>CAVSFD010000001.1:0-22818 GCA_963727175.1 uncultured Spirochaetota bacterium
GCATCGGGAATTTTATCGTGCAAGAGAAAAAACTGTATGATGAGAACGAATAACAATACCTGTTCCGGATATGCGGCCATATTTTATAACGCCCTGATGCCGTTAAATGACCTCGCTGATTTCAAAATAAAATTCAGTAACATTAATAAACGCTATATGATTGATTCGCCCTATTGGGGATGTGCAGTCAGAATAAGTATTTTTCATGGTACTCTCCTTTTAGAGGGAGTGAGTAAAACCTCGAAGGGTATATTTCTGGAAGAAAGATCGCACTGCGATGCATGCATCAATATGCCAATGAACCTGCTCCTGGCTTTTACTGGCGGGCAGGCCGGCATTTTTAGTGTCGCGTTACCGTGGCTGATGGGGAGCGTTAAAGTGAAGGGATATCTTTATCTGTTTGGGCTGCTTGCGCTATTCGATTTTTTTAAATGTACCTCACGGTCAGCAGCTTAGATCCCGGATTATCAGTTGCACCATTTTCATTGCTTCGCATAATGAAAAACCTGAGGCCGTTGCCGGACGGCATACGGGATCGTGATCTCATAACTCCTGCCGTAAAGTAATCCTGCTATCACGTTAAATTGAGAAAAAAATATATTTTCTTTTTTCGGGATATTTGCTTTTGCGGAAAATCAGTTGTACATTAATTTCAAAAATGGCTGTATATCATTGGTTATGTGAACCCTTCTCAAAGCCCTTTTTTTCGTTTCAGCTACAATACTGTTATTTCAGGTGACCCATCATGATTTATATACCGGTACTTTTTTTGGGATTGCGGCCATTGGCGGGTTGACCCTCGTCACCCTGAAAAAGAAAGGGGAAAGGAATACCCATGCCCCTTGCCATAGGGCACGGGTTGATGGCCGCAACCGGCCTTGTGACCTTATTATTAATGTCGCCGGTGATATGAGAAACATGATTGTTAACATTTCATTGGCTTTATTCATTGTCGCGGCCCTCGGCGGGTTCACCCTGTTTTCGTTTCATGTGAGAAAAAAACCTATGCCCGGGTCATTATCCCGATTTACGGTACCGCCGCCGTTGTTGCATTTGTGCTCCTCGTGTTTGCGGTTTTCAGGTAGTCCATATTCGACAGCGGGGTGCCGCTTAGCGGGGTTATCCCGCGTAAAATAAACAGGCGACATGAAAAACGGAAAAACCGACCTATCGATCGTACTCTCCGGTGAGGCCGGACAGGGCATTCAGACCCTCGAGCGTCTCCTGATGAAGATGTTCAAACTTTCCGGGAGGCATGTTTTTTCTTTCAGCGAATTCATGTCCCGAATCCGGGGAGGAAATAATTCAACAGAAATAAGAGTGTCATCACAAAGGGCGGATTCATTCCTTGACCGGATAGATGTGTTTGTGCCGTTCGGCCCCGGGGCCATGGCGCGCTTCCATGAACGGATCACCGGGGAAACGGTCATAATCGGTGACCCGGCATTTATCGAGGACCGGTACCGGGGGAGCGGATACACGGTTATCGAGATTCCTTTTGTGGAAATCGCGAAAGAGATCGGGGGCAAGACATATCTCAATCTTGTCGTCATGGGCCTCTTTGCCGGTCTGTTCGGGATCAATGAGGATAGCGTGCAGGGCCAGGTCCGGACGCAGTTTTCCCATGCCGCCGCAGACGTGATTGAAAAAAATATCGAGCTCTCATGAAGGGGATTGAGGCTGGCGGCGAAATCGCACGATCCGGTAATATCGACATCCCCCTGAAGCATCTCCTGACGCGTCGAAGGAACTGCTGCTCAACGGCGCTGAAATAATAGCCCTGGGAGGAATCGCGGGGGGTTGCAATTTCGTTTCTTCATACCCCATGTCCCCTTCGACCGATGTCCTCGTCAATTTCGCGAAATACTCGGAGGAATTCGGTATCGTGGTCGAGCAGGCCGAGGATGAAATATGCGCCGTAAACATGGCCATCGCGTCATGGTACGCGGGCGGCCGCGCGATGGTAACCACTTCCGGGGGCGGGTTTGCCCTCATGACAGAAGGATTGAGCCTCGCGGGGGCGATCGAATCCCCGCTGGTCATCCATGTAGGTCAGAGGCCCGGGCCGGCAACCGGGATGCCCACCAGGACGGAACAGGGGGACCTCCTGTTTGCCCTCTTTTCCGGGCACGGGGAATTCCCCCGGATCATTTATGCCCCGGGCAATTTTTCGCAGGGATTTGATCTCACCCGGAAGGCCTTCCACATGGCGGATAAATACCAGGTGCCGGTGATACTCCTTACCGATCAGTATTTCCTTGATTCCTACGGCACGATTCCGGGCGTGAAAATCGACAACTCGATGAGCGCGAACATCATCATGGAAACGGACAGCGGCTACAGGAGATATCAATTGACGGAAAGCGGCATTTCACCGCGGGGAATCCCCGGATACGGCACCGGCATCGTGTGTCTCGACAGCGATGAGCATGACGAGGGCGGATATATAACAGAGGATTTTACGGTCCGCGTTGCCCAGGTGAACAAGCGGATGAGAAAGCTTCAATCCATGGATCCCGACAGTATACCCCCCGACCTCTACGGCCCGGATGATTACCGGTTCCTTATCGTGTCCTGGGGCTCCACCCTGAACGGCATTCTCGAAGCAATAAACGCATCGGGGAGAAGCGACATCGCGCTCCTCCATTATTCGCAGGTTTATCCCCTGCATGAAGATACGAAGAAATACCTGGAGCGGGCGCGTTTCACCGCAATAGTGGAAAATAATTATGCGTCCCAATTTGGAACCCTTATCCGCATGCATACGGGGTTTGAATTCAACAGGAAGATATTGAAATATAACGGGATGCCGTTCAGCGTCGAAGAACTCGCCGAGGAATTTAAAAAATTCGCGTAAGGGGATGATGATGAGCTCCGTATTCGATTTTGACCGACCGCCCGACATGGCATGGTGCCCGGGATGCGGCAATTACGACATCATAAAGTCGGTGAAGAGCGCACTCGATGAACTGAACATCCCGAGGGAAAGCATCGTGATGGTGTCCGGGATCGGACAGGCCGCGAAGATGCCGCAATACATAAACGCGAGTTTTTTCAACGGGCTGCACGGGAGGTCGCTTCCCGCGGCAACGGCGATAAAGGCAAGTAACCCGGGATTGACGGTTGTCGTTGAAAGCGGCGACGGCTGCACCTACGGGGAAGGCGGGAACCATTTCCTTGCGGCGCTGAGAAGAAATCCGGACATCACGAACCTGGTCCATGACAACATGGTCTACGGTCTGACGAAGGGACAGGCCTCGCCCACCAGCAGGAGGGGCTTCACAACGCCGGTGCAGATAACGGGGGTCTTCCTCGAACCGTTCAATCCCGTGGCCGTGGCGGTAGCAATGAATGCCTCATTTGTCGCCCGGGCATTTTCCGGCGATATTGAAAAAACAAAGGAAATAATCAAGAAGGCGATAACCCATAAAGGGTATTCCCTTGTCGACATACTTCATCCGTGCGTTTCTTTTAACAAAATAAACAACTTCAGCTGGTACCGGAATAACACCTATTATCTTGATGATGCCTATGACCCTTCGAACAGAAACGAGGCGCTTAAAAAATCAGTCGAAATGGAGAAACTGCCCCTGGGAGTGATCTATATCAACAGCGGCAACAAAACATTTGAGGAAAACCTCGCCCCGTACAAAAACAGCGATGCTCCCCTGTATTTGAGAAAACTCGATATTAATAAACTAATGAGGATAATTGATGAAAAATTAAATAACGATTGCGGAACCAGGAGGAGAATGAAATGAAACAGAAAGAAATAATCTACCGGTGCGGCCGGTGCGACAAAACCGCCGAATATACAGAAGGCAAGGATGCCCCGATCTGCTGTGATGAAAAAATGGTTCCTGAACCGCTCCCGCAATGCACCTCGACATCCCACCCTGAAATGGTGCGTAACAGCGATGAAGATGAACCCTGCAATGACGGCAGGGGCAAGGAGTCCTGAAAAACAACATGGAAAAAACAGAAATCCTCATTGTCGGCCAGGGGCTGCGGGCATATCGGCGGCCATCTACACGGCCCGTGCCGGATTTAATTCGCTTGTCCTCGGCATGGAGCCTAAAGTCGCTGGGGATTACCTCATAGACAACTATTTCGGGTTCCCTGAAGCGATTACCGGCAAAGAACTCATTGAACGGGGCATGCGGCAGGCGAAAAAATTTGGCGTAACAATGGTACATGAACGGGCGCTGTCTATTCATTATGAAGTCGATGCCGGCATCAGCGTTACAACAGACAAACGGGAGATCGATTCGTGCGCGGTTATCCTTGCGACCGGAATAGAAAGAAAAAAGCCGGAAATCAGGAACGTATCGGAATATGAAGGACGCGGCGTATCGTATTGCGTCAGCTGTGACGGGTATTTTTTCAAGGACAAGCAGATCATGGTCGTCGGCGAAGGCAATTATGCGGCAAACCAGGCGCTTGAATTGCTGGCGTATTCGCATTCTGTCCGGATCTGCACCATGGGGGAAAAACCAGCCATGAACCCCGATTTCATGAAAAAGCTGAACGCGGCATCAATACCCGTCATGGAACAGAAAATATCCGCGCTGAAAGGCGGGAAAACCCTCTCGCATATCATACTTGACTCAGGAGCCGACATCCCTGTTGACGGCATTTTCGTGGCCTGGGTGATGCGTCATCAAACGACTTTGCAAGGAGCCTCGGCATCATCACTGACGGCAATTTCATCCAGGTGGACCACGAGCAGAAAACCAACGTGCCGGGAATATTCGCCGCCGGGGATTGCACCGGGAACTTTTTGCAGATAAGCGTAGCCGTGGGAGAAGGCGCACGCGCCGCAAAATCCGCGATCGACTATGTTAAAAAGATATGTCTCGAATAGCCGCCGCGGGCCCATGGTCGGCGCAGGTGCCCATACCGGCAGGAGACAGTTTTTTGGAGATACGCGCAAGCGCGGAAGCGTTTGCGGTATTATCGTATTAATGATTTATTAATACAGCGGAGGAAAAGTGACATGCTTAACTTTACTCTAACACCGGAACAACTGGATATCCAGAAGCGCGCGCGGGAATTCGCCTTAAAAGAAGTACTGCCCGTTGCCGCCTATTATGACGAGGCAAACGAGGTGCCGATAGACCTCCTCAAAAAGGCCCACGGAGCCGGCCTCATGAGCGGAGACATACCGAAGGAGTACGGCGGCATCGGTTTCGGGAGCATCGAGGGCGCCATTGCAACCGAGGAACTGGCGGCGGCCTGTTCCGGCCTGGCTACATCTATTTTCGTCAATTCATTGGGGTTCGAACCGATCATACTCTCGGACAAGGAGCACATCAGGAAAAAATACCTGTCCATTTTAGCCCGGGAGCCGAAGTTCATCAGTTTCGCCACTTCTGAACCGGGCATGGGGTCTGATGTGGCCGGCATGCGGTGTCGGGCCGAGAAAAATGGGGATGATTACATCCTTAACGGGACTAAGTACTGGATAACCAACGGAGGTATCGCCGATTACATGACGGTATTCGCCACCGTTGATCCGAAGCTGCAGCATGAAGGCATCTGCGCGTTTGTAGTTGAACGGGGATGGGACGGCGTGTCTTCCGGCAGGCATATCCCCAAGCTGGGGCAGCGGGCATCGAACACCACGGCCCTCGATTTCAAAAACGTGCGGGTCCCTGCGGAGAACGTTCTGGCCGAACCAGGCAAGGGTTTCGTGCTGGCAATGAAGACCTTCGCGCGCACGCGGCCGATGATCGGCGCCTTCGCCGTAGGGGCGGCGCGATCGGCCATGGAATATGCGATCGACTATGTGAAAAAACGCCAGGCATTCGGAACCAGGCTCCAGAATTTTGAAGCGATCCAGTTCAAGATAGCGGAAATGTACCAGAAGGTCGAAACCTCGCGCCTTCTGGTATGGAGGGCGGCATGGGACATCGATAACGGTCTTGATCCCACCATCAACGCTTCCATGGCGAAATTTTATACTACCGAGGCCGCTTTTGAGATAGCAAACCAGGCCATCCAGGTCGCGGGGGGATACGGGTACACGAAGATGTTCCCGTTTGAAAAATTACTCAGGGACATACGGCTGCTCATGATCTACGAGGGGACCAGCGAGGTCCAGCGCACCATCGTGGCGGGCTACGCGCTGCATAATTACAAGCCGGTCATGCCGCCTCTTGAAGACCTGCCGCTCCTCCGGAGCGAAGCGGATGGAAAGGATTTCGGGGTGGAGATGAAAAATAAAACCGCATGGAGGTGCCGGATCTGCGGCCATATCCATTACGGCGATAATCCGCCGGATGAATGTCCGTACTGTTTTTTCCCGGCCACGGCGTTTAAAAAGATATGGCCGGTACAGTGAATGGTCTTACTGCGCTGTAGCGCGGGTGCTGCCGTCTTGCGGAAAGAGGGATCATGGCTATCAGGATGGTTTAATTATATTTTGATATATTAAAAAAAGTTTCAAATTAAAAACAAATGGAGGTTGTATCATGAAAATTTTCATCTGCCAAACTTGCGGCCACATTGAATTCAACTCCCTGCCGGAAAAATGCCCGGTCTGTTTCGCTGAGAAGGATAAATTTATTCAAAATGACAATATTTTTAAAGAATCTAGTGAAAAAAGCCCTGAGGCTGAGGTAAAGCATGTGCCGGCGGTTTCGATAAACAAACAATGCGGCCTCATCCCTGAGATCCCCTGTATTGATGTAAGCGTCAGGATTGGTAAAACACTGCATCCGATGGAGGAAAAACACTTCATTCAGTTCATTGACTGTTATCATAATGATAAATATGTCTGTCGCGTTATGCTTACTCCTATAACGATAAACCCGGCCGCCTGTTTCCATCTGAGGAACGGCTCCGGGAAAATTACCATAATCGAAAACTGCAATATACATGGATACTGGAAGAGCGATGTAACAATTTGATGCTTCAGCGCAAAATAAACGTAAAGGAGGAGATATATGAAAGGAAATGATAAACTCATCGAGGCCTTGAACTCTCTTCTATCAGACGAGCTTACCGCAATTAATCAGTACATAGTGCACGCCGAAATGTCCGCAAACTGGGGTTACGGCAAGCTCCATGAGCACTTTGAAAAGCGCGCCATTGATGAAATGAAGCACGCTGAAAAACTCATCGGCAGGATACTTTTCCTGGAGGGAATTCCGATAGTCAGTGCCCTGCGTAAAATCACTATTGGCGCCGATGTGCCGAAACAGCTCACAAGCGACCATTCGGCGGAAAAGGATGCCATAAAAGCCTATAATGACGCGGTAAAACTGGCCGGAGATGTGGGCGATTTCGCGACGCGTGACGTCCTGGAACATATTCTCAACGACGAGGACCGTCATATCGACGATATCGAGGCCCTGCAGGATCAGATCGACCAGATGACGCTGCAGGTGTTCCTGTCCACGAAGATGTAAACCGTTTCCCGGTATGCATACTGATTAAAAAAGCTGGATTGTGCGGATCACGTGTCGCGGGAGCAATATCAATATGAGAATGCATGCGTGAAATACACTGATTATTATACTGGAGGTTTGCGCTATGAGATCGAAAGGCAAAACATGTTTTATTGGACTCTTATCCATTTTTACCGCCGTCCTTGTACTGGCCCTTTGTAGCTGTAAAAAGTATGAGACGGCTACGGCGGATATGATAGACGCAAAAGGGCAAAAGATCGGCGTTCTTACGCTGAAGGCATGCTGGAGCGGTGTTAGAATCACCGGTGAATTGAAAAACCTTCCTGCCGGGGTCCATGCCATCCACATACATGAAAAGGGTGCAGTGATTCCCCCGGATTTTAAATCAGCCGGCGGTCACTTTAATCCTTTCAATAAGGAGCATGGCATGAATAACCCTCATGGCATGCACGCCGGGGACCTTCCCAATGTAGTCGTCACCGGGGAAGGTACGGCCAGAGTAGATATTACCGACAAGAACGTTACTCTCGAGATGGGAAAACCAAACTCTCTCATCCGGGACGGCGGTACGTCGATCATTATTCATGAAAAAGAAGATGATTATAAAAGCAACCCTGCCGGAAATGCAGGCGCACGAATCGCCGGCGGTACCATAGTAGTTGATAAATGATCCGCGGATATCACCGGTCCGGTTACAGTATTAATTCCAAGGAGGTGTTCCATGAAAAAAGCATTGGCCATGTTTATCTCGACACAAAGACGATCTTGGTGTTTTTGCGGCACGGGTTATCCTTGCGGTCGTTTTTATACCCCATGGATCACAGAAACTACTCGGTCTTTTTGGAGGAAACGGCTTTTCCGCCACGATGGACTATTTTACGTCAAGCGGAATGCCCGCCGTGGTGGCCTTTCTCGTGATCATGGGGGAATCACTGGGTGCCCTTGCCCTGTTGGTGGGACTCTGCGGCAGGTTCATGGCCTTTGGGATAGCCATGATCATGCTGGGCGCCATATTCATGGTGCACTTCTCCAACGGTTTTTTCATGAACTGGTTCGGGACGCAAAAAGGGGAAGGGTATGAATACCATCTCCTGGCACTGGGATTGGCGTTTCTTATCATGATCAACGGAAGCGGAAAATTCTCGTTAGACAGGCTGCTGCATAAATGGTTAACCGGGGACCGGTGACTCTGATGAAAGAACGAACCGCCAGTAATGTCCATGACGCATTTGTCGGTGAAGCCAAGGCATACCAGCGTCTGCTTGAATACGCGAAAAAAGCCGAAGAAGAGGGATTCCCCCGGGTCGCCCACCTGTTCCGGGCCGTGGCATCGTCCGAGAGCGTCCACTCCCGGCGCCATTTCAGGCTCCTCGAATCAATCCGTGACACCCAGTCGAACATGGAGCAGGCGTTTCAGCAGGAGAACGCGGTCAATGGCAATTACTACCCGAAAATGCTCAAGGAAGCCGAGGAAGACGGGGAAAAGACCGCGGCTCTTGTCTTCAGCCAGGCGCGCGATGTCGAGGGGATCCACGGCAAGCTCTACAGGAAGGTGCTCGACCACATTGTGGAGGAGAAGTTTGTCGAGTACCATGTCTGCGCGGTATGCGGCTATGTTCATGAGAATGAGCCGCCCGATACCTGTCCCGTTTGCGGCGCGCCGAAGGAGAAATTCTTTAAAGTTGAATGATTTCGTGTTTTTTTTCAATGGGCACGAAATGAGCCAATGTAACAGCAATGCGTACATATCATGATCAATAAACGTTGAGAATGATGATTAATCTAAAGAGAATATATGAAGAATACTCCGGCGAAGATGGCTACCGGATTCTGGTTGATCGTTTGTGGCCGAGAGGCCTTTCAAAAGAAAAAGCGCATCTTGATTTGTGGTTAAAAGACGTTGCTCCTTCTACCGAACTGCGGAAGTGGTTTGGCCACGATCCTGCAAGATGGGCGGAATTTCAAAAAAAATATATAGCTGAGCTAAAGACGAATCCAGTATTAAAAACATTAAAAAACATTTTGAAAAAAGAGAAAAACATTACCTTGCTCTACGGTGCTCGTGATACCGAGCATAACGAGGCCCGTGTAATTCAAAGTTATCTGCATGATTAAGCACCTTTCTAAATCATTATGGAGGAGGTAGTTTGATGAGACCGCAATTACGCGCAGCGCTGCTCTTCCTTCTTGTCATGTGCTTCGGCGTGCTCATTTTCGGAGGTTACCTGATCAAACGCGATAAACCGCCTATACCGAAGATGGTAACGTCAGACACTGGTACCGTTCTCTTTACCGGCGCGGATATTGCCGCCGGGCAAAACTATTATTTCAGCAGGGGCGGCCAGCATATGGGGAGCGTCTGGGGAGATGGTTCATACCTCGCTCCGGACTGGTCTGCTGATTATCTTCACCGGCTCGGCCTGTTTACGGGCGGCCCGCAACCTGGGACTCGATGCCGTAAAGGCAAGGGTCTTCACGCAGAAGGATTTTGATGCGCTGGACGGAGTGAAGAAGGCTGAAGCTCGGCGCGTCCGTCGCCGGGGAGATAAAGATGAACCGATACGACGCTTCTACCGGCGCGCTCATGTACACGAAATATCAGTCAGAGGCCTTCGTATACCTGAAACAATACTACACTGAGCTGTTTCAAAAAGGGGAATGACCGGATGGGACTCCAGCCTGGTATTGCGCGAAACGAAAAGGACGGCTTTATTATCGCGAGCTTCTTTTCATGGCTCGCCTGGGCGGCCGGTACCGACAGGCCAGGCTTCGGGGGTGACCTATACCACCAACTGGCCTTACTATGACCCTCTTGTCGGTAACAACCCGACACCCGATATGATCATCTGGTCTATTGTAAGCGTGGTGATCCTCATCCTCGTACTGGGCCTGGTGCTTTTCCTCTACAACCGCTATATCAGGGAGGGCGATTGCTTCGGCAACACTCGTGCAGCTGCGAGAACCCGCGCCGAGCGCAAGCCAGAAAGCGACGATCGTTTATTTTATTGTTGCCGCGCTTTTGTTCCTGGCCCAGATAGCCGTAGGATCGCTGACGGCGCATTACACGGTCGAGGGGACCAGTTTTTTCGGACTGCCCCATGGCGAAAATACTTCCCTATGCCGTGCTCAGGACCTGGCACCTGCGATTCGGCGATATTCTGGATCGCTACCTGCTTTCTTGCCGCCGGGCTTTTCATCGGGCCCTTCGTCGGGAAAGAACCGAAGCGCCAGGCAACGCTGGTTGTTGTGCTTTTCGCCGCGGTCGTTGCGGTCATGCTCGGGACCCTCGCCGGCACCTGGCTTTCGGTGCGAAGGATAGTCGGCGGGGCAGGGTATTACTTCGGCCACCAGGGATATGAATACATTGAGCTGGGAAGGGTACTGGCAGATCCTCCTCATCGCGGGAATGATCATATGGCTTATCCTCGTGCTGCGGGCCATACTCCCGGCCCTGAAAAGCGAAAAGGACCCCGGGGGGCTTACCCACCTGCTCCTTTACAGTGCCATCGCCATACCACTCTTTTACATGGCGGGGCTCATGTATGGGAAGGGGGCGCACCTCTCCGACGCGGAATACTGGCGCTGGTGGGTGGTTCATTTATGGGTCGAAGGATTCTTCGAGGTATTCGCGACGGTGGTATTTGCCTTCCTGCTGACGAGAATCGGCGCGGTGAGCGAAAAGCTGGCGCATACGACGGTGTACCTTGTCGTCACCCTGCACCTGGGGAGCGGCATCGTGGGCACGTTTCATCATGTGTACTGGGCGGGAAACCGGTTCCCATCATGGCCCTTGGCGGCGTTTTCTCCGCTCTGGAAGTGGTGCCGCTCACGCTCCTCGGCTTTGAAGTGGCGAGGAACATGCGGGCGAGCGAAACCGCAGGGCCGCGATATGAATACCGATGGCCCGTTTGCTTTCTTCATCGCCGTGGCCTTCTGGAACCTTGTAGGGGCGGGCGTCTGGGGTTCCTGATAAACCCGCCGATTGTCCTGTATTACGTCCGGGCATCAACACGACCCCGATCCACGCCCATACCGCGCTCTTCGGCGTGTACGGTCTTCTGGCCATAGCACTCATGCTTTTCTCGGCGCGGCACATTTTCCGGAAAGACGCCTGGTCGGATTCTCTTCTCAAGTGGAGCTTCTGGGGCCTGAACGGAGGGATATTTTTTATGACTGTCATAAGCCTCATCCCGTCCGGATTTTACCAATTTTATCACGCTGTGAACTAGGGCGTATGGTGCCGCGCGGAGCCCTGAAGTAACGACAAGCGATTTCATCCGCACCGTGTCTTGGCTGCGCATGGCGCCTGACATCATTTTCGTTTCCGGAGCGTTTCTCCTGCTTGCATTTCTCCTGCGGGGGACCTGGATGTCGTTTGTTAAAAAGAAATAAAGGAGGCCTGCCATGAAAATGATGAACTCGATAAAGATTATTATTGCCATCATAACATTACTGGCGGTTTCAAATATAGAGATTGAACCAGCCCGCGCCCATTGCGACACCATCGATGGGCCGGTCATCATGGACGCGAAGAAGGCGTTGGAGACAAAGAACATCAACCTGGTTTTGATCTGGGTGCAGGCCGGTGATGAAGGCGAAATTAAGGAAGACTTGATAAAGCCATTGGAAAGAGAAATTTATCATCCGGGAAGGAGGCTGCTGACCGTGAATTATTTCTTGTTCAAACGCCTGGTGCGGGTGCACCGCGCCGGGGAGGGAGCGGGATACGAAGGGCTGCGAACCAGCCGAACGGAGCTGAATCCGGCAGTCCAGGCTGCCGATATGGCCATCAAGGATGGAAAGATCGGACCGGTGATCACCCTGCTCACCAGTACCATGAATGAAAAGGTAAATGAGAAATTCAACAATGCATATGGGAAAAAGAACTATGACCCGAACGATGTTCAGGCGGGACGTGAATACGTAAAAGCTTACGTCGAGTATGTGCATTATATCAAGTGGACCTATAATACGTTTCACGGCCCGGCGGGCCATCATGATGCCAAGGGGCACGGCCACGGTGACGGGCATCGTGTATTCCTGCGGCCTGGCGCTGGCGGCACTTACGGGTCTGATCATCGGTGCTTTTTGATGTTGTTACATGGTGTACGGCGTAAGCCCGCCAAAACATAGATGATCGATTATAGCAAAAGACCAGGGTATCTCTAAAATTGATCTTAAAATAAATAGAAGGAGACAATATTATGGATAAGTATGAATGCACAGTATGCGGGTATATTTATGATCCGGCCGCTGGCGATCCTGACGCGGGGGTTAAGCCGGGCACGCCATTTGAAAAATTACCAAAGGCTGGGTTTGCCCTGTTTGCGGCGCGGCAAAAGACCAGTTTGTAAAAAAATAATAATCCGGAGGGTTGATATGCTGCCAGAGGCCCCTTGATGACAGAACACAGATTGATAGAAAAAATGTTAACTATTATTGATAAAAGAGTTTCGATTATGCAGGAAAAAAATGAAATCGATCCTGTTTTCATTGACAGTGCCGTCGATTTCATCAGGACCTATGCGGACCGTACGCATCATGGCAAGGAAGAAGTGATATTATTCAGGGAACTCGAAAAAAAGAATATCTCGGCGCCAGATAAAAAAATAATGCAGGATCTTGTTGACGAGCATCAGTATGCCAGAAAAATTGTCAGGGAAATTGTCGATGCCAGGAATAATTATGTGCATGGAAATATCTTCGGCCCGCACCATGATAATTGATGGACTGCATGCGTTGATTTCATTTTATCCCGGTCATCTGCAAAAAGGAGATAGATGCTTGCTTCCCCGAACGGAAAAATATTTCACCCCTGCGGAGCTTGATAAAATGCTGGATGAATTCTGGAAATTCGACAGGGAGATGATCCATGAAAAATATAAAAATCTGGTGGAGGAATTATCTGCAAAAAGTTGACAGCCGTCTGTTCATAACGGCGGTGAGCCGTTTTAACCGGCGCGCTTGTGCTAATTTTCATTATGTAATGTATGGACAATTCACATGGAAAATAATAATCAGCAAAATTTGATCGTGTTCCTCAATACATTATTGGAAGCAGAGAGGACAAGGGTAAAAGTGCTATCTGAAATGACCCGGGAAGTTGAAGATGAAAATCTTAGATCCATGATGAAGGAGTTCCTTGCCGACGAAGGAATGAATTGTCAAATATTGTCAACGTTAATCAGGCACCATTAATGGAAAGCCGTCCGGGAATACCGGAAATTTTGTGAATAAAATCCAGGCTTTGGAAAGAATAAGAGAAAAACTGGAGCTATTGGTAAAGGGACAGGAATGGGTCGTGAAACAGATCAGGAAGAACCGGAAGAATGCTTCACCCAGGTTTCATTAGCTTTATTCCTTGAATCAATAAAAGTACAACATGAAGAAAATGTCGATGCAATGAGAAAATTGTTGGATATATAAACTCAGCCGCTGGTCTCTACGCGTTAATGAAAAACGGCAGATAACTGCACTAATAAAAGGCGGGGCCGTGCAACCCTCCTTTTTGCGTTCTAGCATGCAGGCAATCAGGGACGATGTTCGAACCCGGTGATTGATGCAGATTGTGCTGCAAAGATAAATCCTGATTCAAGCAGATGATGTTCCTGCACCGGGTAACTGCCAATAATATTTATCCCGTCTTTTTGTCATCCTCCTCGGTCCCCGATGAAAGAGTATTGGACATATTAAATAGAAAATATCCTGGACATGGGCTTTAAAGTGTAATGATACTTTACGATGGGTGCTGATGGTCCCTGATTGTTGTGCTAACCGGGGCGGGTGAAGTAATCTTTGATTGAAGGATTATAATTGATGATATAATTATATTGATAATAGAGAGGCATATATGAAAAACCTCAAAAAAACCATTCTTGGAATCATTCTCCTTTTCATCCTTCTCATTAGTATTATCTGCGCCTACGTCGTCTCTTCAGATATCAGGAAAATGCCTTCCGGCCACGCTCCGGCCGCGTTGATCAATAAAAATTGCGCCACCAAATATCCGATAGTCATCGCCCACCACTGGGGGCCGCCAAGCATAAGGAAAAGGATACGAAGGGAAACACCGTTGAATATTTTTGCCCGCCGGTCATTGACGTTCTCCGGCGTAATGGCGCTGATATTCATGTAGTCGTGTACACATACGATTATGATGACACTCCCGCCAGGGCGCGCGAGTTGAAGAAATTCATTTATTCAAGATTCGTGAACAACATGGCCTCGCTGGCACAATGGTGAAGAACGTCCGGGAGAAAAATTCAAAGTAAACCTGGTGGGACATTCCCGGGGTGCCAGGACAGCCGCTACTTGATTTCGAATGAAGGCATGGCGGAGATGACCGCCAGACTGGGACGGGCCTGGCGGGGGAAAGCCGCGGCACCCCCATGGCTGACCTGGGGATCGCGGTGTATGACCACCTCCTGCCGGGGGCGCTATCGGGGGACCGATTGTTCAAGTCGATGTCGCCGAACTTCATTTCGGCAAAAGTCGAACGGTGCACCGGGTCATTGAATCGGTGCGGTGCCTGACCGAGGATTACATGCTGAATGAGGGCGATTATGGCCCCGGCGGCAGGTCCGAAGGGCAGGGCTTTAAAGCCGATTATGCGCCAAAGGTATATTACCAGAACTGGGCCGCGAAGCTCAAATGGATGCCATCGGAATGGTCCGGCCTGTATCTTCTCTGGAAATACATCCAGATCAAACGGGGAGATAATGACATCTACACGCCTGCCTCTTCACAGATCCATGACACGAAGCATGTCATGAACCGCGGGATACTCAGTCGAGCCTGGTGCGCCGGTGTCCGATCACATGGCTTTTACCGGATCGCTGAACCAGCCGAATCCCCGCTTCGCGCAGGAACAGTTCTGGATAGACCTGGTGGCAGATTTGCGCGCACGGGGTTTTTAAGAAATATTGTAATGGCGAGAGGGCGGGGGCTTCCCGCCGCATGGATAATAAATACAGGGAGGCGGTACATATGTTTTCCAAATCAATGAAATTGCACAAAGCATTCAGCTGTTTGATTCTCATGCTCGTGTCGCAGCTTTTCCTGTCATGCGGCGCTGATGTCACGGTAGCCCCTTGATCTGGATAAAAATAAGCAATTCGTACCGGACAACCGGGAGATGCTCGGTTACATTAAAGACCTCACCTCATTCGGATACCGGAGGACCGGTACCCCGGCCGGGAAAAAAGCGGTTGAATATATCCGTGACAGGTTCGCTCCTTCGGCCTGAAAAACGTTGAAATAGAAAAATTCGGTTCATACCGATGGGAAGCCCCTGTTTGCGACCTCGCGGTGGGCGCTCAAAAAATAGACGTCTTCCCGATGGCTGACAGCATGCGCGTGGAGGAATTCGGGGAATTCTCGACCGGGGTACAGGGCCTGTCGGCCGAAATAGTCTATGTGGGGAAGGGCTCGGAGGAGGACTACCGCAGGGTCAATGTAAAGAACAGAATAATGGTGAGCGATATTCTTTTTTATGACGTTGAGTGGAGGGACTTCAAGGGCATGAGCTATTTTACCAATGACCCCGGCGGGACCCTCGACGGCGGGATGAAGCATGAGAATCCCTACATCTCCAGGAACTTTCCCTCCAACTATTACCGTGCGCAAAAACGGAGCTGCGGGTTTTGTCGGCGTACTCGTGGATTATTTTAACAGGAACACGTATTACAATGAGGACCTGTCCCTTTCGAGCGAGTTCCGCGACTACGGATACATGAAGATCCCGGGCCTGTAATGAGCAAATCCGAAGGGGAAAAGCTGAAAAAAATCATAAAAGAAAATCAGGCGCCGCGCCGACCCTTCTGAAGTTCGCGGCAAGCGTTAAACCGGCCTTTGCGCTTAACGTCATCGGGTACCTGCCCGGAAAAAGCAAGGATATCATATCGTTGATTCCCACCACGACAGCGTTTTTACCGGCGCCGTGCAGGACGCTTCAGGCGTTGCTGTCGTGATGGCGATGGCAAAGTATTTTTCGAAGGCCCCGTCAGCCCCGCGGGACAAGACCCTTCTTTTTGCGGCCTTTGATTCGCATTTCTCCGGCTATATCGCGAACAAGGGATTCATCAAGCGGCACCATGAAAATGGTGAGCGCATCGTCCTGGATGTATGCGTAGAGCATATCGGGATGGAAGCGAAAAATGAAAACGGCAGGCTTGTCATGACCGGGAATGTCGAGCCCCGGGGGATATTCGTATCGGAAAACAGCAGGCTGATCTCCATCACGAAAGATGCCGCGCTGAGGCACCGGTACGGGAGATTCGCCCTGCTGCCTACCTTCTCGCCGCTCGGCGTTTACTGGACGCCTTCTACCTGCATAAGTCCGGTGTTCCGGTGATAAGCCTGATCAGTCCCCCGCTGTACATATACGATACTGACGATACGATTGACAAGGTCGCCGTTGACCAGCTCAATCTGACGGCGTCAATGCTGATCGATATCGTTTCCGGGGTTGATGCCATGCCGTCTGAAAAAATCGAGCGGACTTCCTGCATCCTTTCCCACCGTATCGGGTATTACCGGTGGCTTGCCGGCAAGATCGTTGAGATGATTATGGAATAGATCTGCAGGCAACCAGGGACGATGTTCGAACCCGGTGATTGATGAGATCGTGCTGGAATTCATGATCTGGAATGTGGAGAGGGTATTAATAGGATTATTTCAGTTTGCTTGCTGCGCCCAAGTCCCGGGCACCCGCCACAACCACGGGAAGGGGATCGAATATTAGTAGACAAACGGAATTCCCGCACTAATCTGAGCATATTGTATTACATGCCATAAATCAGGGGGAATTATGAGCAAACAAATAATCGATCTCAACAAACCGCACTACCAGTACCAGGGAGAGACAATAATCAATGCGAAGAAATGCACCGGATGCGGCATGTGCGTGAAGATATGCCCGGGCTTGGTGCTCGAGATGTGCGACAGGAAGGCCGTAGTCACACGGGCATGCACGTGCATACGCTGCGGGCACTGCGCCGCGGTGTGCGCGTTCGACGCGATAACCGAAACAGGAACCGACATGAAAAAACTTACGGCCGCGGATTTCAAAAAGACGCCCTCGCCGGAATCGCTCCAGTTTCTATTTCGCGTCCGGCGATCGGTGCGTCTGTATAAAGATAAACCGATTGCAAAGGCCGAGCTGGAGAAGATACTGGAGGCGGCCCGCTATACCGCGACCGGAACGAACTGCCAGGGAATACGCTGCATCGTGATTACCGGAAAGGAGAGGATACGGGAGTTGCGGAACGCCGCGCTTCCGATCCTGGACAAGCTGTTTAAGCGCCTCAGTTTTATGGCGTCGCTGCCGATCGGGAGAAGCCTCATGGGCGAAAGACTCGCAGACCGGATCACGGGCATATATGCGATTGGCAACGATTCATTTCAAGAACGAAATCTTAAAGGCGATGACCTCATGTTCTATAACGCCCATGCCCTGATGATCATGTACGGAGAAAAGGTGGATGAGTCTTCGGCTTTCAGCTGCGGAGCAGCACTGTACAACGCCTCACTCATGGCTCACACCATGGGGATAGGATCCTGCTTCAACGGATTCCTGCAGGGTGTTATCAACAACAACAAAAAGATCAAAGAGCAGCTGGGCATACCGAAATACTGCAAATGCTGGGGGGCGATGACCCTCGGCTATCCGGGCGTTAAGTACAACCGTCTTACGATGCGCAAGCCATTGGAAGTCAGGTGGGTGTAGAGACCTTGAAATGAAACCATTAACTTAATGAACAGGTCAACAATCTGTCTGCAAACAACAGGAGGCGGGATATCCCGCCTCCTGTTGTTTTAATCTGCAGACAATCAGGGACGATGTTCGAACCCGGTCATTGATAAGATCGTGCTGGATTTAATGATATGGATTGCAATTTAATAATAATTCTTCAAAAATTCATAAATAAAAAAAATAATGCTTCAAAAAATCACGCATAAAGGATGTCTTTCATTTAGAAATTATTACTGGTGTGTTAACAGTAAGATAAATTGCAGGTATAAATCATGAAGATATTTTTGAATGAATCCAACAATTACAATAGAATTGTTTGGCTGCTGCTCGCCGTTATCCTTTCAGGATGTAGCGCTGCAAAGGGTCCCGGCCATTATAATTTTGCTGACCGCATACTAACTAATGCAAAAGTCTACACGGTGAACCCCGGGCAATCCTGGGCAGAGGCCGTTGCAATTAAAGATGGCCGTATCATATACGTTGGCGATAATTCCGGTATAAAAAAATTGATCGGTCCTGATACAGATGAACTTGACCTTAATGGTGAATTGGTTGTACCCGGCCTGATCGATTCGCATGTCCACCCGGGGCTTGTTGCAGGGGCAGCTGAATTAGTCGTGATGCCTTTCACCGAAGTTTACCCTCTGCCCTATACCGGCAGGAAAGAGGTGCTGGCGTGGCTGAAGGAATATGCAGCCAAAAACCCTGAACTGCACGCGATAGTGGCTGGTTCCTGGCGGCAGGAAGATTTCGGTGCGGAAGGGCCGAACAAAAAAGATCTTGATGCAGTAGTCAGTGACCGCCCCGTTATCTTGCTGGAACGCTGGGGGCACGGGTGCTGGATGAACAGCAAGGCTCTTGAGATGGCGGGGGTAACACGCAATACACCGGATCCCGTTCCCGGACTTGCCTATTATCAACGGGATAAAAATGGCGAACCGACTGG
The DNA here is from genome assembly GCA_963727175.1 of uncultured Spirochaetota bacterium. GTDB lineage: Bacteria > Spirochaetota > UBA4802 > UBA4802 > UBA5550 > RBG-16-49-21. The sequence continues at coordinate 19,112 of CAVSFD010000001.1, forward strand.
CTGGGCCAAAGAGGGTGCCGGCTGGGACACGCTTTTTAATTCTGTTGATCCAACTGAAAAATCCGAGAAAATGTTGTCGGTTCTCCTGGACTATCTGTCAGCCCATGGAGTGACAACCTTGTTTGATGCGGGAAATATGACCATTGCAGATAAGGTTTATCCCATAATTTCCAGGCTTGATCGTGAAGGGGCGCTGAACATGCGCATTGAAGGTTGCTACCATATCATTCTGCCGAGACAGATCGATGGGGCCATCGCGGAGTTGAAACGCCTCCGCCGCACCTATGGCGGTAAGAACCTGAAATTTAATACCATGAAGATTCATTTTGACGGATTGCATACGAATAACACGGGAGCGTTGATGGAGCCCTATTCGAATAATCCGGGCGTTCGCGGGAACACTCTTTTCAGTGAAGACCGGATGGTGGATTTTATAATTGAATTGAACAGGGAAAAAATTGACCTCCATGTCCATTGCTGGGGTGACCGTTCTGCCCATGTAATGCTTAATGCCTATGAAAGAGCGAAACGCAAAATCGGGAATACAATCTATACCCGCCTCACGCTGACCCATCTGCCAATTCTGAAGGATAATGACATCCCTCGTTTCAAACAGCTGGGTGTGGTCGCCAATTTTACGCCTGGTTGGAATGGTGACGTTTCCATTGATTTTTTTGATCCTTATTATGGAGATAGGACGAAGAAGATATTTCGAATCAAGCCATTATTGGATAACAACGTAACGGTTTCTTTTTGCAGCGATATAATTTCGCCGTTCTGGATCAATTGGGCTAATCCCTTTTATTCTATGCAGGTCGCCCATAACCGTCAGGCGGCCAAAGGCGGCAAGGATGCGCCGGTCTTGCAGCCGGTTTCAGAACGTTTGAGCCTGGAAGATCTGGTTCGCGGGTATACCCTTTCCGGGGCCTATCAGCTGCGGATGGATGACACGCTCGGATCCATCCAGGTCGGTAAAACAGCTGACCTTGTGGTACTGAAAGAAAACCTGTTTGAGGCGAACCGCTACGATATCCATAACATCAAAGTGGAGATGACAATAATTGCCGGTGAAACTATTTACAAGCGGAACTGGATAGCCGTGATAAAAGAAAAGATTTTCGAGCTTTATCAGGTATACTTTATTTGGTTAAATTCATAGCATACTGTAACAGGCTGGCTACCTATCTGGAAACAACAAAAGGCGGGATCGTGCAACCCCGCCTTTTCGCGTTATGAGAGAATGGACTTAAACTACTGAATGCTTTTTTGTTGAATGATAATCTAGTAAAGATTGAAATTGATTGTTGATTAGTGAAAAAAAATTAAATAGTGTGAAAAAATAGTTGACATTTTCATTTTATAGTTGTATAATACAACCATTATGAAACGATCATATGACAAAGAGCTGCTGGCGATAATCAGGCGGCTCATAATATCTTTACGAGTATTTCAGACTGAATCTATTTTTTGTGAGGATTTGACGTTTACACAGTTTTCCATCTTAAGCTATGTTGCTAAAACCGGTTCCCTGGAAATGTCGGCGCTTCATACTCTTCTTTCCGTCGAGAAAAGCACGACGACCAGGCTGGTTGACCCTCTCGTGAAAATGGGCTACCTGAAAAAAAACCCGTCTACCCACGACTCCCGGGCAATTGAACTACAGCTGACGAGCAAGGGTCGCACAATATTTGAAAAGGTAAAAGAATGCATTTCGGATTTCATGATTGACATGAGCAACTCAATACCTGACAATAAAAAGGTTGATGTTCTTCAATCCCTCGAGATTTTCATCAATTCAATGGAAAGGTGCTGTAAACCGGACGGGTGTTGTCTCAAAAAATAGACATGAAGCATTTTTTGCGATATGGTTGTATTATACAAATATATCGCAAACAAATAAGCGGATACAATAGCATTTATAGTTGCATTATACAACTAAACGTTATCTACAAGGAGTACCACAATGGAACACAATAATCCACAAAAAATCGTCCGCGAGGAATATGCGAAAATAGCGCAAAACGTTTCCTCATCCTGTTGCGGCTCTTCGAAGTCAAACGCCCGCGCCGCAAGTATCAAGGTCGGATATTCCGAGGATGAACTCAAATCCATTCCGGAAAGTGCGGACATGGGTCTGGGGTGCGGAAATCCCACCGCTCTCGTCTCAATCGCCGAAGGGGAAACCATTCTCGATCTCGGATCCGGCGGCGGGATTGACTGCTTCCTGGCTGCGCAAAAGGTGGGGCCATCAGGGAAAGTCATAGGGGTCGATATGACTCCTGAAATGATTGAAAGGGCAAGAAAAAATGCCGTAACAATGGGACATGGGAATATTGAATTCAGGCTGGGAGAGATCGAGAGCCTTCCGGTGGCGGATTCCTCGGTTGATGTGATAATCTCGAACTGCGTGATCAATCTGTCGACGCGTAAAGAGCGGGTTTTCCGGGAATCCTACCGCGTCCTCAAGAAGGGAGGCAGGATCATGATATCCGATATCGTGCTTACCGGAGATCTTCCGGAAAAGGTCACGAAATCAGTAAGCGCCTACGTCGGCTGCATAGCAGGGGCCGTGAAGAAAGAAAGTTATCTTCAAATGATTGTCGACGCCGGATTCAGTGACGTGCGTATCATCGAGGAAACAAGAATTCCGGCAGAACTGTGGGCTAACGATCCGATAGCGGAAAAAATAAAGGAAGAGACCGGCATGGTCAGGGATGCCGGAAAAAGCTTATTCAATGCTATCGCAAGCGTCAAAGTATTCGCGCAAAAAAAATAAAGCGAAAGCTCTCCGCTTTGTATAAAAAGGCGGAGAGTTCAATAATTGATTTTAACAAACAAACAGGTGAAAAAATGAGCAATATAAAAAAATATATACTGATCTATATCACACTCATCCTGGGTGCGGTCTCTTTGCTTCCTTTTTATGCTTTTCTGTTCTTTGGGCCATTCAACCTCGTTGACCTGGGACTGCAGACAGATCACGCGCTTGCGGTTGATGCCGCACTCTGCCTGTTGTTCTTTTTCCAGCACAGCATTGTCGTACGCAAAGGCATGCGCAAGAGGCTTCAGAACCTTATACCGGCTGATTATTACGGCGCTTTTTATTCCATCACTTCGAGCATACCCTTATCCTTATGATAATCCTGTGGCAGAAAACAGCCGTATTTCGTCCGCAGAAGGCGTGTTGTACTGGGTCCTCCGGCTTCTGTTCATTCTTGGCATGGCCGGGTTCTACTGGGGCATCAAGTCCTCGGGTTTTTCGATCCCTTCGGCACCTTGAATATACGCCGTCTTATCAGCAACAAGCCGCAAAAAACACTGCCCCTCACCGTGAAGGGCCCCTATCTATGGGTTCGCCATCCTCTTTATTTTTTCTCCCTGGTGATGATATGGGCGAATCCGCACTTCAGTTATGACAGGCTCCTGTTCAATATCATGTGGACAGTTTGGATCATCATCGGGACGATGCTGGAAGAACGGGACCTGGTTGCCGATTTCGGGGATGGATATCGGGACTATCAAAAACGGGTGCCCATGCTCATGCCCTATAAATGGCCGATGAAGCAGGGTTGATATCTCTAAAAATTATGGATGGCACTATGCGTATAAATGAAAACGGCGGGGTCGTCAACCCCACCGTTTGTTGTTCCACCCTGCAGGGAATCAGGGACGGTTTTTGAATCCGGTTATTGATGAGATAACACTCG
>CAVSFD010000002.1:0-560000 GCA_963727175.1 uncultured Spirochaetota bacterium
TTGCGTTAGACAAGGTTGCCGTCAGTGTTGCAAAAGGCGTTCCATCCTCGTCAATCGCCGCGTTATCCACCGTGAGGTCTGTCACCGTCGGGGCTGCCTCATCATCCGTAATCGTGACTGTCACGGTCTCTGCCGGAGCCGGGTCCGTGGCGTTCGTGACCCCGGTGATCGTTGCGATAACCGTCTCATCGCCTTCAAAAAGCGTGTCCTGCTGGCCCGTGATGGTCGCTGTGCCGGTTGTCGCTCCCGGGGCGATCGTTATCTGCGTACTGGAGGCTGTGTAGTCGCTCCCGCCCGCTGTGCCCGTATATGCCAGGTCTATGGTTACTGTCTGCGTGGTTGCATTGGATAATGTCGCGGTCAGTGTTGCAAAAGGCGTTCCGTCCTCGTCAATCGCCGCGTTATCCACCGTGAGGTCTGTCACCGTCGGGGCTGCTTCATCGTCGGTGATCGTGACTGTCACGGTCTCTGCCGGAGCCGGGTCCGTGGCGTTCGTGACCCCGGTGATCGTTGCGATAACCGTTTCATCGCCTTCAAAAAGCGTGTCCTGTTGGCCCGTGATGGTCGCCGTGCCGGTTGTCGCTCCCGGGGCGATCGTTATCTGCGTTGACGACGCTGTGTAGTCGCTCCCGCCCGCTGTGCCCGTATATGCCAGGTCTATGGTTACTGTCTGCGTGGTTGCGTTAGACAATGTTGCGGTCAGTGTTGCAAAAGGCGTTCCATCCTCGTCAATCGCCGCGTTATCCACCGTGAGGTCTGTCACCGTCGGGGCTGCTTCATCATCGGTAATCGTGACTGTCACGGTCTCTGCCGGAGCCGGGTCCGTGGCGTTCGTGACCCCGGTGATCGTTGCGATAACCGTTTCATCGCCTTCAAAGAGCGTGTCCTGCTGGCCCGTGATGGTCGCCGTGCCGGTTGTCGCTCCCGGGGCAATTGTTATCTGCGTTGACGACGCTGTGTAGTCGCTCCCGCCCGCTGTGCCCGTATATGCCAGGTCTATGGTTACTGTCTGCGTGGTTGCGTTAGATAATGTCGCGGTCAGTGTTGCAAAAGGCGTTCCGTCCTCATCAATCGCCGCGTTATCCACCGTGAGGTCTGTCACCGTCGGGGCTGCTTCATCGTCGGTAATCGTGACTGTCACGGTCTCTGCCGGAGCCGGGTCCGTGGCGTTGGTGACCCCGGTGATCGTTGCGATAACCGTTTCATCGCCTTCAAAGAGCGTGTCCTGCTGGCCAGTGATCGTTGCCGTGCCGGTTGTCGCTCCCGGGGCAATTGTTATCTGCGTTGACGACGCTGTGTAGTCGCTCCCGCCCGCTGTGCCCGTATATGCCAGGTCTATGGTTACTGTCTGCGTGGTTGCGTTAGACAAGGTTGCGGTGAGTGTTGCAAAAGGCGTTCCGTCCTCATCAATCGTCGCGTTATCCACCGTGAGGTCTGTCACCGTCGGGGCTGCTTCATCATCGGTGATCGTGACTGTCACGGTCTCTGCCGGAGCCGGGTCCGTGGCGTTCGTGACCCCGGTGATCGTTGCGATAACCGTCTCATCGCCTTCAAAGAGCGTGTCCTGCTGGCCCGTGATGGTTGCCGTGCCGGTTGTCGCTCCCGGGGCGATCGTTATCTGCGTTGACGACGCTGTGTAGTCGCTCCCGCCCGCTGTGCCCGTATATGCCAGGTCTATGGTTACTGTCTGCGTGGTTGCGTTAGATAATGTCGCGGTCAGTGTTGCAAAAGGCGTTCCGTCCTCATCAATCGTTGCGTTATCCACCGTGAGGTCTGTCACCGTCGGGGCTGCTTCATCGTCGGTAATCGTGACTGTCACGGTCTCTGCCGGAGCCGGGTCCGTGGCGTTCGTGACCCCGGTGATCGTTGCGATAACCGTCTCATCGCCTTCAAAGAGCGTGTCCTGCTGGCCTGTGATGGTCGCTGTGCCGGTTGTCGCTCCCGGGGCGATCGTTATCTGCGTACTGGAGGCTGTGTAGTCGCTCCCGCCCGCTGTGCCCGTATATGCCAGGTCTATCGTTACTGTCTGCGTGGTTGCGTTAGACAATGTCGCGGTCAGTGTTGCAAAAGGCGTTCCGTCCTCATCAATCGTTGCGTTATCCACCGTGAGGTCTGTCACCGTCGGGGCTGCTTCATCATCGGTAATCGTGACTGTCACGGTCTCTGCCGGAGCCGGGTCCGTGGCGTTCGTGACCCCGGTGATCGTTGCGATAACCGTCTCATCGCCTTCAAAGAGCGTGTCCTGCTGGCCCGTGATGGTCGCTGTGCCGGTTGTCGCTCCCGGAGCGATCGTTATCTGCGTACTGGAGGCTGTGTAGTCGCTCCCGCCCGCTGTGCCCGTATATGCCAGGTCTATCGTTACTGTCTGCGTGGTTGCGTTAGACAATGTCGCGGTCAGTGTTGCAAAAGGCGTTCCGTCTTCATCAATCGTCGCGTTATCCACCGTGAGGTCTGTCACCGTCGGGGCTGCCTCGTCATCCGTGATCGTGACTGTCACGGTCTCTGCCGGAGCCGGGTCCGTGGCGTTCGTGACCCCGGTGATCGTTGCGATAACCGTCTCATCGCCTTCAAAGAGCGTGTCCTGCTGGCCCGTGATGGTTGCCGTGCCGGTTGTCGCTCCCGGGGCGATCGTTATCTGCGTTGACGACGCTGTGTAGTCGCTCCCGCCCGCTGTGCCCGTATATGCCAGGTCTATCGTTACTGTCTGCGTGGTTGCGTTAGATAATGTCGCGGTCAGTGTTGCAAAAGGCGTTCCGTCCTCATCTATCGTCGCGTTATCCACCGTGAGGTCTGTCACCGTCGGGGCTGCTTCGTCATCGGTAATCGTGACTGTCACGGTCTCTGCCGGAGCCGGGTCCGTGGCGTTCGTGACCCCGGTGATCGTTGCGATAACCGTCTCATCGCCTTCAAAAAGCGTGTCCTGCTGGCCCGTGATGGTCGCTGTGCCGGTTGTCGCTCCCGGGGCGATCGTTATCTGCGTACTGACGAGGCTGTGTAGTCGCTCCCGCCCGCTGTGCCCGTATATGCCAGGTCTATGGTTACTGTCTGCGTGGTTGCGTTAGATAATGTCGCGGTCAGTGTTGCAAAAGGCGTTCCGTCCTCATCAATCGCCGCGTTATCCACCGTGAGGTCTGTCACCGTCGGGGCTGCTTCATCATCGGTAATCGTGACTGTCACGGTCTCTGCCGGAGCCGGGTCCGTGGCGTTCGTGACCCCGGTGATCGTTGCGATAACCGTCTCATCGCCTTCAAAGAGCGTGTCCTGCTGGCCCGTGATGGTCGCTGTGCCGGTTGTCGCTCCCGGGGCGATCGTTATCTGCGTTGACGACGCTGTGTAGTCGCTCCCGCCCGCTGTGCCCGTATATGCCAGGTCTATGGTTACTGTCTGCGTGGTTGCGTTAGATAATGTCGCGGTCAGTGTTGCAAAAGGCGTTCCATCCTCATCAATCGCCGCGTTATCCACCGTGAGGTCTGTTACCGTCGGGGCTGCTTCATCATCCGTGATCGTGACTGTCACGGTCTCTGCCGGAGCCGGGTCCGTGGCGTTCGTGACCCCGGTGATCGTTGCGATAACCGTTTCATCGCCTTCAAAGAGCGTGTCCTGTTGCCCGTGATGGTTGCTGTGCCGGTTGTCGCTCCTGGGGCGATCGTTATCTGCGTTGACGACGCTGTGTAGTCGCTTCCGCCCGCTGTGCCCGTATATGCCAGGTCTATGGTTACTGTCTGCGTGGTTGCGTTAGATAATGTCGCGGTCAGTGTTGCAAAAGGCGTTCCGTCCTCATCAATCGTCGCGTTATCCACCGTGAGGTCTGTCACCGTCGGGGCTGCTTCATCATCCGTAATCGTGACTGTCACGGTCTCTGCCGGAGCCGGGTCCGTGGCGTTCGTGACCCCGGTGATCGTTGCGATAACCGTCTCATCGCCTTCAAAAAGCGTGTCCTGCTGGCCCGTGATGGTTGCTGTGCCGGTTGTCGCTCCTGGGGCGATCGTTATCTGCGTACTGGAGGCTGTGTAGTCGCTCCCGCCCGCTGTGCCCGTATATGCCAGGTCTATGGTTACTGTCTGCGTGGTTGCGTTAGACAATGTCGCGGTCAGTGTTGCAAAAGGCGTTCCGTCCTCATCAATCGCCGCGTTATCCACCGTGAGGTCTGTCACCGTCGGGGTAGCTTCATCATCGGTAATCGTGACTGTCACGGTCTCTGCCGGAGCCGGATCCGTGGCGTTCGTGACCCCGGTGATCGTTGCGATAACCGTTTCATCGCCTTCAAAAAGCGTGTCCTGCTGGCCCGTGATGGTCGCTGTGCCGGTTGTCGCTCCCGGGGCGATCGTTATCTGCGTTGACGACGCTGTGTAGTCGCTCCCGCCCGCTGTGCCCGTATATGCCAGGTCTATCGTTACTGTCTGCGTGGTTGCGTTAGACAATGTCGCGGTCAGTGTTGCAAAAGGCGTTCCGTCTTCATCTATGGTTGCGTTATCCACCGTAAGGTCTGTCACCGTCGGGGCTGCTTCATCATCCGTAATCGTGACTGTCACGGTCTCTGCCGGAGCCGGGTCCGTGGCGTTCGTGACCCCGGTGATCGTTGCGATAACCGTTTCATCGCCTTCAAAGAGCGTGTCCTGTTGCCCTGTGATGGTCGCCGTGCCGGTTGTCGCTCCCGGGGCAATCGTTATCTGCGTTGACGACGCTGTGTAGTCGCTCCCGCCCGCTGTGCCCGTATATGCCAGGTCTATGGTTACTGTCTGCGTGGTTGCGTTAGACAAGGTTGCCGTGAGTGTTGCAAAAGGCGTTCCGTCTTCATCTATGGTTGCGTTATCCACCGTGAGGTCTGTCACCGTCGGGGCTGCTTCATCGTCGGTAATCGTGACTGTCACGGTCTCTGCCGGAGCCGGATCCGTGGCGTTCGTGACCCCGGTGATCGTTGCGATAACCGTTTCATCGCCTTCAAAGAGCGTGTCCTGCTGGCCCGTGATGGTCGCTGTGCCGGTCGTCGCTCCCGGGGCGATCGTTATCTGCGTACTGGAGGCTGTGTAGTCGCTTCCGCCCGCTGTGCCCGTATATGCCAGGTCTATCGTTACTGTCTGCGTGGTTGCGTTAGACAATGTCGCGGTCAGTGTTGCAAAAGGCGTTCCATCCTCATCAATCGCCGCGTTATCCACCGTGAGGTCTGTCACCGTCGGGGCTGCTTCGTCATCCGTAATCGTGACTGTCACGGTCTCTGCCGGAGCCGGATCCGTGGCGTTCGTGACCCCGGTGATCGTTGCGATAACCGTTTCATCGCCTTCAAAGAGCGTGTCCTGTTGCCCTGTGATGGTCGCTGTGCCGGTTGTCGCTCCCGGGGCGATCGTTATCTGCGTACTGGAGGCTGTGTAATCGCTTCCGCCCGCTGTGCCCGTATATGCCAGGTCTATCGTTACTGTCTGCGTGGTTGCGTTAGACAATGTCGCGGTCAGTGTTGCAAAAGGCGTTCCATCCTCATCTATGGTTGCGTTATCCACCGTGAGGTCTGTCACCGTCGGGGCTGGATTGTTATATTGGACACTATTATCTGATGATGTGGACAGGGTATTGGTATTTCCCGCCAAGTCCTGTACCAGGCCGGCTGCAATGTTGGGACTCAATGTGCCATCAGCAGTCACAGCTGTCGCGGCAAGCGTCCATGTGGTGCTGTTTACCTGGGACAGGCTCCACGTGGCTCCAGCTGTTCCGGTATCAGTAATATCACTCAGGTCGAATGTTCCGGCATTTATGGCTTCATTAAAAGTTACCGTAAAATTGATTGGAAGCGTACTGGTCGGGTCCGATTGTCCTACAGCTTTCTCAATTGTCACACTCGGGCCCGTCCCGTCATGCGTGATTGTCATGGAGTCACTTGCTGTGTTAGAGACCCCGTCAGTCGCCGTGACAGTGATCAGGTTAGCACTATCCGCAGTCAGGTTCACCGCCAGGGACCATGTTCCGCTGCCCGCGCAATCATCGGTCACCGTACCCATGGTGGCACTGATTGTCGCATCCGCGCTGCATATACCGGAAACCGTTTGTGCCGCTATATTTGTAGTAAAATCATTCCCCGAGTTCGGCGCAGCAATCGCAATATTCGGCGGCGTCGTATCCAATGTTACGCTGTTGTCCGTTGACGAAGAAACAGTGTTCCAGTTCCCGGCACTGTCCTGAACCTGGTTTGCACCAATGGCCGGAACCAAGGTGCCATCACCTGTGACCAATGTCGCCTGCAGCGTCCACGTTATATTGTCACTCGTCGCCAGGCTCCATGTTATTCCGCTTGCCGTCCCGCTCTGGCTGATATCAGCCGCCGTGAAGGTCGACGGGTTGATGGCTTCGCTAAATACTATCGTAAACTCGATCGGCAGCGCGCCCGTTGGATCCGCTTGCGTTCCCTCCTGGTCGATCGCAACACCCGGGTTCCTCGTATCCACCGCGACCGTGTGGGTCGAGTCCGCCGCCATGGCCTGGCCGAAGAGGTCCGTGAAACCGGTTATGTTAACTGTCCCGGTCGATTCTTCATTATCATCAACGAAGAAGAATGATCCGGTCCATATCGTATTGCCGGAAGTCCAGGTTGATCCGGTGATAGTGTATGCCGATGCAAGGCCGGTCAGTGTCGGCGACGGATTGATGGAGGTATCCATCGGTTTTGAAAACGTTATGGAGACGGGCACAATGCCGGTGGCCGCGTCATTGAGCGGTATCAGGCTGACGCCGGTGACGGTCGGCGGTCTTGCATCGTTTAAGTTCAACGGCCCGGAAGTCTCCGTTGCCTCCATGGCGATGTTCTTTTCGTTGAAGATCGTCGAGCCGTCAGCGGCCAGTATCTCAATTGTTTCAGCGCCGATGGCGGTTCCGGTGACGGCAATGTGAAGCACAGCAGTAGTGGCGCCCGGGGCATGGTCCACGCTGGTAATGGAAACGCCCGTGGCGGTCCCGCCGTTCTGGGCAAAGTTCAGCAGAAAATCAGATGGAGCCAGGGCGCCCGTACTGTCGCGATCCGCAAATACTCCCTGTGAAAAGGTGATGGATACCGTGGTGTTATCTGAGGCTATGGTGGCTGAGGTAATTTCCGGGCTTCCCGGGCCGAGGAAAGGCAGCATCGTCAGGAGATCATTCTTCATCATCTGCTCTTTCGTTTTGTCCCAGCTCCCCATGGATGTACATCCCGTGGAGAACATGACGGATGCAGACATTACAAAGACGATGGCAAGATGCAGTATCTTGACCAGGTGTCTTGTAATTATATGTTCTTTATATATATGCATAACTCGATTGTATTATCAGGAATAATGTCTCTCTGCTCCATTGTTGTTGTAATAAATTCGAATCGCGATCTGATTAAATAATACGAGGACACCGCTCTGTGTGTGAGTGATCAAGAGTAAGAAGTAAAACGAAAGAATGATGGTAAAACTCGTTAGCTCGCATATGAATTTAATTGTCATCTATGGCCTTATCCTTAATATGGATTTATAATATTGCTTACCCCGGCCTACCCTTTGACGGTTTAAATTCATTGCTGGTTTAATTTAAAAAAATTTTATATTTAAAAATTACCTCCTTCCGTATACAATATACATCGATATACAAAGCGGTATTTTTAAATATTAATAAGGAAATCAACCGCTCACATTGAATTTATACCTGTTTCTATTCATCGTCAACCAATTAATAATTTTGAGCCCGGTTGGGCTTTTTTTTATTGTTATTTTCCTTACATGTTTTATTATACTGTATTATTTCATAACTATTGTATATATTAATTAGAACTTTTTGTAATGATATCAATCTGTAATGATTACAAACGATATCCGCATCGAATAAATACCCCCAGGAGATTAACAGGTTGTACGTCAAAAACTGCGTTATATTCCAGCGTGAGACCGATGAAAAATTTCATGGGCAGATCAAAGTCAACAGTACCGCCGAGCAGCAGTATCGGTCGTGAGCCAAAAAATTCCTCCCCTCTGTATGTATGCCATCTGAAATATTGCTTGTATCCGATCACGGGCGAGACATGCACCTTGTACTCCCCTTTCAGCGGGAATGGGAAATCATATCCGAAATAAATTCCCAGCTGCATCATGGTGGAACTGCCATAGCCCGGTTTAGGATTTAGAAAACCGAACACCGACAGGAGCACACCGGGATAGAATCCCGGGGCCTTGTTTAAAAATGAAAGCTTGGGATGGCTCATCCCGATAGAACGGAATTCGCAAAATAATTTAACACCCATCGCGCCCGAGTACGCGTCATCCTTGCCAAGGTCAGGCGTGTAATACCCGGTCTCGATGCCCGGAAAAAACTGCATGGCCGTTGCTGTATATTTTTCTACTGAGGGTTTTTCCAAGACGGTGAATTGATTCGCGGCAACGGCTTTCGGATCGAGGAGGTCACCCGGATTCTCTACCACGAGGTCGTACCTGGTTCCCGCTTTGGCCTTCGCGGCGTCAACCGTTACAGAAAGTGTTTCCGGGTCTATCAGCTTGACATTTTTGACTTCAAGGGCCGTGTCCGCGTTTTTAATTGACACCTGAGATGACCGGTAGAAGTTCTTACCTTTGATCGTCACACTGTTGTCTTTTACCGTAGAGAGGTTTGCCGGCGTCGCGGAAAGTATCTTCGGTTCCAGGGCGGGAACGATCATGAGGGTCTTCCAATCGGACCAGCCGGATACTTTATTAAACTTGGTAAACATGCCCACGCGGTATTTATACTTTCCGTAGGGCAGGCTCACTTCCAGTTTCGCTGCTTCGGTCTTCTTCTCGAGGATCAATTCACCAAAGACATCCACTATCTCAACGACATAACTGAGGGCGCCCGTGGTCGGTTTCCATTCAATATATGCCCTTTCCGGATCCGTACCGGCAGATGACGGAACAGCGAAAACTGACAATAGCAACAATGCCAGGAATATCCTATTTGCTTTTATCATCTTCAATTACCTGTATCTCCGGCGAAACAATTATGATCTTCGAATCACCCAGATTAATATTAAAATTATTCCTGACTTTTTTACTGGTGCGGACCACCCTGTTGCGGGTGTCCTTTTTCACGGCCCTGAGGGTCCAGTAAAAATTTCCGATATCAAGCAGGTTCAGATCAGACACGGTGTATGATGTTTCATTGGTCTGGGTGGAGAGCACCAGTTTGTCCTGCGTTTTATCGTTTTCACTGACAAGCTGGTGCAGTTCAAGCTGGTAGGCGCTCGCCCCCGGCATCGGCTTCCAGGAGAATTTCAATTCGTTTTCGGTCAGCATTTTAACCGCACCGCCCGAGCGGGGAAAGATTACCACCGGCGGCGCCATGCCCTCGCGCACCATTAGGGTGCGCGTCTCGCTCGCGGCCGCGACCGTCCTGTCATTATTCAGCAGCCTGACCCGCCAGTAATATTTTCCCGGCGCCGCACTTCTGACGGTAATTTCCGCCGATTCGGTGGTGACGGCCCTGGTGACTTTCCTGAAATCCCCGTCATCGGACATTTCCAGGATGAATCGCCCCCGCTGTTCCGGTTTTTTCCAGTGGAAACTCAGGCCATTTTTTTCTATATCATCGACGGCAACGTCAGACATGTCCTTCGGCGAGAGAAGGGCCAGGTCCTCGTAATCTCGCAGTTCAAACGCCCTGGCTTTCGACACCGCTTTTCTCTTTCCGGTGCCGTCATATAAACCGACCCGCCAGAAATATCTTCCCGCCGGAAACGATTTCTTCATGGTCCAGGCGTCAGCGTTCACCGGCGCTTCCCTGTACAGGGACTTAAAACCGTTGTCCTTTGAAAACAGTATTCTTCTTTTCAGATTATCTTCTGTTTTTTCCCAACTGAAGATAACATGCTCTTTATCGACGCGCGACCGGCTCAAACTTTTTCCATCGGCCGGATAAACCAGGCGGGGCGGGTTCAAACGGTCACCCCTTTTCACAATGAAACGGCCGACGTCGCTTCTCCTTCCCTGCCAGTTCCCCGGTCCGCCGGTTGCCGTTACCCGCCAGTAGATGGTGGCGCGATCTCCCGGTTTCATGCCCCGTTCCCATTGATAGGAAAAATTCACGACGCGGGTATCTATCCTTTTCACTATTTTCGAGAAATCGCTCCTGTCTGATAATTCCAGTATATACAATGCCGCAAGGCGGTGCGGCTCCCAGGTGAAGGCTATCAGCGGCGGGCCATCCTTATATTCCACCGATTCACCATTCGAAGGGCTCAGCAGCGCGAAATGATCATCTCTGTAAACAGAAAAACATCCTGTTTCACTGGTTTTACGGGCGCCGGCTTCCGGGTTTTCAGCTGTAACCCTCCAGAAATAATTGCCTTCCGGCAGTGAGACGGCTATCATTTCATCTGACGACCTGATCCGCTTCTCCGCAGGAGTTAAAGAGCAATGTTTGCTTATCTGCACGATAAAATCACTTTTCCTGGTCTTATCACCGCGATAGTCCCAGGCAAATTCGACATGGGCGGTATCCTTGCCTGTAAAAAAGCGTTTATTCTCCGATGGATCAACAAGAACCAGTTTTTTCTTTTCCACGGACAGCCCAGCGGTTTTCAATACCGCCAGCTCATCGGCCTTTATGGTCCGCTGATCGCCGTTAACGGACACCCTGACTTCTCCCTTCCGGACAAATATCTCCGGCTCTTTCCCTTGCGGTTTTGCTATCGAGATCTCGCCTGATCCCAGTGAGATCTCCCCGGCATTGTCTGTAATGATCAGTCTTGTGTTTTTCCGGATCCTCCTCCCGGTTCTCCGCACGCCGGCGCATCCCTTTTCGACTGCAATCCTCAGGTCACCGCCCGACCGTCCGAAGGTCATGATCGAGTCCTCGCATATATCAACCAGGGTGCCGTCATTCATCGCGATGTCCGCCGAGGAATCGGTACCGGTGATGACGGTATCGTTTGCAAGGATCCGGCTTCCCTGCTGCAGTCCGCCCCGCCATGGCGCATCTGCGGAAACCTGGAGGCGGACATCATTATGCAGGAATATGATTGTGCCGATCTTGTTCCATCTGTCGGCAAGGATTTCAAATTTTCTCGTCACATCAAAGAACAGAAATATTCCAAGAAGAAAGAATAAAACAAGGCAGGCTGCGATAAACGCTTTTTCCTTTTTCCTGAATTTCATTTTCATAAATACCGGTACGTGTTTCCCTCTACTGCAAAATAAACATGTTCTTTCCCATTATTCTTCCGTCGAGTGAAATCGTATCCATTTCCTGGACAACCGCGTTAAGCGCTTCAAAAGCAGCGTCCTGCCAGTCGATGGATTTGTTGTAAATGAATCTCGCCTGGATCCGGTTTTCATACACGATGTGCGCGAACTTGATGATCGATTGAACAATCGCGGCGTTCATGGTTTCCAGTGATGAAAAATCGCAGGTGAGATTCCGGCCCCTCATGGAGTTGATGATTCCCTCAAGATACGGATTCAGCAGCTCGCCCGGGTTCACCAGGCTCCCCTTCCCCATCCAGACCATGAGGACCTCAGGGCCGTCATAGGTAACCTGGATCTTCAGGCCCTCGGTCCTGAACTGCTGCGTGACCCCTTCCCGGGAAGATTTCGGAGCCGAGATGTCAGCAGCGCCCTCTGTCCCGCCGGTCACGCGCATGCCCCCGCGGCTGTAATCATCCAGACGCTCCCTTGAATCGACATACGAGCGCAGCACTTCCTTGAATGACCGGGTCAGGTAGAATATCTCGTCGCCTTCCCCGGGAACGGAAAGCTTCAGGACCTCCGCCGGCACCTCGGCGGCAAGCTGCTTCAGGGCTTCCACCGGGGCAGATATAGTCCGGGAGAAAATAAACGCCCCGAGCACCGCCGCGACCAGGATAATCGCGAGAACAATAAAATTCCTCCTCTGTATGTCATACACCCCGCGCAGCACTGGATCTTCCGCGGAGGTGACTATCACGCCCAGGCCGAACATATCAAGCTTCCTGTAGGACCCCAGGTGATAAAGCCCGTCCCTGTCACTGTACCGCATGATGCCGTTGTTCGAAGTGCTGAGGAGCATTGTTTTGACTATGGGGACGTCGGCCATGCTCACCCTTGACAGGACCCGGTTCCGTTCCGCGTCCACGACGCACTCTCCGCGGTCGTTCACCATGTACGTCTTTGTCGGGCCCGTTAACCTGGACGCGTCCATGAAACGTTCGAGGGGCACATAACAGACAATTATCGATGAAACGGCACCCCCCTTCTGCCGGTAGGGAAAACTCATTCCCAGGACCGGGGTTCCCGCGTCAGGCGACACGTTCAGCACGATTATCTTCCTGTTAAATGAGTGGATGAAATGCCCGGCGTTTTTCCTGTTTACCCCCTGCAGGATTTCCCGGGACACCGGGTTCTCATTGATATAATCTTCGTTATAAAATGTCTTTTTGAACTTCAACGCGTCCCCGTCTCTGCCGGCAATGCCCATGAAGATAAAATTACCACGGTCCCTGAAAAGGATTTCCTTCAGCCTTGCCGCACGCTCGTCCGACGCGTGTTCGATCGACGAAACCTCGGCTGCGATCCTTGCCATTTCCAGGGATGAGATGATTTCACCCTGAAGCCTGTCACCAACCAGCCGGGCCGTCGTGGTGTTGCTGTTGCTTATTATTGACATGCTGTTCTGCCTGAAAAAGACCGTCCCGAGAAAAATCACCAGGGAGAGGGAAAAAACCAGCGTAAGCGACACAAGGGCGATAAGCTTGGTCGCGATCCTGAAGCGGGACAACACGCCCGCCGGTTCCGCCTCTTCGATGAAGCGCCGGATCGTATCTATACCCTGTATATCGCTTTTCTCCTGTGTCCGGACATCCCCTGCCGCGACCATGGGCGCAGCAGCGGTTTCAGCGGGACGACCCTCCGGCTCGTGGCGGGGTCCCGGCGTCACATTGCAGGTTTCCCTGATTAAGCCGTTAAATTCATTGATGAACGACAGGTCGCTGCCGGTCAGGAGAACGTTGGGGATTATCCTCCTGACCTGTTCAATTGAAAGGGCCGTGCTTTTCCCCGTGTTCACATAGAAGCAGGCAAGAATGACCCCGGCGAGGCTCTCGTTGAATAGAACAATCTCGCAGCTCTGGTCTTTTTTTATTGAAGCGTTGATATCATCAATTACCGATTTGATCGCATAAATATCCTGACGTTCGATCCTTTCAAGAACAAGGTCCCGTATCATGACCCCGGGTAGTTCCATCTGGAATAAGGATATATACGGCCACGAGACAGACTGGCTGGGAGCAACGATATATATTTTTTTGACGTCGTCGCGCCGGAGATTGCGGATCAACTCTTCCGCCCTTTCACCGCCCGGGATCAAACGCCTGGAGTCGCTCTCCGAATAGAGCTTGATAAAAAGCTTCTTCTTAATGTTTTCTTTCGCTTCAGTCATGGTTAATATCTATTCATTCAAAATATTCAAAAAACCTGGTTCTCCCTATATATAGTGTCGAATCATATATAATATATAATTTACTAAAAATTGTATATTTTCAAATAAAAGACCTGGAAACAACGGGAGTTATTTTCTTCTTATCATTATGTTATGTCTCCTGGTTAATATGCCCGGTTGATCAGGACGTGTAAGGATAAAAAAGTTATCGCCCCGGGGCATGGCATTCATTTAGAGCATTGTTGAAAAAACTGCTTGATTTTCATTTGCTGACATCTATCTTAAATCATTATTTACCGGCCATTTCATGGCATGCGTTTCGCATTATTACTGAGAGGAGGCTCTTGTGAAAAAGGCAACATCACTTCTGACTGCATGTTTTATAATCACCGGCTTATCACTGTCCGCCATATCCTGTAAAAAAAATGACATAAAGGACCTGGGGTACATGGGCATGAATAAGAACAGATTCCTGGAGGCTTATGTGAATAAAAAAGGCGGCGGGATGGTAGTAAGATTCCAGATTCATGATCAAGTTGGCGACAAAGCTGCAATTGACAGCTACAAGAAAGCAACCGACACATTCGATACATATCCTGCAATAATCTTTAAGAATAAAGCTATTTGGCTGCTGGTTAACAACCGCATAGAGATACGGGTAACGGCCGATGATAAAGCCAAGGATTACCAGGATACCGAAGAGCTGAAGAAATTCACCAGGCTTTTTGATTTTGCTGGGTTGAAAGAGATCACCGGTCCGAAACTTAAACCTGAAGAACTTCAAAAGTTCATACCCAAGCTCGGCGGCAAATAACCTTTCTTTAATAAATACTCAAGGAAAAAAGAAACTCCTGACATGTTCAGGAGTTTCTCTGCATTCACATCAGCGCTATACCCGTTCCGTACCGTCAGTCCGACCACCGAAAGTGGTCATTTCTTTTTTCATCTGTATCGATGCCGGATGATGAACAGTGAAAACAGCAGACAGGTGCAATCATGCTATCAGATGAATTGCATCGAAGAGCGCATGTATTTCATGTCCCGGAACAATTCCCGCGTCGTTCTTTTTATTTTCTCTATTGAGCCATACCGAGGCGATGTTCATCTCATTGGCCCCCTTGATATCAGTGTCCAGTCTGTCTCCTATCATGACGGACTGGTCTGCAGAGCCGCCGAGACGCTGGAGACACCGTGCGAATATTTCTCTCCCTGGTTTCCTGAAGCCGATCTCGCCTGAAATGACAATGGCATCAAAGTATGGTTCTATGCCGCTTTTCCTGATCTTCTCCCGCTGTAAATCAGGTGTGCCGTTGGAGACCAGAGCCATCCGCACATCCATATCATGAAGACGATCAAGGAATATTTTTGCATCATCAAAGAGCACCTGTCTTTTTCTCCGTTCCTCTTTAAAGAGCAGGGACAGCCGCAGTGCAAGCTCTTCATCCATGATGGAATACTTTGCCAGGGCATTAAGCCAGGTTTGTTTCTGGTAATAATCTTTATACTTCAGCAATTCACTTTGCCGGGGGTTATTGTCAGAAAATTCTGCCCACAGCGCCTCATGGGAGGCAATGCCTATGCTCATAGCATAGCCGTGGGTGGGCAGTGAATACCATAATTCCCTGGCACAGGAGCGCACCGTTGAAACAAATTCCTCCGGAGCGATATCGTGATGCTGCCTTACAAGGGCCGCCGCGGCTAAAAAAGACTGACGCGCTGATTGTTCTTCGACAACCAGTGTGTCATCAAGGTCCAGTAGCACTGTCGTATAACGCATGGGTCTCTTATTATTACAGAAGGGGCTGTTTCAATACTTTAATAGTTGCCACTTACATCAAAAAACATTGATACATAACAATGAACTTATCATGCTTCTTTCATCATGCGAAGCACCAGCCCACGGGATATTCAGCGGATGATAAGGATTTTTCCGCACAAATGTTCCTTGTATTTCCCTCAAACCTGGCATACACCTATTAAAAAGTCAAACATATACGGATAAGATTAATGACGAAATCCCCGGCGATCATCGCGATTATTCTGCTGACCTCGATTCTATGCGGGAGGCGCGAGGAGTACTGCTATGAAAAAACGGTGTGCATGATCATGGAGCAGAAGGTCTCCGTGGTAAAAATCGTGTTCCAGAACAAACTGCCCATGGCCGGACAGATCACCACGGTGACCTTCGAGGTAAAACCGAAGTTCGAGAACCTCGGGGGAGCGGACACCTTTCCCCTGACAAGGGTCGTGCGATGAGCCTGAAAAACAACCGGAAACCAGGCATTATTTTTTACTTGCCCTCAGATCGATCCATTTCCTATATTGCTATCAATGAATCAATGATCCATGGCAGCCGATCATCCGTCGAAACTATAAGGATTGTCCGCGGTCCCTGGCTCACGTTCCTTTGAAATGACATCATCATTCAACCATTCATCTCTACTGAGGCCGCTGAAGCGATCAGCCCGGGGCAGCAAGTGCATCGCCTTCGCCTTCTTCCTTATCATGACCATCCTTATCCCGGCCCTCACTGCCGTGTCATGCAAACCTGGTTTCATTGACCGGCGACAGATCGAGGCTAAGAACGGGCGCATCGATGTATCGTCCATTGATTTTGCCGGCGGCGGTACGGTATATCTCAGGGGGGACTGGAAATTCATCTGGAAACGCGATAATCCCGCCTTTGCCGACCCGAAATTCGACGATACGGCATGGCAGACAATCACGGTCCCGGGATACTGGAACAGCCTGACCGGCACCGGAAAGGGATACGGCTGGTACCGCATTAAAGTTAAAGTTAACGGTGACCGCCTGCGCGCCTCGGGAGAGCGCCTCGCCCTGTCGGTCCCCATCATACAGTCGGCCTGCGAGGTCTACGTCAACGGCGCCCGGCTGATGTCAAGCGGGACCTTCGGCACCGACGCTGCGTCATCGGTTCCCCAGCTCCATGCGCGCCTCGAAGCCTTCGATCTGCCGGCGACGGGGGATGAAATTGTCGTAGCCGTGCGGAATTCGAACTTCTCGCACCGCGCCGGAGGTCCCTATACCGCGCCCGAGATGGGATTCCACTCCGTCCTCATGATGCGCCAATGGTATACCGACGTACTCCGCCTGATCGTCCTGGGCATCATCATGATGATGGGCATCTATCACGTGATGCTCTGGCTCGGCAGGCGGGAAGACCGGGCCAGCTTCTATTTTTTCCTGGGTTGCCTGTTTGTCCTGCTGCGTCTCATTGCTACCAACGGGTACCTGGAACGCCTTTTTCCAGGCTCCAACCTGTACGAGCTCCATTTCAAGATCATCTACAGCAGCATGCCCCTCGGGTGGACCGCCTTTGCCTTCTTTTTCCGCGAACTCTTCCGGGAGGAATTCTCAGGCAGGATCTTCACGATTTTCACTGCCCTGGGGGCCTTCTTCACCGCCTTGACCCTTTTCCTCCCCTGCCGCATCTACTCGGTCTACTCGATGCTCTATGAGGGAGCGCTGTTTGCCATCTGGGTGTGGGCCCTGGCGTGCATCATCATCGCCGCACGGCGGAGACGTCCCGGCGCCTTCTATATCCTGCCCGGCTTCATCGCCTTTTTAATCACGGGCTTCAATGACATCCTCGCGAGAAAGCTTATCATCAACACGCCGGAGATAGCGCCGATCGGATTCGTCATCATGATCTTTTTCCAGTCCGCCGTGCTGTCCAGACGCTTCGCCCAGGCCTTCAGGACCGCCGAGCACCTGTCGCGGAACCTGGCCCTCGAGGTGTACAACAAGACAGTCCAGCTGCAGGAGCAGATGGATACCGCCCTCCGGGCGCAGCAGGAAGCCGAAAGCTCCCGCGCCGAACTCAAGGACGCCTATGAACAGCTGAACACACTGTACACGATCATCAAGACCGACCTTAACGTGGCCAGGAACATACAGAATACGCTTTTCCCCACCGATGCCGGCAGCATTCTGGGTCTGCGTTACTCCGCGCGGTACATCCCCCTCATCGAAGTAGGTGGAGACATTTACGATATCTGTTCCATCGACGACCGGACCGTCCGGCTCTTCATCGCCGACGCCACGGGACACGGCATCCACGCGTCCCTCACGACCATGCTCATCAAGGGCGAATACGACATGCTGAAATTCAGCTCTCCCAGTCCCCTCGAGATCGTAGCAGAACTGAACGACAAATTCTACCGCCACTACCGCCCCATCGCCAGGTACTTTACCTCGTTTCTCATCGACATTAATACCGCTGAAAAAAAGATAACCTACGTATCGTCCGGACATCCCTCGCAATACCTGATCCGCGGGAGGAACATCATCGAACTCGCGACCACCGGGCGGGCCATCGGGTTCATGGAGCTCACAAACTGCACGATGCGCGAGAGTGAGTTCCTGACCGGGGACCGGCTGCTGTTTTTCACCGACGGATTATACGAGCAGTTCAACAGCGGGCGCGACCTCTTCGGGGAGGAGCTGATCAAAAAAATCATACTGGAAAACATATGCCGCCCCATGGCGGAAATAATGGATGAAATAATAACCGGCATCACAACCCACACGGGCAGCGACCTCAACGACGATATCATCATGATCGGCGTGGAGCAGGACGGTGACCCGCGTGACTGACCGGCTCCGCAGCCGGCAGCGGAACAGCTCCACGGGGCGCAACGGCGCGCATCATTCTTTCGGTGCGCCAAATGAGTGTGTATAGGAAAGGCCCAGCTGCACCATCGATCGGGCCTGGGTGAGTGAAAACTGTCCAACGACATGGACCCCGACGCCGTACATGTACAGCTCAAGGCCCAGGAGGAGCTCACTGATCGGCTTGTCTGCTTCCTGCCGCCGCCGCTGTTTGAAGGCGTAGATGCCGGACTTTTCCGGTTCATCATTGACCACCGTCATCCGGACATGGTAATAAAACGCCGACGTGTCGAAGGTGATGCGGTACACCAGAAAGGGCCGCAGGGACACGTTTTTTGTGAAACTCCACTGTGGTTTTATACCGGCAAAAAGGCCGTAAACGGACCCAAGCACATCCGCAAGGGCATTCACTTTCATATAATAAAACATGGTAGGCGGCCCGGGGAAGGATATCTGGTAATATCCGCGAATCAAACTGTAGGCATAGGTAAAGCCGCCGACAAGGGTACAGTTGGACCGGTCCGGCCCGCCGGCAAATCTCCATCCCAGTGACGCGGACAGGGGAATGATGCAGGACCCCGGCTCAATGCTCACCCTCCCCGGTATCGTGGCAATAAAGGAAACGCCGAGGGCAGCGTTCCAGCCCAGGGTCCCGGTGAATGCCCCCGAAGCGGCGGCCTGTATTCCGCCACGGTGTATTGGAAACGATGTCAAAACCGGCAGATCGTAATCTTCATATCCGTAAATGCCCGACACGGTCAACTGGTACGTATGGGGTGAAAAATCGGTTATCGGGATGAAGGGGGGTTCTGATATGAAGGGATCCGGCGTATCCAGGATACCCGCGCCAGCGGAGACGAAGGAAACTAAAGCCAGCAGGATCGACACGGTAAAAATTATCAGGGAACGCGCCATGGACTTCCCGTCATTTTTTCCTTTTTAATTTCGTTACCTGCTTCTTCACCTGCTTCTTTTCCTGCTTTGCGGGCTCCTTGAGAGCAGCGATAACGGACAGGATCTCTCCCTGCTTCTGGTTTATGGTCGCAGACCAGTTTTTCGACTCCTGGAATAGCTGATAGACGGGGATCGGGATCGTATCAAGGTATTTCTTTCCAACGGCGTTATGGAACCACCAGAAGCGTTTGGCAGTATACTGCTGTTCCTGCAACTTCCGCACTTCGTCAGGGGTGGTGTCGGTCGGCTGTTTAGCGTATTCATAGAGCTTTTTCCACCGCTCGTCAAAAAGCTCCTGGGTCTGGCCGCGGTCAAAGAAAACAAGGGGCTTCCGCTTCATCCCCTGGTAGGTCGCGGCTTCAGGGTGCTGGATCGACGGATTGAAATTCTGCTTCCATGAAAGAATATATTCAAACATGACGATCTGCGCGAGGGAAACACCCTGCGGATTGAAGGTCCGCATCAGGTCGCCGACTTCCCTGCAGGCTGTAAAAACATCGTTTCCCATGTTCATGTCGGGACCGAACTGGTTGAGCATCGATCTCAGGATGCGCAGGGATTTTTCATAGGCCCGCAGGGCGGTGATGTAGTTATTCATCGATCGCGCCGATTTGACGTACTGGATGTTGAGATTCAACTGGTCTCTCATCAGGTTGAAAGCGGCGCCGTTTTTCCTTTCCTGCATGCGTGTTATCATGACTGCCGTTATCGAGTTGTGCAGCGCCATATACACGCGGACCTTCTGGGCGTCACGCACGTCAGGCACAGCCATGTCGGCGAACAACGGTTTCTTGATAATCTCGCGGTAGAGTTCCATCATTTTTTTAACATCGTCGCGGACCGCAAGGGTTTTCGCCACGGTATACTCTCCCCGTGTTTTATCGAGGAACAGCTCCATTGAGCCCGCGTTGCTGAAAAGGTTGATATCGCAGATATCCTTGGCAAAGTATTCATTATAGACCTGGTCATCATAAATGACCGCGCACCCGTTGGAGTCCGCCAGCGTCACCTGCGGCAGGTTGCTTTCAGTAAAGAGGGGCTTGGGGACCGGATGCTTCCGGGAATTCATGCCGAGCCATAGAGCAGCTGCCAGTACCGGCACTGCTATCAGGATCGTAATGATATACGCTGATTTTTTTCCTTTGAATTGCGGGGTCTTTATTTTCGGAAGACTGAATTTAGGCATTTTCAGCGATGGCAGTTTTATGCCGGGCAACTTGATTTTGGGAACCTTGAATTTCGGGGTCCTGACTTTAGGCTCCTTGATTTTCGGAGGCTTCGATTTCCGTTTCTCTCTCGAGGCTTTTTCAGGTTCCGACAGCAGTTCTCCAGCAGACTCCTTTCTCGGCCGCTTTGCTGCATGTTTTACCTGGCTTGTATTCAAGTTCAGCTTGTCTTTTTTCGCTTCAATTTTCATATTTTACTCTTGCATATTTTTCACATTAATGAAACACCCTGGTGCCGGCGCCTTCTATCCTAATTTCTCACCGGGGCATATCCAACATCAACAAGTATCATCGACAATGAAACGACCCTTGTCCAGGTCCCGTTTTATTTCAATAACTTTACGATCAATCCCTTCAGGATAATTTTCCCTCTTCCCTCTCTTATTTCCCCGGATACCCGACGGTCTGTGACAGGATGATCACCTGGTCCGATTTCAGGTTCATGGCTTTTCCCAGGGCGTCCTTGTCGATCCAGCCGCGGATAACCGTTGACAGGCCCTCGGAGGCGCAATAGAGATACACGTTCTGCCCGATAAACCCTGTATCTGCGCCGGCATAGATGAGTTTTTCTTCGCGGTTGAATCCCGCTGTCTTTGAAATGTCCGCCACGTAGACCAGGTTGACCGCCGCCTTGTTGACAAAACCCTGCCTTCCCGTCAGGGTCCGCAAATCCTTGCCTGCGATCAGCTCAAGGGAATGCTTCTTCGCGTTATAGAGATACAATCCCTCTTCCAGGGCTGCATAGATCGCGATTTCCTGGTTGTTCATCGCCGTGGGCGCCGTGCGCTTCCCCGAATCAGGACGATTGATCCCCGAAGCCGCCCAGAGAAGATTTGACAGGACCTGGTCCGGTAATTTCCGCGAAGAGAAGGAGCGGGAGGATTGCCGCTTGCTCAGGGCAGTCATCAGCGGCATGCCCCCGGTCATGACCGGTTTGGCAAGCTTGATCTCCTTCTGCGCCGCCGACACCGCCACTGGGTATGACAGGGCGAAAACCAGGTAAGATATTGTTATTGAGAGCAAAAATTTTTTCATTGATGTCACCTCGTATTGTAATAGTTATTATTATTCTTGAATCTCAAGGACTTTTTTGAGAATACACTACTCCCCCTTGTAAAAACCATACTCCCGGGCATTAACATTGTTCCTCTTCTCCCAGCCCAGGGTTGAACTGGGCGTTGGACCGTAGTCGTGGCCCGGCCACACAATGGTCTCCTCCGGAAGTTCCATCAGGCTCCGGATGGACCTGCCCAGGGCTGCGCGGTCACTTCCCGGAAGGTCTGTCCTGCCGCTGTCCCCGACGAAGAGAGTGTCGCCGGTGAAGAGATTGCCCCCGGCATAGAGGCATATCCCCCCGGGCGTGTGGCCCGGCGTATGGAAGATGATGAAGACGATATCACCGACGGCAAGTGTTTTTTCCTCGTCGAGGAGGATGTCCGCCTTTCCCTCCCCGCCCTCCAGGCGGTGACGCACGACTTTTGCGCCGGTGAGTTCTTTCAACCTGCGGGTTCCGGCGGTATGGTCAAGATGCCCATGGGTATGGATTATATACTCGATGGAGATGCCGGCTTTATCCGCTATTTCCGCTATCGTCTCGGCATTTCCGCCCGGGTCAATGACAGCGCCGGTCCCCTTTGCTTCACTGCCGACGATATAACAGAATTCATCAAAGCCGTTGCTTTTTATCTGCCTGATAATCATACTTGTCCGATGCCTTGGATGAATTAATATCAATAAAGCGCAGATGAGCGTTCCCGACAAGGATAATTTCACTCCCTCCCTCCCGGTGAGGGGGACCAGGGATGACAACTGCTGCCACTATTTTGAATTTACCAAACAAAATATCAGATTTGAATATTTTTTATCATACCGATAACTATCTGCTTTTTTTTATTCTTTAAAATAATAATAAATACCGAAAATAATATCAAGTAACGACTAGATTCTATTAATTGTTCAGGGGTTGATATATGGAATTAGGGATGCTAATAGGGATGATCGCGGGTATGATCGTGCTGGTCATGGGGATTATAACCGCTAAAAGTAGCGTACTTTTGTTTGTAGACATCCCGTCAATGTGGATCACCATCGGTGGGAGTATCTGCTCAATGCTGGTCGCTTTTCAAATAAAGCAGCTCCTGTTAATTCCTACACTCTTCAGAGTAGGTCTTTTTCCGCCCCGGTATAATTTCAGTGAATTAATTGTGACTATCGTTTCATTTTCCGAAAAGGCCCGCCGTGAAGGCCTCCTGGCCCTGGAAGATGACCTGGACGAGCTCGATGACCCATACATGAAGAAGGGCCTCCAGCTCGTGGTTGACGGCACCGACCCGGAGCTGGTCAAGAATATCATGGAAACCGAAATCGAGCAGATGGTGGGCCGCCATGACGACAACAAGCGGATGCTGGACGACTGGGCCGGGTACGCTCCTGCCTTTGGTATGATCGGTACCCTGATGGGACTGGTCATGATGCTGGTCAACCTGAGCGATCGGGCCTCCATCGGCCCGTACCTCGCTGTCGCTATCATCACAACCTTATACGGCGCCATTATGTGCTACCTCTACTTTACACCCCTGGCATCACGCCTTGACGTTATGACCAACAATGAAGTGCTCATGCGTTCCATCATACTCATGGGTGTGCTTTCCATACAGTCCGGGGACAACCCCCGCATCGTCAAGGACAAGCTGGTCTCCTTCCTTTCGCCTGATATGAGGGAAGAGATTGCTGAAGAGGTAAGTGACTGACCCATGGCTGTTAAACGGGAAAAATCAAAAATCAAGGGCGCTCCTCCCTGGCTCCTCACCATGGGGGATATGAACAACCTGCTTCTCTGCTTTTTCATCGTCCTCATGGGAGAAGAAACCACCGTGAAGGGGTTCGATTATCTTTACATACTTTCATCGTTCAAGGGTAACGTCGGCATCATGGCCGGCGGGAAGTCCATTACAAAGGGAAACCTGATGGACCTGGGCCAGAACATTACCGCCCTGCCCAGCAGCCAGCGCCAGCAGTACATGTCACAGATAATGAAGCGCGCCGTTGAAGCCTTCAAGCCTGAAATCGAATCAAAAGCGGTAAGGGTGATGGAAGACGAGCGCGGCCTGATAATCACGCTGAGCAGTGACGTGTTCTTCGACCCCGGTTCTGCGCGCCTCAGGGGAGAGGCCCGTCCTATTTTGAAAAAGGTCGGGAGAATAGTACAAAAGATGGATAACTTTGTCCGCATTGAAGGGCACACCGACAATTCACCGGTCAATCTCCCGAAGGCGAAAGAAGCCTACAGGACCAACTGGGAACTCTCGTCTGCGCGGGCGCTTAACGTTCTGCATTACCTGACCGATGACGCGGACGTCAATCCGAGCCAGCTCTCCTCCGTGTCCTTCGGCGAGTACCGTCCCATAGATGACAACAGCACCCCCCTGGGAAGGGCGTATAACCGGCGTGTTGATATTGTAATTCTAAAAGAACACTTCATTCAGAAGTCCGCGGACAAGAGGATCCCGCGGCCCCTGCCTGACGAAGAGTGGAGATAGGGGCGCTCCCGTATAATTCCCAATAACTGCTGAAAGGCGCGTAGTGCCCACACCCACCCGCCAAAATAGCACATCCCTGTGCTATGGCGGGCGTAAGCCTCGTGCGCACTGCGGGCGTGAGCAATTCACGCGCCTATCAATTAATACGCAAGAATCATCCGCAAGCTGCTTTTAGATTAAAAGATAAAGTAATCAGTTGGTTTTCTTCTTGCCTACTTCCATCATGATGCGCTGGATGTTGTCTCTGCAGTTTTTCTTGTACTCCTCTATGATCTCTGAGGGCGGGAGCTTCCCGAGGTCAGCGTTCAGTTCCTCGTAGATGGAGAGGGCCCGGGGGAGCCTGTCCATCTCGTAGTAAAAGCGCGCCTGGGTAAAGCGGGCCATGTAATTATACTTGTTGCGGCCCACAACTTCTTCGATAATCGACAGCGCCTTATCTTTCTCTTCCTTGTGGTAAAACAGGAGTATCGCCAGGGCGTTCTGTGCATCTGAGTAATTCTCCTGCATCGCTATCGCCTTTTTGTAGTAATGTTCGGCCCTGTCGATGTCTTCGCGGCTGTCACGCTCGGCTCCCCTGTTCCCGTAGGCCAGGCCCGCCGAGTAGTACAGGCCGGGAGTGTCCTTCCCGTACTTCATGCTTTTCAAATAACATTCAATGGCAGGGTCCCAGAGGCGCTTTTCAACATATATCGTTCCAAGACGGCTGTAATTGTTGGCCAGGCTGTTCATGGTCCTGGTGTCCTTGATTTTCTCCTTCTCGAGGTCGGCGATTTTTTCTTTCAATTCCTGGATATTCTTATCAGTATCTACCCTGTATTCCCGGACGATCCCAAAGTTGAAAAATTTTGCCGCCAGAACGACCGCCGCGGCCACCAGGAAAAAAACAATTATACCTTTCGCCTTTTTCATCAGTCACCCCTGTTCAGATTGTGTTTCGCCAATCCCGCCGGATCCGCACCCGCGCCGTGAAACGCCATCGCTTTTCACATGGCAGATTCGGAACGCCGGTGATCGATTATGGCTTTTCTTCCGCCATATTATTTCATATTCCCCTGCTTCGCCTTAGCCGCGGTTTCCTGCTTTATCGCCTGCATGGTGTGCTTTACCTTCACAATGGCAATGTCTATCTGCTGATCCGCCTTTTCCAACTTGAAATTGTTGACATTGCCGATAGCCTGCACGGTCAGGGAAAGCGCCGCGGCGCGATGTCCACCACCGTCATAGGGGGTCACCGCAAGGAGCTCCTTCGCTTTTATCAGGTTCTCGCTCTTTGCCTGAACGGCAGTGGTCAACCGTGCTTTCTGGAGAAATATCAGCACGCCTTGCATATTTTCAAGCGGCCCGGCCTTCGCCGTGGACATGATCATGATCCCCAGCACAGCGGCGACCATAATGGGTCCCGTTCCTTTCATTTTTTTCATGGTATACTCCTCAATCTAACGAATAACAGCCTGCCGATATGCAATGGCAGTTCTCAGGACCACTGTATATATCAGCAAACAACAGTATGGCATAATGTCAAATATTATTGTGTCATACCCTGCCAAAAAGATCCTTAACTACAATATATAGTAAGACCCCGGCAGAACACATTTCAGGAAATTTATTTTCATTTTCCGGCATCGATCCATCCTGTGCGGATAAAAAAACCTTTGGGGCAGGATTTTTTGTTGAATAAAATAACGATTATATATATTATAAGATCACATGGCTCATCTATAAACAAGTTGTTTCTCTGCCGGAGACCAATCACCCTTCCCTGCCTGAGACGGTGGAGTGTTGGCATAGACTGGCACCGGAATAAGAAACATATCTACTAACTACTATTTTCAAGGAGCTGGCTATGGATAACGATCAAAAATCTTATATGCAGAAATTATCCGATAAAATCCTGGAATGGGACAAAAAGATCGACGAACTCACAAAGCAGGGAACCGAAGCAGCATCGGTAATGAAGGAAGATTACAACAAATTGGCCGAGGATCTCAAGATAAAGAAAAAGGAAGCGGAGGTCAGGCTGAAGGAGCTTAAAAGCGTCAGCGGCGAAGGCTGGATTGAGCTCAAGAAAGGGGCCGAGCAGGCAATGAACGACCTGTCCCAGGCCTTCGACAAGGCCAAGGCGAAGTTCAAGAAGCAATAACGCGAAACGTTCCTGAAATCCTACGATTGCGGATTTTCACTGGCAGGCGGAGATGTAAAACTCCGCCTGCACATATTACATTGCCTCCTGCTCATCGATTGCAGAATTTCACAACTTGTTTATTTCATTTCCATAATCAGGGATGACCACACCGGATGAACCGAAAATTTATTATTGGCGCCTTATGCATCTTCCTCTCCGCACCGGGATGCCGGGACAGTATTGATGATTTGATCCGTAAAGGCGCTTTCGAGGCCGCGTATTACTACCACAGCGGCGATGCTCCCGGGGGCCGCTTCGTCACCATCACTGTCGTGATCAATAAAAACGGCGGCGCCCTCAAGAGAGAGGAGCGGTCAGTGAGCAGCACAAGAAAAAATAACGATATCCTGGCGCAATTCGATATATCCGGCGAGGACCTCAAAAAGCTCTATGCGATTCTTGAAATGCGGGGCTTCTATCAATTGAAGACAAAAAATATTGACACCCCCGAAGCCAGGACCCTGTACCTTAAAATAAGGGCAGGGAGCGCGCAGTATATCCGGGAGGAAAGCCCCGTGGTGTCAATGGCTTCCGGTTCCGACAGGGTTAAATTCATGGCAATCATCAGCGAATTCAACTCCTTTGTGAAGGAGAGGCTTCCCGCAGAGAAAAAAAACCTGGTTGAGTATTGATAGATTTAACAATCATCAATCCTCAATTTCTTGACACGATTCGGCAATTGCAGTATGCAGGTATCCATATCGTTCCCGGCATCTGCAGGGGCATGCCGGGACCACATACTACAGGGACTAACGTTAATGAAAAGATATGACATCTGCGCTGTAATTCTAGCCTTGATTTGTATCGCCGGATGCGGGAAAACCGGTGAAAGGCCAGCACCATCGGGAATCCGGGTCGCCGTATCGGTCTTCCCCCTCTATGATATTGCCCGGAACATCTGCGGCGACAGGGGGTCTGTTTTTTTTGTAATTCCCGCCGGAGCGGACCCCCACACGTTTGAGCCAAGGCCGTCAATAGCCCGTGATCTGCAGGGTACATCCCTCTTCATAGGCGTCGTGCGTGACTTTGACGGATGGATAGAGCGCTATCTCCCCACCTCCGCCGCGAGGTTTTACCTGATGGAGACGCGGCGGGGGCATCGTGATATCAATCCGCATATATGGCTCAGCGTGAAAAAAGCCGGGGGGATCGCAGAAGCCATGACAGAGCAGATGAGTTCCGTTGACCCGGAGAACGGCGCATACTACCGTCAGAACCTGAAGGCTTACGAGGATAAACTGAATGCGCTTGACAAATCCATCGCAACCCTCTTCATGAACAAGACCAGGAAGTCATTCATCCAGTGGCACGAGGCATGGGACTACTTCGCCGCCGATTACGGCCTCTCCATCACGGGAACGGTCCAGCGTGAAGGAAGCGATAAAGCGTCGGTGCGCTCCATGAAGGAGATCGTGGACCGGGCGCGGCGGGACGGCGTAACCGCCATCGTCATGAGCCTCTCATCCGAGGACAGGACGGCCCGGGTCCTGGCGGACGAGATCAGTGGCACCGTCGTGAGGCTCGACGGCACCGGCGATCCCGCGTCAGCGGACCGGTCGAGTTACCTGGACCTCATGAAATACAACGCGACGAAGCTGGCGGACGCGCTGAAGTAATTCAAGGAGAACCCGTGGGAGAACCAGTCATATCATTGAAGAATGTGTGGGTCCGGTACAACGGGAGCGTGATCCTTGAGGACGTGAGTCTCTCGGTCAACGCGGGGGAAATCCTGTCCATCGTGGGTCCCAACGGGAGCGGCAAGAGCACCCTCCTCCGCACCATCATGGGCTTCAAGGAGCCCTACCAGGGCGCCGTCACCGTGTTTGGAAATCCGCCACGTAAAGCGCCCCGCGGCTCCATTGGCTACCTCCCCCAGAAAAGCTCCGTGGACTTCAACATGCCGGTCAGCATCTTTGACGTGGTCGCCATGGCCCGATACGCGGGCAAAGGGATGTTCGAGCGTCTGAATGATAAAGATCGGTCCAGTATCGAAAAAGTTTTAAAGCTGGTAGAGATGGCGGATATGATGGGCCATCATTTCGGCAGCCTTTCAGAGGGACAGAAGCAGCGGGTGCTCATCGCCCGGGCCCTTGCCGTAGGGCCGAAAATCCTGCTCCTGGACGAGCCGTCGACCGGCCTTGACGCGCTGGCCCAGGACAACTTCTACCAGATGCTCCTCGACCTGCGCACAACGATGAACCTGACCATCGTCATGGTCTCCCATGATATCGGCGCGGTGTCAAGCATCGTGGACCGCCTTGCGTGTCTCAAGACCAGGCTCCATTTCCACGGTACGCCCGGGGAATGCCTCTCAAACGAGTCGCTTTCCAGCGTGTTCGGGAAAAACGTCTATTACGTCAGGCATGACAAAAACTGCGAGGGATGCGGGGAAGACAAATGACCGAACTGTTCCAGCTCCATTTTTTCCGCAACGCCTTCATCATGAGTTTTCTCGTGGGAATCCTCTTCGGCATACTCTCCTTTTTCGTGGTCATGAGGAAAATGTCCTTCCTGGGCGCGGGGATCGCCCATACGGCCTTCGGCGGCGTGGCCCTCGGCGTGCTGATAGGCGTCGATCCTTTTATCACGTCCCTTGCCTTCTGCGTTGCAGCGGCGATACTTATCGGCAAAATGGTGCGCTTCGGCAGGATATCCTTTGACATGGGGATCGGTATTTTCTTTTCCTTTTCCATGGCCCTGGGGGCCATCTTCCTCTCCCTGAAAAAAGGATACGCCTTCGACCTGATGAGCTACCTCTTCGGGAACATCCTGGCCGTTACCCCGGCGGACAATATCATTGCTCTGGCCACCCTCGCCGTCTTCGTCCCCTTCATTTTCATCTTCATTCACCGCATCCTCTTCATGACCATGGATGAGGAAGCGGCGGCCGTGAGCGGAGTCCGCACGGAACTGCTCGATACGATCCTCCTGATCTTTCTCGCGGGGATCATCGTCATCAGCATAAAGATAGTGGGGATCATACTGGTATCGGCGCTGGTGGTGCTGCCGGCAAGCTTCGGCCTGCTGGTATCGAAGGACTACCGGAAGGTCATCCTGTGGGGCATCGCCTTTACGGTCATGGTAATGATCGGCGGGCTCTTTCTATCCTACTACCTGGATACGCCGACCGGGGCCACCATGGTCACGGCGGGGACCATCCTCTATTTCCTTTCCCTGGGCTTAGCAAAAATTTTCCATCCCGACCGCTGAAACTACCCTGCCAGGTAGCCGACGCCACAAATGACTAACAGCACCAGCATGAAGAAAAGGGTTATCCCGGTCAGGAGCATCGGGAAAATGTATATAACGAAGGCCTTCCCGAAGTTTGCGGAATGCATCTCGGAAATTCCCTGGACCGCGATCAGGACCGACCAGACGAAAAGTCCCAGCGAAAAGAAAGTGTAGAAGAACAGCGGCGCGAAATTGAAAACCTTGAAGATGTATACCAGGGGCAGGATAAATATCTTCGGGAAGAGGGAAAAGTTAACAAGTATGATAAAGTCGCGGATATTCCCCCTGAATCCGAAAAACTGCGCCGCCATGTCCATGAGGGCCGCCGAGATAACTACCGTGAGGGCATGGTAGAGGAACATGAAAATCCACCCGTAGGTGATCTTGTAATAAAAGAAAGGTGATTCCTTGCCCAGCATTGACAGGGTAATGATGTCGATAACGGCCACTGCTGCAGGTATGACAAAACTGAGGGCGAAGGACTTCGGCTCTTTCCGGTCTATCTGCCGGTAGAGGGCCCTTGGATCCAGCAGGGCATACAGAAAGAGGTCCGTCCAGCGGAGCGATCTGAATTCGGCAATAATCATGGCATGTACCTGTACTCGATGCGGTAATTATTTTCCTGCTCCAGGCTCCGCAGGCCCTGGTCCATCAGACTCCCGCCCCGGAACATACCGTCCATCCTGAACAGCATCTGCTCCAGTGGAGACTTCATTTCTTCGTAGACCGGGCAGTCCTCGGATAGCTTCGCCATCTGACGCGCCTTTTCAATGGCGTCCTCGAAGGTCCCCAGCATGTCCACGAGCTTGTATTTCAGGGCCGTCTCTCCGCTCATCACGCGCCCGTCTGCTATGGGCTGTATGTCTGATTCATTCTGGTTTCTGCCCAGGGCCACGTCTTTCAGGAACTTCCGGTATGACGAATCGATTATTTCCTGTATGAGCTGCCGCTCCTCGGGGCTGATTTCCCTGAAGGTGGAGAGGATATCCTTGTATCTTCCGCTCTTGATGACATTCATGTCGATTCCAATTTTTTCGAATAGCCGGCGGAGGTTCGGTGATACCGCAATCACGCCGATGGAACCGGTGAGGGTCCCGTGGTTGGCCACGATATAGTTGCATGCCGAGGCGACGTAGTATCCGCCAGATGCCGCGATCTCTCCCATGGAGGCGATCAGGGGTATGTTCTTCTTCCTCAGTTTCCAGAGTTTCTGGTATATCTCCTGGGAAGCGCCCACAGTGCCGCCTGGGGAATTTATCCTTACCACTACCGCCTTGATGTCGCTGTTGTGCTCAAGGTCGTCAAGACGGCGTATGATATTTTCCGCGCCCTGGCTCATACCCAATGGTGAGCCGGAGCCGATCATCTGTATTGCGCCTTCGACGCGCACGATGCCGACGCCGGACCCGATCTGTGGCCCCCGGAAGGACATGCCGCCGCCGCGTTTCTGCTGCATGTTCATGCTGATGTCTACAATCGCTATAACTGAGGAGAGGACCAGCAGCGCCAGTATGGAAATGAGTATTTTTCTGTTTCGATCCATTGTAGTGCCTTATGATATGTATTGTTATGCTGTAATAATAGGATAGTTATCGGTCATTTAATTCAGGCCGCTTAGTTGAGCCTGATTTTTTTACAAACATGTTCCCGGACAAGGATAGTTATCGGTACAAAGAATAACAATTAATAGTGAGTTTTCCCGATGCAGATGCATGCATAAACCATATCTTTAGGTGGTTCGCACTTGTTCTTTTTCACAAACACCTTCATGCTCGGATCCACTCCATCACATGTGCAATAACTCACGGTGGTAAGTTCCTGGCGTGATATGCTTGTTTTAGCTATCATTTCTGCCAAGATAACTTCCTGCTCGCAAATGTAGACTTCGACCACTTGATAGAGGCCCATCTTCGTGCTTTGAAGAACACCTGTAATAGCAAATACTAAAACAATCGTGGCCAGTAATATCAATCGCTTCATGCCGCTCCTCCTTGAATGTGCGATCTGCACCTCCCTGACATGTGCTGAATCAAGACTTAACAGGTTGAAATTAACCAGATATAATAAAGATATTCAAGGAGATAATAAAAATCAAGTACTATTTATAGGTTGTGGCCCCGCGATATGATCGCGGGGCCACCATGAAGTATGGAGGGGGACATAAGCCGAATTCTGTTTATGCAGCAATCTATCTTGACCGCATGTTGCCATACGGTTCTGTGCGACCTACCCGCAGCTTCGAACGGGCCGTTCTCAGACAGCTGCTTACTTGGCCTTGCACCAGGTGGGGTTTACCTTGCCGTCCGCATCACTGCTGACGCGGTGAGCTCTTACCTCACCATTTCACCCTTACCCCTTACGGGGCGGTATCTTTTCTGTTGCACTTTCCATCGCCTCGCGGCGCCCGGGTATTACCCGGCACCCTGCCCTATGGTGTTCGGACTTTCCTCACCGCCCGCCCTAAGGCGGGCCAGCGCTGCTGCGTGGCCCCCTCCAAATATTTATAATAATAAAACGGCCTCTCAATGGCAAGCAAAAATATTTTTCATGTCACACTGTATAACGGATGGGCAAGTAATTTTCTGGTAACCCCCCAGGAAAGTATCCAGCTGACCACATTATCAATAATTATTCTTTTCAAAATATAGTTTACAACTGGATAGTTATCGGTGCTATTATTGTATGCTTTTATCATTTCATCAAGGTATTCATCTATTGCATGAGTTAAAAGAAGAGATACAGATTGCTTGAAAAATTTCCTTAGATCCAGGAACAATTCATACTCGGCTGGCTTCAAACCAATATGGAGACGATGATAATCGCTGCTATTACCTTTTTTTTGATATTCTATTTGTTCCCAAGTTTTAACTAGAGCATCATGATCCATGGAAATACGAAGCATTAATGAAGAAATAATGAATCTTCTTGATTGCCCAGTGACAAGAGCTGCATTATCAAGTAATTTCAAATAATAATTCTTAATGTTTATTGTTGTCTGTATTTTCATATCATCCTCACTTTACACTATAGACGGATTAAAATCAGTAATATGAAAAATTTTCGGG
Source organism: uncultured Spirochaetota bacterium (assembly GCA_963727175.1). Lineage (GTDB taxonomy): Bacteria > Spirochaetota > UBA4802 > UBA4802 > UBA5550 > RBG-16-49-21. Next base: position 32,213 of record CAVSFD010000002.1, read on the forward strand.
AAAAACTTTTTATAACCGATAACTACCTGCTGATAAGTTATTTAAAGATGATGGGCATCCAAGATACCTATGATTAACCAGGACATAACTGACGGGTTGGACCGATAGTTATCGGTGCCAGTCCTCCATTTGCCGAGCACGCCTGATAAGGTTTTTCGCCATATCATGAAAAATCAGGAAATGAGAAGGCTTAAGCAGGTACCAGTAAACATATCCCCACAATCCATGAGGAAGGAAATAAGCGGTTTGTACAAGGAAGTTCCCGTCAATATGGAATTCAAGCCATGCCTTCCCGGGAAGTTTCATCTGGGCGAGGAGAAGGAGTCTTTTATCCTCCTGGATATCCGCAACTTTCCAGAAGTCCAGGCTGTCCCCGATACGCAGGTGATCGGCGTCCCTTCTTCCCCTGCTCATGCCGTAGCCGCCGATCAGTTTATCCAGGTAACCGCGGATCTCCCATAAAAAATGATAAGAGAACCATCCGTTTTCACCACCCAGTGCCATGATGGACCTGAACATATAATGCGGCGTTATACTTCCTAATTTTTTAATCTTTCGATCAAGGAGCACCTCGCGGGCGATCTCATCATGATCCTTGACATCGCATAATTCGGCGCCGCTGCTGTCGCTCCATCTGCTCAAAACCTGTTTATTCTCGATATCATCAACAGCCTTGCACATGGCTTCGGCAAAAGAAACCGGCGCTATTTGAGGAAAATATATTTCCGCATTATTATTCTGGATAACGGTTTCGCATTTCAATCCCTTCAGAAGCGCCACTGTCATGCGACGCGGCACCGGAAAAATGTTTATAAAGAATGCTGATGACAATCTCAGGGTCCAGCTGGGGATGGGTATGATATATCTCTTTACCCCGATGACTTCCGCTGTTTTTTTAAGCATCTCCCTGAAACTCAGGATTTCCGAACCGATATCAACGACCAGGTCATCCTTCACGGCAAGATCCTTGGCGTCATACAGATAGGAAAGGACATCATCCACTGCGATCGGCTGTGTCATGGTATTGATGGAGCTGGGAGCGACCATGACCGGCGCTTTTTCCACGAAGTTCCACAATATCTCAAAGCTCGCGCTGCCGGAGCCTATGATCATGGCGGCGCGGAACCATATGGTCTGGATCCGGTCAGGACGCGCTGAAAGTATTTCGCCGGTCTCGATGCGGCTCAGGAGGTGCCTGCTCGCGCATTCCTTTATGCCCAACCCGCCGAGATAAATGATCCTCTTAACGCCGGCATCAATGCATGCATCCCTGAAGTTTTCAGCGCTGATACGGTCGAGTTCCCTGAAATCGCCTTTCGCCCCCATGGAGTGGATCAGGTAGTAGGCAACATCAATATCACGGAGGGCGATCCTGAGGGACCCCTTGTCGAAAGACGACCCCTCGACAATATCAACTTTTTTACGGGAAACCTCGCGGATCTTCTTCACGTTCCTGACAAAAAGGCGAAGCTCCACGTTCTTGTCCTCAAGGAGCCTGACCTTCAATCTGCGCCCGATGTAACCGGTCGCCCCTGTCAGCAGCACTTTCATCCGGCTGTATTTCACTCCATGCACTATAATGATGCCCGCGTAACCGGGAACGACATCCGCCAGATTATTTTCTCTGCTTCATTTTCTTATCCATCTCCTGGGCCCGCTTCAGGTAGAGCCCGTAGAAATAGGGCTTCTGCGACGAGAAGGCCATGGCCTGGTGGAGTATCAGCTCTTCAGCGAAGTCGATACGGTATTTCCATGTCTCATAATCAAAAGTGACGGAGCGGGCGAAGTAGAGGGGCTTCAGCGCCTCAATGATGTCCTTTTTCATGGCCGGGGTCCCGATGTCGAAAGTGTAGAGAATCTGGTACACCGACTGAGTCCACATGAGGGTGTCCATGTCATAGTGATCCCGCTCGATCATATGCCTGATATTGAGATACAGGTAAGGGCTGAGGTATTTTTTTAGAAGCTTTTCGCGAGACAGGAACTCGTTGCGAAGCTTGTCCTTCAGATCCCGGATATCTATGGCAAGCTCCTGGGGTGGATCGAGCTTTGTAATGCCGAAAAGGGGTTTTGCTTTCGGATTATCCTCCGGCATGCCGATCCAATCCGCTTTCTTTGAAAGCACCTTATCAAAGAAGGTGGTCACCACCTGTGTGAACATGGGGCCCAGCTTCGGAGCGCTGGCCTTGTGTATCTTGGCCCCGAGACCGACCTCGCAAATTTTGAATTTGCCGATGATGGCGTTCAGGGTCATGAAAATATCAATGCCGTACAGCCTGGTGGTGGGGAGCCATTTTTGATCAAGCCAATAGGCGGCCAGGCGCGGGGAAAATGCAAAATCTCCGCCTATGGGCTGGCGGATGTTCTCGCCCATGAGGCCATAGAGGAGCGGATAACATATATGGTTGGTGATGGTGCCGTCGAACTGGTGGCGGCTATATCGCGGGAGCGCATAATCATACCCCTTGAGTATCGGCTCCGTAAAATGCTTTACCCACTCCGGGGTCACGGACCGGAGGTCGGCGTCCAGCACCACGACCGCCTTAAGCGTTCCCGAATGGGAGCGCGCGGTCTTGAAAAGGTTCATGAAGTTATTCCCCTTCCCTTTCACGCCGCGGGGTGTTGAGATGTATTCCTTGGGAGTTACCGTTTCAATGGACAGGAAGGCATTCCTGGTGTCATCCTCGCTGTTGTTGTCGACATTGATTATGACTGATTTCAGGTTGTGAAAATACCGCCGGATCCCGAGATCCACCTGCCGGGTTACATACCCGATGGTGTCCGCCTCCATGTATGATGGAATCCCGACTATCAGTTCAACTCCCTTTCCCTGCTTCATGTCGTTCTCCCGGCACCGGTTATGTTATATGGATACATTCAATGTACCGCCCTGGTGCAAAATAATCAACGATTTTTGTAACCCTGCCCCGCTTTTCCTCACCTGAAATAACAAGACAGGGGAAACAACCGCTTGATGACAATTGTCCCAGCATTAATGGTTGACATATAAAGGCTCATTCCCGATATGATAATCCCCATTACAATCAGGGAGCATCACGTGCACGAACTATCCATCATGAGCGGCATCCTGGACATAGTCCTTGAACACGCGAACAAAAACAACGCGAAGAAAGTCGCCTCCATCAACCTGCGGATCGGGCAGCTTTCCGACATTATTCCTGAATGGGCGCAGTCCTATTTTGACATGCTCAGCAAGGATACCATCGCCGACGGCGCCGTTCTTGACATCGAGCATATCCCTGTCAAGGTGCGGTGCCGCGCATGCGGTCATGAACATGCATTCAAGAACAAGAAATGGAGCTTCACCTGCGTGAAGTGCGAATCGCCCGATATAGAACTCCTGGAAGGGAGGGAATTCTCAATAGTGAGCATCGAAATAACCTGATGGAAAACGATATTAAGAAAAAACTGGCGGCCCGCCTCAGGGGACTCCGGCTGGAACATGAAATAAGGATCATGGAGGTCTGCGGCACCCACACCACGGAGTTTTTCCGGACCGGCGTCAAGGACCTCTTCCCCGAAAAACTCACCCTGGTGGACGGCCCCGGTTGCCCCGTGTGCGTCACGCCCAACGACTACCTGGACCGGGCAATAGAAATCGGCAAGGAGCACCATACCGTCATCACCACCTTCGGCGACATGATCAAGGTCCCGTCATCCTACAGTTCCCTGGCAAAAGAAAAGGCAGGGGGTATGGATATCCGTGTCGTGTACTCCCCCATGAACGCCCTGGAAATAGCCGAAGCGGACCCGCATGCGGAAGTGATGTTCCTCAGCGTGGGGTTTGAGACCACGGCACCGGCCGAAGCGGTAGCCATACTCGAGGCGAAAAAACGCGGCATTAAAAATTTCTCCCTGCTGTCGGGCAATAAGCTCACCCCGCCGGCCGTGGAGGCGCTCCTGGCCGCGCATGAGGTTAAGATCGACGGCTTCATCCTGCCGGGGCACGTGAGCGCCATCATCGGCGCCGGGGCCTGGAGGTTCATTTCCGAGCGGTACGGCAGGCCCTGCGTCGTCTCAGGCTTTGACGCGCCGGACCTCATCATGGGCATGCTCTCCCTCGTTGATCTTGTTAAAAAGAATAAAAATGAAACGATAAATCAATATACCCGCGTTGTCAAAGAAGAAGGAAACGCCAGGGCCCTGGAAATACTCCGCCAGGTGTTCCGGACCTCTGACGCCCACTGGCGCGGCATCGGCGTTATCCCTGGCAGCGGTCTGGATATCCGGGATGAATACGCGGAATTCGACGCAGCGCGAAAATTTCCCGTCACGACGCCCGAGCCGAAAGAAGCGAAGGGATGCCGGTGCGGCGAACTCCTGCGCGGGCTCATCACCCCCCCGGAGTGCGCCCTCTACGGGAAGGCCTGCACGCCGGAGGAGCCCGTCGGCCCCTGCATGGTGTCCATGGAAGGGCCCTGCGCGGCCTATTACAAGTACTGGAGCAGATGATGCCGAAAACGATACTACCGGGACACGGCAGCGGCGGCAGGCTCATGAACGAGATGATCGAAACGGTCATCCGGAAACGCTTCGGCGCGGCTAACGTCCAGCTCGATGATTCCGCCGTCCTCGGCATCGGCGGTTCTTCCATCGCTTTTACCACTGACACCTTTGTCATCACGCCGATCTTTTTCCCCGGCGGCGATATCGGCAAGCTGGCGGTGAACGGCACCGTGAACGACCTGGCGGTGATGGGCGCCCGGCCTCTCTACATTTCATGCGCCCTCATCCTCGAGGAAGGCCTCGACTTCTCGGACCTCGAGAAAATCCTTGATTCCATGAAATCCGAGGCCGACCGTGCCGGCGTGACAATCGTTACCGGAGACACCAAGGTGGTGCCCAACGGCAAAGCGGATAAAATCTTCATCAACACCTCGGGCATCGGCATCATTGACAGGAGAATCCAGCGCGGGGAGATTGTCCCGGGAGACCGCATCATCGTGAGCGGCACCATCGGCGACCACGGTATGGCGATCATGGCACAGCGCAACAGCCTCTCTTTTTCCCGGGGCCTGGAATCCGACTGCGCTCACCTGAACCATATGATCGCGAAGGTCGCCGATAACTATCCGGACAGCATTAAGTTCATGCGCGACCCGACCCGCGGCGGCGTGGCGTCAGTTCTGAACGAAATCGTGAAGGGAAAATCATACAGCGCCATGCTTTCCGAGGATTCGCTCCCCATCCGCGACGAAGTAAAGGGCGTGTGCAGCATCCTCGGCATCGAGGCCCTGTACGCGGCCAACGAGGGCAAGGTTGTCATCATTGCCGGCGCTTCCGACGCCGAGGGGATCGTGAAGCTGCTGAAAAGCACCCGCGAAGGCAGGGACGCCGCCGTTATCGGCGAAATAAACACGGCGTTCCCGGGAAAGGCCTATATTGAAACGGCCATCGGCGGCAGGAGAATACTGCCGCTCCTGACCGAAGAGCAGCTGCCGAGGATCTGCTGATTATCCGGGCACGGCATGCCGTGCCACAACACGGCGCGGTCTTACAACCGCGCTCATCAGAATAAAGGAGAACCATATGTGTCTTGCAGTACCGATGACCATAACTAAAATTGAAGGATACCAGGGCCGTTGCCGAGGCCCGGGGCGTTGAAACCATGGTCGACATCTCGCTGATGCCTGATGTAAAGATCAATGACAAGGTGTTGATACATGCCGGCTTCATCATCGAGCGGCTTGACGAAAAGGAAGCCAATGAGATCGACAAGGTGTGGGATCAGTACCTGGAGCAGCTCGATAAAGAGGAACGCGCCTGACGTCACTCGACGATGCACAGGTCAAGATACTGCGGCATTTCCACGATGAACCTGGCCCACGAGCCATGCTCGGAGTCGGCGGTGAGACGGCCGCAGTGAAGCTGGACGATCTTCCAGGATACGTACAGCCCGATCCCGCTCCCTTTCCGCTCTATCAGCTCGGCAGCCTTGAGCCGCGAGAATTTCTTAAACAGAAGGTGTTTCTCCTCCTCGCTGAACCCCGGCCCTTCGTTCCATACCGACAGTGAAAATTTCTTGAAGCCTTTCACAAGAGATACCCGGAGCGTGCCGCCCAGGTTGCCGTATTTAATACCGTTACTGACAAGGTTCATCATGACGATCCTCATAAGGTCCGGATCACACCGCACCGGGAACACGGTTGAGGCATAATCCCGCTCCAGGTTCACCTTCCGTTCGTTGAGCTGGGGATGGAGAATATCGATGATCGGTTCAACAATATCATCAATGAAATCAACAAGCCTTGGCTGAAGGTCTATAACGCTGCTCTCGAAGCGTGACAGGTTCAGGTACTGGCTGCTGACCGCGTTGAGGTATTCCGCTTTTTTCAAAATCCTGTCCAGGATGTCCCGCTGTTTTTCATCCATTTTGCCGTAGTATCCTTCCACCAGTGTCTGGACAAGGGTCACGATGGAGGATATAGGGCTTTTCAGCTCGTGCGACACGAAAGCCAGCATTTCCATGTAAGCGCGGTAGTTCTTTTCGATCCGGTCCGCCTGCTGGGCTTCTATAAAATGGTGCTGCAGCAGCTTCGCCGTTTCCGCAAGCAGCAGCACATGATGGCCGGAATACGATGCTTTACTGCGCGTGCCGCATGATAGAATCCCCAGCACGGTGGTGCCGACCGCGACCGGCGCCACGATAAGCGATCGGATGCCTTCTTCCGCCAGGAGCTTTGACATGTCAAGGACCTCAAATTCAAGGCCGTGTTCCGCGGGATCGCTCATGAAGGGGGCACCCTGATCGAGGGCCCGCTGGTAAAAGCTCCCCAGCATATCGACAGTCTCGCCGGCGGCAGCGGTGATTGGATCATAAGCGGCCCTGACGACCTGGAGCTCCATGCGGCGTCCGTCCTCTTCCAGCAGACCCGCATCAAGCCTTTCACAGGGGACCAGGCTTCCCATGTGCCGGAACAGGGCTTCAACCGCCTCTTCAAGAGATTTCGCCTCCGAAATCCTGCCGGACAAGTCAGCGAGGATGCCGCGTTCCTCCGATGTAAGCTCAACGGTATTCATTTCTTCATGCGCTTTGCCTGGCTACGCCATGCTTCCTGAATCAATGTAGCAAAACCGCGAAGATTTTCAAGAAGAATAATCTGTCTTTCCGCTCTGCGATTGAATTTTTATCCTTGACATAACCATTTTTTCTCCTTCTTAATGCTGATGCCCCCACAGGGGACACAGGCACGCCTGCCGTGCCGGAAACATTTATTATGATACTGCGCGACGCCATACAGATACTGAATGCTGATGTCCAGTATACTCTGGAAACACAGCTCGAGGTCGACATCAAGACGGCCCGGGCCAGCGATCTCATGAGTGAAGTTCTGGCTGATGACGCGGTACCGGATATCCTTCTCACCGGTCTGTGCAACTCCCATGTTATCCGGACCGCATCCGTATTCGGCATCAAGGCAGTCGTTTTCGTCCGGGGCAGGCCGGTGGACCAGAAGCTGATTGAATGCGCCCTGGATGAAAATATCGTTGTTATGGCCACGCGGGACAGCCTGTTCACATCTTGCGGAAAACTGTACGCCGCCGGCATCAGGGGCGTAACCGAACATCAAAATTGACCGGATAGGATTCTATAATATAACAATGGAAACGCGTCTGGATAAAACGCTGGAAATCCTCTTCGAGCTCAAGGTAGGCGATGCCATGAAGAAAGATGTCGTCACCGTGGGACCGGACGATTCCATGGGGAAGCTCAACGAAGAAATGAGCATCCACCGAATCAGCGGCGTACCGGTTGTAAGCGGGAAAACACTCGTGGGGATTGTCAGCATATCGGACCTGATAGCATGGCTGACGGCCGGCGTCAAAGACTCGAAGGTCAGCGACTGGATGGTCAGGGACCCGCAGTGCCTCTACGCCGACCAGCCGCTAATACACGCCATCAAGAAATTTGACCAGCTGCGGTTTGGACGCTTTCCTGTCCTTGACCGGGAGAGCGGGGATCTTGTGGGGATCATCACCAACGGCGACATCATCCTGGGTACACTCAAAAAGCTGGAACAGGACTACAACGAGGAAGAAGTGCGCCAGTACCGCGCCAGCCACTTTTTCGAGGACATCAACGCGGACCACATTGACCTTACCCTCGCCTTCATCATTACCGGCAAGGATTTCGACCATGCGGGCAGGGCTTCCACAACGATGAAGAAAAACCTGAAGCGCCTGGGCCTCCAGCCCGAGATCATACGCCGGGCGGCCATCGCTTCATATGAGGCGGAAATGAACGTGGTCATCTATACCGACGGCGGCACAATGAAATTCACCGTCAACGATGAGAAACTCACCATTATCGTCAAAGACCGCGGACCGGGCATCGAAAACATAGAACTGGCAATGCAGGAGGGATACACCACCGCCGAACCGTGGGTGCGCGAGCTCGGCTTCGGCGCCGGCATGGGCCTGCCAAACATTAAGAAGTGTTCCGACTTCATGGACCTTCAGTCCATTGTGGGCGAAGGGACGACTTTGAAAATTGAAATCATGACAGGGGTGAACAATGAAGGTAAAAGAATTAATCCAGAAGTTAAATCTTGAGCTGACGAGCTCATCCACGGCGCTCGAAGCGGAGGTTCAGCACGCCTATGCCAGCGACATCCTGAGTGATGTGATGTCCAATGCGAAGGACGGCAGTGTATGGGTAACGCTCCAAACCCACCGCAACACAGTCTCGGTGGCAGAGTTGAAGTCCTTTGCCGGGATCATTCTTGTCGGCGGACGAAGGCCCGACGATGAAACATTGAAGAAGGCGAACGAGGAAAACATCCCCATACTTTCCACCAAACTATCGACATTTGAAATTGTCGGGAAACTGTATGAACTGGGGATACGGGGGTAGGATTAACCCCGGTTCTGAAGACATCGGTTCGTTCAACACCTTTGCCGGCCGGTCATCATTCATTTCTGTTGCGGAGATACAGTGCCATGTCAATCGTCACCAGGGAAAAATTCGTTATATAGAGATAAATGACATTGTCATAATTGAAAAATATCTTGTGCAGAATACCCGCCAGGTATCCGGCAAGCACAATAAGCAGGAACACCAAGCTCTTACCCTTCACTGATTTCGACTTCCATGACCGGTAGATTGAGAAGGGCCAGGCTGACCCGAAGCAGACCAGCATAATGATTTCAAAAATACTCATGTTGATTCCTCTTGCGAGAAGCCCCCTCCGCAGGGGCGAAAATTACCTACTCGGTGTAATCAGTCACAGGCCTGAATAACATGGAAATGTCAATTAATATTAGCATTACTCATCTGCAGCGAATGGCCCGTTATTTGAAGCAGGATATGATTCTTTTACCTATCAGGCAGACCCACCTGAGCGGATTAAGGAGATACGTTGCGTAAACCAGTGGATTTTCGACGCTCAACTTGAAAAAGCGGGCCATGATCCGTTTTGGAGGAAACAGCAGATCCAGGAGGAACAGGCGTTTCAGCCGGGGTATCATTCTTTTCTGATATACAAAAGGAACCAGGAACTTGTAGAGATTCGAATAGACAAGCACGCTTGGTCCCAGATCATGAAAGGACCTGAGGTGTATCGCATTACAGAGCCTCTGGCCGGATGTACAGTGCCCATCTAACACACGAAGAATTTCATCCGGTACTTCAACATCCAGAAGCCGAGCCGACAGGGTGAGGGAAAACAGCACAAATGATGATATGTCCAGATCCCGGGAAACAGCTGCAACCCGGTCCCAGTCGATTTCACGTTCAACCAGGCCTGCTATATCGATACAATTCCGTAAAACAAACTGGTTTGAATAGAGGGAGCGCTTCAGCGCCGTATGGAGACACATGAGCAGAAGAAGGTCTTCATTGCTCAGGACATAGGTCTGCAGGATTTCATTCCATTGTTTCCTGTTCCAGAAAAGATCTATACTGTCCAGAAGCCTGTTCAGGTCAAACTCATATGCACGATCCCGTTCAAATAAATTGGTATGCAGTTCAAGGAGAACAGCATTTTTTTTCTTATAATACTGGAACTGGTTGTTCCAGTTAATCTGCAGTGAGATATTCTTTTTTTCTTCTTTCCTGATTAGAGGATTCAGTATATCGCCGACATATTCAAAACTTAACAGTGGCACGATTTTATCCGCCACAAGGAGGTCCTTTTCTTTTACAAGTATATCCAGATCGCCCACAGTTCGTATTCCGCTAACATCCAGGGAAAAACCCTTCATGAGAATACATTCGATGCCATGTTCCTTAAAGACGGCCTGAATCCCGGCATATTCCTTTCTCAACATCTGGTTGCGCAACGCCGTCTCGATTACGGCCTCTCTGGCCGCGGCTGTTATCGTGGACTTTACTTGTTCCGGCATGGAATATTTCACCAGCTCTTGCAGGACAAAGGGCTTGATCAAATGCTTGTCAATTCTCCCCAGAAGCAGATCAACATCGATCTTCTTCTGAAGAATATTTTCGATAACAACGCGGTCTTTCTTTTTTTTGCAGATCCCCAGAACAAGGGTGTCCTCTATTCTCATTATTATATGCTCACACTATATCCGTTTTTTGGATGCACATGTCCTGCCGCCATGATGCAGCCACGCCAGCATCAGAACAACGTTTCAACTTGTTTATTATCAGAATCATTCGGACAGTACAAGTAAAAATTTATTTTTATTGTTGAAACTTTATTAACCTGCCCTCATGATATCAACACATTGATCCGGAATCAAAGAAAAGCAGAAATTGGGAAGACAGGCAGTGTTGCACGAATGGGAACCGGCTCTATTCTTATGTATATGTCCAGACAAGATAAAAAAATAATATCCGGCTGGCTGGATCTTCTCAAGGGCTTTGTTCCCCCTGGTAGTATCATCGAACTGCCGGTGCTGTCAGGGAGCATGGCCCCCCTGATTATGCCCGGGAGCACTGTTGCCATACGGGCCTGTAGCGGGAATGATGCCAGGAGGGGCGACATCATCGTGTTCAAGGAAGGAAATTCATTGACAATCCACCGCCTGCTTGTCCGGATACCGTTGGGCAATAATTCGCTGATATACCAAAAAGGGGATGCGAACCGCTTCGGGAATTGGATACGTTCAAGCCTTATCGTGGGTATTGTTGATTCTGTGCGCAACGTTTCCGGGGAGACCAGCACCCTTTCGCATAAAGCGGGAAAAAGGGCATCATTGGGCCAGCTTGGCTGTACATTCCTAAACATGGCCCTACATTATCCGAGGATTATCAAACAATGGCTCAGAAAATAGTGAATGAATTCCGTCTTGATGTCGGGGGCGCGGTCATAGGCATAGCATGTCCCACCGCGGAATATGCCGCTTCGTTCTCCGATTATTTCGGCGTGCCAAATTCCGACAAAGAACCGGACCTTACCCTGGACCTCGATTTTATTTTTCATGACAGAGATATCGAAATCCCGGAATCACTGTTTACCACAAAAATTGTCAGCGGCAACAACTTCGATATAGCCGGGGGCATCGTCCGCGGTGAAACCGGGCCGGGCAATGATGAAATCAGGCTTTTCGTGAAAATCGGCCTTACCCACGGCCAGGCCTCCCGGGTATTCGAACAGCTGCTCTACCAGGCCTTTTACTCTGTCTGCAGAATACTGCATCGGGATTCACTGCTGATCCACTGTTCCGGTGTGATCAACCAGGACAGGGGATACCTCTTCGTGGGCCCCTCCGGCTCAGGCAAGTCAACCATAGCATCGATGAGTGAACAGTATACGGTGCTGAATGATGAAATATGCATCCTCGATTTCAAGAACGGTTCCATCACCCTCCAGGGAACCCCCTTCAATGGATATTATAAAAACAAAAAATCCGGGGCAGCGCCCTTGCACGCTATTTTTCTCATAAGACACGGGAAAACCCATGCCGTATCACCGGCGAAGATAAGCGAAGCGGTTCCCCTGCTGGCGAAAGAGATCGTTCCGCCGGTGGCGCTGCAGGAGGAATTAAATCCAAAAGTATTCATCCGCATGCTGGATCAGTCTGACAGGATATTTCATTCAACACGGATTTTCTGGCTGGACTTCCTGCCCGACAGCGGATTCTGGAAAAATATTGAAGAATTGGAAAAAAATAATTAATTCATGCTGCTTTACAGAAGACACCGGTAGTGTCTATTTTAAACCTGGAGAGTAACGTTCTATGATATCATCAGACAGCATACCGGTCCCGGTCAATGGATTATGCGTCAGGGAGCTGGGTGACACGATCATCATAATCACCGAAAGCGGCGACGAACTCCACAGCCTCGATGAAGCCGGTGGTTTCATATGGCGGCAGATTGACGGTAAAACAACGGTCATGGATATTATTGAAAAAATGTGCCAGGAATACGACGTCGACAGGTCACGAGCCGAGCATGACCTCACCAATTTTCTCTCCTCGCTTAAAGAAAAAAACCTGATCACCATCTGAGGGATCCGTGGATCTGCATGATGTCATATTCGAAAAGTACCGGGCCCTGAACAAGATCCATAGTGTCATGTTCGAGGTCACGCACCGCTGTCCCTGCGATTGCGTTCACTGCTTCCTGGTCAAGGACCCGAAGGGCGAGCTGTCCCTGGAAGAAATAACCGATCTCTTTACTCAGCTGAAAAAGGAAGGAACCATCAATATCGGCATTTCCGGCGGTGAACCCTTTCTCAGGGACGACCTGCCCCGTATTCTTGAAGAAGCAAAACGAAATGGTTTCTTCCTCTCCATACTTACAACCGGGATACTCGTTGGCCGCGCGGAAGCGATCCTTCTCAAAAAACTTAACGTCTTCAATGCGGAGATTTCCATGCTCGGATCAACTGCGGAAACCCACGATGGGATCATGAACCGGCCTGGTGCCTTTAACCGCATGATTAAGGCCGTGGGACATCTTAAGGCCGAGGGCATCAATGTTATAATGAAATCAACATTACTGAAGCAGAACTACCGTGAACTGGATGACATGGCGGCTCTCTGCAAGTCACTTGATGTCCCCTTTGAGGCCAACCTCTTCCTTTCTCCCATGATGGACGGGAACACCGCTCCACAGGAATTCATGCTTGACGGTGATGAACTGTCGGGACTCAACAGGAAACACATCAACGGCGGGCTGATACCGGGCGAGGACATGGGCGGCGGGGCAATCCTCACCTGCAATGCCGGGAAGACATCGGCCGGCATTTCCCCCCGGGGAGACATCTATCCCTGCATCCTGATGAGAAAAAAAATCGGTTCCATCAGGGAACGAACCCTCCAGGACATATGGCACGATAATCCTGACACCTTCCTGTCTGAATTAAGGGCCCTGAAACCGGAAGATGTCAGGCAGTGCGCCACGTGCGACCTGAAGCCCCTGTGCCGGCGATGCCCCGGAACGGCCTATCTTGAGACAGGCTCCCTGGCCAAGGCGGCACCAGGCGCCTGCCGCTGCGCTCAGGGCATATCCATGGGCTACCGGGAGCCACTTCAGTAATTAATATTCCTGTTCAGGGAAATCTACCATGGTGGGATTATATTCGGATGGAGTAACTCTCAATAAAAAGAGCCTCCGTGTAAAAGAGGCTCTGTTTCATACAATTATACAATTTCTTATTAGCTGCAGCAGATGTGAAACAACGGCGCTATAATCGCAATCGGACCGCTGCTACCATACCTGCCGAACACGCCAACTTTTATCTGTTCGCTGGTTATGGTAGGCTCTTTGTATTCTTTTTTCATCCCCTTTCTCCTGTTTACTTTTAATACCTGTGAAATTATGCCAATTAACTATATTGGGCTAATAACTATTACAGGTATTTTAAGTCAAAGCAATTTTGATATTTTTTTCATTTTTTGTCAACCCTAATGATTTTTTTTATTATTTTTTTTCGCTGGCACATTTTATAAAATGCTTTAAATTCACCATAAAAACCAATTTTTCACACATATTTTTTTAATAGATTAAAATTTTATATTGGTTTGGGACCAATATTTTTCTATATGTTGTACATAAAAAATTATATACAGCTAGGATTTGCGTAGATATTGTAGCTTTAGGGAATCCATACAATGACTGATGCCATAACATTTCACTCTGTTTCCAAGAATTATCGCATACCCTCGCTGCTGCCCTGGCAGAAGACAAAGCGAATCACGGCCCTTAACAGTATCAGCTTCAAATGCCCGGCGGAAAAGATAACCTGCCTCCTCGGGCCCAATGGCGCAGGCAAAACAACGGTTATAAAAATACTGGCCGGTCTCGTTACCCACGACAGCGGCTCCATTGAACTGCGGGGTCTTCCCTTCGACGGGGCGGTAAAGGGGGACGCTGTTAAAATCGGCGTCATGGCGTCCAATGACCGGTCCTTTTACTGGCGCCTGACCGGCAGGCAGAACCTTGAATTTTTTTCCGCCCTCTATGGCTACAGGAGCCGGTCCCTTCGCGGGACGGTATCCGTCATTCTCCGGGAGCTTAACATCGAAGCGGAAGCGGACAAGCCCTTCAGACTCTATTCAACAGGGACAAGGCAGAAATTTCTCCTGGCCCGGGCCCTCCTCCGAAATCCCGACATACTCCTTCTCGACGAGCCGACCAGCCACATCGATCCGATTGCAAAGGAAGGCATACACACCCTCATCAGGGAAAATTTCATCGGCACACGGAAGACCACGATCCTGCTCTGCACCCATGACCTTTACGAAGTGCAGCAGCTCGCGGACCGCATTATTCTTCTCAATGAAGGCTCTGTCTTGGCAGGAGGGAGCCCTTCGCAGCTCAGGGCAATGATCAACCCGGGTGTTACATTCACAATGGAATTCTCGCGTATGCCGGGAAAAAACTGGGCGGGTAAACTGCCCGTCACTATTATCAGTTCCAGCCGGGGAAGGATTGAATGCGCCGCCGGAAGCAGGAAGGATATTGCCGATGCCGTCGGGGCGGCGGTCGCCGCCGGGGGCCGGATGACCGGATGCGTCGAGCGGGACGAGTCGATTGTCGATATATTCTCCCGTCTCATGAGGGGGGGTGCGGCATGAAGTTAGCGGCATTTTTAAAGAAGGACCTGCTGATAACCCTGAGCTACCGGTTCAACCTGCTCATACAGGCCGTGAAGATCATCATCTCACTTCTCATGTTCTATTTTATCGGTGAGACCTTCAGCGGCGCCATCTCGCCCTACCTGGGCCGGTACGGCGGGAATTATTTTTCCTATGTCCTGGTGGGATACGCGGTATCCTCTTTCGTGTCAGTCGGGCTGGACGCGCTGTCGAACGAAGTGCGGTCCGCACAGATCGAAGGGACCCTGGAGGCGCTCATCAGCACACCCACGTCAATCTACACGATACTTATCGGCAATTCCCTCTGGTCCTTCATCGAGGCCTTTGCCGAGTCGCTCCTCCTCCTCTGCATCGGCGTCATATTTCTCGGCCTTCACGTATCTGCGGCAGCAGCCATGGGCACGCTTATCATCCTTGTCCTCACACTCGTCGCCTTCCTGCTGATAGGGATGCTCTCGGCATCCTTTATCATGATATTCAAGCAGGGGAACCCCATCAAGTTCCTCTTCGGCACGTCGAGCTATTTCCTGGGAGGGATCATCTTTCCCGTCGAGGTCCTCCCGGCGCCGCTTCAGTACCTTGCCGGCCTGCTCCCGATCACCCACGCGATCAGGGCGCTGAGAGAGCTTCTCCTGGCCAAAACGGATGTATCAGGCATCTACCCGCTGTTCCTTAACCTGATCATTTTTATCGCGCTGCTGGCTCCGGTCAGCATCATTGCCTTCCGCTTCGCGGTCATGAGGGCCAAGAGGGACGGCAGCCTGGTACAGTACTGACGGTTATCAGGAACTTTTTTTCTTCGCCGCCCGCGCCACGGTAAGGTCCGCGATCATGCGGCTTATCCAACCCGGGGAAAACCGCTGTACATAGTAAAGGAACCTCGCCCTGAAACCGGGCATGATCAGATACCGCCCGCCGGCTATCCCTTGTATGATAAACCGCGCCACGTAACCGGGTTTCAGCAGTCCCACCATGTCTTTCACGGCCCGTGACTCCGGAGGAATGGTCTTACTCTCCTCTATCAGGAAGGGTGTGTCCGTTTCCGGCGGGCAGGCCAGGTGTACCTTAATGCCGTACCGCCTGACCTCGCTGCGGAGGCATTCTGCGAATCCCACCAGGGCAAACTTCGAAGTGGCATACGCCGAATAGCCGAACATGCCCATAAGGCCGGCCATGGAAGATACGATGACGATAGCGCAGCCCTTCCGCTTCATGTGAGGCAGACATGCCGCTATGACGTTCCGTGTGCCGTAGAGGTTGATTTTCATGACCCGGTCAAATTCGTTATAAGAAATATTTTCAAAGTAATCGGCGCTGCCGATGCCGGCGCTGTTTATGAGCACATCCGGGGCGCCGAACTCCTGTATCGCCCGTCCAATGACCTCGCCCACCATTGTGTCATTGCTGACGTCAAGGGTCATGGCAGCTATTATCCGGCCCGCGTCGCTCCGGCTTTTCTCAATATTCACCCGTGCCTCCTCCAGTTTCCCTGCACTGCGGGCAAACAGCAGCAGGTCGGCACCCAGTGATGCAAGCTCCCTGGCAATCGCCAGGCCGATACCGCTCGATCCTCCGGTGATATAGACGCGTTTGCCGTTATAATAATTCATGATCATTCCTTCTCCTTGACGGCCGGGGATTTCATGCGGCCATACTACGGCCATTACCCTATCAGAGCGCCGGCTCCCTGTCGACCGGGTTTATAAACTGCTTCGTTTTTTATTGCGGGCCTGAGGGTTCCCGCTTTCGGATTGATTCAATATTCGAGGTAAGCTCATGGGAAATCTGTTCGATGATCTTTGCGAAGCTCCTCACGGTATCCGCGTTCTGGAGCGTGTTCTGCGCGATATCGGTTATGGTGTTGATCATCTTGGTAAGTTCCTGGAGCACGTCCACCTGCTCGTGGGAAAAGGTGAAGATATCGCCGGATATGCCGCTCAGCTGTTCAATCTTTGTCTGGATGCTGGTGTTCATGCTGTTCAGTCCCGTGGTGAAGGCGATGGCATCCTTCATCACGTCCCCGGTCTCGAGGATCTTCGAGCGGACGTTGGAGAAAATATCCGCCGTGCTGCTGATATATTCGAGCTCACCGGCCACCTGAGACGTGTGCTGCACGATGGTGGTCTGGATCCCCTTGACCAGCTCGGTGGTCTGGTCGGCAAGCTTGTTCACCTCGTCGGCGACAACGGCAAATCCCCTTCCCTGCTCCCCGGCCCGGGCAGCCTCGATGGCGGCGTTCAGCGCCAGGAGGTTGATCTTGTCAGCCAGCTCATTGATTGAATTGACCGTCTCCTCGATCCGCTTCAGGTATTCCGCAAGGCCGCTGATGGCTTTGATCGATTTGTCGATGGTCTGGGCACCCACGTCTACCTGCCTGATGGCCTCGTTGATGCTTTCGGTGAGCCGTGATACCCGCTGAGTAAGCTGGCCGCTATTGGCGTTGATCTCCATGATCTCGTTCTTCACGCCCTCCGAGTTATCCATCTGGATCTTGATCGATTCCAGGTTTTTTTCAAAGGAGGACGACATTTCCTCGTACGCCGACGCTGCTTCCTCGACGATGGCCGTGAGTTCCCGGGCAATGTCGGCCAGGTGCTGTGAGGCCTGGTTCAGGTCATTGCTCACGGTCTTGACCTCAACGCTGTTCGTGGTGATGGTGCCGATCATTCCCCGGAGGGTCTCCACCATGGTATTGAAGGAGCGGGTGACATAGCCGATCTCGTCCTCCATCATGACGGGAACGGATGTATTCAGATCACCATCGTTGACGGAGCGCACACCGTGGGACAGGTTCCGGAGGGGGGTGATGAGAACGCCGCGGAAAAAGAGCTGAAACCCGAAGCGGACGACCACCAGGACCACGCCCAACAGGATCATGAGCTTGAGGACAGACTCATGCATGAACCCCCGGTACTTTACGTAGGAGAAGCCCACTTCGTGGACGACACCCGCTGCGTAATCAGCCTGGGTGTATGATATATAATGCGCCCCGCTCTTCGTCGCGGCCCGGAACGTACGAGTCCCGGGCTTGTTGATCGGCGCGAGGAAGCGGAGCATTTCCACCTTAAGATTGCTTCCATCAGTATCGCTCCCGGCAAGATGACGCTTCATTGCCACGGCAAAAGAGGAAAAACCCTTATGTTCTTTTTCAAGATAGGTCTCTATGGCCACGCGGAATCCCTCGTCGGGCATGTGACTGACTTTATTTCCATGATAAAAGGTTACCTTGTTCAACGACGATATCGTTTCATCGAATCGTTTTACCATATCCGGGGAACCCTCTGGCATTCCATCTAACAGTTTGATCAGTTCGCCTTTGTAGCCATCAAAATAAGTATGACTTTGTTCAAGGAACCGTTTGGCGCTGCCGAACTCATTTTTGCCGAGATACCGTTCCAGGATTCCGCAGTAATAGGTATTGGCAAGATCAACATTAATGGACGGGAATTCGTCCGGATCGACCCCGTCAGACTTTGTTATCGCGTCCTTCTTCACCGCATAGGCGATGCTGTACCGCGCAACCTGCGTTAGCCGGCCGGTCACCAGGGTCATGTCCATATCTTTGCGGTAAATCTCGTCAAAGGCCTCGTCCCGCTCCCGCAGGGACAGGTAGCTGGAAAACTGCAGTACAATTAAAAATGTCACAAGGGATATTCCGATGATCTTGCCTATGAAGGAAAACCGGTCCCGGGCATTATTGATAAACGTTATCATGAGAAGGAAAAAACCAGTGAGGTTCAGCAGTACCCAGGTATTGTTGAACACCTCCCGGCCCACCACGCCGTCGCGGCTCATGGTATTCAGAACCGATGGAACGACATTAGCTACAAGATAGATGACGCACAACAGGGCCACTGTCCAGCGCTCCCTTCCCTTCAGGATGATGATTTTCCACAGGGAGATGATCGCGATAATTCCGACATTGGCAACTATCACAATCCCGACGATCTTGCTTATCTCATCGGCGTTGAAATCCCAGTAATGGCCATGGAAGATGAAAACCCTTTCCGCCCTTACGGTCATGACTATAAAGATAACAACGACTGCGGCTGATACAACATAGGCCACCCTGGCGAACCACTTGGTAAGGCGGGGATGGCTCACTTCGGGATAACACAGGTAAAAGATGTTTCCGTGAAGCTCAGCTATAAGAATTGAGGAAACGGTAATCCAGCGGTGATACGCGGCCAGGGGATGGTAGACGCTTGCACAGATCAGGTACCCGAAATTAAAAACGGCCAGAGCCGAAAAGGCTATGCCCAGGTGTAATGTCGCCCTGGATTTCTGCCTGAGGGACAATAGAAAAATTGCGGAGATTATAAAAAAGGTTACGGCAATGAGAGAACCGATGGAAAATGAGTTTAAATATAAAATTCTTTCTGTTCCCATCTATTCCCCTCCGGATTGCGATGTCGTCGCGGTTCTCACCGCATGTAACCCGCGATCAGCTCTTCAGGCAATGTACATCATCATAAGCCAACCATCAAATAATTGATCATGAATCAGCTGAACTGTCAAGAAATATCTCGGCCTCTATTCAAAATTAGATGAGCGATGCCGCAATACGACAGTGAGACCCGACTGACCGTCGTTCATCCCCGGCAGGGACACGGGAAGAAGACACAAAAAAACCGGCCATGGGCCGGTTTTAATTGTATAAAAACCGTGGGAACCTTACTGCATGTGAAGCGCCTTCTTGATGGTCTTGACCATCTGGTCCGGCGATACCGGCTTCTGAAAGACGCCGTTGAAGCCGAGCTTGTCTAGTTCAATGTTCTGCGCCGTGGCGGCGCCGATGCTGCTCAGAAGATAGATGGGAACCTTCTTGTCCTTCTTCCTGATCTCATGGGCGACCCTGTTGCCGGCGTCGACCTGCTCCATCATCATGTCGCAGAGTATCAGATCCGGTTTCACCGTGTCGACGGCCGCGATCCCATCCTTGCCGTTGCTCGCCGCGTATGTTTCAAAGCCGCTGGCGGAGAGGATCGCCTTAATGGAATCGGTAATATCAACATCATCATCTATCACTAATATTTTTTTCTTATCAGCCATACGATTGCTCCTTTATGTTAGTTTAACGTCACCTTCTCGGACATATTCATGATATCCGTTATTCTATCCACCAGGAACCGGTACGCCTCCTCGAGGTTTTTTTCCGCCGCCGGCGTCAGCTCCTCCACAAACTCCCACCCATAGCCCCGGATGGCCAGGACATAGGCCCGCACCGATTTCCGGTACAGCTCATGGCACAGTGCCAGGATGGAGCCGGGCGAGACGGTATGCGTCGTGAAAGTTATCTCGTTCGCCGGCTCCAGTTCGGTGAAGGTGAAGGGTTCGTCGCCGTTCACCGCGGCGTCGACAAAAATTACCGTGCCGCTCTCCGCCACCGCCACCGCGTCCTCGATCTGGAGCTGGTAGTTGCTGTCAGTGGCGACACCCGGGAGGCGTTCTCCCTCCAGGCGCTCAACCAGGGCCGGACCCAGACCGTCGTCCTGGCGGCCCGGGTTGCCGTATCCGTATACCAGTATCCTGTTCTGCACAGTACTATTTTCTCTTCACGTCAATAATATCGCCCCTGGCATCGTACATCGCCACTTCCAGAGGCATTTTCCCCAGGGCGTGCGTCGCGCAGGAGAGGCACGGATCGTAGGCCCTGATGGCAACCTCAACGCTGTTCATCATGCCCTCGGTGATCTCCGACTTGCCGCTGAACACGCTCTTGGCCACGTGGGTGACTGCCCGGTTCATCGGCTCGTTGTTGTTCGTCGTGGACACAATCAGGTTCGCCATAATGATCTGGTCCTGGTCGTTTATCTTGTAGTGATGGAACAGGGTGCCCCGCGGCGCCTCGATGAGGCCGACGCCCTCGAACTGCTTCTTGCCCTTGGTCACCAGGTTCTTGCCCTGGATATCCTTGTCAAGAAGGAGTTCCTTGATCATCTCCGCGGCGTGAAGGTTCTCGATGAGGCGCGCCCAGTGCATGTGCATCGACATGTTGTTGGGTTTGCCCTTGGTGTAGGCCTTGTACACTTCGAATTCCTTCTGTGCGAGCTTCGTCGGGATAAAATCGCAGGTGTTGAGGCGCGCCAGCGGACCGACGGTGTACCATCCGTCCTTCTTGCCGATGGACTTCAGGTAGGGGAACTTCATATAGCTCCAGTTCTTTACTTCTTCTCCGATATAGTTCACGTAATCCTGGTAGTCGACGTCGTTCAGTATCTTCTTCCCGTCGGTGTCAACGGCGCGGAGAACCCCGTGATAGAGGTCAAGGGCGCCGTCTTTCCGCACGAGGGAGAGGTGGTTGGACGGGAACACCGCAAAATTGTCCAGCATGTCCGCGTGCTTGGAGTGATAGTCCTTGAAAAAGTCCACCGCTGCCTGTGCCCAGGCGATCATCTTGTCGCAGTTGAGGGGATCGGCCCCTTTCAGGAACTCATCCCGCTCCTCGTTGGAGAGGCTCTTGTTGATGCCGCCGGGGATGGCGCCGGTGCCGTGGATCTTCTTGCCCGCGGTCGCACGGATAACCTCCTGGCCGAACTTGCGCATCAGCACGGCCTGGACCGCCAGGTCCTTGTGCTCGAGGGCCACGCCGATGACGTTGCGGATCGCCGGATCGCCGTCAATGCCGAACAGTAAATCGGGCGATGCCAGGTGGAAAAAATGCAGGGTGTGGGACTGGAAGAACTGGCCGTAATGCATGAGGCGCCGCATCTTCTCTCCCGTGGGCGTTAGACCGTCGCCGGTCCCGGCGCCGGCGATGACGTCAACCGCCTTGGCCGCTGCCAGGTGGTGGCTCACCGGACAGATGCCACAGAGGCGCTGCACCAGCACCGGGGCCTCCCAGTAGGGCCTCCCCTGAACGAAGCGCTCGAAGCCGCGGAATTCGACGATGTGGAGCCGCGACTGGGCGACATTGTTGCTGTCGTCGAGCTGTATGGTCACCTTACCATGTCCCTCGACTCGTGTTACCGGTTCTATCGTTATCTTTCTAGCCATAGTAGTCTCCCTTAATCATACTTTAATACTTCATACGGCAGGTTGAGCGGCTTTCCGGAGAGGAGCGCCGTCAATGCCTCCCATATCAGGTCCGCACGAGGCGGACACCCAGGAAGGAAATAGTCGATCTTCACGATCTCGTGGAGCGGATAGACCCTGTCAAGGATCATCGGAATCTCCGGATCATTGGGGATGATCTTGTCGTCAACCGTGACGCAGTTCAGGTACGCCTCTTCCAGGCACTCCTTGATGGGGATGCCGTTCCGCATTGCCGGCAGGCCGCCCATCATGGCGCATTCTCCCAGCGATATGAGGATATTGCAGTGCTTCCGGAACTCGATCAGGTTCTCGACGTTTTCGCTGTTACAGCAGCCCCCTTCTATGATGCCGATATCGCATTGCTTGGTAAATTTCTTGATGTCATCGATAGGCGACTTGTTGAACTCCACCAGGTCGATGAGCTGCAGAATTCTATCGTCAATGTCCAGCAAAGACATATGGCATCCAAAACATCCCGCCAGCGACGCGGTAGCCACAACTGGTTTACTCATTATAGTGTCCTCCGATCATTTCATTACTTCTGGATATCGCTGCCGATAGGCGCGCTGTCATACTTGCGCTTTCCGATGGGCACCGCAAAACCGATTTCTTTCTTCAAGATAGCGCCCACCGGGCACTGATCCATTGCCTTTTTCGCCAGGTCGTCCGACATCTTCGCTTCCAGGTCCCTGTCGGCGACAATGGTCGAATGTCCCGACCGATCCGTCATCGCGAAGATATGCCTGCCGTCCTTGGTGGTGATGCCGCGGACGCAGCGCCGGCATTGAACACACCGGTTCGTGTCTATCATGATCTTCGTGTATGATGCGTCCATCGCGCGCTTCGGGAACAGATAGGGGAAGCGCGGCGACAGGAGCTGGTACCGGTACCCGAGGGCCTGGAGATCGCAGTTCCCGCTCTTTTCGCAGGTGGGACACATGTGGTTCCCTTCCACGAAAAGCATTTCCACCAGGGCCTTGCGCATATCCTCCAGTTCCGGTATCGCGTTTTCCACGATCATCCCTTCCGCTATGGGGGTCGTGCAGGCCGCCATGTTTCTGCCGCCGACCTTGACCGTGCACATGCGGCAGATGCCGGCGGGCTTCAGGCCCTCGTACCAGCAGAGGACCGGAATGTACACGCCATTGTCGCGGGCAGCTTCAACGATGGTCTGGCCCGCCTTGCCGGTATACTCTTTTCCGTCTATTTCAAATGTTATCTTGCTCATATTAATGTCCCTCGATGTTTGGATTTCTTCCCGCTGTCTTGCAGTACTCCTGCACCGCCCTGTTCAGGTCGAACTCGGTCACGAAGTCCGCGCCCTTCTGCAGCTTCGCCTCATACACCTCGCGGAAATTCTCGATGGTCGTGGCGATAGGATTGGGCGATGTCTGCCCGAAACCGCACCGGCTCATTGCCTTAACGACGGCGCACCATTCGGACATTTCTTTCAGGTCGGACGCGGTGCCTTTGCCCGCCATGATCTTCTCAAGGCGGTGTTTGAGGAGCACGTTACCGGCACGGCATGGTGTGCACCAGCCGCATGATTCCTCGACAAAGAAGTCCATGAAGTTGTGCACGACTTTCAGAAGATCGGTGTTGGGCCCGATAATGATGATGGAGCCGCCGGTGGGAAGTTCCTCGAAGGACAGTTTTTTCCCGAAGTCCTTTTTGCCGACGCACTTGCCGGAGGGACCGCCGACCTGTACAGCCACGGCGCCGGAAGCGCCCGCCTCATCCAGGAGGCTCTGGAGGGTGGTGCCGAATTCCACCTCGTAAATGCCCGGTTTTGAGCAATCGCCGGAAATCGACAGGACCTTGGTTCCGTGGGACTGGGAGGTCCCCATCCTGGCGAACCACTCGCCGCCCTGCACCATGATCCGCGCGGCAGCGCAGAGACTTTCCACGTTGTTGACCGTCGTGGGGTACCCCAGGTAGCCGTTCTGTGCGGGGAACGGCGGCCGGTTCCGCGGCTCACCGCGTTTGCCCTCCGCCGATTCGATAAGCGCCGATTCTTCGCCGCATATATAGGCGCCGGCGCCAAGTTTTATTATTATGTCGAAATTGAATCCTTTTTTGCCTGCGACATTCTTGCCCAGGAGATTGTTTTTCCTCATGCCGTCAAGAATGCTGTTGAGATACTTCAGAAGGTATTCGTATTCAGCCCTCAGGTAAAGGACCCCTTCTTCGGCACCGACTGCGTATCCCGCCACGGTCATCCCGTCAAAGAGCATCTGGGGCAGTTCAGTTAAAATGACCCGGTCTTTGAATGTCCCCGGCTCGCCTTCATCGGCGTTGCAGACCACGTAGGTTTTCTTGCCTTTTGAATTGCGAGTAAACTCCCATTTCATACCGGTGGGGAATCCGGCGCCGCCGCGTCCGCGAAGATTCGATTTTTTCACTTCATCAATGACTGCTTCAGGCGTTATAGCAATCGCCTTCCTGATACCGGAACCGGCTTCGTAGGGCGCGAATATCACCGCGCCTTTTTTCTGAATATTGTTCTTCACCATGGCTTTTATCAGGTCGGACTGGTTTTGGCCGTCTCCGTTTTCCTTGACCATGGCCTTGACGTCTTTGCCTGCTTTCATCTGGAACACGAGGTCTTTTGCCTTTTCCGGCGTAAGGTTCGTGAAAACGACGCCATTGATCAGGGCCGCCGGTTCCTGATCATTCATGCCGATATCGGAAGTGTCATACAGACCGATCTGGCCGTCAAACGTCGTTACCCCAAAAGAACATCCGGCCGCCTGCTCAAAGGCTTTGGCCACGGCATCTCTTCCTTTCATTTCCGCCACGGCGCTATTGTTCAGGTAAACCGTATATTTTCCTCTGGGCTCATTAGAAAAGAAATGGTAAAAGGAAACTATGCCATTGACATCAACACTGGAAACGCCGAGGCTGTCGGCTATGTGCCCCGCTGCCTCATCTGAAACACAACCAAGCTCAGACTGGACTTCCCGGATGATATCGAGCATCATGGCAGAGTCTTTGCTGTACTTTTTGACAGCTTTTGCGACTACTTCACCTGTATTACCCATAATCCCTCTTTATGAATTTGAATTATTTTGTTTAATGTTAATTAAAAAAATTCTAATCAAGGATATTAATTAGAAAATCTTAATCATCACGGCCCTGCAGCCAAAGGCGGCGGGGTTATAATAAAAATATCAATATAAACAATTTTATAAATTGTTTATATTTTAATGACTATTTTTTATTATATAAGAAATCGTTATACTAGTTTTTGTGATTTTAATATAACCAATTTTAGGGATATAATTAATATTGGTCCAAAAAAAACAAGATATTTTTTTAAAAAAAAACAAGGGGTCAGAGTAAATTCAAAACTTTTTTAAAAAATGAGATCATGAACTGTACTCAATCAAAATTATGTTTATAATTTGCATTGGGGGGTCAGAGTAAACTATCTATTTATATAGCAGAATAATATCGCGGGTAGATCTTCACTGTGACAGCAGTTTTTTCGCCACCGCTAGTTGGCCCAGGGCTATGCAACCGTCATTGCAGGGGACCTGTTTATGGGTATACACCGTGAATCCCTTCCCGCACAGAAGATCTATAATGCCTCCCAGGAGGAGCCGGTTGTGAAAAACCCCGCCGCTCAGGGCAATATCATTGAGTCCTGTAGCAGTGCGTATTTTATCAGCCACTGCCGCCGTGGTGTGAATTATGGCTTGATGGAACGCGGTGGCGATATCGTCCGCTGCTGCGCCTTTCTCCACAAGAGAGACGATATAGGCGACCAGGTCATCCGTACCGATAACTATCGGTCCATCACCGGAACATGGTACTATAAAAGGTCTTTCCGGCGCTTTCCCGCGCATTGCCGCCTCCTCCAGAAGCTGGGCCGCCTCCGCCTCGGCGCTCACGGTGCGGGCAATGCCAAGGATCGCGGCCACGCCGTCGAAGATCCTCCCGATGCTGCAGGTAAGAGGTGAATTGATATTCTTCTTAATTACTTCAATAACGCCCGCTGAGGCGGCATCGCGCTCCATGACGGGATAGTTATCGCCAAAACGCTGCTGCAGAAGCGACAGGCCGATCTTCCACACATCCCTGATGGCGCTCTCGCCGCCGGGAAGCGGAAATGTCGCGAAGTGCGCCGCCCGCTCAAAGCCTTCGCGGCGGGCCACGAGGAATTCGCTTCCCCAGAGGGTTCCGTCAGTGCCGTACCCGGTACCGTCGAAGGCGATGCCGATCACCGGACCTTCAAGGCCATGTTCCTCCATTACCGAGGCTATATGGGCATGATGATGCTGGACCTCAACCAGGCGCTTCCCCTGTGAGGCGAGTTCTTCCGCGTGCTGCCGCGTGAGATACGCCGGATGGGCGTCCGTCACGATCACTTCCGGCCCCGCGTCGAATATCCTGATGAAGTGGTCCACCGTGCTCCGGAAAACCTCATAGGTAAGCGGGTCCGCCATATCGCCCAGGTACTGGCTCATGATGATGAAGTTTTTTCTGGCGATGGCGAAGCTGTTCTTCAAATCACCGCCGGTGGCAAGCATGGTGACCGGCGTGGCGCTTGATAAAAAAGGGACCGGGATGTAGCCCCGCGAACGCCGTATGAAATAAGGTTTTTTATTGACCACGTAGAGCACGCTGTCGTCCCCCTGGCCGATGATCTCCCGGTTGTAGGTCACGAAATAGTCGGCGATCCGGCCCAGCCGCTCAAAGGCTGCATCGTCGCGGTACTCGATGGGCTCGTCCGTAACATTGCCGCTGGTCATCACCAGGACCATGTCCGGATCAATGGAAAAGAGATGGTGCTGAAACGGCGCGTAGGGGAGCATAAACCCCAGGTAGGTGAGGCCCGGCGCAACCTGCCGGCTCACGAAATGATTTGTCTCTCTCAGAAGCACAATGGGCCGTTCCTTGGAGCATAGCAGGTTCCGCTCCTCCGGACCGATTTCAAGGAACCTGCCGGCTGCGTCGGCTGATCCCGCCATGATGGCGAAGGGCTTGAAGGGCCTGCGCTTTCTTTTCCGAAGTTCCATCACGGCGGCGTCGTTCCTGGCATCGA
The DNA here is from genome assembly GCA_963727175.1 of uncultured Spirochaetota bacterium. Classification (GTDB taxonomy): domain Bacteria; phylum Spirochaetota; class UBA4802; order UBA4802; family UBA5550; genus RBG-16-49-21. The sequence continues at coordinate 59,328 of CAVSFD010000002.1, forward strand.
CAGCGAGATGGTAACCCCCGATTCCCTTGATGGCCAGCACCGCGCCGCCTTTCAGCAGGGACACGGTCCTTCCAGCCACAGCCTCATTATCCGATTCTATCAGTTCCTTTTTGCTGCTGTACAGGGTCATGCGGGGACCGCAGATCGGGCACGCATTAGGCTGCGAGTGAAAGCGCCGGTCCAGAGGATCGGTGTATTCCGCAAGGCACCGGTCGCACATGGGGAAAGGGTCCATGGAAGTGTTTTTGCGATCATAGGGGATGTCGCGCACAATGCTGAACCGTGGACCGCAGTTGATGCAGGTTATGAAGGGATAGTGGTGCCGTCGGTCTGATGGGTCATTGAACTCTTCGCGGCACCGGTCGCACAGGGCCACATCGGGCGAATAGAAAGCAAGTCGCACAGACGTGACTGCGCTCCGGTCTATGCCGAAATCGGTCCGCCCCGAGGGCGCTGCTTCACCCGCCACAATCGACATGATCATTGCCAGGGGCGGCGCGTCCGCCGTTAATCCTCTGAGGAATTCCTCCAGGTCGCCTTTTTCCCCGTCGGCGTGGATTATGACCCCTTCCGTATCGTTGAGGACCCGCCCGGTGAGGCGGTGACGCCGCGCCAGCTGGTACACAAAGGGACGGAACCCGACCCCCTGAACAATTCCTTTTATTCTGATGTTGAGCGACTTTTTCATCCGGTGAGCAGCTATATCCGGTAGCCGATCATTCCGGTGAGATAGATGGAATGGCGTTCGCCCGGAAGACGGTCATAATACAGCACCCCGCAGCCAAGTCCGAGTTCGATGAAGACGCGGTTCATGGTAAAGCCGAAGACTAACCTGACCCCCAGATCGACCGGCTGCAACCGCTTTGTATAATCCATTTCACTCTTGTAAGACAACATAGAATAGTTCGCTGTTGCCAAAAAGGGCATTGCGATGTCCAGGCCGGCGCCAATGTAGAATTGATCCAGTATATGGAATCGGTACATCACCGGTATGGTGAAGTAATTGGCATTGACGTTCGTTTTGTCCACTACGCTCGTTATGGGCAGGTAATATGCTTCCGCCAGCGGGATTCCGGTAAACATTGAAAACAGCGCTGATATCAGCTATCTTGACCTGTATGATCCGCTGTTCATAAAAAAGTCCGAACGAGAGGCAATGGCGCTTCTTAATAAAGAATAGTGCCTCAAGGCCACCGCGGAACCCGACGGTGAAGGAGTTTTTTTCATATTTATACTGATATAAATTTTCATGCGTTTCCATCGGTCCCAGGATCCCGTAGCCGAAGGCCCCGATGCTGAACGCCATGTGGAAGGAGAATATGCTTTTTTTCTTTCTAATGGAGGTATAATCCTTAAGGTTCGCTTCTATCCCATCATCAACGGACTTACCATCCAGATTTTTGCTCTTATCACTATCAGGATCCTTCCAATCGCCGCCCTCACTGTCGCGCAGGCCGGAATCCGACTTACCCGGTGAAGCTTCTTTTTTCTGCGGACCGCCTTTTGTTTCCGCCGCCGTATCCGCTGCGAAAAGGCCGGTATACCCGCCGGCGAGAAATATCAGGAGAGATATCAGAATTATTTTTTTCATGTCAAATCCCCGATTTACAAATCAGCATAAGGCTAACCGTGATATTATAACGCCGTCAATACATTTTTGATGAAAGATAGCGCGGCTTCATCCTGGGCGGCCCATTTCCTGCAGTCATGAAAAAAACTAATAGACAGTTTTATTATAACCTGTAAAAGAGGACAAGATTTAGACCGGGAAAAGAGGAAGGAGCATTCACATGGAAATAAAGATCCTGAAAGACATACTGGAATTGAATAAAAACGCCGCAGCCGAGGTCAAGGATCTCTTGAAGAAGAAAAAAGTATACATGATCGACATGATGAGCTCGCCCGGATCGGGGAAGACCACCCTGAACGACAAGCTGATAGGCGCGCTTAAAAGCAAATACCGCATCGCCGTTATCGAGGGAGACATCAAGACAACCAAGGACGCCGAGCGGCTTGCCGGTCACAACATACCCATCTTCCAGATCGAGACGGACCGTTTCGGCGGCGACTGCCACCTGGAAAGCACCTGGATAAAAAAATGCCTGGACCAGTTCGACCTTGACAACCTGGACCTGGTCATAGTGGAGAATATCGGCAACCTGGTGTGTCCCGCCGAATTCCAGCTGGGCGACGATGAGCGGATCGTGGTCCTCAGCGTCACCGAGGGAGAGGATAAGCCGGCCAAATATCCCCTCATGTTCAATTCATCGGACACCATGGTGTTGAATAAAATCGACCTCCTCCCGCACCTCGATTACAACGTTGATGAGCTGATGGACAACCTGAAAAAGGTGAATCCGAAGATCAACGTCTTTAAGGTAAGCGCGAAAACCGGCGACGGCATGGGACCGCTGCTGGAATACATCAGCGGCAACATTGACAAGAAGATACGGGCCTGACCCGGTACAAACCGGCATCATCATTGAACTGCTCCCGCCTCAAAGGCGCATCAAATAAACACCTCTGAAAAATGAACTGGCATGTCAGTTTTTTTATTGCAATTTACGATGCTGATTTTATCATTGCCAGACTGACTGGACGGATTATTTAAAACATTATATATATCTTGTTAGGAGGTTCCATGAGCACGCTGAATCTTAAAAACACGACTATACCGGTTGTCTTCCAGGAGCAGGTCGCGAAATACGGCGGCCGGGCCTGCGTTGCATACCGGGATAATAAACTGGGCAAATACGTCGACATATCCTGGAACGAGATGAACAGGATGGCGCGCCAGCTCGGATGCTACCTGCTCTCGGCGGGTGTAAAAAAAGGGGACCGCGTGGCTCTCTTCTCCCACAACAGGCCGGAATGGTGGATATCAGACCTGGCGATCCTGTCCGTGGGCGCCATCAACGTTCCGATCTACTCAACGAACTCAGCCGAGGAATCCCGCTATATATTGAGCAATTCCGGCGCGAAGATATGCATCGCCGGGACCAAGGATCACATGGAAAAGATACAGGAAGCGAAGAAGAAGGTCCCCGGTTTCAAAACGACCATCGTCATTGATCCTGTTAAAGCCCCGAATAAATCCGTCATCACCCTTGCGGAGGCCCTGAAAAAAGGAGCGGCCTACAAGAACCAGGGCGAGATCGACAGGAGAATAAAAGCCATCAAGCCGCAGGACCTTGCGACCATCATATACACCTCTGGCACCACGGGGGACCCCAAGGGCGTCATGCTCACCCATGACAACTTCGTGTCCGACGCCCGTCAGATCAATAATGATTTCAGCGAGTACATTGACGACTCCCATATCCTGCTCTCGTTTCTGCCGCTGTCGCACTCCCTGGAGCGGACTGCCGGATACTACTTCCCGCTTTTCGCCGGATGCAAGGTCGCCTTTGCCGAAGACTTCTCCAAGGTGGTCGACAACATGAAAGAGGTGCGCCCCACCTTCATCATCAGCGTGCCGCGGCTGTATGAGAAGATACATTCGGTAATACTTTCACGGCTTCCCGAAGCTCCAAAGGCCAAGCAGTTCCTCTTCAAGCTGGCGGTCAACACGGCGAAGGAGAACCTTCCCTACGTGTGCACCGACAAGCCGCTGCCGGCGTTCCTGGGGCTCCGGGTCAAACTCTTCGACAAGCTGGTGTTCTCGAAGTTCCGCGAGGGCCTTGGCATGGACCGCATGGAATTCGCCGTTTCCGGCGGCGCGCCTCTCTCTATCTCGGACGCCGAGTTTTTCATCGGCATGAAGATAAAGATCCTGGAAGGATTCGGTCTCACGGAAACGACGCCGGTCACCAACGTCAACCCGCCATGGAAGATAAAGCCCGGCACTGTCGGCCCGGCCCTCTCCGAGACCAAGGTCAAGATTTCCGACGAGGGAGAGCTCCTCATCAAGGGGCCCCAGGTCATGAAGGGGTATTACAAGAATCCCAAGGCAACCAAAGAAGTATTCACCAGGGACGGCTGGTTTAAAACCGGCGACCTGGCCCGGATCGACGATGACGGTTACGTGGCCATTACCGGCAGGATCAAGGACATCATCGTCACAGCAGGCGGGAAAAACATCTCCCCGCAGAACATCGAGGGCAGCCTGAAGGCGTCAAAATATATCGAACAGGTGGCCATCATCGGCGACCGCCGCAAGTACCTTTCGGCCCTCATCATCCCGTCTTTTGAGAACGTGCAGAAATGGGCGAAGTCCAAGGGGCTGACCTTCTCGACAAACACAGACATGGTCAGCAGTAAGGAAGTGCACGACCTGATACAGGGCGAGATCACCAGGGAGATGAAGAGTTACGCCCGGGTCGAGCAGATCCGCAAGTTTTCGCTCCTTGACGCTGAATGGACCCAGGACACGGGGGAGATCACCCCGTCCCTCAAGGTGAAACGCAAGGTCGTCGAGGAAAAATACAAGGATATAATCGAGAACATGTATCCGGCAGGCGGGAACGACTGATAACCCCGCAACGGCGCGGTCCACACCGCGCCGTTGTTATATCCGGGGCCGGACATTTTTGATGCTCACCTAGCGTACCCTGAAATAACACCGTTTTCGCACAGTGTAGCTCCTGGTGCTCCAGCTGTAATGGAGGCGCGCCTCATAGGTTCCCGGCTTCAGGTCCAGCGACCGGAACACCACGGATCCGTTTTTCTTTCCCCCGGTAAATGAATATTTCCAGTAGAGCCGCGACGAAGCCCCCTGATCGGCAAGGGAAATCCATTCCAATTTGATTCCGTCAGTATTATAGAAACGGACCACGATCTGCTCCCTGCCGTAATAGGTTTTCTTGCCTGTCTCTATCCTCGGGCCTTTCCCCGAATGCCGATGCGAAGCCTGGATGTTCGATCCGCGCCGGTGCTGGAATATCGGCCGGACGACAAAGACGCCGATTATTGCGATACCGGCAGCAAGCGTCGCGGCGTAAAAAATATATTGAACGGCCGTAATCCGCTTATTATTGGATCTTTTTTTTGCGGGTCATAGTCTCTCCCTTTTCACAGCATTGCTGTATACTTGTGATTATGACTGCAAGAAAACCTCCATGGGCCCGGTTTTTCAATTAAAAGAGCGCGCCCCATGAGTCCGGCGGGCATTTAGCATCCTTATATTCAGGTGGGGAAGATGCTCTTATTATTGTCATTGCTTAATTTAAATTTTATTGTTGAAATGAATTTCATAGTCCAGTACAAGTTTGTACTGTCTAGTGCATTATCGTGCCGACTGACATGCCGGCAATGCCAGTAGAAACTCCTGGTGGAACAGGATCGGCAGGCAGCAATGCCACCTGGACAGCCTCTTCGGATACACAGATGATTTTAATTACCCGGGGATATAGTGCTCCATAAAAAACCATACGAAAGAGGAGGATCAAACAATGAGAAAAATACCAAGCATCATGACGGTAACCGTGCTGACCGCCCTGGCGATGATAATCGCCACCGCGATTTCCGTTTCATGCAATCAGGGCATCGCTTCGAAAAAGCAGGTGCAGGAGTGGATCGCGAAAGGGGCTTTCATCGTCGATGTTCGAACCCCCGACGAATTCAAGAGCGGCCATTACAAAGGGGCAATAAATATACCCCTTGCCGATGTTGAAAAGAGCATTGCCAAATTCGGCGACAAAAACCGCCTGATAGTGGTCTACTGCCGCAGCGGGAACCGGAGCGGCAAGGCAAAAGCTATTCTTGAAAAAAACGGATTTACGAATGTCATAAACGGCGGCGGGCTTAAGGATATGCCGTAGCCGCCACCGCAGGCTTCCGCCGCGGCGTCCGGATGAAGACCGGCGGATAAATCGCCGCCCGTGATCCAATCACGGGATAATCCCGTCATAATCACCTGGCTCCCCGGGCAAGGCGGTATTCCGTCGGCGTATGGCTGGTCAGCTTCTTGAAGATCGAATTGAAGACCGACTTCGAGTTAAACCCGGAATCAAAGGCTATGCGGAGAATGGTATGGTCGCTGAACTCAGGGTCTCCCATTATCTCCTTGGCCTCCCTGATGCGGTATTCATTGACGAAGAGATAGAAGTTCTTTTCCAGTCGTTCGTTGATCACCTGCGTCAGGTGGTGACGCGGGATATTGAGGCGCTCTGACAGATCAATAATGGTAAGGTCCGGGTCCAGGTACGGCTTTTCCTTTTCCATGAATTTCATCAGAGTCTGCAGATACCGGTCAGCGTCATCGCTTTTCAGGCCCGACTTTTCATACTTTTTCCCGCCTTGGTCCTCCCCCTCTCCCTCCTGCCGTTCCGGTTCCCTGTAAATAAGCGGCTGCCTGAGCGAAAAGAAGCCGAAGACAATGATGAAAAACGTAAGGGCGATATCGGGGGTCATGCGCGGATCAAGCATGGGGTGGCGCAGCAGGGACGGCGCCATCTGCAGAGAAAGATAGACAAAGGAATAGGAAATAAAAAAACACACCATGATCCACTGGAGCCATTTCAGCGACATGGTGATGGAGGTATAAGAAAAGTAATCCGGCATCTTTTTCCTGTGCCTGATAAGCATTACCACAATTGCCGCCGTGTAGGAAATGAAGGATATCAGCGTGAATATTCCCAAAAAGGGAACCCGGTGGAGTTGAGGTCCATGGTGCGGCGGCGGCCCCGGCCGGCCGGCCGTAAAAGGAGGGACTCCGCCGGGAAGATGCGGCGGCCCCGCATGGTTTCTTATCCCCGGCATCGGAGGACCGGGAGGCGGAAGCCATGGGGCTTTTTCTTCAATTTGCTCTGTTTTTTTAACCGATCGGGCATCATGCTTCAAGTCAAGCTCAGAAAAAACAAAAACAACGGACAGTATTGCAAAAATGACAAAAGGAATGAAATGGATAAGCCATTTCATGTCAAAGCGCGGTTTCTCCGTCAATTCCGCGCGGGTATAGAGGTACAGGAGCGGGCCATAGGTTAAAGGGAGGCTGAGAAACAACAGCATCCACCGGCTCATGGAGACCGGAATGGTGCCGACAGCGATCATCTTCACGATGACCGGTATCGCGAGCATGAGCAGCAGCAGCGTCGCGATGCCGTCTGAAAGACGGAAGGGCCTTCTGGCTGCAAAGAGCAGGATGGAAAAAAATGAAACGGCGATTCCGCCGATGAATAGAGCCAGCATATGCATATCCTCACCGTGATTAAAATCTTCATCTGACAAGATAATAAATAAAGACGGGGGTGTCCATCAAATAGGGCTTCCCCCGCCCCGATGCAATCCCCGCCCTACTTATGCGCCGGGAGATCATCCGACGTCAGCAAGCCGTCTCCGTTCGCGTCCATCCTGGTGAACATGGAAGAATGGAAATCCGTCCATTCCTGTTTCGAAATGCTGCCATCCACGTCACTGTCCATGCCGCCCGGGCCCTGCTCCGGTCCGGGACCGCCGGGCATTATGGCCTTCTGCTCGTCGGCTGACAGGTTCCCGTCGCCGTTGGCATCGAACCTGTCAAACTGAGCCGCGTGAAAGGAGTTCCATTCGTCAGACGAGACGCTCCCGTTACCGTCGGAGTCCATCAGCGCCAGGGGCGGCCCCCCTGCCGGGCCACGGTTGTTGCGGCTGGAAGCGAATTCCTCTTCGGAAAGAAAACCGTCGCCGTTGTTATCAATTTCCGTAAAGACTTTTGCGTGGAACGAGGTCCATTCGCCAGACGAGATGGCACCATCCCCGTTGGAGTCCATCGCTTCAACCGGGGGCCTCATGTCCGGCCGATCCGGGCCTCCTCCCGCCTTGAGTTCGCCGGCGGAGAGTGATCCGTCACCGTTCGAGTCGATTTTCGTAAAGAGATCCGCATGGAACGCGGTCCATTCGTCCTTTGAAACAGCCCCGTCCCCGTCCGTGTCCATGGGCATGCTTCCGCCCGCCAGCGCCGTTGTCGCGTCATTTGCCTTGTTCAGGAGCGACGCAAGCTGGTTATCGCATCCCCACAGCACGGCCGCCAGGACCATCAGCGCCGGCACAATATTTTTTTTCATGGAGATTCTCCTCCTTCTGTTATATTCAGCCCGCCCCACGGCCTTGGCACCAGCCTACGTTCCATTGCGGCGTGCTCGATTCAAATGTTAAGCACTATGAATTTATATTTCGTCCGCGCCGCTAAGGAAGGACTCTTTTTTACGGATTTTTTACTGTACAAAAAACCCCTGACACACCGGAAGCTGACTGCCGGACCATGTAACTATAGTGCCGGCGGACCCGCCCTTCACCGTTGAAAAATGATACCGGTGACGCTGCGTGATCCTGGAGATATTAAATACTGTTTGACATCGACCTGCACCCCTATACAATCTCGGCGGAGGCACAGTATGGACGGCACCAGCAGGTCCGGCATAAAACCCGGGATGAAAGTCGCCATCGTGTTGAAGCAGGACCAGCGGACCGGGAAGCTCACCGAGGGTATCGTACGGGACATCCTTACCAGTTCTCCGTCCCATCCCCACGGCATCAAGGTGCGCCTGGAAAGCGGCGCGGTCGGCAGAATTAAAAAAATCCTTTAAGGGAGGAGGTATTAGCATGAGAATGACAACGGGAAAAGCTTGCGTGATCATGCTATCGTTAATCCTTGCACTGTCCCTGTCAGCCTGCGCCCTGACACGCATGACATCATGGTATGACCAGAACTACAAGGGCGGGCCGATAAAAAAAACCGTTGTTTTCGGCCTTTTCAAGGACAGTGGGGCCCGGGCCCTTTTCGAAAAGACCATGGTCACATTTCTCAATCGGCAGGGCATTCCGGCGGTCGCCTCGTACAACCTCATGCCGCCCAACCTGAAACCGGCTGACCGTGACAGGGAAATTCAAAGGGTCACTCACTCTGTCAATGGCGACGGTATCCTGATTTTCAGGGTCGTATCCATCGACAAGCAGGTTGATTACGCATTGAGCAATCCCCGCACCTATTCGTACTACTACTGGCGCAGCTTTGATGACATGCAGAATACCGGCTATGAAACGAGGGTAACAGATGTAATCCTGGACATCCGGCTGTTCTCAAACACATCGGACCTTCTCGTGTGGTCTGCGACATCGGAAACATTCGATCCCAACACGATGGACACGGCAGTCGAATCGATCGGCAGGAAGATGGTAGCGAGCCTCAGGGAGCACGGGCTTGCCCCTGTAAAAAAGTAAAAAATATAGGCAATAACGGTCCGGATTAATAACCCTCTGATAAAAAAAGGGCGCACCAATGGCGCCCTTTTTTATTTTCATGGTCACCCTGGTTCTACTTCCCCAGCATCCCGTTCTTGAGTTCAGCCTGAATCGGATTGCCGCCGATCCAGATTCCGTACAGGACTTTCTTGAAGGCCAGGCCCTCGACTGACGATTTTGGAACCCCGTTCTTGAAAACCTGTGTTCCCCTGCCGGGATGGTACACGATATCATAAAAATCGCCGATCTTGATGCCTTCCTTGAAGGTGTTGATAAACCTGTCAATACCTGCCTGGAACGGCGCCATATTACCACCGGTCGACTTCTTGAAACCTTCCCGCGTGTTCTCGGCCATGCGCTCCGGCGTGACCATGCCTGAAACAATGTGGAGCCGCACCGACATCGGCTCGTCGGCGTTGATGATTGCAACCGCATCCGCGCTCTTCGCCTTAAGGTAGAGGGCGCCGATATAAATGTCCATCATGAATTTTGTCCTGATGCCGGCCCCGTTCAGCACCAGCGTTGTCCCGCCGGCCTTGAAGCTGTCCGGAATAGCCACACCCTTCACCACCTTCGCATCGGCAGCGCACATTCCCAGCGCAACCATGAGCATAACTGCAGATAATCTCTTCATGTGCATGAACCTCTTGTGATTATAATAAAATGATATAACCTGAAAACAGCTCCCGGGTTACCCCAATAATGACGGCGCGAAGGATATCCCCCGCGCCGTTATGGTAATGCATGTATGATTCGGTCTATTTTACTTTTTCAACCAGCAGCGCGCCGGCATTTCCGAAGGCCCCGCAGAGCGACGCAAGGCCGTATTTCTCGTTCGGGAATTCAGTTTTCAGAACGTTGAGGAGCGTGACGATAATCCGCGCCCCTGACTGCCCCAGCGGGTGGCCGAGTGCGAGCGCTCCGCCCCATACGTTGACCCGTTTAAAGGGGGCGTTCTCGTTGTCCAGTTTGAGTTCGCGGATGCAGGCCAGGGCCTGGCTCGCGAAAGCTTCATTCAGCTCCACCGGTCCGATATCGGCCGCGGTAAGTCCGGTCTTCTTGAAGAGCTTCTCCACCGCCGGGACGGGGCCGATGCCCATGACCGTCGGATCGCAGCCTGCGAGCATACCGTAACTGAACTTATAGTGATACTCGAGTCCGAGCTGGTCCGCTTTCTTGCGGCTCATGAGCAGGAGGCAGGCCGCACCCTGGGTCAGCGGGGACGAGGTCGCCGCGGTCACCACACCGTTGGGCCTGAAAGATGACGTCATCGCCTTCATCTTTTCCGGCTCCGACTTGCCGCGGACCCACTGGTCCTTGTCCACCGTCATTTCGTTGCCGTTATCGTCAAGACCCTTGACCGGAATGATCTCATTTTTAAACTTGCCGGACTGCTGGGCCTCAAACGCTTTTTTATTCGACCATATTGCCATATTTTCCATGTCATCGCGGGAAATCTTGTATTGTTCCGCCACTTTCTCGGCAGTCGGGCCCATGGGAAGGTCAGCGCCGTTCCAGTACTTGAGTATCCTCGGAGGAAAATTCATGTTTGCGCCCATCGGGATCTTTTCCATGTCCTCGACGCCGGCGGCAAGCATGATGTCGGCCTGGCCGGTCATGATCGCGCGCGCCGCGTGCATGGTGGCGGACATGCCGGAGGGGCACTGGTTCGTCATCGTGTTGCTCGGCACTGACACCGGTAGCCCGGAGGCGAGCCATCCCAGCCGTCCGATATCGTTCTGCATGCCGGAGATGTTCGCGCATCCGACCAGGACCGCGTCGACATCTTCGGGCTTGACTTTCTTGTTCCTGTCGAAAATGCCCTGATACACATACGTCAGCAGTTCATCCGGCCGGAGATTTCTGAACCAGCCCTTATCCTTGTGGGCCCTGCCGTTCGGTGTGCGAACGCCGTCGATAAATACCGCTTCTTCCATAATACATTCTCCTGTGACTATTTGTAATTAGGTATCTCACCGGACCAGCAGCGGTACAGCGAGAAATATAAATCGATCATTACAATCGAAATAAGTGCGTTTCGGCAGGGACCGCCTGCGCGCCTCCGCTTCGACGGCGCGCTACACCCTGGCTTTTTGTTTCTTCCCTTCCTTATTCTTCCCCCCTTTCCCGGACTCCCCCGGCGATGAACCCATGTCCCTGGCCGCCATCTCGCGGAGCAGCTTCTTGTTGACCTTGTGCACTTCCGTCAGCGGCATGGTGTCGATGATCAGGACCGTTTTGGGCACCGCGTACTTGGCCACCCGCTGTTTCAGATAATCTATGATTTCACCCTCGGTGATATCATTTCTATACTTCTCTTTCGGCTGGACATATACGGCTATCCGTTCGCTCCCCTCCCGTTCCGGGTCGGGTATGCCGATCGTCGCCGCCATCTCTACCTTGGGATTATCATACAGGATGTCGTCAACCTCGCGGGAATAGACCTTGTAGCCGGACACGATGATCATGTCCTTGGTCCGGTCCACGATATAGAAAAATCCGTTCTCGTCGATCTTGACCACGTCGCTGGTGTGGATGTACCCATCCTCGTCAACGCCGTTGCCCGGCGTGGGCCAGTATCCCAGCATCCGCTGGGGGCCTTTAAGCAGCATTTCGCCGCGCGCGCCGGCCAGCATCTCTTCGATAGAAAGCTCCTTCCCGGTCTCGACCGACAGGAACTTTATCTCCGTGTCGGGGAACGGGACGCCGGTGGTCCCTCTCTTCTCGACCGACTTGCCCGTGCCGGCGGTCGGGGACTTTTTCCTCGTGAGCTTCGCCAGATAATAGAACAGCTTGGTGAGCACCCGGCCCACATTCTTCGCGCCGAGCAGGCGCAGCAGCGCGTTCAGAAGCGCCAGGTTGCCGGGGATGCTCAGGAGGAGTGTGTTCATCCTCATTAAGAAGCGGCCGCCGAACACCCGGACCAGAAAGGTCGTGTTCAGGTGTGTGCAGGGGGACATCTCGGAGAGACCGAACCCTTCCATGATGCCGCCGCCGGCTTTTTTCTCGAACTGCTCCTGCGTGCTGGTTGGGAGCGGAGCGGAACCGGATACGCCCAGCATGCCGTACTTCTCCAACTCCTCCGAGAGCTTCATGAACTGGGTTGGCACGCCAATCTGGATGACCGGATAATTCTCCTTGATAGTGCGTATCATCCCCTCCGTGTCCCGCGGATCGGGGACCAGTATCTGGTTGTGCCCGAACAGGGTCATGGTGTGCAGTATCACGTGGCCGTACGAGTGGAAGAATGGCAGGCCGAGGAGCGCAGTCGCGGCGCCCTTGAGCAGGGCTCCCGCCTTGCCCAGCGAATACATGTTCTGGAGCGCGTTCGCATAGATATTGCGGTGCGTCAGCATGCACCCCTTGGCAAGGCCGGTGGTGCCCCCGGTAAATAAAAGGGTTTCAATATCATTCTCCACGTCAAAGGTTATATCGGGAGGCGACGCTTCGGCTGCATTAATCATATCAACCATCCAGAGGGCGTCCTTCGGCACGGAGGCGTTTTCCTTCCGGGATTCCCCGGTTTTATTTTCAGGATATTCATTAATATCACAGAGTATCAGGTATTCTATCTTGCAGCTTTTTGCGACCCTGACGGCGATATCCGCGTGCTCGTCAAGGGTGATCAGCGCCCGGGGTGTACCTTCCCTGAACTTGTGCTCAAGGGTCGGAATGGGCTCCAGGGAACTGCTCGGTATATGGACCAGGCCAGCCCGGGACAGGGCGTAATCAGACAGGACAAACTGGATCGATGTGGGCAGAATGGTGGCCACCCGGTCCCCTTTCTTCAGGCCGAGGCCGCACAGGGCGGTGGCGAAACGATCCACCCGGTCCCTGACTTCAGGATAGGCCATTTTATAATTAAATTGTATGAGTCCATTTTTCTTGTATTTCTTTGCGGCTGTATAGAGAATATCATACACCGGCTTGTCCGGGTACGGCTGAAGAGTAACAGGAATTCCCGTTACCGAGTATTCCTTGTGCCAGGGCAGTGTCTGTTTTTTCATCATGAAACCCTCCGATCCTTTTTAAAAGAAAATTATCAAGGGGATCATTTGCGCGCCCGATAAAACCGTCCCTCCGGTTCTATTGAGCGCGCCCCTGATCCCCCCGATAACTATCTGACTTAAACAGTGTATCTGGAAATGGTCAGTGCCCGGCCACGCGCCGCGGGGACGCGCCGGATCCGGTCTTAGCTGAACAGCGGCTGCGTGCCCATCGCGAAGGCCATGTCGCCTTCAATTTTCATTGCGCCTGACATGAACAGGTTAACCGGGTTCGTCTCTTTTTTCATGAGGGCGCTGGTGTCCTTGGCGCTCATCTTGAAAACGGAGCTCGGGTCGGTCGCGCCGTTCAGTATCGCCTGAAGTTTCATCACGCTGCCGTCATCGTTGGTGATCTCGGCCACGAAGCTGCCTTTAAGTGAATTCAGGGCGTTGTACTTGGCCTTATTCAGGTCGTTCTGGATTCCCAGGATCATGTCGAGATTCTGGGTCTTGATCATCTTTTCCATGTCGTCCTTGCTGACCTTCAGCCTGAGTTTCGGATTGGCTATGTCGCCCTTCTTGAATTCGACATGCGCGCCGTTCTTCAGGGTATAGCTGTACTGGTCTCCCGAAACATCGACGACCATGGTGATCTCCGTTCCCGCGAGATCGGTTGCTGCGTTAGAGTTAGCCAGCTGGTCCTTGGCAACGCTCGGCATTATCTCGGACAGAAGTTTTTCAACGCTGGTATCAGCAGAAATAGTTGGTATTGAAGCCATAAGGCATCCTCCTTGGAAATGTGTGAATAGTTGTTCATTAAAACTGACACGTCAGTTTTACCATACGGTAAATTCCGTCAACGAATTTTTTTTATTAATTCCAAAAAAGAATAAATTCCATTGACAAAATCTGCCGGGTATTTTATTTTAGACTGACATGTCAGTTTTATCCCCGGTGGAAAATATGTCAATACTATTTTCCGGCGGCGTTGTAAAATATGACACATTGAACGCGGTGTCGGTTTATCCGCGGATGCCGGCCTCGCACCGGCCAATGCACGGAGAGTACTGTACAACATGAAAGCAAATGAGCGCAAACATCTGATTCTTGAGCGGGCAAAACACCTGTTCTCACAGAAAGGATATTATAATACACAGATTTCGGATATTGTCGACGACGCAAAAATAGCCCGGGGTACTGTATACCAGTACTTTAAAAACAAGGACGATATTTTCATCACCCTGATACGAAATTACTACAATGACTGGGAAAAATACATTTCCCTGGAAATGCATAAGATTGACCTCCGGACCATCACCCCCGTTGATTACCTGGCTTTCCGGGTGAAGCATACGCTGCAGTTCCTCGCCAACGACGCCGACCTCTGCAATATCGTCCTCAGAATGGGGATCGGCCTGAGCGGTGAGCTCGAAACGAGCATCAAGCGTTTTGAAAAAAAAATAAAAAATCTCATTGTCGGCGATCTGGAACTCGGCATTCGCAACAATAACGTGAGAAAGGATATCGACATCGAGATGACGGGAAACCTTATCACCGGGGCACTCCTCCGGGTCGCCCTCAATTATTTCGGCAACAGGAAAAACAAGCGGGACGATGAGGAAATCAACAAGATGACCCGGGAAATTGTGGCCGTTTTCGCCCCTGCGATTTTTATAAAAAAATAGCAACTGACACTCAATAATGAACGCCCGAGGGGGGAATGTAACTGCTTATCGTCCTGTTCATCAGCACCACAATGAGCTGTTTTATGACGCCCGTAAAAAAAATAGTTGACTGACAGGGCCGCTGCCGGTAATTGAACTGACATGTCAGTCTAATTTTTCACGATCCACATGCGAGGAGAAGATTATGGAAGAAAAAGATTTCAGTTTTGGAATGTCCGAAGAACAGCGCACGATGAAGGAAACCATCGCGCGGCTGGTGAAAAGCGTCGTCACGGAAAACGCCCATGACATGGACGAGAAGAAAGCCATCCCGGCGGAATTCATCCAGAAGGTCTGGGAACTGGGTGCCACGATATCGCCCATACCCGAGGAGTTCGGGGGATACGGCATGGAATACTCGCCTATTATGAACGCGATCATCCTGGAGGAACTCGCTGCAGGCGATATGGCCCTTGCCATAGCAGCGACCCTGCCCTCTTCATTCCTGTACCCCATCATGGAAATGGGGACGGAGGAGCAGAAGAAGAAATATATCACGCCCTACTGCGGCGCTGCATACAAACCGTGCACGGTCGCGATAAACGAACCGCGGTTCAAATTCGACGCGGTGACGCTGGAAACAAAGGCGGAAAAGAAAGGCGGCTCCTATGTCATCAACGGGAAAAAATGCTTTGTCCCGATGGCGAAGGATTCAGCGCACATGCTCGTCGCTGCCGGCCTTGACGGCAAAGGACAGCTGTTCATCGTTTCAAAAGACAATCCAGGCGTCAACATCGGCGAGCGGGAGAAAAACCTTGGACTTTACGCCCTGGAGACCTACCCGGTTTCTTTTGAAAATTGCGAGATCCCTGAGGCCGACCGGCTGGGCGGTTCCAGCGGATGTGACTATGCAAAATTTTTACAGAAATCACGGATAGCCCTTGCAGCCATGGGCACCGGCGTGTCCCGGGCCTCCTTCGAATATGCCAGGGACTATTCCAAGGAGCGCGTGCAGTTCGGCGAACCTATCGCGAGCCGGCAGTCCATCGCCTTCATGATAGCGGAAATGTCATACGAGGTTGACGGTATGAGACTCCTCACCTGGAAGGCTGCATCGGCACTCGAGGCGGGAAAAGACGCGAAGCGCGAATCGTATCTCGCGAAAATCTTCGCCGGCGACGTGACCATGAAGATCACCGACTACGGCGTCCAGATCCTCGGGGGACACGGATTCATTCGGGACCATCCGGTGGAGCGGTATTACCGTAACGGCCGGGGCATTGCCATCCTTGAAGGCATGGCGACGGTATAACGAACGTTAGAGGATAAACGGAGGAATAACAATGATTAATCTTGAAGCAAATCAGAAAATGATAGAAGTGCGCAACAGCATCAACAACCTGGCCAAGGGAATGCTTCGGCCGATAGCGCGAAAATATGACGTGAACGAGCATGAATATCCAAAAGAGCTCGATATGTTCCGCTCCATCAAGATCATGGGCGGGGGCAAGAAAAAAAAGAAAGAGGGTGATGAGCCGAAAAAAGACGACAGGCCGGCCACCAAGAAGCTGGGCACCAACCTGTCCACCGTCATCAGCATCGAGGAAATGTGCTGGGGCGACGCAGGCCTGCTCCTTTCCCTTCCCAACGCCGGCCTCGGCAACGCGGCCATCGCCGCTGTCGCCACGGACGAGCAGATGGAACGCTTCGGTAACAAGTGGGCTGCCATGGCCATTACTGAGCCCGGCTCAGGCTCGGATTCCGGGTCGATCACGGCAACGGCGAAGCTGGAAGGCGACGAGTGGGTGCTGAACGGAGAGAAGATATTCGTGACCTGCGCTGACCGGTGCGACGTCGTGGTCGTTTGGGCCACGGTCGACAAGAAGGCCGGCAAGTCGGGCATCAAGTCCTTCGTTGTCGAGAAGGACCGCCCCGGGTTCAAGCTGGAGAAGCTCGAGCACAAGCTCGGCATCCGCGCCTCCGATACCGGCACCTTCGTCCTCTCTGACTGCCGCATACCGCGAGGCAAATCTCCTGGGAAGCGAGGAAGTGAAGACCGCCACCGAGGGGTTCAAGGGCGTCATGAAGACCTTCGACAACACCAGGCCGATGGTCGCGTCCATGGCCCTGGGCATCACCCGGGCGTCGCTTGATTTCACCAAGGAAAAAATCGAGGAAAGCGGCATCAGCCTCGATTATGAAAAAAATCTGAACAACGTAAGCAGCCTCGAGAAGGAATACTATCTCATGGAGGCCAATCTTGAGGCAATGCGGCTCCTTACCTGGCGCGCCGCCTGGATGGCTGACAACGGCGAGTTCAACAATCTTGAAGCCTCCATGTCCAAGGCGAAGGCCGGCAGATGGGGCACCCTGATAACGCAGAAATGCTGCGACCTCCTGGGCCCCCTGGGCTACACCCAGGAAAATCTCGCGGAAAAATGGATGCGCGACAGCAAGATCATGGACATCTTCGAGGGCACCGGCCAGATCCAGCACCTGATCGTGGCGCGGAACGTGCTGGAGATTTCCAGCAAACAGCTCAAGTAACCTTCGCCCGCCCCGCGCCGCCGTCGGTGGCGCGGGACGGCGTTTACTTTACAATACCAAATACAAGGAGCAATAGAATGAACATCAACGATGTAAAAAAAATCGCAGTTCTCGGGTCCGGCGCAATGGGGCACGGAATCGCCCAGGTCTGCATCCAGGCCGGATTTACCGTCATTATGCGGGACATCAAGCAGGAATTCCTGGACAACGGCGTGGCGAAGATCAAGGAAAGCCTTGATTTCCTGGTAAGCAAGGGAAAATGGCGGCCGCTGACAAGGACAAGGCGATGTCACTCCTGACAACAACCCTTGACACCAAGGAAGCGGTCAAGGACGTCCAGCTCGTCGTCGAAGCGGTACCGGAAATCATGGACCTGAAAAAAACTGTTTTCAAGGAAGTTTCCGATGCGTGCCCGGCCACCGCAATCCTGGCGACGAACACCTCCACCATGAGCATATCCGAAATCGGAAGCGTGGTGAAAAACCCCGAGCGGTTCGTGGGCCTGCACTTCTTCAACCCGGTCAACCGGATGAAGCTTGTCGAGGTCATTTACGGGAACAAGACCAGCGATGCGACGGCAGACCTCATGTGCGAAATCGCGAAAAAATTCGACAAAATCCCGATAAAAGTCCTGAAAGACCGGCCCGGCTTCATCGCCAACCGGATCAGCGCTCCGAACCAGGCGCTCCTGTCCGCCATACTTGACGAAGGAAAAACCAAGCCGCAGGAACTGGACGCTACCATGAAAAAGATGGGAGCAAAGATGGCGCCCTTCGAAACAGCCGATTTCGTCGGACTTGACGTATTCTGCCATACCCTGGACTATTACGCCAAAACACTCTCCCCGCAGTATAAACCGGGCAAGTACCTGACCGACAAAATCGCGAAAAAAGAGCTTGGCATGAAATCGGGAAAGGGTATATATGAGTGGAAGGACGGGAAAGCGGTGATCGATATATCGAAGACATCGGAAGACCTGACCCCCATACACCTCCTTGCGGTGCAGATCAACGAAGCGGTCAAGGTATGGAAGGAAGGACTTGCGAAATCGATCCAGGACATCGACGACGCCGTTAAATATCGGCATGAACGCCTTCGCCGGGCCTTTTGCCCTCGCGGCAGGCATGCAGCCGCAGCAGCTCACTGACGCGCTGAACATGATAAGCCAGCGGTTCAAGCTCGACATCCTGAAGCCGGAACCGGAAATCGTTGACGGATCTTTCAAGACCATAGGAAGATAAAGCCGCTCCCGGGCGTGTCCGATTGAAAGGACGCACCCGGAGCACACTATTAAGGAGGCACACAATGTCAGATGCAGTTTTGCTCGAACAGAGAGATAAAGTCGCATTATTAACCATAAACAAGCCAAAAGCAAACCAGCTGAGCGGCGAGGTATTCGAAACGATCCGCAGATACCTGGATCCCATCGAAATGGATAAAAACACCCTGGCCGTGGTCATCACCGGGTCGGGAGACAAGATATTCAGCGCCGGCGCAGACCTTTCCAGCGGTTTCGGCGATTTCAGCGCCGTGGACTTCCTCAAGCGGGGCCAGGACGTATGGAACAAGGTTGAATTCTTCCAGAAACCCATCATTGCCGCCATGAACGGCCACGCCCTCGGCGGGGGATTCGAACTGGCCCTTGCCTGCCACTTCCGCTTTTTGAAGAAAGGGGCGCGCGTCGGTCTGACCGAGACCAACCTGGGGATCATGCCGGGTTACGGCGGGTCCCTCAGACTGCCGCGCGTGGTCGGCAAATCCAAGGCGCTGGAAATGATGTTCCTGGGCAAGCAGGTCGAGGCTGAAGAGGCCCTGGCCCTCGGCCTCGTTGACCGCCTCTGCGAGGAGGGAAAGACCCTCGACGACGCCATCGCCTTTGCCAACGAGCTGGCGAAGCGGCCGCCGCTGTCCGTAAGGTCAATTCTGAAGGTGACGGCCATGAGTCCCTACGTGTCGCCGGACATGCACCTGAAGGTCGAGCGGGAGGAGCTGGCGAAGCTCTTCACCACCAAGGACATGATGGAAGGCATGACCGCGTTCGCGCAGAAACGGGAACCGCAATTCAAAGGTGAATAACGGAGGAATACGGCAGTCCGGCGCGACACGCCGGACTGCCGAACCCATGAACAGACTACGATACACTATCCTGGCGCTTCTGGTCATCCTGACAGCGCCGCTCCATGCTGGCATCCTTACTCTTGGTGCAGGCGATTACTACGCCGTGCCCATCGAAATCATCCAGGATAAACAAGGAACCCTGACCTTCGATGATGTGAAGAATTCAACGACGTTTGTCAAAACGACGAAAAATGCCTTCGGCTTCACCAATGACACCATCTGGGCCCGCTTTACCGTCACTATTCCTGAAGATAATAAGACCGAGTGGTTCCTCGAAATCGGCTATCCCCTGCTGAACAGGATCGACATATACATACCTGACGGGAACAATAATTACACGACAAGGCAATTGGGGAACAAGCTTCCCTTCAACAAACGGGACATAGACCATCATAATTTTCTCATCAGGCTGAACACTGATCCGGGCACTTACACCTACTACCTGCGCTTCCAGTCGGAAAGTTCCATGAACATACCCATGACTATCCATTCCTTAAAGAATGTCATATCCGAAATCAATATTCAGAAAACAATATTCGGGCTTTTTTATGGGGCCCTGCTGATCATACTGGTATACAACCTGCTCCTTGCCATATCAATGAGGGACCTTACCTATCTCTCCTACGCAGTCTTCATCGGAGCGCTGGTTTTAGTCTCCCTGGAACTCAACGGCTACGGATTCCAGTACCTCTGGCCCAACACCGTGCTGTATGAACGACCTGGTTCCCTTTTTCCTGTTCGTGGCAAACCTGACCCTAACTATTTTTTCAATGATGTATATTAATTATCGTCTGATCTCGAAATATTTCAGGGTCACCCTGCTGGTCTATCTCGGGATTATCTGCGTCTTATTGCTGTCATCGATCATAATGCCTTATCACCTGAGCATCATGCTTGGCGCCGGCGCCTATATACCCGGCATCACCCTTGTAATGATACTTTCTATTTCGCTGATAGTTAAGAAAATGCGCGAAGCGAACTGGTACACGATTGCATGGTCCTTCCTCTTCGCCGGGGTCATTGCTACCGTGGGTAACCGTTTCGGCCTTCTTCCCAACAATGTCTTCACACTATGGGGGTTCCAGATAGGGACCGTCTTTTCCATCGCCCTGTTCTCCCTCGGTCTTGCTGACCGCGTCAATTCGCTGAAAAACAACCTCGAAGAAATGAACGTCAACCTGGAGAAAAAGGTCGAGGAGCGCACCAGCCAGCTGACCCAGGCGAAGACCGAGGTGGAGGCCGCCATGGAAGAACTCGAGGCCATTAACGACCAGCTTATCCATTCCAACCGCGAGCTCGAGGATTCCCAGATGGTCTACCGGAAGGACATGAACATGGCTGCCTACCTCCAGTCATCGCTCCTTCCGAAAAAGCCTCCGGTTTCAGAGATGTACGATTTCGCCCTTCTCTTCCTTCCCAAGTCGGGAGTATCAGGCGACTTTTACGATTTTTTCATGGACGGCGATGAAGTAATCGGCGTGGGGATCTTCGACGTTTCGGGACACGGCATAGCGCCGGGCCTCCTGACCCTCATGGCAAAGTCGATCATCTCCGTTAATTTCATGGAGCACCGGAAGGATCGCCTGGCAACGGTCGTGGAGAACATCAACAGCAAGCTCATAACTGAGATAAAGGAAGTTGATAACTACCTGACCGGCGTTCTATTGAGATTCGAGGAAGACAGGATCGAATACATCAACTGCGCGCACCCGGACGTCATCTGCAAGAAAACAGATATCAACAGGACCGGCAAGGTCCTCGACAGGACGGGCAAACGCGTCAGCGGTCCCATCCTCGGCATAGACGCGCAGGCCACAGGGGAAATGTGTTTCGAGGAAATATCCTTCAAACTGAAACAGGGGGACAGCCTTCTCCTCTTTACCGATTCAATGCTCGAATCGACGAACCCCGGGGGAAAGGCCTACGGCGACACCATGGTCATGAAATCGCTCCAGAACGCCCGGGGCGACACGGCCCAGGAACTGCTCAACTGCGTTATCGGGGATTTTTTCAACTATATAGCCCCCCGTGAAATCATCGACGACCTCACGGTCATTCTTATCAGGAAAAAATAAGGAACATTCAGCGCTGCTTCCCGCGCAGGGCCTCGATCGTGTCCCGCAGCTTCTTCAGCGCCGGTCCGTCCTCCCGCCACACATAGCAGGTATTGAGAAGGGTCTTCATGAAAAATCTGGTCCTGTCCGGATCCGATATGAAAGACGCCATTTCCATCGGCTTTTGCGCCCTGCTTGAAAAAATCCCCTGGAGGGCCGCCGGTCCCATGGAGATCAAAAGGGTCAACAGGTGCGTGCAGCTTTTCGTGCCTCCCAGGAGGGATCTCATCCTGCTGGAAAAGCCCTTCGTAATCTTTTCGCCCCTGATGACATCAAGGCTCCCCTGCACCTCGGCACACTCGTCGCGGGGCGTCGCCACAAGCTCCACCTCGATGTCCTCTATGGTGAAACCGGCGATCTCCACCAGGATGCGTATGACCATGTGATGGATCTCCCCGGCGTCCCTCTTTTCACCGGTCACCAGGTAATAATCCTTGAGGCGCCGGTCAACAAGCCGTCCCTCCACGATGACCCTGTCATCGCCGGCCGGATAGGTCGCGACCGTTATCGTCCTCTCGTGGGCCTTGTCCGCGGCCATCTGCATGAGACTGCTCATGTATCACCCCTTCACGACATCTTTCAGCGGCGCATATTTCTTTTCTGCGAGATCGAACTCAAAATGCCGCCGTTCGCCTTCCTCATCGATAAAGGAAACGCGGAAGACATCTGATATGAAAGCCTTGTCGCTGAGCTGTATGACGCCATAATCACGCAGCTGCGTCAGGTAGGTCCGGATGATGCCGAAGGCCATCTTCTGGATGTCCAGGTCCCGGTGGTGCTCATGGTCGTAGAGTCCCAGGTTCACGTCCGCGACGCGGTATTCCCCCATGCAGGTATCAACGTTGATGCCGGTCTCAACGCCGTAGCGCTGCCAGAAGTGCACCGCGTTGAAAAACTCCAGGGTCCCGGCGGCCTCCCCGGACAGGGGATAATGAAAGTCGGTGATCCTTTTCAGGTCAGGATGATCGATGACGGACATGAGGGGCTGGGCGACGAATTTCTTGATCCGCCCCAGTTCCCGCCAGAAGCTGGCCCGGGCGAAATCGTGGCCCCTGAGAATGGCCCCGCTCAGGGCCAGGACGAAATGAGATCCGAAATATTTCGGCACCACATCGGCGTCGAGGAATACCACGATGACGTCCCGCGGGTCGTCGCCGGCGGCGCAGGTCGTGTTGATATGATAGAGGGCGCGGCGCATGTCGGCCCCCTTGCCCATCTCGTCGCCCATATCAGGTACCTCGCAGCTGTTGCATATGAGGATCTTCGTGCCGTCCCATGCCTCACGCGCACTGCGTTCTGTCTCTTCCTCATTTTCACCGGCACGGCGGTGTGAAAGCAGTATCCCGTCAATGTAACGGCCCAGCTCTGACCTGAGGAGCCGTATTTTATCATGGATCAGTGCGGACTCCCTGTCGCCGAAGGTGGAAAAAACGGCGATGATTTTGCTGCGGCCCTTCAGCGCGAGGAGGTCGTCTTTAGTGAATTCAGAACTTTCATACTGGGTTATGTTCTTCATAATAATGGCGCCAGAGGTTCAACCTTTATTTCATTTTACCGATATTGTCAAGTCCTAATAGCTACGGCAATTAATGGAAATGCGGTATGCGAAGTATTTTTGCTGTTGGATATCAGCTCACCAGCTTGGCGTTGGGAGCCGTCTCGTCGCGGTCAGGATTGTATTCGAACTCGGGCACGATGCGCTTGATTATCTGCCGGATCATGGCAGGATCGAGACCCACGATGGCGGGGAGATCATCGCGCAGAAACGGTTCAATCACGTCCGCTACCGCCTCGTCCCTGGTGGACAGCATGAATATCTTATCATTCTGGGTTTTGAGAAGGCTCTCGCCGCCGTAGAAGAGGTCCTCGTGCATCTTTTCGCCGGGGCGGAGGCCTGTATACTCGATCCGTATCTCGTCTTCTGATTTGTATCCGTAAAATTCAATGAGGCGCTGGGCTATTTCCGACACGCGGTACTGCTTACCCATGTCAAGGACGAAGAGCTCACCGCCGTCGGAATAGGCGGCGGCGTTGATGACCAGGAGCGACGCCTCCGGGATGCTCATGAAATAGCGCGTCACGTCGGGATGTGTCACGGTCACGGGGCCTCCCCGTTCGATCTGCTCCATGAAGAGGGGTACCACCGATCCCCTGCTGCCGATGACGTTGCCGAACCTGACGATGGACGTGGTGAGGCCCCGGGTGCGGTGATAGTACTCGGTGATGATTTCGGCGATCCGCTTGGTGGCGCCCATGATGCTGGCGGGATTCACGGCCTTGTCAGTGGAAATGAATACGAACTCTGCCGCGCCGTGACGGTGCGCGCACTCGAGAACGTTTTTCGTGCCAAGGACGTTGTTCTGCATCGCCTCGGCCTCGTTGAACTCCATGAGGGGCACGTGCTTGTGCGCCGCGGCGTGGAACACGATATCGGGCCGGTGACGGGCGAACAGTGAATCCATGAGGGGAAAATCCTTGATATCGGCGATGCGGTACACGATCTCGGGACCCCCTTCAACAAAGGCGGCGTCCTCGTTCAGGATACGGATGAGGTTGTACATGGAGAATTCGCCACGCCCCACGGCCACGAGCTTTTTAATATTGAATTTAAGCAGCTGGCGGCAGATTTCCGAACCGATGCTGCCGCCGGCGCCGGTAATGAGGACGGTTTTGCCGGCGAACTTCTTCTCGATCATGCCGGTATCGACGCGGACCTCCTCGCGGCCGATCAGGTCTCCGATGCTGATGTCCCGCAGCGATATGGAGAGGGGTTTCCGCTCGTCAAGCTCAAGGACATGGGGAAGCACCTTGATAGGGACCGACCGGTGTTCGCGCCGGATGGCGGAGGCTATCCTGTTTATCTTCTCGGAACCGATCGAGGGCATGGCAATGACGATATCGGTTATGTTCATCTCGCGGATAATCCGCCCAACCCCGTCGGCGGCACAGAAGACCATCTTGCCGTTGAGGATTTTCCCTATCTTGGCGGCGTCGTCGTCCGCGAAGCCGCTGATAAGCTTCCCGAGGCCCCGCTTCATGTATTCGGAAAGGATAATGCGGCCCGCTTCGCCTGCGCCGATGATCAGTATGTTCTTCCCGGAAGCGCCGCCCTGCGCCGCAGCCATTCCGGCGTGGCCGGCCCTGCGGGAAAAATAATCACGCAGCAGTATGCGGTAGAACACGGCAAAGACCGCGGCAAGGAGGAACCCGGTGAAAAGTACCACCCGCGAATAGGGAAGTCCCGTAACGGCAATATATATTGAATAGAGGGCCCCGCCGGTCGTGCTCGCCAGGATCAGGCGGTAAATATCCGATATGTTTGAATAGGCCCACATGACACGGTAGATCTGGAATGTGTAAAAGGAAAGAATGTAACCGGCAACGAGCACCGCATGGTAGTGCGGTCCGAGAAATTCCGAGTGGGCTGAAAGACGCGGGTAGAAGAGAACGGCATAGGCAATGGCGTAGGAAGCCGCCACCAGCAGCGCGTCCGCTATGATATATACGATTTTTCTTCCCCGCACGGGATACAGGATGCTCATACCCGGTTCAGCTCCACGTTCACAGGCTCTTGTCAGGCCGTAGCATATCGGCCATTATCGCCTGTTATTTTTCACTATATCAAGAACATTCTCGATGACGTAATCAATCTCCGCGTCAGTCATGCCGGGAAATATCGGGAGCGACATGGTCCGCTCGAAGACCCAGCGGCTGTTGTCGTATCCCTCGCCGGTCAAGCCCAGCTTACGGTAATAGGTGAATTCATAGAGGGGGATGAAATGCACGCTCAGGCCCACGCCCCGGTCTCTCATCTCCTCGATAAAGCGGTCCCGGGTGATGGTCAGGGCGTCAAGGTTAAGGTTGACCGGATAGAGATACCACGACGTCTCCCGGTCCGGTTTCACGGTATAGAGGATCAGCTCCTCGCGGCCGCGGAAGGCGGCGGAGTATCGCTCCGCTATCCGTTTCCTCATCCGCCACATGGCCTCGGCCTTCTTCAGCTGTTCGATGCCCATGGCGGATGCCATGTCAGTGGTGTTGTACTTGAACCCGGCTTCCATGACGTCATATTGCCAGAAACTCTTCGAATTTTGCCGCTGCCATGCGTCGCGGTTTATGCCGTGGAGGCGCAGCACGCGCGCCTGCTTTGCCCAGCCGCCGTTGTTCGTGCAGAGCATGCCTCCCTCGCCGGTGGTGATGGTTTTGGTTGCGTAAAAGCTGAAGCAGGTCGCGTCGCCGAGGGTGCCGATGGCCTTCCCCCGGTACCAGGCCGGCAGGCAGTGGGCGGCGTCCTCAATGACCCGGAGATTGTGCCTCTTCGCAATGGCCAGGATCTCATCCATGTCGCAGGGCTGGCCCGCATAGTGCACCGGCATGATGGCCCTGGTGCGGCCTGTTATCTTTTCCTCGATTTTATCCACATCCATCAGGTGGGTGCCGCGCTCGATATCTACCATGACCGGCCGCGCGTTGAAATAACGCGTCACCTCGGCCGTGGCGGTGAAGGTTATTGCCGGCACCAGCACCTCATCCCCTTCCCGGAGACCCATGCAGGCCAGGGCAAGGTGCATTGCCGCGGTGGCGGAATTGACCGATACCGCGTGTTCGCACCCGACGTAGCGAATGAAATCCTCCTCGAAAGCAGCTGTTTTGACGCCGGCGGTGAGCCAGCCGGTACGCATCATTTCTGCCACGGCCGCAATTTCATCTTCGGTGATGTAGGGTTTATGAAAAGGTACGTTCATACTTATCTATCGGCAGGGAGGTTGCCTTTGATCTGCAAAATTCGGAAGCAGGAAGGCCTTAAAACCGGCTCAGCGGCCATAATAATCCAGGTACCATTCGATAAAGCGGCCAATACCCTCCTCAAGGGACGTTGATGGGGCATACCCGATATCCTCCATAAGCTCCTTCACATCGGCATAGGTGGCGGGGACATCCCCGGGCTGCATCGGGAGCATCTTTTTAAGCGCTTTCCTGCCCAGTTTCTGTTCAAGGGTTCTGATGAAATCAAGGAGCTTCACTGGCCTGCTGTTGCCTATGTTGTAAATCCTGTAAGGGGCTTTCGAGCTGCCCGGATCAGGAGCGATGCCGCTCCACGCGGGGTTTCCCACGGGCGGCCGGGCAATTACCCGGACCACGCCTTCGGCGATGTCGTCGATATAGGTGAAATCCCGCTGCATCTCGCCGTTGTTGAAGACCTCGATCTCCTTCCCCTCCATGATGGCCCTTGTGAAAAGGATCGGCGCCATGTCAGGCCTTCCCCAGGGGCCATAGACGGTGAAAAAGCGGAGCCCCGTGACGGGAATGCCGAATAGGTAGCTGTAGGTATGCGCCATCAGCTCGTTCGATTTCTTGGTGGCCCCGTAGAAGCTTATCGGGTGGTCAACATTGTCTGCTGTGCTGAAGGGCATCTTCTCGTTCAGTCCGTACACCGATGAACTGCTGGCAAAGACCAGGTGGCCGACCCTGTTGTGGCGGCACGCCTCAAGGATATTGAGGAATCCGGTGATATTTGAATCGACATAGGCGTAGGGATTCTGGAGGGAATAGCGCACGCCTGCCTGCGCAGCCAGGTGACAGACCGCATCAAAGCGCTCACGAGCGAAAAGCGACGACAGACCGTCGCGATCGAGGAGGTCCATCCTGATGAACCGGTAGCCTGGAATAGTGGTGCTTCGCGCTTCCACGTCCCGACCCACATCCTCTTTCCTGATACCGGATGCTGCAAGCCTGCCGTATTTCAGCCCGGTATCATAATAGTCGTTTATATTGTCGATGCCTATGACTTCATTGCCCTGCGCCGAAAGTTTTCCTGCCACGCAGAAGCCGATGAAGCCGGCCGATCCTGTCAAAAGAATTTTCACCGCACATTCCTTATCATTACAGATGCTGTGAACATAGGTATGCTATATATCGATGTCAAGAGAAAAAATTGGGATTGCCGTGCCATCATACAGGGCATTGCTCCATCTTGTATAAAATATCCTTGATTTCCGCTCCTTCATCCAGTATGGTATTGTGCGTTATGGCATCATGTTTACACGTATTATCTTTCAGTATACGTATCATGTAATGCACAGTGAGTTCATCAGCGAGGGCCCCATGATTGACAGAGACTCAAACGACGGCATATCCCTCAAGTTGAAGGGTTTAAGCAACTACGCGGAGTACTATCTGAACAACAATCTCTACTTCTACGACCAGCCCATAACCGAGCTGAAGGGCGGCTCACGGGTTATCGTGAATGGAAGGGAGATGGGGATGTTTTCATCATACAGCTACCTCGGCCTCATCGGGCATCCCCGGATAAACCGGGCCGCCAGGGACGCCATTGACCGCTTTGGCACCGGCACCCATGGCGTGCGGCTCCTGGCCGGGACCCTCCCCCTCCACAAGGAACTGGAAGAAACCATAGCGGAATTTAAAGGAACGGAAGCGGCCATCACCTTCACCTCCGGGTACGTGACAAATGCCACGGTGATCGCGGCCCTGACCGGTGATGGCGACCATGTTTACTCTGACACCCTCAACCACGCGAGCATCGTCGACGGCTGCAGGCTGTCCAGGGCCGTGGCTGTCCGGTTCGATCACAATGACATGGACAACCTGGACGCGCGTATGGCTGATGCGCCCGACGGCGCAACAAAACTTGTGATAGCCGACGCCGTGTTCAGCATGGACGGCGACATCATCAATCTTCCCCGGCTCACGGAAATCTGCAGGAGGCACGGCGCGTGGATCATGATAGACGAGGCCCATTCCATTGGCGTCCTGGGAAAAACAGGGAGGGGGATTGAGGAGCATTTCGGCATGGAAAACGCGGTCGACATCAAGATGGGCACCCTGAGCAAGACGATCCCCGCCGCCGGCGGATACATCGCGGGGCGGAAGGACCTCGTTTTTTTCCTGCGGCACTTCTGCAGGGGTTATATCTTTTCCGCGGCCCTGACGCCGCCGCAGGCCGGCGCCGCCAGGGAAGCCTTCAGGGTTATACTGGACGAGCCATGGCGGGTTGAAAAGCTCAATAAAAACGCGGGCCAGTTCATATCCGGGCTGAAGCAGAGGGGCTTCAACATCATGAATACCGCCACGGCCATAGTCCCCATCATCTGCGGGAGCGACGACAAATCCCTCATGATAACAAAGGAGGCCCACGCCCGAAATATCTTCGTCCTGCCCGTGGTGTCCAATGCCGGGGCGGTCCGCAGCGGTCTCTCGCGTCTGCGCGCCACCGTGACCGCCGCCCACGATGAGGGTGAGATAGAGGAAGCCATGGACGTCCTCTACAGGGCGGGGAAGAAGACGGGAATACTTGTCTGACTGAGGAAGGACACGCTAAAAAATATCAATGGGTCCCTCGATATCACCATCCAGGAATTGCCGCGCATAGGTATTGGTCTTTGAAAAAAAGGACGCGCTATCTCCCTCGTTGACGATCTTGCCGTTGTAGAGCAGTGCTATGGAATCGGCCACCTTGCGGGCCACCGTGGCATCATGGGAAACAACGATGGAGGTCGTGTTCAGGGTCTGCTTTATTTCTAGGATCAGGTCGGCGATTGAGTCGGAGAGTATCGGATCAAGGCCCGCGGTCGGATCGTCGAAAAAGATGACATTGGGATTGAGGCATATTGCCCGGGCAAGTCCCACGCGTTTCTGCATTCCGCCGGACAGCTCAGAGATGAGCTTCCCCTCATTACCCTTCAACCCTACCCTCATCAGTGAATTGAGCACCATGGTCTCAATGGAATCATCGCCGACGTTCATTCGACGCAACCCGAAGGCGACATTATCAAAGACATTCATTGAGTCGAAGAGGCCCCCCTTCTGGAAGACGTAGGCCACGCGGAACTGGCGAGAAGCATCAGTGGTGGTCCGATAACGGTCTCGATACAGCTCGCGTATTTCAGTTCCGTTTATTTCTATAGTGCCATCATAATCTATCAGTCCGGAAAGAGCCTTGAGTATTACCGATTTGCCTGATCCGTTCTTTCCCATGAGCACGAGGGTCCTCCCTTCCGGGACGAAGAAATCGATACCATCAACGATTGTCCTGCCGTCAAAGACGATATGGAGGTTCTTCACGCTGATCATATTATCGGTACCGATTCTCGTAATAATCCTTCAGGGTGGCAAGGATGTTGAGGTACGATATGTACCGGTCTTCGCTTATTTTTCCCTTCTCCACCCGCTTCTTGATTTCACAGTTTGGCTCATGTTCATGGGTGCAGGGGCTGAAGCCGCACTTGCGTGCATATTTGCCGAATTCCATGAAGTATATTCCCAGTTCCTCCGGCTCTATGTCCATGAGGCCGAATTCCCTCAGACCCGGCGTATCGATGATCCTCGTATCCCCTTCAAGGCGGAACATCTCCACATTGGTGGTGGTATGGCGCCCCTTGCCCGTGTGCTCTGACACCTCGGTCGTTCTCAGGTCAAGGCCCGGGTACATGCCATTGAGGATGCTGGTCTTACCAACGCCGGAATTGCCTATCAGAATCGAAAGCCTGCCGGACAGAGCCGTTTTCAGCTCATCGAGTCCATCGCCGTTCAGAGCGCTCGTCAGGATCGCAGTCAGGTCATAACCACTGTAATACTCTTCGAGGAGGCCTGTGTCTTTATCTTCGGCGAGGTCCATCTTGTTTACACAGAGTAAAACCGGGATCCCTTCCTTGATTCCCCTCACCAGGAGCCGGTCCACGAATCGCAGATTGAGACGGGGTTTCCCAAATGATTGCATGACCACAATCTGGTCGATATTGGCCGCGATAAGATCATCGCGATCACTGTCTTTATATTTTCTGGTGAAAACATTCCTCCGGTCATGGACCAGTTCGATGACGCCGGACCCGTCCCTGTCGAGTTCAAAGTCAACGATGTCACCGACCACGACCGCCTCGGAGTATTTCTCGAGGCGCTTGTCTTTTCTCAGCCTGCCCCTTAGAGTACTATTGATCCTGCGCCCCTCATATTCGACTGTGTAAAATCTGCCGAAGATCTTGACAACGGTTGCCGTCAACCATGCACCTCCAGTCCGGCCGGGGTTATATATACCAACTCTGTAAAATTCGATATCTTCATAAAGATCAGTTCCGCAGCATGATTTGTTATATATAGAATTCGATACCTATATCAGATACCGGATGTCCGGTCAATGAAGAAATATTTCCGGGTAGTGGGGTCAGAGTAAAATCAACTTATCATGTACTATTTTAAAATATTTATCAGAATATCGGTTCAGAGTGCATTGTATAAAAATATCTAGGGAGGTGTCAGAGTAAAATGAAAAATAAATTACCTGCTATTGGTTTTGATTATTCAATATTGTAATTTTTTTAAATTTTGCTGCTGAATTTAATTGGAAAAAAATATATTTATCGAAAAATTTATTTAAAGTTATAATTGATTATTGCCGATAATAATTCCACAAGTTGATATATGGTAATTCCCTCCCGATTTTACCATATTGGAAACTTGGCACTGCGTTTGAGGAGAAGGCAGGATAGCCGCCCAGCTATTCTGCTTTCTCTTTTTTTATTAATTATTGTTAACTGGTACAGAATCGAGTAGTACCGGTTTGAAACCTCTTAATTCTGCAACGATCTGACCAAGGTTTCCAATATTCTGGACAATAAAAGTTACATTATAATCCATACCTTCATGAAGATTGATCATATCATTAACTATACGTTTTTTTATTAACCTGTCAGATATATCAAACTCTATATCATGATTTTTTATATCGAAGAAAGTAATTTTTTCGAAAACCTTGTCAACATGCTTCAACTTCAGCCGTATTGTGATAGTTTTTGATTTATAAGCATTATAGTTTTCTGCAATTTCATTGAGCAGCACATTCTCATGATCAATATCCTTTGCTTTCTGGGAATAGCAATAGATTGATAAAGAAATAATTTGTATTGTTACTATTATTTTTATTAAACTTTTCATGGAGGCATTTTATATTATATTGGTAATTCATTCAAGTGTAATAATTTAACTATACACGCTATACACGTGTCAGAGTAAAATTGCAACAAAATATCTTGTAAATCAAACTACATTAAATGAATTCAATATCGATCCAATTATTACAGTATTTATAAAACACAGGCGGTAGGTTTTAAGTTAAATTTCCATAAAAAGCTATAACAAGCCGGGAACAATAAGTATTTCGTTTCTAACCTTAGGGCAAAAGATACGGTGCACCATTGAAAAAGTTTGCAAAAGTATGAACTTTTCAAGAAGTCTGTTATTTACACAAATATCTCCTCGGGAAATATTCTCTTCCGGTACAACTCTTCATATTCCAGAAGCTTTTTTCTTCGTTCCTCAAAAGAGTTTCCCAACTTCAGGAAATACTCAGACAGGGTAATCGGCACCGGCGGCACATACTCCCTGTCCACATAGGCCTTGAAACCGCCATACGGATACTGCCGCGGATCAGTTACATACCCGCTCCGCACCGGATTATACCCGACATACAGGAACACGGTCCAGAAGGTCTGCACGGGATCCGTTGTATGCTCAATAATGAGGTTGGTGAATCGTTCATTCCAGAAGGGCCCGGTCCTGTCCATCATCCGGTTATAACGCCTGGCGAACTGGGACTTGATGAATTGCATGATACGGGATATGGTCTCCTCGTTTTTAAGGGTTTTTATGTAAAAATGGAAATGATTATCCATGATTGAATAGGAGATCAGTTCAAAATTATATTTTTCCAGGGCCTGGTTGAGCACCTCATGCATCAGGTCTTTTATTTTTCTGGATCTCATGAGGTGTTTTTTCTCTATGCACCGGGATACAACATGGTTGGTTGTGTCCGGCAGGCATATCCTGTGTGCTCGTGGCATATTTCCTCTCGTTTCCGGTGTCGTATAGATGTATACGAATGGATGGGCAATAATTGAAAAAAATTCGGGGTCAGAGTAAAAAACATTAATCTGAACAGGGCGGGTAATTAAATAAAGGGTCAGAGTAAATAATGATATAATTAACTCTTGACATGCAAAAATGCATCTAAATTATTAACTTCCAATAAAACAGAAGGTGGGAAGCCATGACACAACCATTACGCAGTTCTTTCAGCACTCAGGGAAGAAAAATGGCCGGAGCGAGAAGCCTCTGGAGAGCCAATGGCATGAAAGAGGACCAGTTCGGCAAACCCATAATCGCCATTGCAAATTCCTTCACTCAATTCGTTCCTGGTCATGTACACCTCCATGAAATCGGACAAAAGATGAAGTCCCTGATCGAACAAAATGGCTGCTTCGCTGCTGAATTCAACACCATCGCCATTGATGATGGCATTGCCATGGGCCATTCGGGCATGCTTTATTCTCTGCCCTCGCGGGACCTCATTGCCGACAGTGTTGAATACATGTGCAACGCCCATATGGCTGACGCTCTGGTATGCATCTGCAACTGTGACAAGATAATTCCCGGCATGCTGATGGCTGCCATGCGCCTCAACATACCGACCATATTCGTTTCCGGCGGCCCCATGGAATCAGGTGTGTTCAAGGGAAAAAAAGTTGACCTCATCGATGCCATGGTTATGGCCGCAGATCCTACGGTGCCGGATGATGATATCACTGAGCTGGAGCAGCTCGCATGTCCCACCTGCGGATCCTGCTCCGGCATGTTCACGGCTAACTCAATGAACTGCCTTACCGAGGCGCTGGGATTGGCCCTTCCCGGCAACGGAACCGTATTGGCCACGCATCTTAACAGAATGAAGATGTTTGAACGTGCCGCAACAAGGATCGTTGAAATTGCCGACATGTATTACAATAAAGATGATACATCCGTGCTCCCCCGCGCCATCGCCACCCGCGCGGCCTTTATGAACGCAATGACCCTGGACATAGCCATGGGCGGCTCCACCAACACCGTGCTCCATCTCCTGGCCGTGGCCGATGCCGCGGAAGTCGATTTCACCATGAAGGATATGGACATGCTTTCCCGTAAGGTCCCGAACCTGTGTAAAGTCGCCCCCAGCTCGAGTTACCATGTCGAGGATGTAAACCGCGCAGGCGGTATCATGTCCATCATGGGTGAGCTTGACCGCGCCGGACTCATCGACACCTCGGTGAATCGCGTTGATGCTAAAAACCTGGGATTTATGCTGGACAGCCATGACATCATGCGCGGCAGCGTGACAAAGGAAGCGCTCGACCTGTATGCAAGCGCACCCGCACACAAGGGTCGCAACCTGGTTCTTGGTTCCCAGGATTCGAAATACAAGGAGCTTGATAAAGACCGCGTGAACGGCTGCATCCGGGATATAGATCATTGCTACAACAGGGACGGCGGTCTGGCCGTACTTTACGGCAACATAGCCCTTGAAGGCGCCATCGTTAAAACCGCAGGGGTTGATCCGAACATTTTCACCTTCAGCGGCCCGGCGAAAGTGTACTTCTCCCAGGAAGCGGCATGCGACGGTATTCTCGGAGGCAAGGTAAAAGCCGGCGATGTGGTGGTAATACGCTACGAAGGCCCCCGTGGCGGTCCCGGCATGCAGGAAATGCTCTATCCCACATCATACCTTAAATCGATGAACCTGGGCAAATCGTGCGCCCTTATCACAGATGGCCGGTTTTCCGGGGGCACCGCCGGACTGTCCATCGGCCATGTGTCACCCGAAGCGGCTGCGGGAGGCGCTATTGCCCTTGTCTGCGACGGTGATATCATTGAAATTGATATTCCCGGAAGAAGGCTTAACGTCATAGTGTCAGAGCAGGAACTTGGAAGGCGGCGGAACGAGGAAAAAAAGAAGGGTGAAACAGCCTTCAAGCCGGCAGGACGGGACAGGAAGATATCCGGGGCCCTCAGGGCCTATGCGGCACACGTGTCATCAGCGGACCGCGGGGCCATCAGGCTGATACCGGGAGACAAATAACCATCTGTCATTCCATCTTCCAGTCGCGGAAAACGAAACGCTTATCCAGGTTATACTTGGTAATATAGCCGATCGACAGGCCAATTACTGCACCCAAGTACTTGGCCTGCGGGAACGCGAACAGATAGTTGAATAAAAGCTCCGCACCCCAGAAGATGGCCGTAGTAACAACGCCCATGAGCGTATACACGATGAACTTGAACAGGTCATCCTTTGCCCCGGCGGTTTCATGATAAAAGATAAACTTCTTATCGAGCACGTACTTTATCACAAGCCCTACCAGCGTCCCCGCAGCCATGGCTGCATACAGGCTGAACGGCCCGGAGTACGCCTTCAGGCACAGGTACTGTGTGCCGATATTTGACGCTGTTGCAATCCCTGCAAAGACAGCGTATTTCACTGCAAGATAAATCATAGGTATATCAGAACCCAGAATGAAATAATCCAGCCGGCCAGAACCACCTGAAGAAAATGATCTTTAAAAAGCGTCTTCGTCGGCGAACCTGTCTTGTTGAACACAATCGTCTGCTGCAGGTACCTCAAAACGCCCAGTATCACCCAAATCACCGTCAGATATATTTTGTCACCGTGATTGCGGTTCAGGATCATCGGGGATATGGTATACATCACATAAGAAATAATAATCACAGCGGTCATGATTATCATTGAGACATTCAGGAATTCTAGATTATAGCCGTCTACTACCTTCCGGGCCTTCTCGCCTTTTTCCAGGTAAAGCAGCACATCATCACGCCGCTTGGCAAAGGCGAGGAACAGTGCAAGAAGGAATGTCATGATGATTATCCACATGGATAGTTGAACGCCAGATGCCGCGGAGCCGATAAACAGCCTCAGCACGAAACCGACGGCTATAACAACCACGTCGATTATGGCAACGTGCTTCAGCAATACCGTATACAGCACATTTATGACGATATATATCAGCATAATGGCGAGGATCGTGGTATCGATCAAAAACGAAGCAGCAAGTCCCGCGACGGCGAGGCTGACCATTACAATAAGGGCCATTCTTTTGGAAACAGCGCCCGACGCAATGGGCCGGTCCTTTTTAACCGGATGTTTCCTGTCCTCCTCGCAGTCAAAGTAATCATTGAAAAAATAAACAGCGCTGGCAGTAATGCAAAATGCCAGGAATGCCGCAGTGGTTTTCATCAGGAGCGGAAAATTAGTGATCTGTATGCCAAAAAAAATCGGGAGAAAGATAAAAAGATTCTTCACATACTGCTGAATCCTCATGAGGATAAGAATATTTTTCATCCAGCAACCTTTACCCAGTTATAATAACGCTCCTGCGCAAGTGATAGCATTTCAGCATCGCCTTTGCTGTTTCCGTAAGCGTATATGTATTCGTATTCATTCAGTCTGACAGCTTCACGTATTCTTCTCACCTTCTCCGCACCCTGGCAGTTGGCGCCTTCAATCCGGCCCGTCAGCCTGCCCTGCTTCGACTCCAGGCGGGTACCGATGACCTCGATACCGTACCGGCCGCACCATTCCTTAATCCAGGCCTCAACCGAGGCTGAAACGACAATAATACGGTGCCCGCTGGTCCGGTGCCATTCTATCCGTTCAATGGCATCAGTCTTGATGATATCTGCAAGCCGTTCCCGTGAATACCGCTCCCCGGCCTTTTCAAAATCTCCGGTGCTCCATCCTCCCAGAAAATGACGGAACACCGACTCTTTTGCCTTCCAGTTCGGGACCGCCTTCATCATATACAGGATCAATACCGGTCCCAGGGCTATCAGGCCGAGGGCAAACCGGACGGCTCCGAAGGTAAACAGAAGAAAATCAAACAGGGTGTCGCGCATGGTAATAGTGCCGTCAAAGTCAAACAGGGCCAGGCGCATGTCAGTAGCTCTCCCAGAGCCTTCCCCAGGGACTCTCTTTCTTCCACGTTTCGAGTATCTTCTTCCCCTTCAGGTTCCACCATATCCGGTCATGATAAAATGCCGACGCGAATATGAAGAGATATACCAGCGGGGTGTGGAACATGAGCTTCTGGAGCATTTTCAGGGGGCCGAACCAGAAGAGATCGCCCACGGTGCTGGCGAAGTTGTCCCCGACGGAAAAATTGAGATTGACCTTTGAAATATCTTCACCGACGATTTCTATATCACGTGGATTGCCGTTGCCAAGCCCCTCTTCAACGGCAAGACGTATAAAATCAAGCTTCATCGGGTCAAAGCCCATCATTTTAGCCGCAACCGCATCAATTGCCACCTGGTCGCCGGATGCAAGGATATAATCGGCCTGTACCGGGTTGAGTGTCCGCGGTCCTGGTCCATTCCCCGCCGTGGTCCCGTCCATGACGGCGAAAATCCCCGGGTGGATCTCTTTCTGTATTTTCAGCAAATCAACCAGCGTTTCATGGATCCAGGAATGGGTGTAATGACGCCTCGTGCTCAGGAGACCGCCGAAGGCATTCTTCATTGAGCCGGTGGTCGTGGTGTAGATATGACACTTCATCGTCGGCAGATGTATAATGTTCTTACCGATAAAGTAATCGGGTATCATAACGCCCTCAGGATATATCTTCGGAAGAACCCTGAGCTTTGCCTTCGGCCGGTACATGATCCATTTCATGTCATCGGGATTGAAATTATACTTGATGGGGATATCATACTTTTCGAAAACCACGTCGAATTTATTCAGCTTCTCCCCGTGTTTCGGTTTGGTGACAACGGTCTTGTTCTCCACCGCCACGATATCCTTGAAACCCATGTTTTTCAGGGCCTTGATTGTTCCCTCAAGCTGCCAGGGAGTTGAATTGGCGCTCGGCATCGGGAGGTGCCACGATATATTGTCTTTCAAAATAACCGGCGTGTTTTTCGCAAGAGTTTTCTGCATATCCGCCAGCTTCAGCGCTTTTTCATAATCAGAAATGACCCTGTCCGGTTTCGTTTTTATTATAACAACTTTTGATTTTTTCATAGGATTCCTCGCATTATACGCTTTTGATATTCAGGACGACTATGCCCGCTACCGTCAGCAGTATCCCGACCCATTTTATCAGAGTGACCTATTTCCCCGATAATGAACATGGCCAGGAGGACCGTAACCACATATCCCAATCCAACCATGGGCCGTGCATAACTGAGGTCGAATTTTGTCAGAATTCTCAGCCATATCAGGAAGCTCAGGCCATATGAGATGAAACCAAGCCAGAGATTATAGTTCATTGCAAGGGCCAGGTAAAAATCGGTGATCTTCAGCCGGTCGCTGACGCTGTCAGTGGCGATCTTGAAAAAGATCTGTCCCAAGGCGCCTAAGAATATAGATGTTAAAAGCCAGAACATGTTACAGCACCTTTGCCCATTTTCTTTTTTACGGCCACGGGTCCCAGTCGCCCCAGTTTGCCAGATACTCCTTCAGAGCCGGTATCCGCTCCTGGTTTTCTTCAATGAAATTCTTGGCTGACTTGACGATGTCCTGTTCCCGCACGATGTCAATTTCACCCAGGAGAACCCTGGTTCTTAAAAAAACGAAATAGGTGTCCAGGACATCATGGATGCAGTAATTGTTAATGTCGCGGAGGCGCCCTTCCAGGAACATCGAATAGACTTCGTTGCCTTTCGTTTGCATCTTGCCCGGCTTGCCGATCACCTTGGCGAAGAGGTTAAGCCCGCCGTTCATCCGGATTGCATTGTAGTTTGAAAGCCAGTCCTGGAGGTCAATATGTTTGGTGCTGTACCGGTTCCTCGCGGCGAACTTGTCCTTGAAATGCCGCTTGGGGCTGTAACCGTAACGGTAAGCCATCAGTTCCATAAGTGGTATATCAAAGCCCCTGCCGTTATAAGTGACCAGGGAGGCTCCGTCATACACGTCTTCGACACCCAGCCAGAAAAGCCGCGTCATCTCGTCGGGACGGAATTCCGGCTCATCAAGACAGACGATATCCAGGAGGGAGTAGTTTCCCCTGACCTTGGCTATGCAGATAGAGATCGGATACTGGAATGTGACCGGGATGAAATCGGACATGCCGTCCGAAGCATCGAGGAGTTCCTGCTGATATCTTCGCACCGCTTCACCGGGGTCAATCTCCTCACCGGGATAGCGCACCCGGGATATGAGTTTTGAATCCGGCACGGATTCAACGTCAAAAACAAGATATTTTACCACGTCATCTTTCAACGGCCACCCCTTGCCAGGCGGAATGGTTAATAGTATATACCCAAAATAAAAAGCATGTTGCCCGCCTTGTAACGCAACATGCTTTCATTTACTGTGCTGCAGATGTCTGATCAATAGTGTCTGACAACCATGCCCGGTCCTTTTTTCTGAGCGCACTATGACGGTTTATTCACCGGGACCGGTACAGGTCCGCTTGTTTACTTCTTAGCCTTTTCTTCAAGTTTGCCGAGAAGGTCCTGGATAAAGGGGTCCGCATCCTTCTCTTTTGCCTGCTTCAGCGGATCTATAGATTTTTTCGACTTGATCCTGAGGGCCGCCAGTATTGCCGCGTACCGTACCTGGGCGCTTTCGTCATTTACGATGACGTTATTAATGGCATCGGCCGCGCTTTCTTCACCTATGAGTCCCAGGTCAATCGCCGCCTCCATCCGCACCATTTCACGCTTATCGGTCAAAAGGTTAATAAGGCCCGGTACGGCGTCTTTCTCCTTTTTCTCCCCGCAATACTTCGCCGCTTCGATGAGTGTTTTTTCATCACTCCCGGATGACAGATCCGCTATATATTCCTTTGCCGTTTTTTCAGTCTTAGCTTCCTGTGCCTGCGCCATAATGCCCGCGGCAACAATGAACAACACTACGCATATTAATCGTTTCATGGCACGCTCCATATATATTTTAGGATATTGGAGCATTATCTTCCTATAAAAAATTATGTCAATAATTTTATAATTGAATATTCCCCCTTTTTTAGCCGCAGGTGGTCAGTGCTGATTTAGTCCTTTCACGTCATGAGGAGACCGGCACTTGTATAAAATTAACCTATTTTCTGCAAATTTTGTTTACAGTTTATGACCGATGATTATAGGCTGTCAAAAAATCAGCATGCACAGCGTGTTTAACCATCATCTGAAAACACCTCGATGTAACTGAGAATACCAGCATATACAAGGAAACGGCAGATTATCATGACCAGAGCAGATGAGCATACCGAAGACCAGAATAATGAAAACTTTGAAGAGATGCTTGAACAATCCATGAACCGGAGGGACGATTTCGCGATCGGCGCCAAAGTTGATGGAAAAGTGGTGTTCATAACCAGCGAACTTGTGTTCGTTGATATTTCCGGCAAGAGTGAAGCGGTTGTCGGTATTGGTGAACTCAGGAACGATGACGGGACACTTTCGGTCCAGGTGGGCGACACCCTCCAGGCCTATGTTGTTTCCCGGACCGGCGGGGAGATACATCTGACCAGCAGCCTCGGCAGGGGGAGCATCAATCCCGGCCTCATGCAGATGGCCTACCGTGAGTCAATACCCGTATACGGGACCGTCACCGACACGGTCAAGGGTGGTTATTCCGTATCGGTCGGGGGGATAAAATGCTTCTGCCCCGTGTCCCAGATAGATTCCAGGAACCCTTCCGATCCCAAGTCAATGGTAAACCGTTCCTTCCAGTTTAAAATAATCGAATACAAGGAAAAAGGAAAAAATATAATCGTGTCGCGGAGCGCTCTCCTGCAGGAACAGAGAAAGGAGACCGAGGACAACCTCAGGCAGACCCTCAAACCCGGGGACCGTATATCCGGAACCATTTCAGGGGTCCGCGATTTTGGTGTCTTTGTCGACATCGGCGGGGTTGAAGCGCTGATACCGAAATCAGAGCTTTCCTGGAGCCGGTACACGGACACAGCGGGCTTCAAGGCCGGGAACAAGATCGAGACCATCGTCAAATCAATTGACTGGGAAAACAAGCGGCTGACCCTGAGCATCAGGGATCTGATGCCGGAACCGTGGGAGCAGATCGACAAGTATGAGGCCGGCCAGGTCATACCCGGGGTCGTGGT
The DNA here is from genome assembly GCA_963727175.1 of uncultured Spirochaetota bacterium. GTDB lineage: Bacteria > Spirochaetota > UBA4802 > UBA4802 > UBA5550 > RBG-16-49-21. Next base: position 99,818 of record CAVSFD010000002.1, read on the forward strand.
CAACATCATCAAGAACGGCGCCTTTATGGAAATCGAGCCCGGCCTGGACGGCTTCATCCACGTTTCACGGATGAACTTCCTGAAAAAAATCAACAGGCCGGAGGAAGTGGTATCCATAGGCGACCGCGTGAATGCGCGGATCCTGGGCATCAATACCGCCGAAAAAAAAATATCCCTTGAGCTGGTACCTGATGAGCCGGATCCATGGCAGGGAGCCGGCACGGACATTGCCAATTCGGTCCAGGAGGTGACCGTGGAAGAGGTTAAGCCGGCGGGACTCGGTGTTCGCCTCCCCAACGGCATGCTTGGCTTCATCCCCCGGGGGGAACTGAAAACAAAAAATGAATCCGAAGTGCAGAAAAAATACGCCGAGGGAGACCGGATACAGGCCGTGGTGCTCCGCATCGAGCAGAACAACCGTAAGCTCATCCTCAGTGAAACGGAAGCCCTCCGCGCGGAAGAGCGGACGGATTACGAAAACTTCATCAAAAAAGATTCATCGTCCCAATCGACGACGCTCGGTTCCCTTCTGAAAAACAAGTTTGACGACATACAGAAAAAAATAGAAAAGTAACATGCCGCGGGGTGATATCCCGGGGCGGTCGCGCATACATCGCAGCAAGGGGTCCCGATGATAAAACTGAAAAACGGACATGTGGTCACCTACCAGAAGGACTTTGACGCCTTCTTCCAGGACCTCCTTGAATCGATGGTGCGGGAATCACGCCGCACGGCAGCCGAACGCGGCAGGCCTGATGATGAGCGGACAAGAAACGAGCTCTTTCTCAAGGAGCTCATGGACAACTGCATATACGTAACACACCAGCTTTTCGACCTTGCAAAAGAAAAAGAGGAATTCTCCCGCTTCATGGTAACCGGGTTTATTTTCAACAGCATAATCTGCAGCCTTCCGGTCCTGGAAAACGAAATATCTCCGGAAAACGAACCTGATGAAGAGGAGCCGGTTCATTAACCGCTGCAGCAACGGGTTTAAACCCGTTGCTGCAGCAGCTACAAGAGATCCAGCAGTTCCTTCAACTTCGACAAATCCGCATCGTCAATTCTCTTCCGTACCAACGCAGGGTCATCCCGCCTGGAAATGCTCACGGTAAGGTCGATGCGGTCTCCTTCGAAATACGGAGGATACCGAAGATCAATTCCCCTCGCCGCGAAATATCCAGCGATGTCATCGGCCCGTTTCTGCAGTGCGGAGTATTCAGGATACCGCGCCTCCCGGATAAGGCCGTAGAGACGCTCATCCCAGTGCTTCCTGTCGATTGACTCATCGGGCCGTATCCCCGCCAGAAACCCGATATTCCCGTCACGGACCAGGATGTCGGAGAGCATATCCACGATGAACCTGAAGATGTTGACACGGAGCGGGGCATAGGCAATCCACGCCTCAAGCGCCTCATGGGCCACGCGGGGAAGCCGCACGAGTTCCCTGATAATCCTGAACTGAATGTCGCGACAGTCAAGGTAATCCATCAGGGACGGAGGCAGTTCGGCTGCCAGTTGCGCGAGGGTCTCATCGCGGGTGAATTCGTCAGGCAGTCGCAGACATTTTTTCGCGATGGATTCCAGTCGACATGACTCCACGCCCATTTCCCTGAAAATGGCATGCAGCCTGATCCTGCCGATCGGCCCCGCCTCATTGCGCACGCACTTGAGAAGGGCCCGGCCGATATACCATTCGGTGTCGACAGCGGCAAGGACCATTGCGTCGGCTGATTCGGCACCGGTTTCCCGGAGCACCTCCAGCCGGTTGAAGCCGAAGACCACCCGGCAGGCGCCGCCCCGGTCGATGACGATGGGCGGGTCCAGGACGCCGAACTCACGTATCGATGACCGCAGTTCATCGGGAATCTGGTTTCTGCTGATCTTGTAATGCCGGTCTTTAAAATCTATATCAATGAGCGGAATTCTCTTCACTGTTTGTGGTTCACCATTTCCAGTCATCCCAGCAAGCCCCCCTGTACCCTTGAAGTGGCACGGATTATTATTCGCACATTCACCATGTGAATATTATCGCATTACTGCAACCTGCCAGGCAGATAGATCATAAAAAAAATTAAATGGAAATTATTTTCTACCGCGCCCCCTCCGGGGATCGGGGAGGCAGGTGCATGATGGTACTACAGCAGGTCAGTCAGGAGATTGCCGAACTCATCGGGGAAGACAACCCTCACTTTGGGAAGACGTTCCGCCGCCGCTTCGCCCGCTTCGGTCAATTCGCTGGTGGTGACGAAAACGCCCTGCTTGACCTTCATGTCGTTCACGGCCTGGGCCAGGTTCCGCAGGGGAATCTCGCTGATCCGCAGGTCCTTCCATCTTCTCACCCAGACCAGGGTCTTGTCCTTGTTGGAAAGATTGACGGTCATGAAATCAACGCCGTCCTGCTCCCGGTATGTTGGCAGTATTTCGTCAACACGGAATCCCATCTTCGCAACGGCCCGGCTGGCTATGATCCTGAATTTCTCCCCGTCTTGCTGGTACAGGGCGGCGATATTCTCCGCGGCCTGGCCCGAGGCCCCGGTTTTTTTCCGCTGCGTCTCCTCGTCCCGGGCCCCGTCGACCCGCGTCGCGGCGAGGATCCCTTCCAGGTCAACCGCCACGGCCGACTTAAGGCCGCATATATTCCATAAAAAATCTGCAGGGAAGGCGTCGCGGAGCCAGTCGGCGGAATGCTCTATCACCGATCCCTCTCCATCACTCACGCCCGGCTTGCCGATCGTGTCCATTTCTCTCCTGAGCTTCGTCGTGAGGTGCTGTACGTTCATGTAACCCCGGTCAAGCTGGTAGAGCTGGTTCCAGTATTCATAGGCGAGCTCGGTCATTTCAGCGTTGAGCGCCGCGAAACCCAGGTCGTACAGCAGTATCGTCTCCTCGTCCTGCATGTCGTTTTTGCGCACATTTTCGAGGAGAGATTCCAGCACCTTCACCCCTTCCGCGGGCCGCTTTGCCTGGACGCAGAGCAACGCATAGAGCCGCCGTGCAACCAGGAGGGCACTTTCATCAGAACTCGTGTCCATGATCATGCGGGCGTAATTGAGCGCCGTCTTGTAATCGCGCTTCCGCTGCTGCGCGAAAGCCATGGCGAGGTTGGCAATGTCCGAGTGAGAATCAATTGAGAGCGCTTCCCTGAAGTACTCCGTCGGTTCGTTTGTCTTCTGGCTCTGGTAACTCGCCATGCCCGCACCGAACAATATTTCGAAATCCTTTTTTCCGACCTTGATAAGACGCTCGAAAAAGCGGAGGGATTGCTCAAAATATTCCTGCCCGAGGAGAATGAAGGCCACATGGTAGAGCGCTTCTTCGTCGCCCGGGTGGTCCTTCAGGATATCGTAGTAATTCTGGAAGGCCTTCTGCGCATCGTCGCGGAGGAGATAGGCCTCTGCAAGCTTCCGCTCGACCGCGGCCTTCGGCACTTCGGAATTGTATTTGTCTATCCTCCTGACTTCCTCAAGCTGAAGCACCCCCTCATCGATTTCGTTCCGGTCGAAATAAATAGTGGCCAGTTTCCAATGGACCAGGGAATTGTTCGGATCATCATCGAGGATTTTCCTGAATTCAAGGACGGCCTGATCGACCAGGTTCTGGCTCAGGTAGGCCATGGCCCGGTTATAGGGGTTCATGCGGGGGGCCAGGACATAGAAATATACCAGAGACAAACCCAGTATGACCGCCAAGGCTATCAGTAAGGGTACCAGCATCAATCCTTCCTGTCAATTCCAGTTACAAGATGTTCACGTGCGGGCCCGGGTCAATCGGTTCGCGACATTCCTTATTTACGGATACATCGGACGATTGACGGCCATCCATTAATAATATAGGACGTATCATCCTCACGCTTGAGAATAAAATCGTCTTCGAGTTTTATTTTTGTCCTGAAAGGCAGGTTAATCATGATATCCGGCGGAACGAACTTGGGAAGCTTGTCAAAATGGACCTGGATTTCGTTTGCCGTGGATACCATTCTCAGGGAGATCAGGCCGAACCGCGACGGCAGGTCGTCCAGTGCGATCTCATTGCCCGGCTCGAACCATTCCGGCCGCGGCTGCGGGAACAGGTCAAGGCGCTCGGGATGGTCCACAAAAAGAATATTGCGGATTGTCGCGAACATCATGGCGCTCGCGGTCATCGACGCTCCCTCACCCCAGCTGGCCCTCCCGGTGGAAGGGTTCATGAACTCCGGCAGGACATAGGTCTTCGTCTTCGTTCCCATCAGGGCCCTGAGGATATCATGAGCTTTCGCGTCCTTCATCAGGACCAGGTTGTTCGCGGCGACGAGGGACGACACGACGTCAACGCCCAGCGACTTCACGAAGAGGGGTATGTCGTTGAAATAGGCGCGCATGCGGTCCATCAGGCCCCGGAGGTGCTCCCCGGTGACGCCTTCGATCCTGAAGGGGTAGCCGGCAAAAAGATTATAGAGTATGAACTCATTTTCAGGGGGCCTGCCGTCCCCGTCAAAAGCGGCCGCTATCAGGATCGCGGCAATGCGGTCAGATTCCTTCTTGAACTTCAACTCGTCGCCGAAGATACCGATGCACCGGGCCAGGTATGAATACTGGGCCAGGGCATGGGCGAGCAGGATCAGGTCGAAGGGATGGTCCTCGGCGATATAATAAAAGGGGAGCGAGTTCCTCCCCCGGGTGCCTGGTTTTTTCAGCTTCCGCGAGTAGTTGTAGAGGGCCAGGGCCTTCCTCTTTATGAAATCAAAGCGCCCCTGTAAAAAGCCGGTATCGCGCACGTGTATGAAATAATCGGCGATTGAATTGATCATCGCGCAGGCATCAATGACCGTGTCAAAGGTCATTTTCTTTTCATCGATTGCGAAGCTCTTGATGCAGAAGTCTATATAGCGGAGCGACTCGGTGAAGTAACCCATCCGGTTGCATCCGAAGATGATATAGTATGCCGTCCGGAAATCCACCGAACCGTTTTCCCTGATGATGTTTTTCAGTGAAAAATTAAGGAGGGATATTTTTGATCCGTAAAACCAGTTCTGCATCTGCCTGTCGGGAAGGCTCAGATTGGCGCCGTTCCTGATCCTGATGGTGGAAAAGGAGGTATAATCCTCCCTGACCTTCCCATAGTCATATTTGCCGCCCTTCAGATCGGCGCGTGCATCAATGGCGATCCTTGCCACGAAGCGGTTGTCGCCTTTTTTCAGGGTATAACCGGCGCTCAGGGTGGCCATGCCGTACGGCGACGTGCTGCGGTTCTGGCCGCCGTCGCCCCACGGATCGATGTCACGACACTCCTCTCCGCCGCCCGCCAGGATGAGATCCGGCCTGGAGGCAAGGCAGAGCGATTTCTTGCCGTTGATCTCCACGCACTGGAGTTCCCTGTGGTAATCCACGGACTCAAGCCCCCCGAGGTGATGCTGGTCATAGGGTCTGATTACAAACAGAAGAGAAGCGTTTTTCCGGTCTTTGAGATGGCATTCCGTTTCAACAACGGCTTCGTCAGCTGACCCGCGCGCGCCATAGATTGTCTGCCGCAGTTTGAAAGCATCGTTTTCCCACGTGGTATGGATAATGGAATTCTTCGCGTCCCGTTCCTGCCTGACACGGTCCCATTCCGCGGCAGGCCGATAGAGGACTTTGCCGTCGACAATCCAGGTCTCCAGCGACCAGTGATCATACGATGGCGACATCATGCCCGCGGGATCGACATACAGGCTGTCATCAGACAGAAAGTTGGTGAAGCAGATGCAGTCTCTCATGACGCTGTTAACGAGCATGTGGGGAACCGGTGAGGAGACGCCGCGGGAAGTGTCGGTTGTCGCGTTTATCCACGCGGGCCATCGGAAATGTGAGAACTTCTGGAATACGGTGTAATTATTCAGGCCTGCAAGGTAAATATCGCGGGAAGACTGGTATTTTTCGTAATCTATTGTTACTTTACAGGCGCCGTCGAAATCAAATAATTTCCTGTTGTTTTTTTTGTTCTTAATAAACTGCAATGATCTCAATCGGGACCACTGGGACTGCCATGGTTTCATTTAAATGACTTCAGGGCTTCATCCTCGGAATCATATATATCGAACATATCCATCAGTTCAACAACTTCAAAAATTTTCTTCACGGCGTTGTTCATGTTGCAGAGCTTCAGCATCCTCTTCTGCTCCTTGAGAATCCTCATAGTGGAGACAAAAATCCTCAATCCTGAACTGCTCATGTATTCTACGTTCTGGAGGTTCATGAGCAGATGCATGTCGGATTCATTCTGAATTATCTTGTTTATTTCTTTTTCGATTTCCGCGGAAAGGTGAACATCCAGCCTGCCCGCCAGATAAACAACCACAACATTATCCACCCTCTTTATGTTCAGATTCATATACATCTCCCCATATTTATTATGTCGATTGTCAATTCTATATATATTGTCTATATTAATCAATAAAAAATTATAGAATTATGCTATATTTATTTTATTTAATCTGCCCCTGATAACTTCTCAATATCCATACCAAAAAAATAATATGTCATCCGTACCGTTAAAAACACTCTTTAATGGCCTTACTCTATCCCCTGTTTGGTCTGTTTCCTGGTGATGATAAGGCCTATCGCCGTCAGAACAAAGAGTACGATGAACATTATTCCCATGGATGTCATAATCAAATGGCCAACCTGCCAGACCACGGCGCCCTTGCCGGCTTCCGAGGCTATTTCTATATTGATGGATTTCTGCGAATGGATAAACAGGAATATTGACAGGGCCGATATGAAAGGATAGATAAGCCCGTTGTAATACACCAGCCCCCGGTACCGCAGTGGATCAAACAGCGGCATCACCATGGCTATGCCGCTGACAAAGAGCAATGCCGCGAAGATCCGGAATATGTAATACAGGGGCGATATAATCTCGTCATTGACGATCTGTTTCAGCCAGTCATCAGAGGACAGCTCCGCGCCGTCATCAGGCTTGACGGTGCTGCCTTCAGATTCGCCAGCCTCCTCCGAGGTCTTGACCTCCGCGCTCAAGGAAAAAAGTTTGAAGACGCGGTAGGGAGAAGCGTAAAAAGAGAATCCCACGATGAGATAGATGACGCCCGTCAGCAGTACTATCCCCTGCAATACATTGGTCGATTTGGATCTCATTCAGGCAACCTCGCATTCTTCTATAATAATCGGTCATGGCGAAAGTTGAAAATAGAGACGGGACTACGGCACAGGCCATAGCCATACCGATAGGATATCAATCTAAAAATCAGGGAATAAATCAATAAGAATTTGTCAGGAGCGCGTAAAAATATGAGGATGAAAAAAAAGCTTCAAGGACTGATTCTCCATCTAACGGTTTGGATTCTTCAGCAGTTTTTCCGAAATCTCCTGCGAGGTATCAAATATCCGTTCTATACGGATGTCCTTTTCCGATACTTCCAGAACGAAAGAGACGTCGGAAAGGTCGCCTGCCCTGTCATCGGCTGACCGTTTCTCAATACCCGCAATATAACTCGCGAAAAAGCTGATGAGCTTTCCGTCATGGTAGCCAATGATCGAGCTGTTGTCAACGGACACATACGTCACCTCATCGACATCGACGCGGAACAGGTCCTCGACGCAAACCCGGTAGTCGGGATAGCCTGAATGGCAGGGACGGCCCGTGATCTCGACCTGTTCGAAGATGGGGTAGAGGCTGAATGACGCGGCGATGGCATCGCGGAGGTATCCGGTGCTGAAGATCCTGCGGTCACCGGTGCCGTCCCTTCCCGTCATGACCACGGGGAGCTGCTGAAAGGTCTCGATCCGGCTCTCGCCGCACATCTCGCCGGCCAGCTTCAATACGGCGCTGTTCTTGAACACGCAGTCCGTTGGAAAGGTTATGTCAAGGAGCTTGTTCAGCCGGTCTTCGGAAAAGAAATGCTCCATCCGTTTCCTGAATTCGCTTTTCCCGTCGCTCAGGAGATAGAGCGACAGGACGATATACCCGTATGCCGACGTGTACATCAGGTCGAAGGTCTTCCCCGCCTTATGGAGTGCGCTCAGGAAACCGCCGTAAAACAGGGCATTGAGAAGGTTTGTTTCAAGGACCAGGGCGGTTCGTTTGGCCGTTATCAGAGAAACGATGGGGAAAAGGGCGTCGCCGCCGGCGCACTTCTCCAGCCGGGCATATTCCCCGCCTTCTCCGGCCGGCTCAAACCTGGGCAGGACCAGGCCGCCCGTGAAGTCTCTCACGTCCCCGGCATACTGCTCGTTCATGACATAATAGACCCTCTGTCCTTCACTGATCGATCCGTCGAATATCCCGTGAAGGGGGCGGATATCCTTCCTGTTCCTCACCATCGTGAAAATCCTGTCTGAAAGGCCGAAGATGCGGTCACGCAGCTCCGCGTCATCGTCGCCGCAATCGATCACGATATAGCGATACTCCTTCGACAGCATGAACAGGATGGGCGACAGTATGTCAGAGTTCACCTTCACCTTTGACCCGAAGGCCACGTTGAGCAGATCAAGGTTCCCGTCAACGCGCTCCATCCTCTCGTTGATGATCTGCTCGAAAGCAGGGCTGTCCTCGGTCCGGTGCGAAAGCGGCGCGGCCGTCTTCTTCTCGAAAAAATTGAAGACGCTGCTGCCGGAAGAGGACAGGTCAAGGACCACCGTCCTGCCGCTCTTTTTCAGCGACGCGCCGAGCAGGGAGGCCATGAAGGAGACGCCTGATTGGGGAAACCGGCTGTACACCGTAATGACGCTGCTTGAACCGCCGAAGTATTTCTTCCCAATTCCCGAAACCTCGATCCCCATCCGCCCTATGGTCTTCAGGTATCCGCGGAGGCACTTGTATGACATCAGGAAGAAGCGGTAGAGGTCCTCGACGCTGAAGATCATGACGGAGGAATCGACCAGGGCCCGCACCCTGCCGGTCTGGCGGTTTTCGGCGAAGGGGATGGTTCCGAAAAATGATCCCGGCGCCAGGTACACGACGTCGGTTTTTCCCATGGACTCAATTTCGAATATCCCGCTGACGACGACGTAGAAAGAATTTATTTTTTTCATGTCGAACTGGTGACCCTGCCGCACTGTCATCGGCTTGCCGATGGCGCGGAGCTGCCGTATCTCGTCATCGAGACAATGGCGGAATATCGGAATGTTTGCGAGAATGTTCCCGGTGGCGTTCATGCGCGTGCCGGCCGTCAAAATTTTCTCAGCATGTTGATCAGCTCATTCTTCCCGTACAATTCAATGGGGCGCGTGTTGGCGAAATCGATAGCGGACTGGGCGAATTCACCGGCGCTGATGACGATGACCCGGGTGGCGTTCTTCGCTCTCATGTTCTCATGGAGGGCCCGCAGGTATTTTTCCTGTATCGTTTCGGTGCTGCGCAGAAGACGGATGATGCGGTTCGTCGCCCGGGTGTTCCGCCACTTGCCCTCGCTCTCGGAGGCGACAATCTCGATTTCCGTGTCGCTGATGATGTTGATATCGTTGATGGTGAAGTTCATGGCCTCGACGATCTTGCGGGAGGTGTGCTCGAACTGGGACAGGCCCGATATGAGAAAATCCTTTATGCGGTCGTCCTGCCGGAACTCGGCGTAGTTCTTGAGCTTCGCCTGGACGTCGCGGAAATTGGGCTTCACCTCGGCGATCTTCTCCCACTGGTATATGGCGGAATGGAGGTCCCTGGTCTTCTCGCAGCACTCGGCAAGATAGTAGCGGAGGCCGAGCTCAGTGTCGCTCCCCTTGCGGGCGAACTTGAGGCCGCGCTCGAATTCCTGCATCGCCTTCTGGATCATCCCCTTCTGAAGGTGGCATGACCCCTTGGCGAGAAAACATTTGACCTTCAGGTCCTCGCTCTTCTGGGCGATCTCGAATTCCTTGATTGCCCACTCCAGGTCCGCCATCTGGCGGAGCACCAGCCCGAGAAAATAATGAGCCCGGTAGTTTGAAGGCTCTATCTTGATGGCCTCGAGGAACGCCTGTTTCGCGTCCGGGTAGAGGTTGTTCTGATAGTAGATCTGGCCAATGTAATAATAGGACTGTTCGTCCCGCGCATTCAGTGCTATGCTTTTTTTAAAAAACGTCGTAGCCCGGTCAAGGGCGTTCGCCCTGAAATAGATGGCCCCCAGCTCGAAAAAATTCTGGAAATTGTCAGGCTCCAGCTTGGTGAGGAGCAGGTATTCGCTCTTGGCGTCCTCGATCATCCCCTGGTCCATGTACAGTTTCGCCAGCTTGCCGCGGACCTCGCTTTCCCGTACCTGATCGTTGTACTTCCCGTATTTGAAGACCTGGCGGTACTCGACAATGGCGAACTTGACATTGTTTTCCTTCAGATAGGCCTCGGCGAGGAGAAAGTGTGCGTACGAATTGCGGTCATCCTTTTCCAGGATATCGGTGAGCTTCTTGATGGCCTGCCGCGTCTGGCCGGCCTCTATCATCTGGGCTATCTCCTCGATTCTGCGCGGAAGCACAAAGGAATTGACCACATACATGATGATCCCCGCGAGAATGAGGATGAATAGAAAAACGATTATATAGGTCAGTATCATGGATGGATCAAGCCCTTCTATGACTTTTTCATATTGTAGTATCGGTTGCTCATTCTGTCAAGATCGTATTTTGACCCGCCGGGTCACATGATCCTCCGGCGGTGCGCCGCAATACCATCTATTAATCCATTATCGGATTATTTTGTAAAGTTATATATCACTGAATTTACGGATAATTGCGGATGCGGCGAATATACCCGTCAGATGGAGGGAATAATTATTACGATAGCTTTAAAAATAATATTGACAAAAAACGGCACTTCTCATATTTGAAAATTTCTGACCGGGGGCGTAGCTCAGTTGGGAGAGCGCTTGAATGGCATTCAAGAGGTCACGAGTTCGATTCTCGTCGTCTCCAATCTTCAAAAAACAGATCCTGACCTATTAATCACGCCTCACCCGTGAATTTTACCTCCAGAACATGACCGTGAATAGTGACTATCTTTTCAACGTAATAACGCCTTTTTCCGGCGGGGATCACTGCTTCGACCGTCTCGCCTACCGTTTTATTATGCATCGCATTGCCGATGGGAGATGAGAGGGATATTTTCCCCGCCGACGGGTCGACCTCGTTGGGCGACACGAATATGAACTCCATACGGTCATCGCTGTCCAGGTCAATGACGCTGACGGTGGCGCCGTACCCGATCCGGTCCTCAGCTATGTCATCGATATTCAGCTCTTTAAGCTGACCGAGCTGTCCATTGAGCTGCGCTATCAGGGCCTGGACAAAAGACTGGCGTTCCCGGGCCGCATGGTATTCGGCATTTTCCTTAAGGTCACCATATGAGCGCGCCTCGGCAATCCTTTTAGGGATCTCCACCTTGAATTCATAATTCAGTTTATCCAATTCATCCCTGATGGATTGACGTTTCGCTTCAATATCGTTCGCCATCTCGGTCTCCTCTTGTTATCACCGGCACCATGTCCCGTGCCGCGGGGTAATCATCAGCACCCCGCATCCACTGGACATAATTGCTAGTCATTATTCGATAATTTGATAAGAATCTTGATATTCTTGTTGTCGTCTTTCTTTACTTCAAAACCGTTCTCTTTTAACGTTTTTTCAATCCGATAGGTCATTAAATCAATTACTTTTTTTTTCATGCGGTTCATCCTTGAACAATATATTCCTCGACAGAGGCGCGCGCCTTCATCCCGCTGCGCGTGAATCTTTATTAATGTCGGAATATCCTTCTGCCGGATTGAGCTTTCGGCCGCAATTAATCGTTCAGTCTCTCCGCGTTATGTCTATAAGCCGGGGCGCGGCGATTTTTTTCTTCTTCATTAGTGCCGAAACCGTCCAGGTTATCGGGGCCGAGAGGAGCAGCCCGGCGGCGCCACCCGCTATCAGCGGGAGGTCACCACCGAGACCGAACCTGCCGCCGGCAAAGGCCCCCAGGACAATCCCGGCGATGAGCATCAGCACCGGGAGGAGGTAGATGACCGCCGCGCCCGCAACGGCCTCTTTCTCGGAAATCTCGAAAGCCACCTCGTCACCAACCCGGGCACTGCCGTCATTATCCATCCAGAGGCGACGCCTGGCGCCGTCGGCACCAATCGTGCAGGAACGGCTGGCTGAACAGCCGCCGCACCAGGATGACGTTCCTGTCTCGACAAGAATTTTATTTCCGCGTATTTCGATTACGGTGCCCTGTTCCATGGATATAACTGCCCTGACGGCTGCACGGACTAAAGTCCGCGCTTATTAATCCGCACGTATCAGATTGCAGCACGAGAGCGGATTAAAATCCGCCCCTGCCTATTTTAAAATAACAACTTCCCCGAATTTTTTCAACTCCGGAAGGACCGATTCACCGCCCACCACCACCGTCACCAGGCCCGGTTCGAAAAGCTGTGCGGTCTCGGACAGGATGTCCTGGTCCCTCACCGCGTTTATGCGGCCGATATAACCGGTATAATAATCAGCGGGCAGGTTATTATAGGCGATATAGATGTAGTTGGCAAGGATGTTCATCGGCGTGTCAAACTGGAACACGAAACTGTTGGTGATCGATTTCCGGGCCCACTCCATCTCGGCCCCGGATATTTTCTCATGGGATATCCGGTCGATGTTCTCGTTGACGAGGCCCAGGACCTCGCCCAGTGTCTTGTTCTCCACCTGGGCGAAGGCCAGAAACACGCCGGTGTTGCGCCGGAACTTCATGATGGACTGCACCGCGTAGGCAAGGCCGCGCTTGACCCTGATCTCGGACATGAGCCGGGAATTGAAGGAGCCGCCGCCCAGGATGAAGTTCATGATCTCGAGGGCGTATCCCCCCCGGTAGGCGACATCGGGTGCCACGGTGCCCACGATGACCGTCGACTGGGGAATATCCTTCTGATAGAAGAATATCTTTCCCCGGGAGTTCTTCACCCGCTCGAGGATGCCGGCCCGGTCCGCGGCGTATGCCGCCTCAGCGCCCGGCGCAAGTGAGGAAAAGCGCTCCCGGCAGAGGCGGCTGGCCTCGCCGAATTCCATGGACGAGGATATGCCGATCATGACATTGCGGCCGACGCAATGGTTCCCCCATACCCTCTTTATGTCTTCCGCGGAATAGGCGCCGACCTGCTCCGGTGTCGGTGCTGAGCCGTATCCTTCGCCTCCGAAAATTATATCGCGCACCCGGTCAAAGGCGATCTCAGCCGGGTCATCATATTTTCTCCTGATTGAATCAGCGACGAGACCTTTCGCGGTGTCCAGGGACCGCTGGTCAAAGGCGGGATTCACCACAAGGTCAGCGACGATGGCAAAGGCCTCTTTCCTGAAGCGTTCCAGGATCTTCAATGAGATAACCGTTCCCTCCCATGACGAGGTTACCGACAGGCGGCCACCCATGGAATCGATCTTCTCGTGGAGCGCGCTGCCGGGATAGCCCGTTGATCCGCCCAGGGATATGGCCCTGGCGATTACCTCCGAGATCCCGGCGGTATCTTTTTTTTCATACAATTTGCCGAAGCCGATGGACGCTATGATCGTAACCTGGGGAAGCTCGTCTTTTATGTAGAAAATCCTGATGCCGTTGTCCAGCACCGCCTTCTCCACCGGGGGGAGCTTTATCGCATCCGGGGAAAACTGCGCTGACGCGGGATGACCCGCGTCCAACAGGAGGGCAAGGGCCGCAAGTGTGATGGTGATGGCGACTCGTTTCATTTCTTGCCTCCCGCCGCCCGGCTGTCCACGAGTATGCCCACGGTCCTGTTTGATTCTCTGAAGTATCTGTTCTTCATGTTCTTCACGTCCTTGATGGTGACTTTCTTTATCATGGCGAGGAAATCGGCGGCATATTTCCAGTCGCCGTACAGGGTCTGGTAATAGCTCAGGACCCCGGCAATGCCCTTGTTGGTTTCCAGATCGAATACCATCCCCGATTCAATGCCGTTAACGACCTTCTGCAGCTCCGCCGCCGACGCATCGCCGAAGAAGCGGTCCATCTCTTCATAGACGGCCTTTTCCAGCTCTTCCGGTGTATGGGGCGGACGCGGCGCGGCGAAGAGTGTGAAAAGGTTGTCGTAGCGCGATCCGGGCGCGCCGTTCCAGGCGCTTATTGACGAGGCCAGCTTCCTCTCCAGCACCAGGGCCCGGTAGAGGCGGGACGATTTGCCCCCGGTGAGCATTTCCGATATGACCTCGCAGACCAGGTCGTCCCGGGAGGGAAACGCCGGCTTGTGCCACCCGATGATGAGATAGGGGTTCGCCTCGAAGTTCATGGTGAAGCGCCGCTCACCCGTCTGCTCCGGTTCGCGCACGGTCACCGGATCCGGATCGGGACGATTCTCGAGGGCGCCGAAATATTTTTCGATGACCCCGAAGGTCTGCTCCACATCCTGCATGCCCACGATGGTGATGGTCATGCGGGAGGGGACGTAATTGTCGCGATAAAATTTCCTTATATCCTCAATCGACAGGAAGGGAATGTTGGAACGCCACCCGATGATGGGGTGACGGTAGGGATGGGCGATCAGGGCCGCTGCCATGAATTTTTCGTAGATAAGCCCGGTGCCGATGGAGTCATAGTGCATGAGCCTTTCCTGAAGGACGTTGTTCCGCTCCAGGTAGTATTCCCGGAGCACCGGGCTGATGAGGCGCTCCGACTCCATCTTCGCCCACATCTCCAGCTTCGATGCCGGCAGCTCGATATAATAGCCGGTCTTGTCCTTTGAGGTCGAGGCGTTGAAGCCGACACCGCCGCTCTCGGCGTACATCGCGTCGTAGGGCGTACTCACGACCAGGGCGGCCTGTTCCTTCTGGAGCCGCTTCAGCTCCGTCTCGAGGGCGGGCAGACGCGCGTTCCCCGGATCGGTAAGCTTCAGCCGGTCGATGGTCTCTCCCACGGCCTCGATCCTTCCCTGTATCGGACGCTCTTTTGCCCAGTCCCTGGTGCCGATGGTCTCGGTGCCCTTGAAGAGCATGTGCTCCAGCATGTGGGCCGCTCCCATGGTGCGGTAGCTCTCGTCCACGGACCCGACGCGGAAGGATATCTCGAAGGCGAGGACCGGCGCGTATCCCCGGTTGAGGAGGATCACGGTGATCCCGTTTTTAAGCTTCCTGGTCACCACGTTTTTTTTCAGGTATTCGCCGGCGTCACGGATGGCGCCATGGCCGTTGTCCGCCGCGATAATGACGGACAGCACAATGGCCGGTATGATCATGCTTTTCTTCATGTACTGCTCCTGGAACGGAAATTATGGAACCAAGTCAAAGGTTGCTCAATGCTGGAAGTTTAATCAAGAATAATTTATACCGTCCGGGCCATGGGTGGAGTAATATCACCGCATGACGGGACAGGACCCAACGTTCAGGAGGAATACCGGGTAATCATCAATGATTTATTATTTTCCAGCCGCGGGCCAGGGCCAGGGCCTCCAGCCTTTTCGTCGGTTCGACCGCGACCGGGTTGCCGACCATCGACAGGATAGCGCTGTCGGCTTCATTATTCCCGTAGCTGTAGGATGATCCGAGATCAATGCCGCTGCCGCCGGTAAAGGCCCGGGCCAGGTCGCCTTGTTCGAGTCGACGCAGATGGTCCCCTTCGCCCTGCCGGTATACCTGCCCTTTCCGTCATCCTCAAGGTCGTGCAGATGACGTGGTCAAAACCCAGGTCAGCGGCGACGTGCTTGAGCACGGTCCTGACCTGGCCCGAGACAATCACCAGGACATGGCCTTTCTTTTTATGGTACCGGACGATATCGAGCAGCGCGGCCGATAATTGCGGCTTCAGGTATTCACGGTAAAATCCGCCCGCCCATTCTTCAACATCACTGACACTGCGTCCCCGGTAAAAATCAAGGAACGCTGCCGCCAGTGACGACTCGGACATGAGGCCCGTCTTCCTGAGCAGGCGGCAGGCAAGGATACGCGCCAGGTACACTATCGACACCGGCCTGCCGGCAAAATGCCTGGTCCCGGTGTCGCGCAGAAACTTGCCCACGAGACGAGCGGTATGCGTGGTCAGCAGTGTCCCGTAAAATCGATAAAAGCGGCAACGCGTTTCATGGTGCCTCCGTTCTGACAGCGGATTTGACCGGCAATACAGCGCCAGCTGACCCGGTCCATCCGGTAATTGAAATCAGACTCCATTCCAGCCCGCGATGCGCGCCATCATCCACCACTGGGCCTTGGCCAGGCGGACGGCGCTGGCCGAGCCGATATGCCCCACGCTTCCGTCTCCAAGGTTCGCGGTCGTGATAATGGGATAGGTATGGCCGTTCCAGGCGGTGGTGTTCGGCGTGTCTGAACCGTCATCATAACACAGGATATCGGCATAATCGAAAAGGATCCTGACCGGATTTGCCTTCACGTATCCCCTGATGCGCTCATGTTTCAGGTGCCTCTGGTAGCCGTTTTCTCCCGCGTATCGTAACGGGGCCCGTGGTGAAGATCACCTTTGTCGGATAGCTGTTGCTGAGGCAGAAGAGACGGTACTCTTCGGTAGCGGAGAGATAGGTATACAGGGAGACCCTGTTTCCCGTGATCGCGTAGTCATCGGCGTCAAGGCCCCAGGCCAGGTTACCGTCAGGCCCGCCGTCCGACGAGCCTGCCCATCCGCATTCATAGACCGGGTCCTTGGCCGCGGTAACGCCGTTTATCCAGGACGTGTCCCAGCACCAGCCGAATCCGATGGCATGCATCGGATATCCGTTATTGACGTAGCTGGCGATGTAATTCTTGATCACGTTCTTATTGGCCCCGTCATGGTTTTCATAGGCATACCAGGTATACCAGGTCGCCTCACCGCTGCTGCCCGTGTTGACCCGGAGATACCGGTCGGTATACGCCTCGGCGGTTGAAACGTTGCACGCGTAATCGCTGTTCTGCTCCTCCAGGAGCTCCATGCCGGTCCGGTACGCGGCAGAATGGGATTCCCCGGGAAACGACACCATCATCTTCTTGACTTCGGCCATGTAATAGGCCGGGATTCTGTCATAATCATCCACGATGGTGTGGTCGGCTATAATGTTCGAGACGACTGCCGCAACCACCTCGAAGCTGAAGGTCGCCGAACCCGCCCGGGAGCCGTCGGCATTGAACGCGGTAACATCCAGGCGGTACTGGCCGGCGGCAAGACCCTGTATCGTGAAGGACGACCCCGTGGACTGGGCCGCGCCGTTCAGGTACCAGGCAAAGGTTACCGGTTCCGTTTCGGCAGGAGCCGCTGCCTGCACCGTGACGGACGTTCCCTCGGTGACGGCCGCCGCGGTTCCCGACAGTACCACGCTGATCGGATTGTCCATGTCGGTGGTTATGGTGATACCGCCGTTCCCGTCGAGGGACGTCGAATTGATGACCACATTGATCGTGCCGGAGGTCTGCTGGTCTGGATGATCCGCACGATTTCAACCGCCCCGCCGATGAATACCGGGGTGCCGAGCCCCGTCGGTATAGAGCTTGATGTTCACGGTATAATATCCGGCGGCGAGGGTCGCGGCTGATGTTGCCTGTCCTTCGCCGGCCGTGAACGCCAGGGCCGCGGGGATCCCGCCGTTCCGCGTTATGGATTTGACGATGGGCGGGTTGTAATCGAGGCGTGGACCAGGTCAACGCGAGGGAGAGGGACCCGAACCCGCTGTAGGGACTCACGGCGACGGCGCATGAGGTCGTCGTCCCGCCACTATGGTGACGGAGACGGTGCCGCTTCCGATTGAGAGCGGTTTCGGATCGCCGTTAAACGCTTCAACCACGATGTTCCACGTCCATACCTGAGGTTCAGGACCTCGATCGTCCTGCTGGTTGAAGATACGGAGAAACTGCTTCCCTCGGGCCCGGCCCCGGACCGAATAGGAGGCGGGGATCATGTAATCGTTGGCAGTATCGCAGCCAGAGGCACGAGCCCGCTTATACTGCTGCTTTTCAGAACATCGGTGCCGCTGCAGGCATCGAAAGAGAAAGCTTTAATGTCCCCGGGGCCGCATCAGAGGGATTGTTGACCACCACCAATCCGTCCTGGTTGCCGGCTCCAGGATTACTCCCGGCGCATCCGACCAGCGTCAATAAACTTAAAAGTGAAAAAATAAGAAATTTTTTTAATATCATAATCATCCCCTTGGTTTTTTTTGAAATTAATCGTTTCACCCGCCTGATCTCATGGAGCGCTTCAGGTGAGATGAAAGCTGTCACTGCCTGGCCGGACCACGGCCAGACTACGTTAGGTGAAGCTTGCTGTTGTACCGGGGATAATTATGTGGGTGATAAAAAATGTATCTTCATCTGATTCCTCCATTCCCTTGAAACATATCTGTTTATTTTTTAGACATAAAAAATATTTTGGTTTTTTTGCAAACCATTCAATATACAATATTTTTTTTAAAACGGCTACAAAAATAATATTTTTTTCTTAATATTAAAAACGCGGAATTACCTATTCAGAATCCCTTCGTTTATTTCATTCATCTATGCGATAGCATCATTGACCGGGTTCATTCTTTAAACGCGGCCGGAGCCGTCCGCCGGCGGGTCGCTGACCCGGGTGGAGGAGCCGTATAAGTCAGCCACATACCTGCCAGCCGACACTTCCCGGATACGGCCCTCGTCGATGAGGCAGCGGATGGAGAGGTCAACCCATCCTTCGGCCATATAGCGCTTCATGAAACCTTCCCCCCGGTAGATAACGCGAATCACTTCATCTCTGCTGATTCCTCCCCTGCCGCTGTTAACAACGGCATCATGGACATGCTCGAGCCTCTGCCTGCGCCACTCGATGATCTCAGCGACGCGCTCCCGGGGATGATCGACCGGGCTCCCGTGGGCGCCCAGGATCAGGCGCAGGTGCGGAAGCGCGCTTATCTGCTCCAGGGTGCGGATGTAGACATGCAGGTCGGATTTCGGGGGGCCGAGCCAGGTGATAACGCTCCTGAGCACGTTGTCGCCGCCGAGGAGAATGCCTGATTCTTCATCGTACAGCGACAGGTGGTCCGGGGAATGGCCGGGGGTCGGGACAAGGCGCCATGACCTGCCGCCGATCTCCATGATGCCGCCGTAATCGATAATCTCATCGGGATCACTGATAAAGCAGGTCCCGTACAGCTTTTCATAAAACCAGGACGCGGCGGTCCCGGTGATGCGCTCCCTCAAGAAGCGAACCAGGGCATTCGAGGACGCACGCTCTGCCATGTATGAATTACGGTATATTTGCTTGGAACTGATTGTCTCCGCCATGGGCCCGGTGAGAAGTATCCGCAGGCCAAGCTCTTCCCTGAGAGCCGCGAGTCCCGAAAAATGATCCGGGTGGGCATGGCTGGGCATGACCCTTTTTATTGAACAGGATTCACCCCGGCCCCGGCAGTGCGATTCAATGAGCCGTATCTGCCCTGCCAGATGGCGCACGGATCCCCTGGTGCCGTAACCTGCTTCATACAGCAGGCCGTTTTCCCCGGTCAGGACGTACATGTTCATCGGCGGCCGCATGGGCCCCCACCCGCCCCGCTCCGTGACCAGGAATATGCCGGGCTGTATTTCATGCAAGGCAGACATCAGTAGAACATTCCTCCTGGTACCAATTGAAATTATCCTATCGTCAAAGGCAAGCAAAACGCATCACGTGGAATCATACAGGGTTTGATTTACATACAAACCTTTAAATAGACGCACTACATCTTATTGATATTCTTCATATAGTTAGTTTTCTAAAATACTTCAATATCAAACGCTTATAAAAAACCGACTCGCCGGTTTTTTTCTTGACACATCGAAATATATTTTTACTATCGTTAAAAAAATTCAAAGGGAGGGTGAATAATGAAGAAATATATTACAGGCATTGCAATCTCATGTATTGGTGTTTTATTCCTGCTGCAACCGGTCATGGCAGCCGGAGAATGGTCGAAAATAAAAGAAGGAAGCGGGATCAAATTATATGAACGTGCTGTTCCCGGCACCGAGCTTATGGAATACATGGCTGTGGGCCCGATCGATGAGAAAATGGAAGTCATCGGGGAAGTGTTGAGAGATGTTCCGGCTTACAATAAATGGCTGGCGGACTGTTATGGCGCACAGATTGAAAAAAAATATGATAAGAATACCTTTGTCATGTACCTGGTGCTGAAACCGCCCGTCATAGAAGAACGTGACATCGTCCTGAAGGACAAAACCGTGTACGATTATGACGGCGGCAAGGCCCTGATCACTTTTTTCTGCACGGATGAGATCAAGATACCCCTCGAAAAGAACCGCACAAGGGTAACGATCATGGAAGGTTCTTTCGCCATGGAATATCTTGGAAGGAACAGGACTAAGTTCATCTATAGGCTCAAGGTCGATCCGGCCGGGAGCATTCCCAAGAAGGTGGCATACGGCGTCATGAAGAGTTATACCTATGATTCGCTGAAGGACCTGCGAAAGATGATGGGAAATAAAAAGTATGCCGAGGCCACCAAAGGTTCCGAAGAAGAAAAGCAGATCAGCATCAGGGCCACTAATGAGGGCACAGTAAGAAGGATCCTCACCGCCCGTCTTTCCAAGTTCGCCAGGAACCCGGGGGCCATGGCGGCCGTCATTGCAGCGGACAGGGATGGGATAAAAAGCATTATGGCGAGCGGCGGCAATTATGCAGATATCGAAAAAGCCACGATTGATATCTTCATCAAGTACGCGGAGAAGGCCATTGCAGATAAAAGCATTGCCGGAAAGATAAAAAGCGACAAAAAACTGGTAGCCGATCTTATCGACATGGTCGTAACCGATTGCGGGGTGACCGGCGATACGGTCGAGAGCGTTGCGGCAAAATACCGCAATTAACTACCCGGATGCCATCCGCCCCGGCCGGTGCGGATGGCTTTGAAATGAATCGAATGTGAGAAATATCAGCCCTGCGCGCCTGGATGCCCGGGCGCGCATGAGCGTTTTTCTACTGGAACATCGTGCTGTAAAACTCGATCACCTTCTGGAGTGCTCGGGTTCGGCCCGTCCAGTTCTTTCAGCTGCCGCTTGCACAGGTCACAGCTGATCTCGCCGTCATTCACGAGGTGCTCGATCCAGAAGAGGGACCTCAGGATCTCCTGCAATCCGAACACTTCAACATACCCGACCTCAAGGACATAGTCGCCGGTCCTGCCCATCGGCTCCCACGCATACACCTTGTACTTGCCCGGCCGGGTCAGGATGATGTCCGCTTTTTCCTGGTCAAAGTAGGATTTGAACGTGAATTTTTCATACCAGAGATTTCCCTGTATTTCGTTCTGTATGATATAGACGCCTTCATCATCGTCAACCCTGAAGGGAAGGGCCACGCTTCCGTCCGGCGGCAGAAGATATTCCTGGAGCGGCCCGACCACCGCGATGGCTGGAAGAATATCATCGTACACGTCACAGCCGGGGACGAGGGATCCCAGGTGGAGCTTCCTGCCGGTGACGCCGTTTTCATCAGTGGTCACTAGCTGAAACACTTCATTCTTAAGCCCTGTAAGGGTCAGGGTTGTTTTAAAATCATCGTCCTTAAGATTAAAATACAGATAATCAACATCCTTCTTCTTCTCAAAGCTCATGTAGAATGCCATTGATTTTTCCATCGGAGAAGGGATCTTTATGCTGTACAGGTCGTAGGGTTGCACATAGGGAATATGTCCGAAGGATGCCGATGCGATAAGCATGAATAAAAACGTATAAAAGAATTTTTTCATCATAACCTCCATAATGTTATATTTACCGGCCAGCCGGTTAGTTTATCTTGAATTATCAGATAATACCCTGGTTATCCAATCATAAGTACAGATTCTGTATAATTGAAGATAACAAAATTATTATCCGTGCAAGTAATCAGGTAATTTCCCAGGGGTCAGAGTAAACTATTTACGGCATCTGTTTTCATGTTATTGAGGTAGAGAAAGCTTCTGTAGATTGATGCTGAATCAATAAAGAAAGGGCGGGAAATCCCGCCCTTTCATCTCATATGATTAACTGAACGATCACCTTTGCAGCAATTAAAATTTCTGGCCTTTTTTCCCCTTGATGACCCTTTTCAGGTCCAGGGGTGTTCCCTCCCAGGCATGTTCAAGGACCATCATGAAGTCATTATAGTCCAGCTCCTCGGGATTATAGAACTGCGAACCGTCGCCCATTGCCGTGCGCGCGATGGCGGGGAGCGTCTCCTTCGGCACCATCTGTTTGCCGTCGCGGTCAGACACCTCCTTGAGGCAGCGGGCATGCCTGCCGCCGGTGGCATCGTGAAGGTCCTGGTTGAGCTGGCGGATGCAGGCAATGGCTTTTACCGCCCTGTCCTTGGCCGGGGTTGCCGCGTAGACCTCGGCACCGGCGATGGCAAACAATAAATCGGCCGTGAGATAGGCGGTCTTGTGCAGGTTATATTCGAGGCCGTAGGGGAGCAGGATGCTCATGCAGGTCCCGTGGGGCACGCCGCAGGCTCCGCCCGTGGCGTGCCCGAGTGTGTGCACCATGCCGACCATGGAGTTTGAGAATGCCATTCCCGCCAGGGCCGAGCCATTGGCCAGGGCGAGACGGCTATCCATGTCGTCCCCCTTCTTCACGGCCTTCAGGATATTCCGGCTGATGAGCTGGATCGCGGCAAGGGCCGTGGTGTCCGAGAGGGGATTTTTCGCAAGACAGGTATAGGCCTCGCAGGCGTGGGTCATCGCGTCCATACCCGTCGACGCGGTCAGCGCCGGCGGGAGTGTCCTGGTCATGCGGGAGTCTAGGACCGCTATATCCGGAAGGAGGAAATACGACGTGAAGGGGAGCTTCACGTGGCGCTCGTGGTCGGCTATGACTGCGACGAGGGTCATCTCGGAGCCGGTACCGGAGGTGGTGGGCACCGCGATGAGGGGCTTCAGCTTCTTCTTAACCGCGCCGGCCCCGGCGTAGTGCATCAGGCTGTTGCCGCCGAGTGATACGAGTATGTTCACGCCCTTTGCCGTATCGAGGACAGAGCCCCCGCCGATGGCGATGAGGGAATCGCACTTTTTTTCGCGGTAGATCTTTGCGATCTCCTCGACCATCTTGATGTCCGAGTCGGGAAGGACGCTGTCATAGACCGCGCCGATGGTGACAGCCGTGCCCTCTTTTTCGGCTTCATGGCGTCGGTGACGAGCCTGATGAGGCCCGCGCCGGCAACCCCCTTGTCGGTGATGATCATCGGGCACCTGGATTTCATCGCAAGCAGCGCCTCCGGTATATTCTCAAGGGCCCGGTGTCCCGAAACGGTCTTCACGCGGCAGCAGAATTCATAATAGCCTGGTAAAATCATGGTATACTCCTCACTTGATAATGTATGATATCGACGGCATCACAACATGCCGTCAGGCCACGATCCGGACATAGGTCAGGAGCCGGCTGGTCCACTTGCGCACCGGCGAAAACTGTGACCACCTCGGGTAACGCTTCACCCCGAGCTTCGTGACAAGCTTCGGCAGCAGGAGGGTCTCGAGAAGGTTCATCAGACGGAGGATGCCGCAGGCCGTCGGGATATCGCCGTCAACGATGAGACGGTCCCGGGCCGTGGCCACGCAGGAGGATTCCTGGAAGGTAAACATGAGGATGGCGGCCTCCATGTTCTTGATCTTCATCCAGAGGGTGATCTTCTTGCCCCGGGGGTTCCACCCCATGTACCTGATCCTCCCCTTCTCGTCCTTGCCGATGATCATGTGGGGCCCGTTCGGCAGCACGCACATGTCGAAGCAGAAGTCAGCGGGCATTTTCGCGAATTCCTCTTTCGCTGTTTTATCGACTTTCGACGCCGCCTGGAAGGCCCTTCCGAATACGAAGAGTATGATCCAGACATAGATCTTCTTTGATCAACTTGGTCTTTGGCTGTATTTCAGGATACTTGTTAATATTCATAGTATGAACTCTCTTGTTTTTTTACAGAATCGTCTTTCCTTCCCAGGCGTGCTCCAGAAGCGTCATGCAGTCCTTGAGGTTCGCACGCCTGTGCCGCCGCCTCGACCGCGGCTTTCGCGGCCTCATCGAGGCGGTACTTTGCCACCTTGACGTCCTTCAGGGTGCGGGGATATTTCCCCCCTTCTGCGAGGAGTTTCCTGACAAGACCAAGGGCCACAAGGGGTCGCTCGTTTTCCGGTGTCGTTGCAAAGGTCTCGAGCCCCGCCATGGCAAGAAGGAGATCGCCGCGGAAGGGCTCCTTCCTGCTGATCTTCAGCTCCAGGCCGTAGGGCAGAAGGACCACCCTGCAGAGGATTCCGAAAGGCCGGTCACCGAGGCGAGGGCCTTCGACACCAGGTGGACGATCCCCTCGGGCGAATTGGAGAAGGCGATCGCGCCCATGGCAGCGGCGTTGACGAGGGCCATCCCGCTCTTTTTATTGCCGGGGGACCTGATCCCCTTCCGGAGGTTTTCGTAAATGAACTGGATCGCGGCGTGGGCATAGGCGTCCACTACCGGGTTGTCGTTGGGAATATCTGCGGCCTCAACCGCCTGCGCGAAGGCGACCATGGCACCTTCGAGGACCATGTCGCCACTTTTCCGCCGCCACCATGCTTTTATCGATGCAGATGACATCAGGAAACAGGAAGTCGGACTTGATCACGCGGCCTTCGATCACCGCCCGGTTCGCCGCCTCGTAACCGGCCGAATAGGCCGTCGGGATATAGATAAAGGGCTTGAGTTGACGGGTTGATTTTGTTCTCACCGACAAACTGCAGCAGGTCATCGGTCTCTTCCGAGACCATGATATTGATGCATTTCGCGACGTCTGCAGCGGCGCCGCCGCCGATGGCTATAAGTGAATCGCAGCCCCTGTCGCGGAAGAGCTTCACGAGATCCCGCACCTGCGAGATACCGGCATAATAAGGCACTTCATCGAAGATGGCGCCGATGACGACATTGGAATCGTAACACGCCTTTGCGAACTTCCGGCCGAGGCCGGCCTTCGTTACCTCCTTTGTCGTGATGACGAGGGGTTTTCTCGCGTCGAAGCCGTCAAGTTCCACGGGGATGTTGTCCATCGCCCTGTTGCCCGACATTATTTTTGCCTGGCTGAAAAATTGAAAAAAATCCGGTGATGTCATTTTATATCTCCTCAGGTATTATTTCAATAGTATCGCATTAAACTCTCCGGGGGATACCCAGCTTTTTCAACAGCTTCCGGGTTGGAATTCCATTTTCATCATATCCCCGTGCCCTGTAGTATTTCTTCAGCATCTTCTCGATGGGTACCGTTCTTCCTCTGGCATCGGATTTTCTTCCCTCATGGAGAAAACGGGCCGGCAGGGTGTCGTCTTTCTTCGAAATGCCCTCGCGCGTGTTCATGTAGCGCTCGAGGACATGGATTCTCTCCCCTGTTTTCCTGAACTTCAGCATGCTGAGGTACGGGATATAGGTTTTACCCACCACCGAGTGCCAGAGCTCCGGCCATATGCTGATGTCCATGAGGTTCAGCGCCAGGGGCGTGAGGTTCTGGGTAAGGAGCTTAAGGCCCGGCACCGGTGTGAACTTGATCAGGGGCGGCTCGAGGAAAATGGCAAAGGCGGTGAAGTGGCAGATATGGAGCGAATTCATGGCCGCGTAAACTTCTTCGAAAAACTTCACCATGGTGTGCTTATTGCGCTTCGCGTTAGGGCTCGCCATGTTGAAGTACGACTCCAGCGTGAACATCGAGGTCGAGAGGTGGCAGGCGCCGCGGTTGGCCACCGCGTAAGAGAGACCCTGTCCAACGCAGCCCCGCGGGTCGTAGGCGGCCATCTCCATCCCCTTGACGTTGATGGCGAAATTCTCACCGCCATATTTCTTTGCGACAGCCAGCGCGATCCCATGGCGAGATCCTTGCCGATCCCCTTGCATGCGGGCGATGTCTTCAGCGTCTGCGCGACACCCTCGGGGGAACCGAATTTAAGCTTCGAGGTTGAAGAGGCCCTTCTCCGCGGCCTCCATCGCCCAGGCGATGGTCCCGCCGGCCGAGATGGTGTCCATGCCCATCTCGCTGCAGATATCGTTCCACTCGGCGATCTTCACCGGATCGAAAATCACCAGGTTGGAGCCGAAGAGGCCGATCGTTTCATACTCGGGGACCGGGCGCTAATTGCCGTCGAAGGTTCCCCGGTGGCCGCAGAGAATCGAGCAGGGCTTGCAGGTATTGTATTTCGTTTCATATTTTTCCGCCATGAGTTCGCCCGAGATCTTGTGCGCCTCGCCGTGGGTGCCGCCGGTGAAATTGCGGACCGGGAGGATCCCCGCCGCATTGGACAGGTTGACGTTGGCGTTCGTGCCGAAGTTCCGGTACGACCCGGAGGTGATGCTGTTATTATTGATGTACTTGTTGAGCTGTTTTTTGACCTTTCCGAACTGCTTTGCATTTTTCGGGAGAATCTTGTATTCCTTGCCGAGGGCGACCACGGCCTTCAGGTTCTTCGATCCCATCACTGCCCCCATGCCGCCGCGGCCGAGAAAACGGTGCCCGGAACAGATGTTTGCGTAACGCACCAGGTTCTCCCCCGCGGGGCCGATGACAACAGAGCCTCCCCCTTCCTTCGCCAGGGGTTCCTGGGTTTTCATGGTGTCTTTGCCCCAGAGTTGCTTCGCATCCCTGAACTCGACGCCCTTCGATGAAACGACAAGGTAGGTCGGCGTTTTGGCCTTCCCCCGTATGATGATGCCGTCCCAGCCCGATGTCTTGAGGGCCATGCCGAAGGGCCCGCCGCACGATGCCGTTACCATGATGCCGGTCAGCGGGGACTTGGTGACGGCCTCGAACCTTCCCGAGCAGGGGGCGCCCGTTCCCATGAGGACGCCGGGCATGAAAGCGATCAGGTTGTCTTCGCTCAGCGGATCGATCCCGGCCGGAACCCTGTCATAGTAAAGCTTGAGGCCAAGACCTTTGCCGCCCAGGTATTCCTCGCGGTCTTTCGCATCAATATCGCACACCGAGAAGGACCTCTTGCCGAGATTCACCTCGAGCAGTTTGTTGTTTGTTCCAATAATTTCCGGCATATGCCACTCCTGTTAAAAATATTTTTCATATCTGCAGATGAATTACAACGAAACGTTACCCCCTACCGGATCATATTTAATAAATAAAAGAAGTTCTGTATCAATTCCGGAAACGAATTGTATCGTAACGGTAATAACTTCTTTTATAAACTCGAAGTAATGCTTCATGCATTAATACATGTTAAGGTTCCAAATAACGGAAAACTGATTAATGAGAAAAGGAAGCGGGGAATAAATAACAAACGCGGCGCAACAGAAGTATTGTCAATAAAGAATACATCCGGACGGTTATTTCAGGGTTTCAATTTATAAATTAGCACTGCCCTCAGTTCCCGTGCAGTTTCAGCTTACGGTATTCCTGGGGACGCATGCCGGTCTGTTTCTCAAAGGCACGGAAAAAAGTCGTCTTGGAATTGAAGCCTATGACAAATCCTATCGACAGGATCGAGCTGTCCGGATCTTCAACGAGGATCCGTTCCGCCTCGCTGATGCGGTACCTGTTTATAAAAGAACGGAAGTTCATCTGATAGCGTTCGTTCAGGAATTCGGAAAGCTGGTGCGACGTTATGGAGAGGGCCTTCGCCAGCCTGCCGAGAGTGATGTCTTCATCGGCATATATTTTTTCATGCTCCATCAGCACCTTAAGCCGGAGACCAAGGGCATTCAGGTCAAGCCCCTGGATCATGGAACGCTCGTATCTTTTTCTGGAGGTTTCCGTCAGCAGCATCTGGAGAAACTTGGGATGGCGCTGCCCGACAAGGTGCGACACGATGACCATGACGCTCACCAGGAGCATCCCGGCGCGCAGAATATCCATGGAACCGAAAAAATAGCCCATGCACAGTATGACATCACCGGAAATGGAAAAAATAATGTACATCATGGTGATGAAGGCTACTGGCGGCTGGTCCCCAACCTTCCAGAGAAGGAGGAGCTTGCGGAAGAGCACGCTCAGGTAAACCAGTATCTGCACCGCCGCACTCATGAAGAGCACCCTGAAAAAAATCACGATCGGGAGGATGCTGTCACTGAAAAGATAAGCGCTTACAATCCATTTTTCATAGGGCGTCATGACCAGGAAATAGATATCAATCAGAAACACGAGTAACGTGGGGAGCATGAAAAGCCCCATCTGCCATCGGGGCAGAGTATCCTCGTTCAATACCACGAGGTGATAGGCGAAATAAAGAAGGGGCGTGATAAGATACAGGAAGGTCAGGTGAAACGTCATGATCCCCGGATAGAACCTCGCGGTCCCGTCGGACAGGAAGGACAGCTGCAGGAGGATAATACCCAGGCAGAAAAACAGCGCCGCGAGATTATAATTCGCCAGGAGGCGTTTCTTCACCCAGAGCTGTCCCGCCGAGAGAAGAAGCGACAGGCATCCCGCGAAAAAAACAATGTTATTGATCAGACCTGTCAGCATGCAACCGGAATAAATGTATTACCCAATAGTGCAATTAAATTTTATAATTCCGTGAAATAAATCAATATGCAACGCACAAAATGGGAATGGAATTATTACATGACAGTGAACCGCCGCTCAACCAGCTAGAACCGCTGGCTTGACTATAATGTCCGGCGTTTGCACATGCCGCAGGTGAACAGGGTGAAGCGTTGCACGACCAGCCACGACAGCTTGCCCCGGAGCCTGAAAAGGTGCTGTTGCCTTCGCTCCCTTACCACCAGTAATCAACCACCGGTAGCATCATGAAATGAGACATTTCTGCCGGATGCATTCCATAAATTTTTCGGTTGAATAATCATAATATCAAGGAATTTACAGCCCAGCGTGATTTTTTCATCGACAATGGCATGTCCCCGTGCTATTCCTATGGCAATCCGGCCCGGTGAGTCAAAGGCATGCAGGTGCCGTGTCCAATCAGATCAAACCGAGGAGGACGCCATGAAACTCACAAACAGGGAAACAACCATCACATGGAAATCCCGCAGGGCGACCGTAAAAAGAAACAGCCATGGCATACCCGAGATCAGCGCCGACGGCCTCACGAACCTGGTCTTCGGCCAGGGGTGGGTCCACGCCTGCGACAGACAGCTCCAGATACTCCTTTCGAGAACACTCCTCCAGGGAAGGGCGGCTGAACAGCTCGCCGGGGACCCGGCGCTGGTCGAGATTGACCGCTTCATGCGGCGGATGAATGTCATGCCCGACGCCGACGCCGAGCTTAAAAAACTCGAGCCGGCGGTCCATGAGCAGCTCCAGGCCTATGCCGATGGAATCAATCATTACCTGGAGGAAAATCCCACTGTCATCGAGCTGAAGCTCCTGGGGTACCGTCCCGAGCCATGGCAGATCCGTGACACCTTCTGCTTCGCCAAGGTCATGGGCTTCCTGGGGCTCTCCGACGCCCAGGGCACCATGGAGAAATTCATCGTGCAGATGGTCCAGAACGGCATTGACGGGGGCCGTCTCAAAGAGCTCTTTCCCTACATGACCGAGAAAATCGACACCGCCCTCATGAAGAAGATCACCCTGGCGCCGCCCCTGGTTCCGGAATCGCTGAAGTGGCTGCAGACCCTGCCCCGTTTTATGGCCTCCAATAACTGGGCGGTGAGCGGCGCGCGCAGTGAATCAGGCAAACCCATCCTCTGCAGCGACCCCCATCTTGAGGTCAACAGACTCCCGTCGGTGTGGCAGGAGATCGTGCTCAGGTCCCCCGATGATGTGCTCATGGGCGGGTCCATTCCCGGCGCCCCCGGCCTGCCCATCGGGCGGTCGAGGCGACTCGCCTGGAGCGCCACCTATTCCTTCATGGACCAGATCGATTTCAGGATCGAGGAATGCCGTGACGGTAAATACAGAAGGGGGAACAACTGGAAGCCTTTCCGCGTCAGGAGGGAGGAAATAAAGGTGAAGAAGGGGAAGACCATCTTCGAAAACGTGTATGAAAACGAACACGGTTTACTCGAGGGCGATCCCGCGGTTGCGGGTCATTACCTGGTCATGTGCTGGTCCGCGGCGAAGGGCTGCGTGGCCAACGATATGAACGGCCTCATGAACATGCTCTCGGCGAAGAACGTGAAGGAAGGCATGGCTCAGTGGCGGCGTCTCGAGGCGAACAGCTTCAACTACGTCCTCGCGGATGATTCGGGCAATATCGGCTACCAGATGAGCGGCCGCCTCTTCGACAGGCCCCGCGGCGTAAGCGGCCTTGTCCCCCTCCCGGCCTCGGAGAAAAAATACGACCCGAGGGGATTCGTGCCCGCCGCGAAGCTCCCGTCCCTTTTAAATCCGAAAAGCGGAATGATCGTGACGGCCAACCAGGACCTCAACCACCTGGGAACGGCAAAGCCCATTAACCTTCCCATGGGGACCTACCGTTCCAGCAGGATCACGCAGCTTCTGTCAACGCGGAAAAAATGTGCCGTGGCCGACATGAAGGTGATCCATTTCGATCTTCTCTCCCTGCAGGCCGAGGCCTTCATGAAGGAGCTGCGGCCCCTGGCACCGGATACTGCTAACGGAAGGATTCTCCGCGGGTGGGACTGCACCTACGTGGGCGACTCGAAAGGCGCGATGCTCTTCGAATCGGTCTACCTCTCGCTTCTTCGCATCGTCTTCGGCGACGGCGGCATCGGCCGTGAGGTCGTAGATTATATCATGACCGAGACAAGCCTCTTCAACGATTACTACGCCAACTTCGACTCGATACTGTTGAAGAAACGCTCTGCATGGTTTGGAAGGCGTTCACGGGAGGAGATCTTACGCCGGGCCCTGGATGAAGGGCTCGCAGTGAAGGCGGCCCCCTATGGAAAAACGAGGAAGATCATGTTTGCGCATATGCTTTTCGGAGGAAAGCTCCCGAGGTTCCTCGGCTATGACCGCGGCCCCATTGAGCTTCCCGGCTGCAGGGCCACCGTGCCGCAGGGCCAGATATTCAGGAGCGCGGGGCGCACGACCACGTTCAGTCCCTCGTATCGCATGATCGCCGACATGGCATTCTGCGAGATCCATACGACCCTCGCCGGCGGACCGTCTGACAGGCGTTTTTCCCGGTGGTACGCCAGCGACCTCGACAACTGGCTCAGGGGAGCATACAAGATCCTGAGGTAACCCGGTCACTGAATGGCCCGGGACTTGTATCAAGGGGTAAGAGTAAAAATATTTATTTCAGAAAACCATCGAGAAGAGACACCCGCAACTGGACACAGACCAGTAATAGATATATTTTTTTATTGGTCAAAAATCAAAATCGTTTAATAAATTTGACAACCGGATGGACGGGTGATATTGCTATTAATTAAATTCCGGGGGGATTTGATGAGGTGTTTGAATCCATGCATATCATTTCGTTTCTTAATCTGGATATTAATTAATCCAATTCAGAACAGCACCGGCCATTGCATAGACGATTGCCGATACTAACAGATGATGCTGATTCAAGGTAAATTAATCTGGGTGCGTTCTGGTAGGAAATCATTCCGCAGATACGCTTCAGATACGATGGGTACACTCACCATCTTCTACGACGTGGCATTTCCGAAAAATCCCTCGATAATAACGGCAGTACTGAACTTGTAACCGGGCCGCTGCCGGGTGCGTTTCATATTGAATGGCGTCATGACTCATCCAGAACGGGTGTGGATAAGGCCCCGCCTGTTCCATGATTGGAACGGATGTATTTTCACAGAAAAAAATATAACGGATAAGGATACAGGAGGAATATGTTTACAGTAAAAAATTCAACAAGAGATTTTTTCTCATTACACGGATGGCGGCGCTTCGATCTCTTCCTGCACGGATTTTTCTACCTGGCGCGGGCTGATCTGTATGTGCAGTATGGATTAGGCTTCGCGAAGCGGTTTCCGCGGGTTGGAAAGCTCTTTCTGAACTGGATAGTCCCCCGCTACCATGCCAAGCTGGTCCGCCACGAGGACGCGAAGAAGTTTTTCGTCCTCAATAAAGACGTATCGATAATAGCGTCCCAGTCAAAAAAGATCGTGCCTTTCGAGATTGCGAACAGGATCGTGTTGAAACAGCCCGACCACATCTCGGTAATGGACTGCCCGTGCAGGAAGGCGAATAAAGAGTCCGGATGTTCGTCTCCGACATACGGCACAAAGGTGTGCATTGTGCTCGGGGAACCGCAGACACAATTCGTTCTGGATCATGCCGCGACGCTCAATGCCACGAAAATCACCGGGGAGGAGGCCCTGAAAATAATCAAGGATGCGCATGAAATGGGATGGGTCCACCATGTGTGGCTCAAGGATGCGATAGGAGGCGCGACCTATGCCATGTGCAACTGCTGCAAATGCTGCTGCGGCGGAACCTATGTCATGCAAATGATAAATCGAGGTTCCCTGAGGCTGAAAAATGATGTAAAGCCGATATTGTCTTCGGGATATGTTGCGAAACACGATGAATCGAAATGCGTGGGATGTGGCGTATGCGCTGACATTTGCCCATATGAAGCAACATTCATCGACCCGATCACGAAAAAGGCACGTGTTGATTATGAAAAATGCCTGGGGTGCGGCGTGTGTCCGGATAAATGCAATAAAAAGGCGATCAACCTGGTCAGGGACCCGGCCAAGGGTATCCCCCTTGATCTTGAGGTGCTTGCAGTGAACAATGAGTCCTTGCGCAATTGAAGTAACGCCTGTCTCGCGGGTTTCTATTGTTCACGCCTCCGATCCGTACGAGCGTCGGCAGTGCCGCAATCTCAGCCTGTTATAGCTTACTGTTTCTCAGCGGCCTCATTATTCCGGAGTATCTCCTCCGCGAGTATCTTGAGCTTGGGGGACACCTTAAGAGGGGGCAATTCAACCTTCTGCTTCGGCGGCTCCTTGCCCATGAGCTTGCCGAAGGCGAATATCATACGCTCGAAAATTTCGTTTACCTTGTCCTGGCGGTTGACCATGCGGTAGTATTTTAACGCCACCAGGGGCTGCCGCTGGTCATAAAAGAGGTGGTCGGCAATCCTTGTCAGGCCGTCGCGGTACCCGGTCTTGACGAACAACGCCGCAGCCTTTGATAGTTCACCATTATTGAAAAACTCGTTCCCGCGCCGTATTAACTCAACCCGTTCCTTGCTGTCCATGACCCCCCTCGGATTTCCTCTTTCCGGCACTCAGTATACTACAGGTATCGGCAAAAGACAACTAAAATATTCCATTTTATAGACTGAATCAATGGCTGATTCACATACCATTAAAATATCTTGACAAATATCTTCGGCATCCTGTTACATAACGGGTACTTATAATGACATTTTTCAGAGGTTGACCTTCAATGTATCCCATACTGTTTAATTATAAATTCATAAATATCGGTTCCTACGGTCTGATGCTCGGCCTGGCATTTTACATGGCCTTTCTCCTCACCGAGCGGGAACTCTCGATCCGCGGGAAAGACCCCGAACTGGCCTACAAACTCCTCCTGGTCATCATCCCCAGCGCAATCGTCGGCGCCAAGATATTCCATATATTCGAAAACATGGGCGAGTTCCTCCGCGATCCGAAAGGAATGATCTTCTCCGGTGCGGGCCTTTCCGTGTACGGCGGGTTCATACTGGCCTTTATTCTATCCATGATCCTTATCCGAAAAAGCAAGGAAAACATACTGGAGATATTCGACATCACGGTCCCGGCCATGACGCTGGCCTACGGCATCGGCCGGCTGGGATGCCACGTATCGGGCGACGGCTGTTACGGCATTGCCACTTCGTCGTTCCTTGGCACGCCCTACCCGAACGGAATCGTGCCGGTCACGGCGGCAGTATTTCCCACTCCCCTCTTCGAGTCTTTCTTCTCCTTCATGCTCTTTATTTTTTTTATGAAGCTCCGCAAGCGGGAACCGGCGATTGGCACGATCTTCTTTCTTTACCTCATACTGAACGGGACCGCACGGTTCCTGGTGGAGTTCATCAGGCTCAATCCGAAGGTCATCCTGGAGATGACCCAGGGGCAGATTGTCGCTATCCTGTACATCATAACCGGCGCCCTGGGCCTGTTCCTGGTGCAGAAGCAGGCAAAAAAAGCGGCGTAATTATAAAATTTAGGCCACATCTGAAAGAGTAGTAAATGATTCCAAGAGAAGTCAGGAATATTTCTGCGTCTCGAGGAAATTCGCCAGCATCTTGGGTTTGAGATACCCCATCTCCACGAGAATGATGCCCAGCAGACCACCCTTGGATGACTGCACCTCAAGCGCTTCGTTGAGTTGATCATTAGTAATGATGCCCTTTTCCATGAGAATCTCGCCAAGTCTTTTAGATGCCATAGCAGCTGTACCTTCCCGGGTGGTGTTAGTATACTATCGGCATTCCGGCCGAGCGCATTGCAATCATTTCCTGCGGAATTCTTTTATAATTTTTTCAATCTCCGATCCGGCCCGACCGCTCCCCGCCGGGGGTGCCAAAAAAAGAGACCGGGTTTTCCGGTCTCTTTTATCGTTATAGCGCTGGTAACGCTGCGATTACTTGATATTGTATTTTTTCTTGAATTTCTCAACGCGGCCGGCAGTATCGACGATATTCTGCTTCTTGGTGTAAAAGGGATGGCAGTTGGAGCAGATCTCAACGTGGAGATCCTTAGCCGTCGATTTCGTTTTGATCTCGTTGCCGCAGGCGCATTTTATTACCGTGTCTTCGTATTCCGGATGTATATTTGGTTTCATTGAACGATCCTCACACTTATGAATTCATGGCCTTAAAAAATGCCTTATTATTCTTCGTGGCCTTCATCTTTTCAACAAGAAGCTCCATCGCCTCGGTGGTGCTCATCGAGGAAAGTGCCTTCCTGAGAACCCATAGTTTATTCAGCTCTTCCGTGTCAAGCAATAATTCTTCTTTCCGGGTGCCGGACCTGCTCATGTCGATGGCGGGAAAAATCCGCCGGTCTACCAGCTTCCGGTCCAGGAGCAGTTCGCTGTTGCCGGTACCCTTGAATTCCTCGAAAATGACCTCGTCCATGCGGCTTCCGGTATCGACGAGGGCCGTGGCCAGAATCGTGAGGCTCCCGCCCTCCTCGATATTCCGGGCCGCGCCGAAGAAGCGCTTCGGCCGGTGCAGGGCGTTGGAGTCGACGCCGCCGGACAGGATCTTGCCGCTGGTCGGGACCACCTGGTTGTAGGCCCGGGCCAGCCTCGTGATGGAGTCCAGGAGGATCACCACGTCCATCTTGTGCTCGACCAGGCGCTTGGCCTTTTCCAGCACCATCTCGGTGACCTGCACGTGGCGGCTCGCCGGCTCGTCGAAGGTGGAGGATATGACCTCACCCTTGACCGTACGCTGCATGTCCGTCACCTCTTCGGGCCGCTCGTCAATGAGAAGCACGATGAGGTAAATCTCCGGGTGGTTCGTGGTGATTGAATTGGCTATTTTCTGCAATAGTATTGTTTTACCGGTCCGGGGCGGCGCCACGATGAGGGCCCGCTGGCCCTTGCCGATGGGGGTCATCAGGTTCACAATCCGCATGTCCACGTTATCGCCGTCAGTTTCAAGGTTAATCCGCTCCTGTGGATACAGCGGTGTCAGGTTGTCGAAGAGTACCCGTTTCTGCAGCTGCTCGGGGTTCTCGAAGTTGACGGCCTCGATCCTGAGGAGGGCGTAAAAGCGCTCGTTGTCCTTTGGCGGCCGAATCTGTCCGGCGATGGTGTCGCCGGTCTTCAGGCCGAAGAGGCGTATCTGGGACGGCGAAACGTAAATGTCGTCCGGACCCGGCAGGTAGTTGTAGTTTGGCGATCTCAGGAATCCGTATCCGTCGGCCAGGATTTCAAGGACGCCGCTCGAGAATATGAGCCCCTTCTGCTCGGTCTGGGACTTGAGGATCTCCAGGATGAGGTCCTGTTTTTTCATCCCGTAAATCCGATCGATACCCATCTCTTTTGCGATGTTGACCAGGTCGGTTATTTTCTTTGTTTTCAGTTCACCCAGATCAAGCCAGGTTTCCGAAGATGATTTGCCGTTTGCGGCGGGCGCCGGGGCTTCCTGGGCGGCAATAGTTTCAGCTGCTTCAGCCTCGTTGGGCGTCTGGTTTTCGGTTTTATTCCTGGACTTCGCGGATTCCGTAGTTCGTGCCATAGAATTTCCTTCTAATTATTAATTAAATTGATTTCGCATGATGCCACACCTCAAACAACGAAATGGGGCATGGACCTTGTATTGCTGATTATCCCGCTAAAACACTTGTTGTATTGTTAGATAAATGATTATAAAATAGCGTGCTATTGTATTTTACTGTTATGCAGGATTATATTACGCAAAGTTTATTTATACGCCCTTAAACAATTATATAGGGAAAAATACCTAAATGATAGTACGGAGGTGCCGAATCTTTTCAGACAAGGACAATCTACGAGCCAGTTGGTTTAAGTCAACAAAAATATCATCTTTTACGATAAACAATATAATAAATTAATTATGTCCTTTCAAGTATTTTTTTTTAAGTTGCGAGAAAACTTCGTCATTTATTCTTCTTTCTTCCACTTGATCCCGTGTTTTTTCATCTTGTGAGTCAGGGATTTCTCGCTTATTTTCAGTGACTTGGCCGCTGCGGCAAGGTCCTTTTTCTCTTTCAGCAGATCTACAAGGACCAGCCGCTCCACCGCATCAGTAATATGATCGAGGGATTTGGACTTTATATCGATACCGGGAATGGGAGAGGCCGTCTTGTCATCGGTATCCGGCGTGCAGTAGACCAAAAAACCCACCTTTTTCCGTTTGCTCATCAGGGGAATCTTCTCGTAATGTATCTTGAGGTCGCGGTTGAAAAACATAAGTTCATCGCTTTTTTTTCCGGATATAAGCTCGTTTTTATCTGCGTCCCTGATTGATCCTTCGACAAATGCAACATCCACGTCTTTCTTGAAATGCTTGCGGTACAGGTCCTCAAAATGGCTGTTGTAGAAGATGGTCTTCCCGTTCAAGTTGACCGCGTACAGGGCTCTCGGTATATGCTCCAGTATGAGATAGATCATCCATTCCAGGATCTGTTCTTCCTTCTGGACATCTGATTCCCGCTCGGCGGCCGTCCCGGACCGGTCCAGCGATTCCGATGCGGTAAAGAGCTGAAGCCGGGACCATCGGCCCTGCACATCACCGAATATATTGATAACGACAAACTCCTTGATCCAGCCGTAGGGCAGCAGCTCGTCAATGGTGAGCTTCTTCGCCAGCCTGGTGACGAAATCATCGATTTTCAGCTTTTCGACCCGCTCTATATCCGAAAGCTCGGATACCAGGTCCTCCTTTTTGAGCACGCCGATGAGAATCCCCCGTTTGGATATCACCGGTATGATGGGGACGTCAAAGGTGTAGAAGAGCCTGACGATATCCTCAGGCCGCCTGTTTTCCGGGTTGAAAGGATTTTCCTCGAAGGCCTGTTTTCCGTCAGAGGTTGTTTTGTTCTTATCAGACATCAAAACCCCAGCACGTCATACATGGTATATAAGCCGGCGGGCTTCCCCGCCAGGAATTCCATTGCCGACACCGCGCCCTTGGCCAGGATCTCCCTGCTGGTGGCGCGGTGGGTGAGCTCGATCCGCTCGCCTATGGTCGTGAAGAACACGGTGTGTTCCCCGACGATATCGCCGCCCCTCATCGACAGGATGCCGATCTCGTTTTTCGTGCGTTCTCCCACGATCCCGTTCCGGCCTGGCACCTCTTTCGCCTCCTTCAGGTCCCCCATGCTCTTCTTGACGATCTCCAGGAGCCGTTTTGCGGTACCCGAGGGCGCGTCCTTCTTGAAGCGGTGGTGCGCCTCGAATATTTCCACGTCATATTCAGCGTTGAGGGCGCGCGCCGCCGTTTCGGTGAGTTTGAACAGCAGGTTTACGCCCAGGGACATGTTCGGCGACAGCAGCACCGGGATCTGGCGCGCGGCATCCTCAATACTTTTTCTTTCCTCATCGGAAAATCCGGTTGTGCCGATAACCAGGGGCTTCCGGCCCGCGCGCGCCTCCTCCAGGAGGCGCATCGATGCCGCGGGCGATGAAAAATCGATGATGCCGTCCGTCTTACGCACATCTTCCGGATTGATGCGCGTCACCGTGACGTTCATCCGTTCCACGTTGACCAGTGCGCCGGCGTCGCCGCCGAAGAGCGGCGCGCCCTCATGATCGAAGGCCGCGGCAAGGGTGTGCCTTCGCTCCAGCAGGATCCTGAGCACGGATACGCCCATACGCCCGCAAATGCCGCAGATCCCCATCTTCATGTCAGCTTCACCCCGTAGTCGAGGAGCGCCTTCCGGAGCTTCGCCCGGTTGTCATCTGACAGCGCGACCAGCGGAAGGCGCAGGTCTTCGCTGCAGATCCCCGCCATGGCCATGGCGGCCTTTATCCCCACAGGGTTCGTTTCAAGGAACATTGCCCGGCTCAGGGGAAGAAGCCGGTAAAATTGCTTTTTCGCCTCAGGGATGTTCCCCTCATTCCAGAGGGTAACAACCTTCTTCACCTCGGCGGGGAGAAGGTTGGACATGACGCTGATGATCCCCTTTCCCCCTATGGCCATGAAGGGGAGCAGGTTGCCGTCATCACCGGAAAGAAGGGTCAGCCGGTCGCCGCACAGCTCATGCAGCTCCATCATCTGGTTGATGTCGCCCGAGGCCTCCTTCATTGCCACGACGTTTTCGGCGCGGCTGATGAGTTCCTTCACGCTTGAAGGAAGAAAATTTATGCCGGTGCGCCCCGGATGGTTGTAGAGCACCACGGGGATGCGGATCGATTTTGCCACGCTTTCAAAATGGGCGATGAGGCCCCGCTGTGACGGTTTATTATAGTAGGGATTCACCTGCAAAACACCGTCAACACCGGCCTCTTCCGCTTCTCGGGAAAGCCAGATGGCCTCTTCTGTGGAATTTGCCCCGGTCCCGGCGATGACCTTCACCTTTCCATTCACCAGCTTCACAACGCGGCGAATGAATTCCTTGTGCTCCTCGAAAGAAACGGTCGGGGACTCGCCCGTGGTTCCCATGGGAACAATTCCGTCAATCCCCTTCGAGATCTGCATCGCAACAACTTTTTCAAGGGCTTCATAATCAATCGTGCCGTTCCTGAACGGCGTTATCAGGGCGGTATATACTCCTTCAAACATGACAGTGTCCATATATATTATTTTTTCTTCTTCTTTTTAATTGCCGTAGTTTCGTTACGTACAGCGACCACGGTATTCAGCTGTTGATCAAAAAAAATGATGTTGAATTTCTTTTTATCGAAATCATCATCAAACAGATAGAGAATCAGGAAGCGTTCCGCCTTGAGTTCACTTGCATCTGCCAGATAGGCGTGGACCTTGACCCATTCTTTACCCGGGGTGACTATGATCCTGATTTCTTCGCCCTTCTTCAGCTTTTTCCCTTCTACGTCAATGTCCTTCAAGAGGACATAGACGTCCTTTTCATAGGCCTTCATGGCGGCCAGGAGGTCTTTATCAATAAAGGAGTCACACGACGCCAAAAAGAACAGACACGCTATAACAGGAAAAACCAATTGTTTCAGCACATTATACTCCACAAGGATCAGTATCGCGCCAGTATAAACCGACCGGGAAGTTCATTGTCAACAATTTATTTAAAGGGGCATGCGCTCATTTGTGGTAGGCGGTCCCGATGCCGGTGGCGATCAGCTTATCCCCCGTGCCCCGCACCTGGATGCTCCAGACGGATACCTTGCGGCCGACATTAACCGGTACCGCCTCGGCGAAAATCTTTTCGCCGTCAACGGCGGAGGATAGATAGTTGATGCTGAAATTAACCGCTATGGCCATAACGCCGGTGCTGTTGCACGCCACGGCAAAGGCCTGGTCCGCCAGGGCGTGGATGAAGCCGCCGTGCGCCCGTTCCACGGCATTCATGAATTCCGGTTTCACCGTAATGCCGACCCGGCCGTATCCTTCCCGCACCTCCTCCACTTCGATGCCCAGAAAAGTGGCAAAGGGATCGCGGCCCACCACGTCGCGGGCATATTCAATAGGGTTGGCAACAGTCTGGGGTTTCGTCATGGCAGTCCCTCTTTATTACTATTATCCGGAGCACGGCTTTACAGTGTATACAGTTCCCTGATGTCGGTGTCCTTCTTCACCGGCTCGCCGCCGTCGCCGATCACCTGGTTCCGGTATTTCAGAACAGATATCACTTCCTGGGTCTCGATATGGTGGATCGTCTTCAGCCGCTTCATCTCCGACAGGAGCTTCCGGTATTCGTCATAGTCGCCCACGATCACTTCAATGGTGAAGGAGTTCTCCCCCTGCACATGCAGGATAGAGAACACGATGGGGCTCTTCGCAAGGAGCTTCAACAGCTCGTCATCGTGGTGCGGATTGTCGATCTTGACGAAAAAGTGGTACCGATGGGTCATGGAGAGATAATCTCCCAGGGAATACCCCTCCTTTTTCTTGTAGACATCAATAATCCGCTGTGTCTGCATGGATATGATCGCCGGGATACCCGACGGGAGCTTGATCGACTTCATCCTGCCGACCCAGTCCGAGAGCTGTTCCTTGTTGTCGAAATTAGCGTCGATGAGAAAGCTGTAGCGTCCCATTATATGGAATATTGAAACGATATGCTTGTCGTTTTTCAGCACGGAAACGATATCGCTCCCCTCCCCCCAGTTCTGTATGAGGACCAGCGCGTGGATGATGGTATCAGACATGACATGCTCCTTATGGTTAGCATAATCAAAGC
Source organism: uncultured Spirochaetota bacterium (assembly GCA_963727175.1). Taxonomy (GTDB): domain Bacteria; phylum Spirochaetota; class UBA4802; order UBA4802; family UBA5550; genus RBG-16-49-21. The sequence goes on from CAVSFD010000002.1 coordinate 140,350, forward strand.
ATACAAACAGTACTATTGCAGGCTTATTTCTTAATTAGATTATTTAATTATATTCATCCAGCCGTTACCGGCGGCGGGAGGAATTTACAAAATTATCGAGTAAAGAAACAAGTCTAACAATAATTAGTCAAGATCATTTCCGCATTAATTCTTACTAAATGCTGAAATGGACATATTCGAAGATACTGCATATCTGTATCATTGCCGCTTCCCGGTAAATGTCAAAGAAAAATCATAAAAAATCCTTGTATTTTTGTTGATCTATAGAAGTGTTATTCTTATTGTCCACTTATGTAATTTTACTTAAACCCTCCAATCATGGAGTGTTTCACCGGTATTTCATTAGCTGACAGGACCTAGAGTGTTGAGATACAGATATTGCGTAATCGTTCTGATATGCCTTGCGGCATTTACCATCTCCTGCCGGGACCTGAAGGGCCGCAATGGTGGCCCCCTGGCACAGAAGGGCGTCCTGGACATCTCCGGCCTTGACCTGAAGGAGAGGGCAACGGCAAAACTTGACGGGCAATGGGAATTCTACTGGGGAAAACTCCTTTCCGCAGAGGATTTTCAGAAGACCCCTCCTCCCGATAAGGACGGTTATATAGACATGCCCTCGGCATGGAACGGTTATTCCATCAAGGGCAAAAAGCTCGATGGGAAGGGCTTTGCGACTTACCGCCTCACGGTCATCCTGGGCCGTGGTTACGGACCGATTGCCCTCAGGATCCTGGACATGCGCACCGCCTACAACCTCTTCGTCAACGGCGAAAAAATATCCTCCAACGGCACAGTGGGAATATCACGGGACGCGTCGCGGCCGCAGTACCTGCCCGTCGTGGCGGATTACACGCCCAGGACGGACCGGCTGGATATCATTCTCCAGGTATCCAACTACAGCCATGAACGGGGCGGGGCCTTTCATTCGATAACCATCGGAAACAAAAAAGAGATCAGCGCCGTCAGGGACCTGAGTCTCAGCTTCCAGATATTCATGCTCGGCAGTCTCCTCATCATGTCTTTTTACCACCTGGGCCTGTTCCTCCTGAGGAGAGACGACAGGTCGCCCCTGTACCTGGGGATCTTCTGCCTTCTCATCGCGGTCAGGCCCCTGGTAAACGGCGAATACTGCCTCATCCAGCTCTACCCTCACTTCAACTGGGAGATCATGCTTAAGATTGAATACCTGACGCTGTACATGGGACTCCCGGTTTTCGCCATGTTCATGAACTCCCTGTTTCCCATCGAGTTCCATAACAAGATACTGCGCCCGGTGCAGGTCATCGGCGTCCTTTTTTCCGCGGTTGTCATAGCGGCTCCGGCGTACATTTACTCAAAAACCGTGGTACCCTATGAAATAATCACGCTCATTGCGAGCGTATATTCCGTTTACGCCATCATACTGGCCTTTATACGGAAGCGGGAGGGTTCCGGGATTTTCATCGTTGGCATAATGGTTCTCTTCGTGACCGTGGTGAACGAAATTCTCTACGACAACATGATCATCAACACCGGGAACTTCTTTCCCTTCGGGCTGTTCATCTTCGTTCTATCCCAGGCATTCCTCCTGTCATTGCGCTTTTCCAAGGCCTTCATCTCAGTCGAACAGCTCTCGAAGGAACTGGAAAGCACCAACCTGCAGCTCGTGAGCATGGACAAGCTTAAAGACGACTTCCTTGCCAACACGTCCCATGAGCTCCGCACACCGCTCAACGGGATCATCGGCATCGCGGAATCGCTTCTCGACGGTGCCGCGGGCAAGCTCCCGGAAACTGTCAGCTCCAACCTGGCAATGATCATCTCGAGCGGCCGGCGCCTGAGCAACCTCATCAGCGATATCCTGGACTTCTCCAAGCTCCGCAACAAGGATATAACCCTGAAGATGAAGCCTGTCGACATCAAGACGCTGGCCGACGTGGCCATTGACCTGTCCGCCCACCTGAAAGCGGACAAGAACATCAACATAATCAACTTGATACCGTCCGACATCCCCCTCATGATGGCCGATGAAGACCGGATGCAGCAGATTCTGATAAATCTGATCAGCAACGCCATAAAGTTTACCGAGAGCGGGAAGGTGGAGATATCCGCGCAGGTGCTGGTGGGCGAGAACCCCGATTATTCACTGATGGAGGTTTCGGTGACCGATACCGGTATCGGCATCTACGAAAACAAGATACCGTTGATTTTCGAGCCCTTCGAGCAGATTGACGGCTCCACGACGCGCCTCTACAACGGGACCGGCATCGGCCTTTCCATCACCAAGGACCTCATCAGGCTTCACGGCGGCTATATTGAAGTTGAATCCGAGCCGGGCAAAGGTTCTTCCTTTATATTCCGGATCCCGATCCGGAGACCCCCGGAAGCCCTGGAGCCGGGAGTACTTCAGTCTAACGCGCAGGCCCCGGTGAAAAAGAAAAACTGGAGGGACAACATCCCGGCGAAAGCCGGCGAGCCCTTCGATCCCCTTGCCTTCGCACCGGTCACCGATCAGCCGATGATCCTGGTGGTGGACGACGATCCCGTCAACCTCCAGGTGCTGGAGAACCAGCTCTCGGTCCAGAACTATGCCGTGGTCAAATCAACCAGCGGGGCCGACGCCCTTGATAAGATCAACACCGGCCTGAATCCCGACCTGGTGATCCTCGACGTCATGATGCCGAAGATGTCAGGCCTGGACGTATCGCGCATCATCAGGGAACGCCATTCCCTCTTTGACCTTCCCATCATGATGCTGACGGCAAAAAGCCGCATATCCGACATGACCGCCGGACTGGACGCGGGCGCGAACGACTATCTGGCAAAACCCTTCGACAAGACAGAGCTCCTGGCCAGGGTGAAGACCCTGATCAGGCTGAAAAAGACCGTGGACGAGAACAAAAAACTCACATCAATCAAGCAGGAAATAGAACTGGCCCGGAAGATACATTTTTCAACCATTCCCGAGAAGCTTCCCCAACTTCCCGGCCTGGATATTGTAGTGAAATATATACCCATGCAGGTCATAGGCGGCGACTTTTACGATTTTCACAAGATCGACGAAAACCGGATCGGCGCCTTTATCTCCGATATTTCCGGCCATGGGATCCCGGCGGCAATCGTCGCGTCCATGGTCAAGATCGCCTTTTCCATGCTTAAAGACGTCGCCGACCAGCCGGGGCAGCTCATGAAGGAAATGAACAGGATACTGACCGGTCATATCGAAAACAGCTTCGTCACCGCCGGCTACGCCGTGATCGACAGGGAAACGATGAAACTGCATTACATAAGGTCCGGCCACGAGCCGCTCCTGCTGTACCGGAAAAAAACCAATACCATCGAAGAAATAACCCCGGCGGGCAGGCTCATCGGTTATTCCTGGGCGGACAACTATGAAATGCACAAATCTGACATCGAGCCGGGCGACCGGATCATCATGTACACTGACGGCTTCATCGAAGTCTACAACAAGGAACGGGAGATCATGAACACCAATTTCCTGAAAAATGCCATCATCAGGGGGCGGGAGCTCTCAGCCGCGGATCTGACGGACAGCCTGACGGGATTACTCAGGCGGTGGCGGGGCCTTGACGAGGAATTCGAGGACGACGTCACCATCGTGGTGATCGATATTCTATAATTGTCAGCGCAATGGCGGGTTGTAATATCCCAGACGCAGGGCTGGAAACTTTTCTCTTAAAAGACCAATCAGATTTCTCACACCCATCGGTTCCGACTCGCAGAAATCAATCTGCTCGAAATAATAATCAGGATCCATGTTCAGGTTCCTGGTCTGGATCATGCTTACCGGAAACCGTCCCAGTAAATTCTCCAGCGCCCTCACTTCGTCAGCCGAATCGGTAAAGCCGGGCAGGAAAAAGAGGTTAATCGACACGAATATCCCCGCGTTCAGGGCCGCGTCAAGGGATCGCAGGACATCATCAAAGGTATAATTCACCGGCCGGTGGTACCGCGCGTAGTATTCCGGCGTCGGCGAATTGAGGCTGATCCTGATTGAATCGAGGCCGGCGTCAATGAGTTCCCTGACGCCCTCGGGTCTTGATCCGTTGGTATTCAGGTTGATGGTCCCCGCTCCGGTTCTTTCGCGCACCTGCCGGACCGCGGCGGCCAGGTCGTCACTTCGGAGAAGGGGCTCGCCCTCGCACCCCTGGCCGAAGCTGGCCACGCCCTTTTTCACACGGGAGAAATGGCGCAGGATGACCCCGGCAATCTCTCCCGGGTCGGGGCTGAAGTCAAGACGGGGCTGCGACGGCGGGAATGGCGAATCACTCCCCTGCAGGGAAAGGCAGCCGGCGCAGCGGGCATTGCAGGGGATGGTCGTTGGCAGGGGCGCCTCGTACCGGCCCAGGAAGAAGTTCCGCGCGCACAGGCACCGGTACTCGGTGGAACACTTCGCCAGCTGCTTTACGAGGCGGTTTTGGGGGAAATCCTTCTTCGCTGCGGCGATGGCCGCCTTCAGCTCATCGTCATTTTCATGGATGGCCGGGTCTGACCGCGGGTCATCATCTATCCGCATCGCCGGAACGTAGAATTCGCCGTCAATGATCACGACCCCGGCATAGGCCCAGAGAGGGAGCACCGGGGCATCATCCTTCCTGATAAATGCCGGTAAATAGGTCCTGAGATACGCCGATGCCATAAAAGCCGATGCCGCGTTTATATCATCCCCGTCAGGAGAAACTGTCATGTGGCGGAAGTCCCTGTTCTTATGATTGTAAAAAACCGGGTAGCGTCCGGGAAGAGAGAAGAGATAACTTCCGCGGGGAAGCGGCAGCAGGTCGTTCGGATCAACCCTGACAAAGCGCCTGCCGGTGCGGAAGGCCGGCTCAAAGCCGGGAAAATCCCAGACGTTTCCTTCGCTGTCGGCGTAGGCCAGGCACAGATCCTTATTTTTCTTTTTCATGGGCCCGTTTCCTGCTCATGATCCTCTCCAGGTGGATTATCCGCGCCGCGTAACCGTGCTGACGCTTGCGGAAGTCGCGGTAGAGTCGGTCATGACGTACTGCTGAAATATCACGACCCTGCCCGAGGAGTTCCTCCTTGCGGGACAGTTTTTCATCCCTGGCCTGCCGCCACTCCCGGCGGAGCACGGCGATTGATTCGAGCGTGTCTTTTTTTTGCATTCTATTTGTTTTATATAGATATTTAATCTACTGGGTACGGTTTTATCTGAAAATATTGCCACCGATAGTTATCGGTAGATTGATTGCACTGACACATCTCAGGCATCGATAGTTATCGGTATTCAATAGTTATTATTATCTTCATTAATAGATGCATATACATCGAGAAGTTATCAATATTATTCATTCTCAATTTTCGATATTGTTTTCTTCAAGATCGCAATAGCTTTTTCAGATCCGATTTTAGTTAGATCAATTGTAACATCAATGCCGGCATGTGATTCATTTATTACTCCTGATGTATCCATATTATCATAAAAATCAACAACCTGGTAGGTCATAACAGGTTTTAAAATACCTTTAACCTGTATTTCACCCATTTCAACGCAAGAAATATTTTCTTTGATTAATAAATATGTTTCCTGTGAAATGAGGATCTGGTTGGGCTGAGCATTTGATTCAAGACGGCTGGCCAGGTTTACCTGGCCACCGATAATCGTGTAGTCAAGCCGTTCCTCTGATCCAAAATTTCCCACCGTGCAGAAACCGGTGTTGATTCCCATCCGGATATTCAACGGTTTTGCAAATCCCTTTCCAGACCAGTTCTCCTGCAATTCCGTCATTCGTTTTCTCATTTCAATTGCCATGGACACGCACCGCAGGGCGTCCTCCTTTTCTCCTTTCGTCTCGGGATCGCCGAAGAAAATCATTATGGCGTCGCCGATATACTTATCAATCGTGCCCCCGTGCTTCAGGGCGATTTTCGTCATTTCATTCAGATAACTATTCAGCAATGTACTCAAATCTTCAGCTTCCATGTCATCGGTGGTCGCGGTGAAACCCTGTATGTCCGAGAAAAATATGGTGAGTTTTTTCCTTACTGTTTCAATCTTCACGTCCTTCTTCCCGGTGAAAATTGAATTATAAATCTGCGGCGATAAATATTTTGAAAGCTTTGAGGAAAGCGTTTCCAGCTGAAATTTCTGTATTTTAAGCTCCTTTTTAGTCGCGCTGAGTTTGTTATTCGTATTATATGATATAAAACTCGCGGTATAGGAAAAAAGTATAATCGAAAAACCTATGGCGATGATGGTATAAACCGAAGAATAGGGATTAAAATTAAAACCAATAATCAGTGCACCCGTTATGGCAACCGAAGAAAAAATCAAGATTCTGGTTACTAATAATTTTATTCCTCCCGTCACTATACCAACGGATCCCATCGCAACAACGCCAAATATTATAAGCAAAGGATTGAATTGCGACACCGGTATCCATATCCCGAATACAGCCGGATCAGCGTTAAGATTGAATCTCATCTCAAAATTAACCTGATTTTTACTGTAACTTGCAAGCAGAAACGCCAGATGGGGCCAGACCAATGATGAGGCAATAACAGCTATTAAATATGACAATCCAAGTCCCAGATCCAGCATCAAAGGGATGCCCATAATGATTGCTGTCAAACTATATACTATTCTTCCTATATAATTATTTTTCAGCAGAGGGTGTATTTCTTTTGGGAATTTTATTTTTTTAAGAAAATACATGAAGGTACATTGCCTGTATAAAATTTATGGTACAGGTTTCTGGCAGTGTCAACGATTTAATAATTTTGTTTTCGCCACCGATAACTATTAAAAACCTATCAATCTGACTTTTCATCAGACGGAATATTTCCAATCGCCTCCGCCAGGTTCCAGCAGTTTTCTTCTATTTTATCTTGCTTATACAGATATGACGCCGCCGCAATAGAGTCTGCTCCTGCTGTAATCGCCTTTACGGCACCATCCGGCGTGATGCCGCCGATAGCCACGATTGGAATGGAAACCGCCGCGCGGGCGCGGGAGATCATCTCCGCGCCAACCCCCTTAAGATTAACCGGCCCGGAGGCGGAATTATACATGGTATCAAAGACAGGCCCCACGGCGACATAGTCCGCCCCGTCCGATTCGGCCCGCTTCGGATCATCGGCCGTGTAGGCCGTGATACCGATGATCATGCCGGGCGGGATAAGTTTCCGTGCCTCACAGGCCCGGAGGTCATTCAGGCCAAGGTGCACCCCGTCAGCCCCGGCGAGCACGGCGACGTCGACATGGTCGTTCACGATAAACAGGGCCTTCCCTTCCCTGCAGAGGGTGGCGAGGTCCCGCGCAGCGGTGAGGATTTCCTCCTTGCCGCTCTCCTTCATGCGGAGTTGTATAATGGACGCGCCACCGCGGATCATTTTTGTGACGGCATCGTCGAAATTATTACGGGTAACATGGGAAGAATCGAGGATGGCATACAGAGACCGGTTGAAGCGGTCCATCACGGCCTGCCGCATCAGCAGGGGCGCCGCATCATGTTCAAGCTCATAGAGTGCAAAGCGTATTCTCTGGAAGGGATTATCGTTCAATTCAGGTACGGCGAGCTTGCCGAACTCCTCCAGTGACCGTACCGCCTCCATGGCGCGGTGCAGGTTGGACGAGAAGAGGTCCGCCAGGGAGCCCCTGGTCCCTTCGCCGCCGAGGTCGACAAACTTCTGAGAATCGCCCTCAACGTCGCGGCCGTGCAGGAGCATGCCCGATGGAAAACTCTTCGCCGCATCGGCTATCCGGTGCCGGGTTTCCTTGAGACGCGTCGAAAGGTCGGACCGGCGCAGACAGAAGCGCATAACGTCCTCGCATACCCTGACGCCCTCCAGGGCGCGGTTCAGGTTCGCATCGATGGCTGCGTAGATATGTTTCTCCATAATCGTTATCCAATAAATACCTCCCCCTTAATGGGGAAGGCATGACTTTCCCGGCAGCCTCGCTGGAATTCCTAATCCCCCCACTCGTACACGATGATGCCGCACAGGACCGCGGCCGCGGTCTCTGCACGCAGCTGTGAAAATCCGAAACCGGCGGTGACCCAGCCGGCCGCGGCAGCCGCTTCAAGTTCCGCTGGGCTGAAGCCGCCTTCAGGTCCCACCAGGAGGCTCACCGCTCCGGCCCGGGTCGCGCGCAGGTGTTCTTTCAGCGATACAGGCGCTCCCGGATGGGCCATGATACGCGCCCGATCCCGGTCCCCGCTGATAACTTCACCGAAGGGCCGGACGCTTTCCACGACCGGCACGCGCTCCCTCAGTGACTGCTTCGCCGCCTCTTCCGCCTTGCGGTTCCACCGCCGCACCTTTGCGTCAGCGTCCGCCGGGCGGGGCACCGTGCGCTCCGATACCACCGGGATGATGCGGGACACCCCCACCTCGACCGCCTTTTCTACGGCCAGGTCGAAGCTGCCGCCCTTGAGAAGACACATGCAGAGTGTGATGTCGACCGGGACATCCGCCGCAACACGTTCCTCTACTATCACGGCCTCCAGGTAATCGGCGGCAATGCGTTCTATCCGCGCCGTGAGAGAAGTGCCCTTCTCGTCCCGGAGCCGGATGATGTCGCCGGGTTTCGCCCGCCGGACCCCGACGAGATGGTGGTGATCATTCCCCCGGATCGTACAGCGGCCGTCAATTATGTCAGATGATGTCACAAAGAATTGGGGCATGGGCGGCATCCACCTATTCGCCCAGTTTTTCAGACCTGAAAATCTGTTTATCGAAGGTCGTTCCCTCTTCGATTTCGCTGAAGTAGACGATGCTGACCGTTCCCTGCCTGATATTCATCATATCGTAGCGGAGAGGAACAATCCTGTTATCGCTCTCCTTCACCTTGACCAGGGTCAGGAATTTGAATATTGCCTTGTCGCGGTCATGATAATCGATCCGGATAGGGACAAACTTGTCCTTGGTCACGTAAAGGGTAAGCATGCCGTACTCGCCTCCCTTCACGATCGGCTTCAATACCAGCTTCCAGGCGTCAATGCCCTTGACAAAGGCGTCCCCGACGATGGTGGCGGTGTAGTTGCTCTGGAAATCCGCGTTTGACATGTCAATGTAGGTGAAGTTCGTTGACAGGATCTCGTCATACTTGTCGATGGCCAGCTTGTGAAAAAGCTTCAGGGCATGGATATTGTAGACCCATATGTCCTCGCCGCCGAGATTGTACAGGACCTTGAGCTGATCCCCCCGATCCTTGCTGCTGAAAGTGAAAAGATAATCCTCCTGGGAAATGCAGCCGGTGAAATTGATGGTCGTGGCGGTACCATCAGGCCGTATATGCTTCAATATTCCCTTGATGAGGCCCCTGGGATATTCGAAAACCTTGTCAACCCGCGCGAGAATACCCTGGGCGTTCAGCTCGATTTTTCTGTCTTCCTGTGACACCGTGGTTCCGGTAAAAACAAAAAAAAGGGAGATGATGATAATGCCGGTAACAATTTTTTTCATATGGTGCATTATGTTGATGATGAACGGAACAGAGTTTTGCAACAACTCTTTTTATCTTTCTTATAATCTTCTATTTAATTAAAGTACTATCTGGTAATAAAAAATCAATATAGATTAAGGCATATATTTTTAGCCTCAAAAAAAATTCAATTTATTTTTGTACAATTTGCGTCTCCCTCTTCCTTCTTTAAGAATCCCAGGCTGTTATAAGGTAAATGCCGACACCAGCATAATCTTCACTATGACAATGACTACCAAATTTTGTTTATAAAGAAACAGTGATAATAGCAAGCATGAAAATATTCCCTTCTTAATAACTCTATATAAAAACAAGAACACTAATCTATTTTTACATATGTAAAATTAAATAACGATAAATCAGAATAATTCGCAAAAAACTGACCGTCCAGTCGGATTTTTATATTGACAGGGATGCCATACTCTTCTAAATAATTATCCCAATAAATATAATTGATTCTGATAGTACCTGTTTTACCGAATAACGCTGGCAGCTTCAGCAATGCGATAAGGAGGAATCATGATACGATCTAAAAATATTCTCGCCATAATAATCGCCTTTACCGTATTTTCAAGCCTCTACTGCCAGGAAGATAGTGGAAAACTCCTCTTCCCGTTTACCTCATCGTCATCATCCGGCAATCAAACCACAACTGACACTACCGATACCGGATCAGGTTCTGACAGCAAGTACTATGCCGAACCTGCCGGCGATGATACATGCTCAGGCTGTCCCGGCCAGCTCTCCAGCACGGCCGCGACCCAGTTGCAGAATGAACTCGCCAAGAACAGCATTCTCGGCGCGAAGATAGACCTCAATGTGCGGGTCACCATACCGAAATCAGAAAATCCATACAGTGACAGTGACATCGACCTGTGGGCGACCGTCATCCGTCCGTCGGGCAGCGAGAAACTCCCCACCATCCTGGTGGCGACCCCCTACCGGCGCGAAATGATGATGATGCTTTATGTGCCCCTGGTGTTGAGCCGTTACAACCTGATGTGTATCGACATACGGGGCACGGGTTCCGCGGAAGGAAAATGGCAATCCTTTGACCTGGTGGAGCAATATGATATAAAATATGCGGTCGATAAGTTTATACCCACCAGGGTATGGTCCGACGGCACGGTCGGCATGATCGGCCCGTCCTATATGGGCATCATCCAGCTCCTCACCGCCGGCCTCGTGGAAACCGATCCGGTAACGAAGGAACCGGTCCACCTGAAGGCAATCTTCCCCATCGTCCCCATGGCGGACGCATACCGCGACATCGTCATGCACGGTGGCAACTGCGACCTCCTCTTCATACCGCTGTGGCTCGGCATGGTGGATATTATGGCCATCATGCCGTCATTGCAGAACCTGGGGGTAGACGGAAAAATAACCAAGGAAGACGCTGCGGAAGCGCAGGCCACATGGCTGGAGCACTGGAATCACATCACCACCACCATCGGCTGGATCATGAACGCGGACAACATGAACAAGACCTCCTTCTATGAAAAAAAATCAACCATGATATACTGGCCCGACAAGCCGAAATCAGGATGGGGGTTCCCCGAAGGAGAGAAAACCCTTTCCAGCAAGCTGCCCGCATTCTGCGTCGGGGGGTGGTTCGATATCTTTACCCGGGGCACCACCAATGTGTACGCCTATGGATTAAGCAGGCACTCAACCTCGGATAAAAGAATGATCATCGGCGAGTGGTATCACCTATCCGGCGCGATGGGAATGGGAATCAATACCATTCTGACCAACCAGCTCCCGGCGCGGTGGTTCGACTGGAAGATCAAAAAGAAGAACGACCCCTTCATGGAGGAATTCCCCGTCATGCTCTACGTCATGGGCGAGCGGAAATGGCGGGCGGAAAAATCGTGGCCCCTGCCGGAAAGCAGGGTAGACCACAAGACAATGTACCTCACCAAGCACGCACCGACCCCCATCGACGGCGACTGGTACACTGACGACACTACACTCCTGCAGATATACAGGAACAACAACTTCGGCCTGAGCGAGATCCAGGACGTCAGCGGCGACAACCCGGTGCTGAAGCATGACGTGGTTTCTCCGATCCAGGGCCTGAACCTGCACGGCGGCAATTCACGGGCCAGCGTGAGATGGCTCATGGGCATGGAGGCCATCATATCGGACATATCGAAATTTTTCCTGGGCCAGAACATCGACGCTGCCCAGTGGTATGAAGACGAGCGGCACGATGAGAAGGAGTGCCTCACCTTCACATCAGAACCCCTGGCTGAAGACCTGGAGATCGTCGGTCCCCTGACCGTAACCTTCTGGGCAAAAACAAAGTTCGCCGATCCCATCACCCAGGCCGCCATCACCGGCGTCATGGGCATGATCAAGGATACGTTCAATGTAGACACCAACCTGATCACTGACAGCTTGAGCAAAAAGGACGTTCAGTGGATCGCGGAGATGAACGACGTATTCCCCGACGGCAGGGCGCGCAATATCACTTCCGGATGGCTTTCGGCATGGCACCGGCCCTATGACCCGTCCGGGAAGACCAGCACATGCACCCTTGACGGAAAACAGGTTGTCCAGCACGCCCTTGATCCGGCCTACATCCCCTTTGATCCATTCTACAGCGGCCCGGACAAGAACCCTAAGACGATCAACGAGGGCGAGTTGTACCAGTATGCGGTGGAACTCTGGCCCACCTGCAACGTGTTCAAGGCGGGGCACCGGATACGGGTGAGTCTATCCGGATCTGACTTCCCGCACCTTCTGCCGATCCTTCAACCGTCGAATAATACGATCGTGATCGACTCCAAGCATTCGGCCCAGATAGATTTCACCGCAACCAACAACGAGAACGAGGACGACACCTGGAAGTGGATCGGCAGCAATGCCGATGCGGACAAATACCTGCTGTCAGGAGGCTCCCTTGGATGCGGCACTGCGGCGTCCGCTGCTTCCCATAAGGGGACTCCCGCGGGGATTTGCGCGGAAATCATCGGTCTCCTGGCAATTATGATTTTTCCGATGTCAATTATCATGATGCAGCGTCATATCAGGAGGAGAAAAAAGTCATAAAAAGCCATGTAACAAGCTAATCAACCGATAGTTATCGGTACTCTCTTAAAAAAACGGCGACGTGGATCGCCGTTTTTTATTCAGGTGTCAGAGTAAATATTAAATCTTACAGCCATCATACCAATACGGTGTCAGAGTAACTTTTTTTATTGGTCAAAAATCAAAATCATCTAATAAATTTGACATCCGGATGGACGGTATGCGAATAGTAAGTCACGTTAGCTGGAGGAGTTTTATGAGATATTTCAATCTGTTCATTCTTTTTGCTTTTATCGCCGGATGTTCATCCATTCAATACACCACCGAGGATGTTAAAAAGGAACTTCAGCAGGAAAAAATTGGCACTTCCCGCTTTATAAAGATACAGGGCAACACCATGCATTACCTCGAAGACGGCCAGGGCGAACCGATGATACTGATCCACGGGTGGCTCTGCTGGGGAGCCTACTGGAAAAAAATCATTCCCCAGGTGCGCGCCCGGTACCATATTTACGCTCCCGATCTTCTGGGACATGGCATTTCGGACAAACCCCTTGACAAGAATTGCAGCTACGGCACCGACGCACAGGCTGACCGGGTCCTGGCCTTTATGAACGCCCTGTCAATCAAAAAGGCATATATCGTCGGACACAGCATGGGGGGTGAAATTGCCGCCAAGATCACCTTGATGGCTCCCGAAAGGGTGAAGGGGCTGGTGCTCATCTGCTCAGCCGGGATGGAAGAGACGCCGAAGCTCCTTCCCGGTTACATCAAGTTTGGCAGGGCACTGAGCGTCGAAGGACTTGCCGCTGATATGATGGATGAAGCGATGATACGGCGCTACGTGCCGGACCTCATGTTCTACAAGGAAAACAAGATGCCCGATGAATTCGTCAAGGACGTCATGATGAGCAATCTGAAAAGCAAGGAGGACCGGAAAGCCATGGCAAAGGTGACCCGGGAAGGTCTTTTCCGGAACTTCCTTGATAATCGCTGCGCCGAGATCAAGACTCCTACCCTCATCATATCGGCAAAATATGACCGCGTGGTGCCCCCTGCAATGGGGGAGCGTTATCATTCGCTTATTACCAATTCAAGGTTCGTCCTCATCGACCGGGCTGCTCATATGGTTGCCTGGGAACAGGCTGACCTGGTGGCGTCAAATATAACCCAATTTTGCCGTTAATCTGATCGGAATACCCATCGGACAAAATCAACAAACTCATTTTGTTAAAAAAAACTGACCGGCCAGTCGGTATTTTGTTGAATTTTAGCATATGTTATGTTTATATGGTTAAACACAAGAATGGCGGCAATGATGTCATAAAAGTGGAGGGTGATTCATGATGCGTTCCAGAAGTTTAATGCTCATTTTCATAGCCTTAACTCTTACATTAAGCCTTAATTGCCAGGATCAAAGCGGAAAATCGCTTTTCTCATTTCTGGGGTCCTCCAGCACTGCAGGGACCGATGGTTCTGGAACAACTGACAAATCCATCTCCGGCACCGGAAGCTCATCTGACACTGCCGGCGATACGATATCCTGCGTTGAATCCATCATTGATGATTCATGCGCTGGATGCAAGGGACAGCTCACCGCCGCTGATAAAGAAACCATGACCGGCAAGCTGGCATCAAATAATATACACAACAGCACAATAAACCTGAATGTCAGGGTTAACATACCTAAATCAGCAAATCCCCACAGCAGCAGCGATGTCGAGTTGTGGGCCACGGTTATACGGCCGGCCGGCTGCGAGAAGCTGCCCACCATATTAATCGTGACGCCCTATCGCCGCGAGATAATGATGATGTTCAGCCTTCCCATAATTGCAAGCGGCTATAACCTCATGGGGATAGACATCCGGGGCACCGGATCATCTTCCGGTGACTGGGACTCCTTTGACTTGGTCGAGCAATATGACATCAAGTACGTGGTGGATAATTTTATCCCCTCGCAAACATGGTCTGACGGAAAGGTAGGCATGATAGGCGGCTCCTATGAGGCGATCATCCAGTTCCTCACCGCCGGACTGGTCGACAAGGACCCGAACACGGGAGAGCCGGTCCACCTGAAAGCCATTTTTCCCCAGGTCCCCATGGCCGACGCCTACCGCGACATTGTCATGCACGGCGGCAACTGCGACCTCCTCTTCATCCCCATGTGGCTCGGCATAGTTGACATCCTGGGCATCCTCCCCTCGATGGTGAACCTCGGAGTCGACGGCATCATTCTCGAAGGAAGATCTCGCGAAGGCCCGGACGGTCACCTGGCAGGAACACCTGAGCCACATTACCACAACCATCAGCTGGGTCATGGATCCGGCTAATATGAACAAAGGCGCCTTCTACGAGAAAAAATCCTCTATGATCTACTGGCCGGTGAAGCCGAAAAACGGCTGGTCATTCCCCGAAGGAAGCAAAACCATCTCAAGCAAACTGCCGGTGTTCGAAGTGGGAGGCTGGTTCGATATATTTACCCGGGGTACCTGCAACTGGTATCAATACGGGCTGAGTCAGCACGCGACGACCGATAAAAAAATGGTCATAGGCCCCTACTACCACCTCGAGGGCGCGCTGGGCATAGGCCTGAACTCCATACTGAGCAGTAAAGTCCCGGTGCGGTGGTTTGACTGGAAAATCAAGAAAAAGAATGACCCCTTCCTGGAGGAATTCCCTGTCATGCTCTATATCATGGGGGAAGACAAATGGCGGGCTGAGAAAGCATGGCCGCTTCCGGAAAACAGGGTCGATCATAAAACGTTCTATCTGACAAAGCACGCCCCGACCCCCATCGATGGCGACTGGTATACCGACGACCAGACCCTGCTGCAGATCTACAAGAATAACAACTACGGCATGAGCGAGATAAAAGACGTATCGGGCGACAACCCCGTGCTGAAACACGATGTATTCTCCCTGCTGCAGGGCCTTAACCTTCACGGCGGGAACTCCCGGTCCAGCGTGCGATGGCTGATGGGCATTGAGGCAATGATCCCCGACCTGTCAAAATACTATCTGGGCGAGAATATCGATGCAGCCCAATGGTATGAAGACGAGCGGCACGACGAGAAGGAATGTCTTACTTTCACAACGGAAGAATTGACCGAGGACGTGGAAATCACCGGTCCCCTGACCGTAACCTTCTGGGCAAAGACGAAATTTTCCGGTTCCCTCACCCAGTCCACGATTAACCTGATTATGAATTATATCAAGGACCAGTTCAACGTCGACGCAAACCTGATGCTCGACAGCATGAACAAGCTTGACGTCCAGTGGATCGCGGAATTGAATGACGTGTTCCCCGACGGAAGGGCGCGCAACATTACATCCGGCTGGCTGTCGGCGTGGCACCGTCCCTATGATCCGGCGGGCACGACCAGCACCTCCATGGTTGATGGCAAACAGGTCGTACAGCACGCCCTCGATCCGGCGTACGTCCCCTTTGATCCCTTCTATGATAACCCCGACAAGAATCCTAAGGCGATCAACGAGGGAGAACTCTACCAGTACAGCATCGAACTATGGCCGACCAGCAACATGTTCAAAAAAGGTCACCGGATACGGATAAGCCTTTCGGGATCCGATTTCCCGCACCTGCTGCCCGTCATCCAGCCGTCGAATAACACAATCGTGATCGACGCAGCCCATGAAGCGCGGGTTGACTTCACATCGCCCAACACCGACAAAGAGGGAGACACCTGGAAATGGATAGGCGACAACAAGGCCGCTGACGACTACCTTCTTTCCGGCGGCTCCACCGGCTGCGGATCCACAGCTACTGCCGCTTCCCACCAGGGAACCCCGGCCGGACTCGCCGCCGAGATCATGGGACTCCTGGGAATCATGATGCTGCCGATGTCGATTATCATGCTGCAGCGGCATTTCAGGAGAAGAAAAAGGGCATAAATCACACACAAAAAAGACACCGTGCCGATAGTTATCGGTACAATATTGAAAAACGACGATGAAAATCGTCGTTTTTTATGATTTGACAAATTTGCGAAGGAACGAAGAAAATTGCACATACACAATCATCACTATCAGCGACTCAGAACAGCGGATCGCGCCGCGGGCGGAAGATCATGCGCCAGGGGAGTTCCGTTCTCGTAAAAGCCGTGATGAACCTTGTGACCATGACGGGAGGGTTTCATGCTAAAAAGATTAATACTACTTTCATCAGCAATCATCTTTGTTGCACTTATCGCCAACAGCGCTGTGGCTATGGGAGTGGGGGCATACGGCTCTTTTGATTACAGCGGAGGAACCACGACAATATCACATAACGGGGGGCTGAATTACAACACAAGCGGTCCCATTAATAACATCGTTGCCGGCGGAGGACTTATGTTTGATACAAACGTCCTCGGTTCCTCGCCAATCAGTTACCGGCTCAAAATCGGGGGGGATAAATTCTATAATAACGGCGAAAGCGACTTCGAGGGAGCCGATGGTCACTTTATCACCAGCATCGGCTTCGGGATATACAGCAGCGACAGGATCCGCCTCTGGGTCGGTCCAAGCTTCGGTTTCCGGTATATTACCGGTAATTCATCCAGCGGAATCTATTCCGGGAAGGAGGATATAGGCGACTGGGAATACTTAGGATTAACAACTATTGCTGTTCCCGATGACCCCTCACTCTGGGTCGGCAACTACGGACTCCACAAGGCCACTGCATCATACTCTCTCTTCGGATTTGAGGCAGGAGTCGTGTTCGGAATAAATTTTGCAGTGACTGATCTTGTGGTCATTACAGCTGAAGTCGCGGCAAAATATTTTTTGATGACTGGAAGCAGGAACCGGACGGTGACTACACTATTGACGACAACTGAATGGTCTAATCCGTTATATCCAGTATATGACTACAGATCAAGCAAGGAAAATATCATTTCCCACTGCGGGGCGGTCAACGTTACCCTAGGCATTCTGTTCCGGTGGGGCGAAGGAAACATATAACATCAGCAGCGAAGAGGGGATGAATCCCGGGAATATCAGGAATTGCCGGGTTTAGCGCGCTATCCAAAATGGAGGCCGGGCATCAACCGGCCTCCGCTAGTATTGCGGTTTAATTATTATTTGCCTTTTAGTATAATAACAAGCAAGGACCCGGCTACCACCACCGCTGACAGGTAGACAATCAAGTCGCCGAGCATTGAGTAGATGGTGCGTATATCAAGTAAAACCACTTCCCCTGAAACGCATTCGCGGGTAAAGAGCCCCCCTATCGATACAACGTCACCTGTCGGTGACACCAGTGCCGAATAGCCGTTGTTCGACGTCCGGACCATGAAGCGCCGGTTCTCGATGCAGCGCACAGAGGCCTGCCTGAGATGAAGGATGGGTTCCGATGTTCTGCCGAACCATCCGTCGTTGGAAATATTTGCCAGAAGGCGTGCCCCTTCCCTCACCGCCAGGCGTGAAAACCAGGGATACATGGCTTCGAAGCAGATGGAAAGTCCGATAACGCCCGCCGCTGTGCGGACCGCCGGCGGCGTGCGGCCCTCAAGGAATTCCGTCGGTGCCGTGTAAAATCCTCCAAACAGACTGCCGAAGGGCGCGGTCTCAGCATAGGGAAGCAGGATATTCTTGTCATAAAACAGAGCGTCGTTTCTGCCGTTAACGATGAACGCCGTGTTATACACGCCGCCTGAAGAAATCGTCCGCCGCACGCCGCCGGCGATCAGAAGGCGGGTGCCTCCCATTCGCGATTGGATATGTGAAAACAGGCGGTTGTTCACCATGCCGCTGGAGTTGAGGACCGTCTCCGGCCATACGACCATGCCGTCCAGCGCGGTACGGCCCAGACCGGCCGAGGCCCGCGCCCCGGTACACCGCCCGGTCAGGCCCAGGCAGATATTGACGCGTTCAATGAAACCGGTTCTCTGCCACCGCTCCTCCTGGCTGAAATTCGCCTGCACCGCCGCTGCATTGATCATCAAACCGGGGATCTTCCCGCTCCTGACGAGATCATTGATGCCGATGCGCCGGGCAGCCCCGTATAGTACCGGGACAAGGATGGCAAGGAGCAGCGCAGCAATGGCGGGACGTTTCCGCATCATCATGGATTTAACCTGTGCGGCAAGACCGCGCGTTGGCGGAAAAATCTTTCCGCCTTCCCTGCTGATATCCCTGACCAGGTACGTTACGATCGCATTCATCATCACCACAAGGAAGGATATCCCGTAGATGCCGGCGATATCGGCCGCCTGCATGTAGGTGTTGAAGGGTTGAAGACCATAGCCGGCTAAACCCCAGGGAACCAGGAATGGGATTATCTCCCGCGTGAACTCCGTGACAACCCAGAGTGAGGGCACTGCTGCGGCATAAAATACAAGGCCATCGCCGGCGAGAGGAAAATTATCTTTTAAAAAGCGGTACATGGCGGCAAAAAGGCCGTATATAACTGCGTGGGGCAGCATCAAACCCAGGATCATGAAAAGAACCGTGACGGCGACTGATATTCCGTACTGCCAGATCATTGCATAAACGAGCCAGTATGCCATGCCGAGGGACATGACGGCGCCCCATACGGCGCCTGCCAGAATATTTCTGATCAATGAATCCCCGCGCTCCAGGCTGAGGAAAAAAGGTACCAGCGCAAAAAAAATACAGGGCCATAAGGATATATCATGACTGGTCACGGGAAAAGACAGGATATACAGCAGCGCGGATATGATTGTCATCAGCATGGTGCACCGGTTCTTCACCAGCATACGCGAATCAGCTCTTTTATGTAAAGCATTTCCACTGATGAGGTGCCGGTATAACGCGGGGACGTCAGGCTACCAGATAAACAGGAGCGGGTCCAGGTCCCATCCATGCTTCATCACGGTAAAATGGAGATGCGGTCCCGTCGACCATCCGGTGGACCCGACGCGGCCTATGGTATCTTTTTTCGTGACCCACTGGCCGCATTTTACATTGATGGATTCAAGATGTCCGTAGAGAGTGGTGTAACCCTCGTAGTGCTGGATCATCACGGTGTTGCCGAAGCCGCCGCGCCAGCCGGTGAATATAACCATCCCATCCCGAGTCGGATGAACGGGCGTCCGCCACCCGGAAATTATGTCAACACCATTGTGGTATCGCAAATTGCCGTCCTGCATGAAGGGATGCACCCGGTCGCCGAAAAGCGAGGTAAAGCTTCCCCTTGCTATCGGGGACTGAAATACATTCTTGATCCGGTACAGCTTTTCCAGGGAATTATTCACGATGACGGGCTTGACGCCCTTGAAAAAGACAAGCCTGATGTCATCGCTCGATATTATCTTGAAGGGAGTGGGCAGATAATCCCCCTGCACTTCACCCGTATATTCCAGAAGCTTTCGCATCCGCCGCACGTCGTAGATGTCATCAAAAGCAAGGAGCACGCCGTCAGCAGCCGGCACAACCACCTCGATACCATCCTTCGGGACGAGAGAGGTGATAAAAGGATTCGCGGCAACGAGCGTATCAATGCTGATATTGTGCTGATAGGCCACGTCCCAGTATGACTCACCGCCGGCAAGGCGGTGCGTAGAAAGCCTCACACCGGCGTTATGGGGATACTTTTTCACCATGCGGATATATTCTTTCGAGTCTGTGAACAGGGGGAAGCCTTCCTTTTTTATATAACTCCCCTTTTTGACCGTTACATGGTCGCACACAAGGGCGGCTATGATGTTTCCCAGGATAATCACAGAAGTGATAACTATCGAGGCTATTATCGAATAGAACTTTATCTGACGTACCTGATACCTGTTGAAGGGCGGCCAGTGTAGCATCACTTTTCTCCTAATCGCTCTGATTTTTGAGCTGCTTTCTCAACTGCATCCATGACGATCCCCGAAAACCCGCTCCGCTCCAGGACATGGATTCCTTCGATGGTGGTGCCGCCGGGAGACGTGACCTTTCCCCGCAGAGCCATGGGATCTTCCCCGCTCTCCAGAACATATCTGGCGGATCCCATGACCGTCTGGGCAGCAAGCACCAGGGCCTTGTCGCGGGGGATTCCGAGTTTTACGCCCCCATCGGCCAGCGCCTGAATAAAGGTAAACACAAATGCCGGGCCGCTGCCCGACAGGCCTGTAACGGCATCCATGAGCTTCTCCGGCAGGGTGAGAACCCTGCCTATCTTTGAAAAAATCTGCTCCACTTCGAGCAGCGATTTATCATCCACATTGCCATTGGGCGACAGCACCGACATGCCCTCGCCGATCATGGACGGCGTGTTTGGCATCACGCGCACGATCTTTACTGACCGGCCCAGTATCTTCTCCACGGCCGCTATGCTTATGCCGGCCGCGATGGAAACTATTATAGCATCGGATGAGAGAGCGCTTTTTATGGCGCCAAGTGCAGACGCGACCGCGTCCGGTTTCACCGCGATTATCAGTATATCCGACGCACCTGCCATAACTTCCGGCGATTTCGCAACAGCGACGCCGGTTTTTTTCGAAAGCGCATCCGCCCTGCCGGCATCAATATCATAAACGGTAATGGCGGCGGAATCCACAGACGCGGCCAGGCGAGACAGTATAGCCCCGCCCATGTTACCCGCTCCGATACATCCGATCCTTTTCATCACTGACGTCATTACATGTCCCTGTATCCAAATATTGCCGTCCCGATCCTTACCAGCGTCGCGCCCTCTTCAACGGCAATCCGGTAATCGGATGACATTCCCATGGAGAGCTCGGTGAGGGAGAGCCCCAGGGACCCGTTGATTTCTTCCAGCAGTTTCCTGGCAGCCCCGAAGGTTTCACGAATGATTCCTTCCTCATCAGTGAAAGGCGCCATGGTCATTAACCCGAGGAGTTCCAGGTTCTTCAGTTCCTTCACCTTCACCGCCAGTTCCCGCGCTGACGATGGATCAGTGCCGCTCTTGCTCTCTTCGCCCGAGGTATTCACCTGGATAAGGACCTTCTGCTTCTTGCCGATCCTGCCGGCTTCCCGATCAACCGCAGCAGCGGTCTCGATTTTATCGATGGAATGGATCAAATCAAAAAGCTGTACGGCCTCGCGTGCCTTGTTCGTCTGGAGGTGTCCCACCATGTGGAACGTAAAGTCTCCTCTCAGGTTGGGGATTTTCCTCTTCGCCTCCTGGACCTTGTTCTCTCCAAAGACCCTGATCCCGGCGTCTATCGCCTCCTGCACGACCGATTCATCGAAAGTTTTGCTAACAGCAATTATGCGAATACTGCCGGGGCTCCTACCGGAGGTCGCAGCTATCGCCGCAATCTCCTTTGCAATCCTCGTGTAACTCTCAATAATGCTCATCTATCAATAACATTCCGCTGCGCGGGACCGTGCAGCTTATGGAAAATAGCGGATCATTCTCCGCCCGTTCGGGCTGTAAAAATATACAAACACGGATTTTTATCTACTTATCATATATCAAATTAAATTGCAAGCCTTTTTAATCTTTCCCCAGTATGTCAACATCAAGAGGTTCTCCTTTAGAAGAGTCCTTGCGAAGGAGTATTCCGCCGGATGGACAGGCGTCCTGACACACTCCGCACCCCATGCAGCTAACCTGATGCACCATGGTTTTTCCTGTTGCAGCATCTACCGTAATGGCGTTGAAGGGGCAGATATCTGTACAAATACCGCATGAGGTGCAATCTTCATTTACTTGTGCGGAATAGCCCGACGGAGCAAGGAAGGGGACCGCGCCTTTCAGCTTGTTCCACATGACCATTCCCATGCAGCAGCAGCTGCAGCAGTTGCAAATGGCCATGAGCCTGTTCCCCATCTCCTTTTTAAAATAGGCGGTGTGGACATCGCCGCGGGCGTGGGCCTTTTCCAGCACCGTGAGCGCTTCATCCTTTGTGCATTTCCTGAATCGCGGATTGTTCGCCGCGATAAAGGACGCAAAGGGGTCCCCCATGATCAGGCATGCTTCCATCTCAGACTCCGACACGCACGGATTCGGCTGGTTCTGCCGGCACGCGCATATGCCGACCGCCATGGCACCCGGATTTTCGAGAATAACATCGCGGGCGATCTTGAAGGGTACAACCTTTTCCGGCACCCGGTAACTAACCGGCACATTCAGCGAGACAAGCTTGCGCGCATCCTCGTGCTGAATCACCTTGCCGTGGTAGATGTTGGTGTCCCTGTTTGGGGCAAGCATCGCTATCTGTTTAACATACGATCTGAGCATGGCGTCAACGGAAGGGCCGGGATGGTTTTTAGGTTCGGCAGTCGGCATGCCCAGTGTTTGCAGGACCGAATAAGCAAAATGATCCATATGCTTAAGATACAGGTACGCGACAAAAAAATTCTGCTTATCTTCCGGGGAATAAAAATTGAACATATCATCAACGGACTTATCCAGCATGGCATTCTCCAGGTAATACATATTTTTAATCGATCATGCTCTGTTTATATATACATGACAGATCCATTTATTCATCATCTATTTTTTTGTTCAAGGATATTTCATTAATAATGGTCTAGAACACTCGTGGATAGCTTACTAGACGTGAGACAAGAGTTTCACGACAAGACTGCTGATATTAATATTGACGGATAGTTATCGCCTAATTTACAATGTGCCGAAATAAGAACCTACTATTATCTATAAAGGACAACAATGCATCTGGGAACGCATTATCTGGCGGAATTCTTCGAATGCGACTGCGTAAAAATTGATGACGCTGCTTTCATCGAAAAAATCATGATTGACGCGACGAAACTGTCAGGCGCCGCCATGATCAGACCCTTCTTTCATCAGTTCAGCCCCCAGGGCGTGAGCGGAGTTATCGTCATCGCAGAATCACATTTTGCAATCCACACCTGGCCCGAACATGGTTATACTGCCGTTGATCTTTTCAGCTGCTCCGATTTCGACTATAAAGCGGCCCTGAACCACATCCGGATAACAATCGGAGCCCGTAACTATACCATAGCCCGGGTTCGCCGGGGTATTATCTCAGAAAACAATAGGCCCCATCCGGCCGAATGGAAGGAAATAGATCTAGAATAAATAGATATCTATCAATTATCAACTGCCTCGCATCGGTATCTGGGTCTCAAAAAGAAGCTGCGATTCAGGAAAAAGATGAAGCTTTTCGGGAAGTCCCCAGTATTGTGCCAAGCATATTACACCATCCATTATAAAACGGGAAAAAACATAACAAGGAAATCGATAGTTATCGGGATTATTATCTAAACTATCCAGCAGCCTATCCATATACTTTTCCACTGCAAGGGCAATAATCCTGGAAGCTGACATCTTATACACTTTCCTTAAATCAAGTAACAATTCATATTCATTGGGAGAGAGGGAGACATGCATTCGATGCCAGTTGATATTCTGACCACGATCCTGATAACGAATTCTTGACCAGGCTGCGGGTTTGACATTCTTTTCATCAGCGATAATGCACAATAACCGGGACACAATATTATTTTTTGGCTGACCCATCAGACAGGAGGTCTCTGATATTCTTTTTACAGTATCTGCATGTAGATGTAGAGTTGTATCAATAAACATAAGTACCACCGAGCAGCATCTTTACAATCGTATACGATTATCGGTGCCTGAAATGAAAAATTTTTAATGCGGGTTCGAAGGAACCAATTAATTAGGAAATATTTCCAAATCTTTCTTTACTTTTATATAGCTACTTTTCATCCTGTAAAAAAAATATCTGGAGAGGTGTTTTTATGAATATTCTTATATTTGGGCCCAATGGAAGCGGTAAAGGGACGCAGGGCGCAGTAGTTCAAAAAAAGTATAATGTAGCACATATCGAATCCGGCGTGATTTTCAGGGAAAACATAAAAGGCGGCACCGAACTCGGGAAGAAAGCCAAGACATACATAGATAAGGGCGACCTGGTACCTGATGACATCACAATTCCAATGATCCTGGATAGGCTGCAGAAAGACGATTGCGCAAAGGGCTGGCTCCTAGACGGGTTTCCCCGTAACGACGAACAGGCAAAAGCCCTTGATGCCGCGTTGAAGAAAGCCGGCATGAAGCTTGATGTTGTTATTGAAATTACCCTGGACCGGGAAATAGCGAAAAACCGGATCATGGGACGCAGATTATGCGCGACCGACAACAATCATCCCAACAACATTTTTATTGATGCCATCAAGCCGGCCGAAAAAGGCGGTGAAACAGTGTGTCGTGTATGCGGCGGCAAG
Source organism: uncultured Spirochaetota bacterium (assembly GCA_963727175.1). Lineage (GTDB taxonomy): Bacteria > Spirochaetota > UBA4802 > UBA4802 > UBA5550 > RBG-16-49-21. The sequence continues at coordinate 164,969 of CAVSFD010000002.1, forward strand.
CTTTCAGCCCGTTCCGATGACCAGGACGAGGCGGCTATCGGCAAGCGTCATGATATATATTATAATACAAAAACAGGAACCCTCGCTGCTGTGGGATATTTCAAAAATCTGTCCAAAGACAACAAGGGTGTTCCCCGTATCATCGAGCTTGACGGCAAACCGGGAGTTAAAGAAGTCAGTGAAGAGCTGATGAAAAAACTCGGGTAGATAGACCAGGACAGTAACGCACAAATAGTCTTGACATACCATTTGAATTATGCAAGGTTGGTGTTGCTCAAGTGGCAAGGATTGCTCAATATAGAGCAAAAATAGCGTTATATGGGGAGTCTAAGCCGGCGTGCAGGTTACAGGATATGAAAACAGGCGGGAGGAAGTTGATCAGGAATACTGCTCATCATCCTCCCGCATAATTATAGTACATTCGCATTGCCTGCACGACGTGATCATACAATAAAATTATAACTATCTAAACAGAGTGTAAATGAAAAAGCTATTCATTAAAGCAGTCATTCTGATTTGTTTGCCCATCATACTCAATGTCGCCATTACCGTGTATTGTTTCTCAAACAGGAGCCTACCTGAGTTCAAAGGTTATTTCCTCGGGACGATGCTGAGCATGTTTTTCTCCGTCGTGTGGATATTCATCGCGCGAAAAGCTATCACCTCCAATATCATGGTCATGTTTACCGTGACCCTGGCTTCGTTTCCGATAAAGATCGTCCTGCTCGCCGTCATAGCCCTGGGAGGATTATTCCTGTTAGACATGAACCAGATTTTCTTCGGCGGATCATTCCTGCTTGGCACGATACTCAGTTTGTTTGTCGAGGTATGGTTCCTGGTCACGGCCAACCGGCTCCAGAGAATGTTAAAAGCTGAATTGAAACCAGCCGGGACAAAACAAGAGGACTGATTGACCACAGCCTATGGATCTAACGAACCTGAACAAATGCTCCAAAGAAGAACTGATTCAGATAATAACTGATCTCCAGCTAAAAAACCAGATCGGTACCGGCCAGGTCGATAACCAGAAAATTCCTATCGATTATCATTCCCTTGTCGAGGCCTCCTCGGACCTGATTTTTGTATTAGACAAGGAAGGCAATCTCATCTACATTAATTCATCATGGAATGACTTCTTTCATCCGTCAGGAGACAAACCGATCGACGGCCATTATACCAAGAGCATTCCCTCCATTGAACATGAACGCGCCGCCTTCGTGTTCGACGAAATCATCCACAAGGGTAAAACCTTTGAAAACGAGATGATAAAGACACATAACCAGAAAGGCAACAAGGTATACCTCACCGCAAGCCTTTCCCCGATCAGATCCGACACGGGGGAAATAATCGGCCTCGTTGGTATCATGAAGAACATTACCGAAAAGCACCTGGCCGAAAAAAAAGCCAAGGAATACAGCCGCATCCTCGAGATCAAGGTCAAGGAACAGCTTAAGCAGCAGCAGGAACTGAAAAACCTGCGCGACTTCAACGAAGACATAATCAACCATGCGCCCATCGGCATCTTCGTGATGGACCCGTCAGGAATCGTCCTGTCGGAGAACCTTGCCCTGAAGCAGATCATGGGCCACCGCGAGGGCGATACCATGGTTGGCGTCAACATACTCAATGAACCGCTGTTCACGGAGAGCGAATTCGGAAAGCTATATGAAAGCTGCCGGGCCGAGAAAAAGACGGGCCAGGCCTTCAACATTCCCTATCGCGCTATTACCAGCGGGCGGGACATCATAATTAACGCCACCGTAGTCCCGGTCATGGATTCCAGCAACACCATCGAACGGATCATTTTCATGGTGGAGGACCATACCGAGCAGTCCATTATCACCAACCGCGTGTACGAGGCTGAAAAGCTCTCGGCACTCGGCATTCTCGCTTCGGGGGTTGCATCGGAGCTGAAGGCCTGCATCAACAAGATGGTGATGGACCTGAACTTCGTGGACAACAACCTGGAGGACGGCAGCCCTGTGTCTGGATACATAGACTCGCTTCATCATGAAGTGGGGAGGATCAAGAATATCACCGAGCAGCTGGTGAGCCTATCCACGGCCGACGAGGAAGACAAGGACATCTGCGACCTTAACAAGGTACTGTCCAGCCACCAGGTTGATATGATGCTGAAGCGACTCCGCAGCGAGGGTTTTGACATCACCGTGGAAGCGGCCCAGGAACCCGCGCCGATCCGAGCGAACCAGAACCAGCTGCAGCAGCTCCTCATACAGTTCATCGAGAACGCGGAAGAGGCAATGCCCGAGAAGGGTTCCATCAGCATCACGGTCCAGGCTGCCCAGGCCGCTAACGGCAAATTCGCAATACTGACGATAACCGATACCGGCATCGGGATCCCGGAAGAGAATCTCCAGAAGATATTTCAGCCCTTTTTTACGACCAAGGGCAAACAGGCCACAGGGCTGGGCCTCATGATTACTTCAGCGATAGTCCAGAACCTCGGCGGCACCATCGGCCTGAAGAGCGCTCCCGGCATGGGAACTTCTTTCCGGATCGTCCTGCCCATAGCGGAAAAAACATCCTGAAAGGTACCGGCATGAACAAGGAAAAAGATATACAGAAAATCCTGGAAGACGACGGCTACGGCATCATCAACAAGTCCGTGCTATCCGACAAGGCTCAGGAACAGGTCATACTCCAGGAATCGGACCGGGCAAAGGATTACCTAAACTTTCTCAAGAAGAAAAGCGACCGGGAAAAGCATATAACGCCGGCGGCACCTGTTGAAAAGGTCCCGGATCAGAAAAGCGAACTTGCGTCGATCAAGTCCGACGAGTTTGACATCCCCACCATCGTGGGAAATCTGAACTGGCACATGAACCGCATCAGCGAAAATGTCATAGGCCGTTCGGATATCATACGCCAGGCTATGTTCGCCATACTGACCGGCGAGCACATGCTGCTTCTCTCGAGGACCGGCATGGCGAAATCGTACCTCGCGCAGTACATTTTCAACACCTTCGAGGGTGCGCGCGTCTTCTCGTCCCAGGCCAGCAAGGACCAGACCCCGGACAACTATTTCGGCCCGTACAACATCGAGGAATTCAAGAAAGGGCGGATCCGCCACAACATCATGGGCTCCATCATCGAGGCCAACCTGGTGTTCCTTGACGAGTTCTTCGACGCCAGCGACGTGGTGCTCCGCTCGCTGCTGACGGTCCTGAACGAGCGGAAATTCATCAACGGGTCTGAACAAATTGATACCGCGGTACACACGGCGATAGCGACTGCCAACTACATGCGCATGAACGAGGTGACGGAGGCGGTGCTTGACCGTTTCACCTACAAGTCCATCATACCGGAAAATACCAACGTATACCACCAGCTCCTCATCGACCACACCTATTCGATGAGCGGCGGCAAACCCGTTGATCCCGAGCAGAAGATATATTTCAACCAGATCCTCTATCTGTATGAAATCATCAAGAACAAGAACCGGAACATCAGGATCGAGACACCGGACTTCATCTATTTCATGAAGAACGTTCTTATCGACAAGTTCATGAGCGAGATGCGCAAGAGCGATTACAACTACTTCCTGTCGCCGCGGAAGATCGCCAAGCAGGGGGACTTCCTCCGCGCGTCGGCCCTGCTCAACAACCGGTTCCAGGTGAACACTGACGACCTCAAGGAAATGTACCAGTGCCTCACCACGCTGAACAGCTACATCTCCGTGAAGGCCAAGGACAAGTCGGAGGTCGACCTGTACCTTGACACCTATAACCAGACCATGGCGCACTACCGGGCGACCGGCGCCTTCCAGCAGATCGAACTGCTTCTGGGAATCCGCCAGGTGTTCCAGGAGATACGGCAGAACCCGGAGCGGCGGGACGCCATTCTGGCCCGCAAGGGAGTTCTTCAGAGCCTTATGGATTTCCTGAGAAAAATATTCCCCACCCGGAGGATTGAGGACGAACAGAAACTCACCATCGAATCCCTCAAGAAGAACATCCTCGATCTCACGCCGGCCGTGGAGGAAGTGCAGGAATTGAAAAACGGCATCATGCAGGATTACCGTGAACTCTACTAAGAGAGGCCGGCCGTGACTGTCGATACGGCTCAACATAAAAGGGCTGACGCTCAGGACGTTGATTTTTTCGAATACTGGGATTCTCTCGGTTTTTTTGAATTTTCCCGTACGATCCTCCCGCCGCAGTTTTTCTCCCTCTTCGAAATAGCACGGGTCATCTTTTCCGATGAGCGCCTCGACGACGCCTTCAGCGCTATTGAGGAAATTTCCAAAGAGGACCGCGAGTACAAGCCCGACCGAAAGGAAAGCATACAGGTAAACCGCCTTGAAAAGATTTCGCCCCTCTCGGACCGGATGGAGATAGACCGGTACCGCAACATCATCGACATGAAGAAGGCCCTCCCCCGGGAACTGGCGCAGGATGATGAAGTCTTCAATATAAAACTGTACACGAAAACACTGCTGGTGCAGCGGCACTTCGAAACCGAAGCCGACCGGTTCAAGCCCGTATCAACGTCCCGCGACAAGAAGGGGAAGGAGGCGAACCGGTACGAACAGAAATTCTTTATACTCCTCGACCGTTCGAAGTCGATGGAAGCAAAAATGCGAACCTTTTATTCCAAGTGTATCATCGCCGAGTTTTTGAGAAGGAAATACAATACCAGGGCGAAGATCTTTTACCGCCCCTTCGATTCGACAGCCGGCAACCTCATCAAGGTCGAGAAACAGCAGGACTTTCCCCGGCTCATTGAGGAGATCCTCTACACCACCACCGGCGGCAGAAGCACCAACATCCACGAGGCGATTTTACAGGCCATCAGCGACATCAACTTCGACAAGGAAATGGCAAAATCGGAAATACTGGTGGTCACCGACGGCATCAGCAAGATCGAGAAGCACGAGCTCCGCATCAAGCTGGGCGACATCAGGCTGAACGTGCTGAAGATCGGGGACGACATCGCCAAGCCTGACCTCATGGAGATGGAGACGCACCTGAAGGGCCAGAACGTCCAGGTCTACGGCGACACCATGGATATCCGCACCATCAAGAAAAAGATGGACGAATACAAGGCCAATGGCGATGCCCCCGGCCTCACCTACGCCGAGAAGACCGCGTTCCGGAAAATAATGGACTCCTCGGACAAGATGTTCAACGACCTCAAGGAAGTGGCGAACAAGTACATCCAGATAAACGACCTGGACAGTGAGCTCCTTTACAACGTGGGCCCGGAGCAGCTCGAATTCATCCAGTTCACCCTGGAGCGTTTCTCCATCATTGACCTCAGGGAACTCTCGCTGATCGACAAGAAAAAACTATTCCGCCAGGTGCAGTTCTTCTACCAGTATATCCAGATGCTCATGGAAAACGGGAACGCCGAGAACCCGGTCCTCCAGGAGGCGCTGGAGTCCCTCGTACGGTTGAAGCGCCGCATGCTCAAGAACCCGGACATGGTCTTCATGTTCGTGGAGCGGAAGGAGCTGACCGACGACAAGGAGACAATGAAGCTGGCCAAGGCGCAGGCGAAGCAGATGTTGAAGCAGATGAAGCTCGACGACCGGAAGCTCAGCATCGCGGAGATGAAAAAGGCCCAGCTCATATTCACCTCTGAAACCGGCAAGGGAAGCCGGGGGCAGCTGCTGATGCTCCTGCTGATAAAACTGTGGGAATTCCTGAAGAAAAAGCTGTCCACCGCAGGCCGCGAAGCGACCCGCGCCGAGAAGAAAAAGCATGCCGAGGAACAGGAACGGGACAGGACCGGCCTGGACGAAAACGCCATATAAAACAACAAAGGCGATGACCAGCATCATCCGCCTTTGTTGCATTGCCCCTCCCATCCAGGGAGGGGAATAGCCTTCTACAGTTTCTCTTTCTTATACCACTCGATCGTTTCCAGGATGATTTCGACGTTGCCGTATTTCGGCTGCCACGCCAGCTCGTGCTTTGCGAGGGTACAGTCCAGGATGAGGTCGGTGAGAAGGTACATCACGTGGCCCTTGTTCAGGTAGTCTATCTTGAAGGGCTTCAGGAAAAATGAGCGGAATTTCGCCTTCGACGTTGAAAGATGCATGATGGTGGCATCAAGGTTCGCCCTCTTCTTCACCTCTTCGATCTGCTGCATCTGGGGCGGCACGTCGTCGGAGCCCAGGTTGTAGATCTTGCCGTAAGCGCTCCCCTTGTGGGCGGTCATAAAAGCGGCAGCTGCGTCTTCCGGGTGAAGGAGCTGGAAGCGGTTCTCGCCATGGCCGGCAACGTAAAGCCGGTTTGCCTCTTCCATGCCCATGGCCATGAGAAGCGTGATCAGCGCGATGGGATTCCTGGTGCCGGCGCCCATTATCGGCGACGGACGGAAGATGGTGATGCCCATCTTTTTCATTTTTATGTACTCGAGGCACATCTTCTCGGCCTTGAGCTTGTCCTTGCCGTACCGCGTCAGAGGCTTCAGCACCTTCAGGTCGCTCTCGCCGATGGGCAGGTTCTTGACTGCGCCGTAGACTTCGTAAGATGAGAGGAAGATGAATTTCTTCACGCCGGCTGCCTGGGCCGCCTTCAGAAGAATCCCGGTGCCCTTGATGTTGATTTTCCTCATGAAGCGCCTGCCGTGATGCTTGGAGCTCTTCACATCCATAAGGTGGAACACGGTATCCGCGCCCGTGCATGCTTTTCCGAGGATCAGGGCGTCAAGGTTATCGCCCTCGACGAATTCAATGCCGGCAGGCACATCCCGGGGTTTTTCCAGGTCAAGACATCGCACCTGTTCGCCGCTCTCGAGGAGCTTCTTCACCAGCTTTGTGCCCAGCAGACTGTTGCTGCCCGTAACCAGAATCATATCATACCCCCGGGAAATAGTTGTCCCCACCCCTGGAGGGATGGGACTATAAGGGTGAAAATTCCCGCGCGGCGGCACCACCCCGCCTCCCGACGATGGGAAGGAACCCGCCAGACCGCTTGCTACCCGTATATATCAAAATTTATTGTGTTGGCCGTTTTCGTCAAGAACAATACATCCTTCTCAGGGGGCCCCGGAAGAATTGTTTTTCTCAACCATAGTGTCAAAGGGAAGCTTCTTCGGGATGGACGCCCTGACCTCGGGCGGAACCGGCCCCTCGCCCATGCCGTAGTACTTGCGGAGTCCGCGGATCAGGATCGTGTATTCCGAGAGGTCGTTCCAGAAAATATAATCCTTCACGCCGCTGTTTTTCAGGCCGTCAAGCTCCCAGCCGATGTAGTCAACACAGTACTTGTCCGCGTTGTCCTTGTAATAGAAGGCCTGGATATACGGCCGCAGGATCACCCCGCCGGCGAGCTCCTTCGCCCGCTTGCAGCTCAGGTAAATGGTGTAATAGATGCGACGTTCGCCGTAGCCCGCGGCGTACCCGCCCGTATAATGGGACGGGTAGAACATGGGGCTGATGACATCAACATACCGCGAGAGCTCGCTCACGTCATGGCCGATCCATTCCCCCCACTGATAGATGGCGTTATAGCCGAAGAGATCGATGGTGATGGGCACCTTGAGCGCCGCCCGCGCCTTTTTCAGGTACGATGCCAGGGCCTCGCGCATGGTCTGGTCCTTTTTCTGGAAATCGAACCTGCGATTGTCGGTCTCGCCCCGCACGTCGGGAAAGCGGATGTAATCGAACTGTATCTCGTCAACGCCGGCCTTCTCGAGCTCTTTAGCAACGGCGATGTTATAATCCCACACGAATTCGCTGAAGCCGTCGACCCACTTCTCCGGTCCCTTGTGAAAGGGAAACCCGCCGGGGTTCTTCACCGAGTATTTATTGTTCAGATACTGATATACCTTGTCGTCTTTAAAGCATACCTGCCGCGCGATGACATAAATGCCGTCTGACTGGAGTTTCCTTATGGTTTTCAGCACATTTTTATATGGATTCACCGATCCCGGTACCTGCTTGATAAAGGGATCGGACACCGGCACCCGTATGGAGCCGTAATCGTCCTTGAGATTCATCACCACGGCATTGAATTTACAATAACGCATGAGATTCAGGAGCTTATCGTAATTCTCTCCCTGGGTGAAGGAATAGCTTATGTACATGGCGTGCTTTCCCCCGGCCCGTTTGTCCGGCTTAAAGGCGCGGCCAGGCCGGTACTCTCTCTGAAAAGATAGATTGCGTCCGCCGGTGCGGGCGGAGATAACAGTGTCATCTTCGAGGAAAAGCTCCCGGATTCTCGCATTCAGGGCGGTCCCCTGAGCCGGCCCGTCTTTCACGATCTTGCGCCAGTTCCGGTTGGTGCTGACGAGGAGGCTCCCCGCGGACCAGTTCAGGGCAGTGACGCGGTAAAAGTCGCCGTCCGGATAGGTGAAAAGGGAGGGCGCGTTGATCTTCTCAATCATCCCCCTTGCAATACTGCCGCGGTAGACGCCGCCGCCGTTGCCGAAGCCGGCGTAAAAGGTATCACTGTCGCCGCCCAAACAGAGGGACCGTATCTCCTCGAGGAAATTGGGGGACTGCGTCGGCTCGCCGGGAACCCCCTCCCTGAGCCGCCGGGCCGTGGCGCCGCCGTCCCGGGACACATAGACGCCGTTGGACGATGTCCCGACCAGTATCAGGTCCTCCTTCTCCGGATGAATTGCCACGGAAAGGAACTCGGTGAAGCGCTTTACTCCCGCAAGGGGGAGCCTGGTGAAAGTGCGGCCGCCGTCCCGGGAAAGGTAAACGTCGCAGGGAACGACCAGGGCGATACGCTTCGTGTCAGCTGACACGGAAATGCTGATGACCGGCTTGGTCACTCTTTTGCTCCTGAAGGGATAGACCACTTCCGGCGGCAGTCCGCTGTCCAGCCGTTCATACGATTTCCCGAGGTAAGTTATCTTATAGAGGCCGTGCTTCCTGGTGACTGCAACCAGGTCATCGCCGCTTACCGGGAACACGCCGACTATTTCCATGGGCTCTTCCGTTTTCACTCCCTTGAGGGCCCTGATGGTATGAAAACGCGGCCTGTCATCGCCGGTGAAGGCCGCGTAACGGATAACTGCACCGTCCGCGGCAAAGACCGCGTTGCCGTTGAGATCGATTGTATCCCTGCCGCAGGCAATAAAAAGCGCCCCGGTTATTGTCAATATAAGAAATGCGGATTTGCCGTGCATCAGTTGTTCCCCTTTTTGTTTATGATGCTCATACCGTTCTTTGATAACTCACCGAAGGGTTGGAACTTTGTCAAGATTTTAGTATCCGGAAGGGAGAATAAAAATTCCGGTGTCAGTGCAACAACCCCGCCGATAGTTATCGGTAAACCTGAAACGATTCCACCGCAACAACAGGATACCGGGACCAGGCATCTATCAGGTTATTATACTTGACATACTGTCCCCGGCCCGATGACTCTTTGTTGATGAATAAAAATAATGGGAATCGGCATGAAGATGTACTGACATCACTTTTTGTCCTGGCAGCATCGGCGTTTTTTATACCGCTTTTCATTACACGCGGCGCAGGACCCCTCGATTTCTGGTGGTGGATGAGCGCCGCATTATTGATACTGATTATCGCAGGCTCACTGCTCGACCGGGATTATATACACGTCATTGCCGCGGACATGACCGAACATCAGGCGCGCAAAACAGGCCTGGGACTTGCTGCGGCACTGGCACTATTCATCGTTTTCGCGGCAGGCAACCAGATAACTCGATACATCTTCGATTTTGCCGGCAGGAACATTGATGCAGTATACGGATTCCGCGGCGGAGCATCGTCCCTGCGGATCGCATTGCTCATGGCATTTGTCATTGGACCTGGGGAGGAGCTTTTCTGGCGCGCCTTTCTTCAGCGGCGTCTGTCAGGACGTTTTGGAGAATGGATTGGTTTTACCGTTGCAACGGCCTTGTACACTGCAGTTCACCTGGCCAGCAGCAACCTGATGCTGGTCCTTGCCGCAATGGTCTGCGGTATTTTCTGGGGACTTCTCTATTTGCGGTTTAAATCACCGCTTATCAACATGGTGAGCCACACCGTATGGGACATAGCCGTTTTTATTATTTTCCCATTTACCTCTTAAGCTGGGGCGTGTTACGCCAAACTTAACCGCGATAGTTATCGGTTTTTTATTTTTTTCCCAGATAGTTATCGGCAGGTACCCCATAAAAACGATAGTTATCGGTAACAACAGGCAGCGGCATGCTTAAATCAGCCGCTACTTCAAATTTCCGAAGGCGTCCATCCCTATCTTCCTCAGGTATGATGAAAAAAGAATACCTTCGACACGGCCGTAAATGGCATCTACCGGTATTGTACGTGCAAAGTCTTTTATCAGCCTGGAATCCGTGGAAACCAGGACACTGCCCCTGTTCACCATGGGTGCAATGGCGCGCAGGGTTACCCCGGGGGACTGTTTGAACCGCACAGGATATTTCCGTCCATCATTCATTTCCGACAGAACATCACCCCGTGTTTCGGAAAAATGCGCGATCGTATCATCAGTAATATACCCGAGTGGGAGGGGCAGGCCGTTAACATAAAAAATATTGTTCTCATACCTGACCGAATCCCCGCCCAGGGCAACAATCCTACCGAGGGTACCGTCTTTGTGAAAGACCAGGTCTCCCCGCCGGTAGCCCTGCGGTGCGTACCGGTATATCAGCACAATGTCCCCTTTTTCAAGAAGGGGTTCCCCGCACCGGTCCGCTACCTGACCGGCGGAGAAAAAAGCGGCAAGCATTATGACCAGCATGGTATTGATGACAGACTGAATGATGGCATACCCGGCATAGGCGCGAATCGAATTATAGCCGCGTACCGGCAATTCCCGTCCCCGCCTTGCCACCATCATGGCCTCAACCGGGGAGGCGACAGTTATCAACAGTGCAGCTGCCATGAGGCTGATGAAAACAGTAATACCGGAAACAGGCTCCCGGGTTACCATCGCAGCCGGCAGGGCCAGAAACGCCATCGTGCGCAGCAGGAAAATGACAGCCCCTCTGGGCAGGTCGCCGTTGTACATCTGCCCCAGGCCGGTGAAAAAGAGCGAGAGAAGGAATGCAACGCCGGGGCTCTTCGCTTCCCGCTTCCGTGTCTGTATTATTTTATCCGTCATCGCGCAGGAAGGACCCTTTTATAGAAAGGACTCTATGAAATCGCGCACCTTCTCCCTGCCAACGTACACGCCGAAGTGGCCTTCACACAGTATGTCCGCCTCAAGGGAAAGCATGAATTCCAGCGATCGTTCGTAATCCCCGCGGACCGAGCGTAGTGAATCGTTGAGAGGCCCGTGCACGTCCTGGCCGAAGAGGACAAGCTTTCCGTCGGATACCGTTGTGAGCACGGCCGATCCCGGCGAATGGCCCGGGGCGTGGTAAAAGGCGACCTCAAGTTCCCCGACGGTGAAGTATTGTTCTCCAGACGCAACCTTGATGTCCACCTTCAACGGCTCCATCCAGGTCCCGTACCATGACGCGGCGGTCACTTCCGAATCGCCGGTCTCCAGGTAAGCCGCGTCGAGTTCGTGGGCCACGACTTTGCAGCCGGTGGCTCTTTTCATGGCGGCGGCTCCGCCGGTGTGATCATAATGGCAATGGGTGAGGAAGAGATATTTGACGCCGCGCGGCTCAGTGCCGGTGCCCTGAATGTTTTTCAGCACCTGGTCGGTCCCGCCCCCGGTCCCGGCGTCCACCAGCGCTGCCTCGGTGCCGGACCGTATCAGGTAAATGGCGGCGTCTGACGGATCGGATTTATTCGAACCGCCCACCAGGTATATATTGGATGTGATCTTCACGGCATCCCCCCTCACCGCGTTCTTTCAATGAATCGATTCTATTTGATATTCGCCAACCCGGTTTGATAATTGCAACAGTTTTTTATCGGATTTTCGTCATTCAGACCAGTGGCGATAGTTATCGCCCCTATAATAACCCGTACTATAATGAGACATATTTCACTTGACTTTTAGGAAGAAATTGTTTTGTTTTGTATGATACGGATAAAAAATGAAATTGATGAAACAGCAACCATCATCCCATAGACTAGCCGCGGCCTTCCTGGTCCTGATTTTTTCCGCTGCCGCATCATACACGGCGGGCCATGGCGCGAACAAAAACGCCATCGGATACAACAAGGACGGCTGGGACTATCTTAAAAAAGAGAACTACAAAAAGGCCATCATCAGCTTTAAGAACGCCCTCCACGACAATCCCAGGTACAGGGAAGCCCTCATTGGTCAGGGCAAGGCATTTCTCGAGGTGGAGGCCTATGAACAGTCCTATGACCTCTTCAGCGCGGCCCTGGCCATTGACAAAAAGTCCTCGGAAGCCCTCATCGGGATGGGCAAGACCCTGACTGCAATGGGCCGGTACAGCGAGGCAATACAGTACTTCGACAGGGCATTGAAGATATCCGGGCAGAACCTTGACGCCCGCTACGGCATCGCCTATGTGTACGCGTCCCTGGGCAAAAGTATCTGGGCCAAGCGCGCACTGGAAACCATCCTCCGCATCGATCCCTATCATTACGATTCTCTCCTTCTCATGGCTGATATAAAAAGCGCCGAGAACCGGTATAAGGAATCGCGCAAATTCGTCGAAAAAGCCATCGACACCAACAGCGAGTCATCGAAGGGATACACCATTTACGGCGAAATCTTACTGAGAGAATTTCTCAACAGCGAGGACGACGACTTCCTGGACGAGGCAAAGGACGCACTTTCCAACGCCATCTCGATCCAGCCGTCGGCGTACCAGGCAAACCGTACCCTGGGCTACATTTCCCTCATGGAGAAAAAATACCCCGAGGCGGTCAGGTACTTCAACACCGCTATATCCGACCTGGGCAACAGCACGCTCCTCTACAGCCTGGCGGTGGCCCACGACCGGGCCGGCAGCCAGGACGAGGCCCTGGACGAGTTTCTGAAGGCCATTAAGAAAGACCCGTCCGATTCAATCCTCCGCAGCAGGGTTGAGGATTTTCTCGTTTTCCGCGACTACAAGATAGGACACCCGGCACGGGTGATGCTCAACAGGGAGCAGTACGAGCTGGCGGTCAGCAGGGATAAAAAGAACTTCCCCGACCAGACCGTCATGTACCTGCGCCGCTCGCTGCTGTTGAACCCGATGAACATGGAAGCCCGGGAGCTCCTCATGGACTTCTACAAAACCCAGGGGTACGACAACTTCTACATCGATGAGATGAAGGAGATCCTCAGGTTCAACCCGGACCGTTCCTGGCAGGAAAAGCTCTCTGTGGCCATCATGAAGCGCCGCGATCAGCTCTACCACAGGGAGGGATACTCCTCGGAAGAGCCCCCGCGGGACATGCCTGCGGTTCTGGTGCTTAACTTCGACCCCATGGGGAAGATAAGCGCCCACCCGGATGCTGGTGAAGTGATCGCCAGCCACCTGACCTTCGTCCTGGGCCAGTTCGGCAGGTTGAAGCCGATCGGCATCCGAAAGAGGACCGCTGTTACCTGCGGCCTCATGTGCGGGAGCGGGCATCTCGCCCAGACCCTGGAAGAAGTTGAAAAAAAGATTCAGGACGGCGCCCTTGATCCGGTGGATTACGTGATCTACGGCAGCTACCAAGAAAGCGGCAGCCATATCACCCTCGAATGCCAGGTCATGGATTACAAGAAGGGTTTCATCATCGGGCAATTCACGGTCACCGAGTCAGGCAAGGAAAGCCTTCCCCAGCTCGCGCTGCGCGCGGCGAAGCGCGTCTACGACATGATACCCTTCCGGGGACGCGTGCTTAAACTGAAGGACGGCGGCATCATCACGAACATGGGGCTTTTTGACGGCATTGACGAAGGCGAGAAGCTTGTTATTTACAAGTTCATGAACCGCCCGGGCCCCGGCGACAAGCTGAAAAAAAGGATCATCTTCACCGTGAGGGAGTCCGACACCCTTGTCTCCTATGCCGAACCGCAGAGGGCAGCCGATATCGATTCAATCGATTCGAACGATATCGTACTTCCCATGAAGAAGCGCCGGGCAAAACGGATCGAATAACAGAATTGTTTGTTTTATCCCCCTGTCCTCCGGTAGGGGCGCGCGTATAATACACCTGGCGCGGTTACATAACCGCGCTTTCACATGAATGCCCCCTCAGGGGGACAGGGGGTTCAGCAGAGACCATGAAAAAAATTTTTATACCTGTCCTGTTTCTGATCGCCGTTACCCTCTCCTACTTTTACGGACTCATGTCCCACAGGCACCGGCTGCCGCCCTTTCCGCAGCTACTGTATGTAAAAGACCACCTCATGCCGGAGACTATCGGATTCAGCGACACTGCCGGACGGACGGAGGTACCCTGCAAAGAAATCAGGGATGGCAGGACCATGGTCGCCCTGGTGTTCGGACAGTCCAATGCAGGGAACCACGGCGAAACACTCTACGCATCAAAAAAAGCCGTGTTCAACTTCTTCAATGGCCGCTGCTACCGTGCCGCCGATCCCCTGCTGGGAGCTACCGGCGACGGCGGCAGCGTATGGACACGCCTGGGGGACCTCCTCATCGCCCGGGGGCTCTATGACCGGGTCCTTTTTATCCCCATCGGCGTGGGCACAACGACCATCGACCAGTGGACTAAAGGCGGCTACCTGCACCGGCTCATCACAAGGGCCATCGATCAGTCCCGGGCCTGCGGCCTGACCATCACCCACATGTTCTGGGTCCAGGGCCAATCGGAACCGAGGACCAGCGGGGACCGGGCCAACAGGGATAGCTACAAGAAGAACTTTTATGCCATGCTCGGGAGCATCCGGGATCAGGGCGTAAAGGCGCCCATCTATGTCGCCGTTCTCACGTACTCCGACACCGGGCCCATACCGGACATACAGGATGCCCTTCGGGAACTCCCGGACACGAAGAAAAAGATTCTTATCGGAGCCGATTGTGATATCCTCTTTAACGACCCGGAAAACCGCTGGGAACAGGTGCACCTGTCCCACCAGGGTCTCGAGCTCTGCTCGATGGCCTGGCTCGAGGCGATCCGCCGGGGTGAGAGAAAATAGAGCTATACGCGCAGCGAATGCCGGGAACCAAACTGCCATGATCAATCTTGAAAACATTTCACTTTTTTATCCGGACAGCGACCTGAAGATTCTCAATGGCATATCATGGAAAATCGAAGACGGCGGCAGATGGGTTCTCTTCGGGCCCAACGGGTCCGGTAAAACCAAGCTCCTGGAGATCATCACCGGTTACATCTATCCGAGCGATGGCACCGTGCGCCGCTTCGGCACTGACGCGGACGCGGACATCCGCGAAGTCCGGAAACGGATCGGGTACCTGAGCACTCCCCTGAAGGAGCGCTTTTACAGGCATGAAAACCTTATCGACGTTGTCATGAGCGGACTCTACGCATCCATTGGCCTCTATGATAAGCCGGGGGCCGGCGAGAGGGAGCGGGCCCGCGGCCTCATTGAATCAGCGGGACTCGGCGGCAGGCTCACCCAGCCCTTCGGCACCCTGTCTGATGGGGAAAAGCAGAAGACCCTGATGCTCAGGGCGGTCATGGCCGGGCCGGATCTCCTCATCCTGGACGAACCATGCATGGGCCTTGACCTTTCGGCCCGGGAGGACTTTCTTGTATCGCTGGAGTCCCTCTGCGAAGGGAAAAAGCTTTCGGTCATCTACGTGACACATTACATCGAGGAGATAACGCCTTTCTTCAAGAATATTTTTATACTTAAAAAAGGCGGGTGCTGGTTCTCCGGTACCATTGAAGATGGATTGACCGACGGCAACATCTCCGGTCTCTTCGGCAGGAAGATCAGAATTGTGAAACATGATGAACGGCTCTACGCAATCCCTGGATGACAGGCCCTGCCTTTTTTCCCGCACGGGCCGGCATCGGGCGGCCCGCCATGGCATCAATCACGGGCCATCCGTATCATGCCGTCAAGGTCTTCGGTCATGCCGGAGATTTCCTTCGCCTTCTCCGCTATTTTTTCCGATTCCGAAACCGTATGCTGATTCAGCTCATTGATCTCCGAGATCGATTTCATTATTTCATGGAAAGCGTTTTTCTGCTCAACGAGAGAGAGCCTGATCTCTTCGGACTTGAACTTGACGACTTCGGTCCGGCTATTCACCTCTGTGTTGACCTCCATCTGCTTCTGGACATTGTTGAATATGCCATTCATCATGACAGTCACCTTGTTGATGCTCTCAATGACGCTGGATATTTTTTCTATTACCCCGATGATGTCGCCCATCCCCTGGCTGATCTCCTGGTTGTTCGCCTGGATATATTTGCCTATGTCCTTGATGCTTGAGGCGGTCTGGTCCGCGAGCTTCGAAACCTCATCCGCGACGACGGCGAAGCCCCGGCCCGCGTCCCCCGCCCGTGCCGCCTCTATGGAGGCGTTCAGCGACAGGAGGTTGATCCGGTCGGATATGTCGTTGATGATGCCGATGATGCTCGTTATGTCCCGGGAGCTGTCTACGATATTGCTCAGGCTCTGGTTCATCTTTTTCAGGAACTTCTCCCCTGTTTTCGCCTCCTCGGAAGTCCTGTTTGTTATCTCCAGGGTCGTGGTCGTTATTTCTCCGATTTCGTTTATGATGCCCGAAAGGTCTCCCATCTTGGCCGCCAGGTCCGTCACGATGCCTGCCTGGTCCTCTGAGCCCTTGCCGATGAACTCGATCCCGCTGGAAACCTCCTCGAAAGCCGACGTGATTTCCTCGATGGCTGCGGCCTGGCCCTGCGAGGTCCTGGCGAAGGTCGACGACGCGTCGGAAAGGGACGTCGCCATCCCTGCCAGGCTGGAGGAAGTCACCGTGGCCGACGTGAGGAGCTTCTCAATGATCGTATACTGCTCAACGTTCTTTTCGTTCTCGCTGCGAAGCTGCGTCACAGCGCCCCGGAAAATCCAGCTGATGAGAAGGCCCACCACGGTGATGAATATGACCGGGAAAATAATATATATCACACCGATCCTCGCTGCCTCCAGTCCCAGGGGGTCCAGCCTGTCGCGCACGATTAAAAATATGATTATATCGTTAATAATGATAAACAGGGCATATCCGACAATCCATCCCCGCTTGTTAAAGAGGGTCGCGACCATGATGGTGCCGATGAGGAAGTAAAAGGTGCTTGAATAGGTGACGTGGGGGATATAGAGGGCACGGTAATAGGAACCCGCCGTCAGGGCGACAACTATGACCGAGACTATCAGGTTCGCTGCCGCGTTATAGCGCCCCTTCCGGAGCAGCCAGAGTGACACTGTGAAGAAAAAAAGTATAACCGCAGCCGTCGGGACCACGGTTACCTTTGTCTTCACATCGATCATCACGGCAACGGCGATGAGCAGCAGGAGGAGGATCCATGTGGCAAGGGCAAAATAAAGAAGGGCCGCCGCAAGCCGTTTTCTGGTGTATGACCGATCCTCATATTTCAATAAAAATGTTTTCTTGAGAAAATTAATCATGGCGTCATCCTTCTCCTATGCTCCTGTTCAATATGATCGTCTTCAATATCCAACTGGACAATGTAACAATGAAATATTCCCTTAAACAATGCGGATTAAAAATGCATGGTCATTACCGTAAACTCACGCACTTCAGGACCCTTTCTTACTTTCGACCCTCTCTTCCGCCTGTCTCCCCTTCTCCTCCCACAGGCGGGCCTCGATGTCTTTCCCGATATAAGCATAGATTTCCGAGATACTGTAGCATGCGTCAAAATTATCAGGATTGATTTCAACCGCCTTTTTCAGGTTCGCCAGGGCCTGGTCTATATGGAGCTTCCGCGGCCCCGCCATTTTCCCGGTATAGTATATATATCCAAGCAGCACGTAGACTTTCTCATAATCAGGCCTGATATGCTTAAGCCTCTCCAGCACCGCGGCGGCCGAAGCGAAGTCCTTCCTGCGCTTGTGAATTTCGTACAGGTCAAGGTATGCCTCAATCACGCAGGGGGACTCTTCGATGACCAGGGTGTAAAGGTCAGCGGCCTTTTTATCTTTGCCGTCCTCCATCGCCCTGGCTGCAGCGGCGAGCTTTTTTCCCGACCTGTCCATTCCTTTCCGGTTACTGGCCTCATAATTCTTCTGCGCACCTTCGCGATCCTGCCGCAGCACGCAGTAGCGCACCAGCCTGCAGCGGGCCTTGTCATTCTCCGGGTCGAGTGCCACGGCCCTGGAAAAATGGCTGTAGGCCAGGTCATTGTCGCTGAAGAACTCGTAGATATCACCGAGAATCGCGTGGGTATCAGGCTGATTGTCGTTGATCTCCAGGGACTTTTTATACCAGGGAATGGCAAGGTACTTCTGGTTCATTTTACAATACACCTCTCCGAGGATGTTCGCGGCCTGGTAAAACTTCGGGTTCAGGTCCATGCAGATATCCAGGCTGAGTACGGCGTTGTTATACAATCCCAGCCGTGCCTGGGTCTGGCCCCTTTCGTAATAGTATTTCCAGGATGGACCAGCGGCCGCGTCCCGGCTTGCCACCACCGGGAATAGCGGTAAAACGAAAAAAAATATTCCATATTTTATTATTGACAATTTCCGCATGTATAATATCTGTGTATCGTTTTAAACGTGGTCAGGTAGCTCAGTCGGTAGAGCAGTGGACTGAAAATCCACGTGTCGACGGTTCGATTCCGCCCCTGACCACATTTTTTATCTTCCTTCACTCTAGTATCACTAAAAAAAATTATCAAGCAATTATTGTCACACGGCGCGCCGGCCGGCAAATTTTTTATTCTTATTCCCCGTATTCTCTGACACATATAGCATAAGATGCACATAATTAATTCTGATTGAAGATAAATTTCTTGAAAAACGTGCAGGGAGTGCTACTATACGCAATCTTATCAATTCACGGAGGATTTTTTATGAAAAAATTTTTTCCGATTATTGTTATTATCTGCGCGCTTTTTATAGGATTCGGCTGCAAGAAAACCATGAAAGACTGCCTCAAGGAATGTGATAAAGCTTACGACGCGTGCAAGGAAAAGGAAAAAGAGCTGACCGCAACATGCGGGGACCTGCATAACAAATGTTATTCAAAATGCAACATTCAGGATCTCCTGGAAAAGAATAAATAACTACATCAACCCGTTCTGCATCGCACCATGCGGAACGGGGATTCCGCGATTATTTGTTACCGGCCCCGCCATTCGCATCATGGGCCCGGAGTGCCCCTGCAGCCAGGGCTGCCATCGCAGCAAGGACAACGGGAACAATGGAGAACATTGCCGTAAAACGGCCGGATATATCAGAGCCTTTAGATTGTCAGCCACGAGAAGTTTCGGAACGGTCACCAGCAGGGGCGCGGGCGCAACCGCATGATGAACAAACTGTTTCACCCTCACCCTCCGTATATCCAGAACATGAACTGCCGGCCGGGGGCCTTATGATTTATCCCCCCGTGGAGGCGGAGAAAAACGAAACACTGTCTCCGCTGTGAAGCCGGACTCCGCCTCGGTCCCGCGGCGGCATAGCCTCGCCGTTGATAAGCACCGAAATCACGGCCGGCGGCGATGCGAGGATGCTGTACAGCGCACGCGGTATTGCGCCGGAGGAACGCGCCTTTTTCAGCAGAGCGGCAAGAGAGCAGTCATCGGGCACGGTTATGCGCCCGATGATGTTCATGTATTCACCGGCCATGAACCCCACTATTTTCAGCTCCACGGAGACTTCAGCCGGCTTTCCTTTTTTTCCGAAGATCATGCTCGAATAATTCCTTCGCAATATCGTCGAGACCAAGCTCCCTGAGCTTCACCGCCGTCGGGGCCCCGGTCTCGCGGTCCCATCCCATCTCATCAAGGAAGCCGTCGCCCAGATCCCGCATGTTGAGGGTGATCCCCTTCATGGGGCCTGCGCCGAGGGGCGGCGTTCCCTCGGACCGTTCCGGCAGTGCAAAATCCCGCCGCGGCAGCAGGCCGTGCTTCAGGTTAAAGGCCTGCCGGATGTTCTGTATGCGTTCACCGATTTTCAGGCATTCTTCCGGCGTGAGGTCCCATCCGGTCACCGCGTTGACATAGGCTGGAAGGTTGAGGTGACCGCCCATCTGCACGCCGAAAAGGCAGACTCCCGCGCCGTTGACGAACTGCATGTAGTTGCTTCCGGCCGCCATGAGCATGCTCTTCTCCTTTGTCACGCGGTATTTTCCTTCGACCATGAAAAAGGCCGATGGGCTGGGCAGTTTCTTGAAGATGCGGTGCAGGGAGAACATCTCGAGCCACTGGTACCCATGGTTGGTGTGCCTCCCCGGCGTCGGCTCGAGGGAGTACGCCACCGCGAAGCCGGGATCGAAGCGCGTATCGTGCATGGGAAGGTCCTGCCCCCCTGCATGGATGGCAAACTTATCGCTTCCTTTACCGATGCGCTTCGCCGCTTTTTTCACGCCGTCTGCAAGGACGTTCCCGATGCCTTTCCGCTTCGCCATCAGGTCCAGGAGCGACAGAACGGCTTCGCTGTTGCCCCAGGTGAGATCAAGGCCGCCGGTGTCCTTTTTAGTTAAAATCCCCCGTTCGAAACATTCCATGGCGAAGGCCACCGTGTTACCCGCCCCGATGGTATCGAAGCCGGCACGATTGCAGAAATCATTTATCTTAAAGATGGCATCCAGGTCGTTGTTCAGCTGCAGGGCTCCGAAGGCGCAGCAGGTCTCGTATTCCGGCTTGTGAGTCTCGCTGAGTCCAACCCTGTTCACGGTAAGAATGCTGCCGCATCCGAGAGGACAATTGTAACAATGATATTTTTTCACCTCGTGGTCCACGATGCGCTGGGGATTCAGACGGTCAGCATGGGTGGCGATGGGGAAGTCCCTGAACCCGGAACCCTGCCAGTTCTTCACCGGCGAATCGCCGTTTTCCGAGGAAAGCACGTTGGTGGCGATGGTTCCGTAGCGGCTCATGGCGAGCTTGACGAGCTCGGCGTTCTGGGCCATGCCGACCGGCGAGACCCTCATGAAACGCGCCATGGAATTAAGCAGCTTCGCAGTGACAACCTTCTTGAGACCCGAACCGGCGTTAAACCATTTCATGAATCTTTTATTCAGGTCCTTAACGGCCCCGGGATCGTTCACCTCTATTTTCGCGGACCCGCTCAGGGCGATGGCCTTCAGGCGCTTGGCGCCCATGACCGCTCCGAGCCCTGACCGGCCGGCGTAGCGCCCGCGGTCGTTCGATATGCCGGCGATGAGGGACTTTTTCTCCCCCGCAGGGCCGATGACCGCGATGCGGACCCCGGGATCTTTTAATTCGGCGGCGAGACGGTCTTCCGCTTCTACCGCGTCCAGTCCCCACAGGTGCGAGGCGTCATGCAGTTTCGCCTTCCCGTCCTTTATCCTCAGGTAAACGGGCCGGCGCGCTATCCCCCTGAACAATATTCCGTCATAGCCGCACCGCTTGATGGCGGGAGAAAAGGTCCCGCCGCAGTTGGCATCGCCCCATCCCCCGGTGAGCGGGGACTTGGCGGCCACCATCCACCGCCCGCTGAACCAGGCCCCGGACCCGGTCAGCAGCCCCGACATGAAGGCGAGAATATTGTCAGAACCGAGTGGGTCCGCGCCGGATGGTATCCGATGGTAGAGTAACCAGGCTGCAAGACCTATTCCAGACGTTACCTGGCTGTACACTTCTTCCGGTATCAATTCCTCCTTGATCGACCCTCTGGTAAGGTCAACCATAAGGATTTTTCCCATAAAACCCTTTTTCATGGCACCCTCCTGAATGTTGGTCAACAAAAAGCCGAGAATTGAGAAAAGTGTGGTATTCTTCTTATAATATAATGAATCCTTTTCCAAAAAAAACTATTTTTTTCAAATGTTAAAATTACGGCACAAAAAGAACCGCATCTGCTGACAGCATATATTCGTGAATGGCGGCGATAACTATCTTTTCCATGCTTTTCCCCTAACAGCATGATATCTTATTAATGCAGAGCAGCTGCAAAGGAGGTATGATATGCGACTTCCAATAATCAACAGGGATCTTGATGCCGTGATCAACTATCGAAGAGCACATGAAAACGATACAAGCGATTTTGACAGGGTCACCCATGACAGGAAAGCCAGCGAAGCTGACAAAACGCTGCTGGATATCATCGTCGAGGAAAAGCGGAAGTACGAAAACTACCTGTCGGACCTGGAACTGATAATAAAGGATAAAAGGGCCCATGAACTTGACCTGACAGATCTTGAACGCATCATCGCCCTGAGAAGAAAGCATGATATTGATTTTACTGATCTTGACCGTACCCTTGAAGCTCACAGGAAAATGGAAATGTAAGATATTTCCATGGATCCCTGCCCGGACTTGATCAAAATAATTATAGGGGATTGCTGATCGTTAATCCTGTCCAATAGTCATATCGGCAGATAATCCGATAAGGGGCACCCTGTCGGCCGCCGTCAGACGCACAGATACCGCAAAACCGCCCAATAGAAAAATCCAGCGCCCGCCAAAATGAACACGTGAAAGATCTCGTGGAATCCGAAGACTCCCGGAAGGGGATCGGGCCGCTTCAGCGCATAGATGACTGCTCCCGCGGTGTACGCCGCGCCGCCCGCGAATATCAGGACAAGGACCCCGCCGGGCATTGCAACCCAGAGTTTGTACATGGGGACCAGGGCGACCCATCCCATGGCAAGATACAGGGCCGCGGAAAGCTTCCGCGGTTTGTTTATCCACAGGAACGTGATCAGCGTCCCGGCCAGAACGATGCTCCACTGCGCGATGAGGATACCCCACCGCCACCACCCGTACAGGTATTGATAGATGAAGGGTGTGTACGTACCGGCGATCATCAGGTATATAGCCGTGTGGTCGAATTTTCTCAGCAGGGAGCTGCCGTTTTCTTCCGATTTGAAGGCGTGATAAAGGGAACTTGCCGTGAAAAGCACCATCACGGAAATTGCGTATATAACCAGGGCGGCCTTTTTATATGGATCCGCAACGGTGCCTATGATGATTGCCGCAAAACCAGCGGCGGAAAGGATAAGCCCCGCGAAGTGTGTGTAAAATGATGCGGGTTCCTTTATGTTGATTGTCATGCTCAAACCTGCCGGATATTCCATGTTATTGAAAAGCTGCTATTGATAACGACTCGATCCGGGCGCAGCAGGTTGCATTTTTTTTACCGTTTTACAATCAGGACCGTATTCCATTGAATCGGAAAAAAAAGATTGAAATAACAGCATGATCCGTTTCAAATCAGACCGGAGGTCAAACCATGACGATAATACTGGCCGTGCATAAAAACGATGAAACCGTTATCGCCGCCGATACCAGGATATCTTTCGGAAGCGAGATTATTCCCGGGGATAACCTGCAGGTGGAAAAAATAATCAAGGCCGGCTCCTCATATATCGGTTCTGCCGGATGGGGGCTCTATGATAACATCCTGGCAGACTACATCGGCCACAGGGGGGAGATCAGGCTGGAAGACTCCTCTTCCATCTTTTCTTTTTTCCTCGACTTCTGGCATGAACTCCACAAGCAGTACCCGTTCGTCAACGACCAGAGCGGCGACAAAGACTCTCCCTTCGGGGACCTGGACGCAAAATTCCTGATCGCGAGCCCCGGCGGGATATTCCATGTAGCAAACAACCTGGGCGTGAGAAAATTCGAGAAATACTATGCCATCGGGTCCGGCTCCAGCTACAGCCTGGGCGCCCTCGACCAGCTCTATGACCGGAAACTTGACGCCGGCTCAATCGCCCGCCGTGCGGTGCTGACTGCCATGAAGTTCGACCGTGCCTGCGGCGGGGAGGTTGACCTGAGAAAAGTTTAACACTTTTCCCTCTTGACAAAATCGTCCCCATTCGCTCCCTTTAGAAAAAAGCTGCGCGCAGCTGAAAACACCGGAGTGGCCCCATGATAGACCCCAAGTTCATCAAAGAAGACATCGAAAGCGTCAGAAAGCTCCTTATCAAGAGGAACATGACCGGCGCGGTCGACCTCGACCGCCTGAAAAAAATGGACGATGAGCGGCGCTCCCTGGTAAAAAAGTCGGATGACGCCCGGGAAAAACGGAACAGGCTCTCCAAGGAGATCGGCCAGAAAAAATCGAAAGGCGAAAACGCCGACGAACAGATGAAGCAGGTCCAGGGTCTTGCCGACGACATCAAGGAGTGCGCGGACCGCCTCGCCGAACTTGACGCGGAGTTCACCGACATGCACCTTTCCATACCGAACTTCCTTGATGCTTCCGTCCCGGAGGGGAAAAGCGAGGCGGACAACCCCGTGGTGCGCACCTGGGGCGAGAAACCGAATTTTTCCTTCACGCCAAAACCGCACTATGACCTGGGCACCGAGATGGGCATCCTCGACTTCGAGCGCGGTGTTAAGCTCGCCGGCACGCGCTTCTACGTGTACATCGGGCTGGCGGCGCGGATGGAGCGGGCCATTATCAACCTGATGCTCGACCTCCACACCAGGGAGCACGGCTACACCGAGGTCTTCGGGCCCTTCATCGTCAACGACGAGAGCATGACCGGAACCGGCCAGTACCCCAAGTTCAGGGACGAGTACTACCGCATGGAGAAGGACGGGCTCTCGCTGATCCCCACCGCAGAGGTGCCCCTCACCAACCTCTACCGCGACGAAATACTGGAAGGACCGCGCCTTCCCATCAAGATAACCATGCAGTCATCCTGTTTCCGTCGCGAGGCGGGAGCCGCGGGCAAGGACACGCGGGGCCTCATCCGGGTGCACCAGTTCCAGAAGGTGGAGCTGGTCAAGTTCGTTGAACCGTCTACGTCCTTTGACGAGCTGGAAAAGCTCACCCGTGACGCGGAGGAGGTGCTCCAGAAGCTGAACCTCCACTACCGGGTGGTGCTCCTCTGCAGCGCAGACACATCGGCCGCATCGGCCAAGACCTACGATATCGAGGTATGGATGCCCGGCCTGGACCGTTACGTGGAGATCTCTTCCTGTTCATGTTTTACCGATTACCAGGCCCGGCGCGCCAGGATCCGCTTCAGGAGAGAACAGGGCCAGAAACCGGAGTTCGTCCATACCCTGAACGGCTCAGGCCTGGCTGCGGGGCGCACCCTGGCAGCGGTCATGGAAAACTACCAGAACGGAAAGGGCGGGATAGACATACCGGACGCTCTTATGCCATATATGAAATAGCGGGCCTCACGCCGCATCATCGATCCTGTATTCCAACCTGATGTTCTCAAGGAGGAGGCGCTCCTCCGGGGACACGTTCCGGTCCGTCTCCGCCGCCTTTTCCATCATCCTGTATATTTTCAGCCGTTTCTTCGGATCATCGGGCATGCGCAGGGAGAGCCTGCCGTTCTGCGCCATCTTGAAGAAAGGCTCCAGCTTTTCTTTGTCATATCCCCATTTCTTCGCCAGCGCCTCCGCGAACTGCCGCTCCTCCTCCCCGAAGGTCCCGTCAGCCGCAACAACAAGCATCACGTTGTTGAAGGCGAAATCCCTCACATCATAGAGCTTGTCGATATCGGAGGCCTTCACCTGGTAGGCAAAACTGTCCGCGCGGCCGCGGCGGTACTCCTCGTAATGTTCCATGGGCATGATGCCGGTGATGATCCATTCGTTTCCGGTGCTGTTGAAGGGGGTGCCGCAGTAGCCGCAGTTGATTGACAGGGTGTTCTCCACCGGCGCGCCGCAGCTCGGGCAACGGTGGGCATAGAGGGAACCCTTCGAGGCGCCGGCCTTACGATCACGGCTCATCAGGATCACTTCCGTCCGCGACATCACTGCCTGGTCCAGCTTCGCCGCTCTTCCCTGCTCGATTTTCACACGCTGGCATGATGATTTTATGGCAACGGCCAGGACGTTTTTATCTTCTTCCACGGCAACGCCCACGAGATACACATCATTGAGATAGAGTCGGTTGTAGGCGACCCGGGCCCCCGTTTCCGGCATCGGTATTGCGGTAAAGACGGCGTCGTTCACGAAGCGGCGCATGACTGCCGGGTCACCGAGGGCCTGGGCCGTGAGGATCTGGAGATAGCCGTTGCTCGCCTTATCTTCGACGAGCTGCACCGCGAAATCCTCGTTTTCGTCGATGAGTACCCGGATCTTTTCCGTTAGACCCGTTGATGCCCCGAGTTTCGGGTTCGCGCCCACGTAATCGTCAGCCTGGGTTATCTCCGACAGGACCCAGTCATATTCACCGGAGTTGGTCAGGGTGCCGCAGGAGTCGCATTTACTCACTTCTCCCATGTCCTCCGGCAGTGGCGCGCCGCAGTTGGGACAGCTGTCGCTCCGGTAGATGTCCGTGCGCGGTTTCCCCCGCTTTTTCAGGAAGGACCAGTATTCGACGAACTCCTCGGTTCCCCCCGTGTTCAGGGAGGGATCGAGACCGCTCGTGAAGCTGTCGGCCATGGAGGCGTGGACCGCGGTCTGGATGATGTCGTAGAGACCGTCACTGTCTATCCGGTCGATATACGCGTTCTTGATGTCGATGCTTGAAATGGTGTTCTTCTGCTTGAGGAGCCCCATCATGATGAACTGGGTGTTGAAACGCTGGTACACGCCGTCGGAGATGAACTTCCTCACCTTCGAGAGGTCCTGCGCCTCCCAGGCCTTCTGGATCTTCATGAAGGCGTCCCTGACGTTACTTAAGAAAAGATCCTCATCGAAATCAGGATTATTCTTCATGAAGGCCTCCCGGCCGGGAGCCTTCTTCACCGTGTCCCCCGTGGGCAGGCGGTTGAGTATCGTCTGGGCCTTTACCTTTTTTGCGGTCATCTTCGACCCGATTACAAAAACAACGATGATGATACCGCTCACAATGAGGTTCCAGGGAAAGGGCAGTTCCATCACTATCCAGAGGAGGATCTGGATGATAAACGAAATCCCGTCATCACCGCCTCCTCCGCCGCTGTCGAAATCACCGGCCCCTCCGGCCCGGGCATAGAGCACAACGGCGGTCAGCACTATACCCGCGGCAACACCAATAATGAAGAGGGATTTTGATTTTTGCAGCTGTTTCATGGGCGCCTCCATGAGAGATTTGAATCAGCACCGCCTGTGCTGCACAATGGCCCGGAAAAAGTATTCTGTCAAATAGATTATGGCATGGTACCGCGCAACCTTTCACCCGCTATTCAGGACGATATGGTTAGAATTATTTTGTGTAACATTTCTCCTTCGTTCGTTCAAAGTATAATATTAAATTTTCCGCAAAGAGGGGGACGGCGATGTTTAACTTGGTATTTAAAAAAATAACATCCAGGGCATTCATGAATAATTTAATGTTTATTCTCCTTCTTATACTCCTCAGAGTGTCCGTGTTCGGCAACTACTCGGTACCGACGGGATCCATGAACCCGACCATCCTGGAGGGGGACAAGTTTTTTTCCAATAAGCTCGCCTATGGACTGAAGATCCCCTTTACCGGGACCGACATCATCAGGTTCAAGTCTCCGGCGAGGGGGGACATCATCGCCTTCAGGTACCCGGGTGACAAATCGGTCCGCTACACAAAACGGGTCATTGCCGTACCCGGCGACAGGATAGCCATACGGAACAAGCGGATTATCCTGAACGGGAAAGAACTCGGGCTCCGCTTCATCGGAAGGACGCCGGACGGCATGACCTACGAGGAAAGACTGGGCGACCGGTCATATCATATCCGGCACACCTATCTCACGACGCTCCGTGACGACATGAAGGAGATCACGGTGCCGGCACACAGTTATTTCGCCATGGGAGACAACAGGGACAACAGCTCGGACAGCAGGGTGTGGGGATTTGTGCCGGAAGAAAATATCATCGGGAAACTCGTGTTCCGCTGGATGTCCATTGACCCGGAAAGCCTCTCGATGCGCGTTGAGAGGATCGGCCCGGTGCGCTGAGCACGCTCCCCGCGTTTAATCGATGAATTTCTCCAGCATGACCTCCATGCCGCAGAGGGTGTTATTCTCCACGATCTGGCGGAAATCCACGTTGTCGAAGGTCTGCATTACCTGGATAAGCCCTATCCCGCCCGTGGCCTCCGGGGAATCGATCTGGCGGTACTGGTTGTAATTGATGTAATATTCCATCAGAAAGTTCTGGAGCTTTTTATTCAGGTCGCCGAACACATCCCTGCATTCGGTATTCTCCAGCGAGGGGATGTGCTGTTTCATGCTGCGAACGATATCATAGAGCTTGATGCGGCTTTCCTTGAAATGATGGTAGCGGGAATAGTCCATGCCGCTTCCCTGGTCGGCAATCCTGAACTCCAGGACTTTCCTGTTATCGCGCGTTTGTACGGAAAATTTGACGGTCACCTGTTTTGTCTCGTCATACTTGTTCCCGTGAATGATCGCGTTCCTGATTGTCTCTCCCAGGCCGAATTCAATAAGGTATGACACCTCATCGTCAACTCCAGCCCGTGATTTCATCTCCGCGACAACCTTTTCGACGACAGACATCTCGTAGTTGACATTGCTGGGGAACACCCATTCGGACACCTCCCCTTTCTTCTCGTACCGGATATCATCTTCATTGATGATGTACACCAGATTCTCTTTCTCGATCATCCCGATCAGCACGTCCGTAATATCGGGATCATAGAGTTCGCCTTCACCCCGCGCAAGCTCGCTGATGATCCTGCCCTTCTTGTCTTCCACCTGGAATTCCCGCCGGCTGAGCATGGAGACAAAATCATCGACAAGACCTATGATCCGGGCACCGACCGTGATCTGCTTTCCCCTGAGGCGGGAGGGGTAACCGCTTCCATTGTACCGTTCATGGTGCTGGGCGATTATCAGCTTGACGCCCGCCAGCCCCTTCAGCTCCTCGATGATCTCGATGCTCTTCCGCGGATGGTTCTCCAGTATCAGCTTCTCCGCATCCGTAAGTCTATGCAACCTGCCGGCCAGTTCTTCGGCATGCCCCACCATCCCGATGTCGTGAAGAAGTGAGGCAATCCGTATTTCTTCAACTCCATCTGCAGGAATACCGATGCGCCTGGCCAGCATGATGGAGAGCCTCGTGACGTTCTGCGTATATTCAAAAAGCCTGGTGGAGCTCGTCAGCAGGATCGAGGAAATGATGCCAATCGAGCTGGCGAACAGGTGCGCCTTTTCCGACGAGAGTATTTCAATCCTGGTGAAGGCCTTTGACGACCTCTCGGATAGCAGCATCGCCTGGGACAGGGTAAAAACGAAAACGCCGAAACTGCTGACATTGCCGTAATGGATAATCCGGTCGTGGTAGAGTATGTCCACGACCGCTGTAACCAGGAGAATAACCATACCGCCGGCAAGGTATGATGCCCCTTCCTTTTTCAGCATAACCGCCCGTACAATAACATATACGTCATACAATGCAAAGACCAGCATGGCCGCATACCAGGGGTACCGTGCATAAAAATAGATCTGTGTCGCAAGCACGAGGAGTGCGAGGCAGAATGCTGTGCCGATGACGTTTGAGACCCGTACCATCACGCGGGCATAGATTTCCGGGAAGAGATGGTATAAATACAGGTTCATGATCGGCATGGAAGTAAAAAGCGTGAAATACGAAATCTTCTGGGCTATTTCCCAGCTTAGCCAGGGGAAAAGACCCAGTATCATGCGATCGTTTTCAAAGGGAATACGAAGTGCCATTATCAGGCAGAGAATACCGAAGAAGAGCGATGCAAGGTCTTTTTTCCGGAACAGGAAGATGCCGATATGGTACAGCGACATCAGGAGGAGACCGCCGAAAAGCATGGAATGGAACCCGGCAAGGTAACGCTGTTTATTGAGGATCTGTGTATCCTTGCCAAGCTGGATCGAGGACCACATACCGCCCTTGGGATGATGGAAGTTTGAGACCTGGAGCACCAGATCAAGGGTATCCCGATCCGGGGACACGATGACAATTTTGGGAAGGAACTCAGGGGTTTCGCTAGCCGCCCCGGTCCCGATTTTACCGTTTGAGGAGACCGGCCTGCCGTTGACCCAGAGAAGGTATGCCGTGTGCATCTGGGGTATAATCATGGAGTATATGTTTTTGCTCCCGCCGAGCCTGACCGTTAGCCTCATGGTGGCGAACCCGTGTCCCGGCAGCTTTGTCCCGGCAATAATCTGACCGTTCCAGAACCGCGGCATGGTGATATATTCAACAGGGCCGGCCTGCGGTTTTCCACTGAAATCCTCCGGTGAAAGAAGACGGTTCCAGTAGAACTCCCACTCGCCGTCGAGATCGACCGTTCCCCGCGACGAAAAATCCCATGCGGAGAGGTCTATCACCCCCCGTGCGGCTGCCGGCTGATTAAGCGTCCGGTTTGAGCATCCGCAGACAATTAGCAGTATCACGATCAGTGCGAGAGCAACCCATGGACCCGGACAGGGCCGGACAGCGGGGCCCGGCCCCGAATCTCCGGAAGCGATTTTTTTAACGTGTGTCACCCCTTAACCTTATGCGACCGTGAATGGATATTCATGCCGAAACCGTGTATAACGTCCCGGCCTGTATGCGCACCCCTTACCCTGGTAGAATATTTCATAGCAACTGGCCGACGGATTGTCAACATGTTTCGTTTTTTTCTTTATCATAATATCAAAGGCCTGCCGCGAGTCCCAAAAAAAGCTGGATTTTTTTTCAGATAAGGCGACCCTTGATGCGTGGCAACCGGGAGCATTGAACATGATGGTCATTGATTTCACCAGACAGGACTGGATAGTCATCCGCCAGGCCCTATCCCTGGCACTGTTGAAAAATTCACCGATAACTATCGGCGGCGGCGCCGCCTTTTTTGCGGAAAATCCTGACTACCGGC
This sequence comes from uncultured Spirochaetota bacterium, assembly GCA_963727175.1. Classification (GTDB taxonomy): domain Bacteria; phylum Spirochaetota; class UBA4802; order UBA4802; family UBA5550; genus RBG-16-49-21. The sequence continues at coordinate 195,601 of CAVSFD010000002.1, forward strand.
CGGTTTTTGACGATATGGTCCGCATGGCGGACGAACTCGGGGCCGGCCGGATAAGAACTGAGACGGAATCGATCGTCTTCGATCCCCGGCCTCTCAGGCCGGGCAGGTTCCGCTTCGACGCGGGGCATCTCTCATCCGCGGTGGAACTGCTCCTCTTCCTGACGCCGGCACTGTTCCACGGCGAATTTCGGTCCATCCTTGAGCTGGGCGGCGTGACCCATTCGCACCTCTCCTGCCCGACCGCCTTCATCAAGGAATCGTTGCTGGCCGCCCTGGAACGCATGGGTCTCTACGGCAGCCTCACCCTGCGTCGCTTCGGGTTCCACGGATCAGGGGGCGGGTCCATGGAGTCAAGGGTCTATCCCCGGGAAGGAGGGGGAGCGGCACTCATAAACGGCGGCACTGCTTCCACGCTGAAGGGCGCACAGATATTCATCTCCCGCCTTGACACGGGGCTGGCGGAAGTCGAGAAGGGAATGATCGCTGAAACCATGGGACTGGATCCGAACAGGATTTCCATCATTGAGGTCATGGAGTCAGACGGTCCCGGGAACGGGGTCCAGGTTTTCGCGGAGTGCCGTGGTCTTCCGGTGGTGCTCTTCAGGGAGATGAAGCTCTATGACAGCAGAGGTGAGCCCGTTTTAAGCGAGGAAGCCCTGCGCGGCGAGATTGCCGCCCTTGCCGGCGAGGGTCGACGGCTCATGGAAGGTACGTTTCCGGAACGTGTCATCCGGGAACTGCTGCCCTACTGCGTCATGAACGGGATCGAACCGCCGCCTGGCGGGGACTCGCCCGGATCGTCTATGACCCGGGAGCTGTGCGGAATGATGCTCTGATTCAGCGGTGCCTGCCGGTCAGGCGTTCGCTTCCTTATCCATTTTTTCTATCTTGTCTATAAGGGCCGCCTCATCGCTCACGAACTTGAAAAAGTTATGGAGCCCGGCCACCTTTACCAGGGTCATTATCTTCTCGTTCACGTTCATGAAAAAGGTATTTACTTTCTTCGACGACAGGTCACGCACCATCTGGACGATGACGGACAGCGCGGAGCTGTTCATGTGCTTGACGCCTTCCAGATTAATATAGAGATCCTTATCCTTGCCGGTAACGGCCTTTTTTACAAATTTAACGATATCCTTGGATCCGTCCGAGGAAATATCGCCGCTGATATCGATGACATCATATCCCTTGATCGTACGCTTCGATAATTTTATCTTATCACTCATACCCACCACTATAGCTCGATAATGTAATTTCTTTGATTCCCTTGCCCCGGTAAAGGGCAATCCTTATTGCCTTGGATTTCTGGTACAGATTCTGTATTTGCCTTTCTATGTCAACCTTTTCTTTTGCGTCCGCGCCGGCAAGACGCTTTTTTAGCTCTCTGATTTCCCGGTCTATCGAGACGGTCTGGATGGACCTGAGACCGGTCCCGCTTTCAATGATGTTGATCGTGTACACGGGGATGACCTCGAACCTGACTGACGGCCTCCTGCCGCTTCCTTTGCCTTTAAGTACGCAGCGGACGATCACGGAATCGCGCGTGGTTATCGGGGCGCCGTCGAAAAAGGCCTCGGCCTTCGTGCTCTGGTTCGATATAAAATTTCCCAGGCTGTAGAAGATGTAACAGTCCCTGCCGTCTGCGGCAATGACCTTTTCCATGGGCTGCAGAAGATGCGGATGATGGGCAATAACAAGGTCGACCCCGTTGTCGATACACCGTTTATATGCCTCGACGTCCCGCGCGGTCGGCAGCGTATCATACTCGATGCCCGCATGGGACACCATGACCAGGTAGTCGCACTTCTTCCGGAGCTCCGTGATGTCTTTTTTCACGTCGTCCTGGTCGTAGAGCCAGTTCAGGTGATAGCCCGCTCGTCTTCTTCTGACGTGGAAAATTCAGGTAGCCGGCGTACCCGATGAAGCCGATGCGCATACCTTTCACGGTCTTGACGATACCGGCGCGCGCGCTCTCTTCATCGGCGCCCACGCCGATATAATCCATGGCATACTGGCGCAGGAACTTCATCGTGCTTACGACCCCTTTATCACCCTGGTCCAGGAGATGGTTGTTGCCCATGGTTACCATGGTGAATCCCGCCCATTTCATCGCCGCGATCCCGTCCGGGGGGCAGTTGAAGTAGCGGGGCCTGCTCTTAAAGGGCGGCGAAACCGGAAACTCCATGTTCCCGACCACGATATCCGATTTCTGCAGTTCGGGGCGTATTTTTTCGTAAAGAAAATTGTAGCCGTTGTTATTCACGGAGGCCTTTGTATCTTTATCCTTGATGTTGTGGGCGTCCGCCGACGATTTAACCGGGATATGCATGATGACATCGCCGGTGAAAGAAATGCTGGCCTCCCTGGCGTTGGAACAACCCCAGGCGTTCAGCACCATGACGATCGCAAGTATGGTAACCGTGTGACGTTTCACAGGCCTGTCCTCATCTGCTGGCATATTCAAATTGTAACAATCAAAATAGCAATGATATATCTGTCAATATATTTTACCAGCCCCCGGCCGGTGGTATTGTAATTTTTTCCCGCGGTCATGGCGGCCCTTTAATACTTGACAGCCGGCCCCGGGTGCTGTCTTAACATCATTCAATGAATACCCGGGCGGAACATCCCATCGGCGTGTTTGACTCCGGATACGGCGGGCTCACGATATTGAAAGAGTTCGTCAGGAAGCTCCCGGAGCATGACTTCGTGTACCTGGGGGACAACGCGCGCAACCCCTACGGCTCCCGCTCCTTCGAGACCGTGTACGCCTACACCCTGGAAGCGGTAAAAAAACTCTTTCTGATGGGCTGCCCCCTGGTCATCATCGCCTGCAACACCGGGTCCGCCAGGGCTCTCCGCACCATCCAGCAGAAAGACCTTCCCGGCATTGACCCGGATCGGCGCGTCCTGGGAGTCATCAGGCCCACGGCTGAGATAGTCGGCGCGGTGACAAATTCCGGCCACGTGGGGATCCTGGGGACCATGGGGACTGTCTCTTCCCGGTCATATCTCCTGGAGATCCAGAAGTTCTTTCCCGACATCATCGTAACGCAGGAAGCGTGCCCCATGTGGGTCCCCCTGGTGGAAAACAACGAGCTGTCCGGTCCCGGGACCGATTATTTCGTGGGAAAAAATATCGGCCGTCTCATGGATGCGGACCCGGCCATAGACGCTGTCATTCTCGGGTGCACCCATTATCCTCTCCTTATTGACACCATCCGGAAATTCACCCCGCGCGGCGTCACGGTCATACCCCAGGACCAGATCGTGGCCGACAGCCTGATCGATTATCTGAAAAGGCACCCGGACATGGACCGCCGCTGCTCCCGCAATGGTTCCGTCAGCTTCCATACAACGGACTCCACGGAGCTCTTCGACGAGCTGGGCACTATTTTTTTCAAGGAACCGATACGGTCGAAGCGCATATCTCTCTGAGAACCGTTACCGCTGCGGGACCTACATCCTCATTATCCTTACAACGAAGTACGCCCCTGCAATAAGGGTGAAGGGGAAGGTGATGAAATAGGTAGCGACTTCCTGGAAGTTAACAATACTGGTATTGTATATTTTCTTCCCGAAGTGGGAGAAGTGGTAGTTATTCGGATTCCTGAGGCGCTTTATGATGACGATGGTCACGCGGATTTTGATGGTCATCATGTAGATAAAAACGAGGCCCGCTTCAAGGATATAGATGACATCGAGCTTAATGCCGCGAAGTACCTGCTGGTCGGTCATTACGATGGTCGCGACGGCGATGCTGAGGAGCATGTTGGTCACGGCGGTGATCATGAAGTACCTGAAATAGTCCATTTTCTTGGTGGAAATGTAACCGATAAGGCTGTAGATATGAATGACCAGGGAAGTCTGCAGTGCGATGAACAGCGCGATGAGAATGACGAACTTCATGATACAAAAGTATAGAAAGCTGACTCTACGTCAAGAAATTATACGGTAAAAACCGTCCCCCCAGTATGATTAATGGATAGCATCTAATGCGCCATGCAGATATGCCTGACACCATACAATGCATATTCATGATTCTGTATAGAAAAAATTACCATTAATCGCGGAATGCTTATTCCAGGAGCTGCAGACCTTTTAACCGCAGCGGATGATCATGACGCGGCGAGGTAAACTGGTGCGTTTCGATGGACCGGTCAGAATTCGCACCCCATCTCATCCTCGATGAACTTGATGGCGAAGTACCCCACCAGGAGCTGTTTGATTTCCACGAAGGGCACCACCGGCATGTGCTTGCGGATATTGATGCCGTTGAGGATCTGCTGCTTGAGCATGGCAATATCGGAATCTCCGAAATTATCGAGTTCCCTGATCTTAGCCACGATCTCATCCTGGTGATCATGGACGAATATTTGATATTGCGTTTCAGTCATACTCTATTGGACCATGGCCCCGATATAAAAGGTACATTAATTCCGCTGCCGGTCAATAAAGAGATCGGAAAAATCCAGACACCTGATTAGCGGAATATTTAATTTTTGCCCCCCTCCCTCCAATATGTCCTCATAATAGTAATTGACATCACACTTTATGCGATTACTAAGGAAAAAGGATAAACAACCGTTACTTTTGGCATGATTTAAAATGAAAGCGATACACCTCAAGCCGCACAAGGAAAAAGCCCTTCTCAGGCGTCATCCCTGGGTTTTTTCCGGTGCCATCGGCAAAACTGAGCCCGGCATCGAAGACGGCGACATCATATCAGTGCGCGATGCCGCCGGCACGCACCTGGGCTATGGCTACTACAACAGCAGGACGCAGATCGCGGTACGGATACTCTCTTTCGGAGAACGGGAGGTCACCGATAACTATCTGCGGGAACTGGTTCAGGCTGCAGCGGCGAAGCGCGCCGGCAACCCCCTTCTCCGCGATACGGATTCTTGTCGCCTCATTTTCTCGGAAGGGGACTTCATTCCCGGCCTGATCGTCGATTCCTACAGTGGCCACCTGGTGCTTCAGTGCCTCACCCTCGGGATGGACAGGCTGAAGCCCGCCATGGTGAAAATCCTGGTCGAGGAGTTGAACCCGGCAAGCATCTACGAGCGGAGCGACCACGAGGGACGCGGGCTCGAAGGCCTCGCTCCGGCCCAGGGACAGCTCCACGATGAAACGCCGGCGGAGCTTCTCATGAAGGAAGACGGCATGTCCTTTTACGTCAGCATCGGCGCGGGCCAGAAGACAGGGTTCTTCCTTGACCAGCGGGATAACCGCTTCCTGGTGCGGAGTCTGGCCCATGGCCGCAGGGTCCTGAACCTCTTCAGCTATACCGGCGGTTTCAGCGTGGCGGCAGCCATGGGCGGCGCATCGTCGATCGTCTCCGTGGACTCCTCCGCCGGGGCCCTGGAAATGGCAAAAAAAAACATGGAGCTGAACCGCGTGACCGCGCCGTGCGAATTCATCAAGGCCGACATCTTCCAGTACCTCAGGGACGGCACGCTGGACGCGGACCTGATCATCCTCGACCCGCCGGCCCTGGCGAAGAACAAGGCCTCGGTAGACAGGGCCTGCCGCGGCTACAAGGACCTCCACCTGCAGCTGGCCCTGCGGTGTCCCGCCGGCGCGACAATCCTCACCTGCTCCTGCTCTCGCTTCATCGACATGAACCTTTTCCAGATGGTGGTATACGAAGCCTTCGCCGACGCGGGTCGCAAGGCATCCATCATCGGCAAGCACGGCCAGCCCTGCGACCATCCCGTGAACATCTACTGCCCCGAAACTGAATACCTGAAGGCGATACTGCTCCAGGTGGAATGACGGGTATAGTGAAATAAAATATACAAAAAAACATCGGGTCGGTGCATGAAAAAAAAGCTGATGATCTACGGCGCAACAGGCTACTCGGGGAAGCTGGTTGCGGAAGCCGCAAAAGCGCGGGGGATGGCGCCCGTTCTGGCAGGGCGCAATGAAGAAAAGGTGAAAGCCATAGCGGACAGGCTTGGCATGCAGTATCGCGCCTTCGACTTGAGCAATGCGAAGCGGATCGATGCATCATTGCATGACATGGATGCCGTTATAAATTCAGCCGGGCCTTTTTCGGGAACGTCTGTCCCCCTTGTTGAATCGTGCCTCAGGACCGGCACGCACTACCTCGACCTGTCCGCAGGCATGGCTGATGATTTTGAGAAACTTGCGGCATACGATGCCGATGCCCGAAAGAGGAAGATCATGATACTGCCCGGCATCGGCTTCACCCTCGTTCCCTCCGACTGCCTGGCGCTGTACGTTTTGAAAAAAGTCAGGGATCCCCGCACGCTCCGTCTTTTCATGACGGGTCATAAAAAGATGTCCCATGGCACCCTTAAGACCGCCTTCGAGCATATAGACAGGGGGATATGCATCCGTAAAAATGGAACCATCACGAGAAGAGATAAACTTGAGGTCCAAAAGGCCGACCTGGGTGGCGGGATGACAAAATGCATTTCCATACCCCTGGGCGATATTTCAACCGCATATACCACGACCGGCATCGGAAACATCGAAGTATATTTCGAAATGACCCATGCCACACGCCTCTTCGCCTACATGATCCACTACCTTGGCTGGTTCTACGGAACCGGCTTCATGCAGAACGTGCTGATGAAATACGCGGACAGACAGCCGGAGGGCCCCACGGAAGAGGAGAGAAACAGCGACCGGTCGGTTTTTGTCGCCACCGCAGAGGGAAAAGACGGAAAGACCGCATCCGCGCGCCTGACAACTCCGGAGGGCTACAAGCTGACATGCCTGACGGCCCTCCTCATCGCGGAAAAGGTACTGAAGGGCAAAATCAAAACCGGCTACGCCACTCCGGCACTGGCCTACGGCCCTGATCTCATCATGGAGATCGAGGGAGTAACGCGGGAAGATCTGTAATGTATTGCGAGAGGGAAGGTTTCCATATGAAAAAGATGAACGCAATCGCGTCCTGCTTTCTATTACTCGCAGGAATAATATCCTGCATCGACGTGAATATACAGGAAAAGCGCGCCGCCCTTCTGTTATCTTTATTTGATCAACCAGATACATCAGGGCCTTCAACGCCTCCTGCGCTGCCTCCGCCGGTCACGGCCCTGAAAGGGTGGCAGCTTGACGGGAACAATACCGGACTGACAGGGGCCGGGATTGACAGAAATTCCCTGCCTCTGTATGAGCCGCCGGGCGCCCAGGTCCAGTACGGCACATGGTACGTACCCGCCGGTACCGTCATAACTGACCGGCGCATTGAAATGGGCGGCATCGACCTTTCCGCCGGAAATATCACCTTTGAACAATGCTGGTTTCACCCCTTATCGATCGGCCGGGGCATGCCCCTCTTTCGCGGTACCGGGGCATCGCAAAACATCATCCGCAGCTGCGATATCGACGGAAGCGCCATCCCCCTGAACGGCGACGGCACCAATCCGGCCTGCGGCAGCATCGCGATCAGCTGCGGCAACATCCAGGTCCTTCTCTGCAATATCAGGGGGCTGGCCAGCGGCGTGGCCTTCTTCGGTGAGGACCCGGTCACGATGGAAGGCACCTATATCCATGACCTTGTTCAGGGTGAATGGTTCCTTGGCAGCGGCCAGTCCCACCAGGACGGGTTCACCATGAGGGACTACAGCGGCGGCCTTGCCCTTATCAGAAATAACTATATCCTGACCAACCCCGCGTCCAGCATTGCCACGGGAGCGGTCTTTTTCCAAGCGACGTGGAACGACTGTTTCTTGGAGAACATCTACATAACCGGAAACCTTCTGGCCGGATACGGGTATAACCTGGTCATCGAGAGGGACAACGGCGGCTATGGAAGACATCTCTGGGCTGTCGATAACCGCTTTGATCCATATTCAGGATGGCTGGCCTATGTCGAACATGGTCCCGGCTGGGCACTCTGGCAGGACAACTACCGGAATGACACCGGGCAAGCCGACAACAGGGGAACCGCTGTTGCGGAGCCCCTGCCACAGCTTAACCTGTTTTTGCAGCCGCCCGGGAATCTGCGGGCTATTGCGGAATCGGCAACAAGCATTCGCCTCACCTGGACTGACCTGTCAAGGCAGGAAATCGGTTTTAAAATCATGCGTTCAACGGATGGAACAGCCTACACAACAATCACTATTACCGGTGCGGGAGCGGTTTCCTACACTGACACCGGTTTGACCGCGGTCGGCACTTATTACTACCGTATCGCAGCGGTCAATAACGACGGCATGTCGGATTTCTCAGGCCCTGTCATCGCCACGACGCCGGCGGGGCCGTGAACCATTTCCTGTGCGGCGGCCCGGTGTTTGCATGTTGCCGTACAAGGCACCCGAGAATAGTTCTTGACAACGCCATGTGTTACCTCGCTTTTAATGAATTTTGCAATGCACAAAGAGAACACGGTTGTGACAAAGCATCACCGGGATTTCATTTAATTCCTATCACAGCTGCTGTTCAGTATTAGTATATATTATAAACCACCATAGAGGTTGACGCCGATGAATACTCCCGTTGACTCAACAGGCAAGGCCGCATCACGGTCTCTCGCTATCAGGAAAACAATGGCTGTGATCCTCCTGGTCACCTGCCCTCCCACGGTTATGCTCATGTGGTATACCAACGTCACCCTGCATGGTTCATTCCTTCGCCTGGGAGAAATGCTGTTACAGGAAGGGCTCTTTTCGATCCTGGGCCGCATCTGGCTGCCGGTGTTTTTCGGGACCCCCGCGGCATGGTCGATAATAGGGATCTTTGCCGGTATCCAGATCCTGTTCATGAGGCTGCTCCCCGGCAAGGTATACCATGGGCCGGTAACTCCCCGGGGCAATGTGCCGGTGTACCGGGCAAACGGGGTCCCCGCGTTCCTGTCAACAATGGTCCTGTTCATCCTGTGCTCGATGGTGTTCAAATTATTTTCCCCGGCTATAGTATATGACCACTTCGGTGAATTGCTGGGGGCAATGAATTTCACCAGCCTCGTCATCTGTCTTTTCCTTTATTTCAAGGGCAGGTTTTTCCCGTCATCGACTGATTCGGGATATACCGGAAATTTCATCTTTGATTATTACTGGGGAACAGAGCTGTATCCCCGCATACTCGGGTGGGATATTAAAATGTTCACCAACTGCCGTTTCGGCATGATGGGATGGGGGCTGATCATACTCTCTTTTGCGGCAAAACAGCATGAGTTATACGGACTTACCGATTCCATGGCCGTTGCCGTGGCCCTGCAGCTCATCTACATAACCAAGTTTTACATATGGGAAACGGGATACCTGAGCTCCATGGATATCATGCATGACCGGGCCGGGTTCTATATCTGCTGGGGATGCCTGGTGTGGCTTCCCTGCGTGTATACCTCCCACACGCTGTACCTGGTAAACCATCCGAACAATCTTGGCATGATAATCGGGCCCCTGATATTCGTCCTCGGAACCCTCAGTATTTTCACCAATTACTGGGCGGACCGCCAGAGGCAGAAGGTGCGCGCGACCAACGGAAATTGTAAAATCTGGGGCAAAGAGCCCAGGCTGATACGGGCACGATACCGCACCGAACAGGGCGAGGAGAAGGAAAGCATTCTCCTTGCTTCCGGCTGGTGGGGCGTCAGCCGTCATTTCCATTATATACCGGAAATACTCTCGGCATTCTTCTGGAGCCTCCCTGCATTGTTCAGCGATTTTCTCCCCTATTTTTACGTCACCTTCCTGACCATTCTTTTAACGCATCGGTCAATTCGGGATGACCGTCGCTGTGCAGAAAAATACGGGGATTACTGGAAAGAATACTGCAAACTGGTCCCGAAAAAGATCATCCCGGGTATATTCTGAATAAGTGGGACACCGGTGTAAGAGTTGTTATTTCCTGATAATAATGCAGGAATCCGGATCGCCGCCCTGTGCCTATTCTTAAAAAATACTTGATTTTTCTGTTGCAGCGATCTATCGAATTATAAGGATTTCTCGTATTCGTTCAACTATATCCTTGTAACATCTTGCGGGAATAGCAGAGTGTCTGCGGGTCTCGGTTTCTGACGAGGGCAGCATGATTTTTTAAACCGGCAACAAACGATACGTTGAATAACAGGATCCTGCATCAAAGATAAAATTTTTAGGCGATCCCCGTACAGTTTTATCATTAGGGTCCCGGAAGCGAAGGTGTTCCATGAAAGAAATTAACATATTGAAACTCATATTGGCATGGTTTCTTATCCTCCAGATTGCAGCGCCCCAGTGGAGCATGGCTAAGGATAATGAGGGCTCCAAACCATTCAAGCAGGAAGAAGTGGAGCAGGTACTTGCTCCGATAGCCCTCTATCCGGATAAATTACTGGTGCAGGTCCTTATGGCCTCCACCTATCCCCTGGAAATCGTGAAAGCTGACCGCTGGGTCAAGCAGAATAAAGACCTCAAAGGGGACGCCCTGTCATCCGCCCTGGAGAAGCAGCCATGGGATCCCAGCGTCAAGTCCCTGGTGAACTTTCCCCAGGTTCTGGCGATGATGAGCGAGAAAATCGACTGGACACAGAAGTTGGGGGACATCTTCCTGGCCCAGCAGAAGAATGTGATGGATACGGTCCAGAAGCTCCGTGCAAAGGCCAGGGAAGCGGGCAACCTCAAAACAACAAAGGAGCAGAAAGTGACCGTTGAAAAGGAGACACAGGTTATTGTCATCGAACCTGCCAACCCCCAGGTAGTCTATGTGCCGGCCTATGACCCGGTGGTGGTGTACGGTGTATGGGGCTACCCCGCGTATCCTCCCTACTACATGTATCCTCCGGGCTATGTCGCCGCCTCTGCCTTCGCTTTTGCCGCCGTTGTGTCTTTCGGGGTCGCCTGGGGCTATGCGTGGGGGCATTGCTACTGGGGAGGTCCTCATGGCTATAGCTGCGTGAATATCAATGTACACCAGAATTATAATTACAACAAGAATATCAACCGCGGCGCACATGCTTCGCAATACCCTGCCGGGAAGGGCAACTGGCAGCATGATCCAAGCCACCGCGGCGGCGTTAACTACGGGGACAGGCAAACGAGAGATAAGTTTAATAAACCTTCAACCCAGCCTTCAAGACCTCAAGATTCTTATCGCGGCAGGTCCGACCAGGGGAGCAAGGATAAGGACAGGGACCGCGCGGGCGACCGCGGCGGGGACCGCGGGAGACAGGATTCGTCGCAGAAGGACAGGGACCGCGCGGGCGACCGTGGCGGGGACCGCGGGAGACAGGATTTGACGCAGAAGGACAGGGACCGCGCGGGCGACCGTGGCGGGGACCGCGGGAAACAGGACTTGACGCAGAAGGACAGGAACCGTTCAGGCGATCGTGCCGGGGACCGTGGGAGTTATGACAGGGGCGGTCGCGACAGCGCCTTTGGAGGAAACAGCAGAGGCAGTGATGCGAGACAATACAGCAACCGCGGCAGTTCGAGCCGCCAGGGCATGTCCTCAGGCGGGGGCAGAGGTTTCGGCGGTGGCGGCGGCCGGGGTGGCGGCCGCAGGTAGATGGCAACAAAGATTATTATCATAAATATAAACATGGCAGGTGAAATATGATTCTCCACAGAAATGAAAAAAGAAACGCGGGAACAGTTCTCCATGGTATGGCGGTTCTGATCATAACATCGCTGTTTCTTGTTTGCCTGCACCAGAGCGCGGGCGCGCAGCAGAAGACATTCGCGAACCCTGAAGAAGCGGTAAAAAGCCTGATTGCTGCCGTGAAAATCAATGACATGAACGAGATGCTTGCCATTCTTGGCCCGGGAGGAAAAGACGTCATCTCCTCCGGGGACGAGGTTGCCGACACTGCCATGAAAAAGCTCTTTGTTAAAAACTTTGAAACAAAGCACAGTGTGGAGAAAGAAAATGATAATAAAGCAACCCTCATCATCGGCAAAGATAAATGGCCCTTCCCCATTCCCCTGGTGAAAAAAAATGAGACATGGCTTTTCGATACCATGGCTGGAAAGGATGAGCTCCTGAATCGTCGCGCAGGGAGGAACGAAATGAGCGCCATTCTGGTCTGCCACGCCTATGTTGACGCTCAGCGTGAATATGTTGGGAAAGACTATGACGGGGACGGCTATCTGGAATATGCCCAGAAATTCCGGAGCACGCCGGAAAAAAAAGACGGCCTCTACTGGGAGTCGGAAAAGGGCGAAGAGCAGAGCCCCATGGGTCCTTATATAGCACGGGCTGTCAAGGAAGGATATGGCGGCATGAAGACTGCGGATAAACCCGTGCCCTATCGCGGGTATTACTACAAGATCCTGAAGGCCCAGGGGGAAAGCGCTCCGGGAGGGACATATGATTACATGGTCTATGATAACATGGTCGGCGGCTTTGCCATGGTCGCATACCCGGCCGAGTACGGCAACTCGGGAGTCATGACCTTTATTGTGAATCAAGATGGCGTGGTGTATCAGAAGGACCTTGGAAAGGATACGGAAAAAATCGCACAGAACATGAAAACATTTAACCCTGACAAGACCTGGAAGAAAGAGAAGTAGGAGCATATCCCGGGCCTGTCGTCATTGCCCCGGATTACATTGAAAATCCTTAAATCATACTTTTGATTCAATCTGAATTGCTATTTTTTATATGACGGCAGCCCGCTCAACTATGGTCAAGGTGCCGCTGCGTCCGTCCAGTTCCACGATGTCACCGCTTCCAAGGGTCCCCATTATCCCCGGCACGGCCGTGATCATGGGCAATCCATATTCCCGTGGCAACGACCGCGCCATGGGACAGCATGCACCCGGTTTCGGTCACGAGGCCCCCGGCGATACTGTAATAAGGTGTCCACCCGATATCCGTAAATGAGGCGACCATGATTTCGCCGGGCCGCAGGGACTCGGCGTCATCCACGCTGAATATCATCCGGGCGGGGCCGCGCACGATCCCGGGGCTCACGGGCATGCCCTGCAGTACTGTTCCGGTGCGGCCTGATGCGGCCATATCCAGTGGCTTCGGAGCACCGCAAAAGACGTCAGGGTAGCGCCGACTCATCTGCTCGGGAAGCAGCCGCCGCCGCTTCACCGCCCTCCTGACCAGGGACTGGTCCCCGGTCCTCACGACTTCGCCGAGCTCACGGCGGGTGAAAAAGAAAATAAGATCTTCGTCGGGGATCACGCCCCGCTCGCACAGGATCGCGGCAAGCCTCCGATAGGCGTGCTTAAACCGGCTCTGGATCCTGATCACCAGGGACTTGCAATACTCGCGGCCGAATACTCCGCTGCGCGCCTGTTTCACGGCCCAGCGGAACGCGCGCCCCGCCAGGGCAGGATTATCCGCGGGGAATGCTCCGGCAGGGTCGGCATGTTTCGCCCGGTGAACGGCGCCGCCCGCGGCCATGCGCTGGAGCATGGCGACCAGCTGCGAGGGCTCCTCGCCCCAGTCTTTTTCCCTGAGTTCCGCCTCGCGGATGCAGCGATGGCCATGGCGCTCCAGGAGCGCACGGAAAGCACTGCCATGGGCGCCGCTTGCCGGGCCATCAAGCCACCGGGCAGCCGCGTCGGTGGTCATGACCGTAAATTCATCCCGGACAGCGGCGTCGCCGACAATGGCCGCGGCGATCTCCTCAAGGGTCCTCACCACGGCGGCGCTCTCGATCCCCTCGATATCCGCCAGAAGCGAAGTCAGCGCCGGGTCGAGTTCATCCTCCGGTACGCCCCCTTTGCGTAAAATCTCCTGCAAAATTCCGTTCATCACTCCCGAATGGGTGCTTACGCAAAGATGCCAGGTGTATGCCCAGTTTAAAACGATGACGCGGCGTTCGATAGTTTCATAGAGACGCAGCGGATCGCTTTCCGACAGATTGATAGTAAATAGCGCTGCCTTTTTTTCAAGGCGGCTGCGGAACAATCCTTTCATCATCACATACCATCCCATGCGGAATCCGTTTATGAACCGCACCGGGAACGGGACCGCAGTGATGGGGGGCTCCTCGTCGAGGGTGTGCCCAAGCAGATTTTGTTCGAAGGTCTTTCGCGTCGAGCCCAGAACGCGGTCCGCCATGAGGAACATCTGGTTCAGGTTGAGGAAGAGGTGTCCTCCAAAGGAAACGACGAACCGCTCGTTCCGGGTCGCCCGCGTCAGTGAGCCGGTGGTCCGGTAAAAATAGCGTATGCAGAAATCAACAGCGTCACCGAAGACGTCCATGGTCAGGGGCGTCACGGCGCCGGGCATCATCTCGCCGATGTTGGCGCGGGTGAAGAACTGGCTGTCCCGCGCCGGGTAGTCGAACTCGCCCGTATCGGGACCCTCGAGGGTTGTAATGGGCCGCGCCTGGAGCCAGAAAAGATGTCCCGAATCATCAACGGCCCATTCAAGGTCCAGGTGCCGCTTCATGCGGTCAGCGGCGACCCGTGACTGGCGGGCCAGCTCCCGCACAATATCGGCGCCGATCCTGGGCCCGCCCGGCGCCGGAGCCTCCTCGATGATCCTGCCTTCGCCATCAACGCGATAGCGGCTGGCGAGGCTTTCTCCGCCCACCAGCGCTTCGCCGAGTCCGTGGACCGCCTCGATGACCGAATACCCCGCATCGCCCGTAACCGGATCGGCGGTAAAAATAACGCCGGCATAGCGCGGCGCTATCATGCGCTGCACCACCACGGCCATGGGCGCCGACGGGCTGTCCGCCAGCGTACCGCGATATGAAATGACCCGGTCCGATGAAGCGGAGATGACGCATGACCTGACAGCATCCTGGAGACCGGATAGGGTGTCGATGTTGAGATACGTGCTGAACTGGCCCGCGAAGGAGGCCCCTTCCCCGTCCTCGTCGAACGCCGACGACCGTACAGCCCAGGGGCCGGGACCGATGAGTGCCGGTACCGCTGCAAGGTCCTCCCCGGTAACGCTCGCAGGTTCAAGAATCACCAGGGCCGGCGGCACCTCGAGCCCGGCGTCCTGCAGCGCCCGGAGACCCGAAGCCTTGCCGCCTCCTTTCCCTTCGGCAAGGTCGCCAAGACGAACCAGGCCAGGCATACCGGCTGTAATCTCAGAGAAGGCCATAATCGAAACGTCGTACGTTGTAGCCGAACTCGCAGATGCCCCGGCCGGGGACGCCGTCCAGGTTGAAGGTGGATACCCACTCGAAGACGCGGTATACGTCATCCATCAGCCACGTGAAACCCGGACCCTTGACACAGGATGCCCGGAGATGCCGTCCATCGGCCAGGTCCATGCTGAAATTAAAAGACGCCGGCGGCTTTGTGCCGGGAGAGATCTCGGCGAAGGACGTGGACCCTGCAACGGGTGTATAGCGGCCGTCCCTGGCGAAGAAGCCGGCTTTGATTTTAATGAAGGGATATTCCGGCAGGCTCAGGTTTACGAAGGAGCCGTCGTCAAGGCACAGGCACAGCCAGACGTGACGGTCCATGGCGTCCCAGGAACGGGGGCCGAAGGAATGGTCGCGGAAAAATTTCATCTTGAGCTTTCGCGTTTTCCCGTCGACGGACAGCGTGCCGGTGAGATCGCCGCCCTGTTCATAGTGGTGCTGGTGCATATCGCGCAGCGTGAGGAACCATTCCTTTGTCCATTTCTCCGCCGCCATGGCACGGGCCATCGGCGCCGGGTCCATGTCGTTGGTAAAATGAAAGATGGGGAATGCCGACGTGAGCTCGGCATTGAGCCGTACGCTGGCCGGTTTTCCCTTCTCGTCATTCACCGTGCCGTCAAAGGAAAGCTCGAGTTTTTTTTCCGGTTCGCGGCAGATTATCTTCAGCGGGCTTTTTTCGAAGCTCTTGACCGATTTCTGCAGCGTCACGGGAACCGAAAGACGTCCCCGTCCCGGCAGATTCAGGGAGAACCACAGCTCGAAAACGCCCGTACCCCGTCCCGCGAGGCGCAGAATTACGGCAGTGCCGTCGTCTGCAAAGCCCGCGAAATAGTAGCTGTTGTTGTATTCCGGCACGGAGCGGTCGATATCAAGGTTCCGTTCCGCCGCCGCGGGATCGAAATCCGAGTGGTTAACGCTCCGCCTAACCATGGCTTTCGCCAGGGAGTATTTGATGGGATTCATAAGTGGCAAGCCTCCTATTCGCTTAGTGGGGAGCCATGGCTCCCCTGTGACACGGCCTGAAGAGCGCAGGGCTCATTTTTTATTTTTTCAGGAGCGCGTCATAAGGTAACAGAACGAAAAAGTCAAAATCCATAAGTTCTGTAAAGGATTATTTTCACTGAAATCCAGGATATGAGGAGGGGTTAGAGTAACTGTTCGACCGATAGTTATCGGTAAACAACTGTTCAGATGAGATGGGTATCAGAATAAACCCATAACAAACCGTCACGTTATATAAAAAAGTCACCGGACCGATAGTTATCAGTACCTTCCTTGCACTAAACTGACGGATTGAATATATTTTTCATCGACCTGCTGACCAGGCGGATGGCCTGACGACGTGACGCGAACAAGCCCATGAATAAATATGAGAGCCTGTTCGTCAGCCCCGCGATCCTGCTGGGATATCTGCCGAGGGCATGGAGGGCCTCAGCGACTGTTTCCTCAACGTCCATAACCGGGACAAATGCTCCGGGATGAGGATCATGTCTTTCAAATCCCGGAGTTTTCGTGCAGCCGGGCATGAACCCGAGCACATCCACGTTATGATTCTTCAATTCATACCAGAGGCTTTCAGCAAGGATGAGGTTATATGCTTTGGTCCCGGCATAATTCGCCGAATACGCGGTCCCGTTCATCGCGGATGCAGACGACACGAGTATTATACCTCCGCGTTTATTTCTCACCATGTCAGCGGCGTAATGCCGGGTCAGCATAAGAGCCGAACGCGCATTTAGATGGAACTGGCGAAGCAGCTCTTCCTCCGGTTGCGAGATAAAGGTCTGAACGGTTGCAACACCTGCATTACAGACAAGCAGTCCGATCTCCTTGTCCCCTGTCGCCGGAGCAAGCTTGTTTACTATATCTTCACGGCAAAGGTCCAGCACAACTATCTGGGCTTCAACGCGGTAATTGGATTCGATGAAATGCTGTTGTTCTTTCAGCAGTAATTCATTTGTCGCAACCAGAACAACATTAAGTCCGCTGGCGGCACACTGCCGTGCAAATCCAGCGCCAATCCCCCGTGAAGCACCGGTTATAAGAGCCCAGGGCCCATACTTTTCCTTGAAGGTATTCATCTGTTCTTTCTACTCCGTCAAAATGTACTACAGTTTGTATCATATTCTCATGTTCATGGAAAACCAGCCTGATGAATAATTAATATTGATAAATAAATAACAACAAAAAAACCGGTCAATGCATAAAATAATAACAGGACCGCCTTCCCGCTTAATCAGGCGAAGCAAAAACAATGAAAACCGGTTCCTGCTAAATTTCAAGAGATATGCATGTTTTGTTCTTGAAATCAGCTTAACCTTCTTTTCATATTAATTGTTTTTATCATTATTGTACCATCTGATGAAAGATAGAAAAAGTATGAAACTATCAGCCATTGCGACCTATATATTCATTATTGCTCTTGCTATTACGTTCTCATGCAAAAAACCATTTCCCGTAAACCCGGCCGGCTCAACAACCCGTAATTACAACAGGGAGGAAATACGCATTCTCAGAGAGGAACTTGATCACACCTGGCTCAACGCTCAACGGATTTCGGTTATTAAAGGATTATTATGGCTGCTTGATTTTGTCCAGGATAATGACAATTTTATTTTTATTTTTCATAACTATATCCCGATGCTGTACGAAGTGTCAGTGATACATAATGACAGCGTCATCCGGGACATTGTCCGGAAAGTGATAAAAAATGAAGGATTGCGCGGTGCCGGTCATGCGGAAAGAATTTTCACGAAAGATAATGAACAGGATATTATCCTGATGATAGGAATACTTGAACGGGTTAATGCGCCGACAGGTAAATATATTGAGTATTTCAACAAATATTTAAGCGGCTACAACGGCGAAAAATGCCGGGACGAATTTTATTCCGCCGCAAAAAGCCTGAACTATGACAAGCTGACCGATAGTATCTGCGACTATTCCCATTTCCGATTTGCCTACAAGCGGGGTATGCAAAAATCATTGCGGCTGCCGAAGGATTATCAGGATGAATTTCTCAGGACCTGTGAATCTCTGCCATTCAAGTATACCGCCGCAGACGAGGACGGCTACAAGGACCAGAACTATTATGCGACACATCTCGTGTTTGTCATGACGGGATACGGCGAATACCCGGTCAATGACACCGCGCTTGCCCGCAAACTCAGGAAATATATTCTTGATAATTTTCCGACCGTGCGGACCCGGGTACACGATCTCGATTTACTGGGTGAATACGTCGAGTGCATGAAGATTTTCGGTCTGGGACATCGTACGGAGGTACGTGAGGCCGTGGAGTATCTCGTAGCCCGGCAGAATTCCGACGGATCATGGGTGAAAAACCGCGGCAAGGATGATGATCCCTATGATCTTTTCCATCCGTCCTGGACTTCCATAACAGCGATACATTACAATCATGACTGAAGGAATATCCCATGCATAAAAAATTAATATATATATTGATTCTTTTTCCAGTCGTATCACTGGCACCTGCCAGCATATTATATTCCCAGTATAACAATAAAACGATTAATGAGACTCTGAACGCCACTGAAAAACCGGATCATATTGTCTTAACATGGTCCGATGATCCTGTTACAACACAAACCATAACATGGAGGGCCGCTTCTACTGTTACAGAAGGGGGAGTAGCATACAGTGAATTCGGCAAATCTGACCCGGAATGTGTGTACAAAAAAGCCGTGGTTGAATTATTCACTTCAGCAGCGGGAGACAGTTCCGTAAGCATGAACATATTCAGTGTCACACTAAAGGGGTTAAAGCCCGGGACTAAATATTCCTATCATGTCGAATGCGGCAAAAATTCCAGTCAGCAGTATACATTTTCAACCGCAGCAAATAATACCGACGACTTTGAATTCCTGATTTTTGGAGACAGCCAAAGCGGGAATGTGAATAATTCGGATTATTCCCAGTGGCATGCCACATTATATAATGCCCGCAAGCGACACGGGAAAGCAAAATTTATAGTCACCATGGGTGACATGGTAGAATCAGGCCAGAATTATATCCACTGGAACAATTGGTTTGATGCCGCCCGTGAAACGACAAGCATTATTCCACTGGTGCCGGTTGAAGGGAATCATGAAACCTACGGCGCGAAAAGATGGCCGTATACCAAGCCCTATTATTATTTGAAACAATTTAAAGTATTCCAGAATGGTCCGGATGGATTGAAAGGCCAGGTTTATTCATTTGATTACGCTGATGTACACTTTTCAATTCTGGACAGCCAGCAGGATGAGGAATCTCGGCATTACGGGGATATTTTAAAAGTCCAGTCACAATGGCTGGATGAAGACCTCTCTTCCTCAAGGAAAAAATGGAAGCTGGTATTATTTCACAAATCACCCTATTCTCATCACCCGTTAAGTATAAACAGGGAAGTAAAAAAAGCCTTCTGCCCGATCATTGAGAAGCATCATGCCGATGTGGTTTTCAGCGCCCATGATCATGTTATCGCCAGAACTCACCCGATGAAAAATGACAAACCGGGTAATGATCCCAAAGAAGGAACCATCTACTACACCACCGGCAGAAGCGGAGCAAAATATTACGGAATGCTTTTTCATTTATCCAGTGATGCATTTTTTTATAATCCCAAAGATAAGCCGTGCTATGAATTAATTGCAATTAATAAAAAAACATTACGGATAACAGCATACAAACAGGATGGGGCAATCATAGATTCCTATACAATTGAAAAATGATGCAATTGCAATCATCATAAAGACACTTTGATCGTAATGAATCCGGGAAATCGATAGAGTTTCCGGCAATGTTCAATCAATCAACGAATTTTCCCCTGGCATTATCGAACTTATTGGTACGGCTGTTCCAGATTGTTTGCAGCATGTCCTGGTTGTTGGCCAGGAATTCTTTTGTGACTATCCATACCCAGATTGCCTGCAGGCGGAGATGGCCCGATGGGCCGGCAACCTGAGCGTTTGTAAACGGTCCCATGTCTCCCGCGTCCTCCCAGTGCCCGCCGTAAATGACCGTGTATTTATCTTTCTGGGTTCCGGTTAGATTGATACTGAACCGGTATATTTTCCGGCCATTCTTCACATCGCCGGCCCAGCAGCCTTTTCTGGGATTTTCCTTGTCCTGCTGGGAGGTGCATCTGGTCATAACCTCTCTTTCTCCCTTCCCCTCGCTTACGGCACTGTATTCAAAACCCAATTGTTCTTCAGTAAATACGGCGGAAGCAATTTTGAATGCTTCAACGCGCTTGGATTTCTTTTTATTCAGATGACCCGCACGCTGTCCCTGGAAAAATACTGTATTATCCTGGTCCTGCACATGGACAACAATCGTCGGCTGCACAGGATTCGGAATCGATTGCGATAGTGTTTCTTTATAATAGAAAACCGTACTGAGCACGCAAACCAATAGAAATATTTTCACAATACCAATTTTCTTCAAAGTAGACATAGTTACCTCTGCTATTACTTAATGTCAGTATACATGGTTTAATACTTGATTGGAATCAATTGTCAAGAGAGATTTACTATTTCATGAATGTTTCGTTTCAGGCAAATTTGAATACTGAAGATTTTTTAATGAGCTATTAAAGAGCAGGCGGGAGTGATCAGGTGGTATGCACTCTAATGTCTGTGTCCCTTGCCCTTGCCGTCTGGCTTTTCATGGATGTGGGGATGACCGTCATGGGAATGGGTTTGTCCGTCATGGTCATGAGACCTTTTATGATCATGGAAAAAATAATGGGAATGCAGGTGGGAGTGCACCCTTGAACCATGACGGTGCCGGTGTTCGTGCACCAGGTTGACCTTCACGAGAAGGTCCTGGTCCTTCAGGATCTCATCAACGGCGCCGATCTTTTCGACGCGGTGTTCTTCGCTGATGACGGCAACCTTGGGCTGGAGGTGGTCCACCAGTTCCAGGTCGTGGGTGGCGATAACTATCGTTTTGCCCGATTCAGACAGTGAAATGATCAGGTCAGTGAGAAAGGACTCCGTCTTCGGATCAAGGCCGCTGGCGGGCTCGTCCAGGAGAAGCACCTCGGGGTTCAGGGCCAGGGACGAGCCGATGGCCACCCGCTTCTTTTCGCCCCCTGACAGCATGTGGGTGGGCCGGTCCTTTAAATATTCGATGTTCAGCATCTCCATCGTCTCCGACGCCCTTCGGAGCACCTCATTTTTTGAAAGGCCCAGCTGCTGGGGCCCGAAGACAAGCTCGTCGAAAACAGTGGGGCAGAAGAGCTGCACGTCGGAGTTCTGGAACACCATCCCCACCCGCTCGCGGAAAAAGCGCTGGAACGCCCGGTCCCGGAGCCTCTTTTCGGTGACCTCTTCCCCGCGGAAGTGCACCGTGCCGGTCCGCGGATGCACGAGGCCATTCATGACCTGGAGCAGGGTCGACTTGCCGCTTCCGTTGGCGCCTATGACAGCAACCATGTCGCCTTCATCGATGGACAGGGTCACGTCGCACAGCGCCGGCACGATATCGTAAAAGCTGTATGATACATGTTCAAGCTGAATGATCTTCATGGTTATAATTCCTGTTAAAGATCCCCTGTTTCCGAGGGGTTATATGATACCCTGAAACACCAGAACGGCAATCCCGGCCGATGCAAATACAACGCCGGCGACGGCGTCACGCGCGGTGAAGGCCCTGAAGCTGTAGAGCTCGATATCACCATTAAAACCGCGGCTCACCATGGCGCGGTACGTCTCTTCATAGCGCATCTGCGATTTCTTGAAAATGAAAAAGATCCTGCCGGCGATCAATTCCCGGACCGTCCCGCTGTCCATGGTGCCGACGAGGCGGCTCTTCATGGCCAGGTACATGTCCTCCACGGTCTTCGAAAAAATGAATATATACTTGTAGGTCAGGATGATGATCATGAGAAAGGTGTCCGGCACCCGAAAGACCTTGAGGGCCCTGATGATCTCGAAAAAGGGTGTGGTGTGTATCACGAGTAGCGATATCCCGATGGAATTGGCGACCCGCAGGGTGAGCATGGCAACGCCGAAGACTCCCTCCCCGGTTATGCCGATCTCTTTCGGAATTGAATAGATCCAGAATTGATAGGCCCGCGGCAGCATAGCCACAGGCAGAATGATTTCGCCGCGGGTGATCACGTTGAAGGCCGACGGCAGGGCGATGAGAAACCCGAAGAAGAAGGCAAAGCCGATGATGCGCCTGTACAGGTAGAAAATATTGAGCCGCGAAAAAGCGATCAGCATGAATATGAACGCTGACACGGCCAGCTCGGCGTACACGCTCCGGAGGAGGCTCACGATAACAATGAAGTATACCATGAACACGATTTTGACCCGCGGATCGAGCTTCTGAAACAGACCGTTTTTTTCCGCCATTTCCCAGTACACATAGCTCGACTTTATGATGCCGGCTATTGTTTTTATTGTCTTATCGATGAATGTCAATGCGACACGTCCTTATCAGGTCACTTATTTTTTTTTATCACAAGCCGTGAGAGACCGAACATCACGAGGATGCAGAGGATGACGCCTATGGCGCCGGACAGGATATAAGAGAGCGCCTGTGTCATGAAGCTGGATTTTTCGTCACCCAGATTGTAATCCGGCACGGGCGCTTTCCACAGATCGGTGGTCTCTTTCAATTTCGCCGGCACGAAGCCAACCAGCTTTTCAATGGTTTCCACCGACCATTCACCCCAGGCGTCCCCGGCTTTGAATTTCGCCGGCAGGTAGATGCCGACAGGCGTCAATACGGCCATCAGGATAATAATCGCCAGGAGTTTTTTCTGAAACGGACTCATCACTTCGTCTCCCTAAGGGCATAGACGCTTTCACGATCGTTCTTCATGAAATAGATCAGCACCAGTAGGGTCACCACGCCCTCGACCAGACCGAACAGCAACAGATGTTCGATTGCCATGGCCGGGATGGCAATCTCCAGTCCGTAGGGTGAGTATAAAGGCTTTCCGTCCGCAGAGGCTATGAGGGGCTGTATGCCAAACTCTGTGGCGGTGACGATGGCGGCGGCAAGCAGACCGATGTATCCGGAGAGAAAAGCGGCCAGATAGACACGCCAGCCGTCCGGCGCTTTCCAGCTCACCAGCTTGAACACCAGGAACGAGGCGAAGGGCATCACCACCGCCATGTTGAAGCAGTTGGCGCCGATGGCGGTGATGCCGCCGTCGCCGAAGAGAAAGGCCTGGATGATGAGGGCCACTGAAACCGCCACGACCGCTGTCCAGGGGCCCAGAACCAGGGCCACGATGCTCGCGCCCACGGCGTGACCCGTTGTTCCTCCCGGGATCGGGATGTTGAACATCATGATGAGAAAAGAAAAGGCCGATGCCATTCCCAGGTAAGGTATATTTTTCGCGGACAATGTCCGGCGAACTTTCCGGAGCGCCGCAGCCAGGAATCCCGCGAAGACCGCGTACAGCGGAACATAGGTCTGGGGGCTTAAATATCCGTCAGGTATATGCATGATTATTTACCATCTTTCTTTTCAATTTTATATTTCTCACCGGCTTCTTCTGCTGACCGGGGAACCCATCCGAACCATATCGATGCCCCGGCAATAATGGAAATATCCGGGCCTGGGGATTCCCAGCTCTTTGATTCAATTGAGTATTTAACGCCGATACCGAGATCACATGACTGCGTTGGTGAACCGATAAACCCGCCCACCACATAGGCATTCTCTATATTCGAGTTTTTGTCATGGTTCCTCTCAAGCCCGACGATGGTGACCATACGAAAGTAGTCCTTAACCAGAATGAATTCTCCCGCAAGAGACCCCAGCCATATATCCTCGCGTTCATTGAGCCTGTTCTCATGTCTCAGATAGCCAAGATTCAGATGAAGGAGGACCCTGTCAAAATCCAGGGTGGTGATCAAAAAGCCATAAACGCCAAACTTGCCGGCCCCCAATCCCATGTTGTAGTTTCCCGTGGGCAAAACAAAACCGGGCCTCAGTGCAAGGCTCAAAATATCATGTTCGAAAAATTTCCATTTAAATTCCACGGTAATATCGGAAAGTCCGGTCACCGTATCGTTTTCCTTCAGGGTATAACCCTGCAATGGCCCGGTATACAGCAGAAGTTTCTCCTGGCTATAATTGCTCATGTAGGGAATGGTAATGGCAATGTCTAGAGGATCGATAATGCCGTAGGTAAGACCGACTACCGGCATATGAGTTTCAGAGACGGTATTTTTTTCTCCTAAAACCGACTGTCCCGCTTGCTCGCTTTCCAATAATTCTTTCGGGTCTTTTGACATCCCTGAATATTTATCATAGCTGTACTGATAGTTCAACTCAAGCTGAAACACTCCCTTCCCCTGCGTGTAGGCGTCGTCAGTTAGAGGATACATGGCAAATGCCGGGACAGGTCGGAACAATCCGATCAACAAGCCGACAACCAGGGAATACATATAGCAGGACTTATTATAACGTACGCATATCATCTAAAATCCTCCAAGAGTATCGTATTATATCCAATCCTTTTTTATATGTTTTGTGCTATTTAATTTTTTTTCGTGTTACTGTCAATTCTTTTTTTCCTTCCCCGAAAAATTGCAGGGTATTGATATACAATTAAATAAACCGGGGCAGAGACAGGTAATCCGGATGAGTGAAGGATGACTTCGAGGAACATGATGCCGTGTTATTACCCCATGTTTACGCCTATCCTGTCGTCGTGCAGGTCAGCTTGCCGTGGCGCACGTTTTTGACCGAAAGGAGCTTGTCCGCAATTGCCTGTATCTGCTTTGTTTTGCCGCGGAGAATAAGGACCTCAAGACAATTGTGCTCATCGAGGTGTATATGGGTCGTCGAAACGATGATCCGGTGATTGTGGTGCTGGATCTCATTCAGCTTGTCCGAAAGCTCCCGGACATCATGACTGTAGATCAGGGTGAGCGTGCCTATGGATTCGGCATTCCTGTCGGTAAGCTCTTCAGAAACCAGCCGGTCGCGGATCAGGTCCCGGATCGCTTCCGAGCGGTTGACATATCCTTTCAATTCGATGAGTTCATCGAACCGTGCAAGCAGTTTCTCTTCAATTGAGACGCCGAACCGGATGAGTGATTTCATATCCTCCCCTGTCACGCATAAAGATTATAACACTTCCGCGGGGATCTCACGGAATCCATGCATAGTACAGGCGGAAGGCACCGGCATCAAATCATTTTTTGCTGTGCTGCAATAAATTATCCATTAATAATTCAAAATATTTATCAGCCGGAGACCCTCGCCAGAGACAATTTAACTCTTGATTTTTATCAGGCTGTCCAGCATAATAACCATGCCGGAGAGGTTAATATATGAAATTAAGCCTTCGTATGAAATTGTTTCTCGGTTTTATATTACTTAATCTCGCTGTCTCCATCGGGTTCGGCTTTTTCATGTATAAGGCTTCCAGCGACCGTTTTTTCAGCACCTTCCGCGAACACAAGCTCTCCATAGCCCGTTTTGTATCGACCGCCATCGACGGCGATGTGCACCAGACATTTACCTCTGAAGAAACGTTAAAAAATCCGAAATACAGGTGGTATATCAAAATCATCAGCACCACCTGGAAAAACGAGAAGGAAGTCCGGTATATCTATACTTTGAACTATGATCGGAAAAATAACAAACTGTTTTACGCCCTTGACGCGAACATTCCTGAACAGGACGTCATGTGGTTTGAAACCCCTTCCTTTGCCTTCGATTATTTTTTCGATAAAGACGGCCGCATGACCGTTGAGTACAACTATACGTTCTACAAAGAAGATTTCGACATCACCACCGATATTGGGAAAATCAGGATCTCGCTGAAGGATTTGAAAGACAAAAAGCAGCTCCTGGTTCAGGGGCAGCCGGTCTTCGAGGTCCTGTCCATCAATCCCCTGTCGGCAAAAAGCCCCGGCGGCATCGTGAAGCGCGATGACCGCGTAAAGACCGGGTCCATCACAATCAACGGAAAAACCATGACCTGCACCATGACCTACTCGGGCAAAGGTGAGCCAAGCTCATATCCCGGCACTGATTTCATCGAGATGAAACAGATAATCAACCGGATGATCGGCATCATCAAGAGTAAAAAGGATTTTGTGGACCAGGAAATCGGCCACAACGCCTACGGCGATTTTATAACTGCCTATTCCCCCATCATAAACAGCAAGGGAGAGGGGATCGGACTCGTGTGCGTTGACATCAATTCCAGAGAAGTGATAGATTTCAGAAGAAGCATACGTAATGTAGCTCTTGCCGTCGCAGCGGTTACTTTCATCCTGGCGACCCTTGTTACGATATACCTGTCTCAGCATTTCACGCAACCCCTGGCAAAGCTGATGGGCGGCATCAACAACCTGGCGGCCGGAGATATGACCACCATGGTGGACATCCGCAGCGGCGACGAGTTCAGCAGTCTCGCGGACAGCTTCAACTCCATGGTCAGGAACCTGCACACCGCCTCCGATGAACAGAAGCGCCTTATCAACGAGATCTCGCAGCTGAATGAGAACCTGGAGCAGCGGGTCATCGACCGCACCCTCACCATACAGGCGCAGTCGGAAGAGCTGAACCGGCAGATCATGATGGCGCGGCGCATCCAGATGTCACTCCTGCCGGTGCGCCTGCCCGACATCAACGCGGTTACCCTGAGCTTCAAATACCAGCCGATGATGGCGGTGGGGGGCGACTTCATCGATTTTTATTACAACAATCGCGAGATGATGCTCTTTATCTGCGATGTGTCGGGACACGGCGTGCCTGCGGCCTTTCTCTCCGCCATGGTGAAGATGTCCCTGCCGGCCTGCTACAACGCGGGGCGCAACACCTCCCTCGCGATGGAGAAACTCCACCAGTCCCTGCAGGGGAAGATGGGCGGCCATTTCATCTCCGCCATCTTCTGCCATATCGATCTCGCGACCGGCACGATGACATCTTCAAATGCAGGTCACCCGCCGATCATCATCATACGAAAGGGCGGTGATGTTGAATTCGTTGGGTCCCAGGGGAGGATTATCAGCGAAAAACTACCTTTAAACGCGATGAACGTCACCACGAAGCTCGAAGAGGGGGATAAGATGATACTCTACACAGACGGCATCACGGAAGCGAGAAACCACGATCTTGTCATGTTCGGCGAAGACAACCTGGTGCGCTTTATCCGCCAGCACCGGCTGCGGCCTGCCACAGAGCTGTGCGAGGAGATCTACCGGATGGTCATCAACTACATCGGCACAACGTCCCCTGAATTCGAGGACGATATCACCCTCATGGTCTCCGAGTATAACGGATAAACCCCGGAGAGGCTTATCATGATCACGCCGATCCATATAAAAAAGCCCCCAACCAGGGGGCTTTTTTTTGTTGTCCCAGGAAGCTCTCAAAGACTATAGGCCAGGCCGACCTGTGCGTAATATTTATGCACGGGCCCGCCATTGTACCATGACTTCGCAGGCACGATGACCCAGTAGAATCCAGCGATAAAGGAAAAGCCGCCATAGGTCACAGCCATGGATACGGACGGCACTACGTCACTGAACCCCTTTTTGGGCGCATGGTGCTCAAGCCAGACCTCATCATCCGATAAATCGAAATCGATACCGCCATATGATTTGAGATAATAGTTGTTATATCCATAGGTACGGCCCCAGTAGTAGCCTGCAGTTATTGATGGAGTGATGGTGATGATGTCCTTCAACACCTCGAAATCATGCTTCAAGCCGAGCTGGAGATAATAGTCGCCTGCCCTGTGGTAGCCGACATAATTGTCATAGTATGCCGCGATGGTCGGGTTTATCCAGGGAACACAATCGAGTCCGATATTGACGCCGACGCTGAAATAGCTGGTGTCCCATTTTTTTACAATGTTGGAGGATTCAATCTTGGGCCAGGCCATCTCACTGGCATATTTTGAATTATAGTACCAGAAGTACCAGAAGTTTGCCCCCAGAGTGATGATTCCTTCGAAGGTATACGAGTAATCCAGACCGAAATCCAGTCCATGATTCGCATATGCGTAAGAATTGTACTGCTTCTTCTTTCTATAATAAGATCCCGAGTCGATGTCATAGTAATATGTGTCAGGTCTTTCCGTAAACCCGTTAAAGACCCAGCTCGCTGAAACTTCAGCGGCCACGGTAATCTTGAGGCCGGAGCTGAAGGGCTCCCATGATATCGCAGGGTAAAAATAACCGTCACCTTGATAAAAATCTATTCCCCGCCACACGTACAGACTGGCATAGTTCATGGAAAAACTGAGACCGATTGACTTGTCTTCTACCTTTTTCTGTTTATCGTCTTTCAGGGCTTCCTTGTCCTTCGCGCCCGCCTGGGCGAAGACCTGCATCGAGATAAGCATAAAAGCCATGACCGCAATAAGTATTTTTCTCATTATCCACCTGCTCTATAATATTTTTCCCTCCAGCCGGACTTCGCAGCCGGAATGATAATTCAATATTTTTATAATTCTCCAGAATAATTCATATCAGAAATAATGCCTGATTATAAATCTTGTGTCAATATTTTTTCACAAGGTCATGTATTATCATAATGTTAAATTAACACATGGCATGTTGACTTGTGTAATACCAGATTAATTCAACGAGCTTTGATTAAAAATGATAAATTCCAGATAAATGATATCCCATAAAATTTTTTTCTCTTGCCCAATAATGATGATCCATTATGATTAGCCATCAGAGCAGTCAACCATGAACAGACCAGATATGATAATTATCTTGACGTGCGGAAGAATCTGCCGGATATCGATCCGGTGATCATACCAGCACCACAACAGGAAATCCCATGCTCCATACCAGACTCTGTGAAATCTTAGGCATCAAATACCCGGTGATACTGGGCGGCATGGCTTATGCCGGCGACCACCGTCTTGCCGCCGCTGTCAGCAATGCCGGCGGCCTTGGCGTTATCGGGTCAGGCAACCTCACGGTTGATGAGCTTGTGGCCGAACTTGAGGCCTATCGCAAGCTGTCTGATAAGCCGGTGGGCATCAATGTATTCATGAAGAGGGACGATACGCCGGCCAAGGCGGAGACGGTGTGCACCATGGGGGTGGCTGCTCTCTTCACCGGTATCGGGAACCCGATGCCGGTAGTGCCCTTCGCGAAAAAAGCCGGCATACCGGTGATCCCCACCATCGCCGCGGTCAAGCACGCGCCCGCGGTCATCGCCGCCGGGGCCGACATGATCGTCGCCGAGGGACAGGAGGGAGGCGGCCACATCGGCACGATCAGCACCCTCCCCCTGGTGGCGCAGGTGCGCAACGCGGCAGGAATGAAGGCGCCCCTCATCGCAGCGGGTGGCATCGGCGACGGAACCCAGCTCATCGCCTGTCTCGCCATGGGCTCGGTCGGCGTGATGATGGGAACACGATTTCTCATCGCCGACGAATGTCCCATCCACGATGCTGTCAAGGAGCGCCTCCTCGCGTGCGGGGCCGAGGACACCACCGTGACCGGGCGCTTCACCGGGTTTCCCATGCGTTGTCTCGCCAATGAATTTACCAGCAAATTCCATCAGGAAGAAATAAAGCGGGGGCTCGAGATGCTCAATTTCGGTGCCGGGAAGATCAACGCCGGCCTCATGGAAGGCGATATCAATAACGGATCCCTCCCTGCGGGACAGGTGATCGGACAGATAACGAAACGCCAGTCCGCCGCGGAAATCATGATGGAGATCGTCTCCGAGGCGGAATCCCTTGCCCTCCGAATCATCGACAACAAAGGTTTTGACGGGTGGGTTTAATCCGCGGACGGCCTGTCGTAACCCGTATTATTCATAATTGAAGGAGAAAGTATTTTGGATAAAAAAAATCAAGAGATTATAATCAGGAGTTATAAAAAGAAAAAAAAGATAAATACGATCATTACAATAGTGGTGTTTGCCACGGCATTCTTTGCTTTATGGTTCTCAAATAACCGCAACCTGTTCGCCAATGAAACAATCCGCTCCATCATACCCTATGGCATATCCATAATCGCAATAGGCGGACTGGTGGCATCCTACTTCAACTGGAGATGTCCGGTGTGTAAAAAATCCCTGGGTAGATTAATGAACCAGAATGTCTGCAGAAAATGCGGCACGAAGCTGCAGTAGGTTTGGCAGACGCCGCATCATCTACTTTATCCCCGGGAATCCAATCTCCGTCTTTTCATAAGTTATCTTTTCAGGAGAAACCTCCTCCGGCACAATATAGATCAGCCTTCGTGAAATTGTCTCGCCGGACGCCAGTCGGGGTTCCGGGTTGGCCCTCATCGTCACGGGAGAATTCATGTCAATGATGTATGGTTTCACCTGCTTCCCGCCGGCAGACAGCGTGATCTTGTCAAGGAGGATGCTCTGCTCTGTTTTCAGGCCGTTATGTATCCTGACCGTGGCCCAGACAAAGCGCTTACCCTTCCGGGGCTCCCAGTAACCGCCCGCGGTATTATACTGGTCCGGGCCAAGCGTGAGCCCTTCCAGCGTTATCTGCCACCGGTCATTGGAAACAGCTATCGGATTTTTAATGAGTCCCTTTGAGCATCCGGCAAAGAGCATGAAAGCAATGACTAGAATCACGCGGCACGGCAATTTACAATTCATCGCAGTTCTCCTACTGATTATAAACGAACAGAACATCGGGTATGAGTCAATTTTTTTTGTGATACTGATAATTAAAGGAGATACTCATAATCATCCTCACGCAGAATCAGGTGGAACGTATGCCAATTCTTTTGGCGGCTTTTTTGCTGGTACTTCACCAACGTTCCCATACTAATAGTCTTATTACTAACAATCATAACCTTCTTTATCAATATGGCAATCAGCTCTGAGCGGGAAATGTCCTTTAATTCAGCCGACATGGTGATTTGCTTTAAAATGCCGGTGTAACGTTCAGCGTTGTTTCCATTGCAGTAATCCTTTCATTTACATGAAAGGATAAACGATTGCAAATACATTTCTGAATATTTTTTTCCTTACAAACTGCTGAATAATATTCTAATTGACAAACATGAAAAATGGTTATATTTCTTTTCAAAATTTCTTCATTATTATATCAGAAGGTAAAAGAAATGACAGATACCCAGGTTCCCGATAAGCCGGATCAGGTCACTGCAAAGCCAAAAGGCATCATATTCACTGTCGTCAGCATAGCCGCCTTCATAGTGATTCCGGCGGCTATTATAGTTGCCATTGTAATAACCGTTCTGCTCCAGCCGGGTTTCTATACCGGGATCCTGAAAGACGGCAAGTTCATTACCGCCTTTGTAGAAGCTAAGAACTGGCAGGTTGAAAAAGATATCAACGACGAGATTGAGCGTGATGTGCAGATCACTCAGTTCACCAGGGAGTACGATGCGATCAAATCCCGCTATGAACAGGCTAAGGAGGAGTATTCCCGCATCAGCCGTGATAATGAAATAGAATCATTGAAGAAACAGCGCGGGGATCTGAAAGACCTGGAATGGAAACAGGTAAAAGACACCTTTCCGGATAAGGCAAGCTTCGACAACAACCGCGATGAGGAAATCAAGAAAATAAAGGAACAGATCACCGCAATTGAAGAATACCAGGACCAGAACAGCGACCGGATAAAGGCGGCCCGTAAGACCATGAAGGAGGCATTGAGCAATTACGAAGACGCTCTCTCTATTCTGGAAGATAAAAAAAAGGACGCCGAAAAAATAGCCGGGAAGCATAAAAACACGACTACCGGAAAGCTCTATGCTGATCTGGAACTCATAGAGGGCCCCCTCTCAAAGATTCTCAACAATAAACTGATCGACAGGGCAGTGCGCGCTGAAATTGAGAAAGTCCTCAGATTTCTCACCAGTTACGACAGGCAGATAGAACAGCGGAATATTTACTATGCCCGCACCAATGATGCTGAAGGCCTTACCGGGAGGTCACTCAGGATAAAATTTCCTGAAATCGCAGTCAGCCTCTGGGTTGAAGATGATTCAAAAGGAACGCCTCAACAGAAACATGTTCTGAGTCAGCTTATGGTCGAAGAGCTTGATAAAATTGAATCTCTGCAGAACCGGATGCTGCTGAAAACCCTTTTCAGACTCTCGGACACCAGTCTGGGTGAGTATTTTACCGGTAAATATCTAAAAAAGCTCGGGCTAACTATTGACGGCGGCGTCATTCGACTCTCCAACTTTATACTGAAAGACGAAAAAGGGGAAATGGTTTCCGATGCCATGGAGATTCTCTCCTGGGCCCAGTACGCCGTTTACGGAGCCGCGGGACTCCTTGTTCTCTTTATAGTATATCTTGTCTTTTCCACCGTGGAACGAAGGCGTAAGCTTGCCATGCTGAAGCGGCTCTTCATCTACCCGTCGCTCCTGGTGCTTACCGCCTGCGGCGCCTTTGTCTTTGCTTCACGGAGCATTTTCAGCTATTATCCGGATTTCATCCAGGACCTGTCAATTCGGAGCTACGTGAAGCATCTGAGCTTCACCGCTGCCTGGCATTTTATCATGCCAATGCTGATAGTTTTCGGCGCACTGTTCATCGCAGGCCTGATTATCCGTAAATTTCTCGCCAGAACAGCACCGAAGATCTAGTATCAGATTTCAATCACGAATTGAGGTACCTCGTACCCGTTAGGGACGATATTAAAATCAGGTGAATCTGACGGTATACGCGTCAGCTTTTTTTCCCATCATGAAATAATATTTCTTGCTAACAAATGACCTATATCGATCTATAGATTTCGAATCGGCTGACTAGCCCTTCCCGTACAATTTCATAAGGATGAACGCCATGAACGATGACATATATATAAAGCTCGCCGGACTCCTCGATTCCCTTCCCAACGGCTTTCCGCGAACGGAAAGCGGCGTTGAGATAAAGCTCCTGAAAAAAATTTTCACTCCCGATGAAGCCGAACTCTTCTGTGATCTGAAGATGGCCAAGGAAACTGCCGTGGAAATATCACGGCGGACCGGCAGACCGCTCCAGGGCCTGGATGAAAAACTTAACCGGATGTGGTGGAAAGGCCAGATTGAATGCGACCCCATGGGAGAAGAAAAACGCTACAACCTCACCCCCTGGGTTGTCGGGATTTTCGAGTTCCAGGTCAGGAATATGGATGAAGAGTTCGCACGTCTCCACGTGGAGTACATCAAGACTGCGGGGCTCTTCTTCATGAAGAAAAAACCGCAGGTGATGCAGGTGGTGCCCATTGAGAAGGAGGTCCCGGACCATAACGAGACACTCCCCTTCGCCCAGGTTTCGGCCCTCATAGAGCGAAGTCATTCCTTTGCCGTCAATGAATGCATCTGCAAGAAGCAGGCCAGCCTGATTGGAAGAGGCTGCGCAAAACCGCGGGAAGTCTGTCTCCTCATTGCCGAGGCCCCGGGATTTTATGATAATCATCCCATGGCTGGCAGGGTCATCACCAGGAAGGAAGCCCTCGACATTCTCAACAGGGCCGAAGATGCCGGCCTTGTGCATATGACCGCCAACGTCCAGCAGGGGCACTGGTTCATATGCAACTGCTGCGGCTGCTGCTGCAGCCAGCTCCTCGCCGCCCGGTTCGGCATGAAGGGAGCGATCAATTCACACTATTTTGCCCGGATCGATGCTTCGCGCTGTCAAAACTGCGGCCTCTGCTCCGATACCCGCTGCCAGATCATGGCGATTGACGCCGCAGAAGGACACCGTGCAGTCAACGAAGAAAAATGCATCGGCTGCGGTCTCTGCGTTTCCACCTGCCCGGCCGAGGCCATATCCCTCATCCACAAAAGCGCGGACCGCATTATAACGCCGCCCTGTGACGAAAAGGAATGGTACCGCATCAAGGCGCAGAACGAGAAGAAGGATATTTCTAAATTCGAATAACGCAGCAGGCGCCATGACTTCACTTATCTTACCCGCTTCCTCATTTCCATTTCCAGGATAACGCGTTCTTTATACACCTGAATATACGCTGCTGTATATACGACTCCATGGGCGGTCTGACCTGATGCGGATTTCCATTTAGCCTGGAGAGGATACAGTGCCGCCGCCACAACCAGCATCAGCGATGCAATCCTGTAAAGGACCTGTTTGCGTGAATGTGCGGTAAGAAAGTTATCATACACCGTCGCCAGGTTGCACGGCAGGTAGAACATGAGGAACAGGATTGAAGCAAAAAATATGGCGAGAACCGTTTCCGATGTAACTTCTGTTATCTGGACCGGATTAATGCGCCAGGTGGCGGTAAAGGCGATGATGCCGAAAATAAAAAGGCATGTTTCACCAGCCATGTTTTTGATAAACGCATGAGGCCGGGGGCCCTCCGGTATACGGGCGCTGAAAATCAGGTATGTGAATATTCCTTCCCGGATCAGGTACAGGATGAATAGCAAGGCAAAAAGGCTTTCGTTTTCATGAAGCGTCAGGCCAAAGGCCCGGAAGGCGCTAATAGCGACTACCAGTGCAACGGCCGTATGCAGCAGATAAACGATGAAGCCCCATCTAAGCTCGATACGCTGTCCCGGTTTTCCGAGACCTGCCTTCAGCATTTTCTCCCCGATGGCTTGAAACTTCAGGTAGATCCCCGGGACTTCGCATATCAGCGCCGCAATTATAATAAGGGCAATCCAGTAGCTGTGACGATCAGGAGAATACGGCTGGGCGGCATATACCTTAAGTTCCGGCAGTATCAGGGGCTCAACGAGGAAAACATAAAGGCAGAACAATACATCGAAGGCAATGCTCCGCACAAATCCCAGGTTGCTATAGGTGATAGCCATGAAATACAATAGGCATATGCCTATTGCGAGTCAAGCATCTTGTCCTTTTTTGTCCAGACGTCGTTCAGCCAGTTCTGGAATTTATTCTGGTAGTCTTTATCCTCCACATAGTCACCGAGGAGGTCGGGAGTTATCGGCATCTTCTCAATAATGACCCGTATCTCTTTTATCCTGCCGCAGAGGAAGCTCCAGAAGCGCGTATCGCCGCCCGGATACAGGATGGTCACGTTCAAAATGCTGCTCAGCTGTTCACCCATGGTGGAAAGCACGAATCCAATCCCTCCGGCTTTCGGTTTCAGGAGATGTTTAAAGGGAGAATTCTGCTTGTTGTGCTTTTCCTCCGTGAAACGAGTCCCTTCCACGAAATTCATGATAGATACCGGGATCCCTTTGAACTTCCTGCATGCTTTGCGGGTAATTTCAATATCCTTCCCTTTAAGGTGAGGATTCTCCTTCAGGAAGGACGGGGAATATCGTTTCATGAAAGGATAATCCAGCGCCCACCAGGCAATGCCGAGTATCGGCACCCATATAAGCTCCTTTTTAAGAAAGAATTTCAGGAAGGGTATCTTCCTGTTGAAAACCTTCTGGAGCACGACAATATCAACCCAGGTCTGATGATTTGATATTACAAGATACCATTCGTTAAGAGACAGTCCTTCGAGGCCCCTGATATCCCACTTTATCCGCTGCGACCACCACATATTGAAATTATTGATCGATATCCAGGTAAGGGCTATGCGTATTCAGGACAATGCCGCATAATTTTCTCCAGCCGCTGATCGGTATTACAAGCTTCAGCAGGGCCACGGCAATGAGGGGGCCGAACCAGAACAGCGTATTAATGTACAACAGCATCATGGAAAGCAATCCCCGAAGATTGTATCCGATGGTGAGCAGTATTGGTTCCTTTTTTTTCATATCTCCTCCCTGCCGGTCCTCAGCATAATTTTTCATATTCATAGGGATAGTATTCTCCATGGCTTTATTAGATTTTGCAACACTAAATCTATCGGGAGCGGCGATTCCGGCAGGATTATGTTACCTGACAAAAGACAGTCAATCTTTTATTACGGTTGCAAAAAAAATAAAAAAAGCCACACATAATGTGGCTCTTTTTTAATTTCTTTTCTAAATCAGATTATTTACCGGAAAGCAATGATGCTTTCAGGCTGTCTTGAACCGGTTTTGCTCCGAGCCAGATAGCAAAGAGAGCTTTTTTCAGATCAAGGCCTGCAACTGAGCCCAGGGTTTCTAATTTCCCGGTCTCTTTGTATTTAAACTGGGTTATAAGACCGGCAGGCGTATAAGTCATGGAAACGATATCGCCTTTGGTGAACTTGATTTTATCGAACTGGGAAAGAAAGGCCTTTGTCTTTGGTGATGAGTATCCTGACGATGCGGATTTGGCAAACCCTTCGGTAACCGTTTCAACAAAACGCTCCCGGGTGACAAGACTGCTGTCAAGGACCAGCACCAAACCCATCGGCTCATTGGCCTCAATGATCGTTTTCCCATCTTTAGCTTTGAGGTTTGCCGGGACGTACAGGGTCAGGTAATAAAGAGTACCGAAGATCGACTTGGTCCTGACGCCGCTCCCGTTCTTCACCATTTTTTTGCCGCCTATCATGACGTCAGCGGACATTCCCGGTACAGATAATGATAATACACAAGCCGCAATGATGACGAGTAAACTTAACCGTTTCACTCTCATGTTCCTCCTTTTGTTAGATTGTAGATTCCAATAAATAAACATATGATTTTAACATTTGTCAATAGAATATTTGGGGTTTGATAAAAATATTTTTTAATACCGATATCATGGGACAGCACTGCAAGCAAAACTTCTTGACAGTGGCGTCATGTATGACTATGTATTATTGGTCTCGCGGCTGATATCGGCAAAATAATAATCCAGGAGTCGCAGCATGAAAAATCCACTGCTTGTTCCGGAATTCCGCGAGATGCTCGCGACCAACAACCTCGACGAAATCAAGGAATTCTGCAATACGACGCCGCCGGCGGTCGTGGCGGATTTCCTCGGGGCCATGACCCCCGAGGAAAACAGGGAAATCCTTATCAGCCTGTCATCCGAGCAGCGGTCAAACATTTACAGTTATTATGATAACGATATCAAGCTGGCCCTTCTGGACCTATTTGAGGGCGAAGACCTGCTGGCAATCATTGCCGGCATGCATGACGACAAACGCCGGGAATTCCTCAAGGATATCCCCATCGGCAGGCAAAAGGATCTTCTCGCCCTGTCACGCCGGTCTCTCGACAAAGATGCCCTGGAACTCACCGGGGAACTGGAACAGCTCCTGAAAGCGGAAGCACCAACCAGCGAAGAGTTGACGGCGGAAGAGATAGCAGTGGAGATCCAGCCCCTCATACAGGTCTTCAAACTCGTCGACGGTGTCATCATGAAAACAGACCGCATTGAAAAGGATTGCTGGGTCAATATCGTGAACCCTTCGCGTGACGACCTCCCCCTCCTTGCGCAGCATTTCAACATTCCCTTCGACTTCATCACGGCCTCGCTTGACATCGACGAAACGGCGCGTGTTGAAGTGGAGGGCAGCGCGACACTCATTATCGTTAAGGTGCCGTTCTTCGACGAGGGAAACCCCGACCTGATGTACGTCACGCTCCCCATCGGCATAATCCTGGTGGGCGGCGTCCTCATCACCGTATGCGCAAAGGACGAGGTCATACTGCCTGATTTCATAAGCGGCAAGGTGAAAAACATCACCACAGTCACCGGCGTCAAATTCATCCTGCAGTTGATCCTCAGGTCCCTCGTACTCTACCTCCAGTACCTGAAACAGATCAACAACGCCGCCAACATGATCCAGAAGAAACTGGAGCAGGAATCGAAAAACAGACAGCTCATCAAGCTGATGAATTTTGAAAAAAGCCTGGTCTATTTCACCACATCCCTCAAGACCAACGAGCTCATGCTGGAGCGCTTCCAGAAGCACAGCTTCGCGAAAATGGACGCCGAGCTGGAGGATCTCTACGAAGACATCGTGATCGAGACACGGCAGGCCCTGGAAATGGGCAACGTCTACAGCGACATACTGAGCGGCATGATGGATGCCTTCGCCTCGGTTATATCTAACAACCTGAATATCACCATAAAGTTCCTTACGTCCATGACCATCATCATCACCATACCCGGAACCGTGGCAGCCTTCTTCGGCATGAACGTGAAACTTCCCATGCAGGAGCATCCACTGGGGTTCGTTTTCGTAATAACAGTCAGCCTGTTCCTCGGGGTTGTGGCAGTCCTGCTTTTTATAAAGAAGAAATGGCTTTAGGCAGTAGAAGGCGCTGCAATGATGACCGATCGTCACGCGCATGAACATAGGCTGGTATTAAAAAGCGGCGGTAATCGTTGCCATGCTGCAATGATATAGAACATCAACAATTTGGATATAGTGCCGTTCATGAAAATACTCGACATCATCACCAGGGGATTTCCCGCGTGGGTACTCATCGCCAGCATCATATCCCTTTCGTATCCGCCGGCATTCACCTGGTTTTCCGGATACTGGATCACTATCGGCCTGGGAATCATCATGCTCGGCATGGGGGTCACCCTGACCGTGGATGATTTTCGGCGCATACTGAAATACCCGGGACGGGTCATCGCCGGTGTGTCACTTCAGTACGGCATCATGCCTCTTTTGGGTTGGTCCTTTGCCTGCCTCTATGACCTGCCGACACCACTGGCGGTGGGCCTCATCCTGGTGGCCTCCTGTCCGGGCGGAACGGCATCAAACGTGATATCATACCTGGCTAAGGCGGATGTGCCCCTGTCCGTGACCATGACAAGCATAACCACGCTCCTGGCCATAGTCGCCACGCCTTTTTTCACCACCATCCTGGCAGGGAGCCGCGTCGACGTACCGGCCTTCGGGCTCTTCCTTTCAACAGTCCAGGTGATACTGGTGCCGGTGGCGGCTGGGGTCCTCATGAACCGGTACCTGCCTCGTTTTACGAAGACGGTCCTTCCCGTCATGCCCCTGGTGGCGGTGATCTTCATCACTCTCATCGTTGCCTCCATCATTGGTGCGGGAAGGGAATATATCCTTGAAGCGGGATGGAAGCTCATCGCAGCGGTCTTTTCGCTCCACGCCGGGGGGTTTCTGCTCGGCTACATCACGGCCTTCATCATCACCCGCGACGTGATCACTGCCCGCACCATATCCATCGAGGTGGGGATGCAGAACTCCGGCCTGGGCGTCGTGCTGGCCCGGAGCAATTTCGCGAACCCGGTCACCGCCATCCCGAGCGCCATATCAAGTCTCTTCCATTCCCTCATTGCCAGCCTGCTTGCCGCTGTATGGAAGCGCACAGCGGACAGATACCGGAATCAGCCTCCTGAGAACAGAGACACGACATAATGAATAACTGTCTGTAAGATATAACAGGATCCGCACAGAAAAAATTGGAAGGAAACAGATGACATCCACATCAAAAAAGAAAATAATAATCGCCGCAGCAGCCCTGCTCATCGCCACGCCCATCATCGCCTATATCGCGGCTGGACGCGACACCAGGGGCCTTATCTACTACTATGCATGGAAAACCTTCAGCAGGGAAAGCGGCACGGGACACCGCGTCCCCATCAATGATATCACCCTGTATTATGAGATTCACGGCAGCGGAAAGCCGCTCCTCCTTATGCATGGCGGCCTGGTGTTCATCGAAAGCTTTTACAACCAGATCCCGGCCCTGGCGAAGAAATTCATGGTGATTGCCCCGGACAGCCGGGCCCATGGTCGGAGCACCGATTCGGCCCAGCCCCTGAGCTACAGGCTCATGGCAAAGGACATGGCTGCGCTGCTGGAAACGCTGAAGCTGAAAAAAGTGGCCGTTGTCGGCTGGAGCGACGGCGGTATCATTGGCCTTGACCTTGCCATGAACCACCCGGAACTGGTGAGCAAACTGGTGGTCATCGGCACAAATTACAACACCGGGGGCATGACACAGGAAAGCATCAACACGACCAAAAAGCTGTCTCCTGATACGGCCGAACTTAAGCCGGTCAGGGACTTCTATCAAAGGATAGCGCCGGATCCGGGAAGCTGGCCCCTATTCATCGAGAAGGTAAAAACCATGTGGCTCAATCAGCCGAATTATACACCGGCGGAACTGAAAAAAATCGCAGCCCCCACCCTTATTATCCTGGGGGAAAAGGACTCCATCAGGAAGGACCATGGAGAGGAAATGCAGCGCAACATACCCGGCTCACGGCTGCTCATTATTAACGGTGCATCGCATTTCATCGGCATGGAGAAGCCTGAAGAGCTGAATAAGGCTATTGTTGATTTCCTTAAATAGATAATAATGCATATCATGCACCGATAACTATCGGCACTCATTGAACAGGTATATCAGCATTTACTCTGACACCGGGATAATCCATCGGATATAAGCCGGTAGCAATCATAACTGTATAATCTTACCACCTGTTCACCGATAACTATCGGTTTACACCGGAATATAATACAAAAAGCATTTTACTCTGACCCCTGCCCATTCTTCTTGACAGTTCTTTCTTTATTAGTACACTTTCAGGTCATGAAAAAACGATTATCCCTGTTGATCCTTGCTGCATCTGCCCTGCACCTTGTTGCATGCCTGATGGCCCAGCAGCACCAGGTTATCAGCAATATCGATACTCTGGCCGGAAACCAGCGATTTGACCCGGCACAATTCATAGAAATCGACAGGTACGCCATGCAGGCGCCGGAAACAGCAATGGAATCTATGGATTCCCTCGCGGCATACCTGGAGAAATCCTCCGCAAGCGACCTCGGGAAGGTCAGAGCAATGTGGCGGTGGATAACACACAGGATCACCTATGACGTTGATAAAAAGAATTACTCTGCCCTGAAGACCCTGCGCGAGCGGAAAGGGGTCTGCCAGGGCTATTCAGAGCTGTTTGTGGAACTGGCGCGCCGGATGGGGGTCAGAGCAATTGAGATTACCGGTTACACCAGGGGGTCCGCTTACAGCCCCGGTGACAGAGTTGTCAATGATCACGCATGGAATGCGGTGCTGATCGATAAAAAATGGTATCTCCTTGACAGTACTTACGGAGCCGGCCACTTCAATGGCGGACAGTATTTGCGGGAATACCGGGAACACTACTTCCTCACGCCGCCTGGAGATTTCATCTATACCAACCTCCCGGAACTTCGACGGTGGCAGCTTATCCCCCATAAGATATCGAAGAATGATTTTGAAAACCTTCCCTTTTACCGGTACGGATACTTCCAATACGGTCTCAGGCAGCTGGATGAGAATAAAACCAGCGTCATTCCATGTGTCGGTGAATTACGGCTGCGCTTTGCAGCCCCGCCGGACCTTATAATGACGGTCAACATAAGGGACGACACGGGAAAAACCATTATCCGGCCCCGGATTTTTCGGGACAGGCATGATATCGTTATACATGCACTGTTTGAAAAACCGGGGGAATATCACCTGATCGGCTGGGTAAGCCCTGCTGACAGGCCGAAGGACTATGCATGGGCCTTTACCTATCTGATCAGAGCTCAGCACCCTTAACGAATATCCAAATTAATTCTTCTTCATATTAATCCATACTTGACATAATCCGGCGATTTTTTTAGTGTAACTAAAGTTAATAGCTGATTATTAACCCGAGTCCCGATCCCATGCTCAGGCCTTCCGGCCTTTGCACAGGGGACATCCCGCCAGGCAAACGCCAGGCGAAGATGGAATTAAATATGCTCCCCGTCCGGGGAAGTATGTCTGAGCGCAATTCATCCCTATATTCTCGACGAGGTTACTCTATGGCAAAACGCAGCGATATCCACAAAGTCCTCATAATAGGTTCCGGTCCGATCATCATCGGCCAGGCATGCGAATTCGACTATTCCGGCACCCAGGCATGCAAGGCCCTGAGGAAACTTGGCTACCAGGTCGTTCTGGTCAACTCCAACCCCGCCACCATCATGACCGATCCCGGCATGGCCGATGTCACCTATATAGAGCCCCTCAATGCCGAGACCATCACGAAAATAATTGAAAAGGAACGGCCTGATGCGCTCCTCCCCAACCTGGGGGGGCAGACAGGCCTCAACCTGTCATCGGAACTGCACAAGACCGGCGTTCTGAAGAAATTCGGGGTGAAGATA
Organism: uncultured Spirochaetota bacterium; assembly: GCA_963727175.1. Lineage (GTDB taxonomy): Bacteria > Spirochaetota > UBA4802 > UBA4802 > UBA5550 > RBG-16-49-21. The sequence goes on from CAVSFD010000002.1 coordinate 237,522, forward strand.
ATCGGCGTTGAAGCAGACGCCATAGAACGCGGCGAGGACCGCATCGCCTTCAAGGAGACCATGAACCGTCTCGGCATTGAGATGCCCCGGAGCAACCCGGCCTTTTCCGTCGAGGAAGCGGAAAAGGTCGCAGAAGAGCTCGGATACCCGGTTGTGATCCGGCCCGCCTACACCATGGGGGGAACCGGCGGCGGCATGGTCTATAACGTCGAGGAACTGCGCACCGTGGCGTCGCGGGGCCTGTCTGTCAGTATCGTGCACCAGATCCTGGTGGAAGAATCGGTGCTGGGATGGGAAGAGCTGGAGCTCGAGGTAGTCCGCGACGCGAAGAACCAGATGATCACGGTCTGCTTCATCGAAAACGTGGACGCCATGGGCATCCACACCGGCGATTCCTACTGCACCGCGCCCATGCTCACCATCAGCCCGGAACTGCAGCAGAAACTCCAGAAATATTCATATGCCATCGTCGAAGCCATCCAGGTCATCGGCGGGACCAATATCCAGTTCGCCCATGATCCTAAGACGGGCCGCGTTGTCGTCATCGAGATCAACCCGCGCACGTCCCGCTCATCGGCCCTGGCGTCAAAGGCGACCGGGTTCCCCATCGCCATGGTCTCCTCGATGCTCGCGGGAGGACTCACCCTGGACGAGATCCCCTACTGGCGCGATGGAACCCTGGAGAAATATACTCCCTCCGGCGATTATGTAGTCGTAAAATTTGCCCGGTGGGGCTTTGAAAAATTCGAAGGAGTTAAGGACGAGCTGGGCACGCAGATGCGCGCCGTCGGAGAGGCGATGAGTATCGGTAAGACCTACAAGGAGGCCTTTCAGAAGGCTATCCGGTCAATGGAAACCGGCCGCCACGGCCTGGGCTTCGCGAAAAATTTCAATGCCCTGTCGCTGGACGAGCTGATGCGCCTCGTATCCTCGGCAACGAGCGAGCGCCAGTTCATCATGTACGAAGCGCTCCGCAAGGGGGCCGATATCACCCAGCTGAACGCGCGGACCCATATTAAAACATGGTTCATCCAGCAGATGAAGGAGCTGGTTGAACTTGAAGAAGAAATGCTGAAGCACAGGGGCAAGAAGCTTCCCGATGCCCTTCTCAGGAAGGCCAAGGAGGAAGGCTTCTCAGACAAGTATCTTGCAAAAATTCTTGATGTGAAAGAAGACGATATCCGAAACCAGCGCACCGCCATAAATGTGGTCGAGCACTGGGACGCGGTGCCCGTGAGCGGGGTCGAGGACCGGGCCTACTATTACTCGACCTACAACGGCAAAGACACGGTCCCGGTTTCAACGAGAAAAAAAATCATGGTCCTCGGCGGCGGCCCAAACCGCATCGGCCAGGGGATCGAATTCGATTACTGCTGCGTCCATGCGGCTTTCGCCATCCGCGACGAGGGTTTCGAATCGATCATGATAAACTGCAACCCGGAGACAGTGTCCACGGATTACGATACCTCGGACAAACTCTACTTTGAGCCGCTGACGGTTGAGGATGTGCTTTCCATTTACGGCAAGGAAAAGCCGGACGGCGTCATCGTCCAGTTCGGCGGGCAGACACCGCTCAACCTGGCGAACCAGCTCATGAAGGCCGGCGTGCCCATTATCGGGACATCACCGGAATCGATCGATCTCGCGGAGGACCGCGACCGGTTCCGCCAGGTCATGAAGAAACTCGATATCCCCCAGCCGGAATCGGGCATGGCCAGTACCCTCGGGGAAGCCATAGCCATCGCGGGGCGGATCGGTTACCCGCTCATGGTGCGCCCCAGTTATGTGCTGGGCGGACGGGCGATGCAGGTAATCTATTATGAGGATATGCTCAAGCAGTACATGGCCGCCGCGGTCGACGTTTCGCCGGAACGGCCCATCCTCATCGACAAGTTCCTTGAAAACGCCATCGAGTGCGAGGCAGACGCCATCAGCGACGGCGTGGATGTAATCGTCCCGTCGGTAATGGAGCACATCGAGCTGGCCGGCATCCACTCCGGCGACTCGGCCTGCGTGATACCGCCGGTCACGATCCAGAAGAAGCATCTCGACACCATCGAGGAATACACGAAAAAAATTGCCCTCGAACTCAAGGTCGTCGGCCTCATGAACATCCAGTACGCCATCGCGAACGACACGGTCTACATCCTTGAGGCAAATCCGCGCGCGTCCCGCACGGTGCCGCTGGTGTCCAAAGTGTGCAACATATCAATGGCCCGCATCGCCACGCAGGTCATGCTGGGCCGGAAACTCAAAGACCTGAACGTAAAGCGAAAAGTGGTGAAGCACTTCGGCGTAAAGGAGGCTGTCTTCCCCTTCAACATGTTCCCTGAAGTGGACCCGCTGCTGGGTCCCGAGATGCGCTCCACCGGCGAGGTGCTGGGCATGGCTGATTCCTTCGGTCTCGCTTTTGCCAAGGCTGAAGAAGCCGCCAACATGAAGCTGCCGGTTTCAGGAACCATTCTCATAACCGTCAATAAAAATGACCGTGACAAGGCGGCGGAGGCGGCGAAGCAGTTCCAGAAGCTCGGCTTCAAGGTCCTCACAACCGAAGGCTGCGGCCGCTATTTCAGCGAGAAGGGCATCCAGGCCGAGACGGTTTTCAAGATATACCAGGGGCGCCCCCATATCATCGACCGGATCAAAAATAACGAGATACATCTCATCATTAACACGCCGAGCGGGCGGCAGAGCGAGTATGACGATTCATACATACGCAAGGCCGCTGTCCATTACAAGATTCCCTACCTCACGACCATGGCAGCCGCCATGGCTACTGCCAAGGGAATACATGCCATCAAGCAGGGAAAAAGCGAGGTGAAATCTCTGCAGGAATACCATAAAAGTTTATAACACCGGTATAATATTCGCGCCTGACCGTTTAAGCCCGGCGCATCACAAAAAAAACCGCCGAATTTTTCGGCGGTTTTTATTTACCCCTTATGCAGGCTTCCTAGAATTTATAAGCAGCACCGAAATTAATGCCGCCGTACTGCTCTATTTCACCGGTGATCCATCCTTTTTTATAGCTGCCATTATAAGCCGAACCGGCATCATACAGTGAAATATGTGGCAGTATTGCATATCGTCCGCCGATCCAGAATTCGGTGCGGATCTTCTCAACGTAATAGGCAAATCTGAGGTTCGCTTCGCCTCCCATGGCAAGATAGGCGACGGCGAATTCATCCGGGATGTAGGCGAAGAAATTTATTCCGTACAGGGGACTGATGAAGCTGTTTTGGCAATAGTAGATGCCTCCCTGGATAAGGGCTGATATGTCCATTTTAATGGAGAACCCTTTGACCTCGTAGTAAAAACCAACACCCACCGAAGGTCCCACGTACCAGGCGTAATACTCCTGCTTCGTTTGACTAAATGGGTAAAACAGGGTTGATGATCGATCTGCACTCCCCTCCCCGTCAATGTACTTGAACCGGGAGCCGAAAAGAAGGTTGAAGTATTTGTGGATCGGATGCTCCACTGAAATGCCAGTTTCATACCTTCTTGATTTCAGAGTGCCATTTTCAATATAAACGCTGTAAGGACTTTGCGGAATTGTAAGATAGAGGAGATTATTGTCCACCGCCTGGGTGGAATACTTTATAATGTCCTCGGAACAGCCGAACAGGGCGGATATTCCGATATTCCAGGCGCTGCCGACTTTTATCCATAGGACCGGTCCCAGCATAAATGACCCGCTATAGGTCGTCCCAAGGTCCTTTGCCGTTACATTGCCGGTCATGCCGCTTTGAAGTTTGATGAATGCCGGCTGCCACCAGTCATAGGCCAAATTGAGACCCAGTTTTATTTCTATATCTTTCAACCCCGCGGGTTTTGGTGACGCATAAGTTTGCTTTGGTTTCTGGTTCTTCTTCGGCTTTGCTTCGGCCGGTATGAGTGCCTGCCCCATGACCACCAGCACGGCAATAATTATCAAAATACATTTTTTCATGCAAATCCCCTCCATACACCCTTGCCTGGAATAGACAGCAAAGCCGCCGCATTTGCGGCGGTCTCAATCTGGTTCAACACATAACTACTGCTAGAACTTGAACGCGAATCCAAAAGTAATGCCCCCCCAGTGCTCGATTTGGCCGTCAATCCAGCCGGGCTGGTAGGAAAGATCATACCCCGAGCTTTCATCCCCGGCAGCGAAATGCGGCAGCATGATATACCGGCCGCCGACAAAAACCTCAAGATGAGCGGGCGCGATGTAATAGGCAAGTTTCAGATTCATGTCAAGGCCGATGCAGAAATACCCGGCAGTATAATCATATGGCAGCATAAATGCTGTTGACAGGTATTTCTTTTCAATGTTGTACTCACCGAACTGGATAAGTGCTGACAGGCCGAAGCTGAAGGTCAGGTCTTTCACGAAATCATAATGGAAACCGACGCCAAGGGAAGGCCCGAAATACCAGGCGCTGTATTCTTCATGTTTCACGTCTGATGGATTACCCCATGTGTTAAAACGCAGAGAATCTCCCTGCTCGCCATCATCATAATTAAACCTCAACCCGATGAGGAGATTAAAATACTTATGGAAGGCATATTCCGCGGTCAGATCCGTGTCGTATCTGCGGCACTCGGATTTTCCTACATCATAATAGGCAAACGTAGGTTGCATAGGCAGAGTGAGTTCAGCGGCCCATGTTGAATAACTGAATTCATTCATGCAGAGGCCAAAGAGCACCTGCCCTCCCAGGCTCCAGCTGCCGGTGAGCTGAACCCAGAACATGGGGCCAAACATGAATGATCCTTCAGAACTGTTTTTCACATTCGAACTAGCGAGCTTTCCGGCATTTTCTCTCTCGAAATTAATAAAGGCCGGCTGCCACCAGTCGCCCATCATGTATATTCCAAGCTTGGCCTCAACAGCATGGGAGGCCGATGGGGTGAATAAAAATCCAAGGGCAACTAGTGCGGCAAGCATTACAACAACAAATTTCCTCATAAGACCCCCCCCTCATGCGATAAAAAAATTTGTATTGTGTAGTGATGCATACCTAACAAATCGACTTTTTAATGTCCAGAAAAATTTACAAAATCGGGTGAGATTTATTCCGTCAACCGGGCTGCGGTTAGTTTCAATTGTTAGGTCCGGCAGCATGCGGTCCTGCTGCCACAAGCATGATTATCTTCTTACTTGCAAAAGCGTTCAATGTACTCACCGGATTTCACCAGGTCCTTTAAATTATAGACCTCGATTATCACGGAGCCTGTGTAGTCCTTCAGGAAATGGTTGAATAATCCCGCCGATACCGCATCGAGAGCGGTCAACGCCTGGTGGTCCCTCCCGCCGCTAACGCCATGGAGGTGAACCTGACGTATCTTCTGATGGAGCACTTCGGTAAACCTTCCGTAATCATGGTTATAAAGAGACAGATGGCCCGCGTCCATGCAGACCGAGCATTGGCTCCTCAGGATGAGGCTGCTGAAAAATGTTAGGTCATAATTTGTATTTTCGATACATATGTTCCTGGCCGAGTTTTTCAGCTTTGCAGACATCGCATCAAGGGCCCTGTGAAAAAGATTAAAATGCTCACGGTCAAGGTCAACACTGGGGGAACCCTTCACCAGCCTGTCCACGTGGAGAACGTATCCATCCACATCAAGGATTTCCGTTTCCGCCATGATCTTTTCAATAACGCTGATGGCTTCATCCAGGGAAACCGCTGACGGATTAAGGAGTTCCAGGTCGGATGGCAGGTGCACCGTGTAGCTGAGACCGCTTTCGTCTTTTATTGCCTTCAGGTCCTTGATGATACGCGGCGACATTACCTCGTCGAGATATTCCCTGCCAAAAAAAAGCAGCTGGACCAGGTCAAAGCTGTCCTTGAGGTAAACCACGTTGGCCACAACGCTATCCTCTTTCACCGGAAGAATATAGGACGTCGTGCCTATTTTAAAGGGAAACCTGTTTTTATATGATACCATGACGCTTTCCACGGCATTGGCCGGGCAGTGCTGCAAGACCATTGCATCGTGATTATGAATATGTTTTTCTAATAGTAGGCATATATGCGTGTAATATCAATTGAAAAAAATAGATAATCTAAAATTTATTTTGACAACCGGCATTATCCTTACGTACCATACGACAAACATCCCGCAGCCTTTATCGGGGGAAGGGTCAGGGAATAATCATGTCAATGCGGCCTTTTATTAATGGATAAATAATATGACCCAAGCCGAATTATTCACCATGCTGTACATTTTTTTCGCCCGTATCATCGATGTTTCCATCGGTACCGTAAGGATTGTTCTCATCTCCCGGGGATACAGGTACGTGGCCCCCCTATTCGGCTTTTTTGAAGTCCTGATATGGATAACGGCCATCAGCAAGGCCCTGGCCAACCTTGAAAGCGTGTACAGCTATCTCGTATACGCTGCGGGGTTCGCCACGGGGAATTATGTGGGCATGCTCCTGGAGTCACGGCTTCCCTTCGGCTACAAATCCATCAGGGTCATAACGACCAAGGAGGTATCAGCCCTGCCTCTCATGCTCCGCGGTGAAGGTTTCGGCGTCACTATCAGCGAGGGTCTGGGACTGAAAGGGCCGGTATATATCCTGTACTCCCTGGTGCCGAAAAAAAATATGGCCCGTTACCTGGAGATCGTCAACATCCTGGAACCGGGCGCTTTCATCACCATAGAGGAGGTCCGGGCCTATCGTCCGGGCTTCATGTCCCGGAAAACCTATCCCGGTATTTTCGGACGATTGACGAGAAAAGGGAAATAACAGGCTGCCAGGTTTTATTCATGACTGACGCAAACGTAATTGAGAAAATAAAGCTGCTCGGCAAAATGGAAATTTTTTCCACCCTGACACCCCAGGAAATGGAAATGGTCGCCTATAACAGCCAGTTGATCCGCTACCGCAAAGGATCACTTATTTTCACTGAAGACTCGCCGGGCAACGAGCTTTTTGTCATCAAGGAAGGTGAAGTTCTCATCACGCGGCACCGGGGAGATGATGATGTCGATATCGCTCAATTCATAGCCGGTGAATCCTTCGGAGAATGGGATCTTATCGGCAATACGCCGCGTGATGCCACGGCCGTCTCCATCCAGGACTCGGTGCTGCTCGTCTTTCCCCGCGAGGGAATAACCTTCCCCATGTTTCTGCAAAAATACCCGAAGATGTCGGCGCGGATGACCTACAAGCTGCTGGCCATAATCACACAACGCATCAGGACGACCCAGCGCCTGATCAACGAAAAAACACCATGGGTCCACGACCTCAAGAAGCAGATGCTCGTGGACAAGCTCACCGGCCTTTACAACGTGTATTATTTGCTGGAGGAATATGATGAACTCCGCTCCAGCAGCGACATGCCCCTGGCACTGCTGGTAATCAAACCGGACAACTTCAAGGATATCAACGACCGTTTCGGCCATGAGGCGGGGGACAAGATACTTATCCTCATGTCCATCTTCATCCAGTCGGTTTTGCGCGATACGGACATTGCAGTCCGCTTTCACGGAGATGAGTTTGCCGTAGTACTTCTCGACACCGGCCGCGAGGAAGCGATCGCCATGGCACGCGACCTGGGTGTCGTGCTGCACAGCATTGAACTGAAAGAGGTTACCGGCGAGCCGGGTCTCAAGATATCGGTGAGTATCGGCATCGCACTTCGTCCGGTCCACGGATCAGACGCCCCCACCCTCGCCCAGAACGCACGCGATTCCATGTTCCGCGCCAGGGTAAAAGGTGGGAATCGTATCATAGCGATGAAATAATTTTCACATAATTATAATTGCGCATCATGGATTCCCTGCCGCTTTTGCATCGATCCGCTCCACGACACGCATGCAGAGATCATTCATCAATTTCATTGCTTCAGGATCAATGCGGTCCAGGGTATCATACCGCGTATGATAATTTGAACGGGGGGTCCTGTTCTGGGCTGCTACCGTGATAGCCTTCGTCATGCCTGCCTTTACAAATTCAGCGCTGTCCGTGCCCCCGGCGTCCAGTGTCCACCGGTAATAATGGAGCCCCATATCCTTCATGACCATCTCTACCATGTCCACAAACTCACGGTCATAACGAACCATCTGCCATGCCTCGCCGTCCATGCAGAGAAAATCGTCCTTATCCGCCACGCCGTCCACGTTGAGGACCCACACGTCTCCGGCGATAAGATCATCTTGGTGGCGCCTGATGAAGGCCCGTGATCCCCTGAGGCCGGCTTCTTCCGCGCCAAAGGCTGCGAGAATAATTCTTATGTTTCGTGGCCTTTTCTTCCGGTGAGAACGGTAAACCCTGGCCAAGGACAGCCCGATCGCAATTCCTGACAGGTCATCCATGGCGCCCGGCGATGCCGTGTCTTTACTGTATACAAGGTAGCGGAACAAAAAGTAAAAACCGGGGAAGAGCAGGGGAACGACCGGCATGGTCCACCACATCGACCATGGGATCAGCCCAAGAAAATCAGTGCCGCAATACCGCGCAATCGATAAAATCAGAAGCAGGATGGCTGATATGACGCCATAGTTGAGTTTGAACCGCGCGCGGTGGCTTTTTTCTGCAAAATGCGGACAGTGCCACGATGAATCAAGATGACCTGACAGGACCAGGGTCGCCCGGACATACCGGGCACCTCCGGGAGGATCGATGATGCTGTACACATTGCGCGATGTTGATTTCGGGAAAAGCGCGTCAAACCATTCGCGGTAGAGTATGATCTGCGGAACGGAGAAGGCAAGAAGTGCCGCCGTTATCATGAAAGATACCAGGGGGAACCAGAAAAAAACGACGCCCGCCGCCATCAGGCCCGCTCCGATGGCAGGGATGGCGCCGATGCAGGCTTTTGCTGCGTAAGTGAATTCTTCAACTTCCACATTGCCCGTCACCGCCATGAACTCGTCTGCTATGATGCCGGCGGCGCGTTTCTCCTCTTCGGATCCGGGCAGACGCGGACCGCACCGGTCGATGATCCGCTGAATGAACCCACGCTGATATGCCACAATGTTCTCCGCGTGCCGGTTTTCCATGGCGCGCCGTTATCCGGCAGGATCGACCATGCGGCCGATAAACAGAATGGCGCCGGTTTTATTATCGCAGATGACAAACAGAAAGGGGTGATCTGCCCGGAATGTGTACTTCTTACCGCCGTTCGCCTTGACCATGATGATGGCCGTGGCCGCGGCAGCCTCGGTCCCCTTCTCGTTTACCTTCACATAGGCCTTGTGAAAGGCCTCACTGATGCTCAGTTGTGGCGCGATGCCGGAAAAATCAGCCTGTGGCGAAAAGGCTGTTTTCATCCCCATCTCCACGAGAATTTCCGCCAGAGTTACAAAGGAGGTCGCTTCAAAACGCGGCAGATAAACATTGACTTCGTTCACCTCGAGGCTGGAATTCCATTTTTCCCAGTTTTCATGGGTCAGCTTTTTTTCAAAGCCCGCGATGCCGGTCCTTCCCTTGGGCAGGAGAATAAACATGGAGAGGGCCTCATACTTTTTGCCCTGGGTTTTATAGGGGAGAGAAATGGCCTGGAGATCCTCGCTCTCGAAGTATTTGAAATGGCCGAAATTCTTCATCATATCGACCTGAATCTTTTTTGCCGGCGTTATAAAAAAATCAGTTTTTGCCGTGGCTTTATCATCAAAGGGACTTTCCCAGTTGCCCAGGAAATAAACCGCATTGGTCAGCACCAGGTTCGTCGCTGTCGTGACCGCACCCTCCGGCACCAGTCCGGTAATCTTGTTACTGGTTTTTTTGGCGACCCACTTGTTGATGTCAGCACGGGACCCCTCCGGGTTCCCGGCAAAATCCAGCTGCATCAACCCGGCATCATAATACTTTTTCATGGCGGCGGTGAAGGCATCCTCCAGGGATATGTTCTTCCCGATCCATATGCGGTTAGCCGAATCAAGGCTGTACTTCCCGCTCTTCGCGCGGTTCTTCATGTCATCCATCAGAGCTCCCCAGCCACGCGCCATGTCTTCGCCGGTGACTTTTAAATGGAAGACTTTTTCTATCTCCTGCCTGGTCGCTCCGCGGGAGCCCGCATAGACCATGGAGAAGGCGGTGACCATGCTGAGGGGAGAAATAAAAATGTTTTTCCCGGAAGCGGCGACTTTACGGTAGATATCGAAGGCAAACTCATTGTTCCCGGCAACGACCTTGCTGATCTGCAGAGCCAGCTGTTGTTCCTCGGCAGAAATTGGTGACAGAATTGATACGATCATAATAATGAGAAAGCTAATGAATATGCTGCATGTTTTTTTCATGTTATTCTCGCAGGTATGCTTTTATTTCGTTTTCGCCTTTTGTCTGCACATGTATGCGGCCCAGATATCCGCACGGGTATTAGACTGACCAGTGATCTGAATTGTTCTATAAAAGATAAAAAAATCAAGCAGATTTTATCGCGGCCATCAACTCAAGCGAATATATCAATGCAACATTGCAGGGGGATACCGGTGTACATTACGGCACGTCAGTTTCGTGCGATGAATATGACACTACTGGAGGATATACTCCCCTTCGATCCTCACGACCGCGCCGCCCCCGAACTGCACGCGCCGCGTTCCTTCCCGCATGACGGAACGGAGTCGGATGATATTCGGATTGAAGCGGTCGTTATTTTGCTCAACGACCAGGGGCTCCCCGTTCCACGCGCCGATGTGGAGCAGGTAACAGGCAAAGGCGGAATTCCCCGAGCCCGTGGCCGGGTCCTCGAGATAGCCGTACCGAGGGGCGAAGACGCGCGTCCGGTACTGATGGTGCGGTGAGGATGTTTCCCCGGAAAAGACGAGGACAATGTCAATACCATGGTCCTGGCAGAAGATTTTCAACCCTTCCAGGTCCGGATTGATCTTCAGGCAGTCATCGAGGGTCCCTACAGGGACGACGAGGGTATTCAGGCCCGCGTTGACGATGGTGATCGGCAGCCTGGCATTGGTGGCTTTACCATCGATTCCCAAAGCCGATGATGCTGTCGCCGCGTCGATTACCGTGTCCTTGATCAGGGGAAGCGGCGCGGTTATATATACCGAATCGCTGCCGCCGATATCATTGTCAACATCGAGGTGTTCATTTTTAACCCGGATGGAGAGCCTTTTTTTCACGCGCAGTCGTTCATCCCCCGTCACCGCGTCGTACATGGCGGCGATAGTTCCGTGCCCGCAGAAATCGACCTCCCGCTCCGAAGAGTAGTATCGTAAAAAAAAGCCATCATCTTCAGGGAAGATGTACACCACCTCGCTGACAAACCCTTTCAACTGCGCGGCAATAGCCTGCATCTCTCCTTCAGAGATATCACTGATGCAATCCAGGTACACGCACCCGGCGGGATTCCCCCTTGATGAACCTCCGGCAAAGGCGTCGATCTTCTTAAACCTGAATTTTTTCATATGAGTATTCCGCTGCCGCCGCCGGGCAGGTTCATTTCGCCCCTTCCCTGATTTCGGTCAGTATCCCGGAGCCTTCCCGGGCATTCCCGATAAAGGCCGGATTTCCCATCACTTTTTGAATATCCTTATCCGACAGGAGGGCATTTACCTTTTTCATCTCCCCATCCAGGAAGCCTGCTTCCTCCTTCGTAAGACCGGAGCCATCGCCGTATTTCCGGTAATACCGCTTGAAGGCTTTTGCCAGGGCGTCCCGGTTTTTTTTATAATATTCAGTAAAGAGTATCCCGGCCCGGGCCGGGTCTTTCCGGTTTTCCTTTATTATCCTGTACGATTCATACTCCATGTCCAGGGCACCGGAAAAATCCTCCATTCCATTGCCCTTTTTCTTGCAGCCCCACGCGGAAAACATCGCGGCGACAATGACTGCCGCGATAATAATAAATTCCTTTTTCATCTTTCTTCTCCCTGGGCATGAAGTGCTGCAGATGCCCGGTATTTACAAGAACTTTTCTGGAATCCTTTGCACCTGCTGATCCGATGAAAAAATAATTAAATTGAAAAATTTTTTACTTGAATAATTGTTCAATTATTCATATATTATCACCATGATAAAACCAAAAAAAGAACAGGTTTGCACCAGCAAGGTCATTCACCTTGACCTCGTGGAAAAAGCAAAGAAAGCGATGCCTTCAGAAAACATCCTGTACGATCTGGCGGATTTGTTCAAGGTATTAGGCGATAGCACACGAATAAAGATACTGCACGCGCTCCTGTCATCGGAAATGTGCGTTTGCGACATCTCGGCTTTACTAAACATGACTGAATCAGCGATATCGCATCAACTGCGCGTGTTAAAACAGGCTCACCTGGTGAAGCATCGTAAATCAGGGAAGATCGTCTATTACTCCCTTACCGACACCCACGTGGAGTCCATCGTGAGTTGCGGGCTGGATCATATCGGAGAATAACCGGTGTATGGGAACCGCCATGGCGTTACCGGAAGGCGGTGAGATATAATTACGCAAGGAGGATCATCATGGAATTCATATTTGTCACAACACTTTTCCTGCTGTACCTCGTACTGTGGGAAATAAAACGCCGCAGGCAGATTAAAGCCACGGGGACCGACCCCAGAGTACTGGGAGTATCCGATTCTCCCGTGCAAAAATTTTTTTCCGCCATGACAATCATTCTGACGGTGTATATCGCGCTCATAATTATCGCCCATGGAACCGGCGTACAGTGGCATTCCCTGTTTACCCGCTTCCCGGTGCTGGACGGAACCGTCTATGATATACTCGGTTTCGCAATGGGACTCGGCGGTCTATCTCTCTGCTGCATCGCCCAGAATACCATGAAGAATTCCTGGCGGGTCGGCATTGACGAACAGGCCAAAACCGACCTGGTGAAAACCGGCGTGTATCGCTACATCCGCAACCCGACCTACACTGGATTGTTCATACTCAATATCGGCGTGTGGCTCATCTGGCCGACCTGGACAATCACTCTTTTCGCCCTTTCCTTTTTTCTTGTCATGGAGATGCAGGTCCGGTTCGAGGAAGAATTCCTGGAAAAAATGCATGGGAACGAATATATTGATTATTTCAAATCAACAAAACGGTATATCCCCGGACTATACTAACTGGAAATTATTAAAATTATGATTGACGATATGCCTTCCATCAGTTTATATGTTGATATGGTTAAACATATCAACATGAGTGATGGCGTAAATCTCGATGAGGCCCGGGAAATACTGAACGCCCTTGCGGACAAGACAAGACAGGAGATCCTGGTGCTCTTCTCCCGCCAGCCTGAAGCGTGCGTAACCGATATCGCGAAGCATTTCAAGTTGAGCCGGCCGACAATATCCCATCACCTGAATCTGATGAAACGCGTTAAAATCCTGGACAGCAGGAAGGAAGGCAAGGAGATTTTTTACTCTTTTAACAAACAGTATGTCACTGACATCCTGAATTCTCTCATAAAGTTTCTCGGCGGATGCTGCTGATTTTTTTATCATACACATTGATGAGTTTAATCATGTCGACATATAATAATTAAATGAGTAAGGATCATAATAAGAACTGCGATAGAAACCATCGCGCAGACACGATGAATGCTTTCGGCCATGTTATCCATATCAGGTCTCAGATCCTTTTGGAATAATGGAAATTGATGATATTCATTGTTCCTGGAAATCCGGCTGCTGTACCATACGGTCTTTCCTTAAAGTTTATGATACCTCTTTTTTCTTCCATAACAGATAGATCGCCGGATACACCAGCAGTTCCATGATGAATGAAGTGAACAGTCCTCCCACCATGGGGGCCGCGATCCGCTTCATCACGTCGGCGCCGGTTCCCATGGACCACATGATGGGCATGAGGCCCATGGCCGGGGCCATGACCGTCATGATCTTCGGCCTGATGTGTTATACCGTACGATGCTTTATATGTACTATATCTTACCGTCCTTAAGTTCGATTTGCCGCCCCGCCAGGCCGGCCAGCTCGGCATTGTGCGTCACCATGATGATGGTGATGCCCTGATCCCGGTTCAGGGAACGGAGCACCTCGCCGATGTCCCTGCTCCGCTTCGAATCGAGATTTCCCGTCGGCTCGTCGGCAAGAAGTATTTCCGGACGGTTCACCAGGGCGCGCGCGATGGCCACCCGCTGCATCTCGCCTCCCGAGAGCTGCCCCGGAAGATGATTGGCGCGCCGGTCGATTCCCAGGGAAGACAGCAGCGCCGGGATATCAGCTATCGCATTATCCTTGCGGTAAAATGAAAAGGGCACGGAAACGTTCTCAAGGACCGTAAGAGTCGGGAGAAGATAAAAATTCTGGAATATATATCCGAAATGATTGCGCCGGATCCTGGTAAGGTCCCCCTCGCCCAGGCGCTGACCATCCCCGAATACCTTTGTTCCGCCGACTGCAAGTGTCCCCGCCGTGGGGTTGTCCAGGCACCCCATGATGTTCAGGAGCGTGGTCTTTCCCGATCCGGAGGGGCCGACGAAGGAAACAAATTCCCCTTTGCGGATCTGCAGCGAAATGCCGTCAAGGGCTTTTATCTCCTCGCTGCCGCGGCGATATATCTTTCTGATTCCTTCAGCATGTATCGCTATTATACTGTCATCCATGTCACCCCTCCTGGCTCCTGATGGATTCAATCGGTCGTATCCGCGCAGCCTTCCAGGCCGGGTAGAGTCCTGCGAGAAGACCCACGCCGATAATGGCGGCCATGGCCATCCCGGCAAGAGGGAGGTCAATCATGACCAGGGACCCCGTCGGCGAATAAGGAAGGAGCCGCCGGATGAGGATATCGGTAATCCGCACAAGACCCAGCGCCAGGACATTGCCGGCGATGCCGCCGAAAAAGCACAGTATAAAGGTTTCGATCCATATCAGCCTGAACACATCCACCGGCAGGGCGCCCATGCTTTTAAGAATGCCGATCTCCTGGAAGCGCTCGAACACCGACATCAGGATGGTGTTGACCACTCCCACCATGGCGATGAGCACCGCGATCACCGCTATTGAAAATACCATGACCCGGGCAGTGGAAACAAGACCGATGATGGTCTGCTTCACCTGCGCCAGGGAAACCACCTGCACGTCCGGAAGATTGTACATCTTCTGCTCGACATCGGCTATTTTCGCGTTCTTGTCCACCTGTACGCCAATGGCAGTGAGCTTCCCCGCAACGCCGAAGATGCGCTGGACAGATTTAATGGGCACGAAGATCGTTCCGTCATCCTGGGTCCCGGTGCGCTTCAGCACGCCCACCACCGTGAGCTCCACGTTCTTTTCAGGGATCAGGATCTTGTCGCCCACCTCGCGCTGCTCCAGCTCCGCGGCTTCGTAGCCCATGACCGCCTCGTTGGCGTCGGGGTCAGTAAACCATTTCCCCTGCTGAAACGTGAAGTATCCTTTCATTCCCGGGAAGGTTTTCGGGTCCACTCCCAGGTACGCGGAGATTCCGCCGCTCTCACCCTTGTTCGGGTCAAAGACAGCCTGCATCACCATGGGGGTGATCTCCTTAACCTCGTTATATTTGAGAATGTCCCGGGCGATCCCTTCATCCATGTACCGGAGCCCCGTGCCGCCCTTGAGCATCAGGGTCGCTGCCTCGTAGGGGCACCCCTTAGCCGCGACAAGGACCTGGTACCCCATGGAGTCAATATCCTTGTTCAGGGCATTCTCATAGCCTTTATTGAAACCGAGCAGGCTCACCAAAACCCACGCCGACAGGGCGATGCCGGTTATCGTGAGTATGCTCCGCACCTTCTTGCGGAGCAGGTTCTTATATGCTATCTGCCAGATTCGTATCATGATTTGCCTCCTCTCATCGATAGTTATCGGTACAGCCGATAACTATCGGTTTGCATAGACGAACTCATCCATCAGGATAAGGTTCTTCTTTACGGCCCTGAGGGTCGCGCGGAAATCCTGGTCAGCCCCCGCCGCAGGGTTCCTGATGGCTGCCACAGGGCCCCGGGTCGCCTTTCCCGTTTTTACATCATACGCGTTGAAACTATCCAGCGTAAGACCTGTAAACTGACCGCCGAAGGAAGGACTCCTCAGCACCGCCGCCTCCCTGTTGGTGAGCTTCTGAAAATAGAGGGACTTGATGACACCCTTCAGGTCCAGGGAAAGGAAAACCTGGATGCCCCCGTATTGTCCTTTCTGGTTTACGCCATGGATGTAGCCTATCTTCTCCTTCCCGCGATAAATCTCGTACAGCGTATAGGGGACATCGATGGTTTCGTACAGGCCATGGAAGGAGTCACCGAGCCTCTTTTCAATGCGCTGAAGCATCCGTTGCCCGCCTTTCCTGTCTATTGAAACATAGATGGTCTTGAAGCCGGTGGAACCGGGAAAGAGTCGTTTTACGTCACGATCGGGATCGTTCAGGTCGCATCCCACTGCCGCATAAAGTCGTGGAGCTGTTAACATCAGCATTATAACAAATAGTATTATGTTTTTCATTGTTTTTCCTCCTGTGACGGAGATAGTTATCGGATATAAGCCGATAACTATCGGTATCATACCCTCCAGTACAGATACAGTTGCACAACCACTTTATGGTCATTCGTGAGATAATCATACTCATACATGGTCCTGGCAGTGAGATATTCCGTGATGAGGTATGATATAGACCCGAATACCTGAAAATTATTATCATGACTCATGTACAAATAGACCGGCTGGACTTCGATTTTCAGGCGGTCCTCTTCCAGAAGATTTATTCCCGCCCTGAAGAGACCGGCGGCGGCGAATTCGCCGTCTTTCATTCCCGCCATAGTATCAATGCGAAATTCGAAGTTGTTCCACAGGTGCGCATAATCAAGGCCACCCATGCCAAATTCGTAGAGTTCCCTGGACATGATATTGACCCCCATGGTATCAAGGAGGTTGCCGTACCCGCCGGAAAGTCCCACAGTATAATTGTCACGGGAGAGTACTCCCAGACCGATTCGCGCCGATGCCAGATAGCTCCCCTTAAGGTAGAGGGGCATACCGGATCCTGTAGTGCCTGAAATACTCAGGTCTCCGAAATCAAACTGACGGTAAATTCCAGCACCCCAATCCCTATCGAAGCCGAATCCCTCCATGGCCAGCGTAGGCAGAAGCAGTCCGTGACTGTCGAAATAAGACGAAAGCCCCAAGGCCGGCCTGTCATGGCCGATCCAGATGTCAAACACCGGTGTCTTAAATTTCATATAGGCATTGTAAAGCTGCGGCTCGATATAGCAGGCATCTTCGAGGGTCGGATCAAAGGCTGCACGCATCTGCACTGCCAGGGTAGCCACATCGCCGCCCTCACCGGAGAATTTCTGTATATAGTCGACGCCGATGCTCGGCTTCTGCATGGCGTCTTCCTGATGCATCGAATAAAATATCGCCTTGTTCTCCGCCGATGAATATCCCGCAACAGCCTGCACTTCGACATAGAAGAGCGAGCTTGAAGCCGCCAGGGGCATTGCGGTCATGAGGATCATGGCGGGCACAACGGCCCGGACCCACTTACACATCGAACTTGATCACTCCGTAAAAAATGACTTTCTTTTCTTTCATGAATTTCAGCTTAATCTCCCAGTCTCCGGGCATGACGATGTTTACCGGCATCAGGTAGACGCCTTTTTTGTTAAGCTTGAAAACCACGTCACCTGAATCATGGGCTCCCTGCATGGCGGGCATGCCGGAATCGCCGGTGATGTTGAGGGAGGTCACCCTTTTTCCGTCATTGTCAAACACCTGAATCCTGACAATCACCGACCCCATTGAAGGCTTTTTATCAAAGTCATAAACAGCATACAGATCATTATCAATTCTTGTTTTATGGCCGGTCTCTCCGAGAGATACATAGTTGATAGTTTTAACTTTTTTCGGAATCATATGATTGTTATGTGCATGCGAAAGTCCGGAAATCAACAGCATGGAACTTATGAGCGTTATAGTTGTATATTTCATCATTGCTAACACCTCTCAATATAAATATGATTATTGAATAATACTCATTGTTTCAAATAAATACAACTATTTTTGTGATATTTAATAATTACCTGTCTAAAATAACAAAAAGAAGCCGTCACGGTTAACGGCTTCTTTTTGCTAGAGTAAAAAGTATACTTAATTCTTTTTGAAAAAGGCCTTGCACGGTTCAGTCAGTTCGGCTTCATGGCTCTTCAGGCACGACACGATCCTCCCCTTGCCCTGGGGAATCCCTTTGCAGAACTTTTTCGAGTCATCCTTGCATGCCTTCTGAAACTCTTTTCCCTTCTCGCGAGCCAGGGCCATCTGGTCCTTGCAGGGCTGGGTAAGACTCGCTTCATTGCTCTTCAGGCAGGCCCATATGCGTCCTTCGCCGGGCTTGATTCCTTTGCAGAACTTATCGACATCAGCCTTGCAAACGCCCTTACCGCCCTTGGGGGCCACTTCCTGGTCCTGGTTCTGCGACAGGCCGATGACCGCTACAAAAAACAATGCCGCGATTACCGTGCATGAAGACAATAAAATCTTTTTCATCATCCATACCTCCAAAATGTTTATATATCCAGGGTCCGCCGGTTGCATCGGGGAACGGCGGGCACGGGGACGCTAATAATTATGGATCTCCAGGATAAGGAAAGCCCACGAATTCATATCCATCTTGCCCCTGCATTTAAACTTACCACTGCGGACTGACCTTGGCTGAACTGCGATTTTAACACTGCATTCCTCCGAACCGCATTCACGGGGTTGTATGTACATGTTGTAAAGACATATCTTCCCATCCACGGTCTTCTTTATTTCATTCAGGTTCTCAACGGTAACCTCGAAATTCCAGGAGTACCGGTCCTCCGCAAATAGCTTCTTCACCGTTATAACAACATTGTCCTTCCGGTATGATCGCACCTCTTCCTTGTCGGAGAGGGCTTTTTCCCCGTAATCGGATTTAGCACTCTCTGCCGCACCGCTCCGGTTTTCCTTCTCCTGTTCTCCTGCAAAGGCTGGAAGGTGACGGCCGGAATCCGTATAATTATATGACATGGTCACGATGAAAAGAAACGATGCGAGGACCAATACATACTGGATCTTTAAAAATTCATTCCCGGTCTTCATGATATCACAAACTCTTCATTTTTTATTTTTCAGGAATAATTACGTTATATTGAATAACAGCATTGCGGTGATATGGCGGACCGCTTCATGTATTATGACCATAACAAATGAGCCCCCGCGTGATTCAATGGCGACATCGTCAGAAGGGCATCCCCATGGGCCTCCTCCCTGATTTATGCATTACGCCTGAGCGCTGAACGTATCATGAAAACGAGAACCATTACCGTGACTGACGGAATAATTACATAGTGCAATTCGCTTTTTATAACCCGCAATCCCCACTGGCTGAAAAACTCCCTTATGCCTATGGGGGAAACCGCAATGGGCCTCCAGGGAAAAAAAATCCTTTCATTATTAAATGGAATAAAAAGCCCGATGCCCAGCCCTCCGCCGGTCATAGCATCAAGGATTGGATGTGAAGCGGTGATGATAAAAAAGACCAGGAACATACGGATTACCCCGGATGTCGTGAAGTCCCGGCCCCGGTAAATCATCATCGCCAGCAAGATGGATATCAGGAAGGCAAATACCAATGAGTGAAAGAATCCCCGGTGACCGAAGACATCTCCATAGGGAATGCCGAAACTGAAGGCCAGCACATCCAGGTCGGGGATGATGGATATAACCGCGGCCAGGCAGTAGAACAGCATATCCCTGTTCCTTTTATTAAGGGCATAACCCAGGGACGACCCGGCAATAATGTGGCTGATGGCTGATGGCATAGAAATGTAATCAGAATTTGGGATACAGTTAATTGATACCCGGCGAGAGGTTATTACAAGCTTTTTTTACTCTGACACCGGGCATTATTAGCTCACAAGAGCGCAATGTGGTGTAAAAAATACCGATAACTATCATTGTTTTATTTACAGTTTTTATCATTATGACTATATTTGTTGGACCTGGGATAAATAATTTTTCAATTTACTCTGACCCCAATCATCCATCACCATATATTTGCATAAATATACCGATAACTATCGGTCTTGTTGATTAAATCATCTAGATGGATTCACTTTTTTGTATCCTTTATAAAAAATTAACAACACACTAGCAGAACTTTAATATTTTAGAATATAATGGAGGCATAATGCTCCGGTACATAAATACATTTTTATTGATTTCACTACTTGCAGGACTGCCGTTATGCACAGCCTGCAGAAATGAGGGATATTCAGCTATGAATAATACAGATAAAAAGGAACTTCAGAAAAAACTGACCCAGGAACAATACCGCGTTACCCAGGAATGCGGAACGGAGCCGCCTTTCCGTAATGCATACTGGAACAATCACCATCCCGGGATCTACGTGGATGTGGTTTCCGGCGAACCACTCTTCAGCTCACAGGACAAATTCGACTCCGGCACGGGATGGCCGAGCTTCACCAGGCCTCTGGTAAAGGAAAATGTTGTCATGAAGATAGATTCGAGCCATTTCATGGTGAGGAACGAGGTGCGCAGCAAGAAAGCCGACTCCCACCTGGGACATGTCTTTGAAGACGGTCCCGCTCCAACGGGACTGCGCTACTGCATGAACTCCGCCGCGCTCAGGTTCATACCGGCGGAGGACCTCGAGAAGGAAGGCTACGGCGAATACGCAAAGCTTTTCAAAAAGGATTCCAAATCAGGGAAGAAGACCGAACTGGCCACCTTCGCCGCGGGATGTTTCTGGGGAGTCGAGCATATCTTTAAAGAGGTAAAGGGCGTGCTGAAGACCACGGTGGGATACACCGGGGGCTCCACCGAGTATCCCGGCTACCGGGACGTATCATCCGGAAATACCGGTCATGCCGAGGCGGTCCTGGTTGAATACGACCCGGCGGTAATAACCTACGAGGAGCTCCTCGGCTACTTCTGGCGTCTCCATGACCCGACCCAGCTCAACCGCCAGGGGCCTGATATCGGCACGCAGTACCGTTCCGCCATCTTTTACCATAACGATGCGCAGAAAAAGGCGGCTGAGAAATCGAAGGAGAAATTCGACCGCTCCGGGGTGTTCAGGACAAAAACCGTGACCGAAATAGTGCCGGCGGGAAAATTCTACGACGCCGAGGAATACCACCAGGATTACTTCGGCAAGAACCCGGGAAGGTCGTGCCATATCCTCAGGGAGCGGTAAATCCCGTCGCGGCTATCTGGATGTTCCGGATCCAGATCGTCACTTCGTTTTCCAGCCCCGGGGATTCTTTTGCACCTGTTTCTCCCACGCCCTCATGATGTATTCCATTTTTTGACAGATCCCGGGGTGGCGCGCAGCCTGGTTGTAGCACTCACCCTCGTCTACGCCCAGCTGGTAAAGGTTCGGCCAGTCAGCGAAGTTGCCCTTCGCCACCTTTCCCATGAAGGTGCTCTTCTTGTCGACCGGCTGGGGCCAGGTATAGTGGTTGATGCTGCGGAAATACTTCCAGTCGCCCTGGCGTATCCCCTCGAGTTCCTCGTAATGGTAGAAATAAAGCGTGTCATGGGGCGACTTTGCCTCCCTGCCCGTAACGAGTCCCTCTAAATTTTTACCGTCGATGATGCGGTCCGACGGAAGCGTTATGCCCGCCGCCGCTGTCAGCGTGGGGAAGAGATCGATATTCATCGCCGGCTCCGAGCAGACCGCGCCGGCGGGCGACCGGCCGGGCCATTTCACAATGCATGGAACGCGGTACCCGCCTTCGTAGCTCTGCCCCTTCCTGCCGCGGAATCCGCCCGGGCTCCCATTGTACCAGGGACCATTGTCGCTGGTAAATATGACAATGGTATTGTCCGCGATACCGTTCCGCTCAAGGCACTTCATGATCTCACCCACGCTCCAGTCGATCTCCTCAACGGCGTCGCCGAAGATGCCCACCTTTGATTTGTCTTTAAACTTCTCAGACGCGTACAGCGGCTGGTGAGGGAAGGTGTGCGCCAGGTAGAGGAAGAAAGGCCCGTCCTTCGATTTCTCGATGAAGTCGATCGCCTCTTTCGTGTACATACCCGTGAGCCGTGACTGGTTGAGCTTGATATCATCTTCGAGCATCGTTTCGTCACGGTACAGGGCGCAGGGCCACATGTCATTGCTGTGGGGCACGCCGAAAAAGCTGTCGAAGCCATGGCGCCGGGGGTTGAACCGCGGATTCGCGCTGAAATCGCCCAGGTGCCACTTGCCCACCATGCCGGTGCGGTAGCCCGCCACCTTGAGCGCGCCGGCCAGGGTAATCTCGTCGTCCGGCAGTCCATCAGTCCAGCAGTCCTCCTGCACATCAACCGCCCCCAGGCTCCCGAACCATCGTCCAAGTTTCCGTATCATATAGCGCATCGGCGACTCGTTCGAAGCAGGAAGCACAAAGATGAGTCCGGAGCGCACCGGATACCGGCCCGTCAGGAGCCCGTAGCGCGACGGCGTGCTCACCGAGCAGGATGAGTAAAAATCCGTGAAGCGCATACCCTGCCGGGCAAGCCCGTCGATATTCGGTGTTCTGATGGCCCGGCTGCCGTAACAGCCTGTATCGCCCCATCCCAGGTCATCGCAGAGTATGGTGACGATGTTGGGCCGCCTGCCCGCGAACCCGGGGATCCTGCTGATAACCTTCTCGGGGAGCACCTGCCCCCCGCCGGAATACACGCCCGCGTCGAACGTCGCGTCCATGCTCCGGATCACCCGCGGTCTTACCGCACGCGAGGAACCCGGCGCCGGCGGCTGACGCGGCTGTCACCGCACTCATCTTGATAAAAGAACGCCGCGTTATCCGGTCCTCTGCCATACTCATCCTCCTGCAGTATTTATCAGCACGAGCAATGATTACATGATATATGCAATCGGTGAAAAATAAAAGAACTTTATTATTCAACCGGCATGAAAAAACCGGCTGGCGATAAAGCCTATCACCATGAGGGCAATGATAATGATAAAGAGGATATAGAGGGCAGGGAAGCGTCCCTTCCCTGCCGTTTCATAAGGCTCATGCGGCGGCATATCACGGTCGACCCTGCCGGTCTTCATGCTGGCCATGCAGTTCCAGCAGTAATCGAATCGGTCGCATACCATTTCCCCGCACTTCTTGCACCGGGCAAGGCTGACAGTGCCCAGATCAATGGAGGACGATTCCGCCAGCAGCGCGGAGGCCTCCTTTGATTTTTCCTCCGGGACCCACACCTGGGCTTCTGCGTCCTTTGCCGCAACCATGCCGAACAGGGGATTCATCTGCTGGTTCTCTATGATAGTTTCGATGCCGTTGTTTTCAAAGAGAAACTTGACCGTGTGCGCTTCGGCCATATTGAGGGTTGAATAGATCTTAACGAATCCATCTTTCATGCCAAGCCATCCCGGAAACCGCAGAAATTGCTGCATTAATAATATACTATACTGACAGGTGTATTCAAGTAATAATCTGCATCCAGTGCCATTTCATGAACAGCGGAAAAATAAAACCGGTTCCTGACGGTCAACAGGAAAAAACAGGGCCAGGTCCTGATCAGGGACCTCTACCTGCCGTGATCCCATTTTTTTTCCCTGCGCACCGGGAATCAAAAAAAATGCTTTAAACCCGGAAGGCAGTATATATAGTTGGCACTCAAAAAACCGGCTCAAAGAGTTAAACCATGAAAAAGAACCAGAACAAGCGCCTGTACGGTAAAAGCCTTATCAGGAAAAAATCCACCGATATCATGAGACGCATCCTAGTTTTCTGCATCCTGATCTTCCCGTTAATGGCGGCGGGGATCAACATCACCTGTCTGATGCAGCCCCGGGACGTCGCCGTCGATCCCTACTGGAATGACGTGGCCCGTTACCTGGCAGGCATGGAAGTGCGCGAGAAAAGCATACTGTATGCCAAGTCGAAGGAACCGCGGTACAGCGACCACCGGCGTTTCATGGACGGTCTCTGGTCCAGGATCCAGAAAGAAACCATCGACATCATCGTTCCCTGGCGCGATAAGAACGTTCCTTCGGTCAGCAGCCGGGCAACGGCTTTTTATCCTCTGAGCGGTGCCGATTTCATAAACCTGCACACCCTTTTCCCCGACTCGCGCCGCTATCTCATGATCGCCCTGGAGCCGGAAGGCGATTCCGCGGTGCTCAGGGACCACCAGTCACAGCGGCTTATTGACGGCCTGGTGCCGGTCCAGAGGAGCATCTACCTCTACGGGGTCAACAACTACTTCCAGTCAAAGGTCATGTCCCAGGAAATGACCAACAGGCTGCTCCCGGGCACGGTCCCGGCGCTCCTCATCTTCATGGCGCGCATGGGCCTCGTGATAAAAAGCGTGGACAACGTTTTCATTGGTGAGTCCGGCGACCTCGTATCCATCAAGGGCAGCCCGGCTAATAAGGAAAAAGGAAAAATATACGGCATACGAATTATCTTCAACGGCAGGGATGGAAGTTCGCGGGAACTGGTATATCTTTCGATGAAGATCGGACCGCGTTCCGTCGACCCTGCAACGCCGGAAGGGAAATACCTTGGCCGTCTCAACAGCATGAAGACCATGATGAAATCAGCGGTGTACCTGCTGCACCACCGCCCCTTCGACAGCGTGCGCGACTTCATCCTGAAGCGGACCATCGTCATGGTCCAGGACGACTCGGGCATACCATACCGCTTCTTCACCGACGGATGGAGGGTTACCCTCTACGGCAAATACCGTCCCGCCATGGCGCTGAAATACTGCATGCCCGTGTCGCAGTCTGACCTGAAGGAGCGTTACCAGGCCGGCGTCCAGCCCCTGCCCTTCAATTTCGGTTATGGCATTCTCTTCGGCCCCGGGCAGTCAAACATCATGGTGGCGAAGAAGATATAACATTCGGAAGGATCTGCTCTCCGTCAAATCCGGGGAGCAATCACCTGGGCGTTATGCGGGACTAACAGAATCCGTCATCGCCCTGTCATTGAAATCCCTTACCAATGTAAGGGAAACTCCAGCTCAATAATTGATTTCCGTCCAGAAATGCTTTGCACATCCTCTATTTGAATTGTTGACAGGTTGTTAAATTTTCACTATTATTGAATCAGCCCGGTCAAGAGCATGATTATCATCAATCATCGTTATTACAGCGGAAATCACACCTTCATCATTACATGGATCATTATTCTCTTTTTCATGTCACTTTCCGGCTGCGCGGAAAAGCACTCGGGCAAAAAGCCACCGCTGGCAGTGGCCGGGGTCCTCGATCTGAGGAATTGGGACTTTAAAAAAGACGGGCCCCTGGTCCTGAGGGGTGAAATTGAATTTTACTGGATGAAGAACCTGAAACCGGAGGATTTCCGCTTAATCGAAAAGACAGGAAACCCGGATTATATAAAACTCCCGGGACCGTGGAAAGGCCAGGTCCTGAGGGGGAAAAAGCTACCTGGACCAGGATACGCCACATACCGGCTGACTATTCTCTTGAATCACACAACAGAAGTCCTCGCGATGAAGTTTCTGGAGATGAGCGAAGCCCATGTGATCTATATTAACGGTATCAAAATCGAATCAAGGGGCATTACCGGGACAGACATCAAGACAACGACACCGGCATACTCCCGGGGAATTGTAAGCTTTTCAACAACAGGAAAGGACAGGCTGGAAATGATTATAAACGCCTCCAACTATCTTGAAAAATTGGGGGCAGCTAAAATACTTCTTGGCATGGATGAAGATGTACAGCAGATCAGGGAAAACAAAATCGCCACAGACCTTTTTTTGTTCAGCACCATCCTCTTAATGGGCCTCTACCATTTAAGCATGTTTCTCTTTAGAAGAAAAGATAAATCACCCCTTTACTTCGGCATTTACTGCCTGCTCATCGCCTATTTCACAATCTATAATGGAGAGAGGTTTATATTCAACATTTTTCCTGGACTTGACTGGCCTATAGCTAATCGTCTCATGCATCTGTCCGTTTATATTTCAGTCGTTTTTTTCGGGATGTTTCTTCATGAGCTTTTCCCGCAGGAATTTATAAAACCGGTTGTCCGGATCCTGCAGATTTGCGGAACCATTTTTTCACTGATCGTACTAGCGGCGCCTATCAGCATCTATCCGCTCACAATGATGCCATTCCAGATCATACTTTTACTCGCCTGCATGTATACCATTTATGCCCTCATTCTGGCAGCCAAGCATGGTAGGGACGGTGCGGTCACCTTCCTTGCTGGTTTTTTCATCCTGTTTCTCACTGTTGTCAACGATGTATTGTCAGACAACAAGATAATACACACCGGCAATTATCATACCTTCCGGCCTCTTCATTTTCATCTTCTCACAGACCTACATCCTTTCGATTCGCTTTTCACGCTCTTTTTCCTCGGTCGAGCAGCTGTCGGATGAACTGCAGAAAACAAACCGCCAGCTCTTCAACACCTGGAATTATCTCATCAACGTATTCAATTCCATTCCATCAATTCTAATATCTGTCGGCAAAAACGGGATCATAACCCAGTGGAACACCGCCGCAGAACGCTACAGCGGCGTCGTCGGCTTCGGATGCGATTTCAAAACCATTATGGGATGTAATGCCATTTCTGCGAAACTACCGGGATGTCTTCGATACGGTAATAAAAACGTCAAGGCCGGAAGAACGGCACAGGGAAAGCTTTGAGATCAAAGGCGAAAAAAAATACATGAACATTTCCATTAATCCCCTGGTATACGACGGCGGAGACGGCGCGGTGATCAGGGTGGATGATGTCACTGAGCTGGAAAGAAAAGATTCCCAGCTGCGCCAGGCGCAGAAGATGGAAACCGTCGGGACCCTGGCCGGCGGCCTTGCCCATGATTTCAACAACGTCCTCGGCGGCATAACCGGGGCGGTCTCCCTCATGAAGCACGACCTCGGCAAAAAGGAAATCAACATGCCCGGGTCATGGAAATGATCAAGCTCCTCGAGGAATCATCCGGCAGGGCCGCGGACATGGTGCGGCAGCTGCTCGCCCTGTCGCGCAAGCATGAGCTTACCCTGTCACCCGTTGATCTCAACGTAACGGTGAACCACGTTCTGAAGATCTGCGCCAACACTTTTGACAAGTCCATCGAGATCAGGTCCAACGGCTGCGAGGGGCCCGCCATGGTCAAGGCTGACCCGACCCAGATGGAGCAGGTTGTCCTGAACCTCTGCGTGAACGCGTCCCATGCCATGACCATAATGAGGAAGGAGGGCGAGCCGGCAGGGGGAACGCTGACCATATCCATCAGCCGGATATTCGCGGACAGGTTCTTCTGCGACACCCATCCCGAGGCGCATCCCGGCCATTACTGGATGGTCAGCCACCGCGACACCGGCGTGGGTATGGATACAAAAACCATCTCCAAGATATTCGATCCGTTTTTCTCCACCAAGAAAACGGGGATGGGAACCGGCCTGGGACTCGCCATGGTATACAATATCGTGCAGCAGCACGGCGGCTTTATCGATGTCTATTCTGAGCCGGGCTACGGATCGACATTCAACGTATTCCTGCCCTCACTGGAGGAAAATAACGGCACTGCCGGGGACATCGAAACAGAGGAGTCCATCGAAAAGGGAACCGGGCTCATCCTGGTTGTTGACGATGAGGAGATAATCCGCACAACGGCGCAGCACATGCTCGAGGAATGCGGATACCAGGTCATAACAGCAGTCAACGGGGATGAAGGCATCTCTGCGTACCGGGAAAAGTACTCTGAAATCAAGGCGGTGCTCCTTGACGTCGCCATGCCACTGAAGTCCGGCGCCGAGACATTCGCGGAAATGAAGAAGATCAACCCCTCCGTCAAAGTTCTTCTCACCTCCGGCTTCAAGCAGGATGACCGGGTTCAGAAACTGCTTGCCCGGGGAGTTGACGACTTTATCCAGAAGCCCTATTCAATGATCGAGCTTTCAAAGAAAATAAAAAAGACAATAGGCTGATTTCACCGCCTGTCCATGCCGATTTCTGCTTTCCCGTTACGGAGGTCTTTCATGAAAAGATGTTACCGATCCGGATCAGCCCTGCTCGTCATATTCATTACTATCACCGCAGTCGGCTGTTCTAAAAAAGAGACACCCTCTGCGGCAGGTGCCAAAGCCAGGGACCTGGCGGCCCACACGGAGGAATTCAAGAAGGATATTATCAAAGTAACCGACGGCGTGTATGTGGCCATCGGATACGGCCTGGCCAACTCCATCCTCCTGGCCGGCAGGGACGGCACGGTGGTCATTGACGTCATGGAAAGCATGGAGGCCGCGGTCCCGGTGAAAAAGGCCTTTGACAGGATATCGCGAAAGCCCCTTAAAGGAATCATCTTCACCCATTTTCATACTGACCATGTGTCCGGAACCGAGGCATTTACCGGCGAGAAGAACGTCGATATCTACTCCCATGAAAAAACGCTGGAGGAACTGGACCGCGTCACCACGGTTACCCAGGAGATCACCTACAAGAGAAGCATGCGCATGTTCGGCACCTTTATCCCGAAAGAGGATTTCGCCAACTGCGGCATAGGGCCGCTCCTCATATTCAATGACCGGACCACCTTCTCGTACCGCCGTCCTACCAAGACCTTCGCCGGCGAGAGAAAGAAGATCAGCCTTGCGGGCTTCACCATCGAGCTCATCCACGCCCCGGGCGAGACAGACGACCAGATCGTGGTGTGGCTGCCTGGCCAAAAGGTCCTCATCGCCGCCGACGATTATTACAAGTCCTTCCCCAACCTCTACACCATCCGCGGCACCAGGTACCGCGACGTGCAGGTCTGGGCGCGGTCCGTTGAAAAGATGCGGAAGCTGCAGGCCGAGTACCTGGTCCCCTGCCACACGCGGCCCGTGACCGGCAGGGCGGCAATTAACGACATCCTCGCCGATTACCGCGACGCGATACAGTTCGTCCATGACCAGACCGTGCGCGGCATCAACAGGGGTCTTACCCCGGACGAAATCGTCGAATCGGTCAAGCTGCCGCCGCACCTGGCAGGCAAGCCGTACCTGGGCGAGTATTACGGGACGGTCGCCTGGTCCGTGCGCAACATTTTCAACGGATACCTCGGCTGGTTCAGCGGCAATTCCACGGCCCTGAACCCCCTGCCGCCAAAGGAACGGGCCGAGCGCATGGCCGCTCTTTCCGGAGGGAAGAAGGCCCTTCTCGACCACGCACGCAGGGCCCTTAAAGGCGGAGACCTCCAGTGGGCCCTGGAGCTCTCCGATTACCTTCTCCAGCTTGAACCGGGCATGGGTGACGCCCTGGAGATACGGTCATCGGCACTCCGCATCCTCGCCGGCCGGTCGGGAAACGCCAACGAGAAGAATTATTACTGCTCGCAGGCGATGGAGGCAGAGGGGAAGATCACCCTCACCGGGGTTAAGATAACCCGCGGCCTTGCGCACCGCGTTCCACTGTCTGCCATCTTTACCGCCATGGGGACCAAACTCAATCCCGATAAGTCGAAGGATATCGTGAAGACCGTGGGATTCCGATTCCCCGATACAAAAGAAGTCTTCACCGTGCAGGTACGGCGCGGCGTCGCCTTCATCGAGCCGGTCTTCCCCCAAAAGGCCGACATCACCGTTACGGTGAATTCAAACACATGGAAGGATATTGTGACCAGGCTCGCCAACCCGGCCGTGGCCCTTGCAAAAGGAGACGTGAAGATCGAGGGAGGGATCATCAATCTGGTTACATTTTTGAATCTCTTCAGCGACTAGTGCGCGGGAGCATCACCGGTCATCCTGGGTCAGGAGACCGCTGCCGATTATGGGGATGAGCCTGCCCAAAAAGCGCGGCTTCCGGTTGATCATGACATCGAAGTAAGCCTTGACGCAGGCGAAGTATTCACGCACGACATAGCGGTTCCGGTAGAGATAGCGGCGCCGGTCCGCGGGAAAGCCCCGGGCCCGGAGCCCTGCCTTCCGGGCGATGAACAGGGCGCGGGGAAGATGGAACCGCTGTGTCACGACAATGCAGTCTTCAACAAGGAAAACTTTCCTGGCCCGCACCATTGAATTGTAGGTATTGAAACCGGCATGGTCCAGAAAGAGAACCCGCCGCGGCACGCCCTGCTTCATCATGAAGTCCTTCATGTGGTTCACCTCGTCATAGGAAACGGTGCCATGATCGCCGCTCAGGAGAACCTTCCTCACTTTTCCGGCACGGTACAGTTCCAGGGCCTTCACCAGTCGGTCATAGAGCACCGCAGAAATCCGGTCATCCTCGTACACCCGCGCGCCCAGGACAATGCAGGTGTAGGCTGCTGGAATTTTTTTTATATCGTTCACGATATAGCGGTCCGCCAGTTCGTGGACATGCAGGTTGACACCGATCAGGACTGCCAGTGAGAGAAATGTCTGAGCGGCGGTAATGCCTGCGACAATCTTCAGCTTTTTCATAATGCATCATGGTCAGAGAATAAATAAAAAAATATTGAAAATAACACAACACATTTTTCTAATGGAAGCATCGACACCGGGCAGCAAGCCGGGCCCTGAAGGTCCATTCAATACTATTTCGTTATCCTCATGTGAAATCCGGCATGGAAAACGGGCAACCGCACATGCAGCAGTAGTGATGAAAAATGAATTCTGATATAAAACACGCACCAGGACTCACCTGCGAGCCTGTCTATATCCGTGTAAACAACACGGACACTCTTCACATGATGAGGATACACGGCAATATGCATAACTATGATCACGTGACCATGATAACCCACAACGATGCGGTCACCGATCATTTCCCCGATGTTCTTAAATGGCTCGCCGGATAAAAAAGGGCATTCTCAATACGTAAAGCCGAGAATCCCCGGGCCCAGGATATTCATCACGACAGGGACCGCATAGATAGCGCCGATAACTATCAGCTTTCCCTTCATGGTCTTGCGGCCCAGCATGAAATTGATGGCCGCGAAGAATTCAAAATAGCCGAAGACAAAGATGAGCCATATCCCCGCGAAGGTCCGGTTCCACCAGGGGTATTCCCACACCAGGTGACCGCCATAATTGAGGACGCACTCGATAAAAACGCAAATGACGGAAAAAACAACGGCCCAGAACCATCGGTTCGGCATACCGAGTATCCTCGCTGTTTTATCCGGCAGGAGAGAATGATAATAGACGATGCCGAGTATGGAGAACATGAACATGATTTCGATATTCCAGCCGATCATGGTGCGAAGCGCCGTGTCGCCCGGCGTTGTCCAGAAGGCGGAATATTGCGTCAGGTGGAAGACCCATCCGTTCCATGTTTCGTTGAAAAAATCCATCCCGAAGAGGGTCATACCTGCCAGGATCGCGTCCCAGACGCCGGATTCCCGGGCCTTCTTGATCTCCATCGTGTAGATATACGCGATGATGGCCAGCAGCGGAATCACATACCACTTGAGCATTGACAAATCCCTCAAACCCTGAAGAGCCTGTACTGATGCTTGTGTTGGCATAGCTTCCTCCATTTTTTTGTTGCCAGAGGGGCGGACGTACGAGAGACCGGGTCCGGCCCCATCAATCACCCATAGTATACCGAACACCGGGGGCACAGTCAATTATTATCTGACAGCATGTATAAGCCAAAAAATGCTTGCGCACTGCTGCCCGGTATCACACCGTGAAACTTGTTTGATTCATGTCGAAACCGATGGCAGATACGCGTAGAGGCCGTATCATGCCATCAAGACGCTTATGCACAATTGATGAGGGGCCATGGATCCCGGCAGCGACAGGAAAGCCACGAGAAATTTTTACATCACCCTGAACCTTTTCACGGGAAGCTTCAGCTTTCTCATCATGGTCCCCGTCGTCATATTCTATATGTGGACGTCCGTCAAGCTCACGCCGGAGCAATCCGCGATATTCAACAGGATATGGCCCCCCGCGGTACTCTTCGGCATCGCCATTGTACTGGTTACCAACTGGATAGTCCTCCTGCCCATTACCGGTTATTTAACGAAAGTCAGGAAGAGCCGCGCCGTCGGCGATGATGAATATCTCCGGGCAAAAAAAAGGCTCGTGCGGCTCCCGTTTATTTATGCCGTGCTCTCCTTTTTCCGCTGGCTCATTCTCCTGGGCAACGCCATCGTGCCCCTTACCATCCTGACCGACCTCGCCGTATCGCAGATCGTCAATATGTGGATGGGGGCCGTCATCTGCGCCTTTGTCGGCATATTCTCATATTTTTCCATTACGGAAATTCTGGTGCAGAACATCATCAACAGCGGGCTGTTCCACCATGAACCGGAGCCTGTAAATCCGCCGCGCATCACGCTGCTGCAGCGTATGACGGTCCTGACACTATCGGCCGTCCTTCTTCCGATTCTTTTTTTCTCAGTCTTTTTTTCCATCACCGTGGAAACGGCGGGCATAGCCACTCCGCTCCTGTATGTCAGGATGGCTTTTTTCGGAATATTCTCGATTATAATCGGCATCTTCAGCCCCATCCTGGTCAACAAGACCATCCGGTACCGCACAAGGAACGTCTCAGAATTCCTGAAACGGATCGGCAGCGGCGATCTCAACACCGGAGCCCGCGAGGCGCCGATCCGCGACGAGTTCAGTGAAATCATATCGGACGTGGACGATATGAAGGAGCGCCTCAGAAAATCCCGGGACGAACTCCTGGAACTGAATCTCACCCTTGAGAAAAAAGTTACTGAGCGCACGCAGGACCTGGAAGCGACCCTGGAGGAACTGGAAGCGGCCAACAACGAGCTCGAGGCGATGAACGACAACCTGGTGGTGATGAACAGGGCGATGGAAGAGTCGGAACAGATGCGTAAAAACGACATGGCCCTGGCGGCCAGCGTTCAGGCGTCCTTCCTGCCGAAGACCGTTCCCGCCGGCGGGTCCCTCGACCTCGCCTTCGTGTACCGGCCGTGGACAGAGGTTTCCGGGGACTTTTTCGATTTTTACGAGGACGGCGGCGAAATCAGGGGCATCGGACTCTTCGACGTGTCAGGCCACGGCATTTCATCGGGCCTCCTCACCCTGCTGGTGAAGTCGATCATCAGCCGCAATTTTCATCTCCATAAAGACAAAACACTCGGGCAGATCATGGAGCGGATCAACGACGAGCTTATCACCGAGATAGGCGCCACCGACCATTATGTTACCGGGATGCTGATACGGTTCGACAATGACCGGGTCGAATACGTCAACTGCGCCTCACCCGACCTTATATTGAGGTCCGGAGCGTCAGGCAGGATCGGCAGGGTGCTGGACGACAACGGGGCAAGCTGTACCGGTCGGTTCCTCGGCGTGGTCGACATGAAGGAACCCATAGCCGCCATGACAATGACCATGGCGCGTGGAGACTGCCTTTTCCTCTACACCGACTGCCTGTTGGAAGCGAAAAACGTCCACGGGCGTTCCTTCGAGGAAACGGGCATCATGGCGTCATTGCAGAACGCCCCGGACGGGACCGCCCGGGAGATCCTGGACCATGTCATGAACAATTTCAACGATTTCCGGGAAGGGAGACCGGTCAGAGACGACCTGACCGCCATCCTGATAAAAAAGCGATAACACCTTTCCATCTCTGTCAACCGGGCCTGATACCACGGTCCCGACCGCAAAACGGGCGCCCTGCCCTTCGTACCCGGTTATGCGCAATTACCGAAAAAAGCTTGCATCATTTGACAAGCCGTGTTCTCATTCGGGTTGATCTGGATTCATTTTTATTGCCGGGACAACACCGGAACTGGAAAGGGGGAATTGATGGATGCGGATATCGATAAAAAAGCGATAAAAAACTTTTATATCCTTTTCAACCTGTTTACCGAAGGCCTGAGCTTTTTTGTCGTAGTACCGATTGTACTTTTCTATGTCTGGGCCAACATCCAGCTGACGCCGGTACAGTTCTCCCTTTTTAACAAGATATGGCCTCCCTTCTTTGTTTTCGGACTCACCTTCGTTATGGTGAACAACTGGATCGTGCTTATCCCGGTCCTCCGCTACTTCAAGAAAGTCCGGAAAGACATGGAGGTATCGGACGAGGAATACAGCAGGGCAAAAAAGCGTTTTTTCAAGCTCCCGGCTATCCATGCCGTCGGCGCCTTATTCCGGTGGCTGCTGCTCCTTTCCCTCCCGATCCTTGTATTCAACCTTCTTGCCGATCTTACGGTCCCCCAGGCGGTCAACATGTGGCTGGGGCCGCCCCTCTGCTCGATGCTGGGAATCATGTCATACTTCACGATAACGGAACTGTACATCCAAAATATTATCAATAAGGGCGTGTTCGCCCGGAAAACCCGCGAAGATTTTTCACCCCGCGTGAGCCTGGTGCAGCGGCTCACCGTGCTCTCCGTATCCGCCGTGCTCCTGCCGGTTTTCCTGCTTTTTCTGTTCATTTTCATCACCATGGAAACCAATAACATCGGCAATACCCTTCTGTACGTGAGGGTCGGCGTCATCATAGGCCTTTCAATCATATTCGGACTCTTCACACCGGTCCTCCTCAACAGGACGATCAGGGAACGGATGAATGCGGTTGTGGATTTCCTGAAACGCATCGGCGGCGGCGACCTCGAGGCCAGGCCCCGGGAACTTATCGCCCGTGACGAGTTCAGCGAGGTCATCGCCGAGGTCAACGACATGAGGAACAGGCTCCGCATCGCCCGGGACCTGCTCCTGGACATGAACGTCAATCTGGAAAAGAAAGTGGCCGAACGGACCGAGGAGCTGGAGGCCGCCATGAACGAGCTGGAGGCGATGAACGACAACCTGATCCGCGTCAACAGGGAGCTCGAGGATACAGAGCGAGTCCGCAAGAAGGAGATGTCC
Source organism: uncultured Spirochaetota bacterium (assembly GCA_963727175.1). GTDB lineage: Bacteria > Spirochaetota > UBA4802 > UBA4802 > UBA5550 > RBG-16-49-21. The sequence goes on from CAVSFD010000002.1 coordinate 272,165, forward strand.
CTGGCGGCAAGCGTCCAGGCCGGGTTCCTCCCGCGGAAACCGCCATCCTGCAACTCCTATGACATCGCCTTCACGTACACCCCCTGGAGCGAGGTGTCCGGGGACTTTTTCGATTTTTATGAAAGCGGCGGAGAGCTTAAGGGAGCGGGCATATTCGACGTATCCGGGCATGGCCTCTCATCCGGCCTCCTTACCCTTCTCTCAAAATCCATCATTTCACGGCATTTCAATTTTCAGAAAGACCAGCGCCTGAGCGTCATCGTTGAAAACATCAATAAAGAGATGGTCGATGAGATCGGCCAGATCGACAACTATGTCACGGGAATTATATTACGGTTCCTTGATGACCGCGTGGAATACGTCAACTGCGCGCACCCGGACATTGTATTCAGATCCGGGGTCTCCGGCAAAGTGGGTATGATCATGGACAAATCAGGGGTCGCGAACAAGTCCTCCTTCCTCGGCGTGCCCGGCATCAACAAGCCCTTCCCTTCACTCTCCCTCAAGCTGGGCAGCGGCGACTGCCTCCTTCTCTATACCGACTGCATGATAGAAGCGGCTAACAGCCAGGGAGCAAGCTTCGGTGAAACCGGGATCATGGAGGCGCTGCGCAGGGCTCCCGGCGGTTCAGCGCAAATAATACTGGACCATGTTATAAAGGAATTCAACGACTTCCACGGCGGCACCGCCCTCAAGGACGACCTGACCGCCATCATCATAAAAAGAAAATAACGGTCAGACAGATCTGACGGGCAGCGTTACTTAAGAAGTTCCTTGAACCGTTTCTGCGACAGGGCTTCCCTGAAGCATTCGTCCTTCCTGGCCATTTCAATGTATTTCTTTTCCAGCTTGATCGATTCACGAAGAAACTGGTAGGCTTCGTCAAATTGTCCCTGAACCGCCAGCGAACAGGAGAGGTCGTAGGCGGAACCGGCGATTATTGCCGGACGCTTCATGGAACGTGCCAGATCCAGTGATTTCCTGAAGGGTTCCACCGACTCCTGCACCTGGCCGGTCATGGCGCAGGATATGCCCAGGCCATGCCAGACCGCCCAGAGCGAACCTTCGTCAGGAAGTTTGTTCTTCGTTTCATGAAGTTCCAGGGCACTCCGGTAATGGGTCTTCGCCTTGTCCCAATCATGGGCCATGTAATAGAATTCAGCCAGGAAGTAGTGGCCGAAACTGAAGTCCTTGATATCTTTATAGTTTTTCTCCAGAAATTCGATGCCCTTCTGCACGTCCTTATCGTTATATAATTTCTGTGCCGCCTCGATCACAATTACGAAGCGGTCCTCGGGGGTGAAAAGGTCTATTTTTCTCTTATCCTTGAGAAATTTTTTCACCAGCAGGGACTCTTCACTCCGGTATCCGAAGCAGAATATTATTACGATATTTTCATAAATGTACATCTCCTCCGGATGCTTTATTGTCGGCCCGTTCTCTTCCCCCCACAAAAGCCCGGCGAGAAAATTCTTCAGGCTGGCAGCCTCCTTGCCGTCCCGGTACTGGAAAAAGAGAAGGGAGCCCCGGGGTTTTCCTTCGTACATGAAGGCCTGGAAATCCTTTTTCACCGGGCTCGGCATAATTCCCGAACTGTCAGGCATTTTGTAAAAAGTGACCGGCTGAATTGAAACTGACATTATCCCGGTGCCGAAGTCATAGCCTTTCGGCAGGTCACCTTTCGACAGCTTCAGGCTGTCAATGGATTGGCCTGCGAATAATTGCGGAGCGCACATCATTACCAGCGCCAAAGATACGGCAAGAGACTTTTTCATGACTTCCCCCGGATGGATGTAATGATATCGTTCAAGATATTTCCTGGAGAGTTATAATACAAGAACTATTTCAGCCATGCGTTTTTCAGTTCCCGTTTATCAGGCAACCTGAATCTAAATTCATACTGCCATCAAAAATAATGTTTGATTATACATGACGTGCATTATAAAATGTTATAATTATGTCAGGATGACCTGGGTAATGGAGAATTCCTCATCTCATCGACCATAGAAGAGGAGACGTGCAATGGCGGAACCAAAAGAGTACGAAAAGCAGATAAGAAATTTCGGATTGAAATTCACTATACGCACCGAGGGAATAAGCTATTTTACCATAGTTCCCCTGATTGTATTCAACGTATGGTCAAGTCTTAATTTCACCCCTGAGCAGTGGCATCTTTTCTTCGTCATGGTCCTCATTGTCACGCCGATTTCCTTTATCACGACCCAGATCAACAACTATATCGCGATTCTGCCTATAGTTCATTATTTCAACAAACTGTTGCATAAAAGGGAATATACCGATGATGAGTACCAGAAAGCCCACCGCCGCCTGCTCTATCTCCCAAAGATTCACAGCATCGGCGCCTTTTTCAGGTGGATAGCGGGTCTCGGCGGGGTGATCATACCCATGCAGATCCTGGGCAATATCACGCCCCAGCAGACCTTCGGCATGTGGATGATGCTCGTAATCAACGCCCCCCTGGGAGCCGTTCTCTATTATTTAGTGACCGAGCTCTATATCCAGAAAATACTTCAAACAGGGGTCTTCCCCCGTTGGCCGCGGACTGAAATAAAAAACAGGATGAACCTCTTCACCAAGCTAACCCTCTCGATCATGATGATCTCATTCATTCCCTTTGCGATACTCCTGACGTATTTTATCGTGTTCATATCCGACTTCAACTTTGATAAGACCATGACGTACGTGAAGATATCCATCATCGCCCTCATCGGCCTGGTCGGCTCTGTCCTGGTGGCAGCGGTGCTGAACAGGACCATCATCAGCAAGGTGATAATCATACTCGGGTTCCTGAAAAAAGTCGGGAGCGGCGACCTGGTCGCAGCCGCGGACAAAATAGGGATCATGGACGAACTGACCCTTATCAACATATCGGTATTCAAGATGAGAAACAACCTGAAGTCTCTGGTCGAGGCGATATCAGGCACCGTCGAAACCCTTGATCAATCCAGCGGTGAACTGGTCAAATCATCGTACAAGCAGTCCGACCGGGCCCGCGAGCTGGCGGCCATCATCGAGGAGCTGACGAGCTCCTTCGAAGAAATGGCGGCCTCATCTGAATCAAATTTATCCAGCGTGATGCGGCAGGTTGAGCAGTCGGTATCGGTTAAAGACGATATATCCCGCATAAGCGAGAAGAGCGGCATGCTGGCAAAAGAAACCCGGACCCTGAGCGAAAAAGCCAAGGATTCAGTGTCGATCGCGGAGGAAGGCGAAAAGCAGATCAATAAATCCGTCACCACCATATCCAATCTTATCGGCTACATGGACACCATCGACCAGACGGCGGGAATGATCAACGATATCGCGGACCAGATCAACCTCCTTGCCCTCAACGCCGCGATCGAGGCCGCCCGCGCGGGTGAGCACGGCAAGGGCTTTGCCGTGGTCGCCGATGAAGTCAACAAGCTGGCCGACAAGACCACGGAGCTGGCTAAAATCATCAAGAAAGAGATAAGCGAACACACGAAAAATATCAACACAGAGCTCTCTCAGATGACCCATTCGGTGGACACCTTTCACACCATGAAGGCGAGCATCAGCGGCATCGACCTCGTGATAGGCAAGGTCTTTGATTTCACGCAGGAGCTCATGAAGATGAACGACGAGATCAAGCTCAAGATAGACGAGCTGAACAGGATATCGAATGAAATAAAGAATTCCTCACACGAACAGAAGCACACCAATGACGAGCTGATAAAATCGGTCACTTCAATCAACACGATTTCGCAGGCAACGGCGGAGGAGGCGGCCATCATTCAGGATGCCGCGACCAAGTTCGGGGAGAACTCGAAAGAGCTCCAGTCGGTAGTTGCCCGGTTCAAAATCAAATACGACTGAAACCGGCTTCGCCTACACGATTTCGAAATCCACGAAGATGGAGCGTATCTGGTCCATCCTGTCCCGTCCGATCCACGCGCGCATATCCTCCGTGCCGACATCGGCAGAGCGTCCCAGCATCTCGTTCTTTTCAAACCAGAGCGGGTTGTTCTGAAGAAGTGCCACCCGGCGCGCGCCCTGTTCACGCAGAAATGCCGCGATGGCGGTCAGGTTCTCATCTGTTGCGGTGCGGCCCGGTATAAGGGGAACGCGCGGCAGAACGGGTATCCCGCCGTCCCAGAAGGCGCGGTGAAGCTTGCTGAAATTATCCAGGATCACGTTATTGGGCTGGCCGCAGAGGCGGCGGTGATCTTCTCCCTCGATCATTTTAATATCGAAATAAATCATGTCCAGGTTCGGATAGATCCGCTCCATGAAGGCGTCGTAATTAAAAAGTCCGCAGGTCTCCAGCAGCACGCTGACGCCGCGCTTCCCCAGCTCCGCCGACAGGCGGGCGGTGAAATCCATGAACAGGGTCGGCTCGCCGCCGGAAAGGGTGACGCCGCCGCCGGAATTCTTAAAGAAGGGAAGATCCTTCTCGACAATCCGCACGATCTCTTCAACGGTCATCGCCTTTCCCACAATGGACAATGCTCCTGATGGACAGGCCTCTATACAGGCCATGCAGAGGGTGCAGCGCTCCCGGTCGACAAAAAAGTGGCTCTTCCTGTCAAGAGCCTCCTCCGGGCAGAGGTTGACGCAGGTATCGCACCCCACGCATTTTTTATTATCGAAGGAAAGCTCCCGCTCCCGCCTCTTGCTCTCCGGGTTGTGGCACCATGCGCAGGAAAGGGGGCATCCCTTGAAAAAAACCACGGTGCGGATCCCCGGGCCGTCGTCCAGGGAGTTCCCTTTTATTTCGAAAATGAGAGGATCTGTTATTGTTTTATTCATAACACCCTGAATCCCCGTCCTCCCTGGAGGCACGAATATATGACAATCATAAAAAAATAAATGTCTAATATCCAGGATTTCATTACATCATCGGGTCCGGTAAAAGCGGCACAATCAGTATCATCTGAAATAAATTATGCCCATGTCAACAGGAAAAATATTGGACAGGGGCCTTATTTTTTTGTATTGATAGAGCAAGGGACATCCACTGAGCAGGAAACCATTGACTAGTGCTGAAGCATGCTGGCAGAGAAAAAGCTAGCTGTAATGGCTTCCCCGAAGCATCGTTGGCAAAATTATAGGGAAGATCAAATGAGGAAGAAATAAGGGGGTATTGAAAAGCCGGTAAATCTTATTAATAATTAAGAAGGGTATATGAAATCACAACAAATCACATTACAAAACAATAAAAGCGACCTTAAAAAGCTTGTCATGCTGATGAACAAGCAGAATAAAAGATTTTTCCCGCCATTCAAGTCAATACTTAACTCTCTCGATTTCAGTCTTGCCGATAACGAGCTGGAACTTCTGCTCCGTTTGGGCACGGACACATACACCTATGATCATGCAGCTGACTCAAGCGGAATGAGAAGGGATACGTTTAATGGTATATTTGAATCTCTCAAAAATAAAGGATTTATCGGAACAACATACACTGAATCGGGTGATGAGGTCTATTCCCTCCATCCGTTTATCGTTGGCTGGTTCGAAGCCCAGGTCTCTTTCCTGATCGGCAGTCCTGAAGAAAAAGAATTCGCCCGGAGGTGGATGGATTTTTTTAATGGGTTGCGTCGTTATAATTTTTTCCCTTTGAGGAACCTTATGAACATGATGGCCAGAAAAGCGGACGTAACGAATCAAAGCGTCGGGCTGGTCCGCGAGTCAAAAAACGAAAGGGGGAAATCCATCATCAATATCAATCAGTCTCTCAGTGTTCCTGACTCAAAGGTTTATCCGACAAATTCTGTTATTGACCTGATACATGAATATGGGACCAAAAGTGTAATCGGCCAATTCACCTGCATGTGTCGCCGTATAACCGCTAACCTCGACGAACCCTGCCGTCTGGCCATGCCGGACGACGGCGGATGCCTCGGTTTTGGCGATAAAGTCAAGCCATACATCAAGGCCGGACATGCCCGTCCGATCAGCAAGGAGAAAGCGTTCGAAGTCATCCAGAAAGTAAGGGACCGGGGCGCTATTCATACGGTCTTTCACGAAAAGGACGACACAAGGCTGCCCAGCACGGGGATATGCAACTGCTGCTGGGATTGCTGCGGGATATTACGCTCCTACAACATGGGAGCGGCGCCGTTGCGTTACAGCAGTTTTTATATCGCAAAGTTTACGGACCGCAACAAGTGCACTGGATGCAAAAAATGCGAAAAAGCGTGTCCCACCGCCGCCATTACCGTATCAGATAAAAAAGCCTCGATCAACGAGGCGCTATGCATCGGGTGCGGGCAATGTGTACACCAGTGCTCGGCGTCCGCCGTTGAACTGGCGGATAACGTGCGCACTGCTTTTCTTCCGATGCTGAAAAAATCAGACGCCAGAATTACCGTTTGACATTGACCCCGAAATTTGGTCAGCATAGTATTAATCAGGAGGCCTGTTACCGGGTCGAGGCAGCAGAACAAGCCTATTATCATAAGAAAGGCAATATGGCTGCATACGAATAATGCCTCAATCTTATAATACAATCAACCCTTTATATTAATATCCAGGATTTTGCCGCCTCATCGGGTCCGGCAAATTGACACAGTCAGTATTACATGAACTAAATTCTACCCGTGTCACCAGTAAAAAATACCGGACTGGGGCCTTGAAATGTATGGAATGTATCCTCCCTCACACCTCAGATTTTTTTACCACGATAAGCGTTATATCATCATCGACTACATATGCTTCTAATTGTTTTAAAATACAATTCATGATTGCGCCTACGGTGCCGGTTGCATTCTCCTCAAAGAGTGATTGTAATTTTTCATAAGAAAAAAAGTTCCCTTCTGCATCCCGTGCTTCAATTATACCATCGGTAAATACAAGTAATACATCATTTCCTTCAAGTCGCAGGCTCTGATTTTTTTGTTCCATCATGAATTTCAGCGTGCCAATAAAAATACCATCGGGATTAATATACTGAGATTTTTTGTCCCTGTTTTTAAATAATAAAAAGGGCTGGTGTCGACCGGAAAAGAGAATCGCGCCATCCTCCGTAAACTGAAATGTCGTAAGGAGCATAAATTTCTGTTCATTCATTGAAGAAATATTGTGTGATATCGTGTGAGAGATTACTCGCATAAGATCGGTGGGCGCAATACCGGGGTCTTTTTGTATAATGGCCCGAATAGCAGATTGTACCATCATCATAATCAACCCGGCCGATACCCCATGCCCTGAAACATCCCCAATGGTTAACCAGGTATTGTGCTCGCCTGGAATAATGTCGTAATAATCTCCGCCAACCGCATCAGTCGGTTTCATGAATGCTGCAATTTCGTAGCCGGGAATTGCCGGTTCCTTGGGGAGTAAAACAGTTTGAATTTTTGTTGCAAGTTCCATTTCTCCCCAGAGTGCATCCCTCGCCATCAGGAGTTCTCTTGTCCTTTCTGCGACCTTATGCTCTAAATGCACATTGAGTTTTTCAACTTCAGAACAGACGTTTGCAAATTGAATAACCAGGGTATTGGACATGCTTATTATTATAAACATGAAACCATATTCCATGAGATATACACAGTTGTATATTCTGCTGCCGGCAAGGATGTCAGAGATAGCAAGAATAAAAAAAATGAATAAGGACAGTATGTTATACAGTATTGCCTTCTCTCTTTTCTTCCAGTAGAGTTGTATGAGCAATATGCTCGAATACAAAATGAGAATAAATGAAACAGTAACCAGCAGGTAGGGTAACAATCCCGGTGCAACTTCGAAATAGGTAATGGTGAAGTTACCCGCCAGTGTTATATCACGAACCATCGGTTTTGACAGTGTGAGGGTGAGATCCCCCTCGTAAAAAATAATGATGAAGGCCATTATTAAATAATAAACTATGATAGATTTCAGTACTATTTTATTCTGTGTTTTAGTGAACTCAAAAATAAATATAAGCAGTATTATAGATATGAGTGAAATAAAAATAAAATTAGCTTTCTGCCAGACTATTCCCTCCATGATGGATGATACATTATAGAGACCAGCACAACTGGCATCATAGAGAAATAATGAAAAACAGGTGAGTGCAAAGAGCAAATGTATTCGTCTTTTCAACCGTGCAAAATAGAGGATGAAGTATATACCGATAAAAAAGCAAACACCCGCCATTACTGCAGGAGGTACCGCATACCATTTCATGAAACTGTATTATTCCTCCGGATATATAATTTAAATCAAGAAATTTGCTTCCTTGATTAAATTCTTTTCATGAATATCAATATCCAGGATTTTGCTGCCTCATCGGGTCCGTGAAAGCGACACAATCAGTATTATATGAACTGTATTATGCCCATATCACCAGGAATAATGCAGGACAGGGGCCTTGAAATGTATTTTAAACGTCCTTAAGCCCCCCTGCCCCCCTGAGAGGGCACGAACATATGACCACCATATCTGCCGTCTAAGGAATTGCATCCTCTTTAGCATGGTTCAATACGACTGGATGAGTATTATCTGCACCCGCCCCTCTCAAATCAACCCCCCTCTGGTACAAAAAGCGCTTTACAGATACCTTCAAATTTCGCTTGCCGTGCGGAAATTGAGAAAATTTGAAGCGTCACACCCCGTACTCCGCCCGCTCGATCAGCTCGATCTGCATGTCCCGGTTCAGGGTCACGAAGTAGGCGTTGTAGCCGGATATGCGCACGAGCAGGTTCCGGTAGTTCTCGGGGTGGGCCATGGCGTCGCGCAGCATCGCGGAGGTGACCACGTTCATCTGCATCTGCATGCCGCCCAGGTCGAAATAGGTCTTCACGTAGGAGAACATGTTGTTCGACCATGGCCTCGTGGGTGTCGCTGGACGCCGGCACCACCTTCACGTTGAAGGCGATGTTGTTGTTCATGTTCTTCGGGTCGAGCCTGCGCCACGTCGCGGATGTTGTCCAGCAGGTTTTTCGACGCGTTGGGCTCCGGGGTGAGTCCCGGCGTGAAGGCCTTGCCCGCGAGCCTCCCCGACGGCAGCGCCCCGGTCAGGTTGCCGAAGGTCACGTGGTTGGACATGGACCAGAACCCGGCGGTGTAGTGCCCGCCGCGGTAGTTTTCATGCGCCGTAGTACTCGTCATGGGCGAACTTCGCCACCCGGTGCGCCATGGCCACGGCCTCGTCGCTGCCCGGAGCCGAAGCAGCGGCACCTTGTTCGTCACCATGGCGTGGAGCTGCGGGTATGCCCTCGAAGTTCGCGTCCACGGCCTTCTTGAATTCCGGGAACGGTGACCTTCTTCTCGTCGTACACGAGCTTCTTGATCGCCATGAGGGAATCGGTGACGTCCGCCAGGCCGATGCAGGCCGCGCCGGAGCTGTTGTAGGTCGCCCCGCCCTTGGTCACGTCGCTTCCCTTTTTGATGCGGCCCCTCGATGAGGGAGGAAAGAAGCGGCGTCGGGCCTGAGATAGCCGTGGGCCTCGCCCAGCATGTTGTTGTACTCGATGGAGTTGTCGATGAGGAACGTGAACTGCTTCGTGAAGGCGTCGAAGAAATCCTCGAAGGTTTCGAAGCTCCCGCTTTCGATCACGCCGGTCTCCGGCCCCACCTTCCAGTTCATGAGCGGGTGCCGGCCGTTGTTCATGGCCATCTCCAGGGCCGCCACCATGTTCATCATCATGCAGTTGGTGTGGCCGATGTGCTTGCCCGAAAGGGTCGGCTCCACGCAGCCGGTGGCCGACCAGTTGCGCAGGTCTCCGCATATCGTAGTTGAATTCCTCCAGAGACGCCATGACCGCCTTGTCGTTGTGCATGGACGGCGTGGCCGTGGTGATCAGGTTCACCTCGCAGAGCCGCTTGAGATAGGTGTCGCTGTTTTTCTCCGGGTGGTAGCGCGCGTTCACATTGGGGTCCCGGATGGAGAGCATCTCGGTCACTTTCAGAAAGATGTAGGTCATGTCGCAGACCGCGTCCTCCCCGTCGGGCGTCACGCCGCCCAGGGTGATGGCCTGGTCGGAGGAGCTGCCGCCGAAGAGGTAGTTGCCGATATCGGGGATCAGGGGCAGGTGGTCGGTGCAGCGCATGTAGAAGCACCCGACGAGCTCGATGGCGTGCTTGATGTACGCGTCGCGCTCCTCCTCGTGTTGAACACTTCGCCATGTCCGCTTCAAAATAGGGCTGGAACCACTGGTCCATCCTGCCGAGGGAGAGTCCGGCGTTGGTGTTTTCCATGTGCAGGCCCACCCAGCCGATCCAGACGGCGTTCACCGCCTCGTCCAGGGTCCCGCAGGGGTTTTCCGGAACCTTCCGGCATATTTCCGCAAGGCGGAGCAGCTCGTGTTTTCTGGCCAGGTCCTGTTCCGCTTCAGCGTCCCGGCCCGCCTGCTCCGACAGGTTCTTCGCGTAAGCGGTGAGTCCTTCGATGCAGAGGACCATCGCCTCCAGGAGATTCCGCTTATCCCTGTCGGATTCCGGCGTCTTCGCCAGCTCCCTCCGTATTTCCTCGATGTAGCCCTTCGTTCCGATCCTGAGAAGCTTCGGAAAATCCGCTATGGTATGCGACAGGGCTACCGTTTTCCAGAGGAAATACACTGCGAAGCGCTCGTCGATGCGCTGGCACAGGGGATTGCCGTACTCCTTCCGCACCCACTCGCGGAAATTCCGCTGTGTCCAGAAAGGAAACACCTCTTTATGTAGAACATTCCTTGTTTCCTCCGAGATCGCGTAGGAATTGAGCTCGCGGTCCGCTACATTGCCCAGTTCGCTCCAGATCATGGTCGCCACGGCGTCTGGATAAAGAATGACGCCGATCTCCTTCGTGGTGGAGGTGCCGGCGACAAGGTCATCCTTCCGGATGACGGGCTTCCGGTTTTCCATCATGTATTTATAAGCATGGGCCTGCCGGAGCACCGGCGGCCAGTCTGTGCCGTCCTGTTTCTTCTCGAAGCCGTTCTCCCGGAACCACCCGGTCATGAGCCGTACCCGCTCATGGCATATCTCCGGCTTCGTGGTGAAATGAAGGTCGAGGAATTTTTTCAGACGGGGAAAATCCGGCAGTGAATATTCAGGAAGATACTGGTCTGACAGGAACTTCACGCCGCGATCCCGGGCCGGCGCCTTCAGCATTCCCTCGCGCACCTTCTTTTCAGCCAGGGCCGGCTTGAGGCCGCCCTTCCGGGAATCCGCCAGCTTCAGGCGCTGGTGCTCCAGTATCAGCTTCTCCTGCATCTTCTTATGCTTCTTGTGGAGGAGCAGTGAAATGTAGTAATTGAAAACATTGGGATACACAAAGTTCCCCTCGATACGGAGGCGCCCCTTAATTAAAAAAAGCACCATCTCGTTGGGGGGCAGATTGATGGCTTCCATGATTGACGCGCCGTCCCTGAAGATGAGGATCGAGTCAATGTCGCCGGGGATTTTCTTCATGACCGTGACAGTTCCGTCCTGAAACCTGATTGCTGATTCAATCTTCGAGTCCTCGGTGCGGACCCCGATGGAAAAGTTGATCCACCCGTCCACGCCGCCCAGGTACGCGCGCTTTGAAGGCCGCCGGTTGTATATCGCCGCCATCAAGTGGAGCAGGAACCTGACAAGGATATTCGTGAAATTCATACCATCACCTCGCGCGCCGGTTTTTTCTGATCATCAGGACTATTACCAGTATACCATGAGATTATATGCAAATCGACCGTAATTATAAAGTACTACCATTTTATTTTATACCGGCCGCACCTGACATCAGAGGGCGGCACGGACGATGCCCGCAAGTTCCGCGACGGAAAGCTCAACGGGGTTCGCCTTCATGCTGCTGGCCTTTCGCGACTGCTCCGCTATGGCGGCAAGGTGGTCCGCACCGACACCGTAGCCGGACAGTCCCGGGATCGCCAGTTCCGCGCAGAGGGACCCGATCCAGTCAACGGCGTCCGCGACCGAGGCATGGGCATCACCGGTGAGCAGCACGGCGGTCTCCCTGAACTTATCCAGGGTTTCGGGCATTCCATGCTTACGCACGGCACGCCAGTTGGCGCTGAAGGCGTGCGGAAGCAGAGCCGCGCACACCGCCCCGTGGGGCGAGGCGGGGAACATGCCGCCGATCACCGCAGCAAGGCCATGCACCGCCCCCAGGCCGGCGTTGGCCAGGACCATTCCGCTCATCAGGGCGGCCAGCGACATATCTTCCCTTGCATCAAGATCGTTCCCGTCTTCATATGCCCTGGGGAGCGCGGAAGCGGCAAGAAGGATCCCCTCACGGCAGAGGGCGTCCGTCACGGGATTTGCCCTGGCCGACAGGAAGGGCTCGATGAGCTGGGTAAGGGCGTCAAGGCCGCAGGCAGCGGTCTCCTCCGGCGGGAGGGCGAGGGTCAGCTGAGGGTCAACGACCGCGACCCGCGGCATCATGTGGTGGCTCCGCAGGCTCACCTTGACCCTGTGCTCCGGCGAGGCGATCACGGAATTCCTGGTCACTTCCGAGCCGGTGCCGGCCGTGGTGGGAACGGTGATGCAGGGAGCCGACACATTATCCAGCGGCCGGGCGCCGCCGATCACTTCAAGATGGTCAATGATGTCGCCGGGGTTGGTGATGAAGGCGGCAATGGCCTTGGCCGCGTCAAGAACGCTCCCGCCGCCGATACCGATAACTATCTGCGCGCCGGATTTCCGCGCAGCGGCAACACCTTCCCGTACCATGGCCACGGTGGGCTCACCGTTGATGGGGAAGAGTTCCACCGCAATACCTGCGTCGCCGAGGGACTTCCGCAGTCCATCATGACGGCCCGGCGTTTTGCCGGTCACCACGAAGGCCATGCCGCCGAAGGCAGACGCCAGTGTCGGAATCTCGCGGGCGCGTCCCACGCCGAAGAGGACGCGGCCGGCCGTTGAAAACTCGAAGTTCACGGCATGAACCGTCCTTGACAGGCGGCACCGACTGCCATCTCTCTGCGCGCATTTACTAATTGACAACAAGAAAACATATCTGCTATGTACCAACATCATAAACAAATATCAAGATATTTTTATTATCAGTTGATGACCGTTAATCCCATTCCATCGACCTGCAGAATTGCCCTGGTCTTCATCGCCTGTGTCATCATGGTGACTGCCGGAAGATCACCGGCGTCCGCCATCAGCGTGAACCAGAATCCCTTCGGCGTCAAGTGGCGGGTCATCATGACGCCCCACTTCAAAGTCATCTACCCGGCTGAAATCGAAAAGGACGCCCAGCGCGTCGCCGCCACCCTGGAACATGCATATCCCAGCGTGACCAAGACACTCAAGTTCAAGCCTAAGCGCCTGTCGGTGCTCCTCTACAGCCAGTCCGTTGAATCGAACGGCATGTCGGCATACATGCCGCGGCGGAGCCAGTGGTGGAACACGCCGACCCAGGAATCCTTTACCGGGACCAATGACTGGTACACGGAGCTGGCCATCCACGAGTTCAGGCATATCGTGCAGCTGGACAGCCTGAACCGGGGCTTCAACAAGGCACTCTACGTCTTCTTCGGTGAACAGGGCCCCTATACCATGGAAAATCTCTCCGTACCCTGGTGGTTCTTCGAGGGTGACGCCGTGGGGACAGAAACGGCCCTCACCCCGAGCGGCCGCGGCCGCATCCCGGAATTCGACGTGGAACTGCGGGCCCTCCTCCTTTCGGGAAAGCGCTACAAGTATTTCAAGGCACTCTTCGGATCGTACAAGGACTGGGACCCTCTCCACTCGCCCTATCTCATGGGCTACTACATGACCACCCACGTGAAGCGGAAATACGGTCCCGACGTGTGGGCCGACATGATGGTCCGCGCCGGGTGGGCCCCCTTCGTGCCGCACTGGTTCGATTTCATGCTGATCACGAAGACCGGCAGCAGCGCTTACTCCCTGTACAAGGACACCATGGACGAAATGGAGCTCCTCTGGAAGCAGCAGCTCGACGGCATCTCCTTCACCGACGCGAGGCCCCTGCACAAGACTAATCCGAAGTACTGGACATACAACAACGCGCCCCAGTACGCCCCGGACGGCAGCGTCATAACACTCCGATACGGGATGAAGGAGATATATTCATTAATGAAGATTGATCCGACAACAGGAAAGGAATCCCGGCTCTGTTACCCGGGCAAGATAAATTACGCCGCTCCTTCAGTGGCGGGCGGCCGCGTGGCGTGGTCTGAACAGATACCCGACCTCCGGTGGGGAGAACGCAGCTACTCGGCCATCATAACGTATGATTTAAAAACAAGGAAGAAGCGGACCCTGACCAGGAACACGAAGCTCTTCGCCCCGGCCCTTTCCCCTGACGGGAAGAGGATCGCGGCGGTGGAATTCACCCCGAAAAACGAATGCGCCCTGGTGATCATAAACGCCGACTCCGGGGTGGAAATTTCGCGTTACGCCGCCTCTGACAGGGAATTCATCCAGACCCCTCACTGGTCCCTTGATGGAAAATCCATCGTGTACACGAAGATCAACCGCACCAGGGGCAAAGCCATAGCCCTCATGAACGCCGACAGCGGGAAGTCCGCCGATATCGTTCCCTATACGACGCAAAACCTCTACTACCCGGTTTCGGACGGCAGGTTTATTTATTTCGTGTCTCCTCACTCCGGCATTGACAACATCTATGCAGTCAATATCGCCACGAGAAGGATCTACCAGGTGACGAGCAGGAAGTTCGGCGCCTATTACCCGTCCCTGTCGCCGGACGGAAAAAAGCTCGCATTTAACGATGTCACCGCCGACGGTTACACCGCGGTGGAGATGGACCTTGACCCCGTACGGTGGATCCCTATCGAAAAGATCCGTGACCGCAGTGTCCGTTATTATGAGCCCCTTATCAAGCAGGAGGCGGGGGGCGATATCACAAAGAATATTCCCGAGGAAACATACGAGTCGAAGAAGTTCAACCACTTCACGCACCTCTTTAACATTCACAGCTGGACACCAATGGCGAACCCTCTTTCGCAGGACCTGTCCATCACCCTTTCGTCGCGCAATCTCCTGGGCACAACGGAGATCTCCGCCGGGTATAATTACAACTGGAACGAAAACACCAACGCCGGATTCCTGACCGTGAGCTACGCAGGGTGGTATCCGGTCATTGACGCCACCCTTTACTACGGCACCAGGGACTCGACCTATACCCTGTCCTATTATTACGGAACGATCGAAGAGACCTATCACTACCAGTGGACCGAGCTCAGGCCCTCGCTGGGGATCAGGCTCCCCTTCAACCTGTCGCGGAGCCGTTTCGACACGTTCCTCACCCTGGGAGTGCGCGGAAGCTATACCTATGTATGGGACATGGAGTACCTGTCAGAGTACTACACGCCGACCCGCAACCACAACGGCGCCTTCATCCCGATCTCCTATTTCGCGAGCCTCTACAACGCGTACCAGTGGTTTGCCGATATTAACCCGGTGTGGGGCCAGGTAATCGACATCGTGTACCGTCACACCCCCTTTCCGGGAACCACCAGCGGAAGCATCTTCTCCGTGAGCGGCACCCTGTATTTTCCCGGCATCCTCCCGCACCACAGCCTTTTCTTCCAGGGAGGATACGAGAGCCAGAGCCCGCACGATTACCATTTTCCCAGCCAGATGCTGTTCGCCCGCGGCTACGAGTACGAGTTCTCGAAATATCTGGCGAAGGGCGGGGCCAATTACACATTCCCTTTATTCAATCCCGACTGGAACCTGGTGCACGTGCTCCACTTCAAGCGTTTTTACGCCAACATGTTCGGGGACTATGCAGTTTCCATGGCTGAGAATGACAAAAAACTCCACGCGGTCGAATATTACCGTTCCGCCGGACTGGAACTTTACGTCGAGATGTTCTTCTTTTCCATCGAGATCCCCATCATCCTCGGGGTGCGCGGCTATTACCGCTTCGATCAGCATGACGTGTACGTGCGGCCTTACGGGTTTGATTTTCTCTTCGGCGTCGGCACGGACTCCCTGACTACCTTCCAGAGAAAGAATTACCTCTGATACTGCCGCACGCTAAATTTATGTCTTGACTAATTTACTTATCCTGGTACTGTTTTATAGTCACTGATCGCAAGACGTTCGTTTCACAACAACTCTGATGTCATCAAAAACAATCAAGGAGAATGTTCAGAATGAAAATCTTAAAACATGCTACTATTATTGTGGTTATCGGGTTTGTCATGGGAGCGGCTGTCGGCTGCAAAAAGTCATACGTCACGCAACTGGCTGATATAGAGAAAAAAGCGTGCGCCTGCGCCGACAAGAACTGCTCTGACGCAGCCTTCAAGGATTTCCTGGCCGTTGTCGAGGACATGAAAAAAACTGAAGCCAAGGTCAGCAATGAAGACGGACAAAAACTCGGGACAAGCACCGCCAGCATTGTGAAGTGCCTCATGGCGAAAGGCGTTTCTCCGCTCACGATTCAGCAGGAGATGCAGAAGTTCAAGTAACAATACCGCCGGCGTCCGGCAGAATGTACACGGCAGGCCCGTGCTGATACGACGGCCATTGCTTACTGCCGAAAAAGCCCCTTCCGGGGCTTTTTTGTTTTCCGATTATCAAAAAATAACCACGTCCCCGGTTTTACCCTTGTTCTTGAATACCTCATCGATATACTCCGATTCGAGCCTGACGAAGAGCGCCGCGTCATCATTGCTAATTGGATCCTTGCGGACCATGCCCGTCTTCGGCTCAAAAACGATTTTTTTCCTTTCCGATCCGCCCAGGTCCTCATCTTCAATGATGATTTTCTCCAGTTCAAAATACTGCTCCACGAACTGGACATTCCCCCGGGCTATATCGTTCATCCGCTGATCGCCGCCCCCGGGCGCCCCGGAGCCGTATACCTTCGCCTTGAGCCGCTTCCGGTCGCCCCCCAGCTTGACAATCTCACCGAGGAGGTATTCCATGTTCGACACGCCGAATCTCGCTATTTCGTCTGAAACGAGACCCTTGGTGCCGATGGTCCCCGGCACGATAAAATGGCACATGCCGCCGATACCCTTTTCCCGGTCATAGAGGCACACCACCACGCTGGACCCGGTAACGGTGCCTATGATCCGGTCGCTCGCGGTGGCGAAAAATTCTCCCGGTTTAAGAACGTGTAGTCCATCATCAAACAGTTTTTTGCCGTCAGCTGTCATATCATACCTCGCGGATTCTTGACTGCATATCGAATAAAACAATTATAAAACCATCTCATCCCCGCCGGATCAATAAACAGGTGGGCCTGATACCGGGGAAAACAAAGAGGGGCCGATACAGCGCAGATCTATAGACATTGCCCGGTTAATCAACTGTGGCACATTCCGTGGTTATGTCAAATACATAACAATTACTAGAGTCAAACCGCCATCGGCTTCGCGGATCTTTTATCTTACATTCAATGAATTAATAAAAAAATTAAATACTACACAAAAAATAGCTAAACATATGTGTGTGTATGCCGATACTAATTATGTCACAGCTTTAGAATAGAACAAGGAGCAAAATCATGATGATCAACAAAACAACTGAATACTGGAATTACCGTCAGTCTCTCCATACTGGTCCTGAGCGGGCGCCGCGGTTCCTCCGCAGGGATACAGCGACCGGAAAGGGCGCTGATATCGTTGATATTTCCGAGGCGGCCCGGAAGCGGATGCTGGAGAAAAACAGCACTCCCCTGGTGAAAGCCATCATGAGCTTTTCCCGGGAGATCGGGGAAATGGTCCGCATGGCTGAAGCTGAAGCAGATGGCAGCCGCAGGACCAGGATTGAGGAGCTGCGGTTGCAGGTCCGGGAAGGGTCATACGATTTCGAGGGCAGCGACAAGATGGAACCGGCTGCCGATTCCCTCATGACCGGGATTAAACCCCGGCATAATAGCCAGGACTGCGCGTGAAATGACTGGACACCATAGGGCATGGCCGGTATAGTATTTCCCAACTCAGGCCACCCGGGACATGTATGATGAAATTCGATTTTGACAGGGTCATTGACCGCACCGGCACCGGCTCATTTAAATGGGACCTGGTGGACGGAATTTTCTGCGGGTCCGGGCTCCTCCCTCTCTGGGTCGCAGATATGGACTTCGAGTCCCCCCGGAAGTGGTGGCGGCGCTGGTGCAGAGAGCGCAGCACGGGGTTTACGGATACACGGCACCAATGCCGGAGTACTACCAGGCGGTCGTGGACTGGTTCAACGGCCGTCATGGATGGCGGATCACCCCCGAATGGATCGTAACCGCCCCCGGCGTTGTACCGGCACTGAACCTCCTCATCCAGACCTTCACGGAGCCTGGGGACGGCGTCATCGTGCAGAAGCCGGTCTATTATCCTTTTATGCGGTCAATAAAAAACAATGGAAGGATAGTCATCAACAACCCTCTGAAGCTTGAAGGAAACATCTACCGCATTGATTTCGAAGACCTGGAAAAAAAGGCCGGCGACCCGGCAGCGCGGCTGTTAATACTCTGCAATCCCCACAATCCGGTGGGAAGGGTGTGGACCGGGGAAGAGCTGAAGCGTGCCGGCGAGATCTGCGCCACCCATGATGTCCTTGTCATATCGGACGAGATCCACTGCGACCTCACCTTCAGGGGGCATCGCCATGTTCCCTTCGGGTCCATCAGCAGTGAATTCCTGATGAAATCCATCACCTGCACCGCCCCTAGCAAGACCTTCAACCTAGCGGGTCTCCAGACTGCCAACCTGTTCATAGCAAGCCTTGACCTCAGGCAGCGCTACAACCGCACCATCGACTGCCTCGGTCTCAAGTGGCCCAACCTCTTCGGCGCGGAAGCGCTCATCGCCGCGTACCGGCACGGCGGGGAATGGCTTGACCAGCTGATGGAGTATCTGGGCGCAAACCTGGCGTTCATGAAGGAATTCATCTCAGCGAATATGCCGCGCGTCAAGGTCATTGAACCGGAGGCCACCTACCTGGTATGGCTCGACTTCAGAGATTACGGGCTGGACACGGAAGCCCTCAAGCACCTCATTCGGGACAGGGCCTGTCTCGCCCTGGACGACGGATACATCTTCGGATCGCCGGAAGGGGACGGCTTCGAGCGGATCAACATCGCCTGCCCACGGTCGATCCTTGAAGAGGCCCTCGTGAGGATGCGTGAAGCCCTGGCGTCACTTTAACCTACAGAACCTTTTCCGGCATAATTTTACAGATGTCGCCGGCTTCCCTCACAATTCTGTCAATAAGCTCAGCAACCGTGGGAACGTCATGGATGATCCCCTGAACCTGGCCCGTCAGCTGGACCCCCTTCTTCGTGTCGCCGTCAAGGGTGATTTTTTCAATTGCCTCAACCGCCAGGACAAAGTGGGCGAGTTTCATGAGGAGACCGGGGCCTCCCTGCAGCATCGATCCGACAAGGACTTTTATCCAGGGCATCTTCAGCTTCCGCGATATTTTCACTGAAGCCAGGAAAGCGCGGGGAAAGCTCATACCGCGCCTGATGGCCTTCTCCGCCTGGGCCGTCTTGAGGACGCGGCAGCGTATCCCATCGAAACGGTCTGAATAAATGGTATCCTCCATGCCGTGCTTCAGGGTGAGGTCCTTGGATCTTTCATGGACCGGGCTTTCCTTTGTCATCGAAAGGCGCGTTCCCATGTACACAGCCTCCGCTCCCAGGGCAAGGGCCGCGATCAGTCCCCGGCCGTCGCCGATGCCCCCGGCCGCTATGACCGGCACCTTCACCTCGTCGGCGATGGAGGGCGTCAGCACCAGGGTTGACACGAGGCTCCCGTGGCCGGCGGCCTCGTAGCCGACGATGCTGATGGCGTCGGCCCCCGCCTCCACCGCTACGCGGGCGTGCTTCGCCGTGGTGACCGTGCACACGACCTTTCCGCCATAATCATGTATTCTCTGGAAAAGCTTCTTGTCCCTGCCGAGGGAAAATATGACCACCGGCACCTTCTCCTCTATTACGACCTCGGCATTTTCCCGCGCCCCCGGCATCAGGATGGTAACACCGGCGCCGAAGGGTTTGTCCGTCAGTTTCCTTATCTTCCTGAGGGACGCCCGAGTTTCCTCGGTCGACAGCGGACCCGTGGCGAGGACGCCGAGTCCCCCCGCGTTGGAAACCGCCGCTACCAGTTCCGGGACGCTGATCCAGCTCATCCCGGGCAATATTATGGGATATCGTATCCCGAACAGTTCTGTGATTCTCGTTTTCATCTCCATGACTCCTTTTCATAATGGTACATTCAGCTTATCACGATCCGGGACGGCGTGTTACAGACAGGGTGATATCGGCCCTGACAACGACATCGCCCGCCGTGTCCCGGATTTCCACCGGGACGGACCGGTCCCCGGGCGAGAAGGCGCCCGGGTCGATCCAGCTCCTGCCCGAAAGCCTGCCCCGCGCCTTCTTTAAATAGCGCACCATCATCTCCCTGGGAATCCACCGCAGGTCGGAAGGGATCGTCGCGTCTACCATGAGCCCCATGGTCATCTCGCACAGGTTGCACAGGGCGATGGCATGCACGGTCTTCAAATGGTTCTGGACGCCGCGCCGGTCCTTCATCTCCGTTGTGCACAGGCCGGGGACCAGGTCGGTCACGACCGCCCTGATCGTGCCCGTATAGGGCGCGTAATGATCCACCATTCTACTATAGATCCACCTGCCGAAGGGAACCCGGGTGAGCTGTCTGAACACCCGCAATGTCCTGTTTGACGTTTCTCCCTCCGGAAGCAAGGCCTCTTCCACAGTTGTCCCTCCGGCGCCGTTCATTTGACCGGTTCCGTCATGCTCAGGGTTTTCATCCTCAGGGCGTCCAGGTCCCCTTCCGATTTGATGCTGGCAAGGGTGAGCATCTCCGCCATGTCACCCTTGACCCGAATCTTCCTCGTAAGAAATCCCTTCATCGCCACCTTGGTGTCGTTCTGCAGCAGGGCCTTGTAGCAGAGGTCATAGGGAAGGGTCAGCATGGTCCGTGCGGCGTTATGGTGCCCCTTCTCGAACCTGCCCTCGGTGAAGTGGATCTCCTTGTCACCCTCCGGTCCCCCGGTCACGTTCAGGTTAAGGATGAATCCGACAAGCTTCTCAGGAAGATTTATGTTCACAAATGATTCGGAAATCTTCTTCGCTTCATTGAACCATATATCTGACAAAAACTGATGTGCCATAGTGTTCCTCCAATGATGTTATTGAGTGCGAACAATCTCATGCCGGGACGTATCCCATTTCCTTCGCCTTCTTTACTTCCTCGATCTCATCCCAGGTCTTTTTCACCCCCAGGTCCTCGGCGATGATGTTCGCGCCGAGATACCCCGGTCCTCCGATTATCATGCCGCCCGGATAGGTGCTGGCCCCGCACACGTAAAACCCTTCTATCGGGGTGTAGCCGCGGGAACAGGCGTCATTGGGACGGTTGTAGCCCATCTGCAGCGGTCATGTACGATCCATGCTTGATGGAACCCCGCACCATGTTCTTGAATTTCTTTTCAATATAGGTGGGCGGATAGATGAGTGTATTCATCGGGTCCAGGGGATCGAGGTTCGGCGCGAATTGCTTCCATACATCGAGGCACTGTTTCGCGTAATCGCCCTTGATCGAGTCCCAGTCCTGGTCAAATGGGGCCAGGGATTCCCACCGTCCCGTGTGGCATGTACCGTGCCCCTGTATCGGGTCGAAGAGGGATGCCACCGTGATGTGCCCGTGGGGATGGCCGGGAAGCTTGCCGTCCTCCATGTCCTGAAAATTTTTCAGTATCTCCTCGGTGTCGCTGACACCCAGGTGGGTGATCATGGCCCTGTTGGCGTCGTCATTGCCCTCGGTGCCGATATAACGGGGCGCCGACCGGAGCGACAGATGCACGCTGAAGAGGGACACCTTTTCCCACTCCCACCGCCGGGCGCACTGCACGAGATCGGCCGGAACCTCTCCCTCGTCGAAAAACTCGAGGAAATTCTGCTTCGGGTCCACGGTCGACGCCACAACCCTTGACTTGATCTCGGTCCCGTCGGCGAGACGAACACCGGACACCTTGCCTCCCGTGAGGAGGACCTTCGTCACATCGGAGAGGTCGCATATGTCGCCGCCCGCCTCGATGATCACCTTGTGCAGGGCCGATGAGAGCCGGTGAGACCCGCCGCTGACCAGGGCCGCGTTGAGCATGCGGTACACATACAGCGGGAAGAGGAATCCCAGGCCGTCATAGTTTGAATGGCCCCACATGGCAAAGAGGTTATACAGGCCCGCCTTCACCGGATCGGAGAAGCCGTAACGCTCTTCCAGTATCTCCAGCGGCGTCATTTCCGAAATCTCGTTGAACCTCTTGCCCACGTCGCCCTGGGCCGTGGCGAAGGCCGGCACCTGCTCCATCGCCGGTATTGCCGGGATGTAGGTGAGGGGCATGATGATCTCCTCGGAAAATTCCTTGAACTCGGAATACATGCGCATGTACCGTTCGCCGTCCTCTTTACTGAAGTTGGCCGATAGATACTGCGCCGTTTTTTTCGGGTCCAGGTATAACACCACCGGTTTGTGGTTCTTGCCGATATAGCAGGCCTGGACCTCCGGGTAGATATACTTCACCCCGCGCTTCGCGAGGCCGAAGTCGCGGTATGGCGGCATGTATTCAGCCATCATGTGGTAGATGGCATGGGGATTATACTTGAACCCGGCAAGTTCCAGCGTATCGAGGCCGCCGCCGGTCTCATGCCGCCGCTCCATGAGGGCGACCTTGAGGCCCGTTCGCGCCAGGTAGGCGGCGCAGATGAGCCCGTTGGGTCCGGCGCCAACTATTATGACATCATATTCTTTATTCATCACCATTACCTCCTCACGCCAAGATCAAGCGGAATGTTGGCCGCATTTTCAAGGTACCAGTGGGTGGCCTTGCTGCTCCACCACTCCTGCTGGCGCACGCCCATGTCCTCGGCTACCTCGCAGGCGGCGATGTACCCCGATCCGAGGGGCGTGATGCCGAAGGGATGGATGGAATTGGACAGGTAGAGGTTCTTTAAAAAGGTCCTGGACCCTCCGCCTCTGCACACGCCGGCAACCGGACGCTTGTCGTAGAACTGATCCGGTATGACGCTGCCGCCGGCCCAGCATCCCTGGATCGCCGACGGATTGTTCCGCTCCTGCTCGAGGGGCGAATAGATGTAACGGTTGAGGATCTGTTTCTTGAATCCCGGGGCGTAACGGTCATAGGCGTCGGTGATCTGGTCAGCCAGGACGTTCTTGATATCCTGGAAGGACTCCTTGCCGTTGAGCTTGCCGTGCTTCCATGACAGCGGTTCCCCCGGCATATCAATCCACGCCTGGGTGACATGGCACCCTTCCGGCGCCTGGCACGGGTCCGCCAGGGTGGGTAGATACCAGTTCGCATATATCTCCGGATAGATGTCCTGGGCAATGAGCGCCTTAGAGTACTTGATCATCTCCTCGGACGTTTCGCCGCCGAAATATCCCATCCATGAGCGCATGATCCCTTCATCATAATCCGCGGTAATCCACTGGGGCGGGCCGCTCAGGGCGTAATGGACCGTGAAGATGGTCTGCTCATGGTAATTGAAGTTCTTTATCCTTTTAACCAGGTCCTTGTCGGAGATATTATCCTCCCCGACAAGATTGATAAACGTCGGGACGACCGTGATATTGCTGACGACCTTCTTTGCCGTGATCTCCTGGTTGGGGAAAATGGCATGTTCATGAAGGACAACACCCTGGGCTTCCCCGTTTTTCATGATGATCTTCTTGACCGGGCAGCAGGTCTTGATCGTCACGCCATTATCCACGTTCGCCTGTATGAGCGCGTGCGTCACGGCATGGGACCCTCCCTTGGCCGTGGTGAGGGGGAAGAAGGACCCCGACAGCAGCCCGAGCAGGGAACCGATAGCGCCGATCTGCGGATGGATGGGCGGGAAACCGATGATCCATTCCATGGCCTGCACCATGGTCTTGATGTGGTCGGATTCAAACATGACATCAAGGACTTCGTAGCCGTTCATCTTCATGAACTGCTCGCCGGTAAGGTTTTTACCCAAGTGCTTGAAGAACTTCCCCATGAAATCGGCAAAGTCCTGCATCATCTGCTTTGAAGGCGCAGTGTACATGAAACGGTGCACGATATCGGTAAATTCCAGCATCTGCGGATAAAGATATTCCAGGGCATTTTCCAGCAGCGCTCTGTCCGCCTTCGAATGCTTTTCCCAGTTCTCCATGGTATCATAAGGACTGGTCGCAATGAGGGCGTTGGTGCCATCAAGAAAGGGCTTGCCCCACACGTAAGATGTGTTCCTCAGCTCGAGACCGTATTTCTCCAGTTCCAGGTCCCTCATCGGCGGACCGAAGCCGGTGGCGAGCATCGTTGCGTGAAGATTGTAGAGAAACCCCGGGATACCCGGTTCGCTGGTATCACAGTGGGCCCCGCATTCGCCCCGGGCTTCGAGGACCAGCGTTTTCAGGCCCGCTTTACCCAGGTAGGCTGAGCAGCAGAGGCCATTGATGCCGCCGCCGATAACAATCACGTCATAATCGGGCATGGTCACACCTCCGGGGAAAGGGCAGCGCTTGAAGCAAGCGACCCGGGTTCCCGGTGACGCACCCTGCCGCCGGTCATGATCTGTTCATAAGTGGAATTTACTTTTTCCACTATGTTTCCTTCATGGCGGTACTTTTTCTTGTTTGCCAGGTAAACCAGATACTGTGGAAGATTTTTAATAGCGAAAAAAAGCATGCTCGGGCAGAATAGAGCTTTCATCACTCCGCCGATATCTTCCGGCTGCAGGGTGATTTTAAATTCCCAGGTAACCGGGCTCTGCATGCTGCCTATTATGAGAATATTTCCAGTTTCAGGATCCTTTAGAGTCTTATAATACCTGAAATCCATGTAAATCTCAGTTTTTCCCAAACCTCTGGACCATAATTTCATAGTTCCCCTCCTATGTTTTTTTTTGGACCTGACGCGTCATGTACGTTTGTTATAATATGTATTACAAACGTAAAAAAGTCAAGTAAAAAAACCAACCGGACGGTATGCAAATTAATTGCTAAATAATTATCGTATTTGTATATTAAAATATGATCTTTTTGAATTAGACAATCATTGATATTTCTTTTGAATAACTGTATCTTGAAAATTAGAAAGCATTAAACAATTTTTCATAATAAAACATATACAAATAGAATTATTGTTTATTTAAAAAGGAGTGTTTCATGAAACTTGCAGCCATCACGGGGTGTGACAGCGGTATTGGAAAATCCCTCGCCAAAATCTTTGCCGACGCCGGTTATACGGTCATCATATCATATCTTGAACAAAACTCTTTTACCGGAATACAGAAGGTGATCGCGCAGAAGCTTGATCTCCGCGATGAAGTATCAATCAATTCCTTTGCGACCCTGGTCAACCGCTACTGCAGCGAGGGGCACCGCCTCGAGTATTTCATCAACAACGCAGGCGTGGCCCTGGGAGGGCCCTTTGAGAACCTCCCCCTTGAAATTTACCGTTCCGTCATGGAGATCAACTTCATCGGCCTTGTCGCTCTCACGCAGAAAATCATACCCTGCCTCATCAACAGCAGGGGCCGTCTTGTCCTGAACGGCTCCCTCGCAGGCAGGATCGCTCTCCCCTTCATGTCGCCCTACACCGCATCGAAATTCGCCCTGGAGGGCTGGTGCGATTCGGTGCGGCGGGAGCTGAACCCCCTTGGCGTGAAAACCATTCTCCTGGAGCCTGCCGGGGTTGCCACCCCTATCTGGAACAAGGCTCTGAACCAGGACTCCTCCTTCGCTGACCAGAAATACAGCGCAAGCCTCAGGTCCTTCAGGGAAAATTTCATTGCCGGCGGGACAAGGGGAATGGATCCCGATAAGGCCGCAGCACAGATCTACCGATTTATCACGAAAAAACGCCCCGGGGATCGGTATATTATCGCCGGCAACAGGCTCCTGTCATGGCTGGAGACATTTATCCCCAACCGCCTCCTCGACGCTGTTGTGATAAAAATGTTTTCGATGCATTATGGTGATAAAAAAAGCCGCTGATAATCAGCGGCCCAGTGTGGGAAGGAAGGTATTTTCAGGCGGGTCACAGCCAGCCGTTGCTTGCTTTATTATCTACCATGCAACAAACAGGAGCCGGGTCATTGTGAATTGGAAGCAGGGACCAGCTCGTGTATATCAAGGGGTATTCCCCTGTCGGCGGAAGCCAGCATCTCAATTGCCATTTCCGGGCATGCTTCAGCGCAGGTGCCGCACCCCATGCACAGGCTCGTGTCAACGACCGGCATAGACTCTTTCATGGTAATCGCACCAAAGGGACATATCGGAACACACGCTACGTTATCCTTGCGTTTCCTCAAACCGCATTTCTTGGAATTTATCGATACCTTATAGCCTGAATGCGCGAGAGAACTTTCCTTGAAATTCAATGATCCGAACAGCTTGTGCGCCGAGATGGAAACGCAGCATTCCGGGCAGCAGTTGCATATAGCGTACATCTGGTTGCCGGCGCCGTCCTTGCAGTAGGCGTTCGTCACGTACCCCTTTTCCTTGCACAGGGTGAGGAGGTCAAGGGCCTCATCCCGGGTGAGCTTGATCGGATTGGCGCGCCTGTTATGTTCCAGCATAAAGGACGCAAAGGGCTCTCCGACTATTATGCACTTATTTGCGGGCTGGCAGTCATGTTTCCTGGCATTCCGGCACGCGCATTCCACCGCGACTATTGAATCCGGATTGCGGAAGATGATCTGGTACGCCATATCGAAGGGTATGACCGATTTTGCCACATCTGCCGGGACCGCCACGTCCTTGTTGAGCTTCACGATTTTACGCGCGTCTTTTAACAGTATCACCTTTCCGTGATACCTGCTGGTGAGAAACCTTACTATGGGAAGAAAAATAAATTTATTCCATTCGGTCATTATTTTGCTCACCACATTGAAGGCCCTCGCCACGATCCCGACATAGGTCGATATATACTTGAGATAGAGATACCCGTCGATTTTCAGATAGATATTTCTGCCATGAAGATTGAATAATTGTACTGTTGACTCTCTCATTCTCATAACCCCACTTTTTTATATTATGTTGAGCACCACGGAATATTGCGGTCATGATCCCCCGGGTCAGGACCGCGGCCCGCACGCCGATACTCCGCAGTGCGGCATTTCGATACCGTCAGATCTGCCGGTCAAGGTGCTTCGCCAGCCTCTTGCCCAGGGATACCACCGTCCATACTACCGGCGCTCCCAGCGATGACGGGAACACGCTGGCGTCGCAGCAGTACAGGTCTTTGATCTGTGTCTCAAGATTGGTGTCCAGCACGTGGCCGATCCTGCAGGTCGCGGACGGGTGGGCGCCGGCGGCCTTCATCGGGTAGATGCTGCTTTCCCTGGCCCCGGCCTTCTTGAAAATCCTGGTGATAATCTTCACACCCTTGTCGATTTTCTTCTGGTCATTGGCGGTGATAGGCTTGGAGAAGGCCCTCCCCTTTTTGATCTCGCCGGCGACATCGTCCTGCACCTTCACCATGATGCTGGTGTACCGCATGAAATTCGCCATTTTCAGCAGGTGTGTCGGTCCGGACAGGGCGGCTATGCCGAGGAAGAGGGCCCAGTTTGGGGCAACCGGAAGGATGCAGAGCCCATCCTCATCATAATGCTCCGTAGTTCCCACGCTCATCGGCGTCGCGCCCAGGGAATTGGTGCCGGGGATGATCCCCTGAACGAAAGAAAGCCAGTCGCAGCAGAGGCCCTTGCCCGCCTCGTCTATGCCCGCTCTCCGAAGCATATGCACGTTGTTCAACCCGCCCGAGGAGAGGACCACCGCCTTGGCATAGTAGCGCGTGCCGTTCTTGAGGACGACGCCCACGGCCTTGCCCTTTTCAACGATCACGTCCTTGACGTTGGCATGAAGTTTCAGGTCCGCCCCGCCGGCGACCGCCTCGTCGCCGTAAACGCGGCCGGTCCATTTGGCGCCGGTCTTGCAGCCGAGCATGCAGTTGCCGGAGCCGGTGCATTTATCAGCGTTAATGAACTTTTCCACCTTCTGCCACTTGTAGCCGAGGCTGTTGGCCGCTTCCAGGATCCGCATGTTGTTTTCACCCACCAGCTCGTCCGGCATCGGCTGGATCCAGAGTTCCTTCCGCGCTTCCTCAGCCTCTTTAGTCAGGTCGATACCCAGGGGAGCGAAGACCTTTTTGGGCGGCGGCAAGGCACAGCCGGCGGCAATGTTCGAGGCGCCGCCGTAATTATTCACGAAGATAACAATGTCACGGTAGTTACGCAGCAGGGTCGGTATATCGACCATGGATGCCACCGTGGCCGTATTGCCGAGCCACTCCATGCGTCCGCCCTTCTCAAGAAGGAGGACCTTCTTTCGCTTTTTTGTCATTTCCCGGGCAACGGTGCATCCCGCGGCCCCGCTCCCGACCACGATTACATCATATTCTTTTTTTTGTACTTTCTTTTGTTCTTTTTTCATACAGCGGCTCCTTTCTTAATTTCTTAACGCAGCGGCGTTCTTCCTGGCTTCTTCCCGGATGAAATCAAGGTCGAGGGGCATTGATTTATCAGGGTCGGCATAAAGCTTAATCGCCCCGTTGGGGCAGTTCTCCACGCATAGTTCACATCCCTGGCACTTATTCTTGTCATAGGTCCATCCTTTGCCATTAACGCTGACCGAGCCATAATGGCATGTCCTGGCGCAGGTTCCGCATTGCTTGCATTTTTTTGCATCATGCTTCACCGAGTAACCGGAGACTTCGGTCATATAGGTTTTCGGATCAATTTTCTTTGTCAGGGCCGTTGCCTTGAGGGACACGCAAGTGTCGGGATGGCAATTGCAGATGACGCCCGTGCTGCCGCCCGTGGCCACCTTGAAAAAAGCCTGGGTGAGATATCCTTTTTTTCTGAATGATGTTATAATATCCAATGCCTCTTTCTGTGAGACAACGCGGGGGTTGTACTTTTTGCAGCGGTCAAGCCAGAACTTGCCGGTACCGCTTCCCACGAAAAGGCATGAATTTATATTCTCCGCTTTATCACCGAGGGCCTTCTTGCAGGGGCAGTCCATGACGACGATGAATTCAGGATCAGTAAAGAGTATCTTGCGCGCGTATTTGAAAGGAACAATCCTTTTGCTCTGTTCACCGTCGAAATTGATGTTTTCATTAAGCTCGAATATCTTCCTGGTGTCACCAGCTGATAGCACCTTGCTGTGATAGCGGCTGAAGATAATATTCCCGGCGTATTTCAGCGGCTTTAACCATGTCAGGTACTCAAGAGGCTTGAAGGCCAGCGACACGGTTTTCACGTATGGATAATACCAAGCGAAATAAAGATAATTATGTATTGCACGGTCAAAACGCCAGCCGTGCTTCTTCATTAATACTTTTGTTGATTTTCGCATCATAACTCCCCCTCCCGTCTGGTTTATTAGAATTTACATAGTATTGAAATTATAGACCCGACGCGTCAGGTCTATAATTTCAACTTAATAATTTCATTTATCAGAGTCAAGTTAAATATCCCAACCAGTCGGTTTGAATATAATTAATTATTAGATGTATTAATTTTAATATAAATTATTATAATATTGTATTATTTATATTGCTAATTAAAATTACAATTTAATAATTCACAATATATTATTTCTAAAATAACCGTTGGAATAAATCCGCTTACAAAACATAAATCAAAACTTTTAATTAAAAAATATATTTACTACTATAATATTCAAAAATACATTACCTATACTCATTGAAATATCTAAAAAATTATTTCATTGATTCATCCTTCTTATGATTACTGCCATTTTCTAATTGAAATGTCATTCATAGATTGGTACCCTGCCATTTACATCGCGGCATTATTCAAGGAAATACTATCCATTACGGCCATTATGAAGGATCAATGATGCAAGATAAAAAAAGCGAGATGCGTAAACAACGGCTTATCGAAGCGGCAAAAAAACTTTTCTCCGAGAAAGGCTTCTACAGCACCTATGTGGATGATATAATAAAAGAGGCCGGCGTCGGCAAAGGGACCTTTTACAGGAACTTCAAAAACAAGGAGGATATTTTCGTATCACTGCTCTTTATGTTCCTGAATGACTGGCGGAATACGGTATCCATCGGCATAGACAAAAACACGTCATTGCCCTATCTTGAATATATAAAAAAAGTAGCCATTGAGAGCTTTATTTTTTTTAAAAACAATGAAGAGATGTCAAACCTTTACTTCAGAATCGCCCCGGGTCTGAGTGCCATCATTGAGCCCTACCTGAAAAATTTCGAAACCCAGATGCTTGATTATATAATCAATGATCTTGAAAAAGCCCGAGACCTCGGCTACCTTGACAGGACTTTCAACACCCATCTGGCGGCGAACATAGTCGCCGGCGCTTTTTTCAGGGTGCATTATTATTACTTCACGCTAAAAAACGATGAGGCAGCCCTGTCGAGGATTGAAGATCTGGTCGATGAATTTTTCAACATGCTCTTCTTCGGTGTCCTCTACAAGAACAGGCAGACCGCGCAGCTATGATAAAAAAAACCCGGAAAGTGAAGAAAACCTTTCCGGGTCACCTGTACATTCACAACTTTGGGGTATTACAGGGTACTTGCTTTATGCCATCGCTTTTTCTTTGATGCGGTCCAGATCGAGCGGGAGCGGCTTTGCCGGGTCGACATACAGGGTAAGGGCGCCGCTGGGACAGTTCTCGACGCAGAGCTCGCATCCCCTGCACTCGGCGCTCCCGTAGCTCCGTTTTCCATCGGCAACGGTAATTGCATCAAAATGACATATCCCGGCGCAGGTGCCGCACTGTTTGCACTTTTGCGGATCATGCTTCACCGAATAGCCGGACCTGGTTGACACCGGGACAATCCCGTCGCCCAGTTTCCTGGTTAGTTTTGTCGCGATGAGGCTGAGGCAGTAATCGGGATGGCAGGTGCAGATGACCCCGGTGCACCCGCCGGTGGCCACCTTGAAAAATGACTGGGTGATATACTTTTTCTTCCTCAGTTTCGCTATTATATCCAGGGCTTCCTTCTGGGTGACCTTGCGCACATTATACTTCTTGTTGTCCAGCCAGAACTTCGCCGCCTTCCCCACCATGAAGCAGGAGTTGAGGTCCTCCTTCGGCGCGTGGGTCGACTTCTTGCAGGGACAGTCCATGACCGCGATGAATTCCGGCTCCTGGAAGATGATTTTCGTGGCGTACTTGTAGGGAATGATCTGCTTGTTCTCATCGGAAATCAGGCGCAGGTCCTGGTTCAGCTCGAAGATCTTTTTCGTGTCCCCCATCGACAGCACTTTTGAATGATAACGGTGGAAGATGAAATTCGCCACCGGCTTCAGCGGCTTGAACCACATGAAATTCTTCAGGGCGAGCACGCCCGTGGTAAGCGTCTTGATGTAGGGATAATAATAACGAAAATAAATGTAGTTATGGATGGCCCGGTCATAACGCCGGCCATGTTTTTTAATTATATCCTTTGTCGATTGTTTCACCGCATCAACCCCCTATTATTATTTAACACAACTATTATACGATGACCAATCCCGCTGATCGGGATTGGTCATCCTGCATATCCTACTTGAGCCGGGCATCCAGGTGCTTCGAAAGCCTCTTGCCCAGGGAAACCACGGTCCAGACTACCGGCGCCCCCAGTGATGACGGGAACACGCTCGCGTCGCAGCAGTACAGGTCCTTGATCTGCGTCTCCAGGTTCTTGTCGATCACCACGCCGATACGGCAGGTCGCAGACGGGTGGGCGCCGGCGGCCTTCATCGGGTAGATGCTGCTCTCCTTGGCACCGGCCTTCTTGAATACCTTCGTGATGATCTGGATTCCCTTGTCGATCTTCTTCTGGTCGTTCGGCGTAATGGGCTTGGTGAAGGCCCTTCCCTTTTTGATCTCGCCGGCGACGTCGTCCTGCACCTTCACCATGATGCTGGTGTATCTCATGAAGTTGGCCATCTTCAAGAGATGAGTCGGGCCGGACAGGGCGGCAATGCCGAGGAAGAGGGCCCAGTTGGGCGCCACGGGCAGAATCACCAGGCCGTCATCGTCATAGTGCTCGATGGTGCCCACGCTCATCGGCGTCGCGCCCAGGGAGTTGGTGCCGGGTATGATCCCCTGCACGAAGGAAAGCCAGTCGCAGCAGAGGCCCTTGCCCGCCTCGTCTATGCCCGCTCTCCGAAGCATATGCACGTTGTTCAACCCGCCCGAGGAGAGTACCACGGCCTTGGCATAGTAGCGGTCCCCGTTCTTGAGGGCAACCCCGACGGCCTTTCCGTTTTCAACGATCACGTCCTTCACGTTGGCATGGAGCTTCAGGTCGGCCCCGCCGGCGACCGCCTCGTCGCCGAAGACGCGGCCTGTCCACTTGGCGCCGGTCTTGCAGCCGAGCATGCAGTTGCCGGAACCGGTGCACTTGGCGGCGTTGATGAACTTGTCCATCTTCTGCCAGTGATAGCCAAGGCTGTTGGCCGCTTCCATCAGGCGCAGGTTGTTTTCTCCGATCAGGTCATCGGGGAGCGGCTTGATCCACATTTCGCTCTTCGCCTCCTCTGCCTCCCTGGTCAAATCGATCCCCAGGGGCGCGAAAACCTTCTTGGGAGGCGGAAGGGCGGAACCGGCGGCGATGTTCGAGGCGCCGCCGTAATTATTCACGAAGATAACGATATCGCGGTAATTACGCAGCAGGGTCGGCAGGTCGACCATGGAAGCCACCGTGGCCGTGTTACCGAGCCACTCCATGCGGCCGCCTTTTTCGAGGAGGAGGACCTTCTTGCCCTTCTTGGTCATCTCCCGGGCGACGGTACAGCCCGCGGCGCCGCTCCCGACCACGATTACGTCATAATTCTTCTTTTGTTCTTTTTTCATTGTAATGCTCCCTGGTATATTTTAATTCGGCGTAACAAATTCTTTCTTTACAATATCAATATCAAGCGGGACCGGCTTGGCCGCATCTCTATAGAAGATCAGGGCTTTTTCAGGGCAATGCTCCACGCAGAGCTCGCAGCCGATACAGGCGTCCTTGTCGTAGGTCCATTTCCTGGATGCCTTATCCACCTTGATCGCCCCGACAGGACACACCTCCTCACAGGTGCCATGCCACTTGCATTTCTTTTCAATAAAGTCAACGGAGTACCCGGCCATGGCGTTCATGGTGAACTTCTTGTCGAATTTCTTTGCAAACTTGGTGGCCTGGAGGCTTACACAGGTGTCAGGATGGCAGTTGCATATAACACCGGTGCTTCCGCCGGTGGCTACCTTGAAGAACGCCTGGGTCAAATAACCCATGCCCCTGAATTTTTCGATTAGCGCGAGGGCATCCTTCTGACTGATTTTCTTCGCATTATACTTCTTTCCATGCTCAAGCCAGAAGGACGAGAGCCCCTTCCCCACGGCCAGGCAGGAAAGGATATGCTCATCCTTATCGCCCAGGGCAACCTTGCAGGGGCAGTCCATGACGGCTATATGCTCGGGTTCCTGGAAAATGATTTTATGAGCATACTTGAAAGGAACTATTTTTTTATTATCAGGCGACATGGCTGATATGTTTTCGTTCAATGTGAATATTTTCTTCGTATCGCCGAAAGAAAGAACCTTGGAATGATATCTGGATAAGGCCATGGAGAGGACCCCGTTAAGCGGTTTAAACCAGGAAAGAAACTGGGACATATACTTGAACAGGTAGTAGACAAATTTTACATACGGATGATAGAACTTGAAATATATATAATTATGAATAAAACGGTCATACCGCCATCCATGTTTTTTCATCATTATTTTAGTCGATGCTTTCATATTTTTCCGCCTCTCTGTTTACGTTAAAGATTGATGATGAATCGATAAAAAGATTCAAAGAATGTTCTTGCGTTCCTTATTTGCCTGATACCTCCTTATTAATTGATTGGACAATCAACCAACACGAGTCATTTTACCAAAATAAACAAAGCCCTGTCTATAATAAAATAATCCGGACTCGTCCGGTCTAGTATATATAATTGACAAATAACTAATAAACCAGTAAAATGTCAATTAAAAATACCGTCCAACCGGTATTTTTTATCATGCATAAGGAGTTTTTTCAAAATATCATGCAAAAAAGAATGAAAGGAGAGCTCAGGAAAAATCAAATCCTGGATTTTTCAAAAAAAATTTTTTCAGAAAAAGGTTATTACGAGACCTACGTAGAGGAAGTTATCAAGGAAGCCAAAGTCGGAAAAGGAACCTTTTACCGCTACTTCAAAAACAAGGAAGACCTGTTTATCTCCCTGCTAATCAAGTTCCTCAATGAATGGGAAGATGCCGCTTCCATAGATCTGGAAGAATTCAAAGCTGAAAATATCAACGACATGCTGAAACTCCTTATCCGGAGAAGTTTTAAATTTTTCCATGATAATGAGGAGCTGTGTAATATATACTTGAGGGTAGGACCAGGCCTCAATCAAGTCTTCGAGCCCTACCTGGTCCGTTTTGAAGAGAAGATGCTGAATTATATCATTCTTTATATAAAAGAAGGCATTAAACTGGGCATCGTCAGGCCTGACCTGGATATTGATCTGGCTGCCAACATCGCTGCCGGTGCATTTTTAAGGGTAGATTACTATTACTTTGTTGTGAAGAAAAATAATAGCAGCGGACCTCTTAATATTGATAAAATGGCGGATGATTTTTACCAGATCATCATGCGCGGCATCGAGGTTTGACAGGGAAATACGGGTTCCAGACAGATTTTACTCTGACCCCGGGCAACAACAAAGCTGAAAGACCCGATAGTTATCGGTAACCTGTTGCTCTGCTCTGACACCGTTTCAATCATCAATCATCGCCACCGCCCGAATCCAACCTGCGCTGGCTCCCTTGATTTTCACCGGAAAGCAATGAAAGGTAAAACCGGTTGAGGGCAATTTATCAAGGTTCGTCAGCTTTTCAATATGGCAGTACCCTTTCTCTATGCCGGCAAAATGCCCTTCCCATATGATTGACGGGTCCCGCGACTCCTTGAATTCATTGGCGATAAGCGGGAGGGGCCGGTCCCAGCTCCAGGCATCGGTTCCCACCACGCGCACACCACGATCCCAGAGCCAATGGGTGGCCTCCTTCCCCATGCCGCAGCCCTTCAGAAGATATTCCGGCCTGCCCCACAGTTTATCCGCGCCGGTGTTCACCAGGATGATATCGCCTTTGACAGGGTCATGGCCGATATCATGGAAGGCCCTTTCCATGTCTTTTGCCGTGACCAGGTAACCGTCAGCGAAGCTGCGGAAATCCAGCTTCACGCCGCGGCCGATACACCATTCCAGGGGCACTTCATCGATAGTCAACGACCGGGCTCCCCCGTCCATGGTGGGATGGTAATGCCAGGGAGCGTCAAGGTGCGTGCCGGCATGGGTGCTCAGGGTTACAAGCTCAACGGCCCATCCCTTGCCCCCGGGGAGGTCCTTTTTCGGATCGATATCCGGGAAGAAAAGCTTCATCTGGTCAGCTCCGGCATCATGGCCCAGGTACTGGATCTTAGGAATCATCATGGGCGGATCAGACGGAAGATCATTTTCTATGGCTATACTGCAATCAATGAATGTGGGCATATGTGACCTCCGGATTTATTGCTGAAAAGAGTTTATTATTATCCCGGGAACGTCAAGATTTTTCTTATCGCAAAATATTCCTCCGGTCATTCGCCAGGGCGTCTTAGAAAAAAAATGCGCGGGATAAAGCCCCGCGCGTATAAGATTGGCATTAAATTTTGATTGAAGCCTGTTTTATATTGAAAAGCTTTCAGGAATAATTTCCATCACGGTGAGGTCGCTGTTTTTGATCGCTTTCGCGTACGCCTCCGCCTGGGGGAGCACATTCTTGATGTAATACTTCGCCCCCAGAACCTTTCCGTTGTAATAGGCTGCCTCGGTGTTGTCCTTCATGAAAGCGGCGCGGCTGAAGACGGCGCCCGGATCAACGGGATCTATTCCCGCTCCCTTCAGAATGCCCGTGAGCTTTTCCGAAGCGATCCCCGCCTGCCAGTACAGGAACCATCCCAGGCAGATCGTCCCCATGAAATTCAGAAATGGATAGGCGTTCGCCACCGGGACCATGAATTTCCCCTCGCTGCCGCACTTGGCGAGAAACATCCCCATCTCGGCCAGGAGGTTCACGGCACTCTCAATATCGCCGCTCAGCTCCTTCATCATGGCGCCGTCGCGGTACCGCCCGATGGTCGCCTTCATCTCTCCGAGAAGGGTCATGAAATTCTTTCCCTTTTTCTGTCCCAGTTTGCGTCCCACCAGGTCAAGGGCCTGGATACCGTTCGTGCCCTCGTAGATCGACGCGATCTTAACGTCCCGCATGAACTGCTCCACCGGGTAGTCCTGGCAGTAACCGTACCCGCCGTACACCTGGATGGCCGTTTCCGTCACGCGGAACCCCATGTCGCTGCAGTAGGACTTGCAGATCGGCGTGAGGAGTTCCATGAGGCCGTGCCACTTCTCCCGTTCCTCTTCATCAGCAAGGGACTCGGAGCGGTCAAGGCACATGCCGCAGTAATACACGAGGGCCCGCATGCCCTCCACCTGTGTCTTCATCCAGAGGAGCATCCGCCGGACGTCGGGATGCTCGATGATGGGAACGCGCGGCGCGTCCGGGTTCTGCATGTTTACCAAGCTCGCGCCCTGGAGGCGCTCCTTCGCATAATTCAGCGCGTGGAGGTAGGCCGGCACCGCCGCGCCGAGTCCCTGGACGCCCACGGAGATGCGCGCCTCGTTCATGAGCTGGAACATGATCTTCATCCCCTGCCGCTCGCCGCCGAGGAGTTCGGCGTAGCAGTTCCCGTTATCGCCGAAATTGATAGCGCAGGTCGCGCTCCCCTTCAGGCCCATCTTGTGCTCGATACCGCTGATGGTGTAGTCGTTGCGCTTCCCCGGTGACCCGTCGGCATTCACCAGGTATTTCGGCACGAGGAATATGGAGATCCCCTTGGTG
This sequence comes from uncultured Spirochaetota bacterium, assembly GCA_963727175.1. Lineage (GTDB taxonomy): Bacteria > Spirochaetota > UBA4802 > UBA4802 > UBA5550 > RBG-16-49-21. The sequence continues at coordinate 309,016 of CAVSFD010000002.1, forward strand.
CCGGCCGGGTCCCCCTCTATACGCGCCAGTACCGGGTGGACGATGTTGTCGAACAGGTCCGAATCCCCGCTGGTAATGAATATCTTCTGCCCCGTGATGCGGTAGGACCCGTCGGGCTGCTTCACCGCTTTCGTTCTGAGGCTTCCCACGTCGGACCCGGCCTCGGGCTCCGTGAGGCACATGGTACCGCCCCACTCGCCGCCGTACATTTTCGTCATGTATTTTTTCTTCTGCTCCTCAGAGCCGTATTTTTCAATGAGGTGCGCCGCTCCCGCGGCAAGAAACGGATACGAGAGGAAGGCGAAATTGTTCACGAAACCCTCGGTTATGGCAATATACATGAGGTAGGGCATCCCCTGGCCGCCCGCCTCGAGTGACGTGGAAATGGTGCTCCACCCGCCTTCACGGAAAATATCCATGAGGCGCCTGAAGCATTCCGGCACATGCACCGAGCCGTTTTCAAGGCGGCATCCCTGCCTGTCACCTTCGATCGCTGCCGGGAAGACCTCATCAACGGCCAGGCGGCGTGCCGTTTCGAGGGTCATCTCGTAGAGGTCCTTCGTGTAATCGGCATACTTTGCCGTGTTTGACAGGTCCTGTATGCCGAGCATTTCGAATAAAACAAAATCCTGATCTCTTCCATCAACAACCGGATTTGCCATAGGTATTGTTCCCCCTGTTGGAATAATTTTGGTCGTATATCATATATCATGAACAGCGTCCCGGACCTCCCTACAGGCGAGGTCCGGGATGGGTACCGTTCAGCGCGGTACCACGCAATCATGGCATCATCCGAATTTCCTCATGAACATTTCCGTCACCGGGTGCTCCGACGGCATGTGCTCCGGGACAGGCCTGTCAACCAGTACGACATCATTACCGGGTATCGGCACGACGTGGAGCACGTCGGCGCCGGATATCCACTGTTCGATATCGAGCTTTTTCCCTTTTGTGTGGTTCCACGTCCGGTACCAGAAGATATCATTCACCGACTTCCGCTGCTCCATGGCCTGGCGCTCCGCGATCATGGCGTCCTGTTCACGCTTGGCGGACACGGCTATAAGGGCGAGCATCTTGTTGGTGGGCGGCAGGTCCGGGGCGACGATGTTCCAGAACCCCTGCCCGTAGCCCCGGTTGAGCTCCTCGTCGCTGTCATGGAGCTCCGCCGAATGAATGGAGCCGGTAAGGCAGAAGGCGCCGAAGCGGAGATCGTCCCCCCCGGGGATGCCGGTGGTCCCGTCAAGATGGACCGAGTTCAGCACCGCCTGGATTGCCTCACCGGCGACATGCTCCGCGATATCCACCGGTATGCCTGTCTTTTCAAGCTCGACGAGATCAATGTACACGAAGAGCATCCGGTGGGCGTCCTCCCGGGGCTTCAGAACTTTTCTGCCGAGTTCAACCACCATGTTGGCAAACCCGCTGTATACCGTGAAATCGTCGCCGACCAGTCCATCGTCGCGGTTCCTCTCGAAGGAACGGATGATGTCGCCATGGCATTTCTGCAGGCCTTCATTGATGTAATCCCGTATGGCCGCGAGGGTCTGCTGGCCGGAGGCGGTGTTCCCGTCAATGACAATCGTCTTCACGGCGTTTTCAAGACCGTCCTTCCTGAGCTCCGACCTGAAAGCGGTCGTAAGCCGGAGCATCACCGGGTAGGGGACACTCAGGGAAAAATCGATATTGCGGCGCTCGCTTTTCCGCTCTATGAGCTTGGCCGCGGCGAGCTTCATCATGAACGGATCGAATTCGGCCCTGTCGCTTGGCCTTTTCACGCCGATCTGGATGACCGCGGCTATGCGGCCCTTCTGATTCATCCCCGGAGCCATTACCATTTTGAAAAGCTCATCATATGCTTTCCGGTTCGCCCCGCTGATCAGGTCCTTCGAGAAGGCGTGCTTCACCGCGTTTACGCCGAATTCCCCGCCCAGAACGGCACCGACAGCAGCGCGGATATTATGCTCGAAAGTGCCCATGTCAATCTGCTCCAGGCTCTGCATGCTGGGCGGGATGGGACGGCGCCTGAGCTTGAGCATCTCCATGAAATGGCCTCCATAGCCCGTGTTGAGCAGGACCACTGTCGCAAAGGCATTGTTGACAAACCGTTCCTCCCTCGGCATGACCGGGAAGCCGTTGATTATCTTCTTCACCTTCTCGTTGAGGGTCCAGTCGAAATACATCCCCTCCCAGTGCTGGGAATAAGTGGCGTTGGCCGCCTTCAACCCGCAGGCAAGGACCTGTGCGAGCAGGTATTTGCTGGGAACCGAAGTTATTTCGAAGGGCATGAAATCCCTGCCGAAATAATTGCTTGACTTCCAGATAGTCCGTATGGCAGCATTTTCCCCGGTTGAAAGGTTCCGCGGGTACAGCATAAACGGCACCTGACACGTGCCGGGGTGTTTGCCGGGAAACATCTGTGAACGGTGAACACCCTCTGTACCTTCGGGAGCTATACGTCTGCCATACTCCCTCCCCAAAACATCTTCGTGTGATTCAGTCATCATACAACCTCCATAGTAAATAAAATGTAAGGCCTTTCCGCATATTTTCCTCCTTGCGTAAGAATAATATCAGGCGCGATCATATAATCAATTTACTTTTGGCTGATCGTTCCCCGGCGCCGGCGCTTCCTTCTTTTCGTCGGGCGGCGTATTAAAACGTTTCCGCGTTTCATTTTCCCCCACAAACCCGTTGAACAGAACTTCAAGAATGATCGGGACTTCCTGGCTTAAGGGATATTTCATGCCGCTCCGGAACCATTTGTGGACAACACCGTCAATGAAGCCGAGGATCCCGTAGAAAACAGTGTAAAAGCTGGTCGTTTTCAGCTTGCGGTCGCGGTTTAAGGCGACTATCCGCTCCTTGAACATCGGGAGGTGCGATATGAGAAAATCATAGAACATAACCCGCTCGCCGGAGCGCTGAAAGATCGATTCGCTCTGGATGAGGCGGTACAGGACATGGTTTTTCTCTATGAAAGCGATCCAGAATTCAATCATCTGCTGGATCTGGCCCAGGACGTTATCCTCGTTTTCGATGATCGTCCGTATTGCCGTTACGATCTCCTGGCATTTCTCATCCAGCAGCTGGTCGCGCAGGTCCTCCTTGCTCTTGAAATGACGGTACACGCTCCCCTTGGCGATGCCTGAAAGTGAGGCGATTTTGTCTATTGTGGCGCGGTGGAATCCCTCCTCTGAAAAAACCTGGATGGCGGCGTTGAATATTTTTTCACGTTTTTTATCCCCCGGTTCGCGGTCCCGGTGGGATTCACCCGGGGAGGCGCCCTGGGCTGTGTTCACGAAGACACCCCGGAGCAGGTCAGGAGGCAGCGATATACGCTGGATGCCGACATCCCTGGCTTCCCCAAGGGCAACAATGAACAGGTCAGTGCAGACTACCGGCATTCCCTTAGTATCAAGGTATTCCATTATCTCTGCCAGGTATTCTGATATCCACATCTCGCCATGCTTCAGGAAGAGCTCCGCATCAGGATAGTTACCCTTTAATTCATTAAAGTGCTCCCGGATCAGCTGTGAGAACTTATCAGCCTCGAAATACCCTTCCAGGGATAAAAATTTGCATATCTCTTCATATAAAGAAATGCGGTTTTTTGTTTCATTATCAAGATTGATATTGTTTTTGATCATATCTTTTATATCCTTATATGCGAATGACTGGTCAGTCCGTTTATATGAGAACGTTTTTTTTGTCAATATATATTTCAAAAACTGTGGATATTATATAAATTTCTGAGAGATACGGAAACAGATTAAATACTATATTAATTATTATATTTATTAATATTTAATTGTCTATTTTTAAACTTGCCGGATATGAGTGATAGAACGATAAATACGCTACATGTCAGCCCTGCCGCTGGAATATCTTTTCACATGATCAAGGGCATCAAGCATTTCCCTCTCGAAACCGAAGGGTGGATTTTCCGGGAGCGCCCAGCCATCCGGCACAGACGTTTCGCGCGGTTTAGATAAAATTCTTTCACAGCTCAGGGCGATATTCTCCTGCTGGATTTCGTCAAAGGTTTCAAACACATCATTGAAGCGATCGGTATAATCTATCAACGCATCACGGTGAAATCAACCTGGGTCATGAAGCTGAGGGGCATCCTCAGCGCGTTGTTGATGCCAACAAGCTCACGAAGGATCTCCTTCGCGTAGGGCCGGTCAGCGGTGAAATTATCATCGGCGATCATGATCATCTTCGCCCCGAGGTCCATGAGTGCCCGTATCTCACGGATCACCTGGCCGGTCGACTTGCTGCGTATTTTCCTCCCGTAGGTGTAGATGACGTCGCAGAAACTGCAGTCATGGGGGCACCCCCGCGATGTCTGAACGGACACGGCGCCGTACCTCGGTATGTCGCTGCCGATAAGGTCCCACCGGGGCATCGGCGTCATCTCCATGTCGGGCTTGGAAATCTGCTGGTATGTCCTGTTATGCCTGCCGGCCTGATAGTCACGTATAAACCGCGGCCACGTCTCTTCGGCCTCCCCGATAAATATGACGTCAGCAAGATCCTTGAGTTTCCGCATGACATTGGTTGTCCCGATACCGCCGATGATATCAAAGCCCCCCGTCCGGATCAGATCATCGGCGGGGCCTCGCATATGCTCGTCGTGAAGGACCGTTTCGTGGCCGTACGGCGTAAGGGCCGCCACTGCCTCAAGGGCATGGGGCGCGAAAAAGGTGCCTGAATCCATGCAGGGGATATCCTTCACTGTTCTGCTGATGATATCATCCTCGCTGCTCGGGCTGATCAATAATATCTTCAAGGAATTCTCCTGATTCTGTTCATTAACTGTGCGGTGGTTTTCTGTCACGGATTAACTGATAATTGATTCCTTCCGGCTGGTCGCCGGGTCAACCATTACCGTATCCCGTGGATGGGGAATACGTTCTTTTTAATATAATCGACCATGTCGCGCGCGTATTCGGAACATCGTTCCTTCAGGTTTCCGGTCACCACGTAGGGGTCGTCCCGCAGGGTTCCAGACAGCGCCTCGGGGCCGTACATCATGCCGCCGATGATACCCGCGTAGGTGTCAGCCGGCTCAAGGCCGCACAGTACCGCCCAGGCCAGGGTCCAGAGGGCAGCGGTCTTGTACACGTTGTACCCTCCCCCGCCGGTCACCAGCAGCCGCGGCGAGATCCTGTTGATAATCCTGATTGCCCGCTCGAATCCGATGCTGGTGAGGTTCAGGTGTCCGAGGAGGTCTTCCCGATGCGTGTCGCCCCCGATCACGGCTACCACGACATCAGGTCTGAAGGCCTCTACAAGGGGCGGCACCACGGCCTCGAAAGCTCCGAGAAAGACCTCGTCGTCGCTCCCCTGCATGAGGGGGATATTGACGGTGTACCCCCTCCCCCCGCCCTCGCCGATATCCTCGACAAAACCGGACCATGGATATATGGTCATCCCCGATTCATGGATTGATATGCACAGCACGTCGCTTCGATCGGCAAAGGCGTCCCGCACACCGTTGCCGAAATGAACGTCAATGTCGATGGAGGCGACCCGCAGTCCTCTGCGGGCCAGGTCCATGATGGCAACGGCCAGGTCATTGATATAGCAGAAGCCCTCGGCATGGGCGCGCCCGGCATGGTGAAAACCGCCCAGGGGATTGAACACGACGCGCGCTGCGCCCTCAGCAAGCATCGCCGCGCCGCGCCATGTTCCGCCGGTAACGTTCAGGCAGAAATCCCATAGGCCGGGCACAATCGGGCAATCCTCAGTCCCGAGACCGGCTTCAAGCATCTCCACCGTAAAGCCGCCATGACCGGCGCCCTTCAGGAGATCGAGGTATTTTCTGTCATGGAATAGACAGAGCTCTTCTTCCGTGAGCGGGCCGGGCTCGATGATCAACTGGTTTTTTTCATACAGGAGCGAATACCGCTGGAGGAGGGCCATCATCTGTTTCGCCCTGGACGGCTTGAAGGGGTGGGTCGGGCCGAAATCGAAACTGGCAAGCTTATCGGAATATATCATAACATGTTGCGCCATACCTTCACCCTGCCCTGTCAGATATGATATCACGGGCCGCCGTGAACATACTCACAAGGATGTAAATAAAAATCAAACAGAAAAAGATAAGCCCTAGGGACGTTGACGGGAATCATGCAAGACCTTCACCGGCCCCTGAATAACATCAAACATCAGGCCTATTCTTTTCACCGGTAATGAAAACGATTACACCCAGCCGGACAAACTCCTCGAAGCCCTTGTTGCACGGCTTCAGCGCTGACGCGGGAAGATCAGCCAGTTGGCACGCATCCAGAGAAAACAGCTTTTTCAGATCGATGATATATGACAGGTGGGAGCCTCCAAGCTTGTCCTCAATGAACACTGACATATCGTCGCCGCTGAGGGAATAGGTCGCGAAGTAATAGCTTCGGGTGTCGTCAAACAGAGGAGTAAAGTTTTTTTCCGACAGGGCCGCCCAGGTCTCGGTGATATTTTCATCATGCACATGGAAGGAATCATTGTTGATCTTCCTTCCTGCCCCAACCAGGTGCAGGCAGCGGATGTCCGGATCGGAGATATGGAATTCATCATGGTATGCGTGCAGGATTTCATCAATCTGCTGGCGGGCGCTCTTCTTGGCTATTACTCCAGGAGTGCGCTCCCTGGCTATCATGATATGGTTGGCGGAAAGAATATACCCGTTATTCCTGCCGATGAAAACAGTGGAAATGCACGACCCCAGAACCAGCGAAAGGGTCTGTCCCTGCGCGGCAAAGCGGACCTGGTCAGGGCCAGGCAGCAGGTATTTTTCATTGCAATCAATGATGTGAGATGTTTTATTCATTGTGTCTGAATTATAGTATCACATGTATGCGCATAATAGGTAAAATGTCATCTTTTTTTTAATATTGGCATATCCGTCACTCTATCAATTTGGCAGAGTGTCAGAGTAAAGCTTAAACATTCCACAGATAGTTATCGGTGAACAATGGTTAAGGATGCCTGCATGACGATAGTTATCGGTCAAATAAAAAGACCTGCCACTTGAAAGCCAATCCCATCTGCACCAGCAAAGGCTACTTAATCTCAAGACAGGTCATCCTGGGGAAAAAACCATACTTCTGATAAAAATGGAAAACAGACTCATGCCCGTGGGCAACTGCCACCCTGATCTTTGCGCACCCATGTTTCTGAAGCCAGGCTATGCTGTTTCGCATCAGCGTATCCCCTATTTTCCTGTTCCTGTGGCTTTCATCTATAAAAATAGAATCTATTTCACCTGATCCGTCCCCGGAGATTGTTGTAACACAATACCCAACCGGCCTGTGACCGGCCGATTCAGCAACTTCAATCAATAATGCATCATCATCGCAGGCATTAAATTTTGATATCCGCTTCTCAAAGGTGAAGGAAGCATAGTGATCCTTGAAATATTCTGACTCATTATAATGCACATCATTCAGCATTACCCAGAGGGGCTTGATGATCATCAGTTCTTCTTTGCTGATTGATCGAAAGGAATATGAATCCATTGCCGCTGCTCCTTATCACAAAAAATAGGTCCTCACCATATCACCCGCTTCAGACAGCCATCGCTTCCTCTGTTCAGGGGTGCTGGTCACGATAACGCCGAACATCCTCCGGGAAAAGGTGCTGATTCCGCAAAACTCAAAAATGCATTTTCTCCAGAGCAGTTCAAGAGGATCCCCGAAGACCGCCTGTTCTCTCTCCTCGGGGGTGTTGGATGTGTTAAAGACGAGGGCGGTTTTTCCGCACAGGAGCCCCACCGGTTCACCTTCTCCGGCATCGCCTTCCCGAAACTCATAGGCCACGCCAGGCCGAATGACGCGGTCAACCCATCCCTTCAGGATCGCCGGAGGCTGGCCCCACCAGTTCGGATGTATGACAATTACCCCGTCACAGGACCGTAGTTCGCCGCAGTGACCCGTGATGACCGGATCAATATCTCCATCCCTGGAGACCTCCTCAGCGGGAAGCAGGGGGTTGAAGCCTTCGCGGTACAGGTCATGAAAAACCACTTCATGGCCGAGATCCCGGAGGGTCTCGATTACTGTTCCTGCAATGGCGTGGTTGAAACTCCCTTCCCGGGGATGCGCGACAATGACCAGTATGTTCATCCTATCCTCCCTGTCTGATTCAGGATACGGTCCAGAAAAACCAACACCGTGTATGTACTCATCGGGCTCATCCGTTGAATTACATGGATCACATTCATCTTCCATATCAACCGTATGTATAGATACATCTTAATCATCATGAACACTTTTTTCAAGTATGAAAAAAAACATTGATGAAAGTATCATTCCTCCTCTAATTGAATCAAATGGATATAATAAAAATCAATCACAAAGTCAGCATTATTACTTGTTGAGGTAAGGCACATGAATGACAGCAGGAGAACCAGCAGGGAAATAGCGCATCATATTTTTCATTGGCATGCTTACGATGGTTTTCGTCGGCCTGATCATCGCCTTTTATATTGATTAACCTATCACAGACCGAGTGATGAAGCATTGCCCCGTATAGTATTCATTATTTTCCATCCCTGTATTCATAGCTGCGGTCCCTGATGGCACGTAAAAAGCCGGGAACACTGGAACGATTTGCGATATTGACCACCCAGGCCGGCACGGAGCCGCCGGGATCAAGGCAGAGCCGGTATGTAATAACCGCTTTTCTGCCGCTGTCATCCGGATCCACAGCCAATGATCCGTCGCATCTGGTAAGTCGTATTATATCAGTCGTCGGAGGAGGCCCATATTCAACGGCCGCGGCCCAGAGAAGAAGATACCGTTTTTTCCCGGGATCCATAAAGCTCCTGTAGCGCAGGGTGTAATCGCGCCTGCTCATCAGTGGTGGGGCCACAACCTGGTAATTATACCAGACATCGTCATTTCCTGTCCTGTAAATTTCATCAACAACGACGTAGCTGGGAAGATGCTTGTATGTTTCCTTATCCATCACTGCCCGCCATACATAGCCGGGCACTGTATCGATGGCAATAGTCGCCCTGTATTCACGGATGTTGGAACCGGGCATTGTGCGGGAATAAATAATGATACCGTCTTTTGTTTTGTTTGCGAGATTCCATTGATCCGGCGCCTGCTCTCCTGCAGCAGCAGCTACTGCCATGAAAAGAATGATAAAAAAACCCCGTGCCCTTATGACCATGAACGCCCCCGGAAAACATTATCTACAATTAACAGGGTCATGGCCTCCATCCCGTCAAGCTAAAAGTCACGGATAATTCTGGTAGGGGAGTTGGTGCATTACCGGCGAATATAAACAGTCCCTACCTTCATGCAGGGAGGGACTGTTCTTTGTTTCATGGACCGAATACCCGGAAACACCGTGCGGGTTCAGCTGATCTATCCGATAGCCAGGCCGCCCCGTTCACCGGTCCGGATACGGATGCAGTCTTTAAGATCGAGGACGAATATCTTCCCGTCCCCTATCTCGCCTTCGCCGGCCCCGCGGGTTATGGCGCCGATGGTCTTCTCTACGAAATTATCGTTTACGGCAATCTCGAGTTTTACTTTTCTTAAGAGGTTGTCCACCTCCCTCACTCCGCGGTAGACTTCAGTGATACCCTTTTGCCTTCCGCACCCGAGGACTTCCGTGACGGTCATGAGGTGCACATCTTCTTTTTCCAGCTCTGTTTTCACCGCTTCAAGAGTGTGCGGCTTGATTATAGCGATTACATATTTCATGGTCTGTCCTCCTTATTCCATCACCGTGTAGCCGGCTTCATGATGCTGCGTCAGGTCGAGCCCGATATGCTCATCCTTTGCATCAACTCTGAGTCCTATAGTCTTGTCCACTATCTTGAATATGATAAAGGTTCCCACGGCCGCGAATACGATCGCCACCAGGACCGCCAGGCCTTGCACGAGTAGCTGTGACGGGTTTCCGTACAAAAGTCCATCAGCGCCGGCCGGGTTTATCTCCTTGGTTGCGAAGATGCCGGTCATGATGGCCCCGGTGATGCCCGCCATGCCGTGAACACCGAACACGTCCAGGGAATCATCATACTTGAAGCGCGTTTTTATCTTCGTGACAAAAATGAAGCCAACGATGCTTCCCGACGCTCCTATAACAATGGCCGCCATCGGCTTCACATAGCCCGCCGCCGGTGTAATGGCAACCAGCCCGGCCACGATACCGGTTATCACGCCGAGCATGGTCGGGACCTTGTTCTCGATCCAGTCCATGATCATCCAGGTTACACCCGCTGCCGCCGCGGCCGTGTTGGTGTTCAGAAACGCCGAAACTGTCACCGGGCCCACCGACAGGGCGCTCCCGGCGTTGAAGCCGAACCAGCCGAACCAGAGAAAACCGGCTCCGAGAACCGCCAGGGGCAGGTTGTGAGGTGCATGCCCGTTGGGAAGGCCGTCCCTCCGGCCGAGCATGATTGCCATTACCAGTGCCGATATGCCGGCCAGGATATGGATAACGGTGCCGCCGGCGAAATCAAGGGCCCCCAGCTTCGCGAGCCACCCGTCGGGGGACCAGACCCAGTGTGCCATGGGATCATAGATGAATGTCGTCCATAGCAGGGCAAACAGCAGAAAACCGCTGAACTTAATCCGCTCCGCGAATGCCCCGATAATAAGGGCCGGCGTGATGACCGCGAACATCATTTGGAACAGCATGAATACCTGGTGGGGTATCGTTTGCCCGGTTATCGGCTCCATGCCGACGCCGTTCAGGCCCGCAAAGTCAAGGCTCCCGATCACACGTCCCAGGTCCGGGCCGAAGGCGAAGCTGTAACCGAAAAGGATCCATTGCAGGGATATAACTGAAAGGATCACGAAGGTCTGCATCAGCACCGATAGTATATTCTTTTTCCGCACCAGCCCTCCATAAAAAAATGCCAGTGTCGGCGTCATGATCATTACCATAGCCGTTGCGATGAGCATCCAGGCAGTGTCAGTGTAATTTATCATGGCATTCCTCCTATTGTTTATTCTTGATAACTGCCGGTTGCGAGCCGGTGCAGCCAGCAATGGAACAGGCCGTATTATCAAATAACACATGTTATTTTATTTAGCCGGATCCCATATACTTGATTCAATAAATAATAAGAAACAGCGATAACGTCAAAGTGAAAATTCCGATTACAGCCGGAATCAGCCAAATTTAACATTCAAGAAACACCGCCGTAACACTGCCGTAACAAATCACACATCACGGCAGCGCAGGATTTGTTTTTTCTATATTATGCAAGCTGCAGGATACCACCCCGCCGTGGCTATATCCTGTTGTTATTACTCTCCAATTCAGAAACTCATTTCTTCTGCCGGCACGATAATTCCGGTTCTTCAAAAACATACTGTCGGGCCGATTGCATCAGGTCGCGCGATGTTCAGTGGAACTAAACTGTTGGGCCGCATTATATAGCGACAATGACATGGACAGGCTCATTTTACATACCTGTAACGTTTACGCTGATAATTGTATTGTCCCCGGTGAAGTATTTTTTTATCTTTAACTTGTTGCCGGATCCCGGAAAAAAAGGAGACGAAGCATGATAACAAACAGGCTCATGGTGGAAAATCTCGATACCATGACGACAGAAAAGCACCTTGACAATCTTTTTTCAATCTATGGCGACATTAAGAAGATCAGTGTGAACAGAGGCAGGGGGCTCGGTTTTGTCGAAATGACATCGGTATCGGAAGCCAGGCGGGTTTGCGCAAAACTTGACGGCTCTGTCCTGTGGGGCAGGTCGATGAAGATCCAGATAATGGACGACTCGCTGCAAAACCGATTCGCTTACCTGTTCAACAGGATATTCAAATAACAGGCCATCGCTTTGAACGAATGACGCGGGGGGATAGTATCGCCAATTTGCAAATCAAGCTAAAACAGTAAATACATAAACACGCACTCCTCTTCACCGGCATTCTGCCACTGTGTGATGAATGAGTTTGTTATAAGTAGTGAATCATTTGCCTCAAGTATATTAACATCACCTTCAACCATGATCTTCAAAGAACCCTTGATCACAGCTAAAAATTCCTTTCCCTTGTGCAGCAGGATAGGTCCTTCCACGGGCTTTGCACCCTCGATGGAGACTAAAAACGACCGCATGGAATGTTCCCCTTCTCCCATCAGCTGGCGTATGGCGACATGCTTATGCGCGGAAGCGATCTTCGGATTATTTTTCGATACAGCATACCCCTTCAGTGCGCCGGTTGACTCCGGGCCGCCTATGAAGTAATCGATGGGCTTTTTGAAAAGCGCGGAGAGCTTGACCAGCGTCTGGAGAGAGGGAGAGACAATGCCGTGCTCAATTTGCGAAACAGCCCCGGGGGTCATCTGGAGGGACGCGGCAAGTTCAGCCTGGGTTATCCGCGATTCTTTCCTCATGGTCTTCACCTTATCCCCGATTTTAAAAAGATCGGTGCTCCTGTCCTCCTCGAAACAGATGTCCTGGTTGACGACCCTGAAAAGATTTGGCTGGGACCCGAACAGCGAAGTACGCTCTTCCAGCTTGTTTATCCTCAGATCATAATAGCCCATATCAGATGCGCTTATGGAAAAGACTATCTGCGTTACCTGCATGATACCCGCAATGAACTCCCGGGTATGGGCATCCCTTCCGAAGAACCAGTACGCGAGGGTGTTCAGCTCGTAGAGCTTCGGGCACGTAAAGGTAAAAAAATCAAGGACCGCCCGTTCATCCTTCCAGAGTTCGTTCATGCCGGTCAGGCTGTCAAAGATATAAAAGGGCTGTTCACGGTTCTGTTTTTCAATATCGTTCATCATCGCGATGAACCGTGAAATATCTTTCGGGTTTTCGATGCACCGGAACTGTCCGCTGTTGTGCTTCCCGCCTTTATAAAACTCGAGGAACACGGGGTCGCTGTTACCCTTGCCGTGGGTGAAGGCGTCAATCAGTATCGCATTTTTCCTCTTAAACAGGTACTCATATCTTTTCAGTATCGTATGCGGAGAAAAATTAAAGCTCACGTATATCACATTTTCATTGAACTCATTCGCCTCGTTGAAAAAACTCCGTATGAAGTGCTCAACGGGGACGCCGTCAGATATCTGCCAGACGACATTGTCGCCTGCCTTAAATCCGCCGGTCAGCTTATCGAGGTAGGGTAATCCTGTGGTTATCATCTAATCATTCTCCCGTCTGTCGTTCACATTATCGATGTATATGACACGAAGGACCGGTTTGAACTTATGGTATCCCGGCCGCCACCCGGAGAGAGCGCGCGGCGTACCCATGGTTCCTCGTGACAATTTATCACAGATTCAATATATGATGATAACATTTATTATTGCTAAACTTTTTTACCGGGGCAATTAGTATTTTACATCAATGTAATACTGCCAGGAATATTCTTTACTTTATGAGCCACGAAGCTAAAAAAAACCGCAGGAAAACTTGACTCGCCCAGCAAAAATGGTTATTATACTATAATTTTATGAATACATAAGGTGATTGAAATGACCAGAATATATAAAATTTGCCTTGATGCCGATTGTAGGAATGTGTCGTCCGTATCCGAGGACGTGATTAACAATTATCTCAATAATCTGGCATGGATATAAGCGCCCATCAGGAGCGCACGAATAATGCCTGTACCTTCGCCGCCGGAATCGGCGGCGAAGCAAATCTGGTAATGCCAAATGACGATATTTCTACTATTTTACTTGATTTTGTGGAAAATAGTGTTCTAACTGTTTGATAACCATCCTGGCCGCCAGGCTGGTTAATTACAGTGTGAAATGCTGGGGGATACCGACATGAAACAAAAAGCATTACCATCCATCCTGGCGATAATTGCGGTTCTGCCGGCCATCGTTATCGCAGTCCAGTCGGATCTTCTTGCCGCGGGCATATCGGATGACCAGGGCATTGAAATGGCCCAGTATATACAGGACAAGGAAAGTGACAGTAAAAAAGGAACCGTGCAGGATTATCAAAACAAAGAACTGGCCCGACCCGTGCCGCGCTTTATCATGGGTATCAGCGGGGGGTTAGAAGCGCGGGAAGGTTTCGGCAGTGCGTGCCTCGTTGCGCCGCTGGGGGTCCAGTACGGCCGGTTCATGATGACCTTTGATATTGGTTTTGTCTACTCCAACGCAAAATCCCTGCCGAAGAACAATCCCAGCCCGCTGGACAGCATCCTGCGCACCAAAATGAACGGCTACATCATTGAATTCGACCTGCCCTTCAAGTTCAGCTACTCGTTTCTCGACCTTAAGACCAGCCTGTACACGCCCTATCTTTCCGCCGGGTTCGGATATGCTTACCGTACATTCTATATGCACGGCTCCTCAGCCCTGGTTCGCATCTCCCAGGAATACAGCATCAATTCCTTTACATTGAATTACGGTTTTGGATTCCTGGTCCGCACATCGGAGGATACACGCTTTAACGTGGGTATATCGGGTGTCACGCACTTCAGCAGCAGGACCGGTACGTTTGGTTACGATACCACCGGGGTTTCTCTCATGGTGGGGCTGCTCCTTGTCATGTAACCGCCGCTGACATAGGCCATGGTTCAGTCGCATTCCCGGTTGATGGCGTTCACGTAGACCGGTGCCAGTTTACCCGCCTCTGCGGAGCCGCCGAAGAGACCTTTGCGCATAAAGTCCTCCGGGTTCTTCCGGTATACGGAATTCCACCGGCCAAGAAAAACCCTGGCCAGCGGCTTATAGGACCAGTGCCATTTCTCTTCATTGTATCCCGAACTTCTCCCTGAGGTGTAGGGCTGGCAGAATCCATAGCGCCCGGCGTTTTCCCTCAGCCAGCGGTACAGCAGCTTCCCTTCGCCGGTCTCGAAATACCTGTTGTCCAGGACATTGAGATCGAAATCTGTGCCCCAGTGGTGCCGCGAGGTGCCGGGCATTGATGAATACTTGAGTATCTCAAGGGCCCGTTTCAGCGGATCTCTGATGGCCCTGTTGAGGTTTACATTCATTACGGTTATCGTGCCGTTCCATTTCCCGTCCCAGATGTTTTTCTGGTCGTAATAGTTCCTGGTCGAACTCTGGATCCAGAAGGGGGCCTTCGGATGATCCTTGCGGAAGGCGGTATACAGCTCCTTAAGGGCCGCTGCGGCTTCACGGCGGAGCAGATGGGGCCACCTGTTGGTGGGGATGCCGGCGTCAGCAGGGGAGACAAAAAGCTCATGCGTTGCCGGATTGAACCTTCCGGTCACGTAGTCGTCGGGATTGATTTTCCCGTATGTATCCGCATCATCTGCGGCGAAGGAGCAACTGAAAATAAAACAGAAAATTCCGATTGTTGTAATAATTGCACTTTTGTTCATCACGATCGCACGCCACTCACCGTCAGTACACGAATTTGCGCGCCCGGATGTTCAGCATGATCCCTATGCAGATCATGGACATCATCAGGTTCGACCCGCCGTAGGAGACAAAGCAGAGGGGCAGGCCCGTCACCGGCATGATGCCCACGGCCATTCCAATATTTATGAGGATATGGAAAAAGAGAATCGTGGTGATGCCGCTCGCCAGGAGGGCGCCGAATTTGTCCTTCGATTCAAAGGCCGTCTGGACACAGCGGAAGATAATGAAACCGAAAAGGCCGATGAGTATAAGCCCGCCGA
Organism: uncultured Spirochaetota bacterium; assembly: GCA_963727175.1. GTDB lineage: Bacteria > Spirochaetota > UBA4802 > UBA4802 > UBA5550 > RBG-16-49-21. The sequence continues at coordinate 324,615 of CAVSFD010000002.1, forward strand.
CGAAACCCCATTCTTCGGCCACGACGGAAAAAATAAAATCCGAGCTCTTCTCCGGGAGAAACCCGAGCTGCGACTGTGATCCCTTGAGATAGCCTTTCCCGAAAAACCCTCCAGACCCGATGGCTATTTTAGACTGGATGATATTGTATCCCGATCCCTGGGGATCGAGGTCCGGGTTCAGGAAGACAAGGATCCTTCTCTTCTGGTACACCTTAAAGAGCTTCTGGATGATTACCGACGCCATGAGCCCCAGGGATATGACCGCGCCCGGGATGTAGATCTTCCTCAGGAATTTCTTCACTGAAAAAAAGTGGAGCACGAAGGTTACAATTGTCAGCAGGAGCAGCACGCCCGACACGATAAGGAGAAGGTTGACATCCTGGAAAAAATCAAGGAGAAAATTCGATCCTTCGGCGCCGATCCATTCGCGGTATGTCAGCACCATCGGCACGACCATCGCGATTGTCGCGATCAGGACGATTGACAGAAGGTGAGTGATATCGGCACCCCCGACAAAAAGCATGGTCAGCAGGATCGGTATGAATATAATGGCCGTTCCGAAATCAGGCTGCTTGAGAATAATGAGCATCGGGATGAAGGTGAGGAGCGTGGGAACGACCAGTTCCCTGAGCTTGGTGATGTCCCGCTCGCGGATCTCCAGGTACTTGGCCAGGATAATGACCAGGCCGAGCTTCATGAACTCCGACGGCTGTATGGAAAAAACCCCGAAATTCAGCCACGCACGCGTATTGCGCACCGGTGTGCCGAAGATGGTGGTAATAATCAGAACTATAATAAGCACCACATAGATATGGAGGGAAAACTCGCCCAGGGCCTGGTAATTGACGATGGTCAGACCGATCATGAGGATAAGGCCGAAAATGAACCAGAGCAACTGCTTCCGGTAGAGGCCGTTGTTTACCTTGTCGATGGGATCAAAACCGGCACTGTAGATCATCAGGATCCCGATGATGACGGTCACCACCACCGCGATTACCAGGGTGTAATCGATCTTGTTCAATCCCTCTTTACTGAATAGCATGAGATCCCTCTTCGTGCATATGATCAATTCGTCTTTTTAACATCGACGCTCTTTTTGGGCTGCAGTATTAAAGAGCCCCGCGGTGAGGTATCGGCCTTCTTCAATTGCGGCTGGGGCAGCATGATCTGCTTTTTCGTGGCCGCATCGGCCTTTTTCATATCGGGTTGCGCCGCCACGGTCGGGACGGTGATAAAATAGCCCAGCTCGTTCAGCTTGGTATAAACCCTTTCAGCAATGGGGACGGCGCTTGCTGCCCCGGCAACGCCGTACTCGACCAGAATGACTGTCACGACCGCGTTCTCGGGCGGCCCTTCATAGGGCGCAAAGCCCACGAACCAGGCGTGCTGCGAAAACTTCTCCTGGCGGATGGACCTGGTCTGCGCGGTCCCGGTCTTGCCGGCCACCGGAACCTTAAGGTACCCCAGGCGGCCCGAGGTCCCGCTCATGACACCCATGCGCATCCCCTTCTTGACCGCCTGCAGGGTAAGGGGCGAAAGCGGTATCTCCCGTATCTTCTTGCGGGGAAATGTCTTGAGGACCCGGCTGTTGTCATTGGTGCGGATTTCCTTGATCACGTGGGGCCGGTACACGATGCCGTTATTGACCAGTGCCGATACGAAATCGCACATGCCCATGGGCGTCACGTGCAGGAAACCCTGTCCGATGGCCATGTTGACGGTATCGCCGTCAAACCAGGGCTGTCCGAAGGCCTTGTATTTCCACTGCCGCGACGGCACAAAGCCCGCCACCTCGCCGGGAATATCAATGCCCGATTTCTGGTTCAGGCCGAAGTCCTCGGCATAGCGCATGATGACCGAGGGGCCGGTCAGGAGTCCCAGCTGGTAGAAGTAGACACTGCACGACTTTGCAATCGCCCAGTAGAGATCGACGGTGCCGTGCACATCGTAGTCGTAGAAATCATGGTCCTTGTATCCCTTGAGGGTGTACTTGCCGGGGCAGTAGAATGTTTTCTCAGGGGTCGCTTTTTCGGTCTCCAGGGCCGACACCGCGGTGACCAGCTTGAAGGTCGACGCCGGGGGATACTTGGACTGGATCACGCGGTTCAGGAAGGGTCGTTCCTTGTCCTTCTGCAGCTGGTGGATGATCTCCACATTGTTTTTCGATATTATGAGGTTCGGATCGAAATCCGGCTTGCTCACCAGGGCCAGGATCTCGCCGGTGGCCGGCTTCAGCACGATGGCGCCGCCCTTCATGTCCTTCATCGCGTCATAGAGAGTATTCTGGATATTGTAATCAATGGTGAGGACAAGGTTGTCCCCGGCAATCGGCCGCTGGCCCACCTCCTCGCCCTCGGTCCGCTGGCGCACATCGACGATACGTCGCACATAGCCGTCACGGCCGCGGAGGAGCTGGTCATACTTCTTCTCAATGCCCGATTTTCCCACTTTCTGATAATGCTTGTACCCTTCCGTTTTGAGTCTCTTGTATTCCGGCTGGCTGATGCTCCCCACGTACCCGACGATATGGGCGAACATCTCGCTGAAATTGTAGACACGAACCGAGGCGTCCTCCCAGTCGATATTGGGGAACTTGTCCTGGTGCGACGCCAGCTTCACGATGGTGTCAAACTCGACGTCTTCCTTCAAAACGACCCTCTCCCAGGGATTGCCGTTGTTGATTTCGTTTATGATTTCATCCTTGTTGATATCGAAGAGGCGGGACAGCAGGTCAAGTATCTCATACAATTTTTTTTTTGATTTGAACTTGGCCGGTATGGTGGTTATGTTGAAGGAGGGCCTGTTGGACACGATGACCACATTCCTCTCCCCTTCCTTGAAATTGCGGTCGTAGATGTCGCCCCGCGCCGCCGGTATGGGGACGTTGCTCTCCATGTTGAGACGCGCCTTGATCTTGTACTCCTTCCCCTGTATGAGCTGAAGGTTGATGAGCTGAAGCAGCAGCGCAGCGAAGGCAACGGCAGTCACCGTCATGTAGAAATACATGCGTAACCGGAACGCCTCCTGGAGCTTGGCCCGTAAAGACGACTGCATCAGCATGTTACATGTACCCCTCTCGCTCCAGCTCCCGTTCGAAAATCTTGTCGAATATGAAGAACAGCGGCGGGGCAAGCAGCGCGTTGTAGAACGACTCGGGCAGAATGATGCTCAGGATCGATGACGCCGACGCCTCGTGGAACACGTAGCAGAGAAAGAGGGTCAGGAACCCCTTGACCAGGGACGCCGCGAAGAGGAGGAGCGACGTCGTGAGGATGTTGTTCTTGAAGAGCGACCTGCCGAACATGCCCACGACAAAAGCCACGGCCACCTTGGGGAAGGTGAGGAGGCCGAGGGGCGAATTCGATACCGCATCGTGGAGGAGCCCGCTTATGAAGGCAGTTACCTCGCCGTAAAACGACCCGAAGCAGTAGGATAGATACACGATAGCGATAAACATGAGGTCCGGTTTTACCCCGGCGATGCGGACCACGTCAAAGGAGGAATGGCCCTGCACCAGGAGGGAAATCAGGATGATCAGGGCTGTATAGATATAGGATAGAATCATTGTTATTTCTCTTTCTCTTTTTCTTTTTCTTCATCGAATATTTCGAAGAGGTCCTTATCTATGTCCTTCTTGATGACGAAGACGTCTTCCACAAGGTTGTAATCGATGACCGGCTTGATGATGGCGCGCTGATAGGCGCTTGATTCCAGGGAATAAGACTTGATCACGGAACCTACCAGGAGACCCGACGGGAACACGCCGCCCTGGCCGGATGTTATAACCATGTCGTTAAATCGTATATAGGCCGCCCGGCTGATGTAGTTCATTAAACAGAGATTGGAATTACCCGAGTATCCTTCGAGGAGGCCCGGGAAGCGGCTTTCCTGCAGTTTCACGCCGATCCGCACCGTCGGTGAGATGATCGGCGCTATCCTTGAAATGCTGCTCCGCACCTCGATGACCGTGCCCACGACGGCCTTCTGACCGCCCTGGTAGGCTATAACCGGCATGTTCACTTTTATGCCGTCCCCTGATCCCTTGTTGATGATGATGGTGCGAAACCAGTTATCAGGGTCCTTGGATATGATCGTCGCGGGAATGGACGCGTACTCGACCCGCTCTTTCATGCCCAGGAGCTCGCGGAGCCTGTCGTTCTCCCGCTTCAATTCGCTCATCTCACCGGCCATTGACTCGTATTTCTGGAGATTGGCGCGGGTCTTTTTCAACTCATCACGCACTTCAGTCAGTTCGGTGAACCCGGCCCAGAGACGGGACACGCCTCCCTGCGCGCCGTCATAGGCCTTCTGGAACGGCATGGTTATGGCGCTGATGACACCTTCCAGTGTAAGGACCAGCGTGCTCGATTGTATGGAGAGGGATATTATGCAAAAAAGCGTAAAGGATATAAAGGCGACCACGCTTTTATTTCGTATGATGAATTCCAATTCTGATAATTCTCTTTGCTACTGATATTTTCAATCTGGTGCTGTTAAAGATTATTACAACTACTCCCCCTTGAAGGGGGAGCAGGATCAGGCGATGAATCCGCTATTTCAGGTTCGCCCGGTACAGGTGCTTGAGCTCCTCGAGAAACTTGCCGGCCCCCAGAACAACGCAGGTCAGCGGATTCTCCGCGAGGATTACCGGTACCCCGGTCTCCTTGCTGATATACTTGTCGAGGCCCTTCAGCAGGGAGCCGCCGCCGGTCATTACGATGCCCCGCTCCACGATATCCGCGGCAAGCTCCGGCGGGGTCTTTTCCAGGACATGCTTGATGCCGTCGAGGACCTGGTCGACCGGCTCCTTCAGTGCCTTGCGAATTTCGGTTGAATCTATCTCAAGGGTCCGCGGAAGGCCGGATATGGCGTCCCGGCCCTTCAGTTCCATCATTTCAATTTTCTTCTCCGGGAAGGCGTTCCCGATCCTGAACTTCACTTCTTCGGCCATCCGCTCGCCGATGACCAGGTTGTACTGTGTCCGCATGTACTTGATAATGGCCTCGTCGAACTCGTCGCCGGCAATCCGTATGGAATCGGCAATGACCATGCCGCCCAGGGATATAACGGCTATCTCCGTGGTGCCGCCGCCGATATCAACTACCATGTGGCCGGCCGGCTCATGGATGGGGATATTGGCGCCGATGGCAGCGGCCAGGGCCTCTTCAATAAGGAAGATCTCGCGCGCTCCCGCCTGCTCCGCGGATTCCCGCACCGCGCGCTTTTCAACCTCGGTTATCCCTGAAGGAACACCGATAACGACCCGCGGCCGCACCAGTGTCTTCCGCTTGTGAACCTTGGTGATGAAATATCTGATCATCTTTTCAACTGTTTCGAAGTCTGCGATGACGCCGTCCTTCATCGGGCGGATCGCAACGATGTCGCCAGGCGTTCTTCCCAGCATTCGCTTCGCTTCATGTCCCACTGCAAGGACTTTGCCGGTGCTGGTCTGGACCGCCACAACAGACGGTTCGGAAAGAACGATCCCCTGGCCCTTGACATGGACCAGTGTGTTGGCGGTGCCGAGATCGATGCCCATATCGTTTGAGAACATCCCGTAGAACGAATCAAGAAACATGTATATACTCCTCTGATCAGTCGCGATATTTACGTCATCCCGATAAACAAAAGCCCCCTCCGGGGGGTCAGGACGGTTTTACTGTAACTTCTGTAATGGCACTCGCAGCCGGCTTTTTCAAAGGCATTAAATACTGATTACAGAACTTTCTACTACAATAAGCACAATTTTTGTCAAGTGATTATCGTCATTTTTATAATAAAGTACGCCCCGTCTGTAACGGGGCGCGCATCATCTTGACCGGCACTCTGCGATAGGAGAACTGCTCCCGGAAACACGGACAGCATCACATGGTTCCCATCAGGTGCTTGACTTCAGCGTTGGTGCCATCCGTTGTCAGAACCTCGCTCCAGATCGCCCTGGCCTTGTCTTTCTCTCCCATTGCCGAGTAGTTCTTGCCTATCCATATCTTCGGGGTGGTGTCCTTTTGGTCGATTTTTAACGCCAGGTTAAATTGCTCCAGGGACTCTTTGAAGAGTGACTGGTTGAAATAAATTTTTCCGAGGTTGACATGGACCAGTTTTCTGATGCCGTCGTCAGAGGTCCGGGCAAGCACGTCTTTATAACTCACGATGGCACCGGTATATTTCTTTGCCACGCGCTCCGCCGTCGCGTAAAACAGGAGCCCCTGGATATTGTCTTTCACCATGCCGTGCCGGGCAAGGTATTTCAGACCGTGGTCTTCTTTCTTATTCGTGATATTAGCAATTGTATAAAACCTGATGTTCTCGAGGTCATCCGGCTGTAGCGATTCACCGGTCTTTTCAATCATTGCAAATATATCGCCAGGAGTGTAAAAACCGGTGTAAAAGGCGGCCTTGGCGAGCATAAAGCTGTAACGGTAGTCGGGGACATCGTTATCAAGGGCGCATCCTTTCTTTATATCTTTTATGGCCTTTAAAAACTCCTGCCTGGCTTCCCTGCTGATTTCACCGGTCCGGTCGTTTATGATAAGCTCGGAAAAACTGCCGGGCAGATAGGTCTCCCCCATCAGGTAATGGATCTCACCAGAGAGAAAAAAGAGGTCCGCGTCGACCATGCGCTCCTCTTTTTGCTTCTCATAAAGATCGGAAACATCCGCGAGGGCCTCCCTTTTTTTTACCGGATCCTTTATCTTTTTCACTGTTTCAATGCGTTTTTCCACCTTGTTCTGGCTGTAGCGCCAGAAGGCCAGGTAGTGGCGATAGTGCACCGCCAGAGCGGACACCGCGGCTACCAGAATGACGGTGCCGATAAATTTGTATATGCCGGTGCTCTTTCTTCTGCTTTTATACCTGTCGTACATGTTATGCCGAACTCCTCACATATTCACGAAACGCATCGGTGGCTGCCGTTATTACGCCGCTCCCCTGCTCGATGATGAAGAGCTTTACCGATCCGCTCCCCATCAGGAACAGGGCAAGGTGGCTTTTCCCCGCCTTTATGTCGCGGACCCGGTGAAAATCATACCGGTAGAGCTTTTTGCCCATGTAAAAGGTGATCCCTCCCGTTTCAACGCTGATGGTTCCGGCGCCGATACGCCTGATGCTCTTATATTTTTCCAGGCTGGGATCAATGCTCCCTGACTCGCTGCTGTAATCTATGATATTGGACTTGTCCTCGAAGAGTACCGCTTTCTGTTCACGGGATGATGCTGCAACAGCGCCCGGGGTACCGTCACCGGTCCCGGACGGCGCCTTGGCCTGCGCCGGTCCTCTCCGCGGAACCCGTTTCCCGCGGTTTATCATACCCTTAGTATCGGCAACAGCCCCCAATTTATTACCGGGAACATTTCCGCCGGCCGCCATGCCGGGCAACGCGGCAGAATGCTGCTCTTCATGCCGCCTTTTCGCATCATGTATTATCGAAAAAAGGAAGATGATGATTCCCAGGAAAATCAGCGCCAATGAAAGGTATAACATAGTGTACCAAGCAGTCAGAGATTATATTTATTTTTTATTCCGAAAAGAGACCTGTCAAGAGTTTTTTATTCTCCAGAGTCCCGCCTTGAGATACGGATTCCCGCCGTGGGTGAAATCGGAAGATTCACTGGCGATAAACTCCAATTCCCACCCGCCCGGGTGAAAGGAAAAGTACTCCTCGCGGGAGATTGAATGGGAATTGATTGAAGTAAGGATAAATCCCTCCCGGACAAGACCATCAACGAGGTCGAGGGACTCCCGAAAGTTCTTTTTTATGGAGAATGTCCTTTTCCTGTTCCTGGAAAAGGTAGGAGGATCGAAGATGACCAGGGTAAAGGTCTTGCCCTTTTTTTTAAAACGCCTGATCCACCCCAGGGAATCGCCGTATATAAAATCCCGCTCGTCAACTTTAAGCCCGTTGAGGCGGTAATTGGTCTTTGCCCGCTCCAGCACGCCTTTCGAGAGGTCCACGTTCACCGCGCCGGTTATCCCATGCCGTACCGCGTGGACTGAGAACAGCGCCGTATAACTGAAAAGATTGAGCATGGTATCAGAGTGACGATAATAACCGGCAAGGCGGTCCCGCACTTCCCGCATGTCCAGGAAAATGCCGGTGCTCTGCCCCCCCACCAGGTCCACCTCTGCCAGGATGCCGTTCTGGCTGACCGTGAACCCTTCGGGGGGCTCCGTCCCCTCCAGGAGGACACTCCTCATGGCGGAGGCGATGTCCCTGGTATCGTCAGGCTTAAGCCTCGTTTTCAGGAGAACCCCCATGGGCGGTGCCGGGAGCATCGGAGCGATGCGTTTAATTGATTTGAGGATGTCGCCAGTGGCGGATTCGATGCCGGCATCGAAATACTGCACGAGGATATACCCGCCGTACCAGTCGATGCTAAGCCCCGGCACGCCGTCGCCGTCGCCGTGGAAAAGGCGATAGCAGTTCGTCGCTGTATCAGTAAGAAGCTTTTCTCTTTTTTTAACAGCCTGTATCAGTAAGGGTTCGATCTGCATTGCACCGGCATACTACGGCAGGGCTGAAACGACTTTTTTCATCCGTTCGTCCAGGGCGGCGTAGTCTCCTTTTTTGATCAGGCCGCTGTCAACTATATAGGACATGCCCACCGAAATGACCCGGTCCTGCTTAAGGTACTCCAGGTAATTGTCCTGGTTCACGCCGCCGGTCGGCACAAGGTGAAAGTCCTTTGTCCTGAACGGGGCAGCCACGGCCTTGATATATTCCGGGCCCCCCAGGATAGAGACAGGAAACAATTTGATCACCGCGCACTTTTTAAGGGCACTGTTCAGCTCGGTCGGTGTGGCCACGCCGGGGATAAAAGCGGCACCGCGGGAGGCCGCGTAGTCGACCAGTTCCAGGTCCATGCCGGGAGCCACGCAGAAGGCCGCCCCCGCATCCAGGGCCTCCTTGAGCGCGTCCATGGACAGGATGCTCCCGGCGCCGACCAGGAGGCCGGGGAATTTTTTTATGACGCCCCTGATGCTCTCGAGGGCGCTTTCGGTGCGGAGCGTTATTTCCAGGATATTGATGGAATTCTTCTGGAGCAATTCCGCGGTTGTGAGGGCAGACTGCAGGTCATCAAACTGCGCTACCGGTATGACCCTGTTTTTGTTGAGTACTGTTACAAGATCGTTTCCCACCGGCATGTATCCCCCGGATTACCCAACCATGGGGTAGGAAAGTTCTATCTGGTTTCCGTCCGGATCGAGGAATACAACGGTTTTACCCTTACGGATATTCTCCGGACCGAATACGATCTCGATGTCCTGATCCTGGATCTCGTCAACGGCGTCCTCAAAATCTTCCTCGTCGACATAAAAGGAGATCCGGCCTTTCGCACCGTCCGGGTTCTTGAAACCGGGCACTTCATACAGGCCGATGGTGATATCGGCAACCCGGAGAAAGGTGAGGCCCGGGCCGCTGGCCTTGTCAATAACATCGAAATCGAATAATTCTTTATAGAATTTTACCGATTCCTCGAGGTTCGAGACGGTGATTCCTATATGGTTGATGCTTTCTATGACTATCATTACTACCTCGTGTCTGTAATAAAAAATCTGGCTGAACCGGCCCACTGGCCGGGAACACATTGCATCCCTGGAGATACTTAAAAGGCGGGAATAATCCCGCCAGTCAGCTATATTCTTCAAATCAGGGGGATTATGTCAATCAATATACATTGGCAATGTTGAAAAAAAGATAGGCGCGGTTCATTAACCGCGCCTGCGCAATCAAACACGTATATGCCAATGCCAATCAGAACAATCCCGCGCTGTTTATTTTTTCCCGCTGTCAGAGAAAACCCTTATTTTTTCGAGGTACAGGTGAATGCTGTCACCCCTGGCGTCCCAGTCGAGCTTGAAATTTTTAATTTTCCCGGTGAGCGATACCAGGATACGGGAACGCTCCCAGCCATTCAGGGCAGCAGAATCCTTTCCGACGGCATTTTTCAATGATTCAACATCCAGGTCGCCATGGACATAGAGCCACCGGTACGTCTGGAAAACGCACACCACGTTCCTGTCGTCATTCCCTTCCGGCGAAACCAGCGTGAAATCGTTTTCGGTGGTGACTTCCCTGCCGAGAAGTCCCAATAAAAATGCACGCAGCTTGCCTTCATGATAATGGCGGCTTCCGAAATATCCGTCATGCCAGGACTGGTAATGTTTCTGGAGCAGAAAAAAATTCTTTACCCCCTCGGAAGGCTCCATGGCACAGAGACCCGCTTCAATTGACCTGTCATGGCACGGGCAGGTGCCCGGGGCGCCGGCAAAATAGAACCCCCCCGTCATCACAATGATGAGGACCAGGATAAACCTGGTCATTGTACGCCGTTTATGGTCCATTGCCTACTGGAGCCGTCCGCCTTCATCGGCCTGAGCGTGCATGTCGATCTCCCCAAAACGCTCTTCGTATTCCCGGATATTCTGGCTGAGGGCCAGCAGAAACCGCTTCGCGTGACCCGGCGTCATGATGATACGCGACATGAGCTTTCCGAATCCGGGGGGCGGCGCCGGATGTACAAATATGTAATCAAAGACGAACTCTTCCGGGGAATGGCTTACATTGGAAAAATTTGAGAAAATGCCCATGGCGACATTCTCGTCGACCTTGACCTCTATCTTTACATCCTTATCCTTCTGGTGCATGGCGATCTCCTTGGGCGGTTCTTGTCGCGCTTCTTTTCGAAGCGCGGGGTTTCCCGCGGCTGACATAAACCCGGGACGTCCTCTGCATGATAATAATTACAGCAAAAACCTATCATCAATGACAAAAAAAATTCAATAACAATTTGCAAATAACCGCCCTAAAAATATAATTGCACCTGACAGCCTTTAAGGTACATAATAAAACAGGTGAAGCCGTGAGAATTTTCGCTTTATCAGACATTCATATAGACTACGCGGAAAACAGAACGTGGCTTATGGAGCTATCGGAGCTGGATTTTCGTGACGACATCCTTATTCTGGCCGGCGACATTGCCGACATTACCTCCCTTGTAGAGACGGCCTTCAAGGAATGTACCCGGAGATTCCGGGAGGTGCTCTTTGTGCCGGGAAATCATGACCTCTGGACATACCGCAACGGCATGGCCAGCTCCCTGGCCGCCTTTGATCATCTCCAGAAAATCGCGGCGGACCATGGCGTCCGTACCGGTCCCCATACCGAAGGAGGCCTCACCATCATACCCCTGCACGGATGGTACGACTACTCCTTCGGCAAACCGTCGGAAGAGCTCTCATTTATGTGGATGGACTACACGGCCTGCTCATGGCCGGAAGGATTTGACGAGACAGCCATCACCCAGCACTTCACCGACATGAACAGAGAGGCTCTTTCAATAAGGAACGAGAAGGTCATAACCTTTTCTCACTTCATGCCCCGCGTCGACCTGATGCCGTCGGTCATACCGGAAAAGAAACGTTTTCTCTACCCCGTCCTCGGCACCACCATACTGGAAGAGCAGGTACGGACTATCGGGCCGAAGATCCACATATACGGCCATACCCATGTGAACCGGCGCCTCGAGCGGGACGGGATCCTGTATATTAACAACGCCTTCGGTTATCCCCGGGAGACGCGGATTACCAGGAAGAGGCTTCTCCGGGTGATGGAGATGTAATGTGCAGGATAACTTTTATCATTAACCGTCGCGATGGGAGAGTCAATTGAATAATGATTCTAGCCGGTCATTGTAAGGTTTCGAAAAATAATTGACGTATGACATTTTCAGGGATACTGCATTGATATACAGTGAATACTTCATCTGACGACAGGGAGGTTTTGTATGAGATATGTATTAATACTAATGACTTCTTTAATCATTGCTGTTTCCGCGGCTGCAGCGGAATCACAATGGGATTTAGGTAAAAAAGCGGTAGGTGAGGCAGCAGCGGGAAAACTCCAAAAGGAAATAAATAATAAACTTCTGGCAGAAAGCAGAAAAAATCAATGCTCATTTAAAACAGATTCAGACGAATTAGTACCTGGCTGTGAACCGAAAATAAAAAGATTAGTCAATGCCATACTTGATGCTAAAAAAAGGATTGATGCAGCTGGAGTACAGAATTTCAAGTTCGAGATTGCATGTTATACCGATACCCGTGGAAACCAGGAACATAACAGGCAACTTACTGGAAGACGTGCCGCTGTTATTGCAAATCTGCTGGCATCTCATGGTATCCCCCGATCATGGTTGATCGCAGTAGGACGTGGCTCCGAGCGGCCAATTGTTAAACCTGATAATACACCTGCCAAACAGGCAAAAAATCGCCGTTATGAGGTGCAAGTGAATCTGTAAGCATTTATATTATCTTTTATAATAAATAATAAAATCATCGGCACGCACGCAGGATGAATTGCAAGCTGAACCGGCAGAGTCATGAGCAGCAGCGTTAAATAAGTATATTATAGTGCCGGGCGAGATATTTCTTGATCGCTCCCGCGACTTCCCCTGCAAAATCCCTGCGAAGTGAATCTGTATCCCTGATTTCCCGGCATACTTCAAGCTGGAACCCGCTGATGAAACGCGAAGAGGTATAACCGTATAGATTATCAAAATCGCCGTCAGTTACCCCGCAGAATGCCTGGACATTGTAACCGCCGCCCATATAGAACAGCTGGTTGGGCGACGGGATATCGCTGCCGGGGGCAACTGTGTAAACTTCAGAATATTTGCTGTTGAGATATTCAAGCCCCTCCTGGAGTAGAGACCCGAAGCTCTCATGATTGATTTCATTACCGCGCAGCAATCCGGCAAAATCTATTCCGCCGGCATTCATCGATAAAAACCTGATGGTGCTTTTATCAACGTAGCCGTTCACCGGCAAATTGAGGACATCGTCCGTATAAGAAAGCTCGGTTGAGGACAGATTGTATCCGATCATAATCGTTTCCCCATAATCATCAGGCTTTCCATGGAGATCAATATACAGACCCGCACCGAACTGATGAAGCACCGCGCCGATTGCGACTTCACCCGTGAAGCGATCATGGAAATCACGCCATGCTTTGCCGCCCCGCCCGTCTACTGGATTGCAATCCTCGCCCCAGCCCCTGTTCTGGTCAATCTTCTTCCGCGAAAGATTGTTTATTATAACATGCGGGAGTTTACCGCCGGAAACATTTCGTATCGCTTCCACGATGTCACAGGCTAGATCAATGGTATGCACATCATCATTCGTATTTACGATCTCCCCGCATCCCGAAGAACGGTCTGGGATTTCATGGGGCGTTGCCGTGCCGCCGTGGGGTACCGTGATGATTATCGGGAGGTTTCCCCTGAGATAGACCACATCCCCATAATCTATCATTGCCAGTAATAAGGAACGTTTCTCTCCCGGGGACGGCCATTGCCGGCATGACGTGAGCGTCATCAGCGCGCATGCCAGCAGCATTGACGCGAGGAACAATGGTTTTATTACCACCGACAACAGTCTGTTCATCCGACTACTTCGTCTTCTCTTCCTGCAGGAAATCCAGGTAGTGCTTTGCCGCCTCATCCGGCCGCTCAAGCATCGGCGTGTGGCCGCACTGCTTCATGATCACGGTCTCATGGTCCGCGATTCCCCGTTCGAAGACCTTCACCGCCGACATGTCCAGGATGCGGTCATCGTCGCCCCAGAGGATAAGGGTCCGGGCTTTGATCCGGCCAAGGTTCGGTTCCAGTTCGACCGGTACGGCGCGGATATCTTCTTCTATCTTATGGTTGAACGGCCTGTTTTTAACGGCCTTTTCAGCGAAATATTTTTTGACCGGACCCGGGAGCCAGATCGGTTTGAAAAAAGCGAGTTTCATCACCCGGTCATAATCATCGGCATTCTCAACCAGGAGGAGGTTCTTACCTTTTTCCCATGCCAGCTGGTGCGGGCTCTTCTTCGGCGGCCTGACGCCGGAGCTGTCGAAAAGCGCCAGGGTGAGCACCCGCCCGGGGTCATTGACAGCCAGCTGCCCGGCTATGCGGCCCCCCATGGAATTTCCCGCGACATGAAATGTATCAATTTTCAGAATTCCCATGAACCGCTCCATGCGCTTCACCTGGCTGTCAATATCATACCGCGCTGTTTCAATCTTTGAGCTTTCCCCAAAACCCGGCACATCGGGAATTATGACATGATAGTGCGAAGTCAGGTGCCTTGCGAACCTGGTCCAATGGTCCTTCTCCCCGGAAAACCCATGGATGAGGAGCACGATCGGACCCGATCCACCCTCAAGGTATGCAATTTTATGATCATCCACCTGCACGGATTTTTCCGTCAGTCCGGCCCGGTGCCGGTCAAGGCTTATAAAACCGCTGTAGATAACCCCGGGAAAAGCGAAGTATATCACCACCTTCACCAGGACAAGTGCTGACACTGCCGCAATTATGATTTTCTTTTTCATGATGACCCTCCTTTTTTTAGGATCGATAATAATCTTTTTTTGTGACAGGCGATGTAATTCGCCAGTTATTTCTCCGGATAGAGGAGCCTGGTGTTCTTGCCCATCAGGGCCACCGCCCTCCGCCGCGAAAGAAACCTTGTTATGATAAACGAGGAAATGCTGTTTATCCGCCCCGCAACCACGCTGGGCCTCTTCCCCAGCGCTGACAGCGCCTCGGCCACAACAGCTGCCGGCTCCATGAAGGGCATGCCCGGAACATTTTCGATGCAGGCCCCGGACTGGTTGAAGGCCGGCGTGTTGGTGGCCCCGGGACAGAGGGCAAGAACGTCAACGCCGTAACGGCTGAGTTCGTCCCACAGCGCCTCGGCAAGGATAAGGTTATAGGCCTTTGTGCCAGCGTAATTGGCAACGATGGGAGTGCCCTGCATGGCTGAGCTGGATGAGAGAAAGATAATGCCTCCCCTGCCCCGTTCCATCATGGCGGGGCCGAGCTCACGGGCCAGCAGCATCGACGCGCGGCAATTCACATCGACGCATAGAAGGAGATCTTTCAGGTCTGTCTTCATGAACTCCCCCGCGGAGCCCCACGCGGCGTTGTTCACCAGGAGACCGACAGAAATTCCCTTGATGACGAGATGGAGCTTTTTCAGGAAATCGGGTTTTGATAAATCAACCGCCGCGGTCCGTACCTCGATACCATGCTCATTCGTGAGGGCAACAGCGTGTTTCCGCATCAAATCTGCCTGGATGTCAACAATCACCAGGTTGATGCCCAAGGCTGCCAGCTGCCGCCCGAACTCGGCGCCTATCCCCGATGCCCCGCCGGTAATGAGCGCCCAGGGTCCGTATGCATACTTGAATGATTCCTGCTTCATTGAGGATTTCCTTATTAAAAAATTCCCGACATTCATATGAGATGACAAATAAAATGTAAAGGATTTATTACTTTGCAATAACAGAGATGATTGTATCATACAGCCTGTCACCATATCACCTCTGCAACTGAAACCGGAACAGCCATGCTTTCCAATAAACACGGTTATTCTAATACCGCCTCCTTGGCCGCTGAACTTACATGTTTTGCATAGCGCCACATGGAGCCGAAAGGAATTTCCCTCTGCACCGGCTTCCACTCCCTGAGGCATTTCCTGATCTCATCATCGGGAAGATGCACTTCAATGCGCCGCGCCGGGCCAGGACAAATCGCATTCCCTCGTGCCCTTCGGTCATGCCGTCGCAGGGCGCCGGAACGCTGAACTCGAAGGGAAGACCGCTAGAGCTTAGTAATAATATAATTTGCCTGTTTTAGGGGGGGGGTCAGAGTAATAGCAAGTTGCTAACAAATCAGCAGATAGTTATCGGTTAACAGGTTAGGGTCAGAAAAAAAAATAGTCGCTCTTCATGGTAATTATTTTCCCGAAAAAAATTTTCGAAGCCGGTCCCTGGTCTCCACCGGGTCTGATACGACAAGACGGGTCCCCGCAAGGACATCCATGAACCCCACTTCGTTACCGTACCGCGGCACCACATGGAGATGCAAGTGGGGGATACTGGCGCCGCTATGATGGCCGAGGTTATATCCCACATTGAATCCGTCCGGCATGAACTCGCCCTTGAGAATTTCAATGGTTTCAGACAGAAGGCGATGAAGCGATAACGCCTCCGCATCCGTAAGCTCATGCAGGTTTTCCACGTGCCGTTCGGGAAATATCATCAGGTGACCGGGATTGAAGGGATAGAGATTGACTGATATGACGAAATTGTCGCGACGCGCCACTTCATAGCTTACAACGTCGGGATTTCCGTCCCTGATGGCGCAGAGGATGCAATCCACCTTCGGTTTATCTCCCTTTACATACTTAAGCTTGTCGGTATTAAACAGATAATTTCTCATCCCGGGTATCCGCCCTGCCTTTCATGAGCTATGTCGTATGCTTCGGGCACTGTCCCCTGCGGTCATCTTTGTCCGGCAGACAAACCATGACTACCTCTTTCTCCGTTTGCCGTACATGATGATGGAATACGTGGATATGCCTCCGACAATGGCCAAGCCGAAAATAAGCATGGCGAGATACAGAACATCCAGCCGCTTAATTGAAGCGACCTTGATCCTTGTTTCCGAATCGAGGCTCTGCATTTCCATTTCCAGGATCTTTTTGGTGGATTCCATGTCCTGCTTGGAAAACACGTGCACTAACTGATGGAAGAGGTGACGGGCATTATTGACCCGTCCCTGGAGTTTCTCCACCTCCCCCTGCTTCTCGGTAATAAATTGTATGTTTTTTTGAATGGCGGTAAAATTCTTATCTATACCGGCAATGACTGATATAATCTCTTTCGAATAGTCTGCCGGATGGCACGACGTGCATGATTCCACGGTGATAACATTGATGGACGACCGCTGGATATTATGGGTTCCATGGCATGAAGCGCACCCGGGTTCGCCGGTTTTCAATACAGTTTGATAATGGGGACCCCTCTTGAACTGATCCAGGGCCAGGACATGGCAGCCGGTCCTGCCGCAAAACTCTGAAATCACATTTTTTTTCGGCTTGCCGACAAAATTTGCGAGCTTGCTTTTGGCCTTGATCTTATCGTTAACCGAGGCGTCGCCGCCGTGGCAGGCGGTGCAGTCTTTCCCGGCCGCGGCATGAACGCTTTTCCTCCAATCAGCTACGGGCTTCTTCAGGCTCTCTTTCCCCTCCGCTTCGTGGCACGTAATGCAATAATTTTTTTCATCCCCGGCACCGGTATTCTTCTTCCCGTCTTGGGCATACAGGGGCCCGCCGATAGTTGTAACAAGAATGATGACCAGGGATGGGAGTATTGGGATATGTTTCATCATATGTTAAATGGCTCCTGTTAATATATATCGACATGAAAGAGCTTTAACACAAGGACCGCTGTCAGAAGAATAAGATTTGTATATACCCCGGCCACGCAATCGTCAATCATTATTCCCATTCCGCCCCGGAGACTCTGCAGTTTTCCAGCAGGCCAGGGCTTGACGATGTCCAGCAGCCTGAATATAAAGAATGCAGCAATGGCAATCTTCAGGTTGAAGGGATAGAATAAAACACTGATCCAGTATCCCATGACTTCATCGATCACCACCTGTTCCGGGTCTTTCACGCCGAAAAAGAGTTCGCCGTCATCTGCCAGTTTCATGAAGGGATAAAAAAGAAGCGCGGCAGCGATCAGATTCACCACCCACCCGGCCTCGCCGAAGAGCAGGAACCCAATGAAATACAGGGCCATGCCGACAAGGGTCCCCGCCGTGCCAGGCGCGGCCGGGCTGTACCCTGCGTAACATGCGGTGAAGAGAAATTCCTTTATCCTCATGCCCGGGTGTTCATGTCCTCTTTCTGTTTTTCAGGAAAGAAAAGGCGCCAGTTCGTGAAAAGATACCGCAGTCCGGACAGGGCCGTGAGGATCGTGACGCCCAGCATGATCCAATAGGGGAGAGATTGATGGGTTATATAGATCCCCGTTTTGCGGACAAAGTATATCATGATGATAATAACGATGGAAATCATCTGGAAGGCGGTCTTGACCTTGCCGAACTGGCTCGTTTTAAGAATCTGGCCGCGCCGTATCGCCAGGTACCGCATGAAGGTGATCAGCACGTCGCGGCCCACGATCACCAGGATCATCCAGAAGTCAAAAATTTCAAGATAGGGATCAAGGACCATGAGGGCTGCCAGTACCGATATGACCAGGAACTTGTCGGCCAGGGGATCGATGAATATCCCGAATTCCGATTCCTGATTGAGCTTGCGGGCACTCCATCCGTCAAGCATGTCCGTGAAGGATGCCACCGCGAAAAGGATTAGTGCGTAGATCCACATTTTCGAGTATAACAGATATATGAGGAGCGGAATCAGCACGATCCGCGAGAGAGACAGCAGATTCGGGATGGTAAAGATGAATTTCGGTATTTTCATGCGATTTCACCAATCAGATCATACTCGGTCGAGCCGGTAACTCTTGCATTGACAATCGAGTTAACCGGAACATCCCCGGCGGTCAAGTAAAAAATACCGTCCACTTCCGGCGCGTCATAGATTGACCTGCCGGCCCAGGTCGCATCGTCGATCCTTTCCTCCACGATGACCGGCACCACGCTTCCCTCCATGGCGGCGAGCTTCCGCGCAGATATCTCCTGCTGGAGGGTCATGAGCCGGTGATAACGCTCCTTTTTTACTTCGGCCGGCACCGGGTCATTCAGTCCCCACGCGCTGGGTGCCTTCCTCCGGTGAATAGGTGAAAGCTCCCACACGGTCGAGCATCGCCGTTTCCATGAAGCGCAACAGTTCTTCGAAATCCTCGTCAGACTCCCCGGGATATCCCACCATGAAGGTCGAACGGATCCTGATATCCGGAACCCGGCCGCGCAGGCGCTTTATGAGGGAAAGATATTTTTCGGTATCGCCCCGGCGACCCATTGACTGGAGGACGGGGCCGCTTGCGTGCTGAAACGGGATGTCGATGTAAGGAACGACTTTCTTCTCTTTTTCGAAGATGGCAATTATACCGTCGTCCAGGTGATCGGGATGGCAGTACATGAGCCGGATCCATGCAACGCCGCCGATCCTGCCCATTCCTTCAACCAGTTCCCTGAGTCCCGTGCCGCGCCACCGGTAGGCAGAGATGTCCTGTGCCACGACAACAAGCTCTTTCACGCCCCGCGCCGCTTCGCGCCGCGCGTCATCAAGGATAAGCTCGGGAGACCATGACTCATGGGGCCCGCGGATCAACGGAATCGCGCAGTAGGCGCAGTTATTGGAGCAACCGTCGGATATCTTGATGTAGGCGTATGAAAGCCCCGGCAGGAGCGGCTCCCGCCGGGGTTCGGGAGGATTTGTCGCGACGCACAGTTCCCTGCTCATGCGCTCGATAAATCGTCCGTCAGGGAGGCCGTAGAGAAAATCAATCTCGGGAATGTCGGACAGGATCTCCTCACGGTAGCGCCCGGAAAGGCACCCCGTGACCACGACCCTGCGGCCGAAGTCGCGCTCCTCCGACCCGTCATTCCGGAAAAACTGTTTCAGGTTCTTTTTACCTGACGAATGCTGCTGCCCAAGGGCTTCAAAGATGACCCCGATCGATTCCTCCTTGGCCTCCGTGATAAAGCCGCAGGTATTGACGATTATGATATCAGCCTCCTCCGAGGATTCGGCCTTCCGGTACCCGGCCGTGGCCAAGGCGCCGTTGATGCGCTCGGAATCGACCAGGTTCTTTGCGCACCCGAGTGAAATGATATAGCAGGAGATGTCCTGGGATGAGAACACGTTGGATTGTCAGCCTCACCCTCCAGCCGGGAGCGGAGGGCTTGTTTGCAGACGCGGTTCCATAACCGCGCTTATATTAACTGTTACCAGTCCTTGACCACTATGTGATACAGGTTCGGGTTCTGAACGTCCTTTTTCCAGGTAATGACCTTGTTTGCAACCTGGCCCGCGGCGCCGAAAGTAAATTCCTTCCCATTGATGCGTGACTTTATGCCGCCGGCATTGCCGATTTTTATCTGGATATATTCGGTCGCTTCCCACCGTTCAACCTGCCCCTGGGGAATGAAGCCGCGCACTTTGCGCACGCCGTCCAGGTACAGCTCTATAAAGGATTTCTGAACGAATTCAACCTCAAATACGATTTTCAGGCTCTGGCGGTTCTGCGCCTCGACGCTGGTGCTGTCTGCTCTGGTCGTTGTTTCATCCTCTTTGGCGACAGTCTCCTCAACTTCCTTCTTGTCACCCAGGGAAACCCCGATTTTAGCGCGGTTCTCGGTAAGCCCCTTGAGCGTAAAGGTTATGTCCCGCGGACACCCGGCGATCGTCATGGTGCGGGGCTCATCCATCTTCAATTTTTCAACTTTTTTTGCCGAAGGGACTTCAATCTGAACGGTATCACCGTTTATGCTTTTGAGGAGAAAAACCACCTCTTTATTGTCAACCATGAACTGGACTGCTTCATTTTTATACACCAGGATGATGCCTTTATTGTTGGTCAGCTGGAGATTTCGAAGGTTCTCTATCTCATGTTCCTTGTTTTTGGCATATTCTTCCTTAATAACATCAGTGGAATCACCGCTGGATATATCCACGTTAGAGGTAAAAAGCGACTTGATACCCCATATCAGGAAAATGGACACCAGCGCGATACCGGCTATAAGAATGACATTGCGGTGCTTGTTCAGAAAGGATGAAGCCGCCATGCTGATATTGGATTTTGTCGGTTTTGTCAGTTCTTCCAGGGGAGTGGCGCTTTCACCGATCTTGTAGCCTTTATATGCCTGCACAATGGCCTCGACATCAAGTTTGAGAAACTCAGAGTATGTGCGCAGAAAGCCGATCAGATAGGTTTCACTGGGAAATTTGTCGAATTTCTCCTCCTCAAGAGCCTGGAGATATATCGGGCTGATATTGGTCTCCTTGACCACGTCCTTGATGGTTATTTTTCTGGCTTCCCGCGCCTGACGTAAAGTTTCGCCGATGCTTTCCAAGACTTACTCCTCTGCTATCATTGGATTTTTAATTACACGGGCCCGCGATGGTATATCGAATTTAAAGATACTGTTGGGCAGGCCGACATTCGTTTTCAGGTCGGAAAAGGCTATATCGACCTTCTTTCCCGTGGATGTCTCACCCTGGGCCCTTATGATAAAATACCGCTCCGTAACCCACAATTTCATCTTTCTGTAACCGCTCCTGCTCTCCTTCTGCTTCAGGATGAGTGTATACCGCTTGGTGCCGTCTTCCTGGGTTTCCGGCTGTTCCTTGGAGGCGAAACGGTAGTGATATTTTGAAAAAAGCCAGTTAAGGCCGCTCTTGGATCCCGATGTAAAGATACCCGACTCGGAATTCAGGTCCTGTTCCGCGACCACGTTCATTGATGGAATGTAAATCCACATCGTCTTACCGTTCGAAACGATCTTTTGTCCATAAGGCTGGCTGAATTCTATACACAGCTTGTTATGAGCCTTGTATTTTATCGTGCCGGTCTGCTGGCTCGTTTTACCGCCCTTATCGGACATAATGGTAAAATTCGCCTGGTAAGACTCCATCTTTCCGAAATTCTTTTTTATATTATCGACTATATCGCTTACCGTTGTAAAGTCGAATTTAAAGGCATACAGATTGGTGGCCGCAATTACAGATAGCGCACTTATGAATAAGGAAGTTGCCACTCTGCCAGATAATTTCATGGTATACTGAACCTGCTGGTAAGATAAAATGACTTAAATTTGGGGCCAATGTATAGTATCGTACCTTTAAAAGTCAATCGGAAATTTAATAATATGGCCTCTTCATCACAGCGCCGCTTTTTTCTAATGTATTTCACTTCACCGCAGCACTGAAGCATAGGGTTTTGCCGGCCGGATCACAGCATCAGAAAGAACAGGACTGATGGAAAGACGTCATGATACCGTGCTATCATGACACTTATGTCACCATTATCGAGGCGCAAGTGCATTCAATCAGTTAATGTATATATCCAACCGGTGGAGCAGAATAAACGTTCCAGGTATTTTCAATTAGTCGGTGTATATAAAAAGTTCCAGAGATAATAAATTATTTTTTAAAAATTTAATTCTTGACCAAAATCCACGATATCGTGAAAGCATCATCAGACATAACAAGAATTTTTTTTGAAATATTTTTTTCTTCGCAAAAAAATCATATTAAAAATGCTGGACAAATATATTAATGGTTGTAATCTTGCAATGTATAGATCACTTGCCATTCTGTTGTTTTAATTACTGACTATTATTCTTGTCTTGCGATTCTTTAAGCAGCATACGCCTTACAGAGTGACCATGCAACTTCATGAACCTGCATCATTGAAGTTGCACCAACAACATCAGACAGGATTTATCATGAAAGCAATATTTATCGGGAACAGGAAATTCAGGGAAATTGACCTTCTTGATCTCAGGCGAGACGAGGATTTCATACGGCTTATTGATGAATATTCACTGATGGAATCTCCCATTATTTATTTTTCAGCGGGAGATGCCAAAATCAAGGAAATCCTGATTAAAAAGGACCCGACCTTTTCGGCATAAGCGTTCGGGACCGGTTTATTGATTGTAATATCCGAAGCGGTAGCGATACCGCTTTTTTTAGTCTTCAAGCCTGCAGTGGCTGAACCTGAGAGAGCCATCAATGAACACCAGACCGTACATACCGTTGTTGGCCGGCCCGGGATTAAAGAGGACCGGTTTACCTTCACGGTGATACGTAACATGGGTATGGCCAAAGAGGACCACGTCGGCCTTCCTGCTTCTGCCTTCCCTCTCGATCGGCCCGTAATCGTTATGCACGCCGAACTGGTCTCCGTGGGCGACCATCAGGCGGACCGTACCGGCCTCGAAAAAGGCGATCCGCTCGATATCAACGCAGCGGGCCATGTCGATATTGCCGCTCACGCGCACCACGGAAACACTGTCCGGGATCTCGACATGAAAGAGATCATTGACGCCGTCGCCGCAATGGACCATGCAATCAAAGGGATATTCCCGGGCTAATAATACGCGCCAGTTTCAAGTGGTTCCCGTGTGAATCGGATACGACCAGTATTTTGCGCATGGATCACGTCAGGTCGACAAGCATGAGGGTACAGTCGTCATTTACCACGACATCGGGGCCTGTCACGAATTTTTGTATCATTCTGAATTTTTCGATGGGTGTTTTTCCCTTCGCGGCCAGCACATCATTGATGAGCTTCTCCCCCACCGCCACGTCCGCATCATTGATGATATCCAGGATGCCGTCCGTGACGGCGAAGATGCTCGTGGATCCGGTCAGATTGATCGTATACGTCTCAAAATCCGCGCCGACAATGGGACCCAGGAAGGAATCATTCCCTTCAAGCTGGATCATGCCGTTCGCGTCGATGCAATAGGGATTCGGGTGCCCGGCATTGGCATACATCAGCTCTTTTGTGACTGGATTGAAGAGGGCGCAGAAGGCCGTGACAAAGGATTCTATGGGAAGGTTCCCGGAAAGTTCCTGGTTCATGATGGTCATTATTTCACCGGGAATATCGGTTTTCTGGAGGGCATTGCGGAACACCATCTTGACAATGGCGGTAAAGAGCGAGGCGGAAATGCTGTGACCCGATACATCGGCAATGAAAAATACGACACGGTCGTCCCTGAATATGACATAGTCATACAGGTCGCCGCCGATATCCGAAAGCGGCATGGACCAGGTATTTATCTTCACCCGGTCGGTGCTTACGATCGGCTCCGGGAACAGGTACTTCTGGAGCTTCCGGGCCATGAGGAGCTCGACCCTGATGAACTCGTTAAAATTGATCATCTCGCCGATTTTAAGGCCGTTTTCAACCCGCTTGAGCATCACCTCCGTCTGCTCCGGTTTGCGGATGAAATCATACACGCCAAGCTTGTAGCTTTCAACAATATTATCAGGATTGTGCTCACCGGAAATCATCAGGACCGGCACATGGGTAAGATTGTTTTCCTTCACCTTTCGGAGAAAACCAAGCCCGTCCATCTCCGGCATGTTCATGTCGAGCATGATCAGGTCAACGGATACTGACGGCAGTTTATCGAGGGCCTCTTTTCCATTGGATGCGGTAACCACATCGTATCCGGAGGAGGATAAAATGCGAACCAGGAGCTTCCGTATCTGCTCCTCATCATCAATGACCAATATCTTTTTTTTCATGTGCGTTACGCAGTCTGATTATGAATCAATCCTTTCGGGATCAGCTGAATTGCGCAAATATATGATTATGCATAGAAAACCATACATCCTTGATGTATGAAGTTTAAATGATCAATTGTCAAGACGAAAATAATGAGGATTATTGCTCTTTGGAGGACCTTCGTTCCTGGATGAAAACCGCCCAGAAAATCATTGAGAGAACCAGAAAAAAGACCATGGTATTCCTGGTCAGGATTGAACCCTTGTGGCGCCTGTCAAGGAGCAGCTCAAGATATGCCTTCCGGGTTGCGTCAATATCTTCGCCATTGTAAACCCGCTTGTCGAAAAAAGCCAGGGAATTCTTTACTGATACGCCTTCGGCATCATAATACCCGTATCCGGCAAAAACCTGAGGATTGCGGAGAATAAGATAAGCCCGCTTATAACTGTCGCTGACATTGTCCTTTGCTGATAGAAGCTTTTCGACCCTGGGCTCTACGGAGAGGATCGAATAAAAGGCTATCGCCCCCAGAATGACGGCAACCGCAAGTGTCGTTATAGCCGGAATGAGATATATCTTTGAATCATCAATTTTTTTCATTCACTTTATCCTTCAGCACATCCAGAATGTTCTTTTTTTCGCATCCGGTCAGATCGAAGCTGATATTTTTTTCGTCGATAAAGGAGCGCTCAAGGGCCTTGTCATTCATGAGCTTTTCCTTGTCTGATCCGAGAAGGACCAGGAGGGGCGTTATTTCGCTCTCGGTACAGGTTTTCTCAACTTCTATGATTCCTGTATCAAAGGGAAGCACGATGGGAAGCTTGAAGGGGATCGTCAGCACCCGCTTCCCGGCGTCAGTGAAAACGATCGTGCCTTCCATGTTAATGAAGGCGGTGTCGCTGTTCTCGTTCTGGATGCCGGTGTTCAGCGACAGCTTAAACAGCTCCTTGTTGTCCTTGATCACCGGCTCTATCTTCAGGGTCGGCGATACAAGCTTTTCCGGCATTTTTGCGCACCCGATGAAAACTATACCTGAGCCCAATAGTACGATCAATGCCGTCTTCACGCTTTTCATGACCATATCGCGCCTAACTTTATCCTTATTTAAATTATACCAGAGGCTATTAAAGAATACTCTCTCTGACAGTTGCAGTCAGGACCGGCCTGATCACATCATTCCCGGGTTTTTTACCAGCCGGATTGCACAAACAAACTGCTTGGATTATTGATTTTAGTCAAGAAAAATATAGCACTCCCCCATAAAAGCTTGACATGGCCGATTCGAACTTTCTATATTCACAAAGTCGGATACCGGCACCAATACTCATTCCTGGAGAACCTGCATGAACATCACACGATACAGATCAGTTACACTGACGACGATATTTATTCTCCTCATATCGTTCACATACTGCGAACAGAAAGAGCGGGGGTTCGCCAAGAGCTCCCCGTCGGCCGACATAAATGAAGCGGCGCTCCTCTTTGCCGGGAAAGACCTCCCAAAAGAGTCAAAGCTTTATCAATACAGCCAGTCGGCCTTCTACAAGTCGTACCAGCAGCAGATGACATCGGGATGGAACAGCCTGCAGAAGCCGAACCTCCAGAAGATAACGGACTGGTGGCAGAAATACAAACCGGCCCGGCCCAGCGGTTCCGTGCTGTACCCCTTCAGCGGGCCTGACATCATGAACGCCCTCACGTTTTTTCCCGACGCCGACAGCATCATAATGTTCGGCCTGGAACCACCGGGAGTCATCCCGGCGCCGGCCACCATGTCCGCCGACCAGATTACGCGCGGCCTCAACGGTCTCCGGGGATCCCTGGGAGACATCCTCCACATGAACTTTTTCAAGACCGAGGGGATGGCCGCCGAGATGAGCAACAAGTCTTTCAACAGCATCGGCGGCATCATCATGTATTTTCTCGCCACCAACGACTACACCGTCCTTGACGCGAAAAAAATCGTCATCGACGGGAAAAGCCAGGTGGTGCCCGGGCAAACCCTCGGACGACCAGATCAACTGGCAGAACCCGCCGAAATCTCGCATTCCCGGCATTGAAATATCCTTCCGCAAGGGTTCCGGAAAAATAAAAACGGTGCGCTATTACATGCTGAACGTCATCGACCATGCGCTGGCAACCAGCTCCCCGAACTTCATCCCCTATCTCAAGAAAGAGGGGCCTTACGCGACCATCATAAAGTCTGCGTCATACCTGATGCACAATGATACTACCAAGTTCACGAAGATACGCGCAGCGATCCTCGAGTCCACCGGTTACCTGGTCCAGGACGATTCCGGCGTACCCCTCCGTTACTTCAAGCCGGCCATATGGAAGCTCGCTTTCCATGGCTACTATAACGGGCCCATCGGACTATTTGCCAACCGTATGCAGCATGATTTAAAAAAATCATTTGATGCAGGTTCGACCGGCAAGCTCCCTTTCAGCTATGGTTACGTTTACAAGCCGGGACAGTCAAACCTGATGACGGCAGAAAAAATCAAGTAGCGGATATCATCACCGTGACTCAGCCGCACCCCCTCTTTCAGAGGGGGTGTTCTATTATTGTCATCATCAATATAACACCTCTTGATGGATGGCCCGGCATGAGGGTGTTCCTTCTATCCTTTCATTATCAACAGCGTCACTTCGCTGAACCGCCCGAAGCATTCACGAGCCGCACCGTTCCAGTGATGATGCAAACCCTGGAATATAATGCGTATACTAATCAACCGGTTCTCCGGGAATGATTCTCCCGCCAGTCTAATTCACCATCATTGCCTGATTAAATCAAATGATTGTATACAGTAGATTTCCGGCGCGAATTAGATATGGCGGGGCACATTATCTTCTGGCACAGCAAGAGGAGAGCATTAATAAAAAAAGGGCTGCCCGGCAGATGCCGGACAACCCTTTTGATTGCATTATTCACGTTATTCCTAGAGAACTTTTCCGGTAAGACCGATACCCCAGCTCCAGGTTTCTTTGTTAAACTTGACCGCATTGTATAATGTCCTGTCAGTGACATAGAAATACCTGGCAACGCCAAGATCTATGCTGAGCTGTTCAATCGGGGTAATTCTGAGGCCAAAGCCTACTCCCCAGTTCTGGAGGGAGGCATTAAGGACATTGTTTAAAGTCAAATTGCCCCTGTTATACACATCCTGGGACTCATAGGAGACACCGCGCTGATGAGAATCATTTTGTGCACCTGGAATTCAGCGCCGAGGCCGACTTTGTGCTGCAGTCTGCCCTTGTTATTCTCTACGCTACCACCAGTAGTATTGGTAAGTGAAGCAAAGGCGATATCTTTAGATGGAGTGTTGTCACTCGCCCAATCAATCTCCTGGGTGAAATTCATCTGGTAAGAGAACTGGATTTCAACGCTCTCAATAGGCTTGACATTGATACCCATCAGCAGGTAATCGGGAAGCCGCTGTTCATCAATCTGGGAATAGTGAGTTTTCAGATCGATCATCTTCCCGCGAGCTATGACCTTGCTGGAGTAAAGGACCGTAATGTTGAGCATTTCCATAGGGGTGATCAAGATGCCGGCGAACCCTGAGAAGCCGTACGCCGAGGATTTTTGTGACGCGAATGTCCCTACATCATCAAGTCCCATGGACATGTTCGACATATAGTTGCTGACCTTCATGCCGGCTGTAAGAGCCATCCAGTCGGTGATGGCGAAAGAGCCGCCCGCTGATCCCTGGATCCAGAAACTTGTTGCCTTGATATATTGCGGAACAGCAGGTACGCCAAGCAACCTGACCGCCCTAATTCCACTATTTTGTTGATAATTAACAGTTCCGCCGCCGTCAGGAACATAAATAGCTAAGAACAAGGCGCCGCGGCCGTTTTTATAGGCAATACCCAAGTTCGGGATAAGAAATGAGGGAGTCTTATCATAAATTGTGTCACCCAATCACGCTGGTTTCCCAATTTTTGGCACCCATCTGATCTCCGATGTCAAGATACAAACCATCTTTCACTTTTACAAGACCTGCCGGGTTGTAGTACATCGAGTCCGGCGTGCTTACCGTTGCCGCCCGGCTTTGGGTTCTTGTATAGCTTGTTGTGTGGCTGTAGGTATAAGCGAATAGATCACCTACGATTAATGTAGAAGCAAACAGGATTGCTCCTAGCACCAGTAAAAGTTTCTTCATACAGTCCTCCTTAAATAATTTAAAACTTTTTTTAAATGTTCCTTAAGCAAAAGACTTCTGAATTACAAAATACCTGACTCCAATCGCCCCGCTCTTATGTACAGGTGCTATCAGATTCAGGCTTTATCATTAATTAAAAACTTGCGCGTAGATTATAATATACAAAATAATATGTCAATAGATTTTTTTGGAGAATCAAATATTAATCTATTAAAAATGACATTACATATAACATTTGTTCAGACAAAGAAGGACGCCTGTTTTACCATATGGTACAATTTATTAATCAGCTGTGCCGGATTATTGAAGCAATCACCGGATTCATCTTATACTATTGATACGGCCAATACCATGAACATACTGCCTTGATGTTTTAAAATAATTAAAATAGTGCTTGCTTTTTATTCCGGAACAGGCTATGGCCAACTCTGATGCAGCATGCAAACATATAATTACGCCGGGCATCGTACCGGCCCCCAAGTATCACATAACACATAATAGGCGGGAACCACCGTACTATGTTTAAAAAGAAGCAGCCATTAGCCGACCTCGCCGTTGTCGAGCGCCAGATCTATAACCTGACCAAGCTGGTCAACATCAACAGCATGATCAATTCAACCCTCGACATGGGAAAGCTTCTTACTGTCATCATGGAAACGATCAAGGACATCATGGAAACCGATGCAAGCACCCTGCTCCTGTACGAAGAAAAAAGAAAGGATCTCGTCTTCAAGGTAGCCCTGGGCGAGGCCGGCAAGGAGCTCACGGAACGGTACCGTGTACAGCTTGGACAGGGAATCGCGGGATGGGTCGCCGAAACACGCAAGCCCATTTTCATCAACAACGTGTATGACGACCGCCGCTTTGACCCGGAATTCGACCGGATCACCGGTTTCACCACAAAATCGATCATCTGCACGCCCCTTCTCTTCAAGGGAAAACTCCTCGGTGTCATACAGGCCATCAACCCGACCAACAGGCCCGGCTTCACCGACGAAGACATGGGGCTCTTCAAGGTTTTTGCCGACCAGGCGGCACTGGCGGTACAGAACGCCATATATTTCCAGAACGCCCTGGAAGAAGAGCGCATCAAGAGCGAACTCTCATCCGCGCAGACAATCCAGGAGACCCTGATCCCGGACGTGGACATGCGGTTCGGCCCGATACATATTAACGCCCGGTCGGTAACGGCACGGGAGATCGGCGGCGAGTTTCACAGCCTGTTCCGCCTTGACGACGATCATATCGGCATTGCCCTCGGCGACCTGCACGTTAAAGGCGTACCCGGCGGCCTGCACGCGTCGATCGTCAGCGGCGCGATACGGGCCCTGGCCAAGGTGAAAGGGAAAAACCCGGTCGAACTGGTGCGGCTGCTGCACTTGATCATGGAGCACGATGAACGGCCCGTACGGAACGCGTCGCTCCTCTACGGGGTCCTCGACCTCCAGGAAAGCAAACTCCGCTTTCTCAACGCCGGCGTCGCTTACCCGATCCTGGTGCGGGACGGAGTCGCGCGCTACCTCAGGTTCGGCAAAAGGAGCCTGGGGCAGAATATCGACGAGGAAAAGAGCGTCGCCGTATCCCTCGTGCCGGGGGACCTGTTCGTCGTGCTCTCCGACGGCATCATCCGGATAAAAAACCGCATGGGGAAGCAGCTGGGGCTGAAAAGCATGATGCGATATCTTGAAAAAGATTTTTCCAAAACAGAAAATATCATAGAATCCATTTTGAGTTTTGCCGGCGATTTCGCCGAGGACCTGGGAATCAGGGAGGATATTTCCATCGTCGTCCTGCGCCTGGATTGAACGATGAGAAAATATTCCGTGAGAGCATCGCGGCGATGCCGGCATATTCCAACGTGTAGGGAGGGGGAATGAGCAATTTTGTGTCCGTTATTTTCTGCAGAAACTGCAGTTCACGTTTCGTGGAGATCGCCGAATGGACATCGGACGGAAAGGCAATCGTGCAGTGCCGCTCCTGCAACAACAAGGAAATACTCACCAATTTTACTCTCGGAAGGGGAAAAATCAGCAACACCGAACTGATGAACGCCCGGGACACCGTGGCAAAACGCGGCAGATACGAAAAATAAACCTATTTCCTAGAAAAGATCCTTTTAAAAAGCACGCCCAGGAAAAACATCATCATCCTCATGAACCTGCCTATTCTCCAGGGCTTGGAAATTATGCGGTAGAACCAGTCAAGGCCCCGCTCAACGAAGAAGGCGGGAGCCTTCTTTATTTCACCTGAAATGACGTCAATGCTTCCGCCGACGCTGATGAAAATAGTATTTTTAAATTCTCCTTTTATTGAATGGATCCACCGGTCCTCCTTGGGGAAACCCAGACCGACGAAAACGATGTTGGCCTCTGATTTCCGGATCGCCTCGATGACGGACTTCTCCCGTTCTGCATTAAAATAACCGCCGTGTCTTCCGACAATACGTATCTTGGGGAAGGATTTCTTTATATTGAAAAAGGCCCGCTCCGCCACTTCCGGCTTGCCGCCGACGAGAAATATGGAGAACTCCTTGATCTCGGCGATCCTTACGATGTCCATCATGAAACTCAGGGTCGGTATCCGCTCCCGGATAGGTGTCTTCAGCATCTTCCCGGCCCACTGTATCCCCGCCCCGGCGGGCAGGTGCATGTCAGCTGCCCCGGAAATGAGACGGAGATCCGTATTGCTCTTAAAGCGCTGTATCTTGTACGGATTGAGGGAAATGACATGGAAGACCCCGCCTGATTTTATCATTTCCATTATGCGTACCACGGCCTGCGCCCTGGTGATATTATCCACACCGACACCCATTATGTTGGTGATTTTCACGTCGCTCAGGTCAATCTGGTTATATTCAAGGATAAGATCCCGTTCCTCTTTGTATGAATCATAATACACGGAATGTTCCTTCATGTGATCCTCCTCGTGTTTCCTCATAAATGACGCCGTTCCACGAACTTCGGGCGTCGTCACCCTGCCTGGCAATTGACCGCGTTCTTTTCGTATTGTTGTGAATAATTATCCCCGTACATCAGGCTGTCAATAAGAATTCTGATTATGTCATATGGAAAAGACGATCCCCCGGCCACTTTACGGAAAAAAATGGTTGCATAAAACCACTCCGCCGATGATAACCCCTTCATGAGAGGTGACGCATGGGCAGGTTGAACGAAATCATATCATTTATACAGTATGACTTCCCCAACAGGGTTGTCATTGAGCCGGAAAAACGGTCCGCGAAGCTCCGCGAAAGCCTTTTAGACGTAATCGCGACATACAATCCCGGCGTGATCGTCAAGGCCGGGCTGGGAAGCGGTCATCTGCTGTACGATCTGACCAAAGCCTCCGAAGCCTACATCGTCGCAGTAGAGCCCTCAATGGAGATCATCAGGGAATTCCTGGAACGTCACAAAGGAGATCCGGTCGTAAGCCGCATACACATCATCAATGGTGAATTCAACGAGTTCCCGATCGATTATTATGCAGCAGACCTGCTCATCTGCATCGACAACCTGGATTTTCTCGAGTCAGGAAGGGTCGTGGACGAATTCCGGCGCGCCCTTCAGTTTGACGGCGTACTGTTCCTGGCGGGGACGGTCCTCTTCGATGAAGACATCGAGGGATTGTACGATGATTTCATGAAGGCGGCTTTCCCGCTCCACAACGACTATTACCTGCGGGACGACCTGAAGACCGTTTTGACCCTGAACGAATTCAAGTTTGTCAAGGGCTCCATCGATTATTATCCTGTCGATCTGTTCTTACTGGCAAATTATTTCAATGCCTTTTACCAGAACGGGACCGATGCCACCCTGGGCATAATCGATGATAACCATGACGAATTTGTCAGGCTTTACGAGCTCGAGAAAAGCTTGATAAAGGAACCGTACTATATCAGCATATATATGCGGGAAAAGCCGAAAGACAGTCAGTAAAAATCCTGCGCCCGATCCTGTTTTCCGATAGACAGAAATCCGCCGTTTATACAGAGATACAGCATACGAGGTTATGGAATCGTGGAATTCATCGTCAACCCATCACGCCTGAAAGGCTCAGTCATCATACCCGGGTCCAAGTCTCATACCATCCGGGCACTGGTCTTTGCGCTCCTGGGGGCGGGCGAATCGATCATCGAGGAGCCATTGGACTCGTCTGATACCCGTTCATGCAGATCCATGATCCAGAAATTCGGCGCCCGGGTCGATATATCTGAGGGGGTGTGGAAGGTCACCGGGACCAGCGGCAGAATCTCGGCGCCCGATGACGTGGTCGATGTCGGAAATTCAGGCACATCCCTCTATATCGGCCTCGGCATCGCCTCCCTGGCCGATGGGTACACCGTCTTCACCGGTGACCACCAGATCCGCAGCCGCCCGGCTGAGGGACTCCTCGCTTCGATAAACGACCTGGGAGGCACTGCCTTCTCTACGAGGGGAAACGGCATGCCGCCCGTTGTCATTAAGGGAAAAATCGCCGGCGGAAAAACATCCATAAACGCCGTCACCTCGCAGTATTTGACGTCACTCCTGATCGCCGCGCCCTGCGCCGGAGGGGACACGGTGATCAGCGTCCCCCTGCTCAATGAGAAACCGTATGTAACCATGACCATGAGCTGGCTTGACAGGCTGGGAATCAGATATACCACCGATAACTATCAGTCCTTTGCGATACCGGGCAGGCAACACTACCCATCTTTCCATGAATATATCGCAGCCGATTTTTCATCGGCGACATTCTTCCTTGTTGCCGCGGCAATAACCGGCTCTGAGCTCGTCTTGAAGGGACCAGATTGGAATGATACCCAGGGCGACAGGGAGGTGGTCAACATCCTAAAAGCCATGGGAGCCGAGGTCAGCATCGGAGAAAAGGCGATAACTATCCGGGGTGGCAAGCTTAAGGGAGGTGTTTTCGACCTGAACGCTATTCCCGACGCGCTGCCGGCATTGTCAGTTGCAGCCTGCTTCGCCAAAGGAGAAACCACCCTTAAAAATGTGCCCCAGGCGCGCCTCAAGGAGACAGACCGCATTACGGTCATGCATAACGAACTCATCAAGATGGGCGCTGACATAGAAGAACGGCCCGATGGGCTGGTCATCCGCAGAAGTCCCCTCCATGGAAGCCGTGTAAAGGGGCATCATGACCACCGTGTCGCCATGGCCTTGGCTGTTGCGGGACTGGCAGCAGACGGAGAAACAATAGTTGAAACGGCTGAATCTGTCTCGGTCACTTTTCCGAACTTTCCTGATCTGATGACATCGATTAATGCAGATATTACAACAAGGGAGTAAAACCATGGCGGTACGTGGAATACGGGGCGCCACAACGGTCCCGGCCAATACAAAAAGCGACATTGTGGTCAGAACTAAAGAGATGTTAGAAACGCTGGTCAGGCTAAACGATATTAGACAAGAAGACATCGCATCGGCCATTTTTTCGGTTACCGACGACCTGGATGCAGAATTCCCGGCCGTTGCCGCACGCCAGATGGGATGGATGTACACGCCCCTCTTCTGCACAAAGGAAATTCCGGTGCAGGGAAGCCTAAAAAGCTGCATCCGCGTGCTGCTACATGTGAACTCGGAACGAAACCAGGAAGAGATGAAGCACGTGTATCTGCACGAAGCTGAAAAGCTGCGACCGGACCTCGGAAGTACTAACAAGAATAAATTTTACACCTCCGAGAAGTAATGCCGGGCAATACCGGCATTGTATCCTATTTCTTCACAACCCTGCCGCGCACCAGGAATATCACAACTCCTGCCAGTACTACGCCGACAGCAAACAAAGACGGTATTGTTTTTTCAATTAGTGTTGTGATGATGACCCCAATCATAAGAACGATATATATCAATGGGATGACAGGGAACAGTGGCACTTTAAAAGGGCGGGCCAATTCCGGCCTTTTGATCCTGGTATAGACCATGCCGATAACTGTCATGAGAGGAAAAATGCTCAGGGCGAATCCCATATAAATAAGCATTTTCAAAATAGCGTCAAAGCCAATGAACACATAGAAAACAGCTATAACCATCTGCACAAGAATAGCAAGATCAGGCGTTTGGAATTTCTGGTTAATCCGCTCCAGTGGACCGAATATTGTCCGGTCCTTTGCCATCGCATAGGTTACCCGGGGTCCGATCATCATCTGGACTGACACTGATGAGAGCAGAATAAGAACGATACAGGCATCGAAGATGGGGCCTATATTCGGACCAAAGAGGTTTTTCGCCGCCAGCGCACCAATAGTGTACTTGCCGTCAGTCATTATCACATCCCCGGGAGCCGACATCAGATACACCACATTCATGGCAAGATAAATTATGGTGACAAGGAGCGTTCCGAAGAAAAGTGCTCGGGGCAGATTCTTATCGGGATTACGAATCTCTCCTGCGATATAGGTGGTACCGTTCCATCCTGAGTAAGCATACATGATAATGATAAGGGCCGATCCCCATTTCAAGATTGATGAACCGCCTTCCACCTGATAGTTATCCGACAATCTAGCAACAATAGACCAATCTGCAAAATAGAATCCCAGGGCAATGAATAAAAATACGACCAGGAGCTTCAAAACTGTCAGCAGGTTCTGGATAAGACTGCCTTTCTGGACACCGATCATGTGGATAATACTGAAAAATACTATTATACCCGCAGCTACACATTTCGGGATCCATGCACCAATGAAGACCCCTTCAGGCGAAAGCTTGTTGATATAGTTGACAGCCGTAATAGCGGACATGGAAGCCGCCAGTGAAAATCCTATAATGAGGGAAATCCACCCGGACAAAAATGAAGGCAGAGGTCCATATATCTTTTTTAGATACACATACTCGCCACCATCTTCAGGCCACATGGTGGCCAGTTCGGCATAACAGAGGGAACCGGTCAGGGCAATAACGCCTCCCACACTGAAAAGAAACAGCACCGCAAGGCCGCTTCCCGTCATGCCGAGCACTTCTCCGGTAGTCATAAAAATACCGGTGCCGATCACGTCGGCAATGATGATCATCATTGCAGTAACCAATCCTATCTGTCTTTTTAATTCCACGTTCGACTCCTTGACTTGTTTGAATGTCCCTTTATTATTTTTTTCCCTTGTCGTCAAGAACTAAGTTGTTGAAATCACAAATCGTTTATTTAATAATGATTGGTGATAATAGTCCACGGTATTCCCCAGGATAGTATCCAACTTATTACACCGTCAACAATAACACGTGTAATCATATAGTTTTTATATCGATAGTTATCGTCACCTTTGGATAAATTATCTAAAATCTCATCAAGATATTTTTCAACTGCATAAGAAACAAGGAACGAAACAGAAAATTTAAAAATCTTCCTGAGATCTAAAAAATATTCATACTCGTCGGGCCTGAGCGTCAGATGTAAATGACACCAATGAACATTATTATAACGTTTCTGGTACCTCACACGGGACCATGTCGCAACCATAGCATCATGATCATCTCCAATCCTGCGCATCAGGCTCGATATAATCTGATTCTTCGATTGGCCGGTTAATAAGACTGCCTTAGAAATCATCCTGAAAACATCTGGATTGATATTAATTGTGGTTTCTATATTCATAAACCAACCCCACGTATAAAGTCTTTCACTATTAACGATTGGGATGATAATTTATAAAAATATTTTATTAAACCACACATCGCAATCAAAGCTTTCTTAACAATAACCCATTCCAGCGCTGGATAGTTATCGGAAAAAGTACCTGTCACAGATAACAATGGCCAATGACATACACAATAAAATTCAAATTGACAATTTACAACTTAACCTCATAATGAAAGATATGAATATATTGCCCGGAAAACTCTTCCTGGCCCCGATGGCCGAAACCTCAACACCGGCACTGCGCCATGTTATTAAAGAATTCTGTCCTGAAACGGTTCTTTTCTCCGAGATGCTGAGCGCCGGCGCTATTGCGGCTTGTGCACCCAACAATGAACCCATGGTGCAGAAACGAGACTTCGACAATCCTCTTATCTACCAGATCGTCGGATCCGATCCACATGTGATGGCCAGAGCCTGCGCCATTCTTTCTGATATCGGATGCTTTGGTGTGGACATAAACATGGGATGTCCGAATCATGATATCGTGAAAAAAGGTCAGGGTGCGTTCCTTTTAACCGATAACTATAGGGCACGAAGCATAATACAGGCCTGCCGCAAGGTCTGCCCTGTCCGACTTTCAGTGAAAATGCGCACCGGCTATGAGGAAAACAACGAAGAGCAGTTCATCAACTTCATTACAATGCTCGAAGGGGAAGGGGTCGATTTCATAACTATTCACCCACGCTACGCGAAGCTCTCCTTCCGGCGAAAAGCAGACTGGAACCTCGTATCCCTCGCAAAACGGCATGTATCAATTCCGATCATCGGGAATGGAGATATCGATACGCCGCGGACCGCTCTTGAAAAAATGAAAGAATCCGGATGTGACGGGATCATGATAGGCCGGGAGGCGGTTAAATCGCCCTGGATATTCAGGCTTACCGCCGACCTGATGGGCGGTGAAGATGCCATCCTG
The DNA here is from genome assembly GCA_963727175.1 of uncultured Spirochaetota bacterium. Lineage (GTDB taxonomy): Bacteria > Spirochaetota > UBA4802 > UBA4802 > UBA5550 > RBG-16-49-21. Next base: position 361,378 of record CAVSFD010000002.1, read on the forward strand.
GATGTCAATATATTTGACACCTTCGTAACGACGCTTGAGCGAATAAGGGAATACCTGCCGGAACGCCTTCACAAGAGCAGGAGTCACCGCTTCTCCGTTTATTACGCACAAAACGCACGGTACGGTCACGAGCTTTTCACGAGGATACGCAAGGAGGAGTCCATCGGCCCGATCATTGACATCGTTAATGATTATTTCACCCGGAACAGCAGTGAATCTGTCAGGCATTTTCATATTGGAGCAGAAGTCGCCTGTGAAGTACAATGATTGCATGAAACAACAAGGAGCATGATATGGAATATTTAAGAGTCTGGACCGAAGTCGACATCAAGGACATAGAAGAGCACATTATCATAGTTGACGACAAGTATGGCCACTGCCCCGGATGCAAAAAGATCGGCATTGAGCTCAAGGAGCTGAAAAAATGCCCTTCTTGCGGCAGGGAGTTCAAATATGTAACATCGAAGGAAGCCCAGGGCGGAAAATTCGATATCGTTATGAGGTCAAAGAAAAAGCTCCCAAACCTTGTGTTCATTGATTACAGCGACTACGATCACGAACTTGGCAAAAAAAAGGCCGGGAACCTGTTTAAGGTATAGCGCATTAAGCTCTTCCGCGCATTGTTCCGATAACTATATTGATCATCAGACAGGTTGCGGGATTTGAAATATTGAAAAATACCCGGCCCTCCGCTGCGGGGTATTCCCATTTCAGGATTTCAATCTGCCCTGCAGCAACAGTAACTTTATTAACAGGATAAACAATGAATACTGAAGATATAATTGCCGGCATGTGCCTCTACGGATTCATCCGCAAAGAATCACCTCAGGAACAACAGCGATGTCTCACGGAAATCGAGAGGCACTACGGAAAAGGCATAGCTAAGATTGTCAGGAATTACATGAAAAAAGGCTGAACGGCAGGAAAGGATTAAAAGACGAGATCTTCCTCTTCTCTGACTTTTTCCCCGAGATACTTGCGGTAATACACTGTGGACTTGTAACTCTCTTCCATTATTTCATACACCACGCCGAGGTTGTAAAGCGCTTCTATATAGGTGTCATCGTAGCTGTAAGCGGACTTGAATGCCGAGGCAGCCAGCCGGTACTTTTTTGACATAAAGTAGGCTATGCCGAGATAAAAATAACCCTTCACAAACTTCCGATCCAGTTGTACCGAGTTCTTCAGGTGCCTGATGGCGTCATCTGTCATGCCGTACTTGTACAGGTATGCCTTGCCCAGACCGTAATGCCCCATGCAGTAATAGGGGCTTATCTCAACCACCTTTTTAAATATCAGGATAGCCTTGTCCAGCTGTCCGTCAATGGCAAGGCGGGCGCCTTTACGGTAGAGCTCCGATGAATTTTCCCTGGATACAGCGCCGGCAAGCGTTGTGAATGAACACAGGGCAAGAACAAGAGCCGCCTGTATGACGATCCTATTTCGCACCGGGCACCATTTCCTTGAAGTTTTTGATCATGAACTCGTCGATACCCTTGCTGAAAAAGAAATACACGATAAAAATAATCCACAGCACCAGGGTAAGAACGCAGAGGAACTTCAGGAGCTTTTCGGCACCTATGGCATCGGCCTTGTAGAATATGATGATCAGGGCCAGGGGCCAGATAAAAAACAGGTTCACAAAGACGAGGGAGAGTGTCTCTTTCAGAAAATTCAATACAAACCCGTACCATCCGGCGGAAAAGCTGTTATAGCCGCTGTTGATCTCATCAAAAAAGAACCAGATATAAAAAATCAGGATTACCGTGGCGATGATCTTCCACACCATTTCGATCCTGGGCCGGAACCAGAGCATGGCAATTCCGATCCCCCATATGACAATGAACAGAAATACGGATTTTATTATTAACGCTTCATTCATATCGTTTCCTCATATATCAGTATAAGCCGGAGCGCACGGTTTGACAATAAAAATGCTACCCTAATAATAATCGGAAAAAAATCAGCATTTCATGATTATTAATCCCGCCACTCGATTTCATGGAAACAATCCGAAAAAAGCCGGGCGCCATATTATTGGATTTACATTTCACGGCACCTGTTCTACGCCTGTTGCAGGTAGACCGATCATACTGAATATCCGGTGGAGCATTCATGCAGCTGTTATTATCATTAATGCTATCAATTCATCTCGCCGCTTCTGCCGGCGGCGAAGTGATTATAAAAATCCCTCCCGGCATAAATGTCAGGGAACATGAGATCCGGGCCGATCTCCCCGGCAGCATACAAACAAGGGGCGGCTATGACCGGATTGAAATCGTAATATATTATTTTTCTCTGGGGATTGAGAAATTCTCTTATAACGAGAACAATACCATGCAGGAATCGCTGATGAGGGGAGAGATCAAGGCTCTCATCAAATTAAAGGCCAACAATGTCCTTCGCAAAGCGCTCTTAGTTGCCGCCTCCGGAACAAGCCGCGAGCAGATCATTAGCAATTTTACCAGGATAGTAACCGATACCCTGGCCGGGCAGTAGCAGCGGCAATTCTTACACGACAACCCCGGCCATCATCGGGACAACCGGCCTTCCCCTATCCAGCACCTGTTTCCCGTTAATGAAAACCGCCTCGATACCGGCAGGTGCCGCGTCGGTCTTCTTTTCAGTGTTATTGTCTTTGACAGACTTCCAGTCGAACACGGTTATGTCAGCGGCGTATCCTTCCCTGAGGAAACCCCGTTTCTTAATGTTGAACCGCTCCGCCGAGGCGCCGGTCATCTTGCGCACAACCTCCTCGAGGCTGATGTTCCTGAAATCGCGGGCAAACTGGAGAAAACGGGGAAAGCATCCGAAGGCCGCGGGGTTCTGCACTCCATCTGAAAACACCCAGGCATCGGTCATGAAGAGTGATGCCGGATGCCGCATCATGTCCTTCACGTTATCGAGACTGCTGTACTTATGGTTGAGCACCCCGGCCTTCCCCTCGGTCCGTCTCACTATATCTATAAAATTATCGAACTGGTCCATCTTCCGTTTTTCAGCAATTTCCCCCAGGAACATGCCGTTATACTGGTCAAGGTCAGGCTTGCCCATATTAGTGATCTGGATATCCTCATAACCGAAACCGAGGAGCCATTTGATGACCATGAATTCCATTTTGAGCCTTCTCAGGGCCGAGGTGTCATCGTATACCAGGGGTACCCGTGCAAGGAACCATGCCGGCAGGACCACGCTGATATATGAGGTGCCGCAGTGATATGCGTAGGTGTCAAACTTCACGTCAACGCCGTCTCGGACGGCTTTATCGATCATGGCGAGGGCTTTTTCACACGTGGCCCATGTATCGGAACCGACAAATATCAGGTGTGAGACCTGCAGGCGCACCCCTGTTTCACGGGCCAGATCCAGCATTCCATTAAGGGCCAGGAGATTGTGCGCCTTGCCGAAGGGTATGAGGGGATAGGTAGGGGACAGGGAAGAATAAGCCCTCAGGTGAACCGTCAGGACCTTGTCGTGCTTTTTCACCAGCCGCGCTACCTGCATCAATTCATCATCGGTGGCGAATATGCCCGGCTCATACTGCAGCCCCAGAGACACACCATGGCAGCCTTCCTCCATCGCCCCGTTCAGGAGTGCGAGAAGCTTCTTCATTTCATCCCTGTTCATGGGCGTGGGCTTGTAGCCGCGGATAGACATGCGTGTGGTGCCGTGGCCTGCAAGGTTCACCATGTTGTGGGTGATTCCCTGGCGGCGGATTACGCTGAAGTAATCTTCCATGGAATCCCACGGGATGTTCGAGTTACCCAGAAATTTTCCGATTTTAGTTTCTATGAAACTTTTATTCGGGGAATTCTTTTCAAACCCTGCGATGCCGAAGCCGCAGTTGCCGGTGACAAAGGTGGTGATACCCTGGGCCGCAAAGGGATTGGTAAATTTCGAATGGTCCTGTTTTGTAAAGATCCAGTCGTTATGCGAATGCATGTCGATGAAACCGGGAGCGATAACCTTACCAGAGCAGTCAATGGTCCTCCCGGTAAAAGTGAGATCGTTCGTTGTCACCGCTTCTATCATGGTGCCGTTGACAAGAACATCGCCGATAAAGGATTTTTTACCGGTGCCGTCCACGATGAGGCCCTTTTTCAGGAGAACGCGCCCTCCCGGGTTCCCCGTGACTGCAACCTTCTGCGGAGCAGCGGATGATGTCCCGCTCATTTCGCCACTGGAAGCCTTTTCTTCCTTTTTGCATCCAATTAGAGGATACAGTGACAAGGCCGCTCCCATTGTCGCGGCGCCGGCGATAAATTTTTTTCTGGTTATATCAGTCTTATTGGATTTCTTTCTCTTGTCCACAGCAGTTCCTCCCTATTCACATTATAATTCCCGATAATACATGGCACGGCATGTTGTACCATTACGATGATTCCCGTCGCCCCCTTACGGCAGCCAGCCGCTGCGCAAGACGGATTGCTTCCGCCATGCTGCTCCACCGGGCAATATTTTTACCGGCAATGTCAAAGGCAGTGCCATGGTCGGCGGAAGTGCGCACCATGGACAGGCCCAGGGTTACGTTCACCCCTTCGTCAAAGGCGAGCATCTTGAAGGGTATCAGGCCCTGGTCATGGTAATGGGCGACGACCAGGCTATAGCGCTCCCACGCTGCCGGGATGAAAAGCGTGTCCGCGGCGAAGGGGCCGTCAATGGGGATTCCCTCGTCCCGCGCCATCGATACTGCCCGGGATGTGACATCCCGGTCAAAGGTGCCGATGGCGCCGTCGTCGCCGCAGTGCGGGTCAAGACCCGCGATGGCGAGCCTCACGGTACCGCCGTCGATAGACCTGATGGAATCGTATCCGGTCCGGATCACCGCGAGAAGGCGCTCCAGGCCGAGTCCCTTCATGATGCCTGACACCGGCACATGGGTCGAGGCCAGGAGCACCCGGTACTTTTCCGAATACATCATCATGAGGGGATTGGTTTCCCCGATTCTTCCCGCCATATATTCAGTGTGGCCCGTGAAGGGGACTCCCGATTTTTCGATAAGGCTTTTACTCACCGGAGCGGTGGCCACGGCATCAATGCCGCCGGCACGCCACAGGTCAATGGCCGTATCAATATACGCGAGGGCCTCTTTCCCCGTGTCGGCAGTTCCGGCTCCGGGTTTTGGCACAGGCAGATCGAGGGGGATATCATGCAGATATTTTTTACCCGGCACAGGCTCGCCATGGCACGGCCCTGTAATTTCATATCCTGAAAACAGATCAGGATAATTCTTTTCGAGCGCAGATGCGCGGCCGATTAAAATTGGAATGATCGATTTGTCGGTGAGTGCGTTGATTGCCTTCAGGGCAACCTCGGGCCCGATACCGGCGGGGTCTCCCGCGGTAACGCCGAGCTTAAGAACTTCTCTTTGCAAGAAACTCCTCGGGGATTATCTTGTTCTTCTCGTATTCAACGCCGATGAGGTCCTTGGCGGATGAGCGGAGATCATTGGCGATGGTGCAGCGCCCTTCGAGGATTACGCCGTTCTGGATGATGAGCTCCGGGGTCTTGATGTCACCGAGGATCTTGGCCGAAGGCATGAGAAGCACCCTGCTGGAGGCATTAATATTGCCTATAACCAGGCCTTCCACGATGACCGACACGGCGTTGATGTTGGTCCGGATCTTGCCGGTAGAGCCGATATAGAGCTGCTCAGCCTGGAGGTATTTGCCCTCGAACCTGCCGTCGATCCTGAGGGATCCGTTAATCAAGAAGGTCCCGGTGAAATAGGAGTTTTCTCCGATCACGTTATTCGCGATATCACCGCTTGCTTTTGCAATAGCCATAATAACCTCTTACCTCGTTGACATTTGCGCCACTATACATCCGTGTAATTTTTATTGTCAATACGATTTTCCGGGGCCGGGATATTTTTTAAATCCGACTGCAATCAGCCGCAACTTTTTTGCCTATTACGAAAGTTGCCCGCTACTCCCGACATTCCGGAAAGTGATTTACATTTTTAACTATATATATTCTGATATTTCAGACATAGATGACGAACCACAGGAGCATACCATGATAAAGAAAACCCTCGGAATCATCGGCATCATCTTAGCTGTTATTGTCATCTCCTCTTTCACCTTCCTGCCGATCCTGGTCGACAACTTCGTCAACGGCATTTACGGCAAGAAACTGCCCCGTCCATCCGCGCAGGCGCAGGCCCTGGTGAAAAAGATCTTCATCGCAGACCTCCATTGCGACGCCCTGATGTGGAACAGGGACCTGCGCAAAAGAAACACCCGCGGTCTTGTGGACTTCCCGCGCCTCATCGAAGGAGGCGCGGCACTGCAGACCTTCTCTGTAGTATCCAGGGCCCCCCTGGGCATGTTCAAGGGTGACAACGTCAGCGGCACCTGCGACATGATCACGGTCCTCAATATCGCGCAGCTCTGGCCGGCGAGAACCTGGACCAGCCTCAAGCAGCGCGCCCTGTACCAGTCTGAAAAACTCCATGAATTCTCACGGACATCGGGGGGGCGGTGCGCCATCATTACTTCCGTTACGGACCTGAATCAATACCTTGACCGGAGAAAAAAAGACCCGGCAATCACCGCGGGACTCCTCTCGATCGAAGGAGCCCAGGTGCTGGAGGGCAGCCTGGAGAACGTCGACGCGCTTTTCAAGGCCGGGTTCCGCATGATGTCGCCTACTCATTTTTTCGACAACGACATGAGCGGCTCAGCCCACGGCGTGAAGAAATACGGCCTCACAGACAAAGGTAGGACAATGATACGCCTCATGGAGGAAAAAGGAATGATCATCGACCTGGCCCACGCGTCTCCCCGGACCATCGATGATATTCTCTCCATGTCTGCCAGGCCGATGGTAGTATCCCATACCGGCGTCCGGGGAGTGTGCCCCGGTGTCCGCAACATCAGCGACCGCCACATCAAGCTGATCGCGGAAAAAGGCGGAGTTATCGGTATAGGATATTTTTCCACCGCGATCTGCGGGGAGTCTATCGCAGACATCGTGCGCTCGATACGGTACGTCGTTAAGCGTGCCGGCGTGCGCCATGTCGGCCTCGGTTCCGATTATGACGGTCTGGTGTACGCTCCTTTTGATACGACCGGCATGGCTTACCTTGCCGATGCCCTTCTGAAAGCCGGCTTTTCCGAGGATGAAGTGGGCCTCATCATGGGGGGCAATGTTTTAAGGCTCCTGAGGGAGACATTGCCAAAACAATAACTGCACTCGGGAAAAAAATAATTATGTCATATTAGATATTCACTAAACCCGCACCTGTTTTTTACCGAAAATCATAGAGACATGCTCTATGACTGTCATTTCATGAATGATGCCCGCCGAAGGCGGCCGGCTGTCATTCATTGAAGCAGTAAGCGTTACGCAGACTTGATGCGACAACGAGCACGATTGTGTACTATCATGAAAAAAGTTTCCACCTACATAGCATTCCTGATACTCCTTGCCCCGCTTTACGCATACGCGGGCATTGATCCGGCCCGGGAGCTTGCCAGCCTGGATCCCGGCTCCGATCAATTAAAATCGATCAGGAACGACATCAAGAAAAGCATCTACGTGATCAAAAGCAGGCGGCCGGAACATGAACTGCCTGATCTGAAATTTTATGTTTACAGTGCAAAAAAGGACGACACGTTCTGGACGATCCTGGCCCGCTCATCCCAGGACATCGACACCCTGTTAACGGTCAACGGCTTTTCCACGCCGAAGGATATCGTGCCCGGCAGAAAAATCTACATACCCAACATGCGCGGCGTTATCATCACGGGGGGCGACGATACAAGAATCGCGCGGATGCTCCGGGAAAACCAGATCCGCCCGGAATACGTGTACCGTGCAAACAGGTGCAGCGGCTTCGGCAAGAAATACATATTCGTGCCCTGCGGCAAAATATCAAATCTGGAGAGGTCCCTTTTCCTGGGAACCGGCTTCATGTATCCCCTGCCGCCGAAGCGAACGCCCCACCTCACATCGCGTTTCGGCAAGAGACGGAACCCCTTCAACTATCGCGATATCGAGTTTCATTCCGGCGTTGATGTGTCATGCCCCCGCGGCTCCGAGGTCATGGCCGCACGGGACGGGAAGGTTGTCTTCACGGGCTTCGATGGGGGCTACGGCAACCTGGTGGTGGTCCAGCATGAATACGGCTACCGTAGCTACTACGGCCACCTTTCGCGGCCCCTGGTAAAACCGGGGGACACGGTGAAGCGGGGCAGCGTCATCGCCCTTTCAGGGAACACCGGAAGGACCACGGGACCGCACCTCCACTTCGAAGTGCGCCGCGGGCAGCTGGCGGTGAACCCGGGCATACTCCTCAAGGATTAATTTCCAACGTCCCGTGCAACCGCAGGCTGCAGGTCAGCAGATTTCTTTCCCGTAATCACGGTATAATCCAGGCAGGATCGCAGCCAGATTGTTATACTCCTGCGCGCAGTGGAGGGCCATCTGACGCGGTGTGTCCCGCGGTATCACATGTTTCCGGATAATGCGCGTGTTTAAAAGCCTGTTGACCGGCGACCGTTCCGGAAACAGGTCAAGCTTCAGGTTGCCGCCGATCCAGAAACGGCTGCGCATCTCGACGCCGTTCACGGTTTTACGGACGAAATGGCACATGCGTGTGTGCCGCACCTTCCTTGTCATCGACCCGACAGCGGCGCAGACGACCGTCGCGACCCTCGCCTCCTCGAAGCGTGTTTCGTCAAAGCCGAAGTCCCGGGGCGGGACGAACGTGATGGAGAGGATGTCCGGCCCGATGCCGATATCCTCCACCGGGTACTGGGGATTGTTCCGGTACCGTTCCCGGTACGGCAGGGACGTGTCCATAAGGCGGTCCCTGTCTTTCGCGCTGTTGCTCATGTGGGAACCAGGATACCATATCCTGTACCGGAGCGGTTCCAGTGCGTGCCAGCAGAACCACCAGTCGAGCATGTCACCGGTAACCCCGGGCATGTCCGTGAGGACAGCAGCATAACAGCTGTTGTCTGGCATGGTGCAGTAGCCGGCTTCCTTCGAAAGATAGCCGGCATCCAGGAGGCGGTTTATTTCATTGAAAGAAAGCGCGTCGCGGGGATCAATGGGGCCGCCATTGATCGTTTCCAGCACATCGCCGGGAACCTGCGCAGGGTCCCGGTAAAAGTACCCGGCATAGGGCAGTCTTTTTTCATCTTCTGATAAATCCCGTCTCTCACCAGGTTTCATTTATCCTCCAGAACATACTCCTTTATATCCAGGGACCAGTGGCGCCAGAACCCTTCCTTCAGGATCGGCGCCGCGCCTGTTATCCTGATCCGTTTCTTGAAGATGGGTCCGTCCGTGACGATGGTATGATATTCGCCATGCTCGCCGCAGGGACACATGCCGAATTGTTCAAGGCGCGTCAGGGCCTCCCGGTCCACCTCGCGGCCGATAAAATCCCTTCCCAGTTCTTCCCTGCAGCTTACGATGACCGCCCTGAATCCTTCGTCCAGGAACTCCTCTATGACGCGCCGGGGATCGTTGTTCCAGAGCGGCTCCAGGGGGACGATGCCGATATCCCCGCAGACCCGCTCCACCCACTCGCGGTGTTCATCCAGGTAGATATCGCCGAAAACCATTCCCTCCATCCCGGCGCTCCTGAGTTCACTGACCGCTTCCTTGAAGTCCCGCTCATAGGCGCCCATCTCCTCCCCCATCTCCCGATGCACCAGGGGGATGCCGACGCACTGCGCCTGGTCGGCGAGAAGACGCGCGTCGGTGCCGTGGAAGCAGCAGCGCTTCTCCTCCGCCGATATAAGGTTGAGCAGGCGCCCCACCTGGTGGCCTTCCTTCATCACGCGGTAACAGGCGAGGGCGCTGTCCTTGCCGCCGCTCCATGATGAAATGATGTTCATAGTTTGATACCACGGGCCGTGGTGACGGCAGGAACGTTTATCATACGAGGTTGAAGTCATCGGCGTCTTTCCACGCCGGGAAAGCTTTCCGGTAGTCAGACAGTTCGCCGAAGGAAAGTCTGACGGTGGAGACGCATTCACCGTTCCCCTTCTCGAAGATCGTGTTGCCGGCAAAATCTATGACCGCCGAATCACCGCAGTACGACACCCCGTTGCCGTCAACGCCGATCCGGTTCACGCCGATGACATAGCACTGGTTCTCGATGGCCCGCGCCCTGAGGAGGGCCCGCCAGTGGGGTGCGCGCTTTTCAGGCCAGTTGGCCACGTATACGGCGATGTCGTATTCAAGGTTTTTGTTCCGCGACCAGACCGGAAAGCGGAGATCATAGCAGATGAAGGGCCTGATTTTCCAGCCGTTGAGCTCGATCACGGTTTTCTCGCCCCCGGCGGTGTAGACCTGCTCCTCACCGGCCATGCGGAAGAGATGCCGCTTGTCGTAGGTGATGACGGCGCCGCCGGGACGCACCCAGAGGAGACGATTGTAATACCGGTCCCCTTCCCTGATGGCTACGCTTCCGGCGATATCCGCCTCCTTTTCGCGTGCCCACGTCATGAGGCTCTTCACCGCGCGGCCTCCCATATCCTCCGCGCAGGCCGAAGGCTCCATGGTGAACCCGGTGGAGAACATTTCCGGGAGGAGCACCAGGTCCGCAGATTCCGCAAGAGACCGGATGATGCCGTCAAAATGCGCGCAGTTGGCGTCAGTGTCATGCCAGGCGAGGCCTGTCTGTATGATGGTTACGTTCAAATCCTGCATAAACGCTCCGCCGCTCTTTCGAGGGTCTCGTCTTTTTTCGCAAAGCAGAAGCGGAGCACCCTGTTGTCCCGGCCGTCATGGTAAAAGACTGACGGCGGAATGGCCGCGACGCCGTGCTCGATGGTCATCCTCCGGGCAAAGGCCGTGTCCGCCTCGTCGGTAATTTCCGAATAGTCGAGCATCTGAAAGTAGGTGCCTTTACTGGGAGTGACCCTGAAGCGGGAACCTTTGATCAGCGAGAGGAAGAGGTCCCTCTTTGCCTCGTAGAATTCCGGCACCGCCAGGTACTTTTCCTTATTCTCCATGAACTTGGCGTAGGCGCACTGTACCGGCGTGTTGGAGGCAAAGGTCAGGTACTGGTGGATCTTCTGGAACTCGACAGAAAGGGGCTTCGGAGCCAGGCAGTAGCCGATCTTCCAGCCCGTGGTGTGATAGGTCTTGCCGAAAGAACTCACCACGAAGCTCCGCGCCGCCAGTTCCGGGTACCGCGTCATGCTTTCATGGCGCAGGCCGTCGAAGAGGATGTGTTCGTACACCTCGTCGCTCACGATGTAGATGCCGGTGTTCGCCGTCACCTGTTTCAGCGCCTCGATGTCCGCGGCGGACAGCACCGCGCCCGACGGATTGTGCGGCGAGTTTATGATGATACAGCGCGTCCGGGGCGTGATCGAATCCTTCACCATGTCCCAGTCGATGGAATAATCGGGAAAGCGCATCGGACAGTACACCGGCTTCCCGCCGCACAGTGCCACGGTGGGGGCGTAGGAATCATAGGCCGGTTCGAAGAGGATCGCCTCTTCGCCGGGATGGACCACGGCGGTTATCGCGGCGAAGAGCGCCTCGGTGCCGCCGGAGGTCACGGTGATCTCCGCTTCCGGCGCGTACGACGCGCCGTAGAACTCCCGCACCTTCTCCGCGATGCGCTGCCGCAGGTCCATCACCCCCTGCATGGGGGCGTACTGGTTGTTCCCCTGCTTCATGTAATGGTCCACCAGTCCGATGAGCTCCGGGTCAACATCGAAGTCGGGGAAGCCCTGGGACAGGTTAATGGCGCCCTGCTCATTGGCAAGACGGGACATCACGGTGAATATGGTCACGCCCACATCGGGAAGTTTTGATGGTATATGCATGGATATGACATAGCCAATATTACCGGAAATAAATCAAACAAAATCCTTGACAATGAATAAAGAAATTAATTGTATGAATAATCCGGCCGGACCGGAGAGCCTTTTCGGGTAGCTAGCTCAATTGGCAGAGCAACTGACTCTTAATCAGTAGGTTCCGGGTTCGATTCCCGGGCTACCCACAGAAAACCCCTGATCGATTCAGGGGTTTTGTTTTTCAATCATAATGATTCCGAGCATAAACCATAGCAGGTTCTCTTTACCCTCAAGCATTCATCCTCGCTGGCCATGCGATCTATGACATTGGCATGTTGATTCTTAGCGGCCTTCATGCATCCATTATAATCTGTATTGCACCTGTTTATGCAGTTTGGATCTTTCTGCTTTGCAGCAGACGAGGATACTGATACAATGAAGAGCGCCGCAATCAACATGGCAACAGACGCGAATACTGCTGAAATCTTTTTCATGATATGTCCTCCCTTGATACATCGTTCATGTTACGATGATTGCTACGATTAATATCTTTTTTATACGTTCGCATTCAATAGAAACAATACCAGAGGATATAAACCATGGCAAGAAGAAAATATGATTCGATGTAATCAGCGGGTTACGGGTTCGATTCTACGGCCACCCGCATCAAATCACCCGCCAATCATAAGAAAATAAACCAGCACCGCAACGCCCAGGATGATCCGGTAATATCCGAAGGGTTTGAAATCCCTCGTTGAAATGAACTTCATGAATCCCGCGATGACCGCAAGGGCGACGACAAAGGACACGATAAACCCGACGGCCAGAACCAGGAGCTCAGACTCAGTGAGTGCCCGTTCGGCCTTCAATATCGAATAGGCCGACGCCGCGCACATCGTCGGTATCGCGAGGAAAAATGAAAACTCCGCTGCCACGACGCGGGATGCCCCCAGGAACATGGCACCGATGATGGTTGCGGCCGACCGCGATGTCCCCGGCACCATCGCCAGGCATTGTATCAGGCCCACCAGGAGCGCCCTGCCGTAGCCGAGGGAACCCACCGATGTTATCACTGCCTCTTTTTTCCGTCCTTCGAGATAAATCAGTATAACTCCGCCGACAATAAGTGCGATCGATACCGTTATTGGATTGAATAGATATTTTTTTATCATGCCGCCGAAAAAAACGCCAAGGACCAGCGCCGGTATGACGCCGACAATGGTCTTTTTCCACAGGTCCAGGATTTCACTTCTCTTCTCCGCCGTGAGATGCCGGCCGAAGGGGAAAAGCCTCTTCCAGAAATACACAACGACGGAAAGTATCGCACCCAGCTGGATGACGACATCGAAAACTGCCGCGAAGGGCCCGGTAAAATCGATGAACCGGTTTATGATGATCAGGTGTCCTGTTGAAGATATCGGCAGGAACTCGGTAATCCCCTCGACGATGCCGAGGATAATTGATTTTACTATTTCGTTCACGCGCATCAGCCCTGTTTGATATTTGATTAATGAAGAACCATTGACGCGGCATATCGCAAAAATAATCAAATATATTCTTATAGGTAAGAAAATATTATTCGCATCTTATTCAGCAGCATCACACCGGCAGCGATCCGACATCCCACAACCCCAGGCTTTTATCAGCATATGTCCCTCCCCCCTCGGTGCATTTCTCGTTAACCAGCCTGAGGGGCTTCGGAAAATTGAAGGGCGCCTTCTCCATATTTAAGATACGCCAGTCCCCGGTCACAATATCGTCATTTCTCTCGCACTCCGGGAATGTCGTGGAAAGAAAGTATCGGATAGTTGACTTTCTGATATTAACGAGCGATTTCCTGATATCCTCAAAGGACAGGTGAACCAGGCAATCCCGGCACAGGAGAAGATCAGCCTCCGGCAGGGGGTCATTGATAATATCCAGGACCAGGAATTTCCTCTTTTCATTCTCGTGCATCTTCCTGTTTTTGCGGACCAGGTCCCCGACGATGTCGCCGCCGATATAGGCGTCCACCGGCAGATCAAGTATGCTCATCCACGAGAAATCGCCGCAGGGTAGATCAAGAAATACATGAACTTCGAATTCCTTCAGGATACGGGTCAGTTCTTTACGGATTTCGGCTGTCTGGACAAGATCTGACCCGTCCCCGGAAATGGAATCTTTCCCCGACCAGTGGTTGGCACGATAAATGTATTCAAAAGCTTCGGCAGCAGAAAAATTCTTGCCCCGCTCTGCCAGTTTCCTGAAATGACTGACGTCAAAGGGGACCGGTGATCGTTTTTTGTTCATATCAGAATTCCGCATAACAGGTCATTGTTTATTTCAGCAGGTTTCCCACGGTTCCGGTTCACGACCCGATGATTTTTTCAATCTCTTCGACAAGCGCCGCGACTGCATCGCGGTAATCGACGGCTTTCACCTTTTTGCCCTTCGCGAAAAGGAGGAGCCTGCCGTCGCGGATGCCCGCCAGACCCGCATCGGCTTCCTTCGCCTCGCCGGGTCCGTTCACCTCGCACCCCATGACCGCCACGTGGAGGGTGCGCCCCTTTTCCTTCATGGTCTTCTCGAAGCGCGCTGTGACTGCCGCGTCGACCTCCTTTGCCAGGGCCAGGATATCGAGGGAGGGATCGGTGCGGCCGCAGGTTGGACACGCCACGATGTGCACCCATGCCTTACGCTCACCCACGGACTCGAGGATCTTACGGGCCACGGTGATTTCCTCGGCCGGGTCGCCGGTCATAGATACCCGTATAGTGTCGCCGATACCCTCCATGAGAAGATGACCGATGGCAACGGAGCTCTGCACCACGCAGGAAAGACCGTACCCCGCCTCGGTGAGGCCCACATGGACCGGGTAGTCCCGCTGCGACGCGAAGAGCTCGTTCGCCGCCACGGTCTGGCCAATGTCCGACGACTTGATGGACACCACGATATCGCAGAAATTATTCTCTTCGAGGATATGCACGTGCTCCATGGCGGAGGCCACCAGGCTCTCCGGCGTCACCTCCGGGAACTTCCGCCGGTCAACGGACCCGCTGTTCACGCCGATGCGGATAGGCACGCCGCTGTCGCGCGCCGCCGCCACAACCTCGCGCACCCCGGCCGGATCGCCGATGTTGCCAGGGTTGATGCGCACCTTGTTGACCCCGGCCCGTATCGCGGCCAGGGCAATGCGATGGTCGAAATGGATATCCGCGCTGACGGGGACCGTCACGGCAGACAGGAGCTTCTTTAAAAACTCCGTCGCTTCAACGCTCCGCAGGGCCACGCGAACCAGTTCAGCCCCGGCGTCTGCGAGGCCCCTCACCTGGGCAATGGCCTCGTCGATCTGCTCGATGGGAACATTTGCCATGGTCTGTATCGATACGGGGGCACCGCCGCCGATGGCGAGGGAGCCGGCCCTGACCTGCTTGGTTTTCTTTCTCTGGCGCACAATTCATCCTTCCTTGCAACCGAGGGACTTATATAAGCCCCCTTGATGCGTAGCGTTATAGGGAAATAATCGGCCGCATAATAGGGCTTACGAAAAAAAAATGACAAGTACTTTTTAGAGCGGCTGATCTAATTTATTCAGACAGCGGTTTTTTCTTGGCTGCCGGGAGCTGTCCCGCGAGAAGACGACAGGGATGTCGTCGATTCCGCCGAGTCAACAGGGACGATATACGAGGCGGACGAGCGGAATAGGTCCCGGCAGCCCAAATTAAATCTGTTGCCAATTAATCATTTGACGTATTTTTAAGGATCATGAACATAAGCAGAAAATCCGGGCAAAACTACAATCTTTGAAACAAATATCGACGTACAGTGTCCATTAGACATATATAATCACGAGGTATTACCATGGATGTTCTCACCAACAATATAATTGTCAAGGGCGGCTGGGTCATGGTCCCCATCATACTGGGCTCCATCGTGGCCCTGGGGCTGACCGTCGAGCGGGGCATGCTCTTCTGGAGGATACGGCTTGATGTAAAGAAATTCACCGACGAAATCTTTTCTCTACTCGAACGGGGCCACATTGACCTGGCCATCGAGGCATGCGCCAGGACGGAACATCCCATCGGGAAAGTCTTCAGCGTCGGCCTGTCTCACCGGGGAGACGATCCTGTCGAGATCGAGCGGAACATGGAGCATATCGGCAACGAAGAAACAGCGCTTCTGGAAAAGAACATGCACATATTCCTTGTCATCGTCGGCGTTGAACCCATGCTGGGTTTTCTCGGCACCATCATCGGCCTCATCGGCGCTTTCATGGCGTGGGAGGTCGCCGGCGCGTCGGTCACCGTGGAGAAGCTGGCCGGCGGCATCTACCAGGCCATGATAACCACAGCCGGGGGCCTCATCGTGGCAATCCCCTATTACGTCATTTACAGCATGTATATCAACAGGATAAGCAACATCGCCAGGGACATGAACCATTACGGCGAAAAACTGGTACAGATACTGAAGAACCTGCCTTCGAGGAAGAAAAAATGAAGATACGGACCACCAACAAGCAGTTCCTCACCCTGGAATCCGTGGCCATGACGGATATCGTCATGAACATGTTCATTTTCTTTTTCATTACCTTCAGCCTTCTCTACACCTTCAATCCGCAGCAGGAATCGAAGATCAAGGTAAACCTGCCCAAGGGAATGACCCTGACAAAGGTAAAAGGAGAAAACCCGCTGGTTGTATCAGTGACGGCGAAAAACGAAATCTATGTCGCTAACAACAAGGTATCGGAGCAGTCGCTCCAACAGGAGCTCGCCAAGTATTCGAAGGACGCAAAGGTGAACGGCGTCATCGTCAAGGCCGACAAGCGGGCATCGGTGGATTTTTTCGTCAAGGTCCTCGACGCGGCCAAGCAGGCCGGCTTGAACAAGGTGAGCATATCCATCGAGCTCCAGAAAAAAGACTGACTCGGGGTTCATATTATCTTTTTTGCGCACATTAGTATTGACAGATTAAGGGCCTTTCAATAAATTTACATATGTAATCGCACGGGGCTGTAGCTCAGTTTGGGAGAGCGCTAGAATCGCACTCTAGAGGCCGAGGGTTCGATCCCCTTCAGCTCCACAGAAAAAGGCCGTTTTCCATGAGAAAATGGCTTTTTTTATCCTTCATTAATGAGGACCACCCATATATCAGGCTCCGCTATGCCCTTCTTCTCAGTCATCATACCCGTATACAACAGGCTTCTACCCGTAAAGGACGCCATCGAGTCAGTCCTCGCCCAGACCTTCACCGACTATGAACTCATCGTGGTGGATGACGGGTCAACGGACGGGACCCCGGGCATCGCCGATGAATACCGCGGCCGCATCAGGTACACGCTCCGGGAGCACCGCGGGGTGAGCGCGGCGCGCAATGCCGGGATCGCGGTCTCATCAGCCCCCTGGCTCGCCTTTCTCGATTCCGACGACCGGTGGCTCCCGGAAAAGCTGGCCCACCAGGAGCGCTACATCAGGGAGCACCCCGACGTCGCGATCCACCAGACCGACGAGGAGTGGATCCGGAAGGGGCGCCGGGTGAACCCGAAGCTTCGGCACCTGAAGCGCGAGGGCAACATCTTCATCGACTCCCTCGGCCTCTGCCTCATCAGCCCCTCGGCTGCGGTGATAACGCGCGGATGTTTTGACCGGTTCGGGCCCTTTGACGAGGACCTGCAGGCGTGCGAGGACTATGACCTCTGGCTCAGGGTCACCGCCCGGGAATGGGCAGGGTTCATCCCGGAGAAGCTTGTCGTCCGCCACGGCGGGCACCGGGACCAGCTCTCCGCCCGGTACCCTGCAATGGACCGTTTCAGGGTATACTCGATCGTGAAGCTCCTGGCGAAGGATGACGACTCCCTCAACCCGGACTACCGTCGCCATGCCGCTGCAACGGCACTGGAGAAAGCGCGCATACTCCGTGACGGGGCCCTCAAAAGAAACAGGGCTTCTTTCGCCGCAAAACTCCAGGCCCTCAT
The DNA here is from genome assembly GCA_963727175.1 of uncultured Spirochaetota bacterium. Classification (GTDB taxonomy): domain Bacteria; phylum Spirochaetota; class UBA4802; order UBA4802; family UBA5550; genus RBG-16-49-21. The sequence goes on from CAVSFD010000002.1 coordinate 379,102, forward strand.
CGCCCTGATCGAGACAGGGAGCGTCTCAATCACCGACGCGAAATTTTTGCTGGAAGAGAGATAACACCCCGGATGCCCCCCTTTCCGGCCTTGGCGCCTTGCCCGCCGGGACCGAATCCTGAAGCATTCACGGGACCCGGCCCCTGCAGGTGCTGATTGAAAAATAATGTTGATTATTTACCGCTGATGCAGTATGATAGCGTCATTCCACTGAAACAGTTCGCACGCGATTATATGCATGAGGACCATGGCCGCTGATCAATCACCGGACCGGTCAGCCGCCGTTAAATACTGTTAATGGAGGGGAGTATGACTGCTATAAAAAATCGCAGGCGCGGGCCTGACACCATGACAAGGATGATCACCATATGCGGCATCGTATCGTGGCTGGTGATCGTCGTGGCATTCTTAATTTACCAGATGACGCACCCGATGGGCGGCAGTTACAATACGATACGGCAGACCATGATCGACTTCAGCGCCGGCGTTATTATCGCGAAAGTACTCCTGCTCCTGAACTTCCTGCTCTGCATATGGGGCATGGCTATGAACATGATGAGGCACAAGAGAAAGTCGGACCGGTTCCGCATTTCCCTGGTTGTCTCGGCTGTCGTTTCCCTGGGGGGATTCATTGCGATGATGGTCTTCCTGTAACTCCCCTGCGTGACCGGGCGAGCGCCCGCGTCTAGATCCCGTGCAGGCTGTAGCAGAATACATTGTCGGACCCGCGCAGGAAAAGCAGCCCGCCCCGCAGCGCGGCGTCGAGAAACGATTCCGCGGGATATTCCTTTGAAAACAGCATGACCCCGTCCTCGCGGAAAAGGAGCAGCCTGGATGCTCCGTTCTGCATCGTATATGAAACCGCATACAGGCCGTTCATATAGCTGATGGAGGAATGGCCTTCCCGTTTGGGCTGGATGGGGATGTTCAATGCAACTCTTCCCGATGGTGAGATATAAAGAATCCGGTCCGTATCGATGACGGTGCAATATCCGTCTCCATTCACATGGAGTGCCGTTTTAACCGGGTGGACATGGGCAAGCTCGACCTCTTCGTTGTCACCCGACGAGATGTCAACGATCCGCACAAAATCCATGCGGGTTCCGCCGTAATGAATAACACCATGGGCACCGTTGCGGCTGATGGCGAGGCCCTTCACCATGGTTCCCTTCGGCGTCATACCGTAGCGCACCACCCTGCCCCTGGCGTCCAGGAAATAATATGAACCGTCAAGAAAGCCCACGGCGCTGTAATCGGCGCGGTCTGCGAAGGCGATGGCGGTGCAGGTCCTCCCGGAAATGCGGACTGGGCCGAGATTGCCGTTATAGTCCACGGTCCGGATGCCCGATTGGTCGCCGTTCATCAATAAGATGATTTTTCCGTTCCATGACAGGTACGGATACTCCATTGAATCTATTTTCCAGAAACGATCGCCTTTTGCGTTGTAAAACTCGACATCGTTGCCGACTTTCTGGTATTTGGCAAAGTAGCGGCCGTTGCCGCTGAAGGCGGAAAGCCCGTCTGTCACGGATCCTGAAACAGAGACAGCGCCGCTCCCCTTCAGAAGGTAATAGTCCTGGTCATTTGCTTTTACAAAAAAAAGCTCCCTTGAGCCGCTGTCCCGCGACTTTTCGATGGAGGCGATATTCTTGATGGTGCCCCACCATTCCGGGTAGATCTCAATCGACGGGGATGGGGAAAAGAGAAACAGCGCCGCCAGTGCGCCCGCTATCAATCCAGGGAAAAAATATCTCATGGCTCAGTCCTGGAGGAAGCTTTTAAGCCGCTGGCTGCGCGACGGATGGCGGAGACGGCGTATGGCCTTCTTTTCAATCTGCCTGATCCGTTCCTTGGAAAGCTTGAACTCGTCGCCGATCTGCTGGAGAGACATCGGCTCGTACCCGTCAAGGCCGAACCGCATCTTGATGATCTGCCGCTCTGACTCGGTGAGGGTCTTGAGAACATCATCCAGGGCCGAGGAAAGGGACTCGTCCAGCACCTTCTTGTCAGGGGAATCAACCCGCTGGTCAACGATCATGCTGAGAATGGTGGTATCCTCGGAGTCCCCGTAGGAGGAGTCGAGGGATATGTAGTCCTGCGTGATATTGCGCAGGTGGTTGATTTCTTCGTCGTCCATGTCGAGGTCTTCTGCTATTTCCCCGGGGCTGGGCTCCCTGCCGAGCTTGCTTTCAAGCTTCTTGTGGACCTTTTCTATTTTCTGGATGTCGGCGGTGCGGTTCAGCGGGAGCCTGATCAGCGAGGCCTTCTGGGAAATCGCCAGGATAATGGCCTGACGGATCCACCACACGGCGTAGGATATGAAATGGAAACCGCGGTCCGGGTCGAACTTCTCCGCCGCCTTGATGAGACCCATGTTTCCCTCGTTGATCAGGTCCAGGAGGGATATGCCGCTGGTCTGGTATTTCTTTGCAATGGAAACGACGAAGCGGAGGTTTGCCTTGATGAGGCGGTTTTTCGCGTTTTCATCGCCCTCACGGACGGCGCGGGCAAGCCGGTCTTCCTCTTCCCGGGTAAGAAGAGGGATCTTGTTGATCTGATCCAGGTACCACGAAATCGATGAGTCGGAATAGCCCGCGGATTCTTTTTTCTTAACGCTTGAGGATACCTTGGGAATATCAATCTCAAGACCGATATCATCGATGTAATCAAGATCCGGATTTTCATCAGCGGCATCGGGATTCTGCATTACATCGGACACCGATTCCAGGTTCTTGTCGGCATCGTGCCCTTTCTTGGTTTGTTTTTTCATAGTACCGTGTTCATTACGCCGGCGTGGCAATTCATTTTCACCGGTATAACCGGCTATCGCTGCTATCCTTTTCAGCATCAGCGCTCATTCACCGCAGCTTGCAGGCAGGGATAATGATCGAGCATACTCCGGATACAGCCAAATCATAATAATGCTACCGCGGAAGACAGCAGATGATACCACTCGCAGTATGAACTCACATCCCCATCGATCAGAAGCAGGATGAATGTATAATTACCCGCCCTTCCCGCCGCCCGGAGACGCCGGGAAGAAGCGATTGATTACATCAACAAAAATCGTGAAAACTAACAGGTCCCTGCCGCATTATTTTTTCAGCTTCGGCACCTTCAGAATCTGGCCCGGAAAAATCAGATTAGGATTCCTTATCTGGTCCTTGTTGTAATCGTATATCTTTTTCCAAAGGTACGGATTCTTGTAATATTTTTTGGCCACATACCATAGGCAATCCTTGTAGTGCTGCCGGTATACAACCTTGTATTCCCAGTAATCCTTCTCATCGACCTGTTGCTGCTGTTGGCTGACGTCGCCCCCTTCGCTGATTTCCGTGCCCTCGGTTTTCTTGGACATGACCAGCAAGGACAGCCGTATCGCCTCGTCGGAAGCGGCAATCGATTCCTTGAATTTTGAATCTGACTTCTTTGATCTGGCGGTTTCCAGGGATTCCTTGGCCGCGCTCATCTCTGCCTTCTTTTCCCCGGCTAATTTCGATTTTTCAGCCTGACCTACCATTTTCTCGGCAACGATCAGCTTCTCAGCCGCCGTATTCTTAAGGGCGGCCAGGAGCGCTTCGTCCGCGTTCAGTTTCGCTACTTCAACAGCAGAAAACCCCTTCTTCAGCTCCTGGGCATCATAGGCCTTCTCGGCAATATCGACGTTTTCATTGGCCAGGTTGAATTTGTCCGCCGCGTATTTTTTCGCGCCGTATTTTTCCGCTTCCTCGAGGGTGCGCTTCACCTCGACAATGGAGTCGCGCAGCACATCTTTCTTGCCCAGCGCGGTAGTGCGGGCATTCTTCGCTTTTTCATCGGCCTTGACGGCAGATACATATGCCTGCTCGTACTGCTTGTTCTGGAACTGGTCGTTGGCCTGTTTGAGGGCCTCTTCCGCCTCGCGGTACTCGTCGGCGGCAAGCCGCTCGGCGTAGACTTCGCCGGCCTCGCCGATGCTCTTTTCAGCTACGGCGATGGTATCCCGTGCCAGCAGCGGCAGAGACTTGGTGTAGGCGACCTGGGCGAGATTGGATGCTTCTTCGGCCGATTTCTTGGCTTCCTTGTCATCTTCCTTCACAGCCTGATCCTGGCTGTCATAGAGCTTCTTTTTGGCCGCGTCCATTTCTTCCGGGGCGTACTTATCCGCCTTTACGTTCTGCGCCATGTTGATGTCTTTCTTCGCATAAGACATTTCACGAATCGGTATATTCGCCCGACACGCGATGCACATGGCCATGGACATCACGGCAATAGCTATAATCGTTACATTGCTTATCCGTTTCATGGTGACCTCGTTGTATAATAGAATATAATCGGTTAAAAGATGATATGCAAATCTGCCCGAACGGTTTTGTGAACCGTTATCCGGCAAATGAATTTACCGCATCGTCCTCAGAGTCAAAGATCTCAAAAAAAGAAGTCAGTTTGGTCAGTTCAAACACCTTCCGAACTGAGGCGAAAACGTTGATTATTTTAAGACCACCCTGGTATTTCTTGAGATTTGAAAGGCTGGAGATGAGAGCGCCGATACCGGAAGAATCTATGTATGATACCTTCTCAAGGTTAATTATGACATTATATTTTCTTTCTTCTATAAGCTTGTTGATAATATCTTTTATTTCTGGCGCGTTGTAAAGATCAATTTCGCCGGCAATATCAAGCACGACGACTTCACCTTTTGATCTAGTCGAAATATCCATTTGCTCCCCAGCCCCCTACCATGACATTTAAGGAAAAATTATGCCGACAACAATATAATTGCCTCTGTTTTTTATGTCAAGATTATTTAATTTAAATGAAGATGTTCAATAAGATTTTTATACATTTGCATTTAAATGTCACTGATTCCGTACAAGCCTTCCCACCTTCGGTAAACATCCATAAAAAAGCCGCCGCCTATGCTCTCCCTGATTTCACTCATGAAAGAACTCATAAAATGGAGATTATGATGGGTGTTATATATAAGTGCGGATATCTCACCTGCCCTGAACAGGTGCCGCAGATAGGCCCTGGAATAGTTGCGGCACACGTAGCAGCCGCATGCCGGATCGAGGGGCCCCTGATCTGATTCGTACGCTGCTGACTTGATGTTGACCCGGCCGGCGGACGTAAAGAGAGTGCCATTCCGGGCGATGCGCGTGGGCATGACCGAATCGAACATGTCGGTGCCGCACCTGACGGCATAGAGGATCTCAAGGGGACTTCCCACCCCCATCATGTACCGCGGCCGATCTTCCGGAAGGCGGGCAAGGGTGAATTCGGTGATTTCCCGGTACAGTTCCTTCGGCTCGCCCACGGATAGCCCGCCCACGGCGTAGCCGGGAAAGGGCATTTCCCGCAGGCGTTCCGCACATTCCCGTCTCAAATCGCTGAAGACACCACCCTGCACGATGGCGAAGAGGGCCTGACGTTCCCGGTCGAAGTGTTCCTGCCAGTAGCGGTAGGAGGAACCGGCCCACCGCACCGTCCGCTCAACGGCCTCCCGCGCCTCTTTCTCGCTTACGGGATAGTGTGTGCACTGGTCCAGCACCATCATGATGTCCGAACCGATAACCCTCTGCGCGTCGAGGACAGACTCCGGGGAAAAATAGTGCGGTGAGCCGTCCACGTGGGACCGGAATTCCACGCCGTCATCATAGACCTTGCAGAAATCAGACAGGGAAAAAACCTGGAAACCGCCTGAATCAGTCAGGATAGGCCGGTGAAAATTCATGAAACCGTGAAGCCCCCCGGCGCCCCGCAGCACATCCAGGCCGGGCCGCAGGTAGAGGTGGTACGTGTTGGAGAGGATGATATCGAAATTGAGCTCCTCCACGTCGCGGCCCGACAGGGCCCGCACCGCGCCCCTCGTCGCCACGGGCATGAACACGGGTGTACGTATGGCGCCCCGGGAGGTGGTGATTTGGCCGGTGCGCGCCGCAGTATCCCTACAGGAGGATATAACCCTGAATTGCATGGGTGGTATTGGAGTGGACGGGGGGGAAATGTCAAATGGAAATTGGCTCCCGGCTGAATGCGAGTTATGCATGCATCATGAATGCAGGTTTACGAAACCCGTGATTCAGAATGGTGGGACCTTGCCGCCCCGGCTCATATGAAAAAAGTTAATTGACACATTTATCTTTTACAGAAATCTGTTATCATCACACGATGTGAACCAAATCTATAATACCAAGGATAATCAAATGAAATCGCTACATTTTCTCAGTTTAATCGGCTTCCTGCTAGTATTTTCCGCTGTATCGTGCAGCGCCAATCTCAGTTCCGACAACGCCAAGGTAAGCTACGGCATCGGCATGCAGTTCGCGAAGGATATGAAAAACCGCGGGATGGATATCGACATGAAAGCCTTCAACCAGGCCGTTGAAGACGTATTCAAGGGGAACAAGAGCAGGCTGACCGATGACGAGATCAGGACCGCTTTCCAGAAAATTTCGGAAGAAATGATGAAAAAACAGACGGCCCGCGCCGAAGAAAACCTGAAAAAAGGTGAAGAGTTCCTGAAAAAGAACAAGGAGAAAAGCAGCGTCAAGGTCACCGCGAGCGGGCTTCAGTATAAAGTCATCAAAGAGGGAACCGGCAATTCCCCCATGGCGACCAGCAAGGTCAAAGTTCACTACCGCGGCACGCTGCTTGACGGCACCGAATTCGACAGCTCCTACAAGCGGAACCAGCCGGCCGAATTCCAGCTGAACCAGGTGATCCCGGGATGGACGGAAGGACTCCAGCTCATGAAAGTCGGCTCAAAGTATGAACTGGTCATCCCGAGCAAGCTTGCATACGGCGAAAGAGACAACCAATCGATCCCGGGGAATTCAGTTCTGATTTTTGAAGTCGAGCTCCTGGAAGTCAAGTAGCAGTCGGCATCATAGAATCACCGTGTTGCAGTCGGCCTGTTCCTGATATCGGCCTGCAGGCAATTCGTTCAGTGGGGGCATTACCATGAAAAAGATACGTTCCTTACTAAATAATCGCGGCAACAGCCGGCAGGCACGCACATCGCGGAAGGAGTTCCTCCGTGGTCTGCTTGCCGCCGTCGTTTCCGTTCCCGTCATCAATGCGCTGTTCCGTCCGGCAGCCGCCCGGGCGGAGGAGAAACTCAAGCCGCGGCCGAAGCGCGCGGTAAAAACCCCGTGCGACCTCGCCGTTGTCAGGGGCGGCAGCCCAGCGGCAATTACCAGAAAGGCGATCGAGGCGGTCGGCGGCATGGGCAGGTTCGTTCGGCCCGGTGATACCGTCGTGGTGAAGCCGAACATCGGCTGGGACCGGGAGCCGAGGTACGCAGCCAATACTAACCCGGAAGTGATCTCTACAGTGATCAGTCTCTGCTACGCCGCCGGCGCAAAAAAGGTGAAGGTCTTCGATAACACCTGCAACGCGGCTGCAATGTGTTACGTGAACAGCGGCATCGCCGAGGCGGTCAAAAAAGCCGGCGGCCACATTTCCCATATCAACAAGGACAAATTTGTCCCGGGAAACTTCCCGGAAGGGAGCGCCATGAAATCGTGGCCCATCTACCGCGACGCGGTTGAGTGCGACTGCTTCATCAACGTGCCCATCGCCAAGCACCATGGACTCTCCAGGCTCACGCTTTCCATGAAAAACCTGATGGGGATCTGCGGCGGCAACCGGGGTGAGATACACTGGAACATTGACGCCAAGCTGCCCGAGCTGGTCCGATTCATCAATCCTGATCTTACCATCATCGACGCCTACCGCATCCTGTTGCGGAACGGCCCCTCCGGCGGCAATGTGAAGGACGTGAAACTGACGAAAACAGTCATCGCCGGCACCGACCCGGTCCTGGCCGATGCCTATGCGGCAACCCTCTTCGACATCAAACCGGGGGACATCGGTTATATCAGGATCGCCGGGGAAGCCGGGCTGGGCAACATGAATATCGCCGCGGCAAACATAAAAAAAATCTCGGTGTAAATGCCGTGTCGTCAAAACACCTGCTCCTGATACGCCGCCTGTCACAGATTGTATCGGTGTTCTTGCTGTCATATATACTCTGGAATACACGGTTCCCCCTTTCGGGATACATCAATCCTGAATTCTATTTTATGATAGACCCCTTCGCCATGATTGTTACGTCAATTGCGGAGCGGGTCTTGCTTCCGGGACTGATGTACGCGTTCATTCTCCTTATCATCACCTTCATTGTCGGGCGCGGCTTCTGCGGGTGGATCTGCCCCCTGGGGGCGCTCCTCGATTTCCTCTCGTACTGCAAAAGCCGGATCATGAAACTTCTGCGGAAAAAAGAAAGGGAATCCGATCCGATCCCCCTGCGCTATGGTAAATACCTGCTCCTCGGGGCTACCGTCATCGCAGCCCTGACGGGTGTGCAGGTGGCATGGTTTCTCGATCCCATCACGATCTTCGTCCGCGCCTTTTCTTTCACCATCCATCCTCTGGTGAGCGGTGCCATCGACAGCGGCTTCAAGTCGCTCCTCGCCGCCAGCAATTACCCGGGATGGCTGGAAGGCGCCTATGATTATCTCAGGGAAGGGTTCCTGAGCCTGACGACGCCGGTATTCAATCACGCGGGGTCCATTCTTGCCGTCCTTCTCGTGATACTCGTCCTGTCCCTCATGAAACGCCGCTTCTGGTGCCGGCACCTGTGTCCGCTGGGCGCAACCCTTGCCCTGCCGGCCCGGGGATCGCTGCTGCAGCGCGACGCGATCGCATGCGAGAAAAACTGCGGCGTGTGCGGAAATCTCTGCCGTATGAACGCCATCAGGAAGGACAATTCCTATATAAAAGAAGAATGCATACTCTGCCTTGACTGCGTCGCCCTCTGCCCCAGCGAGAAGGCAACCTTCTCGTTTAAAAGACAGCGGGCCGATACCGCCGCGAAACGGCCCGGCGGGAATCTCATCACCCGGGGCCGCTTCATCACCCTGGCCGGAGGAATACTCGCGGCATCACCGGTACTGACGGCGCTGGCAGCGGAAAAGGCGAAGACGCCGGAAAAGCCGCCCCGCCCCGGTACGCTCTCGCGCCTCCGGCCCCCCGGCGCCCTGCCGGAAGAGGAATTCATCCAGCGCTGCATCCGCTGCGGCAACTGCATGAAGGTGTGTCCCACCAACGTGCTTCAGCCGCTTCCAATGGCACATGGCCCCGGAGCTGCCTGGACACCGGTGCTGGACACACGGCGGGGTTACTGCGAATATCAGTGCAACCTGTGCGGCCGCGTATGCCCCACTGACGCCATAGCAGAGCTTCCGCTGGATAAGAAGCAGAAGGTAAAAATCGGCATTGGAGTGTTCAATAAAAAGATCTGCATTCCCTTCGCGAAAGGTGAGAACTGCATCGTCTGCGAGGAACATTGCCCGGTCCCTGAAAAAGCCATCAGGGTGAAGGAAGGGAGCGTTAAGGGAAGGAAGGTTATGCTGCCCTACGTCGTGGCGGACCTGTGCATCGGCTGCGCCATCTGCGAACTCAAATGCCCCACCGCGCCGGATAAGGGTATAGTCACCATTAAGGTGCGAGAAGCATAGCACTGCGAAGGCCCCCGTGAAGTGCCGGACGCGCCCTCCAACAGTGAAAACCGAACCGTCAATTGTTCCGTATCACCCTGTTTGGTTCCAGGGCTTTTTCGTAGTAATTTTTTCATTTCTATTCCCCAGTACTGCTCAACCAGCAGTTATATATCCGTGAGGTCTTACTCTCCCCCCATCAGAGAAACTTACAGGTCGCAGCAGCACAAAAGAATAATTTGTTATATAACGTCCTTCTTTGCGCGAACATAGAAAAAAGAAAGCACATTGAAGAAGATGCCCAGCACAAAGGCCGCTATCGCTCCCAGCACCACACCGTATATCACCTTGAGCAGGGTGCCGAGCATATCGATATAATTAAAGATGCTGGTCCCGTACTCCTGCAGGGCCGCTATGGGATCGGTGCGCGGTGCGATTTTAGTTATAACATCGGTGATGTATGACGACCGGATGATCATCTTGAATATCGGAGGATAGGCCGGTGCGATGTTCCACTGCACGGCACGGGTAATGCCGGTGGCATAGCGTATAATCATCAGCACGCCGCCGAAGAGGACCGCCAGGACGACGAGGGTGATCATGGTGTAGCCGAAAATGATGAGTCCCCGTTTTTTCATCAGCGTGAAAAAATCCATCGGCATTTTTTTAAGCGCGACTCCCTCGCCGATCATGGGCGGCAGCACGATCCAGACCATTGCCACCGCGGCAATCAGTACGAAATTGAGTGCGAAGAGCGGCAGGGAAAGCAGGGCAACAATGACCGGACCGGCATAGGGTATGTACCCGAAAAACGATAGGACCAGTTCCACCAGGGACACGATGAAAACCGCTACTAGTGAACCGAGAAGAATGCCGATCACGACGGGGGTCTGCTTAGCCGTGTCAACGGCCAGAGACCTGACCGTGTGCTCCCCCGGGATCACATTGCCGCGGTGGATCGCCGCAAAGACAAGGACAGTGCTCACAAAAAGGAAGAAAAGCCCCAGGTTCTGCAGCAGGTTATATACCTCGCCGCCCCTGTCACCGATCCTGGCAAGGAGAAGCATCGCGGTGAACATGACCATACCGGCGCACAGGATTACAAAACTGACCAGTGTATCACGCTTCAGCTTGTCTTTCGTATAATACTTTTTTATTTCTTCAACATACATGATGTCATGTTCCTCCTCGGAAGGTATCGTACAGGCTTCTGCGCATGTGTACCGGACCGCCATGCCTGAACTGTTCATTACTGTGCGGTTTTACATAAATTAGCAAGTATTTTTAACAGGGATTAAAATTTTATTGGCGAGCATCCATAAATGAATTTACAAAACCCTGACCTGTGATTTGCTTTTCGCATGTCATCGGGCATACTCTATATACTGGCAACTCCCATCGGCAACCTGGAGGACATCACCTACCGGGCCGTCAGGCTGCTGCGGGAGCAGGTTGATATAATCTACTGTGAAGACACCCGGCAGACCAGGAAACTCCTTAACCATTACGGTATTACCGTGCCGGCCTATTCCCTCCATACCCATTCATCAGCACAGAAAATAGAAGGCATCATCGACCTGCTCCGGGCAGGCAAGATCATTGCCTATGCAACCGATTCCGGAACGCCGGGGCTGAGCGACCCCGGCAGCAGGCTGGTCTCGGCAGCCCGGGAACAGGGAGTGCCGGTCTGTCCCATTCCGGGTCCTTCCGCCCTGGCTGCCGTCGTTTCCGTTTCAGGCTATCACGGCAAAAACATTCTCTTTGCCGGCTTTCTGAGTAAAAAGGATGGCAGAAGGAAAAAAGAGCTGGCTGTGTTAAGGGAATTCAGCGGCATCATAGTCCTCTACGAATCCCCCTACCGTGTTAAAAAGCTCATCATTGCCATAGGCGAAGTATTTCCCGGAAGATCAATCTTGATCGGCAGGGAGATGACAAAAATACATGAAGAATTCATTTACGATTCGGTGGAAAACATCGTATCCTCCCTGGACACATTAAAGGAAAAAGGCGAATTCTCGGTGGTCATTTATAACGACCAGAGGGATCATCGTGATGATACCGGCAATGACAATGATGAGACGTAACCTTGTGGATCGAGTTCCATGAACTCCTCCCGATCTTGACCATCCCTGCCCCGATAAGTCCCCCTGATCGATGGAGGGAACCTGAAATGCACATATAAATGATTAAGGGAGCAGCGTGTTAAACATTGAAATCTATCCCATTTTTATCTATATTTATCGCAGTAATGAAGGTGTCAGAGTAACCGGCAGATATTTGAGAACAGCTCGGTTTACTAATAGACGAATAAAATAGGACAAATATCTGCCGAATAAGTGTACAATAATAATAATTGTATAGATTAGCAAATTTTGTGTTATGATTTGATCATTTTTATTAAAGAATTGACAAAATTTGCCGATAGTATTAGTAGATTAAATAAGGGATATCAAAATGGTCATCGATAAAATAGGCAACATAAACAACATCATCGAACCGAAGAAATCGAATCCTGTCACGAGCGCGAAGGAAACCAAGAAAAAGGATTCAATACAGATTTCATCTGAAGCCAAAAACGCTGCCGAGGTTTCCAGGCTTGCCCAGATCGTCAAGGAATCTTCCGACGTACGGGTTGACCGCGTAAAGGAAATCAAAGAGCAGATTGCCAATGGGTCATATAACTTTGATAAACCCGAAATACTGGAGATGGTCGCTGACAGAATAGCAAACTTTCTGGTGAGAAAATAGAAACGGGACCCATCTTTTCATGAAGCGGTAAAAAGCGGAGATACTATCAATATGTCCGCTTTTTTTATGCAGTTTATTACATAGAGGTCAACCCGCCGCCTGCGGGGACTACAGCACGGTACAATGCGGGATCAGCGGTGACAACAGAACTAAGACCAGATTTTCACCTCCCCAGCCAGATTTATATCAGGCAGGACATCATCAAGGACATCGGGAAACTTGCGTCCCGGTTCGGCACCCGCGCCATCCTGGTAACGACCTCGGATGACCTTGAAATTTACGGCTCCGTTATCGAAATGATTTCACGGCAATTGAAGGACGCCAGTATCGGGTGCATCGTCTATGACGAGATACCCAGCCCGCCCAATACCGAGGAAATCGACACCGCCGCCGCCTATATCAAGAAAACAAACTGCGACCTGATCATCGGCTTCGGAAGCATTGATTCCATCAACGCCGCCAAGGCCTTGACGATCCTGGCCACCAATTACTATTTCTGCCAGGATCTTTTCTCCAACCCCAAGCTTAAAAGCAAGCCGATGAACTTCATCACCATCCCGGGGAGCCCCATGTTCGGCTTCGAGATAGCGCCCCTTTTCTATCTCGAGGAGATACATGATCTGACAAAGAAGATCTACCACAACCCGGACCTCTATCCGGAAGCGACTATCGTCGACCCTTTAATAACACTCCTGTGCAACGAGGAAAAGATACTGAAAAGCGGGATCAGCACCCTGGCCCTCGCGGCGGAATCCGTCATATCCAAGAAAAACAACGACATCATCAACACATACGCCCTGAAGTCCATCGACATGCTTTTCAGGAATATCCCCCTGGCATACCGGGAATCACAGAACAGCGCCCCGCGGTTGGCGCTGTCGACGTCGTCGGTCATGACGGGGATAGCCTTTGCGGTATCCTTCCTGTCCATTACCCTTGCCATTTCCCTGGCCCTGACATCCAAGACCGGCCTTGATATAGAAAGCGCCATGAGCATCATACTCCCGCACATCATGGAATTCAACCTCACATCATCGCCGGGAAAATACGTGCAGATGTCAAAGGTCATGGGTGAGGACGTGCGGGACATTACGGTCATCGAGGCGGCCATCAAGGCCGTTGAAGCAATACGCAAGCTGGAATCGGATATCGACATTCCGCAGCGGCTGTCAAATTATGACATTTCAAAGTCGATTTTCAAGGAGATTGCGGACCTGGCGGTCACCTATCCGTTCCTGGAAAACACGCCGCGGGAAGTCAACACCAACGAAATCGAGACGATACTCATTGCCGCGTATTGATGGGTTCTAGATTGTGCCCAGTTCGTCGGCGGTAAAGAGCTGTGTTATGTCCAGGACAACGACAAATCCGTCTTCGACTTTTGCTATCCCCACGATATACTTTCCCGATATGCCCCGCACCACAGGGGGCGGCGGTTCGATATCGCCGGTATTGACCTTTATAACATGGCTGACGGAATCGATGCCCAGGCCCACCTTTTTGCCGCCGATATTGACGACAATGGCCCTGCTGTTTTCCGTAAGCTTGTTGGAATCTATGTTGAAGCGCTTGCTCAGGTCTACAATGGGGAGCACCTTGCTCCTCAAATCAATAACACCCATGATATAGGCCTTGGACTTGGGCAGCTTGGTGACTTTCGGGAGCTTCAGGATTTCCTGCACCTGGAGTATGTCAATGCCGTATTCCTCGTTTCCTATCTTGAAGCATACAATCTGGAGAGAGGAAAAATAGTTTTCTTTTTTTTCCATATGCAATAACCGTTCAAAGTAGTATAGAACTGCCGTCCTGCAGCTGCCAGCCTTCAGACACGAAACCGGGTACTCCCGTGCTGCCGCCCCTGGACCGGGGGACCTTCCCGGCACGGGACTATTTTCAGCATGGAACTACTGTAATTAATCAAATATACTTTTCAAGTATAAAATATTTATTATTGAGGAAATTGTGGGTGAGGTCACCCCGAACCCTTAAAGACAACGTGCCCCCAGGGGTCGAAGGTTTGAATTTACATGAAATAGCCGTAGATATACAGCGCAGCACCGGCCAGGAGGAAAAAGACCACTTTCAAGAAGACGGGTTGGCGCCCGCGGAAGAACATGTCCACGAAACCGATTATAATACCGAAAAATGCGGCCGCAACGCCCATGGCAAGATAGCTGTACCTGAAGTATAAAAAAACCGACACGGCAATCAGCAGGCCGATCATGAAGTCAATGAGGTCGGAAAGGCCCAGGGTCTTGAAAATCACCCGCCGGACGCTCTCATCATCCTCGCCGCCCTGATAGAATTCAGGCTTGAAATAGCGCTTTTTCGTTTCCCGGATCAGTTTTTCTTTTTCAGTTTTCGGCTTTTCCTTTTCAACAGCTTTTCCCCGCTGTATGCCATAGTTGCGGTTAATCAGCTTCAGCACCTGGTTGTTGGGAATGGTGGAATAGATCATTGCCCGTTCGTGGAACTTTTCGGAGAACCCGAAATTCCTTCCCGTGGACACGCTCCTCTCTGCGGTTATCTTGCCGTCGGTAATGACAGAATAATAGGCGTTTCCGCCTTCTTCCTCCACTTCAACGTAGAGACGGACCCGTTTATCCTTAAGATTGTAATCAACGCGGACGTAATCGCCGTTCTCCGCTGTTATATAGAAGGTCCTCTGATAGCCGCGTATCTCGGAAGGGCGTTTTTTCCATGTCTGCTGGGCATTATCAAGGACGATGTTCGAGGCTTTTTTCTTTAACATGCGATGTCTGTTAAATTAAAAAAGAGATTGGTTCCTTCATTTCAAGCCAATCTCTTTTCATTTCATCTTATAGCTTCTTTTTATGACGGTTCGCTCTTTTGCGTTTTTTCCGTTTGTGATTAGCTATTTTTTTTCTTTTTCTTTTTCTCCCACAGGGCATAAGCGGCTCCTTGTTTCACTTCATCTGGTTTATTTTATTATATCCTATCTACTTTAAACAGGCGTTCTGCCTACCTGAGATTATCAATTTCTTTTGATTTTCCCTTCACCGGTTTATCTGTCTTTTCAAGCATCCGGGGAACACCGATACTATCCGACGAGAGTATCACGTTTACATTGCCCCCTAATTTGTCAATATAAATATATTTCAAAATGTCAGGATTTGCGCTGATAATCGTCGAAATTTTCTGGAGATTTGCGTAGAATTGCTCGTTTTTTATCTTCTCCCGCTCGATGGCCCCGCGGACCCCGATGATCTCCATCTCCTTCATGCGGTCCATCTTTCGCAAGTCCGCAGCATGGAGGACCCCTTCGTTATAAACACCTCTGTCAGGGAGCACCATGGTTCCGCTGATTTTCGCGCTCAGCACTTCAATGCCATAGCTCTTAAAATCGTCATCGAGGTTCTTCATCACCCTGGCCATGATCTGCTCCATCTGGCCTGCCAGGGCTTCTCGCTGGTAGGCCGGCGCCAGGAAAGGATTCATTTCCCGCTGCAGTTCGTCCCGGAAGATGC
Source organism: uncultured Spirochaetota bacterium (assembly GCA_963727175.1). Taxonomy (GTDB): domain Bacteria; phylum Spirochaetota; class UBA4802; order UBA4802; family UBA5550; genus RBG-16-49-21. The sequence continues at coordinate 394,820 of CAVSFD010000002.1, forward strand.
TATTCACCAGTTCGTCCAGGGCGCTACCGTCTCCATCCAGCCTCGCAATGTCGGAAAATTTACCCGCGTTTATGCGGTATACCACCCGCAGGGGGACCCACAGGTGATAATAATCCTCCTTTAAAAAGCCCAGCTCGGGTAAATCTATTTTCACCTTTATGCCCGCGGCCCTCTGCCCCGGTATTTCAGATATTGAAAACCACCAGGGAAAAGCCCCCTGCCACACAAAGGCATAGCTGCCCACGACGGGCCGGACGATGCGGACCACGGTTTTACTCCGCAGGTCCTGGACCACGCCAATCCTGCCGGCATCCATTTTTTCAACAGAAAAGAAGAGAGTATAGGCAATCCCGATGATGAAGACTACGGTTATGGTTTTTAACAGATTTTTTTTCATTGAGTTAAACTCGTTATTGGTTATTTTCCTTCTTCTTCCTTGTATGGTATGGGCCGGAGCGGCACGATGGTCGACACCGCATGTTTATAGATAAGGTTCTGCCTCTTCTCGACTTCCATGAGTATCGTGAAATTATCGAAGCTTAACACCTTGCCCTTTATCGGCACGCCGTTAACGAGAAAAATATTAATGTCGATCTTTTCCTTTCTCGCGGTATTAAGAAAATGGTCCTGCAAGTTGTTGTATTGTACTGCCATTGTTATTAACCTTTCCCTGTTCTATTTTTTATTTATATGTCTCCGCCGTCCAGCCATCGCTGCAACAGCTCCTGAATTCTCTTCACTTCACCTGGACCGAACCAGTTAATCCGCTTGTTCTTGCGGAACCAGGTCATTTGCCGTTTGGCGTATTGCCTGGTCACGGTCTTGATTGCCGTGATTGAATCCGCCAGGGTCATCGCGCCGTCTATATATCCGTTTATCTCGGCATAACCGATCGATTTCATTGATTTGAGTTCCGGGCCGAACCCGCGTTCCCTGAGGGCGCGGACCTCTTCCACGAATCCCCGCTCGATCATGCGGTCCACCCGGTCATCGATCCTTTTCTGCAATACAGCCCTCTCGTCATGGAGCCCGAGGAAGAGCGTGTCGTCAGATCCATACCGGTGCTTGCTGCCATAATAACTCGAAAGGGGCCTCCCGGTTCCACGGTATACCTCGATGCCCCTGGATGATCCTCTGCGTATCGTTGGGATGAATCCGCTTTCCGAATGCCGGGTCAACCCTGACAAGATCATCGTAAAGAGCCTGCAGGCCCCGGTCCGCCGCTTCGCTTTTGACCGTCTCCCGCACATCCGCCGGAATCTCGGGAATTTCAGACAGGCCCTGGAAAAATGAGTCTATGTAGAGCCCGGTTCCGCCGACGATCAGCGGCTTCCTGCCGCGCGATATGATCGTGTCAACGGCGGCCCGCGCCTCCCGGCAGAATTCGCCGGCCGTAAAGGGAACATCAGGATCGACGCAATCTATCACATAATGGCGGATCCGTTCCCGCTCCGATCGGTCCGGCTTTCCGCTCCCGATATCAAGATACCGGTAGACCTGTACGGAATCCGCCGATATGACCTCAAATTTTTCGCCGGCCACCGCGAGGGAGACGGCGGTTTTCCCCACGGCCGTGGGCCCCAGCAGAACCGCGTATCTGATATGTTCCTTGCTGACGGTTATTATTCCTGTTCCTTTTCCGGTCCCTCAGTATGGATGAACTTGATGTCGTTGTTCAGCATCAGCTTCAGGATATTGGGAACGACTTTCCACTTGGTATCGTCCTCGGGAAAGCTCTTCATGTTGCCGATTTTCTCCACTGCCTCCATGATGGCGCGGGAAAAAATATATTTGTTCTTATTGTACGTAAGCAATTTATCTAACGGAATTATCACAACTCTCCTCCAGCATGTCGGTTATTATATGATACACAAGATCTGTCTTGCATAGTTCTGCGGTTACAATCGAGCGGATCTCATTCAGAGCGGCATCGAGATCATCATTAACGACGATGTAGTCATACTGTGCGTATTCCCCCAGTTCCCTGATGGCGTTGCACAGCCGGATCTGTATCTGCTCTTCTGAATCGGTTTTCCGGTTACGCAGCCTTGATTCAAGTACTTCCCGGGTGGGAGGCACTATAAAAATGTATATCGCGCCGTCCAGCCTGCCCTTCAGGGTCCTGGCGCCCTGTACATCCACGTCGAATATCGGGATTTTCCCGGCACTCCTAATTCTGTCAATCTCTTTTTTGGTCGTCCCATAATAGTTCCCGTGGACCTTTGCCCATTCCACGAAGGCATCCTGCCCTACCAGGTCATGAAACTGCGCTTCATCGATAAAATCATAGCTTTTGCCGGCCTTTTCACCATGACGACGGGACCTGGTCGTGGTTGATATGGAGAATTCAAAGCGGTCGTCCGTCGACAGGAGTTTGTTGATCAGCGTTGTTTTTCCCGCGCCGGACGGAGCGCTTATGACCACTGACAGATTATTCGCTTTCAAGGTTCATCAACCGGTTTGCGATGGTCTCTGGCTGCATGGCTGACAGGATGACGTGATTGCTGTCCATGACGATGATCGCCCTGGTCTTCCTGCCATGGGTCGCATCGATGAGGAGATTGTTTTCCTTCGCTTCCTCGCGGAGCCGTTTTCCCGACGCGGACGCCGGTGTTATCACGACAATGACCCGCTCCGCGACGACGGCGTTGCCGAACCCGATATTTATCAGTGTTGTTTTCATACTACGTTCCTGCAATGCTCCCGGATCATTTCAATATGATTCTTGATATCCACCACCATGTGGGCTATCCCGGCGTTGTTGGATTTCGCCCCGATGGTATTGACTTCCCTGAACATTTCCTGGGCCAGAAAGTCGAGCTTCTTGCCGATCTGGTCGCCTCCCTTCATCATCGCGTTGAATTTATTAATGTGATCCTTCAGGCGGATGACCTCCTCGTTGATGTCAAGCTTGTCCGCCAGGATCGCGATCTCGGTATAGAGGCGCACGTCCTCGACCTTCGAACCTATGACGCCCTCGAGTCTCTTTTTGAGAGCCTCTTTTTTTTCCTTAGCCGAATTTTTCGCTGCCGCTTTAATCCCGCCCATGTGCGCGCTTATTTCCGCCACGAGCTTCGTCAGGTCCTTCCGTATGGCGGCACCCTCCTTCTTTCTCATTTCCAGGGCCTTATCGACTACCCGGCTGATGGTGCCGTAGATGTCGGCGCGCGACGTCCGCGATATGGCCGAGCGGTCGCGCTGGCTGATGCCGTCAAGCTTCAGCACCGATTCAAACCGGAGCGGCTCGCCGATCCCCAGCTCCTTGTGGATATGGCGCAGTTCGCGGTAATATTTTTTTATCATCCCGGCGTTGATGGCTATCGGCTTGGTAACGATCCAGTCGAAGATGTCGATATTCAGCTCAAGCTTTCCCCGCCCGAAACGCTGTTTGAGCAAATTGTGGAGTTCGTTTTCCTCGTTCTTGATTATCTTCGGGACATTAACATATATCTCAAGGTAACGTGAATTGAGCGATTTCAGCTCTACAGAATAGGAGAACTGTTCGGTGCTTTTTTCCTGAAAGGCGTAGCCTGTCATACTGTCCATGGATTCTTACCTGCCGGTGATTCCTATTGTTGATTATTGCATGAGGTCAGCTGAAAAACCCCGTTGATTGCTATATGATCTTCTCTTCCCTGCCCATCGAGCGTATCTTTATCATCCCCGAATCAAGATAAAAATCAATGGTGCGGCCGTAATTCCCGCCGGTATCCTCCGAGACGATGCCGATGGCGAGACCGTCAAGGACTTCCTTCACCTTCACGACATTATTGTTCCCGATCTCGCCCATCATGCTGTTCTCCGAAACATTGAACATCCGGGCCCCGCCGATGATTTTGGCCAGCATTCTGCCGGCATCCGCCCCCTGTTCCTTCATCTCGTTGACCATCATGGGTATGGCAGTATCGGCGTATTTTTTCAGGGAGGCGCCCTGCTCTTTTATCGACGGCAGCATGATATGGCACATGCCGCCGATTTTCAACTTGGAATCGTAGATGCAGATACCCACGCAGGATCCGAGTATGGTCCTCAGAATATCCGGTGATGAGGATACACCATAATCGGCAATCCCGACATTTATCAGATGAAAATCCATTGATTATCTCCTGGGGTTCGGCACATAAACGGGCGCTTCCATTATTTTTTTATAGCTGAAATCTTCCGATATTGAATGCAACGTTTCCGAATGGCCGATAAACAGATACCCGTGATCAAATATGGACTGATAGAATTTCGACACCAGCTCCATCTGATGCCTTTTATCAAAGTAGATCATTACGTTTCTGCAGAAAATTATGTCAATATCTTTTGGGAACGGGCTTTTAAAAAAATTGTGGTAGTAGAATTTCACCAGCTTTTTCACGTCTTCATTGACGATATAGGTCTGCTTGTCGTCCCTTTTCGGAGTAAAATACTTTTTCAGGAATTCGGGAGGAACCTTTTCAATCCTTCGTCCCGAATATTCGGCGACATGGGCGAATTCAAGAACCGAAGGGGCGATGTCCGTGGCGAGGATCTCAATGTCCCACCCGGGGAAATGATGCGCACATTCCTTCACGCAGATCGCAATCGTATACGGCTCCTCCCCGGTGGAACAGGCGGCGCTCCATATCCGGAGCTTCTTGTTTTGCTTGATCCTGGAAATCGCCGGCAGGCATTCATTGGTCAGGGCCTCAAAATGACGCTCGTTCCTGAAAAAATATGTTTCATTCGTGGAGACCACGTCCAGCATCTTCTCATACTCGATGGTTTTTTCCTTCGGGTTGAGCGAATGGAGATAGTTGTAATAATCGGCAAACTCGCTAATATTGAGTGCCTGAAGGCGCTTCCTCAGCCTGTTTGAAAGGAGGGTTATCTTGGTGTCTTTCAGGAATATCCCGCTTTCATCATAAATAAGCCGGGCAAACTTATTGAATTCCTCTTCCGTAAGCCGCTTGATGGCCGGTTCAATTACGAATTCATTGCGGAATGTATTGGTATTGTCAATTGGCATAGTCACGTACTGCTCGTATAATTGTCACCTTCCCGGTCTCTCGGGCATCCCGGAGAAAAAGGCCTGCCGCTACGAGCCGGACGCGTCCCTGCTGCGGTTCAGGTTCAATACCAGCCGCACTTCACCGGCCGGGATGCCTGAATACCTGGATATCTCTTCAACAGCACAACCGCCGTCGAAAAGGACCGATACCAGCTGGTACCGGTCTCCTGCCGCAGCCACGATATCCTCGATTTCCTCTGCCGTAAGGGCCCGGCGTTTCTCCTCCGGCGCCGCCGGCATCATCAGGGTCATATCTTTCTCTATGATCGCGCGTCCATTCCCGGTCATGGGACCATTTGCCGGCAGCAATTCTTCATGCACTTCGGCGGTTACCGGTATTGCCCTGTCATCGCCGGTGCCGTAATCACCGGGTCCGTAGCTTTTTTCACCGGCAGTATATCTATAATTTTTTCGAACAATATTAGCAAGCCTTTTTTTATCAGGGCCCCGGCATTGTTCTCCCCGCCTGCCGGGACCGCACGAGGCGCATCTTCGCCGCGGAAGACGGCCTGGTTTTCCCGGGGCATAACTGCCGTCAGTTCCCTTGCCGTTCCGGAATTACCGGCATTTTCAGCTGCTTCTTCCTCATCAAGAGTGACGTCCAGGGTCCTGATATCACCGCTTTTTTCCAGCAGCCGGCGGAGCTGCCGTATCCTGCTTTCCAGAAGGGAAATATTCCTCTCCGCGGTGACGTTGAATTCCTTGATGATTTCATCCATTTCCCGGCGGAACCTCCGTTCCCGGAATTCCGTGGCTGAGCGCTCCAGCTTAAGGCTGATGATCAGGTAGAGCACAGCGCCAAGAAATACATTAAATAAAAGTAAAAAGAAAAACTGCATATAGTTTCCTCTATTAAAAATAGTCTCTGTTTCATGGCTGAATCATAGTTCCCCTTCCAGCGGGGAACTATGATTATGTCGCATAAGCCGTTAAAAAAAATCATTTTAAAATGTCGATGATGTTCCCCATCCGTGAATCTTTGCTTCTTCCGGAACGGAGCTTTTTTTTCCCTTCACCCGGACGCTCCTCCGGAGTCTCTTCATGCTTTTTTTCACCTTTCTTCTGCTGGTCCCGAATGGTAGTGCTCTCGCCCTTCTTGGTTTCATCAAGCTTTGTATTCACAAGACGGGCTTTCTCTCCGGACTCTTTTTCGAGGCCATGCTGCTGTCCCACAACGGCGTCCATTCGCGCCTGGGCATCCTTACCGACCTCGGTGACCTGGGACATGTTGGTCTGCATATCTATGGGCCTTATTGCCATGGCACCCGCCTCATCGTCTCCGTCTCGAGATGATCATCCTGCCCTCGACACCCACCGGGGGCTCATATTCACCGATGCGTATCTGGTCGCCCTGCAGCGAAAATTTCACGTGGTTATAGGGATCTTTCATGATGAAGCTCTTATCTTTGATATAAACCTCAACGCCGGCATGGGCCGTGCGCTCGGCGCAGACCTTCCCCTTGTGCTCGATCATGCCGATATATGAATTCACCTCTTCCAGCTCGCCCTTGATTTCCTCCATCCGCTCGGTCAGCTTCGCGTCCCGCGCATGGAGGTCTTTCAGAAGTTTCTCCTTGTCCTTGGGAAACTTGCTGCCGGCATTCCTCTTCTGTGTCTCCAGTGTCCGCAGGTTAAGTTTGAGCTGTGTCTGTTCCTCCTCAATTTTTGCCTTCATGCCGTTAAGATCGGAGAGCTGTTGCAGCACCTTCGGATGAATGCCAACCCGTATCTCGGTCCTGGTGGACACGTCGGTTCCGAGGAAGCGGGCGTTTACCTCGTCGCCGGCTCGTATTATGCCGCCGACGATCCTCGCCCGCTTGCCGATCGAGCAGACCCTGTTGCCCGCGTCGACGTTTGAGTGCATGATTCCCTCGGGCACGATGACATCGTTCTCGGCAAAAACGCTGGCATTTTGTATGAACTTGGCGAACACCGATCCGCCGGTGGATTCGATCTTCGCCTCGTCGCGGCCGGTAATGCCCTGGAACACGATAATGTCTCCTTCCGCTTCGAGAAAAGCCTTCTGCACCGTTCCCCGCACCTCGATGTTGCCGGCCGCCTTCACTTCAAAATTATCCTGCACGCTGCCTGCTATAATCACTGATCCGAGGAACACTATGTTGCCGGTTTCCAGAGAGACATCTCCGTTGACCACGTAGATCGGCTCGACGCTGATACGGCCCCCCTTGAAGGTCACCTGGCCGTTTATTTCAGCGGTGAGCTCGGTGCCGTCCTCGGACAGGATCGTTCCCTTGCCGTGCTGGATCTTGACGTCCTTGCCCGGCCGTGCCGGCAGGATGCGGTTGATTATGGTGCGACCGGGGGCGCCGATCTCGGCCGGAACCTTGACCGCCAGGAGCTGCCCCACCACGACATTCTCAAGGAGCTCGAGATTGCGAAAATCAACCTTACCCTGCTCGTCCTCTTCGAAAGAGACGTTTTTGTTTTCGACCCTGACTTTGTATTCAATATAGGCGTCCTTGCCGTTGACAACCTTGTTGCCTTCGGCCGCCAGGAGCGGTCTGGTGTAGTCCATCTCCTCAAGATATTCCTTTATCTCCTTTTCCCGTATGCCGATCTTTACGCCGGCCTTCTTCATGGCGTCGATGACCTCGTCGTACTCGATATGCCTGCCGGAATATCGCGGCGGGACGAAGTGGATGAACATCTTCATTTCATCCTCGGTCATTTCCAGGTTCATGGAGCTGTCATATTGCGGGTTGGCGGTCCACGATCCGATCTTCACCGGCTTGCCTGACGCTTTTTCCACTTCCTTTGCGATCTTCATGTCATCAGTGTTGATTTTCATGGAGTAGAACTTATTGTTCACTTCGTCGAGGGTGACTTTGAGGCCGTTCCCGCTGGGCGGGGTCACGGTGAGCCAGATGCCCGATTTGGTGACGCGGACCTTGAAAGACCCGTCGACGTTCGCTTTCATCGAAGCGCCACGCATGGCGTGCTCATGGGTGAGTTTCTGCTCGAGGGCGGCCAGTTCGGCGTGTTCCTCATTCCCCACCAGGGGTATTATCAGAACGCGGTACGGAACCCGGCCGAATCCCAGGAATCCACGGGTTCCCTTGTCGAGGACCTGATAATCGAGGAGGTTAATGTCAATACCAAGCTCCCGTGACGCCACCTCCAGCGCCTGCGCCACGGAATCCGCATAGACCTCAACGGCATTCTCATCCGACCGGTCGTCAGAAACATCCAGGCGCATGAATAAATCTTTGATATTCGCCATCGGAACCTCGGTTATAGCCCGGCACCCGTGCACATCTTTATGATGCTACTTTTGTGGATAATGTTACCGGCCTTATCCAACAATGTTCTGCTTGATACGCCCGAGCCGGCCCCGCAGCCTCATGATAGCCTTGGTATGAAGCTGGGAAACCCTGCTCTCCGTGACTTCCAGCACATCGCCGATTTCTTTCAGGGTAAGGTCTTCGTAATAATACAGGACGATGACCTTCTTCTCCTTGTCCGGGAGCTTTTTTATTGCATCTATAATATAATCGCGGATTTCCTGCTTTTCAATCAAAATGTCGGGGTTCATGTTCTCCGGCGCTTCCAGGGTCTCCATGATGGAGAGCTCATCACTGTCGTCGCCGAGGTACCATATGTCGTTAAGGGAGAGCATCGATGTGCCGGACAACTTCGACAGCATGGACTGGAATTCCTCATTTGAAACGCCCAGCTCCCGCGCGATCTCCTCGTCCTCGACGGTCCGCCCCAGCTTGTTCTCCAGCTCGGTGATGACCAGCTCAACCTGCTTTGCCTTCTGCCGGATCGAACGGGGAATCCAGTCAATGGACCGGAGCTCGTCGAAGATGGCCCCGCGGATCCTGGTCATGGCGTAGGTCTTGAACTTGATCCCCCGGGCGGGATCGAACTTTGTTATGGCATCGAGAAGGCCGAAAATCCCGTAGGAGACCAGGTCATCAAACTCGATGTTCGATGGCATTCCCATGGATATTTTGCCGGCAACATATTTGACCAGGGGCGCGTACTTGATGACGAAATAATCGCGGATATCCTGGTCGGTGTTTTTTATGAACTTCTCCCACAGCTTGTCTTCACCGATAGCGTCCAGCTCTTTATATTTTTTATTATTCATACCTGTGATCCCGGGTGTTATTCTCTGTCCTTGCTCATCATGGTCCGCACCGCCTGGGCCATAATTTTCGGCTCATATTTCGCCAGCTTCTCAGATTCCAGGATATGCTTCCCCAGTTTTCCCGACTTGGTGTTGACCGATCCGGCGCCGCCGGGCATGGTCGAATAGTGCGACAATCCTTCCTTGTCAAGCTCCTTAAAATCAGTCGCCACCGGCGCTTCGGTCTGCACTCCCTCCTCGGCGATATCCCTCGCTTCCGCTTCACCACCTTCTTCCAGCGCCATCTCCGGTACAACTGCGATCGAGGCCTCCCCTTCTTCCCTGCCGCCGGGCAGCGCCGCCAGCGAGGAGACAAGCTCATATACTTCCGGCACGTACTTTCTGAGAATAAAGCAGATGCCGAAGCCGATGACGCCGAACACTACCATGAGGAGAATAGACCGCAGAAACACGACATTCCACCGAACCCCCGCGATCAGCCCGATGATGAAAGACAACAGGAGGGCGATAAATCCAAAAAGCGCAGTAGATTTATACTCGAGGTTTATTTTATTTAGACTGATCATATTGAAATCGGGAACCCCTTCCGGGTTAGGTTATAGTTTCACACTGACACTAACTGATCAAGCCTTTTTCTACTGCCCGTCCTCCTCGTCATCATGGGATACGAACAGGTTCTTGAAAAATGACGCGAGCCCTGAGCCCTTTACCGCGCCGGAGTTCCTGTTGCTGATCCGGTCGGCAATGATGGCAATGCACGCGGACGCCTTGGATTTCGGGTAACTCACGATAAAGGGCTTCTGGTTGCGCACCGACTTGGGAACGTATACGTCATCGAAGATAAATCCAAGGTTCTCTACTTTTATATTCAGGAACTGGCCGGCGATATTGATCACGCGCTGCGCCACGCGGTTCCCTTCGGCAACTGACTGCACCCGGTTTACGATGATCTTGATGAGCTTGTCCGGCGACTGCGCGGCGATCGACTTGATGATGCCATAGGCGTCGGTGATGGCCGTGGGCTCAGGCGTGGTGACAACAATGATCTCATCGGAAGCCATGACAAAGGAAAGCACGTTCTGCGAGACGCCGGCGCCCGTGTCAACGACCATGTAGTCGTCGGAGTCGAGCTCCGAAACAGCGCCGATAAACTCGTTGCGCTGCTTCGGATCGAGGTTGGCGAGCTGATGGAATCCGGAAGCCCCGGCTATGATCTTGATCCCTTCCGGAACCTCGATGACAATGTCCTTCAATTTTTTCTGTCCCTTTATGACATGGTACAGGTTATATTTCGGAATGATGCCCAGGATGACATTGATATTGGCGAGGCCAAGGTCGGCGTCCAGAAGGGTCACCGTCGAGCCCCCCCGCGCGAGTGCTATCGAAAGGCTCACCGCCACGCTCGTTTTCCCGACGCCGCCCTTGCCGCTGGTAATGGCTATAGTCCTGGTCTTTTTCTGCTTCTTGGCGTCGCTCTCGAGCACCAGTCTTCTAAGATTTGCCGCCTGATCCACGGGGGACCTCCTTATACTCTTCTTCCTGGTTTAATTATAAACATTGCCGATCATCATGTCAACAATCTTATCAGGATCGGCGATCACGATATCATTCGGGACCTCCTGCCCGTTGGTATAATATGATATCGGCTTATTGTATTTATCGGCAATATCAATGACATTGCCGATATAAGAAGTTTCATCGACCTTGGTGATAATGACGCTGTCAAAATGGATCACGTCAAAGGCCCTGAAAACGTCATTCAGGTCGCATTTTTTCGTATTGGCACTGACGCAGAGGATCTTTTCGCAGTCATACTCCGCGGAATCGGCAAAACTCTTGATTTCGGAGATCTTGAGGTCATTCCGGTGGCTCCGGCCTGAGGTGTCCACCATGATGATGTCCGACTTGTCGGCCGCGACAATCTCCTTGAATTCCTTCTGGTTGTTAACCGTGTATATGGGGATATTCATGATTTCCGCGTACTTTTTCAGCTGTTCCGTCGCGGCTATCCGGTAATTGTCTATGGTGACAAAGGCCACCGAATGGCCTTCCCGGAGGGAATTAATGGCCCCGAGTTTGGCCATGGTGGTTGTCTTCCCCACCCCCGTTGGGCCGATGAACATGACTATCTTCTTGCGGTTCCCGGTCTTGATCGGGCCGGTAGTCACGATTTTGCTCTTCAGAAGGTCCTTCAGGCTTTTCTCTATTTTATACTTGTCCTTGAGGTCCTCCCGGCTGATGGAATTCTTCATCTCGTTTAGCAGGGCTGAACACTGTTCGTCGTCATAGTCATTATTTTTTAATACCTGCCGGAAGGGCCGTATGCTGGCCTCATCGGCGGTATGCGCTTCACAGGCATTGACGCGATCCGTGGTGATCTTATAGATGGCGCGCTTGATCTCATCCAGTTCCTTTTCGAAGCGGACACCGCCGGCCGGGACCTGTTCCGGCTCGGCCATCTTCACCATTTCCTCCGCCTCGACCGGCGGCGGGGTCCTCATCGGCTCGGGAGCCGGGGCCGCCTTGCGGTGTTCGGCTATGCCGGAGTACACTTCATTCAGCTTTTCATTGAAGGTGAAGCCGGCGGGCCGCTTCTCCGCCGCGTCCTTCTGGACCGGGGCTGCCGCCGCCGCGGGACGGTCATCAACATCGCTCACCCTGGACCTTCCCAGTTCGGTGACGCTCATGTCGCCGTCATCAACGGTGAAATCGATCTTCCTTTTTTTCTCGCCCAGAAGGCCGGATTTGAACTTCCGCTCCTGCACCGCCGCGGTCAGCTCCACGACCTCCTTGGCAAAGAGCTTCGAGTTGAAGAGCCCCCCTTCCTTCACGAATTTATGGCTGATGGGGATGGCGTCGTCGCCGTGCTCCATCTTGAGCTTCATCATGACCTCGTTGTAATTGTTGCCCCGGATTTTGATGTATCTCATTGTAATCACTCCTATCTGTTAGTCTGCATGAGGCGAATCCACATTTCAGTGAGCCGGCGACACGGAAGTCGCCAGGAGCCGCGGTATACATGGATGTATATCCGCGGCGGGCGAACGAAATGTGGTGCGCCCGTTCCGATTTGCTTCAGTTAAATACGGCTATATACTGCGCTGTTATCGAGCGCCGCTACGCGGCGCTCGATAACAGCGCGGAAACCACCACTTCCACCTTCACGGCGTTCGTGATCTCGCTGTACGACAGCACCACCGGCGCCGGCATTTCCCGCTCGAGAAGCGTAAAGGTAACCCGTCGTATCTGCGGCGAAACCAGGTAGACCGGCGGGTGGCCCATGTTCTTCGAACGGCGGTACGCGTCGAGGAGGGCCGACACCACCGTCTGGTGCGTTGTCGGGTCCATGGCCAGCACCGGCCCCTCGATCGGGTCCTCGTGTATCGAATTCCGGATTATTGTCTCTATTTCAGGATCAACCGTGATAACCGACAGCGTGCTGGTCTTGTCCACGTAGTCCCTGGTGATCTGCCGCGACAGTGCGATCCGCACGTACTCGGTGAGGAAGCTCGGGTCCTTGGAATAGCTGACATAGCTCGAGAGCGTCTCCAGGATGGTGACGATATTCCGTATCGAGACGCGCTCCCGCAGCAGGGCCTGGAGAACCTTCTGGATCTCGCCTAGGTTCATCTTGTGATCTTCCACCAGCTCGCGCACCACCGCCGGGTAGTCCTCCTTCACGGTGTCGATGAGCTTCTGCACCTCCTGCCGTCCCAGGATCTCATCGGCGTGGCGCTTAATGATCTCCGTGAGGTGCGTGGCGATGATGGTCGGGCAGTCTACCACGGTGTACCCCCTGCTCTCGGCGATGTCGCGAATATCAATTTTAATCCATATGGCCTTGAGGCCGAAGACCGGTTCCGTGAATTCCTGGCCCTCTATCTTATCGGCGACCTCGCCGGAATCCATGGCCATAAGCTTGTCCACCTGCAGTATTCCGCGGCCGACCTCCACGCCCTTGATCAGGATCGAGTAGACCTCAGGCTCGAGCTCCATGTTGTCCCGTATGCGGATGGGCGGCACGATGAGGCCCATGTCCAGAGCGCTCCGCCTCCGTATGTTGGTAATCCTCTCGAGGAGTGTGCCCCCCTGCTCCGGATCTACCAGCGGTATCAGGTTGTAGCCGATCTCGACCTCGAGGGGATCGACCTGCACCAGCTGCGTCACTTCCTCGGGCCGGTGCTCCTTCATAGCCGCCTCCTTCTCCTTGCGCTCCACTTTTTCTTTTTCCTCGGTCTGCGACTGCATGAGCACGTAACCCAATGAGCCGAGGCCAAGGGAGAGGATGAGGAGCGCAATTTTCGGGAAACCCGGGATGAAGATGGCGATTCCGAGGGTGGCCGCGGTGATGAGGAGCGCCCGCGGCTGCGACCCGAGCTGGTCCGCCATGTCTTTTCCCATGTTCTCGTTGGACACGGCCCGGGTCACGATAATACCGGTGGCCGTGGTGATGAGGAGCGAGGGTATCTGCGCCACCAGGCCCTCGCCGATGGTCAGCAGGGTATAGGTCTTCAGCGCCACGTCAAAGGGCTCGTTGCGCATGACCATGCCGATGATGAAGCCGCCGATGATGTTGATAAACGTAATGACGATGGCGACCTTGACGTCGCCCTGGACGAATTTGGAGGCACCATCCATGGCCCCGTAGAAGTCAGCCTCTTTCCGGATCTCTTCGCGGCGCTTCCGCGCCTCATCCTCGGTGATGAGGCCGTTGGACAGGTCAGAGTCGATGCTCATCTGCTTGCCGGGCATGGCGTCCAGGGTGAACCGTGCGGCGACCTCGGCCGTCCGCGTCGCGCCCTTGGTGATGACGATGAACTGCACCGCGACCAGGATGATGAATATGATGAAGCCGACGACGTAGTTCCCCCCGACGACGAACTCGCCGAAGGCCCTTATGATCTTGCCGTCGAAAGCGGCCCCCTGCAATAAAATGAGCCGCGTTGAGGATACGTTCAGGGCCAGCCGGAACACCGTGGTGATCAGCAGCAGAGACGGAAAGATTGAAAAATCAAAAGTCCGCCCGATGAACATGACGATCATCAGGATCAGCAGGCCCGACATGATGCTTATGACCAGAAAAAAGTCGAGCAGGAATGTGGGCAGCGGTATGATGAGCATCGTCACCACGGCGACGATGCCGATACCCATCAGGATGTCGGTCTTCTGCATCCACAGGGTGTTCTCAAACAACGCCGCGAACCCCCCTCCCCGTGCTTCAGCCATGGTGACACCTCATTGCTATATTGCCTCCTGCAGTTTCCTGAACCGCTCGGGATACTGGCGTATGATTTCGCCGTACACCAGGGAAACGGCGTAGAACAGGTCTTCCGGGATGATATCGCCCACCTCCAGCCTTTTGTGCATCTCCTGCGCCAGGGGCCGGTTCTGGATAAGGGGGATACCGTGCTCGGTTGCCACCTCCCGGATCTTCAGCGCGATGCTGTCCTCCCCCTTGGCCACCACCGTAGGAGCCGGCATCGTTTGCCGGTCGTACTGGAGCGCCACGGCAAAGTGCGTCGGGTTGGTGACCACCACATCGGCCTTCGGCACCTCCCTGCTCATCATGGCGCGGAGGAGATTCTGCCGCTGCATTTCGCGCAGGCGCGCCCTGATGTAGGGATCGCCGATGGTCTCCTTTAATTCCTCTTTCATCTCTTCCTTGGTCATTTTCAGCGATTCAATGAACTCCCGCTTCTGGAAAAAGTAGTCCGGGATGGAGAGCGCCAGGAGAAGGACCGCGGACCAGATGATGATCTTGAAGGCCGTCATCATGATGATCCGGAGGGCCATGGCCACGGAAACGTCCGGCGTCTTCAGTATGTCGTCCATATCGGCCACGATGATGAGATAGGCCACGAACCCGATGGCCACGACCTTGAAGATCGACTTGAACAGGTTCATCGCCACCTGCTTCGAAAAGAATATCCGCTTCATTACGGTGGCGGGATCGAACTTTATCTTGCTCCAGTCAAGTTTGAGCGGATGCGCCGAGAACTGGAAGCCCACCTGCACCAGGTTGCCCAGGATCGCGGCGACCATCGCGGCGACAAAGATGGGCAGCACTATCTTCCCCGATTCATATGTTATGGCGATGAATTCCCGGTACATGCTCCGCTCGGTGACGCTGAGGCGCGAAAACGAGGAGAGGTAGTACTTCGTCACGCGTGCCAGGATGTCAAAGATCCACGAGCCGAATATCAGGATCACCATGAAGGCGAAAATGACGACGATAGCCTGGGGCAGCTCGGTCGTCCTGGCAACCTGTCCTTTTTCCCTGGCCTCGCGGAGCTTTTTCTCCGTCGGATCCTCGGTACGCCCCTCGTCCTCGGCAGCAAAGAGCTGGAGGTCCCAGTAGCGGTCAAAAAGGAGCTGATCGCTCCAGCGCTCGTATTTTCTGAATGTTGATATATATTCTGACATAGTAGTATTCTTTACACCCCCCTCCCTTGATGGGAGGGAACGGGTGAGGGTGAGCTACAAGTTTTCACCCCCTCCCAACCTCCCCCATCAAGGGGGAGGGACCGCCTGTATTTTTACCCCGGCCAGTGGACCAGCATTTTGAATATAAATCCGAAGGCCCGCTCCAGGGACACCCACATGATCCGCACGATAAGGGGCGTCACCACGATCATCACGCCAAAGGCGATGACGATCTTGAAGGGGAAGCCCAGCATCATTATATTCATCTGGGGCGCCACCTTGGACAGCACCCCGAGACTTACTTCTATCAGAAATATGATTCCCACGATGGGTAGCGCGATCTTCAGGGCCACCACGAACATACCGGAAAAAGTATACAGCATGTATTTCAAAAGCCCTCCCATGAATGCCTTGCTCACGCCCATCACCGGCGCCAGCTCATAGGATCGGTAGATCGCCTGGAGCATCAGGTGGTGCCCGTTCATCGCCAGGAGCACCAGGAGCCCGATGAGGTTCTTGAACTGCCCCACCAGGGGGACGCTGACCTGCCCGATGGGATCGAGGACCTCGTTGATACCGAAGCCGATCTGCACCGCGAAAAACTCGCCCGCCAGCTGGAACGCCGCGAAAATCACCGAGACCAGGAACCCTATGAACAGCCCGATGGCGACCTCTTGCAGAACAAGGAGGAAATACCCCCCCATATCACCGGGAATTTTATAGCCCTTTGCCGCCACCATCGGAAAAATGACCAGCGTCACGAGAAATGAAACAAGCGCCTTGATCCTGAACGGTATCACGTCGCTCGAGAAAAAGGGGGCTATGGTGATCATGGCGTTCATGCGCATCATGATCAGCAGAAACACCTGGAAATGATATACAAAATAGTACATCAGCCCCCGTCACAATTTCTCTATCATCGAAAATATATGGTTCGTATAATTCAGGAGCGTCCGTATCATCCACGACCCGAAAATAATCAGCGTTAAGAAAATGGCCACGATCTTCGGTACAAAGGTCAGGGTCTGCTCCTGGATCGACGTCGTGGTTTGAAAAATAGATATAATCAGTCCCACGAACATTCCAATACCCAGCATCGGTGCGGAGACAATGAGTATCGTCATCAGCGACTCGCGCATTATGGTTATTACGGTTACATCGGTCATTGCACCACTCCGCTATCTGAATGAACGCACCAGCTCGTAAGCCAGCAGGTTCCAGCCATCAACAAGTATGAACAGTATTATTTTGAACGGCAGCGAGATCATGATCGGCGGGAGCATGATCATCCCCATGGCCATGAGGGCGCTTGCCACAATCATATCGATGACTATAAAAGGAATAAAAATGAACACGCCAATTTCAAAGGCCCGCTTCATCTCGCTTATCATGAAGGCCGGAATGAGGCAGTAGGACGGCACGTCCTTCTGGTTTTTCGGCTTCGGCAGCTTTGCGAGCTTGATGAACAGTGCGATGTCCTTTTCGCGCGTCTGCTTGAACATGAAGGTGCGCAGCGGATCCATGCCCTTGTTGAAAAACGCTTCGTTATCAATCTTCCCCTTCAGGTACGGCTGGAGCGCCTCGTCGTTTATCTTCGTAAATGTCGGGGCCATGATGAAAAAGGTCAGGAAGAGGGAAAAGCCGATGATGATCTGGTTCGGCGGCATCTGCTGGAGGCTCAGGGCCCGCTTGATGAAGTCCATCACGATGACGACCCTGGTGAAGGCGGTCATCATCATGATGATCGCCGGCGCCAGGGTGAGGATGGTAAGGAGAAAAAGGACCTGGAGGGAGAGGGCCACGTCGCGCGGACCAGCCGCCTCCTTGATGTCGAAGGTGATCTTCGGGATGGGCATGCGCACGCCGCCCACGTCCTGGGCATAGCTGATCCCGGCGCCGAAGAGCACCAGAAGCGCGGCCATGATGATTACATTCTTATTCATTTTCATTGTCTGAACCATTTAAATCCTTCAGCCTGTTTCTCTGCTGCCTCAGGTAATTGATGTCTTCCGGGTTATCGATGACGGTCGTTTTTGTGCGGCCGCCGCGGCTCCTGAACTCGCGCACCTTCTCGATCAGTTTGCCGATGTCCTTCATCACATACTCCTGGAACCCGCTGACCTTCCGGTCCGCGGGCGGCGTCCGGTTCGAAAGGATCCTGATGCGGTCGATCTGGTCTTTTTCGGTGATCTCGGAAATCAGGGTGATGGCGTTGTCCGATACGCCGATGACCAGCACCTTTCCCGCCAGGTCGACAACCTGGAGAAACTTGTTCTGCCCCAGTGGCGCCACTGACAGCACCTTGATGGCCTCGCCGCCGAAAAGCCCGATGCCCGACTTTTTTGTGATGAACCGGTAGAAATAATAGAACCCACCGGCGAATATACCGAGGATGAAAATCATCTTTATTAACATCCAGACGGCAGACTCTTCCTCCACCTGGGGCTTGAAGTCATCTTCCTTGAAATCCCTGGTCGGAATCCCTTCGGTCTCTTCTTTTGCGACTCCCTTTTCTTTTACGGCTTCACCGGCTTTTTCGCTTTCCTGTGCCGGTTCCGCCGCGTCCTGGCTTTCCTGCTTTTCAGCAACCGCTTCCTTTTTTTCCTGCCTGACCGTTTCCTGCTTCGCCGGGCGCTTCTTCTGCTTGGCGGCAAGGTCAATGGGACATAATACTGCCGCAAAGGCAAAAATAATAATGGAAGCCAGTGTAATTGTATGTATGTCCTTTATCTTCATTAAGTTTCCTGTCTTATGTCTCATTAAAAAACAGTAAAAAATATGGCGATGAACGCCACCGCCATATTATTGTATTCCCGACAGCCTTTCGGCCGGACTCACGATATCCGTCACGCGGACCCCGAAATTTTCGTCTATGACCACGACCTCGCCCTTGGCTATGAGCTTGCCGTTTACCAGGAGGTCCACCGGCTCGCCCGCCAGCTTGTCAAGCTCGATGATCGATCCCTCGCCCAGTCCCAGGATGTCCTGCACGAGCTGGGTTGTACGTCCCAGCTCCACTGTCAGCGTCATCGGCACATCGAGGATGAGGGATATATTCCCGCCGACACTGGGCGGTATCCCCTCGTCCAGCGGCGGGAACTTCACCGGGCTGATGCCGACCTGGCCGGCATGGGCCGGGAACTGCTGGGGCTGGCTCACGGGCTGGGACATGCCGCCCGTGGCGCTCGAAAGCCCCTGCGCCAGGGAAATGTCCATTATGTGGAACAGTTTTGAATTCAACACGCCGTCTATGGCGAAGTCGTAGGTGACCTTGACAAGGTCCGCCCCCGGCGGCAGCTGGAGATCGTTGCCCCCGCTGGCGAGAGAGAGCGTCGCCGGGGTGGTATTGATCCCGCCGCCCAGGGAGCCGCTGAACTGCGTCGCCATCGACGACAGGAGCTGGTTCGTGAATTCCTGTATCGTGCTCTGGTGCGCCTCGGATAATTCCGCGGGAGGCACGCCGCGGTCGTCCCCCATCATGAGGGAGGAAATGGAACCGGCGTCCTGCAGATTGAAGACAATGAGGTTCCTGCCGTTCATTGCCCCGCTGTAATCCATGGACACCTGCACGTAGCGGCCGGAGAAATCGGCGCGCACCGCCTCCTGATGCTTCACCTCTATAAAGGGCCGCGATATGCGGAGGTTCCTGCCGCCCAGGTAGCCGGACAGCGACGGCGCGACCGAACCGACTGCAGAGTTAAGGGCATCCCGTACCGCGTTTAATTCACTCGGCGGGAACATGCCCCGACCCCGGCCGGTTTCCGCGGCCGCGGTCCCGCCGGTCGGTGACAACATATCATCAGCGCCCTGTAATAACGCATCTATTTCGTCTTGTGATAATGATCCATCACCCATATGCTCCTCCCACGATTAAAAAAAGTCCCGCCTAGTTTACCACCAGTTCCTTGAAATACACTTCCTTGATCTTGCCCGATATGAGAATCACGTTTACATGCGCCTTGATCTCCTCGGCGAGGGCGACGCTGTCGCTCACTGTATCAAGATCCTCGTATTTCTTACCCTGCAGAATTATATTGATGACATGCTGTATCTGGTCGCGGCGCTGGACCAGCTCGTTGTTCAGCTCCACGTTCGGTTCATAGGCCAGCGAGATCTTCATCTTAATGAAATGAGGCTCGGCGTCGGCCGTGGTCTTGGAAAAATCCGGCAGCTCGAAGCTGGCAAGGGGCGGAGGCGGCGGAGCGGCCACGATGTCCTGCCGCTTCTGATAGCTGCTCTCCTGCACGTACTTGGCCACCAGATACGATATGCCGGTCACCAGGACAATGAGAAGGATGCCGCCCGCAACATACAGCAGTATCTTGACGATCTTCGACGCCTCAAAGCGTCGCCCCGCGTCCGGTTCCTTTGGCGCTTCCTCTTCTTCCTCGATTATCTCATCCTTTTCTTCTTCGCCCATGACAGTTCCTTTTTATAATCTGAAGATTATTATATAGTAGGCTCCGCATCTCAACACGATATTTCTTCCCGACAGATATCCAACATTAACCAGTTTGCCTGTGAACATTATTAATCTAATTATAAACACCACAAAAATAAAAATATAATTAAATTAATGTATAAATATGTGACATAATTATCACATCTGACTATTTATGTCAATTAATTTATTCATTTTTGGAAAAGTGTTATATAAGTTTTTTTACTCCTGTTTTTTCTTAAATAACATCCTATTTATACTTATTTTCCGCAGACTCTCCTGATACATAAGATAGCCTTATTGTATTGTCGGCATAAATTCATAAGGAAGAAACTATTTTTATTGGGGGCAATTAGATGATAAGGATAGATAAAAACGGGGCTAAGGGGCGGAGCCCCTTAATAAAAATCTCTCTCTTATTTTTCCAGGTACTCCATCTCAAACTGCGTCTTTGACATGATCTTAAAAAAATTACTGAGCTTGGCCGTTTTAAAAATGCCAAGCAGGTTGTCGTTCAGGTCAAAAAAAACCATTTCTGTTTTTTGTTTCATGGCGCTGTTCAGGAACTTCACCAGGATCCCGATAGCCGATGAATCCATATATTTGATATTTTTACAGTTGACAGCTATCACTTTCGGACGCCGGACGAGCTGCTGGTTCCATATCTGTTCTGCATTCTCGATGCTGTCTATATAGAATTCCCCGTCAATATTCATTATGACGACCTTGCCATGGTCCTCGACAGTGATCAATACCATATTACTCTCTTCCTCCGTTTATACTGCCATAATTCACGAATATGTCAAGATGTAATTTCCTGACGGCATCATTTGGCATGTTTCAATTTGGCCAGAATCTGCAGCTGATATTCCCTCATCTTATTGATAATCTCATCAGCGGATTCTTTTACGATATATTTTTTTTCATTCATAAGGGTGATAACACTGTCCGGGGTTGATTCAATCGTTTCTATGTGGTTATCGTTGAGGATGAATTCCGCGCCATTGAGTTTATGCAGCGTTATCATGATTATCTCCTTTTTTTTCTGGATCTGCCATTAATGGTATACATAAAATCCTTCAATTCCATTTTTGCAACATATTTTTCAGAACAGCCGGGATCGCTGCAGTCGTATACGGGGACCCGGCTGTCCTTGAAAAGATTTTCAAGCCACATCTTCGCGGCAAGGAACTGCCCGGTGGTGAAGTAACTCCTGGTTCCACGCTCAATACGGTATTCCATGGCGCGGCGTCGGCGCGCCATTTCCCGCGATTCCGGGGGCGCCAGGCGGTCGGCCCCTTCTATTGATGCCCTGCATGAGACCGATTCGCGCACGTGGTAACAGTCGGAAAAACCAAGATCGTTGCCGGCAAGGACCAGGCCATTGATCCGGCACCCGAGAGCGATGGCCACTGCCTGGGTCGTAACCAGGCCGCCCGTTGCAACAAACCCGAGGTCAAGGCCGGATGTTTCCCAGAGCCGGTCGTATTCGGGACGCCGCATCATCCAGTTGTAAAAGCTCACGTCCCCGCGCCATCGCATCAGGTTTGCGTGGGACATGCAGCTGAAGGCAAACAGATGCATGGGAGCGGTATCGACTCCTCCGAAAAAATCGACGGGGCTTGTCTCGCAGGAAACGACAAAGCGGGGTGAGATGCCGAAGCGCGCAAGAGGCCTGAGCGCCATGTCGGCGGCGATGTAGACCAGTTCCCGGCGGTGCTGGTATTGCCTGAGAAGGACTAAATTTTTTTCCAGGGACGGCCCCGCAGCGATGACCACCGCAGTTTTCCCTTCAAGGTCGGGGACGATCCTCTGCAGGCCGCCACGGGCGCGGATGATGTCGAGATTTTTCCGGAGATTGCGCTGGAATGATCCAAGCCGCTCGGCCAGGATCCCTTCGTTCAGGTTGTTGTAGAGTTGATCCCTGTCCACCATGGCATTAGTCCTGACAGCGCATTCGCCGGGGCCAGGTCACCGGACGATATTCGGCCAGTCGGCATGCCATCGGTGAGCCCTGACCCGCCTACCCCCTGAGCAGGGAGGTGACGAACTTGACTATTTCGAGATAATCCATTTCTGTCGGGTCCGAGGGATCTATGGATTCGAGGAGCCCGATAAAGAGCACGATGGTCTGCGTGATCCTCGACAGATATTTCGATGGCAGGTCTGACTTTCTGCGTCCCCTTGCATCTTTTGTAAGGTCAGAAATGATGTTATCGTAGAAATTCCGGTGCAGCCGTATATATTTGCTGACGATCCTCATGATCTTCTCTTCTTCAAATGCATAGAGGATGATGTTCATGATGATCTTGATATTTCTTTTCTCTATGATGAAATTCTCCGCGCCGACCAGCGCTGATATGGGCGCGACCTCATCTGACCCGAGTTCCCATTCCAGTATGGAACTGTGGGCCTGGACGAATTCCGTGAAAATCTCCTCGATCAATTCAAGATATATGTCCTCTTTCGTGGGGAAGTAATGGAGAACGCCGCCCTTGGAGAATCCCGCCTCGTCGGCTATCTCCTGCACGGTGATGCGTGAATACACATCTTTATCAAGAAGCCTTTTAAGGGCTTCTATTATAATCTTTCTTTTCTTTTTTGCTTTTTCTTCTTTTGGGATGGTCGCCATGTCATCTCCCCCCGGCTTTTATATGAGTGGCATATTTGTTAAACGCACTATAAATAATCAAGAAAAAAATACAACAAAAATATACTTTTTATAGTTTTATTTGCATGTTTTATGGAATTAGTCGGGAATTTTAAGTATTATTAGGATCTATCCTGCGAACCTTCTGGTGCCATGATCATAACCAGTCCAACAAAACGGCACTGATAGTTATCGGTATCATGCCGATAGTTATCGGTCCAATACCGATAGTTACAGGATGCCTTCTGTTGGCCCGGGGTTTAAACCCCGGGCCAACAGAAGGCGCGGGGCAAGGAACCCGCAAAACAATCCATTTTTGCTTGCCTTCACCGATGCCATCGGCAAAGATTGGTAGCGATGGTACGGAACGTCATCTCACACTCTATGGAAGAGACCCTTGCCCTCGCGGAAAGCCTTGGCAGGAAGGCGGGCCGCGGCTCGGTATTCGCCCTTATCGGCGACCTCGGCGCCGGGAAAACCATACTGGCGAAGGGGATTGCCAGGGGACTGGGCATTGCCGACGAAATTACCAGCCCCACCTTCACTCTCATGGAAATCTACGAGGGACCCGTTCCCCTTTATCACTTTGACCTGTACCGCATCAACAGGCCCGAAGAACTCGACCAGCTTTTTTTCGAGGAGTACTGGGAAAATGATGGCATATCAGTCATCGAATGGGCCGACCGTGCCCTTGACCGGCTGCCCCCATCGCGCATTACCATTACAATCGGATACCTGGACGAAACAGGCAGGAGCATAACAATTGAACATCCTGGTGATTGATACAGCATCGCCGCTGGAGATCATCGCCGCAGCGAGGGGCGATGCGGCAGCCGAAACGTCGATCGTGGTCAACACCTCCCACTCGGTCACGATCATTGACACCATCGGCCGGTGCCTGAACACGCTGGGCATAGCCGCGTCTGAACTCAACTGCCTGGGAGTCGGCATCGGGCCTGGCTCCTTTACCGGCATCAGGATAGCCGTGTCAACGGCGCGCATGCTCGCGCAGGTGCTGGGGATACCCCTGGTGGGCATACCGACGCAGCTACTCTTCGCTGTTTCCGTCGATGCCGGAATAGGCGAAAATATCTTGATCGCCTTTGACGCGAAAAAGGGACGCGTCTTCGGGGCACTCTACCGGAAAAGCGGGTTCCTCCTGGCGCCGGAGGAAATTATCCCCCCCGGCGATTACGGCATTGAGTACCTGGTGGACGGCGTGGACAGGTCACGGAAAACATACTGTATCGGGAACGGGACCGTAAAATACAAAGAGTCATTGGTATCCCTGGAGAAGGGTGTCTTCCCTGAAAACTTCGTTCCCTCCGGAGAAATCATATGCGCGCTGGTTCGCGAAACCTACCTCGGCAATCCCGCGGAACACGCGGACTACAACAGGATCGTTCCATGCTATGCGAGAAAATCTGATGCGGAAGTTGCGAAGGAATTAAAAAAGAAACAATGACCGGCGGTTACTGCTCGGACGGGGAAGACTGCGCGTCCTTTTTACGGTTCTTCATTGATTTCAGCAGCTTGGCCTTGTAGTCGGTCTCCATCGGCTTGAGAATTGAATAATACCGCTTCATCTCGTCCTTGCGCGACGAATTCCCCTCGAAGTCAACGCCGACCATAAGGTTCTCATCCTCATCGGTATAGGAAACCTTCACCTCGCCAAATATCGTAATGGGAGCCTGGAGTTTGAAGACAAGGTCAAAGATGAACCCCTTGGAACGCATGATATATTTCTGGAGATTTTTATCGGTTATTTTAAGCTTTGCCCCGCCGCGGCTGATGTCGACGACCCTTTGGTGCATGGGTATGAGATGGGTATTGGCGTCGCGGATCCTGTCAATGAGCTTGAATGAGTGATCCTTCACGGTCAGCACGTCATCCAGGGAAAAATTCCTGCTCTTCGATATAAGCTGTATGTAGGCGAAGGGGACTGATGACGATGATTCGGTTATATAGATGATAGGGACCGCCAGGATCGACTTGTAGCCACGCTCGATGTACCGCTTAATGACCGCGGGAAGATCGTCCCCGTACAGGTCATGCATGTCGATAAAATCATCGTTCATCGCCTTGTATGAATCAGGCTCTGCCGTGTTGGCAACCCAGAGGGTCTTCCCGGTTTTTTTCATCTGAACCAGGAGCCGGTCACGGTCATCGGGCTTGAATACGTCCACCCGGAGGACATCGCTCATTTTAGAATTCTGCGACTGGAACTGCTCGAGAACGACCTTGATGCTGGTCGGGATGTTGAAGCTCGACACGTCGATGGTGTGGCGGGAGATTCTAAAATTCGTCGCCACCACGTCGTCCGGGGCAACCTTGAAGCGGAGATCGCGCCGGCCCCGCAGGGCGCGGCGGGCGCTCTTTACCCTGCAGTGATAATAGCCGGGTCCGCGCTCTTCTACCACTTCAAGGTCGACTTCGATGTATTTATCGGACAGGCCGTATATGATGATCGTGTTCCCCTCGTTCTTGTAATTGGGGTCGGTGACCACCATCATCGTGCCGTCAGCGTTGTACTCGTTGATGGTTATTTCGATTTTATCCACCGCATATTTAATGTACAGTCTACGGTTGGTGAACTGGGACTTCAGGATGTTGGTAACATCCTCGACATCTTCGAATTCCTGGAAATCCCTGTTTTTTCGCTGGTTTACCTGGATCAAGGCCGGACCCCTGCCTGTATAGGTGTCATTTGTCCCCACTGCCGGAGGCGGCATGGACAAGTTTATATTATATTATCGAATAACATGCCAATTAAATCAATTATTTTATTGTCCCAATAAAAAAGGAGGGCTCTCCCTCCTTTAAGGTATTAAAATTTCTCGATGAAAACAACGGCTGATTATTTCTTTTTTTTCGCCTTCGCGTTCTTTGCGGCGGCCTCGCGTTTCGCGGCACTTTTCATGTCATTCTTCAGCTTTTTGATCTGCCCGTCCACCGCACTGAGCTCCTTGAGGAGAGTCTTTTTTCTCGACTCCTTGCCCTTGATCAGATACTTGATAAGGTTAACAGATTTTGCAGCCATTCGCCACCTCATAGTATATTATTTATTTGAATCGGATACCATCGCTTGCGGCAAACAGCACCAGCGTCATGATGTCCCCCCTGCCCGAATCCTGCCGATGCATCACCTGCTGCCGCTCTTCACCATGTCTGAATCAGTATACAGCAGGGCCGGAAAAATTACAAGCACAATATTATGTCTCATGATAGAACGGATGGTCCGTATATCTGCCGACCACGCACCTTGTTATTTGCTTGTATTTGAAAGGGGGCGAAACAATACTGCCCGATATCATTCGAGCAGGACATCATGAGCAATTTACCCATAGTCGCCATCGTCGGAAGGCGCAATGTCGGAAAATCGACACTCTTCAACGCCGTCATCAAGCAGAAGAAGGCCATCGTCGACGCCGTCCCCGGCCTTACCAGGGACATACTTTCCTACAATGTCGATTATAAATCGATCATGTTCACCCTCGCCGATTCGCCCGGCCTCGACCTCCCGGACTCGTCGGAACTGTCGGAGCCGATCCTGGCCAATGCGCGGGAATACCTGAAGAAAGCTTCCATCATTATTCTCCTCATGGAAAACCCGGCGCCCACGGCCTTCGACATGGACCTGGCGGAAATCATCCGGAAGCTGGCGATACCGGCCATCATCGCGGTCAACAAGATGGACGGCACCGAGCTGCTTGAGAACATGACGAACTTCTACGAGATGGGATTCCAGGATATCGTGCCGATATCGGCAAAGACATATTTCAACATGACGCTTCTCATGGACAAGGTCCTCGACCTGCTGCCGGTGAAAAAAACGGCGCGGCCCGAGTCAGACCTGAAACTCGCCATCGTGGGGAGACCCAATTCGGGGAAATCAACGCTCCTGAACTCCCTCATCGGGTACACCCGCGCCGTGGTATCGGAGATACCCGGAACCACACGGGACTCCATCGACGAGGACTTCATCTACCATAAGAAAAGGATTACCGTTATCGATACCGCCGGCATCCGGAAAAAAAGCCGCATAACCGACGCCGTTGACTATTACTCCCTCACCCGCACCATCGAATCGATAGAGCGAAGCGATGTCGTCGTCCATCTTATCGACGCCGAGGCCGGCCTGACGGAGACGGACAAGAAGATCTCCGACGAGATCATGAAAGTACGCAAACCCGTGATCATCGCCGTGAACAAGTGGGACCTCATTGAAAAGGACCACAAGACCTTCGATACATTCATCGACCGGCTGAAGTTCCAGTTCTACAAGGCCAGCGATTTCCCCATCATTTCCATTTCGGCGAAGAACAAGCAGCGTCTGCACCGGATCATTGAAACCTCACTGGATCTCAAGGAACGGGCATCGCAGAGAATTGAAACTCCGCGGCTGAACCGCATTCTTGCACAAATACAGTCTTCGCGGCGCATTCCCCAGCTTCAGAGCAGCATTAAAATATATTACGCCACCCAGACCGAATCAATGCCGCCCCGGTTCAAGCTCTTCGTGAACAATCCCGAGTATTTCAGGAAGGATATCATCCGCTACTTTGAAAAATCCCTGCAGAAAGATCTGGGCCTGGATGGAATACCCATTGACATACAGATCGAGGGTAAAAAGAAAAAAAAGAAATAATCAAGCCGGCGTATATTCCCGCTCCCTTAACATCCGTATACCATACATGTGAAAAAATAAAAAATTTTCAAAGTTGCACTTTTCATGCCATTAAAGG
The DNA here is from genome assembly GCA_963727175.1 of uncultured Spirochaetota bacterium. Classification (GTDB taxonomy): domain Bacteria; phylum Spirochaetota; class UBA4802; order UBA4802; family UBA5550; genus RBG-16-49-21. Next base: position 422,228 of record CAVSFD010000002.1, read on the forward strand.
GTACTAATAATAAACTTAAATTGACAAAAATATGTCACTCTATTATACTATTCCGTTGCAGGAATAATTGCCTTTACGCAGCATACTGTTTTTCAATGGGGATCAAGGGTTAAACCACTGACCGAAACCCATACAGTCCAGACACAGTGGGATACGGGCACAAGTGGGATGTAAAACTAAACATGTAACATCATTCAACGGGAGAAAATGATGATATTCAGCAAAAAACAAAAAAACAACAGGGAACATCCTCGGGCTGATTTTTACCAGCCATCCTACTTTATTGTGGAAAATGACGAGAGTCCGGCTGCAAATGAATGCTGGTTCAACAATATTTCCGTCGGTGGCCTGGCCTTTGAAAGCGAACGGGACAACCTGGACCAGGCGACCATCAATATCCTGTATAAAATCGGCCCGCAGATGAGAAAGGATAAGCTGCAGGTCATGTTTTCACGGAAACTCATGACAAAGTGGCGCTATGGTTGCCAGTTCGTGCAGTCTGACGACCAGAGGAACACAATCATAGCGCAATACGTGGATAAAAAGCTCGGCGACTGAAACCACGCCTATATCTTCACCCTGCCCTCCAGAGACTTTATGATAGTCGCCGTATCAGCAAACTCAAGATCCGCGCCCACGGGTAATCCGTGGGCTATTCGCGTTACGGTGACACCGAAGGGATTGATGAGGCGCGCGGTGTAGAGCGATGTTGCGTCGCCCTCCACTGACGGATTGAGAGCCAGTATCACTTCGCGCACTGCACCGCCCCGGCATTTATCCAGCAGAGTTTTTATATTCAGCTCATCGGGACCGACGCCGTCCAGCGGCGATATAAGGCCGTGCAGGACATGGAAGAGGCCCTTGAACTCACCGGTCCCGTCGATGGTGATAACGTCCTTCGCGTCCTCCACCACGCAGATGAGACCCCGATCCCGCGCCGGGTCCTGGCAGATGGCGCAGACGTCCCCGTCGGACAGGCCCCCGCACAGCGTGCAGGTGAAGGTGTTCCGCTTCAGCTCGATCATCGCCCGGGCCAGGCCCTCGACGTCCTCCCGGTGCATTCCCAGTATGTGGAAAGCGATCCGGGAAGCACTTTTCGGGCCGATGCCGGGGAGCTTCGAGAATTTTTTTATCAGCGCTTCAAGATAGGATGATGATTTCATAGTGGTTGATTTGACAATGCTCTATGGCTCTTTCCAGGTTCAATGAACCCCTCCCCCTTGATGGGGCCTCTGAAGTCGGGTGGGGGTGAAAATCCCAGCGGTCTTCCCTGCAACCCGTCACCCTGCCCTGGCCCCTCCCATCAAGGGAGGGGGATATCACTTGAACATGCTCCCCAGTCCGCCGAGTCCCGGCAGATTAAGGCCGCCGGTCAGCTTCTCCATTTCGGCTGCCGAATAGCTCTTTACCTCATCCACTGCGTTGTTGACCGCGGCGAGGACCGCTTTTTCCAGGTCGCGCGGAGCCGCGCTTTTCAGGTACTCCGGGTCGATGGAAAGGCTCATGACTCTGTACTCGCCGTTCAGAACCGCTTTCACCGTTCCGTCAGGGTTCCTGCCCTCCCGGGTGGCGCTCATGATCTTTTTTTGTATGCTCTTGAACTCCTTCTGGAGCTTCATCAGGTTTCCGATGTCGCCAAGTCCCTTCAGCATCACTTCTCTCCTTTATCTATTATCTGCCCGTGAAAAGCGTTCTTGATTTTTTCCACGGTCTTGTCTTCGGATTTAAATTCCTGTGCGCCGGGGTTCTTTATCATCTCCGCCTCCGGCGGCGGCACGGTGACGGTCTCTTCCGGAAGGGGCCGATCGGCTTTCTTCCCGGCGGCCGGCGCAGCACCGCTTGTATTCCCGGATGCGGCACCATCTCCCTCCCGGCCTCCACCGTTCGCGCCAACCACGACGCGGATGGGTTTGCCATAAAGACCTGACAGTTCCTTTTTTATGAAATCGAGGTTCTTCTGTTCCAGGACCCGTGAATAATAGGAGTTGTCCGCTCCGCCCTGGAAGGATATGTGCAGGGTATCGCCGTCCAACGACACCGTTGACGGCTTCAGGATGCAGTGGAGGTACTGCTTGCTGTCCTTAATGGTGTTGAGGAAGTCATCCCAGTGCCTGCGGATGCCGCCCTGCGTTGCGGTTCCGACCGCCTCAGCGGACGCTTCATCCTTCTTTTTGACAGCCTGACGCGGTTCCATCCCCGCGGCGCCCGCAGGCTTTTGGACTGCCTCATTCTGCGGCGCCGGCGCGCCCCCATCGAGCCTGCTTATTATGGAGGAGAGCGAGGGAGCTTTTTTCACCGCGATCATGTCGAGGAGGGACATCTCCAGGTTGATGCGTTCGTTATTGGAAAACTTGAGTTCACGCTGCAGGTCGGCGGCAATGCGGAACATGAGAGAAAGCTCCTCGTCGTAAAACCCCGCTGCAGCGCCGCGCACCATGTCGATCTCCTCCCCGGAGAGGCCGAGGAGTTCATGCACGGAAACGCCGTTCCGCATGAGCCTGACGGTGCGGAGCAGGTCCACGAAGCCGTTCACATAGCGCGGAATGTCCACGCCCAGTATTGTGACCCGGTGCACCTCCGCCATGACTGCTGCGGCATCAGCGCTTCCGATGGCGCCGAGTAGCGCCGCGTAGCTTTCCACCGGAACGATGCCCAGGATTGAGAGGGCGTCCTCCTCGCCGATCTCAGCGTCGCCGCCGCGGCGCAGGTCTGAAAAGGATATGACCTGGTCCAGGAGGGACTGGGCGTCGCGCATTGACCCTTCCGCCGCCCGGGCGATCGGGTACAGGGCGGTATCGGAAATCCGGTATCCCTCGCGCTGGATGATGAGCCGCAGGTGGGCTACGATGGGATCCACGGGAATCTTCTTGAAAAAATATTTCTGGCACCGCGAAAGGATGGTGTCCGGTATCTTGTGTATCTCCGTGGTGGCGAAGATAAAAACAACATGCGGCGGCGGCTCCTCCAGTGTCTTGAGGAGGGCGTTAAAGGCCGCCGTGCTGAGCATGTGCACTTCGTCGATGATATAGATCTTGTACTTTGATTTGACCGGGGCGAAGTTGACATTTTCGCGCAGTTCGCGGATGTCGTCAACGCTGTTGTTGGAGGCGCCGTCGATCTCGATGACGTCAAAGGACGTGCTCTTCCGTATCTCCCTGCAGTTGTCGCAGGTGTCGCAGGGATTCGGTGTAGGCCCGGTCTCACAGTTGAGGGCCTTCGCAAGGATCCTCGCCATGGTGGTTTTGCCCACGCCGCGGGGTCCGGAAAACAGGTAGGCATGGGATACGCGTCCCTTCTCGATGCTGTTCTTCAGTGTCGTGGATACATGGTCCTGGAAAACGACCCCGTCGAAGTTCTGGGGACGCCATTTTCTGGCGGTTACCTGGTAGGACATGGATTTGTCTATGATCCTTTAATGAATTATAATCCCCCTTCTCCCCGCGGGAGGCCGGCCCGGGACATCCATGTCTTCGCCGGCATGAACAACATCCTGTTGTCCAAATGGGACCAGGGGGATGAGGTCAAACTCAAGGATTGCTTATGCGGAGAAGGAGGGATTCGAACCCTCGGTAGCTTACGCTACACACGGTTTCCAACCGTGCTCCTTCGGCCTCTCGGACACCTCTCCAGGTTGGCGCGCATATGCATGCGCGCTTTCGGCTCTTCACAGCGGAGAGAGAGGGATTCGAACCCTCGGTGAGCAAAGCCCACAACGATTTTCGAGACCGTCCCCTTCGGCCAGCTCGGGCATCTCTCCATTTAATCATGAAAGTCCGGCGCCGGGCCCGCTTCGCCGTTCCGCCGGACATATCAATTACGTAGTATGCTTAATAGCGTCGTCTATTTGTAAAGTATTTTTTCGCAGCCCGCCGCCGCGGCGGCGTTATGCCTTTCAGCGGCCGACCCGGGTCCGTATGGCCTCGATAGCCGGTTCCGGTTTGATCGAAGGGGCTGAAACAAAGGCCGGATCATGCCGGTAATACTCGATAAGGGGGGCCGTCTTTTCCGCGTAGGTCTCGAGGCGCTGCTTTATAGCCTCTTCGGTCTCATCGTCCCGCTGGATCGTGGGACTGCCGCATTTGTCGCAGATCCCCTCCTTCCGGGACGGCTTGGTGTAGATATTGTAAATTGCCTGGCAGTCATGGTTTGAGCATGTCCTGCGCGAGGACAGCCTACTGATGATCACGTCTTCAGGCACTTCGAGATTGACGATGGCGTCGATTTTTATGCCGAGGCGTTCGAGCATCTTCTTCAGCGATTCCGCCTGCCCGATGGTACGGGGAAACCCGTCGAGAATGAACCCCGCGCGGCAGTCATCGGCCTGGAGGCGCTTCTCCATGATATCGAGGATAAGTGAATCCGGTACGAGTTCGCCCCGTTTCATATAGCCTTCGGCTGTTTTTCCGAGTTCCGAGCCGGCTTTAACTGCACTGCGGAGGATGTCTCCCGTTGATATCTGTTTTATGCCATACTGTTCAGTCAGTATTTCAGAAACAGTCCCCTTGCCGGCGCCCGGGGCCCCCAGCAGTATTATTCTCATGATGGTATCTCCTGGCTGCACAAGGGCTGATTACGCCCAGTCTTTTTCGGTGATTTTTTCCCGGACAACGTCCTTGACGGGGTAAATGTTTCCGACAACTTCATGCGGTTTGAACCATAGTTTTATTTCATGCTCGGCGTCCTCCGGGCTTGACGAAGCATGCACGACGTTTTCAAAGACACCTGTCGTGGTTATCCGCCCGTAGGCCCCGCGGATGGAAACCGGGTTCGCCTTCTCCGGATTGGTGTCCCCGACGATCTCCCGGACCTTGGTTATGGCGCCTTCACCCTGGTATATCAGGGCCATGACCCGGTGGGTGTTGTGCACGTCCCCCATGATATACTCCACCAGTTCGTGAAAAAACGGCTTATCGCTCAGGTGCTTGTAGTGCTCTTTTGCAAGCGCTTCCGTTACCTGCACGACCTTCGAGCCGATAATGATCAGCTTGGTTTCCGAAAGCCGGGAAAGGATATTGCCGGTAAGCGACTTGACCAGCCCATCCGGTTTAATGATGACAAGAGTTTGTTCCGTGGTCACGACAGTTCCTCTCAGAATGGTATTTTCACAGTGGCGCCGTATCGCGCCCCTTATTGTTTTTCTATGAGCAAGTTGAGCAAGCAAAAATCCAAAAGCCCCTATTCGGGGCTCTTCTGTTTTGCCCAGGGCGGGACTTGAACCCGCACAGGATCACTCCCACATGGCCCTCAACCATGCGTGTCTACCAAATTCCACCACCTGGGCTTACTGCTGGTGTACAGGAAACCTACATATTAAACAGGACGGTATTGTCAACAATAAAAATGTAAAATTCTTTTCCGCGCAGTCTTGATGCCCTGACTTCGTGCCGCGGTGTCCCCACCAGCCCCTAATCGCCTGCCTTGTGAACAATGACCCACATGCCCTCGGGCTTCCCTTCTTCATCGCGTATGAGATACTTGCGCACCTCTACGGGAACAACCGATCCGTCCTTCCTTGTATATTCCTTCCGGTACAGGTCGCTAAAGCCCCGTTCGACCAGCTGCTTTTCGACAATGCCCTTTTCCAGTTCATGCCACTTAACCGGCGTGATGTCCCACACGGTCATAAGGTAGAGCTCTTCCCGGCTGTAGCCCAGAAGATTTTCGAAGGGTTGATTGAAATCGATCATCCTGCCGTCCATGTCGACCCAGGTGGAGCCGTCATGAATATTGTTGAAGAGCTCCCGGTACCGGCGCTCTGAGCGGAACAGGGCGTCCTGGAGCTTCTTGTGCTCGGTGACATCCCGCACCACCGCCACCACGCCATCAAACTGGCCCTCCTTGACGATGGCGGAAAGCTTCGCGGAAAAGCAGCGCTCCTCGTCCCCCATGGAAAGCCAGTATTCAAACTCTGACTCGCCCTTGGTCTTTGTCGTTTCAAAGGCTGCACGGAACATGGCATGGTTGTCGGGCGGCATCACTTCAGAATGGTGCTTGCCTATAAATTGATCCGGTTTGACATAGAGTTTGTCAACGTCGGGAGCGTGATAAAAGATGAAGCGCATGTCAGTGTCAAAGGCAAAGACCAGCTCCTTCATGGATGAAAGGATCCCTTTCATCCTGCTCTCGGATTTCGCCATTGCCTCGACCGCCTCGCGGCGTTCAGTAACGTCCGCGACCACCCCGTCAAGACGCACCTGGTTCTCTCCGAAGGGCCGGGCCAGGACGCTGTCGCGGACCCACCTGATATCACCGCCGGCATGGCATATCTTGTACGAATCATCGCCCCGGGCCGACTGGCCGGTCATAAGCTGGCGGTACATGGCCACTACCCGCTCCCGGTCCTCATCGTGGATTATGCTGAACCACGCATCGAAGCCCCGCTGATAGTAATCAGGATTACGACCGGTGATATCAACCAGGGCCGGCGACTGATAAATGTATGAAAATCTTCCACCGGCATCGATAATGCCGCTCCAGATATATGCTGAAACCGAACTTAAGATCGATTTCATTTTCTCGAAGGCAATCCTGAGCTCATACTCCACCGCCTTCCCGGCGGACACGTCGCGGGATATGCTGAAAATCACATCAGCGCCGCGCCACTTCCCCGTCGAGACCTTCGTTTCAACGGCAATGTCCGTGCCTTCCCTCGACCGGAACGGGATGTCGCAGAGGTATTTCTCTCCCACGATGATCTGCGAATAGTTCTCCTCGGCTTCGGTCCTCCTGTCCGGCGGATACAGATCAAAGATGTTCATCGACAGGAGCTCTTCCATGGAATATCCGAGCTTCATCACCGTTACGGGATTGGTTTTGATGACGCTTCCCTTTATGTCGACGATGAAGAGAAAATCGCCGAGCATGTCCATCATGATCTGCCATTCCTCCTCGCCGCCGTAACCCATCATGCCGTCCCTGTCATGGTGCGCGCCGGCCTTTTTGCTTCCTGCCAGAAGGGCCCGCAGCCGATTCAGGTCCTCCATCAGCTCCTCTTTGGTTTTATCCTTATCGCTCACAATCACTCCCGCCCATTAATAATTATCGCAGGCACCGCTGCCGGGACACCTTCACCCCGCAGCCTTTCATAGTTTGAGTCTTTCCGCTATCCGGTGAAACAGCACCAGGTTCACCACCAGGATAAGGATTGATGCCACAGCATATATAACAACATCCGGTGCCGGCATCAAACCATGTATCCAAAAATGGCGAATACAATACGCCGTGTATATCCCGGTCAATGCACTGGTAATGATGGCGGGGATATACCCCCGGTATACGGCAAACTGGAGGATATGAACCGCCAGATGGAGGCCATAAGCGATCACCATACCGATGAAAAGTGCATAATTCGCAAACCAGTACGCTCCGAAGGTGGCCACTGAAACCAGGATGAACTCTTCCGCCACGACAAAGGCAAAGGAGGCCGTGGTGATTGCCTCCAGGCGCGGCAGCATCCGCTTCGCAAGACGGGGAAACCGACGGACCAGTTTTTCCCTGTTGCGCGAGATCCACTGCCTGACGAATAAAATCTCCTCGAATTCATGGATCATGAATACCACCGGGAAAAGCCACATCAGCAGTTCGGTTTTCATGTTTTACAGCGCCACCTCGCCGCCCATGACCGTCACGGCCCGGCCGCCCAGCATGACGCGGCTTCCCCGGACCTCGACCCGCACAACACCGCCCCGCGTCGAGGCCTGGTACGCGGTAAAAGACGATCTGCCCAGGCGCCGGCCCCAGTAGGGGCCCAGGCAGCAGTGGGCCGATCCGGTGACCGGGTCCTCGTCGATGCCGACCCCCGGCGCGAAAAAGCGGGACACAAAATCGAAATCCTTCGATGCGGCGGCGGTCACGATCACCCCCCGGCAGGAAACCGCCCTCATGAGCCTGAAATCGGGATCCATCTTCCTGATATCATCCTCGGAATCAAATTCAAGTATGTAATCAAAGCGGTTTTTTCCGGCATAGAGCGGCCGCACGCCAAGAGCCCGGAGCAGTTCGTCAGGAGCGGCCACGGGTTCATCCTCCTCGGAGGGAAAATCCATGGTAATCCATTCGCCGCTCCGCCGGGCGGAGAGCGTCCCGCTCAGGGTATGGAACAGCGCGGTACTTTCCCGGGGAAGACGGCCCGTTTCCCAGAGGATATGCGCCGCCGCAAGGGTCGCGTGTCCGCAGAGCTCCACCTCGGTCCCCGGAGTGAACCATCGCAGGGAATACCCTTCTTTCTCCTCCAGGAGAAAGGCCGTTTCGGACAGATTCATCTCCCGTGCTATTCCCTGCAGCCACGAATCGGGTTTCGCCTTGTCGAGAAGACACACCCCGGCGGGATTGCCGGTGAAAGGCCTTTCAGCGAAAGCGTCCACGTGATAGATACCTTCTTTCATGTACCCCTGCCGCTACCTGATATAACTGAAGGATTTTATCGCTTCAACCTCGGAATTGTATATGGTGATGAATTCCTCAAGCTTGATCACCTTGAAAATGCTCTTGATGTCGTCAGAAACGTTGGCCATCACGATGTCCCCCTTCTGTTTCCGTATCAGCTTGGCCGTGTTGATCAGGACCCCGATACCGGAGCTGTCAATATAGTCCACCTTTTGCAGATCTATGAATACTTTTTGAGTGCCTCCGGCCACCAGGGTCTTCAGGTAAATCCACAGGTCCTTGGAATTGTCGATATCGACCTTCTGGGGAAGTATCACCTTGAAAATAAGGGTCGTGTAGTCAATTTTTTCCCCGGAGACCTGGGAAACTTTAATGACATCAAATTGTATATTCATAGAGGCACCTCGTGATAGAGTTTTGCTCCTGCACGCGCCGCCCCCGCCGACTGGATGCCGGGAACGGCTCGCTTATATCAGCCGTCATACATGCCTGAAAAAATTCTTAACCTCGTCCACGGTCTCAAACATTTTTATAAACCGGTTCAGCTTGACCGGCTGAATGATCACCTGTACCCGCTCCGGCACGCCGAGGAGTACAATGTCCCCCTTGCGCTGGCGCAGGGATTTCGCCGCATCTATCAGCATGCCGATGCCTGAGCTGTCGATAAAATCGAGGCCCGTCATGTCAACGGCGATCTTTATCACGCCCCCCGCGACCAGGGTGCGAAGAAAGATCCCCATCTCGCCGGCGTTATCCATGTCAAGCACATCCGCCGCCATCACCCTGACCACGAAGTTGTCATAGTGAATGGCATCATCCTGCTGCCTGATGATATACAGAATATCGGAAATCATAATAGTGTATGTTCATCCCCCCGTCAGTCAAGAAAATCTACGACAATGATGGTGACGTCATCGCCCAGGCTCGTGTCAGAGTCACCGCCGATCCACTGCAATACCGCGGTATAGATGCCTTCCACGAATTCCGCGGCGCTGCACTCCTGGTGGTTCCTGATAAACTCGTGAAACCTGGCCTCGCCAAAGAGCTTCCCTTCCTGGTTGCGCGCCTCGAGTATTCCGTCGGTATAGAGTATCACCCGGTCCCCGGGAATAATATCCGACTCCATCACCGGATAATCCGTTACGACATACCAGCCGATGGGCATGCTGTTTTCATATCCAATAATGAAGCGCTGCTCCTGTTTCCGCCAGATGATAAGAGGCCAGTGGCCGGCATTGGATTGCCGCAGTTTCCTCCCCTCCAGGTCGATGCACGCGTAACAGGCGGTTATGAACTGCCCCCCGGTGTAACTGAGCATGGTTGAGCTGATATGGCCCATGAGGGTCGACGGGTTGCCGGCGTCCGGCCGGTGGAACGAGTAGGCCACCTTGAGCATGGAGCAGATGAAGGCCGCCGGTATGCCGTGGCCGGACACGTCAGCAAGGAGGATCCCGAGGAGGCCGGGGCCCACCATCTGCACGTCGTAGAAGTCGCCGCCCAGCTTGGTCATCGGCTTGTATTTCAGGGCGATGTCCACGCCGTCGATTTTCGGAAACTCCTGCGTCAGGACCGACTTCTGTATTTCATGGGCTATCTGGATGTCCCGCTTGATCACGGAAAGCTCGTTGTTCAGCTTCACCGATATCTGGAGCGATATGAGGCTGTTCACCCGTGCCAGGAGCTCCTGCCGGTTGACCGGCTTGGTGAGATAGTCGTTGGCGCCGGCCTCGAGGCCCGCCACGACATCCTCGGGCTTGTTCCGTGCCGTGAGCATCAGCACCGGCAGATCGTAGGGCGAAAGATTTTCGCGGATGTGGCGGCACACCTCGTAGCCGGACATCCGGGGCAGCATGACGTCCAGCAGAACCAGGTCAAAGGTCGACTGTTCGAGACGCTCAAGCGCCTCCGTACCGCTCGCGGCGGTGACGACGTCATAGCCCTCCAGGGTGAGGTAGTTGATCATCACCTGGAGAACGACCGGCTCGTCGTCGACAACCAGTATCCGTCCGTGCTCCCGGGCCTTGCCTTTGGCGCCGCTCCCGATGGTGCGTATCTCTTCCAGGGTAATCCCCGGGAAAAGCCCCGGCGTATCAATGAAAGGTCCCATTGTCTCGCTGACGCCCTTATCCGGCCGTGCGTCTCCGGACGCCGCGGGGATCGTGAAATAAAAGCGGGAGCCAATGCCGAGTTCAGACTCCACCCATATCCTTCCGCCGTGCAGTTCCACGAGCTTCTTTGCTATGGACAGGCCCAGGCCGGTGCCTCCGTACATGCGCGCGATGGAGCCGTCGGCCTGCTCAAAGGTCTCAAAGACCCGGTCGGTTTTATCCGGCGGGATGCCGATGCCGGTATCGGCGACGGTGACCGTGAAAAGCCCCCCCTCCGGTGTGTCGCGTTCAGCGGTTATGGTAACGGTCCCCGCCTCGGTGAACTTCACGGCATTGCCGATCAGGTTCAGCATGATCTGCTGGAGCCGGTTTTCATCGGCATCCACCATGGCAGTCTCGGGATCGATGTCGTTCCGTATGGCCAATGATTTTCTCACGGCCATGGGCTGCAGCACGGCAATGACCATCTGCGTCAGTGAATAGAGGTTCACCGGGTTCCGGCTGAGGATGATGTCATGGTGTTTCAGCTTTGAAAAATCGAGGATATCGTTGACCATCAAGGCAAGCCGCCTTCCGCTGGAAACGATGAGGCTGAGGTCATGAATCGATTCCTTGCTCGGGGGCCCGGCTGCGCCGCCTATGAGGGACTCGGCGATGCCGATAATCCCGTACAGGGGCGTGCGCAGTTCGTGGGACATGTTGGCGAGGAACTCGTCCTTGAGGGTGTCAAGGCGCTTCAGTTCCTCGTTGGCGGTGCGGAGCTGGTCGATCTCAAGCTGGACGATCTGCGCCAGGTGGTTAAAGGTGTTGGCCAGGATCCCCAGCTCATCACTGGCTTTCACCGGGATCCGGTATTCCAGGTCCCCCCCGCCGATCTTCTCCACACCCTCTATGAGGTCCCCGATGGGACGGGAAATAAACGTGCTCAGGAAGTAACCGAGCATGCTCGCGAGGATGACCGCGAGGGCGATGGCGCCATAAATGACCAGTCGGAGCCGTCTGATGGGGTCCAGCACCACTGATTGCGAGTACACGAGCCTGCCAATGCAGATCGCAGGCTTATCCGGGAGGAATCCGGATGCAACAAACTCATAACAGACGCCGTCAGTACCGGGGAAGGAAACTTCGCCATGACCCGGATGACGCTTCAGGGCCTCGACCTGGGATGCCGGGATCCTGGGCGCCAGTCCGCTCGTTTTAATGAAATTCCTGTCGATATACCGCGACAGGACCACGCCGTTATATTTTTCATCGGAAGACACCAGTATCGCGTCCGCGTAGATGAGACCGTCCTCTGCCAGGGGCTTCATCATGGATATCATATCCTGTGAATCGACCATGGAACTCTGGATATCCCCGCCGTTCATCATGAGGATATTAAGGGTGGTACGGGCCAGGATGCGGCTGTTAATCTCTCCCTGGTGGGTTATGAGGGCCAGCTTCTGCTGTTCCTGCCGGCTCAGGATGAACAGGGACAGAGGAAGTGATGCTGTTAGTATGATAATTATAAAGGTGAGGATTAATTTGAATTTTAGTTTCAAACCATTTCCTTTGCTATAATTATATGAAACCGGCTAAAAAGTGCAGAAATAGTCAATTAAAAAGATTTGGATAAATCAACTGAATTTTTTGCAGCAGACCAATTTTTGGGCTCTTTACTCTGACACCGGGTAAAAAAATCCGATTTTGTCAGGGTTTACTCTGACCCTTGGGTCAGTTTTTTTAGTAAAGACCGGTATCCCAGATTTTTACTCTGACACCCATGGGTAAAAAATGACATAATGATAAAAATTATTCAAAATTTATTGTGGTTAAAAATTATTTAGGGGGAAAAAAAGAGGGCTGGTATTGCACCAGCCCAACAAGAAGTATTACCTTAAATTTGCTAAGGAAAATCCTCAGCACCTAAGCTGAATAAAGTGATTAAACATATTTTAGGAGGATTTGCCTAAAATATACACAGCTAAAGGCTAATTCTGATGATAACGTAGCATATATATTATAAGAAGTCTCGTGTAGTTATAAATTTGGAACAATTATTTGTTTCAGATTTATAAAACTGTAACTCGATTTTTAATACTTATAATTATTTGCCGTTTTGTGTAGATTTTTTTCTGAATTCAGCCGGGGATATGCCAGTTGCCTTCCTGAAAGCAGAATGAAAGGCAGAATAAGAATTAAATCCCACGGCCAGGGCAATGGAAAGAGTGTTTCGGTCAGCCTCATCAATAAGCAGTTTTTTTGCATCTTCAATGCGAAAACCGTTAATAAAACTGTTGAAGTTCTTGTTATAATGCTGATTAAGAAATTGTGACAGTTGATGCTGGGTAACGCCCATGGCCTGGCTGAGGCGTGGAAGCGTGAGGTCCTCGTCGCAGTAGAGTTTTTCCTTTTTCATCATCACATCCAGCTGTTTACCCAGACTAACCAGATCGAGGCCGTTGAGATACGACTTCGAGTATGACTCACTGGCTACATGGACCGTTCCGTACTGGACAAGGTAAGGATACCGCTGGCCCAGCAGATAAAAGCATAAAATGACCAGGCCTACCATCAGATTGATTATCTTGAGGGCCGGCAGTGACAATGATATTGTACCGCCCAGACCGATAATGCCGGTCACAACCCATAGCACCAGAAAGGAAAAAAGGAGCACTATCTTCTTTTCTGCCGGATTTCCCTTCCTGAGCTGCAGAAGGATGCGCACCATTGGCGCCGCTATGTACAGGATGGGAGAGAGAACGCTCCCGGTAAAGATGATCCGCAGCAATATGTGCTTGTTCTGATTAAGAAGCTCATACACAATCTCACGCTGCACATTGGGGGTATACAAAAAATAGGACATGAGATAGAGGGCCGCCACCAGGAGTGGTATAAAATGAAAGATATCACTTCGGTGCAGTCGGTCCCTGTCTCCGGTGAGGCTCTCCACGTAAAAAAAAAGGAGCGGTCCCATGCAGAGAACAACCGGCACCTGGAAAAAAAAGAGTATCGGGAAATCATATATCTTTTGCGAATGCAGGAGATACAGGGAGAAGGTCAGGAAACCCATGAGGGCCAGGATGGTGGCCAGAACCAGGTTTCTGAAATCTATGGGACGGACAATAAGTCCGAGGGCCATGACCAGAGAAAGGCCGCTGGCAAAAATAATTATAAGTTCGATAATTGTCATTTTTATATATGGATTTATAAGATTATGTTATTTTCCGGATATGGCCTAAATTATGCAAGAAAAATTAGCATTTTTCCGTCTCTTTGCAGGGTTTTATCCATATTGTTCTTATTCAAAATACCTTGACTTTCAGTATAAAAATGGTACTATCCAGCTACATGTCATAAATTTCCGCAAAAATAGGGGATAACTATGATAACCAGGAACAGGAAGCAGGCCTTAACTGCCATCATCTCTTTCATAATAGCCTTCAGCGTGTTACTGCCTCATACCGGGCAATCCCAGATCATTGCCACAAATATAATTGACCTGCGGACAAAAATCGCGAACCATCCATGGACCTTCCATCCCGGCGATTCACCCATTCTAAAAAGGTCTCCCCTTGCGGACATGGCCCGGGTAGACCTCCCCGGGGAAGAAGAGAGCTCCGAAGAGCAGGTAAAACCCGCGATCCCGATGGATGAACTGCGCTTTGCCTGGGCGCAGGAGAAGCTCGGTCCGGAAGACGCCGTGGGATGGATACGGGACATGGAGATCCAGCTTGCGTGGACCCGCTACCGCGACAACTCCGGAAACCGCCCCTTCAGCGACTTTGATGAATATATGAAACGGTACAGTGGATACGGCTGGTACCGGACCACCTTCACCATACAGAAGAACGATCTGAGGAATAAATTCAAGTCCCGCGACCTGGTGCTCCGCCTGGGCAAGATCGGACAGGCCGATGCCGTATACCTCAACGGGCTCTTTATCGGCGGCACGGGCCTCCGGGCAGACACGGAGCGGGAAAAGATACTTCCCGACAAACGTCTTTATTACGACAAGATACGTTTTTACCCGGTACCGCGGGAAATTATCAAGTTCGGCGAGCCCAATGTGCTGGCGGTGCGTGTTTTTGCCAGGTATGCCATCGCGCCGGGACTGTCCCATGACAAGTACTACCTGGCCTCGGCCAAGAAGATCGAGCGTTCGCAGTTCTGGGACGATTTCAAAAAGACATTTATCATAGTCCTCACGGTTATGCTGGGGATTTTCTATATTTACTGGCAGATCGTGTTCAGGGAAAACGACCGGGCCAGCATCTTCTTTTCCTTCACCGCCTTTGCCATGGCCCTCTCCACCTTCATGCAGAGCCAGATCGTCTACTCGATTTTCAAAAACGGCCTCTGGATCAAGAAAATCGAATTTATATCGATAATCCTCTTCGTGCACCTTCTCCTCGAGTTCTTCGTCAACTTCACCAAGATAGAATCGAAAGCCCTGAAGGTGATAAACCGCATCTGGGATGCCCTGGGACTGGCAGCCGTCATCGCCGTCATTGTCATCCCGGACCTGATCACGACCCGCAGGTTCATCATGGCCTGGTCCGCCGCGCCTGCGGCGGTGTTCCTCTACCTGGTGTACATCATCATCAGGGGAAGGAAGATCCCTTCCATGACGTCGGTCACCATCGGGTTCATGGGCATGGTGCTCATGATGCTGAACGACGTCCTGGTGGGTTTCCAGTACCGGTGGGTGCTGTGGGAGTTCAGCCTGAAGGATTACGCCTTTGCCTTCTTCGGCATCATGGCGGCGGGATCCATCGTGACCAACATGAAGAAATCCCGGGAGCTCATCGAGCAGCAGAAAAAGGAGAAGGAGCGCCTGTCGAAATTTTTCTCCCCCGATGTCATTGAAGAAATCCTGGGCGGCGACGTGTCCCTGGGCGGCACGGAGAAGCCCATCGCAACTCTTTTCGCTGATATAGTCGGCTTCACAAGCTTTTCAGAGAAGCAGAGTCCGGGCAAGGTGCTGGGCCGTCTCAACGACATGTTCACGCGCATGGCCACCATCATCTCATCGTACCGGGCCACCCTGGACAAATACATCGGCGACTGCGTCATGGCTTTCTGGGGCGCGCCCAAGGCAACGGACAACGACGCGTACAACGCCGTATCCTGCGCGATGGCCATGCAGCGCGAGATGGAGGAGCTTGCGAAGGACCTTCTCCCGGACGAACCGCCCTTCAAGCTCCGCATCGGCATCAACTACGGACCCGCCATTGCCGGGTACATCGGGAGTCATGACCGGATGGACTACAGCGTCATTGGCGACGCGGTCAACACCGCCTCGCGGATCGAAAGCAACGGCATCCCCGGCAAGGTGGCCATCTCCGAATCCACCTTCATTGCAGCGGGCGGCGAGAAATTCATCAGGTTTTCAGAGACCAGGGAAATCACGGTGAAGGGAAAAACGGTTCCGCTGAAGATCTACATCGTGGATGAAGTGCTGCCCATGTCGTAGCCGCGGCAGGCGCCGCACGCCGTCATACCAGGCTCTTCAGCGCATCATAGATGAATTTTCCGCTGAAGGCGGCGAGGAGAAGTCCGCTCACGGCGAAGACGGCTTTCTGGAAACCGTCGCCGAAAAACCGGCCGCCCCGGTATGACAGGGCCGAGAGGGCCCAGCTCCACCCGATATCGCAGAGCCAGTGCATCACCATGAACATAAACACCCCGGCTACGCCGAACCCGGCCGCCTCCATTACAATCGACGCGCCCACCGTGGCCCACCAGATGAGGAAATAGGGATTAGCCGCGGTGAGCACCACACCGGACGCCAGGGGGGTTCGCCCGTCGCGCGCCGATGAAATCACGCCGCCGCGGATGTTTTTAATCATTCCAATTGCCATAAGGAGAAGCACCACGCCCCCGGCTAAACCGATGGCCGGTTTCACGCCGGGGAGTGTGAAGATATAGCCGAAACCGAAGAGCACCACGGCCATGAGTGGGAATTCGACGATGCCGTGGCCCAGGGCGATAAATATGCCGGCATGGGGCGATTCACTCCCTTTCCCCACCGTAACGGCCGATAGCGGCCCCGGCGCCATAACTCCGGAAAGGGAAATGAGCGCGGCCCCGGCCAGAAATTGAATTAATGCTGAATCCATACACGATTGTCCCTTTTTTTTAGACATTTGGTCAAAAAGGAGTATTTGGGGAAGTCTTTTTTCATCGGTAACAACTCAAAATCTGATATTAATCATTTGACGGCCTTGTCCCTTACTCTATACAATAGAATTAAATTACCTACGAGGACAGCAGGCCATGTTCAAGCGTTTCAGACATTTCATTCTATACCGTTTCGATGAAAGCGATTATCTGACCAGGAGAAAAGCTTCCCTGGTCATGTTTTTCGCCATATTTCTCATTATAGTCCTTAACATTGCAGCAGCGGCTTCATTCAATGTCAGCATGGAACGGGCGCTCCAGTTCTACGCCTCGGTAATCCCGGTATCGTTCTGTTCCATAATGACTCTTTATTTTCTACGCCGCGGCAAACTCCAGGTTGCATCAAATATCTTCGTTATACTCTGTTCCGTGGTCGTATTCATCATGTTTTTACAGAAGACACCTCAGATCGCTTACGTTAGCCTGACCTATTTCATGTTTGTCTGCATACTATTCGCAGCCGTGTTTTCATCACGCGCCGTCACAACCGCTATTTTTATTGCCTTTGTCGCTTCCGACCTGGCCATGTTTTTCCTGAACAAGGACACTATTGACGCTGCGGCACTCCCCATCCTCAAGACCGGTCTCATCGACAGCATGGCAGCCCTTACCGTTGCCTATCTCATCGCCATGCTTTCCATCACGGTCCTGGAGAATTCCATCGGCATCATCAAGGACGAAAAGACCAGGAACGACGATCAATTCAAGAAACTGCTCGATATCCATACGATCATAAAAGGAAGCTCGAACCAGCTGAAAATTGTGGCCGCCGACATGATGGAGACGACAGCCTCCTTCTCCGGGAACATTGAAGAGCAGGCTTCAACGATAAGCGGAATTGCCGCGACCGTCACGGGCATATCCGGCGGCATTGCCCAGGTAAGCTCCAATACGGCTGACCAGTACGAATCCTTCGTGACCCTCATCAATTCCATAAAGAACCTCGCCGTCGAGATCGACACCCTCAAGGCGAACTCGGAGGAGATCACAAGCCTCTTCACCTCCGTCATAACCATCGTAAAAAACAGCGAGGGGGCCATCACCCTGATAGACCGCAACTCAAGCGAACTCCTGGAGAGCTCCCGCAAGCTTTCCAGCGTCATGGAGATACTCGGGGAGATCTTCGACAAGATTCAGCTCCTGGCGCTGAACGCCTCCATCGAGGCGGCGCGGGCCGGCGAGCACGGCAAGGGCTTCGCCGTCGTCGCACACGAGGTAAATAAGCTCTCTGACCAGTCGGTCGGGAGCCTCAAGGAGATAACGGACCTGATCCAGTACAACAACCAGATGTCGACGGAGAGCATGAACAGCATCGCCTCCACCGTGTCGATGCTGAAGGAGATCGTCGGGATCGTCAACACGGTCCAGGAAAAATCGCGCGACATTTTCCGCCACATCAACACCCAGGAGCAGATCAAGGTCGACATCCAGGAGAAGGTCGACGTCGTGCAGAAGAAATCGATCGACATCAAGAGCGCCGTCAGGACGCAGGACACGGACATGAACGAAATATCAAGGAACCTCGGCAGCATCAACACCCTGATCCAATCGAACATTGACGCGGCCAGGGGGCTTTCCTCCACGTCGGAGAAGCTCGCCCTCATGGCCGACGAGCTTTCAGAGCTCATCGGCGGCACCGGCAACGCGGCGGTCAACACCGTGTAGCATGGCCGTGAAGAACGCCCGCACCATGAAAAAGACGCAACCCGGCAAGATAGTCCCCATCAACCGGATCGGCAAGACGGAAAAATACATCCTCGTGCCCCGGCTGGAACGGAAGCGGGTGGTGAAAAAAGTGAAGCGCCTCATCAAAGTCAAGGGAGAGTGCTACTTCACCCTGGGCGTCCCGCTGTCACTTATTGATTTCATTTACCGTACGGTGGTCAAGCTGGGTCTCCGGGACCGGAGACTCATTTTTTCGCGGGGATCGGTGAAAATAAACAGCCGACCGACCAGCACCGTCGTTGAAGTCCACGAGCTTGACTGGGACCTGGGGACGTCCATCATAATCCCGATGAAGCGGAAATACACGACGACGCTCGCCTTCAACGTCGGCGGCAAAAAGCACACGGTGCGACTTATGGAAATCATGGTGCTCTCGGGACTGCTGAAGCTGATATTCAAAGATAAATCGGAAAAGTGGCGCTCCGCCAAGGCGGTAACGATCATCGTACAGGGCTGGGGTGCCTTGAATCAGGAGAACCCGCCCGATATTTCCCGCGCCGACGCCTGAAGGTCCGGCAGCATGCAGTACTGATCCGCCACCCCGCTGCTTCTATTATCCGATCACTTCCTTAAGTTTCGCGGCAAACTCCTCAAAATGGTACGGCTTCTGGACAAATCCTGAGACTTTATTCCCGGCAAATCGTTCTGATATTTCGTATTCGCTGTATCCGCTGGATATGATCACCTTGATGTCCGGCTTTAGCAGGATCAGTTCCCTGAATGCTTCAACGCCATTCATCATCGGCATGGTAAGGTCGAGTATGACGCACACGATCGATCCGGCATGCTCCCTGAAGACGGCAAGGGCTTCGATACCGTTTCCCGCGGTCAGCACCGAGAAGCCAAGCAGTTCCAGCATGCGCCTGCCCACCGAAAGCACCGATTCCTCGTCATCGACAAGGAGAACGGTGCCGGACCCGCGCCACGCGCTGGCCGTTTTTAGCTTCAAGGGCTCCCGGCCGGCATCATCATAAGACACAGGGAAAAAGACCCTGAAGGAGGTGCCCTTCCCCGGTTCGCTGGTGATCCTGATCGCTCCGCGGTGGCCCCGGACGATCCCGAGCACTGCTGCAAGGCCGAGCCCCCGGCCGGTGAACTTGGTGGTGAAGAACGGCTCGAAGATCCTGGCAATGGTTTCCCGGTCCATGCCCGCGCCGGTATCGGTCACGTCCAGGTAGGCATACTCTCCCTCGGGAAGGTTATCGTCCAGGTAGGTGCCTTTAAGGTCTGCCCTGGACATATGCGACGATCCCGCCGCAATCATGATAGCACCCGTTTCGTCGCCGATCGCCTCTGAAGCGTTAATGACAAGGTTCATGATGATCTGCCGCACCTGGGCCGCGTCCCCGCGGATGAAGGGCATCTGATCGGGAAACTCGAAGCGGATGGCGATCTTCTTTGATATCGACACTTCGAGGAGCTGCGTGATTTCCTTCACGGTATCGCAGAGATCGATCGACGTGAGCTCGAATCTTCCCTTCCCTGAATAAGCAAGCATCTGCCTGCACAGCTCTGCGGCGTTGTAGGCGCCTTTCTGGATATCCTTCAGGTTTTCCCACACCGGCGAATCCTCTTCGATTTTCATGATTGCCAGGTCGGCGTTGCCGAGGATGCCCGTGAGTATGTTGTTGAAGTCATGGGCGATGCCCCCGGCGAGGACCCCGAGGCTCTCGAGCTTCTGGGTATGCTGCAGCTGTCCATCGAGGCGGCGCCGCTCTTCCTCTATCCGGTGGCGCTCCGTGACATCTATCATAATGCCGCTCAGACCGGTGACCCGTCCCCCGTCGACAACCAGTTTACCCGACGTGCGCACGTAATGCACCTCACCGTTCCTGTCAATAGCACGGAACTCACGCGCCGGCATATTCTCGCCGGAGAAGAGTTTCGCGACGTCAGCCATCATTGTCTGCTGATCCTTCGGGTCGATGAAAAAACTGAAGTGCTGACCGATCACTTCCTCCGGTCTGAATCCCGCTATCTGCTCGATGACCGGGCTTATATAGGTGAAGCGGCCCGTTGTGTCCACGCTGAAAACAACATCGGACATATTCTCAAGGAGGAGGCGGTATTTCTCCTCGCTCTCCTGAAGCGCCTCCCGTGCCTGCTTATGCTCCGCCATTTCACGCGCGAGCATCTCCGTACGCATCTGCACCCGCTCCTCCAGGTTCAAGTTCAGTCCGCGGATCTCCTCCTCGACTCGCTTCAGCGCCGTGATGTCGTGAAACACGACGAGCTTCCCGATGAACCGCCCATGGTCATCGTTCAACGGAGAGCTCCGCACATCATACACGGTGGGTTCACCCCCGAAAGAATGCAGTTCCTCGCTCGTTTCGCTTCTCTCTTCGCCGGAAAAGAGCAGGCCCGGCCCGAAGCGCCGCGAGACCACCGGCTCCAGTTCCTGGCCGATGACAGTGGAGAGGTCAGCACCGAAAAGCTGGCAGGCGGCCGGATTCATCTCAATGATGCGGCTCTTCGCGTCAAGGACCATGACGCCGTCCCCCATGTTCTGGATGAGCACGTCGCAGGCGACAGGCACAATGTCAAGAAAATGATACCTGAAGATCCCCAGCGCCACCGCCGCACCGGTAAGGGTGAAGGCTATCGGCGTCGGATCAAAGCCGGGTACCGGCAACAGCTCCGCCACATAGAGCAGGTCCCCGATCCACGGCAGCGCCACCCCCATGACAAGGAGCGCCGTCTGGGACCGGTAGAGGTCCGGTGAGCGGAACGCCGTTCTGACAAGCACGACAGTCGCGGCCGCCAGGAGCAGGTAGCTGTAGGTAAAGAAAATCCAGAAGAATATACCATGGCCGTAGATGAGAAGCGGACCGTTGCTGAAGATGCTCGAACTGAGGACGCCGGGCGTGATCTCGGTCCAGAAGAGCCAGTGCAATTCATTCGTGGCAGCAAGACATACGCTGGCGGCAGGAATGAACCAGAGAAAGAGCATGCGGGGACGGGTGATCCACCCTGCCGGGTGGTTATATTCAAGGGCCACCATGAGCCAGAGGACCGGAACGCTCCCTATTCCTATGAACTCGAACTTTACGAAAATGATTTTAGCTGCAGCGTCGCCCGCCGCGGCTTCCAGGGCAGCGGCCAGAGCCCATTCGCCGATGGCGATCATGAAAAGGCCGAAGGGTACACCGACATTTGAAACATGGCGGCGTCTCAGGGAATAGGCGGCCAGCATCAGGGCACAGAACACCGTCCCGATCATTACGCTGCTTATCAGGGGGAATCCGAAATTCATCGTTATCGATCACCATGCAGTATCGTTACGCGGCAGCGGCCGGTTCCCTCCGGAGGTCCGCCGCTGTTCTTAATTGGCAATTCACCACTCCCGATATGCATCTGATCCGAAAGACATGTCAATTATTAAATGATAATCCCATAATAAGTTCATCCCTCTGACGCCGGCTGCACCGTCTGGCGCAAAGACCCCGGAATTTAAAGTGACCAGGCAAAGGTTAAAGATTTGACATTATCCGCGGGTATGCGGCATGAATAGTCCGGGCCGGCGACAGGCTTCTCTCAACACCGTCATAACAACAAAATGGAACGTACCATGGCAGGAACGATCGACAGCATCTACCGGGAACTGAAGAAACAGGTGAATCCCGCCAGATTAAAGGAAATCAGCGTGGATATAATAGCCCGGTACAAGGCAAAGGACCGGGGCGGCCTTTCATTCTACGCGGAGCTTCTCGGCATCGACCCTTCCGCCATCGACACCAGCAGGCTCTTCGCCAGCATTATACAGCAGTATCATCCTGACAAGCTTACAAAAATTATTAATGAAATTGATCATCATTACAGAAACAAAAAGGAAGAAGATCTGGCGCGCATGCACGCCATCTTTATTTTTGATATTCCCGCGAAGAGTATTTCGTACCGCCAGGAAAGCACCGCTGATGAAACATACGCCTACAACGACGAGGATTTCGGGTACGATGAAAAAACCGTTTTCGAGGATGAAACATTCGAAGAGGAACGGTATGAACCGGACGATGAATTTGACGATCATGAATATGGATTCATTGAAGCCCTCACCCGGCTGATCTTCGGAAACCTGGATTTCATAATGACCATCGATGACGTGCAGGACCTTGAGGGTGAGCTTGATCTTTCAGATTACGATATCGTCGATTTAAAGGGCGTTGAGCACTGCATGAACATAAGCAGCCTGAACCTGTCCGGGAATGACATCAGCAGCATAAGCCCGATCTCTCGACTGACGCAGCTGGGGTCGCTGTTTCTCTCCGGCAACCGCATCCAGAATATCAATGCACTTGCCGGTCTTGCCAACCTGAGAGAGCTGGACCTGTCATACAACGAAATCGAAGATATATCAGTATTAAAGAAACTGGACAGCCTGCTCTATGTCAACCTGCTGGGGAACCAGATTAAAGATACAGGCGCGATAAAAGAGCTGACGGATAGAGGCGTGCTGGTGATTTACTAACATCCGGGAAAGCGCGGTTTATTTAGCACAGGAACCTGAGACATACGAGGTCTTATCTGTACCTGCCATGTGTCTAGTGAGGCCCTCTTCAATACAAAAACTAATGGGCAGAGGCCTTAAAATTTCATTTTACAAAAACATTGCCGTCAATTGATGCAGAGAGTTTGGCATAAGTGTCTTTATACCATCCTCGTATTGATTCTCTGATGATTTTCATCGCCTGTTCGTTGCCGTATCCGTTGCGAAGTTTAATAAGAATTGGCACGAGGACCTGGGATTGAAGGCTGACTTTTATCATACATTCTGGAAGCATAACGATTAAAAAAATACCGCAATAAAATATGAACGCTATCGAGGTATGGAATTAAGTCAATTTGAAGAAAAATGGAGCTGTTCTGAATTTATCTTGATTTTTCTCATATCTTTTTATTAATGGTTACCAAGAGTTTTCAGGCAAATACCGGGATGTGCGTATAAAAATACGAAACGAATATCGCTCAGATATAAATATATAATGATTTCAATGGCCTGCGGCCTTGGCCATGTTATGCTGGGCATCAAACGCCGGTTTGAATAAGCCCATTCCGTCTCATTAACCGATCCAGAATAAGACGCGATTTTCTGGTTGGTGACGCCGATGCTGCTGGTCGTGCTTCACGAATAATGGGAAGCTTCAGAACGCTTCATATATAAAATACTTCAAATACTTTGCGAGGTTTTTATGAATCCATTTTCCCTATTGATAAACCGTATTTTGGATATCAAACAGAATTTTGGTCTTGAAAAAGCTATATCAACAAATTTCGAGACCTTGAGGCAAAAATCTCCTAAAATCGATGAACAACTTATCAAGCTCATCCAGGACGAGAATAAATCCGGCGACGCCTACCACTGTCTCGATTTTGGAAAAGGAAATGTTATCCTGGGCGATTATGATATGACCAAATATCTGCCATATTATCATATTCCCGGCAATCTTAAAAACAAGCATGTCCTGGATATCGGTTCTGCTTCAGGATTCTTCGCGCTTGATAGCGCCCGGCGCGGAGCCAAGGTAACCGCCATAGATATTCATGAAAAACCGATATTAAGCCGAGTAAGCCCGTTATTAAATGCCGATATCAAATACATCCAGAAGAGCATCTACGATATTAATAAAAGTTTGGGTGAATTTGATTTGGTTATTTGCGGATCGGTTATACTTCATCTTCCCGATCCATTTGGCGCCATACAGAAAATCAGGAGTGTATGTCGGGGACAGGCGATTGTTTCGACAGCGTCATGCACTGGCAGCTACAACCGTTCGCGTCCCTTTTGCGAATTTCGCGGGTTGAAAGCGTCGGATGGAGATTATTATCATTACTGGGATATATCGGCGAACGCGCTTAAAACAATGCTGTTGACCGCCGGTTTCTCAGAAGTCAGGAATATTCATCATTTCAATCTCGCCAGTGAGAAGGGGCGCACCACGTTCGATACCCCCCACGTGGTAATGACCGGCATAGTATAATTACATACACGCTATTTATAAACCTCTAGCACCGGAAGCCATACGCAACTGTTCCGAACCGATCTCCGCCTTGGCCGGCGCCCGCACAGCGCCCGGCCACGCGTTGTTGCGGTGTCAGTATAATATCCCGCGAGTCCCGCCGTTCGCATCAATATCTAGTAAAGTGCGTTGCTCATGGTTTAAGATCTAGTAAAACGCGGTTTATTTAGTACATGAACCTGAGACATACCGGGTTTTATCAGCACCTGCATCCTCTCAAATGAGGCCCCCTCTAACAGAAAAGGGCCGGACTGGGGGTCTTGAAATTTACGTCTATGAAGTAGCGACCGTAACGACCGTGAATCTGATCCTGTCCTACTTCAAGCCCGCTGACTCCGGCACAATTTCTGCTCCAGCCGGGATGCCGCCCCGCTGAAGGAGCATCTCCCACTGGCAGGTCGTATGCCTGACGGCGATGGCCGGTTCCTTTCAGTTGCCTCCGTGTCATATGCGATAAAACGCTGGTATTATTATACTTAGAACGTGTCGTCACCTGGATCTTTCCCGCATCACCAGGTACTAAATTAACCCAGCTAAAAAGTCCAAAATCATAAATCAAGACTATAAAATTTATTAAAATTTATAAATCCTGATGAGTTTATAAGGGAAATCCCCTATATATTTAATTACAACAAACAGTCCAGACGGTTTTTTATTCCCGTTATGGAATTATTATTTCATGAGGAATGGGGGAATTATGATCACTTTTAAAAGAATATCATGCTTCACATCAATCTGGTTCTGCTCATTGTTTTTGATAATTGCCGGGTCTCTGTTCTCAGGATGCTCTTCTGATTCAAATTCAAAGGTTTCTCCTACTGACATGGCTGCCATTGCGGCCAAGAACGGGATGCCGGATCCATATTCCGGACTGACGGATAAAATTATATCAACTTCAACTACAAGTACAACAACATCCGGGATTAATCCGGTATATCTGGACGGCCATTGTACCCTTTTACCCTTCCCATCGGACGTCTTTGCCTACAAGGATGCCTCATCCCCCACGGGTGTGCGCATTACCTTTAATGATGTAAAGGTGCCGACTCAAATTGACCTGCTGCCCGCCAGTCTCCAGTTTAAAAACCTGTATGTAGATCCGGATGGGTCCGATGCCGACGGTTTTTCCGCCGCATCCAGTGTCCTGTTTGAGTTCGATCGTGCGGTTGACAGTGCATGGGTCCTGAATGAAGATACCACTATGGCCCGTGACGGGGGCGATACCTTTTACCTGATGGACCTTGCCACCGGGGAATTCCTGCCGGCCCTTGCCATGGAAAGTCATTTTGCCAAGGACAAGAACATGGCCACGAGGGATCACGTGATGCAGGTGATGGCCCGCAAGCGGTTTGAATACGGCCGGCGGTACATGGCCTTTGTCACCAAAAAATTCAAGGACAGTGAAGGCAAGGATTTCGAATGTACAAAGGGATTCCTGCAGGCCAAGTCTGGTGATGGATCTGCAATCTCGAACTTTTATGAACCCTATTTACAGTATCTCGAGACCAAAAAGGGAATCAACCGCGACCAGATCCTGGCTGCGACAATCTTTACCACGAAAAGCAGGGAGAGCACCGTTGGGCCGCTCACTGACATGTTCAAGACTGTTCTCAAGGATGAGTTCGGCGATGATGAGGTGGTAATAACTCTCAATATGATCAGCCCGCTGCCCATGTTCAGCCGTATTATATATGGAAAGATGCTGTATAGAAACTTCCGGGATGATAAGGGTGTTATAAATTATACACCCGGGTTCAAGGGCAACAGGGACCCCAATGATAAAAAGAACTGGGCCCCGTTTATCATTGTCATACCCAGCTATGTATATTCAAAACCGTATCCCGTCAATATACTCGGTTCCGGCATAGGCATGACAAAGGAATTGATGCTCATGCATGCCATGTATAATGCGTCGGTCGGCGTTGCCTCAATCGTCATTGACTGGCCGTGCCACGGCGAACGCATTGCCGCGGAAGGGTGGTCCGTGTATCAGGGCATCGGCTGGGTCCCCGGAAGCATAAAGGAAAACGGGACTGAAATGCCGCGGCTCCTGTCGATGTTTGCGCAGATCTCCATTGATTCGATGTCGACCTACCAGGCTCTTAAAACATATTTTGCCAAATCCGATGAAGCGGGAATACGGTACCTTGATACGGACAATATAACGTATGTGGGCATTTCCCTCGGGGCATTGTGCGGAACCAGCGCAGCCGCCTGCATGCCCGACATGAAAGGAGCATTTCTCCATGTTGCATCGGCCAATTTCTCGAAGGTCCTCGGCTGCGGCACATTCCTTACTGGCGTGGTGGGCATGTCAATGCCGGAGGGGATGACGGGCGCATGGTATGCGGCGGGTATGTGCGCCATCGTTGGTCAAAAGGGCGACCTGTTCGACGGCATACATTATGCCGACGGCTTCAGGAACGGCGTGCCGGAGACGAATGCGGGCCCGCGGCCCCTGGCCGGGACATACGGTGCCAATGATGGATGGGTGACCACCGAGGCGGGTGTCGCCCTCACTGAAACCGCGGAACTGCCGGTCGTGGTCAAACAGGAGGAGATCGGCAGCCTGCAGGATTTCATCGATAATTTCCTTGGTCTGAACTATGAAAATTCCTTCGGCAGCTACGGCAATTACGGCATGATGGAGCTCAGTATCATCAATCCGGACTGGAACCTGAATCTTCTGATGGACCAGAGCGTTCTCTGGGATACGATACAGGACGTGACCGGCCACGACTGGTATGATATTGCCGGCACCCTGGAACATGTGCTGTGCGGAGGGAGTCTCGCCTCTGCTTACTACCAGATGGAATGGATGAAAAATGTCCAGCGTAAAAACTGAGCTGAAGACTGATACGATATATAATACCCGGTTGTGAACGGGTACCCTGCATTTCGACAGCTAATTGAGATAATCTTTAAAAACGGGGCAACAGCCCCGTTTTTGTTTCAGGATACCGCATACAATGCACCGGCATGGTGACGATGACTCGCCACCGCGTCTTTTATATCCAGCGCAGGATGCCCCCGAAGACAATGAGCATGATCGCGTTCACCGCGAACAGGGATCCGATAACTATCTTCTGTACCTTCGGCTTCCAGTCATAGCAGTACATCGCAACCACCCAGAAGGGGATATACACAGTGATGAACACGGTCAGGGCACCCCACCAGGGATAAACCCACACGAAAGCAGGCGTCTTTACGAGGAATATCTCGAAGATCGAGAAAAAGGCCGCGTTGAAGACGGCAATGACGAGACGGTTGTTGACGCCGAGGATTTTCGCCTTCGGGTCCCCGGGAAGAATTTTGCTGAAAATGAGCCCCGCGATGGAGAACATGAAGCTCAGTTCCACCCCCACACCGATGAGGAGCAGGAAGGCGGTCCCCGTGGGCACCGTCCAGAGGGCGTGGCCGGAACAGTGCTGTATCAGGGCGTTCACGATCTCCACGAACCAGTGCACCATGTAGAGGGAGAGGCCGGCGGCCACTCCCTTCCAGTTTTTCTTCGCTACTTCATTGAAATACACATACATGACAAAGGCAAGCATCGGGATCACGTACCACTGGAACGTGGAGCCGCTGCGCAGAATCTGCAATGCCTGCTCGGTCGCTTCCGGGTTGTTCAGCATATACGCCTCCTGTTATTCGTGCCTATGCACCGCCGTCAAGGGCGGGGCATGGAAGTCCCGTCTACGGTTTCGTCATCATCACCTTCTTCGATATGAGGCCGCCCTCGACGGCTTCCTTCTCAAGTCCTTCCCGGAAATCGGGATGGGCGATTTTAATCATGGCGCGGGCGCGGTCCTCGATGCTCTTGAGCCAGAGGTCGGCGATGCCGTATTCCGTCACCACGTACTGCGTGTCGGACCTGGGCGTTGTCACCACGGTGCCCGGCGGGAGGGTCGCGGCGATGCGGGTGATGGGGCCGCTTTTTGTAACGGACATGGAGTTGAGGGCCATGAAGGACTTCCCGCCCTTCGACCGGCGCGCGCCGCGGACGAAATCGAGCTGTCCCCCGGTGGAGCTGAACATGTTGAAGCCGATCGACTCCGAGCAGACCTGGCCGGTCAGGTCCACGGTCAGGGCGTTGTTGATCGAGATGAAGTTGTCGTTCATGGCTATATTGTTGATGTCGTTGATGAAATGGATCGGCATTGATTCAAGCATGGGATTGCGATGCATGAACTCGTAGAGTTCCTTGGACCCAACGCCGAAACCGAAGGTCATCTTGCCCGGGTAATAGGCCTTGCAGGTGCCGTTGACGACCCCCTTCTTCGCCAGGTCCATCATAGAGTCGGTGATCATCTCCGTGTGCACGCCCAGGTCCTTCTTGCTGTCCAGGAAGAATCCGACCGCGTTGGCGATGGCGCCGAAGCCCAACTGCACGGTGGCGCCGTCGGGAATGCGCTCCACGATATGGGACGCAATCTGTTTTTCCACGTCGGTGATGGGAATATTGGGAAGGATCGGTATGTCGTGGTCCTGCTCGCAGATGCAGGTGGCCTGGCTGACGTGCATGTGGGCATGCGTTCCGAAGACATAAGGCACCTTCTTGTTGACCTGGACCACAACCTCCCGCACGGTCTTCAGGATGGAATGGTTCACCGACGCTCCGCCGGGGCCGAAGCTCATGTAGCCCCACTCGTCAGGCTCTGAGCACTCTATGAAAATGACATCGGGACGGAGCTCCCGGGTGATGAGGTCGTCGAAATTCGAAAAGCTGCAGGAGTTGACCTTGATGTTTCCCTGGGGCATGAAGATCCGCTCAAGCGGGCCCATGAACAGCGCCAGGTGGCCGATATGCCCCTGGTATTTTGTCTCAAAGTGCGGCAAGGGGCGCATCATGAGAGCCGATGAAACAGTCACGTTCTCAAGCTCTTCATAACGGCCGGCCAGCTCTGTCATGAGATCATAGGCGGCGCTGGGCCCGCCGGGGGTGCATACGAAATCGCCCGACTTGACCACTTTGACCGCGTCTTTGATGGAAACCAGCTTTTTCTTATACGTTTCTTCCCAACCCATTGAATCCTCCAGATATGATAGTTAACCCGGCTGCAAGCAGGGGAGATCGTGCATCAAGTATGCAGATCAGGTTTGTAAAAGCATTACAGATGATAATTATTTACATCCATGTTTGATGCATGTCAATACTTTATCTAAACAAAAATACCAGGAATGTAATATTTTGTCCTATTATCAATCAACATCATTTAATACATTCCCACGAATCAACGGCCACGTGGTACTCGGTGCAGGCCTCCTTCCGGCGGGGATCTTTGGAGGATCCTTCAATCTTCACCACAGTGCCGGTCGCCCGGACCGTGCCGGCGCACTCTATGCGGTCTTTCGAATACAGGACGATCTGAAATTTACCCATGTCAAAATAGGTTTCATGGCCGTAACCGCGCGGCGGGGCCATCATGTGCTGCCAGATTTCCCTCGCCACTTTTCCCTCGATGACAACCCGGGCACCCTCGCGGCCCCACAGGGCACCGCCTTCCCTGATGACCGCAGGGTCCGTCTTTGCCGCCCATCCCGCTGACGCGCACCATGCCGCCGTAATGATTATGGCCATCATCTGTTTCATGACATCCTCCCGTAGTACGTGAAGATCTGAATCACCGGGCGGCGCGACGGCCATCCCCGGTTACCGATATTTCAGATAGCAAATCCGGTTCTTCCCCTCGGACTTGGCCCGGTACAGTGCCTGGTCCGCCAGGGCGATGAGTTCCTTGCTGTCGCGGCACTCGGTATGCTCATCCAGCATGGCAATGCCGAAGCTCCCGGTTATTTTCAGTTCGGGGTTATTCTTCAGGCGGATTTCCTCGATGCTGCGGCACATCCGCTCGGCCACGACCACGGCCTCCTCCTCGCCGCAGTAGGGAAGGACCAGGACGAACTCGTCGCCGCCATACCTGCCGACCAGGTCGTAGTTCCGAATGACCTGCTGGAGCGCCCCGATGCTTTCCTCGAAGAACTTCGACTTGGCGTCATATTCCCGCAATCCCGATTTGAAAATGTCCGAGATCCGCAGGAGGATCTCGTCGCCCACCTGGTGGCCATAGGTATCGTTGAACACCTTGAAGTCGTCGATATCGATCATCACCACGCACATCGAGAAGCGGTGGCGCCTCGCTTCGTTGAGAACTTCAAGGAGCCGCGCGTGGAAGGCGGCATGGTTGTAGAGTCCCGTCAGGCTGTCCCGCAGCGCCACTTCTGAAAGAATTTTATTTTTATTCTCAAGCTCATCAGTCAGGATCATGAGCTCCCGGGTCCTCTCGTCAACCTTCCGCTCAAGGTTGATATTCAGGTCCTTCACCTCGTTCATCATTTTTACAAACCTGACCGCCAGGACCAGGGCCGAACCTATATAGAGAAATACCGCCGCGTACGGCAGCACCATAATGTCAAACAGGGTGCCGACGGCTCCCGGGTCATAGGCCGAGAACTTCAACAGGTACGCCAGGCCGTCATGGACCGCCCCGAGCACAAGGACGATGCCGAAAAAGCTGAACATCTTTGCGTAGAGATGGTTTCTCATAAGGGCCGAAACATGACATGATATGTTATAAACCCCGATGAGCAGTGTCGCCAGAATAAGGCCTATGCCACCGAGGCGGATCTGCATATCATCGTTGAGAAGCAAGGTCATGATCACAACCACGGCCAGGTAGATCCACAGGATCATCTCGACCTTCTTTCTGCTCATTTCATAGAGACGGTGCAGGAAAATCGGGTGTGTTACATTCACGGCGGCCCAGGCGACAGCAAGAACCTTGAAGCGGTTCTGCATGGAGCCGTACAGGTTCCAGTAGGTGCATACCTCCATCATCATGAAAAAAGCGCACAGGAGCTGGAGCCAGTAGAACAGATATTCCTGGGATGCCGGTCTGAACAGGTAGATGAATATGGTTATAATCAGCAGGGTGAGACCGATGGCGATGACGATATAGCTGAGATCAATGAAAATAAAAGTGCCTCTTATCCTGTCCGCGCTCCACTGCTCCATGTTCGCGATGGCCATGGCGCCCACTATTTCACAGAAGAGGTAATAAGATATTCGTACGGCGATGACGTTCTCTGCGCCGTACCGGACCAGGGGATGGTTAACAAGGTAATAGCGGGGATGGTACCACATGGAATGGGCTTTCGGGGGAAATTTTCCCGTGCTGCCCACCCTGATGCCGTTAAAAAAGGTCTCGTCGGCGTTGCCGATCCTTCCCAGAATAAGTCCCAGGTCCTCCCCCTGCAGGCTCCGATCGACAGTAACTGTTTTCCTGAGCCACAGGATACCGCTGATTTTTCCGGTCTTCGAGAGTATGTAGGGCATCATGCTTCCCGGAAGGGTGATCGCGTCCCAGGAGGAATCATCGAAGCCGGGCGACGCGAACCTCGCGTCATCGCCGAGCATTATCTTCCAGCCGCCGGCGAGGGAAAACTGCTCCTTGAGGGATTTTATTTCACTGCGGGATAGCGCCGTCTTCTCGCCTGCCAGGACCGCGGTTGTAGCCAGGAATATGGCTACCGCTGCAGAAAATACTATCTTGAACTTGGATAAATTGTCCATGACATTTTTGTATACAATGCATCAGGAGGGTCAATTTATCAAGATAATAATTGAGATTATTCAGATTTTATGTATCAGTCATAGAATAGCATTAGTGCTGGCAGCTGGGGGGGTGGGGTCAGAGCAACCGTGGTTACTCTGACCCCCTGCGAATTAATATCCTCTTTTCTGTAAATCCTTTGCTATGCTCACATAAAAATCTGGAGCGTTGAATCCCGGCGTTACGCCGAAAAGGTGCCCGATTTCCATAAAATGGTCCACACCGCCGCACCACCATGCCCCGGTCATCTCACCGCGGAAATTTCCCCACTTCGCGCTGTTGACCGACACCATGCAGTCATTGGCCCCGTCAACGGATTTAATGTAGGCGTTGAGCGGCGCAGAGACAAGAAAGGTCGTGGTAATCGTTTTAATCTTTCCGGCGTAACTCTGATAATAAATGCCGGGGACGTCCTTAACATTGGGGTTGAAGGTATTTATCATGTACGCCGAGGCAAGACTGCGAACCGCTGCCTCGGAATTGGAGCTTTCATTTTTAAAGAAGAGCTTCCAGAAAATATTGACAACACCGGCAGCAACATCGCGGGCAACACCGGCCGGCAGTATCCCGAGGACCAGGTCAGCCACCGGAGAACCCCGATGAACTCCCGATATGCTGGTGATGGTTGCCACAAGATCGGAGCCCTTTATCACTTTACCATTTATCGTGGTCGAAAGATTTGACGCCAGGTATCGGGCATCAAGAGCGCCCTGGGAATGGGCAATGATATTAAACTTCGTGTATTCCGGATGGATCGCTTTTATCGAAAGAAGCTCCTGAAACACTTCCCGTGCCCTGCTTTCAGTACTGTTGAAACAGTCCTGGGTTGTGACAAAAACCGTGTATCCCTCATCTTCGAGTTCATTCTGAATTCCATAAAAATAGTCAACCCCGAGAACATTTATATCATTCATGGCTATACCATGAACCAGGACAACTGGATATTTAGTCGGCAGACTGGTACTTCCTCCTGCATACAACAGCGAGGTAACAAGTAACAAACCAATGGTTATGAAACATATTCTCTTCATGTCTTCCTCCTGATAAGCTTTAATCACAAACCGGTGTTAAAAACCATCCAGCCGGTATGTAACATATATAACATTAAAACCGTCCGGCCGTCTTGCCAAAAAAAGATCGATCTTACATTGTCTGCTGTATACAATAATATTAAAAACGGCCTGCGCTATTATGGGGGATATCCTTCTTTGTTCACCCTTGAGAAATGCAGGGGGGATAGGAACTATGGTGTAAATAATGGGGAACTATTTTTTAAACTCTTTCCGGTATTTCTCCGGAGTCATATTCATAAATTTAGGGAACACACGGTTGAAGGTCCGGAGGCTGTCAAATCCCACTGAAAAGGCAATGCTTATGACATTGTCATCGGTCTCCACGAGTTTCTTCGCCGCGTCTTTTACCCTCAGCTCATTTATATAGTCTCCCAGTTTTTTGCTGGTTACCGACTTGAAGAGTTTTCCCAGGCTGTCCGGGTGGACATCCACCGTCGCCGCAAGTCCCTCGCGGGAAATATCAAAGGTGTAGTTCTCATGGATATAGCTGACCACCTTCTGGACTTTCTCCTCGGCCATATCCGAGATGACCGGATACGAACCCCGCTTTTGCGGTTCTCCCTTCTCGCTGAGTCGCTCGTTCAGCAGGGCGTTCTCAATGACGAAATTCTCAAGGCTGGTGTTGAGGTCTTCGATATCGTCCATGATCTTGGCATACCGCACCACCAGCACCAGGGCCGTGCCGACATAGAGTCCCGCGGCAGCGTACTGGAAGATCATGTACTGGAACCAGGCCCCGAAAATATTCAGGTCGGCGCCGACAAACTTCATCAGGTACAGGGCACCGTCATGGAGGGCGGCGATGACGATGACAATGCCGAAGAAGCTGAACGGCCTGGCA
This sequence comes from uncultured Spirochaetota bacterium, assembly GCA_963727175.1. Taxonomy (GTDB): domain Bacteria; phylum Spirochaetota; class UBA4802; order UBA4802; family UBA5550; genus RBG-16-49-21. The sequence continues at coordinate 456,149 of CAVSFD010000002.1, forward strand.
TAGGGATGCTTCTTGTACAGGGCGGAAATGTGGCACGATATATTGTACGGCCCGATGAGAAAAGTCACCAGGATCATGATGATCCCATTGACGCGAAGATTGCCGGTATTGACAAAGAACACCGCGACCAGGGTAAGCACGGCCAGGTAGATCCAGAGAATCAGCTCGATCTTTCTTCTTTTTAACTCATAAATGCGATGGAGAAATATGGGATACACTACATTCACCGCCGCCCACCCGATGCCAAGTATCTTGAAGCGGTTCAGGAGCGACCCGTACAGGTCCCAGTAGGTGCACAGCTCCAGGACCATGACAAGGCCGCAGAGGAGCTGCAGGCAGTAGAATAAGTATTCCTGCGAAGAGGGACGCCGTATAAAAAAGAACACCGAGATGAACAGCAGGGTGAGCCCCATGCCGATGACGAAGTAACTGCTGTCGATGAGCAGAAACTTCCCCATGTCTCCCCTTGCCTTCAACTCCTTTGCGTTCGTCAGGGACATGGTCCCCAGCACTTCGCCAAAAATATAGTACGACACCCTCACTGCTATGACGTTGTCCGCGCCGTAGCGGATGAAATCGCGGTGTGCCATGTAATAGCGGGGAAAGTTCCACATGGAGTGGGCGCCGGGCTGGAATCTTCCAGTGGCGCCGATCGGTATGCCGTTGAAATAGGTCTCATCGGCATTCCCGATCCTGCCGAGGATGAGGCCCATGTCCTCCTTCGGCAGGTTCCGGTCAATGTAAATGGTCTTGCGAAGCCAGACAACGCCCTCAGTCCTGGCAAGGCCCTTCGTCCTGGCAAGGACGCGGGTCATGATGTTTCCCGGCAGGGTTACGGTTTCCCATGACGCGTCATTATAGCCGGGATCGGCGTACGTCTTATCATCGCCGATGGTTATCTTCCACTCCCCGGCAATGGACACCGGCTTCTCCAGCGATGACACCGCGGTGGGGGTATCCGCCCATCCATCACGTTCAATAACACCCAGCACCAGCAGGAGGAGCACTACCGTAGCAGCTGTGAAGGAAATTTTTAATCTATGAACCCGGCTCATTATTAACTTTTACTTCTTATGATTATGTTCATGCCATTTTGAAAAGCAACCATCTTCACAGACCCGTTTTTCAGCTGTGACTGACGCGCCGGAAGCCACGCATCATAATGACCGGATTATAATGAAAAAAGTCAACATCTATTCAGGCCGAAAAGGGTTACATGTTCCGGTCAAATCCTGCCTAATGATAAAAAAAGGGAGAGGGCAGAGTAAAACCCTATTTCACCGCCTGTTCCAGGCCGCGCTGGATGGCCTGGCGGCGCCGGAAGGCATCCGCTTCCTCTCCGTAAGTCCTGTCCTGGAGTTCCCGTATTTTCTGCTCCTTTTCATCTCTGTCAAGGTTCGGGTCGCTCATGATCCTGCTCTCCTGGACCTTGTAGCTCTCCTCCTTCTTCTGCTCCTCAGCTATGACGCGGTCAACCTCGTCAAGGCGCTTCACCTGGTCATCGGTGAAGAGCTCCTCCCGGAACTGCTTGATCTTCGCCTGCCGCTCCTCGCTGGTTTTCATCTCCGACAGGTCCTTCTGGTAGATCTTGAGCTTCTCCTGGTAACGGGTATAGGGCTTGGCGTATCCTTCCACGCTGTTTGCCTCGTCGCCCCACATGGCCCGGTTCAGCTCCTTCAGCTTTTTTTCCTTTTCAGAGCCGTACAGGTCCCGGTCAGAGATGATAGCGCCGCGGCGGAGGGGATATTCCTGGGCCTTCACGCTGGCTCCGAAAAGGGCATCGGCATTCTCGCGGCCGAAGACCTCGCGCCGGTACTCCTGGAGCTTATGGAGGAGCGCGATGGCTTCCTCGGCGGTGGAGGGGGTCCCCCACTCCTTCATTTTTTCAGTAAGGCTGATCTGGTAATTCATGTAGGTCTTGTACAGGGCAAGGATCTTATCAGCTTCATCCTGGGGCAAGACCGAATAGAGATACTGCCGGGCCCGCTCCAGATGGTCCTCAAGGTTCTTGGAATCCTTGAACTTTTCATCCATGGAAATGAAAAATTTCAAGGTGTAGGGATTGATTACGCTGTTCGCGAAATAGTCTTTCACGGAATCATCGTTAAAGTCGACCCTGCCGTAATACATCTCTATGTCCTTCAGCTTGATGCCCTGACTTTGATCGATCACGAAGCCTTCGCCGCCTTTCTTCCTCAGCGCCAGGGTCACGATTATAATAATCAGGAATAGAATCCCTCCGAGGGCAATCACTCTTTTTTTATTCATACCGCAGAACCTCCTCAATTGCGAAAAACCGGGATTGCGTCCGCGCAATCTCCATGAAAGGCGCCGAAAAAAAAATGATGTTTAAGCTATTCACGGCAATATGCACAAGTCAACTGCATTTCAACATGATAACAAAATGATCCCCGCCATGACAGCCCGGAGAAAATAAAAGATTATTGACAGGTTGTCTTTTTCCATGCAGGCTAGGCGGCACAGTGCGGATGCCGGACGGCAGGGATTCCTGGTGATCTGATGCCGGCAGTATTTCATTTACAGGTATTACTATGAAAAAATTATTCGAGAAAGCGATCCTGATAATATGGTTACCGGTGATAGTCCTTCTTGCCAGCAGTATCCTCACGGCAATTTATGGAACCGTGCAGTTTGTCCTTCTCATTATTAATAGCTTCACCGATACAACATTACTGAATTTGAAGGTTGTGACAACCGAGCTCCTGTCGATAATTGACATCTACCTCCTGGTTATCATACAGCTCATCTTCAGTCTGGGTCTGTACGGGCTTTTTATTGGTCCCCTGGAAACGCCGGAATGGCTGAAGATCACCACCATCGACCAGCTAAAGGCATCCCTGGCCAGCGTCATCGCGCTTTTCCTTGCCATCTTTTTTGCGCACCTGGTCGTGGAAGTTCAGAGCATGTTAGACCTGGCCTATGGCGGGATCGGTATCGCAGCCGTAATCGGCGCCCTGGTCTTTTACTACAAGATTAAAACCTCCCGCGAGTGATCCTTTCCGGGGCCATGCGCACAATAATGCAGGAGTGCTGATAATGAAACAGTTCATCATATTCATTCTGACGCTGATCCTTGCAGCTCAACACGGACCGGGAATCGGTGCCGGAGCGTGCATGAACGGCGATTGCGTAAACGGCACCGGCACCATGATCTGGGAGAGCGGTGATACCTATACCGGCCGGTGGAAAGACGGCACCATGAACGGAACCGGCACCATGACCTGGAAGGACGGCAAAAGGTACAGGGGATCCTGGGAAAACGGCCTCTTCCACGGCTGGGGCACGCTGAACTGGCCCTCCGGAGAATGGTACGAGGGGAATTTCTCCGGCGGCAGGATGGAAGGCAGCGGAACCATGAAATGGAAAAACGGCGACCGCTATACCGGCCAGTGGAAAAACGGGACCATGAACGGTACCGGCACCATGCGCTACGCCAGGGGGGCCGCCGTCAAGGGCGAGTGGAAAGACGGCAAAGCGGTTGCTGATAAACCGGCCGTTGTCGAAAATGCCGCCATGGCGGGTGCCTGGAGGATCATGTGCAAGTGTTTCCCAATCGTGGAATCGCCCTATGACTGCACGTCGATGTCCTTCGTATTCAGTGCCGATGGAGGCGGGACCTTCGTGAACCGCGGCAACGATGGCAAAGTCACCGGCAAAATCAAATGGACCCTGAAGGGTCCCGTTCTTACCATTGTGCAATTCAATGAAAAGAAAAAACCGATGGGGAATCCCCAGACATTCACCTACAACGCAGGCCGCAAGTGGTATGCCTCGAAGCCGGGCCCCTATGGTCCGGAGCAGAAGATTATGAGTTATTGCGTGTTAAAGAAATCCGGAGTGAAATAAGAACCGGCCCTGTCAGGGGATTTTCTTTCCTATGTTGAAACGCCCCTTCTCCATGTCCCACGTAAGCTCTATTTTTTTATAGATTATATACCTGAGCGCCTCGCGGCTCTGCTTTTCCTCCGCCGGCGGGTATTCTCCGCTCGAAGCAGCACGCTCCAGCATCATCGTATCTATCGCGGCGGTAACCGTTGTTCCTTTTCGCGGCAGAGAGTACTCGATCTTAATCTTTTTCTCCACGGGCGACACGTTGAATCCGCCCTTGAAAAAAAGCCGCGCCCCAACAGCCGGGAGGACTGAATCATCGGGGACAAGCTTCCTGCCATCATACCGGTAGAAATGGATGGCCCGGTCGAAATAAGCTCCGTTGAAGGTTATTTCGTTCACGCCAAGAAAGGCCGCACCCGACCGTGTGATGAAAAGCGCCGTTTCCTGGGTGTATGTTCCGCCGCCGGTGCCGGGGTCAGAGACCTGGATGTAACCGCCGGGAAGGTCCACAACCGGACTGAGCTCCGCGTCAGTAGCGGGAGACTTCACCTGCCACGCTCCCTTATCGCGGTAAAAGGTGAACTTGCTTCCGGAGAGCCTGGACTGGTCCAGGAGCCGGTAATAATCCATGATCGTCTTTTGCTCCGCCGATACTTCAATGCAGGAGCAGATTATCGCCGCACAAATCACTACGGCAGACGAGAGCATGCTTTTTCTTTTCATCCTTTCACCTCGTTACATCATGATTCCCCGCGATTTTGCCGGAACCGCGAAGCCGGCATCTGTCTGGCATGACCATACAGGAAGTCTGTTTCATTTTTCAATAATTTTATATAAAAATATCCTGGCCGCATCCCTTGACTTTATCGAATCCCTGTTATATTATTATACAAGGATAAAAACGTGAAAAAGAAACCATTTCCGATGAAAGACGCTGAAGCTGAAATATCCCGTCTGAACTACAAATACCGGAGGCTTATCCTGGAGGGGAAAGCGGCGCTCCCCCTCGAGGAAGCTGCAAAACTGGTCGGCCCGGACAGCGCCTATCATCTGTACTTCACCCTCTCCGGCCGCCGGGGCTCCGGGCGCCGTTCCGGAAAAAAATGAAGGCCTGTTTCATCAATCCTCCCATAGTTGACTTTTACTCGACATCGATACGGCGCCAGCCCCTGGGCCTCCTGTATATCATGTCAGCGGTACGGTCCGCCGGGCATGAAGTGGCACTCATAAACGGCCATTCGCCGAAGAAACGGGTGCTCTCCCTTCCCTCGGAGTTTGCCTATCTGGATGAATACATCGATCATCCCGATCCCCGGCACCGGTTTCCTTTCAGGAATTTCAGCCACCACGGACTCAGCTTCCAGGAAATCCGCCAGAGGATACAAGCATTAAAAGCAGACATCTTCTTCATCCCCTCCCTTTTCACGCCCTATCACCGCGAAACTGAAGCGATCATCGCCCTTGCCAGAGAGGCCGCACCCGGCGTGCCGGTGGTTACCGGCGGGTATCACGCGGCCCTCTATCCGGAACACCATCTGCGGGAAGGGGGAGCAGATTTCGTTGTGCCCGGCGAAGGGGAACGAACAGCCGTCGCGCTCCTGGACTGCCTCGGGACCGGCGGCGACCTGGCCGGGGTCCCGGACATCATCTATATCGATGGCGGCGCGGTTATCCGCAACGCCAGGGGCGCCTGGAGCGACATCGAAGCCCTCCCCTTCCCGGCCCGGGACGCGCTGCGTGACCGTGACTTCAAGGTCTATCGCCGAAGGGCGGCGGCGATGATCACCTCCCGCGGGTGTCCCAACCGCTGCGGGTTCTGCACGGTCCACGCCGTGTGGGGAGGCGCGTACCGGGAACGGAGCGTTGATTCAATCATGAAGGAGGTGCGGGAATGCGCGGAACTTTTCGGCGCGGACATGATCAATTTCGAGGACGATAATCTTTTCTCTTCCCGGGAGCGCGCCGCGGTCCTCCTCCAGGAGCTCACCGCGTACCAGGAATCGACCGGCAGGCGCCTCGACTGCGCGGCGATGAACGGCGTGTCCCTGGAACATGTGGACGAGGATCTGCTCACACTCATGAAACGTGCCGGATTCAGTGAACTCAACATATCACTCATGAGCCGTTCGGGTGAACTTCAAAAACAGCAGGGCAGGCCCTTCGATTCGGACCGCTTCGCCCGCATTGCCCGGGCCGCACGGAAACTGGCCATGAACGTGCGGGCCTACTTCATCCTCGGGCTTCCCGGCCAAACCAAAGAGGAGGTGCGGGATACAATAGCTTTTTTGAAAGACCTCGGCGTCAGGTTTTTCCCATCAGTTTATTACAATGTCCGGTCTCCGAGGGACGAGTGGATGATGCAGCGGTCATCGGCGTTTTTCAATGAGACACGCGATCTCACACGAAACGATTTGATCATGCTCTTTAACGAGTGCTATCCTATTGATGGCGCGACGCATGGTACGCGGATATCGCGGTAATCAACCTTCCTGCCATGAGATACAATATGTCCCATAGCATGAGGCGGCATGAGGGTACCGTTTAAATAAAAATCTACCGGCTTGTAATCAATTTTATTATTGAAAAAAATGTGCACTATTGATCTCGTGCCAATTTAGCATCAGAATTCAACAGAGGAAGCCATATGAAAATAAACGAGGTGCCGCAGGACGGCAAGCGGATGATGCGCACCAAGATGGTGCAATACGCCGTTGATGACAACGGCAATTTTGTAAAGGTGGGCTCTAACGGATGGAACCTCGGATATGATGTCGCCTGTAAATTGCGCAGCAGATTCGATAAGCTGGCCGAGGAAGCTAAAGAGCGGGTGAAAGCCGATGAGACATCGCCGCTGGAGTACTTCATGAACAAGGCATACCTGGAATTGCATACGTTGGCCCAGATGACGGGGATCCCAAAGAGAAAGGTGAAGAAACATTTCAAACCAGAGGTCTTCGACACGCTGGACGACGCAACACTGCAGAAATACGCAACGGTCTTTCTTGTGGACCTTAGAACCTTAAAGGAATTCAAAAAGGAATTATCATGAATATAAAACTGAAGCAGAATGTCAGGTGGACCCATTACCAGGGAGCACACTGCGAGTCAAGCGGAGTATCCTCCCTCGTCACCAACTACGGCCTTACTCTTTCGGAACCCATGGCCTTCGGGATTTCCAGCACCATCATGTTCACCTATTTCCCCTTTGTCAAAGTTTGGGACAATCCCCTCATATCGTACCGCATGACGCCGCGCAGCATCATCAAGGGGGTACAGAAGGCGCTGGGCATCAGGTTTTTCACAAAAACCTATGAAGACCAGGAGCTGGCAATGGCCGAGATGGACCGCCTCCTGGACAGCAACAAACCCGTGGGGCTCCTGGTTTGCGCCAGCTTCCTGGCGTATTTCTGCCCCGACTTCAATATGCCTTTCAACGGCCACACCACCTTGATTTACGGACGTGACGGTGAGGAATACCTGGTGAGCGACCCCATCTTCGAATACACCACACGCGCCACGCGGGAGCAGGTCCGGAAAGCCCGCTTCTCCCTGGGGATGAACGCGCCCAAGGGCTTCATCTTCTACCCTGAGTATTTTCCGGAAACCATCGATTACAGAATGGCGATACGGAAAGCCGTCAAAAAGACCGTCACCATGATGCTCCAGCCCATGTTTCCCTGGGTGGGCATAAAGGCGATCTATACCATGGCGCGCGCCATCAAACGCCTTGACAAAAACCCCGACAGGGACAAAATCCGCAACTATCTCGGCAACATCATAACCTTCCAGGAGGAGGTGGGCTCCGGTGGCGGCGGGTTCCGTTTCTTATACGCGGCATTCCTCAAGGAGGCATCGGAGCTCCTGAACATGCCGGCTCTCGCCGAGGCATCGCAAAAAATGGTAGCGGTGGGCGACCTCTGGCGCCAGGCGGCGCTCTCGTGCTCAAAGGTGATACGGGGCAAAGATGAAAAGGCTTCCACGCTTCCAATTGCAGAGGCCTTCCGTAAATGCGCAAAGGCCGAAAAGGAAGTATATCTGATGTTGAAGAGGATCAGGTGGAAATAAGCGTTCCTGATCCTTTCAGGAGAGTCGTCCATGAACATCCGTGATGCCGAAAATTTCTGCGATGCATGGCTCCCTTCCTGGACCGGCAATGATCCGGACAGGTTGATTGAATTTTATTCCGCCGACGCATTCTATCTTGATCCGACCGCGAAGGGCGGGCTCAGGGGGCATGGCGAGATCCTTCCCTATTTCACCAGGCTTTTAAAAAACAACCCTGGTTGGAAATGGACCCATGAAGAAATCATTCCGACGGAGAATGGGTTTGTCCTCAGGTGGAAGGCCGTTATTCCGGTCAGGGAGAAGGAAGTGATTGAACATGGTCTCGATATTGTAGAGATAGATGGCGGAAAAATCATTCGCAACGAAGTGTATTTTGACACATTGAAGCTGATAACGACGATCACCGGAACATAGAGGTATATCGGCCGCAGAATATGCTGTTCAGCTTGCAGACATTTGATCGTCCTGCTATTTTTCTTGCATGTATTGCCGGGTGTTGCTTAATATTCCTGCTATGTCCAAGACAAACGCCATCAGGATCCTCGAATCCAGGGGGATCAAATACAGCACTGCCGACTATGAAGTCAACGAAGACGAACTGGACGCCGTCAGTGTCGCCGGAAAAATCGGTGCACCGCCGGAAACGGTTTTCAAGACCCTTGTTACCGTCGGCGATAAAACAGGCCATACCGTTTTTGTCATTCCCGGCAACTGTGAATTGAATCTTAAGAAGGCGGCCCATGCGAGCGGAAACAAGAAAATTGAAATGATAAAAATGAAGGACCTTCTTTCCGTAACCGGCTATATCCGCGGCGGATGCTCGCCGGTCGGAATGAAAAAGCTTTTCCCGACTTTTATTGATGAAACCGCGCAGCTGTATGAGGAAATATATGTCAGCCCGGGAGTGCGCGGGACCCAGGCAAAACTGTCACCCCTTGATTTAAAGAATTTAATTGACGCGAAATTCGCGGATGTAATATAAATTGTTTATTCATGTATTAATCCTGTGATGCTGTCATAGAATTCTTCAGAGAGGTAAATCATGGACAAAGTCGTTCATTTTGAAATTCCCTATGACAAAAAGGAGCGTGCCATTAATTTTTACAAAGAAATTTTCGGATGGAAATTACTGGATATCCCTGAAATGGATTATACCATGGTGTACGCCGCAGAGACTGATGAAAACCGGATGGTCAGCGAGAAAGGAGCCATCAATGGCGGCATGTTTTTGCGAACCGAAGAGGCGAAACAACCCATGCTCGTCATCGGGGTGCAGTCAGTCGATGAAACCATAAAAAATGTCATCGCCGCCGGCGGCCGGGTTGTTACTGCCAGGCGGCGAATTCCGAACGGCTCATACGCCCGGGTGGCTGATTGCGAGGGCAATGTTATCGGCCTCGCCGATTCCTCGCAATGACAGGGAACAATTGTTGCCACTAACATCCAAAGTGCCGCATAAAATCATCCGGGTTTCCCAAAAAACAAAAAATAAGTATTTACACACGGATTGAATCGGCAAGAACTGTACCGGGATGCCGGGACAAAACGCCGTATCCCCTGCTTTAATTACATTACCATCGGAGTACTCATTATGGGCGGTTTTTTCGGTGTTGTTTCCAAGGATGATTGCGTAAACGACCTTTATTTCGGGACTGATTATCATTCCCATCTCGGCACCAAGCGGGGAGGCATGGCGGTGTTAGGGGAGCATGGCTTCAAGCGCAGCATCCATGACATTTCCAACGCGCCATTCCGCTCAAAATTCGACGACGATCTGCCGAAGTTCAGGGGCAGGAAAGGGATCGGGGTCATCAGCGATTTCGAGGACCAGCCGCTGATCATCAATTCACATCTCGGCGCTTATTCCATTGTTACCGTCGGCGTCATTAAAAACTTTGATGACCTGATTAAAGCTGCCTACGGGAAACGCACCACCCATTTCTCCGAAATGAGCGGGGGAGAGATCAATCCCACGGAGCTGGTGGCAACCCTTATAAACCAGGAAGCGAATTTCGTTGACGGGATCACCCGTGCCCAGGAGTCCATCGAAGGGTCCTGCTCTCTTCTGCTGTTAACGGCTGATGGGATCTACGCGGCCCGGGATCGCCTGGGGCGGACTCCCATTGCAATAGGCAAAAAACCCGGTTCCTTCGCGGCAGCATTTGAAACCTCCTCCTTCCCCAATCTGAACTATGAGATCGAAAGGTATCTGGGGCCCGGAGAAATCGGCCTCATGACCGAAAAAGGGTTCCAGACACTAAAAAAACCAGGAGACCGGCTGCAGATCTGCGCCTTCCTCTGGGTTTATTACGGATACCCCCCGTCCTGTTATGAGAACATCAACGTTGAGGTGGTGCGGAACAGATGCGGTGCGGCCCTCGCGAGGAATGATTCAACTCCGATCGACGTGGTCGCGGGCATTCCCGATTCCGGCGTGGCTCACGCCATCGGATATGCCAACGAATCGAAAAAACCGTACCAGCGTCCCTTCGTGAAATACACTCCCACCTGGCCCAGGAGTTTCATGCCCCAGGACCAGTCCATCCGGGACCTGGTGGCGCGCATGAAACTGATCCCAGTGCGGGAACTGATACATGGGAAACGGATCCTCTTCAGCGATGATTCAATAGTCCGCGGCACCCAGCTGAAAGACACGATCCAGAGGCTGTACGATTACGGGGCAAAGGAAGTACATATGCGCCCGGCCTGCCCCCCCCTCGTGTACGGATGCAAGTTCCTGAATTTTTCGAGGTCCAAATCCGTCCTTGACCTGGCTGCGCGCATGGCCATCAAGGAACTGGAAGGCAGCGACGAGGCCCATCTCGCAGAATACGCCTCAGGCTGCGGAGACAAATACTGCGCCATGATCGAGCGGATCCGCCTCCGCCTGGGACTGACAACTCTCCAGTACCAGCAGCTTGACGATCTCGTCAAGGCCATCGGACTTCCGAAGGAAAAAATCTGCACGTATTGCTGGGACGGGGCGGAATAAATCGACCCGGAGATCGGTGATGACGCACGTTTCCGGATGATAAAAGAAAATGCGAGGATCCCATGGTTGAAAATAAAGCACCGGTGCCTGGTTCAGAACCTTCAACAGATGCAGGCAAGAAGACCCTCGTAACATTCTACGGTGTCCGCGGATCCCTCCCCATCTGCTCCCCTGATTTCCAGGAATTTGGCGGAAATACCACGTGCATCCGGATAGACGGACCTAAACGCACGATTATTTTCGATGCTGGAACAGGTATACGGGAACTGGGCAAGGATATGGCCAGAGATCAGACACTGGGCATAGAGAGGCCATGCATACTTGCGTTTTCCCATTTTCACTGGGATCATATTCAGGGGCTCCCTTTTTTTATTCCGGCCTATGACAAACGGCGCACGTTTACATTGAGCGCTATAGGGCGGGAACGTTACGGTCAGGATCTCCGCACTATATTTGAAACAGCCATGCAGGAGGAGTACTTCCCTGTCAGCCTCGAAGGAATGGGGGCGCAGATTGAATTCATGCAGAGCCGCACCGATACCATCACGGCAGGGGATGCTGAAGCGAGCGTGGTGCGGCACAATCATCCTGGAGGCGCATACAGCTACCGATTCATAAGCCCCGGAGGGAAAAAAGTTGTCATTTGCACAGATATTGAACATGGAGACAATTTGGATGAACGGATTATTGTACTGGCTTCCGGCGCTGATCTTTTAATTCATGAAGGGCAGTACACGCCGGAGGAGCTGAAAAAATATAAAGGGTGGGGGCACAGCAGCTGGGAACAGGCAATTGAGGTAGCTGAACGGGCAGGAGTTAAACAGCTGGTTATCACCCATCACGACCCTGACCACGACGACCGGACGCTTCATGAAATTGAGGCCAGGTGCAAAGAACGTTTCGCGGCCTCATGCCTGGCACGCGAGAAAATGGAAATCATACTCTAAAGTTCAAAGGCCCCTGTCCGATACCTTTCCTGTTGACATAGTACCGTGCTGGTTCACACGACCATGAGCATGTCCCATGGGTGCATACCGGGGGCACCACTCTTTATTAGATAATCAATTTATCAGTTGGATTGGCTCAAGACATTCTTTAATTTTTTTAAATTATCCGTTCTTTTTTTATCAATTATTTTTCTTTCCGGTCCGGTTAAAAACGGATCTCTTATATCAATTTTAAGAATTTCAGGAATTTCTAAATCATTTACGAACCTTGTCAAATAGGGAGTCACCATGGCGGATAACAAAAAACAAGCAGTGGCCAGCTGACATACATTCCCATCAGGATCATCACTTAAACGAAAAAACTCATCCAGTATCTCGTTTGTAAAATCCTCAACGGGACAAAGCGTGTTCACTATCGCCAGAATCGGGGATTGTGCCATTCGAGCTTTTTCCAAAAATCCATTCAAAGGTTTGTCAACATGTCGATAATCAAATGTCCTCAGCCACTGTGTATAACCGATATCAAGAGCGGATGGAACAGCAATTTTTTTTTCACATGCTTTTTCATGAAGCAGGAGTTTCATTTTTATGCCGCTATCCGTCGTTACATCGACAGCGTCAAAAACAATGTCCACACCATCTAGAAAATCGTTTATATTTTCCGGAGTAATTCCGTCTTCATAAATTTTTATACTTACACCTGGATAAATTTCTTCAAGTCGTTTCTTATAGACGAAAGCCTTGTTCATATTCATATCTGATTTATACACCATTTGCCGATTCAAATTATTTGTTTCATAGACTCCGTTATCCGCTAATTTAAAATTAACGACTCCAAGCCGTATTGATCCATCCGCAAACGCACCTCCCGTTGATCCTACGCCCGCTATCCCGATTTTTAATTGAGAAATCTTATTTTGCGTTTCTTTATCAATAATGGGCCAATTCCTTTCATATAAATCATTATATGTCATATCCACATTCACTCCTTTCACATTTGATTTGTATTCTCAACCGATCAATGATTCAACATGAGAAACTAAAATAAGCCCGTGTCTTCACGAGACCACCTGGCAGGTCATTTTCGCGCCTTATTGAAAATCTTTGAATTTTTCAGCAGCAGTGCAAGGCCGCTCGATCGACCCACCTGAAGCACTACATCCCCCGTGGTATAATCTATCAGACCGATGCACCGGCTGTTGTATTCAGGCCTGCGGTGCTTCGGTACCGTTATCTCGGTGTCCGGATAGAGGATGGAACCGTCCATCTGTCTGCGGAAGCCGGGGATGGTGAAACAGTCGGTGATTACCGGAGTGACCGGCAGAGTCCACTCCCTGAGATATGTTTCCGAAAACATATTCTTTAATGCCCTGTGGAATTCTCCGGGCATCATTTGCGGATCGAGATTGGGAAAGACGCAATCAAAGCTGTCGCATACCACGCCGAAGATCTTTGGCGTATGGGTGATGCTGGTGATATACACCCTCCTGAAAAACCAGTTTCTAATAAAATAGTAGAGCAACCCGAAGATATAAACGAGCTGCATGAAACCACTGTCCTCGCGCAGGGAATAAACGGCGCCGAGATGGAGGACGTTCCTGCCCCGATACGTGCCGAGGTGGGTCATGACGCAGAACGAGATATCGGTGCCGGCGTCACTGCAAATCGACACGAGCTTGTTTTTCAGGAGCGATTTGTCGCCGAAAAAGCTGAATTCCGGAGCCTTGGAGAGCTTTGCGGAGGCAATGCCGAGGAGCCGTGCGTGCAGTCCCGCAAGCTCCCGTTCGGCCATCCATGCGCCCGGCCTGTAGAGTATCTCGAAACGGTATTTTTGGAAGCCGAACGCTATTCTGTCGAGCATCTCACTCCATTATAATTCGGAGAGAAGGTAAGTTTCAAGGCCCCTGTCCAGAACTTATCCTGTTGACACGATACGGTGTTGGTTCACATAAACGTCAATCTGTCCCATAGGCGCACACCATGGGCAACGCACTTTACCAGATAATTATGGCTTCAGAACACGATCTTCAGCACTTCGTCGAAGTAATTCACGAAATGCACCTTCAGGCCTTTCACGATATACTTCGGCAGCTCGTCGTAGTCCTTCTTGTTCTCGAAGGGAAAGATGATGGTCTTCACGCCGGCCCGCTTGGCGGCGATGGTCTTCTCCTTCACGCCGCCGATGGGGAGCACCTTGCCGGTGATGGTGAGCTCCCCGGTCATGGCGATGTGCAGCTTGATCGGCTTGTTCTTCGCTAGAGAATAGAGCGCCGTGGCCATGGTGATGCCGGCTGACGGGCCGTCCTTGGGCGTGGCGCCTGCCGGCACGTGGAGGTGGATCATGTTCTCGTTGAAGAAATTCTCCGCGATGCCGTAATCCCTGACCCGCGAACTCACGTAGGTATAGGCGATCTCCGCCGACTCCTTCATCACGTCGCCCAGCTGGCCCGTCTGCTTGAAGCCCTTGGTCTTCGACGGAACCGCCGTGGCCTCGATGTAGAGGGTGGCGCCGCCCATGCTGGTCCAGGCCAGGCCCATGACCACGCCGGCCATTCTCTTGTCATAAAGGGATTCGTCGGTGAAGCGCGGGTTGCCGAGGAAATCGGGAAGGTTCTTAGTCGTGATTTTTATTTTTTTCGTGTTCCCCTCGGCGAAGCTGCCGCGTCGACTTCCGCATGATCCTCTTGATGTTGTTCTCCAGGCTCCGGACGCCCGCCTCGCGGGCGTAGCCGTGGATGATCATGCGGAGGCTCTGCTTGTCAATGTCAACATCGCCCTTCTTAAGGCCGTGGCCGGCGATCTGCTTGGGCACGAGATACCGCGTGGCTATCTGCACCTTCTCCTCCAGGATGTAGCCCGAGAGCTTCATCACCTCCATCCGGTCAAGGAGCGGCGCCGGGATGGTGTCCATCTGGTTCGCCGTGGCGATGAAGAGGATATTGGACAGGTCGAAGCGCAGGTCGATGTAGTGGTCCAGGAAATTGATTGTTCTGCTCCGGGTCCAGCACCTCGAGAAGCGCCGACGCCGGGTCGCCCTGGAAGCTCGCGCCGATCTTGTCGATCTCGTCGAGCATGATGACCGGGTTGGCGACGCCCACGGTTTTCAGGCTCTGGATGATCTTGCCCGGCATGGCGCCGATGTAGGTGCGGCGGTGCCCCTTGATCTCGGCCTCGTCCCGCATGCCGCCCAGGGAAAAGCGGTAGAACTTGCGGTTCAGCGCCTCGGCCACGGACTTGCCGATGGAGGTCTTCCCCACCCCCGGCGGGCCGACGAAGCAGATGATGGAGCCGGTGATGCTGCCCTTCATCTTGCCGGTGCTGATGAATTCAAGGATGCGGTCCTTGATGTCGTCAAGGCCGTAGTGGTCGCGGTCGAGGATCTTCTTCGCCTTCTTGATGTCGTAGTTGTCGGTGGAATACACGCCCCAGGGGAGCGTGGTAAGCCAGTCGAGGTAGTTGCGGGCCACGCCGTATTCCGCGGAATGGGGCTCGAGGAGCTTCAGCTTGTTCATCTCCTCGTCGATCTTCTTGGCCGCCTCCTCGGTGAGCTTGAGCTTCGCGATGCGCTCCTCGAACTGCTCGATCTCGGTGGTCTTCTCGTCCTTCTCCAGGCCCAGCTCCTTCTTGATCTCCTTGAGCTGCTCCCTGAGGAAGAATTCCTTCTGCTGCTTGGATATGCGCTGCTCGATCTGCTTGGTGATCTTTTCCTGCAGCTTCGAAAGCTCGATCTCCTTTTTCATGAGCACGAGGACCTTCTCCACGCGCTTGCGCACGTCGAAGGTCTCCAGTATCTCCTGGACCTCGGCGGCGTCGGCAGAGGTCATGGAGGCGACGAAATCGGCCAGCTTGCCCGGGTCCTCCACGGTGAAGCGGTTCAGGAAGAGCTTCAGCTCCTCCTGGAAGAGCGAGTTGGACTTGATGAGGTCCTTCACGGAGGATATGATCGCCTTGGAATAGGCCTTCATCACCTCGGACCCGGAATAATCCTCCTCGATATGGTGCTCAACCTGCCACTGAATGACCGGGGACTGTCCTGGACCACCTTCTTCAGGGTGAAGCGCCCCAGGGCGTTGATCATCATCTGGATGGTCTTTTCGTCGATGGGGGTGACCCGGAGCACCTTGACGGCAACGCCCACGGTGTACATGTCATCGGATTTCGGCGCTCCCTCGTGGAGCTCACGGGCCAGCACCACCCCTCCGATCTTGGCGTCCGCCTCGAGGATCCTGTTGGCCGTGTCGATCATGAAATCGCCGGTCAGGACGATGGGGATCATCATGCCGGGGAAAATGGGGCGGTGCGAAATCGGTATGACGAAGAGAAACTCCGGCAGGACCTCCTTCGCTATGATCAGCTGCCCGGAGTCAGGGGCGTTGCCCGCGTTCCCGTTTCCTGAATTATTAGATTGTTCCATTCACCGGTACCTGATTATAACATGTTGTTTCCCGCGGCGGGCGCGACCGAAGCCGCACCGCATCCAGGGGGAAGAAATGTAACAATCGCTCAAAAATGCTATTTTGTCAATACAATTAGGGCAATTTCAGATAATCCCACGGCCCGCATCCTCAGGATGAGGTAAAAATTTAAGTCCACTGTCCAGAGCTTTTTGCTTGTCACGGGGCTTCACTAGTGCCATAATCATTCCAGATAAAATTCATCGTTTCACGTTGCCCGGACCCGACGAGGGAGCAACATCTTAGATAATAAATATATCACGACTCTTGGGGAGGTCGGCATAGCCATGATCAATGTCGCGGTCCTGGGGTATGACAAGACGATGCTCGAGGTGGCGGACCTGCTGAAGATGCTTAAGGAAAACTAAAAAAAGCAATAATGAAAAATTAATGATGCTGACCCTGCTCCGGAGGAGCGGAGGTATCAGGCATATAAACGGCTTGACTGCCCGAATTACCTGGTTTATTGATAACGCATGGACCCTCATACAAGGAGCCTCGTTATCTGGTATCTGCTGTTCGGGAGCGTTCTCCTGCCGGTAAATGCTTACATCTTCATGCGGGGCCGGCAGGCGCTCCCCGGAACCCGGATAGCGCGCCGGGCCTTTACGGCCGCTTATCTTTTCCTGGCCCTCTCCTACTTCATCGGCAGGGCGATCGAACGGCTGTCGGTTTGCGCTGCCAGCGACGCGTTTTTCTGGATCGGCTCCTTCTGGTTCGGCTTCATGCTCTACTTTTTCGTCGCGGTCCTGCTGGCGGACGCTGTGCGGCTCGTGAACCGTTTTCTGCCCTTTCTCCCGGCAAAGGGCTCCCCTGCGTACGACCGGGTGAAGCATGCCGCGTTTACGGCCGTTGTCGCCGCCGCTGTAATCCTCCAGGGAGCGGGCTACATCCATGCGCGTGATACCCGGATCACCCGCCTCGTGATTGAGGTGCCGAAACGGGCCGGCGGCATGCGGGAGCTTTCCATCGCCCTGGCCACGGACATCCACCTGGGAACCATCATCTCAAACGGGCGCCTTGCCGACATGGTGAATGCCATAAACAGTCTTGAACCCGACATCGTGCTGCTCGGCGGCGACATCGTCGACGAGGACGTGGCGCCGGTGCTTGAGCGTAACATGGGGGCCCTGCTCGCGAACCTGCGGTCCCGGTACGGCACCTTCGCGGTGACGGGAAACCATGAGTACTACGGCGACGCGGAAAAGACCTGCCGCTACCTTGAGCGGAGCGGGGTCACCATGCTCCGGGACAGGGCGGTCAGGATCGGAGGCAGCTTTTACCTGGCCGGGCGCGACGAAGCCACGAAGGAGACGATAACCGGCGGGCGCTGCCTTCCCCTCGATGACATACTCGCCGGAATCGACACCGGCCTGCCGGTGATCCTCATGGACCATAATCCAGCGCGGATCAGAGAAACGAAGGGGCGCCCGGTGGACCTGTCGCTGGGCGGCCATACCCACGACGGGCAGCTCTGGCCCATCGGGCTCATCACCCGCCGCGTATATGAAATCAGCCGGGGATACCGGAAGATCGGTGCAACGCATTTTTTTGTGTCGCAGGGTTTCGGCACCTGGGGACCGCCGGTGCGGATCGGAACCGAATCGGAGATCGCACATATCATGGTACGCTTCAGGCTGGTCGAGAAATTTTAAGACGCCTGTCCAGAGCTTTTCGCCTGTCACGGGGCTACAGTAGTGTCATAATCATTTCAGATAAGAGCCATCGTTTCACTTTGACCGGACCCAATGAGGGAGCAACATCCTGGATATTAAATAATTACTTTTCCGTTGCCCTGAAGCCGTCGATTCCCGTGAGGAAAAATCTTTCGATTGTATATTTATCCACTTCAAAAACATAGGGATTTTCGGAAGTGGCAGCCGCGTATGTACCGTTGTTCCTGTAGACTGTCAGAATTATATCATTGTCATGGTCCCGGACCCGGATCGTGCACAGGCGCTGCGTCAGCGCCTCCTTGGGCATGTCCAGGAACGAAGTGGCACGGAGCGGGTCAAGGGACTGCAGGAGGTTATCCACCATCCGGGTATTGAGCTGTACCGTCTCATATCCCCGACAGGTCCATGGTCCCCAGGCGGGTCCAGAAGGCTGCTTCGTGTCTTTTTTCATCGATGACCTGTCATTGGCTTTCGCTTCTTTCGTTCTCGTAAAGGCAAAGGTTCTGCCCTGGTACTCCACGGTGAAGGTCGACACGGCGTCCCGCTTAACCTTCAGCATCTCCCGGTCCCTGAAGTCGTCAAGATTTTTGTTCTGGACGATATCAAAGGTGCCCTCGGCAAGGTAAATCTCCGGCCGGTCATCGATCTTGACGAAGGTGTGCCGGTTCGTCATGCTTTTTTTCCCGATTTTGAAGCTCCTGAGGATTTTCTCGCCCTTTTTGAGAATGACTTCGACATACTTGTCGGGCGTCAGGTCGTACTTGGAATAATAGCCCTTCGAGGATATGAGGTCCGTCAGGCGAAGTTCCTTGAAACGCTTCTCTATTTCCTCGACCTGCTTCGCGTCGGCCGGGTAGGCCTTGTCTCCCGCCGCCCATGTCCCGTTCTTCATGTAAAGCCTTATGATCCCGCCCTCCCGGTTGATGAGGATTTCATCTGCCTTCACCACGATGGAGGGGAGCTTGGGCGCATCGGTGGAATGCTTCACGCTGGCGATGATGACGTACAGGATGAGGACCGCGATAATGGAAACGCTGATGACGATTTTCTTATTCATGGCTCACCTCCCGGGAAAAGCGTTCCTGGATCTTTTTCTTGCGCCGCAGGCGCCGCTTCCAGATTACAAGCCCGGCCACCACGACCAGTATGGGAACGCCGCCGATATTCAGCGCCTTCAGGAAGATCTTGGTGCCGTCGGCTGTCTTGTCCAGCGGGTTGTAATCAAGGCTCTTGCTGCTCATTTCGGGAATGTATGAGTTCCCCAGCAGATAATCCGCCATGCTGTGAATCAGGAAGCCGTTGGAGAACACCTTGTCCTGCTCGTCGCCCTGGGACATGGCGCTCGAGATAATCCTCTTGGAGTTCATCAGGAAACCGGATCGGGTAATCTCCGAGGAACCGACCACGATAACGCTCGTGGTGCCGGTGAAAGACGTGCCGTCGGCTTTTTCGACGCTGATAGTTTCCCTCTTCCCCGGCGCATTTTTCTGGTCATCCCCCTTCGGCAGTTCTTTCCCCTTGAAATAGCTTTCGAATTTCCCCGACAGAAGGACCGCAATGGCGAATTTCCTCATGTCTTCCTTCTTCTCCGGCGGAGCAAGGAGGAATGGATTGAAGTTGACCTGATCAACCATCTGCCAGCTTTCCTCAGAGGATGACACCAGGTCCTGGCGCGTGAGACCCCGCGTCTTAACTTTTTTCGCGTCGACATCGATTGAGGATGCCTTGATAAAAGCGGCCCCCTTCAGGTACCTGGTGATGCTGCTGTCCCGGTTGAAGCCGCTCTTCCTGATGATGGGCACGTAGTATATCTCCTTGACGGCACCCCCGACAGGGGCCTTGGCGCAGCTTGAATCAAGAACGATATTTTTATTGAGCGTTATGCCGTAGCTTTTCAGCAGCGGGTCAAGGCCGGTGTTTATAGGCAACACCAGCGGCTGGCGTCCGAACATGTTCTGCTGGCCCATGCTGATCTCGTTAAACGAATCGAGGAAGAAGATGGCGCCCTTCCCCTTCATGAGGAACTGGTCGATCTTGTACAGCTCGGCCTCGGTGAATTCCTTCCGGGGCCCGTTGATGATTATCAGTCCAAGGTCGGCGGGGATGTCGTCTCTCGTAAGGTCGACCTCCTTGATCTCGTACACGTCGGAGAGGACCTGTTTCAGTATGGCGCCGCCCTGGGGCGACTGCTGGTCATTCAGGTCAACCTCGCCGTGACCGGTGATGTAGCCGATCCGGGGATTGGAACTCACCAGGTTGCCCACGGCGTTGTTGATCCGGTCCTGCAGCTTGTCAATGCCCGTGATCACGTTCTTGCCCAGGAGCGTGGGCGCCACGGAAAGTTCAATATGCTCGGTCCGGTCCTGGTTCTTGAGCACGATCCCCAGGTACGCCTGGCCGGCGGGGATCGCCTTCCCGTTCCTGTCCAGTCCGGCTTTCCAGTTGAGCCTGGTCACACCGTAGTGCTCGGCGGATATGCCGGCGCTCTTGTCCGTCGACGGGTCGATGTACTGGAGCCGGAGTTTGTCATAGTTGGCCGCGTTGCACTTGCCCACCGCGTCCTTCACCTTGTTACCGAGCGTATCAATGCCGTCAATGGGCAGTTCCCTGAGGGCGCTGTCCATGAAGAAGAGGACCTGTATCGGCTGTTTGAGGCGCAGGAGGCCGTCTATTTTGCCCGACATTTTCCCGATAAGGGTGGTGATGCTGTATTCCAGGCCGGTCGGCTCGGTGATGGCCTCGATCTTTTCCACGACATCGGACTGCTGTATCACCAGGGCCATGTAGGTGCGCCGCACCTTGACCTGGTCGTTCTCGAATTCCTGGCTCTGCACCGGCCTGATGCCGTAATCGTTCGCCTGCTTCTCCAGATCCTTCTCATCCACGATCTCGTAGCTGAAATATTCATTGCCATAGTAGTCGTACTCCTCCAGGAGGTCCTTCAGGTAGCGGTAAATAGACGTGTGCTGCGCCGGCAGGTCTCTGGAGAAGAGCACCTTTATTTTCAGGTTTTCCTTCAGGTTAGAGACAATCTCCCTGCTCCGCTCCGTAAGGGAGAAGGTGTCGTTCCTGGTGAGATCGCACCTGAAATTCAGGGTGGCGCTCGCCAGGTTGATCATCAGTATGATGACGATATAGAGGATGAGCTGGACATCGCGCCGCCGCCCGGGCCCCATCTGCGGTTCCTTTCCTTTCAGGAATTTTCCCTTCAGGAATGACCGGGCCCCGGCGGTCCAATCTTTTATTGCTGCGGCTATATCCTTAGGTTTCATGAGCTGCTATCTCCGGTCATCAAGGATTTTTGTCGTCAGGAGTATTGATATGACAATGATTGATATGAAGTATACCAGGTCCCTCGAATCAATGATCCCGCGCGAAATGTTCCTGAAGTGATAGTCGGTCCCCAGAAACTCGAGGAAGGCGAGCTTCGCCGGAAGGAAAATGGTGATCTTGTCGATGAGCCAGAGAAAAAAGCACGCGGCAAGGCCCCCGATGAAAGCTATGATCTGGTTCCTGCCGAGGGATGATGTCAGGACTCCCACGGCCGAATAGGCCCCGGCCAGCAGGATGGATCCCAGGTACCCCCCGATGATGGGGCCCGGGTCAGGCGATCCGACGATGATGATGGTGACGAGATAGATCAGCGTGGGCGCCAGCATGATGGAAACAAAGGCTGTCGCCGCCAGAAATTTTCCCACCACCGCTTCAACAGTTGTCACGGGAAGAGTCATGAGGGTCTCGATGGTGCCGCTGTGGATCTCCTCGGCAAAGAGGCGCATGGTGATGGCCGGCACGACCAGCGTAAGCACCAGGGGGAGAAACTGGAAAAATCCCCGCATCTCCGCCTGGTTAAAATAGAAGAAATCCTTGAAAAAGAAAAAGCCGGTGACGACCAGGAAGGCCGTGATGACAATATAAGCGATGGGTGTGTAGAAATACGTCATGAGCTCCTTTTTCATGATGGCCAGAGGCTCGTGGAGATAAACCATGGCCTTTTCGCGGGCCATGGTGATCTTCACATTAATATTCAATTCCCTTATATTCATTTCGCTCCTCCTCCGGTCAGTTCCCTGAACACGCGCTCCAGGCTCCGCTGTTCCTGCGTCAGCTCATAAAGGGTCCAGTTCTTCGCGGCGGCCAGCCTGAAGATTTCCGGCCTCACGTCCCCGGGCCCGCCCGTCGTGACGCGCGCGGTGACCAGGTCGCCGCCCGGGACCTCCTCAACGGAGATGACGCTGTGGAGCCTCGCGAGCTCCCCTGACAGGGTTTCGTAGTCCGTTCCGGCGACGCTCATGAGAACAAGCATTCCCCCGCCGGATATGCTCTGGAGGCGCTCGGTCCGGTCATCGGCAACGATAGCGCCGCGGTCGATGATGATGACCCGGTCGCAGGTCGCCTCCACCTCGGGAAGAATATGGGTCGACAGGATAACGGTTTTCTTTTTCCCGATCTCCCGTATCAGATTCCGTATCTCGATGATCTGGTTCGGGTCCAGGCCGCTGGTCGGCTCGTCCAGGATGAGGATCTCAGGATCGTGGATCATCGACTGGGCCAGGCCGAGGCGCTGTTTATAGCCCTTGGAGAGCTCGCCGACGCTCTGGTGCATGACATCGTTGATGCCGCAGAGTTCGGCTATTTCAGCGATCCGGTTTTTGTCCTCGATGCCCCTCACTTCCGCGATATACTCGAGATAATCATATGCCAGCATGTCGCCGTAGACCGGCGCGGATTCCGGCAGGTACCCGATGATCCTGCGCACCTCGACGGGACTGTCGTCCACGTTGTACCTGCCGATGGAAATGGCGCCGTTGTCCGGCTTCAGGTAACAGGTCAGCATCCGCAGCGTCGTGGTCTTGCCGGCGCCGTTGGGCCCCAGGAGACCGGTAATTTCGCCCTCCCTGATGATGAAGGAGATATTGTTGACCGCCGTGATGTCCCCGAACTTTTTCGTTATACCCTGTACGGTTATCATGAACAACTCCTGCGTAATTATTCCGGCGCCTTCCCATGGCCGCCGTCGCACAAGCTCCCTCGGACAGCGGCGGGGGATATTCATACATGCCGATGAATATCCGCGCCTGCCATATACATGCCCCTTCCGGGGGTGGGAGTATTCTAAAGAGCCCCTTGTCAAAAATGACAGTTTGAAATAGGTTTACTGTAAACTGAAGCTGTAATTAATCTGTGAAAAAACCATCTGTATTGTTACACGGGCCGGAAGAAGATCTCACGCTTTGGCCCTTCCAAAATCATCCTCGTAGCGCGTGATGTCGTCCTCGCCGAAATAATCACCGGTCTGGATCTCGATGAACACGAGGTCCCTTGTCCCGATATTCTCGATTCGGTGCCGGTCACCGCGGCCGATATCAACCGCCTGACCGTTGCGTAATTCCATTACAGTGTCATTGCAGGTGAAAAGAGCCGTGCCGTCCACGACAAACCAGTGCTCAGCCCGCTTTGCATGGCTCTGAAGGCTCAGGCGCTTCCCCGGAAAAACGGTTATGCGTTTCACTTTATGATTACCGGCGTCAACGAGGTTTTCAAAGTATCCCCAGGGACGGTGAGAATCATCATCAGCCAATGGTTTTCCTCCTCATTAGGTCATAAAACCTGTTGGTAAGTATCCAAAATTAGAATTTTGTAATAAGATATCAAGTAATTAATCGGTTTTTGAGAGGAAAATTAGGCCGTGCCATGCGAGGGTGAAGTCCGTCCCCCCTCCTGCGGATCTTAAAAATCACTTCACATTATTTTCTTTCTTTTCAGTTTTTTCCGGAATACCCTTGATGCTCTCCAGGAGGCTTCTGGCGATAGCCTTGCCCTGTTTTTTCACGTCTTTTTCCGTGGCTCCCTTGGACAGGACAAATTTCACGGCCATTGAATAGGGATTCATTGTTACCAGTCCGCCGGGGGCATGCTTCGGCTTGGTGCCTGAATAGAAATGAAGAAAGGACTCACGGGAGCTTTTTGCAAGATCATACACCATGACGTCAATATCCACGCTGTCCTGGCCAGTCCCGAAACCAACGGTCGCGTTGAGGGCGCGGTTCCCCTCGTCCACCTTTGAAAACCATCCGGCGATGAGCCATCCTTCCTTCGGCAGATTAACGTCGGCAGGAATATAATCATTTCGTAATCCATCGGGATTCGGCCTGCGCTCGGCCTTGAGACCGGCATCATTTAGCTCTTTCACAATCGATTCGGCAAGAACCGCTATGAGTTTCTTCGCCTTTTCAGCAGGATCACCCTCCCTGCGGCTCTTCAGTCTATCCAGCCTTCTCACTGCCATTCCGTCAGGGTTCATGATGGTATCCTTGGTGATCTTGGACGGATCAAGATAAAAATCGGTGACATAGATTATAGAAGGGGCGGCCAGGGAATGGGGCGCGATGGCACCTTTTTTCTTATCGGCAGACGCATCATCCTGCGCCTGAAGCGCCCCGGTGTTACCGGATGTTGAGGCGGCAGCAAGTATGGCTGATATCAATAAAAGTAATGGCTTTTTAATCCTCACCTGACAGCTCCTCACCACGGGCCTGTTACGAACCTTGATGATGTTTGCAAATACTTTTTAACAGCTGACAGATAACTGACCGAATATAGCAAACCTGTCAAGTTAGATTTTATCAGCCCTTCAGTCGTTTGAGGATCGCGTACACGTCATTGTTGTCCATGATCTTAGGCGCCGGATAAGGGACACACTCCCAATGGATTGACCTGGCGATCTCCGGGAAGTCCTTTTCCTCAAGCTCCGGTATGGTGTCACCGATGCCGTATCTCCGGTTGTACCCCCTGATGGCGTCAATAAAGGCCTCCGCCTTCTGCGCATCGGTCATGCCGGGTTTGGCAACATTGATGACATCGGCAAGTTTTCCGAGGCGCCTGTGGACAATGCTGCCGTAATATTCGAAGACAAGGGGTATCACGGCGCCGATGACCCTCCCGTGGGGAAGATGGTACATTCCGCCGATCTTGTGTGCAAAGGGATGGACATAGCCGGTGAGAGCGCGGTTCAGGACGATACCCGCATAATAGGATGCGAGGAGCATCTGGTTCCGGGCCTCGATGTCCTTGCCGTTTTTGACGACCCTGTCGATATTATCGAAAATCATCTTCACCGCAGTTTCAGTATAGGAATCGGTCTCCCTGCAATGAGCGCCGCCGATGTAGCCTTCCGTGGCGTGGGAGAGGGCGTCCATGGCCGTGATGGCCGTGAAGAAAGGAGGCAGGCCGACCGTGAGTTCCGGGTCAAGGACGATGTAGTGGGGATGGATGAGGAAATCGTTGACCGTGTACTTGATATTTTTTTTTACATCGGTAACCACGGCAGCGCTGGTTGTCTCAGCCCCGGTGCCCGCGGTGGTCGGCACGGCGAAGATGCGGGGCAGCCTTTTCGGAAAGGGAAGCATTATCTTGAAGTATCCCCCCAGTTTGTCCGCGGTGAGTTTAGGCCTGACCACCCTCCCCGCGACGACCTTCGCCGTGTCCATGGGCGACCCGCCGCCAAAGCCGATGATTGCGTCACAGCCGTTCCGTACATACATCGCATAGGCTTCCTCGATATTTTCAATGGTGGGATTGGGCAGGACGCCGTCATACACCGCATAGGGCATCCCGACTGCGTCGAACTCCGCGAACAGGTTTTTCAAAAGCTTCATCTTCATCAAAATGGAATCAGTGACAACCAGGGGTTTCAGGAATCCTTTTGCCCTGATCAGGGCGGGAAGTTTTTTAACGCTTCCCGGACCCTGCGTCACCCAGCTTTTTTGCGGAGGAACCAGATACATGGAATAGGCCATGATGGTCTTAAAGGTTCTGAGTAATGGTTTTCTGAAGGGCATCATAGGGCTGTCGCTCCGTATTGTATCCATGGATGGATTTTTGGTAACTGTAAATACCCTGGTAAGCACGGCACAGCCTGTCAATGAAATTAGTCTTTGGTCGGCAATCAAATCATAAAATTCAGGAATGGTACGCTGATCGGGAGGTGCGCGGGTGATGAAGAGCTGGAGGGGAAGAAAGCAAAAGCCCTCGTCCCCCCGTCATGCAGGCTATTTCTTCATAAGGGTGCCGATGGCCAGGAGGGTCTGGTTCCGGTCCTCCATGTTCAGCGCCTGCTCCAGGCCTGACGCGTCAATATTCATGTTGATGGCCTCCTTGGTGAAGCGGAGCGCCAGGTGGTTCTTCTTCATGAGAGTTTTCGCGTACCCCATGGCGGTATCAAGGAGTTTATCCCGCTCCACGACCCTGCTCACCAGTCCCAGGCGGTACGCCTCCTCGGCGGAAAAGAATTCGCCGGTATACATGAACTCGTAGGCGCGCCCCGCGCCTATCATCCGCGGGAGAAAATAGCTGCAGGACATGTCCGCGCCGCCGAGACCGATGTTGATATAGGCCGCGCAGAACCTCGCGTCCGTGCTCACGACCCTGATGTCCGAAGCCAGGGTGAAGCTGAAGCCCTGTCCCGCGGCTGCCCCGTGAACGCAGCAGATGATCGGCTGCGGGCAGCGGCGCATTGCCAGGTTGAGGCGCGCGAAGCGGGCCTGGAACATATAGAATTTCTCCAGGTTCATCTCCGGGGCCATGGCCGCCGTCTCCTTCATGTCGAGGCCGGCGCAGAATCCCTTTTCTCCGCTGGCCTTAAGCACGATTACCCTGGTCTCAGTGTCATAGAGCCGCTCGCGCCAGAAATCTTCCAGTTCGAGGATCATCGCCTGGTTGAGGGCGTTATACGCCGCGGGCCGGTTCAGGGTAAGGACGCCTATACCAGGTTCCGTTTTTTCAAAGATAATTGATTCGTAGTTCATGGGAGTTCCATCCTGATGCATATTTTCTTGTTGTGGCCCCGGCAGGCGGTTTGACCGCCATCATGAGGCCGGGCGCATTGACATGATGACCAGATCCATGCTGCCGCGTATATGGTTGATAGGACCTCCCGCTGTGGCAAGCGTAAAATCATACTAAAAAACAGTATTTTACAGTCACGGCAGACGTCATGCACTTCTCCCCACCGGACAAGTGCCATAGGGGATCATGGGATTTTATTAATTACTGATTATTGAATTGATAATATCGCTTTTAGTGTTTAGAGTGTGCTCAAAATATTATTGTAAAGAATCAACTGTAAATATCCCTTCTTTGGTGTATTTCATAGATGTCACTACCTTAAGCTTTAATGGTGGCATCAAATTCGTCGCCTTGTCATAATAGGTTCCTTGGAATATAATTTTATTATGACACTTTAATTTGATTTCATCAAAAGACATTTCACCCTTAAAAGTAAAATATTTTTTTGACAATATATTGTAAAAATATTTATCAGGAAACAATTCATACATAGCATTTGAATGTTTATAACCGGAAAATTCATTTCCAAAATTTAGCGCATAAAACGGCGAAGAGGATCTGAGATATGATATGACTCCATAATTTTTAAAATCACTTCCGACTATTTTATTTAAATGAAGCGATTCTTTCAATGATGTTTTTAACACTTCAACACGCCCACCAACTTCGATTGCAACTTTTAGGAAAACAATAGCGACAAGTATGGCATATATAATATTGAATTTGGGTTTGATTTCCATCTTAAGCAATCTAAAACAGATTGGCACCATAAAGACAACGGCCAGCCCGGAAAGCATCAATGAAGGCAGCAGGTAATGGTAACTTGAATTTATAGAAGGATGCTTGGCAACCATCAACATTTGAGCCACCTGTGCCACTATAATCGCCAGCAACGCTTTTATTTCTAGATCATTTGATAGTTCCTTTCTGTACATTGAGATTAATAAACACAATGCTATTATAAAAATGCCAATCAAAAGAATTACCGAATAAATAGTGTTTGAAAGAATTATTTGCACGATACTATCTTTATAGGAATCGATGTCAATGATTGAAGCCTTTCCTGTTCCATATCTCCCCGTGTGAGATACCAGGATGCCAAACCAATTTACCATACTTACATATTTGGGAATTATAGGAAACGAGAATACAATTAAACCCAGCATGGTGAATAATAAATACTTCAACCTTGTTTTCCATGTTGGCAATAGTAGAATCGGGATGATGATAAGCGGTAAAAATGTTATTTTTGTGATTATACCAAAACTAATCGTTAAAGCAAATGCATATATATAATAATTTATATGTTCAGTTACATCATATTTCCGAATCTGTATAATTATAGCCGCAAAAATCGCGCAACAAGTTACTAGCAATGTTTCAGGTCTTACTCGCGATATTTCCATTAAAGCATGTATTGAAAAAAAAGGCGAAGCCTGTAAAATAATTGCCACCCAAATATTTTTAGTTGCACGATATGATATAAAACCCAGCACAGTTATTGAAATAATAAAAAGTATCAGGAATACTATGTTTAAACACCATAGATAATATTCTGGATTCAATATCACACTTCTCACTATTTCACTACTGGATTCAAATGGATGGATCAATTTTATCAAACTGGCTGACAATATTTCTACTGTGGTTCCCGGGTGCCAATACATTGCCGGCATATTACATTTCACCAGGTTCAAAGAATCAAATAGATACGCATATTCCGGATCTGAGTTAAATCCGATAAAATATGGCCCGCTGGAATATTTGAGTATAAAGAATACAATTAAAATAATAACTGGTATCAATATTAGGCTTATTGACTTGATGATTTCGTAATAATTCTTAAAAGAATCTTTCTCGATACTATTATTTTTTTTATTTACAAGCAGATTTAAGAATCGCATAATGTATTTCCTCCATAATTAACTCAATTAAAAAAACATCTAATCCGGGTAACGCTTACGAGAAATTTACGATATAGCATACATTATCATTAATGACACAATGAGCTTCATCGGCACCGATATGGATCAACTAGAACCGTTTTAATGCGTGAAGCACCAAAGAGAGTCTCTTGTAATTTTGCAATAAGTCGGAAAAAATTGAGACAATACAATGATACTGAATATCTATCCCCTGTTTGCTAAACATGAAAAAAGCGAGCAACAATAATTTCAAGAAAAAAACAGATTTTGAGTACCATCATAACATCTTACGCCGTTTCAATAAGTTCTTGACGCCGTCCCGCTTCATGGCCTCAGGATGATTGTATCGATTGACAATGCAATCTGCCTGTAATCGAAACAATACCTATGAACGAGCATATCTCTCCCCGCGTGCTGGAAATTCTTGAGTGGCCCCTGATACAGTATGAGCTGCGACGGCGCTGCTCCACAACGCCGGGCCGTGACATCGTGGACCTGATCAGCCCGCCCGGCGCCGAAGCTGCCAGAGGGCGGATAAAAAAAATCACGGCACTGAAGGAGTTAATCAGCCAGAACAGGGCGCCGGACTTTT
This sequence comes from uncultured Spirochaetota bacterium, assembly GCA_963727175.1. Taxonomy (GTDB): domain Bacteria; phylum Spirochaetota; class UBA4802; order UBA4802; family UBA5550; genus RBG-16-49-21. The sequence goes on from CAVSFD010000002.1 coordinate 485,499, forward strand.
CCGGCGTCACCGATATCGAACCGCAGATCGCCCTGGCGGAACGCGACGGCATTCTGAAACTCGATGACCTGGCCGCGGTGAGGAACTTTGTCACCGCCTCGGGCAGGATCATGCGTTTCCTCAGGGAGCAGAAGGAGGAGTTCCCTCCCCTTGCCGAAGAACACGGCCGCCTCGACAGGCTCGACGCCATTACCGCCAGTTCTTGTGAAAGCTATAACCGAGAACGGGGAGCTGAACGACGCCGCGTACCCCGAGCTCCGCCGGATCAGGGACGACCTCTTCGCGGTGAAGCAGGAGATGGAAAAGAGCATAAGCAGGATCGTCCACACTCCGTCCATGGACGCGGTGCTGCAGGAGAAGATCTTCACCACACGCAACGACCGGTACGTGGTCCTGGTCAAATCATCCATGAAGGAACGGGTCAGGGGCACGGTTCACGACATATCGGCCAGCGGCGCCACGTACTATATAGAACCCCAGGAGATCACGCCCCTGAACAACCGGGCCCTCATGCTCGAAAAAGAGATGCAGGCAGAGATCGCCAGGATCCTCCGCGACCTCACTGCGCGTGTCGCGGAAAACGCCGGTCCCCTCCGCTGCAACCTGGAGGTGATCGGCAATCTCGACTTTATCCATGGCGCGGCGCGTTACAGCATCGACATCAGGGGCTCGGAACCGGAAATAGCGGAATCGAGCGACATCGTCCTCTATACGGCGCGGCATCCCGTCCTGTACCTGATGTCCCCTTCCACTGTTGTGTCCAACGATATCGACCTGGGCGGAGCGAACCGCTGCCTCATCATATCCGGTGCCAACACCGGCGGGAAGACCGTCCTTCTGAAGACCATCGGCCTCTGCGTCCTCTTCGTGATGCTGGGGCTCCACGTGCCGGCCGGACCCGATTCGCGCGTAGGAATTTTTTCGCGGATCCTTGCCGACATCGGCGACGACCAGAGCCTTTCGCAGTCCCTCTCCACCTTCTCCGGCCAGATCGTGGTCATCAACGAGATGCTCCGGAAAGCGGATGACCGGACCCTTGTCATCATCGACGAAATCATAGTGGGCACCAACCCGCGCCAGGGCGCCGCCCTGGCCCAGGCGATCCTGGAGTCCCTCATCGAGACCGGCGGCAGGCTCGTGGTCACCACGCACTATTCCGAGTTAAAAGATCTTCCCGCCCTCGACGGCAGGTTCCAGAACGCATCGGTGTCCTTTGACATGGATACCCTGCGGCCCACCTACCGCCTCATCACCGGGCTCCCCGGCGTGAGCTACGCCATCGAGATAGCCAGGAACTACGGTTTCCCGGACCGGATCATCGACCGTTCGCGGTCGCTCCTTGACAGCAGGGAGCTCAGTGTGGAAGCGCTGATCGAGAAAATGCAGAAGCACGAGCGGGAGCTCACGGACAAGAAGGCGCGCCTGGAAGAGATGGCCGCCGGCCTTGAAAAGGAAAAGCTCGAATATGACGGGCTGATGAAATCACTGGAAAAACGCTCCCAGGAGATCAAGCAGAAAGAGGGGATAGAATTTCTCCGCGAGCTCAGGGAATACCGCGACCTGGTCGCGCGCCGCATCACTGATTTACAGAAAATGAACATGAAGGAAGCCGGCAGGGCCCAGGAGAAAATCCGCGTGATTGAGGAATCCATCCGCGCGGACCTGGTCACAGACAAGGGGAAGCTCTTCCGCGACAGGTATGCGCCCCTTGAGCCGGGCGGCGTCAGGCCCGGGGACCGCGTCTTTATTGTCTCCCTCGAAAAGGAAGGCACCCTCGAAAGCATTGATCTCTCCCGGAGGACCGCTGCGGTGCTCCTGGGGAGCTCCATCAGGTCAACCTTCCGTTTCGATGACCTGTACCTGCCGCGGGGCGGACAGCCCCGTCCCGCACCAGAACGGAAACAGGAAAAGAAGAAGCGCGCCGAGCCTGCAGGCAGCCATGAGGGCGACATTCCCCCGGTCGTGCAGACAAGCTACAACACCGTGGACCTCCGGGGCAAGCGGGTCGAGGAAGGCCTGCGCGTCATGGAACAGGATTTCGACCGGATGGTCCGCAGCAGCATTGACACGGCGGTGGTGATTCATGGCCACGGCACCGGCGCCATGAAGGAGGCGGTCCGCCAGAACCTCCGGAACAGCCTCTACGTTGACGGCTTCAGGCCGGGCGACCCGGGAGAAGGCGGGGACGGCGTTACCATTGTCCGCCTTCGCTATTGAAAGAGCTCATTATAATCTTGACACGCCTCTCCGGCGAGGTATCATAGGACAGATTCAGTGCGGGGTTATCCACAGTCATGACACACATCCTCATGCGTGCATTCTCATCATACCGTGATCTTTTTGTCAAAGGAGCCGCAGTGTTCCGCGGCCCCACCTTCATCATGACCTTTATCAGGATCGACCCGAAATTCAGGGAGAAGATCCTCCTCGCCGTCACCGTGGCCAACAACTGCTACGGTTGAATGAAACTCCATTCCGCCGTGGGCGGGAGGCTCGGCATCACCGGCGATGACATCGAAAAGCTCATAACCCTCGACCCGAAGGATTTTGAATACCGGGAATGGCTTGCACTCAGGTACGTCCAGGACTGGATCGCCCTCGGCGGCGACGAGCCTGCCGGAAGCTACATGGAAGATTTCCATACGATGTATTCAATGAAGGAACGTACATACATTCTCAAGCTGGTACGAATGATGCGCTTCGCCAATTACTTCAACAACACTTTCAGGGCACGGGCCTGGCGGTCCGGCCTGGAACAGTCCACCGCCTGTTCCCTCGATGGCGGCGGCAATTCCGTGAAGGGACCCGGCCGGCGACAATGAATCCCCGTCACCCTGAAACCAGGCTCCGCCTCATTGAATTCGACACTGACATCATCTTCACGCTGCTGGAATCATTAACCGCCCCGGTCATGGAGGCTGACCTTCTGCGGACCCTGACCGGGGAGAAGCGGATACCTTCCGGCAGGGAGAAGCTCTTCGAGCTCCACTTTTCATTCTACCACGCCCTCTACCGTCTGAAAGAGAAAGCGGGAGCGCGGGGCTATTACCTCCACCTGGACCCGATGAGGATCAGGCTGGTGCGGATACCGGGCGCCGGCGCCTGCCATCAGTATGACCCGGAAAGGGGATCGCACTGCGGCCTCGAGACAGATGACGGCGCCTACTGCGCGCTGCACCGCGTCCCGGACAGCGAAGGGGCCATGACCTTCGACCCGCTTTATGATTTCTACACCAACCCGGAAAATATATCCTTCGGCGCGAGCGCGGTTCTTGAAAAGCTGATGAAGGGCGTCGTCATCTACGCCCTGCGGCGCGGCGAGGTGGAGCGGGCCCTGGAACTCTTCGGCCTGTCCCGGCCCACCATGAAAAGCATCAAGAGAAAATATCACGAGATGGCAAAGTCGCTCCACCCGGACCTGGACCGGGGGAGCGAGCCCCTCATGAAGGAACTGAATTGCGCTTACCAGGTATTGATGGAAGTCTACGCCATCTGAACCATGAAGCCGTCACTCACGGCTTTTCCCCTCCCTGACCGCGACAATACATAACGGAACAATGGCAAGGATACAGAGCCAGGGGAACCAGTCCCCGGCTATCGAGTAGATGGTGAAGGAGCGCCGCGCCGGTATCTCCGCTGACATGACATAGGTTCCCGTCGTGAAAAAATCCATGCCGGCGATGACACGTCCTGTCGCATCCAGGGCGGCCGTGTACCCGCTGCCGGTGACCCGGAACACGGTGAAGCCGTTTTCAATCGCCCGGAACCCGGCCATGTAGGTGTGTCTGGGCGCAATCTCCCGCCAATCATAGGAAGGTACCAGGATGATATCCGCCCCCTTCGCCGACGCGGTCCGGATATAGGCGGGGAAATCAAGATCGAAGCAGATCACCGCGGCGATCTTCCCGTAGGGTGTGCTCACCACGGGAATGTCTTTCTTCCCCGGCACCATGAAGTACGATTCCGCGCCGGGCACGAGATGGCTCTTGCTGTAGCGCCACAGCACCTTCCCTCCGGGGCTGATGAAAACCGCGATGTTATCGCTCTCGACCTTCTTGCTGTCACCCATAACACCAACGCTCAGGAGCAGGTACACGCCGTGCTTCCGCGCCAGTTCACAACCAGCCTGGACATAGGGCGCTTCATCCTTCTTCGCGATGAGGGCCGTGTATTCGCTCCACACTATGATGTGCGCCCCGGTGAGAGCAGCGCGGTCGGTTTTTTCCCGGAGTTCTTTGAGACTCCTTTCCAGGGGCGGGCATGCGTTCGTCTTCAGCCACTCCATGAAGTCCGGCTTGAGTATGTACTGCGTCGTGATGCCGGCGACCATGACCGGTGTACCCTCCGGCTGGTACAGGGACAGTCGCAGGCCGCCGAAAAGGAGAACCGCGGCCAGGACACCGGCGTAGATACCAACACCTTTTCGTATCCGGTCCCAGGCAAAGCCCTTCGACCACACCCACACGACAGTTGAGCAAAACCAGGTTACCACAAAACTTATCCCCCAGATGCCGGTGACCGAAGCGATCTGTATCAGCGGCAGGTTGGGCAGCTGCGTGTTCGCCTGGGACCCGAAAGATCCGGTATTGGGGCTGAAGGAGCCCAGGTATTCCAGCACGGTCACTGTCAGGGGAAACACCAGGGTCGACAGGAACCCCTCCAGTTTCGTCGCGATGAGCCGGTCAACCACGAAGGGAATAAAAGATAAAATGGAGACGAAGCCGATCATGACCATGAAGAGCGCAATGCTGGGGATGAGCAGGACGCCGTGCAGGGCGATGGCAAAAGCGGCGAAGAATACCGCAAGGCCCATGAGAAGCCCCCTGACCGGTTTCTGCATGCGCAGAAAACCGAGCATGAAAACCGACGCGAGCCATGTCGCTGCAGGCGCGGACCACTGGCCAACCGCTAATATAAAGAGAAGACCGGCGGCACAGAGGCACAGATACGATATCTTCTTATTACTGGTGCTGTTGCTAACGTTATTCATAGATTCCCCCCTCACTAGAGTGCGCTGATTATTCGACGGATCATGACAACGCCCGAACGGATTTCATCACCTGAGCGGCTGCATCTATGCCGTGCGGCCCCTCCGGAAAAGGACTGTCGTGACCCATGGTATCGCGAACATCGCCATGCCTGCTGAGAACACGGCCACAGTGATCAATGATTCCTGACTATTATACCCGACATAGAGCGGCTGCAGCACAAAAATCCTGACGATCCAGAACAGAACAACGCCGGTGAGAAGGGCCTTCCCCATTTTCGTTTCCAGCATTTCATCAGCATGCACTATCGGGATATAGGCCACAATGACCCAGAATACCAGCAGGCAGTAATTCATGATGGCAAGATTGGCGGAAATGACCATTGCGCTTTCTCCCGTGAGCGGCGCAATCCTCTCGTTCCATTGGAACATAGATGGGAAAAAAACATGCAGGACAGCGCAGAGCGCATGATACACGCCGCCGATCCTCAATAATATTTTGTTCAGGACTCCCTCCCCGCCCCTTTCGGGCATGAGTCATCAAAACATTCAGGTGAATCCTCTGTCAAGTTTAAAATGTAAGAAATGTAAACTTTTTATGTTTATTTGTTAATCAGTAAACAAATTAAAGATTTGACATTTTATCTGCCGGAGGCAAGAACTATGAAAAAGTGGATACAGGCTGCACGCATGGAAAAAAAATCAAAAAAACAGGCACCGACCCTCTACGGCGTGGCGAAAGTCAGCTCAAAGGGTCAGATCATCATTCCCGCTGATTTACGTAAGGAACTGGGCATCAGGAACGGCGATCAGCTTTACGTGATGCGGAACAAGAATAATGATATCGTGCTATTGTCCATGGAGCGGATGGATGATGTATTATCATACGGCGGTTTGCGCAGCAGCATCGATGATTGACGGACAATCTCATGGCGGAAAAGAAATCAGACATTACCATACTCGACTGGCTTTTTGAACATCGTGCTGACATCAACACCACGGAGCTTCAATCGGTGACTGAGTGGAAGAAGGTTTTCGACGGCGCCGCGTCAGGCTGGGACGCGCCGGTTGACCGGGCGGTCATCGGCGGTTTCCTGGCGGACCGGACCGCCTACGCCTTTGCGGCAGGCTATGAATCGGGACTCCGCTGTCTCGTCCCCTCACTTCCCCCGGGGGCCATAGTCTCCTTCTGCGTTACCGAAGAAAAGGGGGGTCACCCGTCGTCAATTAAATCAACCCTGACAGAGACGGGAACGGGCGGCGCCTGGACCCTGACGGGCAGCAAGAAATTCATCACCATGGCCAACGAGGCGGAACTACTCCTGGTGGCGGCCTCAACCGGCGCAACACCGGACGGGAAGAACCGGATCCGCATGGTCCTGGTCGGCCGGAGCGCCCCGGGCGTGGCGGTCTCCGTCATGACGGGCCTCCCCTTCGTGCCGGAAATAAGCCACGGCACCGTAACCTTCAGCGATGTCCCCGTGGATGAAGGGGCCGTCCTCCCGGGGGACGGATACAGCGGCTACATCAGGCCCTTCCGTACCATCGAGGATCTGCATGTCTTCGCATCCATAGCCGGATTCATCTTCCGCGTTGCCACCCTCTACCGGTGGCCCCGCCCCGTCATTGAAGAGACCGCGGCGCTGATCGCGTGCGCGCGGGCCCTCGCTCTCGGCAACCCGTCGTCACCGGCCGTGCACATCGCCCTGGGCGGACTGCACAGGCGCATAACGACGCTGCTGGAAAGCCTGTCAGGATACTGGCATCTGGCTGATGAAAAGACCCGGGCGGGATGGGAACGGGACAGTGCGCTTCTCAAGGTAGCTGAAACCGCGCGAGGCAAGCGCCTCGAAACGGCCTGGTCACGCTTCAGTTAGTCCTTCGCGGTGTCCTCGGTTTTGAACTCCTGGAACTCCATGACGATCTTCTGCTCGTCAAAAGCGTTGCGGGACACGATGTTCCTCAGGTGAATGAAAGAATCCAGGTCAAGTTCGGTGAACCTGATGGCGGTGCCGGATTCGGATTTCCGCACCACCTTGCCCGATATATTCAGCGACAGGTTGGAACTGGTGCCGTAAAGAAACAGCGAAATCTGGACCACTTCATCAATGGGGATCGCGCCTTCAGTCTGGAAGAGCATCCCTCCCGTGCTGAGATCCATTACATCTCCTTCAATAACTTCGTCACCGTGTTTAACAACAGAACGGACGTGAAAGGGAACCCTGATTGTATTCCTTTTTTCCATTATATATATTCACCCCCGGTTTTGTTATGTCACTGAAACACGGATGCCGCACCAGTAAAATCGATACCATTATATAACTCATTCCCGATGAAGATGTCAAATAAAAAATTCATTTTGCCCCCGGTTTCAAATAATCATTGAAATTAGCACTCTTGTAATGTACAATGGCACCATTCCGGCCATGGATCAATACCGTAATAAAAAAAAGAAAGAGCTCATCGAAGAGCTGGTGGCGCTGCGCAAGGAACGCGACGCATTGCTGTTTTCCAGTGAGAGCAGACTTCATGAAATCGCCCCCGCAACGGAAAGCACCTACCGTCATATCCTGGAGGATATCGATGACGCGTACTGGGAAGTGGACCTGACCGGCACTACCACCTTCTGCAACGAAGCAATGTGCCGCATAACGGGATACCCGCGTGATGAGCTTCTCCGCATGAATTACAAGGATTACATGGATCCACGGACGTCAAAAGAGGTGGCCCATCACTTCAACGCCGTGTACCGGTCTGAAGCGGAGAAGAAAACGGTGGTATATGAAATAATCCGGAAGGATAATTCCGAGCGGATCGTTGAAATCTCGGTCTCTCTCATACGGTCACCGGAGGGTTCCCCGATGGGATTCCGCGGCATCATGCGGGACATAACAGAGCGGTTGCAGGACATGGACCTCGAGGAAAGCTTCAACACGATGCGCAAGGCCCTCGGCCAGACGGTTCAGGCCCTTTCCCTGGCCCTGGAAGTGCGCGACCCCTACACCGCGGGCCATCACCGCCGCGTGTCCGACCTGGCGCGTGCCATCGCCTCCCTCATGGGCTTCACGCGCGACCGGATCGACGGGATCCGCATAGCCGGGTCGATCCATGACATCGGCAAAATCTCGATCCCGTCGGAAATACTGAGCAAGCCGGCAACCCTCACGGCGATTGAATTCAAGCTGATAAAAACACATCCGCAGATGGGATACGACATTTTAAAGAACATAGACTTCCCCTGGCCCGTTGCCATGGCTATCTACCAGCACCATGAGCGCATCAACGGCTCCGGCTATCCTTCCGGGATCAGGGACACGGATATCATACTCGAAGCGAAAATCCTGGCCGTGGCCGACGTGGTCGAGGCCATGTCATCGCATCGTCCATACCGGCGCGCCATCGGCACTGACATCGCCATAGATGAGATCAAGAAGAATAGCGGAATCCTGTACGATAAAAACGTGGTCGAAGCCTGCGCCATTCTCTTCAAGGAGAAGGGATACCTTTTCAAGGATTGAAAATTGTTTCTGCTCCGCTGACCAACCCAGAAACACCCTGGGGATGCCGGGGAACGGCAAAGGAACAGCACCTATAATTCTTGACTTTACAGCTTAACGAATCACAATATGGTTGTCTATAAACCTTGAAATCGTCAGGGAAGACCCATGGATTTACTTCTTCTCGTAATAATAGCCATTCTGCCGCCTCTGGCTTTTATGCTTTACATTCACCGCCTCGACCGGATCGAAGAGGAGCCCCATGGGCTCATACTGAAGGCCCTGGTCCTGGGGGCCATCGCCGTCATTCCCGCCGCCCTGGTTGAGGTACTGCTGGGCATGATACCGATCTTCTCGGCAGGAGGGATCATCGGCGCCGCGCTGAAATCCTTTATTGTCATAGCCCCCATCGAAGAAGCGGTGAAGCTTGGCGTTGTGCTCCTCTTCATCTGGAATAGCAGTCATTTTAACGAGGAAAACGACGGCATCGTCTACACCGGCGCGGCCGCCATAGGTTTCGCGCTCCTCGAAAACATATTCTATGTTCTTCAGAGCGGCCTCGGGACGGGCATCATGCGGGCGGTGACGTCAATCCCCCTCCACACCTTCACCGGGGTCCTCATGGGCTACTTCGTGGGCATTGCCAAATTTGCGCCGGACACCGGGAAGCGCAACAGGACAGTATGGACGGGCTTTGTCATCGCGTACCTGATCCACGCGGTGTATGACACCCTGGTGCTCTCGGCGACTGCCGCGGCTCTGCTGATTATCCCCCTGGTGGTAGCCCTCTTTGTATTCGGCATAATCTACCTCAAAAAGGGAGCGGAATTCTCCGCTCGACGGTGGAACAGGGAGGCCCCGGAAGGAACGACGGCAGCGAAAGCCGCCCCGGTGCCGACAAAGGAAGCTGCCCCGGACGAAAAGTCTTCCCGGCAGGTCACCGGGACCTATAAAGCGGTCATAGCGCGGATACTCCTTGCCCTGTGCGCGGGGTTCTGGGTACTGCTGATAATCGGCATGATGGCGAACCCGAAAGATCCCCTGCCAGGGGTTCTCGAACTTATAGCCGGGGGCGTGATTCTCACAGCCCTGCCGGCAATTATCGGTGTCATGCTGGAAGTCTCCTACCGCAGGCACAGGAAGATCGCGTCATAGCGCTCCGGGTCAAGCCTGGCATGCAAGGAAGAGGTGCAACAAACATGAAAAACATCAAACAACAATACCGCATACTTGTCGCGGCATCAGCTTTCATCTGTCTCTTATCTGGCGCACTGTACTCGGTCGAAGACGTGATCGTTCTACCGAAAACCGGCCACCGCAAGCCCCCTATCACGTTCAGACACAGGGCGCACACGGAAGATTATGGAGCCAGGTGCAGTGAATGCCATCACACGGGGAAAAATGTCAAGTGCTCGAGCTGCCACCTTCGGCACGACAGGGGAAACATCATCAATCTGAAAGGCGCCTTCCACCAGCAATGTCTCGGGTGCCACCGGAAGACGTCGGGGCCGAAAGGGTGCGGCAGGTGCCACCACGATTGAAGGCGCTAAACCGCAGCAGATGGCGCCCGGTTATACTGCATCAATCAAGAGGTTCGCGATGGAAAACATACTTGAGATTCTGAAGACCAAAACCCGCGAAATGTTCGGCAAAAAACGGAACATCATGTTCATCATGATCGGCTCCATCATTGCGATGCTGTTCATCTTCATGTTCATCAATTTTTTCATCAGCGGCCGAATCATCAGCGGCATTGTCCAGCAAAACTACAGCGAGACTGCGACGAAACAGTTCGAGTTTATCGAGTACTGGATGGAGCGGAGAGTGGAAAATATCGAAATGATCGCCCAGGACCCCGAAGTCATCGCTGCGGTCAACCAGAGCACGGCCACAGGCCTGCCGTTTCCCGCCATCAGGACCAATCTGGCTAATGTCATGCATAAACAGGGCGCATACAACGGCATTGTCCTCATCACCAGCCGGGGCGGGATCTGTCATGCCACCGCGCCGGAATGGGCCAGGACAGCAAAGGACCTCTTCAAGGAAATCAACGCAACTAATGACATCTACATCGCAAGGAACATCGTCGAAACCGACGGGAAAAGCAGTTCCAACAGCCAGCCGGTAAGTTATCCGGTATATACGATGCCGGGCGAACAGGGGCGCATCGCCGGCTACGTCGTGGCATTCATCGATCTGCAGATAATTGAGGATTCAATAAACATGCTCGACCTGGGTGAAGGGAGCCACGCGTACCTGGTGGACCGGGAGGGGCGCGTCGTGACATCAACCGGCGGATTTGAATACAAGAACCAGGGGAGGGGATTTCGCCTCATCGACGGGTCCACGGGGAAACTGGTGCCAAGCGTGGCACAATGCATCGCGACCACCCATCACGGGAGCGACACCTACACCGGACACCTTGGCAATACCGTCATAGCCGTATGGAAATGGTACAGTTATTTTGAATGGGTCTTCCTCATTGAAGTGGACCGGGGAGAAGCCCTCGCCTCTGTTAAAACCATGGCGGCCTTCTTCCTGCTCACGGGCATCATCTTCACCATCGCCGTCCTCTTCCTGGCCTTCTGGAATTTCAGCAGGATCATGAAACCGGTCAACAGAATTATCGACACCATCAAGGTTATGACCACCGGTGACCTCACGGTCAGAACCGGCGTCGACTCCCGGAGTGATGTCGCCGACATCGGGGAGAGCCTGGACCAGTTCCTGAACAACATGTCGTTCATCGTGAAGAACGTCAAGGATATCTCCCTGACCCTGGCGTCGTCGTCTGAGCAGATGTCGGCGTCATCGGGACAGTTCACGGAAAACGTGCAGCGCCAGGCCGCGTCGGCGGAAGAGATCATGTCAACCGTGGAGGAGCTCTCCTCCGGGCTCGAGAACGTGAGCGACGGCGCCAACGACCAGTTCACCAGCCTCAACGCCCTGGGCGGCATGATGAAGGAGCTCTCGGATTCGATCAACAGCATGGCCGCCCGGATAAAGGACGCCCTGAACCTGACAGGCCAGATTTCATCGAAGGCAAAATCCGGGAGCGAGTCCCTCACCGTAATGAACCAGAGCATGTCCACCATTGACGGCAGGACCAGGGAGATGACCAACATCATCGAGATCATCAACGGCATCTCGGAGCAGGTCAATCTCCTGAGCCTCAACGCCGCCATCGAGGCTGCCCGCGCCGGGGACGCGGGGCGGGGCTTCGCGGTCGTGGCGGACGAGATCTCCAAGCTGGCGGACCAGACCGCCACCAGCCTGAAAGATATCGACACCCTGATCCGCGTCAACAACGAGGAGATCAGCACCGGCATCGCCAACGTGGGCGCCACGGTGAGGGTCATCAGCGACATCATCGACGGCGTCGAGACCATCAGCCGGATGATGAACGCGATCTACGAGAACATGGAGCGCCAGCTGACCACCAACGAGACCGTGAACAGCGAGGCCGGGAAGGTGCAGATCCGGTCCAGCGAGATACGGAGCGCGACGGAGGAGCAGAAAATCGCCGCCGAGGAAATAGTCAAATCGGTGTCCTACATCAATGAGCTCTCGCAGAAGAACGCCGCCACGTCGGAGGAAATGACCGCCAGCAACCAGGAACTGGCGCACATCGCCGGCAGCCTTTCCCAGCGCGTCGATTACTTCAAGGTATGATCGGGGACACATGATCCGCGCAGCATGCCGCCGATGAAAACCTACCGCCGCATATTCTTCGACCTGGACGGCACACTGTCGGACCCCGGCGACGGCATCATCCGATCGGTGTCATACGCCCTGGCTAAGATGGAAACGCCCGTCACCGACGCGGCGCGTCTCAGGAAATTCATCGGTCCGCCCCTCCAGGATTCATTCCGCGAATATTTTCCGGACAACAATGACGCGATACACCGCGCCATCCTCCATTACCGTGATCATTACCGGAAACAGGGCATGACCATGAACTATCCCTACCCCGGCATCATGGAACTCCTCGCCGATCTCCGCCGGCTGGACCGCCGGCTGTACCTGGCCACATCGAAGCTCGAATCAATCGCCGCGGGGGTTCTGGATCTCATCGGGATCCGGCATTATTTTGACGCTGTCGGAGGGAGCGACGCCGAGGGGAACGTCATGAACAAAACGCACGTGATCGGGAACCTGATCGCCGGCCTTGGCAAGGCGGAGAAGGATGAAATCGTCATGGTGGGAGACATGGACCTGGACATCATCGGCGCGCGGAACAACGGCATTGATTCAATCGGCGTGACCTGGGGATACGGATCGCGGGCGGAAATCGCGCTGCAAAATCCGACCCATATAGTTGAGACAATGGACCAGCTGAGAGATATAGTATTACCGGGATAAGCGCCGATGTGCTGAATGCCTGACCGCTACTGCACACCGATAATTATCGTGTCCCACAGTTCCCGCGGCCCCTGTCCGATGCGCCAGAAGGCCACCGAGGGAATTTTATATGCCTTATAGAGCCTGAGCTTCGCGTGGATCGAGGCTATGTCCTCGTAAAATACCCTGACCTTTACCTGTTCCGTATATTCAAAGAAGGGTCCTTCTTCCCGCGACCGGTCAGATTTTTCCCCGGACTGTTTCGCCAGATTAACGGCCTGGCTGTATGTCACGGACCGGTTTATCTTTTTTCCCTGCCAGGCCCTCCCGTATAGGGGGATTCCCATAACGAGTTTTTCCCGGGGAATGTAGCTTGTCGCGTACCCGGCAGCGGAATCGCACCAGGACAGGGAAGATATGGGACCGGCCTTGCTCGTTTCCCAGTGCTGGTCATAGGCCATGATGAAAACCTTGTCCACTGCTCCGGCAATGGCCTCGTAATCATATGCGTTCCTGCCGCTCGTGCTGAGGCGCACCGGCACCGCGACGCTCAGGGTCTTGGCAGGCATCCGTTTTTTCAGGTCTGAAAGAAATTCCAGATACGCCTGCCTGTCATCCGGGTTCAGGGATTCAAAGTCGATCTGGATCCCGGCGAAATGCTCGGACGCCGCGGTTATCTCGCCAATGAGGATTTCGCGGAGGGGACCGCTCTTGTCGAGGCAGAAATGGAGGAGCGTCGGATTGGAAAGATTGTACACGACCAGGTGTGTCCTCGGCAGCGGCCCGGTGAAGGGGAGCTGCGGCGGCGCGGTAGAGCCTTTCAATTTCCCATCCTTGCCCACCGAGCAGCCGAAATAGAGTAAATCCGTAAGTGGTTCGCGTCCGTTGATCTTCCACTCCTCGCCCTTCATAAGATAGGCCCACACTTCCAGAAACCGGCAGGGGTTCTTTACTCCCGCGCCCTTCCGGGTCTGCTGCGAGCATTGCATAACAGCAGCGGAAACAATGATCACTACTGCCGTTTTTATTACATGTTTCACTTTTGTGCTCATCAGTTCAGATACCGCTGATATTATAGTCGGATACACACGGGTCTATCAATTAAAAAAAAAGTAAATAACGCCGGGTACTATCCCTGCCATTATCAGACATCTACAAGAATACACGTTTCAGGGCAAATCAATTTTTATTTAATCTAATTACAGGAAAACATGGTATGATTCTTTAACGAGGCCGGGAATTGTCCAGGGAGGCCGCCCGCTGATCTCCTGCCCTTCGCTGCATTCCTGCCGTCCCGGCAGTGCCATGCTTCCGGGCGGAAGCTCCTCTATACCACTGCCCATAGACCGTAACAAGCTTAAGGCGGAAATAACTGAAGCGATCATGCAGAATAATTCTAATACTACTGCCTGAAGCGCAGCTGTATGTGCACCACCTCGGGCGTCATGCCCACCCGCACCGGGGGTCCCCAGGTGCCGTAGCCGCATGACACGAAAACATGGGTGTTCCCGATCTGCTTGATCCCGCGGCTCACCTCGTATATCAGGGAGGTTATATAATTAAAGGGCCAGAGCTGGCCGTGATGGGTATGGCCCGATACCTGCAGGTCAACACCATGCTCCGCCGCTTCTGACAGCCTGAAAGGCTGGTGGTCCATCATGATGACGGGCTGATCCAGATCCACCCCTTTCATGACGCTTTCCAGGGGCAGCCTCCGCTTCCCGTTGAACTGGGTGATGCTCCGGTCTTCCCGCCCCACCAGGTAAAAGCTGTTATTAACATGGACGGCCCGGTCTCGCAGGACGGTCACGCCATGGTCCGACAGGTACCGGCACGCCGCCTCGACCCCGCCGATGAACTCATGGTTCCCGGTCACGGCGAAGGTGCCGTAACGCGACCTGATCGTACGGAGCAGTTCGCCCAGGTTGTTCTGTATGACCGGGGCAAGGTCCTCGTCAACGATGTCGCCCGCCAGCAGCACGATGTCGGGCCGGAGGACATTCACCATATCCACCATCATCTGCAGCCGGGAATTCTTAATGATGGTCCCCAGGTGTATGTCGGTCACCAGGGCGATGTCGAGGGTCCGCTGCCCGCCGGCGCTTTTGGGGACTTCGATCACGACGGTGTTGATGCGCGGGTGCAGGGTATTGATATATCCTGCCAGCACGGTGACCGCGGCCACTGCCGTCACGGCAAGGGCCGCGATCTGCCTGATCCTCGTGTACAGCTCCGACGGCACGGGAACGACGCCGCTGATCCAGTTGCCGAGGCGCAGGAGATCGCACAGGAGCGCACCGAAGAACAGGTAGGCCATCATCGCCATCCAGAAGGAGCCGATCCATATGAGGCAGCCGCTGGCGGCGCAGATGGAAAAGCGCTCCAGGACCCGGCCCGCGATGTAGGAGAGGGCGAGGATGAGAAAGATCACCAGGTAGGGGATCCGTATGGCCATCTCTTTCGGAAGGGCCTGCCATCCCCTGATGAAAATGTAGAAATTCACGGCGCCATAGAGCGTCAGGACGATGCTGAGAAAAATTATAAAATTAATGAGCTTCATAACCGCTTAATATCCTCCCGATGAGCACACCGTTGATGCTCGACTGTACGAGGCCCCGGGTAATGCCGGCGCCGTCGCCGCCGGCGTATAGCCCCCGGTACCGGGTCTGGAACCTCTCGTTGACCCGGATGATATTCGAATAAAATTTCACTTCCACGCCGTAAAGGAGCGTCTCGTCGCTCGCCAGGCCGTGGAATATGGTGTCAAGAGCGGCTATCATCTCCTTTATGTCAAGCATGATGCGGTACGGGAATACCAGGCAGAGGTCGCCGGGCACCGCATCTTTGAGGGTGGGCCGGAGGCTGTTCCGCGCAAGGCGCTCCGCGTTGGTCCGCCTCCCCCGCCGGAAATCGCCAAAGCACTGCACCATGACCTTATTACCGGAGAGCATGTTCGCCAGGCGCGCGATATACTTTCCGTACTCGATCGGCTCCTTGAATGGGTCCGTGAAGTAGTTGGACACCAGGATGGCAAAGTTGGTGTTTTCGGTCTTGAGGTGATCTGCCTTGTAGCTGTGGCCGTTCACCACGGCAAGGTCGTCATGGTAATACTCGGCCGACACGATGCCCGCCGGGTTATGGCAGAAGGTGCGCACCCGGTCGTCGAAGGTCGGGGTATAGTAGATGAGCTTGCTCTCATAGATCCGGTCGTTCACCTCTTTCATGATTTCGTTGCGCACCTCGAGCCGCACGCCGATGTCGACGCCGCCGATCTTCGTGTCGATGTCATAGCGGACGCATATCGACCTGAGCCACTCCGCGCCCTGGCGGCCCACCGTGAGCACCACGCTGCCGGAACGAAACTCCTCGCTGCCGGCCCGCACGCCAGCCACCGTGTCGTTTTCGATGATGAGATCAGTGACCGCGGTATCGAAGCGTATCTCGACCCCGCTGTCGAAGAGGTCCTTCTGTATCTGCGTGTAGATCCTGTAACTCCCCTCGGTGCCCATGTGGCGGACCGGCGATTCAACGAGCCTTAAATTGCTCCTGATCACCTTCTGGCGCAGGTCCTGCATGGCGTCCCCGTCAAGATTCACGCCGTAGAGGGTCCGGTCAGCGCCGTAGGAGAGATAGATGTCATCGATATAGCGGATGAGGGCGGTTAATTCTTCCTCGGGCATGTATTCGTTCAGGATCCCGCCGATATCCGGGGAGAGCATCAGCTTCCCGTCGCTGAAGGCCCCGGCGCCGGAAAAACCCGTGGTTATGTTGCAGGGTTTGCAGTTGTGGCACCACCCGGTATCGCGCATGGGGCACGACCGGTTCTCAATGCGCTTCCCCTTTTCCAGGATAAGAATTTTTTTCCCGGGGCTGCGCTTCAGGTATTCCATGGCGGTGAAAATCCCCGCCGGGCCGGCGCCGACGATAATGCAGTCGTAGGTGATCATTCTATCAGCACAACTCCGTAATAATTTTGGGTGCTTTTATGGTCCTTCACCACCTCGATGGGAAATCCGTTTCCCCTGGCCGTGGCGTATACATCAATGCCGCAAGACTCCATGGAGGGCCGGGCTTTTTCCGGATGCCTGCATCCCTCTTCAGGGCATTCCCGGCACAGGGAGCAGGGGCCGGATCCGAATCCCAAGGCCTTGTAATAACCGGCCAGGTAGATCTCCCGTTCGAGCTTGATGATGATTTTCGTCACTCTCCCCAGGTCCGGGCTGTGGATGAGAATGGCCTTCCGGTAGGAGTCTATGACGCTCCTGGTCTGATCATGGGTTGGAGTATGGGGCGGGCAGCAGTAGGTGCCGTTATAGCCGCCGCAGCCGAACTGGCATTTGAGCCGCACCCAGGGCGCCGTAATGATCGAATCGGCGCTGATTATTTTTGATTCAGCAGCGCCCAGTTCAAGGGCCCTCTTCACAAAGGGATCATATTTTGTTTTTACCGTCATGGGGCCCCTCTCTGATGGCGTGTGATGTTGCGTACAGTTCCGACCTGTTGGGGGTATCATGCTGCGTCTCAGTCATCGCCCAGCTTCTTCCTTAATTTTTCCGCCTCGGCCAGGGCATCACGGGCGATTTTCACGATATCCTCGTCGGCGCTCCGCTCGATAATATCCTCGAGGGCACGGGCCATCTTTTTGTTCTGCAAATCGTATATCTGGAGTTCCAGTTCGGAACCGTCTCTACCGAATGCCATGGCTATTAATTCCTGTTATTATTGGTCCCTGACCGGTCTCCGGCCAGGGCGCTTCATGAATGCTGTTTCCCGCCCGGCGGCTTTTTTCAATGATAATGCATTAGCATACTAATAACCCGTTAAATCTATCAAGTGCTTTTTTCATCAGTTTTCATTGGACCCATCCCTGAGATACCCGCTTTTTATGCTGTAATTCAAAATTTGTTTTTGACAAGAAGCTCATTATATATATGTAATACGAAGAATTGAATGATCTTGTATATAACAAACACCAGACGCATCATTCCATCTATTTTTTATTCGCAAAACAATCCTTAACAATTAAATAAAAAATCGAGGGGGGGAGGACCATGGCCAAGGCTAAAGAAGTGACATACCAGGTGTACGGATACCGATGGATCATTTTACTGGTATATTTTCTTATTAACATGATAATCCAGATGCAATGGCTTACCTTTGCGCCCATCGCAAGGGAAGCGCGGGTTGTGTACAACGCCACTTCGCTCCAGATTGATTTACTTTCAATGATCTTCATGGGCGTGTTCCTGGTTGCATGTATACCAGCTTCATATTTGATCGATAAATACGGAATACGGATCGGCGTCGGAATTGGAGCGGTACTCACGGGCGTGTTCGGCATGATGAAAGGCATATTTGCCGACAGCTACACGATGGTGATCATCGCGCAGGTCGGGCTCGCGGTGGCCCAGCCCTTTATCTTGAATTCGGTCACCAAGGTGGCGGTGCACTGGTTCCCCATCAACGAGCGGGCCACCGCGGTGGGCGTGGCGACGCTCGCGCAGTTCTTTGGTATGATTGTGGTCAATGTGGCGACTCCCTTTATGATAGTCAAGTCCGGTAGCACCTACAACCTGCAGTCAATGCTCATGATCTACGGGGGCATATCAGTTTTTTGTGCCGCATTGCTGCTTATCTTCTTCAGGGAATATCCGCCCACCCATGCAGGTCCGGAAGGGGAGGAAGAGCGCCTTCTCACCCGGGACGGCCTCAAGCACATCTTCAAGCACAGGGACATGCTGATGATGCTTCTCCTCTTCTTCATTGGACTGGGCATGTTCAATGCCATCGCCACGTGCATTGACCAGATAAGCGAGGTAAAAGGGTTCACGATGGATCAGAGCGGCATGATAATGGGGATGATGCTTATAGCCGGCATTGTGGGAGCGATCGTTATACCGACGATCTCCGATAAGCTCCGCAAGAGGAAGCCGTTCCTGATAATTGCCATGGCGTGCATGACACCGGGACTTATAGGATTGACGATATCGAATACATTCCCGCTCATGATGCTGTCAGCCGGCATACTGGGCTTTTTCCTGCTCGGGGCGGGTGCACCTATCGGGTTCCAGTACTGCGCCGAGATCTGTTATCCCGCGCCTGAATCCCTGTCACAGGGGATAATCCTTTTAGCGGGACAGATATCAGGCATAATCTACATCGTGGGCATGAACGGCATAGGGATGATCCCTTCTCTCTATATATTCATCGGCATGGCGCTGGTGAACATTCTGATCACCCTGCTCCTTCGCGAATCGCCAAGGATCCTTTCAGCAAAGTAGAATTGCATCCTGTCCGTCGGGTACGATTGGGCAGGAGGGGCGCTTGCACCCTGTACCCTCGCCCCACCGTGCGTACCGCTCAGTATACGGCGCTTCCCATAGGACTATCCTGTGCAGTGGAAAAAACGCGTCCCGTTCCGGAGGCAGCCTCCAACGGAGTCCTGATGCCGGGCGGGCAGATCAGCGGAATAATCCCGATCATTAATATCAAATAATAATTACATAACATAAGTTATGCGTTAATTTTGAGTCCGGGGGTTTTTTATTTCTTTTTATTGACCTCGCCCCGAAAAATCATGATATTCTATTTGTTCTCTCAATTTTTTTCCCGTCAAAACTGTTAAAAAATCATCAAAAAGGAGAAGTTATCATGAAAAAATTCAAACTTGCATTATTCATTGCGAGCACGGCATGCGCTTTCCTGTTGGTTTCGTGCAAAGGGGAACAGGTACAATCGACGGGCAACGTCGGGGTTGACAGCCTTAACGTGACCCTTGCCCGGGTCCCCATCGAGGGATTCCCCTCCGGAAAAGCTGCAACAAAGGAAGAGTGGAGCAAGATGATCAACATTGCCGTCCCGGTTATTAAAGAAGTCCTGCCCAAGGTTCCACCGGGATACAACCTCCAGGTAACCGGACATACCGACGGTGAGGGCGGCGTCGATTCGGCTGGTAATTACAAGCTGAGCGCCGAGCGCGCCCAGTCGGTCTGGCTGGAGCTCAGGGGACGCGGAATTACAGACATCAAATTGACTTACAAGGGCGTGGCTGGAACCAGGCCGACAGGGAAGTGCGCCATAAATAGTCCATGCCAGCGGCGTGTAACCTTCATGGTCGCACCAGGTAAATAGGCTGGAACATTCAGGATCGGAAACGCGAAAGGCGGCGGGGGTCCTGCCGCCTTTTTTGCAGTTTATTGCACAATGACCGTGACTGTGAATTCTTTGAGTGACTTTGTGTCTTTCTTCCATCCTTCGACATACTGGAGCTTCAGCTCCGTTTCCCCCTTCTCCGCGGCCCTGAACCTGAAGACCTGGAAATTGGGCGCCCCGGGCATCTGTCCCTCTTCAGATACCTGTTCCGGCTCGCCTTTAAGCGCGAGTTTATTATCCGAGGAAACGACCTTCCAGCCAAAGCCGGTTCCGAGCTGTGCGGACAGACGGACCGCGAGGATTTCACCGGTTTTGATCTCGACCCGGGTCCCGTTATCTTCATCGGTAACCGTCACCGCCGGCTTCTTCGCGCAGGAAGAGATCATGGCGATGGAAAAGACCATTGCCAGTAACAGGGTCTTATAGAATGCCGCTGTGCCGATCATAGAACCTCCCCACTCTTCAATAATCATGTTTTCACCACCCTCAACCGGGGCCAGGCGCGGCTTCTAGTCCATGCTGCTCACCACGACCCACGCTGCGCCGTAGCCTATGTTATTGCACCCGTACTTGATCCACACGTATCCCTTCTCTCCCCACTGGGTCCCCCAGGAATTCTTCACCAGGTAGGCCCCCTTGCTGTCGTCCCAGCCGACTATGGTTATGGCATGGTTGATGTCCCGCTCGCCGCTGCAGTCCGCGAACTCATCGAAAATTCCGCTTTTATACGCCTGGAAAGCCGGCGTGACCTTGACGCATGCCGCTATGGGTCCGTATTTACACAGGGCCTCTTTCATCTCTTTCACCTCGGGTATGCCCGCGGTGGGCTTGACATATCCCCATGCCATAATTTTGTACTTGGTGGTCCTGGACGGCGTACAGCTTGCCTCCTTGTACTGGTACGGCGCCTGGTTCTCCAGGGCCGCGCTACTGGTCTTGTAGTATTCAAACACCGGCCCGTACCATCCGCCCTGGCAGGACCCCGCCTTGCTTTTTACGTTCACCACCTGGCCGCCCCGGTACTGCGGCTGCACCGCTTCAGCGCAATCGAGGATACTCTGCTCTGATATATCAAGGTTCCAGTTTCTTCTTATGTAGAAATTAGACTCAAGGACCGCAGCGGAAGTAAAGGCCCAGCAGCTGCCGCACACACCCTGATATTTGACAGGGGTTATCTTGTTCCGATTGACCCAGGTAAAGGAGGTCGCGTCAGGAGACGGCGCGTTTTCTATGTCAGTTTCGAGTTCCTCTTTTTTCTCTTCCCGTTTTTCCTCTTCCTTTTTTTCCTTGTCCTTGTAACTGTACTCGTCTTCCTTCTTTTCCTCTTCTTTTTTTTCTTCCTTTTTCTCTTCTTCCTGTTTGTCCCTGTCTATATCCTCGTAGTACTCATCGCGCTTTTTCTTTTGGTGTGAATCGCGATCCTGACCGTGCTTCTTTCCCTCAAGGTAATCGCGGTATTTCTTCATGAAGTCCTCCCACATCTTATCGCCCATTTCGGACTGCGCCTTTGCTTCCTTATCTATGTTCTTCGGAACCTGCGCCCCGGTGATCTGGGAAATTTTATACTTCATCATTTCATTCAGGGAAACAACGAACTTCATGTTCTTCTCTTTTATTTTTTTCTGTACGTCCGAAAGCATTAACTTCATTTCCTCGGGACTGCGGACGAGGGTCTCCTTCTTATCGTTGAATTTCTTGAATATTTCCTGCTTCTTTTTTTCAATGTTGGTCTGCGCCATCAGTTGATCAGACAAAGACCTCGTCAAGATCGTGTCGCTCAGGAACAGCGTCAGCACCAGCATCATGGCAGTAATGAACATACAGCGATACCACGCGGCAGCTTTTCGCATCATAATCGTTCCCCTTATGTTGAATTTATCACAATTAACAGACGCGTTCCCGCTGGCTGGGCTCCTGCCGGATCAGAGGCCATGCTCAGTCATTGCAACCCTCCGCGTCCACTTGTCAACTATCGCCTGGATATGTAACTGATTTCCTTATAATACAAAATAATCCACAGGCAATCTTTTTTTAAAAAAAAGTATTTTTTCATGTCGATTTCCTAAACCGCCACCCGTTCATTTAATTGACCGCAACAGGGGCGGAAAAGTTTTCATTTTTCTTAATTACTGTACAGATCGGCTTGATTAGTCAAAAATATTCCCCTGTTACTGGTTCCTGGCCTTCGAACCTCCAATGACTGGATGAGCCGCAAGGACAGGCAGGGGGAAATGAGAGAAAGGTCCCTAACGTCCTGGAGCCCGGGACAGGACCGGGTCAGACTTCAAATCTTCCACAAACTGCCGGGTATAGACTTTCCGCCCCTCGCCGTTTAAATGGAATTCATTGTCGTAGAAATACTTCCGGGGATAGATATACGACAGGGGGCTGCCGATTGCCTTCATCTGTATGCGGGTCCGGATGTCTTTGTCAAATTTCCGAAGGACTTCTTCCATCTTCGGCCTGTTGTTCTCCATGATAGGCGGGTAGGCAATATACAGCCTGACCCCGCGGCTCCTCCAGTATGACGAGTACCGGTTCATGTACTGGACAAGCGTGTCGTTAACTTGCTCCGGGATCAAGTCGATCAGGGAATGGTTAACCATCTGGGGATTGTACCTGGCAAAAAAATCCTTGCCTATGAAATTATCAGACGAGTGGCCGATGTGGCCGATATTATCGCCATATTCGTTGAAACCTGAACGGCGGTGGCCAACTCCCTCCCTGGTGGGGAAGAAAATTCCGCGCAGGCGCCGCTGGAAGGTCAGGGGGATATTTTTGATGTAGGCAATGATATTCTCACGGGGGTAGTACTTGATGATCCGGGGCATAATAATGGTTACCTCGACGAGGGTGTTGTCGCCTGTCCCGTTTCCCATATAGGCAGGGTAGATCGGTATAAATATGACAACATCATCCTTCTTGAGATACGGCGAGAGTTCTTCCATTACATAGATAAGCCCCAGCCCGATGTGCAGTCCCATATTGACGACATTGTAGCCTGTCGCCTTCCTGATCATGTCGCTGTCCATGCCGTAGGCAAGACTGGAATCACCGGCCAGGATTATCCGCGGCTGCTTCGTCGTTGCCAGGATTCCGTGCTTGTCGATAAGCTCCATGATATACTTTTCCTTCTCGACCGTCGGAATATATATGACCCCGAATATCGTGGCCAGGATGAGAGCGCTGAATATAGCTGCTTTAAGTATAAACTTTTTCATCACTGAAACCTGGACCTGCCTTCTCTTCTAGAATTGGAAGTATATGAATAATTGCGAAGATCTCAGCATACCGATAAATATCGACATCACCAGGAGATAATAGAGAGTCCACCGCACCAGGAGAGGTTTGGTCTTGATAATCTGCCTGATGCTGCCGTAGCGTTCCTGAATATAATGCACCGTGAAGATAACGACCACCACCAGCAGCATCATACCCAGCTCCTGCTGGTTGTAGATGAGACGGAGATTGGAGACATTGGTTCCCGGGAAATGGGTGATAATATACCATGCATCAGCCAGGGTCCTGGCCCTGAAAAACACGAAGGCCAGGGCAAAGAGCTGGAAGACGACGAACATCATCCACATGCTCTTCAGTCCGCCGAGAAAGCGCACGAAGATTGCTTCACGGGTCCTCAGAAACGACACAGCCAGAAGCGCCAGGGCGGCAGCACCGGCGGCGATCCTCCCGCCCGATCCCATTCCCGCAATGCCTCCAAGGACCGCATACACGGCGCATAATGCCGCAAGGACGCCATACGCGGCAGCCGGCAGTTTCGCGGCGGCGCCAAAGATTGCCTCGCGGACGGTTAATCGGACATTTTGTGTAATGCGGCCAAACACGACAAACACGCCGTTTAAAACGCCCCATACGACAAAGGTCCACTGCGCCCCATGCCAGAGCCCGCTTACGGCAAAGACGAGAAGCGTATTGAAGTGCCACCGGGCCTTGCTTACCCTGTTGCCTCCCAGGGGGATGTAGAGATAGTCCCTGAACCATGACATGAGGGACATATGCCACCGCCGCCATAACTCCCCGATTGACTTCGACAAAAAGGGGCGCTTGAAGTTCGGCATGAGCTCATATCCCATGACAAGGGCGGTGCCGATGGCGATGTCGGTATAACCGGAAAAATCGCAGAGGAGCTGGATATTGAATAAGTTTGCCGCCATCAGGAGCGGAAGACCGGTGAAGCGCTGCGGGGATTCATACACCAGGTTCACGTACATAGCCACGCGGTCTGCGATGACAAGCTTCTGAAAGAATCCCCATCCCATGAGGATCAGGCCGCTCACGACCCGGTCATAGTTGAATTCAACCTTGCGGTACAGTTGAGGCAGGAGTCTCGTGGACCGTTCAATGGGTCCCGAGAGAAGTGTTGGGAAAAAGCAGAGGTACAGGGCAAGAATCCCGAAATGGCGCTCCGGCTCCCTGGTCCCCCGGTACACGTCGATCGTATAGGAAAGGGCCTGGAACGTGTAGTAGGATATGCCCACCGGAAGCAGCAGGCTCAGGACCGGCGGAGTATAGGTCCCGCCGAACAGGGCCAGCAGGTCACGGATGGTGTTATTGAAAAAGTTGAAATATTTGAACAGGAACAGTATTCCCACGTTGACCGCTATACCCAGGATGACGCACAGCTTTCTTATACTATCCGGCCGATTGCGCATCAGGAGCGCCGTTATATAGATGGTGACCGTTGTTGTCATGATGAGGATCGCGTACTTGGGATCCCACCACATGTAAAAAAAATAACTGGCGATCAGGAGCAAGATCCAGCGGAAGCGCTGGGGAATGGCAAAAAAGAGCGCCACCACGATCACGAAAAAAACGAGATATTCTGCAGAAATAAGCGACATGGACGACATCATCCCCCGGCAAAAAAGATACTAAGCACTACAAAATGTTTTAACCTGCTGTCAATTAAAAAATACCGGCCGCCGGGGGCATCAATCCCGGTTTGAGACCAGCAGTCCGGCGCAGAGGAGCTCTGTTTCGTGGCCAATCCCGAGATATCCCCTGTATTTCAGGAGAAGGGAGTCACGGTCGTTCCGGGCCTTTTCTATGAGTTTTTTCGTGCGGGTGATGGTGCCCTTGAGGTTCCTGCCATACCACTTGAACTGGGCCTCCTGGAGTTCAAGTTTTTCCGCGAGTTCGGCAATTCTGCGATCGTAAGATTCCCGTATCTTTTCTATTTCAGGGTCGATGCTGACATCAAGCCCCTGGCTCAGCGTTGTCTTTCGGGCGGCGATTTTTTCTTCTATCCGCGTGCGGGCTTCGGAGAAATATAATTCACCGTGAGCCGCAAGGTCAACGGTGCCGGTTCCCGTTACGGAACTGTTTTCAGTGCACTCCGAACCGCACAGTTCGGTCTCTATGGAATCCAGATCCTCCGCCGGCAGGGCCCCGTCCCGCACCACCACCACTGGTATGATCTCCCTGGACCGCGTCACCGACGTGAAGGTAACCATATAATAGAAGACCATGCCGGTGAAGGGGACCGGGTGCCGCACGGATTGCACACCCGTGAAGCCGCCGAAGGCGCGGTCCTGGCAGTGCGCCACCAGGCGGTCAATGACCGGATGCCCGAAGGCGAGGAATTCCAGCTGCTCCCGGTCAAGGGCCGTGGCGCTGTCGAAGGTGCCGCTGCGCCACCGCGTCTCTCCCCCATCGTCGCCGCAGGCGACGCGGTACAGGCCGTCCCCCTCCCGGGCGAGGAACTGAGCGGTCCGGCTGTCGGATTCCATGAGGCGGTTCACAAAACGTTCGATCCTCTGGTTCGAGAACTTCCGCTCCCTCAGGGTGACCCGGTAATACTCGTCGTAATTGAAATCCATCCTGTCAGCGACGGCAAGCTCCGAAATCTTTTCGTACCCCCTGCGGGCCAGATCGAGACGTCGTTCCACTTCATTGTCTACCGCGGCGTCGCTCCGCAGGCCGGCAGCCATTTCCATGAAGAGCGACCCGAGCTTCAGCTCATCCTCGATCTGCCCCAGGAGAACGTCCGGAGCGCCGATCGATTCTTCAAAGAGCCGGAGCTTCCGTTCCAGTATCTCCAGCACGCGTTCGGCCACGGTGTCCCTGGTGGAAAAATTATAGATATACACGTCATCGGCCTGGCCAAAACGGTGAAGCCTGCCGATGCGCTGTTCGATCTTCAGCGGCGACCAGGGAAGGTCATAGTTGATGAGGATGTTGCAAAACTGCATGTTCCTCCCTTCCCCGCCCGCTTCGGTGGATATGAGTATCTGCGCCTCGTCCCTGAAGCGCGCGATGGCCTGCTCCTTCTCGTCGCGGCCCAGGGAGCCGTGGAACACCTCGATGTCATGGCCCTTAAGGAATTCCGCCAGGTACTCCTGGGTTGTCCTGAACTGCGTGAAGATGAGGAATTTTCTGAATCCCTTTCTCCTGAGGGAGCGTATCAGGTCCGCGAGCTTTTCCGCTTTTTTATTGACCGTGATGGCCTTCGACAGGTCCACGAGGCGCTCAAGGGTGTCGGCCTCCTTCCGCATTTCCGCGATGGTCGTGCGCGAGGTCATGCAGACCAGGTCGTCCACGTCCTCTGCCCAGTCGATCAGGTCCGGCTCGTCGAGAGCGGCCTCCCGGTCCATGCGCCGTTCCAGTTCGGCGCGGTCCGCCAGCTCGCGGAGGCGCTTCATCCTTTTTTCCAGGGCGCACCCGAGGGCGTGCGTCGACGAATCGAGGAGCTTCTGGAAGATGGTCATGACGAAGCCCACCGCCCGGTTCTCGCACTGAACGGCACGGTTAAACTCCTCCGCCACGTAGCGGGTGGTCTCATCGTAGAGGGCGCGCTCGTCAGGGTAGAGGTCAAAGCGCACGGTTCGGGCGCAGCGCCGGGTGAACCCTCCCACCTCCTGCTTGGTGCGGCGTATCAGCACCGGCGCGATCTTCTCCCGCAGGGTCGACAGGTCGGCGTTGTCGATGCAGTAATCGTGATAATAGGACTGGAAGGGCCCCAGGATGTTGGGATCCAGGAGGGCGATCAGGTAATAGAGCTCCTCCAGGACTCCCCGGAACGGGGTCGCCGTGAGGAGGAGGAGCGCCCTGGTGCGTTCGGCGATCATCTGCGCGGCCTCGTAGGCCAGGGTAGCGCGCTTTGAATCCCTTCGCAGGCGGTGGGCCTCGTCGAAGATCACAGTGTCCCAGGAGGTGTTCTGCAAAATCTTCTGGTTCCGGCGGTTCTTTATGAAATCGAGGGAACAGATGATCTTATCATGAACCTCCCAGGGGTTCGCGCCGAGCTGCGACTGCGCGGTCCGCCGCAGTTCCTTCCGGTCCATGATGATAAAGCGGTCGTTGAACTTGCTCTGCATCTCGTTCTGCCACTGGCACATGAGCGACGCCGGGCACACGATGAGCATGCGGCGGTACTGGTGGCGGTACTCGAGCTCCTTGATGACGAGGCCGGCCTCGATGGTTTTGCCGAGTCCCACCTCGTCGGCTATGAGGAAGCGCTGGTTCAGGGCGCTCATCACCCGGTGGGTGCTTTCCACCTGGTGAGCAAGGATCCGGGTGCGGGAATTCGAAAGGGACAGGATCTTGTTGTGCGAATAGGCGAGCTGGAGGGAATAGGCCTCAAGGCGGAGGAGGAATTCCATGTTGAAAATCGGCGCCCTGCTTTGGAGAAGACCGCGTATAAATCCTTCTCCTGCTATGCCGTCTTCCTCAGGTTGGCCATCCGTTGCGCTGTACGAAAAAAGATCGGCTTCTGCGCCGCTCCGTTCCGAAAGTGTTTCATCCATGCGATTAGTACCCCGTTCGAACCGGCCCGTATCTCCAGGAATTTTTTTGGATTACCGCATTAAAAAATCCCCCCGTGCCCCAGGGGGGGATAAATTTAAAAAGTTATCAAAAGGAGGTATCGAAATATAGCTGATGAGACATAATAAGCCAGTAGAACGATAATTGCAAGCACTTTTTATAAAAAGTATGATTCGAACTCTGGCCCAAGGTTGTATAATAAGTCTCACAGGTATTGAGATTCTTGGATAAAACCTGATACTATGAAATATATAAGTTATATCTCTCGCGGAGGCGCAGAATCGCAGAGGTTTTTAATGCTTACTTCATTAAAAAATGAAGATTTTGGAGTCAGAAAAAAGCCCTTAAAACGATATAATGAACATCTTTTCTCTGCGCCTCTGCGTCCCTGCGAGAATAATTTTTTCGTTTTGTCAGTAAATAAGGCAAAACCAATATCCAGTTGAATTAAAAATCCTATACATATATTAAAAAAATCCCTCCCCCCCTTGACGGCGTGAATATTATGCAGTATATTATTTATTGGTCGGACCACCCGACCAATAAATAATGACCTTTTAGATCACCGGGGAGTGAATAATGGCCACACTCAATCCGCTCCAGAAAACAAGACTCCATGAGGGCATAGTCACACAGCTCCAGGAGAAGATATTGTCCGGGGAATTCCGCCATGGGGACAAACTCCCCCCCGAGCGCGATCTTGCCGAGAGCCTCAACGTCAACCGGTCAACCCTCCGTGAAGCCTTCAAGAAACTTGAAATGCTCGACCTCGTGGAAATACGCCACGGCGACGGCGTCTACGTCAAGGATTACCTTGAAAGCGGCAGCCTCGAACTGCTGCCCGCCCTCATGAGAAGCGGCGGGGATTTCGACACCGCGATTCTGAAGGGCCTCCTGGACCTCCGGCGCCTCATCCTACCCGACGTGGCATACCAGGCCGCACTGAACAGGACCGGCGATGACCTCGCCGAAATGGAACGGATCATCCGCAGCGACGGCATTTCCCTCAACGACAGGGACATGCTGCTCTACCGGATCATCGCCCGGGCGAGCAGGAACATCCCCTTCGTTATCATTCTTAATTTTTTCAACAACAGCGGCCTGGTCGCAGAGCTGCTGACCCTCTATTTTACCGACCGCACCAACATCAAGCACACCGCACGATTCTACGAGGAGATATTCGAAGCAATCAAAGATCAGAAAGCGGAGAAATCGAAAAAGATCATGCATGACCTCCTCGTTTTCGCGGAACGAAAAACGATTCAGATTCTTAATGAAAAACTGGACAAGGACGGATTTAAATGAAACGGTTTATTGAGCAGTATAACGGTGAAATGTTCGACATTGCCATCATCGGCGGCGGCATAACGGGAGCTGCCGTGGCCTATGACGCGGCAAGCAGAGGTTATTCCGTGGCCCTGGTGGAAAAGGGCGATTTCGGGGCCGCCACCTCATCGGCAACGTCAAAGATGATACATGGCGGCCTGCGGTACCTGGCCAACGGTGAAATAGCGCTGGTGCGTGAATCGCTGCGCGAGCGGAGGACCCTCGAGAACATCGCGCCGAACCTGGTCCATCCCCTGCCGACCATGATCGCGTCATACGCGGGACAGGGTCTTATGAACGGCAGGCAGGCGTTGAGGGCGGGCATGATCCTGTACGATCTCCTTTCCTACGACAAGGGCCGCACCTGGGATAAAAATAAAAGCCTTCCCCGCCACCGCTCACTCTCCCGCGCGGAGGTGCTCCGCCTCGAGGAAAGCGTCCGGCCCGACCGGCTTAACGGCGGCTTCGTCTACTACGACTGCATGAGCGCCTTCCCGGAACGGCTTACCCTCGCCTTTCTCAAATCCGCCGTCAGGCACGGCGCCCGGGTAGCCAACTACGCCCGTGTCGACGATCTCATCGTCGAGGGAAAAAAGGTCACGGCCATGGTCGTCCGCGATGAATTATGCGGAGAAACTTACAGGATCAGGAGTTCCCTGGTCATCAACTGCACCGGTCCCTGGGCTGATCTCCTTCTGTCGAAAAGGCTCAACCGGGAAGGAGCGCATCATATTAAACGCTCCGAAGGCATCCACATCATCACCAGGAAGCTGGTTAATGAATACACAGTAGGATTCAGGACCGACCGGGGCAGGCACATCTTCTTCGTCCCCTGGAGGGGCCATACCCTTATCGGCACCACGGACAAGGAATATAACGGATCCCCCGACGACTACCGCGTTTCCCGGCAGAGCGTCACTGAACTTCTCGACGAGGTGAACGAATCCTTCGGAGATGGAACGCTGAAATACAGCGACATCGTCCACACCTACGGCGGCCTCAGGCCCCTCGTGGAGACCCAGACATCCGGGACCTACGGCTCATCGCGCCGGTACGAGATATACGATAACGCGGCCGACGGACTTGACGGACTGATCACGGTCGAAGGGGGGAAATACACAACGAGCCGGAACCTGGCGGAACAGGTGACGACCATGATCGGGAGGAAATCCGGCCGCAAGCAGAAGGAATGCGCCACCGCGGACAATTTCCTTCAGGGATGCGATATCCCCGACATGAAATGCTTCGATGCGGCCCTTGAATCGGAGAAGTTCCTGCCACCGGCAACCATGAAATACCTCGGCATGGCCTACGGCACTGAATACGCTTCGGTCCTCGACATCGCGAAAAGCGACCCGGCCCTGGCCAGGCCGCTGAACGCCGACGGCGAGGTTCTCGCTGAAGCGGCATACGCCGTCCGCCACGAAATGGCGCGCACCCTCCCGGATATCCTCCTCCGGAGGACCGGCATCGGCACCCTGGGACATCCCGGCGATGACGCGTTGAACAGGGTCGCCGATGTTGCGGCGAACGAGCTTGGATGGGACAGCGCCAAAAAGCAGAAAGAGATAGAGAAGGCGTCGGCCATGCTGGCACTCCCGCAGTAGGCAGGGCGGACACAAGAAGAACAATATCACGGAGCGGAGGCATCTATGGGCACTAAAAAATTCAACCCTGTAAAAAGCGCCTTTATAAAGAAGCTTTCAGAACGGCATACCCAGTCCACCTTTACCGAGTTCCAGCCCCTGCCGGCTCCCCTTAAAAAGGAAGTTGAGGACGGTGTGAAAGAGATCTTCGACTTCTACGGCGGCAGGAAGATGCTGAAGTCGAGCGGCGACGTCTACATCAAGCCGAACGCCGTCGACTCCAAGCCCTATGCCTTCACCCGCCCGGAGGCACTGGAGGCGGTAATACGCTACTGGAAAGAGGCAGGCGCCAGGAACATCTACGTGTTCGAGAATTCCACCCAGTGCAATATCACGCGCCTCGTCTTCGAGATCACGGGCTACGCGAAGATATGCCGGAAACTCGGAGCTATTCCGGTCTACCTCGACGAGGAGGAAACCAGGGAGGTCACCTTTACGGACCGGTCCCGGCCGGCCGGATCACCGGAGGCCTATGACCGGAACACCTACCGGATATCGAAGACCGTTGCGGATATCATCACCCGGCGCGATGAAATCCTGTACATCAATCTCCCGAAGCTGAAGACCCATTCCATGGGGGTCGTTACCCTGGGCATCAAGAACCAGTGGGCCTTCCCGCAGCCACGAGGACCGCGGCTATGACCATAACTACAACCTGCACAGCAAGCTCGTCGACGTACTGGCCCGGGTGCGGCCCGACTTCACCCTTATCGAGGGGGTCGAGGGAAGCATCTACGGCCACTACAACGCACTGGCCCTTGCCGATACCTGCGTCAGGCCCTTCTGTGTCCTCATCGGAAGCCCCAATGTGGTCGCAGCGGATATCGTCGGCGCCCGCGTTTTCGGCTATGACATACAGGACGTACCCCATATCAAGCTGGCCGTGGAACGAAAGCTCGGGGAGGGCGTGACAAAGCTCAGCGACATCGAGATACGCGGCGATTACCGCAGCATGAAGAACTTCGACATCATCGGCGATCTGAAGAAATTCGGCGGGAAATATCCCTTCGACCTTTACCAGGATTTCCCTGAGGACGTGAAGATCATCAGGGGACGCGAGATGGCCTGCCGCGAAGGGTGCGTGAACAATCCCCTCGCGGTACTGCAGACCCTTGCCAAGGACTACAGCGGCAAAGGCGGGTGGGCCCTGGTGATGGGCAAGGGATTCGACCGGCGGGAGATCGACGCCATCAGCGGGCGGGTCCTCATCGCCGGCCACTGCGCCATCGAGGAGCTCGCCGACGGCCTGATCAAGAGGCTGGGGGTAAAGCGGGTCTACCGGAGCGGCGTCTGCAACGACCTGCAGGCCACGACGGAGTCCATGTGCCACCTGATGAAGGTAAACCCGATGAAGATGGCGCCGATAAATCCCCTCACATCCCTCTACTGCATCGCGCGGGCGTTCATGAATAAAACCCACGGGAAGCTGGTCAACCCGGCCTCCCATTTATTTAAAGTAAGATAACAAGACACCATTAAGGAGGAACCACATGACCAAGCATAAAGGCTTTATACCCGACTGGACCGAGACCGCACCGCCGGCAAACTCGTACCGTTCCATATTCAAATGGGGAGCGCTGGACGAATTCAAGCACCCCAGCGACGAATGGTACGAGATGTTGAAGGAAGAGTTCGGCATGACCGACAGCGATTTCAAAACTAAAAAGCTCGAAGGCCTGGAGCCGGTATCAATCACGCAAAAGATACGGATCAGCCGGCCCGACATCAGGGCCTTCGAAACCATCGTCGGGAAGGAAAACGTCGCCCTCGACGGCTACAGCCGCCTTCGCTACAGCCGCGGCATGACGATGGAGGAGGCGTCGGAGCTCCGCTGCGGGAAGATCGGCACTGTGACTGATGTGGTGCTCCATCCCCGCTCCAAGGAGGATGTCCGCGCCATCGTGGCCCGCTGCAATAAAAGGAAGATTCCGGTGTACATGTACGGCGGCGGCTCCTCCGTGACCCTGGGCCTCAGGCCCAAACGCGGAGGCGTGACCCTCGTGATGGGGACCCACATGAACAAGCTTCTCAGCATCAACGAGACGAACCAGACCGCCCTCGTCCAGCCGGGCATGCTCGGGCCCGCATATGAAGAGGCGCTCAACAGGGCTCGACAGAACTTTGGGACAAAGCACAACTATACCTGCGGCCACTTTCCCCAGTCCTTCGAATTTTCATCAGTAGGGGGATGGATCGTGACCCTCGGCTCGGGCCAGGCATCCACCTACTACGGCGACGCCTACCACATCGTCCTGAGCGGCGAGTACGTGACCCCGGCCGGCGACTTCAAGACCCATGACTACCCCGGCACCGCCACGGGGCCGAAGGTGAATGATATCATGAAGGGCAGCGAGGGGACCTTCGGCATCCTCGTCGAAGTGACCATGAAAATCTTCAAGCACATGCCGGAGAACCGGCAGCGCTTCGCCTACATGTTCCCCACGTGGGAGGCGGCGGTCGAGGCCAGCCGTGAGGTGATGCAGGGGGAATTCGGCATGCCCGCGGTCTACCGTATATCCGACCCGGAGGAGACCGATGTGGGCCTCAAACTGTTCGGCATACACGGCACAGCCGTTGACAGTTTCATGCGGCTCCGCGGCTTCAAGCCGATGAAGCGGTGCCTGTTCATCGGAACGGCCGAAGGCGAGAAGGGATACGCCCGCCACGTGAGGAAAATGATCGGGAAGATTTTCGCCAGGCACGGCGCCATGTCCCTTACCGGGTACGCGACAAAGAAATGGGAGAAGACCCGCTACAAAGAGCCGTACATGCGGGAGGACCTCCAGGACTACGGCATCGTCATCGACACCCTCGAGTCCGCCGTGACTTGGGACAACCTTCACCGCCTGCACGAGGGGGTGCGGGCCTTCATCAAAAAACGGCCCGGCACCATCTGCATGACCCATGCGTCGCACTTCTATCCCCAGGGGACGAACCTCTACTTCATCTTCATCATGAAGATGGACAGCGTGAAATCATACCTCGATTTCCAGCGCCGCGTGATTGACGCCATCACCAGGCATGGCGGGTCCCCCAGCCACCACCACGGCACGGGCCGGATGCTCTCGCCATGGCTCGAGCCCCACATCGGGAAAAACCAGATGGCCGTTATCCGCGCCCTGAAGAAGCACTTCGACCCGAATAAAATAATGAACCCGGGCGGAATCCTCGGCCTGGACTGATCCCGGATAAAACTAGCCTCCCCCTCCCTTGATGGGAGGGGGATATGTTCAACATACCTTATATAACTACAGGGAAGGATGGACATGAAGAAAGAAAAAAAAATCACTGGTGACATGATCCTGTCGATCGACGCGGGCACCCAGTCGATTCGATCGGCCCTGGTCGATGCCAGCGGGAATATCGTCCATATAGTTAAAATGCAGATAGAGCCCTACTTCTCCGAGCACCCGGGCTGGGCGGAACAGGATCCCGATTATTACTGGCGGATGCTCTGCGCGTCATGTAAAGGACTTATCAAAAAAGCGGGCAAAACCAGGGAGCGGATTGCGGCGGTTACCCTGACGACCCAGCGCGCCACCATGATCAACGTCGGCGCCGACGGCAAACCCCTCCGTCCGGCCATGATCTGGCTTGACCAGAGAAAGGCCGATGCTTCCGGCATCATCCCGTCCGCAGCCAGGCCCTTTCTCAAGGCAGTAAACCTGCTGGAACGGGTCGAAGGCGTCGTCGAGAACTGCGAGTCGAACTGGATCAGGCAGAACCAGCCTGAAATCTGGGAGAAAACGCACAAGTACCTGCTCCTGTCAGGCTTTTTCACCTTCAAGCTGACCGGCGAGTTTGCTGACTCAACCGGCAGCAACGTCGGTTACCTGCCGATCAACAGCAGGACCTACCAGTGGGCGGGAAGGTTCGACATCAAGTGGCGCCTCTTCCCGATGGAAATGGAAAAACTTCCGCGCCTGATTAAACCGTCGGAAGAACTGGGACGGGTGACCAGGCGCGCGTCACTGGAGACCGGCATCCCGATGGGGCTCCCCGTTTTCGCCGCGGGCACTGACAAGGGATGCGAGATCCTCGGCGGGGGATGCCTCACCCCGGACATCGGCTGCCTGAGCTTCGGCACCACGGCAACCTTCAACACCGTGACGGACCGCTACATCGAACTCCTCCCCATGATACCGCCCTATCCCGCGGCTATACCAGACTCCTATTACACCGAGGTGATGGTATACCGCGGATTCTGGATGGTGAGCTGGTTCAGGGAGGAGTTCGGCCTCATGGAGAAACAGGCGGCGGTGAAGAAAAAGATCGCGCCGGAAAAGCTCTTTGACGCCCTCATAGAGAAAACGCCGGCAGGCTCCATGGGCCTCGTGCTCCAGCCCTACTGGTCACCCGGGGTCAACACAGATCCCTACGCCAAGGGATCCATCATCGGCTTCGGCGACGTGCACAACCGCGCCTATCTCTACCGCTCCATTCTCGAGGGCCTGGTGTACGCCCTGCGGGAGGGCGCGGAGTATACCATGAAAAAAACAAGGACGCCTGTCACCCGGCTCAGGGTCTCCGGCGGAGGGTCCCAGAGCGACATGGCCATGCGGATAACGGCTGACGTCTTCGGACTCCCGGCAGAGCGTCCCCACACATACGAAACCTCCGCCCTGGGAGCGGCCATCGATGCGGCCGTGGGGCTCGGTCTCTATCCCGACTTCGCCTCCGCGGTAAAGGCCATGACCAGGGTAAAGGACGTGTTCGAGCCGGTCGCCGCGAACCACCGTCTCTACGATGATCTCTACCGGACGGTGTACCGATACGTGTACCCGCGCCTGAAGCCCCTCTTCAAGAGGATCCGCGAGGTCACCGGATACCCGGAGTGAACTTTGCGGCAAAATCCCGCACAGCTGTTTCATCGAAGCGTGACACGCTTTCGGTAATGTTCACCGCCTGACCGAGGACGCTCTTCTCAATGAGGCTCAGCTGTTCAAAGTCGAGCTCGCCGCCAAAGAAGCCGGCCGCCACGGCCCGTGACCGGAGGGACTCAACGAAGACCGACTCGTAATGTTTCCGGGCTGCCTCTCCCTGGTTCATGCAGCAGATGAAGAGGCCGATTCTCTTTGTCAGCAGCACGGGAAGATTCTTCTCGCAGAACCTTCTCAGGCCTTTCTGGAGGGACCCGAGATAAATGGAACCGCCAATGATAATCGTGTCATAACGGTCCAGGTCGATCTCGGCCTTCGTTTTCAGGTCAATTATGGAAACATCAGAATCGGCAAGGTGTCCGTTGATTATTCTTGCCGCCTTTTCAGCGCAGCCGTGCTTTGACATGTAGATGATTAGTGTGCTCATGGTTATCTGCCCGCCGGACCAGGACTGCATCACAGCTCTGCGGCCAGGGCTGCCGCGCCGATGGCACCCATGACCTGGGCCGACGGCGACACCTCGATTGCCATGCCGAGCTTGCTCTCCAGGGCCTTCACCACGCCGATGTTCTTGGCCACGCCGCCGGTCATCATCAGGGGCGGCTTAATGCCCACGCGGTTGGCCATGGCTGAAATACGCATGGCGATTGACTCGTGGATCCCGGCTATGATGTTCTCGCGACCCTCGCCCCTTGAAATGAGGGAGATGACCTCAGACTCGGCAAAGACCGTGCAGAGGCTTGATATCTTGCCCGGCTTCTCAGCCTGAAGGGATATCTCGCCGAATTCCTCCAGGTCGACCTGGAGGGCCCGGGCCATTACCTCGAGGAACCGCCCGGTGCCGGCCGCGCACTTATCGTTCATCACAAAGTCCTTCACCCTCCCGTTTTCATCAAGGACAATGGACTTCGAATCCTGCCCGCCGATGTCAATGATTGAGCGGATGTGGGGTGCGCTGTAATGGACGCCGGCGGCGTGGCAGGTTATCTCCGTAATTGACTTGTGCGCGACCTCGACGCTTGCCCTCCCGTAGCCGGTGGACACGATTTTTTCCATGGCGGAAAAATCCATGGCCAGGGCGGAGAGGAGCTCCTCCGTCACATGATGCCACGCCTTGTCAACGTTGTACCCGGTGAAACCCACATGGGCTCCCATGAACTTCCCGTCCTTCATGACCGCCGCCTTGGTGGTGATTGAACCGATATCAATGCCGAGGGTATACATAATCCGCATCCTTTCTGATTCATATCATGTGCCTGATACATCAGGCACATGATATGCCGGGCCGGGCCGGGCCTTTTACTGCTTGCTACTTCTTTTTAAAATACTGGTTCACATTTTTCACGCTGGAGAACACGAGTTCATCGCCCGTGACGCTGATGATTTCCAGCGGCAAGGGATTCTTGCTCCTGACAATGGTGCTGCCCTTCAGCGTATAGGTTCCGCTGACAACAGTCGGGGTTTTCTGGGCGCCCAGGAGCGATTGTTCGTCATACGTCCCGTCGGCCTTAAAGGTGATGAGCCATTCATTAAAGACCTTCAGCGTTATCGCTTTGTCGGAAAGCATCTTTGACTCTGTATGGTCATATGACCATGTCCCGATAATTTTCTTTTCCGTTCCGAATTTACCGCATCCGATGCCGGCGGCAAGGACCAGCGCCAGGGCAAGTACTGTGATACTGGAAAAAATACGAGTAGTCATTGAGTCCTCCTTGGTGTTGTGTGATTGGAATTATTGGTTCAGGAACAGATTCACCTGGCCATATATGCACAATGTCCGCTAAAACTCAATCATTAATCCGCTTCATGAACCATGGGTCAGAGTGAACCACAATAACAACAGGATGTACCGATAACTATCGGTGAATTCAGCCATTAAAAAAGAGGTGTCAGAGCAAACATCGGCCTCAAAGGACCGATAACTATCGGCAAAATCACTAATAAGGGTGTGTCAGACCAGAATCATTAAATGAAGGTACCGATACCTATCGGTAATAATGTGTAATATAATAGAAGAAATAAGCTAACGCCGGCTACGACTTGAATATTTCCTTGTCGTAAGTTTTGACCCAGTGCTTTTTCAGCACTGCCTTTGCTTCCTTGATCTTGTCGACTTCAAGGATGATAATGGCCTCGTCACCCTTGAGATATATGAAGGGATACATGCAGTCGATGTTCACCTTTGCATCGATGAGGGGGCGCAGGATCGCGTTGAGACCGCCCGGATGATCGGGTGCAGCCACCGCCACAACCTCCTTAGTGGAGACTGTGAATTTGTTCATTTCGAGGACTTTAACGGCCCGGTCCGGGTCGTCGACGATCATGTGCACCTGCACCGGGTTCAGGCCCGATGATGCCATGATTGCCTTGATGTTTATCTGCTCCTTCTCGAGCAATGATGTTGCCCTGTACAGGCTGCCGGGATTGTTGTCAACGGCTATGGAAACCTGGGTGATTGGCATGGTGTAACCTCGTATGAAATGCGCCTTTATGAAGCGCGCCTATGAATTCTGAAAAGGAAACCCATCGTATCCGGCCTGAAGGGCCTTGACGCTCGATTCCGCGAGCTTTTTCTTGGACCCCATCATCATCTCGATGCTCTTGATGACCGTTTCGATCTTGATGATCTTGGTCATCTTAACCAGGGCGCCCAGCATGACCATGTTGGCCGCCCGTCTCGCTGCCGAGCTCCCGGCCGACCCTGTTCACCGGCGCGCCGAAGAGGTCGACGTCATGGCGTTCGGGAACAGAGTCCACGAGATCGGCATTGTACAGGAGCTGACCCGCCCGCCTCAAGCCTGCTGATAAAGGCCATAAGCGAGGGCTGGTTCATCGCCACGAGCATGTCCGGAGTCGACGCCACCGGGGAGGCCATCTCCTCGTCGGATATGCAGAGAGTGCAGTTGGCCGTTCCGCCCCGCATGGCCGCGCCGTAGGACGGCAGATAGGTCACGTAATAATCGTCCAGCATGGCGGCATTCCCCAGGACGTTGCCCATGGTAAGGACCCCCTGTCCTCCGGAGCCGGCGATCAATAGTTTCAGCAGCATATTATTCCTTCTTGCTCCTCTTATCTGTCAGCACGCCAGTGGGGAATTCCTTCGTCATCACCTCGGTAACCCACTTGAAGGAATCCACCGGCGTCATCTTCCAGTTCGTCGGGCAGGGCGACAGCACCTCGACGATGGAATAGCCGAGGCCGTCGACCTGCGTCTGGAAGGCGTTGGTGATGGCTTTCTTGGTCTTGCGGATGCCCGCGGGGCCGTCCACGGCCACTCGCTCGGCGTACACGACGCCGGGGAACTGCGCCACAACGTCAGTTATGTGAAGAGGATAGCCGTCATATTTCGGATCGCGCCCCAGGGGCGTAGTGGTGGTTTTCATGTCGATCAGGGTGGTCGGCGCGAGCTGGCCGCCGGTCATGCCGTACACCGCGTTGTTGATGAAAATGACCGTGATGTTCTCGCCGCGGTTGGCGGAGTGGATGGTCTCCGCGGTGCCGATGGCGGAGAGGTCGCCGTCGCCCTGGTAGGTGAACACAAAGAGGTCCGGCCGCGAGCGCTTGATGCCGGTGGCGATGGCGGTGCCGCGGCCGTGGGCCGACTCGATCATGTCGATGTCGAAATAGAGGTAGGCCAGCACCGCGCAGCCGGCCGGGTTCACGCAGATGGCGCGTTTGCCCAGGTCAAGCTCTTCCAGCACCTCGGCCACGATGCGGTGCACGATGCCGTGCCCGCACCCGGGACAGTAGTGGGTGACCACGTCTTTCTTGTAGTATTTCGGCCATTGGTTCTTGAGTTTCATTATTAGTTCTTCGCTGTCTTCTGGTATTCGCGGTAAATGATCCGCGCGAATTCGATCGGCGTGGGCACCACGCCGCCGGGCCTTCCGTGGAAAATGATGTCCGCCTTCCCTTCCAGGGCAATCTGCACGTCCTCCAGCATCTGCCCGGTGCTCATCTCGAAAACCACGAACTGTTTGACCCGCGAGGCCAGTTCGTTGAGCACCTTCTTCGGGAAGGGCCAGAGGGTGATGGGGCGGATCATGCCCGCGCGCACGCCGTCCTTGCGCACCCGCTTGATGGCTCCCTTGGCGATGCGCGCCGTGGTGCCGTAGGCAATGACCACGATCTCGGCGTCATCGATCATGTATTCTTCGAACCGCGTTTCGTTCTTCTCGATTTCATTGTATTTCCGCACCAGCTTCCAGTTGTGGCGCTCCATCTCCATGGCGTCCAGGATGAGGGAGCAGAGGTATCGGCTGGGACCGTCGCCCCTGCCGCCGAGGGCCCATTCCTTCTCGGGCAGGTCGCTGATCCTTTCCGGGAAAACGACCGGTTCCTTCATCTGTCCCATCATGCCGTCGGAAAGCATCATGACCGGGGTGCGGTACCGGTCCGCCACGTCGAAGGCGTGGTAGGTGAGGTCCGCGATCTCCTGCACCGACGCCGGAGCGAACACCGGGGTCCGGTAGTCGCCGTGGCCGCCGCCGCGGGTCGCCTGGAAGTAGTCGCCCTGGGCCGGCGCGATGTTGCCGAGGCCCGGGCCGCCGCGCATGACGTTGACGATGACCGCCGGGAGCTCGAAGCCGGCCAGGAAGGATATCCCCTCCTGCTTGAGGCTGATGCCGGGGCTCGACGACGATGTCATGGCACGGGCCCCGGTGGCCGACGCGCCGATGACCATGTTGATGGCCGCGGTCTCGCTCTCGGACTGGATGAAGACGCCGCCCCTCTTGCCGCATGTGATCTGCCATGTACTCGCCCAGCTCGTTCTGCGGGGTGATGGGATAGCCGAAATAGCAGTGGCACCCGGCCCGTATCGCCGCTTCGGCAAAGGCGTGGTTTCCGCTTATGAAGATCTTATTCATCGTACACCTCGATCACCACCTCGGGACAGACCAGTGTGCAGATCATGCACCCGGAGCAGAGGTCCATGTCGCCGGGCTCCGCGTAATGGTAGCCCGCCTTATTCAGGTGCTCCGACTCCCGGAGCATCTTCTTGGTGCAGAAGGCGACGCAGAGACCGCACCCCTTGCACATCTCGGTGTTGATTTTGACTATATGTTTTACCGCGGTTTTCGTCATTCCAGGACCTGTTTCTTCTCAAAAGTATGACACACACTACAGGGGGGCTCTTTTTTTTCAATAATAAATTTATTTATCCTTCGGCTGACACTAATTAATGAATATTTTCATATTATGTCTGATTTTTTCTTGCCTTGCAATTATAAATTGCCAATTATATATGCAGTCTGCTGGAAGATATCACTTGTTGTATCGCAATCAATCAAAACTGGAGGTACAATATGAAGCGTTTACTCTTCATTATTATAGGCATTCTGCTTGTGCTGGCTCTTGCCGTTATTATCTTTCCCCTGATCTATTCAAACGACAATGTGGACTATGATGAAGCGGTAAAAAAATCCGCCCCAGGCAAGATAATAACAGTGGACAATAAAAAAGTTCACTACATCAAAAAAGGCACGGGGAAGCCGGTGATCCTAATCCACGGGTTCCTGTACAACACGGTCATGTGGGAACGGAACATCGACGAGCTGTCAAAGAAGTTCACGGTCTATGCCATAGATCTCTGGGGATGGGGATACAGCCAGAGACTCGAAAACAAGGAGTACAGCTTTGAAAGGTACAGCAGGCAGGTCATCGGCTTCATGGATGCCCTGAAAATCCCCCGGGCGTCCCTGGTAGGTCAATCCATGGGCGGCAGCATTTCGGTGTATACGGCAGCGCACCATCCGGATAGAATAGACAAGATCCTACTGGTGTCCCCGGCCGTTCTGCCCTATCCTCTCCCTCCGGATGTCCACATCTTTCTATTTCCCCGCGTGGGCGAGTTCCTATGCGCCATACCGGGCGACACAATCCTGAAACAGACTCTCAAGGACACCTTCTTCTATGATAAAAGCAGAGTGACGGACGAATACGCCGAGAGAGTCCTGAGACCGAGCCATATCAAGGAGACCTACGAGGGAGGCCTCTACATTCACCGGCACGTGCTGGTGGGTTCGATTGTTGAAAAGGAGGCGAAGATGCTGGCCGCCATGAACAAGCCCATCCTCATCGTCCACGGCCGCAACGACCGGGCCGTGCCGGCGGAACGGTCTGAAACCGTTGTAAAAATGTGGAAGACGGCCAAGCTGATCATCTTCGAAAAGGCCGGCCACTGTCCCCATGACGAGCACGCGGAAGAATTCAACCGTCTCGCTCTCGATTTCCTTTAATCAATGGTGCCGGAGAAGGTCATTCCATTCACAGGCAGGGTCTGAATCTAAATGACTTGACATTATTCATTGTCACACTCATTCTTTAATGCAGTAATCCGATTCCAGACAGCAAGTGATTTGCACCGCCCATGAAGAAGAAGTATCACAAGGAAACCTTTGACAACATATCCGAAGAGAAGCGGCTGCGCCTCATTGAAACCACCATCAGGGTGATGGGCCGTAAGGGCATATCAAACGCCAAGATCGAGGACATAGCCCGGGAAATGGGCGTGTCCTACGGGTCGATCTATTCCTATTTCGCCACCAAGGACGACCTGGCCCACACCATCATAACGATGGGCATCGAGATACAGCGGAAGACCTTCGAACAGCCCGTTGAGCACAGGGACACCTTCTCGCACATAGAGTCGGTACTTGAACGCTCCCTTAATCTGGGCCGCGAGCAGTCGGACCTCATATGCCTCTGGCATGAAATGAGCCTCCCCTATAACGCTCAGTATGCGGATCACACGTCGGAGCTCTTTCGCCTGGGTGTCGTCGAATGGAAGAGCATACTGAAAAAGGGGATCGTCCGGGGAGATATCCGGAAGGACATCGACATCGACGCGGTTGCCTTCATGCTGAACGCCATGGCCTCCCAGCTGCTGCGCTACAACATGTCGGAATTCCAGAAAGGGAAACACACGGTCCATTTTGCGCGCAACCCTGATGATCCGATTCCGGACCTGATGGCGGAACTGAAAAAAATGCTCGCCTGAAAGCCAACGCGAGCATGATCTTGCCATGAAAGCCTATGCCGCTCGGGGAAACCACGACAGGATTGATGACATAGCCTGGAAAAATGCAATCGGTCACCGGCAGAACCATCAGAGGTACAATCATTTTTTAGAATTGACACCCGGACAGATGGATAATAAACACCTTTCATGAACCGGAAATCTTTTATAATGAATCTTGCCGCCATAACATCGGCTGCGCTTATATTTTCCGGATGCGACGATATTAACAGCGGAAAAAGGGAAATCCTGAAGCTGGCGATTGCCGCATGCATCGGCAATTCAGCAGCAATACCGGAAAAACACATAACCGAAGTCTTCGAGGAATCCAACAGGCCGAACCCGGTCAAATATTCCGACCCCGTGAATAACGATTACTACTTCTGCCCGCCATGGAATTACGAAAAGGAATACAACGCAACCCGCAGATATCCCCTGCTGATATACCTCCACGGCAGGGACCAGGTAGACTACCTGCGCAACCTCTATTACATGGGATACGACAATGCGGACGGATACAAGTATGACGTTGCCGGTGACTTCAAGAAGAAACACCCCTGCTTTATTTACGTTCCCCAGGAGTCCGGCAGTTCATGGGACACGACAAAGCTCAGAAACCAGATCGAGGCACTGCGGTCAGCGTACAGGATAGACGACAACCGTCTGTACGTGCACGGCTTTTCCATGGGGGGATACGGGACATACGCTCTTGTCAACAGTTACTGCGACAGCACGGGCCGGATCTTCGCCGGGATTATCAGGCTCAATGGCGGGAGCTTCAGCACGCTCAGGAACGCCGTCGCCGAAAAGGCCGGAGTCTGGCTCATGATAGGACTGGAGGATTCAGCAGACAGCATCACCGGCATCAGGAATTCTTACATGTTCCTTAAAAGTTTCCCGGCAAACGCAGGGGCCATTGAGACCTTTATACCGGGTTACCCTGCAGGCACCCACAGCGCCATGACCTGGATGCTGGGAGCGGACTGCCAGAGAATAGTTTTGAGCACCGAATTCCCCGGCGACGGCCACTTCATAACCGAATTTCCTTTCAGCCAGGATCCTTCCGTCATGGAATGGCTTTTTTCGCAGTCGCTGCAGAACAGGTAACATGATGACCGGCAACGCGGGAGTCGCCGATCACTTACAATGCAAGTCAACGGCTCAATAAAGGCAAGGAAAGACCGCGTCCCCGGGCCGGATCACATACTCCGCCGGTACTGCCCTCCCACCTCGTAGAGGGCGCCGGTTATCTGGCCTATGCTGCAGAAGCGCACCGTGTCCATGAGCTCCGCGAAGACGTTCTTTCCCGATAGGGCCGCCTCCTGAAGAAGCTTCAGCGCCGCCGGCGCCTCTTT
The DNA here is from genome assembly GCA_963727175.1 of uncultured Spirochaetota bacterium. Lineage (GTDB taxonomy): Bacteria > Spirochaetota > UBA4802 > UBA4802 > UBA5550 > RBG-16-49-21. The sequence continues at coordinate 529,483 of CAVSFD010000002.1, forward strand.
TTCGTTCCGCTTGCGGAAGGCCGCGAGGCGCGCGAGCTGCGACTGCTTTTCCTCCTCAGTGGCCCGCGCCAGCTCAACCTTGGCCGCCGTTTCTTCCGGCGCTGCTTCCGCATCGATGAAGGTGTTCACGCCGATGATGGGGAGCTCCCCGGTGTACTTCCGGTGCTCATACAGCATGGACTCTTCCTGTATCTGGCTCCGCTGGTAGCCCTTTTCCATGGCGCCCAGGACGCCGCCCCGTTCGGTGATCCGGTCGAACTCGGAGAGCACCGCCTCCTCGACGAGGCGCGTGAGTTCCTCCACGATGAAGCTCCCCTGCTCCGGGTTCTCGCACCGGGCCAGGCCCCACTCACGATTAATGATCTGCTGGATCGCAACCGCCCGCCGCACCGACTCGCGGCTCGGCGTGGTGATCGCCTCATCGTAGGCGTTGGTGTGGAGGCTGTTGCAGTTGTCGTATACGGCGCAGAGGGCCTGCAGGGTCGTGCGGATGTCGTTGAACTGTATCTCCTGGCTGTGGAGGGAGCGCCCGGATGTCTGGATGTGGTACTTGAGCATCTGCGAGCGCGGCCCCGCCTTGTATTTTTCCCGCATGGCCACTGCCCAGATGCGCCGCGCCACCCGGCCGATGACCGTGTATTCCGGGTCCATGCCGTTGGAAAAGAAGAAGGAAAGGTTCGGCGCGAAGCTGTCGATCGCCATTCCCCGCGACAGGTAGTACTCAACATAGGTAAAGCCGTTGGCCAGGGTAAAAGCAAGCTGGGTGATGGGGTTGGCCCCGGCCTCGGCGATATGGTAGCCCGATATCGACACCGAGTAAAGGTTCCGCACGTTGTTCTCGATGAAAAACTGCTGGATGTCGCCCATCATCTTGAGGGCGAAGTCGATCGAAAAGATGCAGGTGTTCTGCCCCTGGTCTTCTTTCAGGATATCCGCCTGCACCGTGCCCCGGACTGTTGACAGCACTTCGGCCCGTATCCTGGCATGCTCCTCCTTGTCCGGCCGTCGCCGGTGCTGCGCTTCAAAGCGGTCAACCTGCTGGTCCAGTGCCGCGTTGAGGAACATGGCCAGCATGATGGGCGCCGGGCCGTTGATGGTCATGGACACCGAGGTGCTGGGAGAGCATAGGTCAAAGCCGCCGTAAAGCACCTTCACGTCATCAAGGGTGCAGACGCTCACGCCTGAGGTGCCGACCTTGCCGTACACGTCCGGGCGCGGGTCCGGGTCTCGGCCGTAGAGGGTCACGGAGTCGAAGGCCGTGCTCAGGCGCTTCGCCTCGAAGTTTGCTGACAGGAGTTTGAACCGCGCGTTGGTGCGGGCCGGGTCCCCCTCGCCGGCGAACATCCGGGTCGGGTCCTCGTCCATGCGCTTCAGCGGGAACACGCCCGCCGTGTAGGGGAACCGCCCCGGCACGTTTTCCTCCCGGAGCCACCGGTATATCTCGCCGGGATCGGTGAAGCGCGGCAGTGCGATCTTCGGAATCTTCTTACGCGAAAGCGACTCATAGTAAAGGGGCGATCGTATCTCCTGGTCCCGCACCTGGTACACGAGTTCGTCACTGCCGTAATCCTTCCTGAGGATGTCCCACTGGGAAAGCAGGAACCGCGTTTCGCCGGCAATGTTTTTTTCCGCGGCGGCCGTTTCCTCGCGGAGCCGCGCCGCGACAGCTTCTTCCTTCAGGCCCGGGGCTTTACCGGCTTCACGCAGGTGCCACGCCAGGCGCACGGCGGCTGCCTGCTCATCTGTCGCGCGGTGGTAGTCCCGCACGGTCCCGGCTATTTCAGCCAGGTAGCGTGTCCGACGGGGCGGGATGATGATTGTCTTGGATGACGACGCCTTTACGCCGGGGTCGGACAGCCGTGACACAAAGCGGTTTTTCCGTTTCGCATTCACCAGGTCAAGGAGGTGGAGGTACAGGGCGGTCACACCGTCATCGTTGAAGCGCGACGCAATGGTGCCGAAGACCGGCATCTCCTCCAGGGATTTGTCGAAGGCCTTCCGGTTCCGCTGCACCTGCTTGCGCACGTCCCGGAGGGCGTCATCGGCCCCTTCCTTCTCGAACTTGTTGACCGCCACGGCGTCGGCATAATCAAGCATGGTGATTTTCTCGAGCTGCGACGCGGCACCGTACTCGCTTGTCATGACGTACACTGAGCAGTCGGCCATGTCGGTAAGGCCCGCGCTCCCCTGCCCCACTCCGGCTGTCTCGGCTATGGCCAGGTCGAAGCCGGCGGCCTTCACGACCGCCAGGGCGTCGGCCAGGGCGTCTGAAAAATCCGTGTTCATCTGGTTCGCCGCGAAGGAGCGCATGTACACGCGCCGTCCGGTGATGGCGTTCATGCGGATCCGGTCGCCGAGCAGTGCGCCGCCGCTGCGGCGCTTGGCCGGGTCGCTGCAGAGGACCGCGACATGGATGTCGCCGAAGTCGCGGAGCAGGCGCACAATGATCTCGTCGATGAGGGAGGACTTGCCCGCGCCCCCCGTGCCGGTGATGCCGATGACCGCCATGTCCGCTTCGGCGGATTTTTCCCTGATCTTTTGCATCAGCCGCGCATAGGCCGCGGCATCGCGTCCGTGCGCCATTTCCGTCATGGTGATGAGCCGCCCGATGGTCTCCTTTTTTTCCGGCGCAAGGCCGCTGATATCGGCGTCGGCAATGCCGGGAATCGGATAATCGATGCACGACATCAGGTGATTGATGATCCCCTGCAGTCCCCACCTGGTCCCGTGTTCCGGCGTGTAAATTTTCGCCACGCCGTATTCCTCGAGTTCCTTAACCTCCTCGGGGACGATTACCCCGCCGCCGCCGCCGAAGACCCGTATGTGCGGAGCGCCCCGCTCTTGCAGCAGGTCGATCATGTATTTAAAGAACTCCATGTGGCCGCCCTGGTAGCAGGAGACGGCGATACCCTGGACGTCCTCCTCTATGGCGGCAGTCACGATCTCGTCCACCGAACGGTTGTGGCCCAGGTGCACCACTTCGGCGCCGGATTCCTGTAAAATTCGCCGGAATATGTTAATCGACACGTCATGTCCGTCGAACAGGGACGTGGCGGTCACCACCCTGACCCGGTTTTTCAGGCTATATATCTCGGGCTCGGCCAGACGGGCCTCGCCGGCATGTTCAGCGGCTGTTGACGATGGTTTCATAATCCCTAATCCCCTCTGCTGTTAATCAGTTCTGTTTTTTATTCTTCCCGGCATTGTACATGCCCAGGATAAAATCCGTCTGGAGCCGGATGTAGTCATCGATACTGTACTTGCGGCCGAAAAACCATTGCCGGAAGGTCCACATGTGCCCCAGCACGGTTATGTTATGGGCCGCCACTTCCACGGCGCTGTCGTCGAGGTGCGCCAGGTCACCTGACGAGATCAGGACCTTGATCAGGGTGATGAAGATCCCGGTGATACGGACCTCGTTCTCGAGGACCTTCTTGCGCCATTGACGCGGAAGCGACTGGGTCTCCTGGTAAATGAGGAGGATATGGTCGCTCATGCGGTCGCACACCAGGAAGTATTCCCGAATGGCCCCGGCCAGGACGTTTTTCCCCTTCGTCGCCTTCGCCATGGCCTCGATTACGCCCTTCTCGACCTCCGCATGGATCGCGTCACACACCAGGTAGAGGATGTCCTCCTTGGAGGCAACGTATTCGTACATCGAGCCGATGGGCATCTTTGCCGCCGCCGCTATCTGCCGCGTCGTGGTCTTGTGGAAGCCCTTTTCCACGAAAAGGCGCACCGCGGCGTCAATGATCTGACGGCGCCGTTTTTCAACCAGCTCCTGGTTCTTTATCTGCGTGGGAACATTTCTTGTTTTTTCTTTCTTTTTCATGCAAGCCTTTTTGTTGATTTTTGTCCAAAAAAAGGGCCCGAAACCGGCGAGGGATCAACTGCAGCCCAGGCCGCCAGATCCCACCATAAATATAGTTCCGAACGAGCGCTCGGTCAACATTATTTTGACTATTTTTTCCTGTCAAGCCCGTTTTTGGCTTCACCGCCCTCGAAATACCTCTTCATGGAGCGGCGTATCGTGCGGGATACTTCATGCTCGATCTTCCGGACGTGGTAGGCGGACATGCCGCTGTCCCTGGCCACGGACGCCGCCGACCTTCCTTCAAGGCACCGGGCAGCGAAGAGGGCCCGCTTGCTCTCCGGGAATGAATTGATGACGTCACCCAGGGTCGATATCACCTCCCCGCGCAGGCAGACATTCTCGATATCTTCGTAAAACTGCCGGTCCATCACGACTTCCTCTACCTGGATGCTCCGGAGCTTTTCCTCTTCGGATCTCCTTCTCCGTAAAAAGTCAATGGCCGCGTTTTTAGCAGCGGTAAAAAAGAAATTCAGGGTGTGGGGCGATTCAGGGTCCAGGACGATCCTCTTCTCATAGACCTTGAGAAACACGTCATGGCATATCTCCTCTGAAATGTCCCGGTCATACACGATCCGCTTCAGAAACCTGATGACGGCGGGGGCATACCGCCGGTAATTAATGGAAAAATCCTCATCAAATACTACATCGGTTATCCTCGCTTCCATAACAATCCCTCCTTATCGATAATGGTTGTTTCACCCGCGTCCACATGCCGGCAGGCAGCGCTGTGGCCTGCGGAACGAGGCAGCTAAGTAGCCTGTTATAGTATTATGAGTGTCTAACTTCGCAAGGTTTGCAGAACAAATGACACGCGTGACAGCATAAACGACACATCATTGCATACAAGGGATGACAGTTTCGCGAATGAAATATTATTTGACAGGAAAGGTTACGGCAATTGACTGATAATGATCCCTTGAATACCAGCGAGGAGCACCATGCCATTATCAGACCAGGAAATTAAAAAACTCCGGGGCCTCTCGGAAAGCGAAGTGAGCGAGAGGGTACGGCGTGACGGCCTGAATGAGCTGCCGTCGGCAAAGAAGCGCGGCATCTTCAAAATCATCCTGGAGATATTCACCGAGCCGATGTTTATCCTCCTCGTCGCCTGCGGCGTGATATACCTGGTCCTCGGGGATTTCGAGGAAGCCATTATGCTTCTCGGCTTTGTATTTGTCATAATGGGGATCACCATATACCAGGAAAACAAGACCGAAAACGCCCTGGACGCGCTGAAGGACCTCTCGAGTCCCCGGGCCCTGGTCATACGAAACGGCGTTGAGCACAGGATCGCCGGCAGGGAGGTGGTCGTTGACGACCTGATCATCATACGGGAAGGGGACCGCGTGCCGGCTGACGCCATTCTTCTCTGGAGCATGAACCTGACCGCGGACGAGTCCCTGCTGACCGGCGAATCGATCGCGGTACGGAAGATCTCTTCCGACGATCATGATCTGCCGATCTACAGGCCCGGCGGTGACGATCTTCCCTTTGTCTACTCCGGCACCCTGGTGGTACAGGGCCAGGGCATCGCCCGGGTCGTGGGAACCGGACTGAAAACAGAATTAGGAAAGATCGGAAAAGCCCTTCACGGGATCGAAGAGGAAAAAACGCTTTTACAGAAAGAGACGGGAAAGCTGGTAAAAACCGTTTTTATTTTCGCCGCCGTCCTCTGTTCTGCTATCGTCCTGATCTACGGATTCACCCGGGGAGACTGGCTGAAGGGAATTCTCTCGGGGATAACCCTGGCCATGGCAATGATACCGGAGGAATTCCCGGTGGTGCTGACCATATTCCTGGCCCTGGGCGCCTGGCGGATCTCGAAAAAACAGGTGCTGACGCGAAGGGTCGCCGCGGTGGAGACCCTGGGGGCGGCAACGGTTCTCTGCGTGGACAAGACCGGCACCCTTACCCAGAACAGGATGTCCATCAAGAAGCTCCACTGCAACGGCGCGTTCCTTGAGATTCAGGATATCGGGAACGCAACGCTTCCGGAGAACTTCCACGTCCTGGTGGAGTACGGGATCCTTGCCAGCAAAAAGGACCCCTTTGACCCGATGGAACGCGCCCTGGTGGAGCTCGGCGACAAAACACTCTTCGATACCGAGCATATCCATACCGGATGGTCCATACTGGAAGAGTATCCCCTCTCAAAAGAGCTGCTTTCCCTTTCCCACGTGTACCGTTCACCCGGTCCGGGGAATTACGTCATTTCAGCCAAGGGCGCCCCGGAAGCCATCGCCGATCTCTGCCATGTGGATGAGACCGCATTAGGTGAAATCAGACGGAACGTAATCACCATGGCTGAAGAAGGCCTGCGGGTGCTGGGCGTGGCGAAGGCCATCTCGGCAGTTTCGGAGCTCCCCCGGAGCCAGCATGATTTTGACTTCGAATTCATCGGCCTCATCGGCCTGGCGGACCCGATCCGGGAGACCGTTCCGGCTGCCATCGCTGAATGCTACAACGCCGGCATCCGCGTGGTGATGATCACCGGCGACTACCCGGTTACGGCGCGGAATATCGCGGCCCAGATCGGTCTGAACAACAGGGACCATATCGTCACCGGACCGGAGCTTGAAGCCATGACCGCAGAAAAACTCCGGGAACAGATCAAAACCGCCACTATCTTCGCCCGGGTCGTGCCGGAGCAGAAACTCCTCATCGTCAATGCCATGAAGGAGAACGGCGAGGTCGTGGCCATGACCGGCGACGGCGTCAATGACGCGCCGGCCCTCAAGTCGGCCCATATCGGCGTGGCCATGGGCGAACGGGGCACCGACGTGGCGCGGGAATCCTCCGACATCGTGCTTTTAAATGATGATTTCACCTCCATCGTGGCGGCGGTCCGTCTCGGCAGGAGGATCTTCGACAATCTTAAGAAAGCCATGGCCTACATCATCGGCGTCCATGTGCCCATCGCCGGCCTGTCATTGCTGCCGGTCATACTGCAGTGGCCTTCAATACTCTACCCGGTGCACATAGTCTTTCTCGAGCTGATCATAGACCCTGCCTGCTCCATCGTATTCGAGCAGGAGAGCGAGGAAGACAATATCATGGGCAGGCCGCCCCGGAAACCCGACGAACCGCTCTTCGGCAGGAGGCTCCTCATCCTGAGCCTCCTGCAGGGCCTGTTCTCCCTCGCGGCGATAACGGTGCTCTACAAACTGGCCCTCTCCCTGGGACAGACCGAGGCGGAGGCGCGGACCCTGGCCTTTGTGGCCCTCATCGTGTCGAACCTGACCATGATCATGACAAACCGCTCCTGGTCCAAGATCATTATCTCATCCATGATGGTGCCGAACAAGGCCCTCGCATGGGTCGTGGCCGGCGCCACCGCCTTCCTGGGCATCGTCATCTATGTCCCGTTTCTCAGGGGTATTTTTCATTTTGCCTGGCTCCATCCGCTGGACATAGCCATCGCCCTGGGAAGCGGCATCATCAGCGTCATCTGGTTCGAGATCGTGAAGTACATCTCCTTCAGGAAACACGTGGAACTGCTGAAAGACTGACATCACCGGGAACGGTCTCCGTCAATGCACGGCATGCCATTGTGCCGCCAAGAAAACGGGGATCATGAATCCAGCATAATTACTTCACATCAAACTCGAACATCAGCACCCCCTCGAGTGTGCCCGTGAGTCTGTCTCCGATTTTGACAGGACCGACGCCGGGGGGTGTCCCGGTATAAATCAGATCCCCCGCATCCAGGGTTATGAATTTCGAAACATGGGCAATTATCGCGTCAATCGGGAAGATCATGTCTTTCGTGTTTCCCGATTGAACCAGCGTATCATTTTTATACAGCTCAAAGCGCATGGAATTTCTATCGGGAAGCATTTCAATGGCAACAAATCCTCCCAGGGGGGCCGATTGGTCAAAGGCCTTCGCGATTTCCCAGGGGAGTCCCTTTTCCTTGCAGCGCTGCTGGAGGTCCCGCGCCGTGAAGTCTATGCCCAGCCCGATTTCACTATAGTACTGCGCCGCGCGCTTTTCCTCGATGGCTTTTCCGGTCCGGTTTATCCTTACAACAACCTCCACCTCGTGGTGGATTTCATTTGAAAATTCCGGCAGGAAAAAAGTTTCATTGTTTAACAGGAGGGCGCTCTCGGGTTTAAGAAAAAACACCGGTTCGGCAGGCACCTTATTGTTGAGCTCTTTTGCATGCTCAATATAGTTGCGGCCTATGCAGATAATTTTCATGATCCACTCGCCATCATAGAATTCTCACCATGATCCCGATGCCGGGACATTATTCTCATGTTATTGTCCTGAGTCCAAATGCAATTTTTCACCTGACAATCAACAATTATACAAATCCCGGTTAACAGGACATTAAGCGGCACAAAAAAAAACAACTTTTTTTCATGCATGATGATATTCACAAGATCAAATTCTGAGCCGGTTACTGCCGTGCTATTTTTTGCTTAAATTATTTTTTTTAAGATCAAAAACCGCCCTTTCCCCCTCTAACAAACAGAAAGGAATATTCAATATCAAAAGAGGGGGAAACCCGACATGAAAAACTTAATTATTATTCTGATTCTGCTCTTCACGTCATCAGCGCTCTTTTCCAATACCCAGGCCATAACTCCCGGAAAACCGGGAAACTACAAATCATACGGCGAGGTGATACAGAAAACGGCGTGGATGGTGAGCGACGGCACGGCCCGGACCCTGGCCCAGAAATACGGCCTGCAGATCCTCAACGTCACCTGGGAGGACACGGGCAGGTACAAGGGGTCTTCCGTAGGCCCGAACATCAGCGACATGACCATCCAGGTGCAGCAGCAGGACCCGGCCACCAAACAATACAGCCTTACCTGCATGCCGGTCATCCGTTATCCCAACTACGAGGACCTGAGCGCCGACATCAACCCGGACCGCTTCTATATTCTTGTCGGGAACGAAAAGGGAAAGCCGCTGAAACGGGTGTCCCTGACGAAGTACCTCGACAACCCGAGAAAATACATGAGCACGCCCTCCTCGTGGAAGGGATGGAAAAAATCACTCCTTGCGAAACGTGACACCCATGTCCTGGTGAGCGCCCAGGCGTGCTTCCTGCCGGTGCCGCGGAAGGGGATCGCGGAGTTCAACCCGGTGCTCTTCAATTACCAGTCCTACGAGGGGGACCCGGCGGTGCTCACGATCATGGCCACCCGGGAAGGGACCAGCATGACCGTCATCGACAACAAGCGGGACGGCTTCCAGGCGGGGATGACCTGGGGACAGCGCCTCTTCTTCAACCAGAAAGGCGAACGGGCCGCCCTCACGGGCAAGCGCCTGAGCGATTTCATCGCTGACGGTAATAACGGGAAAAACGGAAAAAACACGAAACACACCCCATCGGCAGCCGGTGAAAGCGGCCTGAACCTGGTGCTCCTCATCCAGGTGCCCCTGAAGCAGAAAACGATCAGGCGCTCCAAGGACATGGCGTGCGAGGAGAGCAAGGCGTACAACAAGACCGCGCCGTCGGGGCAGTCAAGCGACGTTGAAGCCGCGGTCATAGGCCACGGCAAGGTGGAGGGGCCCTTCACCGAGATCGCCGGCCTCGACATTGAGCGGGACGAGAGATACCCGGTCCGCGTCACCGTGCAGTTCTACAAGGCCACCGGCAACGGCGCGGTATCCGAAGCAGATATAAAGGAAATCAAGAGCCAGATACAGAAGGTGTACAGTAAAGCCGATTACGTGGGAAGCCTTGTCGTTGACGGGGACACGAAGCGCCCCACGGAATATGACGGACCGAAGGAAGAGCCTGCCGACTGGTGGGAGCAGTTCTGGAAGCGCCACCAGGGCAACACCGGCATGACCCCGCCGGACACCCTGTACATGCTTCAAAAACTGTTCGGGCCCAATTGGAAGCCGCGGGGTGTTTGATACAGAGCGGGCCATGCCGTCTGTTAGCCCGGGGTTTAAACCCCGGGCTAACAGACGGCGCTAATTCGATTCCGCGCAGAAGTTCTCTTTCATTTTCTTCAGATATTTTTTCGGCGTTTCCCCGGTAATTCGATTAAACCAGTCGTAAAACACCGTGGTGGAATTGAAACCCACGGCATAGGCGATAGAAGTGATCGTGCGGTCCATGTCTTCCAGAAGAATCCTCTTCGCCTCTTCTATGCGGTACTCGTTGACGAAGTGATTGAAATTCTTGTTGAACTTCTCGTTGATGATCTGGGAGAGTTGGTAGGGCTCTATGGCAAGCTCCCGTGCCAGGCCGTTCACCGTGAGCTCCTCGTCGAAGAAAATTTTCTTCTCCTCCATGAGGGATTTTATCTCCGAGAGCACCTGCGCGACATCGAGGTTCTTCACCTTTGACGTTTCATAGCGCCTGCTTTCTATCTGGTCGTGCAGTACCTTGAAAAAATTGATGTTCTTTTTTTCCATGATAAAGATGCCCAGCGTCAGGAGGAAGGATCCCGCCGTCAGGGTGTGAATTATGGAAAAATAATAGGGCTGGGCGCCTTCGACCAGGTTGAGGGCGAGAATACTCACGAGGAAGCCGATATCGAGGGGGAATACAAGGAACATGATCATCATCAGATTGGGGGAAACCTTCTTTTCCCTTATCAGCTTGATGTCCAGCATGAACATGCATTCCCTGATGAAATATGCCATATAACCCACGGCATTAAAAATGACCGCTATGAGCAATCCTGAATAGAGCCGGAACAGCGCATCCACGCCGGTGAATTTCGGAGGCCTCATGATGAAGGACACCTTGGTCGCGGCATCCATGGTAACCAGCGGTATCAGGAGCGGTATCATCAGAATTCCCAGTGAGAAATGAAGGTAATCGACCGGCCTGAGGGTGAATGAATCGTTATTGGCCGATTTAAATGAAAGATAAAAGAGCGGTCCCATCCAGGCAAAGAAGGGCAGATACAGGAACGTTAAAGCGGAATACACATCAACCCGTTGCTCAAGAATCAACCCGTCGGATATCTGCAGTACGCCGAGGCAGAACATGAGCCCGGCGAACATGTAATGATATGTTTTCTTGTCTTTCTCGAGAAGCACGCCGAGGGCGATGGTGTAAGACATGAATCCGCCGAAAAAAATAAAAAAACAGAAAAACTGATCGATCATGGCACTATCCCTATACCGATTCGCGGCAAAGCGCTATCAACAGTGAACAGCAGATGAATTGTTTATTCTAAAAATTCACTCATCCGTATTTCTGTCAATATTTTTCAAAATGATGTATGTTTTATATTCATGTCATTGACTTTACCACGTGTTGTCATATTGACTTACTGTACACAATAGACTATATTCATTGTTGAGTTGTAAATCTTTCGCAACATATTACAATGCCGGTACACGATATTGTAATTTATAAAAAATCATAAATCCCCATACTAAAATTTTTCAGTATTTATGAATACTGATGAAGTTGAAATAATTATAGTATTATATTTGCGGTAAACACAAACAGTCTAGACGGTTTTTGAACACACGTTTATCTGCCGCCATAGGATATGTTATCTCATGGGGAAAGGGAGTGGATTATGATCCGGTTAAAAAGATTAATGCTGTGCCTTCTTCTGATAAGCATAATGGCGCCATTATCATGTTCCAACAATAACACTGAGGCAATGAAATCGCTTTCGATAGCCGCCAGTTCTTCTAACAAAGTCAGCGGGGACGATTCCTGCGAAGGCTGCCAGGGCCAGCTGTCAATCACCGATGCCGAAAAAATACAGGAGGGCCTTGCAGGCAACAACGTAAGCAACACCCAGATACAGCTTAATGTAAAAATTACCATTCCAAAATCCGATAATCCTTACGCGACTTCCGACGGGGAACTCTGGGCGACAGTCATCAGGCCCTCCGGCGGCGAAAAGCTTCCCACCATATTACAGGTCACCCCCTACGGCCGCGAGATCATGATGATGTTCAGCCTCGGGGTAGTGGGCCACGGCTATAACTTTATCGTGGTCGACATCCGCGGGACCGGCTCATCCGGCGGTCCCTGGGCCTCCTTCGGCATGGCGGAACAGTATGATACCCGGTATTTAATAGATAAATTCATTCCGGGCCAGGAATGGTCCGATGGGAAAGTCGGCATGATCGGCGGATCCTACGAGGCAATCTCGCAATTTCTCGCTGCCGGTCTCGTGGATATTGATAAAAATACCGGGGAGCCGGTTCACCTGAAAGCCATTTTCCCGAAGGCACCCATGGCTGACGCAGCCGGCGATATCGCCATCCAGGGAGGCATGATGGATCTCATGTTCGTTCCCGCCTGGATCGGCATCGTGGATATGATCGGCGCGTTTCCTCCAATGCTTCTCCTCGGCGTCGACGGCAAGGTCAGCAAGGAGCACATGGCCGAAGCGTCGGGCATCTGGCAGGAGCATATTAACTACATCACCACCACCATCGGCTGGGTATTGGATCCCAAGATTACACAGCGGGGCGACTTCCTTGACGAGCGTTCTTCCATGATGTACTGGCCCATGAAGCCCCGGGGGGGATGGTGCATTCCGGAAGGCAATACCAACTCGATCTCAAGCAAGCTGCCGGTATTCGAGACCGGCGGATGGTACTGTATCTTCACCCGCGGCACGGCAAACCATTATGCCTACGGCCTGAAAAACCATGCCACCACGGACAAAAAGATGATCATAGGCGAATACTACCATCTTGAAGCCGCAACCGGCATCGGCAACAACGCGGTCCTCAGCGGCAAGCTGCCCCTCCGGTGGTTCGACTGGAAAATCAAAAAGAAAGATGATCCCTTCATGGAGGAATTCCCCGTGCTCCTGTACGTGATGGGCGAAAATACATGGCGCGCTGAAAAATCGTGGCCGCTTCCCGCTTCAAGGCTCGATAAAAAGACACTCTATTGCACGAAATACGCGCCGACCCCCATCGACGGCGACTGGTACTCCGACGACCAGACCCTGCTCAGGATATACAGGAACAACAACTACGGGTTGAGCGAGACCCCGGACTATTCCGGCGACAACCCGGTGCTGAAGCACAACCCGGTCGACATGCTGCAGGGGATCAACCTCCACGGCGGCAACTCGCGCGAAAGCGTCCGCTGGTTCTTCGGATTCCAGGGACTTGTCCCGGACGTGTATAAATGGTTTCTGAATGACGATTTCGTTGCCAAGCAGTGGTATGAAGACGAGCGCCATAATGAAAAAGAAGGCCTCACCTTCACCACCGAACCTCTCGAAAATGACGTAAACATCACCGGTCCCCTCACCCTTTCCTTCTGGGCGAAGACGGATTTCACCAATCCCCTCACGACCACGACGACGAAAATGGTGCTGGAATATCTCGGCGATGTCCTGAAGGCGGACAATACGTCCATCATGCAGTATGTTACCAAGAAGGACGTGCAGTGGATCTCCAATCTGGATGACGTGTTCCCGGACGGACGCGCCCGCAATATAACCATGGGCTGGCTTTCGGCATGGTGCCGCCAGTACGATCCGGCAGGGGCGACACAGGTCACCTATGTTGACGGCGACAAGGTCGTCGAGCACCGGCCCGATCCCGCCTACGTGCCCTTCGATCCCTTCTACTTCGGGCCGGAAAAGAATCCGAAGCCCATCAACGAGGGCGAGCTGTACCATTACACCGTCGAGCTCTGGCCGACCTGCAACACCTTCAAGAAGGGCCACCGGATCCGGGTGAGCCTGCTCAATTCAGATTTCCCGCACCTCCTGCCCACGTTCCAGTCGTCGAAGAACACCATCGTAATAGATGCGGACCACCCGGCGAAGCTTGATTATACATCCGCGAACACGGCCGGCGAGGGTGATACCTGGAAAATGATAGGCACAAACGAAGACGCCGATAACTATCTGCTGGGCGGCGCGAAAACCGGCTGCGGGTCGGCCGCATCGGCAGCCCGGTATCGCGGCACTGCCGCCGGGTACACCTCCGGGGTCATGGGACTTCTCGGCATGATGGTGCTGCCCCTGGGACTCATTGCCATCAGCAGGCGCATCAGGAGAAAACGGCATAACCGCGCATGAGCGAGCCGGTGCGGCTCTCGTGCAATACCGCAAGTCTGTCTCCTGTCGGCCCGGGGTTTACATCCCATGCCGGCGGGAGATGCATATTTTAACATCTCGCCGCAACAATTCTTCCCCGTTGAACCTTTGTTGCTTGAACAGCATAATGTTTTTTTGTAAATTTATGTCACCCGTTTGGCTCTTTTCCGCGTTTTTCGACATTGACGCAGTGTTTTCTCTTTTTCATGATGAGCTGCTACGCACCTTACCATACGTCCCCGGGTGAGCAATGACTGTCCAGTTGACGCAGAATGCCATGGTTTTTTTTAGTCAGCACCCTGTGCGTGATTCTATTGCTTTCCATGGCACTGGCGGTCTACTTCTATAACCGACGCGGAAGGGTGAACCAGTTCTTTTCCCAGTACCTGGCTGTGATCATAGGCTGGGTTATCCCGGCCTCGATGTACATAACATTCAGCATCTCCGTGGCGGAACTGATCCTGGTCCAGATGATGCCCGGGGCTTTCATCGGGACGATGTTTTATTTTTTCTCACGGGCCGTATACCGCTCGGATTACTCCATACAACCTGTGGAGTATCTCCTGTTCATACCGCCGGCGATCATCATGGGATATAAATGGAAATCTTTTTTCTTTCGCAATCAAACAGCAATTATTTTTTTACAACGTATCAATCAATAGGTTATTCCCGAATTGTCCGGCGTGCGGAAGTCGGAAATGGTGACCGGGTCAGATATTCCGGCATTTGCCAGGGCGTCGGCGAAATCATCAAGGACGTCTTCAGGGATGAAGGTATCCAGGGTGCGGCTCAACACGATCCCTCCAACGTAAGAATCCATGGCGCTCGCGCCGCAGTAGTATATGAGAAGATAGTTCGGGTTCGGGTGGCTCAGGCAGAACCAGTCGTCCACACCCGGCATGCCGTAGGCGGTGTAATTGACGCGGAAACGTCCCGGATATATCTCCGTCTCGCCCGCTGCGAAGGGAATCGCCGTCGTGGTGCACTGGATGGCGACAGGAGAGGTCTTGCTTACCGGGAAGTACACATAGTCATAAGTGGACACCGTTTCGCTGACCTGGCGGAAGGTGTATCTCTGGCCGGGCCAGCAGTCATAGACCGCGCTCAATCCCCGCACCACGTACCAGTCGCCTTCAAGGTCAGCCAGGGTGACCGGCGCGATCCGGCTCCTGGTTGTCGGAACGGGGCAGTTGGGCACCGGCTCGGGCAGGCAGCCGCTGCCGCCCATGCACGACATCATCTGGAGCAGCTTTTCGTTAGGCTGTGAAAAGGCCGCGATGAAGCACGTCATCATCCTGTCCCCTGTCTTGTAGGTGCAGTTCCCCAGGGACATGAGCTGTGCCCGGCACTCCCTGTTGAGCACGCAGGATACCATCGGCTTCCAGCAGTGATACAGCAGACACGTTACCGATTTCAGCGTTGCATAAAGGCTGGCGCTGCTGCCGGAGTTCTTGAATGTATCCAGTGAGCTGACAAAGGTAAAGGCCTTCACGTTGACATCGCTCTTCAACTCGGAAGGCATGGAATCGAAGCTGCGGTATGCATCTATGTCAAGATTCTGGTATTTCGAGTAATCAACACCGGACCCCGCGCCGGCATCCCCGGCTGACTCAGCCGCAACCATGACCGGCAGGGTATCACTGGCATCATTCGAACATGCTCCAATGAAAAACATGAAGGCTATCATGAGAATAGAATACTGTTTCATATGGCTGCCCCGTTGTTTGATAATAGATGGAAAGAGGTATCAGCACATATACCAGGGGCATCCATTAAAACGCAAATGATTTTGCTCTTTTAATTTCTGTCCAAAATTTTTTTCCCCCGCGGGATACAACAGGCCGCATGTGCACCGGTAAATATTTCCATATCATCCTGTACACAAAATACACCCGCAAAAACAAATAATACTCCAGCAGACAGGAAAGCATGTTCCCGCCATGCGGGACAACGGGCACTCCATTGTATTTATATTGACAATAATATTGACATTGCATCTTTGGACTGAAACCAATTATTTCAATGCAATACACGGGGTCTTTCATGAAAGCCAAAGCCGACAGCCAGATTCACTACGAGCCGATCATGATACCGCTGGGGGAAACCACCCTTCACATGATGCGCATCAGCAAGAATGACCGGGGGACCCCGGTATTCATGCTTCACGGCGCGGTGGAAAACGGGACGATCTTTTATTCCAGGACCGGCAAAGGCCTGGCCTCATATCTTGCCCGGAACGGTTATGATGTTTTCGTCGCGGACCTGCGCGGTCACGGCCTTTCCGCCCCGGGCATAACCCGGGAATCGGGCTTCGGCCAGACGGAGCATATTATGGAAGACATTACCGTGTTCGTTGAGAAAATCATCGAGCTGAGGGGCTTCGCGCCCCAGGTATGGGCGGCCCATTCATGGGGCGGCGTGTTCATGACGGCTCATCTCGCCCGCGTGCCCCGGCACCGGGAGCTGGTGCAGGCCGGGGTCTACTTCGGGACCAAGCGCAGGGTGACCGTGAAAAACATGGCCCGTTTCATCCAGCTCGATTTCTGGTGGGGTTTCCTTGCGAAGATAGTTACCCGGATATACGGGTACCTCCCGATGAAAGACCTGGGCCTCTTCCTGGGAGACGACAATGAGACGAAGAAATGCCTCTACGAAAGCGACACGTGGCTCCGCTCGAAGGAATGGGTCGGTGCCGACGGGTTCAACTATACAAAAGCGATGGGGACCGTCACGCTGCCGCCGATTCTGTATGTGTCCGCTTCCAGGGACGCGTGGATGGGGAACATGAAGGACGTGAAAGGCTTCATGGATGAATCATGCCAGGACAACGGCGAGATTCTCGTGATTGGAAAAGCAGAAGGATTTAAAAACGATTACAATCATATTACCATGCTCACCCATCGTGAGGCGGCGGAGGACTACTTCCCGGTGATACTTGAATGGCTCGGAAGCGTCGAGGATAAGGCCTCATTGGAGAAAGACGCCTGAGCCTTCTGCCAGGCCGGGAACAAAACAATCATCCCTCATTTCCTCGTTGCAGGCCGCGGGTTCGCCTTTGATAAGATGCTCTTTACAGAGATAATTCCGTATGTTCGAGAGATCAATGAACGTGGAGACATGGCGCTGCACGGCAAGCATCGACGGCAGAAATTTTTTCATGCCCCCGAACATCCTGACCGGGTTTATCAGGTCGCGGTCAGCGCCGAAATGCTCCTCCACGATGCCGTCAACCTTCGGTGAATCCTCCGCTATATACCCGGTAACGACATTCCTGATATAGTTCACCAGCGGATGGATCGTGATCGCCATCGGTGAATGCTCCCCGAACCATATCCGCATGAACTCTTTTTTCTGAAGGCCCCGCTTCCGCTGAAGCATGGTAAGCAGGATAAGCCCCGGGGATTCCTCTCCATGGTTGCATGACCGCCCGGAAAGAAGATAGGGAGACTCATGAACCGCGTACCCGTAAACCCTGCGGTCCGGATTCAGGTACCCTTTCAGTTCGCCGAGGATGGCTTCCCGGTCAATCCCGGTCAATGAGAACATGGCAAAGCCGTTACGCTTCAGGGGCAGGATGGTCAGGTATGGCTGGTCCGCGGCTGACATGGTCACCTTGAAATGTGCCGGGCCATGCTTCATGATCCCGGGAACGACCGTGGCAAGGATAAAATCCCTGAACCGCTCCCGGTTAATATTCTTCAAGTTGTCTTCCAGGCAGAAAATGTATTTTTCCATAGGTCCTTCATGATATCTTTTTTTTAAAAACAATTCGATATCCCAGCACCGACGCGATATCGCTTAATTTCTTCAGCGTAATATTAGAGCTTCCGCCGCTGCGTATTCTCTGAATAATTGCCGGGGACACGCCGGCCTTCCCGGCAAGCTTCCTTACCGATATATGGTTCTCCTCCATAGCTTCCAGTAAAAATTCATTCACCAGAAACTCATTATATCCTTTTTCAAATTGCTCCCTTCGTTTCGGATCACGCATGATCAGATCAAAGGTAGACAGCTGTTTTTTTGCTGTTTTATTCTTTTTCATAATATCTTCCCTCTCTGACACGAGCCAGATAATCCTCGCGCAATTTCAAAGCATTCCTCTTTTCCGCACGAGGCAACAAATCTGATTTCTTTATGAATGCATTGGTTATTATGATCTTCCTCCCTTTAACAAAAAAGCATAGAAAACGATCCGGCTGCGGTTTAAAGGCAAATATCTCATCTCCCTCATATCTGAATTGTGTCCTGTTATTGATTTTTCCGGAATCGCCCATCCGCTTGAATAAATAGAGCGTTTTGTCCTGCCGTGTATAGCTTAACCCTTGAAAATATTCCAGTGCTCTGCTCTTTCCATTGTTGCCGACATACCATTCAATCGTAAAACAAGGCCCTTCATACGCGATGAACTGCGGCACTGTCCCTCCAGATGTACTAATATATTAGCACACTGTCAATACTAATTTCTTTTATACGGTAAACGAATGGGGGAATAATCTATTAAAATATTTTATTAATTATAATTGGAGTTTTGAGATCGCAATTTGCGAACTCAAGACAACAGCATTGAACGGCACGCAGGCACAACCCCGTTTCTTCCTTGACATTAATACGATCCCGCTGTTTGATCTTATGGCTTACCCGGCATGCCCGGGAAAGAAACCATACCTGACGCTGCGAGGACAATGACATGAAAAAAACAGTGGCGCTTTTCACATCCCTGGCTCTGGCCCTCATTTTTGGCTGCGGAAAATCCAAGGAGGGTGACCATGTCCTGACCGTTCAGAACTACGTCGGCAGCGTCATGATACAGGGCGGCGCCGGCGGCCGGCTCCCTGAAATCGGCGGCCCCGTCGCGGAAGGGGAGACCGTCGACACCGGCGCCCTTTCCTCGGTCGACCTTGTGTACAATGAATCGGCGCTGGTCAGGATCAACGAAAATTCCTCCGTCAGTATCGATTCGCTCATGGCCAGGATCAAGAATTCAACCGGCCTCTCGCTCAAACAGGGATCGATATTCACGGTGGTCTCGAAGCTGAAGGATGACGAAGACTTCCGGGTCACCACGCAGACCATGGTGGTCGCGGTGCGTGGCACCAGTTTCCGCGTGAGCTCGGTCGGGAATTCCTCGGAAACCGAAATCCTCGCAGGAACGGTGAAAGTCAACCCGGTCCAGGACGGCACCATGGTCGCCGATGTCAGCAATGAAGTCGGGGAAAACAGCCGCGCCGAGATAAAAAAGGAGCAGGTCCGCGAGATCATCCGGGACAGGAGAATCGCGGTCACCGCCATCAGCGCGGAACGGAGGAAGAGGCTGCGTGATGACCTGGACGGCATCGACGGCGCGGTCGTGGACCGCCTCAATCCCGGCCTGAGGAAGGAGTACCGGATGAAGCTCCTCGAGATGAAACAGGACCGCTTCGAGATGATGGAATCGCAGAGGGAGGAGCGGATGCGGAGGTTTCTTGAAAAGAAAAAGGAAGGGGGTGCGCGGATAAAAGAGCGCTCCCTGGAAGGACCTGACAGTAAGCAGGAACGGAAAACGATGTTCGAAAAGCTCCGCGGGAAAAAAGAGAAGTTCATCGAGAAACGCCGCGAACAGAAAAAAGCGGCCATCGAAAAGAGGAATGAGAAAAGGGAGGAACAGAAGATGAAGCGCGAGGATCTCCGCAGAAAGCGGGGCAGCGGCAACTAGGGCTTTCTGCTGACCCGGGGGTTAACCCCCGGGTCAGCAGAAAGCTCAGCCTTTAAAACCGATCTTCTTTTTCGGCTTCGATTCGGTTGCCAGCAATTCCTTCATTGCATCAAACACAATCTTGAATTGCTTGTCATATTTACTTTCCATAGCTTCGATTTTTTTACGCAAATCATCATGGGACAATATCATTTGCCGAAGTTTGGTGAATGCCCGCATAATCTGAATATTAACCTGGATCGCCCGTTCACTGTTAAGAACGCTTGAAAGCATGGCCACCCCCTGTTCGGTAAAAACCATGGGAGCATATCTGGTACCGCCCCATCTTGAGGTCGCAATTTGCGACCTCAAGATTTCAAACTCATCATGAGACAACTCGAACATGAAATCTTCCGGGAACCTGTCGATATTACGTTTAACCTGCTCCTTGAGTCGTTTGGTTTCCACCCCGTACAACTCCGCAAGGTCCCTGTTGAGCATGACCTTCATGCCTCGGACCAGGTATATTTTCGTAAGGATTTTCTCAGTTGGTATTATTTCTTTCATGATTATTATCTTTAACAGGTTAACGAAATACCGGGTAAAATGTGAATAATTTTCCAGGTGCATGAAAGAGATGCTCGCAGGTACAGAGCTTTCTGCTGACCCGGGGGTTAAACCCCGGGTCAGCAGAAAGCGGTTTACATAATTTTCATTAATGCATCCAGGAGAACAGGTAGATCTTTATGTATCGAATCCCAGACAATCTTCGGGTCAATTTTAAAATAGCCGTGGGCAATAATATTTCTCATCCCGATCATGCCGCGCCAGTCAATGTCCGCATGTTTGTTTTTTATCTCATCCGGGATTTTACCGGCAGCCTCACCGATTACCAGAAAATTCAATAAAATCGAGTCGCAGGTCTTATCATCATGTTTCAATGATTCAAGAGTGCAGTCCTTGCTGTAGTTCTGAATCTTGACGATGGCATCCCTGATGTCGGACAGATATAGTTTATAATCCCTCAACCCATTCAACCTCTTTTAGAACTTTTTCCTTTATTATGGGCTTGATACCATCAACAGTTACGAGGTCAACCTTGTGATTCAGAAAACTTGTTATTGTGTCGGCAAGATGCACATACTGGAAAAGCGTTACGGAACCGGAAAAACCAACCAGAATATCAATATCGCTCGCCTGGTTCTGCGTTTCATGCACATATGAACCGAATATTCCTATTTTATTCACATGATAATCGCGAAGAATATCTGCATTGCTTCTTATTCTATTTTTTATTTCTTCTTTCGTTAACATGGTAATAATGTTATATCCGGCATGTGGAAATGTCAAACAGATATTTCAGAAACATCTTTCAGAAGTTGTTATTTCCGCCTCTACCGGGCTGCCCTGCAGGGTTTAACCCCCGGGTCAGCAGAAGGCTCAACCCTTAAAACCGATCTTCTTTTTCGGCTTCGATTCAGTCGCGAGCAATTCCTTTAACGCGTCGAAGACAATCTTGAATTGCTTATCATATTTGCTTTCCATAGCTTCGATCTTTTTACGCAAATCATCATAGGACAATATCATTTGCCGAAGTTTGGTGAATGCCCTCATAATCTGGATATTAACCTGGATCGCCCGTTCACTGTTAAGAACGCTTGAAAGCATGGCCACCCCCTGTTCGGTAAAAGCCATGGGGGCATATCTGATACCGCCCCATCTTGAGGTCACAATTTGTGACCTCAAGATTTCGAATTCATCCCCTGTTAATTCAAACATAAAATCATCGGGAAAACGTGTATAATTTCTTTTCACCGCCTGTTTCAGGACCTTTGTCTCAACCTTATACAGCTCAGCAAGGTCCCGGTCAATCATGACCTTTACGCCCCTGATCAAATATATTTTCGTGAGGATTCGTTTTGATAATTCCATATTTTTCACTCCCGCTTCCTGTATCATATGTACGAACGTGAGGGATGGATTATTAAAACATTTTGATTCTGCAATTGAAAATAATTATCCGGATTTCCAACGGGAGGCTTTCCCCAGAGGCTCCGCCCCTGCACCCCGAAGGGCCGCGCAGGAGGCGCGGTACCACGAAAACAGCGCACGGATGCGCGCTCACCAATAAAAATCGTCTAACAAACAGTGTATCGCTTAACCAAAACAGTGTAAAAACGCTCACACCCCTATGAAAAACTCACCAGCTAACCTGGGGTTTAAACCCCAGGCTCACAAACTTCAACCTAAGGCCGTCGCGCCGATTGAGCGACCGGGATGGGGATGCGCGAAGGGGAAGGACGGCGTGTCCTTCCCCTTCGCATAAATGCCGACCCGCATCCGGGTCACATGCCCCCACCCGGGGTCCCGGGGTCCCGGGCACCACCGCCCCGGCAGGGGCAAAACACCCTCTCAGCCACAGGTCTTCGAGTCTCAGAGTTGATCGGTATTAAACTCTCTCACTGTAAATTTGATAATAGGACAGTCTATATTGAAATCATTGGTAAAGGGAGCAAACAGAGAAGGATTTTCATCACTCGAGAGTTGTATGATAAAATTGTCACTTTATTCAACAGCAAAACTTACTTATTTGAGACTTTTTATCACAAACAATTTTCTCGCCATTACATTTGGAGGGAACTTAGAAAGACAGGACGTAAAGTCTTAGGGAAAAGCATCTCCCCTCATACTCTACGACATTCATTCTGTACGAATATGTTGTTATTGAAAAATAAATCTCTGAAAGCCGTCAGCAATTATGTTGGTCATAGCTCGACTGCTATTACTGCAGATATGTACATCCACGATCAGTTAAAGGTTGAGGATGTTTTTTAATTTTCAATTATCATTCTTTTGATATAATATTAAATCTGGTGCAGCTTTTCTAATATTTCTCAAATCAATTTTTTTACAATTCACAGCTTTTTTTATAAGTTCATTAAAAAATTCATCAGTTGGCTTTATTACTGTATTGAGTATAATACTTTTATTATGAATATCCTTGATTCTAACATCATACCACCATTTTTTATAAGCTATTATCTCAATAATTTCTTCAAAAAACATTTCTCCAAGCTTTCTTTTAAAATGATTTCTACAAATAATTCTTTTATCATATATTTCAGCATATGCACAATGGGCAAAGTGAATATAAATCAGATAAATACAAACAATTATTCCTAAAGGCAAAAATAAAATAAAAAATATATATTCAGATGGTTTCTGGATATAATATAGCAATCCATTGATTCCAATTATAATTAGTAAAAATAAAAATGGTACGACAAAATATGGGTTTCTGACATCTTCAGGTTTATAGAGTCTAACTTTTTCATTATTTTCTAGCATTTTTTAAAACCTTATTTTTTTAACTCCTTCTCGGCCATATTTATCATAGCCGCACCAGAAACACGTGGAACAAACATAGCCCCCTTGCCAACTAAACTACTCGCTGTTTCTGATAGATTAGTTGCTGAACTCAGATATGAACCAAATCCCGAAGTAACTGCTGCCCAAGCAACACTAGATGCACTTACATCTTTATTGTCCTTACCACTCAATCTCTGCCCTGCATAATTTCCTGTCCCACTAGTTAAAGCAGAAGTTGCTGCTTTTACAATAGCTGGTGCTTCAGAAATTATTTTAGATCCTGTAGCAACGTTACTCACTAAACCAGTTGCCGCACCTACGGCTGTTGATGTTGCATATCCTTTTAATGTTCGTTCATTTGCAGGGGTTGTCGCCATATATGTTGCTATACCCTGCACTCCTCCGAAAGCCATGTCTAGCAATTTCTTCCCACCTGCTGCTGTTAGTGCCGAGGGTGCTGCAACAGCACCAGCAGTAGCAACTGTTGCTAAACCTAGTGATACGCCCAATGCCTTGCCAACAGCTGCTGGCTTACTACCATCAACTATCCAATCTCTTACTTTTGATGCACCTTCTCGAATACCTTCAAAAGGTGTCTTTATGACATCTCCAATTTTATCTGCAACACCAAATAATCCCTGACGTTCATGCCCCGTTGGATCTCGATATATTATAGGGTTGTTGTGACAATAAGCATATCTATTCCACCCCTGCGTACTTAATTCCCCATCAATCACCGTATCCGGCGTCACAAACCTCCCAATCTCCGGATCATAATGCCTGGCATTATAGAAGTAGTACCCGCTCTCCTTATCCAGCTCCTGGCTGTTATACTTCGGAGCATTCTTTGTGTCTCCCTCAGTGATCCAGTCCTCGCCAAATGGGAGATACTCGTGGCTCGTGACCACCATTCCCGAGTCATTGGTCACTACCTTTACCGAGTCGACCTGGTCAGTCAAGTAATATTGGGCCTGGCCGTTGGGGAGGACCGCGGCCATGCGCACCCCGTTCAGGTACACGTTGTTCACGCCGAAGCCGGTGTCGGCAACGGGGACGCCGTTCCGGTCCTTCCGGGTCTCCACGCTGAAGTACATGGACGGGTACAGGAGCTCGACGTTCTGGTCCTGGCCGTCCACCTCCATGCGCGCCTCGCGGCGCACGCGGAAGCTTACAAAAAAAGATTGCCCTCCGCGGCATATGGGGGGGATACTGCGCCCATGAAATTCCGCGTGGTACTCTGCCAGAAACAGCTGGGCGTTCCCGTGACCCATGATGAAGCCGACACCATGCGGCGCTTCAGGCCGCACTTCGTCTGCTTCCCGGAATACTTTTTCGTGAATACGAACCTGGGGACCCAGGTGCAGACCCCCCACAACCAGGAGCGCCAGCTGGGGCGGATTGAAACGCTTTCAAGGGAACTTTCAACCGTTGTTATCGGCGGTACCATGCCGGAGCTTTCCGGCGGCGTAACCTATAACACCGCCTTCGTCTTCCGGGACGGAAGACTGCTGGGGAGCTACCGCAAAAAAAACCTCTTCGCCCCGGAAGTCCCCAGGATAACCCCCGGCGACTCCTACCGGGTCTTCGAGGCCCACGGGATCACCTTCGGGGTGATCATCTGCGCCGACGTCTTCGATGACGAGGGTTTTCATTTCATGAGGGACCGGGGGGCGCGCATCATCTTTTCTCCGACCTTCTCTCCGAGAAAGGAGGAAACGGTCGAGGAAAAATTCAAGCGTGACAACGACCTGTACGTGCGGGGCGCGGCCCTGTCCGGCGCGGTCATTGTAAAAGTGTGCGGGGTAAAATCGGAGTTCCGGAATTTCCTCCAGGCGCGAAGCCTCATCGCGGACCGGCACGGGGTCATGTACCGGGTCAGGCCCGAGGAAGAGGAATCGTCCATGATCATCTGCCGGGAGATAGAGGCCTGAGGCCGCGCATCACGCCCATCAGGAGGTCCTCAAGGGACTCGTAGGAAAAGTTGTCCCTCGCAATCCGGTAATTGTGCTCCGCCTTCCTCCGGCGGGCTTCATCATCGGCAAGGAGTTTTTCCACCTCGCGGATGGTGCTGCCGGTGATAAAACCGTTTATGAGACAGAGGTCGAAGCCCTTCGGCTCGATGTCGGCAATGAAGACCGGATAGCGGTTCATCATGACGGGCTTCCCGAAATACACGGTTTCCAGGAAGGCGTTCCCGAACCCCTCGTAGGCGGAAGGATACGTCACCAGGTCCGCGGCCTGGTACACGTCCCCGATGGTATAGGGGCGGTCCTTTGACGCCGACCGGCCCGGCGATACTATATGGTTGATGAATACCAGGGTCACACCGCGCATCTCCGCGTATTCCTTCAGCTTCCGCTCATATTCGTCCCCCTCGTCGCCGGAAGGGTGAGAGATGACGAGCCTTTTGCCGGCGCCGCTGAGGCCGCTCACCAGGTCGATTGAACGCTCGATACACTTGCGGGGGACGACCCTGGTCGGCTGGAGCACCAGGAGCTCCCCGGGACTGACGCCGGTCTCCCTCCGGAGGTTTTCCACGACCCGGGGATCGGGCGCGGCAGGCGGGGTTCCGTAATCAAAGGTATTGGGAATGACCGTGCAGGTCACGCCGCGCCGGTGTGCCAGGGACGCCTGCGCCAGGGAATTGATCACCACGTGATGCACCGGCGGAAGCACCGGCGGAAAGCTCATCTGGATGAAGTCGCCGGCCGCGTTGACCAGGTACCGGTCCCGCTCCCACGCGAAATCGTGATGGTGCGCCACGGTGGGGATCCCGGTCTCCGCGATGAGCTCCGTCATGGCGACGCCCAGGGGTATGTTCATCGGTATGGCCAGGGTATTCTCGGCGACGATGCAGTCAATGTTGAAGGCACGGATAAAGCGCGCGAGCTCCTGCCTGAGATGCGACGTCATGGTGTGGACCATCTGCGTGATCTCCCTGGTCCGTGTCCGGGTGCCGTATACACCCCTGTTTATCGCGGCGATATCCGGATGCTTGAAGTGGGCTTCGTCGATGACCATGCACCGCTCCGTGGGCCGGTCCACTTCACCGGCGCAGTAAAAGCAGGAGTAGCCGTTCCGCTCGAGGGCCCATGCCCACTTTTCGATCTCGTGGCTGACGCCGTCGGTGCCGGAAATGCGGGTCGATATGAATCCGATGTTTTTCATGCTGTCACACTCCGCCTGCCAATAAGAGTCACATCAATTCAGGGCAAAGACCTCACCTGTCAATCACTATACCGTCATCACGACAGCCGATCAATTACTTTTTCCGAAATTTGGTTGCCTTTCATTTGATTTCATCTTACACTTGTAATTAGCATAAAAACATGAAACATACAAAGAACAGAAACCGGGTTATGTCGGGTAACCATAGCGCGGAATCACGGCATACGATACCGCGCCCACAGGAACCCGGGAACAATGCAGTGATCATTCACCTCAAACATCCGTTCACTGGCGGGAGATCCCGGCAATGCTAAAGCGGTTTAAAAGAGTCACCGACGGCCCCCAGGACCTGACCACGCTGAGGCAAGGTTTAATTGACATCCTGGCCCTGATATATGTCTTCGCGTTGCCTCTTACCTTCATCATCAGCTTCCCGTTATTCTTCAGCCGCGAATATCATATACTGACCATCCTGGATATCGTGCTATGGGTGGCCCTTCTCATTCGTGTCCTGGTGCCGTCGATCGGGTACCGGATCAGCAGCATAATCTGGCTCGCCATGCTGTATGTAATGACCATCTCCTACGTAATATACCTGGGACCAGGTTACGCCCGGGTCGCCTGGATGATACTGTGCGTAACCATGGCAGCCATATTCTTCGGGACCCGCGCCACCATTGCCGCAACCGCTTTCAACCTCCTGATGCTCATAACGCTCTTCCAGTTCATGCCGGACAGCAACGCGGCTTGGAATGACGTCCGCCAGGCTGGCCTTGGCAGGTGGATCATGTTCATCGTCAACACCGGCTTCATATCGCTGAGCATCGGCATCCCCGTAGGTTACCTGATCTCAAGCCTGAACAGGGCGCTGCAGAACGAGAGACAGACAAAAGAAGAGCAGGATGCCACGCTGGAGGAGCTCGAGGCTGCCATGGAGGAACTGCAGGCCACCAACGAGGAGTTCGAGGCGCAGAACGAGGAACTTGTGCGGTCTGAACAGGATCTGATCACGAAGGAGACCTTCATCAGGCGCATTGTTGAAAATGCACCGGCGGTCATATTCCGTGTCGACCTCAAGACAGGACAGCTGGAATACGCAAGCCCGGGATCCATAGACCTGACCGGATACACCCTTGATGATACGCGCACCGGCAGAAACCTGTTTAAAAAGCTGGTTCCCGACGAATGGAAGGAAACCCTGAAATCATACTGGGAAGATCTGCTAAAGGGGAACTTCACCGACGCGATCAGGTATCCCATAATCCATAAATCCGGCGAGCGCCGGTGGGTCGAGCAGCGCAACGTGATCCTGCGCGACCAGGGAGGGAACCCGGTCGGGGTCGAAGGCTTCTGCACTGATATAACCCTGCAGATGGAAATGGGGGAGGCCCTGCGGCAGAGCGAGGAGAAATACCGCACCCTGGTCGAAAACATCAACGAGGTCATCTACTCGGTCGACTCCTCAGGGGTCTTTACGTATATCAGCCATGCCATCACGCGTCTGGCCGAGTACACGCCGGCAGACCTGGTGGGTAATAATTTTCTGACCTTCATCTACCACGACGACATCAACAAGATAACCAAACGCTTCATTGAAATTTCCGACAACATCAGGATCCCCCTGGAATACCGCATCATAACCAAATCAGGCCAGGTGCGATGGGTCATGAGCTACAGCAATCCCATCCTTGATGAGGGTGAATTCAAGGGCATCAACGGGATTATTTCCGACATCCACGACAGGAAGGAGGCCGAGGCGGAACGGGAGCGCATCCAGAACCAGCTGATCCAGGCCCAGAAAATGGAGGCCGTGGGCACCCTCGCCGGGGGCCTCGCCCACGATTTCAACAACATGCTGGGCGGCATAATGGGGAGCCTGGACCTGGTCGGCATTCTCCTGAAAAAGGAAGAGCTCACCCAGGGCGACGCCATCATGAATTACATCGAGACGGCCCTCGACTCCTCTCGCCGTGCCGCGGACCTTACCCGGCGCCTCCTGACTCTTTCACGAAAGAAGGAACTGGACCTGAAGCCGGTGGACGTGAACAAGTCCCTGGCCAATGTGCTGAGGATCTGCAAGGGGAGCTTCCCGAAATCGGTCAAGCTTGATTTCCAGATCAGCGGGAAGGAACTGCCCATCCATGCCGACCCGATGCAGTTCGAACAGGTCCTCATCAATCTCTGCCTCAACGCCTCCCAGGCCATGACCATCATGCGCCCGGAAGGGGGCCAGCAGGGCGGGATCCTGCGCGTCCTCGCGGAACCGTTCCGCTGCAGCAGGGAATTCTGCACGATACATCCGGAAGCGCAGCCCGATATCGATTATGCGAAGATACAGGTGTGCGATACCGGCGTGGGGATAGGCCAGGAAACGAAAAAACGGATATTCGAGCCCTTTTTCACCACCAAGGAGAATGATACCGGCACCGGTCTGGGACTTGCCATGGTCTATGGCATCATCAAGCAGCACCAGGGCTTCATCGACGTGTACTCGGAGCCGGGAAGCGGCTCTACCTTCACCCTCTACCTGCCGCGTATGCGGGAAGGTGCCGGGGAACTGCCGGCTGAAAAAACGAACGGCATCGTCCAGGGCCGGGGGCTCATCCTGGTGGTCGATGACGAGGAGGCGATCCTCCGTGTCGCCCGGGGAATGCTCGGACAATTCGGGTATGAAGTGCTGACCGCGAAAAGCGGCGCCCAGGGCATTGACGTGTACCGCCAGGAAAAGGACCGTATCAGCGCGGTCATCCTGGACCTGTCAATGCCGGGCATGTCGGGACTGGAAACGTACGACAGGATGAAGGAGATAAACCCGGGGATACGGGCGCTCCTGACATCGGGCCTCCTGGAGGACGAGCACATGGCAGGGTCCCGCAAAAAGGGAATCCGCGGGTTTATCCAGAAGCCGTATTCGGCGGAGGAGCTGTCGCGCAGGATCAGGGAAATTCTGGATTGATTGTTGCCCGGGGTTAAAACCCCCGGCTAACAGAAAGAGGCCTCATCGGAGGCCTCTCTGGCGGCAGGATCGAACGTTTACTATTTCTTCCTTTTTAATCCACCGTGCTTTTGAACTTTTTCACATCCGGCTTTACACTTTCAAGCTTCTTCTGCGACTCCTCCTGCTGCCTGGTGACGCCCTCCTTTGCCTCAGTGCCGGTTTTATCGGATATACCCTTCAGCCGGTCGACATTTTCCTTGTCCCTGGCTTTCTGGTTCTCCACGTTTTCAAGGTCTTTCGCCTTCTGACGTTCCACCGATTCCTGGTTTTTCTTCCGCTGGTCTTCCACGGCCTTCCGTATCTCCTCCCGCTTTTTCTCAAAGCGCTCGCGGATATCCTGCTTCATGTCCTGGAAGTTCTTCGAGATATCCTCCATGAGCAGCCTGTTATCAGCGGAAAGGTTCCTGACAACCATCTCCTTGTCCTTTTCAATGGTTACTTCTTTTTTGTCCGTCACATCCACCGATCCCTTGTCCGGGGACGCTTCGTTCTTCACTTCAACCTTGCCGGTGAGGCAGGCCACCAGGCCCTTCCCTTCCTCCTCGGCCACCAGGAACTCGGTGCCGCGCACGCCCGCCGTTGTCGTGGGGGTGCTGACCTGGAACTGGTCATTCTTGGCCAGCTTCGTAACCAGCTTTGAGAACATCTTTCCCTTCTTTATATGGAAGCGCGTCTTCTCCGATCCTTCCTGGACATTGACCTGGAGCTCGCTAATCTCAACCACGCTGTTGTCCAGGATCCTGACCGCCTTGTCTTCGAAATAGATTTCGACAAAGGATTTATCGCCGGTTTCGATTTTCATTCCCTGCTTCACCGCAACGCCAACACTCGCGGGAGTCTTCGTCGCGCCGTCTATGATGGTGACCGTGCCGTTGAGGAAATTCACGATCCCTTCACGCTCCACCTTCGCCCCTTTTTTACAGTACAGGCTGGCGGCCAGAAGCGGTATCAGCGCCAGATATGCTATTCGTTTCATGGTTTCCTCCATATAATGCAGACAGAAAACAACCAGACAATAACAGACAGCGGATAAATAAAAAAGTCAAGAATAAATACAGGGATCGCTCAATCCTTCATCAGGGCCTCACGATAGAGACCGGCACTTCTTATCTTTTTTTCCTCTGCTGCTCTTCTTCGATACATCGGTCGCCACCGAGCCGTCGATGAGCCGGATCAGCCGTTCCGCCCGCTCCATCACCATGGCATCATGGGTGGAAAAGACAAAGGTAATTCCCTTTGCCCTGTTGAGTTCATGCATGAGGTCCAGGAGGCCGGCTCCGGTCTTCTGATCGAGGTTTGCTGTCGGCTCGTCGGCAAGGACGATGGCCGGCTCGGAGACAATAGCCCGGGCCACGGCGACCCGCTGCTGCTGGCCGCCGGACATTTCCCGGGGAAGACGGTTGATCTCTTTCGAAAGACCGACCT
>CAVSFD010000002.1:565000-4802620 GCA_963727175.1 uncultured Spirochaetota bacterium
GAGTGGTCACCGCCAACAAGAAGCTCCTCGCCGAGGATGGGGCCGGCATTTTCAAGGCGGCCGGTTCCGGCCCCGGCCGCATCGGCTTTGAGGCAGCCGTGGGCGGCGGCATCCCCTGCATCCTGGCGCTGCGTCACGGCCTCGTGGGGAACCGGGTGAGGTCCATCATGGGGATCCTGAACGGCACCACCAACTACATCCTCACCATGATGCGGGAAAAGGACATGCCCTTCCCCGACGCCCTTAAAGACGCCCAGGAGAAGGGCTTTGCCGAGGCGGACCCGACCTTCGACATCGAGGGATTCGACGCGGGCCACAAGATCGCCCTCCTGGCCATGATCGCCTTCAACAAGAGCATCGCCTACAGGGACATCCGGATCGAGGGAATATCCCACATCAGCAAGGCGGACATATCCTACGCCCGCGACATGGGCTACGTGATAAAGCTCCTGGGCATCGCCAAGGAGATTGACGGCGGGATCGACATCCGCGTCCAGCCCACCATGATACCCGGGGGACACCATCTTGCCTCGGTGCGGTACGAGTACAACTCCATCATGTTCGACTGCGACATGACCGACCCGGTGATCCTCACCGGGCGCGGCGCGGGCGCCTCCCCCACCGCCTCGGCGGTGCTGTCCGATATCGTCCAGATAGCCCAGCAGGGCGCCGCGTACGTCACCCCCCTGGTGACCGACGGGGACGCCCGGCTCATCGAGCCGGGGAAGCGCGTTTCCCGCTATTATTTCCGCATGCAGACCGACGACCGTCCCGGCATACTCTCCCAGATCGCCGGCGTCTTCGGCAAACATGACATATCCATCGCCTCGGTGATACAGAAGGAGCTCCACGCGGAGCACGTGCCCCTCATCTTCATGACCCACGAGGCCGCCGAGGAGAGCATGATGCGGGCTCTGGAGGAAATCAGGAAGTACGAGCTTCATCCACGGCGACGTCATGCTGATGCGGGTTGAAGATTCGCTGAGCGCAGGAGAAAAGAAATGAGCGACTACCGGGCAGTGTTCCGCTGCATCGCCGGGTGCGGCGAGGAATATCCCCTCGACGAGGTGGTGTACGAATGCAGGAAGTGCGGGAACCTCCTGGAGGTGAGCCATGACCTGGACAAGCTCTCGCGCCATGAGCGGACGCGAGTGGCGGCAGCTCTTCGACAGCCGCACCGGCACCAGCGCGTGGCCCTACGGGAGCGGCATCTGGAGCAAGAAGGAATGGGTGGTGCCCGGCGATAGACAACGAGAACATCGTGTCCATGTTCGAGGGCAACACGAACCTCTTCTGGGCGAAGCGCTTCGGCGCGATGATGGGAATGGACGACCTCTGGATCAAGATGTGCGGCAACAGCCACACCGGCTCCTTCAAGGACCTGGGCATGACCGTGCTGGTGTCCGTGGTGAACGACATGATACAGCGCGGCAGGAACATCAAGGCCGTGGCCTGCGCCTCCACCGGCGACACCTCGGCGGCCCTGGCGGCCTACGCGCCTACGCGGGCATCCCCTCGATCGTGTTCCTCCCGGCGAACAAGATCTCCACGGCCCAGCTGGTGCAGCCGATGGCGAACAACGCCATCGTGCTGTCCCTCGACACCGACTTCGACGGGTGCATGCGCGTGGTGCGGGAGATCACGAAGGACAACACCATCTACCTGGCCAACTCCATGAACTCCCTCCGCATCGAGGGGCAGAAGACCATCTCCATCGAGATGGTGCAGCAGTTCGACTGGGAGGTGCCGGACGTGGTGATCATCCCCGGCGGGAACCTGGGCAACGTCTCCGCCCTGGGCAACGGCTTTAAAATGATGCTCGACCTGGGCCTCATCAAAAAGAAGCCGCGCATCGTCCTTGCCCAGGCGCAGAAGGCGAACCCGCTCTACCTCTCCTACCTGAACGGGCTTCAAGGAATTCAAGGCCATCACCCCGCAGAAGACCCTGGCCTCGGCCATCCAGATCGGGGACCCGGTGTCGGTGCAGAAGGCGATCAGGGCCCTGAAGGAGTTCGACGGCATCGTGGAGCAGGCGAGCGAGGACGAGCTGGCCAACGCCGCTGCCCTGGCGGACCGCACCGGCATCTACTCCTGCCCGCACACCGGCGTGGCCCTGGCGGTGCTCATCAAGCTCATCGAGAAGCAGGTGCTATCGAAGAAGGACCGCACCATCGTCATCTCAACGGCCCACGGCCTCAAGTTCTCCGAGTTCAAGGTGGGCTACCACGAGGGGACCCTGGCTGACGTGAACTGCAGGTACGCCAACAGGCCCATAGCCCTGCCGCCGGATATCGGGAAAATCAAAGAGGCTCTGGAACGGGAGTTCGCCGCACGGAAGTAGAAGGCATTACCGATAGTTATCGGTAGACATAATCTTATAAACTATGGCCCTTAATAAAAATACCCCACCCCA
Organism: uncultured Spirochaetota bacterium; assembly: GCA_963727175.1. Lineage (GTDB taxonomy): Bacteria > Spirochaetota > UBA4802 > UBA4802 > UBA5550 > RBG-16-49-21. The sequence continues at coordinate 567,414 of CAVSFD010000002.1, forward strand.
CCGGGTGCCGTGAGGACCGGCCGATAACCGCTGCCTAAACCATAGATAGGATGAAGGGCATCCTCCCGGCCTGCACCGCTGTTATATTCCCATGCCGGACTTGGTTGAGACGATGGATCTTGAACCGCGACATGATTGAATATCTTGAGGTTGTCAAGGTAGACATACGATTCTGCCGTCGCGCCTGAATTGATTATAAACGTCCAGGCATACGCACGATATGACAATCCATACACGAGAGAGGATAGATCAGGCAATGATGCCGATGAGGAGAGGACATTGACACCGTCAACAAAGATCCGCAGTGAATTGCCTCCCAGGCCTTTTTCGTTGTCCCATACTACGTAGACATGGCAGTTTTGATTATCCGGCATCTGAAAGTAGCCGGTATTCCCGTTTATATCATAATTCAACATAACAGGTCCCTCTCCCCACGTCGTATGAAGATAACTGTCTATATAAACTTTGAAGCCGGGTGCATCAACAAGATACAAACGTGCATTGCATTCCGAGTCTGACCTAGTCAGTATCAATGTCGCAGAGGTGTGCATCTTTACCCATGCGGATACAGTGCCTTTCGAGAAATTTAGCGCATGGTTGCCAAAAGGTTTTATCGATCTGGTCCCATCTTTCGTAGCAGTGGCATTAACGAGCGAATTCGCGCAATAAATGCCATTACCGGAGAACATCATTCCGACTGGCCCCTCAGCGTCAAAGGATCCGCTTAACAATGACTCGGGTTCATAATCTATTACGCCTATTTCCGGATTAGAAATATTCGCCAAGTTTTCCAGCCTGCTCCAGTACAGTGGCCGCGGCAGCATGAAGCGGCCGGTGTTCGGATCGACATAGCACTGGTTCGCCGGCGGAGAGGCAAGACCAATGGCGGTTAGATCCTGTCGCACCGGTTCCAGCACGATATTCCCCGGTCCTATGCCGGTCATGATGTTCTTTCCGCCCACCACGATGCGTACGTATTTTCCCGACGCCAGGGGACCGGAGGTGCCGCTGTCAAAGAGACTGCTCATGGACTGGCCTGCATTGATGCTGTAGCTGGCAAGGGTGAACCCGTTTTTATCACGCAACACATGACCTGCGCCGGCGACATCGCCGAAGGTCGCGCTGCCATACGTTTGATTCCTTGCATCTTCGAGCTCAATCGGCACTGCGCCGGTATAGAATGTCCATGTCTTGGCGGCAACCATAGCGTTGCCGGCAGTGTCCTTGACGCCGCTTATCGTTGCAGTGTATTGAGAATTACTGGCAAGGGTCTGCCTGGGGGTAAAGGTCGCGACCCTGCTGACGACCCCGGTGGCGTCTGTGACAATACTGTATGTCACATCCCCGGCGACGGATGCGGGAGTACCACTACCCTTCATCACCGTAAAGTTCGACGGCGTCAGGCTATCGGGATTTATATCTTCACTGAATAAGGCGGTTATATGAACGTCACCAGCCCCGATCCTGCTTCCATCGACAGGGGTCGTCACATCCACGTGGGGACCCTCAAGGTCATAGCCATCATCCTGGTTTAACGTCTGGATACAGGTGGTGAATTTCCAGGAATATCCCGCCACGATGGTATATCCCTCCATGTCAACAAGGTCCCGCATTATGGTCACGGTGTAGGTTGTGCTGTAATCGAAATAATGAACATACGGCGTCGTCCCCAGTTCAGCAAGGGTCAGGATAATAATATGCCCTTCGTAGATATCAATGGTGTCGATCAACAGATTGACCCCAGGATTGTCAGAGTCGACTATCTTAAAAGCGTCCGTTGTAAGCGAAGCTGAATCCATTTCTTTGTTGAAGGAAACCAGGATGGTCTGGTTGAGCTTAACGTTGCGCATGTCCTCGGCGGGGAATATGTAATCAATCGAGGGAATTTCGGGTGATACCGGGAAAGACTTTTTTTCCATGTTAAGAAAAATATTATTGCATGCACTGAACAGGGCCAGAGACAAAGCTGCTGCACAAATGGATGTTAATACTTTCATTTTTTTAACCAATAATTATGATGAAATTTTTCCCGGGAACAAATTAGACAATCCGCTAAAAATGGTTATTTTTGCAAACAAAAAATTCAGCTGCCAGAAATTTTAATTTTACCATAAGTAAAAATACCGGTACAGCCGGTATCCAGGTATGAATAACGCGGTAATTATGAAAATTCCGCTTTTTCCAAAAATTCGGGAATATTATACAATAAATAAAAAAAATGAGACGCGGCTTCCATAGAAGCCGCGTCTCCGGGCAGAATCATTGATGTGGTAACATGCATTACGGCAATCGGTAATAATATCCTACTCCATTACCGGCACCGGTAATTTTCGGCATGTAGTCATATGCCGGGTTTGAATCCGGACCATATACCGCATGAATGGCATTTTCCCGGCCGGCGCCGCTGTTATATTCCCATGACGGATTAGGCTGAGATGATGGAATTTCAGTTACAACATGGTTGAATATCTTGAGGTTGTCAAGGTAGACATTCGATTCTGCCGTCGCGCCTGTATCGATTATATACGTCCAAACATACGCACGATATGACAATCCATACACGAGAGAGGATAGATCAGGCAATGATGCCGATGAGGAGAGGACATTGACGCCGTCAACAAAGATCCGCAGTGAATTGCCTCCCAGGCCATTTTCGTTGTCCCATACTACGTAGACATGGCAGTTTTGATTATCCGGCATCTGAAAGTAGCCGGTATTCCCGTTTATATTATAATTCAACATAACAGGTCCCGCTCCCCACGTCGTATGAAGATAACTGTCTATATAAACTTTGAAGCCGGGTGCATCAACAAGATACAAACGTGCATTGCATTCCGCGTCTGAATGATACAGGTACAGCGTCGCATAGGTGTGCATTTTTACCCATGCGGATACAGTGCCTTTCGAGAAATTTAGCGCATGGTTGCCAAAAGGTTTTATCGATCTGGTCCCATCTTTCGTAGCATTGCCAAAATTGGCATTAACGAGCGAATTTGCACAATAAATACCATTACCGGAGAACATCATTCCGACTGGCCCATCAGCGTCAAAGGATCCGCTTAACGACGACTCGGGTTTATATTCTATTACACCTATTTCCGGATTGGAAATATTCGCCAGGCTTTCCAGCCTGCTCCAGTAGAGTGGCCGCGGCAGCACGAAACGGCCGTTGCGCGGATCGACATAGCACTGATTCGCCGGCGGCGGAAGGATCTCATTGTACATGTCTTTATACACCGGTTTCAGCACGACATTATTCGGGCCGATACCGGTCATGATGTTCTTTCCGCCCACCATGATGCGCAGGTATTTTCCCGACGCCAGGGGACCGGAGGTGCTGCTGTCAAACATACTTTCCATCGCATAGCCGTTATCGAGCAGGCTCGCTATGGTGAGACCGGCGTTATTGGTCAGCATCCTGCCCACTGTGCCGGTGTTGTTATCGCCGTCAAGGTCGCCGAAGGTGCCGAAGCCAAACGATTCATGTCTTGCATTCTCAAGATTGGTACTGGCTATGTGCCTTCCGTCATAGAGCTCGATGTGCGCCCTGAGAACAATCTCCCATGATACCAGGAGGGCCATGACATCGTTGAAATAGGCAATATCGCGATCCGGCGTGGTATCGCTCAGGAAGGCCTCCTTGAGCTGCATGACTTTCTTGAGGTCCTCCTGCGCCTTGACGCCGCGGTAATTGATCAGGTCATGGCCGGTCAAAAACACGGAGCTGTTGCTGAGGCGGAGCTCACTCATTTTCCTCATGAATATCATGTCCGAATAGAGCATGTTGCCCGGAACCGGCTTGTAGCTGGCACTATCGGCCCTTTTATTCAGACACACCGCCCGCTGAAGCGCAGAATCAAAGGCACGGTCAAAATGGTACTGGTAATCGCTGTTGGGTCCGAAAAATTCGTTCATCTCGTTGCGCCGCTGCTGCCACATGCCGATGCTGGCAAGGGTCGAGAAATCGGTGATTTTGCTGTTTACCAGCAGGTTGACGTCCCTGAGGTCCTGAGACAGGAGCCAGTTCTCAATAATGTCAAGGCGGTAATTGGTCTGCTCAAAACCTGCCTGGATCGAGTCTCGCAAGTCATTCAGCTGCTGGTTGATCTGGTTTACCTGGGCCATGAGGTGCTGTATTATCAGTAAGTTCAGCCAACCAGTATCCTCGATGTTGTTCGTCCTTGAAGAAATTGTTGATATAGAATTGAAACTTTTGAACATCTCAGATGTTAAATATATGATCTCAGCCTTCCGGGGCCCGGAGACATTGATCCCTCCGGCTGAGATTGAATTGCTGCTCTTCGATCCCGAGATATATTCATTCAGCTTCTGCCGCCCATCGGGGCTGCTCATATACGTATCCAGCTTATCAGCGCTGATGTCCATCTTTTCCCACCAGTTTGCCGAGGCCGGGTTTTCATTGCTCTGACCCAGGTACTCGATGACCGGCACCTTGAGATATTCCCCTACTTTTGTAGTAAGCTCATCGGATACAGGCACGCCGCCCATGGCCTGGTCACTAAGCTGCCTGCCGTTTTCGTTGTTGTACATATATTCCATGTACTTCATCGGCGCGGTGCCATCGGTCACCTCCGATCCTCCGCTGAACAAGGGCAGTGTCCCGCTTCCGCCATCGGAACAGCTGACCATCCCCGCCGTAACAATCGCGGCCATTATAATTGAAATAACTTTTTTCATGATAAAATCCTCCAGAGATAAACTTGATTATTGCCGGGGCTGAATCTGCCCATTGGGCCGTTTCAATCCTCGTGTAGCTTTCCTACTTGCTACTGAAGCGTCGGAGGTCCGGTGAGAGTGACAAAATTTTTAAAAAAAAATGAGGGTCAGAGTAACATTCCTCGGCGCTGAAGGCATCTGCTTTACAGCCCATTCGGGCTGTAAATTATTATTATGCCTTGTCCATGTTCGGGATTGAGTCCGGTAAAAAACTTGACGTGTTTTATACTCTTTTTATATTAAACTAAAATAGCAGTTTACGATACTTAATAATCGTACACAACTAACCTGTCGGTGAAAGCGGCGTTGGGGGATGCAATAATTATTGTAACAAGTAAGTCACACATGAGCCTTAATAGTATTAAATGAAAAAACAAAGTATTTACATTTGCGCTGTCATCGTGCTGGCCATGGCCCAGTTGCAGTCTGCCCATGCCCTCGGTCTTGCCGTGAGCCGCCAGAAAACCGATGTCGGCATGCCATCACCCCAGCTTGCCTATACATCGATGTTTAACCGCCTTGTTGACCGGATGAAGGGATTCATAATTCTCGATACCGCGTTGGCCGATGACCGCATCTTCAACTACCGGGTCAGCTTCGAATGCAGCAACATAATGACGCAGAAAGACTTTGGATATTCGAATTTATCCTATAACATAAACTGCCTCACGATGGCGAACACCTTCGGGTTCGGCTTCTTCAGGACCTCGTCAGTCCGGTTATGGGCAGGACCGCAATTCGCTCTCGCCTATGAATACAAGAACAGGAACAACACCGTCTTCGATCCGGTGATTTACAGCAAGATAGGGTCGGTGGTGGGTTTGAACCTGCACGCAGGAAAAGACATGACCTTCATCTTTGAGATGGGGTTCAGAACGGGATTCGGCTTTGATATCAGCAAATCCCTCTCCAATACCCTGGTTGAATCAAAAGTGGAGCCTATCGCTTCGGTCAGGCTGATCTTCAGATCGTGGGACCTCCTTAGTTCCTCCAGGGGCTGATCCCGGATGGTACAGGCCTGACCGTCGCAGGGTAAACCGGTTCGGAATATCTCAGAACTTCAATCCCATACCGACAAGGCAGGTAAAGTAGTTTATTATCCCGCTTTTTTCGAATAGGATATTGTATTCGGTCCCGACCCTGATATAAAAATTTTTTACCGCGAGAAAATCGAAGACGATCCCGCCTTTAAGCATCGGCTCGAAGCCGTTCCTCCTTACCTTCCAGAAATGAAATGGGTCGGTATAATAATAGTTCATGGAATAACAGCCACCGAAGGAGATAAAGGGCACGATGGAAACCCTCCATATGGTATAGGCGTATCCGAACTGGGCCGTGAAGGGTGCCAGCATCCCGTACTGCATGTCCCCCTTGCCGTCAAGATACATGAACTGCGCCTCAATTCCGCAGAAGAGGCCGGTGACCAGGAGGTTCTCGATCCTCGCCGATACCGAGGCGCCGTAGCCCAGGCTGGAAATCTCCTTCAGGTACCCGACAGGGACCGCAAGCAGGAAATTGGCGGACACGAACACGGGGTACTTGAAGCCGGCGCCGCCCGGGCCCTTTTCTATTCCCTTGATCCGTTCGGCGCACTTCCGTGTTAATTCCTCGGATATGGGCTTCAGGTCGCCGATCTCGCGGGCATCCTTCGACTCGGAGATAATGATCCTGCCCTCCTTCACGTCCACGACCTTGACATTTACCGTGAAGGCCCCCAGCCTGTCCACGCTCCCGATTACAACGTAATCGGCCTTAAGCAGCTTTCCCAGTTTTGCAGCGCATTTTTCGTCCCTGCATTCCATTGTCTGCAGCTGCCGCTCGCGCAGGATAACGTCCATCTGGCTCTGTTCGAGGATGTCAAAGGAGCCGTCCTTAAAGAGATTAATTTCTACGCTGTTGCGGACGCCCCGGACTACACCCTCCTCGGTATTATTGGCGGCAAAATTTATCACGGCAATGCGGCTCCTGGCCTTGATCGCTTCTTTCCCCAGGGAAGGAACCGGAATAAAGGCCATAATAATGACCAGGCCGGCCAGAACCGGCATGAAGAGCCGCATCATCATTACAGGTGGCTTATCCATATCCTTCATCATCCGGGTTACTATTTAATTGCTGCAAAAATTCTTTTGGCAAGGCGGTCGCAGGCGCCGTCAATATCCTGCTCCGATCCCGCCCTTTCGCTGTCGTAAAAGAGGATCCGGGAATCCTTCACGTTCACGACACGGGCGGTTATGGAATATGAACCGTCCCCCGCTTCAACGGAGCCGAGAAGCATCATGCCCGATTTCTTCCCTCCCCTGCCGAAGCGGATGTTAACGACACGGTTTTCTCCCCGGAGGGCCGAAAGGCTGCTGGCAATCCGGTCGGATATCCCGGCAGCCCGGGAAACCGGCAGGTTCACGCCTGAAAAAGCCTGGACCCCCAGGCGGTCTTCGATGACGGCCGCGGATTCAGGCGGATTTTTATCTTCGCCCATAACCGCCGGATCCTGCCCGGTTGTTCCGGTAATGCGCTCCCGGGCTTTTATAACCGCCTGAGGATCAGGAACCTTCTGGAGCACCAGGAAATACAGGGCAGTGGTTACGGTCCCTGCCGTAAGGAGTGCAATAACACCGAGAATAATAGCGCTTTTCACTATGGTGATGCCGATACCGTACTTCTTCAGGGTGAAAAACAGATTCGATATGAGGGCAAAGAGCGCCGAATACCCGGAAGTCCGTTTCAGGGTCCTGTTGAATTGTCGACGCTTGTTTATGCGAATATGGCGCTGGACTTCTGCCGGGAGAGGCTCGGTGAGGCGGTATTTCTCCATGACCCGGTTGAATTGTTCAATAGTAGGATTTTCTTTCATAACAGGTCCCCGAGGCTGTTAACTCCCCTTTTCCTGAAATAATCAACCAGGCGGTCCACGATCAGACCGTACCGGTAGCGGACCTGACGCCTGGAAAGTCCCAGCTGGGCCCCCGCCTCATCATAGGAAAAATTCCGCACCGCCACCAAGTCAAAGAGTACACGGTCAGTATCATCCTTAAAATTATTCATATCCTCAATGGCATCCTGTATCATGATCCGCGAATCCCGGAAGCCGTTTACGAAGGTGAGCCCCACGTCGTCAAAGACCTCGTCTATATCGACGACACCGGGCTTTTTCTTCCGGTAATAGGCCATCACCTCGAGCTTCAGCGCGCCGTAGAGCCACTTCCGGTGGTTCTCTATTTCATCAAGCTTGTTGTAAAACTTGATGAAAAGCTCCTGGCACAGGTCCTCGGCGTCGTCAATGCTGCCCACCTTGCTGTAGACCGCGCTGAATACGACCGGGTACAGGTCATTATACGATTCGGCGAATTTCTTGTTCCTGGCGAACATCGGCACGCGGCACCCTGTACTATTAATGTAGCGTCATTCCAGCGACAGATATGACAAAAAAGAATACAATGGGAGTACGAAAATCCAGATTATGGTATACGTCAATTACAAAATGAAGTCCTGCTAGCCGGACTGGCAGTATAGCCCCCGGCCCGTATCTATCACGCCCTGCCGAGAATGGACGCCATTTTTGCGAGGATCCTGCCGTTGAACCGGGCGCCGTCAAGAAGGCCCCGGTACAGGTAGAGGGAGCGCTTTGCCACCAGTTCATCTTCTCCGAGGCCGCGGTCTTCCTCGTCTATATCATAGCCCTCGGTTATGGTATGGACCACGCGCTGGATCGTGAAGCTTATCATGTCCTTGGCTCCCTTCCTGGATTCCACCAGGCGGTCCGTTTCCGACAGCTTTTTAAGAAGATAGTCCACCTTTCCCTGGTCGCCGGCATTCCCCCGGCCGCTGTTCTTTTCCTTCATGAGGCCCTGCAGCTGCCCGGAGTAACCCACCGCTTTGTCCAGGGCCGGCAGGAGCGATTCGATTTCGCCCTGTATGAGGCAGATCCTGTCCTGGAGGCGTTTCCGCGCCTCCCCGCCTGCTTCTCCCCGTTCCGACGAGTCGTACATTTCATCTATGCGGCCTGCGATGTCGATGGAAGGCTCAGGGATCGCGATTTCCCCGGCAGGGACATGCTGCACGCCGGTTATGAGGGCGCCGTCATAGGTCGCGTTAACAAGGTTCCGGTCCTCGCGCTTCTGGAACCAGGAGAGGAATATCATCATTTTCTGGTTCGTGTGCACCGTTCCGCTCCGTGATTCCCTTCACGAAAATTTTCGGCAGTGCCGTGAGCTGGAACCGGTTGAACATCTCCGGCGTGTACAGTCTCCCGGTCCTGAGGTGCACCTGCTCGTCGAGGTATGAACCCCGGGCGTGGGCATGGCCCCCGGTAAAGGCAAGGTCCTGTCCCGTGAGATAGATCGGCGACGCGCCCAGGCGCCGGGCGAAGTCATAGGCGTTGGTCGATACCGATCCGCCGTGGGTGATCTCACCCTTCTCCCCGGACAAACGCTCGATCCATTTCATAAGCTCGAAGGAGACGCCGGTCATAGCCAGGCGCCCCTTGAAGAGGCGGAACACCGAGGGATGGACCGTGGGGTCCGCTATCAATATGGTCCTGCCCGGGGCTGATCCCTCGAAATAACGCGCGTTGATCACCTGGGGGTCAACCACGATGCAGAAGTGAGGCTCGATCCCCTGCTTCATCAGTATCCGGTACGACGTGTCCACGGCTATGATGAGGGCGCGGCCGCGGTTCTGCCGGATGAAATCAAGGCTCCGGTGGAGCGACGGTCCCGCGGCAACGACAATGGCGGGGACGCCGTTGAATTTATCATAGAAGGCATTCGCCCCGGGGGCGCTGATAAAAACGCCGATGTTCCGCGCTATATTGGATGCCCAGACCTTTTCAAACTTCGCCAGGGTGGCGATATTCACTTCCTTCGTGGAGAGATAGGAACGGACGATCTGCTGCATGTTGCCGTAATAATCCGGCTCGGCCTGGAAGGAGCCCCGGTGCAGGATGAGGCTCGTCCGGCGCGACGATTTTCCCTTGAGGGCGTCGGCAATGACGTCCTCGGCCGGATCCAGGAGCAGGAGCAAGCGGTCACTGGCCAGGACGTGCTCCAGGTCCCTGCTCTCCATCGCCTTGCGCACCATGAGGGGACTCTTCTCGATGACCAGGACCAGGGAATCGCTCCCCATCCCCCGGAGCAGTTCCTCCACGTGATAGCCGAAGCCGAAGCCGAAGACGATGAAAAGGTCAAAGGCGGCCGTGTCGATCTCGCCTATGAAGCGCTCCGCCTCCTTGACCGGATCGAACTTGCTGTGTATAACAAGGCGCTTTCCCTCCTTCGTGACCGCCGGGACAAAACCGCCCAGTTTCGTTTCAACCGGCTCGATTGAGCCGTCGTCAGCAACAGCGGTAATCCGTCCATGGAGATCCGGGAAGCGCTTTTTTAAAACAGCCATGTTGCCTTCAAAGTTTCCCATGCAATACCTATCGTATGATCCGGCGGGAAAGTTCAAGAAAAATATCGTGTATCATTGCAACTTCCCCATGAACAGAATTTTCATCGACAAATACTTTTTTCTTGCTATTATTTCGACATCTCCTTAACCTTTTTCAAAGGACAATTGTCATGGGAAATAATGGAACCGTACTGCATAACGTAAACCTGGTTGATATGTCTGCCGGAGGGGAACCAGTCAGGAAGAACAGGATCGTGGTTCTTGAAAAGGGCAGGATCAAATCAATTCCTGACGCCTCCGAACTTCACGGACCGGCCTTGCGCGGCCACGCCGCCCTGGATTGCGGCGGCAACTATCTCATCCCCGGCCTGATAGACATCCATGTCCACAGCACCAATCCCTTTATCAGTCCCGGTGAAGCGGTTAAGTTCGCCAACCTCCTTTCAGTCCAACGACAGGTCATGGAAAACCTGCGCAGCTGCATACGCGGCGGAGTTACCACTGTCCGCGACATGGGCTCGCCGCCGGGGATCCTCCGCTTCATGAAGATGATTGAGCAGGGTACCATAACCGGACCCCGCATCATTCCCTCATTTTCGATGATAACCTGCCCCGGGGGGTACCCTGACATGGTGCCTCCTTTTAACCGGCTGATGAAGAAGATCCTCGGCGGACAATTTGCAGAAAGGATCACCGATGAAAAGCAGGCCGAACAAATCGTGCACTCCCTCGCGGACAAGGGCGCGGCATGGATCAAAACCGTGTACCAGGAGGAATCCTACCTCTTCGGTCATCCACAATTATCCATCCTGGCCGACGGCAGCTACGCAGCAATCGCCCGCACGGCGCGGGCGCGAAACAGGAAAATCGCCATCCACGCCCTTTCCCTTGCCGGCTTCCGCAAGGGAATCGAAATGGGGGTTGACACCATTGAGCACCTGCCCCTCACGGAGCTGCCATCGGAAGAAGCACGGATGATAGCGGGAAATGGAATAACCGTAACTCCCACCTTAATCGCCCCGGGACTGTACCATGAAAAAATGATCCTGGTTCTCAGGGATATCATCAACGCCTCCGACGACTACCTGGTTCCCCGGGCCCGGAAAGAAACTCTGGAGATTATCAATGCCATTGTCGCCGGCAAGAAGAGCTCAGTCATGATCGACTACCATTTCCTGAGAAAAACGTACAGCACCATGGCGGGAAACCTGCGCCGCCTCCATGAAGCCGGCGCTTCCATCGGTTTCGGCACCGATGCCGGCGGCACCGATATCTGCCTCTTCGGTCTGCCGTGGCTGGAAATGCAGTTGATGTCCGAAACCGGGTTCAGCAATTACGAGATACTGGAAACCGCCACCAGGAAAAACGCAGCGGTGTTGGGCCTTGTTCATGAACTGGGTTCGATAGAACCGGGCAAGATCGCTGACATGGTCCTTCTAGGAGGAAACCCGATCGAAGATGTGAGCAATGTCTCCAGTGTTCTCAAGGTTTGGAAGAGCGGGCAGCTGGTCCATGAGAGATAGCCGCAGATCTCAGAGTACAGAGGATATCTTAAAAAACTGTCATCTATCATGATAATAAGTAACCAATTACTTCATTATGAATATGTATTCGCACTATTTCCAGATTTATCCCGTAATAATTGGAAAAACCATTGACGCAGTTCATATAGTTCATTATATTGCCCCTAACTGAATAGTTTCAAAAATCCTTCAATTGTCTTACCCTCGAGTTTAATCCTGGCTTAAGTAATTGTAGTTTTGATGAGTCTTATTCTTCGGGTATAACCCGCATCATTTTTTACAGGAGTTTTTTAATGGCTAAAGGAACAGTCAAATGGTTCAACGAGAAAAAAGGTTTTGGGTTTCTGTCACACGATGACGGAACGGACCTTTTCGTCCATCACACCGGCATCGTCGGTAATGGCTTCAAGACCCTTTATGAAGGCGACAGAGTTGAATTCGAGGTTGAAAAGGGCGACAAAGGTCCCCGCGCGGTTTCAGTGAAAACCGTTCAATAATTTTCGAACCAAGAAAATGATAAAACCCGACCGGAAACGGCCGGGTTTTTTTTATCCATCCTGCGAAAAAATCAAAAAATGACCGGCACCAGCGCAATTCCCCGCGCCCGCACCGGGCGGACTATCGGCCGGGAAGCCTAGTTGCCCACCTTGATGGGGTGCACGCCGCAACCGAGCGCTGCAAGGACCTTTTCCTGGAAGGCCTCGGGCTGCTCAACCACCGGGTTGTGCATGCTTTCCGGTATTGAGACAACCGATAGATCGCTGAAAAGGTTGTCGACGATGGCTCCGAATTCGGCAGCCGGGCCGAAGGTCTTTCCTCCGGAGACGTAAATGGCCGGTATATCCGAGCGGTAATTCTCCCTGTACAGTCCGAACCTGCTCTTTGAGAAGATGTAAATCGCCCTCAGAAACTCGAGGGCGCTCTCCGCATGGGTGCGCAGAAACCCCTCCCAGGTATACTCCCATCCGTTGTTGCCGTTGGTCATCTGCAGCGGCATACAGGTGTTCATGAGGTTGAAGCCGGGACGCGTCTTGAAGAGAAGATGGTAAAGAAACCTGTTGAATCCCGGGACAAGGAGAATACGGTATACTTCAGGGAAAAACTCGTAAATCTCCACTAGCACGAGTCTCGAGATGAGCCGTGGATAAACCCGCGCGAATTCCATGGCGACATTGCCCCCGAGGCAGTTTCCGACCATCACCGGGCGGCGCAGCCCGAGACGCGTGATGAATTCGTGGGACAGCTCCGCCAGGTCTTCTATAGAAAATTTTTTCAGGGGTGAGCTGTCGCCGTATCCGGGCCACGCGGGACGGTACACCGTGAAATAACGCGCGAACCCCTGGTGGCACATGGCAAAGGTGTCCTCGTTGCCGATCCAGCCATGGTGAAACACCAGGGGAGGGCCGCCGCCGCTCACCTTGTAGGAAAGACGGACCCCCTTCAGGTCAACGAATCGCTGCTCCTCTCCCTCGGTGAATTTCCCGGGCAGGGTTGTTTTATAAAAATGTGCCGGTGATGGCATCATGAAACCTCTTCGGTATTATACTATGATCCTGCGAGGGCAATCCCCGGGAACCGTGATTGTTCAGCATCATAAGGCCCTGTTCTGCGGCGAAGCTCGCATCCGGCGCCGGCAGGGATTGTATCAACAATTAAGATAATCAAAAAATTCCCCCTTGTGTCAACTTTCTTACATGAAACGTGTGTTAAAAAATTGTCATGAATTCCCTGCTGTCCTGACCGGGGATTCTGCAATGGATCCGGACCGCCCATGCGCCCTGACACGCAAAAAGTGCTGGACGAATTAGGCCCCCGCCGAATTATTGCGAAAAATCGGGGCCATTCGTTCTATCACTGCAGCTTAAATCTTCAAAAAATAAAGTTGAACCAGTTCGGATCCGTGAACCGGATCGGACATGAGCGGATGGCGAAGCAGTTATTAATAACCCTGAATATTCACTGAATTAAAGATAATGATATATTTCTAAAAGATAATAGGATACTATGAAAAAAATATTATTCATTCAGCCGAAATTCAGCATTGAAAAAATGTACCAGATGAGAGACGCGATGTACCCACTGGGTTTCGCCTACCTCGCAGCCTACCTTCCTGACAACTGGAAGGCGGAGTTTGTTGATGAAGAATTGGAAGAGATCAACTATGATACTGATGCCGACATCATTGGCATAACGACAATCACGCTGTATGTCAACCAGGCTTACAGGATCGCCGAAAAATTCCGGGCCAGAGGAAAGACCGTCATCATGGGGGGCGTCCATGTTTCCATGTGCCCGGACGAGGCCATGAAATTCTGCGACGCCATATGCATCGGAGACGGGGAGCCTGTTATCGCTAAAATGCTGGAAGATTTCGAGAAAAACCGCTTGAAACGAAAATACAAGGCTGATGCCAGGCCATTGCCCGGCATGAAGCTTCCCCGCCATGACCTTTTCAAGCCGGTATACCGCTTTACCCCGATCGCCACCAGCAGGGGCTGCCCCTTCAACTGCGACTTCTGCGCGATAAACGCTTTCTACGAAAATATATACCGGCAGAGAGACGTGGAGGATATCATCAATGAATTAAAATCCCTGCCGAAAAAAAACAACATGATCTATTTCACGGACGGCAACATCTACGGCAATTCCCCCAGGGAAGTGACGAGATTCAAAACCCTGTGCAGAAGAATCATCGAGGAAAGAAAGAAGGGGAACATGCCCTTCAAGTATTTCGTCTGCTTTGCCTCTATCAACGCCCTGGCCGACATAGAGTCCCTGGAACTGGCTTCCGAAGCGGGGTGCAGGAACATGCTGATCGGCTTTGAATCGATCAACCCGGAATCCCTTAAAGACATGAATAAAATGCTGAACCTTAAAAAGTTTCCCCCTCAAACCTATTCCCAGCTGGTCGACAATGCCCGGGAAAGAAAAATCATCATTACGGCGGAAATGGTTTTCGGTAATGACGCAGACACCGAAAACGTGCTGGCACAGACAGAACAGTACCTGGAGAACGCATCCTTTGACATCCTGCGGCTCTATGCAAAACAGACACTGCCGGGCACGCGGTTTTATAAAAAGATGGAGCAGGAAGGAAGATTGAAATTGAAGGATTTCCCTGCAGATTGGGACAAAACAAGGGAAAAATTCGTAGCCGGCATTCATTTCAAAATGAAAAATCTGACAGAGGAACAGCTTCAGGGATGGATGAAAAAAGTGGGGATGAATTTTTATTCCCCGCACAAGATTTTTCTCCGTTCATTGAGGTTTTTCAGAATAACCCGCAACATAAAACTGGCGATGACCCTGGCATGGGTCAGCATCAAGGGCAGGAAATGGTATACCGGCATCTGACAGATAAACACAAGGAGTAACACGCGATGACTGATTTCAGCAGGCATGTGGGTGAATGGCAGGTGTTCTATGCTACCATCATGGGGTGTTCGGCAACACTGCTCGGGCTCCTCTTCGTGTCGGTATCACTTAACAAGTCAGTGATAACCCACAAGGACAATGTCCACCTGAAATTATATTCCAGGCAGACGTTCGGCCTGTTCCTGTCGATTATCAGCATTTCCCTTACGCTGCTGATCCCCCGGCAGACGCCGGAAGGGATCGGCATCCCTCTGACCCTGATCGGCGCCTCCGGGTTCTACACGGCCCTGCGGGGCTTTATCGCCCGGCTCCGCATGAAGGATTACCGCGAAGCGTTTCGGCGCTACGGGTGGCCCTGTCTCGCCTTCACGGCAATCATCTTCGCGTCGCTTCATGTCCTGTTTTTCCTGGACACGCAGAGCCTGTCCCTTGTCATGGCCGGCATGATCATGCTGCTGGTCTCGGCAACCCGCAGTTCATGGTTTTTCCTCATCGATCTCGAGGAGAAATAATGGATCTCACAGGACGGATGGTGGAGGCAGAATCCATACATTTTTCTTCAATAATTTCCGATTCTCAGGTGGTCAATTTTCTCTAATATTATGCTTCTCTTCGCGGTTTCTTTTTCATTTTCCAATTCGGATAATAGAGAAATGTATTCCTTCCGGATTTTTGTTTTTTTATAATAACTGGTGAACGCTTTAATAATATTTTTATCAAAGTGCCTGCCGCTTTCTTTGGTTAACATCTCAAATGCTTCGTTAAGCGGCAATGAATCCCTGTAGTGACGTTTTGAGGTTATCGCCTCAAAAAAATCGGCAACCGCAATAATCTGGGAGCCAAGGGGTATTTCAGAGCCCTTCAGCCCCAGTGGATAGCCGCTCCCATCCAGTTTTTCATGATGAGAGCCCGCGATCTCCGGGATTTTATTATATTCCCCCATGAAATGTATCTGCTTCAGGATCTGTCTCGTTTTTTCCGCATGGGTATTTATTATCTCGCGTTCCTTGGTCGTGAGGGCTCCCTTCTTTTTCAAAAGGGAATCGGAGATACCGATTTTCCCGTAGTCATGAAGCGCCGCCGCGATCCCGACGATCTCGGTGTAATCCTTCGGGATTCCCATTTCCCTGCAGATTCCTATGGCGTACTCGGTGACCTTTTCCGAGTGGCCCGCGGTGTACGGATCCCGGGCGTCGATGCTTGTGGCAAGGACATTCAAAATGGACTGCAGCTGCTGCGCCCTGGCATCGTACAGCTCGGCATTTTTAATGCTGATGCCGATAACCGATGAGATCCCCATCATTAATCGTAAATCGCTCTGGATCAGCGGCTGTTTTGTTTTTACATTGTCCACGGTAAGGATTCCGATTGATTCCTTGTCGCATACAATCGGGCAGCATATAAAAGAGCGGGCGCCCGTTTCCTTTATCAGCTGAATACTTCGCGGTGAAAGATCTTCATCGATCATAGAAATGTCGTTTATCAGATACGGTTTTTTCTCGTTGAATGATACAGAAAAAATGTCCCTGGATTTCGGTTTGCCAATCTTAAACTCGGAAGTTTTCAGTATTTTAAGCTGTTTCGGGGTATAACCGAATCCGGTTTGATATATCAATGCGTCCTTTTTTTCATTTCTCATGAGCAGCATGCACCGGTCGTAATCAAGGCGATTCTTGAATATCTGTATTACAATTTTCAGGATGCTCTCAATGCTAATCTGCCTGCTGATCGCCTGACCGATTTCATTGATCATGAGGGAATTGTTATAATTTATATCCATCTGCTTTATAAGTTCATCGTGAGAGTTCTCTCTGTTCAGGAGGGATTTTCGAAGATCTTTTTTTGTTAATAAATCACAATAAAAAGTCAGGCTGAAAATAACAAGCAGCGCTGCCAGCAGAAAATAGATAAGGCTTGTCAATGGGAACAGTATTAAGATAATAACACCGGCAATCAATGTCAGTATCGCGGCACTATTCCGCAATATTTTCAATACTGAAAACAGATTGCTTCCCCATGATATTATATAGCGGCATGTTTTTCCGCCGTTGAAGACGCATTCGGGATGTTCTATTCTGGGAATTTTATTTTCGAAGCCGATACCGATCGATTCAAAATGCCCCAACCGGTTCTCGCACTGAAATTTTTTCTCATGTACGCCTTCATGAGGGGTGACTGTTATCTCAATTTTTTTTGAATTTATTTTTTTATATTCAAATTTACTTGAACGGGTAAATCCCCGGGCAGCCTTTTCTATTATTTCATAAACTTTTGCCGGGGTCATGAAACCCAGGATATATTGACGCATAACGCCGATTGATTCAGGACTTGCGGCATACCGGCCGGCTTCGCGGGCAATGCTCTCGTCCCCGGTCATCAGAGTCAGTTTTTCATGAAACCTGTTCACCTGTTCCTGGGTAAACCAGTGGCCCTGATCGGCTACCTGGTATGTTTTCATCCTGGCATATGACAGCAGTTCATTTATGTCAACATGAGAATAGGTTTTCTTGATGTAGTTAAGATAGGTGTTAATAATACGGCTATTATATAATCCAGGTGAAGACATGATATAATACCCCTGTCCCATATGATGCGAATTTTATACCTGGCGGTCTATCCAGGCAAGGAATTGATAGTAATCATATCAGGGGAGACGAATCGTGGCAAGAAAAAAAGAGATAGAGATGTATTATCCAGGAAATTACTTTCCATTATAGGCATGTGCGATCAGCCTCCGGGCCACCACACCGCCGGCCAATACGGCCGCATCATTCCTTAAATTCCAGGACCACCTCGGTCGAATTATTAAGGGCCGTCCCCGGAGCCGGCCGCTGACCAAACACCCTGCCGGTGCCATGAAGTGAATGACGGATGGTGAATCTTTTTTTCATGCGGATAATGACGTCAATGGATTCGGGCATCCGCATCCCCCGGAAGTCGGGCATGGTTTTGCCGTCAAATTCGGGTTTCTTCATCCTCATGGGGACCGGCTCCCGCGCCTTCAGGCGCTTCTTCAGGGCGCCCTCACGGGTCAGCACCCGGTCAACAAGGTTCGCGAATACCGGCGTCGCAATCTGCCCGCCGGACAGCTTGTCCGCCGGGTCATCGATGATGACCAGGATGCACACGGCCGGATTCTCGCAGGGCGCCAGGCCTATGAAGGTGGAGAGCACGCGGTCGGAGTATCCCCGTGCCCGGATGAACTTCTGCGAGGTGCCGGTCTTTCCCGCCACGCAGAAATAGGCTGACGCGGCCTTCTGTCCCGTGCCGCCCGCGACGACGCCGCGCATCATGGACATCAGCTTGTCGCTGATGCTCCTGCTTATGACCCGGTCCCTGACGGCTGTCTCATGCGGCCGGATGGCGGTGCCGTCATTGCCCCCTATGGACTCGATGATGGAGGGCGTTATGTAAACGCCGCCGTTGGCCACCGCGCTGAAGGCTGCGGCAAGCTGCACCGACGTCACGGCAATTTCCTGGCCTATCGCAATGGAGTATTTCGAGAGTCCTGACCATTTTTTCCACGGCCTCAGGATGCCCTCGGTCTCGCCGGGGAGTTCCGCGCCAGTCTTGCTTCCGAACCGGAATTTCTCCAGCGTATCATACAGGTCCTTCTTCCTGATCCCCTTCACCGCCTCGATGACGCCCACGTTGCACGAATGCCGGATGATGTCGCTCATGGCTATGGTACCATGGACCCCGGTGCAATTGATCCGCACGTCGGCGATATCGACCCAGCCCTTGCAGGTGTATTTCCTGTTCAGGATAGCCGGATTATGCTCGATCATTGAAGCAAGGGAGAGGATCTTCATCGTCGATCCTGGCTCGAAGGAATCGATGAAGGAAAAATTCCTGAGCGAAAAGGATGGGTACTCGTAATAGCGGTTGGGATTGAAACCGGGGCTCTTGGCCAGGGCCAGGATCCGGCCGGTCTTCACCTCAAGGACCAGCACCGCCCCCTGCTTGGCGCGGTACCGGGCAACGGCCTTTTCGATCTCACGCTCGGCATGATACTGGATGAAACGGTCTATGGTGAGTGTTATGGAATTGCCCATCGCGGAACCGCCCGATTCCCCCGGCCCGCCATCGGGGATAGAGGAAAGGACGCTGTCATAGTTATATTCTATCCCCGCAAGGCCGTTGTTGTCAATCCCCACGAAGCCGACGATGTTCGACGCGAGCCCCTCGTGGGGATACACGCGCTGGTATTCCTTTTTCAGATAGAGTCCCGGGATGTTGATCCTCCGCAATTCATCGGCAACGGGATCATCTATTTTACGTTCGATCCAGATAAAGCGCTTCTTTTTCCGCAACCTGTCGAGGATCCCCTCTGCCGGGAGCCGCAGCAGGTGCGATAACTGCCTCGCCGTTTCCTCAGGTTTCTGTATCTCCTCCGGATTGGCAAAGAGGGAATACTTCTCGATGGAGAGCGCCAGGAGGTATCCGTTCCGGTCCCTGATGCAGCCGCGGCGCACATCGGTTTTCTTCGTTTCGGGTACGACGATCCTGGAGGAAAAATGGAGATTGAAGAGCCTGACGATGAATGCGAGGGAGATGAGCGCGAATATCAGGCCGGCACTGTACACCCGCCGCTTAAATACCTTCTGGTTCATAAAACATCCGGTATACCGTTATCGGGGACATGCTGCCGCGCCCCTGCGGAGGCGGCCGTTACCGAATCAGGCCGAACCTCGAAAAGTCCAGCTTGACAATCTGCCGTGAATTCCAGTAGAGAATGAATGCCTTGCCCTTGATTCGCTCGATGTCGAGATATCCGAAAAAGCGGCTGTCCTGCGAATTCTCGCGGTTGTCCCCCATAACGATGACCTTGCCGGACGGGACAACCCCCTCGATCTCGTTCTGGCGGGTGGGGCCGAAATTGAACGGCCTGGTGATTCCCTTGACGTAGGGCTCCACCGTCTTTTTCTCGTTGATGAAAACGGCACCTTCCTTGATCTCGAAGCGGTCTCCCGGCACGGCGATGCACCGTTTTATGTAATCCTTGTCCTCGTCATGGGGAGGCCTGAATATGACGATATCGCCCCGCTTTATCTTCCTGATTCCCATAAAGGAGAGGTGCACCGGTTTCTTCATGCCGACCATCTGCGGAACCACCGGGCCGTAGGTTATCTTCTCGACGAAGAGGTGGTCCCCCACCTTCAGCGTGTCTTCCATGGAACCGGTCGGAATGTAATAGGCCTGGATGATGTACTGTATGATATGGACCGCCAGCACCAGTGCGACCACTATGGCGTCGACAAAATCCCAGATTTTCCGGTAAATGATGGTGCGCCGCGGCGCCATGTCCTGGAAAAGGGCCAGGAACTTCTCCCGGTCATCATCGGCAAGGAGCATCAGCGGAAAGGATGTCCTCGCGTACTTCTGCCGGATGAGAACATTGCCTATGAAGTTCCGCTCAATGTATGAAATATCAGCTGCGGGAATTTTTATTGTCGCGCCGCTCTCCGTGAGCTCGATCCCCTCCCTGGTGACGGTTATTCCGCCATTCCTGTATTTCATATACTGGATGATATAGTTACCCAGCCTCAGGATGAATACGGCTGTGGCGCATCCCCCTATGAAGTATATGGGAATGAATGGGGTCTTAACAAAGGGTATCGCTGCGGCAAGGAACAGGGTGGAATAGGCAAACAGGACAAGGTAGACGGCCCGTTTTAAAAAAAAGAGGATGCTGTCCCTGCCGGAAATGATGGAAAAATGTGATTCTTCTATTGATGAAGCATCAAAGCGTAGAAACTGAATCATTGGGTGCTCCTTGCCATGCGTGTAAATACTGGATAACGGATGAATGATATTCGGCTTTTTCTCCTGAAGGGCAGCTGATCCGCGAAACAACAGAAAGGACGCTGAATAACCCGTTACGTTTTAAAACAATAAAATGTATTGCTAAAATAACAGCATCTATATAAAATAGGCATATTTCAGTGTCTACAATTTTTTTTTATATGAAAGAAATAAGCGAATCGATCAAAAAACTGTCCCCGGAAGATTTCAAGGATCTGGGGGCCAGGCTCCAGCTGAAAAACAAGTCCAAGCGCGACCTGGTAAGCGCCCTGTCAACAGTTACGGGAATGCATACCCTGCTTAAAAGCCTGGATGCCACCTGTCACAGGATCCTCATGGTGGTATACGGATCGCCGGACGGGGTGACCTTTGTCGAAATCCAGAAGGAGCTGAAACTCGAAATCCCCGTAATTGAGAAAACGGCCGATATCCTTTCGCGCAATCTCCTGATCTACACCATAAAGAACAGGCAGATGCTCAACACCAAGATGGACAAGGCCTACGGCATATTGGAAATAGCGGGCCTTCTGCGCATAGTAGAGCCGAAGGCCCTGACCGACCGGCTTCACAAAAATTTTCTCCACCTCGAAACGCAGAAACAGCATCCGGAGTTTGAGAAAATACTTAAAGACCGGGAGATACAGGCGTTCCTGAAATTCATGGCCGAATCCGGCTGCATCGTGACCCTTGACGCCGCCAGGGACCGGCTGCCGCAGAAATCCGCGGAGAAGATTATTGCCGGCCTGATATCCCAGAACATTATTTACCTCTACCAGTGCTATCGCCCGGAATTCAATTCGTACCTTATTCTCCAGGACAAGATCAGCTCATCACTGGCCGTCCTGGACGAGCATGACGACGCAAGAAAGAAACTGAAGGTCAGCAACCGCTACTTCCAGATCAATAATATTCTGAACGCCTTTGACATCATATCAACCTTCGGGCTGTTCCTCACCAAGCAGCAGGAATTCAGAAAAATCGACATCAGGCGCATATCCGAGGCAATGCTCCCCCTCAGGGATCCGAACGGCACAGATCTGCCGACCGAAGAATCAGCGCAGCTGTCAATGTTCATCCTTAACCGGCTGGGGTGCCTGAAGCTGAACAAGGACATTGCAGCCATATCCCTTTTTGAACTCCGCAATGAACTGGAACAGCCTCTGCAGCTGATGAAACGTATATTGAAAAGCAGCGGCGGTTCCGGACCCTATGAGGCTTTTTTCAAACCTCCCTTCGAGATACCATCCTATGACTTCATCAAGTCAATCATCAAGCTTCTGTACAAGCTCAAATCCGCAACCTACGGCTACCTGAAAATCACCATCCTGACCAGGTCCCTGTCAGAAGCAAGCGAGAGGACTTTTACCGACAGTCTCCTGGACCTGCAGGATGAGCTGGAACGGTTCGGCACGGTCATGAACTTTCTCTGCATCATGGGCGTCATAGATATCAACAGCGGCCGGATAACACTCTCGGACATCGGCAGGGATATTGCATGCCAGATGCTGAAAACATACACGGAAGAACCCGCACCGGCGAGTAAAAATATTTACATCAATCCCGATTTCACACTCATCATACCGGCGCAGGAGCTGCCGTCGGAGGCACTCTATCACCTTCTGACCCATACCGACATCATCAAGCATGACGTCATCATCAACACGGTCATCAGCAGGCCGGCGATCGTACGCGCGCAGAAACGGGGGATGTCCCTGAATCGCTTCCTTGAAACACTGGAGCTGTATTCGAAAAATGAACTGCCGCAGAACCTTGACTTCCTGCTGCGGGAATGGTCAAACCAGACCATCAACATTAAAATTTCCCAGCACATTCTCCTCACATCCAGCCATCCTGAATTCATCGACGAACTGCTGCTGGGCATCGCCAAGGAAGGCATCATCGAGCGCATATCACAAACCCATGCGCTGGTGAAGAAAGAGTATATCGATGAAATAATTAAAATCGCGAGGAAAAAAGACGCGGTCATCTCGCTGTTCAACGAGCTTGAAGAGGAAGATTAATCCTTTATCACCTGAATCATGTTCTTCGTTTTCCAGTTAACATACTGCTGAAGCGCCTGCACGGTGTTTTCCTTGACGAAAAAGAGCTTGTCATTCAGCTTGACCAGGGCTCCCCGGTAGTGCGTGTACTTCAATTGATGATCCACCCAGCCCAGAAGCTCGACCCTTTTCCAGTTGGTCGTCGTCTTGAGAACGGGGATTTTGCTCAGATGCAGCTCGCGGATTTTCCCGTTTTGCACGGCATCAGCTAATATTGTTTCCCATTCCATCGGCATATATGAATCCCGTGTACCCTCTGTCAGTATTCTGAAAAACTCCATTCGCGGAGTTTTTTATGATTTCGCAGGAGCCCGGAATATCGGATATGGTATTCCTGCCCCGCAGCATCCCCCCGGCGGTCTGCTGTTCCCTTCAGGACTTCTCTTTATGATTCTTCACATCAGAAAGAAGACGATCAACCTGCTCGGCCAGCTGCTTATTGAGCTCCTTCTGCCGGGTGATCTCCTTGTGCAGATCTATGAGCTCGCTCCGGGAAAGCTCCTCAACCTTTTCCTGAGCGTCAATTATCTTTTTCGCATCATCCAGCTCTTTTGCCGAATAATCAATCACCGATTCCTGGGCCTTGATCACATCCTTTGCGTCCATTAACTCCTTGCGCCGCAGATCGGCCAGCATCTCTTCAGCCTTGATGCGGTCGCGCATGTCGAAAAGATTCATCTGCCGGAGCAGGGTGAAATCACGGATAGCGGTGCTGAGATTGCTCTGCTGCTGGATCAGGTTCTTTTCGAAATCGAGAATTTTCTCGAAGGCCTCTTTTTCCTTTTCAGATTCGAACACGTTTTTGCGGTTGATATCCATGAGCCCTTCATATGCCTCGATCCTTGATTCGGCTTCCCTGGAAATAAACTTCATGATCTCACGGTACCGCTCGACGATAATAGATTTCTCGAGAAGGAGAAGGAATTCGCGCATGTCCACCGGCCTGTTCAGGAGCTCAAGGTGCATCATGTTGATATTGAGCTTCGATATCGCCTTCACCTGGCTTTTTTTAACCATCATGAATTTCAGGAACGACTGGAGGAGTTCTTCCTTCATCATTTCATTGAGAATCTGTTCGGGATCGGTATTGATAATATCAAAAATGAATATATTGATCTCATTTTCGACTATATTGGCGTGATGCAGTTTATACCCGGTAATCAGATTGACGGTCAGTCCAAGACCGTTGATGGCGTTGACGAGCTTAGTACCACTCTCATTATCCCTCAAATACCAGACGGTCACCTTATCCATTTCCATATCCCCACCGCGTATCTTAATTTTAAAGAAAAATGCAACATTAGAAAAATTACAACTACTTTTTTTGATTAAATCAGACATGTCTCCAGGGATAATGAATGAAGCATGTCATATATGGCCCACTCAGATCAAAACCCCTCCGCGCCATGCCTGCTGCAGTTCAGCGGATTTCAAGGATTATTGCCCCATTATCGTTTCTTTTTATGACAACATCCGATTTCTGTCCGCCTGAAAGCCGCATGTCCGAAGCCCTGAGCTTGGGGAAATCGCTGTTCTCCAGAAATTCCCTCAGAAGCTCTATCTTGTCATCGAGCTCGCCTTCAAGGTCATCCGTGCTGAAGTAGGTGTCCATCAGCCGGTTGTACTCATTCCGTGCCTCAGTCTCTATGCAGTGACTATTTATATGTATATTGACCATGACATCCATTGGGTGCATCTCGTTTTCCATGATAATGGCAACGATAGAATAGAATACAATTTTTTCAATAAATAAAAACAAAAACACGCAAGTTGCGTTTCACCCGCAGTCCTTCCTTCTGGCCGGGGATGGATTACCGGTTTTCTTGAAAACATATCGAGAATGTACACAGGGGTACACTGGCAGTAAAATCCATCTCACTGCATTAAATGATTGCGGTGCCGCTGAATTGCAACGCTCTTCCTTATAATACCGCCGGTCACTAAAAAAAATAACAAAAATAGACTTGCCATTCCAGCCATCATGCTGTTTTTTGTCCAAAATTTCAGGAACACCATGCGACATAAAATAAAACCGGCAAAAATCATCTACAGCGTTGTAATCGTTACCGCATCCCTGTTATGGACCGACACACAGCTCCTTTCCTGGGGTCTATTCAACCTGTTCACGGATACCCGCTACAGCCAGGAGGGACTGGAACGGGTTGACTCCTTTGATCCTGACCGGGATATACTGTATCTGCCCCCGCTAAAGAGCAAAGATATATTCGAATCATCCCGCGATCTTTCAATATGCAGAAACAAGGCAGTGCGGAAGCACATCTATCTCTACCTTACCAGCAAGCGCGAGTACCTGGTCCGGGCAATTGAACGATCCTACCGGTATGACGACATGATACAGGATGTGATGAAGAAAAACAGTGACATCCCCGTGGAACTTGCGCTGCTACCTCTTCTGGAAAGCTGTTTTGATCCACGCGCCGTTTCCAGCAGCCACGCCGTGGGATTGTGGCAGTTTGTAAGCAACACGTCAAAACCCCTGGGGTTGCGAAGCGACCAGTGGGTCGATGAGCGGAGGGACATTGAAAAGTCAACGGCCGCCGCGATACGGCACATCCGCAATATACGGGGGTGCTTCCCGGATTGGGCCCTGACCCTGGCCGCTTATAACGGCGGCGCGGGATACGTAAAGCGCACCATGGAAAAAACCGGCATCAGGGATTTCTGGAAGCTCCGTGAAGGCGGTTATCTCCGGGATGAAACCAGCGAATATATCCCCAAGTATATCGCTCTCATGGTTATCTACAAAAATCAGCGTCTCTTTGGAGTCAGCGATGAGATTATGGTTCCGAAAAAAAACGAGACCGAACTGTACACGCTCCGGCATCCCATCGACCTGCGAGATGTTTCACTCGTTGCCGGTGTTCCTCTTCAGACCATCAGGGACCTTAATCCTGAAATTATTTCAAACCTGACCCCGCCGGGCATAACAAATTACCGCCTCCGCATTCCGGCCGAATCCAGGAAGAGTCTCGACGCAAAAACGGAGGCGCTCTATAAAAACAGGATTACCGGTGTCATCGAACACCGCGTCAAAAAGGGCGAAACAGTTACAACCATCGCCCGGCATTATAAAAAAAAACTGCATTGATAATTAAATATAATGGAATAAAGAATCCGAGGGCTCTCCAAAGCGGCCGCATCATATATATTCCCTATTAAAATCAAACTGCCGGCACTAGTACGCGATTTCCCGCTCCTGTGAGAACGTCGCCGATCCTGCTTGAGAAAAAAATATAAAAATCTCTTGTCACAATTCATGACGCTGCTAAACCTGTGTCATTTACTGCTGGAGACATCATACTAATGGACATGTATAAAATAAAAGGCGGCAGGGCTCTTTCCGGCGAAGTCGCCATATCAGGCGCCAAGAACGCCGCCCTTCCCATCATCGTGGCGAGCCTCCTCGCTGACGGGGAAACAGTCATAAAAAATGTCCCTGACCTTAGGGACATCCGCACCATGCTGCAGGTGATCCAGTGCCTCGGCGCCACATATGATTTCAATACCGAAAAGAACATCCTTCGCATAAAAGTAAATTCGATTAAAAACGCCGAGGTCCCCTACGAACTGGTTAAAACCATGAGGGCATCCTACTATGTCATGGGTCCGCTCCTGGCCAGAATCGGAGAGGCCGATGTCTCCCTGCCGGGAGGCTGCGCCATCGGCGAGAGGCCGATGGACATACACCTGTCCGGTTTCGAGGCCCTGGGCACGGAAATCAACCTTGACCATGGCTATATAAAGGCACGCGCATCTTCCCTTAAAGGCGCCGAATTCAAGATGAGGGCCGTGTCCGTCGGGGCTACCGCAAATCTCATGATGGCAGCAGTGCTTACAAAGGGAAAAACCGTACTCGATAACTGCGCCATGGAGCCTGATGTTGTGGACCTGGGAAACTTCCTTGTCAAGATGGGGGCGAAGATATCCGGCCTTGGCACAGAACGTATAGAGATTGAAGGTGTTAAAAATCTGCAGCCGGTCACGTATTCGGTAATACCGGACCGGATTGAAGCAGGTACCTATCTCATAGCAGGCGCAGCCACCAGGGGTTCAGTAAAGATAACCGGCGTAATTCCGGAACACGTGGGTGCGTGCATAACAGCCCTTTCAGAGATGGGGTACAGCATCAATTCTGGGAAAGACTGGGTCGCCATCGAACCTACAAAAGCACTCAAGGGCACCATGATTCGAACCCTTCCCTTTCCCGGATTCCCCACTGACCTCCAGGCGCCCATCATGGCTCTTGCCACGATAATTCCCGGCATCAATGTTATAATCGAAACCATATTCGAACGTCGTTTCACCCATGTGGCAGAACTGCGCCGCATGGGCGCCGATATCACCATAGAGGGTACTGTTGTCATCGTCAAGGGAGTGAAAAAGCTCATGTCGGCACCCGTTATGATGTCGGACCTCCGGGCCGGCGCGGCCCTTGTCGTAGCCGCCCTGGCGGCCCAGGGCGAGACGGAGATACGCCGCATATACCACTGCGACCGCGGCTATGAAAATCTCGACCGGAAGCTGATGTCCCTCGGTGCGGACATACAGCGCATCAAGGGCGGCGGACTATAATTTTTAATATCCTATTTTATCCCATACTCATAAAGGCGGGGTGGTTCCATCCCGCCTTTTCTTATTAATTCTCCTGATACTATTAAAAATTTTAATTTCTTCAGCCATGTACCGTATACCTCACAGAACGGCGACAATGAGGTTATGGCAATGGAAACCACACTGAATATACAGGTTGATATTCTGAATAAAATCACCAGGGCGGCTCAATCTCATGGAATGTCACGATCAGAAATGATAACACTGTTGATAAAGAAGACAATATATGACATATCAGATCCAGGCCGGCCAGGCACCATGGTCCGGTATCAGAAGAGAAAGGACTTGAAAGACTGGCAAGTCTTTCATATCCAAATCAGGTCGGATGATTATGAATATTTTCTTGATCTGAGGAAATTACTTAAGATGTCTGTTTCTCTGATTCTTGCCTATGCAGTCAATAAGTACTTAGATAAATTAGAAATTGTTACAACCGATAACTATTTGTATAAACATTATACTATCATTAGAGAGATCATAAATGATGCAATATGCTGGAAATTCATCTGGGGTATGCCACCTGACCTGCACATACTATTACCGTAAATCTGACATTTTTTAATTATTTCATTCATTTCTTCTGCCGATAATTTAAGCGACATAGTGCAGGGGGATTTATATGCTTCGTGGAATTTACACCGGCGCAAGTGGCATGATCGCACAACAGGCGCGCCTGGACGTGGTAGCCAATAATCTGGCCAATGTGGACAAAACCGGTTTCAAGAAGGACCTTGCCGTCTTCAAGGCCTTCCCGGACATGCTGATACGCCGGTTGAGCGATAATGGCCTGGGCATTACACCGTCCGGCTCATACGATACGATGCCCTATGTGGGCAAACTCGGCACCGGCGTCGAGGTTAACGAAGTCTACACCGATTTTGATCAGGGTTCTCTCCAGCGGACAGAGAACAACTTCGACCTGGCCCTGGACGGGCGCGGTTTCCTCACGGTAAAAACAGAACGCGGCGAGCGCTATACCAGAAACGGTTCCTTCACCATTAACCAAGACGGCATCCTTATGACTCACAACGGTTATCCGGTGATGGGAGAAAACGGCATCATCCGGGTTCAGCAAAACAATTTCATCGTAAATGAACGCGGGGAGATTATGGTTAATGGCGCCATTGACCCGAACAGCGTTGTCGGTATGGCTGACAACGATTGGAGCCAGCCGGTGGTCCTTGACCGGCTCAAATTAGTTGATTTTGAGAAAATCCGCGAACTGAAAAAAGAAGGCGATTCTCTTTGGATGGAAACGGAGTTCTCCGGTCCACCCATACCACCGGGGAATATGAAAGTTGTCCAAGGTTTTCTGGAGAAATCGAATGTCAACATGGTTCGGGAAATGGTGGACATGATCGAGGTCCAGCGGAGTTATGAAGCAAACCAGAAGACTGTCCAGACCCATGATACCGAATTGGGCAGACTAATTAACGAAGTAGCACGATAACACAACCTCAATACACCTGACACCTTCATGGGACCAGGGCATTACCTGGTCCCATTACTTTGAACAAGGTGCTTGACAAAAGACCGATAACTCTCTATTTTTATAATAATGATATACAATAGATTGTTACCCGGCATGAAAAACTCAATCCGCCCCGCACCATTCATTATTACATTCTTCATAATAATCTGCCTACACATAACTGTTCATGCCGATACGGGGCCCTGCTGGATTGAGCTTCAGAAGGAATGGCACATATCAGGCATGCCGTCCGCCGGCGATTCACCCAAAGGTCACAAACGCAGTAGCTCCATTTTTCATGTTTTACAAAGCCGCAACATTGGAAGAAGCAACATTCCCATTACAGCAAAAATTGCGACCACCCGGCCACGGTCAGTCGCAATAGCATCCCTGTATATTCGTACCGATACGTCGGTAACCGCCTCCCTTAATGGAACTGATCTGGCGGTGACCGCTCTTTCTGATGATGAATACCTCTACGAGATCCCCGCCAGACTTTGGAATGAAACAAACACCATCAGCCTCCAGATAATTCGCGGCAGGCACGAAGGAGTCAATGGAATTATACCGGCGGTGTACCTGACCTGTCCTGATGGAGTGGAACGGCTCCGGCTTGGCATTATCAGGATCAACCCTGATGATTTTGAGAACAAAGGGACTGCCGATCTGAGCGGACCGGTATTCCTGAAACACATCTCGGAAGAGGAATACCGGAAATTAAAAGAAGATCCGGAAGAATATGAAATTGACTACTGGCAGTGCGCGGTGATTCCTGCACCGTCAACGGCCGAGCATGTTCTTTCTGGCACCGGCAGCCAACGCATCGTGACAGAATGCTCATTCGTTCTGGAAAAAATTCCGGCCAGGCCCCTCTGCCTCTATATTGACACAATCTCCGGACCTGATGAGGCGTACCTGGACGGACAGCTTATCGGAGCGACCGGTACGGCGGGCAATCCGCGACGTCTTTATTACGACAGGATACGGGTCTATCCGATCCCGGAACGATACCTTGAATCCGGGTTACCGCACCGGATCACCATAGTGTCCAGTAAATCCACTGATTACCTCTTTGGCACTATTGAAGGGAACTCCTTCAAGATCGGATATCTGGACAGGGAGCTCCAGGACCTGAATCTCCGGGAAACCATCGCCATGGCTATCGTGGCCATTTATTTCACCATCGGTCTGTATTATGGCCTTCTCTTTCTGCAGAGACGCGAAAGAAGGGAATACCTTTTCTACACGTTCACGGCCCTGAGCTTTTCCCTCTATTTCTTTCTGAGAACCCAGACAAAGTATCTGCTCTTTGATGATTTCTTTTTGCTGAAACGGATCGAGTATATAACCCTGTTCCTGATGCTCCCCTTCATGGCCCTGTTCATGCATTACTTTTTCGCCAGACGGAACACCGTTACCGAGAAAGTATTCAGGGGAGCCCTTTACGGATATCTTGCCATCGCCGCTATCCTTGTTCTTCTACCGGTAGTCAGCTCGGATATCAGCTTCTGGAACGCTATTCTCCCCTACGTGCAGGCATCCTGGCTCATACCGCTACTGTACGTGATTTATCTCATCATAAGGGAAACCTTCTACTTCATCATGAAACTCCTTCTCCGGCGCCGCAGGACCGCCGCCGAAGCGCCATCAGCCCCCCGGGCAAGATGGAACAGGATGGCCGACGCATTGCCCGGTCGCCTCGCAGGACTTGTCCGTGCGCAGCCTGCTCCCTTCATGAGCCGCGTCATGGAAACCGGCCCCGACGGAGCTCTGACGATCATCGCCGTATTCATCATGATTGCCGCGGCAGTCCATGATATCCTTCTCGACCGCGACGTGATATCAGGGGCTCGCCTGTCCTCGTACGGCACACTGCTCTTCATACTCGGCGTAGCAGGGATTCTTTCCATCCGTATCCTCAAGCTCTACCGCCAGGTCGGCACCCTTAACCGCGATCTCGAGGAAGCCGTCACAGTATCGAACAGGCGCGCCGACCATCTCGCCGGCATCATAGGCGGCGTTGATATTGCATCGAAAGACCTAATATCCGTCAGCACTGAATTGACCGCGATTGAACGCAACTTTTCTTCTCTTGCTGAAGAGCAGTCAGCAAGCAGCAAGAGCATGAGCGAGACATTCGAGGAACTGACCGCTTCCATTACCGCCATCAGCGAATCCGCCGGAAACCAGGAAACGGAAGGGAAGAAGACCGCAGACATGATCGACATCTTCAACAAGACCCAGAGCGGCGCAACGGGGATGATAAACTCCGTCCTCGGCTCCATTTCAGGCATATCCGAATCAAAACGCGAAACTGAGCGGATCATCAATGAAATGATCGGGAAAATGCAGGTCATCAACGAGGGAGGCGCCGCCATAAAGAATTTCGTGGAGATCATCAACGACATATCGGACCGCATCAACCTCCTGTCGCTGAATGCTTCCATCGAAGCCGCCCGCGCCGGCGAACATGGTCGTGGTTTCGCCGTTGTCGCCGACGAAATAGGAAAGCTTGCAACAGCCACCTCGGATAACTCGAAGGAAATCTCGTCACAGATATCAAGAATACTCAGCGATATAAACGAGGGCATGCACATGGTGGACGTGACCAGGACCTCTACCGAATCCATCTTTTCCATGCTGGATGATATAAACTCACGCATCGACCAGGTCGAAACCCTTATCGAAAGCCAGGCCGAGGCTTTTGACGATGTCATACGCCAGGCCTCCATCATCAACAGCCTTTCCGGCGAAATCGCAGGATCCACCGTGCACCAGATGAAAGCCATGGAAAACAACTCCCGGGCGGTGAAACGGCTCTCGGAAATCGCCGAGGAAGTGGCGGCCCTCAACAGGAGAATACTATCTTTTACGGAAACCATAAGCGAAAAAGCGCGGGAGCTTAATACTCTGATTGAAGAAAAGGGCTGATTGGACCAGGTGCAAGTCCCGTTTTACTTTTGACGTGCAACCCCGCTGCAACCAGTAGTGAATAATCATCATGCCACAAGGAGACTGCCATGTCGCTGCCCAACAGGAACAACCCCTACAGCTTCAATGATTTTCTCGAATGGCGGAACAAGGTCGACTATTACCGGGACGATACATTTTTTCAGAAGGTGGTGAAACACCATGCCGGAAACGAATGGGAGTCCCTTGACCGGGAAGCCAGGAAGCTTTCAGAAAAGGCTTCCTATCGCTGGCGCGACATGGCCGACGCGATCGCGGTGCCGGAAAAGCGTCCTTACATGATGCATTATGACGGGCACCACAACCGCATTGACCGCATCGTGCGTCCCCGCGAAACTGAGATCATGGAACGGGAGATTTTCTCCGAAGGACTCTTCTCCGGATCAACAACTCCTCTTGCAAAGCTCGTAAAAATGTTCCTCATATATCAGAACGGCGAAGCCTGCATCGCCTGTCCCATCACCTGCACCGAGGGACTGGTGGCCATACTCGACGCCTTTGCCGATACCCCCGAAACAAAGCATATCCTGCGCCATTGCAAGGAAGGAATCGACGGCGAATTCGCCATAGGCGCCCAGTACCTTTCTGAAATCCAGGGCGGGTCAGACGTGCCCTCCAACGTGCTGGAAGCTGTCAACGAGGGGGGGATATGGCGGCTCTACGGCACAAAATTCTTCTGTTCCGCCACCCATGCCGAATATGCCTGCATCACGGCGAAACCTTCAGGCTCGGACAAGGTTGCCCTCTTTGTAATGCCGTCATGGCTGCCGGGTAACAAGGAAAAAGAGATCCGCAACGGATACACCATTGACCGGATAAAGTGGAAACTCGGCACGAGCGAGCTCACCACGGCCGAGATGACCCTTAACGGAGCCGTTGCCTACCCGGTGGGCCCTCTCGACCGGGGCGTGGCGAACGTCGTTGGCATCGTACTCACTTATTCGCGCCTCACTGTGGGGCTCTCCTCCGCTGCCTTCATGACCAGGGTTGCGCGGGAAGCGGTACGGTATGCAGCCTTCCGCGACGCCTTCGGTATTCCAATAGGAAAATTCCCCATGGTTGGGGGCCAACTCAGTGAAATGGAACGCTCCGCGAAGCGGACAACCGCCGGCGCCTTTAAGCTCTACGGTGACTTCCTGGCCATGGGAGGGAAGCTCTCCGGGGGACTCGGCGCAGGTGAACCCGCCGGCATCCGGGAACGGCGCCTTGCTCTCCGGGAACTGATCATGCTCCAGAAGATAACCACGTCATGGGACAGCACGGAAACAGTCCGCGACGCCATGTCAATCTTCGGGGGCCACGGCGTTATGGAAGACTTCTCGTCCCTTCCCCGCCTCTACCGTGACTCAGCCGTGAACGAGCTCTGGGAAGGACCGCGCAACGTTCTTCTCATGCAGATCCACAGGGATTTCCAGCGCGCCTCCGCCTGGTATAAGCCTTCGGCATTCGTGGCCGATATTCTCAAGGGCGGCGATAAACGCATCAGTACAAATCTAGGGAAGGAAATGGATGAGCTGATATCATATCCAAACCTCCTCCAGATGGACGACAGGACAATAGCGATATGCGGGCAGTGGGACGATTTCTGCCACCGCCTGTATCATGCGTACCAGGACCAGGCCCTGGCGGAAGTGGAAGGTTAGGAAATAAGCTGGGTATCGGTGCCGCTGTCCCTGTATGCACGCCCGGATAGTCAATGCCCGCAAGATAATTCACTGCCCCGAATTACTTTCTTGACATCACTTTAAACATCAGTTACCCTTAAGCCGTTACATGGGCCGGCCGGATAGCCTGACGGCAAATCAGGCAGGCCCTGCATCGGGACCCGCATTACCGGCGACGGGGTATAAAACGGTTATCTGAAATGTCAACTATTCTGGACAGGGTCCTACAGAAATACGAAAATTCCGACTTCGTGGTCCAGATGAAGGTCAGGTTCTTTTTTTTCCTGTGTCTGATCATTCTTGTTCTTCTGCCGGTATTAATAATCTACACCGCTTTTCTTCATCTCCAAAATCCGACCCTGGGATATAAAATTGATTTCGCCATACTCTTACCGGTGATAGTCACCTTCATCCTTGTCATTGTCATACTGCTGCTCCTTCTTCGCGGTTATTTTGCCGTATCAGCGCATATAGTGTTGATACTTCTTCTCATTACCGCATGGACCATCATAATTGAAGACCGGTCATTTATAGTATCACGCCTGGATACCATCGCTTTTATATTTTGCATCCTTACACTCACACCGCTGGCCGTAGTGCGAAACGGTACCGCCATAGTCATTTACGGCGGCATCAACCTGGCCATGCTCTTTGCCTTTACTTTTTTTCTCGGAGAACAATTCAATATCCCCCGGAACTCCCTGATTGACTACACCGCGGACAACAGCATTGCCCTGGTATTCATGACAATAACCGCCTTCAGCATCTTTGCCATTAACCGCAGGGCCCTGGATCGGGCCAATGATGAGATTACCGCGCGGACCCGCGCAGAAGAAGCCCTCAGGGAAAACGAGGAACGGTACCGGACCCTCTTTGAAAGCACCCGCGACGCGATATTAATAATTGAGGCCCCCTCATGGACCTTTGTTGCCGCCAACAAAGCGGCCTTTGAAATGTTCAGGATTAACCCGGACACATTCACCGCCCCCATCACCGGCCCCGGGGAACTATGCGCCTGAATATCAGCCCAGCGGCGAGCGCTCACGGGATATGATCTTGAAGATGCTCCAGAAGTCATTAACTGAGGGATGGTGCTTTTTTGAATTCCGCCAGCGGCGCCTTGACGGCGAGGAATTCCCCGCAACGGTGCTTCTGTCAAAATGCGAATTGCGCGACAGAACGCTGATCCAGGTTACCATGCGCGACGTCACCGAGAGGAAACGGGCCGAAGAGCTGATCAGGGCTTCCCTGAAAGAAAAAGAAATTCTTCTTAAAGAGATCCATCATCGCGTAAAAAACAACATGCAGATCATCATAAGCCTGCTGAACCTGCAAACAGGCAGCATCAAAGACAAGGAACTGCTGAAAATATTCAGCGATTCAACGAACCGCATCAGGGCAATGGCCCTCGTCCACGAAAAGCTCTACCAGTCGGATGACATGGCAAAAATAGATTTTGCATCGTATATTACAACAATAGCAGAGGACCTGCACAGCAACTATACGATCGGTGGCAACAGACCGCAACTGCTCATCGAAGCTGACAATATCCCCCTTGGGATAGATCAGGCTATCCCCTGCGGCCTGATTGTGAACGAACTGATCACCAATTCCCTCAAATACGCCTTCCCCGAAGGCATCGAGACCGGTGAGATCCGCGTGTCCCTGCGACATTCCGGCGACAATGAAGCGACCATAATCGTTCGGGATAACGGCATAGGACTTCCCGGGGGGATTGATGCAGAAAAATCGTCTTCCCTGGGCCTGCAGCTCGTGAAAGTCCTGATAGATCAGGTACATGGGAACTATTTCATCGAGCGTAATGGCGGCACAGTCTGGTCTATCACCATCCCGATCACCAATCCGCCTGTTTGAGGATCCGGCCCGGAGATACCCGCCATCCCTGATATCAATCATTAATTACTTGACGAATTCCTTTTTCCGGCAGCAGTATAAGTCCACATTAAACTTGCGACCTGACCATGAAAAATGTCCATTTACCACCACCCAGGGTCACTGGTGAAAAAAAACAGCATTAATAAAACATGGGAACGTCTCACAGCCCCCCAATCCATAAATCCCGATGACGCGATCAGGGAGCACATGACGAAGGTAAGCTCACTTATCATGGGCTTTCCCGCCTCCATATTTACATTTATTCTTTTTACCGGCTGGCTGCTGGGTTCCATCCCAACGGACAGCCTGATCATCATGGTACTCATCACGTTTATTTTTTTCGGAGGATGGAAACTCGCCAGCGTCGGCTACTGGAAGGCGGCCGGTTATCTGCCGCCCCTCTTCGTATTCCTCATTGCCGTGTACGGCAACATAATCGGAGGCGCCGGCGCCCCGGCCATGATACTTTACGCCTTATCGATCGTGCTGGCGGCAATCCTTCTGGGACACAAAATCCAGTGGGCCATCGTGATCCTGAGCGTAACCGCCTACGTGACAATAGGATTGGCCCAGTTCCAGGGTCTGATACACCAGCTCCGCACCCCGGAAAGCCACTTCGTAAACCGGGCGGTCATTGTGGCAATCGCCTATACCGCCATAGCCATGCTCCTCTGGTTCCTGGTCAGCCAGTACCGTCTGGCCCTCGGCCGATCGCGGGCAACCGCGGCCGAGCTGGAGGAATTCAGTTCCGAGCTGACCGAAACAAACCGGGAGCTTGAAACAGAAATCGCCGAGCGGCGGCGCGCCGAAAACGCCCTTCAGGAAAGCGAGGAGCGCTACCGGTCTTTGTTTGAATTTTCCCGCGACGCCATTATCGTCCTTGATCCTCCGGAGTGGAAAATCCTGGCTGCCAACCCGACATTCAATCACATGTTCAGGATAGAAACCGTTGCGAATGACCGCATGCGTCTTTCAATCCGGGACATCTCCCCGGAATTGCAGCCCGATGGTGAGGTCTCCCGCGAGAAGGCCGATCGCATGTACGAGAAAGCCATGACAGAAGGATGGCACTTTTTCGAATGGCAGTTCAAACGCCTCGACGGGAACGAATTTCCCGGCACGATACTCCTTTCAAAATGCGAGGTGGGCAGCAGGACCTTTCTCCAGGCAACCATCCGCGATGTCACCGAGCGCAAGCATTCCCAGGACCTGCTTGAACTTTCTGAAGAAAAATACCGGAGCCTGGTCGAAAAGACATCGCTTGGAATAGCAACGGTAAGTCCCGCAGGCGAGCTAGTCTATGTCAACGAATCTCTCCTCCAAATGCTGGGATACCAGCAGGATGAAATGATCGGTAAATACTTCATAAATTTCCTCCATCCCGATGACCGCGAGCGCATTTTCAGGGAGTTCCAGCGCGGTTCAGCAGATCCGAGGGAAAAGTTCGATATCGAATTCCGGTTTTTGCATAAAAACGGAAACGAGGTTTACATATATTCAACGCCGACCGCGTACCACGTCAAGAACACCATTCTCGGATTCAACGCCATCATCCTGGACATCACACAGCGAAAACAGGCTGAAGAGCAGATCAGGACATCCCTCAAAGAGAAAGATGTATTATTGAAAGAGATACATCACCGGGTAAAAAACAATTTCCAGATCATTATCAGTCTCATCAATCTACAGTCAAACACCATAAAAGACCCGGCCCTGCTGAAGTTGTTCAACGATTCAGCCAACCGCATCAGGGCAATGGCCCTCGTCCATGAAAAGCTCTACCGCTCGGAAGACATAGCAAAAATTGATTTTACATCATATCTCAAAACAATATCAGAAGAGCTTCACGGCAGCTATATAACAAGCATGAACAATCCTCAATTACGGATCGAAGCCGATGAAATCCATCTCGGGATAGACCAGGCGATACCCTGCGGCTTGATAGTAAACGAGCTGCTCACCAACGCCCTTAAATACGCCTTCCCGGGCGGCGGCGATGATAACGTAATCAGCATAACCCTGCGCCAGAACATTGACAATACCATAATCCTGAGCGTTAACGATAACGGTATTGGACTTCCCGGGAATATTGATGTTACCAACACAGCATCGCTCGGGCTGCAGCTTGTTAATGTGCTGATAAAGCAGATTCATGGCACCACAACCATAAATCGCATCGGTGGGACCTCATGGACCATTACAATCCCGGTTTCTGAATCATTGTGACAGAATCATCATGCAGGGCGAACCAGACACATTTTCTAATGTGACATAATATTATTTCTTGACAAAATAAATTTTATGATTATTTTCGGATAATGTCGAAATAGATAGAAATGACAATAACACGGGGGGACACCATGATAGTGAAAACAAAAAATGTCGGCGCCATGACAATAATTTACCTTCATGGACGGCTCGATCTTTTTGAAGCGGAAAAAGTCGAGAAAGACCTCTTCGATATAGCTGAGGCCAATAACGACAACCACATGATCATAGTGCTTGAAGGACTCGATTACCTGAGCAGTTCAGGATTACGGGTGTTTATTTCACTGAAACGTTTTCTCAATCTCAATGGCCGTCAGCTTCTTCTGTGCAACAGAAATAATAATGCCGTAAATATATTCCTGAAAATCATCAATATAAAGGATATGCTGAAAATCTTCAGGACAGAAGAAGAAGCCATCCGCCATTGCGGCGGAAGCAGAAAGACCCTGGCAGATAAAATTGCCTGATGGTGCAGCACGGCAGCCGTTCTCTTCGATCGGTCTGCCCGTGGATATTCGTTCAGTCTCTTCTGATATAATACACGAGCAGGACAACTACCGGCACCGTTAAGGCCGTCAGGAGAATATAATTCTGATATACTACCGCCGGATTGTAGATGACCGCACCGATGATCCCGGCCAGGGCACCTCCGATATGCGCGTCATGGCCGATCAGCGACCCCCCTCTTCCGATACCGTACAGCGAAACAACCATGAATAAAACAGCATAGACCCATGAGGGAAGCGGCACCGGGAAGGGGAGGATATAGATGCTCCCTCCGGGAAGAAGAAATATCGACGAGAAGATGACGGCGCACACGGCTCCCGAAGCCCCGACAGCGGAATAATTGAGATTGCGCCTGCGTATGGCCAGGGCGAGGAGATCGCCGCACAGAGCTCCCGCCGCATATAACGCCGCAATGAGGCCGGGACCAAATTTTCGCTCCATCAGATCACCGAAGGAATAAAGGCTTATCATGTTAAAGAGGAGATGTGCCCAGTTGGCATGGAAGAACTGGGAAGTGATGAGCCTGTACAGCTCCTTATCCACAATAATCGCCCTTACTGAAAAGAGGTTCTTTTCAAAGAGTCTCCTGTTCCCGAAGCCAATAATCGAAAGCACCACGGTACAGGCAATGATGGCGTATGTAACATAGGGATGGTTCATTTCATAAACACCCGCCAGGACGGCGCCGGTCACAGGGGCCTCTTCCCGGTCATCAGGTCATTCTCCATGCCGGTCGGTATCCTCCGGATATCAACGCAGCCGGCCGCCTCGAGCCACTGCCGCATTTCCCCCTCGGTGTAGGTATCGCCCCGCTGTGTGTTCACCAGCATATTAAGGGCAAATAGTGCGCCCCGCGCGGGAGTAGTCCGATCATCTTCCATGATGTGGTCCTGGATGACAATGATGCCTCCAGGATTCAGCGCGCGCCAGGCCCTCTTCATGAGGGCAACATTCTCGTCATAAGAATTAATATGTACAATGGCCGACATAAAAACCAGGTCATAACCAGTCCCGAAATCGTCCTTGTTGTAGTCGCCATCCATTGTTGATATGCTTGCCGCAAGGCCGGCGGCATCGATATATTTCCGGGTCAACTCCGTTACCTTTGGCAGGTCAAACACAACGGACCTCAGGAGCGGTTTCGTTTTAACGAAGGCCATGGAATAAACCCCTGAACCGCCGCCGACGTCAAGGACCCGGTTCACCCCATCCAGATCAATATGAGATACCAGATGGTCTGCCGTTTTTTTGGCCCGGTGATGCATCGCCTCAATGAAATTCACGAGGGAGACCGGGTCGTATTCACGCGCAAGGACCGTTGTGCCCGCCTTCACCGCGTCGGTAAGGCTCCCCCAGGAGCGATAGAGGTTCAGCGAATGACCGATGCGCGACAGGTAATCCTCCGAGCCCTTCACCATATACCGCAGAGAAGAATCTGTATTCATGAACCTGCCACTCTCCTTGCGGAGAAAACCGATGGCGCACAGGGCATTGAGAAGCCGGTCGGTCCCGCGGTGATCCGCCCGGATTGATGCGGCAACCTCCCCGGATGTTTTTCCGTCCTTCCCGATTGACGTAAATACATCCAGCTCAAAGGCTGTCAGGATAATCCTGCTTTTCTGAAAAGCGGAAGCCATTTCTATTATCTGGTCCGGCCCATCAATAATTGCTCTGGCATTGTTGTCAGACATGGAGTTATTCCTCATGCAATAATGGCATAGAATAGTAACAATAATGAATTATGCAATACTTTTTATTGCCCCTGTGATGGCAGAGAATGGAGGTCAGATCACGATGAAAAAAAAGATAAAAGATAGGCTTTTGGCTATAAAAAAAGGAGATCTTTAATTCATAAACCCGGGATATGAAAGATCTACACCCTGCACTGCCGGACTATTTCTGACAAGTATGCCCGATAGCAACGGTTAGCCTGTTCTTCGGATAGATGATCGAGGATAAAATGAATGTCATCGGCATCATCCCTGCTGAACAGGATTTTATCGCAGGCGTCCAGTATATGTATTACCGTATTTTTCCTCAACATGGCAATCCTCCTCGTCCATGAGAGTCCGATTAATTAATCGGACGGATTGACATTAATTATCACACTAATTCATCCCCGGGTCATGCTTTTCCGGAGGTCTGTTCCGGCGCCAGCCCCATACATCCCGGGGCAGCGCCGGCAGGCTTCGTTATTCAGCTTTTTTCTTTCTCCTGAAAAGAGCGGCAAGGGCCTTCCTCTTCCATATGATCAGCCCGGCAATGGCCGCCAATGGCAGCAGGTATATGACGACCCAGAGCAGCCGCAATAAAAAGTTCACCATGCCCACTATGGCATTGAAATAATTCGGTACGCTGATGCGGTCAGGTCCCTTCAGGTTCACATGTATCCATGCCCAGGCGACCTTGTCCCGTATTTTCCACTTGCCATGTTCCGCCGCGTCCAGCCGGTCCTCGCTCTGGGTAAGTGAATTGTCTATTTCACTCCAGTTTTTTGCGGCCGGGGCTACCTGCCCCGCCGCCGCGTTTTTCCTCACGATCCGGAGCTGCTCCCTCTTCACCGTCCGTTCCTGGAGGGCCATCTCCTCGGTATGGTCCGTCACACTGATGTTTTCGGATACCAGCGTTCCCACCCTGTCGAGCTCCTGAAGGGTCTCGTAAATCCTGTCCGATTTAATCAGCACATCAGAAACGACCACCGGCGGTTGGTCCTCCAGGGATGCCCCGGCCTGTTTGATAAAGCCGTATTTCGCCACGATCCCCAGCAGCTCCTTCCGTGATTTCAGCAAATCGCCGCTTTCATAGGTGAGATCCACCCGGTACTCAAGCAGGCGTTCTTTGGCAAAATCCATTGGTGCAAGAAAATGCCCGATCAGGCCTCCCCTGTTTTCGTCCTTTCTTCCGGGAGCGGCTTCACGCTCCTTCATACTGCCCGCTTCATCGGCGACGCTTTTAGCTTCCTCGGCGGGAGCGTTCTTATCATAGGCAGCAGGCGCGCCGGCCTCCTGGGGCGATTCGGCTTTTTTGCATGATATCGATGGAAATATGACCATGGTGCAGATAACGATAAGTGAACATAACCTGAAAAAACTCATAATGATCTCCTCCTACTGATATTTGATTAGGCCTGCCGTGCATTGGTTCTCTAAAAAATTACCACCGGACGATCTTCCAGCCACGCCTTCGCGCCGTCCGTGCCAGCTTCCGGTCCGGGGTCACGCACACAGGATTACCGACTGCCTCCAGCACCGGGAGGTCGGCAATCGAATCGGCATAGTAGTACGCGGTTTCCAGCGTGAAGCCCCTGTCCCGGCAATACTGCCTGGCCCTCTCGAGCTTGCCCCTGCCATGGCAGTAGCTTCCCTTGAGGCTTCCGGTAAGACGACCGTCGACAACTTCCAGCTCAGTGCAGAGAATGTCATCCATCCCCAGTGCTTTCCTCATCTCCTCGCAGATAAATGAGGGCGATGCCGAAAGTATTACGGTGAGGGCCCCGCTATCACAATGACGGCGTATCTCCTCCCGCGCTCCCCCGCGGACCAGGCCTGTAAGCTCTTTAATCCATTCGGTCGCGACAGGTGCCATGTCGTCGATGCTCATTCCCCTGTACCATTTCATCCAGCGCGAGACAGCTTCCTCCGGCGTGATAATGCCAAGCCGGTACAACATATTGATGAAGATCGCATTCCTGATTTCCTTTTTTCCGATAAGGCCATGTTCGTAGGAGCCCTTGAACATGATTCGCCCGCTCGAGGTACTCAGTATGGTATGGTCCAGATCAAAAAAAGCTACGTGCATTTTCTTTTACAACTCCACTGTTATATTCGGCATCGGAATCATCTTTGGTATGTGATCAACTTCGCAATACGTTTCGGCAATGTCCGGATACTATA
The DNA here is from genome assembly GCA_963727175.1 of uncultured Spirochaetota bacterium. Classification (GTDB taxonomy): domain Bacteria; phylum Spirochaetota; class UBA4802; order UBA4802; family UBA5550; genus RBG-16-49-21. The sequence continues at coordinate 609,603 of CAVSFD010000002.1, forward strand.
GGTATTATAAAAATATATCTCCCGCAGCAGAAACTGGGCCCGGCTGCCCAGACTCCGAAAACGGGTCGTGGGGGTAGGAGCCGCCCAGGCTGCCATGCCGAGATCTCCCGTTATAATCATGGCGCGCTTCATGTGCAGCGGATCACTCACTATGAGAAACGTCCTCAATCCGTTTCTAAACGCCAGGTCACGGGCGCGGGAAAGATTTTCTTCAGTTGTCGTCGATTGATTCTCCCCGAGGATATCCTGAAGCGGTATGCCCCGGTCCGACGCATAGCTTGTTGCAACGGCGGAAGCCGCCGGTTCATTTCCGCTGTCCCTCGCGCCGGTGAAGATAATCTTCTTTACGTAGCCATGCCGGTAAAGCCAGACAGCGTAATTGATGCGCTCTCTGAACACCGGCGATGGTTTATCACCGTATGATGCCGCCCCGAGGACAATCGCGGCGTCCGCTTTCACTGGCACAGCGCCGCTGCCATAGGCAATAATACTGACAGCGCTATATAGAAATAAAGCCATCAACAAAACCGGAACGGACATTCTCAGAATCTTACGCGATTTCATCGCACAACCACGGGAGATACGGTATCATTTCGACAATCATCAATGAGCCCATTTTTTCAGTTCGGCAGGAAACAACCGTCGTGCTTCACCAGAAGACATTAAAGATTAATAGGCTTCGGTTCCTTCTTTTCACTATCCCAGTACGGTGATATCTCAAGGAGGCGGTTGACAACTTCCGGCATTACTTGAAGCACATAGTCGACTTCATCGGCGGTTGAATATCGACTCAGGCTGAACCTGATCGATCCATGGGCAGAAGTAAAGGGAACACCCATGGCCCTGAGAACATGGGAAGGCTCAAGGGAGCCGGACGAGCATGCCGATCCTGATGACGCCGCGATGCCCTTGCCATCAAGATAGAGCAATATGGCCTCGCCCTCAATATAACCGAATCCAACGTTCGTGGTGTTGGGAACCCGCCGCCCCGTCTCACCGTTCAGGCTCGCATTATTGAAGGTCGCGAGAAGGCCCTTCTCCAGCCTGTCCCGGAGCGCCTTTACCTTTGTGGAGTAATCGGGAAGATGCTTCAAGGCAAGCTCCGCGGCGGTTCCGATGCCGATTATGCCGGGAACATTTTCCGTTCCGGGGCGCCTTCCCTTTTCCTGGTGGCCCCCATACAAAATGGGACGCATCCTGGTACCACGCCGCACGTACAGAACGCCGATGCCCTTGGGTGCATGGAACTTGTGTCCGGAAATTGTGAGGAGGTCACACTGTATCCTGTTCACGTCAATGGGGATCTTGCCGGCGGCCTGAACCGCATCAACATGGAATGGTACACCGCGCTCTTTCAGAAACAATCCGATTTCTTCTACAGGGAAAATAACGCCTGTTTCATTGTTGGCGTACATTACCGAAACAACAGCCGTATCATCATCAACGGAAGCTCTCAGTGCGTTCATGTCCAGGTTGCCGGCATGGTCCACCGGGATATAGGTGACGCGGTACCCGTCCTTCTCAAGCTTTTTGTAAAGCGAAAGGATCGCCGGGTGCTCAACCCTTGATGTTATGATGTGCCGTTTATCCCGGTAATACGCCAGCACCCCCATAACGGCCATGTTGTCGCTTTCGGTCCCGGTGCCGGTGAACACGATCTCATAATCATTGTCCGCGCCTATGAATTTCGCAACATTCATTCTTGCCCTGGCCACTTCCCTGCCGACGGAACCGCCAAAGTCATGCATGCTTGACGGGTTTCCATATCGTTCTTTCAGAAATGGCATCATTGCGTCCAGGACCTCGGGAGCAATCATTGTCGTGGCATTATTATCAAAATACACGGTACGTTCCATATCATCCCCCCCATCGGATACGCGGCTTATTTCACTTCATGAACAACAATGTCTTCTTCAACAAACTCCCGGAGCTTGGCCTCCACCAGGTTTTTCAGGGTCACATCGGAGACCATGCAGTTGACGCAGTGACCGCGCAGACCAACATGGACATTCTTGTTGTCGATATCGATGAGTTCGATATCGCCGCCGTCTTTCTGGAGCATGGGCCTTATGACATTGGCTATGGTTTCCTCAACCAGCTGCATGCGTTTAATGTTTGTTAGGGGCTTCTTCGCCGTCTTCGCAGTTTCAGCTTCATGAACCTCGCCGGCCATCTCATGGAGGATATCTTCAATCTTCGGAATGCACGAACCGCAGGCACCGCCGGCCTTGGTATAGTTGGTGACGTCTTCCACGGTCTTGAGATTATTTTCACGGATTACATTTCTTATCAGGTTCTCGGTAACGCCGAAACAATGGCAGATGATTTCACCTTCGGTATCCACATGGTCGGTTATCTTTTCACCGCGCCAGTTGGCGATGGCCTTTTCCAGCGCCTCGTTACCCATAACGGAGCAGTGCATTTTTTCTTCCGGGAGACCGCCCAGGAAATCAGCAATATCCTTGTTGGTGATCTTTTGCGCTTCCTCGACTGTTTTCCCGATGATCATTTCTGTAAGGGCCGATGATGAAGCGATGGCGCTTCCGCAGCCGAAGGTTTCGAATTTTGCATCACGGATGACATGTTTTTCATCAATCGACAGGTATAATTTAAGGGCATCGCCGCAGACGATGCTGCCAACCTCCGAGACTGCATTGGCATTGTCAATCTTGCCCACGTTTTTCGGGTTCATGTATAATTCTTTTACTTTATCCGTATAGTCCCACATGTGAGTCCTCCTGCGAATTAGCTGAACAATCTGCCATCACATAAAGCGGATGTCAAATATATAATTCAAATATCAGTATATCAGTTATATTAATATACTCTAAAATACTAAAAATGACGAATTAATAATCTCTTTTTTACAGGACAACAGTAACAGTCAAATAATTAATCAGGAAGAATTATTCTTATCAATTCGAAAAAAAATTAAGGATCCCGCATTTTCGATTCGTTAACCACATAACTATTCATATACAGGAGGGGTTTAATGTTTATTGAAACTACCATCAACATTCAAATTGATTGCTTAATAAAATTATCTGAGGCAGCCCGTCATACAGGAAGATCCCGGTCTGGTATTATTATGCATCTTATGAAATATGTCATGGATATCAGACAGGAACAGGTTCGTTGCGGCACGAGGGTGCGGTATCAGGAAAGGGGTATGGATGACAGAGTCAATATTCATTTACCTGGAATATTAAAAAAGATCCAGCAATTCTCCCGGACTCTTCAGGAGAATCCGTGCTCCGTTTGACGACAATTCCTTCTCATCCCTGAAGCCCCACAGGGCACCCACAGGATACATACCCGCTGCCACCGCTGTTTTCATGTCTGTATCTGAATCACCCAGGTAAAGAATGTCGCCGGGTGCAATACCCATTTCCCGGGCTACGAACAATGCCGCCGCCGGATCCGGTTTCCTGGGAAATCTCTCCGTTGCCCCGAGGATGACCACAAAGCGCCACTGCTTGAAATAATGTCCGCATATAATCTGCGTAAAATCATCCGGCTTGTTTGAAAAAATTGAAACGGGAATTCCGCGGTCCCGCAAGCTATCGAGCATGCATCCGATACCGGGATAAAGCCGGGTTTTTTCGCCCCACCGTAGAGAGTATTCCTCCCGCATTTTAGTCGAGATTACCTCTGCATGTTCATCATCGTTAAAGCCCTCGGGTAAAACCTTGCGGGACAAATCACCGACACCGCCGCCGACAAACTTCCTATAACGCTCAACAGAATGCGGCTTAAAGCCGTCCCTTTCAAGCACGGCGTTCATGGAATTTGCAATGTCTGCAAGAGTATCCAGGAGAGTACCATCAAGATCGAACAATACAGCTTTAAACTTCATAACCCTCTGACATTCTTGTATCATCTATTATGTTGAATAATTTCTTTCACAAATTCCCCGATGGCCATGGAACTGGTAAGGCCGGGAGATTCTATGCCAACGAGGTTTACCAGACGCGGAAAACCCTTGTCGCCTTCCTCCCGTATGTAAAAATCTTTTATTCCCGGGTCATCAGGCCCCTGTATTTTGGGTCTGATGCCCGCCGTATCAGGATACAGATCCTCAGGAGTAATTTCCGGAAAAATTTTTATGGCGGATCGATAGAAAAAGTCTTTCTTATCGTTGCAGACAGAGTAATCATCAATGCCGCTGACATATTCAGTATCGGGACCAAAGCGGATCCTGCCGCCCAGGTCAATGGTAGCATGCACCCCCAGTCCCGTTAATTTTTTTTCAGGCACAGGATAAACCAGATGGCGGCAACGCAGAGGACCTGTATAGGAAAAATAGGAACCCTTGCAGGGGTGGAGTGACGGCACCGTTATCCCCATAATCCCGGCTATGGCAGTTGCCGATAATCCGGCAGCATTGATTACATATTCCGACGAGAATCTGGTGCCATCGTGAAGTTCTATTTCATAATGGTTGTTGCGGCGCACTGAAACCACCGGGGCATTATACAGCACGTTACCCCTGTTTTGTTTCACATCATATTCCAGGGCCTTCATCAGGGAATGGCTGTCGACGATACCTGTTTCCTTTACATACAAAGAGGCGTGAACATTGATCCGCGGCTCGAGATCGAGTGATCTTTTTTTATCAAGCGCCACCACGTTTTCGACATCATTTTTTCCCGCCTGGATCCTGAGCCATTCCAGGTCGGTCTCTTCATCGGGGCTGGCAGCAATGATCAGTTTCCCGCATTTGTTATGGGGGATATCCTTCCGGGTGCAGTAATCGTACAGGAGCTTTCTTCCCCGCACGCAGAGCCGCTGTTTGAGGCTCCCTTCGCGGTAATAGAGACCGGAATGGATAACCTCGCTGTTCCTGGAACTGATCCCGCGGCCGAAGGTTGCTTCCTTTTCAACGACCAGAAGATCTCCGCCATCGTCCCCGGCATCAGCCAGGGCCCTGGCTATTGCAAGGCCCACCACGCCAGCGCCGATAACAGTATATTTGAAGTCCATTGATACTCTTTTTATAATGCCCGCACCCGGCCTGAATCAGCAGGCATCAGCGCTTTTCATAATTCTTTTCTATCCACGTGCGGTATTCTCCGCTCCTGACGCGGGCAATCCATTTCTCATTGTCCAGATACCACCGTATGGTTTTTTCCAAGCCGCCGTCGAAATCATAGCTCTGTCGCCATCCCAGTTCCTTCTTGATCTTGTCGCAGTTTATCGCGTATCGGCGGTCATGGCCGGGGCGATCCTTCACGAAGGTGATCAGCTTTTTGTAATACTCCCTGTCCTTCCCCATGGCGGCAGCCATCTTTTCACAGAGCACATGAACAAGCTTCAGGTTCTCCCATTCGTTTTCTCCGCCGATATTGTAGGTTTCCCTGACCCTCCCCTTGTTGACAATGAGCCACACCGCAGAGTTGTGGTCATCGACATAGAGCCAGTCACGGATATTTTTACCGTCGCCGTATACCGGCAGAGGCTTTTCGTCCTTTATGTTCTGGATCATCAGGGGGATAAGCTTCTCCGGGAACTGGTAGGGGCCGTAGTTGTTGGAGCAGTTCGAAAGGGTCACCGGGATATTATAGGTATGGTTATAGGCCATCACCAGGTGGTCAGATGACGCCTTGGACGCAGAATAGGGGCTCCGCGGATCATAAGGGGTCGTTTCGAAAAAATAGCCCGTGTCGCCGAGGGAGCCGTACACCTCGTCGGTGCTGATGTGGTGGAAGAGCACATCATCCCTGCCGGTCCAGCATTCACGGACCACCTCCAGAAGATTGAAGGTGCCCATGATGTTGGTCTGCATGAACTCCTTCGGTCCGAAAATAGAGCGGTCCACGTGGGATTCAGCGGCAAAATGGATCACCGTATCGATGGCATGCTTTTCAAAGAGCGCCTTGATTCTTTCAAAATCACAGATATCGGTTGTCTCAAAAAAATAACGCTTTCCGCCGTAGGTATCATTAATGTCAGCCAGGTTTTCCGGGTTGCCCGCGTAGGTCAACTTGTCAACGTTGACAATAGTGCCGGTAAAGTCTTTTTTTCCGAAAAGATACCTGATAAAGTTAGATCCGATAAATCCGGCGCCTCCGGTTACCATGATGCTGGTGAGCTTTCTCATCTCTTTCTCCCTATAGTTAAATATCATTTCCGCAGATTGCCGATGCATTCTTCCAGTGCCACCCGCCAGTCCCGGCATTGGACTCCCAGTTCACGGATAATCTTCTCTTTGGACAGGTATGAATTCTTCGGCCGCCGCGCCTTCGTGGGATATTCGTCTGTTGCGATGGGCACGATTCGCACGTCCCTGTCTATAAGACCCTGCCGGCGCGCCAGAGTGCAGATCTCCCTGGCAAACTCAAACCAGTTGATCCTTCCCTCATTCGTATAATGATAGATGCCGAACCGCGTCGAATCACTTCTCACAATAGTCACTATCGCCGCAGCAAGATCTCCGGCATACGTGGGACTGCCCCACTGGTCGGCAACGACACGCACTTCATCGCGTTCCCTGAAAAGCCTGATCATGGTGAGGACAAAATTCTTCCCCGTTTCGCCGTACAGCCAGGCGGTCCTGAGTATGAAAAAGCGTTTCATCGAGGAAGCGATATGCCGCTCACCGGCGAGCTTGCTCTCGCCATAGGTGCCGATCGGATTCGTGGCGTCATCCTCGTGGTAGGCTTCAGCCGTTTCCCCGTCAAACACGTAGTCGGTTGAGACATGGACGAGGGCCGCGTCTTTTTCATCCGCTACCCGGGCAATGTTCAGGACACCGTCCGCATTAATCCGGAAGGCCCTGTCCCGCTCGTCTTCAGCCGCATCTACGGCAGTATAGGCGGAACAGTTAATGATCCAATCGATCTTATGCGGAGCGGCAAAATCCCTGAGCGCGGCATAATCAGTTATATCAACATCGATGTCGGTTGTAATGCATGGCATGGACTGCCGCTTCAGCAGCGTTTCGACGTTCGACCCGAGCATGCCCTTGTTGCCGATGAGCCAGATCATAGGTCCGCCAGGTCCTTTAAATACGGAAGCACGTTGTCTTTGTCCGAGATGACCGGATCCCGAACCGGCCACGCAACGCCGATATCAGGATCGTCCCACCTGACGCCCCCATCGAGGGCCGCATCATACTCTTCAGTGCACTTGTACAGGAGATGCACATCATCCGTCAGGGCCAGGAATCCATGGGCGAAACCCGGAGGGATAAACAGCATCCGGTGATTTTCATCGGACAGCTCAATGCCAATCCACCGCTTGTACGTGGGCGAGTCTTTTCTGATGTCCACAGCCACGTCCCACACCCTGCCACGGATGACGCGCACCAGTTTTCCCTGGGCCCGGGGTGGCCGCTGGAAATGGAGGCCCCGGATGACGTTGCGAGCTGACAGGGAATGATTGTCCTGTACAAAGCGAAAGGGAATGCCCGCCCGCGCGAAATCAGATTCCTTGTATGATTCAAGAAAGAAGCCCCGATCATCGGGAAACACCCGCGGCTCAACGAGGGCAAGGCCGCTTATTTCTAAGTTTGAAAATATAAATGGCATCAGAAGGCTTCCTGTTCAAGTATTTTCAGGAGGTATTCGCCATACCCCGATTTCCTGAGGGGCTCCGCCAAGGTGCGCAACTGTACCTCGTTGATGTATCCCTTCACGAGGGCGATCTCCTCTATGCAGGATATCTTGAGGCCCTGACGGTCTTCTATGGCCTTGACGAACTGGGCCGCTTCGATCATCGATTCATGGGTGCCGGTATCCAGCCATGCAAAGCCGCGGCCCATGATCTTCACCTTGAGTTTCCCCCGCTTCAGATACTGGTTGTTGACTTCGGTTATTTCCAGCTCGCCCCGGGCCGACGGCTTGATCGACTTTGCTATCGATACCACTTCGTTATCATAAAAATAGAGGCCCACCACAGCGTAATTGGACTTAGGGTGCTTCGGTTTTTCTTCTATTGAAAGGACAGTGCGTTTTTCATCGAACTCAACAACGCCGTACCGCTCCGGATCATTTACGTAATAGCCGAAAACGGTCGCTCCCGATTCCGATGCCGCAGCATCCATCAGCATTTCCGTCATGCCGTGGCCGTAAAAAATGTTGTCCCCCAGGACCAGGCACACCCGGTCTTTGTCGATGAATTCCTCCCCGACAATGAAGGCGTCAGCCAGGCCGCGCGGGGAATCCTGCACCTTGTAGGAAAGCGATATCCCCAGATTACCGCCGTCCCCGAGGAGTTGCCTGAAATGAGGCACATCGGCGGGTGTCGATATGATAAGAATATCCCGGATCCCCGCCAGCATGAGCGCGGAAAGAGGGTAATAGATCATCGGCTTGTCATAGACCGGAAGGAGTTGTTTGCACATAATATGTGTTATCGGATATAACCGCGTCCCGGAACCACCTGCTAAAATTATTCCTTTCATAATACCTCGATATGCTAGGTTATAAATTATTTCGAAAAACTTTTTTCCTTTCCCTTGATTGTTGAACAACTACATGTTTAATATTAATAAAACAAAAAACATACAACCACGATATTTCCCTGGTTTAATATCACCATACCATGCATGACCAGGATGTTGATTCATTAAGAATACAGCCTGAGATTATTATTCCATTGAAAGATTATACCGCACCGGAACAGAAGAATGTAAAGTTTATTTTTGCAGGGTTTCCCGTCAACGGGAAATTATTTTTTTTAATATCCTTGTTTTTTGCATAGCCCGGCAACGTGATATACCAGTATGCCGTAGGCAACACTGACATTGAGGGACTGTTTCAGGCCGTGCATGGGAATATCCACCGCCATATCGCACAGCGAGAGCAGTTCATCGGTCATACCCTTCACTTCATTGCCCAGGACCAGGCAGACCGGGAAATCATACCGGGCCTCATCATACGGGATGCTCCGGCCGGTATGCTCCAGGGCAACAATCCGGTATCCGCGGCCCCTGAGCTCCCGGATGACCTCAAACTGGTTCGGGCGGTATTCCCACGGTACGCTTTCCACGCTCCCCAGGGCTGTCTTGTCGATCTCCGGGCGGGGAGGATATCCGGTATATCCGCACAGGTAGAGTTTCTCAATTCCGGCGCCGTCGGAGGTCCGGAAAATGGATCCCACGTTGTAGAGGCTCCGTATGTCTTCGCACACAGCAATGACCGGGAGCCGCCTCATTTCCTTCAATTCATCAAGGGTGGGGTGCGCCGATTTCAGTTCCTGGTGCGATAATTTTCTGATTACATCATCGGCCATGATTCTCTTCAACTCGCATGATCGACGCCGCTGAAACGGGCAACGGGCCAGTTTTTCTCCCGGGCTCGCGCTGCCAGTAGCGGATCCGGGTTAACCGCGCAGGGGAATCCCACCATCTCCAGAAACGGCGCATCGTAAATGCTGTCGCCGAAGAAGGCGCAGCGCTCGAGGGGAATCCCCGCATCCTCAGCATAACGCCTTCCCAGTTCCACTTTTCCCTCGCCGAAACTGTACGGCCTGACGGGGTCCATGAACCGCACACCGTCAGAATCAAACCGGTTGGAAATCATTCTATCCATCACGAGGTGCCTGGCATAGGGCCCGGCTATGCATTCGTTCTGCGCTGTCAGGAGAACGATACGGCAGCCGTTTTCTTTCAGCCTGCGTATCAGCTCCACGGCGTCCCTGTATATATGGAGACGGCCAGACTCATTAAAAAACATGTCCCCCATCGTCCGGAACTCATCGGCGGAAAGCGATCCGATGCGGAACTTCTGGTAACGCATGTACTCATTTATCCTCATCCCGCCCCGGCGGAAGTCGCGGTACAGCTTTGCAAGCCATACCCGTTCGGCCCACCCCTTCATGCTGCGTCGTGACCGCCACACAGCCCACAGGGAATCCGTGTCAGCATCGGTAATTGTTTCGTCCAGATCGAAAAAGGCAATTGACGCATCGGGCAGATTATCATGCATGTCCCATTTTTTCATTGTCATATCCGGTTCGGGAAATGAATTACACTGGAATCCACATCCGGGGAAGGAGATTGATTATTCAAGGATTTTATGCTGCACCATGCAAAACGCGTCACTCATCAATAATAAGCGCCATGTTGTGGAGCTCCTGCACCATCCGGTCCAGGTCGCGGGACTGCCCTGACAGCTTCCGGGCCCCCTCAGAATAGACCTGGGTTATTTCATTCAGGCTGGTAATCGACCTCACGATCTCGCTCATGGATGATTTCTGGTCGCCCATGGACTGCTTGATTTCATCGGACATGTTCATGACGGAGCCCGCCTCATCGATGACCCTGCCGTTGATCTTCATCTGGCTTTCCATCTGTTCGGAGATCACCCGGATCTCGGTGCTGATGGCACTCACGCCGCTGATTATCTTCATGATGGTGGCAACCGTCGCTTCTACGTTCGCCATGCCACGGCCGATCTCCTCGATATTAGCCTTGATGAGCCCGTCGATCTCCTTGATGCTGGCGGCAGTCTGGTCAGCCAGTTTGGAGATCTCGTCCGCAACCACGGCGAAGCCCCTGCCGGCCTCGCCGGCCCGCGCCGCTTCGATTGCCGCGTTCAGCGAGAGAAGATTCGTCTTGTCTGATATATCGCCGATCATGCCGACTATGCCGGTCATCTGCCCCGAGCTCTCGTTCACCTTGGTAAAGCTCCGGCTCATTGCGCTGAGAACATCGCCGCCGCGGTTTGCCACGCCGGAGACCTCGTCGGCAAGAGAAAAAGCCCGCTGCATCCTGCCTGACATCTCCCGGATGGTGCCGGACAGGGTTTCGATGTTGCCCATGAGGGACACCATGCTGGTATACTGGTGAACGACGCTGTCGGAAACCATGTCCACGCCGCTGGATATCTCTTCGGAAGTCGCCGTTATCTGCTCTATGGCCGACGCCTGGCTCTGGGACTGCATGGAAAAGGAATCCGACTCCCGTGAAAGGTTGTTCGAACTGACTGAAAGCTTTTCCGATACGCCCTTGATGGAATCGTAGAGGCCCTTGATGACCCTGTACTGGTCTTCATTCTTCCTCGCCGTTTCCTCGGAGCGATCAAGGGCCGTTTTGTTTATTTTGAAGATCTGATATGACATTATGCCGACGAAGACAATGGCGATCGTGCTGTCCACAAGGTAATCGATGGAGGTGTTTTCATCCAGCTTGAATCTGTCAGCCATAAACAGAAAAAAGAGACCAAATATCAGAATATTGGCGGCTGCGTACAGCAGGATTATCTTTTTGTTCTTTAATACCACCAGTGGCGTCATCACCAGGACTCCCGGTATGTACACGATCGTATCCAGGACAGTGATAGCACTTGGACTTTCGTCCAGGAACAGCGTTGCCCAGATGGCAAGAAGAGAAATAATCAGGAGCATATGCGCAGCAATAACATATCTTCCCGATTTGAGGAAAAATATAGCGATCAGGACCATGACCATAACCAGGACAAGGGGAGCATTTATTTGAAAGGATACCTGTCCCGTTACGATGTTCATAATTATTACGATGGGCACGATGCAGAAGATGACCAGGGAGATGGTGAGGATAATCCGCGATTTCTGTTTTAATATATAGCTTGAATCATTATAGATTCCAAGAAAGTAATTGTTCAATTTTGATAGCATAAGAACTCCGTTACAACCTTGTAAATCCACAGGTTTTTCATGCCCATAATCCGGCAGTACCCTTCAATAGAAAAGTCAAAGATGATCCAATGGTCAACCATTTTATTTATAAAATGGTCCCTTATTCTATTCTGCCGACGTGACCATGTCAATTTTATCACAAGGGGATAGAATAGCCACACGGCCTCAATCCGAGAAACGCATGGAATTCATTCAGGATTTGATCCAGAATATCGCGGGCAGGAGAGGTTTCAACTCCGGGTTGTTCAGCAACAGGAATCCGTTCTATTCATTTCAATGCAATATTGCCCCGGACTGTCAGCTCTGGGCCGTCAGTATCATGGGGGACTCCCTGAGCCGCGCGGCAAGAACCACATTCAGGACAGCCAGGATAATGAATACTATCATGAACTGGATCATGCCGGCCACATTCATGCCGACCACGAACAGAATACCGGAAATCTGCCCTGCGAGGAGAATGATACCCTGTGACAGCGATTCCGGGGCCGGAAAGCTCACCTCGGCAGCGTACTGGAATCCGATGGGACCCGCCGCGCCCAGCAGGAAGAAGCCCATCATCGCCGCGGATGCCAGCATGAGCCCGTAACTTTCCGAAAAGGTCATGCCCGCCAGCCCCGGTATCATGAGGGCCATGCCCAGCACCAGGAACGGCTTCCTGCGGCGGAATTTATCCGAAAGCGCCGGCAGGACAATGGCCCCGACGATCCCGGCAATGAACATCATCCCCATGATCATGCCGGTCTGGGCGGTCGTTAATTTCTTGATCTCGCAGATCTGGTCGATGCAGGTGGTGATGGCGTTGAACATGCCCAGGCCGAGGAAGAAGAGGGCCAGGGCAATGATCATGTCCCGCTGCTTCATGATGTGCCTGAACCCTTCCCGCGAGAGCAGGCGCTCTTCGACGCCGTGCCGTGACGGCGGCGTTGCCGGCTCCTCTTTCATCAGCACCAGGAACAGGACTGCGATAGCCGCGCAGATGACGCCCCAGGTCAGGAGCATCCCCCCGAGATCATAGGTGTCGCCGGATTTCACCACCATGTACGGCGTCACCATGTTGACCACGATGAAACCCACAAACTGTGCAAGGGTTGCCATGCCCACTGCCGTGGCCCGCTCGTTCAGCGGGAACCACTTGACCGCGACCTTGGTTACGGCGTTCAGAATAAAAGGCTGGGCGATACCGAGGCCGACCTGGCAGACAACCATCATCGGGTAGCTGGCGGCAAAGACGCCCTTCATGAGGCCGAAGATCCCGGTCAGCGCAGCGCCGATGCCGATACCCATGCGGATTCCATACCGGTCAATGATGTAGGACGCGGGGATACACACGATGATAAATAGAATGAGAAATATCAGGGCAAGCAGGTCAACCTGGAGTGCCGAGACCCCGTAGGCCGCGCGCGCCTCCCGCGCAATGGGGGCGAAGGTGAGCCACTGAATCTCGATGGCCACGGTGACAAGAAAAAATACCCCGAGGATAACCCAGCGATATCCGTAGACCTTGTATTTTTCTTCAGCCTTCATGTATCCTCCCTTGATGTGTGTGTATTTCCCCCGGCCCCCGATGGGGGCATATGCAATTACCCCCTGCCCCCTCAGGGGGCAGGGGGTCTTTAATTATTAATCTTTCTTCACCTCGATATGCTTGAAGATACGGTCAAAGCGCTCCAGTGCATCGTCGACGACGTCGTCGGTATCAGCCATGCTGGTGTAGAGACGGCTTCCCGCCAGGGTGATGATCCCCTCGGCCGTCATGGCGGCGCCCATCTCCTCCATGACCTTTTTGCGGGCCCCGACTTCCTTGAAGATATTGGGGTTCTTGATGTCCATGAGCATGGCAGCGCCGGTCTCCATGTGACAGATCGAGCCGTGATTGAAGGCCACGAAGGGAAGCTTGTTCCGCTCGAAGATATCCGCCAGGCCCTTTGACATGCGGTCCCCTGCCGCGCCGGCCTTGATGTGGGCTCCGGTCTCCTCGATGGCCTTGATGGCGTAATATCCGGCAGCGCAGGAAAGGGGATTCGCGGACAGGGTGCCGCCCACCATGGCGCGCTTCCCGCCGGGGCCGCCGATGCCGGCGGCATAGCAGACCATGACGTCCTTCCGGCCGCCGACGCCGCCGGCGCCCGGGATAGCCGCCGGCCACGCACTTGCCGAACACGGTCAGGTCAGGTTTTATGTTGAAATAGCCCTGGGCGCCGCCCAGGCCCACGCGGAAGCCGGTGACTACCTCGTCGAATATCAGGAGGGCTCCGAAGCGGTCGCAGAGCTCCCGCACCTTCTGGTTGAAGTCGCGGAGCACCGGCCTGGTGCCGCTCTCCGGTCCGAGCGGTTCAAGGAAGACCGCGGCGGTGCCGCCGTCCTTCTCGTTCTCCTCCATGCGCTTCTGCAGCGCGTCGATGTCGTTGGGGAACACTTCCTGGGTGAACTGGTAGGCGCCCGCGGGAATGCCGTGGGCGTCGAGGGGGCCGACGCCGGGGACCCGCATGCCGAAGACGAACTGGTCGCTCCAGCCGTGGTAGGCGCCGCCGATCTTGATGACATACTTCTTCCCGTTGAAGCAGCGGGCGGCGCGCACCGCCGCCATGCAGGCCTCGGTGCCGCTCATAAGCATGCGGAACATCTCGATCGAGGGCATGTGCCTGTGGATCAACTCTGCCAGCTTCAGCTCGAATTCATGGAAAAGCCCGGTCACCGGGCCGCTTTCCCGGATCACCTCTATGACCTTTTCCTGCACCGGCTTATAATTGCTCCCCAGGAGGGTGGGCCCGCCGGCCTGGAGGAAATCGATGTACCGGTTGCCGTCAACATCCCAGAGATAGGCCCCGTCCGCCTTCGTGATGGCCAGGGGAAAAGGATGGTTGAAGGCAAGGTTATGCTGCACACCGCCGGGGATGAGCTCCTTGGCGCGGTCGGTCATCTCCTTCGACTTCGCGCATTTGGTGTCAAAGTACTTGAGATACTCCTGCATCTTCTCCCGCTTGATCTGGTGTATCGGCAGCTCGTTGGCCAGGTGGTACAGCCGCTTCTGCAGCGCCTCTGTATCCGGCCAGTGGGATATGCCATATTGTTGTTTTGCGTCTGCCTTGTTCATGATGTTCTCCCATCGATATTATTATGTTATGTACCACTCCCCCTCTCCCTCGCAAGGAGAGGGGGTTGGAGGTGAGGTCAAACCTTCGCTTTCAACTCTTCCCTGCGCTTGATCTCCGCGTCCTGCTTGCCCGCTACGATCTTGCCCATCAGGTCCCGCATGTTCTGCGGCAGGAGAGTTATCTCCTTTCCCGTTGAAAGCGCGTAGTAGTATACCTTGGCGCATTTCTCCAGCAGCTCGGCGTTCCGCTTCGCCTTGAAGAGGTCTGCTCCCAGCGCCAGGGCGCCGTGGTTCTGCAGTATGTAGCAGTTGCCGCGGTTACCCAGTTTCGACGTGACGTTCTCAATCAGCTGGGGGCTCCCCGAAAGGCTGTAGGGGACGACGTCTACGACGGGACCGATGGTGCTGGCCACTTCGTCAAAGAGGGCCGGGATCGGGGTGTTGATGAGGGCGAAAATGCTCGCGTAGATCTGGTGCGTGTGTACCACCGCGCCGGCGTCCTGCCGGTTTTTGTACACCGAAATATGCATCCCCGTCTCCACTGAGGGCTTCAGGCCGTTATCCTCGACAGGCTTGAGATCAAAGTCAACGACGCATATCTCGTCAACGGTCATCCCGTGATATTCCCGCTGTGACGGCGTTACCGCGACCACGTCCTCCCCCTCGACCCGCACCGAAACATTACCGCCGGTTCCCTGCACGTACCCCTCACGGACCAGCTCCATGATGCAGTCATACACCTGTTTTTTATAGTTGTCATATTTTCCCATGGTTACATCCTCTATCTTGCTTCAGTATTCGATGATTTTATGCTTCTCCCGCCGCAGAAGGCGGCGGGGAAAGTGATACTAGTTACTTGTTCAGCATTGAAAATAGTTTCTTGTTTCTCTCATACAATTTCTTGAAGACATCAAAATGCCCGTCATACATCCCCTTGTACTCCTTCCGCGGCTCATATGTCTTCACTGACCGGGATGAGCTGCTTGGCTTCCTGGAAGGATTTAAAAAGCCCCAGGCCGACCGCGCACACAACCGTGGCGCCGACGGTGCCCACGTTCTGCGTGTTCGCGACAGTCTCGATATGCCGGCCGGTGATGTCGGCCATGATCTGGCAGCCGACTTCCGACTTCGCCCCGCCGCCCACGAAGCGTATGCTTTCCCGGCGGGGGATCTTTTTTTCCAGTGCCTCAAGGATCCACCGCTTATGGAACGCGATTCCTTCCAGCACCGCGCGGATCATCTGCCGCTTGCCCGTGGCAAGGGACAGGTTGAAGAATATCCCGCGGGCGTGAGGGTCTTCCCGCGGCGAGCGGTTGCCGTGAAGCCAGGGCGTGAACAGGACGTTGCCCGCACCCGGCGGGGTCTGGCTGATGATCTCGTTCATAAAATCAAAGAGACTTTCATATTCCTGGGTCTTATCGACGATATGCTTGGCATCGAGGTACATCCCGATTTCATCAAGGGCAAGATGGTCGCGGACCCACTTGAGGCAGGCCCCCGATGTTTCCTGCTCCCCGGCGTAATTATAAATGCCGGGCATCGCCCCGAGGATCGACGCGCAGAAATTCGTAATATCCACCATGCGCTTCTCCACGTTGGCGCAGACCCATCCGGACGTGCCCACATAGATGTGGGTGTCATGGAGATCGAGGCACCCTGAACCGACCCCGGTAAGCGTGACATCTCCGCATCCGGCAAACACGGGAATCCCCGACGGGAGCCCCATATCCGCGGCCGGGCCGGGAAGAAGGTGCCCCACGATATCGGTTGAATCCTTCACCGGCGGCAGGTGGTCCATATCGACATCGAACTTTTTGCACAACCCTTTGTGCCATCCCAGTTTCCCCGGCCGGGTGTCATAGAGGAAGGTGAGATGTGCGGAGTCTTTCGACATGCTGTATTCACCGGTGCACCGCAGTATTAAATAATCCTTCACGTCGAGCCACTTGACGGCCCGTTTGAAAATTTCCGGTTCATTATCCTTCACCCAGTGGTATTTCCAGAGGGGATCCTTGGACGTGGCAGCCAGTCCCCCGGTGATGCGGAGCCAGTTGAGCGTTGTCAGGGCATTCCACTTTCCGTCAATTTTGATGAGCCCGGTGTTGAGGTACCGGTCCAGCTGCGCGACGGAGCGGCCGTCCATGTAGTTCATCGGGTTCCTGAGAACTTTTCCCTTCTCGTCCACGAGGACCAGGCTCTGCATCTGGGCGCTGAAGGTCATGGCCTTGATCTTATTGGGCTTTATTTTTGACCGCTTCATGACGGCCTTCGTTGCGGTGCAGATGGCGGCCCACCATTCATCGGCCTTCTGCTCGGCGCCGCCGTCCGGGGTGGTATAAAGAGGATATTCCGCCAGGCATGAATCCACCATTTCGATAGTATCGCCGATGCGGTAGATGGAGGATTTGTTCCCGGTGGTACCGAAATCATGGGTTACGACATAGGTTTCTGACATAGGGCCCCTTTTGTTGTTAGTTAGAATTTAATTAACAGTCGCTTTGTAATGAAGGAAGCTACAAGCCTGCTGATTATCCCTGGTTTAACAATACATCGTAATGATATATACATAGCATTAAAAAACGTTCATGTCTTATCAAAATCAGACTAATCAGAAAATGAAAATGTCTTTCTGCAAAACTGGCGTCTTGCTTTCCCGTTGAGCCCTAGATGGGCTTTTTGGGTATCCCAATAAATATAAAAATTTGTAATGACAAAAATATCAACACATTATGCAGGAAATCATCAAAATAATTAAAACCATGATTTTTTATTGACAAAAATGTAAATTTGCTATGGAGGTCATAATTAAAAAACATAAGGATGTTTTTCCTCTCCCGGTATGCTTACGCACTTATGGATATCTTCTCAAAAAGCATCATTTTTAGCCTGGTCAATTTTTCGGGGGAAGAAAAGTTTCACGACGACCTGACCCCGATAGCCCCCGACAACAATTAATCGATATCAGTACCGCACATTAAAATAATCAGCAGACGGTATCCCGGCTATGCTTTCTCGCCGCGGTACCGCGTGGGCGTCACGTTCATGACCTTCATGAAGGCGCGGTTGAAGGTGGGGAGGCTCTCGAAGCCGACGGAAAAGGCGATATCGATGATATTCGCCTCAGTTTCGCGGAGCTTCCGCGCTGCTTCCATGACGCGGAGCTCATTAATGAACTCGCTGATCTTCTTGTTGGTATAAATCTTGAAACACCTGCCGAAGGAGTCGGGGTGCATGTTGAGGGACGCCGCGAGTCCTTCCCGGGAAATGTCGGAACGGTAGTTCTCCCGTATGAAGGCAATGGCCTTTTTCATCTTGTCCTCTATGCCGGGGGTGACCGATTGCTGGCGCACGGCGGCATTCCGGTCAATCATCCGCTGGTACAGGTAGGCGTTCTCGATGGCCGACGCCGCCTGTGAAACGTAGACCCCGGCTATCCGGATATCGCGTTCGGTAAAAGCGTCAAGGGCCGCCGGCCGCTGCATGCAGCACACGCCGATGGCCTTCCCCCGGAGGTTCACCGGAACCAGGAGGGAATGCAGCGCCCCTTTATTTTCGGCCTGCGCGGCCGGGTTACCGTCCCGGTCATGGCGGTTCATGACCAGATGATGATTTTCCCACAGGACCCGCTCGGCAGCGGCGGGGATCCATTCCCCTCCCCCGCCCTCTCCCAGCACGGCGGCCCGGTCCAGGCGGCCCGTCTTCATCGATCATGAAGAGGTACGCCCGCTCGGCGCCGATGATCTCAGCTCCCTTCTCCAGGGAGCGGCTCAGGAGCTTGTCGATGTTGGTGATGATGCTGATGTCCTGGCTCAGTCCGCTCCCCGGCGCCGGCATGTCTTCCGGGCCCTCGCCGCCGTCAGGAACACCCTTCGAAGGCTCGCCCGCGATCTCCGCGTAGAGCCGGTGGGTTATCTCGCTCAAAAAAAGCTCCATGGTGCGGTCGTTAACTTTTTCCTCCAGCTGGTGCGTCAGCTCTTCAACCTCGCGGTGCAGGTCAATGAAGCGGTTCTGGAGCACGTGGGCCATGGAAAATATTATAAACATGTAGGCGTATTCCAGAAGATAGATAAAGGGATACACACCCGCCCCGACCATGACGTCATTGACTGATGCGGCCAGGAAGGGCACCATCGAAACCATGATGGGGCGCACGCGGGGTTCCTCGTCGTTTCGGTAGTGATACAGCAGGACGTAGAACAGGAAGAGGCCAATCAGCATCATGGAGATATACTGGATGGAATAGATTATGCCGGGGTCCACTTCGTTATACACGATGCCGATACCGCCCAGGGTGATATACTTGACATAGGGCCGTGACGCGGAAAGGGTCAGTTCGTTCCTCACCCCTATTCCCAGGATAAAAAACAGAAAAAGCCATCCGGTGATTACCAGGAAGGGTATCCGCGACCTGAACCGTGTGAAAAAATAGAGGAACCATGACACCGAGACGGTGAAGATGCAGAGTGAAGCGAACTGGCAGCGCTGCCAGAACATCCCCTGCTCCGGCGAGGCCGCGTTGTACAGGCCGGCGCAGAACACATCATAGAAGGCTATGGAAAGGCAGGTGGCGGCAAAGGCAAGATTCTCTATTTCCAGCCGGCGGCGCACATACATCCAGAAATAGTAGAATCCCACATAGAGCGATACGGCAGCCATGAGGACCGCCGGTATTGAAATCCAGTTCATCAGGCACCTCGGGTGATAGCACGGCCTTTCTGATCCGGCCGGCCGATGATCCCGCCTTCACAGGATGCGGCTACATGGTACACCAAATTAAAAAAATGAAAGATTATTTTTTACGCAGATAAAAAAAAAGCCGCCAGATATGGCGGCTTCTGTCTCATGGAGGGTTTATCACGGAACCGCAGGATAAGAGCGGTTATGTAACCGCGCTTAATTCACTTTGAAAGAATTTGATACGCCCTCGTAGGCGCTTATTGCTCCGGTCCAGCCTGATTTCCAGTTCCCCTTGTGGCGGATGCGGTACGTCCCCGGTGCGGCATTTTTTGTATGCCATGTTATGGTTATCTTCGAGTAGGAAATTCCGCTTCTCTGCCACCGGTAGGTTGTTTCAGGGTCCCAGTCATACGCCACGGGGAGGTAGCTCCCGTTCAACAGCTTCTCCACCACCAGGAAGGTGTCCTGGGTCCTGTAATTGTTGTTGGGATGTCCGCCCCAGAACTGCACGCTCACCGTATCACCCCGGGCATAGCTCGTACCGGGCTGTGTGATCACATCGCCAAAACTGTTGAAGAGGGGCTTGTCATCCAGCACTACCTTTGCGGTAAAATCCACGGTGAGGCCTGTCACGTCCTGGGGAACGGGCCCGGCGGGGACGGATGCTCCCTCCACGATGGCCCTGCAGAGCTTCGCGTATTCCTGCCGGAACGCGGCAAGCTCGTTGGGCCCGAACTGCGTGCAGGCCCCTTCATACCACTGCATGGCGTACTCCTCCCTGGTGGCGAGGTACGACGCGTAGGAGTTGGCGAGGCTCGATATCACGGCGAAGTTCACGCCGATGCCGGATAGTCCCGAGAGCAATGTCTCCTTGATGCGGCGCCCCGCCATGGTGGTGACCTCGGTGGGAACAGCGGCAATGGCCAGGTTCCCTATCTTCAATACCTGGAGGGGCATGATCTGCGGCGTCATGACCGGGCCGTTTATGTTGATATGGGCTATGCCGGTGGGAATGAGGACCGGCTTTTCCGCCTGGCACTTCTTGTACGCCGCGTCATTGGTGAGGGGCCACGCGAAAGCGAAGATGCCGCCGAGGAAGGTGCTCAGAAAGGTGCTGGCGGCGTTATCGTTCCAGTTCAGGCTGTCAACGGTGGTGCCGTTCGGGAACAGGGGCGACGGGCTCGGGTTGTCGGCGGGGCTTCCCGCCGAGAAGGACGCGCCCATCCCGGCTGGGCAGGTAGTGCAACCGGCCGATTCAACGTAGAGGGTTCTCATGTCCACCCATTCATGGCGGTATTCTATGGAGCCTGACAGTTCCTGCGAGGCGCCGTCGTAGAGTTCCCGTGCCCTTGTGTACTGCTTGAGGACGGCGTTCTCGAGACTCCTGTTGTTTTCGAAGGTCACGTCCGGCGGTGCCTGGCCAAAGCCGATATTGGGCGTCACGTCGCCGGCGCTGGCCTGGGCGAAGGCGGCCACGAAGGTCCTTGCGGCACGATAGTTGGCGCCTTTGTCCTTCTCGAAAAGGTACGAGGCCCATCCCTTGTTGTCGCCGCTGATCAGCCTGTTGTCCGGGCCTATGCTGTCAGGATGCACCCCGTACCAGTTCACCATGCCGATCTCCTCGCCGTCCAGGGTGACGAATTTCAGGAGGGTCATGGTTGTATCGGTAGTGCCGTCATACGTCGCCCGTTCGGCTGCGGGATTGTTGTTGTAGGCAATCTCGGCGCGGTTTCCGCCGCACCCCTCGATGGTCCCCTGGGCGACGAGGATCCTTCCGCGCTTCAGGTTGTTGTGGGCCCGCAGTATCGACAGGTAAATGCCGTCAACGATGACATTGAAATTCTTCTTCACAAATCCGTTTACGGTAACATCATACAGGAAATACCCGGAATATCCGCCCGGACCGTTGTGGGTGTGTGTTGCCGAGAGGAGGACGTTCTTCTCGTTATAGTACTTTGCCAGGTCCGCGTTGGCGGCGATTTTCTCGCAGACCTTTACCTTCACCATCTGGAAGAGCATGCCCAGGTCGGCGCTGACGAAGACGACCCGTCTGTCAGCGTCGCCGATGATGAAGGCGCGCGAGCGGAGCCGCGTATGGATGCCGGCCGTTTTCTGCTCCATGACGGCGTACCCCATCATTCCCACCTCGGCGGCGGGTCCGGTTATGTCATAGATACCGGTGCCGATAAGATACACGCTGCCGCCGGACCGGGTCGTTTCATGGGGAAGAACGGTAACCGCGGCGTCATCGGCAGACTGGCCGTCGTCCGAATCCGAGAAAGGGGAGAGCGTTTTTATTTGAATCATCAAAACAGCCTGAAGAAAAAATGAGGGAAGTCACTGTAAAAAACACAACTGTCATTAAAATTTTTATCTTACTATTGCCCATTTTGAACCCCCTTCAGGTATTACTATGATATCGGGATTTTTAAACTATAGTAAAAAAATAAACCAGACAGACGGTCTTATTATCTAATTAATATTATATTAATATTAAATTGTCATATCAAAATCTGATCAATCAGTATTTGAATAGTCATAGTGTCAGAGTAAAACCTGATATTATTGTACATTTTTTATTTTTTGTTTAATTATGAAAGTTAAAAAAACAACTCATTATACTTCCCTTCAGGATTTAATAGTAAAAAACTTTGATATAAGTCCTGAAACTATGATGGTCAATTTCTGCCAGGGAATAATGGAATTATACCCGCTCCATGGGAGTGGCCATTGCCGTCAGAAGCGGGGCCGGGTTCACATTGCGTTACAGCCGGAACATATTCACTGATACACCCGACATGGAATTCGACTATACCGATGCTGATATTATTGTTTTTTCAAAAGAAGATAAAAACACCAAGAATGAACTCTTTTTCATCCCGGACACGGAGCGGACTATACTCCTGATCCTTGCCCCGCTGAAGAAGAACCGCATCAATATCCCCGAGATACAGGACGCGACCAACCTTCTCGGCAGGGTCATGGTGATGCAGAAAAAACAGGCCAACCGGCTCCTTAAATACAACAATTACAGGACCATTTTCAAAAAAACATCGAACCTCACCGCGATACTCAACATGCGCGGCGAGGTGGTGGAATGGAACGAAGCCGCGGAAGAACTCTTCGGCCGGGACCTTGCCAGCACACCCGTCAGCTATATTGATTTCATCCATGATGATGAACTGCAGCGGACCAGGGAACTCTTCGCGACAATGTACCGCACCATCATGAGGTACCGGAAGACCCTCGACCGGGACAGGCTGGAGAACGACCCGTACTATCTTGAATCGGCGCGGGAAACCATAATGCAGATGGGGACGAGCCAGGGCTTCACCAGGCTGACGAGCAGGAGCGGCGACCAGACCCTTGACGTCGATTACACCATCAGCCTGATCATTGCTCCCGGCACACTGGACATCCTCGGCTGCATTGTCACCACAACAGACATCACCAAGAGAAAAGTGATGCGGGAGAAGCTGGAGGAGTCGGAGCGGAAGTACCGCGAACTGTTCAACCTGGTGCCGCTCTTTTCGATGCTCATCAACACCTCGGGAAAAACCGTCGATTACAACTATGTTTCCATGGAAGACTACGGCCTTGATCCGGGCCACGAAGGACTATCATACATGGACTTTATCCACGAGGATGACCGGAACCGGGCCGCATCGCTCTTCATCAACCTCTACACCAGGGCGGTCGAGATAAAGAACCGGTGGATCAAGGACAGGGCCATCACGATGGAGGAATGCGCCCGGGAACTCAGGTCGCTCCGCATCAGGAACGAGCCCCTGCGCCTCCTGAGCCGCGGGAGAGACAAGTATTTCGAAACGCAGTTCAGCGCCAGCCTCTGGATCGGTGAATCCGATCTCGAGATCAAAGGGGCTCTCCTCTCCGCCATCGACGTAACGGAGCGGAACAATTACCGGAGAAAGCTGGAAGAGTCAGAGAAAAAATACCGTGAACTCGTCGAGGAGAAGACAAGGGACATCATCTTCTCCCTCGACAACAAGGCCCAGTTCATCATGGTAAACAGCAACATCAGGGAAAAGCTCGGCTACCCGGAAGAGACGGTCATCGGCAAGTACATCATTGACATACTCTACAAGGACCCCATCGACAAGAACCAGATAAACCGGGAAACCTTCCTGGAAAATATCCACCGCGTCCTCGATGAACGGACTCCCGATGTGCGCTTCAAGGCCGTGTGCGACCACAAGTTCCTGGGCGAGCCGGTGACCCTCCAGTTCAAACTCGATCCCATCATAGAAAACGACGCCGTCATAGGGATCATGGGCTTCGCGTCGGAGATATCGGACGACCCGCTGCGCGATTGCCTGGAGGAAGAGAGCCTTTCCTTTACCATCGACAACCGTATCACCATCGCTGACGAGGTAAGTTTCCGCATCACGCGCAACCTCCAGAAATTCCTCCCCCTCGGCAAGATCAGCCTGCTGCGGCTGGGCATCAGGGAGATGATCATCAACGCCATCGAACATGGGAACCTGGGCATCACCTACGAGGAGAAGACCCTGGCCCAGAAAAACCAGAGCTATCATGACCTGCTGCGCGAGCGGCAGATGAGCGCCGAAAACCGGAACAAGAAAGTCCGCATCGATTACCATCTCAATGAAAATACCATATCCTACTCCATCAGGGACGAGGGAAAGGGCTTCGACTGCAAGAAATATCTCAAGCTCAAGGTTAAAAGCCTGAACTCCCGGATGCTGCAGCATGGCCGGGGCATCCTGATTACCCGGTCCGTCTTTGACCAGATTCAATACAATGAAAAAGGGAATGAAGTTCACCTGGTAGCCCATCTAAAGAAGAATCTGGAACAAGAAACGCAATAATACTCTTTATGTCACATAAACCGGCAAAACCGGCACTTTATCGCTGCAAACCCCATTAATTAATCATCTTCCTAAATTTCCATTCAGTTTATTACATCTCCTATCGATATATTAATAGGCCAAACAACGAAACAGGTGAATTGAAAATGCTTCATTTAGGTGATATTAAAATTGCGCAAAAGAACAATCCTGCCGTTTCCCCGCTCCAGCAGGGAGTGAAAAACGATAACGATTTTTCATCCAGCGCCAGTTTCTTCACTGTTTTGCAGGGCCATGTCCAGGCAAGCGAACAGGTCCCATTAATAACTCCGGAAAAGACGGAGCCAGTGAGAAACAACAACACCGCCGTGACCAATGACAGGGCGCCCCGTGAAGAGGCGGCCATGACGGCCCGCAGGGAAGAAGGAACTCAGGCACTCGGGAAGGCCGAGGAACAGGGACACAAAGCCGCGGCCCAGGTCCAGGGGAAAGAAGCAAAAAGCGCCGATTCAAAAACCGGTATTGAGAAAAAAGCTCTTTCCGAACCGCAGGGCGGCATCTTAGAGAAAGGAACCGATGCCGGGGGCAGGGTACGCGCCAGGCAGAAAGACAAGAAAAGCGGCGACACCGACATGCGTGATTTTCAGGAAGGCCTGTACCGGATGATTGACTATCTAAAAGGAAAAGATCAGCCGGAAATCCGCTCCATCAGGGCATCCGCCCAGGAGCTCCATGACCTGCTCCGCGATTCAAAAATGAACCCCGACCGGGGATTCCTGAAAAAATCCATTGACAGGCTGGCTTCGCTGATCGACGGCTTCGCCGGCAAGATGCAGGCGGGAAAGAGCGAACACCTTGCCGGCGCAATGGCAGGCATCAAAGACCTTGTGAAGAGGATGAAACCGGGCGAAGACAAAAACCAGTCCCGCAAACATGACGGCGCGGCCGAGGCGGCTGCACCGGCCGTCAAAGACCTCCTTGCAAAAATGGAATCCCTCCTTGAAGGGGTAAAAGGGGACGGGTCCCATCAGAAGTCCGGTTCTAACGATCAGGGGAATAATACAGCATTCAACTTCAGCGGCATAAAGAGCGACGTGTCGGCGAAACAGGCGGACACCACGCCGGTATTCCAGAAGAACAGCATCTTCAGGGAAAACCTGGAGAGCATAATACAGAACGCGAAAGTCGTCGTGAAGGACAGCAGGAACGGATCCTTCTCGGTACGCCTGCACCCGGAAGAACTGGGCAGCGTCAGTATCAGCCTGAGACTGCACGAGGGAGTCGTCCGGGGCAGTTTCCTGGTGGAGACCCAGGAGGCCAGGGATCTTCTCGCCGGCAATCTGGAACATATCAAACAGCAATTACAGGATGCCGGCATCACCGTGGGCGATTTTCAGGTCAACGTGAATGACCAGCGGGGGAGACTGCTGCATGACCGCAACGACGACCGCATAGGCGTTATTACCCCGGCGGAACAGTCCGTCGAGATAGAAAGCGAATACATGGCCAACGCGATACCGTATCATAACGGCCAGATCAATCTGGTCATATAGGAGAATTGCATGAAAGTAGCACGAATGACGGCGGAAGAGATGATGGCGGCACGCCTCGAAGCCGACATGGTCAACAAGAAGGTCAACCACGGCAAGGAAGGGATCAAGGGCATGGCGGACAAGGACATGTTCATGAAGCTCCTCGTGACCCAGTTGAAATACCAGGACCCGACGAAACCCATGGAAGACCGCGAGTTCATAGCCCAGATGGCCCAGTTCTCATCCCTGGAACAGATGTCCAATATGAACAAGGAAATGGGCAACCTTTTAAAAAGCTCCCGTTCCAACGAGGCCTTCTCCCTCCTGGGAAAACAGATTGATGCGATGAACCCGCTGACCAACCGCCGCATTTCCGGCGTCGTGTCTTCGATACAATACAATGGCGATGAACAGGTCCTGATGGTCGGCAACGAACAGGTCAGGATGAGCGATATAAGCGCTGTCCGCAATGCAGAATTACCGGCTGCCGGTGCTGCTGCGGCATATACGAACGCGGCCGCCCTATCAACGAACGTTACGGGCGCTGCTGCCCAGAAAGCAGGCAATAATCAGATGGACGGCAGGGATGCCGTCCAGAGTAAATAATTTTCGATAGAGGAGTTTTGCCACTATGATGCGTGCACTCTATTCCGGCGTTTCCGGTCTGAAGAATCACCAGACCAGGATGGATGTTGTCAGCAACAACATTTCAAATGTTAACACCTACGGCTTTAAAACAAGCCGGGTCACATTCCAGGACATGATCTCCCAGACCATGTCCGGGGCTGCGCAGGCCCGAGGAGAACCGGGGCGGCGTGAACCCCAAACAGGTGGGCCTTGGCATGACCATCGCCTCCATCGACAGGATATTCACCCAGGGGAGCCTCCAGACCACGGGCAACCAGACCGACCTGGCGATATCCGGCGACGGCTTCTTCGTCGTGTCCGACGGCGACCGGAAGTTCTACACCCGTGCCGGCACCTTCGGCATCGACAAGAACGGCACGATGGTGAACCCGGGCAACGGCCTCAAGGTCCAGGGATGGCAGGCCACCCGCAACCAGGCAGGGGAAATGATCGTCAACCCGAGCGGTTCACTCGAAGACATCGTCATCCCCATATACGGGAAGGTTGACGCAAAAGAAACATCAAATATCAAGTATAAATGCAACCTTGACTCCCGCTACGCCGTCGTTCCGCCCAACGCCACGGGACGCATGCGCTCATCGGCGGGCGTGACCACCAATATTGACGCCTATGACAACCAGGGGAACACGCACCGCCTTACCATGGTATTCTGGAAGACCGGGCCGAACCAGTGGACCGCCTCTGCGGCGATCACCGATTCTACGACTCCACTCACCCTTGACGTACCGGCCGGCGCCGGGCAGCAGAACAATGCCAACCCGTCGGGGAGGATGAACCTACGTTTCAGCCCGGACGGCAAGCTCGTGGCCTTAGCCGACGAGGGTTCGCCGGACGAATCGAACCAGGGGAGCCTCATCGTGAACGCCAACTGGCGCGTGGCCGGCGACCCCAACATGCGCACGATACAGCTTGACATGGGCAAGGCGGGACTCCTGGAGGGAGTGACCCAGTTCGCGTCGCCCGCGACCACCAAGGCGGTGGAACAGGACGGCTTCAACATGGGCTACATGGAATCCTTCAACGTCGACAACTCCGGCATAATAACCGGCGTCTATTCCAACGGGACAAAGCACACCATAGGCCAGGTGGCCATGGCGGTTTTCACCAACCCGCAGGGCCTCACCGCGACCGGGGAAAACCTCTTCGAGGTGTCCAATAATTCCGGCGCGGCCAACGAGGGGGCGGCCAACACGCAGGGCCGCGGCAAAGTCGTGGCCGGCACCCTGGAAATGTCCAACGTGGACCTGTCGGACCAGTTTACCGACATGATCGTCACCCAGCGGGGGTTCCAGGCCAACTCGCGGTCCATCACGACAGCGGACCAGATGCTGCAGGAGCTTCTCAGCCTGAAGCGGTAGTACTAGGGCCGGGTTTTAACCCGACCTTTCATTGACATGAACGCAGAAAGGGCACGGTATACCGTGCCCTTTCTTTTTTCAGCACGATGATTTCTTAATGCGATGCCTTGGGGGCTTCTTCCTTCGGTTGCACCTTTTTCTCAAAGGTATTGATGTTCATCAGATCATATATAAAGCAGTACTGGGTATAGGCGGTATTCAGCACCAGCGCGCCGATGGCCAGGAGGACAAACATGCCGAACCTGGTCGGTTCCAGCGAAAAAATATTCAGGATAAAGCCAAGACCGATGATGGTCCTGACATAGCGGTCTGATGCGCCAACGTTTTTCTTCATTTCCATAGTGGTCCTCGTCGTATAATATGGATTTGCTCCCGCGCACTTAACTACAATCAGCCCGGGAGTTACTTCAGCATGACTGTTTAATACATAGTAAGCAGGGCCTTTAATGCGCAAGAAAAATTTTATTATTGACTATTTTTTTTACCATTTGATCTCTTTACCCAACAGACTCCGAACCGAGGAAAAACAATGGCACGAATACTATCCGGCATACAGCCGTCAGGGACCCTTCACATCGCCAACTATTTCGCCATGATGAAGCCGATGATCGAATACCAGCATGATAATGACCTCTTCTGCTTTATCGTCAATTACCACGCCATGACCAGCAACCAGGAGGGAGAGCGCCTCCGGAACTACACCCTGGAGGCGGCCCTCGACTTTCTC
Source organism: uncultured Spirochaetota bacterium (assembly GCA_963727175.1). Lineage (GTDB taxonomy): Bacteria > Spirochaetota > UBA4802 > UBA4802 > UBA5550 > RBG-16-49-21. The sequence continues at coordinate 638,087 of CAVSFD010000002.1, forward strand.
GCCCTGGGGCTCGATCCGGAGAAAAGCCACTTCTGGGTCCAGTCGGACGTGCCCGAGGTGACGGAGCTGACCTGGATCCTCTCCTGCCACACCTCCCTCGGCCTGCTGGAGCGGAGCCACAGCTACAAGGACAAGGTGGCCCACGGCATCGTGCCCAATACCGGTCTCTTCACCTACCCGATCCTCATGGCCGCGGACATACTCCTCTACCAGGCCGAGATCATCCCGGTGGGAAAGGACCAGAAACAGCACGTTGAGATCACCCGGGACATCGCCATCCGCTTCAACAACATGTACGGCGACATCTTCACCCTGCCGGAGCCGCGCATTTCCGATGATGTCGCCGTAATCCCCGGCATCGACGGCCAGAAGATGTCCAAGACCTACGGCAACACCATCGATATATTCGAGGATGAAAAGTCCCTCAAGAAAAAAGTCATGAAGATCGTGACCGATTCCACGCCCGTGGAGGAACCCAAAAATCCTGACGACCTGCAACCTCTTCGCCCTGTACCGGCTCTTCGCGGAACAGCAGAAGATCGAGAATTATGAGAGACCGCTACCTGAAAGGCGGCATCGGATACGGCGAGGTGAAGAAGGAGCTTCTCGGCCTCATCTGGGAATATTTCTCGCCTTTCAGGAAAAAGCGGGAAGAATTCAGCAACGATAAAGGCGAGGTGATCAGGATTCTGAAGAAGGGTGCTGACAAGACCCGGGCTGTTGCCGCACCGACCATGAAACGCGTGAAAGAAGTGACCGGTCTCCTGTACGAGTAGCGGGGAACCACAAAGGCGCCATACACTACCGTCGTTCAGGGGCGGTGTACACGCAGAAAGCGCGGTCTCCAGACCGCGCTTTCAAATTGCTCTCTTAGAACTGGCGGAACCCTCTTCCACCGCCGCCTCCTCTTTTTTCGCCCTTCGGACGGGCCTCATCGACCCGGAGGTTCCTGCCATCCAGGTTGAATCCATCAAGGGCGTTCTTGGCGTTCTCGGCTTCCGACTGGCTCGACATTTCAACGAAGCCGAAGCCCTTGTCGCCGATGATCCTGATGTCAACAACCGTTCCATGCTGGCCGAACAGCTCCTTTAATTGCTGATCGCTTACCGAATAGCTGATGTTGCCGACAAAAAGTTTGCTCCCATGCATACCATGCTCCTTACTCATTTCTGTTAGTATCATGCTTAACAATATCCTTAAAAAGGAGATAGTTACATGAGGATACAGCCTACATCCTTAGTTCAATACTATCAAGCGTGTTTTCAGCAATAATAGCATCATCCTAAAAATAAGCAACAACTTTAATAGTTGTATAGCCAAACTGCCGTCTCGCGCTCGTGAAGTCCCCCGCTTGAGCTTTTTTTATCATGAAAGACGTTCGTTTTTTCAATGAACTGCCGCATGTGCTCGGGCAGCTCTGCGGCGAAGCACATGTTTATATAGGAATCTCTCTTAACATAGTCCTCATCCATGGGACACAATACGTTTTCAGCAACTGCTATGGGTCTCATGTGGCCCCTCCAACACAAAAAGTTCTGGACAGGGGCTTTAAAATTTTGGCAGACAGAGCCTCGACCTGCAGGCAGAGTGGACCCCGAGTATGGTGTCGAACTCCTTATCCCTTAATTCCGAAAAGGAATCTGATTCCTTTGATTCTTTTAACCACTTCAATGGTGGCTATGGTGAATATAAAGCTCAAGGCCAGAATAAGTACTACCTGCAAGACCATCATGTCCGGTATCCAGGCAATAATGTAGTAGGCGAACAGGTTGATCCAGGCTATGTGAAAGATGTATATGGGGAAGGATGCCGATGAAAGATAGAGTGTTTTTGGATTTTTAAATTCCAGATAATGTTTGCCCATTCCCATCACGCTCAGGACTCCCAGCCATAGGAGGGAGTTTTCATATATTTTTATTGCAAGCAGGGATGGCAGGGCGGATAATGTGAATGTTGAAATGCCAGCGGTGCTCTCTGGGGAGTTGAAGCCGGGTACGGTTATGACCAGGTAGATAACGGTTAAAACCAGGAACGTAATGAAAAGCCACCATCTTTTATCCTCCAATTTTTGTTGGATATCATCGTCTGATATGAGGAAGTAACCGAACATAAAGAGTAAGAAGAATTGTACTATGCTCTTTTCTGGATATAAATCCAAGAAAAAGCTTCCAATGGCCAAGGGGATGATCAGTAATAATAATTTTGGTATGGTTACCTTCTCTATCGGAATTCTCCATTTTCCTTTTTTATATTTCAGTATGAGGGGGAATGCTGCCAGGGATACTATGAAAAGGTATAATAGGAACCATAGGGGGCCTATGAGTATTCCAATCCTGAGGTAGTGTAAGGGGTTGGAGAATAGATCCAGCCAGTAGTCCGGGAAGTTTCCAGTATTGCCATTGTAGATAGAAGCATAATAGGTGCTTATTGGTATTACCAGGATAACGCCTGTCAGTGCCGGGAGGAGGAGTTTTGAAACTCTTTCTTTCAGATATTCTGCTGCATCCCTCTTCTTTAGTGAATGATAAGCGGCGATTCCGGCAATTGTGAAGAGCAGTTGCATGAACCAGGGAGCAAAACTGAGTATGAAAGCATTGGCAAAAGCCAAGTTGGCAACGTGAAAATAGTAGGATCCAATACTACTGTATATTAATAAGACATGGTATGGGAACAGGATCAAAATTATAAGCCAACGCAGGTTATCCATATAATATGCTCTCATTTTTAGTCTCCCCTTGCTTTAAACCAAATACAATAATTTACACTACGCACGTGAGACACAATAAGCCTCAACTGAAATGACTGTGGCATATCTTGCGCCTGAGGACAAGCAAAAAGGTGCTGTGTTACTCTATTACTTGAAAAATCCAAACCTTAAAAACCTCCATGTTTCTCCGCGACCTCTCCGTCTCCGCGTTGATATTTTTTTGGCAGGCACAATAGAAAGCTTTCACGCGGAGACACGGAGTTCGCTGAGACCGGCGAGGGATGTTTATATGATAATTTGTACAGGGCTTTTTTAAGTGGATGTTTTTTAATTTATTTATATAGGAATCTTCTCTTAACATAATCCTCATCCATGGGACACAATGCATTTTCAGCAACTGCTATGGGTCTCATGTGGCCCCTCCAACACAAAAAGTTCTGGACAAAGACTTTAAAATTTTTATCCGGGAAATTCCATTTCATACCGCCTCGCGTTTTGGGGCACAATGGTAACACCGTACAATCCCGGTCGCACCTAATGATGCGGGCACTTCGATGTTCAGAGGCTGATGTGGAGGAAATACGTGTTTAATGAGAGCATTAGCAGTAATATTGCCGGTTTATAGAAGGAGACGCAGGCAAGGTCCTTTTATTATCTCATATGGCGCGCTTTCTCCTGCACCACATACCCCCTATGGCACCAAGACATATGGCCGGTGGAAAAAATCTTTTCGTTCAACTAACACAGCGCTTATGTGTCACAAATTGGATAGTATGCCCAATATTCCATGCGCCAGGGCTGCCACAAGAAATACCGTACCCACTTTTCTGTGAATGCCCGGTTTCACCCGGATAATGCGTCTGCCGGTTAAAAACTGAAACATGAGCAGGAAGAAATTCAATATACCAAGGATCAGAATAATTGAAACACCCCCGACTCTCATGGGCAACCCCCGAATGATTTATTTTACGGCAACCGGAAGTGTTACCTTGCCAGCGCTCCCGTGCATATTGCAGTTTCCCTGGGCCTCTATCGAAAGGGGGCCTTCTACCTTGACCTTAACTTCCCTGGTGAAATTTTCATTTTCAGGAAGAACGCTTCTAGTGAATTCCCAGCGTGCCACTTCCTTGTCGTTTACTTTGACATACACCCATTCGGTATGATGCATAGAGCTGTTGCCGCTGTGTGTTACGTTGATTTTCACGGTTATGGTAGTACCCTTTTGAGCGGACGCGGGAGCCTCAATTGTAACCGCCGTCTTATTGGCCAGCACTGGCACTGCAAATAAAATGGCAATAACCGAGATAGCTGATACATGCAAAAAATGCTTTTTCATGACATTACCTCTTATTATTGATTAATTCATGACCTTATAATAATGGGCATGGCGGTAAATAAGTCAATTTTTTTATTTTTATAGGAATTTTCTTTTAACATAGTCCTCATCCATGGGACACAATGCGTTTTCAGCAACTGCTACGGGTCTCATGTGGCCCCTCCAACACAAAAAGTTATGGACAGGGGTCTTAAAATTTAACCTACTGAAAGACGTGTAGCGGCGCCACCGCGCGCGTCCTGCTTCGATAGCGCGGAATATTCACTGGCTGGTCTGGTTTTCACCCAGCAGATTTATTGTATCGCTCTGAAGGTCAATCATCGCATTCTGAAAGTCGAGGACCGCCTGATCGAGGGCGTCCTCCCTGTAGCCGGTCGTTGGTATCGGGTTCCCCACGGTAACGTGTATGGTCCCGCTGGTGATCAGCAGAGAGTCCGGTTTCATTATTTTCCAGGTTCCGTGGATATAGATGGGTATCACCGGCACCTGTGTTTTTACGCAGAGATGGAAAAGGCCTTTTTTCAGCGGCTGCAGCTGCCCGTCACGGCTGCGGGTCCCTTCGGGAAAGATGACAATCCTGCTGCCGCTGCGGATCTGCTCCGCTGCCTGGTCCATGCTGGACAGGGACTTTTCGCGGTTGCTCCGGTCAATGATAACATAGCCCATGATTTTCATGTGGGCGTTAAGGAAAGGTATTTTCTTCAACTCTTTCTTGATGATCCATCCGAACCTTACGGGTATGATGCTGCAGAGGACCCAGATGTCGAAAAAACTCTGGTGGTTTGAGGCGAATATCTGGACCTGGTCGCTGCGTATGTTCTCGAGGCCGGTGACGCGCACCTTGATGCGGCAGACACGGAGGATGGTCCGCCCCCACCACTTTTCGCAGAACTTCGACAGCGTGCCCCTGGGACTGATGAAGATGGACAGGAGCGATAAGGTGCCCCAGAAAGCCGTGTCAACGATGATAAAGGCCCAGCAAAGGATCGAATAGATATATCGCACAATAATCATTACGATTTCCTCAATTAAAGTATCGACTTGTTGCAAAACAATTTCATGAATCCAGTATTTTGCAACATATTTCATCGACAATAAGGTTTATTTTTTTTGTGTCAATATAATATATTTACTTTTATCATTTTATTGATGGGTATACGGTTGCGGAAAAAATGGTTTTTGTAAATATTTTTACTATTTGTCATTGACTGACTATCTTCCCGGTGAGATGTATCGTTAGTGAACCTTCATGGAAAACCATCACAGCAGTCGGCTGATATGAGCTTTACCTTTATTTCTTACCTGTTGAGGTAAACCGGTTTTTCAAATAACAAGAGGCATTGCAGTTAAAATATTCAATGCAGGATTAGCGCCGGATTTTTTAAATGCACTAAAATATTTCATGGGACGGGGTGGCCCGGGATTCGTGTAATCTGATCGAGCTTGTTTTTAATTCCGTGTGCGTATATCCCGTAATATCGTATCGCTTTACGGTGCTTGTCGGGCATATAAAAGAGCATCCTTGCCATGAACTCGTAGATGTCCAGGGTCATTTCAGAGTAGGTCTTTTCCTTCGTGCTGCGGTCAACCCAGCTTTTATATCTGAAGGTTATCTTCGCTTTATCATGGTCAACAGCGGTTATCATGCTGTTGTGAAAGTAGCAGGCGGCGAGATACTCCGCGGTGCGAAACAATACTTCGTTATTGGTACCGGTTACAGGCTATAGATGAACATGAAATCCGTTTTTATATCGCTCTTTATATAGTAATCTTCTCTTAACATAGTCCTCATCCATGGGACACAATGCGTTTTCAGCAACTGCTATGGGTCTCATGTGGCCCCTCCAACACAAAAAGTTCTGGATAGGGGCTTTAAAATTTAAAATCATAATAAACGAGATGCGCTTAAAATCAAGGCACTAAGACAGATAGAGACCAATGGATTTATTATCAGAAAGTATATCGACCGGAAGTATTTGTTAAAAGACCGGCTCTGGAAGTTTTCGCAGATACAGAAGTCCATGGATAACCCCATGGATATAGCCGCCTTGCCCGGAAAAACCCCCCGTGGAAGCTTCTAATGCACTTCACCCCCCATCCTCCCCCTGAAGAATAGTGATTAACTATTAAGGGAATTCTACCATATAACCTATGGAACTATGAGAGTGAATGACGTTTATGCAAAGCATCACCCGGCACCGCGCTGTAATGAAGGCATAAAAAAGCAGGTGTTCTATTATCAGCATCATGATTGTAAAACACCTGCTTAATTTGAAGCTGTAAAAATACGTATGCAGTATTTATTATCTGTTATATTCCTTTTATAACGGCACCCCTACTTGTTCTCTTTGTATGCATTGAAAAGAGCATTGGCCAGCGCTTCCCTGTCAACAAGACCGAGGCCGGTATCCGTGGTCGCGGTGGAGACAGAATTGTTGGCATTTGTTATTATGGCAACAGATATCCTCTCCCGTGCCTCGTACCTCAACAACGTTTTATAACCCGGCGCGCTTCCGCCGTGACCGTACTTTTTTCCCACCTTGCCGTCATTATAGGTGAATTCATTATAACTTATACCATAGCCGTAGCTGCCGCTCACCGGTGCTGAATTCAGCAGGGTTCTTCTCAGCATTGGTGTTACGGCAACTCCGCATTTGTCATAGAGGTGATAACCCCACCGCGCCAGGTCTTCGGCCATGGAAATGATGCCCCCCGCGGCCCATGTGCTCCTTCCGATACCCTTGTACAGGTTCAGGGGGCTGTTCGTTAACGCGAGAGCGAGAACCAGATCCATGAATCCGTAGGGAGCGCCGAATAATGCCGTATCGTCATAGGGATGCGCAATATCCGACGGAATTGAATCCTGGGGAGCAAGATATGCTTCGATGCCGAGTCTCTCAAAGAAGGTCTTCGCAAGAAGCTCATTCAGCTTCGCCCCGCCATGGAACTCCGCAATCATGCCGAGCAGAACGTAATTGGTGTTGGAATATTCATAAACGCCGGTGGCACCAAAGGGCTTGTTCACGATCCTGGTGAGAATATCAGCCGGTTTCCATTCGTACGCCGGATCCGGGGTGCACATGGCCAGCTGAGCGGGAACGTTAGAGGCATAGTCGGGCATACCCGATGTGTGCATCAGCAGCTGCGCGACAGTCGCGTCTTTATTGATTTTCGAAAAATCAAGGGAAGCGTAATCTTCATGGTTTTTCAGCAGTTCTTCGACCGTATCATCCAGTGAATAGAACCCGCATTCAATCTGCATAAGGACCAGCGCCGAAACAAAGGTCTTCGTAATGCTGTATGCATAGGTGGGAGTGCTGGTGGCCATTGCCACCGGCGTACCGGCTGCCGGATCGATGCCGGCCTGGCCTACCGCATAGGTCCACGTGAGATAGCCATCCTTGTATACGGCCACGGAAAGGCCTGACTTCTTGGAAGCCGACGCAAATGACTTGTCCACAGCTGCTTTAAAGGCGGTGCCGGTTTTATCTGAAAACGGTACCTGGTACCAGTCGCAGGATGTGAAAAGGAATAGCAGCGACAGTGATAATACAAATTTTCTCATACCCCATCCTCCATATTGTTGTATTCGTTCCAGGGTAATACCCTGAGCGATGATAATTGTTAATTATCCTCATGCTCTTTGAAAAAGCAAATAACAACGATCAGAAGCGCAGTGGTTACCCGGAGTGCATCTTATAGCACGGATAAAAAATCAAGTCCCGCCATAATCTGAAAATTACTGTTTTTGTCCGGGTCTCTGCTGGTTTTTGCTTTTGAACGAGGTAGGAGTCTCTCCCATGATACCGGAAAATGCCCGGTTGAATGTACGGAGGCTTTCAAATCCCACGGTCATGCTTATCTGAAGAACCGACTGGTCGCCTGAAACCAGGAGACGGCAGGCTTCTTCAATGCGAAGTTTATTTATATAATCCCCGATCTTCATCCCGGTATAGATCTTAAAGAGCCTGCTTATATAATCAGGGTCAAGGCCAATCATGGAGGCAAGGCCCTCCCGGGATATGTCATCGTGGTAATTCTCTATTATATAACCGGCAATCTCATCCAATTTTTGCCTTACAACCGCGGAAATTTCCTCCGGTTTACCCGGGAAAGGTTTACTTTTCCTGCTGTTCGGCTGCTGCTTCAGCATTTTTTCGATGTAGTGCAGTTCATTTCCCGCAATGGAAACCGTCTCCCCTTCTTCCGAACTGGTGCGCAGTATCTGGTGGAGGGGACCTACAATTCCAAAATAATACAGCACGGGAAGGAGGGTAATGATCAGCAGTATGGACACAATCATAATAACGAGCGTGAGGAGGCCGGTTTTTTGCATGTATTCCAGGTAATCAAGGTAGGGAATCCCGAATCCGTACACGGTACCGCCAATCCTGCGATTATACTGGTTGTAGTTTATGCCATTCACCTGTATAAAGTATTTCCTTCCGGTCTTAATCACGCCAACATCAACATGGCCGCGCCCGGATTTCATCTGCATGCCGCTCGGAGCCTCATCCCAGAGCCCGGACCGTATCATGCCGGGCAGGGTACCCTTTTTATCATACATAACGCGCCATGCCCTGTCACCGGCAACGGAGATATATGAAACGGGAAGATTGATAGCATTCCGGCTGACCACTTCATTTATTTTTATTTCAGAAATCCTGGCAAGGTTTAACTCATCATACGAAACGGAACGGGAATACATCATCAGATAACTCGAGGCTGTCACCATAATTAATATTGTGACCAGCGGAATACCGGTAAGCTTGTATATGAACGGGATGTTATCATAAGCCGAATTGAGATACACAATGGTGTACAGTGATAGAATCACGAGCACCATTATGGTGGTGGAGAACGCGATAACGAATACGCTTACAGAAATCCTGTGCATACCGCCGTACACGATGATGGAATGCATGATATCAAGAAGGATCAGACCGGCAAAGGTGCGTGCGATCCTGGCTTCCCTGGTACGTGGATTGATCATTACTTTATAAAACGTTCCGCCGGCGCAATTCCTCCTTTCATAATAAACCACGCGGCGGATGAAAACAATTGCCGCCCATAAATAAAAGAAGGCGATAAGCAGCGGTATGGCGCCGGAAAAATATTCGGCCCCATAGGTCTGTCCATAGAGCAAGACCCGGGAATTCCAGCTCATTATCCAGTATTCCATGATCGCGGCAACAGCAAGCATGAAGCCCGCCGCCAGGACGATCTTTCTCTCTTTTTCACGCCATGTTGATGGATAGTAATAGGCAAACCCGATCAGGAACAGCACGATAAAGGGTGCGAATGACTCGATATACCAGACAATCTGAGCATTGTTCGAATATATTGAAAAACCGAAAAAATTCAATACATTGTAAATCGCCGCGCCTAAGAAATAGAGGGCCAGGCTTACCCTGTCCGGGGTGAATTCGCCGCTCCGCGCCTGTTTTATGAATATTGCCCCGCTCGTTACCAGGGAAAGAATTGCCGGGCCCACAAAGCCTATGGAATACTGTGTGATATACAGGTTCTGCATGTATCATCCCTGGTCTGTTGTGAATTACATGAAATGGTAAACAAAGAATCCCGGATGGCAATAAGAATTTAAAAATTATTTTTGTCCAGCATGTTTCGGATTCGACATGCAGGTTTGAAGGACGGCTGATTTCGGATTCATAACGATTTGCCATCAAGGAAATTGCACTCTATAACGTATTGGCAAATATAACGCAATGACTCTTATGTGAACCGCAAATGGAGCATATCAAAAGGAGAAAGTCTGGACAGTGGCCTTTAGATCTACCCGCACGCCGTGTTTAACCACAGACTAGCGGACCATTTCAATTTTCGGACTCGTATCCCCCAATATGCGGTGGTATTTGTCTTCTCCATGGAGCCATATCTTAAATTTTTTCCCCGAAGGATCCCTGAGAAAAGGAATAGGCGGAACATAGGTATGGTTTGTCGAGTCATATACTGGAGCAAGACACGCGATCATCAATGCCGGGCATTCCCACTGGGCAAAAATTTCTCCATAGTAGCCCTTCAGCTCATTTTTATTCAGGGCCCTATCAGGCCAGCTGCATTGTCCCGGTCTCAGGCCTGAAAAGTCGGCATTGGCCGGAGCCTTGGAAGATTCAAAAAAAAGCCGCAGTCTGGATTGATTGTCTATGGCAACCTTGATGTTCCCCCCCGTTTTGCAATAAAGCGGCCAGTAATTCCCGCCTGGCCCTGAAACAGGCTGGGCATTAAGCTGTATCAAATATATGATGAAAATCACGGCAGGGACAAAAAGGAAATACTTTAGCAGGTTCAATTTATGCAACATTGGTTTTACCTCCTGTAATTCATACTATTATTGTAGAGAAGGCAAGGATAAAAATCAATATAAATTTTAAATTCACCGGCTAATAAACTTTAATACGGTACCGGCTCATGGGAATCATTGGCCGTTCCCTTAACCTGCGTGGTGCCGTGAATGGGCAATTTCAACGAATACGCTCTGGAAGGGGCATAAGAATTCTCCTCTCCATGTGACCAGTAATGTTTATTGATGCAGACGCTCGGCCTTCTCGATGAATTCCCGCATGTGCCCAGGCATGTCGGCTTTAAAGGACATGGCCTCCCCGGTGGCGGGATGGGTGAATTCCAGGACTACCGAGGCGAGGAGCAGATAGGGGACCCGGTACTTCTCCCATTTCTTGGAATAGATGGGATCCCCCACTATCGGAAAACCCTCCGCAGAGCAGTGGACCCGTATCTGGTGGGTCCTGCCGGTGTGGAGATCGATGTCGAGGAGCGTGAACAGCCCCAGGCGCGAATTCAGCACCCGCTTCACCGTGAACTCCGTCAGGGCTTCCCGGCCGTTCTCGTCAACGGTCATCTTGTGCCGGTACTTCCGGTGCCTGCCGATGGGAAGGTCGATGAGGCCGTGAGCGGTCCTTGGTTTGCCCACGACCAGGGCGACGTACTTCTTGCGCACTTTGCGGCCGCTGAACTCGCCCGTGAGGAACTGGTGCGAGTGGTCGTCCTTGGCGATCACCATGAGTCCGGCAGTGTCCTTGTCAAGGCGGTGCACTATGCCGGGCCGGGCCACGCCGCCGATGGAAGAGAGATCCTTGATGTGATACAGGAGACCGTTCACCATGGTGCGGTTCCAGTTCCCCGGGCCCGGGTGCACCACCAGGCCGGGCTGCTTGTTGACCACCACGATGGACCGGTCCTGGTACACGATGTCAAGAGGGATGTCCTCCGGTTCCAGCGCCAGCGGCTCCGGCTCCGGGATAATGACAGCAATCCGGTCATCGGTCTTGACCTTGTAATTGGGTTTGATCGTCTTGTCACTGACACTGATGCAGCCGCCCCTGATCAGTTTCTGGATATAACTCCGCGACAGGTCCTGTTCAAGCGCTGCGGGGAGGAACTTGTCGATCCGTTCAAGGTTATTCTCTTCCGGCACGATTACTTCGATGGGTTGCGCGGTCATTAAGGATCAGTCAATGGCTCCTTTAAAATTCCGTACACGCCATGGCATGGCCGGTGTTTTGTATACTATCCTGCCGTGCCGCCAGATTGCAATCATGTTTCTTATTACGATGCAATAATATTTGCACAACCGGCAGCAGCAGGGAATGCATGTCGCGTGTTAAAAAAAACCCGCCTCGGCCGGATGACATCCGCCAAAAAAATTTTTCCATTTTACTGTTTGCTGCTTTTTTGTTTTGACAGTCGCGGGACCATCCTGTAGTGGTGCTAGTTAAAAAATAAAAACCCGTCTGCTTCATTAAAACTTATTGAACAACTGGCGCCGCCATCGGCGGATCAACTATTGGATGTTATGCGGTATTTCGGTATGAAAAATATCTTTGCCATTGCTGCTACAATCATTTTGCTCCTGGTCCTCATGACCCGCACCGATTCCATGGCTGATACCATCCGGCTCTACGAAGGGACCGTCCTGGTGGGAAAGATCATCAGCGAGGACGAATCGGCCGTAACCTTCGCAAACTCCTACGGGACCTTCAAGATCAAGCGGGTCAGAATTGACGACATTTACAAAACTGATTCCTTCGAAGAGGACATTGATGTACACCGGAAGTTAAAGGTTCCCATCAACGTGTATAAAATCAGGGTTAATTACACTGCCGGCCAGAACCGGCTGGACAGGAAGCAGCGGGAGATCATCCGCTCGAAAAAGGATAAAGAAAAAAAAGCGGCCCGTGAAAAAGCGGAGAGGGAAAAAGCCGAAAAACTGGCGCAGGAACGCGAAAAAAAGAAACGCTCCGCGGCCAGGCGCGGCGACCACTGGACCAGCGGCCGCCTTTCATTTTCCGGGGCATTCCATTACAACCTGGGCAGTTCCGCCGGCGCTGTTCCCTATGGATACGCAGGTTACTTCGCCCTCGACCAGGGCCTGGACTTCGCTCCGGGGAAACGCCATCCATTGATCCCGGGGCTCAGGTTTGAGGGAGGATATATTTACTTCAACAATTCTTCCCGCACGCTGTCAGGGTATGTCTTCGGGGGAGGGCTCATGTGGGCGTTCCCGTCAATGAAAAACAGCTGGGGATGCATTGTACTGGCCCTGATCCCCGGTGCGTCATACCTCGAAGTAAAAGTAAGCAGTTCCTATCCCGGATTCGGCGCAGAAAAATCAGTGGGTTTCAATTTTTCCGCGCAGGCAATACTCGGATACCAGAAATCATTCGGCGTGTTCTCACTATTCATACAGGCGCGGTATATGTACATTATGGGCATGGATTCATACTTCCACTCAATCGCGGGAGAATGCGGCTTCGGCTTCAACGCCTGGTAAGCCGGAGGGACCTCCGACAACCTACTTTTCTTCATCAACTTTTTCGATAAGTCCCTTCTGCTCCAAATCCTGCAGCGTATTCAGCTCTTTCTCTATTATTTTCCTTGCTTCCGGGTCTTTTATGCTCTCAATGTCAACATCCACCTCTCCGCCTTTCCTGCTCCCGGCGCCCATCCCGCTCTCCACATCTCGGGCCGTGTCCTGTTTTTTATTCAGCCCGGTATCACTCTTTTTTTCTTTTGGTTCTGGGCGTTTGACGTTACCGGCGGGATTTTTCGGCTCCGCCTTTTTTTTCGGCTCCGGCTGCTTCCGGGGAACCGTTTTTTCTTCATCAAGTTCATCCATGGCTTTACCGGTCATGGTTCCGGAATAATCGACGCTCGACATCACCATGTTGAAAATATCCGTAGACGTTCCAAAATAACGCAGCGGCGCACGGCATTCGATGACAACCTGGCTGTTCCCGTATCGGGATAGCATGGTGCGCTGGAGCATCCTGACACCGCGTGAGTAATAATCGAAAAGGACGACCTTGACCCTGATGCTACCGTCGAACACCAGTTCCTTCGTCTCGATGATTTTCCTGAAACCGCTGCCAGCGCTCCGGGAATGCCACGTCTTCCAGTCGTTGCCTTCCGGAATTTCCTCCCCGACGACGGGCGATGCGGTGACGGATATCTCCGTGGCGGCTGATCTGCCGTGCCGGAAGGTCATGTAATGCCTGTCACCATCTTTCTTATAGGTGTTTTTCCAGTTGTCGGGCGCGCATATGCTGTACTGGTAATCGCTGTCAACGTACCGCGTGCACTCGTCAGCCCGTGCCGCCGCCTGCAGCAGGATAACAATTGTAAAAACAATCACGGCGAGGTATTTCATAGGCACCCTTCATCTATAATCTATATCTGCCAGCAAAACAGGGATCCGGGGATCATGATTAAGAAAGCAGGAAATTTAATGCGAGTCAATAACAATTTCATGATTAAACGTGCGGCATAACTGCTTACAACTGCATCAAATTGACCCGCCGCCAAAGGCGGCCGGGCACTCAGTATTGAAAATTGAGTTTTACTATAAGTATATTAGACTCGTTGCATAACTTATTTTTCAATGGGGTTTAAGGGGCGAAGCCCCTTAAAAAGCCCCCGCAGGGGCCGCCTGCGAGCCCGATACACTAGTTTCGCAACAAGTATAATAATTATTTCAGAATTTTTTATTACCAGGGACCATTATAAAAAGATGTTGATTATTACCGGGCCACGTGAATAGATTTTTCCCAATGATATATTAAAGCGCATGCCACGACCAGGATAAGCGGACACACAGATGATCCAGGGAGGTAGACACATGAAGATAACGGTCCTCAACGGCAGTCCCAAGGGCGAAACGAGCGTCACCATGCAGTATATACGGTATGTCCGGAAATTGTATCCCGACAACACGGTTTTGATCCACGACATATCCAGGGGGATACAGTTAATTGAAAAGGACCGGAAGGCATTCCGTGCGGTCCTGGACGATGTCAGGGTATCGGATCTTGTAATCTGGGCGTTCCCCCTCTACTACTTCCTTGTTCCTTCCCAGTACAAGCGCTTCATCGAGCTGGTTTTCGAGCAGAAAGCTGCGTCCGCTTTCAAATCGAAATTTACCGCGGTTATCACAACATCCATTCATTTTTTCGACCACACGGCGCACAACTACATGCGGGCCATCTGCGATGACCTGTCCATGAAGTTTGCCGGCTCCTACTCAGCCTCCATGTACGACCTGGTGAAAAGCGCCGAACGGGAGCGGTTCGAGAAATTCATCGCCGCGGTGTTCGACACGGTGCGTGACAACACGCCGGCCGCGCGGGCCTACCGCCCCGTTGCGGGAAAAAGGTTCGCCTACCGGCCGGCGGCTCCGAAGAACCGGGTCGATCCTGCCGGGAAGAATATCCTGATCATCAGCGACGCGGCCGGAGCCCCGTCAAACCTCGGCAGGATGGTCGAGCGGCTCGGCTCATCCTTTACCGCCGCCCCGACCACGGTCAACCTCCATGATCTCGTCATCAAGGGCGGGTGCCTGGGGTGTCTTCAGTGCGCCTATGACAACAGTTGCGTCTACGGTAACAGCGACGATTTCCACGCGTTTTATGAGACCGGGGTAAAAAAAGCCGACATCATTTTCTACTGCATGGAAACGCGGGACCGCTACCTCTCATCACTGTGGAAGCGGTTCATAGACCGGAGTTTTTACAACAACCACACCCCCGTGCTGTCGGGGAAGCAGATCGGGTGCCTTGTCTCGGGGCCCCTGGGCGAGCTTTCCTCTCTGCGGGAATTTCTCCAGGCTTTCCCGGAGTTCCAGCACGGCAACCTGGTGGATATCGTGACCGACGAGGACGGAGACTCGAAGGAACTGGACCTGCGGATACAGAACATGGCCCGCTCCGCCGTGGCCCGGGCGGAGAATAACTACGCTGCTCCCCCGACGTTCCGGAGCGTTGGCGGATGGAAGATCTTCAGGGACGAGATCTGGAGCTGGCTGCGTTTTCCCTTCATCGCGGACCACCGGTATTACAGGAAACACGGCCTGTATGACTTTCCGAAGCGGCGCTTCATGCAGAGCCTGATCAACGGGTCGCTCTCTATCATGGTGAACATCCCCGGCTTCAGGGACGTGGTGTACAAGCAGCGCATGAAGGAAGAGATGCTCAGGCCCTTCAGGACTATACTGAAATTATAACTCAAGAATCTTGGGTCCCTGCGTTATTTCCTCCGGAGGCTTCAGAACCTCCCCTTTTTGTATTGTCATTTTTCCGCAGAATTAACTTGACAAATATATTGAACAGTGTTAAATTAACATTGTTCAATTATAGATTGCTGATATTATAATGATTTTTACTCTGACACCATGCCGATTTTCCGGCCGAAACCGGCATAATCAGCTTTAAAAGGAAGGACAACAATGCCAAAAACCAGCAGAAGCGCGGAAGAAGTTTCTGAGGTCAAAGAGCGCATTCTTGATGCCGCCATCAGGCTCATTTCCGACCATGGCTTCACCCGCCTGAGTATGCGCCGCCTGGCGGCGACGATCGGCATGACCGCATCAAACATCTATAATTATTACAGCAGCAAGGATGAGCTCTACCTTGCGATTCAAACCAATGGATTCAAAGAGCTCTGCGCCCGTTTCGAAGAATCATTAAAGCGTGAACAAATGCCTCTGCGCAGGATCACGGCGATCATGAGGGAATACATATCCTACGGAACTTCGAATCCTGATTGCTACAATATTATTTTCAGCATGGACACGCCGAAATACTCCGACTACAGAAACACCACGATCGAACCGGTGGCCTTCGCGGAAAAAAAGGCAGGCCTGGACCTTATCGACATTGCCTGCCCCGTCGTAGCCGACCTTCTCAAAAAACAGGGGAAACCGGCAGGCGGGGCATGGAAAAAGACCATACAGGCGTGGATCATGCTCCATGGCATCGTGAGCCTCATGAACAGCCGCGTGCTTCAGGAGGTCGCCGAGGATAGTTCACGGTTTGTCGATGAGAGCGTACAAGACGCCGTCGATTTCCTCTTAACATGAACGATAGTACCCGGGAGATATTTTATGAACAGCATCACGTACCTTCTGCTCAGCCTCATGGCCCTCCTCTTCAACGTGAGGCCCTCACTCAGGAAATACCTGGCCAGCGCTGACGGTTTCATCAACTTCACCGTCGGTTTTGCCACAGAGGATGGCGGCGTCAACCGGGCCATCGCATTTCATGACGGGAGGGTTAGGGCGCTGCGTCGTATTCCCGGCGATGCAGATGTGACCCTGCGGTTCCGGAGCAGCAGGACCCTGGTGGAGATGTTCCGCATCACGCCCAATGAAATGCTCATCCTTATCCTGAACAACAAGATGATCCTCGATGGCAACATTGCATATCTCCAGCTGTTCAACTTTTATATCTCCCTGCTGATGTGGAAGGCCCACCGCCGCATGCTCGCGAATAAGCACCAGAAGGACATCATGGCGAGAAAGCAGCAATACGGCTCTGACACCGCAGCTGAGCGCGAAGACCTCCCCGCACGCCGCAGAGGCATGCTCAGGGCCCCATCGGTCGACGCAAACGTGAACTATCTCGCCGATCCCTACCTGGCGGACTACAGCCTCGACGATTTCCCGCGCCTCCGGTGGATGCTCGACCGCCACTTCGACCTCATGCCGGAGCTCTGCGTGGAGCGGCCGAAGCTGCTCACCGACTGGTACCGTGCCAACGGCTTCGAGACCGACGCAGATGGCAGACCCTGGGTACCAGTCATCAGGCAGGCCCTGGCCTTCAGGCATCTCATGGAAAACAAAAAGCCGATCATCGCCGGGAAGGAGCTCATCGCGGGCACCAGCACCTCCAGGGAGCCTGCCGGTGTTATCATCTACCCCGATGCCCAGGGTACCATGCTCTGGGGCGAGCTCAGGTCCATCGGGGACCGGCTCCTCAATCCCTACACGATCACACCGGAAGACGCCGACCTGCTGCACAACGAAATCTTCCCCTTCTGGGCAAAACGCAATTTCAGGGAATACGTGCGCACGAAACACGGCCATCCCCTCTGCCTCAAGATCGACGAGCGCTGGGTCTATTATTTCGTGTGGAAATCCGTCGGCGTCTCCCATACGATTCCCGATTACCCGTCGATACTGTCGAAAGGCACCAGGGGACTGGCGGCTGATATTGATTCCGCCCTGGCGACCATCGGTGAAAAAGACACCGGCCGCCGCGACAATCTCACGGCGATGAAGATCTGCCTGGAGGGCCTCGACGCCTACGCGAAGAACCTCTCCCTTGAAGCTGCACGCCTCGCCGCCGCTGAAAGCGATCCGGCGCGACGCGCCGAACTTGAGAGGATCGCGCAGATCTGCGAGCGGGTACCCCGGAACCCGGCCAGCACCCTGGACGAAGCGGTACACACCATATGGATCGTATGGGTGGCCCTCCACATGGAGAACACCAATACGGGGCTCTCCCTCGGCCGCCTTGACCAGTGGCTACAGCCCTATTTCGTCGCTGACATGAAGGCCCTTTCAACCGAAGCCAGGCGTGACGCCTACATCAGGAAAACAATCGAACTCATCGGCTGCCTCTACATGCGCGGCACCGACCATCTACCCCTGGTACCCGACATCGGGAATTACCTCTTCGGCGGGAGTTCATCCGACCAGGCGATCACCCTTGGCGGCGTCACCCCTGACGGCGACGACGGGGTCTGCGACATGACCTACATCATGCTCAAGGTCACAGAAATGCTCAGCATCAGGGACCCCAACGTGAACGCCCGTTACAACCCGGAAAAAAACAGCGAAACATATCTTTCACGCCTGTGCGAGGTGAACTACGTGACCGCGGCAACACCGTCGATGCACAATGACCTTTCGGTCTTCGCCTCGCTTGAAGGCAAGGGTTACGACGGGCGCCACGTGCGTGACTGGTCCGCCACCGGCTGCGTTGAGCCGACCCTTTCGGGGCGCCACATGGGACACACGGGGTCGATCCTGATGAACATGGTCTCGGCACTCGAGATGGCCCTCAACGACGGGAACCATCCCCACGTAAGCTGGCAGCTCGGCCCGCGCACCGGTTCAATCGAAAAAGGCGACTTTACCGCATTCGATGACTTCTTCAACGCCTGGGCGGAGCAGCAGCGCTTTCTCATCGACCAGGCAATAGAGCTCAACAACCTCTATGCCGAGGCCCACGCGTACTACCGTCCCACGCCACTGCTGAGCTCTCTCATTGACGGCTGCATCAGCAGCGGCCTTGACGTGACCGCCGGCGGCGCCCGTTACAACAGCTCCGGAAGCTCCAACATCGGCCTTGCTGACGTGACCGATTCCCTCATGGCGATCAAGACACTGGTCTTCGATGAGCACAAGGTCTCCTTTGCCGAACTGAAGCAGGCCATCGACAGCGACTTCCGCAACGCTTCTGCCCTGCGCGCCCTGGTGCAGAACAAGGTGCCCCTCTTCGGATCCGGGGATCCGGCCGCCATCGACATGGCCCGGCGGGTTACCAGGGTAGTCCATGACGCCTACGCCGCCCACCGCAACTACCGGGGCGGTCCCTACACCGCGGGCTTCTGGTCCATGTCGCAGCACGTGGCCTATGGCACCCTTTCGGGCACGCTTCCTTCAGGGCGCCTCTCGGGCAAGGCCTTCACGCCGGGACTCACGCCGCAGCCCTCCGCGTCGACGAGCTTTCTCGACAACATCCGCGACGTGGCGCATCTCGACCCGGCATGCATGGACAATAACATCGCTTTCAACGTGAAGCTCGTTCCCGCGGCAGGCGAAAAACGGCGGGATATCGTAGATGCCATGAAAAACTACGTGAAGACCTATTTCGATCTCGGGGGCATGCAGATGCAGTTCAACGTGGTGAACTCCGCCACGCTGAAAGACGCCATGGCCAACCCCGAGAAATACAAAAACCTGCTGGTGCGGATCTCCGGCTATAACGCCTATTTCGTGACGCTGAACCGTGACATGCAGATAGAGCTTATCGAGAGGGCGGAATACGGCATGTGAATTATTATCGCTAACGATACAACAAAGGATCAAGGATTGCACGCAATCGTACGATATATATTATATCTCCAGGATACGGAGCAACCATGATGAATGAAAAAGCGTATATACAATCAATCGTACTGGCAGTACGCAATGATCTGTCGCAGGGTCTGAAACAAGACGAGGTGCTGCGATCATTGTCACGTGTCATCAGCAGAGATCTTTTCAACAAGGTGAAGGAACAACTATAGGACCCAGCCCCGGTGTGATATCCACAGCATGCAGCTTCCGGATCTTTTTTGATAATTATTAGACTTTTTTCAAAACTCATTATATTATTGAACTAGCCCCCCGCCCCCTGCGGCGCCGGAGCGCTCGTTCAGGAATTAGGGTTTTCCAACAAGCTTGAATATCTTGCAAAAACCTGTTTACATTTCAAAAGGAGAAACATCATGAGTGAATTCTTCAGCGGATACTGGTGGCTGGTTGTACTGGCAGCACTGTTCATCATCCTACTATTTTTTTCCGGGATCAGGATCGTCCGGCCCACGCACCGGGGCCTGATTGAACGTCTCGGCAAATATGTCCGATTTGCCCATCCCGGTTTTCACTGGATCATTCCTGTTATCGAAAAAATGTACCGGGTGAACATCACGGAACAGATGGTCGATGCCCAGCCCCAGGAAATCATCACCAATGACAATCTGAACGCCAGGGTTGACGCGCAGGTATATTTCAAAGTCAAGGCGGATGAAGAAAACGTCAAGAATTCGCAGTATAATGTCAACAACTACCAGTGGCAGATAGTGAACCTGGCGCGGACCACCCTGCGGAACATCATCGGCACGATGACGTTGAAATCGGCTAACAGCGAACGGAGTAAAATTAATTCTGAATTGCTGCTGACCCTCTGCAAGGAAACGGAGAAATGGGGGCTGGAAGTCGTCAGGACAGAATTAAAAGAGATCGATCCGCCGAAGGACGTCCAGGAGACGATGAACAAGGTGGTAAAGGCGGAAAATGAAAAAATCGCCGCCATCGATTTCGCAACGGCCACCGAAACGGCCGCGGACGGACAGAAGCGTGCCGAAATTAAAAAAGCGGAAGGGATAAAACAGGCACGGATACTGGAAGCGGACGGCGAGGCCCAGGCGATCAAGCTGGTCAATGAGGCGGCAAACCAGTATTTTATCGGAAACGCGCAGCTGCTGCGGAGAATCCAGATGCTCGAAGAAGCCCTCAAGAATAACGCGAAGATCGTGGTCCCCGCCGGCACTGACCTGGTCAATGTCCTGGGCGACATGGCCGGAATAGTTCCGTTGAAGAGGAGAGACTAGAGCGGCCCGGGCAAGGGAAATGAAAATTGTTCTGGACAGAGAGGGCCCGGTCCATAAGAATCATCGGAGGGAGGCGTAATGGAAAGAGCTCAGGCATTTTCCGCATTCATCAGAAACAGGATCCACCAGGTCAGCGCCTACATCGCGACACTGTACTACCTGGAGATCGTGTTCCTAATGTTCGGTCTGCTCTTCCTGTACGGCAGGGCAGCAGCCATCATCGTCGGGCTTCTGCTTACCCTGCTCCTGACCTATCACATCATCCAGCTGTTTTTTAAAAACAGCCTGCATCGGAAACTGCAGCTCTACCTTATCGACATCCATGCAGCCTTTGCCATGGGATATCTCTTCTACAACGCGGCCCAGGGCCTCGACCGTGCGCCGTCGGCCCTGATCATCCTCATAGCGCGGTCCATGCTGCTGGCCTGTGAACTTTTACTCTTCTATTATCTCGCAGGTGATGAAGGAGCAGAGGCATTCCGATAGACAGGTGTGTTATTTCTGCCGCTTAGGCTCGCGAATCTGAGGATATACCGCGTTGGCGTATTTTTCCTGCTTGAGGAAATCCCTGAGTTTCAAGAGAGTATTGTAGGGCAGACTCACTACCGCCATGTTGGCCAGTCCCGGCGGCAGGTCACCGCCCGCCTCACTGTGCATCTGGTATGTCACCATGACATCGCCTGTGTCCATCGGCTGAAAGGTCCAGAGGCCATTCATCTTCGGCACCCGTATCATATTGGGGACCGGGGGTATATAATCGGCTTTTCCGGTGAGGCGTATCGTCACGGTGCAGGTTTTCTGGTCCTGGCTGATGACGGAATAAGAAACCATGTCACGGTTCCACACCGGCCAGGGGGCCCTGGTGACGGTATAGGTAAAACGCTCGAAGAGGTTTACTCTCTTCAGCAGCTTCGCGTCTATGACTTCATACATCCAGCTGGTGTAGGTCGTCGTGTCATCGAAGACCGCCAGAAAACTGGAGAGACGCGTATTCTGGAGCACCATGACTCCCTTGAACTCCTGCAGCTTTGAACCCGGCACGTCTCTTACGTAGACTTCGATACCGGCGTCCTTCTTTTTAAGCTTCCATTCAGCCTGCTCAGCCTGCGCGGTAGCATCTGCGGCCCACAGGCCCGCAATCGACACTATAACCGGGAGAAGCCATTTCGCTTTGCCCATAACAAACACCTTCCTTACCATCAGCCTTAACAATGGATGTGTATATATCAGAACACCGTTCCGCTTCAGGGAAGACGGTTTGTTACGCCAGCAGTGTTTCAGTTCCTTGCCGGTATTAACGGTGTCAATTTACCAGAGGCTCTTCAATGACCGTGTACATGGCTGAGGCGTAGCGGTCTTCCTTGACGACGTTCCTGAATTTCTGCATTGTGAAAAACGGCAGGTCCACCACGGACAGGTTTAAGAGGGCCAGCGGCAGCGGGCCGCCCGGATCCGTGACCGTCTGGTACGTGACCAGGACATCGCCATTCTTCAGCGGCTTGAAGGTCCAGGTTGCCTTCATCATCGGGATCCTCACCCGCCTGCCCTGCCGCGGCAGGTAGTCCGGTTTGCCGGTGATGTCAATGGTGACTGACAGGTCGTCCGGATTCTGGGTCATAAGGGAATACACGATTACGTCCCTGTCGCTGGCGGGCCAGGGCGCGTGGGTGACGGTATAGGTGAAACGTTCCCGCACGTTCATGTATTTCAGGAGCTTCGATTCAGTGCAGTTGTGCATCCACCTGGTATAGGACGCGGTATCATCAAAGGTGGCGACCATGCTCGACAGCCGCACTCCCTTGACAAGCATGATGCCCCTGAATTCCTTCAACCCCGATCCGGGCATGTCCCTCAGGAAGGCAACGATCCCATCCTGCTTTTTCTTCACCTTCCAGCCATCATTGGTTGTCCCTGCATAATCGGCCTGCTGGAACACAACGAGTAAGACGAGGGGGAACATTAATCGCAGAATTCTCTTCATAGTAACTGGTAATACTCCTCTTGTTTAGTATGGTGCTGCTTCGTTCCGCAGCGGGGGGGCCGCCACGGACGTTTTATATATATTGTCAGACAGTGATGCGTACAATTTTGTTCTTCTTTTTACATGTTATCGGCAACGGCCCTGCCGAATTCGGAACATTTCAGCAGCGTGGCCCCCTGCATCTGCCGCTCCAGGTCGTAGGTCACTTTTTTCTGCTGGATGGTCTTTTCAAGGGCCAGTATCAGCCGGTCCGCGGCCTCTTTCCACCCAAGGAAGCGGAGCATCATTTCACCGGACAGTATCAGCGATCCTGGATTGACCTTGTCCTGGTCCGCGTACTTCGGGGCAGTGCCGTGGGTAGCCTCGAACACGGCTTCGCTGTCGCCGATGTTCGCCCCGGGGGCCATGCCGAGGCCGCCGACCTGCGCCGCCAGGGCGTCGGAAATGTAGTCGCCGTTCAGGTTCGGCGTAGCGAGGACGTCGTACTCATCGGGCCGCAGGATAACCTGCTGAAACATCGCGTCGGCGATGCGGTCCTTGATGAGAATTTTTCCCGCCGGCACCTTCCCGTTATGGTTCTTCCACAGGTCGTCCTCGGTGATAGTGCGGTCGCCGAATTCATCCCGGGCAATCTCGTATCCCCAGTCGCGGAACGCCCCTTCGGTGTATTTCATGATGTTCCCCTTGTGCACCAGGGTCACGGTCGCACGCTTGTTGTCGATGGCGTACTCGATGGCCCTCCGGACCAGGTTCTTGGTGTTAACGATGCTGATGGGTTTTATCCCGATACCAGCGTCCGCCGGTATGTCAGCCCCCATCTCTTCGGTTAAAAAATTTATTACCTTGCGGGCCTCCTTGCTCCCTTCCTTCCATTCGATGCCGGCGTACACGTCTTCCATGTTCTCGCGGAAGATGACCATGTTCACTTTTTCCGGCTCCTTGACGGGGCTCGGCACACCCTTGAGGTAGCGGACCGGCCGTATGCAGGCATAGAGCTTCAGTTTCTGCCGCAGGGTCACGTTGATGCTCCGGATGCCTCCGCCGACGGGAGTGGTGAGTGGCCCCTTGATCGCGACTTTGTAGGCGCGTATCTTTTCAAGAGTGACATCGGGAAGCCATTGCCCTGTTTCATTGAAGGCCTTTTCCCCGGCGAGGACTTCCATCCATTCGATCTTTTTCTTACCGGCATAAGCTTTTTCAACTGCCGCATCCAGGGCGATTTTAGTGGCCCGCCAGATATCAGGACCGGTACCGTCCCCCTCCATGAAGAGTATCACCGGGTTATCGGGCACGGTTATCTTACCATTTTCATATTTAACGACTTGACCGCTCATAGAATTCCTTTGATTGTTTAATGTACACAGAAAAACAGGGTCAACTATTAAAACACCCCGGTATTTTGTCAAATCTCTATTTTTTGGAATTGAACAATGATCAATTAATTCTTAATCCTTGACAAATCTTTTTTTTATTCTACCATTACATATCACTTTTTTAAAGGTTCAGTTTCCACGGTTTATTCTGATCCCATCCCGGGGAACGGGGGACTCAATGGAACTGCCCCATGAAAGAATGTTTTCCAGGTGTAAAACTGCTATAATTTACCAGGAGGTCGTGCCATGACGATAACATACGAGAACCAGGAGGCCAAGGAGTTCTTTGATGACGTCCAGGGCTTCTACCAGAGCGAGGAAAAGAACGAGGATGTCACGCCGATTGGGAAACGCCTGGCGGAAATCCGGAAAATGCAGAACTTGTCTCTCGAGCAGTTCGCCAAAATATCCGGGATACCACAGATCAAGCTGAAGGATATAGAAGAACAGAAGATATTGCCCGACCTGGGAACCATCGTCAAGCTCTCCAAGGCCCTCCGCATCGGAACAAGCTTCCTCCTGGGAGAGGAATCGGGATACAGCTACTCGGTGGTGCGGAAAAAAGAACGGCAGAAGATAAGCCGCATTTCCACCGGCAGCGCCGAGCGTCCCAACTACCAGTACCAGTCCCTTTCCCAGGGGATCAGGGACAAGCACATGGAAACCTTCGTAGTAACCCTTTCACCAGGCACGGGGAGCTCCGAGTTGTCAAGACACGACGGGGAGGAGTTTCTGGTGGTAATAGAAGGATCCATCAAGGTGGTCCTGGGCAACAAGGAGGAGATCCTGAACGAAGGCGACAGCATCTATTACCATGCCACGGTACCCCACAACGTGCTGAACGCCGCAGCCAAGGGCAACGCCGTCATCATGGCGGTTATCTACACCGGGTGACGGCATCGCATGAAGGTGGCGCTTGGCTGCATGAATCCCTCTTTACTTTCTGTTTAAAATAAAATGCGGCCCCGTGGCAGATGCCATCGGCAGGCCTGTCGGAGATACCGTGTTCCTGAGAAGAATCTCCTGGTAAAAAACTGCCGGGATCAGCTGTGGCCCGGATAGGGCCACAGCATAATTCACTTCTCAGGACCCGTAAAATCAGGATAAAGCTTTTTCATGCAGTCAGGGCAGATGCTGTGGCTGAAATCCGCCTCCGAATGGGTTTTAATGTAGGACTCGATCTGGTTCCAGTACCCGCTGTCATCGCGGATTTTCTTGCAGGAGGCGCATATGGGGAGCAGGCCGCTTAAAATCTTGATCTCGGATAATACCTTGCTTTGTTCCTCAAGAAGGTGTAACCGCTCTTGTTCAGCCTCTATACGGTCGGTGATATCGTTAAAGCTTCCCAGAATGCTTTCCTCGTTATTGATTGTAACGATTTCCGCGGAGTACAGCCCCGTCAGTATCCCGCCGGATTTTGTCTTGAACCGGACCTCCCTGCCCTGGAGATGTCCATGTTCTACCAGCTCAATCACAACAGAGGCGCGTTCTTTGATATCTGCCCAGATATTAAGCTCGAAGGTCGTTTTCCCCTTGATCTCCTCCGGGAGATACCCGGTCATTTCCACGAAACCGTCATTGACTTCATAGATCTTTCCGTCCGAGAGCCTCGTCAGGCTCATGGCATAGGGAGCGGCATGGAATGCCTTAGAAAATTTCTCCTCCTCGATACCGATGTCAATGGTCAGGCGCTTGTTGACCATGAGCACCAGCGTATAGGTGAGCATGATGAAAAGCACCTGGAGCAAGACCTGGACAAGAACTTCTGGTCCGCCCGAATGGAAATAATCGGCATTTGCATGGGGCTCCATGAAAAAGTGGAAGAACCTCGCCATGAACAGGAGGCAATACCCGCCAAAGACCAGGCCGGCCCAGCGCGTCAGAAGCAATAGCGATCGATCGATTCTCCTGAAGAGCAGCCATGCGCACTGGATGCAGATGATGAACAATGCTGCAGATATATTGAAATTCCGGACCGATAAGCTGGGATGGATGTAGGTAAAATATATATGCACCAGGGGAAATACCGCAAGGAGGACAATGTTTTGGACCTGGGGTCCCGGCCTGTTCAAAAACCTTTCCAGCGCCACATACCCCATAGCTGCGCCCAGTACTGCCATCCAATTGGACACGACGATGGACAGAAAATCAGGGATGACCCCCCTCAAAACGACCAGGAAAACGGCGGCGGTCTGAAGGGCATAATCCACGACAAAAAACCCCATCCCGGCAAAACGGCTGCGGCTCTGGCGCCACAACGCCACCATAACCACCGTGCAGATGATATCGGCAAGAATACTATTAAAAACAACTGTCCGCAGATCAAGGATATCCATCACCGATATCGCCTCAATAAATTCAGGTCAGGATCGCAATATGCATGATGCAGTTCCATCAATTTATTATAACTGAAGGAATTTAATAGGCAAGACTTTTTTGCAGAAATGTATCCGGTTACACTACGCACGACATACGCACAAGGTCCAGGTCGGCGATAACGGTGACCACAAAGGCGAGGAGAAGCAGAAGCGCGATGGAAGAAAAACCGTTCAACCTGCAAATCAGAACTCGAGGAGCAACAGCGTCACATCATCCTCGATGGCCTTACGAGAGGCGAAGGACTTCATATCCTTATATATGCTGTTGACGATATCGCCGTCTTCATTCATGATCAGGTCCCTGAAAATGTTCCTGAGGCGCCCCTCGGAATACATCTGGCCCCGGGGATTCTTCTGCTCGATGATGCCGTCGGTGTAAAACAGAATCTTGTCGCCACGCTCAAGGGGGTACTCGACCCTGCCGAAGCGCGCCTTCTTCACCAGTCCCAGGCCGGTACCCTGGCACCGGATATCGACGAAATCCTGCTTCCGCTTTTTCCAGAACAGGGGATGGGGATGGCCCGCCTTGGCAAGTTGGATCTTCTTGGCCCTCATGTCAACAAGGGCGTAGTAGCAGGTCGCGTACAGGTGCGATATGACAGTCAGGAAATGCCTGTTGAGGAACCTCATGAGCTGTATGGGCCTGTGGCCCAGTTCTTTCACCGCCACGGAATATGCGCTCTTCAACACGCCGGTTCCCAGGGCCGAGGTTATGCCGTGTCCCATGATGTCCGCTATTATGATGCTTGCAACGCCGGGACGCAGCTCCGACACGTTCAGAAAGTCGCCTCCGATGGCAATGCACGGCCGGTACAGGTAGGTATGGCGCACGCCCCGCAGAAAGGAGTGCTCGTGGTCGAGGAGCTCCCGGTTGATAAAGTAGCTCTGAATCTGCCTGGCCTGGGAAAGGTCGCGGTCCAGTTCTTCAAGCATCGTCGATTTCTGGCGGAGGCTGTTCTCGGAGAAGGCGAAGCTGGCGATGATGTTCCTGAAACGGGAAAAGGTCACCTCGAGGCAATTTTTATAAAACGCGGTTGAGATGGCGCCGTTCCTGGCCAGGAGGGCGTCGAAGTCCTTTTTCTCCAGACGGAACAGCTCGGTATCGTCAACGCTGACGGCGTTGGCCGAGCGGGGCATGTTGTCCACCAGGGAGAATTCCCCGAAATAAGACCCGGCATAGAGGGTCTCGAGCAATATGTCCTCGCCTGCCTCACCGGTCTTGGTTATCTTGACCGCTCCTTTGATGATAACGCACATCGAATCGCCATGGGTGCCCTCCTTGATGATATGGTCGCCGGAGGGATATTTCTCCAGCTTCAGCAAAGGCGTGATCTCGGTATAATCAGCCTCGATCAGACCCTGAAAGATTGGTATGTTCCCGAGGATGGTGATGATGTCCTTTTCTTTGTAGGAGGTCATAGGGCCGCAGTGGATTGCCGGAGCTACTTGTTGAGGTTCGACAGCTCCTTTTTCATGGCGTTGAACTTTTCGAGGTACAGGTTATAAATCTCGGGCGACGTGAGGAACTTCTGCTTGCCGTTAACGCTTACGAGGCGGCGCTGGGATTTTTTCTTTTTTAATATCAGATACGCCGCCTCCAGTATACCCAGGCACTGGCAGATGAGAACGGCTATGTCGACGTAGGTGTAGTTGAGCTGGCCGAATTTCATCAGGCCCCCAGCCTCGAGGGCGACCGCCTCGTTAGAGTCCATACCGGTGCTCATTTTTTTCTCGTAATGGTAATCGAGGAGAAAGAAATAACTCGGTTTCATGGCGTTGAGAATATCGAAGGCGGCCTGGTAAAACCGCTCCAGCTTCCGGATGGGACTCTCCTCAGAATCAGAATCAGAGACGAAGTCGTCTTTGACGAGATTCACGTTGTCTATCTGGCTGACAAAGGTGCCGCCCCCGGGATAATATTTGCGCATTTTGATCCGGTATTCATCGATGCCCGGGAACATCTCCTGGTAGGACTTGTTGCGCTTGAGGAAATTCTTCCACACGCTGCCGAGCCACTTCATGACATCCTCCGAGAGGACGAGCTGGCCGCGCTGTTTCAGGTTATAG
The DNA here is from genome assembly GCA_963727175.1 of uncultured Spirochaetota bacterium. Classification (GTDB taxonomy): domain Bacteria; phylum Spirochaetota; class UBA4802; order UBA4802; family UBA5550; genus RBG-16-49-21. The sequence goes on from CAVSFD010000002.1 coordinate 666,621, forward strand.
AGAATATTCGAAAGAAAGAAGAGGACATAATTGCTTCCCGATGATTTCAGATGTTTCTCGCACACCTTCCGGTTGGCCGGGTTCAGCATCAGGTCATCAATGGCAGACATCACCCGCTCTAGATGATCCAGGGGATAGCGCCTGTAGGCAAGGGCCGCCATGACCGCATCGCCGATCTCCTCAAGGGTCCTGTGTACGTTTATTGTTATTGCATCACTCACGAGTGTGTTATCCAGATCATTTTTCCGATCAGCTCACCAGATAGATTTGCTATTGATCATAATTCGTCCACAAAAAAATTTTTTGTGTCAAGAATAATTCGCATCATCGTGTCATGATGCCGCATATAGTGCATTACGACATAACGCGCCGTTTCTCCGCGTCATGGGAAATAATCCGCCCGGTGAGGCGGATTGTCGGTCCGAAAAAATAATCATTGACGCCTTGCCAAAAATGTACGACCATGCTGGCACATCACAGGTCAATTACCAATGGATTTTCTTCTGGTACGAAATAAAAGCATCATCCTGATTTCCAGGAAGGCCCGGCCGTTACTCTCGATCCCCCGGGAGCACGACTTCACCATCATAGAATCCCCGGATATCGGCGCGGAGATACAGGGCTTCATCGACAATGAGAAAGATACTCACATTCTCGCCGTCATCTTCATTCATTATGACGAGTACCTGGAGCTGAACAAACTTCTGAGCGTCCTGCCCTTCACGGAAATAACATACCAGTTCATCATCTTCGGGCCTGAAGACGCAGGGAAGGATCTGTATTTTGAGAACCTGAGGGAGATATCAGACTTCCGCCATGGGCCAATCTCGGTCCCCGAATTTACCTTCATGGTGCGAAAAACCTTTTCAATATTGAATGAATTGTACATCAACCGGTCCCTCCAGGAGACCTACCTTGCCAAGCTGATCGACACCAAGAAAGACCAGGAGGACCTGATAAACATGGGCCGCGCCCTGTCGACTGAAAAAGACCAGGACAAGCTGCTCCGGCTGTTCCTCTTCCTCAGCAAGCGCATCACCGGGGCCGACGCGGGGAGCATTTTCCTGGTGGAACAGGACGATGAGGGAAAGAAGCGCCTTCGTTTCAAATACTCGCACACCTTTTCCCGCGATATTCCCCTGGAGGAGAGGGTTCTTCCCATGGACAAGAAGTCCATATCCGGCTACGTGGCCGTCACGGGCCAGGTCCTGAACATTGCCGACGCGTACCAGCTGCCGCCGGACGCCCCCTATTCCTTCAACCCCTCTTTCGATAAAAAGCACGACTACCGGAGCCGCTCCATGCTGGTGGTGCCGATGAAGAACCACGTGGACGAGATAATCGGCGTTATCCAGCTCATGAACTGCAAGGAAGACCAGGACATGGTCAATGACGGTGAATACGAGGCATTCTCCATCAAGCTGGAAAAACCGGAGGATTTCGACCGCCACGTGGTCGTGTTTAACAAAAAATACGACAGCCTGCTCGAGGCCGTGGCCGGGCAGGCGGCCATCGCCATCGAGAATAACCGCATGATCATGCAGATCCAGCACCAGTTCGAGGAGTTCGTCAAGGCGTCGGTTTCCGCCATTGAGTCGCGGGACCCGGCCACGTCGGGCCACTCCTTCCGGGTGGCGGATATTTGCACTGCCATGGCCCGGGCGGTCAACGAGGTGACCGAGGGATACCTCAAGGACTACCACTTCACCGAGACGCAGATCAAGGAACTCGAGCTGGCGGCGCTGCTGCATGATTTCGGCAAGGTCTACATCGACCTCTCGGTCTTCAAGAAGGAGAAAAAACTCTACCCCAAGGACTTCGACAACCTCTGCCTGCGCCTCAATTACCTCTACCGCTTCCTCGAACTGCAGTACTCATCCCGGGAGGCGGAGCTGCTCAAAGCGATGAAAAAGGATGAAAGTTCAGTCGCGGCCTTCGAAGCGCTGCTGAAGGAAAAAAATTACAAGCTGCGGCAGGATCGTCGAGATCAAGCAAAAGCTGTGTGAAATGAACGAACCCGCCGTCGTCGAGGAAAATCCGGAGGAGACTGCTGGACCGCATATCCTACGAGATAGACGAGATCGAATGCATCAACGTGGACGGCGGCAGACTCCTGGTAATTTCCCCCTTTGACATACTGAACCTCTCCATACGGAGGGGGAGCCTGAACCCGATGGAGCGGAAGGAGATCGAAAGCCACGTTCTCCACACCCACTCCTTCGTGAGCAAGATCCCCTGGCCGCCGGAATACCGGAATATCCCGGAGATCGCACTGCGGCACCATGAGAAGCTTGACGGCACCGGGTATCCCGACGGACTCTCCGGCCGCGAGAGCACCACTCATCCAGTCGCGCATCATGGCCATCGCCGACATCTACGACGCCCTGGTCGCCAGCGACCGCCCTTACAAGAAAGCGCTGCCGCATGAGCGGGTCCTGGAGATACTCAGGGAAGAAGCGGACAAATGGGTCCTTGATCGGGACCTGGTGGACCTCTTCATCAGCAAAAAGATCTACGAGAAAATCAACACGGAAGCCTTTAAAAGATACATGGAGGACCATGTCACCTAGCAAAAAACGGATAACCCGCCGGCTTATAAAAGATATGATCGTCATCCTGGTCGCGGCAGGCGCCACGGGTATGCTGATCAACCTGCTCCATCCGCGCGGCTTCACCCTGGTAAGCAAACCGGACCGTGAGGCCGGGAAGATTGCGTACATATCCTCAGTGGAGGCCAGGATTAAGCATGACGCCGGGGCGGTCTTTATTGACGCCAGGGAGAAAGATGAATATGAAAACGCCCGCATAGCCGGGGCCCTCAATGTCCCTGCCCTGGACGCGGCAGCAGGGAAATCCGGCATCGATTTCTCCTTTCTTAAAAAACCGGCGGAGATCGTCATCTACTGTGACGGCCCCTCCTGCGGGTCCTCGGCCATTCTTGCAGCAGCAATGCGGAAGAAGGGATATGAAAGGACCATATACATCATCGAGAAGGGCTTCCCTGAATGGGAGTCGAAGGGATACCCGGCGGAGCGGGGGAACGGCAATGGAAAATGAAAGCGGCATCAGGAAGGCCCTTAACAGCATACTCTACGGCAACCAACTCACGGTCCTTATTCGGATAGTCCTCGGGGCAATGCTGGTCTTCACCGGCGCGGTCAAGATAACGGACCCCATCTCTTTCGGGCTGATCGTGGCGCGTTACGAAATCCTGCCGGCATCGCTCGTGCCCTACGCTGCGTCCTTCATTCCCGCCCTGGAGCTGATCCTGGGACTCACCCTCCTTATCGGCATCAAGGTGCGCGCCTCGGCCGGTCTTGCCATGCTCCTCATGGCAGCCTTCATCGTGTTCATATCGGTCAACGTGTTCCGCGGGCGTAGTTTTGATTGCGGATGTTTCCAGCTGCACCTCCTGGGCATCGGTCTTTCCGAGGCCCTGGGTCCCTGGCTTATCTTCCGCAACTGTCTTTTCCTCGCAGGCTTTGCCATACTCTACCGCGCGGACCGTCACCTCCTGTCTCTGGAAAACTTCGCCGAGAAGACACGCCTGAGCAACCTGGAAAAGTCGAGATATGAGTAATGGGGAATGCGGGAGCAAGGACCTCCCGCTGATGGATTGACTGTGATGACATAACCTGATAAAAAAAGGACGACTCCCATGAAAAGGCCTTATATACCAGCGACAAGTTTGTTCATTATTGCAACTTCATCCATCTCAATGAATTATTAATAGATAAAACAAAACTGCGCAACTATATTTTGATCTATGGCTTGACAACGGCCGGGCTGTGCCCATTTCTTTTTAACATAACCATTCAAGGGAGAGCTGTTATGACATTTGAAACGATCATATACCATAAGGAAGCGGGCATCGGCAGGATAACATTAAACCGCCCCGAAGCCATGAACGCCATTACAACCTCCATGCTCGCGGAACTGACCATCGCCGTGGGCAAAGCCGGCGGGGACGACGAAGTGCGGGTCATCACCCTCACCGGTGCGGGCAGGGCATTCTGCGCCGGCGTCGACCTGAAGTCCCTCGGCAGCAGGAAGCTGGAGCACGGCAAGGTGGGCGACATCCTTGACATTCCGGCCCGGGAACTGATACAGACCATCCGCGCCGTGCCGAAACCGGTCATAGCCGTGGTCAACGGTTTCTGCTTCACCGGCGCCATGGAGATCATGCTGGCCTGCGACATCGTCATAGCTTCAGAAGAGGCGAAGATCGGTGACACCCACTCGAAGTGGGGCCTCCGTCCCACCTGGGGCATGAGCGCACGCCTGCCGCGGCGGGTTGGCTTTCTGAAGGCGCGGGAGATGTCCTTCACCGCTGAAGCGGTGACCGGGCGGGAAGCGGAGCGCATCGGCCTGGTGAACAGGGCGGTTCCCGCCGACAGGCTTGAGGATACGCTCCGGGAACTGGCATGCGGCATTATGGCCAACAGCAGTGAGTCGGTGGCAGCGTATAAATACCTCTACAACAGCAATGAGAGTATGCTCCTTGACATGAGCCTGGAGCTGGAATTCGGCAGCGACTTCGACATAACCGATACCGGCGAGCGGCTGGGGCAGTTCCGGAAATAATCGCGGAAATGCCTGCAGCAGCAGTGGTTCGTTTAGTATCTCCGGAAACTGTTGGACTTCTTGAAATTTTTCGGGCGGGCCTCATCGACCTTCAGCTTGGTTCCTTCCAGATCGTAGCTGTTCAATGATTTTCTCGCGTTTTCCGCTTCATCCGTGTTCGACATTTCGACGAACCCGAAGGCGTTGTCCCCGACTATTTTCACTTCGAGGACACTGCCATATCCTGAAAACAATTCGTGCAGTGTCTCCTTGCGAAGCGAGCTGCTGAGATTTCCGACATAGAGTGTTCTTCCCTGCATCCATTTCTCCATACTGCTTTATTTTGTTAACGATATACGTTATTAAGAGATAGATGATAAGGAAGTATCTACTTCGTAACTTCAATAATAATTAACAATTAATGACACTAATGAACATGCCCTGTTTTTTATCAAGTTATTAATAAAATGGGAATCCGGAGGCCCCGCCATGATCAATAGCGTGCCGCGATCCTCGCCCAGAGGGACCATGCCGCCACGCCCTTCATGACGCAGTTCAGTGGCTGCGAATGGGCGCAGCATGTGCCGCATATAAGAGCAGCCATGCGGGTGAGTTCACTCACAGGATGCTCATATACCCAGTTGTACGCCCAATTGCCGTCCGTCGTGCCATTGCCATGAAAATCATAATCGCACCCGTCGGTGACCCAGTAATTGCCGAAATAATTATCGCTCGGGTCGTAGCTTTCAATGGTTTCAAAATCAAAGAGGAACTTGCCGGAGACCCGGCAATAATCCCGGATCTGCTGGTTCCTGATATGGAGGGTGCCTGTCAATCCGCCCCCGTCGGTGTGTCCGGTCATGTACACGAAGGTCACACCGGGATAGGCTGTCTCAAGGTTGCTCATGAGTGTGAGGTACATGGTTATATCAGCCTCTGATGAAGATGAGACCTGGCCGCACCACGACCAGATGACCACGTTAATCTCCGGGTGGTCATCTAAATATTCACTTGTTGCCGTTGCCCATGCGGTCCTGTCAGGATTTCCCAGATCGGAAGCCCCTGAAAACGGCAAATCCCTCAGGTCAAGGGCTCCACTGGACCCTCCAGCATTAAAGGCATAGAGGTTCCCTTTATACGCGGCTATCGCATCCATGCCGGTAATCAACTGGCTGCCGTGAGACGTGTGGCCGTAGGCTATATGGAGCTTGTTTTTGGCGTCGATAATCGCCGATTCCGGTATCTCTGACAGGTCGCCTGGTATTTCAGGCACATTAACCCTGGATGCGGCCATCGTGAGCGCCTGCGTCTTGGCTTCAATATTCGTATCAAAACAACCGGAAAAAAGAAGAACAGCGATAGTGATTGTCATGGTCCCACAGCACAACAATCTGCCCATGTGCATATAATCTGCCTTTTCCTTCATTATTTTTATCCTGATGAACATGACAGGCATTTGATATTCTTCAGATAAAATCCGTCAAGCAATTATATTTTTGCATGACAAAGGCCGATACGGGCCGCGAAGGTACATAATAATAAAAATGCTTGACGTTTTTGCAAAACCGTCCTGTTGTTTAATATAAAATGATTTAGGATATCATTTTCAATCATCAGGATATAGCGATTTATGTAAGGCCCGGGGGTTGTCAGAGAGTGCGTTTCATACGCCCCCTGCCAGTCCGGATTGTGCGATTGATCTGATTCTTTATCCGGTATCATCATATAATAATAAATCAATTATCCATGATTGACCAAAATAACAACATACACGAGGAGTAATGATGGCCACTAAAACAAACAAAAACACGAAAAAAGCTGCACCCAAGGAAGCCGCAAAAATCAAAGTAAGCTATCCGGAAAAATACACGGCCCAGGCAATCGTAAAATATATAGCTGAAAAACACGCACTGCCCCGTGCCAAGGCGCTGGAAATCATCGATGACGTGTTCGATGTCATCAACGCCGGCGCCATCAAGGGCCAGAGGGTCCCGGTCGGCAAATTCGGCAAGCTCTTCATCAAGGTGAAACCGGCCACGAAAGAGCGGATGGGCAGGAACCCCCTTACCGGCGAGGAGATCAAGATAGCGGCGAAAAAAGCGACTAAGGTGCCGAAGTTCTCCTTCAGCAAGAGCTACAAGGAAGCCGCCCTCAAGGCCGCGGTAAAATAATTTCAGGGGTCCTTCCTGAACCTGTCCGTATTTAACGCAGCATCGCCAGCGCAAAAAAAAGCCTCTGCCCGGAAAGCGGGAGAGGCTTTTTTGCGGCAAAGCCATTTTACCGGGATTCTTTCGGCGGTTTTATGAAAATCAGCGCCAGCACAATCCCCACGGCAGAAAGGATCGCCGTCGGATAAAAGGCAAACAGATAGGAGCCGAAGACATCCTTCGCCTGGCCGGAAATTATATTCGCCAGTATGGCACCCAGGCCGTAGGCGAGGAGCATGACGCCGTAATTCCGCGAATAATAATGCGCCCCGAAGTGGATTGCCGTCGTGGTCGGCGCGATGGCGAGCCACCCCCCAAGACAAAGCCAGAACCCGATGAAGCATGCGGTATAGAGGACCACGCTTCCAGAAGCTGCGAACATCATGCCCACGGACATCGCCAGAATTATCGAGAGGTTGATGACCGCGGCGTAACGCGGCGTGAGTTTATCGGTAAGGATGCCGAAAAGCGGCCGCCCCAGTCCGTTGAAGATGGCAAAGATCCCCACCATAGAAGCAGCGATGGTCGTGTCTATGCTGATAATCTCCGTCGCGACCGGACTGGATATCCCGATGGCCATGAGGCCGGCCAGGGACCCGATACAAAAGCAGGTAAAGAGCCCGACGAAGGATGAGGTCCTGGCCATCTCACCCGTATTGTAATCCCTGCCGGATGCCGCTGTACCGGCTGCAGCCGGGGTCCAGCCTGACGGCTTCCAACCGGCCGCCGGGAATTTGAGCGGGATGGAGAGGACCACCAGGAGGACGAGGAACGCTATCCCCAGGTAGAGAAACGTCGAAAGGGGACCGAACTCCTTGATGAGCCTGCTCGCGATATAGGCTGTCACGAAGGGGGACCCGCCGAACCCAGCCACGGTCAGGCCCACGGCCAGGCCCTTCTTGTCGGGAAACCATTTGACCGCAGTAGAAATGGGACCGCCATAGGCGAGGCCGACGCCGGCACCGGCGATGACGCCGTACGTAATGTTAAGGAAGGCGATCCCGGTGGCGAAACTGGAGAGCAGCCATCCGATCCCGACGATCGATCCGCCGATTATGCCGACCTTTCTCGGTCCCATTTTTTCAAGCATCCGTCCGCCGAAGGGGAAGAGTCCCGCGAAAAAGGCCAGAAAGATCATATACGGCATACCTCCCTGGAAAGCGCCTATCGAAAACAGCTTCTGCACGGGGACCTTGAAAACACTGTAGGCGTATACGCTGCCGAGACAGATATTGATTAAAAAACCTACTGCCACAAAAACCCAGCGGCCCTTTTCCGCCGGTAAGCCAAAAACCTTCACGGTATCCGTCATAATTCCTCCAATTGTTTACTTGTATGAACATTAATACAAATTAGATCGACCATTTATAAGAATGGTCTATTTAATTCAACCAATTAATCGGGGTTCACTAATTATTTTCTGCGCTGGCCGGGGAAATTCTCTTTCAATATTTTGAACCGCATGCATACTGCATCCAACCATTCACTGAGGAGGTGACTTCCACCATGGCGCTGACAGTACTGCCGCTGGCAAAGCTGAAAGATTGCATCGGTGAAGAAAAGGAAAGCGACTGGATCGAAATCACCCAGGAGCGCATAAATCTCTTCGCGGACTGCACCGATGATCACAATTTCATTCATGTCGACCCGGAACAGGCCAAATCCGGCCCTTTTGGCAGGACCGTGGCCCACGGCTTCCTCACCCTTTCCCTGCTTTCCCGCCTCGCCGCCACGGGCATATGGCTGCCGGAGGGAGTGAAAGATGTCCTCAACTACGGATTCAACCGGGTGCGTTTTATCAACCCGGTGCCCTCGGGATCAAGGATCAGGAGCGTTATGAAGCTGGCAGCAGTGGAGGAAAAGGAAAACGGGAGGGTCCTCGTCACCGTGAACCATTCGGTCCGCGTCGAAGGTTCGGACAGGCCGGCCCTCACCGCCGAATGGCTCAGCCTGTGTCTCACATAGATCCCCGCCGCTGTCACCATGTTAAAAGTGTTGACAGAACAAAAATGAAGCCTGACGCTCAATGACTGGTTCCGCTGACGAGGGATATCTTCTGCATACTAAAAAATATTTTTCCTGGTAACGCTGTAGAGGGCTATTTCACGCTTTTTCCCGCGCAGCGTAATGGAACCGAGATTCTCAAGGACATACGGCAGATCAGATTCCGGCGATAATTCGTTTTTCAGCTCCCCCGATATTACCAGGTTCCGGGACTGCGCCTTGCCTTCGTTCTGTATGCGCGAGGTGGTATTGACCACGTCGCCGAGGAAGGCCACTTCGCGCTTGTAATCCCCCATCTCGCCGATCACCACATCACCGCAGTGGATGCCGGTGGAAAAGCGCGGTGCCACCCCGTACTTCTTTACGTATTCTTCGCGCCGCAACTGTATACACTCGGCTATCTGGAAATAGCATTCAAGACAGTTATTGTCCCTGAGCCCCCTCTTCATGGTCCAGGAAACAATGATCTCATCGCCAACATACTTGTATATCTCACCCTTGCATTCCACGATGGGCCGCGTCGCGTCGAAGAAAAAATCATTCAGGAAGGAATGGAACCGTATATCGCCGATCTCCTCGGCGATGGCGGTGGACGACGCCAGGTCGATGAACATGAATATCCTTTTTTGTACGACCGGATTGTGGTAGAGGCCGATGAGGAGCCGTACCAGACCCTTCTGGCCCAGGAGACTGTTGATATTTATCACCAGCATTACGCCAAAAATTGATATAATGGCGGTACCGAAGATCGGGATGAGAAACGTCTTCACGTCATTGACCAATGAGCCGAATCCGAAAACAACGAGGTCCGATATGACATACGAAAGGACGATGACAGCGGAGAAAATAATCGTTCGGAGGATGACATTTACAATGACCGTCAGTCTCCTGATCCGGTCAAAGACAAAATATTCCAGATAAATCACGGTGAACCCGATCAGGAAACCGCATATGACCCCCTGAAAGATGGTACGGATAGTCGGGTTGGGTGAAATAAAAAAATATGAGACAATCCCTCCGATGACCATTCCGACCAGGGACGGAACGACAAGAAGCCCGGCTTTAACGCCGTGATAGCGTGACACCTTCATGGACACCTCGCGTATCGTTAGTTCCATAGCAGTATCACAGGGAAAAAAGGATTGTCAATACATATTATTGACCTCACCCCCTGCCCTCTCTCCCATGGGGGAAAGGGGGAGGTCCGTGAGATTCCTGGTTAAAAACCGATATCTACTTGAAGAAATTCTGGATAAAGGGAAGCATCGATATGTCGTTAAAAATGGCAAAGCCCATGATCAGCGCCAGTATGACGATGCCCACAGTCTGGATGCGCTCCATCAGCTTCTGGCTCAACGGCTTTCTCCTGATCATCTCGATGGTGAAGAAAATAAGATGGCTCCCGTCCACAACCGGTATGGGAAGCAGGTTCATCACCATGAGGATGATGGATATCTTCGCCATGAGGAGAATGAAGTCCGACATGCCTTTATAGTACGCCACCTGTCCCGCGATCTGGACGATCCTGATGGGGCCTGAAAGGTTTTCCCGCACGTTCATCCTGCCGGTAAAGAGCATGCCGAGGCCTTTCAGGTTCAGCACGATCCACTTGTAGGGCTCGACAAAGGACTGTGCCAGGGCCTGTCCGAACCCGTACTTGACCTGGACCTGGTCCGGAGCAACGGCCTGGAATATGCCGATGAGGCCGACCTTGTCGATCTCGGCAGTCCCCTTATATTGTTCCTTGTCAATCTGGAAGGATATGGGTTTCCCCTCGTTTTCCTTTACCGTGCCGATCAGGCCTTCGTAGCTGATGATCTTCCGGCCGTTGATCATAATGGAGCCTTTCTCCAGGTATTTCTGCAGATTTTTCGACTTCATGATGGGGATGGTCTCACCATTGTTCCCCTTGCTGTCGACCGTCTTGAAGCGAACGACATCATTGAGGCGCGGCGCGATATCCTTTTCCAGGACCTTCCCCTTCCGCGAGATTTTGAAGCGCACCTTCCTGTCCGCGTGGCTGTTGACGTAATTGGTGAACTCGGCCTCGCTCGCCACCGGCTTCCCGTCCATGGAAATGATCTCGTCCATTTCCCTGAGTCCGGCTTCCTGCGCGGCTCCGCCCTCCACCAGCTCCACCACCAGGATGCGCGACCCGTGGGGCATCACGCCGATCTCATAGCGGCCGCTCCCCTGGTTCTTCTTCGGGGTCACCGGCAGATGCAGATCCTTGCCGTCGCGCTTCACCGTAACATCTAGTTTCTTCCCCTCGCTGAACATGACCGCCGCCGAAATATCGGCAAAGCTGTAGACCTCATCATCGCCTATCTTCACGATCCAGTCATTGCTCCTGACCCCCGCTGCATAGGCGGCGGACACATTCTTTCCTGACTGCATCTGTTCCGGTATATACACCTGGTTGGTGTCCTTCGAATATCCAACCATGTTCATGATAAAGAAAATGATGATTCCAAAAAAAAGATTGAAGAGGGGCCCCATGGCTACGGTCACAATTCTTCTCAGCGGATGCGCCGACAGAAACTCGAATCCCTGGCCGGTCCGCTCTTCCGACGGGTCTTCGCCGTAAAACTGGCAGAACCCGCCGAAGGGTATCGGCGCGATCTGGTAGGTGGTGTCGCCGATCGTTTTCTTGATGATGCCCTTGCCCATGCCGATGGAAAAAGTCTTTGCCTTTATGCCGACCATTTTCCCGCCCAGGAGATGCCCGAGCTCGTGGACAAAGATGCAGAGGCCCAGGAGGATGATCCCGGCCGCGACGTAAATTACATATTGCATTGATGAACTCCCTCTTTTTCTATAGTAACTGAAGCATTTCAGCGATTTTCGTTACATTTTTTTTCCGATAAAACCTGACGCAGTGTCACGGGCCTCCCGGTCTGCGTCAACAATCTCCCCCGGGCCCGGATTGTCCAGAACATTCTGCTTGCCCATGGTTTTCTCGACTATCTTCACGATGTCCGTGAAGCGGATCCGGCCGGCAAGGAAAGCCGCCACTGCCACCTCGTTGGCGGCGTTCAGGATGGACGGCATCGTCCCGCCCCTCCTTCCCGCCGTATAGCAGAGCTCCAGCGCCGGGTAGCGCTCGCGGTCGCAGGCCGCGAAGGTGAGTTTCCCGGTCTCCTCGAGCCTGAGCCGCCCGAAGGGATTGCTCCGCTTCTCCGGATAGGTCAGGGCGTTGAGGACCGGGAATACCATGTCCGTCACGCCCAGGTGCGCGTATATCGCTCCGTCAACGGTCTCCACCATGGAATGGACCACGCTTTCAGGATGAACCAGCACGTCGATCTTTTCATAGGGAAGATCGAAGAGGTGGTGCGCCTCGATAACCTCGAGCCCCTTGTTCATGAGCGTGGCAGAATCAATGGTGATCTTGTTGCCCATGTCCCACGTGGGATGTGCCAGGGCCTGCTCCGGCGTCACCCGGGATAGGTCCTCCACGGGGGTCCCCCGCAGGCTTCCGCCCGACGCGGTGAGGATGACCCGCTCGATCTCGGCGGACGGGAGGCCCCGGGTGAGACAGAACACGGCGCTGTGCTCGCTGTCCACAGGTATCAGCTCTCCGCCGGAAGCGGCGAGCTCCTTTTTCACGATATCCCCGGCCATGACCAGGGTTTCCTTGTTCGCCAGGGCGAGGCGCTTCACCGATCCCAGGGACGCAAGGGTGGGCTTGAGACCCGCGGCGCCGACGATGGCCGATACCAGCACGTCGACGCGTCTGCCCGCCAACTCGATTGTGCCCTCCTCCCCTTCCAGGAATTCCACGGCGGGAAACTTCTTCCTGAGTTCCCGGTATTCCGCGGAAGCCGCGGCCCCGGCTGATCCGACGGCGACCACGGCCGGGAGAAATTCCCGTATCTGCCTCTCCAGTAAGGCGATGTTGCCGCCGCAGGCAAGGCCGTGCACGCGGAACTCCTTTGATAGAAAGCGCACGACCCGCAGCGTTGACTCGCCGATCGAGCCGGTGGACCCGAGTATGGATATCGTCTTGCTCATACGCCCGGTATTATATCAGGCGACTCCTTTCATGATCAGATAATAGTAAAAAAGGGGGTACGAAAATATCAATGCATCGAAGACATCCCACATGCCGCCGTGGCCCGGTATGATGGATCCCGAGTCCTTGGTTGACCCGTCACGCTTGATGGCCGATTCCACCAGGTCGCCCAGGTTACCCGTGACCGACAGGACGATCCCCAGGATGACCGCCTCGACCATGCCGAAGAGGTTCTTGTCGAAAAATGATATGAATACCTGGTTCGTTATGACCATGGCGAGGACGCTGAAGAGAAGGCCCGAGAAATATCCTTCCCATGACTTGTTGGGAGAGACCGGGAACCCTGTCTTGTGCTTGCCGAACAGGACGCCGCCGAAGAGGGCGAAGGTATCGTTGAGCATGACCACCACATTGAGGATGATAATGTAGTACACGCCGTTGACCAGGGCCTTCATTAAAATAATATGTGAAAAGGAAAACACGATGTAGACCAGGCCGAAAAGGGTGGCCCCCAGGGAATAGGCGGCGCCCTTCAGGGGCCTGGTGAAAAGCTGCAGCACCAGGATGGCCGACAGCAGGAGCGCCATGATGCACATGATTACCCGGGCGTCGAAGACGGGAATATAGCGGCTGTATCCATAGAGCCTGCCGTAGGCGAAGAGGTACATGACGATGTTGATAATGACGGCAAAGGCCATGCCGGTCTTCAAGAAGGGGCTCCCCTCCTCACCCCGCTCCGTGATTGAATAATATTCATACAGGCACGCCAGGGTGATGATAAGGGAGCAGACCAGGATGGGGATCGCCTGGGCCAGGTCAGTGACGATCGTAAACACATACACGGGAAGCGCCACTAACGCGCTGAGGACTCGGATAAGAGTGTTTTTCTTTACATCGCTCATAAGCCGCCAAATCTCCTTTCTCGTTGCTGGAATTCGTATATAGCCTTGTACAGATGCGAGGGTCTGAAATCAGGCCAGAGCACTTCCATAAACATGAGTTCCGCGTAGGCCAGCTGCCAGACCAGGAAATTGCTGATGCGGGACTCCCCGCCGGTGCGGATCATCAGGTCCACCGGCGGCATGCCGGCGGTAAATAGGCGCTTTTCAACATCTCCTGTTGTCAGGCGGGCCCGCGGTTTCCGGTCATCAAGCCAGTGGTTGACGGCCTGCACGATGTCCTGCTGACCTCCGTAATTGAGGCAGAAGTTCAGGATGAGCCCTTTATTGCCGCTGGTTTCACGAACCGCGTTCTGTATCGTTTGTTTTGACGGCGATGGCAGACGGTCATGGAGTCCTGAATGCCTGATCCGTATACCCTTCTCCTTAAGAATCTCGATTTTCTGATTGAAGAAATAATCCAGGAGTTTCCAGAGGCTCAGCACTTCGGGCCGGGGCCGCCGCCAGTTTTCCGTTGAAAAGGCATAGAGGGAAACGGCCTTGATGCCGAGATCTATGGCCGCGTCCATCAGGGGCTCGATGATCTCCGCACCGCGCTTATGGCCTTCGGACCGGGGGAGAGATTTTTTTTTCGCCCACCTCCCGTTGCCGTCCATGATGATGGCGACGTGGGAAGGAACTTTCTTTTTATTTATGAGGGACTTGTAGTCTTTCATTTATTTCTCGGGGCTGCCTCTTAAGACCCCCCAGCCCCCTGAGGGGGGAATAAATATCGATCGAAGCGCCCTCTCGGGGGGCTGGGGGGCTTCCGGGATGGCCCGAATCAGATATTCAATATCTCTTTTTCCTTATTGTCCGTCAACTTCTGTATTTCGTCAATGTATTTATCGGTGGTCTTCTGAATCCTGGCCAGGGCGTTCTTCGAGTCGTCTTCGGAAATTTCCTTTTCCTTCTCGAGCTCCTTGACCATGTCATTGCCGTCCCGGCGGACATTGCGGATGGCGACGCGGCACTCCTCGGCCTTCTGCTTGGCGAGCTTCACGTATTCCTTCCGCCGTTCCTCGGTGAGATCCGGTATCTGGATCCTGATCAGGTTCCCGTCATTGGACGGGTTCACGGACAGGTCCGACTTGAGGATGGCCTTTTCGACCTCCGCGAGATTCCCCTTATCCCACGGCTGTATGACCACCAGCTTCGGTTCGGGGCAGGACACCGTCGCCACCTGGTTCAGGGGCATATCCGTACCGTATACGCTCACCCTGATCCCGTCGAACATGGCGGGGTTCGCCCTCCCGGTCCGGATGGCGGCGAAATCCTTCTGCAGTGCCGTTATGCTCTTCTTCATCCGGTCTTCCACATCGGTGATGACATCTTCTACCATTGCATCCTCCTCATCAGGAAATAAGAGTTCCGACCGTTTCGCCGGTAACGATTTTCTTCAATGAGCCCCGGTTGAACAGATTGAATACGATGATCGGCAGCTTGTTCTCCATGCAGAGGGTGACCGCCGTGAAGTCCATGACCCGCAGCTGCCCCTTCAGCACGTCGATGTATGAAATGGAATCTATCTTCCTGGCGTTTTTGTCCTTTTCCGGGTCGCTGGTGAAAACACCGTCGACCCGGGTGGCCTTCAGCAGCACCGCCGCCTCAAGTTCCACCGCCCGCAGGCTCGCCGCTGTATCAGTGGTGAAGAAGGGCTGGCCGGTCCCGCCGGCGGCTATGACCGCCCGGCCTTTTCCCAGGTGGGACAGCGCCGCGCGGATGATGTACGGCTCCGCGATTTCCATCATGGAGAAGGGACACATCACCACCGCCTGCACGCCGATGCGCTCCAGGGCGTTCTGCAGGGCAAGGGAATTCATTACGGTGGCGAGCATTCCCATGTGGTCGCCGGTGACCCGCTTGAGTCCCAGGCTGTCGGCCAGGTTGCCCCGGAATATGTTGCCCGCCCCGATAACCACCGCCACCTGGACGCCGAGATTCTGGACGTCCCGTATCTCGCCGGCCACGCCGGAGAGAATATCCGGGTCGATGCCGTTCTTCGCCTCTCCGGCAAGGGCCTCCCCGGAGAGCTTCAGCAGCACCCGCCGGTAACGCGGCTCCGATATCGGACTGGCGGACCCCATGCTACATGCCTATCTGGTAACGGGTGAACTTTCCAACCTCTATGTTCTCGCCGAATACGGCGATCTTCTGCTTGATAAGGTCCTTTATCTTGACCGCCGAGTCCTTGATGAACTCCTGCTCGAGAAGGCACACGTCGGTGTAAAACTTGTTGAGCTTCCCGTCCACGATCTTATCGACGACATTCGCCGGCTTGCCGGAGTCCTTCATCTGTTCGCGGTAGATCTCGCGCTCCTTCTCGATCACATCCCTGGGCACGTCCTCTATCTTGACGTAGAGGGGGTTGGCCGCAGCGATCTGCATGCAGATGTCCTTGGCGAGGCCCTCGAAGCCCTCGTTCCGGGCGACGAAATCGGTGACGGTCAGAAGCTCGAGCAGCACCCCGATCTTGTTGTTGCTGTGCACGTAGGATGCGATGATCCCCTGGGTCACTTCGCGGCCCATCTTTTTGTCCGCCGATGCCAGGCCTTTCTTCCTGAGCATCTCAACCGCTTTGTCCATGTCGCCGTTCATCTCGACGAGGGCCTTCTTGCAGTCGAGCATGCCCGCCTGGGTTTTTTCCCTCAGCTCTTTTATCATGTCGCCAGTTATCTCAGCCACGGTAATTCTCCTTCAAAAAAATATTTCACAGTACGTCGGAACAATAATCAGCGCGCCGTTATCGGGCGCTCTGCGCGGGCCTATTTGCGCGGCTCGTACAGTTCATCATCCTCGTCATATTCATAGGCAGACGCGCCTTCCGCAGCAACCGCTTCTCCCGAACCTTCGGATACAGCCGCTTCTCCTACGGCGACTTCCTCTGCGCCCTCTTCAACAAGAGCCTCCTCGGTCATGCCGCCCGACTGGCCTTCCAGGACCGCGCGGGCCATGACGTCAAGGAAGAGCGCAATGGCCCGTATGGCGTCGTCGTTGCCCGGTATCGGAAAGTCGATTTCGTCCGGATTGCAGTTGGTGTCAACCACGGCGAAGATCTTGATACCCATCTTCTTGGCTTCCTGGACCGCTATCGATTCCCGCTTCGGGTCGATGATGAAGAGAGCGTCAGGCATTCTGGTCATGTCCTTGATGCCGGAGAGGACCTTGTCTTTCTTTTCAAGCTCCCGGTTCAGGTCGAGACGCTCTTTCTTCGTTTCCGCGTCCCAGTTGTCGGTCTCTTTCATCTTTTCAAGTTCCTTGAGCCGCCGGATGGAGTTGCTGACGGTCTTGAAGTTGGTGAGAAGGCCGCCCAGCCACCGTTCCGAAACGTAGAACTGGCCGCACTTCTTCGCGTATTCCACTATCGCGGCCTGGGCCTGCTTCTTTGTTCCCACGAAGAGGACCTTGCCGCCCTTTTCCGATACTTCCTTCATCGCCGCATAGGCTATCTTGATGCGCTGCATGGTCTTCTGCAGGTCAATGATATGGATTCCGTTCCTCGCAGTGAATATGAACTGCGACATCTTGGGGTTCCAGCGCCTGGTCTGATGGCCGAAATGAACACCCGATTCCAACAATGCTTTCATCGATACTACTGACAATGATAGTACCCCCTAACAATTAGTTTCACCGCCCCGTAACAGGGGAGGATTCATTTCTTTCCTCAAGCGGCCCGCGCACGCGCAGAGGCCGGTCGGAAAAATATATACGCTGCGCCTGCCCAGGGGGCGGACGCTTTGTGTGCCGTTGCTGATATTGCCTTTTCACTTGTGAAGGAGGCAACCGGCCCTCGCCGATTTTTTCTTCGCGTCTACCGCTGACGGAAGGCGCTGCTTGATAGCCGCGGGTGCGGCCTAAACCTTTCTGAAGATAAGCACTCCAGCTACGAGACCTATGATCGAGGAAAGGTTTATCTTGATACTGAAACTGATGATCTCAAGGTTAAACCCTATAGGGCCGGTCAGGCTTTTCTGGATGACCGACAGGGCGGGAACGAACCCCGCCGCCAGCGTCCCCAGCGCCGATCCTAAAATGGCTCCCACCAGCATGAAGGTGAGAAGATATCCGAAGTTGTGTTTTTCGAATGTCATACGGCGTCTATGGAACTCCTGTACATAGATTTCCTTACCGGGTATTTGTCAAGAAATTTTTCCATTGCGGCCCTGTCCCGGATCTCTTCTATCCATTAACGTTCAATATCGGCCGCAGGTCTTCAATCCTGTCAAAGAGATGCCAGATATAGTTTCCCCCGCCCTGTTCGCGGTGCGGGTGCAGGTCCGCCAGGGCGGGATCCTCAAGGTAGCGCTGAAAGGCCTCGCGGGATTCCCACTCGACCAGGATGAGGACCTTCCGCGGCTTGATGTCGCCGGTCACGGCCTCGCGGAATTTTCCCAGGGCCACGACCCTGCCGCCGTGGGCCGCCACCTCCCGGGCGGAACGCTTCGAATAGGCCCGATACTCGTCGGCATCGGCGATATCGAAGAGGTTCAGGGCGTAGACGGGATTGGGTTCATCCATGAGGGCCTCCTCACCGCGACAGCAGTTTTTCCAGGGGGTTCTTCATCTCCTCCCTGATAAAGACGATCTTCACCAGTGTCTCATCCGGAGGATTGGTCTCGGGATAGCTTTTATCGGACCGGCCGCAGTTTTTCCACGCGTCATGCTTCCAGTAGTCAAAGAAATATGAATACACGAAACGGCTCCCCCCGGAGTCTTTGAAGGAGAGCCTGTTCAGGAGAGGTACGCTCCCCGCGCAGAGAAGCGTCTTCCTGTCCCTTAGGACAATCCTTATCTCGGCGGGATAAAAGACGAATTCGTTCCTGCGCCGCTCGATGGGACGCCAGCGTGTGATTTCGATGGAATCTATGTCCGCGATCGCCACTGCTGTCTTGATGTGGGCACGTTCTTCCACGACCGTGACCTCGATCGATCCTGTTTGCATCTCCAGCGACCCGGTCTTTTTATCGCCCCGGGCATTGACGATGGTGGAAGAGATGTTCGTTTCCCTCTTCCCTTCCTTCAGGTCGCGCAGATCCACCGACGGGGGCGGAGGGTCCTTCGGGGACCGGGGTCCGCTCGAAGATGAAGTCGTTTTATCCTCCGCGGGAAGAGGCCCCGACAGGGCAGCCGCAAGGATGCAGATCAGACGCGAAGATCCATGACCTCTGCTATGCATTCCTGATATCCCTCATCTCCAGCTCGGCCAGATCGTTTTCCGGGTCAATGGCGAGGACCTTCTCGAATATTTTCCGCGCCTCCCTCCGTTCACCGGTTTTCTTCAGCGAGAGAGCCGTCAGCATCATGGCATCGATGAAATTGCCTTTCAGGCTTGATGCCCGGGATGAATACTTAATGGTGGCGGGATAATCACCCAGGCAGTAATGGGCCCAGGCAAGATTGAACCACACGTTGGCGTCAAACTCGTTATTCTTGAGGTACAGTTCCAGGTGCTCCACCGCTTTGGCGTAATCGCTGTTTTTTAAATAGCATTCGCCGATAAAAAGATGCGATTGCTCATCCTTTGAATTTATGGCAAGGGCCTTGTCGAGAAGCGGGATGGCGGCCTGATAATGCTGGTGCCACATCAGCTTGAAGGCCTGGTCCCGGTATTCCACGAGATCGCGGTAGGCCGGATCAATCTCTATCATCACCAGGGTCATGTCATCGGTCTGGGGCGCCCCGCCGGCATACTCCTGGCACTCGCGGACGATCCGGTCCCGGGCCTCCTCCAGCGGCAGCGCCGCCGTATCCACGAAAATCCGCTCCAGGCGCTGCTCCCCGAAGGGGACGCCGCTTTTGTTGATGGTGCTCACGATCCCGTCGGTATACAGTAAAATACGGTCCCCGTAGCCGAGCTGATTCTGGCCGTCCTCGTACATATCGTTGGAGTCGAGGGAGTATCCCATGAAAAGGCCGTTGGTATCCCAGGTCTCAATGGATATCATGTCTTTCCGCAGCACCAGCGCCATCTGGTGCGACGCGTTGCAGTAAAAGATATCGCGTGTGGGGCTTATAACCGCGAAGAAGGCGGTGACAAAATCATCGGTCTTGATCGCCTTGACCAGCTCGTTGTTGACATGGCGGAAAATATCCGCGGGAAAGAGGGATGTCTGTATCGCCTCGGCAAAGCTGATCTTCGCCAGGGCGGTTATGAAGGCGGCGGGCATCCCGTGGCCCGAAACATCGGCAATGAGGACCCCCAGGTAGCCCCCCTTCATCTGGAAGATATCGTAAAAATCGCCGCCGATCTTTCCCATCAGCTTGTAGTAGGCGACCACCTTGACTCCCTCGTGGTAATAGGGCGTCTGGGGCAGGAGGCCGTGCTGTATATCCCCGGCCAGGTCAAATTCCCTCTGGATCTCGTTGTCATTCCGCTCCATGATGCGCAGGGTCCTGTTGAGCTCGCGGGTCCGCTCCTGCACCTTGCCTTCAAGGTTCTCGTTGGCGGTCTCCATTTTTTCATTCATGAAATTGATCTTATCCGCCAGGGCCAGGGAGAGGAGGATCACCTGCACCAGGGATGAGATCTGCAGCATCCACCGGGTCACGAAGGTGTCCGGAATGATCCCGAAGAGCTTCAGAGAATAGACCAGGGTCCCGAGCCAGAAGGCCGCCCAGGTAATAATGTACATCCGGGCGACCCGGTTACCCATCATGAGAACCTTCACCGATATGACATAGAGAACAATCGCCATCATCATCACCATGACTATCAGGACGATGATCGTGAGGGTGTAATCGGCGAAGAATGACGCCGGTATTACGGCAGCGTAAACGAAGAGGCTGGCTTTCAGCACCCGGTCGACGGCCGGCACGTAATGCATCGTGTCAAGGAAATATCTCAGGAACTGAATGGCGAAGATCGACGAAAGGAACACACAGAAGGGGATGCAATGCTTCGCCCACCAGGGGAAATCGGGCCATAGATACTGGAAGGCCAGGCCGTTCAAGGCCAACTGGAACACGATAAAGGCCAGACAGTACAGGACATAGTAAAGATAGCTCCGGTCCCGGAGGGATAGAAAGAGAAAGAGGTTGTATATCACCATGACCAGCATGGCGCCGTAATAGACCGCCAGTATGACCCCCATCCGGCCGGCATATTCATTGAAGGCCGCCGGGGACCAGACGGTCAGGAAGAGGTCCATGGATCCCTTGGTCTCACAGCGGACATAGCAGGTGCGGCTGCTCATTCCCCTTTCAGTGAAGGAAAAGACCGTGTTGACAAAGGGCACCTCCCGGGAACCGAAGGGGAGGACAGCACCCGATGCCCGCTCTTCCACGAGTTTCCCGCCCCTGTCGACGAGGTACAGGTTTATCCTCTCCATCTGGGGATGGGCAACCTCCAGGTACCATGCGATGTCATGATCGCTCCGGTTTGCCACGGTGAAGCGCGCCCAGTAAACTGAGCGGGTGAACCCGAAAACGGGATACTCCTCCAGGGACGGCCTGAAGGAACGGGAGAGGCCGCTTTCGGCGACATCCTGGATGCTCCATTTCCCGTCGCGGTCCTCGAGAATATCCATATGCCTGCCGATGTTGATGCCGGAAAGGTTGTCTCCGAGCACCACCGGTTTCCCTGCCGAGGCAGACCGGGGCACGAGGATAATCAGGGCCGCCCCGACAAGCAGGAGAGATTTGATGTAAGAGTTTGTACTGTACATGCCACCAATCGCACTTATAATGAAAAGTCAGCCGTCACCGGGGTGTGGTCCGAGGGTTTTTCCCACATTCGGGGCCCGCGGTCAATTGCCGCGCTCACCGAACAATCTGCCATGGCCCCGGTGCCCCATATGTGGTCAACGCGCCACCCCAGGCCGCGCGCCACGCTGTCCCGCACCCGGTAGTCCCAAAAGGAATAATGGCCCGCCTCGGGACGGTGCTTCCGGAATATGTCAACGAACCCCCACGCCTTCACGGCCGCCAGGGCCCGGTGCTCCTCCGGGTGGAACCCGACATGGCCCAGGAGGCGTTTCGGATCATGGACGTCGATCGGCTCCGGCGCCACGTTAAAATCGCCGAGCCAGACCAGGCGGTCTCCCGTCCGGTACCTCTGGTTGAAATAGTCCAGCAGGCGGCCGAACCACTGGAGCTTGTACTGGAACCGCTCGGAATCGGGCGAGGTGCCCTGGGGCACGTAGGTGTTGACTATGTCGACGCCCCTCACCCGAACCGCAATGAGCCTCGTTCCCTCGTCATTTCCGCTCCCGTCGAAGCCGCAGGAGACCTTTTCGATTTCGTGGCGGCTCAGGACGGCTACGCCGTTGTACGATTTTTCACCGCGGTAGACCGCCCGGTATCCCAGCGCCTCTATCTCCGCAACCGGGAAATCATCGTCGATGACCTTGGTTTCCTGGAGGCACAGCACGTCGGGTCGGCTTACGGCAAGCCACCGCTCGATAACGGGCATCCGCGCCCTGATGGAATTTGCATTATATGTGGCGATCTTCATGGATATTCAAGCTGCCGGCGGAAGGGCGACCGCTCCCGGTCCCGGTCATTTCTTCACGTCAAGCATCACCCGGTTCGTCGGCTGTATAACAGCGTTTTTATTCGCCAGGGAAAGGACCTTCGCCCGGAAATTGCCCGACGGATCGCTGTACAGTCTGACTTTTCCCACGTACCGGTCCCCGTTGTAGACAGATGCGCTCTGGCCATCCTCGATCTTCAGGGAACGGTTCATACGCACCAGGATGGCGCCGGAGTCGCGGGGATCGAGGACCAGGCCGTTTTCCTTTTTCGCGCTCAGGACGGAGTCAAAAAGATACTCATATTTTTTCAGGAGCTGGTTCCTCGCCTGCAGCGTCCGGGCAAGGCCAGCCCACAGGTTCTCGTAATCGCGGACGATTGAACCGGACAGGCCGTCCAGGGCCTTGAGCGCCGGCGGCACCGAATTCTTGTAGGGGATCCTCATCAGGCGCTTCATCAGGACAATCTCGTCGCCGATACGTTTTCTGAGGACGCCGAATTCATCGGCGCTGAACCCGCCTTCACCCAGGACCGGATCGTACTCCCCGAGGAAGCCGCCCTGCACCAGGGACGCCCCGGATTTTGCGCCGATGATGCCGCTCACCGGCTGCGCGTCAAGCACCGGGTTATATTTCATCGTGATGTAATCCACATAGTTGTCATAATATCGTTTCAGCGCCTCGACGCCGGTGTCCTGCTTGTCCTTGAGCCGCTTCATCTGGAGGCTGTAGAGACGGTCCGCGTTGGTTATCATTGTTCCGCCGCCCTTCGCGGCAAGTTCCTTTTCCTCTTTTGCGCGGGCATCCTCGAGCGCCCAGATCTCGGCCTTCTTACGCCGGATCTGCGCCCTGTACGCGGCCCTGACCCTCGTGATGCGGTCATTCTCTTCCTTCCTGAGGGCTGATACCCTCCGGTCGGTCTCCTCGTCAGGGAGACCCTGGGAAAAAAGGGCCGTCTCCCGGGCGTATATGTCTTTCCTCACAAGAAGCATTTCTCCGAGCATGTCGACCTCGAGCATCTCCATCTCGATCCTGAGCACGTCGATGTTGCTGCCCCGCTTCCGCGCCGAATCGATGACTTCCTTCAGCCGGAGGTCCTCGAACTCGGTGATGTCCACATTGATGATCCTGTCGCGCCAGTCGCGGTACAGCTTAAAAAGGATCACTCCTCCCAGCACCACCGCGACAAAGAGCATGATAAAAAGATAGAACTTGTAGTTCTTGTTCTTCTTCGTCCTGGCGTACTCTTCCTCGAGGACGTAGACCCGTGCTATCCCTTCCTGGTCGTAGATCTCCTCCGGGAGAAAGAGCGAATGTCCCTGGACGATATCCTTCTTTATTTCGTTTTCATTTCCCATATTCCGTTCCACCCTTTCGGAGGCCGCTCCCGGGTCCGTTCGATGAACACCTCGGCTACCGGAAGCCTGCAGTTCCTGAACTTGCCGTTGGCCCCGGTCCAGTCGCCGCGGTAGTAGAGCTCGAGGCCGAGCTCGAAGGCGGAAAGCTGCTCCGAGAGTACCTTGTCATATTCGCTGTCCGGTATTGGCCAGTATATCTTCTGCCCCGTGGTCTTTCCCTTCACCATGACAGTGTCCAGCTCAACGAAGTGCAGCCCCGGGGATTCCATGGCGGTTTCGATGTCGGTTTTGACATACTCCGAGCATATGACCGGAACCTTGTACACGCGCGTGAGCCCTTCCATCCGCGACGCCGCGTTGACGTTGTCGCCGATGACCGTGTTGGTCATCCGCACGTAGGAGCCCAGAGTGCCGTAAAACACCTGTCCGCCGTCGATGCCCACGCCTATCTCGAGTAACACCGCCTTGTATATCTTTTCCTCGCTCTCGGAGAGTTTCCCCTTTTTCAGGATGATCTCATCCCGGATGGCGGTCATCCGCAGGCCGAGGAGCTGCGTCACCTCGTGCAGCTTGTACGCGGCCATGACCGCCTGGTACGACTTGTTGCCCCGGGTATCCTCCAGGACCCCGAATACGGCAAGGAGGGCGTCGCCTATGATGGAGCCGATGACGCCGTCCAGGTTGACGATTTCCCTGATGGCCCGGTCATAGTGGAGGTTCAGGAGCTTGATGATGTCCGTGCCGAGGGTCTCTGTAATGAAAGTAAAGCTCTTGATGTCAGAGAAGAGAATCGTGAGCTCCTGCCTGGTTCCCTCCAGCTTCACCGTGCGGTCGCGGTACGCCTTGAGAACGACGTCCTGGTTCGCAAACTTGCGGAAGATGGTGATGAGGTTGTCCACGGTGCCGGAGAGGGAATTGAAAGCCGCGCCCAGGTAGGTGATGTCGTCGTTGGTGGCGCCGGTAAGGTCAATGATATCCAGCTGCTGCGTCCTGACCATCTTCATGATCGAGCGGGTTATGATATCGATATACCTGAGCAGGTACCGGAGGATATAGATGCCGATGCCGCCGATGATGATGGTGATGACGATGATGACGGTGCTGATGATGATTACGTTTTTACGCGTTTCGCTGTAAAATTCCTTCCGCTCCTCGGCCCGCACGATGAAAGCCTTCCACTTGGGATTGTATTTATACATCCCGAAATAATCCATGCCGTTAAAATGGAAATAGAGCGGGCCCTCGTCCTTTCCGCCGGCAAGGTTCGACCGCATCTCCTTCAGGCTCCTGGCATCGTCAAAGGCTTTCTGCCGGGGGACCTGGTCGCTGGAAGCCTGGAACAGGATCTTGCCTTCCACGTCAAAGCCGATGAATACCGCCTTGTTATGGCGGAGTTCCCGCTGGCCGTTTCCGGTAGCCAGACCCAGCTCATGCCTTCCCTTTTTTTCCATGCTCTGCACCGAGCCCTCAAAATTCCTGTCGAACTGGTATATCTCGAACTGATCGTTGCAGTAAGTATAGATGTTTTTCAGGTCCTTCGTGAGAAGCAGGTTCATCTGCATGAACAGCTGGGACCTGTTGAAGACAAAATTGATGTAGTTGGTCGAAAAGTTGGATATCAGTATGAAGAGACTGAAGGTTACGATGATTTTTATTGTTACCGGCCAGACTCGGGTGTTGTTTACTTTTTTGACGAACATAGAGCGCGCTCACTCACTTTAATCGCCGACAGCAATTATACAAAATAGCCTATTGGGTGAGTGCCAATTGTCAAGATTAATACCTCTGGAAAGTTAAAATAGTGGTTCCGCACTATTCCTCAGACCTCACCCCCTTGATCCCGGCGAGCACTTTTTAGACTTCCTGTCCACGCTCGCCATCGCGGCATCGTGTCGGGAACCTCTCCCGCCGGGAGAGGGTGAAATTGAAGATACCATATTGTCCCGCAGCCATCTCCCGCGGGAGGCAGCAGCCCGTACATTCCTGTACGCTGCCGCATGCGCGACATCCTGCCGCGTAGGGCACGCCAGAGGCGGGGCGAGGTCTGACGTTTAAAGAAATAATGGTGCAGAGGTTGAAAACTTTTACTTAAAATATTTCACCAATGGGCCGATAGGTATAGTGATGTGGCATAATCACCGGCGGCCGTCAATACATGTTCTTCCCCGATGGCCGGAACCCGGCGCCGCGACACATCGAGACAACTAACAGATAAAAGAGGGAACCCTATGATAAGCAGTTCAGTTCCGAGAGAAATCGTGGTAATCTACAACAATGCTCTGGAGCTTTCCAACCGGGGCGACCTGGACGCGGCCCTCAGGGAATACCGCCGCGCCATCGACGCCTACCCCGATTTCGTGGCAGCGTACAATAATATCGGCGAGATATACACGCGCATGGGCGATTCCGAAAAAGCCATACTCTCCTACCTTGACGCTCTGAAAATCGACAAGCACTACCGCGTGCTGCTCAACCTGGGAGTCGAGCACTTCAACCGCAAGAATTACGATCAGGCCCTGAAATACTTCATCGAAGCGATCAAACAGGAACCCTATTTCCTTGAAGGGAATTATTACGCGGGCCTCGTTCATTACACCCGGGCCGAATACAAGAAGGCCGAGAAGTACCTTCTGACCGTCGCGGACCTTGACAGGCGCCACCTGAAAGCCAATTATCTCCTCGCCCACATATACTACGAATGGAAGCAGTACCGTAAAACCATCGAGTGCCTCGACCGGATCAAGGACCTGGCCGAGGACAAATCATTCATCAACCGGTTCTACGGCTTCTGCCATTTCTATCTGGGCAGCTATGATACGGCGGTCACCTACCTCACCGAGGCGCTGGAATGCAGGCCCGAATACGCCCGCTTCAAGAAATACCTGGACAGGCTGAACTACGAGAACAAGATGAAGGAAATCGGTGATATCGAAAAAGCCATTTCAGACCTGGAAGAGGACCTGTCGCAGCGTGAGGCCCAGGTCCTTGACCTGACCAAGCTGAGCATGCTCTACATATTTAAAGGCGAATACAAGAAAGCGGAAAAGTTACTGCAAACCCACAAGAAGAAGCTCGCATAGAAATTCAAAGCCCGCTGGAAACAGCGGGCTTTTTCATCACTACCAGGAGATATATTTAAACGAGAAAAAGTTTCTCGATGATTCCAGGGACCTGTCATTAAAAATCGTATCATGGGACCGGTAATTGCTGCACGAGCTGTCTCTGCAAAAACTGTTTGATGAATTCATTGTCTTGATCCTCCTTTAATTAATTAGAATAATATAATAGTATTTTAGAATATTGTCAAGTACTGTACAATAAAAATATAAAAATTTTTCCCGTATGCCGAAGTTATGTTTTTCCGTTTCGGGCCGGTTATTTACATTTTATTATTGAAAATTTTCCCCCATGATATATCATACACATTCAATCCACTATAAAAAATCCAAGGAGATAAAGCATATGACATTCACAGATTCTCATACTGCTGTTGATTGGTCTCGTGGCGGGATGGCTGGCCGGCATGATCTGGAAAGGCGGCGGATTCGGATTATCTGGAACATCATCATCGGCGTGGCAGGATCGTTCCTGGGCGGATGGATTTTCAAGTTCCTGGGCATATCCTTCGGGGGGATCAGTCGGTCCAATTGTCGCCGCACTGGTCGGAGCGCTGATTCTCCTGGCTATTGTGAACCTGATCAGAAGGCGGTAGGGGCGGTTGCAAAAAGACGCTGTCACAAGGGTGCGCCTCCTCGCGGCGCCCCGATTTCATAATAGCCGGTGACAGCCCATGGTCATTCTCATAGATGACTGCCGGGAATGCCGGCACCATTTCATGCACTATGGATCGGTGGTTCTCTGCAGCTACAGCGGCATTACCACTGCGTGCCACGTCTTCGAGGCGCCCTGGGGGCCGGTCTTCGTTACGAACTGCCCCCTTTCGAACGCCGCGGGAATGGACGCCGGAGAAGATGAATGATCCCTCCTACGCGGTGATCGACTCTATCTGCTTCCGCAGCGCCTCCTGCGAGGCGGTCTCCTTGTAGATCTGCAGGGGGATGAGCTTACGCATGTTCCCCGAAACCTTTATTTTCCTGGCGACCCAGCCCTTCATCCCCACTGACCAGTCGCCCCGGACAAGGATGGAAAGGGCGTAATCCGCCGGCATCGACATCTCCACATCGGCGTTAGGGGCGTGCCCCTTCTGAATGATGCCGCCGTTGATGCACAGGGCGACCCCGCCGCCGGCATCTCCGATCGTGAGATTGACCACCACGTCCTTCATGGCCTTCGGTATATCAAGACCGGCGGCGGCCTCCGTCATCTCGTCAACCTTCGCGAACCATTCGTCTGATAAAAACTCTGGCATTGGATACTCCTTGGATATGATGGCCCCCTGGACCCCCGAAGTGGCATAAGGCGTCTTTCATTTAATAAAACTGGACCGGGGTCTTAAATTTTCCCGCTGGAATCAAGATGCTTCGCCCCGTCTGCAAGCTTGCATAATCGTTCGTGGTCATCAAGAACGGTTTCCGGGCTTGTCCGGATTATTGCTACTTTCCCTTTTGCCATAGGTTTTCGCCAAGAATATTCCAATCATCAGCAGGTGCCTGTCCAGCATTTTTTGTCCTTAAACCATTCATTTGATCAGGAACAGGTGCAGAAAAGGCCTTAACACCCGAGGAATCGGACATGGAACAATATGTTATAATTACAGAATCAATGGTTCATAAGGGCCTTTATCTGAACCAGTACTTTCTCAGATAAAGCACCTTTCAACATAAAAAATAGTGGACAGGGGCCATGAAATATAGGACATTTAATATTCAATGGGGTTTTTTTATGCATCCCGGGCAGATACCGATAAGGCCCGGTATGTCAGGAAAGGCCATACTGAATACGGCGCATTACATTTGATTAAAAATATATGTATGGAGAAAAATGAAGATGAATATTTATGTTGGCAACCTATCGTATAAGATGACTGATGAAGATCTGAGGAAATTGTTTAGCGATTTCGGTACAGTGGCGGAAAGCAAGATTGTTACCGACAGGGACACCGGACGTTCAAAGGGATTTGGATTTGTTGAAATGCCAAACCAGGCAGAAGGTGAAGAAGCCATCAAGCAGCTCAATGGAAAAGAAATCGAGGGTAGAAGC
Source organism: uncultured Spirochaetota bacterium (assembly GCA_963727175.1). GTDB lineage: Bacteria > Spirochaetota > UBA4802 > UBA4802 > UBA5550 > RBG-16-49-21. The sequence goes on from CAVSFD010000002.1 coordinate 695,334, forward strand.
ATAAATGTTAACATTGCCAAACCCAAAGAAGATAAACCGCGCAGAAGTCAGCGATATTAATAAGCTGAATATCTGATTGTACGATAACCGTTCCGGTGAAACATCATGTTTTCCGGAACGGCATCTGTAATTTTTAAAAATTAAGGATTATAACATTGGCCAGAAATAACTATCAGTATGAAAAACGGCAGAAAGATATAGCTAAGAAAAAAAAGCAGGACGAAAAACGGCAGAAAAAATTAAATAAAAAATCAAATGCCGATGGAGATGCTCCGGAAAATATTGATGAGAATTCCAACATTGATGAATCAGTTAAAGAATAATTTTCATAAAGGAAAATGCACCTGCTTCTAAACGGGCCCGTGAGAAACGATTGCCCATTATTTTTAATAATATCATGGATATCTCGATATTGAGACCGATGAATATCTGGTATGCTGTCTTGCCGGGGGTTCCCCACAACGGGGCATAGCCACTGATTTTGAACACCATCGCATTCCAGATCTCGGCGTGGAAATCCATGGCCCAGAAGGCGAGACCGGCACAGACGGCGCTCCAGTCTTTTCTCCCAATATCAACAAAGTAAATGTAAATAATCACCAGCAGGAAGGGTATCAGATACCACTCAAAATGCGTAGTATCGCGAAGTATGTATAATGCCTGTTCAGCCGATGGAGCCATGGGGAACCTCCTTAATATAAATTTCATCAATAATTCATATTTCTGGAATTTTCACCTTTTCCCTTTTCAAACTCTGCCAGAATGTACAGCACACCTGACTCCGGATGTCAACAATCAGGATTTTGAGATGCATCTGTCATGGCGGCTGCAGTTATTTTCTTTTAATAATCGTCAAACTCCCTTTCGGAATAATAATCTTCAGAAATTCATTGCCTGCCGGATTGACTATATTCGATTTGTATAACACCTTGCCGCTCTTGTCGGTCACCTTAATAAACAGGCTGTTCCTCTCATTATTCATGATATACTTTATTAAAAAATTTCCCCTGGCGTCTGAAGTGATCCTGCCCAGGAGTTTCTCATTTCTCAAGTCCTTTTCATATACCGCAATATTCAAGCCTGCCATGGGGGCGCCTTCATGGTTTACAACCGAGCCCTTCAGGAAAAACTCACTCCTGCCGTATGTATGAACTGATAAAAAGAATAAAAGCGAAACAGAGAGAATCCGTTTCATGTAAATACCTCCTGAACCTGATTATTCTTAATTTAGAATATTCAAAAAGAAAATCCATCATTCTTTTTGATACTGTATGGTGCGATTAAAAACCGCCTTACAAAATCATCCCGAGTTCCGACCCTTCCCGAATAGCCTCCAGAATCTGCCGCGGTTCCCGGGCGTCGCCGATGACATGTACTTCGGCAATGCCGTTTACCGCGGCCGACAGGTCGTCGACCGGTTCGGCACCGGCTGCCAGGATTATATAATCCATGCCGGATATCGCCATTTCGCCATTCTTTCCTTCGGCCAGGGCGCCGTCGGCTGTTATCTCCTTCACTGCCGCCCCGGTGATGACGCGCACATCCTTGCGGCGGAGCTTTTCCATGAGGAGCTCCCGGCCCTCGCTGAACATGTCGGCACCCACGGCGTCGGTCATTTCCACGATAGTCACCTCTGTCCTGCCGATGGTGATGTTGTCGCCGGTATTGGCGATAAAGGAAGCGACTTCGCATCCCACCATGCCGCCGCCGATGACCAGCGCCTTCCCGGGCGTCAGGTCGACGGCGCCGCCGAGAATCTCGTGGGCCGTGAACACGTTGCCGCCGTCGGCCCCGGGGATGGCGGGCCTGCATGGCCGCGCCCCTGTGGCAATCACCAGGGCGTCGGGCCTGACCTTCGCCACCAGCTCCGGCGTCACCTCTACGCCGAGAGATACCGCGGCTCCCGCCTTTTCCGCCTGGCGAAAAAGGTACTGTGTCACCTTGCACAGCTCCTGCTTGCCCGGGGGGACTGCCGCCAGGTTTAACTGCCCGCCCGGCACCGCCTCCTTCTCGAAAAGACGCACATCGTGGCCCGCCAGGGCAGCCACGCGGGCCGTCTCCAGGCCTGCCGGGCCGCCGCCGGCAATCAGCACTATCTTCTTTTTTTGAGCTCCGCCGATTTCCATTTCGGCCTCGCGGCCCACCGCCGGGTTCACGATGCAGGTCATGTCGCCGCCGCTCTCGCGGTTGCGCACGCACCCGAGACCGCAGCCGATGCAGGGGGCGATATCCTCCCAGTCGCCCGGCGGCGGCCCTGGCCGGCCATGCCGGGTCCGCGAGGAGGGCCCTGCCGAGCACCACCATGTCCGCGTCGCCGCGGCGCACGATGTCCTCCGCCATGCCGGGGTCGACGATCCTTCCCACCACCATGACGGGGACTGTCACCGCCTTTTTTATCTCCGCCGCGCTCCTGACATTAAGACCGAAAGGGGTCCCGGTCGGCGGTATCACGCGCCACGACAGGTCCGGGTATACGCCGCTGGATATATGGAAGCCGCTCACGCCTGCGTCGGCGAAGAGGGAGGCGATGTACTCGGTTTCGCGGATCTCCCTGCCGCCGGTGACCTGCTCCTCCGCTGAGAGTCGCATGGTTATGGGAAAATCCTTACCCGCCTTCTCCTGCATCGCCCGGATCGCTTCAAGAGGGAACCGGAGCCGGCCGGAGAGGCCTCCGCCGTACGCATCGGTGCGGCGGTTTCGCAGGGCCGAGAGGAAGGACCCGGCGAGCATGTAGCTGTGGGCCGCGTGGAATTCGATGCCGTCAAAGCCGGCAGCCCGCGCGCGGAGAGCCGCGTCGCCGAACTGCCCTATGATGACCTCGATTTCCGGGACCGAGAGTTCACGGCATTTCATCCTGGTCAGGTTGTTCACTATCCCGGCGGAAGGTCCCACCGCTGCCGTGCCGTTAAAGAGGGGGCCCAGCGATTCGGGGCCCGGGTGCGCAATCTGGGGGATGATGCGGGCGCCGTGGAGGTGGACCGCTTCAGTGAGGCGTTTCAGTCCCGGTATGAATGAATCATCCCAGATACCCACGGTGCGGGGAATGTAGGGCGACATCCCGTCAATGGTGCACACTTCAAGGATGATGAGACCGGCACCGCCCCGGGCCCGCGCCGCGTAGTAATCGATGAGGCGCTGCGTTACCGTGCCGTCTCCCTCGGCGAAATCCGTCGCCATGGGCGCCATGGCGATCCTGTTCTTAATCTCCATGGTCCCGATTTTCACGGGACTGAAAAGTGTCGTAAGTTTTATCATGCAACCTCCAGAAATTCCTTACCAGCGATGCGCACGCCCCCTTATGGGGCCGGGGGTCTTCCCGTCGGCCCGCAGGGCCAGGGCGCCCAGCGCGGCCGCCATCACCGGCACAGCTGACAGTAATCGGCTTTACGCTTGTTGTTTTCCAGTGATATATCGACTGCTGAACAGCCGGACTGCTCCTCACTGTATTGACGTATTATGCAGTGAAGGATCGATACGTGTAAGATTATCCATTCTGGCGCCGGAACGGAGCCTCTCCGGCGGACGGTTGTTAAGAATCATAATCGTCTGATTCTTCTTAATCCCGAATTGATACGTCGCCTGGTGATTCATCATCAGGAGGTCGATCCTTTTCCCCTGTATCTTGCCGCCGATATCCACGGCAAGATATTCTCTTCCGCCGTAGGCGAAGAGAGTGCCCATCGGTATCACGGCCGGGTCAACCGCGGCGATATTAATCTTCCTCCTGGTATAGTACTCAATGCTTTTCCCCGTGGCTGTTAAACCGGCCCAGATCCCGTTGCAGCAGCTTCCCGGGCAGTAGGCGGTGACGGTGAAACCGCGCATTTCAATGCCCGCCCGGGGCCCCACTGCATTCCCCCGGGAACTTGACGACTGGCAGTGCCTGAGGGCGACCGTCTGCAGCAGCGATACTACGCTGAAGTAAAAAATGATTATTGCAGCGACGAGTAAAACGCCATTATGTCTTTGTACTATTTTCAGCATAGTCGTTCTCTGGATAGCGCTCCCGGAAGGGACAACGCAGGATCACTCCATTCTTATACATCATGTCATAATTAATAAAAATATCCGGCCCGGATTTGTCAATGTTTAATGGGAATAATTGCTGACAGCAAAGTAAAAAACCGGGCTGGTTTGTCGCTGAATTCAGGGCCGGGCATCCTGGACGCTGTTGATTAAAATCCGGTCATGTCGAATTTCCAGTAGGGTCCCTCTTTGACAAAGGGCAGTTCAATACCGTTGTCGACGCGGATGACCGCCCGTGAGCCCTTCCGGTCAATGCCGACAACGGAACGCGCCGTCGCGGCGCCGATAACATTCTTTTCCCTGTCAAGGGAGAGAGTCAGGGCACAGTAATCGCGCACGGTCATATTTTTCAGGCGGTCTGCGGGAACGCTGAATTTCTTAGAAAGGGCATCAAGCTGCCGCTCGTCCATGCGGGAAAAAAGGCCGGTCATGTAACGGATCTTGCGGACACTTTCACGCGAGAGCTGGTGTTCCAGCAGGGCCGCGTCGGACTTCAGGAACGCCTCCTTCAGGTCATGGAGAGCGGCCTGCGGTGTCAGGGCCGCCCGGGGCGCGCATGACAGAAGGACGATCGCCGGTATCAGGAACAGCCTGACTGATTTCAGTAGATGCATCGTGCGGCTCCCCCGTCAATCTCCACGATCATGTTGTCTATGAGCCGCGTGTCGCCGTAGAAGACAGCCGCGGCAATAACCGTTTTTTCGGTGATGGTATCGGCCAGCTCCAGATCGCGGTATCGCACCGTCGAGATATAATCGATCTTTTTCGGTTTTGATTCATTTATGATGTTTATCATGGCGATCGTTATTGTCCTCACCGAGCGCTCCCCGGATCGCATAAGGTCTTCCGCGCTCTTCAGGGCCCGGCTGATGGCCACGGCCCTCTGCCGCTCATCGGGCGAGAGGCGCTTGTTGCGCGAGCTCATGGCAAGACCGTCATCCTCGCGCACCGTGGGGGCGATGATGATGCGCACCGGGAAGTTCAGGTCCGCCGTCATCTTCTCGATGCTCACGGCCTGCTGGATGTCCTTCTGGCCGAAAACCGATACATCAGGCTGGACGATATTGAAGAGCTTGCTCACCACGGTATAGACCCCGCGGAAATGGCCCGGCCGGTGGGCGCCGCACAGGTTCTTCGTGAGGATCTCCACGTCAACGAAGGTCAGGTTGTTTCTGTACATCTCGCCGTCATCGGGGACGAACATAAGGTCAACGCCGGCGCCCCGGGCGAGATCGAAGTCACGCTCCAGATCTTTCGGGTAACTGGCGAAGTCTTTGGGATCGTTAAACTGGATCCGGTTCACGAAAATGCTCATGACCTGGTACCCGGCATGCCTTTTCGACTCCTCCACCAGCGAGAGGTGCCCCCGGTGAAGAAAACCCATGGTGGGGACGAAGCCGATCCGTTTCCCCTCCCTCCGCGCCCGGGCCACATGGTCACGGACTTCGCTTATGGTGTGTACGACCTGCATTGTTTTGAACCCCCTGTCCCCCTGCGGGGGCTACATCTTCTCCGCGGCGACGAGCATCATATCGCCCATGCGGAGCCTCTTGGCCATGATATCGGCGATCTTCCGCGGAACTGACCCGGGTTTTCCGATACCGCTCCCATAGGTAGCGCACTGTATGATCCTGAAGCCTTTCCGCTCAAGCAATTTTTCCATGGCCTGACGGGAAAAAAAATAGAGGTGTTCCGGAAAGTTGTAGAAGCGCCACTCCCTGCCATGAAAACGCATGAAGTTGAAACCGCCGGTACGGCAGGTGGAGAGGTAGAGACGCCCGCCCTTTTCCAGCTCGTCATGGGCCTTTTCCAGGAACCGGTCCGGGTAGTGGAGGTGCTCGATGGAGGCCCAGAGGGTGATGAGGTCAAAGGGCCGGGCAAAGGCTATCTCCAGGTAATCGTCCTCGTACACCGCCAGTCCCGCCCCGCGGGCAAATTCGACGCACGCGGACGATATATCGACCCCGGTGGTCTCCCACCCCCGGTCATGCATGAATGAGAGAAAATAGCCCGCCGCGCATCCTATGTCGAGGACCCTTTTCTCTTCCCCGAGATTTTTCTCGAACTCAAAGAACCCGAGGTCGCGCAGATTGAGCTGTATGACCCGTTCGATCTCATGGCGTGTCGTTTCCGAAAAGTAATCATTATACCCACGGTCGGTCCTTTCGGTGAAGTATGACTCGCTATAGTAGGCGCTGATCTGGTCCGGGGTCGGCCGCGGGGACAGATACTCCAGGCCGCACACCGGGCACTTCACCAGGGTAAACGGGGTGCCGTCCCGGGAGGCTTTTTCAAACAGGGGCTTTCCATCCGGACAGCCGCAGATGAGGCAATTAACGGTTTCCATGGCCGGTATGTTCGTACTGAACCATCCTTATAAGAATGTATCATCATTCCATATTTGTATTATAACGGCAAGCACCAGGGCGGCGCTGCACGGAATCGCGCCCTTGATGGAGAAGATTATGTCATGATGCGCATTTTATGGCAAGTAGAATTTGGCCGTCACCGGCACTTCCCATGCCCCAAAGGCGCCATCGGGCAACGAGCAGCTATGAGCCAATGATATTCTTCAAGCGGTCTCGGACTATGTTGACGTGACTGCGCAGGGTATAGAGTTGATCGGCATAGGTTGCCGGTATCTTCAGATTGTGCACGGTCTCTTCAATTTGATCAAGCTGTTCCATAAGGAGCCTGCAGTCTTCCTTGTTAACCTGGCCCATCAATTCATTCTCCAGCACTAGCAGGGCGTGATACCATCGGCGGATGCGCATCCTCATGCGCATCCGGTACAATGCGGGGATTATCTTAAGACCGGGAATAAGGACTAAAACCATCGGGATGAAGATGACCAGGAGGCGGCTGACAATGGTTGACAGCCGGTAGGGAAGATTCTTGTAAATGAAACTTTTACCGGATTTCTGGAAGCGTGCCGCGTCATCGCTGATCCGGTATTCCTGCTCAATCAGCACCGGAAACTCGCCCCGCTTGTGGGCGATGGCCGCCGGTGCATGCACCTCCGTTATTGCTTCCATGAGAAGGTCGGAAATCGCCGGATGGAGATCGGACCGCGCGATCAGCTCCACCGTGGGACTCACCAGATTGACGTCCCGGTCGGGGATGTTCCTGCCCAGGTCAACCGTGCCCTTCGGTATCACGATATTATTCAGGTACGGAAGACGCCTGGTATAGGCATCAGCCTGTGTGAAGTTGAAGACCCTGATCCCCGGCTTGAACATAAGCTCCTGCAGGGCCCGGGTGGACGCGGAATCGCTCATCATGAAGGCCGCGTCGATTGTTCCGTCTACAAGCGCCCTGTCGGACTCTTCATCATCCATTTCCAGCAGCGTTGTCCGCCCCCCCTTCCTGATGCCGTTAAGGGCAAGGATCTCCAGGGCCAGCATCTGCGTCGCGGTGCCTGCTTTCCCGATGGACAGGCGCTTCCCTTCAAACTGGGAAATCATTTCCAGAGACCGGTCGCCACGATAGAATATCAGGATCGGCTCATAGGCTATGCTGCCCATAGACACCAGTGAATCAATCCTATGCCCCTTGGCTATCCCTGACTGGACAAATCCGATGTCGACGTCAAAGGACGGGTTTTCCAGTCTTTCCAGGTTTTGCTTCGAATCCCAGGAGGGTAGTATGTTCAAAGTGATATGGTTGCGGGCCAGTATCCTGGCGTATTTTTCAGAAAACTGGTAGAATACGCTACCTTTTTTGCCGCTGGTAATGGTAATTGTCCGGGGAGGCCGTGAATAAATAAACCAGAAAAAAGCACTAACGATAACCAAGACGGCAAAGACTATAGTGGTGATCGTGGCCCCGTGCCCGAGGCCGAGGGTCTCGGCGAACATCTGCCTCAGTTCATCGTAGATGCGCCGGTATATCATTACCAGGGTCAACTTTGACCGGCCAAGTATGCTCTTTTTGCTTTCTGACATCAATAATCCCTTATGCCAATCCGGTGCTCTCCTTCATGAACCCCGGCACAAGACGATTGTTTCACTGGCGAATTGACTGATATAATAGGATAAAGAACAATCCACGGCAAGAAGAAAAATAATTCACCCTATTGAAAATCACTACATGCAGCGGACCGGCGGAAATTATTCCTTATACCAGGCGGAAGCACAGTGCCCGGTCAATAAAAAAGATATGTTTGACGATTGACTGCATCCGCAATTCTATTTGACTTTATCAATATGGTAGGGATAAAATAGTACCTGGCAGGACGATAAAAAAATCAATATCGTGTTGAGGTCCAAATGAAAAAATTAACAGTTCTATTTTCAGTATTATTCTTCGCTGGTCTGATGTCAGGCAATTTCATGGTACTGGGCGAGCAAAAAGAGGCGGGAAAAACAGAGTCAAAGATTGAGCATAAGCCGAAACCCGCTCCGAAGAGCTGTAGGGAAAAATGCGAAGATAAATATAAAGATAATAAATGCTCCTGCAAAGGTGGACATGGCGACGCCAGAGACTGCAGCAGATTATGTGATTGCTTACACCACTGTCCTTAAATATTAATCATTTAAAATTGTTAGCCATGGAATACGGTATAATCCTCGGGGAAACCGGGATATCATGCAAACTTCTCTAGCGCTATAACCAATGATGCGCTTTTCCTGATAATGAATTTTTGGCACAAAGGAGAACCAAACATGAGCAAAGGATTTCGCAGCAACGCTTCCGGCGGCACGGTGTATGGCCTTGGCTTTATCGGCGCGGCTGTTTATTATATTTCAGCCGCCGCCGGTTTTTGGATGGGTGTACTGGGCTTTCTCAAAGCCATTGTATGGCCGGCTTTTCTTGTTTATGAGGCATTTAAACATTTCGGAATTTAATTCGTCGCCGGAATACCGGGGAACCCTGCCCGATGATTCGTGATAAGTCCCAGGCCAGACAGCAGGTTATGCGTCTATTGCATTTTAACAAGCACGAGGGGGATACCCTTTCTTGAAACGTTGTATGTGATTCCACGGTAATATTTCCCGCTCATTGTTCCTTTTTCGCCGGCTTCAAGGATGGCCGTATAGTATACTTTATTCCAGCACCTGATCATCAGAAAGACAGTCTTGTTATTGATGACTCCGTCAAACCCGTACATGCCAATGTAGCCCGTGATCCTGCTTCCCTTTTGGAGAATTACCCCCTTGCCCCATTCGGGGTTGCTGTACGGGCCGTCAACAGCTGCGTCAGGGTTGCCTTCATTGAGGAACAGCCATCTCCTCCCCTCGTCCATTCCGGATGCCGGCGAAAAGGTGATCTTGACTACATCCAGTGAAAAAAAATAGTCGTTTTTGTTCAACCGCTCCCTGAACGTTGCTTCTGTTTCCCGGGTAAAGAGGATATCCGACCCGGAATATTTGTTCATGATGCCCGCCCTGCATTTCCCTGCAAGGTTTCCCTCTTTCGTCGCGGTCAGTCGGGCCGTGTAGTCCGTTTGCTGATTATCTCTGGATAAAATCATATACACCGTGGAGCCATGAACCTTACCCTCGACAAAATAATCCCGGAAGGAACCGCTGATGTCATCATTCACCTGCTCAATCTTTCCAGGCCCGAATCTATCGCTGTGCCAGAAACCGCTGATGCGTATCGAAGCCTTTTCATGCGTGGCGCCGCCGGCCCATTTTCTCGCTTCCTTCATCGAGGTACAGGATACGCCCAGGATGATACAGACGGCAACGGTCATGCCTTTGAAATAACGTTTCATCCACACCCCCTGCAAAAACCGGTCTCCCTGAAGATAATCAATACACCCCGGTCCTGTTATTCTTATACTAGTATCGGCTGCAGCCTGACTGCATGGCATCAATGATGGCTGATGGAAAACCCGAGTGAATCCTGCCCGATGATCTGCGACAGGTCCTTGACCAGGCCGTCGGTGGGCTTGATATTGAAGGTGGAATGGGCCTTGATGATTTTCTCCCCTTCCCTGGCGTTGACGTGGAAAAAGATGGGGCAGTCGCCCCGGTGGCGGGTGAAAATCGCTTCCATGGATTTGAGTATATCGTCATCTACGCCGATGGCGTCCAGCCTGATGTGCAGCGCCGATATCGACTCCTGCCGCACCTCCTTCAGGGACTTCACGCCGGTTACGATCATTTTCATCAGGGAGTCACTCTCCGCCTCGATGGTGCCGGTGACCATGAGCGGTGAGCCGCTCATGACCAGGGACTCATGCTTGGAAAGGACCTTCTCGAAGAAGATCACCTCCACGGAACTGTCCATGTCCTCCAGTTCAGCCAGGGCGTAGCGCTTGCCCGTCTTCTGGGCCCGCTTCACCTGGAGGTTGGTCAGGATCCCCACGATGGAGACGTTCTTGCCGTTGTGCTCCTCGCCCAGGTTAGACAGGGAAACGGAGGAGAAGAGCCTTATCTCCTTTTCATATTTTGCCAGGGGATGGCCGGATATGTAGAGGCCGAGGACCTCCTTTTCACGGGCAAGCTTCTCGTTGTCGTGCCATTCCGGTATGCTGAGTAAATCGACATGGACGCCGGCGCCCGCGGCCGCGGCCGGCTCGGCGCCGAAGAGATTTCCCTGGCCCGAAGCCCGGTCCTCCTGGAGGCGGCGCCCCGCCTCCAGGAGGATATCGATGGAGGCGAAGAGCTGCGCCCGGTTCTCGTGAAGGCAGTCCATGGCCCCGGCCCTGATGAGGGACTCCAGCACGCCCTTGTTAACCGTGAGGGAATCGATGTTTTCAAGAAAATCCTTCAGGGAGTGGAAGGCCCCGTTCTGCTGACGCGCGGAAACGATCGACTCAATGGCCTTCGCGCCCACCCCCTTGATCGCGGAGAGGCCGAAGCGGATAGATTTACCCTCGATCGTGAAGTCATAATCGCTCCGGTTCACCGACGGCGGCAGAACATCGATGCCGGCGGCCCGGCAGTCGTTGATGTACTGGATCACGTCATCCTGCCGGTCCGGCTGGGCAGACAGGAGGGACGTCATGTACTGCTGGGGATAATGGGCCTTCAGATACGCGGTCTGGTACGCCACCAGGGCGTAGGCGGCCGAATGGGACTTGTTGAAGCCGTACTCGCCGAACTTCTTGATCATGTCGTAGAGGTTCTCGGCGAGGTTCTTGTTTATGCCGTTCTTCTGGGCGCCCTTCAGGAACTTCTCTTCCAGGGCGTTGATGATGTCGATCTTTTTCTTGCCCATGGCCTTGCGGAGCTCGTCTGCCTGCGGCATGGTGAAGCCGGCGATGAGCTGGGAGATCCGCATGACCTGCTCCTGGTACACCACCACGCCCAGGGTGTCCTTGAGAACGGGCTCGAGGGTCGCGTGGGGGTACTGGACGAGCTTCGGATTCCGCTTCCGCTTGATGAAGTCATCGGCCATGCCCGAGTTGAGCGGCCCGGGACGGTAGAGGGCCACGATGGCGATGATGTCCTCGAAGCAGGTGGGCCCCAGGCGCCGCAGCAGGGTCTGCATGCCGCCGCTCTCAAGCTGGAACACTCCCTTGGTATCGGCCCTCTTGAGCAGTTCATAGGTCTTTGCGTCATCAAGGGGGATGGTGTCGATGTCGACAGTTTCATTCTTCGTTTCATGGATAAGCTTCAGGCATTTATCAATGATGGTGAGGTTCTTCAGGCCCAGGAAATCCATCTTCACCAGGCCCGCCTTTTCCAGGGCGTTTTTCTCAAACTGGGACGAGATGGCGCCGTCCTTGTCCATGTAGAGGGGCACGTAATCCGTCAGGGGCCCCCGGGAAATGACGATGCCGGCGGCGTGGCGGCCCGCGGAGCGTATCAGTCCCTCGAGCTTCAGCGAGGTGTCGATAAGCTCTTTCCCCAGATCGCGGTCCTTGTACAGGGCCTGGAAGTCCTTCGACTTGGCCAGGGTCTCCTGGAGCTCCTTCTCCTCGATGAGCTTGCTGATCTCGTTGGCCCGCTGGAAGGGGATGTCCATGGCCCGGGCCACGTCCTTGATCACGGCCTTGGCCTTCATCTTGTTGAAGGTGATGATCTGGCTCACGTGGTCATCGCCGTACTTGGCCCGCACGTAATCGATGACCTCCTCGCGACGGTCGGCGCAGAAGTCGAGGTCCATGTCAGGCATCTCGTTCCGCTCCGGGTTCAGGAAACGCTCGAAGAGGAGGTCGTACCGGAGCGGGTCCAGGGCGGTGATCCCCAGGCAGTAGGAGACCATGGATCCGGCGGCGGAACCCCGGCCCGGACCCACCGGGATCCCCTGCTGGCGCGCGTAATTGATGACGTCCCAGACAACGAGAAAATAGCCGGAGAATTTCATGTTCATGATGACGGAGAGCTCGTACTCGATCCGCTTCCGAACCTCGTCGGGAACGCGGCTGCCGTACCGGACCGCGGACCCCTTGTCCACCAGGTGCTTCAGGTATGTGTCCAGGTTGAATCCGTCGGGTACCTCGAAATGCGGCAGGATGGCCCTGCCCAGCTCAAGCTCGATCTCAACCATCTCGGCGATCTTGACGGTGTTGAGGAGGGCGTCAGGATAATCATTAAACAGTTTCTGTATCTCGTCTGCGGATTTAAGATAAAATTCATCGGAGGGAAACTTCATGCGGTCAGTGTCTTTCATGAGCTTGCCGGTCTGGACGCAGAGGAGTACCTCGTGGGAACGGGCGTCCTCCTTGTTGACGTAATGGGCGTCATTGGTGGCGATGAGGGGGATGTCCATGTCCACGCCCATCTTCACCAGCTCCCGGTTCACGGTTTCCTGCTCCGGCAGCCCGTGGTACTGGAGTTCCAGGTAGAAATTGTCCCTCCCGAAGATCTCCATAAAGCGTCCCGCTAGTTCCCGCGCCTCCCGGTCTTTTCCCTTGAGGATCAGCGACGGGATCTGTCCGCCCAGGCACGCGGAGGAGCATACCAGGCCCCCGCTGTGCCGCTCGAGCACCTCGAAATCGATACGGGGCTTGTAATAGAATCCCTCGACGTAGCCGATGGAGGAAAGTTTCATCAGGTTGCGGTAACCCGTCATGTTCTTCGCCAGGAGGATCAGGTGGTAGGATTTGTCATCTCCATTGTTGCGGCTCGACTCTTTCACCATGCGGGAGCCGGGGGCCATGTAAAACTCCTCGCCGATGATCGGCTTGATGCCGGCCTTCCGAGCCGCCAGGTAAAAATCGATGGCGCCGAACATGTTGCCATGGTCGGTCAGGGCCACCGCGTTCATTCCCAGCTCCGCCGCTTTTTTTACCAGCTTGTCAACCGTTATGGCGCCGTCCAGGATCGAATAGTCGGAATGATTGTGGAGATGCACGAAATCCATGTCCCTATGCTTTTCAGGATGGGACATAATTTCAAGCAATTAATTGGCGGAGATGTCTAAAAAGGAAATTTTTCTGATGGTGGAGACAGTGGTATTTGTTTCTTCTATATAATAGTTTATGGACATTTCGCGGAAAGTGCAAGACTTACCGATAACTATCGGTGAATTTTAAACTACATGTAATGCTCAGGCAACCAATTCCTATATAAAATAAAATGCCATCTTCTGCTGTCTGAATAATATTTTCACAAACCAATGCTGAACATTTTAATATAAAGCCCCGCATTTTCTAGCTACACCGATGGAATAGCTTGTAGATGGCGTATTTGTTCTTCCAGTATAGTATATATACCAGCCTGATCCTTGCTGAACAAGGCTCGTGGTATATGTACGAATATCTCTCCATGCTACGCCATCAGCAATTGAAAATATAGGGTTATCGGCTGATTTCGTGAATATGACCCCATCATTTGATGTAGCATAACCGAAACCCTGATCATTGCTGGTCAGACCACCGCTGAAAAAAAGAACATACGTGGATCCAATCTTATATATGCTTGGTGAAATATTTTTCCAGGTCGAGTTTTCCCACAATGTATCATAGGTATTCAAAATGGCTGCTGATCCCAGAGTCCAATTAATTCCATTTGTAGAAGTTAAATATAATATATTGCCTCCCCCATCATCCCTGTATCCTTTCCAGTCAGTCCCACCCTCATAAAGAATATCAAAACTATAAATCGAATCTCCAAGATACTGCGAGACACCAGTACAGGCACCGATATCCGTCCAAACCTGTCCATCTGATGAATGAGCAATTCGAGGTTCATCTGTCCATGGATTGCTATTGGTATAATACATAAGAAATGGACCTGCATAAAAAGTACCACCGATAGTCCACCCCCCCGCATTATATTTAACTCTTGGATGATAAGGGAAATATGTTCCTGAAAGACCAGTTACTTTAGGAGCAGGAAATGAAACATCATGAAAATCATAATATGTACTTACAGCATGTCTTGTTTCGTCACCATCACCATACCAGATGTGATATGTAGCAGCAACGTTTAACACATATGGATAATATGCCTTGTTTTCGTTGGTTGAACCACCGAGAATAATCGGATTCCCCGCATCTTCCGTCCAACTATTAGGGCCAGAACAATCATTAGGACCTCCACCAGGCAGGTAAAAATTATTATCATCATTCAGTGCAAGCATCAGTGGGTCTTTCTTACACCCAATTGAAAAAATAATCACCAGGAATAATCCGACAATTGAAAATGCGATAATGTATTTCGATAAAATAGTTATTTTTTTCATAGGCTTTTTATCCCACCTGGTTCAGCCGGAACATCAATTCCTTTTTATGCCGCTATTGATGAAAGGCGCAAGCCCTTCACCGTCGCCCGATACCCCCTTCTTGTATTTGCTGATATCAAAAGCATACCCGGCGCCGACGCTGAAGGCCAGCATGTGCAGGGTATCATTAAAATTAGTTGTAAGGAAGTAATCGATACCCACCTCGATATAGCAATTTTTCATGTTAACGTGCGTATATTCCAGGTTGATACCCATCTGAAAGCCGAAATCGCCGCCGGTTGATGCAGTCCTGCTGCTCTTATAATCGTTGATATACACGCCCAGGCCGATATAGGGTTTAAGCACAAAGGTCCCCGCCTTGGTTTGAAAATTCAGGACCTTCGCGTCAAAAAAGATATTGAACATGAAGGGAAACAGCAGCAATCGCCTGTCGCTTTCGGTCTCATGGGCGACATAGAGGAAGCCCCAGTTGAATTCAGGGTAAAGCAGGAGCATGTCTGCAATGTTGAGCTGGTATCCGCCCCGGGCATAGGCCAGAAATCCTGGGGCGTCTTTATATTTCTCGGCGTAATCCCCCAGGACCAGGGCGTAAAGAGGCCTGATGCCTGCCTTGATGGTATCGGACTGTTCAAAACGGGCGTTGACAGCGCCTAACGCCCCTACAGCCGATACCATGATTAGAGCGGTTGTAATCACGAAAATAGTATGTCTAAATTTTATAATCATTATATTATATATAATCCATTTTCATCATTATATCAACATATATTCATTAAATTACAATAAATGAACTACATACATGCTGTTAGTTTAAAGCCAGAATTAACTTCAAGATCAATAATAATCATCGTTCCTTGACATAAAAGAATAGCGTCAAATTCCAAATCATGTTTATCCAGGTAATTATAAAATAATTCCTAATATCTCTTGACATCTCATCAAATCTGCATTTAAATTTAAACCAACTTTATCAAAAGGAGCGCTATTATGAAAAAACATATTCTATTTTTATCAATGATTATCATTGCTGTCGCATTTATTACTACTGGCTGCAAGACCACCATCGACTACCCGTCGGGCGACAAGTATGTCGGCGCCGCCAAGGACAAGGTGAGAGACGGCGAGGGAGAATACGTCTGGAAATCCGGCGATAAATATGTCGGTCCCTACAAGTCCGGAAAGCGCCAGGGCGATGGCACTTATTACTGGGCAACTGGGGACACCTACAAGGGAATCTATACTGAAAACATCAAGAATGGCAGAGGAGCCTACACCTGGCTCTCCGGAGATAAATATGATGGTGAATTCAAGGACGGCAAAATGAACGGCCAGGGGACCTACACATGGAAATCGGGCGACAAGTATGTGGGCGAATTCAAGGATGATAAACGCGACGGCCAGGGAACGATGACCTATGTCGATGGCAGGGTCCAGAAAGGCCTCTGGAAGGACAACATCTACCAGGGAGAAAAATAACATTCAGAGGCAGCCCACGCTGTGCTGGCGACACCTTCGACCGATACTGCCTTACCAAAACGTCACGCTGATGCAGCTGGATGAATAAGCGATTAAGCAAAACATGAAACGGCGGGAAAAAACCCGCCGTTTTTTTTGCTTTGAATAAATGATTAACCATTTATTCAAAGCATTTTGCTCTGGCCTCCAGATTTACTCTGGTCCCATTTCTTCATTTTTCTTATATCAATAACCCTCTATAAAAAACATGACAGTTTTAAAAATTATACACTTTTTTTATTAACACTATTGACGATATGTAAAATATGCAGTACCTTCTTACTTTACTGCACTAAGAGGTGCATTCACATAGGGGAATACGATGAAAAAGGAAATGAGAGACGATTACGAACTGATTGCCAAGCACTGCCCGGAGTGTCAGTCCCTGGTGATGGCCAAGCTTGAAAGAAAGAAAACGGGCGCAATGATGTATAATGGATATAAATGCTCCCAGTGCGATTGGTCAAGACCGGGCATTATGATCAGCGTGAAGTAAAAAACATAGAGATTGCCCAAGGAATCGAATCAACCTGCGCGAAAAGACCAACCCGCGAGCCGGATTTCCGGTTATCCTTCATTAATCACCTGATTCATAGAGCATTTTAGCGGTTTAATCGATGTAAAAAATTAATAGGAATCGACTTCTCTATTCAGAGCCCAATCTGCATGGAACTTAAAGGGAAACAGGCTACCTGTCTTAAAAAATAATCAACAGCACATATTTTTTGTCATTTTCACCTTAAAAAAACGCTTACTAATTAATAGACTTTTTACAAATCACGATTGCTATATTTTAAAAAAAGTTGTATTATAAAGTGGTGCCTTATTTTTAGGATAAATTCATAGAACCGACTGATATTTACTCTGGCATATTATGAAAAAACTTTTACATATATCATATATATTTCTTATTATTCCTGCCCTGTTGTTTCTTTCCCGGTGTACTTCCGGCACATCGAATAACAGCAATGATCTCCTTGCGTTAAGTCAAATCCACTATGTTGATATTGACCCCATACAAAAAAAATTTACCAATTCCATGGGAACCGGATACGAGTATTACCATGTTGACATCCCGGAACAGACAGCGGGCCAGAACGTCAGCTTTGATTTCACCTTTAATAATACAGTGGGTGACCCCAAGGATGTATATTTCATTTTTTCCAACATCAGTACATCAAGCAGCTCCACCTATCCGCTGATCAATTACAGCCAGGATATCTCCCAGAGCGTTCTTGGGGACAGCATTGCATCACAGCCCAAGGCCCTGGTGTCCGGAAGCCAGATAGTGAAGGGGAAACCGGAGATCAGCGAATTCAACAGGAACCCGTATCTGTATCTGAACAAGATCAACCCGATCAACATGCTTCTCAGCATTGTTCCCGCCACTGAGCCGGCCTATGATTCGATTGGAGGATCAAATTCTTTCCAGATTAGCTCTACATCCAGCGTAAACGCTCATTGCGTCAGAACCAATACAGATGGAAATAAAACACTGAATGTCTGGGTCGCAGATGACTGCGCTGGTCTAAGCTATTTCAGGTCAATTGCAGATCTCGCGGATCTTTTTCTCTCAAGCGGTTCAAATAATGATATTTACGACTGGGTTACCAACATCTACGGTGCTGAATATGGCGATACTGACTGGGACAAAGTGGCTATTGATGCAAAAGATGTTCTTATAACACCAAATAACGAAATTACAATCCTTCTCATGGATATAGACAATGATAAAAAAACCGATAAAGGTGTCCTGGGCTACTTCTGGGCCAAGGACAATTTTAAGAAATCCGCCATATCATATTCCAATGAGCGGATCATGATCTACATGGACGCCTATTTCTACGCCAGTCAGCCAAATGAAATAATCTCGGCCCTGGCCCATGAGCTGCAGCACATGATTCACTTCTACCAAAAAACTGTTATCCAAACCAACGGCTCCGGCACCGAGACCTGGATCGACGAGATGTGCTCCATGGTGACGGAAGACCTGGTGGCGGATAAATTGGGCGTTGACGGTCCGCGGGGTTTGACAGTTGGATCAGCAGGACTGTCCGGCAACACAAATGGCAGGCTTCCTCTTTATAATTATTATAATGACGCATCAGTTACCTCCTGGTACAGTGGTGATTATGTTGCTATAAGCTATGCGGTGAATTACGCCCTGGGAGCCTACCTGGCACGTAATTACGGCGGAGTAAAGTTTTTCTATAATATTATGCACAATGCCTATACCGATTACCGGGCCATTGAGTACGCGTTGCAGCAAGGTGGCGTCAGCGACACCTTTGGCATCATCCTCGCCAAGTGGGGTGTTGCAGGCCTGCTATCAAGTCAGACTACTGCAGATGATGGGTATCAATACAACGTTGGTTCATGGTTTACGAGCAAAATAAATCCCGCCGATACTGTGACATACAACGCGGGATCAATTAATCTTTATAATTATACCTATACATACAGCACACCCCATCTATCAGGGCCTTTTGTATATAACGCGACCAACCCGATGCCAACATGGGCCATGCCCCCGGCATCAAATGAATACTATAAAGCCGCCAGTAAATTAACTACATCGAAGACATGGAGCATCAAGCTCAGGAACAATGTCCGCTTCACCGTGCTGGTAAAATAGAAGTGCATATTGAATAGCATTACTGCCGCCCCCTAAATCCTTACCCCCGCACCGCCATAGACCGAAACAAAGCTGAGCACCCCGCCGCGCTCGACTATGCCGTAATAGGTTCCCCCGGCCTGGATGAGGGCCATCTTCCCGATGGTGAAGGTGCACTGCGCTCCGGCGGAAAACATGAATTCCACGGCGCTCCATTGCGCATACCTGTTCACGAAGTAGAGATCAGCCGGCACCGCGTCCATGGCATTGATGCTGGCCATGTTGTAGCATCCCCCCAGTCCGATCGCCGGATCTATGGAGACCCAGCGGGCCAGGTGGAACCGGTAGGACAGCACAGCCATGAAGGGGACCAGGGCCGCCTCACCGGACTTCTCCGTCTTGCCCTTGAAATGGAAATACCCCGTTTCGGCGCCTATGGTCAGCCGGTCCAGGAAAAGGTTCTCCACCGAAACAGCCAGGGTGACGCCATATCCCGGATGATAGAGCCTGGCGTACTTTCCGAAGGGCAGAATAAGGGAACCCTTCGCCGTTATATCAGCATAGCGCACCAGGCCCGTCGAAGCCGGATAACTGTCGGATGATTCGCCGCCGCGGTTGTCCACGGAGCGCACCGTGAAATAATGCTTTTCCGCGTCCGGCAGGCCCTTTGCCTCGAATTCTGTTTTGTCCGTGGCGCCCAGCAGCACGGGGCCCCCCTGCGCGCGCCGGTAAACCCGGTACCCGGTGACGGTCCCGTCAGGATCAAGGGCGCCTTTCCAGGAAAGCTTAACCGTGCCGCTAGCGCCGGTCCCGTTCAGTGTCCGTTCACAGGAAACCGGATAGGGATATGCAGGCATCCTATTTTCAGTCGTGAAAAATAGAGACGATCCGCCAGGAGACTCGTCCCTGGTGTTGTCGATGGAAGTCACGATGACACGGTACCGGCTCCCGTCCCTCAGCCCCGGCATCTTGAAAGCGGTACCGGACGTCTTTGCCGCCAGCCGGTATCCGTGAAACGGCTTGCCCCCGGGACCGCCGGCATCGGCCGGCACCACGCTTTCGTCCTTCAGGTATATGCCGTATTCCGTGATGGTGCCGCCGCAGGGATCGACCGCGCCGTCCCATACAAGGTGGGCGGTGCACGAGGCGCCGGCTGCGGAGGTGACCGCCACCAGGCGGATATGGCCGGGCGGCACCGGACGCCCCTTGCGCGTCGTAAAGCGGGCGACGTTGCTCGGCAGGGACTCGTATCCGCCCCTGTCCACGGCAGTCACCATGGCGTAATACTCGATATTGCACTGCAGTCCCTTCACGCGGAACTTTGTGCCCGATGTCACCCCGGCAACCGCGTAATCGCCGCCTTTCGTCCGGAGATAAATCTTGTAATGTTTCACCGGGTTGTCCGGCGTATAGGGACCCCGCCATGCAAGATCGACATACCTGTATGAAACCCGGCCCTCCAGGGCCGAAGGATTTTTCCTTGTCATGAACAGGACGTCATCGCGCCGTATCGTGAACTCCTTCGGGGAGTTGAGCTCCCTTCTGACAGTATAGTATTCCTGGTCCTCGTCGATGATGTAAGCCTCGATGACGCTGCCGTCCGTTTTCTGGATATACAGCTTGCCCCGGTACAGCTGCGTGTACATCACCCTCAGGACCGTCGAACGGCTCACACTGACGGTCTTCCCGTCACTGGTGAGCACGGTCATTGACGCGGGCGATTCATTGAGAATTTTGCACTCCATCACAGTGCCGTTCTTTAAAAACAGGTATTCACCGTGGAGTCTCCCGCCGCAGAGGATCATCAATCCCGCGGCAATGACCGCCGCAGACGCGCGCAATCCGCAATGATTGTTCCGCCGGAAAGTCATATTTCTGCCGTTCCTGTATCTCCTTAAGAATGCCGGATGCAAATCAATTCAACTAAAGCCGCATGTATGGTGTTAAGACGTTGTGGACCCGGGATATCCGCCCCCATACCCCTGTCCCGCCGTCGAGTCGGAATGCTTATGAAAAAACTACTCCCCGCCCTCAATTGTCAATTTATTTTCTTAAAACCGCCCCGGCGCCCGGCGCCGGTACCGGCCATTTTTTTATTGACGTAAATCCTTTTACCATCCATAACCGTGCTACTATTGAAAAGAGGTTACCTATGATCGATACCAAGCTCCTTGAGATTCTCGCCTGCCCCGCCTGCCGGGGCGACATCGAGTATAACACGAAAGAAGAAAAGATCGTCTGCACGGAATGCGGGCGCCGGTACCCGGTCAGGGACGGCATACCGGTGATGCTGGTGGATGAAGCCGAAACCCCGGAAAAGTAGAATAATCTCATTGACAAAAACGAGGACGGGGACACGCATATCGTACAATTAACCGTCACTACGCTTATACCAAAAGGATAACAGCCATGCTCGATTCAAAATCAACGATTGTGAAAATCGTCAGTTACGCCGTCACCGGCTTCTTCGTGCTGATCATCGTCATTTCCTTCGGCATGCCGGATTTCATTTCCCGGATGGGACTTGATCAGTCGGTCATCGCCAATGTCAACGGGGAGAAGGTCGACCGTCTCGACTTTCTCCGGTACCGGGATAGCAGGTTCGGAGACATGCGGGGCGAAAAAAAGATGGATGCCATGATCCTCTCCTATTACATAAATGACGTTCTGCTTCTTCAGGAGGCGCGGAAAACCGGATTTTACGTCACCGATGACGCGGTCAAGGATTACATCCTCAACATTCCCGGCCTGAAAGATCCCGCCACGGGGACGCTCAACGAAGAACGCCTCAATTATTTTCTTGAGCGCGTGAACATCAGCTTCAACGACCTCCAGAAGACGATACGCAAGGACCTTTTAAGAGACCGCTACATCCAGTTTATCAGGATGGGCGTCGCCGTGCCCTCCGGTGAAGTGAAAGCGGAATACAGCGCGGCCAATTCCAGGGTCCAGATCAGATATTCCTACCTGAGCTCCATGGACATGCGGAGATTGTTCGGGGGGGAGACTGCCGTCACCGACGCGGAGATCTCCGCGGAAATGGAAAAAAACAAAAAGGAGATCAAGGACCCGAAAACAGACCGGGACCGTATAAAGAAAAAACTTGAACTCTCCAAGATGGACCGGATCAAGAAAGACATAATCGACAGGGTCAACGCCATCGCCCTCAGGGGCGGCTCTTTTGACGAGGCCCAGGCCGTGCTGAAAGGGACCGTGGCCGTTTCAAAAGTATTCAAGGCCGGGGACCGCGTTACCGACGAACGGGGACAGTCCGTTGCCGGTCTGAACAATTCGAAGATCTTCCTTGAAGATTTCATGGAAATCGGGGAAAACAAATCGTCCCGCATCATCTCCACGGACTCCGGGCTGTATATCTTCTCACCGGTCCTGAAAGACTTCAAGAAGGATGATGTGCCCGAGAAGGAGCAGGCCGCCATAGCCGGGAACCTGGAGCAGGAAAGTGTCCGGATGATCACGGGCAACCTGATGCAGAAATTGTATGAAGGCGCAAAAATTATAAAAAATTTAAAAACTGATTGATATAAAATCAGCAGTGTGCTACCTGTACCAGTGAACAATTAAACGAGGTTCTGTCTATATATGGTCAACATTAACGCCGAATTCGTAAATCCCTTTCTTGAGGCCGCAAGCGCCGTATTCAAGTCGATTCTCAACGTCGACCTGAGGAGGGGCAAGCTGGTAATCAAGGAAAGCCCGATACCCTCCCTGGACGTGGCCATACTTATCGGCATCACCGGGGGTGTGACCGGCGAAGTGGTATACAGCATGGGATACAACATGGCCTTCAAGATAGCCCAGACCCTGATCCCGGGACTGTCAGATGAACAGGTCAAGAAGGAATACAAGGACGTCATGGGCGAGATGGCCAACATGATAACCGGTAACGCCATGAACCTTTTCGCCACGACAGGCAAGCGTATTAACATGACAACGCCCACCGTTGTTGAAGGAAAAGACTTCACCATTACCCTCATAAAGCAGACGACGCTGGGGATTAACCTGTACAGCCCCATGGGGCAGCTCGAGATGAACGTGGCACTGAAGTGATTGCTCAAAGCATACAGGCTTAATGACAGCTAAGGCGCGGTTTAAACCGCGCCTTTTTCGTTATTGTCGTATCCGTGCCTTACGAAAGGTCCGACCGTGCCGTCAGCGTCTCTTCATCAATGACAAAATCACCGAATACCGACGGCGCCTCCTTCTGGAGGACCCTGAGCATCTCCACGCAGACCCGCCGGATCTCCCACTGGGCGCTCCGGTCGAGGCGCAGCTTGAAAACAGTGCGCAGTTCCCTGAAATTGGCCGAAAACACGATCTGGCTCTCCGAGGCATTGGGAAGGACAAAGCGCGCATCCTCCTTCCTGATCCCCCGCTCCCTGAGGAGGCGGTAGGTCTTCTCCGCGCGCGCCATGAAATCCCTGAAGAGTGCGGCCGCCCCTTCATCGGCAAGGATGTCAGCGGGGATGACGTAATTGAAGCCTGCTTCGTCAACGTAGCGCTGCGACTGCTGGGAGAAGCTTGCCAGGCGGTGCCGCACCAGCTGGTGCGTGAAGGCCCGCGAGGCCCCGGTGATGCGGAATGACGCTGCAGCATGCTCCAGGATCGAGTGATGTCCGCGCTTGATGCAGTTGCGGATAAAGCTCTTCTCGCTTCCCTCGGCAATCCGGTCGAGGGAGAGATAGCAGGTGCGGCCCGCTTCCTCGATGAGCTTCTCTGCCCCCGGCGTGACCGCCAGGAGCGTTACGGTCGGTTTGGTTATTTCCATGTGTGTGTTGACCCCCTGTCCCCCTGAGGGGGCACATGTAATACGCAGTTAATAAAAGCATAATTGATAGTGCTATAAAATGCCGCACCGCAATAATTCAAGAACTAATTTTGATAATTAAGAAAATAACTTCATTAGAAGGACATTTCTCGCGGAGCCGGGGAGTCGCAGAGTCAACAGATGTTTTATGAAAGAAAACTGGAAGTTGACGTATCAAAGAAAAGATCATTGGATGATATAATAATCCAATTTTCTCTGCGCCCCTGCGTCTCTGCGGGAAATAATTATATCTTCATCCCCGAAAACCCGTAAAAGGCCAGGGCGAGGAGGCCGGCGGTGATGAAGGTTATGGGAACGCCCTTCAGGTTCTCCGGGATATCGGCCAGTTCCAGCCGCTCGCGGATCCCCGCCATGATAACCAGTGCGAG
Organism: uncultured Spirochaetota bacterium; assembly: GCA_963727175.1. Lineage (GTDB taxonomy): Bacteria > Spirochaetota > UBA4802 > UBA4802 > UBA5550 > RBG-16-49-21. The sequence goes on from CAVSFD010000002.1 coordinate 719,287, forward strand.
GGTGAAGCCGACCCCTCCCCCGAACCCCTGGGTCACGCTCTTCAACAGCCCCATGGAAACCTTCGGCCCGGCAAATCCGGAGGAGATATTGAGGACCGCGACGCCCAGCACCGCGCAGTTGGTGGTGATGAGGGGCAGGAAGATTCCCAGGGCCTGGTGCAGGGACGGCGACGTCTTCTCGATGACCATCTCAACCAGCTGCACCAGGGCGGCGATGACCAGGATGAAGACGATGGTCGTCAGGTACTCGATCCGGTACGGCACCAGCACGTATTTATAAATAGGATACGTTATGAAGGATGTCAGGGTCATAACGAAAATGACCGCCATGCCCATGCCCACGGCGGAGCCGAGCTTCTTCGAGACGCCAAGGAAAGGACAGAGGCCCAGTATCCGCGCCAGCACGTAGTTATTGATGAATATCGTGCTCAGCAGTATTGTGACAAAAACCTTGATTTCCATGGGCTATTTCCTTTTTGACCGGGAATTGATGGCGTTCATGGCCCAGAGCATGAGGGCCAGGGTGAAGAAGGCCCCCGGCGCCATGATCATGACCGTTGCCGGCTCCATGCCGGTTATCAGGGTGTAGCCGAAAAGGCTGTTGGCCCCCAGGATCTCCCTGACGACAGCAAGAAACGTGAGGGTCAGGCCGAAGCCGATCCCCATGCCGATGCCGTCCAGAACCGACAGGAAAACGCCGTTCTTCTGGGCGAATTCCTCGGCCCGTCCCAGGATGATGCAGTTGACCACGATCAGGGGGATGAAGATCCCCAGGGACTGGTACACGTCGGGCTGGTACGCGTTGAGCAGGAGGTCAACCACGGTGACGAAGGTCGCGATGATGGTGATGAAAATCGGTATCCGCAGGTGGCCGGGCACGATCTTCCGAATGGAAGAGATAAGCAGGTTCGAACAGACCAGCACGAAGGTTGCGGCCAGGGTCATCCAGAGGGCGTTGGACACGGAGGTGGACACCGCCAGGGTCGGGCAGAAGGCAAGGCCTATGACAAGCTGCGGGTTCCGCGACCATATCCCCTTGACCAGTTCCTTCCAGTAGTTCATCTGGCGCCTCCCGGTGCGGCCGGTGTCTGTATCGACCGCGCCTTCGCAAGCCGCGCCATGCCCGCCTCTATACCCGCGATCACCGCCGTTGATGTTATCGTTGCCCCTGTTATCGCCGATATGGCGTTCTTTTCGATAAGGCTTTCGCGCATGTTGGGGTTCCAGACTCCGCGCCGGAGGATGCCGATCTTCGCCCTTGTGTCAAGGCCTTCGAACTGCTTCTGGAACCAGGGTATCCGGACCTCGTCGCTGAAATCTCTCGCCGGGGCGCCGCCCCGGAAATAGTCCCACAGGGTCTCGCGGTTGGCGACTTCAATGCACCGGGCGCCGAGGCCCGGCGTTTCCGACTGGCCGATGATGGTCATGCCGGTGATTTTTCCGTTCTCATCAACGCCCACCATCGAATCAATATCGCCGCTGTAGCCGGGACTTTTCGTGATAAAGGCGAATCCTTTTACGGTTTTGATATCAACTTTTTTCTCCCCTTCCCACCAGGTGAATTCCGCCCCGTCCACCATGGACTTCCGTTCCCCGCTCACGATGAAGCCGGGGAGCACCAGGGCCAGGGCCTGTTCCTGCTTTGCCTTCACTCGAACCTGAATGACCGGCACGGTCAGTTTCTCCACGTGGGACAGGAGAAAGGCGCAGACAAGGGCGATCGCTGTCAGTATGACGGTGGGCTTTACGATGTCCTTCATCATTTCGCCGCCCCCATGAGCTTTCTTCTCTCGCGCACGCCGAACACCTTCGGTTTCGTGTACCGGTCGATGAGGGGAACAAAGGCATTCATGATCAGGATGGCGTAGGACACTCCTTCGGGATATCCCCCCCACAGGCGGATAACGAAAGTTAGCAGTCCGCACCCGATGCCGAAGAGGACCATTCCCTTTTTCGACACCGGTGACGTCACCATGTCAGTCGCCATGAAGAAGGCACCGAGGATGAGCCCGCCCGACAGGACATGGAAGAGCGCCATCAGGTGGGGCGTTTGAAATCCGGCCAGGTAGTAGTATCCCGCGGCAACTGCGGCCACGGTCCCTATGAATGATACCGGTATATGCCAGGTTATGATTTTTCTTATTAAAAGAAAGAGCGCCCCCGCGAGGAGGAGCAGGGCCGATGTCTCGCCGATGGACCCTCCCACGGTGCCGATAAAAAGGGACCTGAGCATCTCCGGCGCCAGGGTCATGTCGTACAGCTTTGACAGCGGGATGTTATGTTCCGCCAGGATCCTCGGGCCCTCCTTCATGAGGGTGAGGGGCGTCGCCCCGGTCAGGGTGTCGAACACCGCCGGGGGAAAACCGGCGCTGTTCTGCGCGTTCTGCATGAGGACGTTGTGTTCGCCGAAGCGGTGCCACGCCGTGGTCATGTGAACGGGCCATGACGCGAGGAGAAAGGCGCGGGCCGCAAGGGCGGGGTTGAAGATGTTGAATCCCAGGCCCCCGAAGAGGTGTTTGACGATGATCATGGCGAAGACGGAACCGATGGCAATCATCCAGAGGGGAGCCCCGGGAGGGACATTCATGGCCAGGAGGAGCCCCGTTATCACAGCGGAGCCGTCATAAGCCGTCACGCGCTTCCGCAGCAACAGTTGCATCAGCACCTCAGCCGCGATCGCCGAAACCACGGACACAGTCATGAGCTTCAGGGCCGGGACCCCGTAGAGATACACGGAAAAGACCGCGGCCGGAACGAGAGCGATGACCACAGACCACATCACCTTAGGTATCGATTCGCCCGAGCGGACATGGGGAGCGCCGGTCATCACCAGCAGCTGTTGTTTGCCTTCCGTTTTTTTATTATCCGCCATAACACCACCGGGTTCAGGTATTGGCCTTCAGCTTCTGCTGGGCCAGCTTGATAAAATGACTCAGGGGACGCCGCGCCGGGCACACATAACTGCAGCAGCCGCACATGATGCAGTCGTGGGGATGGAGATCCCCGGCGAGGTCGAGGCGGTCCATCTCCGTGGCGGTGCCGAGCTCATTGGGCAGGAGCCCCATGGGGCACACGGACACGCATTTCCCGCAGCGTATGCAGGGGGCGTAGTCCCTGGCGGCGACTTCCTTTCCTGTTAAAAAGAGTATTCCGGACGTGCCCTTGACCACCGGGAAATCAAGGGAGTGGACGCTGATTCCGCACAGGGGCCCTCCCATGACGATACGGGTCGGCTGTTCCGTAAGACCGCCGCACTCATCAACGATATCGGCGATGCGCGTGCCAATGCGTATCTTGTAATTGCCCGGTTTCCTTATGGCGTTTCCCGATATGGTCACGTAGCGTGAAAAGAGTGGTTTGTTGAAGAGGACCGCCTTGCGGAGGGCGAAAAGGGTTCCCACGTTCTGGACGATGACGCCCGCGTCCATCGGCAGCCCCCCCGAGTGGACCCGCCTGCGGAGCAGGCTGTAGATCATCTGTTTTTCCGCGCCCTGGGGGTATTTCGTCCTGAGCCTTTGTATGCTGATCGATTCTGCAATCCCTGCAGCGGCAAGGGACTTTTTCAATGCAGCAATGGCTTCCTTTTTATTGCCTTCTACGCCGATGACCGCCCTGCTGATGCCCAGGGCCTTCAGGGCGATCCGGGTCCCCTCGATGATCTCATCGGGGAAGGTCTGCATCAGCATGTCGTCAACGGTGAGATAGGGCTCGCACTCCGCGCCATTCACGATGAGGGTATCGATTTTCTTTTCAGGCAGCGGCGACAGCTTGACCGCGGTGGGAAAGGCCGCACCGCCGAGCCCCACGATGCCGGCCTCCCGGACCCTGCCGAGGATATCCTCGCGGGAAAGGGAGCTCCACGTCTCCGGCTCCTGAGGCATCGCGGAGGAGGAAAATGCCCCCTCCGCCTCGATGATGACCGACCGCTGCGGCCCGTACACGGTTGGCACCGTCGCTATATCAACCACCTTGCCGGGAATCGATGAATGCACGTTGGCGCTGATGACGCCGTCAGCGCTCCCGATGAGCTGGCCTTCGGAGACGACATCTCCCACGGTAACGGCCAGCTTTGCGGGGGCCCCGATATGCTGCTGGAGCGGGATAGAGCAGACATGGGGAATCGAAAGATTTATGAATTTCTGTTCTTCGGTAATGCTTTTATGTCCGGGCGGATGGATACCACCGCCAAAACGTGAAAACATTGCTATACATCCTTAGTGGAGTATATCTCGTCCTTTATTGGCAGCTCTTTCCTGAGGTTTTTGATGTACGGAAACAGTTCGCCTGATTCCGTGTAATATTCACAATCATCCATGATTCTGCGCGCCACGGTAAAAAACTTGTACAGCTTCTCTTCGCCTGACCGCTTTACCCATTTTTTCTTGAGGCACTTGACCCTCAAAACATACCGGTCGGGTTCTGATTCATATTGCCGTATGACAATGCAGTGCTGGCAGTTTGCACAAAATATTTTCTCTTTTGGCATTCGATGACTCCTTTATTGTTGACGGATTATATTGAGGTTATTTGCATGAATTTTTCAATAAGAAATAATACCGGTAATCAGTCAAGTAGTTTTTTCATGACCCGTTGTCGACCAGCGTGGCTGTAATTACGGGACAGGAAACCATCCCGGTTGAATGATCACTACCGCGCAGGGTCTGGAATTAATTTAAAACAGCTTGATACCCTTAAAATTCCGGAATAAATTTTTTATTGACATAAACGCTCTTCGGCAATAGTGTCAAAATTATGGTAGAAGACATAATCTTATGACCCTGTCAGACAATCAAAGAACGAATCAGCGGACGCAGAAGAAGATCAATTCCCTTGTCCTCAAGGAAATGCAGATCGGACTTGAAGAACTGAGCGAACTGAGGGAAAACCCTGCACTGCTCATCGACACTGGTTATGAATATGTCGAAATGGGCGATTTTGACAAGGCCCTGAAGCTCTTCAGTATCGGCGCCATGCTCGACGGCACTGATCCTGACATTTTAAACGGTCTGGGCATCACTCTCTGCGAGCTGGGAAAATTCAAGAAATCGAAACAGGTCCTCGAGCGTTCCATCAGGCTGAACCCCAACGATGCCGTGACGCTGGCCAATCTCGCCGGTGTATGCTGGGAGATGGGCGAGCCGGAGCAGGCCATATATTATTACACAAGATCCCTGGAAATAAGCCAGGACATCGAGGAAATACACTTCAACCTGATCAACCTCTATATAGAAACCGGCGCCCTTTTCATGGCCTATATCGCCTGTATCACCTTCATTGAACAATTCCCCAAAGACGTAGAGGCGAAGGAGCTCATGGAGGAAATTATCCTGAACCTCGCCATATCGATGTACTGAAAAAATCTAATTTAATATTTTCGCTTGATGCGCCGGATATAATCGGCGGCGCTCCCCTGTTCCCTGCCGCGCAGGGCCTGGTGAATTTCGTCTTCCAGGTCGATCTTCCATGAGCCGTCTTCTTTCTTAAGCCTGAAATCCATTTCCGAGCCGATCATGTTTTCGACGGGGTGCCCGGTGTAGCGTATCCGGATTGAACCGCGGGAACCGTCGGTCTTTCGTGACAGTTCATCCCATGTTGTCTTTTCATTGAAGAGGGGGAGGACACGGAGCCTGTCCTTTTCCCCGATAACGCCGTCGCTGACAGCGCCGTCAATGGCGTCGATGGTCCCGCCGGTGTAACACTGCTTCGCTTCGCTGAAACCATGTGCCTTTTTAAGCTTCTCGAAGACGCCGCCGAAACTCGTGGAGACCTTTCCGCGGGAGCAGGCCGCAGCGGCAATGATGCAGGCCAGCAGAAGGATTACCGAAGATACTTTTTTCATAACGGTCCCTGTCCTGCGTTATTCGAAGATGTTGGTGTACTGGAGCCTGTTCTTCAGGTTGAAGAAATCACTCCCGCGCGGAACATCGCGAAGCCTGGTCAGGAGCGTGTCCTTGTCGATGAGCTCCGAAAAAGGAACGGCCTTCAGGTCGAAATTGTCCGTCACCGATACCATGGTGCCAAAGTTCTCCTCGAGGTAGTAACGGGCCGCGCCGTAGCCGAGCATGCTCCCCATGACCACGTCAAAGGCAGTGGGATAGGCCGAACGGATCTCGTAGCCCACCTGCTTCGGCGTTATTTTCACCTCGAGTCCGGTCTTCTCCTTGTACAGATCCTTGACGTGCTCTGCAATAATGGTGGAGATTTTAGCCTCCCCGAGGCGGAGGTTGCCGTGCTTGTCCGTCGCCTTCGGCTTCAGCTCTTCCGGCAACTTGTCCGCGATCCCTTCGGATATGACGATGACACCGTTGGGCTTCTGGTCATTTTCCCGTGCGATTATTATATCGGTTATTTTTTCAACCAGATGCTCAATGTTGACGACATCCTCCTCGATGTCTTCGCTTGATATCATCAGAATGGCCTCGGCCGCGATTCCAGCAGCGTAGGTGAGCCAGCCCGATTTTCTTCCCATGAGCTCAACGATGAAAAAGCTGTCCGTTGCCTGGGCGTCGGCTTTCAGGTTCAGAAGTATTTTCTGGGCCACATCCACCGCGGTCCAGTAGCCGAAGGTCCAGGGTATACCGTAGTAGTCGTTGTCGATGGTCTTGGGTATGTGGATCACCGGGAAGCCCATCAGCCAGAGATAGTTGGCGGTTTTAAGGGTGTCATCACCGCCGATGGACACCAGGGCGCCGATCTCGAGGTATTCGAAGGCATCGAGGATGTTCCGAAGGCGCGCGTTTTTCTCGGGATTGTTCAGGTCCTCCATGGTCTTGATATCCTTGCCCGGGTTGGCGCGGGAGGTGCGCAGAAAGATGCCGCCCCTGTTCCTGGCTTTGGTGATGTCATAGGTTATCGTGCCGTAATGGACGTCCTTCCGGAGCTTGGGATAGCTCTTGTTGAAGTCCTGGAGAAACTCGTAGCCGCGCATGATGCCGATGACCGGGACATTGTTGTCCAGAAAATTGAGGGCTACAGACGAAATGACCGCGTTCGCGCTCGGTGCCGGTCCGCCCGAAAAGAGGACGCCCACCCTGTTGAATTTCGGTTTCATGTTTCCCCCCGGTAAAAAAATGTAATCTGTACTCTTAAACAAAAAAAGCAGTCTGTCAAGCACATTCATCCTTTTCCCCTGAACCCTCTGACAGTTTTTTTGTTGATTATTTCATGATCTCATCTTATGGTTCAAAATATTTATCTCGCAGAGGGGGCCCCCCGCTGCAACAGGAAGATATCCTATGAATTTCACTATCAAAAACCTGGGAACACGAAAAGTTCCTTCACCCCTGGCCGCTAGATTTGAGTCCCATGAAACATCCTTTGTAAACGATGAGGAGCGGATGATATACGACCCGCTCATTACGAACAATGTCACAGACTGCATCAAGGTAGACGAGAGCTTCGAAGTGGCAGGCCCGCGGAGCACCGTCTATTTCCGGCCGGAACAGGTCCGGGCAGCCATCGTGACCTGCGGCGGCCTCTGCCCCGGCATCAATGCCGTTATCAGGTCGATCGTCATGGAGTCCTATTATCGCTATGGCGCCCGCTCCCTTATCGGTATCAGGTACGGGTACGGAGGCCTCGACCCGAAAAATGGATACGAACCGGTTGAACTTAATCCGGAAATGGTTGAAGACATACACCTGGAAGGCGGCACCATTCTGGGGTCATCCCGGGGCGGCACCGAAAACATGGAAGTCCTGGTGGATACCCTGGCCCGTCTCAAGATCAATATTCTTTACACCATCGGCGGGGACGGGACTCTCCGGGGTGCGCACAAAATAGCGGAACTCGCCCTGGCGCGCGGCATGGACCTTGCGGTGGTGGGAGTCCCCAAGACGATCGACAACGACATCAGCTTCGTGCAGCGCACCTTCGGGTTCGAAACCGCGTATTCCAAGGCTGTTGCTTCAATCTACACCGCCCATGTCGAGTCAAAGGGGGCGCCTAACGGCATCGGCCTGGTGAAGCTCATGGGCCGGCATTCCGGTTTTATCGCGGCCCACACCTGCCTGGCAATGAATGACGCCAATTTCATCCTGGTTCCCGAAGTCCCCTTCGATCTGCATGGCCCGAACGGTTTTTTAAGCCACCTGAAAAAAAGGATACTGGATCGACACCATGCCGTAATCTGCGTCGCCGAGGGTGCCGGGCAGGATCTGCTTGAAAAAGATACAGCATCACAGAAGCGTGATGCCTCGGGCAATATCAGGCTCGAAGATATCGGCGTTTTCCTCAAAAAAGAAATTAACGGTTACTTCGACAAAGAGGGAATAGAGGTCAACCTGAAGTACATCGACCCGAGCTACATGATACGGAGCGCCCCGCCGGTCCCTAATGATTCTATCTTCTGCGCGCAGTTGGGGCAGTACGCCGTCCACGCGGGCATGGCCGGCAAGACCGACATGGTCATTGGCATCTGGAACAATGTGTACACCCTGGTGCCGATTGAACTGGCAGTATCGGAAAGGAAAAAAATCGATCCCACGTCGCGGTTCTGGCATGATGTCATAGACGCGATAGGGCAGCCGTTTTCAATGAAGAATGTATAAACAGGGATATTCCCGAAGCGTCTCCGCCGTATTATATCACGCCGTCAGCAGGATAGAGTGCGGTAAAGGGATCTGGAGAGGTGGCGCGTGTACAGGTGCTGCGCTATCCGGTACTGAGACGTGATATCAATGTCATCCCATCCGATGGGTTCCTCTCCGCCTGCTTCAGCTATCTTGATGAGTTCATCTTCAGGATCGATATAAACCCTGGAGCAGCGGATTATGCGCGGTTCTTCATCTGGAGAATGGGCCATGTGCAGATTTATATCAGCCAGGCCGCCGCTCTTTTCCGACAGTATCGCCATGACCAGCCGGGTCACCTTGACCTGGAGACTGAACAGATTCAGATCAGCATCCACCAGCATATCTTCAAACCTCTTGTCAATAACTGTCCCGTTCATCAGCTTCCGTCAGGCTCCCCTGCGGAGGAGCCGCGAGATACCGGCTTTTCCGCTCATGAGAAACCCGTACAGTCCGTCGCGCTTTCCGCCAGCAGAGAGATCATAGTCAGCGACATCAATGTCCCACTTTCCTGCGTAGAGAATGTCCAGGAGCTGCTTCAGGTCATCTATAGGAAGGCCCTCGATGTCCTTGCCGAAAAGGATGCCGTCACAGGTCCTGTCATCTTTTCCCGCCAGGTCGCCGCAAAGCCGGCCGTCATCATCAATGTATACGTTTGTTATCTCATAAAAAAACATATCGCGGCCCCGGCCGATCCTGTTGCCGATTATCAATCCGCGCAGCTGGACCGGCGCGCTGGTGCCGCGGGTCATCGTGTTGATCCGCTCCTTGATAGCGAAGAGCATCTCCTGCCTGCTGTTTTCTATTATGCCGCTTATATTCATTTCCTGTGCCATAGGGCGCACCTCCGGGATTGTTTCCTTTTTGCAGACAATATATTATTAGTGTCGGACAATCGCCGGATTTACTCGACATAATATTTTAACGCGGCGGCCTACTCAAGTTCCGCCGGCTTGATTATATCGCAGGTCCAGGTTCCATCCCATACAGGGCCCACCCGGTCAAGGGATCTGTTTACCATGTCCTCGAATCTGTTCTGCACATAACCCATGATTCTTGCTATCCTGTTACTATCCCGCGCGGTCCAAACGAGGATATGGAATCCATCGCCGGTCAATCCATAGGTAAAGGTCTCAATATCGCCGAAGACATCAAGGATCCTGCCGGCAATTTGCGCCATGATTGCTTCATAGAGTCTGTTCTTCTTTCGCCTGGAAAAGAATCCTGAGAATTCCTCAAGATCCAGGCATTTTGCATAGATGTCATAGATTACCATGACGGGCTTTTTCCTCATACGGTGCTTCATCAGTATCCCCCTTTAGATTTTTGCTTACGCAACGGTAACGAAGGGGACCAAAAAAAATGAAAATAATAGTCAGACAGGGAGGATGTGTTTTTATAAAACTTCGGGAGCTATCCGCGTATCAGCCAATATTTATTGACAGGAATAACGCAATAACAACAGTTGATACCATCAATAATAACCGAGAGGATTTTATGGATATAGCGGCAATGATACTCACCGTGGCAGGCCTGAGCCTTTTCGAAACCGTGTCAAGTATCGATAACGCCATCATCAACGCCGAAGTTCTATCTACCATGGGAAAAAAAGCGCAGCGATGGTTTTTAATCTGGGGAATACTTATCGCCGTGTTCCTGGTCAGGGGCCTCCTCCCCTGGTTCATCGTCTGGTTCACCATGCCCGGGCTTGGTCCCATCGATGCTCTCACGGCGACCTTTTCGAGCGATCCGAAAGTTCATGAAGCCATCAGACAGTCGGCCCCGGTGCTCCTCGTGGGGGGCGGCGTGTTTCTGGTATTTCTCTTCATACACTGGATTTTCATCGACGAGAAAAATTTCGGTTTCCCCTTCGAACCATTTGTCCAGAGACACGCGGTCTGGTTTTACGCCTTTGTATCGGTACTGCTCACAGTTATCGTCTGGTTCGCCATGGAGAAAAACCACCTGATGGCCTTCTCCGCCGTGGTCGGCTCAACAGCTTTCTTCATAACCCACGGCTTCCGGCACAACGCCGAGGAAAAGGAAAAGAGCCTTACGGCCAGAAACATTTCGGATTTAAGCAAGATACTCTACCTCGAAGTGCTCGATATGACGTTTTCCATCGACGGCGTCCTGGGCGCCTTTGCCTTCACCCTTTCCGTGCCGCTGATACTTATCGGCAACGGTATCGGGGCCATTATTGTCCGCCAGGTCACGGTGGGGAACATCAGCCGCATCAAAAAATACAAGTATCTGAAAAACGGGGCCATGTACTCGATCCTCTGCCTGGGGGTTATCATGATCCTGGACAGCTTCGGGGCCCATATCCCCTCCTGGGTATCGCCGATCATAACCTTCATCGTTATCGGATATTTCTTCATTAAGTCAATACGGAATAAAGACGCCTAGCGCCGCACGCTAGAACCCCGGAGTCGGCGGGCCGGTGGACCAGTCGGTGCTTGTAGAAACACCGTTATAATTCACCCGATATATCGACTGGCCCGCGGCAGCAGCCGGCAGCGACAGGGAACCCCACGATTCCGGCGTCTTGAAGTCTTCAGTTCCCCCTTTTATGTAAACCGCATCAAGCGCGGAACCGTCTGTTTTCATGAGGAGGACCGTTTCCCCGCTGTTATTGAGAGAAAAGAAAAAATTCCCGTAATCCGGGGCCCTGCCGAATAAAGCAGTAAAACCGTCAACAGACTGGGCGATCACCGCCCATGATTTCGGCCCGATTACGCTGCCCGGGGGGAAGGCATAGGCACTGCTTGTCTTTGATCCGTCAACCAGCATCATTCCGCCGATATCGCAGGGATACTCATTATCGTTGTAGATTTCTATGAACTCTTTCCCGTCATCGCTCCCTTCGGCGTCATAGAACACCTCGGTTACCATTATCCGCGAATAGTCGATCCTCCGTCTCACCTCGACGGCACCCGTCGCCGTAAAGCCATCAGCCCGGGCCCGGATGGTCCCCATGCCGGGCCTGCGGCCGGTGACGGTACCTTCCCGGTCAACCGTGAGAATATCCTCGCTCATGGTTTCCCAGACGACGGCATCTGCCGGCTCTTTCCTGCCGCTGTCAAGAACGACATAGGCCCGCGCCTGCAGGGTCTCCTGCTCGATGATTGAATCTGCAGAAAGAAGCACTTCGATGCCGCATACCTGCGGCCCCCGCATATCAAGAAACGGCTTAAACCTTTCAGGATAATCACATGATATAATGAAGAAGAAAAACAACAGACAGGTTGTGAAGATGATCTTCATGGCTCCTCCGAATAAAAGATGTATCTGGGGAGTAATACGGTCGGAGGACAAGGCGCGGAAAAATATTTTCGGGGACCCATATTGTTCCCCTCAAAAAAAAAGCGACGATTATGATCGTCGCTCATGTGCCGCGAGAGGGACTTGAACCCTCACAGGCGTAATGCCCACAAGATCCTGAATCTTGCGTGTCTGCCAAATTCCACCATCGCGGCTTGTCAGGATTAACCCATACGAGCGAAAGGCACTATTTGTCAAATAAAAATTCTCTTTTTTTGCATGACAGGACCGCCTATACTGCGTGCCCGGTCGGGATTCATATCATGTACTTCTGGATTTCCTTTATTTTGTAGATTTTCTTCCCTTCTTCAATATCCAGGTTGACCGTATCGCCCTGTTTCAATCCCAGAAGGGAACGCGCGATGGGAGACCGGTATGACAGGACCCGTTTCTCAAAATCGGCGTCCCAGGGTCCGAGGATGGTGTAATCGCGCTCCTCGCCGCCCTCGGCATCCTGGAGGATGACCGTCGTGCCGATGTTCACCGAATCGGTTGAGATCTCGTCACGGTTGAGGATCTGGGCCTTTTTCATTTCATTGTCCAGTTTCGATATGGACAGCTCCAGCGTCGCCTGTTTTTCCATGAGGGCGTTGTACTCAACGTTCTCCCTGATATCGGCTGAGACATCTGCCACCTTGGTGAGCTCCTTGGATATGTTTACCAGTTCAACCGAGACGAGCCGGTCCAGTTCAGCTTTCATTTTCTCGCATCCTTCCCGCGATACAATCAGTTTCTCAACGTCAAATTCCCAACCCTCATCGGGCTGGGCCTTAACCGGCTGAAAATCGCCGTACTTGGACCGTATGACCCCGAGGAAGGCCTCCTTCTGGGGATCCTCCACGTAGGAAACATTGCAGAACAGGTCGTAGAGCTTGCCCAGGAAAGCAGGGTCAAAGAGATCAACGATAGTTTTTAATACGGCGGAGTTGCCGTCGAAGAGAACGTCAAGGACCATGTTCTTCAGACGGTTCCCTTCCATCTCGATTTTCTTGAGTTCATTCATGAGCCTGAAACCGGTAACCGCGAGACGCTCCCGTGAATAATCGAGCCAGTCATAATCCCACTGCCTGCTGAGGAGGTTCCGCGCGACCCAGATGAAAATCTCGGGGTACTGCTTTGCGCCGGTGATGACCCGATCTATGAAGGAGTTAATGATCTTGTACGAATGGTTGCGGATCAGGTTGTTGAAGATATACTTGTGGATCCGCACCGGCGTTTCAAAGAGAAGCTCGGACAGCACATGCGGCCAGTCCTCCCGGGACTCCTCGATGAGGTTCACCAGGTCCTTTTTATAATCATAGGAGGATATCTTCATGGACAGGAGGGCCAGGTCCTGGCTCCCCTTTATAAAATCTATAACCTTCTGCCGGTGCAGGTCGAGCTTGAGCTTGGACGGGTCCACGAATTTAGTCATGTCTTTTAATATCATGTACGACAGGACCTGCCGCGTTTCAGAGTCCCCCTTCATCTCCTCCGCGAAATAGTCGACGAAGTACTGGACGACCGAAAGGCCTTCCTCTTTCTCGATGTTGTTGACGAACTCGATGGCGAAATCCAGCTTCTTGCTGAAGGAGTCGGACCCGGAGAAGCTTTCCAGCAGCTCCTCGGCAAAGGTCACCGGCTTATCCCTCGTGAAGATGAGGTCTTTCTTCTTCTCGGAAAATCCGTAGTGGGAGTCCCTCTTGATCTTGGTCCGGGCCTTGCTCCACCACTTTGACCATCCCTTTTCGGCTATGTAGGCCGGGATCAGCTCGCGCTTGATGTCCTCCAGGAGGATTTTTCCCCCGTACGAGCGGATGAGGATTTCGAAGAACTGCATGAATTCGTCCTTGAAAAGGTTGCTCACATATTCGGGGTCCTCGTACTGCATCACGTAAAGATGGTCCTTCGGTATAGGGGTCAGTGACTGGAGTGCCATCTGGATCGACATCTTGTGGTCCGGTTTTCCGCTGAAATTGATCACGATGTTCTCGCTGTCCATATCGGCGATCTTGCCCAGCTTCCATGTGTTATGGTAGGCGTAGTTTCCCTTGTCAAAGACGATGTTTTTCTCGAAGTCCTGGATGGCGTACTTCGCCGGCGTCTTGTAATTCGCCAGCTTCGACAGTTTCATGAACTGCTCGAACTGGGAGTGGTCCTTGAACTTGATGCGGTAGAGGTTGATCAGGTCGCGCCGCGCGTGGGCGTCCTCGGGCCGGTACTTGAGCACCTTCTTGAGCAATTCTATGGAGAGATCGGGGTTCTCCTCATCACGGTATTTCTGGAGGAGAATCTTTATTAAATTTGCTACCAGGTCGAACTGCTTGGCCTCGACCAGGAAACGTTCGATCCTTTCGAAAAAGGCAATATCGCCCCATGACACGGAAACCAGCCTGGTCCAGAGGCTGGTGACCTCCTCGTATTTCTTATTCTTGATGAAGCCCTCGATGGACAGCTTCATGTAATGGATGCTTTTTTCCGGCTCCTCTTCGATGATGGCAAAGGCAAGCTTTTTCGACAGATCTGCGTCGAAGCGGTCTATCTTCAGGAGGCTTTCAAGGACAGGGATGGCATCCTTGTTTCGCCCGAGGCGTTCAAGGCTAAGCGCCATTGCCCGGAGGGCCGCGCTCGATTCCCCGTATTCCAGAATTTTTTCCGCGATGAGCTCGACAACGGCCCACTTGTGATACCCGGTGAATATCTCGATGAGACGCCGGAGCTGTTTGGCGTCCTCGGGACGGTCGAGGTGGTAGCCGATCTCGCCGATAAGATACATGGACGTAATCGAGTCAGTGTGCTCCTCCATGTGAATCTTGCAGGCATCCAGGGTATCCTGGATCGCATTTTCCGAGACCACCGCGTTGAAGAGATCATCGAGTATCTTGAATTTTGAAATGCCGATATCTTTCGGTTCTATTCTTCCCCACATTTCCTCTTTAAATAGAGAATCGATTTTTTCCATAATTTTTTGTTTTGCCATACCATCAACCCACCTGTATATTTTCGGGATGAAGCCCCCCTCGCACTTCCGGCGCCAGCTACTCCGGCGCCATGCCGGCGGAGTGTTTCCTCCGCGGCCCCGGCGGGGCCCCGAGATGCCCCTCCGGAAAAATCAATATTTCAAAAATACAAAATACCCATCATAAAACAAGATGGGTATTTGCAGACAATAAAAAGAAATGCTAAAAATGTTGTGAGAATCTATCTACTGATTTTTCTTTTCACCACCCTTGTCTCCGCCTTTGGAGCCGCCATCCATGAGCTTGTGCAGATCGTAGCCGTCAAAATTCACCTCATAGGTGTCGGTCAGAACTTTTATCTGGTCCAGGAAGAAGTAAGCAGTTTCCATCAGCTCTTCCCGCTGAGCGTTCGGCACCGCCCTGAAAACGAATCTCGTGATCTTGGTTATCCGAGTCTGCGGAAACGACTCGAACTGCTGCGGCACGCCGATGGGTATCTCAACTTTCAGCGGACGCCAGCCAACGAAATTGACCGACCCGAATTTGAGGACATGCGTTGAGCCGCGGTAATCCTTGACCCAGGCTTCAAGCGTGTAAGGGTGACCCCGGCCATGGACCCAGAGGGAGATCCCCTTTGACTGTCCGGGAAGCTCGATGCCGCGTTCCTGCTCGTCCTTGCCGGTGCTCGGGTTGAAGGTCATTTTCGGTGTTTTATCCTTCCAGTCCACCTGCGGCGGCGCGAGGATATGAACTTCATTTGTGCCCGGATACCGGAACTGGAATGCAATGCCAACACACTTGTCCTTCTTCTTGCCCTTGTCGGTAAGGGACCACTCTTCAACGTTCATGTCGTTGGGACCGGCGTTGACGATTTTCATTTCGAGCCGGTTCACCGGATTTTTCATTTTAAGCTTCTGCTCGGTCTCGGCCTTGGCAAATTTCTTCGGAACTGACTCTATCTGCCAGCCGTTATCGCCGATGGTCGTGTTTTCAAAATCCTCGACAACGAGAGCCTTCAGCTCGTTACCGCTGATGTCGGCAGGCACGTTGGTTACGATCTTCGACTGCGCCGTTTTGGACCCCAGCAAACCGAGGCATACGGCTGTTGCTATGCTTAGAATAATAGCGAATGTTCTCTTGTTATATCTTATCATTAAAAGCCTCCCTTCTTAGCCTATCTTACTTAACCTATCTCAATTTTACCAGGTATCCTTGATCGATTCATCACCGGTGAATTCTGACAGATCGGTAACAACCCGAAACTGATCGATATACGTATAGAACGTACCAGGCACTTCGTAGGTATCGCACTCGACGAAGAACGAAACGAAATGAAGGTTCTTGTCGAGCAGGGCATAACTTGACGATTGGGGAAGCCAGCCGGGGATTATGACCGACATTTCCTTCCATCCCCAGAAATCGAGACGGCCGACTTTCAGCTTGTGAATATGGCCCTTGTAATCGCGGAGTTTGATATACAGCGTGTGCCTGAATTTACGCCCCAGGGCCCAGAATTTCATTTCGCGGGCCTTGCCCCTGATGATATATTCATTGGGCGGAAAGGCTTCAACCCGGTCAAAACCCCTGTCAAGGAAATATGTTTTGATGCCCAGCACGTATTCGTTTTTATGGGATATGCCATTCTCGTCGGTTAATTCATTCTTGAATTCTCCCGGCTGGCCATCCTCGTTAACCGCCTGTCCCTGGTCATTCACCGGTCTCGGTTTGC
The DNA here is from genome assembly GCA_963727175.1 of uncultured Spirochaetota bacterium. Classification (GTDB taxonomy): domain Bacteria; phylum Spirochaetota; class UBA4802; order UBA4802; family UBA5550; genus RBG-16-49-21. The sequence goes on from CAVSFD010000002.1 coordinate 735,849, forward strand.
CAGGTATTTTCCTGGTTTTGGTGTCCCCAAGGGGGCAGGTTGAAACCGCCCGCCAGTCTTCGCAGTCTTCAAAATCATTCACCCAGTCAACGACCAATCCGTCCTGCTTCTGCTTTTTTTCCTCTTTCTGGGTGTCAGATTTTCCAGTTGTCTGCTGAGCCTTGAGATTTATTGTTCCACTGCCGAAAAACAACATCAATAAGCCGATTGCTAACGACAATGTACTTAACCGGGTCATCCTTTTCATTGCCAACTCCTTTGAAAATGATATTCTCTATAGTATAATATCGTTACGATAAGTACACCACAACGTTACTAAGTGAATAATCGGTTGAAAATAAACTAAAATTTAGTACAAAATAAACAGCCCGGGGCCAAATTATTTTTAAATAAGTTTAACCCGAGCCTATCGGTCATGAATTCTATAGATTTAACCATACTTGTCAAGAAATTAATATTGCGGTCTGAGTATTCTTAGTTCCGCATCAGGGTGCATGTCGCCGCTGGTCTGTTTAATGACATAATCATGCTGAAAATTTTATTGCTTTATTTGATGGCGGACCTATTGTTATCCCATTAAAAGGATATAATTCAGGCGATGGAACTATGAACTACCAGGAAAAATCGGGAAACGGGATTCTCATTAAAATAATTTCCGCCGTGACAGGGTTACTGGCGGGCTTCATCATATGCCGTATAATCTTTCTTTCCTTCACCATGCCTGACGGATCGATGGAACCGAACGTGAAAAAGGACGACCTCATTGTTATCCTGAGGCACGTGACGCCCGGACAGGGTGACATAATTCTTTTCAAGAACCCGGCCGAGCCCGGGCGGGTGCTCCTCAGGAGGATCGCTGCTATCGAGGGAGACACCGTTGAGATTCGTGACAAGGCGGTCAGGATCAACAACAGCCCCTACCATTTCCGGTGGAAGACAACATCGAGGGACCGGCGCGTCTTCCCGATGAATTTTTCTTTCCGGGACAACATGCCCGCGGTCAAGATAGGCAGGGGCAGGTATTTCGTTCTGAGCGATGACCTGGACAGGGGATTCGACAGCCGGACCCTGGGTCCCATTCCGGAGGACCTCATAATCGGCAGGATGATTTACAGGTATTGATTGCAGCACAGCATCTCCCGTCCGCCGCCATCCGAAGATTTTAGTTGACATGCCGTATTCTCCTGCTACACTATCGTATCCAAACGTCGCGCTCTGCAACCAACGCACAACCATACCAGAGCGTCTTTTCATGTGATAAATAAGAGGCATACCGGTTTCATTCTGAATAACGCGTCACTGCGTTAACGAGGAGACTATTAATGATAAAAGCGGTTATAATGGCCGGCGGCGAAGGGACGAGGCTCAGACCCCTGACCTGCAACCGTTCAAAGCCGATGGTCCCCGTCATCAACAAGCCGGTCATCGAGCATACCATCAATCTCCTTAAGCGGCACGGGATACGGGATATCGTCATAAGCCTTTTTTATCTTCCGGAAAACGTGCAGAACTATTTCGGCGACGGTTCGGAATGGAACGTCTCCATCACCTACTCCCTGGAGGAAACGCCCCTGGGCACGGCCGGCGGCGTCAAGAAGGCCATCGGCGACTTTGCCGGCACCGTCGTGGTGCTCTCCGGCGACGGCATCATCGATTTCGACTTGACCGAAATTCTTGAATTCCACCGCCGCAGAAATTCGTCCTTCACGATCGTTCTGAAGCGGGTCAGCAAGCCCACCGACTACGGCATAGTGATAGCCGGAGAAGACGGAAGAATCGAGCGGTTCCTTGAAAAACCGTCATGGAGCGAGGTCTTCAGCGACACTGCCAATACGGGCCTCTACGTCATGGATCCGGCTGTCATCCGCGATCTGGTGCCGCCGGATGCCAGGTTCGATTTCTCCCTCGACCTCTTCCCTCTACTCCAGGAAAAGAATTTCCCCCTCTACGGCTTTATCGCCGACGGCTACTGGTGTGACGTGGGCAATCTCTCGACCTACAGCGACGTACACCGGGACATCCTCGGGGGCCTCGTTAAAATTGATTTTCCGGGAAAAAAGATCGCCCCGGACATATGGGCCGGGAGGGACTTCGAGATGCATCCCACCGCCATAATCAGGGGCCCGGTGATAATCGGCGATTTCGTCAAGATCAAGGAAGGAGCTGAAGTGACCGAGTTCTCGGTGATAGGGGACAACTGCGTCATTGAAGAAAACGCCTCGATACGGAAATCGATTATTCTGCACAACACCATCATCGGCCCCAAGTGCGAACTCCGCGGCGCCGTGATCGGGAAACGGTGCGTCCTTGAACAACAGGTGGCCGTTTATGAAGGCTCCGTTATCAGCGATGACTGCCGCATCGGCGCCGGCGTGGATATCGCTGCCGGCATCCGGATCTGGCCGGACAAGTACATCGAGGAGGGGACGCAGCTTGCCGAAGACATCGTCTGGGGACAACGCGAAAAGAAGACCCTCTTTTCCACGGACGGCATCGTCGGCACTTTTAACGTGAAGATAACCCCGGAATTCGCCTCAAAGCTCGGCTCGGCCATCGGCGCTTTTCTCGGCAGGGACGCGAAGATCACCGTGAGCCGGGACACCACGACCGCGGCGCGCCTCATCATGCGCGCCTTCACCGCGGGGCTCCTCTCCATGGGAGTCGATGTCTATGACATGGAGATCGAGTCGGTGCCGGTGAACCGCTACACGACCCGGTTTCTCAATGCCGACATGGGCGCTTATATCCAGATCGCGCCGCTCACTGAGCTGCAGTTCATCCAGATCCGCCTGTTCGACAAACACGGCTTCCAGATCCCTCTCGGCAGTGAGAAAAAAATAGAAACCATATTCTTCCGCGGCGACTATCCCCGCAAGGAGGCCTTTGAAACGGGAAAGCTGTTTTACCCGAGCCACCATGTCGAATCATACATCCATAACACCCGCTTCTATGTGCGCAACTCCTTTCCGGCAGGCAAAAAATGGAAGGTCATCATGGACTGCTTCAACGGGACCGCCGCGCACGTGTTCCCCGAACTCCTGTCGGATTACGGCTGCGAGACCATGGTCCTGCGGGGGCAGATCAAGGAATTCACCAGCGAGGAGGAAACGAAATCAGACACCCGCAACGCCATCGAAAGCATCGTGCAGATGGCGCGCATGAACAGCGAAATCGGCGTAATCGTGGGGCCTCACAGCAGTCATATCACCGTGGTGGACGAGCACGGCCAGATCCTCACCGATGACGATATCATCGCAATCCTGTGCCTCTACCGCCTGAACTACTGCGGGGATACGGTCATCAACATCCCCGTCACGTCATCGATGACGCTGGAGCGGTTGATACGCTCCCACGGAGGCAGCGTCGTTCGCACCAGCACCACCCTCAGGGCACCGGAAGGGGCCACCGACCTTTTCCTGGGAGGGTCGAGCCGCTATCCGCACCTTGAGCTTCAGTACGATCCGATGATCGTCTTCCTACTGGTTCTCGACTTTCTTAACCATGAAAGCAAGCCTCTCCACATGATAAAAGCATCCCTTCCCAAGGGAAACATCATGCACGCATCCATATACTGCACCACCGATGAAAAAGCCGCGGTCATGCGCGAAATGTCAACATCATCAGCAAATAAAAATATTGAATTGATTGACGGTATACGGATCAGCGAAGACACTGCCTGGGTATTGATTCTTCCCGACGCGTCCCATCCTCAGATCCATCTCTACGGGGAGGGTGAGACCACGCAGGAACGCGACGCGATCATCGAGAAGTACACCCACAGGATAAAAAATTTTTTGAGCAGCGTATGACCGGCCCATGGCACCCGTCCTGCAGCTCATATGAATTTCACTAAGAGGTTTTTCCCATGTTCGAGATCAACAGAAGGCGCCTGATTAAAAACTTTACCGACATGACAAAGATATCCTCACCGTCATGGCGTGAGGATGCAATGCGCAGGTACATAATCGATTCGGTAAAAAAACTCGGCGTGAAGGCACGTTCATTTCCGTGCGGCGATTCATACAACCTCCTGCTGACCATGCGGGGGGATCCGAAGCGAAAGCCGGTTCTTTTTTCGGCTCACATGGATACGGTCACTCCCTGCGACAACGTGAGACCGATGGTGACCGCTGCGAAGATTACATCGGACGGGACCACCATACTGGGAAGCGACGACAAGGCCGCCATAGCCATGTTCCTGGAAGGCCTGCGGTACATCACCGAGACCGGCATGCCCCATGGCACCATCGAGATGCTGATAACCTGCGCCGAGGAGGTGGGCCTCCGCGGCATGAAAGGTTTTGACACGTCGGCGCTTACATCAAGACATGCCTTTGTCTTCGACAGCGATGGCCCCATCGGTAAAATCGTCCTGCAGGCTCCCTACCACTCCACCATGACCATCACCGTCAGGGGCAGGGCGGCCCACGCAGGCATGGAGCCGGAAAAGGGGATCAATGCCATCAACGTCCTGTCTGACATTATCACCCGGCTCCCTTCGGGGCGCGTGGACCACGAGACGACGGTTAACGTGGGGACCATCGCAGGCGGCCGCGCCACGAACATTGTCGCGGAGAAAGCGGAGTGCGTCCTCGAGGCGCGTTCACTCAAGTACCGGAAGCTCAAGGAGCAGGAAACTGCGATACGATCCATAGCAAAAGAGGTGACGGCTGAATACGGTGCCCGCTGCGGCATAGCCAGGTCCATGGAATACTCGGGCTTCTCCATCAGCCCCGAAGACAGGATTGCACAGCTTGCGGCGCACGCCATGGAGCGCGTCGGCATCCGTCACCAGTTCGAGGTTTCCGGCGGCGGCAGCGATACGAACATCCTCAACAAGGCAGGCATCAGCGCGATAAACCTCTCCGCAGGCATGCGGAACGTTCACACAACCGGCGAATACATCATGATCCGCGATTTGATAAACGGAACCAAGGTTGTGCTGTCCATCGTGAATATGATGTAGCAAGAAAAAGCGCGGTATTAACCGCGCCTTTTCTTGATAGTATGGCATTACACATTACACGCGTTACAGCTTTGCACCGGTCTTGAGATCAAGCCTGGTTTCCTGGCCCTTCACCGAAATGACCAGTGAATTTTCCCGTACCTGGAGCCTTCCTTCATTAGCTATCTGCTTTCTCCAAATGACCGGACCGTCCACGGATGCGCAGAACACATACTCGCCGGAGGCGACATAGAGCCTGTCACCCTTCTTGACCGGCTCCTCGACGACCGTTCCCTGCCATTCGATCTTTCCGTTCTTTATGAAATAGACCTCAAAGCTGGTAACGAGGAGCCTCCCGTTGGGCAGGGCCTCTTCCTTTTCTTCATCGATGGCCTTCCCGATTTCCCTGATAACCTCGGCCGGCTTTTCTTTAATCTCAATGATTTCGCGATTATCTTTCTCGAAGTCCTTGACGGCGAACTTTTCAATATTATTCCTGCTAACCACCACATCCTTGCCGGCTTTTTTGATGACAGCCTGTATTGCAGCGTCCTTGCCCTTTGTCGACTCGGCCTTCATGATGTTGTCCACGATCTTCTCGGTTTCTTCCACGTCCTTCTTGGTAATGACAACCTTTTCTTCCTTCTTAATTTCCGGAGCCATGCTCAGGACCTCGGGAATGTTGGCCTCAAGCTCCTTGATCCTTTTCGCCACCTTCACCGAGCCCTCGAATACCTTTATCCGCGAGGTGCCTGTGGTGTCGGTTTCAACGGTGAACTGGGTGCCGCGGACTCCAGCGACCGCCGTCGGCGTTTTCACCATGAAGGTTTCCGATTTTAAGAGCTTTTTCGGTTTGCAGAGCATCTTGCCTGAATCAAGGTCGACGGAGGTATTTTCAATCCCCCCCTGCCTGATCAGGGTCGCGAGAACGACCTTTGTCTTCTGCTTGACCCTGATGAGGGACTGGCCGATCTTGATGTCGCAGAAGGAATCGTTTCCTGTCTGGATTATATCCTTTTCTTTTATGACATCGCCGATCTGGACTGCGGCGCTGTTCTTTGTCACATCACCAATCATGAAGGTTATCATGGCGTACTCATCTACCGGCTCCCTGGTACAGCCCGATATCAGCGCCAGCATCATAATCGCCGGCAGAATTGTCTTCTTCATTATTCTCCTCCTCGTGAATTGATACAATCAGCCGTAGTGGATTTCGAAGTCATTATACATGCCCGTATATCATTCCACACGTGCCTACCTAATATACCCACGGATAACGGGATAATGCAAGAAAAATAATGGTTTTATCCCGTAACCTGCCAAACTCATCCCCATCAAGGCCCCGCTGAAGACTTTAATCCCTCTTCCTGCATGTAATTTCTATAAAAAATATTAAAATTGTCATGAAACCAAAAAACAGCCCGGCTTTAAACCCGGCGGTTCTATCACGACAGCAAGAAAAATAATTGCGCGAAACAGATGGCTGCTCCATTATACAATCCATGATTAAAAAAACCCTTACCTCCGTGCTCATAGGCGACGCCCTTGGTTCTGCCGTTGACGGCATGACAAGGGGCCACATTCATTCCCACTTCAAGACAATCACCGACTATATTGATCCTGAACCGGCCCTGAAAAACAAGCTGGAACTGTGGCGGAAGCCGGGTCTCTATTCATCAATGGCCCAGATGATGATCATCATGGCCATGGCCTGTCCGCGCCGCGGCCCCTGTGCTGAAGCCTTCCGGAGCGCCATAGCTTCTTCACCGGAAGTCGCCGGGTGTGATTACGGCATATTCCGCTATCCCGGCGCGGTGGAACGTTCCTTTATACAGCGTATGAAAGACCAGGCGCGGCATCCTCAAACGCCGGAGCAGCCCTGCGCCAGGATCATCCCGATCATGACATTCCTGAGCTTCAGGAACAATTCAACCCTTGATCATCTCATTGACACCATGACTGCGGTGCGCCTGTTTACCCATGACCTCTCGACAATCGCTGCAGCATTGATCTACACATCACTTCTCAGAACGGCGGCCTCCGGAGGGAAGGCGCAGTCCGGTCCGATTGAAGCGTCTATCGATGCAGCAGCAGCGGTCGCAGACGCGATCGAATCCAATTCAGCTGCCATCTTCGACGCTTCCATCAATCCCGGCACCCTCATCCGGGAAGTGCGCGCCTACATCAACCTTCTCAATGATATCGCGTCCGCAGAAAACCTTGCCTCAGCTGAAAAAATAATCATCTCTCAGGTGAACGCCTCGCTCAAAACGCCGGTCACCAGGGCCACGGTGAACCTGCCCCTGGTTCTTTTCCCTTATGCCCTGGCTCTCGCCTCCCTGGCGCCTCCTGGCACGGCGCCGCTCCTGTCTGCCGTCTCGGAAGGCGGTTCCACTGCCGCACTGGCGGCCATGGCAGGAGCGGTCTGGTCATGCGGGAATGATGCGCCGCAGCAGACCGATTGTCTGGTCATGAACCTGGTGAACAGGAGAAAGGTCCTTGCGCTGATTGACGCCCTGTGCGGCGGGGCTGTAGCGCCGGAAGTCATGGATGACTTTATCAGGTCCGAGGCATCACTGACTGCCAAGGAACAGGAAGAACTGGGAGCAAAGCTGAAGCATGTAAAAAAGAAGCTGAAAAAGCCCCCCACGACGCGGGCAGAGAAGGAAAAAGAGCTAGCGCGACATGCAGTTGAGAGCTGGACCAAGTACGATAAGGCGCGCTGGAAGAAAGAACGGCGGCGCCATGATAAAAACGATGAATCGTGAAAAATATTTGACAAATTGCCAATCAGTATTACTGTTCTAACCACTATGGAATAGTGGTGATCGGCGCGATACCACCCGAATCATGGAGGAACCTCAATGATACTTACATTCAGAAAAACCCTGGTCTGCGTATTCTCCATATCATTTCTCTTTATGGTGCCGACTTCATACACCAAGGAGCAGACCCTGACCCTTGTTGAAATCCAGAAACTGACCAGGTACGATGAGAACCGTGTCCTGTACCAGCAATTCGAAAAGACCCATGAGGGATTTGCCGAGGAAAATTACGACAACTCCATTGCAGCACTGATGGTGATCAAGGACAAAAAAGTATACCTTATCCAGGACGGTTACGACAACCCGGAACAGGTAATGCACAACAAGGCCGTCCTTGACCGCAGCAATCAGTTACTTCCCGACATCTGGCCGAACAAAATCAGCAATAGCCCAAACTATGTCCTGGTCACCGACAGGCGGATCGAAATACAGAAAAACATGAGCAAGGAATTCGTATCCAATAATTACAAGGATTTTTACCTCACCGTGCGGGACAAGTTTTTGAAAAAGCAGGTGGCTATATTCCTGTCATTAGTCGTCAACAGAAGAGAAGCCGAGATCAGCGTCAGCCGCTCCAGAATCCCAAGAAAAATATCCGACGGCGACCAGGTAAAATACATCACCCGGGTGACGGGGAGGACCTCTGACGGCGGCACGGTCTTTTACGCCGAGGACGCCAACGGAGACGGCATCACTGAAACCTTTACGGCCGACAGCAGGGACGGGTTCCAGTGGGGGTTCCAATCCGGTCCGAACCTGGTCTGCATTATCAACAACACGCAGAAGGATATAGAAAAAATAATCGGCAGGATAACAAACCTCGCCTATTTCGGGTCTGACGAGGAAGAGCAGATTATCAAAAAAACCTTCCCTTCGCCGGATAAAATTAAATCCATGATCGATGACCTGTACAATATTGATGCGGAAACAGAGAGATTTTTAAAGAAGAATAACATCAACCTTGAGGAAACGGTGGATAAAAGCTCAAAGAGCGACACTAAGCAATAAACTGATCTGATATGTAACATGCAAATACAGAGGGCGGCATCCATGATGCCGCCCTCTGTTTTTTCCGATGCCAAGTTATTTCATTTCCAGTTCCGCATCATGTGCGTCTGGACCAGGTTCTGTTTGTAAGGCAGGAAATCGAGAGGATTCAGCGGTATATCATTGTACCGTATCTCAAAATGAAGGTGATTACCGGTTGATGTTCCGGTACTGCCCACCAGGCCAATGATCTGCCCTTTTTTAACAACATCGCCTGCTTTGACGAACATCTCTGAACAATGGGCATACCTGGTTATGAAGTTATCCCGGTGTTCCATGCAGATGGTCTTGCCGAAACCGCCTTCATACCGCGCCGCCAGGACCCTTCCGTCCATTACGGAAATGATCGGTGTCCCCAATGTGGCTGGCATATCAGTCCCTGTATGGAACCTGCCGTTACGCTGTCCGAAGGTTGAGGAGATATTTTCCACCAGCGTCAGGGGCCAGATGAAATCGCTCTTCTGGCTCACCAGGTTGTCGCGCTTCACGCCCTGCGCCTCAAGCTCCTGGATATACTTTTCCGAATAAGGTATAAAACCGAACTGTCCCCAGGTGATGGAAGTGCCGTTTATATCCTGAAATTCTCTTAATGTAACGTAAAATTTGCTGAGGTAAGAATTGAGTTTCGCCGACGATTCAACTTTTATCCAGATGCCAAGGCGTCCTTTATACTCCTGGACATACTGGTTATCAACTCGGATTACTTCCTCCGCAAAGGAAACGCCGCTTATAACAAATAATAATATGGCTGTCCCGATTATGCTTCTCATTACCGCGTCCACTCCTTGCAGTCTTTATTTATGTTTTGTTATAGATACGAAGACAATTTAAACGAAGTTATGATTATTAATTAACACTTATAATATTTGTCAATAAAAAATTAGAATCATGACAACTATTAATAATCGCATAACAGCTCAATGATTTTCCCGTGCTTGTATATTTGTATACAATATCGGCTATTTATTCAATTTTTTTAATAAAATCATGATTTATACCCCTCTGCAGCTTTTTGCAGCGGGATATTGTTTAAAAGATTTATTACACAAAAGAGATCGTTAAAGAAATTAATACTCCCGAGGTTCCCGGCAAGTTTATAGTTGCAGAGATTCAGCTGCTGTCCCAGCCGTTATCTTATAATGGAGTCGATATAATTCAGGGTATAGCTGCTTTTGATATGCTGTCTTCTCAGGCAAAAATTATCCCTTGTTATTATATTGGAGCCGTAATCGGTTGAAAACGCCCGACGGTACCCGGACTTCTCTGTCATATCAATGATAGTGAGATCATATTTTCCGTAAGGATACGCAAAGAAGTCAATTCTCTTATTCATGTAGAGTTCCAGGATCCTTTTTGACAGATAGAGCTCTTCATAAAGGCGCTTACGTATTGCCGGATCATTCTTTTTTTTAGAAAGCTGGGCCAGGTCGCAATGGGAGATGGAATGGGCCTGTATATCGATCCCCTGCCGGTCCATGGTACGCAGCCGTTTCCAGGTCAAATTTTTGGAAGATTTCATGGAGACATTATCAGTATACACGAAAAGAGTGACCGGATACCCGAATTCACGCACCAGGGGCAGGAGCTTGGTGTACATCGATCCGTAACCGTCATCGAAGGTGATGGCTATCACTTTTTCATGATACGGCGCCGGATGCTCAAGCTTATCAATGAGCTCCTGCAGGGGGATAACCCGAATGCCACGGTCCCTGATCAGCTGAAAGTGCTCTCTCAGGGTGTCTGCATCAATGGAAAAAGGGCCCTTGCCGTCAATATTATGGTAGAGCACTATGGGGATTGCCAGGAGCCGTGACTGTATCTCTTTTTCCTTATGCAGCCATGTCATCCTGCCCCTGGAAAACTCATTATAATCCTCAAGATAAAAAAACAGGGCAGCGGCGAGAGACAGCGCAAGGGATGCCATGAGTATATAGATGCTCTTCATCATTCCGTTATTGGTTCAAACCCCTGAAACTCATTCTGATGATGACGTATACGTGCCTTCATAGTACTGTATCGTACGACAGTGCTTTATCTATCAAGGAATATTTTTCTTTCCTGTCCCCTTATGCCCCAGTCCCGGCATGCGCATGGCGCAGGTGAGGAGATACGTTCAAATTTTATGACTTTACAATTATTAAGGGTTATAGTAGAATACTTATCATACAAACAACTGAAACCACTGTGCCGGGAAACAATGGGCACTGGTGACAACAGGGATACAGCAATGATAAAATTTACCAAAATGCAAGGGACCGGCAATGATTACGTCGTCATTGACGGGAGGAAAAAGAGGATCGCCAGCTTCAGCAGGCTTGCCAGAGCCATGGGGGACCGCCATTACGGCGTCGGATCGGACGGGATGCTGGTGCTTCTCGAGTCCAAATCGGCGGATTTCCGGATGAGGATGTTCAACCCCGACGGGAGCGAGGCAGAAATGTGCGGCAACGGCATTCGTTGTTTTGCCAGGTATCTTTACGATAACCGGATAACCGCCAAAAAGGAGCTGGCAATAGAGACCGCAGCGGGGATAAAGAACCTCGAACTCCTTGTAAGAAACAAGACCGTTACCGGCATTGTCGTTAACATGGGAGAGCCCATCTTGCGGCGTGACCGGATCCCGATGATCGGCAGTCCCGGGATGGTCCTGGGAGAAACCCTTCATATGGATGACGGGTCACGCTTCAGCATCACCGCGGTGTCTATGGGAAATCCCCATGCCGTTATTTTCGTGGAGGAAATAGATAAATTCCCGGTCGATAAATACGGACCCCTCGTGGAGAACAACACCCTGTTCCCCAACAGGACCAATGTCGAATTCGTGAAGGTCATCAACAGGAAGGAAGTCGTGCAGCGCACCTGGGAGCGTGGGACCGGTGAAACCCTTTCATGCGGAACCGGCGCGTCGGCGGTAACAGTGGCGTGCATCCTCAACAAGCTGACGGAAAGAACAATTCAGATACACCTGCGCGGCGGGGACCTGAAAACCGAATGGCGGGAGGACGACAATAATATCTACCTCACCGGGCCTGCCGTGGAAGTATTCAGGGGTGAGTGGCCCGGCTAAAGCTCCCAGAGAGCAGTCCCGGGCACACCCTTTTCCAGGACCTGAACCGACTTGATGGAAGGGATGTTCACGGTGATTGTCTTTTCAACTGCCTGCAGGAAGAGTCGTTCAGAATTTTTTATAACCACGGCGCTGGGCCTAAGCTCGGCCGGTTCCAGGTCAATGATACACACCGTGCGGTTCCCCGTACCCGAACCATGGATCCAGACCTTTCTTACGAAAATGCCGGCGGGAACTGCCATGGAGGTATTGTCGAAAATTGACCCCTTCACTACCAGCTCGAAAAGGAGCTTCACGGTTTTTTCCTCGCTGTCATACACCGGAATCGCCCGTGTTTCACGGATGATCGTGACCCCGTCAAGGGCGGGGAGATACACGGGAACCTTTTTCTCCTGTGCAAGAGAGGGTATTTCCGGAAAGATCTCGACAATGTTCTTGTTCGTATGGAGGCAGTACATCAGGTAGTCCGCAATAAATATGCCGGTGAAGAGCAGTATGAGGCGGCGATTCCTCTCCTTGGTGTCGGGGTATTCTATGAATTCGGCTCTCACCATAGACATGGCCGCACGGGCGCGTTTTTTGATCTGCACTTCATAGAACGCATGGGCCTGTTTTTTAAAAATCAGGGCCCTCTGCTTCATATCCTGTTTCAGTTTGTTCGTATCAAATTTCATTCGTGCCACCGTGATTGAGGTACAATAGGAAAAGGCCCCCGTAGAATCAAGGATTTTTTGCCGACCCTGCCATTTATCGCCCGCATTAAGTCTTCAACCCCAGGTGATGCCCGGCGTTAATTCACTTTGATAAGGCTGTTGTATTTCTTGATAAAAAGCTCCACACCCTGGCTGATGCCCTCAGCCACTATTTCCCGGTGATCGTCTTTTTTCAGGTATTGGGATTCCTTTTGATTCGAGATATAGCCGATTTCAACCAGAGCGGCCGGCATCAGCACTCCCCGCAGGACAAAAAAATCAGCCTTCTTTACGCCCCGGGAGCTGAAATTCCTATTCTTTTTTGACATTCCTTCCTGTATCGAGCGGGCAAGCGCGGAGCTCTCCTTCTGGATCTGCGTGGTTATCATCATGGCTTCTATGTAATCCACGTCATCGCGGCCCGTTTTCTTCTTTGGCCTGTTTTCAAGTATCACGACATTGTTCTCCAGTGCTGCCGTGTTCCGCGCTTCCTCGTTGGTGGGGTTCTGTGATAAAAAAAATGTCTCATACCCGGATATGCGGCTGGAGAGGGACGAGTTGACATGGATACTGATGAAAATACCATTTACGTTCTTCTTCAAAAGCCTGTTTCCTATGTCCGTCCTGCGGGAAAGTTCAACAAACCGGTCATCACCGCGCGTAACATAGACGCGCACCCCGGGAAGACCCGCCTTGATCTTCTTCTCGAGATAGCGCGCAACCTTGAGGGTAATGTCCTTTTCCCTGAGGCCGCCCTTCCCCACGGCCCCGGGATCCTTGCCGCCGTGTCCCGGGTCTATAACGATAAAGCTGATCCTGTCTTTCGCGCCGGCAAGCTGTTTTTCAGTTTTTCGATCGGGCATCGCTTCATCACCGGTCATACGCTCGACCATCAGCACCCCGCCCTTCCGCGACAGCCGCAGATCAGGATTGAGATTCTTCACCATCAACTCTCCGGTATCGAAGGGGACAAGGACACGGCCGCCCTGACGGCGGACCGCGCCGGATGATTTATGGAGAGTGCCGTCAATCAGCGCAGCCGATAGCCCGACGCCGTAAATCGCGTAGTGATTTTTACGGTACAGCTTCCCCTTCTGGGAAATCATGTCAAAGGAGTGTTCCAGGCCGGACCGGGGAACCAATTCATCGAGGGGCAGGTATTCACTACCGTCAACGCGGAGAATGGTTATGCTTTCGGATGAGGGGTATACCGGAGCAGCGGTACAGATGAGAAGCCCAAAAAAGAAACAATTTCTAAGCCTTATTTTCAAGATAGTACCGCGCGTATGTCCTGAAATACTGGATCCCGCCGAGAACATAGAATAGGACGACCAGGAATATGGAAAAATATTTAAGGGAGATGCCTCGGAACACGTAATCCAGATTGGCGACGTAGAGGGCACCGGAAAAGGCCAGGCTGACCGCACAGAGCTTGCCGAAGATGTTAGGTTTTACTTCCACATCCATTTTCGAATAAAGAACGACGCCTGCTATGACCGCGAGAATTTCACGGGCCAGTGCCAGCACGTACACCCAGAGGGGGAATCCCTTGAATAGGACCAGAAAGGTCATTGCGCTGAGAGCCGCGATCTTGTCCGCTACCGGATCCAGGAACTGGCCGAGCTTGGTTACCTGGTTCATGAGCCTGGCCAAAAACCCGTCCATGAAATCAGAGAGTATAATTATGCACACCACGATCATTTCATAGAGGATATACACTGTATCGCCGGTCTTTGATTCTTTATAGATGAAGTAGCCCAGGACCGGTCCGGCAAATATCCTCACAGATGTAAGAAGATTCGAAAAGGTTACTATTTTATCCTGGAAGATTTCACGTATTTCCATAACCACATCAATCCGTTGCCTGCATAATCACGATCAATGCCGGTTTTTTTGCCGGGCAACCTGCATCACCGCATCATGTGATGTTTCTTATTACTACAATACCGGCATCTATCGTCAAGAAAATTTCCGTTATGGGATTCCATTAATAATCGTACAGAACAACACCCTTACCCATCCTTGCTGCTCCAATAAAATAATCTGAAGTTTCAAGAAAATACTTGAAAATTACAACATGTATCAATCTGATGAACAGCAATCATAAGGGATAGCGTAACCGCGGCATGAAAACCACCACACAACTACTTGGCATTATTGCGGCCATGGTCCTGATTTTCACAGGCCTGTCATGCTCCAAAGACAAGGACGAAATCACAAAGGACACCTATGGCATAATTCTCAAGGGATACACTGCCATACGCATAGATCCCATGATCTTTTCCGGGATCGTTTCGGAACTGGACAAGGGTACCAGCGTGCAGGTGCTGGAACGGTCTAAAGAAAAAAGCTGGGTCGGCAAAACAAGCGGTTACTGGTACAAGGTGACAACGAAAGAAGGGATCAGCGGGTGGGTCTTTGACCAGAACATTACGATTTATTCTTCGAAATCAAAGGATTCAATGAACAGCGTCATATCCCAATTCATGAACGCGGAACGGGCCCAGTTGAAACAGTACCTCGCCGGAAAATGGTGGAGCACCAATGAGTTCGGCGATTTCACCGACCACTGCCTTGAAATTTATGAAAGCGACAAGTACAAATCGTACCTGAAAGGAAACGAGCAGAAGCCGATTGTGGGAACCTACAAACTTGATTTCAACAAGAATGAAATCGTTTTTTCCAACGGCACTTCTTTTAAGAGCAACCTTGATATGGCCAAGCGTGGTAATGATTATATCATAAAAAAAAGCATGAAGGACTTCGAACTCCGCTTCACCAAGATATCCATTGAAACCAGCCCCGAACCAGAATTAAAAGATACAGGAAAGAAAAAACCTGCCGGCGGGGGCAATGAAAACAAGGCTCAATAAATTCCTTTCACAGGCCGGCCTGGGATCGCGCAGAGCGGTTGAAGAAATAATTTCCGCCGGCCGTGTAGCCATTAACGGGAGGAAAGTCACCTCGCTGGGGACCATCGTTGAACCCGGTGACAGGGTATTCCTTGACGGCTCACCGGTCAAACAGCTCGACCAGCGGTATTACCTTATCCTGTACAAGCCCCGCGGATACATCACGACGGTCAGCGATGAACGGAACCGGCTTACCGTGATGGATCTGATACCGGAAAAATACCGCCGCCGCGGCGTCTTTCCGGTGGGAAGGCTTGACCGCGACACCTCCGGCCTCCTCCTCATTACCAACGATGGCGACCTGGCCTTCAGGCTGACCAAACCGCAGTTCCACATCGACAAGGAATACCGGGTAGAAATCGACAAACCTCTCGCCGACGCTGACAGATTAAAAATAATCAGAGGCGTGTACCTGCCTCAACTGGAGTTGAAGACCAGGCCGGCGCGGGTCGACTTCATTGATGAATCACACCTGCGGATCAGGATGATCCTTACTGAAGGCAAGAACCGCCAGATACGATATTCTTTTTTGAATCTTGGATACAAGGTCAAGAGCCTTGAAAGGACCGCCTATGGAACGCTGTCATTGAAGAGGTTAAAGAAAGGCGGCCACCGTCACCTGACCGATACTGAATTGCACTCGCTGAAAAAAATGGCTGGCCTGTAGCCGGGTCCGTCCGCCTGACCCGGTGGTCACGGTTTTTCCCTGGCGGCTAAATACTTCTCCGCGTTTTCAATGGTATCAAAAATTTTAAAAAACATACCGACCTTGGCTATGTCAAAAAGCTGAATTATTTTTGCGCTGCTGCACACGACGACCATCTCATTGTCATGTTCCTTGATCCTGCGGCTGATATTGATCAGGGAGCTGAGTCCCGTTGAATCAATATAATACAGATTGTCGAGATCCAGAATGATATCTGGATATCGGATTTTTTCCAGATGGGCGGTTATTATTTCCGAGAATTTGGGAGTCTTGACAAAATCAATTTCTTCGATCTTGAGGGATATTATGGAATAAGTTTTGTGGGAGATTATTTCAACCATCTGTCGTACCGGGTGATGTAAGATGCTGGTATCCGCCTCATCCCGGGATAGTCTACACAACCGCCCGGCTTACCAGGGATACCTCCTATAGCCAATTCATCTTTTTAGGGATTGAAAACGAATCTAATAAACATATTCCAAACTAATCAAGAAAAAAACCGCCAGAATAAAAATTATATGCAAAAAACCATATCCTGCCGTCTGGCATGAATGACGGGCTCCGCGCAAGCACCATGATAAATTATTTTCTTATGCAAATGGTGTATATTGTCGAATTTTAATAATGATGGCACAACGGCAGTGCACGATGCGTCTATGCATCTGACGACATCAATACGAGTATAACATACAGGGCCCTGACATGCAAAATATTGATTTTTATGAAAGAAAAAACGTACGGATTACGCCTCCCCAATTCACTGATACCTATGACCCGGAATTTCTGCCCCGGATGGCCCAGAACACGCCCCGGGAAATGGAACGGGTCAGGAAGAAAGCCAGCAGGATCTTTTTCCTGATCACCTCACTCTGCATCATGTCTTTCACTGCGGGCATTGTTATCGGGATCAAGTTTGTCGGCGGTTCACAGCGTGAACTGGTGGATAAAAAAACATTTAACGCCGTTGCAGACATCGGCAGGGGTTTTTCCCTGATGGCCAGGGAAAAGCAGGCCGAATCGCTGCCCCAGGAAAAGCTCTTCCCGAAGAACGCCTATCCCTATGTAATCAAGGTCACCAGCGAGCAGGACCATGACATGGCCCAGAAAATAGCCGGCTTCCTGAGCCGCCGGGGCCACACGGTCATCCTCTCCAAAAATAATACCCGTTATCGCATCTATATCGGCCCCTACAGGAACAATGAAGACGCGGCCGAGGCTTTGAAAAAAATTGCCGCCTATCAAAAATATTCGCTTGCGGAAAATACCAGAATTATAAAAAGGTAACATCACCGCGCTGAAGCCATGAGTGATGAAAGCCATGCCGGACTGCCGGCATGGCACGCTGCGTATATGGAAACCAATGGGCCCGGCGTTTCAGCGTGCAAACCCGGCACAGGAAACCGTGTGATGTCTGAGTCTGCTTATCCGGGCATACTGCCGGGTGCGGGATTCGCAGTACTAACACCCAAAGGAAATCAGATTGAATACAGAGGCCGCAATTCGAAGGGCAACATCAGAGGATATCGACACTATTCATAAAATAATATCCTCCTATTCTGAAGAAGGCATTCTCCTGTCGAGAAGTCTCGATGACATAAGCTCTAATATTGATAATTTTTTTGTCGCTGAAATCGGCAGCGTCACCGTGGGCGTAATAACATTCTTCGATTATGGTGACCATCTCAAGGAAGTACGGTCCCTTGCCGTGAACAAGCACTATCTACGCCGCGGCATCGGATCGGCTCTGCTCCATGCCCTTATCTCCCATCTCAGGACTGCCAACACTCCCAGGATATTTGTGCTGACCTACACTCCGGCATTCTTCGAGAGAAACGGCTTTACCGTGATCAACATGGACACTCTGCCTGAAAAAATCTGGAAAGACTGCATTTTTTGCACAAAACAGGAAAACTGCAATGAAACGGCCCTCGAGTACGCATCAGCGTGAAGCCTTCCACTCTGCCTTCCCCACGGTGTTAAAGCCGTCAATGATCTTGCGCATTAACTTCTGATGTGCCTGGTAGCGTGATTCAGAGGATACCAGCCTGACATAGTGACTGTAAGTGCCGTTAAGAAAGATTCCTTCGATCCCGCCAAAACGCGGATCGCCGCTGTTCCGGAAAGAACATACATATCGATTGCCCTTCGTCTCCATCGCTTCACGTGTCAGGCCTTCATAGCCGATATTCCCCTTCCATTTTTCCACCGCTTCGGCAAGGTTCTTGTAGGGTACGGCGAATTTTTCAGTATCGACAGCCAGCAGGATCTCATATGTCCCCGCCTCTCTGCTCTTCCTTCCTTCCGGCACCAGGCCGAAGAGAATGCCGGAATACCGGTACTCAAGGCCGCCGCGGTCAACCTTCCGGATGACATCAACGGTGCCGGGAACCTTGAAAGAGTACAGCATCTGGTCATTGATGATCTCGATCCCGTCCTCCGCCTGGAACAGCATGAGCGACGCTGATTCGTTCATCACCGTGAAGCGCGGCCCGTTGTTTTTCTTAAGCTTCATGATGAGCTCTGCGGCCTTCACCTGGGCTTGATATATCCTGTTATTATCGTTCTTAAGGGCGCAGATGGATTTGAGAACCGAAAGGCCTTCAATCGGATAGTGCTCATTGATTAATTCCGCGCCGTACTCAAGGTAGTAGTCTATACCGCGTGAGGATACCGGACGGTACCGGTATTTTTGCATGGTGGTAATTCGTATTTTGCCGGCCTGATCAAAAAAATATGTATTCCCCTCCCGGTCCCTGAAAAATTTCCAGTCAGGCATCTGCCCGAGGAGAAGCGTCGAAAAGAGGAGCAGAACCGAAAACGCCCATCGCCGTCCGTTCATGCTCAGAGCAGCTGGAAAAGGATTATTCCGCACAGGATAATAAGCCCCACAACGATTGCGATGATGTAGAACAGCCGGTTGTCAAGCAGGGACGTATCGCCATCGAATTCACCCTGGGGCTGGTCGATCATGAGCTTGACATTTTCTTCTTCAAAAATCTTCGCCAGGACCCCTTTAGCTACAAGAGCATACACGATATATCCCCCTTTCTCAAAGGGAACCCGTGCCTTTATTCTCCCGGTGATGGGCAGGCGGGCACCCTCGCTATCGTGGGCGTTCAGTAGTTTCAATATTTTTTCGGATACCATGTCCTTGCCCGTGAGGTTGACCCTGATCTTGTCCCCGGCAACCAGGTCACTCACGTTTTTACCCCTGACCGGGGAAAGTATCGCGGTCCCGTCGATTATATACTTTGCCTCGCTTTCGATCATCCTGATGCGATCATCTTCAGCGGCGACTTCCTTGACATCCTGACCTTCCGATCCCGGAAGATCAATTCTAACCCCGGCAAGTTCCATCGCCAGGGAACTCGCCGGTTCCAGTTCGATCTGGCATTTCACCGAAGCTATGTTAAAAGACTTGCTTATTATCTCGGTGACTGTTTTTGTAAGATCATCAAGATTGCGTTCCTGCACATCCGGAAAAACGTCATACCCGACAAAGGAATCAATAAGGTAATAGGTGAAATTCTGGGAATCGATGATGTCGCTGCTTTCCTTGAACGCCTTGAGGTCCCTGTCGAGCGATTTCCAGTCGTCGAATATCCGCGTTTTCTCGAAGAGGGATGCCTTGGAGGACATGATGCACGTTACATTGGCTATGTACTCCTGCAGGTAGTTGAAATAAGCGAGGAAAACACCTGATAATCCCTTGCCCTCGACAAGATATTTGCCCTTGAGCACCATGACATCCAGGAACTGCCCCGAAGCCATCTCCTTGGCCTTGAGGATATCGCCCCTTGTATATTTCATGGCAATGTCGACCTGTTTCGTCTTTTCGCCAAGTGAATCATATTGCTCGGTCATATTTTTATTCCTGATCGCCGGATAAATATTTTTCTATCACTTCATACCGCTTCTGAGGACTCATGTTGAGTATTTTCCTGGCCCCCTGGATCATTTTCAGTCTGTATCTAATGCCGGTTTCTATCGTGTATATGCCGTTTTTTTTTACACTGTCCGTAATAACGACCTTCTCCGGGGGTATATTCAAATCAAGCATTGGCCCGAGGACCTCAATAAGATTATCCGGTATGACATATTTCAAGAATTGTTTCTGGGTCCCTATTTCAAGCCGCCGGAGCACGCGGTAATTGCCGTATTTTTCACTGATCTCGGCATTGAAGTTCTTCGGATTATTCGTCAACTGCAGAACGACCGAATCATCCTCTTCCGACACAAGAACGCGGATATAGGTGCAGTTCGATTTGTACGAGGACAGGAGTCCGTAGAGGCTGTCATCTTTTACCCTGGTGGCATTTTTTTTTGCAGATAGTTTCATTCCAGATACGATTTCCTCCACCGCGCGCCCTTCCGGGCGCCGACGCGCTATACCGGGAAAAACACCCCATTTTCCTGTTTCTTGACCGCCCGCATCGCGTCAAGATCTTCCATGGTTTTATGCACCTGGTCCCTGGGCCGGCCGGTGAATTGCACGACATCATCGATAGTAATCGACTTGTTTACCCTGAGGAATTCGATGACATCACGCTCCTGGTCCGACAGGGGTCCGATAAAGAACACATTATTCTGGCAGATATTTTCGGTAATTACAACAATTTTTTTATTTTTATAATTTGAATAGGAACGGAAAACAAGATCAATGTTCGTTTCCGCTATAGCGGATATGTTCCTCAGTTTAATATAAAAAACCCGCTGCTCCTTTTTTGAATCCATTATAAGCTTTACGATCATTTCATCGATAAATGACGAATCTATAACCTTGATCCCGTCAAAATCAAGGACCAGTGTTTCCCCGTCGTTTATGTTCTCCACGATACTCCTGATAGAATCATACATGATTCTTCCCATGTGGCGGGTTATCAAATCCTGCGTTTTAAACTTCATCTCTTCCGCTTTTTTCTTAATATTAATGACCATTGTTATATTGTTATCCAATTAATGATATTGAAATCTGCGTCCCGTCAAAATTGCTTAGCTCATTTTTTTGAAAGATGAAAGAAGAGCCGGCGCTTTTTTTATGATACATCGTCGACACTGATGCGTTGCCTGACCGGAGAAAAATGGAGCCTTTCAGTTTTTCAACTATGGCATTTACCTGGCAGAGGCCATAACCGAATTCCCGTTTGCTTGATATGGGCGTTGTGAGGGCCAGCTCCATGAGGTGGGCCGGCGAATCATACTTGATATCATAATTGTCAAAGCTTTTCAATATCCCGATGCCGGAATCAGCTATGGAGAGTCTCACGATATTTTCCTTACCGATTGAGTACGTCTGCATGGCCAGGTATCCCGAATCAAGGCTGTGCTCATAGATGTTCTGGCATATCTCGGATATGACAGTGACAAAGTAGTCGATTATCCGATCTGTGAGCCAGTATTTTAAAATATGGCCGGCGCGCTTCCTGAAGACGCCCACAATCGAGGATATGACCCGCACGCTTTCCCGTTCCTTGTTGGGAATTTCCGTGATTTCCAGGACCCGGTTGCTGAACGAGCTCCGCTTGAGAAGCATTTTCTCATTGAGCCGCTCCTGCACATCGAACACTCCGGTCTTAAAAAAATCCATGCGGTGCAGGTACTGGTGTATATTGATAGGGATGCCGGCAAGCTTCAGTTTGTTGCCGCTTTTTCTCAGATAGTTTCTCCCCATCAGGAGCAATGACAGCATGGAATACGGTTCGATAAAGGAAATCCGCGACAGGTTGAGCTCCCTGGCATCAGACAGGATTTTTTCCTGCAGATCAATCAGGTATTCAAATTCATACTGATCCTTGAATCGGTTCGGCACTATTATTGCATTGTTGTCCATGAATCCCTGCGATTGATTACTGGAGCCGCCACGCACTTTTGTCCGGTGTGCTGGTCGCCCAATTCTATGATCGGTACAATACATGTTTACCTGAATTATTTCTTTCCTCCCCCTGCACCATCCGATGATCCTCTTGTTTTAAACACAAAAAGACGCGGTGCCGGTCCCGCGTCTGACAAACATAAACAAAACGGCCGGGAGCATATGCTCCCGGCCGTCGTATATTGAACGTATCGCTTTTTCTAGTACATTCCGCCCATGCCGCCCATGCCGCCTCCCGGAGGCATCATCGGCTGCTTCTCTTCCTGTTTTTCAGTGATGAGAACTTCAGTGGTGCAGAGCATGCCTGCCACGGAGGCTGCGTTCTGCAGGGCCGACCTGACGACTTTCGCCGGGTCTATGATGCCGCCTTTGACCATATCGACCCATTCGAGCTTGGATGCGTCGAAGCCGATGTTCTCTTTTTCGGTTTTTGCCTTCTCCACGATAACCGAACCTTCGAGACCGGCATTGACGGCGATCATCCTCATCGGATCTTCAATGGCCTTGACGATGATCATCGCCCCGATCTTCTCGTCGCCATTGAGCTTCTCGGCAACCGCTTTTACGGCCTTCTGGGCGTTCACGAGGGTCTTGCCGCCGCCGGCCACGATACCCTCTTCAACGGCCGAACGGGTCGCGGAAAGGGCGTCCTCAACGCGGGCCTTCTTCTCTTTCAGTTCGATTTCGGTCGCGGCACCGACATTGATGACGGCCACGCCGCCGGCCAGCTTGGCCTTCCGCTCCTGGAGCTTTTCTGTGTCATAATCCGAGGTCGAATCCTCGATCTGTTTCTGAATCTGAGCGATACGGCCCTTCACGTCTTTCTGTGTTCCGGCGCCCTCGATAATGGTGGTGTTTTCCTTGTCAACGATCACCTTTTTGGCGCGGCCCAGCATCTGCATGGTGGTGTTCTCGAGCTTCATGCCGAGTTCCTCGGAGATCACCTGTCCGCCGGTGAGAACCGCTATATCCTCCAGCATCGCCTTCCGCCTGTCGCCGAATCCCGGCGCCTTGACGGCTACGCAGGAGATGGTTTTCCGCAGCGTGTTCACCACGATGGTGGCCAGGGCCTCGCCCTCGACCTCTTCCGCGATGATCAGGAGGGGCCTTCCGGCCTGGGCTACTTTCTCAAGGATGGGGAGAAGGTCTTTCATGGTTGATATCTTCTTGTCATGGATGAGTATGTAGGCATCGTCAACGACGGCTTCCATCGTTTCCGGGTTAGTAGCCATGTAGGGAGAAAGATATCCGCGGTCAAACTGCATACCCTCGACCACATCGAGGTGCGTCTCGATCGATTTTGCCTCTTCAACGGTGATAACGCCGTCACGTCCGACCTTGTCCATCGCGTCGGCGATAAGGTTCCCGATCTCGTCGTCATTATTCGCGGAAATCGACGCAACCTGGGCGATCTCTTTTTTATCCACGATTTCACGGGCCACCGATGCGATATGGGCTACCGCCGCCTCAACAGCCTTGTCGATGCCGCGCTTCAGGCTCCATCGGGTTCGCGCCGGCTGTGACGTTTTTAAGGCTTTCCTTGTATATGGCCGCGGCCAGGATCGTGGCGGTGGTGGTTCCGTCACCGGCTACATCATTGGTCTTGGTGGCCACTTCCTTCA
Source organism: uncultured Spirochaetota bacterium (assembly GCA_963727175.1). Taxonomy (GTDB): domain Bacteria; phylum Spirochaetota; class UBA4802; order UBA4802; family UBA5550; genus RBG-16-49-21. Next base: position 759,537 of record CAVSFD010000002.1, read on the forward strand.
CCATCTGGGCGCCCATGTTCTCAAAGGGATCTTCAAGTTCTATTTCCTTCGCCACGGTTACGCCGTCTTTTGTTACCGTCGGAGCGCCGAATTTCTTGTCTATTACAACATTTCTGCCTCTGGGTCCGAGGGTAACCTGAACCGCGTCAGCAAGCTTCTTCACACCCTCCAGTACGGACCGTCTTGCTTCTTCACTGTACTGTAAAATTTTTGCCATTTTCGAATCCTCACTTTTGATGATTTGTTATGAATATTTCAATCTGTCACAGTTATTCGACTACTGCCAGGATGTCGCTTTCTGACAGAATCAGATAATCCTTCCCGCCATGCTTCACTTCCATGCCGCCGTATTTGCTGAAAAGAACCGTGTCACCGACTTTTACTGTCATCGGAATAATATCCTTACCATCGCGTCTCCCCTGGCCGACAGCAATAACTTTTCCCTGCTGGGGTTTTTCTTTTGCCGTATCAGGTACATAGATGGAGCCGACTTTTTCAGCTTCCTGATCAAGTTGTTCAATGACGACACGATCGCCTATAGGTTTTAATGCCACTTTCTTCCTCCTTATGAAATAAGTGATTATTATTTTCCTCTACTACAGAAGAAAAAATCTGCAATTAGAAGTTTAATTTAAAATATAATAATTTATATATTAAAAATTAATAATTTTGTAGAGTTGTTAGCACTCATTCAAAAGAGTGCTAACAATCTATTAATATATAGATTTTCACAATAAATCAAATTCAATTATTGCCGTTTTTTGTCAATTATTAAAATTTATTTTAAAATAAAATCAAAAATCTATTAATTTTGAAGTTAAACTTGATTGAGGCAAAATTGAGGGAATTAATCCTGAACTATACTTATTTTTACATATTATGTCTTATTATAATCGGATTTTCCACCGGTTTTTTCTATTAATTTAATATCTTCGATGATCATGGTCTTATCAACGGCCTTGCACATATCATATACCGTAAGTGCAGCTATAGAAACCGCCATGAGCGCCTCCATCTCGGCTCCGGTCTTCCCCTCAAGGCGTATTTCAGATCGTATCCGCACGCCGCAGGAATCATAATCAAGGTCGATGGCCACATCTATGAAGGATATGGCCAATGGATGGCACATGGGGATGAGTTCTGCATTTTTCTTTGCCGCCATGATGCCGGCGATCTTGGCTATCTGGAAGAGATCACCCTTGGGGAGAAGACGCCTTTCAATGAGGTCGAGGGTGTTTTTTTGCAGCCTGACGAAACCGGCAGCCTTCGCCGTGCGCATGGTTGCCTTCTTCGCCGAAATATCTACCATCACCGGTGTACCGTCTTCTGAATAATGCGAGAATTCCTTCATCATACCCCCGGCTCTAGTTGACCAGTATCCTTATAGGACGCGCCGTTCTTGATCGCAGTTATCAGTTTCTGCGATTCGGATATATCACCGATCAATATCAATCCGACGATGTCATCATTGACAAAGAACAGCTTTTTATAACTTTTCTTCTCTGCGTCTTTTAACCGTATGGACGCGGTATTCCCCTTCTTTTCTATCACAGCAGAGATCGCCGACTGAATAAATCTTTGTCCCAAAGGAATTGAGGACTGCCGGATACACTTCATCCACGAAGAGCGGTTTCCTTGCCGGCGGCGTTTGAACCGGCGACTTTGCCCTGCTTCATCGCGGGCATCCAGAGGGCGATGTTTTTGCCTTTGAATTCAGCCACATCACCGCAGGCGTAGATCCCCGCCACCGATGTCTCCATCCGTTCATTGACGACCACGGCCCGATTCACCTCGGCGCCGCAGCCCTTTGCAAGATCGACATTAGGCCTGACACCGATCGAAAATATGATCATTCCCGCTGTCAATTCCTCGCCGCTGGCAAGCTTTACGCCGGTTGCTTCATCGCCGCCCGTTATCGATTCAACTGATTTACCAGTCAGCAGCTTTACGCTTGTGCCGGAGATAATTTCCTGTAAAATGGAAGAGCATTCGATGTCGAGCTGGCGCGGCAGTATCCGGTCCCCCACTTCGATGACCGTGACCGGGATCCCCTTCTTCGTCAGGGAATACGCTGCCTCCAGCCCCAGAAGCCCCCCGCCGATCACGATGGCAGGGCTGTTTTCTTTTGCACGCTCATGGACGGCCCGGGCGTCGCCGAGGGTCCTGACGGAATAGACATGTTTTTTTGACATTGCATCCTTAAGCGGAATGAAGGGAGAACTCCCATTGGCAAGAATGAGTTTACCGAACGGATGCTTTTCCCCGGAAGCGGTCTCCACTGTTTTAGCAGAGGCATCAACGGCGATGATTTTTTCACCTCGATGGAGCGATATGCTTTTTTCCCTGTACCAGCTTTCAGGATTCAGGTAGAAGTTAGTCCGCTTTTCAACAGTTTCGTCTCCAATATATTCGGTTAAAAACGGCCGGTAATAAGGAAGATGGGTTTCCTCGGAAAAAATCTGCACCGGAACATCCTTATTGACGCTGCGGATTTCCCGCGCTGCTGAAATGCCGGCGGCGGAAGCGCCGATTATTACAATAGATTCGCTGCTCATAGCTTCTCCTTTTCATGTTTTCATGTTACGCGGAAACCTTTTTTTTCTTACGCTTGATAAGCTTCATGGCATATACTATCATGCCGATAACAGTATACAGCGACATGAAGCCGAAAATAGCCCACGCGCTGAACAGGCCTATGTTGAGAATTGCCAGGATGATGACCAGCACGAGGAACGGCTTCCCCCCTATGCGGTATATGTCTGGAAAGACCTTGCTGTAGTCAACCCGTGACACCATTAAAAGGCTGATGATGACATAGATGGCAATGAAAACCTGCCAGGGAAAGGTTATCGTTATTTTCAGAACGGACATAAAATCCGGAATTTCCAGTACGGGGATCATGGCGATGACAATTCCAGCCGCCGGCGAAGGAAGGCCGTTAAAACGCGTATGGTTATCATCATCAGCGCCGATGTTGAACCTCGCCAGCCGGTATATGGCGCATATCGGATAAATAAGAGCTATAAACATGCCGAAATCGATCATGGCCGCACCCGACGGGAGCTTCGACAGATAGGCCTGGTAGGCTATAACCGCGGGGGCAATGCCGTAGGCGATACCGTCTGCCAGGGAATCCAACTGCACCCCAACCGGGCTTTCAACGTGCATGGCCCTGGCCACCGCGCCGTCCACTGCGTCAAAAAGAGTTCCCAGAAAGACCATTATGCCGGCAACCGCCAGCGACCGAGCATCTCCCCTGCTGGCCAGTATGATAGCGAAAAAACCCATGGTCATATTGGACATGGTTATCATGTTGGGTACGATGGATCTCTTCTGGACTATGAAATCACCTATAGCCCGGCGGGTCTTTTCAGATCTCTTTCCCCTGGCTGCTTTTTTTTCACTGCGTGAAATACGGCGCTCCGTCCGTTTTGTAATCCGCTTCTCTGAACGATTTGTTGCCATACATGCCCCTGACAGTGGTGATGCAGAATACCGCGTCCTCTCATCGGGACGGCATTCCGCACATAACGATTCATTGACGATATGATATCAAACAAAATAAGATAAAACGAGCACTGTCAATAAAAAAACAGACGCGTAACAGGCCAGCATCATCTGTGCCGTTTCTGCTGGATGTTTGACTTAAGAAACTCAAAAAGATCTCGGTGGTCCTTGAAAATCCTGTTCGCCTCGATCAAATAGCGGCGCGGCAGTGTTGTTTCAAGGGCAAAACAGGTGATGCCGGCTGCCCTGGCGGAACGGATCCCCATAGGCGAATTTTCAATTACCAGCGAATGTTCAGGCCTGGCACCAAGGGAATCAAGAGCCCTGGTGTACGGCTCCGGATCAGGCTTTCCCCTCACGACATTCTCAGCGGAAATGACAGCATCAAACGAGGAGAACACGTTATCCGGCATGACGTGATGAACAGATCTTCTCAGCGACCCGGTCACCAGGGCCGAACGTATTCCCCTGTTCCCGATCCATTCCAGCATTTCTTCAACAAAGGGGAATAGATGTATCCGGCTCTGCTCAAAGAGAATGTGTTTTTTCGCCAGGAGCTCATTAAATTCAATTTCACCGGGAACCGGACGTTCTTTCTCCAGGAATATATCCTCGACCGATTGCCTGCCAGACATCCCCTCACGCCGGAGAATATCGATATCATCAAGCTCAAGGCCGAATTCTCCAAGGACCCGTTTCCATGCATCGGCATGGACCCGCATTGAATCGACAACAACGCCGTCCATGTCGAAGAGTATCGCTTCCACGGTCATAGTTCTGTCCGTATGCTCATCCTTGCGCGATGGCGCTCGAGGGCAAGTTCGATCAGCCTGTCGATAAGGGCAGGGTATTCCATGCCGGACCGGGACCACAGTTTAGGATACATGCTGATACTGGTAAAACCGGGGAGCGTGTTGATCTCGTTCAGGTAATATGCCCCTGAGTTTTTATCGAGAAAAAAATCTACCCGTGCCATGCCTCCGCAGCAGAGGGCACGGTATCCTTCAACGGCTGCCGTGCGGATGGAGGCGGAAAGTCCGTCAGAGAGAGAGGCGGGAATCACCAGCTCGGCGCCTTCAGGATCGATATATTTTGATTCATAGGAATAAAATTCATGGCGGGTCCTGATTTCACCCAGGATCGATGCCCGTGGCTCGTTGTTGCCCAGCACCGCGCATTCTATCTCGCGGGCGTTGATACCCTTTTCAATCAGGAGTTTTGTATCGTATTGAAAGGCAAATTCTATTGCGTTTGACAGTTCACCATGGGCTTTAACTTTCTTCACACCCACGGAGGAACCGGTCCGCGCCGGCTTTACAAAAAGCGGCAGCGGGAGATCCGCCTTGAGATTCTCCAGTAGTGTCCCCCGGTCACGAAGCCAATCCTCCCTGAAGATGGTCTTCCACGGGACCACGGGAATCCCGCAGTCTCTGAGAAGGCGCTTGGTGACGTCCTTGTCAATGCCGATGGAGGATCCAACCGAATCGGCCCCCACATAAGGGACCATGGCCAGCTCAAGAAGCCCCTGGAGCGTGCCGTCCTCGCAATACGTGCCATGAACGGCGGGGAACACTACATCAACCGACACCTTCTTCTTCTCGTCAGCGTCATAGAGGACCAGTTTGTTACTGTCCTCGAAATGGTTGACGAACCAGTTCCCCTTTTTTTCAAGCTTCAGGATCCGGCCGAAATCCTTATCATCGACAATCACCGGCCGGTCCTGAACGTACCAGCGGCCGTCCCGGTCAATCCCGATGGCGACAACATTGTACTTGCCGGGATCCATCGCCGAAACAACTGAAGCGGCGGAACAGAGGGAGACGTCATGCTCGCCGGATCTACCGCCGAATAAGACGCCGACAGTAAGCATTATTTCTGCTCCGATTCTATGAAGGCCTTGTGGATCACCTTCTGCGCAAGCTCTGCATAAATATCGTCAATAACGCAGGAAATGCCTATTTCCGATGTCGATATCATTTCGATGTTGATATTCTGGTCCGAAAGCATCTGGAATATCTTGCCGGCAACCCCGTAGGATGAAAGCATCCCGACGCCGACGGCGGAGACAATGGCGATATCCTGTTTCGATTCGATGGAGCTGGCGCCGAGTTCCTTTTTCAGCACCTCCGAGAGCTTCAGGGCCTTTTCCATGTCGCTCTTCAGCACCGTGAAAGAAATGGACGCCTTGTTGTCCTTGCCAGTAGACTGGACGATCATGTTCACATACACCTTGTTCTCTCCCATGATACTGAATAAGCGGGCCGCTATTCCCGGGCGGTCCGGTATATCCCTAATTGTGATCTTGGCTTCATCCCGCTTTGCGGTTACACCGCTGATAACATACTTTTCCATCATCTCCTCCTTGGGCATTACGATCGTACCCTCTTCGTAATTAAAACTTGACCGAACATGCAGCCGGATATTGTATTTTTTCGAAAACTCGACCGAGCGGGAGTGAAGCACCGCTGCCCCGAGACGTGCAAGCTCGAGCATTTCATCATAACTGATTTCTTTCAATTTTGCCGTCCTGGCAATTATCCGCGGATCGGCCGTGTACACACCGTCAACATCGGTATAGATCTCGCAATCCCTGGTACCGAGGACCGCGGCCAGCGCCGCGGCGGATGTATCAGACCCGCCCCTTCCGAGAGTGGTAATATTCTCATCGCTGTCGATGCCCTGGAAGCCGGCGACAATGACCACCTTGTTTTCCTTGAGGGATTTTAATATACGATCAGTCGATATGCTTTCGATCTTTGCCTTGCTGAAATTCCCGTCGGTTACGACCTTTATCTGGGAGCCCGTGTACGATATGGCATCGATACCGATTTCATGCAGAGCCATGGCGAGGAGAGCGATCGACACCTGCTCGCCCGTGGACAGGAGCATGTCCATCTCGCGGTGGCTCGGGTTTTTAGTGATGCTCTGGGACAGGGTTATAAGTTCGTCCGTCGTTTTTCCCATCGCGGAAACGACCACCACCACCGATTGGCCCTTATTGACGTAGCTCTTGATCCGTTCGGCAACAGCCTTGATCCTTTCAGGCGTACCGACACTGGTCCCGCCGTATTTTTGGACGACAATTTTCAAATCTGACATATGAGTTCCTCAATTATTCATTACACGATGATTATAACCGCCGGACACACCGCGTTCATACCAAGGTGTTAATCCTAATTAAAGAAGATGGATGTTGAGGTCAATTAAATTAATCCGGCGGTTTGTTTTTTTTACCCTGCCGATACAGAAGGTGGGTTATTTAGGGGGCAGGGATAGCTGTGGATCCGGTAGTAACCGTAGCGGTTCCCAGAGGAATGAATTCTCCATCATAATACATCTGACCGTAAACCGGCGCTTTATTGGCATAATATACATCATAGACCCCTGGCATAACATTTTCAATCGTGTATGAAGCACCGGATGAAAAAACCGCAAGATCGGGAATTGAATAGGTGTTGGCCTCGCCGGCATATAAATCCCAATTCGCAACATATGTATCATAACTTGAACACGTAGTGATTTTATCATTCCAATTCAGCTTATATTTTTCTGCATCGAGAAAATAATCAAGCGCGATGAAAGCGTCTGTTCCGGTATAGCCCCCGATATATCTGGGCAGATTACACGGATTGTTGCTACGCAGGGTATTCGATGGCGCCACGGCCGCGCCATAGGGATTGCGATTGAGGGTATAATTAGCAATATTTGCACCTGCAGGAATTGCAATGACATGTCTCCCGGCCGGCGCTGTTCCGCTGATCCTGCCAACCAGCTCGGGAACATAGGTGCGGGCAACAGCAAGCACATTTCCTCCAATGAAGAAATCATTTATTTCTACATCATTGAGCCAATCGGAAAAGGCGTAATAATGCCTGACACTGTATTCATAAGGATTATATAGTTTTTGTTCATACTTTTTAATATAATTCTTTACGACCAGTCGTATTTCCAGGACGGTATTGGTGCCACTGTTATTATACATCATACCGCTACCGCCGTTTTGTATGTTGTTAATGGGGATTAACAGTGGATATATACGGTTTAATCCTGCTCTTTCAATGCGAAGCGTATCATAATGAGAATATACCTGCATACTGTTGAAATTATATACGGGATATGCATTTTCCTTATAAATATCCCATGTCACGTCTCTATACCAGCCTTCCGGGCGTGCAAAATATGATGCAGAGCTGTCGATGAGCATTTTTCGAATATAGATGGCAGCATAAAGATATGACTTTGAAGGCACATCATCATTCGAAAGAGCATATCCCATGCCATTGAACATTGGATCGCTGTCGTTTAACCCGGAAGCTATGCTCTGCCGGTAATTTGCAAATTTATATGAATTGCCTTGGGTATCCCACAGTCTGAGTTCAGCCGCATCAAACATAAAAACCGTAGGAAGAGGGTCTGTGACATAAACGCATTCATAAACAGAATCATCCTGCATGTACGTCCTGTATTGCGATCCGTCTGTCATATCAACGGCGGGCATGTTCCACGGCATGGGGCTGTTCGATTCATAGGTCCCCTTCATAATGACAATGAGCTTAGAGGTTTTCATATCCGTCAGAAGCGGGTCCTCGTTACAGTTGACCATACTTATTAATAAAATAAAGCAGAATAACGGTATTATTTGTTTTAATAATCCCATGCAGACCCCTTGAATAAAAATACTAATCCTACTCATTTCAAACCCGCATTATATATTGAAATACAGCTGAATGCCGATATTAATAATATGACCGCCGTTTTGGGAGCCCTTTATATATGCTTCATAAATATATAAATAATCCACCCGCAGTCCTATGTTGACGATTCTTCCGGCAGGGAACGAAATCTCAAACCCGGCCATGAATACAGGGTCCCACCCGCTCTTGTTGTCAGGTTTAATAGAAAGCCATGCTCCTCCGATACCGCCTTTGAATTGGAACTTGACGGGAAAGTCAACGGGTATCTGAAACAGGAGGTTCCCGTATAACGGCACGAAGGTGAGTTCATTCACACCAGTGGATTTAAAGAGCTGGTATGATGAATCAACACCGAACTTTAAATAGTGCCACGGGAAGGTTAACCTTACAAAGGCGCCACCACCAAGATTTGTCTCAACCATCCTGCCCAGGTCGGCCAACGGCGTTACAGGCCCAAACCATCCGCCAATCTGAGGTTTTGAAAAATAGTCCTTACGCTCCTTGTATGCAAAAGCGTTAGTGAAGCTGATCACTATTATTATGGTGGTAACCGAGCAATACAGAAAAATATTTTTCATATCAGACTATAATGTATGTGTCACTTTAATGGTAAATATTCTCCATGGCCGCCGCTGGCAGAAGTGAAGAACAGTTCCTTCTCAATGCAAAATAGAATAATTATAATGTATGGTACTATGTGAATCGATAAAGTTACAGAAAACTATTGTAACTAGATTATCCCATACCTTTTATGTCAATAAAATAAATAAATCTCCACCCCTAATGAGTTAGCCGGCGAAATCAACAGGATTTTAGGCAATCTGAAACGATAATACGGTAAAAGCATTAAAAGGCCGATTCCAGAGCAGTGAGATCCGGCTCGTAAAGGACCCTGGTCAGGTACAGACCGTACGGAGGTGCCGTAACACCGCTGCAATCACGGTCACGCATGGCTATGATATCTCTCAGCAATGACGGTTCGTCATTGTTTTTGCACATAGTGACAACGGTCCCCACTATAATCCGTATCATGTTGTGCAGGAATGCGTTGCCTGAAATCTCGAGGATTACCATATCACCTTCTTTATCCACTCTGATACCGGTAATCCTTCTGACTGTATTGATATTCCTCGATTCGCGCTTTTTACAAAATGACGAAAAATCTTTCTCGCCGAGCAACTGCACTGTCACTGCTTTCAAGTATTCAATATCAAGTTTTTCGTGAACCCACATGGAACGATACATCATGAAAGGTGAACGGGAAGGATGATTGTATATTAAATAGCGGTATGTTCTTTCCACCGCATCGAAGCGCGCATGGAAGCTACTGTTCACCTGGTATGCATTCTTTACAGCTATGTCGCGTGGAAGTATTCCGTTGAGACCAATGCAGAATCTTTGAAGTGGCATGGTGCTGTGCGAGTCAAAATGGACAATCTGTCCCAGTGCATGGACGCCTGAATCAGTCCTTCCCGAAGCCACGGTACGCGATTTTTCCTTTGTCAGGATTTCAATGGCCCTTTCAATTTCTCCCTGAACCGTCCTGCCGCCGTTCTGGATCTGCCACCCGTTATACGGCGTTCCGTCATACTGCACCTCTAACGCTATCCTTCTTGCTTCGGTGCGTTTTCCCTGTTCCATTCTTCAATCATCTCATTAATTTTATCATAACAATCTTTTGTCTTGTCGAGAAGCTCACTCGGTCTTGCCTTTGATGTTTTGCCTGAACCGAATAAACGGCTGAGATATCGTTTGCATTTTTCAAGATTTTCCAGTTTTTTTGCGGGATCAGGCTCCTTGGATCCCACTTTAACTGTCAAAATGGCAGTCAGATATAAAATACCCTCATATCCCCAGTTTTTATCCGTATCAGGCCCCATGTTGCCGACAGCGTCAACAGGTTCCCCGCCTGTCTGCATTAAATCAAGCACCTTGACATAGGTCTGATAGGCCTTCTTATAAAAAAAGACGGAGATTTTATTGAAGGGAGCTTCAGGATTTTCCTTTGCAAGATCATTGAACAGCCATGCTGCCCGGATTGACGAAAGAGCCATTTTAAACGTTGGCGCAACTTTTTTATTACGGTATCCGTAGCTGTCAACCGCCAGCATATACGAAGCTGCGCCCGTATTCAGATCTCGGTCCCCGTTAAAATCCAGGCTGCCAAAGAATTTCTTTATGACATTTTTCCGCGCCGATGTGAGTTCCCTCATTTTATCTATTTCAGAATCCTCAATAATCTCAAAATCCTTCGGGAAAGCCGTGTAAAGGCAACTTGGACATACTGTAGGAACATATATAAGAGGGTGAACCTTGCCGAATTTTTTTCCCGCTTCATAATTTCTTCTTAATTCATCAGTCAATTTTCCCGCTATTAATCTACCTCCGCCAGTAAACAGTTCTTCCCGATGAAATTCAAACGCGCATACCGGGCACACTGTAACATTCTTCTGACGGTATGAAATCTTTAAATCTTTTTCCATTTTAATCTCCGATTCCCATGCTGGTAAAGCATTAACTTAGATTTCATATTATATTAAAAAAAATCAATAACCTTTTTTATTTATTTTAATATCCTAAACATACCCAACTAGCCTACTATCATCAGGAACTCCCTGATGACCATATCTATATCCCCTTCATTTACATTTATACGTGCCCGGAACATACAAATTATCCATTATGCCTCGAATTTTGCAAGGCTGCTATTATAATAATCAAGATATATGGACAGATTGTCGAATATTAAGCAGGTACATAGTATATTCTATAGATCACCTATCTGGGTCAATAGTTTTTCATGTGCATAGAATGATTACCTGTGCAAAAACATTAGAAGGAACATGGTGCAGAAATGAAAAGACATGTTGCCATACTCATACTGCTCTTTGTGGTCGCAAACACCACCAATTCATATTCGATTTCACCGATTGAAAAAGCAACCAAGGATTACACCCTGACACTGGAAGCAATCAGAAGTATCCGTGTCATGGTTGAAAACTTCGGGGATGATGGTCTAAAAAAAAAGTATGCCGACATACGGATAGAATTTCAGGACGCCAGTGAAAACTATTACGGTCAAAATTTTAGCGAATCCGCATCTAAATTCAAAAAAGTTAAAATGGAACTGATTGCATTTCTCGGCGTCATCGATGACCTTTATCTGAAAAGAACCAAAGAAATTCTCGATTCCACATCCAAGGATACTTTTGACTCTCTCATTGAGTACAGCAAGACTAGCGGTCTCGCAGCCTATTTCACCCGTCCCTATGATCCTTTAAAAGATGTCAAACCATACGATACCGATAAATATCATCTCTTTCACGATCGTGAAAGGATCAGCGCATATTTGCGAGAAGGCTATAAAAAATATCATGAAGCAAAAAATATATATGAAGACCCTGAAATTGCCCTGTTAAGAAAAAAGACAACCATGACCGTTAAGAACATGAACTATATCATAGCACGCTATTCGGATGTGATATTCCTGTGTCGCCAGGCAAAAGAATGCGGCATTGAAATACACAGGGTCAAGAACACGAATGAACTCGGGAAAAGCATGGTAAAATATAATGTCTCCCACGGTTCAATCATCCCAATTTTTGACGACAGGATACCTGAAAAATACAAAGTTGATGCAAACGACAACATGAGATTTATACATGCCGTTGAATTGAAAAAGCTCAGCAAAAAGCAGGGGGGAACAAGCAGGGATAGCCGCTGCAATGGCGCAAAAAAAGCCGGGGCATCATCCCCGGCTTTTTTATTGATTTTATTTACAGTTATTCTATTCTTTTTCTTTTTTCGATTTTGTTTTTGTTGTCTTCGGTTCTTTCTTTTCTTTTTTCTCTTCTTTTTTTTCTTTCACTTTCTTTTCTTTCACTTTTTTCTCTTTTTTTTCTTCTTTAACCTTTTCTTCCGCCTTTTTCACAACAACTCTCTTTTCAACAAGTTCTATAATAGACATCTCGGCAGCATCTCCAGACCTTTTGCCGAGAAGGAATATTCTGGTATATCCACCCTTTCCTGTCCTTATAGCGCGGCGCGATATCTTCAAAGAGCTTCTTGATGATATCCCGATCTTTAATGACTTTCATTACTTCCCGCTTGTTATGAAGCTTGCGGTTCTCTTCTTTATCAGGAATGTCCATGTTCCTTTTGGCCCTGGTAATGAGACGCTCAGATATCCGTTTCAATTCCTTGCCTTTTTCTTTTGTGGTTACTATCCTTTCGTGCCTGAAAAGGGATGTCACCATGTTCCCGAACATAGCCTTCCGATGGGCATGGGTTCTTCCTAATTGTTTTACGCTGTTCCTGTGCCTCATAGTGGGTCCTCGTTAATCCTTTAATCCCAAGCTTAAATGCAGTGATTCAAGTTTAGATTTGATTTCGTGCAACACGAGATCACTGCAATGTTTTGATTTTTTCAGTTCGTCTTCTGTTTTCTTAACCAGCTGCTCCAAGGTTGAAACATCCTGGCTCTTCAGAGTATTATACGACCTGACCGACAGCTCAATCTCATCAATTGATTTGGCAAGGAGCGATCTCATCTTCTCGATATTCTCATCGACTTCCTCGATTTCTGTTTCAACCTCTTCTTCAAAATTGATGAAAATGGTCATGTGGTCTTTGATGATCTTCGCCGCATGTGCAAGTGCATCATCGGGAGTTATCGAACCATCAGTCCATATCTCAAGTATCAGTTTATCAAAGTCGGTTCGCTGCCCGACACGGGTGTCTTCCACCTTTACGTTCACTTTTTTGATAGGAGAAAAAATTGAATCTATCGGTATGACGCCGACAGTTTCTGTATTCGATTTATTTACTTCCGCCGGAACGTATCCGCGTCCCCGTTCGATCTGGACTTCCATATCAATAACGGCTGAATCATTTAATGTCGCCACGACCTGTTCAGGGTTCATGACTTCAATTTCGGGATCCACGCTGAAATCAGAGCCGCGCATTTCTCCGGAGCCGGTTTTTTTAATATGAAGAACCTTCTGCAGTTCACCGCTGTACTTGAACCGCAGTTTTTTCATATTCAGGATAATCCTGGTCACATCCTCATATACGCCGGGGATGGTAAAAAATTCATGGGGAACGCCTTCAATTTTTATCGCAGTAATTGCGGCGCCTTCTATTGATGACAACAATACGCGCCTCAATGAATTCCCGATAGTTAAACCATAGCCCTTTTCAAAAGGCTCAGCTACGAAACGACCATAATTCGGCTGCAACTCATCATGCTCAAACGTGATTTTGCTTGGTCTTTTAAAGCCCTTGAGCAGGTTACGTGGGGCCATTTTCACCTCCATTATCAATACAAAACAAATAAGGGAACCTCAAAAAATCGATTGGATGTTCCCTCCGGGACTCAGCATTCGACGCCGGATGCGCTAGCTGTTCAGCATGCGTTCCGTCTCCTTAGTGTGCCCTGTAGACTAATTATTTCGAATAAAGCTCGACCACAAGCTGATCGTTAAAGTTAGAAGTAAGATCTTCCCTTAACGGCAGACGGACTATCTTCCCGCTTCTTTTTTCAAAATCAACTTCAATCCATCCGGGTATCGAGTCTATTGCCTTGGCAAGCTTGATCGAGTCTTCAAGCATCACATTACTTACGAAATTCTCCCTGACTGCAACAACAGCGCCTTCAACGACCCTGAACGACGGAATATTGACAATCCTGCCGTTGACCGTTATGTGCTTGTGCTTGACCAGCTGGCGAGCCTGGCTCCGTGATGACGAGAATCCCATTCTGAAAATTACATTGTCCAGACGGCGTTCAAGCAGCGACATCATGTTATCGCCCGTTACTCCCTTCATCCGCAAAGCGTCAGAAAAAAGCAGCCTGAACTGTTTTTCAAGCAAGCCATAGCTTCTTCTAATGCGCTGCTTTTCGCGAAGCTGTACTGCATAGTCTGACAGTTTCGCCCGCCTCTTCCTCGGGGGCCCGGGAGGATACTTTTTCTTTCCCTTGATCGGACATTTGTCGGTAAGGCATCTCTGGCCTTTCAACATGAGCGGCGTCATTTCACGCCGGCATAATTTGCACCGTGGACCGGTATATCTTCCCATACTACATCACTCCATTATACTCTTCTTCTCTTTTTAGGCCTGCACCCGTTATGCGGAACCGGAGTCACATCCTTTATCTTGGTTATATTCAGACCGGACTGGAACAGGGAACGCACCGCGGCTTCCCTTCCAATTCCCGGACCCTTAACAAAAACTTCAATATTCTGCAGCCCGGCGTTGGTTATAGCATTTTGAGCTGCCGCTTTAGCCGCCATCTGAGCCGCAAATGGCGTCGATTTTCGGGAACCTTTGAAACCCGCACCGCCTGCGGACGCCCACGAAATAACGTTTCCCTGCATGTCGGTCAGAGTTATGATGGTATTATTATAGGTAGCCTGGACGTACGCCTTGCCAATGGGTACTACCCTTTTTTCCTTTTTCCGTGTTTTTACTTTTTTCCCTTTCACAAGTTACTCCTTACTTGGCTAAAGTTTTCTTCTTGCCGCCGACAGGGGCGCCCCGTTTCCCTTTTCTCGTCCGGGCGTTATTTTTCGTATTCTGGCCCCGTACCGGCAGGCCTCTCCGATGGCGGACACCCCGGTAACAGCCGATATCCATCAGCCGTTTAATATTCATGGCGACTTCAGTTCTCAGATCACCTTCAACCTTAGTTAATTTTTCAATAATTTTCCGGATATCATTAATTTCTTCGTCGGCCAGGTCTTTGACCCGTTTATCAGGATCAACTTTAGCTTCCGTCAGAATATTTTTGGATGTTGTTAAACCAATTCCATAGATATAGGTCAAAGCGACTTCTACTCTTTTATTGTTTGGTAAATCAACGCCAGCTATACGTGCCATATACTTCCTCTTGATACTATTACATTAATGTTTTTTAACGGTTCTCACTTTCTGTCGCTGTTTGTGCCGCGGATTCGTGCATATGACCCGCACCACGCCATGCCGTTTGATGACTTTGCAATCATTGCATATTTTTCTAACAGATACTCTCACTTTCATCACGCACCTCTTTTAAAACGGCTCCCATTCTCAACATCGCCCGTTGCTGTAAATCAATTTTTCGAGCGGTATATAATTCTACCCCGGCTTAAATCATAAGGTGATAATTCAACAGTCACCTTGTCGCCCGCCAGGATTCGTATGTAATGCATTCTCATTTTTCCGGATATATGAGCCAGAACAACATGTCCATTGTCCAATTTAACCCTGAACATCGCATTGGGCAGCGGCTCTACTACCACTCCTTCAACTTCAATTGGTTCTTCTTTTGCCATATAACCACTTATTTTTCAGTATAGTACTCCCCGATATCAATGGCGTCCCTTCATGCGGGCACCTTTCATGAATCCATCATAATGCCTCATAAGGAGCTGGGACTCTATCTGTTGCAGCGTATCAAGCGCAACGCCAACGATGATCAGAAGTGATGTCCCGCCGAACAGGTGCGCCATTTCAGCCGACACCTGCTCAGGCCATATGCTCAATATCAGGTCAGGTATAATTGCAATAAAAGCCAGGAAAATGGATCCCGATAGATTAATCTTATTCAGGATAGCCATGATATATTCAGCCGTGTTCTGGCCCGGCCTGATGCCGGGAATAAATCCGCCATACTTTTTCAGGTTGTCGGCGATTTCCGTCGGATTAAACCGTATTGCCGTATAGAAAAAACAGAAAAATATAATGAGACCGCTGTACAGTATCATATATGCCGGTTGACCGGGTGAAAGCCAGAACTGTACTTTGTTCAATATGCCCGAACTTGTCCCGCCGATCATATGAATCATCTGTGTCGGGAATGTTATTATGGCCGCAGCAAAAATGATCGGGATGACCCCGGCCGCATTGACCCGGAGCGGTATATACTGCGCGCTCCGCTGTACCGTGCCACGGCTCGTCTGCTTTTTGCCGTACTGTACAGGGATCCTCCGCTGTCCAAGCGTCAGCAGAATTGAAGCGGCCACAACCGCCAGAAACAGGCCGACCAGGATAATTCCTATTATCGGTTCGCCGGAATCCCCGATTTTTTTCATGGTAGCCGCGAATGCCTGCGGCGCCCTGACAACAATACCAGCCATAATAATGAGAGATATGCCGTTGCCAATACCGCGTTCCGTTATGATATCACCGAGCCAGACCAGCACCATGGTGCCGGTCGTTATGGTCGCTACTGCTATTATTACAAACAGGATGCCCGCGTCTTCCGGGACAACCGATCCGCCTGATGTCGTTTTCATACTCTTCATCCAGAAGGTCAGGCCGAAGGACTGAGCCGCGCAGAGAAACACGGTGCCGTACCGCGTATACTGGGTGATCTTTTTCTGTCCCTCGTGTCCTTCTTTGGCAAGGCGCTCCAGGGCGGGGAACACCACTTTTAAAAGGTCAATGATAATCGATGATGATATATACGGCATTATCCCCAGGGCGAATATTGTGAACCGTTTGAAGGCGCCGCCTGAAAACAGGTCAATAAAGTCAAGCATGCCGCCTGCGCTCTGTGCCTGGGTGAAATATGACGAAAGGGCGTCAACATTGATTCCCGGTATGGGAATATGCGCGCCGATCCGGTATATTATCAGTATTACCAGGGTAAATAATATCCGCTTCCTTAAATCGGGTATCTTGAATATGTTTACGACGACGTTGGACATTAGTTACCTTGAATTATTTCCTTGAACAAGTACAATCAATTCTCTTTCTTTTTCGCCATGACGCGTACATTCGCTTCACCGCCGGCTTTTTTAATTTTTTCAAGAGCCGATCCGGAGAAGGCATCAGCGGTGACCTTTACCGCTTTTGTGATTTCACCTTTTCCAAGGATCTTCACCAGCCTGTCAGTCCGTGTGATAGCGCCGTTCTTTTTTAAAATTTCCGGATTTATTTCTGAAAGTCCAAGTTTTTCAATAAGAGAAATATTGATCACCTGGAATTCTTTCTTCGTGTAATTATTAAAGCCGCGTTTTGGCACGCGCCGCTGTAACGGCATCTGGCCGCCCTCAAACCATGCATAGTGTTTCTTGCCGGCTCTGCTGAGCTGTCCGTCATGGCCCTTACCGCTCTGGCTGCCATGACCGCTGCTGTTGCCGCGTCCGACCCTTTTTCTTCGCTTGATGCTATCAGGCTTTTTCAGCAAATACATTCCTTCCATAATGCCGTCTCTCTACTGATCTATATGTTTTACGCTGACCAGATGACTCACCTTGTCAATCATGCCCCGCACGACTGCGGTATCATCATGGATGCGCTCGGCTGATATCCTGCGTAATCCCAGAGCCCTGAGGGTCGCTCTCTGCTTCGGCAGGATGCCGATACTGCTTTTTATCTGCTTAACCAACATTTTTTTTGCCATATGTTCACCCAACTATTCCCATAACTTGCTCAGAGGTACATCCCTCAGCTTGGCCGCTTCTTCAAAACTGCGCAGCTGAAGCAATCCATCAAGCGTCGCCTTGACCAGATTCACCGGGTTCCTGGAGCCCTGTGCTTTTGAAAGCACATCGCTGATACCTGCCCGCTCAAGAACAGCCCTGACGGAGGCGCCGGCTATAAGGCCGGTACCGGGAGCCGCCGGTTTGAGTATGACCTTGGCAGATTTGAATTTTCCGATAACCTGATGAGGAATCGTATGTTTATGAAGATTCACTTTGAAAATATTCTTCTTGGCGTCTTCCTTGCTTTTATCAATTGCGTCCGGCACTTCGTTCGCCTTGCCGAACCCTATCCCGACATGTCCCTTGCCGTCACCGATTACCGCAAGCGCGTTAAATGAAAAGCGCCGGCCGCCTTTGACAACCTTGGCAACACGGTTAATGGTGACTATTTTTTCCGCAAGTTCCAATTCGGCGGAAGATGTTTTTTTTCTTTTCAGTTTCATTGTCACGTCTCCTAAAACTCAAGGCCGCTTTCGCGCGCCGCGTCAGCAAAGGCCTTTACCCTGCCGTGGTATATATAGCCGTTCCTGTCAAAGACAACTTTTTTAATGCCGGCCTTCACGGCCTTTTCAGCCATCATCTTCCCGAGCGTCTTCGCCCCTTCCTTGTTGGCTTTGTTCTTCATCGCTGGAAAATCCTTGGCCAGGGTCGACAGGGCCACCACGGTGTGCTGCTTTTGATCATCGATTATCTGCGCGTATAAATTATTATTATACTTGCTAATGCAGAGACGCAGCACGTCCTTGTTGGTGCTGATCTTTTTCTTGATGATAAATCTTCTTCTGGTGATCCGTTTCTTTTTTAATGCGATCTTATCCATTGCTATTTACCTGTCTTGCCTGCTTTTTTCCTTACCTGCTCGTCTTTATAGCGTATTCCCTTGCCTTTGTAGGGCTCGGGCGGCCGGAGTTTGCGTATATTCGCGGCGACCTGTCCCACTTCCTGCTTGTTCGATCCTTTGATCTTGAACTTGGTGGCCTCGAGCACTTCTATAGTAATTCCCGCAGGGGGAGAAAATACAATCGGGTGAGAGTATCCGAGCTGGAACTGTACATCCTTGTTCTGCTGAATGACCCGGTAACCGACCCCGACGATCTCCATATTCTTCTCAAAACCCTGAGACACACCGACAACCATATTGCTTATAAGAGAACGTATAAGTCCCGAGGCAGCGGCTATCTTCTTGTCCTGGTTGGGGTTTTTCACTATTAGAGAAATAGCAGAATCGTTTATTTCAAGATCGATACCATCCATCAGGGTCAATGCGTCCTCACCGAGGGAACCCTTGACGGAGACGGTCCTGTCTTTATAATCAACTGTTACGCCTTTCGGTATTATAACCGGTTTTCTACCTACTCGTGACATTGCCGCTACTATCCTGTTATGATATTTCGCACAAAATTTCACCGCCCACATTCATCTTCTTGGCGGTTTTGTTGGTTATGATTCCTTTTGATGTTGATATGATCCATATCCCGATATTGTTATAAATCGGAACAAGCTCCTCTGCCTTGATATATACTCTCCGGCCGGGCTTGCTGATGCGCGTCAGGTTCAATATTGCCGGCTGGTTTTCATCGCTGTATTTCAGATATATCCGTAAAATCTTCTGCCTGTTGTCATCATTCAGCTTGAAATTCTTTATAAAACCTTCATCCTTTAAGATCTTGGCAATAGAGACTTTCATTTTGGACGAAGGAACATCGACGATCAAATGCCCCGCTTTAATGGCATTCCTTATTCTCGTCAGCATATCTGCAATGGGATCTGTAATAGCACTCATGTGTTCTTATCCTGAACAATTAATTTTTTACCACGATGATTTCACAACGCCGGGAATCTTTCCCTGGCTCGCAAGTTTCCTGAAGCAAATCCTGCACATTTCAAACCTTCTCAGGTAACCGCGGGACCTTCCGCATATTTTACACCTGTTGTGCCACCGCACCTTGTATTTGGGACCTATTTCCTGCTTTGCCCATAAGCTCGTTCGTGCCACAGTCGTATCTCCTATGATCTAAAAGGCATTTTAAATTCGTCTCAACAGCGCCTTTGCCACTTCTTTCTTCTTCGCCGTTGTCACGATGGTGATATTGATGCCATGTATTTTATCAACTTTGTCGAAATCAATTTCCGGAAAAATGATCTGTTCCATGACCGAAAAGTTATAATTGCCGAAATTATCGAATGATTTCGGCGACAGTCCCTTGAAGTCACGCACCCGGGGGAGTGCCACGTTGATAAGCCGGTCAAGAAATTCATACATGCGGTCGCCGCGCAGGGTCACGCGGGCCCCCGACATCCATGCCGTCCCTGATCTTGAAGTTGGCGATGGATTTCTTGGAAAGCGTTTTCACGGCGCGCTGCCCGGTTATATTGGTCAGTTCTTCGACCACGGCCTTCATACCGTTGGGATTCGCATGCCCGTCGCCCATGCCCACATTGAGAACAATTTTTTCAAGCTTCGGAACCTGCATGATGGACGTGAACTTAAAGCTTGTCCATCAGCCTCTTTTTTATATTCTTGTCGTATTCTTCTCTCAATCTTGCAGCCATTGCTACTGTCCTTTTCAATCCAAATGTAATGACTAATCCAGACCTTTGCCGCATTTCTTGCAGACCCTTATCCTGGTCTTATCCTTGAACTGGATACCGATGCGGACGCCTTTCTTGCATTTATCGCAGAAAATCATGACATTGGATATATCAATGGGAAATTCCATATTCACGACTCCGCCTTTCGGCTGTTCCGGTCCCGGTTTAAGGTATTTCTTTCTTTTATTGATTCCTTCGACAATGATTTTCCCGGTTTTAGTCCCGACTTTCAGAACTTTGCCGCGCCTCCCGCGGTCAGCACCGGTAGTCACGACGACATTATCATTCTTTTTTATACGGGATATTGTATTTTCCTGCTTCATGTAATTCACCTTTCTAAAGAACCTCAGGAGCCAGGGACACAATTTTGAGAAAGTTCTTATCCCGCAGTTCCCGTGCAACCGGCCCGAATATACGCGAACCCCGCGGCTCGTTCTTGTTGTCTATAATAGCCACAGCGTTGTCGTCAAACCTGATGTATGATCCGTCTTTCCGGCGCACCGGGCTCGTCGTGCGCACAACCACGGCCCTCAGAACAGCCTTGCCATGCACTTTCTTTCCCATTGAGTCTTTGAGTCCGTATGAAGGCTGCGAGTCCTTAACGGCAACGACGATGATATCGCCGACCGTGGCATACCGCCGCCTTGTCCCGCCCAGCACCTTGATGCACTGGACCCGCTTCACGCCGCTGTTATCAGCAACTTCCAGCATAGTTTGAACTTGAATCATCGCTTTTCCTCTATTTGGCTTTTTCTACGATTTCAATTAAACGGTATCTCTTGTCTTTTGACAACGGCCTGGTTTCCTCGATTTTCACGATATCACCGATGGTGCATTCATTCTTCTCATCATGACTCTTAAGCCGTTTTCGTCCTATGCACCGATTTTTTATATAGTGAATGCATGACAAGATCCTCGATCTCAATGATGATCGTCTTGTCCATTTTATTGCTCACTACCTTTCCTATTAATTGTTTTCTGTTCTTTACCATGATTCGACCATTTCCTTCGTATGGTTATCGCGACGCCTTTTTTTGTCTGATTCCCAGGGTATATTCCTTCTTGAGGGTCAATATCCTGGCTATATGTTTTTTCAATTCCTTGATTTTCTTCGGATTATCGACTTTGCTTGTGACGGCCTTGAACCGCTCCTTCCGAAGCATTTCCTTAGTTTCATTGAGGCTTCGATCCAGTTCCTCAAGCGTCAGTTCTTCCAGTTTCCCTTTCATGAATCAATTCCTCACGTCTGCTATTCGTTTATTTTCACAATTTTAGTCTTCAGCGGAAGTTTGAACGCGGCGTTCAGCAGCGCTTCTTTCGCCAGGACATCGTCGATACCGGCTATTTCAAAAAGGATCTTGCCCGGTTTCACCCTGGCAACAAAGCCTTCGGGATTTCCCTTGCCTTTGCCCATCCTGGTCTCAGCCGGCTTTTTGGTGAAAGGGCGATCCGGGAATATCCTGATCCAGAGCTTTCCGCCCCGCTTGACTTTTCTTGTAATTGCGACCCGGGCTGCCTCAATCTGCCGCGCGGTTATTTCTCCTGGCTCCATAACTTTAAGCCCGACCTCACCGAAGGCAATTGTGGAACCGCGCTGGGCTGCGCCACGCATATTCCCGCGCTGCACCTTCCTGAATCTCTGTCTTTTCGGCATTAACATGGCAGCTGTCCTTTTCTCACTTTGTTTTTCGTTTTACGGTATATTTATCTTCTTCATCTTCGACGTCTTTCGTCAGAACATCGCCGTTGTATATCCACACCTTAACCCCGATGAGTCCAAACGTGGTCAGCGCCTCGGCAAATCCATAATCAATTTCAGCACGCAGCGTATGAAGAGGGATCCTTCCTTCCTTGTACGACTCCTGGCGGGCCATTTCAGCGTTGTTCAGACGGCCTGAACAGAGCACCTTGATTCCCAGCGCACCGGTCCTCATGGCGTTGGTGATGGCCTGCTTGACGGCCCTCCGGTAGGGGAACCGACCCTCGACCTGCTGGGCTATCTGCTGGGCGATAAGGCTGGCGTTCTTTTCCGGTTTTTTCACCTCGATGATGTTTATATATACATTTTTCGATGCAATCTTCTGGAGCTTCTCTTTAAGGGCCTCGATATCCGAGCCTTTCTTGCCTATAAGGACGCCGGGCCGAGACGCATGGATGTTCACGTTGACCCTGTCCGGGAACCGGTCGATGGCCACTCTGGATATACCGGCTGATTTTTTTTCCTTCTCAACATATTCCTTGATAGCCAAGTCTTCGTGAAGATATTTCGCGTAATTCTTTTTATCTTCGTACCAGATGGAGTCCCACGTCCTGTTTACTCCCACCCTCAGTCCTATTGGATTAACCTTTTGACCCATATATGGATACCCTTATTGTTTAATTTTCATCCGATAATACAATCAGAATACTGCTTGTTCTCTTCTTTATCCGGTTTGCCCGCCCGCGGGCCCGCGGGCGGAACCGCTTCATGGTCGGCCCGACATCGACGACTATCTTCTTAATATATAAATCTTTGTCCAATATATCGGGCTTGTTATATTTCGCATTCGCACCTGCCGAATAGAGCGTCTTCAGATATGAGGCGTGCTGATTTCTGCGGCATCGCCTTGAGAATCTCAATCGCGTACATGAGCTCTTCGCCCCGCACCTCGTTGGCGACCAGCCTCGTTTTCGAGGCGGAAATCCTGTTAAATTTCGAAAAAGCATTGCGCTTCCATTACTACTTCCTCTTGGCAATTTTATCGTCTTTGGTTCTGTGGCCCCGGTAGGTCCTCGTCGGCGCGAACTCACCAAGCTTATGGCCAATCATGTTTTCCGTGACATACACCGGAATGAAATTTTTCCCATTGTGGACCATCAGCGTATGACCGATCATTTCGGGGAAAATCGTCGATCTGCGCGACCATGTCTTGATGGCCTTCTTCTGATTCGAGGAATTCATGTCCTCAATCTTTTTGAACAACTTGATGTCAACGTATGGACCTTTTTTTACTGACCGAGCCATTACTTCTTCCTTCGATTAACAATGTATTTATCGCTGATTTTATATTTCTTTCTTGTCTTGTATCCTTTGCTGGGCACTCCCGTCGGGGAACAGGGGTGCCTGCCGCCCGAGGATTTTCCTTCGCCGCCGCCGAGGGGATGGTCAACCGGGTTCATGGCAACACCCCGCACTTTGGGTCTCTTGTGCATCCACCGTGACCTGCCGGCTTTGCCGATAGTCACAAGCCCATGGTCCTTGTTGCCAACTTCGCCGATGGTGGCATAGCATTCCTGATGTATTTTCCGTATCTCCCCCGATGGGAGCTTGATAAGGCAATATGAGCCTTCCTTGGCTGTAATGACCGCCGATGCGCCTGCAGAACGAACCAGCTGACCGCCCTTGCCGCGGCTCATCTCGATATTATAGATATTGGTTCCCAGGGGTATACTTTTCAGAGGAAGCGCGTTCCCCACTTTGATTTCGGCATTCTCTCCGGACAGTATCGAGTCTCCCACCTTGAGGGTATCGGGAGCGACGATATACCTTTTTTCGCCATCCACATACGCAATCAGAGCTATATTGGCAGAGCGGTTGGGATCATATTCGATCGTGTCAACATTTCCCGCGATACCATATTTATTGCGCTTGAAATCGATGAGACGGTACAAGCGCTTGTGACCGCCGCCGCGACGCCGCACAGAAATCTGGCCTTTATTGCCGCGGCCGGCATTTTCTTTCTTCCCCTTGGTCAGGGGCTTATACGGCTTGGTCTCCGTAATCTCGGAGAAATCAAGCACCGTCTTGTATCGCGTTGTTTGAGTTATCGGTCTAAATTTTTTCAGTCCCATATCTGGTTCCTTTTCAACCTGGTAAACCGGTTTTTACCGGCCGTTATTGCGCTTCAAAGAGTTCGATCTTTTCGCCGGGCTTGAGTGTGATTATTGCTTTCTTCCACGCGCTCCTCTTACCGGTCCGAAAGCGGAGCCGCCGATTCTTGCCGCGCACAGTCAGCACATTCACCTTCTCCGGCTGCACGCCGAAGAGTTCCTTTACGGCACGGTACACCATGAGTTTGTTGGCTTTCATGGATACCCGGAAAACATACTTGTTTATACCCATCAGCGCGGTGGTTTTTTCCGAAATCACCGGCTTTAAAATGATATCATTCGCATTCATTATTTGCCGCCCTCGGCATATCGTTCATTCAGCTTCATCACGGCGCTTTCCGTAAGGATGAGCTCTTTCGAATAAAAGATATCCTTGCTTGAAATTCTGTTTACGTTATTATATGTCAGCCAGGGAATATTCTTCACCGACCTTTTCAGCATGGAATCATCGCTGTCGGCAATGATGGTCCCCTTCGATATGGACAGAGCCTTTCCGATTTTAGCGACTTCCTTGGTTTTTCCGTTAACTTTAAAATCTTCGACTACCTTGATGCTTCCCTGCTTGGCCTTGAGCGAGAAAAGGGCTCGGTATGCAGACCGCCTGATGGTTCGCGGAAGGTCTATCCGGTAGCTGCGGGGAACAGGTCCGAAAATCGTTCCGCCTCCCTTCCAGATGGGAGACCGGCTCGATCCGGAGCGGGCCCTGCCCGTTCCTTTCTGTTTCCACGGCTTCGCGCCGCCGCCGCTCATTTCGGCGCGCCCCTTTGTCTTGTGGGTGCCCTGCCGCAGATTGGCGTTCGCCGATTTAATGAGCTCATATATTAAAATATCGTTTACTTCCGCGCCAAAGACACTGTCCGACAGCTCAACTGACCCTACAACCTTGCCGTCTATGGAATATTTATCAACTTTCATCGTCCGCCTACCTATCGTTCGCAAACAGTGATCAATGTATTTTTTCTGCCGGGTATCGCTCCGGAAATCAGCACAATATTTTTATCCTCAAAGACCTTGACGATCTTAAGGTTCTTCACCGTAACAGTCTGGAACCCCATTCTTCCTGGCATCGGCTGGCCCTTCCACACCTCGCTTGGGATACGCGCAGGCGCCGATGGAACCGGGAGCGCGGTGGAACGTGGAACCGTGGGTTTCGCGGCCGCCATGGAAACCGTGCCTCTTGACAACACCGGCGAATCCCTTACCCTTTGATATGCCGGTGACATTAACCGCCGTCGTTCTCAGCAAAAATTGAGCATTTTATCTCGCTGCCGACATCCAGGGAATCGTCGAATACAGCAACTTCACCGAAATTCCGGAGGGGCCGGATGCCCTTCTTTTTAAGATCAGAAAGAATGGGCTTGGTGATCCGCTGCTCTTTAGCATCAGTGAAGCCCAGCTTCAATGCAGCGTATCCGTCTTTCTCCACATTCTTTTTCTGCACGACCACGCAGGGGCCAAGTTCGCACACGGTAACAGGGGTCGCCGTGCCGTCCTCATGTATAAATTGGGTCATCCCGATTTTTCTGCCAATAAGCGCCTTTTTCATCACTCATTCCTATCCAAAAATATTAGATGATAAGGATACTAAAATAAAGAACTATGCAAGGTCAGGATTTAATATCAACCGAAACACCGGCAGGCAGCTCCAGCTTCATCAAAGCCTCAACCGTATCAGAATTCGGATCAATGATGTCAATCAAACGCTTGTGTGTCCGTATCTCAAACTGCTCGCGCGATTTTTTATTGACATGCGGCGATTTGAGGACGCAGAACTTTTCGATCTTTGTCGGCAGCGGAATAGGACCCGCAACCTTTGCGCCGCTCCGATTAGTTGTCGCGACGATCTTCTCGGCTGACTGATCCAGCAACTTTGCGTCAAATGATCTTAACTTTACCCTTATACGTTGTCCAGTAGACTTTGCCACTTTAATTACCTGAAAATAATTTTTATATCATGAAAATACACAGGTCAGACCATCAGTATGATGGTCTGACCATAAAGTACTATATTCACGTCCTCGGCAGAATATGCTACTCTATAACCTTGGTTACAACCCCAGCACCAACAGTTCTGCCGCCTTCACGTATGGCGAAACGGAGTTCTTCTTCCATGGCAATCGGAGTGATGAGCTCAACTACCATATCGATATCGTCGCCAGGCATAACCATCTCGACTCCTGCCGGGAGAGTTACGATACCGGTAACGTCAGTTGTTCTGAAATAGAACTGCGGCCGGTAGTTCCCGAAGAACGGAGTGTGACGTCCGCCCTCTTCTTTTTTGAGAACGTATACTTTGCCGTTGAATTTCTTGTGCGGAGTAATTGAGCCGGGTTTCGCGAGAACCTGTCCCCTCATGACATCTTCTTTGGCAGTACCGCGGAGGAGGCAGCCGACATTGTCGCCCGCGCGTCCTTCATCAAGGATTTTCCGGAACATTTCAACGCCGGTGCATACGGTCTTCTTTGTTTCGGTGATTCCGATAATTTCAACTTCTTCACCGGTCTTAACAATACCCCTCTCGATCCTGCCGGTTACAACAGTTCCGCGGCCGGTTATCGAGAAGACGTCCTCGATAGGCATCAGGAAAGGTTTGTCAGTTGCGCGCTTCGGTTCGGGAACATATTCGTCCATTGCTTCCGCAAGTTTGATAACTGTGTTGAACCATTCGCCGTCAGTTTTTTTCGCATCGGCTTCCTCAAGGGCTTTGAGGGCTGAACCGGGGATGATGGGAACCTCGTCGCCGGGGAATTCATACTTGGAGAGAAGTTCCCTGATTTCCATCTCAACGAGCTCGATCATCTCATCCCGCTCTGCCTTGTCGATCATATCGACCTTGTTCAGGAACACAAGCATGTAAGGAACGTTGACCTGGTGGGCCAGAAGAACGTGCTCCTTGGTCTGCGGCATGGCGCCGTCGTTGGCCGCAACAACGAGTATGGCGGCATCCATCTGTGCGGCGCCGGTGATCATGTTCTTTATATAGTCAGCATGACCAGGACAATCAACATGGGCATAGTGCCGTTTGGGTGTTTCATATTCCTGGTGAGAAGTAGCAATCGTTATACCCCGCGCTTTTTCTTCGGGAGCATTGTCAATTTGATCAAATTCAACAGGCTTGCCAAGACCATATTTCAGGAACAGGCATTTCGTGATAGCCGATGTCAGTGTTGTCTTGCCGTGATCGATGTGACCGATCGTGCCAACGTTTACGTGCGGTTTGGTCCGTTGAAATTTTTCTTTACCCATTGGATTTCACTCCTTAATTATTTTTCCTGCATAGTATTGAGTAAAATATCTACCCACAAAAAAGGATGATATTACAGTTGTAACCACAAATAATAAAATTGTTCTAAGGAAACTTTTGAAAAAACGGCTTACGTTGTTTCCCTTTATTGGTACTCTGCTAAGGTAAAAAATCGCTTTTTTTAATAAAAAAACTGTCAAAAAAAGCAACTTTTAGGCTTACCAATCAATTTTGCCCATACAAATTGCGGGTTTTAGAATTAAAAAAAATGTGCTTATTCTGTCAAGAAATTAATTAAAAAATATTGTAAATTAGGGATTTATTCATTAAAATATTGATCCCATCACGAATTCTAATAGAAAACGCCGGTCATTCTTCCAATAATACGATCCGTAATTTCTTTCGGGACTATTTCATAATGAGATACCTGCAGGGTATGTGTCGCCCGTCCCTGGCTCATAGACCGGACACTGGTTGCGTAACCGAAGACTTCGGAGAGAGGAACAAAAGCATCAACCACCTTGAGCATGCCCCGGATGTTTATGCTCTCTATCCTTCCGCGCCGCGAATTGATATCATTGATGACGTCCCCGGTATACTCGTCTGGACATACCACTTCAAGTTTCATCACCGGCTCCATGAGGGCAGGTCCGGCCTTGCGCGCCCCTTCCTTGAAGGCGGTATTGGCCGCGATGCGGTACGCCATGGGGATCGAAGTAGTTTCGTTAAACGACCCGCCAATAAGTGAAACGGCAACATCATCCATCTTGTAACCGGCGATTACGCCAGCCTGCATGGCATCCGCCAGTCCTGCTTCCACATCCTTGATGAAGGCTGCCGGTATTTCATCTCTCTTTAACTCATTGTTAAACACAAGACCGGATCCGGGCTGAGCCGGTTCCATGCGGATCGCCACGTGACCGAACTGGTCCTTTCCGCCGATCTGTTTCTCGTACCGGTATTCGGATTCTGCGGTTTTCGTGATGGTCTCTTTATACGTCACCTGCGGTTTCCCCACATTGGCCTGAATGTTGAATTCGCGTGTGATCCGGTCCACGATTATTTCAAGATGAAGCTCTCCCATGCCTGATATGAGAGTCTGTCCTGACTCCGGGTCGGAGTTCACGTGAAAGGTTGGATCTTCCTCCTCGAGGCGACGCAGGGCCGTTTCAAGCTTTTCCTGGTCGGCTTTCGTCTTCGGCTCGATGGCCACTGATATGACCGGGTCTGGGAATTCCATCTTTTCAAGTAGTATGGGTTTGTTTTCGTCAGCCAGGGTATCGCCGGTGCGGGCGCTCCGCAGGCCGACGACAGCAACGATATCGCCGGTATAGACTTCCTTGATGTCCTCACGGTCATTGGCATGCATGCGAAGGCACCGCTGCACGCGCTCCTTCTTGCCGGTCGACACGTTGTACACCTGGTCTCCGGTCTTCATATGCCCCGAGTAGATGCGGACGTATGACAGCTTCCCGACATAGGGGTCGCTCATGAGCTTGAACACGAGGCCGCAGAAGGGCTCTTTGTCGTTCGCTTCACGCTTGAGAATTTCTTCCAGGTCCTTGGGATTATGGCCTTCGACAGGTTTGACGTCGCGGGGCGACGGGAGATATTCCACTATGGCGTCAAGGACCGGCTGAACGCCCTTGTTGCGCAAGGCCGAGCCGCACAGTACCGGAAAGACCGTGGTCTCGGCGGTTATTTTCCTGATGACAGTCCGTATCTCCTGCTCGTCAGGCTCAATCCCTTCCAGGTATTTATGCATGATGGCGTCATCATGCTCGGCCACGGTTTCAAGCAGAGCATCGCGGTACTCCCTGGCCCTGTCCTTGAGATCAGCCGGGATTTCCACTTCCTGTATTTTCATCCCCAGTTCATCAGTCCAGGCCAGGGCCTTCATCGTCACGAGATCAATAACGCCCCGGTGAGCGTCTTCGAGCCCCATGGGAATCTGCAGGGGAAGCGGCACGGCGTGGAGTTTCTCCCTTATCATCGCCAGGCACCGCTCGAAATCCGCGCCTACCCGGTCCATCTTGTTCACGAAGCAGATGCGCGGGATGTGATAATGATCGGCCTGGCGCCACACGGTCTCCGACTGCGGCTCGACGCCGGCAACGCCGTCAAACACGGCGATGGCTGAATCGAGAACCCTGAGGCTCCGTTCCACCTCCATGGTGAAGTCGACGTGACCCGGCGTGTCTATGATATTGATGATGGTATTTTTCCAGAAGCAGGACGTCGCAGCCGCCGTGATGGTGATGCCCCTCTCCTTTTCCTGCACCATCCAGTCCATCTCCGCGGTCCCTTCATGCACCTCGCCCATCTTGTGCGTCTTTCCCGTGTAGAAGAGTATCCTCTCGGTGAGGGTGGTCTTGCCTGCATCGATGTGCGCCATGATGCCGATATTGCGTGTTCTGTTTAGCGGGAGTTCCCGTGGCATATTAGTCCTTCAAATATTCTATCAAATGCTCTACTGTGTATCAGGCCAGCATGGCCGATGGCATCGAGTTTAAAAGCGGCAGGATATCTCAACGAGGCCGCTCACGAACATTTTGTCCTTTGCGGCATACAACACATCCTGTGTTTATAAATACGAGGCGGAACGAGTGAGATATCTGCCGCGGCTTCTCTATCAAAAGAGTTCTTACTATATGTTCGACAATAGACTATCAAGATATAAAAATACCAGGACAGCCTGGTATTTCAAAAAACTTCATTTTATACACAACATGCCCCCGCCGAAGGCGGGGGCATGTTTAATTTCTTCTTACCATTTGTAGTGGGCGAAAGCCTTGTTGGCTTCTGCCATTTTATGAGTGTCTTCTTTCTTTTTAATCGAGGTGCCGGTATTATTAAAAGCATCCATCAATTCGCCGGCGAGCTTTTCATACATGGTCTTCTCGGAACGGGACCGGGAGTTTGTGATAAGCCAGCGGATTCCCAGCGCCTGCCGACGCTCCGGCCTGATCTCAACAGGGACCTGGTAGGTGGCGCCACCGACGCGCCGGGACTTAACCTCAACCAGAGGTTTCGCGTTCTCGAGGGCCTGTATAAATACTTCGATGGGGTCCTTCTGTGTCTTCTTGTTTATGATATCCATGGCTTTGTAAAAATTCGTTTCGGAAACACCCTTCTTCCCCTGCATCATCATGCAGTTGATGAATTTCGAAACTAGCTTGCTTCCAAATTTCGGATCGGGCAACTGTTCCCGCTTGACTGGTCTTCTTCTGCGCATATTAATTCCTCGCTATCAATGATTATGCCTTGGGCCGCTTGGTCCCATATTTTGAACGGCTCTTTCTCCGGTCATCCACGCCGAGGGTGTCCAGGGTCCCACGGATTATATGGTACCGTACGCCCGGCAGATCCTTGACCCGGCCGCCCCGGATGAGGACCGCGCTGTGCTCCTGCAGATTGTGGCCAATGCCGGGGATATAGGCCGTCACCTCGATGCCGTTGGTGAGCCGCACCCGTGCCACTTTCCGCAGCGCCGAGTTCGGTTTTTTCGGGGTAAAGGTCATAACCCTGGTGCACACGCCGCGCTTCTGCGGGCAGCTTTTAAGGGCGGGCGATTTCGTCTTTTTTCTTTTCTGTTCCCGTCCCTGACGGATTAATTGGTTGATCGTTGGCATTATTGCTCCTGTTTCTGCTTACTTAAATATGATATCGTATATATTCACACCATCGCAGAGATGTCAGAAATCATTAAAATGGTATTTGTGAATTATGATATTTTTTGTCAAGTTATTAATTTGATTAATAACGGACAGGCGGCTCCCCACCCGGTATGGACCCCCCGGACGGGCGCATTCCCTATTCGTTATCTGCGACGACCTCTTCATCCGCCGCAATCTGTTCACCTTCTCCCGGAGGCGGCCCTTCAAGGTCACCCAATTCATTTTCATACACACTGATGTTGCCGTACTGACGAACGCCTGTGCCGGCCGGGATCAGGTGCCCGATTATGACATTCTCCTTGAGACCGCGGAGATTGTCCACCTTGCCCTTGATGGCCGCGTCAGTGAGAACCCTCGTTGTCTCCTGGAACGATGCCGCAGAGATGAAGGATTCCGTATTGAGGGCGGCCTTCGTGATGCCCATCAGGATCGGCATGGCCGTTGCCGGCTTACCGCCCTCGTTGAGCACCCGCTCGTTCTCATCCACAAAATCAAATTTGTCCGCTATCTGTTCGATGACAAAGGTCGAATCGCCCGGTTCCGTGACCTTTACCTTCCGAAGCATCTGCCGGACGATGACCTCAATATGCTTATCGTTGATCGAAACACCCTGGAGGCGGTACACCTCCTGGATCTCGTTGACGAGGAATTTCTGCAGCTCCCGCGGCCCCTTGATCTTGAGTATGTCATGGGGGTCCACGGCGCCGTCATCTACCTGTTCGCCCTTGGCTATGAAGTCCCGGTCCTGGACGCGGAGAAACTTGGAAACCGGGATGGAGTATTCCTTCACTGTGCCGTCTTCTCCGGTGACAATGATCTTACGCTTGTTCTTAACGGTGTCGCCGATCTCAATAGTGCCGTCCAGTTCGGACAGGGTTGAGGCGTCTTTCGGCGCCCGCGCTTCGAAGAGCTCTGCGACCCGCGGCAGACCGCCGGTGATGTCCTTTGTTTTTTCAGCGCCCCGCGGAATCTTCGCGAGAATGGTTCCGGCGAAGACCTTGTCGTTATGATTGACCATCAGGTTCGCCCCCTTCGGCAGAAGGTACGTGATTACCTGTTTCGAGGGTCCGATGATGTCTATGCGCGGCTGCAGTTTCTCGGTCTTGTACTCCACGATGACCCGCTTGGTGACATTCGACGATGGGTCTATTTCCTCGCGCAGACTCTTGTTGAGCTCGATATCGACGAATTCGACCTTGCCGGTCACCTCCGTCAGGATCGGTTCAAACCATGGGTCAAAGGAGGCCAGGATCTCGTTCCGCTCATAAAACCGACCCGACTTCGCGTGGATCTCCGTACCGACGTTGACCGGAATGGAGTGGGGATCGCCAAGTATGTAGACCTTGTTCTTGACCGGTTTGACCAGACCTGAGTTTTTCGCTATGACATCCTCGCCGTCCTCGGTCTTTGCGATCTTGACCCCGGCGTACACTTTCTCGTTTTCGCTGACAAGCAGTTGCGGCTCGCCTTTCAGTGTTACTTCGGATACAACCCTCTGGATGATAAGGTAGCCCCGTCTGACTGAAATGGTTTTCTTGTCCTCGGTCTTGATGGTTTTGGAAGTTATTTCTTTTACAAATGACGGGTAGCTGAGCTTGATCTCACTCTCCTCAACGGCCCGTGACGCGATGCCGCCGATATGGAATGTACGCATGGTCAGCTGCGTTCCCGGCTGCCCGATCGACTGGGCCGCGATGATGCCCACTGCTTCGCCGATGTCCACCGGCATGGCGTTGGCCAGGTTCCGTCCGTAGCACTTGCTGCAGACGCCGTGCTTCGCCTCGCAGGTCAGCACCGACCGGATCTCGATGGAATCAATATCCAGCTGGTCTATCAGCTCTGCTATTTCCTCGTTGACGATTTCGTCCGCTTTACAGATGACATCCCCGGTGACCGGGTGGAGCAAATCATAGAGGAGGGTGCGGCCCAGGGCCCGGTCACCCAACGATTCGATGACATCGTCCCCTTCTTTTATAGCGTATATGTCAATGCCAATGGTGGTGCCGCAGTCTTCCGTGGAGATGACCACATCCTGGGCGATATCAACCAGCCGCCGTGTCAGGTATCCGGCGTCGGCGGTTTTAAGCGCCGTGTCGGCAAGGCCCTTGCGGGCGCCGTTGGTCGAGATGAAGTATTCCAGGACCGTGAGGCCCTCCTTGAAGTTTGTCCGGATGGGAACCTCGATGATTTCACCCGACGGCTTCGCCATGAGGCCGCGCATCCCCGCCAGCTGGCGGATCTGCTGCTTGCTTCCCCGGGCGCCGGACTGCGCCATAACGTAGATCGGATTAAAACCGTTGCTATTGGCGGAAAGTTCCTCGAACATCTTATCGGCGATAATCTCGTTAGCGTTGGTCCAGAGATTGATAACGCGGTTGTACCGTTCCTCGTTGGTGATGTAGCCGTTGCGGTATTCGTTCTCGATCTTCTCGAGCTTCTTGTCTTCCTCGAGGATGATTTCACGTTTCACCGTCGGCACGATGATGTCCGACATTGATATGGTCGGCGCGAAAAGGGTCGCGTACCTGTAGCCGGCCTCCTTAATATCGTCGAGCATCTTTACCGTCACGTTGGGCCCGTACTGCCGGAGCACCACGGAAATCAGGTGTGAAAGCTCCTTGTCGTTGATAACCCGGTTCACAAAGGGATGGCCAACCGGCAGAAGGCCGTTGAAGATAAGGCGACCCGCCGATGTCTCTACTATTTCATTGTTTTTATTGATGAACTTGATCTTGCTCCGCATTTTAATCTGGCCGCAATCAACGGACCGGTGTACTTCGGACTCCTCGTCGAAGAGCTTGCCCTCCCCGGGTGCGCCCTCGAGGATCGAGGTGAGATAAAATATTCCCAGGACGATGTCCTGTGTTGGCGACACAACCGGGTGACCGTTGGCCGGCGACAGGAGGTTGTGCGATGCCAGCATCAGGGTCCAGCATTCCATCTGGGCCCGCGGCGAAAGCGGCACGTGTACCGCCATCTGGTCGCCGTCAAAGTCGGCGTTATAGGCGTGGCAGACCAGGGGATGGAGGCGGATCGCCTTACCTTCGACCAGTATCGGCTCGAAGGCCTGGATGCCGAGGCGGTGTAGCGTCGGGGCGCGGTTCAGCAGCACCGGGTGCTCGGATATGACCTCCTCGAGGACTTCCCACACCTCGGGGCGCTCGTTCTCAACCATCTTCTTGGAGGACTTGATATTCTGCACATAATCCTTGTCCACCAGGCGCTTCATGATGAAGGGCTTGAAGAGCTCGACTGCCATCTTCTTGGGCAGACCGCACTGGTACAGCTTCAGTTCCGGGCCGATAACGATGACGGAACGCCCGGAATAGTCGACACGTTTTCCCAGAAGGTTCTGGCGGAACCGTCCCTGTTTCCCCTTGAGCATGTCAGAGAGGGACTTCAGAGGCCTGTTCCCCTTGCCCTTGACCGCGCGCTTCCGCCGGCTGTTGTCGAAAAGGGCGTCCACTGCTTCCTGGAGCATCCGCTTTTCGTTCCGCACGATGATTTCCGGGGCGCGGAGCATCAGGAGGCGCTTAAGCCGGTTGTTCCGGTTGATGACACGCCGGTAGAGATCGTTCAGGTCGGAAGTGGCGAAGCGTCCGCCGTCGAGCTGGACCATCGGCCGGAGCTCGGGCGGAATGACCGGTACGGCATCCAGTATCATCCAGTCGGTTTCGTTGCCTGATTCCTTGAAGGCCTCGATTATTTCAAGGCGCTTGATCAGCTTCTTGTCGATCTTCACCTCTTTCTCTTTCTTTGCCTTGGCCTGGATGAGCGCCCGTATCTGCCGCGACTCCTCGTCCAGGTCGATACGGGTGAGCAGGTCCTTGATGGCCGTGGCGCCCATGCCGCAGACCAGGGTATCGCCGTACTTTTCATTCATTGCCAGGAAGGCGTCCTCGTCCAGGGCGTCTCCCACCTTGATGTCCTCTTCAGCGGCGTCGCCGGGATCGATGACGATATATTTTTCGTAATAGAGCACTGATTTCAGGACGTTAACCGTCAGGTCCAGGAGAAGACCCATCCGTGACGGCACTGAACGGTAATACCAGATATGGGCGACGGGACAGGCCAGCTCGATATGGCCGCCCCGCTCGCGGCGGACCTTGTAGTGCGTTACCTCGACGCCGCAGCGGTCGCAGATAACGCCCTTGTACCGGATCGACTTGAACTTTCCGCAGTAACATTCCCACTCCTTGGTGGTGCCGAAGATCTTCTCGCAGAACAGACCGTCACGCTCGGGTTTCAGTGTCCGGTAGTTTATGGTTTCAGGTTTTTTAACCTCGCCATAGGACCATTCCCGAATCTGGTCGGGCGACGCTAGTTTTATCTGGATTGAACTGAAATCGTTAAAATCTCTCATGTTGCTTCCTCTGAAAGAGTTAATTACTTCTGAAAAAACTTTCTGTTATCCCCTCCTCGCCTCCTCCTCTTTCTTCAATTCCAAATGGAAGAGGGAATCGGGGGGTGAGGTCATATATTCTTCAAAGAATCGATCTTAATCCTTTTCTTGGTCTTGCCGTAGCCTTCGCTCCATTCGGAGAGGCTTATCTCCTTTCCCTTATCGTCATAGATCCTCACGTCAAGGGCAAGGCCGCGCAGTTCCTGGATGAGAACGTTGAACGACTCCGGTATGCCCGGCGACGAGGTGTTGATGCCTTTCACGATGGCCTCGTAGATGCGCGCCCGTCCGAGCATGTCGTCGGACTTGACCGTCAGGAGTTCCTGCAGGGTATAGGCCGCGCCGTACGCCTCGAGGGCCCAGACCTCCATCTCGCCCAGGCGCTGTCCGCCGAACTGGGCCTTTCCGCCCAGAGGCTGCTGGGTGACCAGGGAGTACGGGCCGGTGGACCGAGCGTGGATCTTGTCATCCACCATGTGCGCCAGCTTCAGCATGTAGATCTGGCCGACCATGACCTCCTGCTCGAAGGGTATCCCCGTGCGGCCGTCATACAGCACCGACTTGGACGTCTCCGGCAGACCCGCCTTTTTCAGACAGTTCCCGGATATCGCTTTCCTTGGCCCCGTCGAAAATCGGGGTCTCATAAAGAGTTTCCAGCTTCTCGGCCGCCCAGCCCAGCTCTGTTTCCAGGAGCTGTCCCAGGTTCATCCGGGACGGAACCGAAAGCGGATTGAGAACGATGTCCATCGGCGTTCCGTCGGGCAGGTAGGGCATGTCGTAACTCGGGGACGATCTTCGAGATAACGCCTTTGTTTCCGTGGCGCCCCGCCATCTTGTCGCCGACGGAAATCTTCCTTTTATCCGCGATATATACTTTTACCAGCTCTTCCACGCCGGGGGCAAGTTCGTCGCCATGTTCGCGGGAGAAGCGCTTCACGTCTATGACAATCCCTCAACGCCGTTGGGCACCCGCAGCGAGGTGTCGCGCACTTCCCGCGCCTTTTCGCCGAAGATCGAGTGGAGCAGCTTGTATTCCGGCGTCAGGTCCTGCTCGCCCTTGGGAGTGACCTTGCCCACCAGGATATCATCAGGCTGCACATAGGCCCCGCGGCGCACGATGCCGTCCATGTCAAGGTCGCGGAAGGCCTTTTCCGACAGGTTGGGGATGTCCCGCGTGATGACCTCGCGCCCGAGCTTGGTTTCGCGCGCCTCCACTTCGAACTGTTCTATGTGTACCGAGGTATAGATGTCATCCTCGACGAGCCTTTCCGATATGAGGATGGCGTCCTCGAAGTTGTATCCCATCCAGGGCATGAAGGCCACGAGGATGTTTTTGCCCAGGGCAAGCCGTGCCGTTGTCGGTGGCAGGACCGTCGGCGAGGACATCGCCCTTCTTGATCTTCTGCCCCTCTTTAACCACGGGCTGCTGGTTGAAGCAGGTGCCCTGGTTGGTCCTTTTGAATTTCATCAGTGTCATAATCGATCGATCTCGCCGCGGGCCGGTCTTTATCTTAACCGACAGCGGCGTCAGCATATTCGACCTCATCCGGCATGGTTGGATATCATGAGAACGCCGGAATCGTAGGCCGCCTTCGGCTCAATGCCGGTCCCGACAAAGGGCGCTTCCTCGATCATAAGGGGCACCGCCTGGCGCTGCATGTTGGATCCCATCAGGGCCCGGTTCGCGTCGTCATGCTCCAGGAAGGGAATCAGGCATGTTGACACCGAGAATATCTGCTGGGGCGAAACGTCCATGTACTGGATCTCCTTCGGCCTCTTGTAGGGGAAGTTGCCCCGGTGCCGGCAGGGGATCATGGACTTTCACGAAATGCCCCTTGTCATCCAGCTCCTGGTTCGCCTGGGCAATGAAATAGAGGTCTTCCCGGTCCGCCGTGAGATACTCGATCTGGTCGGTCAGCTTGCCGTTATCCACGTACCGGTAGGGTGTCTCCAGGAAACCGTAATCGTTGATCTGCGCGTAGGTGCTGAGGGAAACGATAAGTCCGATGTTCGGGCCTTCAGGCGTCTCGATGGGGCACATCCGTCCGTAATGGGACGGGTGCACGTCCCGCACCTCGAATCCGGCCCTCTCGCGGGAGAGACCGCCCGGTCCCAGGGCGTTCAGCCTCCGCTTGTGCGTAAGCTCCGCCAGCGGGTTGGTCTGGTCCATGAACTGTGAGAGCTGGCTCGACCCGAAGAATTCGTTGATGACCGCCGTTATCGGCTTGATGCTGATAAGCGCCTGCGGGGTAATGACATCCAGGTCCTGGATGGTCATCCGCTCTTTGATGACGCGCTCCATCCGCTGGAAACCGACCTTGATCTGGTTCATGATCAGCTCGCCGACTGAACGGACCCGCCTGTTGCCCAGGTGGTCGATATCGTCAACGACCGTGGGGATCATTTTTTTCTTGGTCTTCGACCGCGGGTCGTTGTCGTCAATCTCGTACCCATCGGCCTCTGCTATGAGGTATAAAAAGTATTTCAGCGAGAATACTATGTCTTCAGGCTTAAGGGTCTGGGTGCTGAAGTCATCCATCCCGAATTTGCTCGATATCTTGTAACGTCCGACCGCGCCGAGGCTGTAGGTCTTGGGATCGAAAAAGAGCCGTTTGAAGTGCTCCGTCGCGTTTTCCAGGTTCGTCGGCTCGCTCTGCCACATGATGGCATGGATGGTCAGGAGGGCAAGCTCCGATTTTTTCAGCTCGTTAACGGCCGGGGACTTCACGTGCTTGTTGATGAATTCCTTTTCAATCTCAAGTGTCGTGCTCAGGTAGGAGTCTTCCTTGTTGTTGGGGAATTCGATCACTTCAACGTCATGGACCTTCTCTTCCTTGAGGCGGTCGATCATGTCCATGCTGATCCGCTCACCGACCTCGATGACGACCTCGCCCGTCTGCTTGCTCACCACGTCGCGGGCAACCCGCTTCCCGTTGAGCATCGCGAACTCCTCGTCACTTTTCAGCCGTACTACCTTGGTATTGTAAAACAGTTTAACCACTTCTTCGTCGGTTTCGTATCCGAGCGCCTTGATGAGGAGGGACACCGGGAATTTCTTTTTCCGGTCAATCCGGGCTATGATGTATCCCTTGGGGTCCATCTCGAATTCGAGCCACGATCCACGGTCGGGGATGACCCGGTAGTTGTAGATCCGTTCGGCTTCCTCGTAGAAAAAGAAGATGCCGGGGGAGCGGTGCAGCTGGTTTACCACGACCCGCTCGGCGCCGTTGATGATAAAGGTTCCCCGGGGAGTCATGAGAGGGACATCCCCCATGTAGACGGACTGCTCCCGCACCTCCATGCTGTCTTTCCTGATGAGACGTATGGTGGCCTTCAGCGGCGCCGCGTAGGTTACATCGCGCTCTTTCGACTCGAGCTCGGAATATTTCGGCGCGCCGATTTCGTAATCGAGATATTCGAGCACGACGTCCTCGTGGGGACTCTCGATAGGAAATATTTCCTCGAACACGGCCTGAAGCCCCTGGGGCTTCTTCTTGACTGCGCCGGGCTGAAGGAACCAATCATAGGACTTCAGCTGGATTTCGATCAAATTGGGCAGCTGAAGGCCCGTCATAATCTTGCCAAAATTAACGACTTTTTTTGACTCTTGCATGGATGTTTAAACCTTTATCGAGATGTTTAAAAACGCCAAAAGGTTTGATTGTCGCCAACCAAACCTGTTGCCCGTTCATTGTGGAAAAAAATGATTATCACTCGCCAGATTATTTAACCTCAACTGTCGCGCCTGCCGCAACCAGCTGTTGCTTGATTTTCTCAGCTTCTTCCTTGGAAACTTTTTCCTTGACCGGTTTGCCGCCGGCTTCGACGAGTTCTTTCGCTTCTTTGAGACCAAGACCGGTGATGGTCCTGACTTCCTTGATGACCGCGACCTTGTTGTCGCCGAAGCCCGCCAGTATCACGTCAAATTCGGTTTGTTCATCAGCGGCTTCAACTGCTGCGGGACCTGCTGCTGCTACTGCAACCGGAGCGGCGGCCGAAATGCCGAACTTTTCTTCCATCGCCTTGACCAGCTCCGCCGCCTCGATAAGAGTCAGGCTGCCGATCGCGTCGAGTAATTCTTGAACCTTTGCCATTGTAATTCTCCTTTATACTTAGTGAATTTCTTCAAGTTAATACGGCCTGCAGTCCCCGGCCGGCCCTCGCGCGCGGTCAGCCTTCAGCTGCATCGTAAAAACCTATAAAGGCATTGTATCCGCATATTATATATACACTGGAAACAGAACCTTTTCTATTAATAATTATATTTTCCGCCAGAAAGCGGTATAATTCAATAAACCTCTTACTGCTGATTCCGCGCCTCTGCCACTGCCTTGATGCCGCGTGCGAGAGATGCCATTATCTGGTTCATGCCGACGGCGATGCCACGCGCCGGCCCGTTGATCATTCCCATTACCTGGGCCAGGACAACCTCTTTCGACGGGAGGTCTGCAATCTGCTTGATCTGATCCTGATTGTACAGGACCCTGTCAAGGTACCCTGCGGAATAGGTAAACTTCTCAACATCTTTGGCGAAATCCTTGAGCGCCTTGGCGACCTCGCCGACATCATCCTTGGCAAAAGCGACCGCCACCGGCCCCTTCAGGTAATCGTCAAGGCCCTCAACGCCGACTTCCTTCAGAGCCCGCTTGAAAAGCGTGTTCTTGACGACGCGGTAATCCGCATTCTTGCTTCTGAGGGTCTTGCGGAGCTTGCTTATGTCCTTTACCCTGATCCCCGAGTAGTTCGTAAGGATAATGTTGCCCTTATCCTTCAGCTGTTCGACCATGGACGACACTTCATCGACTTTATATTGTTTGACCATTATTTTTCAATCCCCTTATGATTGAGTTTGATGCCAGGCCCCATGGAGGAGCTGATAAACACCGATTTTATATAGTTGCCCTTCGCGTCAGAGGGCTTGTCTTTCAGTACCTGGTTGAAGAAGGCGCTAATGTTGCTTATGATTGCGTCATCAGCGAAGGATATCTTGCCGATCCCCATGTGAATAACGCCGGTCTTGTCCGACTTGTATTCGACCCGGCCGCCCTTGAGCTCCTTGATGATGCCCTTGATGTCTTCGGTCACGGTCCCGGATTTCGGCTTCGGCATAAGACCCTTTTTGCCGAGCACCTGTCCCAGCTTTCCTACTTCCTTCATCATGTCGGGAGTAGCGACCACGGCCTGGAAATCAATCCACCCGGTCTTGATCTTCTCTATCATATCCTCGGCGCCCACGTAATCGGCTCCGGCTTCCTGCGCTTCCTTCTGCTTGTCCCCCTTGCAGATGACAAGGACCTTTTTTTCCTTGCCGGTCCCCGCGGGCAGATTGGCGGATCCCCGGATGTTCTGGAAGCTTTTATGTATCAGCTTGACCTGTATATCAACCGTCTCGTCAAACTTGGAAAATTTGCACTCTTTCATGAGCTTGACCGCTTCATCGACATTGTACAACTTGTTCCTGTCGACCCTGGTCCTGGCTGCTACTATTTTTTTACCACGTTTCATTTCTCACGTACCTCGAATTTGTATCTGCATCACGCGGCCGATTACTCGACCACATCGACTCCCATAGACCGGGCGGTCCCGGCTATGATCTTGACAGCCGCATCCATATCATTGGCGTTGATGTCCGGCATCTTGATCCTGGCTATTTCTTCGAGCTGTTTCCGGTTAATGGTGCCCACCTTCTGCTTGTTCGGCTCCGCGGACCCCTTCTCCAGCTTCAGGGATTTTTTTATCAGCACCGCCGCCGGCGGCGTTTTGATGATAAACGTATAGGTCCGGTCGTCAAACACGGTGATGATGATAGGAAGAATCGTTCCCATCTGGTCTTTGGTCTTCTCGTTGAAGGACTTGCAGAAGTCCATGATGTTCAGACCATGCTGGCCCAGGGCTGGACCGACCGGGGGAGCAGGGTTCGCCTGGCCGCCCGGGATCTGCAGCTTGATTTCAGTAACAACGGTTTTAACTTTCTTTGCCATAATATTCCTCTGATAGAAAACAAAAAGAAAATTCTTATTTAGTAGACTTTATTTTTCTCCGCCAAAATGGCAGGTAAAGAATAAAAGGTCTAAATAAATAGTATAATTACTATATTTTGCCAACCTGTAAAAAGTCGAGCTCCACCGGGGTGCCGCGGCCGAAAATTTCAACCTTCACCCGGAGCCTCCCCTTCTCGGGATTCACTTCCTCGACTACGCCGCTAAAATTATTGAAGGGACCGTCTATGACCTTAACGTGCTCTCCGACAGAGAAATCAACGACGGTGGATATCTTCTCCTTCACCTTCTGCTCGCCCATCTGGTCAAAGAGGGAGTTTACTTCCTCGCGGGAGAGCGGCTTCGGCCTGTTCGTCCCGTATGCGCCCACAAAATTGGTTACGCCATTGATGCTTTTTACCAGGCCCCAGGTCTCATCTTCGAATTCCATCTCCACGAGAACATAGCCAGGGAAAAATTTCCTCGATCTCATACTCTTCTTCCCGTCCTTGACTTCGGGGACTTCCACGGTTGGGATCTTAACCTGGATCAACTTCTCCTGCAGGCCACGCTTCTCAGCTTCTTTCTCGAGAGCAAGTTTGACCTTGTTCTCGTGACCTGAATATGTATGAACGACATACCACTCTTTTGCCATATTCTACTTCATTACCGTTTTTATCAGATACATGAGCCCGGTATCCACAAGCCAGAGAAAAATCGAAATTGCGAGGACCGCCACCACAACGACCATGGTAAAGCTCGTTACCTCGTCCCTCGTCGGCCAGGTAACTTTTTTCAATTCATCTTTTGCTTCGCGTACATACGCAATCATCCGGCGGATCGGTTTCAAGAATTTTATTCACGTCGGACCTACGCCTTAGTTTCTTTGTGGATGTATGCTTGTTGCAGAACTTGCAATACTTTTTCACTTCCAGCTTGCCGGTCTGGTTCTTCTTGTTCTTGGTGACGGAATAATTCCGCCGTTTACATTCCTGGCATGCCAACAGTATGATCTCGCGCATATCCCATTCCTCTGCTTTTTGACAATTTGTTACAAAAAATTGCAGTTACCCTGCAGTCAACCAATTAATGAAAATTGGAATTACCCCTTGCGGTGTTGGAAACTGTGAGCTCAGTCGTCTATGCCCACAATGAGCCCACGACCAGAATCGAACTGGTGACCTTTTGCTTACCATGCAAATGCTCTACCGACTGAGCTACGTGGGCAGAGGTAGGTGGAAATCATAGAAACCACCCCTTTTTTGTCAATAAAATTTTGATATTTTCTCGAATCAAAGAGTTTTTGTGTATTTGTATTAAAATCTGGCACGAACAGCCCGGGCATTTAATATTTTTTTCCAATACAACAGTACATGGAACATGACTTTCCGCTAGCCCCTTGATCCCCTGAAGAGGCGTGATTTTATGCTTTTCACTCTGTCATTTCGAACGTTATCAGAAATCATTTATAGATTTCTCCTCGTCACGAAAGTATCGGGACCCGTCGAAATGACAGTCTGAAATCAATGTCATCTCCCATAAAAAAACGGCACTAACGTGCCGTTTTTTATCACTAATTAAATATCAAATCTATTCATGCTTCTTGATAAGAAAAGAAGGAATATCCTCTTCTGAAAGAGTTCTTTTAAGCCTGCTCAATTCATTTTTTGAATCCAGGCCTTCGATCCGGACCTTGAACATGTCACCATCGTTGACTATGACGACTGATTTATCCGTCATCCCCTCGATTCTGGATTTCAGCTGCTCGGCATTGTGCCGGGAATAGAATGCCCCTGCCTGAATGGCATAGGAACCTGTATCTGAAGTACTATCATCGCCCGTCTCATCGGACACTGCTTCAACATCGCCTTTCCGGCCGCCATCATTTTCCCGGTCAGCATCATCACCATTGCCTTTCTTGACTATCTGTATCCCCACCTGAGTCTGGCCGTCCTTTATCATACCGAGTTTTTTTGCCGCTCCATAGGAGAGATCGACGATCCTGTTCCCCCGATAGGGACCCCGGTCATTTACCCGCACGGTGACAGTCTTTCCATTATCAAAATTTTTCACTTTTATGACCGTGCCGAAGGGGAGGGTCTTATGGGCCGCCGTAAGGCCATTCATATCGAAGCGCTCTCCCGACGCGGTTTTCTTGCCGTTAAACTCACGTCCATACCAGGATGCCGCGCCGGTCTGATAATAGGCGTCCTTTTTATATGAAGAATCGCCCTCATTATTACGGGCCTTTTTATTCGACCAGGTTGAATCGGTTCCCTTGTCTGCGGCTCCGAAATCGTTGCTTTCCTCATCAAAGTTTGAATCTTCCGCCTTGTCGCCCGCTTTTACATTGCGGTAATCTCGCTGTTTGGCATAGGAATTATCCGTTGCACAGCTTGCCAAAAAGAATAGCACTATTATTCCTGCCGTCATAACAGCGCAATTCCTTGCTATTGATCTCATGATATACCTCCAACCTGCTGCACTACATATA
Organism: uncultured Spirochaetota bacterium; assembly: GCA_963727175.1. Classification (GTDB taxonomy): domain Bacteria; phylum Spirochaetota; class UBA4802; order UBA4802; family UBA5550; genus RBG-16-49-21. Next base: position 803,465 of record CAVSFD010000002.1, read on the forward strand.
ATGTTCTCCTTTCTATATCGGACATAATAAAAATAAGCTTTATAAGAAAATTATCTGCAGTTGCAGGGGCACGACCATCAACCAGCTCATTTTTAATTGTTCAACGCAGAGAGGCGGAGAACACGGAGGGATGTTTGTTTAATAGTATATTCCAGTTTTTATTGTATTTTATCATTTTGTTATTGTTAAAATATTTACCCACCCTATGGCATACCTTCTAAACTCTGCGTCCTCCGCGCCTTCTGCGTTAAATTTTTTTTTCATCCCGGGAATATGTCCCATGGGGCGCCATGTCATTCTCATCAGGTTTTTTTGCATTTTTTCAATGAGACATAAAACCTTCTTGACCATATTAAATAAATTTAGTTATTGGAGAAAAAGAAATATCACATGAACAATCCCTCTGTTATAATACCGGAAACACATGTAAAAGGGAAGGGTATGAAGATCGTATCCAGCAGGCCCACTATTACCCGGAAAGAACTTGAAGCGGTCCTTGACTGCCTTATCAACGATGACCTGGTAGCGGGCGAATCAGTAAAAAATTTCGAATCCACCATGGCAAAAATGATCGGCCTGAAATACGCACTTGCGACCACTTCCCTCACAGCGGCCTATCATCTTGTTTTCAAGGCGCTGGAGATTGGAGATTCAGACGAAATAATCATGCCCTCCTATTTCTCGCAGGCTCCCCTGAGCGCCCTGTCCATGACAGGCGGAAAAGCTGTCCTTGTAGACATAGAAAAAGACTCAGTTTTCCCCGCCCTTGACGAAATCAAGGGGATGATAACCGAAAAGACAAAAGCCGTTATCATAGGGCACCTTTTCGGCTTCCATTACCCGGTTCAGGGCCTTGAAGAGCTTGCAGTTCCCATAATTGAAGACATATCCCATGCCATAGGAACAGAAATCGACGAAGTCCCTACTGGCAGGATAGGTACTTATACCGTGGCGTCCTTTGATCCGGCCGGCATTATTACTACCGGCAATGGCGGCATGGTTTTTACCAATAATTCAAAAAGTTTTTCAATAATGAAGGATTTTCGTGGAAATAACGGCGAACATCTCCACTTTGACTATTCCATGACCGATTTTCAGGGAGCCATGGGCATTTCACAGCTGGCAAAATTGGCAGATTTGCTCCACAGGAGACGTGAAATTGCCAGAATTTATCACGAATCTATCCGTATAACCCCCCATAAAACGCCATTTCAGTACAATGACCGGTTTGCGTATCAGGCTTTTCCCGTATTATTTAACTTATCCAATGATAAAATCGAAAGTTATTGGAGAAAAAACCGTATTGAAGTGATTAGGCCCATCGCCTGTCCCGTTCATTCCCTCATGGGATTGAACGGGTCTGACTTCCCCAACAGCGAGCGCTTTTCAAAAAAACTGTTTTCTCTTCCTTTGTATCCGACATTGACCAGAAAGGACGTGGAAAAGATCTCCAAGAACCTGGCCGGTTTTATCTGATATCATTGATCATAAAAAAAATAAAAAAAATATTGACGCCGTTTATTTTTTTATCTTATATGTCATGAAATCAAGATGAATAGAAGAATTTCGATATATCAGCTTGGAAGATATTAATTTGAAATTTTTTTATTTTTTTATTGATTTTTAATGGCATTATACAAATGATGCACAAAAATTTATAACACAAACAGAAGGAGTACATAGTATGAAAAGAATTTTTACTTTGATCTTCGTCTCTATCTTCACTCTCGCTTTCAGCGCTGGCTTTGTTGCTTGCAAAAAAGCTGACAAACCGGAAGAGCCCGCAGTAGAAGAACAAAAAGCTGACGAAGCTGCACCCGCTGGCGAAGAGAAAAAAGAAGAGAAAAAAGAAGAAGCCAAGAAGTAATTTTTCCAAAGTGAAAAATCAAAAGGATGCTCACAAGCATCCTTTTTTTTGTCTTTTTCCCAGTGTACGTATTTTGAAGTTTTCCCCAACCCTGCATGCAGTATCTGGATTGAAGCCTTAATTTAGCAACTGCTCATTCAAAAAATCATAAATTCAGGACATCTCGAAACAACATTCTGCACTTATCAGGTGCCCCCGAATGGAGTGCGCCGGACCTTCATCGCACCGTCAGGTCCGTGCCGCAAGGATTTCGCCGACTTTGCCTTTTATCTCGTCAAGGTTTGAGGATTTAGTCACATAGGCATCGGCAGTCCAGGTCATGAAATTGCTCTTATAATTTGAATACGCGGTATAGATAACAATGGGAATTTTTTTATCCCTCGACAGAATTTTTCCCAGCGCCTCGATCCCGTCCATTTCAGGCATGCGTATATCCATGATGACCAGGTCATATTTGTTGGCCTTTACCATTTCGACCGCCTCTTTTCCGTTGGACGCCTGGTCCACCTCGTAACCCTCGTCCTCGAACTCCATCGCGTAAAGCTCACGCTGGTGTTTTTCATCCTCGACAATCAGCAATTTGGCCATATCACCCTCTCCTTCCAGTCAATCTGGGCTTTAATAATAATGTATAGAAATCTGCAATTTTTTTCAATCAATTAATTATCATGCTCATCGCCCTGGCAGCCAGGAACAACAACATTCCGGGATGAGCTCCGGTGTACGCGCCTGTTAGCCAGGAACCGGCAGCCTGATAATAAACTCGGCGCCGCCCTCTTCCCGGTTTGAAGCACGGATGGTGCCGTTGTGGTCCTTGATGATTTTTTTCACAATTGCCAGGCCGAGTCCCACGCCGGTGACCTTGGTTGAGAAAAACGGCTCGAAAACAACACCGGGGTCCTCTTCACTGATGCCCGATCCGGAATCGCTTATGGTGATGTCAATTACGTCGGCCTCGCTTCTGGACCTGACGCGTATGGTTCCTCCGGCAGGTGTTGCGTCGAGGGAATTCTGCATCAGGTTCAGCATTACCTGTTTCATCTGGTTGAAATCGGATTTTACCAGGGGGATTTCCTCGCTCAGGTCGAGCACCATTTCAACCTTTTTCTCCTGGCTGAGGTTCTTCAGCAGGCTGACAGTGTCACGTATTATCTCGTTGATATTGTTGAACTCCTTGATGAACTTGGCTGGCCTGGAAAAATCCATGACGTTGGAAAGGGTCTTTTCAAGGCGTTCGCATTCCTTGAGGATAATTTCAGCCGAGGTATCGATCTTCTTGCTGGCCTTCGATTTCTCCTTGGGCAGCTGCATGATCCGCCGCGCGTACCCGCCCATGGTCACCAGTGGATTGCGTATCTCGTGGGCCATGTGCGCGGCGATCCTCCCCACCGCGGCGAGTTTCTCGGACTCGACGATCGCCTCCTGCCGCTCGGATAGCTTCTGCATCTCGCTGCGCACCGTGTCAAGGTTTGAATAACTTTCTATGGACATGGCGGCCTGGGACGCGAATATCGAGAGGAGTTCGATGTTTTCCTTCATAATCGGCGCGTTATTGAACTTATTGTCGGCGACGATGATACCGATACCCTTGTTCACAACCACCAGGGGAGTAACGATGAACTCTTTGACGTCCATCAGATCCCGTATTTCATGGCTAACCCGCTCGTCGTTCCATGAATCAACGACATGGGCGCTTTCCCTCCCGTTCAGCGCCATGGTGAAAATTGAACCCACTTTGACGGGGAAACGGGCTGCGAGCACCCGGTTCAGCAGGTTGACTCCCGCCTTCATCTCGGCACTTTTGATCTCGATGAATGATTTGTCGGTTGAGGACGTTGAAGCGGCGGTCCAGATCTGGATCGCCTCTTCGAACGAATCGGGTCCCACCGCCATTTTCCCCACCAGGTTCCCCCCTTCGACCAGGAAGAGCATGGCGCGGTTGAAGCCAAGGCCGGTTCCCGACGTCACGCCGGTAAGTATCGTGAAGAGGACCCGGTCGATCTCATCGTCTTTCTGGATCGACTCCGATATCTGGCTCATCAGGGAAATCTGGTAATCGTTCCTGAGCTTCTTGGTCACGTCATCGATGATGATGATGATCTGGTTTGCGTCCTTGACGACTATGTTGGAGATCTTGATATCGGCGATGATGGAGATCTTATTCAGCGTGAGAAGGTGCGTTTTTTCCAGGACCATGGTTTTGCCGGTCTGCCGGACCTGTGTTATCCCGCCCTTGAGCCGCGCATTGACAAAATAAAAGATATCCTCGATCTTCTTGCTGTACACTTCGTCGCTCTGGAACTGGAATTTCTTGTAAAAGCCCTCATTGGCGAAGAGAACCCGGTCCTCATCGTCCAGAACAATGAAATAGGAGCTGATCGAAAATATGATGCTGTTGTAGAGTTCGATGAAATTATCGATCTCTTTCTTCTGGGCCATCATGATACTGTCCAGGTGCCTCCCGGCGATAACGAGTTCCCTCAGTATTTCATCCAGCTCGTTGTCGAATTTACCCTCCCGATAGGTCTGGGAAAATCTTCCTTTTTTAAAATCAGAGACGACTTCTTTTATAGACTTGATCCTTCTGCGGTAAAAAAACCAGTTACTCATGAAAAAAAGAAGCGCCCGTATAAAGAGGAGCATCAATATGAAAGCGGCAAGGATGTAGACCAGTTTGCTGTGGTTAATATGAAACTGGGAATAGAGGTAGAATAATATGGCTATTACGGCCACATCAGATATGACGAGGATTATGAATTCAACAAATGAAAGCTTCATATCAATCCGCCCGGTTCCGGTTTCATAAATAATATTTGATAAAATTCGGCGGTTATTTCAATCTGTTTTTTTATGACAGCAGAAAAATCTGAGACACGTAACGGCTGAAGAATGCATTGGGCCTCCAAAACGTGAAAAAAGTGACAGGAGTATCCCTCTATGACAGAAATGGCTGAACCGGGCCTTATGAAACTGGTCATCGCCACGGGCAACAGGAATAAAATAAGGGAAATCCAGGATAAATTTTCCGGTATAGAAGGACTCACCCTGGTTCCCCTGAGCGATTATGCCAATCCTCCAGAAGTGATTGAAGACGGAACCACCTTTCTGGAAAATGCCCGCAAAAAAGCGGCTGAAATCGCCGACTTCACCGGCCTCCCCGCCATGGCCGATGATTCCGGATTGGTCGTCGACGCCCTTGACGGACGTCCCGGCATTCTATCAGCGCGGTACGGCGGGGAATCGGCCGATGATACCGCCAGAAACCTGATGATACTCGAGGAACTGCGCGGCATTCCAGCAGAACGCCGCACCGCACGGTTCGTCTGCCTTATTGCTATAGTGTTTCCCGACGGCAGGCACTATTCAGCAGAGGGCACCTGTGAAGGCGTTATTACCGAATCGATGAAGGGCTCCCACGGCTTCGGCTATGACCCTATCTTTTTTCTGCCCGACATGGGCAGAACCATGGCAGAGCTGCCCCTGGAAGAAAAAAACAGGATAAGCCACAGGGCAAAAGCGCTTGAAGCGATGAGAGAGTTGCTGGAGCGGCGGGTTTAAACCCGCCGTTATCAGAGGATACTATGACAAAAAATTTATCTGACAAAATAATCCGTGGATTAATAAAGCATTATCCCGACGTGAAGCCCGATTTGCGGTACGGCAACCTGTACCAGCTCACCGTGGCCGTGGTTCTGTCGGCGCAGACCACTGACCGCCAGGTCAACGGTGTCACCGGCGAGCTCTTCCGTACCTATCCGGATTTTTCAAGCCTGGCCCGGGCCCGGCCTGCTGATGTTCGAAGGATCATACGAAGCACCGGTTTCTACCGGAACAAGGCGAGAAACATCATTGATCTTGCCAGAGGAGTGGTTGACAACTTCGGGGGGAAGCTGCCCGATACCCGCGACGAGCTGACCACGCTGCCGGGCATCGGAAGAAAATCGGCTAATGTTATTCTATCGATGGGCTTTGGGATACCGGCCCTGGCGGTGGATACCCATATTATCAGGATCGCCAACCGCCTCGCCTACGCGGATTCGCGGAACCCTCTCGACGTTGAGCGGGAACTGACCCGGTTTATACCGGAGCGGCTCTGGACCCACGCGCATCTCCTCCTCATCCGCCACGGCAGGGCAACCTGCAAAGCGCGGCAGCCCCTCTGCAGCGAGTGTCCTGTCACGGGGTTTTGCGCGAGTCCCGATAAAACTTCATGAACGAAGCGATTACCTTCGGACTGTTGATGCGGTCGTTCAGTTCTTTTCCCGGGTCCATCCCGGTCACCTTGGTGAGGGAAATGTACGCCTCCTGTGAAAAAACAGGATTGATATCAGTCAGGATTGTGACCAGGAATGGTATAGTCGCAAGGCTTTTCGATTCCGCGGTGACACGGATGATCCAGATCTTGAAATAACGGTTCCCCCTGCCATAGCGCTCCACCATGTCATCAATATTATTTTCACAGTACCGCGACATATACTTCGAATAAAAAGTCGAATTGATGAGGACCTCGCCTGAATCGACGGAACGCCGTTCAGCATAGGAGATCAGCTGCTGGTAGGAAATGCTGATGTTCAGGTACTGGATATAGAACGCAATGATATTGGAAACTTCCATCGAGCCGGAGAGTATCAGGTTCTCCCATTCCGTCGTGGTTATCGCGATGGTCCGGTTATATGCCCGCGAATAATAAATATAATCGTACAGGTAGTAGGGGTTCGAAGTCTCGGTCACGATGGACTTGAAATTATTCAGCGGGAAGGTGTACCCCAGCCGCATCAGTATCTGGGCAGCCCGGGCCTGCGGATACGAGGCGAAGGGCGCGGAAGTATACAACATGGAAAGGGTCGCCACGATACAGGAGTACATGAATATTCCCATGAGGATGCCGGCAACGATCGATTTGCGTATCTTCCGCTTGTCGAAAGCGATTTTATCGGCCATGAACTCATACATGAGCACAATCAGGACTATGGTTATCTGGAAAATCTTGAGCCCTGACATGATGGCACCGCTGGGGGTGAAATAGAACACGAGCTGATATATCAGGAAATAAATCGCGGCGCCGACGACGAAAAGAAACAGGGTTATTTTGGGACGGCGGTTGAATTTCAGGATAAGGAGAAGGATGAGGGAATATAACACGGTATTGAAGAACCTGCCGTCAAGCAGTTCCATGATGGGGTTCCACGGCCAGTTTTCCTTGTCCAGGTAATTGATGAGGGTATATATCACCGAGGTCGAATATATGATAACGAATGGTATCACCCGCGACTTGATGAACAGGATAAGGATACCGAAGCGGCGGTACATGTTCCGGTACTCGTCCTTCAGAGGAGGGATCTCTATCATGGAGAAATTAAAGATAAGGTAAAATGAAAACACGTACAGGTAAACATTCACGATGATGGGGATCACGTCCCACTTGTATTTCAGCACGAAGACAACATTGACGATATAGAGGAGGATCAGAATATAAATAAAGGTGGTGATTTTCTTCAGCTGGTTTGTCAGGATCGGTGTGGCCGCCATAGTCTCCCGCCGGTGTTATTTTTTCATTACCGCTACCCGGGGCAGTCCGGAGTAGTCATTCAATACGGATACGGTGTAGCCTGCGCCGGTACCGGTTTTCTTCGCAAAATCCTTCATTTCATCCCCGATCTCCATGATGAGAACCCCGTCATCGGAGAGATAGGTTCCCGATTGCGCAATGACCCTCTCTATGGTTTCCCTGCCGCCACTGCCTGAAAAAAGCGCTTCCTCCGGCTCGAAGGAAAGGTCCTTCTGCAGCGAGGCGGAGGTTTCCTTGTCGATATAGGGCGGGTTTACCGCGATCACCTGGAACCGCATCCCCGCAAGCGGCTCGAAGAGGTCGCCCCGGTGGAAGGTGACCCTGTTTTTCCCGAGAATATGCACGGCGTTTTTGCGCGCTACGGACAGGGCCTTCGCGGATATGTCGGTAGCGTGCACCTCCAGGTCTGCCCGGCTGTGTTTCACCGAAACAGCTATGACGCCGGAACCGGTCCCGATATCGACAATCGCCGCATTCTGCCGCGCGTAATAGATAACCATGTCGACGAGGAGCTCCGTTTCGGGCCGGGGAATGAGAACATCCCGGTTCACGGTAAAATCAAGGGAATAGAACTCCTTGCTCCCGAGTATATAGGCCACCGGTTCAAAGCGGAGTCTGCGGCGCGCGAGGCGGCTGATCTTCACGGATTCAGCACGGTCCAGCTCACGGTCATCATCGACACGGAGACGGTACCGGTCCGTGCCGATTGCGCTGGCGACCAGGAGCTCCGCGTCAAGCGCCGGGCCCGGTATACCGGCGTCCTTCAACTGTCTCGTGACAGCCGCAAGCATCTCGGATACGCGCACGCTTCCACCTCGCTGCTATATATCGACCTTTTTCAGTTCCTGTTCGATTTCATTCTTCTTGAGCGCATCGATGACCGGATCCAGCTCCCCTTCGAGAATTTTTTCCAGGGAGTACAGGGTGAGGCCGATGCGATGGTCGGTCAGCCTGGACTGGGGAAAATTATAGGTGCGGATCCGCTCGCTCCGGTCGCCCGAACCCACCTGGGACTTCCGTATCGCCGCTTCCCGCTCCATCCGCTCCCGGTTGGCCTTTTCGAGAAGACGGGCGCGGAGGACCCTGAGGGCCTTGGTTTTATTCTTAAGCTGGGACTTCTCGTCCTGGCAGGTAACGACCATGCCTGTCGGGAGGTGGGTTATCCGTACGGCCGAATCGGTGGTGTTCACGGACTGGCCGCCGTGTCCCGAGGAACGGTACACGTCGATCCGCAGTTCGTCCGGATTGATGTCGATTTCATCCTCCTCCGCCTCGGCAAGGACCGCGACGGTCACTGCGGATGTATGGATGCGCCCCCCTGCCTCGGTGGTGGGGACCCGCTGTACCCGGTGACCGCCCGACTCGTATTTCAGGTGGTCGTAGGCCTCGGGGCTGCGGACAGAAACGATGATCTCCTTGTACCCGCCCAGGCCGGTATCGCTCATGCTCAGATATTCGATCTTCCATCCCTTGATGTCGGCGTAGCGGCTGTACATCCTGAAAAGGTCGGCCGCAAACAGGGCGGCCTCCTCGCCGCCGGTGCCTGCCCTGATCTCCATGATGACATCCTTGCCGGAATTGGGGTCCTTGGGCAGAAGCATGATGAGGAGCTTTTCATCCAGCTCCTCGATCTTTTTCTTCAGGTCAGCCACCTCGGCCTGGAGCATCTCCTTCATCTCGGGATCTTTCTCCTGGGTAAGGAGCGTTTCTGACTCGGCGAGCTCCTGTTTGAACCTCCTGTAATCCTCGTAGGCATTGACAATCGGCGCCAGCTGGGACCGCTCGCGGGTCAGGGTCTTGAACCTGTTTTGATCCGTGATGACCTCGGGCCTGCTCATCTCCTGTTCCAGATCGTGGAACCGTTCGGTTATTTTATTTAATTTATCATCCATCAGTTTCTCACAGAAAAAAAACAGCGGTCTCTGCCGCTCGTATATATTGTGCGCTCCCGGGAGGACTCGAACCTCCGGCACATGGTTTAGGAAACCACTGCTCTATCCTCCTGAGCTACGGGAGCATTGTTGATTTGCTAGTTGGGCATAGACTCGTATGGATCGGTAACGATGCGTTGGGGCTTTACTGGTACATGCTCTTGCGTCGAGAAGCAACAAGCCGCTGGAATTCCCTGATCTTCTTTACAACGATCTTGTCACCGAATATCTCAATTTTGTCAGTGCGGCTCAAATGTGTCAATTCTTTTTGCGCATCGTCCTCGGTAAGGCCGGCCCACCGCGCCACGTCCTGCGCCTTCACCTGGAGGGATATCTCGTTCTGCAGATCCAGATGGGGGTCCTGCTCGGCGAGCATGACCAGGACGTCCATGACCTTGAGCTGCGGCTCTTCCAGCAGGAGAATCATGAGACGCCGCTTTGCATCGTAAATACGCTTTGAAAAGATGACCAGGAGCTTGTAGGCCAGCTGCGGGTTGCCCGCCATGAGGGTGTCGAAATTGTCCCGGTGGAACTTGAGAAGCTTCACGTGATCCATGGCGATAGCGGTCGCCGACCGGGGCTGCTCCTCGAGGATGGCCATTTCACCGAAGACGTCCCCGTCGGTGAGGACGCTCAGGTTCTTCTCCCGGTTCTGGATCAGCTTGACAATGCGCACGTTGCCGGACTGGATGAAATAGAATTCATTGCCCGGCTCCCATTCGCAGAAAATGATGTCATTCGGAGCGTACTCGACACCGAACTTTTCGAAAAAACGTTCATCAAGAGCCATCGCCATAAAGTTACTTCCCCTGCAGTTGCTTTATCTTGGTCAGCGCGTCGCTGTTCAGCTTGTCCTTCGGCGACATATTCAGCACCTTGTTGTAATAGGTTATTGCCTTCTCCTTCTGATTCACCGATTCGAAGATCATGCCGATGTGGAAGATCGCCGATTTCACATAGGGCGAGCCGGTAAAATTCCGCAGCACCTTTGACATGAGATCAAGGGCCTCCTTCGGCCTGCCCAGTTCCATCAGGCAGCGGCCGGCGTCAAAGTGCGCTTTTTCGATGAGTTTCTTTTCGTCGGGGCTCGCCGTTTTATTGAGGGAAATGATCTTCTGGTACAGTTCCAGGGCCAGGGTAAAATTCCCTTTCGCGAATGATGCATCCGCTGACTCGTTCAGTTCCCGGGGGGAATCGCTTGCCGCCGCATTATCGATGCCGAGGTCATCCAGTCCGGGGGACCTGGTATCGGCGAAAAAATCGTCCATTTCGCTCGACAGCGACGTGCTGTCGGCAGATGCATCCTTGGGCGGGGCCTCGTCCTCGTGGGAGGAATCGTCGAAATCGATCATGTCCCTCGACCGGTCCGGCTCATCAAAGGAGAAGTCATCTCCGCCGGCGGCCGGTTTCTGCGGCGCGGGAGCCGGTGCTGCATCGTGACCGCCGATATCAGGCGGCGGCGGTTCCCCTGCGTCGATGGCCCTTATCCGCTTCATGGCCAGTGAGGCATGCTCCCCGTCGGGATAATATTCCATGTAGCGCTTGTACGCGTACTGCGCGTGCTTCTCGCCGCCCGCCTTGTAGTAGTATTCACCAATCTTGAAAAGTTCCGCGTCTGGATTGACGATCTCGGTTTCGCCCAGCACCGACCGCTCCATCTTCACGATGCGCCGCAGCTGGTTGCTGAACACGCGGAGCATCTTTTTCACCACATTGGCGTTTTTCAGAACAAGTCGCTCGAAATCGGCCGGGGTGAGCACCAGCACCGTGGTGTTCCCCATGGTCTGGGCCGTGTCCTCGCGGGGATACTTGCCGAGGGCCGATTTGACTCCAAAGAATTCGCCCTGGCGGACCTCTTCTTTATACTCCTCTCCGGTGTCCAGCTTTATCGTCGTGAGAAAAACCTTGCCCGCCTTCAGGATGTATATATATTCGCTCTTGTCGCCCTCGAAATATATGATCGACCCTGACTTGTATGTCCGGGTTATGATTCCCGATGGCCCTCCGGCGCCGTTAGACATTGCGCGACCCCCGTTTACTATATGTCAAAATCTATAGGCAGGAACGGAAATTCTTTTTTAAACCCCACGGCCCTGCTGATCCTCCGGAGCAGCCCGGCAGGGTCCCCGATTATGATCTTATCCACACCATCCAGAACGACCCGATTGTACTCGACGCCCAGCTCGTCGAAAACCTCCGCGTAGGCGGCATCCCCGTAGACGGGTCTGCCGTCAATGACAACCAGCATGATGTCACGAAGGTGCCCGTGGACCACCGATCCTGCCGGTGAGCCGCCCCGGTCCCTGAAGAGGCACAGATCAGCGGTATAGCCTTCCTCGATGCGTCCGAGGTTTTTCTGCCTGAAGGCTTTGGCCGGGTTGACCGTCACCATTTTAAGAATCAAATCATCGGGCAGTTCTTCACCGTAGAGGCGCTGGTATATCATCTTGTCATACTTCATTTCATAGAGCAGGGTCTCGCCTCCCGTGGCGGAGGAGTCGGTGCCGATGCAGAGATTGATCCCCTTTTTGAGGAACTTTCTCGCGTCCATCGTCTTGTTGTACATGAACATGTTGGAGTCGCAGCACCAGACACAGGAGGCGCTGCGCTCTTTGACCAGGTCCAGGTCCGCGTCGGAAAAAGCGATGCAATGGACGAACACCGAATGGTCGCCGAGGGCGCCGAGGCGGTCGATGACCTTGAGATCCTGCTTGGTTTCATCGTCAAAGCCTTCGGCGATATGCGTGACGAAGGGAATATCATCTTTCAGGGCTTTCTTGTACTCGACGGTTATGCCGTCTCCCCAGGCAAGGGCAAAGGATGCGACCGAGTGTGCCATGGCGAACTTTTTGATGGCGCGGATCGGCAGGATGTCGTAGAACTGGTCCCCGACGAAATGGGGCATATGGTCTGACACCAGGGTCACGCCGGAAACCAGGTTCCGGTAAGCACCGAGGAGATACAGGTCCCGGTTCTCAATCTGGCATCGTTCTTCATAAACCGGCGAGCTTTTCAGGTCGTTGTCCCAGGGAAGCCAGTTGATATAAGGCCCGTTCCCGATCTTGGGGTGGTAGGTCCCCAGCAGGTGGTCGTGGGAATTTATGAGGCCCGGCACCATAACGCATTTGTTGGCGTCAAGATTTATGGAGGCGCCGCTGCCGGAGGAAACCGAAGAGAACTTGCCGTTGTTGATGACAAGGGTTCCCTTTTTTATTGTTTTATCGGGAGTTAGTATGGTACCGCCGGTAATTGACCATTTATTCATTCCAAGGACCTTGCATAAAATAATTTGCGGTTACTATTATTTCGACTTCCGGCAATAAAAAAATTAGTCTCTGGCACTTTTTATTTTTGGCGCCGGGTTCCCGCATAATCGTACAAATTTGAACCCATGTTGCTCAAAACAACTGATAAAGTAAAATAGTACTATAAACTGATAGCGTCAAGTAAAATACCAATAAATAAAAACCCGGATTTGTATACAAAAAAATCAATGTGGTCAAGGATTATGGGGCATTATGACGCACTGAAAGTATGGGCCGGTATAGTATGGATTCTTCCTTTACACCAGACGCTGAAGATATCCAGTTTTTTTTATTGACGCATGCCGGAAGCATTTGAAACTGTATACGGCTGATACCACGGTACCAGCAGCGGAATCGGCTGCGATATCCTGTACCGCGCAGGGGTTTGCCGGCTGACAGGCAACCCGGCCGGGTGTACGATATGGGAGCAAAGTATGGAGATAAAACTGTATCATATTGATTCAATGGAATATTCCGGTTCAATTGACGTAAAGGATGGCTCCTGGGAGTACCGGGGCGTAGCGAACGATCACATGATCTCTGTAACAAGAGGCATGCCCATCAAGGCGGTTTTAGCCTGCCTGATCAATTTTGATCTGGTCTATGATATAATTGAATGATGCTGCAGTGAAGATGCGGCCGTGATGGCCGATCACCGGCGGAACATGGAACCACCTATGGCACACGAAGTCAACGAGCACTATGATGTCCCCCTGTCGCGCCTCCCGCTGTTTCTCCTTTTTCTGCTGGGATCGCTTTTTCTCGTAGTTGGTTTTGACCTGGCCCTGGTGCATGCCCTGTTTCCCTATTTCTCCATTGAACAGGAAAAAAAGCTGATCTTTTATGCCTTCCTTCTCTTTGCCATTGGCTGCGGCGGCGTCATAGCGGTACAGATGCTCCTGTACATGATAAAGCCGCCGGTTATGTTCCGCGTCTCCCCCGAGGGGATCTCCTTCGGCACCGGGTTCCGCTACACTCTCTTCACCATCCCGTGGAAGTACGTGGGGGATGTCAGGATAGGCCTGGAGAAGTCTAAGCTCATCGCCAATCGCCAGGTCACGGCGGGACTGCAGATCACCATAAGGAATTCGCCGGAAGCGCCTTCCGCCAAGGCCACGTCCATCGGAGTGATGTACGCCTTCAACTGCCTCACCCTGAGCCGGCTCTACATGGGCCGGCCCGCGGACAAGGTCCGGGAGAAAATCCTGGAGATGAAAAAAAAGTACGGCTGATGAGGGATCACTGCCTGTTCTGCTTTCTGAACTTCTCCGGGGTGGTACCCATGAACTTGGGGAAAATCCTGTTGAAGGTCCGCAAACTTTCAAAACCCACGGAAAAAGCGATATCGATGATATTATCGTCGCTCTCCAGGAGCTTTTTCGCCGCGTCCCTCACCCGCAATTCATAGATATAATCGCCCAGCTTCTGGTTGGTGCAGGTCTTGAAAAGCTTGCCCAGGTTGTCGGGATGCACCTCGACCGAAGCAGCAAGGCCCTCCCGGGAGATGTCCGAGGTGTAATTTTCCTCGATGAATTCCTTGACCTTTTTTATTTTCTCTTCCGTCCGCGAAGTAACGCTCAGGGGCGGCGTTTTCCTCTGGGACTGGGAGAGGCGGTCGCTCAGCAGCGCCTTTTCAATAACGAAACTCTCCAGGCTCGTGTTGAGGTCCTCGATTTCATCCATCATGCTTATCAGCCGCGAAACAAGGACCAGGGTCGTGCCGGTATACAGGAGGGCTGCTCCGCAGGGAAACAGCATGTATTCGAAAAGGATGCCGCAATGGAAATCATAACCGGTGAATTTAAACAGGTAGATGAAGCCGTCGTGTATCGCGGTGATGACCACGGCGCTCCCGAAAAAGCTGAAGAGCTTCGCATAGGGGCTCCTCTTGTAGAGCGCTGAAAAGTGGCAGGAGAAATTATAGAAGCCGATGCCGACGGTCACGACGATCATAATTATGCCGTGGACCCGCAGGGTTGCAATATCGGTAAAGAACGCGGCAATCAAAATGACAACGGCCAGGTAGAGCCATAAAAGCTTTTCTATTTTCCTTCTCTGCATGTCATAAATCCGGTGCAGGAAGATGGGATGCACCACGTTGAGGGCGGCCCACCCGATGCCGAGGATCTTGAAGCGCGCCAGGATGCCGCCGTAGGTGTTCCAGTAATTGCACAGCTCCAATATGACCACGAGGCCGCACAGGAGCTGGAGGCAGTAGAACAGGTATTCCTCCGATGACCTCCGTCGTATGAAAAAGAAAAAGAAGACGAAGAAAATGGGCAACCCCGCGGCGATGATGAGATAGTTCATGGTAACAAGCAGGAAGTCTGCTTTGGTTCTGTCGGCCTGAAAATCATCCATGCCGGTCACAGCCAGGGGGCCGCGCACCTCGTTGAACAGGTAGTACCAGATGCGGACCGAGATCACGTTTTTTGTGCCGTAACGGATCGCCGATTTCGGTATCACGTAATAGCGCGGGTGGTTCCACATGGAGAGTTCCCGGGGCGGAAAACTCCCCGTTGAACCTATCTTTATCCCATTGAAGTAGGTTTCATCGGCATTGCCGATCCTGCCGAGGATCAGGCCTATATCCTCCCGGGGATATTTCGCATCAATGGTGATGGTTTTCCTGATCCAGAGGGTACCGGTGGCGCTGCCGGTCCTGTCAAGGGTATAGCGCATCATGGTTGACGGCAGGCGGATTGTATCCCATGACGAATCATCATAGTCCAGAGCGGCGAAGGTTACGCTGTCATGGAGGTTTATCTTCCATGGTCCTTCGATGGATGTTCGCGTTTCCCGTTGATCAATTAATACATCGGCAGAAGCTGGAGCGGGCCGGCTTCCGGAGCAGAGCATAAGCATTACAACCATTATTGTGATTTGGAACAGATAGTTGCGTGGAGCACTGCTCATTATATATAATAACCCATTATTATCATAATTAAACTCTAATAATATAAATAAGATTTATTAGTAGTCTTCATTTAATAATTCAAATTATAAGCAGGTAATATTTTCAAGACTTTTAGTGAATCAGCGAAAGAATATTACTAATATAATAAATAATCAGCTGATTTTTATATAATATTTTTATATACAGATTTTATTAATTATATATAAATAAATATCCCGTCTGGGTTGTTTTTTATTGACTGGGCCTCATAATTAAATAATATTAAATACAGTATAGATTATTTTTTCTCCGTTCTTTACAACAGAATCCGCCAGGTACTTTTTCAGCATTTTACCCGAAATAATTACTTCACCATAAAAGGATTAAACGTCGGGGGACGGAATTTTTTCAAAAATATAATAAAGAGAAGTAATTAGAGAGAGGTTCTGGCCATGCTGAAAAAAATAGCTCCTGCCATGTTGATAGCATCACTGGGATTTGTCCTGGGTTGCGGAGGACAATTAGTAACAGATGCGACATCAGCCGAATCCTTCTTTGGCCTGGATGCCTTATTCCCAAAAACCTATCCATCATCCATAAGTTCCGTGGCTCCGGCCCCCAATTCCACCGGCATATCCATAACCCCGCAGATACGGGTATTCTTTTCGGAGGACATGAATCCTGGTACCATCACCAACGCGAACATCATCGTAACCGACGAAAATAATAATGTCATACCCGGCGCTGTTGCCTACAGTGTCCCTCTCAGGACGGCAAATGTAGCTGTCGGGGCGCTGAATAATTCAACAAGATACATCGTAACCCTCACCACCGGAATAACGGCCGCCACGGGAATTCCCCTCTCGTATCAATTTACATTCAGCTTTACCACCGTAGACGCCAATACCGTACCGGCCCCGGAATTCAGCCTCATGGAAGGCTCATATGCTTATTCATCATTCCCAAATCTCAGCATAGTATGTTCCGACCCCTTAGCAACGATACGGTATACTACGGACGGCTCTGTGCCGACCCAGACCTACGGCACCGTATATGGCGCCGCCATTTCAATATCCTCGAACACCACCGTCAGGGCCATAGCGTACCGGGCGGGCCTGAACGATTCATCAATAACCAGCACAAATTACTCTATCCTGGTGGACGCGCCTGCGTTCAGCCTCGCTGGAACAACCTACAGCCTCGACCAGGACATCGACCTGTCCTGCGCCACGCCCGGGGCGGTTATACACTATACGACGGACGGCAGCATCCCCACAGCTTCATCACCGGTCTATACTGTCGGGTCGCCCATCCCGGTACACGGCAACGGCACGACATTGACCATCAATGCCATCGGGATACTGGCCGGCCTGACCAACAGCAGTGTCATGAGCAATACCTATACAATCGATTATGACCAGGTATCAACGCCCACAATAGACGTTCCGGCAGGGAACTATACCGTAGATCCTCTAGACCTGCACATAACCACCGGCACTGCCGGAGCAACCGTATATTATACACTCAGTACCGGGGGTTCAGGTTCCGGAACGCCAGGATCCTCATTTGTCGATATATCCCTGCTTGAATCCATGACCATGCCGGTAACCGTTACCGCCTGGGCAGAGGCAACCATGATGGAAAATTCGGCCGTGGTGACAGCAACCTACACCATAGATGCCACGGCCCCGACCTGTTCGGTAACCGCTCCCCTAGACAACTCGGAGCATGTCTCGATAGTTCCGCCCAATCCGGCCATTACAATCTCATGCGACGAGACAATGAATATTTCAACATTCACCAGCAACAGCACGCATACGCATCCCTGCACCGGTAATTCAATACAGGTTTCCGCTGATGGCTTCATAGTCTGCGCGGGGCTCATCAGGGATACCGCGGTGAACAGCAACACCGTCAGTTTCCATCCTTCATTCAGACTTGACCCCCTGACCTTGTACCAGATTAGAGTGACAAATTCCGTCACCGACCTTGCCGGCAATGCCATTGGAGCCATCATCCTCACCAACGGATTCAAAACCGATATGGAGGGAACCCTCGATACCGGTTTTGCCGGGACTGGATATACTGTCTACAGTGACGCCGGGGCCCAGCAGGGTAACAGTGTCCAGCTGCAAAGCGATAACAGAATTGTCGTCGCCGGTATGACCACCAACCCGAGCCTGAATTTCGCGGTGTGGCGTTTCAACGCGGACGGCACCTTCGACCTGAATTTCAATACCCCCTCCTTCACTGGAGGATCAGACGCAAGCTACGGCGTTGCCATTACTCCATCGCGCATCATAGCAGCCGGATACACGATGAGCACCAGCTCAGATTTCGGCCTTGCCGGATACCAGTATAGCGGTTCTCTTGACATATCATTCGGCGGCACCAGCACCGGATACAGGTCTCTGGATTTCCTTACCCTGGTGGGCAGCGATATCGCCTATGGGGTCGCCGTGGATGCCCTCGGCAGGATTGTTGTAGCCGGATCCGCCCAGGACCTGCCTTTCTACACAACAACGAATTTCGCAACTGCCCGATTCTATGCTGATGGCATGGGCCCTGACACCTCTTTCGGTCCCACCGGTATGCTGAGCTATGATTTCGGCACCAATGCCAATGAACAGGCCAAAGATGTGGTCATAGACCCCGGCGCGCTCCCGTCAAACACGTTCGATGACCGGATAATCGTCGCTGGTTGGTACACCGCCGGCGGTTTTAACCAGATGGCGCTCCTGGTCTATGATGATGCGGGGGGATTAATGTTCAGCAGAAATACCAATTTCGGCTTCATGTGGGCCGAGGCCAACGCCGTTGCCGTTCAGTCTGATCGAAAGATACTCCTCGCTGGCTTCGTCGACACAACTAAACGCATTGTCGTCGCCCGCTACAATTTTGACGGTTCGATAGATACCGGTTTCGGTGTCGGAGGACGCACGATAATCGATGTAACGGGCAGTTCACAGCATCAGGCAACCGCCATAGCCGTGCAGCCAAACGGTAAGATATTAATAGCCGGTAATGCGGTTATGATTCCTTACAGCAGCGTATTCCTGGCGAGGCTTAATGCCGATGGATCACTCGACCCCGCCTTTGCCAGATCAGCCATTGACGGCAATGACGACGGTATAGCCGTATTCAACACCGGAACCGACGTGTACGCGAAAGACATGGTCATACAGCCTGACGGCCGGGTCGTAATAACCGGATACGAAAACGGAACCGACGATAATGTCATCGTGCTGCGCTATAAATAGTTTAGAGGGTGGCATACATTTCAGCAAGCCAGAGCTTCTCAACATATAGTCCCGCCCTGGTCTTCCGAGGCCAGGGCGTTTTTTTATTCATTGCCCCGGTTAAAGCTTTTCCGGATTGTAGCGGAAATCTTTGCGCCCCAACTTCATAACCGCCGCACCGAATTACAGCATGTTATACGCTCTCTTAAACCTATCCACTGCACATGTTTTTTATTGACATCGTTAACCGGGTGCCCTATACTATCAGAAAGGAGACCGCCATGGATACTTCAAAAATTGACCATCTCGACATCATTCTGCTGTGCGGTATATACGGATCGGGAAAGACCGAGTTTGCCCTCAAGTATTTCCTGGGGAAGGACCGGAACCGTGTCAGCCGCTCGGACATCCGCAAGAGCATGTATGAAATGACCAACTTCGGCGAGAAGTGGACGCCGGACCGCTTCTCCGAAGATACCGACGCCCTGGTGAAGCATATCGAGCGGAAAATCGTTGAACATTATACCCATCAGAAAAAAAAGATCCTTATCATCAACACCTACATCACGAAAAAATCCCGCCAGGCCATCATAGACCTGGCACGCCAGACAAAAAAATCCATCGGCGCCATCTTTCTGAACAGGCCTTTGGAACAGTGCCTGGAGCGGAACAGCAAGAGTACCATGGCAGTGCCGCAGGAAATCATCTACAAACTCCACAGCAGGATCGAACTGCCTGATAAAAGCGAGGGCCTGGACGAGGTCATGATAGTCACCTACAAATAGCGTATGGTCGGGAAACAATGAGCCACCCGTCCGGCGAATTTTTCAAGGAGATGCCAATATGAAAAAAACCTGCATAATTCTTTTTACCATGGCCATTCTTGTTACCGCCATTGCCGGCGAATCAAAAAGACCGGGCTTCACCGGAAGGTGGAACACCAACTGGGGCCCCATGGAAATGACCCAGAAGGGAAGCAAGGTGATGGGTCATTACACCGGCCAGTTCGAAGGGATCATCGACGGCACCGTGTCCGGAAACAGGCTGAGCTTCACCTGGTCCCAGCCCAACGGCGAGCATGGCAAGGGATACTTTATCCTGTCCGGCGACGGGAATTCCATCGACGGGGCATGGGGGATGAACGACTCGGAATCAGACGGCGGCAGCTGGACCGGAACGAGGACGGAGTCGCCCGCCAAAAAATAATCCCCGCGGGAAAAAATCGTGCTTCAGATAACGCCCGCGGGCCAGAAGTCCACGCAGACACTTACAGATACAGGGCCCTACCCTTAACAGAAACCATCTTTTCCTTTTCAAGATCACGAACCACCGCTGAGACCTCATCTTCAGGCTGTCCGACAATGACCGACAGGCGGCGCATTGTCACGCCGGGATTTGCCAGGAGGGCACGGAGCACCCTCCCCCGGAGCTGCCGCCGGGAGCCCTCGAAGGGCTTCTGCTTCTGGTGATGGGCGCTTCTCCGTGAGGGATTGGGGTGCCGCCTTTTCAGCATCGCGCCGTAATCCATGAGGGCGGAATACCAGTGGTGAGGTTCCTTCCGGTCCAGGGCCGCTTCGGCCAGGGGAAGAATGTCACGGTCGCTCACCATTTTTTTTGCCGGAAAGAAAAAATGGATGAACACGGTCCGGATGTTGGTCTCGATGAACACCACGGGCCTGTTAAAGGCGAAGGCGCAGATGGACGCCGCCGTGGCCCTGCCGATACCGGGCAGCTTCGCCAGGGCCTCCGGGTCGTCCGGCACCACGCCTCCATGGTCATTCGTCACGGCCCTGGCCAGCTCGTGCAGATACCGGGCGCGCCGGTTATATCCCATCCCCTGCCATACCGCGAGGACCCGCGACAGCGGCGCCGCTGCCAGGGCCTCCACCGTGGGGAATGCCGCGACAAATTCCACGAACTTCTCGGCCACGCGCCCTGTCTGCGTCTGCTGAAGCATGATCTCCGAGACAAGTATCCGGTACGGATCATCGGTGCGGCGCCAGGGAAAATCGCGGCGATGCTTCCGGTAATACCCGTACACGATCGAACGGAATTTCCTGAACATCGCCGGTGGCGGCGAAGTTCCGCGTCCCGTGGCATAGCGCGCGCGGAAATCGCGGACGACGGAGGCATCATCATATGTTTCATCATCGTACACGGCGACACCCTATGACGAGAGCTGCGGATGATCAATGTTTTTTTATTTTCAACCCGGTTAAATGAAAAACCGTATAAAGCGCGCGACAAAATAGGCACCGGCGACAAGAAACATCGGGATGGACGCGAAGAAAAGGGCCACTTCCATCGGCCTGGCCACCGACGAATGCAGGACCTTCTTGCCGAAGAAGTTATAGTGGTAGTGATCGGGAAGCTTCGCCCTGTTGTAAATCCGTATGAATATCGAGATCTGCAGGAGCAGGGTCATGACCATCATGACACCCGAGATAAGCCACATGAGGTTCGGGCCTTGTATCTTCCGAATTTCTTCCGGATAGAAAATCGCGATTATGATGCAGATGCCGGCGGTAACCATATTGATCGCCGCGGTATTGATATATTTACGCAGGTATATTTCATTGCGTATCCTGACATACTTCATCAAGTAAACCACATGCATGATAATGGAGATGCATAGAATCGTTAAAAGAAGTACTACAGCCACTATGATTTCCTTTTTATAATACTATCAGTATCCGGCGCCGTTTGTCTGCAGCCGGTTCGTTTATGCAGCATGCATGTTCCGAAGCACCATAAGTCATAAACCCTGCGGGAATTCACACGAGGGAAACACGTGTTTCACCGCGTTGTGCTGAAAAAATCCCATATTGCGTCACAGGCGTTGAAGTCCCCCGATGTGTGCCCTATGAATCCGGAAAACATATAATGCCATCCTCCGGGCCATGTATGGCCTCCGCCCTCGACACGGTAGAGGACTACCCGGCAGCCGCTGTCACAATTATCATAGGAAATCCTTTTCACCCGGGTCCTGTCGCCCGGGTCCGCGTCAGTCAGCAGCTTCTCCTCCCCGCCTCCCCTGCATTTATTCACACGGACCCAGTAGCGCACCGTTTCGTCCGTTGATATGACCCGGCCCCTTTTTGTCCCGAGCAGCGTAATCTCACCCCCGTCATAGGGCATAATGGGATCTTCGGTGCCGTTGATGATCATGACGCTTACCGGTTTTGAGGGGATGCATTTGTTTTCCTGCCCCGCAGGGTGCGTTGCGGCCACCACCGCTATGCCGCGGACCGCCGGCACAGAGCATGCCAGCCGGTACGACATAAGGCCGCCGTTTGATATGCCGGCGGCGAAAACACGCCCGGTATCGATGGGGTACTCCGCCGCCAGCCGGTCGATAAGGGAGGCGATGAACCCGGCGTCATCGATCCCATGCTCGTGGGCATAGGCCTTTGAATCATCACGGAAATCATTCCAGCTTTTTCCGAGTCCCGAGGGGTAAGCCACGTAAAACCCGGCCGTGTCCGACAGTTCATTGAACCTCTGTTTCGTCAGCTTTATGACACCCTTCACCGTACCGCCGCCGCCATGGAAAACAATCACCAGGGGTGCAGCAGCAGATCTTTTATGTAATGGCACATGGACAAGGCAGGTCCTGGCCGCGCCACCATGCCTGAACTCCACAAGGCGCAATCCCTCCTCTTCATGGCTGCTCCGGGAACAGCACGATAGTGATAAAACAGCGATTGTTGTTATGACCAGATATTTTTTCACTTCGATTGTTCCTGTACTTCATCGGGTCGCGGGATGCCGCAACCAAGCAGGGCATCCCTACACTTCGATACACCTTTTACCGGTCTTTATCTCGATACGGCCGATGAGTTGCTGCAGCCGGACAGGGGGCTTGATCCAGATGCCGAACAGGCGGTGACAGATGAACTCCAGGATAATCCCTGCATCCTTTTCAGTGTCCATGTAGGCGAAGTCAATACGCAGGGGCCCCAGGCCGAGACGGCCCCGGACATAGATATTGTAACCTGCACTGACGATCTTCTCCGCCCAGGAATCCACGTCACTGACCAAGAATCCCAGGTGCTGGATGACGGGTCTCCCTTTTTTATCCAGGCTCCGGCGATAAAAATCAGATCCGGCTCCCGGTTCCAGGAGTTCCAGTTCAATGCCCTGGTGGTACCCGAAGGCGAGGCGGCTCCTGATGGCTCCCTCGGAACCCCGTTCGGTCCAGCGCTTTGCCGGCCCGCCCAGCAGTATGAAGGGTTTGATGCACTTTCCTTCGAGTTCCGCCGCTGCAGCTGCCACGTCAGGCACCACGATTCCCAGCTGGTGAACCGGCATGTCCATGCCGAGTTTCATGCGCGAATCCAGCGCTATGGATTGCACAGCTGCATTAAAATCACTCTTCCGGAAAATATCTTCAAGCAGCATGATGGTCCCCCCTATGGATATCACGACGCTATCTCGCAAAGCATCTATTATAGCATATTGAACTTTTACGTCAAACAAAAAAGATAATATGATCGTCACCGGAATTTTTTTAATACATGGAAGAGTACACAAAAAAAACGGGTCCGTGGAATTTCCGCGGACCCGCTCCTGCATAAGGTAAGGTCTCGTATATGTTATCCGGCTTTCCGCTCGTCGTCCATGACCTCGTATTCAGCGTCATAGACCTTTTCGCCGTTGCCGTGTCCCTGTCCGGCCGCCGGCCCATGGTCCTGCCGGGCTTCCCGGTGCTCAGAGGGAGCGCCCTGTGTTCCCGGCTGGGCTCCGCCGGCATTCTGGTACATCCTGGTGCCGAACTCCGACGCCGCCTGCTCGAGGCGCGCCTTCGCGGACCTGATCGCGGAAACATCACTTCCTTCCATCGCGCTCCTGACCGATGCGATCTCGGATTCGATCCTGCTCCGCTCATCAGGCTGAACACGGTCGCCGTTTTCCTTCAGCATCTTTTCCGTGGCATACGCGACCGAATCAGCCTCGTTGCGGGCCTCGATGAGGTCCTTCGCCTTCCGGTCTTCCTCGGAATGGGCCTCTGCATCCCTGACCATGTTCTTGATCTCTGCGTCCGTCAGGCCGCTGGAAGATTCGATGCGTATACGCTGCTCCTTGCCGGTTCCCAGGTCCTTTGCCGACACATGGACGATGCCGTTGGCGTCGATATCGAACTCGACCTCTATCTTGGGAACGCCGCGCTGCGCCGGGGCTATGCCCACGAGCTCAAACCTCCCCAGTGTCCGGTTGTGCACCGCCAGTTCGCGCTCGCCCTGGAGCACATGGACCGAGACTGCCGGCTGGCTGTCCTCCGCCGTGGTGAAGACCTGGCTCTTCCGCGTCGGTATCGTGGTATTGCGCTCGATGAGCCTGGTCATGACGCCCCCCAGGGTTTCGATACCGAGAGAAAGGGGTGTCACGTCGAGGAGGAGGACGTCATGGACATCTCCTGCAAGCACGCCCCCCTGTATCGCGGCGCCAACCGCCACCACTTCATCCGGGTTCACGCTACGGTTCGGCTCGCGGCCGAAGATCTTCTTTACCAGCTCCTGCACCGCCGGAATGCGGGTCGAGCCGCCCACGAGGAGCACCTCGTCGATGTCCCCGGCGGTGAGGCCTGCGTCTTCAAGGGCCTGCACGCAGGGTCCCCGGGTCGATTCAATCAGGTCCCCGATCAATTGCTCGAACTTCGCCCTGGTCAGGGTCAGGAGCATGTGCCGCGGGCCGCTCTTATCCGCGGTGAGGAAAGGAACGTTCACCTCGGTCTGCGATTTGCTCGACAGTTCGATTTTCGCTTTTTCAGCAGCCTCCTTGAGGCGCTGGAGCGCCATCTTGTCACCGGAAACATCGATCCCGGTCTGATTTTTAAACTCCTGGATGAACCACTGGATGATGCGCTGATCGAAATCATCGCCGCCCAGGTGGGTATTCCCGTTTGTGGACTTAACCTCGAACACGCCGTCACCAAGTTCCAGGATGGATATGTCAAAGGTCCCGCCGCCCAGATCATACACGGCAACCTTTTCGTTCTTTTTCCCTTTCTTGTCAATACCATACGCGAGGGCCGCGGCGGTTGGCTCGTTGATAATCCGCTCCACTTCAAGGCCGGCTATGCGTCCCGCGTCCTTGGTTGCCTGCCGCTGCTCGTCATTGAAATAGGCCGGTACGGTAATGACCGCCTTCGTCACTTTTTCTCCCAGGTAGTCTTCCGCGGTCTGTTTCATCTTCTGCAGAATGCGCGCCGATATTTCCTGGGGCGTGAAATCGCCGGCGTCAGTGCCGACCTTTACGCCACTCTTGTCATCGATCACCCGGTACGGGACCATCTTGATCTCTTCCCGCACCTCGTTAAAACGCCGGCCCATGAACCGCTTGATGGATCGTACCGTGTTCACGGGATTGGTTATTATCTGGTTCTTGGCCACCTGCCCCACCAGGCGTTCTCCCTTTTCATTGAACGCAACGATAGAGGGCGTGGTGCGCTGTCCTTCGCTATTCTGTATGACCACCGGGTCGCCGCCGGATATGACGGCCACGCACGAGTTGGTTGTTCCTAAATCTATTCCGATAATTTTGCTCATAGTTTTCCTCCTTTTTTCTCCTTCAGGAGGAGGCCCGACCTGCAATCTTCCGGTCGGGCCTCTTCCCTTTGCTTTTTAATCCTGTAAATAAATGTCTTCATCGGGTCTTTCAGGACATCTCAGTTCCCTTATAGATCCGGGGGTTGTCATCAAAGAGCCCCCTTCCGCCTCATCAATGCACTTCTACATTGATTTTTTTTGGCTGTGCGGCCTCTCCCTTGGGGAGTTCGATATCAAGGATACCGTTCTTGTAATTCGCTTTTACCTCATCTGCCTTGATTCCTTCCGGCAGGACAATCGTCCTGGAAAATGACCCGAAGGATCTCTCGCTGTAATAGTAATTCCGTTCTTTATCCTCTTCAGTCTTTTCTTCTTTTTTATTGCCTGAAATCGTCAGGGTATTTTCCTTCAGGATCACATTAAGGTCTTTTTCTTCAAGACCAGGAATTTCCGCCTTTACATGGACCGCTTTATCGTCTTCGTGGACATCAAGTTTCGGAAATATTTCGTTCCCCAACAGGTCAGCCGGTACCATTCTGAAGAAATCATCAAAAACTGTTGAAAGTGCGAAATCCCCATTATTGAGCCTTGCTAATCCCCATTTCATCGTAAACCTCCTTTAAATACTGCCTTTTATTGTTAGCACTCATTATTAATGAGTGCTAACAATATCTGAATTAAATATACATAGCCCTAAGTAAATCGTCAAGATGCAGAACAACTTTTTTTATTTTTTAATGCCAGAATCCACCGATTCGCCAGTGAGGTTTTCTGGTTATTCTTGAGAAGTGATCAGGTAGCAGGTGTTCTGGCCCATGAAGGGGATATTTTTCAATATTTTCATGGTTTACTCTGACCCCTTTTTCCTGCTCCTTATCAGCCAGTTCCAGAAGCTTCACTATTCTTTTCCTTGTATGGGGATGGGTGCGTAAAACCGACGGCCCGGGAACCCTTCTGCCGGGCATGAAAATGAGGTCCCACAGCCTTATCGGGTAACCCTCAAGTTTGTCAAGGGCAGCGGCAAGGCCCCGGGGGTTACCGGTTAGTCTGACCGCATTCAGGTCCGCGTCATATTCCCTGGTCCGCGACAGGGCCAGCTGCAGGAGCACCGTAGCATAGGGGGCAAGAAAAATCACTCCTATCACCCAGAGGGGGATCGCTGCGCCGCTCAGCAGCATCAGGGGAAAATAGAGGGCCAGCAGGATAAAGCCCACAGTGGAAAAAATATTGGTAAACCTGCTGATGGCGTCGGCCAGACCCATTACCCAGAGGTCATTGTGTTCGATATGACTCACCTCGTGGGCCAGGATCCCCATCATTTCCTCCCGGCTCATGCTTCTCAGCAGACCGTCGGTCAGCACGATCGCCGCCCGATCCTTCCGGCCGACGGTAAAGGCGTTCATGATGCTGCTCGGCACATAGTAGAGGTCCGGAATGATGGGCAGCCCCGCTCTTTCCGCGATAAGACCGAGGATCCGGTACAGGCCCGGCGCCTCTTCCGCAAGAAGGCGCCGGGCGCCATAGGAACGCAGCACCATAGCAGGGGATAGGCGCGGGCTCATAAGAAATATCATGGTTCCAAGACCAATCGCCACCAGGAGCCCCAGTTTTCCAGCCACGAGGAGTCCTATGACGGCGAAAAGGGCCGCCATCGTTCCCAGTATCAGCAGGGACTGAAACACGTTGACCAGTTTCCGGATGAATATTTTTCCTTCAGGCACTACTCTGCCCCCTTCACCATGGACCCTCCGCTGCGTTCCGCATGATACCAATATAAGGTCACTATGGCCGTTCGCCCACTGTTACGAAGAGGTTTATTTTAGCCTTTTTCCGCCAGACCGTCAACTGGAGCGTCTTGCCGATGGGCGTCTTTTCCACAACCCCGACCAGGTCGCCGAAATCCTTTACCGCCGCACCTCCCACGCCCAGGATCACATCGCCAACCTGCAGACCGCCTTTCTCCGCGGGGCCGCCGTCAACAATCTGTCCCACCAGGGCGCCTTCGTTATTTGAGAGGCCCAGTTCCTTAGCATACTCCTCGGTAAGGGGCACGATCTGCACGCCGATGTAGCCGCGCTTGATCTTCTTGTGAGTCTTGAGCTGTTCCAGCACGGTCTTTGCCGTGTTTATGGGGATGGCAAAGCCGATGCCGATGTTGCCGCCGGTCTGGGAGTAGATCATGCGGTTGATCCCGATAACCTCGCCGTAGATATTAAGAAGTGGCCCGCCGCTGTTGCCGGGATTAATGGACGCGTCGGTCTGGATATGGGTCTGAGAATCGCCCATCAGGTCCAGGTCCCGCCGGGCCACGGCGCTGACCACGCCGACCGTGAATGTCCGGTCAAGGCCGAAGGGGTTCCCGATGGCTATGGCCCAGTCACCGACCTTGACCGTATTGGAATCGCCCAGGTAGACCGGCTCAATTTTTTCCTTCGGGTTAATCTTCAGAAGGGCAAGGTCGGTCCTTTCGTCAGAGCCGACAACCGTTGCGTCATACAGGACCGAGTCGATCTTGACCTTGACCTTGTCAACGCCGTTTACGACATGGAAGTTGGTGCAGATATAGCCGTCCTCCGAAAGTATGAACCCGGTGCCCAGGCCGGTGCGCTTCTGCGTGCGCGGTTGACCGGAGCGGGGATTGCCGAAAAACTCCCTGAAAAAAGGATCATTATAGAAGGGGTTCTGCTGTATTTTCACCGTCTGTTCGGTGCTGATGTAGACCACCTTGTGCTTGTTGATTTCAAAAATCTTCCTGAAAGCGTCCTGCACCTTCACCGCGTCAGTCACGGTGCTGCCGCTTTTCAACGGCGATTCGCCGGACGCGCCGAAGAGCTTTCCGCCGTGGTCCATGCAGAACAGCGAAAACAGGATAAAAACAGACAAGGCGGGAATCCCCGCCGAAAGAAGAAGCTTCTTATTTCTCATGATATTCCTCCGCAGCATACTGGTCTTGTTGCTTTACATAATTAATATTTATCCCCGGCCGCCCCGGGCGGCCGGGGATAACCCGTAACAATGGAATCCGCAACGAGCTTGATTAATTGTTATTGGTGTTTTCTGGAAAAGAATGTTACAGGAAGAATATAAATATTATTTTACTTGCAATCCCCGGTGGAGCCAACATAGAATTGCCGCTACAGGACTGGCATTACGACGGACATTAATTATGGCGTCATCGAAAAATAATTGTAACATTACCATAGGTTTTTCAACAACCAGGATGGTGTCGTCGCGCATCATCCGGTGGGCCACCCGGTCATCCTGCAGCCATGCCTTCATTGCCTTTGACGACAGGTCCCTGAACATGCGGATGGTGATGCAGGCGGAAGCGTGGGGATTCGAGCTCAGGCCCTGGGACCGCTGGATAAGGCACAACACCCTGGTCGCGGAATTCTGTCCCGTGGGACCGCCCCTCGAAGACGCCCTCCGCGTTCTGTCCAGGAGGCTCGGAACGAAATTCGACTACTGGAGCGCTTTCATTATAGGGATCAAGAGCCTGGCCCAGTCCTGGTCCCGGAACCGCTACACCCTCAACCTGAACCAGAGCCCGTGGAAGCTCACCTGCTCCGAAGCAGTGGTTCGTTTTTTAAAGCATGGCGGCTATGCTGCGGTGAAAAAAAATGACCCTGAAACCACAAGCCCCGGCTCACTTTTAAAGGCGGTCCTGGCCTGCAGTGACGAATTCGAAACGAGATACCTCAAGATCAGATACCTCATGTTCGACCGGTCGCTGCAGATAAACCCGAAAGAGTTCAGGAAATCCGTGTTCATATTCAGGAAAAAACGTCCTGCTGGAGTCAGGTAATGTCAAAGATAGACTACATGAAAATGATCGGCGTCCTCTCGAAAACGCTCAATCTGGAAACCATCGACATGAAATTCCCGGATAAATCAACTGATCGCCTTGAGGTTATCCTGGGCGGCGACGCCGTACAGGAAAAAAAATTCAACCTGTCCCTGTCTGATTTTTCAGTGGAGCTGGTCTTTCCAAAAGAATATCTCCAGGGGAAGGAATTCAGCAAGTGGCTTTTAAAGTTCGAATATGAACTGGAGCAGGCCTTTTTCAAAAATGCCGAGACCGATGTCACCGGCGATGCCGCCAATCATATCATACGAATAAAGATATAGGAGCAGGTCATGGCCCTCTTCCTGGCACAGCATGGAAAAGCCGCCCGGGCGGAGATCGACCCGGAACGGGGCCTCACCGCCGAAGGCCGGGCCGAGGTCGAACGCATTGCCGGCGTGGCCCGGGGATACGGCGTGAAGGTCGCGGCGATTATTCACAGCGGAAAAAAACGGGCCCGCGAAACCGCTGATATTTTCGCCGAAAAACTCGGGCCGGACATAAGCGTTACGGCCGCAGCGGGAATGGACCCGAATGACGACGTTGCACTATTTGCTGATCACATCAATGCGGCGGACAACCATCTGTTCGTGGGACACCTCCCTTTCATGGAAAAACTGGCATCATACCTGACAACCGGTTCCACGGAAAGGCCCGTATTCAAATTCCAGAATGGCGGCCTGGTTTGCCTTGACATCAATCCCGCCAGCGGCACCTGGGTGATCACGTGGGCCCTGATGCCCCATATCAGCTGACAGCGCCGGGAACTGAATTGTTGTTGACATTAACCGAACAGACGGTTTTAATACTTCTCGTCTATAGCACCTGCCTGATAAAATTACAGGGAGCTTTTTAATGAATGATACCCATGCCTGCTCCAGGGACAGAGAATTGCTGGAAAACCAGGGAGCGGTACGCTGCACCATTTGCAAAAAAGAGATTGATTACCTCACGTCCCTGGTATCGGGCTCTCCCCAGGACTCGATATATCTCTGCTTTGAATCAATAAAACAAAAAATTTTTGTATACGGGAAATACATCAGTGGCAGATACGGGGCCATGCAGATCCGCAAGTATTACACCAAAGAGGAATGCGAAAGGAAAATTTGCGAGGAAGATATGCGAGCCCTCCTGGCAGCTGACAAGCGAGAAGAATATTCACGCCTGGTAACCTGCAAGAAAGGGAACATGGTATCAATTATACTGACGAAGGACATCATTGAAAGCAGGAAGAAGGACCTCACCGGCGGTCTTCTGCAAGAACATTTCAGCAATCCCAACAGCGATAGAAAGTATTACTGCCACGAGCATGCCCTTCAGCGGGGCTTTGTGTGCCAGTGCGGAGAGGAACTCATACAGCTTGGATCAGAAAAACACCGCGACCTCACCGGCATGGAAGACCAGAAATTCATCGAGACATACCTGCGAGAGATCCTGTCGTTGTGACGGGCTAGGCAGCGGCGTTACCACTCATCTTCCTTTTTTTTATTTTTTTCAGCGACTCCGCGGCTAACATAATCGCGGAGACTTGTCATGAGCCCGTTCATTTTTTTCCTGACCTTATCAATTTCAGTCTTGAATTCCATCGGGCTCGACCTGATTTGCCGTTCATCATAATACACGATAAAATTGTCCAGTGTCACCCGGTATCGCTTATTCTTGACCTCTATGGTCAGATTGTAGCTGAATTGCCGGTCCACCAGAAAATCAAAATATTCGGAATATTTCCCCGTTGCCTTTGCAATGATCTTTCCCTTTTCCCGGTCCTTCACGACAATATCATCATCTATGTGGACAAGCTTTCTCGCGCACCACTCAAGGGCCCGGTCATAAATTTCATTTTTAGGCAGGTCCACATCAACCACCTGCCGTATCATCCGCTCCTTCTCTGGGACCTTGACCGTCGAGCAGCCGACCAGAACCGCCAGGCCGACGAAAACGCACGCACTCAATTTCATGTTCATTATAAACCCGCCTCTCGCATGGATTGATCGTGTTGTATTATACGCTCTGATTAAAGCAAGAAAAAAACATGGCCGCCTTACTACGGGGAATCAGTACGTCCATGGCATGCCGTCAGCGTGACGGGGGGAGACTGCATCGTCCCCATACCGCCATGGAAACCCGTGGGGCACAGGAGCGGTTGATCATGATATATTCACCAGGAACGTCATGTTGTCAGCCACGATGGACGAATCTTTTTTTGGAAGGGGCATATCCAGAGGACACATGACCACCAGGAGCATGCCTTTTTTATCCTGGGCAACGACCCGATAATCAAATCCGCCGCTGTATTCGCAGAGGATGCCGTCAAGCTGCGATTTATAGTGGAATCTGCACTTCTTGCAATCTTCCAGTTTCATCTGTAACCTCCTCTTCAGGCCCTTCGGCAGGCGGGCTCGATGCCTCGATTTTAATGAGACATAATACTATAACATACTATTTTTGTATTTCACTTTCAACTTAATTTTCAAAAAATAACGGGAATTTTACGAACCATCGATCATCAGCCAAGATATTCAAATCCCAGCAGCACGATATCATCGCAGAGATCAACACTCCCCCTGAACCGGTGGATTTCTGCGATAATATTATCAAGGGTGGACTCCAGCGTTTCGGCATTGCAGGTCGTTACCAGATCGGGAAGCCTGTCATAGCTGATGATCTGCTTGTCTGCGTTTACGGTTTCGGGTATGCCGTCAGTATAGAGAAAGAGCCGGTCCCCCTTCTTCAGGGCGATGTTTCTTTCCTGGTACTCCAGACCTTCGAACATCCCGATGATGGTCCCTTTGCAGCTTATGTACTCGGCGCTCCCGCTGCCGTGGACCAGTATCGGATGGGGGTGGCCCGCGGAGCTGAACGTGAAAAAAGCTTCTCCCGGGCTGTTCGCCGTGAACACGCCGTAGGTTGCGGTCAGGAAGCTCAGGGGCATATTGCCGTAAAGCTCCTCGTTGAGCGTGGTTATGAATTCCGCCGGCTTCAGCGCCAGGACCCGGCATACGCGCTCGGAGGTCGCCTTTACCAGGGAGAGGTGGAGAGCGGCCGAAACGCCATGGCTTGAGACATCCCCGACGAAAACACCGAGGCCGCCCTCACGGAGTTTGATGAAGGAAAAGTAATCGCCCCCCACGGCTTCCAGAGGAAGGTACCGGTAATCAGCCCGAATCCAGTCAAAGGCAGGGACGGAGGTGGAGAGTATCGCCCGCTGAATCCGCTGGGCCGTTTTGATATCATCTTCGATCACCTGGTTGCGCTTGCGCAGATTGTCCTCGCTGGTGCGGAGGGCCTCCTCGATTTCCTTCATCTGCGATATGTCATGAAAGTTGATGAGTACTGCGTCGCCTTCGTTCCCCCGTATACGCTGTGCGCTCTTGATTATGGGAACCATTCTTCCTGTTTTGGTTTTCAGCCAGCTTTCAGAGTTATCGGTTTTCTCATGATCATCCTTTTCTGCGGGGCATGTGCAGGTCTCTGAATTTTCCATGCAGATGATTCCGCATTTTTCACCTATCAGCTCATCATAGGCGAATCCTGTAATATCGCAGGTGATGCGGTTGACATCGGCAATGGCGCGGTCAGCGTCAAGGAGAATGCTTCCCCCCGGTATGTTGTTGTACAGAATGCGCCACTTCTGCTCGCTCTGGCGAAGAGCCTCTTCCATTTCTTTCTTCTCCGTTATATCGCGGATGATGCCGCCAAACCCGATCTTATTGCCTTCCGGATCAAAGCGCAGAGAAACGGATCCTTCCCCATGACGGATGATGCCGTCTTTCCTGATAAAACGGCCCTGCACTATCTTCTCCGAATCCCCCGTGGCAAACACTTTATGAAACAGCACGAATAATTTCTTGTGCGATTCCGGCGGAACAAGCTGTCTAAAGCTCATCCCGACAATTTCATCAAAGGAATAGCCCATCATTTTGCAGAAGGCTGAATTGACGAACACGCACCGGCCAGCAAGATCCACCTCATAGTAGCTCTCCTCGATCGATTCAATCATGGAGCGGTACTGCTCCTCGCTCTTTCTCAGCTTCTCCTCAGCCTCGCGCCGGTCCGCATTGTCCCGGGTGACGCCGATGATCCCCACAGGCCTGCCGTGTCTCCTGAGGAAGGATACCCGCGATTCGGTCCAGAAGGTGGTGCCGTCCTTCCTCCGGTACTCGATGTCCAGCAGTATATCATCCATCACTTTAGGATTTTCATTCTTATTCAGTTCCAGCGTACGGGCTAATTGCTTGTAAGACATATCAGCGGAAGCGGGAGTGCAGATGATGTCGATTTTCTTGCCGATTAATTCTTCCGGAGTATAGCCGGACAGGCTAAAACAGGAAGGACTGACGTACTGTATCGTCAGGGCCATGTCCAGGGTCCAGATGACGTCCGTTACGGCGTCCGCAAGGAAGCGGTACTGGTCAAGGAGCTCGCTGATGCCTGAATACTCTTCATTAATGGCCTCCACAAAACCACGCAGTTCGCCGGGGACATTCTTCAGACTGCCGAATCGTTTTTTAATGAGGGCTTTAATGTTCTTATGGAGTTTCATGGTCCCGCAATCAAGCCTTACGTTTTACGGCGTGTCTGCAGTCCCGCGATTTCTGCGATACTCATGGGGAGTCCTGTCCATTACCCTTAAAAATGCCCGGTTAAAGGCAATAACGCTCTCGAATCCCACAGAAAAGGCGATATCGATTATTCGAAGGTCAGTATCACGCAGCTGCCGGGCGGCATCTTCGATCCTGAGCCTGTTGATGTAATCACTGATCCGGTGGCCGGTAAAATCCCTGAACACCCTTTCCATCCGGTCCCTCTTCAGGCCCATTGCCATAGCCAGACCCTCGCTGGATATGTCGGACGGATAATGTTTCTTGAGAAAATCAACGACCTTCTGAAGCCGGTCTTCCATGACCGGCGTGAGACCTGCATTGCCGTCAGCTGCGACAGGCTCGTGCACTCCCCTGGCATCCGCTCCCTGCGGTGCATCACCGATCTCGTCCCTGAGCCTGCCGTAGAGCACTTCGATCCGTATCTGGCGCGACATGGTTTCCCGTATCCTCAGTATCATGAAAAGGACCACGATTGCCGGAAGACAATAAATATGATAGAGAGGGGGGTAGCGGTATACGAACACCGTATTGATAATGTCCCACACGATGACCCCGGCAGGGACAGCACCGAGGACGGCAAAATACAGGATTGTGATATCGGGTCGGCACCGTTTCATTATATAATAGAAAAGATAACCGTGGGCCGGGATGGATATCCCCACCGCGAACAATCCCAGCACCCGCCCCATATAGTAGGGCGACGTCGTGTCCTGGTTAATCATGGACAGGATAGCGCAGATCACAAGGATGGGGATATAGATCATGTTCCAGACGGTGAGAAACACCCTGTAGTAATACTGTATGTATAAAAAGAAAAATATCGGGATCAGGGAAGCGCAGCTCCACATGAGGGTGATCCTGAAATCCATGGGCAGGGGATAGTAGGGAGAAAAAATCGCCATCAGGTATGAGATCCAGATGATGAAGATCATGAGGACAGTGAGATACCTGGCTTCCGGGCCCCTCCATATAAGCTCCATGAGTATGAACACGATTCCCGCAAGGAACAGGACCAGGATCCCGACCGTGAGCTGGCGGTAGAGGAATTCCATCAGTATTGACGTTCTCAGGAAGAGGTCCCTGGAAAGGATCCTTACACTGTCGGCAAGGCCGCCGTATTCGACACCGTATATTCCCAGGCAGACATGGACGGTATTCGTTCCCTGCACAAGGATGCCTGGGGGAATTTCATAATTTCTGGGGAAATGAAGGTCCTGCACGTCATCGGCGAGGTGCTTGCCCACCAGGGTGCCGTTGACATAGACCCGGTCCACGAGGTAGACCCTGCCGAGGGATATCCCGGAATAGTCACCCGGCCTTTCGACCCTGACCTCGCCCCTGAGCCACAGATGCTGGATCGAACGCTTCGGAGAGTACGGAAGGCGCGCCATAAAGGGGAGGGTGACGTTCTTCCAGCCCTCCATTTCTGAAACGACGTCAAGGGACGGTTCCTGGCTGTAGAGAACCTGCCACCGGGTGACTTCCGCAGCGCGGTCATTGCCCGCCATGCAGCCTGCCAGCAATAAGGCTGCGACGACAGGGAGAATCAATAAATAGCCAAATCGTTTCATTGCCGGTATTAATACCAGTAGAGAACCGCTCACGTCAAATTGTTTTTATGCCGACCCGTATCCGGGCTGCCACCGCATCACTACGGCATCCCTTCTGATCTGCGGGGCCTGGATGGTTACCGTCTATTTTTTCTTGTCCGTTGGTATATACTTATCAATATCAATATTGTATTTTTCAAAAAGGATGTTCCGGGCCACATCAAATTGAAGCAGCGAAATATTGTATCCCACCAGGGCCTGCAGTTCCATCTCGCGGCTCTGCACCAGGGCGTCCAGGCCGTTTTTCACGACCGCTGAATTGAGCCGTCCGAGGCCGAGGTCGCGGAGCATGCCGCGGTAGAAAATCTCCGATTGTCTCCGCGCCTCCATGGCCTTCTGGTACAGCCGGTAACTGGTCTCGATATTGTCCGTCGCGTTCAGGATGTCGTCCTTGACCGTTCGCTTGTACTTATCAAGCTGTATCTCGGCCTGCTTGACCTTGAACCGGGCGTTCCGCTCCTGGGTGTAAAGTTCCTTATCGCCGATGGGATACGTCATTTTCAGCTTACCCTCGATACCGGGATACTGGAAACTGGCAAACTCACCGGAACCGCCGGCAAAGTTCTGGTTCGCCGCTGAAGTCAGCAGGTTGAACTCGGCGACCAGCGATGGAAGGGTGCCGTTGTATGCCACCTTCAGCATCATCTTCGAATTCTCAAGGTTCTTTATCGCAATCTGGTAATCGGCCCGCTTCTGGTAGGCGGTCTTCAGCGCCTCCTCGACAACTATGGGGGGATACTTGTTGGTAAAGACCGCGGTGCCGGTCACGTCCATGTTCTCATCGACATTGATCGTCGTCAGGAAACTCCTGAGGGATTCCCGGTAATTCTGGCGTGCTTTGGCCATCTTCGCCTCTGCTCCGGCCAGCATTGAATTGTACATGCCCAGGGTGTAGTCATCGGCAAGACCGTAGGTGGCGTTGCGGGCTGTGATATCCCGAACCTTTTTCGTTTCCCGTACCTGCAGTTCGGCGTTTTCCAGGGAAACCTTGTCCATCACTGTGGCCCAGTATTCGCCGATCACCTGCACGATGACGATGGAGAGCTGGAAGATTATCGCGTCCTTTTGCATTTTGGTGCTGTTTTTGAGTATTTCCTCCAGCTTGCGGTCATTATATCCAAATGCGTTCTTGAGAAGCTCCTGCTGGATATTTACGAAAAGTCCGGGCTTGTGCATCTCTGACGGGCCCATCAGGCTCG
Source organism: uncultured Spirochaetota bacterium (assembly GCA_963727175.1). Lineage (GTDB taxonomy): Bacteria > Spirochaetota > UBA4802 > UBA4802 > UBA5550 > RBG-16-49-21. The sequence goes on from CAVSFD010000002.1 coordinate 840,077, forward strand.
AAAAGGCACTGGGTTGGCGTTTGATCAGGTCATATTCATAGGTCAGGCCCGTACGGAGTGTTGTTCCGGAAGAAAAATTCCTGTATATCGATGCGCTGGCCTTGGCCTGACTGACGCTATCGCCATAAAATGTCCTGTTGTTAGGCGTGTTTTTAAAGTAGGCCCCGCTTCCTTCAACGGACAGCACCGGCGCAAATTTTTTCAGAAAGGCGTTATAGGTTGAATCGACCATGGCCACGTCATAGCTTACCGACAGCATGTCAAAGTTCTGCTTCACTGCCCACTCGATGGCCTGGCTGAGGGTTATCTTCATGGCGCCCAGGACCAGCGCCGGCTCTTCAGCCAGCTCGACCTTGATGGGTTTGCCCTCCCTGGCAGCCTGCGCCTTCGCGTCGACGGTGATGCGCATGGCGTTGTCTTTTTCAACGGGGGCATACTTTTTGTCCTTCGCCTCCTGGGCGCCCGCCGTGTATGCCAGGCCCATGACCATGCAGATCAGCGCCATATGTTTAAAAACTCTTTTCATGTTCTTCTCCTGAAACCGGCACATCGCCTTATCGATTCATGCTCAATTCTATTCTGCGGAACACTTCCTCGTTAAAGCTCTCATCTTTTTTTTCGATGAGGAGTTTGAGCACCTCTTCAAGGAAGCTTTTCAGATCATCGGGTATGGCCGGGATCGCCAGCTCGCGGGCCTTCGGTTTAAGGGACTTGAACACCGATTCGAGGACATATTCAAAGACGTCCTTGTCCTTCGCGTCGCCATACAATTCGTCAAAAAGCGGCTTTCCCTTGTAGAACTCCTTGTTTATGCAAAAAAACGATATAAACGAAGTGATGTTCATGGTGGCCAGTTTCGGATAATCCGTCTCGAATTCGCCCGACTCTATCCCCTCCTTGACCACAGCTGAGAGGACATTCTTGCGGGGAATATCATACTCCATGATAAGGGACTCCAGGTACCGCTTCCCTTCAGCGATCTCCCAGAAAATGATGCGCATTGCCTCGGGATCGGTGGCCCTCAAAAAAATATTCACGATAAAATAAATTATCACGTAGAGCTTCTGTGACGGCGTGAGGTCCCATTTTCCGATATATTCAGGCAGGAACGCCGCCGTTTCATCGCCGCGGAATATCTGCGTGAGCACCTCGAGGTACAGTGTCTCCTTGTCCTTGAAGTAATAATGGATGAGAGCCTTGTTCACGGTGGCCCGCTTCGCGATTGCCGACATGCGGGCCCCGCTGAACCCCTGCTCGGAGAATTCCTTTTTCGCCGCCCTCAAAATGCGCTGCTTCGGCTGAACTGTTTCCTTCTTCTTGGCCATAGTGCCCCGGCTTTTTCGTGTAACCTTAACCAAATGATTAAATAATTTAACCGTATGGTTAAATCATCCATGCCCCGGATAATGTCAAGAAATTAATGATTTTTTGGAGGTCAGTCAGCCGTCACCAGTTCATAGTCGGGGTTCCCGAAGCCGATCTCCCGGGCATAGTCAATCTGGAAGCGGTACGGAATGCTATAGGCGATATCGGACAGTTTTTTCCCGGCTTTCTGTTCAACCAGGTCGAGAGACGCGGCGTCGGCAGCCACAGGATCGCGCGACACCACGATGCCGATGTCGGGGACGATCCGCTCAAAGACATTCATGCAGTCGCAGTCCTTGGAGATGCGGGTGAGAAAATTCACGCAGATCATCTTCTTTTCCTTGCCGCGGGCGACGCCCCAGGCGTGCTCGACCACCTTTTTCTGCAGATCCTCGTAGGTGGCGCCCCAGTTATAGGCAACGGCGTCGAAACGGCACACCGCCAGGCACTGGCCGCAGCCGATGCATTTCGCGCTGTCTATGACGGCACTCTGTTCATTCATGGTTATGGCCGTGGCAGGGCACCACTGGACGCAGAGGCCGCATTTCGTGCAGGCCTTCGCCTTTATCTTCGGCTTGGCCGTGGAATGCTGCGTCATCTTGCCCCGCCTGCTTGAGCATCCCATACCCATGTTCTTGAGAGCGCAGCCAAAGCCGGCGGCCAGGTGCCCCGTGAAATGGGACACCATGACCAGGGAGGCCGCCTTAACGATGCCGGAGGCCAGCTTCACGGAAGAATATATTTTGCCGGGGACCTGGACCTCGGTCTCCTCGTCGCCGTAGAGGCCGTCCGCCATGATGATGGGTATGCCGGTCTGTTCGAACCCGAAACCCTGCGCCTGGGCGTGGTTCAGGTGCGACACCGCGTCGGTGCGGTTCCCTTTGTACAGGGTCTGCGTTTCGGTGAGAAAGGGGCTGCCCTTTTTCTCCCTGGCCAGTTCCCCCAGCATTTTGAGATACAGCGGCGCCACATGGCCGGTCTTTGTTCCCTCGCCAAAATGCGTTTTGACGGCCACCATGTCCCTCCCGGCTATAAATCCGAAAAGGTTCTCGCTTTCAATGAGTTCCCTCAGACGGCCGCAGGCTGCCGTGTCATCCGCCGTCGCCGCTGACGGTATGAAATAAACCTTTTCTTTCATGACTCGTCTCCAATGGTATACTTGTCCATGATTGCCAGTTTCTCGATCATGAATTCCCGCACCATCTTCGCGGTTTCCTCCACGGTCTTGTTCTCAAACGACGCGTAGGGGATTTCGTCGAATAATTTCAGAAGTATTTTCTGCTTTCCGTGGAAGTTCATGCTGTACTTCGGCAGCGCCTTGTTCGTGCCGCTGACCACGATGGGCAGGATGGGAACTTTCATTTTTTTGGCCAGCTGGAAGGCTCCCAGTTTGAAGTCCTTGATCTTACCGTCGGCCGAGCGTGTCCCTTCCGGGAAGAAAAAGACGGAACTCCCCTCCTTCAAGCGTTCCTCGCAGTCCTTCATCATATGTTCGATGCTCTCCTTGTCGCCCCGCTTCAGCTTCACATACCGGTTCAGGCTCATGTTCCAGCCGATGAGGGGCACCTTGAATATCTCGATTTTAGACACCCACTTGAAATGGAAAAAGGACCTGAAGGCCACAAGGATGTCAAGCTGTGACTGGTGGTTTGACACCACCATGTAGGTTGCGTTCTTCCTGACCTTTTCCCTCCCCTCGACCCTGATGCGCCAGGAAGGCATAATCCAGGTGTAGAGGGACGCCCAGAAGCAGGTATAGAGATGCAGGAGCCTGAGGCGCCGGTCAAAGGGATAGGTGGAAAGCCTTATGAGCAGGGCGATAAGGTAAAAGGGTATCGAGGTTATCGACACAAAGGCCAAAAAAGCGCTGGAGATGATACGGTTAAACATAGTTTTCTAACTCCAGAATACGTGTAATTATTATACTTATTGTATAACTCAATAATCAATAATCTGTACCCCACCGCGGAAAGCGGTGGAATATTTATCAATAGTAAGCGTATTGCAGAATTCAATAATTAAATATGATACGTACCAATCATGAAAACAATAATTTCGTCAATTTATTTTCTGGCCTTTCCTGAAAAACGCTTACACAGTTACTTATCCTGAACCAGTTGATGCTGCAGCAGGCAACGGTATTGCATATGCCGCCGTCAGCGATACACAAGGGCCATGATGGTGATGTCATCGGACTGGGGTGCCTCGCCGGTGAAAAGCCGAACCTCTTCACGCACGTGCAGCACCAGGCCTTCTGCTCCGGAAACCTGTGCGGCTGACATCAATTCCAGGAGACGATCATCGGAAAACTGTTCTCTATGAATGTTCATTGCCTCAGTGATGCCGTCAGAATAAACCAGCAGAGTATCTCCCGGCTCCATCGTCATCGACCGTTCCTTGTAGACGGCCGACGGCACTATGCCCATGGCGGGTGACTCGGCTATTTCCAGGAACCGGGCGCCGCCCGGCCGGCCTGCAACAACCGGCGGGTTATGGCCGGCGTTAGCGTACCTGAGCTCGCCCGTGTCCAGGTTAAGTGTCGCGCAGAAGGCTGAGACGAACATCATTGATTTATTGTTGTCGCAGAGGGCCCTGTTCAGACGCGCAACCATTTCGGAAGGGGACGCTGAGCCGGATATAATATCCTTGAACAGAGTGATGGTCACCGCCATGAAGAGAGCGGCAGGAACTCCCTTGCCTGAAACATCTCCCACGAGTATGGTGAGGCGACCATTATCGGAAAGGATGTGTTCATACAGGTCTCCGCCGATCTCCCGGGCAGGCTCCATCATCGCATGGAGATCAAAGCGGACCCGGAGGGCCGGGTCAATCGGGAGCGGGAGGAAGTCGGACTGGATGTCCCGCGCCAGCTTCAGCTCGTAGTCAATGCGCTCCCGGGCGGCCGTGGTTTCCGCCAGGTTGGCGATATATTCCTTGAGGGAGACGCGCATGTTATCAAAGGATACGGCCAGCTGGCCTATCTCATCGTTTGACGGAACTGACGGCATCGGGATATCCAGATTTCCCTGGGCGATCTGATGCGTCGCCTGAGCCAGGGTCCGCACCGGCCGCGCGATGGACCGGGATATGATGACGATTACCAGCGTCATGAGGATGAACCCGATTACACCGATGGCGGCGATTCCCTTCGCGAGCATCCGCTGTTCATCGAAAAGCATATCGGCAGGAACAACGATGCCGAGGGACCACCCCGTATCGAGAAGCGGTGTATAGTACATATATGAATCGCGGCCGGTTTGAAAATCCTTCACCGCAATAAAATTGGTCCGGCCGCCCGTCATGGCTTTGCCTATGGAGTTGAGAGCGGCGTTGTGCTGCCGCGCCGCAACGCGGAAGATGTTCTCCTTCATAACCAGCCGCTCGTCCGGATGCGTTATGTAAACGCCTTTGCGTGAAAGGATAAAGGCATACCCCAGTTTCAATGGACGCAGGGAATGCAGATAGCTATGGAGCCACTGGAGCGACACGTCCGCGGTGAGAACACCCTGAAAGCTGCGGCCGCCTCCCCGGCCCTGGTACAGGGGCACGGCGTAGGTAATCATGGTGATCTCCCCTCCGCCGGCGTCGTAATAAGGTTCGCTCCATACCGGCCGGTTCAACTCCCTGGGCATGCGATACCAGTCCATGGAAAAATAATCGTAGGTCTGACCGCCGAGCATTTTCATCGCTATGGCGCCCCCCCGGCGGTAGGCATAGGGAGCAAAGAAATGCCACCCGGGCCTGCCCGCGTTCGGTTCAAAGGCTGCCGCAGATCCGTATATAGTGGGGCTGAACTCAACATTGTCCCTGATGAAACGATTGATATCTCCCGTGCCCCCGCCGTTTTCCTCCAGATAGGCGGCCCGCTCACTGACAAACCGGCTGATGCGTTCCGTTTCATGCATGAACCTGTCGGCAACAGAACGCGCGAAAATGGTCGATTTTTCACGCGTGTCCCGGAGGATGAGTTCCCTGGTCATGGTGTAATTATAAAAAAATGCGGCTCCGAAAATAAGACCCGAACTCGTGGCGAAGAGAAGACTCAGCTTAAGCGAAAGGCTTGCGTTCTTCAGCATGGTTGTTACATGAACTCTCAAATAATGTCCCCTGTCATATCCTTATGAATGATTGTGCCGCCGTAATCGCAGCTGCCCCGCTACATGGTCTCCCAGAAAAAATTGACCCACACCGACGGCTCGACGTACCGGCCGTAGAGCACCGGCGCGTTCCGGTCCTTCGCGACCAGGCACACGGTGTCGAAGGCCGCGCCGGGATAAAGTGAATGGATCATCCGGATCGTGCGCCCGCTGTCATATATGTCATCGCACAGCAGCAGGTGCTCCCCGCCGATGTCCGACCGTATACCGACGGAAAAATCTTTTTGTTCCGCCTTATCGTAAGACGATATCTGGATATACTCCAGGGGCAGGTTCAGGTGCCTGCTCATGAAATGGGAAAGGTAAAATCCACCCCGCAGCGGACAGAGAATGGCCCGATAGCTCGTTCCGCTCCCGCGGACCTTCTCCAGCAGCTTATAAGCAAGTTCCTTGAACAGATAAAGATCTATGGTTATGCTTTGCATTGCATGCAATTCCTGGTGCCGGCATCAACCGGTTATGGTCTCCACAGTAATGAATGGAAAAGTCTTTTTGAATTCATCCAGTATTTCCGGGTGCGTATTGAGAGCTTTCAATGCCGTATCCCTGCTGAACTGTGCATAGGGGCTTGCCATGCCCCTGAGATAGGCAATCCCCGTCAGAGCCTTCTTCTGATCGTGGGTTAGGCTTAAATCCGGGGTAAAGCCTATAATCCTAAAAATTTCTTTTAAAAATGAATTGAATGTGGTCAGATCAACAATGTAATGAGGATAGACCTCTTCCGTAACGATAACATGATCGGCCCATCTGTTTAATTCACCACTATCTATGGCTTCATGAAACAGGCAGGAAACGACAAATCCGATGGTGTGTGAATGATGTTTTGTTAGATCCATAAATATGTAGTATTCCTTCAGGTATATCCCTCAATCCCCGCTGAGTCCTTTGAAGTAGAGACGTACCAGCGCCGGCAGCACGGACAGGACCGGGATCAGCATTCCATACAGGAGAAACGTCCTGAACATCTCCTCCGGCAGGGGCACGGATACCATGAAGCCCGTCAGGTGGAAATACTCCGTCACCCTGGCAGAGACATGCCTGAGAAGAATGGCCCCTCCCCAGGCACCGGCGAAGCCGATGAGCACGTACTTGGCAAGGATCGCCGCGGTGAGAAATACCCGTGACGCACCGACAAGGCGCAGGGTCCGGTAATACTCGATCCGGTTGAGCACCGCGATCATCGTGGCGAAGGAAATGGCAATCACGGCGATGACGATGATGATTGACTGAAGCAGCCTGATGATGAGGTCAACGGTTTCCGTGAGTTTCATGATCTGCCGGGACACGCCTTTTTCCGCCTCCACCACAAGGCCCATGCCCTGTATCCGGGACGATACGCGGAGCATGGCGGCGTGGTTGTTCACCCTGATATAGGCGTACTGGTATTCGTTACGGTATCCCTCGTTGAATCTTTTATTGTATTCCGACACCAGGCTGAGAGGCAGGATAAGGGCGAAGGAATCCACCTGGTCCGTGAATCCCGCGACGACCGCATCCATGTCATCGTATCCATCCAGGGTCCTGAGGCTCGACCTGCCCACATAGAGCTTGAAGCCGAAGCCGACGGCCCCCCGCTCGGAAATGCGGGGAAGGCCGTTGGATGCCGCCATGCCGTCGTTGTATGACTGGAGTATGGCCCGGGGAATGAGCACCGGTATCACCCGTTCCCGGGCCGGATCCCGCCACAGCCTCCGGTAGCGCTCTCCCGCGATTTCACTGTCAACCAGACGCTGCGGAACGCCGAAGGCGAGGATATCACTCCGGTAGTTGAACCCCAGGTAGGAGACCCGCGCCTGGATCGGGATCCTGAGGGCTGAAACCGGCCAGACGTCGGTTACCCCGTCCATGCCCCTGATCTTCCGTATGACACGGTCGCCAATCGCCGGCCCTTTGGGCCGCGACGTCTCGAAGAGGAACAGGGAGCGCGGCTGCCGCGTCGATATTCTGATGGTGTTGGGAGGGATCGATGACGCGAAGCGGTTGTGGATGTAATGGGCAAGGCTGTTCCCGGCGATGCTGAACAGGCCCACCGCGAATACCGACAGCACCACCGACAGGAGCACGATACAGCTTACAAACCTGCTCCCCGCGATTTCCTTCGCCATCAGGTACAGCCGCTGCATCATGGTGCCGCCTTCAGCGCGCCGTCTTCCATCGTGTAGACCAGGTCCGACTTCCGGTGCATGTATTCGTCATGGGTGACGATGAGGACCGCTTTCCCCGCGTCACGTAAACCGATGAGGATGTCGAAAATTTCCTGCGCGGTCTTCCGGTCCAGGTTCGCCGTGGGCTCATCGGCAAGGATGAGGTTCGGGCGGTTCACCAGGGCCCGCGCGATGGCGACCCGCTGCTTCTGACCGCCGGAGAGTATCGCCGCTTTCGTCTTTTTGAATTTATAGATTTTAAGCCGCTCCAGCATTTCATCCGCGTATTCCCTGGTCTCCCTGCCGACACGGCCCCTGATTCGGGCCGGCAGGAGTACATTGGACAGCACGGTCTCGTTGTTCAGGAGACGGAAGGTCTGGAAGATGAATCCGATCTCCCGGTTTCGCCGCCGGGACGCGATGATGTCCAGTGCGTACACCATCCTCCTTTCGTTAAGATACACCGATCCCCCGCCGGGACGCGTGATGCCTGCAATGACATTAAGGAGGGTTGTCTTGCCGCAGCCGGACACGCCGGTCACTGCGCATATCTGGCCGCCTTTCAGCGAAAGATCTACGCCGCTGAGGATCTGTTTTTTCACGCCTGCTATGCGGTACCGCTTGCGGATGTTTTCAACACGAAGGATCATTACAGCGCTCCGTTGAAAGTAAAGCCGGTGACATCATACATACGGGAGAGGCATATTCAAGAAAAAATTGTCCGCCGGGACACAGGCCGGGAAGGGCCGCCGGCTACTTGCCGGCCAGGGGAATGGCGACGGACAAATTCACCTTCACCTGCGACTCGCGCCTGGTGTCGGAATGGTCAACGATGTTCTGCGCCGTGATTTCCCCTCCGTGCTTGGTGATGATTTTTTCGACCAGGGTAAGGCCCAGGCCGAACTCGAGGGTATTATACTGCTCGTGGACGAATTTGGTGAGACGGTAGAAGGGTTCGAAGACCACCTTCTCGTACTCGACCGGAATTCCGATGGTTCCCTCCTCGCTCTTCTCGGGATCGTTGATGACCGATATCACGGCGTCCTTCCCGGAAACGTTCACGAATACGGTGATAATTGAGTTCCGTTTAGAGAACTTCATCGCGTTGATGAGAATCTCGTAGAGTGCCTTTGAAAAATAATCCTTATTCAGGTTGACATAGAGGTCATTGTACCGGTTATTGAAGTCGTTGACGATAATGCGGTTCCCGTTGAACCTGCTGTATTCATCGACCTTGCTGATAATCACCTTCACGTTCTCGTACACCTCCATGAGGGAAACCCTCTGGAGATCGAAATCGTTTGAGATGATCCAGTCGATGCTGGTAAAGGTCTTGAAGGCATCCTTGATAAGGTTGACATTGTTCTGGATCAGCTCGATGATCTGGCTGTCCACGACATAGCCTTCCTCTTTTTTTATCGCGCTGGAGGTCATCATGTCGATCAGCGAGACCAGTGTCCCGAACCCGGCGCCCTGGGTGAAGCTGTTATGGATGTTCTTGAAGAGGGACTTGTCGGTTCTGGACACGTTCCGCTCCAGCATCTTTTCTTTCCATTCTTTCCAGTCAATCTCGCGTTTCATGAATTCCTGGCTCGCGCTGTCCAGTATCTGCTTCGCCTGGTCCAGGGCCATCTTTTCGCGCTTTGCTGCCGTGATGTCTTCGGCGGTGATAATAAAGTGGGACGTTTCACCGTCCTCTCCCGTGATCGGCGATACGCTTGCTTTCACATAGTACAGCTCGCCGTTCTTTTTAAGGCTGTAGAGCTCGCCCTTCCATGTCTTTGAACTGCTCAATCTTTTCCATATATCAGGTTCCGCCATGATCGGGTTGCCCGGCTTGCTCACGTTGGTGGCCACTACCTCGCTCCTGCCGTAGCCGGACAGGTCGGCAAAGGCCGAATTAACATACTCCACGTTTCCGTCACTGTCAATAATTACCACCAGGTTGGGATTCTGCTCGATGGCATGACCGAATATTGCAAGGCTCTGCTCCATCTTTTTCCGGAGGCCCATCTCGCGCTCCATGCTCCGGTTGGCGTCGGTGAGCTCGCGGGTCCGGCTATCCACCTGCGCCTCCAGTTCCTTCTGGTAGGAAACCTGCTTGTTCTTCAATGCCTTTTTTGATGTCACGTCCCTGACGATCACGAGGACCTGAGCTGCCGTTGCAGGTATTAAACGTGCCTCATAATACACGGCGCTGCCCTTCCGCACCAGGGCATAATCGAAAATCTCTGTTTTGTGATCCTTCAGCGCCGAAGCGATCAGAGAACGCGCTTTGTCCGCGACCTTCTCCGTCCACAGGTGCACGGCGGTCTGCCTCTCGATGTCATTCAGAAATTCCCCGTTTTTTGTAACATAGAAAACGGTATCCGGCAGAGAAGAAAGAACGGCATGGTTCCGATCCTCCGCTTCATGGAGCCGCTTTTCCATGTCGTACTTGTACAGGGCCATCTCCACGGTGGCGTATATCATATTTTTTTCGTATGGCTTCAGGATGTACCCGTAGGGCATCGATTCACGGGCCCTCATGATTGTCTTATCGTCGGTGCTGACGGTGGTATAGATGAAAGGAATATCGCACTTCTCGCGGATCATCTGGGCCGCGGTGATCCCGTCAATATCACCCTTCAGTGTGATATCCATGAGGATCAGGTCCGGCATGAGCTCGCAGGACATCTGAAACGCTTTCTCTCCCGAATCGATGGGATCAAAAACGTTATATCCGAATTTTTTTAATATCTGGGACAGGAGCAACGCCGATGGAGCGTCATCTTCAACAATAAGTATTCTTTTAGGATCGGTCATATTGTTTTGATTCCGGTTTCATACTGCATCAACCTGTCCGAAACTGGATTGTTCCATTTTTGATTATGTGCCCTTATATTACTAAAATATGAAAAGTCAATAACAAATTGTCACGTTTTTTTGTTTACAGTAAGCATTAATCCCTGTATAATGATGCCGCATGGATGCGGAGTGACATTATGGCTGTTGAAAAAAAACGGGAAGAAACATCTGAAGGCAGCGCCGGTAACCTGCTGACCGATATAATCGACTTTATTGATTTCAATACTTTAAATAAGATAATCAATAAATTGACTGATTATGCTGAAATAATCAGCGAGGGGAAAATTTACGGGATCATCAATTATAACTTCCGACTCAACAGTAACCAGACCAACAAGGTCGTGAAGCTCCTTGAAAGCATACAGGCGATCACCCGCATTTACAACCTGGCCCTCAAGGGATCGAAAGACCTCGAAATCGAATACATATCCCTCATTTTTTCGGATTTTGAAAATCCTGAAAGCATCTCTTCGTTCATCAATCTTAAAAACATCATCGAGAACCGCCTCACCCATCAGGTGCAGCAGTACAATGTCAACATGGGAAAAAGCAACACGACCATGGCAATTCCGCTTAATGAGTTGCGGGGGCATGTCAAGACCCACCAGGATTTGAGCGAGATGGAGCTGGCGATTTCAACAAAAGCCCAGCACGGCATCATAGCGGCCTCCCTGCATGATGCGTACACGACTCTCCTCAACCGGCAGGAATTCTGGAATGACAAAACCTACATGAAATTCTTTTTCAACGAGGATGACATCTCCAGGAGAAAGATGCTCCTCCTCAAGAAGGAACGGCGCCTGTCAATCCGGGAAATCGGCAACAAGGTCCGTGAGACGCTGGACCATCTCCATGCGATAATGTACAGCCGCATGCAGACGGCCCGGGAAACCGCCGCCCAGGCTGAAATGGCACAGGAGCAGGACTTGCTCCCCCGCGCAACCCGCTCTGAAACATTCACCGACCGCATGCTCATAACGCCTTTCGGCCGGCAGTACGGCGGCATCATCGACAAAATAATAACCGGCATCTTCGATCCGGCCAAACGCGCAAACCTCAACTCTATTCCGGAAGAGACCATCAAGGAGAAAATCGTCATCCTGTTCCAGGCATACAAGCTCAGGTCAGACATGTCAAAGCTCAGCAGCGAAGCGCAGTATGCGGTGGATTACCTTCTCCTCCAGGACTACGGGATCAAGACCTTCGCCGAAAAATTTCTCTACTTCGACCGCAAGGAAGCCTTTACAAAGTTTTATTCCGGGCAGAACCAGGAACAGATCGAGCAGTTCCTTACCCAGGTGTTCATCTTTTATTTCGAGGAAAGCTTCAGCACACTGTTCAAGATCATTAAAAGCATGGACATGAAAAAATTCGCCTGCGCCTTCATCATCAAGCGGATATACCTGAAGGAGGGAGAGAGTCTCACCAATTTCGGATTCTTCTTTATCCGCGTCATCGCGAAAGTAGGCGGCATTAAATCGCAGTAGCATCGTTCCCGGCCGGCCCGCATAACAGAAAGCCGTCCGGCCAGACTGCCCGCGCCGGCTATCAGTGACTTCCCGGAACCCGAAAATCCAGCCTATATACCTGTTGACAAATGCGGCCTTTTTTTATATACTGCAGTAGTATGGATCGGGCAGTTTTTAATAGCCCGCGGCTGACGGTTCAGCACAAAACTCGGGATGATAAGCCGCGCAGCGGCATGGGCGCCGTGTATTACCGGGCACCGAAGCATAACGGCGGGAGCCTCGAGATTACTGAAGGCGATAATTGCCTGCACAGCATGCCAGCGCCATGGAACAGAAAACCTTAAAGACCTTTTTTCTGAAACGAAAAATAATTTTCCCTTATTGTACGCTGGCCGTTTTCATCAGACCATCCGCCGAATCAAAGGAAATCAAAAAGGGTGACCGGATTCTTGCCGTAACCATCCGTACCACACTTGACCTGATTTGGCGCAAAAACAGGCTCGCGACCCTGTCGGAAGTACAGGAGTCGGAGCCCGGCAGCGGCGGCATAAAGATAGTGCTGAAAGGACTTGCCCGGGTGAACGTGACGAACACCATCAGGTATAAATTCGCCGAATACGAACCGATCGCACCCGGGGCAGGCGACCCGCATGACGCGATAATAGAATCGCTCAGAAAAAAAGCTCAGGAGCTGATATTTCTCATCAACGTAGAGGAGTCCGACAAGTTGATACGGATGATGAATTACATTGTTGACCTGAACCAGATGACCGACTTCATCTCGAATTACTTTGTCATGGATTTCCCCGCGCGCTATCGTCTCTACAGGGAAATTGACGTCACACGGCGGAGCCGGTTGCTGATACTTGAACTGACGAACTTGATAGACAGGTTATCAAAAAAAAGGAACAAAGCAGCCCTATGAAAAAGACAGTTATTGGAAAGGAAATATATTTCACCCTGGCATGGTCGCCCATATACCCCTATGACCGGTTCGAGGCAATGAGGAAAATGCCGGAGCTCGGCGGCATTATCAGCCTCCTCTACCGGAACCAGTCAAGGATCGAGTACCTCATTTTCTACAGCTGTCACCGGGACGGATGCAGGGTGGGATTCAAAAAATTCATGGACCCTTACGCGACCCGTCATCCGGAAATCATCAAGGAACTGGACCTGACCCGCCTCTTTTATAAGTACACCATCATCGATGAGGGGAGCCTTCTGGACATGCAGGACATCATGTACTGGCTGATACGCACCTACAACCCGCGCTACAACGAATCGATGTTCAAGGATTCCCAGCGTTTTGAGAATATCTACATCAACGAGGTGCAACGGTGCGAAGACGACGTTGTGGAAAAGATCATGGGCCACCGGGGCTGCTAGCCGGCGCCTTCTTCCCCGCTCCGTGTCATGAAAAGGTCTTCCCGCGTATACAGGTGACTCACCCGGTATTTCACGAGGAAAAATTCCAGGACATATTTTAACCGCGCCGCCGCGTCCAGCGGGGAGGACATCCGGTTGTCCGACCGGGGCGAATACTGCTGGATCCGCTTCACGTTGAGAGTCCTCCTGTCTCGGTCACCGTTGAAAATGTCTTTCTTGAACAGCTGGTATGTATCATAGATTGACTTGATGATGTCCTCGGAATAGACCAGGTTGGCTATATAGAGATTGGTGTCCGCGTCATGGATATTCCTGGTAAAAAACTTAAGCAGCCTGAAGATGATCTCCGGATACAGGTGCTCGTTTATCAGCTCTACCACCTTTTTTTCGAGGACACTATCGAGCATGCGCTTGGTGGGATATGCCATGCTGGGGATGTCGACGTTGCCGGTCTGCACCTTAAAAAAAATATAGTCAAGGAAACGGTCGATTATGTCCTTCCTCATGAAATCGGCCATATCAAGCGCGCCTTCGGTGAGCCGCTCCGCCACTTCCGCAAGATTTTCGTTTTTCAGGATATCGTCGAAATTGACGATCTGGCTCTTATAGAGGTCCTCGGCCTTGCCCCCGTCCAGAAAATCATCCATGTGAACTCCTCCGAGAAAAGTATACCACCGGCGGGACGTCGTGGCAATAAAAATATTCCATCAGAAAGGGAAGGTTATTCCCAGCTGTATCCGCCTGAACAGTTCCCGGTCCCGTTTCGCATTATATTCATTCACCACCCGCGCGGCGCTGAAGAGATTATAGCCGTACACGAACGCTTCGGCAACGCCGAAAAAAACCATCTGGTACGTGTCGTTAAGCCGGTACCCGTTCCATATCATGAAAATGCACAGGGCGTTCGTAAACAGGGTGAGAAATCCTGTCGCATAATTGCCCGTATAAAAATGCCCGAACCCCGGGATGAAGACGGACCCCAGTACCGAGAGCCACACGTACCGGCGCGGTTTTTCTGAATCCTCGATGAGCGCCTTTTCCATTCGATCCACGTCGCCCTGGTATTTTCCCTGGGGGTGCCGATCCCGGTAGGACCTGATCACGTTCAGGGAACCCGGCATGTCGCCGGAAATGACGGCAGCGACACAGGCATCGCGGTCGAGCTCTTCGGTGAAGGCGCCGCCCCGGTATGCCGCGCGGTACAGGTCATGCAGTTTCAGCGCCTCCCGGGGTGAGCCCTTCATAAGCTGGACAAAGCTTACAAGATAGAGTCCTTCCTCCCCGTCCTTCGTACCAGTAAAGCCGCGGTAGCAGGCGGCAAAGATGTGTAAGGCCGCCTGATAATTGTTCCCCCGGTAATAGGCCTTTCCCATAAGAAGCATGCTCTTCCCAAACCATGGCCCGGACGGATACAGGCACTGATACCGCATGGCCTCTGTTATTGTCCCATAGTAATCACCCTGGGAATAGTACCAGAGTGCCATATCCCTGACATCCTTCTCGCTGGCATGTGCGCCGCTCCACGCGATCAGGGCCAGAAATAATGTGAATGCCGCTTTTTTCACTTTCCTCCTTATTCAAGACGCCGCATAGCTCACCATGCCGAAATCATTGAAAAACCCGGTTCTCACGGACTTCCGCCCCTGGGTCGTAGGCAGGGATGCACTTCCGCTTGACATCCTCGCGGAAGGTGCGGTGCAGGTCCTCGTTCGCCGAGTGTGCTGCGTTATAGGCGCCATAGATGGAGCCGAGATAAAAAACCGAGGAAAAGGCGATGAAGACGTAGGACAGGTCCTTGTTCCCCTGCCGGTAGAACAGGAAGGCCCCTCCGGCCAGCGCTGCAACGCCCACAAAGCTCACGACTCCCTGCAGCCATTTGCCCGCGTACATCTGACCCGCACCCGGAACAAAAACAGAGAGGGTCACGGCAAGGGGAACCGATTTGAAGGGCACTTTCCGGTAACCATCGACTTCCTCGCGTAGAAGGCGGAGCCTGTTTCCATCCGGGACGAACTGCTCGGCGGACTGTATCTCGCCGGAAAGTTCCCGGTACAGGCCGCACGCGAGGTACGCTTCCGCCCTGCGGGCCAGCAGTGGATACCGGTCCGGTCCCTGCACTGAACTGTAGGGGATGCTCAACGCCGTTTCAAGGCCCCGGACATTCATTCCCAGCTTCAAGTACGCCTGCGACAGCAATATGCCGTTCCGGTAATCCGGTTTTCCCGCCCATGATGTTATATTCGATACCACGGTCCGGTACTGGCCGCCGAGAAAATAATTGATATCAATAAAGAAAGGATAATCCTTCCGGTCATCCCCCGGATCGAAAGCCATGAGCCTTCTCGTTTCGGTAATGGCATCGAAATAACGTTTCTGATAATACAGCTCCCTGATGAAACGCTTTTGCCGGCCAACAAGATCGCTTTCGGCAGCCTTCGCAGCAGGAGAGACCGGCACGGCGAAAAGAAAAAAAGCCACCGCGCAATATGTCATGCCGATACGCATTTCCTCAGCCCCAGCCGGCATGGCGGGTGATGCTGGATCCCAAAATGTAAGTCACGGTCATGACACCCATATTACGGGTTCCCTGTCCCGAGGTCGGGTACCGGGTCATATCCCGATTTAGAGAATACATTGCATCGAAGTATCCTGTCGCCGGCCAGTATACCGCCGAGGAGAGCGCCGTATTTCTGCACGGCGATTTTTCCATAGGCACTGCAGGTTGGCCGGTACCGGCAGCTGGGACCGTCAAGGGGGGATATCCATATCTGGAACACACTGATCAGGAGCACTGCGCCGCCGGTAAACGCATCATACACGCCCCGGTCATATCCCGGTGCGCCGGAACAGCCGCCGCAGTCTGCATGTCCTGCGACGGACACGCCGGTGAGAGCTTCATCACCCACGGCAACATCGGCCGCCCAGGGCCCGAAGGAATCCTGAGCCATGACGAGAGACGAAGCCATGCAGATCACCACAGACGTGATGACAGTCAGTGCAACACTATATCCGGTTTCACCTTTCATACCTTAATCTCTCCTGATCAATCATATCTTCACGAACCGCTCGATGAATGTCAAGATATATATAGACCGGCTATCGTTCGAACAAGGCAGCTCACGAACAGGCGATATCGGCAGCAGTTATACGATTCCCAAGCCGTGAAAAAATCATGAACCGGGAAAGCAGGTCCGGTGATAGATAGGTATTTTTTAAATTTGCCGTGCAAATCAGCGTGGAACTACTACTATTTTAATACTTGACACGCTGTCACCTTGCGGGTACCCACAATCATGCATCCGGGAAAGCCGGGTATACAAGAAAGGAACCACCATGAATATCCGCAAGGCCCTCTCCATATTCCTGTTTAGAATTATCCCGAAAAGCCTTTTATCGCGCGCCTTCGGCTACCTTGCCCGGATACCGCTCCCGGCTTCCTTCATGCAGGCCTTCATCAGGTGGTACAGCGCAAAATACGGGGTGAAGGATGAATACATCATTCCCAGGCACGGTTTTAAAACCATAGATCATTTTTTTACCCGCAAGATGAAAGAAGGCGTTCACACGATTGACCGGGCCGGCAACTGGGCCGTTTCCCCCGTTGACGCCCGGATCGACCAGTTCGGCGAAATTCGGGACACCACCATCATGCAGGCCAAGGGCCTCGGGTACTCGCTGCAGCACATGGTCCCATCAGACACCTACCGGAAATTCCTCTGGGGATCTTTCATGACCCTCTACCTGTCGCCGGGGGATTATCACCGGATCCACGCGCCGGCCGATGGAATGGTCATCGGATACTACAACCTGCCGGGCACCCTTTTCACGGTACAGGACTGGATGGTGAGCAGCCTTCCTGACCTTTTCGTGAAAAACGAACGAATCATCACCTATATTCAAACAGCGGCCGGAACCGTGGCTGTCTGCAAGATCGGGGCCATGAACGTCGGGCGCATCACCCTTTCATACTGCAAAATTCAGACCAACCGGACGTTCCGCAAACGGAATGAACTGTTCTTTACGACTGATGAGCAGGTGCCGGTCTGCGCCGGAGACGAGCTTGGCACCTTTCATCTGGGATCAACCATCATACTCCTCTTTCAAAAAAACGCCATCACCTTTGACGATTTTAAGATCGGCGACAGGATCAGGATGGGCAACAGAATCGGGACACTGCATTTCTAAAAAAACCAGCCTTATTTGTCCAAAAATCCGAGAAAAGTTCTTGATATTTTACCCCCCCATATAAATTTCATACATAGAGCAAGTGTATAAATTTTAATAGGGTATAATCAATCTCGGAACTTGAAACAATACCAGTGTAACGATATATTTTTAATGGACGCCGGTGCTGTCCCGATAGGCACGGGTTATATAATTTATATTTTTTACAGGAGAGTATATCGCTGAACAGCATTACAGGGATATTCTAGAAACAAAAGTAACCAATTCATTTTTCCACCGTGACAAGGAGATTGCTACATGAAAACACCGGCCCTCGATAAATATATAAATGCCCAATTAAAATACTGGCAGCAGCAGAAGCATTCGCTTACAACGCCCCCGGAGAAAAAGAGCCTGCGTCAGTTCATCACCATATCCCGGGAATACGGCTGTTCGGGTTACGGCATTGCCCAGGAAATAGTTTCAATCATGAACAGCGGCGACGTGGCTCCGGAGCCGTTATGGGCCGCCTATGAACGCCAGGTGCTGGACCGCGTCATGGAAGAGATGGAACTGTCTTCTCACCTGGTGAAGACGCTGACCGATGATGCCCTCAGGGACCTCTCCGACATTCTGAAGAGCGCCTTCAGCGACCTCCCGCCCCAGGTGGCAGTGTACCAGAAACTCGCGCAAACCATCCGGATCCTCGCCGCCCATGGCAACGTGATCCTCGTGGGCAGGGCCTCCAATGTCATCACCCGGGGCATGTCCGGCGGCTATCACGTCATGATGGTAGCCCCCATGGATTACAAAGTCGAAAACGTGATGAAATTCAAAAACATATCCAAAAAAGACGCCGAGAAGATGGTAGTCGAGAACACCGAGCGCCGCGAGAACTATATCAAAGAATACGTGAAATTTAACGTGACCGACCCCCATCATTACGACCTGGTCATAAACCTGGCAGACATGACTGAGAAAGGTGCTGCCAAACTGATCATTGAAGGAATGAAGCTCAAAAGTTCACATTGAACGGAATAGATGAAACAGCCCTATTCTCAAAACTTTGAGTTGGGAACCCGCACCCTTCATTACGACTGCGGCAAATCCGTATTACTGTGCAGGGATTCAACAAGCGGGAAAAACCTCTGGATAAAAAAAATATCCGACATCAGCAGCATAGATACCGTGATCGAGGATTCATCACGGTATTATATTGCCTGTGAAACCGACGATATCAAGGGATATTACCTGGCCATCAGCAGGGAAACCGGGTCAACGGAATGGTTTATCCCCGGAAAGGCGTATTTCCATATCGTTTACAACGAGAGCCTTTATATCATCTTCACTGACGAAAAGAACGACTTCTACCTGATCAAGGCAGACTGCTCCGACGGGAAAAAGATATGGCACCGCCGGGTTAGAAATGATTTATGTGAATACAGTTTCTCCGCGGACCGGATCGTTCTGAAGTACGGTTCCGGGAAAGAGGAACAAATATCGTCCCTGACGGGAATCGCCATACAGTAATCGGGGGGAGGTACGGCACATGCTGAATTACGAGATAGAGGACGCGTCGAAAATCCTGGCCATCATCAGGTCATTGAAGAAATACAAACCACCCTTCAGGATCGTGGGCGGATACCGCCTGATTGATAACGGCATCGATCCCGAGGCGACCGTCCAGATCGAGGCGCGGGGCAGGGTCATCCACGAGGCATCGAACGGCGCCGGCCCGGTAGACGCCCTCGCCAATGTGCTCAAGAAAGGGCTCACCCCGCTCTTCCCCGCTATCGCAATGGTCAAACTGATAGATTTCCACGCGGACATACTCGACGCGAAACGGGGCACCAGCACCGACGTCCAGGTAACGATCATTTTCACGGACGGCAGCGACCTGTGGAAGGTTCATTCACTTTCAGAGAATATTAATGCCGCGTCCTTTAATGTGCTGATTGACGGTTTTGAGTATGCCCTGCTGAAGAAGGGCACCAAGAAAAAGAAGAAATAACGGGTATCTACTTGCGCAGGTCCTCTCGGTAGTATTCTATGCTGTAGGGAATCGATTCGTCCAGGATCGGCTCTCCTGCCTCGCCCCCCTTCTTGAACGAGCGGGCCAGGTTCACCCTGGCGAATTCATTATCAGAGTTAATATGCTGAGCGTAGTCGATCGACTTCCAGTAACTGATTTCGCTCTTGGCCTCGTTGTTCTGGGCCTGGTACACGGCGCCCAGGTTGTTGTAGGCCGATGAAAGGAACTGGACGAGCTTCACGTGACCCGGGAGGTCGCGCCGCGGTATCTTCATCTTGTCCATCTCGTATTCATAGGCGGAGACGAGCTTCAGGTATTCACCCTTGGCCGCGTCATAGCTGCCCATGTGATAGAAGGCGTTGCCCAGGGCGAACATTATCTCAGGGTTCTCGACGAAATCCTCGTAAAGGTTCAGCCACTGGTCCAGTGCCTTCTGGTAGAGCCTGTTCAGGTAATAGACCCGGCCCAGGTTATAATGCACTTCAGATGATTCATACCCTTCCTCGATCGCTTTCTCGTACTTATCGCGGGCTATCTGGTAATTACCCATCCGCTCCGCGTCCTGATCGACGGTCTCGTCTTCAAGATCGCCATAACGCATTCTTACCTTGTCGAAGAAATAGTAGAAGATATTCCCCAGAAGGGCGTAGGTTTTACCCGTGCTCTCCGTTTCCTTGTAAAAATCCTCCCGCGTGAAATCGGGCGGATTTTCCGCCGCTTTGATTGCCCGGTTCAGGGTCTCATAGGCCTTTACCGGCTCCCTGCTCAGGTAATAGTACTCGCCCATGAGGTGAAGGGCGCCGAAGTAATCCGCGTTGTAATTCGAGCGCGACAGGTCGATGGCCTTTTCGAGATGGATCTTCATCAGCTTCAGGTTGTTCTGGGCCCTGTTGAGCCGCGCGTACTGCAGGTGCAGGGGCGGGTAATCCTTGTCGCGTTTGTTCAGGGCCTCCAGGACGCCGTAAACCGCGGGAAATATATTATCGTCCACGTCCTTGAAGCGCGGCGACTGGACCCCGTAATCGATCCTGACATTTGACTCCTTCGATTTCTGCTTGTCGAGGTAATAGGACGCCAGCTTTGCCAGGAGTGACGAAGGTACATCCTGCATTAATTTTTTTTCAACAAGCTGCGCGTGGACGTCTATGACCCGCTCAAAAACATCCCGTTCGATGTACAGGTTCAGCAGGCCGGAGTATCCTATCTCGGAATCCGGCTCCAGGTTAATAATGTCCTCGTAATACTTCTTGGCCTTGAAGTACTGCCCCTGGAAAAAATACGCGTTGCCGATGCCGTACAGCGCAGTGATGTTATTCTTGTCCCTCAGGAGCGCCCGGCGGTACATTTCTATGGCCACATCAAGCTGCGACCATTCCTCCCGCTTCTTGTCGCTGCCTGGGTAGTACCACCGGTTGATGTTAAGACGCATGGTGTTGTAGTATTCCTTCGGCACTTTCGAATAGAAATAGCCGAGCTTGTTCAGAAGGTCGAGGTCATAGGCCTGGCCTTTTTTCATCTGAATATCATAGAGCTTGTTCAGCTTTTCTATGGAAAAGGCATATTCCTTTTTATCGAAATAGGCCTGGGCGTACTCGGTGTACCCGTACGGGTAGTCCTTGATGTAATTCTCATCAACGTCGCGGAAGAGCTTCTCCGCCTGCGCATAATCCTTCGGCTTCTTGAGATAATCCCCGCTTTCGCGGATGAGGGCCGTCCCCTCCCTGATCATGCGCTTGGCCGCCACGGGTTTATAAATAAACTGGTACCCGATGACCAAGAGCACACAGGTGACAGCGGCCGCCGCCCCCACAATCTTCGTTATCGTAAGGAGCCGTTTCTGTCGCTCGCGCCCCGCCGCGGCGTATTCCGGACGGGCGGCGATGACTCTTCGGGCCGGACCGATCTTCTCCTCGACAAGGGTTATTTTCTTCTGTAGTTTTTCCTCGAGATATTTGTGGATTGCACCTTCCGGCCTTCCCCCCAGTATCATGTTGATGAGCTGACGGGTGTCTTTTGCCGGCAGCAGGTCATTTACCACAACGTCTTTAACCGCTTCGCGTATGGCCGGATTGAAAAGCAGTATGGCCTTTTTAAGGCGCGTAATGTCGCGATCAGACAGGTCAATGCCCCCCTCTGCCGCGGACGGCTGCGATGCCGCAGAGGCCCTGACCGGTTTTTCCCTTCTGGCCGGTTTCGGCTCTTCTTCAAGCATTTCAACCGAGAAGTGGTCTTCCTCTACAGCGGGCAGATCCGGTATGGAAGGACCCATGTCCTCTGTCTGTTGACGGACGGGTTCCTTTTTCTTGACTTTGCTGATTATGTCCTTCGATGGCTTGACCGAAGGAACTTCCCCCAATTCTTCAACGCTTTTAATGGATGCCAGGTCTTCGTCGGTAAGCTCGTCCATGGCCGCCTCGGGCATCTCCGGTTCAGCTGCAGGGACAAACTCTTTTTCCGGGCTGGATTTCGGAATATCCATTTCAGGGATATCGATATCATGGACCTCCGGCATTTCGACTTTTCCATCGTCGAAGGAGATGTCGGAAAGGTCGGGTATTTCAGGCGGCAGCTCCTTCTCCAGGGTCACGCTTTTCGACGGTTTCGTTGCGGGGGCCTTCCCTTTTTCTTCGGGCACCCCGATATCCCCGGCTTCCATGTCTCGTGAGATTGCCTGGTCCGCAAGGTCCAGGTCCTCAAAGACCGGCGTTTCTTCCAGCTGCACCGGCTCCCGGACCGCTGCAGTTTCGGTGACCCGCGGCACTTCCGTCTCTTCTACAAAGGTTTCCGCGGGGGCGCGGTCCCGGTGGTCGAGTGATTCCGGCTCTCCGGCGGTGAGGAAATCCAGCTCGTCGGCAGGGCTCAGGCCCTCAGGTTTTGCCGGCCTTTCCTCCGGCATGGCAGTAAATTTTTCCCCCGCCGCGCCGCGAGGGGGAATTTTCCTGCCCGGCACACCTTCCTCAACCTCGTGGATAAGTCCGGTAATGTCCTCGATGGGAGCGGCTTCCTCTTCGGGTTTCGATTCTTTGGTTAGGCGCTCCAGGTCACCGGAAGGGAGGGCGAGGTCCTCTGGCTCCTCGAATTTCTCAGGAGCGGCATGAAACTCCTCTTCAACAGCGGGTGCTTCCTCCTGCCCCGCTACGTCCGTTGCCGTCGACGCAGCTTCCCTCGCGCCATGGGGTTTACGCCCGCTCTGTTCAATCAGGTCCAGTATGCGCTCAATCTCGCTGCGCTCTTCAGGAGTGTATGATATTTCTTCTGTTTCAGCCATTATTATACCGGTTCCCTGACCTGGTTAATCCGCGAGACATAATCAGATACTAGGGTTCGCTCAATAAAAATCAATCAATTTTTACTATCCATGGCCCCTCCCGGGGAGGCATGGAACAATCGCGCTTCTTGCAATAATTAATATAAATATTTACTATAAGATTATCGACATATTTAACAGAAGAATAAACCAGATATTGGGAAAACGCCCAATCCTCAAGGGGAGCAGGGGGCCGGAAACATAAATATTTTTAATGTATTGGCGAAGATACGTCGATTTCCTGAATAGGCGCTTTGTGAAACGACATGCCCATATGGTATCAGAGGTCCCGTTATTATGAAGTATAAAGTCATGGCCGTACTGGCATCGATCCTGTTCCTGGCTTTCAATAGCGATGAGGAAGCCGGGAAAACCATCTATTTCAATTCACTGAAAATCCTTAGCCGGGCTGACGGGCCGCAGAAGGTGGCCATGATATATACCGGGCGCCATTCAGGGCAGAGCACCCTTGATTCGACCGGGATCCTGTTTTCCTACAAAAACAGAGGCGCGCAGTCAGTCAAGATATCGGGCAACTTCAGCCGCTGGAAACCGGTACAGATGGAGCGGAGCGATAACGGCGTATGGTATTATTTTCTCCCCGCCCGCGAGGGAGGCCGGGAGATAACGTATAAATATGTCGTTGACGGCATCCTCATACGGGACCCCCTGAATCCCGACCGCGTGGATGACCGTATGGGTTCGTACCTCTCCATTGCAGAGCCTGCAGTCAAGAGTGAAGGGAAGCATATCACCTGGCGTATGCTGGGCGGGAACATGGTGGAATTCAGGCTCTACCGTCCTGAGGCGAGTTTTGTTTCCCTCGTCGGCGACTTCAATCACTGGAATCCCGAAGACGATCTTCTTGCCAGGGGAGATAACGGCGTCTGGCGCCTCAAGAAAAAGCTTTTCCGGGGCGTTTACCGGTACAAGTTCATTGTCGACGGTGAATGGATACCCGATGTCTACAACCGGCATTCCGCTTCCGATGATACGGGAGAGGTCTGCTCATTAATCGAGATCAAATAACAATCATTATATCCTGCAAACGCGAGACCCAGTTTTCATTAAACCCATCCTGTTGACTTCTTTTTTTCAGGGCACGGGGCATTGCCTCTTAAAAGCACCCCGGGTGCTCCCTGGGTGTGCGAGACGCATTTTCGCAGTGAACCCATCGTATAGAATTTATTTTTGCCGGGCAAGGGGCGGAGACCCTTATAAGCCCCGCAGGGATCCCCTGCGAATGCGAGACGCAGTTTCGCAGTGAACCCATCGTATAGAATTTATTTTTGCCGGGTAAGGGGCGGAGCCCCTTAAAAGCCCCGCAGGGATCCCCTGCGAGCGCAAGACACAGTTTCGCAATAAGCCAAATATTTGTTTGACAATTTATTAATATATGCATATTGTTAAAACATGGACAATATCAGCTTTGAAGAAAAGGGCAGTAAAATAATAGTCACCGCCGCTGGCGAATGGAACCTCGGCAATATAAAGGACATGGAGGTTGTCTTTTCCGAGATTCTGGCCAAAAAGCCCGGCATGATTGCCATAAACTGCAAAAACCTGATCGGCGTTGATTCCACAGCCATTGCGTCCCTGGTCAAAATGCTGAGAAAGACCAAGGAGATGAACATCAAGCTTATTTTCTTCGACCTGAGCCCGAATATCTATCACACCTTCGAGCTTATGACCCTGAACAAGTTTTTCACGATTATGACCAAGAGCAGGTTTGACGAGGAATTCGGAGTGTAGCCGGCATCAACAATTCACGGAAACTAACAAAGGGGGGCGTGTATGCCTCCCCTTTTCGTTTTTATATTCTATACAAACCTTAGTTAAAAGTAACAAACTTTACTCCGGGATTCGCGATAGTCGCCGGTGCGTATTCCTGCGCTGTATTTTGCATATTTGCATAAAGTGTACTCACATCAGCACCGGAAGCATAATTTGAATCAACGACCCACCCGGTCATTTTTATCAGTATCATGCCAGCCACAGAGTGCGGTACTGTAATTCGGCGAAGCTTTTTTGGCAATACATGCCAGCGTATACGATGAATCGCCATCCGTTGAATCACACCGCCGGTAAGGTGCCGTCCCATCAACATGAGTATTCACCATGGCGGTAACATTGAAATTAGTGCCGTCATGCACCATCTTACCCCTTCCGGATAAAGGATATGAATGACCGGTACCGCTAACAGGGGTCGTTGTCCATGGAGTTCCCTAATTTTCAGTTTTTTTCCTTGAATATTCAAAAATACTGTTAAATCCGCAGAAACGTACCACGCAAAAGGGCGTTACAGTATGTAACGCCCCATCGCTCTTTTTACGACAATTTTAAACTTTTGCATCAATTTACTTTAAGAACGTCCCTGATTATATCCTGGAAGGCATTTTTCGGCAGCGCCCCGGCAGCCATGCGGGGACTTTCATCCATGGGAATAAAGAGAAGGCTCGGCACGCTCTGTATCCCGAAGGCCCCTGACAGTTCCGGCTCCTGATCTGTATTTACCTTGTAGATGTTGACTTTCCCGGCGTATTCCTCTGACAGCTCGGCAAGAACAGGCGCCACCATCTTGCAGGGCCCGCACCAGTCAGCGTAAAAATCAATTATTGCCGGAAGGGTTCCCTTGTAATTCCAATCCTTGTTTTTTTCAAAATCAAAAATTTTTTCCTTAAAGGCTTCTTTCGTTAACTGTTCCATTGTAACCTCATGTTCTTTTTTCATTATAGATTTAATTCTAAGCTTTGTATCCCCCTGCTGAAGAAGGGCTGTGTAAAAAACACTTATCTCTATATATTCATGGAGCCTGATTTTATTAATATTTTAGTAATTCAGTTTTATCTAAATTACCTAATAACTTGTGAATCGTCAAGGGGCCGGTCAAATTTTTTTATAGACAGATTCCTCGCGGTGTACTATTTCATGTATTCCGGAATTAAAAAACTGTCGTCCGCAAGTTTTTTTATGTAAAAATACATCTCCATACCACTACTATATACAGGAGCATCGGGGCTGAATGCTGCTCTCGAAAAAAGAAAGGGAATTCAGGAAATCGTACAGTGATTATTATCCAATGATCCTGAACAGCCTCTATCACCGGGTGGGAAACAGGGAGGACGCGGAAGATATCTGCCATGAGATCTTCGTGAACTATTACCTCAAATTCGAGGAGATCCGCGACCCGAGGAGCTGGCTTATCGGCGCCATGAAATTCTCCATCTCCAACTATTACCGGAAACGAGCCGGGGCCGACACGACCAATGCTGATATAGCCGACATGGAAGACGACGTTCACCTCGCCTTCGAGAACGGTTTCAGGGATATCCGCATCATTATTCACGATGCCATTGAGGACCCCGGGAACTACCGCGATGAAAAGGAACGGATCCTCTTCGATCTGATAGCCATCAACCATTATTCTCACCACGAGGCGGCGCAGCACCTTGGCATGACGAGGCGGCAGGCGGCGTACAAGTATCGTCAGGTGTCCCGGAGGATCCTGGACCGCCTGAACAAACGCGGCATCACCAAGATAGAGGACCTGTTATGAAAAAGCCGGATAAAGACACCCTCCTCCTCGAAGAGCTCCTGGATAAATACAGGTTCGCAAGACCGGTGCCCGGTGATGTCAGGGAGCAAATCCTTTCTTCGAAAAAGAAAAACCTGGTACGCATCCTGAAGACCGTC
The DNA here is from genome assembly GCA_963727175.1 of uncultured Spirochaetota bacterium. Taxonomy (GTDB): domain Bacteria; phylum Spirochaetota; class UBA4802; order UBA4802; family UBA5550; genus RBG-16-49-21. The sequence continues at coordinate 866,641 of CAVSFD010000002.1, forward strand.
GGCGCTTTCAGCGCCTTATATGGCGTGTTCCTCACCATCTATTTTTCCATTAAAAAGCTGGCCGTTGGCGTTCCCATGGCAAAATTCATCATTTCCGGCATGACCGTAGCGGCGGTATCCTACGGTGGGTATTACGCCGCGAAGACGCTGGTTTCTTCGGAAAAACCCAAAACTTCAGCCGCGCAGGAAAAGCGTCATCCGGCGGAAGAAAACCGGGCAATCTACAAGTGGGTCGATCAGATCACACTCTACAACGGCAGGATAATCACAGGAGCAATCATATCGCGCGGCGACCGGTACAAGGTGCTTACCAGCGGCGGGGTCACCTATATTCCGCGGAACAAGATCAAGATGGTGAAACCGTTGAGGGTCGAGGCTGACCCGGAGAGCCATCAGACGAAGTAGCGTTCCGCCATTCTTCCGGCCGGATCAGAGGAAATAGAGCTCATTGTCCCCCAGCAGGGAAAAGCCGGCCTCCTGGAGTACCTTCTCGGTTTTTTTGAGGTCCTTCACCTGGAACACGAACACCGCCTCGTGGGACCCGCGGATCGTGAAGCCGCAGGCATCTTCCACGTTGATGTCATGTTTCGCCAGAACCGCCGAGGCCTTGTGGAGGCCCCCGGGGCTATCGTCAATCCGCACCGCCACGATGTCCTTCAGGGTCGCGGCTATTCCTTCGTCCTTCAGGACCTTGCAGCCGTCCACTGGCCGGTCCACCAGGATTTTGATGATGCCATAATCGCCTGAGTCGGAGATGGTGATGGCCCGCATGTTGATGTTGTTCCTGCCCAGGATGCCGGAGATGCGTTCGATCTTGCCCGGTTTGTTCTCTGCAAAAATTGATATCTGCTGCGGCATAACGGCCTCCCTATATCTTTCTGTTGTCGATTACCCGCACCGCCTTGCCGGTACTGGGCGGCAGGGATCCCGGTTCCAGGAGCTCGATGCGCGGGTTTACGGTGATAAGCGCCTTGAGCTCTTCAACCAGCTTCTTCTTAAGCCTGTTCAGCCCCTCCATGTCACCCTGGAACATCTTGGAATAGAGCTCGACTTTTATATGGAGCCGGTCCAGGTTCTCGTGGCGGTCAAGGACGATCTGGTAGTTGTTTCCCACTTCTGGTATCTTCATGAGGACCGATTCTATCTGCGACGGGAACACGTTCACGCCGCCCACGATGAGCATGTCGTCGGTGCGGCCCTTGATCCGTTCGATGCGCCGGTGCGTTCTCCCGCAGGGGCACTGCTCCGGGATAATCCTCGTCAGGTCCCGTGTCCGGTAGCGTATGATGGGCATCGCCTCGCGGTTGATATGGGTGAGGACCATCTCCCCGGCATCGCCGTCCGGCAGCCTCTCGCCTGTATCGGGATTGATGATCTCCATGATATAGAAGTCCTCCCACAGGTGCATCCCGTTTTTCAGCTCGCATTCGAAGGCAACCCCGGGCCCGTTCATCTCCGAGAGGCCGTAGGAGTTGTACGCATGGAGGCCCCACTGCTCCTGTATCTTGTTGCGCGTCTCCTCGGAGTAGGGCTCCGCGCCCAGGTACGCCTTCCTCACTCCCAGGTCCGGCGTGTGCACTCCCTGTTCCTTCACCACATCTCCCAGGTGCAGGGCATAGCTCGGGGTTATATGGATCACCGTGGTATGGAAGTCCTGCATGAGCTGGATCTGCTTCAGGCTGTTCCCCGACGATGCCGGTATCACCATGCAACCGAGCCTCTCGGCCCCATAATGAAGACCCAGGCCGCCGGTGAAGAGGCCGTATCCCATCATGTTCTGGAACACGTCGTCCCTGGTGGTGCCCGTGGCCATCATCGAGCGTGCGATAAGATCGGCCCAGTCAGCAATGTCCTTCGCGGTATAGAATATGACCGTGGATTTGCCCGTGGTGCCCGACGAGGCATGAAGGCGCACGATGTCGCCGCGGGGGACCGCCACCATGCCGTCAGGGTAGCTCAGGCGAAGGTCCGCCTTGCTGGTGAAGGGAAGCGCTTGGAGGTGATCCAGGGAGGTAATCTTCTCTATATTTACAGAATTATCGTTGAATACTTTTTTATAAAAGGGGGTGGATGCGGCACTCCGCAATGCCGCGGAAAGCTTTTTGGTCTGCAGTTGCTCCAGCGCTTTCCGGTCAATGGTTTCAATTTCTTTATTCCAGAACATATGATACCTCAACTGTCGCAGATGCTGTTATATCATATCCTTGCCGTTTGCGGTAATATGTCAATGAAATATTTAAAGAAACTCACGCACCCAGACGGTACCCCCTGAGAGCACCGCGATGCTGGCCGCAGCATGGGCCATCAGCCGGTGCGATCAGCATACTGGCATAATACACGCCTGATCAGGGGCCGGATCTCTCAGCCCAGGCCGCATTCAGCCATCACCTGCTTCAGCAGATCGATATGGTCGGTGACAATACCATCAATGCCCCACTCGATGAGGCGCCGCATGTTATCAGGTCGGTTGATGGTCCATGCCAGCACCGGGATTCCGTTCCGGTGCGCATCTTGGATAAGGCCCCGGGTGATGATCCGGGCGCCCCGGGTGACGCCTTTCCCCAGGTATTCGTACGTCCCGCCCCCCATGAACTCCGGGACAAGCATCGCCACGCCGCCGAGCCGCGCCGTCGCCCTCCTCCGGAACTTCCTCGTCGCAATGAACTTCAGTATGTCATTCCTGGAAAAACTGGTGATGATCCCGGGAAATTTCTTCCTCACGAATCGCATCGTCCGGTCATGGAAGGAGCCGATGATGACGCGCCGCAGGGCCCCCTCTTTTACGATCAAAGACACCACGCGCTCTGCCGCGTCAAGGTCCCTGTCCTTGATGTCAATTGAAAACCTTGCCCGGGGAAAGGCCTGCAGGGCCTCAGAGAGGAGGGGGATTCTGAAGCCTCTGCCGCGGAAAGGATAGCTTTGGCCGCCGTCAAAGGTCACGGCATGCCCCGCGTCGAGGGATCTGATTTCATCAATGGTCGCCTTCCCCACAGGTCCTGAACCGCTGGTCTTCAGCTCCAGCATTTCGTCATGGATCATAATGATGGCGCCGTCCCCGGTCAGGCGGACGTCGGTTTCAAGGAGACAGCCGGGCAGGACCTCCAGGGCCCTCCGGAATGCTTCGATGGTGTTCTCCGGGTACTGGCGGGATGCACCGCGGTGCGCCGTGGGGGTGAAGCCGGCAAAAAACGGGGATCCTCCGCCGGCCTCTGTCTTCTCGGTAACGGGACTCATGCCTTACAGTAACTTCTCCAGCAGTTCCTCAGCGAGACGCACATAGCCGGAACAGACGCTGAAGGCGCCCTGCTCCCGCGCTTTCCTGAGGCCGTCAATGGTGTAGATGTCGAAATTAAGAAGGTCCCTGCACAGCAGCGAGCCGCTGCGTTCCTTAAACTGCCTGAGAAATTCCTGCGTAAGCTCGATGATCCGGTCACGCTTATCGCGCTGCTCGCTTCCTTCCCCGTGCTTCAGGCCGATGGCCATGACCGCACCGGTCACCGCGCCGCACACTTCCTGGACATGGCCGATTCCGCCGCCGAAGGGGGACGCTATCTTTATGCAGGTTTTTTCATCAAGCCCCAGGGCCGGTCCGTACGTGGAAAGTACCGCCTGGGCGCAGTTCAGCCCACTGTTAAAATTCCGGACAGCCCTGTCGCCATTGCTCATATCATAATATCCTTTCGTTTTTTCATGAGGTTCCCAGCCTGCAACGAAAAAGTCAAGCCATATACGGCACCGGCACACCATGGCATCCCGCTCCATGCAAGAAGTGTCTTGACATTATTTCATTACGGTATACCATCAATACTCTCCAATCAAGGATGAGCAATAACCTGTACTAGCGTCACCATCCCGACGCATCTTGAATCGCTATACGGAGGTGCCCCATGAAACGAATAACCCATCTCATTGTCATTGTACTTGCCTGCGTGCAGACCATGCTTTTTTCAGGCAGCGCCATGGCCCTCGAAGTCGATGTGGATGAGATTCGCACAAAGCGGGTCGAATTCATCAACTACCGGGGCGACACGAAAAAAGCCGATCCCCTCAGGGAAATAGAGGATATCGGCAAACAACTTTCCCGGGGAGGCGACGGCGAGCCGGTGCGGTTCCACATGAAATACTCGATACTGCGAGCCGCCTCGAAGGATGAGCCGGAGCGGTATTCAGCGGATATCTTCTACATTGACAGGGACGCCAGGGTCGGCCACATAGACACGGTACGGCGCATCACCGGCGCCTACTTCATGAACAAATACGGATACACGCGGTCCCAGGCACGGGCCATATCGCTTTTCCTGACGTACTATAACGCGGTGCACCGGGGCGACCTCGCCTATTTCGGAAGCAAATACAAGACCGTTGTCATGAAAAACATCAGCGGGCAGAATGCCGGCATATCGACAAAATACTGGGAATGGCCCGGCGCCACGGCAATGCTGATACCCCTGACGGAACAGTCGAAAAAGGGAAAACTCGATTCGATTGAACCGGACCTCCTCTCCGACAAGAAGACTATCGAGGAGCTCCGCAAGGACAGGAAGAACATCCCGGAGCGCAAGGAGATGACGGATCTGAGGGAACGTAAACTGGATAAAGACAAGAATGAACTGAAAGAGGAAAAGAAGACCATTGAAAAAAAGAAGGAAGAGATAAAGAAAAAGGAAGAGGACCTGAAAAAGGAGAAGGAAGAGACAAAGAAAACAGTTGAGCCTGAAAAGCGCAAAGAAAAAGAGAAAGAGATCGAAAAGAAGGAAAAGAAGATCGAAGAAGAGAAAAAGGAAACTCTGAAGAAAGAAGAGAAATCAAAGGAAAAAGAAAAGACCATCAGGAAACGCGAAGAGAGCCTCAAGGAGGAAAAGAAGCAGATACAGAAGGACGAGCTGAAGCGCGACATCGAGAAGGAACCGGAAAAAGCGAAGAAAAAGCTCGAGGAAAAAGAGAAGGAGCTGGACAAGCGCGAAGACAAACTCAGGGAGAAAGAACTGGACAAGAACATCTACGCGGGGAAGCTCTACTACCTGAAGCTCAGGGAATACCTTGACGGCGGGCACTACAACAATGACCTGTACATGATCAACGCCTCCACGCGGAAAATCATGTTCAAGTCGCCGGTCGAGAACATCTGCGGCAGCCGCTACGACGTCTATTCCGGAGGTATCGTCATCATCACCCACAGGGGGAGCCATACCTCGGGGCACCGCCTCACCCTGGTCGACAAGGACACCCTCCAGGCGAAGATCTACGGCGAGGACAACGTGTTCTGGAGAAGTTTCATCGAGATTCGCGAAGGTTTCATCTACGCCATAACCTACGACAACGGAAGGCATTACCTGGGCCGCTTCGACGGGAACCTGAAGCTCGTGGCCAAATCAAAGGAGGAATTGAGCGAGAACACCTTCATCAGCATCTGGGACAACTATATCTACATTAACCGGCAGGATGGGAAGATCATCGTGCTTAACAAAGAGGACCTGTCCTTTATCGACGAGGTGAAGCCGTGACATCAAACAAGTGAAGGCGCGGTTTTGTAGCCGCGCCTTCACTTGGCATTATGATGATCTTATTCTTCTCAGCAGGGCCGCGCCCAGTATCCAGACACCTGCTATCACCATCACCGACGGCCAGAAGAGGGCCATATCCGGGGGATGAGCCCTGTTTTTTTCCCTATCCAGATCGCGCCGATGACCAGCAGCATAAGGCCGCAGAATATTCCGCTGCTTTTACTCCCGCCGCACCATAGGCCGTGATGTCTTACTCGGTCCGGATTATTTGTGTCTGTGTTTGCAGTCATTATCATTCTCCTTTACCCTTGTTTTGTTCATCCATTTTTTTCATCATTTCTCTGCACATGGCGGACATTTTCCCGCACATTTGTCCGAAATCTTTCTTTTCCCCTTTCCCTTCCATGCAGCGGCTCATCATCATTTTCATCATTTCCTGGCAGCCCTTGAAGGAAAATTCCTGGTTTTTCGGCTCCTGCGCCGTGTTCTGATCTGTTGTCATAGTGACACCTCTTGTTAATTTCTATATTTCGAATCATTTCGAAATATAGAAATAATATACTGTACCCGTGATGAATCGTCAAGGGGGAATGAAAAATATTTCGATATTTTTCGAAATTTCTATAAATCGCCGGGAAGGCCGATGCGGCGGGAATCAGCGTCCCGGGCTGATCTTTGCCGGTGAGGTAGCGGACCATCAGACTGACGGTCTCTTCCTTGACCACTCAATGGACGGTCTGGCCGTCGCGCTCGCACGCGATGAGGCCCGCGCTTCTCAATTCCTTCATGTGGTGGGATATGGTCGAGAGGGCCATGTTGAAATTGCTCGCCACGTCGCATACGGAGAGCCTGTTCTCTTCGTCAAGATTCCCTCTGCCGTGGCCCGCCCTGATATATTCGAACATCGCCAGGCGGTTTTCATTTGAAAGCGCCTTCATGGCCGCAGCGACCTGTTTCATTTGTTTTGACCGTTCTGCATGAGATTTCGGGGGCATGGCGTTTCACCTGGATAGTTATGATAGATAAAAGCTTTTTTATATTTCGAGTATTATCGAAATAGCAAATTGCTGTCAAGTTTTTTCCCGCATGCCGGTGAAATTATCTTTATACTATACGGATTATTCCCTGTTTCTGATATACATAAAGACAGCGGATGGGGGAAGGCATGCGGTATAAGAATTACAGCATAGGGGAGTCATTTTCGCATATTTTTTCTTTTTCTATTGTCACAAAACTTTTTTTCAGATGTATAAGCATCAGCAGGAAAGGATGATGAACATGTTTAACCCGTTTGCAGAAATAATTGATGAAAATGAAAACGACGCCCAGATAATACAAAGCGTCCTGGAGGGCAACACGGACGCCCTTGAAAAGCTTATATACCGGCACCAGGCGTGGATTTACAATATTGCCCTGAAAATGGTCTTCGATCCGGATGACGCTGAAGACGTAACGCAGGAGATCCTTTTGAAGATACTATCGCATCTTTCTGCTTACGATCCATCCAAAGCGGCATTCAGGACATGGCTGTACAGGATCGTGGCCAATCACGTGCTCACCATGAAGAACAGAAATCTCGAGACAGCGGTAAGCCGCGTTTATCAGGAAGGTGACTTTACTGTTTCACAGGACGCAATTGAAGACCTGCGACAGGCGAGCAGGCCCGAACACCACCTGCTCGTGGAAGAAACCAGGAACATGTGCCTGACAGGAATGCTGCTGTGTCTTGAACGAAAGCAGCGTCTCATCTTCATCCTCGGAGGCATGTTCGGAATATCTTCATCCGCCGGGTCTGAAATACTCGGCATATCAGGAGCTAATTTCAGGGCCATATTGTCCCGCGCCAGGAAAAAACTGGGAAATTTCGTGAAACAGAAATGCGGACTGGTGAACCCGGACAATCCATGCCGCTGCGAAGGTCACATTAAAAAACTCATTTCTTCCGGCTGGCTAGACCCCGATAATCCGAGGCTTACGGGGAATAGCCTGAAAAAAATATCTTCCATTGCAGTAAATCGGGCCATGGCGGTTGACGGCGAAATCAGTTCAGTTTTGAAAATTTTCAGGGAATCCCCCTTTTATGAAGGACCGGACATGGCGATAAAAATAAAAGAACTCATAAGCAGGGACGAGTTCAGCGACTTTTTCAATATACAATGAATTTATACGGATCCGGGATTTATAAACAATACTAAAAACTCACGAGGTTCACCATGGAAAAAATGTACGGAATGTGCGGAATGGAATGTTCTGGTTGTCCGGCTTACCTGGCAACTCAAAAAAACGATGATGCCGCACGGGCCACGGTGGCGGCCCTATGGTCAAAGATGTTCCACGCCGAAATCAAGCCGTCAGACATCAACTGCGACGGCTGCCTGTCCGGCTCGGAGAGGCTTTTCGGTCACTGCAAAAATTGCGGGATACGACTGTGCGGCATGGACAAAAAACTGGAGACCTGCGCCCAATGCGAATCGTATTCATGCGCGAAGCTTGACGGGCTTTTATCGATACTCCCGAAAACTGCGAGGGTAAACCTTGAATCCATGCGGAACAGGTAAACCAACAAGAGGCGCCGTAGGACCAAATTTCTTGACAAAATAACCGGCAGGGTATAAAAGAAAGAGAGGACTTAACAAACCATGTATTTCACCGATACCCAGTCTGTCCAGCTGAAAGATATCATCAGGAAAATCGAGGAACGCGCCGGCATAGAGCTGGTGGCCGCGGTTGTCGGAAAATGCGACAGCTATCCTGAAATTCCCTGGAAGGCCTTTGCGATGGCGGCTGCCGTCAGCGCCCTTGCCCAGCTGGCCGCCGCGATCCTGCACCCCGGCTGGTCATGTATTGCAAGCGGGCAGTACACTCCGCTCTTTATCCTCGGAGCCGGCGCCGCCTTCTCCCTGCTCTCAGTCATCTGGCCGGCTTTCGGCCGCCTCTTCCTGGACCGCGTGCGCGCCGAAACCGAAGTCGAGCAGTATGCCCGTGCATTATTTCTTGAGCGGGAATTGTTCCGCACCAGGGACCACACCGGCATACTGGTCCTGGTCGGTCTCTTCGAACGCAGGGTGGTCATCGTTCCGGACAGCGGAATTGCCGGCCGTCTTGATTCCGAATTGCTCCACAGGGTGATAGACCAGATGACTCCTCATCTGCGCCGGAAGGACCGGTACCGGGCAATGGCAGGGGGCCTCACGGCACTGGAGGCGGAACTCCTTAAGGCAGGCTTCGGGCCAGCGCGGAGAACCGGCAACGAATTAGCGGACGGTATCATCCAGGAAAACGGGGAGGCCCGATGAGCAAGCGACATGTATATCGATCCCTGCCGACAGTCCTTCTCCTGCTGCTGGTCTTAACCCCTGCCATGTCGTTAATGCCGGTGCCCCGTCTCCAGGGCCGGGTCACGGACGAAGCCGGCATCCTGAGCAAGGCCACCAGGGAGCATATCAGCGGCCTGCTGAAATCCCATGAGGACCGCACGACAAACCAGGTGGCGGTGCTGACCGTCACGACCCTGGAAGGCGAAAGCATCGAGGAATTCGCCACACGGGTCTTCGACAAGTGGCGCCTCGGGCAAAAGAAAAAAGACAACGGCGTGCTGGTCATTATCGCCGCGCGGGACCGGCGCATGCGCATCGAGGTGGGTTACGGTCTCGAGGAAACCCTAACCGACGTGAAGGCAGGACGCATTATCGACACGGTCATGGCGCCGCGCTTCAAGGCGAACGATTTTGACGGCGGCGTGACCGCCGGGGTACTGGCCGTCATAGCCCTGCTGGAAGATTCCGGCGCGGCGCTCCCGGAGGATACCGGTTCGTCGGGCAAGGGCTGGATGATTAAGGGCCGGATCTTCCGATTATACAGCGTATTCTCTTTGGGTGTTTCATTTTCGGCATCATCGGCCTCTTCACAATCATCGGTGTTGCCACGCCCCAGGGCGTGGGCTGGTTTCTTTACCTGTTCCTGATCCCCTTCTGGGCGATGTTCCCCATAGTGGTGGTGGGCACCACCGGCGCATTAGTACTTCTCTGCGCTTACCTGGTGGCCTATCCCGTGGCCAGAATAATTTTAAGCCGCAGCAAATGGTATAAAAAGGCGAGGAAAGATCTTAAAACCAAGGGCCGCGCCAGCATAGGCGGTTTCTCTTTTTCCGGCTCTTCCTCAGGCGGCTGGAGTTCCTCCGGCAGCTCCGGGGGGGGCTTTTCCGGCGGCGGTGGAAGTTCGGGCGGGGGCGGCGCTTCCGGCGGATGGTAGCCGGCAGGGCTCAGTATTAATGTATCAAATTTAATAATTCCAGGGAGACATGCTGGCATGCCAAAAATAAAAATACTACTTATTTCTATTACCCTTGTCGTAACAGCGCTGATCTTTTATATCCTGGGGACAGTGTATAAAACAAACGCCGTCGCCGGTGAGAATTTCAAATTTTCCTGCATAGAAGTAGGCAACCAGGCGACACGCTGTGAAAACGTTGAAGTAGTATGTTATATACTGAGAGGCGGCCCTGGCGTTTCCTGCGTAAAGAAATAGGGTGTATTTTACTGCCCTCGGGTAATGCAGCATTTTTCGCTCAGCGGCCGGGTTCGTGCATTGGCAGATTGAAAACAAAGGAATTTACTTCATTATCAGAGCCGGTTTAGAAGGCGCAAAGGCCCTTATCTGTACCGGTTCATACTCTGATAAGGACATCTACTGCAGCTTGATGATAATCTCCACCCGGCGGTTTTTCTGACGCTCCTCCCTGGTGCTGTTCCCGGCTATGGGCCGGTTCGCGCCGAAGCCGCGGTAGGAAAGCTTGTCTGCCCCTGCCCGCTGCTTCAAATATTCCGCCACGGACCTGGCCCGCTCCTTCGAGAGGCCCTGGTTGTACTCCCGGCCCCCGATATTGTCGGTGTGGCCCTCCACAATGATCTCACGGTCAGAGTATTTGCCCTTGAGCACGCCGGCGATCCTGTACAGTTTTTCCCTGCTGTCATCGCGGAGCCGCGCCGAGTCAAAATCGAAAAGCACGTCGCCGAGGCGGATCACCAGGCCCCTTTTGTCCGTGTCCACATCCACGCCGTCGGGGATCTCTTTCTTTAATTCCCGGCGCGCCTGCTCCTTCTCTTCCTTCGTGACCGGTTTGTACATTTTCATCGTCGTGTTGATGATCATCTGGAACTCGTTGACAGCAACCTGCCTGTTCCCGTCCCGGAACAGAAATGCCATCCGGTACTTCTCCTTCATGCTGACAGGACAACGCTCCACGGTGTTCCAGTTGATGGTGCCTTCATCCCTGCCAATAATTTTCAGTGGAAAATCAGCCGGGTACCCGCCGCCGCCAAGGTCCATGTCCACGACAAAGCGGTACTGGATCACCGCTATCTCCATGGTATCTTTTTTGCTGATATCAATGAGTTTGTATTCCACGGGAAAGGTGAGCTTGAAAGGCACGGAAAAGCTGTTGAGAACAAGGTCCGCCTTCTCGGTCCACGTGTCTCCGGCGGCAATATCCTTCCGCGGAAACGCCGGCAGATGTCTCAGGTTCGGCATTATATACTGTTTCGGAACCGTGAAGCGTCCCTGCCGGTCTATGTCGAACTCTGACGGATATTGTTCCCGCAGGTGGAACACCTCGGTCACCGAATCGCGTTCATAGACCGAAAAGCCGCCCTTTACCCTGCTGACGTCTCCCTTCTTATCAAGGCAGGTAAGGTCGATGATATTCCGCTCCTGGTAAACCTTGCGCATCCTGTCATTGACGAGGAATTTCACCGCAGCGGTTCGCGTAATTTCAAGACGCTCATCTTTCGGTATCTCCCAGATCAGGGACACGGCATAGGACGAAACGCACGGAATCAGAAAGAGAATGGTCAGGATTAGCTTGTTCATGGCATCACCAGGTCGATAGATATGCGGGGTTTCCCCCTTCAATCACTATCGACATGGCATTGATTTTTGTTGAGAAAAATTTTTTTCAGCTACTTCAGCGGGACGAAGAAGGCCTTGCCGGTGTCACCGCCTTTCCCTTCATCGACATGAAGGAGCCGGTATTTTTTATCGCCGATCTTGAAGACATCTCCTTCAAAGACGACCGTTTCTTTGGCCTTCTGATCTGATTCATTGCCCGGATGCCAGACAAAAATCTGGATGCTCCTCCGCTTGACGCCGCCAGCGTCGGCGCGAAGGCAATAATTACCGCTCCCGACGCGGAAGCCATTCACGTCAGCAACCGTAGTTTCACCGAGAATTCCCGCGTCCTTTGGAATTTCCACTGCAGGCGTCATTCAACCTTCCCGTGAAAATAATTATAGTCCCTTAAAACCGTTTCCAGGAATTCCTTCGGCTCCATGCCGGCGGCGACATTCATCGCGCCTTCCAGCTTTGTCCCGGCACGCCGGAGGATTTCCTTCGTCGACGCCGCCGTCCTGTTTTTCTTTTCAAAATCGAGGACTTCCTTGATGATCGTGACAGTGCCGTCATCAAGCTTCTCCACTTCCGGGAACACGGGACGGTAATCATCCCCCAGGGGCACCAGGATGGTGTCGCTTATCTTCACGCTCTGCTTCAGCCTGATGACCGTGGTGCCGGCGGCGATGTCCCCCACCCGCTGCCCCCTGCCGTTCAGGAGAATTGTCACCACCGCAACGGCGCCACCCATGAAGCTGATGTCGATGATACGGAGAATCCACCGGAGGAGATAGCTCCCCACCGACGGCTGGGTCCCGTCGAGCTTGACCACCTTGATGCCGATGAGTTTCTTGCCGAAGCTCTGGCCGTCCATGGCGGTCTCGCAGATCAGGTCATAGAGAAACGCGGGGAGGCCCATAATGATAAAAAACGCCACGGTAAAACTCTTGATGTAATCACCGGCAAAAATATAGGCAACTATGACCAGGAACGCGTAGGCAAAAAGGATGATGTAATCGACCATGGCGGCCAGGATCCGCTCGCCGACCCCGGCCGTTTCGTAATCTATGGTCACATTCTGCGCCGTTTCTATTGATACCGTCTGCATCCTACAGCACCCCCCGGGATTTTAATTCCAGATATGTATTGATCGTGTTGACCGTCAGGTGTTCCGGCGATGTAAGAATGGAATATATTCCGTGCCGGTCAAGCTCTTTCGCGATCTGTTTCTTTTCAAAGGAGAATTTTTCCGCTATGGTCTTGATGTAGATATCCTCGATGGAGGGGGCAGGAGCGTCGAGGATTGCGTCCAGTTCCGTGTTGACGAAAAAAATAACCACCACCAGGTGCCTCCGCGCCAGCATTGACAGGTACGGCAGGTTTCTCCTGAGGGAGGAGAGGGTCTCAAAATTGGTATAGAAAAGCAGGAGGCTCCGCTGGCCGATTTTCCGCGATATCTCGGCGCAGAGCAGCTCGTAATTCGATTCGAGGAACCCCGTGCCGACCCGGTACAGGAGCTCGAGAATCCGGAACATCTGCGCGTGGGCGCGGCTCGCCGGAAGTATCGCCCCTATGTCATTTGAGAAGGCAATGATGCCGGCCCGGTCTTCGCGGCGTATGGCCACGTTCGATATGACCAGGCTGGCGTTTACCGCGTAATCGAGGAGGGTCATCCCCTCAAAGGGCATCTTCATGGCCCGCCCCATATCAATGACGGAATAGACATTCTGGGAGCGCTCGTCCCGGAACTGGTTCACCATGAGCTCGTTTTTGCGCGCCGTGGCCTTCCAGTTTATCTTCCGGTAATCGTCGCCGGAGATATAGCGCCGGATCTGGTCGAATTCCATGGAGGCGCCGGCCCGCCGCATCTTCTTGATGCCCGCCTCCACCAGGCGGTTCGAAACTGCGAAAAGGTCATACTTCTTCATCTGGATGATGGAAGGGTACACCGGGACCATGATATCCTGTGAATAGCGGTAGCGCCTGGTTACGAGACCCAGGGGCGATGACGCGAACACGTTGAGGGCGCCGAAGCGGTATTCGCCCCGTTCCACGGGCCGTACGGCGTAGAAGAGGTCCCGCGCCCCGCCGGAAGGGACGCGGGCCTTTATGGAAAAATCCCGCTTCTGGAACTGGAAGGGAAGTTCGTCGATTATTTCAACGTACGCCGGAAAGGCATGACCGTTTTCAACGTGCAGGTTGATGCGGTTTTCATCGCCGTTGGAGAGTTTTTCCGGAGCCGTGCGCCGAGCCCCGATGCCGGCCAGGCGGAAGAGCAGCGCCGCGTCAGCGGCCGAGACTGCGCCGAGAAGAAGCAGCGCCATCTTCGCCGGCGCCAGGAACGCCGGGTAGAAAAAGGCCGCCACGAAGGAGAGGACGATACAGGCGAGGATGACGAAAAAACGCCGCCTGAAAAAAAGCGCGCCAATCCCTTTCACCGGGGCACCTCTATCCCTTCAAGGACCTCCCGTATGATGTCATCCGGCGTCTTGCCCTCCATCTCCTTTTCCGGGGTGAGGAGGAGCCGGTGCCGCAGGGCCGGGTAGGCGACAGACTGGATGTCCTCGGGCTTAACGAAATCCCTCTCCCGCAACACCGCAAGGGCCCTGGCGCCGTCCATGACGGCCAGCGACGCCCGGGGAGAGCCCCCCAGGTAGAGGGAGCTGTTGTTGCGCGTGCGGTGCACGATTTCGGCTATGTAGGCGATGATGGTGTCATCGACATGGACGTTCTTCACCTTTTTCTGGCTCGTGATGATCTGCCTGCCGGTAATAACCTTTTTCACGTCCGCCAGCTTATCCCGCTCGCGCCGCGCCCGGGCGTCAGAGAGAATGCGGGCCTCCTCCTCCCGGGAGGGATACCCGATATTGATCTTGAAGAGAAAGCGGTCCAGCTGCGCCTCGGGGAGACGGTAGGTCCCCTCGTACTCGATGGGGTTCTGGGTTGCAAATACGAGAAAGGGTTCCTCCATGATATAGGTCTTCCCGTCAACGGTGATCTGCCGCTCCTCCATTACCTCGAACAGGGCGGCCTGGGTCTTGGCCGGGGCGCGGTTGATCTCGTCTATGAGCACCAGGCTGGAGAAGACGGGGCCCTGCCTGAACTCGAAGTCGCCTTTCTTCGTGTTGTAAATCGTGGTGCCGATGATGTCCGACGGCATCAGGTCCGGCGTGAACTGTATCCGCGAGAAGTTCACGGACATGGTCATGGCCAGCAGCTTCGCCGTGAGGGTCTTGGCTATGCCCGGGACACCCTCCAGGAGCACATGCCCGTTGGCCAGTACAGCCGCCATGAGCAGCTCGATCATCTCGTCCTGGCCCACAATGACTTTCTTGAGCTCACCCATTACCTTCGCATTCGCCCGGGTCACGTCCTTGATCTGTATCCGTTCGTTGAATGAAAGTTCTTCGTTCATAACTCCGTCCTTTTAGCATACGTTGTGAATTCTTCGATGAGAGAATTGAGACGCGACAGCTCGCTGCCGGAAATAATTTTCATCTTCATGGTTGAATCAATTTCTTCAAAGAGCCTCCGGACCAGTCCTTCCGGCGCACCGGCCTGCTCCGCGACCCGGTCATAAAACATATCGCCGCGGTGGAACGCGTCGAGCTGGAACCGGGAATGGAGATAATCATAAAAATAGAGGATTTTTTTGTCGGCTATGTTCTTATGGTCGCCCCGCTGATGGTAAAGCCTCCCCACGGTCGCCACGAAGTCAATGGTGGCGTTCGCGGGGGGCGTGACGACCGGTATGGCCCGCTGGCGCCGGCGCGCCTTGAAAAGAACGAAAAGTAACAGGCCGGCCATTGAGGTATAGTAGGCCCAGGTAAGGGGCTCCCGTGACAGTACATAGCGGAGTGGCGTTGACGGCGCCGCGACAGACGACTTGTAATGCTCGTCCCAGAAGGTCCTCCGCACCGGCAGGTACGACAGCGCCCTGAACACGTACTCGGCATTGTTCCCCGTCAGCATGTTGAAATTCGTGAAGGCGAAAGGAATCGCGCTCAGGTAGAAGGCGCCCCTGCCGTGCCGTATCCGGATATAGTTTGCCCCTTTCCGCTCGTTCACGCCGAGCACCGCCGCGCCCTGTTTCCTGAAGGATATGAACCTGACGTTGCCGGCGCCCTTGCGGCACTGGTACTCCTTCCGCGCCTTAAGGCGCGGGTTGGTGAAATTAATCCCCATCCGGTCCGCCACGATGTCCTCCGGCGCAGTCCTGATTTCCATGACCGTGGCGAATTCATCCATGTAGAAGCTCGCTGCCATGAAGACGCTGTTCCCCTGGGAGACGAAGCGCATCAGCTCCCCGGTATCGTATTTGTCGAGGGAAATGGTGGTATCAATGATGATGTAATTGGCGCCCCTGAAGCGCCTGCCCCGCAGGGTGTCATAAATCGAATCATGGCTGACAGTCACGCTCGCTCCCGGGAAGCAGTCGCCAAGGAGTTTGTAGGGAATATAACAGCCGTAGGGTATCTTGTCTGCGCGGGAAAAGCTCGCGGACCAGTCAACCGGCTCCGGTTTCATCACCATGAAGGCGATGAACAGGATAACGCTCACGGTGAGTATCATGATATAGGGGAGGTTCTTTTTCACGATTTCCCTTCAGCCAGCACCTCGTAAAAACCTTCGTACATTTCGCGGACTGCGGCAAAGGTCTCCGCGGGCAGGTCGAAATTTCCGTACCAGATATATTCGAAGATCCTGGTGAGTTCCGTGAATTCCCCGCACAGGGGCGAGGCGGCCAGCTCCGACAGATAATCGTCGTTGGTCTTGTCTATCTTCCACTGGACAAGACCGCTGACCGAAAGCTCCTTGAGGGCCTTGTGGTAGAGAAGGCGCACCACGGCACGGTAATCACGCTCTTTCAAAGAGCGGGCGATGAGTTCGTCAAAATCGACATCTTCTATATGCTCAGCCGCCTCCACCGGTGCGGGTCGCTTCTTTTTCGGCGAGAAGAAAAGCCCCCGCACATCGGCGCCCAGGAGCTTTGCAATGACCAGGATCACCGCCGCTATCACGATGGCGTAGACGGCGTATTCAACCGCTTTCCAGGCTATCCGCCCGTCGATCCCCCTGGCATAACGCCCGAGCTTGTCCCTGAGCCAGGCCAGGATGTAATCCCAGATGGAAAGGAGCGGTTCATTTTCCCGGTCATAGCGGAAATCGGCATCCCTCCGGAAATCCTCGATCTTTTTCACCGGCACCGGCCGCGCCTTCACCAGTGATGAATCGACAGGCACCCGTCCGGCCTCCCGCACCGCGATCACGCGTTCCCCCCGGGGCCCGCCGCCCGCCGCGACCAGTGCCAGGCAGAGGAGGGGTGCAAGTAAAGCGCGTTTCTGCATTCTACGTCTCCTTCGGCTTCCCGATTTCCTCGACCTTCTGGAGCAGCCCGTGGCCTTCCTTTTTTTCAACCAGACTGAAATACTGGAATCCGATGGACGTGAGGATGACGACGCTGAACATCGACGTCAGCTGCTGCAGTATACCGGTAATGATGAAGAGAGTTTTGAAAAAGTAGTTCGACACATCCGCCTTGTGCAGCAGGGCAAAGAAGGAGACGCCGGCCGACGGCAGGGCCAGCACCGACCCCATCATGCCGACAATGATGGCCATCAGGAAAAGGAGCCCCACGGTGAACCACCAGCTGCCGGAAATAAGCTTCCTGCCCCTCCGGATTGCAGCGAAAAAACCAATCCGTTCCTGCACGCGGATCATCGCCACCAGGGCCATCACAATGCCAAAATAGATGCCCGGGATGATGAGAAGAAGCATGAAAAACATCACCACGAAAAACGTGCCGATGTTTGTGAAGACGATCATCCAGAAGTCC
This sequence comes from uncultured Spirochaetota bacterium, assembly GCA_963727175.1. GTDB lineage: Bacteria > Spirochaetota > UBA4802 > UBA4802 > UBA5550 > RBG-16-49-21. The sequence goes on from CAVSFD010000002.1 coordinate 883,867, forward strand.
TTTTTCACAGCCTTCCAGATATCATCCACGGTGATGACGCCGGGGCCCTTTGCAGTGTAGAGTACCATGAATTCAAGAGCAATGAGGGTTACGAAGGTATAACTCACCAGGCTGCACAGGATCAGCAGGAGATATTCGATGGAAAAAATCGCCCCGAAGGGGTTCGACGTGTCGCCCCCCGCAAGCATCAGGGACGATTTCGAACTGTAGAGACCGGCCAGGACGCCCTGGATGATAAGGAGCGGCCCCGTTATGAATATCAGGGCCTTGAAGAGGACCCCGATGTTCTGCCTGATGAAGGCGAAGGTGTCGTTGATGATGGAGCCGAAATCGCGGGCTTTCCTGAATTCAAATTTTTCCAGCTGGTCCATGAGGTTTCTCCTTTTTTTTATAATAGAGGGGATACGCAATGTAATACGATGCGACAAAGGCCAGGGAGACGCCGATAATGCCGGCGCTCATGGCCGCGGGCATGTCCGTGCGGCGGGTGACAAAGCCTTCCAGGAGACCCGCCATTAAAAAGAGTGGAACCACGCCGATCACCATCTTCAGGCCGTCCTTTGCTCCCCGCTTGAAAGATTCCGTGCGCGTATAGGTGCCGGGGAACATGATGCCGTTGCCGATGATGATTCCGGCGCCGCCGGCGATGATGACGGCGGTCATCTCAAGGGTCCCGTGCAGCCATATGCTTTTCAATGATGTCAGGAGGAGACCCTTCTGGTAGAAGAAATAGTGGAATGCCCCGATCATGATGCCGTTGAAGAAGATGATATACCCGGCGCCGAAGGAAAGGATCACGCCGCAGGCAAAGGCCAGGAAGGCGACCCTGATGTTGTTCACCGTGACTCCCAGGAACATGTCCATGTTGTTCATGGACTTGTACACGGCCATGGGGTCTCCCTTCTCGATGTTCTCCATGGTCATCTTGACATAGCTGTCCCCCAGGATGAGGCGGACAAAACCGTCATCGTTGGCCGAGGACACGGCCCCGATCATGACGGAAACCGCGAAAACTGCCAGCGACACCAGCACTTCCCGCCAGTGCCTTCTGAAAAGACGGGGCTGTTCCTCGGTCCAGAAGGTCATGATCCGCCGGCGGTCCTCCTTTTTGTTCCTGAAGATCGCCTGATGAAATTTCGCCGTAAGGCCGTTCAGGTACGCGGCAATCTTGCTTTTCGGGTAGAAGGTCCGGGCATAGGAGAGATCATCAGTAAGCTCGATGAATAGCTCCGCCACCTCGTCCGGGCTCGACTTCTGACGCGATCTGATCAGCGTTTCAAACCGCTTCCACTTATCGGCGTTCTGTTTTAAAAACTGGATCTCCCTCATTTTCTCCGGTTAAGGGGGATCATGAAGATCCCGGTCATGTTATTACGAGGCTTCGCAGATACTATCAGGGGCATTCATTTTTTTACAACATTTTTTCCTTTTCCTTCACGCCGAATCCCATGATCAGGACCGTCAGAACCGCCAGGGCTCCGCCGACAACAAAGGGGAGCCCCGGGTGCGCCTTGAAAAGAAGCCCCGCGAGCACGCTGGCGGGAAGAAGTCCGATGCCGATGATGGTGTGGTAAAAACCGAGGGCCGTGGCCCGGGAATTCTCCGGGGCAATATCCGCCACGAAGGCTTTTTCCACCCCTTCCGTCATGGCGTAATAGAGGCCGTACAGCGGCCAGAATACCCAGAGAAGATGGCTGGACGACCGGGAAATGAACCCGAAAGCGATGTACACCACGGCGTAGAGAATGTAGCCGGCCATGAGCAGTTTTTTCCTCCCTATCCGGTCCGACAGGGATCCGAAAGCGGAGGAGAGGGCAGTCGTGGTCAGGTTGAAGACGATGTACATTAAAATGACCGTTGAGAGCATGTATCCAAGGTCCATGCTGCGAAGCAGGAGAAACTGGTTCGAGGAGTTGCCCAGGGTGAAGATGAGCTGGGCGAGGAAAAAGACGCGGAGGTTTTTATCATACTTCCTGATGTCCAGGTTCGGCTTCGGTTTGCAGTTCCCGCCCCGGCCTGAGCCCGCGGTCTCCCTGGTAAAAAAGAGGAACGCCACGCCTATACAGGCCGGTATGATGGATATGAGGAACAGCGTGTAGAAGGCGTCAATGTCCCGGATGGTTTTCGTCACGGGGTCCATGAAATGAACCACGATAAAATAGCAGATCACTGCTCCGAGAAAGGCGCCGGCGAAATCCATGGCCCGCTGAAATCCGAAGGCCTTTCCCTGGAGCTCCTTCGGCATTGATTCCGAGATGAGGGCGTCCCGCGGCGCGGTCCTGATACCCTTCCCCACGCGGTCGAAGAAGCGGGACAGGAGCACGAAAGCCCACCCCGCTGAAGCCGCGAAGAGAAGCGCCTTGGCTGCGGCTGACAGGGAATACCCTGCAATGGCCGGCGTCTTCCTCTTTTCGATCCTGTCGGAATAGTATCCTGCCATGACCTTCAGGAGGCTCGCTGTCGATTCGGCGACCCCTTCAATGATGCCCAGGACCGGACCCAGGAGGGCCTTCTGCGCAGACATGATCATGGCCACGAAGGCCTGTATCAGGGGATAGATCATTTCCGTAGATACGTCGGTAAAAAACGACGTAAACCCCGTGAGGATCACGTTCCGGTCGTATTTGATTTTTCCCGGCCGTGACATTTCATTGCTCCTGTTCATATAACTCATCGAAAAGCTCCTTTGCCTTTTTCCTTGTTTCGGCGAGCGCTGTTGCCCCTTTTCTGGTTATCCGATAATATTTTCTTACCTTTCCCTGCACGGTTTCCCGGTACGATACAAGGAAGCCGTTTTTCTCCATCTTGTGGAATATCGGGTACAGGGTCCCGTATGATAGTGAATACCCGTGCCGGGCAAGCTCCTCGCGGAATTCCTGGCCATAGATGCGCTCCCTGCCGGCATGGTGCAGTATGTGGATTTTAATGAATCCCAGCAAAAAATCCTGCATGATATCGCTTTTTGGCATGAGCCTCCCCGGCACGTCGTTCACAGTTTAATATCGAATATCAATATCGTAATACGATATTAAAAATACGCTCTTTGTTTGTCAACTAGCATTTTATATACGAGCAGCGTATTATGGACGAACCCGGCAATAGTGACAAGCCTGTAAATTATTGTAGAAAAAAGGGAACCTTTCCTGCCTCACCATGGTCTTATACCAGGATTCAGATAAACAACTATATCATGACACAGGTAACACTATGGAACTGGAGAACAGACCGCTTTCGCGAATGTTGATACTCATCCTCCTTACTCTTCTGGTCCCTCTCGTTGCCGGAAGCGGATCGGGCTCCGGCAGCCAGGCCCACGCTTCAGAAACATCTGAAAGCGGTGCAGCGGAAGATATTCTCAAGAATACGCCGGAAACCATGCCGAAGGATTATTCCGATGAAGAGATCGACCGGATGCTGGAAGACATACAGCAGGTGGATGACGTCTCTGACGTCGAAGGTATAGAGGACAGCAGGCAGCCGGATATTTCGGACGCCGACAGGACACTTGGAGAGGCAATAAAAAGCGATCCCGACCGTTATGATGAAGAATTTAAGAGCATCGTCTGGCTGAACGCCCACCCCTGGGTCGTCTGGTATATCTGCTACGATTACGCGTGGCTGGATGCCCATCCCCGCTTTGCCGCCAGAATCTATCTGAATTACGATTTCTGGTACCGGTATCCGCAAATCGCCTATATCATAGCGCTGAACCGGCCCTTCCTCATCCGGTACCCGAGAATATCCCTGGTGATATACCAGCATGACGATTGGTTCATCAGGCACCCCTATGTCGCGCGGGAAGTGTACCGGAATTATCTCTTCTTCAACCGTTACCCGGACTTGTATCATCGGTACTATCGTCACCGGGAATGGATGTACCGGCACCCGGCGATTGTCCGGATTGCCTATGGAAACAGGTCACTGTATAAAAAACATCCGGAGTACCTCGGGCATGCGTACCAGTACCGGCGCTATGCCCTCCAGCACACGATGATCAATGACCGTCATGTGAAGAAAATGCAGGAGCAGATAAAGCATGACGCCGAACAGCGCCGTCATGACACCGGCCGTAACAAAGACAGGGGTAGCTACCAGGGCGATTCGAGGGGCGGCGACCACAGATCAGGTCATGATGATGCTCGCAAACTTGAACAAATCATAAATCAGGGCGAGCGGTACAAGCCTGACAGGGATTCACAGCACGGCAAGGACCGTGCCGTCATTAAAGAAGCGGCACGGGACCGCGGCACGTCGGAAAAACTTATCAGGCAGGGCGAACAATATAAACCGGACCGGGAGTACAAACATGGACAGAACCCTGCTCCGGACAAAAGCCAGGTCCGCGGCAAAGAAGGCGGGCACAGTGCCGGCACCAGGGATGGTGGAAAACCGCAGGGAAATCCGCATGGCGAAAAAGGAAAAGGCGGCGGTAAACGTAATTAATACACAGGAGGGCGGTCCTAAAACCGCCCTGGATTTTTATACATATACAAGTTTCACCGGCGGTCCTATTTCCGCGACAAGTTTACCCTCGGCTTCATACATGTCTCCGTCAATGGTGTAGAGCATTTTTTTCCTGCTGGTGATGACGGCTTTTTTCCCGATGGAATCAAACAGATACGGATGATGAATCGGTTTTCCCGTCTTTATTTTCACGAGATTTTTCACTATATCCGACGCCTGGCACCCGACGGACAGTATATGAAAGGTCCCGTCCTTCTCATAGGCCCGGTGCATCGGCTTGAACCCTATTCCGATGTCGTCGACCGTTGTGGCGATGACGGCAATGAAATCATGGTGGGGCACCGGGGTCCCGTCCACGACAACGGTACAGTCAAGGCGGTCGAAAAGCGTCCCCACATCGGCGCCCACCGTGACGCCCTTCACGGCCATCCAGATGGTCTTCAGAGCCTTCTTTGGTCCGGTCCCTTCACCCTTGTAATACTCATGGAGAAAATTGGCGGTCATGCCAACGCCGAAGATGAAGCCGTACATGTCGCCGATCCTGATGGTATCGCGGGTGAAGGTTTTAGGGGCACCCTTCGCCTTCAATATCCGTACAATTCTTTTTAATATCTCACCGGGTTTTCCCTTGAGATTGATTGTTCGCGACTGGGTGTTCATGGTTCCGGCCCGGAGATGAAGGAGAGGCGGTACCGGATCTTTTTTATAAATGGCAATCATCCTGGATATCACGTTATGGCATGTGCCGTCGCCGCCGCAGACCGCGACATAGGGGATTCCCATTTTTTTAAAATCCGTGATAACCGAGTCAACCTCGGCGACGCTGTTGGTCAGCCGGATGTCAGCATACCCCTCCGAGATGCCGGTAAAGTACTCGAGGGGATCGATATTCATTTTTTTTACTCCCCGGGCATGGGGATTAATGATAAGTCCAACTTTATTCATCAAAGTCCTCCCGGTCCCTGGCTTCGAGTTTTTTCAGGATGATATAGCTGACAATGCCTATAAGCATCATGATGACCAGAAAGATTGGATACGCCAGCCTCCAGTTTTCCGGCCCGGTCATCATGCTCCATTCCGACATTCCGCCGATGCCGGAGAGGAGGGTCATGGGCATGAAGATTGTTGTTATCAAGGTAAGACGGCGGACCCCCCGGTTTGTCCTGTTGGCCAGCATGGTCATGCGGTTGTTCATCATGGACAGGTACATTTCCATGAAGCTGGATATCATTTCCCGGTATATCTCCAGCTCTTCGAAAAATTTTGACAGGTGGTCGTAAATATCGCGGAAGTGGTAGATCGACCTGTCGGTTATGAAACGGGAGTCCTTCCGGCAGATCTTGACCAGAATCTCCCTCTCATGGGTGATGCTTTTACGCAGCGTCAGCAGGCTCCGGCGCAGCCGCATCAGTTCCTCCGGCTTGAAACTGCCGATTTCATTGATGATGCTTTCCTCGATCCCGTCAAGCTCCTCCCGGAGAGCCTCGACGGCATGAAACTTCTGGTCCACCATGTAGTCCAGAACAACATGAAGGAGATAATCAGGCCCCTGGAGCACGTTCTCCCGGTCAAGGCCTGCCATCTGCTCGAGGCGGTCGAGGAAACTGGGATCGCCATGCATGTTATGGCTGACCAGGATGAGAAAATTCTTGCCCAGGAACAGGTCCACCTCATCGATGAAGAGCTCTCGTGACTCGTAATGAAACTTGTTGAACAGGATAAACGTGTTGGTTGGATAATCCTCGATCTTGGGTATCTGTTCGTCATCGAGGCAGTCCTCGATGGCAAGGGGATGAAGCCCGAAGGGACCGGCAAGGGCCGCCAGATCTTCACGGGCAGGGTCAAGCAGATTAAGCCAGATATAGCCCCCGCCCTTAAGCGCTCCCACGGCCGATTCCAGGTCAGGGACAGAGACGGGATTTCCGTCAGGGGGAATATGGAAAAAAGATTTGGTTGACGGCATTGATGCGCTCATGGCACTATAATCAGGAGTATTAAAAATAAATCAAGAATTTAAGATGGCAAGCGCCATAATAATTCACCGCTTTTTCACCGGTGAGAGCGGCATCCGGAATAATCCCGGCGCAGCAAGTAATCATTCACAATCATCAGAGCCTTATGGCATACACGTTCCTGAACCTCAACACCTTACAGTCCTTCACCTGCGGCGAGGAGGAATGGCAGCGCCTTCTGGAAGCGGCGCACGCCGGCGGATGGGAGGAGGAGGGAACAGAGTTCGACTTCGCCTGCGAGGTGGACGACGCCTACGATTCCCAGGTTGACTACCTGTACAACCTGCTGATGATCTTCTACGTGTCGCGGGAAATGTTTGAATGGGACGGGAACTACACCGAGAAAAAAAACCAGATAGTGTCAGAAAGCGACGCCTATTACCTGATGCTGGCCCTTGAAAAGGAGCCGGCGGCGGACCGGGGCCTCCTCGATTTTTTAAACAGCGGCCCCTTCCGCATCGTGCGGGATTGAGAAACGCGGGCCGCCTTTCCTACCGCCTGTCAATGACCCGCCGCACCCTGCCCTCGGAATACATCTGCAGGGTGTTCTGTTCCACGAAGGTGACATTCGCGGAGATGCCCAGTTCGCGCTCAACGGCGACACCGATGGCGCTTTTCAGCGACAGGAGTTTCTTGACCTCGTCATCGAACATCCTGTCGAGGACTTCCACCTGGATCTCCATGACGTCCTCGCCTTCGATGTCATCTATGATGATCTGGAAACGGGGGTCGAACCCCGTCGCCTTTTTCAGGGCATCGCCGATCTGGGTCGGGAACACGTTGTTCCCGTTGATGACGACCATGTCGTCGGATCGGGCCGCGACGCGGTGCATGCGCAGGGTCGTCCGTCCGCAGGGGCACGGCTCTTCCATGATCGACGAGAGATCACCGGTGCGGTAGCGAATAAGGGGAAACCCCTCCCTGGTTATGGTGGTTATCACCAGCTCTCCCTCGGCGCCGTGGGGAAGCGGCTCCCAGGTCAGGGGATCGATGATCTCCACGATGTAGTGGTCCTCGTTGATGTGGAGGCCGTTCTTTTCCGCGCATTCACCGGAAACGCCGGGGCCCATCATCTCGTTGATGCCGTAGATATTGAATGCCGAGAGGTGGAGGCGATCCTCGATCCTGGCCCTGGTGTTCTCGCTCCACGGTTCTGCCCCGAAGAGGCCGATCTTCAGGTTGAGTTCGTCGGGGTGTATCCCCATCTCGTGCAGGTTGCTGGCAATGCGGAGGGCGTAGCTGGGGGTCGACAGGAGGACCGTGGTCTTATAGTCCTTCATGATGCGTATCTGCCGCTGGACGTTGCCCGACTGCGACGACGGGATGACCGACGCGCCGATCTTCTCAGCGCCGTAATGGAGCCCGAACCCGCCGGTGAACATGTTGTAGTCAAAGGCGATCTGTACGAAATCATTGTCCGTGATGCCGGCGCCGGCGATCACCCTGGCCACAAGCTCCGACCAGTGGAGAATGTCGTTTCTGGTATAGCCGATCGCTATGGGGACCCCGGTCCTCCCGGTTGTCGAATGAATGCGCACGATGTCGCGGAGGGGAACAGCGAACATGTTATAGGGATAGCTCTTGCGCAGATCTTCCTTCGTGGTAAAAGGGAGCTGCGCCATGTCGGCGATACTCCTGATCGTGCCGATGTCGATCTTGTTCTCGTCAAAAGAATCTTTATAGAAGGCGACGTTCCGGTACACCCGGTTCAGGGTGCTCTGCAGCCGCTCTATCTGGAGCTGTGCGAGCTCTTCGCGCGGCATCGATTCATACTTGGCGTTGTAAATCATAGACGTTCCCCCCTTACTCGCTAATGCTCCGGTAGTCTTTCCCCAGGTATGCCCGCTGCACGTCATTGTTGTTCAGCAGTTCCTCTGACGTTCCCTCGAGTACCATCTGCCCGGTCTCGATAACGTACCCGCGGTCGGCGATACGGAGCGCGGCCCGGGCATTCTGTTCCACCAGCAGTATCGTATTCCCGGCATCCCGGAGCTTCCGTATCTCCTCGAAGATGTTCTTCACGATGATGGGCGCCAGCCCCATGGACGGCTCGTCGAGCATGATGAGTCTGGGCCTGGCCATGAGGGCCCTGCCGATGGCCAGCATCTGCTGCTCCCCGCCCGAGAGTGTTCCGCCGAGCTGGTACTCGCGCTCCTGAAGCCGGGGGAACATTTCAAAGATGACGGCCAGCTCCGCGTTGATGTCAGTCTTCCGGTTACCGCGGATGCGGGTATAGGCCCCCAGCACCAGGTTCTCCCGGACCGTCATGGTGTTGAAAACAAGGCGTCCCTCAGGCACGAGGGAGCAGCCGGCAGCGACTATTTTCTCCGGCGCGGCTGCGGTGGTGTTCTCCCCGTTGAATATGATTTCCCCTTCCAGGGCCGGGACGATTCCCGCCACGGTGCGCAGCAGCGTGCTCTTTCCCGATCCGTTCCCGCCGATTATGGTCACGATCTCGCCGGGGTTAACGTGGAGGGATACCCCCTTCAGCACGCGGAGGTTGCCGAATCCGGAATAGAGGTTCCGTATCTTAAGCATCTTCTTCTCCCAGGTACACGCGGATAACCTCTTGGTTTCTCTGTATGTCTGCGGGCACTCCCTCGGCGATTTTCTTCCCCGAGGAAAGCACCACTATCTCATCGGATATATTCATGACCAGGGACATATCGTGCTCGATCACCAGTATGGTAACGCCCCGTTCCCTGATCTTCATTATCATTTCCGATATCTGTGCAGTTTCGTAAATATTGAGACCCGCCGCCGGCTCGTCCAGGAGAAGGAGGGACGGTTCCGTCGCCAGGGCACGGGCAATCTCCACGATCCGCTGCTTGCCGAAGGCGAGGCTCGTCGCCTCCTGCTCAGCCAGGTCGCCGATGCCCATCATGACCAGGAGTTCCATCGACCGTTCCCGGATTTCGCGCTCCTCCCTGCGCGAACGGGGAAGGTGGAGCATGGCCTGCATAAGTCCGGCATGGCTTCGGATATGCCGGCCGATCATGACGTTTTCCAGTACCGTCATGTGGGAAAAGAGCTTGATGTTCTGGAAGGTGCGCGATATGCCCTGCCGCGCTATCCGGTAAGGCGGCAGATTATGAATCGGGGACCCGCCGATATAGGCTTCACCTGAATCAGGCTCAAGCGATCCGGCAATGAGGTTAAAGAGGGTGGTCTTGCCCGCGCCGTTGGGGCCGATGACTGCCTTGATGGCGTTCTGTTTAACGTTGAAGGAGACGCCGTCAACCGCCCGGAGCCCGCCGAAGGCGCGGCTCATACCTTTTATCTCAAGATAGCTCATTCTTTTTTGCCGGCACCGAATTTGTTTTTTACCCGTATGGCGGCACGGACCAGGCTCCGCGCATTTCCCATCTTAAGAAGTCCTTCGGGGAAAAAGAGCATGATGACGATGAGGATACTCCCGAAGACAAACTCGTCGTAGCTCCCGAAATAGCCCCGCAGGGACAGGTAATTGAGGATTACGCCCATTATCAGGGCACCCCAGAGGTTCGCCATGCCCCCGACCGCCACGATGGCAACATAGCTGACCGATTTCATAACATCCGCCTCCGACGGGCCGATGCCGCCGTTGAAGTGGGTGAGAAACACGCCTGCGACGCAGGCAAAAACGGCAGAAAGGACAAAGATGAAGAGCTTGTACCGCGCCGTGTCAACGCCCATGGCGTTGGCGGCCTCCTCGCTCCCGTGGATTGAGCGCAGGGCCCGTCCCACCCGGGAATCGATCATGTTCATGAGCAGCACCACCCCCGCGACAACCAGGAAGGAGGCAATGTAAAAATTCTGGACCCGCAGGGCCGGGTCACCGCTCACGGCGAGGCTCCCGGCTATGTGAAAAGACGGGATGTCCGATATCCCGTCGGCCTCGCCGAACAACCGCGACCCGAGCACGATCCGGTATACGATGATGCCGAAACCGAGGGTCGCCATGGCCAGGTAGTGGCCCTTGAGCTTGAGTATCGGTATCCCTATCAGGAAGGCCACCACCGCGGTCAGGACCACCGCGGCAGCCAGAGCCGCCCAGGGCGACAGGTGCTGTATCTCGGTTCCGTAGGCGTTTTTTTCTATGACTGTGAGGCCTATGTTCTTCGCGAAGTTTACAATGGCGCTGTCCTTCACGTTCATGATGTTATAGGTAGTGAGGACCGCGGTGGTGTAGCCGCCCATGGCGAAAAAGGCCGCGTGTCCCATGGAAATCTGGCCCGCGTACCCCATGAGCACCGTAAGGCCCAGGATGACCAGACTGAATAATATGCTGCCATGGTTAGCTGAGTAAGGTAGAATTCCCGGTTCATCGCAGAGACAGCAATCTGAAAAATAACGATGCAGGCGATCAGGACGTAAACGGGGATGTACTTTTTCATGACCATCAGAATTCCTTCAGTTCCGCCGCTTCCTTGGTGCCCAGGAGGCCGCTGGGCTTGACGAACAGGATAACAAGGAGAATGGCGATGGCAATGGCATCCTTGTATGCCAGGGGGAGTATGCTGATGCTGAAAGCCTCCAGGAGTCCGATGATGATCCCCCCTATGATCGCCCCGGTGCTGTTGCCCATTCCCCCCAGGATGGCCACGGTGAATCCCTTGATGGCAAGGGACGTGCCGCAATCGTACTGGGTCTGGGTGATGGGGGATATGACGCACCCCGCAAGGGCGCCGATGGCGGCGCTCAGCATGAAGGATATGGTGACCATGTTCCTGGTATTGATGCCGCAGAGCCTGGCCGCGGTGATGTTGGATGCGCAGGCCCGCATAGACCGTCCCGTGAGGGTGAATTTAAAGAAAACCCCCAGGAACATGACGATCACGGAGCAAACACCCAGGGCCCAGAGCACCTGCGGGGAGATGTAGGCGCCCAGCAGGTTGATGGAAGTAATTTCATTGCCGGTAAAATACGGCAGGGAACGCACCTTCTCATCCCACACGTGCAGGGCTATCTCCCTGATCATGATGGAAAGACCGACGGTGACGATTATCATGTTGAGGACCGAAGGGCTTTTCAGCCTCCGGATGAAAAGAAAGTCAATCAGGGCCCCCACGAAGGAAGTTATGACCACAGCGGCCAGGATGGCCAGGGGAAGCGGCATGAAGGCGGACAGGGAGATGGCGGTCATGCCTCCGAGCATGACGAACTCGCCCTGGGCAAAATTGATTATGCCCGTGGTATTGTAAATGATATTGAACCCGATGGCAACAATGGCATAGATGCTGCCATTGGTAATGCCTGATAGGACATATTGTAATAAATGCTCAAAAGACATGGTGCCTTAAACGCATAAAGGCGACGTCTCGTGACGCCGCCTTCACGCAGACATATAAATTTTCTTATTCGTATTTCACAAACTTGCCGCCTTTTACGGTGAGCATATCAAAGGCGTTTATGTCAAGCCCATTGTGGTCCTGGGGCGAAAAATTGAATACGCCGGCAGTACCTGCCAGGCCTTTCAGGTTCTCGATGGCGTCGCGAACCTTCTCCTTGTCGGAGCCGGCCTTCTTGATGGCTTCCACGAGGATGAGCATCGCGTCGTAGGCATGGCCGCCGAAGGTGCTGGCGTCCTCGCCGTACTTCGATTCATAGTCCTTCTTGTACTTCATCAGCAGGGCCTTCTGGGGATGGTTCTCCGGCAGGGCCTCGGCTATGAGGAGCCGCCCGCAGGGGAAGATGATGCCCTCGGCCGCTTCTCCGGCTTCCTTAACATACTTGATGTTGCCGAAGCCGTGGCTCTGAAACAGGGGGATACCCATGTTGATCTGTTTCATGTTTTTTGCTACTATGGATTGAGCCGGGACTATTGACCAGTTCACCACAGCCTGGACGTTCTTTGTTTTCAGCTTTGTGAGCACGCCCGTCAGGTCGGTTGCTTTCTTGTCATATACCTCGCTGATCAGGATCGTTATGCCCTGGGCCGGGGCCAGTTTTTCCAGCTGTTCCTTGCCCGCGATACCATAACCATCGTTGCTTGACACGATGCCGATTTTTGTGATGCCCTTTTTCTTCATCACATCATAAATCCTCTGGGCCGCATGGCTGTCCTTCTGCGGCGACTTGAACACGTACTTGGCCACGGGGTTGACAATCACTTCGGCTGCCGCGCAGGAGATGAGAATCGTTTTCGCGTCCTCGCAGATGGTCTTGATCTTCATAGTTTCGCCGCTGGTGGAAGGGCCTATTATGGCGAAGACCTTGTCTTCCTCGATCAGCTGCTTGGCAAAGGAAATGGCCTTTTCAGGGTTGCCCGCGGAATCTTTTACGATAAGCTTGAGGGATTTGCCATTAATCCCCCCATTGTTGTTGATATCATCGACCATCATCTGCGCTGTTTTCGCCTCGGGTGCTCCCAGGAACGAGGCCGGGCCCGTCACGGCAAAGATCGCACCGATCTTGATGGTTTCACCGCTCTGTTTCTTGCAGGAAAATGCAAGGGGAAGCAGGCTTACGCATAATATTGTTGCAAACAGTTTTTTTAATAACATGACGCCTCCAGTGGTAACATTAAAAAATTAAAAATTGTGCTTCAGGGTAGGAAAAAATTAGTGTAAATCAATACTATCAGCTTTTTTACGTCAAGCACTATGCATGCCGCGGCCAGGATTTGTAAAGGCGGCGCTAACGCTAAAGGCGCCGCCTTTACAGAATTGACTATTTATCTTCGTATTTAACGAACTTGCCCCCCTTGACGGTGAGCATATCAAAGGCGTTAATATCGAGTCCCAGATGGTCCTGAGGCGAAAAATTATACACCCCGCCTATGCCGGCAAGGTCCTTCAGGTTCTCGATTGCATCGCGCACCTTTTCCCTGTCGGTACCAGCTTTCTTGATGGCCTCGGCCAGGACAATGACCGCGTCATAGGCGTGGCCCCCGAAGGTGCTGGCCTCCTCGCCGAATTTCGACTCGTAATCCTTTTTATATTTCATGAGAACATTCTTCTGGGGATGGTTATCCGGGAGCGCCTCGGCTATGAGAAGCCGCCCGCAGGGGAAGATGATCCCCTCGCCCGCCTCACCGGCCTCCTTTGCGTACTTGATGTTCCCGAAACCGCTGCTCTGGAAGAGCTGCACATCCAGGTTGAGCTGTTTCATGTTCTTCGCGACAATGGACTGTGCCGGAACGATGGACCAGTTCACGACGGCCTGGACGTTTTTCGCTTTAAGCTTCGTGAGCACTCCGGTAAGGTCGGTGGCCTTCTTGTCGTACACCTCGCTGATCAGGACCGCGATGCCGTTCCTGGCCGCGGCCTTTTCCATCTGCTCTTTGCCGGCTATGCCGTAGCCGTCGTTGCTTGACACGAGGCCGATCTTCGTGATTCCCTTTTTCTTCATCACCTCGCAGATCTTCTGCGCCCCGAAGCTGTCATTCTGGGCGACCTTGAAAATGTATTTCGCGACCGGATTCGTGATCACTTCTGCGGCAGCGCAGGATACAAGGATCGTCTTCCCTTCTTCGCAGATGGCCTTGATCTTCATGGTTTCACCGCTGGTGGAAGGGCCGATGATGGCGAAAACCTTTTCTTCCTCGATCAGCTGCTTGGCAAAGGAGATGGCCTTTTCCGGACTCCCCGCAGAATCCTTGATGACAAGCTCAAGGTTTTTCCCGTTGACGCCGCCGGTACTGTTGATTTCATCAACCATCATCTGGGCAGTCTTCGCCTCGGGAGCGCCCAGGAATGATGCCGGGCCGGTCACCGCAAAAATCGCTCCTATTTTTATGGATTCACCGCTTTGTTTCTTGCAGGAAAATACAAACGGAATCAATGCAACGCACGCCAGCACAACAAAAAATTTTTTTAACGTCATAATGCCTCCCTCTTGTATTAATGACCAACCGATAGTATATAATTCCGCTTTACGTTATCCCTTCCCTCGCTGCCGGACAGGAAGACGATACCGAAGCTTTATTCGTGATAAATGAAAACTCATCCGGGGATTCCGTCAAGCACTATGCGGCCCCTCCTGCAATTATTACCGGTCCGGCCCGGGGGCTATCGGTCGGAACAACTGCTCCCGGTAGGGGACAGCCTGGCGCGCTACTTTACCTCACGGGAATACAGGAAGCTTGCAGACGATGCGATGGAAAAAAGAAGCGTGGTTTTCGACCGGGAGCGGATGATACAGCTGAGAAAATCGCATCCTGATTATCAGGATCACCGATAAAACAATCCCCCCGGCACCCCAGGGGAAGGGGGGATTGTTTCTCTCCTGGATGACCGGCGTCGGCCGGGGAACACTGGTAGCCCGCTACTTCAGAAACAGTATCATATCAAAGGGTTCCTCTTTTTCGCCGAACATTGCAAAGAGGGGCAGGTCGACCAGGGTCAGGTCGCCGATCTTCGTCATGTCAATTTTCTTTTCGTCCTTGCCCATCTTGACGATGATCCGTTCAGGATTTATTTTTTTCCCCAGAAATATCTGGTACCGCACCGAGGAAAGAAAGAGCTGGGTGATTTGTTTCCCCATCTGGTCCATGGACTGGTCTCCGGAAGCAGACCCGTCAGGGCCGGGTTCCTTTTTGTCAGCGTTGGCGCTTTTACTTTCTTTTTTCTGGTCTTCCGGTTTTTTCATCGGTTGGAAATGGAACACCATCTGTTTTTTACCGGGATAGAATTGCGGGATGAGGGGGAAATCCTCTTTCTTGATTTTTTCAAAGGGAAATTTTGCGTAATCGGGTACCATGAAGGAAACTTCCATACCCGCATCATAATCAGATTCAATTTTCCTGAAGGTAAGGTTCTTGACCAGGCCCTTGAGGGACTCCGGGAGCTCCTTCTTCTCCTTTTCCATGATATCACCCAGGCCCTGTTCCTTCTTCTCTCCCCCCTGCTGCTGCCCCTTCTGTGCCTGCTCAAGTGCCTTGGAGTAACGGAACACCCAGCGGACATCCATGGAGCCGTCTTCTTTCAGGTCCAGGATATGGCTGATCTGGAAACACTGCGTCAGCAGGAATACCGGCAGGAGGATGAGTGCCAGTCGGGCCGCAATAGAAATCCGCATATTAAATCGAAAGTGCCCACTGCTGTTCTTGAATTTAAACGATTTCATAATGTATTGCTCCTTATTTAGTCTGTCATTGCGAGGAGCGCAGCGATGAAAGGATCCTGCTAGTGCCGCCCTCACTATCCATAATACAACATGCTGCTTTCATATCTTCAATGATATAGTTCCGCATGATAGCATCGCCTGGATCGCGATGACACAGGATATACCATTATGATATGTTGCCTGCACGTTCATTAATATGATGCAGAGCGGAGTAAACGTCAAGCAAATAACTGCCGGGGCCACGATTCTCCCGTCTGGTGTACGGCTGATCCATGCAAATTCCTCAGCATATCATCCGCAATTCTTTAAAAAAATCCTTTACATAAACCGCACTCAATGCAATAATACAAGCGCACCCCTTGAGCCAGCTCAATGAATTTCGGCCCCTGCACCATGCAGAATGTCTTCCAGTATTGTTTCCGGCCCAGAGTACACGGGGTACTATGGTTCAATAAGTATAAAACGTGATGCCTGATGGATAGACCCAAAAGAAAAAAAGCCAGAGCAGAAGAAAAAACCGGTAAAGCCGGTCAACGAAAACCTGCAGCAGACGGAGTTGATAAAACCTCCCTCTACCCCCGTCTCATCGAGTCCATACCCGACATGCTCGTCTACACCGATCTTAAAGGAACCATCCTCATGGTCAGCAACCGGACAGTGCTGGGCCATGGCTACCGGCAGGCCGCGGATTTGATCGGAAAGAAAGCCTCTGACCTTATAGCAGCTGAAGAACGCACTCTTGTAGAAGAAACCATTGGAAAGCTTCATAAATCCAGGACAATGATCATCGAACACACTCTCATCAGAAAAGACGGATCGTTCTTCCCCGCGGAAGTTTATATTTCCCTGGTCCAGGATGAAACCGGCAGTCCCTGCGGAATCCTTTCAATAGCAAGGGATATCACAGAGCGCCGGCGCGCGGAATCGGCCCTGAAGGAAAGCGAGGAGCGCTACCGCCTCGTGTCCCAGTTGTCCGTCGATTATTTTTTCAAAGTCGACATCTCCCCGGACGGCGCACCAGGCCTGTCATATGTGTCCGAAAACATAAAGGCCATAACCGGCCGTCAGCAGGATGACATTACGGGTCTTGACCAGTGGATCAGCGTCATTCACCCCGACGACCAGGGACGGTTTCTCACGTTCTACCGGAAAGTTATGACTGACGGCCTGGACGACAGCCTTGAATGCCGGTCATTCTTGAAATCCGGAGACATGAGATGGATCAATGTGGCTGTCCACCCGACCCTTGACCCGTCGGGCGGCAGGGTGATCTCTATCCTGGGAACCGTCAAGGACATCACCGAGCGCAAGCAGGCGGAAGAAAAGATCATGGCGTCACTCAGCGAAAAGGAAACGCTCCTGAAAGAGATCCATCACCGCGTGAAGAACAACATGCAGATCATCACCAGCCTCCTGAACCTGCAGGCGCACTATATAGATAACGTGGAACTGGGGAAGCATTTTACCGAAGCGGAGAACCGGATCAGGTCCATGGCACTGGTCCATGAAAAGCTGTACCAGTCCGGAGACCTGGGGCATATCGATTTTTCATTGTACCTTTCCGAGCTTGCCAGTACGATCATGTACAGTTATACAACGACTACCCGGAGAATTATCATGAACATCGACGCCCGGCCGGTGTTTCTATCCATTAACCAGGCGATCCCGGCGGGCCTTCTCGTTACCGAACTCCTGAGTAACGCCATAAAGCACGCCTTCCCCGCCGGCTGGGACGGCAGTCCCGAAGTGCTCATTTCTTTACGGGAGACCAATGGCGGGACGGTGGAACTGGCCGTCGGCGATAATGGCATAGGGCTCCCCGGGGACAGGGGGATAGGTTCGGATAAGAGCCTCGGGCTGTCGCTGGTACCCATGCTGGCAGACCAGCTCAACGGCACCGTGGTTCTCGACAGGTCCCGCGGGGCTGTGTTCACCATAACATTCAAAAAGCAATGAGCCCCAATCCGCCGCATTGCGGCGGCGCCCGATCATTCTATGCCCTTAACGATTTCATCCAGGGTGTTGACTTTCTGATTTATTGATTTCGAGATATCGCTTATGGTATGGGTCGACTGCGACACCTCCTGGGCGATCTCCGACAGGCGCGATATCGTCTTCAGCAGTTCCTCCATGGCGGAGTTCTGCTCCCTGGTCGAAAGGGTAATCTCCTCGGCCAGGTTGTCCATGAGGTCCGCCTGCTTCGTGACGTCCTGGATGGACCGCGCCTGGTTCGCCATCAGCTTCGCCACGATATCAATGCGGTGATTTATCGTCTCCACCATTTTGAATATCACCTCGATGGAGTTGTTGGTGTTGTTCACCATCCCCATCCCCTCCTGGATGTCCTGGGATATCTGCCGTATCTTGCTCGATATCTCCTTGGAATTGTCCGAGGTGGCCTGGGCCAGCTTGCCGATTTCGTCGGCGACCACCGCGAAGCCCCGGCCGTGCTCGCCGGCCCGGGCAGCCTCGATGGCAGCGTTCAGGCTGAGAAGGTTTATCCGGTCAGTGATGTCGTCGATCATGACGACAAACTGGTCGATGGATTTACCCCCCGCCATGATGACGTTCATCTTGTTGATCAGGTTCCGCATGGTGAACTCGGTCACGTGGGTCGAATCCGATATGACCTGCATGCTGTCCACCACGGCCTGGCTTGATTCGCCGATCTCATTCTGCGTCTGGACCGTCATGACGGACAGCTCCTTGGTCTTCTTTCCCTGGTCGCGCTGGTTGACGGTGCGCTTGTAGATGATATCATTGGACGAGGCCAGTTCCTCGAAGGTCGCCGACATCTCCTCGCTGGTGGATGCCTGCTCCGTGGCCATCTCTGAAAACTTGGAGCCCATGGAGGAGAGTTCGTAGCCGATTGACAGGAGGTCGCGGGATATGGATTTCACGGTTTCCACGATCCCCTCGAGGTACTCCGCCCGTTTCCTGGCTTCCTTTTCCTTTTTTTCTATGTCGATATTAAGCTTTTCCAGGTTCTTCTTCATGGTGTTGATGTTGTCCCCCAGGCCGAGGGAGACCAGCACCACCATCACTGACGATCCGATCTGGATGCTCCAGGTGGTGATGGCGCTCACCGGCAGCACCGCGAAGGTTTTAAGGGTGTAGGCCGCAATACCCAGCATCAGGCCGCTCCATCCGATAAGGAAGAACCGGGCCGGCCTCGAGCCGCGGAAGGTCAGGTACGCGGCCAGGGGGATGAGCGTAAAGGCAAAAAACATGGAATTTATCGTGGCTATTTTAATGCCGTATTTATAGGGCATCACCAGGGTTGCGACCATGAGCACCGCGCTGGGCACGACCAGGGCGATCAGCAGGAACAGGTCGATTTTCTTGTAGTACCGGGATGTCTGCAAATATATGCGAAAGAAAAAGGCGCAGAAAAAGGCAATGACGGCCATGAAGAAGGGTAGACAGTTATTGGCCCACCAGATCCAGTTCGGCCAGAGATACTGGAAGGCAAGTCCATTCAGGGTAAGCTGAAACAGCGTATAGGCGGTAATGAAAACAGAATATAATATATAACTCAACTCCCGGATAGTAAAAAAGAGGAAGAGGTTGTATACCACCATGACCATCATGAGGCCGTAGTATATCCAGAACAGGGGAAGTTCGTAGAACACATTATTAAAATAGAAGGTCGGCGACCACGCCAGGACCTGGAAGTTGACGGAACTGGTGGTATCAATCCTCATGAAATAGGTCGTGACGCCCGGCTGGGCGTCAAGGGAAAAGATGAAGGTTTTGTCCCTGATATCCCGCTGCTTAAAGGGATGGTGGTCACCGGTCTCCTTGACGGTGAAAGTACCCTTTCCCGCAGGGATATAGAGCTTGATGAAATCTATCATCGGATAATCTATTTCAAGAAACCAGTTTATCTCTTTTTTCTCTTTATTTATAACCGGGATCCTGAACCAGTGGACCGAAGGTGTAAAACCGAAATTGAAGGCTTTTTCCTTCGTCTGCGACCAGCGGACCCCCGGGGCGGTGACATCCTTGAAAGTCAGATCGCCATTTTTGTCCTCGAGATATTCCACCTGGCGGGTAATGATTTCTTTTGTAAGCTTTTTATCTATTACCAGGGGCTCCGCGTGAGATAATGCGGATGCGATAAAAACGAAAACAAAAGCCAGTGCCATTCTTTTCATAGCGGGTCCTCTAGCGGTGATCATGATGGAATCAAATATGTTCAAACTATACAGCCTCCATGGCTGCTGAGCATAGGGGAACGATATCCGGTGCGGAAATTCCTATCTTAAGGCGCAATTACCTGTCAGGAACAGAGTACTGTTATAATCCGCAGGCCCGTTCTATTAACAATTCGAGAACCCGACAGCAAGTGTCAAGATCAATATGAACAACTGTAAAATTTTTGAATAATAATCAACAATGGTTCACCCTTACCCTCACATTCTTTTAAATTATGTCACATACTGATTGCTCTGACCCGGCATGTTCCAGGGGGCCGTCACCGGAACCAGGATATTCGTCTATATAAGTTTGATGTAAACCCAGGAGCTGTCCCGGGAAATAACTTTACAGAATTGATTCCGGTTATGATAGTATGCAGGATACCTATTGCAACAGGCGGTACATATGGCAAAGCTCCAGTGGAAACCCTCGACGATCCTGAACCCGGTACCGGTGACCATGGTCACCTGCGCTGACGCCAAGGGCACGCCCAACATCATTACCATTGCCTGGACCGGCACCGTCAACTCTGACCCGCCCATGGTCTCCATATCGGTGCGGCCGGAACGCTATTCTCATGATCTCATCGCGGAGCAAAAAGAGTTCGTCATCAACCTTGTCACGCGGGGCCTCGTTCGTGCAGCCGATTTCTGCGGCGTGAAATCGGGAAGGGCCGTGGATAAGTTCAAGGCCGTCAGGCTCACGGCTGAGCCCTCCACGATCGTGAAAGTGCCCCTGATCGCGGAGAGCCCGGTCAATATCGAATGCCGGGTGACCAGGGTCATTCCCCTCGGCTCCCACGACATGTTCCTCGCCAGCATCGTGGCGGTCAACGTGGACGAGCGCCTCATCGACACCAAAGGGAAGCTGTGCCTGGATCGGGCCGGCCTTGCCTGCTACAACCATGGCGATTACTGCGGCCTGGGACGGCCCATGGGCTATTTCGGGTACAGCGTGCGGAGAAGAAAGAAACTGAAGCGAAGCCGGTAACGGCCGGGATCATCTTCATGCAGCCGGAACCGTCCTGCATGCCTGGCCCCGGCATAGCTCACGCCGCCCCATCAGTAAGGATAAAATATGAAAAACGCCAGGGAAAACAGGAAGAGCACCCACATTCCCGCGTTCACCTCGCGGATTTTACCTGCAAAGAGCTTAATGACCGGGTACGATACGAAGCCGGCGGTCATGCCGATTCCCAGGTTGTAGGTAAAGCACATCAGGGTGATCGTGATGAAGGCCGGGAAGAGCTCCGACAGTTCCTCAAAGTTGATGCTCGTCACCGGGGATATCATGAGCATCCCCACGATGATCAGGGCCGGCCCGTAGGCGAAGGAAGGGATCACCGAAAAAAGAGGCGCAAAGAACAGGGCCGAGAGCATCAGGAGCGACGTGACAACCGAGGCAAAGCCCGATTTGGCCCCCTCCTCTATGCCTGCGGCAGACTCGATGTATGCCCCGGTGGTGGTGGTACCAAGAAGCGCTGCCGCGGTCGTTGCAAGGGCGTCGCAGAGCATCGGCTTTTCAATCTCCGGGAGCTCGCCTTTCCCGTCCAGCAGCTTCGCCCGGTATGACAGGCCGATAAGGGTGCCCATGGTATCAACGAAATCCATCACAAACACCGTTAATATGACTGAGAAGAATCCCCAGCTCAGGGCGCCCAGGATGTCAAGCTGGAGAAATACCGGCCCCAGGCTCGGGGGGAGACTAACCAGGGCATCGGGGACCTGGACCAGCTGCTTTCCCTCAGGGAGCATGCCCGGCGCGAGCCACTGCAGCAGGAGGGCGATGCCGGTGATCCCCATGATGCCGATGAGCATCGATCCCTTTATTTTCCTGATCATCAGGAAGGCGATGACCAGGACCGTGACGATGGCGAGGAGCGGCGCCGGGTGCGAAAGCTTGCCGATGTTCACCGGCGCGCCGGGCACGCCGATGGAAACGATGCCCGATTCGTTGAGGCCGATGAAGGTGAGGAAAAGCCCGATTCCCACGGCAAAGGCTATTTTCAGATTCATGGGGATCAGGTTCGCCAGCCAGGAGCGGATCCTGAAGAGGGTCAGGGCAGTGAAGAGGATGCCCCCGATGAAGATGGCCCCCAGGGCCGTCTGCCATGAAAAGCCCATCACCTTGACCACGGTAAAGGCGATGAAGGCGTTCTGCCCCATGTAAGGGGCCACTGCAAAGGGCCGCTTTGCGTAGAGTCCCATCAGCATGGTGCCGAAAAAGGCCGAGATGATGGTGGCCACCATGGAGGGCCCGAAGGGGATGCCGGCAGCTTCAAGAATTTTCGGGTTTACGATGATGATATAGGCCATGGTGATGAACGTGGTCAGGCCGCCCATTATTTCATGCCTGAAATCGGTGTTGAGTTCTTCGAATTTGAAATAACGTTTGATCATCCGGATCATGGCGGGTCTCCTGAGCTGGGATGATTATGAATGCATCCGGTGAAATAAATTGTCAATGATTATTAGGGGTGTAATGTAACTTCCAAAAAATTAGTAATTATAGTAAAGCGGGGTCAGGGGTTATCCTGCTCGTCCGCCTCGCAATAAAACATAAACCTGAATTATTACGCGTCAGAAAAAAGCCTCGCTGCGCGGAACATATTCAGATCGACCATAGCCGCCCGTGACGGATTGATGCTGGAAATCTGAATGATGACAGCGGGTCATCCTGATAAAAAAAACGGCCCCCGGATCATCCGGGAGCCGCAGTATCGCCTGCCAACAATAAGGTTTTCAAATAGCACAGGACACGCCGACCCTTGCATAGAGGCGGTGTATCTCGGCGCCGTTATACCAGGTTTTGGCAGGAACGATGCACCAGTAGAACCCGCCACTGAGGGAAACCGGCCCCTTGGTATAGGAGAGGGTGAGACTCGGCGTGATGTCGCTGAAGCCCTTCTTGATGGGCGTATGCACCTGCTTCACCCCGCCGGAGGTGATGGTCCGTGTCTCGCCGCTGTAGGAGAGACTTTCCGTTGTGTCAGGCGCTCCGGTAGCAGGGTCCACCATCAGGTTGTACCGGGTGGATTTTGCCGTGTAATTGTAATAGTATCCCACCGTCAGACCCGGCGTAAGAACAACCCCTGTGGTCAGTTCGAAGGGGTGGTTCAGCCCCAGCTGCACGTAAAAATCCCCACCCTTCTTGAGCCCGGTATAGTAATCATAGGTTGCAGACAGTGTCGGGTTGATATAGGGCACGATGGGGAGCCCGATCCAAATCGATGTCGTTATAAAACTGATATCGACATGGGACACCAGGTTGACACCGTCAACCAGCGGACGGGCGTATTCCGTGGAGTGACGGGAGTTAAAGTACCACCAGTACCATACGCCTGCGCCGATGGTCACCGCGTCCTTGAAGGTATAGGAGTAATCGATGCCGAAGTCAAGGCTCTGGGTGGCATAGGCGACGTGGTTGAAATTCAGCTGCTTCCTCGCCAGGTTTCCAGACTGGTCCACGGTATAATCGTATTTGCCAGGCTTTTCCGACCAACCGTTGAAGACCCAGCTTGACGATATCTCCATCGCCGTTGAAATCACCAGGCCGGTATTGAAAATATTCCACGAGATTTTCGGCACGAAGGCGCCGTCCCCGTTGAAAAACCTCGTGCCTCGCCAGAGGTAGTAGCTGTAGTAATCAAGGCCGGTTGAAAAACCCACCGGCTCGCTTTTTTTCTCCATACCGTCCTTCTTCTCCTGCGCCAGCGCGGCACCGGAAAGAATGGAAATCATCATTGCCATGCTAATAAGCTTTTTCATAACTATTCTCCTTTTATACATTATAATCTATTTTAATCGACGGTGATGCGCCGGCCCCGGATTCCTCGTGCAACCGCGGCCGGCGTTTCAGCGCATCTATTACCCAATTGCTTCGCTGCCGGTTTCACCGGTCCGGACCCTGATGCACTCCTCGAGGGGTACGACAAAGATCTTCCCGTCTCCAATGCTCCCGGTCCTGGCGCCCTTGACTATGGCCTCGACCGCTGGTTTCACGAAGGAATCGTTGACCGCAATCTCGAACCGCACCTGTCAAGGAGGTTCACTTCGGTTTCTGCGCCCCGGTATGTCTCGGTATACCCTCCCTGGGAGCCGCACCCGATGACATTGGATACGGTCATCTTGCCTACGCTCGCCTCGGCGAGGGCCTGCTTTACATCGGTCAGCTTTTCCGGCTGGACCACTGCTATTATAAGTTTCATTGCATTATCTCCTTTAATGAATATTCTATACCTGCCTGCCAGCGGCCGGCACTACTTGGTCAGGAACCCCTGAAAATCAGGATATGCCTTCATGCCGTGCTCACCGAGATCCCAGGCCCTGTATCTCCTCTTCGCGGGAAACCTTGATTCCCATGACAAGTTTAATGAGGAACCATACCGCGAAGGCCACGACGAAGGTGAAAGCGCCCACGGCCGCAACGCCGATGGCCTGGGCCGCGAGGAGCTTCACGCCGCCGCCGAAGAAGAGGCCGTTGCCCGTGGCGGTGCCGGTGATCTTGTCCTGGGCGAAGAGTCCCACGGCAAGGGTGCCGAATATTCCGTTTACCAGGTGCACCGACAGGGCGCCCACCGGGTCATCGAGTTTGAGTTTGTCAAACATGATAACCGCGAGGACGACCAGCACCCCGGCAATAAGGCCGATGACTGCCGCCGAGGTGACACTTACAAAAGCGCATGGCGCTGTGATGGCTACCAGGCCCGCCAGGGCGCCGTTGATGATCATGGAGAGATCAGGCTTCTTCTGCAGGGCCCATGAAACGATGGTGGAGCTTACTATTGCCGTGGCGGCCGCCGTGTTGGTAGTGACTGCCACGTGGGCTATAGCGCTGCCGTCGCCGACACTCATGGTGGATCCCGGGTTAAAGCCGAACCATCCGAACCAGAGCACCAGGCCCCCCAGGGTCACCATCGACATGTTGTGACCGAAGATGGGGTTCACGGAGCCGTCAGCGCGGTATTTCCCGAAACGCGGTCCAGAAGGATCACGCCGGCCAGGGCCGCCCAGCCGCCCACTGAATGGACCACGGAGGAGCCGGCGAAGTCAAACATGCCCAGACTTGCAGCCAGCCGCCGCCCCAGATCCAATGTCCGGTGATAGGGTACATAAGAGCGACCAGAATGAAAGAAAAGACGATGAATGATTTGAACTTGATCCGTTCCGCCACGGCACCGGAAACAATGGTCGCCGCGGTTCCGGCGAAGACCAGCTGGAAGAAGAACTTCGCCCAGTGGGGTACGCCGGTCCAGTTGAGGGCTTTGTAAGCTCCCTGGTACGCGTCGCCCATCGCCGGGCTGTTGTCCGCGGCCGGCGGCGAAGAAGGCCCTTCCAGGCCCATGTAGGGGCTGCCGTTTCCGAACATGAGGCCCCAGCCGATCAGCCAGAAGGAAAGTGACGAGATGGCAAAGACGATGAAGTTCTTCGCCAGGATGTTCACCGTGTTCTTGGCCCGGCACAGCCCGGATTCCACCATGGCGAACCCCAGGTTCATGAAAAAAACCAGAAACCCCGTAAAGAGCACCCAGGCGGTATCGACGCCCACCTGCATTGATTTCTTGAATGCCTCCAGCGCATCCGGCGTGACGGCCACGGCAGGCGCGGATTTCAGCGCCGAAAACCTGGTCCTTCCACGGCACGGATGATCAGCGCCAGCGATACTGTTGTGAAAACCTTACTCATATGTCCTCCAAAAAACTATTGATAGAGTATCTGAACTATCCATTGAAAATCCGCAATGTCGCGGTCCGCCGGAAATTCACACATGCCAGTATATAAGACGAGCGTGCCAATGCAAAGGAATGCTGGCGGTGAATGAGCTTACGCGCTCTAGTTAACATGGTTGTAATAGAACAGGATCAAATGTATAAAATCCGTTCATGATGAGTTGCTGGATGTACATTGCTATTCCCGCGGGAGCAGGCCAGGGAGCAGGAGTTAAAAATAAAAACTACGATTTAATGTCAGATTGTAATTTGTGAAGCTACAAAAATGTAGCTTCACGTCGAGTGGGCAGTGTCACTTGAAGAGTTTCAGGTCGATGGCGAATTTTTCAACGCGGAGGCCCATGATCCGTTCGGTGATACCCAGGGTACGGGCCGCCCCTGCCATGTTGCCGCGGGAGCGTTTCAATTCCTCAATGATTAATTCTTTTTCTATGCTGGCGATCATATCCTTCAGCGTCCCGCCTTCACTCGGGTCAGCTGCGCCGGCCGTCTGAAGGCTCGGGGGAAGATGGTAGGAGTGGATGACGCCGTCGGTGCTCAGTATCACCGCGCGCTCGATGCAGTTTTCAAGCTCCCGGACATTGCCGGGCCAGTGGTACGACATCAGCATGTCAATGGCCGGTGTTGAGATGCGGGTCATGGTTTTGCCATGGTGTGCGGCATATCGCTCGACGAAGAGGTCGGCGAGGAGCATAATGTCGGACTTGCGCTCCCGCAGGGGCGGCACTATGATCGGGAACACGTTAAGGCGGTAGTAGAGGTCCTCCCTGAATTTACCTTCCTGCACCAGGGACTCCAGGTCCCGGTTCGTTGCGACGATGATCCGGACGTCCACGGTAATGGTCGCCGTGCCGCCTATCCGCTCAAAGGCCCGCTCCTGGATCACCCGGAGCAGTTTTATCTGCATCAGATAGGGAAGATCACCCATCTCGTCGAGGAACAGGGTTCCGCCGTCGGCAAGCTCGAAGCGGCCCTTCCTGGCTGCGACCGCGCCGGTAAAGGCGCCCCGCTCATACCCGAAAAGCTCGCTTTCTATGAGGGACTCGGGAAGTGCCGCGCAATTCACCGCCACGAACGGCCGGTCGGCACGATTGGAACCGTAGTGGAGGGCCTGCGCCACCTTTTCCTTCCCCACGCCGCTTTCGCCGAGAATCATCACGGTTGTTCCCGTGTTGCGAACCCGCTCGATGAGCGAATACACCTCCAGCATGGCACGTGAATTGCCGATTATCGAATCCGGCCGGTTTGCGGTTTTTAACTCATCATGGAGCCGGCGGTTTTCCTCCCGGAGCTTCTCAAGCTCCTCCTGGGCGAGCTGCCGCAGGCGCACGGCCTGGGCGACCACGGAGGATATGATCGTGAGGAGCCGGACATCCTCCTCCAGCGATATGGTTTCGTTGAACAGCCGGTCGACGGAAAGAGCGCCGATCACCTCGCTGCCGGTCTTTATCGGGACGCAGATGAAGGCAATATCCTGCTTGTCGATCTGTTTCCGCGATCCGGTCCGGTCAAGAAACAGCGGCTCGTCCGATATGCGCGGGACGACCGCCGGCTGGCCTGTCTCAACCACCCTGCCCGTGACGCCCTCGCCAACGCTGTAACGCCCCTTCTGCCGCTCATCGGGCGAAAGGCCGAACGCCTCTTCTATGACAATTTCGCCTGTCTTCCTGTTGAGTATAGTGAAGGTGCCGCGCAGCATTTCCATGCGTTCCGCCATCATCGCGAGCACGTGATCCAGGACAGTGCGCAGATCGAGGGTTCCGTTCAGGGCGCTGCTGATTTCATACAGAAGCGTCAGTTCACGCACTTCTCGTGATTCACTTTTTTCGTCATGAATCAATACCGGCCACTCCTTTGTAAGCCCCGTGTATTACTGACACGGTCACTTAATTGAAACCGTCTATTTACTACACTGCAATATACCAATAACACGGCAGAAGCGTCTTTCCTATTTTGCATTTAATAAAACAATTTTACCTTATTGAAACATTAGAAGTATTACGAAAAAGTAATTGCATTAATGACAATTCATGATTATCTTTAGTCATATTTGACTATCACGATGGCGGCACCGATGCACGATAAAGCAATCAAACTGAATGACATCATCAAGCTCAGCGCGGAGCTCAATACGGTGCAGGACCTGGACATACTGCTGGACAGGATCCTTACCGAGGCGCGGAAGATCCTGAACGCCGACGCGGGATCGATCCAGATCAAGGAAGGGGACGAACTGGTCTTCACCAGCCACGTGCAGACAGCCTCCCTCGAGCGCAAACTCAAGCCGGGGGAAAAGCTGATCTACACCACATTCAGAACAAAGATAAATAAAAGCTCCATATCCGGCTACGCAGCCCTCACCGGCGAGATCATAAATATACCGGACGCCTATAACATCCCTCGCAATGCGCCGTACAAGTTCGATCCCACCAACGACCAGAAATCGGGATACCGCACCAAGTCGATGCTCACCATCCCCCTGAAGAACAACCGGAACGATATACTGGGGATCATGCAGATCATCAATTCCCTGAGTCCGGATGATAAAAAAAATACTTTTGATGAATGCGTCGAATTCTGCGGCTCCTTCGATTCCGCTGACGAGATGATAGCGCTCCACTTCGCCAACATGGCCAGCATCATTTTGCAGAGGGCCCAGTTGACCCGGGCTCTCATCCTCAGAATGATCAACATGGCTGAACTCAGGGACCCGAAGGAGACCGGGGCTCATGTCAACCGTGTAGCATCCTATGCCGTCGAGATATACGAGCGCTGGGCCATGAGCAAACACATTACCCACGATGAGATCTTCAGGAAAAAAGACATTCTCCGGATGGCTGCCATGCTCCACGATGTCGGCAAGGTTGCGGTGTCGGACCTTATCCTAAAAAAACCGTCGAAATTCACCCCCGAGGAATTTGAGATCATGAAGACCCACTCCGTCCAGGGGGCACGTCTCTTTAAATACCGGCAGTCGGAATTCGACGAGGTGGCCGCGGTCGTGGCCCTCACCCATCATGAGAACTGGGACGGCACCGGCTATCCCGGGCTCATTGACGTGGAAACGGGAGAGGCGCTGGAAAAGGACGCAAAGGGAAACCCGCGGCCCCTGAAGGGAGAGGAGATACCCATTTTCGGCAGGATCGTCGCCCTGGCGGACGTCTTCGACGCGCTGTCGTCCAAGCGGGTCTACAAGGAGGCATGGGACCATGAGGCGGTGCTGAACGAGATCCGCCTCATGTCAGGGAAGAAGTTTGACCCGGAACTGGTAGGCATCTTCTTCGAAAGTATCGACGTTATCCGCAATATCATGGAGCGGTATCCGGACAGCGAATAACGGCGGCCGCAACCGGTCACCCCTTGAATACGGCGATGTTGTCCTTAATCCACTGCACCAGCATGCCGATACCCTCTTCCGGCATCACCTGGGGCTCCCACCCGAGATTTTTTTTCACCTTGGCAATGTCGCAGATGAAATACCTGAGATCCCCGTGGCGGTCAGCATCAAACTTGACCTCCGGCATTTTGCCGTTGATCTTGCCCAGTATATCGATGCATTCGAGGAGGGATATGGCAGTCTTCATGCCGCCGCCGACGTTGTATATTCCCGGGACCCGCTTCTTGTAAAAGGCGTCAAAGGCCCGGCACACGTCCGTCGCGTAGATGATGTCGCGAACCTGTTTGCCGTTGCCGTAAAAAACGCAGGGCCATCCCAAGACGCTGCGGATCGCAAAGTTAGCGACCCATCCATGGTCTTCGCCGCCGAACTGCCTGGTACCGTATATGCCGGTAAGACGGAAACTGGCCGCTTCAACCTTGTATGTGTCGATATAGGCCCGTGCATAAATGTCGCCTGCCGCCTTTGACGCGTGCAGCGGTGTCAGCACACCTTCAAGGGTTGGGTAGTTCTCGTCGATTTCTGCAGGTTTGCGGACGTACTTGTTCGATTTTTCCTTCAGGCTTTTATTGATTTCATTTCCGTACACGTGGATCGTGGCGCACATGGCAACGGGTATTTTCATGGCCCGCGCCGCTTCCAGGACATTGAATGTGCCCATCACGTTGGTGGTCGCATCAAGGCGGGGGTCCTCCCAGCTTATCGTCATGGCCGGCTGAGCGGCAGTATGGATAATGTAATCGCAGCCGGACGCATGGTCCATCAACTCCTCGTAGTTCCGCACGTCAGCTTTCACGAGGTTTACACCAAGCGCCTTCAGGAAATTCCAGTTATGAACACGGGCCTCTTCTGCTGCAAAGCCGGTTCTGGCCAGTTCATGCTTGGTCATGTTGTCATAGGCCACAACCGTATCGCCCTGTTTGACGTAGTATTCGCATACATGTGAACCGAGAAATCCGCATCCGCCGGTTACTAGAACTTTTTTACTCATGACTAGTACCTTTAAAAAATAATATTTCGCCGCAGGCAACCGCAAAGAACAATTTCAGCAAACAAAAAAAGGTCACGGTTTATATCGGCCGAAGATCACGATACTGATCGCCGCCTGAACAGTGGCCATATTGTTATCATAAATTCGGCAAGATAATAGTCAATAAGTTTTTATGCTGTATTAATCACTTCGGTCCCGGACTGGCTAAAAATATCTTGATTAATTATCGCAACTCAGTTGAATGGTATGCAGTAGAATACTGGAAAAATGCCGATTGAATGCAGGGTTCCGCCTGAACCTTCTGCGCAGCAAGCATAAACAAAGCGGGACACGGGAAACCGTAATCCTGCATGCCGGGTTCAGCAGACCGCGGCGCGTTCATCTGCAAACACCATACATGACATTTGGAGAAACCTCATGAAAGCATTACTCCTCGCCGGCGGTCGCGGTAAAAGACTGGATGATCTGTCCGCTGATCGGAACAAATGCATGATACAAGTAAATGGACGGGCGGCCATCGAGTATAACCTTGACTGCGCGGTAAACGCCGGGGTTGATGAAATAGTAATCGTTGTAGGATACCGGGCTGAAGACATAATCAACTACCTCGGGAACCGTTACCATGACATCACCATCCGTTACGTGATCCAGAGAGAGCAGAAGGGACTGGTAAACGCCATAGAATGCTCCCGCGAGACAATCGGCAAGAGCGACTTCATGCTCATGCTGGCGGATGAAATTATGCTGAATCCGCGCCACCATGCCATGATCAACGAATACAAGAAGTGTAACGCCTTCGCCATGTGCGGCATTCTTACTGTCGAAAACCGCAATCTCATTAAAAAAACATACACCCTAATCCAGGGTGATGACAGGAAAATCTACCGTCTCATAGAAAAGCCCCGTAATCCACTGAACGAATTCATGGGCACCGGCGACTGCATATTCAACAATAAAATTTTCGATTACATCGAATACACGCCGATTCACCATGAGCGCAACGAAAAAGAGCTTCCCGACCTGATACAGTGCGCCATCGACGACGGCATGGATGTGCGGTCTTTCATGATCTGCGACCGTTACGTCAACATTAACACCAGGGAAGACATCCTCATGGCGGAGGATTTCTTCAGGTGAGGAAATCCGCAGCATGACAGGAGCCACCTCTGCGCTATTATCAGCACTATCTTGAAAGTTTATTATTACAGGTTATTGAATATTCTCAGCCTGCGCGCTCATCTGGATGGTGACTACACTGATGGATGACCGGGACATCCCGAAGGGCCTTCAATTGACGAAAAACCGATTCACCTATGTCGCCGATATTTCAAAGTCGGCGCAATTCAGTTTTCTTGGTATGACCTTTGTCAGGAAATAGCCTCCCGTTCGCCCCGGCAATCCATTCCTAGTCCATCCTGAAGGCCAGCCACTCCGATCCGCCCTGGTCCCTCTTGAGCCTGATCTTCTCCATGGCTATCAGCTCGGCGAGAACTGAAAGGATGCTGTTCCGTTCCCATCTCAGCCGCTCAACGGCATGCTTCACGAAGGTCTCCTTGTTCAGAAGGCACCACTGCCCCGACCCGTCCCGCTTGCCGCCCCGTGTCATGGCAGCGAGCACCTCGGCGTAGAGCCTCTGGACGCGGTCGTTCTTGGCGTACACCATCAGCATCTCGTCAGTCTCCCGGAGTCGGTCTGACAGGAGTTCGATGACGCTCACGGAGAATTCATGGTTTTTCTGCACCGTCTTGTCGAAGGATTCGCGGTCCATTTTTATGAGAACACAGTCCTCAACGGCCACGGCATTCGCCGAACGGGGCATGGAATTGATGACTGCCATCTCGCCGATAAACTCGCCCTCGCCCAGGATCCGGATCTTTTCGTCAAAGGTGCCAACACCCTTGCTGATCTGCACCTTTCCCTTGTGGATCATGTACATGAAGTCCGCCTCGTCGCCCTCGCGGAAAATAAAATCGCCTTTTTTGAAGTTAACCCCGTAGTATTTGACCAGTTTGCTCATACGCGCCTCCATGAATTAATACGGCAGGGCAAAACCGCCGCTTAAGCGATAAAAAGGCTCTTTGTCGAAAAAAACGGCTCCGTGGTGAGGTTAATGCCCAGCTTCCGGAGTCCCGCCTCGTCCCCCGGCGTCGGGATGTGGGTCATGTGCATCTCGCACGAGGCCAGGTCCTTCAGCTTTTCCATGGCCGCGTAGGCCGTGGGGTTCGTCGCCGCGCTTATCGAAAGGGCGATGAGGGTCTCCTCCAGGTCCAGGCTGAGCGACCTGGCTCCCAGGACGTCGCCTTTCAGGCTCCTGATCGATTCGATGATCTGGGGCGACAGGAGATGGATGCGGTCCGGGATTTCCGCGAGCTTTTTAATGGCATTGAGGATAACGCTCGTGGCTGCGTGGAACAGCGGCGAATTCTTCCCTGTCACGATCGTCCCGTCCCTGAGCTCAATGGCGGCGCCGCAGTATATGCCCTCGTTCCCCTTTCCCTTCTCTTTGGCTTCGACGGCGGCCTTCCGCGCCGGATCGACCACGATCCGGTCTTCCTGCTTCACCGCCAGCTCGTCCATGAGCAGTTCCACCCTCTGCACGGTTTCCCTGCTCGCAAAGCCCACGGCGTATTCGCATGAATAGCGGAAAAACCGCCGTATCGCCTCCTGCCGGGACGCCTCGCGCACCGCTTCGTCATCCACGATGCCGAAGCCGGCGCAGTTGACGCCCATGTCCGTGGGGGACTTGTACATTGATCTTGCCGCCCATGATTTTTTCCAGGATCCTTCTCAAAACGGGGAAGGTGTCCACGTCACGGTTATAGTTGACCGACGATCTTCCCGTAGGCCTCCTGGTGGAAGGGATCGATGAGGTTGAAGTCACCGATGTCAGCGGTGGCAGCCTCGTAGGCGATGTTGACCGGGTGCTTCAGCGGGATGTTCCAGATAGGGAAGGTCTCGAATTTGGCGTAACCGCTGTTTATATTCCGCTTGTGGTCATGGTACACCTGGGAGAGGCAGGTGGCCATCTTCCCGCTTCCGGGACCGGGACCGGTCACGACCACCAGGGGGTTCTTTGTCTCTATGTACTCGTTGGCGCCGTATCCCTCGTCGCTCACCACCAGGTCAACATCGGTGGGATATCCCTTGGTGTACCGGTGCGTGTAGACCTTGATGTTCTGGCGCTCCAGCTTGTTCTTGAATATGCTCGCCGCGGGCTGGTTCTCGTAACGCGTGATCACCACCGCCAGGATGCTGATGCCCCAGTCCTTGAGGTCGTCGATAAGCTTGAGGGCATCGGCGTCGTAGGTGATGCCGAAATCGGCCCGCACTTTCTTCCGTTCGATGTCGCCGGCGTAGATGCAGAGGATGATATCGGCCCTGTCGGAAAGCTGCTGGAGAAGCCGCATCTTCACGTTCGGATCATATCCGGGAAGTACCCGCGCGGCGTGATAATCGAACATGAGCTTGCCGCCGAATTCAAGATACAGCTTGTTGTTGAAGTGCTTTACCCTTTCCAGGATCGAGCTTTTCTGCTCGTTGAGATACTTTTCATTGTCAAAACCGATTTTCTTCATCTATAAATCCTCTCTGGAATCTTTGCATGTTAACTGCAACAGGAACACAATACAATGTTTTCTTATCGAAAAAAATCAAGAAGAATTATTTAAGTTACACTAATAAACAATTAAGGTCCTTTTTACTTTTATCCATATGATTTCAACCAAGTCAGACCTCTTCTCCTCTGCGCTCTCTGCGACCTCTGTGATCTCTGCGTTCAATTATTTTTTATATTTAACGCAGAGATCGCAGAGTACACGGAGGATTGTTTGTTTAATTACGAATATCAGTTTTTAAAATCAGTATTAGCAACATATTTCATATTCACTTCAAAGCTGTAATTAATTCATATTTAATATTAAAACGCTGAATTTATTAGATTTTTATTCATATTTTGAAATATTTGCCGATAATCAACTCATATTCAATTTAGCATAGTTATAACATCTGACGAATAACAGAATATACATATAGAAATGTACTACTGCTATCAAGGATGATGGCAGGGAATTTCAAGGAGGAAACATATGATTATAAACCACAACATTGCGGCCATTTTTTCCCACCGCACCCTCAAGTTTCACGACTGGAACATCACCAAGGACATCGAAAAGCTTTCTTCCGGCATGAGGATCAACAAGGCCGGCGATGACGCTTCCGGTCTGGCGGTATCGGAGAAAATGCGCTCCCAGATCCAGGGCCTCCGGCAGGCGGAACGGAACACCGAGGACGGCATGTCGATGATCCAGACCGCGGAAGGATACCTGGAGGAGGTCCACGCGATACTCCAGCGGATCAGGGTCCTGGCGGTGCAGTCGGCCAACGGCATCTACACCCACGAGGACCGGCAGCTGATACAGGTCGAGGTTTCCGAGCTGGTGGACGAGGTTGACCGGATATCGTCCCAGGCGGAGTTCAACAAGATGAAGCTTCTGACCGGCTCTTTCGCGCGGCTCCATCCGACGGCTTCCATGTGGTTCCACATGGGCCCGAACATGCACCAGCGCGAGCGGGTGTTCATCGAGACCATGACCACGGCGGCCCTGGGACTCAGGAACCCGACGGTTCTCACCTTCATTTCCATCTCGACGCCGGGCAAGGCCAACTCGGTCATCGGCCTGTGCGACGAGGCTCTGCGGATCATTTCCAAGCAGCGGGCCGACCTCGGCGCCTATTACAACCGTCTCGAGCACGCGGCCAAGGGCCTGATGAACGCCTACGAGAACGTGCAGGCATCGGAATCCCGCATCCGCGACACGGACATGGCGGAGCAGATGTCGTCCTACGTGCGCTACCAGATCCTGACGCAGGCGGCCACGTCGATGCTCGCCCAGGCCAACGCCAAGTCGCAGACCGTTCTCGAATTATTACGGTAACAACCTGAGCCAGCATTGCAGACCCATTCAAAAGCCGTCCCCAACAGGGCGGCTTTTTTATTGTCTTCAATCTTTCTCCAGGAAATAACACAAAGTATTCAACGCAGAGGCGCGGAGCACGGGGAGCTCGCAGAGGGATGGTTGTTCAATAATGGTTATATGCAAATTAAGTATGTTAATTAGAGAAATCATCAAACGGTGAAAGTTTATTTTTCACTGTTATAATAATTCTTTTATTAAGAAAACCCTAATAACTCTGCGTCCTCAGCGTCTCTGCGTTGAAAAAAATGATTATTTATTAGAATTCTTTTTATGAATTACTGTATTATTCGTTAATATATGTTAAATGGAATTAAATAACATTTCAGAAATAATCATTGGTAAAGCAATTGAAGTTCATAAAGTCTTAGGTCCAGGACTCTTGGAATCAACTTATGAAGCTTGTCTCAAATATGAATTAACACAAACAGGATTCAAGGTAGAAAATCAGAAATCAGTGCCTATCATTTATAAAGGTATAGCTATAGGTAATGGATACCGTTTAGATATGATTATTGAAGATTCAGTAATAATAGAATTGAAATCTATAGAACTAGTATTACCAATTCACAAAGCCCAACTTCTTTCTTATCTCAGATTGACTGGACTAAGCTTAGGGTTACTAATCAACTTTAATGTTGATGTTTTAAAGAAAGGTATTTTCAGAGTGGTAAATAATTATAAAACGCATATATGAAAAATTAATCACTGAGTCTATGATTTCCATTGAGATAACCCCATAAACTCTGCGTTCTCCGCGCCCTCTGCGTTGGAAGCTTTCTGCAATTAAACTAACAACAAGATTGTGCTATCACCTTTTATACTTCTCATACAGCTTCTGATGCCACCGCCACGCTGTTTCAATAATTTCCCCGATATCCGCGTGAGCCGGCTTCCATTTAAGAACCGAAACCGCCCTGGACGAGTCCGCTATGAGCACGGCCGGATCCCCGGCCCTGCGCCCCTTCTCCACGGTGGGGATCTCTTTGCCGGTAACCTTTCGTGCGGCGTCAATGATTTCCCTGACGGAGAAGCCCGTGCCGTTGCCCAGGTTGAAGACGTCCGATTCCCCGCCCCGGGCGAGATGTTCCAGGGCGCCGATATGGGCGCCGGCAAGGTCGGCAACGTGGATATAGTCCCTGACGCAGGTGCCGTCAGGTGTGTCGTAGTCAGTCCCGAAAATGGCGATATTTTCGCGTACCCCCAGGGCCGCGTCAAGCACCAGCGGTATCAGGTGGGTTTCCGGTTCATGCCACTCCCCCACGTCGCAGTCCGGATCGGCGCCGGCTGCATTGAAATACCGGAGCGCAACGTAACGTAGATCATAGGCCCTTGCATAATCCGCCAGGATCTGCTCGATCATGAACTTGCTCCTGCCGTAGGGATTGATGGGCTCTTTCCGGTGATCTTCCGGTATGGGGATCGTGACAGGATCGCCGAAGATAGCTGCAGTCGAAGAGAAAATAAACTGATTAACGCCGAACTCCCGCATCACCTGGAGGAGATTTATGGTGTTTTTCACGTTGTTGATGTAGTATTTCTCCGGATCCTCGACTGATTCCCCCACATAGGTAAAGGCGCAGAAATGCATCACCGCCGATATAGTGCGCCCAGCGAATACCGACCGGAGGCCCTCCAGGTCGCCGAGGTCGCACCGGTGGAACTCGCCCCACTGCGCGAATTCCCGGTGACCGGCGCTCAGGTTGTCCACGACGACGGTCCGGTAGCCTTTCCTGTTGAGCTCCTTGTTCATCTGGGAGCCGATGTAGCCGGCCCCGCCGGCGATGAGGATACCAGCCTCACTGTTCGACATTTATCCCCTCCATTTAAACATGCAAAATCAACACTTCTACTTTCGAATTTCAGGTGCACGATGCGCCGACAAGGTGAATAGTAAACAAAACACAGGTTGTTTTTTTACAGGCACTGTCGAGAAAATATCAACAAGAACAATCTGAGCCATTAATAATGTCCCAACTTTCAAGACATGAGGGAGAAATGATTTCGTTTGTTAATATTATTTGTAATAATAGCAATCATGGCATAGCCGCATTTTGTTAACAAATAATTCATTTGAACTTTTTTACACTTCCGACATTCAAGATTTTATCGACCTCTTGAAAAAAATAATTCTTATACATAACTTGACTCGCGGGATTCAAATGAATACCATCACCGGTCTTATATGATGAACAATCCGGCACTGGTATATAACCATAATCACCGGGTTTGAACTGCTTGCGTAAATATGTTCGAAGGTATACAGCCTGTGGAGCCGGGCAGAGTTTTTTATCAACCGGCATTTCATAGAAAACAATTTTTACTCCTTTTTCCCTGAAGTATTTAGTATATTTTTTCAGCAATGTAACACTTTTATCCACAACCTTTTTATCAGGAATCTTACTATATTCTTCCATATAAAGTTTAAGAAATACCTCAAAAGCAGATTTTTTACTCTGCGTGCTCCGTGACGGCATAACAGCAGCATGACCGGGCTTATCATCCTTGGAAATATCATTAATTTTATTTTTTATTACCAGTACTGTTTGATTAACATAGGGTATCAATATATTCATTGGCTGATATTTTTCCTGGAGACTCGGGATATTTCTTTTTAGTTGAAATACTACCGGCATAAAGATGGCAGTATTCATATCCAGTGTCCAATACGTTATTTTATGGTAATAATTCGCCTCAATGAAGATTACACGGGGAACAAAGCCGCTTTTTTTTATAATTTCAAGCCCGTCATAAATAGATGAACCCGGGAACGCTAAATCAGAATAATCTTCGGAGCGCGGGGATGTAATATAAATGTGTGATAGTGACGAACCCACGATAACATATTTTTTACCTTCTCCAAATACATAATCCTCCAATTTCACCACATTGATCTGACCTTGATTTAGACATATGGTTTTGGGTTTGATAGCATATATAAGAATTGTATATATGACAAATAGAGATGCAGTAATAAGTATAATTTTTTTAGTCATTTGTTCCCTGCTGCTATCAAAATACAAAATATATAAAAGAATTTGAGAATCCACTGTTTGTGATAATTGCGAATAACAGCATACCATAAAGAATGAATTCATACTTTTTCATTTTAATGATAAATGGTCTTGATTCCATCAAATACAAGACATGATATGCTATAATCGGTATTGAATAAAGAATGATATTAATGCAAATAATTATTGCATAATCCGACATGGGAATTGAGTTCAAATTGATCGCTACAAGATACTTGACAACATTCGAAAAATCAGGCAATTTAAAAAATATCCATAGAAATGAAACAACGCAAAAGACAACAACCATCTGTATTGACTTCACAATCCGGTTATCCGGCATCCGTATCTTGCTTTTTCCGAAACGTTCTATCACCAATGCCGCCCCGTGAAGGGCGCCCCACAACATATAACTCCATCCCGCTCCATGCCATATACCGCACAGGAACATGACGGCAAACAAATTGACATATGTCCGGACATTTCCCTTTCTGCTTCCCCCGAGCGGAATATAAACATAGTCCCTGAAAAAAGTTGACAATGAAATATGCCACCTTCTCCAAAATTCCGAGATGGATTTTGATATATACGGGAAATAAAAATTGTCTTTCACACGGTAACCGAATAATGAGGCAATTCCGATAGCAATGAGTGAATATCCGGCAAAATCAGCGAACATTTGCATTGAATAACCAAAAAGCAGTATAATAAGGGTAATGGATGAATGCGCCTGGAAATAGGGATGTAACATCCAGAATGTTTGATTGCCAAGGTTATCGGCTATCACCATCTTTAAAAAATAACCGAGAATTAATGTTTTAACAATGAACTCCCAATCGATATCTCTTAGATGTTTTAAATTGATTTGGGGGAAAAAATCAGCCGCTGGCTGAATGGGGCCCGCCAATAATTGCGGAAAAAAAGATATATACATGATACCGCTTATAGAATGCTGTACGGCGCCGTTTTGCATAAGAGACGGGTTATCGTCAGTATTCCTGAAAGAATCAACAATAAGACTTATTCCCTTGAAAACATAGAAGGATATTCCCATGGGAAGAGGCATCATCACCATGAAATCGCCAATAGACGAGCCGGGCTGAATGAATGTTTTAGATAAAAAAGGACTGTATTTAAAAACAGCAAGAATGACAATAGTAAGCATTGTTCCGCATATAGCCCATAGCTTTTTATGGTTTGCCGTATTGTTTAAAACAAGATAACTGGTCGTTGTTGTAATAGCAATGGTCAATAGTAACACCAATGTTAATCGTGGATGACCGATTGCGTAGAATGCAAGGCTTGATATGATAAGAATAATTTTTTGAAACTTCTTAACAGGGGGAATGTAATAAATAATGAATGTTACAAATAATAAAATGAGGAAATTGAAACTGTTGAATAGCATTAATGTATCTCAGTGTATAATCTTAATATTGAAAATCTCAAATCTATTGTAGAAATAGTGCTTTTACAGGATAGATACAATGTATATTTTCCTGCTGACTAATAATAGCATGAAAGGTAATGTGTTTTTCAAAATCACAAATTTTCATGAAAATCATATTAAATCTAAAACGATATCTTGATATGTTGTCCCAAATTCATTGATCCTTTTTTCAAGATTATTGCGGGCTTCTATTTCTAGATTATAATCAGGTCCACCCTCACTGGCATTCCACTTTTTAATCAGAAGTTCTGCCAACTCGTCCGGATTGAGCGGATTAAAATAAATACTTCCAGGCGGATTCTGTTCACGATGCACATGAATGTCTGATAGTATTATATTCTTGCCAATACTTTTCGCTTCTTCAACCGTGGAACTCCAGCCTTCAAATAGTGACGGATTTATTATTGAAATACAATTGCGCATTAAATATAAAAGGTCAGTATAATTTATAAGCCCCAGGATTTTAATATTATTCTCCAGATGATTTTGTTTCATATAGCTCATTATTTCAACCCTGTATTCAGGATGTCGGTAATCATTCAAATCCCCGCTACAAACAATGAGCAATTCATGATGGTGCTTACGAGCAATTCGCACGGCTTCAAATACAGCCAGATGATTTTTATGTTTCCAGAATTGGTTCGGAAGATAAAAATATTTTTTAGTAATGTCATACTTACGCTCCACCGAACCATCAGAAACGATTGTAAATATTTCCGGATCAATGTAGCTCACAAAATGCAATACTCGTCCCTTATTTACATGTTCAGGAGCGAATTGCATAAAATCATTAAAGGCATCATTACTGCTGAGGACAATGATATCACTCACATCTATCCATCGGCGAAATACATCATTCCTCGATTTCACTTCTTCTTTAGAAAATATTTCAGGAAAGTGGATATGCTGAAAATCAGGAATCCAATTAATGATCTTTTGTTTTTTTTTTGTGTCTATATGAGAATGTGATAAAACCTGGATTTTATAATGATTTAATAGAGCATTTGACCCTACAATCTTACTGATTCTCTGTATTTTGTTGACTGCGGGAACTCGTGAATGCTTGAAAGGATCAAAAAAGCAGCTTTTTTTAAATTGAACATAATTAGAAAATAATATCTGGATACCCCTGCTTGATGATGTTCCGGAGAAAAAAACCGGATTGATTTTTCTTTCATTGACATGCGATATCGCCCTGAAGAGATTAATATAATAGTGCACCCCTCCGAGCCATTCTTTCTTAGAATTAAAGATAAAACCAACATTGATCATAATTGATTCTTAAACCATATAACGTAATTTGCAATACCAACCTGGATCGGGATTTCCGGTTTCCAACCCAGGGCTTTTGCTCTAGATATATCTGCGATATAACAGGGCGGGTCTCCTTCCCGGACAATACCATTAAATTCAATCTGATGTTCTACGTTAAAATTTGACGATAGTAAATATAATATTTTTTTTGTTTCGATGCCTTCTCCTGATGCACCATTGATAATTTCATAACCCGTATTGCTTTGGGTTGCTTGATAAATGAGTTTAACCGCATCGTCAACATGTATCCAATCCCGTATCTCGCTGCCAGTGCCGTAAAACTGGACTCTCCCTCCTGCTGATGAAAATTTTTTACAAGCATCCCATAACAGCTGCTTTCTTAATTCCTGGCCATAAATTGAAAAAAATCGAATGATAGAAACAGAAAGGTTATAATTCACCACATATGATTTACAAAGGTCCTTAGCAATTTTTTTATGATATCCATAAGGTGATATTGGATCAAGCGTATCTGTTTCTTTTATCGGAAAATTCTCTTTTATTCCATAAACGCTGGCGCTGGATGGATAAATCATCTTTCCAGCAAATCCAGTAATCTTCATATATTCAAGTATTGATACAGTAGAATCTACCGTCATCTGGAAATCATTCATGGGGTTAGCAAACGAATACCCAACTGAACCACTGCCGGCGCAATGAATAATGATATCGGGCGAAACATCGAGATTTAGAAGGTTGTCCAGGGTAACAGCCGCTTCAATCCACCTGTCAATCCCGTATGCCTCATGATATCCTTCATCCCATTTGCCGAGACCTATGCCGATAACTTTGTAGTCAAGCGTTTGAAAAAATTTTGCGGTATTTCTTCCCAGGAACCCATGAGTCCCGGTAACTAAAACAACTTTAATCTTATCCATATAAATTAATAATTTTAATATTTCTAGTCATCATATATTTAAGATGAAAAATCACTTAGGAGAAATTTTTTTAATTTTTTTTGCCGGATTACCAACCACTATTGTGTAATCAGGAACATCCTTTGTCACTACGCTTCCCGCTCCGACAACACTGAACTTTCCAATTGTTACATTGCCCAGAATAATGGAACCGCTTCCAATCCATGCGCCTTCTTTTATATGGATAGGTTTTTCAGTTGTGATATCCCACCTTTCCCTATTGAAATGATAATAATCATGATTTCTCGCTAATACAAGTACCCGGTGGCCGAAATTCACATAATCATCGATAACAATCTTTCCTTTATCATCACCGGCGTTTATTAATACATCCCCAAGGAAAATATTTGATCCGAGATAAATATTTCGATAACCATTATAGACAGAAAATCCTTTTTCGATAAAAATATTCGTTCCCTTGTGAACTATATTATCTAAATGTTCTTTCTCCGTTATTTTATTTCTTTTGCGGATAACTCTGTTCCAGCTGTCTATGATATTCTCTTTTTTCTTCATTTTTGAATGTATAAATTTCAATTGTATCATTATTTTTTTTAAAAACGATGTTATACTATTAACGATTACATTTCGGGACATATGATCTTGCTTTACAATATCCTCGTTCGCCTTATTATCAGGCGTAGTATAACGTGGATATACGATGTTTTTTGATTTACCATTATTCATAAAAATGAATACCTATTATATCAATTAAAATAGATGCACGACTTATTCTACTATAAATTAAAAAATCAATAAGGAAAATCAGCGATACTAGTATTGCACTATCACAATGTAACATTTCCCCTGAAGTTTTATTTTAGCTTTTTTATCACTTTTGCAGGGTTTCCGGCAACAAGCGTATAAGGCGGAACATCATGTGTCACCACGCTCCCCGCTCCCACCACGGCACCTTTGCCGATTCTGACACCTTTCGAGATGATTGAATAAGCAGATATCCATGCATCATCTTCAATAATAATTTCTTTCTCAAATAAACCATCCTGCTTTTTGGGAAAACCGGTTGTAACGATTTCGCGAAACTGCTTATGACGCTCCACTTCATCAAAGGGATGCGTATTATTATCGAAAATGCTGCAATTATGAGCAATCAGGACCCTGTCCCCGATTGTTATTTCTTTTGCAGACCATATGCAGGTGTCATGCCCAATATAGCAATAATCGCCGATGGATATTTTACCCCCATGTCCAAATACAACTAGTTGCCCGCGTATGTGTGTATTATTCCCGATAACAATGTTTTCTTTTATCTTAAGATGATTTGTGATTTCAGATTCATCATATAATACCGAAAAATCTCCGATAATGTAGAATCTATCAGCTCCAGGTATTTTATTCCCTTTAATTACATGCAATTTCACTAATACTTTCTTAATGATTTGTTTGCATGTTTTATAAATAGTAGACATGACATGCTGCTCTTTTTCTAGTTTAACGTTTTGCCTATTTCGGCAAAACGTTTGTCAAAAAGCCTGTCGGCTCTGACATCACCATTTTCTTTAAGTGGAAAATCCATTTCATAAACAGGTAAATTTGACATGTTCTCATTATTCATACACGTATGCGTGGATTCAGTCTGCCAGCCGATATTGGTTACCAGATTCCTTGCCGGAATTATTGATAAACCTGAATGTAAAAATTTGGTAAAAACCCATTGATAATCCCATGTGCTTATCTCATCCGTATATACTTTCCTGAATATTTTTTTCATCTCCTTCCATTGATCCCGATCATCCAGAAGGTCTTTTACCTTTTTCCGGGCGCTCCATTTTTTCCATGATTCCATTCTCACATCATACAATGCCCACGCCCGTTTCCAGCTCGCCCAGCCCCAAATGCCGCCATAATATGAAAAAAAGTATGACAGCGAGTCGGATTTCCATTCCTTCAATAAATTCGTGCCGCTTATCGCCATTATCCGTTCATCATATTTATACTTGTGCAAAAGATCGTCGCAAAATTTAAAAAAACTTGAATTAGGCAGGCAATCATCCTCAACTATTATCCCTTCTTCTACGTTGTCAAAAAACCAGGTAATGGCGCTGCTCACCGCGGCTTTGCATCCGAGATTGGAATCACGGAACAGCGTACGCACCTCGCACTCCCAATCCACCTGTTCGACAATGGCGCGGGTCGCCCTGCATTTTTCTGCCTCACCATCCCTCCCCGCACGGGGCCCGTCGGCGCCGACATAAAGGAATCTCGGTTTTGCCTTCCTGATTTCGTTAAATACCCGCTGTGTTGTGTCCGGGCGGTTGAATACCAGAAACAAAACGGGTGATTGGAGGCCTTTCTGCGCCATATTATGAACTTTCCTTGGACAACAAATTTTAATATTTAACCGCCATGATTCCCGGGGTATTCACAACCGCAAGAATTATTTTCAGCGTTTGTCTTCGAAATATTCAATAGTCTTCCGAAGTCCGTCATGTAATGATATCTTCGGTTCCCATTGGAGATTTTGTTTA
The DNA here is from genome assembly GCA_963727175.1 of uncultured Spirochaetota bacterium. Taxonomy (GTDB): domain Bacteria; phylum Spirochaetota; class UBA4802; order UBA4802; family UBA5550; genus RBG-16-49-21. The sequence goes on from CAVSFD010000002.1 coordinate 927,864, forward strand.
GCCAGCGAGATGTCTGGTTTCCTCCTGACCGGATCATCCTGAGGAAGCGGTTTGTATATTATTTTTGAGGTTGAATTTGTCAGTTTCACGATTTCTTCGGCCAATTCTTTTATACTGCATTCGACTGGATTGCCGAGATTTATCGGCCCGACAACCTTATCAGGCGACTCCATCATCGACATCATGCCCTCGACGAGATCACTTACAAAACAAAATGACCTGGTCTGGCTCCCGTCGCCGTATATGGTAATATCCTCCCCCCTGAGGGCCTGGATGATGAAATTGCTTACGACCCTTCCGTCATTGGGATGCATGCGGGGACCGTATGTGTTGAAGATGCGGACAACTTTAATTTTCAACCTGTTTTGCCGGTAATAATCGAGGAAGAGCGTTTCGGCACACCGTTTCCCTTCGTCATAGCATGATCTGATGCCTATTGGATTTACGTTCCCCCAGTATGTTTCCGGCTGAGGATGGATTTCAGGATCGCCATATACTTCACTGGTTGAAGCCTGCAGAATTGTAGCTTTCACACGCTTTGCCAGACCGAGCATATTGATAGCTCCCATGACGCTGGTCTTTATGGTTTTCACAGGGTTATACTGGTAATGAACGGGTGAAGCCGGACACGCAAGATTATATATCTCATCCACCTCGAGGAAAATGGGATGCACGATATCATGGCGGATCAATTCAAAACGAGGATTGTCCATAAGATGGAAAACATTTTCTCGGCTGCTCGAAAAATAATTATCGAGACATAATACTTCATATCCCTTTTTTATCAATGCATCACATAAATGTGAACCGATAAATCCGGCGCCGCCGGTGACGAGCACCCGTTTTATTAAATGCATAAATCAATTCCTAATAAAATTCAACTCAATTATCACGATGCATAGTTCTTTAACAATCTGGCATATGATGAAAAATTGGTAAATAAATCAATTCATTTTTTTAGGCGTAGAATTACGAGCAATTCCCATAGTACACTTTTACAATAATAATATAAATAGCGGCCCGGATTATCATGCAGCAGTTTCTTTTTATAATAATCTTTCCATTTATTTGCTTCCGGATAAAATGCCTCAAACAATTTTCCGCATTCATTGCTTTTTGACTTACCATGATACTTCTGGACAGCAATGAATTGATCGATTCCATAAAACCTGTATCCGGCAAACAGGAATCTGAACCAGTAATCATAATCCATAAAATAGTGCAATTCTTCATTCAATAATCCCACGGAATTCACCACGTCCCGACGGAAAAAAATTGAAGGCTGAGCCACGCCTTCTCGGTATAACAAGCTATATAGAGTAACCTGGCCCGGAAGGTGCCGCCACAACTCATTGTTGTTTTCATCCACGGCTATGGCTCCTCCAAAAAAAACGAATCGATTTTGATATTTCATGAATTCCTGAAATATCCCGCCATACACAACATCCTGTGTATACCTATCATCGGAATTTAACCACGTAATGATATCGCCCTTTGAAACCGCAAGTCCCTTGTTTATCGCGTGTGATTGTCCCCTGTCTTTTTCACTGGTCCAGCGGTAACTGATGCCCAGACACCTGTTCAACGAAGCATTGGGATCACGAGAAACGTGGTATGTCAGCCCCCCGGATATGAAGGTATCGGAATCATTTTTCAATAATGACTCATAGCTCTTAATGACCGATACAGAATCATCAGTTGAACCTCCATCCATGATGATATAATCAATGTAGAATTCTCCCTTCTGGCTTAAAACCGACCTGATCGTATCCGAAATGAATTCACCCTGGTTATATGATGGAGTAATGACCGATATTACATTATTTGATATCGTTGCCTTTGCCATAATTAAATTTTTATTTCCGCTCACTTTTCATAAAGGGTATTAACATAGTAACGACCGGGAAACTATTTGATTATTTCCACATACGTATTGAGACCGATCTGTTCTTTTCTCCTGTCGAGATTTCTCAAATCTTTATAACTGGAAATGCCATATTCTACGAATTGTATTTTTTTAAAGCCGATTTGTCTGCATATCATCTTCAATTCATCACGGGAGCAAAAATGAACATGCCCCCAGAGGGTGTACGCATCATTTTTACCCTTGACCGCCGTATCATAATCCAGATTCTTATAATGACGTGCGAGAACTCCCTCCAGTCCAGGAAATGACAGCCTGAGGACACCACCTTTTTTAAAGGTACGATACACTTCAGTTAAATACAGAAACAGGTCCGCCTGTCCAAGATGTTCAATAAAATCCTCGGCAAATCCGAACTTAAACCAGTTATCAGGGAACGGATGGGTTTTCAGCAGGTCAATTCTGATGAAGGATTCATTCTCCTTGTATGAATAGGGGGATGCATCCACATTAATCCAGCCCTGTAGTATATTTTCACCGCAGGCATATTGAATATTCCTTATATTCCTCAAGCGGCTTGCGACAAATTCAAGCGGCAATTTATCTGGAGTAGCAGTATCCGGTTGAGCCGCATTGATTATCTCGTATCCGAAAAACCGGAATATGCCTTTTATTAGTCTTTTAACAGGGTTCATGATTATGATCTCATTCTTTGCTGGAGTTATCGCATATGAAAATCTTTATAATACCGTACTGATGCGTTTGTCAATGACAAATATAAGAGTATTATCATGAATGCAGGTGGAAACCTTTTCTAAAAGATGCAATTATTTAATTAACCTGTTGACAGGATAAAATAATTGGCACAGTCATGTCACCTGGTTTTCATAGTAATTAATCTAACATTCATCTGGACGTTTGACATTCTACATTAAATGTTTTAACCCTATGCAAGCTGACACCATATTCATCAATATGAATGGGTTGTCCTTGAATAATATTGATAATTCTTATTTTTTTGGTACCAAAAATGAATAATAATATATGCAAAATTTGTGGCTCTAAAACAAATAAAATATTAACCAAGAATATTTTATTAAAATATAACATTTCATATTTCGAGTGTTCAAATTGCGATTTTATTCAAACTGAAGATCCTTATTGGCTGGATGAATCTTACAGCAGCGCCATAACTGATCTCGATGTTGGACTAGTTTCACGAAACATTGTTTTATCAGAGATAGTTGAAACAATAATTATTAATAATTTTAATTACTCCGGAAGATTTCTTGATTATGGTGGCGGATACGGATTATTTGTGCGCATAATGCGCGATAAAGGATTTGATTATTACAGAGAAGATAAATATTGTGAAAACATTTTTGCTAAACATTATGATTTAGAATATTTAGGCAGTGATAATTCATTTGAATTAATATCAGCATTTGAAGTTTTTGAGCACTTAGTAAATCCAATAAAAGAAATAGATAATTTTTTTAGCTACTCTGATTCTATAATATTCACAACTGAGCTAAAGCCAGAGCAGCCCATTAAAATTGACCCTGATTGGTGGTATTTTACTCCAGAAACAGGTCAACACATTTCTTTTTATTCAAAAAAAACACTTTTATATATTTCAGAACGATTTGGCTGTTATTTATATTCGAATAATTATAATCTTCACATACTAACTAAAAATAAATTTGTAAAAGATCCTTTTTTAGAAACGGAGGCCAGTCAGATAACGCAAATCAAATTGAAAAGTTTGACACATCTTGATTTTGAATTCGCTAAAAAACATACATCAGAATTTTACAAGATAAAAAATGAATTAAAAAACTTTAATGATAATATAATCGAATTTTATGAACATAAAATTTCTGCATTATTAACCCAATTAACCATCTCACAAGCCAACCTGGAATCTGTTAAAAATGATCTGTCTATTTTACACCAATCTGATGAGTGGAAAATAGGATTATTAATAAATAAACTAATTGGAAAATTTATTCCAATTAACAGTTTATCAAGAAGAATACTAGTGAAAGCTTGGCGAATCGTCAAATTGTTTTTTCAATTATTATCAAATATAATACAAATAATTAAAAAGCATATTATTATTCTCGAAATATATTTTTGCAAGTTCCCGAAAAATAGTAGAAAGATTAAATATTAATTCAACAAAAATAGTTTACGTCGGACACTCGCATCATGAGAAAACAAAATCGACATTATTTCTTATTGATTTTTTAAAACAATTTTTCGATGTCACAGTTATCCTGGATGAAAGCTGGCAAGGCAAGCCATTTCCAGATATGTCATTTATTGATAATAGTTATTTGGGAGTTGTTTTTTTTCAAGTATTGCCCGACATAACTATTTTAAAGAATATTAATAACAATAATATTATTTATTTCCCAATGTATGATCATTTCGTCAAACTGGATTATCACTTCTGGAGAAACTATAGAGATCTAAAAATAATAAATTTCTCAAAAACTATCAACGACAAGCTTGCCAAATGGGGTTTTGAATCAATATACATTCGCTATTTTCCGAAACCTGATGAATTTGTTGCCGGTAATAAAAATGAAATTTTTTTTTGGCAAAGAGTTACTAATATTAATATAAATTCAATCACTAGACTTTTGGGAGAAAATAATTTTAAAATTCATATTCATAAAGCAATCGACCCGGGACAACAATTTATTCAGCCGAGCAGCGAGGATGAAAAAAAATTCAATATTACTTATTCTGACTGGTTCGAAACCAAAGAAAAACTGTGGGATTTAATCAAGCAAAAATCAGTTTATATTGCATCAAGAGAGTTTGAGGGAATTGGTCTTTCATTTCTAGAAGCAATGGCGATGGGCAAAGTTGTTATTGCAATTAATAACCCAACAATGAATGAATATATTGAAAACAATAAAACTGGATATCTAGTCAATTTAAATAGTGCCGCAAAAATTGATTTTTTTAATATAGATGAAATTCAAAAAAACGCATATGAATTTATGAAGAAAGGTTATAAAAAATATGAAGAAGAAAAAATTAGAATAATTGATTTTATAAAAAAAGATTAGAAATTGTGTTGTAAATTGACTTAGCAAATTTTCATCTGGTACTCATTTTTCGTTCGTTAATTTTATCTGCCTGATGGGAATAACATGTAATATCTTTTCATGCGATAATTCTGTATCAATAAATGATCACTTAATGATTTATGATGTTATTTGCATATTTTTTAAATACTTTTGGAATTTTCTTGCTAAATACTTATTTTCTTTAACCGGTATATCTATAAGCGGAATACCATCATCACTCAGATCAATAAAGAAAATGTCATTTTGCTCGCAATGTGATCCGCTGCCATCAAAACCTTTATTGTCAACCAGTGATGATCCAGGAAAAAGTGTTAATTTATTATTTATTAATGCAGTTGCATGCCACCTAATTGCCCATGAATCATTTCTACCGGCTACCTGATCCTTCAGCATCTGATAAAAAGGGAATTTATTGTTTAAATTAAAACGCTTAATCAGTTTCATTTTTTCAATTTGTCTTAATAATTTTTCACCGTCACTTTCAAAAAGATCCCAGGACCTCTTCCATGTTGCCCAACCCCAACAACCCCCATATACTAAAAAAAAATTTACGGGAATTTTACCTTTAATAGGGAATAGGTATCCATGAATATTCAACACCCTATCGTCATTTTTATATTTTTCTAAAGCATTGTTCATAAACTCCAGAAAGTGAGGAGATATTATCAAATCATCTTCTAAAACTATTATTGTATCATATTTGTTTACTATTTCAGTAACACCTGAAATAATCGACTGTGATAATCCTAAATTGGCATCACGATCAATAATAGTTATGCTTTTAAAGCCGGTTATTGATTTTAAATATTTGCGTACATCAGAAACTTTTTCCACATCACTTTCATTCTTTGGGCCATCTGAATAAATGCACAGCATGCTTTCTTCAGCAAACTTGTTTTTTTTTAGTGACTCCACAGTTTGCTGCGTATGCCATAGGCGGTTATAAACGAATAATACTATAGGTGCCAGAATTTTATTTGACATAAGTTTCTATTTATATGCATCAATTTTCATTGAACATTGAATCATACCATCATTAATTTTAAATATTTTTAATCTTCATTTTTTTTCAATTTCTTTGACTGACAATAACATACTAACCCTTTAATAATTTCGATATAAATCCTCTTATTTACTTCATATATAATTTAATTATCGTCAAGTTCATTTCCGGAAAAAAGAATTTCCCACAGATTCTAGAAACCATGACAATATCGATTTTCTGATTAATTGTCAATATATGCACAATATATGGAAGTACATTCACGGTCCCCATACCATACAGTGCCGCTATATAGAAAGAGACTTATCTGTTGTCCAATTTTTAAGGTCCACTATATTATTGTCCATGTCTTTATAAAAACAGGTCCTTAAAGATTTCGCAAAAAGTCCATATCTATTTTTTTTCAAAAATCTATGCACTGCACTTGAATTCATATTATTAATGTCAACATTCAATAATTCAATCGCTAATATTTTCGGCCTATACCGGTTCCAGTCGTTCGATTTCAAAACGTCCATCTCAAACATTTCAACATCTATATTTAATAAATCGATTTTTCTGTCAGGTGCATATTTCGAAATCACATTGTCCAATCTTTCTACTGGAATTATTTTTGATTGTACAATTCTAAACGCTGTTGTTTTTTCAAGTTTCTCAGATCTTTTCTTATCAAATGTACTTAATGCAGGTTCATCAAAAACATATAAAGTCAATTCCTCATTCTTATTTGATATCCCAATTTCAAGATTGATGTCACCCGGCCTTTCTCTATCAAACATTTTTTTTGTACCCGGATTGGGATCAATATTGATGCCCTGCCAGCCTTTTTGATAAAAATACGATGTTACTGAAAATCTGTACGGATGATGTGCTCCTACATCCAAATAGAAACCGTTTTTATAATTCAATACATCTTTGAGGATAAGGTCTTCTCCCTCCTGGGCATAGGAGAAATAATTAAAAAATATCTGATTAAAATACGACGGTATTTGATCATTAATAAGATCAAGACATTTCAATAATGAATTCAATTCCTCAGATGATTTCTTAAAAATATTAAGCTTTTTAATGAATTTAAAAAGCGAGATCATTTTCAGCAACATATCGACTCCGAATATAATATTTTCATTTCTTAATTATGAACATCATACCCTTTTGATCTTCTAAATACATGAATTTAATCAAATTAAAGCCTTTGAGGAGTTCTTTAAATTCTCCTTCAGACCAGAAATTTATATGACCTATCCAACTATCATATTTTCCATTGGGAACTGTTATAATAACATGCCCGTTCGGCCTACATATTCTATATAATTCATCAATTGCCTTTTTGACGAATTGAATATGCTCTAATACTTCAGTGCAGATAACCAAATCAAACTTTTCATCTCCATAAGAAATATTAAAAATATCATCCAATTTGAAATATCCTGTTGGTATTAATTCCTGACATTTTTTTATTGATGAATTGCTATTATCAATGCCGGTTATGCTAAAATTACATTTTTTTTCACTCAATATATCAAATAATAATTTTATAAAAACTCCTGGCCCTACTCCAACATCAATTATATCTATGGCACTATTTAAATTTATTAATCCCAATATTTCACCACATATACTTTTAAAAAATCTGATTCTGCCTTCATGCAAGTATATATCCATGAAATCAGATGAATCCCATATGTGATTATATGTTACTACAGAATTATCAAAATCCATCACTATATCATACTGGATGTCCTGACGCTTTGTTAAAATATACTTCCCCTTTTCTATTATTATATTCTTTGTTGTGTCATAAACACCCTGATTTTCAATATTGTATATTCCATATTTATTTAGATTCACTAGTTTAAATTTCGGGAATTTAAAATATGCCCGAATATTTTTTATTATCCCCATTGGTTTATGCTCTAAAAAATTATTATTATATAAAAATATATTTCTATGACTGATTTATTGCCACATAAAAAAATAAAAAAATGACATAGATACCATTTTTCGCTGAATCAAAAGCCTTGAATCTATTCATTAAAAATCGGCTTAGGATATTACATTATTAAGATTGATTTAACTCAAAATGATATTTTAATAAAAAATTTCCCTGCCCCGGCGGTATGAGTTTACCTGTATTATAAAAATCTCCTGGTTCAACTTCAAATATACCGGCACCTTGAATCCAATCTGAAATTACACCATCAATTTCAGAAAAGATTGTATAGACATATCTACCCGGACTGAGTGGTAATTCAGGAATATGAATTCTTATTTTATTATTTTTTTCAGATACAAAATCAAAAGTTTGATTTATAAGTTCATTACTCATGAATGCGATCCTTATGCCATTCATATTGTCAATGCCTATGCCGAAACGAAGGTTTTTTAATGGCTGTTTCATTCTGTTTATATAATAAAATTCTAATATTACATTTTGCCCAGACATAAACAGTTGAATAATTTCGTTATTTTCATCACACATTTGCACATCTGTAAAGTGAATTTTACCATCACCGAGTCTATCTTTGCGGTCCGTTAAATTAATATCTTTTAAAGAAGTCATGTTTTTAAGATAATTTTGAACAACTAAATTGGTGTCCCCATATTCTTCGAGTTCGCCCATGTTCAACAACATTGTTTTATTACACAAATTTTGAATCATTGCCATATTGTGACTCACAAAAAGTATCGTTCTCCTACCACCCTTACTCACATCCTCCATCTTTCCCATTGCCTTCTTTTGAAACTCCGAGTCCCCAACAGCAAGAACCTCATCTACGATTAGGATATCAGGTTCAAGGTACGCAGCAACGGAAAAGCAAACGCACATACATACCAGAAGAATACCGCTTCACGGGAGTGTCGATAAATCTCTCAACACCGGCAAAATCAACAATCTCATCAAATTTACGCTTAATTTCATATTTTGTCATCCCAAGAATTGCGCCATTTAAATATACATTTTCCCTACCTGTAAGCTCTGGATGGAAGCCGGTACCCACTTCCAGAAGGCTTGCGATGCGTCCCCTGATTTTAATACTTCCTTTCGTCGGACTTGTTACTTTTGAGAGAATCTTTAAAAGGGTTGATTTTCCTGCTCCATTCCGCCCAATTATCCCTATAGTGTCACCTTGCACACATTAAAAGAGACATCTTTAAGTGCACAGAAATGACCGGCTGCGTCGATCTCCCGTTTGCCGTCTTGTACATCAATCCTGGCGTTGGGGTCCTCTTTCCCCCTGGTCCTCGCCCACCAGCTCTGGAGATCTTTATACAGCATACCATGGTTGATAACTCCCAGGCGGTATGATTTGGATAGATGTTCCACGCAAATGACTTTAGTGCCCATGTTAAACAGTATCCATAAAGGTTTTTTCTATTCTGGAAAAAACAACAATACCAGTAAACAAAACAATAATCGTTATGAATGAACTCCACAGCAGATTATTGACATCGACCGAACCCGCTCCGGTAAAGGCATAACGGAATGTCTCTACGATTGCAGCCATTGGATTAATAATAAATATCCATCGCCATTTTTCCGGTATTTGCGACATGGGATAAACAACAGGAGTCGCATACATCCACAGCTGAACACCGAATGTCAACAGGTAGGAAAGGTCCCTGTATTTAGTTGTCAACGATGAAAAAAGAATACCGAATCCCAACCCAAGTGCAGCCATCTCCAGCAGTAAAAAAGGTATTGAAAGCAGCCAGAGGTTTGGGTGGATTGCTCCTTCCGTAGAATAATAATAGATTAGGATACATAAGAATAAAATAAGCTGTATAAAAAACGTTATCATATTCGTAATGGCGACAGATAGAGGTACCGCCAGCCGGGGGAAGTATACCTTGCCGAATATGTTCGCATTGGCGATAAAGGTATCCGAACATTTTGTAAGACAGGATGAAAAATAGTTCCAGCATACTATCCCGGATAGGTAAAACAACACATGCGGAATGCCATCTGTTGGAATTTTAGCCACCATCCCGAAAATGACCGTAAAAACGATAGTGGAAAATACCGGCTGCAGCAAAAACCACACCGGTCCCAATATTGTCTGCTTATATACAGCCACGAAATCACGTCGGACAAAAAGAGTAATGAGGTCGCGGTATTGCCAAAGATCTTTAAGGCTGATATCGAACCATCCCGTCATGGGTCTTATCACCGTTGACCATTTAATATCATACTTACTTGTGTTCATACTAACCTTTGAGTGCATATTAAATATTGCCTGTTTTTTTTCAATATATTTATTGGTTTATAATTCATCGAAATTATATAATTTCAAACTCTGTCTTTAATTAAATATTATTTATTGAACTACTCCCCGGAAACAGTACCAGATAAAAAGGAAATCTTAACCATACTTGATAAGATATTTCAAACTGAAAAGCCAGAACGTTCTCCAGGAGGATGTTCGGTTATGGAGTGTTGAGAATGCTTCATTAGAGATGCCATACCCTCTTACGATGTTATTCATATGGGAAAATGTCAGATTTATAACATTTTTTTAGGGCATTACCCTTCTGATTCGAAGAAGCAAATGAAGAATTAAAGCGACGGAATCGATAAACATGAACAAAAAAGACAAAAGAGATTTCTGTCTGAAAAACAGTCACTCTATGAAATTCGAAGAGTGCTATCCTGACATCCTATTTTACTAATGAGAGCAGTCTAATCACAATTCAGTTTTTAACGATGATTTTTTCCCATGACTCCCGATAATCGTGTAATAATTGGATGGAACGATCCGGCCGGCAAATTCCTTATTCGGCATCTGGGTGTGATGGAATTAGCCGCACGCAGCCCATCGAACATAGATAAATTTCTAACTGCTTGGGCACTCCTGGCGCAGTCATCGTTTATACGCCTTGATTATCAACGAACCGGCAATTTCCCGCAGCAGGGGAATATACTCAATTCCGTTAAAAATCGGATTCAAAACCGGGATTAAAAATTTTGGAACTGCCGGATGCAAAAAATCAAAGGGTATGGCGCTTACATTGGAAAATCCGTGTTTAACAAGGATCTTCTTTATAGGCCATCTGAAAAAGGCGGTCTCATCCGGCGAGTTGGCCATCAATTTCCTCATGAACGGGATGTTCCGTTCCATGGCTACCTGCGGGTTCATCATGTTCGGTTCGGTAAACATCAGCCCCCCGCCCGGTTTGAGGATCCGGTAAAACTCTTTTAGCGCAGATTCAATGTCAAGATGATGAAGCACCGAGCTGCCGACGATATAATCAAAAGAGTTGTCCTTGAATGTTGTTGCATATGCATTTTCAATTTTAAAAACAACATTCTTCTTTTTGACACGGTTTTTCGCAAGTTCAAGCAACTCGGGAGAAACATCTATCGCGGTAATGGTGTGGTTCGTTCCCGCAAGTTCCTGCGTAAAAAGACCCGACCCGCAGCCTATCTCCAGGACCATTTTATTAGCATCTTTCAGAAAATCCTTGAACATATTGCATCTTCGTTCCCACCTGATTTTACCCGCGGGTGACGACCAGTTCCAGACCTGCTCGCCTTCTATTGCAATGAATTTCCCGTGTTGTATTTCGTTCGCAATTCTTTTATCAGTTATCATAGAGTACTCACCCCGTCATTTCTTTTGAATTACAATGTAACACCTGAATGCAATGAGCCATCTCAGGGGAACGCAGAGAACCTCCAGGAATTTGAAAACCGGGATCAATGCATCCGGGATCATCTGCTTGTTCTCGAACCCGCCTGATGCCGGGTAGAGAACACAGCTGATCTTTTTTCTCTTTACCAGTCTCAGCCTGTCGCCAAAGACTTCCTGAAATTTCTTAAAATATTTATAAAATAACAGGTATGCAACCGCCTGGTTCGCTTCCCACGGATCTTTTCTTTCAATATCGTTTTTGCTGTAATAATCGACACTCATGATATACGGCTCCGGATGAAACTTCTTGTAAATGAGATATGAAAACGGGCTCGGGAATGGCTCAAGAATCACAAGCCTTCCACCGCTTTCCAGCACCCGTACCGCCTCGTTTATAAACTGAACCGGGTTGGAGAGGTGGTGCAGTACGTCTATCATCACGATATTCGAGAGGCTAAGATCGCCAAACGGCATGTGATGCGCATCAAAGCACATATCGAGCCATTGGCACGCCTCGATATCGGACGAAATGACATCCGGCTTGAATTCCTTAAAATTTCCGCTTCCAGCCCCTAGCTCGATGCTTATCCCGGGTCCCTTTTTCATGTCTTTCAGGATCGTTTTATACCAACCGCCGTAGACTTCTCTCAATATCTTTTTCCGAGACCACGTCTTTTTATGTTCCTGTAATCTGTTCTCCGGCATTGCACCCTGCTATTTTAAAATCAGTAATATGCCGGCGAGGCACAAGACCAGGCCGATTATTTTGGGAATGGTTACGGATTCATGCACGAATAAAATGGAAATGATGAAGATCAACAGAATAGTGGTCGCGCTCGCTACTGGATAAATCCTGCTGAGCTCAAGCTTTGAAAGAACGGCCGAATACATCAGGAAGCCCGTCCCATATAAAAAAACAGCCCCCCAGAAAAAAGGATTCATGGCAACCGATTTGATTTTACTCTGGACCGTGTGCCCCGACTCAATTAAATCAAGCCCTTGCAGCGATGTCTTCAATAAAATCTGGGCTGTAACATTTATGCCTATTGCTATAAAGAGTAGAATTTTATATATCATTTTTTTCCATTCATATAAATTTTATTTTATTCATGGCAAAGGCCACCATCTTCAGCAGCAACCACCCGTGCTTGAACCGGGAAATATTAGTTTCGCCATAGGTTCTCGCGCGGTATCTGATGGGAACCTCCACAATCTTGAGATTTAGTTTTGAGGCGCCGAATATAAGATCGAAATCCCCGAAGGGATCGAAATCTCCGAAATATTTTCTATTAAGAACCAGCCTCTCCCAGTTTTTCTTTGAAATTACCTTAGTGCCGCAAAGGGTATCCTTGAGCCGCTGCCCCAGGAGCCAGGAAAACATGATTGAAAAGAACTTATTCCCCATCATGTTCAGGATCCTCATTGCCTCCTTTTCCATCGGATACACGAGCCGGGTGCCGTTGATGTATTCTCCCTTGCCGCTTGAAATGGCATAATAAAATTTCGGCAGGTCTTCCGGCGGCACCGTCAGATCCGCATCCAGGATCATGAGAAAATCACCCATTGCCATGGCAAACCCCTTCCGCACGGCATCACCCTTTCCTTCCCCATCCTGCGTGGTGAATTTGAGGTCTTTTTTCCCGGCATATTTCCTGCATACCCGCTTGATCTCTTCCAGGGTGCCATCGTTCGAGTGGCCTTCGACGAAAATTATTTCCATGTGCTTGCCCATGGGAGGTATCCTTCTTACCGCATCCTCGATGTTCCCTTTCTCATTTCTCGCCGGTATAATGACACTGACATTGCCTTTTTTTTTGCTGTCGTCCGGCAGTCGCGCAATGATATATTCGGATAAGCACATACTGTTGAACAGCGGTAGCGGCGCTATATACTTATTGAAGAACCAGGAAACCAGGGGGAAAAACTTTGGGAAAATAAACCGTTTCCCGCTCTTGACCATATCAAATCCTTCGACATATAACAGGTTGAAAATATCCTCCCTGTTCAGCCAGTTCAGCCGCTGCTGCGGCATTTTCAACCTGAGCAGCTCCGCGAGAAGGAAGAGGGGCTGCCACAGGGCATTGTGATATGATATGATAATCCTCGTGTCTGCATGGCAAACTTTCTTCAATTCGCGGAACATCTTCTGGATATCCTCAATGTAATACAGGGTATCAGATATGATGATAAAATCGAATTTTTCTTTTAACGTGATATTTTCCGCATCCATCTGGATGAATTCATATTCCGGATAGCTCTCTTTTGCTATTCGTATCATCTCTCCTGAAAGATCAATGCCGACACCTCTTTCCGGCCTGAGGAAATGCAAAAGATATCCAGTGCCGCAGCCGATTTCAAGGATGCTGCATTTTTCAGTGATATTAAAATTGAAGAATTTAATCAGGTTTTTATAATAATAGTTGTTCCGTTTTATATATTTATCTCTCTGATTCGCAAAACTATCAACGAAAGCTATTATTCTTTTTTTATTGTCAGATATGTTCAACATTACCGCATCACCTGTTAGTTTTTTTTAAGGTAAAAAAATCAGTATGGAAGCGTTTATTATCAATTCCCCAAAAAAAATCGTCATCCTTATTTATCCCGAAAATATGCACCGAAAAGTCCATGCCCTTGAGCAGGTTTATATATTCCGCCGGGTCTTATCCCGTTTTCCGGATCGCATAGGGCCAGAATTAACCAAAAATCATGATGGTATTCGCCCTGCGGATGGTTTCACGCATCCCCTTTAAAGCAAAATAATTATAGTCTCGAATGTCAATCCTAATAAAATCAACAGGTTCCCGATCTTTGAAAAATTTGTCGATCGACCAGCACGGTACTTCATCATATCCCAATCCTTCTCCGTTGTTGCAGGTCTGTTCAATTCACCAGAGCAGTACAGGCATGTGATTCTGTTTTTTATACAACAATCCTCTGATTGACGATGATATTACTGCATGCACTGGTGTTATCTTGAATAAGTTTAAATGTAATGTATCCGGTTCGAAATAATATTCGCAGCCGTTATTTCCGACAAGTATGGAGAACAGGATGAAGTAAAAAACCGATATTCGTTCCAATATCAAGAATCTTCATGCCGGGTTGTATTCATTTTTAAAAAACTGTTTTTCCCCCAGTCAGCGATATTTTTATAAAAATACATTGGCTTATAGTTGACATATTTATTCTATAATTTATTTACCCATAGGAATGTGTAAGAATAATTTTTTTGAAATATAATATACATTATCTATTTTTTGATTTCAGCTAACTTATGAATTATATTCAAGAACAACAAACCGACAGAACTAATCGCAAAAAGAATATAGAGCGGGAGCAGTATATAACAGTATCGTATACTGCCGACATTTACCTTAAAAGAAACAATATAACTGACAGCAAGAACAGATGCCGGGAATAAAATAATTTTCTTTTCTTTGATAATGATAGACATTATTACCAATCCGCCTAAAAATCCAAATACCCATATGTCAGTTCCCATTCGTCCCATTCTCAGCGGATCTTTTATCCGAATGTCCGTTGATTTAATAAATGGAGCCAGGGAAGCATCCATTTCTTTAATGGCTTCGGCTGAATACACGCGCGTCTATGTTGTTTTATACATCAGCATAAATTGCTTCAAATATAACTTATAATCAACCCCCGCGAGCCATGACAACCATAAATAATGATTAATATTGTGCAGTCTTAATTGATTTTTATTCATATTCAATGCAAATTTTTCATCGTTGTTATGAAACAGTACAAACTTGGTAATACCCTGACTGGATAAACTCAAATCAATCTGGTTAAGAATCGTATCCATGTTATCAAGTCGAATCTTATACGCCGCTGATTTAATTATTTTTCTGATTTCATCATGGGAATGGCCTTTTTTCTCCAGATACAGCGCCCATCTGATCGCGTCTTCATAGTACATGCCTGCTTTCAATATATGCTCTTTATCAATTTCCGGCGGCATGTCCAGTGATCTTATTAACTTGATTACGGTATCACTTGGTTTCGGAGTTGTCCAGAGAGCAATAGATACCGTCAGTGAATCCACATTCGGCATGAAAAATTTTTTTGTCACTGCCCATCTGGCCGTGGGGAAAATAAATAAGCTGGATATAATGATTAAGATTGACGAGATAATGGCGAACCACTTCTTTTTGTGAAAGAACAGGATAAGAATTAAAAAAGATATTGAAAACAAAAACATATAGCTCCTGAACTGAATAGCGACGCACGTGGCCGCAACGATAACGGCCAGGTTCCGGATAAAATTTTCCTGCCCCGACACAGCTTTGATAGCCGCACCTAAAATGATCAGAAGCAGTGAAGATGAAAAAGATTCTGTCATGACCGCGTTATGAAATGACTGATAAAATGGATGCAATGTCAGGACGATGGAAGCGGCCATAATGATCAGAGGATTAATATATTTCCTCAGTGAACTGATTAGATACACAAGGCTGACCGCTGCAACAGCGTGTTGCAATAAAGCAAAAAGTATCCACGTATTAGTTTTAAATATAGTATGGAGCAAACCCCATACTATTGATAAACCGTAACAAAAATGTTCGTTGAAATACAATTTACCCCCCTCGCATAAGGACGAGATGCCCGGGCCTTCGAACAATAGATAGTAAATATCAAAGTAATGAATGCTGTCATACCAGAAGGTCGCACCGAAAGAATAAAGACTGAGAAGGTGATTGAATCTTTAAGGAAGTATTAAAATACCTTTACAACAACTGCTACTGATTTAAATACCAATCATATACTTTCCTGATGCCCTCTTTGAGATCGACCTTCGGCCTCCACCCAAGCGAATGCAGCCGCTCGACATCAAGGAGCTTTTTGGGCGTACCATCCGGTTTTGTTGAATCGAAAAAGATATCACCGTTGAAACCGACTGTTTCCTTGATAATATACGCCAACTCTTTTATGGGAAGGTCGATGCCGGAACCAATATTGATAAACTCGCCGATTTGTGGGTAGTCATATTCCTCCATGAGAAATACTACGGCATCCGCAAGATCTTCACAATACAGGAACTCGCGGTATGGACTGCCGGTTCCCCAGAGCACGACAGTAACGTTTGATGAACTTGATTTTATGCCATAATGATTCAGCATGGTGATGACCGCCGGGCCTTGAATGCCGTCGAATATTTCAATGTTATTTCCTCCGACATTCGCGACAGTATTGCCAAACTTTAAAAAATCTTTTATTATGAGATCAAAACGCTGCTCTGAAAGGAGTTTTGCAAGATGGATCTTTCGGATCATCGCTGGCAAAACATGTGAGCTGACAAGATCAAAATTATCATTGATTCCATAAAGATTAGTTGGCATGACGGAGATAAAATTCGTGCCATATTGTTCATTATAATACCTGCAGAGTTTAATGGCCGTTATTTTGGCGATTGCATAGGCCTCATTGGTAGGTTCCAGTTCGCCGGTTAAAAGAAAATTTTCATTCATCGGCTGGGGCGCAAATTTTGGATAAATGCAAGAAGATCCGAGATTGAGAAGCTTTTTTGTCCCGTATTTATACGCGGCCTGAATGACATTCGCGGCTATGATCAGATTATCATATATGAATTCAGCCTTATATGTGTTGTTTGCTAGAATACCCCCAACTTTTGCAGCGGCAAGGAACACATACTCTGGCCTCTCCATCTCGAAAAAGCGCTCGGTATCCGCCTGCCTGGTGAGGTCAAGCTCGCCGTGGGTCCTGGTGACAATATTTGAATATCCCAGTTCAACCAGTGTCCGGTGCAGTGATGATCCGACCAGTCCCTTGTGTCCGGCGATATAAATTTTAGAATCTTTTTCCATATATAATCATAATTATAGAATATAACTGATATTCACATTTCCAATGATAAATTATTATCAAACCTGATGTTTGTGTCAAGAATTTTAAATCGAGGTTATGAATATATATTTCGACATGGCGTGTATTCTATGGTACATTACAACCTCAGGGCCTCGCAATATTCAGAAAGGACCGCATCGTTGATTTTTGCTGCAGTTCTTCCATCCCGGTGACCCGATAAACCAAGGGGGGCAATATGGCCGGGGTTGTTATACAGCCACACTATCCGTTCGGCGATTGCTTTTTCAACATCATTTGTTTTATACACCGTCGTTGCAGAATTAAGCTGGACAATATTATCGGAAACCGGATCTGGCGCGAACAGCAGTTTCCCCTGTTCTACCGCATCCCGCAGCGGACCTGCATGCCTGTTCGTGATGTCGGTCCTCAGGTCGATCACCGCGTCAGCAATGGAAATGATATCAAGCTCTTCCTCGTCCGCAAGTTGTCCTGTTACGCGGACCTTTTTTCCCAGATGGTACGTCCTGATTATTTCCTGCAGGGAACCCTCCCCGGGCGAGCAGTCACCCATCAGTATGCATTGAAGAACAGGGACCTGGCTCCTGACACAGGCGATGGTCTTTATGATTGCTCCCGCGCCGGGCAGGGAGCCGTTGTCTCCCATCACTATCATGATAAAAGCGTTTTTGGGGATTTTAAACCGCCGCCGGATCTTCGAGCTGTTAGGGCCGTCGGCGAAGTTGTTTATTTCAGAACTCTTTGCTATAACTGAGCATTTACCGCCAGGAAGCCGGTAGTGATGCAGCGGATGCTGGGCCCTGATGATGATGGACTTCGCTTTTCTGACCAGGAATGATTTCCGGTACAGGTTTCTGTCAAGGTACAGCTCCTTGTTGCGGTTCCCCAGCGGCCTCATCAGCTTGTACCATGCGTAATACCTGATCTCGGGATACGCGAGGCACATGCGGAGAAACCGAAAAAGATTACCCTTCAGCAGATTGCTTTTCATTTCACCGATGATGTGGATGTAGGTCTTGTTGAGCTTCGCGTCATCCAGTTCAACGACCCCGCCGTACTTGCGCACATAGGGAAACATGTAGCTGTGGTGCCGGTAATCATCGCCGACTTTATACAATATCGTGTCATAGATATAATGGTTGCGGTAGAACTTGTCATGCTTGATAATGCGGCAGCCGGGCGACTTGATGGTTATCGGCGTATAGTCGCTGTCTACATACACGTCCACGAAAAGGCCCGGTTTCTTTTTCAGAAGCCCCAGAATCAGCCTGGTGTTGTATGCGGCAATTTCCGAGTCGATCGGATCAAGGGGGGTGAATATGGCGATGCGCGTCACGGTAGTGCTTACCCTCTTATCCCCGAATATCTTCATGAGCGTTCTCAGGAAGTAATTGGTCCCTATTTCCATGAAAAACAATGCCGCCCTGGCAAGAACATTGTTGTGGCGCAGCGAGATGAGGTACTGCAGCGGGAACATGGTCGCCTGGTAATACCATCTGTTCATTATGTATGAGAAAAAACCCGAATATTTCTTTAATATCCTGTCCCGTTCGGCGATCGTTTTACTGGTGAAGAGAAAGGATTTTATCCCCTGATACTGCCGCCAGTGAACGATCCAGTGTGGGAAAAACGTGATGGTATAGTTCTGCGCGATCCTGAGCCAGTAGTCCCAGTCCATGCACCAGTTGAAGCTTTCATCGATGGGGCCGGTGGCCCTGACCACATCGCTCTTTATGAATACAGCGGGCTGAAGAATAAAGCACTCGTGTTTCAATATGCGAAGGCTGAAGCTCAGGGTTGTGCAGTTGTCATGGAAGTCCCTGAAGATGTTTTTATTCTCATCCACGCAGTAACCGCGGCCGTAGATCATGTCAGATTTGGGGTGAGCCTTAAAGAAATCGAGCACCCTGGAGAAGACGTCTGTGCCGATATAATAATCGTCAGAATTGATCCACGCGAAATAGTTCCCGGCCATAAGTGATATGCCCTTGTTGATCGCATGGGACTGGCCGTTATCCTTTTCACTCATCCATCGGTAGCTGATGCCGCGGCAGTTGCAAAGATTAAACGAGGATTTCTTTTTAACATAGTAGTTTAAACCGTCCCGCTGTACGGTATTACAGTTTTCCTGGAGCAGCCGCTCATATTTTTTGATGATGGAAACCGATTCGTCGGTAGATCCACCATCAACAATAATATAATCAATGTAAAAATCACCGTATTGGCTCAGCACAGATGATATGGTGTCATCAAGAAAACAACCCTGGTTGAACGACGGTGTAATAATAGAAAAAATATTCATTCCGTACATTTTCTACATAAATATCGACGCATTTACAACCTAAAGGCGAGCAAGCCTTCAGAAACATCCGAAAAATTATTTACTTATCTGAAGTTTTCGAATTAAATATGAATAATATATTGAAAGATGATAGAATTGGATTTAATTTATACTTAATAAGTAATAATATTATTATTATCTGTCAATAAATATATCCGTAACCCACAATATTTATGCAATTATTACTGAATGATTATGTCTCGGATAATAATATTCAGTATTTTAATCTTTCAAATATATAGTGTCCTACCATCAATAAAAAGGCCAATTTTTTTAAAATAAAAAACGATGAGTGGTATAAAATATTAAATGCTCTCCTTTATATTGAATACATTTAAACCGGGCTCACAAGCATTCATGCAACTATCGGATTTCAGTTCCTCACCGGAAGCACCAGGACACTCAGCGGATCAACGTTGACATCCTGTATGACAAATGATACATGCAGATGCGCGGCCGTCGACAGTCCGGTGGACCCCACTCTCCCCACCTGCTGGCCCGCCTTCACCATGTCGCCTTCCCTGACGGAAAAAGAACTGAGGTGCATGAAATAGGAAAAGACCCTGTTGCCGTGATCAATGACCACGAAATTACCCTCATAATACATCGGCTCCGCGATGACGACCTTCCCTGCCGCCATCGAATAGACCGGTTCACCGGTTTTCCCCCTCAGATCGATTCCCTTGTGCACATTCAATTTATTCTTGAACCTGATCTTCATCCCGTTTTTCTTTTTACGATACTGCATGATAAGACGCTTGGACCAGAAGGTTGAGGTCACGTAATGGCTGTCGCGCGGATGAGAGAGGCTCGGCCCCAGCTGGTCAGGTCCCGCCCTGCCGAAGACCAATTTCTTCTTCGCCGCGCATTTATTTATGAAGGCGATCTCTTCCGCCGTGGGCCGGTAATCGACATCGGAATACCTGCCCAGGTCAAGGGACCCCCGGGGAAACTGGTAGTCGGTCCTTTCAACGGCCATGGCAAAATCCTTCGACCTGTTCTCCCCGCCGGCGGAGTATATGATCTGCAGGGATTTCGTCCCGGGCATGGTTTCCGGATCGATGCCAAAAATCGCCCGGTATCCCCAATTTCTTTTCGACAGGATAATTTCCCTGCCGTCAAAATACATTTTCTTAACATCGAATTGCTTATCCCGCACCGATGGGTCCCTGTACACTTCGGCATAGACCGTCATACCCTGGGCTAATCTCTCCGCGAAGAGATCAACAGCGATCCCCGCTTCCCTGAATTGACGGTACCGGACGGCAGGCAGCCGATAACCGCGGGGGAGCTTTACCTCGGCAAAATGCCTGGCCGGCGGGAACGGTTCACGATCCGCTCTGCTCCGGCCAAGGGAATCGCCGGAAAGCACGAGAGAGGCTGCAAAGAACAGGATGCATGAAGCTGACAGGATGGAATTATTCATGGATGCAAGGACCTCTATACTTTTACATTCGGCAGGGACGATGAATTCCAAAATTAATTATCTCTTCGCGGTTAATTTTTTGGGTGACATAATCGCGAAGACCAAAAATTTTTTAGCAGGCGTATTATTATAAGTTGACATACACGACTGATTATTTAATGTTTCCAACCACATGAATATTATTAGGAGGCTGTCATATGGCTCATGTTATTAGTGATGAATGCACAAACTGCGGCGCCTGCGAACCGGAATGCCCAGTTGAAGCGATAACTGAAAAGGGCGACAGAAGAAAAATTGACGCTGACGCGTGCACCGACTGCGGCGCCTGCGCTGCCGTGTGCCCGGTTGACGCGATATCCCCCGCGTAAACAGCATCATCATCTGAAAACAACAGCCCGCCTCCGGTAACCGGAGGCGGGCTTTTTTATCCGCACTGATGCCGGCTGACCCGGATCTGCTATTTGCTGTAATTCTCTTTTATGAAATTATTGAGATACTCGTCCGGCCGGTCAACGGCCTCCAGGGGGATGGTGAAATGATCGAGCTTCACGAGACGAAGGCCGTGGTAATAATCATGAAAAAGTTCATTGCACAGCTGCTTGATGCTCTTGAGCTTTTCCCCGGCCATCTCCTGTATCTTAACCACCGCTTCCTTGTCGAAATCGAGGTAGATGCCGTGTTCCACCAGGAAATCCTTCTGGAAGCTCTGAATCCCGTCCTCGATCAGGAGTTCCTTCAGGGATTCGCCGGGATTCTCGATGACCCTTTTATCAACCGCCAGCTTTTTAATGTTCGTTGAAGGGAGACTCTTTTCAAACTTGATCAGGACTTTTTCAAAAACGCTGAGGAGCCCCCGGGCGCCGGTCTTTTCACTGTGGGCCTTGGCGGCCAGGAGACGAAGCGCCTCGTCGGTGAAGCTGAGCTCTATGCCGTAGGACCTGAAATCCATTTTCTTTCCCAGGACAACGGTGCTGTACTTGTTTTTCAATATCTTGTACAGGCCCATTTCATCCAGAGCATTGAGCACGACGTACACGGGGAGACGCCCGACGAATTCGGATTCAAAGCCGAATTCGATCAGGTCCTCGGTCTTGACCTTCTTGAGGATGTCCTGCCGGTCCTCCCCGGCTATCTTCGTTTTCTCGAAGCCGATCGACTGCTTGTTGAGCCGCTTGTTGATCATTTCCTCGAGGCCGCTGAAGGCTCCGGACACGATGAAGAGGATATTCCGCGTGTTGATCTTCTGGCGCGACACCTTGCCGGTCCGCTGCGCCTCCATGGCGGCCTCCACCTGCGACGCCAGGTCATGGGGCGTTTTCAGATCAACCTCGGCCTCCTCCATGAGCTTAAGCAGGTTCCGCTGGACGCCGCTCCGGGAAACGTCAGGGCCGTACATATGCCCTGTTGAAGCGATCTTGTCTATTTCATCAAGGTAGATGATGCCGTACTCAGCCCTTTTAATGTCCCCGTCGGCCTCGTGCACCAGCTCGCGCACCAGGTCCTCCACATCGCCGCCGACATAGCCGGTTTCGCTGAACTTGGTCGCATCCGCCTTGACGAAAGGCACCCCTATCTTCTTGGCGATAAGCTTAACGATGTAGGTCTTACCGACGCCGGTGGGCCCGATCAGGAGCATGTTGCTTTTAATATTGCCCACCAGGCGCTCCTTCTGCGGGATCTTGTTCTCGAGGTTCATCCGGTTAAAATGGGTGCACACCTTGGTGGCAATGACCTCGATGGTTTCCTCCTGTCCCACCACGTACTGGTTAAGGAAGCTCTCCAGTTCTTCAGGTTTTATATTGAAATTAAACTCAGATGTTTTCTTCCCGGAAACCCCTGACTTTTCGCCAACGGTCTCGGCATTGGGCTGAACTTCCTCTGATTCAAGGTTCAGTATTTCCTCAATGCTTTTTTCCGGATCAAATGCAGGTTTTGTCATATTCTATCCTCATAAAACAATTATATTAATAATATACAAATTTCTTATTTGGCATTCAATGTATGGTTTCTTATTTATGTTTTAGTTACATCCGGCGGATGGTCTTCATTTCCATACTCATACTGAAGTTTCCATATTTATTTTTGTTATAAAAGCAATCAATACAACTTTTTTATTTTTTTTAAAAAAAGCCCAAAAAAATAGTTGAAATATTTACTATACATACATATAGTATACATATGTAGTGATCAATGGAGGTTCCCATGACTCTTCTTAAAAGTAAAATAAAAACCTGTCCCGAATGCGGTAATCTATTGATTCCTGATTCAGGGTGTTTCTTCTGTCACTATTGCGGTTTCTCCCTTTGTTCAATATAAATTAATCCAATAAAAGGGGCGCTATGAATACCTATGCACACAAAACAGATATCGCTGTATATGCGAATACCGCTGCTGGAAAAAGAAATTCATGCCCGGATAAGCAGCAGAGGCTTTGTAAAAATTTCAAACCGGATCGATATACAGGCAGAAAAAAAATTCTTCCGGACAGTCACAGTCCCCGCGGCACCGTTGATTCCATCATTAAGCTCTTCAACGGCACCATAGTGACTGGAGATGCCGCAGCAGTGGAATGGGGCTGCCCTGATTATTTTTCCTAAACCGGTAATTGATTAAAATAATTCCCGATATATGATTATACTGAATGAACCAACCTTGAGCGAATAAAAAAGGAACAGAGCTGCCACAACAAAACACCACAAATTACAAAATTCCCACATACTCCTCAATATCGGCTCTGTTCTTTTTTTATTCGCTCCATCAGGGTTATCCGCGCGGTTAACTATGACAAACAATCAATTACCGCACGCTGCATCACCGGCGTCACATTTCATTCAACAGTGAGTATGGCTGGGACAACTGCAGGCTGATAGTATTTGTGGATACACCTTAGCATGATCATCATGGACTAAAACTGGAAAACCCCTGTCCGGGGGCTTCGATATTGTGCCGAAGGAGGGAATCGAACCCTCATGGAGTTGCCCCCGGCGGATTTTGAGTCCGCTGCGTCTACCAATTTCACCACTTCGGCTTTTTTATGTAGCGGGGAAAAATTATTCCGGCTGGGGAATTTCGTCGTACTCTATATATTTGCCTTTGGCCCTGGCAACGATCTTTCCCATTTCATTTTCGATCTCGGCCCTGTTCTCAATAACCCGTTTGCTTTTTTTAACGTACCAGCCGCGGATATACAGGTTCTCGTTGATAAACGCAGGCTGCAGGTACCGGACCGTCAGCTCGCTGGTGAGTGCGATTGTCTCGAGGTACTTATTGACGGTTATCATCGTTTCATCGAGAATGGCCGCTATCACTCCCGCATGTATTATGTTAGGCGGGCCTTCCAGCAGTTCGTGGGCTGCATATTGTCCAAACGCGGTTTTCGTATCATCATCAAATTCCAGCTGCAGCTGCAAACCTTTCTCATTATCCGGGCCGCATCCGAAACATATTTTATCTTCAAATTCAATCATGCGGGCATTTTCTGAATATTATAAGCCCTTTGTCAAGAACTTTATTAATTTGTATAGCCTACTTCTCCTTCTCTTTTAATCTTTCTATGATCATATCGACCTCATCCTGGTCAAGCCATTCATCGACATGGGAAGGATTGACGTCCGAATCAACGATGTACATTTCAAGGGCCATGACCAGCTCTTCTTTCGAAAGGTACCCGAGGGTCACCAGTATTTCTCCTATAAGCCGCCCGATGTTGTCCTTTTGCAGGTCCAGGGCTTCTTTGAGCTGAGCCTGGGTGATGATTTTATTATCTACCAGAAATTCACCCACCCGTTTTACTTGCTTACGAGGTTCTTGTGGTGCCACGGAAGTCCTCCAGTAATATATAAACGCCCTGCATAGCCGCGGAGTTTTGCACTATCACTCCTGTTGCCGCAAGGAGCGTAGTAACATTACAATAATATAAAACGAATTATCAAAAGTCTAATAATGTTTATTTATTTGCGGGGATAATGTCAATAATATTTTATGATGACCTTTGTCACATTCATGGTTAGATAGTATCAGGATCCATGTTCCGCTAAATGACAGGATTTCTTCTTCAATAAATCTGCCATGTCAGGAGGACTCTTTTCTTTATAACGTGGATATATTATTTCTTGACTGGGATCATATAATTTGAAATATTCAATTCAGGAAGCAGATCACGGCCATGTCCATGAAAGCGTATCATTCAACAGTACGTATCCTTCTCTGCATGACGGCATTCTTTATTGCCGCTGCCACAAACCTACAATCAAAGAAGGAAAAGCGTTCCTTCGTCGGCAGCGCGGTATGCGGGGAGTGTCATTCAGCGGAAACAATCGGCGACCAGTACAACAAATGGCTGCGTACGCCTCACGCCAGAGCCGTGGCCACCCTTAAATCCGAGCAGGCCCGTGCCATAGGGAAAAAACTTTCCATCAGTCAGCCGGACGGGGACCGCGCGTGCCTGAAATGCCATACCACCGGAGGCGGCCGCCACCAGAAGACCATGGGAGAAGGCGTCGGATGCGAGGCGTGCCACGGACCGGGAAGCGGGTACCGTGAATTCGCGAATCACGTGGATACAATCAACAGGCAGTCGGCCTACGAAACAGCATTGAAAAACGGCATGTATCCGATACTGGGAAACAAAAATATGAAAAAACGCGAGAAGCTGTGCCTCAGATGTCATTCCAGCACCCGACCGTGCTTTCCCTCTGAATCAAAGGAGATCTACCGGCAATCCATCTCGCTCCAGGTGATATCATCAATGAAGAAAGGTACCCTGGACATGTCCCACACCCTTATCCCGCCCTTCCCGCTGTATTGATGTCCTTCCGGTCACCGGCCATCCTGAGCCATCTCAGTCCTTCCGCTTTAAGAATGGCCCTGTTCAGGCTCTGCACCGCCTTCATCATCGAGGAGAGGGTATCGCCATCATGCAGGTTTTTCTGGCTGAAAATATTTTTTTCGCACTGGAAGAAGGCCTGGCTGAGGGTTTCGGTGTCATAGCATGCATTGGCGTCGAAATCGGCAAGCTTTCTTATGGAAGCCACCAGGGGGACTATTTCTTTTCTGAATAGAATATCAACGAGGAGACTGTACAATTCCTCGCGGCTCAGGATATACCTTGTCAGCCTGTTAAGGCCGCCCACCAGCTCATGCACAAAAAGACCTTCACGCATGTTTTTATACGCCAGGACCGGGATGTTCCGCACTGCCCTGTCCGAATAGAATTTACGCACCATGCCGTTGAGATCAAGGGCCTTCGCCCCGAGATTGACCAGGATGAACCGGACCCCTGACTGCGCCGCCTTTTCAAAGAGTTCCTCCACCGCACTGACGAAGACCACCCGGTATCCGAACCGCCCGATGATGTTCCGCATGACTTCCCGGTCAGCAATAGAATCATCCAATACGATGAATGATCCCGCGTCGGCTGCCGGACCTTCGCTGATGATTTTGAGGTAGGGGACAAGATGGCTCTCATTATACGACAGAAGGACATCAGTAATGCCGGAGTCAAGGAGATACGACTTTGTCTCATCGGCAACAGTTTCGGCAAAACAAACAACGCGTCCCTTGCCCAGGAGTACCCGGTACAATTCGCCCCCGGTACCGGCTTCCTCTTTAAGAACCTCTGTGATTGACGCGAGGCACGGGGGAGCTTTTTCCAATTCTCTGATCAGGTCCGGCGAAACCGGCAGGCTGTATTCGGACACCGCGAAGCCCCTCTTCGCCAGTGCCTCGCGGTATCGGGAATTCTTTGATGTGACGAGGAGAATGTTTTTCATATAATATTATGTCGCATAGTATAATGCGTATTGCCTCACTGTCAATTCATTTATGACCTCACCCCGCCTCCGGAGAGCCCTCTCCTATGAGCAAGGGGGGCTGGGGGGTGAGTTCCTGAATATAAAGACCATCATCCCGATTCCCATAAGGCAATATAATATTGAAAAAATCTGTCCATCGGACAAGCTAAAGATAAACAACCGCGGATCATCACGCCAGAACTCAATGGTGAACCGGAAAATAGAATAGATCACGGCCGACAGTGAGAACGTGAAGCCTTTTAATCTGCTCTTCAGGGCGACGGGCAGGAAGATCATCCCTGCGCATATCAGGAATACAGCGCTGATAAGCTGCGTCGGCACCAGGGGCTGCGTCATGGCAGAGGCGGGAGCTAACGGATCGATGAAGATTACGCCTATGCATGACGTCGTGTGTATGCCATAACAGCATCCGGCGAAAAAGCATCCGATCCTTCCAATACCAAGACCGAACAAATAACCCGGAGTGAATATATCAGTTAAACAAAGAAAGCTTTCTTTCCATTTGAACTTTATATAGCACAGAGCAGCCAATCCGCCCAGGACGCCTCCCCAGCTCACCAGCGCCGGCGGGTAATCGATATACCCCTTACCGGCCCGTTCCGGTAGGAAAATTAAAAATCCGATTGCCAGGGCGCCGCCGATAATGCCGGCAATGACAAGCATGCAGTAATTAATGAATTCCGAGGGACGGTAACCGTGATGCCGCGCGATAGCTATGGACAGCAGCGTTCCCGCGAATAGGGCGGCGATCATCATGACGCCGTAGGTGCCGATGACGACTTCTTTTCCCATCCAGAATAGCTTAACAAGTACCGGATACATGGGTCTCCATTTACTATTTCCAACGCAGAGAGCGCTGAGTCCGCGGAGAGTTGTTCATTAACTAACGTTTATCAGGTTTATTAAAAATTGATAGGATATTTAATAATTATATCAAATGAGTGCCAGAAGAAATAACCATTGAAACTCTGTGTCCTCTGCGAACTCTGCGTTGAAGCTTTTAATAATATCCGTTAGAAATACAACATGCTTTCAAGATCCAAGTGATCCAGCACATTAAACTATGGCATGTTATTTATTTCTTATTCTTCGCCGCTTCCTTGTTTGCTTCTTTTTCAAGTTCTTTCAGCCCCTTGGTGAACTCTTCCAGGGATTTGGTGATTTTGGGCATATTCTGCGGATTTTTGGCCGTTTCTTCGAAAATCTTTTTCCCGCCCATGAAACAGGCGACGCAGGCAAGGTTGAAGAGCAGCGCCATGGCGCATCCTATGATTGAGGTGACCAGGCCGCCGGTGGCCGTGTCCGACGGTTCCTTCTTTCTGGCAAGGGCGCCCAGGACGATGCCCGCCGCGCCGAGGATGATGCCGATGAAGCTGATGGGACCGGTGAATGAAAACAGGATGGAAAAAATTCCTAAAATTAGCGAGGCAACCGCCATATGATCCTCCCCGAATCTGTTACGTCTGCGACTCCAGATACGCCTTTATGTCTTCATTGGTCCTGATCATGGCGAGAGTAATGATGCAGATCGCTGTCTCAAAAATCACGCTCAGCCAGCTTATTTTTCCGCCCGACACGACTGAAAAGACGATCCATATCACGTTATAGGCGATCAGCGCGATGGCGTATTTCTGCATCAATGCCACAGCGCCCGCCTTGTCAATAAGCGCCATGATGCCGCAGATGAGGGCTATGGCTCCCACGGCAAGGCTCATAACACCGACGATTATTTCCGCAACGCCGCCCACACCGGCCATCACCTGGCTGATGCCGCCGAAGATCATCAAGCCGCCGCGTATAGCTGAAAAGACCCCGGTGATGACTGCCAGCACCCCCAGGAGTGTAAAAATCAGTGGCCTCTGAACATCTGACATTAAATTCCTCCAGCCTGTGTTGTTAATGAATTACAGCGTATACTATCCAGGATTCTGCGTGTATCGGGCGTAAGGAAAGCATGTGCTACATTGCTGCAGCACATGCCGTTCTTATTTTTTATTATGCGGACTTTGCCGGGGCGGTAAATTTATCAGGTCCGAAACCCAGCATTGGGTATCCGACAAAGGGCAGAATAACCAGTAATCCGAAACCCCATCCCTTGCTTTTACCAAAGCATACGGCGAGATCCATTGATATGATAATCATAACGACAAAGTTAACGAGAGGAATGAGCAACAATACAAGCCACCATAGGGGCTTGCCTACTATCTCAAGCAATACGATCAGGTTATAAATGGGAATAATCGCAGCCCATCCCGGTTTCCCGGCTTTTTCGAACACCTTCCACATTCCGGCAAGCACGAGGGCTATTATTGCCAGATATATGATGGTGCCGACTACGCTTCCACCTCCGCCACTGTTCATATTAACCTCCCTAAAATATTTTATTACTTATTTGATAATCTGAATATAGATATAAAGCATAAAAAAATCAATAGTTTTTTTTGGTTGCGCGTTAAATATAGATTTATTATCATTTTAATCGAGGATCTTCAGTGAAAATCTAACAAGTGTTATTATTTCGACGCATTCTGAAAAATTCTTTCAATAGTTCCGCAGACTCTTTCTCCAGGAGGCCGAACTCCATATCCGGCACATGGTTGAGCGCCGGGTTGCCGCAGACGGACAGCACGGTGCCGCAGGCGCCGTAGCGCGAATCGCGCGCGCCGATGATGAGTTTCCGTATCCGCGCGTGCACGATGGCGCCGGCGCACATGGCGCACGGCTCCTTGGTCACGTAGAGGTCGCAGTCGGTGAGGCGCTCGTTCCCCACGGCGGTGCAGGCCTTTCCGATGGCGATGATCTCCGCGTGGAGCAGGGTATTATGCCTTCCGCGGTTTCTGTTGTGCGCCGACGCGATGACCGCGCCGTCTCTCACGACGACGGCGCCCACCGGTATCTCTTCCGCTTCAAAGGCCGCCCGGGCCTCGTCAAGGGCGAGGCGCATGAAATCGATCCTATCTGCCATGGTAAATCATCTCCACCTTGTTCCGCAGTTTTTCGTAATGGCTTCCCTTCCAGTATATCCTGCCGCAGCCGCGGCAGCGGTAATATTCGGTGCACCAGGAGCGCACCCCCGGCGGTATGAGGTCCATGATCCCGGCGGAATCCGGCCCCGGCGGGTCCAGCGCTTCGATCATCCCGTTACACTCGATGCAGCGGGTGAAGGGGCGGCACAACGCCCACAGGTCGAGGCGTTCCAGCACCTCGGTGACCTGTTTCGCCGGGTCGGTGTTCCGCACGTACAGGCCCCGGGAGATAATTTTCCTCATCATGAGCTGCCGGTCCCGGGAAAGGAGTATCCGTCCTTCACGGTCCGCGATTTCCGCCAGGGCGTCGTCGTCGCGGTCCGGATGATAATCGACGTCGAATCCCATGAGACGGAGCCGCCGCGCCAGCTTCCTGAGGTGCACGTCCAGGACAAAGCGCGGGTCCCGGAGCGTGTCGGGGCTGAGCCGTGTCACGGACCCGACGTCGAGGGTCTCGAACACGGGGTAAACGCTGATCCGGTCGCCATGCTCGACAATGCGGGAAAATCCGACCGACTCCCCGTTGACCAGGATGAGGTCAACTTCCACGTGGGGCACGCCGAAGGATTCGATCAGGTCCTTCACCGACCTCCGTCCCTTGAATTCAAAATCTATGTCTCTTTTCCGGTACGCTGCAGGAAGGAAATCATTGAGCTCTTCGTAGAAGCGTATGACGATGCGGTACATGGACTGGCCATCCATGGGCGGTCAGAGGTCCAGTATCAGGTCATCCAGGGAGCGCTTGGGCACATGGTGGACTCCCGCGCTGTCGCGCCAGTAACGGATATCCCCGTCCGGACCGATCGTTTCAATTTCGACGATCTCCTTCGGCTTCCCGAGGGCCAGAACCAGCATGATTTCATACTGCTCCGGAATATTCAGGGACGCGCGAAGCCCTTCCCTCTTTATGGCGCCTATCATGCAGCCCCCGAGCCCGGCTGCGGCTGCGCCCAGCAGGATGGTCTGCGCAACAATACCATGGTCGCAGTCGAGGGATTTACTGACGGACGGGTCATTCAGTATGATGATGTACGCCGATGGCCGCTCCCCGTCAGCGGGCCCGTCCCAGTTCACAAGGTAGGCTGCCCAGGCCAGGTGCCGGAATATAACGGCGTTCTTGTCCGGCCGGTTAGAGAGGATATAGCGCAGCGGCTGTCGGTTCGCCGCGGAGGGTGTCAGCCGCGCGAGGTCCACCAGGCCCCGCAGGGTCTCATCAGAGATCTCATGGTCCTGGTAAAAGCGGCGATAGCTCCGGTTTCGTGTGACGATTTCCTTGAAGTCCATTGCAGGGCCCGGGACAACTCCTACATATATTTCGGCTCTTTGTATGAATACATGTCATGAACGCCGCCCTCAAGCTGCGCCGATGGCGACCTCAGCTCGAACCTCAGCGTTCCCTTGCGCAGCCGCTCATGGAGCACCGCCATGTCCCTGGTCCCCATATCCTGGAATGAATGCTTGAGTCCCTGGATCAGGTATGGCACGAACTCAAAAATGGATCCCTTGTCAAGGACGGTACCCGACACCCCCTGGACTACCTTGATCTTGGTGTCCTCGGCGAAATAGCGCTTGGCCCCGCCTGCCTCCAGGGCCTCCTGCGAAGCCATGCCGCGGTACTTCTTGAGCCGCACGCCGTTCTCGTAAAAATATTCGCCCGGCGCTTCGTTGGTGCCGGCGAACATGGAACCCATCATGACCGCCGATGCCCCCAGGGCAAGGGCCTTGGTGATATGGCCGATCGTGGATATGCCGCCGTCAGCGATAACCGGGACGTTATGCTCCCGGGCCATCTTCGCGGTCCGGTACACGGCGGTCGCCTGGGCGCGGCCCACGGCCATGGTCGTCTGGGTCGTGCAGATAGAGCCGGGCCCCATGCCGATGCGCAGGGCGTCGGCGCCGGCCTTGATTATATTCTCGCTCTGCTCCATGGTCACCACGTTCCCGCCGATGACCTCGATTTCCGGATATTTCTTCTTTATATATTTAATCATGTCAGTCTGGAAGCAGGAATTCCCCTGGGCGGCATCCACCACCACGGCGTTAACACCGGCTTCCACCAGGGCTGCGAGGCGCTCCCTCGATTCTTCCCTGGTCGATATGGCGGCACCCACCATGAGCTGCTTGCGCGGGTCCTTTGACGCGAGAGGGTACTCGCGGTTTTTCACCAGGTCTTTCCGCGACATGAGGGCGACGAGCTTTCCCTTTTCGTCGATTATCGGGAGCTTCCCCTTCTTGGAATTTTTCAGGATCTGGTTCGCCTCGTTCAGGGATATGCCTTTTTTCGCGGTGACCAGGTCCGTCGTCATGACATCAAGCAGTTTCTTTGAACGGTCAGATTCAAAATCAATGTCCCTGTTGGAAACGATGCCCAGGAGCATGGAATTGAGCTTCCCGTCTTCGGTAATGGGTATGCCGGAAAACCCGTATTTTATCTTTATTGCATCTATGTCAGCTATGGTGTTGCCCGGGGAAAGAACGATCGGGTCGTTGATGAAGCCGTTCTCGAAGCGTTTGACCTTCCGTACTTCGGCGGCCTGCTCTTCGATGGTATTATTGTAATGGATAATGCCTATTCCACCGAGCATGGCCAGGCCGATGGCCATTCTCGAATCAGTCACGGTGTCCATGGGGCTGGAAACCAGGGGATTCTTAATGCGAATGTTCCTGGTCAGGTTGGACTCGAGTATCACATCGTCCGGCGCGAAATCTATGTAGCCGGGCAGTATGATGAAATCGTTATAGGCAAAACCATTTTCCTTGGTGAATATTTCTTCTGCGGAAAAACCATCCATATATCATTAATCTCCCTTTATTGATTTCAAACTGGATCACAGCTGACGGCCGTGTATTTTAGGAGTATCCGGCATAACATGCTGTTACAGCCGGATGACTTGATTGACAACAATATACAAAAAAACCATAGAAAATACAACTATCATGGAACATGGCCCCCTCTCTCCGAAGGGAAACCATACAAGGAATCTTGTAAATATTGAAGTATTTGAATTATTTAATTGCATAATTTGTCAAGCATTTACAGATTTGATATACTTGATATTTTCCCCGCCGCCTCAGGCGCCGGAAAAAATGTATGTCATGGACTCCGCCATGGGCCACTGCAAAAGAAAGGGATACTGCTGCCAGGACGTGCGTCTCGCCGAGTCGCCGGACATGCTCCGTACGGCCTATGAATACTGGAAGAAATCGCAAAAAATCGACCCGAACTTTTCGGAAATATACCTCATCTTCCCGATGCTGGTATTCAAATTCGAAAACCCGGAAGAGGACCTCCCCTATCATTATATATGCAAGCATTATACCATCGATGTAAACGGGACCCCGACATGCTCCATACATCCCTTCAGGCCGAGGATGTGCCGGGATTTTCCCTACTATGACGACGTAAAACACCTTGTCAGGGATGAACCCCTCTCGCCCTATGAAGGGTGCGGCTATAACGATCCGGATTAAACAATAAAATATTTGACAGGCTGTGAAGGTGCATAATAATCATAGCACATATGCAGGGTTCGGCCATGCCATACTATTGCGGAAGCCTCCGGGGCGCATGGTGTTACGCGCCTGTACTCAGCACGCTCTGTAAACAAACATAACCAGGTATCATAATGGAATACATCAACATCAGCCATAAGCGCGATTACGACTGCAAGATACACGCTGTTTCAAGCGAGCAGCATGAATCAAACTCGGTTTTCAACATCCTCCAGGATGCCGGGTACTGGTGCAGCAGAAAGAGCGATGAAAACATCCCCGAATATATCATTCTCGACCTTCAGAAAAATGCCACCATTGACTACATCGAAATAACGGCGTCGCCCAACGGCACCAAGGCCTTTCCTGCTGACATCCGCTTTGAAGGGAGCCTGGATGGAGAAACCTGGATGGTCCTTTTCGTTGAGAAAAAGCTGGTCCTTGATTCCAACACCTACCGGCTTGACATCCCCCTCACCCTTGTCCGGTACCTTAAAATTCTCATCATCACCAGCCACCAGCAGGAGGGAAAATTTTATTCTGAAATCGGACGCATCCGCACCGGGATTGCCGGTATAAACGAAATAAAGGCAAGCAGCGTGTCTTCATCCGGCAGGGTACCCCAGAACCTCCTGTTTGAGGACCATGAAAAAATATGGGAATCGGAATTGAGATCCCAGTCTGCCAAGGAATCCCTGTTCATTGACCTGGGAAAGATCTTT
Source organism: uncultured Spirochaetota bacterium (assembly GCA_963727175.1). Taxonomy (GTDB): domain Bacteria; phylum Spirochaetota; class UBA4802; order UBA4802; family UBA5550; genus RBG-16-49-21. Next base: position 962,156 of record CAVSFD010000002.1, read on the forward strand.
CATGTAAACCGCATCATCCTCGGGTCTGCATCCAGGGGATTCCCCGAGAACTTCTACATTGAAACCAGCTCTGACAACAATATATGGATGCCCCTCCTCGAGGAAAAAAATTTCACCCCCCAGGTAATAAAAAAGTATTTCTGGAACACCGACATACGGCCGGCTCGCTACATTCGCATAGAGGCGAAGGGCGTAAAATACCCGGAGGGAAATTACGGCGTCCAGCTTGCCCATCTTGAAATATCGGGGGCGCCCTCCAACCCCTTCCATACCCATAACATAGGCGAGCTGACACCCTACGCTTCGATCTTCCAGGCGGGAATAGTCCGCTTCGCCAAGGATGGCGACGACGCGCCGGGAATTGCGGTGCAGGCAAATGACCGGCGGCTCCGTGACGCCAGCACCATATTCAAAGGCATAGTCCAGATCGCGGAAGACGGCGACACCGCGAAGGGACTGGTTGTACAGGCTTCAGATCCGCGTATCGCTCCCGCCACCGACCTGAAGCACGGCATCGTCCGCCTTGCCCACAACCGCGAGAACAAGCCCGGTGCCGTTGTCCAGAGCAATGATTCACGTCTCCAGGAGGCATCGACCGCTAATTTCGGCATAGTAAAATTGTGCCCTGACGGCATGTACAAGGAAAACGCGGCCGTTACCGGTAATGATCCCCGTCTGAATAAAGCCACATCTGAGTCCTTCGGCATCTGCAAGCTCGCGGCTGACGGCGCTGACACGGCCGGCACCGTGGTCCAGGCCAGCGATAAGCGCCTTCGGGAAGCCACAACTGTATATAAAGGTATCGTCGAGCTGGCGGAAGACGGCGAAACCAAAGCCGGCGTCGCAGTCCAGGGAAATGACAAACGCCTCAAGGACGCCACCACGACCGCCAGAGGTATCGTCGAGCTGGCGGAAGACGGCGAAACCAAAGCCGGCGTCGCGGTCCAGGGAAATGACAAACGTCTCAGGGACGCCACCACGTCCGACAAAGGCATCGTCGAACTGGCGGAAGACGGCGAAACCAAAGCCGGCGTCGCGGTCCAGGGAAATGACAAACGCCTCAGGGACGCCACCACGACCGCCAAAGGTATCGTCGAACTGGCGGAAGACGGCGAAACCAAAGCCGGCGTCGCGGTCCAGGGAAATGACAAACGCCTCAAGGACGCCACCACGACCGCCAGAGGCATCGTCGAACTGGCGGAAGACGGTGAAACAAAAGCCGGCGTCGCGGTCCAGGGAAATGACAAACGCCTCAGGGACGCCACCACGTCCGCTAAAGGCATCGTCGAGCTGGCGGAAGACGGCGAAACCAAAGCCGGCGTCGCGGTCCAGGGAAATGACAAACGTCTCAGGGACGCCACCACGTCCGACAAAGGCATCATCGAGCTGGCGGAAGACGGCGAAACCAAAGCCGGCGTCGCGGTCCAGGGAAATGACAAACGTCTCAGGGACGCCACCACGTCCGCTAAAGGCATCGTCGAACTGGCGGAAAATGGCGAAACCAGATCCGGCGTCGCGGTCCAGGGAAATGACAAACGTCTCAAGGACGCCACCACGACCGCCAGAGGCATCGTCGAACTGGCTGAAGACGGCGAAACCAGAGCCGGCGTCGCGGTCCAGGGAAATGACAAACGCCTCAAGGACGCCACCACGACCGCTAATGGTATCGTCGAGCTCGCCGAAGACGGCGAAGAGAGTCCCGGTGTTGCTGTCCAGGGGAGCGATCGGCGTCTCAAGACCGCCACTGAAGAATCACCGGGCATCGTTATCCTCGCCAGAGACAATGAAACAAAACAGGGCTCCGTGGTCCAATCAGGTGATCAGCGTCTGAGCAACGCGCGGCAGCCCCTTCCCCATACCCATGAGTACGCACCGGTCAGCCATGACCACAACAGCCATACCGGCACCATAGCCATACGGGGCAGCAGGCACGAAGCTTTCACCCAGGTAACGCCGCCTTCGGACGGATCGGCAATCATCTATGCTAAAAATGAATCAACCGAACCGGCATCCATCGGTCTGACCGGCATCGCGGGCATCGCATCCGCCAAGCCCGTCCAGTCCTACGGCGTGGTTGGCCACAGCGGCCATATCGGCGTGCGCGGTCAATCATCTGGCGGGACCGAAAAGATCGGAAAGGGATGCGGCGTCCTGGGCGTTTCGCGATTTGGCGCGGGAGGCATCTTCGCCAGCGAGCATGATTTTTCGCTGGTGGCTGACGGCTCTGGAGCCATCAAGGAGTATGACGGCTCCCTGGACCTTACCGGCAGCGGAGACGCGCTCCTGGTGAACGGCAGGGCGTTCTTCAACGGAGCCCTCCACATACACAATACAACGCCCGATGGATCTGATCCATATCCTTCAAATCTTGTGGAGATATTCGAAATCGATGACGCGGAATATGTTCAGCCGGGCGACATCCTGGCCGTGAGCGAGGGCGGCAAATCGATCCTGTCACGGACCAGAACGGAATACAACCGCTCCGTGATAGGCGTTGTTTCTGGAAATCCGACGATTATTATTAACGCCAACGGCAAGAAGCATAAGGTTTATCCCGTGGCCCTGACCGGTACGGTGCTGTGCAGAATCGACGCCAGACAGAAACCGCTGCGTCCCGGCGACCCCATCGTAACCTCATCCACACCCGGTTGCGGCATGGGCGGCGTCATAGATTCCTTCGAAAAAATCGGCACGGTTTTAGGAAAGGCGCTGGATTCTCTTGAAGACGGAATAGGGTTAGTCCCGGTATTTATCAGTCACTCATAGGCAGTGGACCTCACCCCTTCAACCCACCTCTCCCACAGGGCGAGGGGGAGGAACAAGAAAATGTAATTTTATTAGAAGCCCTCTCTTTATGGGAGAGGGCGCGCCGGAGGCGGGGTGAGGTTGCCATCCGAAGGGGAATCCAATAGCGTTTTTTACAGTCCCAGCTGTTTGAGTATGGCCAGCTCCACCTTATTAAAAACCTTGAACTGGTAATCGCCCAGTTCCTTGGTGATCTTTTTATTAACGTACGTGATACGCCGGCAGAAAGGCTTGTTCTCATACCGGTCAATCCACATGATAACAATGGTGTTTTCACCGTTCCAGGCCACCGCCCCCTGCATGTTATGCAGGTTCTCGTTCGTCGAGGGTCCGTACTTGGCCTCGATTTTTTTCTTCACTTCATCCATGGAAAGATACGGGAACTTCAGCGCCACGTAAAAAAGCTTTCCCTCGTCAACCTTGTCAGCGCTTTCTTTCTTCTTATCCGCTTCTTTCGGTACAGATTCTTTTTTTGCGGCATCACCGCTTTCGAGCGCAGGATCGATATAGAAGAATCCGTAATAATACTCCAGATCGCCATCCCTGGAAATAATTATGCTTTTATCATCAGTAAAAACAAGCTTTCCCTTGATTTTATCCCTCGCGTCAGAAAGCTTTACCCCCCATGACAGCTTTTCATATCCATTGGGGACACTGGAAATGACCTTTTGTTTTTTTTCTGTGTCCTTGTCAGTCTCTTTTGCACCTTTTGCCTGCTGGCCGTATGACAAGGTCATGATGAAAAGAAATATTATGAGAAAAAACCGTTTCATACCTATACCTCGGGAAAGCGAAAGAATTGGCACGATATCATCAGCTCGAGCCGGGACATATAACAGCCCACCACATCAGTTCCTTTATCGGCATTTTTAGCGTTTAAATATTAAAAAATAGTGGACTCCATGCGGATATAATAGAAAAATAAGTACCGGAAGCGATTATCACTAACTGCATGCACGTGGAGGAGACTATGGCGAAGCTGATCGAGGTCAACAGTTCCAATTTCGAAGCCGAGGTCATGAAAGCAAGCAATACGGTCCTGATAGACTTCTGGGCCCCCTGGTGCGGCCCCTGCAAGATGCAGGTCCCTATACTTGAAAAGCTGGCCCAATCCCCCGATATACAGGCAACCATTGCCAAGATAAACACGGATGAAAACCCCGATATCGCCCAGAAATTCGGCATATCCTCCATCCCCACGCTCATTATCATTAAATCCGGATCAGAAGTCGAGCGCTTCGTCGGCGTGCAGCCTGAAGCGGTTTTAAAGCAGAAACTCATGAAGTAGGACGGGACCATGCGCGTGGTCATCCAGCGGGTGCTGCAGGCCTCCGTGCAGGTAGACGGTGAAACAGTGGCGTCAATCGGCAGGGGGCTCCTGGTACTCGCCGGACTTCATGAATCCGACACGGCCGGGGACATGGAATACATTACAGGAAAAATCCTCGGCGTGCGTATTTTCAATGACGCCGGCGGCGTTATGAACCTCTCGGTCACCGATACCGGCGGTGAAATACTTCTGGTTTCGCAATTCACCCTGTACGGCGACGCCCGCAAGGGTAAACGTCCTTCCTATTCAAGCGCCATGAAGCCGGAAGCCGCCCGGGAAGCATTCAAGGTTTTTGTTGAGCAGTGCCGGTCGCGGCATGAAAAAACAAAGGCCGGCATATTCGGAGCCGACATGAAGGTGTCCCTCGTCAATGACGGACCGGTCACCATCCTTATTGACAGCAGAGGCGCGTTTTAATCTCGCTACAGGTTGTTCCCCGTTTTCCAGAGAATATAGGAGTAGGTGTTTGATTCGCGGTTGTTAAGTTTCATTTTTCCCGCTGCCAGCATGTAATTCACCCTGTGAATGAAGTCATTGCCCAGCAGGGAAAGCTTCGGCATGATCCGGTCGAAATACTCCCCCGGGAGAAAATCGATGACCTGCACGAGCGTTTTCACCTGCCCATCCACACCGAGCAGTTCCGCGAGGATTTCCGTTCCGGCGAAGATAATAATGTTGCAGATGGACAGGTAAAAATCGGTGAGATAGGAATTGAAATATCCGATATCAAGCATGGATTTTAAAAGGTTCATTACCCAGGAAAGGCTGCTCTGGGACAGCAGGAGATCGCGGTCTGATTCAATATACTGCAGCACAAATATTGACGAATAGAGATCCCGCGGTATATCATTCTTTTCAATCACCGCGCAGTAAAAGCGCTGCGCATAGGCAATCATCTTGTTATGCTCTTCGTTGTCGCTGACCAGCTGACGCCAGGAACTGAACCGTGATCCGCATTTTTTCAGTCCCGCCAGCGCAAGGGCCTTTATTTCAATAGTGCCCGTTTCCTTGGTTATATTATAGAAGAAATTGAGAAGATCATCATTATCGAAGGTGACAAGGGTATGCAGAATCGAACGCTGAAGCACCGGCTGTTCTAAATATTCAGTCATCAGCAGGGGCGCGTACTCCTTCATCCCGAATTGCCGCATTATGACCGTATCATCATGGGTAAGGAGTCTCTTTCTCAGTGAGGCCGAGTAGGTTTCGAGGTCCCTGAAAATATCAAGATATATGACCAGGCGCGCAAAGAGATCATCGGCCATGTACTCGCGGACCATGGCATCCGTCGGGATATTTTCGGCAAGTTCGAACATGATCTGGTCGAGGAGCTCGACAAACAGCATTGACACCTCGTCCCGATCTTCAAGGGCCTGCCGGGCATAGCCTTCTATCCGTGACGACGCGAAGTCGGCTACAATGGACAGTGCCTCGATCTTTGATGAAGCGGGGGCGATTTTTTCATAACAGACATTGGCGAATTCTTCGAACTGCTCCCCCCGCAATTGCAACCCACTCCTCATAACCACTCCGAAAAACATGCAACCCTATATTTAAAACCAGTTGGTATGACCCTCTCGAGTTGTCGAGAATTTTTTCTGCAGAGATAAAATAAATGGATGAACAATAATTCGACATCATGTGCAAAAATCATTGACAGCCTCCGGCCTGAACACACGTGGTATGTCATCAAGGAAGGCCCTATGACATCAGTTCCTATTATTGACCTGGAAAAATGCACTCTTTGCAAACAGTGCATAAGCGTCTGCCCCCAGCAAATACTGGTGTTTGATGGCGGTACCGTCAAAACAACTGAACAGGAATGCATGCTCTGCTCCCACTGCTACACGGTGTGCCGGTTCGGAGCAATTCGGTTTGACCCTGAGGCCCTCACCGCCATTGCCATGAAATCCTTTTCTTACAGGGAAAAAGTGTTCGAGCCGGGTGCTTTCAATCCCTCCGACCTTGTCAATATTGTCCGATCGCGGAGAAGCGTAAGAAAATTCAGGGATGATCCGGTAAGCGACAGCATCCTGTCGGATCTTATCGAGTTCGCCGTAACGGCCCCCTCCGGCAGCAACTGCCAGACCTGGGAATTTCTGGCCGTCAACGGCCGGGACAAGGTATGGAACCTTGCCCTTGAGATTCGGAAGTTTTTCATTAAGCTCAACCGGCTGGCGAAAAATCCGCTGGTCCGATATCTTTCCGTGCCCTTTATCGGAACCGCGCTGATCCGCTATTACAACGAGCATATCGAAAGCGTGGAAATGGGCCTGAAGGAGTCCGAAGAAGGGAAAGACATACTCTTCCACGGGGCCCCGGCCCTCATCATAATTCACGGCAAAACGGTAGGAAGCACCCCGGTTGAGGACGCGCAATACGCTTCATACAATATAACGCTCCTGGCCCACGCCCTGGGACTCGGAACCTGTTATATCGGCTACGCCGTGGAATCCATAAACCGGAGTTCCTCCATCAAGGGCTATCTCGGGATACCTTCAGAGAACAGGATCTTCGCGGTCCTGGCCGCGGGATTCCCGGACGTGAAATTCGAGAAACTTGCCCTTCGTAAAAAATATCAAGCCCGCATCGTCTGAATCATCTGACAGGACTTTCCGCTGATTTTTCCTTGATGCACCGTGGATCAATCCGCGAGCAGGCGGCGTATGCCCGTCTATTATTGATGTAATATAAGAAATTTTTTTAATTCCGCGTCTCCAGAACGTTTACCAGCCAGAGGGGACGCCATGACACGAACATACTTCTGCATCCTTCTTTTCATTCTGCTTCTCGATACGCGCCTTGCTGCCGGTCTCATGATCAATGAGTTCGTTACCAGCGAAACTTCAGACTGGGTCGAGCTGACACTGGCCGGAAGAGCCGGTGAAAAGATGGATATATCCAGATTATACGTTACCGCATATTACGGAAAAAACGAGGCCCTGAGCACAGATCCCGTCACGATATACAGTTATGACCGCCCCGGGACGCCTTACGACGACCGGTATGTCGTGGTGCACCTTACCAGCCCCGATGTGCCGGACGAAACCGACCTGACCGGCGATACAAACGGCAACGGTTATATCGACGTCTACTGCAACAATTACTATGCCAGCCTGTGGAACACCGAGGGACTCATCGCCATCGACTCCGATGACGACCCCGCCAACGGCGGCATTATCGATTTCGTGTATTACTCCAACCGGGACGGAAGCCCCAATGAAACGGTTGCCTCCCATGTCTCAGCGGCCCGGGGTCTGGGCCAGTGGCAGCCCGGCTCAGCGCAGAGCATACAGGATGGTGCGGTCTTTATCGGGAGCGAAGGCCTCATGTCCCACATGAGCGTTTCAAGAAAAAGCGCGTCCGATTCAAACAGCGAGGCGGACTTTGCCGTTACCAATTACCAAACGCCCGGAAAAGATAACATGACGGTAGCCCTCTCCATGGGCAAGCGCCTCTTTAAACCGCTGCGCAAAACCGTCACCATCATCCCGGGGCATCAGATCTTCGGCAGCGGCGCCATCCCGGTATTCATTTTTATTCCCTGTTCCCTCAAGCTCCGTGTTTTTTCGGTTACCGGCATCCTGATACATGAATCGCCGCTCTTCGTTTCAGTCAATCCCGGTTTCTTCAATCTTTACTGGAATCCTGTTCTCCAGCACAGCCGTGCCGTTACCGGCCTGTACCTGTGCAAAATAGAAGCGGTGAATCCCGCTCTCCGTATCACCGCTGAAGAGATGATCTATATCGTCCTGAGCAGGTACCAATGATCAAGATAGCCATTATCCTGTGCCTCACCGGCAATGTCATGTCGGCCTTTGAGTACCGGGCGGCACCGCCGGCGTCGCTCTTTCCATTCCGGCAGTCCGTTAACGATGACTCCCTGCCGGATTCAGTGTCAAATCCGGCATACCTCCCGCGGATCCGGTATCCCTACCTGCACTGTTCCGGCACCCGGCCCTACACCCTCGACGGACTCTATGCCACAACCCTGCGGGCCGGTTATTCTGTTAAAGGATTCGCCGTTCAGGCCCTCTGGGACAGGTTTGGAGCCGGCCAGTACTGTGAAAATGTCGTTGAGCTTAATCTCGCCTACATGCCGGTCAAGTATGTCTCCGTAGGAATCGGTGCAACATATTACAACCTTGTTATAAACACGGCCGAGACAACCCTGGCGACTCACCAGGCTGACTGCAGGGCATCCCTGTTAATCGCGCCCTGTGAATGGGTTGAAATAGCCTTCCTGCAGGAAAACATAGCCTCCCTCTGCATAAAAAAGCGGCGGGACCTGATGTTCCCGGAATGGATCGCCGGGGCCGCCATTAAGCCCTTCAGGGGGTTCACTCTGCTGTACAATATCAGTAAAACATCTTATGGATACATAAACACCATCGCGGCAACGGCCAATGTTCTGAAATATTTTTCCATCAGTGTCGGATACGCCCATGAAGCCACCACCTATTCCGGCGCTTTCTCCTTTATATATAAGTATGTATCTGTTTCATACGGTTTGAAATATCACCCTCATCTCGGTTTTACCCATACAGCGGGTGTCACCCTCTCCGTCTCGGAAATTAATATCGATTCACTCAGTTACGGTTCTATTGTATCCAATATTAAAAAGCAGGAGAACAAACCCGCCGTCAACATCAACAGCTGTTCCCTGGAGCAGCTTACCGCCATTCCGGGAATGGAGCAACACATCGCGGAAAGAATAATGAAATACCGGCAGACCACCGGGCCTGTTACCCGCACCTCCCTGGTCCAGATCGGCATGAGCGAGAAGGAAATCGACAGCCTTCTCAGGTACTGTAACGGGCTGGCCCCCGATGAAACCTTCAGAGAATCGGGAGCGCAGAGGAGGCGTGAATTTGAAAAAGCGCAGAAGGATTATTTTAAAAAACTTATCGCCCTGGGAGTCCCGGCCGCAACGGCCCTGGAACTTACAGACATGGCCATGGTCGGAAAGAATAAAAGCTGCGCTGACCGGGTCAATTCCCTCGCCGACCTTCCCGCTGATAAAAAAAAGAAGGCCCTTGACCTGTGCGCCGGGCATCGATAATCATTGCGTTCCTGATGGCCTGCGCGCCGGTCCTTGCCGGGGTTGAAACCAGGCCTTCACCGCGTCTCATGCTCACGGCTGAATACCGGCAGGATACCCTTGACTATGACAATGTGGAAAAACGTTTTTTCCGCGAATCAGTTCTTCTTTCGTTCGGAAAAAGCTCGGCCAGTTTCACCCATGTCAACATGGGCATGACCAGGGATAACCGTTTCACCTGGAATATATGCCTGATCGGCTTATCACCCTATTTTGAATGCATCATCGGAAATTATTACGCCCAATTCGGCGCCGGGCTCCTGGTCGGCAGAAAAATGTTCCTCTCTCCCGATTTTTTCAACAGGTCTCTCGCAGTATCCGCAGGGGCTCCCTTTATGCCCTGCACTGCCGGGAATCCCTATTTCTCATTTCATGGTATCGCAGCGGGAGCATTGATTTCCACTAATGCCGTCTCCCTGTCCCTCCATGGATATTATTCCTTCAGGAACCGCTTTGCAAGGAATGACCTTCAATATCCCTGCGTTACCGGTACATCCCTTAATTCCATTCTTAATAGGCCGAAGAAAGATTATCGTTATTCTGAGCCAGTGGAAGTAAACGATTGCGGATACATCTTTAGCATGCAGGTTGCCGGACACGTTACCCTGCAGTCATATTTTATCTATACCTTTATCAAACGCTCTGACGATCATTTCCTGCTGTGGAATCAGGATAACAATATACTGCCGGGAGGTGAAAAGAATTTTTTTGGATACGGGTTCTATTGCCAGTATCGCGACGACTATATTCTGATATGTATCGACTTCTGTTCTCCTAACAGGATTATTTCGGCGCCATTCACGGGATCAAGAACAATACGCGGTTACGGCATCATGTACAGCATGGCATTCCGCCATCGGTTTTGTGCGATATACTTTGCCGGCAAGCAGACCGATAAAAACTTTTATACCCCTTACAGTTCCGGGAACAGTTATCCGGAAACAGCATTTTCGGCTGCAGTCTCAGTGCGTCTCCTTGGGAATCTGTCACTAGGTGCTTCTTTTTTCTCCGAGAAAAACAATCTTCCATCCGGGTATGAGCACTACCTGCGGCATATCAGGCGTGAGCGGCTCTTCCTTAATTACAACGCACGCCTGAAAGGCTCCTGCACCATCAGAGTTGCGCATGTTGAAACGGGCATGAAGCAGGGAACAGATGAGCAATTCCAGGCCAATTCACTGGCGAGGATGTATATAATCAAATCAATACTCTTCACTTGCAGCGGCACGATACAGGGCAAAGTGCAGGGCCCGTTCTCCGGCTCAATCACCGTAAGAACCCGGTTCACCCTCTTTAATGCCGCGACACTCTCTCTTCGCTATTCACGATTCTTCATCTCTCAAGGCATTCCCCTGTATACGGCTGTTGCCCGCCTCTCCGACTCCATAAGCCCCGGCATGTATGTAACCATCCCATCCAACATCCTTGCGGTGATGCTCCAGGTCCGTTTGCGCGGGTTCAGGCTTTACTTTGAATATATGCACCAGTTTTCCAGCCAGCGGACCATCCAGAGCCGGATCCAGGCGTCGGGGACCTGTCTTTTATAAATAAATGGCTTGACAGAAATCATGGAGATGCTAACTTAAAGTTAACTTTAAGTTTAGGTATTCACCGCATGGACAAGGATCGATTTACCATCTCCGAGCTCGCGGCTGAACTCAGCATTAAACCGTCAGCCATTCGCTATTACGAACAGAAGGGCCTCGTAAGCCCTGAGCGAACCCCGGGGAACCAGCGTTATTACACACGGCAGAACCGGGCGCGTCTGAAACTGATCCTGCGCGGAAAACGGTTTGGAGCAACCCTTGACCAGATAGCCGAAATGATCGGCATGTCCGATGATGCTATAAATGAAAAGAGCCAGATCAACACCAGTCTCTGGTATATCGACCAGAAAATGAACGATATCGCCAGGCAGAGGAAGGAACTTGACCTGTTTCAAACCGATCTTCTGGCGCTGAAACGCAAGCTTCTCCGGAGACGGCGGGAACTGTCGAAAAAATAATTACCAGCGAAAGAAGGAGGAGGTTCACCATGTTTGACTTCATCATGACCGAAGAGCAGAAAAAACTGAGGGATGAGGCGCGCGCCTTTACCCGGTGGGTCCCGAAGGATATGATCCTGGCCATGGATGCCGAGAAGATCCAGTTCCCCCACGAATATCTGAAGGAGGCAGGCCGCCGCAACCTCCTGGGCATACGGCTCCCCCGCGACCTCGGCGGCCGCGGACTCGGATGGGTCGACGACGCCATTGTCGCCGAAGAAATCGGCGTTGCCAGTTATTCGCTCGCCTGCCTCTGGGGGGTCGGCGCCGACATCGTATGCGAAGCCATCGCAGTTTTCGGATCCGACGAACTGAAACAGCAGGTGATTGTTCCCCTCCTGAAAGGGGAAGTTTACGCAGCGGAAGGACTCACCGAGCCGCGCGGAGGATCGGACTTTTTCGGAGCCACCACAGTCGCCAGAAAAGACGGGAACGACTGGATAATCAACGGGCAGAAGCGGTTCATCGTCGGGGCGGAAGGCGCAGACTGGTTTCTCGTGTACGCTGTCACCGATCCATCCGGCCCTCCCCATAAAAAAATGACTGCCTTCATGGTGCCTCGGTCAGCCGGGGTCGAAACCAAATATATTTACGGTCTCATGGGTGTCCGCGGCGGCGGCGCCGGCAGGGTCATCTTCAAGGATGTCCGCGTACCGGAGCGCTATGCCCTTAACGGCATCAACGGTGGTTTTGACGTGTTCATGCGCATGATGATACCCGAGCGCCTTGGCACAGCGGCCATGACCATCGGGTCGGTCCGCCCGGCGCTGGAAATTGCGACGCGTTACACCTCGCGCCGGAAAGCCTTCGGTCAGCCCATCAAGAATTTCCAGGCCGTGGGATTCAAAATCGCTGACTGCTCGCTGCTCCTTGACGCTGCGCGCTCCATGGTCTACACCACCTGCCGCGCGGCCGATTCCCCGAATGTGCATCCCGGCCGTCTCCGGAGAATGGTGTCGCAGTCCAAGAAATTTGTCACCGAATCAGCCTGGGATATAGCAAACAACTGCATGCAGGCGGTCGGGGGCATTGGCTATACGGCCGTGTTTCCCCTGGAGCGCATCGTCAGGGACATCCGTCTCAGTATGATCTGGGTCGGAACCAACGAAATCATGCAGTTTATCATTCAGAATGAATGGTACAAGGAATATGAAAAAGTCCTCTCAAAGGAACCGGTCAGAGATGTTGAGGATGACGCCGTCGGTGCGCACGATGCGGAGGAAAAGGTATACGAATAGTAGATCCTGCATACAAATACGCGACGGCAGTGCTGGTTCAGTACTGCCGTCGCGACATAATTGCCTGGAAACCGCATTACCGATCCTGCTTGCTCCCATGCAGAGCAGCGACTGATTATAAAAAATGCGGTTTTTTAATTAGCATGCGGAATTATTTTGATTGAAATTTTTTTTATAACTATACATCATGTTAAAGATGTACGATTATTAATGTATGAATATCTGTTTCAACCACCGCTGCTAACCGGCGGGGGCAAGTATGTGTATAACCGCCTGTACTTCATAAAACAGTGTTATACGATACCGGCAGCGATATTAAATTTAACAAAGGAAATCATTCATGCAGATAAAACTGTGGGGGGTCCGGGGTTCACTTCCTTCTCCGACATCGAATGATGAATATTCAAAAAAAATAACCATGATCCTGGATCTTGCCGTAAAAGCGGGGCTGAGAAACAGCTCAGGCATTCCTGAATTCCTCAAATCGTTGCCCGATGACCTCAGATATGTTTACGGTGGAAATACTACCTGCCTCAGCGTGACATCGAACAGCGGGAAGATATACATCCTCGACTGCGGCTCAGGAATCAGGCTGTTAGGCTATGAGCTGATGAAAGGACCCTGCGGCACGGGGAAGGGTGTCCTCGATATTTTTTTAACCCATTATCACTGGGATCATATCCAGGGGCTGCCGTTCTTTACTCCACTGTACATAAAAGGAAACGTTCTCAACTTCCACTCTCCCTACAAGGATCAGAAAAAGTACTTAACCGATCAGATGGCAGCGCCGTATTTTCCGGCCCTCTTCGAAGGAACTGAATCGACGAAACAGTACATCCACCTCGATGTAAAAAACCGGGCTCCGATTAAACTGGAAGACGATCTCTTTGTTGACTATTTCCCCTTGAAGCATCCCGGCGGCAGCTTCGCCTACCGGTTCAAGCAGGCAGGGAAGACCTTTATATTCGCCACCGATGCCGAATTCACCGGCGAAGTGTTTGAAAAAGGCCATGACGCAACATACGAGTTTTTTCAGTTCGCAGACCTGCTTGTGATAGATTCCCAGTACACCCTTGATGAATCCTTCATGAAATTCGACTGGGGCCACACAAGCTATACCATGGCGATCAACTGCGGTCTCCGATGGAAAGTAAAGAATCTTGTCATGACGCATCATGAACCGGCGTATACCGACAGCAAGCTTCATGAAAACTATCTGGCAGCGATAGAGCATGGGGAAAACTGCAAGAACGACACGACCAGAATATATATTGCCACCGAGGGCATGACATTCAGTCTTTAATGCCGCTCAATCGGAATCACGGTTGACGCCGCATGGCCCCGCATGAAAAACAATACTGATAATGAAACATCGATCAACTCACCATTCTATCATCCTCATCATTATCGCCATCATCATTGCCTGCATCGGCACCGTCCAGGCCCAGAGGACCAAATCAAGCCTGGCCGCCGGAAAGCAGAGAAACGCCGAAAAAGGACTGAAAGACAACCGCTATTTTTTCTATTTCATCAACATGTCCATAACCAACCTGGGCACGGACGATGAAAAAAAGCAGTTTAAAGAAGCGATACAGCGGGATATAATCGCCCAGAATCTCTACATGAAGTTCATGTTTGGAGAATCTTTCGAAGAAATTCTCAAATCACAAAAGATTCTCATCACCCTCTACCAGAAGACCCTGAACAAAGACATCGCCATGGCAAAAAAGCTCCTCAACGGCTTCGCCCCAGCCGTCATACGAACGAATGATTATCTCGCGCGCCATTACCTGCGCCTCGGGTACCGCGACACAACCGACGCGAGTATCGACCTGCTCATGGCGGATAATTTTGACGAACGTCTCTATTCGATGCGCCTGTACCGGTATTCCAAGGCAATAAAAAAGGTGAAGCACGGGAAGCGATATGCCCTCTTTGCCCTGCTGCAGATAAAATTTTTAAAGGACAAGAACAAGGAACTCGAGCGCCAGGCCTATGACAGCCAGACCTATGATCGCAAGACCTATAAGGACAAGAAAAAGGAATTCGGGCAGCACACCTATGATGAGCTGAAAAAGCTTATCACCGACGCATCAAGCAATGAGCAGCGTGACTACAATCTCCTGATTCATACTGATAATTACTACCGCTCGAAGGATGAAAAGTCGTTCTATGACGTCATATGGGATAAACCGGACCTGTCCGAGATAAAAGAATATAACGAATACATGCAAATGAAATGAGATATCCATGAAAACAAAAACTACCCTTATCGTGGCGCTGACACTGTTATTTTCATGCAACAATCCGCCCATCAGCGGCAATAGTCTTTCGACCTTAGGGTTCTATAATCCATCTGAATCCGTCATATCCCTGCTTGAAGGAAAGCAAAAGGGGTGCCATGAGCATTTTCTCCTCGGTGTCGCATACAAAAAAGAAAAGAAATACAAGAACGCGATGTTCCACTTCGCCAACAGCTGCTTTACAGGCCACCGGGATCCGAAACTCCGCCTTTTTTCCAATCCGGTGTACCAGTTCGTCAGGGGTTATCATGTGAAATCAGGTTACTATGATGATGCCGTTTTCGAACTGGCTGATCTTTTCTTCATGTACGGCGAGCATGGCTACGTGATCAAATTCATTGACCTCATGTCAGGCGGCCGCAGCGCCCTGTCCCGCGACGCGATGCTTCTCAAGTCAAAGTCACTGGCGATACAGAAAAAGTATGATAAGGCGCTTTCGGTGCTGAAACAGCTCCTCGCCGATTATAACGATCCCGAATCGCGGTCTATCATTCTCCTCAGGACCGGGTCCCTTCTGGAGAAGAAATCCGATCTCAGGGGGGCCCTTGAAAATTATGTCAGAGTATTCGAGATCGACGCAAAAGGATGGCAGGCGGAATCAGCGGCCGAACTTCTCACTGCACTGATGGAAAAAAAACCGGGGGTGCTGAGCGACAGGGAAAACCTGCTTTTTGCAAAGGCCCTCTATCACGGGAAAAAATACAGAGAGTCCATAACACTGCTTCGATCCCTGAAACCGGAACCGGCTGACCGCGCTGAAGCCGACATATTCCTGGTACGGGCACTCACCCGGGACAACGCCACCGCAGCAGTGCAGGCTCTCATTAAAGAGCGTTCCGGCGACCCTGCCCTTCTCAAGACCCACGGTGATGAATTCTGGGATATGGGAAACAAAAATAACGCCATCGCCGTATATCAGCAGGTCATCAAGGCGGGAACCGAACCGTACGCGCAGGCCGCTCTCCAGAGGACCGCCAGGTTCCTTGAAGAGAATAAGCGGGGCGGGTATGAACAGTACCTGACTGATTACAAGAACAAGTATTCTGATGACCACGCCGGCCATTTTCTATGGCTCCTGGCGCGCAACATGATACGGGCCAAAAACCTGGAACGCGCACTCCTCTACCTTGAAGAATCAGTCACCAAGTACCCGAAGGGAAGCCATTCCGATGAATGCCGGTTCTGGCTTCACAAGATCCACACCGGGTCGGGGAACAGAGAAAAGGCCCTGAAGGCCGCCATACAGATTGTCGCCGTGAACCCTGATTCACCCTATACCTGGCTCCTGATCAAACAGCAGGCTTCGCAATCTTCAGAGCAGGACCTCGAGCAGCTCTACAACAAGGCGGTCCGGGAAAAAAACATCGATGCTGCTCTCTACTGGCACGCCTTGCTTCTGGTAAAACAGCAATCAATGAAAAAACGGACTGCGCGCATCGCTTCGCTCGACACGCCCGACGCAGGGCGTTATCGGGACCTGGAAAAAATGATTTCCTCCATGAAAACCTCCTCCGGTTACGGAGGAGCATTCAAGAAACTGGACACATATTTCATGGTGGGATACAGCGCCGGCATCAACCGGGAAATGAAGCTGCTTCCAAAAACCAGGGAAGCCCGGAAGGACAAGTATATTGCCCTGGCTCACTACAGCAGGAAATACCGCTATGCTTTTCTCGAGGTCTATTCCTGCCTTGAGCTTTTAAAGCTGCTGGACATAAAGGAAAACATCACTCTCATGCCCGAAGAGACGGTAACAATGCTTTTCCCCGAGCCCTTTGATGATTGCGTTTCGACATATAGTGCACGCTACCTGGTGGACAAAAACATCATCTACGCCCTGATTAAGGCTGAATCGCTTTTCAAGCAGAACGCTGTTTCATCCGCCGGCGCCTCGGGTCTCATGCAGCTTATGCCGTCAACGGCGCGCGGGATAGCCCGCGGCCTTCACCTGGACCATTATGATCTTGCCGATCCATGCACCTCAATACAACTCGGGGCCAAGTACATAGCAGGTCTTTTAAAACAGTTCGGTGGCAACTATCAGTATGCTGTTGCGGCGTATAACGCCGGTGCCGGCAACGTGGACAAGTGGAAGGACCGCTTCAAGAACGAAGACATGGATTACTTCACGGAATTCACCCCGTTTATTGAAACCAGATATTATATCTTGCGCACCGACAAATTCCTGACCCAATACGGCATCATCTACGGAGGGAAAATACCGGCTCCATGACAGCTGACGCCTGCCGGTACCCTTTTTTTTCGAAACGTCGCCGGCAAAGACCTGGTCGAGTCCCCGCGAAAACCTTCGCAACGCTGCTGGTGATTCTCACTGTATTCCACCTGCCGGGCTGCAGCATGCTGCAGAAATCCGAAATGATCCGGATTCAGAAGCAGAGAGACGCCGCCAGCCGATATTCATCGGCAAACTGGATCGAACGGCGCGACATCGTGCGCGAGCTCGTTCAGTACTACGGAAAGGATAAAAATGATCTGGTCATCGGCATCCTGACCTATGCCGCGCAGGACCCGTACCCCGCCGTGCGCATAGAGGCGGTGGTGAGCCTGGCGAAAATAAAATCAGGCCAAACTCTCGCCGTGATAAAAAAAATAGCCCTTGAAGACAAGGATGACAATGTGCGATGGTATGCAATAAAAGCGCTGCGCTCATTTAAAGACCCCTCCTCGGCGGATATATTTATCCGCAGCCTCGAGAGCAGTGACTGGCTCATCAGGGAGGAGTCCATAAAAGGCATATGTTCCCTGGAAGATACAACCGTTAAACCCATCCTCGTGCCGTCTATCATCAGGGCGATCAATGATCCAAACACGAGCGTTATGCTGGCGGCATTGCGGGGGGTTAAAATGAAGGATGACCTCATTTATCAGGCCGTCGCTGAAAAATTAAGAAACTCATCCGCGTATAATTATTCCCTTCTCGAGGCTTCCCTTCTTGCATTGAAGGGATACCGGCTTGACGCAAAAACAAAAGAGAAGGTCATTGGCCTTCTCATTCACGACAATTCTCGGATCAGGATACTGGCGCTGAGGGTTTTAAAAACGGACATGATCCTTTCAAAACACGAATGACACGGTTATGCCGTTTCTATTTTTCTTTTTCCTTTGAAATGTACACAAGGTTCTTGTTATCGACCATGTCCCGGGCGTATTTATCCAGATACTTGGCCTCAAGGTCCTTCCTTTTCTGTTCCGCTTTTTCCTGTATGGTCGCATCTTTTTTAGAGCGCGGCAGCTGTTTCTTGGCGATCATGTCGTTTACCTCAGCCTCAGCCTGAAACTTGCTCTGGTAATCGGCGATGATCCTCATCATCTGGAACATGCTGTCTTTTGCTCCGCGGTAATAATAGATAGAACTGATAAGGTCCATGGCCGAAGCAGACTTGGCATCCTTGAAGCGCTCGTAATAGTCGTTTGCTTTCAAGACCCCGGCCTGGCCCTGATCCATAAGCTTGTCGGTTGCGGAGCGTCCTTCACTGCTTTTCAATTTCAGCTTCAGCTTGGCCCGCACGTTCATGTTAATGCTGTCCTTGAGAAGGGCGTTTGTATCCTGGTTGTATTTTTGTGAAAGCTGCTTTGCGGTGGACAGAATCGCTGCCTGGTTTTCCTTGAATGCCTTCGCCGATTCCATCATCTTGTTTTGAAAATAAAGGGCGCTTGCCTCGGCATACTGGTCAACGAGCTTGTCAATTTCGGCTTCACCGCCCCCGAAATTCATGACCGCCGTGTTGAGCAGTTTTATGGAGCGAAAATTCTCATAACTGAGCTGCTGCGCTATCGACTTCGGATCGCCCCCCAGCGGCGCCGGGCCGTAGGAGGGATGATAATCGAATTTATAGGATTGCGCGTAAGCTGTCGAAATGAGAATCGATATCATACATGACATAATCAAGAGCATTCCATTTCTCATCGCTAACATCTCCCTTATCATTGAATAGAGTAGTGCTTTTTCTCTTCAGGCTTCCTGTTAAGGAAAGTCTGCATGAATGAACAATTAAGTCAAGAAAAAATGCGTTCCCCCGATGACTTTCCAGGATTAATGTGAACGGGGGCTGTCTAACAAATCGCTTGCACCGGACAACCCCGCTCCCGCAACATACGGAATCTGGTCACTGCGATTTCTTAAACAGCCCCCGACAGGCAGGTAATTATCTTTTTTTTCTGTGGTCGATGTGAATGGCTTTGACTTTCCTCTTCTTGATTTTCACAGCCCCTTCCGGGTTGCATTTATCCTGTACTTCTTCTATCGACTGCGTTATAAGCAGGTTAACCACCTTTTCTGTTTTATTAAGCACGTCTATGAGGATAAGGTTTTCATCATCGGTGAAATCCTGCAGAAGGTAATCCTCCATGGTCACCCCTTTCGGCGGCGTACCGATACCGACCCGTATCTTGGCGAACCTTTCCGATTTGAGGGCCCTGGTCATTGATTCAATACCGGCATGGGTCAGGTTCGAGAAAAGATAATCCACCCGCAATTCGCCGAGCTTGAGCGAAGAATCCTCGACGATGCATATTATGTCACGGACATTGATCCGCAGAAACGAGGCTATATAGAGCACCGATTCGCCGATCAGGTTGACAAAGGTCTGAGGCTTGAGGAGAACAACATCGGTCCCCCTTATTTTTCCCCTGCCGATTACAGATTTCTTCTTCTTGATCCGGACATCAATATTCTCGTTGTTGCCGATGATATCTATAACCTTGAATCCAATATTCTGCCTGTTATTCGCAAATTTTTCGCCAGGATTTCCAAAACCAACGATTAACTTCAATAATACCGCTCCCTGTAATAATATAATCTCGGCCCCTCGGCCGGGTGCAGTAATGAAACACGTCCGGAATTATTTTTTCTCTTTCTCCTTATCTTTTTCCTCTTCACCCTCAGCAGCCTTCTTGGCCTCTTCACCTTCACCTTCAACAGCCACAGCCTCCTCGACTTTCGCTTCTTCAACGACGACTTTCGGCACGTGGACGGATGCTATCGATGCATCGGGATTCTCCATGGCCTTGACCCCATCGGCCAGGACAAGATCCTTTACATGTATTGAGTCCCCGACCTCCATGCTGGTTACATCGATCTCGATTTTCTCCGGAAGGTCTTTCGGCAGACACTCGACTTCGATTTCCCGCACGTCGACTTCGAGTATACCGCCGAGCTTGACCCCTTTTGCCGTCCCTGTGAAGATGATCGGAACGTGGGTGCGGATTTTTTCTCCCTTGGTGACCTTGAACAGGTCTACGTGCAGTATCTCGCCCGTTATAGGATCCTTGTGGTAGTCCTTCACATAGGCCATTTTTTCGGTATCGTCTTTCTTCGCGTTGCTGTGTATATCGAAAATAACGCTCTCGGATATCTTTCCCTTGAAAAGCTTGAAGAATTCCTTCCGTGGTATCTGTATCGATTCAGATTCGCCGTGAGAATAGATAACTCCCGGGATGAACCCGTTTTGCCGCGCCCTGCGGCTCGCATTTTTACCGAAATCAGTTCTCGTTTCTACGGTTAAACTTTTTGCTTCCATGGTTTTCCTCTTTAATTTACTGTATATTCATGTATCTGGTTTTCTATACAAACAGGGAACTTACCGACTCCCCGTTATGAATCCTTCGAATAGCCTCGCCGAAAAGGGGCGCGATTGACAGAATCTTCATTCCCTTCATTTCCCGCGGCGCCCGGTACGGGATCGTGTTGGTGAAAATGATCTCCTTGAATCCCGCCGATTCCATCTTGCTGATGGCGTCACCGGAAAGCACCGGGTGCGTGAACAGGCAGTACACGTCGTTCGCGCCCTGTTCGCGGAGCGCCCCGGCCGCCTTTGAAATCGACCCGCCGGTATCCACCATGTCATCAACCAGGATGCAGTTCTTGCCCTTGACATCGCCGATGACATACTGCACTTCGGCCACGTTCGGTTCCGGCCGCCGCTTGTCGATGATGGCCAGGCCCGCGTATATGTTCTTCGCGTAGGAACGGGCCCGTTCCGCTCCGCCCGAATCGGGAGAAACCATGACCGCGTCCTTTATTTGCAGTCCCTTGATATAGTCAATGGCGACCGGCTTTGAGTACAGGTTGTCCACCGGGATATCGAAAAAGCCCTGTATCTGCTCGGCATGGAGCTCCATCGTGAGGACCCGGTCCGCGCCGGTGGCCTGGATGATATTGGCCATCACCTTTGACGAAATCGGAACCCTGGGCTCCACCTTCCGGTCCTGGCGGGCATACCCGAAATAGGGGATGACCGCCGTGATCCTGCCCGCCGACGCCCGGAGCGCCGCGTCTATCATGAGAAGCAGTTCGATGACGTGGTCGTTGGTCGGATTGCAGGTTGACTGGATAATGAACACGTCATGGCCGCGTACATTCTCTTTTATCTTTACCGATATCTCGCCGTCCTTGAAGCGTTTCAGCTCGACCTTGGAAAGCTCGATATTGAGATAGCTCGCTATTTCCTGCGCCAGGTCCGGATTTGACGATCCAGAGAATAGTTTAAGCAAACTGTCACCCATACTTGTTTATCCTCTCGTCTTAATTCTGCAGTACTCTTCCAGCCGCCGGAGCTCTTCGGGTGTGTTAACCCCGCTCCCCTCGACGGGGTCTTTCATGAGCAACGGTCTTTACCGTGTATCCGGATGTCCTGATATATTGCAGCGCATCGGGCAGATAATATTCGCCCTGCGCGTTATTGGTGTCAATGCGCCGCAGCCCTTCGAAGAGGAACCGCTTATCGAAAACATAGGTCCCGGAATTGACTTCCCGTATATTCTTTTCCTCAGGGGCCGCGTCCTTTTCTTCCACGATCCGTTCGAACCGTCCAGCCGCGTCCTTAATCACCCTGCCGTACCCGCGGGGATTATCCAGCAGCATGGTCAGCACCACGGCTTTTACATCATCCTGTTCCGTTTCCTGAACCAGGGACCGGAATGTTTCCGGCCTGATAAGGGGGACGTCGCCGCAGGCGATGATGACCCTGCCGCTGAAACCGGCCAGGGCTTCCTCGGCCTGCATGACCGCGTGGCCGGTGCCCAGCTGCTCGCGCTGCCAGACCGGCACCGCGCGTCCGCCTATCGCGTCGATAACCAGTTCGCCCCGATATCCCACGATGACGTAAATATCGGAAACACCCGCCTTCTCAATATTGTCTAGCACATGGGCGATTAATGGCCTTCCCAGGAATGGCTGGAGCACCTTCGGCAGGTCGGATTTCATACGGACTCCCTTGCCGCCGGCCAGCACGATTGAAGATATGTTGTTGATACGTAAACTCCCTGAGTCAGATATCTGAGGTGCCAGGATTCGAACCTGGGGTCACGGGACCAAAACCCGATGCCTTACCGCTTGGCCACACCTCAATATGTATTATATACATGATTAATGCTTCATTACACTCTGAAATGAAGCATTAATCATGTATACCGAGAAAGACCCGTCACACAAACCGCGTCAGGATCACTTCCCTGTATGTTCCGATAACCTTTGACCGGGCCTGCTCCGCCGTTTCCTTTTTTTTAAAAAGGCCTATCACGCTCGATCCGGAGCCGGTCATGATGGCAAAATCAGCTCCCAGGCCGTACAGTTCTTCTTTGATGCGGCCGATTTCAGGATACTGCTTGAACACCGGTCCTTCGAAATCATTTACCGCCGCCTCTTTCAGGGCATCCAGGGATCCCGACGAAAGCGCTCCGGTAAGCCGCCGGATTGTTCTGCCTGCAACTGCTTCCCGTTCAGCATCGGCATCGGCTCCTCTTTTCAGGGACCGGTAGGCTGAGCCTGTATCGACATGTATCCCGTCATTGATGATCAGCACCCATGACGCCAGTTTTCCCGGTACCGGCATTATCAGTCTCGCCGATGCCGCGGCCTATGGCAAACCCGCCATGGAGACAGTAGGGAATATCGGCGCCGATTTTAGATCCCATTTCCGCAAGCTCGTCATCCCTGAATTTCCCAAGGCGGCCGTTAAGAAGCTTCAGGGCTGCTGCCGCGTCGCTGCTGCCTCCGCCAAGTCCCGCCCCGGCCGGGATATTCTTCTCGATGGAGAAGACCGCCTTGCCGTTCATGCCGGCACGCTCATAATAGAGCGTCGCCGCCCGCGCGATGAGGTTTTCATGGGCCGGGATTGAATCGATCACGCTGCCGTGAATGCCGCCGTTGTTTTTAACAGCGACGGCTATATCAATCCCGCCGGATAATTCTCGCGCGCTACTCTCTTCGAGTTTTAAAAGATCGTGCAGTGCAACACTTGCCATGAGGCTGAAAATATTGTGGTACCCGTCATCTCTTCGATTCAGGACCTCAAGATGGAGATTTACTTTCGCGTGTGCTCTGATTGAATCGGTCAATACTGCCTGTACTCGTCCTTTTGGAGAGGCAAAATTATTATGTTGTACTTTTTTTGTCAAGAATTAATTGTTTTTTGAATAACTTATTGACAAGGCGGTCGAGGATAAAATTTTTGGATATTTTGAGGCGTTTTTTACAAAAAATGCGCCGTGACAATGGGCCGCATCACCGTTTTTTGCAGCCCGGGGAAACAAGCTATGCATGAATTCATTACAATAACCGGACACCGGAAGACCTTAGCGGAAGGAGTTTGCCAGTTATGGCAGGAATGTATGACACTGTTACGAAATAAACAACTGATAGTATTTGATTGCGACGGAGTGCTGATAGATTCCCATGACGCAAACCTGAATTTTTTCAACAGCTGTCTCATGCAGGGAGGACATCCGTCCCTGAGTGAAGAGGACCGGGAAAAAGTAGTGTATATGTCAACCCGCCAGCTCATGTTTGAACTATTCCCGGATCAGGTCGAAGCCGAGCGTCTATTCCGCATCAGCCAGGAAACCGATTATACTCCCTTTTTAAAGGATGTTCATCCCCTTTTTGATTTTAAAATGGTCTTTGACACCTTGAGAAAACATTTTCACCTGGCCATGGCGACCAACCGGGGCAGATCCCTGGACAGGCTCTTCAAATATTTTAATCTCGATACCTGGTTTGAGTTCCGCATTTCAACGGTTGATGCTGAACCAAAACCTCATCCGGATATGCTTCTCAGATGCCTGGACCATTTCAGTATACAAAATACAAGAGCCATCTATCTGGGTGATACCGTCTCTGACCAGATAGCGGCTGCCAGCGCCGGCATTGACTATCTCTGGGTGGGAGGTGATAATACTCCCGGTATTAAATCAGTGGAAGATTTGCTTCTATATATATAAATTTTTCTTATTCACCCGGACGGCCCATGATTTGGCCCATATAACACGTCATAGATCATCCCCATGAAGACCCGCAACACCGGCAAACGCCGCAGATGACGCCTCAAAAACCGGCAAAAAACTGACGGGTCAGAATTATTTCACATTCAATAAAAAAATAATATTGATTTTTAAGGCGGTTTTTTTAACCATCTCCATAGTGATTAAATATATAGAGATATAAACTGGAGGATTATGATGAAATTCAAGAAATATGCACTGGCGCCATTATTTATTCTTTTTACGATCTTTGCCGGCACCATTGGCTGCGACACGAATTACGACAAGTTCGGGTCTGAAGGATCTCTCGCGATGTCATCCGCAATGGGCTGCCTCAGCGGACCCATCACCATGAAGGCCACCACCTACAACATGGACAGCAACATCATCAACGCCTCGGAGCAGGTGGTCTGGAACAAGGATGTCCAAACCTCGCAGCCCAACATGACGAACATGTATGAAATGTACGCCGGTGTTGAGATTGAATTCACAATCAGTTTTAATATGTTACTTGATGTCATTAAAACTATTCTTGCCGGCGGCGACGCATCAGCCTTGATGGGTTATGCAAAACAGAATCCCCTGCTGACCCAGTTCTGGGCATTGAACAAAATGGCCTCATCCGTCAATGCCGGGACAAACGGCACCTGGATGGATTCAGACGACACCATCGATCCCCTCCTCGGTTATTTCGAGGTAACCGGGGGAGACGGCACCTATACCATGATCCAGTACAGCGATTTCGGCAAAACCCCCACCAGCAGGATCGACTACGTTGTGGAAAACATGAAAAAGGTCAGGACCACCGTGTATACAGCGGGCAGCGACAATACCTTCGGGACCAAGGACGACGTTTTTGTGAAAACCACCGTGTACCAGTACAACAGCGCCGGTAAAATGGAGCGGGCCATCAATTATTCCGATGCGGAGCTGAACAACCTCGTAAGCTCCTATGAGTTTGAATATGACCAGAAGGGCAGATTGCTTTCCATGACTAGCTACAGCGATCTTAACAAGGACAACAAACTGACATGGGGCTCCTATTCAGAATGCGTATGGAATGATTCCGGTGAAACCCCGACCCTTGATATTACCCTCGGATTGCGTTACCCGGTTATAGGCGGCCTCGCTAAATTCAGCCTGATAAAATTTCATTACGAATTCAATGAAGATGGCACCATTCATAGGATGATCCAGTATAAGCCAACAAAACCCGCAACCAGTGCAAATGTCGACACCTGCTTCGTCTACGTTTATATAAAAAACACCATGCTCAACATGGGGCTGATGAACGACGAATCGCTCAACTATGCCGACGACAGGCAGACCACTCAGAAATCCCACACGATCAATGAGCTGGTCTTCGGCGAAGAATAATTGTAGTATTTACATCTGAGATTAATAGCAGGAGCGCCGTTATTAGACGGCGCTCTTTTTTTGTAGGGCCCTTCTTCCCTCTGATTCGTCAGCAGAGGATCAGATCATTACATATTCAGCAATCTGACGCTGTTCCGTCAGCCCCTGCATCACCCGGTGCGGGATCAAGATATTTTTCCAGGAACTTCCGCGTGGCCCAGCGCAGGAAAATATAGGTGTACCGTGCGCCGGCGAGGTACATCCCCGCCAGGAACACGAGATGGGACGTGCCGTATATCGCCGGCCCGCCCAGTATGACGATAAGGGGCTGGTTGAAATATATGGAAAGGACGCCGAAAAGAGCCACCGCGGGCCAGCCGATGACATAGCTGAAGGCCATCAGGAAGATGCCGAAGAGTATCCTCGCTGACGGCTTTTCCCTGAAGGGGCTCAGGTCCGCCTTCTCTTCAAGGGCCTTCCGGGCGAACTCTGTGCGTGCAGTGCGCCGTGCGATAAATGATAGAAGACTCAACAGGCCATCTCCCCCGGGTATTGGGCGGCATCTGAAGCGCCGCCTTTATCGGACTCATGATTCCCATGGCGCTGATAAAGGCAACAAAAAAACCTTGACAAAAACCGGAGCGGCGACCAAAGGATTAAGTCTGTTTTTCGGACGACATCTATAACCTGGACATCTTCCCATGGACAAGCAAGCAACCTCTATCATCATTGACGGACATTCATTAACGCTCCGCGAGATCATCGACGTGGCCAGGGGAATATGCGGAATAACAATCTCGCGGGACCCGGAATTTGCCCGCGTCATCAGGCGTTCGCAGGACGTGCTCATGACAGCCCTTGAAAAGGGAACGCCGGTCTACGGCGTCAACACCGGGTACGGGAAATCGTGCGGGAAGCGCATGGCCCGGGAAGTATCGATCAAAAACGGCTCAAACCTGATCAGGTTCCACGGCTGCGGCACCGGCGCTTCTGTCGGGATCCAGGAAGTCCGGGCGGCCATGCTGACGCGCATCCTCTGTTTTTCCCGGGGATATTCCGGAGCTTCGATGGAACTGATCATGCAGCTGGCAGAATTAATCAACAAAGGCATTACGCCGGTGGTTCCCTGCGAGGGCTCAGTGGGCGCCTCGGGCGACCTGACTCCTTTATCGTATATCGCCGCGGCACTCATGGGCGAAGGAGAGGTCTTTTACCGCGATGCCCGGGTTCCGGCGGCGGAAGCCCTGCGGCAGGCGGGACTTGTTCCCTACACCTTCGCCCCCAAGGAGCCCCTGGCGATGATGAACGGCACTTCGATCATGACGGGGATCGCCGCCCTGGTCATTGACCGGGCGCGGAAAATCATTGACGCCTCGGTCTGCGCCACGGCGCTCTCCATACATGCCCTCATGGGAAACGCGCATCACTATGACCCGGTCATTGCCCGGGCAAAGCCGCATCCCGGCCAGGAGTATATCGCGAAAAAAATATTGGATCTGCTGCATACGAACGAAGACCATGAAAAGCTGGCGGCAAAAACCCTTGAATCGCTTCAGGATCCCTATTCGCTCCGCTGCTCGCCCCAGATACTGGGCGTTCTATTCGACGGACTTGACTGGATCACCCGGTGGGTCGAGATCGAAGCCAACAGCGCGAACGATAATCCCCTTTTCGACCCTGACGCAGGGACCGTACTCATGGGCGGAAACTTCTACGGCGGGCACATCGTCTTCGCCATGGACGCGCTGAAATCGGCGATTGCCTCCGCTGCGGACATGTCGGACCGCCAGGTGGCCCTCATGGTGAACCCCCACGTGAACCGTGGCCTCCCCGCCGACCTGGTGCGCGCGGCCGGCGACGACGCCATGTATAATCACGGGTTCAAGGCCATGTCCATATCCTCTTCAGCACTGACCGCGGAGGCCCTGAAGGCCACCATGCCGGCTTCATCCTTCTCCCGCTCGACGGAATCCCACAACCAGGATAAGGTAAGCATGGGCACCATCGGCGCCCGGGACGCGGCGCGCGTATGCGAACTGACGGAACGGGTCGTTGCAATCCACATCCTGGCAGCTGCGCAGGCATGCGAAATCCGCGGGAATATCAGGACCCGTCCGCGCCTTGCCGCGATCATGGAAAAGATCCGCTCCATAGCGGGCCCCGTCATCACCGACCGGCCCATGGACGGCGACATAGCCGCGGTTACGGAGGCTATATCCGGTGGCCTGTTTGATCAGGACGCGCTATAATCTTTCTCGGTACCGGGCCGCATCCGGGCGATGACATCTTCAGCGTCAGGAACGCAACTTCATGGAATTCACCATTCGTCCAATAGCAACGATCATCAACAGCAGGAATGATCTATCCGACGATTTCTGGGGAGACGTGGTCTCCGAAATAAAACTGGAACCCGGCTATCCGGAGAGCGCCTTCGAAGGCATCGAAACCTTTTCGCACCTGGAGATTGTATTCGTGTTTGACAGGGTGATAAAGGACAATCCCGGCACCGGCGCGAGCCATCCCCGGGACAATATCCGATGGCCCCGGACGGGCATCTTCGCGCAGCGGAGGAAAAACAGGCCCAATTTTATCGGCACCGCAATGGCCGCTTTTATCAGAAAAGAAGGAACCAGCATCTTTGTAAGGGACCTGGACGCCATAAACGGCACCCCGGTCATTGACATCAAGCCGGTCATGAAAGGGTTCCTGCCCCGGGGACCGGTGAGGCAGCCGGCCTGGGCCGACGAGCTGATGGAGAAATACTGGATCGAACCGGGGAGCGGCAAAAAAGTCCCCATCATCCGGGACGATTTTATGCAGGCCATCGGTGACCATTGCGATTTTGCATGCTATTACCTTGATCGCGAAACCGGCGAGATAATCTTTCAGTCCGAGCGCGAGCATGGCGATTCAGCCGGCGATACTGACGGCACGCGGGATTTCAATGACGAAGATTACAGCGGGGAACGCTTCATTCCGGTCGAACCGATGGAATCGCGCCGCGGCCGTGAAATCATGGAAGAATTCATCGCCGTGCTTCCGGATTGTCCCGCCGCGAAGGAACTTTCCCGTGCATTGGCAGGGCGGAAACCCTTCAGGCGCTTCAAAGACGCCCTGCATAACCACCCGGATCTGGAAGCGAGGTGGCATACGCTCCATGACGGGGATATCATGAAAACCGCGGAAGATTGGCTACGCCATTATGGCATCCATTATGAATTCGTTGCGCTCAACGATATAACGAAATAATATGAACGACCAGATACTACAGGCCTTCAGTACCGGAGCCGAGCGGGTGGCCGCCTGGGCCGACCTGCTTGACAGCATCAACGTCTTTCCCATCGCAGACGGCGACACCGGCAGGAACATGAAGATCAGCCTGGCTCCCCTGCGCAAGCCCAGCCGTGACCGCAGTATCACCATACACCGGCTCCTCATGAACGCCCGGGGGAATTCAGGCAATATCGCCGCCCGGTTTTTCTCAGGGTTCCTTTCCGCTCTTACGATGGAGGACCTCCCTGCGGCGGCGCGCATCGGCAGGGACCGGGCCTGGGAAGCAGTCCATGATCCGAAACCGGGGACCATGCTCACCATCTTCGATGCCCTTGTGGAAGCCCTTGACGGAATACCGGTTGCAACAAGCGGCAGATTCGCTGCCTCAGTAATACCGCACCTGGAACGGGCGGTACGGTCCACCCCGGAACTCCTTCCGAAGCTCAAGGAAGCCGGCGTGGTCGATTCCGGCGCCCTGGGGATGTTCATTTTCCTTGAAGGCTTTTTCAGGTCATTGGCCGGTGAAACTGATAATTTCCGGCCCATCATGTCCGTGTTCGGCGACCAGCTTCGCATTGCTTCTTCCTTTTCTTCAGAAAAAGAAGAAGGATTCTGCGTCGATATCACCCTGGATGCCGGCGACAAAAAAGAAGAGGCCATTAAACTCCTTTCCAATCTCGGGGAAAGCGTGGTGGTCATACCCGGAGACGACTTTGTCAAGGTGCACCTCCATACCACTGACAGGACTGATGTTAAAAAACGTGTTGAGTCACTGGGCGACATTATCCGGTGGTCAGATGACGATCTGGGCGAACAGGTCAGGGAATTCGGCAGAACGGGACGCCGCCAGGCCATCCATGTCATGACTGACGCCGCCGGATCGGTAACCCGCGACGACGCCCGCAGCCTGGGGCTTACCCTGCTGGACAGTTACGTCACCATTGAAGATTTTTCCGCTCCGGAAACCTGCATCAAACCGGGCGATCTGTATGTATCCATGCGCCGCGGCGCCCGCGTATCAACATCACAGGCATCTGAATTCGAGCGTCACGAGTTGTATCAAAGCGTCATGAGCCAGCACTCCCGGATACTGTACCTCTGCGTAGGCTCCGCCTTCACCGGCAATTACAACGTTGCCCGGTGGTGGAAGGGCACTCATGATCCGGAAAACAGATTCATTGTCATCGATACCGGCGCCGCTTCAGGAAGGCTCGGCATAATAGCCCTCGCCGTGGCCCGTTTTTCCAACACCTCGATTGATACAGATTCAGTAATCGATTTCGCCATGAAGTCAATAGAGTTTGCCCGGGAATATATTTTCATCGACAACCTGAAATATCTCGCCGCCGGCGGCAGGATATCCAGGACAAAAGCCCTTTTCGGGAATATGATGAACATAAAACCGGTTGTGACTCCCACCATTGAAGGCGTTGTAAAAGCGGGAACAGTGAAAAGCCTTGATGAACAAATCAAATTCGCGCTGAACAGGCTGGCGGAGAGCGCCCCTGCCGGTTCCCGGCCCTTTGTGATGGTCCAGTATACCGACACCAGGGCCCTTGTTGAGGATGCCATCATGCCGGAACTGCGGCGGCGTTATCCCGCGGCGGAACTGATGCTACAGCCCCTGTCACTTACAACCGGTGTTCATGTGGGACCGGGCGCCTGGTCACTGGCATTTTTACCGGAGATATAGATGACCCCCTGTCCCCCCGAGGGGGCACGATCCAATAAATATATAATTATAAAACAATTAAAATAGCAATTAGCTCAAAAACAAGTGTAAGACCGCGATAGAATAATTTGATATTTTTTTCATTTTGCTTGAAATAACATCATATGAAAGGTTTTTTGTTAATTTCACATGCCCCCACCGGGGGTCGGGGGGCTTGCATTAATTATTTGAAAGCAAGGATTACTATGAACAAAGGCAGATTCGCAATCATAATACCGGTCTACAACCATGTACAGCGCGTGGCCGACGTGGTGCGCCACGCCCTCAAGCTGGGCTTTCCCCTCTTCGTCGTCGACGACGGCTCTACCGACGGCACCCATGAGGCCGTAAAGGACATGGCTGGGGTCACCATCATCCGCCATGAAAAAAACAGGGGAAAGGGGGCGGCCCTTAAAAGCGGTTTTGCCGCAGCCGCGGCAGCAGCGGACTGGGCCATCACCATGGATGCCGACGGCCAGCATGACCCGGACAACGCCCTTACCCTGATCAGGGCTATCCCCGACGGCGCGCTGCATGAAAAAAAAAGGCCCATCATCATCGGCATGAGGGAGAACATGGTGGGGGACGACGTGCCCTGGACCAGCCGCTTCGGAAGAGAATTCTCCAATTTCTGGGTATGGTCCTCCGGGGGGCCCCGGGTGAAGGACTCCCAGAGCGGCTTCAGGATTTATCCTCTGCCCCAGAGCAGGAACATGAAAATAGGGGCCAACCGGTTCCAGTTCGAAGTCGAGATACTGGCAAAGGCGGGATGGAACGGCTTTCCCGTAATCGAGGCGCCGGTCAGCGTGAGCTACACCCCCGGAACACAGCGCATATCCCACTTCAGGCCCTTCGTGGATTTCTTGAGAAATTCCGGGACCTTCACAAGGCTGATATTCCAGCGGATACTGATACCGCGATTTATAAGAAGAAAGATTTTTTTCAATGACTGAAGCATTGCACATAAGTACGGCATCACGGGATGACCTGGAAGCTGTCCTGCGGCTTTATGCACAGGCTGATATTGACAATGGAAACACTCTTTCAATCGAAGAAGCGTGGTCTATTTTTGACAGATTTACTCATTACCCCTATTACAACCTGTATGTTGCCAAAATCGGCGGGATCGTCGTAGGCACGTTTGAACTGTTGATCATGGACAACCTTGCCCACCGGGGAAAACCTTCAGCTATTATTGAAGATGTCGTTGTTGATGCACCGCATCGGTCCAGAGGTATTGGACGGCTAATGATTGAGCATGCGATGCATGTTGCCAGAACCCACGGCTGTTATAAACTGATGCTGTCCAGTAATCTAACGCGTGAACGGGCACATCAATTCTACGAAAGGCTCGGCTTCAGGAAACATGGATACAGTTTTCTGGTGGAATTGTAATTCATGAACAGGAAGAACTATGGTTAAAATCTTTTATCGCTTCATCACCTTTTTCTCGCGATTACTGGGCCCCTGGTTCTTCCGGGTCTTTTCCCGCTTTATCTCAACGGGGTACTTCATTCTTTTTCCGAAGCGGGTCGCCATCGGCATGCGTTTCTACGGCGCCCTCTTTCCCGGAAAGGG
Source organism: uncultured Spirochaetota bacterium (assembly GCA_963727175.1). Classification (GTDB taxonomy): domain Bacteria; phylum Spirochaetota; class UBA4802; order UBA4802; family UBA5550; genus RBG-16-49-21. The sequence continues at coordinate 994,174 of CAVSFD010000002.1, forward strand.
CAGGTTCTACCATATCTGGTGCACCTGGCGGCAATTCCACAGTTTTACCGACGTGTTCCTCGACCGGTTCCTTCTCCAGATGCGCGGCGAAATCTCATACACTTCCGAAGGATGGGAAATCATAGAGGAGGCGGTGAACAATAAAACCGGCGGCATCATCGTCATGTCACACATGGGGAACTGGGACGTTGCAGCGCACCTTCTGCGGAAGAATGGACTGCGGCTCCTCCTGTACATGGGCTCCCGGGAAAAGGAGCATCTGGAAAAAATGCAGAAGGAGAGTCTGTCCGAGCAGGGCCTGAAAATCGTAGCGGTCGAGCAGGAGGGCGGTTCACCCTTCGACATACTGGAAGGGTTGAACTTCCTCAAGGAAGGTGGCCTCGTGTCCCTCACCGGCGACCGAGTCTGGTCATCGGCCCAGCGCACCGTGACGGTGAATTTCCTGGGGCACAGCGTGTCATTGCCTGAAGCGCCCCACAGCATCGCCCTCCTCTCCGGCGTGCCGATCTATATCTTCTTCGCTTTCCGCACCGGCCGCGGGAAGTACCACATGTCCCTGTCCGGGCCGATCCGTGTGGCTGCAGCGTCCCGGGCTGACAGGCCCCGTGCCATCCGGGATTCGGCCCAGCGCTATGCGGACATACTCGCCGCAAAGGCCCGGGAATATCCGCGGCAATGGTATCACTTCGAGGAATTTCTCGGTCCGAAACGCGGCTGAACCGGCCTGTCCCCTTCCCCGGTCACAACCCCTTTCTGTATGATATGTCCTGCTATTTTAAACAGCGGCATTTATTAATTGGATTGACTTTTAAAAAAGAATGGAAGCATCTTTAATTAATTATTTTATCGGATATCGATACTTATAGATTTTTATATCGCAGGAAGGACATGAGTCTTATCAACAAGCTTCTCTGTAACTATGAAAAATCCAGTTTCGTAATCAAATACAAGGCGCGTTTTCTTCTTCACCTCTGCCTGGCAATCTTGTTTCTTACTCCGGTTGTTCTTTTATATTCAGCCTTTCTTCAATCCCGTGCTCCTGAACTCAATTATAGCATCAACTGGTTCATGATCCTGCAGATACTTGCAGGGTATGGTGTACTGATTGTGGCAACTGTGTTACTTGTCCGGGGATATTTTTTCGCTTCAGCACATATTACCATCACCATTTTGATTGCGATGGTCTGGATGGCGATTTTTCTTGATCAATCCGGTATTTTCACCCGGCTTGACACCATTGTCATGATAATGGCGGTTCTTTCCGCGTTGCCGATCTTCATAACCAGGAAAAAGTTCCTGGTCTTCCTGTATACAGGCATCAACGCATGCATCCTGTACGTGTTCATGTTTTTTTACCGGGACACCATGACCGCCATATCCTTTGCCGACTTCCTTGCCGATAATACGATAGCATTCCTTTTCACCGCCATAGTTGCATACAACATACTCTCCATCAACAACCGGGCCCTGGCGCAGGCCGAAATCAGCAACCAGGCCCTGATGAGATCCAATGAAGAGCTTCTGGCAGCCAAGGAAGAGCTGACGGCCGCCAACGAGGAGTTCGAGGCCCAGAACGAGGAACTGATGCACTCCGAGGAGGCCCTCCGCTTCTCCGAGGCGGAACTCCTCTCGATATTCAACAGCACCTATGACGCCATGATCATCCTGGATTTCGACGGCAGAATCCTTGACGTCAATGACCGCATGCTTGAAATGTTCGGCGTGGACCGCGACCGCGCCCTCAAACTGAAGGTCCATGATCTTTCACAACCGGTTCCGGACCCTGCTGTTAATACCGAAAGGTTACGGTTAATGGACTTCGGGGGAAAATCACTCTACGAATGGAAGGCCAAGCGCCTCAGTGACAACACCCTCTTTGATGTAGAGATCGGTGGAAGACGCCTGAGACGCCGCGGCACGGATGTCACCCTGGCGACGATCCGCGATATCTCCGAAAGGAAAAAGACCGAGGAGGCCCTGAGGGACTCTTTGAACGAAAAGATCGTTCTCATAAAGGAAATCCATCACCGGGTAAAGAACAACATGCAGGTCATCTCGAGCCTGCTTAATATGCAGGCGGACAAAGTGAAAGAGCCCGGCGCGAACCAGGCCCTCAGGGACGCCGTCGGCCGCATCCATTCCATGGCCAGCATCCATGAACGGATCTACAGCACAAACAGCTTTTCACGGGTAGACATGGCGGCCTATATAGACGAACTCTCGCGGGACCTCGTCATGATCCACTCCGGCAGCAGCGGCCGCGTGCACATAAACCATAGGTCCAAGCCCGTGTTCATGGATATCAACAGGGCCATCCCCTGCGGTCTTCTCATTAACGAGATACTCACCAATTCCATCAAGCATGGATGCAGTGAATCGGGCCCGTGCACCATTGAACTGGGCATGGAAGAATCCGGCGGCTGGATCACGCTGGTCATCGCCGACAACGGTCCTGGCATGGAGCCGGAGCTGTTCAAGGCGGAACAGAAGACCTCCATGGGGATGCAGATCATCGAGGCCCTGACCAGACAGATCAACGCGGAACTCACCCTGGACGTGAACCACGGCACCCGGTTCACCCTGCGCATGCCCGCAGAGGAAGTTCCATCAGCGTAATATCAGAGGGCCAGGGCCAGGAAACCGGTTATGACAAGGACGACCATGACGATGCCGACAATAACATGGGCCACCCCGGTGAAGATCCACACCAGCAGCGCTGATCCCCATTCCGTATCATAGACCGACTTCAATATACCGAGGGTGACCACGATTCCCAGGAGCCAGCCCGCCACCGAGCCGACGCCGAAAAAAACCGTTGCCGCACCGGTGAGGGCCCACACCGCAACGCTGGAGAGAAAGGCGGCGTAAAAGGCCCTGCCGAAGGTCGCGTTTGGGACACCGGCGAACCTGGATCCGATCCATATGAAGAGCGCCGAAAGGGCAGTGGCTGCCAGGATGCACAGTGCGATTATTACAAGCAGGGTCAAACCTATCAGTTTCATATTTTCCTCCCGGGAATACTCAGAGATGCCGTGATGCCGCCGTCAGCCGGAAAAGCCTGGCCGGTGATGAAACCCGCATCAGTGCCGGGACGTCCTTCTATCACCGCGCTTCCATTAAGATTATGCACACATCATCATTGATGGCGCTGGTGCCGCAGAAGTCGAACAGCCCCTGGATTATGGACTGGATAAGGCTATCCATCGGCATCTTTCTCTGTCTTAAAATAATATCGTTTATCAGCGTTTTCTCGAATTCTTCATGCCGGAAATTCCTGGCCTCCATGAGACCGTCGGTGTAAAAGAGGACCCTGTCCCCCTGCCGGAGTTCCACCTCGCGCTCCTCAAAAGTCAGACCATGCTTCACACCGAGTAACACACCGTCCGAACGCAGTTCCTCGATTGTCCCGTTTGTCCGGATCAGGTACGGATAGGGGTGCCCTCCGCGGGCATAGCGCAGCACCCTTGTGCCAGTATCAAAAATCCCGTAAAAAGCCGTAATGAAATTCTCCTTCGTGAGGCCGATGATCCTTTCATTGACCCAGGCAAGGAACTCTCCGCAGGAGGTTTTCTCATGCCCTGCGGTATGAACCAGGGTCTTCACCATGCTGCTGACAAGGGCAGCCGCGACCCCGTGACCCGATACGTCGCTGATGAACACGCCGACGCGATCCGGTTCATTAAATTGTATGAAATCGTAATAATCGCCGCCCAGTTCCGCCAGGGGAATAAAGGCGGCGTATAACCCGACCCCCTCCATGACGGGGGGATCCTGGGGGATCAGGTTGACCTGTACGGAGCGGGCAAGACGAAGATCATTGAAAATCTGGGTGTTCTTCTGCTCGATATAGCGGTAATTATTCTCTAGCTCCCGGGTCTGTGTTTCAATAATTTCCGCCTGCTGGAAGCGCTTATAACGCATCCTGTTCTGACTGACGGCGAGTGCCACACATATGATGGAAACCACATAGGGCATGGCCAGAAATCCCGCCTTGGCAACGGACAGATCCTCATTGAGCACAAGATGAACGGTCAGAAGAGCGAGGGGGACCAGCAGCATCAGAGCCAGGGCCTTGACTCCCCCGCGGTATCCGAGGAACACCAGGAATATCACGATAACCAGCCATAACATAGCCGCATCATAATATTCAGAGCCTGCGGTGATCATGACAATTCCGTTCATCATTATCAATGAACTGAGCAGTAGAAGCATGTAAACAACCCGTACCAGCAAATGGTTTTTCACATGAACAGTTTTAATAATGACGGCTAAAACTATAGCAAAAACAAAAGGGGGTATCCTGAAAAATATAAACTGTCGCGGTATTTTGAAGACAAACAGGTCCAGAATAGTGAAAACGGGGATCAGTAACAATACTATGGTCGCCCCGATCCGTCCTAGATGGACCATGCGGGAATAGACATACTCGCTGAATCTGCTGTCTATATCTATTGAATATCTTTCTGACATGATTTTTATCTTAATGATACCGGTCAAGTGGCGTCCGGATTTCCGTTTCAAATCCGGCAGATTTGTTGTATAATATACATAATCACAATATCCTCAACAAGCCTTAATTCCGATTTATCTGTCTCCGGCCACGATTTTTTAGCATAATTTTTTATCAAGAATTAACAAATTTGAGGGATAAAATCGCGTCTAAAATTAGTTGACAACACAGGCTTATCTTCACTTATGGAAATGAAAAGCTCTAAAAGTATGCGAAAATTTTGGAGGGCCTTTCTAGCAGCGTTGATCCTCAATCATTTAAGGATCATAATCTAAAACAAATCAAGGTAATAAACCATACAGGATGCGTTAATTCGTGTCTTGCAATAAACTTCCTTACGGATACAGTATTCTTAATCTTATTAAGGAAGAATAATTAGAGTTCCGGTATCAGTAAAGGATACCTTTATATATACCATATAATTCTTTACGGAGGTTACACTTTGAAAGTTTTTAAACGAATACTGCTTTCAGCTGCGTTTTTGTTCACCGCAGTCAACGTATTCGCCAGCGAAGCGGATCTTGCGATTCCGGATCTCCACGCTGGCAGCTATACGCTCTTCGGCGGAACAATCACCGCGTGGCAGCTGCTTTTCTACGGCGCGCTCGTTATATGCGGTACCCTGGGCATCAGCTTGTTCCAGTTCTTCATGATTAGAAAGGAAAAAGCCCACGAGTCCATGCTCAAGGTCGCTGAAATCATTTACCAGACATGCCGCACCTATCTGTTACAGCAGGGAAAATTCCTGCTGATGCTGTTTGCGTTTATCGCCGCGGTATTGGCATTCTACTTCCTGGTAATGAAAGGCTCTGGGGTTCCGGTTCTTGCCCAGATACTGCTCTTCTCGATTGTCGGTATGGCCGGTTCCTATTCTGTTGCGTGGTACGGCATCCGGGTCAACACCTACGCCAACGCCCGTACGGCTTTCGCGTCCCTTGAAGGGAAGCCCTGGAACGTGGTCAACATCCCGCTCCGCGCTGGCATGAGCGTCGGCCTCTTCCTGATTTCACTCGAGCTGGTCATGATGGTTATCATCCTCCTCTTCGTTCCCCGCGACATCGTCGGATACTGCTTCCTCGGCTTCGCCATCGGCGAGTCCCTGGGTGCGTCAGCCCTTCGTATCGCCGGGGGTATCTTCACGAAGATCGCCGATATCGGCTCTGACCTGATGAAAATCGTATTCAAAGTTAAAGAAGACGATCCCCGGAACCCGGGCGTTATAGCCGACTGTACCGGTGACAATGCCGGCGACAGCGTCGGTCCCACGGCTGACGGTTTCGAAACATACGGCGTAACCGGCGTTGCCCTGATATCCTTCATCACGCTGGCCATCACCGTTCCCGACATCCTTGGCAGGATGAACTTAGCTGAAATTCTAGCCAAAGCCGGTGTCGCCACCGTGAGCAAGGAAGCCCTTGATTCAATCGCCGCGCTCTTCCAGGCCGAACTTCAGTCGAAGCTCATCGTCTGGATCTTCGCCATGCGGTTCCTGATGGACTTCCTCTCCGGTTGTTCATATTTCGTCAACCAGGCGATTTCCACGATCAAATACAAAGGCAAAACCGAGTTCGATTTCGAAGAGCCCCTCATGAGGCTCATCTGGATCGCCGCTGTCCTTTGCATCAGCGTATCCTTCGGCATGAGCTACCTGCTGCTGGGCAACCTCGACCTGACCATGTCGGTCGCGGCTCTGGACAAACTGGGCATCAAAGTAAGTGAAGCCATTGTTTTCGCGCAGTACCCCGGTATCTGGTGGAAACTGGCCATGATCATCAGCTGCGGAACCCTCGCCGCTGTGCTCATCCCCGAGTTCACCAAGATATTCACCAGCTCCAAGTCAAAGCACGTTAACGAGATCGTTACGGCCACCCGCGAGGGCGGCGCTTCCCTGACGATCCTTTCCGGTATCGTTGCCGGTAACTTCAGCGCCTTCTGGATGGGCATTCTGATCGCCGGCCTCATGGCGGGCGCGTATATTACCAGCACCTTCGGCCTGGCCGACGTCATGGGTCCCTATGCGTCGATCTTCGCCTTCGGCATGGTCGCCTTCGGCTTCCTCTGCATGGGTCCGGTCACCATAGCTGTTGACAGCTACGGTCCTGTTACCGACAACGCCCAGTCGATTTTCGAGCTGTCCCAGATCGAAGCCATTCCCAATATCAAGCAAAGCATCAAAAAAGATTTCGGTTTCGAGCCCAATTTCGAACTTGGCAAGCACTTCCTTGAGGCCAATGACGGCGCGGGCAACACCTTCAAAGCAACGGCAAAACCGGTTCTTATCGGTACCGCAGTTGTCGGGGCAACGACCATGATCTTCGCGATCATCCTGCTCCTCAAAAAAGTCGGTTTCCTGAAGCTCTCCCTCACCGATGCACCGGTCCTCCTCGGATTCATATGCGGCGGCGCGGTTATCTTCTGGTTCGCCGGCGCTTCCATGCAGGCGGTCACCACCGGCGCGTACCGGGCGGTTGAGTTCATCAAGAAAAACCTGAACCTGGACAAAGCTGAAGCTGACCTTGAAGACTCCAAAACGGTTGTCAGGATCTGCACCCAGTATGCCCAGAAAGGTATGTGGAACATCTTCATAGCCCTGATGACCCTGACTCTGGCCTTCGCCTTCGTGGATCCCAACTTCTTTGTCGCGTACCTGATTTCCATCGCCTGCTTCGGCCTCTTCGAAGCCATCTATATGGCCAACGCCGGCGGCGCCTGGGACAATGCAAAGAAAGTCGTTGAAGTGGACCTGAAAGAAAAAGGCTCGGAACTCCACGCCGCTTCAGTTATTGGCGACACTGTCGGTGACCCGTTCAAAGATACCTCTTCCGTATCCATGAACCCGATCATCAAGTTCTCCACCCTGTTCGGCCTTCTGGCTACCGAAATCGCGATCGAGTTGAAGCTGCATGCTATAAAAGCTGCAACGACGGACTGGACAATTATCATAGCGATTCCGTTCTTCGTCATCGGCCTGATTTTCGTATGGCGGTCATTCTACGCCATGAGGATCCCGCCAAAAATATAAAGGGTAACGAATCCTTATTGCTTATTTGAAAGACTGAGGGGCGTCTCGCTAGGACGCCCCTTTTTTATTGTCACTTTTTTTTAATCATGGCTGCCACTACTGCCTCCTTGGCCTACAATTTTCATGACCTCTCATTTTTTTATTGAATTGTCTGCCGGCGGGTATTTTCATGTCATTCAAATTATATGTGGCTGGGAAGAATGAAAATAGACACGGACAAAATCATCGACGCCGCAACAAAAAAGATGGAGATTAATGCTGAAAAATTTACAAAGTCCCTTGTCAAGGTGCGGAACATACTCCTCCTCCTGGTCGTTGTGATCGCCAGCATCTATCTCATTAAATACGAGAACACCCGGATATGGGGTGTAATTATTTTCCTCATCTCCTTCGCATGGCTCTATTCCTATGTCGTGAAACGCCGCGGCACCAGGAAAAAATAATCAGGCCTGAGGTGAAAAATATTCCTGACATAATACGACTCGACACCGTCGATTCAACGAACACCTACATCAGGAACCATCAAGAATTGTGGGACCGCCAGTACTGCGCCGTCGTTGCGCGGGAACAGACCGGCGGCAGGGGGCGTTTTGAGCGGACATGGCTCTCCGAGCCGGGACTGGACCTTACTTGTTCCATGGTTTTCATTCCACCCGGCAGCGTATCCGATTTCTCCTGCATTACCCTGCTCGCGGGCCTGGCAGTCCACCGGGCCCTGTCGCAGCGGTGCGGAAAAGACCTGAACCTCAAATGGCCCAACGACATCCGCTGGAAGACTAAAAAACTCGGCGGCATCCTGTGCGAGGCGGTCCCCGCTGCAAGGCCGCCCGTGGTGATCATCGGCATGGGCATTAATGTCAACCGGGATCGATTCCCGGGGGAAATCGCGTCCACGGCCGTTTCCCTGAAAATAGCAACCGGCACCGACCATTCCGTGGATGAGGTGTTCCATGAGATCATGCGCCACTGCGTGAAGATCCTTACCGGCTTCAGGACCCCCATCGATGAATCCCTGATCAGGGAATGGGAGAAGGTTTCCCAATCAATCGGCAGCGCGGTAAGATTTGTTCTCCATGACCGTGTCGAAAACGGCGTCTTATCCGCCATCAATCCCGACGGATCCATCCGCATCACCACTTTATCAGGCAAGACAATAGACGGATACCGTGGAGAGGTGCTCTTCGCGGATGATGAATAGACCCGCCAGTCCCCATGGGGGGCACAAGAAAATAGTGTTATCACCCTGAGGGCAGCTGAACATTACAATCAAAAGCACCGAAAAAAGGATGTTTATTTCTGCCTGATGCCCCCTCAGGGGGACAATGGGCCTATGATGATGAAAAGATGTAAAAAGATTGCTTTACAAACGACAAACGAGTCATATGATACTATTTTGAATGATGGACACAATCTCAATAAATAAAACCATCGATGAAGCGCTCGAGACGCTCCATGATCTGAATCCAAACATTGCCGGCAGCAGCAAATCCGACTTCCCGGGACTCACGGGCCCGCGCGGAAACCGCCTGCAGAAGGTCGTGGTCGCCAATCGCGGGGAAATCGCCAAGCGTTTTTTCCTGGCCCTCCACGAAGAGGGAATACCATCCGTGGGCGTCGTCACCGATCCGGACCGCGGTCAGTCCTGGTATGAATTCGCCGATGAAGTCGTCTTCATAGGCGACCAGGACAATTATGCGAATATATCGGTCATCATCGCCGTGGCCCTCCTTGTAAAGGCGAATGCCATCTATTCCGGTTACGGGTTTTTGTCTGAGAACATGGGATTCGTCCGGACAGTCGAGTCCATGTCTGCCCTGCGGGGCCATGAAATCATATTCATGGGGCCAAGCCACGAGACCATCTCCAAGGTGGGCGACAAAATGAACGCGCGCAGCCTCGCCCGTCAGCACGATATCCCTCTCTTCGAAAGCTCCGGTGTTATACAGGGCGGTGATTTCGAATCAGCCAGCACGGAGGCGGCCCGCATCGGGTACCCGGTCATGGTCAAGCCCTGTTCCGGCGGCGGCGGCAAGGGGGTTTATCCCGCGGAAAACGAAGCCGAACTGTCGGCTGCCGTGGAGTCGGCGTCGCGCATAGGCCTCAATCTCTACCAGGACCCTTCCTTCTATCTTGAGAAATACCTCCGGAAACCGGTGCACATCGAGGTGCAGGTCTTCAACGGGTGGGCCATCGGCATACGGAAATGCGCCGTGCAGCGGCGAAACCAGAAGATCATCGAAGAAAGCGGCCACGCTTTCCTGAGCGATTACGTCGCCCTGTCTCTCCTGGCCGCTGCGGAAAAAATCGCCCACATGTCAGGCTACAGCAGGGGTGGCGGGGCGGGCACCGTCGAGTTCCTCATCGACACGGAAACCGGCAAATTCGGCTTCATGGAGATGAACACGCGGCTCCAGGTGGAATATGCCGTCACAGACCAGTCCCTGGGAATCGATATTGCCAAATGGCAGATACTTTTCTTCGACGGAAGAGAGAATGAGATCATAGGACTGGACAAGCTGAAAAGCAGGATCTCCGAGAACAACCATTCCATTGAATGCCGGATTTACGCCGAGGAACCGGAAAACGACTACCTTCCTTCCCCGGGGACCATCCTCGAGCTTGACCTTCCGACCTTCAACGGGATCCGGTGCGATTTCGGCTTCATGGAGGGCGACTCCATCCTGCCCATGTATGACCCGATGATCGGAAAGCTGATCGCCCACGGCGCCACCCGCAACGAGACAATCATACGTCTGGAGCGGGCGCTCCAGGAATTGTACATCAACGGTGTCAAGACCAACATCCCCCAGTTGCTCAGAATTGTCCGTCATCCCGCTTTCATTCAGGGTGACTACACCAACAACATCCTGAAAGAGCACTCTGAACTCAATTTCAGCGAGGCGGGCATTGATTCCGGCGTTCCTGATGACCTCCGGTTTCTCAAGCATGTTGTCTTCGGCGCCTTCGCGGAACACCTCCTCATGCTCCAGCAGGCGGTTAAGGAATTCATCGTCATTGCCGCGCTGAGCAACATCGCCGAAGTGCCCTTCGCTTCCGGCCCGCCGAGCCGCTACACGATTGAATACCGCGGCCGATGTTATACGCTGGAATTCATCCAGACCGCCATCGATTCCTTTTACGCCTTCATGAACGGCGCTTACAACGGCGAGATCGTCCTCACCTCCATGAACGACCGCTGCGACGATATCCTCCTTATCTTCGGATCGAGCTCATACCGGGTCAGGGTAAACCGCCATGCCGGATATATTGACCTCAGGATGAAAGACGAATCCAACAAGATAAACTATTACCGGATCAGGGTCATCCCGGAAGGATACTCCGAAGACCAGCACATACGGAGAATCATGTCGCCGTTCCAGGGCGCTTTCGTTTCCTTCTGCCGCGACTTGCATGTCGGCGACCGGGTGGAAGCGGACGAGCAGCTGTTGATCCTTTCATCAATGAAAATGGAGACAGCGATCTCCTCCCCGGTACAGGGGCGTCTCATTTATCTCATCGAAGACGGCGACATGTCCCGGCTGCAGATCGAACGGACATCCAGCGGCCGCATAATCGGCAGGAGCATTCATGAAGGGGAACTCCTGGCCGCCGTTGAAATAGAATCGGGAGACGGGCAGGCAGCTGAACAGACCGGATCCATGACGGGTGCCATCAACAACGGGTACCGCCCGTCATCAATCATCGAGAGCCTGTGCAGGAACGCGGCCATGAATACCGCACGGGAATCCGGAAAGCCGCATTTCATGACTGTCATTGCACTTATCTTCGCGGCCGTCCAGGGATACATTTATCAGCCCCATATCATTGATGTCCTTGAGGAGCTGCTGAAAAAATTCCCGGTCAACCTCGACAGCGGCATGCTGTCCGATGAAGCCCTTGACCTCATGAACGGCATCATCATTCATTACACGAATATAAAGAAATTGTTTTCCCCCGTCGTTTCAAACGAGGGATTATCATTCCAGGAGGAACTTGGACTCTATATCGCAGCTCGGGAGGAAAATCTCAACGCCGCCACCCGGCCATTTGAGCAGCTTTTGAAGACGCTCTTTGAATCATACGACATTACAGGCAGAAATGGCAGATCGGAGATGAGCCAGATGACGCGCCAGCATGTCTTCGTCCTATTCAAGCGCGCTTACCAATTCTGTCTCGAACGGACCGATGCCATAAAGAAAATCGTCCACATTATGTCCGGTGTACGACGCCCCGGGAAGAACCTGTTCACCACCCTTGCCCGGCTGATGGAGCAGGAACAGGCCGAACGGGACGACTCCCTCCTGAAATTCATAAAAAGGATCCTCGCGTCGCAGTTTTCCGACGCCGGCATGACACCCTACCCTCAGATTAAGGGTGAACTCACACCGGCCCCCGGCGGTCTGAACGGTCATCTCACAGAAAGGCTCACCGATGTATCGGCCCGGTCCTGCACCGATTCGCTCGGGGCGCCGGCGGATGAAGCCGCCCGGACCGTTGACCTACCGGAAGCAATCAGAACCGATCTAGAATCAAAGATATCTCTCCTCGAAAAAAACTTCAGGGTTAAACGCCTGTTCTCACCCGTCAAAAGTGTCGTCATATATTCACTGGAACATTCCGAGGCGTCCGCAGTCCGTTCATACATGGCCTACACTTCGGCTGAATGCGGCCATGACGCGGGTAAGGCGGACGCCATTGAATCGGCCTTTGCCGAAGCGGCGCAGGTGGTCCAGATCTACCAGGAGATCGAAAAATGCGGCACTTCGTGGATAGAGATACTGGTCCGCGGCAGAACGCTTTCATGGACGGGCGGGGATGAGAGCACCATGTCATACCAGGAGATAAAAAGCCTCTGCGCGGCATCAATTAATAAACTCCGGGACAGCTCCACGATACGGGGGATAATAGACATGGACATGCAGATGCCCTGTTCCGGGGAGATCCGCAGCAGGAGTATCCTCTTTTACCGCAACAACGATGCGGTGATGGTTGATCTTCTTATTCCCATAGACCGGCACAACCCGTACCACGTCAAAGAAGAAGTAAACACACCCAACCAGCGGCTCTTCGATATCGGCAAGTGGCCCATCGAGATATGGGCCGGTGAATGTTTTGACCCCGGATCAGTCCATGAAATACGCATTCCTTCGATCGATGACCTGAACGAGGCGCCCTCGAGGGAGTTACAGATCATCAACAGGCCCGTGGGAGCAAAGATATTTTACGGCACCATAGGAGGCTCCCCTGCCTGCTTCTACATGAAGGATTCCCGGATCAGCGGCGGCTCCACTGGAAGCCGCGAGGGGCTCAAGTACATAGCTGCGGCATATATTTCATATCTCAATGACTGGCCCCTGTATGTCTGGAACGACAGCGCCGGCGCCAACATCATGGAGGGAGTCATTTCCCTCAACCGCGGCGCTGAGGGTTTCATGATGAACACGCTGCTGACTGAGCGGAGCGGAGGAAAGACATTCAGGAATTACGTTGAAAACACGGCAGATACGGAACTTGCAAATCTCTTCCGGAGCCTGAATGAATCATTCAGCCTTACCATGGAAGGCCTTGACAGGCGTCACCGGTCGTTCCAGCTCACCGCGGTGGGGATCGGCTCATCGGCCGGCCTTGACGTGTACGGATCGAGCCAGGCCTCCATCCAGGTGCTGCTTGATTCCGAAGAATCCTACCGTGTTCTTACGGGTTCCAAGGTGGTGCATACGGTCATCGGCGAGGACATCACCAACTACGACATCGGCGGCGCCAAGATACTGGGCACCTGGACAGGCATCGTAGACATCGTGGCATGCGACAAACTCCACCTGGCTCATTGCATCGGCATGATACAGCACCTCTTCTGCAAACGGATGAAGCTTCCCGCTATTGACAGAAAGCGGCACCTGCCTGCAGAGAAACCGACCGCACCAATAGTATTCAACGAATCCGACATCAGAAGTAATGTCGATGACGGCGTTTTCTGGCCCTTCAAGGAAAATTATTACGCCGCGGAAGCCCTCATCGGCGGTTTCGCCCGTATCGGAGGGAGGCGCGTTCTCATCATGGGCCCGCGCACACATTCAGGCCTCAGGTCGCTGGCGTGCATCATCAAGGCGCGGGAACTCCTTAAAGCCGCGTACCGTACCGGCTCCCATCAGATCCTCATACTGGGAAGAAAGTGGCATCAGACGCCGGATATCCACGAAAACATCCAGATGCGGCCCCGCATGGATTTCATGAACACCCTGCATAAAAAATCGGGCCTGAAGATTCATCTCATAACCCATCCCGAGGGCCTCAAGTGTTTTGACATCAACAGCGCCGCCGACGCGATCATCTGCATACAGAACCCCTCGGTATCACAGTCCGATTCCATCTTTACCGAGAAGAACGCTGTATTCCTGGCGGGGTCCCTTGCCGAGGCCTTTGACCTGGCCCACCGCCTCATAAGCATAATCGATCCTCTCGACATGACGGTGCCCTTCACTGCGCCCGTCACGGCACCGTCCATACCGGAAAACCCGTCGGAGCCCTATGACATAATCGGGTCTGTCATTGAGCATGTCTTCGACTCAGGCACCTTCATCGAATTCTACCGCGACATGAACAATCCCGTCACGGGACCTAACCTGATCACGGGCCTGGCCGGGCTGGAAGGCCGGACAGTAGGCGTCATCGCGGACCAGCCCCTCATCAAGGGAGGGGGTGCCGACGCCTTCGGCACCGAAAAATTCCGCGTTTTCACCGAGTTTTTGAATTTGCACCGGATACCCCTGGTCATGCTTTCCAATTCATCGGGTTTTGTGCCTGGTTCCCAGCAGGAGCGCCACCGGATCCAGGCCATAGGAGCCGAGTCCCTTGACACGAACATACTGGGAACCATTCCTGTGGTTAGCGTGGTGCTGAACCAGAACTATGGCGGCAGGCTCATTCACGCCTTCAATAAATTCCTGAGGCCCGGCATCGTGTACCTGGCCCTTGAACAGGCGATCATGGCTGTCATCGGCGTTGACGCCGCCTTTGACCTTTTGTTTGGGAAAAAATACAGCCGCCTCATGGACAAAGGTGAAAAGGAACGGGCTGAAGATCTGAGGAAAAGTTTTCTGGAAACGTATCTCGACAAGGCCCGCGCGTCGCAGGACGGCGTGGAATCAAACCTGGTCGACTGGACAATCCCTTCGGTCAGGGAACTGCGGGATCACCTGGTGAGGGGCATTGAACTCGCCCGGCGGAGATGCGCCGAGGCTTTCGGCACTGGAGAATAAAGCAATTATCCCTGCCTGATTAATTCATCGACCCGCTCACGGCTGATCCGTTCCCATTCAGGATTGCGAAAGGTTCTGCCATCCCTCCGGAATCGTACGATATCGAAGGATTCCCGGTAATGGTCCAACTTTGAGCCCCTGTCCGGATTGTGTTCTATGAATAATAATTTTTCCGGATCAAGGCTGAAATCTTTAACCAGTATGGCCGCCAGTTCCGTGTTGAATTCGGTTACCGATGTCCCGGGGTTGTCTTCAAACAATTCCGTGACGATGACGACATGGCGGTCCTGTTTTTTAACGATCTTGAGGCCGCACCGGGACGGGGCGTCCCACCGGCCTTTGAAATCAAAAATGCTGTCAATATAATTCATTTGAAGCATACTTCCCATTCCCCGGGCAGACCCTTTGCTCTTCTTTCTGGATCAATGACGATAACGGGCCAGCCACAGGGTTAATTCGATTCATTTCGATAACCGCTTTTCCATAAATACTAATGACCTGTTGAATAATCAATATTTTTTTACATCCGGCATGTTATAAAAATACAGGCGCCATTAAAAGTTACATCGATATGGCCTGAAATGTTTCTGGAACATATATGACAATGACATTATAGAAATTGTGTTGACATTCATTTTTGCCTCCTGCTAGTGTTGCACCGCATGCATTGAAGATGCACCAGACTATGTACGCCGATTCCCTGAATATAATATTTTATACAGATTCATTTTAATAGTATATCAACCCAGATAATCAAAGCATACTGATCTAATGATACAGATACAGCAATTATATAAATCATATGATGATGTTACCGCCCTGAACGGAATTGACCTGAGCATCAGGAAAGGCTCTGTAACGGGCCTTCTTGGTCCCAACGGGGCCGGTAAAACGACCCTTGTGTCTATCCTGACGGGGATACTGAAAAAAAACAGCGGCAAGGTAACCATACAGGGTTTCGACCTGGACAATGACCTTAGCGAGATACAATCGATAACCGGCATGGTGCCCCAGACGCTTGCCATCTATCCACTGCTGACATCCTACGAAAACCTTGAATACTTCGGCGCCCTGTACGGCCTCAGGGGAAATAAATTGAAGGAGCGCATTGATTTTTCAATCGAGGTCGCGTCCCTCCAGCCGTTTCTGCACAGGCGCGCCGGGAAATGTTCCGGGGGCATGCAGCGGCGGCTGAATCTCGCCATCGGGATGCTGAATGATCCGAAAATACTGTATCTTGACGAGCCCACCGTGGGGGTCGACGCGCAGTCCCGGCAGTATATGCTGGACATGATACGCAGCATAAATATCGAGCGTCACACGACCATCATCTATACCTCCCATTACATTACCGAGATCGAACAGATATCCGACGAAATCGTCATAATTGATAACGGCGAAATCATTCTGAGCGGAAAAAAAGACGACATATTATCCGCCAATGACACCCTGGCTATTCACGCGAAGGTGCCGGACCCTGCCCTACTTGATAAGATAAAAAGATTACCCGGTGTAACCATTGTAGCGGACTCTATTTTAATTGATCGCAATGAACAGCTCAACCACACCGTCATTCAAACAGTATCATTGCTGCGGGATAATAATATCAGTATAACAAATATTCAATTCAGCGGAAACAGGCTGGAAGAGCTATATCTGCGCATGACCAGCGCCAGCCTGAGGGATGACCAGTGAACAGACTATATTATATAATTAAGAAAGAACTTACCGAGTTAACCCGCGACATACAAACGTACGTGCTGCTGATTGTGATGCCGTCGGCCTTCATCCTGGTCATGTCCCTGTCAATGCAGGCGTTATTTCAATCCAATCTGAACTTCACTGTCAATACAATCGTTGCTGATAACAGTAAAAGCAATGAATCGAGGCGCTATATTGAAGCATTGCGGAAAATTGAAAATATTTCCATCACCGAACCGGAAACCAGCCTTACCCCCGAAGCCGTCTCCGGTAATGTTCTATCCGGCCGGTATAAATTCGGCTTGGTTATCAACCCGTCCTTTCCCCAATATGTTAAAGACATAAAGACTGGACCTGATACGATACCCGTGACCCTTCATATCGATCCGTCAATGCAGACATCTGTCCAGATCGGCCTTACCCAGCAGATGGAACAGCAGCTTATTATTTTGAGGCTTAATACTTTTTATGATAAATACGCTGCAGTCCTGGCATACGCCGGTTTTTCAAGAAGCAACATCGTCCCCTCTGAAAGGGGCGTTATAAAGACCGAATATGTGTATAAAGACAGCAGTGAGTCGATCAAGCCAAACGCGGCCCAGCAGAGCGTGCCGGCATGGCTTGTTTTCTCAATGTATTTTATCACCATCCCCATTGCCATGGTGTTCCACACGGAAAAGAGCAATGGAACATATCAGCGCATCCGGAGCATTAACATTCGAAGCTATTACCTTATAGCTGGCAAGATTGTGTCATATTACATAATCAGCATGATACAGGTCGTCGCGATGCTCTGCGTGGGTCGCTATGTGGTCCCTCTCCTGGGAGGGGATACTATCCAGTTCGGTAATTCATACTTCGGCCTTTTCGTGATTGCGTCCTTCACGGCGTTTAATGCTATTTCCTACGGACTTCTTGTGTCTTCATTTTCAAAAAACACTATGATGGCCGGGGCCATGGGTTCTGTCCTCGTTATTATTTTTGCTGCCATCGGCGGCATCATGGTGCCTAAATTCATCATGCCGAAAAACCTGCAGCTACTCACGAATATATCCCCCCTTTCCTGGGGAATGGAGGGATTCCTCGATATCATGCTCAGGAAAGGGTCCCTCATTGATATCATCCCGGAATGTCTGCTCCTCCTCGGGGCAGGATTGCTTATGCTATGTATTACCGGTCTAATCTTAAGAAAAAAAATATATTAACAAAAGGACAGCCATGAAAGGATCACTGGATGAAAAACTTAAAACCGATTTAAAGGAACTGATCATTGCGGAATGCGACCTGGACATCAGCACGGATGAAATAGGCGATGACGACACCCTTTTCGGATCGGATTCACCCATCGGCCTGGATTCAGTCGACGCGTTGCAGGTTTCAATAGCCGTCCAGAACAAGTACGGCGTGGTCATAACCGACAGCAAGGTGCTGCGGAGAGTCATGAAAACCATCAACACCTTCGCAGACTATATTCAGCCGGAGTAATACTCTTATGGAACAAGTCTATATCCGCGGCCGGGGGGTCACCTGCTCCCTCGGCGAAAATATCGATGAAATAATCGCACAGATCAGGAACAAGGAATGCAAAACGACTGAACTGCCGATTTCGATAGCCTCGCTGAACTATACCAGGCCCTATTACCGGATTCCCGGCGGCGAAGACAGGAACTCAGACCTGGAGAGCTATTTTTACCAGGTGCTCTATGCCACGGTTTCCCGGGCGATAAGTGATTCCGGCCTCAGCAATGAAGAGATCCAGGAAAGCGCCCTGTTTTTCGGATCAACGTCCATTGACATGCCAATGTTCGAGATGACCTACCGGCGTGACGGGGAAAACAGCTCGAAAATCCTTTCCCATGAGTCTCCGGGATACGGTAAAATCGCGAGCCAGATAGCTGAACAGTTCCATATCAAGGGACCATGCTATACCTTTACCACGGCCTGCACTTCCACCGCGAACTGTCTTCTCTATGCCGCCTCCATGATACAGGCAGGGCATATCAAGCGGGCCATTGTCGTCGGGTATGACCTGTTTAACGAGGTCGGCTTCTACGGCTTCGAATCGATGAAGCTCATCGAACTCTTCGGCTATAAACCTTTTGACAAAAACCGTATCGGCATATTAATGGGAGAAGGGTGCGGCGCCGTGGTCCTTGACTGCCGGAGGAAAACAGCGGGCAGTTTCCGCTTCCTCGGGGGATCCAATGCCTGTGACACCTTCAACGTGACGACCCACAACCTCGAGGGGGACGATATCGCCTTTGTGATCGGCGATGCCCTGAAAAACTGCAACCTGACAGTTAATGACATCGACGCCGTGAAGGCCCACGCGACCGGGAGCCCGGCAAACGACGTTACGGAATTCAACGGGATGAAGAAGGCCTTCGGCGACTCGCTGCCTCCTTTCACCGGGATAAAACCGTATATAGGCCATACCGTGGGAGCCTGCGGCGTTATAGAACTGATTATTATCACTGAATCTGTTGCCCGCGGCTTCTTCCCCGCCACGCCCGGTTTTAACGAGGTAGATGACGAAATAAACGCGCGGCCTCTCACGGAGCCGCTGGAAATGTCCCGGGGAACGATCATGTTCAATTTCTTCGGATTTGGCGGCAATTGCACGTCATATATAGTCACCAACAAGGAATAGCAATCATGTATGTGCATGCCGTATCACCATTCATCTGCGATCCCGTCGATAACATTGACGGCTTAAAAGCTGACCTGAAAAATTACACCGACTTTTTCTTCCGCAGGGTGAATAAATTCATCCTCCTGTCGCTGCTGGGCGTCCATCGATGCCTGCACAACAAGGAATTCGATAAATCGATAGCGGTATTCCTTGCGACGGAAAACGGCAACCTGGGTGACACGGAAAACGTGCTGCATCAGATGTACAAAGAAAACTCCTTCCCCAAGCCTTTCAATTTCATTAATACCATGAGCAATACCGCTTCCTTCTATGTTGCCCAGAGCCTGAAATCACTGGGAAGGAGCATCACGGTCTCGAGTAAAAACGTTTCCTTTGAAAGGGGCCTGGAACTGGCCAGGGTTGATTTTGAACTGGGTCATATACGGGAAGCACTGGTGGGCGGCGTTGACGAGGCAGTCATTTCGCGGGAATATTATATGAAGAAATACCACGCCTTTTATCATGACGTTAAAATGGTCGAGGGAAGCAGCTGGATTTATCTCAAGGCCGATGCTTCAGGGGCCCTGGGAAAAATAAATGACGTACAGACATTTAACGACCGGGATAAAGCCATTGACTGGACAAAAAATGCGGCGGGGAGCCGCTTCACCATAGCCTTCGGGATACTCATGACGCCGCAGGAAAAGGAACACTGGAACAGGGCTTGTTCCCCGGAAGCGGAGTTTGATTATATCGGCGGGAACGGATTTTATGATACCGCGGCTTCCTTCGCGGTCAGCACCTTCTTTGAATCAGGCACGGGAAAAAAACTGGTCCATGTAAACAGGAATACCCAGGGCCAGCATGTAATCGTTGTCTGCAGCAAAATATGAATGTATTGGGCAGCAAATTTTCAGCTATGGGGGGACGCACCGCCGTCATCACCGGCGCATCGAGCGGCATCGGAGCCGCCTTCGCAGACCGCCTGGCGCGGAAAGGATTCAACTGCATCCTGGTGGCGCGCCGTACCGGTGCGATGAGAGAACTCGCACTGCATCTTGAGAACACGCACCGGGTTTCCGTCACAGTGCTGACCGCCGATCTCTCAGCCGACGTCGGGATAACGGCGGTTGAACGGCGCATCAGCGACGATTCCTCGATTGACGTGCTGGTGAACGCCGCAGGATTCGGCACGCGGGGCATGTTCGCTGAAACTGATCCCCGAAAAATTGAATCAATGGTAATCCTGCACACCCTGGCGACGGCCCGGCTCTGCCGCGCCGCTCTTCCCTCGATGATACGGAACCTGCGCGGCTGGATCATCAACGTATCATCGATGGGGGCCTATTTCACCGCGCCCCACTATGTGACCTACTCGGCGACGAAATCCTTCATCAACATGCTGACCCGTGGCCTCCGTTCAGAACTTTCCGGCACCGGCATCAGGGTCCAGGCCCTCTGTCCCGGTCTTACCCGCAGCGGGTTTCTCTTTACCGATGAATTCAGGGACATCAACTACAAAAATATACCGTTCTTCTTCTGGATGTCGGCCGACACCGTGGCACGGAAGTCCCTCGCTGCACTCCGATGGAACCGGGCGGTTGTAGTACCCGGGCTGGGAAACAAACTGTGGGTGGTATACATGAAACTGCCCGTCATCGGTCCGATTTTCCAGTGGATGATGGGCCGCCTCGCCGGCGCCTCGTATTAATCAGTCCGCGCCGGGCGCCGGAGCTGCAGGAAAGGTGACTATCTCATTTCCACTTGATTTTCTTCATCATCAGGTATACTTCCTTCTCGGCTTTCGCGCATTCCCTGAAGGCGGCGGCTATCGGTCTTGTATCGATTGATTCCGTTTTTCCCCTGAATACTTTGGCGCATGCGAGGGCTGCCTGGCGCCACAGATCACCCACGGCCACCATTTTCCGCGAGGCATCCATGAGTCCTGGAATGTTCAGCAGTTCGGAGGCCTCCTTTAGAAAGGCCGCGTACATGAAGCGAAACCCGCCCCCGCCGGTGCCAACCTCCTCCTGGAAGGTCATGATATTGCCAAGATAGTTTTTTACATACTTAGTGTCGGAAAAGCCGTTCAGTTTTTCAATCCGCCGCGCCATGGTATGTATAGCCTTGATCCCGACCCAGGGGAACATCGGCTGAAGCATCATGGTGACGCTTTTTTTTATCGCTTTCTTGATCGCTGTGGGGTAATCAATGGTCTCAGGGAAATAGACGGGGTAGAAGCAATAACCCCTGGGCGCGTTCTGACCCAGGGCGAAGCGGGCCTTCCGGACCTGGTCGCCTGTGACCCGGGTGGTATATTCGAAAATGGGATCACTCACCAGGTATTCATCCCCCTCCCGGCCGTAAATGATGGTTGTGTGTGCATTAAAGGGCATGTTGAAATCTGGACAGAAATAGGCGAGGAAGCTCGCGGATACCTGGAGGCCCACCGGTTTGCCCCTGTCCAGCAGCTCGTCCAGCTCCTTCATCGCCTCATCCTGATCCGTGTAGGTCTTGGTGAAAAACCGGATCCCCAGGTTCTTCTGGACGCCATTAATGATGCTGCGGGGCATCATGCGGTATGATATGAGGGGCATCCCCCACACCTTTACAAATGGAAAATAAAGAAACATGATGCTGTTCGATATGCCGAAGGCCATGGGCTCGGACAGATCACCTCCGTAATTGGTTATGAGGGAGGAGACGCCGGCGGATTCGCAGTGCCCCCCCTGGTAATGCGTCCATTGAAGGTTTTGCTTTAATCTATAATTCATGCGAATATCCTTTAAACTCCTTGATTGTTTTAACGTCAACGAGGAGGACTGTTGCGTACTTCTGGAGTGTTGCATCATCCAGCTTTTCGAACGCTCCGGGGTTGAAATGCTTTTTTACTTTTCTCTGAGACAGCCCGGTCATCTGGGCCAGGGTCGGAAGTTCCATATAGGCCCGATGCATGAAATACTCGATGGGTGACGTCTGGCCTTTTTTTACCCGCTCCTTCGCGTCCTCGGCGCGCGCGTCAAAATCATCCCTGAGATTGATGAGCGCCCGGTATCCCGGCTCCCATCCGTTTGACCCGACCTTGACGAATTCGCCGTTGTCATCAACCGCGTAATGAACCATCCTGGTGCGCATGGTTCTTTTGCCGTCCTGCGGCACTTCATTGACTTTCATAAATAACCCTTCATTAACACCGATATGATTGTGACTTTAATTACGGAACATCATTTCCACTTGATTTTCTTCAGCATCAGGTAAATTTCTTTTTCCATCCGTGCGCACTCCCGATACAGGCCTGCGGTCTGGTTCAAATCCACCTCATCCGTTTTTCCCTGTATGAATTTCGCGCATGATGCGGCGGCCTGACGCCACATATCACCGGCCTCGACCATTTTTTTTGAAGCCTCAAGGAGGGCCGGTATTTTCAGCATCTCGTAGATCTCACGAAGGTACGCTGCGTACATGTACCGGAATCCGCCGCCGCCGGTTCCGACCATTTCCTGGAACATGAAAATATTATTCATGAAGGATCTTTTAAAATTAGCATCGGGGTTTTTATGAAGTTTCCTGACGCTTCTGGCGTATGATTTAATGCCAAGGACGCCGTAGTAGGGGAACATCGGTTGAAGCATCATGAAGGCGACCTTTTTCACCGACTTTTTTATCGCTTTTTTATAATCGACAGTCTCGGGAATCTCGACGGGATAGAACATGAATCCCTTCGGGGCGTTCGGTCCCGTGGCAAAACGCGCTTTTCGCAGTTCGTCGCAGGTGACGCGCGTAATGTGGTCAAAGAGCGGGTCGCTTATGAGGTATTCATTGCCTTCCCTGCCGTACACGATCGTCATGTGCCCATTAAAAGGGGTCCTCCACTCGCCCAGAAAATAGGGAAGATACGCAATGGACGCCTGGACGCCCACCGCCCTGCCTTCCGATAACAGCCGGTCCAGCTCGTCCATGGCTTCCTGCTGATCGTCGTATGTTTTTATAAGAAACCTGATGCCCAGACGCTTTTGAACTCCCTTTATTATGGTCCCCGGGAGCATTCTGAAGGCGATAAGGGGATTACCCCAAACCTTGATGAAGGGTAAAAAGGCAAAGCCGATATTGCTCGATATTCCCAGGGCCATCGGCTCAGATATTTCAAAGCCCATATTTTTCATAAGGGAGGAAACCGATCCTGATTCGCAGTGCCCGCACTGATAGTGAGTATAATTTTTCCCCGATAATGGTGTATTCATTTTAGAGTACTCTTAAATTTTTTTATAGTATCAACGTCGGTAAATAGAACGAGGGCGTAACGCTCAAGCATTTTGTCATCCAGTTTTTCAAATCCCCCGGGAGTTAGGTGTTTTCTTACTTTTCGTTTTGATATTCCCATGCACAGGGCCAGGTCATCAACATTCTGGATGGAGTCGTACATGAAGAATTCCAAAGGCGACGCTAAATTTTTTCTTATTCTCTCCTTTGCCTTTTCAGCCATGTCCTTAAAATTCCCGAAGATATTAGCAAATGCCTGGTCTCCCGGGTCCCATCCGGTTGATTGAATTTTTTCAAAGCCGCCTTCATCATTGACCGCATAATAAAGCAGCGTGGTTTTTATGTGAATTTTGCCGTCCTGCGGAACTTCATTAACTTTCATAATTACTCCATAAGAGATTATTGTTACGACACTTGAAAACAGGATTATTTATTCCATTTAATCCGCTTCAGCATCAGGTAGACTTCTTTTTCCGCCTCGGCGCATTCACGATACAATTGGGCAGCCGCATTAAAATCAACCTCATTGTTCTGCTTTTGAATAAATTTCGCGCACGATGCCGCGGCCCTCCTCCAGGTATCGCCGATCTCAACCATTTTTTTGGATGCCTCCAGAAGCTCCGGTATCTTCAGCATATCATAGGCTTCACGGAGAAAAGCTGCGTACATGTACCTGAACCCTCCACCGCCGGTGCCGATCTCTTCCTGAAATAAAAATACATTACTCATGAAGGATCTGATATACTTTTTGTCATTGTTTTTCTGAAGCTTCTTAACGGTTCTGGCAAAGGTTTTAATGCCAAATACACCGTAATAGGGGAACGTGGGCTGCAGCATCATGAATGCAACACGTTTCACAGCTTTTTTTATGGCTTTTTTATAATCTACAGTATCCGGAAGCTGAACAGGATAAAATATGAATCCCCGAGGCGCATTGGGCCCTTCGGCAAAACGCGCCTTTTGCAGATCGCTATGGCTGATGCGCGTGGGGTGGTCCCACAAAGGGTCGCTGACGAGATATTCATCGCCCTCCCTCCCGTGAATAATTGTCATATGACCATTGAAGGGCACGCGGAATTCACCCAAAAAATAAGGAAGATAGGCAACCGACACCTGTACTCCGATCGCCTTGCCCTCCGATAATAATCGGTCCAGTTCCTCCATGGCCTCATGCTGGTCGTCGTAGGTTTTAATGCAGAACCTGATGCCCAGGCGCTTCTGCACGCCTTTTATTATGCTTTGGGGCAGCATCCTGAAGGCAATGAGTGGCTTGCCCCAGACCTTGATGAAGGGCAGGAAGACGAAACCGATATTGCTCGAGATTCCGAGGGCCATCGGTTCTGATAATTCAAAACCGAAATTTCTTACAAGAGAGGAGACAGACCCTGATTCGCAGTGTCCTCCCTGATAGTTTATGTATTCCGCTTGAATTGTTTTCTTTTCCATTATAGAGTACTCTTAAATTTTTTAATAGTTTCAACGTCTGTAATCAAAACGAGGGCATAACGCTGGAGCATCTCATCGCTCAATTTTTCAAATCCCTTGGGTGTTAAATGTTTTTTTACCTTACGTTTGGATATCCTCATGAACTGGGCCAGGCCGTCAACATCCTGGATGGCGTGATACATGAAATATTCCAGCGGCGAAGCCTGGTTATTTTTAATCCGCACCTTCGACTGCTCCGCCAGTTCCTTGAACTCATCATGAATATTGACCAGGGAATAATAACCGGCATCCCATCCGGTTGATTGGACTTTTTCGAAATCCCCTTTGTCATTCACTGCGTAATGCACCAGTGTTGTTTTGAGCATTCTTTTGCCCTCTTGAGGCACTTCATTTACTTTCATACAAATATCCGATGGTTGAATTAAATAATTATATTACAGATTCTGGTCACAGTTAGCATTAAATAATGTTTTTGTCAAGATTGACCTTGAAAACTATTCTTTTTCGTGTAAAAATTTTCATTCCTGGTTTTCATTTCCATTTTATTTTTTTTAGCAGCAGGTAAATTTCTTTCTCCGCCTGTGCGCATTCGCGATATATCCGGGCGGTCTTATTCAAATCGACCTCATCTGTTTTTCCCTGTATAAATTTCCCGCATGATGAAGCGGCGAGCCTCCATTTGTCGCCGATGGCAACGAATTTTTTCGAGGCTTCCAGCAGCTCCGGGATCTTTAATATCTCGTAGGCTTCCCTGAGGAAGGCGGCATACATGTACCGGAACCCTCCGCCGCCGGTGCCGACCTCTTCTTGAAAAAGAACAATGTGATAGAAAAGCCTTCTCACAGCCTTTATGTCAGGATTTTTCTGGAGCCGCTTTACCATCCTGGCAAAGGTTTTCATGCCCAGGATCCCGTAATAGGGAAACATGGGCTGCAGCATCATGAAGAGGACACGCTTGATCGATTTTTTTACCGCTTTTTTATAATCTACTGTTTCAGGAAACTCAAGAGGATAAAACATAAAACCCTTTGGCGCCTGGGGACCCTTTGAAAAACGGGCCTTTTTAAGATCGTCACGATGGACCCTTGTTTCATGATCCCACAATGGATCGTTGATGATGTATTCATCCCCTTCCCTGCCGATGACAATGGTCATGTGGCTGTTGTTGGGTATGCGGAACTCCCCCAGAAAATATTTAAGATAGGCCACGGAACCCTGGATACCCACCGGCTTGCCTTCATCCAGCAGCCGGTCCAGCTCATCCATGGCTTCCTGCTCATTATCGTATGTTTTGATGCAGAATTTGATTCCCAGGCGCTTCTGCACTCCCTTGACGATGCTCTGCGGAAGCATCCGCCACGCGAGGAGCGGCCGGCCCCATATCTTGACGAAGGGCAGATACACGAAGCCGATATTGCTCGAGATGCCGAAGGCCATAGGCTCCGACAGATCAAAGCCGTAATTAGTTACGATGGATGAAACAGAGCCCGATTCGCAGTGCCCCCCCTGGTAGTGCCTGAATGGTTTCTGCGCTATTGCTTTTTTCATTATAAGGTACTCTTGAATTTCTTTAAAGTTTCAATGTCGGTGTGCAGGACATGGGCGTACCGCGCAAGCATGGCATCGTCGAGTTTTTCAAAACCCTTTGGTGTTAAATGCTTTTTCACTTTTCGCATTGATATCTCCGTGAATTGTGCCAGGCCGACAGGGTCCAAAGCCGCATTGTACATGAAATATTCGAGGGGAGAGGTTTCATTGTTTTTGATCTTTATTTTTGCCTTTTCCGCCAGTTCCCTGAACTCCTCCTGGAGATTGAACCCTGCATAGTATCCCGGGTCCCATCCATCTGATTGAACTTTTTCAAATTTACCCTCGTCATTCTCCGCGTAGTGGACCAGGGTCGTTTTGAGCATTCGTTTTCCGTCTTGAGGAACTTCTTTGACTTTCATGCCTGCATCCTGTTAAATGATTAAGCAGGCTTATTGCTAAATAATATTCTGTCAACAAAAAATACCGCAACTCAACATCTGAAGCCGCCCCTTCTTATTTGAGGCTCTTTTAACACAAAAAGACTCGCCATGGGCCTTGAAATATTATTGTGGTCTGGTTCTTATGATGAAAGGGCTCTTGACTGAGAGAAGAGAGGTTCAAGGGCAAGTATATCACATAGATATTCTCTGATCAAAAGGGCTTTCCTTTCCATTAAATGTTGAAATATCATTTATTTTGTGGTTGATTTATTTTAAAATTCCAATCAGGTATGGGTCATACTTTCTAATGGAGGGACCATGAGAGGTAAATTTCGGCGGGATTTAATAGGTACTAGCATAACAGCACTCTGTATTCTGCTGCTGTGCGGCTGCGACCAGAAGGCGGTGGGACCTGCCGGTCCTGATGGCAAGCGATTGACCTGGGACATGATGAATACTGAACAGCGCAAGGTGCACATGAAAAATGTCGTGATGCCGCGCGCGGCTGAAGTGTTCCGGTCCTGGCGCCCGAAAAAATATGCCGCTGTGAACTGCACCCTGTGTCACGGCCGCGGAACAGCAACTGGAAATTTCAATATGCCCACCGGGCATCTTCCGCGACTCAGTGGCGATTGGACCCTGGGACCCGAGTTTAAAAAATACCCGGATACAACGAGACTGAAACTTGACCGGCTGGTCCCCTTGATGTCCGAAGCCCTGGGGAAGAAGTCCTTCAGCATGACAACCCGGCGTGGATTCGGATGTTATTCCTGCCACCTGGGCCCGGAAGGACCGCTGTTCGGACACTGACCTTTCCGCCGGTTTGTGAATGCCGAATAATCGACGGCACGGATATTGTTCTCATCAGTTCCTGATCCCGGGCCCGGAACCCCCTCATGTCTTTCCTGTCACGATTCCCGTTTCCCTTCACCCCGGGCAATGAGCTCCGCGAGGATGACTTCGCGCGCCAGCTCTTTCAACTTATCGAGCCGGTCCTCGCCGTAGCCGGCGGTCTCAATAGCGGGGTGTATCGTCATGAGCGCGGTGCCCGGGAACACGTTCCAGCCCCCCGGCGGCAGGATGCGCCGGGTGCCGGTGATGGTGACGGGAAGCACCGGCAGGTTGAGCTCCCGGGCGATCACGAAGGCCCCGTTCCTGAACTCGCCGAGCGCGCCGGTCCGGGTCCGGGTCCCTTCAGGAAGCATGATGATAGAGGTACCGCCGACGATTTTAGAACGGGCGCCATCGAGGGTTCTCCTGAGTGCCTCGGGGCTCGAGCGGTCGACGTAGATATTGCCGCCCTTCTCGCCCGCATATCCGAACACGGGGACCTTCCGTAGCTCTGACTTCATCACCCACTTGATGTTGATGCCGAGCCAGCCATAGAGCACCAGGATATCATACTGGCTCTGGTGGTTGGCGACGACCATGTAAGAGCGGCCTTTCTCGATGTTCTCCCTGCCGATCACCTTCACCCGTATCGGCGTGATGCAGCTGATGAACCGCGACCACCAGACCCCGGTCGTGCGGTGCGCCACCCGGTCATTGAACAGGAATACGATGATGACGCCCAGGAGCACGAAGAAGCAGGTCGCGAGCACGGTCAGGGGAATGAGCACCAGGAACTTGTACGGCTGATACAGGAGCCGGAGGAATCTTCGAATGATACCCATAACCACTATCCTCTATGTATAAAAAAGAGACGCTGCAGACGGCGCGCCGAAACGGCGGCCCCTAGTTGGTTGGAAAGTATGCCGTCCATACCAGGGCGTCCAGAAGGGCGGTCTGCACGCAGAACGCTGCGCACCCGATCACCGCGAGCCGGTGTGCCCACACCGGCGCGGCCGGCTGAACCGCGATAAGGGCCCACAGGAGCAGCAGTGATGCTATGCCGGTAATTCCCAGCACGACGCGGATGCCTATCCAGGTAATGAGCGATGGGTTCCCGAGCATGACGAACGTAAGCGGCATCCAGAGCGCCGAGGGCACAAGGATCAGGGCATAGAGCCAGGGAAAAAGCCCGTATGAAAAATGACCGGCGATCGTGACCCCGTCCGGGTTCAGGCGGAACAGGATAAAATATGTAAAGGCAAGGTATCCGGCCGCAGCGGTGAACATCGATATGGTGTATACGGGCATGATAGCGCGGGGAACCTCGCCCCAGAGGGCGCCGCGTGTTTCAGGGTGGTTCATGATGCCGATCACATAGCTGCCAAGCACGGCAGCGCCGCCGACCAGGTTTATCAGCAACAGGTAGAACTTGTGCGGATGCATATTCATAGGTTTCTCCCGGGTTTAATTATCACCAATTAAAAAAGTATACCATCCATTATGTCAATATAATATACAACAATATCTGCGCGTCGTGTATAGCATAAAAAAATATTAATTGCTGCATAATACCCTGGAACACTGCCCGGAAGACGTTGACATCCATAAATAAAATGTATATCTTTATCACATGAAAATCAAACGCATAAAGAACCCGCTCACAATAATAGCATCCTCCGTACTGCTGCTCGCAGGGTGCAGCGCTGCGCCCCCCACCCTCGGGACCGTGCCCGGCGTGGACATCAAGCGCTTCATGGGCGACTGGTATGTGATCGCAAACATACCGACCTTTCTGGAAAAGGAGGCCTATAACGCGATCGAGTCCTACAAGCTTGATGCTGACGGCACGATCGCAACAACCTTCACCTTCCGCAAGGGGAGTTTCAACGGCCCGGTCAAGACCTATCATCCGCGCGGCTTTATCCGCGACACCGGGTCAAACTCGGTATGGGACATGCAGTTCCTCTGGCCCTTCAAGTCGGAGTTCCTGATAATCTACCTGAAGGAAGACTACTCCGTTACGGTGATCGGCCGCAGCAAGCTCGATTACGTCTGGATCATGGCCCGCACCCCCGCGATCCCCGGGGCCGATTATCAGAAGATACTCACCCTCCTGGAAGGTGCGGGGTATGACACGGGGAAGATCCGGAAAATACCCCAGAAATGGGACGCGCCCTGATTCATCCCCACACTGAATGAACATACACTTGAATTGCAGGGGTCCCGCGAGAAAATCATGAGATCTGCCATCGGGACAGAAGGGTCTTATATTGAATTATTTTTGACTCCCCTATGATTTTTAATACAGAATCGTTTCATGAATAATTATTGTTTAGTCATATTCCTGTAAACGCGAGGCAGCCATGAAAGCGGAAAAATGGTGGTGTACCTGGGCGCCGGTGTGGGACCATATAGAGGACCGGCATTTTGGCACGAAAACCACCGAGTCTCTTATGGTCAATATTAAATCCGACGTCCTGGTAATCGGCGCAGGCCAGGGGCTCATAGTACGGCATTTAATTAATAAAGGCATCAAGGCAACGGGCCTTGACATAAATCCGAAGATGGTAAAAGCCGCGAAAGAAAAATAAAATCTCGACATAATCGAAGGCGATGCAGGGAAACTTCCCTTTAAGGATGAATCATACTTAACGATAATCATTTCATCAGGCGTGGTCGATTACGGCGCTGATGAAGCGGCAAAAGCATGGCCCGCATCAATTTCGAATGGCTGATTGTCGGACTGACGCAGCCGAAGGAGTTCAGGACCGAAAGAATATGGATCAAAGCGCTGTTTAAAACAGCTAAAGGAATGGGCCTGGATAAAAAATCATGATCGACAGTATCCCGGATTCGCTCCCCTACCGCAACACGGCGCAGGTCAAGGAATTAATGGAGAAACTCCATGTCGGGTACAGGGAAATTAAAGAATTTGATGATTCCTCAGTCGTAATCAACGAAAAATAGGATCACAGGCTTTCGCCGAAGGCCTTCCGCATCAGGTCGCGGCGCCGCGGCTTATAGGTGCCCAGGGCCATCTCCCGCTCCGCAACCTTTTTAATGAGCTTGTACATCTTCACCTGCTGAGGCTCGTCCCGATAGAACCGCTCCCAGGCGAAGTAGTAGAGCTCCTGGAGCCGTTCCGGGCTCATCAGCTTCGGCTGGTACACCACCTTGCCTGCGTTGAAATCGTTCCAGTCGCTGCTGATAATTCTCTTCTGCTTGCGCATATCATCGTAGGCCTTTGTATGGGGAAAGGGCGTGAGCACCGTGAACTCCGCCAGGTCCAGGTCAATCTCCAGGAGAAAATCGATGAAGCGCTTGATATATTCCTCGTCGTGGTTGTCCATGCCCAGCAGGATGGTCCCCTCCACGGCTATGTCGTGGTCATGGTAGCGCTTGATGCGCTCCTTGATGAAATCGGACATGTCGAAGACCGCCTGATACACATACCAGGCCCCGGCCTGCCGGGCCAGGTCAAGCACCTCCGGCTTGTCCTCGATGGTGTGGCTGCACCAGTTCTTCTTGAGCGGGATCATCTCGCGGAAGAGGTCCATCTCCCACTGCGTGTCCTGGGCCAGGGAGTTGTCAACCACGAAGAGGCGGTTGTTGTCCGTCAGGGATATTTCTTCTATAGCCTTATCAATAGGACGGGGCCTGAACTTCCTTCCGCCGAGATAGGCGACGGCGCAGGGATAGCAGTTGAAGCGGCACCCCCGGGACGCATGGACCAGGTCCACCATCTGCACCCCTTTATAGAAATACAGGTCACGCTTGTAGATGCTCCGACGCGCCGGCCCCACGCTTTCAATGGGGGGGAGGTCGGCAAGATAGTTATATACTTTTTTCAGGCTCCCTTTCCTGAAATCGGAAAAAACCTCTTCCATGCGTCCTTCCGCTTCTCCCAGGAACACGGCGTCAGCGTGCTCCAGGGTTTCTTCTGCGTGAAGCATGGCCGATATGCCGCCGAAGATGACCTTTTTCCCGCGGCGGCGGTATTCGTCAGCAATTTCCCAACCGCGCTTAACCTGCGTGGTGAGCATCATGGAGATGCCGACGAAATCGACCGGGTCATCGTAGCTGAAGCGCTCAAGGTTCTCGTCGATAAATTCAACATCGACGTAATCGGGCAGAGCGGCGGCCATTACCGCCGGGCCATGGGGCGGCAGGTTGAAGGTGGTCTGCTCCGGGAGTTTCTCCCAGCGCGGATAAATAAGCCTGAATTTCATGGTTCGCTCCTCGAGTAGACCAAATCATTAATACCACTTCTGTCAGTGTCAAGCATTTAAAGATTTATATGGAGCATAACGATTGTATCATAAGATACGTTCCGGGGCTTGAATGGATTTAAAATCACGAACCATTATTTAGGCCTGACTGAAAAGAAGCAGAGCATCTGTTTTTTGATTGAATTATAATGAAGCTGTATGTATCGTACAATGCCTTCATATTATTGATGGCACTTACGTCCGGGGGGTTCAGGTGAATGGCCGGTAAACCGGGAAAAACCATCCTTCTCGTTGATGATGATGCCATCATCGCAATAGCGGAAGCCCAGATGCTGGCAAAGCACGGGTACAACGTCATCAGCGCCTTTTCAGGTCAAGAAGCCATAAAAACAGCTGTACAGCAACCGGATATCGACCTTATTCTGATGGACATTGATCTTGGACCGGGCATGGACGGCACCCAGGCTGCGGAAACCATTCTGAAAACTCTGGACATCCCCGTGCTCTTTCTCTCAAGCCACACCGAGCCGGAGGTTGTCGATAAAACCGAAAAGATCACCTCCTATGGTTACGTGGTGAAAAACTCCGGCGAAACGGTTCTTCTCGCCTCCATCAGGATGGCCTTCAAACTTCACGCGGCCCACCGGGAATTAAGGAAACGAGAAGAAGCCCTCAGCAAGAGTGAAAATAAGCTCTCCCTTATATTCGAAAACACCCCCAACGCGATCACCATCACCGAGGCAGAAACAGGCATCGTCATTGATGCCAACAGGGGCATTGAATGGACCGGCTGGACCAGGAATGAAGTCATTGGCAAGAGCCTCAAGATACTTCAAAGCTGGATCCGTCCGGATGAAGAAGAAATAATCAAGACCATCATCCAGTCAGAGGGAAAACTCTCCAACCACCGGTTTGATTTCTACAAGAAAGACGGATCCCCGGCCCATGCCTTGATGAATGCCATGTTCATTCAGATGGATGGAAAACAGTACCTGCTTACCATAAGCAACGATATCACCAGGCTCGTTGAGTCAGAAGAGAAACTTCGGCGTACGAAAGAGGAGATGGAAGGAACAAATGAAGAACTCAATGCGACTGTCGAAGAACTCGAGGCAACGAATGAAGAGTTCCAAGTGACAAACGAGGAACTGGTGGAATCCAAAAACGAACTTGAGACCCTCCTTGCAGAACACAAGCGCGTTCTGCAAATTCTGCGTGAAAATGAATATTTCCTGGAAAAATCGCAGGAGATAGGGAAAATCGGTTCTTTCATTACTGAAATTATTTCACTCAATCCTACTACAATCCAGTGGAGAACCTCAAAGGTTTTGGGTGATTTAATTGGCGTAGACGCGACATACCTGAAAACCCGAGAAAACTGGTTAAACTTGATTCTTGATCCCCAGGCTGTAATTGATTATGTGAAAGGTCAGATTGTTGAAAAAAAAGAAAAGTTCGAGCTTGAATATCAAATCAGGAGACCCGGCGATGGAGAAATACGATGGATATACAGCATTGGCGAACCGAAATTCGACGACAAGGGAACCATTAAAAGTATAATCGGCACGGCACAGGACATCACTGATCGCAAACGCTCCGAACAAATCCTTCGCGATTCTGAAAACAGATATCGCAGTATCATCGGTTCCCTGCCGATCGGAATGCACCTGTACCGTCTTGAGCCGGACGGCCGCCTGGTTTTTGAAGGCGCCAATCCCGCGGCCGACAGAATCCTCGGTGTTGATAACAGTATTTTCATCGGTAAGGTCATCGAAGAAGCGTTCCCGGCCCTTTCCGCTACCGATGTGCCCCGGCGCTACCGTGAAGTTGCGGCGACGGGTACCCCCTGGCATAACGAACAGGTCGACTACGATGAAAATTCAATTCGGGGTGCCTTCGAAGTGCACGCCTTCCAGATCGGCGACCGCCGCATGGCCACGGTATTTTCCGACATAACCGAGCGCAAGCGATCCGTAGAGGATGTCAAAAGACTCGCTGAAATCGTCCGACACAGCAGTGAATTGGTGAATCTCGCCGACATGGATGGGAGGATGATTTTTATCAATGAATCCGGTTTAAAGATGCTTGGCATTGCTCCAGAAGACGTGGGAAAAATAAACATCCTTCAGGTGATCCCCGACCACTTGAAAAACCTGGTAAAAAAAGAAGTTATTCCATCACTACTAGCGGGTCGAGATTGGGAGGGCGATTTACAGTATGTAAACCTCTTAACCGGAGAACTGACGGACGTTCACGCATTGACATTCATAATAGATGATCCGGAAACAGGTCATCACAAGTATCTGGCCAATGTATCGCTTGATATTTCTCTTCGCACGCAGACTGAAATGAAACTGCGGGAAAGCGAAGCGCGGTGGCAGTTCGCCCTTGAGGGTTCCGGTGACGGGGTGTGGGACTGGAATACTCAGACAGACAGGGTCTTTTTCTCTCATCAGTGGAAAAAAATGCTCGGCTACGAAGATCAAGAAATCGGCGACTCTCTGAGCGAATGGGACAGACGGGTGCATCCCGATGACCATGACCGGGTGTTCGCGGAAATAAACAGGCACCTTGAAGGAACAACACCGATGTACATGAGCGAGCACCGCGTCAAATGCAAAAACGGCGAGTACCGGTGGATTCTTGACCGGGGCAAGGTTATCAGCCGAACACCCGAAGGGAAGCCCCTCAGGGTGATAGGAACCCACACTGACATCACGGATCGCAAGAACAACGAAGAGGTTCTTGGGAAAGCCATTGCCGAAAAGGAGGCCCTTCTCAGGGAACTGCAGCACCGGATGAAAAACAGCCTTGCCCTGATCTCCGGCATCATGAACCTTGAACGTGATCGACTCAACAACAGTGAATGGTGCGGTATTCTCGACAACATCAGGGGCAGGGTAGAATCCCTGTCGAGTCTCTATTCACTG
The DNA here is from genome assembly GCA_963727175.1 of uncultured Spirochaetota bacterium. Lineage (GTDB taxonomy): Bacteria > Spirochaetota > UBA4802 > UBA4802 > UBA5550 > RBG-16-49-21. The sequence continues at coordinate 1,028,964 of CAVSFD010000002.1, forward strand.
CTATTCCAGTCAGACTCGGTTCAGGAAGTGGACCTCGGCATGTACATGCGATCCATTGTCACCCTCCTCAGCGGATCCTACACGGCAGGAGTTCCTATCATCAAGATAAAACAGCATTATGATCCTCTGCGGGTCAATGCCAAAGACGCCGCGGCCTGGGGTCTTATACTCAATGAACTGCTGACCAATTCCTTCAAGTACGCCTTTCCGAAGGGCCGGGCCGGTTCCATCAGCGTCAATCTCAAGAAATCGCGAGGTCAGATCATGCTCGCCGTTTCCGATAACGGAACGGGCCTGCCGGCTGATTTCAGCACAGAGAATCCTCACGGCCTCGGACTGCTGCTGGTAAAAACCCTGACACTTCAGCTGAAGGGCACCCTTGACTTTGAGGATGGCAACGAGAATACATTCATGATACGGGTGCCGATCGGTTCTGCAGACTGATAAAGCGTATAGATCCTTACGGCAGCAACAAAGGATACATGCAGCGCCTGCCCGGAACCCTCTATGCACCGGTCCGTTACCTGACTTTTTCTGCCTCGATGAGATCCAGGCGCAGCGAGTATCCTATAATACCTGCCGACTCAAGCTCAATCCGTTTCGGGATTCCGTCGCATCTTCGTTTCATGAACCGAACCGTTCGCTGCAACCGTGAAGACCTGTCATACAACCTGATTTCAATGATCCCGTCTTCTTTCATTATGACATACACATCACCGTCTCCCGAGCGGTACCGGCAGGCGCGGCTTCCGTCATTCATGGTTCCCGCCTCCTCAGGTGATCCCGCGGGAGCGAAGAGCATCAGGCTGATGTCCCGCATCATCCCCTCCACCAGGTCGGGCCGCGCAAGAGGACCGATGCCGCGATTAATGACGATCCTTCCATTGTATTCCGCGTCGAGAAGCACGAGGCCTTCGATGGACAAGAGACTGCTGTGGATTTTTCTCGTGCGGGACGATGCAAGGGTCACGCCGATCATGTCCGCTGTTGCCCCTCCGGGAAGACTGCCCTGTATGGAATGAACAACCCGCCATTCCCCTTCAAGGAAGGGCGCTCTTGTCATGCGGCGCAGATCATCCGCTTCTGATGCGCCGGCCCTGTTTATCCGGGGAAGCCCGGCGCAGGACAGTAGGCAGACGCAGATACAAATTGTTGCTGCGGCTCTCATCATATGGCCCTGAACAGGGTATCGGGCAAGTTCGCGTTCATTTTCACGTTTATGAAGTCGATGACGGTATAGGATTTTTCGTTTTCGTATATGCGCACTGATTCGATCACTCCGGGCCTGGAGGACAGCTTCAGTTCGATGCGCTGGATGATCTCCGCCATCGATTTCTCCTTCGGCGTAAGCACGATGATCCTTCCCGGCCTGAGCTCCGGCCTGAATCCGGGGTTCGCGTCGAAATTCCCCTTCATCCACATGGTTATCTCCTGGAGAACGATCTGCATTGACTGCAGGCGCGCCGAGGAATCCTTCGTAACGGCGCCGTCTTTTTTGATGTAGCGCGTGACGGTCCCCTCATGCATCAGCAGTATACTGTTGACGGGCGTCACATATTCCCAGCGGAGGGACCGGGGAATCTGAAAATAGAGTTTCCCCCTTGAGACGAGCGGTTTCGCCAGAATTGCCATATGCTTTTTCTGGACGAATTCCGCCTCCACGGAGGTAATATCCTTCGCCGTTTTCCTGATCTGGTCCCAGGAGTCTCCCCAGGAGAGGAACGTCAAGGACAGGAAGATGATGGTCGTGGTCCGTAGTATATTGGTTAACGTATTATTCATTGTATATTCCATGGATGGATTTTCTATCAGCGGTCGGTTTAAACCGCCCGTTATCTGAAGCCGTTACATCATGCCGCCGTTAACCGATATCACCTGCCCGGTTATATACGACGCGTCTTCGGAGCAGAGGAACCGCACCACCTTCGCGACCTCCTCCGGTTTTCCGATCCTTCCCATGGGTATGATGTTCTTTATCATCTCGACCGGGGCGTCCTTGATCATGTCAGTTTCAATAAGGCCCGGCGCCACCACGTTCACGCGGATACCCTTCTTCGCTATTTCGGAGGCAATGGAGCGGCTCGCGCCGATGAGGCCCGCCTTGGCCGCGGAGTAATTCGCCTGGCCCTTGTTGCCGATAAGGCCCGCCACCGAGGCGATGGAGACGACCGATCCTTTTTTCTGGCGCAGCATCTTCTTCAAGACCGGTTTTGTCATATTGTAAAAACCCTTCAGGGTCGTGGCAATCACTTTGTCCCAGTCAGATTCCGGCATCATGAGAAACAGGTTGTCCGCGGTAATGCCGGCGTTGTTCACGAGTATATCAATCACCGGGAAGCGACTCACGATATCGTTGAGGGCCTTATCCGCTTCCGCGGAATCGGCGACATCGAATTTCATCACCTCTCCGTCGCCTCCGGCGCTCCTGATCACGGCAAGGGTTTCCTCAGCCGCCGCGTCGTTGGACCGGTAATTGACAATGACATAACAGCCGTCCCCGCCAGCTCGACGGCAATGGCCCTGCCGATCCCCCGGCTCCCGCCGGTGACGATGGCAATTCTTCTGCCCGATTGTTCGCTCATGGTTAAATTCCTTTTTGGTGTTATTCTTTATCGGGACGGAAGACCTGGAGATCCATTTCGCCAATAAGCTCCGAATCCACCCTGGCCCTTCCCGTTATTACCGAGTAGGATTCTTCTTTTCTGCTTTCTTCAATCGTCACCAGAATCCTTGTTTTCACCGGTATTCTGTCACGGTAAAATTCGGCTTTCTTGATCCCGACGAGCCATCCTACTTTTTCTTTTCCTGATGGATGGTCACCGTGAAGTTCCTGCCACCCGATGTTCACCCCCGCCGTCTGAGCCGCCAGTTCTATAAGCACGATGGGGCTGACACTCCCGTTTTCGCACGTGGGCCAGTTCGATGAGACGGTAGAAGCGGTAACACACCGGCTTCCGCCGACCTCGACTATCTCCTGGACGAGCTTCATGCTTCCGCGATGGGGTATTATTTGTTCGATTGTGTACATGGCGTCATATCCTGTCCGGCAATGGCTTTATACCGTAACGGCACCGCCGGATTGATGTCAATAAAAATATCTTGACATACCGGGTATAAAAAAATGTATTCTCCTGATATTGTTTTCAGAGTCACGGATTTATTCCCCGGCTCATGACGCGGTCTGGCACGCCCAGGGAGCATGAAATCCGTAGAACGAGCCGGTCCATCTGGGTAATAACCAGGCGGGTCATAACCGTCAAACAAGAGAGGGCATGAATGGAACAATTGATCAACGAACTGAAAGAAAAAATAATAGAGACACTGGACCTGATCGACGTTACGCCGGATGACTTTAAAGAAGACGATCCCCTCGTAGGTGGCAAGCTCGGCATCGATTCAATTGACATACTGGAGCTTGCCATGATGATAGACAGGGACTACGGCATCAAGATAGATAATAAAGAACTGGGCCAGAAGGTTTTCTCCACGCTCAGGACCCTCGCCGAACACATCCACAACAATCGCAAGGGGTAACATTATTGATGGGGATCCGCGTTTTTATTACCGGGATGGGCATTATGAGCTCATTGGGGATTGGCGTGCGGGAGCATTACGAATCCCTTAAAAACAACCGCTCCGGTATAAAGCCCCTCAGCCTGTTCCCCCTTTCGGAGGGCAACCGTCATCCGGCCGGGGAGATACCAGGGTTCCGCGGAGACCCCGCTGTTCCACGAACCCATGCCATGGCTCTTGCCGCGGCGCGGGAAGCGCTGTCGGGAAAGGATGTTATCCCGGACGCCATCATTATAGGCACGACCACCGGCGGCATGGCCCTTACCGAGGAGCTCCTCCGGAAAGGTGAAAAGCGGCCTGAATTATACCGGTATCATTCAACATCATCCGTCGTTGAATACTGCGCCGGCGCCCTGCGCTGCCCGGGGCTTATCATCACCGTCACCACGGCCTGTTCTTCCGGATCTGCAGCAATCAAGCTCGCCCTCGAACTGATACGAACCGGCAAGGCCCGCCGCGTCCTTGCCGGCGGAGCGGACTCCCTCTGCCGCCTCACCTATTACGGCTTCAACTCTCTCCAGCTCATTGACCCTGAGGGATCGCGGCCCCTGGACCGGTCGCGGCGCGGCATGTCCGTTGCCGAGGGTTCGGCCATGGTCCTCCTTGAAGCGTCAGAAACTGTGCCGGACGGCGCCATCGCCGAAGTCCTGGGAGGGGGTCTTAGCTGTGACGCCCATCATCCTGCGACGCCGCATCCTGAAGGCGCCGGTGCCCTGGCGGCCATGCGCCGTGCTGTCGAGGACGCGGGGATAGTCATATCTGATATCGGGTACATCAATCTTCACGGGACCGGGACAAAGGACAATGACCTTGCCGAGGCCACAGCCATCCGCGCACTTTTCGGAGGAACGGTCCCGCCCCTGTCGTCTATCAAAGGAGCGACAGGCCATCCCCTCGCGGCCGCCGGCGCCATTGAAGCGGTCGTCTGTTCCATGGGCATCCGCGATGGATTTATTCCGGGCAACACCGGCTGCCGGGAACCTGACCCCGATCTGGGGATCCAGCCGGTACTCGAAACAATGTCAAAAAAAACAGGCACCGTGCTTTCAAATTCCTTCGGCTTCGGGGGCAATAACGCCTGTCTGGTGCTGGGCGATCCCGCGGCGTCCCGGGATGTTCAGCCATCAAGAGCAGCGGCGAGTTTCGAGGTCATCGCCGGCTCCTGCATCACCGGCGCCGGTGACCTTGCCCAGACGATTGCCGCCCTCCTGGAAGGGAAGGCCTGCGGCGGCATACTCCCCCTCGCCGACATTTCAAAAAACCTTCCGGCCCGGGAAGTACGCCGTCTGAAGCGTCTTCCCCGCATGGCCCTGGCCCTGGCCATCGATGCTCGCGATGCCGCGGCCCTGGACCCGGCAGCAATTTATTTCGGAACAGCCTGGGGCCCGCTGTCGGAGACCTATGATTTTCTGACAAAGCTCTACGAGTCCGATGAACAGTTCACCAGCCCCACTGATTTCGTGGGGTCCGTGCATAACGCGCCGGCCGGCCAGGTTGCCATCTGGCTGAAGGCAACCGGCGCGAACATTACCGTCACCGGCGGCGATTATTCCTTCGAGCAGGCCCTCTTCGCCGCATCTCTTGCTGCCGGCAGCGGCGATACCATGCTGGTGATGGGCGCCGATGAACATCACGATATGCTGTCGCCCCTTTTTGACGGTTCGGTACGGGCCGCCGGAGCGCCATCTGACGGAGGCGGCGCGCTCTTCCTGAGAAAATCCGGGAGACCTTCCGGCGTGACGATAGCGCCGGTTTTTTTCGAGAATTATTCGACAAGTCCCGGCGCGGTCGCATCGCTAATACAAAGCCTGGGCGGTACCGGCAGCATCAATAATACCTATGCCGCGGTTTTCGCAGGCATGCCTCGCGCCGAAAAGGCTTTATGCAAAAAACAATTTGATGATTTCATGAAGGCCGCGAACTTCTCCGGCCCGGTCATTGATTACCGTTCCCTCCTGGGAGAATTCGCGACCGTTACCGCGGCAGCCGCTGCCGTGGCCTCTCACTGCGCTGCAGAGGGCATCGTGCCGGCGGCCCTGGCCGCGGGAACGGCCCTCCAGATCAGGGGCAAAAAAATTCTCATGCTGGGCTTTGGCGCCTTCGTGACGGCCGTAGAAATAACCGCTTGATAATACCGTATGAAGATACTGCTCATATCAGCCAATACCGTGAGGGTGCCCTATTACATCTATCCCCTGGGGCTCGACTATGTCGCCGGCGCCCTGGCGGGCAGGCACACGGTGAAAATCGCCGACATCAACGTCAGCAGGAAAATTGCCCCGCTCCTGGAAATCGTCAAAGATTTCAGCCCTGACGCTATCGGCCTGTCCCTTCGCAACATTGACAATACCGACGTGCAGGATACCAGGGGTTTTATCCAGATGTACCGTGACCTTATCGCGTCGATCCGAAGCGTTTCGCCGGCGGTGGTCATTCTGGGCGGGAGCGGCTTCACCATCTTTCCCCGGCACCTGATGTCAGAACTCAGGGCCGACTACGGGATCATCGGGGAGGGCGAACGGCTCCCCCTCCTTCTTGACGCGATCGAAAAGGGCGCGGATACTTCCGGGATACCGGGCGTCATAACCGGAGGTGGCGAGGAGAAAATCCCGCCTCCCCTGGGGGAGCCCTTCCGGAGGTCTTTTATCGGCGGTGAAATCGCGCAGTTCTACACTTCCCGGGGAGGCATACTCAACCTGCAGACGAAGAGGGGCTGTTCCTTTAACTGCATTTACTGCACCTATCCCCATATCGAAGGTTCCGCCCTGCGGCCCGTTCCGGCCGACGAGGTGGCGAAATCAGCCCTCGAGCTCGAGCGCATGGGCGGCAAATATTTCTTCATAACCGATTCGGCCTTCAACTGCGATTACGGGCACAGCAGTGAGGTCGCCCGCGCCTTTAAAGCCAGGGGCGTCTCCATCCCCTGGGGGGCCTTTCTTGCGCCCACGAAGCCGCCGGCGGATTATTACACCCTTCTCCATGACGCCGGCATGTCCCACGCTGAATTCGGTACCGAGTCCCTCTCCGACACCATGCTGTCTTCCTACCGGAAGCCCTTCAACGTGCGGGATGTCCTCGCATCGCATCGGGCGGCCGTTGACGCCGGCATCCATGTCGCCCACTATCTTCTCCTGGGCGGTCCCGGCGAGACAAGGGAAACCCTGGAGGAAACGCTGCAGAACGCCGAGCGCCTTGACAGGACGGTCCTCTTTTTTTTCTGCGGCATCAGGATCTATCCGCACACAAGGCTGTATGAAATAGCGCTCCGGGAAGGACAGATATCCGAAACCGACGACCTGCTGGAACCGGTCTTCTATCAGTCCCGCGGCATCACAAGCAAGGAAATAGTCCGCATCGTGGAAGAGCGGGCGGCGGGTCGTGAAAACTGGTTCATCGGCGCCACCAGCGCCAACACCACGCGCCTCGTGGCGCGCCTGCACAGGCAGGGGCACGTCGGCCCCCTCTGGGAGCACATGATACGATGAGGAACGGCCCCACACTGGTCCCCCTGGCACCGGCCCACCTGGCGGGCCTCGGCGCGTTCCAGGCCGCCGCGGTCCTGGCCTTTTTTGATCTCCATTTAGCCGCAGTCCCCCTTGCCCTATTCCTAATGCTCTGTCTGATTGCGCCCTTTCTTCCCGGATTCGGATATTATCTTCCCATCGTAAGCCGCGGTACGAAAGAACGCCACGCCGTGGCACTGACCTTCGACGACGGTCCCGATACGGCGACAACGCGCCGCCTCCTCGATATCCTCACCCGGCACGGCATTTCCGCGACATTTTTTGTGACCGGGACCCGAGCGTCCGCACATCGCAACCTGGTGCGGGAAATACTCTCCCGGGGACATACAATCGGCAACCACTCTTACAGCCACTCCCCCTTCCTCATGCTGAAAAGCATGAGACGGCTCCGTCAAGAAACAACCGGAACACAATCCCTTCTCGCTGAATTCGGCGTCAGGCCCCTCGCCTTCAGGCCACCGGTCGGAATCACGAATCCCCGCCTCTGGCGCGTTCTTCTTGAGGAGGGGATGTACTGCGTGAACTTCAGCCGCCGCGGCCGCGACGCGGGGAACCGCCGCATCGACGGCCTCTCGAAAAAAATACTGAAACGGGTAAAGCCCGGCGACATCATCCTCCTCCATGACACGGCGCCGGGTCACGGCTTTGATACAGACCATTGGCTCCGGGAGATCACTGCCATCATTGACGGCCTGAAGGAAAGAAATATCGGCATCCTTCCCCTGGCTGACCTTATCGGGCGGCCGGTCATGACGGAAATCACCGGTCCGACAGCCGCTGCCAATCCGGCAGCGGTGTTCTACGACGCCATTGCATCCTCCTATGACGGTGAGCGGTGCCCGTCGCGTCTGCTCCCTGCCTTTGCCGCGGAACACACAATCATCGAGGAGAATTATCTCCCGCGCTTATCGCCGGACCACCGGATCATGGAGATCGGCGCAGGCACCGGGACCTACACCATTCCCCTGGCTCACCGGTGCCGGGAAATCACCGCGGTGGAGCTGTCTCATAATATGCTGGCAGTTCTAAAAATTAAGGCCGCCCGCGCGGGCCTGACCAACATCATTTATCAAAACCAGGATATCGAGGATATTGATTCTGAAGAAATCTATGACAGCATCTGCGCCTTTTCCTCTTTCGAGTACATCCCGGACCTGGGGCGGCTCATCAGGCGATTATCGATGAACATCAGGCCCGGGGGCACCATGTATTTTACCACCGCACACCGGTCAATGTTCAGGCTTTTCACGCAGATCGGGAACGCCATGCGCCAGGGCGTATGGCTACATGCCCGTTCCAAAGGAGAAGTTCGCAGGATCCTTTCCTCATCTGGATTTGGCCAGGTCAGGGTTTCAACCCATGCAATGAAATGGCGTTGTTTTGGCGGCCTTATCCTGGAGGCCACGGCAGTAAAGACCGGCGGTGACAGATAGCTTTTTTTTCTTGACACCCTTTCAGGCTTTTATTCTATTTATACCGCTACAGACAGACCGCTGAATTCAATCAAAATCACAATAATTGTAATTGCACTGATTGAAATAAGGAAAAAGAGCTCTTTTTAACGAATGGATAACAAGTGGCATTTTTTGAAAAATCTTAAGGAGACCGACTCACTCGAGATCTCTGCCGAAACCACCCTGGAACCTGATTCGCTATGGTTTGACGGCCATTTTCCCGGTACACCGATACTTCCCGGAATCGCCCAGCTTACGTTTGCTTTCGATGCGATACAGGAACACTCGAAGCAAAAGGGCCGTCCGGTGGCATTATCGAGTATATCACGGGTGCGCTTCAGGCAGTTTATTAAGCCTGGTGACACAGTGCAGGTAACGGCAGTGCCGGAAAAGGAGGATCCCTCCCTGTACAAGTTCAGGGTGACCGTTGGGGGCCAACTGGCCTGCAGCGGATCCATGAAAACGGCGCCGGTCAATTCTGTATAGACGAACAACCCTGAATTATCCAACTGAGGAGGAACACAGATGGCAGATAAAAAAATAATACTTCGCGTGGCTGAAATTCTCATTGATGAACTGAAACTCGAGGACGTGACGCCGGAAACCTTCGATCCCAACGTCGACCTTATCGACGAACTTGGCATCGACAGCATGGACCTGACCACGGTGGTGCTCGTTCTTCAGGACGAGTACGGAATTACCATTGACGAGGACGACTATCCCAAACTGAAGAACGTGAAATTGATTTCCGATTACATAGAAGAAAAGTTGAAGGAAAAGTAATAATTCAGTACATTCATATCATTACCATAAAAAGGGAAGCACCCAATGAATGTTAAACATGCGCTCAAGGCTTCACCGGACGCGGAAAAGGGAGCCATGAAATTCTCCCAGATAATAGCCGACCCGGCCGTGAGGGAGCGGTGGGAGAAAGTGCGTCGTTACTTTTTCCTCAGAGAATCCACCTATGACATGACAAACCGCTGCAACATTCGCTGCGACGGGTGCTACTATTACAAAGGCGAAAAGCAGTTCGCCCGGGAGAACAACAATCCCGCCGAATGGCGGACTCTCATGGAAGCTGAAAAAAAGAGGGGCATCACCTATGTCGTCCTCGCCGGCGCCGAACCCTCCCTGGTCCCCGAGTTGTGCCAGGCCTGTTATGACGTCATTCCACTCGGAAGCATAGCCTCCAACGGGTTCAAACAGATACCGGATTCGGTGGGCTATAAGATCCACATCTCGGTTTGGGGAAACGACGAATCCAGCCTGCGGATACGGAACGCGAAAAACCTGCTCGCCAAACAGATAGAAAACTACCGGAACGACCCGCGCGCGGTATGGGTCTACACCTTCACGCGCGAGAATATAGACGAGATATATGACGTGATGGACATGCTGTCGAAAAACGGCTGCCGGGCAACCTTTAACATGTTCTCTGCCCCCGTCGGCTACACCGGCAAACTCCGCCACGACGGCGACACGCTCGCCCGCACCAGAAAGGCCATGATGGACGCTCTGGCAAAATATCCGGACCACGTCCTTTACTCGCCCTACAACGTGGTTGCGCACACCCACCGCCTGGGCCTGCATGATCTGTACGCGTGCTCGTATCCGCGGATGAACCCTTCCACCGATATCGGCCTCGGCAGGTCCTTCCGCCAGTACCGGGCCGATCTCTCCTGGGATCGGAGCGTGTCCTGCTGCGTGCCCGACACCGATTGCGCCGACTGCCGTCATTACGCCTCAGGCAGTGCTGTTGTCACGGCGCGGCTTTATCGACACGCAACCGATCCCGCCGCGTTCAAGGCATGGCTCGACTACGTCGACACCTATCTCGCGGTCTGGGTCATGGGCTATGAAAAGGGGAAGAACCTGCTGGACCATATGACGCCGCCGCCGGGTCACGAACTATAGTCGGCCAGGCAGCAGGCACCCTGAGCGCCTGCCGGCACCGACACGAGGAAATCTAGCGAGGAGTATAAAATGAATACCATCAGTTCATTGCTTGATAAAGAATGGTATGAACGATACAAACGGATATCACAGCTCAACATCCGGAGTTCCATATACGATGTGACCAACAACTGCAACCTGCGCTGCAAGGGCTGCTTCTTTTTCTCATCCGACGAACATAAAAAATCGCCGGACGAGCCGGACATCAAAAAGTGGGAGGCCTTTGTCGACAAGGAAAAGGAGCGCGGCGTGAATCTCGCTATACTCATCGGCGGCGAGCCCACGCTCCACCTGGACCGGGTCGAGGCCTTCTATAAGCGCCTCCCGACCTACTGCGCCACCAACGGCATCATCAAGGTTCCCCGGGACCGCTTCCCCGACATGATGGTGGGCATATCCCTCTGGGGCGACGAGCAGGACGAAAAGACGCTTCGCGGCCGCGATGTCTTCTCGATCTCCCGCAAGAATTACGAAGGCGATCAGTACACATACTACCTGTACACAATAACGCCGAAACAGATCGGGAAGATCGAAACAATCATAAAAAAAATACGTGACGCGGGCCTGAAGGTGCACATGCAGCTTCTCTCCAACGACGAAGGCGTCGACGGCTTTTCGTGGAAAGAGGAGGAGCTTTCTGTAATCAGGAAAGAAATGGACGAGATGCTGGACAAATACCCTGATACGGTAATTTCCTCAAAATATTATCATGAAATCATCACCACCGGCACAATGCTGGGACGCCCCTTCGGCTGGAACGAGTGTCCCTCGGTGACAAAGCCCCTGGACAGGCGTAATCCCCAGCCGAAGCGCCTCATCGAGTTCATCCGCTGGGCTGCGGACCTGAAGACCATGCACCGCTGCTGCACTTCCGAGACGAGGGACTGTTCCACCTGCAAGGACGGCGCGGCCCATATGAGCTGGGTCATGGTGAACAAGCGGGCCCACCTCCGCTCGTCCAGGGATCTGCAGAACTGGATCGAGGTCTACGAGATGTTCGCGAAGCTGTACAAGTTCATCCCCTGGTAAGAGATGGATCCAAAACAACCTGTCATCATCGGTTACGACATGGTTTCCCCCCTGGGGACTGACCTTGAGACCCAGTGGAAACGCGCTGTTGCCGGAGAAAGCGGCATCGGCACTCTCACACGCTTCCCCTATAATGAAGATTTTCCCGTCAGAATAGCCGGCCAGGTGGAAGATATTGACGTTTCACCCTATCCCTTCCTGGCACCCCGGGAAATGGCCCACTGGACATCACCGATATTCAAGAATTCGATGCTGGTGGTCCACCGGGCCCTGGAAAAGAGCGGGATAGAGATCACTCCTGAACTCGCGCCCCGCGTGGGTATTACCTTCAGCACCGCCGTGGGGGGCCTCGACGCTGTCATAGCAGCAGACCGCCTGATGGTGAAGGATAACAAACTGCCGAACCCCTTCACGAACCCCAACTCCTGCATCAACATGGTGGGCGGCAAAGTCTCTATCCTGACCGGTGCGACCGGCCCCATCACCGCCACCATAACCGCCTGCGCCACCGGCTCCACCTCCATGATCATCGGGTCGATGTTCCTCAAGCAGGGACTCGCCGATGTCGTCATCTGCGGCGCCGTTGACTTCCCCCTGGTGGAACCCATCGTGGCTGGCTTCGCCACGATGAACGGGGCCTTCAAGCACAAGAAGGACAAACCGGAAGATCCCCGTTCCGCGAGCCGGCCCTTTTCAGCAGACCGGCGCGGCTTCGTCGTTTCCGAGGGAGCGGCCTGTGTAATTATCACGACAAAGGAATTCGCCGAGACCCGCGGACTGAAATACGATCTTGCCATCGCAGGCTGGAGCATGACCTCTGACGCGTACCACTTCGTTGCTCCCAATCCTGAAACGGTGACGCGCTGTATCGCCGGAAGTATTGCATCTGCCGGACTTAAGCCGGCGGACATTGACGCGGTGAACGCCCACGGCACCTCCACCAAGATCGGCGACAAGGTGGAGTTCGATTCACTGGCAAAGATATTCGGCAGCGCAATCCCCCCGGTATCTGCGAACAAGTCCCAGATCGGCCACGCCATGGGGGCCTCCAGCGGAATAGAGTCTGTCTTCGCCATGGAGGGAATGATGAAGGGCATGGTTCTTCCCACGATAAACTACAATCCGGATTCCGAGCTGACGCTGGACTGCGTTCCCGAAGGCGCCCGCAAGCTTGACCAGGAGTTCGTGCTGAAAAACTCCTTCGGCTTCGGGGGATGCAATTCCTGCATTGTCTTTCGCCGCCTGCGCTAGGGGATCGGCGCGACGCATCCCCATGAAACACCTTCGCGCAAACATACGGTAAGGCCTTGCCATGATATGCATTTCCGACATACATTTCTGTACGAACATTTCAGGACACATATCACGCTTCATTGAATCGGCTATTGACCCTTCTATAAATCCGGATAAAATCGTCATCATTGCCGGCGACATGACACAGCACGCCAGCGAACCGGAATACCGGGAAGCTGCGGACCTGCTGCGGATTCTCCACGACGCGGGAATTCACATCGTGCTGACGCCGGGAAACCATGATTTCGGCGACTGGATCGGGGAATACATCTACACCAACCGGAAGGCGAGGAACCGTTACCGGTCCCTGACCGAACCGGTATTCGCACAGAAGGAAATTATTGCCGTCGAGGATTACGACTCCATCATGCGGTGCGAAAACAACATATTCGTGGCCCTCAGAAGCACCCACCGGGGCAAGGCACACGCCCTCGGCGTCATCGGCATGAACCGGATACGGAAAAAGCAGGTGGAGTGGGCAGCGTCACTGCTTGAATCGATAGACACGGAGGGTGCACTGCTCCACCTGGTAACGCACCGGAGCCTGTGGCGGGAGTCCGGGGACCGTCATGACGGAATATACCGCCCCGCATACATCGAAAAAACGCTGCTGGAAAAATTTAAATTTCATTCCGTCATTCACGGCCACAATCACCGCTTCCTCTTCGCCAGCACATCAACGCCCAGCCGGGGATTTCCGATTATCCGGTTATCCCTGCCGACCATTTCAAGCCGGAACAGGAAGAACAGGATAGGGTACGTCCGGTGGAACGCTCCCTATCGTGAGATACCGGAGTTTATTGCGTTATAATCCATTACCGGAGCATCATTACACCAACCAACCAAATCACAGTATCCGAACATAGAAAAACAAGCTGGATTACCGCTATTAATCCTGTTAAGATAATATCAGGTTAAGGATTTTTTAGTAATTCCTCGAACAATTTGGCATGATTCTAATCCATATTATGTCAGATTACATCTGGATATAAATATTTTTAATACGAATTTTTTTGCCCAGCCCGGCGAATGACGATATATTAATATGGTTGGCCATGAAAAAGATATTTGCTAGCATATTGCTTTTTATAGCCGCAGCGTTCTTAATTACCTGCGAGCAAAACGATCTCCATTTCAACACGGAAGATGAAGCTCTTTCATTAATAGGCGTTAACTTTGAGAATCCAGAAACGCCTGTGACACCTGTTGCACCAACGGCAATATATATTTACGCGTATTATCCTTCGACGCTTGACGGGAATCTTGGCGGCAGAACCGGGGCGGACGCATATTGCCAATCAATAGCCCCACCGCCGGGAACAACAGTAGTACAGGCCTTTCTGTCGGCTTCACCAATCCAAATCCGCGATCTGGTGCCACCAGCATATCAGGGGTTACCGGTATTGGATGCCGGAGGGGCAATGCTGATATCCAGCACATGGAATGACCTCTGGACAGTACCTTCGGGAATAAACATGTCTTTATCAGATGCCGGTGTACTTGGAGGTGGAGCCGAATGGTGGAATGGCAGCAACCTCGACGGAACCATCAGTGCAAACACATGCAATGGCGGTGCCGGTGATTGGACCACCAATGGAAACGCCTTTACAGGATGGGCAGGGAATTCCAATGCTCCCACTTTAATTGCTGTTAATTATTGGATCAACTTTGGTAATTACACATGCAATACCTTTACAAGCCTCCTCTGCGTTGCCTACTGACAAAGACCCCCGCGAACACATTACAGATAGTATGGCGCTATATATTTTTAACAAGTGTCATAATAAATGCAAACCTCGTTGTTTCACATGAACATCAGATAATATTCCAGTAGTTCTCCTCACTATATCCGGTAACTTCAAAAAAAATTTTTATCAAAATTTTTTTGCCTTTAACAATTAATGACGATATATTAGAAAGGTTGGCCATGAAAAAGATATTTGTTAGTATATTGCTTGTTCTATCAGCAGCGGTTTTTATAACCTGCGAAAGAAACGAACTTTATTACAAAACTCAAGATGACTCTCTCTTGTCATTAATACCTGGGACTGAAAATCCTCCGGCACCCCCTGCGGCAATTTATATCTACAACGCCGGACTTCACGACGGCAACCTGGTCAGCAGGTCAAACGCCGATGCTATATGCGCATCTGGCCAGCCTGCAGGAACCACCACCTATCACGCTTTCCTCTCATTTTCAACATCTTATATCAGAGACCTGGTTCCACCAATATACCAGAGCCTGCCCGTTATTCATGATGATGGCGCCGGGACAATCAATGTAATTTCCTCCACCTGGACCGCTCTCTGGATTACTCCATTTATTACTGTGACATTATCCTCGGCCGGGGTCATTCCCGTTAGCTCTTACTGGTGGAGTGGCAGCCAAAGTAATGGAAGTGTAGATACATTTCCCACCGCCAATTGCGCCGATTGGACATCAAATTCGTCCACAGATCAAGGAGTTACAGGGTATGCAAATTTTACCGGTTCGTCATGGATCGTTACTGGTAGACCATATTGTAATAATCCCAACTATGTGCTCTGCGTTGCCTACTGACTGAACCGATGCCGTAAGTATAAAACCTGTATGTAATAAAATCTAACAGAACCGTCATTTCACAACTGTGATGATCACCAGCATCGTTACATGACAGATCGGGACCAGCACTCTCCGGACAGGATACCAATGCCCATACAATGTAAAACATTCAGTTGCAGCTCCGGAGTCCTGGAGGTTATTACAGCACGCCGGCAGCGTTGAGAAGCCGGACATTATTTTTTCACTAAGACGCTGCGGGCCGTTTCTTCATGACAAAGAGAACCAGCGCCGGGACCCCTGCCAGTAGAAGCGCCATTAGAACAATCACACCAATGAAGACAATCCGGTTAAAATACCAGTAATACGAAAGATGGATCATCATCTTCTTTGCCCGTCCAGGGTCCGTAAAGCCTGCCGGAGGCAGGAATATTCTCGCCAGCAGCAGCTGATTGTCTATCAGCGTGGTGTTATAAACGCCAGTCAGCCTGTTCCCCTCCCACCTGCTTTCGAAAGCCACTTCGCGCAGCAGGGACGTTTGGGACCCGTTAAAACGCGCGAGGTAGAGCTTCGCCTTCACCTGCTCCTTTTTCACAAAGGGCGGGAAGGTTATATCAATGCAGACTCTATCGGTCCATTTTGTACTGGCGGGGGGAAGCATGAACTCTAAGAAAAACGGCACCCCCTTGTAGAACATTTCCCCATTGAAGTTGCCCCACATGGAATAGCGGACATCAGACTGTCCCTCTCCGTATTTTTTCAGGGGAACACAAACCGATCCATCACCATCAGAGAAATTGTTCCTTTCACACGGATTCTTCTCGAACCGGTACAGGTAAAGCATATTATCTGCAAACTGCGGATCTTCCGACGTGCTCCCGTCGGGAAATACCGCGCTATGAAACCGTTTGTCATACCAGATGTCCGCCTGACCGAAGACGTTGTCCTGCGCTGGCAGGTAGGATTCCACTCGGTCAATGGTCCGGTCACCGTTTATGACAACGCTGGTCCGGTATTCACGGAGGGATGGGAGCCTTATCTTTTCCAGGACATGCGAAAGGCCCTTCCGCAGGGCGGGCAGGTCTATTGCGCCCGAAACCAGGTCGGCCGTGATGTACAGACGATTGATAAACTCGCGGTTCACGGGCACAATAATACTGTTCCCCGCTACCCTGCAGGGCAGTTCCTTCTCCGGGCGCAGGAATCTGTCCCACGTTGTCACTTCCGCCGCTTTAACGTTCTGAGCCGCGGCTCCGGCGGGGAGGAAAACCGTGACGCTCTTCATCTTCGTATTCTTGTCCGGGTCTCCCCGCAATTGAAGGCGCGCCCCGCTTCCGGAGGGCACTACCATGCCGAAGGTACGGTATTTCAGGGTGAAGACATGGCGGCCGGCTGCTTTTTTCTCATTGTACCCGAAGGCGAACTGCGTGGCCGAGGTCTGGCTCGCCCTGTACCCGGCGTGTCCCTGCGGGCAGGAGAGATCGTTTAGCAGTAAAATATTGAAATCGTGCGTCACGTTGCGGGCGATCCCCTTCTGCTCACGGTGCGTGTTCACGTCGAAGGTCTCGGCAACATTGACTGAGCCATCGCGGTTAACGGTCAGCACGGCCGACCATGAGTTGCAGCTGAAATCATCCTCATAATCTCCCGGGACATATTCACGCGTATAATGGTAGGAGCTGGAGGATTCCCTGGAGGAAGGCGTCAGGATTGAACCTCTCGGCCGATATGATGATTCGGAACTATAACTGGATCTCGAGCTTGAGCTTGACCGGTAGCTTTCGCCGCGGCCGGCGCGTCCATGAGCGTCATGAAGGGAGATGACGGCACTGCCCAGCATTATGAGCAAAGCAGTAGAGGCTGTAATTACGTGCGGCAAAGGAAAAACCTTTTTCATGACCGGTACCTCCTGGAGAAGCATGCCATTGCAAATTGCCATGTCAAATACTAATCAGGCATGGAATCCGTCTGTGACCTCATTGCTAATTAAATCCAGAAAAAGTCATTGACTCATTTTTAAAAACATGTATGATTCACTTATTCATCCACTATAAAAACATATGACCAGATACAATCGATATAATTCGCTTTGTATTCACTCTTTTTTTGTTTTAATAATAGCCATCGCTATCATACCGCTCATGGCATGCTCAAACAATCAGAGCACGACCGATACCGTGACCATAACCGGCGTCAACGACTACTACACAGACGCAGACGCGGCCGGGGGAACAAAGACCCTGGAAACTACCATCCGCGTAACCATGTCACACGGCGTCCATGAGAAATCTGGCATTACATGCGTGACGTGCCATCATAAATTCGGCAATGATGAACGGATAAAAAAATGCGCCTACTGCCACAAGGGACTGGCCGGTGCAAAGCTGTTCCACGCTTTCTGCATTAAATGCCACACGGAAAAAAATAAGGGGCCTGTTCGCTGCAACGAATGCCACATCGAAAAGAAAACGAGGAAGTATTACCAGGATATCGAAAAGATGTACGGCAAAACCTTTATCTTTGACAAAAAAAGCCACAAGGCCCATGAGGACGCCGCGGTGGAATGCAACGTGTGCCACCATGACGCGGGAAAGGAGAAAAATAAGAAAAAATGCGACGCCTGCCACGTGGGCAGATCAAAGATGGTCATCCTCCATTATTTCTGTAAAGACTGCCACAAGAAACAGGGGGGACCGGTGAGGTGCCAGGAATGTCATGCCGGGGTCAAATCCGAATACCAGAATGTGAAAGACGTCATACGCATTGAAAAAACAGGACACCGCCTGCCGCAGATACAATTCAACCATAAGGCACACGTGGAGGAATACAACACTGAATGCATAGACTGCCATCACCTGGGATCCATGAAAAAATGCTCCTCGTGCCACAAGAATAAAGATGAGGGCGCCATTATAAATCTTAAGGCCGCATTTCACCAGCAATGCCATGAATGCCACCGCCGAACAGCGGGACCGCAGGGCTGCCACAGCTGCCACAAGGGACGGGACTAGGAGATCACTCCATATCCAGGGAGGCGGGTCATGAACCTGTTTAAACGCATTTACGTTCGGATCACCAACATCAGCATCCGCAACAAAGTAAAATATGTTCTCCTGGCGGTCTGCCTGTTCATATCCCTCATCTTTGTCTCCGTGAACTATGTTTTTACCGGCTCCTGGATCCAGGATCTTGTCCTTGCCAATTACAGCGAAATCGCGACCAAACAGTTCGAGTTCATTGAATACTGGATGGAGCGCCGCGTCGAACATGTTGAGAAGCTGTCAAAGACTCCGATAATTATCGAGGCGGCAAACCAGCTCGACCGCGGGGGAAGGCTCAACCCGAACACCTATGCAGCATTAAAGAAATATATCGACGAAGTAATGCACGACCAGGGCACGTATATCTGGATCATGCTTATCGACAGAAAGGGCAACATAGGCGCCTCCTCCGACAACAGGCACGGCATCCTCGACAGGGATATGTTCAGCCAGATACCGAAGCGGCACGACATCCACATCTTCCGGTCCCATGTCGAACACCATAACGGCAAAAAGGTCATGGTCCAGCCTGTAAGCTTTCCGGTATTCGGCGCAAACGGAACGCCGAGCGGATATATCATCTGCGCCATAAACATGAATGTCATGGACGATTCCCTGAGCATCATCAATCTCGGGAAAAACGGGAACGCCTTTATACTTGATTCAAGCGGGAAGGTCATATGCTCGTCCAGGGACTACGAGTACAAGAAATCACTCGACGTGCTGAATGATTATTATATCTCCAATATCGATGCGGGCCGGAATTCGGGATACAGGCTTCTGAATCAGGATTCCCGGCAGCTGGTAAAAAGCGTGGCAGCGTGTCTGGAAAACGGACATGCCGGCCATGACATATATACAAACCATGAAGGAAAAGTGGTTATCGGCATATGGAAATGGCTCAGTTATTTCCAGTGGATGTTTCTCATCGAAATTGAAAAAAGCGAAGCCTTCGCAGCCATAACGAAAACCATCATCATCTATCTCGTCATCAGCGTGATTTTCATCGGCCTTTCCGTATTCATAGCCATACTGCTCTCGCGGGACATCAACAGGTCCATGCGTGCTTTCATGGAATCCTTCGGCAAGGGAGCTCTGGGGGACCTCTCGGTCCGCTACCCGACGTCGGAAAAGACAACCGTGAAGGTGTTCCAGAAGCGCGGTGGCGAATATATAGAATACGACAAGGGTCAGGGTTTCTGCTTTTTTGAGATCGGATCCATAGCGCGGCATCTGGGCAAAGATGTCACATGCAAGAATATCGTGGAAAAAAAATATAAATCGTGCAACCAATGCGAAGTCTACCGGTCCAACACGGAAAACGAGATGCACAGCCTGGGCGTCTGGTTCAATATTTTCATCGAAAAAATCAGCGATGTCGTCAGGAGCACAGTGACTCTGTCGCACGAACTCTTTTCATCATCCGATGAGCTGTCCATAACCATTGGCGAATTTTCCGAAAATGCCAACACGCAGGCAACGTCTGCGGAGGAAATCATGGCCACGGTCGAGGAGCTCTCCGCCGGGTTCGACAATATTTCAAATCGGGTCAAAGAGGAGAATCTGAGCCTCAAGGCCATGATGCACCGGGTGAACGAGCTGACAAGGATCATCGACACGATGGGTGAAAAGGTCAGGGCCACTCAGATCAACACCGACGAGTTCACGGACAAGGCCAAGCATGGAGAACAGATGCTCAACGACATGAACGAGTCGATGATGAAGATCAGCGACAGCTCCACCGAGGTCATGAACATTATAAAGCTGATCGACGACATATCCGAGCAGATCAATCTCCTGGCGCTGAATGCGTCTATTGAAGCGGCCCGCGCCGGCGAGGCCGGCAGGGGGTTCGCTGTCGTCGCCGATGAAGTCTCAAAGCTGGCTGACAAGACCGCGTCGAGCCTCAAACAGATCGATTCGCTGATCAAGGTGAACAACAGCGAGATAAAAAAGGGTCTCTTTAACGTGCAGGACACCGTGGAAACCATCGCCGCGATCATTGATGGGTTCAACCTGATAAGCACCAAGATGAAAGAGATTTCGGATGTCATGGAAGTCGAATTAAACACGAAAGAAACCGTCATGGATGAAATGGACAGCATCAAGGATCGGTCCGAGGCGATAGAAAACGCCACCCACGAGCAGATGGTGGCCTCGGACGAAATCGTCAAGGCGGTCAGCGTTATCAATGAAACGACCCAGCATATTGCTGCCCGTGCGGAGGAGCTGGCCGCCAATTCTGAAAACATGAGGAACGAGGCGGACCTCCTCAACCAGAGCATCCAGTATTTCAAGAATACCGGTTCGGAAGAATGAATATATGACTGTCGCCTACTCACAAGGATAGCTCCCGAACTCAAAAACTCCCTCCATACGCTGCACGAATACAATAAAAATGTTGTTGTTAAATATTCACGCTTTTCCTATTAATGGCATGTTTTTCTTACAATAGCAATATTCCTGATAAGCAATTATCAGGAGAACAGCAATACGACAGAAGATGAAACCGCCAAAGAACAGAAAAGTATATGTTATCGGATATGGTACGGCGACCCCCCTCGGCAGCACCTTCGAGACGTCATGGGCGCGCGCCGTGCGCGGTGAATCCGGCTTCAGGACCGTGACCCGATGCCATGTCCAGACTGCCTGCAACGTGGTGGGAGAGATACCGGACTGGGATCCGCGGGCCCTCGATTTCACCGACGAGAAAGAGATATACAACTGGAACGCCGATTTCGTTCTTCTCACCATGGCAGTGTGCCAGGAAGCGATACGGGACGCCCGGCTGGAAATCAACGCCGAAACCGGCCCCCGCACCGCATGCCTCATCGGGTCTGCGCTGAACGGGTCCGACGCCTACCGCGTCGCCATGGAAAACTACGTGAACCACGGCCCCCTGAAGATCAGCCCCTACCTGCTTCCGAACCTGTGCGCGAACCTGCCGTCAGGCAAGGCGGGGATGCTCCTGAAATATACCGGGCCCATCTTTGCGCCGGAAGGCGCCTGCGCCTCGGGCAACTACGCTATCGGCATCGGATCCCGGATGATACGGGACGGCGACGTCGACTTCGTCCTGGCCGGCGGCGTAGACACCTGCATCATCCCGGAAATTATCCACGGCTTTGAAAACATGAATGCCACTATCAAGATAAAGCCCGGCGACCGGGCTTACGAAAACCCGGCCAGGGCGTCGAGGCCCTTCAGCGCCGATCGCCGGGGGTTCGTCCTTTCCGAAGGGGCCGGCGTGCTCGTCCTGGCGGCCGATGAAATGATCGAGCGCCACGGTTTTGTGCCGAAGGCGGAAGTCCTGGGTATCGGCTGGAACTCCGACGCGCATCATATTACGAGGCCCAACAAGGAAACAATCGTCCGCTGCATCAGGATGGCAATAGACGACGCCGGCCTGGAAACCCGTGACATCCAGTACGTCAACGCCCACGGTACGTCAACACCGAAGGGTGACATTACCGAGGTGGAATGCCTGAGGGAAGTCTTCGGCAAGCACCTGGAGAAAATGCCGGTTTCTTCCAACAAGTCGCAGATCGGCCATACCCTCGGCGGTGCCGCCGCCATAGAGGCAGCCTTCGCCATCGAGGGGATGCGGCAGGGCATCATCCTCCCCACGGTAAACCATATCCCGGATCCTGAAATGGACGGTATCGATGTGGTTCCCAACGAGGCGCGGCGGCAGAGCCACAGCATCATCATTAACAATTCCTTCGGCTTCGGCGGAACCAACTGCTGCGTCGTCTTCAGGGGGATGTAGCGTGAAGCCGAAACCATTTATACCGGAACAATACGGCGGCGACCGCCACTTCGTACGGGACAGTGTAAGCGGTCAGATATGGCACCGGTGTCAGCACCGGACCCTTTACGCCGACACCGACCGCTCCGAGGTGGTGTACCACTCCAACTACCTGCGCTACTTCGAACTCGGCAGGGGGTCCCTCATGCGCGACGCAGCGTATCCCTACCGTGAAATTGAAGAGAGCGGCTTCGTCTATCCCATCATTGACCTGGGCATCACCTTTTACAAGCCCCTCTACTACGACGATCTTATATGGATACACACCCGTCCCATCGAGCTTGAGCGGGTGAAGCTCAAATTCGACTATCTGATCACCCACGCCGAGACCAATGAACTCATCTGCCGCGGCTTCACAAAGCACTGCGCCCTGAACAAAGCGGGCATGCCGGTGGCGGTGGATGCGAAGACAGTTCACCTATGGAAGACATTCCCAAAATAAGCGGAAAGACAAGGCTACCCCTGGCGATCCCGGTTCAGGATTACCTGCGCGACCATGTCTTCAATGGCAGGGCCGTATTCCCGGCAGTGGAGGCCATGAGGGTCCTTGCCGAATCCGCGCAATCGCATATCCCCGGGCTGAACGTCTCCGCTATCACCAACGCTGACTTCAGCAAGTTCCTGTATGTTGATCCTGCCATGACCGTCCTCGAAGGTTTCAATGAACTGGAAGCAGCAGACAGCGGTGAGATTCTTTCAAAGCTGGTCACCGTCAGGAAACAGGGAACAACCTCCATCACCCGGGCGGTGGATCACGTGTCGCTCCACTTCCCGGTAACATATTCGCTCCCGGACACGCCCCCCCCGGACATCACCCTCGGCCTTGAAGGGATATGCTTTCATCCGGAAAAAGAACAGGTATACAGCGGCCTCGTTCCCTTCCTTCCGGCCTATCATAACATTGAAGAACTCCATGTGTCTGAGCAGGGCGTCCTGGCGCTGGTGAGCGGAGGCACGGCTGTGGCACCGGCGGAACCACTCGGCTCCCCCTTCCCCCTGGACGCGTCCTTTCACGCGGCCTGTGTGTGGGGACAGCGCTATGGCGGCATTGTTGGATTCCCGGTCCATTTTGACGAGCGGATCATACGGAAAAAAACCAGGCCCGGAGAAACCTACATAAGCAGGATTACTCCGGTTTCCGCCGGCCAGGGCATTCTTGTGTTCAACCTCTGGATCTATGATATGACCGGAGCCCTGTGCGAGGATATTCATGGCCTGCACATGAGGGATGTAAGCGGGGGAACATTACTCCCGCCGCGGTGGATCCAATCCGGTTCCGATAACCCCCTGGGAAGCATCAGTGCGCGGTGCCGCGACATGGCAGTTGTTGAACTCGGGACCATTACCGGGCCGTGCGAAAAGATACTCTCCGGCCCGGAACGGGAGCGCTTCAGCACCATGCGCGAAAAGCGCCGGTTGACCTTTCTCTCGGCGCGCCTTGCACTGAAAAAAATTTCCCGGAGACTCTCGGATAATGATATGACCGCCATGCCGGATGCCATCACCACCATTCATTCTGACGGCAGGCCCCGCTGCCCCCTGACCAGCGGAGATGAAGCGTTCCATTGCACTGCATCCCACGATTCCCGCTTCGCCATTGCCGCCGTGTCTGAACATCCCGTCGGCATCGACGTGGAGGAGATCACCCCCCGGGTCCTCAGGGGGCAGGAACACTACATGAATCCTGATGAAATGGCCCTGGTCAAGTGTCACCCTCTCGGAGAAATGGAAGCATCAATACGGGTCTGGTCCGCTAAAGAAGCCGTATCAAAGGCAACAGGGTTGCACCTTGTGGAAACATGGCGGAAAGCGACAATCAACGAAATCGGTAAAGAAAAATCAATACTCCACATTGAGAGAAAACTGTATGAAGTTACTCACGCTATTGTTGATGATCATATTGTTACAGTAATTATCGTAGAGTGACAACAAACAACCGGATAAACATATCCTTTTCTTTCTCCATGTCTCTCAAACATAAATCGTATTCATAAAATATGTTTGATAAAAAAAAGCATTCGTGATATCCGGATTATGTTGGGTTCTCCGCCGCTGCAGAACGCGGCGATGCAGATTAATTGATTTTTTTATTACTTCACAGGCAGGTACATATTGGCTGTATGAAAGTTACAATTCTTGCAATAATCTCCTACCTGGCCGGGTCGGTCAATTTCTCCATACTTCTATTCAGCATTCTCGGCAAGGGGGACCCGCGCAAAAGTTACAGCGGAAACGCCGGTGTCACCAATGTGTACCGCCTGGCGGGGCCCGTATGGGCCGCCATTGTGCTTATCCTCGACGTGGGCCGGGCCGTGGCCGTCGCCCTCCTGGCGACCCATGTCCTTTCTCCGGGACAGGTACCCTGGGCGGGTCTGGCCCTCGTCGTCGGGAACCGCTACCCATGCTTCCACCAGTTCCGGGGCGGCAAAGGCGTGGCCAATTTTCTGGGGTTCAGCGCCGTTATTACCCCCGCCGGGGCGATCGTCTCGGCCATGGCCTGGGTGATGGTCTACCTGGTGAGGAGGACCCCCTTTATCGCGTCCTTTGTCATGATAGCGGTCCTGGCCCTGGGAAACATCATCGCCTGTAATTACAAGGCGGCGGCCGTGGTCGGTTCGATCATCACGGCGCTCTTTATCATCTTCAATCACCGGAACAATATCGAGGAATTTTTGGGGCGGAAGGAACAGGAGGAACCTTCCGACAAGGACGAGGGGTGAATCAGGCTTCCCTGAGGAGCTTTTCCCCGTTAAGTATTTTCTGTTCCTTCACGATGCGCTTCACCAGACCTGACAGGACGGCGCCGGGGCCGGATTCAACAAAAGTCCCCGCGCCGGCTCCGCAGGCGGTGATTACCGATTTCTCCCACTGGACCGGGCGGGAGAGCTGCTCCACCAGCTTTTTCCTGATCCTGTCCGGATCGCTTTCCATTGCGCCGGTAACGTTGTCTATGAACTCAAGGCGCGGCGGGCTGAAGATAAAATCAGCGAGGAATTTTTCAAATTCCGCCGCCGCCGGCTTCATCAGGGACGAGTGGAACGGCGCCGACACGTTGAGCTCGACCGCCTTGCCGGAGCCGCCCTCGTTAATCATAGCCACGGCACGGCTGACCGTCGCGGTCTCTCCGGAAAGCACCACCTGCTGCGGAGAATTGAAATTTGTTATTTCGATCACCCCTTCCTTTGAGCACTCAGAGAGTATCGCTTCGAGCCTGGCCCGTTCCGTGCCGATGACCGCAGCCATCTTCCCCGGGGTGTTCTTGACAGCCTTTTCCATTAGCTCGCCGCGGCGCCGCACTATCTTCACCGCGTCCTTGAAATCGATGACGCCGCCGTGTACCAGGGCTGTGTACTCCCCGAGGGAATGCCCCATGACGATGCCGGCCCGGTGACCCCGGGCGTCAAGGGCCATGGCAAAAGCGGTGCCCATGACCAGCAGGGCTGGCTGGGTGTTCGGCGTCCGGGTGAGTTCCTCGTCGGGTCCCTCGTCTATCAGCGCGCTCAGGGGAAACCCGAGTATGTAATCGGCTGCGCTGAAGAGCTCCTTCTGCTCCGACGTCAGGACCCCGAGCTTGCTCCGCATCCCTACCGACTGCGATCCCTGCCCCGGGAACATGTACACAGTTTTTTCGCCCATAATTTCCCCCTTCATGACTGGTCAGCTTCAAAATATTTCATGGTGGCTTCGCGGTCGTACTTCCCGGTCGAGGTGGAGGGCATTTTTGACACCGTCCGAATTCGCCGCGGCACCGCGTATTGCTCCAGTGTTTCCGACAGGATCGCGCGCACTTCGTTCTCGTCCAGGTCAGTTTCTATGACCGCGGCTATATCGGTTCCCCTGCCCTTCCGGCCGCTCATGGATATCGCGAAGGCATCGCGGACACCGGGGATGCGCTTTATCCTATCCTGCACATCATTTAAATCAACCCTTTTTCCTCCGACCTTCACCACGCCGTCGGCCCTGCCGAGGAGGGTGAAATGCCCCTCTCCGGCGGCGGAGGCGCGGTCTCCCGTAGTGAAAAAGCCCCTGCTGTCCACGGGAAGATCCGGCGACACGAAGGGCGATTTTACGCAGAGCCGGTCATGGCTTATTTTCCATTCAAGGCATTCAAAGGGCTCGAGCTCGTCGCGGCCCGTTGCGGAAGACTTGCAGGCGATCCCCCCGGTTTCCGTGGAACCGTAGATCTCCTCAGGACCAACGCCGGTCAGCCTGAAAAAGGCGGCGGCATCTTCCCTGTCCAGGGGACCCGCCGACGAAAAGGCGAGGCGAAGCTTCGGCGCGCGCAGTTCAGTTCCCTTCAGCAACCGGTAGTGGACAGGAACGCTCACCAGGATAGTGACAGGCTTTCCTTTTAGAATTGCCGTTATCTCGCCGGGAAAGACATAGGTTCCGGGGAGGACCGCAGCCGATGCAAGAAAGGGTGCCATGACGGTATACAGAAGCCCGTAGATATGGTAAGGCGGCACCGTTGCTGCGACCAGGTCGCTGCCGGTGAAAATGTATTTGTCAGCCTGATAGGCGGCCTCTGCAAAAAGGTTGATCGCTGTTTTTGACCATACTTTTGGCGTCCCGGTAGAGCCCCCGGTGAAAAGCTGCATGAAAACTGAATCCGCTTTCTTTGGCCGCGTCGCAGGGGGCCACTGGCCGCTCTCCGGAAGGATGCCGACGACACCGTCCGGCAGCTCAAAGGGCCTGTCTACTATGGCATAGCGGAAGCCCATGATATCGCGCATCTCCAAAAGGACCTGCGGCGACATCGAATAGGGAAGGATACATACGGGCCCGCCGGCAAGGGACGCCAGCATGGCCGAGGCAATAATGCCGCGGTCCTCGGTGCAGATGCAGACCGGTTCACCGTCCGACTCCAGAGTGGAAAAGCGGTCCACGAAGCCGGCGGCATGGCTGTAGCATTCGCCGTAGGTGCGGCCCGGAGACACGAACTCTTTATCCGGGTTAGCCGGGCCGGAGAGAAGGCGATGGATCAATTCTGTTATATCATTCATTAGAGGTATAGGGATACATTGTTTTTATGATGGCAAGTAAAATTTTCTTGAATATAATAATGATTTAAGGAATTAATGCTACAAGTTGTATTGTCTGCAACATTGTGTTCCATGGGTTTATGCTTGATAAACACAATGTACTTGATATTGAATTGCTTCATAGTAACGCTTACAGGATAATGAGGGACCTGTGGGGGTATGACGGTGTTTATAAAATGAAATGGGAAATACAGATTTGCATTGAATTAAAGAATCAAAGGTAGGCAAAAAAGCATGAATGTAAAAAAACCGCGCAATCTTATCAAAGAAAAACTTAAAGGAGAAGCAGGAGTGAAACTGTTACGACACGTCCTGGCTGGCATAATGGTCATATTCATGGTGCTGCCAATGATGTCACAGGCTCAATCCCCCAAAGATCATGTTGCCGCGCTGAAGGAAACACTTGCCAAAAGTCAGGTGCTCCTGAGACAGTATGAGTGGGTTGAGACGACCGTGGTGATGGTCAATGACGAGGAAAAATCGAGAACCGTATACCGCTGCTACTACGGACCGGACGGGAAACTTTACAAACTCCAGATTTCCACGCCTCCACCGCAGCAGAAGGCGAAAGGCATCCGCGGCAAGATCATGGCAAAGAAAAAGGAAGAGATGAACGAGTACATGCAGAGCGCCGTGAATCTGGTCAAGTCCTATATTCCACCCGATCCGGCCAGCATCGATACCGCAAAGAACGCCGGGAACATGTCCATCATACCGAAAGGGCCCGTTGTACGGATCAACTTCCGTGATTATAAGAAGCAGGGCGACATGCTTACCATCGATATAGACATGAAGAATAGCACCCTCTTCGGGCTGCAGGTGGCCAGCTGGCTGGAAAATGCTGAGGACAAGGTTTCCCTCGTATCCAATTTTGGAATCCTCAGCGATGGCGCCACGTACACCGCTGACAGCACTCTCACTGCTTCCGGAAAGTCGCTTAAGGTTAAAATCACAAATACCGATTACCGGAAGCGGTAAGGGTATTTTTGAGTAAAAGACCGATGTGTGACAAGGACTTATACTGAATTAATGCGGCACGCCTGTTATTTCTCATCACCTGATGCGTGATGAATTTCTTGAATCACACCCCCGCCATATTGGCGGGGGCAACAAATCATTTCTTGCCGCACCAGTTATGAAATTTATCCATTTTTTCCGCGACCTTGGCCCTCTGTTCAGGCGTAAGGATAGCATGGAACTCAACTAATTTATCCACAAAAAACGGCTTCAATGCCCTGAATTTATCCTCGCGACCCGCAATAAACCTGTTTACCTGGTTTCTGTCAAGCTTGGACGATGTTATGAGGGCTTTCATGTCACTGTGCACTGATTCCCGCTCATCCCTGATATTTTTTGTTTTTACAAGTATTTCTTCCTTGATACGATTAACTTTTTCCACCTGTTCCTTTGTCAGATCCAGGTCGCGGGTCATTTTTTTAACGATCATGGCCGCGCGTTCTTCGGGTGTGGCGCAGAAAAAACGCTGGGGTCCGCAGCCGGTCAGAATGAATCCTGAAACGGCAAGAAGCATAATAGCCGTAAAAGAAATGATCTTTTTTGCCATATGTGTTCTCCTTTTTTGTGATGTGCCGGTATACTGCTACTATACAGTCTCCGTAAAGATTGAGAGGGGAAAACAGGATGTGTATCAGCATGCTAGCTTATATACTATATACATAATTAATGAGGAAATGTTACACTTGGTCTGTAATTTTTAACAACTGACCTGAGAAGTACAGAATTCAGACTGGGGTCATTGTAAACCATTGGATTATACCGGATACAAAGCAATCAACCGATAGCTATTCCCCGGGCTCAAAATTTTTCCGTGCTCTGGCAAAAGAAGGCAGGTGTTTTATAAGGTACCAGAGGCTCCACCGGTGCTGCCAGAGGCGGCGGGCGAATTTCCTGCGCCACTCCCGGCCCGAGTAGAAGCGTTTCACGTGCTCGTTGTAGAGCCGATCGAGGCGCTCACGCGATGCGATGCCGCGCGGAACGAAGACGAAATTAAGGCAGTTCATCTGCTGCCAGTCGTTGTCCAGGGTTCCCTCTTTCTCGATGCCCTCCCATATGGGTGCGCCGGGAAAAGGCGTGAATTTCGCCATGTTCATGTCGTCAAGGCCAAGGGACATGACGAAGTCGCTCGTCGCCCGTATTGAATCTTCGGTTTCGCCCGGGAGTCCCATCATGAAAAGCCCCTTGGCGCGGAGGCCCTGCCGCTGGATCCGGGCAACGGTGTCTCGTACCGCCTCCAGTTTAACGCCTGATTTGTGGCGCTTCAGCATCTCCGGATCTGCCGATTCGATTCCCAATGACACCATGAGGCACCCGGCTTTTTTAAGGAGGCGCCAGCAGTCCGTCATCGGCGTGGCCCACACGGACCGCGCAGTTGAAGTTCATCCCCAGCGGCTTTGACATGAGGAGCCCGCACAGCTCCTCGATCCGTTCACGGTTCAGGGTGAAGAGATCGTCGTAAATGTTGACGTGGCGCACGCCGAAACCGTGTCCGCAGGTGCTTCATGTGCTCGTAGATATAGCCGGCCGAATTGTAGCGGAACCCCCGTTTGAACACGGACCGGTCGCAGTAGGAGCACTGGTAGGGGCAGCCGCGGCTGGTGATCATGGTCGCCCCCGGCGCCCTGACATAGCTGAAGAGGGGCAGATTGTAGCCGCCGGGGAAAGCCGGCCAGCTTCCCGTAGGCCGGGAAGGGGAGTGAGTCCAGGTCCCGGATGTGATCTCGCGGCCCGTTGACGCGCGCCCTGCCGCCGTCCCTCCAGGCCAGGCCGTCAATCTCCTTCGGGTCCCTGCCGTCCGCCAGCTCCGCCATGGATGCCTCGCCTTCACCGAGGCAGAGATAATCGATATCGCCATACTGTTCCAGGAGGGAGCCGCCCAGGGCCGATATGTGGACGCCGCCGAAGACCACGGTGACACCGGGACGTTTCTTTTTTACCAGGGCGGCAAGGCGGTATCCGTCCAGGAACCCGGAGGTCGTGGCAGAGAAGCCGACCATGTCCGGTTTGCGGGAAACTATCCGCCGCAGCGTTTTCTTCCGCGCCCGGCACCGCGCCGGGACCCAGGCAGTCATGGACGAAAACCTCGTGGCCCGACCGCTCCAGGTAGGCGGCAATGGATAAAAGGCCGATAGGCGCCATGCGATTTGCCACAGCGGCAAGGTCTTTCTTTCCCTTGATCCAGTTGGAGCCGGCGGGATGTACCAGGACGATTCTCATGAAAATATGAGATGGTGCGTTGCCGATTTATTGTCAAGGACTATACTGTCAGGAACGGGGTGCGGTCATAATCAAAAAGAAGAGCCTGTTTAAAAACCTGTTCCCGTCGGCAATTACCCGGAGCAGCGCCTCAACTGTCCATGCTGTTCCGGCCGGGTTACTGTCTCTGTCAGTCAAGGTTAAGCCTCGATTTTAGATAGGGCGCGTATTTTCTTCCCACCGGGAGAGCGCTTTCATCCTCATCCTTGAGATAGGCGATGTACTGCCCTCCGATATAATACTCCACCTCAGTTATATACTGTAAATTCACTATGTGCTGCTTATGGATCCTGACAAAGAGATCAGCGGGTATCTTTATTTCAAGATCCTTCAGCATCATGGGCACCTCCACGGTGCCTGTTACCGTGTGAAGGACCGAATTCTTTCCCCGTGAACAGGCATACACGATATCGTCATGCGGGAGAATTCGATGTCTCCCCCGATCCCGGTATGTCAGGCCGATCCCCGGCATGGACCGCCCTGTCTGGCTATTCCGGACAGCGGCAGTCTTAAGGTTTATAAATTTTTCCACAGAGCGATTGAACCGCTCCATGTCGAATGGTTTAAGCAGAAAATCAACTGCCCCTCTGTCAAAAGCCTGTATCGCATACTGGTCATAGGCGGTGGTGAAAATCACGTACGGGACCTTCTTCAGGCGATCCAGCACCTCAATCCCCGAAAGACGGGGAAGGTTTATATCCATGAAAACCAGGTCATAGTCATTGTTTGAAAGCTTCGCGAGGGCCTCTTCGCCGTTTCTGGCGATGCCGGACAGCTGAAGCTCCGGACGCATCACCAGATAATCCACCAGGAGTTCCCGTGCCGGAACTTCATCCTCGGCAATAAAAACAGAAAATATCCTTTCTTCGCTGCTGCTCATGTCAATACTCCTTTCTGAAGTGCTGCATTTTCCTTGTCCCAGAAAAACGAGAGGCGAACCCTCGAACCGGCCTCTTCGGCGTTTTCAAGGACCAGCTCGACATCATGATAATAAAAATTCAGACGTTTCCGGATGTTCCCCAATGATCTGGAGAAAATATCCCCGGCGCCCGGCCCAGCCCCGTTGTCTGAAACAGTTATCTGCACATGCCCCTCTTCAGCTTTTGCATCAATACTTATCAATCCCTGTCCGGTCTTCATCCGTATGCCGTGCTTCAGGGCGTTTTCCACAATGGGCTGGAGGGTAAGGGGCGGGATTCGGATGGAAGAAAAATCGCCTCGTCGTTCCATGCTGTAAGTCATGGTATCCCTGAACCGAAGCTCTTCAAGCTCAAGGTAATTTGCCACGAACTGCCATTCGGCATCGAAGGGTATCAGGGAAAGAAATGAATGATCAATCAAAAACCGGTAATTATCGGCAAGCATGATTACGGCCTGGTCAGCCAGAGCCCTGTCCCTGCCTATCAGCGCGTGAACCGTGTTGAGGGAATTGAATAGGAAATGTGGATTCATCCTCTCCTGAAGAAGCTTGTACTTCGCCTCATCATGGTCCCGGACCGTTTTTTTCAGGGCAACCAGGGTCCTCACCCGGGCAAGGAGTTCTTCGCGGCGTATCGGCTTTGTCAGGTAATCATTGGCGCCGCTCTCAAAACCGGCGATCAGGCCCGAAATACCGTAACGCGCCGTGAGAATGATAACCGGAAGCTCTACCAAAGAAAAGCGTTTTCTCACCTCGGCGCAGAATTCAAGGCCCGACATCCCCGGCATCATGAGATCAAGAAGCATGAGATCGTGGGAACCCTGCCGAATCTTATCAAGTGCCGCCGTTCCATTCGGCGCCACATCCACGAAAAAGCCCTCACCTGACAGATGGTTCCGCATGACCTGCAGGTTGACAATATCATCATCCACAACAAGTATGCGTCCGCCGTCCCTGGCTTCCGGCGCTGTGTTTCTTGCGGAGTGGCCGGGCAGGGAGCGAAAATCAGGCACAGCGGCGTCTTTCAACGTCACATCCCCGGTATTCTTTCTATCGTTCCCCTCCTGCCACAGAGGAAGAGTAAAAGTAAAAGCCGATCCTCCTCCGTGAGCCTCTCCAGCCCATATCGCCCCCCCGTGGAGTTCCACCAGCTTCCGGGCTATAGACAGCCCGATACCGGCGCCTCCCTGCGAGCCGGGCCTTCCGCCTCCCGCCTCTTCATCATAGGTGAAGATTCCTGCACGTTTTTCCGGATGGATACCGATCCCCGTATCAGACACTGTAACTTCAATCCATCCTTTCCTGCCGGAAGGCCGGGAGCCAAGGACAACGCTTCCTGAAGGAGTGAACTTCACGGCATTCCCCACAAGATTGTACAGGACCTGCTGGACCCTGTTTTCATCTGCAAAAACATGGGGGACTCCTGCCTCGACAGCATTAATGAGGGCCAGGTTCTTCGATCCGACCAGGGGGCGCACAAAGGCCATCACAATATCCCCCAGGGCCTTAATATCCACCGGGCCCCGGTTCAGAATTATATCGCAGCTTTTTAACCGGGCAAAATCAAGGAGGTCATTCACCAGCGCGGCAAGGCGCCGTGCGCTGGCGATTACCAGGCCCAGGTTGAATTTTGATTCAAGGCTCAGCATGCCTGATTGTCCGTCAACCATCGTTTCAGCTATGCCCATGATGCCGTTCAGCGGCGTCCTGAGTTCATGGGACACCGTCGCAAGAAAATCGTCCCTCATTGCATCCATATCCATAAGTTTCCTGTTTTTACGTTCCAGCTCAACGGTGAGATGCTCAACGGCGCACAGCGTCCGGGAAAACCTTCGCGAGAGGAGAAAGGCCTGCAGTACAATGAACACTACAAGGCCGCAGGGCACCAGGTATCCTGTCTGGATGATCATATTGTTATGAAGAAAATCATTGATGACTGCGGCGAACATGATGATGAATCCGCTCATAAACGGAAGGGCATCCTCGCGTTTGCGGCCAACAGCTGTTATCAGCACAAACAGTCCATAGAGGCATATCGCTGCAGTTAGCCCCTGATACGATCGCATGGTATGGCTGTAACAGCCGGAAGAGGAGCAGATGACGATACAGCAAAAAAAGAACCCCGCGGCCGCAATACCAGCAAGGATCTTCCGGGAAAACTCAGCAGGGAACATTGAATGGACAAAAAGAAAAAAGGCAGGGACGCCTGCATAAAATGATAGATATTCCATTTTAAGGATGAATTCCCACTTGATCCACGGGGCCATGCGAACCGCGTAATATTCCCCCGTCACCAGCACCCTGAGGGCAATGAGCATGCAAAAAACTCCGAAAAATAGGTACGACCGGTCTTTTGTCCGCAGACTGAACAGGACCAGGTGATACGCTCCCATGAGGAAAATCGAACCGAATAGAAAAAAGTCTCGTGCGAGGTTTTTTTCCCTCATATCCCTGAGCACCGGCAGCGGCCCCAGGGAAATCGTTTCCCACACCCCGCCCTTGCGGTGATGATAATTCGAAACATGGAGAACAATGTCCATATCACCGGATCCGGGAGAGGCTTCTGCAACATCCGGCCAGTACCCCGGTGATGCCTTTTCCGGTGATTCCCCCACAACACCACCCGCTCCTGCCGGCAGGCCATTAATGTAAAGAGAATATGCTGTTCCCAAATCCTGCACCTTGAGGCCAAGTTTTTCCCCTTCTGCGGCATCGGCCCGGCACGGCAGCAGTACTTTCAGGCAATACGATGCGCAGCCATATCCGGGCAGGGATTGCCCGGATACAAATCGACCATTCCAAATTCCCGGCACTGTCATATATTCCACTGGATGCCCGTGTGCTGTCACGTCAGTGGGGTGCAGCAGTCTGTTCCAGACAAAAACCCACTCACCGGAAAGATTTACCGGCCCGTCCCGGTTAAAGTCCCAATCCCGGAGATCCATGACACCCTTCACCGCACCGGGCTGTTCCCTGCCGGAATACCTCTTCGTGCAGGACGCTATTAAGAGGACCATGGCCAAAACAACTATCGCCTGAATGGTAATAAATTTATTATCCGATATTTTCACTCTGGCACTACCATCAATACCCGCCCGCACAATGTGCGGGGGTTACTTATTAGTAGCGGCAGGGGCCTGGATCCGGACAAATTTTTTTCGTATAACCTGAGCCATTGCAGAAGAATAGACAAAAAAAAACACTTATCCCGTTAATTACTTGAAATAATATTCAATATTTGCAATATTTCACTCTATTAATCCGGAAGGGTTTCCAAAAGGAGCTATTCTCAAGCACCTTTTACGAATAATCCTCGTTATGGGGAATGAGGTATTGTTGCATAATACCTCCTGAAAGGTAGAATTTACCAATTACCGGGAAAGGGAGAAGATTTGTTCTATCTTGAGATTATCCTGGCGTGGGGTGCGGCAGCACTTATGCTGGTCACCTGCAGTTACAATATATTCAAGAAATTGCGCACCCCCGCAAACATTGTTCTTTCTATCGCCTGCCTGGCAATGGCCGTTCTGGCCGGCCTGATAGGCATCAATCTCCTTGATTCCAGCATCATTCCGGCCGGCCTGATGCATCGCCTGATTCTCTCTCTGCTGCTACTCGTGGCTTCTCTGATCATGTTCTTCTTTTTCCTGTACCCGTACTTGAAGAAAAACCGTCTGGTACTGGCCCTGGCTGCAAGCCTGCCCGGATACGCCTTGTGCGCGATAATCATCGCCACTGATTTTGTTCTGACAAAATCGCCTGAGGACCCTGCCGCCAACAACCTGGCCGAAGGATACCCGGTATACGTGGCGGCCATCACCATCTACCTTATCATATCAATTCTACTGATAGTGATTAAATCAGGGAGGCTTGAAAACCGGGCTCAAAAAAACGACCTGATCTATCTCATCATCAGCCTGGGGTTCCTTTTTTCATCATTTCTTGCTTTATCGCTCTACCTGCCATATTTTCAGGGTATCAACCAGTTCAGCACAATCGGGATACTGATACCGTATACCCTCACGCTGATCATTCTCAATTACTCGGCCGTCGATATCAAGACAAAAGACCTGGGAGAGTTTTTCGCCGCGGCTTTTTACTGGCTCCTGCTCTTAACCCTCCTCTGTATCCCCGTCATACTGGCTCTGAAATTCAACACCGGGATATACCTGGAAGAGCCGGTCCCCCCCCTGGGGATCGCCCTGCTGTTGTTTGCCTACCTGTTTCTGGTGTTCAAATACCTGAGTCCCCGGATTGAACGTTTTACCCGCCGGGGCTACCAGAGCAAAGTAGCCAGGGTTGACGAGTTATTCAGCGAACAGCTCACACCGGAAGCCAGAGAAGGAAAGTCATGGGAGGACATCCTCATGGCCCTGTTTGACGGGATTGTTAAAAAATTCGATATAAGCCATGCCCACTTTTATCTTTACAGCCGGCAGGAGAAAAAGCTGTCGGTCATCTATAATTCCGTAAATGCAGTTTCGGACACTGAAATGAGCATGGACAGCCCCCTGGTGGAGGCACTGGGACATTATCCGGTAATCCTGTACAAACCGATCATATATTCATGGAAAGAATTCACCCAGCACCGGGACGCTGTTCTCGACTACCTGGAACGGAATCACGTGGAAGTCGTCATGCCATTCCTGAGCCAGGAGCGGCAGATTCTCGGTCTTCTCGTTCTTGGACCCCTCAGCAGGAATACGATCTATTCGAAAAGCCTCCTTTCAGTCCTGGAACTCTACCGGTTACAGTGCCAGCAGTTTCTGGCCAACTCTCTCATGCTTGAGCAGGTCCGTGCCACACAGGTCATTGACCACGACCAGATGGTTGTCAGCGCCGTAAAAAAGAAAATCATACCGCAGAAGATGAACCAGACTGAACGATGCCGCATCAGCTCCTTCTACATCAACAACTCCACCTACGGTGGTGATTACTTTGATTCGATGATACTGGGCGAGGAGAGGGTCGTTCTTTTCATGTCGGATTCATCCTATTCCGGTGTGGATTCAGCCATCATATCCCTTGAGCTCTTCACTGTTCTTCACACGCCGGCCAAGGCCCTGGATGCGCCGGACAGGATTCTGGGAACCATGAACTGGGTGCTTTCCACGTCCCGTTTTTCGAACAAGCACGCCTCTGCGTATTGCGCCATTGTATCATCAAACGGCGATGTAACATATTCCAATGCGGCCTTTAACCCCATGGTGGTTTTCGGTTCCGGTAACGAGAACTTCACGACCTGTGACACCGTCGGGGTGCCCGTGGGCGCCGACAGGAACTCGAAGTACACGTCAAAAACGGTTCGATTGGCGCCCGGTTCCATCGGAATCCTCTATTCAGACGGCCTGGTGTCGGCCATA
Organism: uncultured Spirochaetota bacterium; assembly: GCA_963727175.1. Taxonomy (GTDB): domain Bacteria; phylum Spirochaetota; class UBA4802; order UBA4802; family UBA5550; genus RBG-16-49-21. Next base: position 1,065,778 of record CAVSFD010000002.1, read on the forward strand.
AACGATCATGGCGATATCTACGGATTTGCCCGGGTCAAGGATATCCTCAGGACCGGCAAGGGCAAAACGCCAACAGAACTGGCTCATACGGTTTACGATGACTTCAATCAATTCATCCAGGATAAAAAGCAGATCAATGATGTAAGCGTGATAATTTTCAGGTACCAATGAGGCATGGCTGTGAAAGCTTCCTCCCGAGCACTCGCGGCATCAATTGCAAAATACCGCAATATTCTCATCATCATCAAGGGCTCACCCGACCCCGATGCCATAGCATCCTCCTATGCTATCAGTGCAATGTGCCGTTTCCTGAACGTCTCCTGTTCGATAGTTGCGACAAAAAAACTATCCCTGCCAGAAAACCGCGCTTTTGTCAGCATACTTGACATACCGCTCAGCATATCCCCTCATGCCCCGGACATCAGGGAGTTCGATGCATATATCGTAACGGACCACCCGTCGCCTGCAGCCGGAGATCTGGTCGCAACGCTTCCCTGCGCTGTCTATATCGACCACCATGAGCCGGCCGATGATGAATTGAAGGCCGATTTCATCCTGAGAGACATCGAAGCGGGATCGACGAGCACCCTCGTGGCCCTGCTGATAAAGGACCTGGAACCCGAGCTTGATCCGGCCGTCATGACATCGGTTGCCACCGCGCTTCTCTACGGCATTTACACCGATACCGACAAATACTCCCATGCCGGCAGGCTGGATTATGAAGCCCTCGATTATCTATCCAGGTTTTCCGATCATGAAATTTTTAACAGGATCAGCAGCACGCCCCTTTCCCGGGAGACACTGCGGCTGCTGAAAAACGCAATAGAGAACAAAACGGTCTATAAGAACTGGCTAATTGCCGGAGTGGGTTTTGTAGACTCGGGAGAAAGGGACAGTATCGCCATTACCGCTGATTTTCTCCTCAAGCGCGAGCAGTGCACCACGGTTATCGTGTTCGCCGCCGTCGAGGACGTGGAATTGGGCCGCCTTGCCATTGACGCGTCGTTCCGCTCTTCCAGCGAAATCATGAATCTGGACGGCATAATCAAGCAGATTTCCCCCGAGGGGGGGGCACGCCGGTTCAAGGGAGCGTATCAAATCGATATCGATTATTTCCGTCACTGCCCGGACCGTAAACTGCTCTGGAATGTGATCCAGCTTTCCACGCTGGAAATGCTGAAAAAAAGCAGGGAAGAAATGTACATCACCGAATTGAAGGGATTTTATCAGAAGCTCAAGAAACGAATCCGCAATTATTTCCAGTGACTGCCGATCTCTCTGAGAACGGCTTCTTCCAGCCCGAGGCATGGCGCCGCGCTCCGTTCCTAGAACAGGAGAGTAAAATTCGCCCCCAGTTCATATGAGAAAATCTCCTTCTGCAGGTCGTTTGCTTTCATCTCGTAATAATTGAGGTTTTTCCTGTTCCGGTACTGCTCCACCACGAAGCTGACGAACAAGCCGCCCTGAATGTTCTTATGAAGGTCCAGTGTCAGCTTGCTTTTTATCAAGTGCACATCCAGCGGCTGGGGAGAGGTGGTGAGGAGGTAATCATACCGGTTTATTTTAAGGGAATATTCGATATTGAAAATAGGCATGGCCGTAAGCCGGTAGAAGAGCGAAAAAAATTTGTAGATCCACATAACATCAGTCTCAAAGAGGACTGAAAAAGCATAGCCGGTGTCCGTGTCGTTAAAAAAAAGGTTGTATGGCATGTTCTGGTGATAGATATAGTCCTTCGGTGACACCATCAGGGGGTTCCAGGGTATATAGGACCTTGTGTATTTATACTTTAAATTTACACCAAACTGAAATGTCAGGCTCGCCCTGTCCCGCTTGAAACCAAGGCCCACATTCGGCGTATGGACCTGTTCCTCAATGTTCTGTGTAATTATCATGTTTGTGTCAAATTTATACCCCATGGTCAGAAACGCCGCGTGATAGGGAAGACCTTCACGGTTCGGTCTGAAAAACCAGAAATGCAGGAATTTCATCAAATCAAGATTTACGTTAATTTCAAAATTCGCATTGATCACCTGGTTCGGTATCCCCTTTACATCCAGCCGTTCGCAAATCTGATGGAGCCCTGAATTCGATGTAATGGTGAACTTCTCTAAATCGACGGACCACGTGACGGAAAAATTATCCAGAAGGCGAAGGTTGCAGTTGTAATCCGAAACAGTGGTGCCGTTTTTATACTGAATTGGCGCGTTCAGCATGCTATAAACATAATCCCTTCCCCCGGCATAATTATTTCGTCCGATGTAAAAGCAGAAAGGATAATACTGGAACAAATTGTAGCCGGCATCAGCCAGGCTGCCGACCGTTCGGTGTATTCCAAAATGTTCATCAAGCTGGTCTTTCCGCTCTCCCTCGTAAGGCACATTGGTTTCAGTTAAGAAAAGCGACCGGTTGTAATTTATTGAAAAAGTCTTGATGGACTTGAGGACCTTGACTTTATTAAAAAAGATAGGGATATCTATGCTTGTTGAAACAAGGGTCTGCGCATCCTTGGCCCGCTTATAGCCGTACTGGGAAAATTGATCTATATTGAAATCGCGGAACCGGTTCTCAAAATACTGCATGTCCACCTTGTACCCTGGGGCTATATAACCGAAATCGGTCAGTCCGGCTGAAAGGCTTAAGTTCTTGTTCCGTTCAACATATTTGCAGTATTTGTTGTATACAAAGGGCACATGATAATCACCATCGAAATTATAGAGCAGGTCTGTTCTATTTGATTGGGATTTTCCGAGCCAGGCCACTATTTCTTCGGAACCGGCCTGTATAACCGGACGCAAATAAAAATATCGGTGGTTATAATCCAGGTTGAATTTGATATCACTGCGCTGACGCTTTTCCATTTCCATAATAGATGCCTTATTGTTCAGGTCCTCTATACTCATTTCATAGGAACCGCGGTTTGTCTGGTTACTTTTAAACAGCGTGTTTATAAGGAGTTCATCAGTCAGCCGGCCCCATAAAAATTTTTCAATGAACTGGCGGTAATGGAGGACCGGTGCATGATTATACTGTTTGTTAACCCGTTGGACGCTTTGATTCGTTATGGTTTCATTAAGCTCATTGTTGTAATCATCGTATTTATACATGAACTTGATGCTGGGCACCCAGCTTTTTTCTGAAAGATAATCGGTGCTAAAGATAACGCTGTTCTTAATTGTTTTCCCTCGCTGCGACACATCCACTTCCTCATTGAGGCTGTCAGTTTCCGTATCTTCCCTGATAAAATCAATCTTGGTGTACCAATTCGGGATAATATTAAATGACGAAAAAATCTGCTGATATTCTTCTGACATGTCGTTGTCTTTCTTCCCGACGGTGCTGAATTTTGCGCCGTGGCCCTTCTGTATATATTTAACATTGAAATCAGACAATATCGGGACGCCGCCCTTGGTTCTGAACATTGGCTTTGTTACTTTTATTTCTCCTTCATACCAGTGCGCCGAGTCTTCCAGAACCTCCGGTTCGGACAGGTATATTTCATCAACCCATAATGTGCCGGCGCTTGGCGGTGTTGATGAATATATGACGATTTTCATCATGGTAATGCGTTTAAGGTCTGGCCGGCCGGATATTGAGGCGGGAAACAGATAACCGTCCGAATCGTCCTTGAGGCGCATCTGCATTTCCTGCCAAGCCCTCGGGAAATTCATGTTCATCTGATACAACAGGTAATCCGTGTCTGATGAGCCGATGATAATGCCAACCTTGTCGCCCGGTGAGAAGGAACGGAAATTTACCCATGCGTTGAGAGTCTTGTAGTTTCGGAAATCCATTGGTTTCGCAAAGCGCCGTGTAACTGAAACACTCTGTGATCCGGCTGGAATGGCGTATTCGAGCTTTAACGATGTTTCCTTCTCATACACAAGATCCTGGTTGTTTTTCACGCCGTACATGATCTTGTATATGTCCCGCATCACGATTGAGAAGGCCTCCCAGCGGTATTCATCATCATCGAAACTGTTTATCGCTGAAATCTTCAGCTGGTTGGGCGACGCCGGCGCCGTCCCGAGGCTGGCCTCCCTCCATTTTGAAGAAACAAACCTGATCGAATCAATATAGACACGTCCGGTACTGCCGGAATTTTTCCGGACAAAGATACGAACCGATTCCACTTCCCTGAGCAGATTAATCTCCGCCTGGGTAAGTGTAGAAGGATCCAAATAAATACGCGCAATCTGCCAATCTTTATTTGCAGACGCCATGGACACATAACCACCCTGAAACGAATAAACGTTTTCCAGGGTATCAAGCAAACCGTTTCCGTTCAGATCCTCGCTGGTCAGGACCCCATCGCCGATCGTGAGCCTGTTAAAATTCGTGCCGCCGCCGATTCTGGTATCTGGATGGCCCGCCTCCTGAAAGGGATAGCCGATATCCTCGGTGAAACCGGTGACAGGATCCGAATCCAGCAGGCCGTTATGGTTCAGGTCCTCGGTTTGAAGCATGCCGTCGCCATTGGAGTCCTCGTTTATCTTGCCAAGTTCAAAATGCATTTCAGCATCAGCCGAGCCATCATAGCGGTATGATATTTCGACGTACTGCATGCCGGATAGGTCCACGGCGTTTCTTGATAAATCCCGGGTAACCAGAGACACATAATCGCCGGCACCCTCGAAGTCCATGACCAGTGAACGCTGTGCCGTAAGACTGAGAACAGTGCTGACCACGTGGCCCGTGGCAATGTTATATGGTCCTGGTTTTATTGAATACGGGATCTTTGGCGCAAACGGGGTATATTCAATTCCCTTCAGGAATCCCGGGTCGGCCGGATTCCTGAAATAGTAATAATTCAGAATCCCCCTGACGCCAGCAGGCAACGATGACGGACGGGATGAATAGATCCAATCGCGTTCATCCAGTGATAACACGGATACGTCTTCCGATGACTCCATGTTGTCAACAAGCGCCTTCCCGAACGTATTCACATTCTTGTAGCTTTGGTCATATTCAGCGTAACCGTTTATTTCGAGGGGCACCTCCTTTCTTTTCTCCCGGGTGAACAGATTGGTAAATTGCGCCAGCCGGCGGCCGTCCAGGTGCAGCGTCGCGTCGCCCTCAAGGAAAATAGTCTGTGTCGGCTCACTGCCGACAACGGGAATCCTTTCTTCGCTCCCGGTTCGTGAATAGAGCATGCTTCCCCCGACTTTCAGGTCCCTGCTGAATTCATACTCGGTCCGTATGCCTCCCACAAATTCCTGCTCCTGAACATTCATAGGAAAATATTCATAGCGTATTTCGATGATCGTTTCGGGACCAATCAGGGGATTGTTCGCGTTATTAAATGTGACATATCCGGCCGTATAATCAACCGTGTACAGCGACTCCGATATTTGTCTCTGATCGATTTTTAAGACCACACTTCCAGGTATGATATTGAGATGTTTGAGCTGAAAGCTGCGTGCATCCTTGTAGTAATCAATCTTAATGCGGTACCGCGAATAATCATACACATTCTGCGGCTGGTGCTCCACGTAGATCTGCGATGCGGTACCGCTGGCCAGCAGGAGCTGTTTATATGGTTCGCGGTACACAAACTGGATAACACCGTTTGTGTAATCGACCGCATAGGTGCCAAGGCTTGCGATTTCACTCTGGCTCATGACATTGTTTTCCATGAAAAAGCTCAGGTTGAAATTATTGGGAAGTATATACCGGTCGCCGATGACATAGAAGGACCGTACTTCGTATACGTCCGGCGCGGGGTGATTCGGCGCAGGGACCGGGTCGTTACTCAGTGAATACCCGTATTTCAGGAAAACAAAAATCTTCCCTGATAAAATCCCTCCGGGATGACGCGGATCCCCCGGCAGCAGGGCCGAAGGGTCCGTCGAAGCGCCAAGGAGATTGTACACTGCAAAGACCCGCGCCTTATCCGGCACCGGCCTGAGAAACTGTATGAGACCGGTTGAATAATTAATCTTGTAATCGGTCCCCGCCTGCATCTTCCGGTAATTGCCGCCGTAGGTGGGGAGCACAAAAACGTTCTGTATATTATAGGGATCCTGATCGTCCATGTATATCTCGAATCCATATGGGTTTATGTTAACCGGCTGGAGAGTATAGCCGGACGGATGGGGAGGATCGATGTTGTTATTATACCTGATGTACGGTTCTATCTGGTAATATACACCTTTGATATACTGAAATTCAGAAAGCTTTATATTGCCGGGCATTGAATTGCCTCTGAACACCTCGGTTTCCGAATTTCCGCGTGTAACACTGGCAAAGGCTTTCATCTTGAATTTATTCTTCTTGATGGTCAGATCAACTCCAAGACCTTTTGCCGTATTGTTGTCATACACGGCGTACTTAGACCCCTGGAAATTGATATCGATTTCCCCGGCATTCAATTCCCGGATGAGTTCATCGTCTCTGAGGGCCCTGTACCTGAGAATGTAGCGATTGTCCCTTTTTCGGCTGTCGTGATCAATAAAAACGCTCATGCGGTCACCGATGGTGCCTTCAACGTGTAACTGCATCTCCTGCTTGGCGTTAAACCCGTCCTGCACATAGGGAGAGACCGGTTTGTCCAGGGAATACTCCTGGTATTGCTTGCTGGTGTAAACCGACTGTCCGTATTGAACGCCAAGGTTCATCGAACCATAGGTTTCGATATGTACATCATCACCCCGGTACAGCGTGGTCCGTTTTTCCCTTTCTGCAATATCATAATAGCGGGGATCGACAATGTAATTCTCCCAATCCCCGGAGCGATAGGAAAACTTGTCATACGTATCGTCAAGATACAACGAATCTGAGGGGTCGTAGATGCGAACTGTTACTTCTTCTGTGAGGGCGTTATCATCGATGTATTCAAGCAGCTTTTCCCTGAAGCCCTGTCCCTTGGAATTTGCAATGACAACGGCCGACAGAGCTCCGGCCATCGCCGCGAACCAGATATAGTGGGACAGCTGTTTCAGCATACCATAAAGAAGGAGCCATTGTTTTGATTACCATATCCTGCTCATGTACGGATATGGATTGATAGGAATATTACCCAGTCTGATTTCATAGTGACAGTGATTGCCGGTAGCATTGCCCGTCTGGCCCACATAGCCGATGACTTCACCTTTCTTGACGCTCTGGCCCATGCTCACGACGGCCCGCTGGCAGTGTCCATAGAGTGATTCAAATCCATATTTGTGCTGTATGCGGATCATGCATCCGTATCCGCCGCTCCATCCTGAAGAGATAATGGAACCGGGCGCGGTAGCCCGTATCTCCGTTCCCGGCGGCGCGGCTATATCTATGCCGGAATGAAAGTCTCTCCCGTGCCCGAAGGGCGACCGCCGCCATCCGAAAAGGGATGTAATGTGGCCGGGATTCGGCACCAGCGAAGGGGTGTCACGAACAACCTTGCTCCGCACATCAATGAAATTTTTTACGGTTTTTACAGTATTTGTTGTGCAGATAATGTCTCTCTGGAGATCTTTAATTGTAAAAATTTCTTCCGGAAGAATATGCTGAAGCCTCCGCAGATCCTCATAGTCTTTTTTGTCTATTTGGTCCAGGTCCCATATCGAACCGATTTCTTCCGGTCCGGCGGTGAGTTCATAGAGTTCCTCGACATCCGGCTTCATCTCCTCCACCAGCTCCGAAACGTCATTAGTCAGTTTCTCGAATCGCAGCAGGTGTGAACGGATATCCTCGTAGGTCATGAGAAGGCGCTGCTCCTCGCGCTTGACGGCCGCGTGCCGGATCACCGCATAGGAGGATGTCACCAGTACGATGAGGAAGAGGAGGAAAAAAAACGATATGGTAAATTTGGAAATCTGAAAATTGAAAATTTTTCGCTCGTTATGAGGAATAAACATCACGGTCATTTTTTCATGGCCCTTCTCGACAAAGCTGTCCCAGAGTTTTTGGAACTTCTTTCTGAAAACATAATAATTCTCAAAAAACTTGAGACGGAATTTACCGTGATATTGTTTAATCTTAATCTTCATAATAGTTTAACGCTTGGGATAAACAGTATTAAAACATTTCCCCGTTTTTTACAAGAATTTTTTATTGCCCCGGACACCGGCAAGGTTCCCGGTTCCCTGCTGTCAGGAACCGCTGAAGTTCGGTTTCCGCTTCTGGCTGAAGGCGGTTACCGCTTCAAACAGGTCATTGTTCGGAAGTATCGCGGCGCTCAGTATCGCGTTGAATGCCAGGTTTTCTTTTACCTGGGCAGATACAAGCTGATTCAGCACGATCTTCGTTCCCTTCACGGCGACCGGGGAATTGTCCGCTATGTCTCCGGCAAGCTGTTCCGCAGCCTTCATCAGCTCATCCTGTCCGGGATATATTTCATTGACCAGGTGGATTTCCTTTGCCCGTTTTGCAGTTATATTCCTGGCGGTAAAAGCCAGTTCGCGGGTGATTCCCTGACCGCATATATTCGACAGGCGCTGCAGAACACCCATATCCGCCGTGATGCCGACCGCGGCCTCGCGCAGTGAAAACTCCGTATCATCGGAGCAGAGCCGCATGTCGCAGGCGGTGATGAGGTCCAGACCAGCGCCAATGCATTTGCCATGTACTGCGGCAATGACCGGTTTCCTGCACGCCTCAATGCAGGAAAGACCATCCTGCATCAGGAGAATCTTCTTGTACAGGCTCTGCTTGGTCCCGCCCTTTTGTTCTTTTTCAACAAGCTCCGGCAATTCGGGAATCATTCCCATGAGGTCGATGCCGGAGCTGAACATGGTGCCTTTGCCTGCGATGATAATGACGCGTATCTGATCATCTCCATCAAGATCCTGCATGATAGGGATGAGTTCGGTCCATGCCGGTGCATTCATGGCATTCTTTTTTTCCGGCCTGTTTAAATACACCCATGCCAGGGGAGGTTTTTTTTCTACCTGATAAAATTTGTAATCCATTGGTAACGCTCCTGTTCATCCGCATTCAACGCGGTTAGCATCTGTACAGTACGGAAAAAGTTTAGCACTTTTATCATCGGTACTGCCCGAATTGAACCTAAAAAGAACATCAAAATATGCAATAAAAAAACACGAATAAGGGTAAAATTGTCAATTTATCCACAAAGTTATCCACATTATCCACATATTAACTGGGAAATTCTTGAGAGGACAAAAAAAATATTATGCAAATCCATCAGGCTTATCCTGATAGTATATATCAATAAATGAGACATAACGATAATCATCTGGAATAATCAAGGGTTAGCTTGAAAAAAATATTTGAGGATCTGATTATGTACGTATTAATATAACCTTCAGGGCACTAAAGAATTTCAGAAGATTCAGAAAGCCCGATCACCGGTATTGTGGATAACTCGTAAATGAACGTTATATGACAAGCAGCCGTACACATGTACAACACTTCAAATATAATTCCCTCTCTTCAATAAAATGTAATTGATTAAATTTCCGGTATATGTCACATCAGTATGAGCATAGCAACTGTTATCGGGGAATAAGATGAATATCGGCATATCTTCAGACCATGGCGGCTTTAAGCTGAAAGAAGCCATAAAAAAACATTTTAGCGCAATAGGATTCGTCGATGTCGGCACTTACACTGAAGATTCATGCGATTATCCCGACTACGTTGCCGCGCTCTGCCGCAAGATACAGAAGAACGACTTTGAATATGGTATCGTCATTTGCGGAACCGGCATCGGGGCGGCTATTGCCGCCAACAAGATGAAGGGCATCAGGGCGGCGCTCTGCTGCAACGAGTTTATGGCCGAGATGTCGAAGCGGCACAACAATGCCAATGTATTGTCCCTGGGGGCGCGGGTCATCGGCGATGAGTTGGCCTTCAGGATCGTGGACCGGTGGCTCAACGCCACCTTCGAGGGGGGCCGTCACCAGAAGCGGATTGATAAAATAACTGATCTTGAAGGAACGTGTTAAATCAACCGTGACCGGATCCGGCCGTCGGACACACATCCCTGGGAAAAAGATATGCCTCTGAGAAGATTGCGACTATTGCTGCTGCTCCCCCTGTGCGGGATTTTCCTTTCACCGCGTCCCGACGCGAGCGGCACCGTGGTGTTTTCTTCGATCCCGAAAGAGAGTCTTCATAACGTAAGGACCGTTTCTGCCAGCACCGGGAAAACCACCTATACCATTAAAGATCTCACCTACCGGAAAACCAGCGACCCTCTTATCACGGACATTGTTCTCTCCTTCAACACCCCTTCCCGGAGCCTTGCCCGCGATGACACGCGTCATTACCGCATCACCGCCAGCGACTACAATTTTAAGACCGGCAACGGCGCCCTGGGCAAAGGCTGCGCTCAGTTCTTTAAAAAAGAACACGGGGTCGCCATTGAAACCGTGAAAGGGGCCTGGCTCGGCACCTGTGATGACCTCGGCTCTTTTACCATTGAATTCAGGTTCATGCCCTATGAACTGCGCGACGGGAGTGTTCTCTTTTCACGCATCGGTTATTTTTCCGGATCAAAACGGGGAATAGAAATATCAATTTCAAACGGCACCATCGTTGCCGGCCTGTACGGAATCTTTGATAAACCGGACCGTAAAAACTATGATGTCGTTATGCGCCGGGGCACCGTCCTGACAAGGATGAAATGGCACCACTTCAGCCTCAGCTTTGACCGCCTCAGCGGAAAGCTCGTCAAACACCTTGACGGCGAGGAGGACGAAGTCATCTACGTGACGGAAAGCGGCGAGGCTTACAACGGCGTGTACGCGCCTTCCTTCGGCTACCGTGCAGCAGATGGAATGCTGCAGTGCATAGATTCGCCCCCAGCTTATATAGGGAAGGATTATTCAGGGCTGATGGATGAATTCAGGATCTCATACCGGCATTTCGAAGAACTTGAAAAGATCACCGAGCTGGCCTATCGCAATTACCACTCCGTAGGCAGAATCGGACGTATACCATTCAACGTAGAAGGCGTCATCACGAGTCCGGTATACCGGTTTGCCGGTACAGGGACAAAAGTCCAGGAATTCCGCTGGAACGAGGAGACTGACAACGACACTTTTATCTGGATGGAATTCAGGATATCAGACCGCAGTTTCAGGGACAACGACGCAGAGATCAAATGGTACCGCATCGACAACAGGCAGAAAAAGATATTCCTGGCAAAGCAGGGGGACGGGGATTATATCCGGGGCAAATATTACCAGTGGAGGGCGCACCTTGTAGCCTCCCCCGACGGCAAACGCGCCCCGCGCCTGTCAGATATCGAGCTTGATTACCGCCTTGACTATCCACCTAATCCCCCTCTTTTTCTGGAAGTCGTATCAGCCGGCGACCGGAACGTAATGCTCAAGTGGAAGAAAAACGTCGATCATGACATCCTGGGCTACAAGATTTATTACGGCATAACACCGGGCCGCTATGACGGGATACTGACAACCGCTAACGGCGCCAGGATCACCAACAGCACCGGCGCAGGCAACTATGTGCAGGTCAGGATCACGAATGAAATCATCGATGAAAACCGCGGCCATGACAAATATGCCAGGCTGCATTTCCCCTATTTGCAGAATACTGTCCTCTACTATTTTTCGGTGAGCGCCTACGATTCATACAAGCCGGACACAACCTTCAACCATGAATCGGAGCCTTCAAAACCGGTGACGGCGCGCCCCTTCCAGGGATCTGAGATTAAATAACAGGAGCCCTGCCGGAGGCCCCGGAAAAATCCATTGACTAATATCATGTCTGTTACTTAATTGCCCCATGATGTGGTACTGCCCGATAATGCAGGACCCGATACTCAAATACCGGTAAGCCCCTCCCATGGAGAAGATGAATCTCAACATAACCATTCCGGAAGATGTTAAGCCCGCGATCCTGAACATCATCAACAGGTTGCGCGGCGCCGGTTTCGAATGCTACCTCATCGGCGGATCAGTCCGTGATCTCATCCTGGGAAACGAAGTTTATGATTATGACTTCGCCACCAACGCGCACCCGGAGGAGATAACAAAGCTCTTCCGCAAGACGATCCCCACGGGGATCAAGCACGGTACTGTCTCCGTCCTGCTGGGCCAGTGGCAATTTGAAATAACGACATACCGCTCCGATGGAAAGTACATAGACGGCCGGCACCCGGACTCTGTTTCCTTTTCAAATGAGCTCAGGGTCGACGTGGACCGCCGCGACTTCACCATCAACGGTATCGTGTACGATCCCGTGAGCGGGGATCTCATCGATTATGTAAGCGGCATCCGGGACATCGAGAACAAGATTATACGGACCATCGGCGACCCCGTGATGCGTTTCACCGAAGACGGGCTCCGCCCCATCCGCGCCTGCCGGTTCGCGTCGAAGCTCAATTTCGTAATTGAAGAAAACACTCTTCGGGCAATAACAGAAACCCTCGATGTAGTGCGGAAGGTCTCCCGGGAGCGCATCCGCGACGAATTACTCAAGATCCTCGAATCGGAAAAACCGTCCCTGGGCATCGAGTATTTAAGAAAAACCGGACTGCTCGAGCTGTTCCTGCCGGAACTGGCGGAATGCTATGATGTCTCGCAGAACAGGTATCATATATACGACGTCTATTATCACAGCATCTATTCCTGCGATGCCGCTCCGCGCGAAGACCCCATGCTGCGCCTCTCCGCCCTGCTCCATGATGTCGGTAAAATCCCGACACGACAGCCAGGCGAGGACGGCGATTTCACCTTTTACAACCATGAAGTTGTCGGCGCAAAAATAGTAAAAAAAATCATGAAGCGCCTCAAGTTTTCCAACGACCAGATTGATATCGTCAACAACCTGATACTGAACCACATGTTCCATTACACTGACGAATGGACGGACGGCGCCGTGCGCCGCTTCATCCGCAAGGTAGGACTGGACAATATTGACGATCTTTTCACCCTCCGCATGGCGGACCGGAAAGGAAACGGCGCCCGGAAGGGCCTCCCCGCGCCGATCGAACGCCTGAAAAAACGCATAGACCATGTCATCGAGCAGGAAAACGCCTTCTCGGTCCGTGACCTGAATATTAACGGCACCAACCTCATGGATGAATTCGGACTCACCCCCGGCCCGATAATAGGGCTGATCTTGAACCAGCTCCTTGAGGCCGTTCTGGACAATCCCGAGCTGAACGAGAAGGAAAAACTTGTCGTCCTGGCCAGGGATATTCTTGACCGGCAGGAGGACCCGGGCAACAGGCCCGATTAATTGCTTGACGATACCGATTCCCCGTCCTACTATGTTTAGGCGGATGCAGATCTTTCCCATCCAGAATTTATTAAATGATAAAACCGCCGTCATGATGGTTGATATAACCAACAGAAAAATAATTTCTGCTAAAATAGAGAAGGGCGAACCTCTCAAGCTTTCGTTTAAATACGTCAACGAAAAAGTGCTCATGGTCCTTAACAGCGTCCTGGCCAGGCTCCTGTCGAAAAACGACCAGATTTATCTCCTGAATTCAATCATCACCATACTGCGGGAGCTTATCATCAACGCCCTCAAGGCGAACGCCAAGCGCACCTTCTTCCTGAAGACAAATCTCGACATCAATGACGCGGAACAGTACCAGAAGGGGATGGATAAGTTCAAAAAGGAGGTGGTGGGGGATTTCGACTCCATAGAAGCCGACCTGAAGCGTAGTGATTTTTATGTTCAAATATCCTTCGAACAGAATTCAAACACAATCAAGATCACCGTGGCGAACAACTCTCCTATACTGACGGTTGAACTTGAACGCATCAATTACAGGATAGAGAAAGCCATCCAGTACAACGACTTCTCCGAGGCGTACGGCGAGATCGAGGACGACACCGAAGGCGCCGGCCTGGGAATCGTGCTCACCATCCTGCTCCTGAAAAATATGGGCATTGACGCACACAATTATAAGATCGAAAAAACAGGGAAAACAACCGTTACATCCCTCATGATACCATCGCTCCTGAAGACAAATGAGATAACCACCAAGGTGAAAGAGCATATTTTATCTGAAATAGACGGTATTCCCACCTTCCCGGAAAACATTCTGCAGCTCCAGAGGCTCTGTCACGATCCAGATTCCTCAATGGACCACATCGTTAAAAAACTGAAGATAGATCCTGCCCTTAGTACCGATGTTATCAAGCTCTCCAATTCCGCCGGCATCGTCCCGGGCAAGCGCATTGAAGACATCAAAACGGCGGTGGTCACGATCGGCCTGAAAAACCTTGATGCCATCCTGGTAGCAAGCAACGCCCGGCGCATATTGAACGAACGGTACAGCAGCTTCGAGATGATATGGGATCACTGCAACAGGGTTGCCTTTTACGCCCGGAATATCGCCATGACATACCGGCAGACCGCTATAGTGGAAAACGTGTACATGGCAGGGCTCCTTCACGACCTGGGGAAAATCGTACTCCTGGCAACTGACAAAAAGCTCGTCAAGCGGATAGCAGACATCGTCAACAACCGTAAAATCACCACCACCACCATGGAGGAAATATCCATCGGCATAAGCCACTCCACGATCGGCTCACTAATATCAAAAAACTGGAATTTCCCTGAGTATCTCGTGGAAGCCATAAACCACCACCATGCGCCGTACAACTGCAACGCGAAATACCGCGATATTGTGTATGCCATATATCTGGCCAACATGATGGCCGGCATCGAAGACCGCCGCTACAGTTATTATTACATCGACGAAAGCATCCTTGAGAAGTACAACCTGCTGGATATAACCAAATTCACCGAATTTCACAACCGCTTAAAAAGCAGATTCGAACCTGCTAAAAATTCCTGAGGATTGAAGCACCGGTTTCAGGCGCCGTATCGGGTTTACCTGCCCCTGATGTCACTGTTGCCGCGTGATTTCTCCGCGCGTTCGACCTTCACATCGACAAACCAGACGGGTGGAAACGAAAGGCCCCTGGTGCTGTAATAATCACTGCGCTTCACGATATCGCCCAGATTTGCCTTTATGCACGCCGGTAGATAATCGCTCCCCAGGCTTTTTATGACCGGAACGAGGGAAACCCCGTATGCTGAAGATGCGTCCTTTTTTACCATGACTCCAAGGGGGAAAACAAATCCTGTCTTCTGCCGTTCAATAAAAAAATCGATGAAGCCGTTGTCCGGGACCGTCACCCAGAAGGATATGGTACCATCAGACACAAGGGCCTTTCCTGCTGCTGGTACGGACGCTTTGCGCCCGGACGATTTAGTGATGCCGCGCTTTATCAGGATATCAATATTGTCCTCAAGATTATCCTGGTTTATGATCCTGTCCATCGTGACCCGTGTGTAGGTCTGGGGCAGGGCATAAGGTACGGGAGTTGCTTTTTTTTCACTGATAAATATCTCTTCCAGAAAAGACTTCGGCTTTCCGTGCTGCCTCCGGGGACCTTCTTTTGAATAGAGGCCTTTCCGCCATTCTTTGTCCGGTAAGCGGGACCTGAAGAGCCTCCCGTTTTCCATGTATACTTCAACGGCATCCCCTGTCGCGTCATACAGCTTCTGGTGATAAGCCGCATGGGAATAAATCCCCCCGGTGCTGCTGGCCAGTCTGTCAAGCACTTCGCCCTGATCGCCTGATATCTGCCCCAGGGACACCGCATTAATGACAATGCCCTTGTTCCGCGCAATGACACCGTACTTGTCCGCGCTACCCGCTTTCACGTTTGAATTGGAGATCAGGACCACCACCTTTCTCGCGGCGGAACGCCACCTGATGCTGCTGACGGTATACTGCAGGGATTTCATTAAAGCATCCTCACCGCTGGCGCCTGCCGGTTTCAGCTTATCCATTTCTTGGCGTACCGCCGTTATGGAGTTGACCGACACGGATGAGGATGTGTAGGCGGCGCTGTCCGAGAAGGGTACCACGTATACCCTGGTGTCCATCCTGCGGCTGTCTATCAGGTACGAGGCGAGGCCGACGGCGGCGTTTTTCACGGACGCCCAGTCCTGATGTACCCGGTACGACAGGTCGACAAGAAGCAGCAGGTCAATGGCTCCTGCTCCGCCACCATCCTGTGCATTCACCGTTTTACTGCGAAAAGCCCTCAGGGCTTCACCAATTTCCTTTTCCGCCAGCCCGAAAAGATCCTTGTCTGTGACCCGGGCACGGGCAATGATTTTCCGTTCTCGGACTGAATAGAGCACGCTTTCAGAGCGGTATTTTCCTCCCTGGTGCGAAAGGCTGCCCAGGAGGAAATGATCAATATGGAGGGTCTTGCCCATGACATCGAGGTCTTCCTTTGTAATTACGTCCCGGGGAGACAGCTTCATGCGTTCAAGGTCCAGGTCAACTTCCCGTGGAGATGTTATATCAACGTCATTTTTTAATAACAGCGCAGCGACCGAAAGCAGACGCGAGTACTCGCCGCTCATCGATTCAGGGAAATCAACAGAAGAATTCTCAATTTTATAGGGGATGACTGCTATTTCGGCATACAGGGTTGAAGCGACCATAATGATCAGGGTAATACAAGCCGGTATCGCTCCTCTCATTGCATGAGCTCCGCACGTTTATTCTTACTCGAAAGGAAATCTTTGATATGAATGGCAAGGGCGCCCTTCATCCCCGGGCCAAACCTGGAACCCCTGAAGTCAATCCCCGCCAGGAAGCCCCTGTTTTCGTTCTTGTAGACCCACACGATGCGGCCTGATATGATGATGGAGGAACCCTGCTTGAAGTTCATGTCGAGGACAACAATGCTCTGGGAAATGAGCTTGTCGATCATTTTTGCATCATCGAGCTCAATCTTCACCCCTCCCGTCGAGACGTCGATTATCTTTCCTTCCGCTTTTGACTCGACGAGGTTTCCGTTGCGGATTCTTTCGGAAAGTTCTTCCATGAAGCTGTCAATACGGCCACTATCACTGTCGCTGATGGGCGCATCCCTGTTGATGATGCTGAGATACGCGATAGGGAATTCAGGCCCCACGAGGGGATGATACAGTATGGCCTTCACGAGAAGCGACTTGATGTTGGCGCTGTTATTCTGGAGCCAGAGCCTCAGGTCATCGCGCAGTTCCGCCGAATTTGTTTTCTCGAAGTATTGTTCGTTATCCTTAAAAAAGCCTGACGCGTCAGAGGTATCCGCTATGCGCAGGGTCCTTCCTGATTCCATTACATAACTCACCGCGGGTGTCAGATCTTTATCATCCTTGAAGTTGACCTTCTTTACATCAACACCCTCGATTCTGTTGATATACTCTTCAACAATCATCCGTACGGACAGAGACTTCCTGAAATCGCTTTCCCGTTCTTTTATTTTAATCGTCGCGATGTTGGTGGCCCGGGGAAAATCACTCTCAAAGTCCGATCGATCATGCTCGCGTTTATCCAGGGCGATGGAGCAGCTGAGTATGCGGGTGACATAGCTGTTTGCCGGATAGGAGGGATCCGCCGGTGACACTATCTCAAGATTAAAATCAATGAAGCGTCCCCGCACAATGGTATAAATCTCCAGATGATCCTCTTCAATGGGCCTGTTTAACCGTAACACGAGAATATCATCTTCCGGCCGATCCAGAAACTCCACCGGCTCAACTTTAAATTCTCTCCGAATATAAAGATTCTGAAAATCAATATATTTTTCCAGGACCCTTTTAATGGCATCTCTATTGGTGGCACTTTTAAGATTCCTTGGATTATAGCGGAGGAATGTAGTATTTTTATCCAAATAGAGTTATCCTGTTCAATATTAACAAACTGCTATGTTACATAATCGAACAAACATGCCCGTTTTTTGAGAAAATTATCGTGCCCGCTGAAGACTCCGGGTGCAGCAGCGGGGATTATTCCTCATCCCGCCGCCCATGGTCACTGCCATAGATGCTGTCAGGACGGAAATCCCGTGCATCGAAAAATTCCTTCTCCATGAAGGCGTGCCGGTGCAGGCAGTCGCACCGGTCCCATGATTTCCCATGCTGCCTGTATCCATAGAACTCATCATCGTCATTGCGGGACCTGGTACAGCCGGAAATAACAACAAGAAACAGGTTAATGATTATCACAGTGCTGATGATCCGTCTTATGGGTTTCCTCACTTTCAATAACTCCATCCTTTGTAGAGGGGGGTAAGCTCACAATCGTTGGGGAATGCCCGGTCAGAGATTACAATAACTGTTTTATTTCTGCGTTCCGGCATTCCATCCCTCTCGCGGGGAGGGAGATGGTAGCTCTCGGTTTTAATACGGCCGTGGTACTTCTTTCCCGCTTCGAGACCGTATTCGACCAGCAGCAGCGCCTCGGCATCCCCATCATTCAGAATCCGGCTTAGTGATTTATCCTTTTCGGATTTCGGGTCAGCAAGCTCTTCTTTTCTGTATTTTCGTTCAAAGGAGGGACCGAGGCATGTTCGAACCTGGCTGTATTGAAGGGGAACAGCCACTGCGCCATGCAGAACAGTAAAATCGGCCTGCGTGTGATAAAGGATCTGGTGCGTTGACCTGATATCATCCCTGCCTGAAAATGCGACAGTCTCATAATGGAGATAGGTTTTGCCGGTAAAAAACGACTGGTGGGCAGTGCCGGCAACGGTCAGTTCAAATGAATCTTTGTCTTTCATTTTTTCCGCGAATTTCTGGAATTCCATTTTCTTGACCTCTTTGTTCCTGGCCGGGTACGCCATGTCCGGCTGCACCGCCATAGCCACGCAGAGGGCACTCAACAGGCCTGCATTCCACGGCTTCATGGTCATGACCGCATCCTATATTGCGTCCGGGACGGTTCTCATCAGGGATGTGCCGTCGTAGAGGAACTTCCTGGAACCCTGAAATTCATCCCCCAGACCGGAAGCGATATAGCAGCCGCCGCCGATGCGCGCCCCGTCTGCAATGCGACAGTCTTTCCCAACCAGGGTAATGCTTGAAAACAGCGAACGGGGAAAATCGCTATTCTTTATAAATTCCTCGCTTGATCCGATCCGGCTTGAATTGCCTATGTTCAGGTATGTTGATTCTTCTTTGAGATCGGTGCGCTCATCGATTATGGAACGTACGATGCGGGCCCCCGATCCTATGCGGTTATAGGGGAGTATGATGGAATCTTTCACGACGCTCTGTTCGCCAATTTCGACGCCGGGATAGATGATGGAGTTTTCAACGGTCCCGTTTATCTTGCAGAAATCCGACACGAAGGACCGAATGACTTTCCCGTGCCGGCCAATATGCGCGAAGCCGCCCGACGCTATCCGGCTTTTAATGATCTGTTCCCGGTAGAGCATGCCGAAAATCTCGGGATCCCAAATAATATCCCGGTTCAGCGAGTAATACTCCGGCACGTTCTTGATCGGCCAGTAATAGGCATCGAAGCTGCTTTTGGTTATACCGGTGTTGACAAGGATGTTGATAATCATCTCAAAGAGGTTGGGAGCGCTCTGTTTTTCCCTGATGGCTGCTTTGACCACGCCCAGGAGGGTCTTCTGATCGGAAATGAGAACGGTGTAGGCCATGGTTGGCTTACCGTCCATGTTCAGCCTGAACAGCACTGCACCGGTCTTCTTGGCCTTGTATTTTTTTATTAGCGTGGTAAAATTAATGATCGAAGGATTATCACCATTGTAAATGATATAGTACTCGGTGTTGCTTTCCAGTATCAGATTATAGCAGACCTTGATGTCGGAATATTCCCGGGTAATCACTTTGATGGGTGGAAATTTCATGTCGCCGAAGGGGCCGTAGCGGTCCACGTACTGTTCCAGATCGTCGTCAATGTTGTTGTATATGATCGTCGTCCGCGCCCCGGAGGTAAAGGAATTGCGCAGTGTAAAATCCACAACCCGGAACCTTCCCCCGAAGGGAAGCATGTACCGGGACCTTGATTCCGTCAGCGACAGGAGCAGGTCATTTCTGGTACCCGGATATGATATTATGGTGGTATCTTCCATCACTGGTCATCCGAAAGTTGTTTTGTATGTGAACGTCTGTGGATCAAATACCGAGCATTACTAATGTGATTGATATAAATATATTGTGCAATAAAAAATCAATTAAAAAATATACTTTTACCTTATTAAGGTTACGATGAGCCGCCGTTAGTTACAAGTGTTATTTCGGGTAATAAATTTCAAAAAATAATTTTTTTGCTGTTGACACAATTATTTACTCTATTGATATTCACATTAGTAAAAAATAACATGGACTACCATGTGGAGTGGGGCCTGCCTCGCACCATACAGTATTATAGATTCTTATAACAGTAAGGAGGATTCAGGTGGAATTGAAGAAAATTTTGCCTATTGCTGTCGTGGTTATTATTGGAATAATTATAGCTTCCTGCAAGCTCGATCCCTGGACGAGCGGAGATTCACCTACTGATATCGTGACTATTACAAAAACGACCAGGACCTATGACAAGGGGAAAGCCGCGGGAAAGGAATATACAAGCCAGGTCGGCGCCGTCAAGATGTCCCACAAGGCTCATGAAAAAAAGGGCATTGTCTGCGAAAAGTGTCACCACAAAAAAGGCAATCCTGACCGTGAGAAAAAGTGCGCCAAATGTCACACCGGTGACAACGGTTATGAAACCATGCACGGTCTCTGTGTCGATTGCCATATTGAGAAGAAGGATGGCCCCCAGCAGTGCAAGGAATGCCATTGATGGGTTGATATTCAAAAAACTATTTGTCATATTACTAATAAGGGGAATGTCATCATTCCCCTTATTTTTTGCATCCCGGCATACACGTTATATCCTTTTCAACAATCCCCGTTTAATGAAATGCCCCATGTCCTGGAGATATCGTAGATTTATTATTTTCTTCAGGGATGCCATGAGCATAGCCCCGACCAGCGGAATGATCTGTGAGGGCGCGTATAGTGGCGTCGGGATCCCCAGCCTTCCCCGAATAACTTCGGTCATTTCCACCGCCGTTGTCGTGCAGCTGTCGATTTTTATTATTTTCTTCGCATTCACGATGTCCGCCCGGGAACAGCTTCCCAGCATGAACACCACCTCACCCTTCGCGTCGATCCGGTCGTCAACCCTTCCCACCACGAGTACCGCTGGCTTCCCCTTCCGGAAGGCCTCGATCCCGGCAAATCGTTCCGTGAATGCGAAATACATTTTCACAGCCATGACGCAGCCGGTAAGGCATCTGCTTGAATCGGTCTTTGTACAACCCCAGTAAAAGCGGATCGGCGACTGTAGACGCTTCAGCTCCTTCGCCACATCATGCCAGCGGTAAAAGTCGTCATCGTACGGCTGAACGCGCCGGGCATGGCGGTCCAGGTCGGCAATGCTTTTCAGGTCGCCCATGATCGTTACATCCTTCAGGCGCGCCGGCGCGTATCCCCGCGCGACAGTCTCCTGGAGATAGGGAACATCCTCAAGGTTGAACCCCAGAAGGCGTGCCCCCACCAGGTCGACCGCGAGGGGATTCCTCCCCATGATAACGAGCCCCAGCCGTCGCGGCGACGGAACAGCCTCCGTGCCGACGCCGACATCGATGGCGTCCATCACGATGAAATCCGGATACCCGACGGTAAGAAGATCGGCGATCTTGCCATTCAAAAGAAAATCATGCCTGATTGAACGCTCGTCGTCCGAGCATATCCCGATGTTGAGCTTCACGGCGCCGGTCATTGAGCTCACGCAGTGGCATTTAAGCTTCGGCAGGTAGACCATGGTGTCAGCCCGGACCATGCGCCGCGACAGGCGCAGGGTATCATGCACCGCGCCGCCGACAAAAACCCTGTCGCGGCGCTCCTCATCGATGCAGAAAATGCCGATTCCGGCTGCGGCCTTCTTTTTTGCTCTTTTCACCAGGTCATAATAGCCTGCATAGCGGTAGGTAAGGCGCGTCGGATAACCGATGGCGGTCTTTTCGCCCATATCGACCCTAGAGACTCCTGGCGCCCCGGACAGTGCCAGGAGGGCGGCGCTTACCAGAGAGGGATGTGTAAATGCCGTGGAACCGTATTTCCCGTTTTTTGTCGCGTATACCACGTTGGGTTTCACAAAAACTTTTCCCGACGGTTTGTAACCGAGGTCCTTCATCCCCTGCCTGATGATGCCCTGTATCGCTTCCTCATCATATTCTTCACAGCGTCTTATGAGTACCCGGGTATCCGGTTTGACTGGTTTGGGGCTGTTGGGTTTCATGCGTTCTTCCTGTACATTTGGATTGTGATCAATTCACAATAGCAGACTTCACATCACATTTCAACACCTTTATGTAATGCAATAGCTTTTAATTATTGTCCGATGCCGGCCGCAGGCGCCATCATCGTGCATAACGGGCCCCTGCACTACCGTGCCGAATCGGCTCCGCAAGAAAAGACCGATTGAATCAGGCCGGTGACAATTCCAAATAGTGTTGACAATAAAAATGAATTATACGTAATACAGGAATCATACATGATTGTCGAGGGGCCTGTGAAAACGGTAAAAAAACAGAATGACGAGATGGTGACGGTACGATCCCTGACAAAGTACTACACGACCCGGAAAGCGGGATTATTCGAGCGCCCGGGGAACATACGGGCCGTTGACGGCGTTTCGTTTTCAATACCGCTGGGGCAGACCATGGGCATGGTGGGCGAAAGCGGAAGCGGAAAAACGACCGCGGCCCGTTCAATCCTCCGGCTCATCGAGCCGGATACAGGAGAGATCATCGTCGGTGGAACAAGGGTACATGAGCTTGACCGCAGGGAACTCCGCTCGTTCCGGAAAAACATGCAGATCGTGTTCCAGGACCCCTACAGCTCCCTCAACCCGCGCATGACCGTAGAAAAAATAATCACCGAGCCCCTCAGGATCCACACTTCCATGAAACCCGCCGAAATCAACGCCCGGTTCGAAGAACTGGCGGGTCTCGTGGGGCTGGAGTCGATGCACCGGGACCGTTATCCACACGAATTCAGCGGCGGCCAGCGGCAGCGGATCGGCATCGCCCGGGCACTGGCCCTGAATCCCCGGTTCATCATTCTGGATGAGCCGGTCTCAGCCCTGGACATGTCCATACAGGGGCAGATACTGAACCTGCTCCGCGATATCCAGATAAAATTGAAACTCACCTACCTCTTCGTGTCCCATGATCTTGCCGTCGTTGAGCACATGAGCGACCGTATCGTGGTGATGTACCTGGGGCGAATCGTCGAAGAGAGCCCCAGGAAAAGCCTGTATGCCAGCCCCCTGCATCCATACACCCAGAGCCTGATGAAAGCAATCCCCGAAACGAGGGCAGGCCGCCATGGTTTCAGCATCATTGCAGGAGAAATACCTTCACCGGAAAATCCGCCGCCGGGGTGCCATTTCCATCCGCGCTGCCCCTGCGTCATGGATATATGCAGAAAAGAATACCCTGCGATGAAAACCGTGAAAAAGGCGCACGTCGCATGCCATCTCTACTGAGAAGATCCCCCGGACTTTTATATGCCGCCATAAGCATGTTCACCGCGGCGGTATTTTTTACAGGCCTGCCCGCTGCGGCGCAGGAAGATTTCACGCAGCTGCATTACCTGCTCTACCTTGCCAACAAGAGTCCTGATGACGCCGGACCCAGGGACCGCATTTTCTTTAAAAACGAGATTGTTTACTGCACCGGCACCAGCACCCTCGCGGAGGTCAATAACAGGGCCGCGGCAATGATGGAAACAGGTGATTACGCCGGCGCCGTGGATCTTCTGGAAAAGGCCCTTAAAAATTCAGCGCTCTTTTTCCCGTTCCGCTACAATCTCGGCGTCTCGCACCTGCATCTCCGCCAGCTGGAGAAATCGCTTCTTAATTTCAAAAAGGCCCAGGCGGTGGTGCCTGAATACGCCGGGACCTATCTCCAGATGGGATCAATATACCAGCAATGGTACCGTGACAACGAGGCCATAGACAGTTACCGGCAGGCGCTCAAGTGGAACAAAAACGAGCTGAACACCTATGTGCTCATCGGCGATCTCTTCTTCAACCGCAACCAGCTCCAGATGGCCAAGAAATATTACGACCAGTGCCTTAGGATCAACCATCGATTCAACAATGCTGTACTGGGCAAAGCCAAGATATACTTCAAGGAAGAAAATTTTTACAAGGCCCTGGTCACGTTAAAAGCGATAGACACCCGGAAGGAATATGACAAAACCTATCATTATTATTACGCAGAGACATCTTTCAAGCTCCAGGACTACAAGACAGCAAGCCAGCACTATACCATACTGCTGGAGAACAAGACAGATAAATTTTTTCTCACTCATTCGGTTACCCTGATTGAACACAAACTCGGTCTCAGCAACCGCTTTATTGATAAATAAAGGTTTCCGTTGACACGCCGGCGGTATCAATCAATAATCAGCCGCGAGATCTCAACCTTGTACAGGTTGTGCACATTGGTGAGCATTTTCCGGACATTCTTGATCAGTTCACGATCCGTTGAACGCTTCTGGACATAGCGGTCTATCTCATCAAGCTCATTCTGCAGCTGACCGCTCAGATTGTCTAGCCCCCGGGCGATCGACGCCGATGACGGGGCCCTGCTCCCCTGCTTGAGTTTCTTGAGCTCGGCCTGGATCTGCTGCTGCATCTGGTTCCGCTTTTCTTCCTCTTCCCTGATCGTCTTTATGACCTGTTCCGAAAGCTGGGTAAAATTAATCGGGTTCAGGAGCTCATAATTATCAATGGGGAATCCGCTCATGGACAGCACCATCTGTGGTATTTCCCGCAAACTGAATGAATCGCCGATCAGCTCCATCGTGGGGCGGTCAATGACCGTCTTGTTTTTCACCGGGAGGGTCAGAAACGCCTTCAGCATGTGGGGAAATTCGATTATTTCATCATTGATGATACTCACCGTTTCAGTGAGCAGCTGGAGGTACATATCGATTTTCTTTTCAAAGATCCGCAGTGAATTGAAGTCCGTGATATTCCTCTGTATTTTAATCGCCGCTTCCGCCGCAGACTTGGCGCTGCTGAAATAGGCGACGATATTCGTGTTGGACATCTTGGTGATGGTGCCGCCGCCGTCATTGATTGCTGAAGCAATGAATGCCTTGATCCTGAGGTTCAGGCTGATAAGATCGGGGATATTCCCCGACATCGAATGCAGGCTCCCTTCCGCAAGGACCATGTTCAGGATCGTCACCCGCTCCTTTTTAAGGCCATCGATGGATATAATGCCCGTGTCCGCGGCCGGCGCCTGTATCCCCTCGATGACAGGCGCTTCGTACTTGCGGAATATGTTAACCACGAATCCGTCGATTTCCTTCATTTCTTCCGTCGATAATTTCGCTATAACGGGAACGATATCCTTCGAAATGCCGTATTCTTCCTTGAGCAGTGAGAGCAGAAAAAAGGAAAATTCGATCGACTTCAGGTCACCCAGAATCGCCAGGATGTCCCGCTGGATCCCCTTGTTCTTGATTACCAGCATGTCACGGATGGACCGGAGTGCATCCTTGTTTCCCATCTGGGCCAGCAGCAGGCAGGAATAGATCCTCACCTTGATACCCGGGTCTTTCAGATATTCCTGGAGATAACGCATAAGCTGGCGTTTGTTGAAGCTCGTGCTGTGGGCGACGATCATGGAAATGGCCCGTACGATAACATCCTTTGAATTGTCCTGGCCCATCTTGTAAAAAAGATCATTGAGATAATCAATATCGGAATCAACCCTGCACTGGCCGATCCCCAGTACTGCAAGACTGCGGATCGAAGGGCTCAGGTTATTCGCAATGACGCTCTTGAATATCTGGTTAGCCGTGATATTCCCCCCGATGTCCCGTTCAAGGAGTATGGTGATGGCTGACTCGACAATGTCCGACTGCTCCGAGATCCTGTTTTTCAAAAGTTCGAGTATGATATTGAGGGACCGCTGTTCCGTGAAGAGGGAAAGAAGCCGCAGAGCGTTTTTCTGGTCTTCGGCGGAGCCGGTGGTGATCATGACCTCGATCTCCCCGAGCATATAGGAATAATTCAGCCTGGACAGGGTGAGGACCGTCGCGTCCAGAATATCCTTGTCGGGATATTTTTTCAGGTAATTGTAAATATTGACCAGGACCGATGAGGCCTCGTCGATATGCAGCAGACTGATGATCCGGCACAAGCGCATAATACGGTTCCTGAGATACAGCTTTTCAAAATTCAAATCCTCAAGCCGCGTTGATGAGTTTTCCCGCGATTTACGGTCCTTGTCCAGCAGGACTTCGACCAGGAGCGTCAGGTCTTTGATCCCCTCGCCCTCCAGGTAGCTGATCCGTTTCGCCAGGCTGGCCACGATATGTTTCACCAGCGCCGGATCATCCTTGTTCAAGAAAGCAATAATCTCCTTTTTAAGTTCCGGCGTGCAGTAGTTGAGGATAAACCTCCTGATGCGCTGGAAGCTTTCCGGGAGTCCCTTTTCGATGACGTCCGTAATCATGAAGGCCTTCCGGTAGTTCTCGAAATAGGTCTCCAGGGTCACGACGATATAGTTATACAACTTGTCTTTAAGAAGGTTGAAGGAACGGCTGCTGAGGGGCATCTTGAAATACTTGAAGAATATCTCGACGATCATCTCGTTGAACCGGTCGATCTCGGTTGATATGGCGATCAGGTTTCTGAACAGTTTATCAGGGTCCCGGAGTCGTTCGATATTGTGATAGATTGAAAACAGGACCATGCTGATCAGATCAATGTCATTGGAGGTGAGCGCCTTCATGGTGTATATGAGGTATTCCCGGTGATTGCACGCTATCATGGCGCAGATGAAGGCATTCTTGGTCTGGTTCGAATAGGTATCGAATTCATGGGTCATCTTTCCCAGGAGAACCCGGATATCCAGGACTATCTTGTCTTCGCTGTCGGGTGAGTAGGTATAGAGGCGGTCATCCTCTGTTTTCATCATCTGGGCCTTGTCGGCAAGATCTGCCGCAAGGCTGTATATGGCCTTGTAGGCGGAATAACAGAAGGCGTCCTCGCCTTTCTTCAAAAGCTTTTCAAACAGGGCCATCGATTTAAACGATGACAGCGATTCTATAGCCAGAGACTTGAGCTGCGGATCAACGCGTTCGGTGTTTATTATTGACGCGAGGAAATTCAGCACCTCTTCTGTTTCAGCCCCGATGGTTTTCAGGACATCAAAGGCGACTGCCGTGACAAAATGCGAATAATTGAATTCCTGTTTCTTCTCAATGAACGCGATGATCTCCTTAATATTGTTCCCGCTCCCCCGGTCCATGACATATTCAAGGACCATGATCCTTTCCTCATCGGTTATGCCTTTCGCAAGCTGTGTCACTAGAATGGGGAGGGCCCCGGGACTTTCGAAGGTGGCCAGGGTGGCGATTGCGCTGTAACGGACATCGGGACCCCTGTCCAGCTCCTTGGCCAGTATACTCATGCCGACGTCGGATTTTAATATACCCAGCACCTTGTGGAAAGCCAGGCGTTCATAGGGCACCAGCTTGAAGCTTCTGCTGATTTCAAGCTTTATGGTTTGCAAAAAACTTTTTTCTTCAGCCACTGTTCAATCCCCGTTTTGTTCTTGGTTTCGTTGATTCCCTGCCGGGCAGCACGTGCTAAGCAGGTATAAAATACACACGATCTCATCGTAATTGCAATAAAAAAACAGGCCTTCCCGTGTATTATTGTTATCGTCATTAATTGATATAAATTATACATACATTGGTACGCCAGCGCAACTTCTCTTCCCGTGTAACGAATACACTCCTGCTGCGTCGAACGAGAAGCAGCCTGCAAATAATTTCATGAATAATTGTTGACAGATATCTTCATTGATCAGAAAAATTCATGTTAAAAAATTTCAACTCCATGGAACAGCAATGAACGTAATACCTGTCATACTCGCCGGAGGAGCCGGGACACGGCTCTGGCCTCTCTCGCGGGACGAGAAACCGAAACAATTTCACAATCTTTCCGGAGACGGGACGCTCCTTGAAGAAACAATTAAGCGGATGCTCCCCCTCAAACCGGAACATCTCATCATCGTCACATCAAAAAAACATGAAAGCCTTTCCATGGACGAGGTCGGCAAATTCAATCTTACCAGCACCGTGCTGTCGGAACCGAGACCCCGAAACACCGCCGCTGCTTTGCTCTACGCCGCCCTGTACCTGGAAAAACTCTTCGATGACTCCATCATGATATCCCTGCCTGCGGACCATCATATCAAGAACACCGATGAATTCACCAGAATACTTCGCGAAGGCATACAGCAGGCCCAGCATGACAGGCTCGTGACCATCGGCATCAAGCCCACCTATCCTGAAACAGGGTATGGATACATCAAGGCATTGGACGGCCCGGGCCCTGTATTTCCCATAGACACGTTCGTGGAGAAGCCGGATATCGACCGCGCCCGGCAATACTACGAATCGGGAAATTACTTCTGGAACAGCGGCATCTTTGTCTGGAAGACGTCACTGATCCTTGAACAGTACCGGAAACTCCTTCCGGAGCTCCTGGCATCCTTCAAACCGATGTCCGAACTGGGGCCCCGTGATATCGCTTCCAACGACGGCCGGGCCTGGGACGTCAAAAAGCAGATTTTCGACACTGTTGAATCCATATCAGTGGATATCGGAATCATGGAACGGGCTGAAAACCGTATTGTCATTCCGGGCGATTTTGGCTGGACAGACCTGGGAAGCTGGAAATCTATAGATGACATTTTGCCGCCCGACGGTAACAGCAACCGGTCTCCTGAAAAGGAGATGGCGATATTCCTGAATTCAGACAACTGCTCGGTTTTTACGGAAAACAGCCGCATCAGCGTTGTAGGGCTGTCAAATATCGTCGTTGTCCAGGCAGGCAACGAGGTACTGGTCATAAACAAGGACTCATCGCAGGATGTAAAAATAATTGCCGGCATGGTAAAAAAATAGCGATTATTCAACCATACCCTGTATCCTGATGGTATGATCTTTCACACAAAGGAGCGGACCGTCATGATTAAAACCATTTCGTATTTTCTGGCAGCCCTTATCCTCATTCTTCCTTCCGCGGTGTATCCGGTGGAGATTTCATTTTTTCTCGGCACCGTTTCCCTGACACGCAACGGGAAACAAAATTCCGTCGCAGTGGGAAAACCGCTCAAGCCCGGAGATTATATAAAAACCGGGAAAAACTCCTACCTTGAAATTACTTACAAGGATGGAAGCAAAATCAAGCTGAACGAATCGAGCAGCGCCACGATCGGAAGCAAGAACATCGCCGGATCTGACAGGGTATCTCTTATCACCGGTTCCGCCACGGGGAGCATGAAGAAGCTCATCAAGGGCAGCGCCAAGAGCTACACCCCGACCATCGTCTGCGCCGTCCGCGGAACCGAGTACACCCTGACCGTCAGCGCCGGGGGAGACACCCGCGTCGATGTACGTGAAGGAGCCGTGGAAATAATGAGTCCCCGCGGCGGTGCCACCGTCAAGGAAAAAGAAAATTCGGAAGTCCTCATTGGTGAAAAGCCGGCAGCGTCAAGCGGCGACCCCGGACAATGGAAAAACAGGAATGACCGCGATCTTGAAAAGAATACTGCTTCGAGGAGCGAGCGGTATGAACGGCATCTTAAAGCGCTCAGTGACAGGAACAGGGAAACCGGGACCACCCTGGCGACAGTACGAAGCACCATTGACGGGGCGACGAACTCAGAATCCCTTGAAAAGGCCGGTGACCTCCTGAACAGCACAGCGGAAAAAACCGAGGACGACCTGCTGATAAATGAAGCGCTGAATTTTTCAGTCCGTGACATAGCCGATACATACCGGGGGAAAGATGATGCTCTCAGCGAGCAGTACCGCACAATCGAGAAGAAATCCGGCATGGTCGCCGATGAGCAGAAGAAAAACCTAGCGGCGCTGAAAAAAATCAAAGAAGACTACGAGAAGGCCCGTGAAAAAATCAGGGACACCTATAAAAACAAGGTGGATGAGATAAAATCGAAATTCAAGAATAAAAAATCGGAGATATAACCAAAAAGGCGGCGAATCAAATCGCCGCCTTTTGTATTACGCCTTGATGATCTTCCTGTCCAGGGATACCACCACGTCGCCCTCCCGCTCGACCAGCTCCGAAACCGCCGGGTTGTACCGGAACCGGAGCACGTTGAGCATGAATATCTCAAGCTTGTTGACGATGCCCGGCGGAAGGATGTCGCCGTCGATTTCCACGGAAATGACCGGGAACCGCCTCTCCCGGGACCAGGGGGTAATGAGGCCCTCAATCACCCTTCCGATAAGGCACGCGAAGGGCGAAATGTTCACGATCCCCGAAAAATCCTCCATCATTGCCGTTGAGGCAACACCGCTGGAAATCGAGATTTCCGAGTAGAGTTCATCGCTCACGAAATGCTTTTCGAGCATTGTTCATTATCCGCTCCATATCATGGGGCGTGTGCGGGATGAGGTCGCGTTATCTCAAGGGCCTTCTTGACCCTCTTCTCAACGCTGTGTTTAAACATCTCCTCTATTTTCCATCCCATGAGGTCCCGGAACTCCTTCGAGAAGGGCTTCCTGTACCAGGGGAGGAGGCCCAGGCGTTTCTGTATATCATGCTTCCGGGTGTAGTCGCAGTAGTAAATCCATTCCGTTACGCCGGAAACCTTGGCGATGATGCCGCGCTTGCTGAACATGCGGATCATTTCATCCACGGCGAAATCGTCCCGGCGCACGTAAATCTCGCCCACGACGAGAACCTTCGGCGTATCCTCGAGGCTGCGCTTCAGGGGTATCTTGGCGATTTCCTCCGCGATGCGCCGCAGGGCCGGCAGCACCCGGCCGATATCACTCTCGGTAATATCGATGAGATCCTGCCACAGCTCGTCATACTTGGCGATGGCGGTGACCGGGTCCACGGCGCAGGTGCGGAGCGAGGTCTCGATGTCCTTCATGTAATCGGCCACCACAAGGCCCCACCAGGCGCTCTTGCTGAAATGCGGTCCCAGCTCATTGTAGGAGTTGTCCGAATCGAGGGTCACCACCACGACGTTCTCGAGACGCATGTCCTTGAACAGGTTCTCGTAGAACACGAAGTACTGCCCGGTCCGGCACGGCCCGGTAGTTGTGGGCACGAAAAGAAGGTAAATCTCGTCCTTCCGGTATTTGTCAGATGAGAAGTATTTCAGCGCGCTCCCCAGGACCAGCTGCGAGGGAAGGCATTCCTTTCCCGACATGTGGTTCCGGGCCATCTGGAGAGTGTAGATGTCGGGCAGGGGCATCGCCTCCGCGGTGATATCAGCCGCCCGGAGGGAAGCCGCCAGGAGCTCCGTAGAAAGCCGCCCCATGTTGGAGAGAAGCATCTTGACCTGTTTGTTGCCAAATATATCGATCTTCCGGTTGTTCTTGAGATCCATCAGATGAAGCGGGTCAGTGCCGTTGTTGATGAAACGGAGCCCGTTATCGTAGCGCTCTTCGCGTATCTGGTCAAACTTCGACCGGTACCCTTCGATGATGTCCAGGAACGCCTCGACCCTGGTGTCGACCCCGGCATCGGCCGAGTGGGAGTCAAGCTCCAGCACCAGGAACGGCTTGGTGCCCATGATCCATTTCACGTAATGAAGCATGAAGGAGTCAGGAGCGCAGGAAAAATTCGTGATATAGGTGATAAAAATGTTCGGCTCGTCCTTAAGGATAACGCTTGCCTTCATGTCCTGCTGGCCGTAGTACCAGTACATGTTGTCGAAAATGTGCGCCTCTTCGATAGGGAGCATGTCAAAGGGCATGACCGAATAGCCGCGGGTCGTGAATTTCAGGGGGATGCCCATGTTGGCGTCCCTGGTGAAGGCGTTGTAGGGCCTTCCCAGGATGGCGATGACCGGGTGATCGGCCGCCATGGCTTTTTCGTAGGCGTCCTTTCCTATCTGCCGGTACCGGTCCCAGAAATCTTTCTGCTTGTCGCACCCTATGGCGAAGGCGCGGCGGATCTCACGCTCGGGAATCCCCAGCCGGCCGCCCATCCTGATGAATTCCTCCAGGGCCTTCTCCATGCCGAACTTGAAGCTCACGATCGGCGCCAGGAACTTCTTCTCGTCGATCTCGGGAAAGGCTTTCATGATGTAATACGGGAGTGACTGGGTGATGGGGCAGAAGGTGGCATGCACGTCGTCCTCATAGCTTTCCAGGTCCCTGAAGTGAGGGACGAAAATATAATCAAGGCCGGAATTAATGATGTCCTGCACCGCGCCGTGGGCAATCTCCGCCGGGAAGCAGTATGAACCCTCAGTGCGGGCCACGCCCTCGTGGGAGATCTCCTCCGACAGGCGCACCTCAATGCCGAGGGAATGGAAGAACCATGAATAAAGCGGCCACAGGGTGTACACGGAAAAGGCCTTGGGGACGCCTACCACAAAATCATGTTTCTTCACGAAGTCGTCTTTCGACGGCGCGCACTCGTGGAACATGAGCTGTTCCCGTGTTTCTATATAATTGAAAACCTTCGATTCGTCGATATTTTTCTTTTTCCTCATGTTGGCGTACTTGTTGCACCTGCCGCCGAACATGTACTTGTGGCCGTTAACATTGAGAACGCGGATCGGGCAGTCATTATCGCATGCCTTGCAGCGGAACTCGCGCTCGTATACGATCTTCGTGTTCAGGATTTCATCGATTTCAAACCTGCCCTTCGCGATTATGCCGTCATGTAATTTCTGCTTGGCCAGGATTCCCACGCCGAAGCAGCCGAGGAGCTCGGGGTCGGGCGGGATGGTGATGTTCTTGTCCATGAGCATGGCGAAAGCCAGCGGTACCGCCTTGTTGAGAGCTACGCCGCCCTGGAGGACGATGTTATTGCCGATGGTGCGATTCCCCACGACCCGGTTAAGGTAGTTGGAAACGATGGAGGTGATGATGCCCGCGGTGATGTCCTCCCGGGTCGCCCCCAGCTGGATTGCCTTGCGTATGTCGGAATTGATGAAGGCGGAGCATTGCTCGCCGAATTTCAGCGGGCCCTGGGCCTGCACGGCGATGTCGCCGATGTCCCGCACGTCGGTTATGTTCAGGTCCCCGGAGGCTGATTCCTCGAGAAAGGAGCCGGTCCCGGCCGAGCACGCCTCGTTCATGGCGTAGTCGATGGGAACCTTGTTCTTCAGCAGGGCATATTTCGCGTCCTGGCCGCCGATTTCGAAAATAGTATCGATATCAGGCTTGAAATAGGTGGTCCCCACGGCGTGGGCTATAATTTCATTATACACAGCCGGTGTTTCGAGGAACACGCCCAGTATCTCCCGCGAAGATCCGGTCGTTGAGGCGAGAGTGATGTTGATACTGGCATCGCCGATCTGTTCTTTCAGCTGTTTCTTGACTTCCACCAGGCATTCCTTGAGGGCGTTCACCGGGTCACCATGGGTCCGTCCGTAATGTGACGCGACGATTTCGTCATTTTCGATGTCGATCAGGGCTACCTTGGTAGTTGTGGAGCCGCCATCAACACCCAGGATATATTCGCCGCCGGGTCTGGCTGAACCCCGCCTCGATTTAAGGTAGTTTACCTTTCCTTCGGCAGTCTTGAGGCTCCTGTACCGGCCGAAATCTATTTCCTGCTCTTTGAAAATATTACCGATACCGGGGAACTGGCTCCCTGAGGTTCTTGCCAGATGCGCCGCGCCGTAAGCTTCAAAGTAAGGCGCTTCCTCAGGTACGATGATCTCGATATCGGGCATTTTTTCCTTTACGAATTGGATGATGTACTTGTTCTTGGTGACGCCGCCGGTGAGGAGCACCTTCCCGGTATTTATGCGGGCCCGTTTCAGGAAGTCGACAACCTTCGTTGCCATGACGTCGGTCAGCGACAGGACGATGTCAGCCTTGGTCGCCTCGCCCTTGTTCAGTTTGTGGGTACAGTCACTCTTCATGAATACCGAGCAGCGCGACGACATGTGGCA
Source organism: uncultured Spirochaetota bacterium (assembly GCA_963727175.1). Classification (GTDB taxonomy): domain Bacteria; phylum Spirochaetota; class UBA4802; order UBA4802; family UBA5550; genus RBG-16-49-21. The sequence continues at coordinate 1,099,506 of CAVSFD010000002.1, forward strand.
CACCTTGGCAGTGTCAGGCACATTCGCCACATCATGAAGACGCAGGTCCATACGCCCGAGCTGCTGCTTGAAAAACTCGCCGGTGCCGGAGGCGCACTTGTTTCCGGCAAAACTGGTTATGATCCTGCCATTCTCATCGATCGTGTACACAACGAAGTTCTCGCCCCCCAGAGACACGACCGCGTTGACCTTGAGATTCAGCTGAGATAGCGCTTCTTCGATGCAGATCGATTCGAGGACGTTGTTCATGTTGACCAGGTAGCGGCCTTCCGTGCCGGTTACGAGGGACAGCACACCGGGAGCCACGCTGTTTTCAAGCAGTATCGTTTTAAGGGTCTCAAGAAAATTGCCCTCGTGGGCCATATTGGTTTTCCACAGGACCTGCTTGTCCTCAAGAAGAACCGCTTTAATGCTTGAAGAGCCTATATTAAGTCCCAAACTTTGCATAGGAAAAGCCTCCGGTAATACTCTGGTTGTCTTTATAGTTTTTCTTTACTATGATAAATCACTATTGATTTTTCTACATTAAAAAATGATGAAAACCGCTTTTTCGCCGTGGAACAAATTAAGAAAAGCAGTTAAAAGATGGGCCCATAAAAATATCTACAATATTTTTTGTCCATAAAGATTTTTTATCCATAATCAATTTATTGATATAATTATTCAACTTGTACATTTTTTCTACAATTCCTTAAACAATCGGAAAAAAACATGAATTATTCTCATTTATGAATATATCTGATAAATAAAAACACTTTATTTACGCATACCTTTACATCCGCTAAAAATTTTGTTATATATAAAGTAAGAATTATTTGAATTTTTTTATTCATTATATTACATTTGGCAAATATTAAAATTTGTTACCAAATACCCTCAGGGTATCAAGATTAAAAAAATATTCATAACCGCTAGAAACGTAAGGAATTGGTAAGGATCATTAATGAATAGAAAAATTCTCCTTGTTGAAGACGACAAAACAACGATCCTCCTTCTCCACAAATTCATAAGAGACCTTGGGTTCAACGTTACCAAAACGGTACCGACCGGCGAAGAAGCGGTCAGGGAAATAATCATGTCCAGTCCGGACCTGGTCCTGATGGACATTATCCTTGATGGTGAAATTGATGGAATCGAGGCGGCGCGGCAGATAAATGAGATCCACAATATCCCGGTGATATACCTGACCTCGTCATCCGACAGCAACACCCTGAAGCGCGCCCTGACCACGAACCCTTCCGGTTACATCGTCAAGCCGGTTGACAAGAAAGAGCTTAAGTCAGCCATTGACCTGGCTATACTGCGCCATGAGATGGAGGACAAGCTCAAGGAAAGCGAACTTCGGTTTTTCACGATCCTGAACAGCATCGGCGACGCGGTCTTCGTCATGGACAACGCCGACCTCATAACATACGTCAATCCCATCGCCGAAAAAATCACCGAGCTTACCATAGACAGGCTTATAGGGAAACGTTTCACGGACGTCCTGAACATCAAGTACAACGGCATCCATGGCGGACAGATAACCGGACCGGAAACCGACGATGGAATTCATTTCAATTACTTCTACACGCCGAGCGGCAAGCAGGTTCCCATCGACTTCAGCGTTTCGCATATCAGCGATATCAACGGGGAACGGTCCGGGTCCGTTATCATCCTCCGGGACGACACGGATCGCGTCAGGTCGGAGATGAAAATCAAGGAGAGTTACATCCAGATTAAAAAGGCAATTGGCGGCATCATCCAGGCTATGGCGCAGACCCTGGAAACGCGGGATCCTTATACCGCCGGCCACCAGCGTCGCGTCGCCGATATTGCCCGCAGCATAGCTACCGAGATGAATCTGCCGGAAAAGCAGGTAGAAGGTATCTTCATGGCAGGCATCATCCATGATCTGGGTAAAATCTGCATACCCACTGAAATTCTGAGCAAGCCGGGAAAGCTTTCGTCCATTGAATTCGACCTTATAAAAACGCATCCCCAGATCGGGTATGACATTTTAAAGACAATCGATTTCCCCTGGCCCCTTGCGGAGATGGTATATCAGCACCACGAGTGGTTCAACGGTTCAGGCTATCCCCGCGGTCTTGAAGGGGACTCCATCCTTCTCGGGGCGCGCATCATCTGCGTCGCCGACGTTGTTGAGGCGATGGCATCTGACCGTCCCTACCGCCCCGCGCGGGGTATTGATGAAGCCCTGTCTGAAATAAAGAACAAAAAGGGACAGAATTTCGACAAGGATATCGTTGATATATGCCTTGACCTGTTCCTCGAAAAAAAATATAAAATGCCGTAATCCTTCCCTTTACCGCCGCTTCAAACCGCCGAAGCGGTATTCATACACCATATCGATGAATTTCTCGTCATAAAGCGGGTTTGACTCGCCGTAGTACAGATGGCCGGGGCACGCGCAGTCACTGGAGCCGAATGTATCAACACACTGATATCCCAGGGCGCCGACAGAACGGGCAAGGGCGCACTCGATTCTCTCCTCCGTCACGATCGGCAAAGCCGCTGTTACCCTGAACCGTTCCGACAGGTAATCGATGTGCCAGTGCTTCTTCTTGAGAGTCCTCCGGTGACGGTCTATTCTCCTGAAGAGATTGTTCATGCCGCTTCCGATGTAGAGGTAATATCCCCTGTTGAAGGTCATGGGCCCCAGACCGCCAACCGCTATGACCGCATCGGAACTGTTATGGAGCACGATGACATACACGCCGCGGGGCTCCACATCCGGAATCTCCACCCTGACCGGATCCATCCCGATAACCCGTGAACTCCGGTCATACCGTGCCGAATAGGCTCGTATCTCTATATTATTCTTATGAGAGCGGAGCGTCTCGTAAAAAACAAAATCCGTGTGATAATTGGGAACGAAGAGTTCCACTCCCTCATGGAGGAGAAGAAAGATCAGGATCCCCCGTTTCGTTTCCGCCAGGATACGGACATGTTCGGACGCCCTGGTGCTCACCGCGTCGGGGAATGAGGCTATGGCATGCCACGCCAGGGTGCACGACTTGATCTCGACTAAATAATCCCCCCCTTCATTGCGGATGGTGTAGTCAAAGCGGTGATTCCCGACAGTCGGCTCACGTTTGACTATTTGAAATTCCTCAAGGCCGGGCACCGATCGAGAGTCCATGCAGTCGCGGAATATCCGGTTGCTCATGATAGAATCGATAAGCACCGGCCTGTCCTTATATATGACGTGTTGTATCTTATAAGGATATTTCCCGGGGGAAGGAACCAGCACTACCGATCTCCCCGGAAGGAGCAATTCAGCAAGCCTGCCGGTATTGGGCACGTGCACGAAAAGAATTTTCCCATCGAGGTTCACCCGTGCCACGAAGCGGTTCAGCCGCTCGATAAAAACAGCATCCCGGTATGCCGGTTTACCGCGGGATATCATAGGCGAGGATCTTGGTTTCAAGGCCGTCATTGTCTATGGCGTTTTCAACAGCGGCCCACCCGCGGTGAACGTAATAGCCTTCCAGCCAGTAGCGGTCATGCTGGCCGAGAAAGAGGTACAGGCGGTGATAGCCGAGTTCTTTCGCCCGGGCAATTACGGCACGGATCAGGGCCTGTCCCGCTCCCCCCTTCCGGTATTCCGGCAGGACGTAGAGCGACGCCAGCCAGGGGTTCAGGTCCTTTCGCGACCAGAGATCGTCACACTTGAGGGTGACCATCCCCACCGGCAAAGACCCCTCGACCGCCACGAACGAAAGAGGCACTGTCTCGCTTCTGGCCCGTTCCAGGTACGCACTGAGGACCAGATTGAAATCCATGGACCTGGCCCGGTACCATTCCATGTAGGACCAGTGCGCAAGGATCGGGGCGAAATCAGGGACCCTGTGCAGGGGTATGATGTTCATAATTAATAGTTCCTAAGATTTTTACATACAGGTTGTTTCATTCGGTGTCAAATCAAATACCGGCCCGCCTGTCAGTATCCCCGGCATCAACCGGCCCGTGTTACTTCGATGACTATACCGGTCAGGCGGGCCATCCCGGACAGGGGATCAACCCATTCAGGACCGGAGGGGGTCAGGCGGTTTACATTCACACCGGCGTGTTCACGAGCCACGCTGAGGCCCTCGGCGTCTCCGTGGCCCCAGCCGTGGGACAGGGCCGCCGCGCATGGTAACTATCATCCCGCAGGCACATTCGCATATGCGGCAGAAGGTGAATTTTTTTTCTTCAGCCAGGTTTTTTTTTCAAAGGTATACTTCCTCATATTTCTATATGTAGTGTTCATCGGCTCCACTATTACAGCTGCGGGGATAAAAAGTCAAGCCTTGAAACAGGGATGTTCAGCGCTATTTTATTTTCAGAGTCGCTTGACATTTTACTGCAGCTATGATAGTTAAACATATCACACAGCAATCATCATTGTAAAACCTGTCTCTCATTTCTCGGCTACTCACGCACACAAAGGAGGGTACATCACCATGGCAACGTATTATAAAAAAATTAAAGGTAAGAATTACGATAAAAAAATAATCGACACCGCGGATAATTCGGTCAAAGGAAAAGGCGATGGCCGCATATCGCTGAATGACGCGAAGAAGATTCTCAAGTCAGTAAAGGATTCCCATGATTATTCGGATATAGAAAAAAGCACCATGAAATATCTCCGCGACCATTATGCATTTACGCCGGAAGCTGACCGGTGGTTCCGCGGCGAGATTCGGAAATGGGCCGCCGCCAGAGGCACTGCACCAAAAAAAGCAAAAAAATCTACACGCAAAATATCACAACCCAAAAAGGCGGCACCGGCCGCCGCCGCGCAACGCCATGAGGATTTCACGTCCCCGCCGGCATCCGCAGGCCAGAGAGCGGCCGAGACGCATAGTTCTGGAAACGGCCCGGGTCTCCTCCGGAGAATCATACGGTTTATCCTTGTCATTATTATTCTTGTCGGTTTATTCCTATTAATAATACCTTCAAACCGTGAACGCATTAAAAACTGGATCTCTGGCATCACCGGACCATCAGAGCAGAAGCAAAAAACAGCGGAGATTTCAGCGCCCCCCAAAGAGAAGCAGGGGCCAATCCCCGCCGAGCAGGCGAAGGCCCCGGAAAAGCCGGAAGCAAGCGGGGATTATTATACTGTGCAGGTAAAGGACGACCTGATATCCATCAGCGAAAAGGTTTTGGGCAATTACTCCCGATGGATTGACCTGTACAATGAAAATAAAGAAATCATTAAAAATCCCACTATGATTTTCCCGGGACAAAAGCTGAGGCTTCCCGCTGCAAAAAAATGAGCTGGACCGTAACTGGCTGCACTTGAGCGGCGACCCATGTTCATCACCGGTAATGCAGGCCGGCTTTGCCGCGCTTTACCGCAAAAAAAATGAATTGCACAAAAATCATGGCTGACAATCTATGCCTGTCAGTATCGTTATTGTGGTCATGGACCCTGGCCATGGATAGACTTATTGCATCAGGAGAGAGAACATCCCCATGAAAAACTGCCGTCTCATTATACATGAAACAGAAAAAGGGAAAGCGGTGTTTGCCGATTCCGACATTGGCAAGGGCGAGGTCGTGTGCGAGTTTACCGGCCCCCTGTACACCATGGCAGAATACCTGGACCTCCATGACCCGGATAACAACCATTTCCTCCAGATCGATGAAGACTGCTTCATGGGCCCCTCCGGCAATGCCGACGACCTCATCAACCATTCATGCAATCCCAATGGCGGCCTCACGTACCGGGATGGGAAGGTTCTCTACGTGGCGATCCGCGACATCAAAAAGGGCGAGGAGCTTTCCTTTGATTATTCTACCACCATGGATGAGGACTGCTGGGAGATGGAGTGCCTCTGCGGCGATAAATCATGCCGCGGGAAAGTGCGGGACTTCAAGCATCTCCCCGCGGACCTGAAAAAAAAATATATTGATCTGGATATCGTGATGCCCTACATAGTAAAAAGAACGGGATCAGCACAATAATGGCCTGCCCCGATCCGGGCATGGGTTACCGCCCCTCCTTGAAAATATAGCTCAGCAGCCGGTACACGAGTTTGGCGGCGAGATAATCACACTGCCTGGCGTAGGGATTGGGGCAGAGTTCCACCACGTCAAAACCAATTATTTTTTTTTCTTTTGATACTTTTTTGAGAAGAGCAATCACTTCATACCACCCCAGGCCGCCTGGTTCCGGAGTGCCTGTCGCAGGCATGATGGAAATATCAAAGACATCCAGGTCTATGGTAACATACACTTCATTGGTGAGAAGGGATATGGCGCGGTCCATCCACTCCTGGCTTCCCTGTATATCCTCGGCCAGGAAAAGGCGGGCGGGGTCCGCTGCCTTCCGTTCAATGGCATCCAGGCTCCTGATGCCCACCTGCACCATGGGGCATGATTCCCTGACGCGGGCCATCACGCAGGCATGGTTGAAGGACGATCCGTGGAATTCATCCTGAAGGTCTGCATGGGCGTCAAGCTGTAGCACGGAAAGATTCGGATACCGTTCCGCATAGGCCCGCACGGCCCCGACCGTGACCGAGTGCTCGCCGCCCAGGGTCACCACGAATTTATCCGCATCCAGATGCCGCGCGACGCGTTTCCGCACCGCTTCCACCATCGCTTCAGGTGAGGATTTTTCCCCTACCGGGTCATCGGTGTGGATTCCCTTTGCGTAGACCTCGGAGTCCGTGTCGATGTCATAAAGATACATATTGTATGACGCGTCGATGATTGCGTCCGGCCCCCGGTCAGCACCTTTCATCCAGGTTGATGTTTCATCATAGGGCACCGGCAGGACCACGACCCTCGAGGTCTTGTATTCCTCGTATCCCTTTGGCACATCGCCGAAATTTTTTCTCTCTGCCATTATCATGTCTCCGTTTCAGACCGCACGAGGCGGTATGAACTGTTAGTAATACACGTTGAAGTCGTACCGATTACAATTTATAATACAGCCAATCGGGCATCCATTTCATCAGGAGAGCAATGAGAAGCCATCTTCTCGTAATATAGGCCCGGTTCTTTTTCTTAATTATGGCCCGGCAGATCTGCCGGGCTGCTACTTCCGCCGGCGCCATCCAGAAGAGTCCCTCCCCTTTGGCCATTTCCGTGTCAACAAATCCCGGCATGATATCAGTGACGGTTATTCCCGGGTTGGACTTTTTCATTTTGCTCCGGAGGCCCTCAAGGTAATTTGACACGAAGGCTTTAGAGGCGCTATAGGCCGGCGCCGAGTGGCTCCCCCGGAGCCCTCCTATGGAAGAAATGCCGACAATATGTCCTTCGTTTTTATCAAGAAAATAGCGGGCGGCAAATCCCGCCAGGCGGGCAAATCCGGCAACATTGACATCGATGGTTTCTTTTTCCTTATGCCAGTCCAGTTCTTCATTTATATAACCGGTGCCTGATGATATCACGACCAGGTCGATGCCGCCCATGTCATCAATAAAGCCCTTGAACGCCGACTCGCACTCTTCGGCGCTGGCAATATCGCAAAACCGTACCCGGGAATCGTTCGGCAGTTCACGAGCCAGCTCTTTAAGCAGTGTCACCCTTCTCGCCGCAAGGCCGAGAACGTAGCCCTGCCCGGAGAGCAGTTTCGCCAGTTCCCTCCCTATTCCCGAACTGGCCCCGAAAATGATCGCCCGTTTCATAATCAATTAATTCCTCACCTGCAGCATTGCGGACCCGGTCATGGGTCAAATGATGACAGACAGTCTTCAGACCATATGTTCGGGAGGCCGGGCCTTGACCGATTTTTTCTGCGGGATCAGGATCCGGTACCCGATCCCGAGTTTCATGAACAGGAACAGGAACACCAGCAGGAACGCCAGAACCACGGCGACCACCGCCTTGTTGTATTCCAGACGATAGTATATCTCGCCCTGGCCTATTTTCGGGATCTTTTTCGGCCCGATGGGGATTTTGTAATTCTGCGCCAGTGTTTTCAAATAATTGATATTCAGAATCGGAATGTTGTTTCGGGCAAACCTGCTCATGACGCTTTCGATACGCATCGCTTTTTGTGATGGCTTGAGATTCAATCCGGCTTTATATCGCATCTTTCCTATAAATGACCCGATGGCCACCGTGCCACCACCCACGTTGATATAAGCTCCTATCTGGGAGTCCTTCGCCTGATCATAATACAGGTCCATGCGCGTATTGATGTTTCGCTTCATATCGTCAAACTCGAGAAGGGTAATATTGTATTTGCGGATCGTCGTGCGCAGAATATTCTTCCCCTCCTCCGACATTCCCAGGGCGTTGTCCTGCACTCCCCCGAGAGAGGCTGCTATCGATTGGTAGGATGAAAATTTTTCCTCGCATAAGACATTCTCCATGTCAAGCCAGGTGAAGCCTGGAATGTTGGCGCCCCATGTTGACGCTGACGCGCTGGTGATAACAATCAGCCGCAGGTTCAGGGCCCTGGCAGCCGAGAAGACAGCCAGGTTCATCGCCGGAAATGAGCCGGTCAGGGAAACAGCCACGGTGCTGCCGTTTTTCACCTTCGCTTCCTTGAGCATGGAAACGATCACCGCGGCCCAGTTCGGATTGATGCTGGTGAGTTTTGAGTCAATGTCCACCGTGGTGCTTGTTATTGGCGACGTGAGGATGCCGATCAGGCCCGACCGCATCGGGTCTATCACCTTGTTGATGGGGCCGATTTTTTGAAGACGGTGCTGTTTGAGAATTTCCATACCCTTCAGCATGTACCTGGCCGCGAGAACCTTTTCCTTGTAATAGGGCTGCTTCACGTTGACCTTGAAGGATTCTACGATAACCAGCCCGATTAAGGCCATGATGGCTATGACCAGGTGTATCTGCCACGAAACAGTGCTCGGTTTCCAAATGAGTTTTTTCATAACGACATATCCCTGCCGAAGAAGAGTATCAGGATCAGGCGGACAATGGCACTGGATGTGATCAGGGCCGCCATGGTTTCGATAATCCCCTGCCTATCGATCCATATCGCGATGAGGCCGGGAATGATGTAACCGACAATGGAAAGCTCGACCGCCTGAGGGCCGATGGGAAGCGGTTCCAGCGTCCGAACCAGCCACCCGAGCAGGAACCCCAGGAGGATCATCAGGACCGTGCGCCGCCTGCCGTAGATGATCATGAAGGAGCCCAGCGAATTGACAATAAAGTAGGTCAACAGGCTCACCAGCGCCGTCGTGATAATGACCATGGGTTTGTTCAGATAGAGCGCAATATAGCCGGGCACGACCATTCCTCCTGCGGCTATTCCGAAAAATTCGGAAAAAAGAAGGCTCACGCACAGGCCCAGGCCGATTGACAAGGTGATTATGTTTTCCATATCTTTACGATCCCCCCGGCCCCCTGAGAGGGCCACCATCAATTAAACAAGCATTTCCTGCGACCTGTTCCTGAAATAAGTGATCAGTTCCAGGCCGGGACCGGCTATGTTGCCGATCCCCATCACCAGTGTTGACTTTTTACAATGCTTCAGCACTTCTTCGAAAATAATTTCAGTCTCAAGGTCCTCCGCATTGGTGAAAAGCCGCGCGTCGATGCCGGCCTTGACCGCGTACCGGACCAGAAAATAAGAACCCGAGCCGATGAGGATATACCGGTCGGCACGGCCCCAGCCGGCCATGGCCTCCCCTATCTGACGTGACCGGTCCGGACGGTCGATGCGGCTATTAATGATCATGATGCGCCGTTGCACGTCGGTGTGTTTTTCCAGGGCCATGCGCCAGATCATGCCGGTGGATTCAGGATCATTGGCGGCGAAACCGTTGACGAAATGGATCTGCCTTCCGAAAAAATCAAGCTTCAGGTCGCTCATGGCACCGATGTCCGGCTCAGCCTTCTTCATCCCCCGGAGGGCCACCTCCCTTGCCACGCCAACGGCATGACACACCTTCAAGGCCAGGGCGATGTTGTCACGGTGTTCAACGTAATGGAAATCACGCAGGTCCTCGTCGCTCACCGATTCTATTTCAGCGTCTGAAACGACGGCAAGGCTGGCGCCGCGATCCCGGCAGACTGACTCGAAATCATGGAGGTAGTCCTTTTCGCAGGTGAAAAGATCCTTACCGGAAGGGGTGGTTCCCAGCAGAGCCAGGGCGACGTCGCGCTCCGCGGGGCCCATCACGTCAAGGTGGTCTTCCCGCACGTTGGTTATCACGCCGTGGGTCGACCGCACGAGTTTTATTTCGCACAGGCTCTGCAGGTAGGGCTGGATCGCCATGCATTCGATGACGAGTGCTTCAGCCTTGTTGCGGGCCGCAAAGGCGATGATGCGCACCTGTTCTATGATATTCGCTTTGGATTGGCGGTAGACAGGATATTCGGTGCCGTCGTGAATGATCATGCGCGGGATGGTGCCGGTGGTCTTGGCAAAGGTCCTGATCCCCCCCTCGCGCAGTCCCGCCGCTATAAGTCTGGTCACGGATGATTTTCCCCGCGTGCCGTTCACGTGTATCCGTACGGGGATCGACCGTATGTTCTTTTCATGATATGCGAATTCCGCCGCGCCCAAGAGGACCATCAGCAGGACAAGCGCACTCATGAACAGTATTTCACTCACACAAACCCCCGGTAGTAGCCCACTGTTCTTAGTACAGGCGTTTTAAAAAGTCAAGTTATTTTGTCGGTCGTCAGCACGGCAGGTGCCGATTCCCCGGGGAAAACTCAACCGTTACCGCGCATCTGGAGATACTTGCTGTAGAGGTATTGCTTGGACAGGCAGAGGACCGCCATCTCCGGCGTCTTGTAGACGATAACCTTGTAGGGACTCCCTTCCCGATCATGCACTATTTTGTCCTCCGGGAATGCCGCCAGCGACACGGGATAGATGGGCTTGTGGTATTTTTCCATAAGGTTCAGGACAGCGTCAAGGATGTCCCTGTCAACATATTTCGATCCCTCTTCAAACAGACGCATCTCTTCATCGGGGATATACCCCAGGCGGTGTGCTGCCCGGACGGGACGTATGCCGAAGGGCGCAGAGCCGATGAGACCCAGCACGATAATCGCGTCATAGGCTTCTGATGCAACCATGAGTTCTATGGAGTCCTTGAAAAGGCTAGCATCCGGCTGACCGACCAGGTCCACCGGGTTCGCCCTGCTCCAGAAAGGAGGAAGTTTCTCATCAAGCTTTTTCATGATAACCTCCGGAAGCGGCGGGAGGACAAGGCCCCGTTCTTCGCACTCATCCGCGGTGATGACGCCCCACCCGCCTCCCAGGGTCACGATACCGACCCTGTTCCCTTTCGGCAGGGGATAACTGTCAAAGGCTGCGGAAAGCTCAAGAAGTTCCGTCGGGTTCATGGCAATCATGATGCCGGTCTGCTTCATCACGCTCTCGAATATCTGGAAGGAACCCGCCATTGCGCCGGTGTGGGACTGGGCCGCCCTGCTTCCCCCCGCGGTCCTCCCCGCCTTCAGCGCAATCACCGGTTTTTTCAGGGAGGTGTTTTTGGCTATGTCGATGAATTTCCTTCCGTCATCCACCCCTTCGAGGTATATCAGGATGACCGACGTGTTCCCGTCATTGTTAAAATATTCGAGATAATCCTCAACCTTGATCACCGCCTCGTTGCCGGATCCTACGAATTTGCTGATACCGAACCCTTCAATCTCCGCCCAGAGCATGATCTGGTTCCCGACGTTGCCGCTCTGGGCAATGATGGATATTCTCCCCTGTTTCGGCCTCGGATGGGCCCCGGTTCCGTTAAGGCTGCAGTTGATATTGGACATGCCCATGGTGTTGGGGCCGACGATGTTGATATCGTGCTTCTGTGCAAAATCGGCTACCTCTTTTTCAAGGCGCGCGCCGTCACCGCCGGCTTCGCTGAATCCTGATGATATGACGACAACATTGTGTACGTCCTTCTCGACGCACTCCTTAAGAACACCGAGGACTGTCTTCGCCGGGGTCGCCACATAGATAAGGTCAACAGGTCCCGGTATTTCCTGCAGTGTCTTGTAGGCCTTGAGGCCGTACACCGTATCGCGGGACGATGATACCGGATAAACAGGTCCCTTGAAGCCCCCATCGAGGATATTAGACAGTACATTGGAACCCCATTTCAGCCTGCCTTCTGTTGCGCCGACAACAGCTATACTTTTCGGGTTAAAAAGCGTGTCCAGATTTTTCATTGTCAACCTGCCGAATTGAAGAATCCATTTCCCGCCAGTAAAGATTCATTCTAAAAATTTTTCAAGCTCTTTATCATAAAAATGACATGTCAGTTCTTATTGCGTAACAATATTCTTTCCGCTTCGGATAAAATTATACATTTTTTTAATCGTGGATACTATTTGCGATATTGCATGGAAAAATAGGAATCATCCCATGGCCGGTGCCGGTCGGCATGGCGCGCTCCGGGTACAAGGCTGACACTGAATTAGAATTGACCGCGACCGGTCAGGGACTATCGTTACAGAACGCAGACAATCAGGAGGAACATAATGGCGGTAAAAACTGATTACATAACTGTCTCTACCAGGGGGAACCGGGACGTTGTTGATCTTACTTCCGAATTGATGAGGATCATTGGCAGGAACGGCGTAAACGAGGGAATCGCCGTCATTTTTTCGCCGGGATCAACGGCCGGTATTACCACGATCGAATATGAGCCGGGATTGAAAAAAGACATCGATATCTTTCTGGAGAAGCTGGTTCCATACGGTGCGGACTATCATCACCATGAGACCTGGCATGATGACAATGGCTCGTCCCATCTGCAGGCGGCCCTTATTGGGCCATCGCTTACGGTGCCCGTGGTCCGGGGGGAGCCATACCTGGGAACCTGGCAGCAGGTAGTCCTCATCGACTGCGACACCAGGCCGCGGAAGCGTGAGATCGTGGTCCAGCTGATATACTGATTACCGCCGCTTCTGCTCGTATTCCTTGATGTATTCGTCTATGAGGCTCTTGCTGGAATCCGATTCCGTTTCCCGCTGGTTCCGGATTTCCTTGCCGCGATCGAAGAGCAGGACGAGCTTTTTGAAGGGCAGGGCCAGAAGACCCCCGATGAACTTGAAGAAATCAACTACAGCACTGAGGAACTCTTTGACGCGGGACTGTTTCATTCCCCGCGCCGTAGGGGAACCTCCAGACCTGAATGCATTCAGGGTCTGCGTCGCCACCTCGGCCGTCTTGGCAACTACCGTTTCAGCCGCTTTGCTTACCGCCTGGGAGCCGTACTGCGGCGGCACCGAACTGGGGCTCCGGGTTATTTCGAACTTCGGTATTGTCGACGTTCCGCTGTATGTCCCCCTCAACTTGAACATGCCGGCGCTTGACTCAGCACCCCGGTCTATAAAAAACAGGAACAGGTAATACACGTACATCACGGCATTATAGAAAATCAGGAAAAAAGCTATCCATATCTCCAGGAAGGACCAGAGGAATTCCACAAACATCTTCCCGCAGTCCACCCATTTAAAGACAAAAGAAAAAATATTATCAATAGCGCCGTTTGAAAATTGCTTAACCACCGTATATCTCATGCTTTCCCTCCACAATCGGATTTCGGATGCAGCAATCAGTCACATCTGGCAGGTATCAAGAAAACCAGAAGTGCCGCGAAACTGCCGTTTCACCCTCGGCGGGGTCCCTGCCTGACGCAGGGCTTTGAATTGACTTCGCCCCGTTACCCCTTTTACGTATATGAGATTCTCAACACGCATTATGATATCTATAGGAATATGATTTGTCGAGTCAATAAAAAAAAATCCGCCTCCAGGGCGGAAATGTATCCTCACCGTTAAGAGATATCATAAGGATAATGATTAACGTCCGCTTTTCCCCAGTTCTTTATCAAGCTCCTCGAAAAGGGATCCTGCCGGGCCGGGGACCATTTCTTCCACCTCCCGCCGGGGAACTCTCATATCGGCAAGGTCTTCAGTTATTTCTTCTTCAAATTCAGCTTTTTCAGGTTCTTCTTCCTGCTGCGGCATGATGATGCCGCCTTCATTGCCTTCATACAGGTGGTCGCGGGAGCGATGATACCGTGCCTTGGAAGAAACCAGGCTGGGATTGTCTATCACGGTCTGTCCCATGTAAAAGTTCAGGTTCTGATCCCGGGAAAGTTCCGCCATTGCGGCAGCGACTTTGTCATTGGGGATATTGGTCATCTTCAGCAGCTCATCGATCCCGAAATTGAATATGTGCGGTTCCCTGCTCTTCAACGAAACATTGTCCTCGATGAGCTTGTTCTCCAGGAAGACATAAATCCTGGTAATGGGCTTCTGGTAGAACTTCGACTCGGTACGGATGAAGGTGAACCAGACCCGCTGACTTATGGCGGTGAAGATCCTCTTCAATAAATCGGACGACTTCTGCATCAGCTTCAGCAGCGAATCCTTGTCTATGGGGAGCAGCACCGTGGTGCCAAAACTGACTGCCGTGGCGTTCCGCGGCTTATCCGAGACAATGGCCAGCTCCCCAAAAATCTCCCCATCCTTGAGCACCGAGAGTATGATCTCACTGTCGCCGTGATACTTCACTATCTTGACCCTGCCGCTTTTAATAATGAAGAGCTCATAGCCCGGTTCATGCTCGCAGAATATTATCTGTTTGTCCGCGTACTGGCGGTAGATCCCGTCCGGCACCGGCTCTGGGATCCTACGGATGCCGGTCTTTTCAATTTCAGCGAGAAGTTTCCGGGCGCCGTTCCGGTTTGAACCATCGGGAAAGAGCTGCATATATCGGCTGAACACATAATAGGCATTGGACAACTGTTTTATATTATTATAATACAGCCCCAGGTTATAGAGTTGAACTTCTTCCGGCAGGAACACGCCCTTGACTCCCCCCAGGGAGAAAATCATCGTGTCATAGAGCCGCAGTTCATCGGCATAAGAATTGAGCAGTTTGATTGCTATCTCTGAATTTTTCTTAAGAAGCACGAGGAACCGTTCACGGTTGAAGACGATGACCGACGAATTCACCTTGGCGAAGGCTGTCTCCATGCGCGGCCGCTGGCTCAGGGATGAAATGAAGCCGAAAACATCTCCGGGCGCGGCATTTTCCCCGTGGGTGCGGACCCGCTGGTTGATGCTTTTAAATTCGACGAGGCCCTTCTCAACGATATAAACCTCATCAACATCCTCATCTCCCTCAATGTAGATATAGGAACCGGCCTTGAAAAGCCTCTTGCTTTGATCATTCATGTAATCACATCCAGTACACCTGCATGGTATCCTTGAGGGACTCCGCTTTCTCTTTACCGGCAAGAACCGCCGCCAGCTCAAGGGCAAAGGGTATGGCGCACCCGGGCCCCCTGCCGGTAATGACCGTCCCGTCACGGACCACCGGATCGGAAACGGCCGTCGCCCCCGTCATCTGGTCCTCGAATCCGGGAAAGCAGGTGGCCCGTTTCCCCTTGAGGACTCCCGCATGTCCCAGGACCAGCGGTGCGGCACAGAGGGCCGCGGTAATTTTCTTCGCCCCGGCGAATTCCCTGACCAGGGAAATGACCCTCGGGTCTTCCTTGAGATTGCTGCTCCCCGGCATGCCGCCGGGTAGAACGATGCAGTCAAAATCTGACGCCACTATATCGTCAATATTCTTATCGGCCGTAACGCTTATCCCATGTGAGCCCATTACGGGATTTTTTTTCAGGAACACGGCAGTTACCATGACCTCCGCCCTTCTCAAGACATCAATGATCGTGACGGCTTCTATCTCCTCAAAACCTTCCGCCAGAGGTACAATCGCATGCATGGTTTTCTCCGTGTAGCAGTTTGTAATCTTCGCGGGGCTGCAGGGCCCCGCGTCAGTGCCGGCATGGCAATCAGGCGTCCATCGCGGGCCCTGTTACGTCATTTTCATCCCCGTGCTTGAAGAACCCGCCTCTTTGAGCTTTGTCTTCAGTTCGCCCTCGAGCTTGGCAAGCTCTCCCTCGGCCTGCTGACGCTTCACTGTTCCTTCCCGCTGGATCTTCAGCGTCTCTTCTATGGTGGAGATCAGGTTGTCGTGGACCTTTTTCAGCGTCTCCATCTCAACGATCCCCTTTTCCGATTCCCGTGCAACTTCAACGGTCCCGGCCTTCAGCATTTCGGAGTTTTTCTGCAGAAGCTCATTGGTGGTCTTTGATACCTCCTTCTGGGCTTCCAGGGCCTTTTTCTGTCGTACGATGCCGATGGCAATGACCACCTGGTTTTTCCACAGCGGGATGGTATTGAGGATGGAGCTCTGGATCTTTTCCACCAGCACCTGGTCACCGCTCTGGATGAGCCTCACCTGGGGATTGGTCTGCAGGGCCACCATGCGAGAGAGCTGCAGGTCATAGATCTTTTTTTCAAGGCGGTTCTGCGCCTGGGCCATGTCCTGGACCTTCTGTGCGTCCAGGGTGTCCTTCGTCTGGTCGGCCTTCGCCTTGAGATCGGGAATGATCTTCTCTCCGATTTCTTTCAGTTTCAGCTTACCCGCGAGTATATAAAGGTCCAGTTCCCGGATGTACTGGATGTTCTTATCGTAGAGGGAGTCAAACATGGTTATATCTTTCAGGAGCTGCATACGCGCCTTGGTAAGCTCGTCCACGATTTTCTCGATCTGCACCGAAAGCTTTTCAAAGCTGGCGAAGGACTTCCTGGCGCTGCTGACAAGGCTGCCGATGATCGGTATCTTTGAAAGTCCGCTGTCTCCTGATGAGAGGTCGCCCACGTCCAGGCTTTTCACCTTGAGCATCAGGTCCGTGAGGATGTTCCCGACATAGCCGCTGTCCCGGGCCCTGATCTCGCTCAGGATGGTGTCCGAAAAATTTGAAATCCCGCTCTGGGACCCGACACCGAACTGGATGACGCTCTGGGAATTATCCAGGTCCAGCTCTTTCTGTATCTGCTCAACCTTCTTTTTTTCATCATCCTTCAGGTCAGTCAGTGTCAGTTCCTTCTACCTCAACCGGCTGCGCCGCCTGGGCGTCCACTTTTTGCAAATCCATGGCATCCTCCTTCTGTCCGTATTTTCATCAAATCTGATTCGCGATGATGGATTTGTTATTGCGAGCAAGCGGCACGGATGCCGCTGGCAGCCGAGTCTTGCAGGATGCAAATACGAGGCGGAGCGAGCAAAACAAATCCATCATCATTTTTCAATTATTAACACCGATGCCGGCGCCGAAGGCGCCGGCATCATTATATCCTACCCTTCCATCTTCATGGTATTCTTCAATACCGTGAGCTCCGTGTTGATGTCCAGCAGATTGTCATCGAGAAGATTTGCCATCTGCCGGTCAAAGGTCTGTTTGATCAGGTCGAGCATCCCTTCCACTTTCTGGATTGCCTGTTCAATTTCAGGGGTCCTGTCTCGCCTGCCGGACAGTTCAACGTACTGCTCAATGATCTTCTTGGTTGCGTCCAGGTAATAATTGGTGAACTGCTTTATCTTGTTTATCCTGGCCGGGTTTTTTTTGATATAGTCAAATATATCCACGCCCACCTTGCAGATTTCCCTGACCTTGCCGGCAACATCGTTGTTCTGGATCATACGCGTGGTGTTGCTGATCTGGCGGAGCTTTTCCATGCCGTCCCGGACCAGTTCCCCGGCGGCCTTTTCCGGTGCGGGCTTGGACTCTTCCCGTTTCTGTTTCGTCCGGTCATACACCTTGAAGGCCGATCCCAGCAGCATCATGCCGGCAATCCCGGCAACTGAAGAGAGGAGAAAACCGAGGACGGTGAACTGCCAGCACGCGGCGAATATCGCCGTACCGGCCAGGAAGAGAATGAAAAACCTTTTCACGACGACCCTCCGCTGTGTCAGTCTGCTTTCAGTATTGCAACAAGCATTTCCGCGACCGAGGGAGCGACCTCCCGTATGCGGTCCAGTTCTTCACCGGTGAAATTGGAGAGCACATGGTCCGCCACCGCCACCTCGGGATTATCGGGCCTGCCCACCCCGAACCGTATGCGGTGGAAATCCGGGGTGCCAAGCTCCTGGATGATGGACCGTATGCCATTCTGGCCCTTGTGACCGCCGCTGAATTTTGACCGGTATTCGCTGAAGGGAAGCTCGATATCATCATGAATCACCACGAGCCGTTCCGGGGGCACCTTGTAAAAATCCATGGCCGTCCGCACCGGACCTCCGCTGTTGTTCATGTATGTCTGCGGCAGGAGCATCAGCACTTCGCGGTCATCAATCGATCCCTTCCCCGAGACGGCGTTGAATGAAGATTCCCGTAATGGTATCCGGTACAAATCGGCGATAAAATCGCCCAGCAGAAATCCGATATTATGCCTGTTCTTCGCGTACTTTTTGCCCGGATTCCCGAGGCAGGCAACAACAAACATTTCGGTTTTCTCCATTCCGGGACAGATCAGCTGCTTTCGCGAATGTAATCCATTGCGTTCTGAAGGGACTCGAATATTTTTATCTGCTTGGTTATCCCGGTCAGCCTGAACACATCATATATTTTTTGATTGATACTGGTGAGAAGCAGATACCTGCCGTCCTTCTTGAGCAGGGTATAGAACTTGATAATCGAGCCAAGGGTCGCGCTGTCGATAAAGGCGACCTTTGAAAGGTCCAGTATTATATGGACCGGCTGATCCACGTACCGGTTGATCTCATTGTCGAATTCAAACTTCATATCCGAGGAGAGTGATCCTTCAATCTCCAAAATAGCTATTGAATTGTCAACAGTGCTTTTTATCTTCATAAAATTCCACGCAGATCTGAGCCAGAATTTCCCGCCAATCATGCTGGTAACTAAAAAAATAAACAAAGTTGCGGTAATATGTCAAGAGCAAATAGTGCCAGGATGAATTAATTTGACTCGGGCTTTTTCCCGGGACTGCGCTAAATAAAATTTGTCAGAATCTCCAGTATTCCCCTGTCGACCGAACCGTACTGGCTGATTATTTCACGCTTGATGTTCTCCACTTCAAAGAGCTGGACATATTCTGACAGGTACCGGTATCGCCCGATCCTCCGGCCCACGATAAAGGACTCCCTGTCGTCCAGGCTCATGCCCAGAAACCGGTCTATGACGCCCAGCAGGTGATCTTTATCAGCGGGCAGGGTCCCTTCAACATCCTCCAGCAGGTTCATGATATGGTCGCTCTGTACCGAACTGCTGATCCCCTGCAGCTTTTCAATGAAAAGGCGGATTTCCCGGACCTTCTCCTCTTCCGTGGGGGGTGTCCATGTGCTGGCGGTCATCATGTCATAGAGTGGCGTTCCGGGCACCGGTATCGTGCTGCGGATCCTGATAAAGGTGGGATTAACCTCGCTGAGAACCCTGGCTGATTCCACCGCGTTATCCTGCGACAGCTCTTTCCCGCCCAGGCCCGGCATGAAATACTCCGACAGCTCGAAGCCGGCCTCAACCACGTTTTTCCCGGCGCGAATCTGCTCTTCCTGGTTTACGCCCTTATTGACCAGGGCAAGGACCGCATCTGAGCCGGTTTCCATGCCGATATGTATCCGGTTCAGTCCGGCCGCCCTGAGGGCCCGCAATTCCTCAGGAGTTTTCCGGCTGATGGTCTGGGCTCGGGAATACGTGGTTATTCGTTCTATGGTCGGGAATTTTTCTTTCACATAATTCAGGATCTCCAGCAGGTCATTGGTCCGGAGGACTAGTGAGTCTGCATCCTGGAGGAAGAGACTCCTCATGCCATGATAGAACCAGAAGGCCACCTGCCGCGCGCACCCCTGGTCAATCCCTTCGCCGAAATCTATATCCTTGATCACGTGCACCACCGGCGTGTTGTCCCTCCGGTCGGGATAGCGATGATTCACCTCGCGGTATAGTGTGTCTGCAATGCCCGACATCACGTCGATGTCACGCTTTATCTCGTCGACCTTCCGCATTGAGAAGCGCTCGTTTTTATAGACGGGGCAGAACGCGCACTTGTTCCAGTGGCAGTTGCGGGTAAGCCGGAGCAGAATGCTCTGCGCCTCGCTGGGCGGTCTGATGGGTCCCACTTCAAAACATGACATCTCATTCACCCTCATTGTGTGATCACTGCATCTTCCCCTTTTGCGGGGGCCTGGTCAGCGGCATGCCATCTTTAAAATATTGTTTCAGGATGGCCCAGCTGGGGCCATTAAAGCCTTCAATAAGTCCCAGGGATGAAAATTCAATTATGCCTGCCGCCAGCAGGATAAGGGGAAGCGAGCAGAGCATTGCCGCCGTTCTTTTTATCTGGTCCCATCCGGTTTTCGACAGCTCGAAATAATAATATGCGGCACTGAAGGTAAAAACAGCGGTGAACCATGACACGAAATTTATCAGGGGGACCCCGAACCAATAGAGGCTGTTCTGCTGATTATACGTCACGTTCCATGTCCAGAGCCCGAAATCAGTGGCAAAGGGATCGATAAGAGCGTCGAAAAATACGGCAATCAGGGCCACAAAAAAACCCTGCCATAGAAAGGACCTGTTACCGACAAAGGTCATCCCCCTGCGGAGCCCGTCAAGGAGGAACACGCAGGGGTAGAAGACCGTGCTCCATCCGAACATGGTGGCGACCGGCGCGCTGAAGCCGGGAAGATACAGGTGATAGTGGTCCTCGGAGAAAAAGCCCATGGTCACGCCGGAGCTTTCAAGTATCATGCCGTACAGGAAGGCGACTCCGAAGAAAAGCAGGAATTTCCTCCAGCCCTGGAACCAGAGGCAATGGCCCGCGATGATCAAAGTCCAGAAGACGTTCGAACCTTCATAGTACCATACAGACCTGTCAAAGTGCGACGGCCAGTCAGGGCCAAACCGAAGGGGCCTTGCAGCAACAGCGGCCGCGACGAGAATGGCCGACGTTATTCCGGTAATGATAAGATAATTCCGCACCACATCCCGTGCGCCTGGACTGCCATCGGCCTTTAACCGGGCATAATAATACAAAAGGAACATACTGTAGGGGAGCAGAAAGGTAATGGCATAATCAGGACGGGGATGTTTCAGCAGGGCGACATACCCGAACACTGTGTATGCGGTTATATAGAAAATGAACCAGACCGGGAGATGTTCCCATATCTCATTAATAATGTGCTTAATCCTATTCATCTGTATTCACCTGCTTTTGAAACAGTTCCAGTTCCCATTCGTCATTTGTTTCATCGCACCGCAGTATATAGATATTCCCGTCATCGGCATGGACCTTGAAATAGAGGTAGTCCGGTCCGTACCAGCGGTCGATGATATCCGTCACTTCATACTGTTTTTCTCCCATGAGAAAGCGTATGGGCCGCTCGTTGGCCCTGCTTCCTTCATAGCATGTTACTGTGAGGCTGATCCCGCCGGTCATGCGTTTCACCTGTTCAAAGACTATATCATTGTTCAACACTTAACTTGTTTTATAACTATTTATTATTTACTTGCCTCCTCCGCTTTCGGCGGCAGGGCAAAATTCATTTAATCATCAATGTCATAATATCCAAAACTCTTATAAATGTAAAATTAATTTTACAGGCCGGGAGCTGTTCCTCCGAGCAGGCGACATGGATGCCGTCGATTCCGCCGATAAAAACAGGTGCGCTGGCCAGGATGGCCGAGTGCAGAGCCGCGGCAGGAGGTCGCATTAGGCTCTGCTTATACGAGGCGGACGAGCGGGACAGCTCACAGCCCTTTATGAATTAACTATTAACTCAATAATTAAACAAATATTGTCACAGTCAATATTTGAAAAATGCCCATTGACTAATTTATAGTATAGTATATACTTGCTGTATGAACATCACGGTCAATGAAATATTCTATTCCATCCAGGGAGAGACCGTGACCGCGGGCCTCCCCTCGGTCTTCGTGCGCCTCACCGGGTGCAACCTTGACTGCGCCTATTGCGACACGAGGCATGCCCGCGAAAGCGGTGAGGTCATGGAACTGGACGCCATCATCAGGCAAATAGGGCTCTACCCATCAGCGGACCACGTGACCGTGACCGGCGGAGAGCCGATGTGCCAGGTAAACACCGTTCCCCTGTTGAGGCAGATAATCGAGGGCGGATGGAAATGCCAGATTGAAACGAACGGAAGCATACTTCTGAAAGATGTGCCGGAGAAAGTCCGTAAAATCGTCGACGTGAAAACGCCTTCAAGCGGCGAGGCAGACTCCTTTGAAACACGCAACTTAAAATATCTAACCGACAGGGACGAGATTAAGTTCGTTATTTCAGACTCTGCCGATTATGATTTCTCGAAGGACTTCCTCGGCAAATATCTCCTGAAAAAGGGAGTCATCATTAACTTTTCCCCCTCCTCCGGCGTAATGTCCGGCCAAGCGCTGGCTGACATGATCATACGGGACCGTCTCCCGGTACGGCTTAACCTGCAGCTTCATAAAATACTCTGGGGACACGACGCCCGGGGCAAATGAAATTATTATTGCTAAAAAACCCCCCTCCCGGAAAGGTGTAACCGAACAGGAAACAATGTTATCATACTATAGTATTCTCATAAGCTGTCATCGCGGGCACAATGACGCGCCGGGTGCATTGTTTGCAAGATATAATTTCTGAATATACATTACCAAGGTTATGTAAATGGATTACGTAGGACACGTTATTCGGCCTCCCAGCGAGGCCTACAGCATGATCATCCAGGTCACCGTGGGATGTTCCCACAACATGTGCACCTTCTGCGGCACGTACAAGGAGCAGAAGTTCCGGGTCAAGGACATGGAGACAATCAAGCGGGACATCGACGAGGCGTCACGATACCGCTTTGACCGCGTCTTCCTCGCCGACGGCGACGTCCTCATCCTGCCCACGGCCACGCTCCTGGAGATCATCGCCTATATCAGGAAAAAGAACCGCCACGTGGAGCGCATCGGCGTGTACGCCAACACCAAGGCGATCATCAAGAAAACCCCGGCCGAGCTGAAGGAGCTGAAAGAGGCCGGTATCGGGATCATGTACCAGGGGATCGAATCGGGCAACAGGGAAATCCTGCGCCGGATCAAGAAGGGGGCCTTCCCGGACCGTATGAAGGAAACCGCTTCCAAGGTCAAGGAATCGGGCATTCAACTCTCCCAGACGGTGCTCCTGGGCATCGGCGGAACTGAACTGAGCATGGAACACGCCCGGGACACGGGGAAACTCCTGGGTGAGATGTCGCCTGACTTCGCCTCGGCCCTCACGGTGATGCTCCTTCCCAACACAGAGCTTTACCAGGCCTTCCGGGCCGGCACGTTCCAGCTCCCGGACAAGTTCGGCCTACTGGAGGAGCTGAAGGTCATCGTGGAAAACATGGACGTAAAAAATCAGTGTCTCTTCACGTCGAACCACGCATCGAATTATCTTCCCCTCCGCGCTGTTCTTCCGGACCAGAAGAAGGAGATCCTGGATCTCCTCGACCACGTACTGAAGCAGAGGGATGAAAAACTCCTCAAGCCGGAGTATATGCGGGCATTGTAAGATCAGGACCGGTGCCAGAGCCGTCAGCGCCGGCATATTTCACGACACACGGGAGAAACACCATGGATAAATCTATGGAAGATGCATTCCGCTTTATAAGCGGCGAGCTGAAGGCAGATCCGAAGGCGGATAAATCAAAACTGATTGAAGAGGCCGCTCAAAAGTACGACCTTGACCCGAAACAGACCGACTTCCTGGTGAATAAGTTCATCCTGGACAAATGACCGGTTTCCTCGACCGGGGCGTCATGGAAAAGGACAGCGCGCCTGTCCCCGGCGGTCTTTTCACGCCTTATAACAGCTTCCCGATTTCAGCCACGATCTTTTTTGACAATGTGCCATAGAACCGGTACAGATCGTCCTCGCCGGCGACCCTGAGGGTGACGTCTTCAAACCTGTTTTTTTCCTTGATAAAGATGGTCATCGTGCATGTATACGAAAGGCCGCTCCTGATACGTTCATCCACGGTCACTGTTTCCGGCGCCAGTGAACCCCAGCAGGCATACCCCGCCCGCATCTCGTCGCAGAGGCTTTTTATTTCATCCCGCTTGAGCTTCCGTATCTGCCGCTCCATGCCGTCGTGAAAGATGGATTCTATCTCCATGACCGGCACGATGCGATACCCTGATACGTGAAATTCCCGCATCACGGTTTCCCTGAGAAGTCTTTCCTGAATGTCATTGAGCAGCCTGGTATCAAAGCCCAGTACCAGGACCGGTTCAACCGGCTTCGACAGGAGTGATTGCCCCAGCAGGATCACCGCCAGCATCAGGGCCGTTGCAACGGGCCGGAAAAAGCTTACTGTTCGCATTATGGATCGCCTCCCATCAGTTCAGGTAGACCTTTTCTTTATCCGGAATGATCAGCCCCGGATCAATATCATCCGGCTCGACAGCGGCCAGGGGAGAAATCTCCACGGCCCTGACCCCTTCCGGTATGCGGACACCTCTGACCGCAAGCCATGACCGGTACTGGCCATCCATCATCTTCTGCGCCGATTCCACGGAATCCACGCCCGAGGCGTTCTTGACCGGCGCGAACTCCTCCTCCCGGAGCGCTTCAAACACAATATTTTTATCCGTCAGAGGAAGGGCGTCGAAGACAAACTTCTCGAACTTGAACCCGTCTATCTCTTTGCCGGCCCCCTTATGAAAGGCCTTGATTTTTTTCCGCGCCGTGTGGAAGGGGAGGGATACCTCGGTCCCGGCGGTGATCCCTTCGACAAAGTCCCTCTGGAACAGGTGTATGGCAATGCTTCCGGAAGAATACCGCAGCCCGCCCTTTTCATCCACGCTGCGGGTTTTTTCCTCCGGCAGGTCCGAATATTCCACCACGCCGATGGTGTTGTTGCTGAATCGCACGAAAACCCCCACCTTTTCCTCCGGGTATGCCTTCCTGACCGCCTTGCTGGAAATATCCGCCCCGCGTAAAACATGGAAACCGATGAAGACCGGGTCGATTATCTTCACCAGGGGGTTGTCAACCTGAAAATAGGAGATGGTCTCTATGCCGCGCTTTTTCATCTCATTGATTACACCCGATGTGTACAGAGCCGTGAGGCTGCCCCCGTGGCCGTCGGGATTTTTAAAAACATTTTTTTTCGTTTCCATGATCAGCTTTCCCCCGGTGTCAAGGGAGGGGATCATGTTCTGGGGGAAGATAAAGACGTTTTCAGGGCCGAGGCCGAAGTAGCCATTCTCCCGGAAATAGGTCCTGGTCTCGTCGTGGTTGGCGCGGGAGGTCATGATGAGAAAGGGGATCGCCACCCCGTATTTGCGGGTATATTTCACTATTTTTTCAGCATGTATCTGGAAGAGCGTCTTTCCCGAGACCTGCCCCACCGGGTACTTCCCCTTGGGGCCCTCGTAGCCGAGACGCGACCCCTGTCCGCCAGCCACGACAAATGCGGCCGTCTTCCCGCTCCGCACATGGACAATGCCCGCGTCGCGGGCCCGGCGGTATTCATGCACTTCGGCATCGCTTGCCGGCACCGGTATGAACGGTGCAGGTTCAAAGTGCGTGTCGGCCACGGATTCTTTTGCTGAATACAGCTTGTGCAGCAGGTTAAAATCGACATCGGCAAGATCATCGAGGAGCTGTTTTTTTTCGTTATCAGTTAGTTCGTGCCAGTACTCGAACACATGTTCCTGATTATTTTCGTACACCCTGGTAATGACAGCCTCATAGCCCGGGAAGGTGATCATGACTCCTCCTGCGACAGCGTGTTGTTTCGACAGCACGGTATCAAATAAGCAGGTAATGATCAATAATAATTTTTCCGCCCTTTGAAATATGCGGCCGCGGCATCATGGTCTACAATACTAAAAAAAAGGGGCGTCTGGGAAAACATTCCTGAAACGCCCCCTTTCCGGGTGATATTGATATTCTACAAAGAGGCTATAGTTACATGAGGGATACCGGGAAAACCGGTTCCGGATTGTTAATGTTTTCCGGGGGCCAGCTTTACCCCTCTTCTTTCATAGTATATATACGCAAGTATTGCGTTCATTTCCTTTGAATCCAGTTTCAAGGCTTTACCTTCAAGGGGATTGATGATGCACCAGTTCACCATCTCCCCTATATACACGACCCTTCCCAGCTGTTTCTGGAATTTCGGATAGGTCTCCGGGTGTGTATTGGCCGCATTCGGATGGCACTGGGCGCAGGCGACGTTGTTAGTGCCCAATTTCACCGGGGCTGAATTTTCCCACAGTTGTCTTCCGTATTTTGCAGCAGCGTCGAATTCCTTCTGCCATCGCGCGACATCCGCCTTGGTAAACGTGTCAGCGTAGAGATACCCGAAAACCAATGTTATAATGGGGAGTACTACGTAGATGGATTTTTTAATCATATTCATGCTCCTTTTTATCAATAGTGCTCTTGGGAGATGATTCTATTGTTCTGATACTTCACGTCCTCAGGCCTTTTATTTTTTTCATTGTAGGCCACGGTGCGGTTTTCATTGTCCGTCAACAGGTAGTGGGCGGCGACCTTCCCGCTGTTGATGTCGATAAACTGCCATCCGGTGGCATCGCGTTCCAGGAATGGATCGGCCCTGTTCATGGGAACAGTCAGCACGGGGAGCTTGCTCGCGGCAAGGGCATAGGACTGGGGATAGGGCCATGGCCAGGCCGTGGCCATCACCGCGTTGAAGGATATATTGCCTATCTGGTTGTACTGTATCTGGTGGACATGGCCGTATATCACCGAAACCTTACGAAACGGCTTAAGCAGGGCCTGGATCTGTTCGGCATCCTCGGTCCAGAAGTTCCAGCCCTTGTAGATTTTCTGCAGGGGTGAATGCGAAAAGACAATGACCGGGGTGTTCACATCCACCTTTGTCAGGTCTTTCTTGAGCCATGTCCTCTGTGCCTCCCCCACCATAAAGGGCGAGCCATTGGGATTATCCAGGCCGGCCATCTGGTTCATCCGTTCCTCGGGGCTGGGCCACTTATTGTTCCATGTTTCATAGGTCAGGACGCTGTTCAGCACAATGAAATGGACTCCCTTGTGGTCAAAGCTGTAATAGTGGCTGCCGAAGAGCTTTCCCCAGTAGGTGCCCATGTCGAGATAGTAATCGTGTTCGCCCATGACGTAGCGCGTCTTATACTTGCAGGCCGACATTATTTCAGCGCCATGGTCCAGCTCCGCTTTCTTCCCGAGCTGGCCCAGGTCGCCGCCGAACATGACAAAATCAGGCTTGGGAACCAGCAGGTTGGCCTCCGCCACCGCCCTCTTGAGACCCTGGTCCCAGTTGCGGACGAACTTGTTTCCTTCAATCTGCTGTATGTGGGCGTCAGATATATACGCGAAGGAGAAGTCCATTTTCGGACTCGTCTCCTTGGGCTTCTGCTTCTGAGGTCCCGGTTTCTTGCCGAAGGCGACCTTCACCAGCGTAAGAGGCAACAGGGCGGTGACAGCGCCGAAGGCGCTTTGTTTTAAAAATGATCTGCGGTTTATATATCCGGACATAATAATGCTCCTTATTGCTTTTGAAATTTTTCAAACTTTTTACCCGTGAGGGTTTTCATAAAAGCGACGAGAGCCTTTTTTTCATCATCAGTAAGATTCAATGGCTTGATTCCCCCGCTCAGGTAAGGATTTATCTTCTCCTTATCGGAACTGGCCCCTCCCCGGTTGTAATGGTCAATCACCTCCTCAAGGGTCTTCAGGGAGCCGTCGTGCATATAGGGAGCGGTCAAGGCAATATCGCGCAGGGTGGGCGTTTTAAAGGACCCTACTTCCGTTACGTTCCGGGTCACCGCGAAACGTCCCAGCTCGGAGGTTTTCTTGTCCCCCAGCACTTTCAGGTCCACGTCAGTCTTGCTGTACCGGGCTTTTAAAAATTCCGCGGTAAGGCGCACGATATCTTCCTCCGGGACCTGGTTGATGCCCACCCCGACATTATGAAACTTACCGTCGGTGAACAGGGCCGAAGTGTACTCAACGACATGGCAGGAGACGCACCTTCCCTTTAGAATGAAAATGTCGAATCCCTGTTTTTCACTGTCAGTAAGCACATTCTCTCCCCTGAAATACCAGCGGTCGAAGCGGCTATTGGACGACATGATCACCCGCTCAAAGGCGGCTATGGCCTTCACCACGTGCCGGATGGTGATCTGCGTCGGCGTAATATCAAAGACCTTCTTGAAGCTGTTTACGTAATCCGGATCGGTCCTGACGATTTTCAGTAATGGTTCATGATTCGGCAGTCCCATCTCAACGGGATTCACAAAGGGATGCAGAGCCTGGTCTTCCAGGTCGGGCGACCGCCCGTCCCAGAACTGCGTCATATTGTACGCGGCGTTGATAACCGTGGGGGCGTTTCTCGTTCCCGTCAGCTTGTCAATCCCCTCCGATACCTTCAGGGGGCTGTCGGTGAATGCCTTGTCCGGAAGATGGCAGGTCGAGCAGGAGACTTTGCCGGTGGAGCTGAATCGGGTGTCGTTGAACAGTTTTTCCCCCAGGAGGACCTTGTCCTTTGTTATGGGATTGTCTTCAGGCACGACCAGCAGCGGCAGGCCCAGGTGAGGGTCTTTCTCCATGAATTCTGAAACCATGAACTTGGCATCCGGCGAGGATCCTGCTATCAATATGATTGCCAGGGAGATAAAAAAAAGATATCGATTCATAGTATCCTCCAAAATATTATCGAAAGGATATGCACCAGCGAAAAAAACGATATGAACGATACGATTAAATGAACTTGATATGAACCAAAAGCGATAATCAATCCCCATGCATAAAAAACAGGAATAGTTATACCCTGCCGCGGCATGAATTAGCTTTTTGTGATTGATCAGAACACATTAGCTGGGCAGGGATACAATCCGTGATGCTGATCTTGGGATTTCTGTATATTTTAATATACAGTTCTCCTATAATTAATGCAAGATAATATTTTTAAGACAATAAAAAATTATAGCCACTTCGATATTATCAATGTGCGGATATGACGAAACAATTTTCTATCTTTTCCCAAAAACCAGGCGGTTTCAGACAGTTGATTAAATGATTTGACAAAACCGGAATCCGCACATCTCTTTTGTAAAAACCGGAAAACGGCGGCGATTCCTGACTCCTTGCCCGGACAAGACGATATAAACACTGTTTACCGCGATGAAAATAATTTTCTGTACTGACATTCATGGCAGCTTTTCACGGGTCTACAATCTCCTTAAAGAAACCGTGGCAGACCTTTATGTCATAGCCGGCGATCTTATCGACCTGCCATTCTATTCCCTGGGCCAGTCCATCGAGTACGCCGATGTTCAGAACTATTTTCATGTTATGAGGCGGGAATCGGGAGAACAAAATTCCCTTCTTGAAGATTATGTAGAAACCCTGCTGAGTGGGGACAGCCTCAATGACGACCTGCAAAGCAGGGCCCGCTTTTATCTTGACGCCTCCAGAGCGGCGAAAGAGGTGATGCTTAAAAAATACCAGATCCTGGAAAATATTTTCAGCGTCAGCGGAGACACCTTGATCGTCACCATCCCGGGCAACTATGACATGGACCTCGCCGGAACCGCCCTGGCGGGGCGCAGCCTGCATCTTAAAACCATGACTGCGGGCGGCATGACTCTGGCCGGATACGGCGGCGCAGACGTGCGCACTCCCGGCTTCCCCGAGACATATATGGTCCGCTACGGAGGCAAATCAGCTAAAGATACCGATACCGAGCTGTACCGCTTTCTGGAACAGGCCCGGCCGGACATCATCGTCGCCCATCATCCCGCTTCAGGCATGCTTGATACAGTCAGCTACCTCGGGTCATGGGGTTCTTCCGCCCTCAGGACCTACTGTGACAATAACCGCGTCCTGGCCTGCCTCACCGGACATATTCACGAGAACTGGGGAGTGCGGTATTCGGAAAACACCGTGTATATGAATCCGTCGAATTTCGGGGAAGTGATGACGTCACGAGGCGATATTTCCGAAGGAGGCTTTTTCTTCGAGATAACCGCAGAAGGCGGTGAGATTCCGGAAGTGCAGCTGAAAAAAGTATTCGATACCAGGGTGTATGACATCGCGGAATACCGGAAAGAAGGAGTTTCGTATACCGAAACCGTTATCGACAACACGCGGTTACAGGCACTCAAGGACATCTCCGTCATCGATGAAAATATCGAGCGGTACACCATGGTCCCGGAACTGAGAATTTTCAGAGACATCCGCAACTTTTTCAGGATCCACCAGACAAAGCAGAGCGAAGAGAGGGTCCGGAACCTCGAAAGCGCCCTCCAGTCACTGGGGGAACTCACCGGCCACATTGCCCTGGACCTGGTGGGCTCAGTGAACATGGGAATGGCCCAGGACTCATCGGACATCGATGCCGTGCTCTACCTGAAGGACCAGAATTCGTGCGGCGGGGACTTTGAGTCGTGCGATGTCGCCAGGGACGTGGCCGCACGGATAAAGGAGATACTGGCGGACCGGCACGGGTTTCAGGTAATCGACTTCATCAACCTGGACCATGTTGTCGAGAGCATCAGCAAAGGAGATGCCGCTTGCGATATGACCCAGCGCTTCGCCGTATACCGCTCATTCTGCAGGCCGGTCAATTACCGCCTCCTGGCCCCCGTTGAAGACCTGTTGAATAAAAACATATCTTTCCGGAGGCAGGTCGAGGAAAACATGAGGTCTTACCTCCGCGTCCTGGCCGCCTCGCCGGACACCAGAAAATCCTTCGAAAAGTATATCACGCGGCTTAAGACCGACGGGGTTGTCATACCTGCATCAATGATGCAGAGAATCGAAATGCTGCTCCAGAGAAATCGGTGATTTAGTGGAATAGAATTTCTGCAAGAAGAAGCTATAATGGTACATCGTCAAAAAAAGAGCTCATGCTGCTGAACCTGGTCTGCGTCGGCGCCGTACTGGCCAGCTATGTCATGGGTTTTATTAATAATCCATCGGTGGGGCGCCCTCTGGGGTGATGTCCCGCAATGGCTCATGCCATTCTATACCGCATCGATGCTCACCGCTGCCCTTTGCCAGGAGAGCGAGAAAAAAAAGCACTGTCATATAGCAGAAAATGACCAGTGCAGTAAGCAATACCGTATCGAGCAAAATCATGGCGAAATCCATAAATGTATTAATCTATTTTTCATCAAGACCGGCTTGAATGACATCCCTAACCCTGCTGATGAGACCGTCAAAGGACGATTCGTCATGGGATGCGGTTTCTATGGGACGATGGATCTTCATAACTGCCCTTCCCGGGAACAATTTCAGGGTTTTGGGGGGAAGGATATTCCTGGTATTCATGATTGTCACCGGCACTATGGGCAATTGCAGCTCCCGGGCAAGCCAGAAGGCCCCCTTCTTGAATTCACCTATCCTGCCGGTTCTGCTCCTGGTCCCTTCCGGAAGAATGATAATAGAGGTTCCGTTTACGATCTTCTTCCTCGCCTCCTGCAGGGATTCGTATGCCGCCCCGGGATCTGACCGGTCAATGAATATATTCCCGCCCTTCTCAGCGGCAAACCCGATGACCGGGACGTTGCGGAGTTCTTTTTTTATCACCCATTTCAGGTCAACGCCAAGCCACCCGTACAAAACCAGTACATCGTACATGCTTTGATGGTTTGATACAATGACATAGGATTGTTTTTTCTGAATGTGCTCACGGCCGGTTACCTTCACGATCATCGGCGTGATATAGCCGGTAAGGCGGGCCCACCAGACGCCGGTTGTCCTGTTGGCTGCGTAATCATCGAATATAATCAAAACGAGTATGCCGATCAGAACGAGGAGGCAGGTGAAAACAACAAAAAGCGGAAAGAATATCAGCCATTTATACGGCTGATAGAGAATATAGAGAAATTTCTTCATTAATAGTTACACCTTCTATATCGCATCGGTTATTAATATTATTGATCTGCGGAAAAATAAGTATATAACTACCTACAGCCACCGTGATGCTATCAAATAGCTTATGGCGCACACCCCGGCCGACAAAACCGTTCCCCAGATCATGTCAACAATAACGACAATCAGGGGCCAGTCCTTAATTGTAGCATAATTGGTGAGATCATAGGTTGAGTAGGCGACAAGGCCAAGTGACGCTCCCAGGAACACGGCCCTAAGCAAAGACTGTTTTTCAACTGCCGGCATGATAGAGAACAGGACAAGACCAGCAATATACAGCAGATAAAAGATCACCGCGGCTGGCCACTTGACGGATTCAGCCATGAGGTAGCCCAGCTGTTCCTTGTAAAAACCTTTTGAAATCACGCCAAGCCAGATGATATCTATCACAAAAAAAACCGGTATTGTGATCAGATACATTTTGATAAACAGTGTCGCATTCATTTGCATCCTCCTTCTACAGAATAATTTACCTACAGCACATCTATCACCACCAGGGTGATATCGTCATCAAACACCTTGCTCCCGGTCCACAGGGTAAGACGGTTCATGCAGAGACTGCAGAAAGCCTCGGCTGTGGCATCCCTGTTCTCAATGATAAAATCCACCAGCCGCTCCTCTCCGAAGAAATCCCTGCCCTCATTCCTGCACTCGGTAATCCCATCAGTATACAGTATTATCCTGTCACCATTTTCAACATTGGCTGTTACTATATTGCATTCGATATCGGCAGCAATGCCCATTGCCCTGCCGCGCGACTCCATTAAAACACACCGACCCTCTCTTCTTTTAAAAATCACCAGGGGGACATGACCGGCGCTGGCATAACTGATGGTCCCGGTCCTTCGATCAATGTAGCAGTATCCGGCAGTGACAAAACCCTCACCGCATTTACTCAGCAGGGAACTGTTCATTTCATCAAGCACAAGAACCGGGTCACGGGCTATCTGAATGTGCATTGAAAAGGTCATCTTCACCATGGACGAGACAAGGGCCGCCGGCATGCCGTGGCCGGAAACGTCCGCGACGATGGCGCCCAGCCTGCCGTCGTCGATTTCGTAAAAATCGTACATGTCCCCCCCTATTGAAGCCATGGGAGTATATATGGCGGAAATCTTGAAATGGGGCTCAAGGGATGGAATTTTGGGGAGTATCGAATTCTGTATCTGCCTGGCAATCTCCATTTCATTGCTGATCATGTCCAGCTGGTGCTCCTTTTTCAATACGTCGATACCGATCCTGATGTTCTCTTTTTGCAGCAGGTCGATCCG
Source organism: uncultured Spirochaetota bacterium (assembly GCA_963727175.1). Taxonomy (GTDB): domain Bacteria; phylum Spirochaetota; class UBA4802; order UBA4802; family UBA5550; genus RBG-16-49-21. Next base: position 1,132,459 of record CAVSFD010000002.1, read on the forward strand.
GTAGGCAAGGGCAAGAGACAGGAGAACCGCTTCGAGGGCGTTGCCGATTCGGATCCCGTTGGTGAAGAAAAAGAACGTGGGGAGCAGGCCGCTCAGTTCCGCGTTCGCCAGCAAGGATGCTATCACGAAAACCATCCATGCGATGACGAAATAGACCGCCGGCCGGTATCCACGGACCATCGCGATGATGCCGGTAGCGAGAATAAACGGAATAACCAGGAAGGCCAGGGGTACCGCGATCAGCATCCTGGTGTGGTGATTGAAGAAGTCAATGACCAGCAGCAGCGGAATATGCAGGGCGATAAGAACGGTGTATATCCGATTGAAAACGGGGATCGTTTTCTTCAGAGATAAAAATTGTCTCGTAAACAGAAGAACAAAAAGCTCTACCGCGATATAAAGAACATGTGTCATGTCATTCGCTACGTCGGGCGACCGCGGCACCATGTACTGGGACGCCAACCCTGTTTCCGATGTCTGGTACAGGATGAAGCATGCCATGTAGAGAATGTAATACAGGTAACTCCTGTCACGGAGGCTGACATAGAGAAACAGATTGTAAAAAAACATCGCGGCCATAATCCCGAAATAGATCCCGAGGATGATATCATCGAGGGCAAGGGACTGGAAGTTATGCCGCGACCGGATTGCCACCGGTATAATCATCGTTCCCTGAGTTTGTGTTCTCATGTACAGGACATATCTTCCCTTATCCAGGTTTAGCTTGAAAACAAAGGCCCGGTTCGGCACGTCTCTCCGGTCAAAGGGAAGGCGATCGCCGGTATGGAATTGGACGGTGCCGCCCTTATCCCCCTGGACATACAGATCGACATAATCTATTGATGGGAAAGAAAGCTCGAAATACCATTCGGCCCCGGGGACGGTATTATCCAGGGCGATTCTGCCCCAGTAACTTGACCGGGTAATGCCGAAGTTCGGCACAGTGGCGGCTGACCTGACCCAGCCTGCGGAATCACGTATTTCGGACAGGGTCTTTAAACCTGACGGATCCTCGATGAACTCCATGTCACCGCCGAGGTTGTATTCATCCTGGCTGCCGGTCAGTGTAATCGTTGAAAGCGACCATCCGGCTGAAGGCAATGCCATTACTAAAAGCAACGCCGATATAAAAATATTTTTTTTCATGAAAGAAATCCGCTTTTTGAATCTCTATGGCCCTAAATATGATACTGACAATGACATTTTTCTTTCCGATCTCAAGCCCGCTATAAACGGTTTTTTACCCATACTTGTTCAATATAATTATTTAATAACAATATTACAAGAGCAAAGATAATTTTAGAATTTTTTTATTTAGATTTGATGAATAATGGGAAAGAAAGCATAAAGAAAAAATATCTTGCCAACTGGAAAGAAGGTTCATCTTATTAATAACAACAACGGCAGGGAAATGCCCACCGTGCGGTTTCCCGGAACAAACCGGTTTACACCTGACAGTCCCGGATTACAGGGCATGGGAAACCTTCCCTGGATACAGATATAAATAGCGGCATATTCTTGATAAGGTACTCAACATGGATAAAAGGACATCTGCGCGCAAGGATTTTCAGCAGGACGCTACCATAATCATAAACAATACAAGTATCAACTGCAACATCCAGAATATATCCTGCGCCGGTGCCTTAATCAGAGTGGATACAAATCAGCTTAATGATTCATCATCAATAGAAATCGGCATCGACATCGAAATCGCTTTTAAAACAAACGTCCCTGCTATCAAGGGAAAGATACTTCGTTTGGCACATGATGAAAATTTCATTTTTTTTGCGGTTTGTTTCTTAGAACGCTACCAGTTTGAATAATGGGGTTATTGTGCCGCCTGAAGAATGCTTCTGAGTTTTCAAGCACCTGCCGCACACGATAATTTCCGCCCGCCCCGGGACAGAGCCATTTCCCCGGAGAAAAGAAAAATATATCGATGATCTATTATTTAATGAACGGAATGAAACGCCCGGCCAGCCGCCTAATGAACTGAACCTCGGGCAGTTTGAATAGAAAAGCCATGGCAAAATAAACAATTCCATAGGGTCCGAGGACGAGCAGCGCCTGGAGAATTGGATGAAATTGCATTGTAAAAATTTTAACCGCCCATGCTGCGGCTGCACCGGCTGCGGCAGCGACCCAGAGCTTCACCGTAAAAGAGAATTCAAGCCCGCTCATCCCTATGCGCCTGTTCAGGCTGCGGCGCAGCAGCGTAAATTCGACCCAGCCGCTGAATCCTGAAGCAATGGTTATGCCCGCGGTTCCCCAGCGCCGGTCAATGCCTATCAGTCCGGGAATGTACTGCGATGCAAAGAACCCGAGAAGCGCCGCCAGGGAGACCCGGACAACAGCATAGCGCAGGGGTGTCTTCGTGTCCTGGAGAGCATAAAAGGTTGACGAGTATAGCCGGCCCATAGTCGACGCGAGAAGGCCCACGGCCGATCCGGCAAGGATGGCCCACACGTACACAGAATCGGAAGCTGTAAATTTTCCCCGCTGATAAAGGGCGGCAGTGATGATATCACCGAGGGCAAAAAATGCCATGGCGGACGGGATTATAAAAAAAGCTATCTGCCGCAGTCCGCTGTTAAGGCGTTTTCTAAGGTGATCGGCGATTTCAGTCTCGCTCCCGGTTGCCCGGGACATGGCCGGGAGCTCCGCAGCGGTCACGGACATGCCGAAGAGGCTTACCGGCAGGGTGTACAGTATCTGCGCGTAGGTAAAGGCCGCTACCGCACCGGTGGGCAGGAAACTGGCCAGCATCGCATCGATATACGAACTGATCTGTACCACCCCGCGGCTGAAAAAGACCGGCACGAAATTGCGGACCACGGTGCGCACATGCCTGATGCTGTGATCGAGGGAGAGACGCAATCTTCCCAGGAGCCGCAGCACCACCGGCAGCTGAATGAGCATCTGCACGCCGCTGCCCGCAACGGATCCCCATGCCACCCACTCCGCAAGGACTTCCTCGCCGCTCTGTCCTCCGAAGATGACCAGGGTTCCTATGATGACGAAGTTCCACACCACCGGGGCGGCATAGGAAAGGAAGAATTTCCCGTGGCTGTTGAGAATGCCCAGGCACCAGGCGGACCAGACAAGGAGCCCGGCCCCGGGGAAGAGAATCCTAACCAGGGTGATGCACAGCTCCCGTTTCGGGCCCTCGAATCCGGGGGTCACCGCGTTGATAATCCAGGGCGTGACGAGGACACCGACCAGCACCAGTACCGATGTCGTTATCATCAGCAGGGCGGCGATGGCGCCCGCCACCCGGTCCGCTTCTTCCTTTTCGCCGCGCGCCAGGAGGTTTGCATACACCGGAATAAAGGAAGCGGAAAGCACCCCCTCGCCGAAAAGGTTCTGAAGGAGATTGGGAATGCGGAAGGCGGCCTTCAGGGCATCGGCAGTATCAGAATTGCCGAAGAAATAGGCGATGACGCTTTCCCGGATGAGGCCGGTGATGCGGCTGAGCATGATGCCGCTGGCGACCAGGAAGGCGTGCCAGCGGGTGCGTGACGAGCCTGAAGGTTTATTTGGTTCAGAGGATGTCATCGTGAGGTACAGATATTTTTAGATTGCCAATAATATCAAGAATATTACCTCGGGTAATGAAAAAATATTGACGTTATGAGGAAACTGTTTCTTGGTTAATCCCTGACGGATCAGGGAAAATGCCTTCGCCCCGATTGCTGTCATCACTACAATGCCGGACGGCCACCTATGAAAAAGTACATTGATAAAGTAAACACCCTCCTGGAATCGCTTCCCTACATCAGGGAATTCTACGGGAAAACCATCGTTGTCAAGTACGGCGGCCATGCCATGGTGGATGATGCTCTCCAGAAGTCCTTCGCCCGGGACATGGTCCTCCTCAAACTGGTGGGCATGAATCCCGTGATCGTCCACGGCGGCGGTCCCCAGATCAATGACCTCCTGAAACAGATAGGGAAAAAAAGCGATTTCATTGACGGCATGCGCGTTACCGACCGGGAGACCATGGAAGTGGTCGAAATGGTGCTGGTGGGCAAGATCAACAAGGAAATCGTCAACAATATCAACCTGAGCGGCGGCAAGGCAGTGGGGCTCTCCGGCAAGGACGGGAACCTGATCACCGCCGAGAAGATGTTTCACCTGACAAAAAATAACGAGAAGGTCGATATCGGCCAGGTGGGAACGGTCAGGTCAATCAACCCCTCGGTCCTGGAGACCCTCGACCGCGACCGTTTTATCCCGGTTATCGCGCCCATCGGCGTAGACGAGGAAGGGACCACCTACAACATCAACGCGGACCTGGCTGCTGGCAAGATCGCGGCAGCTCTTAAGGCGGAAAAGCTCATCCTCCTCACCGATGTGGATGGAGTACTCCTGGATGAAAAGCTCGTTTCCACCCTCAAGGTGAAAAAAATCCAGTCCCATATCGAGAAGGGCCAGATCACCGGGGGCATGATCCCGAAGGTAAACTGCTGCTGCGACGCCGTGGCAGGCGGCGTGGGCAAGGCCCATATTATAGACGGCCGCGTTGAACATGCGGTGCTCCTGGAGATATTCACCCAGGCCGGCATAGGCACGGAGATTATCAGCGACTGACCGGGCCCCGCTGCGTCGCTATTATAATTGACAATCTGTTTCTCCGGAATCTGTTGTCCTTAACGGAAAAAAATTACCATGAACTCCTTCTATGAAAATATGACCCACCGAACCCTGATGGTAATAGGAGAAAAGGCTCTGGACCGCCTGAGAAGCATATCCGTGATCATCTTTGGCGTAGGCGGGGTCGGAAGCTGGTGCGCTGAAAGCCTGGTCCGCTCAGGGCTGGTGAACCTCACCATTGTCGATTCCGACATCATCTGCCCCACCAACATAAATCGCCAGATACAGGCCCTGGCGAGCAATGTCGGCGAATCTAAAGTTGAAGAGCTGAAAAAGCGTTTGATGGGAATAAACCCGTCGTCCGCCATCACCGCCCGTCACGCGGCCTATGACGAGAAGAGCTGCGGTGAATTCGACCTGAAATCATATGACTATGTCATCGACGCCATCGACTCCCTCAAGAACAAGGTATTGCTCCTGGAGCAGTGCGTCTCGTTGCAGGTGAAGGTTTTTTCCTCCATGGGTGCGGGTGCAAAAACAGACCCGTCAAAAATCAGAACAGAACTATTATCCAGGACAACAATCTGCCCGCTGGCAAGGTCCGTGCGCCGGAGGCTCCGTCAAAACAATGTCTCAACCGACATTTTGTGCGTGTACAGCGAGGAACTGCCGGTGGACCCCGCGGCTGAAACGGTATGCGGCTCCGGCGACTGCCCCTGCGCGAAGGATCGTGCAAAATTCTGCGCCGATCATGACGAAGCGCCGATAGACTGGTGCGGCATGAAAAAGCAGATCAACGGCGCCCTGGTGCATATCACGGGCATCTTCGGTTTCATGCTGGCGGGATTGATAATCAACGACATCCTGTCGCAGGTTTCTGCAGAGTCAGATTAGCATATTGCAGATAAAAAAACTGCCATGAGGCATTATGCCATATAATGAATAAATGTGTTGAAAAAAAACCAATCCGCTTTATACTGTGTGCCAGACTATTGAATCATCAATGCCCACGCGGCACCCAAAATTGCATTAAAAATAATATGCGTTCATCATCACATTTCATATTCACCATTGCAGCAGCCACAATCATATTTACCTTTGGCGGAAATTTTTACGCCCATGGCCAGGAAACGCAGAATAATAAAATCCCCCTGCAAACAACTGACGAGAGGGTCAATTCTGATTCCCTGACCCCGCTCAAACTGCACCGGTTTGCCTTCGGGGCCAACCTGGACTTCTTTCCCACAATACTGAGCGCCATTGACAGCGAATTCGGCCTTGGCATACAGCCGTGGTTCGGTGTCGATCATTTTAAAATACGCCTGGATATCCGTCATATGCGAATACCGGACTCACTGATAGAGACCAGTTACTTTCACAAGAACATCGTGAACACGTTTTCTGTCGTCTTGCAATACTGCTTCGGTAATTCTTTCGACGGCTTTGTCCTCGGCGCCGGGATCGGCGCATGGAACAATATGATCACCCTCAAGTACTACGACAGGAAGGGAAGCTCCATCGCTCCATACCTGACAATCGAAGGCGGATATATCTGGAGGTTCTATAGCAACATGTACATGGAGCCGTGCCTCTCCCTGGATGTAATGCTGACCGATCAGACGATCACGGTGTATGGATTCCATTACAAACCTCTCCCCGTTTTCGGAGAAATAACGCTCAAATTCGGAATTTTTGTGGATTTTTAACTCTCAGGCATCTGGTTTTTCATCAAATTTCCGCTTCGATAAAGATAACCACAGCTGATTAATTCTTTTTTATTTGACAATCATTCACCTTTTAATAATTTTGCTCCCGGAGAGTTGTCCGAGTGGTCGATGGAGGCGGTCTTGAAAACCGTTGTACCGCAAGGTACCGGGGGTTCGAATCCCTCACTCTCCGAACCTGTCATTGATAAAGCGCACAATGGCTTGTGCCTTTATCAATGGAGAGGTGCCCGAGAGGCCGAAGGGGACGGTTTGCTAAACCGTTGTACTGGTAACGGTACCGAGGGTTCGAATCCCTCCTTCTCCGAATGAGACGACGAGCAATGGTGGAAAAATTCAGAGCAACAATCAAGCGATTCAACGTCGATTTCGACGTTCCCCTGATATGGTTCACGTACTTTCCCTTCGTGGGGTGGGCCTACCCGTTTCTGTTCAGGAAGGACGACAGCTTCGCCATGCATCACGGCAAACAGGCCTTTATCATGGCACTGTTTTTTATCGCACTGCCGATATTGCTGACCTTTTTGACCGTCTTTGTGCCTATTTCGTTCCGTGTGCTCAAGCTGATCGTTGTCGTGCTGGTTTACCTGTCTCACCTGACCTATTTTACCCTGTGCGCTATCGGTTTTATGAAGGTAAAAGCGGCGGTGATGTACGATTTTCCGATCATCATTCAATACGCAAAAAAAATTAATGTCTGATTTCACGGGCAGTCATATTTTTTCTTGTTGCCGGATACGGCGGGGAAAAGTATACTACATATAGTTTTACATACGCGTCCGTAGCTCAGTTGGATAGAGCGCCGGACTACGAATCCGTAGGTCGCAGGTTCGAATCCTGCCGGGCGCGCAGTTTACAGCTCTCCATCATGTTATTCCATGCCGTATCCGTATCGGGACCAGGCAGCAAACTCAAGTGAAGAATGGACATACCGTCACCAGAAATCGGCAATAGTGATGCGGTGCAAAACAACGATCAGGGTATCTGTATGAAAAAAATATCTATCATTCTGACTTTGCTGACAGCAATCATTGCCTACTCCCGGTGCATTTCAAGCCAGGATGTAAATGAAACCTACAGTGATATCACCAGCGCTGTAATGAACAACGATATAGAGGAAGTGCGCCATTTCCTGTCACGCGGTTTCAATCCTAACCACCGGTTCCTTGATGGATGGACCATTCTCCATATTGCTGCGCGATGGGACACCTACCGGGTCGTGAACCAGTGCTTTGATGAAAGGAACGGCAAACGCACAGGCATCTTCACCGTCACGCAGAAAACCGATGACGAATCGAAACGGGCTCGGGACATGGTTTCCCTCATCCTGGACAGGGGCGGGGATGTAAACATGAAAGCAGCCGATGGCAATTCGCCGCTGCACGTCATCCTTACGTCCCTTCAATGCGCCTCATCTGACATCCCTTCCATCCCCCCCGTGGAGGGAAGGATTTCTTCACGCTTCGGATGGCGCGGGTCGCCCTTTGACAACAACAGCGATTATCACCGCGCACTTGACATTGCGGCCAAAAACGGAACCCCGGTGCATGCGACGGCAGACGGCGTTGTCGCGATGACCGGCGTCAGCAGCACCCTCGGGAATTACATTGTCATTCAGCACCGGAACGGATACCAATCGATCTACGGCCACTGCCATCTCTTTGCGGTCAAAAAGAATGCCTGCGTCAGACGCGGCGCGGTCATCGGGTATGTCGGCATGACAGGATCCGCCAGCGGCGATCACTGCCATTATGAGGTCCGTCTTAACGGCGCCCTCGTTAACCCGATCGAATTCGTCAACGGTAAAATAATCGGGGAAACTCAGCACGCCATCGCCCTGGGAATCGTCGAACTGCTACTGTCGAAAAAGATACTTGTCAACGCCCGTAACAACGACGGGCGGACACCGCTCATTGAGGCCGCGGCAAAAAGCGCCATCATATCCCGCCTCCTGATTGACCATGGAGCGGACATCAACGCCAGTGATGAAAATGGCATCACTCCCCTCCATATGGCCGCCGGCGGGGATATCGAGCTGACGCGTCACCTGCTTCAGAAGGGTGTGCAGCTCAGTCCCCGCACCAGGGCCGACTACTGCGCCATTGGGGGTACTCTTTTTGCCCGGGATACAACACCGCTCAAGGTTGCCTTCAAATATGGAAATAGAGATATTGCCGATTTATTAAAAAGCAGCGGTGCCGTGGAATAAAGCTGTATGACTATTTTCCCGGAACTGTCGAACAGGGAATGGCCCTGATGGTACAGTCAGGCAGCAATCACAGATGCCTCCCCAATAACGGGAATGATCAATGAAAAAAATTATCCTCGCCGGCATTAACGCTCGCTATACCCATTCATGCCTCGCCCTGTACTGCTTGAGATCCGCGGTGCGCGATCTCGATGTGTCAATTATCATACGGGAATTTTCAATTAATCAGAAGGCGGTTGAGATTGCCGGATGGCTGGCCGCGGAAGATGCCGATGTCATTGCCCTTTCCGTGTACATCTGGAACTCGGAGCTGGTCAGAAAACTGATCCCCGCGCTGCATGATAAATGTGGGGACACCCTGCTTGTCCTGGGCGGTCCGGAAGTGAGCTTCAATCCCGGCTCATGGCTTGAAGCTTTTCCCTGCATACATTGTATCATCACCGGCCACGGCGAAGAAGGTTTCAGGAAACTTGTTAAAAACAGCTTCATGGCCGACGGGAAAATAATATCTGTCCCAAATACTCCTTTTACTGAATTGCCGGGGCCTTATACTGAAGAAGACCTGACAGGCCTTCGCAACAGGTATATCTACTATGAATCAACCAGGGGATGTCCCTTAAAGTGCACCTATTGCCTTTCATCCCGGTCCGATCAGAAGATGGAGATGAAGAGCATGGACAATGTGAAAAGGGAACTTGATTTGATTCTCCAGGACGGGCCTCCACTGGTCAAGTTTGTCGACAGGACTTTCAACGCGGCAGGGAAACATAGCCGCGCGATATGGCTTTATCTTCTGGAAAATTACAACAGCGGGCCGACAACGTTTCACTTCGAGATTCATCCGCTTTATCTGGATGAAGAAGATTTCGAGATCCTGTCCCGATGCCCGAAGGGACTCTTCCAGTTTGAGATCGGTGTCCAGTCAACAAACCCTGAAACGCTGACTGCCGTGAAGCGCTCCGGCGAATGGATCAGGGAAAAAACCACCCTGGCGCGGCTCATCGGTCTCGGGACTATCCAGATACACCTTGACCTTATTGCCGGCCTTCCTTTCGAGGATATGCAGTCCATCGCCCGCTCTTTCAACGATGTTTACGATCTTCGACCCGATCATCTTCAGCTGGGCTTTCTCAAGATTCTTCCCGGTACGGACATGATGGGTTCCGCCGGCCGGTATGGCATGGCCTATTCGCCGCGGGCGCCGTACCAGGTCATGGAAACCGCCTGGCTCGGAAGGAACGAGCTCCGCCTCCTTGAAGGAATGGCTCATCTCGTTGATCGTCTGTACAACACCCGCCGCTTTGACGCGACCCTGTCCCTTCTTGCCGGGCGCCATGAGTCCTCCTTTGACCTGTATCGCGAACTGTCCTCATTCCTTGACGAGACTACCGGGCAATTAACCAGGAGATGGGAATCCTGCGCGCAGCTTCTCCTGAAATATATCGCCTCACGGTTTTCAGGAGAAAAAAGTTTTTTTCTGGACGCAGTGCGGTGGGACTGGTGTGCTGTGTCACGGTCTCCCTATTACCCGGGCCTGATAAAACCGGAAGGTCTTTCGAAAATGAAAAAGAAAGGCTTTTCATTTTTCGAGAGCCTTGCGGAAGGCGGCACGCTAACCCGTGAAGGAACCAGGTATGATCTTTCAGACCTGAAGAGATCACTCTTCTTCGAACCGGAATCTGATGATTTCAGGGTGAATCAAATGAAAGGCAACACGGCCGCGCTCTTTCTTCCTGATAAAAAAATAGTTATGTATACGGCATGATATGTCCCGTCGGGAAGTGGCCAGCATCCCCGGTTAGGAACGCTGAGAAACAATGAAAAAAAAAGAGAGACAGTACATCAACCAGCTCATTGACCGGTACCGCGGCGACGGAGCGGCGCCATCCTGCTGCCACTTCGGCCAGTGCGGCGGCTGCCTGTTCCAGGACATGGATTATGCCGGCCAGCTTGCCCTGAAGCGGCAGATGGTTAACGACGCCCTCCAGGGCATTGCCGCGGTTGAATCCATCCACCCGTCGGACCCGTACCGTTACCGGAGCCGCATGGACATGGTGACCGCCTTCGGCAGGATCGGCCTCCGCCGGCGGGGCAGCTTCCGCACCGTTATTGACGTGACAGGCTGCAGCATCATGCAGGAGAAATCTGACCGCCTCTACCAAAAAGTCCGCCCTCTCCTGGAAACCATCGAGGGATACGATTATCTCCGGCACCAGGGATATCTCCGTTATGCCGTGCTCAGGGAAGCCCGCTATACCGGCCAGGTAATGCTGAATTTTGTCGTCGCGGAAAAGGAAAACAGGCTTTCCAGGGTGATTGACCAGATCATTGGCGAGGCCGATTCGGTATCCATCCTCCACCACGGCGGCCTTGCGGATTTGAGCTACGGCGACATCCTGGAAACCGTCAAGGCTGGCTACATCGAAGAGTCCTTTGACGGCATCAGGTACCGTGTCACCCCCAATTCCTTTTTCCAGTCCAATGCGGATATCGCGAAGCGTATGTACAGAAAGATCCGCGATCACGCGCGCGGCAGCGTCCTTGACCTCTGCTCCGGGGTCGGGAGCATATCCCTGTTTATTGCGGACGCGGCCGAACGGGTCACCGGCGTCGAGATGAACCCCGAGGCGGTGGAAATCGCCCGCGCCAACAGGGAGATCAACAGCATCACTAACGTTGAATTCATTTGCGGCGACGCGGGGGGATTTCTCAAGTCCGCTGCGGGAGATTACGAGACCATAGTCATGGATCCGCCGCGGGCGGGCATGCAGAAGAGCGTGATGGAAAGCATTGACCGCATGAATGCGGGGAAGATCGTGTATATGTCGTGCAACCCGAAAACATTCCGTGACGATGTCGCGGTACTTCGCAATTATTCGGTTGAATCAGTGGAGGCCTTTGATATGTTCCCCCAGACGCCCCATATTGAACTGCTCGGCGTTTTAAAGCCGCGTCACGTGAGTTTCAGAGATTGATCTCCATGTCCAGAAGGTCTTTCAGCGTTACGTATGAATCAAAAACAGTATCGGACAGGAGCTTGAAGTTGATAGTTTCAAAGGTATCGTCCGGGGAATGGTAGTTCTTGTTGCGGTAAAAACCGGTGTCCGAAATCATGATGGCCCGGTAGCCGGAACGGATGAAGGACATGTGATCCGAAAGGTCCATGCCGGGTATTGACGCAGGTCCTATGTACTCAAATATCTTGCACCGGGCCCGGGTATTATAAATCTTTTTCCACAGATACACAAAGGGCGCATTTGAAGGGAGGGATATGACGCTCATATAATTCCCGCATACAGGGAATTCCTTTTTATTGTGATTCAGGGGATAATCCTGGTGGCACTTTCTCGAACCGTAACCGAGCATTTCAAGGCAGACCATCAATTCAATATTTTCTTTCCTCTTGCGGCAGTTCTTCGCGTTGACCATGCTCCCCATCAGTTCAGTGGAAAAATAGGGGGGCTCCTCGAGAGTAAAGGCGACAAAGCGCACCGTTTTCTTGAACCGCTTCGCTGACAGGAGGCGGAACAGCTCCAGGAGCCCGGCTATGCCGGAGGCGTTGTCATCGGCGCCGGGCGTGTCCTCGATGGTATCGTAGTGGGCGCCGACAAGAATGATCGCATCGGGGCTCTCCGTTCCCCGTATCTCGGCGGTGATATTGGATACCGTGTGGCCGTCTGCCTGATAGGTTTCTTCTGACGGGTTGACGCCGTAGCGGTTGAAGTAATCAATGATATAGGTTCGCGTGCGCTCAAGGTTGTCGTATTTTCGTATGGTCCGCTCCCCGATATCCACCGACAGATGATGGATTATTTCCCTGGTGTTTTTTGAAATGGCCTTTTTCTCACGGGAATCTGCGGATAATAGTGGTATCATTGAAAGAGAATCCTTGTTTGCAATTATCGACAATAAACCGGCTGGACGATTATTTTTCAAGGATTTTTCATACTTATTTCTTGACTTAATTTCAGAATGATTCATAATTCCGCATGTACCAAGAAAAGACGGCCGCATCCCGGTTGCAGATACGACGCCACCACTTTACATGAGAGAGGCGCTAAATGGAAGTTTTTGATGGATTCATTTCAGCCATTGCCAGCGAATTCAAGATACGATTTCACAAGGACGCGCAGGGAAGCTACACGACACATATAGAATTCGATAACGGCCGCTCCCAGGAAGTTCTTATCACCCTGGCCAAGGATGAATCCGGCGACCGGATCATCAATTATTATTCGATCATCGGCAAGCTCAAGAAGGACCTGTGCGAGCTTTACAAATACTGCCTCCAGCTCAACACGACCCTTGACTATGGCTCAATCGCCCTTCTTAACGACACCATGATATTACGCAACAGCATTCTCCTTAAAGACTGCGACCCGCTCCGTTTCATGAAATCCCTGTCATTCATAGCGGCCAAGGCGGATGAACTGGAAGAAAGTCTCATAAAAGACAACATCTACTGACATCCATAACATGTTTGGAAAAATCCGGGGCCTGGTTCTAATACCGGGCCTTTGTGTTATTTTTTCGAAGATTTTTTCCGAAATATATACCATGACCATAACGTTACAGCCATGTTCGATGATAAAAGAAACGATAAAAATACACGATAATTATCAGTTCGAGATCAAGCAGTCATATAACCTCTCTCTGGACCGCAAGACAACGAATTCCTATTTCGTGCAGACCTATTTTTTTATACCCAACAATCTCAACATCAACCGGGAAACCTATTCCAGCATAGATTTCTACAAGGATCTGCGGGCCACCATACGCCTGAAGACGCCGGCGATACTCCTGAAAAACCTCGCTACGGATCCCGAAAACATGGCTCGCCTGAGGAGATGCGTCGACAGCCTCCTGGCCTCAAGGACCCGGCAGAGCGTCTCGAGTTATGAGTACCATATTAAAATGTTCTGCCTGGTCTACAAAAAAGCGATCGGCGTGCAGCTTCGTTTTCTGAAAAAAACTGATAAGATCAAGGAAGCCGAACACCTTGTATCGGAATTCATTTCCGGGGTCAATGACGTAATAAGCAGATTCAGGGAACTGAAGCCCCTGGTTACCGGAGACGGCCTCCCTCCAAAGCTGCAGACGGTGTACCTCTTCGCTGACGAATATATCAGCTTAAAAACAGAAACCCACTCCTGCTATCTGCTGGAGATCCTGAAGGAACGCCATCCCCGTCTTCATAAAAAATACTGCCGACGCCTTATGAAAATCGTCCACGGGGAGGCCTCATATCGGATCCAGAGCGGGTACCCCTCTGTTCCATCATTAGAAGGGGATAACGAAAAATACGTGTTCCGCCAGGGGGCACTGAAAAAATTCCTGAGCAACATTTTATACCTGGAAACCCGCGTTGAGAAGGGAGGCAAATATCTGGAGCAGGCGGTCTACAGCGTGGCTGCGGGCGTCGCCATGGTCTTCGCCACCATGGTCGCCTTCATCGGCCAGAACTGGTACGGCAGCCTTTCTCTTCCTTTCTTCATAGCCCTGGTTATCAGCTACATGTTCAAGGACCGCATGAAGGAACTCCTTCGCCTCTACCTGAGCGTGACCCTCCATAAGTGGCTTTACGACCGGCAGCGGAACATCTATCACAGTTTCGACCAGAAGATCGGGACCTGCAAGGAAAGCTTCAATATCATCACCGACAATGCCGTACCGGGAAAAATATTAGATTACCGGTCCCGAGACAGCATGACGGACATCAACAACAGCATGACCGGAGAAAATGTCATACTGTACCGGAAATACATTCGCCTCAGCTCGAAAAAATTCAACAGGATACGGCACCGACATTCCGCCAACGACGTCATTGATATCATGCGGTTCAACGTCCAGCATTTTCTGCGGAGCATGGACAACCCGGAAAAAAAGATTTTTTTACCCTTCAAATCCGGCTATCGGAAAGCCTTCGGCATGAGAGTCTATCATATCAACATGATCACGTATTTCATAATCGACAAGCAGGAGTATCTGCGTCGTTTCAGGATAATACTGAACAGGGACGGCATACGAAGAATTGAAGAAATCGTGTGACCTTGTAGTATTAATGCAATAAAAAAGGCTGTCCTGCGGGACAGCCTTTTTACGCTGTGCTTTATTCACGCACCATGTAGCTTTCCTGGTATCTGTCGTTACCCTGGACATCTTTAAGCAGGTCGAGGGCTTTTTTCTTTGAGGCAACCGGTCCTATCCTGACCCGGTAATACTGTTTTCCCTTTACCAGCGACTCATCAATATACGCATCATAATTGAGATCTTTCAGGGACTTTACCTCCGACTGGGCCTTTGATTTTTTATCAAAGGAACCGACCTGAATTGCAAAGTCGCCGGAATGGCCGGTTTTGCCTTCCTCTACTTTATCCACGGAAACAGCGACCACCTTTGATTTGCCGCGCTTCTTCTTTTTCGTGTCATTCTTCACCGTGGCCTTTTTGACCGGCTTATCGATAACATCTTCCTCTGAAGATTGAGAAATTTTCTTTCCCTCATCCAGGTCCCGGGTTCTTTTCTTGTTACCGCCCTTCCCCCTGGCAACGCTATCTTTGAAATTGTCCTTGGTCAACACGTCTGATGATTCACCTTTTGATATAGCCGGCAGACCATCCTTTTTATCTTTTTCAATGGCCTGACTTTCGGCATCAATTTTTTCTTTGTCATGGCCTTTTTCATCCTTGTCGGATGCAACCAGTTTCTCGTCCCCCGGCTTGGACAGATCCTCCTCATCCGCCGGATCCGGAATATTGTTCTTCAGCAGATCGAGCTCTTTCTGGCCGTCGAATATATCGTTTTTCGTCACCAGGGCCTTGTCGCCGTCGCCGCCCTTGATGAAATTCATTCCCAGAAGAAATGAAACGATGATAATGCCGATGACCGCTGCCGATATCAGTATGATCCGCGCGGCATCCAGATGGAGGAGATACACGCTTTTTTCCTTTACCTTCTGGTGAGGTATATTGAATTGATCCATGTCCATAATACGACCTGCCTTTCAGAAATGATAAACAGCTGTTAGTACAATAACATATTCGGCTAAATCATCTCGGTCATTTAATTAAATTTTCGGCCGCGGGAATACCGAAAAACTCTATGTACCATCAAAACTCCTGCGTGCCATTAGCACCAAATTACGATAATAATTCTTCATTTTATCATTTACCTGAACTCCCAGGGACGATTCAAGAAGGTCATTAAAAATCTTTTCATCAACGATGTGGCCGATAGCCGCGATCAGGGGAGCGGCATCGATCATCCGTGAGGCACCATGCACCGCCCCGATGACTTCTTTCTTATCAATGCTAGTCGAGCACCATCGGCCGATAAAATCAGTCATACTTGCCGGGACCGTGCCGGAAAGCCCGATCCCCCTTTCATTCAGGGCGACTATCTGAGTCAGGGCGTTATCCCTGATATAATCATCCAGGGTCTGGTGATACTGGAGAAATGATTTTCTGGTGAATTTCCCAGCCTCTTTGATGCCGCCGCTGGAGTTCAAAATATACTTCAGGTTTAGCCCTTCCACGGTGGAAAAGCGGTTCTGGAAGAAGGTGCTGTATCGCTTCTGATACGCGGTGCCCCGGGCATAGATTGCAAAACGGGAAAATGAAAAATCAAGACCCGTCAGGCCAATATGGGAAAAACCGCATTTCACCGCAAGACTGACTGCGTCTCCCGCGACGCTGCCGGTCCCTGAATCGATGGATCCGATACTGTCCCCGTAAACCTCCGCGGCCATCTGTGAAAAAGGATGGGAATTGAGCGAAAGGTATCCAGGCAGCCTGTTTATCAGGGAAGGATGTGCCGATAGTGAAGAAACAGACAGAAAACCGCCGTACTGGCAATTCTGAAAATGCTCGAACACGTAGGGCTGCGGGTCAATGGAAATGACGATATCCGGGTAAATCCCATTACCCTGCAGGGCCGGAAGAGCTGAATCAACGGATAGTATAAAAAACCTGTCCTGGTGCCGTGCTATCATACCCATGTCTTCATCCAGGGACGGCCCTGATCCCGCAATAATTGCAGGATATCCGGCAAGAGCATTAAAGAGATGCCTGACCGGACGCGTGCGCTTCACCATGGCAAGATTCAATAAAATGTTGCGGAGATAGCGCGAACCAAAGGCCTGCCGCGTGGCTTTATTGCCTGCTTTGATGTTGATTACTTTATTGATGGATTTTTTTACAGCTCCATAATAGTCATTGAACAGCCTCATTGATGCGGGATGTTCCACCACCTGTATCCCCCTGATCGAATCCATGTCCATCTGCTCTGCAACAATTCTCTCCACCTCGGTAGTTGTCTTTCCTGCCACCAGGGTGATGCGGGAGTTTGTTAGAAGAAACGAGGTCAGCCTGTTTCGGGCGATGGCCCCTTCAATACCATCCAGAATATCAACGAGGATGATGCGCCTATACCGGTCGATGCAGTTTTTTAAAGGCAGGCAATGATAGCCAAGCCCCACCCCCAGGATTACAAGAAAATCATGCCGGGACGGATCAAGCTTGTCCCTCAGGAGTTCAGAATCACGTTCAGGATTTACTCCGCTGTGCAGGGGTATATCCCTCCCCCCGGATTTAACCACGATCGTGTCGAGACCGTGTCCAGCCTGCTTTATTTCATATGTAATTTTTTCTTGATTCATATATGGTACTATTATCGACTTTTCGATATGATTTCCGCCTGAGGAATTGAAACATTATATATGTGCGGTCAGCCAAATAAAAATCATCATGCAGAACATGCTTTTTTGAAAAAAGTAGAGATAACTATTTAAATTAGTTGACTCTAACTTTAATCGGCAGTATATTTTTAATAATGGTCAAAGAATTTCTGTTATTCTATACTTACGCTGGTTCATGTACCTTTCGAAATTCTTAGCCTTCGTCTGACTCAAGTTGCTGGCAGTGAGCCATGAAACTTTCGGAATTACAAAACGGACAAAAAGGAATAATAACAAGGGTACGGGGGCGCGGCTCCTTCCGCAGGAGAATCACGGAAATGGGATTCATCAGGGGAAAAGCTGTGACCGTCATCAAAAACGCTCCCCTGAGAGACCCTATCGAATACAAGCTCATGGATTCGAATATATCTCTCCGGAGGGCCGAAGCTTCCTTTATAGACGTAGAATCATCACTGCGTGCTGGACAAGGCCGTTCCTTCTTGTGCCAGGATGAAACAGGGACCCAATCCGATACTGATATTTATGGCACCCAGGGTCTTCCGGCATCGTCGCAGGCCGATCCGGCTCCTCCATTGAATCATTCCGGGGAAATCCGGATCGCCCTGGTGGGAAATCCCAACAGCGGTAAAACAACCATCTTTAACCATGCCTCCCATTCCCGGGAACGGGTCGGCAATTACGGCGGCGTAACCGTGGAATCGCGGGAAGCCCGCTTCAGCCACAAGGGCCGCACCTTCATCATAACCGACCTCCCGGGCTCCTATTCCATAACCGAGTATTCCCCGGAAGAGCTATACGTGAGAAAGCATATTCTAGAGAACAGGCCGGATGTGGTTATAAACGTCATAGACGCCTCCAACCTGGAACGGAACCTCTACCTGACCACTCAGCTGCTGGAAATGGGCGCCAGGGTGGTGGTTGCCCTCAACATGTATGACGAACTTAAAATGAAAGGTGATATCCTGGAGCACCGGGCGCTGGGAAAACTGCTCGGCATTCCTTTTGTGCCGACCATAGGACCTGACGGCGAAGGCCTGGGAGAGCTCTTCGATGAAATCATTGCCGTCCATGAAAACCGCGATTCAACCGTACGCACCGTGACGATCAATTACGGCTCGGACATTGAAAAGGCCCTTTGTTCCCTGCAGGAACTCATTTCTGACGCCGTCGCGGCACCCTCCCCGGTGCCGATCCGGTACATGGCGATCAAGCTCCTTGAAAAAGACTCGGAAACGGAACGTCAGCTGTCATGTGACGCAGAGCGTGCCAGCGCCGTTCTTCAGCAGGCGAAAAAGGAGATACGCACCATTGAATCGGAATTAAAGGAAGAATGCGAAACCCTGATAGCCGATGCCCGGTACGGATTCATAGCCGGCGCGCTCCGTGAGACATATCATCCGGGCCCCCGGCCGGAAATGACCACCAGTGAAAAGATAGACCGTGTCCTGACGCACCAGTTCCTGGGATTCCCCATTTTCTTATTCTTCATGTGGCTCACGTTCCAGCTCACCTTTACCGTTGGAAAATATCCCATGGGCTGGATTGAATCTGGCACCTCCTATCTTTCCCGGTTCATCGCGGCTTCCATGCAGCCCGGCCTGCTGCGCGAACTCCTGACTGACGGCATTATTGCGGGCGTCGGCGGGGTCATCGTGTTCATTCCGAGTATACTGATCCTCTTTTTCATGATTTCCCTCATGGAGGACACGGGCTACATGGCGCGCGCCGCCTTCATCATGGACCGGCTGATGCACGCCATGGGACTCCACGGCAAATCCTTCATCCCCCTGGTCATGGGGTTCGGGTGCAACGTGCCGGCCATCATGGCCACCCGCACACTGGAAAGCAGGAAGGACCGGATACTGACCATGCTCATCATACCCTTCATGTCATGCAGCGCCCGCCTTCCCGTTTATGTTCTCTTCATCAGCGCTTTTTTCCCCGCCCACCCCGGCTCGGTGCTTTTCGCGCTCTATGCCGCCGGCATAGGGGTGGCGACGGTATCCGCCATGTTCATGAAAAAAACATTTTTCAGCAGGGTCGACGCGCCCTTTGTCATGGAGCTGCCGCCGTACCGGATGCCCCACCTGAAAAATACGTCCCGCCACATGTGGGACCGGGGGAAGGAATACATGAAAAAAATCGGCGGCATTGTACTCATGGCGGCCATTATCATCTGGGCCCTGGGCCGCTTTCCGGACCATGGCGGCGCCGCAAGCATATATGACATGAAAATAGCCGATACGCAGAAACGCTATCAGGCGGAACTGTATAAAACCGGGAAGAATGATAGGGCTGCATTTGCATCCATTGAAGAAAAGATGAAGTCTGAAATACAATCGCTGGAACACGACAGGAGCGGGGAACGCCTCGAGAACTCCTATATCGGGAGAATCGGGAGGCTGGTGGAACCGGGGCTGGAGCCCCTCGGTTTTGACTGGAGGATGGGCGTGAGCATCATCACCGGACTCGCGGCAAAGGAGATCGCCGTGAGCACCATGGGTATACTCTATCATGCCGACATTGACTCGCCGGAAGGGAGCCGCTCCCTGATCGCCAGGATACAGGAACAGCGTTACCGGTCAGGCCCGATGGCCGGCAGGCCCGTAATTGATCCTCCCGTTGCCCTGGGATACATGGTCTTCATGCTCCTGTATGTCCCCTGTGTGGCGACTCTTGCCACCATGAAAAGAGAATCAGGATCGTGGAAATGGCCCGCCTTTTCAGCGTTCTTCTCCATTAGCCTGGCATGGATTGCGGCGTTCCTGATCCGACAGATAAGCCTGCTGATACGGTGACCCGGATGATACAGACAATACTGGTCATACTTATTATTTCCCTCGCTGTCATTGCCGCTGCGGTAAAATTATACAGATTTTTCAAATCGTCACAAAAACAGAATTGCCGCACCCCTGACGCATGCGCTTCCTGCCCCTATAACCGGGCCAGCGCCTGCAGCGAAAAAAAATAAAAAAATTGCATTTTTGCTTGACTGAAACCCGGTGTTTCTATACATAGTAACTATGTTTCTATAAATAGAAACATCTAATTTCACAGAGAGACCGCAGTATGGGCAGGATAACATCAACAAACAAAACCACATGGTGGTGGCGCGCGAGAACCTTCCAGTAGGCAGGCAGCGTGTCATTTGTATTTATTATGCAAAAAGTGCGGCAGCCTGCCGCACTTTTTTTATTTTTTAATGAGTATTACAGGGAGACAAAATGCTTTATCCGACATTAGAACAGTTTACAGAGCTTTCCCGGCAATACCGGCGCGTGGTCGTGTACCGCGAGATAGCCGGCGATATGATAACCCCCATCAGCCTTCTCTTTAATTTTTCCGATGCTGATCACCTGTTCCTGCTGGAGAGCGCCACCCTTGACAAGAGCTTTTCCCGGTTCACCTTTTTCGGCATCCGTCCCCGGAGGGTCATCAAATTCCAGAAGGGCGCCCTTACCGTGGAATCGCGCGAAACAGGCATAGAGCGTCTGAAAATAAACCCGATTGAATACCTGGTGCGGGAGCTCGCAGATGAGAGTTCCAACAAGAATGCCGGCATGGGAAATTTTTGCGGGGGATACGTTGGTTTCATGGGATATGACATGGTCAATTACATGGACATACTCCGGGAAAAGGTGCGCGAAGACGCGGAAAATCCCGCCATGGTTTTTTTCCAGGTGGACGAATTTTATGTTTTCGACAATCATATGGGCAAGCTGTATGCAGCCTATTCGGCCCTCATGACCCAGGAGGACGAACCCCGGGACGTGTACGCCATGGCTGACCGGCGCACCCTGGAAATGGCAGCTGAAATCCTCCACAGCCATAAAAAGTTTTTCCTCCCCGGTGAGGAACCGGCACAGTCCCAGGAATTTGACCGGGAATCATACACTGACGCGGTACGCCTCCTCAAGGAGGATATCATAAGCGGCGAGTGCATCCAGACGGTCCTTTCGAACAAGTATGAGATCGCCGCCGCAATCAATCCCATCAACCTGTACCGGCTTCTCCGCAACATCAACCCCTCTCCCTACATGTTCTACATCAAGTTCGGGGACGAGGTTCTCTGCGGCACTTCCCCGGAAATTCACCTGAAAATCCAGGACAGCACGGCAACACTGAAGCCGATAGCCGGCACATACCGCATCGACGGCGGATCCATCAGCGATATCACGGCAAAGCTGCTGGCTGATGAAAAAGAACGCGCCGAGCACCTCATGCTCCTGGACCTGGCGCGCAACGACCTTTACACCGGCTGCGATCCGGACAGCGTCCGGGTGGTAAGCTCCTTCGAACCGGAGGTCTACTCGCACCTGATCCACATCGTGTCCGAGGTCCAGGGCCGGATGCGGGACGGCGTCTCGCCGCTG
The DNA here is from genome assembly GCA_963727175.1 of uncultured Spirochaetota bacterium. Taxonomy (GTDB): domain Bacteria; phylum Spirochaetota; class UBA4802; order UBA4802; family UBA5550; genus RBG-16-49-21. The sequence continues at coordinate 1,154,053 of CAVSFD010000002.1, forward strand.
CGCCTCTTCTGCAACACGTTCCCGGCCGGGACCGTGTCCGGGGCGCCCAAGGTGCAGGGCGATGGAGCTGATCGACCGGTATGAAAAATCCCCCCGCGGCTTCTACGCCGGGTGCGCCGGCTATTTCTCGTACAGCCAGGACATCGACACCTGCATCATCATCCGGAGCGCCTATGTCAAGCGTGACCGTGCCATACTCCGGGCAGGCGCCGGCATCGTGTACGACAGCGACCCGGAAAAGGAATACCAGGAGGTCGGCAACAAGCTGGGCGCCCTCTTCCAGGCAATAAAAAAAATATACACGCTGGAGAAACGAAATGTTTTTAATGATCGATAACTACGATTCCTTCACCTACAACCTGCAGGCCCTCTTCAGCGAATGCGGCGCCGATGTGGACATTATCAAAAACGACAGATATCATACCGGCCGATCAGTACGACGGCATTATCATCTCGCCGGGACCGTCGTCGCCGAAAAACTCCGGTACCACGCTGCGCTACATAGGCGAGCACCTGGGCAGGAAGCCGATCTTCGGTGTTTGCCTGGGCATGCAGGCCATAGCCTATTCCCTCGGATATGCCATTGTCCGGGCGGGCACCGTGAAGCACGGCAAGCTTGACGAAATTACCGTGATGGGCGCACCGGTCCTCTTCAAGGACGTTCCAGGAAGTTTCTCCGCGGTGCGGTATCATTCCCTGGCCGTTGATATTGACGGACCCCGCGTGACATCGCGGTCGAAGAACGACGGCACCGTGATGTCCATCGAAGACAGCGGGCAGAAATTTTTCGGCGTGCAGTTCCATCCGGAGTCGATCCTGAGCGAATTCGGCGGTCAGATTGTGTCAAATTTTCTTAAATTCACGGCAGCCAGTGCCGCACCCTGCATAGAACTTCACCGGAGGGGGGCATAACATGGAACAACTCGTAAAAAAAGTAAATTCCGGCGAGCGGCTCAGCTTCGACGATTCCAGGACCCTCTTCGAAGGCATGGTCCAGGGCATGCTGTCGGATTCACAGATCGCATCATCCCTTATCGCGATGAAGTTCCGCCGCGAAACCGTTGATGAAGTCGCGGCCCTGGCCGCGACCCTCGATTGCCACAAGCGGAAATTCGGTGCATCCTCCGGCGATACCATCGACACCTGCGGGACCGGCGGCGACGGCAAATCAACGGTCAACGTTTCCACCGCGGTCAGCATCATCCTGGCCTCGCTCGGCTGTAGCGTGGTCAAGCATGGGAACACGGCCCAGAGCGGCATAGTCGGCTCGGCCGATATTCTCTCCGAACTGGGGATGGACCTTAATTATGAAGGGACGACCCCCGAGGAATTCTTCAGGCTGCACAATTATGTGTTCATGCTGGCGCCCCATTACCATCCGGCGCTGAAGGGAATCGGCAAAGTGCGGAGAGAACTGAAGGTGCCCACCATCTTCAATTTCGTGGGTCCCCTCATCAACCCGGCCGATCCCGCATACCAGGTCATCGGCATCAACAGGCGGGACCGCCTTGATTTCATTGCCCAGGTGATACGGAAAATCGGAAAGCAGAACATTACCGTGTATACGTCGCGAGACGGGTACGATGAAGTGTCATCCCGGGATACCACCGAGTGTATCCATATCGGTGAAGGCAACGACCGCCGCTTCTCCATAGACCCGTCTGATTTCTTTGAACCCTTTCCCATGCCGGTTGTCAGGGACCGCACCGAGGCGAAACAGCTCTTTCTGGAGGGCCTTTCCGGCGAAAACGAGCAGATGTCGGATCTCTTTTCCCTTAACACGGCCCTGGCCCTTCGCACCATGAACAGTCACGGCATGCGGGACGGCTTCCACCTGGCAAAGCGGCACATCGCCGAAGGCGGCGCTATGATGAAACTCAATGAACTGGCGAGCGGCCGGACTGCTATCAAAAAAGTCATGTAAGGGTGATATCATGTATCTGAATGAAATAATCGAACACAAACGGAATGAAATAAAACACCTGGCCCCGCCGGCTATAAACCGCAACCGTGCGGTCATAGACCCGCTGCCGCATCTCGCAGAGCGGCCTTTCATCGCCGAACTGAAAAAAGCCTCTCCCTCCCGGGGCATAATAAACCGCGATGTTGATATCGCGAATCATGCCAGGATGTATGAACTGGGCGGGGCCGGCGCGGTGAGCGTCCTTACCGACAACCGCTTTTTCCAGGGAAGCTTCGATGTTCTGACTGAAGTATCGCAGGCGGTGAAACTCCCCCTGCTGTGCAAGGACTTCATTATAAGCGAAGTGCAGATCGACAATGCCTATGCCCATGGGGCGGATTTCATCCTCCTCATCGCCTCGATGCTGAATGTCAGGGAACTTTACTTCCTCACCCACCGGGCGCGACGCTATTCTCTTAAAGTCCTCTATGAAATCCATGATGCTGACGAGTTTAAAAAGATCAAGGCGCTGGATCCGGAGATCGTGGGGGTGAACTCCCGGGATCTCAGGACCTTCAGGATAGACAAGGAAAAAGCCATGAAGACCATGCGGACCCTCAGCGGCCCTTTCATGAAAATCGCTGAAAGCGGCATCGAGACCGCCGAGGATATCATTAACTTCCAGAAAGCCGGTGCTGACGCCTTCCTGATCGGGACGACCCTCATGACTGCAGAAGACCCGTCCGGAAAATTAAAAGAATTTTACATCGCTCTGGAATAGCCATGTTTGTTAAAGTCTGCGGTATAACATCAATTGAACAGATTGATTGGGCGATCGATCTGGGGTATTCGGCGATCGGGGTCGTGCTTCACGACCGGAGTGACCGGTACCGGCCAGCTGATTACGCGCGAAAATTGGCGCACCATGCCCGGGGAAGGATCTCCACCGTGGCCGTGGGAGTCACCTTTGACGAGGTGGCGGGATGCTATCACGACTTCGACTTCGCCCAGGTGTACGAACCATGCAGGCAGGAGCGCATCATTTCTGCCGGCGACACGGAGGAACAGTCCCGTGAAGGAGTCCTTTTCTTGTACGACACAAGCCGCGGCGGCGGCAAGGCGGGCCTCCTCCCGCCGTGGCTTCATGATATCCGGGAACGGCTTGTCATTTCGGGCGGCCTTGAAGCTGCTACCGTGGCCGGCATTATCCGGGGATTCAGCCCATTCGGCGTGGACGTGTCAAGCGGCGTGGAATCCCGGCGGGGGATCAAGGATTACAAACTGATGAAACAATTCATTACCGAGGTACGTAATGCTGTCAGATAGAGGATTTTACGGGCCCTACGGCGGGCAGTTCGTTCCGGAACTGCTGATACCGGCCCTGGATGAACTCGAGCGGGCATACCGCGAATTCGCCGCAAGCGACGAATCGATGAAGGAATTCAGCAGCTACCTTGAGGAGTACGCGGGGAGGCCCACGCCGGTATACCACGCCAGGAACATTTCTGAAAAATACGGCTTCACCCTGTATCTTAAGCGTGAAGACCTGCTCCATACCGGAGCCCACAAGATAAACAACACCATCGGGCAGGCGCTCCTCACCAGGCACATGGGAAAACGGCGCGTCATCGCTGAAACCGGAGCCGGACAGCACGGCGTGGCAACAGCCACAGCCGCAGCCCTCTTCGGCCTGAAATGCCGCGTCTACATGGGGAGCCTCGACGTGGAACGGCAGATGCCCAACGTGAAAAAAATGAAACTCCTCGGTGCGGAAGTTGTTCCTGTTGACGAGGGCCTCCGCACTCTGAAAGATGCTATCAGCGCATCCCTCAAGGACTGGGTCACCAATGTCACCGACACGCATTATCTTCTCGGCACCGTGGCGGGGCCCCATCCCTTTCCGGAAATGGTTGCCTTCTTCCATGCCGTGACAGGCAGGGAAGCCTTCGAATACTTTCACGGCAAAGGTTTTATGCCCGACTGTGTCGTTGCCTGCGTTGGCGGCGGCAGCAACGCAATGGGGATATACCAGGGTTTTCTTGAAATCCCCGGGGTGCAGCTGGTAGGCGTTGAAGCGGGAGGGCGTTCCCTCGGTCCCGGCGACAACGCAGCGACCCTTTCCCTGGGGACCAGGGGCATCTTCCAGGGTGCCCTCTCCTATCTGCTTCAAGACAAAAACTGCCAGGTCCAGGATGTTCATTCGGTTTCAGCGGGCCTCGATTACGCCGGCATCGGCCCCCAGCATTCATATTTAAAGGATTCCGGACGGGTGCAATACGATACTGTCTTTGATGATCAGGCCCTTGCAGCCTTCCACGAGCTGACCAGGCTGGAGGGTATTATCCCCGCCCTGGAATCGTCCCACGCCCTGGCCTGGACCCTCACCCATGCTGAAGAGCTGCGGGGAAGGCGGGTACTGGTCAACCTGTCAGGGAGGGGCGATAAAGACCTGGGCATCATCGAGCAGCGGAACAGGGAGGAGTCATGAGAGGAATATATCTGGCCGGCGGCTATCCTGATGCCGGCACATTCAGGAAATGCTTCGGCGCGGTTGTGAGAAACGGCTTTGACTTTATAGAAATCGGCATCCCCTTCAACGACCCGACAGCCGACGGCCCGGTTATCGCCCGGGCCATCCACGCGTCACTGGAAAGCGGCATGACGCCAGAGAGGGTCATGGAGGAGATCCTTTCTCTATCAGATGCCGGCATAAAAAAATATGTCATGACCTATGCGAACATCATCTATTCCTACGGCATACGTGCCTTCTCGGAACGGATGTCCGGATGCCTGGACGGGGTTATCATTCCGGACCTTCCCAACCGGATGACTCCCCTCTTTTACGACAGCGGCTTCGGGATACCCATTGTCCCCTTTGCCACCCTTGAATCACGGCTGTCTGATATTGAGCTTATGAACAGGTCACAGAGCGAGATAATTTATTTCATCGGCGTCCGGGGCATTACCGGTTCCCGGTCTGATTTCACATCTCCGGAGCTGCTGGATAAAATCCGCATGATAAAAGAAAACACCGACAAGAAAGTGATCATTGGCTTCGGGATCAAAACAGCCGATGACGCGAGGCAGGCCCTTGCCATCGGGAACGGATACGTGGTGGGCACCGAGGCGGTGCTTCGGCAGAAGGACCCGGAAAAGCTGAATGATTATCTTGCGTCACTGAATTATCGGTGATGCTCCAACCTGTCACGGGGTAAAAAATATTTTCCTATATGAAGGCCGTCATCTTTCCAGTCGATGGTCCCCCACCGTGAGACGGCCTCTGCATCGCTTATGGCAGTACCGATGACACCGCAGTCATGGTAGGAATCATTCCCCCTTCCCAGGTAAACCCTGGAACGCACCTGCCATCCATCCGTTGACGGCTCAAGGAAAACATAGGCTCCATAAAATGCTTTCCCGTACCGCCCGTCGCCCCACTTGACGGCGATAATTCGCTCCATTGAATCGGCACACCTGCCCCGCGATATCAGCCAGCCAGCACCGAACCCGATCATCAATAGGGGAATTCCAACAAGAGGAAAGATCATCTTATATTTCATCACGACCCATCTGTTTCTGGGGGTATTTATTCAAGCTTGAACTTCTTCAGCGTCTCGTTGAGGGATACCGCCATCTGCTGCAGCTGTGCCGACAGGCCGGAGAGCTTCCCGGATTTTTCGGCGAAATCCTGTACCCCCGTGTTGACACTGGTGATGATGTCCGATACATGAAAGGCGTTCTGGATCTGCTCATTGGTGGACCCCGACAGGTTCCGCGAAAAATCGCTGATGTTCCGGATGTCGTTTTTAAGACCCGTGATATCATTGATGCGCTGCTGTATCGTTTCCACGAATCCGCTGACGACCGCTCCGGTGTCGGTGATGCTCTTCATGATCCCGCCGAAGGAATTCTTCATGTCAAGGACCATCTCCTTCCCCTTCTTGACTTCACTGTCCCCTTCATTGATCAGCGTGGTGATCTCGTTCACACTGGACCCGGTCCGGTCAGCCAGCTTGGAAATTTCCTGGGCGACCACGGCAAAGCCCTTGCCGTGCTCGCCGGCCCGGGCCGCCTCGATGGAGGCGTTCAATGACAGCAGGTTGACCTGGTCCGCGATGTCCGATATGATCTGGATCACGTCGAGGATGCGCTCGTAAAACTTTTCAATGTTCTGCATGCCGGAAAAGGTGTTCTCCACCAGCGATTCGCCACGGTTGGCGCTCACCTCCATGTTTTTCATGGAATGGATGACATCACCGGTATTTTTCGACACGGTCACCATGGATTCGTTAAGATTGCTGATGGCGTTCTCGAAGTTCTGGATGAGTTCCTTCTGGTCCCCCGACCGCTCTGCTATAGATGAAAATGACGCGGAAAATCCCTGGATGAGTTCAGTGCTGTCCTTGAGAGTTCCCGCATGCTCTAAGGAGGCCCCGCGGATATAGGTCCCCATCTCGTCTATCGACCGGGACAGGTCAAGGAGCATGGCCGAGAGTTCCCCCGATTTTCCGACAACTTCCCGTATTGTTTCAAGTAATGTGGTAAAGGCTCGCGTGAATTCTTCGAGGATGTCCCTGGTCTTCAGTATGGATATCTTCTGGGTGAGATCGCCCTTGGAGGCCCGGGTGATGGACGGTATTACCAGGTCCATTGCATGGGAAAGAGATGAAAGCCGTCTATTTGCCACGAACCATACTATCGATGTCAATAAAATCAATCCGACTGTTATAAGGAACATCGTGAAATAAAACTTATTATACATATCCCTTTCATTCAGGGACATGATGACCGTATCACCGGCAGTTGTTTTTTTTGTAAAATATACCGCTGCTTTTCCTTTATAAACCCCCTCAAAACGGTCTTTATCATAACGCTGAATTTTTTTTAAATACGTGATGGTATTTTCGTAAAGATATTCAGCCTGATTACCCTTTTCGACGATATCCTGAATTTTTTTCCCCACATCACGGCCTGAAGCTGAATACAACAATACTCCCTCCCCATCAACCAGGAAGACATCACCCTTTTTTCCCTTCAACAAATCATTCCAGGGGACTGATGACGGATCATCCGTTTTTTCAACAGCGCCGGTTATTTCAGAGATTTGATATTTCATCGTTTCATCTATCAGTCCCTTGATGATAATGCTGAATGAGAAATACACAATAATTGATATGATCACCGTGACGACCACAACGACCGGCAGAATAAGGGAGACGATTTTATTTTTAAGGGACTGTATGGATACAGGAATCCCGAACCTTCCCATCGGGTAGGTTCTCTTGTACCATACAATCATTGAAAAATATCCGAAGTATAAATTGATAAAAAAGCAGACAAAGAGAATGTAAAAGTGATAATACAAATTATCGTATCCGAACAACAGGTAGGCAGCTGAAACAAAAGGCATAAATATCGCGATAATAAAAACCCAGTTTAGATAGAACGTTATATAAGGGGATCTTTTAAAATTCTTTTTCAGGCGTTCATATACCGCCGGTTCTTTTATTTTGGGGACGTTCTGCACAATCCAGATTTGAGATATTGTCAGATACGTGCCAAAGAGCAGAATAAAAGCAATCGGGATAATAATCAGCAATGACACCAGAAGCCGGAAATCTGACAGTATGGGATAGGAAATACAAAATACCGCTACTGATATGATAACATTGAATAAAATGACAACGCCGCCGAATTTAATAAAAGGTATTAATTGCTTATCAATCTTCATCGTTTCTCCTTTTTACGGCAGCATATGGCCTCGGTAATAATTAACGTGTGATCAGCTGGCAAACGCCTCTCGGAAAAGATTCAATTGCACCGCTCAAAGGTGATGTCCCCCTTTGCCATGCCCCCGCCGGGGAAGGTGCAATCTACAATCACTCTTCCGTCAATCATGACGATGTTGTTGACCATGATTCCTGTCTTGTTTACAGACACCTCATACCGGGAACAATATTTTGAATCAATAATGACCTCTTTGCATTTTTCATAATCAGGAGGCTCACACGATCCCGGGACCTCCACCTTTACGATCTTCCCCTTGACGGGATCCATGATGGCAACCACGGCCCCGTCCTGGGGGCCCTCGCCCAGGAGGACAGAACCGAAAAAGCTCATACGCTGACCGGACCGGCACTGCTTCGGAATGAAAGTAAAATTACCCAGAGGCTCGCCCTTCGCGACAAAGGTCCCGGTCACGCTGGAACACCCTTTGACCATGAAAATAGACCCGGCAACGAGGGCAAGGTTCAACGCACCGGCAATCAGCCAGATCCATTTTCTCTTTCTGGCGGCCGGCGCTGTGGCAGGACTTTTCGGGATTTCGATCAGGCGCGTTCCGCATTTGCTGCAGTACAGGGCTTCATCATCGACGATCTGCTGACGGCAATTATGGCATTGTCTCATGTTCCCCTCTGTTGAGAATTAAGTAACTATGAGCGATACGCCCTTCCTCATGCTTACCCGGCTGCAGCCAGGACTGAGGCCTGCATCGGACTGCATCGACTCTGGAATATCATACTATCACTCCGAACGAAAGAAAGCAAGAATTTATCCATACATAAAGGTTATCCGAATTACTTTTTTCACCAAAGGAAATCCTTGACACCTTACATAAAAAACCATTTTCTGTATACTAATGGAATTTGTACATGAAATCATACCGGTCACTGGCTGAACAATTATCAAAAATCCTTGGCCCGGAAAAGGTCATCATTGACCGCGAGATCCTTGACAGTTATTCAAAGGATGAAACCTCGGACCTGTCAGCCATGCCCGACATCCTGGTACGGGCGGCCTCGGTCAATGACGTGAGCGCCACCCTGAGGGTCTGCAACGAACGCGGCGTGCCGGTAATCCCCCGCGGGGCCGGTACGGGCGTAACCGGCGGCGCCGTGCCGGTCAGGGGCGGCGTGGTCCTTTCACTCGAAAAGATGAACCGCGTTATTGAAATCGACCGGGAAAACATGGTGGCGGTGGTTGAGCCGGGAGTCATCACCAGGACCATACAGGACGCGGCCATGGCGGAGGGCCTCATGTATCCACCTGACCCGGCCAGTCTTGAATCCTGCTCCATCGGCGGGAACGTGGCAGAAAACGCCGGCGGGCCCCATGCCGTGAAATACGGCGTCACCAAGGACTACGTGCTGGGACTGGAATTCGTCCTTGCCGACGGGAGCATCATCACTACCGGCGGAAAAATCGTTAAAAACGTCACCGGCTATAATCTTTCCGGCATCCTGATCGGGTCCGAAGGGACCCTGGCGGTCATAACGAAGATTTTTCTGAGATTGACACCGGCGCCCCGCCATACCATCGACATGCTCATACCTTTCGCGACGCTGGAGGACGCGGCGGAAGCTGTCCATGCCATTCTCATCAACCGTATCGTTCCATGCGCCATAGAATTCATGGAGCATGACGCCATCATGCTGGTCGCGAAATTTCTTAACCGCGACATGCACTTCCCCGACGCCGGCGCGCATCTTCTCATCCAGATCAACGGCAGTTCCGAGCAGGCTGTTCTTGATGATGTTGAAACAATAGGCGGCGCCGTCAGGGTTGACCAGGAAACAATCATACTGGCCCAGTCGCCGCTCCAGCGCGAACGCCTCTGGAAGGCCCGCCGGTCTATCCGCGAGGCGATCCACGCTGAAAGCCCCGTGTTCCTGGCCGAGGACTGCGTAGTACCGCGCTCAAAAATCCCGAAATTTTTGACTGAGCTGAAATCATTTTTTCAATCCAGGACGCTCCGGTCCGTGATGTTCGGCCACGCCGGTGACGGCAACGTGCACATCGACGTGCTGAAGGGCGACCTTGACTATGATCTCTGGAAAAGCATGCTGCCGGACCTGAAGCGCGAAATCTATAAACGCGCAATCAGGCTGGGCGGCACGATCACCGGGGAGCATGGCGTCGGGTATATACGCAGGGAGTATCTCGACCTGGCGCTCTCTCCCGGGGAAATCGAACTCCTCAAGCGCATCAAGAATGCCTTTGACCCGAAGGGAATTCTCAATCCGGATAAAATATTTACCTGACAGAAATCAGAGACTACCTATGGTAGTGACGATTTTCGGCGCCCCGTTTTTCGGTTTTATAATCGGGATGGGGGCGGGAAGGCCGGCGACTCCGTCTTTTTTGGCGATCCAGATCTTGTACCGCGTTCCCTGGAATAGGGTGGGACCATACCCGTCATAATCATCCGGGACCATTACAACGCGGGTGATGACCGCCGGTACCTTGTAAAATTTCACGTTTTCATAGTCCTTTTTCAGGCTGTAGGGCAGGACATCCTGAGAAATGGAACCCGACCGGGAGAGCATATGGCCGGCGGAAATTTTCGCGACCTTGACGGCGCAATCCTCGAGGGTGGCGCTGGTCGACAGTATTTTCAGATATTTGTTGAGCACTTCAATGACATCCCCGGGTACCTGTTCCTTCGGGATATCCGTCTGTTTCGCGTGAATTGATCCTCCCCATAAGAGCAACAGCGCCACCATGGACAGTGCTACGGCTTTTGTTTTTTTCATAGGGCCTCCCTTGTGTCTTTTTCTTTACATACTGATCATACTATTTGAATTAGCAATGATTTTTTTGGCTCTGTTTAACAACACCGCACTCTTTTAATCAATAAATCGTTATGACGGATCTGCTTTTTTTCTTGCGGTAAAAAGCCCCCTGCCGCTAAATCGGACGCGGGCCGCATCCCAAAAAAGGGACATACCCATGTACGTCCCGGCTGGCTTATTTCATGAGCAGCCTGAAATATTCACGCAGAGCGAGGTAAATAATGAACAAGGCGACAATCGGCGTTATCGGTGGCTCAGGGCTTTATGAAATCAACGGCGCCAGAACAATAGAAGAGATAAACATCGATACGCCCTGGGGCAAACCTTCGGATTCGATAGTAATTTCGGAAATAGAGGGCCATCGCGCCGCTTTCCTGCCGCGCCACGGGAAGGGTCATGTGTTTCTGCCCCACGAAGTGAATTTTCGGGCCAATATCGCCGCCATGAAAATGATAGGCGTACGGGAAATTATAGCTTTTTCCGCCGTGGGAAGCCTCAAAGAGGAAATCAAGCCCCTCGACTTCGTTCTGCCGGACCAGGTGATTGACCGGACCAGGTCGCGGCCCAGCTCGTTTTTCGGGAATGGCGTAGCCGCCCACGTCTCCTTCGGCCATCCCTTCTGCGAGAGACTGCACGGCCATATAAGGAGTGCCGGCGATGAAATGGGCCTCACCATGCATACCGGGGAAACCCTTATCTGCATGGAGGGCCCCGCCTTCTCCACCAGGGCCGAGAGCAACCTGTACCGTTCCTGGGGCGCCGGGGTGATCAACATGAGCACCCTGCCCGAGGCGAAGCTGGCACGCGAAGCTGAAATCTGCTATGCCGTCATATGCATGAGCACCGATTACGACTGCTGGCATGAGACGGAAGAACATGTCACCATCGACATGGTCATCCGCAACCTTACGACCAACGCCGACAACGCGAAAAAAATTCTGAAGCTCATACTGGACCGGATCGGCAGGGAGCGGGAGTGCGGATGCGTAGAGGCCTCGAAGTACGCCATCATCACAGCGGAAAACAAACGTGACAAGGCTCAGTCAAAGAAATTGAAGGCGATCCTGCCGGACTATTTCTGATCCGTCAGAGGTGCTCGTACACGTACTTTTTAAGAACATTTCTCGAACTGGGCGACATCTCGTCGAATTTGACCGTATAGTACAGGGTGCTGCCCTCCTCGACGGTTTTCGTCGCGATAATTCTGACATACGCCCTGAAGTTGAAATCCATCGCCTGGAAATCCAGGATATAGCGGTAATTGAAATCCAGCTTCTGCGGCAGCCGCAAAACAGCTTCGTAATCGTTCAGCTTGTATATGGTGCAGGGGAGCTTCTCTTCCGAGACCTCATCAATGACCATACCTTCATCTTCAGGAAGCTCCGTTTTATCTTTATTTTTTTCAATGATGGTTTCAAGTTCCTGCACCTCTTTTTCTTTCGGCATCTTTTTCTCCTGTGAAATAAGAGCCGGCAGTATCACATCGATATAGGGATGCCGCGATTCCTCACGTTTTATTACTTCAACCGGCAATTCAACCTTGAGAGTATTCGCTTCGCGGCCAAGTACGGGCACAGTGAAATCATACTCGGCGTCGCCCACCCGGAATATATGGAAAATGACCGGTATCTTGTCCGTGATGGCGACAAGATCACCGGGATTCCCGAAAATTTGTATGCTCATGGTCGCGGTGTCACGCGATACTATCTTACCCAGAAAAACCTTTCCCTCAACCGGCGAAAAATAAATCAGCTGTTCCTCGTCTACGTCCTGGATACCCTTCAGGGGCTTCTTGGATTTCATGTGAAAATAGAGCTTGTCGTAGATGGTGGTCAGGTCCTTGCAAATCAAGAACTGAGAATCCTCTGTTTCCTTGGCACCCCGGGTATGAGTGAGGAATCTGCCGACGGCCTTTTCGAACAATTCCGGTTTTTCCATGAACTGGACGGGGTTGGGGAACCCGAGCATTTCGATGAGATTGTTTACGATCCTGATCTGGAAGTTGGAAAGGCCGAGGCGCTTGAGCTTAAACAGAAAGAGCTGTTCATCATGTATCTTTCTGTTCCTCAGCGTCTGGACTATTTTAAGAAGGATGTACAGACTGACGGGTATCATGATTATGGTAAATACGATAAGCAAATCGCCCGTTGATGCCTTTCGCCACGTTATTCCCAGCACTGTTACAATGTCCACGGTATCACCCCTCTTGCCGACAGGAGAAGCCTGTCATATTTTAAAACCCGCCGGACAGCCCGAGAAACAGATCAACCTTCAATGTGCGGGTAAGGCCATCAACAGCGAAAGAACCCAAGTATTCCTGATCCGAGTACCTTTCTGTCCGCATATGCGTGTAGACCAGGCGGGACCCCACCATGATCAGAATGGAATCGATCACCCGTATGTCGAGGCCGAGGGTGCCTCCATATGTATCGGTCTTGGCTGATTCATTAGAATTCTTGGTGTTTGCCCTCACTATGGTAGTGCTCACTTCTCCTCCGAGGTTGACGGTAACAGGGCCCGCAGGCAGTATCTCAAAACCTGCGCGGATTGCATAGAAGCCGGACTTATTGACGGTTATGTTCTTCGTATAACCGTAGAAACCTGTCGATTCATCATACCGCACGGCCTTATAATTATAATGAAAGGGTATTTCATATTCACCTTCAAGGGCAATGGCTATAAAAGGAGCCAATTTGTGATACCCTCCTGCGAGGATGCTGAATCCCCGGTCATACAGGAAATAAAAAGGTTCCGATACGCTTCCGGAATAAAATATTGAATTGACCAAATCGTTATGGCCGTAATTAATATTTGTCTTTTCCCAGTTAAATCTTCCTGATCGAAGCATTAATCCCGCCTGGGAACTCTCTGTCCGGTAGGAATAGCCCATGGATAATTCCGCATTGACATCATCCACTGTCTTTGTCGCCCAGTGATAACCGGCGAGAGAAGCGTTATTCAATACTGTAAAGGTAGTTTCCTCGCGATTTCGCGAATAGCCCAGGGCCCACTGGACCCCCAGCGAATGGCTCCCGGATACGACTATGCCGTATGAAAAAACCAGGCGGGGGGAAAGGGTCAGGGATTCACCATCTCCATCCACTGTTTGAGTAAAAGGAAAAGATGTATTATAGCCATAATAATTTCGCTGAAACTTGAGATACAGGGCCTGGTAGGGATTACCCGCGTCTATGGCAATCCCCACCGTGCCGTGGGGCGTTTTACCGCTGTAGGAGAGATACATGCTGCCCGCAAGGCGTTTTTCTTCATAAAAATCAGGTTCATAATAAGTTCCTCCCCAAAAAGCGTTATAGGAAAAACGCTGGTCCGTGTAGGGGGCTGCAAGAAACATGACACCTATTGCATTATTCTGAACCTGCGCGGTAAGCAGTGAAGGATTTCTGAGAACATCAAGGGCGCCGTCTGAAGCGACTGTCTGGAACTGTCCCATGGTGAAAGCTGCCGCAACGGCTTGTTCCCTGGCAACAAACCAGATAGCAATGCTTACAAGAAAAAAAAATATGACCCTGTTTTTCATTGGCATGCCATGTATACCGCTAATACGAGGGTAAGGTAAAGCAATTATTTCACAAAGTCAAATAAAAATTTATTGCTGGATTTCAGTTCCTTCGATATGCTACCAGCCGATGATTATTGATTTTCACACGCATATTTTCAGCAGCGACCTGTGCCGGGACAGGTCCAACGGACTCGCGGACACCCAGTTCCGCTCTATCTATGAGACGGAAAAATCGAAACTGGTCAGCCACCAGGAACTTATGGAAGCCATGAAAAATTCCGGAATCGATTACTCCGTTGCCATGGGCTTCCCCTGGATCGATGAGGTTCTCTGCAGAGCCCAGAACGAATACCTGCGCACAGTAATTGAACTTTCCGGCGGAGTGATCATACCCTTTGGATCCGTTCCACTGCATTCAGCCACGCCTCCTGAAGAATGGGTCCGCGGCATAAAAGAAATGGGGCTGCGGGGAATCGGCGAGGTCGGTTTTTACCGGCAGGGATTGACCGGCAATAATCTGGATTTTTTAAAGAAGGTTCTCGCCGCTGCCGGGAAATACTCCCTGCCCCTGTGCCTGCACGTCAATGAGCCGGTGGGTCATCATTATCAGGGGAAATACGATCCGAATCTGCGGGAATTATACCCGGTACTGTCTGATTATTCCGACGTTCCCATAATCCTTTCACACTGGGGCGGCGGCATGGTCTTTTACGAACTCATGCCGGAGGTCTCGGAGGCCCTTTCCCACTGCTACTATGACACGGCGGCCTCTCCTTTTATCTATTCAGATGCCATATACCGTATTGCGCCGCTTATGACAGGCCCGAAAAAAATCCTTTTCGGCAGCGATTATCCGCTCCTCTCTTGGAGGAGATATTACGACGCCATTAACAGGGAATGCGTTGATGAAGAAATCAAGGCGGACGTCCTGGGAAGGAACGCCGCCCGGCTGCTGAAGATGCTCTGATGCGTTCCGCTTAAGAGCGGTATGGACGGCGTGTTCCTATTGTTTTTCTTTTTTCTGGTCCTGCAGTCTCATTTCTCCGAGCTTCTCTTTCAGCTTTGAGTCCTTTTCCACCTTGTCAAACATGTCCTTGTACTGCTGAAAGGTATACCCGTACTTCTTGGCCACTTCCTCGACCTTTATCTTATCCAGTTCGGGATTGGGCAGGTTTATCTCAAGTTCTATCTTGGCATAGTCTTCCAGGGTCATTTCTTTCTTCATTTTGCATGATACCGCGAGAACCGAAGCCAGCATGATGATAAACAGTATTTTAAAAAACCGCATATGACCTCCTCAATGAATGTATATGATTGTGCCGTGCGGGAATTGCCGGTGCCGCACCTGTGACAGTAAGTATTCGAAAAGATTTTATTATGTCAAGGATAAATCTGCCAGGTACCCGTAACCGGCTGGATACGGATCTTCCTATTTATTCGAATACACAACGTTTCCGTTGCAGATGGTATATTCCACAGACCCGAAGAGCTCCTTCCCGATGAACGGCGAGTTCTTGCATTTTGACAGCATGAAGGATTCATCGACCAGGACTTTCTTTTCAGGATTGATTATGGCCACGTCTGCGATGCCGCCGATCTTCAATTCGCCGCGGTCGATTTTAAGAACCCGTGCCGGGTTGACGGTGACCTTTTCGAAGGCCTCGAAATAGGAAAATCCGTTCTCCCTCACCAGCACCGTGATGATGAGCGGCACCGTGGTTTCAAGACCGACTATGCCGAAGGGTGCGTATTCCAATTCCTGCATTTTTTCATTGGGGGAATGAGGAGCGTGATCGGAGGCAATGACATCAATGATCCCCCTCTTGAGGCCCTCGATTATCGCCCTGCGGTCATCTTCCGTCCTGAGGGGCGGTTTCATCTTTGCCATGGAAAGGTATTCCGCGACCGCGTCGTCGGTGAGGGAAAAATAGTGGGGCGCGGTCTCGCAGGTTACCCTGATGCCGTCACTCTTGGCGCGCCGTATTATTTCTACCGATCCTCCCGACGAGACATGGGCGACATGGAGACGCCCGCCGGCCAGGCGTGTAAGGATAACGTCACGGGCAATCATAACCTCCTCAGCCTCCCGGGGGATGCCCTTGAGGCCGAGGAGCATGGAGTTCTTCCCTTCGTTCATGATGCCGTCATCGGTCAGCTCGAGGTCCTCTGAATGGGTGATAATGGGGACATCGAACATCCGGGAATACTCGAGAGCGCGGCGCATGAGGATCGAGCTCATGACCGGAAGGCCGTCATCGGTAAAGCCCACGGCCCCGGCGCCGATCAGCTCGCCCATCTCGGATATTTCTTCGCCCTTCATTCCCTTCGTTATAGTGGCCGCAGGGAACACATTAATGGGCCCCTTTTCGGCTTCCAGCTTGATGAAGCGCACCAGCGCCTGGTTGTCAATGACCGGATCGGTGTTGGGCATGGTGCATACGGAGGTAAAACCGCCCTTTGCCGCGACCTTTGAGCCGCTGTAAATGGTTTCGATGTCCTCGCGCCCCGGCTCGCGGAAATGAACGTGCATGTCGATAAGTCCCGGCAACACCAGGCACCCGGCCGCGTCAATGACGCCGTAATCGTCCCGTACGGATATGCCGCGCGAAATATCCGCTATCTTGTCATCTTCGATGAGAATGTCCAGCGCGTCATCGCTTCGCGACGCGGGGTCTATGACGCGCCCGTTCTTAATTACTATTTTCAAGAGAACCTCATTCTTCGTTCATCTCCTCGAGCGGCGCCCCTCCCGCCAGAAGATAGAATATCGCCATCCGCACAGCAACCCCGTTGGTGACCTGTTCGTTGATGATGGTCCTCGGGCCGCTCATGACGGCATCGTCGATTTCAATGCCGCGGTTTACCGGTCCCGGGTGCATCACGATAACATCGTCCCTGCAGCGCCGGTACCGCTCATCGGTCAGGGCGAACTGCCGGTGATATTCCCGCAGCGACGGAAAGAGCGACCCTTTCTGGCGCTCTTTCTGGATTCTTAATAGATTTATCACGTCCAGCTCGGGTAGAAGGGCATCAAGGTTGTAGCTGATTTCAACGCCGTAGTGCTTGAACACATCCGGCACCAGTGTCGGGGGCCCGCAGAGGGTGACCCTGGCGCCAAGCTTTTTAAATACTTCCATGTCAGAGCGCGCGACCCGGGAATGCTTGATATCGCCGATAATGCCGACATGAAGACCCTCCATGCTGCCCCGCTCCAGGCTTCCGCACCGCTCCATGATGGAATAGGCGTCCAGCAGCGCCTGGGTCGGGTGGGCATGAAATCCGTCGCCGGCGTTTATGACCGATGCCTTGATGTTGCGAGATAAAAAATGCGGCGCCATTGACGCCGCATGTCTCATTACAATGTAGTCCACCTTCATGGCTTCCAAGGTGTGGACCGTGTCGATAAGGGATTCCCCCTTGACGACGCTTGACGTCGATACGGCGAAATTGATCAGGTCAGCCGACAGCCGTTTGGCGGCAAGGTCAAAACTCAACCTTGTCCTCGTTGACGGCTCATAAAAGAGGGTACAGACGGATTTGCCTCTTAAAATTGGAACGCTTTTGACTGAACGGGTAAAAATATCTTTGAAATATTTCGCAGACTTGCAGATAAGAAGAATCTCCTCTACAGACAATGATTGGATATCAAGGAGATCTTTTCGTTTGAGAGAATTCATACTAAAATCTGATAATTAATCCAATACGTAAAATTGTCAAATTAATTATCATTATGAAAATAATAATTTTTACCGGGAAAATCCTGTTAAAGTCTTCCCTGGTTCACGGTAATGTCGCTCCCTATTTCAATCAATGAATACCTTCCCTTTTTAAAGGACCCGGAATTGACTACCAGGCAGTTGTTGAATTGTTCAACACCATAGGCTTCGTGGATGTGACCGACAAGGCACAGGTTGACGTTGTTGTTTTCGATAAAATCCCGGACGGCCCTGCTGCCGCCCCTGAGGCCTATGAAGGTCCGGTCCCGCACATGGTGCGGCGGGGCATGTGATACAAGGACAGACACTGCGGCGCCTGATATCTGCCTGAACCCTTCTGCAAGGTAGCCATTGAATTCTTCTTCGGTATATTCGCTCGCGGTATTCATCGGCGTCTGTGTTGATCCTCCAACGCCAAAAAAGCCGATACCATCAATGATTCGCCCTCTGGCATGAAGACTGTACCCCCTGCTTTCAAGGAGACTGCAAACCTCTAACCGGTCCCAATTACCATGTACTCCTATGATCCTGGTGGTAGTTCGTTCGATGCAGGAAAGGATGTCCTTCGCCGATTTCCGGTCGCCGCCTTTAGCAAGATCGCCGCACAGGGCCACGATGTCAACGGAACCTATCAAATCATCGGCGGCGTCAAAATATTTTTTTTCGCCATGAATGTCGCCAAGTGCCAGTATTTTCATATCATTTCCTGAAATCCATTATGATTAAAATTAAAAAAAATACAACAAATTAATTCGCTATTTTATACTTGCAATTATGGTGCTGATCCAGGTACAACGACTGGAGAATATTTCTCCGAGTACCGCCATGTATATTGATTCCCACGCACATTTTGATCTTATCCTTGAAGACACGCAGGATTCCGAAGACGTTCTCATGGAAAATCTCCGGTCAAACAATGTATTACGGGTTGTGCAGGCCTCCATAGATATGGCAAGTTGCCGGTGGTCCCTTGATTTCGCGAAACGCCGCGCCGCCGAAGGGGTCTTTTTTACCGCGGGAATTCATCCATCATCGCCGGCCCGCAAAACGGAACTCGAGGAACTGCAGCTCTTTGCGGAGAAAATCCATGCAGGGGGTGATTCATCCCTTTTTTTCGGTATTGGTGAGTGCGGACTTGATTTTTACCGCATGCGGCAGCCGAAGGAGATGCAGGAACAGTCATTCCGCTTCCAGGTCGACCTTGCAAACCGTCTCGGCCTGCCGTTGATCGTGCATTCCCGGGATGCGATGGAAGAAACCCTGTCTCTTCTCAGGGCATCATGCAGGACCGGCGGCATCATCCACTGTTTTTCCGGGAACCGGGATGACGCGCAGCGGGCCCTGGACCTCGGATTTTGCATATCCTTCGCAGGTAATGTCACCTACAAAAAGGCGGCTGATCTTCATGACTCGGCAGCGTACGTTCCTCTCGATCGTCTTTTACTCGAGACAGATGCACCCTTCCTGACCCCTGTGCCGCTGCGGGGCAGGCAGAACAGGCCGGAGCATGTCATGCATGTTTACCGCTTCATTGCCGATCTGCGCGGGGAACCCCTCAACCGCATCATCGAAATGGTGCAAAATAATTTTACGGAGTTATTGAACCATGAGGCCAAAAAAGTTCAAATCTGATTTCCTGGTGATCGGCAGCGGCATTGCCGGCCTCGCCTTTGCCATCAAGGCCTCCCGCTTCGGGTCGGTCAACATCGTCACGAAGAAAAAAGATTTCGATTCCAACACCAATTACGCCCAGGGAGGGATTGCCTCCGTGCTTTCGCCGGAGGACTCCTTTGAAAAACACATTGACGACACCATAAAAGCCGGGGCCGGCCTCGGCGACCCCACGACAATTGAAATCCTGGTCCGGTCCGGTCCGGAACGGATCAGGGAACTGATGGAATGGGGCACGCAGTTTTCAGAAAAAGACGGACCCGGCGGCAGGGTCCTCGACCTGGGAAGAGAGGGAGGTCATTCCAAGAACCGTATCGTCCATGCCCGTGACCTCACCGGCCAGGAAGTGGAGCGGGCCCTTCTGAATAAAGTTTCCGAGATAAAAAACATCCAGCTCTTTGAAGACCACACGGGGGTCGATCTCCTGACCGAGCACCAGCTCAGGATAAAAGGCAAAAAACGGAAAGCCATCCACTGCTATGGAGCCTACATCCTCGACAATACCACCGGCATGGTAAACACCTTCAATGCCAGGATGACCCTTCTGGCCACGGGGGGCGTGGGACAGGTATACCTCCACACCACGAACCCTGAGATCGCCACCGGCGATGGCATCGCCATGGCCTACCGCGCCGGCGCACTCATTGCCGACATGGAATTCATACAGTTCCATCCCACGGCCCTTTACAGTCCCAAGCAGAGCGGGCCCTGTTTTCTCATCAGCGAGGCCGTCCGCGGCGAAGGGGCGGTTCTTGTCAACAAGCGGGGGGAGCGCTTCATGGAACATGTCCATCCCCTGAAAGACCTGGCGCCGAGGGACATCGTCGCTCGCACCATCGACATGGAGCTGAAAAAGTATGGGGTCACGAATGTCTATCTCGACATCACCCATAAAAACAAGAAATTCATCATGCAGCGGTTCCCCCATATCTACGCCCAGTGCCTTGAGGAGGGGATCGACATGTCAAAAGAACCGGTCCCCGTTGTACCGGCCGCCCACTACCTCTGCGGAGGCGTGGTGAGCGACTGCGACGGTAAAACCTCCATCGAAAATCTCTACGTGTCCGGTGAATCGTCCTGTACCGGTGTCCACGGAGCCAACCGCCTCGCCAGCAATTCCCTGCTTGAGGGGATCGTTTTTTCGCACCGGGCCTACCTGCAGGCCGAGGCGCACCTGAAAAAATTCGATAAAAACCACACCATACCCGACTTCCCCAACTGGAACAAGGCAGGCACCTTCGACCTCGAGGAATGGGTACTGGTTCAGCACGACATCGAGGACGTGAAGCGCCTCATGTGGGATTACGTCGGTATCGTCCGTTCCGACAAGCGCCTGCTGAAGGCGCACAAGAGGATACTGATGCTCGCCGAGGACATCCATGATTACTACAAGAAGAGCACCATTTCCTCGCGCATCATTGAACTCCGCAACCTGGCCACCGTGGCAAAACTCATCATCAAAAGCGCCCTGGCCCGCAGGGACAGCATCGGCCTGCACTATAACTCGGACCATCCCTCCCCGGGGGTAAAAAAGGTGAATGTTGTTCTCCAGTCTGAACACAAGCCGCGGCTGGTAAAGCTGGAGCGGGCCTGAATGAAGGGACGCATCGAGATAAGGCCCGCGGGGATTGACGATCTCCGGGAGATGTATATACTGGGCCGTGAGAACCTCGCGACAGGGGGCCTCCCGTGCAGTCACGGATGGAACGAAACCAACTTTGCAGACATACTTGCCCGTGACGGGACCATCAGCCTGGTCGCGGTAACCAAAAAAAAAGTGGTCGCCTTTCTCATCGCTTCAATTGAGCCGGCAGGCAATGATCAAGCAGCCACGATCCGGTGGTTTTGCCAGGAGGCTTCAAGGCAGACCGGATTGATGGACCATTTTTTAAATAAACTCAAATCAATTCTTCTGGATAAAAACATCGGAAAAATTATCATCGCCCTTCCAGAAACTAATTCGGAATTAATTGAATATTACCGAAATTTTGGCTTTACTGATTCAGAAAGATTTATAATTATGGAGAACTTTTTACCCAAGAAATCCTGATCATCCGCTGGTTGTACGCTGTCAATGGATTTCATGGTTTTTTCGGTTACTTATTATCAGGCGATCATCGGCCACGAGCCGGCGCCGCGGGTACTGCCATGAAACTAAAACTTGTAGAAAAAAACAGCCCTGAATCCCTGGTCTCCAGGATCGGCAGCGACATCCCCCCATCGGGGATCCGCGAATTCTTCGATATCGTTTATTCAACGCCCGACTGCATTTCCCTGGGTGTCGGGGAGCCCGATTTTGTCACACCCTGGCGTATATCTGACAGCGGCATCTTCGCCATCAAGGACGGCAATACCCACTATACGCCGAACCGCGGCCTGCCGGAACTGCGGGAACGTATCGTCGAATACATTGCATCGCAATATAACGTCCGGTACGATCCCGAAACGGAGCTCATCGTCACCATGGGCGTAAGCCAGGGCCTCGATCTTGCACTGCGGAGCATCCTGAACCCTGGTGACGAAGTGATAATCTTCGAGCCCTGCTATGTTTCGTACACGGCCAACGTGTCCCTGCTGCATGGAAAGCCGGTCATCATTCCGACCTATCAGAAGAACCGGTTTAAAATCGATATAGATGTGCTGAAAAAAACCATAACCGGAAAGACCAAGGCGATAATGCTCAATTATCCGTCAAACCCGACCGGTAACACCATTGACAGGGAAACCCTGGAACGGGTGGCGGAACTGGCCATTCGCCATAATGTTATCGTGATCAGCGACGAAATATACTGCGCCCTGTCCTATGATAACAAGCATTTCTCCATAGCCTCCATCCCCGAGATGAAATCACGGACCCTGTACCTGAACGGATTTTCCAAGTCTCATGCCATGACGGGCTGGCGCCTCGGCTATGTTGGCGGGCCGAAATTCATCACTGACATCATGATGAAGATCCACCAGTACACGGCCCTGTGCGCGTCGTCCATAGCCCAGTATGCAGCCATCGAAGCCCTCAGGAAGGGCGAAAAGGACGTCCTGGCCATGAGGAAGGAATATCTGAAGCGGAGAAACTTCATAGCAGGCAGGTTCAACGAGATCGGATTGGACTGCCTGGTTCCCGAAGGGGCCTTTTACGTGTTCCCTGACATATCCGCAACAGGCCTGTCCGGCAGGGATTTCGCCCTCAAGCTCCTGGCCGCGGAAAAGGTCGCGGTGGTTCCCGGCAGGGCCTTCGGCGAATGCGGCAACAGCCACATCCGATGCTCCTACGCGACGTCGATGGAAAACCTCAGGGAGTCAATGATACGGATAGAGCGGTTCGTGAAGAACCTGAACTGACACAGCATGGTACTGCTGATTGACGGATTCAACCTCATGTACAAGTTCCCCGACCTGGAGGAGAAGATGCTCCGCGGGCAGCTTAACGAGGCGCGGGCCGGACTCCTGAACAGGCTGAAGGAATTCCAGAAGATAAAAAAATCGCAGATACGGGTCGTCTTCGACGGCAAAAAAAACCCTTCCCACAACGTCCGCAGCGAGAAGATCGGGACGATCGACGTGTACTATTCCCTTGATTATTCAGCCGACTTCCTCATCAAGGAGTTCATCAAGAAAGACCCGAACCCGAAGATGAGCACCGTGGTGACCTCCGACAAGGATATCCTCTTTTATGTTAACCGTTTCAAGGCAAAAACCATGACAAGCGAAAAATTCGCCGATTTCGTAACGAAATCAATTGAGGAACATTATGCCGAGGTGCTTCCGGAGAAGGAGGACAATCCGGACGTATCGGAGGAAGAGATATCCTTCTGGGAGAGGCTCTTTTCGAAGAAAGGGAAAAAATCTTAAAATGTTAGCCGGCTATTTCGCAAGCTTCTGGTCGAAAAACGCGAAGACCTCCGGCACCAGGCTGCCCCAGTATTTCCAGTCATGCCCCGCGCCGTCGCTTTTCTCCTTATCAACAACAAGTTCATATCCGCCTTTGTCCGCCGCCAACTGCATCAGCCGGTCAGCCAGCATCCTGGTCTGCGGGGGCGGCACCACTGCATCCCTGGTGCCGTGGCCGAGAAATACCGGTGTCTTTTTGAGATTCTCCGCCAGCCGTATGATATTCACTTCCTCTTCCCAGCGTTCCGTGTTGGTTTCATAGTGCCCATATACCGAGACGAGGAGCCTGTCGTTTTTTAATGATTCAGAATCATAGTCCCCGGAAAGGCCGGCAGCGGCCCCGAAAATCTTTTTGTGCCGGGCGGCCAGCAGGATCGCCCCCCGGGCGCCGGTGGAGATGCCGAATATTCCCGTGGTTTCCCTTTCCCTGGCAAGACCGAAATTCTTGCGCAGAAACTCGACCAGGGTCTTTGCGATGAACACACCACCCGGCTGCGGGGCCCACCGGTTCATGGTCTCCGGAAAATACTGTGATTCGTACAGGGTCGTTGACATGGCGGGACATACCAGCACAAAGCCGTAGCGGTCCGCGTAATCGGCCACGGGGGTGCTATTTTCCCAGTCGCTCGGCTGCTGCCTATAACCGTGGAGAACGATCAGGGTCCGGGCAGATGAGCTGCCGGTGTAATTTTTCGGAAAATAGACCTGGACAAGGCCCCGCGACCCGACCCCGTCAATTTCATATTCGACCTTGATATTGCGGAGCCACCTGCCGGGCTTGATGTCAAAGGCCGCTTTTTCCTCCATGGCCGTGGACACGCAGGAAAATGATACAAGGAGTATTAATGGCAGGCATTTTGTTATCTTCAAGATTAACACCTCGGGAGAGATCGCGTTTTGATATGGATACAGTAACCGTGGGCTGATAGCACTTTTTTTTCAAGAATTATTTCTTTAGTCATGAATGCCCGATTTTTTACTTTCTTGACAGAAAAATTTGATTGTGGAGATGATTTTTAGTATTGATGATCCATAACTATCCTCAGGGGCGGTAACCGGTTATGCTCCCTTTTTTAACCATGCTTGAACAGGGCAGGGCGATCCTCTTCGACGGCGCCATGGGCACCATGATATACGACAAGGGGGTCTATATCAACCAGTGCTTTGACAACCTGAACCTTACCCAGCCCCGGCTGATTGAAGAGATCCACGCGGAATATGTCAAGGCCGGGTGTGATGTGCTGGAAACCAACACCTTCGGCGCCAACAGGATAAACCTCGCCAAGTACGCCCTTGCCGACAAGGTCCGGGAAATAAACATGGCCGGGGCCGGTCTCGCCCGTGCAGCCGGCGGTTCCGGGATACTGGTCGCGGGATCCATGGGCCCCCTCTCCACCAATGTTGAGCCCCTGGGCGCGGTGACCTGCATAGAAGCGGAGGACGCATACCGGGAGCAGGCGGCCGCACTGCTGGAAGGAGGCGTCGATCTTCTGATACTGGAGACCTTTGACCAGATGGACATGCTTGAAGCCGCCCTCGACGCGGTGTTGAGCGAAAAAAAAGTGCCCATCATTGCCCAGGTCTCCGTCAACGAAGACGGTCTCACCACTTACGGCACGTCGCTGGAACAGGCGGTCCAGTTTTTAAACGGCACCGGCGCTGACGTCATAGGCCTGAACTGCACCGTAGGTCCCGGACCCATGCTCGAACTTCTTAAAAAAATGACCCGGATGACGAAAAAGCCGATATCGGTCCAGCCCAACGCGGGTTACCCCCGCCACGTGGGGGGACGCAACATCTATATGACAACGCCGGAATACCTGTCTGAATATGTGGTGCAGTTCCTGAGCAACGGCGCAAGCATCATCGGCGGATGCTGCGGCACCACGCCGAAGCACATACGCGCCATGAAGCAGGCAATCAAGTCCCGCTATCCCGAGAAGCGCCAGACCGTGATCGAAGAAGCCCCGACGCGCGATCAGGTTGAGACTGTTCCCCTGGAGAAAAAATCGGCCCTGGCGGCCAAGCTTGCACGGGGCGAATTTGTCATTTCAGTTGAGATAACGCCGCCGCGGGGCTGCGACGCCGCAGCGGTGATCGAGTCCTCGAAGCTTCTCAAACAGAACGGCATCGACGCGGTGAACATCCCCGACGGCCCCCGCGCCTCGGCGCGGCTTGCCCCCATGCCCCTGGCCATACTGCTTGAACGCGAGGCAGGCATCGAAACGGTCCTCCACTACACCTGCCGGGACCGGAACATTATCGGCATGCAGTCCGATTTTCTCGGCGCCTACGCAGCCGGCCTGCGCAATGTCCTGATCATCACCGGCGACCCGCCGAAGCTGGGCGATTATCCGGATGCAACGGCCGTGTTCGACCTGGATTCCATAGGACTGGTCCGTGTTGTCCGGGGACTCAACCATGGATACGACATCGGCCGGCACCCCATCGGAAAACCCACCGGATTCCTGATCGGTGTCGGGGCCAATCCCGGGTTTGAGGACCAGGATCGTGAGATCGACCGGCTCTTGCAGAAAAAGGAAGCCGGTGCTGAGTTCGTTATAACCCAGCCTGTCTTCGACATCAGGCAGTTTGAAGACTTCATCAAGCGCACCGGAGGCCTCGGCATCCCCGTATTAGCCGGCCTGTGGCCTCTGGTATCCCACAGAAACGCCGAATTCATGAACAACGAGGTGCCGGGGGTAATCGTCCCACCGGAAATCCTTGAACGTATGCGGAAGGCCGGCACCGGCCCGGAGGCGGTCCGGGAGGGAATCCTGATAGCCCGGGAGCTGCTGGAAAACATGAAAGGCATGATACAGGGGGTGCAGATATCCGCTCCCTTCGGCCGCGTGCAGTATGCCCTCGATGTACTGAAGGGATAGCAACATGAGCGGAGGTTCTGATCTTATCCAGATATTAAAGGATGGCGCGGTCCTGGTCTTTGACGGCGCCATGGGCACGGAGATCCAGAAGCTTTCCCTTGCAGATGCTGATTGGGGCGGCCATCATGGCTGCAACGAGGCCCTGAACCTTTCGGCCCCTGAAATCATTAAAAACATACACCGGTCCTATCTCGCGGCGGGTGCCGACGTGATAGAAACCAATTCCTTCGGGGCTTCCTCAGCTGTTCTGTCTGAATACGGTTTGGCCGGCGAGGCACGATCGATAGCCCGCGCAGCGGCCCTGATCGCCCGGGAAGCCGCTGACGGCGTCAAAGACCGCCGCTGCTATATTGCCGGCTCCTTCGGCCCCGGCACGAAGCTTCCCTCCATGGGCCACACCGGCTTCGATGAAATCTATGAATCATATCTCCCTGCAATTCACGGCCTCCTTGACGGCGGCGTTGACCTCTTTCTCCTGGAGACCTGCCAGGACCCGCTGCAGGTCAAGGCCGCTCTCTGCGCCGTCAGGGACGCAATGTCCGAGCGGACTGTTCGACTTCCCGTGGCGGCAAGTGTCACGGTGGAAACAACCGGCACCCTGCTCGTGGGTACCGAGGTGCAGGCTGCGGTGGCCATACTGGCTGGCCTGTCGGTTGATATCATCGGCATCAACTGCGCCACGGGACCGGGCCAGATGGCACCCCACGTGCAGGAATTGTGCCGGAGCTTCCCCGGGCCGGTGCTGGTAATGCCCAACGCGGGTCTTCCGCAAAACCAGAAAGGGACTCTGGTCTACACCATGGACCCGGAGGCCTTCGCGGCCGATCTCCGTAAATTCGTCGAGCAGTACGGCGTGAGCCTTGTCGGGGGCTGCTGCGGAACCTCTCCTGACCATATCAGGGCCCTTAAAAAAGCCCTTACCGGCGTGCGTCCCCGGAGCCGCCCCGTTGATCCGGTCCCCGGTGTGGCGAGCCTCTACCGCTTTCAGGAACTGCGCCAGGAACCGCCGCCATTTTTCGTGGGAGAGCGGGCCAACACCAACGGGAGCAAACAATTCCGCGAATACCTCCTGGCGGAAAACTGGGACGGCATGATCGAGGTCGGGAAAAACCAGGTGCAGTCCGGCGCCCATGCCGTGGACCTCTGCGTGGCCTATGCCGGCCGGGACGAGGTCGCCGATATAATTCGAATGGTGCCGCAGTTCGCTTTACAGGTACCGCTACCGCTGGTCATCGATTCCACCAGCCCCGCGGCCATCGAGGCGGCCCTCAAGCGCTACGGCGGACGCGCCATTATCAATTCCATAAATCTTGAGGAAGGGGAAGCCAGGACCCGCCAGGTCTGCTCCCTCGCGCGGCGCCACGGCGCCGCCGTCATAGCCCTCACCATCGATGAGGAGGGAATGGCAAAAACCGCGGAAAAGAAACTTGCCGTGGCCCGGAGGCTTTTCAGGATAGCCGTTGATGAAGAGGGTTTGCAGCCTTCAGACCTGATCTTTGATCCCCTGACCTTCACCCTTGGAAGCGGCGACGAGACCCTCAAGACCGCAGGCATTGAAACGCTCCGCGCCATAGAACTCATAAAGGAAAATCTTCCCGGCGTCTTTACCCTGCTGGGACTTTCCAATATTTCCTACGGCCTGAATC
Organism: uncultured Spirochaetota bacterium; assembly: GCA_963727175.1. Lineage (GTDB taxonomy): Bacteria > Spirochaetota > UBA4802 > UBA4802 > UBA5550 > RBG-16-49-21. The sequence continues at coordinate 1,181,855 of CAVSFD010000002.1, forward strand.
CCCGGTCCCGGCAGGTGCTGAATTCGGTATTTCTCTACCGTGCGGTCCAGGCGGGCCTGGACCTTGCCATCGTAAACGTGGCCCAGATCGTCCCCGTAAGCCGTATTGATGAAGTCGATCTCAGGATGGCGGTGAACCTGATCGATAACACAGGATCTCCCCATCCCCTCCATGATTTCATCAGGCATTTCGACAGCCTTGCCGCTGAGAACGGGCAGGAAATCAGGGCCCCGGAGGAATCCCTTTCACCGGAGGAGAGGCTCCGCAAGCGCCTCATCGAAGGTTCCCGCTCCGGGCTGGAAGAGATACTTGAGCTGCTTCTCGGGAGAATAGCTCCGTCAGAAATCATCAGCTCCATCCTGGTCCCGGCGATGAAGCAGGTGGGGGAACTCTTCGGAAGCGGCAGAATGCAGCTGCCCTTCGTGCTGCAGTCAGCGGAAATCATGAAACGGGCCGTGGACTACCTGACCCCCCGCATGGACAGGATCGAATCCGCCAGGAGGAACAGCATCGTCCTTGCCACGGTGAAGGGTGACGTCCATGATATCGGGAAGAACCTGGTGGACATCATCCTGTCAAATAACGGTTTCCAGGTGTACAACCTGGGCATTCGGATTGATATAGAGGAAATAATAGGCAGGGCACGGGAGGTATCCGCTGACGCCATTGGCATGAGCGGGCTCCTGGTGAAATCCACACAGGCCATGAAGGAAAACCTGGAGTTCATGAAGGCCCAGGGCCTGGACATACCGGTGCTTCTGGGGGGCGCCGCCCTCACCCGTGGCTACGTACTGGAGTCATGCGACCCGATCCTCGATTCACCGGTCATCTACTGCGAGGATGCCTTCGCGGGGCTCCGCGCCATGAACCTTCTCAAAGAGGGAAAGCTCGCGGAATACAGTGAAGCGGAAAAGGTCCGCTACACGTCCCGCCAGAAGCCCCCGATAACTATAGGCATCGAGGATGTCAATAGCGTGGGGCCTGCGCCGTCGATACCTGGTCCCCCCTTCCTGGGCAGCAGGGTTGCCGGCCCGATTTCAGCCGAATCGCTCTTTCCTTACGTGAACGAGCAGGTTCTGTTCAAAGCCCGGTGGGGTTTTCGCCGCGGCACCATGACGCCGAATGAATTTGACGCCCTCATGAAGAAAGAAGCCGGTCCCCTGCTCGGGGCCATGAAGGAGCGCCTCCTCCGTGAGAACATCCTGTCCCCCCGGGCCGTGTACGGCTACTGGCCCTGCATCTCTGACGGCGACATGGTCCTGATCATGGATCCCTCAGACAGCGCTACAGTAATAGGACGCTTTCATTTCCCGCGCCAGAAAAAGGCGCCCCACCGCTCCATAGCGGACTTTTTCCTGCCAAAGGGCAGCGGCGCCATCGACGTGATTGCCCTCCAGGCTGTCACTATAGGCCCGGGACTGGACGCACTGGTCCACGACCTTTACGATCATGGAGAATACCGCGACTACCTCTTCTTTCATGGTCTCGGCGTGGAACTGACCGAGGCCCTTGCCGAACTGCGGCATGGCGCGGTCCGCGCGGAGTTGGGCTTTACCGGCCATGCCGGCAAGACCATGGCGGGGAACAGGGAGCGCAGCCTCCGCTACTCCTTCGGGTATCCGCCCTGCCCGAGCCTGGAAGACAACAGGACACTCCTTGATATCCTCGGGGCGGACCGCATCGGCATTGCCACCGTGGAAAGCGGGGAAATGATCCCGGAGCAATCAACCAGCGCCTTTATCGTCCACCATCCGGAGGCACGGTATTTCACCATTGAGTGACCTGTCTTCCCCCGGTCAGATATACCCTCCTTCCTTGAAGCTGAAGTACGACATGTTGGTGACAATCACATGATCAAGGACCGGTATCCCCACTATTTTCCCCGCCTCCACGAGGCGCCCCGTCGTCTGAATGTCCTCGCGCGACGGCGTAAGTTCTCCTGTCGGATGGTTGTGTGCGACGATCACGGCCGCCCCGCCCTCGCGGATAGCGTCCCTGAACACCTCCCGGGGATGTACGATGGCCTCCGATATGGTGCCGGCCGAGATCATGGCGTTTTTCAGGAGCCTGTTCTTGTTGTTCAGAATCAGAACCCGGAATTCCTCGCGGTTAAGGCAGGCCATCTGCGGCAGGAGCAGTTCCCATACCGCTCCCGGTGAATCAAGGCGGCCGGCCGCGCAGGGTGCGGTGACGACGCGCCGCCCCAGCTCAAAGGCTGAGTGGATCCTGACCGCCTTGGTAAAGCCGATGCCCCTGTTCCGGGCGACTTCCCTGATGCCGGCGGAGGCCAGGCCTCCCAGTCCGCCGAAACTCCTCAGCATCCCCGTGGAAAGATCGACCACGTCCTGGCCCCTGGTCCCGGTTCCCACGATGACCGCAAGGAGCTCCTGGTCGGATAGTGACCTGATTTCCGCTCCTTCCTGGCACTTCTGCACCGGCATAAGATACCGGGACTGCTGCAATTGGATGTTCGTATCATCAAGGCCCATACGGGGGATAACGAAGAGCCTTGATAAAAATAAAAAAATTGTTTGAAATATTTGCAATTATCTCAAAATAAATATCATGCCTTATTTGAAACGCCCTATCGCCATCACCATAATCCTGCTGTGCCTGATGATCCAGGCAGTCGCCCTCTTTAAGGGGTCAGCCCTATCAGGGCCACTGCCGCAAGATGAATTCCTGGCCGAGAAGAACGCCGGGAATTACCCCAGGGCCCTCGAGGTGCTGGAACAAAACACCCTGTCTCTTCAAAATGCGGCTGCCATCGAGGTCAACCTGTTCAGAATCCGGGACCTGATGCGTTACCCGGAACTGCTTGACCGCAGCCTGCAGGCCCTTAACCGCATAAGGACCCAGGCCGGACCGCGAAGTCCGTTCCTGGCCGATCGCATTGATCAGATCAGGACCCTGGTTTGTCTCAGCAAAGGTGATATCAAGGAAGCGGAGGCCCTGCAGAAAAATCTTTCGTTTCTTGACTTCCAGGTCATGGGTCCCTTTAAAAACAGCAGCATTGATGATTTTGAACGGACCTATGAACCGGAACAGGGGTATGACCTGAAGCAGTTCTGCAGAGGAAAATTTTCTGCAGTTTCATGGTTTTCGGCGCACCCGGACAGGAACGGTTCCATCAGCTTCAATGAACTCTTCCCGGACACCAGGCATTCCTTCTTCTACCTGGCCCGGACCATATCAGTGCCGCGTGCCGGGGAATACTATCTCATCTGCGGAAAAACCGGCTACACCGACCTGTGGCTTGACGGGATAAGGATTTTCTCCGATCGCACCGAGCACGGATTCAACCACGACCAGTATTTTATCCGGGTTCATCTTCCGGCAGGACCGCACAGCATTATCATAAAAACAGGCGATTCAGACAGGGGGATACAGATATCCCTCCGGGTCGCCTCGGTTGACGGGACGAGGATTGCCGCCGGGGCCGCTGACAACACAACCCCGGCCGGACAGGCAGCCCTGCGGGAGATAACTTTTTTCCCCGCCCTGGCGGGATTGCTGAAAAGCAGAGACCCTGCTCCTGAAGAACGTTTCTCCATTGGATACCTGTTTCTCGCTTCCCGCCTCGGTGACGGCGACAACAACCGCGGTCTCAGGTATCTCACCGGCATACCGGAAGGACATGCGCTTTACGCATCGGCATGTTACTATATCGCCATGGCCCGCGACGATATCGAAGCGCGAAATCGTTATCTGCGCAAATCGATTCAGGCCGACCAGCGCAGTATTGAGTCCCTGCGGGAACTGGCAGACTTAAAAATATCACGGGATTTTGTCTACGATGCATATCCTCTCATTGAAGCGATAAAAACAATCCGGCCGTTTTCGCCATGGCACCATGAACTTTCGGCCCGTCTTTTCATAAAAATGAAATGGCTCCCTGAAGCCATGCGCCATGCTGCTTTACTGAAACAGTCCTCGTATCCATCCATCGGACTTATGCAGGAGGCCTCGATATACTGCATCGAAAAGGATTATTTTCACGCCATACCTGACCTGGAGCAGCTTATCCGGATTGAATCCTGCAACCTTTCCTGGAACCAGTCGCTCCTTGACTGTTATGAGAAAACCGGGGATCATGACGCGGCGGAACAGGTGCTCCTGCGCCTGGTCGCCTTTTATCCGAACAACAGCGCCCTGAAGCTCCGTCTTGCAGGGATCGTTCAGAAAAGGCAGGGACCGGTTCAGGCCCTTCCCTATCTTGCGGCGGCGCTCAAGTCCGCCCCGGGAAACCGGGATATTCTGAAGGCTATGGGTATGGCTTACCATAAAATCGGCAAAAACAACCTGGCGGTATATTACCTCGATCTCGCGTGCCTCCATGACCCCGATAATCACGCACTGCGGCAGTATATGGGATTCATCCGTGGCGGGGAAAGTGAAATCGAGCGCCATGCCCTGAAAGTGAGCATCGCTGCACTTGCGGCCCCGGCACTGCAATACCGGGAAGAGCCCGTTGTGAACCTTCTCGACGAAACTGTGATCGCCGTCAATTCTGACGGCTCCTTCGAGCGCCGGGTCCGGAAAACCGTCATGATCAACAGCCGCAGCGAAATCCGCAATTACAGCAGCCAGTATATTGTCCTGGACCCTGGCGCGGAATCGGCGGAAAACGTATCCTGCGCCGTGGTGCGCAACCTGGTCCCCATGGAGGTCACCGAGCGGTACCGGAAGTCCCTCTCCCGGCCTGAAAGCAGGCTCTATTACAACCTGGAGGCCCTGGTCATTCCGGTCCCCTCCCTTGCTCCGGGGGATATCATAGATCTTCGGTACGTGATCAGGAACAGGAGCAGCGCCGAATACCGTCACTATTTCGGAGAAAAAATACCAGCCGGCGACACTAACCGCACCCTGCGCTTCCGCGCTGTATTAATCCATCAGGCCGGCATGCCGGTCTACTGCCACCTGAAAGGAATAGACGCCCGGTCCCTGTCAGTTGAAAAGAAGACCCGGGCAACAGTATATCGCGTGGACATGGGCAACATCCCGCCCGGTAAAAAAGAACGGGCCATGCCCGACAGTTCAGAAATACTCCCGGCCGTGTATTTCACCACGCACCGCTCCTGGGACGACTTTTACTCCTGGTACCGGTCCCTGCTGAAGAACAGGATCAGGATCGATGATGAGATGAAAGAACTGCTGAAAAAAACAACGGCGGGCCTCCATGAGCCTCTGGCCCGGGTACAGGCTCTATACGGCTTCGTGACAGGATCGATCCGGTATGTTGGCTTCGAGTTCGGCGTGGGCGGCTTCCAGCCCCGGGGGACCGACATCACCTTTCATTCAAGGATGGGCGACTGCAAGGACATGTCGCTTCTTCTCATCGCCCTTCTCCGGGAAGCGGGGATTGACGCCCGTCTTGCCCTTGTCAGGACGAGGGACCGGGGAAGGGCGAACCTGGCCGCTCCTTTTGCCGGCGAATTCAATCATGCCCTCTGTTACGTCAATCTGGGCGGCGGCTTCTTCCTTGATGCCACGGCGCCGGATACCGGCATCCGTGAACTCCCCGCTGATGACCGCGGCCTGGACGCTTTTGTCATGGACGATACCGGCTGGAAATTCATCGTCACCGGGAGCGACTTCTGTCACCGGAACATGGTGGAGATCACAAACACCGTGACGATCGCCGGGACCGGGGACGCCGAAATCAGGCGCTCCCTTGTAAAACAGGGGGAATCCGCGCCGGCGGCCCGGACCGATCTTAAAGACCCGGAACATCACGGCCGGAGTCTCAACGAGTACTGGAACTCTTACTTCCCGGGGTCGATAGTACGCGGCCTCGAGATCGCGTCACTGAAGGTTGACGAACCGGTGAAGTACGGGTACGTGGTATCGGTGCCCGGGTTCGCCCGGACAATGGAGAAATCCATCATTTTTGATGCAATTCTCATTAAATCGGAACTGTACCAGTCCTATGCTCTGTCCGTGAGCAGGTTTTTCCCCGTGGTGCTGTCAGACACGGGAAAAACCAGGACCGTGACGACCTATACAATACCGGCCGGGTACCGTGTCGACCGGCTTCCCCGGAACGAGCGGTTCACCGGTGACAACTTCAGCGCCCTTTTCATCTATTCCGCCATCGGTAACGCCGTTACGGTTGAATCAATAATCGAATTTAAAACATCATCGGTCAGCGCGGGGGAATATTCTCTCTTCAGGGATTTCGCGCGCCTGGTGGATAAAAAAGAGCGGGAGCCCCTTATCCTCTCTCCCGCATCACCATAGACGCTTGAATTCTGACAGGTACTCGGCGGCTATCTCCTTGTTATCGATGATGAGGATGTTTTCATCGTTGGACCTGTTGGCGTTCCTCGAAAAATTATACGATCCCATGATCACCCTCTCACCGTCTATGATGATGACCTTGTGATGCATCCGGTACCGGTTGTGGTCCATCCTGACCGGAACGCCTTCAAGCTTCATCTTGACATACTGTGAATGGCCGGCCTTGGCGCCATAACGTTCAAATATGCCTCGCACGTCAACCCCGTCCTTAAACTTCCTGATCATCATCTCCCCGATCCCGGAGCTGGTGAAGGAAAAAGCCATAAAATGAATCGATGATTTCGCCTTTTCCAGGCGTTTCACAATAATGCGCTCCACGTTGTCTTCAGGGGCGAAATACGCATTGATGTCCGTTCCATCAATTTTTACATGATAGGTCTTGTTCAAATCGGCAAAGGGCCCTTGCTCCTTCCGGTTCCCGAATATTTCTTCGTCGAACATTTCAAGGAACTCGTTTTTATAGATGTCCGCAAGGAGGGGCGAGTATATAAGGATCGCGTTATTGTTGTTCTTCACCGAGTCGTTCACCGTGGCATTATACGATCCGGTCCAGAGATAGGTCCCGTCTATCACGGCGAATTTATTGTGCATGAGACCGCGACGGCGCGGGGGATCGGAAACAACCTCAATGCCGGATTCCTCCAGCTTCTTCATGAAGCGAAGGCCTCTTCCCTTTTTCTTGCGCATTGTGTCATGCTCCGTGACCAGCCTGACTTCCACACCGCGTCTTCGCGCTTCGACAAGGGCGTCAACGACCCGGGGCGATGAAATCTCGTAAAAAGCACCATAGAAGCTTTCTTTCGCCTTGCCGATAATCGACACCAGGCCCGTTTCGGGATTTATCGTTTTTGACAGAACATTCCACCCGCCGGGCGAGGAAAAGTAAAGCTTCCACCACCCGTCGCCGGCGATGGGGACCGCCATGGCAAGAAGCAGTGCAGCGAGACAAGATATTAATCGCAGTTTCAAGTCATGATCCCCCGTTATAACGCTCCCTGCCGGCCGTGTCCATGGAAGCCTCCGCAGAGTATACGAATAACCCTTCCATTAATAAAAAAAAGCCGGATACAAACCGGCTCCCGGCAGGGATGGGACCGATGCGGAAAACACCTTCAGGTAACCTGTATCCCCGATTTAAGCTCTTCCAGTTTATCGTAGAGGATGTTTTCATACACGGTGTAGAGCTTCTGCTCCTCGGCGCCGGGATACATGGCCTTCACCTTCGAGACAAGGGTCCTGAAAGGCGTCAGTTTCTTGATATCCCTGGTTGATTCTATCATCTCCTTTATGCTTGTCTCATCCTTCTTGAGCAGGCTGTGATAAAACCTGAAGGAATTGAGCAGGTCCAGGAGCATTGCCTTGTTTTTCTGGACCGCCGGGTCGCTCTCCTCCCTGTCAAGCTGATCCTGTATAAAACTGAGAATGTATTCGGTGTCAAGGGCCGTTATCTCGAAGTCGAGAAGAAGCTGGTTGATCTTTGAAAGATCCATGGTCCGGAGATGGATCCGCGCGAGAAAAACAGGGTTGGATGACATCATGTTGATGTTCATCACCCGGTCCGAATCGGGGATCTGGAGCCGCTCCGCCAGGAACACATTGTTCGCAAGCTCCACGTAGACGATCTCGTTCACCTTGTAGCGGTTTTTTATTATGATGACATCATTGGGTGTGACCGCATCATCCACCACCACGTAATCCGGCTGGATGCTTACGTCAACATCCCGCACCAGCTGGGCCACGTCGCTCACCAGCATCATGCGCACCGGGATCGCGTCCATCTCCTTGTCGGTCGTCAGAAAAAAGAACTTATTCTTGTAGTCCCGCAGGTCCCGGTAGGGGACCACGATCTCGCCGTTCCGAATTTTCATCATGACATAACCGCGGTCATATTCCTTCTTGATATCGAAGGTGGTGCCGACGAATATGATGACCGGCACAACATGGAGAAGGCTCCTGCACTCCTTGTCGACATAGATAGATTTGCCTTTCCTGTCGAAGGCCAGGTACTGCCATTTGTCAAAAAATATCTTCAGGAGATATCCCTTCGGCGTTTTTTCTTCGATAAAATTCATCTGTCAGAAAATCCTCCGGTCAGGTTGAGCAGCCATTCATGAAGGGGCTTCATGTCGCTGTATCGTTTGCTGCAGAATGAAACCAGGTCAGATGAAAAAACCTCTTTGGGCACCGGGGATTCAAATCCCGCCCAGAGGCCGTTGTAGAGGAGATATTCGGCGTTTGCGTGATCAGCGGGATATCCCCGGGGCACCTTTTTGTAAAAGGCCCCCCCCAGCCCGTAGGGTCCCTTCTTCAGAACACTCCGCACCGCCTTATCAAGCTCCGGACCGTATTTCTTGTGCACCACGGCATCGCGGTACTCTTTCAGCATATTCTTGGGGAACATATATATCCCCGCTCCCAGCATAAGGGTACCTGGTTCGAGGTGGAAGTAGAAGCCGGAGCATTCCATCCTCGGGCCGTTACCCTCCCAGAACCATAGCGCCAGGTTCGTCTTGAAGGGACGCTTGTCCCGTGAAAAGCGCACGTCCCGGTAGATGCGGAATATTGATTTATCCGTTCTCGGGTCCGCGTGTATCCCCGGAATGCGCCGGGACAGGGCCTCCCCCATGGACTGCACAAACAGGCGCGCCGGGGCCATGACCTGCTCCTCGAACTCATCCCGGTGCTCTTCAAACCACTGTTTTGAATTGTTCCGGGCGAGGTTGCGATAGAATGAAAGGCATTCTTTTGGGAACCCGTTGAATTTCGATGTCATGCGGTTTACCCCCGATTCATCCCCGGGCGAATATCGTGCGTTTGCGGAATCGTTCCAGTTCTCCCTTGAACATTTCGGCAATGCCGGTGATGTCCTTGAACTGCTTCACCATGAAAAATGTCTTTACCACCTGTTTTATCTTTGTGTCGTCCTGGAGATCTGCCATCTGTTTCTGGCTTGCCGTAAACACATCATCAATATTATGAAAGGTTTCCCTGATGATGTCTTCCACGCTCCTGGACAGTTTGTTCAAGGGGATCCCCGTCCGGTGATGGATGTTCTTGATGATCAGCGCCACGAGGGTCAGTACTTTCCTCTTCCGGTCAGCGTCGCGGTCGCTCATCATCTTTTCAAAAGCCGTGATGATGGTATCGTTTTTTTCCTTGATGGCGTCCATAAGCTCGAAGCGCACATCCTCGGGTAGCTTGTTGAAGGACGGCGCATGGTGCGGGTAAAAGGTCTTCAGGTACTGCGCCGAAAGCATGATCTTGCCCGCCAGGGATTCCCCGGTCGAAGAGCCCTGCACATAGCTTTTAAGTTCATCCATGTCCATGTCAAATAATGTAGTGGCGGAAGAGAGGAATGCCGGCGGCTCCATGTTGGCCAGGAGGAGTTCGACACTGCGGTTTTCGTTTTTCTCATTGAAAAAAAAGTAATCGGCAAGCATGGAAAGAAACTGGCCCCCGGCTTGCGCCGCGTGGTCAGGGTCTTCTACCATTTTCAGGTACCGGTCAATGAGATTGTTGTAGCTTTCGTCCTTTTTTGCCATGTTGCATCGGCCCTGTATAACATTTCGTCCCGACCTGTCTCCATGCCGGGCAGTTCATATTCTAACGGCTGCCGTTATTTAAATCAAGTACAATTATACTCTCGCATGCACATCCACGGCGGTGGCGTCACGATATCCCCTTTCGAAGTAGCGGTATCCTATGCCGGCGACCATGGCGGCATTATCGGTGCAGAGGACCGGCGACGGAATGATGATAACCTCGTCGTCCCGTTTTTCCTCGCTGAGAAGAGCCCTGAGCCTGCCGTTGGCTGCGACCCCGCCCGCCACCACGATGGAGCGTATGTTCCGGGAACGGGCTGCGGCAAAGGTCCGCCGCACCAGCAGTTCCAGGAGGCGCTCCTGGAACCCGTACACCAGTTCGGCCCGGTCGGTTCCGGGATTCCGCTTCACGTAATTTATTACCGACGTCTTGATGCCGCTGTAGGAAAAACGCTGGTCCCCCGGCTCGGCAAGGATCTTCGGGAATATTATTTTTTTCACTGTGGCTGCACGCGCCAGCTTTTCTATCACCGGGCCGCCGGGATACCCCAGGTCCAGGTATTTCGCGATCTTGTCATAGGCTTCCCCGACCGCGTCATCCACCGTGCGTCCTATGACCTCCATCTCTCCTATGCCGCGGACATGGTACAGGACGGTGTTGCCCCCCGAGACAAGGAGCCCTATATAGGGGAACTCGAGCTCCCGTCCCTCGAGAAAGGGCGCGTACAGGTGGGCTTCGAGGTGGTTGACTGCGATGAGAGGGATCTCCAGGGCGTAGGAGATGACCTTGGCCGACTGGAGCGCGATAAGGAGGGACCCCACCAGGCCCGGCCGGTTCGTTGCTGCCACGTAGTCCAGGTCCCCGAAGCCCATTCCGGCCTCCCGCAGCGCTTTTTCTATGAGGATATTGATGGTTTCCAGGTGTGCGCGGGAGGCTATTTCCGGCACGACCCCGTAATATTCCCGGTGAAGATCGATCTGGCTTGATATTATATTCGAAAGCACCCTTCTGCCGTTCTGAACCACGGCCGCGGCCGTTTCATCGCAGGAGCTTTCGAGTCCGAGTCCGATTGCCACAGGACCCTCTCTTACTTACCGCCGCTTATATGCTTGATCGCCTCATTCAGCTGCAGGTCGAATTCGAGGTCATAGAGGGGCTTCTTTTTGAACCGGTAGATCCAGTCCTTTAGAATATAATCAGCCGTTTTATCAGCAAGGGCCACGTTATTGCCTGCCAGGAGCTGCCTGAAGGATTTTTTTGCTTCCGCGGTGTAATCCGTGTCCTTCTTCACGAACTGCTCCAGGAGCTTCCTGTCCCGGATGATCTTCAGGTTTTTCATGTCGCTTTCCGACAGCTTCTCCAGGGGCACCTCGTAGTCAGGCTTGATGCCCTTCTTGTGTATCAGTTCGCCGGACGGCGTATAGTATTTGGCGACGGTTATGGCCACGCCGATATCATCATCGAGGTTGAAGGATTTCTGGACCGACCCCTTGCCGAATGTTTTCAGGCCCAGGAGTTTGCCCCTCCCGTTGTCCCTGATCGCCCCGGCGAGAATTTCAGAAGCCGAGGCTGAGCCGTTGTTCACCAGCATGATGAGGCCCCCCCGGTATATCGGTTCGCTCTGCGATTTGAACACCTGGACGCGTCCGCTCCCTTCCTTTCCCCGCGTGGACACAATGGTTTTTCCACGCTCCAGGAGGAGCTCCGATATTTCAATGGACGAGTTCAGGAGGCCGCCGGGATTATTCCTCACGTCGATGACGATTTTCTTTATATCCCTGCTATTGAACAGCTTGAGCGCCTTGGTGACATCCCGTGTCGTCTCGGAGCCGAAATTCTTTATCTTGAGATACCCGATATTTTTTTCCTTGATGATGTCATAATCAACGCTGGTTATTTTAACCGGGGCCCGTTCAAGCTCGAAATTAAGGGGCTCGTCGTATCCGTCACGCTTGACCTGGAGTTTTACCGTGCTTTTCGGCAGGCCGCGTATCATCTTAACGATTTTTTCAAGCTTCATGCCCTTGACGACCTTGTCGTCGATGGTGGTGATGACGTCACCGGAGAGGATGCCCGCCTTCATGGCCGGGGAGTCCTCGATAGGGGTCACCACGACGATCTGACCGTCCTGGATGGTGATCTCGATGCCGACCCCCTGGAACTTGCCGGTGGTCATTTCCTTCAGCTCCTCGAAGGACTTCTCATCGAGAAATCGAGAGAAGGGATCGTTCAGAGAGTTTATCATGCCCCGTATGGCGCCGTAGAACATCTCCTTCGGCGAGGCCTCGTCGACGTATTCGGTCAGTATGAGCTGGTATACCCGGTGGAAATAATCCAGGTACTTGTGGGCCGGTTCCGTGGCCGACGACAGGAAGGAAACATTGATCCCGATAAAAAGCCCGGTCATAAAGGTAAGCACCAGCAGGTGGATGCGCCGCTCTTTCATTTTTTTAAACATCATGGACTCCGGTTGATTACATAATTAGGAAGGTATACATAGGTAGTATGTAATCTGTAAAGTAAAAAAGTTATATAAAGATGGCAGGCCCCGCCTGTTTACCGGCGGGGCCCGAGCCGGACTTACTTGCCTTTCAGGACATAAACGCCGTCCCAGCCCCGCGAAGGCGGGTTCTTCGCATAGGCGTCGCAGCGATCCACGTATACCCGTGAGGGGCCGTCATCATCGACAACCTTCAGTGCCTGTCTGAACAGGAGCTTTGCCTGTTTCCAGTCGCGGTTGAGGAACAGCTCCCTGCCCTGGTTGTATTTTTCCAGCATTTCATAGATTTTCTCCGGCAGGGTTCCCTTTTTTCCCAGGAGCTCGTAAATGGGGACCGCCGCGCTTTTACCCACCACCCGTATCACGTCGAGCTGGCGGGCCTCCACGAGTTCCTTCGCCACCTCATAGGTGGACCCGCTTATCATTACATTGGTTTCATAATACTTGTTAGCCCCTTCAAGGCGGGACGCCAGGTTGACCGCATCGCCCATGGCCGTATAATCCATGCGGGTGTCAGATCCCATGTTGCCCACCCGGGCCAATCCGGAATGGATCCCCATTCGGGCGCCTATCTCATCCAGGCCTGCGTTTCGCCACTTTTCCTGGAGCTCACGAAGGCGTTTCTTCATTTCTATGGCGGCCATACACGCTTTTATGGGATGGTCCGGCATGACCATCGGAGCACCGTAGAAGGCCATGATGGCGTCGCCGATAAATTTGTCCACCGTGCCATTGTATTTCATGACGATATTGGTCATTTCAGTGAAATATTCGTTCAGACGCTTTACAAGCTCCTGCGCTGTGTGCTTTTCAGCAAACGTGGAGAAGGACCGTATGTCCGAGAAAAATATCGTTATTTCCCGGTCTTCCCCGCCCAGATTCAGGGAATCCGGGTCCTTGATAATCTCGTCGATGACGGTGGGCGAAAGGTAGAAGGAGAAGGCGCCCTTGATGAAGCGCTTCTGGTTCTCCTCGTTCATGAATTTTATGGCCACGATTGCCAGGGAGGGCAGGAACATGGCGAGCATGATCCCCAGCTGCTGCAGCCACAGGTTGAGCAGGATGAACACCAGCATGACCGCGAGGTTCAGCACGACAAAGGTGCCCAGCATCGTGAGAAGGGACTTCTTGGCATCAAGGCGCTGAATGATGAAACCCATGGCAATGGCGATCGCCAGCATAAGGGCCAGGTTGATCGGCCAGTTCACTTTCTTTATGAATTGTTTCTGAATGATGGTGTTGATCGTGTTATGGTAGGTCCCCACCCGGGCGTACTCGTTATAAAGCGGGATGGAGCCTATGTCCTGCGTCCCCGCGGCTATGAGACCGGATAGGCCGATGGTATCGGATAAATTCTCGACCTGCAGGGCCAGGTTCATCGCCTTGTGCAGGAATTCCATCTGTTTCACTTCGTCCCGCCTGCCCTTCGCTGCGTTCTTTTTTAACTCTTTCTTCAGTTTCCTGATTTCAGCCTCGTAATTATCAAGATATTCAAGCTTGGCCCTGTTAATTTCATGCCTGAGATCAGTGATCTCCCTCCAGGTCTTCTGCCGTGCCGCGGTGTTCCCCGCCGCGGCATATTCGGCGCGGGCCGCCGCCATGCGTTCGCCGAGGTCGCCCAGGAGCCTGTTCTTCTTTAAAGCTCCCAGTTGCTTTTTCAATTCCGCGATGCTGGCTTCCATGTTCTTTTTGATAGCGTCAGTGCCTTCCCTGTATTCCTCGGTGAACCCTTCCAGCTGTTCGGTCAACCCCCGCATCTTCTCCGCCTTGATCTGGTCCTCTTCGTCATAAATCTTTTTGACCATGTCCGCGTACCGCGGATATTCAAGCACGGCATAAAAGGGAACGTGCAGGAAGGTCCTTTCAAAGCGTCCACCCTTGTTCTGTCCCGAACCAGCCCAGGTGACATGCATCATCCCCTGTGAATCAATGGGAATCGAGATGTCCTCGGTCTCCTGGGTAAGGGGGTTGATGGCCTTTTTAAGCACTATTTTGCTGCCGGGAATTACATCCACGCTGTTCAGCGGAACCCGGCAGGCGTCCAAAAGCATGATCATGGCCAGGTTGAAATAGAGCCTCCCCTGGTAAACCTTCACCAACTGCACCTTGCGCACGGTGCCGTCAATGTCGGTGTACCGGTTCACGAAGCCAAAGCCCTTGGCCGTGTTCATGAATTCCGGGATCGGATAGGAAAGGCTTTTCGTGTCGGGATCGTCCAGGCTCTTCAGCCTGTCAAGATCGTTAGCGGAAAGTTTCACGGAGGATCGTTCGAGGAACCTTTTCTGGGCCTTCTTGAACGAATCCTTCTTCTGCCGCTCAAGAACATCGTAATTGGCCGGTTCATCGGTAAAGGTGTACGAGAGAACGGCCCGGTCGCTCGAGGCAATGCTTTCAGCAAAAATTTTATCCTTGTTTAAACCGGCCGATTCAAGTTCGGCCAGAGATACCCGTTTCCCTTTTCCCATTTTCTGCACCAGGGCATCGAACTCCTTGTCGTCAAGGGTCTTCGGGGTGGCGTCGAGGAACATCATATCAAAGCTGACCTGGGAGATGCCGATGTCCTTCAGGGTCTTCAGCCCCTCAGCGTAGAGGTTCCGCGGCCAGGGATACTGGCCTACGATGGTGAGGCTGTTCTCATCGATGTCCAGGAAGGCCAGCTGTTCCCATTCCTTGATGGAGGGCCGCAGTTTGAATCGGAGGTCATAGAGGTTCAGTTCAAATCGTTCATATACAACGGTGAAGCAGAAGATCACCACCAGGAGGTAAAAGACCAGAGACACGGCAACGCCGGAAAACCTGTGTTCCTCGATGAATTTATTGGCCAGTTCTAGATATTTCTTTATCATGGGCGCACCTCGATATAATTACAAAAGCCTGCCGCTTGACGGGCAGGCCGTGCAGGGTATTCACGTTTCATTGATTCCGGAAGACGGTCAACTGTTCAGCCTTCCCTGTTTCCATAGTCATCTGAACGGCAGGTGCCTGAGGTGTCGGCGCCCGCCCTGATCATGACAGGGTGATACGGCAGATGCCGTATCCTAAAAACTTACGTTAAGCCCGAGCATGACAAAATGCCGGTTCGATGTGGACGAATACGATGTCTGGTTTGACAGCGGATCGTAATAAAAGCCGAAAGCCTTACCCGGCACAAACAGTCCATAATTGAGAAATAATGAAAAATCTGAAAAGATGAGCCATCTCAGGGAGAGGTCAAATCCCTGCCCGATTTCGCGATACGGGCGCGTAGCGTCATACCCGTTATTGATGGGGGACTGATCGTGGTGTTTCAGGTAATAGAGGTACCTCGCCGAGATAGTCATGTATTTCAGGGAATAGTACTTAAGCATTGAAAACGGAGAGATCCCCAGGGAGCCGCTTATGACATGCATGTTTGCAAGGAGCGGTTTCAGGGCATACCCGCCCATGAATGTTCCGAAATATATGAAACCGGTGTCTGTGCCCCAGGAATTCCCGGTGGGTGTGCGGTAATCGTCGCGGTTGACGTCGCCCGACCCGAAGTTGTACTGCGCCATGATTACCGGGTTGAGCATGACATTGATGTAATAGCTCAGGTTTGCGTTGGCCCCATAGGCCTCGATGCTGGTAGTGGTGGAGGTCCCGGAAAGGTAGCTGGTGCCCCGCTCGATGATGAATTCCCCGGAATAGGAAAAGCCGCTCACGATGACACCCTCAAGGCCCACCCCGTAATACTGCGAATCGTAGTGCGTTTTCTGGCTGTAGTAGTTGACTCCCTCGGAGTAACCGGCCAGGTACGATGCGTATAACTTGTCCTGATCATAGGGTTCCGTGCCGAAATCGAACTGGGCAAGGCCGTAGGCGAAGAGGGTCTGGTTGAACCATGACGTGGAAAGCTTGCCGCCGGCAAAGACGCGCTTGGCGCCGGTAGAGATGTCCTTGTCGCTCAGACCGTAGGGGTTGTCGTTCGTTGCCAGCCAGCCGGTCCAGCTGCCCAGGATCTTGATGTTGATGTATTTTGTGTATGCGTTGAATTCAGCGCCGTCGCCCCGGCCGTTCATGACGATGCCCGATCCCAGGAGAAAGTATTTTCTGCCAATCGTGAAATCAACCTCCCTGCGTTCGGTGGCCATGTTTATGTAACCGAGATCAAGGTCAATGACGTTTGTATTATTCGCACTGGCTGAACCTTTCTCCATGAGGACCGCCGTATAGGTATCTTTGCCCCTGAGATACAGGTAGCTGTTATCCCACAGGTAGGTCTTGAACCACGCCCGGAACGTCGTTTCCAGCGTCGCCAGCTGGCTGTCACCGGTCTCCTCGTAGAAGAAAACCGGCGTTATCCACGCGCCGTAGGTGATGCCGCTGGAAACCATGTTTTTCTTAGACTGTATGAGCAGCATGTCGCTGTCATTCTGCAGCTCCGGATAATACTGGTCGCTCCTGGCCCCCTTGTCAGCAGCGGCGCCGGGCAGGGAGAAACCGGCGACAATGATAATCAACAGTGTTATGGCCGCTATCTGTTTCATTTTTTCTCCTCCATCCGTTCAGACACCACCGCGATGACCTCGAGGAGCTCGTCGCCACTCATCTTGTCCAGTTCGCTCGTGTTCGCGCCCATGATTTTTTCAGCGACGCAGGCCCGGTGCGCGTACCGCTGCGTGTCGAAGATGAGGAAAAAGAGGGAACCTTTCAGCTTAAGATGCCTGGCTATCATGAGGGCCAGCATGCCGCGGCGGAGGGGTTTGTTCCTGTCATAAGATTTCGCCTTCAGGAGTTTCATGTCCTTCAGTGTTTTGACGTCCGCGTCAAAACCCGCCGGCACCTTGCCCAGGGTGTACATGTAGATTTTCACGCCGTCTTCGAAGGTGACGACCTTTTTGTCAGCCAGCGCGTTGATGAAATTTATTTCCTGCGCCGTCGCAAAGGATGCAAATGAAAAAATTAAAAGAAATCCCAGGAGAAAGACATTGCGTCTCATGGAGCCCCCCTTCAGAAAGGAAAAGAATTATATTGTTTAGAAAGCCCTCCACTGCCTCATTGAGCGGAAGGTCCATATTGATTCTCGCTGTCAGTTATAACAGCCCGTGATCCGATGGGCTGCCGCCTTTGCCGTGCCTATGGCCAGATCAGCATAATTCTGACCGGCACCGGCTGTGAGCCGCCCATCTTCTGGCCCCCCGGTTTATAAAACATGAAGTCATCGCCGAATAACCCGAAGGCTTCATTCTCATCCGAGGAGACGAACTGTGAATGGGTCTGCACCTGGTTCTGCTTCATGCCGGACATGGGGTTTTCCGAATCGCCCTTGTCAGGCTTCTGCTCAAAATTAAGGCTCCCCGAGATCAGCTGCGGCCCGCTGTTCTTGCCTTCGATCTGCGCCGAGTTGATCGGCACGCTGAAATTCGTGCCGAAGGTCGGTCCGGAACTGGACAGCTGCAATGTCCCGCGCACGCTCGAGGTGGCCACCGGCGTCGATACCCTGAACACGGTCTTGATCCGGGCGTCCCGGGCCACGTTGGACCGTATCGATCCCCGCCGCAGGCCGATGCGGGTATTGGAGTTTTTCCCGTCCTCAAAGCTTTCGCTGATCTTCATTATGGTGAGGGGCTCCACTGTTACGGTGTGCCGGTTGATCTTTATCTCAACCTTCGACCGGACCCCGGTGCTTATCTTGGTTCCCGCGGCCAGGACCGCGCCTGCCTGCAGGGGCACCCACTGTCCTCCCGCCTTGTACGAGGCGGCCCCTTTGACCGACACAACCCGTATTTCCGCAAAGGATACGCCGGCAAAGGCCAGCAGGGTAATTACTAACGCTATGGGTATAAGGTATTTTTTCATGGTTCCCTCCTCATTGGGACAGGCGGTAAGGTATATACACAAAATAACCCATTCCAATGAATTATTGCAAATCTTTTTTACCATTCCGCCCTTAAATTAAGATACAACAAAAGCGAATAAAATATTACTTTTTTTGTGATATTTCAAAAAAATGTTTTATTCTCTTCTGTAATACTGTAAATTATAATAACCGTTGAGGAAGAGTTGCTCATGAATATAAGGTAATAACAATGAAAAATAAATATATCATCCTAATTTCAGCATTAGTGACAATTCAAATCGTATCCTGCTCCGACTATGAAGCAAGACAGAGATCTTCGTTCAAACAATCAACAGTTATCATTAACCTGGGGCTGCCGGCAGAGCACGCGTCAGCCGATATCTCCATCTTTGACAGGGTCCTCCGCTTTTTTACCCGGGACGCCATAGCCCAGACAGCGCCGGCAGCCTTCAGCTTAATTTCGGTGCGCATCACCGGAGCTGACATCGGGGTCATAGAAAAGGAATTCAGTCCCTACGGTTCTATTTCACTAAACGTGCCTTCGGGAAACCTGCGCCGGTTCGAGGTGACCGCTTACGCGGCCCCGGGGGATCCCGGCGCGGCAGCGTCCTTCCGCGGTACGGCTACCGCGAACCTGCCTGGCGGCGAGACGGTGAATGTACCGATTTCGATGAGCCTTTATGAGACAAAGATCGTGGTGCCGGATAACGCGAATGCCCGGCTGGTTGTGCTCGACAGCATTAACGGCCCCTGGTACGCCCGGCAATATTTTACCGAACAGCCCTATGACCTCGATTTTGATTCAAGGGGAAGGCTATATGTCCTTTATCCATTCATTAACGATATCATACGCTTTGACAACGCAAACCTGGATAATCCGCAGCCCCTCGGCCACAACTATGATACCATGATAGCCGTGGCGGTGGACAGGACCAATAATCTGATCTATTTCGCCAACAGCGGGAACCTGTATAAAGCCGCGCTGGGAAGCACAGCTTCTACTTTGATGACCATCAGCCCCATATCAACTATCAGGGGCATCGATGTGGCCCCGGACGGCATGCTGTACATCCTGGGACAGAACGGGGTCGGCGCCAATGTTGTGTACCGATATGATCCGGCTGCGAACTCAGGAAACGGATCGGTGATCGGAACTCCCTACACGGATCCTACGGTCCTGGTGCTGCCCGAGGACATTGCCGCGCGGCCGCCCCATGTGTATATCGCAACTGGCAGCTCCGCAAATCCGGTAATACAGTTGTTAATTGAGGGCAACAGTTTCAGTTTAGCAAGCACCTATGGCGCCCTGGGTTCGGTCGCTTCCCCCGGGGTATTCTACGGGCCCCGTCGATTCATCAGCCAGAGGAACAACGCCCTCATCATCATAGATGACAACGGGAACCTCAACCAGCTGATATCCCTGGATATTCCTTCATTGACAGGATGGGCTACGGCACCGAGCGATATCGGGTTCGAGTTTTACTCTTCACCCTGACCGCTATTAGTTTAAAGTTACGTTTTCAAGTAGCCCATTGCCCTGATCAGGATACTCCATGGTGTCTGCTTCATTAAGAATGCAGATGATTATTGTATATTACAGATACATGGTAAGGTTATTAGTTTGTATTTTAAGTATAAAAAACCACCTTTTGGGCATTAAATAGCGGATATTATTTACAAACGGTTAGTAAAAAATTGTTGATCCTGATCAAGCATTTGGCTATGATAATATAAATTATCGCACCCTGACGGAGTTTAACCATGAAACATTCTTCCAAGTATATAATCCTGTGCGGTTTAATTATCATGACCGCCCTTGTCTTCTCCTGCTCCGACACTGAGCCCCATCTCGGAAAGACCTCTACAGTCATCATAGACCTGGGCCTTCCCGACGATATAGCCTCAACCGATACATCTGTCATGGACCGCATTTTACGCTTTCTCTCCCCCCGCCCCGCTCTGGCCCAGAAAGCCCCGGCAGCTTTCAGATCCGTAACGGTGCGCATCAACGGCGAGGACATCGGCCAGATTGAAAGAGATTTCGCACCCCTTGAGTCAATAACCTTGAAGGTGCCATCGGGCGCCCAGCGACGTTTTGAAGTGACCGCCCATGTTGATCCGGCAGACCCCAGCGCAGCCATGTCATTCAGAGGAATTGCCACGAGGAATCTCCCGGCCGATGAGACTATTAACATCCCGGTGGTGATGAGGGTAAATGAGACGAAGATAGTAATACCTGATCCGGGCCCTGTTTCACAACAAAACAATCGCATTATTCAGATCAACAACATGAGCGGTGCCGGGCGAATCGTAAAAATAGGAACCGATATAGGTTTTGGCGGAATTTTTCGTCCCTGGGCCATAGATTTTGATGCAAGAGGCAGAATATATATAGCAAACAACAATGGAACCGGCAGCAATGATGTTGTAATAAGCATACAGAATATGAATAGCACAACCTGTATTACATTTGGTGATGGGTTAAGCAGTGGTATTAATTCAATAGCAATTGATAGAATTAATAATTATGTTTATTATGCCACTGAAGGGCCACCAAACTTAAAACGATGCGGTCTCGATGGAAACAATGATACTACTTTATCAACCACAGGCATTTCTTCAATATCAGGCCTTGATGTTGGTATGGATGGTATGTTGTATATATCCGGGATAAATAGTGTTGCACAGAATACCGTGTTCCGTTATGATCCGACGGCACGACTGGTAACAGCGTCTTATTCAGGCTTCGCCAGTGCTGCAGATGTAGAGGCAAGGGGTAACTTTATCTATGTAGCAAATGCAGGGGACGCAATCAATAATAAAATTGTTCAATTAAGCGCCAATCTGCAATTTATAGCCGGTTACGGGCAATGGGCAAATACAACGTTATCAAACGCAGCCCCGGGCATGTTTTACGGACCGCGTCGGTTTGTCGGCATCAGAAACGACGAGTTGATAATAATAGATGATAACGCTTTCTACTTAAATGCTGAATTAGACAAACTTGTATCGATGCAGAATATGCAAGGAGCAGGCTGGACATCCTATCCGCCAACCGGTAATGATCAAAGCCTGTTCAAATTCTTCTACGGCTGCTGATGCGGGTCCTTTTTTACACTTCCGGTACCACCGGCTCAGGCCGGCTGGTCCGGGGGATATGCATAGGCAATGCCATCCGCCGCGCGAACCTTGACTGGGATTATACCATAGTAAGCATGTCACCCTTCGCCCACCTGGCTGACCTGTTTGGATTCAAGCACATTGCGATACCACAGGAAACTGAACAAGAACTATTACAACAAACCTATACTTATTCCGTGTTGTTTAAAACTATTGAATCCATTAAGCCGGATGTAATAATCGTCGATCTTCTTTGGTTCAGTATACAGAGCTTTATCCGTGATCTGAAATGCAAAAAAATATTTTTATGCCATCATGTAGTCGACTCATTTTTTAAAGTAGATTTTTCAGACACCACGATGCGTTTTAGGTATGAGGATTATGACCGCCTCTTTGCCATAGAACCATATCATTCAATGATTCCCTTTGACGAAATCAACCCGATCGTCATCCGCAACAGGGATGAGATACTTCCCCGCGAAAAAGCCATTGCAAAGCTTGATTTACCGGATCATGGCAGGAACTGTCTATACGCCTTCAACGGAAATCCCGAAGATTTCGAGAGGCATAAAAAAAAGTATTCCCATATTGAACGCGACGGTTATCGCATGGTTTATTCGACCAATTACCAGGGAGGGCTGTTCCCGATCGTTGATTATTTTAATGCCTTTGACCACATTATATGCGCTGCCAGCTATAACCAGTTCTGGGAAGTCATTTATTTTAAAAAGAAGGCGTCCTTCGAGAATGTACCATCCCGGTTCAGCAGTTCCGAACGCCGCATACGAAAATTTTTAAAATATCATTTTGATATCAACGGCGCCGATGAAGTTGTTGATTGCATCTTGAAACTTTAAACGGAAACCTTCCCCTCAATTTGGTTCAGGACATTCCACTTGTCATAGGGATACCGGTAACTGTCAGCAAGGCTTTCATCAAGGGTTGCAGTCGAAAAATACAGAACCCTAGCGTCTTCTGTTAACGGCTTAAAGCTACTAGCACAACCGGGCGGAATACGCACTATTCTTGGAACAAACGCATCCAGCCTGATTGAATACATTTCAGAAGTATCTATGTTCACCACACCGATGATTATTGAGCCAGCTATCACAAGGGCATAAATCGTCTCTTTCTTATGTCCATGCCAGTCGCGTGCATAATCCTTCCTGCAATTTTCAACAATATAAAATCTCTTAATCTTTTCAAATGAAAAATCATTAACAAAACAGACACTACCGCGATCATCGGAGGATATGCCGCCTTCAATTATTTCCAGCATCTGATACTACTCCATTAGAAATTTCCGCCATAATGAATACTACAATGCAATAGTTAGTTGATAAGAAAAGCTGGTGGATGTCAATTAAATACCGCTTGTTCAATATTTATTGACCATTGAATAATTTGACATGCGTTTATTTGGACTCTCATCCAATTCATTATTGCATGAAAATTTATTCATTAAGTTTGAATCGATATTTTTAACATTCCTTGACTCTTTTTTATCCTTGATTTTTATCCTTCGAAGGCTATAATCATCATCTAGTATTTTTTCACTTCAAAGTAATTCATCTATATATTGTTAATTGAATGAGGTTTCAATGATATCCAGCCATGATCTTGTTCTTCAATATCATGCCTATAAAACTGAAATTAATAGTGCCATAGAAAGGGTGCTTAATTCAGGCCAGTATATTCTTGGCAATGAAGTTGCCGCTTTTGAACATGATTTCGCTGAATATCTTAGCACCCGTTATGCCGTAGGGGTGGCAAGCGGCACAGACGGATTAATACTGGCACTTCTGGCCCTTGGGATCGGCAATGACGATGAAGTTATTACCTCTCCCTATACTCCAATACCGGTTATAGCAGCAATACACGCGGTTCGAGCTTATCCTGTATTTGTAGATGTTCACCCTGAAACCTACCTCATTGATTCTGATCTTATCGCTGCTGCTGTCACTCCGAGGACAAAGGCAATGATTACAGTTCACCTGTTCGGAAACATGGTTGATATCCATCATTTAAGAAATGTAATTGGAAACAACATTCCTATAATCGAGGACGCTTGCCAGGCTCACGGGAGCACCCTGGGAGATGCACAGGCCGGTACTATTGGAGATATTGGCGTGTTCAGCTTTTATCCCACTAAAAACCTTGGCTGTTATGGTGACGGCGGCATGGTAGTCACAAACCATGAACACCTGAACGATAAACTGCGTATACTCAGAATCTACGGCATGCCTGACAGCATTCATGCCACCATGCAGGGTATCAACAGCAGGCTTGACGAACTCCAGGCAGCTATCCTCCGGGTAAAACTGAAGCGCCTGGATGAAATGAACAAAAAGAGACAAATCATCGCTTCCCGGTATCGCGAAATGCTGAGGCCTGGTCTTCTGGATTTTCAGGTCATGACAGATAAGGTTCATTCTAATTATCATGTTTTTGCATGCAGATTTAAACAAAACAGAAAAAGCTTTATTGACTATTTGGCAAGCAATGACATACAGTTAAAAATCTATTACCCGATACCTGTATATAATCAAAGAGCATATAACTATCTCGGTATAAAAAATGGTCAATTCCCTGTTACGGAAGGACTCTGCGATGAGGTCATTGCTCTTCCGATTTATCCTGAAATGGAACAGGGGATCCAGGATCGTGTAATAAGCACAATTAATGCCTATAACGGATAATAAAATGGTTAACTATGACGTTAAACTTGGCAGCAATGTCACAATTTATCATCCTGAACTGGTGAATATCTACGGGTGCGAAATTGGTGATAATACTTCCATCGGCCCCTTTGTTGAAATCACTGAGGGGGTCCTCATCGGACGTCACTGTGTCATTGAAAGTCACTCGTATATATGTAACGGTGTCGCAATCGATGATAATGTATTCATTGGTCATGGTGTGATGTTTGTTAATGATCTATTCCCCTGGCCTG
Organism: uncultured Spirochaetota bacterium; assembly: GCA_963727175.1. Lineage (GTDB taxonomy): Bacteria > Spirochaetota > UBA4802 > UBA4802 > UBA5550 > RBG-16-49-21. The sequence continues at coordinate 1,206,089 of CAVSFD010000002.1, forward strand.
GAAAAAAGGCTGAACTTCTCACAACCAAAGTGAAGAGTGATGCTGTTCTCGGTACCGGTTCAACAATAATAGGCGGGATAACAATTGGACTGCATTCTGTTCTAGGTGCGGGATCGGTTGTAATAAATGATATCCCTGACTTTTCGATAGCAGTTGGAAATCCTGCCAGAGTAATAAAAAGTTTCAGCAATATTGAAGATCTTCACTCTTATATGATCAGCAGGCAACCGTTACGAAACATGTAAGAACAAGATACATTACTGCTGTAATATGCATATAAATGCCAATTATTATTTAAAAACCCATATTTATTCCATTTAAAAAATAAAAAAATTGTTGATCCTAATACTATATTTAACTATGATAATACGAACCAAAAATTATCGCACCCTGACGGAGATTAACCATGAAGCATTCTTCCAAGTATATAATCCTGTGCGGTTTAATCATCATGACTGTCCTTGCCTTCTCCTGCTCCGACTCCGAGCCGCACTTGAACCAGACATCAAAAGTCATCATTAACATGGGCCTTCCCGATGATACAGTCTCTGCTGACACCTCCGTCATGGATCGTATCTTGCGCTTCCTTTCCCCCAGGTACGCTTTAGCCCAGACAGCGCCGGCAACCTTCGGCTCCATAAACGTGCGCATCACCGGGGAAGACATCGGCATTATCGAAAAGGAATTCAGCCCCAATGAATCCATATCACTTAACGTGCCGGCCGGAAACCAGCGGCAGTTACAGGTCACTGCCTATGTTGCAGCGGGAGACCCCAGCGCCGCCCTTTCCTTCAGGGGAACAGCCACGGTGAACCTTCCGGGCGGGGAGACCGTGAATGTGCCGGTGTTGATGACTTTATATGAAACCAAGATTGTTGTTGCAGATTATAATTTTAACCAAGTTGTTCAAATTGTTTCATTATATAATGGTGACTCAACATGGAAAACAAATCAGCCTGGTTTAATCGCTCCTTTAAGTCCTATTGATATTGATTTTGATTCGAGAGGAAGAATTTATATATCAAGATTTTCATCAACAAATCAGGTGATCCGTATCTCTAATATTGATAGTTTGACCTATGATCCGGTTGTCGATATAGTAGGAGTCACTTTTTTTAATTCTATTGCTATAGACAGAAAAAACAATATTCTTTTCTTTGAAAGAAGTGATAATCAACTATATAGTTGCAGTTGCAATGGCGGTTCTATCATCGGCCCTTATCCAAGAACAGGAATTGGGCAGACGATTCAGATTATATATGGGATGGCATACGATGAAAATGAAAATGTATTATATATAGCCGGTCGAAATACTGATGCAAGCAACTATTACAGGATTTTTAAATATAGCATTGCCTCGACAAGTATAGTATCTTCATATAATAATTCATCAATTTTAGGTAACCCTATGAACATCCTTGTCAAGTATCCATATATATATGTTGCTAACACAAACGGCCTCGATGGATATAAAGTATTACAACTAACAAAGGATATGCTTCTTGCTAATAGATATGGGAATGGAACAACAGTAGAAAACACAGCACCGGGTATGTTTTACGGTCCTACCAAATTTGCGGCAATATTAAATAGAAGAATAACACTAATAGATGAAGATGACAGTTTTGCAACATTTAGCAAACTTGTATCAATAAATGATATTAATGGAACCGGATGGCAACCATACGGGCAATATAATAATGCTGCTGGAATTGGATATTTTAAATTTTATTATGGAACTTAATAACTAAAAATTATTTCAAATATTTTTCTTTTTTTAGATTATATAAATCATTGGCCCGCTGAAAAAAATCTATCCATTGTGGTATGATGTTTTTCCAGTTGAATTCTTCTTCCATTTTTTTGCGCACCTTGCTGCCCATTATTGGAAGCATCTCACGATTTTTAACGAGATGCTTCAATTGTTCTTTAAAAGCATCTAGTTTTCTTTCGACAATTATTCCATTCATATTATTTTCAATCAGTTCAGGTACCAATCCAACGTCCGTTGTAAGTGAAGGCACACCGCAAGCTGCCGCTTCCAAAACCGGGCGGGGCCCGCTTTCGCTTTTCGAAGCGCATATATACAGGTCAATGGAATTGTAGAAATCCCGCATTCTCTTATCGTCCTTGATCCAATCATTTTCTGCGATTTGTGTTCGCAGTTCGACCCCTTCAACCGCTTCACAGGCGGGTTTAATGATATCAAAAAAGCCCCTGTACTGGCTTTTTTCATTTTCATTGTTAGTAAGGCTTCCCGTCCATCCGACCACGAGTTTGTTAGTATCTCTTTTCTTTCCTTCAGGAAAAAATACTTCCAGATCGCAGGTATATTTTGTGTAAACAACCGGTAAATGCCTTGAGAATATGTACCACAGTTTCAAACAATTGGTATTTACCAGGACTGCCTTTTTCATTTGACGGATAAATCGCCGGGGAGGCTTCGCATTATATCCCGGTGGAACCGTTTTATTATTATCCCAGGAAACAAAGGAGCGTATACCTGTAATAACCTTATCGACAGGCAGATTACGAATTAAGAATTCATCGAAGAGTCTGTTAGTCATAGGGTAGATAAGGTCGAATTCATTATATAGTGCTTCACTATTGCTTATAAATTCACCAAACTGGCATATTTCAAAATAAAGGTCCGACGTATTATACTTGATAATATCCCTGGCGTTTTTTTCCAGTGACCAATGTGGCATGTTCGGTATCAGTAATATTTTCTTTCCCATACTTAGCTATCCATTATTTTTACGGCCATTGGTTAATTAGTATTTAATATTTATCAACATATCTTACAATATCCATCCTGAATTACAATGTAATTTTTATTGACATCATGGCGGTAAGAACTTTATTTATATTAGTAAATTCAGTTTTTAATAAATCAGTCTAAACCTGCATGAATATCAACACTATAAGAAATTTAATGATGCAATATCCGGGGATCATTCTCGAGCCACCTGAATTATTGCTTATAGCAAAAGGAATACTGGAATTTAAGGAATGCAATTTTCTTGTCTTCGGAATGGGTAATGATACTCCGCTATGGCTGGATATAAACTCGAAGGGCAGGACAGCCTTTCTTGAAGACAGCAAGGAATGGATGCAAAAGATCATGGAAGTCTGTCCGGAAGCTGAATCATATCTGGTGACGTATAATACAAAATTATCAGAATGGGAACAGCTAATAGACGATCATTCCCGGCTTGTCATTGATCTTCCCTCGAAGATCACAAATATAAAATGGGATGTAGTATTAGTTGATGGGCCATCAGGGGATTATCCTAGTTATAAAAAACAATATGGCGTTGAACCGCCAGGAAGGATGTCAAGTATATACATGTCTTCACTTTTAGTAAAAAAGAATGGATATGTTTTCGTCCATGACTGCAATAGGATAATTGAACGTGTGTATTCCGACCGGTATTTATACGATGTTAATCTAATTCAGCAGACAAGGACTAAGGCTCAATTACGTAAATATAAAATTAGATAAATGAGAATTATTCGATAAACAGCTCTTTAATACCATTGATAATACATAAATTACTCAATAATATATAAAATAGTTGATCAGGTAATGGCAAATTATTATAATTTACTAAACATCTAATTATTGCAGACTGACGGAGAGCACATCATGAAGCATGCTATTCATTCCATTATAATATGCAGCTTAATTACTATGTCTGTCCTTGCCTTCTCCTGCTCCGACTCCGAGCCGCACATGAACCAGACATCAAAAGTCATCATTAACATGGGTTTGCCCGATGATACAGTCTCAGCCGACACCTCTGTCATGGACCGTATATTGCGCTTCCTTTCCCCCAGGCCCGTTTTAGCCCAGACAGCGCCGGCATCCTTCGGTTCCATAAACGTGCGCATCACCGGGGAAGACATTGGCATTATTGAAAAGGAATTCAGCCCCAATGAATCCATATCACTTAACGTGCCGGCCGGAAACCAGCGGCAGTTACAGGTCACTGCCTATGTGGCAGCGGGAGACCCCAGCGCCGCCCTTTCCTTCAGGGGAACGGCTATTGCGGACCTTCCGGGCGGGGAGACTGTGAATGTGCCGGTGAAGATGGGATTGAATGAGACGAAGATCGTTGCGCCGGATAATGTGCTTACTACTACATTTCCTTATCAAACAACAAAACGGATAGTGGTAATGAATGATATTAACGGGACTGGATTTGCCTCTCTGACCCAGACAGAGGTTACGGCTCTCGGTCTTTCACCAGGTTTATTCATACCCTATGACATCTCTTTTGATGCGCGGGGAAGAATGTATATAGCCAATTACAGCACCATAGGAATTATACGGATTGACGATATCAATGGGAAAAATTTTTTACAGGGGTCTTCAACAACTCCAATTCGATTTGGGATAACAGGAGCAATCGCCAGTGTCGTTACTGTAGCAGTTGATAGAAACAACAATTGGGTATATTTTGCGACCAGTTCCGCACTATACCGTTCTACACTTGACGGTCTTTTTACTCAACAATTAACGATGCCTTCCTCATTTACTAGTTTTAATAGTATCAGAGGTATAGATGTTGATGACGCAGGCATGCTCTATATTATTGGATCACCTATTTCCGCCGCTCCAGTAAACCTAATTAAATATGATCCAAACAATGGACAACAAATACAAATAGGAACAGGGTATTTAACCACTTCTTCAATTACTCCAAGTATTATTGATGTAATGGTTAGAGGGCAATATATATATGTAGCCAATATAAACGGAACTGCCAATAGACAATTTCTTCAATTAACATTTTCAAATGATGCCTTCACTCTTATTGATGGCAAAGGAACGCGAAATACTTCCGGTACTCCCGCAGGGACTTTTTTCGGCGCCAGCAGATTTATAGCCATTCGCAGCGATGGATTCTTCCTGATAGATAGTAATCAAGGCGGTAGCGGAGTTGATTATGACCGCGTGCTGTTCTTCAATGACTTGGCTTTTAACGGGTGGAAGACATTCGGTTCCTTTAACACCACCGGCAACGGTGACGCGCCAAACGCATTCAGATTTTATAGTAGTTGTTAATATTTCATAGACAGCAGTAATGATACGTATTGTCTATTATACCGGAGCTACCTTAGGTTCCGGGCGTCTTGTTTTCGGCATGTCCATTGCAAATGCCCTTGAAAGAAACAATATTAAATGCCGATACACGATGGTACACTCTTCGCCCGTTCCTGGCATTGCCGACGATTTTCGGCATATCAAAATTCCTTATGAAAATGAGATTGAGCTCTCAAAAAAAAATTATCGAAAATCGGTTCTCTATAAAACATTAAAAAAACTAAAGCCGGACGTGCTGCTGATTAACCACCAGTGGTTTTCAGTTTATCACATGATTGATGAATTACCATGTAAAAAGATATACCTGGCTGATTACACGTATGATAACCATTTCAGCATAAAGCTCCCGGATGAAGAACTCATTTTCAAGGCCGGCCAGTACGATCGGGTACTTGGAATTGAACCATTCAACAGCTCCATACCAATGGAAAGAATAAACCCGATGATTATCCGCAACAGGGATGAAATTCTGTCGCGCGACAAAGCTATACGCCGCCTCGGCCTGAATGATGACAAAAAAATAGCACTTTTCAATTTCGGATACCAGCCTGAACATTACGACAGACTCTGGGAGAAATATGCATACCTTGAAAAAGATTATCTTCTTTTTCGCCTTCCCTATGATATTTTCCCCTCAGTAGATTATTTTAACGCCTTTGACTTAATCGTGTGCGGAGGAGGATACAACAACGTGTGGGAAGCCAATTATTTCAATAAAAATGCAATATTCGAACCAATCCCAATGAATTTCAGCGATCAGTCGGTAAGAATCGAAACAAGCAAAAATTTTCATTTTGACCAGAACGGCGCGGACCAACTGGTTGACATCATAATGAATATGTGAATTATAAAACCATGCCCAGCAGTAATATAAGCTCCATTTTTGATATCCTGGAAAGCATACGGCTGATCAATGCCAAGTCGATCCTGGACATCGGTGTCGGCTTCGGCAAATGGGGCCTTCTGATTCGGGAATATTTTGACCTGAGGCCCCACAAAAAGAAAGGTTATGATGACTGGTCGATTCAACTGGACGGTATCGAGGCCAATGAAAAATATCTTACTCCTGTCCATGATTATATTTACAACAAAATTTTCATTGGAGAAGCAATAGATATTTTATCGAACAACAATCTGTATTATGATTTGATAATTGCCATTGATATCCTGGAGCATTTCACAAAAAACGAGGCATATACGTTTATAAAATTATGCAAAAACCGAGCCCGGACGATTTTAATCAACACTCCCAATATATATTATAAACTTCAGCGAGAATACTTTAACGATTACATGCTCCATAACTCCGGCTGGGATGCGGATGATTTTATAAAACTGGAAGCCAAATATATATGGCATAGAGGTATTTACGTACTTGCCATTTTTACTGAAGATACAATTAATCTGCCCCTGGAAAAAAATGTTCAGGAATATACTTTTGAGGATTTAGACTTAATAAAAGTCAAAGATTTAATTTCTATGTATTACAATACTGCACAGCTTAAGGAATGTATTGAAGCTTGTGAAAAATATTCCAGGGTCTTTCCGGATGACAATGATATTAATAAGATAAAGGCACTCTGCAATAATAAAATATGTTTATAAATACCGTTTCTTTAATACTCCACATCATAAGCTCCAGCATTTCTGCCGTCGTCTGATAAACCGATAGCAGATGAATCTTCAGGATAGCCCATAACAAGAGATTGAAGATTGAGGTCTGTATTATCCGATTCCGAGGTGCCTTCGTTGAGGTACAATGGATCTGATGTTGTGCACCTGTTCATTGCTGCGTTTTTAACTGTGTCAGTTACAACAGAATTGAGTATTTTTACGGCAGTTACGACATTAATCCCACAACCGCCGTTGTCGTGGAAAATCGAATTCTTTATCATTTCGTTGATGCCGCTGTTTCCATCAAGTATCAATCCTCCTCTGGCATTATTGAAAAAGTCACAGTGATCGACGGCAATATCTCCGGGCAATGCCGCAGAACCATTGATGCGAATGGCAAGACCGGAATTCTTATAAAACTGAGAATCAGCAACAGTGACTTTGCTGTTCGAAACGTGGAGAACGTCTGCATTATTGGTAAATCTGCAGTTGCGAATACTTGTTTCTCCGCTTGAAGTTACTACTTCGGTTGCAACACCTGATACAGAAGACATGTTATCGCTGAAATCGCACCATCGCACATTGATGACAGATAAGGGCGAACGTATAAATGAATCTGCTGATACGGATGAGTCAGGTATAAAATTAATGCCATTGAAGACAGCATCGCTGGAAACAAGTATATGTTGTAATACCTTCGGAGCGAGATTAATATATCTGATAATAGATTCACTACCACTTTGACCTCCAGCATAAGCTAAAAAAACGGTACCGTCATTCATCAACGAAGACGCAACGTGAAATGTATTTTGTGTATTGAATGTTGTTTCAGGCATGATTATCGAATAATTATCCTGATCGATTACAATATACCCTCCACTATTGGGTCCATTATTGTTTATGTTATATGATAATAGAATATCACCACTTTTCAAGGTAGTAGCTGCCGTGCAATATATTGTTGCTCCTGCAGTAATCGGTGTTTCCGGCAAAACAACATTCCAGTTGTCATTTGGATTATAAACTTTTATTCTTCCTTTTGTAGTCGTGCTGCTTGCACCATAAAAAAATAAAACATTATTATTTTTCGTCAGAGTTGCGCTGACAAACCATGCGCTGGTTGAGCTTATCTGTGATTCGGTTTTTATTATGCTCCAGGTTACAGGATCAAGAACAACATATTTCACCTGATAGTTTGGACTGTTAGTATAATCACAATACGCTGCAACTATACAACCATTGGCCAGAACCAAAACCGCCAGGGGACCTGTAGTGCAGGTGGACAATGATGTTTCAGTTTTTACAATATGCCCGTCCCCAGGGTCGATGACAATGAATTTAGCACTACTGCCAGCATAGGAATCATAAGCAATCACCACATTCCCATTTTGCAGTGTGGCTGATGCTGTACATAGAACAGGTGGTATCGGGAGAGCCGTTTCATTGACAACGATGGTCCATCCATCGGGATCTATTATCTGATATTTTGCTTTCAATCCATCGAGATCGTCACGATATACTATGAAAACGTTGCCATCATTGAGGATTGTTGTTGATTGATTGGAATGTCCTAATGCTGTAATAAAAGTTTCATGTTTGATTTCCGATATATAAAAATAACTGTTGTTCTTCAGCACTCGAATTATTGGCTGAAATCCGAGACCTGCATAAAGTCCCTTGAAGTTTCCAACCATGGCAAAGCCCTTTTCCTCATATGTACCTGAATCCAGAATTACAATAGCCTGCCGGTTCACATCGCAGGCAGTAATAGCTTTAGTTATTGTAAGATATGGTTGTTCCATGGTTCCATTTCCGGTTAAGTCACCACCTGTTTTTGCAACAAAAACCGAATTGATATTTGAAGGCGTAAAATCAAGTGTTCGCAATATTGTTGATGTGGTGGGGCCGATGGCGTTTTTCTGCACCAATCCACTTCTATTGTACAGACTGTTAAAAAGAAGTAATATTTTTTTCTTATCCAATATATCATTGTAAAAATTGGTACATCCCGCCACCATGGGTGCCACTACCAGGGTTAATAAAACCGCAAATATAAAGCGTCTGTCGTGAAATTTTTTTGATTTCATCCTGACACCTTCCTTATAACAGCATGTCTCCCCGGGGAGATTCATGAAAAATGATCAATGATTGAAGTGGAGCGGAAATAATATTCATGAGATAATTTTTCAAATCATAATCAGTGTCAAATATTAATTGTATGGACCTGAAAAGGCATAACCTGTCTCTCTCATTTGTTTTGTACAAACGCCCCCGGCAATGTACAGATAAATCCGCGAAAATCTTAAAATTGATCCAATACTACAGTAGTGTCGAATAATAATAATTCCGGACATAAAATTTGCAGTAACGAACCACTAACTGTAACTCTCCTTCCCTCTAACCCGGGGTTTAAACCCCGGGTTAGAGGGAAGACCCCGGGTTAGAGGGAAGACCCCGGGTTAGAGGGAAAAACCCGTGTCAGGGGGAGCCATGATGCCTCTCCTGGTTCCTGATATATTCAAAAACTCTCTGGAAAGATCCTTCATCAACGGTAAACGCCGCGTATCCGTTCTGCCACCGGAGCCCGCTGATCACAAACGATGAATACCCTTTCAGGTGCTTTACCAGCTGAGATACGCTTACCTTCGGCGGTGCCGATATCAGCACATGGACATGGTCCCTGTGGCCGTTTAGAATATATATAACGCTGTCTAGTTCCTCTGCCTTTTCCCTGAATACGGGTCGCAACAGATCAAGCATGCTTCTCGTTAAGATTTGAGAGCGGTATTTTGTCACGAAGACGAGGTGGTAAAGCAGGTTGCTGTAAGCGTGGCCCATGGCGTGCATATACCTTTTATTGGTATATACGACCGTGGATAGTGTGATTAAAAAATTTTCTGCGCCCCTTCAGAACAAATAGTCCTGGATCGGCGCCTTGGAAATATAGTCGCTTTGATTATAATAAATTGTAAAATAATTATTATTATCGACAAGATATCGCTTCAAATAAGGAGAATAGGTCAGGAATACTATCTCATTAGCATCAGGCATAAATAGTATAATCCGCAGCCAGCCGTCACCGCCATGATTCAGCATCTGGTAATTTGCAAGCACCTGGTGGATTTCATTGCCCTTCTCCCCGATGCTGGTCAGCCGACTCGCGCAATTACCCACCACGTGGCCGCTCACCACGAGAAATATGTTGTTATGTTTTTTAACAAACTTGTTCCATATTTCCTCGCCGTCGTTTGCATCATAATCAAACAAATGGGGGTTATACGCATCACCGGGGCCGACCCTTCTGTTGTTAAAATTCATGTAGCAGTGAGTTACGATAATGGTGCGCTTATCCTCGTTAGCGGACACAGCCGCGTCAGCCCATGCAAGCACCTCATCGGGGGCGCCGAAATCAAGGGTAATGACCATGAATTGCAGATTGCCCGCGTTAAAATAATACTGTGCGTTCTCATTTCCGGAGCCATGGTAATGATCAGCATACCACGGTTTTTCATTGTACTCTTTTTGGGTAAAGTAATTATTGAACCGGCTCCCTCTTGGCTGGGATGGACTGCAGTTGTAACCCCATAGGTCATGGTTCCCTGCGGCTAAAATATATGGAACGGTCCTGTCTATCTGATTAAAAGCGCTTTTGGCTACCTTCCATTCTGGGTCATTGTTATTGCTGGTGATATCGCCTTCATGAATCACGGCAGCTATGTTCAGACCATCAGCGTTTTTCCTGATCCACTTCATCTGTGCTTGAAATATATCCGGGTAATTCATCGCGTAAACCTGCGTATCCGGTAAAACGATGAGTGAAAAAAAATTTTTAGCATTATTGATGTTTATAGGACTTAAGGAAGTTTCACCATATAATGCGCCTGCATTATTTGAAGTTTGCAATGCGTGCAGATATTCTGTTTTATTATTAAGTGATGCTGTATCTTCACAGGAAAGCACCGTCACTGCAATGAATATAATGATATGAAAAAAATGCCTGGTCATTGTAATGTTATTCCAATGTCATATAAATGAATATTGTATCAATATTTAAAATAACAATTTATTATGAAAAAAACAAATCTGCAATAATTTTGAAAAACATCCTGAATTCCAATAATAATACGGTTTCAACTAGAATAATCCTGAATTAAGAAAACAAAAAATATTGATATTTATTATTATTAATAGTATTATATGCTTAAGTACCTGCATGATTTTTGTTATCGGGGGGATAGCATAATGAAACGCATACTGGCTCTTACGATAAACTATTCATTTATTATCTTTTTATTAAGCACCACCACCTGTTCTGACTCAGAGCCCCACATGGGCTCCCTTGGTAAAACGTCAATGGTTATCATAAACCTGGGCCTTCCCGATAAAACAGCCTCGGCCGATAGAACCGTCATGGACCGCATTCTACGCTTCTTTTCTCCCCGTTACGCCATGGCCCAGAAAGCGCCGGCAGCCTTCAGCACCATTAATGTACGTATAACGGGAGATGATATTGGGGTCATAGAAAAGGAATTTTCCCCCTACGGATCCATATCACTCAATGTGCCTTCGGGAAGCCAGCGCCAGTTTCAGGTTACCGCGTATGTTGCGCCGAATGACCCAAGCGCTGCTGCTTCATTCAGGGGAACTGCTCTATCAAATCTTCCGGCCGGGGAAACAATAACCATACCCATTGCCATGAAGATGCATGAAACTAAGATAATTATACCGGATTATTATCGGAGAAGAATCGTTATACTTAACTCAATGAACGGATCCGGCTGGACCGTAAGAACGGGGCTGGATATCGGTTTTGGAGCCGATATATACCCTTACGATATTGATTTTGATGACCGCGGACGGATCTATATACTTCATAATCTCGGAGTAGGAACTACAAGTCGGATCATTCGTATTGATGATCTCAATGGGAAAAATATGATCAGTTTCACCCTTACTGATGGCTTTACCACTCCACTAGGAAATGCACTGGCCCTTGCAATCGATTCGAACAATGACAGGATATATGTTGCTAATGCTACACGTCTGGATATAGCAACCCTTGATGGCATAATTATTGACTCTTCGTCTCCCATTACATTTCTTTCCGGGATCGGACGTTACAGCGGTATCGATGTGGCGCCCAACGGCACTCTCTATTTCGCCGGCCAGGATACCGGGTTGAACGATGCGGTGATAAGTTATAACCCCTCAACAGGAGCCCATACCAGCCAGCAGGTCGAAGCATCATCCACGGCCTTTGACGTTGTAGTCAAAAATCCTAACGTATATGTCACTCAAAAAATGACATCCGCCAGCGCAGGGATCAGCGCGGTCCGGCGCTATACCCTTGATCTTGGGCCGGGCTACCAGGAGTTGCGCCGGAACTCATTGAACATCAGCGACACCCTGCGCGGACCGGAACGTTTTATCGCGATCAAGAATGAAGCCATATTTTTTATTGATGCAAATGAGTTTGACGGACCCGCCTATGACTATCTTGAAAGAATAATTGGCATTGCGGATATTGAAGGGGATTCCTGGCTTTCCTTTACTCCCAATCCGTCAGCAGATCAATCATTTTTTGGATTTTATAACGCGAATTGATAGCCCTGGTTACGGGAAGGCTCTGCGGGTCAATCCCTGCAGATCTTCTCCCCGAAATCGGTAAGGATCCGCGCCGTCAGGCCCCAGATCTCGTACCCCTCGTGGTGGTAGAAAAACACCCGGTAATCCTTCCCCTTGTAGTTGTATATCTCGTACCGGTCGAACTTCTGGTCAACGAACATGGCCAGGGGCGCTTCGAGATGGCTCTCGATCTCGTCCTTATTGAGTTTGTACTCGTAGGGATACCCGATGGCGCCGACAAAGCAGGTAACGTGGAAGCCGGAAATCGAAATGTAGTCGTCGAACCGTCCGATATACTCGATTTTTTCACGGCCGATGCCCACTTCCTCCAGGGTCTCGCGGTACGCCACTGCCCGGTAGTCGTCGTCATGGTCGTCCATGCCGCCGCCGGGGAAGGCCACCTGGCCCTTGTGGGTCGACACCGTGTCGGTGCGCCGGGTGAGGAGCACGTGGGGCGCGTTGTCCTTGTTCATGAGGAGCATCATCACCGCGGAATGCTTGAGGCCGCTCTCCTCCAGGTCCCGGTTGGGCCGGGACGCGAGGCGGTGCCGCAGTTCCTCCTTGAATTCGGTGAAATCACTTTCTTTTTCGAAGTACATCTTCATACAGGTCGCCGCCGTGAATATCATTAACAACAATTACGGGAAAATCCTCCACGCTGAGCCGGTAGATCGCCTCCGCCCCCAGGTCCTCGAAGGCGATGAGTGTCGATCCCGTTATGCGCTTCGCCAGGTACGCGCCGGCGCCGCCGAAGGTGGCGAAATACACGGCGCGGTACTTCTGCAGCAGGCCGCGGGTTACCCCGTCGCGCTTCCCCTTGCCGATCATCCCCTTCACGCCCATTTTCAGTATGGCCTCGGTAAAGGGGTCCATCCGGGACGACGTGGTGGGCCCGGCGGAGCCGATGACCCTGCCCGGCGGCGCCGGGCTCGGCCCCATGTAATAGATGAGCTGTCCCGCAGGGTCAAAGGGGAGCTTCTCCCCGCGGGCGGCCATGGCGCAGAGCCGCTCGTGCGCCCTGTCGCGCGCCGCGTACACGGTCCCGGACAGGAGAAGGCGGTCCCCCGCTGCCAGGGAATCGATCATCTCCCCGGTCACCGGGGTCTTTATTTTTTTCCAGTCCTTCATCATAGTTCAGCCGTCCCGAATCTGAGGGAATGGCAGTTTAAATTAAGGGCCACCGGGAGCATGGCGATATGGGTGGGCGCTTCCTTGATGTAGACCCAGCCGACCGTCGAGGTGCCGCCGAAACCCAGGGGGCCCAGGCCGGTAGCGTTGAGGCGCTCTTCAATGCGCTGTTCCAGGTCCGCGTAAAAAGGATCGGGATGGCGCGTTCCAGCCTCCCGCAGCACGGCCTTCTTGGCGTTGAGCATTGCCGTGTCAGCGGTGCCGCCGATCCCCACGCCGAGGAAAAGCGGCGGGCACGGATTGGGGCCCGCCTGTACCACGGTGTCCTCAATGAAATCGATGATGGCTTCCGCCGGGTCCGTGGGCCTGAACATTTTCAGTGCCGACATGTTTTCAGAGCCGCCGCCCTTGAGATACACCGTGATGGTGAAGCGGTCCCCTTCAACGAGGTCCACGTGCAGGATGGCGGGCGCGTTGGTCCCGGTATTGTTCCGCTTCAGCGGGTCTGCGACAACGGATTTGCGCAGGCTGAACTTCCGGTAAGCCTCCTCCACGCCGCTGTTTACCGCCGCGGACAGGCTTCCCTCGACAACCACCGCCTGGCCCATTTCGATGAACACGATCACCATGCCGCAGTCCTGGCACAGGGGGAGCCCCTCGGCACCGGCGAGGTCGTTGTTTTCCTGGAGGATTGAGAGCGTTGTCCTGGCCAGCTCGGACTCCTCGCTTTTCAGCATCCCGCTGATGCGTTTTTCCACGCCATGTGGAAGGCCGAAGCTCGCCTTGTAGATGAGGTCCATCACCGCGTTGGAAACCTGGTATGCCTGTATCGTTCGTGTTTTCATGTATGAAAGAGCCTGAAATGATATATAATTTTTTTAAAGCGGACCTGTCAAATATTTAATTATCACAAATGTGTACAGGTTTTCAGGTTTTGCCTGCGTTTCAGAAGAGAAGAGACAAAATTTTGATAAAATCTATTTGACAAATAAAATTATTGGTGCCCAATTAATATAATTTCATTCAAAAGGAGTGTAGTAATGAAAAAAGTATTAACCGCAATCACAATTATCATAGCTGCATTTTTCATTGTCTCATGCGCGAAAGAGCAGGTCAAAGATACCGCTAATGTCGGCGCCTCTTCAGCACTGGTCAACGCATCCAATGAGCAGCTCGCGAAATACCCGGTGACCGGATTCGGGTACAAGAGTTCTCAACTGCCGCCCCAGCAATGGGGAACATGGGCGAAAGTCGCGGCGCCTGCTGTCAAGGGAATCATCGACAATCTCCCTGACGGCTATGTCCTCGAAGTGCGCGGCCATACCGACGGCCGGGGTCCGGAATCAGCCGAGGGGAACAAGCCGGGCAACATGAAGATATCCACTGACCGCGCCAAGGCCGTGTATAACTCGCTGGGCAGCGCAGGGATCAAGTCTTCCAAGCTCACCTACCGCGGCGTCGGTTCGTCCGAGCCTCTGGCCGGTTACGATCTCAGCGCACCGCAGCAGAGAAGGGTAACCTTCAAAGTTGTGCCCAAATAATCTGTTTTGACACAGTAGTCATTATTGCTGGAGCCGCCGGCCTGAAAGCCGGCGGCAGTTATTACCGGGGAACAATAAAGAAATTCCCGGCGGTATATGTTCACCAGCTGACTAACATTTATCCGGCCAGCATCGCACATCATGCAAAAGCACTTTATAATAACAATGACATATGTCTTTCTGCTGATATTCGCGGCGGATGCCCGAAGCGCCGGCGGGAATGAAGATTACATCATCACCGGCCAGAACACGGCCCGCAAGGTGATCATCAGGACCAGTTCAATACTCAGCCCGGCATACCGTGGGGTGAAGGCCTTTGACAAGGACCCCGGGACCTGCTGGATATCGGCCGCCGGGCCCGGTCCGCACTGGATTTCCGTGGACTTCGGGGCCAAGCGCATCATGACATCCATAACCGTGCGTAACGGCAAAAAGGACGGGTATCATACCCTGAAGTCATTCACGCTCCAGTTTTTCGACGGCGACTGGTTTGATTTTGCCGTGGTGGACGCCTCCCGGAAAGAGAGCATACCGGTAGACCTGGGCGGCATCGACGCCAGCATGTTCCGCATCCTCATCCCCCCCGGCAAATCTTATAAGGAATTCGTCTCCATTGCGGAAATCGAGATATACCTCGGCACTTCCAGGATGGAACTCTATGACGAGCGTCTCAGGGGGCTGTGCCTTCCCGTCAGGAACGCCTTCCTGCCGGCCGACGACCATTCCTACCCTAACGCTCCGCGGACATACCGCGGCGGCCGCCATGCCGGCATAGACCTGTTTTATTATTACAGCGGCACGTCCTACGAGCCGCTGCCGGTGACCGGGGACACGCCCATTTACGCCGCTGATGCCGGCATCGTCATCAAGGCTGATACCGACTACAGGGCGCCGGACATAGCTGAGTGGAACAGGCGATCGGCCTATTACCGGTCGCACCCGTCGACGTTCATGAGACGCTCCTTCGGCGGCAGGGAAGTATGGATAGACCACCGCAACGGCATTGTTACGGCCTACAACCACCTCTCCCGCATCGACCAGTCGCTGCGCGTCGGCTCTAAAGTGTCAAAGGGCGGGCGGATCGGATGGGCGGGCAATTCCGGCCTTGCGGGCGAGGCCGAAGGCAAGGATTACGGCATCCATCTTCATCTCGAGATATGGGTGGACGGCTGTTACCTTGGATACGGGATGACTCCGTCGGAAGTGCGCAAGTATTTAAACTGGGTATTTTTCCCCGGCCAGTGACCGCGGTCACGGCAGCGATGCAATATAAGAATTGACAGGCACCGCTTTTTTCTTTTTGATTTATAGGTCATGATGAAAAGGATTACCCGCATATCCATCTTCCTGTCGCTCCTGTCTGCCGCGCTCTGCTTCAGTGCCTGCACGTCGCCAACCCGCAGCACCCGGCAGTTTTCCATTCTCTTCGTGGGGGACATACTTCTTGCCAACGAGGCGGAGCAGCTCATACGCAGGAATGGCCCGGACTATCCCTTCATGAAAATAAAGGAAGAACTCCGCAAGTATGACTTCATCTTCGCCAATCTGGAAACTCCCATAACGAAAAGGGGCGCGCCGGTCGTTGAGAAACCTTACATTTTCAGGGTCAGGCCGGAAGACGCGGCGTGCCTCAGGCATATCAGGATCGACGCCGTGTCCATTGCGAACAATCACCTGATGGACTACGGCACCGAGGGGATGGCGGATACCATAACGGCCCTTAACCGTATGAACATACGCCATACCGGCGGCGGCAGGAACCTAGACAAGGCCCGGCGGCCGGTGATCCTGAAATACGCCGGTACATCCATCGTCATCCTTGCCTATTGCAGCAGGCCGCCGGAAGAATACTATGCAACGAAATCCCTTCCCGGCATAGCGCCCCTGAATCTTGACTACATCAGGGAAGACATCGCCGCCTGGAAGCGTGAAAATACCTTTGTGGTGATATCCCTTCACTGGGGCATCGAGCAGACCGACATACCCCAGAGTTACCAGATACGGACCGCCCATGCGATCATGGACGCCGGGGCTGACGCGATCATCGGCCACCATCCCCACTGGCCCCAGGGAATCGAGATGTACCGCGGCAGGCCCATTGTCTATTCCCTGGGAAATTTTATAAACGGCTACATCAATCCCATAGAGAACGACAACATAGGCGTCGGCTTATATTTTTCCAGCGGCAAACTGGAGATCATCAGGGTTACACCGCTGGCAGGCCGCAACAGGCAGATCCAATTCCAGCCTTCCGTGCTCGCAGGCAAACAGGCCGAGTTGTTTCTCAATCATATCAAAACCCTTTCCCGTGGCCTTAAAACTGAGATGGACATAAAAAACGGTTACGGATACATTAATATCTACCAGAACAACGATCCGGTTCCAGGCGGCGGGATTACCCCCTATGCCAGGCCCGGAAAGGTACGGCCCATTCCCGCCCGGGATTCCTCAATTAAAACTGGAAATAGATAAAGGGCTTCACTTCGGCGATGGCAATATTGTAGATGAAAAGGGTAACGCACGAGGCTGCCAGGCCCTGCGCCGTGGCCGGCAGTTTTCCCCATGCAGACTTCAGGCCCTCTTTCCATCGTACCGGCGTATAATGGAGGGCGTAAAACGCCGCCATGACCAGCACCAGCAGGATCCCCACATTGGGAGCCCCGGCCTTCAGCCCGGCAAGGGATTTCATTATCCCGTTAAAGGTTTCCCATGAATCCGACCTGAAAATGATCCACCCGAAAAGGACCGCATGAAGGGTGAGGAAGACCCTCACCACGCGGAGGAAGGGATTGGCCGTTTCCTTCCTGTTAAGCCCGAAGACCCGCTCAGCGATCATGAGGAGGCCGTGATATGATCCCCAGATCACGAAAGGCACCGCAGCGCCGTGCCAGAGGCCGCAGAGGAACATCGTGATCCCGATGTTGAGAAGCACCCGCTTACGGTTGCCCCCCAGGCTGATGTAGAGATAGTCCCGGAGCCAGCTTCCCAGGGAGATATGCCACCGCTGCCAGAATTCGCTCACCGACGCTGACGCGTAGGGACGGCGGAAATTCTCGGTGAGGTTGTATCCCAGCAGCATGGCGCTCCCGATGGCCATGTCGCTGTACCCTGAAAAATCACCGTAGATCTGCAGGCCGTAGGCGTACACCGCCGTGAGGGTCTCCAGGGAAAGGAACATGTGGGGACTCGCGTACACCCGGTCCACGATCGATCCCGCCAGCCAGTCCGCGCCGGTCTTTTTCAGCAGGCCTGAAAGGATCAGGAACAGGGCCGCGGAAAAATGCTCATGGGTGACCAGAAAATGGCTTGCCCGGTCCCTCAGGGCCGGCAGGAATTCCCTGGCCTTGACGATGGGACCGGCAAGGAGCTGGGTAAAGAGCGACACGTAGTGGGCGTATCTGACAAGGTTTTTCTCAGGTTCGATTTTCCCGCGCCACACGTCTATGGTGTACGACAGTGACTGGAACGTGTAAAAGGATATGCCCACCGGGAGCAGTATGTTCAGTATCGGCACCGATGCCTGGTACCCCAGGACGTTGACGGCCTTTCCCGCAAGGTCCGAGAAGAAATCAAAGTACTTGAGCGTGAAGAGGATCCCCAGGTTGATGATTAGCGAGATGGCCAGGTACGGGGAGCCTTTTTCGCCCCGTCCCCGCGCCCGATATATCAGGCGCGCCATGGAATAGTCAGTCAGCGTGGTGGCGGCCAGGCACGCCAGGGGCCACAGCTTCCACGTGGCGTAGAAATAGTATGACACGGCAAGCAGGAAACCGAAGCGGAACACCGGCCATTTTCTCAGGAGCCAGGCGATGATGACAACAGCAGCGAGAAAATAAGCGAAGGAAGCGGAATTGAACAGGATGGCTGTTTTCTCTTCAGTCTGAAAATCAAGCCTGGGCCGTTCGTTCTTTTTCCGGAACACGTTCATGAGGGAGGCGTAAAACCCTTCAGCCGCTGCATCGCCCCCCCTCATGGTAAAATGGGTATAGTCCTTCATGGCAAGACCGGAGTTCACCATGTTCATCATGTGCCCTTCACCGCCGAGGCTCTCATAGGTGTCGAAGAAGGCTATGCCTGCCCGCTCCGCCTCCTCGCGCTGCACTTTCCGCGCAACCAGGGTCTCCTTCATGACGGCAAGGCCGCCCTGGCAGTTCTGGAGCCGTTCCGGCGGCCCGATGAGGAGGATGTCTGTTTCCGGGAGAAGGCGCTTCATCTTCATGAGCCATTCGCGCATCTGCTCCCGGAGGATTTCTTCTGTGAATTCAGGAAAGGCCCCCAGTGAAGCGGCCTCGTTGATTCCAAACTGGAATATGAGCAGGTCCGGGTTTATCTCCGCCAGAGGTTTCAGGTGCTGTTCCGGCACCGCGTTCATCCAGGCCATGTGTATGCCCATGCGGACAATGGTGCTGTACACGATGCCGCGTCCGGTCTCGACGCCAACAGCGTCGATCGACGGGAGAACCCCGGGAGATCCATCAAAACTGATCCTGATTTTCTCGGTTCCCGGGATATTCCATGTCAGGATACCGGCGCTGTCCGGGTTCAATTTCAGGACCTTCTGCTGTGCTCCATTTCCGTCATCAAGGTTAACGCGGTATTCCGATGGTCCCGGGGGGGCGTTCCCCGGGCTCCGCACAAAGACCCTCACCTGCTTCCACTTCGCCGAGCCGGCAGGGACTTCCATTCGGATCTCCGACTGCGGCGACCTGACGAAGGCCCCCTCGCCGGTAAAGCCTATGAGGGGCTTGACCTCCGGCCTTGCATAAAACTTCCCGAGGTAGCGGAATTCGTGCCTGATGGCGTGCTGGGAGAACCCTCCCGGCGATGTCCTGTTGACATGGTCCTGCAGCGCCGTTGCCATGGTTTCAACCGGGGGCACTATCCCCCTGCCGCCGTCGCCGAATTCCTCCTGGAAGCGCCGCTTCATGGTCTTGGTATAGCAGTCCCCCCAGATAAGAGAATCCCCGTAATGCACGATATGGACCGTATCGCGGCGGTGCGCCTGCAGGTCTGAGAGCTTTTTGAAAAACCGCTGGAGGTGCCGGTATTCTTTTCCAGCGTAGATGAAATTGGGATCGCTGAATGCATGGTCTACCTTTTTCCCGGGAACTTTGGATTTTGTTTGTCCATCCACTGCTGAAAAAATTTTTGATCCCATGGTACCGGCCCAGCGCGGAAGGATTTCCCGCATCGAGGGGAAGACCTTCCAGTCCCGGTTCTTGATATAGCTATCCTGCACCAGCGCAAGGGAAGCCATGATGACCAGCCAGGTGGCCGGCGCCACCAATACCCTTTTCCGGGTTGTTGATATTCCGCTTTTCCTGACCAGGTGCACAAACAGGAACAATCCCATGAGGAGTGGGAACAGCGCCCAGTATACAACCAGAAGATCTCTCCGGTCTTTTTCTGAAATGACCAGTGGGTGGCCGAAATCCTCCGGCAGTACTGCTCCGGGCTCCGCTGCAACTCCCCTGTAAAACGGATATGGGATCAGCTCCCGTTCAGCATTCAGATATATGCAGGAGGAAGCGAGAACATCTTCATGGACCGCCAGGTCAACCTTTTTATCGAGGAGCCCCCGGCTTACGGCGGCCCCTGTTCCTGAAGCCGCTGCAAGAATAAGGATCACGGAGACTGACAGGAGGATTGATTTTTTTCTTCCTTTCAACATCAATAAAATATTTGTCAGCGCTACGAGCGAAAGCGAGGGAACAATCAAATATGCCAGGGCCGGCATATAGAGATATCCTCTTTCGAAATAGTTCATCACCGCCGGGAGTTTCCAGGCGGCCATGGAGCAATGTTCTGATGATACTGCGCAGAAGCAGTCATAACCGAAAGAAGCCCCGGCCAGTGACATGACAATGAGTGATACGACAATACGGTTCCTGATAAGGGATGAGAAAAAGAGCGTAAGGGCGAGCATGAAAAGGCCATACAGGGAATAGCCGCCGTACAGCAGGATCATCTCCCCCGCATAAAGATCGCCGCCAACCATGAACCAGTAATATACCGCCGGCAGGGAAAGGACCAGGAGTGACATATAAAAAATAAACCCCGCCGCAATCCCGGGATACAGGGTCCGCCCTATTCCGAAAAACTGATCGATGAAGTTAAACCGCGCCTTTCTGCCGTATCCGGATATGATACCGGAAAAAACCACAGGGATACAGAGCCATGAATACAGATAGCTGTTGCGAAATGCCTGTCCAAAGAGATCCTTGAGGGGCTCAAGGGATGGCGCCGGCAGCATTCCATTTCCCACAGGTATGCTCAAAGCGCTGTAACTTCCAAAGGCGGAGTAAAAATTATACCCTATAAGCAGACACTGTAAAACAAGATAGATGTATCCTGCCGGGGAAAAAACAATACCAAGAAGCTCGTGGTAACAATTCCTGAAAAAAGCTTTCATAACAAACGCATAGTGGAAAAAACAGCCGTTGATGTCAATATTATTTGACATAATCTCCGGCTTTCCCGACTATCTATTTATCAATAACCCGGAAGAGGTGCTTGTATGAAGTTTTTTATAGATACCGCTGATATTAAAGAAATCCGCCGCGCCAAGGAACTGGGGATACTTGACGGCGTGACAACGAACCCGTCCCTGGTCAGCAAGATCGGCAGGCCTTATCGCGAGGTGCTCATTGAAGTAGCCAAGGAAGTGAACGGCCCCGTGTCAGCCGAGGTTATCTCCGTTGATTATGAAGGCATGGTCCGCGAAGCCAGGGACCTGGCCAAGATCAGGGACAATATCAACATCAAAATCCCCCTCATAGAAGACGGCCTCCGCGCCGTCAGGACCCTGTATTCCGAGGGGATAAAGACCAATGTTACCCTCTGCTTTAATTCCGTCCAGGCCCTCATGGCAGCCAAGGCGGGGGCCTCCTTCATTTCCCCCTTCATCGGACGCCTTGACGACATCTCCTCGGAAGGAATGGAGGTGGTCGAGGAAATATCCGCCATTTACGCGAATTACGATTTTCAGACAGAAATCATCGTGGCTTCAATACGGAATCCCCTCCATATCAAGCACGCCGCGCTTATCGGCGCTGATATAGCCACGATCCCCTTTGACGTGTTCCAGAAGATTATCAAGCACCCGCTGACTGACCTCGGCCTTAAAAAATTTCTCGAAGATTACAGCAAGATCCCGAAGTAAGGAGGGAGCGGTTTAAAGCGTCCTTGCACAGCCCTGGGGACTGCCGTTCTGCAGCAGGTCCTTCCCCGGCCGGCGGTGTTATCTTGATCAGGTCCGGGGACGGCGGCTCATCGATGCCACAAGCACCGTGTCATAGAAGATAGCTAAGCAGCAGCCCGATGATCCCCGCGCAGAGGATTATGCCGAAGCCGGCCAGCACCCTTTTCCTGAATTGTTTTGATCCGAGAAACATGGCCATTCCCGCCTTCATGATGGTATTGGAAAAGGCGGCCAGCGTTATGGCGATCGTTGCCTGGTTCATCATTGCCGGATCATCCCGGGAAATCTGGCTCATCGTGAGGGTTATGGGATCGACATCAGAGAGGCCCGTCAGGACGCTTATGATGTAGACACCCCTGTCGCCGGCCAGGACCTCCGTAATCCGGGCTATGAAAATAATGGCGGCGAAAATGATCCCGAATTTCACCGCCGGCATCAGGGTAAAGGGGTTCTTGAGAGAGACATCGCTGACTTTCTTGTCCCCATTCTTCTTCCAGAGAAAAAAACAGAAGGAAAAACCCGCAATGGTCATTAATCCCATTATGATGATCAGCTTCGGCGCCAGACCGGGGTTTATAATAAGCACCTCAACGATGATCCGGGGAAACATGGTCGAGCACGCCAGAATAACCGCCAGTGCGTACGATCCGTACAGATCGCCGTGACCGGCTTCAGCGCTTCGTTTTGAAAACGTCACCGTCGTGGCAGTGCTTGATGCGAGTCCTCCCAGGAACCCGGTCAGCCCGATGCCCTTGCGCGACCCCAGTATCTTGATCGCGATATAGCCGGAAAACCCTATGGCTGAAATCAGCACCACCATGACCCACACGGTGAAAGGATTTATTACCTTTACGTCCGCCAGTTCGGGGTACTGCTCGAAAACGCCGCTCCCCAGGAAACCGATATCCTTTACGTAAAAATTATAATCCGGGTCGAAAACGAGAATGACAAAGGTTATAATGGCGAAAAGCAGGGTTCCACGAATATCATCGTTTTCGATCTTTTCCCCGAGTCGGTACATGTATTTTTTCAGGTAGAGGATGGCTGTTGTGACAATGGAAATAAACAGGGCAAGGACCAGGTGGTTTTTCTGGACCGTAACCCCGATTATAAAGCAGATCAGCACGCTGATTTCCGTGGTAATGCCGCTTTCATCATGCTTTGCATAGGAAACATAATACGAAGCAACCATCAGGATGATGATCCCCATAAAGGCAATGGGAAGAAGCTCCGGCACGTATTTTTCAGCGAGGAACGATACAAGGGAGCCGAAGAGCGACACCAGGGCATAGGTCCGTATTCCTCCGATAAAATCTAGCTCCTCATGTTCCATGCGGGAGGTGTAGGATCTTTCGAAACCGAGGAGTGCGCCGAGAAAGAGCGCAATGATGAAGGGCTGGAGCAGGGTTAAATTTATCATTTCCATTATTGTTCACCGATAGCAGTATGACGAAGTGACGGGGTCAGAGTCAAGATTAAATTGACCATCTGGATTCCTCTACAGGTAATCCTCCATGTACCGGTACCTGTTCCATGTAACTTACAGTTATATATGGTTGACAAATACCATGGCATCGCACATTCGTGTTCCATGAAAAAAGAGATTAAGTATCCGGCGGAGATTACCTTTAAATCTGTTTTTTCCCATGATCCCGGGCTCCACGAGATCATATCCGCAATCCTGGTCGAGCACGGTGTTGAAGGCAGGGTCAGCCACAAGCCAAGCAGGAACAGCAAATTCATATCCTTCACCATAACCGCTGAATTCAGTTCAGAATCTCACCTCAATGATGTCTGCACAAGGATCACTTCCATCCAGGGATTCATCATGATGATGTAAGGTATACGGTCAGTGCTGGGCCATCCCGGCAACCGCGCCGGTGCTCCATGCGAATTGCAGGTTATACCCTCCGCTGTCCCCGTCAACATCGAGAAGTTCACCGGTGATAAACAGGCCGGGAACAATCCTAGATTCCATGGTGGACGGATTGACCTCATCGACATCCACACCTCCGGCGGCAACGACCGCCTCGTTAAAACCACGGGGTTTACCGGGCGCCAGGGTCAGGGCTTTCATGGTACGGGCCAGCTTCATCTTGTCATCACGCGAGAGATCCCTTACTTTCCTGTCCGGATCAATTCCCGCGATCCTGGGGATAATTTCAGGCATGGGTGTTTTCATGATGCCAATAAGGCTGAATGAAACTTTCTTCGAGGTATCAGACCAGAGAGATTCGAGCAGATGCTCAAGATCATGTTCTGTATATGATGGGTACAGGTCAATCACTACCAGCGGGTCCCTGTTTCGGATCACCCCTTCGTTGACCGCGCGGGAAATATCGAGGCTTGCCGGTCCTGATATACCGTACGCGGTAAAAAGAAGTTCCCCTTCTGAAGATGCAGTCACTTTTCCATTATCCACAACAGATACGGAGCAGTCCCATTTTATCCCCTGCAGCCGGTGCACAATTTTAAGGGGAATGGTGACGGGAAGTATCGCCGGGAAGGGTTCATTTATCGTATGTTTCATCTGTTTAGCCAGATCATAACCATCCCTGGACCCGCCGGCGGGAGGAAAGGCGCAGCTGCCGGCTGCGAGGATAATAGAATCAAAGAGCTCTTCTTCATGTCCGGCAGTAACCAGTTTAAAGCTGTTGCCGCCTGTGACAATACGCTCAATCTTCCTGTGGGGTCGTATGTCAACGCCCTTCCTGGCTAGCTCATATTCCATTAATCGGACGACCGTGGATGACTGCAGTGACGCGGGAAATAATTTTCCGTTTTTTTCTTCAATTAAAGGCAGGCCGATTGACCCGAAGAAACCTATTGTCTCTTCAAGTCCGAATCGGGCAAACACGTTATGTATGAATTTCGTGTTTCTGCCATGGTATTTTTCCGCGGATAGATTCCGGTTGGTTATATTGCAACGCCCGTTGCCGCTGACCAGTACTTTTCTCCCGATTTTCTTCTGCTTTTCGAAGATGACGACAGAATTACCGCTGCCGGCAGCAAAGCACGCGGCCATGAGCCCCGACGCGCCGCCGCCGATAACAGCAACCCGTTTCATTGTCCATCGCTCTGCTTGATTCTATTGTTGATGAGCTTCTCCAGGTCGTTGATATCATTGGCGTATTTCTGCAGGTTCAGATCCTGGTCTGAATTGGACCGGGTCTTCTGGAGCATTTTCTTTACCAGCTTCAGATCTTCTTTGTCCTTGATGATATCGTCCTCAATAAGCTTCTGTACAAGGGAAAACTGGTATTCCCTGAAGCAGACACGGGAATAGAATTCAATGCCGTACACAGTGATCGTTTTCTCAACGGAATTCTTGTTTAAATATTTTTGAAAATCCTCATATTTGACCGCGTCAGTTGCCCGTGGTCCCTGCTCTTCCATCTCATTCGCTACGCCGGCGCCAGAAAACGTATTCTCAGTTTTTGATTCAATAAAAAATGAGAGAGGGTCACTGGTGGCAATCTCCGCCTTGAGCTGGTTTTCCTGCCATTTGACCCCATACTGCATTATATTGCGCTCAAGGGTCGACTGGACGGACATGAGATTAATAACAATATTTGCCATTTTCCCGAGAGGAGTGTTGTTGTATTCCTGTATCCTGGGGAAGAATTCCTTGATAACTCTTTCAACAGAATACTTGGTGGCAAATTCGTGGGAATACGAGCGAACCAATTCATCACCATACTTTTCAAGAAGGGCTTTCACAATATTCCCCTCGGCTACAACAAAACCATCTATTCGCCGTATTCGCTCTTTCCGGTCAGCTTCTATGATTGGAAAAGAGAAAATTTTATGTGAATCCACCAGAATTTTGATGAGTTTCGGAATGGCGTAGGGTATCAGCGAATAGTCCCTTGTTATTTGCATAAAAAATTCATCTGACTGCGGTATGGCCTGCAGCCCGCGTTCGGTGTTTCTTTTACGAATATCGACATAGATGGTAGTGAGCAGTTCTTCTAAATCATTCATTGCTATCAGACGGCAGTACTAAAATTTTATGGCCAGTATGGTGATATCATCGATAAAGTCAATATCCTTGCTTATCATGCTGAAATATTCTTTCAGGTAGTCAATAAAATCTTCAGGGCTCCCGTCAATAAACCGCAGAGCGATTTCAGCAAGCATCCGCTCTCCATGTTCGACATCCATCCGGTCGCCTCCAAAACATTCGGTAACACCATCAGTGAACAGGACAAGGAAGTCGCCCGGTTCATATATGATAACCCGCTCTTCAAAGTTTTCATCATCGGCGATGCCCAGCGCCTTTCCTTCTGCGTTCAGCATAATAACTTCGCGTGTTCGGGCTCGTACCAGCATCTGGTCATTATGTCCGGCGCTGGCATAGGTTATGATGTTATTATGCGAGTCGATGACAGCATAAAATAGAGTAACGAACATCCCGTACTCTGAATCCTGGAATATATAGCGGTTGGCATTTTTCAGCAGACCCGCCGGGGAACTGTCGATTCTCCGTTCAGCCCTGACCACGTTCAGGGCTGAACCCATGAACAACGCCGCCGGGATTCCCTTTCCCGATATGTCGGCGACCAGGATGGAGTATTTATTCTCATTCAACCTGGAAAAGTCATAAAAATCGCCGCCGACAGACCGCGCCGGCCTGTTGTAGACTGAAAGTTTGTGCCTGTTGAACTCCGCAGGTATTCCGCGGAGAATTTTTTTCTGTATTTCAGCGGCTATTTCAATATCCCGGGACAGTAAGCGCTGTCTTTCAGCTGTCCGTTGATTTTGAATGTTATTGTAAACCTGGGAGACCTGGCTGCTGATGGTCGTGACAATGCGCAGATCGAAGGAATCAAAATATTTACCGCTGTTTTTATCAGCGCAGGAAAGTACGCCGATAATAGTATTCTTGAACCGGATCGGCACCGATATAAAGGCATCCGTTTTATAGTTACGGCCAGCGGCAACCATCCCGCCGGGTATTTCCCGTTTGATATCAGATACCATCATGGGATCACCGCTCCGGAACACATGTCCGGCTATTGAGGAATTTATATTAATAGTGCATGACTTCAGAACAGACTCGGGAATTCCGACAGCGGATTCTATATTCAGCCGCCCCTCGCTTTCATCATAAAAAATGATGGAGACCCGGCGCACCTTCATGGATTTTGCAAGGGATTTGCAGATAGTATCGATTATATCATCTTCCGGGCCGGCAAGGGATATAGATTGGGCAACTTCATACAGTGCCGTCAGCTCCTCGATCCTGTTAGTGAGCTCGTCGTAAAGCCGCCGGTTATTGATGGCTATGGCAGCCTGGTTTGCTATGTAACGGGCCTGTTCCAGGTCAATTACATCATAGCGATCACGGCCTATGGAATTCACCACTTCCAAGACACCGACGAAATCACCCATCACCTGCATCGGCACACAGAGAAGATTTTTCGTATTGAACTGATATTTCTGGTCGATGTCGTGGTACCATCGCGTGTCATGGTGCGGATCATCAACAATAACCGGCTCCATGTTCATGGCAACAAGCCCGGCAATTCCCATCCCTTTCGGGACTCGCTCGCCGCGGATAATATCACCCTTGTCGCCGATGACCACGTCAAAAATAAGATCCCCTGTCTTCTGGTCTGCAAGGAGGAGGGAACAGCCTTCTGAATTCAAGAGCTCTTTTGCGGAGTCCATGATCGATTTAAGGAGATCCGCAAGGGACATCCGTGAATTAATTTTTTCATTAATCGACCGTATGACTGATATGTCTATCTTCTGTTTTATGCCAATTGCTCCCGCAGAATTTCATCAGAGAATTAAAAAATCGGTTTATAGTCAAACTGGTGTACGGCATTGATATATCGCAGTGTATGAGTTTTCTGGCGGAACAGGATAGAACTTGTTTTTGCGCCCCCTGAAATATACTGCACTCCGGGAAGCAACACGCCGTCAGTCACACCGGTCAGTGCGACAATAACTTCATCGCCTTTTATCATTTCTGCAATAGTGAATATGCTGTCCGGATCGCTGATTCCCAATTCGCGGGTATGATCCTTTTCTTTTGCGCTCAGGTCAACATACCGTGTCTGCATGTCGCCATCCATGCATTTCAGGGCTGCTGCGGCGATAATAGCCTCTTTTGCGCCGCCGACACCCATCAGAATATCAATCGAACTATCCGGAAATGCCGTTGAAATCGCGCCGGTTATATCGCCGTCATGTATCAATTTGATCTTTGCCCCTGTTTCCCGTATTTCCTTCACGAGATGTTCATTGCGCTTGCGGTCGAGAACGCATACGGTAATGTCCTCGATATATTTGCCTTTGGCGCGCGCCACCCGCTTGATATTGATGGCCGGCGG
Organism: uncultured Spirochaetota bacterium; assembly: GCA_963727175.1. Taxonomy (GTDB): domain Bacteria; phylum Spirochaetota; class UBA4802; order UBA4802; family UBA5550; genus RBG-16-49-21. Next base: position 1,234,649 of record CAVSFD010000002.1, read on the forward strand.
CTGATTGATGTCCACGAGGTTTTTCGCGTCTTTCCCCACAGCGATTTTGTCCATATGATATGAATGGGTGCGCATGAACGTACCCTTGCTTCCCACGGCGGCGACCGACACGGCGTTGTGACCGCCCCGTGCGCAGGTCATTTTTCCGTCAAGAGGTTTAACGGCGAGATCAACGATACCGCCGGTCTTTATACCCACCTGGGCACCATCATAGAGGGCCGTGTCAGAACTGTCTGCTCCAATCACCACCTCTCCGTCGATGTCCATGGCGGATAATACTTTATTCATAGCCTCGGCGGCTGAATAGTATGATAGATCTTCGTCGCCCTTTCCCATGTGCCTGCTGGCATACAGGGCTGCGGCCTCCGTCAGGCGAACTGCTTCAATGGTAAGATTACGATCCATGGTTCCTCCAGGCTGACTCTTATGGGATTAACCCATAAAGCAGGTAGACACATTATTCAATTAAATTATTTATTTCAAGTCCTTTTCAGCCGTAGTCAAATCAAATACATTATTAGCTATCGGGCATGTTGAACGACAGATTCATGGAATTACTCTTCAATCCCTGCCCCTCTATCATTGATCGGGATAGACAATCAGAATATGGCAGTTTTCATACTGCATCAACAATCTTACAATAATTAAATTATTGACTTAATAAAACTCAATGCTGTATAATGTGACATAAGCATGATTTCACATTGATCAACCAATGTGCTGTTTCATCAACCCAATTATATCTGGTGCCTTCGTGCATAACCTTGTTCTGCTCGGCGGTACCAGGATAAATCGATTTATTTAAGGGGTATCCTCATTGAAAAAAACAATCATGATAATTGGCGGCGGCCTCCTCCAAATGCCGGCAATACTTACTGCAAAGAAAATGGGGCTCCAGGTTATTGTAACCGACTATAATCCAAATTCTCTCGGCATCAAGGATGCTGACATCCCCATTGTTATGAGCACCCGCGACATCGAAGGTTCAGTGCGCGTTGCCAGGGCCCAGAACGAACTGACCCCTATAAGCGGTGTTCTCACGGTGGGCACTGACGCCTCCATGGCCGTGGCAGCCGTCGCTAACACCCTGAACCTGCCGGGAATTAAATTTGAAGACGCAGAAGCAGCGACCAATAAAATAAAAATGCGGATGCGCTTTAAGGAACACGGCGTTCCTTCACCTAATTTTCTCCCTGTATGGTCTCTTTCAGATGCTAAAAAAGCTGGTAAAATCCTGAAGTTCCCCATTGTAATCAAACCTTCGGACAACATGGGCGCCCGCGGAGTTATGAGGGTAGATAATTTCAACCAACTTGCCGACGCTTTCAAATTTTCCAAAGGTGCGTCCCCGAGCGGCGAACTCATCATGGAAGAGTTCATGGACGGCCCCGAATTATCCATCGATGCTATAATTTATAACAATGAGATTACCATTACCGGAATTGCTGATCGCATCATAGAATATCCTCCATTCTTTATTGAGACCGGCCATAATATGCCGTCAAGTCTTCCCGGAGATATCCAGGAATCCGCCTGTCAGGTCATGAAGCTCGGCATCCAGGCCCTGGGAATCGATGTCGGAGCTGCTAAAGGCGATATAAAAATTACAAAAGACGGACCCATGATCGGTGAACTGGCGGCCCGGCTTTCAGGCGGATTTATGTCTGCTTACACCTATCCCTTTTCTTCCGGCGTTGATTTGATGAAGGCAGCCATCGAGGTTGCCCTTGGACAGGAACCGGGAAACCTCGAACCGGTTATCAGCCAGTATGCCATTGAGCGGGCCATCATTACGAAACCGGGCATCGTAAAAAAAATTACCGGTCTCGAAGAGGCCTTAAAAATACCAGGCATCAAGGAAATTTTCCTTAATGTCAGACCTGGAGATAAAGTCATTCAGCCACGGTCAAATGTAGAAAAAGCCGGCCACATCATTGCCGTCGGGAACACCCTTGAGGAAGCGATACACTCGTACGAACAATGCCGTGACATTATGAAATTCGATATGATTGAAGAATCTGAAATTTCGATGGAAACGATCCATATTGCCGCGAAGGAACGATTTAAAAAAATCTGCTATGTATGTAAAAATTGCGACGGAAGAGACTGTCCGACCGGGGTACCCGGCATGGGAGGGACCGGTACCGGAGAATCTTTCCGCCGAAATATAGCTTCTCTCAAAAAGTTTAAGATCAATACCCGTCTCATTCACGATGTCACTCAGCCGAACACGGAAACCAGCTTCATGAACCTGAAGCTGTCCCTGCCCGTGCTTGCCGCTCCCATAACGGGTACCGTCACCAACATGGGAGGCGCCATAGACGAACTTGACTACAACCGCGCTGTCATTGCCGGGTGTATTAAGTCAGGAAGCATTGCCTTTGTCGGCGACGGCGCGACACCGGACAAGTACAAGATCGGTCTTCGGGCAATTTCAGAATACAATGGCACCGGTATTCCAATTTTCAAGCCCCGCAGCGACAACAAGGACATTATCATGCGCATAAAAGCTGCGGAAAAGGCCGGGGCCATGGCCGTCGGAATGGACATAGACGCGGTCGTCTTTAAAACTATGGCAATGAAAAATCAATCAGTGGGACCGAAAAGCTTTTCTGAGTTGAAAGAACTGATCTCTTCCACAAGGCTGCCCTTCATACTCAAGGGCATCATGAACGTCAGGGACGCCGCCACTGCCGTTGAAGCAGGAGCATACGGCATAATCGTGTCAAACCACGGCGGACGTGTGCTTGACGAGATGATGGGCTCCATGGACGTTCTCCAGGAAATTGTTAACGAAGTAAAACATAACCTGTTGATCATGGTAGATGGGGGCTTCCGCGAAGGTGTTGATATATTAAAAGCCCTTGCCGTTGGAGCCGCGGCAGTTCTTATCGGTCGGCCCATCGCCATTGCCGCGGTCGGCATGGGAGCTGAAGGAGTAGCATACTACCTGAATCATCTGAAAAAGGATCTTGAAAAAGCGATGATTCTGACCGGGTGCCAGACCATTGGAGACATTTCACCGGATATAATAAAAGCATTATGATAGTATTATAAAAACGGAACGATTTTTTCATCTTCACAAAAATATGCGTAATCGATTATCTTTTGTGTGTACCTGCCATACGCTACTATTTTATTCATCAGGTCTTCTCTTTCGTGAATACCGACTCGTCCGGCCAAATTCAAAATCCGTGGTACCAGCAAGGCATTAATATATTGGATATCATTCTTTTTGCAATACGCCGCGCCCTTTCTGTCATCAAGTATAATCATTTCACCAATTTTGTTGCAGTACAAAAGAATAGTGTCACCTTCACCGGACCCCAGATTGTTTAAGGGAGGTACATGCAAGCCGTAATCGCCACCATGTATTCCATCTATGACATGAATTTTATTTTCATTCCGAAAACGACTGAAGTCATCAGACCCTGCATAATTTTCACGCGTAATTTCAAAAAAAACAGATCCCGCCATGATTATCCTATAATAATCAAGGACCTCATTTATCAAACCGCATTTGTATAGGATAATGGCGGACGATGAATCCACCAGCACCGGTCTACCATGGCCGGCATCAAGATCAGCGACCATAATATATGAAGGATCCCCAGAAATATGGATTTGAGAATTTCCATTCCTCATCACCGGCAGAGATTTTTGATGATGTCCCTGTATTTTCTATTTTACCATGGATAAATGCTCTTTTCACCTGCGTAAAAGCTTTTTCTAAAGGAATACCTTTATTGACCACGGCATCATATACCTGCTTCATGAAATATGATCGCGTTCTTTCATCTAAATTCCAGAGGGACAGGGAAACGCCCCGCGAACCAGCAATCATGAAGGAACTGCAAAGATTCCACAATCCCTCGCCCCTGGTGTAACCGGCTGCCGGTATTGTGATAGAAGCCACATGAACGAGATCAGCATGTAATGAAAGAGAAGAAATTTTTCTGACATTGAGAATTCCGTCATTTCCATCTTTTTCATTTTTATTATAGGACACTGCAAGTGAACTCAGCTGAGGCACTTCGGGAACGACAATGCCCCGTGACAGCATGTGCAGTATTGTGTAATTGCCGAGACTACCTGACTTCGACATTTTAACAAATCCGGGTACCGTTCCCTGATCTCCGGTAATGCTGTCAGTGTCATTGCGAACAGATTGCAATGTATGTAATTCAGCCGGACTTGATTCCAGAGGAGTCAGGTCATCAATACCGAAGAATCCATACATTTCAATGATACTTTTGCCATCAATTATTTTACGGTTTATGCCATTGGCAATCATCTCAAAATGGGCTGATGATTCAATATTTTTCACTGCTGGCCGTGGAAGCGAATTAAAACCGCCTATGATAAGCATCGATTTCCTGCCGGCACCGTACTCTCTTCCTGAAAAAAGATCTTCGCAGGTTTGTGAAAACGTATATCGGATTCCGAACTTTTCTATCAGATACCTTCCGTCAGTCATGATCATTGTTTCAAAGGGAACTGTCGAAAGAGCCCCCTCGGCCTGAATAACCAGTGTGTCTTTCCCGGCCATATGATTCTCAATTTTTTTAAATATAAACTGATACAGGACCTTGCTGATTGACTGCTGAATTTCGAATTCTTTATTGCTGATGTATTTTTTTGAAAGTAGACCCCGGTAGTAATTGATAATCTTCTCAAACTCAACATAATAATAATCCCGACGGGACTTCTGGGAAATTTTAAAAATTATATCGGTTTTCTTTTTGCCGATGAAACTCTCAATCTCCTTCCCGAGCACATTGTACAGGGCATTCACCGTTGCCGCTTTATCCAGCTCAAATCCCGCGGATATATCCGAATCCATATAGATCATAAAGGGATTGTCCCATGATATATTGGCAATAATCACCAGAGCAGTTTTTTTCCCTAGCCTCTCTCTTATTTTGTCATAACTTATTGACTTGAGCTGCTGTTCAGGTGCCGTGTCAGATATCAGCGTATAAATTTTATTGATGCAAAAAGCCTCGTTGGTTTCATATGCCTTTTCTGGCTTATCCGCTTTGACATAGGATGCGATAAGCCATCGGTAGACATCGCTTTTTACCTCAAGGGTTGAAAACCTTTTCCTGTACGGCATAGTATTCAGAGTCTGCAGTGACTGGATAAAATACTCTAGTGCCCTGGTGTAGTCTTTCATGTTATAATAGACGATGCCGCAATTCTTGGAATCATCGGCAATGGAGACAGAATCTCCCAGCTCCCGATATATGTCAATAGCCTGACTGAAATAGTCGAGAGCTTTCTCATAGCGCTTCAAGGAGATCATCACCCTCCCGATATTGCTCAAATTATCCGCTATTCTGTTCTTCTTTTCGGCCATCATATCGCGCGTTAGAGCCTTGTTGATATAATCCACTGCTTCGCCGTATCGCTCCCGTGTCTCATAGAGGAGCCCGATATCTGAAAGCCTGAGGACAATATTTTCCTGAAGTTCAACATCCTTATTCAACGCGAGGGCTTTTATATAGTAATCCAGCGCTTCTTCATGTTTCCCCATTGAATCAAAAACCTGGCCAAGGCTATTCTGAATCAACGCCGCATTCAATGAATTATGAAGCTTTAAATTTATTTCGAGTGATTTGTTATAAAACTCCATGGCGCGGGCATTGTCACCGACCCTGAAATAGATATCCCCGATACGGAACAATCTCGCCGACATGTTCTTTTCATTCTTTGTAGTATTATCTATCTCAAGTGCCTTTTCATAATAGTTGAGTGCCTCGCCGAATCTCCCCTGCGCCGCGTACACGCTCCCTATGTTGCTCAGGTCAATTGATAGTGAATTATCGCCGCCCCCCCGGCGATCTATGTCCAGGGCCTGTGTATATAGCTCAAGGGATCGTTCATAATCACCAATGAAGTAATACATGGTTCCGGCATTACTGGTGATGACAGCCATGTTCACGCTGCTGCCTGCCTCCTTCGCATGCATTAATGCTTCATCATAACGATCACGGGCACTTTTAAAATTCTTCCTGACACGGTCTACCAGTGCCATATTGTTGAGCACTAGCACCATCTTATCCTTATAACCATTTATTTTTGATATAGCCAGAGACTCGGTGTATGAATTCATCGCTTCATCATATCTTTTAAGATTGAAATATGTCTGGCCTATGCTGTTTAAGGCCATAGCCTCCTGATCGGTATTTTTGTATTTCTGGCATGCCGCTAGCATTAGTTTAAAATAATGCAGGGCCTTTTCGGGATCTCCGGACATTTCATATATCTGCCCGAGTTCATTTAACTGGGCTATCAGCTCATCGCTTCGGGGATTTTCATTTTTTCTTTCCGCAATTACAGCTCGCTTTAAGTATTCAACAGCCTGCCGGTAATTACCGCTTTTTTTATTCTTTTGCGCTTCATTCCAGCATTTATCGGCCTCGTCATGCCACTGGTTTGCGAAAGACAGCGCCGTAGAGCATACCATCATCACTATCATGATATTTTTCAACAGCATAGAGCACACCTGGATTTAATGAATATTAATTATTTTACATCACTAGATGATGTCGCGGAGAATGTAAAGTGAAGTTTTAAAAAATGGCAATTCCGTGTCAGTACTTGCGGAACAAAGCTATAAGCTTACCCAGTATTGTGACATTATCTGCAATAATCGGCTGGTAGGCTGGATTATCAGGCAGAAGCTGTACTTTATTTCCCGTAACCTTGAGCCTTTTTAATGTCGCTTCGTCGGTAAGCAGCGCTGCTATGACCTCGCCGTTATTAGCAGTATTCTGTTTTTTAATAATGGCTACATCCCCGTCGTAAATGCCGCCGTCAATCATTGAATCTCCTTTTACATTAAGGGCAAAATATTCTCCACTGCGGAACATTGACTTGGGAAAACTTAAATATTGTTCGATATTCTCCTCAGCTAAAACAGGAGAACCTGCGGCAATACGACCAAGGAGGGGAATGTTTATCGCATCAACCGGAATTTCTTCTTCTTCATTTAAAACAACAATTGCGCGAGATTTATTTTGTTCAGTCTTTATATACCCCTTCTTTTCAATAGCTTTAACATGATCATAGGCGCCCTTCACGGTAATACTGAATTTTTCGCCAATTTCACGCACTGTTGGAGGGTAACCTTCGTCTTTTATTGAGCCTTTTATGAATTCTAATATTTTTTCCTGTTTTGTCGTAAGCTGTTTAGAATTCTCTTTTGGTGACATTTAGTTTCCCCTTTGAGCAAAATGTGATCTATACAAAAGATAAGCATACATTAGTTTATATGTCAAGAAAAAAAATAATTTTGCTGAATAGTTTTTTCCATCCTATTCATCTCAGTTATTATGCAGACAATATCCACTCTTTTCCCGAAAAAAAAAGATGATATTACTGTTAAGGTACTATACAAAACTCATTATTAACTGATAGATATTTCAATGAAACGGTCTATTAATAATAAAATAATTTTATTGATTAAAATTCATCACTATAAATACTATCATTAAAAATAACATTCTATAATATCTTATGGACATTGATAATTATTATCGTTTTCTCAATGTAAGTCATTCGGCATCTGATGAGGAAGTAGCTGCCGCTTATAAAAAACTGGCTTTCAAATTTCATCCTGATAAAAATCCTCAACGCGTCGCATGGGCCAATGATGCCATGACCAAGCTCAACATTGCCTATTCGGCTGTCATGAGCTACAGGTTTAAAGATGAATCTGCAGTTGAATCTGATGAGAACAAGACCGAACAAAAAAAAGAACCCCCTGCTGCGGCACGCAAGCCTCATAAAGATATAATTGATTCGGAAATCCTCACCAAGCAGTTCATTAATCTTCGTGAAACGGCTAAAGACGCACTGTACCGCTATTTTCAGTATAGTCTATACAACATCCCTGTCCGTGAGAAAGTATCTAACCGAGCCATTTTCAACAAGATAGTATTTTCATTGAGAAAAAACTATCATGCCATACGACATTTAAAGGATAAAACCGATGATATCGAACTTATAGAGCATTTCGATGTTTTCACAACCATGTTATTCCATTTTTACCGTGCTTCTGAATGCCTGAACATTATAGACTCATACAACAATCAATATGATGTCGAATCATACCGTATATATCGAAAAGGTGACGAACACCTCCATGACGCACACAAAGAAATCTTTTATGACCGCCACAACAGGGGTAACTTTAAAAAGGAGATTGCCTACACCTATATAATCGAAGCTGAAAAGATATTCCTTGCGAACCTTAAAATTTTCCCGGATTCAACCTGGGCCGTTGAAACACGAATAAAGCTGGACTATGTCCGTTCTTTGAAAAACTATATAGAACTGTTTTTCACCGAAACATGACTCATCCTGATCATTTTTTTACCCGGCATCGATTACTTTCACAATGAAATAACATGTTCATATCATGCTTTATTATTGGCGTAAACATACCGATATTAAACTACAGATGAGATTTTGCATAATTTTCTATACTATTGGTAATAAAACCTATTGATTGCCCGGATACTATGAAGCGAACCTGTATTGTTTTATTCATTCTTGTCGTCATTGCCGGTACCCTTCACGGAGAAGATTACCAGTACCAGTATTTCAGCAAGCAAAAAGACAAGGACAGATATACTCCTTTCTCTGACTATATACCTCAGGTCAGGCTCCATTACCAGACTGTACCTCATTATCTTGAAGATTATTATGAGCTTTATGGCATGAAGATGCACTACAATGAGAATTCCCTCAGGAAAAACATAGAGCGTTTAAAGACCTCCCTTCAGTGCAAGTTTCGGCATCCTTCACAGGCGCTGGTCAAAATTGAAACGGAGCCTGAATATTTCAAGTACCGGAACCTCATGTTCATGCACATCAACCTCCTCATCATGCGGAGTTACCTTTCCATCGGATCACGGTATGACATGAGGAATATACGTTTTTATCACTGGGATTATGCCAAAGATATCAGCGACAGCCTTGACACCGCAGAAAAATCCTACGCCGAGGCCCTGCCCTACTGGGAAAAGGCACGGGAATATGCCGACAAGGCAAGCCAGGTAAAGATAACCACCGACCTTGGTTTCATTGAAACCGAGCGAAAAAGAATAATCCTGGGAGATCTTGATTTCGGTAAGATCATTGCTGATTACCGGACGGGGGTAAGGACTAAAAAGCAGAAGCTCACCGAGCTTATGACGGCATACCAGAAATTTCAGAAGAAATCAGCCCCCGTCGAATAATCTAGTTTTCCCTGCTTAACAACATTCAGTTTTACATCTTCTTCACAAGTAATGAGGGGCTATGGCAACAAATGACGTCATTAATGCGATAACAGGAAGAAGGTCAATACGCAAATACACGAAAGATACTGTTTTCAGTGAATCCATACAGACGATTCTTGAAGCCGGTCGATGGGCCCCATCAGGATTGAACAACCAGCCGTGGTCCTTTGTTATAGTCCGTGACCGGGAAACAAGGAAAAGTCTTTCCGCCCTGACGCATTACAGCCGCATCATAAATGAATGTAATGTCTGCATCTGTGTGTTCTATGATTTACCTCATGGATACAACAGGGACAAGGATATCATGAGCATTGGCGCCTGCATACAGAATATGCTCCTGGCTGCACATTCCCTGGACATAGGTTCCGTATGGCTCGGAGAAATATTGAACCGAAAAACCGAGGTTAACTCGCTTCTTGCCATCAATGATGATCATGAGCTTATGGGGGTCATAGCCCTGGGACATCCGGCCCAGTCACCGAAAAGCAGCAGGAAAAAAATGAAAGCTTTGGTCCTTTCGGTGTTTGACCAGGCCTGACACACAGGAGCAGTGTAATGACGCTGCCCCTTCCATGTCAGAACAGGAATGGCACGATTGCCTTGCGATCCTTCGGATAATCAGGAAATTTTTCAAGGTACCAGCGATGATTGGAACGCGCCCGCGGAACCAGGTTCGCCGCGGTCCAAATCACGAAAAACAGCCCCGCGAATGACCAGGTCATCACGGCCCACCCGATCCAGGTTACAATTTCGCCGAAATAGTTGGGACATGACAGATACCGGAACATGCCGCCATACGGTATCTTGTACCCGGGATTCTGCGGATCCCACAATTTCCTCGTTATCGCGTCAGACTGCTTATTGACGAAAAATCCAATTGCAAAAATCAATACGCCGATGATAAAACGGGGGTCTGTCAGCCATGCGGCAGTATATGCGCTGTCCGGCGAAAAACTATAAACCCAGCGTCCCTGGATATAGGTATTGATGGAGTTGAATATCATGCCGAACAGTATTATGGATATGGAAACCTTTTCATTGCTCTTTAACATAAAAGGAAATATAAAGGACCTGTGAAAATAATGGATCTGCCATACTACCTGAAGAAGAACCAGCGTGACTGTCATGCTCTTGTCGGATATCACAAAATACAGAAAAAAGAGGATCGACGCCGGCGCCTCCATGACCAGCCATGCAATTTTATTCGACACAAGGGGTCCCCAGCCTTTTTTAGCGTGTCTGCCATATGGCGCTGTAATAAAAAAAAGAGAAATGAAAGTTGCCGCGGCAACACCCAAAAAGCCGAACAGAATTATCCTGTAGATTTGATATTCGGTCATACTTCTCGCCTCTATTATTTATTTATTTTCTGCGGAACAAACATGATCTTATCGCTCAGACATTAAAGAGAAACTTGATGATATCACCATCCTGCACCAAATAATCCCGTCCCTCCGAGCGTAATTGGCCATGATCACGCACAGCTTTTTCGGATCCGTATTTCAACAGATCATCATAGCGGAAAACCTCTGCGCGGATAAACCCATGCTCAAAATCGGTATGGATTTTGCCAGCAGCCCTGGCTGCGTTAGTCCCGGTAAGAAGCGTCCAGGCCTGCAGTTCTGTGGCAGCCGTATAGTACGTAATAAGATTAAGAAGGCCATACGCAGTCCTGATGAGACGGTCCAGTCCTGACTCTGCAAGCCCCATAGCTTCCAGGTATTCCTTTTTTTCACCGGCCGGCAGTTCTGATATTTCTTCCTCGAGTTTGCCGATCAGATACAGGTACTGAGCGCCCTGCGACGCGGCGTAATTCGCAACAGCATCCAGGTGCTTCCTTGACTGCTGCTCTTCATCTATATTGGCAAGATAGATGACCGGTTTGTCGGTTATGACTCCAAAATCGGCAAGCATATGCCGTTCATCCTCTCCCATGGGCAAGGTACGCAGCGTATTCCCCCCATTCAGATGGCTGATCATACGTTCGATGACGCCCGCCTGAACTTTTGCCTTTTTATCGCCGCTGCGAACCATTTTATTTTCTTTCTCCAGAACCCGTTCAAGAATCTCAATGTCAGAAAGTATGATCTCGGTATTAATGATTTCAATGTCCCTGACAGGATCCACTTCTCCGGTTACATGCACCACATCGTCATTGGAAAAACAGCGCACGACCTGCACCAGGGCGTCCACGTTCCTGATATGGCCGAGGAATTTGTTCCCCAGGCCCTCGCCTTTTGATGCCCCCTTGACCAAACCGGCAACGTCAATGAATTCTATCCGCGTAGGGATCGGGTTATCTTTATGCAGAAGCTTGCTAATTTTTTTCAGCCGTTCATCAGGTACCGGAACAATACCCTTATTCGGCTCTATGGTGCAGAAAGGATAATTGGCCATCTGGGCGCCTGCGCCGGACAGGGCATTAAAAATAGTTGATTTCCCAACATTGGGAAGACCTATGATTCCACACGAAAAACTCATTACCTGTTACCTTAAAGCAACCCGCAATTATTGCAAAACCCTGCTTGCCGATGCCAGAAGGGTAAAGCATCAATTGACAATAATTAAACATTGACATCATATAATTTTTCAATTCACATGTCAAATGAAGTATGCCAAACACCTGATAATTTTGATTAATAATTGTGTTGCAATTTCATTAATATTATAAGCTTCATACAACCTCCCGCAGGAGATAATTCTAGGAAGTCATGGAACTGCTCTATTCAATTCTAATAAATCTCATCTTCTATGCGATTGTCATAGAAATTATTATTGGCATTCTATTCTATTTCATTGGATTATCAAAGCGACTGCTGCTGAATTCCATATCAATGCTTCTTATGATAACGCCCCTTTATTTGAAATACAACAGAATTATAGAAGTCATAACAATGTCGTTTCCGACTTTGATCGGTCTCTGTCTCTTTCCGGTCACTCTTGCCATAATGATAAAGCACCACTATATTCAATACCGTCAGGCATCGCTTATACCTGTAAATATTCTGTCAGCAGGATCATTTTTTTGTTTAATAGTTTTTCCTGATTACAATGGGCTGATTATATATGTGACATATGTTTTGTTCTATATCTACATTTTATATCTTATCTTTCCCGGGCGGCATGAAATCGCATCGGTTTTACTGCTGGTAATGATCTTCCTGAATTTTATCTATTTATCAATGACTGTCTACACGCTGAATGAAATTCATTTTATCCTTTCAGCAGGGACCATGAATATTGCCGTATCATTTCTCCTTGGTTATAATCTCCGCAACAGGATCGTGAGCCTTCTAAATCAGTTCAATGTAATAAATGAGCTCAACAACAAACTGTATCACCGCCTGGCCCGGTTAAAGCAGAGCAATGATTCGTGCAGGAAAATAATTCTGGAAAAGGACCTTGAGCTTTCACAGATGGCACGTCATGCAAGCCTGGCTGAACTCACCACCGGTATTGCCCATGAATTATCCCAGCCGCTGACAGGCATAAAGGGGATTTCACAAAACATGATAGACGACATTAATGCCGAGGAATTTGAGAATCTCCAGGGTGTTTCGGAACTAATGAAAATCTGCGCCCTCGTGGACAAATCATCCTCAATCATCGACCATATACGAAATTTTTCAAAAAAAAGCACCCTGTCCATCAATCAAATCGACTTGAACAAGGTTATACTTGAAGCGATAGACCTTATCAGGTACCAATTAAAAAAGAGTGACATCGACCTGATATTCGTGCTCGATGATGCCATTCCCAGGATACTTGGCGACAAACTTTCCCTGGAACAGCTTATTGTTAATATACTCATGAATTCAAAAGACGCAATACAGGAAAAACAGTTCACTGACTCAGAAGATTCGGGCACAATCAGGATTACAACCTTTTCTGATGACAGCTCCGTTACCATGATCATCCAGGACAACGGTAGCGGAATATCCGAGGATATCATGAACAAGATATGGTCTCCTTTTTTTACCACAAAAAAAAGAGAACACGGCACCGGTATAGGCCTGTCTATATGCAAGAAGATATTAAAAGACCACAATGCAACAGTAGATATTCAATCCGGCAGCGGGGGGACGCAGTTTTCCATACGATTCCCGGTCGATTCTGGAAAAGACAGATAATCAGGTATGCTCATTAATCAGTGGCATCGTCCGGGAGGATATCAATGACGATCAGTGTTATATCATCCTCAAGAGTTTGGCCTTCAGTTACACCGCCCCACTTTTTAACATCATCAACGATCACACCCAAAAGGGAATCGCCATCCAGATCATGATTGTCACGAATAATATTATTCAGACGCACATCGCCAAATTGTTCCCTTTTATAGTTGCGTGCTTCAATAATGCCGTCAGTATAGAGAATGATCCTGTCATTTTCAAATAGATCCAGCTCATTGAAGGAATAGGTCGAATTGGGGACAATACCGATTGGCCGGTCATAGATTTTATCTGATATGATTTCATTGCTGTTTTGCCGCCAGATCAGAAGGGGCCTGTGGCCGGCATTGGAATGATACAGCTTCATTTTATCCAGATCTATATAAACGCAGCATGCGGTCATGAATATGCCATGAGGATATTTTTCCATCACAGAATTTATTTTCTCAAACAGGATGGATGGGTCCTTGAAATCAATTTTATAAAAAGAAAAGGCAACCTGCATCATGGCTGCCACAATGGCAGCCGGGATCCCGTGTCCTGCCACATCCGCCACGAGAACGCCGATATGTCTCTCGTCAATAAGATGGTAGTCGTAGTAGTCGCCTCCCACCTGCGTCGATGTTTCATATCTCACTGCAAAATGGATATTTTTGAGATTCGGGATTTCACGTGGTACTATAGTTTTTTGTATATCGGTGGCAATCTCCAGCTCATTCTGCAGAATATTGAATTTGTTCTGCATCCTGACGGATTCCTTCATTGAAATAAGACTCTGGACTCGTGCAATCAGCACGTCCCTGGTAACAGGTTTCGTAATATAATCATTGGCACCGGCAGAGAGACCGTTTACTATGTCGCTGGTCCTGTTTTTAGCAGTAAGCATGATGATCGGGAGTTCATGAATGGAGAAACGCTCTCGTACTTTTCTGCAGATATCATATCCAGATAAACCGGGGAGCATGATATCGAGCAGTATCAGGTCAGGAATATTATTTCTGTCAAGCTCCGCGAAGAGGCCGGTGCCGCTTTCTGTCGGTATAACCTCATACCCTTCAAGCGATAGATGATTGATGATCACCTGGAGATTTACCGGTTCATCATCAACGACCAGTATTTTTTTACGCTCCAGGACCGAAGATTCCGACATTACCTGCGGCAAGTTTCTGATATCCGGCTGAGCGTTAAACATTTGATTATCAGAACCAGGAATAATGACGCTCTCCGTCGCAGCTGTTTTTTTCTTTTCCTCGCTTTTGGGAATGGTGAAGCAGAACCGTGACCCTCTTCCTGGTTCAGATACCACCCAGATCTTTCCTCCATGCAGCTCAATTATTTTTTTAGTTATGGCCAGGCCAAGTCCTGAATCACCAAGGTGGCTTATCACCCGGTGCCCGGTTGTTGCATAGGTGTCGAAAATATGATCCCTTTGTTCGGGAGATATCCCCATGCCGGTATCTGTCACGGAAACCATGATCATGTTCTCATTTTCTTTATCGATTTCCGCCGAAATTGTTATGCCTCCTTTTTCAGTGAACCTGAAGGCATTGCTGACAAGACTTAAAAGTGACTGCTGAATCCTGCTCTCATCGCCCAGTGCTATCATATTGTCCGGATCAATCAGATTCTGAATGGTGAGGGATTTCTTTTCGATAAGAGGCCTTGTAATGGAAATGACAACCTGTGTCGCGTCATGCAAGTTGACCGCATCAAGATTCAGCAGAATGTCATTGTGCTTTAGCTTGGAAAAGTCAAGGATATCGTTCACAAGAGCGGCAAGACGGCTGCCGCTTGACGCGATAAGGGAAAGATCATGAACCGCAGCTTCATTAAGATCTCCCGCCGCCCCCTGCATGAGTGATTCTGATATTCCGATGATACCCGAAAGAGGAGTCCTCAGTTCCAGTGATATATTAGCCAGGAATTCGTCTTTGAGTATATCAAGCTGCGTCAGCCGGGTATTCGTTTTTTCCAATTCATCGATCTTTTGATTTATGATAGCGACCATGTGATTAAAGCTGTTTGAAAGTCGCCCGATTTCATCGCGTGATTGTATCGCAATGCGGTACCCGAGATCACCCTCCTCGATTTTTTGAGCGGCAGTCGCAAGATCATCAATAGGTTTGGAAATGATCCTGCTGAAAAAATACCCCGCGATGCCGACACACAGGATGGCTATTGCTGTAACGCCGTATATAAGCCGGTTCAGCCTCTGAATCGGAGCAATAATGATCGATTTTGAAAATATCAATCTTCCAATGCAAAGCGGTTGCTTGCCCGGCAGGGATCCGGTGGCGGTGAACATATAACATATCCCATCAGCCCCGATGATGTCAATTTCGCTCATCGATTGCTGCGTTATCAGCCGTCGGACCTCATCATCGGTAATTCGTCCCTTGTCAATTTTACCGGGAATGCCGTATTTCTTGGCATTATAAGACGAAAGAATCAAACCATTGTACTCGTCTTTTGACGATATGAGAATTGCATCAGCATAAATCATCCCATCGGTAGCCAACGTTTTCAGTACGGTCATCATTTCCCGCGTGTCTATCTGCGTGGCTTTTATATCTCCGCCGTTTGCCAGAATGATATTCAGTATCGACTGCGCGAAAAACTTGCTGAAAATTTGACCTTGGTGGGTTACAGTTGTTATCTTTTCCTGCTTTTGCCTGTTAAGAATAAACAGGGATAGCGGCAGAGAGGCGCATAGAATTATCAGGATAAAAATCAGTATGAGTTTGTATTTAATTTTCATCTCATGGTTTATTCAGAAGTCTTACTGATTTTCCATCCTGCGCGGACAACTGCATTACTGCGGCACCGGCACGATGTAACAACAGCTATGCCTTGCTGTTACAATGTTTTATTTCAGCGGAAGCAGAATTCAATGCAGCTGCTTTATTCAATTTCTTTTGTGTTCTTGTATATAGTCAATAACGTATCAACGGTGGCAAGCTTCAAAATTACACGAATATCATCGCATACATTCACCAGACTGATTTTGCCATTGTAATTGTTCATAACCCGGTGAGCCGTAACGATCAGACCAAGGCCGGATGAATCCATATATTCCACGTTTTGAAGATCCAGTATGATGCTCGGGGTTTTATCATGGATAAGCTTGAAAATAGCGTTCTTTAATTCACTGACACTGAAATAATCGATATCACCTTTCAGCTCGACTATTTTGTGTTCTTTCAAATCGCGGCAATAAATATCCATCAGTAATTACCAGGATCCCTAGAAAATGAAGATTTATCAGATAGATAATATGTACAATAAACGATATAGAAATACAAGCATTTTACTTTAAAAAACCGTCCGGAATATGAAAAACCCTGGTATGAAAAATTTCAATAAAAATAACTAATAAAAAAATACGCCCAAGGTAAATACCTTGGGCGTATCATAATATGGTCAAGCCTCACGACTGATTAGTACTGGTCGGCTGAACACATTACTGCGCTTACACCTCCAGCCTATCAACCTCGTAGTCTTCAAGGAGTCTTCAGTGGCCCGAAGGCCAAGGGAAATCTCATCTTGGAGTTGGCTTCCCGCTTAGATGCTTTCAGCGGTTATCCATTCCGAACATAGCTACCCAGCGGTGCCGCTGGCGCGACAACTGGTACACCAGAGGTTCGTCCATCCCGGTCCTCTCGTACTAAGGACAGATCTCCTCAAATTTCCAACGCCTGCAGAGGATAGGGACCGAACTGTCTCACGACGTTCTGAACCCAGCTCGCGTTCCGCTTTAATCGGCGAACAGCCGAACCCTTGGGACCTTCTCCAGCCCCAGGATGCGAAGAGCCGACATCGAGGTGCCAAACAGCGCCGTCGATATGAACTCTTGGGCGCTATAAGCCTGTTATCCCCGGAGTACCTTTTATCCGTTGAGCGATGGCCCTTCCACACGGGACCACCGGATCACTAACCCCTACTTTCGTACCTGCTCGACTTGTAGGTCTCGCAGTCAAGCTCCCTTATGCGTTTACACTCTACGCACGATTTCCGTCCGTGCTGAGGGAACCTTTGGGCGCCTCCGTTACTCTTTAGGAGGCGACCGCCCCAGTCAAACTGCCCACCAGACAGTGTCCCAGCCCCAGATAATGGGTGCCGGTTAGTAGTCCAATACAATAAGGGTGGTATTTCAAGGTTGACTCCACCGAAGACTAGCGTCCCGGCTTCAAAGTCTCCCACCTATCCTACACATATTGCACCAAACTACAGTGTCAGGCTACAGTAAAGGTTCACGGGGTCTTTCCGTCCTTCTGCAGGTAGTCCGCATCTTCACGAACATTACAATTTCACCGAGCCCCTCGTTGAGACAGTGATCAAGTCGTTACACCATTCGTGCAGGTCGGAACTTACCCGACAAGGAATTTCGCTACCTTAGGACCGTCATAGTTACGGCCGCCGTTTACCGGGGCTTCAATTCAGAGCTTCGCCTTGCGGCTAACCCCTCCTCTTAACCTTCCGGCACCGGGCAGGTGTCAGACCCTATACTATCATCTTACGATTTTGCAGAGTCCTGTGTTTTTGGTAAACAGTCGCTTGATCCGTTTCACTGCGGCCTCTTCATGCTCCACCCGCAGGGGTTTCACACTAATGAGGCGTCCCTTCTCCCGAAGTTACGGGACCATTTTGCCGAGTTCCTTAACGAGGGTTCTCTCGAGCGCCTTAGGATTCTCTCCCGCCTACCTGTGTCGGTTTGCGGTACGGTCACCCGGTTTCGCGTTTAGAGGTTTTTCTTGGTAGTATAGATTCTGGACCTTCGCTTCACCCGAAGGCTCACTCCCCTACAGCCTCAGCTTAAAGGGATCCGGATTTACCTGGACCCCAAGCCTACGCATAAGAACAGGGACAACCAACGCCCTGCGCCCATATCTTTCTACGTCACTCCATCACGATAACCTCCACCAGGTGGTGCAGGAATATGAACCTGCTTCCCATCGACTACGCCTTTCGGCCTCGCCTTAGGGGCCGACTAACTCTGAGTTGATTAACATTGCCCAGAAAACCTTAGGCTTTCGGCGAACATGTTTTTCACATGTTTTATCGCTACTCATGCCGGCATTCTCACTTCTATACAGTCCAGCCGTCCTCACGGTCGACCTTCAACCCGTATAGAACGCTCCTCTACCACTCATTACTGAGTCCAAAGCTTCGGTAGTATGCTTAGCCCCAATCATTTTCGGCGCAGAGTCACTCGACCAGTGAGCTATTACGCACTCTTTAAAGGGTTGCTGCTTCTAAGCCAACCTCCTGGCTGTCTAAGCAACTCCACCTCCTTTATCACTTAGCATACATTTAGGGACCTTAGCTGTTGGTCTGGGCTGTTTCCCTTTTGACCACGGAGCTTAGCCCCCGTAGTCTGACTCCCGTGTTCTAAAGTTACGGCATTCGAAGTTTAAATGGGTTTGGTAAGTTTGTTGACCCCCTAGCCCAGTCAGTGCTCTACCTCCGCAACTAAACACACGAGGCTAGCCCTAAAGCTATTTCGAGGAGAACCAGCTATTGCCGAGTTTGTTTGGCCTTTCACCCCTAGCCACAGCTCATCCGAGCATTTTTCAACACACAACCGGTTCGGTCCTCCACAGCGTCTTACCCCTGCTTCAACCTGGCCATGGCTAGATCACTCGGTTTCGGGTCTACTCCATACAACTAATCGCCCTATTCAGACTCGCTTTCGCTCCGGCTCCGTGATTACAATCACTTAACCTTGCTATATAGAGTAACTCGCCGGCTCATTCTACAAAAGGCACGCGGTCAGGCATGCAAGCATAGCCCTTCCACACCTTGTAAGCATACGGTTTCAGGTTCTATTTCACTCCCCTCTCGGGGTTCTTTTCACCTTTCCCTCACGGTACTTGTTCACTATCGGTCACTGGTGAGTATTTAGCCTTACGAAGTGGTCTTCGTGAATTCCCACAGGATTTCTCGTGTCCCGCGGTACTCAGGAGTATGAACCAGGAAGGTCTTAATCTTTCGCTTACGGGGCTATCACCCTCTTTGGCGCTCTTTCCAGCGGCTTCAACTAAATTAAAACTTTGTAACTTCCCGAAGGTTCCAGGAAACCCTCAGTCCACATCCTATTACCCCGATCCTACAGCGCTCCTGGGCTGTAACGTAAAGACCGGTTTAGGCTGTTCCCGTTTCGCTCGCCACTACTCAGGGAATCGCTTTTGCTTTCTTTTCCTCAGGGTACTTAGATGTTTCAATTCCCCTGGTTTGCTTCTGCAACCTATGTATTCAGTTACAGATACTATGGGTTCACCCATAGTCGGTTTTCCGATTCGGTAATCCCCGGGTCAAAGGATGCTTGCTCCTCCCCGAGGCTTATCGCAGCTTGCCACGACCTTCATCGCCTACCAGTGCCAAGGCATCCACCGTACGCCCTTAATTGCTTGACCATATTATTTATCATGAAAATGCATTGATATGCATTTTCATAATCTCGGAGCGAGAGACACAACGGTCTCTCACGAATCCTATATGCTGGTCACAGCATTACGGCACTCATGTTCTCTTTTATTTTCGACGAAATTGTTAAACCTGATTTCTGTTAAAAATTTGGCTTAACCGTTTTCAAAGATCATGCCTCGTGAAGACGAGGTTTTTGTTTCAATTAACCAGTGGTTTAAACCCATGGTTACAAAACATTTGGAGGTGAACGGGATCGAACCGATGACCTACTGCGTGCAAGGCAGTGCTCTCCCAGCTGAGCTACACCCCCTATTTTATCCCATTGGGCCTGAGTGGAATCGAACCACCGACCTTACGATTATCAGTCGTACGCTCTAACCATCTGAGCTACAGGCCCTGGTTGATCAATTGTTCAGGCCTATAGGATAAATAGGCTTGTATGTAGTTCACTCAAAACTGAGTAGTATTAGACATTTTCTCTGTTAAGTTATTAACTTTCCTTTTAAAGGAGGTGATCCAGCCGCACCTTCCGATACGGCTACCTTGTTACGACTTCACCCTCTTCACCGACTTCACCTTAGTAACCTTCCTCCTTACGGTTAGATCAGCCACTTCGGGTGCTGCCAACTCAGATGGTGTGACGGGCGGTGTGTACAAGGCCCGGGAACGTATTCACCGTAGCGTGCTGATCTACGATTACTAGCGATTCCAACTTCATGGAGTCGAGTTGCAGACTCCAATCCGAACTGAGACCGGTTTTTTGAGATTTGCTCCACCTCGCGGTATTGCATCTCTTTGTACCGGCCATTGTAGCACGTGTGTAGCCCTGGACATAAGGGCCGTGATGACTTGACGTCATCCCCACCTTCCTCCGGTTTATCACCGGCAGTTCCCCTAGAGTGCCCAGCATTACCTGATAGCAACAAGGGGTAAGGGTTGCGCTCGTTGCGGGACTTAACCCAACATCTCACGACACGAGCTGACGACAGCCATGCAGCACCTCTATACCTGTCCCGAAGGAAGGGTGTATCTCTACACCTGTCAGGCACAGTTCAAGCCCAGGTAAGGTTCTTCGCGTATCATCGAATTAAACCACATGCTCCACCGCTTGTGCGGGCCCCCGTCAATTTCTTTGAGTTTCACCCTTGCGGGCGTACTCCCCAGGCGGTATACTTAATGCGTTAGCTGTCGGCACTAGTGGACAAGCCACTAACACCTAGTATACAACGTTTACAGCGTGGACTACCGGGGTATCTAATCCCGTTCGCTCCCCACGCTTTCGCGCTTCAGCGTCAGTTCTAGGCCAGAGAGCCGCCTTCGCCACTGGTGTTCTTCCCGATATCTACGCATTTCACCGCTACACCGGGAATTCCGCTCTCCTCTCCCGAACTCAAGAGAACCAGTTTTAGATGCAGTTCATGGGTTGAGCCCATGGCTTTCACACCTAACTTAATTCCCCGCCTAGACGCCCTTTACGCCCAATAATTCCGAACAACGCTCGCCCCATACGTATTACCGCGGCTGCTGGCACGTAGTTAGCCGGGGCTTTAGGCAGGTACCGTCATCACAACGAAATATTACCCTTGCTTATTCTTCCCTGCTTATCGGACTTTACAACCCGAAGGCCTTCATCGTCCACGCGGCGTCGCTGCGTCAGGCTTTCGCCCATTGCGCAAGATTCTTAACTGCTGCCTCCCGTAGGAGTCTGGGCCGTATCTCAGTCCCAATGTGGCCGTTCACCCTCTCAGGCCGGCTACCCATCGTCGCCTTGGTGGGCCATTACCCCACCAACAAGCTAATGGGCCGCGGACTCATCTCCAGGCGGTAGGCCTTGCGGTCCCCACCTTTAATGGCTGCTACTTATGTAACTACCATCTTATTCGGTATTAGCCACCCTTTCGAGTAGTTATCCCCATCCTGGAGGCAGATTATCCACGTGTTACTCACCCGTTCGCCACTCTCCTCCCAATGCAAGCATCGAGGATTCTCGTTCGACTTGCATGTTTAAGACGCGCCGCCAGCGTTCGTTCTGAGCCAGAATCAAACTCTCCATGATAATTTATCATAAAGATAATTTGGTTCAATATTTGAATTTAAGAAATTAACAGAGGTAGTTTTCTAATACTACCCAGTTTTCAAAGAACTATCACATATGACAAAAAAATCCCCAAGATCAATTCTTTTGGAGATTTTTCAACAATCAGTTCGCCTGATCACAGGCGCTTAATTATTTCAAATCTTTAGGTAACCGTTTTAGTAACCCTTTGATTTATTAAGTGAAGCGAAAATATCAAACCACATTCACTCTTGAGAATGTGATAATAATTTTTTATGCCTAAATTTGTCAAGATATTTTGTGAAAAAATTTTTTTATTTTTTATTTTTTTTAAAAACTACCATCTTTTACTGCTTTCTTCCTCATAACCCGTTAGCATATAATATGCCGCTCTATCAAAAAATAAAACAACCCTATCACTAACCTCCAGGGCCTGTTTATAATCAGTCATTTCATTTTCCAATTGCTTCTTAACAAAAAGCCACATGTGACGTTTTAAAAGAACCAGGGCCTGAAAAAACTGTGATGCCGGGACCCCTTCATTCTGCCTTATTTTGCCTAACTTGGTATAATATTCCTTAACTTCATCCTTAGGCAAATCCTTAGCGACCCATCGTGACATTTCCCTATAAACCCGGATCCCAATTTCATATAAATCATGGGGATCCATCTTCCGGTAGGCGATAGTTTTCTTATTTCGGAGCACATCATTCATGAAATGTTCAATTATTTCCTGATGATTCTCCTCAATGAGCCTAACAAACTTATTTGTGATAATGCTGTTAGTGATTCTATTCATTTCGCCCGCCTTATAATGTAATTAGTATAATTGTTATAATCAATATTAATTCTGCAGTATTTTACAGCATTAATAAAAAATCTGCCCCCTTTCTGCCCGGATAGTAATAATAAACCGATAAAAATACTTTATTTTCTAATATTATATGGAAAAAACAACTTTTTTAAATTAGCAATAAAATTTTTATAAAATTTCACAATTTTTATCAATACAACTATGCTACACATTTCATTGCAATTGAAATCAGGGGGAAAAAGCTTAAAATCTTCACGCCATACCTGATTATTCATCAGTTTATTGCCATTGCCCTGGCAACTGGGAAAAAACTATAGTACTCCGGTGCTTTCAGAAAGCCATCGTAAATATGTTTCATTGCCGCCGGATATATCATAATAAATAATTTCCGGCACTTCATAGGGATGGATAGCCTTAATTCGGGAAGAAATGGTTTCAAAAAGTTGCTTCCTGCTTTTTATTATAAGCAGCAATTCATTATCCCTGCAGAGATCACCTTTCCATCGATAAATTGACGTCAGACCTGGGATAATATTGACACATGCGGCATATTCGCCTGACACCAGATCATCAGCAATTTTCATCCCGACCTCGTTGGATGGGACCGTGCAAAAAACGATGATGTAGCGTTCCACCTGCTACTTTTTCCCCTGCTTGATTGCGGCGATGAAAATTCCCGCCAGATCCACCCGGACTGTTTTCCGTACCGGGAGCTTATCAAAAACATCCTCATCGCATAAAAGATCCATCACCTGGGCCCCAATTTTCGCTTTAACAATGGGCACTTTTTTTATTTTATATACTTTCGGTATCTGTTCTATAACGGATTTCGGTATATTGGCGTTGGATATTTTATCTTTTCTTTTTTCAAGCACCAGTATCGAAGCAGGAACCTTATGCTGGTTCACCAGTTCCTGCTGATCATCCATCTTCTGTTTTACTTTGCCTTTTATAATTCTATAAGCCACTATGCCGGCGGCAATCAATGCCAGCACTATAACAAGCAGAATATAACTGCCCCATTCTTGCCAGAAAGTCACAGGAGTTCCTCCAAAATATATAGAATTAACAACTTGTAATTATATTTCACTGAAAACATGTAATGGAATTATTTCGGCCTGATCCCTCATTGCTGTCAATAATTAATTACTTCTGAATTGTATGATAAAAAACTGACAACAGTAACAGAATTACGATATCCCCGGTTAAAGCAAAAACAACCTCACGCATCTGAAAAAAGCTTGAAGTTCAAAGATTAACATCATTAGACTTGTCCTTTGATTTGAAATGTTATTTTTCTGCTCAGTCTGAATCATCCTGATATACATACGTGATATTCTGATTGTTCGAGAAATCATTTATTGTTCATGAAATACCGGGTATTCCCACAGAAACACTATGACACTGAATTCAAACATACTTCTCGTCGGAACCGGGGCCGTTGGCAGCTATTATGCCGGCCGTCTGGCTCAGGCCGGGGCCAGAATTTCAACCCTGTGCCGGTCTGATTATGATATCGTAAAAGAAAGGGGAATCACCGTGCGCAGTGTCGCAGGCGATTTTCATTTCAAGCCGGTGGAAGTGTTGAAAACCATTGATGCATATGACCTTGAACCTGACTACATAATTATTGCGACCAAGGTGCTTCCGGAGATAAACATTCCTTCCCTGATCGGGAAAAAAGTATGCCCGGGCACCGTCATCGTACTGCTCCAGAACGGCATAGACATAGAAGAACCCATTGCTGCAGCTTTTCCCGATAATGAAATAATCAGCGCCATCGCATTTATCAGCGTAAGCAGGCCGGAATTCGGTCTGATAAACCATAAGGATTACGGCAGACTCGTAATCGGAACCTACCCGTCGGGTGCTTCTGACAAGGTCTCGCGCCTTGCCGCATTGTTTGAGCAGTCCGGAGTGCGCTGCCATATAGATCATGATATCATAACGGCGCGGTGGAAAAAGCTCATGTGGAACGCACCCTTCAATCCTCTTTCCGTTCTCTGCGGCGGCGCTGACACCAAGGAAATGATGGAATCAGAGCCGATAGTCACCCTCGCCATAGACACAATGAAAGAACTCATGATCCTTGCCGCTCTTTCCGGGCATCAGGTCAACATTTCTGTCATCGATTCTATTTTGACCGACACGCGGGCCATGGCTCCGACGATTACCAGCATGCTTCAGGATTATGAAAACAAACGGCCCCTGGAGGTCGAAGCCATACTGGGGAATGCGGTGCGCCTTGCCCGCCGCACTGGTGTTCCCACGCCCCGCCTTGACACCCTGTACGCCCTCCTGCAGCTCGCCGATAAACAAAACAGGAAAGGTTAAGCCCGGATGTGTTCATCCGGATTTGACGTACAGACACACCATGCCGCGGAAACCATAATTTTTATATCAACTGTTAATTATTGAGTGTTCGCTGAATAATTTCAGCATTATATTCGTTTATGTTTTTAAACAAACGCCACAGGCCTGCGGGCAGGCCCCTGAAGGCCTTCACCATGCGCGGGGCGTCATTTGCTTCATCAGTGACATTCCGTATATATATACCGGCCACCTGCTCGGGTTTCATCCGTGCGCATTCCCCGTACAGTTCCGGGTCCCGCTCACCGGAATCGCCGATGAAAATAAATCTATGTCCGGAGAATTTCTTCATCAGCCCCTCTATGAAGGGTTTTTTTACTGATTCAGACGGCGCGAACAGGGCGGATAAATTTTTTGAGAAGCCGAAATACCTCATCTGAAACAACCCTTCGGGAAAACCCTCGTGCCGCAGAAACTCGGCAAGGGGGGGATAGAGTTGCCAGGGACCGGCGCTCACGTAGTTGATCACGGCACCGCGGCGCGCCAACGTGGCATACAATTCCGCCATTCCCGGCACAGCTACGAAAGGTTTACAGAATGTATTCTCGATGAGCTTCTGCCGGTCCCTCACATCGGAAATTCTGATTGTATCGTCGATATCAGAAACAATCATGACTTCATTTTTCTCTATGATGCGGGCTTTGCCGTTGAAACGGCGCTTAGGCACTGATGAAGATTCCCCATGAAACAGTATATAGCGGGTCCCTCCTTCCCGGACGAAAGCAGAGCCCGCATCTCCCTCATGAAGAAGGATCTCAGATTCTGCATGGCCGTTTTTACTTGTTTTTCCGACACAGTACTCACGTCCTCCAATGGTTACGGCAACAGTCTTTGATACCTCCTGATCAACCAGCAGGTATCTGGCCATGGTTTCAAAATTTCTGGATCTCTCATCCGTGCTTTTCAAGCCCAGATCATTTTTAACAGTATCTATAAGAATTTTTCTTTTTACGCTGTCTTTCTCAGGTTCGTAGACCCAGGCATGAATACCGATTTTCCATGTTCCTGTTGTGTTCCCTGGAATAGCAAAGGAAGGAAAAAACATCAGTTCCGTGTCACCGTCATAATTGTTGACTGATGGAGCATCATCGCAGGGATTTTTCTCTCCGCGGCCGTTTTGCGCCGCAAGGAATAGTGAGCAGGCAATGACTGACAGGAGCAATGCATGTAACTTTTTCACGTAGAGCCTTTTCTTAATGCGTATGGATTATGATGCTGCATCTGAAATATCAACCTTTTTTAAGCGATATAAATGACTCCGCTTTTTGTCTTGTTTTAAATCACATGATGTGATGAGTTTAAAATAAGCCTGAAATGAATTATAAAAAATCATTAATTAGACCAAAAATAAGAAAAACTTGACATAAATATACCGATAACTATTATATACAAAAGAATATTATCTATTAATTTTTTTTGAATATTTTCGGATCCGAGATGGATCCTCAGTTTTATACAGATTTATATTGAACCAAAACTACACGGCATAGTAAACAGAAAAAAACCCGGTTTGTCATGAACCTCAATCCTTTTAAAGAAACAAATTTATACGATTTACAGAAAAATATACTGCAGTTTCTGTCAGATCATCTGAGTTCCAAGCATGCTATGCTCAAGGACTGGTGGAAACGTTTTGTCACCAAGGGGAAAGAACGGATAACCATCATGTTCATCCCCCATTCAGAAAAAAGAATAATCAACTTCCATGTGTCAATTTTTGCCATTGCCGTTATAGCCGGTGCCGTCATAGCCACGGTAACGGTCACGTCCATCCTGATCATCAACCACTCGTCAACGATCAAGGAAGTTTCAAAACTCAAAAAATATGGCTCCAACTCGAAAATCCAGATAAAAAAATACAAGGAAGAAATTAATGAGCTCTACGATATTTTCCAGAAATTCAAGCCTGAAATAACACATCTCTATTCACTGACCCCCGGCAGTGATATTGATTCGCTATGGGCCAAGGGGGGAGTCCACAATCCGGAAGCACCGGCATTCGATAACGGCGATAGCGCTGATAACAGCAATACCAGTGTGACAGCTCCGCCCATAGAAATCCTCAACCTGCAGGAAATTGAGCGTGAGCTGAAAACGACCAAAAAGGTCCTTTCAAAGATAAAGGTATTTCTGGAATACCGGAAAAAAATAATCGAGACTACCCCGTCAATCTGGCCTGTCAATGGATACATCATCTCCCGTTTCGGCCAGCGCAATTCGATATATGCGGCTGAGACAGAGTACCATAACGGCATCGACATCGAAGCATTCCCCGGCTCTGAGATCCGGGCCACGGCTCCCGGCAAGGTGAGCGAGATCCGCTGGGACCCGATCCTGGGCCTTGTAGTATCGATCAAGCATAAGTACGGTTTTACCACGTCATATTCTCACTGCCAGCGGGTATCGGTGGAACAGGATCAGCAGGTATCCAAGGGCGAGGTGATCGGATACGTCGGGCGCACCGGCAAGACCGCACGCTACATCTGTCACTATGAAATCATCATCGGAACCGAATTCGTGGACCCCATGCCGTATCTGAACAAGATAGCCCGCCAGTAATCGCTCTTCTCTATAATGTAAGAGATTAATTCCTGATTGGATGCCTCCAAATGGAACGTCATTAAAATCCAAGGCCCCTCTCCAGCCCATTTTGGGTTGAAATAACCCGTTCCCTTTCACAACCTGGTGCAGATAAAACGCATCATGTCCCCTGTACCCGTATTGATGAGAAAGTAAATTCCTGGAAAAAAAGCCTTGAAAAAAATTAGAAATTCCTTCATACAGTTAAGCATTGGAAATTCCCGAAACTGTACCTGACAACAATGTTCATTTCATCTTGGCTCATTCATCGAAAGCTTGATAATTTTTATTTTATCTGCAGAATATTTCCAGCGACTCAGGCAACTGCAAGAGAAACTAAGATTCATTAAAATCAGGGGAAGGAGAATGTACTGGTATGAAAACAAAACTCGTCAAACACACGAAAGCCGGCGCCTGCGCGGCAATCGGCTCGGCCCTGGCAGGAGGGGCGCTTCTCAGCGGAGCTTCCGCGCAGGTAGTCCTTCCGATCCCTCCGCCCCCATTCAAGGGTCAGATCGGGCTGAGCGTCAAGGACTCGAAGTCTGATTTTCCACAGCCCATAAGGGCTCCCAAGGGATCTCCCAACATCGTCATTATCTTGCTCGACGACGTGGGTTATGGCGCATCGAGCACCTTCGGCGGGCCCTGCGACACACCCACACTGGACAAGCTGGCCGGGACCGGTCTGCGCTACACGCAGTTTCATACCACATCCATCTCGTCACCCTCGCGCGCGGCGCTCCTTACCGGCCGCAATCACCATACAGTGCACACCGGCAACCTCATGGAACTGGCTACCGGCTACCCGGGCTACGACAGCCTGATGGGGAAAGATACCGCCACCGTGGCGGAGGTACTCAGGCAGACGGGCTGGAACACCGCCTGGTTCGGCAAGAATCACAACGTGCCCGACTGGCAGAACAGCCAGGTAGGACCCTTCGACATCTGGCCCACCGGCCTGGGCTTCGAGAAGTTCTACGGCTTCATCGGGGCCGAGACCAGCCAGTGCCGGCCCGCGGTCTTCGACGGGACCAATCCCGTGGAGCCGTACCTGGGCAACCCGGACTACAATTTCGATTACGACCTCGCCGACAAGGCCATCGAATGGGTTCGCACTCAGAAGGCGCTGGCTCCGGACAAGCCATTCTTCCTCTATTATGCCCCCGGCGCCACGCACTCCCCGCACCAGCCCAGAAAGGAGTGGATAGCCAAATACAAGGGCAAGTTCGACCAGGGCTGGGACAAGGTGCGCGAGGAGACCCTGGCGCGGCAGAAGAAGCTCGGTATCGTGCCGGCTAACACCAGGCTCACCGAACGCAGCAGCGGCATACCCGCCTGGGACTCGTCCAACGCCGAGCAGAAACAGCTGTATGCCTACATGATGGAAATATACGCAGGCTATCTCTCACAGACGGACTACAACGCCGGGAGGGTCCTGGATGCCATTGATAAGATGGGCCAGCTGGACAACACCCTGGTCATCTACATCTGCGGCGACAACGGAGCCAGCGGCGAGGGCAGGATCCAGGGATCCTACAACGAGCTGGCCATGATCAACATGATTCAGGAGGACTACAGGGATATCCTGAAGCAGAAGGACAACCTGGGCACGTGGAAGACTCACAACCACTACCCGGTGGGCTGGGCACACGCCATGAATACCCCGTTCCAGTGGGTCAAGATCATTGCCTCGCACTACGGAGGCACCGCCAACGGGATGGTGGTCTCCTGGCCTGCCCGCATCAAGGACACGGGCGGTATCCGGCCGCAGTGGCATCACATCACCGACATCGTACCGACCATGCTTGAGGCCACCGGCATCAAGTTCCCCGCCATGGTAAACGGGGTCACACAGAAGCCCATAGAGGGCGTGAGCATGGTCTACACCTTCGACAGCCCCAAGGCGCCATCCATGCACCACACGCAGTATTTTGAGGTCTTCGGCCACCGCGCCATCTACCACGACGGCTGGCTGGCCTGTACCACCCCTCCCTATGGCGGATCCTGGGTAGATCAGACCAAAGTCAAGCAGGTTGACGTGATCAGCGGCTACAAGTGGGAGTTGTACAACGTTGAACATGATTTCAGCGAAGCCGACAACCTCGCCGGGAAGTATCCCGATAGGCTGCACGACCTCCAGCTGCTTTTCTATGCCGAGGCTGCCAAGTACAATGTGCTGCCCCTGGATGACAGCGGCACTGAGCGGTTAGCCCCGGGCATCCGACCCAGCCTCACAGCCGGGCGGACCGAGTTCGTCTACACCGGTCCCGTGAAACGCATACCGGAGGGGACAGCGCCCAACATCCTGAACAGGTCCTTTCGCATAACCGCGGAGGTTCTTCTTCACAAGGACAACGAGCAGGGCGTGCTGGTGACGCAGGGCGGCCTTTCAGGCGGCTATGCGCTGGTGTTCGAAAAAGGCAAACCGGTGTTCCTTTACAACATGACCAATGTCGCCCACTATAGTATTGCATCCAAACAGGCCCTGAAACCGGGCAGGCACACAGTGGTCTTCGATTTTCAATATGACGGCGGCGGTTTCGGTAAAGGTGGTAAAGGCACAATCAGCGTGGATGGCAAGCAGGTAGCCCAGGGACGTATAGGAAATACCGTGCCTTTCCGCTTCTCCTTTGATGAAACCTTCGACGTGGGCGAAGACACGGGCACGCCGGTTGACCTCTCCTATGATGTGCCCTTCAGGTTCACTGGAATCATCGAGAAAGTGGTCATCACGCCTGCCGGGACCAAGCTTTCTTCCAACGACCAGAAGAAGCAGCAGGACATGGAGAAGATGATACGGATCAAGGCTGATTAAATTTTCAGGCATTCCTCCTGATGCCTGCCCCTTCATTAAGAAGGGGCGGGCATCAGTATACCAGCATCCATCTGTGAAAAAAAATACTGGGCAGGTTCATTATTATTCTATACTTACTTTCATGAAGCCGTCTGACAGGCGGTAAGGTTATCAAAGAAACCGGGAGAATGATGCCATGAATATAATAAGCAAAGCCTTTATAATTTTGACGGGTGCCGGACTTGCCGCCCTTATCGGCGTGGCTGGCCTTAACCTCTATGCCGTGGGGCGCGTTATAAGCGTGACCGATGTAAAAACATGGATCAAGGACCATCCCGAAGTCGATCCCAACACCATGAAACTCAAAAACGGACAGACAACTGGAGTGGTTAAGGTGACCACGGTCCAGCAGTGGCTGAAAGAACATCCCAATGTCGATCCGAAAAATATAAAAAAATTCGATCCGCCTGTCAAACCGGCCGGTTTCCAATCCCTGACGCCGATGTTAACATGGAAAAACCCTCCCGCTACCGAAACTTCATCCATCCTGCTCGTGGATAAAACCGCGGCGGGCCAGACAATACTTGAGGTCAGCAACATCATGGGCGAATCTTATACTGTGCCGGCAAACAAGCTTAATTACAATTCAGAGTATGTCTGGCAGATCGCCCATATCACGAAAAGCACCGAAATCATCGATGGCGGCACCTTCAAATTTGTCACGAACAAGCCGCCCGCGCCGAAGCTGAAATAACAGAAGAGAATTCTTACGGTATTTTTCATGTTGAAGCCTGTCCTAAGTTAGCCCACACAAAGGCGCATTTGTCCCTTGAGACAAAACTGAAAAGCAGGTACATTACTGTGAAGCATGAAAATCGCAGCTCCCACAGAGGGAGCCGGCGGGTATAGCAACAGTACCCGTGAAGATGGTACTAGAAATCTTCGTCGCTTCGTTTGGATATCAGCAGCTCATCAGGCACTTCTTCTATGCGCTCGCCGATCTTTATCGCCATGCGGCTTGACACCACGCCGGGCCTGCACTTGAACTTCTTGCGGCCGCCGATCTTCAGCGTCATGTCGGAACCGACCTTGGTATCCGGCAGTTTTATGACATCGCCGATGGAAAGACGAAGTACTTCCTGCACCGCGATCTGCACTTCGCCGAGCTCGGCCACCACCGGAAGAACGACCGTCTCCAGTCGTTTCTGGATTACCGAAAGGTTCTCGTCCGTGGCGCCCTTCCTGATGCTGGAATACATGTATTGGGCCGACAGCTTGGATATGACCGGCTCGATGGAAATGTAGGGGATACACAGGTTCGTCATTCCCTCAACCTCGCCGACCTTGGTTTCAAGTGTGATAAGAACGACCATGTCGTTGGGAGGGACAATCTGGGCAAACTGCGGGTTCGTTTCTATGTTGCCGAGCCTTGGCCGGAGATCTATGACGTTCGACCAGGCCTCGCGGAGGTTCCCCAGGATCCGGACTATGATACCTTCCATAACAGAAAGCTCGATATCGGTGAGCTCACGGCTGATCTTCGTGGCCTCTCCCATCCCTCCGAAGAGCTTGTCAATTATGGTAAACGTGATGGAAGGGTCTATCTCGAGCACTGCCGATCCCTTCAAGGGATCCATGTTGATCACGGCCAGGGTCGTCGGGTTCGGTATTGATCGGATGAATTCCTCATAGGTAAGCTGATCCACGGAGGCAACGTGCACGCCCACCAGGGCCCGGAGCTGGGCAGACAGGGCGGTCGTGGTCAAACGCGCAAAGGTTTCATGCATCATCTGGAGAGTACGAATGTGGTCTTTGGAGAATTTGTCCGGACGGCGAAAATCGTATATCTTGACCTTCTTCTGCTCCTTGGCGGCAGAATAGTCCGTGGTGTCCACCTCGCCGGTTGATATGGCGGTCAATAGGGCATCTATTTCGTCTTGCGATAAAATTTCTGTCATTTTTTAATACCCTTGATTACCGTGGCTTCCTCATCGGTGATCAGCCACAGGTTTTTATATTGCTCCAGCGTGTACCGGTATTTATATCGGTAAGTCCACCTGATACCGAACCGCTCTTCTATGACATCAACATAGGCAATTTTCCGGTCCTTTTCAACGGCCTCTCTTATAATTCTGTACCTGATAAGGTAATCATCCCTTTCCCTGGTGGCATATCTTATGAATTCTTTTTCAACCAGGGATTTTTCCTCAAAGTCAGCCCTGATATACTTCTGGACAAACTCGGGGTACGAGTTGATATATTTTTCAATATTGATATACTTGATCCAGGTTTCCCAATCCCTATCTTTTTCAGCCTTCAATGTCAACAAAATTACTTCTTTCGGTGAAATGCTTCGTTCTATGGCATCAACTTCGCTCGGTTTATTATACCTTTTGGCCTCGACAATTTTGAACGTGAGCTCATTATCGCTCTTAATGACATTGCTTTCTTCAAATGAAGGATTAAACAGGCTCTGAATCCGGTACTGGGTATTCAGGTTCAGGCTGAAAAGATTTTTTACGTTAATGGTATGAATGAAGGACTCTCCTGGAGCAAGCTCTACCATGCGCTTCTCCAGTCCCCTGACAAGGTCATTGATGTCACGTTTTTCAATCTTGTACGGAACGGTTATTTCAGCATCGTTCCCTTTCATGTCAAAAACCAGGGGCTGGAAGGTTGTGTAATTGGATGATTCGTTATCCAGAGAATCGTAGACTTCAAAATAGTTTTTTTTCTCTGAAATATTTTTTACATACACATGCAGTGTGACTTCCTCATCTGAATAAAAGACTTTTTTATCCATGCGCAGGTGTACGCGTAGTTTGTCAGGCTCAAATACACCGGAAAAAGCGGGAGATAATAATACCAGGGTCACCTGGACCACCAGTAAGATAGGATAAATAATCGATTTATGCAGTATTGAATTCATAATCCCTATCTGGTTTTATACATGTTTCTTTATCAACAATTCTGAATATATACACCGCCGCATTTGGCCAGAGAATACCATCACAACTACAAATTAAGAAGCACGTGTATTAATAATAAAATTCATCTCTTATATAATTTCGGTATAAAATGATACTTTTCTTATTAAAAATGAACAAAATATCATAAAATAATTGGAGTTTCAGGCGGTTTTTGAGGGGAATTAATTGTAAAATCAACATAATCAAAAAGACATTATATATTGCAATACTGACTGATATTTTGCTTATACCGTTTATTCCCTGTAGCTATTGAATATAAATTCAAGCAGCAATTTCCTGTCTTTATCATGCATCCCGGCAAAAAGGACATTATAGATACCTTTGGATTCATGCAGCGGATCCACCATGCCGACCAGTTCAACTATCTGGTCGTTTATGACGATATGCCCTTTCATGAACTTGGAGCCCCCGATGGTATCTTTGGTCTGAATGGTCGCTTCACGATCAGACAGAAGAATTACGGATCCTTGATGGAATACGATTTCTTCCGAGGTAATTCCCTTATCAGTATCGCCGGCATCAAACATGAAGAACTTGATGGGAATGCTCACAGTCGCTGTCAGGCACTTGCGGTCAGTACTTCTCGTAATAGCATCGGTGTGGCCGAAAAAAAGTATCCGCGGCCCGGACACGATTCTCCCGACGAGCTGAAGCTTGAATTCATAGGAAGCCACGTCCTCAACCCAGAGATATGCCTCGGATTGATCTCCTTCATGAAAGGCATGGAACAGGTCGTCGTCAGCCATGGCAGCAAGATAATAATCAGTATTATCTATGACGGTTATCTTCGAATATCCGAATCCCTTTTTATATATCCTGATATCGCTTCCATTGATTATCTTTCTGGTGGTTTCCAGTTTCTTCATTATTGTTTTGTGTCCGTTCCCTGTAGTCACTACATTTCAAACAACATCCATGATGCCAATATCCGATGCAATGTCAATTATTTAAAGGAAACCTGCTGCTTCACGGTATGCCTCACCCATGCTAACCCGGCGCGGCCCATGGCATTAAACAGGATAAGACCAAGGGGAAGAATTCGTTCAATGGCCGGTGTGAAATAACATATGCGGATAAGGCACAGGTAGAGATCTTCAATAGTATCAGCCTGCACTCGCAACGTATCGCCTGAAATCTCGACCCCCCATCGACGCTCCATCATTCGGGCAACCTCTTCACCGTCGCGCATGGTCACCAGGGCAGTGAACGGGCCCCGAGGCTTAAAGGGAATTGCCGGTGTATCAGCCAGGGATCTCACGGCGGATTCAGAAAGCCGTTTTCTCCATTCACGATGATTGAAGGATGTCATGGCTCCTGATTTTTCGATAGCACAGGTCTGTATACCCTGAATGGCATCGCGTGCCTGCCTGCAGGCAACGGGACACCCTGAGAGAAATACAGGCCTCAGGCCGAAGTCAGCAAGGGACGACGCGAAGAACTCCGCTTCGCACATGAGCTTGCCGTTTACCTCGAGGCGCGCGATCCGTGAGGTAAGTGTATGGGCAAGAAAGCCGTCGCTCCCCGAAGCGGCGTGCATACCGATCATGAGGAGGCGGTCAGTTCCGAAGGTTCCGCCTATGCCGGGGACCGGTCCCCGCCGGTACCCGTGGAGGACACGGGCTCTCCTGTCAATAAGCTCCGGCAAAAGATTGTAACCGGTGCGGTGAAAGTCCTTTATGTAAACATTTTTCACGCCGGCATCAAAAAGTGCCGCTGTTACGGCGTGCACATCTCTTGACATCTCGACGCAGGCGGCGGCCCATTCCGGGGTTTTAAACTGCGAGCCCTTGTAACTCCAGCACCCGGAACTCCCTTCAATGTCAGCAATTATGTAAACCGATTCGCCGGGTCCCATCATCGGGTTTCAAAAAATTTTTTTATGTCATTCATGCGCTCTTCAAACACTATCGAAAAATAAATTTCTTTGAGCGTGCAGTTCCCGCCTTTCCCGTATTCATACTCGAGGAACAATGTATAGAGCTGACCATCCTTCTGGTCCTTCATGATAAGGAAAAGACAGAACAAGTCATCCTGGCTGTAAAATCGTATTCTGTTTACAGTCACCTCTTTTTTTTCCATATTGCTGAGGAAGAGGCCGAATTTGTCCAGGAGGGATATGCCCATGCGCCCTTCCATTATCGTACCCTTCATAAACCTGCGGATTTTGCTCTCATAATCCGGATTATCTTCAATCACCCGCCCCAGGAATGCCGATTTAAATTGTTCAAGGGACTTTTCCGATATTTTAGCTGAAGACAGGGATACGCAGCAGACCAATAGAAGAGGTACTATCAACACTACTTTTTTCAATGCAGGTAATCCTTTCTGTGCTATGTATTCTGGCGATTCTTTTTCCATATTGTTTATTGAAATCTCCATGCCGCCTTCTTGACAGGGCCAGGTTTTAGAGTGTGGATTACCTGAACTTTTTGCACAACAAATAATTCTTTACATTTGAAAATAATGGTATACTTGTTCAACACATAATTATTAAGCAAAACATATTTCAAGAATTTTTTCATAACCCAATGAAACAGATCAGAGCACTGCCGATAAAAATATTCTTCATAGCCATAATCCTGCTGCCCTTCGGGTATATTCTGTCAGCGTATACCTACAGCTATTCAATCCTGACAGGCGAACTCTCCTATGATCCCAGCATATCGACAAAAATATATGATTGCAATGGAGATCTGATTTCGGAGCTTTTCGAGGAAAACCGCACCGTCGCGGGTCGCGGAACAATTCCGGACATAGTGCAGCAGGCATTCCTTGCTGCCGAAGACCAGAATTTCTACCTTCATTCCGGTTTTGATCTTCCCGGCATTATCAGGGCAATTGTTGTCGACATCCTGAGCGGCGATATCCGGCAGGGTGGCTCCACCATAACCCAGCAGCTGGTAAAACAGCTTTACACCGGTGGAGAAAGGACCATGCGCCGCAAACTTATCGAAATATTCGTTGCCAGGGAGTTTGAAAAAAAATACACGAAAAAGCAGATCCTTGAAATGTATCTGACCCAGATATATTTCGGCCATGGTGTATACGGCGTCAATTCAGCGTCACGGTTTTTCTTCGACAAGGATTTAAAAAATCTGTCTGCGGTGGAAGCCGCACTCCTGGCTTCCATCCCATCGGCCCCCAAGTATTATTCCCCTCTTAAGAACCCCCGGGGCGCCTTTGAAAAAAGCAGGCAGGTCCTCTATGCCATGATCAACGCGGGAAATATCGGGAAAGAAGACGCCGCGCGCCAGTTCAACGAATTCTGGCTCGCCTATCTTGATGACATCAAGATAAAATTTCCGACCCTGGGTATCCGAAGCCGCGGTTTTGACCGGGCGCCATATTTTACAGAATATATACGGCAAATACTCATTGAGAAGTACGGCGAAAAGCAGGTTTACCGCGGCGGACTTTCAGTATATACCACGCTTGACATCCGCCACCAGAAGGCGGCGGAAGAAGAGCTTCTGGCCGGGATTGAAGAGCAGAACCGGGCTGCGGCAGGGTACAACGCGTCCCGATTTGACTCAATCGACCGTCTCATGACCATGAAACTGCTGGAAGAAAAAAAGATCACCAGAAAAACTGCTGAAGAGAGAATAGCCTTTTTAAACAGTATCAGGAACAGCTCCATCGACAATATTCTCATGGGTTCCCTGTTATCCGGCTGCAGCGGAATTGAATACGTCTTGGAAAAATATCTTGATAATTACGAGCTGATAAAACAGTCTTCGCGCGTTGAGGGAGCCCTGGTTTCGCTGGACCCTGTGACCGGGGGCATAACCGCCATGGTCGGGGGAAGTGATTTCAACGCCGCCAATCAGCTCAACCGCGCCGTGCAGTCAACGCGCCAGCCCGGCTCAGCCTTCAAAGCCTTTGTATACGGCGCGGGCATCGAATCAAAACGGATTACTGCGGCGACCTCCTTTTACGATGTACCGGTGCTGTTCAAGGGAACCCGCACCGTGTGGAAACCATCCAATTATGAAAAAACATTCAAGGGAAAAGTCCTTGTCCGGAACGCCCTTGCCTCGTCCCTTAATATCATTTCCGTGCTTGTTGCAGATGAAGTGAAACCAAAGATCGTGGCGGAATATGCATCCCGTCTCATGGGGATCCCCCGCAGCCGTTTTTCCGTTGACCCGACCATCTCCCTCGGCACCTCTGAAGTATCCCCCCTGGAAATGGCCCGCGGCTTCGCTGTCTATGCCAACGGCGGCAGGGCGGTAATTCCCTATGCGATCCGTTTTATCACTGACAAGAGCGGCAAAAAGATACTGAGCTGCAATGAAGAAAAGAGTGTCGGAAAACAGCTGATATCCGAAGAAACAGCTTTTATCATGACAAGCCTGCTCCGCAGCGTCGTTGATTCAGGCACGGCATCCGGCGGCATCCGTGGAACCGCCGGGTTCAGCCTCCCCGCAGGAGGCAAAACCGGCACCACCACCAGATTCAAAGACGCATGGTTCGTGGGCTTCACCCCGGACCTCGTCGCCGCTGTATGGATGGGCTGCGATTCCCAGAAATTCTCCCTCGGAAGCGGCCAGAGCGCCTCCGTTGTTTCAGCGCCGGTATGGGGAAACTACATGCGCCGGGTTTACGCCTTCCGTAAACCGGGACGGTTCAAGGGCCAGCCGGATGGCGTCACGGTTCGTTCAATCTGCGGAAAGACTGGCAAAATTCCCGTTGAAGGCTGCCCGGTTAAATCAGAATTTTTTATTGCCGGGACAGAACCGCATGAAAAATGCAATTCCGATCATGATGAAATGACAAGCATCTTTGATCTTGTGCGGAAGAAAAAAAATGATCTGATTAATAAGGAAAAATACAAGATTGAAGATTCAAAGGAGGAGGAATCAGGTGAATAATTACGAGAAGTCCTTAATCCATTAAATCCCATCACATTTGTGTTATTCTTTTATTTATTTCTCTTTCCTGTAAAAATTAATACATTAATCTGCCATTATTTTTGAAATATCTTCTTCTCAGAGCTATACTTTAATTACATAATCAACCTGTTTCTAAAGCTATTTAAAAATTCATCTGCACATCTGCGAGAGTTCTTTCTTTTATGTAAAAATCATGCAAAGGAGGAATCATATGCAATTCAAAGATTATCAAAACATCCACACATTACTTCAGGAGACAGTGGCTAAAATACCCGATCAAAAGGCATTTGCGTGGATTCCGCTGCCCGGCCAAACGGAATCAGTAAACTGGTATGAATTCTATGAACAGGTGAAAAAAGCCGCAAAGAGTCTCATTTCCCTTGGAGTGAAGAAGGGGAACAAGGTCAATATAATCAGTTACACCAGCTATAAATGGCTCCTGACCGATCAGGCCATTATGAGCATCGGCGCCTGTACCGTCGGCATCTACCAGACCAACCTCGCGAAAGATTGCGCCTATATTATCAATCATTCCGACGCTGTTCTGGTTTTCGTGGAAGACCTCAATCAGCTGAACAAAATACTTCAGATACGAAACGAAATTCCCCGCATCGGGAAAATCATCCTCATGAACGGCCGCTACGAAGGCGACAGCTTTGTCATCGATTATGATACGTTTCTCGGCCTCGGTGAAAGCGTTCCCGATCAGCTATTCCAATCCATGGCCGATGCTGTTCATCCTGATGATATCGCAACTATTGTTTACACATCGGGAACGACCGGAGTTCCCAAAGGTGCCATGCTGACCCATGATAATGCCACATTTACCGTGCAGTCTGTGATTATGAGCAGCGACCTCAAAGCAGGCGAGGAGACATTTCTCTTCCTTCCCCTGGCACACATCTACGCGCGTTTAATCACCTACACCTGCATTTATCAGGGCATAGCAACCACTTTTTGCCGGAGCATGGACACCATCATAGAAGATATTCAAGTAGCACGACCGCATTTTTTCTGCAGCGTCCCGAGGGTTTATGAAAAGGTTTTTTCAAAAGTGACCAGCGGGGCCGAATCAAAAGGCGGCCTGGCTCTGAAAATATTCAACTGGGCCTTTGCAACGGGCTATAAAGTGAGTGACCGTAAAATTGCCGGTGATACGATCCCCCCGGCATTGTCCATCAAGTATACCATTGCGGATAAAATTGTTTTCAGCAAAATCAAAAATGCTCTGGGAGGAAGGTTGAGATTCTGTATCAGCGGAGCCGCGCCCCTCGAGCCTTTGATCGCGCGATTTTTTCATGCCGCGGGAATACTGATCCTTGAAGGAATCGGCATGACAGAGAACATGTCCTATTCCCATGTCAACAGAATTGACAATTTCCGCTTCGGATGGGTGGGCACACCCGGCGCAGGCATAGAACAGTCCATAGCCGATGACGGGGAATTTCTCATCCGGGGAAGGAATGTCATGAAAGGATACTATAAAATGCCCGCCGAGACAGCGGAAACCATTACCGCTGACGGATGGCTCCGCACCGGCGACCTTGGTGAAATCGAGTCAGGCGGTTTTCTCAGAATAACCGGCAGGAAAAAAGACCTTATAATCACATCCGGAGGGAAAAATATCGCTCCGACAGCCATCGAGGGACTTCTAATCACATCAAAGTATATAAACCAGAGCTGCGTGATAGGTGACCGCCGCAATTATCTCACCGCCCTGGTTACCCTGGATGCTGAAAACGTGAAAGAGTACGCGGCAGTTAACAGCATTCCCTATGAAACTATGGATGATCTGATCAAGAACGAAAGTATTATTATGCTGATCCATGGGGAGGTTAGAGAAAAGAACAAGTCTCTCGCATCCTTTGAGACCATCAAGAAATTCACCATAGTTCCTGAATTCACCATCGATAATGATGAATTGACCCCGACTTTAAAAATACGGAGAAAGGCTATAACAGAACATTATCATGATGTGATTGATTCCATGTATGAAGAGTTAGTGGACACAACACTCTCCTTTATGGAAAGCAGGAATATCGACCGGCGAAAGATTCCCGACAGGAGGGGCACATTGTTTGATATGCGCGGTGATGGAGCCGCAGAACGCAGAATTACCCCGCGACGGGTTTCGACGGCCCATTAATTTTTTTACTATTAAATCCCGGGAAAACCCGGGATTTTTTCAGAGATTAATTATAATCAAGAATTTTCGTGGACACGGCTATTTTCATCCAATTATTGGAGAACATCTAACCGTCAGCGTTTCGACGCGTTCTGATCGTTATACCTATCCTTCATCTCCATGTGAAGTGTGTTGAATGATTTCTCGTTGTCAAGATTGAAACGCTGGAGCACCTCTTCTTCAAGAAAATAAAAGTCGTATTTTTTTTCTTCAATGCTGCACATCTTGTTGGCGAGGTACGTTATATACACGATATCCTGATATTCCTTGCTGCAGTTCAGCGGCGCGTGGTGCCACTGGATCGTTTCCACCAGGTATTCCGGCAGGTTCCACCTTCTGGCGATCTGCTCCCCGATGCTTGAATGACTGATGCCGATGGATACCTCTTCGATGACAGTAGATGTCCTCATGCCGCGGTTGCGGACGAGGGTGAACATCCACTCCGAAAGGGCCGAACTGGTGGAAAGCAGCACGATCTTTCCCAGATCATGCAGGAGCGATGCCAGGTATACGTTCTGGGCGACCTTCGCGCAGCCGAGTGAAAGGGCAAGCTGGCGTCCGTAGAAAGCGGTCTTATTGCAGTGTTCCCATACCTGACGGAACGAAGAATACCGTTCGTCCAGAATCCGACGCGCGCTCGACGCTATGATGATGGCCCGAAGGTTTTTCATGCCGATGAGGTTGATCGCCTCAATGACCGTCTCAATGCGTCTTCTCGTTATGAAGGCGGCCGAATTCGACAGTTTCAGGACCGATACGGAGAGCGACGGGTCTATGGATATTTTTTCCGAGATCACCCGGTAATCAACTTCCGGGTTGGCACACAGCTTTTCCAGCTCAAGGATGTTCTCCGGGAACGTCGGCAATTCCCGTACCTCGTTCAGGATCTGCTGCTGTATCTTGTTCAACACAGTCACCGGTTTGAGCTGGAACGGCACCACCAGCGACGTGTCTGTTATACGGTCATTTGAAGAAATCTGCAGCGAGTTGACTCCGATCCCCGTGTTTTTCAGGAATAATATGGTGAGAACAAGACCGAGTCCTTCCCCTTCTGTGTCATCGGTGACATCGCAATAGACTTCGGAAAAATCATTATACGTTCTGGCCTTCTGCAGCCGTAATTTTATACGGTTCATTTCTTCGGGGTGAATGGGAGAATTGTTCTGAACATGTATGCTGAAGCCGGACTCGAATTTTTTCAGGTATATCACAACTTTATAATCGCTTTTCTTCAACTCGTCTTCGACAAATTCCTGGTTGTCTATTATGAATGACTTAAAACCCTCCATCCCCTGGAGATACTCCTCCTCGTCAAACATATCGAGATTCTGGAAACTGAAATAAAGACGCTTTGAATTTGCTTTTACCGCGTTGACCACGATTTCCCTGAGGATGGTAATGATGGCATCCTGCAGGTAGACCATGTTATTTCTGGCGAGAATTTTGGTAATGACGGAGCTGATAAATCGTATGACTGATTTATTATGGTAGCTTAACGACAGCGCAATGGTTTCACCTCTGTCAAAATCAGAGGCCATCTTTGATGTTTTCGAAACGATCATAATTCCCCCCCGAGAATTATAGACCCATCTTTACTGACACAGGATGAATCGGTAAAAATTTTATAAAGTTAACATTTGTATATTTTTTACAATATTCTAAATTAACCCATAATTTTCAAGTTTTTTATTTTTTGATTCACATCATATTTAGACATTTAAAAACTAAAATTGGACACTGTCCAATTTTGTCTTGTGCAATATTCTTGTCTCATTTAAACTGATATATCTATTTTCCCTTATTTTTATTAATATCTGATTATAATTCCGATAAATATAGTAAACTCCGGAACAATCATGCAGATAACCTGTGCCAGCTGTAAAACCGCCTATAACCTGACTGTTGAACAGATACGGGGTCTTTCCTATTCCATCCTGCCCTGCAATTCCTGTAATAATTTCATTAAAATTACCACCTGCCCCTACTGCAATTCATACTATTCGATAACCTTTTCATCCGCACATCAGACCAGATACCGCCTTGTCTGTGAACGATGTTCAAGACCTTTCGAAATTGAATTCCCTGTTATAAAAGAGGCCACAAAGGCTGACGAGAGGCCGGAAAAATCAAGGACCTCACGGAAAAGATTTTCTTTTTTCAAAAAGTTATTCCCGGCTGATGATAAAAACAACCTTATAATACCGGCCCCATCGCCTCAGGAAAACCTTCCAACATGTAAAGAAAATTCCGGGTCACCTTCTGGCAGACCCATTAATTTTACCCTGGAGAATCTTTTCTCGATTTGCGGCTCAGCTTTTACCGTACCGAAGATGTCCGCGGCCTCAGCTGCGATCGTGATATCTTTCCTTTTATTGCTGACAGGCAACTGGATTATACGCCAGGCGTTAGACTTGGGAGATCCGGCTGGATATGGTATCATAAAATCCTTTTTAAACATAGTGCCCTTTGCCATCATACTGTTCCTCTACATCATCACGGCAGCGGTTATTTCCCGCATTACCATGGATTCCATGCTATCCCGCCCAGGATCATCGCGGAAAGGCATGGCACCGTTTCTGGCCAGGGCCATTCTACCGGTATTTCTTGCTAACATTATTATTTTTATAATCATTGATTCCGTGTTCATCCTTTTCGGCAGGATCCCTGTTATCGGACCGGTGCTCTTCGCCATCCTGTTTCTGCCCATATACCTGACATCGATATGCATTGTCATTATTATAGCCATCGGTTTCTGGTTTTATCCACCCATTATCGCCGCGTCCATCCCTGAGGGTCAATCACCGGTTAAAGTTCTGTTCCGTTTCATCCGCGCCCGGAACTTCACCCTGGCCTATACCATTCCCCTCATGACCA
This sequence comes from uncultured Spirochaetota bacterium, assembly GCA_963727175.1. Classification (GTDB taxonomy): domain Bacteria; phylum Spirochaetota; class UBA4802; order UBA4802; family UBA5550; genus RBG-16-49-21. Next base: position 1,278,089 of record CAVSFD010000002.1, read on the forward strand.
TCATCACGGCAGTGACCTTCGCTGCCATCTACCTGATTCATTACGGCTCCTTCTCCCTTTCCCTGTTCCTTTCAAAAATATTCCTCAGCGATGAGGACCTGAAGATATTTTCATCAATACCATCAACGCTTCTCCAGCTGTCAGATCTGACCATAACAGGTTCCGATTCTGGTCTTTATAAATCACTGGCAGGCGATCCCCTCATGACCCACAGTGTTGGCGGATTTATCATAGGGATCATATTTTCTGTCATATCCATACTTCTTTTCGCATCATTTATTTCTATAACGGCAACGCTCTCAACCCATATCTATCTTATGATAGAGAAAGGAACCGACATGGACGACTCAAGCAAAATCAGACTCCTGGTTCTCCTGGTGCTCATACTCCTCGGCGTTTTCCTGGTTAAGAAAATATTACTGTAATTGATTTCTCTTGACATTTTACCGCCATGGTTTAAACGACAGCACCATACGTGAAAGTTTTACGGAGGGTCACCCATGGCATCATCATACAACATCGCGGTCATTCCAGGCGACGGGACCGGTCCTGAAGTAGTTGCTGAGGGACTCAAAGTTGTTAAGGCAGCCGCTGCGGTTGAAAAGATATCGCTTAGCTTCACCACCTATGATTTCGGCGGAGAACGGTTCATGAAGACCGGTGAAGTGCTGCCGGAGAATGCCATCAGCGAACTGAAAAAATTTGACGCCATCTACCTCGGTGCAATAGGCCATCCGGATGTGAAACCGGGTATCCTTGAAAAGGGAATACTGCTGAACATCCGCTTCGCCCTGGACCAGTATATTAACCTCAGGCCCATCCGCCTCTATCCCGGGGTCGAGTGTCCCATCAAAAACAAGGGACCGAAGGAGATCGACTACTGCTGCATCCGCGAGAACAGCGGCGGCATGTACACCGGCATGGGGGGACTTTCACGTCCCGGCACAAAGGACGAAGTCGCAATCCAGAACATGACATACACCTATGAGCAGGTGGCCCGCTGCCTTCGCTACTCCTTTGAATACGCCCGCACCCACGGGAAAAAGGCGCGGGGCGTGGGATCTGAAAACAAGCTCGCCCTGGTGGGAAAGTCAAACGTGCTTACATACATGTACGAACTGTGGAACCGCGTTTTTGCAGAGATAGGAAAGGAATACCCGGACGTGAAGCGGGAGTATTACCACGTGGATGCCACCTGTCTTTACATGATCGCGAGCCCCGAGATGTTTGACGTTATCGTGACGGAAAACATGTTCGGCGACATCATAACCGACCTTGGTGCCATAACCCAGGGAGGTCTGGGAGTCGCTGCCGGAGGCAACATCAACCCCGGAGGGGTCAGCATGTTCGAGCCCATCGGCGGCACGGCCCCCATGTGGACCGGCAAGAACGCCATCAACCCCCTCGCCGCAATACTTGCCGGCAGCCATGATGATGGAAGCACTGGGCGAGAAAAAAACGGCTGACCGGATAGAAAAAGGCGTGATGAAGGTCATCGAAAAGGACATGAAGTCCATGGAAGCGGGGAAGATGGGGATCTCCACCACCCGGGTGGGGGACCGGGTGGCGGAGTACGTTTCCTGACGTTAGCTTTCCAAATCATTCAACCGCTTCTGTACTGCGCTTTTAAAGGGCACCGTGATCAGGAGCAGGCCAAAACCGAGGTAAAGAATTGACACAAAGTCTACCGCCATCCACCAGGCAACGGTCCTGGCGCTCTGAGGTTGTCCCTTTCCTATCGAATCCAGGATCATGATAATCCCGAGAAATACCGCTACTATGGTTGATGCAATCATCATTGCCTGAGCGGTGGAAAAAAAGAGGAGAGCGTTTTTCAGCTCCTTTTCCCCTGCGCTGGTCTTCGCCATGGCAACTTGAAATGCTCTGATGAACTCTTTTGGTCCATAATGGCTCAGTAGCATAAAGATTGTCGGCACCAGAAGGAGAGCGAGGGATGGCGAATCGACCATTATCATCAGATCGCCCTGTGAAACGAGAACCCCCGCAACAGCCAGTCCGATAGTCAGCAAAGCATACACGACATACATTTTTTTCATAATCTACCTCCGGCACTTCTATTATTTTTAATTATGATAATCAGGTTTTCAAGTGAATCCGTCATACGTTCTTCAATATTATATCGATCAATTATTATAACCATCTTCTGATTGAGGCGCGAAGGCTGATAGTATCCTGAAATCATCGCCGTTACTATTAAGCCCATCAGGATCGTGTGAAAGGCGGCGTTCAACACCCGCGATTCAACGCGGGAACTTTTTGTTTTTGCTTCCCATCTCCCGCAGGCAATAGTGACGGCATCCACCTGCTCCCGGTAATACCCGCGCAAAGCCTTTTCCAGTTTCATATCAGAGCCATCCTTTCAGTTCCTGACGCAGGAGCCCTTCAAGGGCCCGCATCCTGGTTTTTACGCTGTTTACGTTCATGCCGATGACAGTACCGATTGACGAATATTTCAACCCCTCGTAATGCCTCAGGTATACCATTTCACGGTCAATATCATCCATCTTCCCCAGGCACTCCTGTATGGCCCGATGCAATTCCCCGCTGCACACGGCATCAACGGGGTCTGGTGCCCCTCCAGCAACTTCCCTGTATTCCTCGCCGCAGGGCCTGCTCTCCCTTTTTCTTCTGAAATCACGGCAATGGTTCCGGGCAATGGCGTAGATCCAGGCGTCAAAGGAACGGCCTGCCCTGAACTGCGCCAGATTGTTGTATACTTTCATCATGATCTCTTGAAGCAGGTCTTCTCCGTCTTCCGGGGAGCAATGCATGACCACGGTAAGGTAATAATAGAGCCTTTTCCGGTACCGTTCCCAGATAAATGAAAATAAGCTGTCACGGTCATTAGACAGGGCGCTGTTCAGCGCTATATTGATTAACTCTACTGGTTTCATGTTTCTAATAATTACTACGCAGGAGCATGAGAAAAAGTTTTAATTTTTCAGCCATGATGTAGAATGATATAGAAAAAACGGTCCCTATCCGAGCCATTTGAGCACGGTTTTTAAGTCCATGATATCGCCGTCAATTATTTCCAGCGTCAGTCTTTTTATTCCCCTGTCCGCTATTGAACGCACCACAGGCTTCAGTCTCTGCTCAGATTCTATGTAAAGATGGGTATGGCTGTCCTGAATTTTTTCAGGCGGGTCTTCCTTTGTCATAAGATTATTGTTAATATGGACTCCATGCACGCAGACGGAATCGAGCACTTTCATCGTCTCTTCATAAAAATCAAAATCATGCACCAGTGACGAGCACCAGAAATGCCCGGTGTCGAACCAGAGGTCATGGGCGAGTTCAATAATTTCTTGCGGCCTCTGGAGCCCGCTGCCAATGCCGACAAAATCATTCTCCACGGCTACGGTCAATTTAGGGTAAAGTCTTTTGGCAAGAGCAAGATTTTTACTGAATAATGCCTTCATCGCGGAATACTGTTCTGTATTAAAAAATGAAGGGTCCATAATGAAGGATCCGTTCAAGGAAAATTCAGCGCCGATGGCTTCTTTCATGACCCGGCGATAATTTTTCAGATCGTGAACGATCGGCTTATCAGTCAGAAAGAATCCGTGAAAAAAGAAAAGATCGGTTTCGAATTCACTGAGCCTTGATACGGCGTCATCAAGGGCGGGTTTAATTCCGGCCATGTCTCCCGATGTGAGGTTAAGAAAATATTCTGCAAGCAGGGGCGAGTGCACGGAAAACTCAATTTCTCCCCTGAGATCAGCAAGCATACGGAGAAAAGTTTCATCAATAGAATTGTGTATCTGGATCCCGAAGTCGAATCCAGCTGCCCCTGCTATGGCGCGGGCCTCCTTAATTTTTTCACGGTAATTATCATGATTCAAGCAGATCGAACTGTATTCAATTATCATTTATCCCCCGGCAACATATTCCCTATAACGCCTGCATCTCTGAAACGCCGTATATCATCGGCCGAATATCCCAAATCCGAAAGAAGCTCCTTGTTGTTAAACCCAAGGGGAACGCCGGCAGTTAATGCATAATGATGGCCTGACCTGAACTTGATCGGATTACCAATCTGCCGGATTTCGTTCCCCAATACCGTCTTCACCGGCACTACCATCTCCCGCTCTGACAGTGGAGAATTGGACACGGCCTCGCTGATGGAGTAGACCGGTTCCACGCAGGCATCACAGTTGCGGAACACCTCCCGCCAGTGGGACAGCGGTTTTTCCGCGATTGCCCTCGCCACGCGCTCCTTGTTGTTCCAGTTCAGTATACCAGTGGGAGCGATATCCGGACACCCGATGCATTCGCAGAAAGCGGAGAAGAACTTCTGCTCAATGGGTCCTACGGACAGATATCCGCTGTCGGACGTGCGATAATAATCATAGATGGCCCCGCCGGAGAGGAAATCGCCCCGTACCGGTTCCTTGCCCCCGGCCAGGTATCCGGCGGTCGCGAAGACCGACATGGAGAATACACCGTCCGTGATCGATACATCGATGTAATCGCCCTTTCCCGTGCGCATCCTGTTGATGTACGCCGCCATGACGCCTATGGCCAGGTTCTTCGATCCGCTGGCTATGTCAGCCACCTGTATGCCGCTCAGTACCGGCCCGGTTTCCCTTCGGCCGGAGATGGAATCCACGCCTGACAGGGCCATGTAGTTTATATCATGCCCGGCCCGGTCCGCGTAAGAGCCGGTCTGGCCGTACCCGGTGAGGGAGCAGTAAATTATTGAAGGGTTTACCTCCGCCAATCTTTTATACCCGATGCCCAGACGGTCCATGGTCCCGGGCCTGAACTGTTCAATCACCACGTCATATTCTTTGACAAGACGATATATAATCTCACGGGCTTCGTCATTTTTCAAATTAATGGATAATGACTTTTTCCCGCGGTTCAGGTGGGCATATACCGCGCTCATCTCGTCTACATGGGGCGGCATAAGACGCACAATGTCCGGTGATGCGCTGTTTTCCACCTTGATTATCTCCGCCCCCATGTCGGCCAGCATCATGGTCCCGTAGGGGCCGGGAAGGAGATAGGTAAAGTCGAGGATCTTCATTCCTGCAAGGGGTTTTGACATAGGGTACTCCTTTCTGCACCAGACAGTCATTACCGGGATTGTGCAATCATACAACAACACAATCCCCTGATAATTGCAATAGGAAAATGTTGATCATAATGACTCTCCCCCGGTTCCTGTCAGCGGCTCATTTTATTCTTTACATTCACCAGATCCCTTCGTACAATTCCGGCAGGGGTAATTATATGAAACTGACTTCTGAATTTGCCGGTTCGCCGCTTCGTCATCATACCTGCACTATCACCGCGCGCTGGACCATGAACTATGCGGCCGCCATAGATGATCCCGGCCCTCTTTATTTTGATGACGAGCGTTCCGGAGGCATCATGGCCCCGCCGCTCTTCCCGGTGGCCGTCACCTGGCCCATTATCGAGCACATCGGCGATTACATCGAGGCTGAATCCTTCCCAAAAGAGGTTATATTCACCCAGGTCCATTACACTGAACACCTCCGGATTCACAGACCGGTACGCCCCGGGGACAGCCTGGCGATACAGGGCACCATCGCAGCAATCCTTCCCCACAGGGCCGGCACCCATGTCATTCTAAGATTCAATGCCCTGGATGCCGACGCACGGCCGGTTTTCACCGAGCATATCGGCGCCATGATGAGGGGCGTGCAGTGCGCCGACGGCGGAAAGGGAAGCGAAGCAGTCCCGGAAATGCCGCGCCAATCTGAATATGACAAAACACTGTGGGAGTCGAACATTTTCATCCATCCCCTGTCCCCCTTCATCTACGACGGCTGCACGAACATCCATTTCCCTATCCACACCTCCGTCAGGTTCGCGCGCCAGGTGGGTCTCCCCGGCATCATTCACCAGGGGACCCGCACCCTTGCTCTTGCCGTCCGCGATATTGTGGACCGGGAGGCCGGAGGGGATCCGCGATTAGTTGACGAACTCTCCTGCCGCTTCACCGGGATGGTCCTTCCCGGCTCTGATATAACAGTCCGTGTAGTCGCCAGGAAACATGCGTTGCGCGGTACTGATCTTTTTTTCATGGTTATCAATGCCGAAGGCCAGCGCGCTGTCAGCGACGGCCATATCAGACTCAAAAAATAAAGGAGGACATCATGGCTTATACCCTGACATGGCACTTTGTGGAAAAATGGGCCGCCGCCCGTCCCGAGGCCGAGGCGCTGGTCTTCGGTGATGAGCGTCTGACCTGGCGTGATTTTAAAAACAGCATGGACGCAGTGGCCCGCGCCTATCTCGAAGCCGGCGTCATGAAAGGGGACCGTGTGGCTCTCCTCGCCATGGCCCGCACCGAGTTTCTCACAACCTATATGGCAGCTGGCAAGGTCGGCGCCGTTTGGCTCGGCCTCTCGCCGAAATTCACCCTTGATGAACTGCGATACCAGATTGGCGACTGCCGGCCGTCTGTTCTCATCTCGCTTCGTGAGTACATGGGAACCGACCTGTCCGCCACGCTGGAGGCCCTTGTTAAGGAATTTTCATTCATAAAAAAAGTCATTGTTATAGGCGAGCCGATAGGCGGGACCGAAAGCTACTCCGCCTGGACCGGGAAGCCGCGGAAAGAGCTTGAGGCAGCGCTCGATAAACGGTCGCGGGATATCACGGAGCATGACGAGGCCCTGCTCATGTATACTTCCGGGTCTACTGGAAAGCCGAAAGGCGTTGTCCATACGCACAGAAGTATCGTGGAAAACATCAAGATCGAAGTCGACAAGTTTTATTTCGAGCCGGACTCTCGGGGCATCCTGCACTTTCCCATCAACCATGTTGCGGCAGACGTGGAGATCGGCTTCGGGGCCATCATGTCCGGCGGATGCGTCGTGTGCATGGACCGGTTCGACCCCGCCGAGACCCTGAAGGTCATCGAAAAAGAAAAGATCACCCACATCGGGCAGGTCCCGGTCATGTTTCTGCTTGAATTCAAGCAGCCCGATTTTTTTAAAACCGATTTCAGCACCGTGAAGGTCTTCGGCTGGGCCGGCGCCGCTGCACCGAAGATCATGATCGATCTTCTCACTCCCCTATGCCAGAAGACCGGGGCCATGCTCCTGACCGGGTACGGGAGTACGGAGGTCTGCGGCTTCATCACCTATACCGAAAAGGGCGAGGAAACTGAAACCCTTCTGAAAACCGCAGGTAAAATCGCGCCGCCCTTTGAGCTGAAGATCGTGGACAAAGAGCGGAGGGAGCTTCCCGATGGAGAGATCGGCGAGATCGCGGTGCGCGGCCCTTTTCTCATGAAGGGATATTACAACAAGCCTGATGAAACGGCGAAGGTTATTGACAAAGACGGCTGGTATTACACGACCGACCTGGCATTGCGCGATCCGCGCGGCTACATCCGCATCACGGGCAGAATATCGGAGATGTTCAAATCCGGCGGGGAGAACGTGTACCCCCGCGAGGTGGAGGAAGTCATCGAGTCGCACAATACTGTCCTTTTTGCCGCCGTCATCGGCGTATCGGATGAGATCTTCCAGGAAGTCGGCTGGGCCTTTGTCATGCCGAAACCGGGGCAGACTGTCACCGAGGAGGAACTGCGGGGCCTGTGCAAATCTTCCCTGGCCAATTTCAAGGTGCCGAAAAAATTCTTTATACGCCCCATGCTTCCACTCCTGGCGAGCGGCAAGGTAAACAAACTAGCCCTGAAGGAAGAAATACAGGAGATGATGAAAGGCGGTTCTGGTTAAAAACAGTATTATATTTTTCTTCCCCAAATATCAACATCTTATCCTCGATACAATCATTTTCGATTTAGAATGTGATAATACTGTTATGTGTTATGCCCTGCATTCAAAATAGTATTGACAACCAATAATACCTTAATACTTACAAGCATTGCGTAATCAAAAAAAACCGTCACCATCAGCGGTTAAAAATACTATTTCAAATAGATATGGGGGGGAAAACTATGAAGAATTATTTTAAATTTGAAGAATTCAAACAGGGCCTTATGTTCCGCATGATAATGTTCTGCTTCCTCGGCCTGGGGTGGGACGTACTTATGACGTTCTTGCAGCAAATCATTTCAGGAAAAATCACCATCAATGCCCTGAACCCGGCGTCCACCTGGATGTTTCTTGCCTATGGGAGTATACCCATCCTCTTTTACCCGGTCACGCGCTTCGGCAGGTTCCTGAAACTACCTTATGCGGGAAGGGTTATTATCGTTCTTGCGGTCTTCTATACAGTGGAATTCATGTTCGGATTCACCCTCCGTTCCTTCGGTATCACACCATGGAATTACGACTGGTTTCTCAACCCGAAATGGTCTCTTTTCGGCATCATTACCTGGCACCCGGTAATTGTAACAGCCTGGATTGTTTTCGTGATACTGGTAGAATGGATCGATTCCGGTCTGAGGGAGAGCTATCCGGTTATTCAGACAAGCATGGCGGCCTTCTGGAAAAACCTTTAATGTCACTCGATGAAATCCTGTTGATAAAAAATGCGCCTGCAGAGGGACACCTCGCAGGCGCATCAATTTTCAGATGTTAATTGATTGATTGTTCCGACAATCGTTACATTATTTGCTCCCCCCGATGGGCATGCAGTAGAGGATCTTTTTTGACTGATGGTCATAAATTTCCATGCTGTATCCAGAGGCAAGTTTCTTCCCCTTTTCGTATTCTGTAAATTTTGGATAAACCCTGGCCGGTCCGATTATGTACGACAGGAATGATTTAAGCGGAAATTCACCAACGGCGCACATTGTTTTTTTGAAATCCTTGATGATAAGGCTTTCTGGCAATGGCTCCGATTTTATCAATATCCACCTTGTCAACTATGAAACCGCATTCACTGCGAAGTTGCTCTTCCTTAACCTTGGCCGGGTCGTCGTAATAGAGGCCCACAGCCTTCAGTTTTTTTGTATCAATGGTTTTTTTCAGAATCCCTTCGACCTCATCGAAGACCGCCCCTGTTTTATAATAACTGCCGGTGTGCTTCTTCAATACCATGGTGAAGGGGCCCATCTCCTTTTCGGTTATAGTCACAGAACTGAACATGCCGCTGTACCCGATGAAACCGAGAAGGGCAACAGCCAGTACAACAAGAATAATAATTACTTTTTTCATATCCGCCTCCGTTAGTTGAATACTATACGCATGTTAGGCAATCAATCTTTTTGTCAAATCTTTTTTCACAATCCCATATATCTGGACACTATAAGCTTCATGACCTCCGAGGTGCCGGCATAGATGGTCTGTATTCGTGCGTCAACGAAAAAGCGTGATATGATGTACTCGGTGCAGTAGCCGTACCCTCCGAAGAGCTGGAGGCACCGGTCAGCCACATGCATGGCCATCTCGCAGACCCAGTACTTGGCCATGCAGGTCTCTTTAGTGACGTCCTTGCCGGCAATATGATTGTTTATCAGGGTATCGACAAAGCAGCGCCCGGCTGCTATCTCCGAGGCGAGCTCCGCAAGGAGAAACTGCGTGTTCTGGAACTTTGACAGGGGCTTGCCGAAGAGCTTCCGCTCCTTTACATAGTCTATGGTGACCTCTAGGCCACGCTCAGCCGCCGCCTGCGAAGCCAGTGCGCAGACGAGACGTTCCTGCTGCAGCTTCTGCATGAGATAGATGAAGCCCTGGCCTTCCACGCCAAGAAGGTTCCCAGCCGGTATCCGGCAATCATCAAAAAACAGCTCCGAGGTGTCCTGGGCTTTTAGGCCTATCTTTTTAATGAGCTCCCCGCGGGAAAAACCGGGTGTGTTCCGCTCCACCACGAAGAGACTCATGGCCTGTGCCGGAGGCGTTCCGGCATCACCGGTGCGGGCCGCCACCACCACCAGGTCCGAGAGATGCCCGTTTGATATGAAGGTCTTCTGGCCATTCAGAATCCATGAATCGCCGTCACGCTTTGCCGTGGTCCTTATCGACGCCAGGTCTGACCCGGCTTCCGGCTCGGTCATGGCCACAGCCAGTATCGTTTCGCCCGAGATGCATCCCGGCAGCCAGCGCGCCCGTTGCTCCTCGGAGCCGAAGGAATAGATGTAAGGTGCCACGATATCATTGTGGAGGGGCACGAAAAGACCGCTCGCCCCGAAACGCGCCAGTTCCTCGGTGATGATGACAGAATAGAGCCAGTCAGCACCGGCACCGCCGTATATCTCCGGTGCCCAGGGAACCAGGTAGCCGTTATCGCCGAATTTTTTCCATATGTCCCGCGGCACAATGCCGTCCTGCTCCCATTGATGATAGTTGTCTCCTATCTCCTTGAGGAGAAATCTCCTGAACGTGTCACGGAATATCTGATGCCCTTCGGCGAATACTACTGTACGGTCCATTGCGTGCTCCTTGTTTTGAAGGCGCGGTTACTGAACCGCGCCTTCACTGTATCAATTGTTACTAATTTTCAATATCCACATAGCTAATTCATCAATCATCCGTTATCAGCATGTGAGGCGATCGTTTCGCTCAATCCGCCGCAAATAGGACATCCTGTCCTTGCGGCTCCGGCAGCCATCCTGGCTGCCTTTTCGCTGAAACGATGCGCCTCATCATTTATTCGTGTAAAATTTCTTCCCCTTTGCAGCCATGTCCTTAAGCATCCGGGCCGGGGTAAAACGCTTGCCGTACTTTGCCGCCAGGTCTTCCATGATCTTCACAATATTGCCCGCCCCCAGAGTGTCAACATACCGGAAGGGCCCGCCCCGGAAGGGAGGAAATCCGAGGCCAAGGATTGCCCCCATGTCCCCGTCGCGTGGAGATGATATGATCCCTTCCTCCAGGCAGGTGACCGCCTCGTTGACCATCATGAGGCTGACTCGGTTTTGAACTTCCTCAACGTTTAATTTTTTTCCTCTGCCCGCCTCCGATCAGGTCATAGACCTCTGTGTTAACCGGCTTCCTTCCCTTCTTTTTAGGCAGGTCATAGCGGTAGAGTCCCTTCCCGCTCTTGCGGCCCAGAAATCCTTTATCAGAGAGAACCGAAAAATCAAAGGGGGCGATAATATCTCTTGGCTCGAAAATAGGCTTCAATTCCGCAATAACATGGATCCCCACGTCTATGCCGACCTCGTCAAGGAGCGTCATGGGTCCGACGGGATACCCAAACTGCTGCATGGCCCGGTCAACCTCAGGGAACTCGCCGCCCTCTGTAATGACGCGGACACTTTCCATCAGCAACGGTCCCAGTATCCGCGTTGTGTAGAAGCCAGGTCCGTCTTTCACGATGATGCAGGTCTTGCCCTGCCTGATCCCCAGTTCCAGAGCAGTGGCGGTTACCCATGGGGCCGTTTTTTCCGTCTTGATGATTTCCAGAAGGGGCATCCGCGGCACCGGCGAAAAATAGTGCATGCCGATTACATTTTCCGGCCGCCTGCTCCCCTGGGCTATGGACTTGATCGGCAGCGCCGAGGTATTTGACGCAAATATCGTGTCTTTGTCCGCGGATTCCTCCACGTCTTTCAATATCTTACGCTTGAGCTTGATGTCTTCGAAGACCGCCTCGATAACGATATCGGTCCCCTTGAAGCGTGTATAATCATCGCAGGGTACGAGCTTGCCATACATGACATCACCGTCGAATTTTCGCACGGCCCCGGACCTGACCTGCTTCTGTATCCCTTTCCAGATATCTTTCATACCCCGCGCGGCAGCGTCAGCGCTCATGTCTTTCATCAAGATGGTGTCGCAGATGGCGGTCGATACAGCGGCAATGCCACTTCCCATGAGGCCGGTCCCGATGACGGCGAGTTTTTTCACCTCAATGCGCCTTGCTCTTAAAGGGATTCTTCTTCAGATCGGTCATGCCGAAAAAGATCGTCATGAGAGACTTGGCTTCCGGAGTCATGACCAGCTTCACGAAACGTTCGATGTCCTTCTCGATCCCCTTCAGCACACCCTTGCGCCAGCCGAATTCCACGGAATCTATTATCTCCAGCGGCGCCGGGTAGAGGCCGCGAGTCTGCCGCATGACCATCTGCCGCGCCTGCTTAAAAACGATCCCCCTTCCGAAGGGAGATTCAAGGAATGCATCCACCAGGGAACGTTTGCGCTTACGCTTGTGGCCTTTCTTCGCCAGTTCCAGGGCTTTCTTCACCCCTATCTCCTTGAGACCGTAGGGAACGACGATTTCGTCTATGAGACCGAGCATCCGGGCCTTGCGAGGCCGTACATTTTTACCCGCCAGCATCATGGGCAGCGATTCCCTGAGGCCAATGAGCCTCGGGAGTCGCTGCGTTCCGCCGCCGGCGGGGAGGAGCCCCAGCATAACCTCCGGGAGCCCCATCACGGTCTTTGGCGAATCCGCTGCGATGCGGTAATCTGAAGCAAGGGCCACCTCCAGTCCGCCCCCCAGACAGTTACCATGGATGCAGCTGACCACCGGAAACGGCAGCGCGTCGATACGGTTCAGGATATTATTGGCTTTGGTGATATAGGTCCTCATTTCCTGGTCGTTCTTCATGGCGATAACTTCGTCAATATCAGCGCCCACCACGAAATTGTCCTCCTTCCCGCTGACGATGACCAGGCCCTTGACCTCGGCTGGATTTATCTTTTCCACCATGTCTGCAATTTCATCCAGGAGAGCGCTGGAGACCTTATTTACTTTTGATTCTTTGCAGTTTATGGTGATAACGGCCACTTTTTCCTTGGTGATTTCCACTGTTATGTTTTTCATGTTTCTTCTCCTCGTGCAAGGCATTAGTACTGAGCGTTCTCAACTATCAGGGCGCCCCCAATGGCTCCGGCCGCACACCCGGCTATGACACCGAATCTTTCGCCGGATTCAATCAGACGGTTGCAACAGGTGGTCAATAACCGCGCCCCCGTGGCCCCGAAGGGATGACCGATGGAAAGGGACCCGCCGTATATGTTAAGCCTGTCCATGTTCACTCTACCGGCCCTGCCGGGAAGCCCCAGCTTCTCCCGCCCGAAGGTGTCGGACTCCAGGCTGCGTATCACTCCCAGCATCTGTGCCGCAAAGGCTTCGTGTATTTCAAAGACGCCAATGTCAGAAAATTTAATCCCTCCCTTTTTCACTGCCCGGGGTATGGCAAAAGCCGGTCCCAGCAGGAGTTCCTCCCACAGGTCCTGGCCGGTGAAGGCATGGGACCGGATATATCCTTTCGGCTTCAGTCCCAGGGCTTTTGCCTTTTTCTCGCTCATGAGAAGCACAGCGGCTGCCCCATCAGTCAAAAAGGATGAATTCGCCGCCGTTACTGTTCCATATCGTTTATCAAAAGCGCTTTTCAGCCTGGAAAGGGTCTCCGCGGTTGCGTCTTCCCGGGGACCGTTGTCAGCGGTGATCGCCCTGTCTTTTCCCGGCACCACGACAGGGACAACTTCATCCTTGAATTTTCCGCTTTTCATGGCCTGCGATGCACGCTTGTGAGATAGCGCCGCGTACTGATCCTGGTCCTCCCGGGATATGCCGAGCCTCTTTGCAAGACGGTCCGCGTTCTGACCCATGATAAGACCGGTTGAGTATTCCCCCAGCGCCGGGCGTTCAGGCATGACAAAATCCGTGAGCTTCATTTTCCGGAGAAGCTTCAGTTTCCCTCCTAGAGACTTGGGCCGTTTGAACATGGTCATGTCCAGAATGAAACGGCGGTACGCCTTTGAAACCTTTATCGGAGGATCGGAAAACGTCTCGACCCCCCCGACGATCACGGCATTGGCATCACCGCAGGAAATCATGTTGGCCCCGTTAACTATGGCTGCCCCTGCGGATATGCATGCCACCGTGTTCGTATGAGCCGGTATGGTGTGGGGGAGACCGGCCCCGAGCATGATCTCTCTGGCAATATTGGTTGTGGTTATATCCGCTGCCACGACGCCCATGATGACATGGCCGATTTCATCAACCGCGATGGGGATCTTTGAAACAAGACCCTTGACCGCACATCTCCCGATTTCCCATCCCATGATATCATAGTATCCGGTGCCGGACCTCTGGAACGGCGTCCTGCAGCCATCGATTATGGCAATACGTGAACCCTTCGTATACATAGAATGCCTCCCCTGCAGCTGCTAAGTTTGTAACTACTTATTAAAAAGAGGAAAAAATCATTGACTTATTGTAATACAAAAGATATATTATTGTAATACAATAAGTCAATAAAAAAACCGGAGAAATTACTAAATAATTAAAATTTATCGTTGATGCCGGCACCCTATAATAAAATAGTGTTGATAACCGAATCCGACGATTATAAAGGAGCGTTTCCGGCGCCCCTCTCAATCGCGGAGTCATGCAATGCCCACTGAAAGAGACAAGAACATGGTCCTGAATAGAATCGAAAAATCTCCTGATCTTCCAAGCCTGGTTGCAAAGCAGATAATTGAACATATTATTTCAGGAGCGCTTAAACCGGGCGACAAGCTCCCTTCCGAGCATGATATGACGAAAAAGTTCGGCATCAGCCGTATTTCCCTCCGGGAGGCTATGAAGCTGCTCGAAGCCAAGGGATACATTGAATCCCATGGACGCCGCGGCAAATTTGTAAAGATCGCCGGTGGCCCACCCCTGGAATCAACCATTGAGGAAATGATATCCGTTGATCACAACAAGATCTGGGAGCTTCTCGCCGTGCGGCGTCTGATAGATTCCGAAGCGGCATGCATGGCCGCCCGGAGCGCAACAAAAAGCCAGGTTGCTCTCCTGAAACGCTTCAAGACAGAGGCTGACAAGCTGGGTGTCGGCGCTCTTCTTCTTTCAAAAGAAGGCGGAAAACTTTATGCGCGGTTCTATGATGATCTTGCCGACGCGACCAACAACACCATTTTTGCCCACCTGATGAAGTCCATATCGTCACTGCTGAAAGGGGCCCTCCCCTACAGCAGACAGAAACTGATCAGCGTAGCCGGCGCTTCTGAAGTATTCTACAATCATCACATGAAGATCATTACCGCCATTGAAAAGGGCGATGCAGAGGGCGCAAAGGCGTCCGTCATCGAACATATCGATTGGCTTGAAAAAACGCTTAAAAAGATCCTGAAATAATAGTGCTGTGAACCTTTGAATTTTATCCGCCCTTAATAAGCCGGCAGCGGTATTTGTAATGGCAAACATCCTATATATTCAACAGGAACAATAAAAATATTCTTGCCTTAATTTCCTATCCAAATTATTAATCCAACCATTCCTGCGAGGTCACCATGGGGTTAACATACAAGGATTCCGGCGTTGACGTTGAAGGGGGCAATAATTTTGTAAAGCGCATCGCCCCCATCGTCCGGTCAACCTTCTCAAAGAGAGTCATAACAGACATCGGCGGCTTCGGCGCCCTTTTTTCCGGATCCTTCCCCGAATACACCGATCCGGTCCTGGTATCCGGCACCGACGGCGTCGGCACAAAGCTGAAAATAGCCCAGATGTCGGGAAAGCACGACTCAATCGGCATAGACGCTGTCGCCATGTGCGTCAATGATATAGTCGTATCCGGCGCAAAACCCCTGTTTTTCCTTGATTATATTGCCTGCGGAAGTCTTATAGAAGACGTCATGGTTGATATTGTAAAGGGCCTGGCCGAAGGGTGCCGCCTGGCTGACTGCAGCCTTGTGGGCGGTGAAACCGCCGAGCATCCCAACGTCATGGCCCCCGACGATTATGACATAGCCGGTTTTGCAGTGGGCGTTGTGGACCGGAAGAACATAATCAACGGCCAGGGGATAGCCAGAGGCGATCTTATCATCGGTCTCCCATCTTCAGGAATACACTCCAACGGCTATTCAATGGTACGAAAGCTTTTCTTTGATATAAAAAACTATACCGTCACAACCAGAATCAGCGAGCTGGACACCGACCTCGGCTCTGCCCTTCTGACGCCGACGAGGATATATACCCGCAGCATCATAGACTGCCTGTCAGCAGGTATTGAGCTAAAAGGACTGGTCCATGTTACCGGAGGCGGCTTCTATGAAAACATTCCCCGCATTCTCCCGGAAAGGACCGCTGTTCAAATAAAACGCTCCTCCTTTGAGGTGCCGCCTATTTTCAGGATAATACAGGCCGAGGGGAAGGTAAGCGAAAGGGAAATGTATACCACCTTTAACATGGGCATCGGCATGATGGTTTTCATTGACAAGAATTATGCGGACAGGGCCATGGAACGACTGAAACAATCAGGCGAATCACCCCGGATTATCGGGACAGTAATTGATCAATCGGACGACCGGGTAATATTAAACTGAAATATAAGGAAGGACTCCATGAAAAAATCAATTATAATAATAATCGCTTTATCTGTGCTCGGCTGCGGCCTGCCAAAGAATCTCAGGGTGCCGGAAACAAAGGACAGCTCCATCATCGGCATTGCCATACGCACCGTGACGCTCAGTATTTTCAACAACAAGCCGGAAACGGTCTACTTTGTGAAGCTTGACGAGAACGATGAAAATAACCTTGGGAACAAGATCATACCAACCAATTATATCAGGGGCGATTATGCCTACCTCATCAACGTCAAGCCGGGGAAATACGCCGCGGTGGCCTCTTTTTTCACACAGACTGATAACAGCTATAATAGCTTCTATGACGCGGCAATAATAAAAAGCACGATAATAGATGTCGGTCCCAATCAGATTGTCTTTGTCGGCAAGCTCAAAATAGAAAACCAACAGAAGAATCTCTATCAGAATATTGAACAGAACGGCGACAAGGCTCAGCTTCATTACTATAACCTGCTCAAGACCTTCATGTACGGGGTCTTTTACTGCGGTAAATATAAAACTATTGAACACACAAAAGAACTGGAAAGTGATTTTCTCGCTAAAACAAAAGTATATTTTAAAGATTCCGAATGGCTTCCGCTGATTGACAAATGCATGGAAGCCATGGAAAAAGAACAACCTGTATCTTTACCGGGTAATTAACCGGGCATTTTACTCAATTACTAGAAAGAAAATACTTACTAATAATCCCGTAAAAGCAGTTTGGTAGTTTTTTCATCCTCTCCGGGTAAATTCATTTATTTACCTTTTGTTACAAAAAATGTTTGATTTATTTCAGACAACTTAGAAAATTCTCTAAAAAATTTTTTGGAGGATTTTTTATGCTAAAGAACAAGCTATTGGGGCTGTTCTTCCTTGCGGCATTTCTGTTTACCACAACAGCGCTCTTCGCACAGGCAAAACCGCAGGATAAGAAAGCCCAGGATAAAAAACAAGTTGAAGTGATAGAACCCGTTAAGCCTGAAAAGCCGAAAGGCAAAGAAAAGGTTATGATTTTCAATGGGGATTATTTGAAAGTTCAACTTTACGGTTTCGTAAAAATGGATTTGGTTCATAACTCAGCCGACGTCTATAATGAATCAGGTCCGTTTTTTGTTAACAATCAGGTTTTTTATGTGAATCCCACTGTGCCCTTGTTTATACTGGCGCCACGACGAATATGGCGACAGGCGGCGGTATGACCTTGGTGGCTCATGCACCGTATGTTGCCTTACCAAAGTCCTCTGCTCAGACAGATGGATCCTTTGTCATCGACATGCGGACCACACGCCTGGGCCTCAACATCATGGGTCCCAAGGTTTTTCAAGCAGACACCAAGGCTAACATCGAGATAGACTTCTGGGGCACCACTTCACCTTCCAAATCCGGTGCGCGTCAGGGTATACCGATGATCCGTCATGCCTATGTACAGTTTGACTGGAAGAGCTCCGACACGTACTCTGCGTCTCTTCTCTTCGGCCAGACCTGGGGTGTAAGCATGGCAATGCCGGCGCAGCCGATCACCCTTACCTATGTTCCCTACGGGGAAAACGGTAACATCTTTATCCGGGAGCCCATGATCTGGTTCAGCCAGAAATTTGGCAAAGAGGTATTCAACATAACGCTGGACCTTGCTATGGCGCGGGTTCTCAGCGGATGGGATTCCGGGGTTGCCACTGATCTGTATCCCGGCGTTAACGGCGTCCAGGCCGATGACCGCGGACCCGGCGAAGCAAGTAAAGTTCCCGGCGGTCGCGCCCGTCTCTACTTCGTGATAAAGCCGAATGACATGGTCAACATTACCATTGGCGGCAGCGGCCATTATCAGCTTGAAAGATGGCCCCTTACCTTTGCACCATTAGCAAACCCGTATGTATGGGTGAATCCCATTTCAGCAACCGATGTTGCCATGTGGACGCAGAGATACGGAAAATACACGAGATCCTATTCAGTCCAGGCCTTTGGAAAAATCAGCATCTCCCTGGTTACCCTGCTTGGCACGTACTGGAGAGGCGTGAACATGGACTCCTTCACCTGCGGCCTTTATCAGAACGGGGCAATAGAAAATTTTACCTCAACGGAAATTCTCGGTATAAAGATGCAGGGTGGGTATGGACAGATCCAGTTTGACTTGAGAAAAGTAGGCCCCATACCGCTACTGTTTATAGGCGGCTTCGGCGGTCAATTAAAGAACGACATGAGAAACATTCCCGTGGGCAGCATGATGTGGAATGAAACCTTTAATGGTTCTGCTATCTGGTTTATTAATGATTATATCTGGGGCGGCTTTGAATTCGCCTGGCACCAGTCAAAATGGAAAGGCGATCTTGGCACCGCTATTGACCACAGGTACCATGTCTCTGTCGCGTTTACTTTCTAATTCATAAAGATCAAATCGTTCAAATAAAAAAAGACGGCCACATCGGCCGTCTTTTTTTATTGTTTACATGTTCGAATTTCTTACATACGGCCATAGAAATTATTTTCTATAATGCCTTTCCCATGACCCGATTCAGCCGCTTCACGAATTCACTCGGGCTTTTCAGTTCCACTCCCTCTATGAGCAGTGCCTGCTCGAGAAGAAGATGGCTGATGTCCTCAATGACGGCGCTGTCATCGGTATGTTCCAGCTTTTTGATAATCTCATGCTCAGGGTTGATTTCAAGGATCGGTTTGAAATCAGGCACGTTTTTCTGGCCCATGGCCTTGAACAGGTGCTGCATCTGCACGGTGGGGTCATTCTCATCGGCGACAATGCATGAGGGCGAGTCGCTGAGGCGCGTGCTTGCCTTCACGTCCTTGACCTGTTCCCCCAGCACGTCCTTTATCTTTTTGATGAGGGGCTCGATTTCCTTTTCCTTCTGCTTGTCCTCGTCGCTCTTGAGGCTTTCCGCCGCGTCGCTCCGGTTGACAGACTTGAGATTCACATCCTTGAATTTCGGCACCGTTGATATAATGATATCATCGATCTCATCGTCCATGATGAGCACCTCGATATCGCGGTTCCTGTACATTTCCAGGAGCGGCGAATTCCTCAGGTTCCCTTCCTTGTTCCCGGTAATGTAATAGATCGCGTCCTGGTCCGGCTTCATGCGGTCCTTATACTCCTCGAGGGTGGTGAATCCATCAACGCTGGTTGATTTGTACATCACCAGTTCCATGATCTTTTCCCGGTTTTCCATGTCCTGGTAGAGGCCTTCCTTGATGGGTATGCCGAACTCCCTGTAAAATTCGTTGTATTTCTCCCGGTCATTTTTCTGTAGCTTTGAAAGCTCATCAAGGATCCGCTTGACCGAAGAAGTTTTTATCTTTGCCAGTACGCGGTTCTGCTGGAGGATTTCACGGCTCACATTGAGGGGCAGGTCCTCCGAATCTATCACGCCCCGCACGAAGCGCAGGTACACCGGCATCAGTTCCTTGTCGTCATCAGTGATGAAAACCCGCTTCACGTAGAGCTTCACCCCGGGATGGTAATCGGCCCGGAACAGGTCAAAGGGTGCGTGTTTCGGTATAAAAAAAAGCGTGGTGTAGTCAAGCTTCCCCTCCGCGTGTGTATGGCTCCGCAGCAGTGGTTCTTCCATATCGTGCGAGATGGATTTGTAGAACTCGTTATAATCATCATCCGTAAGCTCCGACTTGGGCCTTTTCCAAAGGGCCGACGCGGCATTGATCTGCTCTGTCTTCGGCTCCTTCACTTCCTTTTTTTTATCGCCTTCACCCTCATACCGTGTTCCTTCATAATGGATATAAATCGGGAACGGTATGTGGTTCGAATACTTTTTGATGACTGTTTCAATCTGCCACCGGTTGGCGTATTCAACTCCTTCCTGGTTCAGGTACAGGGTCACCGAGGTTCCCTGGGTGTCGCGTTCCCCGTCCTGGATATCGTATTCGCCCTTGCCGTCGCTTTTCCACTGGTAAGCCTTGTCTTCACCGGCTTTCCTGCTTACGACTTCTACTTTTTCCGCCACCATGAAGGAGGAGTAAAAACCAACACCAAACTGACCAATCAGGTTCGAGTCCTTGCGCTCGTCGCCGGTCAGTTTTTCAACAAAACCCCTGGTCCCGGAACGGGCAATGGTACCCAGGTTTTCCTCCAGGTCATGGTCATTCATGCCGATTCCGGTATCGGCGATCGTTACTGTCTTATTTTTTTTGTCATCAAAATAGATATCGATCCTCGGTTCAAAATTCATGCTCTTGTATTTCTCGTCCGTGAGGGTAAGGTACTTCAGCCTGTCCAGGGCGTCCGAGGCGTTAGAAATAAGCTCCCGCAAAAAGATCTCTTTGTGGGAATAGAGAGAATGAATGATGAGATGCAGAAGCTGGTTAACTTCTGTCTGAAATTGATGCTTTGCCATGAAATTCTCCTGAGTATTAATAGTATATTATATCATTCTTGGGATGAGATGTAATTTTTTTTCAATTTGATGCAAATAATTTTTTTTTGATTGAAAAATTTTTTTAAAAAATTCTATTTCAATACTGTAAAGTCATTATTTAGATCAAATGCAGGATGACCAAATACTATGCCATGAATAAAAAGATCATCAACATAATAGGATTTACCTTTATTATTATCAGCATCCAGATATTCGGATGTGTACATAATATCAAAAATAATGCCGCCCGAAAATTCGAATCATACCGGTTCAATGCTGATTCATCAATTATTTCCCGTGTCGCGGCCCCCCCGGAATTTCTTCTATCCTATTTAAAGGAATTGGACGGCAGAAAAGATTATACGCCTTATCAGCCTAATTCCAGGGAGATCAGGATCATAGAAAACTCCCTGACGATTCTTCCCCCTCTCTATAGACAATTATTAAAGAAAAAATTAATCGGAATTTATTTCATTAATAATTTCCTCGGCAATGGTCTGACCGATTGGGTTGTCGATTCCAGTGATTCTGTCTATACAGTCATGGTTTTCAATTCTTCCGTTTTTTCAAAAAACATGTCCGATCTTTTAACAGAAAAGGAGCAAACCTGTTTCACAAAAGATGACATTTCTTATAACATCTCAATTGACTGCGGGAAAAAATATAATGGTTTTTATTATATTTTGCTCCATGAATCAACCCATGCCGTGGATTATGTTATGAATATTACCCCCTATACTGAAATTCATTATAAAAAGTACTTAAGACTTGCCGGTACTGATACAGATTTTACCAGAAATATATGGGATGGTTATGACAGGGCCCATGACAGGTTTCTCTTTACCGGACATCTATTATTTTATAGTTCAAGGCCGCAATTACATATCTCTGAAGCCATAGATATATACCGTGATCTTTCCCGGTCTCCTTTTGTCTCACTGTATGGAAGTCTTTCATGGGCCGAGGACCTTGCAGAGATGGCAACCTTTTATCACATAACCCATATCATGAAAGAACCCTTTGTTATCAATGTGATGCATAATCACGGGGCAGCCTTTTCAGTGCGGCCGTTGGAATCTCTGAAGGTTAAAGAGCGTCTTAAGTACTTGAAAATATTTTATACCACAGGAAGATAATAGTTTCAATAGATCTCCAATTCTCAAACTTGCATCGTTTTCAGGGTTTTTTAATGACCATGAGACGTACCAGCAGGAAACACATTTAAAAATGATCCGTACCCGGTCTCTGATTCTGCTGCCGACAGGCGGATGTACGGGCATCTACGGCAAAACAACATTGGGCGAGGCCCGCGAACTGCCGGAAGAGGGGGATCGGAGTAGTACCCTTCATTGATTAAGCAAGGATAACTAAGATTCACGGTATATGAACATGCTCCCGAGGGCCAGGATGATGTAAACCACGGCTATGACGATATTCAGGTAATACCCGGCCACAAGCTCATAGGGCGCCTTGCTAATATCATGGGCCGCCTGCAGATAAATTACATTGATCAGGTACAGAGCGTTCAGGATCACCCTGATGGTCATTGTAATGAGGCCGGGAAAATAAACGGTAACCAGCATGACCATTACAATGCCGATCATGTAATGGGCTATCGGATTATTAATAGTAAAATATGAATCGAATATCCGGTACCTGGCCATTGGCGCGACAACAGCAGCAAAGGCGAGAACTGTGCCAATTACGATCCCTTTTTCACATGGATTGATTTCAAAAAATTTATCAAGAAGTTTCCTGCACAGTCCCTTTATCTGGTTAACAATCCAGGCAACAATGCCCATGATCATATCTAGTAGAGATTTCATCGTTGTTCCCTGCCTTGATTTCCGTTAATTATTACGAACTTTTTTATCGCTTCGCTGAATCCCACCGGCCCCTTTCCCGAGGTGCTTCTGACATGGTCCATGCCTGTATCAATAATTGTCCCATCCTTCTTCCGTACCGCCACGGGAATGTCGACCACCCTGAACATGGCTATATCATTTTCGCTGTCACCGATTCCGATTGTCGTAAAGTCGGCATTGCTTTTCTCACGGTAATATTCAATGACCCGGTGAATTGCCGACCCCTTGTCAGACCTCGACGACAGGAAATGATAGAACCTTCCCCCTTTTGTAACAGAGAATCCCTTCAGCCTCAACACCCTGTCTATATTCACCATCTTTTCCGGTCCGATCTTTTTTCCTGTAGACAGTATAAAGGGAAGCGACGTCAATCGTTGCTGCGATAACAGGGCTCTTTCTCTTGAAAGACCTGTCCGTTTCACGATTTCATCCGTGTTCATATCCGTAATGAAATGAACCCGTTCTCCAATTGTCTCTTCCAGCAATTCTCTCTTTTCCTTCAAATCTGAAACATCCATTCCCAGATATTCAAGGCTTTCCTTTCTGCCAGGCCAGAATATGCCGCCGCCGTTTTCAAAGATAAAGGGCGCTTCAATACCTATTTCTTTCTGAAGCAATTCCATTTCCGGCAGCGTTTTACTTGATACCAGAACAAGGGGCACCATCAGTTTTCTTAATAATTCCAGCCCTTCCTTTGCCGGTGTGTAATCATAGGAATCATGATCAAGCAGGGTGCCGTCAAGATCGGAAAAAACCAGGTACATCACTCCGAGACCTTTTTTATCAGCATGAATTCAACCCGACGGTTGCGTCTCCGGTGTTCGTCGCTGTCGTTGGGATACAACGGAACCGTCTCACCCATTCCTACATACTTCAGGCGATCCGCCCTGATTCCCCTTCCGAGGAGGTAATCATTTACCGCCTTGGCCCTCCGTTCCGAAAGCTCCAGGTTGTATTCTTCTTTGCCGATATCGTCGGTATGACCTTCAATAAGGACCTCATAGGTATCATATTTCTGGAGTATCTGTGCTACCCGGTCAAGGATTACTTTCCCCTTCTGCTTTATATCATTTCTGCCGAAGGGGAATTCAATATTGCTAATCCTTATTTTGAGTCCCCGTTCCGTCACCAGAACAAGCACATCCACTTCCAACCGGTCTGGAGAAGACGTTCCCTTGTTGCCGGCCATATCGGTGGCTTCCAGGACAATGGTGTAATCAGCTGCCGATTCTACAATGTCAAGATTGTCGCCTAGACCGTCCCAGAGAATCTCTTCTGGCACGGGAGCATTCCCCGTAAAAGTCTTAAAGGGCTCCCCGGATGACGCGTATATTATTATTCGCCACTGTTTTATTCCGGTATCATCTTTTGCCCGCAGTTCAATTTTAAGAAGGTCATTTTCACGGTCGCCATCCGGCGAAAACAGCCCCGGCGTGTGTGATACCGAGAGTTTCGGCGCCGTGCTGTCCACGATGAACTTCTTGTTGAATGACTCAGGCGTATTTCCGCTCTTAAAAGATGCGACAAACCTTACATAGTAAACACCGTCATTCAAACGTGCTCCGTTATTGTCAGTACAATCATAGGATATCATTTTATCTATTGAATTCTCTCCGTTTATTTCTTTGACGGGTTTCATGTTTGAATTCAATATTATTATTTTCCAATCAGTGAGACCGTAGGTGCTTGATAGAGTCGGGAACAGCTTAACTGCGGTGTCTTTCATGAATGAAAAATATTCTGATGAAAAAGTTATATCGGCGACTTCATATTTACGGGTGAGAGTAATGGCGGTAATTTCCCCGTGGGCACTGTTTCCGGCCTTATCGGTGCAATAAATATAGTAACTGTACAGACCTTCCGGTACATCAATCCCGGAATCGTTCGTGCCATCCCATGCAAGCCGTACCGGAACGGCAGTGCCGGTCCATTTATAATTTTTCACCACATTGCCCTGGGAATCCCTGAAGCCGGCAAACCATTCATCCTCCGGGGCCGATTTAATCTTCTGCCCTATGATATAGACATCTTTCCTGCCGTCCTTATTAGGTGAAAAGAATTCATCGCTTTTATCAATAACCACTTCAGGCGGCGTGTTATCAACGGTTATAAGGCCGTTTTTCGTAACCGCAATATTATCCTTATCATCCCAGGCGGTAAAGGAGTAACTGTATCTTCCGTCAGGCACAATTTTCCCCTTCGAATCCGTCCCATCCCAGATAATTTTATCCGGCACCACCATGGATTCGCGTTTTTTAAAAAGTCTCTTGAAGAACTCCTCTGCCGATAGCTTATCGCTTATGTCCCGTTCAGACAGGGAGTAATCCTTGATGATCTGCGATCCTGGATCCATTATCTGAAGTTTCCAGCCTTTTATCCTGCTTCTGTCAAATACGGTCAGTGAAAACAATACATAATCTTTCGACCCGTCGTGGTTCGGTGAGATATCTTTTTTATCCGGTACAATTTCCGTTTCCGGAGATTCCCGGTCCAGTTTTCCATATTCAAAATTAATGCCTAAATAATGAACGTATTTCATGTCGGGATAAAAATTCAGCGCGTAGTTTAATGAACCCTTGAAACTTTCAGTATTGATTCTCAGACCCAGCCCGGTGGTGAAATTCCCTTCATTATATGCATGGGGAATAACATATCCTCCCCTGATTATGACTATATCAAAAATTTCTGATTCCATGCCGATCTTTACCGGAAAATCACGATAATTGAGCACCGTTAATTCATTGTACAGGCCTATGTTAAAATTCTTGATATCAACAAACTTGAAGCTGTATCCAAGGGTTATCGCATTCATGTCGGCGTAACTCGGATTACTGCCGAAAGGATATCCAAAATTAATTGTGAAACCTATCCTCGGGTCATGAATACAGAAGCCGTGACGCGTTCCCGTGGCAGGGAATTTGTATATGAACCCGAGAGAACCGCCGGTGTAATACGAAGCACCACCGCCCTCTCCGTACAAAAAGTTCAGGGAGAATCCCAGCATCAGCTGTCTGGTTATATCGCGGGCACTGCCGATACTGAAGCTGTAGCCATGCGTCAGGTCATTGCTCTGGGGAAAATTAAGATATCTGAATGATCCGGCGAACACACCATATGACGTGGGAACCGCAAGGGAGAAGCCGCCATCGTAAAATGTTGTCGGCAGCGGCAGGGTTCCGTACTGGAGGCTCACACCGATCCGTTCAGCATCGGCAATGGAGGCCGGATTGATGTAGAATTGTTCAACGCCTGACGAGGTAACCCCTGTTCCTGCCCTTCCCAGAGATTCAGCCGAATTCCCGAAGGTATTGATCCTGCTTCCCTTATAGTTTTCAGCTCCCTCCGAAGCAGAAAAACAGCACAATGCGATAATGACGAACAGTACTCGTTTCATTACGACCATCTATCTCTGGGATTTAACAAATTTATGACAGAGATAGTGTAAGTATATTCACATAGCAAGTTATTTTTTGTTAATAGCAGGTATGACAGGCGCCCTGAGCTGTCGCCGGTGTGCTATCTTTTCCAGGCGTAGATAACCACGCTCTTCGGGAAAAAATAGTCGAAAAATGATTCGGCCTTTCTGACGAGGTTTGAATAGAGTCCCAGGTGAAGAAATCTATGGTATGCTTTCGTTATCGGGTGATCGTTCAGATGGAGTCCTACCACCGACCGTATCATCCACCAGATTGTGTGGAAGGCATGCTTAAAGCCGATGCCGTATACTTCCAGGCCGTTACGGCGCATCATTGATGCCAGCTCGCCGGGGAAATACCTTCTTATGTGTCCGCCCGGGGACGCATAGTATTCATAGGTCAGTAAATCATATATGTGCTCGCTGAAAACCGTCGGCACGGTAATGGCAATCCTGCCGTTTTTTTTCAGCACCCGTGACAGCTCCCGACATGCCTTTTCGTCATCCCGTACGTGCTCCATGACCTCTGAACAGATTATCCGGTCAAATGAACCGTCCTTGAAGGGAAGATTGAGGGCATCTCCGGAATGAACAAGATAATGGAGTTCCCCGCCTTTAAGGTGTTTTTTCATTTCCGTAAGGGAAAATCGCGTTTTCCGGAGGCTTCCCATGTCCATGTCCATGCTGTACACGGTGGCGCCGCGGGACACAAATTCAAGGGAATGCCTTCCGAATCCGCACCCTGCGTCAAGAACGATGTCACCCCTTTTGACAGCGAGCCTGTCAAAATCAACGGTGAGCATTAATCACCTCTTCATACATGGTGACCAGCTCATGAGCTGCGTTTTCCCAGGTAAAGACCTCGAGTACTCTCTTCCGCGCCGCTTTTCCCATTTCCCTGCGAAGGTCAGGATTATCCAGGAGAAAATCAATTCCTTCGGCTATGGCATTGGCATCGCGCGGCGGCACCAGGTATCCTGTCTTCATGTGCTCGCCCACCACTTCCGGAAGTGCTCCCGCGGTCGTGGTGAGTACCGGCAGCTCGCATGCCATGGCTTCGGCCGCCGGAAAGCCGAATCCTTCATAAAGAGACGGAAGGACGGCTATTTCATTTCGTGAATAAAGACGGATCAGTTTATCTATCGGTATTTTACCGGTAAAGGTGACCCTGCCGTTGAGACCAAACTTGTTGATCAGGTTCGGCACCGTGCTCCGGTTGGGAGCACCGCCGTCCACGATGGTCAGGCTCACCTTGTGTTTGGTGAGTGTCATGGCCTTTAAAAGATAAATGACTCCTTTCTTCCGGTCTTCGACGTTACCGACAAAAATGATGCTGTTCTTTTTTTTCTGAACGCCCTTTACCGGATAAAAAAGGCTGGAATCCATGCCGTTATAGATCACGTTGATCTTCTTCTGGTTGACCCCGAAGGCCTTGTTTATTTCAATTGCCGCGTTGTGGGATACGGTGATTATCCGGTACATCCTGTTGGCGACAAATTTCTGCATCAGAAGGGGATAATAAAGGATACGCCTCATCTTGATGTTGAAATCAGAAGGATATTCAAACCAGGTTGAGCGGTCAATGGTCAGGGGATGATGTATTGTTGAAATGAAGGGAACCCCCAGCCTCTGGATCAGCAGGAATCCATAGCCGAGGCACTGATTGTCATGAATGATATCAAATTTATGAGTCTTCAAGAGCTCTTTTATTTTAAAAAAGGCCCTCACTGAAAAAGTCTCGATCTCAGGGAAGATGCCCATTTTAGCTGCGACAAACTCGTAGAAATTCAAAGGCTGGAAGGTCGCAAAAGGCTTATGGGGCTTGATAAAATCTTTTTTCTTGTTAAAGTAATTATGGTTGCTCACCCGGTGAATGATAACGCCTTCCTCGTCAAAGGGATAGGGAGGGCCGGCAATAACATGCACTTCATGTCCCAGCTTCACCAGTTCGCGCGCTATGTACATGACGTAGATGCCCTGTCCGCCACAATACGGATTGCCACGGTAGCTTAACAGACATATTTTCATTGTAATCTCCTGAATTTATTGATTACATCCCGGTATACTTCAAGGGTATTCCTCGCCGCAACGGGCCAGGAAAAATTATTCACTGCTTTTTTTCTGCCGTTTTTCCCCATCCGTTTTCTGGATTCGCTGTCCTTGAGAATGTTCATGATTGCTTCTCTGAGCTCTTCCGAATTTCCCGGCTCCACGAGAACACCGCAGGAAGAATCGACGACTTCGGGAAGCGCTCCGGCCCTGGTCACTATCACCGGTGTTTCGCAGGCCATCGCTTCAGCGGCCGGCAGTCCGAATCCTTCATATAATGACGACATGACAAGCACGGTCGCCCTGCTGTATAAACTCACGAGGGTCTTTTGATCGACCTTGCCGGTGAAAGTCACGCGCTTCTCAACGCCCGTCTTTTTGATCAGCTCCGCCGCGTTCTTCTTCAGAGGCGGCCCTTCGTCAACAATCGTAAGCCCTATTCCCTCGGGAAGCTCAGCAAGGGCTTCCAGGAGAAAGAGTATTCCTTTTTTATGGTCCTCGGTATTGCCCACGAAGAGAAGGGCATTCTTCTCACGTTTTTCTCCGGTGTTCCTGAAGGTTTCCACATCCATGCCGTTATACACAACGGATATTTTTTCCTTTTTCAGGCCGAAGGCGCGTTTCAACTCGTCGATGCCTTCATTCGATGAGGTTATTATTCTATCAAGACGTTTAATTACAAACCGCTGCATGGTCAACGGATAAAACAGCACGGAGGTGAGTAATCCCCAGAAATCCTTGTCCATCATCAAATCGGCGTCGCGGTCCCTGGTAAGAGGATGGTGGATGGTGGAAATGACCGGAATGCCGAAGCCCTTCATAAACAGGAGACCCCAGCCCAATCCGTTAACGTCATGGATGATGTCATAATTCCGCTTCTTCAGAAGCTGGCGGATTTTAAAAAAAGCCCTCATGCTGAAGGTTTCCATTTCAGGAAAAATGTGAAATCGGGTCAAAATATAATCTACGAAATTCCAGAAGGAATAAACACGTTTCAGCCGGTCATAGCCGAATTTCTTCGTCTTTACCATCCAGAGATTCAGATTCTCGATTTTATGAACCGCCGCCCAACCATCCATGGGATCCGGATAAGGCGGCCCCACAAGAACGTCCACTTCAACGCCCAGCCTGGCCAGCTCACGGCTCAGATAATAAAGATAAATACCGAGGCCTCCGCAAAAGGGACTGCCCCGGTAGCATAACAGCAAAACCTTCATTGTTATTTAAGACTGTTGCTTTTCTTCCGGCAGCGTCGAACGGGTGGTAATTATTGCGATCCCGACCCAGAATACGGCACCCAGTATAACAATGCAGATAGCTGCAGCAGGAATCGCCAGCGCCCAGAAGTTTCTGATATACAGGCCATAGATCAGGAGAGTTCCCAAGGCCAGTGTAATGATACACATGAAAAAAGCTTTGATCTTGGAATAATCTTTTTTTTCAACTATTTCAGGCATTGGGGGCACCACCTTTATTGCAAGAATTGTCCAGCCAATCCAGAATCCGGTTCCAATGACGGCTATGGAGATCAAACTAATTGGAACCGCAATAGCGTAAAACGTGAAGTTGCTCAATTTATGTAAATCAACTTGGCTGTAAGTGACATTATCATTGATTACAAGAATCAGGGAATATATGAATAATCCCGTTAGCATCAGTGCAAATAATACCGCTAAATATCCAAAAATTCTGGGCCTGGGCATACTCTCTTCCTAAAAACCATACTCATGTTAAAGTCAGAATTATTCCGACGTATATTAATGTCAACATATTAATCAGCATTATACACTTTTCACTTTTCTTGTTATGTCATTCTGAAAAAATCAGACTTGATCAAGATATATAAGCACGATTTTTTTTCCAGGCGGGATTAATGCAGAAGAAATGAATGAGAAGTACACTATTAATATTTTCTTATTTGAAATTATCGGATAGCGCAGGGATTCATATCAAACAATATAATCCTTGCCTTGTTCTGATTGGATCCAATCATTTCTGTTTGAATATTTTTCTTATTGATTCAAAATCATCGGAATTATACACAATAACAAAATCAAGGAGACGATAATTATTGCGAACAACTGCGCGGTAATCAATTTCCTCGCCGCTGATGTATCGCAGCCCGGAGCCAGCCTTTTGTATGACAGGTACCGCTCCGGCCCAGTCCCAGAGGTGGGATTTGCCGATAAAGGCAAGAGTTCTGTTTCTCATGTTATCAGCCGCAAGACAAGCATGAAGGGCTGTTGACCCCAGGTTCCGAATCTTTCCGGGAAAATCTATAAAGAACCTGTTGCTCACTTCAGAGGCATTGAAAATATTCGTTTCATTGTCTATGGTAATATTCCTGTCAGCCTGTATCGGCCGGTCATTCATGTAAGCATTGTTGTTGTCGTTATAAAAAAACATGTCGAAACCCGGCGAATAGACAAACCCGTACACCGGCGTATATCCTTTAAATATTCCCACCGAAATGCACCACTCCGGAAGATGCATGCTGAACATGGCGGTTCCATCAATTGGATCAATGATAGCGGAAAGGGTATCATCTGTTATATCCTGTACCGTACCGGGATTATTCTCTTCCATGATAAAATTGAAGTTTTTATATCGATCCGATATCCTGTGCATCAGCATGTCCTGGACCATCAGATCAGCCTGAGTCACGATTGACCGGTCACTCTTCCTGTTTATGGTAATTGTTTCCTTCTGGATCTGACGCGCCACTGCGCCCGCCTCATGCAGCAGGTTCTTAAAAAACAAAAAATCGCTATTATTGAACGGAAGTGTCATGCCTTGTGTTGATCTATTCCTTAGTAATCATGAGCGTAATTGTCATAATTGATGCGATACTTCATGGGTATTTCTTTTTTAACGCCCCGAACCTATCATGATCTCTTTATGGCATAATACAAGAAAAATATTTTTTGCCGTGATGCTGTCGCTCGTCAGAGGCTGTATTTCCTAGCATTACTCACAAATACATCCTCAAGGCTTGGTGCAATCCGATGAATGGCGTATGGGGCTATTCTCTGCTCCTTGAAGAAAGACGCGATCTTTCTTTTAACAGGTACATCTGCGTCGCAGAGAATATGAATATCGGCGCCGAATATGGCCGCTTCCATTATGAAGTCGAGATACCTGATTTTTTCAAATACTTCAAGAAAATTATCCGTCACAATGGAATAAACCGTATTGCTAAAATTCCTTTTCAGAGATTCAGGCGAGTCGAGGGCAATGATTTCTCCCGCTATGACAAGGGCAATCCTGTTGCAGTGCTCGGCTTCATCCATGTAATGGGTAGTGACGAAGATAGTGCGCCCCTCCTCGGAGAAACGGTATATAATGTCCCAGAAGTTGCGCCTCATGAGGGGATCCACGCCGGAGGTGGGCTCGTCGAGAAACAGTATCGGCGGATCGTGAAGTATGGCGCCCCCCAGGGCCAGGCGCTGTTTCATACCCCCGGGCAGGTTCCTCACCAGGTCGTTTTTGCGAACGCCGATGCCCGCCATGTCGACTACCCGGCCGATGGCCTGTTTCAGTCGCATTCCTTCGAGTCCGTAGATGCTACCGTAAAAATCCAGGTTTTCAACGACCGTGAGGTCTTCATAGAGGCTGAACCGCTGGGACATATATCCGATGATCGTCTTGATCTTATCCTGCTCGCTGATGATATCATATCCTGATACCAGGCCCTCGCCGGAGGTCGGCATCAGGATCCCGCAGAGCATTTTTATGGTCGTGGTCTTGCCTGCCCCGTTGGGACCCAGGAAGCCGAAAATCTCTCCTTTTTCCACCGACAGGCTGATATTGTTGACCGCGGTAAAATCGCCGAATTTTTTCGTCAGGTTCCTGATCTCAACAACTTTTTCCATCATTCCATCCTCTTGCTCAGCCTGCGGGCGCTGAGATTGAGCAACGCGACACCGATGACAGTCAGCACCAGCAGTTCCTTCCACAAGACTGTAATGCCGACTCCCTTGAGAAAAACTCCCCGGATGATTACGATGAAATACATGAGTGGATTAAAATAGGTGATGAACTGTATCGTTTCAGGCATCGCGTAAATGGGAAAGGCAAAGCCGGAAAAAAGAATAGCCGGGATGAAGTAGAGAAAAAAAGACATCATGGCCTGCTGCTGCGTCTTAGATATCGTTGAAATGAATATGCCAACCGCCAGGGAGCAGATGATATAGAAAAAGCCCGCAAAAAACAGGAACAGGATATTCCCCTTGAACGGAACATCGAACCAGAAAATGGTTATCATCGTGACGATGAACATATCAATAAATCCGATAATGGCAAAGGGTATTGTTTTCCCCATGATGAATTCCATCGGCTTGATCGGTGACACGACGATCTGCTCCATGGTGCCCGATTCCCGCTCCCTGACGATGGACATCGATGTCAGCATGACGGTGATCAGGGACACGATAAAACCGATGATACCGGGAAGAAAATAATTTTTGCTGAGCAGGGTCGGATTAAAGTATGCCCGGTCAAGGATGCGCACGCTCCGGGCATGACCATGCCGACCGCCTCGCCCGTCTGCGCACCCGGGAGACCTGACATTCGGTAAAGTATCTGGGTCTTTATCCTGCCAAAGTACTTTTCAATGAAATAACTCTGCATTATTTCATTCACATAGGCGGTGATAACGGCCCCCCTGTTTGAATCAGTGCCGTCAATGATTACCTGTAATTCCGAAACTTTTCCCGTTTTAAGGTTTTTCGACAGGCCCTTCCGCAGATGGATAAAGGCTTCGACCTCTCCCCTGTCCATCAGGGGCATTAATTCCTGTTCAGAATAGAGATACGATTGAAATATGAAATAACCGGACCCGGTGAACTTCTCTATCAATCCCCTGCTCATCGTGGTCTTATCTTCATCCAGCACCGCCAGGTTCACGGTATTGACGTCCATGTTGATGGAATATCCGAAAATGATGATCATGATTATCGGCGGCCCGAAGACCACTCCCCTCATGCGGATGTCGCGCAGCACCTGGGCGAATTCCTTTTTTATCATGCTGACAAGTACTTTATGGCCTGATAAAAGCTTTCATTGCAACACCAATCCCTGCATCACTTATCCGGAAGCTGTACCCTGAATTTTTTAATGCTCAGGGCGACAACCAGGATGCAGAATATTGACAGGAAAACAATCTGCGTCATTAACACCGGATACCCGACTCCTCTTAGTATTATTCCCTTTAGCACGACGATCATGTATTTCGCCGGAACAATATAGGTGATGATCTGAATGATTACCGGCATATTCTTAATGGGAAATATGAAATCCGAAAGCATGAAGGATGGCAGATACGTTACCACGATGGCCAGCTGCACGGAAAGGACCTGGATCCGGGTTATGGTTGAGATCAGGATCCCCAGGCCGCTGGTGCCGATCAGGAACAATATTGATATGAGACACAGTTCAATGAAGCTTCCCCTGAAGGGCACGTTGAATACGAAATACCCCATAGCCAGAGCGCAGACAACATCGAAGATGCCGATAAAAATATACGGGATCAGCTTGCCCAGCACCACTTCATAACTGCGCACCGGCGTTGTTATGAGCGTTTCCATGGTACCCCGCTCCCATTCCCGCGACATGGTAAGGGACGTGATCAGGGCCGAAATGATCGCCAGGATGAGGCCGAGATTTCCGGGAATTATAAAATTCCTGCTTTTCAGCTCTGAGTTGTACCATATCCTGTTTTTTATTTCTACCGGCTGCTTTAAGGATGTCAGTCCTTTCTTGTTCAGCGTCTTCGCGAGATAATCCCTGTTGAATTGATAGGTTATGGCCTTGACGTAGCCGGTGGCAATCAAGCGCCGACATCGAATCGGAGCCGTCAACCAGGACCTGCACATCAGCGATATTTGCCTGAATTGAATTTTCTTTCAAATGCGGGGGGTATCACGACTGCCATGATGATCTTCCCGGTATTTATGAGATGATCGATCTCCCGGTAATTATCTACGTATCTCACAATCGAAAGGTATTCGGTATTGTTGAACCGATCCAGGTACTGGCGGGAAAGATGGCTCCGGTCCTGGTCAAATACCGCTATTTTCACATGCTTGACATCAAAGACAAGGGCGTATCCGAACAAAAGCACGAGCATGGTGGGGATGAACAGCGTCAGGTAGAGGCTCCTGCGTATCGCGGCGGATCTGGATCCATTCCTTGTCAGCAATCACTGCCATTCGTATAAGCGAACCAGCGCCTTTCACTGCGATTCCTCCCGGTTGATTATTTCAATAAAACTGTCTTCCAGGCGCGGCATTGTTTCTTCGATTGACAGTATTCCAACCTTCCCTTTTTTGAGAACCTGTTGAACATGATTTCTGGTCTTCTGCATGGTGCCGGTAAAAATCCTGATGGAATTCCCGGTGCGTATGATCTTCATCGCACCATCTTTTTCCAGGGTTTTCTCCGCTCTCTTCGGGTCGTCCACGATTACATGCAGCATCCTCTGGTTCAACTCCTCCCGTATCGATTTCGGTTTTCCCAGGCGGATGAATCTCCCCCGGTACATGAGGGCAACCCGGTTGCTCCGCTCCGCCTCGTCGAGATATGCAGTGGTGACGACGATGGTGACTCCCTGGCCGAGTAGCTCGTACAGGATGTCCCAGAACTCGCGCCGTGATACCGGATCCACGCCGTTTGTCGGCTCATCAAGGAGAAGAACTTCCGGCGTGTGCACCAGGCTGCAGA
Source organism: uncultured Spirochaetota bacterium (assembly GCA_963727175.1). Lineage (GTDB taxonomy): Bacteria > Spirochaetota > UBA4802 > UBA4802 > UBA5550 > RBG-16-49-21. Next base: position 1,312,734 of record CAVSFD010000002.1, read on the forward strand.
CAAGACCCAGCTTCTGTTTCATGCCGCCGGATAATTTCCCCGCAAGGCGGTCCTTGAAGGGCCCCAGTCTGCTGAATCCGTACAGTGAATCGAGTTTTTTCTTGATTTCCCGTCGTGAAATAAGAAACAGCCTGCCGAAAAAAAATATGTTTTCCTCCACCGTCAGGTCTTCATATAATCCGAACCGCTGGGGCATGTAGGCCAGGGATTCCTTTACCCGGAAAGGATTTTCCTGTACATTGATTCCGTTAATGGTAATCTTCCCGCGGTCCGGGGCAAGAATCGATGATATCATCCTGAGAAGGGTGCTCTTACCGGAGCCGTCCGGGCCAACGATGCCGAAAATCTCTCCTTTGTTGACGGTGAAATTCAGGGAATCAACGGCGGCGATCTCCCCGAAGGTCCGGGTTAAATCAACGGCGGTTATCATTTCGCAGATCCCGTTATAATGATGGCATCAGCCGGCATGCCCGGTTTAAGTTCCTGTTCAGGATTGGGAACCGCTATCTTCACGGCAAACATAAGCTTAACCCGTTCATCCTTGGTCTGAATCGTTTTTGGTGTGAATTCGGCCTTGTCTGATATGGAGACCACTTTCCCGGTGAACGTTTTTTTCGGAAACGAATCCACGCTTATTTCAGCCTTATGCCCCAGCTTCACGCGTCCCAGCTGCTTTTCGTTTACATAAATCTTGATCCAGGTGTCCTTGATATCCGCAACGGTCAGAACGGGGGTCCCGGGAAAGACTATCTCTCCTATTTCCAGGTTTTTTTCCAGCACCACCCCGTCAACGGGCGAAACAATGACGGCGTTATCAATCGTTGCATTGATCTGGTCGTATCCCGCTTTTGCCACGCGGTACATCATTTCCATGTTATCATAATCTTTTTTTGAAACCGAGCCGCTCTTGTAAAGATCCCTCACCCGTTCCATGTTCTTTTTTGCATTGTTCAGGTTCGCTATCACCGACAGCCGCTGCGCATCCAGTTCGTCATACGCTATCCTCACCAGCACCTCCCCGTGCTTGACGCTATCTCCTTCATCCCGGGTAATACTGGTAATCCTGCCGGCAAGCTTCGAGCTGATGTCAACCTCCGTCACCTCGATGGTTCCCGATCCCTCGATACGGCTGCCGTCCTCACCGATATATCTGAACACCTCGAAATAGAGGATGGAAATCGTCAGTACCGCAACAACAACGGCTATTGGTATTATCTTTTTCTTATTCATGCTCTACTCCTCCGAAAATAATGCTGTCATCTTCAGTGCCGATATCCTTCCTCAGCTTTGCCAGGGACTGGTAATAGCTGTTGATGGCATTGATGTATCCCGCCTGCGCCTGGGTGAGGGACGTCTGTGCTCCCAGCAGTTCAGAGTTCTTTATTGCACCGGCCCGATAGCTTTCCCTCGCGATGCGCAGGCCCTCCGCCGCCTTCTCAACATTTTCCTTGTGCGATGTGATGCTCTGACTGGCCGTCATGAGGCTTGAATATGAGGATTTAATCGAAATGGTTATGAGGCGTTTTGCCTTGTGGATCTCCTCTTCAGCTTCCTGCCCGCGTGCTTTTGCCTCGCGGCCCTGTGCGCGCGTTGAATCAACAGGAAGAAGCGAGCTCCACCGGTACGTCGCGGCGATACGGACCATCCAGTTTGGCTGCCACGCCCGCACTCCTGCCAGGTGGGATAAATCCATATATCCGTACCCGCCGGTTGTTGTGGGTATCAAGGCTTCTGTAACAACGGGAAGTGCATAAGAGTATCCGTAATACCCTCCGGCCGTGAAGGTCGGCCACAAATAGTAGGAATCATTGATGTTCTTCGCATGACCGGCGATTTCTTTTTTCATTTTGAGCTGAATGATCTCCGGTCTGTTTTTCAGGGCCAAGCCGCCTACCCGTTCAATGAAGGTGTCAATATCAGGCTCCGCCACCCGGTAACTCTTTTTTTCTATTACGCTTCGATCGGCCACGTAGATCCGTTCATCAAGTCCAAGCTGATAATTAAACATTTCCAGGGCCAGGCGGTACTTGTTTTCCGCTTCCAGCAATAACGGCTCCTGGCTTTTAAGCTGCACCTGTGCCTGGAGCAGCTCGTACCGGGGCACGCTCCCCGTTTTATACAAGCTGTTGACGTCCTTAAGGTTCTCCTGGAGCAGCTTGATGGTATCTTTCCGGATGGAAATCATCTCTTCAGCAAGAATAAGATTGAAATAACTCTCTATTATATTGAATTCTATGTCGCTTTTAACCTTCCTTAATTCTTCAGTCGAAACCGCGTAGGTTTTCCGTGACATCTGCAATGAATTATAAAACATTCCCGGATTGATGCCGAATTTCACCTGTAGGACTTTGATATCATACTGCCCATTCAGCATGCTCATAAATCCATAATCAGCCCCCTGGTTGAGCAGGGATACCTCTGATTCTATGACCGGGAGGAGCATCCCCCACGCCTGGTTCACCTTCTCGGATTCCGCCTTGTGCCGCTGGACCGCTATCTTGAAATCGTGGCTGTTCGCCTTGGCGATAGTGATCGCTTCGTCAAGTGTTATTTTTTTCAGCACTCCTTCGCTCCGGAGCGGTAACGGATCTAAAAACGAACAGGCTGTAATTAATACAATTACAATAATAAGGGCATTAGTTGCACTCTTCATGAGTCCTCCTTATGAAGCAAGGATTCCGGTCTTCACGACAGTCAGCAGGTTCTTTTTATACTCCTCAAAGAAATCTTCCCTGAATATCATTTTTCCGAAATCGGTATCCGACAGGGTTATCCGTATGGCATTGGTGAACACGATTGATCCCAGTATCTGTATGAACGTTAAATGGGGTACGATTTTCTTGAAGGTCCCCTGCTGCATGCCATCGTTGAAAAGCTCCTGTACCACTCCCATCATCGGGATGATGACCCTGGGAAGCATGAGCTTTTTAAAAAACTTGCCTCCGCTGGACAGTTCCCAGAGCATTACTCTGACAAAATCCTGGTCGAGACCCCTGATCAGATCGACAAAATAGGTAACCATTGCCTCGAGTTTTTCTGCGGGACCAACATCCCGTGGAATTTTCTCGACTATACGGGGGAATATTTGAGAATAGAAATCAGTTAACAGCGATTCATATAAATCTTCCTTGCTTTTAAAATGATAATAAATCATCGCCTTGTTAATTTTTGCCTTTTGGGCAATGCGATCAACCCGGGCCCCTTCCAGTCCGTACTGGGCAAATTCCCTTAAAGCCGCATTCTTGATTTTCTTATCAGAGGAAGTTTCTTCCATGGCCGCCTTCATTAACTAACTATTTAGTTTAACTAACTATTTAGTTAAATATACATCAATATTTTTAAATCGACCACTAATTTTAAAAATTTTTTTAATTTAAATTTCTTGCTTTGTTATATTGATAACCTCTCAATATCATAATGTATATACAAAAATAATGGAACCTGATATCTTATGATTGCAAAAATCAGAGGAAAAATAGACGAACTGAGACCCACGGAAGTGATACTGGATGCCAATGGTGTGGGGTATGGGTTAACAATCCCCCTTTCAACCTATGAAAAAATCCAGACCATGGCGGAAACAACATTGTATGTTTATACACATCACAAAGAAGATCAATTAAAATTATTCGGTTTTTTTACAGAAAATGAGAGGGATCTTTTTTTAATACTTTTAAACATAAGCGGCATAGGACCAGCCATGTCCATGTCTATACTATCAGGCATTACCATAAGCCGGCTTGTCGATGCGGTTGAGTCTGAAAATACGGCCCTCCTGACAAAAATTCCCGGTATCGGCAACGCCAAAGCGGAAAAACTCATCTTCGATCTGAAGCGCAAACTGAAGAAACTGATCTCCCTTGCAGGACAGACTGGAGAGATCCGTACACAGAAAAGCGATGCCATTGAAGCCCTGATGACCCTTGGGTTTGATGATGCCAGATCATCCAGAATTGTTGAAGACCTGGTACGGAAGAACCCTGACGCTTCCGTGGAATCCATCATCAAAGAAGCATTGAAATTACTATCTGCCTGATCATGTTGATACAAACATAGTGCTAGTCTTCAGCAATTGATTGAGAGAGGATCTTCCTGGCCCACCGGGCAGCCATGTTGCCGGTTGCTTTCCGCAATACGACAATGATTCCATGCCTGCCGTTACCCCCCATGAATATGCCATAGCTCACCGGCTTATTCGTCCCGTCAATGACCGTTGCTGTTTTTCCCCAGAGATCTGTCAACCGTCCGCATGAATCTCTTTTGTCTGCTTTCTCAAGAGGTAGATAATTATATGAAGAACCGTAACGCTTCTTCTGCTCCAATGCAGTACCCCGCGTAAAGGTTTCCCGTAGTCCCTGGAAAATTTTCACTTTCTCCTGATCGGGAACGTTTATCACAGAGTACGCTGATCCGCCATCCTCCGCATTGCCGCAATAAACATATCGCGCCATTGCAATCAAATCGCGCGGTGTAAAAGATACCCTGAAGTCAAGTCCAGCCAGAAGTTCAGCCCACTGTCTCTCACTGGAGTTTTCAGGAAGCGATGATGGTATTCCCTCTGCGCGGCAAAAATTCTGATAAAATGCCCTGAATTTTTTTCCGGAAATGATCTTATACAATGAGGCAAAATATAGATTGCATGAATTGGGAATGGCGTCTTGCATCTTCATTGTTCCATGTCCCTTCGGTTTCCAGCACCTGTCCGGCATGTTCGGGTCATTCACGGCTTTACCAGTGCAAAAAAATGAGTAATCATTGAATATATCCGGCCTCTCAGCCGCTACATATAGTGACACCACAATCTTGAATATTGAACCGGGCGGAACTTTTCTTGACAGGAATCCTTGCCCCTGGCTCGAAGAAAACATTTTGCCTGTTCCAACATCGAACATATAATATGAGCAGTATGGCGACTGGCTTGATTTATTGTCATATGGCTTAAGCTGAACATCAGGATAATAATGCTCCAGTATTTCATACCTGTTGTACCCCAGGCGTGACAGAGCCATGGCCCCGTGCTGGCACAAGCCGACGCCGTGGCCGAGGCCTTCCCCCTTAAACTGGTAATGCTTATTATTATCCAGGATTTTCTCTGACACTGTGAAGTTGTTGCTGCGGATAAAATTCCATCCCTTCACCCGGTTTATCTTCAGACGAAATGTCTCCACCGGGAACGACAGATCTCCCGGTGTTGAACCGGTGCTGACCTTCATTATATCCCCCTCATATTGAAGTTTCAAAAAATCATTACCGTCAGGATATGTCCCGGGTAAAAGTATATGGCGCAGTTCTTCATGGCCCATTGTCCGTTCCCAGTGGGAATCCTTGCCCGCGCACAGGGTAATCCCCTCCCGGTAAAGCCAGTCACGGACTTCAAGGTCTTGCTGTTCACCGGATGTTTTTTTTCCGCTGAATATGCCGGGATCCCGGGTCCTGCCGCCACAACGTGAGTGAAAAAAAAGGTTATGCTGCAGCCTGGTGTGATCGATAACCCAGTCATCGTCAAATCGTATTACACTATTAATCCTGCCGCGGTAAACCTGGCAGTGTGTGAGATCGCAAAAATCGGCTTTGCCGTGTCGGTGTGATTTTCTCCCGAAGAAATACCGCGCACGAATCACATGAGCCAGCGCCAGGATACCTTCCTTTTCTTTCCAGAAATCACTGCTGTATTCCGCCAGGGAAGAATCAACCGCATACTGATTGAGTCGCTCCCTGACATGGAACGTAAGATAATCTTTCCCATACTGTATTGTCATGGGGAGGGGATAACTTCTCGTGCTGCCATCAATAATAACAGCGACCTGGCCGTTTTCTGGACCAGAAGAAATGTCCAATCTGCCGGGACCGGAAAGGGCCTTTGAATCTAGATATCCATTAATCATTCCTTCTTGAAAAAGAAAGGCGATGTTTTTTCCTTCCAGACCTCTGTTGTTTATTTCATCTCTGATAGTGATATTATTTTTTACTGTTATGGAAATCTGCTTGATGGCACCGCTTTTCAGCAGCCGCACCTGTTTGGAAAGAATATATATGGTAACCGGGGGATCAACATCAGTTTCCGCATTGAGAGAAAACGCAAGGAAGGCTACGAAAAACAAAGACAGGATAAAGCTATATTTTTTTAGTGCCATGATGATTGGGAGTACGATGAATACTTAGAGTGACTCGGTCTTATCAGACCGGGGTACTAATAATCATCTCCCTTTTTTTGGATCATGCTGATAATATTTTTTGAAAAAAAACCCAATCCGAAACCAATACCAATGAAAATGAGGATCAATATAATCAAGGGGAAATCCGGGTTCCAGAAGAAGATATTCAGAACAACTGAATGAGTGTTTTGAATTACCAGGATGGTCAGGAGAATGGTAAAAACAATTATGCTGATAGTTTTTGGTTTCATTGTTGCACCTTTTTTAAAATATCCCTCCCCGCCGCCTTCGGCGGCGGGGACCGCGCATCATGCTACTTTTTCTTCACATCAACAACAACCGGAGCCGACCATCCCTGGATTGTCGGCTCGTACATGCATTCCATCCGTGACGGTTTGACCATAAAGTTCCCCGGAAGTTCCGCCCTGACGATATAGGCCACTTCATAGACTTCATTCTTTTTCAGATCTGTGAAAAAATAGACCATCCTGTTGTCCCATCGTTCAATATGGACAAAGGGGGTATACTCGTCGTAAGCATTGTTCTTCGTAACCTCAAAGCCGGACGGGAGATAATCCTCCAGGACCAGGTACTGGAAATTGTCCTGCGCCTGGAATTTGACCTTTACGAGAAGCTCATCACCGACCTGGATCACCTTTTTGTCTGCCAGGCTTTGCGGCACCATGTATTCGTTGTTTCGTGAATCGCGAACCCGCGTTATGGACGCGAAGGTCCTGGTGACCTTGATGCCGTTGGAAAGAGACCCTATTCCGCGCTCTTCTGAACGCACCATGGCCAGCGGTCCCTTGTCCTTGAAGTAGAGAGTGCCGGCAATGGTCACATCAAAGCTCACATCAGTGCCCGCATCACCATCGGCAGCAATGGTAAATGTGCTTTGGGGACTTCTCTCAGGCAGATCTATCTTGCGCGTCAGGTTTTCCATGACCCGCGGATTTTCCATGTCATAGGTAAAATCGGTTATTGCTTTTCCGTCAAGACTGAAACGCACATTCCCCTTTGTAACAGCAGTGCCACCCATTGCTTCCAGATAACCGCACAGGGCCAGCATGACCGTGGCTGTCTCCTTGGTGGAATTCCACGCATCACCGCGAGACCTGCCGCACAGTGAACGGACAATCTGCGCCGGTAGCGTTGACCTGTCGCCTGCGCTGATCAGAGCAGACAGAACATGGGCCGTTATCTCTGCGTTGCCGCCGGGCCAGCTCCAGCGGTCACTGCCCCGGCTTTCCCAGTAGATGCCGCGGCCGTCTTTTTTCACGGATTGAACAAGAGATTCAATCAGACGCGGCAGGACGCTGTCGATGTCGCTTCTCATGTCATTGGTCAATTTAGGATATGCCTTTGCCAGCGACAGTGCCCTCACCAGGCAGGTCGTCTGATACGTTCCGGGCTCCTTCACCTTGATTATCTTTTTAAAAATATCATGATTCCATCGGCCCCACAGGGTGTTGATGTACATCATATACGCGATGGCATCCCACTCCTCCAGCTGCGGATTGGAAAAATAACGCTGGATCGCGGTGAGCCCTTTATTCACGATTGAAGTATCAATGCCGAATCCCGCCTGTTTTGCCAGATGCAATGAATAGAGGACATAGCCGGTGACATAAGCGTTCCCCCGGCTTCCGGCCCACCATCCCCAGGTGCCGTCGTCATTCTGGTATCTCTGTACCCGGTCTATGCCGACGCGTACCTTGTCATCGAGCTTTTTCTTTGCCTTGTCATTGATGAACCGGTCATACCCCTTCTGTTTCAACATTTGGTTCAATGCAAGATTCGGTATGAAGCTATTCAGTGTCTGTTCAATACACCCGTACGGATACTCGCTCAGGTATTTCGTGGCTCTGAGCATCTGTATGATGGGCGACGGACTGACTGACACGGTCACCGATTCGGGGACGAAGGAAAAATCATCTGTTTCAGCCAGGGGCGTTATGGTGACTGTCCTGTTGCCGGCCATGTCGCCGATGCCGTAAAGTTTAAACGGGGTCCCCCGCCGCTCCACCGGCACCGCCATTTTAAGGGCATCTTTTGCGTCCCGGTCCGCCCGCGCCGTAAACTGGAGCGTCACCTCGCGTTTATCCCTGGGGACCTTGTAGGGATAATAATTCCGCGCGGAGCCGAATGCCGGCAAACTGATAGACAGCGCATCTTCGGCATCAATCACTTTTTCGTCAGCCTTGAATTCGGTGTCAACTTTCTTAAGCCCCCGCTCGGTATTGCTGTTCACAATGCCGATAAGGTCCAGGGTGTCTCCTTCCACCATGAAACGCGGTTTGCCGATCCGCGCAATCAGGTCCTGGGTGACAAGAAAAGTTGACTTCTTTTCGCCCATCCTGCCAGCACGGTCATGGCCCCGTACGGTAAGGCGCCACGTCGTCAGGTTATCCGGCAGCGTGAAATTTATCCGGGCCGTTCCGTCTTCATCGGTCCTGATCTTCGCCGACCAGAAGGCCGTATCCTCGAATTTCTCCCTCACTTTAACCTTGCCGTCCTTTGACGCGCCGGCCAGCATGGTTATTGGATAGGAATAACTGGTAAGTACCCAGTTGGATATTTTCGTGTAAAAGTAATCCCTCATGAGGGGCGTGTGGTCATACCGCACCTGGAAAATGGCCTCATCAACAGCCGCTAGGGAAAGATCCGCTCTGACCGGTTTACCGCTTTCGTCAACTGCCTTGAGAACAACGCTTGCCTTTTCTCCAGGCATGTATTTCGGTTTATCAGTTTCTATGGAGATAGTGAGCGCAGTGTCATGGACCGGCAGTGAAACGCCCACGGAAGAAGTATAGAGGGCGCGTTTCCGCTGCATCGTTGCCGTGACATACAGATTCGGCGCATATTCCGTTTTTATATTGAAGCGTACCGGCATGATATTGCCGGTCATTTTTATTACCTTCGATTCATACACGTCTCTTCCCTCAAGGGTAACGCACACATAAGCATCGGTGAAGCAGCTCTTGACAAGGCAGGTAATTTCTCCCGGTTTGGCCAGCTCCGTAGCATTAACGGAAAGCTCGAGGTTCTTGAACCGCGACGCGACCCTGGCTCCTTCCATGCTGTATATCCATATCACCCGCGAAGCGGTAATGACATTATCCTTCCGGTCCACGCCGTTGACCACTAGATCGAATTCGCCGTAAAAACTGAACTGCTTCGGCAGGTCCACCACGGCTATGCCCCGCTCATCCGTTGCCACCTGTTCTGAATAGAGAGGTTTGCTATCATGGACATATACCCTTTCCCAGGGCTTCCATATATACCGGAATAATTCCACCTTTACTTTTGCCCTGTATGGCTTCCCGGTTTGTGTCAGAGTCCTGATCGTAACCGGCTTTTTTTCTCCGCTGGAGAAGAAATGCTGTGCCGGCTCAATTTTGATATAGTATTCACCCCGTCCCACACGCACCTTGTTGCTGGAGCTGATACTGACATTGGAACGGTCTATCACGGTGGCCTCGCAGGTAATCTCCCTGTCATAGGGATAGTTGCCCGCATGGAGACGCAACACCGCGATACCATCATTATCAGCGTATTTTTCTCCTTCCAGTATGATCCGGTTGTATGAGCCGCCCGATCCATAATCCTGCTCCCACCAGTAGCTGGTGTCGGTATCCCGGAGCTTGGTTTCATAAAACCGGTATTTTACCAGGGCTCCCTTCAGGGGCGCGCCGAAGAAATATTTCGCTTCCACCTTGAATTCAGCAGTATCTCCATTTATGAAGTATTCCTTTGAAGGTGTTACGTTTATCGTAAATTCCGGCTTGCGGTATTGCTCGACGTAAAACCTTCCCCTGCTGTAAAGATTCTTATCTGACGGCCCCGCCATTATTTCATGGGTTCCAAGATTGGCTTCCCGCGACAGGACCACCTTACTGTCAGCAACTCCCCAGTCGTCAAGGGACGCCTCGCCTTCCTCGATGGTTTTGTCCAGATCCCAGTTTCTAATTTTATAATAGATTTTCTGTCCCGATACCGGCACAAAGCGGTGTTCCCGGTTTTTGCCGATTATCTTATAATGTACCGTGTCGCCGGCGCGGTATACCGGCCGGTCCGTGTAGATGAAATACTTTTTCTGCTCCTTTTCAAAAGATGATGGCGCCCCGGTATTGCAGATGGCATAGCTGCCATCCTTTGCTATGATTATGGCTGATAAATATTTACCTGATTGAATCTTTTTATGATAAATACCCTCTTCATCGGTGTTACCCTTGAGGACCAGTGCTACCGGCAGGTCTTCAACCTGGTCCGGCGGCTCATAGGTGGCCTTTTTTTTGCCCTTCTTCTTTACCGGCGTGGTATCGAATACGGCAATTTTCGCGTCTGGGATCGGAGTGTTGTCAACGAGGTTTGTAACATAGGCAAATATGGAATCCTGGGAGCGCTTCATCACAACACCGACAGTGGTGAGAGAAAAAAACTTCCTGCTTATGACCCTCCCTGCCCCCTTGACCTCCACGCAGTACCCGCCGGTGGGCATGGCTGTTTTAACCTGCAGTGACTGGTAGCGCCACTCATAGGGCTCGAATTCCTTTATCGGCTCATCCCAGGCTGTTACCGCTTTTAAACCTGCTTCTTCCGGGTCAAGTTTATCCGGATCTATGCCGCCTTTAACCAGTATGTCTATGGGAACCTTGTATATTGTCACCTTCAGGCTTTCAAGCCGGAGCGATCTGATATTGAATTCAATGGTATCTCCCGGTGAGAAGGTATATCGGTAGGCATAGACCTGGACCTGCGGCTCCTTCGCCCTGACCACGAAATTAACCTGTTCACGTTTTTCCCCTTCAGTAATTCGTATTTCATGCGGCTGGATATCATAAAACCCCTGGTGGGTTACAGTCATTTTGTAATTGCCCGGTTTGACGTCCTCAAATCTGAATGATCCATCCTGGTAGGTTGTGGCGGAGTAGGTTACATTCCCGCTTATGGTTACATCCACATTTATCGCCGGAGTATTAATCCCTTCTATGGTAACTTTTCCTGATACCGTTGCCGGCCTGATCATGACCATGGGGAGCGTGAAAGTCTCCCCCTCCTTTATGTTTTGCAGCTGGGCCGTTTCAGTAATAAATCCTGGGCCGGAAAAGGATGCCATGTACGGTCCCGAAGGAAGCTTTTCAAAGCGATACAGGCCGTTCTGATCCGTTGCTGTTATTCTCGGCTTTGGCGCCGTATATTCGCCCTCTTCACCTCCCTCTTCATTGTTGGTATTGAGTTTTATCTCAACACCCTTAAGAGATTCCCCTCGGCTGTTCTTTACTGTTCCGGTAAGGACCGATTCAGGCGTAAGCTCTATTTTGTGTGTGCCTTCTGAAACAGTGCCGGTAGAGGTATAAGTAACATATCCTTCGGCGGATACTTCGACCATGTATTTTACATAGGGTATGAAATCATCGATTTTAAAATAACCGTTCCACTCGGTTTCACGCAGATAATAACCGACGCCCATGTTTGCGTTTTTTATTTCCACCTTCGCGTTTTTAATTCCCTTTTTGGTGACTGCATCAATCACGTATCCTTCAATTGTGGATTTACCCGAAAGCTTTTTGTTGTCGCTGCCATACTGGCTCCGGCCATCCGAGAGGCGCTTGATACCGGCTGTATCACAGCTAATGAACAATACACCGAGAGCGAGAATGAACACATTGAGTGTAATTTTTTTCAGCATCAGATCCTCCCAAAAATGAATATCCGCTAAGTAAAACAGGGTTCTACAATCACAAGAATACTGATATCATGAGCTTCCTACTCCAGCGTAACAGCCCTGAATGCAGAAACCTGGCATGTCGTTCCCTTAACTTTTTTTTCGATATATAACGTACTCTTTATTTCAGCCGGTACAAAAACTGTGGCTTCATTTCCGCACATCATCACAATACCGGAATGTCGAACATCAATTGTTGCAACATCATCTACTGGGAATGGCTGTGATGTTACTGTTACTATTATTCTGGTTTCATTCAGCTCGGAAATATCAAGGGGCTGGTATCGTGGGTCCCTGGTAAGTGCTCCGGCGAGATAATCGGAGAGGAGACTGCCAGCGTCCGTTGCGCTGTGAGAAAAAGAGCCGAAACACCCTCTCACCCTGTTTCCCTTTTTGAGAGTGACGAACATGCCCAGACTGCCAAAATAACCAGGCGTTGTTGCTTCAAGACGGGTACTGCATATCGTCCCGGTGAGACGTGCCCTGGCTTGACAACGAAGCCATTGGAGCATTTTTTTACATTCAGGTCTGCTGGAAAAATCACCCCATTCTGAAAGCAGTGGATCTTCACCCGACCGTGTTTCATTCGGAACGACCATAACAGCGAGCAGCATGGCGCACAGCACAAATAGGATTTTTCGGTTTATAAACGCACTCATATAGTAAAACCCCGGGAGTTACCGTTCATATACAGGCGGATAATAATCTTTATACAGAAGCATAGCATCTATCAGTCTGTCTCCCTGATAACGTTTCCGGTACACAAAGACCGATATTCCCTGACGTATCCGGTCTGAGTCATCTGTAACGGGAATCGCCTGTTCATCTTCCTCGGTATAAATTTCATATTTGAATGATATCTTCTGCTCCGCGAGGATTTTTACCGTGATGCTTGAATCGCCGGCGGCCATCTCTAATTTCAAGGCATGATCATAGGGATTTTTAATCCTGAGGTCTTTTTTTCCGTATTTTATGGTCGCGTCAAGGCCTATGGGCACATAGGATACAGGTTGTGAATGACGGTGCCGTTCAATTATAATGCATCCCGCCATGAGAAGGGCATTAAACAGAGTGGACGACACCTGGCACAGTCCGCCTCCCGGTTCAACTGCCACACGGTCGCGATAGAGAACCCTGCCCGGTACAAAGCCGTTTTGGGCAGATCCTTCGCCGACTATGGAATTGAACGAAAAAACAGACTTCTGCGGGATTACGGTGCCATTCAGCTTTCGACATGCGATTGTGATATTGCGTTTGACATTGGCGTCCTGGCCGTCGATTGATGTGGAAAAAGTCGCTGCAGGATAATGTTCAGCGGAAATGCAGGAACTGTAACGAACATAATCAGTCCACCATATCAGCAGAAATAATGATAGAATGATGAAAATTCTCTGAGTTCGGTTCATTATGCATCCGTTACTGCAAGGGAGTTCTTATATGTATTATAAATCTGTAACACCACCGCGTCAAGTCAATTCAACTGAGACCGGTGTTCTCGTTTTTAAAACCGCTGTAGACCCTGCCAGTTTTACCGTCAACCGTGACAACCGTACCGCTCTTCAATATTTCAGTCGCACCCTGGGCATTTGCGACAACAGGTATACCAAGGGCCTTTCCAACAATCACTGTCTGTGAATCGAGATCCTCTTCCGTGACTATAGCGACTGCATTTTTCATTGCAGATAAAATACTATCAGTAGTTTTTTTTACCACCATCACTTGACCTTCATTGAAATTCAGCACATCATCAGGATTGTTTATCACGCACACCTGGCCGCTGGAACAGATTTGCGTAATTCCCCTCCCTTCAATGAGCACATCTCCAACGATATTGACTGTAATCGTGTTGGTGGTTCCGCTCACGTCGGCGATCATTCCGCCGGTAATGACAATAAGATCCCCGTTTTTAACCAGCTTCGATTCCGACGCCTTTATGACCGCCTGCTGAAAAACTTCATCAGTTGTCTCCTTTCTAATTGTGATATCCGGAAACACCCCCCAGGCAAGCGATAACTGGTAAAATATTTTCTTTGAAGTTGTAACTGCCAGTATCGGGCAGGCAGGATGATATCTAGAAACCATAAGCGCTGTATGTCCTGATTTCGTTACACAGACAATCGCAGAGGCTCCCAGTATATGGGCAGTTTCGCAGGCTGCGCGGCTTACCGCATTGGTCACGTTCCTTGAAGAGGTCACATGGGTGTCATTGAACCGTTTTACATAATCAATATCGCCTTCCGTTTCGACTGCTATTTTCGACATAGTGAGAAGCGATTCAACAGGATATTTTCCAACAGAAGTCTCTCCTGAAAGCATGATTGCGCTTGTGCCATCATAGATGGCATTTGCCACGTCGGTAATTTCTGCCCGCGTAGGGCGCGGATTGCGTATCATAGAGTCGAGCATCTGTGTCGCTGTAATGACCGTTTTCCCGGCGCTGTAGCATTTCCTGATTATGCTTTTTTGTATCGATGGGAGTTCCTCGAAGGGAATTTCCACGCCCATGTCGCCCCTGGCGATCATGATACCGTCGCTGATGCGGATAATTTCATCGATATTTTGGACCCCTTCCCGTATCTCAATCTTGGAAATTATTTTTATTCCTTCGCCATTATTTTTCCGCAGTACCTCCCTGAGATCCTTTATATCGTTGGAGCTTCTGACAAAGGAAGCAGCGATAAAATCAAATTCATTCTGTATGCCGAATACAATATCATCCCTGTCCTTTTCCGTTATGAAAGGGAGACTATTCGCCGCCCCGGGGATATTTATCTTTTTATTATTGCTCAGCGCACCGCCATAGATGACCTCGCAGGTCACATCGGTTTCATCAGTGTCGACTACTTTCATGCCGATAAGACCGTCATCAAGCAACAGCATGACGCCCCGGTGGACAATCCGGGGAAAATCCGCATATGCCACTGATACGATTTTATCAGTGCCCGCCACATCTCTCGTCGTAAAGGTAAAAGTCGATCCCTCTGCCAGTTCGACCTCCCTGTTCGCAAACTGCTTGATCCTGATTTCCGGGCCCCTGGTGTCCAGCATGAGACCAACCGGCATCCTCATTTCATCGCGTATGCTTTTAAAATGCTCAAGCCTCTTTTTGTGCTCTTCATGGGTTCCGTGAGAGAAATTAAAACGCGCAACATTCATACCATTGATAAAAAGCTTCCGCAGAATGTCTCCTTCGTCAGTAACCGGACCAAGAGTGCATATTATTTTAGTCTTTCTTCTACACGCCTGTTTTTCCTTCATAGTTAGCGCAAACCCCATATTCGAATTTCCTTATCAAAGGTTATAACAACATCATAGGTTATGACTTTTTTTGAGTGCGGTTCCATCGCAAGCTTCCACCTTCGGATTCCCTGGGAATAACCAGTAGACTTTTCAAATTCTGCATCCTTCTGGAGGGGTACTGAAATATTCTCAATATCGATTTTTATCTTCTCGTTTCTTGAGATGGGGAAAGCATCGGTCATAATCAGGTCTTCCGTCCGGGGGAGCTGATTTTCAACAGTTATCTTGTAAGAATAATTAATTCTGCGCTTCCCTCCCAGCACACCCGCTGTTTCCTCATATTTTTTCACCAGTTCCTTTCTGGCGATCATCCGTGATTCCGTGCCAAGAACCAGTTCCTGTTCCTTACCGGGGGGAGTAAAGGGAATCGAGACTTTCCCCATAAACTCATTTTCCAGAAACAATTGCGCTTCCCCGTCAAGCCAGGGAAGATCAGTCGTATTTTTTACTTTGGCTTTGAGAAAAGCGTTGTTGGCTTTTTCAGGAGTCATTTCATAATAAAACGTTACATTTTGTTCTCCTTCCAGATTATATTCCTTTACATATTTTTTTTGGTACTTGGTGGATGATGCTATATTTTGCTTTGAGGGTATGCTGATCTCAAAATAAGACCCTTCTTCCTTGATAGTGGTCTGATATTCTTCACTCTTTTTATCCTCATCAATTGGTAGAACCTTCATTTCCATGTCGGCACCATAACTTTTTCCCTTTTTACGGGCACTTTCCTCGCGGTATACCGGTTCCAGATCAAGGTACCAGGGATTGAGTGCGGGTGGACTGATGGAATTGATAGGCGCTCCCGTCGACAGGGACAGGCTTATATTATCCCAATTTTCACCGGTCTTCTGATATATATTACCATAGATTATCATGGTTATATTCTTGTTTTTGCTGCTGGCCCTGATATCATATTTCATCTGCCAGCTGGTCTGAGGAATGACATAGCTGACGGTAAAATCTATTTCCCTGTTTTCCGGGGAATATATGCTCACGATTACCCTTTTTTCAATATCCACTTTTTCAGTCGGATTTATAAACAATCGTTTCTTTTCTTCATACTGCCCCGTGTTATCAGCATACTGCTGTATGTTCAGCGCGGAACGATTGTCTAAAATGGCCTTGTTCAGGGATTGATAATTTCTGAAATATAGTGTCCCCGCAATTTGTGAAAGCTCAAATTCCCATTTCTGTATTTCTTTCCCGATCTTTTCCCTTTCTTTTTCTATTCTTCTTTTTTCTCTGAGCAACGTGCTTCTCTTGGTGGTTACATATTCAAGAGTGTTGTTCCAGAGGCTTATCTGAGGAATGCGTGTTGCAAGCTCCCTGGACACAGTAGCGTTGGTAAATTCAAGAATTGAATTGAGAAACTTTTCCTGTGAATTAATGTTTTTCAGATCATCAATAAATACTTGGTCTTTCTCGCGAAGCTGCTCCAGTTTTTCTTCAATCGTCACAATATTCTGTTGCCTTTTCTTAACAAGCGCCTTTTGCTCAACCTCGAGAGAGTTGATCTTTCCGCTGAATGCTACCGGAAGACTCCCGCGTACGGACCAGTCATATAAAAGAGGTGAAAGGTTGCTGATGACTACCGTGTTAAGTCCCGTGACCAGTTTTAAATTCACCTGGCGTACGATGGTGGCCTGATTTTGATACAGTTTTACTGATATGATTTTACTTGAATCTATGGCATCTTCAGCAGGTGAGGAATGCCAGAAACCCGCGATAATTGTTGCAGTTAGTGCTATCAGTTGTTTTTTCATTGCACCCCCCGTTATCAATCGACAATGTTATGTAATACATTTACTCGGGTTAATCCAAATCGTCTACTGCTCGCTCCGTCAATTTTTCTATACAATATAAGATAACTTTCATTTAGTCAAGGCAATCAATAAAAATATTATATCTGCCGAACAACTTTAATTCATGCAACAGTGCCACCGTGCCTGTGGCGGCACTGTTGGTTAATACTAATCAGATGTGCATGAAGAATTAATCTTAGTACGGGGAAACGATCGTATATTCCGAACAAAAAAGGCATCAAATATGATGCCCTTTCAATATGACAATTTGTAATGATTGTATTCTTTAAATTAAACCCTGGACAAATCCATACCAGGGTTGCATAACTATTTCTTTTTCTTTGTTGTTTTCTTAGTTACCTTTTTTACTGTTTTTTGCTTCCTTTTCGATTTTGAAGTGGAAGCCTTTTTTTTAATCTCTGCCTTTACTAAAACTGATTCCACATCCGGCACAGGGCTTTCATCATCAGGGGTCTTTTCCTTTTTTTTCATCAAATAAATATAATCGATAGCAGCGGGGAGAATGAAAAGCGCCGTAAACATGCAGGATATTATGCCTATTAGAAGAATCTTTCCAAAGGCTGAAACTCCGTTATGACGGGCCGGCACTATACTGAATAGACCCACACAGATCGCCAGCGCGGCAAAGGCAAGCCCCTTCCCCGTTGTCTTGGTGGCAGCAAAAGCGGTAATCGTCGGGTCCTCTTTCCACCGGTGCACCATCCGGAGCCCGTAGACGATTCCGAGTCCAAGAAGCAGGGGCAATCCTGCTATGTTGGCGACATTATAGCTGATATTAAAAATGTAAAGAACCAGCTGGAGCCACAACATGCCTATGATCAGTGGCATTAATGAAAGGAGCACTCCATCAAGTTTTCTAAAATCAAAAATGAGTAAAATCAGAATTACAATAAATGACCACATCATCGCCTCAACAACGGCGCTGGCCGCCTGCCTCACATACACGCGGTGAGTCACTGGAAAGCCGGTAACATTGGGCGTAATCTTTTTTAGATCATTGACGAATTTATCCAGAAAATCAATATCCCATATTGATCCCTTTGGCGACACCATGGCGACATAGGTGCCCTGCGGGCTCTTGAATCTGTTTATAATCTCTTTGGGGAACGTTTCCTCGGTTATTTTAGTTGAGTTAAAGCTTTCCCTGATCAGCTGTGTCCCTTTCTCCAGGTTAAGAAACAGCTCTTTCTCGAATTTCTTTGTCCGGACCAGCTCTGTTCCATTTTTATCTTTTGATAATTTATCCTTCACCGAATCCATGTTTTTTATCAGCGAATCGATCTGTTCCACCAACTTTGTTTGACCGCCGGCAAAGGCCTTTTCCTGTGCCTCTTCGAAGAAAGCGCTCATTTGATCGAGTACTACTATATAGTCAGCAGCTGTTTGATTATTATCCTTGAGGGTGATGCGGAAATTTCCCATCAGTGGTTTATATTTTTTAATAATTTTTATTTTTTCATCCTGATCAGTGGGGATGAGCTCGGATAGAGAATCGATTTTACTTACCGTGGGAAGGGTTTTTACCTTTTCGGTTATTGCTTTCAGATTATTCAGATTCTTGTCTGTTATCATCGCGAAAGACATCTTGTAATCGCTGTTGTTTTCCATTTTGAGCTGGTAAATAGTTGATTCAGAATTGCTCGGCATCATCTTCAGGATATCATAATCCATTTTTATTCTTGTCGTCGCAATAATGCTTGCTATTGTTATAATGACACCAACACCGATTATTACAAGATGAATCTTTCTCCGCTCCAATTTTACAGTCTCGGTAACGGTTTCCTTTATATGATAGTCCCTCGGTTCAATCGGGATCAGCATCAGGAGTGATGGAATCATAAGGAAGGTTGTAAACAAGACAACGACAAGACCTATACCGGCTGCCATACCCAACTCAGAATATCCCTGAAAGCTCGACAGATACAGGGCAAAAAAAGCAAGAGATGTTGTAATACCCCCTGAGATAATAGAACGGCTGGTGAGTACCACCGATTTGTATATCGCCTCATTCTGCGACAGACCGTTACCCAGTTCCTCTTCTGTCCGCTGGAGAAGATATATTCCAAAGTCAATGCCGATGCCGAAAAGAACAGCGAGAAATGATGAGCTTATAAGATTAAGCTTTCCATTGATAATAGTGATCAGTCCCAGGGAGATAATTAAACCTGTTACGGTTGGGATGACGCCAATAATAGTTTTTTTTATCGAACGAAAACCGATAAGGAGAACAAGCGACACGATAATAACCGACGCGATTCCTGCTCCACCGACATCTGAATATATAATCTCGGTCTCCGTCAGAACATGAGCAGGCATACCGGTAAAAGCGATTTTAATTTTATTTTTTGATTCTGGATGGGCTTTCAAAGCCCGATCACAGGCCTTTTGGATGTCAGACATGAACGGTCTTAAATAGGTAATTTCGTCAACATAATTGCGAGGCTGCACGAAGAAGAACATCATGTTAAAATCCCGCGAGAAAAGATATCCCTCGCTCTGCAGCATGGCCAGTTCTGCAAATCCGGCCATGGATAATTTCTGTGCTATTTTCAACTTTATCTGATTGGGGTTGATTAGCCAGTCATTCCATTCCTGGAACAGGGCATTCAAAAATTTTATTATCTTAGCGGCAGTTTCAGGGCTGATGTCCGTGTTGGGCTCTTTGAAGCTGACTGATATTCCCTGAAGCACGTCATACAGATTTGAAACATTCTGGATTTTTCCAATCCATCCTTTCTTTTGCTGGAGAAGCTTTAAGCCCTTATTCAGATCATCCAGCGGTATATAGAGGGGAGCCCGCTTGATTAGAACACTTGCATCAATTTTATAAAAAACAGATTTGACCCATTTATTTTCTTTTTCAATTTCCCGCGCCATGTCATCGGCAACTTGTTTGGTGATATCACTGTCACCTTCAATGACTATAATCAGGTTTTCAGAGGAACCGAATTCTTTATTGTACTGTATATAACGGGCCTGTTCAGGATCGTTTTTTGGAATGAGATTCTGTTGAGATGAAGAAATGATAAGTTTAGGAATGAAGGCTCCCATAATGACGGTTATTACCGCTATAATAACTAAAAGCAGCTTCCCGCGTTTAATAGATACATTGTAAATATAATCGAGGATTTTCTTTTGCATAGTTCTCTCTTTAATAAATTTTCTAAATATCTTTTCCCACTGAGTTAATAATACTATCTGTATTATTCTCTTCCACTCTTAATACTTACTTAAGACATATATTGTACTCAATAGTCTTACTATGTATAATCTATTATCAGTCTCTGGATATCAGTTAGAAAGGAAAATCCCAAAATAGTAGAATTGAAAATAAATAAAAAGCAAAAAAAGTATATTTTATATAAATTGTATATAAACATGATATTTAATTAATATACTGCTTTTATTAAAATGTACATTAAAAAAATTGGAATATTTTCAAATTATCTTATAAAGGCTGCAAGCATTTTTTACCTCTTTTCCCCCCTCAGTAATTATAAACCAGATAATATTTTATTGTTTAGATTAGTTATGATAATAATATATGGTCATTGCATATTTTTATCCCGTTTATCCGCATAACACAATACCCTTTTACTGAAATAAAAAAAATATCCTTACACTTAATTCTTTTTAATTTTTTTTGCATAAATATATTTCACGTTCTCCTTTTAAAATATTTTTCTTTAATTAACAAACTTTTTCCATTTTTATAGTATCTAACACACAAAATAGTAATTATATTATGATACTCTATTTGATATAGAGCAGTATGATGGATATTAAAAATGTCGTTGACATATATGTAATTATTGAAAAAAATGTTCATGTTTATGATACTGCTTTTAACGCCGGATGAATATTGAGACTCAATTGCCTAATTTCAGGAATGATTCAAATTATATCCTCCAGATCTAGAAATTGTTTGATAATCTTTGAACTTGTTTTTTTATCTGCAAATATAATAGCAAGAAAGGAGAATTACCTGATGAATACAAAAAGAGCCATGGCATTAATGACACTTCTTCTCTGCGGATGTCTTTTAGCTCCACTGCATATGACTGGCTATTGTGCCGAAAAAATTAATTTTGCTGTTATATTTCTAGGCGGCCCGGATACCGGCGCAGAAGGAGAAAAGATTATAAACCAATTCATGGCTTCCCTTACAAAATTAACTGCCATGAAAAAAGACTCACTGCAAGGCAAATATTTCAATAGTGTAGATGAAGCCAAAACATACATACAGCAGAATAAGAATTCCTATATCATGGGATCAATTGGCTTTTACCTGGCAAATAGAAAAATGATGAAACTTTCTCCCCTTGCTGCGGTAAAGATCGATGGAGATGACAAGGAACAATATTTTTTAATTGTTAAAAAAGGATCTTACAAGACATTAAATCAATTGAAAGGAAAAATCCTGGCCGGCAATGTCCTCTATGAAGACCCTAAATTTATCAACACCCTGATATTCGGCAATAAGATTGACATTTCCAAACATTTTCAATTAAAACCTTCCAGTCGGCCCCTGTCTGCTGTCAGGAAGCTTACATCAGGTCAGGTAGACGCTGTTCTCCTCAACCATATGCAGTATAACAGTCTTAAGAATCTGGATGTGTTTGCTAAAATTGAGGTCCTTTATCAATCTCCTTCCATGCCTGCCCTGGGACTTATGATGGTAAATACAAAGACCAATAATGCCGCAAAAGAGAAAATAGTAAATGCTGTTACCAGAATGTGCAATCAGGCTGATACAAAGGAAGCATGTAAAAATTTTGGCATTGACGGTTTTAACAAGCTCGAAGCGGAGACACTAAAAGATGAAATTACCAAATATGAAGGCAGCAAATAGTTTATGTATCCTGTTTTTATTAACCGGATGCGGGATACAACAGGAGCTAATTAAAACAAACCAGAATATAAAGGCCTCTGAGCGTACTGAACCTGACTGGTTTAAGTCTGACATACAATCATTACCTATATTTAACAACTCGAAGGCTCTGACTGATGTGGCAGATAGTCTTGCCACACGTTCAGCACCCTTCGGGCAGAAGGTATATGCCTTGCGCCTCGCGGTACAGGCAAATTCAATTGATCAAAAGAATACAAATACAGCCCTTGTCCTATCTCGTATTGCTTTTATTGTGGCTGATTCAATCGAAGGTGATGATGATAAAGTTAAGAAAACTGCTGAAATCGGCGTTAAAGCCGCCCGTTCAATAGGAATAAACCAGTCCCATCCGGATGCCTGCTACTATTTCGCACTCAACCAGGGTTTAATTCTTCGAATGAAGGGTCTATTTGCCCTCAGCATGCTCCCGGAAGTTCATGAGGCGCTGAAAATAGCTCAAAAAGTTGAATCCCTTGATGCCGGAGGACCGCTCCGTGTCCTTGGCATGATGTATCTTAAGGCTCCCGCATGGCCAAGCGGAATCGGTGATCTCGACAAGTCATTGGAGCTTTTGGAACAGGCCACACAAAAATATCCCGAGAATCCCCAGAACTTCTATTTTTACGCAGAAGCACTTATACAGGATGATAACAAAGAAAAAGCTCTTCAGAATCTTGATTTTGCTGAAAAACTAGCTGTACCAGAAATATGGGGTCTGTATTATTCAAAAAAATGGCAGACTGATATAGAGGCATTGAAGAAAAAAGCCACCAAGTAGGAAATTACGGCTGTATAATCTGATATGCACACAGAAACAACACCATGCCAGGAATAGTTACTCACAGCAGGGTCCTCAAGGAATCCATTGCATCATTATCAAAAAGAGAAAAAAAAAGTTATCTTCATCGATCGATCGAAGCATTATTTCAAACACCGGAAAATTTTTCTGCTGGATTATTCGGAACACTGGGCCCGAATATTTTCGATTATATTCCAAAAAGAAAATATACCGGCAACCATGGTAACGACATATCTTTTTTTCTTCATGACGGAGGCTTTGACAAACTCCTCCAGACGATGATTACAAAAATAGTTTCTTACCCTGATAAAAATACTGAATGGGCTGCGGTACAACGGTCATATCTCTATGGATTTATATCACATATCGTCACAGACTCAATATTTCACCCCTATGTTTTTTATTATTCAGGTTTCCCAAACAGCAATGTAAATAAAGAAATCAACTTTTATCGCGAGCAGAACCTCTTATTTGAATACAATATTGACAACTATTTGCAGTATCATGAGGAAAAAAACAAGGAGTTCCATTTTAAACTGGAAGAAATGCTGCCTCAACAAAATATGTTTTCCAGAAATGTGCCGGATATATCGATTAAAGAATTTATCCTGGATTCGATTAAAAAATCATATCCTGACATATATAACAACATCATAATTTTTAAATCGCATGCAACCAACTCCGATGACCGTCCCCCCATCAGTTATCTTGATGTACTGCCGTATTGCATTAAAATTGCTTGCAAACTGAAACGATCAAACAGTTCAAAGCTGAATGATTTTTTTAAATATTTGAGAAGAAATAATATTGTATATTCTGATTGTATCATCAGATATCCGATGAATAAAAGATACAATAAAAACATACTCAATCTGCACAGGGAACGATGGGAAAACCCTGCCGGGAAACCTGGTCTTCATTATGAATCGGTCCACAATTTACTCACTATTTCCTGCGAAAAAACAATTGAATCATGGGAAAAAATCGAATCTTCGTTATATACCGGCATTCAACCAAATTTGAAGGATCTTTTGTCTGTTAACTCATATACCGGGGATTCAAAACTGAGGTTTAAAGATTTGAAGATCAAGCATCCGATACGCCTGAGTAATTGATCACTTGCTATTTCTTAAACTTGCAGTAAAATGTCTTTTTGAAATATTTTGCAATTCACCCGGAGGCAGAAATTTTATCAGTCCCGGGTTATCTATTATTTCAGCTTTGCCAATGTTTTTCGAAATATACCGTATATAATTCATCGCCGCAACACGGTGAGGATTTATGGCATTATAATTGAGATAACTGAAGAGAACAGACAGACCCAGCAATGGATTATAATATATCGTGCTCCCGAGAGAAAGCTCTTCACCCTGGACCTGATCAAAATTATTATACTTGTTATTGAGGACCTTATGGGTTAGCTCATGGATGATAAACATCTTCCATATTTCATTTTTAATGTTCTTTTTATCTGTAAACGCCCTTGACAGGCAGTATTTAATATCATCAGTTATCTGTGCACCAACGAAAAACAACGATCCCACATTTTCACCGTTGATTATTCTCTTTGCGATCAAATAATCATTGTCCACTTCAACAGGATTGATATATATCATGTCAAAATAAAATGTTGAATTGCTCGTTGAAAACTCATCATAGTAAATGAACGGCTGGATGTTATAGATATTCTCCTTAATTTCAAAAAAGGGATGCTTGATATCCACCAGTTGTTTCTTCCCGAAAATGCAATAATCGAGTGAAATCTTGTCCGACCATGCATTTTTATCTTTTGAGAATTTTAATATTATATTTCTCCCTGTAAGAATATCCTCAACATTATGCAGCGTTTTGACATCAAACTTTCTCGGCTCAAGATATATCATCAGCATGAGATTAGCCAGATTTTTAAGCTTTTTATCCCGAATAGTATTAAGATAATTCTTATACTCCTTAATATGAAATCCTTCATTGCCCATTATTTTTAACGGTATACTGTCCTTTTGTATCATGTTAACAAAATGAGGATTTTCGTTAAAAAGAAGAACTATATAGGCATAGAATTTCCCATTAATACTTTTAATATTAATTGCTTCTGTATATGAGTTATAACTGCCATAGCTGCCATCATATAATTGAGCATGGCCTGTATTCATTAAAATTAAAAACAGAAAAACGAGTACTTTGGACGTTATGTGGTGCCACGTATGTATTTTTTTAATTTTCATCTAATACCCGGGTAATGTATTAACAGTATTTTGAATGGGGTAATGTAATATGGTTAATGATACTGGCAAGTTCTATTGTTTTTATCCCAAATTTAGAGAATATTTACTTTCTTATTTTTCACTGATTATTCAGACATCTTCAGAAGGGGACAAATATCAAATAATCCAATTTATTAATTAGTCAATTATTAAGAAAAAAGATTCAATTTATATTAAATGTCAATGAATTTATGGATAAATCTAAAAATCAATAACTTTATAGAAAATGCGTGATTGATGAAAATGAAAAAATATTTATTATTATGAACTGTCCTTTCGACAATAAAGACAGAAGAATACTTTAATAAAACAAAAAACTATGGAAACCTCTCAGCCAGACCTATTCCAGGAAACCATACCATCCAAAAACAGTCATGAATCTATTGAGAGATGTGAATCTGATCTCGGTACAGGAGAGATCAATCAACCAATAATTCCTGATCTTGATCATCATATGATTGATATAGTAGCCTCATATGTGCGAAGACTCCCCGATAATAGCACAAGAAAATACATTGCCCGCATCATGATAAATACTATCATTAAATCAGCCAATCTATAAAAAATTCTTTACTCATCAGACATAATGTTATTATTGTGCAGCATATAAGATAAGGATATGTTTGTTGCATGACGACAGAATATCCCCGTGGAGTATTGAATAAAAATGAAAAAAGCAATGAAACTTGATGAATGTATTAAATGCTCATTTTTTATCGATAACAGAGCAGATTGCGTTCTTTGTAAATACGGAGATGAGCTTGAACATCGCGTTGTGGATAACGGTATTGTGGTCGCCTGTCCAAAAAACAAGTAGAATATATTAGCTGAATTTTTCCAGATTGCCTATAGTAAATGCAGGACAATGCCGCTCTGGAGCTTCGGTTCAAACCATGTTGATTTCGGCGGCATAATTCCATCCATGTCTGAAACGCTTATCAATTGTTCGATTGTAGTAGGACAGAGAGAAAAAGCGACCATATACGATCCGTTATTCACCCTTTTCTGAATCTCTTCGACACTATTCTTCCCACCAATGAAATCTATCCGATTATCTGTTCTAGGGTCCTCAATTCCAAGAATCGGCCCGAGAATGTACTCCTGAAGAATTTTAACATCAAGACTGTTTATAGGATCATTCCCGGGATTGAAACGCGGATTCAGCTTGTACCATGAGCCACCGGCATACATACATAACTCATGAACAATTTCCGGTATTTTTTTATCTGTTTTTTCTAGATAAAATTTTTCAGATATTCGCTGGATAAAATTCTCAACTGATGCACCCTGCAGGTCCCTTACAATCCTGTTATACGCTATAATCTTTAATTGTCTGTGAGGAAAAATGACCGCCATGAATCGATTGAATTCTTCATCTCCGGTATAAGAGGTCATTTCCTTTCTCCGCTGCAGACCAACCCTCACAGCTGAAGCAGCCCTGTGGTGTCCGTCGGCGATATATAGCACATCATCCTTGAAGGCTGATTTAAACTGACCAATCAAATTTTTGTCATTGATGACCCTGATGATCTGCCGCACGCCATCTGCGCTCTTAAAATCATACTCTGGCTCTATACGCTTTGCCGTTTGGATAAGCTGCTGCTTTATTTCATTATCTTTATAAAACAAAAAAACCTGGCCTGTGTTGGCATTTACGATGTCAGTATGTCGCGTGCGCTCGATTTCCTTATCCTCTCTGGTCAGCTCATGTTTTTTAATTATTTTATTCTGATAATCATCAATGCTGACGCATGCTATCAGGCCGGTTTGTTCTCGGCCGTCCATGATCTGCGTATAGAGGTACAGGCAGGGATTTTCATCCTGAAAATATATCCCGTCTTTAATTAATTCTTTGAGATAATCCCTGCCATGGCTGAATATTTTTGGATCTTTTATATCCATATTTATGGGAAAATCAATTTCAGGTTTTGAAACATGGAAAAAACTATATTTATTATCACCGGCAATAATTCTGGCTTCATCACTGCTGACAACATCATAGGGAAGAACTGAGACTTTAGAAACATATTCCTTTTGAGGTCTTAAACCTCTAAATTCCCTTATGGAAGCCATCTATTCACCTTTGTTATTATTTATCTTGGATAATGATCTATTTACAATTTGTGACAAAAATAATATTATATATGATTCTTTCAACCATAATATATTGTGAAATATTTCACAATATATAAAAATTATTGACATATATTGTGAAATATTTCACATATTCACTATGATTATTTCCAAAAAAAATATATCCTTTATACCGCAACCATCATTATTACGATTATGCAAGATTTACGCGTTATTGGAGGATATGCATGAAAAAGGCGAAGCATCAATATCTTCCCATGAAATTGGTGATAGGCTTGGAGTAGGTTCTCACAATATACGGAAAGATATTGGATTTCTCAATGAAGCCGGCATAAGCGGTGCAGGATATGAAATAAAAAAAATCAAAGAAAGTGTCGAAGAAACTTTTGGCTTTAATAAAATCCGCACTGCCTGCGTCATAGGTCTGGGAAGTCTTGGTTCATTATTAATTAAACATACTCCCATGCCTTTACCATCCTTTTCCGTTGTTGCCGGATTTGATTCAAATATCAATACTCTGGAGACCGTGCAGACCTCTATTCCAGTCTATCCAACATATGAAATTCCAGCAATAGTGAAGCAACATTCTATTGAACTTGCTATAATAACTGAAAAAGACCTTGATCTGGACGCAATTACCAGACGATTACTGGAGGGAGGGATCAAGGGTATCATTAATTTTACTCCTGTAATGATTAAATCACCTGATAAATCAATAGTTATCAGAAACATAGATATTTTCAGCGAATTCAGGTATATGTCCGCCATGCTCGCAATGCATGGTAATTATAGGCTTAAACCGGAATAATCTGCTTCCACAATATACAAAAAAAGGAGCGTCCAATGTCACGAATTTACAATTTTTCAGCAGGCCCGGCAGTTCTTCCTGAACCGGTTCTGAAAAAGGCCGCAGCCGAATTGGTTGAATACAAAGATTCAGGCATGTCTATCATGGAAATGAGCCACCGCTCCAAGGCCTATGATGACATCATTCAGAGCGCGGAAGCCCTGCTTCGCGATTTGATGAACATACCCGCAAATTACAGGGTTCTGTTTCTGCAGGGCGGTGCGTCCACCCAGTTCGCAATGGTCCCGCTTAACCTGCTGAGAAACAGTAAAAAGGTTGATATCATCCATACCGGTACGTGGACAAAACGTGCCATCGAAGAAATAAAACATTATGGTGTTTGCAGCATTGTGGCTTCTTCGGAAGATAAAAATTTTTCCTATATTCCAAAGCTTGATCCAGGAACGTTCTCAAAAGACGCGGAATACTTCCACATCTGCACTAACAACACCATTGAAGGCACCCGCTTTACCAGATATCCAGATACCGGATCGGTGCCTCTTGTTGCAGACATGTCCTCAAATATTTTATCTGAAATGTTCGATGTCAGCAGGTTTGGCATAATCTTTGCCGGAGCCCAGAAAAATATAGGCCCTGCCGGTCTTACTATTGTCATCATTCGTGATGATCTTATTGGGCATGCTATGGATATAACCCCGGTCATGCTTAATTATAAAATCCACGCAGATAACAAGTCCCTGTATAACACGCCGCCCACTTACGGCATTTACATGGCGAAACTTGTCTTCGAATGGCTGAAAGATCTCGGCGGTGTACCCGGCATGCAGAAGATCAATGAGGAAAAAGCCAAAATCCTTTACGATTGCATTGACAACTCCTCGATGTTTAAAAGCCCGATAGCCCGCGAGGACCGTTCCCTCATGAATATACCCTTTACTGCCACCACAAAGGAGTTGGAAGCGCAATTCCTCAAGGAGGCAAAAAGCAACGGTTTTGTCCAGCTAGAAGGCCACCGGTCTGTTGGCGGCATGAGAGCAAGCATTTATAATGCTATGCCTGTCGAAGGCGTTAAGAAACTCGTTGATTTCATGAATAAATTTGAAACAGCGAATAAATAAAAGGCTGTATAATTAATATTATTTCTTCCGCCGACTTAGATGGATGGGGAAAAAAATTAGGAATGGCATGTTTAAAATTCAAAAATTAAATAAAATATCTCCCGACGGGCTTAAAAGATTCCCCGCGGACCTTTACGAGCATGCATCTGACATGTCCAACCCTGACGCCATCCTGGTGAGAAGTGCAGATATGCTCAATATGGATCTCCCAAAATCACTTCTGGCAATAGCGAGAGCGGGAGCGGGTGTGAATAATATACCCCTGGATAAATGTTCCAAGAGAGGAATAGTTGTATTCAATACCCCGGGTGCAAACGCCAATGCAGTGAAAGAACTTGTTATTCTTTCTATTCTCATGTCCGCCCGTAAAGTAAACGAAGGTATTTCCTGGGTAAAGAGTCTTGCCGGTAGAGGAGATGAAATCCCCAAGCTTATTGAAAAGGATAAATCAAATTTCACTGGCCCGGAAATAATGGGAAAAAAACTCGGCGTTATCGGACTGGGCGCAGTCGGCCATCTCGTTGCCAATGACGCTCTTTCCCTCGGGATGGAAGTGTCAGGTTACGATCCCTTTATTTCAGTGGAGGCCGCCTGGGGCCTCTCCCGCTCCGTCAAGCGGGCTATCAGCCTGGATACATTGATATCAGAATCTGATTATATCTCGCTCCATGCCCCGCTTAACGACAAGACTAAAGGGATGATAAATAGAGAAAAATTCGCCCTGATGAAACAGGGCGTCAGGATCATGAACTTCGCCCGGGGCGGCCTCGTTAACAATAAAGATTTGAAAGAAGCAATAAAAAACAGGATTGTGGCATGTTATGTTACCGATTTTCCGGACGACGACCTGATTCAAATGGAAGGTATCATACCTATCCCGCATCTCGGGGCATCAACACCTGAGTCAGAAGAAAATTGCGCACGCATGGCAGTAGATCAATTGCGAGAATTTCTTGAACGGGGTAATCTGATAAACGCAGTCAATTTTTCCGATTGTTTTTTGACCCAAACAACATTGAAGCGCATTCTAATAGCCAATAAAAATATACCGGCCATTATTGGTCATATTACGAATATACTGGCTGACAAGAAAATAAATATTGCCAATATGCTTAACAAAAGCAAGGGAGACTATGCCTACAACATCATAGATGTCGATAACGATATAGATGATGACACGATCAGCCAGATAAGAAGCGTCAAGGATATATTGATGGTGAGAGTGATCTGAAACAAAAAAGCCTTTCCCGTTTATGGAAAGGCTTTTATATTTCTTAGAGATATTTCTACCTGTTCCTTTTCCCTTTTATCTCAAATAATTTCCTGTATGCGGGCTTCCCTTCACTATCAAAAACCAGCACTGCCAGGTTATTAAAAAAGAAATAATTTCTTCTGTATTTACTTATATGGGTAGTATAGATTGTCAGTTTGTCATCCAGGTGATATGGCTTGCCGGTTTTTTGATTAACACCGGCTTTAGGATTTTTGGGGAATTTGACCAGTTTCACAATCTCCAGACCGTCTTTGTCCTTCTTAACATTTCCCTTATCGTCAGTTTCAAGATATGAAAAATTAGATAAATCATCAGGATAGGTTACAAACGTCCTGACCCTTTCACGCTTCGGTACAGGTCGTTCAAAGCTGGACTTTGTCTTTTCCACCTTTTCAAAGGTGGCGATGGTGAAAATGTATACATCCATGGGGTCATCAGTTAAATTTTCCAGAGTAAATTCAACTTCAAGGATTTCCCCTTTCCCGCTATAATCTGTCCTCTTATTAAAAAACAGGTTCTTGATGTTGAACTTGTTGCTGTATTGAGCCTGGACCGGTATGTTTGTTATTATCTTAGACTGGTCCTTAGGTGTCTCTTCCTTCTTTACATCTTGCGATAAGAGAAGAGTCGGGCACAGAAGTGCCAACAATACAAGTAAATATTTTTTCATACTTATCCTCATGCAGTAAAAGTACTCAGGTTCCATATCGGAATCATGGGGGGAAATTATAAGTATTAATTGGAATGATTATGCCAGCCGGTTTATTATCAATGAATGGTTAATGATTATTCATCGAGATCGAACAGCTTTTCCTGGTCCATTTCACCGTTCGGGGCGACATACTTTAGTCCCAGGTGTTGATATGCCATCGGCGTCGCAACCCTGCCCCGAGGGGTACGTTTCAATAGACCAACTTGAACCAGAAAGGGCTCGTAAAAGTCTTCGAGGGTATCTATTTCTTCTCCGATAGAAATGGCTATAGTTTTTATACCGACTGGGCCACCGTTGTATTTATTGATGATTGCCAGAAGAAATTTACGGTCCATATCATCAAGACCAAGTTCATCTATTTCCAGTTTAGAAAGGGCAAAACGGGTAATGGCCAGATCTATTTTTTTCAATCCGTCTACGGTTGCAAAATCTGAAACCCTTTTCAGGATTCGGTTTACGATCCTGGGGGTTCTCCTTGAACGTTTTGCAATTTCGAGAGCCGCATCATCATCAATGTTGCAGTGGATGATAGATGATGTCCTGACAGCTATTTCCCGCAGCTCATCGATCGTATAATAATCAAGGCGCATATTGATCCCGAAGCGGTCCCGGAGAGCTGACGTAAGGAGCCCTGTTCTTGTTGTGGCGCCAATAAGAGTGAATGGAGCCAGATTCAATTTAATGCTCCGCGCCCCGATGCCCTGGCCAATGACGATATCAATCGATCTGTCTTCCAGGGCAGGATACAGTATTTCCTCTAACGCAGGCGACAGGCGGTGAATCTCGTCAATAAAAAGAACGTCATTTTCTTCAAGACCTGTCAGTATAGATGCAAGATCTCCCGCCTTATCAATAATAGGTGCGGAAGTAGCTTTGATATTCACGCCCAGTTCTCTTGAAATAATGAAGGCCAGGGTCGTCTTTCCAAGCCCCGGAGGACCGGCCAGGAGAACATGGTCAAGAGGAACATTCCTCATTTTTGCTGATTGAATGAAGATTTTTAAATTTTCAGTGTTCTTTTTCTGCCCTATGAATTCTTCGAACCTGGTGGGCCTCAGCGTCCGCTCATGTTCTTCTTCTTTCTGAATGCCATTAGAGCATATTAATCGTTCATCATCCATGCGGTAATCGCTACTTCATGTTTTCAAAATCTTTGATTGTCTTTATGATGCTTTCAGGTGTTTTCAATGTCAACAACTTGTTTCGAAGATTTTCATTGCTCATCAATTTGGCAATCTGCGCAAGTGTTTTTATATGCTGGGTGAGTTTGCTTTTAGGCACCAGAAGAAGAATGACAATTTTAACAGGCTGGTTATCAATTGAGTCAAAATCCATACCCTGTGGGACTATTGCCATAATATACACGATGTCCTGTACTTTAACCGAAGCACAATGAGGAATGGCAACGCCGTTACCTATTCCCGTACTCATCGATTTTTCCCTATCGACGAGAGACTTTGTCAAATCTTCACAATCGCATGTATCAATTTCTTTATTCTTCACTGCAAGATCAATCATCTCGGCTATCAATTCCCACCGTGTGGTCGATCTCGGTTTCAGTAGAATGTTGTTTTTATTAAGATGTTCAGATAATTCCATGGATATCATTAGATGTTACGTTTTAACCGTAACACATCCAAATATAAAATGCACTGACAAACATGCCAGTTTTATTAATTGGAAACTTATATACAAATCTCGATATTTTAGTCAAGCTTATAATATACAGTTGATTGTTGCATAATTACTAGATTATCTTTGCCACTATACAAAATAACCTCATTCCAAAAACATTATATTTTACTTTAACTGCTTAAGCCTGTGACAGTGATACATAGCAGTTTTCTTCCAATTCAATTCATATACATTTTTATATAATCCCCTTTTTAATACTTAAAAATTTGTTGACTTTTTGATTTTAATCTTCTTAAACTCAATTAAGTATTTATTGTTGGAGAAACATATGATAGAAGTCATTGATAAAGGCGAAAACCTGTTTGTAATCAAAATAGTGATGAAAGAAGTACATACCTTGGATGTACCTGATTTAAAAGAAAAGCTCCAGGAAACAATTATTGAGAAGGGGATAAAAAAGCTGATTGTAGATCTCAGCGATGTCAAAATGATAACAAGTTCAGGAATTGGTATTTTTCTCAATATCAACCAGAGTTTGAAATCACAACTTCGACTTGCAGCTGCCAATGAGGAAGTTAAGAAAGTGCTGGATTTGACGAAAGTGACTTCTGTAATAAAACTTTTTACAACAGTGAATGAAGCAATCAGCACCTTCAAGTAGAGATATTTAAGACATCATTGGTGAAATTAAGAAAACGAAATACTGGAATTTAAGCGACATAAAACATATTATATTACAATTCCTGCTTTTGAATTAATTCTGTCCCATTGAACTGCAAACCACCAGGGGACATCTTTTTTGCGTTTTAATTTTAAAAATTCGTCCTGGATTATTTCTGAAATTTTTTTATTCAGCAGTATGAGCTCCTTTGCGTGATGTCTGCAATCTGCACCGAAATCCATTTTGCCGCTCATTTTCCATTTTTTTTCTATCAAATCGATTACTTGTCTTTCAATCGTATCTCTTGCTGATTGCAGTACCGGCATCAGGCTCGAATAATTCATCAATACACGCCGGTGTATACTCTCACCGGTCCACCACAACGTTTTCCGGTCCCATGTACTTGTCGCAGTTCCATAAATGTCATAGCCGCCGAATGGTGATGCTGAAGACAAATTAGTTGATTTTAATTCCTTCTGATTCTTACTGATCGTATGAGGCTTATATATACTCATGCACGGCGCTGATGTGCCTGTATAATATACCAGCGGCATACGGCCCTTCTTCATAACAGCCACCATGGAACCAGCTGTCTGCGAAGAGATAAGTCCTCCTGCATGGAGGCACATCCGTTCCATAGGCCTAGATCCAGGTTTATACGGCTCCCTGACATTATGAGACCTCAGTATATTCATAATGTCACTGCTGGTAATAGAGCCATTCTTTTGATTAAGCATATCATAACTGCAAGACTTTCTGACTCTGCCCCGCGCAAAATGTGTATATACAGAATCACTGAAGTCCTTGTTAAAATGCACCGGGTTGCCTCTTTTCATGCGGCCGAATTCATCTGAATCCCTGTCACGATCAAATGATGATCTATCGTACACATTTTCAATTGTAAGACAGTTAGATATTGAAGCAATACCATCTACTTTTTTATACACCCAGTGAATCCCTGCTGTTTCAAGGATATAAGCCTCCACGGGATCCGCGATAATGAATGAATTATGATAATATTTCGTGCCCCCCATAGTATGAACGCCGCCCTGTCCATATTCATCCAGTAGCTGAATAATGACATCAATCGCTTCACAGGCATTGTGTGATCTTTCCAGAGCAAGGCGGAGGATATCCATGCCCAGAAGTGCATCATTTTTTTTATGATATTTCTCTTTTGTGAAAACGGCCTCATTGCCGATCGCAACACCATGCTCATTTACCCCCATTTCTGCGCCGTACATCCAGAAGGGCCTTGACAGAAGGACTGCATGGGTATGTTTTACCTGCGGTATCTCTATATAGGTGCACCTCACGTTGCTGCCGGCAGGATGATCCGATGCGGGAACAAAGGTAATATTCTGCGCCTCATTCGGTTCCCTGTCCGAATTCTTTCCTACTATCATAACCTTTTCAGCGGAAGACTTCGGAGTGGATACCATTGTGTCACACATGAGCACCTCTCATATTCGAGTAATTATCTTTCTATCTTTTCAGGAATCCTAAACAAATATTTTTTTCTAAATAATTTCTCAGTAATAAATCGGTCAATTTTACGCGAGGCCTGATAAAACTTCCAGATAAAGGCGTCATTTGAATAATATGCGTCTATCTCCTTTCTTGTTATATCCTTTACGTCAATCTTGAAATTTTTAAAATATTCATTCGTTATCTTAATAAAACCATCAATAAGATCCACCCTCTTTTCCTTATACAGGTTAGCAATTAAATCAATCGCCACTGATTTCATATCATGGTATCGATCAAGGACTTGTTTTAAGAAAAACTTACGTATGATCGGCCGTAAAAATGATGCGGCACTCTTAATAAAAATTTCAGGATTTATCTGTTCAATCCCTTGAATTCGTATCATTGGAGAACTTGTATCAATGTACATTATTTCTTCATCTCCGGTTATCACTGTGGATGCTCCATCATTTGAAACAACAGCCCAATTGGAAAGTTGAGCGTCTAAACCAATGTCCACCACACCATTTGTTTTATTAAATACATAAACAGCTCGCAATTTTTTTAATATCATCTGCAGCAGTCGATTTGCGTTTGGTACGTCAAGTTTTTTGATTAATGTATTGCATATCCCTTCAGAATTCAGACGCTCTTGACCGGCATAC
Source organism: uncultured Spirochaetota bacterium (assembly GCA_963727175.1). GTDB lineage: Bacteria > Spirochaetota > UBA4802 > UBA4802 > UBA5550 > RBG-16-49-21. The sequence goes on from CAVSFD010000002.1 coordinate 1,348,124, forward strand.
ACCTGGTAGTAATCATCATGTTTGAAATACCGTGCCGTCTGTTTCGGCACCAGAATACCGACATCTTCAGTAAGGATTTTCCTGTAATCAATATAGAGTTTCAGGAAAAGCTCAACCTCCTCTTTCGTCGGGAAGGGAGGCATTTTTTTCCATATCCACATTGATTCACTCGTAACGATATCTTCGCGAACATGCTTTTTTTTATTAAGGCGCATGACCGTTGATATTTCACCGTAACCGACAATATCAATTTTTGCGTTTTCACGGTACAATCTGAGAAAATCGCGCTCAAATTCCTTATAGCATAGTATATCCCTGGTGAGGTTCTTCTCAATGACATCAGCATGTGATAAAAAATGCAATATACTATCCATATCTCTTTTCGAGAAGGCCATATCAGATACGTTCCTGCCATTGAATTTTTCCATAGTGGGGATATATTGTTCAAGATAAGGAATCTGCTCTCGGACAATACTGATCAGGGAGTCATCCCCGTCAAACAGGATGGAGATCAGGTTTTTTTGTGCACCCTTACTGGCAATATGAAGCTGGAAAAAGTCGTTAATATCGTTGCGTTCCAGGGCGATCAGTGCCAGATTGATCTTAAGAATAGCCAGCGCTTTATCGCGATCGCCAAATAATCCCTGTATTATTTCACGGCTTTTGTCCGTAAGGGCTGGATCTTTGAGATAAAACTGATCCCCTCGTATATCCCATATGTTATTGAAATTATTCCGTAAATGGAGCACTTCTGCGTTGATTGAGGCTGAATGGAGATGACGCAATCTTTTCTTTTTGAAGGCGTAAGCAAGATCGATATTCTTAAATAAATCAATAATAGAGGCATACCCACTATCATCGATATTCATTGATTATAATCCCCCCATTTTAGCAAATGCCAGACCCATCCTTCGAATAATGTCACTACCCTGCTTTTCCGTGATTGTCAGCACCGGCATAAACTGAAGAACTGCGGGATCATTGCCGGAATACACCAGGTAAACACCCTGATCAAACAAGTGCTTCATGAGAAATAATGATGTTCCTTCATCCTTGAATTCAAGCCCCATCATCAGGCCAAGACCCCTGACACGTAATTTTAATGAAGGATAGTTTTGTGATAATTCATTCAGTCGTTTAACAAAAAACTTCTCCATCCGTTTTACATGGTTGAGAAATTCTTTTCGTCCGGTGATACGAAGAACTTCAATGGCGGCAAAACATCCGATTTCGCTGCCGCCAAATGTAGATATGTGGATAAAAGGGTCGGCACGGAAGAATCCCGCGTATTTCTCCTGATACACGGTTGCGGTTATGGGGTAGATTCCTCCGCTCATTCCCTTCCCGAGAGTTACGATATCCGGGACAACGTTAAAATGCTCGAATCCCCACATGGTGCCGGTCCTGCCGAAACCTGACTGTATTTCATCCAAGATGAGCAACACGCCGGAGGCATCGCAGAGGGCCCTCACCTTCCGGTAATAATCCTTAGCCGGGACCACTATTCCCATAGTAGCAGGAATTGTTTCAAGGATGACAGCTGCTGTTTTTTTCGTTATACTCCTTTCCAGACTTTTTATGTCATTGAATTGAACCTGGCGGAAACCAGGCATTGAAGCCCCGAATTTTTCTTTGAATTTTTTATCGCCGGTGGCCATGGCCAGTCCCGTATGGCCGTGGTACCCTCCTTTTGCCGATAAGATCTCGAATCTGCCGGTGACTCCCCGTGCCAGTTTAATCGCAAGGTCTACTGCCTCCCCGCCGCTCACCCCGTACACTACCTGGTTTAAACCTTTGGGCATTGCCGATGAAATCAATTCTCCCAGTATTGCCTTCGGCTCACTGATCAAATGATGATTCCCAATATCGTATTTCTTCATTGCCTGAATAACGGAGCGCAGTATGTGCGGATTTCGATGACCCAGATTGAAAACACCGCCATTGCTATGGCAATTAATATAACGCTTGCCATCAATGTCGTACAGATAACAGCCATTTCTCTTTCCCGGGATGAGCACCAGCTGAAACTTTGAATAGATATCAACCTTACCGGGTGATATGTGGTCAGCATAGGCTTTAATTATTCTTGTTCTTTTATTCATTATGTGTAATTCCTGCACAGTAGATGATAAAAAATTAAAAATGCGCCTAGTCAAAGCTGATGTTAAAAACTAAGATATCAATGCATTAAAAGAATTTCAATAACTATTTCATGAACAGCATCATACTAATATACGTTGATTATCTTTTTCCCTCACTATGCCCCGGTGTAAAATAAGAAAAAAAACTTGCCTTATGGATATGCTCCCATACATAGAATACTATGACACTAAAATCAATTTTCGATATTACAGTATCGCCGAAGTCATCCCGAAGCATGATAACTGTAGATTCGGCTAAACATATAAAAGTATATCTCAATGCTCCTCCGGTAGACGGAAAGGCAAATTCAGAACTCATCGGTCTTTTTTCAAAAAAGCTGAGAATCCCGAAATCGGATATAACTATTATTTCAGGCGAAAAAGGAAAAAGGAAACGAATTGAAATTGAAGGGATGTTGCCTGAAACGATATTAAGAATACTATCAACTCATTGACACAAGTAATCTAGAGATACTATTAAAACATTACTCGGGAAGACCATGAGAAAAATTGGAGTTCATCTTTCAATATCGGGGGGCCTTTACAAGGCAATACAGAAAGCCGAAGAACTTAAAATCGGGGCCGTTCAAATATTCTTAAAAAATTCAAACCGTTGGGAAGCTAAACAGTACAGCATAGAAGACATTGACTCTTTTCTCAAAGCACGCTCAATCATTAAAGACATGGCTGTTTTTGCCCATTCCGGTTATCTTATCAATCTTGCCGGTATCGGAGATGTAAAAATTAAATCACTGTCTGCCCTGTCTGATGAGCTTCATCGTGCAGAACAGATGCAGATTGATTATCTGGTTCTTCATCCGGGGAGTCATGGCGGCAGAGGACTTGAATCAGGAATTGATTCTATTGCTGATAATCTGAACACCGTATTTGAAAAAAACAAAAAAACGAAAATACTCCTGGAAACAACAGCCGGCCAGGGATTTTCCATCGGCAATCGTTTCGAACATATCCGCACTATAATCGATAAAAGCTCTTTTCCCGACAGGCTCGGTGTGTGCCTTGATACCTGTCATATCTTCGCAGCCGGATATGATATATCCACGCAGGAAACCTACAAAAAAGTTTTTTCTGATTTTGACGCCATCATCGGGCTGGAGAATCTTGCATTGATCCATCTCAATGATTCAAAAAAAGATTGCGGAAGCATGGTTGACCGCCATGAGCATATCGGCAAGGGATACATCGGCACAGACGGCTTTCGACTGCTCCTCAATGATGCAAAACTTAAAAATGTACCCATGATTTTAGAAACTCCAAAATTTAATGATGATGAAGCCGACAAAATTAATCTAATGACCATACGCCGTTTAATAAAAAAATAACCCGTCTCCAGAATTGGGAAATTGTATTTTTGACTTCTCTTTTTAAGTAAACTTTTTACACAGGGTAGATTCTATGAAAAAACATGTTGCAGCAGCCTATCCAGTTTTTGTTAAAGGAGACATTGACGGATTCATTGGCCTCTTTATTGACAATCTGGTTAATCTTCTTATTATCACCGGCCTATGTCTCTCCATCGGCATGCCGGCTTCTCTTGTGTTTGGAAAGATGCTGCCCGGAACCGCCACAGCTGTACTGGCCGGAAACATTTTTTATTCTTGGCAGGCCCATCGTCTTGCCAGAAGAGAACATCGATCTGACGTCACAGCATTGCCTTATGGTATAAACACGGTAAGTCTCTTCGCATTTTTCACTCTTATTATTGCTCCGGTATATATCCAGACTAAAAATGCAGACTTTGCATGGAAGGTGGGAGTTATCAGCTGCTTCATCAGCGGTTTTTTTGAAGGTATAGGCGCCTTTTTTGGAGATCGTTTAAGAAAACTTACTCCTCGTGCGGCACTCCTCTCAACCCTGGCTGGCATTGCCATATCCTTCATAGCTCTTGATCAAACCATTAAGATCTGGGACCGTCCTATAATTGCTCTTATACCCCTGGCCCTCATAATGGCTGAATACTTTTCTCATGTCAAACTTCCATTTCGTATTCCCGCAGGTTTTTATGCACTCGCCATTGGATCTGCCATAGCCTGGACCACAGGTACAATGGATTCTGAAAAGCTTATTCAATCAACCGGCGAAGTATCGTTATATTTACCGGGATTTTATCTCTTTGATATCATCAATAGCATAAACATGAAAGATATTCTTCCTTATCTTTCAATATCAATCCCCATGGGGATCATGGCTTTTTTCGGGACTTTACAGAATATTGAATCAGCCTCCGCGGCTGGAGACGCCTATCCTGCCATGCCGACTTTGGCAATGAACGGTATCGGAACCATTATTGGCTCTTTTTTCGGATCGCCGTTCCCCTCTACAGTTTATATTGGTCATCCGGGCTGGAAAGGACTCGGTGCGAGATCAGGCTATTCAATAATCAACGGCGCAGTCATGACCATTATCTGTTTCACTGGCCTCATGAGCGTTATTGTATCAGCGATACCTCTCGAAGCCGGATTTCCTATTCTGCTCTGGATCGGCGTAATAATAACTGCCCAGGCTTTCCAGACCACGCCGAAAGAACATGCCCCTGCCGTAGCCCTTGGACTCATGCCTGCAATTGCATCCTGGGGCCTTACTCTGCTTCGGCAATTCATTAACGCTGAGGGAAAGTATACAACCGCTCAGATGAATGATGTCATAGCAAAAACACTTCCTCATTTGAAAGGAATACTTGTCTTTTCCGAGGGAGCTCTTTTTTCAGCAATGTTTCTCTCAGCAGTGGCTGTTTATCTTATTGATAAAGACTTTTTAAAAGCTTTTTTCTGGACAGTGCCATTAATAATTTTTTCATATTTTGGATTTATCCATTCCAATGAAATTGGCATTGGGGCGGGAGGGAATATTACGCTGGGGTATATACTGTTCTCGATTACAATTCTCTTGATTTTTCTGTATAACAAATTTTATCTTTCTCGCCGCTATTGTTAAAGCTGACAACGTGAGCTTTTTCACTTCTGCGCCGGCAATCCTGCAAAAAAAAAGCGGGGCTTCCGCCCCGCTCATGGCAAAATTTATTTTACTACTCCTGATGCTTTCAATTTATCAATCTCTGCCGCAGATTTTTTTAGCAGCTCATTGAGCATCCAATCGGTATGCTGACCATGCTCAGGGGCGGCACCGCGCACTTTTGTCTCACTATTTTTAGTTTTAATCGCAGGGCCGTAAATCACTACATTACCCCGTCCGGGCTGTTCCACCTCCACAGGTATACCCCGTGCTATTGTATGGGGGTGCTCCACAACATCTTTCACGCTTAATATCGGAGATGCCGGCACATCAAACTTGACCATAATTTCCATTAATTCTTCCGTATTCTTATCGCCAACCCATTCCTGTATGATTTTTTTCAAATCAGGTTCATTGGCGTTGCGGACAAAAAGATTTTTGAAGCGCTCATCAGTTTTGAGCTCAGGCATACTCATCGCATCACAGAGTTTGTGAAAGGTCCCATCCCCGGCGCTGCAGATCATGAAGTAGCCATTTTTGGCATGAAAGGTATCAAACGGGCTTACATAAGGATACCGGTTCCCGGTCCTTTTGGGTACATTTTTTGTGACCGTGTAATCAGTCCAGACTCCGGCCAGGAGATTAATTGCCGTTTCGAACATTGATAAATCAATATATTCTCCCTCGCCGGTTTTTTCCCGCGCAAACAAAGCAGCGCATATGGCAAAACCAGCCTGCATTGCCGTGGCCAGGTCGATGATAATGGGACCTGCTTTTACCGGAGGCCCGTCAGGAAAGCCGGTAACATCCATGATCCCGGAGCAGGCCTGTATAATTGAATCATAAGCAGGGCGTTTTGATAAAGGCCCATCCTGTCCATATCCTGACAATGAAAGCATAATCAGTTTTTGATTTATCAATTTCAAAGTGTCATAGTCCAGACCAAGCTTTTTCATCACACCGGGTTTATAATTCTCAACCAGAACATCGGCGGTAGCCACAAGTTCTTTGAAAATCGCCACTCCTTCAGGTTTTTTCATGTCGATAACAACGCTCTTTTTTGACCTGTTCATTACAATAAAAGGCGCTGAAAAACCATTCACATACGGCGGGAATAACCGTGCATCATCGCCGATACCCGGTTTTTCGACTTTAATAACTTCAGCTCCCATATCGGACAGCAGGGCAGTTGCAGCCGGACCTGCGATATTGGCTGTGAAATCAATGATTCTGATACCATCAAGCATAGACCTCATATATAACCTCCTAAAATAATTGTATCTTACAGTAAAAAACCATCCAAACGGTCTGAATTGGTTGACTATCCAACCAAATATCAATGGTTGCAAATTGCAAGTATTAATTAAAAAAATTTAATGATTTTTTTTCAGGATTTATTTTTTTTATACTTATATAAAATACTATACAATGAATAATTTTTACCCACAAAAAAGGGACTGTCCCATTATGAGACAGCCCCTTTAATCTTTCACAAATTAGAGGTCTTTACTTTTCCATAGCATTGTACACATACTCTGCTATGTCAAAATTCTGCATATTCTGGATATCCAGCTCGGTAATACCATCAGACAACATGGTCATGCAGAAGGGACAGGCAGTGCAGATCTTTGTTGCGCCTGTGGACTGGGCGTCCTTGGTCCGGAACTGGTTAATGCGGGTTCCCAGGTGTTCTTCAATGAACATACGAGCACCACCTGCGCCGCAGCAGAAACTGGTCCTGTGATTCCTGCTCATTTCCACAAAATTCACGCCCGGTATCGCCTTGAGTATTTCCCGGGGCGCGTCGTAAATCTCGTTGTACCGTCCCAGGAAACAGGAATCATGATACGTGATGGTTTCATTGAGAGCATTCACCAGTTTGATCTTGCCGCTCTTGATAAGCTCATGAATCACCTCGGTGTGATGGTAAACTTCATAGTTGCACTCGAGGGGACCACCTTCAGCGTTCTTGCCCACTTTGGCGAAATTCTTGTATTCCTTCTTTATAACATTGTAGTCATGCGGACAGGTGCAGACAATTTTTTTCACGCCATAGGCTTTGAAGTTTTCCAGGTTCTGCGTTACCAGGGCGTGGAAGAGGTACTCGTTTCCGCCACGCAGCGCTGCATCGCCTGAATCAGCTTCTTCGGCTCCCAGTATGCCGACTTTAATACCCGCTTTCTGCATTATTTTAAGAAACGCAGTCGCGACTTTCTGGTTTCGCTTGTCATAAGAAGCTGCTGAACCAACGAAGTAGAGATACTCCACTTCGGCGTCTTCAGCCATGGTTTTCACCCCGAGATCTGCCGGGAGCCACGCTCCACGCTCTCCAAAGGCAAAACCATAGGGATTGAAGTTGTTTTCAAGGTTCATAAAAGATGTTTGCAGCTCCGGCGCCATGTCGCCTTCCATGAGAACTTTATATCGCCGCATATCGATCATCTTCTGAATATGCTCTATATTCACCGGACACGCTTCCATACAGGCGGAGCAGTTGGTACATGACCAGAATTCGTCGGCCAGAACAGAACCTTCGATGAGAGGAGTTGTTTCCACTGTAGCCGGGTCTTCAGCAAGCCTCAGTTTGGGTATCCGCTCGTCCATGTTGGCCTTGATGTCGTTGACCAGCTTCTTGGGAGACAGGGGTTTTTCCGTCAGCCATGCCGGGCAGTTGTCCTGGCAGCGGCCGCACCGAGTGCATGCGTCGCTATCCATGAGCTGTTTCCAGGTATACTCTTCAACCTTGGAAACACCAAAACTCTCTGCAACTTCAAACACTGCCGGATCGATCACATTAAGGGCGTACTTGGTTTTAGAACTTTCATTATTAATATTCCCATAATACACATTGAGCGACGATATCATAATGTGTCCAAGCTTGTCGGAACCGACAAGACCGATGAATATGAAGGCACCCAGCATGTGGATCCACCAGCTGAACTGGTGCATGACCCTGAGGGTCGATTCGCTGAAAATCGAGAAGAAGAATGCGAGGACATAACCAAAGGGAGACCACACTTCCCAGGCCGGGAAATCGGATATGGCAATCCGCATCGCTTCGCTGGTGAAACCGGATATGATGATTATAAATATCAAAACCAGCGCGAAGGTATCAATTGGCTTGGTGTCGAGCCTGGTCGGCTTCGTTACATACCGGCGATAGGCAGCCATGCAAAGTCCGATCAAAACGACCGCGCCTGCCAGATCGCCAATCAGCGACCAAATCAGGTAGAAATTACCAGTGATGAAGTTCCAATGGAAAAACAGTTCAGTAAAGTCGTCCTTAACAAAGATGAAGAAGGTAACGCCGGCTAACGCAACAAATCCGAAGAATATCGCTGCATGCATGATGCCGGCAAAGGACTCACGCAAGATCTTGGCCTGTAATATGACATATTTGACGACTGCCAGTATCCTTTTTTCCGGGTAATCAGTGCGCAATTCTGGCTGTCCTTTTCTCCAGATAAGAACCCGCTGAATAACACTATACGCAAGGTAGAAGAAAGCGATGAACATAAAGATGTACAATCCCCACCTCATAAATCCATGCGGTCCGCCTATGTTGAAAAATGATTCTCTCGAGATTTCTTCCAACGGGACGCCATACGATCCAGCAAACTTCATACAAATCCCTCCTGGTTTTATTAAAATGCCGAAATTTTCATGTCAAAAGTAAGTTTTGTACAAATAATTTTCAATTGCCTACCTTTATCTTTACAATGATCATTAATGTCAACAAAAAATGTCAAACAAAAATCCAAATCACCAAAACAGGTTACCCGTTGTGATGAGAGGCTAAAACAACCTGCACCTTTTTCTTCATTACACTTTATTTATTTTTTCAGAGGCTTCATTTTGTTATTGACATCATTGTATAAAATCAATATCAGCATTGTTTATCTTATCGAGAGTGGTAGAGGGACTGGCCCTGTGAAGCCACGGCAACCGTTCAGAAATGAAAGAGGTGCCAATTCCAGCGGATAAAAATCCGGAAGATGAGATAGACGATTAAAACCGCTATCTCATATCGCGGTTTTTTTGTTCCTTAGCCTCTTATATACCTGCCGCTTTCCATAAGTAAAATAGTGCACTAGTTGTGTATCTCATTAGCATTAACAATATCCCTTACCGGAACCGGGGGGAAGTAATGATAATCCAATTATGCATTTAATCTGAGGACAATTATTGAATACTATGCCTATGGATAATAATGAATCAGCCGGTAAATCCGTCGGTTTAGTTGAAACGCGGTACTACACCTTTGACCACTTCACTTTCAGGTCAGGAAAAACGCTGAGTCCTGTCACGCTCGCCTATGAAACGTACGGAACTCTCAACGAACGGAAAAACAACGCAATTCTTCTTGCTCATGCCCTTTCCGGGAGCGCCCACGCAGCCGGTTTCAATACCAGCCAGGACAAACATCCCGGGTGGTGGGACCTGTACGTGGGACCGGGAAAACCTTTCGATACCGATAAATACTTTATTATCTGTTCCAATGTTATCGGCGGATGCTCAGGATCAACCGGTCCATCGTCGATCAATCCGGAAACAGGCAAACCCTTCGGCCTTGATTTCCCAACTGTCACTATCCATGACATGGTGAACTGCCAATGGCATCTTATCAGTCATCTCGGCATTGACAGGCTCCTTTCCATTGCCGGTGGATCAATGGGCGGAATGCAGGCCCTCAAATGGGCCATTATGTATCCGGAAATGGTCAGCTCGGTCATATCAATCGCCACATCCGCATCGCTATCAGCTCAGGGAATAGCATTGAACGAGGTGGGTCGCCAGGCAATAATGAACGATCCCAATTGGAACGGAGGCGATTATTACAATTCTAAAGGCCCGGATGCCGGTCTTTCCCTGGCGAGGATGATCGGTCACATAACCTACCTGAGCGAAAAGCATATGCATGAGAAATTCGGTCGTCGCTATAAAGACGAAGATCCAACGATAACAAGATTTGATAATGTCTTTATGGTGGAATCGTATCTTCATTATCAGGGAACCAAGTTTGTGGACCGCTTTGATGCCAATACATATCTTTACATTACGAAAGCTATAGATTACTTCGATCTTAAAAAGGACTATGGCAATTTGCATAACGCATTTTCATCCGTTCTCTCAAATTTTCTCGTTATCAGCTTTACCTCCGACTGGCTATACCCCAGTCCCCAGTCGAAAGAGATTGTTCAAGCCCTTCGTGCCAACGGTAAAAATGTAATGTATACCGACATAGAAACCGATATGGGGCATGATACCTTTCTCATCGATTACGAGCCATTGAAGAGAAATATTTCGAATTTTTTAAAACGCGAATATGAACGGTTGAACGACTGATGATTGACATAGAACATATTTCATATGATCTTATCATGGAAGAGGTTGCCCCCGGTTCCAAAGTTCTTGATCTTGGATGCGGCGATGGGACCCTCCTCCAGAGACTCCAGGAACAGAAACAGGCGATCCCCTACGGTGTGGAGATTTCTGAAGACGGCGTATGGAAATGTGTTGAAAAAGGCCTTTATTGTTACCAGGGAGACATAGACGAGGGACTGGCCGATTATAAAGATAATTCCTTCGACTACGTGATCCTGAATCAGACTCTTCAGATCACCAAACGGCCGTCATATGTATTAAAGGAAATGATGCGCATCAGCAGGAATTCTATAGTCAGTTTCCCTAATTTCGGATATTACAAAACAAGGCTTCAGCTCCTCGTGAAAGGGATCATGCCGAAAAATATACTGCTGCCCTACGAATGGTATGAGACGCCAAACATCCACCTTCTGACAATACTGGATTTCCAGAACTTCTGCAATATCCACGGATACCCTGTAAAAAAGGAACATCACTTCTCATTATCATCAGCAGGCAGATCCAGCCTGATCAGGAGATTCCCCAACATCATCGCACAGTATGGATTTTTTGTCTTGGATGGGGACAAATATACCGGAAGTCTTTCGCAATAATTCATTTCCACCCGGCCACGAAAATCTCTCCGGACTTTCTTCCGGCATCATAGTCAGCAAGCAGTGATTCTATTTTTTTCGTTGTTCTGCCGGTCATCAAAGGCTTCTCCGGAGCGATCTGAACGACAGTGGCATCTTCCGGGGGATTAAGAATAAAATCAACGCAGCGGGAGTATGTATCAGCCTGGTTTTTCACTGCGGTTGAAAGTTTAGGCCACGCCCGTGTTGCATACGATGAAACATAATTCTCCAGACCCTTTTTCTTTCTGTACTCTGGGGGCCGGGTCCGAACTACCACAATGTTCCGTGATCCACGCTGATAGGCTTCCCTGACGGGAATCGGATCAGTCACACCGCCGTCAACGCAGTGGATTGAATCAACTTCGAGGAATCCGCGGTAGAGGAGCGGGACAGCGCTTGATGCCTTCAGGCATTCCGAGCAGTTACTGATTGTCGGAACGATATAGAGCGGAATCCCCTGCTCAACGGCAGTGCCCACAATGATGAATTTCTTTTTCTTGTTACTGAAAATTCTATCCACATCGAGAGGTTCTTCGACATCAATCGTTTTCCACAGATAATCAAGATCCATCAAATGACCGCCCTGTATGAATTTTTTTTTGCTTATGAATTCATGCCGGGTCATGAGGCGGGTATATATGCGGAAATTACGCTTATATTGTCCCGCGAGGTGTGACGCGAGATTGCACGCCCCTGCCGAAACTCCAATATACAGGTCAAAAGGGTCAAATTTTTTCTCTATGAAAACATCCAGTATTCCAGCAGCAAAAATACCGCGCATCCCGCCGCCCTCCACCACAAGGGCAAAATCTGTTTTTTTTTTGTTTTTCATTGCCGTATTCCTATTTCATTCAAAGTGCATTACTATCATTATCAACCGGCATTTTGCATTTTTGTGTATGCATCTTTCAGCTCCGACAGGGTACGCACAACCCTGCATTCGGGAATAGCCTTTAAAAAAAGTCGTCCATAAGGTTTGCTGGCTATCCGGGAATCCAGTACAGCAACAATGCCGCGGTCATTTCTGCTTCGTATGAGCCTCCCGAACCCTTGCTTGAACCGTATTACCGCTTCAGGTATCTGCAGCGCTGCGAAAGGATTTTTACCGATCGATTGGAGCCGTTCTATCTTAGCTTCTATCGGAGGTGAATCAGGAACGGAAAAAGGAAGTTTCATGACAATCACTCCTCTCACAAGATCGCCTGGCAGATCGATCCCCTGCCAGAATGAGTTCGATCCCATGAGAACTGAATTGTGATCATTCACGTACCGGTCAAAGGCAGCAGTTGTTGCCAGCACGTCCTGAGAGTAAATAGGATAATCGATGATCCCGCTGATGATGTTTTTCACTTCCCGCATTGATTTATACGAAGTGAAAAGCATGAGACAATTGCCCTGCAAATGATTTATTATTTCAGCGGCATTATGTGAAGCCTGCTCAGTATACAATCCGTTCCCCGGATCGGCTACATCCTGCGCTATAAAAAGGATGGTCTGTTTTTTATAGTCAAATGAAGACTGAAGCAGAAGACCTTTGTAGTTTTCGATGCCCAGCCGCCCGGCGATATATGAAAATTCACCACCTATGGACAGCGTGGCCGACACGAAAACAGATGAGTCATAGCATGACAGTACCTCTCGCTGGAATAACTCCGCAATGTCAATAGGCTGTCCCCGCAGGATGAGGTTTCCCAGCACGGCTTCCGATTCTCGCTCGATCCAGTACACATAATTCTCACTTTTCTTGAAAACAAAGGAAGCCAGCTCTTCCAGATAGGTGAACAGCTTTCCCCTGGTAATGTCAAATTCGATGCGCTGCGGATGATCTTCGTCGAATTGTTTTTCCGAATCGGCCAGAAGCAACATTAATTCCTGCAGACGCTCTACCAGGGCATTTCCTGCTACCAGGGCTTCCCGGATCCGCTGGTACATTTTATCCGCAGGCACCAATGTCCGTAATTTCTCAAAAAACTCGGTCATCTCCGGCACGATTTTCTTGGCCAGAACACTTAATGCTGATCTGGTTGCCTGGTCATCTATGCCATTAATCACGTTATCCTTTCTGTCATCACGGAATAACTGAATGATTTCCTTGAGTTCTTCATAGCCGATACTGAATCCTAACTGTGACGCCGCGACATCCTCAAGTGAATGCGCTTCGTCAAAAACCGCTATATCACATTGGGGGAGGTAGGTTTTTCCCGAAGCTATATTAGTGAAGAACAGATAATGATTCATGACCAGTAAATTTGACTGCTGCCATTCTTTCCGGGCCATCTGGTATGAGCAGGCAGGCGCATATGGACACTTGTACGAATTACATGAATCGCCTTCACGGTTAATTTCATTCCATATGGAGCCGGGAAGGCCGAGATCGAAGAAGGTAAAAATTCTTTTTGATTCGAAGAGATCATGAACCGGATCGATTTTCTTTAACTCCCCCGGATGAAATCTTCCTGTTTTTAAAGCAACCTCAAATCGTTTCCTGCAGGGATAGTTGGAACTTCCCAGGCAGAGGGAATAGGAGAAATCCATGTTGAAAAAATTTTTTACGATCTCCCTGACAATGGGCAGATCCTTTTCGAACAGCTGTTTCTGGAGCGTTTTTGTCTCGGTGGACAAGGCAATTTTTTTGTCATACTCAACGGCGTGCAAAACAACCGGCAGAAGGTACGCCAGTGTTTTCCCCGTGCCGGTCCCCGCCTCTATGATCCCGTTTTCACAATTAACAAGGCACTCCAGTATGAATTCAGCCATATGCAATTGTTCGCTTCTGAATTCGTATGAGGGGATTACATTTGATAGAAACCCATGTTCACTAAAAATCGTATTCATGGTACTTTGCTGTCACGCTGATTTCTGCAGGGTATGCCCGAATGTTAAGCCTGATTTCAAGAAAAAGTCGCAAATAGCTCACTTGCCGTTTATTTCAATGCTTATCAGAGTAATATCATCGCTGAGGATAAGATCTTCATGTACCCCGATATATTCCCGAAGACTTTTAATAATCGCACCGTCAATAGTGTTGGCAGGATAGGTCTTATATTTTTCAATTATTTCCATAATATCACGTTCTGTCAACCCTTCATCATTGTCATTAAATTGTTCAAACAGGCCGTCTGTATAGAGAAAAACCTTGTCATGCGTATAAATGTCTTTTTCGACAAAATCATATTCTGTATCACGTTTGATTCCTATCAGTTTCCCCGTATGCTTTAAAATTCCAATAGTATTATTTGAAATGATGATCTGGTTAGGATGGCCGGCCGAAGCGTAGCGAATTTTATTGTTGAGCGTATCTATATCGACGATGACGCATGAAAAAAATGCATTCAGAGAAATATATAAATCGGTGAATGATTTATTCAGCCATTCGAGGAGTTCTTTGGCATTTTCAATCGTCTTGACTTTCTCATATTCACTTTTTATGATCATGGTTATCAGCGCAGCCTGAATGCCGTGACCGATGGCATCAGCCAGGAAGAACCTGATGCATCCAGGGGACAACTGGAAAATATCATATATATCTCCCCCGATATCAGCCATCGGGTAATAATGAACAATGAGGTCCAGACCCTCGAAAGAATCAAAATTTTCCGGCATGATCCTTTTCTGGATTCTTTTTGCCAGGGTGAGGTCGGCCTGTATCTGGCTGTAGACTTTGTTCAGATTATCATAGGCATTGCTCAATTCTTCAGTGCGTTCAGTGATTTTTGTTTCCAAGTCGCTTCGTATTTCATTGATTTCCACTGCCGCCAGGTTATAGTTCTCTGAAAAAATTGCAAATTCCTTGTCTGAGAAAGGGGGGAAAAACATGCCGCCGCCCCCTGCCGCGAGTTTTTTTGTCGAGCGGTTGATTGTTTCCAGCGACATTCTGATGATATTCAGCATCAGGAAGATCAGCATCCCCACGGTAATCAGGCTTAATGTAATAAAACAAATAATGATCAGGAGTGACTTATCGCTCCGCCTAATTAGTATTGTCAAATTAACCATGCTGAAAAGAACAACCATCAGCATGAATATCGCCTTGTATTTAAAGCTCAACAAGACGCGCGGTTTAATTTTAATGGACCGCTCAAACATCATCTGCTCCAGCCGCATCTTATAAGGTCCTGAAAAATATTCTGTTAGCAGGAATGTACAGTAACTGATAATGATGGATGAGAAAAATCCGCCGAGAAGAATGAACGGTATCCTCTCAGCATTTCTGCTATAATAATAGATAAGAAGTATAATCGAGAAAACTACAAGTGTGGTGAAGAGTAACCCGGCAAAAAAATTTTTCCTGGGCAGGGACAATACTGCCGAGTAAACTTCCTCTACATCCCTGCTCTGTATATCCTTGAAATTTACAAAGATATGCTTTTTATCAAAAAACCTGTTAATGAGCCGTATAGTTTTTGAACCACCCTGAAATCCCATTCTGTAAAACATGCCGAAGTAGCTGAGATGGAGCAGGACCGCGATGCCGGTGCAGACAACCAGGACGCTGATCATATACAACAACTCATCCTGCTTAAAATTGACCGTTGCATGGACAAAAAAGAAGCCATAAAATGAAGCAACCCATGACCACGTTGTAGTGAACAATGCTATGGTAAACGCAAAGGAGGTTCTGTCATAGATATAAATGAATATTCGGGCAATCATGCTGTTTCAATAAAAATGTTTTGCAATTATTAGATAATCTGACAGGCTATGTCAATGATGTTTTAAGATTTCTATTAAATAAAAGCCCTTCCCGGTATTACTCCCGGGAAGGGCTTTCTATTATACTTTGTATACAATACTTACAACAAATAGATGTCAGTATGGATCACCTTTTCCCGTAACCGAGGCTCTTTATAGAATCTTCAATCTCGCCCAGTATAGCCGGGTCATCTATGGTTGATGGTATTGAAAAATCCTGGCCATCGGCGATTTTTCTCATGGTAGACCGAAGGATCTTCCCTGATCTTGTTTTTGGCAACCGCTTCACGACGACAGCCTGCTTGAACACCGCCACGGCGCCGATCTGGTCACGAACCATGTCTACCAGATCCTTGATAATGGCATCATTTCCTTTTTTAACGCCTTCCTTGAGGACCACAAATCCGAGGGGAAGTTGTCCTTTAAAATCGTCCGCCGCGCCGATAACCGCACATTCGGCAACGTCCGGATGCTGGGATATGATCTCCTCCATTGATCCGGTTGAGAGCCGATGGCCAGCGACATTGATGACGTCATCGACACGACCCATGATATAGAGATACCCGTCCTTATCAATGTATCCGCCGTCCCCGGTGAAATAATAGCCGGGGAAGGGATCCGTATATGATTCCTTGTACTTGCCATCATTCTGCCAGAGCGTCGGCAGCGTGCCCGGAGGAAGCGGGAGTTTTATCGCCACCAGTCCCTCAGTTTCAGCAGGCAGTTTCTTCCCCTCGCTGTCGATAATATCCACCTGGTATCCCGGAACCGCTTTTGTCGGTGATCCCGCTTTTATCGGAAATTGTTCAAGCCCCATGCAGTTCGCGGCTATTGCCCATCCGGTCTCCGTCTGCCACCAATGGTCCACAACCGGTTTTTTAAGCATATTTGAAGCCCAGTGGTAGGTATCCGGATCCAGGCGTTCTCCGGCAAGGAACAGATACCTGAATTTCGAAAGATCATATTTCTTTATATGCTCCCCGTTGGGATCTTCTTTTTTTATTGCCCTGAAGGCAGTCGGCGCTGTAAAAAGCACCTTCACATCATGTTGATTAATGATCCGCCAGAATGCTCCGGGATCAGGGGTTCCCACCGGCTTCCCTTCATACATTATCGTGGTGCATCCGTACAGGAGGGGCGCATAAATAATGTATGAATGTCCCACTACCCAACCCACATCAGAGGCTGCCCAGAACACTTCCCCGGGGTTCATACCATATATATACTTCATGCTCCATTTCAGGGCAACCGCGTGACCGCCATTGTCCCGCACGACTCCTTTGGGCAGACCGGTTGTCCCAGACGTGTAAAGGATATACAGGGGATCCGTTGATTTCACAGGAACACATTCAGCTGGACTTGTGTTTTTCATTGCTTCAGTCCAGTCAATATCCCGGCCCGGTATAAGGGATGCCGCTACCTGCTCTCTCTGAAAAATTATGCAGTGTGACGGTTTGTTTTTGGCCAGTTCTATGGCTTTATCGAGCAGCGGTTTGTATTCAATGGTTTTCTTGCCTTCAATGCCGCACGATGCTGATACTATCAGTTTCGGCTTTGCATCATCGATTCTGACGGCAAGCTCATTGGGAGCGAATCCACCGAAGACAACCGAATGAATCGCCCCTATCCGTGCACAGGCAAACATGGCAACTGCCGCCTGAGGAATCATCGGCATATAGATTATAACGCGGTCGCCCTTTTCAATGCCCTGTTTCTTCAGAGCCCCTGCAAAAAGTGCCACATCATCCCGGAATTCTTTGTACGTGATCTTCCGAATAGTTCCGGTGACTGGACTGTCGTATATGATAGCGACCTGGTCCCCACGCCCCTGTTCGATATGATAATCCAGGGCGTTGTAGCACGTGTTCATTTCACCGTCAATGAACCAGCGATAAAACGGTTTCCTGGTATCGTCCAGAACCTTGCTGTATTTCTTGGACCATACAACATCCTGAGCTGCGCGATCCCAAAAACTATCGGGTTTATTTATTGATTCTTCATACGCTTTTTGATATTCCCCCATGGGTATCCTCCTTATTTAACTTCCAAATTATATAATGTATATTGTAACGACTTAATCAAGCACGACCCTGAACTTATACTTATTTTCCACAAAATAGGTCCACACTATCTCAACGGGCTTTTTCTCCTTGTCAAATACCGATGTTTTTATGGTGAGGACCGGCTCAAGAACACGTATTCCCAGCAGTTTCGAAATTTCAGCAGTGGCCCGTGTTATTTCAACCTCATGTTCAATGGTCCCCAGTTTTATTTTTACTATAGATTCCAGGGTTTCCAGCATGGTCATCCGCTGTAGATGATGTTTCTCAATCGGCCGCCCGTATTGTTCCGGAAGATAGTTGATAGTATAGCTCATGGGCTCTCCTCCGGCAGATCGTATCCTCCTGAAGATCGTCAACGCCGATTCAAGCGGCATGCCGAGAAATCTGCACGCTTCATCATTGCCTGTTTCACTGCTCTTTGAAAGCACCCGTACTGTTGTCTTTTCGCTGATATTGAAAATCTGCTTATTGATGCCGGCCATTTTTTCCTGCTTGAGCAGTTTGGCATCCTCCGTCCAGAACGTCCCCTTCCCCTGTTTTCTGGTCACCAGTCCCTTGTTCAGAAGGTGATCCAGAGAATGCCGGATTGTAGTCCTGCTTACGCCGAATATTGCCGCAAGTTCCTCTTCCGGAGGGACCTGCTTTTCATGACTCAGGTCGCCCCGCTTCAGCATATCTTCGAGATAATCGGCTATTTGATAATGCAGGGGTATATGAGTATTATCAAGTGTAACATTTTTCATAAGCGCATAATGTCTCATTGTATTAACAATAATACAATTATGAAAAGGCCTGAATCCTGTCAATAAAAAAAACAAAGACACAACAAAGTTTTATTATCTCTATACAGCTGCCGAAGTGCGCCGGGTTTTGAAAAAAATAATAATTTGACAGGGGCATGCAATATACTATAATTATGATAGCTGGAAACGAATCCGGTGACAAATGGTACCTCAATGAGCACGGCATATTTATTCGATTCAGTATATCTGCAGCATGATACCGGGTGGGGGCATCCCGAAAAACCTGAGCGTCTCATCTATATCAGCAACGCCCTTTCGGAAGCTCCATACTATGATAGCTTATATAAAGTCAAACCTGCAATACCGGATATGAAACATATCGAGGCGATACATGCGAAATCCTATATCAAGCGTGTTGAAAAGGAAATAAAAAGCGGTATATCGTATCTTGATTCCATGGACACCGCGGTATGCAGTTACTCTTATGATGTTGCCCTCAAAGCGGTGGGTGGATCACTCAGCATGTGCGATGCCGTAATGGAAAACAAGGCCACCAACGGCTTTTGCGCCGTGCGTCCGCCTGGCCATCACGCTGAATCTGATTATGCCGCAGGCTTCTGCATATTCAACAACATTGCCATTGCCGCCCGTTATTTGCAGAATATGTACAAGATAGGGAAGATTGCCATCGTTGATTGGGACGTCCACCATGGCAATGGCACCCAGCACTCCTTTGAGAGTGACAGTTCCATACTGTATATCAGCCTCCACCAGCACCCGCATTATCCGGGTACGGGATCAGCTTCTGAATGCGGATCCGGTGCGGGGAAAGGCTATACCATTAATATCCCCATGCAAGCGGGAAGTTCCGAAAAAGAATACATCCCTGCATTTCAGAACCAGATTGTCCCCGCCCTCGATGCGTTCAAACCGGAAATAATTCTCATTTCTGCCGGCTTCGACGCACACCGTAACGATCCTCTTTCATCTATCAGGCTTAACACTGAAACATTCGGGGAATTCACGAAAATGCTAATGTCCGTTGCTGATATTCATTCACGGGGAAGAATCATATCATTCCTTGAAGGGGGATACAATCTCCAGGCCCTTGCCGCAAGCGTAAGAGTCATGATGGATGCATTCGTATACGGAGAGGGAAAAAAAGATGGTTGAGTCTTTTACAGTAACAAGCAGGACCCCGGAAGAATTTATCGATATTACTACCATGATCCGTACTGTTCTTGCCCGCAGTCAGATCAATGATGGTATCTGCGTCATCTATACCCCCCATACGACGGCAGCTATAACTATTAATGAAAATGCCGATCCCGCCGTTCAGAAAGATATTATAAAGGGATTGCGGCACTTGAAATTAGATCAGGTCAGTTTCAGCCATGCCGAAGGGAATTCCCACGCTCACATAAAATCATCTCTGATAGGATGTTCAGAAACAGTGATTATTAACGACGGCAGGCTGAGCCTCGGCACCTGGCAGGGGATTTATTTTTGCGAATTTGACGGTCCCAGAATCAGGACAGTCCATGTGAAACTTATCAGTCAAACTTGAATGTGGGATACACGTCAATAATCCCGATGCTGAAAGCCAGCACCCTGGCCATATACCGGTAATATCTTGTCATGAAATCAAACAGCATGTGAGGCCACCCACCGGTAATAAGCACAGAAAGTATCCCGGTAAAAAAGATCAGCAGGACAGCAAGGCTCATGACTCCAAGAATTACAAGATGTGGCAATGTCAGCAGAATGATTCCGACAACCGAGAGACGGAGAAAGGCCAGCAGCCTTGATGAACGGAGAGGATACACAATCCGCATTTGAAGTGGATAATCAATATTATCACGGCCGGCAAAAATCGGCATTTCTTCAACAATTCCAAGCGACGAAGCGCTTATCGATAAAAGGTACCGGAGTGTATTCTCATGTATCTCTGAAAAGTCCTCAATGTTCTTCTCTGTAAATATCACAAGAATGTGATTTATAAAACCAAGTATGACTGATAGCAGGTTATATACAAAGAAAACCATATAATGCGGGATGAGACCTAAAAAGAAGATACCGAACAGTCTGAGCAGTGCGCCAATCCTTGAATACCGGATGGAATAATCAATTGAGAAATTAACCGCGCCTTTAGGAACCATGTCGGGGAGCTCTTTCTGTAGGCCCCCCTTTCCTTTCATCGCCTTTTCCCTGTCATTCAGCTCAAACAGTTCATCCTGGTTTTTAGAAATTTTTGATTTTCCAGTCCCTGCGCCAATTCCTGCCAGTTCCAGGTCCTTGTCAAAATCTATCTCCGGAAGATCGGACAATTCATCGACCACAAGAAGTTCATCTTTATTTCCGGCCGGTTCAACCAAAATAGATTCGGCTTCCTTTAATTCCTTTTCAATGTCATTCATATCGATATCAGGACCCAGCTCATCAATGGTCAGTTTGATGTCTTCCTCTTCATCATGTCTGGATTCCGATTCCGATGATACTGATATTAACTCGTCAGTGGTTAATTCTTCCAGCGTCAGTCCGGCATCCTCGAGGGTCAGTTTTTCGTCTTCATCAAGATCCTCTCCCTTTTTTATTTCATCACTCTCCTCAAGGGATATATCGAGGGAATTCAGATCCAGGGTAATGTTTTCATCATCTTTAATCTTTGGTTTTTGCGAAACCTCCTCGAGTTCCTGTATTGTTTCTTCAGAAAAATCTGAAAGATCAAGGTCCAGTTCCTCGTGACTCTCTCCTTTTAAAGGTTCTTTCTCTTCCTGGAGGTCAATATCAAGCGAATCAAGATCTATGGTAATGTTTTCATCTTCATCAGCCTCGTGGCGCGATGACGCTTTTGTTTCGGAAAGTTCAAAATCATCATCGGCTGACATTTTTTCATGAGGTTTCTTTTCCTTCACCCCCGCGTCATTTTCCAGATCAATATCCAGCGTATCCAGATCTATGGTAATGCTCTCATCTTCCATGGTATCTTTGGCACGGTATACCTCTTCAGCTTTTATTTCCTCATCGAGCACCAGGTCCGGCGCCAGGGGTTTTGATGCAATGTTCGCTGTTTCTACCTCCAGCGGTTCAAAATCATCCACGATTTCTTTTTTCTTCTCATCTTCCGCCAGCAGTTTATCTATATCATCAATTTCATCCAGAGGGACCGGGGCATTCGCATCTTCTTTCAAATCCATTTCATCAAGAATGACATCGGAGTCTAATTTAGTTTCACCGATATCCAGGTCCAATTCATCAAAAATTGAATCATGTGATTCTCTTTTTAAAGGCTTTTCTTCTATAACCGGAGGCTTTTCATCAAGATCAATATCGTTAATTCCCAGATCTTTCAGCTCATCATCAATATTCAGATCATCAAGGGGGACTTCGGAACGCATATCGTCAGCAGGAGGGAGGTCGGCATGATCCAGTGAAGCATCACTTTCTTCAATCTTTTCTGGTTCGGCAAGCCCGGAAAGGTCATCAGTATCAATCATAGCCGAATCATCAAGCAGCAGCTCATCATCAGTGAGGATATCATTCTTCGGAATTCGTTCAGTATTTTTCGCGGCCCTGGTTTCTCCGAAACCGGTATCCCTTGCTGCACGCTCCGGAACCTCATTATATTCTTCATCTATTACAGTCGGTCCCGCAACTGCCGACTTGAGCTCTTTCCTGTTATCAATGACGTTTTCATTGTCACATTTCGGACAGGTAAAGGCGAATTTCTTATCTTTGACTTTTCCGTCATCCACGGCAAAAGCAGAATTACAGTTTTTACACCTGACTATCATTGCTGGCTCCTGGATTACTTAACGACCCGGAAAAAATTTTTCATTTAAATTGTGTTGAATAATAATCGGGAAAATAACAATGCACGGAAGAAACAATATCATGTACCATTTTGCGTCTCTGCCGTTCATCATCTCTGATTTTTGCAAATATTTCAGATTTAGATACAATCCCCATATCCCGAGAGTAAAAATGGTCAGCAGTATATTGATAATAGGATCATCTTCAAAGGCCTGGCTGACGCGCGCAAGCCACCAGAAGTAATACAGACCGAAGGTTAGTATCATCAACAAAAACAGAACGACAAGATTATTTTCGGGAATATACTCATCCATAGATACTCACCATACCGCACATAGTTTAATACACCTGATGCCTGTTTCATTATCATAATCCGCATAATCCATTTTAACAAGCCAAAAAATGGTTATGTATCCCTATATTTTATTAACGGTAAATAATATTTATTTTTTTATAATTTTTTCACGATTTTATCAATTTTATGTCTTATTTTGATATTCAAAAAGTCTGTCCTGCATGGTGTCGATTCCAAGATTAAAATACACCTTCAGCTGCACAATTTCAATTGAAATAACAGTATCCATTCAATATTTGCACCGCTATTCAATTTTCAGTATTGATATTTAAATAATTTGACATAATATCCTTCACCGGCATTCTATAATTACTATAATAGAGTATCATTAATGAACCAGCTGACGAGCAAATATTTAAGCAACAGTCCCATCGAATGGCTTCTTGAAGATTCGGATCCTTCAATTTGTTATCTGACCCGTAAAGATATCCTGGAAGACAGCAGCTGTGATGATCAGTATTCCATGATTGTTCAAACACCGGAAGTGAAAAGACTTAAAAACAGGGCTGGAACTGCTCTCGGTAACAGCAGTAATTACGATGTTTTTTATAACGGTGCTGTATGGTGTTTTGCCGAGGCGGTTGAACGGGGTCTGGACAGGCGATCGACGGTACTTCAGGCAACAGCCAGATTTATCATTTCTCATTGTCAGACGCCATCCGGGGGTTTTTCATTAAAATGGAAACCGAACATTGAATTAGCGTGCAGAACCGGGGATATGATCCGGCTCCTGCTGCGGGCCGGTTATATTGATGAAAATGTTCAGCGTGGTATTGAATGGATAACGGCCCACCAGCGCCATGATGGAGGCTGGCTTCATTGCCCTCTTGCCGGCATCTGTGATCAGTTCACGCTGATACTGTTTAATAAACCGGGTGCTGGTCTGAAGAGAGAAGGAGACATTATGGTTGCAAGCTGTTTCTACGCAACCATCGCATGCTCAATGGCCCTCGCTGAGTATAAAATTCAAACATCTTCACGCAACAACGACGGAATAATAATAAATGCAGCGGAATATTTCTTAAAACGTTCTTTATTCAAGAACAGGCACGGCGAGCCGATTAAACCCAGGAGTACCTGGAACCATGATTTTCGGCTGCTGGGATATCCCGTCATGTCTCAATATGATATTTTATATGGACTTCTTTTTATTGCCAAGTCAGGCTTCCTGGGAGACCGGAGGGCAGGAGAAGCTTTCAATCTTATTATATCAAAACAGAATGACGACGGATCCTGGAACATGGAAAACGCCCAAACCGGTATGATGTACGGGAACGAGGCAAAAAAATATTCTGGTAAAAAAAGCAAATGGGTAACCCTGCAGGTCATGCGTCTGCTAAAACACCACGGATCCATGATAGACAATCGTCGTTGACACTGCCCTTCGATTCAATGCCGTTCGCTCAAACAAATTTGGATTTACAATAATAGTATTATATCAGATAATGTCAATATTCTGATCTCACGCATGCTGGCCTATCAGAACAACATTCACAAAAACTAAGGAGTACATCATGGTTGAAGAGGGAAAATTCGTACAGATCCAATATACAGGGACCTTTGATAATGGAGAAATTTTCGATTCCAATGTCGGACTTGAGCCGCTTGAATTTCAGGTAGGATCTGGTTCGATAATTGTCGGTCTCGATCGGGGCATAATGGGCATGAAGATCGAAGACGAAAAAAAAATAACGGTCATACCTGAAGACGGCTATGGAGAATATAACGATGAATTTGTTCTCAAAATGCCATTGGCTGAAATGCAGTCAAATTTCAATCCCGAGCCGGGGATGGTAATTTCCATTCAAATGGAAAATGGCAGTCTCATACCTGCGCGTATCACTGAAGTAAACGATGAAACAGTCATACTTGACCTCAATCATCCTCTTGCAGGGAAAACACTTCACTTCGCAGTGAAAATTCTTGCCATTAATAACGAAGCCCAGCTGGAAAGCGGATGCGATTGTTGCAGTGATGAATCATGTGGCGATGGTAATTGTTCCTGCTGATTCCATTGCTGAGACACCAAATAACAGCAGCGGCATACAACAGATCTCAGTTTGAGAAAGCATATCCAGCAGACAGCATAAAGCTGACTGAATGCACATATGAAGAATTTTTATTGGGAAAAAACCATACATAGGTTTGGACATTATTAATATAGTAATAATCTTTAAATTTCAACATATTCATGGTCCAGTCAAATCCGAAAGATAATAAAAATCCCCCGGTAAAAAACATGGAAATGTTAATCTCGCCTCCCACCACAAGATTGTACGCCTGCTGTTTTCTTTTAGCATTATAGAAAAAAGTATACTGGTATAACGCAAGGTCTGGTGATGAAGGTATTTCCGATGTACGAATCAGCGTCGCCCCGACCGGAGTCGCCGTATATTTCCCAAGGGCATATCCGATCAAGGGAGTGAATGATATATCCCATGCTTTTCGTGACGTGCAATGCACCGTGGGCCCCAGAAAAAACGAAAAATCACTATACATCATTTTAGTCCAGTTCTGATATTCGGGTCCAAACTGCGACCTCTGTATAATTGATGACTGTCTGATTTTGACTTTGATCCCCAGATAATCTATGGGCATATATTCGTAAAAGATGCCATAACTGAAGGATAAATGCTGCAACATGATCTTTTTTGTTATAAAATTATTAGTAAATGTATATGTAGAATTTCTGACAAAATCATTTTCAGCATCAATTATGGTACCATAGGGGACCCCTATTGTTGCAAAGGCGCCGAGCATCATTTGTCCTTTATGAGCACCTTCCGGCGGTTTATCAAGCTCCTCAAATTGAGCGGCCCGGGCTGATAGTGCCGCAGTCAACAAAGCGATGATTACTGTTATTTTTTTCATTATTCCGTGCTGTTGATATGCAATAAAATAGTTCAGTTAACTCTGGATGTCAATTATAAAAGATATATTGATTGGATCATTCAAGTATCCAGATCCAGGCTCATGAATTATTATTTTTGATGCTAAAAATACTTGCCAGTATTGGCGGCTTATTTTGTATTGTTGTATTATATGTATGATGTATTACGTTTCATTATTATACAGAATGTTATTACATAAGGTGAATCACCATGAATTACTTTAAGGGATCCGATGAATATGTCTTATCGCAGGCTCTTCGGGACAATGTTAATGTTTCCATAGCTCTCCAACGGCCACTTATTGTCAAAGGCGAGCCGGGAACCGGTAAGACCCTTCTCGCTCATTCCATTGCCCGGGGTCTTGGAAAACAATTAATTATCTGGAACATTAAATCTACGACCAAGGCAAAAGAAGGGCTCTACGTTTACGATACAGTTCAGCGGCTCAACGACGCCCGGTTCGGCGACGGGGACGTATCCGATATTAAACAATATATCAAGCTGGGTAAACTGGGAGAGGCTTTTAAATCTGAAGAGCAGGTGGTACTGCTTATTGATGAAATAGATAAAGCCGAGCTGGAATTCCCCAACGATCTTCTGAATGAACTGGATGAAATGAGTTTCCACATTCCTGAAACAGGGGAAAGCATTAAAGCGAAACACCGCCCCATCATTATCATAACCTCAAACAGTGAAAAAGAACTTCCGGACCCGTTTCTCAGGCGCTGCATTTTTCATTATATAGAATTCCCCGATACTTCTCTCATGGAAGATATAATCAAAGTCCATTATCCAAAAATTGAAAAAAATCTGCTCCATGAGGCATTGAAGCGTTTTTACTGGATCCGTGAATTCGACATGCTCCGGAAGAAGCCTTCAACAAGCGAACTCATTGACTGGCTTCAGGCGCTCATAGTAGGCGGCATATCGGCGAAGGCCATAGAGAAGGAACTGCCTTTTGTCGGCACCCTTCTCAAGAAAAAAGAAGATGTCGATCTGGTTGAAAAATCAGGAAAATCCCATTATGCGTATAATACCAGCATGAGGACAAGGGATGTTTATTAATTTCTTTTTCTCTCTTAAATCGTATGGCGTGCCGGTATCCATCCATGAATGGATGACACTCCATCATGCCCTTTCCCTGAACCTGAACAACTGCAATTTGACTGATTTCTATCATATAGCAAAATCGATACTGGTTAAACATGAAATTCATTTTGACAAGTACGACCTGGCATTCCTTGACACATTCAAAGATATTGAAACAACTGACGAAATGCTTGAAGAGATCCTTGCGGGCCTGAAAAAAGTAAAGGAGCTTCATCTTACCGAAGAAGAAAAAAAGCAGATGGAGCAACTCAACCTTGATGAAATACTCAAAAATTTCGAAGAACAGATGAAGGCAGGCCACTATAAAGATCACGTGGGAGGGAACAAGGCCATCGGTACCGGCGGCCGCTCTACACAGGGAGCGTGGGGGTACAACCCGGCCGGCATCCGAATCGGTCAGGGAGAATCCCGTCACAAGCGAGCTGTCCAGATTGCCGAAAAAAGGAGCTTTCGTAATTATTCCAGCGATATAACACTGGATACCAGACAGATGAAAGTGGCCCTGTCGCACCTCAGGTCATTGCTGCCCATCGGCATGGGGGAAAAGCTCAATATCGAAGAGACAATAGATGCCACCTGCAAAAATGCGGGCGAGATAGAACTTATCTGGGAAAATAAAGAAAAGAAAGCTTCAAAAGTAATGCTCCTCATGGATGTGGGCGGCTCCATGACTCCCTATGCGGAGCTGGCGAGCAGGCTATTTTCGGCCGCCTCGTCCCAGATAAGCAAATTCAAGCATTATTATTTTCACAACTGCATATACCAGGAATTATGGACAGATATTGAGAGAAACAAGACCATATCATCGCAGGATTTATTGAGAAGCGAGGATAACGATTACAAGGTCATTATCGTCGGTGATGGAGAAATGGCGCCCTCTGAGATGACCTGGGTTAACGGAGCCATAGACTACTGGTACTATAATGATACGCCCGGCATCGTATGGCTCCAGCGTTTTAAGGATAAATTCAAAAATATAATCTGGCTCAACCCCATACCGGCCCGTTCATGGAATTACGTCCAGACCATAAGAATTATACGGGGGATATTTCCGATGTTTGAGCTAACCCTTGATGGTCTGGATGAAAGTGTTAAGTATTTAATGTCAGGAAAATGCGAATTATATCACAATTAGCAGGAACACTCTCTGCTTATATTCTTTTTATCAATTTCAATGTATTCTGCATGTTTTCATGTGAATATTCCACTTTATCCATCAATGTCATGATAAAGTATATGCCAAGTCCTCTCATTTTCCCAGATTTATAATGCTTTTCTATATCCGGAAGTTCCGTCTGGGTTATATCAAATTTTTCGCCGAAATGTGAGATGGTTATAACAACCTGGTCATCATGAATAGCGCATTCAACATGGATTGTATTGTCTTTGTTTTCATTGGAACAATGTTCCACAATATTCACCACTGCCTCATATACCGAAAGCTCGATACGTGAAGCGGACCCTTCGCTGATAGCATGCTGTTTTAAAAAATCAACGATCGAATCCCGCACATGATCAAGTTTGCTTATCACCCGCGGGACTTCTATCGTTATTTTATCCGGAATATCTGCCATCGAGTAATTCCTGATCCATCATGCTGTCAACATCAGAATGAATCTATTGCCTTCTGGTCGTCTTCATATATTTTAAATAGATTGATGAACCCCAGTAATTTAAAAATTTTTTGTATTTTTTCATTCATGGCTGCAATTCTGATTTCTCCGCCCTGCTTGCTCAATATATCGTTCGCGCTTATAAGCACGCCGAGGCCGGCGCTGGCGATATAATCTAGATGACTCATGTTACAGACTATTCTTTTTGCGCCCTTTTCTATTTCGCCCTTAATCTTTGCATGGAATTTCGGCGAGGTTTCAGCATCGAGGCTTCCTCCAATAGTAATAAGGGTTACCGGGCCATGTTTGGATGATGAATACTGGAATACTGCCATAATCACTCCTTATTAAACCTAATGATTTTCCCCCCTGGCGATAGAAGTTAGTCTGAATAGAATCTATATCTGTTGTAAATCAATGGATTTTCGGTGGATATCCGGTGATATCCTGTATCTCATCATAGAGCGTTTTAAGCTTTTCGTACATCTTTAAATATACCTTTTCATACAGGTCTTTATATATGTCCCTGTTTTTCGGAATCGGTTCAAAAGTATCCCGAAGTTTGGTCATCGCATTGACAGCACTTTTAAAATCAGGGTACAATTTAAGTCCCACCGCGGCGTCGATTGCCGCACCCAGGGCTGAGGTTTCATACGTGTGGGGTCTTTCAGCGGGCAGATCAAATATATCAGCAGTTATCTGCATGGCCACGGCACTCTGTGACCCGCCGCCCGAAACACGAAGCCGATCAATCTTTACTTTATTCCTGTTTTCTGTTCGAATAGAGCCTTCCTTAAGCGCATAAGCGAGTCCTTCCAAAATAGCGCGATAAATATGCGCTCTGGTGTGGACATCGCCGAATCCGATAATTGCTCCCTTCGCCTCCGGTCCCGGAATTTTAACACCAGGTGACCAGTATGGCTGAAGTGTCAGTCCCATCGAACCTGGAGGAATAATTCTTATCAGTTCATCAAAAAGAGATTCCGGTGCTATTTTCTTTTTTTTCGCTATCTCCTGTTCCCGAAGTCCGAATTCTTTTTTAAACCAGCTAACCATCCAGTAACCCCGGAAAATCATGACCTCCGTGTTATAAGCGCCAGGTACCGCACTCGGGTATGGAGGGAAAAAAGGAATTACTTCCGTATATTTGTTATTCGTTGTTTCGATAGTTGCTGTGGTGCCATAACTCAGGCATGCTATTTTCGGCTGCATGCAGCCCGATCCAAGCACCTCACAGGCCTTGTCAGCAGCAGCAGCCACTACCGGAAGACCGGCAGGGATCCCGGTTTCCCGGGAAGCTTTTTTAGTGATATAACCCATGATCTCGGTAGGTTTCACCAGAGAGGGCATCAACGACAGGTCATAATCAAAGATACCCCATTTTATATCACTCTTCTTCATCCACTGGTGCTTTTTATAATCAAAGGGAACATATCCCACCGTACTGCCGATAGATTCCACATATTCCCCTGTTAGGCGATACGAAAAAAAACCTGAAAGCAGCAAGAATTTATATGTTTTTTCCCAGATGTGCGGCTGGTTTTGCCGTATCCAGTTTGATTCGGTTTCCCGAAACGTATGAATGGCCGGCTCATACATATTAATTGCTTTCAATACCGCTGCCAGATGGAAAGGCGGCCAATCAGTCTTGTCTGCCTTTCTTTGATCAAGCCAGGTAATAGCCGGCCGTAATGGTTTCCCATTCTTGTCAACATTGATTACTGTCGCCCGCTGTGTTGTAACAGTCACTCCCTTTACGGCTTTGAGTTCAGATGAAGCTTTCTTCGATAATTTTTTACAGGTGAGACAGAGCACCTCCCAGTAATATTCTGGATCCTGTTCGGCCCAGCCAGGATGTTCCGAAAAGTACGGCTCGATAGGGGTTTTTACGATAGAGCGGATATTGCCCTGCAAGTCAATGAGAGCAGCGCGTATGGACTGGGTACCGGCATCAATAACAAAAATATAATCATTATTTTTTTTTGTTTTTTCAGCCATGATCAATCCAGCCACAATAAAGTTTTAAGATTTTATATTATTAAACCTATTGTGAAAGCTTCAGCACGCAAGAAGACAACAAAGAAGTTAACGATTCAAGCAATAGCCAGAATTTACATAGATTTCAAAGCATCATTATTTGTGTTAAAAATTTGGACGAAATCAGATATACCGACAATATTCATAACTTTTTTAAGGTGATCTGACATGCCTACGAAGGCTATTTTTCCGCCCTTTTCATTAACATCCTGAATGATGTGTATCAGGGTTGCTATGCCGGAGGAATTGATATACTTGGTATTTTCAAAATTGACTATTATTTTCTGGGAAGAAAATTTTTCTTTTACATCAGAATAAACACCTTTAGCATCACCATCCGCATCAGATGTTAAATCACCCTCGATGATGATAACAGGGATACTGCTGATCGTATCTGCTGTAATTTTATGCTGATATTTCATAGTATTTATCCTTGCTATTGTTCATATAATTTTCAAAACAGCATAATTGTCAAGATATTAATTCAATATTTTAGTATTATTCATAACTATAGATTAGTCTGCATTTAAAACCAATGCCACTACTGATGATTTTAAATATAAAACCATTACAGTCGTACTGTTTTATTATTTTCACATTCTTTTAAATGATCTTTTATCTCTTCAGACAGTGGCGCCTTTTGTAAGGCCTGACTCAAGTATTGCCTGGCGAGATCAATGGTGCCCATTTTTAAATAAACATAACCCAGGGTATCAAGATAAGCCGGATTTTCATTGTTTGAATTGTATGCAATCTGTGCACACGTTAATGCTTTCGAAAGATCCACTCCTGTTTTTGATAAAATATATGCTATCGAGTTATAAGCATTGTAATTATCTTTTTCATGCTCAATAATAGAAGCATATACATGCAGTGCGTCTTCATGTTTTCCCATGGCTTCATGACAGTATCCTTTCATATTCAATGCTGCTGTATCCATTGGGACCAATTGCAATACTTGCTGTATGAGTTCCAGTGATTCCTCGTATTCTTTCATATGTATAAGGGCGTAGGCGAGAAGCTTTTTCACAATCAGCGAGTCAATAAAAGACTGTTTTAGATTTATGACTTTTTTGAAATATTGGATTGCAGACCGGTCGAGGCCCATACGACAATAGTTGATGCCAATGTTATAAAGAATTTCCGGATTATCCTTATCCAGCATTTCAGCAGCCTTCAAATCACGAATGGCGCTTTCATAATCCCGGATGATAAATTTCTTCATGGCAGAATGCAGAAAGCCGTCAATTTTATCCTGGAGGTCTATTTCAGCCATAGAGCATTACCCGAAAAATTTTTTAATGAAGAATAATTGGTACAGTCCGTCATCAATGGTGTTATGGAAATAAAACCATTATCAAGCTCTGTGGTATCAGATCCTTCGGACAGTATTGATTCAATATATCCGCCCATTTGCACCAGCGCTTCATCTGAATCGAACTGGGTCTTCTGAAACGAATCCCTGTAAATTCTTCTACCCACATAGGTCATTTTCTTTCCTTTTATTTTTTCAATCGGAAGGTCAGGATAGTTAATATTAAAAAACGGCATCGGGTGGGTCTGATACTCGTTTTTTCTCTCTTCATGCTGCAATGATGCATGAGCTCCTATAATAAATTCATCAATGAAATCAAGAAGAAATTGCGATGCATCATCAGCATATCGAGACGCCCGGTGGTATGAATTGATTGATATCGCAATGGCAGACTTACCGAACATGTACCCGGTACGTGCCGCTCCGACAGTACCGGAAAAAACCAGGTCATCCCCAACATTCGGGCCATGGTTTATTCCAGATACCACAAGGTCAATTTCAGGTATAAACCTTCCGCTTAAGCCTATAATAACGCAATCAGCCGGGAATCCGCTTACAGAATATTTATTCTCAGAATATTTTTTAATTTTTAACTGGGTCCGGACCGTGATGGCATTGGAACAGGCACTCTGTTCGCTCCGGGGAGCAATCATGTATATATTATGTTTCGATGATAGTATAGTGAAAAGAGAATTTATTCCCTCTGATTGAATACCGTCATCGTTTGTTAGAAGTATATTCATATTATAATTTGCCATAAATAAAAATTGATATCGGAAACGGTTATTACAATCAACTGACACAATCAATATTATTTCAAATATTTTTTATTTCAATTATTTTTCCCGGTTCATTATGGGCCCTTTTTTATCATTTTAATGTTTTTCCAAGCATTGTTTATAGCCGGTTTATTGAACTTTATGAATCACAGGTAAAAATTATTTAATTGACTTACTCGATTTTTATATATAGTATATTATCAACACAGGATTCAACAGCTCAACGAATAGAGGACACCAATGAAATTAAATATTAAGTGGTTTTCCATAACAACCCTTATTATCGGCACGATACCAATGCTAATACTATTCGTATGGTGTTCAATAAATAATTTCGGCATCGAAATCGTCCGATTGTTCGAATCAATACATCCAAATGGCGGCCTTTCAATAATCGAAAACATTGATGCCAATGTAACGGCCCGCATTCCTGGTGTAGTAATCAACACCATGTACGCAGCCCTCGACAGCCTGATTGCGGGATTCGCCTTTTCCGCATTATATAATTTTTTTATCTCCATATCTGAAAATAACAAACCAAACAATTGATGCCCGATGAGAAGAAAAAAAATCCAGATACGCAGAATTATTTTCGGCATACGCTTTAAATTTTCTATCATCATCATTTTCGCTGTTCTATTGGTATCAGTGCTTATCGGATTCACCCTCCTCCACCAGCATGAAAAGAAGATAAAAGATTCTCTACAGCAGCAGGGCTCCACAATTCTGGAAGGAATATCGGACCAGACCCGGCTCTTTCTGACAAACAAACATTCTCTTTCATCAGAACAGGGGTCAACTCTGTCAGCGGCACATAAGACCCTCATTACCAAGCAGCAGGCTGAAGCGTTAAAAAAAATAAGCCAGTACTTCTCCTCCGTTGTAGGCAAAGAAGCCTTAAAAGAAAATGATAGAGACAGGGTACTGGATATCGCCTTTATGATTGATTGCAATTGGAAGGATATTGATGTTGACTGGAAGCAATGGGACCAGTCCCTCTATGTATATTTCAATCGTGTCACCGGTGATCCTTTCATACAGAAAGGCGGAAGGAATGATCCCCTGCTTGAGCCCACCATACTCAGTCATTATATGAATAATGTCGATACAGGCACCTATATCGGTTTTGCCTCTGCCTCAGATGTTCAGGATCAATTCAAGTATCTATTCGAGAACAAACCAGATTATGTTATTGTCGGAATCCCTATTTTCAAGGGTAAACCGGCTCTTTATGATGAGTATATTGAATTCAAGAATCAATCTTTGTCGAAATCAACAGTACAGGATTTTCTGAAGAAGAAAAGGGAGCTGCCTCGCCAATTCATCGCAAACATATTACGTTACGGATTGAACCTCGATTATATCATTGATCTGAATTCTGAAAAAAACATTCAGGTACTCATGAATTATCTGCTTGGCAAATCCGCCATTAACAATTTAAAGCCTTCCCAGTTAAAAAGTTTAAAAAATGATTTCATCAGTCTCGTTATCCGCAACCGTACCGGTGGGAAGATGAATATTTCCAGAATTTTGAAACTCTGGCAATCATTACAGAAAAAATACGGACTGCCCCCCTTTCCCATAACTTCCAGGTCACCTATCCGGTCAGAATGCTATTTTCGCCTGTTGCAATCCGGCATTCTTGTTTCATCTGATAAACAACTCGAGGAGCTTGCCCTCATATCATTCCGCAAGGATCTTGCCGGAGTAATGGGCCTCTTTCTGTACCGGACCAAGTATTTTCCGGAAATGGTTAAAAGCCAGAATGAAATTATTAATCTCATGATATCGATTTTATTGCGCGCTATTTTCCTCGCCCTTCTGTTCCCTACTTTTATCATACGGTCTATCAAAACCCTTGCTGACGGGGCCGTAGAAATCGGCAAGGGAAATCTCCAGAAAAAAATAGAAATTACCGGTTCTGATGAAATAGGAAGGCTCGCTGACATAATTAACGTAATGACCTTAAACCTGAAAAAAGCCGAAGACATGAAAATTGATAAAGTCCGCATGGAAAAAGAGCTGATGACAGCACAGCAGATCCAGGCCACTCTTCTGCCCGATAAACTCCCTGAAATTAAGGGCGTGGAATTCGGCGCTTACTATTCTGCCCAGACTGAATCAGGTGGCGATTATTACGATTTTATAGATCTGGGCAACGATCAGGTCGGTGTTACCATTGCAGATGTTTCCGGTCATGGCGTGGGATCAGGTCTTGTAATGGCCATGACCAGGACATTGCTGCATACCTACTGCATAAAATCTTCAAACACAAAAAAAATCCTCGAAGCCATAAATGACTATCTGAAAAAAAACACAGCAAGCAATTATTTCGTGACCATGTTTTACGGTATTTTGGATATGGAATCGAAAAAAATCACCTATTCCAGCGCCGGGCATTGTGAGCCGTTGCTGATAAGAAATGGTAAAATTCTCCATTTACCGGCCGGCGGCGTAGCCCTTGGTGTAATTTCCGGCGATATTTTCGCCAGATCAATTGATGTAAAGGAAATCCAGCTGCAAAAAGGGGATTATTTCATACAATATACCGACGGCGTCGATGAAGCTATGGATGCGGTCAGCAATGAGTTCGGTCTTGACCGTTTCAAGAATGCCTTGCTGGCTTATGACGGCAATAATCCTCAGGATATGATACAATCAGTGGTAAAAGATATTAACACGTTCACCGGCACAATCCCTCAGCACGATGATATAACCATGATAGTATTTCGAATCCGCTGAATACAATTTTTGTTTGAAAACCCATTCATTCTTTTCAAAAAGCATTTTATTTTCATATATTTTTTCCGATAGTATATTAATGATGAGTATACCTATGTCTATAAATCTATTTTTAAACATTTGTACTCCAATCACATGGGTTAAAAATAATTTATGCTGATAATTTTGTATTTAAAAAATCTGCTCGGCAATTAATATGAATCAGAGAAAATTAATTGGTTTCTTGATAGGTTTTTCCATAA
This sequence comes from uncultured Spirochaetota bacterium, assembly GCA_963727175.1. Taxonomy (GTDB): domain Bacteria; phylum Spirochaetota; class UBA4802; order UBA4802; family UBA5550; genus RBG-16-49-21. Next base: position 1,383,632 of record CAVSFD010000002.1, read on the forward strand.
GCCTGGTTGCAATTCCGTTACTGCCTCAAGGCAATGAACCAGAGGAATATATCAGCTATTTTAATAACGGGAATTACACGAAATCCCTGGAGATCATCAACAAAAAACTTGAAGAATTTTACATTACCCGCGTCGAAGACAAGAGAATTCCCACCGGCTTCATCACCATGAAAGATGCTTCAAAAGAAGTGGACCTGAAAATGCTTTTCAGGAATCGCAAAGTGGAGCCGTTCTTCATTGAGGACAAACCGGATATATCAAAACTGCATCTCTATGCCGCCCGCAGCTATTTCAAATTGTCCAATTATGACTATTCCCTCAACCATTACATACAGTGTCTTCGCTTCAAAAATGTTGAAGAAAAGAAGGATGATATAATCTATTATGAACTTTCGCAGGTATTCAAAAAAGCGAATTACTTCAATGCCTATGTGAACTATCTTGAAACTGCCAGTTCCCTGAACATGGACAATTACAGTTATTCCCTCGAACTGGGACGTGCTTTATACAGGACGGGCATGAAAAAACGCGCTATCTATCATCTTGAGCGATACCTGTCCGGTACCGGTGCCGACGAACAGTTTTCACCTGAATTATATCTAATGCTGGGCAATCTTTATGAGGATATTGCAAAATATCTTGAAACCGAAAAGTATTACATAAAATATCTTCAAAAGAAGCCTGATGACGGACATATACAATTTGCCCTGGGCCACATTGCCTTTTTGAAGACAGGCAATTATCCCCTCGCCCTCCAATCACTTGACAAGGCCCTAAGGCTTCTTCCGGAAAAGGAAATATATAAAATATCAAAAACATACGAGTATAAAGCTGATATGGCATTACAGGAACTTGAGTTTGATAATGCCGTTCGTTTTTACACTGAAACCGTCAAGTATCAGCAAAGAATCGCCGAGTCGATAAAAAACAAGAAAATTGAGATTGCCGAATTGCAAGTTAAAATCAGAAATTTAAAATCAAACCTGCTCCGTGTTGAAAATTTTGAACAATACGAGGAATATGAAAATCTGATGGACGATAAAGGAAAAAAAGAATCGGAGCTTCGACAGATACAAAATGAATACAACAAGCTAAATGCCGGTAAAGTCCGATGGAATATCGCCTATTCGCTGGAGCGTTTGGAGAAGTTTAATGAAGCTATTCCCTACTACCGCGACGCTATATCCTTCGATTTCAATTCAAACCAGGCCAGAAAAAAAATAATAAATTTAGAGTTGAAAATTAAACGTGGTTATTAAATGGTTGCCACAAACTTAGTATTACATTACATTTAATACAAACCCGCTCTGATACAATTTTCGCTTTTTCAGTTAAAGGAATTAACCACCCGAAGAGGTATTACAATGTCTGGTCATTCTAAATGGGCAACCATAAAGAGAAAAAAAGGATCCCTTGACGCAAAGCGCGGGGCTCTGTTCACAAAAATAATCAGGGAGATTACTGTTGCAGCTAAAAATGGCGGTGATGATATTAATGCAAATCCCCGCCTCAGAACAGCCGTTGCCAAGGCCAAGGCAAATAACATGCCGAGCGATAACATTGAGCGGGCCATTAAAAAAGGCACCGGCACCCTTGAAGGTGTCATCTATGAGGAAATTCAGTATGAAGGATACGGTCCCGGCGGCGTTGCCATCATGGTGAGCTGCCTCACCGATAACAGGAATCGCACCACAGCGGAAGTCCGTGCTGCTTTTACCAAGCATGGCGGTAACCTGGGCGAAACAGGTTCAGTCGGATATCTTTTTAGCCGCAAAGGATTTATGATCATTGAAGCAGGTCAGACAGATGAAGACACTGTCATGGAACTACTGATGGATAATAATGTGGAAGATATTAAAACCGAGGACGGCGCCATCCAGGTGATCACTCCACCGGATGGATACAATGAAGTCCATGATATACTTACCGATAAAGGATATAAACTCGTCGATGATGAGATAACGTTTATTCCTCAAACTTCGGTTGCTCTTGACGAAAAAAAAGGATCCCAGTGTCTTAGGCTTATTGAGATACTGGAAGATCTTGACGATGTCCAGAATGTATATTCCAATTATGATATATCTGACGAAATCATGCTGAAAATCAGCGAGGCCCAGTGAGGATACTCGGCATTGATCCCGGTTACGGCATACTGGGCTGGGCTGTCGTTGAAAAAAACCAACAACTTATTGATTACGGCATTATCCAAACGGATTCCCGATCAACAATTGACGAACGATTGTTGGAAATTCATGGGCGTCTGATTGAAATAATTTCTCTCCATAAGCCTGCCTGCGCAGCCATCGAAAAGCTCTTTTTTGTAAAAAATATAACAACAGGGATTGATGTTGCAAAAACCATAGGCGCTATAATACTCACCCTCAAGCTTCATGAAATCTGTTATTATGAATATACACCTTCGCAGATCAAACAGGCTGTTACGGGTTACGGCAGGGCCGGAAAAGATCAAATGAAAATGATGATTAAATCCATATTTAAGCTTAATGAATTACCCACGCCTGATGACGCGGCTGACGCAATAGCAATTGCTTTATGCCATTCTCTCCGTCAGGATATTCCACATTAAATTTATTATTTCTAGCGATAACTCCTGTGCTCAAAATATTATAACAAGTTCTTGATTATTAAATCACGAGCTGTTAAAATTAATTAAAAAAATTCATAGTGCTTGAATATTTTTCTAATATATCTAATTCTGTCATAGATGCCCGATCAACGAAAATGAGGCATTGGTCATGATTGATAAGGGTATTACAAACAGGAGTGGATCATGAAAATAGAATTCCTCGGTGCAGCAAAAACGGTAACGGGTTCATCGTACATAATTAGCGATGCGGATTTTACCATAATGGTCGACTGCGGCATGTTCCAAGGGACCGCCCAGATTCGTGAAAGGAACTATTTTCATCAGAATTACGTCCCAAAAAAAATTGATGCCCTTCTGCTGACCCATGCCCATATAGACCATAGCGGCCTCATTCCCAAGCTGGTGAAAAATGGTTTTTATGGCAATATATACTCGACAAAAGCCACGGCTGATCTCTGCTCAATCATGCTTCCCGACAGCGGTCATATTCAGGAAATGGACGCAGCATATATAAATAAGAAAAATTTAAAATTGAACCGCACGCTTATCGATCCGCTGTACACGGCAGATGATGCCATAGAGTCCCTTAAGAATTTTGTACCTGTTTCGTACGATGAAATCATACAGGTCCATCCCCGGGTTGAAGTTCGTTTCCGCAATGCCGGTCATATTCTGGGATCATCATTCATTGAAATGTGGGTTGATGAAGGCAGCAGCAAAACAAAAATTGTTTTTTCCGGCGACATCGGCCCAAAAGCGCAGGCCATTATCTGCGATCCCCAGATAGTTGATGAAGCTGACATCCTCTTAATTGAATCCACTTACGGTGATCGACTTCATAAAAATAAAAGCGATACCTACCAGGAATTCAAAAAGATAATCCAGGACGCCTATAACAGGAAAGGGAACATAATTATTCCCGCCTTTGCCATTGAGCGCACCCAGGAAATCATTTACACTCTTTCCCAGCTTTTTAAAGATGGGCAGATTCCCTCCATGCCGGTCTATATCGATTCTCCCCTGGCAATATCAGCCACAGAAATCTTTAAGAAAAACAAGGATCTCTTCGATGAGGATATGCGGAAGCGAATACTCAGCGGTGACAGCCCCCTTGAATTTCCCAACTTGCATTACACACGGTCGACCGAGGAATCCAAGTGGCTCAATACCGAGGCAAAAGGCGCCATCATCATTGCCGCAAACGGCATGTGCACGGCGGGACGCATCAAGCACCATTTAAAATACAACCTGTTTCGTCCGGAATCCAGTATTGTTTTCGTCGGCTACCAGGCTGAAGGAACGCTGGGCCGGCGACTTATAGAAGGTGCCAAGCAGGTCCGCGTATACGGAACCGATGTGTCAGTAAAAGCTCAGATTCACACTCTCGGCGGTTTTTCAGCCCATGCCGACCAGAATGGACTTCTCGAGTGGGTAAAGAGCATTAAAAATCCGAAGCTTAAGGTATTCGTGGTTCACGGGGAAGAAGAGTCAGCAAAATCATTCGCCGAAAAGATTCATGCTGAAATGGGTGTTGTGACCCTTGTTCCGGATTGGGGTGAATCCATCGATCCGGCAACAATGAAAAGCGAAGTGGCCCCCTATTCAGCCGCGGCGACAAGCCCCGGTCTGGATACTGAAATTGAAAAACTGTCACAATCTTTTAAAATTCTTCTGGATAAATATACTATTGCAAAAACAACAAAAAAAATTGGTGATATGCGAAAAATCCAGGAAGATGTCCACGATGCCAGGGCATTGATAAAAATGATTATAGATGAAATGTAAGGCTTGTTAATCATGACCGATCCAATAATGAACACAGCTTCTGAAAACAGAAGTTACGATAAGTCCTTTCTTATAGACATGGATGGCGTCATAAACAGGGGAAGTTCCCTCATCCCGGGATCCCTGCAATTTGTCGACCGTCTTCTGCATGGTAACTTTAAATTTCTTTTCCTGACCAACAATTCATATTACACACCCCAGCAGCTTAATCGAAATCTTTGTAATCTCGGTATAGAAGTTGGTGAAGATCATTTTTATACATCAGCCATGGCCGTGGCTAGTTTCTTATTATACCAGAAACCCGGGTGTTCGGCCTATGTCATTGGCGGAAAGGGCCTCCTGGTTGAGCTTGAAAAAGCAAACATAACGATCACCAGCGATAATCCCGATTATGTCATCGTCGGCGAGACGGAAAAATACGATTATGCCAAAATAATTGAAGCAACACTTCTTATTGGTGAAGGGGCCCGTTTCATCGCCACTAATCCGGATATAACCGGCCCGACAGAGCGCGGTCCTGTTCCGGCCTGCGGCGCTCTGGTCGCTCCCATAGAAAAAGTAACCGGTATGGCCCCATATTTTCTCGGAAAGCCTAATCCCGCCATGATGTACTGGGCCAGAAAAAAACTCGGTGTTCACTCAGCCAGCTGTTTTATGATCGGCGACCGTATGGATACTGATATCATCGCCGGTATTGAATCAGGCATGACAACCTGCCTTGTTCTGTCAGGAATAACCACGCGAGAAATGGCGCATCGTTTTCCCTATCAGCCGGATTATATATTCAAGAATATCGGAGAAATTAATCCTGATTTAATTCTGCCCCGCCGCGAACGGGTGGAATGAATTCCTTATTATAATTATGCCGACGCAGCTATTTTTCAGCAATACTATTGAGGTGCTCACGCGTGCCTTGGCCGGTGAGATTTCCCGTCACCACGATCCTTTCAATCCAATTACCATCATAGTTCCAAATCCATACATGCAGAAATGGATACAATTGAAAATTGCTGAAATTAACGGAATTTCAATTAATGTGGATTTTCATTTCCTTAATGACGGTTTAAAAAAAATACTTGATTACTGCAATCCTAATGAAGACAAACCTTCTGAGCTGGAACAAAAAGATATACAACTCCTGGTCTACCATGCCATTGCCACCGTTGATCCGAAGGAATCCTCTGTAAGACTTATCACGAAATACCTTTATACTGATGGTTCGATCAGAATGGATGATTACGACCATAAAATCTGGCAGCTCTCATCAAGACTCTCACGTTATTTCATGGAATACGAGTTGTACAGGGAAGACATGATAAATTCCTGGATAAAGGGAAACCTCATCCTGAATAGCGCCATGGAATCTGCACAGCAATATCTTTATCATGCTCTGTTCAAAAAAGATGGATACAGGGACTCAATCAATAAAAACTGGTTTACCCTGCCACAGTACTTCAATGTTTTACCCATTCAGCCGCCGGCTAATCATTATCCGAAATTAATACTCTTTGGCGAATCACAACTTTCCCCGTTTCATGCAAAAATGATTTTTGAACTGGGAAAGCATATCGCCATTTCGGTATATCAGTTAAATCCCTGTTCCGAATTCTGGGAGGATATTACAACTCCACGGGAAGACCGGTGGCAGAGAATACGTTCCATTGGCATTGAAGAGACCCGGGAAGGAGATGCTCTCAAATATGATGACAATGAAAATCCATTACTCAAACTCTGGGGGAAGACAGGAAGGGAAACACTGAAGCTATTGAGTCTTATCGAAGAAGCGGGAAGCAGGGAGCAGCGCTGCATCTCCGAATGGATAGCGACCGATCAGGAAGAATCTGCCCCCACAATGCTCGGGTTTGTACAGGATCATATTTTAAGAAGAAGGACCTGGAACGATGCCACAGCAAAAATCAGCCAGGACACCAGCATCCAGGTCGCATCCTGTCCTGATATATTTCGCGAGGTTGAATCCGTTTATAACAGCATACTCTGTAACCTTGAATGCGACAGCACACTTAGAATGACCGATATCGCCGTCATGGTACCGGATATGGCTTCCTATGCCCCGGTAATACATTCTGTTTTTTCACGTGAACCGCGGCGCCTGGCATATGGCATGATTGATTCATCTGCAGCGTCAGATAGCCTGTTCGCAAAAGCTTTATTGTCGCTTTTTGAAATCGCGACCGGGTCATTTACCCGCAAGGAAATATCCGGCCTTGTGCGGAACCCATGCTTTTATGAAGCCCATGACATGACTCTCGATGATGCGCTTCTCTGGCTTGCGTGGGCTGAAAAACTTAATATCTTTCGTGAATTCAAAAAAACGGATGACCTGGATCCGGAGCAGAATTGTTACACCTGGCAGCAGGGACTACTGCGGCTTCGACTGGGACGAATAATGGATACAAAACAATCATCCATACCTCATGGGAAGTTTTTAGCCTTTAAAAACATCGTGCCATATTCTGATATCAATACCGGTGACCAGCACCTTATCGACACTATCAGCAGCATGATAGAATTGATTTATATCAAGACAAAAGACCTTCGATCAATTAAAACATCAGCATCCGAGTGGATACGGCTGATATCCAGTCTTATTGCAGAATGCCTGACTATTCCTGCCAATAAGCCTGAAGAAAATCATGTTTACGCCAGCATTATCGATTCACTAAGGACTCTTAACATCTTCGATAATCTTAACGGATTGAACAGGACATCATCGCTATCCGTCACTGCAGTAAAAGAATTCATTGCAGACACCCTGACAGGCATCTCCAGTACACAAGGCCGTTACCTGACCAGCGGAATAAACATATCAGCCATGGTGCCCAAACGGCATATTCCCTTCAGAATGATTTATATGTTGGGTATGCAGGAAGGTATTTTGCCCGGATCAAGCGATACATCAACTCTCAATCTCATGATGATAAGGAGAAGAATCGGAGATGTCACCAGACCCGATATCAACCGGTATCATTTTCTTGAGACCCTTCTTGCGGCAAGGGAAAAACTATATATCACTTATATCTCTAAAGACTTACAGAAGGATCAGGATATCTACCCGAACTCTTTGACTGGCCAGCTGGTGACTTATTTGAATAATCACGTTATCAATACTATATATAAAGTATCAGATGTCCCCTCTTCGGGAAGCAGTTTTGAATATTTACGAGATGATCCCATGGGTTCAGCATCTTCAGATTTTATACATGCCCATATCAATGGCAAATTTCAACCCGTGAATTTCAATGAATCGGAGCGACTTGTTCTTCTCAATAAATTTTCCCGCGCACATTCATTGCCTGATGCGCCTTCGAAGCTATTATCAGAAAAACTGAAATGCAAAATTCCAGATTTTTCATTACCGCACACTAATAATCATAAAGTGTCAGATACAGAGACAATTTCATTGAACGATTTAAAATACTTTCTGTTAAATCCGGTAGAGTCCGCCCTTCGCTGGCATCTCTCAATGTATGATGATGAAGTTGAAGACTCTGCAATGAAGGAGAATGAGCCTTTTTTCTCTGTTTTTCCATATAATTATGCTTTTATTATCAATTCACTGAACTATGGCCTGCACTCAAACAATATCACCGATATACAGTCCTATAGTAATCAGTATTATAAATATGGCATGCTCATGGGTGATACGCCTCATAATGCCTACGCAGTAATTGATTATGAAAATTTGCAATCAAATATATTGAATCGTTTTCAAAGCTCGAACAGCATCAAAGATTTTCTTCAAATTCGAAGACAGTTTGCTGTGTATCACACGGTAACCTTTGGCGCCCCTCCTGTAACAATAATGCCGGATATAGCATTGCCCCCGGTTATCTGTCCTTTCAGATTTCGCGCTAAAGACCTATCTGTTGAATTAAAGGGATCACTCCCTGTTTTATGGAAAAATCCTGACACAGGCGATTGCGAAACACTGGTTATAACGAACAGCGGTAAATCGTCGATTGTCCATTTGATCTATCCATTTTTATTTTATGTGGTATCAGCATCACATTATTCAATACCATTGAGTAATCTTATCGGTCGAGGATCATTCACCATCCATATTTCACATCAGAAAGGAATATCCTCATATTCGTATTACATGTCTGAAACTGATAGCAGAGAATACCTACAGCATCTTCTCATTGATTTTCTCAATACAGAACGATTTGACCTCCTTCCCCTCCCGATAATCAGTGATAAAAGAATCATATCTCCATCGGATATGAAGGATAAACCGTCCGAAATAGAACAGGCAGAATACCGGCAATCCCTTATCAGCTTAATTGATGATGATGCAGAAAAAATGAATCCCGTCTATCGTCCCATGGATCTGCTTGAACTTATAGCCCCGGAGGTTCCCGGCGACGCCTATCACAAGGTACGCGACCGTCTGCGTGCCATTTTTACACCGTTCACCGGGGGTGACTCATGATTATGAAGTCTCCCATAGCTGACCCGGTGCAGGTATCCGGAATCGATCAAATCGACCTAGATTCCCATGCTGTTATCGAAGCTTCTGCAGGCACGGGCAAGACCCATACAATTGAAAATCTCGTGGTTGCACTTCTGAAAACCGGCAAGATTATGAGTCTCGAAGAAATCCTTGTGGTGACTTTCACAGAGAAAGCTGCCGGCGAACTCAAAGACCGCATCCGTCAAAACATAAAAAAAGAACTGAAAAACCATAACAGTGAAATCCTTCAAATCGCCCTGGATAACTTTGACTCTGCATCTATTTTTACCATTCATGGCTTTTGCAATTCGATTTTAAAAGAATATGCTTTTGAAAATGGCGAACAGTTTGAAAATGAACTGGCAGATGACAGGGCAGTATTCCAGCAGGTTCTTTACCATATAATGCGTCATGTATGGCCTGATCGTTTTGGAAAGGAATTACAAAAAGTATTAAAAATCTCACGATATCCGGGCTTGACCGTAAACGGCACAAGCTCATGGGAAAACCGTGTCCTTGAAGTTGCCATCCGCTATCAATCCTCAGGAAATGATACCCTAATACCCGATTGCGGATCGGACCTGCTTTCGATGATCCATGAGACTGAAAAAGAATGCCAGGCTTATCTCGATAAATTGGAACTGCTTATAGGCCGCATTGACAGGAATGACATTAGTAAAAGTGACTTTCCGACACGATATGCAACGCTCAATATCAATAAAAGCAGCATGAATAAGCGATTACGCATTATTGAAAATATTGTAAAACTTATTGCCGACCGCAGAACCAGAACTCTTTATTTAGATGATATAGATGATTTTTTTTCAGCCCTTGGTCTCGGAGAAGACGGTTTCAATGAATTCAATTCTCGATGGAAAAAGGAAGGATCTGATTATAAAGATAAATTGCCTCACCTGCCGGAAATCATTCAAACTCTTGAGAAACTGAGGACCTTGGATCTAAGAAACACACAGAATATGCTTACTGCAATCACAGTGCAAGATCTTAAACGCCATTCTTGCGAATTAAAAAAAGCAAAGGGGCTGATAAGTTACGATGACATGGTGACCCGCGTGTATGATGCTCTTACCAGCCAGCCATCAACACTAAAAAAAGTTCTTCATCAGAAATACCGCTATGCCCTGGTTGATGAGTTTCAGGACACGGATATGCTCCAATGGAAAATATTCAGTGCCATTTTTCTTGATTCAAAAACAAGCAGATTATTTATCATCGGAGATCCAAAGCAATCCATCTATGGCTTCCGTGGCGCTGATGTTCATGCCTACTACATTGCTCGCGATGAAATGATTCACACCTATGGGGCCCGGTATTATTGTCTTACCGCTAACTGGCGATCCTCTCCAGATTTGATCACATCCTTTAATACCATATTTGCAGGAAGACAATGGTTTTCCGACAGCAATATTCACTATCTGCCAAGTTACTATCCTGACCAGCAGGACCCTGAAAAGCATTCCGATGCTAAATCCCTGATTATCATGGACTGCGGCAGTTCCAGCGGCAGTGCGGCAAAATACAAAACAGCTCGTTTCATAGCAAATGAATTGAAGAGATTAATTTCAGAAAACCCTTCAATCAACCTTAATGAAATAGCAATCCTTGTAACTAAATGGAAAGAAGCAGAAATTATCGAAAAATTCCTGAAAGAACATGCTATCAGCTATTCCCTTTACAAGAAAGAAGGATTGTACCAGTCCAGAGAAGCTCTTGAATTGCTCCTGCTGATGACCGCTCTGGCAAATCCTCACGAGATAATGGCCAGGAAAAAGGCAATGGTCACACGATTTTTCCGCGTTCCTATTCAACAGCTTTATCATTATACCACCACCATTCAAGAGCAGCCGGCTGATATTCTTTTTAAAAGCTGGATCAATTTAGCTGACCAAAAACAATGGCCTCTTCTTTTTCAGTCCATCATGGAAGATACCGGAATCCTGTTTTTCCCCGATATGGATGATTATGACAGGGTAATTATCAATTACCGTTCAATAATAAAAAACCTGGAAACAGAAGCATACAGGAATGATTTCTGTATCCAGGAGATAGTTGATTTTCTTAACAGTCTTCGGCAACGAAATGCAAATTCTCATGACAGTTATAATATTCAATCCATTGATCTTGATAAACCCGGCGTGCAGATCCTTACCATTCATGCCAGCAAGGGCCTGCAATTTAAAACAGTTTTTATTGCAGGAGGATACACAAAAAAAGACACGGCTGAATTCTGGACATATCATACAGATTCAGGGCGGGTACTTGATCTCGTCAGACATCCCGGGAACATGGAGCTCTATAACATGGAAAAAGCCAGTGAAGATGAACGACTTTTCTATGTCGCCCTTACCAGGGCTCAGGACAGGCTCTACATTCCTGTTTTTGAGCCGGCGAGCAGGTCAAAGAATACCGCCGGGATACTGGGTCTAAAGATATATTCTGCTCTTAACCTCATGCGTCGTGATAATCAGGTCACCTGGGTAGACATTAATCTGGCAGAAGATATTGACACTTCAGTGCAGAAAAGATTCGCGAAAATGTCTGAAGATATGATCCTGCCCGAACCCTTATTTCCCGACATATCAAATAATTTTCTGAATCGAAAAATATTCATAGATTCATTTTCCGGTTTAAAAACCAAGCTGTACGATTTCACTCAGAGAGATCATGTTGAGAATCAATTCGAAAATATCGGCTTTCGACAGCATGAAGATGACGAACGATATTCGATAACCGGAAATCAATCAACAGTGAAAGAATCCATCCACGAATTACCCCGAAGCAAGGAAACCGGCATTATGCTTCATGCCATATTTGAGCATATTGATTTCCAACAAGCGGGCAATGCACAATCTCCTGTTGAATTGACCGCAAGAGGGACTGAAACTTCTGGAATAATAGAACAAGCAATTAATGATCATCTAATTTTCTATGCCGGAACAGACATGGATTCCATTACTAACCAGACTGCTCGAATTATCTGGAATACACTGAACACTCCCCTTAATGGTAAAGATCTGTATTTAAAGCAATTGAATAAAAGGATCCACGAGGTTGAATTTTATTATCCAGACCCGCACATTCCCTCGTTCAACGTTCCTGAGACATTATACAATCAAGGTTTCATGCATGGTTTTATTGACATGATTTTTCTTTTTCAGGATAAATATTACATCATAGATTGGAAATCAAACTATATCGAAGAAGGATATGCACGGGATCAAATTGAAAAGAATATTCTTTATATGCATTATGATTTGCAGATAAATATATATATTTCAGCAGTCCTTCGCTGGTTGGAGCAATTAATTCCCGATTATAATTATAATAAACATTTCGGGGGAATCTACTATCTGTACCTTAGAGGTATGGACAGCACTAACCACCGAAACGGTATATATTTTTTCCGTCCTGACGACGGAGTGTTCAGAAATTATTGACTATGCAACATCGAACAAAAAAAGTTATTGCATCCACAATCGATATGACTTGACTTCCCAATGTCATTTAACAAAGATATTCCCAGTTAATTGGAGGGAGAGATAATGAAAAAGAAAATTATTTTTTTACTATTGCTAATAGCCGGCATAGCTATCAGTTTTCTGTTGTATACAGACATCGTTATGATTCAACTACCTGTTTTAATCCAAAAAAACCCCAAGATAACCTTTGTCCTTGGAAATGCTTCATATAGAAAAACCCCATCTGATAAGTGGGAGCAGGCAATTGTGGGCCAATCGCTTAAATTTGGATATGAAGTTAAAACTGAAAAAAACTCGCAAATGGATATACGCTTTCATGGAGACATGGCTATTCGTGTTTCAGAAAGCAGCACAATGCGAATTGACGATATGTCTGTTAGAAAAATCATGCTGAAATTAAACAGCGGGTCCATGTACGGAAAATTTGAGAAAATCTTCAAAGACTATGACATCAAGGTCAAAACACCGACAACAGTCGCAGCCATTCGTGGAACTGAGCTTGGTTTTGAAATAAATGAAGATCTAAAGGAAATAAAAAAACAGCAGTTGAAAATACGCCAAATGGGGAAAAAGGCTGAAGAACAAAAAGAGATCGAGACTATGTATGTTTCCACCGTGTATTCACTTTCCGGAATCACTGAGTTGAATAACCCAAAGTTTGAAGAACAGAAAGTCCTCCTTTCATATCAGAACAAAATAATCATCAATGAAAATGAACCACCGGGAAACCCGGAAAAAATGTCTGACAATGAAATATCAAGAATGCGCTCAATTCTGAATTCAATTCATACGGAGGAGGTTCTTTTTATATCAGATAAAATCAATTTTGAAGTCGGCAGTGCGACAATTCTTCCCGATTCATATGATGAGCTTAATAAAATTATCAAAATAATCCAGGCAAAAAAAGTCAAAGTGAGGATAGAAGGGCATACAGACATCCAGGGTACTGCGTCATTCAACCAGACACTTTCAATTAAAAGGTCAGAATCCATAAAAAAATATTTGATCAGTAAAGGTATCGATCCAGATCATCTTGAAATAGCAGGATACGGCTCCAGCAAACCGGTGGCCAGCAATACTACGCCGGCAGGCAGGTCAATCAACCGGAGGGTGGAATTTATAATCATTGAATGATGTTGTTTCATGTTTGATAAATGATGCGATATAATTATAAAATTCTTCCGGATTATCATTCATGGGGAAATGCCCGCTTTTTGATATGCAATGTAGGGTAATTCCTTCCAGTTTACGAAGTATCAGCATGGATGAATTCATATCTCCGTAAATATAGACTTTTTTACAGTTCAGTTTCTTGAATTTTTCAAGGAGCAACCCACTGTCTGACCATGTTACCAGCGATCGTGAACTGTAATACAGACCTTGTTTATCAGACTTTTTCATAAGTTCCGACCAGAGCTTTCTCCCCGGTTCAACTGACATTGAAGTTGCAAGTATCATCCCTGGTAATTGCTTTTTTTCAAAATCTTCGAAACTTACTGATGCTTTTCTGCGGCTCACGGTACAATCATGACCTATCAGATTTCCCTCTACGTTAATAAAAGAAGCCAGCCGTTCAGGGATTTTCTCAGCCAGAATGAGTCCCACAGCACCACCCATGCTGTGACCGATAATATGTATGTTATTTTGCGGAAAGTTTTCAAGCAATGACCGGCACACTTCCGCATGTTCTTCAAGGTCATAGGAATAATTATTCAGTCCTGGTGAATCACCAAATCCAGGAAGATCAAAGGCGACGATTGAATACTCTTTCAACTTTTGATGCGACCAGACACCATCAAAATTCTCTTTAGCGCATCCCAGGCCATGTATAAAAAAAAGCAGGTCATTCCCGCACATTCTCATGTTTACAGCCAGTGCTATCCTGCTATTCTTATAATCTACCGATAAAGTTTTACTTTGCATTACCCATCATTCTCTGCCGGAATTCATCTGACTGATTTAGACACTACCGGATTGCATATTTTCATGACACCTGAAAATAGAATGTCCCCCGTCAGACGGGGGACATGGGATTCTCGGTCATTATCAGTGGAGCGTCTCGTCACGATCAGGATAATAATGCTTTCTCGCCCATTCAAGGTTCTTTTTTTCCTGCGCTGTCAGAGAACTCATGCCCTGACGGGCTATCTTCTCAAGTAATTCATCGATAATCTTCTTTGATTGAATTCTGGCCTCAATTACTTTCTTTTTTCTTTTTATTCGTAGTTTTTTTAAAAGTCGTGATATATAATTATCACTTCCGATTTTCTCTGCACTCTGGTTTTTATTAGATCTTCTGATACCAAGAAAAAAATAAAGTAGTCCGGTTAGAAGTCCGCCCAGGTGCCCTATATGACTGACATTACCACCCGCCCCCGACGCAGTGGACAGCATTCCAAGGAACTCAATCAATCCGAACAATATCACCAGATATTTTATCTTTATTGGAACAACAAAATAGAGTAATACCTTTCTATTGGGCCATGTTACCCCATAGGCCAGCAGGATTCCATAGATAGCGCCCGAGGCACCTATTGTAACAGGATTAATACCGCTCTGAGCGTACATGATGTAATTCATCAGGGCAATAAAAAATCCAGCACCAATTCCAGAAACCATATAATACCGAAGAAAAAGTGAACTCCCCCAGTTTTGTTCCAATTCTCCTGCGAACATCCATAAACCCAGGAGGTTGAAAATAACATGGAACCAACCTCCATGGAGAAACATATAGGTGACAATCTGCCACAGTTTGAATTCCTGGATAAACCCGACATGGTTAAGACCGAAGAGGTGCTCTATATAACCGGGATAGTATATTCCGATAAGCTGCTGGCAAAGAAAAATGACACCATTGATGATCATCAGCTTTTTGACGACCGGTGTCAAGGGACCGCCGATTCTTATATTAACATTCTGTCCATACATATAGCTGCTCGAAATTATTGTGACTCTGAGATGTGTCGTAAACGAATTTGATTGAACTCTTCGGCATTTTCCATGAAGATTTTTAATAATACCGGATCAAACTTTTTCGATTCTTCTTTCATGATTTCCATCGATTCTTCATGAGAAAATGCATTTTTATAAGGTCGGGAAGTGGTAAGCGCATCATATACATCGGCAATAGCGACGATACGGGCTGACAGTGGAATTTCAGTTCCCTTCAAGCCGAAGGGATACCCTGTACCATCCCAGCGCTCGTGATGGTACAGGGTGATATCCAGGGCCATCTTTAAAAATGAATCATCACCAAGATCTCTTGATGCTGATTTTAATGCCTCATAACCGATAGTTGCATGCTTCAACATTATGTGCAGTTCATCAGGAGTCAACTTGTCCTTCTTCAGCAAAATACTGTCAGGTATCCCAACTTTGCCTATATCATGAAGAATTGATGAATCATATAGGTCCCTGATGAACAGGTTGGTGATCTCCTCATTGCCAGAATACTTCAATATCTGGGCAATCAACACGCAGTAGCTACGGATACGTTCCAAATGATCACCGGTTGTCCGGTCTCTTGTATCAGCTATCTTGCTGAGAGCGAAAATCATGGTTTTCTGGGTTTTAATAATTTCCTTAGTTCTAATTTCAATGGTATGTTCCAGATTCTTGGTATACTGTTCGATCTCAGCTATCAGTTCTCCGCGTTCAATGCTAAATGAGATCTGCCCACCGATTGATTCCAGAAAAGTAACATGGCTTTTCACGAATGCCTCGACTGTTTTAGATGAAAAAAGAAGAAAACCGCGATTCACGTTTTTCATGATCAGCGGTAATATCAGGAGGGATTTATATCCTCCGTTGGAGAAATGTTTAATGAATTCGGAATCGGAGTACGCTTTTGGAAAATCCAGCACATCATCTATTGATAATAATGCCTGTGTTGTTGATACATCCTTGAGAAGCGAATCCGACATTGTGAATTTTGAATCCTTCGAAAAAACCGATTCATCATCTGATTCAACAAGTTTAACTGAAACCAGGTTGGAATCCTTATTTATTATTAGCAGAATAAGGGAATCAAAGGGTATGATTTTTTTTAACGTGCTGTTGAGAGAATGGAAGATGTCCTCCGTGCTCTTGCCGCGGTTTAACATGCCGATTATTTCATTGATCTGATTGACCTGTTCCAGATATCTGGTCCTTTCATCATTGAGCTTTTTCCTCTCAATCGCCCTTTTGATTGAATGATCAAGGATGCCGAAATCCGTAATAGGTTTAGTGAGAAAATCATAAGCCCCTGTCTGCAGGGCCAATATGATATCTTCACTGGTGCCGTATCCCGTGAGTACAATTTTTGGAATTGTGGGAAAATTCTCTGACATAATCTGCAGTAGTTCACGCCCGCCCATTTTTGGCATCCGCAAATCAGTCAGGACAAGATCGAAGGGTTCAGAATTCAGCTTTTCTATTGCAATTTCGCCATTATCAGCTGTCTCAATTATATAATTCTTGCCCAGCAAGTATTTTGATAGGACCTTTCGTATGAAAGGCTCATCATCCACGATCAATATCTTACTTACGTCATCATTTGTGAAGGACTTAAATTTCATTGATGCCAGATTTAAAGTGATCTGTTTGAATTATAAACATTGAACGCCAGCTATTAATAAACAAAAAGTGAAGGATGTAAAGAAGTCAAGAATTTTATATCATCGGGAATAATTATTCACTTGTCCTTAACTGGGAAGCCCTGAAAATAAGTACCGTTGTACCTATTTTAATTTCATCCCAATCATGAAGTACCTTGGGACGCAAGAGTTTCTTATCATTTAAATAGGTTCCCTGATCAGATATCAGATCATACAGAGTATACATACCTTTAATATTCTTGATCTTGGAATGCTTTTCAGATATCATCTTATCATGAATGACTACTGTGTTATCATTCCCGCTGCCTATAATAATTTCCTTTGAGTATATTGGATATTTTTTTCCTAGTTGAGATCCATTTTTTTGAAACAACCATGCACCGCTATAGTTATTTTCTTCTTCAGGGGACAACCCCTCCAGTTCATCATCAATTTTCAGTTGTTTTCCCTGTTCATCTGCTGTATGGGATCGGCTTAACAAAAATTTTTTTTCAATTTCGAAACGTTCTTTCAATAATTGCTTTTCTCTATTTAGAAAAAAGAAAACAATAGCAAAAATTAAAACGAACAGGACAATAATTACAGCAATAATGATATAGGGATAAGATAACAAGTCGCCATTAATCTTATTTTTTTCCATGAAAAATTTTTCTGAGTCACGATCCCTGATGTCCTTATACCTCAATCGTACTTCTATTCTGTGGTTCATTCCATCCATGTGTAATTTTGATGGATAAGTGACCGTGTATTTGTTTTTCATTACCGACATCACGGTCCGATACATTCCCCCAACATCATTGCTGGCGCTGTATATTAATTTACCGCCGGTACGTTTTGAAATACGCGCCATTGACCGGATGGAATTTGAATTTTTGCAGCTGATAAAATAAACCTGTATCATGGCATTTCTGGCAAATTGGATGATGTCTTCTTCGGTTACGCTGCTCCCTTCATCCTTGCCGTCAGTGAAAACAATGATCTTCTTATTGAGCTGCTTTACTTTATCAAATAATTCAATTGAATCATATATTGAATTATATAACAGCGTTCTTTTCCCATGTCGTTCTATGTCATTGATATTTTTTATTATTTCATCGGCATTGTGAGAAAAGCTGTTCAATAATACTACGCTGTCATCGAATTGATAAACTGCGATTTTATCTTTTGAGCCAATACTTTTAGCAATATCACCTGCTGACGATTTTATGCTTTTTAAGAATTTTTTACTGATGCTTTTACTTGAATCTATGGAAAAGACCAGGTAGAGATAGTTTTCAGAATCCCCTAATTTCGTAACAGTAAAAGGATCATCAATTCTTGAACCATCCTCATTGATAATCAGATCGTTTTCATCCAGAGTTCCAATGGAATTATCAATCCCGTTGATGGTGAAGAAAATTTTGACTTTGGGAAAATAAGTAACAGGATCAATTTTTTCAATCTTCAGGTATTGTCCAGCCTTGATCGGGAATGAGCATACCATGATACCGATAATTACTATCATCAGCCTAATCATGATTAGATTTTTAGACGTGCTATACTTCATAGATTTCCGCATTATTTTTGATTGATACTTTGTTGCATCTATTGATATTTCTCAGCCCCCGATTAAACACAGAGCATCTTATTCGTGAGTAATAAATACCACTGTACCAATATTATCGGTTTTTTAAATTATTTTAATTATCAGTCTTATCATAAAACCAATATTTTAAGATTAATCAACGCAATACCTTGCAATAATCCGGTTTTTTGTTTTTAAAGGATTTATCGGTTAGTGAGATTCTGCTGAAATGCATCAATTATAATCAATTGCTGAAATGCTCTTTTTCAGATGCCGTTATTAGCATCCATTCTCTGTTGTAATAACTGGAGGGCTGTATCGCGCATGATCCGCGCTTGAACCTGAGGATGAGCAGTTTCATCCGGCATGATTCTTCCCACACGTTCCACAGTAATCCGGTTTTTATGGCAGGTATTTAAAAAGAATCGACCCGGAGTAAACAATTCAGCTGTGTTATTAATGTATAATACTTCTACCGGCATATTGCATTTTCCGGCAATTGAAAATGCTCCTTTCTGGAAATGGCCCAGTGTGCCATTACGGCTCCGGCGTCCTTCAGGAAAAATAAAGAGGACTCCCCCTTTCTGAAAAAATCCGGACATTCCCTGGATTCCCTCTATCATCAAGTCCTTAGACTTGCCAGACTGACTGAGGGGGATATATCCGCCGGACCTCATGACCCAACGCAAGATAGGTATTTTAAAAAATACCCCCTTTACGATTGTTTTATGCTTTGGAAACAGTGATATTAATAGTATCGGATCAAGGTAGGACCGATGGTTTGCTATAATGACGGCGGATTTAATTTGTAATACCTCGTTACTGACATCAATAGTGAGTCCTGGAGTGATAATTTTCAGAAGTATAAAAAAACCTTTATAGAAAATATGATTTATTTTTTGAAATAAGGACTCCTTATCAGAAGTAAAGGGAATAAACAGGATCAGGATAGGTATATAAAAAACAAGGTATCCTAGCAGAAAATAAAACCAGCAAATAAGTGTTATTATTACATCAATGGGAGCCTTGATGACCCTGAAAAATAGATGCATAGAGTTCTATTTCCATTTCTTGATGAACAGGCTGGTATTTACTCCGCCAAAAGCGAAATTTTGGATTGAGGCAATGTTTACTTCGATTTCCTTCATCTGTGTTACATGTTTTATCATATTGCAGCGTGGATCAACTTCTTCCAGGTTCAGTGTAGGAAATATAACACCTTCCTGGAGCATATACAAAGTAAAAATCGTCTCGATAACACCGCAGGAACTCATGGTATG
Organism: uncultured Spirochaetota bacterium; assembly: GCA_963727175.1. Classification (GTDB taxonomy): domain Bacteria; phylum Spirochaetota; class UBA4802; order UBA4802; family UBA5550; genus RBG-16-49-21. The sequence continues at coordinate 1,403,441 of CAVSFD010000002.1, forward strand.
GCCGATATAACTCTTCAAACCAGAAACCAGAGGACCAATGCCATATTCGGAATGTATCGCCTGGGCTTCAATTATGTCCCCCATCTTGGTGGACGTGGCATGGGCGCTGATGAAGCCAACGTCTTCAGGATTTATACAGGCGTTTTCCAGACCCATCTTAATAGTTCTTTTAACTCCATCCGCATTGGGCAATATCAGATCGCCACCGTTATTGCTGCAGGAAAAACCGATGACCTCTGCCAGGATTGTGGCACCGCGACGCTTCGCATGTTCATACTCCTCGAGCAGAACAGCACCGGCTCCCTCGCCTACAACAAGACCGTCGCGCTTTATATCAAATGGCCGAGGCGTCATATGGGGCCTGTCATTATAAGCAGTGGAACAGGCAAGAAGGTTATCGAATACCGCTATCGTCGTTGTATCATACTCGTCTGCTGCACCGCAAATCATCGCATCCTGGAGCCCGTATTTAATGGCTTCATATCCATAGCCAATGGATTGGCTCGCGGTAGTGCATGCCGTGCAGGATGAAATAACCCGGCCGGTTATTCCGAACATACGGGTTATATTGACCGCGGTGGTGTGAACCATGGACTTTAAATAGTCAGTGGCGTTAACTTTCGCATATCCCTTGCGCTCAGGATCAAAAAAGGCCTCATAAATAGTCCGCTGTACGGTTGGGCTTCCGTGGGTAGATCCATAAGCGACGCCTACCCTGCCTGAAGACAGCAGATCCTGATCAAGTCCTGCCTGATCAATGACCTCCTTTGCTACCTGGCAGGCATAATATGATACCGGACCCAGGGTCTTGGTAAATTTACGAGAAAAATCATAGTCAATCTCATAATCAACGATACCAAAAACTTTTGAATGAAGGTATTTTGACAGCAGATCGTCTTCTTTCTTTATTTTCTTTACACCGGATATGCCGTTAGTCAGGTTGCTGAATATCGTTTTCTTTCCATGCCCGATCGGTGTAATTGCGGATTCCGCTGTAATGACGACTCTACGTTCCATGATTATGTTGGTAGGTTTAATTGTATAAGGGTATTATCTTTTTTTTAATACGTCTTCGATGAAATTGCATATTTGATTAATTGTGCGTATCTCCATGGCCTGCTTTTTTTCTTCCTGCGTCAATGGAGAAGCAATAAAATCTTCTATATATTCCAGCAGCGCAATAGCATCTATACTGTCAAATTCATATTTCTCAGTGAGATTATCATCCAGACCTGGAGCTACTATTTCAAATTCATTCTTTAGTAATTCCAATATTTTATCTATTATTTCTTGTCGGGTCATTCAACTCTCCTGTAAAAAAGCTGTTTTACGCTATCACAGCCACTGTTTGGTTTTGTGATAAAACCATCTGCTTATCATTCAAATGATATGTTAAAATTAACAATTTTAGATAAATGAATAAACCCACCACAATTTGCAACAATAAAAAAGTCAAGAATAATTAACCAGCTATTAATTCCGGCATTTCGTAATGCGATAACAACTTGACTCAATCTATTACTTTATACAAATGTGTCTTTATGAAAAAAAATTATTTTATCATTCCGGAAATATCAACAAATGTAGCCATTATGGTACGGCACGCCGAACGCTATCCCATAGAAAACATGGCAAATGCTCTTGAACTACTGCTTACCGACAAAGGTAAAGAAGATGCCTTAATGCTCGGACAGAGTCTGTCCCGATATAGTCCTCTCGCCATTTTCCACAGCCCAGTACCCCGATGTAAGGAAACAGCGGACTGTATCCGCGATGGAATTATAAGCGCCAATCAGAAGGCAACGATAGAGGGTTTGTTGCTGGACCTGGGAGGGCCCTATATTATCGGAGACTGGTATGCCGTAGTAAAGGCTATTGAAGAAATTGGACACACGCGTTTTATCAGAAAATGGTTTAATAATGAATTACCCACCAGCCTGATTATGTCTCTTCCAGAAGCGGCGCAAATACAATTGAACATACTGGTCAACCAACTACGCTCATATTCTCATTCAACGATAAATGTGACACATGACTGGAACATAATGATCATGAGAGAATATTTCCTGCATCTGCGCCATGAAGATATTGGTGATCCCGACTATCTGGATGGAGTATTCGCATTTATTAAAAACGGCAGAATACATCTCGGTTATCACGATCGTATTTCTGTACTGGACCTGCCTCATAGTAACGCATGATAATATTCATTGTCCGCTGCCGCAGTCGGCCACTCTGTTCTGCAACAACTCAATGGCATGGGGAATGGCTGCCTCGATAAATGCTAAATTTTCACGAACCGCCTTGGGACTTCCCGGAAGGTTGATCACGAGACTGTTTTTCCGTATTCCGGATACGGCCCGAGAAAGCATTGCATGATGAGTGATCTGGTATGATTTCATGCGCATGACTTCGGCAAAACCAGGCGCCTGTTTTTCAATTACAGACAGTGTGGCCTCCGGGGTCACATCCCTCGGGGCAAAACCTGTTCCGCCGGTGGTAAGGATCAAGTTAATGCCTGCATCTGAAAACTCAATCAATGCCCTTTTAATATCCTCGTATTCATCCGGAACTACTATTTCCCGCTGGACACTATAACCTTTTCCTTCAGCCCACTGCCGGATGGCAGGGCCTGATAGATCATCCCGTAACCCTTTCGATGACCTGTCGCTGACGGTGATTATTCCAACTGATACCATACTATGGGTATGCCTCAAATATTCCCGGAAATTATTTGGCAGCTTTAGTCATGCGGGCCAATGGAATAAATCCGGATTTTTCTATCAAAACCTGTCCACTTTTATTTAAACTGAATTCAATAAAGGATTTTACATCTCCCCTATATGTCTTTTCATTCACATACATATACAACTCTCTGTGCAGTGGATAATATCCTTTTTCAATATTTTCTATTGTAGCGCTAAATCCATTGATGTTAATTGGCTTTACGCTGTTATCACAAAATCGTTTACTAATATATCCCACTGATGCCGGATGCTTCGAAATATATGAAACAATATCCTTGTCAAATTTCTTCTTTATGCTTCCTTCCACAACGGTAGTTGACTCAAAGAACCGTTCACTCATAAGCAGTTTGGTTCCTGAATATTCATCCCGGTCAACAACGATTATAGCGCCAGGTTTCCCTTCGACGATCTTCCAATCCTTAATCAATCCTGTATACATGTCAGTGAGTTGACCAAGAAAAAGATTTTTTATCGGGTTGGAGGGATGAACAATGGGGATTATTATATCGTAGGCTATAACAATTTCTTTCACTACAAGACCCTTCTTTTGTGCCTCCCAAACCTGCTGGGCAGGAATTTTAACCGAGGAGCTCGCAATATCACACTTCCCTTCCAACAAACTGGACAGGCCTTTCAGTGATCCTGACGCCTGGATTGAAATAATAGCAGTATTGCTTTTTTGATATGATTCTGCCAGATTTGTTAACAGTGGCTCCATTGTTCTTGAACCGTTAACCGTTACAACTTTTTCACTCTTTTTACCGCAGCCTGACAAAACCAGGGAAATCAGCAATATTAGACATAGTGTTAAAACTTTTATCTTTTGTGCCATGATCATTTACCTTAACGTCAGGGTATTTTATATTTGAGTTACTGCAGAATTACCAGACCATTGAATTGTATCCACATTGAGTTACATGGGAATACAATTCAATTATTTAAATTACATTACAACAAGTCTATTACTATTTTCGTTATTAAACTACATAAATCAAGATAACTGGCACACTGCCCTGCCGCACGAATTCGAAATTTTGACCAAGCTGCGGATAGTATTCTTATATATCAAATAACATGTGTTATGTTTAAATAGTTCAATGCTCACCTCTTGCCCGTGATAAGATATTCCGGGAAAAGGAACCATGATACTACAGCTAAAAATGGCTATTTTTTATTAATGCTATCAACAGCGAAAACTAAATACAGGTCTATAGAATCATTCATGCCATCATCCACAGCAGCAATTCCCCGGTCTGGATAGAGATATATGCCATTAGAATTCGTTTTGAGCAGATAAAGATTCCTGTTTCCGTAATAAAAGATGAAGCTATTTATGCCGCTTCGCAAGTTAACCGAGTCAGTGGTTATCCGGTTATTATCAAAACCAATAAGGGCTATTACTTTTCCCTGAAATACGCAGGCGGCATATTTGTTCTCTTCATGATAATATATTGATTCAAAAAATATCTTTTTCTTACTCTTCATTTTGAAAACATCGATGAAAAGTTCTCCTGCATAACGGGGTTTTGAAATTTTAAACTTCTTGCGTCCAAAACGCTGGATAACCGTATTGATTTCCTCATTTATCAAAACGCCATCAGACCCAATGCCAGGAGCAATAACTGTAGAATCACGAAGGATTTTGTCATACGGCACCGTTTCATTTGCTGCATCTGCCAGGCCTATTGAACAGACAACAAGAAACACGATTATTATTCGCAAGCACCTTCTATGAAAACTTTGCATGTAAATCACGATACCTTGAGTTTTCTTTGTATATCTCTCTTTATCACACTCATATTTCTGGGATATCTATTATTGGTAACCCCAGTTTTTATCAGGACAATTCCGGCATCCTTAATGCCATATTCGCCATATCTGCACCGTTTGATCAGCGACAACCCTAGTTCCGCAGCATGCTCAATCACAACCAGAGGCAAATTCTCCGGATCAGCATGGGAGTATATATACAACAAGCCCCCGATTTTTAATAACGGAGCTCCAACCTCAATAACAAAATAAATCTCCCCGAGAGCACGGGAAAAAACATAATCAAAATAATTCCTCATCTGCTTATGGGCCAGATCCTCAAGCCTGCTGTTATAAACTTCAAGATTGCCAATCCCGCATTCACGAATTACTGTATCCACAAAAGAAACTTTTTTGCTGTTTGAATCGATACAAACGCCTTTCCAGTTGTCGTTATATATGGCGAGGGGAACCCCCGGGATCCCGGCTCCGGTTCCAATATCGGCAAATAGTGTTCCACGTGGAACATTTAAAAAAACCATGGGGTCAATACTGCCGATTACTAAATTTTTTATTATTTCATCGATTGTTTTAAATCCTGTTATATTAAACTTTTTATTTGTCTCATGTATTAATTCAGCATAATCAACCAGCTTCTTTTCTTTGGTTCTTTCCAGTTTAATATCGCGTTCAACAACCCACTTATGTAATATTCCGTGTTCCACGTGGAACCTCGTTCCTGTTATTGTTTCAATGATTCAATATGCACCAGCAGTATTGATATATCAGTAGGATCAACTCCTGAAATTCTCATGGCCTGACCGACTGTCTCGGGTTTGACATTCTGCAGTTTTTCTCTGGCTTCTTTCTTTAAACCCTTAATAGATGCATAATCTATACTTTTTGGTATCGCCTTTTTTTCCATTTTTTCTATTTTCTTTATCCGGTCCTGGTCTCTAGCAATATACCCTTCATACTTTATCTCCATTTCAACAATTGCTGCAAGATCATGATCGAGTTTGGTTTCTACAATTTTCAGTATATCATTAATGGTTATCCCGGGTCTTTTTAAAAGTTTATCAATTTTATATTTTCCTTGTTTTACCGGTTCGGTTATATCCGCATTGATAATCTTCTCGTTGTCAGCATTGATATCAATGGTCCTGCTCTTAAATGCATTTATCAATGCATATATCTTTTTATACTTTTCATTCATTTCAGTGTATTGTTCTTTATCAATCAGTCCATTATCATATCCATACTTCATCAATCTCATATCCGCGTTATCCTGCCGTAATAATAACCGGTGCTCCGCTCTTGATGTGAACATTCTGTACGGTTCATTAGTTCCTTTGGTTATCAAATCATCAATTAATACGCCCAGGTAAGCCTCGTATCGCCTTATAATGAGCGGATCTTTTCCCATTATTTTGTTCCCAGCATTAATCGAGGCATATAGCCCCTGCGCAGCCGCTTCCTCATACCCGGATGTGCCATTTATCTGTCCGGCGTGGTAGAGTCCTGATATCCGTTTTGTCTCAAGCGTTGAATATAATTCCGTGGGCGGCACAAAATCATACTCAACAGCATAGGCAGGCCTCATCACTTTTACCTGCTCCAATCCCGGTATTGTTTTTATCATTTCGAGCTGGACGTCTTCAGGCAGTGAACTCGAAAACCCATTAATATAGAATTCCCTGGTAAGATACCCTTCAGGTTCCAGAAACAGTTGGTGACGCATTTTATCAGAGAAGCGCACAACTTTATCCTCGATTGAAGGACAGTACCGCGGACCAATCCCTTTTATTACACCACCATAGAGCGGCGATCTATGAAGATTCTGCCGTATTATTTCATGAGTATTGATCGTAGTATATGTTATCCAACAGGGAATCTGTTCCTGTGATATAGTTTCTGTCGAATAGGAGAATGGCACCGGGTTATTATCGGGATGCTGTATCTCGCACTTGGAGAAATCTATCGATTCGCCATTTATCCTCGGCGGTGTGCCTGTCTTTAATCGCAAGACCGGAAAGCCGAGCTTCCGCAATGAATCAGACAATGTTTCAGAGGAAAAATCTCCCAGTCTTCCGCTATGTTCCTGGTATTCACCTATATGGATTAGTCCTTTCAGAAAAGTTCCGGTGCATACGATAACGGCTTTTGCCTGATGCTGCTGCCCGCGTATTGTTTTTACACCGGTAACGGCCCCTGCTTCTGCAATGATCTCCTCTACAATATCCTGTATTACCTCCAGGTTTCTTTCTGATTCGAGAACGTGTTTCATTCTGAATTGATAATTCTTCTTATCCGCCTGTGCCCGCGGCGCCCACACTGCCGGTCCCTTGCTTTTATTCAGCATCTTAAAATGTATGCCGGCCATATCAATGGCTTTTGCCATTTCACCGCCCAGTGCATCTATCTCCTTAACAAGGTGACCCTTGGCCAAACCCCCGATAGCAGGATTGCAGCTCATCTGAGCAATGGTGTCCAGATTTCCTGTAAGCAATAATGTTTTAAAGCCGCGACGGGCGGAACAGAGAGCAGCTTCTACACCAGCATGTCCTGCTCCAATTATCACTATATCAAAGACTCGTATCATTTTGTTTTATTCTCATTGAGAAGTATTTTTTAATTCATTAACAAATGGGGGCATACCTGTATTGAGTCAATATATTAATAGTATCAGGTAATTCGGAAGTATTACAATAAAATAATCTTGTTGCAATCTTGCTTTATTATAAAAACAGATCTGTTGTAAGACATGATTAATTGATATCTTTTCACCGCATATGTATTGAATATATATAAAGCATATTCCTCAATACTATTTAATAATTGACATTTTTTTTCATACCGCTGTCATATAATACCTTATACTTAGCATGTTACAATATCTGGCAAAAAGTCTTATGTCCCATATGCAAGAAATCTTAAAATACATTCACGTCAAACAGGGAGACATAACCAGGGAATCTACAGATGCCATAGTCAATGCGGCCAATCCCAGTCTGCTTGGCGGCGGTGGTGTTGATGGCGCCATTCACCGTGCAGCGGGGCCCGGACTTCTCCAGGAATGCAGGAAACTCGGCGGTTGTTCCCACGGAGAAGCCAGAATTACTGGCGGTCATAACCTCAAGGCAAAACACGTTATTCACACCCCGGGACCGATCTATAAGAACGGTACAAGTGGAGAGCCTGAAATTCTTAAGAATTCTTATATGAATTCCCTTCTTCTTGCAAGGGAACATAGTCTGAAATCAATATCATTTCCGGCAATTTCTACCGGAGTATATGGCTATCCTAAAGAGGCTGCATGCAAGATCGCCGTGGATACATCTATTGACTTTATGAAAAAATATGATTATTTGATTGAAATATATTTTGTTCTTTTTGATAAGGAAAACACTGCTCTTTATTCTGCATATATAGACAGCTTAAAGTGCTGAGAAGCATCAGACGGTAATAATTAAATAAGGATACAACAATTGGATTACCTTGATTCATTAAAAATATCTTATGATAAATTCAAATCCATTATTTGCCTTGGCCTGGATCCTGTCATTGAAGATATCCCCTTGTCGGGGGACCCGCAATCAGTCATCGTCGCATTCTATGAGGAAATACTTAACAAGATCTTGCAGAAAAAAATATATCCTTCAGCGGTTAAGCCAAATTATGCTTTCTATGCTCAATATGGAATTCCAGGCATTGAAGGATTATTGAAAATAATCAGTTTATACAAACATGAGGGTTTTCCGATTATCCTGGATGTTAAACGGGGCGATATCGATAAAACAGCAGCCGCTTATGCCCGGGAAGCCTTTGATTTTTATCAGGCTGACGCGGTGACCCTTTCACCGTATATGGGCTTCGACTCAATTCAGCCTTTCATTGAATTATTCCCCACCAAGGGGTACTACATATTGACGAAAACATCAAATAAAAGTTCTATTGATCTGCAGGATTTGCTGATCGATAATGATCCGTTGTATCTGCATGTAGCAAAAAAAATAACTGAATGGCACCAGCCGGGCATCGGTTCGGTCGTCGGCGCAACCTATCCAGAACAGCTTTCTCAAATAGCCCTGACCTATATGCACTCAGGTAAGGATATACCGCTGTTAATACCCGGGATTGGAGCCCAAGGCGGAAGCATAGAGGATGTCATGTATGTTCTCAAGCGTTTCAGTGATATCAGGATTCACCGTATAAATTCTTCGAGCGGAATTAATTATGCTTATAAAAAAAATACCAAGCTCCATTATGCAGAAGCCGCAGTTAAAGCTCTTAAAGAGTTGAACGATACTATATCCTCATTACTCGAAGATTAACATGTAACGAACCTTAAAGTGTCACTACCTTGAAGGTATAGGGTAACTGTATATATTCATACCCTACCATTCGATAGAACTCTGCCTGCTCAGATGCGTCTTCAAAGGCAACAGATTCAAGAGAATCGATAAACTTCTTACAATAGTTCTTTGCAGAACTATAGACTTTCCTGGCTATAAGGATATTGTCTTCATAATCATTTATAAGATTGAGTTTATTGTAATTATCCTGATCCACACGAAATATCGGGGTAATCAATGAATAAACTCCTTTTGCTTGGCAATACACATCATAATCACTGAATACCTGGTAGAACCGTATTCTACATCCATCCTTCCATTCATGAAATATATTAATTCTCCGTATAAAATTATCATCATCCATGTCCTGCAGTAAATCGAGAAGTATTGCTTCTTCAAGAATCAAATTCGTGTGGAGGATTATATTAAACAGATGATGATCCGGTAAATGGTGTGTCAATTCTGAAAGGCCATGATATAGTTCGCCATTATGGTTAACCTGAATGAAATAAGTAAATACATTGGTTTCGATACAGTCAGAATACTTTGAATGCCACTTTAATAAATCATGGCTCTTGATATGCACTCCTCTGCAGTATAAACCATTCTCATGAATGTTAAAATCAGGCAGTTTCCTGACAATATGGGAAAAGCCTGTAGCCTCTTCAACAAAATGTGTTATGTCCCGAAGATCATCAAAGGATATACCCCATCCATAATTGTAATAGTACGGTGGTTTTTTTAAATAGTTTATACCTCCAGTATTTGCATGATCCCGGATCTGGGTGCCGGGCAGTATCATCAAAGGATATAACTCGATGTTTTCTTTAAAACCTGATTGAATTAGCTTATCCGTCATTGTTAAAAATGAATCTTTTGAATCGCCGGGCAATCCGGGAATCAATCCAATCTTTATATCTATTCCTGCCTTCTTTAATTGATGCATTCCCTCAATTTCCATTTCCGGCTTGCTCTTCCGCCCTACCTTATCAAGCGAACTGATGTTCATTGTTTGAAGCCCTACCTCCATGCTTCTGAATCCAGCCCTATACAGAGACTTAGCGATTGTTTTATCAATACCCCCTGCCCTCATTTCAGAATGAAGACGGATCCCATGGTTGATGCGTGACAGCTGTTCTATTCTGTGTGAAAATTGTTTCATTTTATTCAGGGCTGGGGATAAGATATATAGTTCTGTCAAGGTCCTGATATGGTGCTTATCGGTCAGAATTGCCAGCAAAATGTCAAAAGGTAGTTCCCTTATGACATCGAAATTCTTCGAGTACAGGCAATAGCTGCATTTGTAGGGACACCCCCGGGTCAATTCAAAAAAAGCAGACCCATCCGGCATGGGATTAAGTCTCTTGCCGCTTAATGGCTCGAAAATTTTTTCAGCTGGGATCAATGCATCAGGCGGTTGAACTATAACGTGATTGCCGTTGATCAAGGTTTCATAACGCTTCAAACTGCCATGAGATAATAATATATCAAAAAACCACTCCCCTTCCCCCATAACAAAAAAATCAACATAATCACGCTGTTCAACCAAAGCTATTGATCCCGGATATATTTCTGATCCCCCGAATATTATTTGAACAGAGCTGTTGTGCTCTTTTATCGATTGAGCTATAGATATGCTTCTCTCGACATTCCATAGAAAGCATGTGAAAGCAACAATATCCGGTCTAATGTTTGCGATATATTTATCAATAACTGAATCCGATCCAAATTGTGTAATAACTGAAGGCAGATTATGAATTTCAATATCCCGTGTAATGTTCTTAAAAATATAACCCGCCATGGCTGCGGATGCATATTCAATATTCCCCTGTATATAATCATAGGTGTGATTAATTAGCGGAAGTTGTATAAAAATTATTTTTTTCGGTTCTTTCATCAGGAATAATACATACAGGGTATCTTTTTTAAGATAATAATTAATTGGTTGAAATAATATCAACTATTAATATATTAGACTAGTTGTCCAACTGAGGATAATATTACAATTTAAAGTTGTGTAATAAATCATTTTTTACTGTTATATGATTGCGATGAATTATAAAAACAAATTGTGCTAGTACCATGACAATAAATCTCGATTATCTTAATCTTGAATGGAATATCCTCGTTATTGACGACAGTAAGCTAAACAGGGCTATTGTTAAAAAAACATTATCAGAACTTAACATGAAAGTTGACGAGGCCGTAGATGGAATCGACGGCTTAAACGCCCTGAAGAATAAGAAATATGATCTAATCCTGGTTGATATAATAATGCCGAAGCTTGATGGCTTCGGTTTCCTGGCAAAATTTAAAGATATCATCGGCAGTAATTTCATCCCGGCAATTCTGATGACGGGATCAGATGATCTCAATTCAAAGATAAAAGGGCTCAGGATCGGGGCCGATGATTTTCTCCTGAAGCCACTCAATGAAAAAGAGCTTACCGCGCGGGTGCTGTCACTTCTCCGTCTTAAAAGCGTTTACAGTGAATTATATGAAAAAAATCTCCAGATCAAAAAGGAACTTGAGATTGCCAAGCGCATTCAGCAGTTCATTATTCCAAAGAATTTTTCTCATATTACGTATCCTTCGGTGAGCGGTCTCTATCTTCCAATTGAAGATATCGGCGGTGATTTCTACGACTGTTATTCCCTTCCCGGTGATAAATACGGTTTCCTTATAGCTGATGTTACCGGCCACGGCATTCCGGCGGCGCTGGTCATGTCCATGGCTAAAATGATATTCAGCGTCTACTCATCCCGTTATGATTCAACTCATGAATTGTTTGAATCAGTCAATGAGCAAATGAATGGTCTTCTACTGGATACGCAGTATATAACATCCTTCTGTGTTATCTATGACAGCAGGACAAAGACATTGCATTACTCCAATGCTGGCCATACCAGGGCTCTGTATTATCGCGCTTCAAAAAAACAGGTAATTGCCCTTGATACAAAGGGTTTCTTTATTGGACTGGCAAGGGATACTGTTTACGAGGAGAAAAAGCACCCGGTAGAGCCTGGAGATAAACTGCTCCTGTACACTGATGGTATAAGCGAGTTGAAAAATTATAATGGCGAAGAATTCGGTGAAAACAGGCTGGCAAAATTCATGTCGGATAATAATGACATTACCGGTGACAGTTTCTGCAGGGCTCTTCTTGATGAAGCAAAATCTTTTTCTCCACTGGAAAATAGAGTAGATGATATCGCCTTTCTGAATATCGAATTTTAATAATCCCGTGATTATCAAAAAATCCTTTTAAAAACTTCGTCGTCGATAGTTATCTATGCTCTATAATCACGCTTCAACAATTATCATTAACCTTCTTTTTTTTAATTTCGATAAAAAGCTTCGAACAATCACCAATGCAGAGAACATTGCCATATCCCCTCTCATGGAGTGTCCTTTCCATTCCATGCAGGTTCAGATGGGCATCCGGTTAAGGGTTTCATCAAAAGAATTTGTTATTCACATCTCAATGGATAATTTTTCTTCCAATGAATCAGTCATGCTGAAGCAGGTATTAGCTGATATGAGCCATGATTTAAATATTTCATTTAATGTAATATTTAAAAAATATTTTTCAGTAGCCTTTGAACCTAATCATCAAATAAATATTTATACGGCCCAGTTCAGAGAATTAGTTATATCAACCACCGGCCCTGATTTTGAAAAAAGTATCCGGATATTGATTCCTTTTTACTTTTTTAGATTATTCTCAAATTCTATATCTCCTGTATCTTCAACTCTAACAATAGAAAATGAGATTCTTGGTTTTTTTAAAAATCCTAAATGGATGCTGCCCGATATACCATTTTTATTTAATTCTCTTACACGTTCTGAATTAACAAAACTATTAAATCATCTTCAAATGAATAATCTGCTTACGCCATATCAGATTTTTCTGTTTATCAATGCCTTCCCGGAATTATCCTCCATGATTAAGAGTACATTATCACAAAATTGCATTAATGATGTGATCAATTTTAATAAGAATAAAAAACTGAAGATAACCAGACGAGATATAGCCGGCGGCATATATTCTATAGCAGAATCACTATTGATGCTATTCAGAGACGGTTTTGATTTGAATTATTCAATGCTTATGCGGCATATTCAATGCATGGTCCAACTCTCTCTCAATATCGATCTCTTATTGAAAAAAAATTTTATTGCATGGCTGAAGGAGATGGAAACGAGGAACCTGTTATACCCGACAATTGCCATAACTGAAGATGCCGTGGTAGCCGCCGCCATATCAAGGGAAGAAAACTCGTATCTGCCCATGTTAGAACAACACGTGACACAGAGGAAAATTGGCGATATCAGGGAATTATTGAATCCGGCTTTATCTTATGATAAAATAATGGAGGCCCGCATTATTTTCATATCAAATTACAGAAATCTGAGGATGAGACATATGGATGTGCATCCTGACAGGTTCGGATATCTTCTGTCATCCTTCTCAAATCCGGAGGACTATCAATATCTCTTATTCTCAAACGGTTGGTTTATCTTGTCTACAGCCCTAAAAGGCATCAGTAAAAAAATCATACCCTCTGTCATGGTACATCTCCCTTTTCAGGCTCAGATCCTTATTGAAGATGTGCTAAAGGGCATTGTTAATCCCAATATACTACATGACGAAATGCAAATAAATAAAGCCAGGATACACTGTGTAAGCTCCATTCTGCAGCTCTACCATGATGGTCTTATCAATCTGGAATAGGTATTGTGGATGCCGGGGAGTCAGAGTTGCAATCCTGAATGTGCATTTATTAACAGGGGTATTATTCATCATCCTGATCCGGTTCTTTGGCTTCTTTTTTCTCCTTTGGTGTCTTTTCTTTATCTGGACTCTCCTCTCCCGGTTGTTTCGGCTTTTTACCGCTCATCTGATCTTGAATATAATTGCCGAGTTTTTCAACTCCATCTTTCAATTCTTCAAACTCAGCAATGTTCAGTGTTATCCCTTTTTGAGTGGGTTTGAAAACCAGGTCGCCGCTGGCGCTATCAATCGCCTGATACCAGATTCTCACGTTGATCAGTTCTCTTCCCTTGAACTCCGATACTTCAATTCGTATTATTTCATTGTTGTTCTTTTTTATGTCTTTTATGATGATTGACATATATCACTCCTCAAATTCAAATCGTTAAAAATATTTTTCTTTTAATTTATTCAGTACAGCTTCAGCATAGAGGCTGTGCCCCTGTTCATTGGGATACCGGCAATCCTCTTGCACATAATCTGATAACGATGCGCCCTTTTCTTCCAGCACTCCGGCCCAATATACATGTACCGGCACCATATCACAATTCAGATCCACCGCAACCTCCCGGATAACCCGGTAATAGATGTAGATCATTTCCATATCATATGGATTCTCAAAAGGATGAGAGGTCAATAATATTATTTCAGGATTAAATCTTTTTCTGGCCAGTCTGACAATCTGCACCAGGTTTTCCTTGAATTCAGAGCGATATACCGGCTGATAGGCGTCATCAATCCCGAAATGCAGCATGACAATATCTGGTTTATAGACATCGATATCTTCAGTGAATGTCCATACTCCCTGAAAAGACGTATCTTTAATTTTTGATTGGTTTAAAATTTCGACGACACTCAATTTCTCGCGGATGATATCCACATAATTCCGCTGCACACCGTAACCTGCGGGAATGCTGCCCCCCCGTATAAGCAATGTTTTTTTATTAACCATTATACGCCGTATCCCTTGGCGAGATAGTAAATTATTCTGTCATAGATAAAGATGATGCGGTTATTCAATTCCAGCGTGGTATATATTTCAAGGGGAGACGCCAGTATTCTTTTCTTAATTACATGGGTCCAGATTGTTTTTCTGCTGAGGGCCAAAGCCGTCAATAACTCCGGCAGGGGAAGATGGGCTTCTTTTAGCTCAGCGCCGATTAGAATAAATTCCGCATAATCATTCCCCCGAATTTCTCCCTGAAGATGTTTCTGCAGTGATACCAGAATCTTACCATTAATGTGTTTGAGGACGCTTATAAATTGTTCCAGTTTGGGAACCTTGACTGCAATCTCGGAAGACCATTGCTGGGTAATTTCAATATTATCGGTGCTCAGTATTTTGATCAGCACATTGGATAAGAAATGTTTCTGTTCATTCGTGACCTGAGTCAGTGAATCAAAGGCGTTGATTTCAGGATACAACTGTTTGAAAGAATCGATCATCGCCCAGGAATCTTTGTACAGGTCCATATAAATCCTGATCGCTTTTTCATTTGACGACCATGCCAATTCAGGGAGTCCCGTAATAGGAAAATAACGTGCATCCGTAGCGTCATCTCCAGGACAAACCGTGCCCCCGGTTACCTTCACTTCATAGGTTACAATGGCAAGACTGCCGTAAAAATAGTTGTCAATCGTGTCAACGTCGATAAGCCTTATTATTTCGCCGGAAACACCTGCTTCTTCATTCAATTCCCGCAGAGCGGCTTCGCGAACTTCTTCGCCGGTTTCAGCAAACCCGATAGGAAGACACCACATCCCCTGATACGGATCCTTTTTCCTCTGCACCAGGAGGACCTCCCGTTGTTCGTTTATAACAATTGTACAGGCCACCGGAAGGGGATTTTCATAGTAAAAGGTATTACAGGATGGGCAGAAATCACGGGATTTGCCATCCTGTTCCTTGCTTATTATTGTGTTTCCGCAATAGGAGCAGTATTTTCGCTGTTTTTTCATAGTCGTTGCATAGGTTCGAAGCATCTGAAAACTGCATCGTCTTTATTTAAGCTAATAGTTCCATTCGCTCTTACAAATTCATTAATTTTATTATCCACGCATTGAATAATATCACCCATCTTTTCAGGCATCAATTCCATAACTTCTTTATAAATCAGGTTCTTTTTTTTATCAATATAAAATATGAAATCATTAATATGGTCAGCGGGAAAAATCATCGCGTTGTTATAATCCAATCGCTCAACCCTGTTAAAATATCTTTCCAGTTGATACCCGCCTTCTTCCAGTGAAAACGCCGAAAAAAGCTTGTTGATGACGGTTTCTTTTGCATCCAGGGAGCCAATGCTGTTTATGCAGGAACGGATAAAGTGAATAGCCTCATGAAGGGTATTCTTACTGTGGGTTACAGCAATAAAAACGCCGTCAGGGGCAAGAACTCTTGCTATCTCCGGTATGAGATGAGGAAAAAAATATAATGAATAACTGGTAATGATCAAGTCAAATGAAGCTTGTGGCATTTCACGTATTATGTCAGCACTGCCTGAAATAAATTCACCTTTATACTGTATTGATGAAACTGAATGAAGAAAGGGCTCACGGTTGTTTTCAACCATATCAACCCCGATAATCACAGCACCCTCATTGATCCTGCCTTTTAATTTTTCGATAAAAAATCCATATCCGCACCCGAGTTCCAACACCTTTTTCACTTTGTTGCAATTCAGATTGTTAAGAGCTATATCTCGGATGTCTGATTTATTCAATGAATACGTTTTAATGATATAACGCGTCAGTAACAGATCATGAACCTGTTCATAGGTTTTCGTTATATCATTCCGGGAGTATAGATCATTGTTGTTCATGCTGAATTTCATAAAGGGATATAACTATATTTAGTATACAATCAATTAACTATAAAAAC
Source organism: uncultured Spirochaetota bacterium (assembly GCA_963727175.1). GTDB lineage: Bacteria > Spirochaetota > UBA4802 > UBA4802 > UBA5550 > RBG-16-49-21. Next base: position 1,419,947 of record CAVSFD010000002.1, read on the forward strand.
CATGTATACAGCTATTTAAGATAGTTTCGTTTATCAGCACCGCTGCATTACAACAAATCTTTATTTAATTTTTGCGGCAATGTGACACAATATCCTGTATATAACTGTTATTCTGAATTATTCACAAATTATCAAGTAGTTATTAACAATTAATTGATGTTATTAACAGGTTATCAGATATTTATTAAGAATTTTATAATTTTTTTTTTTCAAAAATGATTAATGGAATTAATTGGTTGCCAAAATAACTTTGCTTTTTTATTAACAAGACATAATATCCAGTAATTGAAATCCGTGGTCATTACTCTATATATCATTTTTCATTATAGTTATTCTTATAAAACTATATGAAACAGATAAATGTTTAATAAAATTTATAATACTGAACATTAATATACTTATACACATAGTTATTAACATTTGTGGATAAAATGAGGGGGATAGTGTGCCCAGAGAAATATGGAACAGTGTTTTGCATTCACTTGAATCCAGCGTGAATAAGCAATCTTTTAATATGTGGCTGAAGGATACTGAGCCGATATCAATTTCTGAAAATATTCTGAAAATTAAAGTTATAGATGAAGTAACGAAACGGCACATTTCAGAGCAATATTCAAACCAGATTGCATTAAAATTGAAGGAAATCACCGGGCAGCATTATATTTGTGAATTTGTTACCTCGAATGGTTTTGTACCTGAGCATCCTGAAAATAAAAGCGGCATACAATCCACACAAAATAACTCATATTTCAAGAGAGATCAGATGTCGACAGAATCAACATTAAACCCAAAATATACCTTCGAAAACTTTGTCATCGGGCCAAATAACCAGTATGCTCATGCAGCCGCTTATTCTGTATCACAGGCGCCAGGCACACAGGTCAACCCGCTTTTTATCTATGGTTCCACCGGTCTGGGTAAAACACATTTATTACAGGCCATAGGTAATTATCTTAATCTTGAAAGACCATATTTAAAGGTTCTCTTTGTTTCAACAGGTGATTTTATCACCGAATTCATCAACGCCATTAGAAACAGGACCCAGGAGAGTTTTCAAATAAAATACCGCCATGTGGATATCCTGTTGATAGACGACATTCAATTTCTTGAAAACAAGGAAGAAACCCAAAATGAATTTTTCCAGGTATTCAATTCACTCCATGGCAATAAGAAACAAATTGTCATATCCAGTGATCGTCCACCGAAGCAGATAGCGACACTGGCGGATCGGCTTCGTTCGCGATTTGAATGGGGAATGATAACAGATATTCAGGCCCCAAACCTTGAAACCCGCGAAGCCATTCTCAGGGACAAGGCAGAAAAGGAAAAACTGGTTATTTCCGATGAAGCCTTTAATTACATTGCCCGTCGTATTAAATCGAACATCAGGGCTCTTGAAGCTGCAGTCAGTAAATTGAAAATGATATCCCAGTTCAACAGGGAAGAAATTACCATTGAGCTTGTGAAACTACATCTGAAAGAATTATTTGATGTGGATTCAAACAAAATGGTATCGGTCACTGATATCATCAACAAAGTATCTGAAAAATTTAATGTTTCCCCGGATGATTTGAAATCGAAAAGCAGGCAGGGAAGAATAATTCAACCGAGATTCATCGGCATGTATCTTGCCCGTGATCTAGCCGGTATGACAACAACAGATATTGGAAAAGAATTCGGCGACAGGGACCATTCTACAGTTATCAATGCCTGTAATAAAATCACTGAAGACATTAATAACGACCCTGAATTCAAAGAGCTTATAAATGATCTTATTATTGAATTGAAAAGTTGATACAGTGTTGATAATGCAAGTATAACCTGTTAATATCAAATGATATATTTGTATAATTATTCACCGGGCTATAGAAATACTGATATATACTATTTTTTCGTTTGTTCCAGAATTTTATCAACAGGATATCATATTCATAATGCCTGAATTTTTCAGCAGTTACAGAGATATTAACATATTTCAGTTACTACTACTACAACTTATTAATAAAATAATTAACTATTAATTGTATTAGAAGGAGCTTATAATGGTCATAAAGATTGATAAAGAATCATTATTGAAATCTATTAACATTGCTGATTCAATTATTTCATCAAAAAATATTAACACGATTCTCGCTAATTGTCTTTTCAATATATCAAAAAACACGATAGAACTGATCTCAACTGATAATGAGATAGCCATCCGTACAAAAGTCGAAGCTCAGTCTGACAAGGAGATAACCTTTGCAGCAAACGGGAAAAAATTCTCCAGTATTCTGAAAGAATTACCCAACGATGAACTGTCAGTAACTGTCAACGAATCACTTTCAATAAATATTACATCAAAGTCAAAAGATGTTAAGGGCCATTACACCCTTATTGGTTTGGCAGCTGATGAATTCCCTGAAATACCGCATTTCGTTGAAGAGAATTCAATAGAGATTGATCAGGGAATATTAAAGGAAATGATCAGAAAGGTTATTTATGCCGCATTGAATGACACGATTAAGCCTGTTTTTAACGGGATATTTTTTATTTCTGATACTAAAGGGAATATGACTGCTGTTTCCACTGATTCCAGGAGACTTGCACTGATCAGCAGAACCATACAAAAAGACATTAGTTTTGGCGATGGTATCATCATTCCGCTGAAAACTGTTAATGAAGTATACCGGCTCCTTGAGACATCCGGGACCTGTAAGTTTTCTTATAATAATAATCAGTGTTTTTTTAAGATCGGTAATACTGAAGTTATCTCCAGAATTGTTGATGGCCAGTTCCCTAATTACAAACAGGTATTGCCAAAAGAACATATGCTGGAAATAGAAGTGGAAACGAAAAAACTATTTGATTCTGTAAAACGGGCTATGATTTTTACTCGAGAACCAGCCAATAAAATCATTTTTAATATATCAAATAATAAAATTGTAATACAGGCAAGCACTCCCGAGTTGGGTGAAGCTGAAGAAGAAATTTCCGTAAAATCAAACAAAAATGAAAAAATATCCATCGGTATCAATGCCCAGTTCCTGATTGAAGCATTAAAAGAAGTTGATTCTGAAAATATCAAATGCGGCATAACCGGGCAGATGAGCCCTGTTACGATAACACCATTGAATGATGGAAATTATATATCAATAATTATGCCTATCCAGATTAAATCTTCTCAGAGCGAATAATAGATGCAAAAATTATATGTATAACGAATTTTTTAATGCAGATGATATATGTTTATTCAGGAGCTGACAGCAAAAAAATTTAGGAACTACGATTCTCTTAATATCACATTTGCGCCGGGGATTAATTTTATAATAGGAAACAACGGCGTTGGAAAGACCAATATACTTGAAGCCATATCAATTGCGTCGAACATCAAGACCTTCAGAAATATTCATGATTCTGAAATCATAAAATGGAATGAGGATTCCTATTATTGCTCAGCTGTCATTGGAGAATCCGAAGATCGGATCTTTGAGGTTGGATGTTCCATTTCGCAGGATAAAATAAGAAAGAAGTTGAAAATTGATGGAAAAGAGATCAAAAGTGCAGGAAATTATTATGGCAGATTTCTAACAGTCACACTCTCTCCCATTGATATAAATATTGTGAATGGTACCCCGGAATTCAGGCGAAGATTTTTCGATAGCGTCATATCTAAAATAGACGTCTCCTATTTTGAAACCCTCAATGAATTCAAGAGGATTCTCGTTTCCCGTAATAGAATTTTGAAAGAAATTAAATTCAATAATATGAGCAAGAACCAGCTGGACGTGTGGGATACTCTATTTTGTGAAAAGGCACATTTAATTAATCATAAGCGGTATGCATTTATTGAAAAATTTAATAGTGTCTTCCGCACTTTTTATTCTAATATTGCTGAAAGTGATGATCCTCCTTTCATAGAATATGATAGTACTACCGGAAGAGATGATGTATTATCAATTCATGAAAAACTGCAGAAATTAAGGTCAAAGGATATAATACTGGGCTCAACCGGAATTGGTCCGCAGCGTGATGATTTTATTCTTGAAAATGAATGCAGAAACAGATTTATCAATTATGCTTCGCAGGGGCAGAGAAGGACCGCGGCGGTAACGTTGAAGATCGCCGAATGCATCATGATAGAAGAAGAAATGGGGAAAAAATCAGTAATTCTTGTTGATGATATTTTTTCAGAGCTTGATGAAAAACGGCGATCTAAAATGATAGATATTCTACGCCGGGGCAATCAGATCATTTTCACTATGGTGCATTTTGATCCTGCAAAACTGTATAAATTTGGGAATTACAAGGGATACAATGTCGGAACAGGCGGTATGGTGCAGGAATTAGTGTGATACTAAATAGACGCCTGGTTTAACTATTAATTATTCTTGTAAAAATCCTTACCTAAAAATCTTAAGGCGGTGGGGAACAAAATCATAGATTATACGGTTTTACGGAAAGTAGCATCATTCTAATAAAATTTCAAAGATTGAGCGTTTATGAAATTCAGGATAAAAGAAAAGAGGAAAAACGGTCTTTATTCATTTGACAGCATCCTTCCTGAAATAATTCATGAATTTGAGCTCGAAAAATCGTTTACAATTGAAGAATTAGTATCACAATGGTACTCCATTGTTGGAGACATAATATCAACACATAGCAAACCTGACCGGATTTATAAAAATATTTTGTTTGTTATTGCTGATCATTCAGTCTATGCCAACGAAATTATTATGATGAAAGATATTCTGATTAATAAAGTGAGAGAACAATTTCCCTTTCAGGCAATACGTGATATAAAGGTTGAAATCAAATCAATTCGGTGGTAAGGTTTCTTTGAATGTTCATACATATTGGAAATAATATCTGTGTTTCTGATAAAAAACTGATGGGAATTTTTAACAGGCAAACGTTAATTCTGTCTGACGATAATGAGTATATAACCACAAAGATCAATAACAACGATAAAACAATTGCCATTGATCGCAGTAATAAAATACTATCCAGCAATGTCAGTCCTTTTACTGTGATTAAACGAACATCACTGGATGAAGATTTCCTTTGGAGAAGAAGCGATGACTAAGAATTATAATGCTGATAAAATACAGGTCCTGGAAGGCCTTGAGGCTGTTCGTAAGCGACCTGCAATGTATATCGGCTCAACCGATGGATACGGCCTCCACCACCTTGTGTATGAAGTTGTGGATAACTCCATAGATGAGGCTCTGGCCGGATTCTGCGATGTTATAACCGTTGTTATCAATAAAGACAATTCTGTTGAGGTAAATGATAACGGCCGCGGCATTCCAGTAGAAGCTCACCCGACCATGAAAATTTCTGCGCTGGAAGTGGTAATGACAAAGCTTCATGCCGGCGGTAAATTCGATAATGAAGCGTACAAGGTATCCGGTGGTTTACATGGAGTCGGAGTTTCTGTTGTCAATGCCCTGTCAAAAGAACTTACCGTTGAAGTTGCCCGCGATGGAAGACGTTATACACAAACGTATAAACGAGGAATACCGACCGGAAAAGTGAAGAATATCGGAGATTCCAACAAGACCGGTACAAAGGTTGTTTTCTGGCCGGATGATCAGATTTTTGAAACAACGGAATTCAATTTTGATACATTATCAAAACGGATGCGTGAATTGGCATTCCTCAATGCTGGCGTAAAGATCACACTGCGTGATGATCGAAAAAAAGGCAAGGAACACGTGTTTCAATTCAAAGGAGGCATTGTTTCATTTGTTCAATATCTCAATGAGACAAAAACACCGATTATTAAAAAACCGATTTATCTGCACACCGTAAAAGGCTCAGTTGATGTCGAAATTGCCCTTGAATATATTGATACCTATACTGAAACAGTTTTTACCTATGCCAATAATATTAACACCCGCGAAGGTGGAACTCATCTTATCGGATTCAAGTCCGGTCTCACCAGGGTAATCAATGAGTATTTGAAAAAGGAGATTAAGGGTGATAAAAACGTCACCCAGCTCAGCGGTGATGATGTCCGCGAGGGCCTGGTCGCCATTGTCAGCGTGAAGCTGCCGAATCCCCAGTATGAAGGGCAGACTAAAATGAAGCTCGGCAACGGCGATATCAAGGGCCTGGTCGAATCAATTGTCAATGAAAACCTGAGTCTCCACTTTGAAGAAAACCCGCAGGACGCAAAAAAAATCATAGAGAAGTGCATACAGAGCGCGCGGGCTCGTTTAGCCGCAAAAAAAGCACGTGATCTTACCCGTCGAAAAAGCGCACTGGAAAATGATACGCTTCCGGGCAAACTTGCCGACTGCTCAGAGAGCGATCCAGCACAGTGTGAAATATACCTGGTCGAGGGTGATTCCGCAGGGGGCTCTGCCAAACAGGGACGTGACAGAAATTTTCAGGCGATTCTTCCTCTTAAAGGAAAAATACTCAATGTGGAGAAATCACGCCTGGATAAAATTCTTTCCAATGAGGAGATCAAGACAATTATCACGGCCATCGGATGCGGTGTTGGCGAGGATGAATTCAATATCGATAAGGCGCGGTATCACAAGATCATTATTATGACCGACGCAGATGTTGATGGATCGCACATCAAGACGCTTCTACTGACGTTTTTCTATCGCTACATGCCGGAAATCATCAAGAAGGGTTTTTTATATATCGCGAAACCCCCGCTTTTTAATATAAAGATCAACAAGGATTCGATTTATGCGTATTCCGATGAGGAGCGCGATAAGGTGCTTAAAAGCCATGACAAGTCGAAAGTGACCGTTCAGCGCTACAAAGGTCTTGGTGAAATGAATCCGGAACAGCTCTGGGAGACCACCATGGATCCCCAGAAGCGCACCCTCATGAAAGTGCAGATAGACGATGAGGTCGAGGCTGAAGAGTCCTTTTCAATCCTGATGGGAGATGCGGTGGAGCCGCGCCGGAAGTTCATTGAAGAGAATGCGAAGAACGTACAGAATCTTGACCTCTAGTATTTACATAGTATTTCCAGTCTATGCCGATGGGAATATGCATATAATTCTATGCGGAGTGTAGCAACGTGCCAAAGAAAAAATCAGAAAGCGGCGAAACATTATTCAAAGAAAATATCGTCGATGTAGAAATAAAGACCAGATGCGCAATTCGTATCTGGACTATGCGATGAGCGTCATAGTCGGACGGGCCCTTCCTGACGTTCGAGACGGACTCAAGCCTGTCCACCGGAGAATCCTCCACGCTATGAATGAACGGGCATGGCGGAGCGACCGGCCCTATGTAAAGTCCGCCAAGATAGTCGGTGAAGTTATTGGTAATTATCACCCCCATGGAGACACAGCCGTGTATGATACCATGGTGCGTATGGCGCAGGATTTCTCCATGCGCCTCCCCACCATCGACGGCCAGGGAAACTTCGGTTCGGTAGACGGTGATCCTGCAGCGGCGTACCGGTACACGGAAGCCCGCTTGAATAAAATCGCGGAGGAACTGCTCCGGGACATCGACAAGGAAACCGTGGATTTCAATCCCAACTTCGATGAAACAAAGAAGGAACCACAGGTACTGCCGGCTTCATTCCCCAATCTTCTCGTCAACGGTTCGGAAGGCATCGCAGTCGGCATGGCAACCAAGATTCCGCCACACAATCTCGGCGAGGTAATTGACGCGACAGTGGCGCTTATTGACGATCCTTCCATCGGTGTCAAACAGCTTATGAAGCATATTCAGGGGCCCGACTTCCCCACCGGCGCCACCATCATGGGTACGGACGGGATCTACAAGGCTTATACCACAGGTCGCGGCAGTATCATGGTGCGCGGGAAAGTGGAGGTGGAGGAGAATAAGAAAGGACGGGAAAATATCATCATCTCAGAGATCCCGTATCAGGTGAATAAAGCGGTGTTTATCACCCGCATCGCCGAGCTTGTGAATGCAAAAGTAATAGAAGGCATTGGAGAAATCAGGGACGAATCGGACCGCAAGGGCATGAGGATTGTCATAGGCCTGAAAAAAGACGCCAATACCAGCATCATCATCAATCAGCTCTACAAGCATACTGCCTTGCAGACATCCTTTGGTGTCATTCTGCTGGCCCTGGTAGATAATGTTCCCCGGGTGCTTGACCTGAAGGCGATCATCAGCAACTATATCGGCCACCGTAAAGAAGTTGTAATACGAAGAACGAGATTCGAACTGAAAAAGGCCGAGGAACGGGCCCATATACTGGAAGGTCTGAAAATAGCCCTGGATAACATTGACGAAGTGATTAAAATTATCCGGGGATCGAAAGATCCTGATGAGGCGGCTAAAAAACTTATCAAGCGATTTTCATTTTCGGAAATTCAGGTGAAGGCCATTCTCGATATGCGCCTGCAGCGTCTCACCAGTCTTGAAGTACATAAAATTGTTGAGGAATTGAACGCCCTGTTAAAGCTCATAAAAGAACTCCGGGCAATTTTAAAAAGCGAAGCGCGTGTTTTCGAGCTTGTGAAAAAAGAGCTGTTGGAAGTCAAACAGAAATACAGTGACAAACGAAGAACCGAAATCATGAAAGGCGGGGATACATCAACCGATTTTGATGTAGAGGATCTCATCGCCAACGAGGATATGGTAATTACCATAACCAATGACGGGTTTATCCGAAGGCTGCCGGTAGATACGTTTAAAAAGCAGAGAAGAGGCGGCAAGGGCGTCAGTGCGATAACATCAAAGAGGGAAGATTTCATCAAGATGATGACCATCGCATCGACCCATGATGTTGTTTTCCTCTTCTCGAATAAAGGAAAAATATTCGCTTTGAAGGCCTATGAGATTCCACTGGCATCGAAGACAAGCCGCGGAAAATCGCTGAAAGGTATCATCAACCTTGCGACTGAAGAGAATATTACCGCTATATGTTCGATCGATAATTTTGAAAGCGAAAAATATCTCTGCATGGTAACCAGGTACGGCATACTGAAAAAGACTGACATGAGCGTGTTCCAGAACACCAAGAAGGGCGGTATCATAGCACTGAATCTAAAAAAGAATGACGAACTGGTAGATGTCAAGGTCGTCGATAAAGGCGATGATATTGTAATCGCGTCACGAAGCGGCCATCTCCTCAGGACCAACCTCATGAAGATGAGGTCCATGGGAAGAAATGCAGCTGGTATTATCGGCATGCGTCTTGGAAAAGACGACATCATTATCGGCATTGATATGGTCAAAAAGAACTCTTCGCTATTTGTCATCACGGAAAAGGGATACGGCAAGAGGGTCAATTACCAGAATTTTGCCAATAAGGGCCGGGGTGGCAAGGGTATGGCCTATGTCAAGGTCACAGACAAGAACGGCCATGCAAATGGAGTAAAATCCGTGTATAACAGCGATGAGATAATCATTACGTCAAAGAGCGGTATGGCTATACGATTACTCGCCGAGGATGTCTCGATTCAGGGAAGGGCGACAGTAGGCGTAAAACTACTTGATCTTCAGGATGACGATTTTGTGACTGATTTTGCAGCTATCAGCGAATAGATCTCAATAGGCTGCGCGTATTGCGTAATCGGGTCATTGATGGCTGGGGGATATTATTTGAACTTTTCGTGAAACATTTCCTTGTTAAGAATGATATAGGTATATCCCTGTTCAGTTAGAAACAGCTGCCGGTTGTGGGCGAATTTTTCTTCCACAGAATTGGATGTAATGATAGTATAGAAGAATGCCTTGTTGTCTCCTTTTTTGGGGCGCAGAATTCTCCCCAGTCGCTGGGCCTCTTCCTGGCGCGACCCGAAGGTCCCCGAGATTTGAATGGCAACGTTAGCATCAGGCAGATCGATGGAAAAGTTCGCGACCTTTGACACCACTAAAATTTTTATCGTTTCCTCTTTGAAAAGCCGGTATAACTCCTCCCGTTCTGCAATAGACGTGCTTCCGGTTATCATCGGGTATTGAAAATGGTCGGCAATTTCTTTGAGCTGTGAAATATACTGCCCGATTATCAGTATGTTGGAATTGCCATGATGCTCAATAAGTGTCCCGACAATCTTGTTCTTTTCATGATTTTCCGAGGCTATCCTGAATTTTTCACGATCCTTGGCCAGAGAATACTTCATTCTGAGGTCATCGGGGAGGTCGATCCTGACTTCCGTGCATAGGGCTTTCGCGATCCAGTTTGACTTTTCCAGAGTCTTCCACGGCATGTCAAATTTTTTCGGTCCGATTAAGCTGAAAACATCGGCCTCCATGCCGTCTTCCCGTATCAGTGTGGCAGTGAGGCCAAGGCGTCGCTTGGATTGAATTTCAGATGTCATTCTGAATACCGGGGCTGGCAGGAGGTGGACCTCGTCATATATAATAAGTCCCCAGTTCTTGGAATTGAACAGGTCGAAATGCAGGAAGGGTCCGTTTTTATCCTTACGGTAGGTAAGGATATTATAGGTTGCTATGGTAATGGGGCGTATCTCTTTTTTTTCGCCGGAGAATTCACCAATCTGTTCAGCTTCAAGGTGAGTTTTATCAAGAAGCTCCTCTTTCCATTGGCGAAGAGCTATGGTGTTGGTCACCAGAATCAAGGTTTCAGTTCCAAGAAGATTCATGATGGCGATACCGACAATGGTCTTACCTGCACCGCAGGGAAGCACGACAATACCGCTTCCACCCTCCGGGCCTCCGCCGCGATAAAAAGCATTAACAGAGCTTTGCTGATAATCACGGATCCGAAAGGGTTGTCCTTTTAATGCAACATCCTTCATTTTTATGCTGCAGGGATCTCCGTCCTCATATCCTGCAAGGTCCTCGACAGGGAAGCCTATTTTAATCAGGGCCTGCTTGATATGACCGCGGAAGTTCTTCCTTATTTTGATCTGGTTATCATCAATCCTGACATCAATGTATTGCTGGATCTTTTTTGTATTGCAGATCTCATTGAGGAGTATCGCGTCATTGGAGATCAAAAAGATGTCATTATCCCGGGGTACCAGTTTAAGAAGGCCGTAACGGCGCATCTGGTCCTTGATGGTTGTATTGACGATTTCTGGAATTTCGTACCTCGAATGTTGCTTCAGAATACTCATTATATCCTGGTAGGTCAATCCTGCTGCAGCAGCATTCCATAACGAAAGAGGGGATACTTTATAGGTATGGATATGTTCAGGGCTTTTTACCAGCTCTGAAAATTGTGCGATTGAATCGCGTGCATTTTCAAAATTTGGGTTATCAACTTCCAGTAAAAGTGTGTTATCGCTTTGTATAATTACGGGTTTGGACATTTATTTTTGATTACCTTATCTAGGTTTTTTAATGTTATTGTATTACGCATGCCATCATGAAGTGCTGCATTGCTGAAAGAGTCACTTTGTAATAGTGAAAGTCTGATTTTTGTCAATCCATAAATTTCAGGATAAGGAAAAAACTTACTATAATAATCAGAGGATATTTTTGATTTTCATTTGGTTTAATTAAGATTATTTTTGGGATAGAGAATTTTTTCTGCTTCCATCAGTGAAATAAATTGATTTATCGGGTCATCATAGAGGGACAGTTCTTTTCCGAATTCAATTCCAGATTGGGCGGGGATCTCGATTATGGAAAGACCAAAATAATTTGCCTGTATCCACAATTGAAGCAACAGGCTATGACTAAATTCGGTCAGTTCCATATTTTGTAACACTTCGATTCGAATTGCCAGAATGCCGGAAAGCGGGTCAGTAATATCAAAGCCTGTAATATCCCGTATCTGTGACGATATTTCGGATGTCAGAGCTATATATTCCTGGGGAATATCATGGTAATCATAATTTTCCAGGATTCTGCTGCTGTTGACTATATCATAACCATAGTTGATGTTTTCCATCAGTTCCTTTATTTCTGCTTTAAACTTGTTGTCATTGAGATTCAGTATAATGGCTATATCATAACCCAGATCACGCGCATATTCACATCCCGTGATTATTGATGCACCAATGCCCAGGTTTTGTTCATGCTTGATATACTTCATCCATGTGAGGTCTCTGATGATGCCGTATGTGTTATCTGTAGAACCGTCATCTATCATGAGTATATCGCAATTGATATCTTCAAGAAATGGAAGATTTTGTTTTATCTGTGTCCCCTGATTGTATACCGGGATAATTATAAGCTGTTTTAATTCCATATATTACTGATACCAATTAATATAGTTTTGATTACTGATGATTTCAACTTGAAATTCAACAAATGCATCAATACTGTCAATTCAATTCCAAGATAATTAATAGTTTAAATTTAATAATTTCTTGACTAGCCAAACAATACATAGGATAATCAAGGCTCGTCAATAAAAAAGTTTGAGAAATAAAGGTAAGAAATGGACACAAATTATCGATATAATGAACAGAACGGAATTGGTGTATTTGAGTTTTTGCATGAAAAATTAAATTTTGAAAACGCCGGTGATACAATCAATAACATTAAAAATATTATCAGCAAGAAAAACATATCAAATTATATTTTTAATTTATACAATGTAACAACTATCGATTCAGTAGGTATAGGCTATTTAATTGCGATGAAAAACGCAGCTGTGAAAAAAAAGTCAAATATATTGCTGGTGAGCGACAGTGAACTCGTGCTGAAGGTTCTACGTATAACGAGAATGGATTCATTTTTTAAAATTTTTCGCAGCCTGGATGATGCTATTGCATCAGCATCAGAAATGAAGAAGTAATCTTCACAACATCTCAATAAAAACCTTTAATCATTTGCCTTATTTCAGGATTCATGGGAAAATGAATTATATCGAATGATTATGGTAAATAAAAGACCATGATTGATACAAAACGGGACATCAGTATCCTTATTGTTGATGATGATACCCTGGTCCTACGCACCATAACAAAAATACTCGAGGTTTCAGATGAAAGTTATTTTATCGAGACCGCGACTAATGTTGATAGACTTCTGAACCTTGTAAGCAAAACCTACTGGGACACGATACTCCTTGATCTTTCGATCCCCCTGCATGACGGCGATAGCCCGGACCCAAAAAACGGTTTACATGCTCTGGATGTGCTGAAGAGCGAGTACAATATTAATACACCTGTTATTGCTATCACCGGTTATAATGAAGTTGAACTTTCTGATATCGTCCTTGATAAGGGGGCCTATTATTTCCTGAATAAGCCTGTCCATGCAAAATACCTCTCAGCCATAGTCAAGAATTCAACCCGTTTTCAAATGTCCGGCTTTGACGGACTCACCGGGCTTCTGAACCGCAAAACATTTGAGGAACGATTGAAATCGGAATTTGAACGTGTAATCAGGAAAAATAAAAGTATTGAAAATCAGGGAAATAACCTCGAAGCAGGGAAATCATCCCTTTCGGTAATTTATCTGGATTGCGATAATTTCAAGCAGATAAATGATACCTACAGCCATCTTGTGGGGGACATGATATTAAAAAAAATCAGCAGCGCTTTTATGGATGAAAGTGTGTATCGGCCGCTGAATGGGAACGGATTTACGTATAAATTTATCATTAGGCCTTATGATCTGGCTGCCCGATTTGGTGGTGATGAATTCTGTATATTTTTACCTGAAACAGACCATATCAGTGTTCTGACAGTTGCCAGAAGAATACGCGACATGTTGAAAAATATAAGTATTGTTGATATTATAGGAACAGAACAACGTAATTCTAATGCAATCGGAATCTCCCTATCAGTAGGAATTGCGACCTACCCTTATCCGAATAATATCACCAATTACGAAGAATTGATTACCCTGGCTGATTACGCGATGTATGGCTCAAAAATTGAAAAAAAGGGGGATATTTTCGGATATAATCAGTCCGGGACCCTTGTCAATTTTGACCTATAGCAACTGACTGATCTGCACTGTAATTTCTTTGCTACACTTCCTGGCTGTTTGAAAATTGTTGACAGCACTTCATAATCCCGCGTAGTTATCACAGGTTTATACAATATAGTGGTTGATATAATGACTGATAAAACCAACACGTTTGTATCCTTTGAAACGGCATACAGAAAGATTCTTTCCTCAGTAACTGAACTTGGGTCAGAAAGGGTACCTCTAAACGAGATCTCAGGTCGGATCTTATACCAGGATATGCGATCTGAAATCAATATCCCTCCCCTTGATAATTCTGCCATGGACGGATTTGCGCTGAGATGGATCGACACCAAGGGTGCTTCTCAGGATAATCCTGTGGCACTGCACATTTGCGGAGAAATCCAGGCGGGTGGACCTTTTCGCAATGCCAGAGTTGCCAGGTATTCAACTGTACGGATAATGACCGGCGCACCGCTTCCCGATGGCGCTGATGCAGTAATCCCGGTTGAGAACACTGAAGAAGACGCAATCAAGGGGATGATAGCAGTTTTTAAGGAATTACAGTTACATGAAAATATCCGTTTTGCCGGAGAAGACATTAAAGCCGGCCAGATCGTTTTGAAGAAAGGTACGACATTACGATCAGCGGAAATCGGATTGCTTGCATCATTAAATATAAGTGAAGTCCCTGTGTATCAAAGGCCAAGGGTTGCCATCATATCCACCGGCGATGAGATTGCCGAGGTAGGATCAGAACTCAAAGCGGGACAGATCAGAAACTCCAATGCTTATACCCTTTCCTCTGAAATAAAAAAGTATAATGGTATCCCCCGGTATATCGGGATTGCCAGGGATTCACTCTCAATCACAAAAGAATTATTCTCAGAAGCTCTTGAATATGATATAGTCATTTCTTCGGGCGGGGTATCAATGGGCAAGTATGACCTAGTAAAAGAAGTACTCGTGGAACTGGGGGTGGATATTTCCATTGAGACAATAAAGATGAAACCGGGTAAGCCCTTAATTTTTGGGTCCAAAGCAAATACTCTTGTTTTTGGTTTGCCGGGTAATCCTGTTTCAACAATGGTTTCGTTTATTGAGTTTGTCCGGCCGGCTCTTCTGAAAATGAGTGGAGCCCTGAATCTTAAAAAACCTGAGATATTCGCCATAGCAGAGAATGATATTAATAAAAAGAAAGGCAGGACGGAATTCCTGAGAGGCGTCTTTTCTATAATAAATGGTATTGTGCATGTATCAACAACAGGACCGCAGGGATCGGGAATTCTACGTTCCATGAGTGATGCAAATTGTCTTATCATGATGAGCGAGGATTCGGCTGGATGCAAAAAAGGGGAACGAGTGCTGATACAGCTTATTAATCATGAGGAATGTGCTTGAGCAGAGGCAAGGGTATTATTTTGATTTCCGGCGGACTCGATAGCCTTCTGGCAGCACGGGTGCTCATGGATCAGGACCTCGAAATGATAGGTTTCTACGGCGCCCTTCCCTTTGTTGCTCCTGATGCGGATTCAGCTGATTTAAAGCCGGTTCAACTGTCATCCCAGATAAATCTCGCAGTACATGTTCATCGTTGCGGAAAAGAATATATCAATATTCTGCGTAATCCGCCTCACGGGTACGGGAAACATATGAATCCGTGCATTGATTGCCACATTTATTTCATAAAAAAAGCGGCTGAATTAATGCGAGATTTAAATGCCGATTTTATAGCGACCGGCGAGGTTGTAGGTCAGAGGCCCATGTCACAAATGCGGCATACCATGAACCACATCGAGAAAGAGACAGGACTGAAAGGTCGGTTGCTCAGGCCGCTGTCTGCGAAATTGCTTAAACCAACTGTCCCGGAAGAAGAAGGAATAGTCAACCGGGACCTGCTGTTGGGTATTAATGGAAGATCCAGAAAAGAGCAATTTGAACTGGCGAGGAAGTATCATATTGAAAAATATGAATCGCCGTCAGGAGGCTGCCTTTTCACGGACAAATTCATTTCCAACAGAGTCAGGGACCTGTTCGGACATGATGGGGAAGTCGATACAGCGGATCTGTATTTATCAACCATAGGCAGGCATTATAGGATAAGCGATGCTGCAAAGATCATTGTCTCCAGAAATGAAAGGGAAAATTGTGAGTTGGAGAAATATAAGCAGGGATCGGATTATTTTTTTGTCCCGAAATTCAAGGGTCCGTCGGTATATGTGAAAGGGATAGTAACCGATAGCGATATGGAATTAATCGGATCGATCATGCTTCGTTATGGAAAGGTTGAGGCCGGTCTTTCAACCATTACCATATACTCTCATCACGATATGGTAAAAGAATTGTCGATTGCAAATGCTGTATCGGATGAGTATCTTGAAAAGCTGAGAATTTGACATGACGTTATGGCGCAGGAAGAAGGTTGTATCATTTCTGGTGTCCGGCAGAGGGTTGCTTTTTTCAGTTCTGGCTAAGAAGATAATCAGTAAGGAAATCAATGCCAGACCTGGATGTGTAGTAACAGACAACGCTTCAGCCCAGGTTATAATGAGGGCCAGAAGCGTGAACATTCCTGTATTTTTTATCGAGCCTGAAAGCTATTCATCAAGAAAAGAATATGAAGAAGCAGTTATTGCATTATTTGATAAATACAACACCGATCTGGTTGTTGCAGCAGGTTATCTGCGTCTATTATCCAAACATTTTGTAAGTCATTATCGTAACAGGATAATCAATATCCATCCCTCTCTGCTGCCATCATTTCCAGGTATCCACGTCCAGAAGAAAGCCCTTGAATATGGCGTCAAAATATCAGGATGCACCGCTCATTTTATTGATGAGGGAATGGATACTGGTCCGATCATCATGCAAAGGCCGGTCATGGTGCAGGAAGATGATACCGAGGAATCATTATCCCTGAGGATATTACATGAGGAATATAAGCTCCTTATAGAATCGGTTAAATTATTCTGTGATAACAAATTGGACGTCATTGAAAATAGGGTTCTAATACGCAGATAACCGGAATCAGTCATCACTGCCGTTGGAATTTTTTCTTTAAGCCTTTGTCTCGAATCTGATAGAAAATTGTTATTCCATCAGTGGTCTGTAATTCCTTTAGTATTCTCCCATTTCTGAGAGGAATGTCAAATTCGTCACGTATTTTAATGATATCAGTGTATCTGCTGTTGTTTCTGACCCTGACATCAACGATATCTTTTAGTATTTTATGATGGGCTGCTTTCACTGCATCATCTTCAGTCTTATCGGTTACTTTAACCGTGTATGAGTCTTCATCACTCCAGCCGATAGCTTGGGGCGTGGTCGTTGAAGTCGTATTAGTGGCACAAGAAATGGTTGCTGAAAGTATTAAAAGCCATAGCATCTTTTTCATAGTAATTACCATGTTTGAAAAAAAATAATTTTTTAGAACTTTATCTTATATCCAATAATCTAATAAAATAACAGATTAATTCAAGAACAAAATTTAGATATATTCATAAATGAGATGTCAGAGGACTTGTTATGGGTTGAATGTAATTTAAAGAGAAAATATATTTTGGCAAAAATAGTTGACTTTTTGTTTTAAATGGGCGGAATGATGGTATTAAAATCGTCATAAGGAGCGCCACGTGATAATCGAAATAGTACTTATCTATATTTTTTATTTGATGATCATAATCCTTGGAAGCTATTATGTAAATCTGTACCTATCCAAGGATCAATTTTCTAAGGATGAATTAAAAGATATTCTGCCGTATCTGACAAAGCTATGGGACAGGATAAATAATACCTACTCACTATCCATCCTTATGATTTGTCTTGGAGTGGCTTCCCTCATTGGTGTGTTGCTGCCAATGCTGTCTCAGCACTGGTTTTTGAACTCGGCAATTATTTTTATTGTGATGTTCTTCACATTTCCGCTGGCAAAAAAGAATTTTGATATGGCCCGCGTTACGACGGGGGGATCTTTATCCGATACAGCCATGAGCATTTTTGTGAAGTACCACAGCATTATTCTGATTGGTTTCGGTACTGGAACTGCAACGGGAATCATGTATAGTTGGGCAGTGTATAAAGCAATTAACTTTTTATGGTTCCTCATCAATCTGATAGTGCTGACTATATTCATAGGAATGGTGATCAAGGATATTAACAGCCAATGATAAATAGATGCAAATATCATTATAAATATTTCTGCCTAAAAAGGACTCAGCAGTTGTGGCAGTTTTAATTCGTGATACAACAAGTGAGACAAGAATATACTGAATTATCACGGATTTTATGTTGACATTAGCCAGAAGTGGTATTACTATGATAAACGTTTCAGAGGTTGTACTGAGTATGTTGGAAAGGGGACAGAGTTCTCCGGACATAGATTTCCTTGCATATCATCATTGCCAGGAAAAATAATAATAAGTTATTAGGAGGATGGTAGATGAAGAAGTTTTTAATATTTGCATTAATACTTACGGCCGGTCTCGTTATCGGGCTGACATCATGCAGTGGCAAGAAAATTGGTGGAACCGTCGAAGGTGATTCTTTCGTAACTGAAGGCTGGATCGATGATGATACCTATCAACTCGCGGCAGCTGGTGTCCCGACGAAGACCTTGACCAATGTTGTCCAGAGAAAAGAAGCATCCAAGCGTGCTGCCATGCTTAATGCGCAGTATCAGGTAATAGAAAAATTCAAGGGCTCCAAGATTGAAGGAGCATCGGGAATGGAAAATTTTGAAATGACCGGTATAGCAGTAGCACAGGAACTTAAGGCTGTTGCCAAAGGCGGCTCTGTTAAAAAAGTTACCTGGGATGATGAGCAGAACTGCGAGATCATTTATGTGGTTCACGCTAAAGGTCTGAAGAAAAAGGTCTCGGCAGCCAAGTGGGATTAATAACAAATTACTAGAATGTTAAAGAAAAGGCCATGAATAATCATGGCCTTTTTTATTTATTATTGCTAGTCCTGGCAGCGTCCTACTCTCCCACACAGTTACCCATGCAGTACCATCGGCGATGAGAGGCTTAACTTCTGTGTTCGGAATGGGAACAGGTGTTTCCCTCTCTCTATAACCACCAGGACTTACCATAAGAAATTTATTCAGAAAATTGTCAATTATAATAATTACTTTTTTTTAAAAAAAATATTTTTTTAATAAATACCAATGTTTTAAAAAATCAATTAAATCTAATAATTCACCTATCCCTTTTAGAAATGGTGTAACAATAAATTTTTCTGATTATTTATAGGGAAGATATTTTTAATTTAAAAAGTTCTTTTTAAAGTTGAATAAGTAATCAATGGCCAGGTCTGTTTCACCTTTAAATAAATGACATAGGCTGAGAGCTATCAGATTATCGCCTTCAATATTTTTTTTGTTTTTCAAAATGCTGATTTTATTATCAATGGTGCCATATTTATCTGTCAATGAATCAACCGGAATTGATGTAATAAATTCATCAAAAAATCGGTATCCATCGGAATTTTGTTTTATTATTTTAATCTCTTTTGCAGATTCATCAATATGACCTGTCTTCAGCAGAATATTGGATTTCAGTTCACGCAGTTTGATATTATTTGCGTCGAGATATAAAATGCGATTCAGCATCTGCAATGAATAATCAAAATTGTTTTTATTATAATAAATAATCGCCAGTGCGGTCAGGGAAACCCGATTATCCGGCCAGATTTTCAGCACCTCTAAAAAATTGTTTTCAGCATCGACAAGATTATTGAGCCTGCTGTGACAAAGGCCGGTAACAAGCTTGGATAATGCGAATTGTTTGTTCAAAGAAATTGAGTGATGAAGATTTTTTAACGCTTTGGAATAATCATTCATCTTGTACAGTGTGCAGCCAATATTGAAATATGTAATATAATCTCTGCCAAGGGTCAATGCAGCTTCATAACATTTCAATGATTCCACAAAATAATTCATCCGTGAATACAATGAACCGAGATTGACATAGGCAGGCCGGAAAGCAGGGTTGGAGGTTATGATAGAAATATACTCTTTCTGGGCTTTTTCATAATATCCGTCCTTTTCGAATTGTATAGCTTTATTGAATCTTTTATTCGATATATTAATTGACATGGTTGAAACACCGTTCCAGGGATATATATTGTATAGTATCGGAGCTGTCGGGATGAGGCAATAATTAATTCAGGTTGCCGTAATTATTAATAGCCGGACATAATTCGATAACAATGCTATTAACTTGACAAAGTTCAAGAGATCTTAAATTATGTATTTCTGCTTATGGTTTCAATAAAAATACATGTCCAGCCAGGTGCAACAATTCCATCATATCAGAGCCGGGGAGCTTCGGGTGCGGATATCTGTGCCTTCCTCAATGAGCCAGTTCCGTTGCAACCAGGTGATACAAAACTCATCCCGACAGGTATCATGTTAGAAATACCTGAAGGATATGAAGCACAGATTCGTCCGCGGAGCGGCCTTGCCATTAACCATGGTATTACACTGCTTAATACTCCGGGTACCATTGATTCGGATTACCGGGGAGAAATCAAGATCATTGTATCCAATCTGGGGAAGAAGGAATTTTTAATAACTAACGGTATGAGAATTGCACAGATGGTTTTCAATAAAATATATAAGGGAAATTTTATCGTAACCAGTGATTTAAGTGAAACCACCAGAAATGACGGCGGTTTCGGACATTCAGGAGTTTAAAGGGTTTATGCAGGATCATAAAGCAATAAAAATAATTCCCCTCGGTGGACTGGGAGGTATCGGAAAGAATATAACTCTTTTCGAATACCGGAATGAAATCATAATAATAGACTGCGGCATAATGTTTCCCAATGAAGAAATGCCGGGCATCGATTATATTATACCCGACTTCAGCTATATCAGAAAAAATAAGGCCAAGGTTAAAGCGATTCTGGTAACTCACGGTCATGAAGATCATATCGGGGCAATACCCTACCTGCTCCAAGAAGTCAGCGCTCCCATCTATGCAACGAAGCTGACCATTGGCCTCATTCAGAGCAGGCTTGAGGAAATCCCGCCGAAAAAAGATCCTGAATTCATAGAAATTGAGCCGCGCGATCAAAAACAGATTGGTAGCTTCAGGATTGAATTTATCAAGGTAAATCATTCAATAATCGGTGGAGTCGGCATTGCCATACAAACCGATATAGGTACCATCATACATACCGGTGATTTTAAAATAGATTTTTCCCCCGTTGATGGCGATGTAACCGATATATTCAGGTTTGCTGACTACGGAGAAAAAGGTGTCCTCCTTCTCATGTCAGACAGCACCAATGCGGAGCGGGAGGGTTTTACCAAATCTGAATCGGTACTCGTCGACAAGCTGACCAATATCTTTTCCTCGGCGAATGGCAGGATTATCGTGGCTACCTTCGCGTCCAATATCCACCGTATACAGCAGGTAATGGACGTGGCCCAGCGCTATAACCGCAAAGTTGTCATCTCCGGACTGACGATGCAGAAAAATGTGGAGATTGCCAATTCACTCGGGTATCTGAGTTATCGGGATGATCTCATCATTGATGTTTCAAAGGCTAATTCATTGCCGAACAAAAAACTGGTTATCATCGGCACCGGAAGTCAGGGCGAGCCGATGTCGGCACTCTACCGGATGGCGTATGGTACGCACCGGCATTTTTTTGCCGAGAGGGGAGACACGGTCATCATCACTGCGTCGGTCATTCCCGGTAATGAGCGGATGGTGACAAACGTTGTCAATTCCCTCATGAAAATGGGAGCCGAAGTGTATTACGACCAGGATGATGACATCCATGTGTCAGGACACGGTTCTTCCAAGGAATTAAAACTGATGATAGCAGTCACGAAGCCGAAATTCTTCATGCCCATCCACGGGGAATTCCGCCATTTGAAAGCCCATTCAGAGATAGCTGAGTCGCTAAATATTAAGACGTCGCGTATCCTGATTGCCGATAACGGTGATGTATTGGAACTGACTTCTAAAACCTTTAAGAAGGTCGATTCAATCGATCTGTCACAGATATATGTCGACGGTAAAGAGATTGGCGATATCGAAAGCAATGTTATTAAGGACCGTCATATTATGTCGTCTGACGGTATCATTTTTGTTGCCGTAATTATTTCTGAAGGCATGATTATGAGGGAACCTGACATCTTTTCACGAGGGTTTCTGGGAAACAAAGAGGAGAAAGTTCTGGAACTGATTAAAAAGGATGTCAATGATCGGGTGAAGAAACTTCTCGCGGATAAACATTCAACTAATGATATCATAGCCAGCACGAAAAAGGGATTAAAAAACTATATATACAAACTGACTCGCCGCAATCCCCTGATTATTTTTGAAATTCTCGAAATATGAGAACCTCAATATACTTAACATTTCCTTAAAAATGTCCTCTTCTGTAGTTTTTTTTACATCAGTTATTAACAATTTATAATTCATCATTACTAAAATAAATCCTTCAAAAAACCGAAAATAATATGAGATAGGTTTAAGCAGGTCAAAAGGAATAGGTCTGTACGAGGATCTTAAAACAGGCATGATTATCGCGGTTGTCCATTTTTTAGGTTAATGCTCCATTATATGGGCATGGTTATTACAAGAATTGATTTTAAGAAAGTGGCGGCGGTATTCAGCACAAGTTTAACTCTTATTGAACCTGATAGATAAAGGAGGATCTCATCGTGTTCTTGAAACGGTATCAGGAAATTCTTGGCGCTTTGTTGATATGTATTGCAATGTATTTTTTCTTATCAATAATCGCTTTTCATCCTTCTGATTATTCTTCTTTGGTTTCCAATGCTCCTGTGAATAATATCACAGGCCCTGTAGGGGCCTGGGTCGGTTATATTATCAGATCATTATTCGGCTGCGCATCTTACGGTATTGCTGGAGTTCTGGCTTTGCCGGGCATGTATCTGGTCAGGAACAGCTGGATTAAACGAGTAACGGAAAAATCTGCTATTCTGCTCCTCATGACAGTAAGTCTTTCTTCAGTGATGTCGTTCTTCATGGGTGATGTACCGCAGCTGTCAGGCGGATATGCCGGGGCGTCAATAAGCGGGCTTTTCATTGATATAATTGGAAGAACCGCATCATATATCCTTTTATCAGTTTTCACGCTCTTCACGGCGATAGTACTGGTGATTTTCTTTTTAGCTCCAAAACGTGAACAGTATGAATCTGAACCCCGATTTTCCGGTATGATAAAATATATAGTAAAAAGTATCACATTTTTTAAAAAAGAAGATGATGCTCCGCAGTTATCCATCGGCACTATAGAGAGCAAAAAGAGAATTAGAAAGTTTCCCTGGATAACCAAAAAAAGGATTATCGTTTACCAAACAGAGACTGCCGGGTCACCCCTTGATGTATTGCCCTTTCCTGCGTTGCCAGACGCTTCCTGGGACCGAGATTACACACTTATTTCGGATAATAACGACAATGGACGGCGGTTATTAATGAAGCCCGTTGATGCAGTAACTGATGATGTGGAAGTTATTCTGCATGAAGGCGAATATGCGGTCGATCCCGGATCCGCTGCTGACGGTGCTGATGGAGAGGTTTTATCTGATACTTCACAGGTTGATATGACTGACTCTCAATCGCAAAGCGAAACCATTAGTGACATTGACTATCAAGACGTTAGTATAGATGATGATATACCAGCGGTGTCAGTAAAGAATACAGCACGTGATCATGTCTTGCAGGAAGATTATGCCGAGCGGGTTTTTGATGAAATACCTATCAATGAGGAATACATTATTCCGACATCCTATCTCACGTCATCAAAACCGCTTGATACTGAAAGCTGGAAAAAAGAGATACACAGAAATTCCATTCTTTTAAAGAATACCCTTGCGGAGTTCGGCATTGAGGCCGATGTGGTCAATGTGAACCGCGGACCTGTCATTACCCTGTATGAAATGCAGATTGCACCGGGCATAAAAGTTAACCGCGTGGTGGGCCTTGCCGATGACATCGCCATGGCCCTCGCGGCACAGAGGGTTCGAATTGTGGCGCCGATTCCAGGCAAGTCAGCCATTGGGGTGGAAATACCCAATCTGTACCGAGAAACGGTTACCCTCGGCGATATCGTAAAATCAGAGGAATTCAATAACTATGAAGGAAGCCTGGTGGTAGCCCTTGGCAAGGATATCCTGGGGAAGCCGGTAATGCTTGACCTTAAACGGCTTCCACACCTCCTCATCGCGGGGACCACCGGTTCCGGGAAATCGGTCTGTGTGAATTCAATTATTACCAGCCTGATCTATAATTATGATCCGAATTATCTACGCTTTATATTAGTCGATCCGAAAATGGTTGAACTCCAGCTCTATAACGGCCTGCCCCATCTGCTGACGCCGGTCATCGTTGATCCCCAGATCGCGCCTATGGTTTTGAAATGGACCATGCATGAAATGGAACGCCGATACAGTCTGCTTTCAGCCATGAACACCCGCGACATCGAGCGTTATAATGAAAAGGTGGGATGTCTTAGAGATGAAACGGAACAATTGCCCTATATCGTGGTAATCATAGATGAAATGGCTGATCTCATGATGAGCTCCAAGGAAGTCGAAGGCTATATCACGAGGATTGCGCAGAAATCCCGTGCCGTCGGTATTCATCTTGTCGTTGCCACACAGCGTCCCTCGGTTGATATCATAACCGGTTTGATAAAGGCGAATTTTCCCGCCCGCATTGCTTTTCAGGTGGCACAGAAAACAGATTCCCGCACCATTATTGATCAGAATGGTGCCGAGAAGCTTCTCGGCCGGGGTGACATGCTTTATCAATCGCCAACAAGCTCCTTCCCCATGCGTATTCAGGGAGGCTTCATTTCGGAGGATGAAATTGAGAAGATAGCAACACATCTGTGCAAGATGGGTAAGCCATCCTACATAGATATTGAAGAAAGCCTTCTGGAGGATGAAGATTCGAAAGAAATTGAAGAGGCCTCCGATGAATTGTTTCAGGAAGCGCTGAAAATCATTGAAGAAACAAAGAAGGCATCAGCCTCGTATCTCCAGCGGCGACTTTCCATAGGATATAACCGGGCCGCAAGGATTATTGAACAGATGGAGGATATGGGCTATATCGGTCCGCAGATCGGGAGTAAACCTCGTGAGGTTTTCATCTAACATATTTAACCCGAGTGAGTTTCCTTCTATTTGACCGCGTATACTTCCATCGTATCGGAAAACGATGAGAAGCGGGAAAATAATGCATATATCAATGAAAAGGGACGGAATAGGAATGAATGAGAATCGATTATTCTCTCAGGATGAATTCCTCCCGGCATAATATATATTTTCCTGAAACCGATCCTGGTTAGAATTTTTTTAATCCCCCCTGGCGAAAAATCGATATAATGATCTGTCGGATGTGTTTCCACCCATGTGTCCCGCTTTAACAGAAATAATGGTCCAAAGATCGATGGAACTGAAAACGCAAAAATTCCGCCCGGTGTAAGGGAGGCATATATCCTCTCCATCACTGAAACGGGATCGGCAGTATGCTCGATAAAATACCACGCTGTAATAATATTGAATAATGAAGTGAGCGTTACCTCTGCGAAAGGGGACTGTATGACCGGAATGTTGAAATGCTCTGTGCAGTATCGTGATGCATATTCGGAAATTTCAATGCCGGAAACGTCAGGTATTCCCTTATCCACGGCGCATGCAAGAAAAAATCCCGCAGCGGATCCTATATCCAGGAGTGATAGATCTCCTTTATTTATTTTCTCCGGCAGATATCGGAATATGGTGGTCAGTCGTCTGGCGGATAACGAATATATATTCGAACGATCTTCTATATAAGTCTTGCCGTATTGCTCTCGGTATTCATCTAAAAAATAGGCATCGCTGTACGATTTAAGGGTATATGCGGTATTGTATGTTATACCGCAATTTTTGCATAGAAATAGATACGTGCTTATACCTACAGGTTTTGCAGAAGAACAAATCGGACAGTGTTGTATTCCGTCTGTCATGCGACAGGTCAGTTATGGTTTTTCGTTTTCTTTTTTTCGTTTTTTTGCAGGTTCAACTACAACATTAAGTCCTTTAATTTTTGCTCCATCAAAGGAATGCAAGACCAGTTCGGCAAACTGTTCCGGGATTTCAAAGAAGGAATAGGTGGAATGGATATCAATTTTCCCTATTGTCTTGCCATCAATGGCGGATTTTTTTACTATTTCACGGATCAGATCTCCGGTACTGATATTATGGTTTTTCCCTATGTTTATAAAAAGGCGAGCTCTCCCATCCTTGATATCTTCAAAGACTATTTGACCTGTTTCGGACTTTGTATAAATTTTTTCTTTTGGGATCTCTATCCCCGAGATATCGCCAAGATATTCTTTTAGTACAGCAGCGGCGATTCTTTTCGCACCATTGAAAAGAGGCAGTTCTTTTTTCAGTCTTTTTACAAGCAGTTCATATTCATCAAGATTTTCAGTATAGGCGACTTCAAGTATTCTTTTTATTTTTTTTAACTGGTTCATACATGCCCTCGTACAAATTCATTTCAGTCTGGTGGATTAATACACATACATGTTCAAATGATGTAACCAACAACTTAAAAATACGGCTAAAAATAGCAAGTAATTTTCTCTTGAATTGGCTTCCGTTATACTTTACAGCGGTATCCGACGTTTCGTACCGTCTCTATTATCGAATTGAATTCATCACCTAATTTGCCGCGAAGTCTTCGGATATGGACATCAACGGTTCTGGTGCCGCCTATATATTCTACCCCCCATATTTTACCGAGTAGATCTTTGCGCGAAAAAACTTCCCCCTTATTCATAACAAGCAGACGAAGAAGTTCAAATTCTTTATATGTCAAATCGAGTTTTTCATTTTCCATGTAAACGCTATATTCTTTAAAATTAATAATCAATCGACCAATAGCTATAGTGTCATCATCTATTCCTCTCTGCCAGAGGATCCTGCTAACCCTCGCGAAGAGTTCTTCTTTTTTAAAAGGAAACAATATGAAATCGTTGAAGAACCAATCCATTTGCAGCTGAGAAATTGATTTTTCCCGCAGAATGAGTAAAACTGGTTTTTCCTGAATTTTTTTCCTGATTTTAGAAAGTAAGAATTGAATAGAGTCAGTGGATCCAAAAATATCAAAATCTGTCAGAAGAATTGAAAAATCATCACGCTTGATTGATTCAATTGATCTGAATGAAAATAATTCGATACCAGGATAACAACTACCGATCATGCCCTGTATTTCCTGATTATCTGATAATAATGCGATTTGATTTTTCATGGCATTTTTCGTAGCATTATATAGAAATAGGTATAATTTTCAACAGTTTTATACATTTATGCCTGCATTATTATAAAAATTGAATAGACTATTATAATAGACTTGCTGTGTAAATCAATTATTATTAATACTATATCATATAATAGTGTGACTGGCGGGCAACATTTAAATATACAGTAAGTATGATGAAGAGTTACTGGATATAGTTATTTATAAGAAACTGTTAAAATGTTATTGAATTAGAAAATATCGCTGTAAATGTGATGTCTGCATGCATACCATTGATTTTTCACAATTGATGTATAAAAACAGTATAACAGAATGAAATTTCAATGAGGATCATAAAGGATTATATAAAGGTTTTCATGCGATGAAGATACTATTTTTGAATTATGAATTCAGTCCTATCGGCGGTGGTGCGAGCCCGGTATGTCTGGAAATAGCCAGAGGGTACGTACAACACGGCCATGAGGTAGATGTTGTTACCATGAGTTATAAAAACCTGCCTGCGTTTGAGATTATTGACGGTATTAATGTATATCGGGTTAAATCCTGGCGGACCAAGGTTGAAATATGTCATCCCTGGGAACAACTGACGTACCTGTTCTCAGGGTGGAGATTTTTATCGAAACGGCTTAAAAAAATCAGGTATGATATCAACCATACTCATTTTATCATTCCAACCGGCGTTCTGGCGATCTGGGTAAAAAGAAAATTCAATATCCCTTATATTCTTACAGCACACGGCAGTGATGTCCTGGGTCATAATAATCGTTTTGCCGTGCTGTATCCATTTTTAAAAATCCCATGGAAAAAGATAATCAAGCATGCAAAATGCGTGACAGCGCCTTCTGATTACTTGATAGAGAAAATAAAAGAAGTTACCGGTGAAGGAACGTTTCTAACCATTGCCAATGGCCTTGATTTAAAGAAATTCAGGCCAATGAAAAAGGAAAAAATTATCCTCATCGTTACCAGACTTTTCATAAATAAAGGAGTGCAGGATATACTGGATGCTTTGAAAGGAATGGATCTCGGGGAATGGAGAGTTCACATCGTTGGAGACGGACCATACAGGGAGGTGCTCAGGCAGAAGGTTGAGGAGAACGGATTGCTGGAGAAAGTTAAATTTTATGGCTGGATTGATAATAACAGCAATGATATGAAGAAGATATACGGAAGGTCATCGATCTTCATTTCTGCCAGCTATTTTGAAAGCTTTGGACTGACTATTCTTGAGGCTGCGAGCGCGGGATGCTATCCTCTGGTTTCTGATATCGGGGGGCACCGTTTCATTTTACATGATAATAAATATTTTTTCCAGAAAGGAAATGTAAGTGATCTCAGAAAAAAACTGCAGCATCTGATAAAACATAAACCTGCCGTACCGAAAATACCACTCAAGCAGTTTGACTGGAACCATGTGATCCAGGATTATATATCTCTTTTGCATAGGTGATATGGTTTTATACGTTACAATTGATACTGAGCCAGATTGCGACATTGGATGGCGTCGTTCGTCACCGCTCACCTTCACGTCTGTGATAGAAGGAATTCCACGCATGTTGCGGCCTCTCTGGGATACTTATAGCATTAAGCCTATATATTTCGTATCGCCGGAAGTGGTCAGTGATGATGACTGCTGCAGGGTGCTCAAGTCCGAAATAATGAAGGGGGCAGTCATAGGTGCACATCTTCACTCTGAGTATATTGAACCCAATGTGACAATTAAAAATCCCGCTGGTTCCGTTTCTGCAGAATTTCCATGTTATGCCCATAATACCGATATCGAATATGAAAAGATCAGTAATCTGACCAAGCTGATTGAAAATCGGCTTGCTTACAGCCCGATATGGTACCGGGCGGCCCGCTATGGGGCGGACATAGACACGATACACATCCTTAAAGATCTGGGATACCGGTATGACAGTTCTGTGACACCCGGAATAGACTGGTCCGGCATCGGTGGCCCCGACCACCGGAGAGCACCGTTACAGCCATACTGGATCAGCAAGGATGACTTATATACGCCGGCAGACAAGGATATGAGCAGCGGAGTTATGGAATACCCGGTGACGATTTTTGGAAAAAGATTTGGTATTCTGGGAAGATTGCTGCCTGATAACTGGCTTTTTTATAAATGGCTGCGACCAACGCATATGAGCGTTTTTGAACAGAAACGCATCATACATGATTTGTCCAGGAGATATGAAAATGCTGTATTTGTTCTTCTTTTTCACTCCATGGAGATCATGATCAATAAAACACCTTTTGTAAGAAACAGTCTGATGCAGAAAAGATTTTTAAAAAATCTTGAAAAAATAATCTCTTTGCTGTCATGTCAGAATTTAAGTTAATATCTCGGTTCCAGCCTTCAGGAGACCAGGAACAGGCCATCAAAAGTCTGATCGAGGGAGTGCGTATTGGGGAAAAGTTTCAGACCCTTCTCGGCGTTACAGGATCAGGAAAGACCTTTACCATGGCAAAGGTTATTGAGGCCATCAGGAAGCCGACCCTGGTCCTGACGCATAATAAGACACTGGCTGCGCAACTCTACCGTGAATTTTCAGAATTTTTTCCTGAAAATGCCGTGGAGTATTTTGTATCATACTACGATTATTATCAGCCCGAGGCGTATGTTGTCTCTTCGGATTTATATATAGAAAAAGACGCATCAATAAATGATGAGATTGACCGCCTCCGGCTCAAAGCAACATCTTCCATCCTGGAGCGAAATGATGTCATAGTGGTATCATCCGTGTCGTGTATCTACGGACTGGGGACACCGGAGGATTTTGACCGGTCCCATATCCGTCTCCATGTCGGCGACGAAATGGAACGGGATGCCCTTCTCAGGCGACTGGTGTCCATATACTATGATCGGAATAATATCGCATTCATAAGGGGAACCTTCCGGGCGCGCGGTGATGTTGTAGAAGTTTTCCCGGCCTATCTTCAGCGCGAAGCGTACCGCATAGAATTTTTCGGCGATCAAATAGAAGGCATTTCCCGGATAAATCCGATTACCGGCGTTGCAATTAGTAAAGTCGGGGAGTGTTATATATATCCGGCAAAACATTTCGTGTCGTCCATGGATGTAATGAAGGAGACGATCCGGCTTATTGAGGAGGAACTGCTGCAGCGTCTTGAGATATTTAAAAAGCAAGGCAAACTCGTTGAGGCACAGCGGCTGGAGAGCAAGACCAGGTATGATATGGAGATGCTGGCTGAAATGGGGTACTGCAGTGGAATTGAAAACTATTCACGGATCATTGCGCGTCGTAAGGTTGGGGAGCGGCCTGCCTGCCTTCTTGATTATTTCCGGGGGAACTACCTTATGTTCATTGACGAATCCCATGTCACCATTCCACAAGTAAGGGGCATGTACGAAGGGGACCGGGCGCGTAAAACGAACCTTGTTGAATACGGCTTCAGGCTTCCCTCGGCCCTGGATAACCGGCCATTGTATTTTGAAGAATTCGAGAAGATAATCAACCAGGTTGTGTTTGTGTCCGCAACGCCGGCTGAATATGAACTTGAAAAAAGCGGCAACGTTGTGGAGCAGGTCATAAGGCCTACCGGCCTCGTTGATCCTGTAATAGATGTCCGGCCTGCGTCTAACCAGGTTGACGACCTGATAGGGGAAATCAATGCAAG
The DNA here is from genome assembly GCA_963727175.1 of uncultured Spirochaetota bacterium. Classification (GTDB taxonomy): domain Bacteria; phylum Spirochaetota; class UBA4802; order UBA4802; family UBA5550; genus RBG-16-49-21. The sequence continues at coordinate 1,450,660 of CAVSFD010000002.1, forward strand.
GGCAGCGAAAAACGAACGGGTGCTTGTGACGACCCTCACGAAAAAAATGGCTGAGGACCTGACAAAATATTTTGAAGAAGTAGGGATCAGGGCCAAATACCTCCATTCTGAAATCAATACCATCGAGAGGGTGGAAATCATCAGAGATCTCCGTATCGGTGAATTCGACTGCCTGGTGGGCATCAATCTTCTAAGGGAAGGACTGGACCTGCCGGAGGTCTCTCTTGTCGCGATTCTTGATGCGGACAAGGAAGGTTTTCTGCGCTCGACAAGATCTCTTATTCAGACCGCCGGCCGGGCCGCACGGAACATCAATGGCACGGTGCTGCTCTATGCTGATACGATGACGAATTCCATGCGTCAGACCATTGATGAAACAAATCGGAGAAGGAGCATCCAGGAGAAGTATAACCGGGATCATAACATAACGCCGGAGAGCATTACCAAGGATATAGTGGACATCATAGAGCGCGAGTACCATGATGATAGCCAGTATGCAGACATGGTCGCGGAATACAGCGCGGTATATCAGACCAACAATCTCAAGAAGCTCAAAGAGGCGCTTGATGCAATACGGGACGAGATGCTCGCTGCTGCTGATAATCTTGAGTTTGAGAAAGCCGCCGTGCTACGAGACCAGATGATTGAGATAGAAAAGAAGATAGAACTCCTGGAAAAGGTCGATTCACAAGGGAATAGGAACAATACGTTCAAGCAGCAAAGGAAATAACTATGAATCATATTATCCAAACGAAAGATATCCAGACACTGGTGGATCTTGCGATCATTGAGGATATAGGTGGAGGGGATGTAACTTCAAAAGCAATTTTCAGTCCGGAGCATAGTTCAAATAGCATTATCAGAGCAAAGGCGCGGGGAATTTTTTGCGGGGCTGAGGTTGCCCGGATCGTGTATGAAATTATTGATCCTGCAGTTTCCGTAATCCAATTGGTCCGGGACGGGGATGCTATTGACACGAGTGATGCGGTACTAGCTGTGGCCGGTCCGACCATAAGCGTTTTGTCAGGTGAAAGGATAGTTCTGAATTTCATTCAGCGTATGACCGCCATAGCAACACGCACGGCAGCCGTAATTTCAATGCTGCGGGGAACCGGGATACAGCTGCTTGATACACGCAAGACTCTTCCCGGATTCCGAACGCTTGATAAATATGCTGTCAAGACAGGCGGCGGCACCAACCATCGAATGGGACTGTATGACATGGTCATGATAAAGGACAATCATATAAGGGCAGCCGGCAGTATCTCAAGGGCAGTCCAATTGATTCGCGAACACTATGGAACACGGTATATGGTTGAAGTTGAAACGGAAAATCTTGATAATGTGGCGGAAGCCATTGCCTCGGGTGCTGACATTATCATGCTTGATAATATGGATACGGCAAATATGAAATCTGCCGTTGAGATGATAAACAGGAAAGCCAAAATCGAGGTTTCCGGAAACATGACTGAGGATCGGATCAAGGAAATAATCGGTCTTGATGTGGATTATATTTCCATGGGATCCCTTACTCATTCGGTGACCGCTTTCGATCTTTCCATGGATTTTGATTAAATCCTGAATAAATAACTATACATATAATATGAAAGCATAATTCATTCGGTATTTTTAATAAAAATCTTCATGTGAACAAAGATTGGAAGCGTTGCCCCGGGGGCCGGGTTTCCTGCGTGATAATTATCTGCGATCTGTTATTTCACGGTGAAATTCGCAGAGACGGTACAGCTTCCCCGTGTGGGGGTTCCTCTTGGTTACTTTATTGCCGCACCGGATGCACAACCCGTCATTCCTTCTCTTATTATATAACCGCATATACCGCTCTGTTCCTGACGATTTGTATTTACTCACCTGGATTCGGAGGCCTTTAAATAGATAATTACCAATGGCGAATTCAGAGCCTTTTTGCAGCTCCCGGTAAACAGAAGATAAATCTTTTATTGATATTTTTTTCGGGTCCATATGCATGGTTCCTCTCAAAAAAAAGTACTGTTAAACGGCGTGTTAGTCAATAAATTCTAGAGTTAAATTCTCTTCAATAAACAAAATTTTTAATTTTTTTTCAGGAGATAAAGAAGAGGGTTTTCCGGTTTCCCTTCCCGGTCTATCTGAAAATGTATCTTTTCTTCAGTTGAGCCCATCCTCCCGATAGCGTTACCGGCAGGGATGGTGTCTCCCTGAGATACCATTATCATGTCCAAATTTGAATAAACAGTAGAATATCTGTCTGAATGGGTTATGACGATGTAATTGCCAAAGCCTCTCATCCTGCCTATTTTTCTGACTGTTCCCGATGCCGAAGAATGAACTGTTGATCCCGGTTTGGCGGTGATTATTATCCCTATTGATTTAACGCCGTTTAATCCGTCATTGCGGTAATCGATGACGTTTTTAATCGGCCATTGAAATTCTGGTTTGTTCAGGAGAGCTGTCATTCGTTCTACTTTTAATCCGGTTTTTCCCGGTGGAAGAGAGGAAGCCTGCTTAAAAGGAATTTTTAAAATCATTCCTTTTGATATCCTGTTCTGGTTGGTAAGCTTATTCAATGAACGCAGAGATGTTACGGGGACTTTGTTTTTTTTTGCTATACTGGTCAGGGTGTCTCCTTTTCGAACTGTATACATGACATAGTTTTTATTTTTTTTTCCCGGGGGAATGATGTACCGTTTGTAAAGGCCGCTTCTTTTTATCATTTACTTTTTTCTTGTTCTTCCCGCGCTGGCTGCTGGTATCTGCTTTTCTGGAATACAGATATTTTTCATAGGAATCATATGTCGCATTGGAATTTCTGCAGGTTTTCTCTGATTCGCCCTTTATTCTCTCATCAGTTCGAGAATAAATAGAGTGGGGATATATGAAGACACAAAAAAGAGCAGCAATGGATATCTGCAGAATAACATCCCTGTTCGACACGGTAAACTTCCTTTTTTCCGTTCTGCCCTTTCAGGGCATATAAGCCGTCTTCTATATATCGGCATATAATACATAATAGTTAAGCATTTTTCAGTAACGATGTTTTCTAATAGAGCTGTAAGCATTTCATGCGAGATCTTCATTGATTATTCGAGCGGAATAATTTTTGTGACATAATGCAGGCTACCATGGTCCATAAGAGTACTATGTGATATACTGCAATAGAAATATTTTATCATGTTAATTAATTAAATATATTTATGATGAAAAAGGCTTGTTATTTTTATTTGTGATATTCTAAGATGTCAGTCTATTTTTGATGAATATGCTTTCATGATAATGCATGATGTGATATTTTTCAGACGTGATAAAAAGGATAACTGCATCATAGATGCATTCATTTTATTTTTTTTACATACATAATTTATAAAAAACAATCTAACATTCAGGTGCGGAAATGAGCTGCAAGGTAATTATAGGAACACAATGGGGCGATGAAGGAAAAGCCAAGATGATCGATTATTACACCAGGGACAGCGATATTGTTGTACGCTACCAGGGTGGTGCAAATGCCGGTCATACGGTCGTAGTAAAGGACAAGAAGTATATATTTCATCTTGTTCCTTCGGGAATACTCCATAAAGACAAAACGTGCGTTATCGGCAATGGGGTTGTGGTTGATCCCATGCAGCTGTTAAGTGAGATCGAATCCCTGGAGAATGAAGGATATGAAGTCAGAAAACGGCTTTTTATATCCGATGCCGCCCATCTCATTCTGCCGTATCACAAGGCATATGATGAGGCAATGGAAGAATTTCGCTCAAAGAAAATCGGGACTACAGTAAGGGGCATCGGGCCGAGTTATTCTGACAAATGTCTCCGTATCGGAATCAGGGCAGGGGATGTCTTTGACATGAAGCGATTAAAAGAAAAGGTTTCCATGGTGCTGAAATTGAAAAATCTTCAGCTCGAACGGATTTTTAATAAACCAATTTTTTCTGTCGAAGAGATAATGAATATATTGAAGAAATTCAATAAAGAGTGCGGCAACATGATTGTCAATACGCAGCACTTTCTTCATTCTTCGTTAAAAAACGGCAAAAGAATATTGCTTGAGGGCGCTCAAGGGTATGCCCTTGATATTGATCATGGCACCTACCCCTATGTAACATCATCGAATCCGACAATCGGAGGTGCCCTGATGGGTACCGGGCTAAATGCCTTTAATATCGATCAGGTGATCGGTATCATGAAAGCATATGTCACCCGCGTCGGAGAAGGGCCTTTTCCGACGGAAGCTTCGGGTGAGGACGGGGACCGCATGAGGGTCAATGGGTCCGAGTTCGGCTCAACAACGGGCAGGCCACGCCGCTGTGGTTGGTTTGATGTGCCATTAATCAGGGAGACCGCGCTTATTAACGGGCTGACAAGCATTGCTATGACAAAACTTGATGTCCTGAGCGGATTTAAAAAGATCAAGGTGGCCGTCAGCTATAAAGTGGATGGGAAAAAAGTTGAATCTTTTCCGGTTGCGAATCTTAATAAGGCGCAGCCTGTTTACAAGGAACTGGATGGCTGGAATATTGATATCTCCCAATGCAAAAATAAATCTGAATTGCCGGTGAATGCGCGGAAATATATTGATTTTATAGAGTCACAAGTCGGAGTACAAATATCCATCATCTCGGTTGGTCCTGGCCGGCACAGCACGTTCAAAAATAAGTGATTATAGGACTCAGTTTTTATTTGCAATCAGGGGCACCAGCTGCATCATACGCGCTAAGCATAACATGATTAACTGCTCTGATCAAGCCGTTGTTGTTTTTTTTTAAAAAGTATTTAATAATAATTGACAGTTATAGTGCATTTCAGTATCAGGTATTTTTACATTTTGAGACGCTAGCTCAGTCGGTAGAGCAACTGCCTTTTAAGCAGTGGGTCCCGAGTTCAATTCTCGGGCGTCTCAATAGTTCATATATTGTTTTAGCCATGTCCCCGTCGTCTAGTGGTCTAGGACACCGGGTTTTCATCCCGGCAACAGGGGTTCGATCCCCCTCGGGGATGCATCAAAAAAAGGTGACTCTAGAAGGAGTCACCTTTTTTTATCATAAGGGACATGCCAGAGTTTTATCCAAACATAAATCCAATAATTGACATGTAGATCAATTAACAGTAATTTAAAAATGTAACTGGCAGAGATTCAAAAAAGAATCTATTACGATATGCCCTGATCGGGAAAGGGCATTTTCGCAACAATCTGATAATTATTGTATCTCAACATATAGTATATATTCTTGACATATGGCGGAAACAATAAATATTGATAATTGATTATATGACTTTTACTGTTACGGATTGAAAGATGAGAAAACTTGCCCGAAATGATTTATGCTGGTGCGGAAGCGGGAAAAAATATAAAAAATGCCATTTAGATTCCGATATTGCCAGCGGAGCTGTTTCAAAGGAGCAGGTCCAGCTGCCGCCGGGTGTTATTATAAAAACTGAGGAGCAGATAAACGGAATACGGAAAAGCTGCAAACTGACCAGGGATGTACTGGATATGGTAAGCGGGCATATCAAACCAGGGATCACCACCAACAGCATCAATGATCTGGTTCACAAGTACACCATAGAACGTGGAGCCGTCCCGGCTCCGCTGCATTATAATGGTTTTCCTAAAAGCGTATGCGTATCAATCAACAACGTCATATGCCACGGCATACCGGACAACACCGTGCTCAAGGATGGAGATATTGTCAACGTCGACGTGACTACGATCCTCGATGGATTTTTTGGTGATGCCGGAAGGATGTTCCTCATCGGCAATGCATCTGAAGATGCCCGTCGTCTGGTTAGGGTTGCCGAGGAATGCCTCTATATTGGAATTGAGCAGGTGAAGCCCTACCATGATCTTGGTGAGATAGGATATGCCATTGAGCAGCATGCTGTTAAAAATGGTTTTTCAGTGGTCAGAGATTATGGCGGACATGGGATAGGCATTAAATTCCACGAGGAACCCCATGTGCATCATTACGGGAGCCGTAAAAGGGGTTTTCTGATGCAGCCTGATATGGTCTTCACCATAGAGCCAATGATCAATCAGGGCAGATACGAGACACGACTCATGGCTGATTCGTGGACCGCGGTGACCATTGATGGAAAACTGTCAGCCCAGTGGGAACACACGGTGCGGGTAACGGAAACCGGCGTTGAGATATTGACAGCGTAAAGAGGCGGTACCCCGATGAATGATTATTTTGAAATACAACCGGAAAAAATTGATGAAAATGTGTTCACCCTTCTGGGTAACGACTGGATGCTCATAACAGCCGGGACAATGGAAGCATTCAATACCATGACTGCATCATGGGGCGGTATGGGCGTTCTGTGGAACAAAAATGTGTGCTATATTGTCGTGCGGCCCCAGCGGTATACGTATACCTTTCTGGAAAAGAACTGCTTCTTCACCTTATCATTTTTTCACGAAAAATACAGGAACGTGCTGAAATTCTGCGGCGCCCGGTCGGGAAGAGATGTCAACAAGACAACGGAAACAGGTATTACTCCCATTCAAACCGCACATGGGGCTGTCTTTTTTTCAGAAGCCCGCCTGGTGATTGAATGTAAAATTATTTATTACCAGGATATCAACCCTGACAATTTTATTGACCCTTCAATAGCAGAGAATTATCCTCAGCAGGATTATCACCGGATGTATATCGGCGAGATTCTCTCAGTGAAAATAAAATAATTCCTCCCCCTATCATGGATGTGGATTAAAATTGTATGGAACAGAAGTGCTTCTCTGACGATTGCGTATTTGAGGAACAGACCGATTATAAACGCGATCTGGGGCTGGTGGAATCCATATCTATTGTCATTGGACGTATTATCGGTTCCGGCATTTTCAGAACGCCCGGTCCCATCATGGCCCTGGTATCATGCACATCATTGTTCGCGCTGGTATGGATCATCGGCGGTATTGTGACGATATTTCATGCCGTGTGCTACGCGGAACTCGTCGCCATGATGCCCAGATCCGGCGGGCCCTATGTGTATCTCAAAACCGCCTATGGTCCGGTATGGGCATTTTTACGCGGATGGGCCATGTTTTTTGTTTCTGAGACAGGCGCTATCGCTGCAGTAGCTCTTGTTTTTGCGGAATATCTGAACGAAATATGGAAAATCCTTTTTCATTCATCTTACAGCCATATAACTGAGATTTTCATAGCCCTGGCTATCATCTGGATCCTGACAGCGATCAATCTCTTCGGCGTGTTGGTGAGCGGCGTTTTCCAGAATATCTTCAGTGCTGTCAAGATAATCGCCATCGGCATCATAATAGGCGTTTGTTTCACCTCCGGTGGCAGCTTCAGCCATTTCAGCACACCCTTTCTGCCTGAAAAATTTTCATGGGCCACCGTCCTTGCCGTAGGAGCTGCACTGCGTCTTTCATTTTTTGCTTTCAGCGGCTGGGAAGGGGCCACCTATATCGCGGAGGAAGTGAAAAACCCCAGAAGGAACCTGCCTCTTTCGCTCATGCTGGGAATAACTGGCGTCATGGTGCTTTTTCTGGGAACCAACGCCGCCTATATATACCAGCTGCCGGTAAAAACAATAGCGGCGACCCACGGCATAGCTGCCGATGCCATGAAAGCTGCCCTGGGAGGTGCCGGAGGAATACTCATCTCCATTGCAGTAATGATATCGACTTTCGGCAACGTGAGCACACAGATCTTGTGCAAAGCGCGGACGTGGCAGGCCATGGCGCGGGATGACCTCTTTTTCAATAAGCTTGAAATACTGCATGAGAGGTACAGGACTCCGAACAACGCACTCCTGGCCCAGGCGGCATGGGCGTCGGTGCTGCTGCTTGTTCTGCTTTTCGCCTATATGTTTCTTGATATTCGGTCCAACGCGTCCTATGAAACAATCATCGCTTTTTTTTCCGCTACCGGGACCATTTTTAACATCATGACTATATATTCTCTGGTCATTTTCAGGAAAAGATATCCTGACATGCCACGACCTTATAAGGCGTGGCTGTATCCTTTCAGCATCATCATGGTATTGCTGCTACTTATATTTTATCTGGTCGTGACCCTGATAAGCGCACTGGTCCCCTCCTTGATAGGGCTTGTGCTGATGTCGTCCGGGCTTCTGTATTACCGCTGGAAAGTAAAAGTGCGGATGAACAAGGCTTCAATGTAGATTTTTTTAGTAAGGTGAACCTATGAAAAAATATGCTGCTAGTATATTCCTCATGGCAATGATATTGGTTTCTTGTTGTAATAAGGATCACCGGGAAATGAAGGTATATCCTGTGCTTAAAGAAACCGCGGCTGCACAGGGAAGTGAATCTTTTATTACGCTGCAGGTGGAAATACCGGGAAGCAGCCATATCTATGGAAATCCGAAGGGACCGGGAATCGGTAAACCAACTGAAATTTTTATTGATACTCCAAAGGATATACTCTTTGCACAGGCCCGTTTTCTTAAGCCGGAAAAATATTTTTTCCCCGGAGAGAAGGAATATACCTGGGGATATGAGCATGAAACAAGGATTTTCATACCTTTCCGGGTATCTGAACACGCGGTGCCGGGACTATATGATGTCAGCGTGGTGTTTGATTCATTGCTATGCAGCGATACGGGGAATATCAAAGGCGCCTCCTTTTGTGTCCCTAAAATATTTCGCTTTAAAAGCCCGGTTCGAATCCTGAAAAAAGGTGCTCCCGGGACAGTTTATGCCCAAACTATCCTTGATGAATATAAAAATTCCAAGGCGCCACAAAAAGAAGATGAAACGGTTCAAAGGCCAGGAGCCATTGTCATGCAAACAAAGACTCTCTTGCCGGAAGACCTGAGCTTTACTCCGCGGTTTATTGAACAGGGTGTAACCGGATTACTACAGGCCATCATATTCGGCATCATAGCCGGAATGCTTCTGAACATCATGCCCTGTGTTCTTCCGGTGGTAAGTATCAAGGTAATGGGATTCGTACAGAATGCGGGAAAAAGCAGGAAGGAACTGTTCCTGCTGGGTCTTGTTTTTTCTCTCGGGATAATTGCTAGCTTTGCAGTGCTGGCAGCCCTTGCTGCGTTTTTTGGATACAAATGGGGCGGCCTGTTCCAGCACCAGATGTTCCTGGTCGTCATGACGGGGATCGTGTTTGCTTTGGCACTTTCCCTATTTGGCGTCTTTACTGTGAATATTCCATTCATTGCCGGAAGGGCTGTTAAAGAACAGGCAAATCCCTACGCGGACGCCTTCATGAAGGGCCTCCTGGCAACGCTTCTGGCCACTCCCTGCAGCGGGCCATTCCTCGGCGGTACTCTGGCCTGGACATTATCGCAATCGCCGGGAGTCATATTTTTGATATTCATTTGCATTGGGTCAGGGATGTCATTACCCTATATATTCTTAACTATCAATCCAAAGTTTTTAAGATTCATCCCGAAACCCGGCGAATGGCTGGTGACCTTCGAAAGGGTGATGGCTTTCTTTCTTGTTTTTACGGTAATTTATCTTATCAGTATTCTCGATGAAGCATCAGCAGTGCCGATGATAACACTGCTGGGTTTCATTGCCTTCGGTTTCTGGCAATATGGGAAGTTCGGATCCATCACGCAGACAAGAGTAAAAAGAGCAGTATCATTGATAGTTCTTGTCATCATAATAGCTGCCGGTTATTTCATATCCTTTGAGTATGTGAAAAAGGAAAAACAGGAATCGACAATTCCCGGAAATGTTTTCAGCGTGGAACGCCTGCTTAAGAACAGAGATACCGGGAAGATATCGATAATTGAATTTACCGCTGACTGGTGTCCCAACTGCCGACTGGTAGAAAAAGTAACTTTACAGAGTGCAGGGGTTGCCGAGGCAATAAATGACGCATCAATCGACTTCATGGTTGCAGATATTACCGGGAAAAACAGTGATGCCGAGAGGTTGATGCATCTTTTCAAGAGCCAGGCTATTCCCCTCCTGGCCATTGTGCCACCGGGGGAAAATTTTACCAAACCCTTTATACTCAGGGATATATATTCTGAAAAAGACGTGTTGAAAGCACTGGCATCCGCACGGACTAACAAAATCAAAAATGGGTACCGTTTTCAGCTGGATATACAGGGGTCTAAATAAAAATATCCTGACGCAACTATACTATGAAACAGGTATGATGCAGGATCTGCCCCTTATTTGCCGTCAAGAAAGATAATTACGGCGCTTCGAGCCATATCAATATACTTATCCTTATTGATAATATCACTATGCTTGAAGGCAATGTGCTTTATTATTTTCTCGTTGCTGTACAGGACCAGGTTTAATTCCTTGATGTTTTTACTTTTGCAATACCCGATTTTGCAGAATTTACAGTTTGATATGACAATCCGCATATTTCTTGCAGGCAATTTATTTTCATACAGCCATTTTTCGATTTGATGCAATATCTCATCATAAAAACGCTTAACGTAATCATCCATATTATCGTCTGAAAGTTTTTTTGAATAAACGACATTAAGAGCTGACTCGTCTTTCTTGTATGATTTTGATATTTCCTGTATCGGCATGCCGTAATGGGTAATACCTTCCATGGTTTCCATGTTAATTGATGCCGGGGAGTTCTTCGTGTCAGCAGACCAGGTAGCTGATAATGACAATGTTATTATGGCAAGGCTTAAGATGATTGTTTTCATGTTTTTTTGATCCCGCAATTATGGTTGATGTAACCATGCTGAGGCATTATATGTGCATGGTATTCAATACAGGCTTATAGAAGTGCCCGATGACCTATATCCTTGCGATAATATGAATCTTCAAATGAAATGGTATCGATCATACGATACACTCTGTCTTTTGCTTCTCTAAGGGTATCCCCCATTGCCGTCACATTGAGAACTCTGCCGCCGCTGGTATAATGAGCGCCCTTGTTATAATTTGTTCCTGCATGAAAAACAATAATGTTGTCCGGTACTCTGTCAAGTCCGGAAATTATTTTTCCTTTTTCATAATGACCGGGATAACCTCCCGATGCAATGACCACCGTGATGGCATGCCTGTTTTTAAATGATACGGTCATCCGGTCAAGAGTCCCGTTGACGGATGCCTGAAAAATGTCACCCAGTTTTCCTTCCATTAATGGAATTATCACCTGTGCCTCGGGGTCTCCAAAGCGTACGTTAAATTCGAGAACCTTAATGTTATCACCGTTTACTATTACACCGGCATATAATATGCCTTTAAAGGGAATACCTTCCATGTTCATGGCATCAATGGTTTTCTGCAAGATGTTGTCCCTGACAAAGGCGAGTCTGGCGGGTGTTATTACCGGAGCCGGCGCATAGGCTCCCATCCCACCGGTATTTGGGCCTTTATCACCGTCGAATATGCGCTTATGATCCTGAGCAGCAACAAAGGGAACGATATGTTTTCCATCTGAGACGCATAAGACTGAAGCTTCTTCACCGCTAATAAAATCTTCCGCGAATACTCTTGTTCCTTCTCGGACCGTTGCATTTATAAAATCAAGGGCCTCATTGCGGTTTTCCACTATACCAACCCCCTTGCCTGCGGCCAGACCGTCCAGTTTGATGACGATGGGATACCTGTCTTCATGGTGAATGTAATCCAGCAACGCGTTTTTACCGGTGAATTCGCGGTGCCGCGCCGTTGGTATACCGTATTTATCCATGATATATTTGGCAAACAGCTTGCTGCCTTCAAGCAGAGCCGCTTTTTGGGAAGGGCCGAAAACAGGAATTTTTTTGTCGGTAAGATAATCGACGATCCCATCGACCAGGGGCGCTTCGGGGCCGACGACTACCATGTCGATTTTTTTTGAACGGCAAAAATTTTCAATAAGCGGAAAGTCATTTATGGGAATATCGGCGCAAAAGGCAGGATCAATGCCACCGTTACCGGGTGCGACATATACTTCCTTTGAACTGCCGTCATTAAGCAGACGCCAGGCAATGGTATGTTCCCTACCTCCGGAACCAATAATTAAATATTTCATAAATCCTCCAGAAAAACAGCGTCATTAGTGGTCAATGTAGTATCTAACCGATCTGTACAAGAATAAAGTATTGATTGATAATTACAAGTTTTATTAAGAGACCATCATAACTCTTGTCAACGAATAATATTTCAATGTATTGTTAAATCCGTTACTCCTGTAAGTGTAAAATATTAGAATAAGTATTGATTTTTCAATCAGGGTGAGAAATCTTTTTTATCTTGACTCATACAAAACAATAATAATTAATAATAGAGTTTTTACAATTAAGACAGTCATGTTCATAATTACATCGCACAGGGATTTAATCCCGTCTACTGTATCGCCTGAGCAGGCAATCTTTTTTGATTCTGATATAACTATTTCAATGGTATCGTGCAGAATGTATGAATCCATATATAATCCGCAGTAGTAAAAAAATAATTGTAACACTATACATTTTCTATTGCTGCGTATGCAGCGTTAATGATCTCTTTGCGCAAAAAAAAACCACACATGTTATCCACGGCATAATCTATAATGCTGTGACAAAACAACCGGTAAATTCCGGCTGGATCTTTATAATTGAACTGAAAATAAAGGTGAACTGTGACGCCAATGGCCAGTACAGGATTGCTGTGCAGAAACCGGGTGTCTACACCGTTTTTGTGCGATCTGAAGGCCTCAAGGTCGCCAAGGCGACGGTGTATATTGAGAATGACACGATAAAAAACTTCCCCCTGGACAGCGTGGCAGCCAAGGATGATGGTCTGACCATAACGGGTAAACGGGATCTGCAAACGGTATCTCGTCATAGCATGACCAAGCAGCAGATGAAAGATGTACCAGCATCATTCGGAGATTCCATTAATGCGTTAGCAGCACTGCCGGGCGTAATCAGGACCGGCGGTGATTTTTTCGGGCCTCTCGTCATCAGGGGCGGCGATTATCGGGGTATCAAGTACCTGGTGGATGACGTTCCCATATACAATGCCCTACATTACGGCGGACTCCATTCAGTCATCAACACCAACCTGATCGATGAAATTGATCTTTATACATCGGCATTTCCAGCGGAAATAGGTTCTGCCACATCCGCGGTAATCAGTATCAATACTGTTGATGACGTAAAGGAATTCGGGGGATATACGGACCTTTCCCTTTTATCCGCTGCCGCCCTGGTGCAGGTCCCTATCATTAAAAATGACAAAGGAGGCATATATGCCGGCTCTCCATTGGAAGATCAGAAGAAGGATCAGCAAAATGCAGGATATATTATAGCGTCCGGCAGGATCAGTTATCTTGATTTAATAATATTGCCGCTGGTAAAAATGATTTCAAAAGAAGACATTACTATTGTGCCGAAATATTGGGACTACCAGTTCAAACTCAAATACAGTTTCAATAATTCTCATTCACTCACACTATTGGCATTTGGGAGCAAGGATGATTTTAAATTTATTAATGAAAGAAATTATCCGACTAATGGTTCGGATCCGCTCCTTGCCGGTCTCTCTGTAAATACCAATCAAATGTCCCATGGCCAGAGTCTCTGCTATGCGTTTCAGCCTTCAGAGAGATTCAAAAATAAATTTACCTTTTATTCTTCTTTAAGGCAGAGTTCCATTGATCTAACATTCCCCGTCCCGGGAGTTGATAATGCACTTCAGAACATCCGGATAAATTCAAAACCCTACGTTTTCGGATTTATTGAAAAATTCAATATCGTTGCTGTAAAAAAATATTTTGAGATCCGAGGGGGAGCAGAATATAATATCTATTATTTTACATCAGACGGTTTCAGGCCATATTCTACCGGCGGGAGTTTAACGTATGATATTTCAAATACCAATGATGTGATGTTTCTCATGAATAATACGGTTTTAAATCATGCAGTCGGCGGATACATTGAAGCTAAAATAACCGCAGGTGGGTTCACCTTCATCCCGGGTTTCAGATGCGATTATCTGAACAGGTCGGGCGCGGTTACCTGGGACCCCAGAGGAATGATGAGTTATACTTTCAAGACAAATACGACAATTTCAATAGCCGGTGGGAAATACAGTTCCTTTTTCCAGACAAACCCTGAATTTTTTGACGCGTCCCCGATATATGCTTCGGTGGGTAAATACGGCAAAACTGAATGGGCCATTCATCGTGTTGCTGGATTGGAACAGACAATAAGTCTTTTCAAGATTAAAGTAGAAGCATTCTGGAATGATTTTAATGATATGGTCCAGGAATATGTTCATATCGGTCCGAACGGCATGTTGCAGCAGACAATGAGTACCGGAAGAATACGCGCCTATGGCGGAGAGATAATGCTCAAAAAAGATCGGAAGGAAGGTGAAAATGGAATATTTGGATGGATAAGCTACACCTATACCAGGTCGAGATTTAAATCCGGACTTCCCAATTATCCGGGTATATACGGTGTACTGATCAGTAACTCCGGGACTTATCCAGTGGCTCCTGATGATGTTTACATGAATAAAGTCGGTGATTACTGGGGAAATCAATGGATTAATTATGAGTATGAGCAGAATCATAGCCTCAAGATAATCCTCGGATATGTTTACAAAAAGCATACTATATCAGGTAAGTTTATGTTATATACGTCAAATCCCTATACGCCGATTGTCGCCTCTCAGTTCGATTCTCAATATTACGCAAACACCGGGTTACCCCGTTATGTGCCTGTTTACGGAAAGACCAACTCTGAACATTTCCCGATTTATCACAGGCTTGATCTGCGGTACAGCCATACGACACCCTATTCATGGGGATATGTGAGCTGGTATATTGAAATTATTAATATCTATAACTACCGGCCTATAGTTGTGCAGGACTGGAATTATAATTTACCATACCTGGGGTCAAGGAATCCGGAAATCAAATCGTACACTGATACGGTCGCTTTTATTCCCAATTTTGGTGTTGAAGCAAAATTTTGAAAAAGGAGAAAATGATGATCCGCCGGAACAGAAACAGGGTTATATTCATTTTTCTGGCAGGAGCGTTGCTGCTGCACCATGCATGCATAACAAGTCCCGTAGCAGTAACATCCTCGACTACACCGGTGCATGATAAAAAAATAATCATGAATTACGGACCGGTCCAGGGATCTCACCGGGTGTGGTCGGTGTTTGGACTCTGGATGGTGGGAAGACCTGACATAGACCTGGCCATAAAGGATGCGCTTAAGAAAAAAGGCGGAGATGCCCTGATCAATGTCAGCTGTTATCAAAAGACAGGATGGTATTTTTTCGTTTCAGAGACCAGGGTCGTGGTAGAAGGGGAGGCCGTATCCTTCGAACCTGTTAGTCCTGAGAAGGACAAAGGAAAACAGCCGATTAAGAAAAAATAACAGGCATGGTGAATTCAAAAGATGCAAACCGATAATAGTACTGATTATAACATGCAAAAACAAGCTGATAAGCTTCCCGGGAAAAGCTTCGCCATCGTGATATCACTGCTGTGTCTTGCCCTATTCAGCGGGTGCCTGTACAAGGGAGTACGTGTCGCTGGGGTAGAATCTCAGGCTAAAAAGTCGGAAGGAATGAAGTATCGGATCCTTGGAGAAGCGGAAGGGTCCAGCAGCAGTTTTAATTTATTATGGCTGCTGCCGGTTACACCACGAATTGATTATGACAGGGCGGTCGGTGAAGCGATAAGTAGTCTTCGCGGAGATAATCTTATCAACGTGCGCACCTGGTTCGAAAGACAAATTTGGATCATCGGGATGGTTGAAATCCTGCATGTGAAGGGAACTGTTATTCAATACGAAAGATAGCATGGATATTCACGACGATAAATCTTTATAATTGGCTTACCGCCGTGATGATATAATTGCTGCAATTATCCTGCCATTAAATGATATACCTTTAAGTAAGTCCAACAAGTCTTTGCATTACCGGGTTATTTATTTTATTAAACCGGGAATAAGAACAACAATGCTATTGCAGTAAGAACCATTGCAACCAGTACCAATGCCTGTTTCATTTTTTAACCCCCATTTAACACTCTTCTTTAATAATAATAAAAATCCGCACGGGCGGGATGTTTTATTATTGTAATTTACAAAAATTTCTCCAAAAAATCCAGCTATCTCTTGATTAATCAGATTTTAGCTCAAAAAATTGATTAAAATCAAGAAATAATAATAATTTAGATTAGAGTGATAATACGTAATATTATGTCAAATTATGCAATAATTTTTTTAAAAATTAATAAATTTTTAATTTATTTCATTAACTGCTTTTATCTATCAGAACCTTCAGATAACTCATGAAATTCAGATGTTCAATTAAAGTATTGACTCTTGATGCAAAGTTAAGAATAATTTTAATGGAATTGTAATAAATTAACAAGTGTTAAATTTTAATAAAGACAATTCTTTCCAGTTATTGCTGCTTTGGAGGAAACAAATGGAACGCTTTATTGAAAATTATAAAGGTGAAAAATTTGACCTTATTGTTATAGGAGGAGGAGTGACCGGAGCAGCGGTAGCCTATGATGCGGCATCTCGGGGACTTACCGTGGCCCTGATTGAAAAAAATGATTTTGGCGGCGCAACATCTTCAGCAACATCAAAAATGATCCATGGAGGTCTGCGCTATCTTGCCACCATGGAATTCCGGCTTGTCAGAGAATCTTTGAAAGAAAGAAAAACGATGGAAAATATTGCTCCTAATTTTGTCTATCCAATGCCGGTCATGGTCACCACCAATAAATTGAAACTCACCAATACAAAATGGATCATCAAGATAGGCATGATTATATATGATGTTCTATCTTTTGACAAAGGATGGACATGGGATAAAAGCAAGCGCATATCCCTGCATAGAACATTATCAAAGGAAAAAGTGCTGGCCCTAGAACCGCTGGTGAAGAAGGAGGGTCTCACCGGGGCGTCGGTATATTGTGATTGCATAAGCATTTTCCCTGAAAGGCTGACCCTCGCTTTCATAAAATCAGCAGTACAGAAAGGCGCAAAGGTATCGAACTATGCTGAAGTAGAGGATTTCATGTTCAATAGTGATCATCGTATAACCGGAATTATGGTCAGGGACAGGATTACCGGTAAAAGGGCAACCATTCAGGGTGATCTGACCGTAAACTGCGGAGGCCCCTGGGCAGATATTATTCTCAATATTGCAAGTAAAAAGGTTTACGGTGAGCAGTTGCGCAGGTCTGAGGGGATACATATCATTACAAGAAAACTCGTTAATGATCATATTGTCGGGTGCATGACGGCCAAGGGGCGGCACCTGTTTATAATACCCTGGAGGAACCATTCTCTCATAGGGACTACAGACAAGGAATATATAGGAAAGCCTGATGAATATCAGGTAACGGCAAAAAGCATCAGTGAACTCCTGGATGAAGTGAACGAATCCTTCGGTGATGGAAAACTGTCTTTCAAGGACATTCTTCATACCTATGGGGGACTTCGTCCGCTGGTTGAGGACCAGACTGAAGATGTATATGAATCATCGCGGAAGTATGAAATATATGACAATAAGGCGGACGGTCTTGACGGGCTTATTACTGTTGAGGGAGGAAAGTATACGACAAGCAGAAATCTTGCTGAACATGTTCTGAAGGTAATATCGAAAAAACTTAAAAGAAAGCTTCAGAAATCAGTCACGGCCAAACAGTTCCTCGCAGGATGTGAAATACCGGACATGCCGGAATTTCTGGATATAATCATCGATGAGAATAAGGATTTCAGCCGCAAAACAATGGAATATCTCGGAAGAAACTACGGGACGGAGTATAAGAAGGTTTTGGATATAGCCAGGGGCAATAAAGCTTTTGCCAGAACCGTCAATGATGATGGCGAAATCATGGCCCAGGTAGTGTATGCTGCCAGGCATGAGCTTGCCAGGACGCTCAATGATATTATCTTCCGAAGAACCGGCATTGGAACCCTTGGCGATCCGGGAGACTCCGTGTTGAAAGAAGTGGCGCAGACGGCCGGGAAGGAGCTACGTTGGAGCCCTACGCGGATAAAGGAGGAAATTGAAAAGGCCCGAAAAGCCTTTATCATCCCTATGCCGGAACATGCTGGCCTTCAGCGGGGAAAATCATCGACGATGAAAAATAAAGTAACAAAGGAGAGAAACAAAGCAAAGAAAAAAAAGTGATTTCGCTTCGAATTGGATAAAAGAAACTCTCTCGCTGGGACTTTTCGATATTTTTTTATGGGAGATCAAGATAAATTATTTTATTAAAATAATATCCTGAACCCCGGAAGTCAGATGGGACATGACTAAAAAAGCAAGAATTGGCGCAATAAATAAAAAATTCAAGAAACAAAGAAGTAAAATATTCAGGAGATGAACAATGAAAAAAGTAATGATCTCTGTTGTGTCTGTCATGGCTATGCTCATTGCTGGAACAGTGAGCTTTTCAGAAACAGGCAAGGTCAGTAAGGGTGATTGCACGTTTAATGGGATAAAATTATACGGAAAGGTGCAGGTTGTTTCAAGTTTTCCAGACATCAAGGTGAAGATTGTTTCCAGTTTTCCGGATTTAAAAGTGCAAAATGTTTCTTCATTTCCTGACGGCTGCGGTAAATGGCAGTTCGTAACATCTTTCCCGGATTTTAAAATACAGTATGTTGACTCTTTCCCTGATATCGAGATCATGATGGTTAATTCATTTCCCGGCACTAACTAGCGTTAATATGGTTGTTTCGTAACATCTGCTGCAGGAAATGCATCGCATGATTTTGTAATGGACAATATTATTATCCTCCATGCAATGGGTTAGTCTTATAATTGATATAGATGCTATTGCATAATGGAATTTTTAACTACATTTCGCATAACTGAAAGGTGCTCAAAACAGAGAATTGATCTGTTCCTCTCTAATCGGTACTGCTATTTGAGCCGGTCTGAATGGCAGAAAGAAATCCAGAATGGGAAAATATCGTATAATGGCGAAATCCTCACCAAATATGATAAGAAGATCAAGACTGGAGATCTGATATCTTATGCCGGAAGAGATGCAGCGGAACCTGACGTTAATACTAATTACACGGTTTTATATGAAGATGAATACCTTCTGGCGGTGAATAAGCCGGGGAATCTGCCGGTTCACCCTGCCGGCATATTCTATCATAACACACTGCTGTCACTTCTGCAAAAAGAACATCAAAAAAAATTGCATCTGTTGCACCGCCTTGACAGGGAGACTTCCGGCGTTGTCATCCTCGCAAAAAACGCTGATCTGGCTTCTGAAATACAACGATCTTTTCCCGCAGTTGAAAAAACGTATCTGGCCCTCGTGCATGGAGACCCGGACCGGAACGAGTTTATGATTAACATGCCTATAGGGCTTGATGCTTCGTCAGGAATCGAGCATAAACGGATCGCCCATGAAAACGCAAAAGAATCAGCACGCACGAAATTCATCAAGATGAAATCCATAAATGATTTGAGTCTTCTGAAAGCGGTGCCGTATACCGGCAGACAGCATCAAATACGGGTGCATTTACACCATGCCGGATACCCGATTGTAGGTGACAAACTATACGGCCGGGATGAAACAATATTCAGGGAGTTCATAAAGACAGGCCCCACGGATGAAATAGAGCGGAAGCTGGGATTCAGGCGGAGCGCGCTACATTCGCGATCAATCACGTTTTATCATCCGGCACTGCAAAAAAAGATTTGCATCAAGGCACCGCTTCATGACGATATGAGGATTTATATCAACCGACAATGGAGTTTAGATGTCTGAACCGATCATTCCATCAAAGGCAAAGCTCTTTATAGGTGTCCTTTTTTCATCAGAAGTTATCCTCGCAGCTGTTGAAAAAACACTCATAAAAAAATTTGGTGAAATGGATTTTCGCACAAAAAATATACCCTTTATGCACACCAAGTATTACTGTGACATGGGATCAGCGCAGTTTAAAGTCCTCTTTTCATTCCGCAAGCTGATCCGCAGGGAAGATATCGTGGAAATCAAACTCTTTACCAACAGGCTGGAGAAACGGCTCACTGAAAATAAAATCAGAAAAGTGAATATCGATCCCGGTTATCTGACACTATCCAACGTGTATCTGGCCACCTGCAAGGATTTTTTCCATAGGACATATCTCCGGAAAGGTGTTTTTCTTGAAAACGAATACCGTTACGTTGCACGGCGCTATCAGCCGTGGGACTGGACCTATCCCGATTATCAGAAACCGGAGTATCTTTTTTTCTTCCATGAAGTGCGGCGAATGTATCACAATCAGATGCGGGGATAATAGCTATACATCGACGACGATTGTTGCAGAGTATCCGGCGTCATCACGGGCGATATGGAGATTATGCATGGTTACAGCTTTTATGTCTACGGTAAAGAGATGCCGTAACCGGTCAATTGCTTCGCCGCGGACGGTGCATGTCAATCGGTATCCTCCATTCGATCGGACGATTTCAATGGCTTCAGGAAGCAGTAACATCTTATCCGAATCCTTAAAAAAAATGAATTCTGACAAGAAATCGAAATAGAGCAGTTCCAGGTCAGCGGCTTCGCAGGAAAAGGTAACAGTGCTTTTTCTCAGGACTGTTTCCAGGTCCTTGATCATGAGTGATACGAGCGCCTCAGCGCCGGCTGTGAAGAGTGACTCCGGGTCCCTGCCCCTGACACGAAAGGCTATATCAGCCCTGCTGATGCCGTCCAGTAGTTCAAAGGCCATGGTTCATCCCTTTATGTTGCCGATGGGCAGAAGTTTGGCAACGGCCTTGCTGAGTCCGCCCTGTTCCGTTGCCCTGATGACTTCATCAACATCCTTGTATGCTCCCCCTGCTTCTTCCGCCAGGCCCGGAAAAGAAGATGTCAGAATAAAGATGCCCCTTTCTTCCAGCTGCTTCTGCAGTTCTCTACCGTTGAAGGAACTCTTTGCCTGGTGCCGCGACATGACACGTCCGCTGCCGTGACAGGTAGAGAAAAATGCATCGGCGCTTGAAGGGATGCCCGCCAGGAGATATGATCCGGTTTCCATGCTCCCGCCGATGAGGACCGGCTGGCCCGTTTGACGGTACCGGTCCGGGA
Source organism: uncultured Spirochaetota bacterium (assembly GCA_963727175.1). Classification (GTDB taxonomy): domain Bacteria; phylum Spirochaetota; class UBA4802; order UBA4802; family UBA5550; genus RBG-16-49-21. Next base: position 1,471,641 of record CAVSFD010000002.1, read on the forward strand.
TGCCATCCATGCCAGGTGCAAAGGCACGCGTAGCCCCCTTGCGGTGTATAAGTATTTCTTTTTCTTTCCCGTCTATCGTGTGACGTTCCAGCTTTGCCGTGTTGTGGCATACGTCGTACACAAGCCGCAGCCCCAGCTCTTCAGGGGTCTTTTTAAAGATATCGCAGAATACGCTTTTTACGGAATGCATCATCATCTGGCGGTTCAGGAAGGCATAATTAATTGCGCAGTTCATGGCCTTGTAATAATCCTGTCCGTCATCGGAATAGAAAGGCGCGCAGGCAAGCTCACGGTCCGGCATGGAGAGACCGTACTTCGGCCCCATAGCGGAAAGAAATCGTTTAAGATAGTCTGTCGCAATCTGATGGCCGAAGCCGCGGCTTCCGGAGTGTATCATCACCATGATCTGGTTATCGCGAACAATACCGAATTGCTCTGCGCATGATCTATCAAAAATATTTTCCTTTTTTGCCACCTGGATTTCGAGATAGTGATTTCCGGAACCGAGGCTCCCTACCTGGTCTTTGCCCCGCGATCTGGCACGGTCTGACACGGCGCTGGGATCAGCGAACTTCATACAGCCGTTTTCTTCGATGAAATCGAGGTCCGCGGGAGAACCATACCCGTTCTGGATTGCCCAGCGGGCGCCCAGTACCATGGCATCGTCTAACCGGTCGGGATTCATCCGAACCATGCCGTCGGATCCCACACCGGAAGGGACCTGATTGAAGAAGGCCTGCACCAGCGTTTTTAGATGGGGTCTGACCTCATCAAGGGTCAGGGACGTCGCCATAAGACGAACACCGCAATTTATATCAAAACCGATGCCACCAGGTGAGATAACACCCTTGTCAGGGTCGATGGCGGCGACGCCGCCAATTGGGAATCCGTATCCGGAATGGCCGTCAGGCATGCAGAGGGCGTGCCGGATGATGCCCGGCAGGAGGCACACGTTGGTGAGCTGGTCCAGGACCGCATTGTCCATATTCTCAATGAGCTGCATCGAGGCGTAAATGCGTGCAGGAACCCGCATGCCGGGTTTATAATCAGCCGGTATTTCATAGAGATAATCATGTATTTTCTTGAGCGATGCAGTTTTCATGGCTGAAATACATAAACCTTTTTCAAGCCGTTTAAGATTTATTATCGTTCCTGCTGTCTGATATTGCCGGAGCGCTTATCATTGATTGCTGATTAACGAGTTAAATACAATATATAAATCCATTAAAGGAATAGCAATTATTTGTCTGGATTGACCCGGTGCTATTATTTGATTATCAAGAAATGTCATCTGCAAGTTTCCTGATAGCTGCCATATAATCCCTGAGGCCGTACATGAAAATAGTATTATGGTTTGCGTCCTCGATGGTCACCATGTGTTTGGTTTCAGACGATGAGGCTTCGAAAAGAGCCCGGCCATCGCTGTAGGGTATGATATGATCCAGCCTGGCATGGATGATGAGGGTCGGTTTCCTGAACTGTCTTATCTTATCAACATTACGGAACCCTTCTTCTTCCTTAAGGCCGAGTCGGTCAGGATCGATTCCGAGGATACGCAGGAGAGGAAGGGCATAGGCGAAACCGCTGTCAATAACAAGGCCGTCAATATAAACCTGACGGGCAGCGGCGAGCTCAAGGGCGGAGGCACTTCCCAGGGAACGGCCCATGATAATACATTTTCCCTGAAATCCTTTACCCCGAAGCCATTGGCGGACATAGTCGAAGATGACATGGCAATCCTTCATCATGGATGATACGCCTGGCTTACCGCCGGAGCGTCCATATCCTCGATAATCAACGGGAATAAAATTGATACCTAAATTTGTATACAGGGGGCCAAGGTCGTCGTAATCTATGACTATTTCACCATTGCCATGGAAAAACAGGATTGAGGGGGCATCTTTCGATGCGATGAAAATTTTACCGCCAATAATGACATCTTTATCAACCGGGATGGAAAGTTCGTTAATGCTATCACCGGCCAGGGATTTGATTTCCTCAGGCCTGGGATAGAAGAGGAATGATGATATTGCCGGATGATCGAATTGGGTATAGTCGGACATTGGGGGGCCTCCTCAAGTAAATATAATTTCCACCTGTATCATGATTAAGTCAATAATAATAGCTTTTGTATTGCTCCATCTTATTATTTTATTCTTGCAATTATTGATATGCTGCCATTGTTAAGAATATCTTTACCGAGGAGGAATTCCATGGCCATAGCGAATCACATCAAGGAATCTATTGAAAAATCTTCCTGGATACGGAAGATGTTTGAAGAAGGAATCAAGTTAAAGGCTCAATTCGGTGAGGATAATGTTTTTGACTTCAGCCTTGGCAATCCAGACCTGGATCCGCCAGGAAAATTTTTCGATGTACTGAAGGGTTTTGCGCAGAAGACGATAAAAGGGGCTCACGGATACATGCCCAATGCCGGGTATCCATCGGTCAGAAAGGCGATCGCTGAGAAGGTTTCAGCGGACGAGGGAGTCACCGTACCGGCGGACAATATCATCATGACCTGCGGCGCAGCCGGGGGATTGAACACTGTATTGAAAGCGATTCTGGATCCCGGCGACGAGGTGGTGATCACGAAACCGTATTTCGTGGAATATAATTTTTACATCACCAACCATAATGGCGTGACCAGGCTTTGTGACAGCAATCCTGATTTTTCACTTAACATCGAGAATATACGGAAGGCGATTTCTGAAAAGACGAAAGCAGTACTTATAAATTCTCCCAACAATCCAACGGGGAGGGTATATCCGGAACAACAGATAAAAGACCTGACAGCCATGCTTGAGGGATTCCGTAAAAAAGGACAGGCCATTTATCTCATATCCGATGAACCGTACAGGGAAATAGTATACGATAACGTGAAAGTTCCCGGCATACTGTCCAATTACTCCCAGTCGATCGTGGTAAACTCATACTCAAAGTCCCTGTCAATACCGGGCGAGCGGATCGGGTTCATTGCCGCGAATCCCTCCTGCGATTCCATCGATCAGCTTATGGCCGGTATGATCATGTGCAATCGCATCCTGGGATACGTGAATGCCCCTGCCCTGATGCAACGCATCGTGGCGGAATTAACAGATGTTACGGTTGACATTACACCGTATAAAAGGAGAAGGGATTTGCTGGCTGAAGGCTTAAAAAGCGCCGGGTACACGTTCCCGATGCCGGAAGGAGCCTTTTATATTTTCTGCAAGTCTCCCCTGGCGGATGATGTCAAATTTATCCAGCACCTGCAGAAGTTCAATATTCTTGCAGTCCCCGGCAGCGGATTCGGAGGACCGGGGTATTTCAGAATGGCCTATTGCGTGCCGGAAGATGTAATAAAAAGGTCGATACCGAAATTCAAGGAAGCTATGGACAAACTCGGTTAATTCTTGACCTTGGGTTTTATCCGTTCAAGATTTGCCGCGATGACCTGATTTTTTTCATCAAGGGCCTGGGCTTTCTTGTAATATTCGAAGGCGTCCTTGTTTTTCCCTAGCTTTTCGTAGCTCATCCCCAGATTGTTCACAATCTCAGCGGACCTTGGTTTTACCGCGTATGCCGCTGAAAAAGCGGTATTAGCCTCGCTGTATTTCTTGAGTTTCATGAGGGTAACTCCAAGGGCATTATAGGAATAATAGAGATCGGGGTTGAGGGAATTAGCTTTCTCAAACATTTCCTTTGCCTTCCAGAAATTTTCTCTCTTCAATGATGCAATGCCCATGATGTAATAGAGCATGGGCGATTTTTCAACTTCCATTCCTTTGCGGGCGGTGGCATCAGCCTCGGCATATTTTTTCAGTTCAATCTGCAGCAGCGCAAGGTCGATATAGGGATCAGCTTTTTTCTTAATAGCAATACAGCGGGTGAAATGATCTATGGCTGACTTGGTATTACCCAGCTTCCAGTGGTTATGGGCCGCCAGAAATCTCAGGCTATAGTTCGGGGAGTCTGGTTTCGTGTCATTTGCGGTTTCCAGCTCATCTGCAATCATCTTTAAAGAGCCCTTATAGTCTTTTTGTTCGAAGAGCTTCAAGGCTTCCTTGTAAGAAGCATAAAGTGACGTGCCGGCAAATAAAAGCAAGGCGACCAGTACCATTGTTTTTTTCATGTCTCACCCTCTGTATATTGATTGTAAATGAGCCGTCTTCCACCGCCTACGCGGTGGAAGACACTTTCACATTGCCCTCTTTCTTGATGGCAGCCTGTGCCGCCGCCAGCCGGGCGATGGGAACCCGGAACGGGGAACAACTGACGTAATTAAGGCCGACCAGGTGGCAGAATTCAACGGAGCTCGGCTCTCCTCCATGCTCACCGCAGATCCCCACCTTAAGATCGCTTCTGACGCCGCGGCCTTTTTCGACAGCCATGCGTATCAGTTTTCCCACCCCGTCGCGGTCAAGAACGCGGAAGGGATCATTAGGGAGTATCTTTTTCTCCACGTATTCAGGGAGGAATTTCCCTGAATCATCGCGGCTGTATCCGAAGGTCATCTGGGTAAGGTCATTGGTACCAAAGGAGAAGAACTGAGCCTCGGCTGCTATTTCGTCAGCGGTAACTGCGGCGCGGGGCACTTCTATCATGGTGCCGACCATGTAATCAACCTTGATTTTTTTCTCTTTCATGACCTTTTCAGCAGTCTCGACGATAATATCCTTCTGCATCTTCAATTCTTTAACGTGACCGACCAGGGGCACCATAACCTCAGGCTTGACGTTCACGCCTTCTTTCTTGAGCTGGCACGCAGCTTCGAAAATGGCGCGGGCCTGCATTTCGGTTATTTCGGGATAGGTGATACCGAGACGGCAGCCTCGGTGACCCAGCATCGGGTTGAATTCGTGGAGCGCCTCAACCTTGGACTTGATGACACTAACGGGCACCTTCATCTCCCGCGCCATTTCCTTCTGGTTCTTCTCCTCATGGGGGACAAACTCATGAAGGGGCGGGTCCAGGAGACGGATGGTGACACCAAAGCCTTTCATGGCCTTGAGGATCCCGTAGAAGTCCTTACGCTGCATTTTGAGGAGCTTCGCAAGCGCCTTTTTGCGTCCGGCCAGATCGTCGGCAAGAATCATTTCACGCATCGCCTTGATACGGTCGCCTTCGAAGAACATATGCTCGGTACGGCAGAGGCCAATACCCTCGGCGCCAAATCCGCGGGCAACTTCTGCGTCATGGGGCGTATCCGCGTTGGTGCGTACTCCCAGCTTGCGGACCTCATCAGCCCACTTCATGATGGTACCGAAATTTCCAGAAAGTTGCGGATCAACCGTGGGGACCTTGCCGAGCATCACTTCACCGGTTGAACCGTCGAGGGAGATGAAATCGCCCTGTTTTATCGTTATGTTCCGAATCTTGAATATGCGTTTTTTGTAATCAACTTCAAGCTCGCTGCAGCCTGAAACGCAGCATTTTCCCATACCCCGGGCGACAACAGCAGCGTGGGATGTCATGCCGCCCCGCGCGGTCAGGATTCCCTGGGCCAATGCCATTCCCTTGAGGTCTTCGGGAGAAGTTTCGACGCGGACTAGAATAACTTTCTCACCCTTGGCGCTCCAGGTTTCCGCATCATCAGCGTTGAATATGACTCTGCCGACGCCGGCTCCCGGAGAAGCGGGAAGGCCCTTGGTGATGACGTTCCGTTTTGCCTTGGGGTCCAGGGTTGGGTGAAGGAGCTGATCAAGGGAGACCGGGTCTATGCGCATGAGGGCTTCTTCTTTCGTGATAAGCCCCTGTTTTACCATGTCCACGGCGATTTTTACTGCCGCTGCAGCGGTACGTTTGCCGTTCCGTGTCTGGAGCATCCAGAGCTTCTGGTTCTGGATGGTGAACTCGATGTCCTGCATGTCGCGATAGTGGTTTTCAAGCTTGTTGTAGATGTCATCCAGCTGTTTGTAGGCTTTCGGCATATATTCTTCAAGGGACGGGTACTTGCTTCTTCCGGTCAGCTTCTTTAATACTGTTCTCTTTTGCCCATTTCTGCGAACCCACGATCGTGACCTGCTGGGGTGTCCTGATGCCGGCAACGACGTCTTCGCCCTGGGCGTTGATCAGGTATTCGCCGTAGAAACGGTTGTCGCCGGTTGACGGGTCCCGGGTGAAGGCAACACCGGTTGCGCAGTCGTCACCCATGTTACCGAAGACCATGGCCTGTATATTGACCGCGGTGCCCCAGCTGTCCTCGATGCCGTTCATTTTTCTGTACAGGATGGCTCGATCGTTCATCCATGATCCGAAAACTGCGCCGATTGAACCCCATAGTTGTTCAAAGGGATCGGAGGGGAAATCCTTTTTTAGTTTTTTCTTTATAAGGGCCTTGTACTGGGCAACCAGCTCTTTCAGGTCAGCAACGGTCAGGTCAAGGTCCATTTTCACCTTGCGCTTCTTTTTCAGATGATCCATGACTTCTTCGAATGGATCATGTTCGTCCTTTGACTGCAGGTTTGAGACCCATGACGACGTCACCATACATGGCGATGAAGCGTCGGTATGAGTCCCAGCCGAATCGTTCATTTCCTGATTTTTTTATTACACCCTGAATGGTTTTATCGTTGAGACCGAGGTTGAGGACCGTGTCCATCATGCCGGGCATTGATGCGCGCGCTCCTGATCGTACAGATACCAGGAGAGGATTGGACGGATCACCGAACTTCGCACCCATGATCTGCTCGACTTTCTTCATCGCTTCATTGACTTCTTCTTTAAGGCCGGCAGGATATTGACGGTTATTGTTATAAAATTCCGTGCATACTTCCGTGGTTATGGTAAACCCCGCCGGAACGGGTATACCGAGATTTGACATTTCTGCGAGGTTGGCGCCTTTTCCGCCAAGAAGGTTTTTCATTTCCGCTTTGCCTTCGGAAGATCCTCCTCCAAACAAGTACACTCTTTTAGCCATTCTGATTCTCCTTGTGTTAATTTTTGCTTACATCCAATCAGATTTATGTATACAGTTACTATTCTTAACCTGATGATCTGATAATTCCCTTCATGCTGGATCAGCAGGAACAATTACGTGTATCAATTGCGGTGACTAAATTCTGTTACTCGTGAATTCTTTAAAACGGTGCTATCCTTGTAAAGATTAATTTTCAAATAAGAAAGCATTTACAAATATTTTTTTATCTGGCGCAGCAGACAGGCCTCCCGGTGGACGCATTTGGTGCAAAATTCATCACCGGCATCAAAATCTTCTTCAACGCAGAGCTCGTCGTTATCCTGTGTCATAATTTCCATATAACGAATATGCTGGAACTCGTCATCGGTGATGGATCCGGGTCCTTTGGTCTTTAATTTTTGCAAAATTGTTTCCAGCACAAGATCCTTCTGTTTTATTTCCTGCTCGGTTTTGATCTGCTGCCGGTCAATTTCTCGGTTAAGCCGGGCCTTGATGAGCTTGGATTTAAAGCTGATGCCCCGTTTTTTTATTATCAGAAAGAATATAAGTCCGAATAATATTCCGCCCAGGTGTCCTGCATGGGAGACGGGGCTCTGGCCACTGGATGCGATGAGAGAATAGAGTTCTATACCACCATAGAGAACAACCAGGAACTTGGCGCGCATGGGGATTATGAAAAAGATAAGTATTTCGGCGTCGGGAAAGAGCATTCCAAAAGCGAGGAGGAGCCCGAAGACAGCGCCGGATGCGCCGATAGTGGGCGTTATGTAATTAACGCCTCCCAGGAGTGTATTAATGACCAGTATGGTTATTCCGGCGCCGGTGCCGGTAAATACATAATAGAGAAGAAACCTGCGACTGCCCCAGGCCTGCTCTACGGGAATGCCGAAAATGAGAAGAGCGTACATATTAAGAAATATATGGAGAAAACCGCCATGAAGGAACATGTAGGTGAAAAGCTGCCATATATAGTATTTCTCTATGACCAGTATAGGACGCAGTCCCAGGTAAAAAACCAGAACATCGCTGAGAGATGAGCCCTGATCACCGGTCCCGACCGTTGACAAAAGAATCTGCAGACCAAAAAATATGGCAATGTTAATTATAATGAGCCTTATCACCCAGCTTTTTGTGTAAGTCCCGGTGCCGTTCATAGTTGATCCCGATGCTGCGCTTAGACAGCGAGAAGATAACGGTGGCCATTGTCCTGCCACGCGTCTGATCCATTGGTAACATTACGTAAGATAGCTGATTCCAGTAAAGTAATTTTTTATTTATGATCGTCATAAAGGGGGCACAGGGCGGAGGATCCGGGCATATAGTCGCGGCATACCTGGGGTCGGGTTTCATAGATATCACAGTAAAATACATTCCCATCCCAGTTAAGGAATGTGCAGCTCTGGATGTGTATGCCATTGCCGGTGAGGATGATATCTCCGAACCACCGTATTTCGTTTCCACGGATATGGGAGATGATATCGAATCTATGCTCATCTTCCCATCGATGAATATCATTTTCGGTAATGTAGGCAATCATGTCAACGTGACAGCAGGTGCCGCATTGACTGCAGTGTATGGTGGATTCTTCTTTCACTGGATGCTCCACGGGCAAAAGTAAAAAAAATAACTGGTCCGCATTCAGTCAAACGGATATCTCGTCTATGACGCTCCTTGCGAATTTTCGGGCCTTCGCGACATCTTCGCTGTCGGGATGCCTGTTCATGTCTGATACCATCCGGTCCCATTCATCATCAGTGACATGTTTTGATTTTCTGATATATTCGTGAAGCTGCGGGGCTAGACGGCCGCGGCATTCAAAGCATCCCTTGTATGATATTCCTTTTTTTCTGCACAATGATGACAGGTAGGTCATGCAGTTTTCATAATCAGATTTGTCGTAGACTGAAGATGCATGGGTAATGAACCCAGACAGATGGAACGATGGGTTGTCCGGGAGCAGGGACAGCATTTCCCTGACCGGGGCTGCCAGGGTGCCGGCATGGCACGGAGATCCGATAAAAATAAGATTGTACTCATTCAAAGAGGAAGCAGCAAGGTCTCCGATTTTTTTCATGAGTGCGGAGGTGCAGGCCGAAGCTTCTTCAAAGATAGCCCTGGCTATATGTTCAGTATTTCCGGTCTGGGAAAAATATGTGATGAGTACATTCATGACAAGACTGGTTCAGGATTTTTACAGTGGAGGATATACCCGGGAAAAGTACCGGGTTCCAGTTGTTTAAAACTCCGTATACATCTTTGTGTTTAACTCAAAATTAATTATCGGTTCTGCTCCTCCATGGGATACAGCTATGCATATCAGAAACCGGGGATTTCCCTTTACAGTTTTTATCCCTGCCGCGATTTCCATGGCTGCTGCGGAGTAATCAAGGTCAAGGCCGTACAGGTACCTGTAGCTGATCTGATACGAAAGCGGGAGAGATACTTTGTATAAACCGGTGTTTTTAAGATCAAGAGTCAGCGCAAGGTTTGCAGGAACGCTGACGGCATGGGTAAAGGGGATCCAGCTGTTCCAGCTATGGGGATGGTTGCCTATGATAGACTCCGCAGTAGACGGGAACGCCATGCCGGTTATGGTGTCGTAATCGTACAGAAGGAGCTGCGAATGAGGGGAAACGGAGAGAAGTCTTCTGTAATTATTTTTATGGAGACTAGAAAATGTATTCTTGCCGCCATCTTTTTCTGTGACATCATGAAAGACAACGCCTCTGACAATCTGTCCGTCGTGATACGTCACCTGTACCACTATGGCTATTTCTCCAAAAATGTCTTCCGCACTGTTTTTTTGCTGATAAAGGGTCCAGTCGGATTTTATCGTGTCGCCGGGAGTATGAATGGTTTTTCCATGAAAAAGTCCTTTCATGTCGGAGAACAATGATCGGGTAATTTGCTGCTGAACCCAGTTATGAGGATAGCTTTCTTTTACGTTGGAATAGATCAGCGATTCCAATTCATAGGTAAGGCTCTTCATGCTGTCTCTGTTCCCGGTTGCCAGTTGCTTAATGATTTTCATAGGGCTACTCTATATCTTTTAATGCAAAATAACAAGTCATTTTTTTTGTTTAAAGAGCCATTCAATCAGGGCTTCATCGCCAAAGGCATAAGTCCAGCTGGGGTGAGAAACAGTTGCATACTCGGTGTATCGAGGCGTGCCGCCAGCCCTTGCAATGGCCTTGATCATATCCCGTGTACGCGTGACCTTTACAAGGTTGTCAAGGGCGCCGTGAAATGCCCATATGGGAATGTTTACGAGACGCTGCGCCTGAGCAATATCCCCGCCGCCGCAGACAGGAACAGCGGCTGCAAAAAAATCCGGCCAGCGCTGGATAGCCTCCCAGGCGCCAAAACCTCCCATCGAGTATCCTGTTACGTAAATCATACCGCTGTCGATAGAGAATTCCTTCTGCAATTCCTTTACCAATTCAATGGACATGGCCAGAGGAGGAGCAGGATTTATATTCATGGTATGGCGGCTCGCCTTCCAGTCAACTTCAACCCATTTTTCGTCGACAGGGCACTGAGGCGCCACTATGAAACAGGGATACCGCTTCATCCTGTTCTCATCTGCCAATATGTTAAGGCCGAAATGCAGGTGCTTTTTGGTGTCATTGCCCCGTTCATCAGCGCCATGGAAAAACAGGATAACAGGATACTTTTTGCTTCTATCATAATTGACTGGCACAAGGAGCCGGAAAGGAAGTGATGAGTATTTCTTGCTCTTGTAGACCCGGGCCTGAAAACGCTCTGATATTTCAGCGCTGTGAGTATTGCCAGTGGCGGCGATGACAAAAATTATTACACTAACAGCAAAAAAAATTGACGTGGTGATTTTTTTCCGCATACGAGAAAAGGTCATTTGCCGACAAAAATATCATTCAGGAATTTTCCCCGTTCAGAAATTCCCGTGGAGCCGGTCATGACCCCCTGGCCGTGACGTTTTCCGTCTTTCCATTCCCCCTCATATTTCGATCCGTTCGGCCAGGTATAGGTACCGGTGCCATTTTGCTCGTTGTTCTTCCACTGTCCCGTGTAGGTTTCTCCATTGGGTTTTTTCAAAGTTCCCATGCCATTACGGTAGTTATTTACCCACTGGCCGTCGTATTTAGTTCCATTTTTTTCAACCATGACTCCCTGGCCGTTACGTTTGTTGACGGACCACTGGCCATCGTACCGGTCCCCATTGGCCCAGGTGTATATACCCTTCCCATTGATGGCATCATTAAGCCACTGGCCTTCGTACTGGTCCCCGTTGGCCCACGTCATTTTGCCATATCCCTGTTTAATGTTATCCTTCATTTCGCCGACATATTTTGAACCATCATTAAAGGTAATAGTCCTTACATTTCCCTCTGTTGTAAAACAGCCGGATATGATAAGGGTTCCGAATATAAATGCTATCATCAGACGTGTCATGGTTGTTTGCATACGTTTCTCCTTGAAAGTTTTCTTCATCGAAATTAACTGAAGGTGCATTTTATGCAATGATTTTTTTATTTTTGCGGATTGCGGCTGGTTCTTTGATTACAAAAAGGATTGTATGCGGGATAGAAACATATCCAGACCATCATGGACCGTTTTTACTATTGATAAAGGATCTATACAGTCAGAAAAAGCATTGCGAGAGAATTCGGATATTGCTGACCGAGCCTGAACTGGCTCAATGTCATCAATGACCCCGAGATTAATAAGACCAAGATCATCCTTGATTATGTCTGAAAGGCGGGCATGGTAATCTGTGGGGTTTATAGTGATAAGCCTGCAACCGGCAATGTGGCCTTCATAAAGGGTGATGCCGAAATGTGTTATCAGAATTTTGGCGGACAGCAGTGTTTCCGCGTAGGAGGTTTGCAATGGTATGATATCGCCATTCTTCAACAATGAAGAATCCTCACCGGCAAGAATAGCACAGGAACAGTTTTTCGGGATCAGAGAAAGGATCATATCAATGGCCGGACTGGACGGGTTTATCCCGCAGTAGACGGTATAGTCTAGATTTTTGTGAACCGGGGAAGATCCAAGCCTTCTGATGGAATCTGCAAAGGTGAACCCGTAGATAAAGAGCTCTTTTTTGGAAATGGAGTAGTGCAGATTCGGCAGAAGGTCGATGGGCATATCGCACAGATTCCTTCCCGGGCCGCAGTCATCAATAGCAATTACTCTGCTGTGGCCTTTCAGCTCTTCCATTTCTCTGATGCTTGAATCCCGTTTATCCCTGATAATGAAGATGCTACCAGGCCTGATGGTATTTGTAATAATATCATTAAATGGTTCCGGGAGAAATCCCGGTTTTTTATCGCAGACGAGGAAGGCCCGAAGCGATGTATGCTGATTGATATACAAAGCAAGGTTGGCCATGCGCTGAACATGGCCTGTTCCGAGATGGCCTCCCCAACCGGTGACAATGGATACTTCACGCTGTATCATTTCGTGCTTGTATGCGTCATGGGACGCTGCGTGATGCCGCAATTAATGGCAGGTATATGCGGATTATTTTCTATGTACCGTATAACATCGCTGAGGGGGAAGGGGCTTCCATGATAACAGCCGTCATAGATTATTTTTGCCACCTCGTAATCTTCTGTTGTGTCAACCGTAAGGCGAAGGTTCGGGAAGGGATTGTATATATCTATGTCATGGATATACACCCTGAATTGTTCAGGATGCTCCTTGATATATGGTGTAACATGTTCCCGCTGATAGGGCTGGTCACTCATCCTGTAAGCGGCGTCAAGGGCTGTTTTTGTAACCAACCCCACACCCGCGCCGAGGGGAAGATTGGGAAAATAACATAGATCGGCGCCTGTCGCAATGATTGTTCTGATGGTTTCAGCAGCGTAGCCCGGGTCGGTGAAAGGATTGTCCCCGGTGACGCGCATGATATAATCGCCGCCATACTGCCGGGCGGCAAGATAGAATCGTTCCAGGACATTCTCTTCGGAGCCGATAAAGACCGGTATACCCATGGATTCCGCCAGTTGTATAATCACCTCATTCTCGGCGCCGTGGCAGGTGGCCAGAACGATGCGATCAACTCCATCGGTAACCTGTACACGTTTAAACACGTGGTAGAGAAGCGGTTTGCCGGCAAGGTCCTTCATGGCCTTCCCGGACAGGCGCGTGGATCCCATACGTGCCTGTATTATGGCTGTCACCGTTGCCTTCATGAGGATATTATCGGACAGGATAATCCCGGGGTTGAGCCGTATCAGGCATTAAAGGTATACCATTCATCACATGATGCACAGTCAGGGTCAGCAGGATACTGTTTCCGGTAGTCGTTAATAAAAGCCGCTTTTTTCTTTTCCCAGACTTCTTGCAGGGTTGCTGATGGCAATACTGCCCATGAACCGGTGCCATCGACGTCCTGCTTGCAGAACGCAACATTCCCTTCAGCCGTTATGTACAGGTCGCGCTGAAGGTGCCAGCAGGGAATTCTGTCAAGGGGAGAAAGATCAGAATACCGGCGGTCTTCTATTCTCCCCAGGAATGTGTTCTGCTTCTGAAGTATGATCGGAATCTTGAGCTTTTCCCAGTAATCATAATAGGTGTCCAGGAAGGGCTCTGTTTCATTGATTTTCATGATCTGGATGAAAACGCGGCCGACCGCTGCCTCAGACAGGCCGAGAATATTCTTATGCACCTGTTCAAAGCAGTCCATGCCGTGCAGCCTGGCGTAGGTGTCGGTATTCATCCCGTTCATGTTGACTATAGTCTTGATTTTGCCGCCATCGTTCATAAGGTGGGTGCGGTAATTGGCATCAGCATAGAGGCCATTTGTTTCGACAATAATTGATTCGACCAGCGGGTCGCTACCTGCCATGGATAGGATCTCGTAAAACTTTGAGTGCATCAGGGGCTCTCCGGATCCGCCGAAACAGATGGTGTAGGGAAGATTAAATGATTTCATCTGCTCCAGGATGAGGGAGATAAGATCTTTTTCCATGTCCCCGTGGTGCTGCTTGAGGAAATTGCGGTAGCAGAACAGGCAGTCGAGATCGCACCTGCCCGTCAACTCAATCTCGAGATATGAAGGTCCGGTGTGAAGAACTTCAGGATGCTTTTCGATTATTCCTTTGACGGCATCATATGCAGGAATTGAGGATGTAAGGTGGTAGATATTCTCCATGACACGGACATCACGGCGGGAATTTGCAAGAAAAGATATCCGTTTATCCCGGATGTCGGGATCTTTATAGTATATTTCGATGTCAAAGTGATTGAGGTTCGATTTTATCACCTGCGCCAGGGGCAATGTTTTCTCATGCAGGTCCGGGATGGCAGTAATGAGCTCTTTTGATACAACCTCGCAGGAAAATCCAGCCGGGAGGTTTTCTGAAAAAGTAAATTCTGCAAGGTAGTTCAGATGGAGCGTGATCATTTCTTGTATGATGGAGGCATCAAGAAATGGGGACCCGGCGTAAATTTTGCAGAGGTGTTCCGAACCGGTTCGGGCAAACATATCTTTCCAGAATTCAACGTCGTCATGGCCGGTCCGCACATAACAGGATTTATTGCCGGTCAGTTTTCCGGTGTAGGTGTCTGGGACAGAAAAGAAAATGGCTCCTGCGGTTTCAATAGACTTTATGCGCTGGCTGAGGGCATCAGGTAAATAGAAATCCTGAAAAAACAGATCATCATCGGAACAGGCTGCGTCGACATACAATAGAATATCGGACTTCAATTCATTCCCCGGTCGGTTAATCAGTATTAAGTTTCTACGTAATTTTTCATGAATATTTGTATTTCAGATTCTCTTTTTCTTTTTAATACCCACTTTTTGAACTGGGTGAACATGTTTTCATTATACAGTTTGTACATGATAAGTCGTTCAACTTTATCAAAGGTTATGGGACGTCGTCCCATAAGTTTAACGATATGATAGCCCTGACCGGTTTTGAAGATCTGTGAAACTTCTCCTATCGTGCGTACGTTGTTGGCAGGACCTGCGAAATAGGGGTCCAATTCCGCCAGCATTTTCCAGCCGAGACTCCCGCCTTTGGCAGCTGATTCAGCATCCTGAGAATAGGTGCGGGCGAGTGCCTCAAATTGTTCGCCTCCCAAGATTCTATTGCGTATGTCGCTTAACTTCTGATGTGCGTCGCGTTCTGCCGTGTAAGAGCCGCCTGTGGGTTTGATGAGTATCTGCTTGACCCAGACTTCGTCTCCCAGCTTGTTTTTATTTTTTTTAAACCAGGCAATGGCTTCTTCTTTGGATGGCGGGGACACGCCGATAGCTATTGACATAACCTGCTCCCGCATGATTTGGGCGCGGACTTCTTCGAAGTATTCTTTGAAGCTGATATGAAACTGACCTTCGAGAAATCCTATGAAATTATCAATTTGAGCGTCGAGTTCCTTGTCTCCCATGGTGGGTGTATCGCTCAGCCTTTTCTCAAGGCGAGTGATCATCTTGTCGACCTGTCTGTCTAATTTCTTTGGATCCTTAATTTTTGTAGCATAATATTGTCTCATGAGTTCTTGAACTTGAGTAAGGACCCGCTTGTCACCGACGACAATTGCTTCTTCAGAAGCTGCCTGCATGACAAGGGCGTCTTCAATGAATTTATCAAGAATCTTGCTTTTTTCTGCAATGTATTTTGACTTGGGGATGTTCTGAATTTTTATTACCTGGTTTAATTTGTTGTCTATTTCGCTTTCAATGATGGAAAAATCATTCACGACGGCAATAATACTGTCATAGGTCTCCCAGGAAAAAGCAGGGATGCCCGCGATGAAGAGGATCACCACCGTTGCGAGGTATATCTTGCATTTTTTCATATAATGGCCGCTCATAATTGTAATAGTGTCAGGATATCTCTAATATAAATACAGAAGGATGTAACGGTACAGCCCCGATACGTTCATTAATGTGACAGGTCTATACAATACAGCACTCTATTCCTTTTTTATTCAGAACAATAATAATTGCAAGATTTTTTTCCTTCAAAAAAGGTTATATTGCACCAGGATCCGGTTATCGTTTTTTCTGGTTTTTAAACAGCATGTATTCAATTCCGTCAACAAGGGCCCTCCAGGAAGCTTCAATTATATCCGTGGAAACTCCAACAGTGCCCCAGTGCTCGGTTTTACATCTCTGGTCCACGAGGACACGTACAGCTGCTGCGGTGCCGCTTTTTTCATTAAGAACCCGGACCTTGTAGTCGGAAAGCTGAATTTCCTTGATTTCCGGATAAAATTTTTCAAGCGCTTTCCGGAGGGCGTTATCGAGGGCTTCCACCGGGCCATAGCCGTTGGCTGCGGTGTGCTCGATTTTGCCGTCTACTTCGACCTTTATCGTTGCTTCACACATCAGCTTTTTGGAGCCTTCCATCTCGCTGACGACACGAAAGCCTTTCAGTTTGAAGAAGGGAGTGTACTCGCCGTTTGCTTCCCTGATCAGGAGTTCAAAAGAACCTTCTGCCGCTTCAAACTGGAATCCCTGTTCCTCTAAATCCTTGATTTTCTGAAGTAATTTTCCGGGAAGTGTTACTGTGTTTTTTAGTTTGATGCCCATTTCTTTCGCTTTGAAAAGTATGTTGCTTTTACCGGACAGTTCAGAAACAAGGACCTTGCGCCAGTTGCCGACTTTTTCCGGCTCAACGTGTTCGTAGGTCCTGGTGTCCTTCTGGAGGGCTGAAACATGGATGCCCCCCTTGTGGGCGAACGAATTGTCTCCCACGTAGGGTGATCGTTCATCATGGGCAAGGTTTGCGGTTTCACTGATAAGACGGCTCACCTCGGTGAGATGCCGCAATGATTTTTCAGCTGAGCAGTGGTATCCCATTTTCAGCACGAGGTTGGGGATCAGCGTCATCAGGTTCGTGTTGCCGCACCGTTCTCCATATCCGTTGGCTGTTCCTTGGACGGAAACGGCGCCGGCCTCAACGGCGGTTAAGGAATTGGCGACGGCGACGCCGGCGTCATTATGGAAATGGACCCCTATGGGTACGGTTGTTTCACGGGAGACCTTTTGTATAATTCTCTGAACTTCGCCGGGCATAATGCCCCCATTAGTATCGCAGCACACAATCATATCGGTCCCGGCTTCCTGGGCTTTCCGGATCAAGCTGAATGAGTACTCTTCATTGGATTTAAAACCATCAAAGAAGTGCTCTGCATCGAAAAATACCCGGAAGCCCCTGTCTTTCAAATAGGCGATGGTGTCATATATCAGCGAGAGATTGTCTTTGAGGCTGATATTCAGGGCCCTGGTCACGTGAAAATCCCATGTTTTTGCCACGATGGTGATGATCTCAGCTTTTGAATTCACCAGGGCCTGGAGGAGGCTGTCGTTTCTACATGAGGTGTTTTTGCGCCTTGTGGAACCGAAGGCGACGATCTTCGAATGGAAAATCTTTGATTTCCTGATATCCCTGAAGAACTGGTCGTCCTTGGGATTGGAACCGGGCCATCCCCCTTCTATGTAATCGATCTTGAGCCGGTCAAGGGCGGATGCGATTAGAAGCTTGTCGTACAGGGATAAGGAAATACCAACCGTCTGAGCCCCGTCGCGAAGAGTTGTATCGTATATTGATATTAATTTTTTACTCATGAAACCGGTTCCTGATAAAACAGCATGGTTGTCACGGGGTAGCGATATTGCAAGGATTTTTTCGACTTACAATACATCCCGGCCGAATTATACGGCATAAGGATGAATAGAGGAACGGCCCGGAATGTGCCTGTCACACGGCAACGACATCTTCCTTAACACTGATGCTCCTCCATGACGAATAACTGCAGAGGGCCCAGGCTGCCCTGGCAGCCCGTTCCGGTGTGGGAAGGAATGGTATGCATCTTTCGATCAAATGGGAGATAAGAGGTTCGTCAATGTCGAGGAAGGTTGAACAGATGACCGGTACCGGGAGCGAGGATAGGGCCTCCCCTATTTTCAGTTTCAGAGCGTCGCCCATACCCATGGTAGCCTGAATCAATCCGCGGTCAAGGCTGGGGGCAACGGCCGGGTTATCGCGGTAGTGCAGGAACGTTTCAACGCCAAAAAGACCGTAGAAGAGCAGGACGTCAACCTCGCCGGATTCAGCTATGATTCGAGGAACCCTGCTGAAAAAGGCCTCCCAATTGTTGATAAAAGTGAAATCAACCGGGTTGACGAGGGATGCCGTGTGGGGCGAGAACTCGCTGATGGCGTCCTGGAGCTGTTCGGAAAACATCGGCAGCTCGAGGCCGAGGCGGCTGACGGTGTCCGCCATGAGTGCCCCGGGGCCGCCGCTGTTGGTAAGGATGCCGATCCGCCTGCCCGCCGGAAGGGAGCACCGGGAAAGAACGCAGGCAAAATCGAACATTTCCTCAAGGGACGTTGCGCGTATGATGCCGGTCTGATGGAATACGCCGTTCATGATACCCTCCGGCGATGCCATGGCGGCTGTATGGGACGCCGTTGCCCTGGATCCGCCATCAGTGCCGCTCGCATAGAGCGCCACTATGGGCTTCACTTTTGAAACTGCGGCAGCTTTTTCGATGAACTCCCTTCCCCGGCGCACCGTTTCGAT
The DNA here is from genome assembly GCA_963727175.1 of uncultured Spirochaetota bacterium. Taxonomy (GTDB): domain Bacteria; phylum Spirochaetota; class UBA4802; order UBA4802; family UBA5550; genus RBG-16-49-21. The sequence goes on from CAVSFD010000002.1 coordinate 1,490,070, forward strand.
ATAACAGGTTATCGCTTGTATCGAATCCCTATCCGCCATGTAATCAAGGCCGTCCACGATGTCAATGTCCCCCTCGTTGCCGAGGCTTATCGCTTCCGCATAATTGAGTTTCCGGGCGTGCAGGTAGGGCATCACGTGGGTAACAAAGGTGCCGGAGTGCGAAAGCATGCCGATCATACCGGGATCGCCTTCAAAGGGAAACACGGTGATGTTGTAGTTCTCCCGGAGGTTCGCTACACCGATGCAGTTGGGCCCGACATAACGGACACCGGCTTTCCGCGCCGCGATGTTGAGTTGCTGCTGCAGATCAACGTTGCCGACCTCCTCGAACCCTGCAGTCACGATCACTGCACGGGAAACCCCGGCTTTTCCCAGTTCATCAATCACGCCGGGGACCAGTTTTGTCGGGAGAACGAGAACAGCGCATTCCACCGGCTCTCCGATATCGGCAATCTTTTCATATGCCCGCAGGCCGAATATTTGTTTTTCCGAGGGATGAATAGGATATATTTTGCCCCGGTATCCGTTGCAGAGAAGGGTTACGAGCTGGCTCGATCCCATTTTGGAAAGATTGTTGGATGCTCCGTAGAAGGCGAGGGATTGGGCATTCATGATTTCGAAAAGCGGGTTGGCAGCCATGATATATTCCTCGATTTTCCTGTATGCTGTTATCATGCATTATTGCAGGTATTGTAATGTCCAGTATATTTTCCGGATAATTTTAAATATGACAAACGTTTACTTGTACCGCTCCTCATACTTGCGCAACAGTATGGGAAGAAATGTTTTAAGATCCTCGACTATGATATAATCTGATATGGCGAAGATAGCTGCATGGGGATCTGTATTGACGGAAACTATAAGCTGTGAGCCCTTAATGCCGGCAATATGCTGCTGTGCTCCGGATATGCCGCAGGCCATGTATAGTTTCGGCGATACCGTCTTGCCCGTTACTCCCACCTGGTGCGCGTAGGGAAGCCATTTCTGGTCGCAGATGGTCCGTGACGCACCGACAGCGGAATCAGGAAAAATTTTTGACACGGCCCGTATCAGCTCCAGGTTTTCCTGCGCGCCGATTCCCCTTCCCGCTGAAATTATAACATCTGATTCTTCAAGTCGCACTGTCTCTTCCGGTGATGCACTTAACGCCAGGGACCGGCAGGATGAATCAATGCCGGATATCTTGCGTATCGCGATGGCGCCGGGTTTCCGGTGAGAGAATCCGCTTTCAGAAGCGGCAAAGGCTCCGGGGAGCACGGTTATGGCAGACTGATCGGCACAGGGGGTCAGATCAGCAATAATTTTGCCGTTAAAAAGAGATCTTCTGAACGCCGGTTTGTCCCCAACTGCCTTGAATGATTCCACGGCGGTGATGCATGACATGTTCAGTCGTTCCGACACTGATGCAGCCATCTGGCATCCACGCATGGTATGCTGGAAGCAGACGTAATGCGGCTTGATTTCATCCATCAGGACCATGACGGCCTGGGTCAGTAAATCAGGATTTGGGATTACGAGAGAGCCATGCTCAAGGCCCGTGACATCATGGCCGAACCGGGCAGCCTTTGCCGCGGATTCACCCGTGCTCCCGCCGGCAATAACAACCTGGATATCTAGAGAAAACATTTCAGCGAATTGTTCAGCAAAAAGTATCAGCTCGAATCCGGAAGGGGCAGGCTTGTTCGAGATCGTATCAATTATGACGAGTATGTGTTTCATAGGCCTGCTCTAGAGAAGAGACTTTTCATGGAGTATTGTCAGAAGTTGTTCCGCTTTCTGCTCCGCCGTGCCGGTTAGTATCAAACCCTTGGTCCCTTTCTCAGGGTATGAGATGGAAAGAAGCTGTTCCGGGATCTGCGATAACAGTTCCGGGTCTGCCTGAATGGTAACCAGCTTCTGCTCCTTGGCCCGCATTACATTGGAAAGTGATGGGTACCGGGGCCGGTTAATCCCGGACTGGATGGCGAGGAGGCACGGCAGGGGCAATTCAATTGTCTCATTGACGCCTCCTTCCAGTTCACATTCAGCGGTGATAGAGTACTCTTCTCGGCTGATGGCTTCTTTAATCACCGATACGGCACAGGAAAGGCCAAGACGCGCCGCGATGAGGGGGCCTACCTGGCACTGCATATCATCCTCGGCCATGACCCCGGTAAGGATGAGGTCATAGGATTTGTCCTTCGCATAGTGCGAGATGAGAGCAGCGGTGAGGGACGGGGGACAGTACCCCCCGGTTTCGAGGAGTATATGAATACCGTTTGCAGCACCTTTTTCGAGGCTTTTCTTCAAGGCTGCACGTGATCGCTCCGGCCCTACCGATATGGCGTCAACAGTAACGTCGCCGATGGATTCCCTGATCAGCACAGCTTCTTCAAGAGCAAACTCGTCGTAGCGGTTCATGCGGAAAGCTATGGGACCATCTTCTCTGACCCAATTCTGCTCGCCGGCAATTTCAACGGGCGATTCAGTGTCTTGGACTTGTTTTACACAGACCAGTATGTTCATGCTTGTATCATTACGTTTCGGACGGTGATAGCCATTTCCCGTCATGGTAGTTGTTCTGAATTGCCGATAATTTTTCTTTAATTTTGATGTATTCCTCTTTTTTGCCGAGGAGCCATTTCATGTGTTCCATCTTTCCCTTGTCGCCAAATTCCGGGTGAAAATAAAAAAAATTGAGTCGATCACCTTCCGGACGGGCCAACGATTTGCACAGGGCGCATTCAAGACCCTCATCGCGGATCCGGAAGAGGTCAGAATGACATCGAGGACATCGGTTCGACGGGTGCGGTGAGGGCAGCATTTCATCCATGAGACACCGGCTCAGGCGTTCTATCTTTTCATCAAAGTCATCCTTGAGGGCTATCTCACCGGGGTGGGTCCCGTACAGGAGTTCCACGCCGGACACATTCAGTCCAAGGGCTGAAACCTGCGCAACCAGGGCGGTATCAGCATAACCACGATAGTCTTCTCTTCCGAGGGTAAGGGCAACAGCAGTTTTTTTCAAGCTCAGTCGTTCATAATAAGGCGCCGCCTGAAGGGCCCGATCAGCTATCATCTTCATGATACCCACGGGTCCAAGAACGTAATTGGGTGCTGCGACAAGGATTGCGTCTGCTTCCGCCATTTGCTCTAAAAGCCATCCCATGTCGTCCTTAAGATTGCATCTGATGCCCGGCAGAAGGCAGGCATAGCATCCCTTGCAGGGCAATATTGTCAGAAGAGGAAGACGTATCATTGAAAGATCCCACCCTGCCATCTTTTCCGCAGCGGCCTTGACCGCTATTTCAGCGTTGCCACGGCGGCGGTAGGATCCTATGATTCCCAGCAATTTCTTTCCAGCCACAGATATCCTCGCTATTGTTCAATATCCGTATAGTAACCTGAGACCATTGTCACGATACGTTCATACAGTTGAATGAAGAATACAACGGTATTATTTTGTGTCAATAAAAAAACGAACGCTCGCTCTTTTTTTTATTGACAAATAGATGGCTGCCCCCGATTATACAGAGGGTGAGGATTGCATGAGCACATTATACTTTATCCGCCACGGGCAGGCCTCTTTCGGCAAGGAAGAATACGATGAATTGTCTGATACCGGGCACCGCCAGGCAAGGATACTGGCCCATTACTTTGAAACGATGAACAGGCGGTTTGACGCGGTATATACCGGAACCCTTTCACGCCATGTCAAAACCGCCGAGGCACAACTGTCGCTCTTAAGGGAGATGAAGGCACCGCTTCCGCCGGTGATACAGTTGGAGGGACTCAATGAATATCCGACCCATGACATCTTCCCCGCGCTGGCACCCTATGCTATTGAAGCTGACCCATCCCTCGCCGCTGATGTGGCAAGTATCATGAAGGACCGGAAGGCATTCCAGAGGGTTTTTGAAGCGGTCATGGCGCTCTGGGCTTCAGGCAACCATGCGGTTCCCGGGCTGTTAACCTGGCAGGATTTCAAAGTAAGAGTGAACCAGGCAATAGACGAGATCATGAAGAGAGACGGCGCCGGCAAGAACGTGGCTGTGTACACGTCAGGCGGAACCATCTCCGTAGCAGTCCAGAGGACCCTGTATCTCGGCGAAACCGGTGCCATGAAGATAGCTGAACAGCTTATCAATACTTCAGTCACCAGGTTCAAATGCACCCGGGACCGCATCATGATGGCTACATTTAATGAATATGCGCACCTGGAGCGTGAAAACGACGAAAAGTTGATAACCTACCGGTAAGTGTGCTGTTCCCGTGGTTGCGGCAAGCATCCCGGCCCTTCCGGCATAAAAAAAGGAGGCACCTATGGATTTCAAAATCTCTGATAAAATGCGGACAATCCTTGGCATGATCAATGAGTTCATTGATAAAGAGCTGATACCCCTTGAGCCTGAATTCGTTACCACGGAATTCAGGGACATGGTGCCGACCCTTGAGGAAAAACGTGAGATGGTGCGGCGCATGGAGCTGTGGGGTCCCAACCATCCAAAGGAACTCGGAGGTATGGGGCTTACCATGGTCGAACACGGTCTCGTTTCCGAGGCCCTGGGCAGGACGCCCCTGGGTCACTACGTGTTCGGCTGCCAGGCACCGGACGCGGGCAATATCGAGATACTTCACCTTCATGCCACGGAGGAACAGAAAGAACAATATCTGAAGCCACTCGTTGCCGGGAAGATACGCAGCTGTTTTTCTATGACCGAAGTCGACATGCCCGGCTCGAACCCGGTGATGCTCGAAACAACGGCGGTCAAGGACGGGAGCGATTACGTCATCAACGGGCATAAGTGGTACACGACTGCCGCAGATGGCTCAACATTCGCCATCTGCATGGCCGTGACCAACCCCGATGCGCCCGCGTACCTGCAGGCCAGCATGATAATCGTGCCCACCGACACTCCGGGTTTCAACCTGGTGCGCAATATACCGGTCATGGGGCACAGCGGCAGCGATTATGCCAGCCATGGCGAGATATTGTACCAGAACTGCCGGGTGCCGCAGAAGAACCTCCTGGGGGCTGAAGGACACGGCTTTCTGCTGGCCCAGGAGCGCCTCGGGCCGGGGCGGATACATCACTGCATGCGGTGGCTTGGCATATGCAACCGTGCCTTTGACCTGATGTGCAAACGGGCTAACGAGCGTGTCATAGCACCGGGGGGTAAAACCCTGGCGACAAGGCAGATCATACAGAACTGGGTGTCTGAATCAGCTGCCGAAATACAGGCCGCGCGTCTTCTCACCCTGTACGCGGCCTGGAGGATTGACACCGTGGGGGCCAAGGATGCCCGCGACGACGTCTCCATCATAAAGTGGGTTGTGGCCAACACCATGAACGCAGTGGTTGACCGGGCCCTCCAGGTTCACGGGGGCCTTGGCATGACCGACGACACGATCCTTGCCTTTTTTTACCGCCATGAGCGGGCGGCACGCATATACGACGGTGCCGATGAGGTGCACAAGGCCTCCTTCGCGACCCGACTTCTCAAGCGGTATAATGAAGAAATGAAAAGAGGGAACAAATAGGAGAAGCGATGACATTCCAGGAATTCAGCAAGCGGGTGATGGTATCGGTGGACGACCTGTGCCGCGACTTCTACCGGGAAAATCGTGCGACCATAAAGATCAAGAAAGAAGAAACAGCGGTTAAAAACCTGGTCACCATTGTCAATACTACCCTGAAGCTGAGCTACAAGAAGGGCTTTGACGCCATGAGCCTCCGTGACCTGAGCCGTGAATCGGGGCTCAGCATGGGAGCCCTCTACTCCTATTTCGGGAGCAAGGAGGACCTGTTGAGCATGATCCAGTACCAGGGCCAGCTCGCGGTTGAAAGGATTTTGCGTGACCATATAGACCAGGGGAGCGGGGCCAGGGACAAACTGCGGAGCGCCATACGCACTCACCTGTACCTGAGCGAACTGATGAAAAGCTGGTTCTACTTTTTCTTCATGGAGACAAAGAACCTCAACAAGAAATACCGGAAGATTTCCGTTGAAAGCGAGCTCATGACTGAACGGGTCATAACGGACATCCTGAAAGAGGGGGTGCGGGAGGAGGTCTTTGCGGTGGACAATATCCCGCTGACCGGTTCGGTTATAAAGGCCATGATGCAGGACTGGTACCTGAAGCAGTGGAAATACGCTCAGCGGAAAATATCCGTAGAGGAATATGCCGGCTTTGTCATTACCATGGTAGAGTCATTTATCATGAAAGGGGCGCAGTAGTTCACTATTGATCGTATTATAAGCACTATGTGTTAGAAGAGGAGGCGGCTGTTATGGCAAAAAAAGACGAACCCGTTGAGGTGCGGAAAGGCGAGGAACTTGATCTGGTAAAGATCGGGGAATTCCTCAGGGATTCAATCCCCGGTCTGAAAGGGGGTTTGACCGTGAAACAGTTCCCGAGCGGTTTCTCGAACCTGACATATCTGGTAAAAGCCGAGAATCGCGAGATGATCCTGCGGCGGCCTCCCTTCGGGAAAAAACCGAAGTCGGGCCATGACATGTCCCGGGAATACCGTATACTGAAGGCGCTGAAGCCGGTGTTCAAGTATTGCCCGGAGCCGCTGGTGTACACGGAAGATCCGGCGGTCATGGGATGTCCCTTTTACGTCATGGAGCGGATCAACGGCCTCATCATCCGGAAAAAATTGCCTGAAGGGATGGAACTCGACCCGAAGAGCGCCCGGACCCTGTCAGAAAATCTCATCAAGGTCCTGTGCGAGCTCCATTCCGTTGATTACCGGAAAGCCGGCCTTGGGGATTTCGGGAAGCCAGAGGGATACGTACGGCGCCAGGTGGAGGGATGGATTGGCAGGTACCGCGATGCGCGCACGCCCGACGCCCCTGATTATGAAAACATCATGGGATGGCTCACTGAGAAAATGCCGGCTGACACCGACAGGCCATGCCTTATTCACAACGATTACAAGTTCGACAATGTGGTGCTGGATCCCCGGAATCCCCTTGAGATAATCGGTATTCTCGATTGGGAGATGGCGACCCTTGGAGATCCGCTTATGGACCTGGGGAATTCCATTGCGTACTGGATCGAGAAGGACGATCCGCCGAACATACAGATGGTGCGGATGATGGCAACGAACATAGATGGGATGCTCACCCGCAGGGAGCAGGTGGCCCTCTATGGCGAGATCATGGGGCGTCCCATCCATGATTTTGACTTCTACTTCTGCTTCGGCCTGTTTCGTCTTGCTGTTATCGCCCAGCAGATCTATTACCGTTTTTATCACGGACAGACAAAGGACGAGCGTTTCAAAATGCTCATTGGTGCGGTGAAGATCCTGGAGACCGTGGCAAAGCAAGTTGTAGAAACATCGAAATGGTAGCTTCAAGTTTGGTGGCAAACTTGAAGAACCGCCCATTCAGGGGCCGGTATAAAAACGTCCGATGATTCCACTACAGATGAGAGGCCGTTTTATTCACCGGGTCCCGTATGGCATGATTGATCGGTGCTTGCTGTTTTCATGAGGATAACAGTACGGAAGCATGATCCCGACAGGCACAGCAGGATTATTCTCATCTTGACAAAATTTCATCAATCCTTTCCACTATCGTCTTATGAAGCTCCTTGCCGATAATATTACACTCAACCCGGATGAAGACCAATCCCTCCTGAAAGACCGCATAAGGAAATTATTTGCAATCGACTGCGATTTTGATATAACCATCGCGCGAAGGTCTCTGGACGCGCGAAAGAAAGACACTATCGTATACCGGTACCGCGTCATCATTGATATTGCCGATGCGCCGGGGGAATTTCTTTTAAAAAAAAGCGGCATATCTATTTATAAGCAGAAAGAAATTCCAGCGGTCCCCAGAAAACAGATCTATGAACGGGTAGTCGTTGTTGGGAGCGGCCCGGCGGGACTCTTCTGCTGCCTCAGGCTAATTGAAGCCGGCGTCCGGGTGGAGATTTTTGAGCGTGGTAAGTCGGTGGAAGAGAGAATGAAAGACATTGAGAGGCTTGAGCGTCATGGTAGTCTTGACGAGCGGAGCAATGTACTTTTCGGCGAGGGCGGGGCCGGCACCTATTCTGACGGTAAGCTGACGACGCGCACCAGGCGTCCGGAGACAGACTGGTTCTTCAACATGATGGTGGCATGCGGCGCCCCGTCATCGATCCTCTATGATGCGAAGCCCCATATAGGCACTGACCGGCTCAGGATGATCGTGGCCGCTATCCGCCAGAGGATCATAGCATCAGGTTCCCGGATACATTTTAACGAATCCGTGGATGATATTATTACTTCAGGCGGGGCCGTTGCCGGTATTATAACGTCGAAGGGAATGGAAGTGAAGGCTTCCCGTGTGGTATTGGCCACAGGCCATTCAGCGCGGGATACGTATGAAATGCTCAGGAACAGAGGCATAGTACTGGAGAGGAAGGGCTTCGCCATGGGAGTGAGGATCGAACACCCCGCCGCATTGATCAACGACATCCAGTACGGACGCTCTCCCTACCGGGACCTGCTGCCGGCAGCGGACTATTCCCTGGCTGCGGTCAACCGGTCAAGCGGCAGGGGAGTGTACTCCTTCTGCATGTGTCCCGGCGGAAGGATCATCAACTCTTCCTCGGAGCAGGGCAGATTGTGCACCAACGGTATGAGTTTTTCTCAGCGGAACCATCCCTTTTCAAATTCAGCCATAGTCGTGACGGTATCTCCCGATGATTTCAGTGATGACGCCCTGGGCGGGATCGCGCTGCAGCGGGAAATTGAAGCGGAAGCCTATGCCGGAGGAGGGGGATCCTTTGCAGCCCCGGCCCAGCTGGTTACAAGCTTTCTGCGCGGCAGGATTGACACGAACCTGCCCCCGGTATCATACCGTCCGGGCGTGAAACCGGCAGACCTTGGCAGGCACCTGCCGGCCTGGCTTGCCGATGAACTGAAAGCGGGACTGGCGCAATTTGGCAGAAAGATGAATGGATTTATCAGCGACAGCGGTGTTCTTATCGGGGCGGAAACGCGAACCTCTTCGCCGGTACGTATCACGAGAAACATCGCCTTCCACTCGGTCTCGGTAAGGGGCCTCTACCCGGTGGGCGAGGGTGCCGGGTATGCAGGGGGCATAGTCAGCTCCGCGGTAGACGGAATACGCTGTGCGGACTGCATCATCAGTGAATGACCGTAGACAGGCAGATCGACCGATATTAATGAAACGATCAAAGTAATAGAAAAGCATCCACTGTGATTTCGAAAATTAACTCGATGAGATGTATTAATCTTGACGGTACAACGGGACCGGGTGCATCGTAGCGCCTGTTGCCCTGGAGTAAGCCATGCCAGATTCTTATAGTGAAATAGCCCGAAACAAGAAGGCCCGGTTCGATTACGAAATAATCGAAACATTTGAGGCGGGCATTGTTCTGAAGGGAAGCGAAGTGAAGTCGATCCGTCTGAAGAAGGTCAGCATCCAGGAATCGTATGCCCGCGTTAAAGACGGAGAGATTTATCTCACGGGTATGAACATAGCCATCTACGAAATGGCCAACCGGTTCAACCATGAGCCGGTGCATGACCGGAAACTCCTTCTCCACCGGCATGAGATAAAAAGACTCATCGGGAAGGTACAGGAGAAAGGGTTTACGCTGGTGCCGCTGAAGCTATACTTTAAAAACGGGAAGGTCAAAGTGGAGCTCGGCCTGGCACGGGGCAAGGCCAAATACGACAAGCGTGACAGTATAAAGAAGCGCGATGTTGACCGTGAAATTCAGCGCGAATGGAAGAACTACCGGTAGGTCAATAAAAGTCTTGACAGTGCTGATTATTAATTCTTAGTTGCGATTGCCATGGGGAGCGTCGCGCGGTCCCCGATAGAATACATCATACGTTAGCATCAAGCAATTACATTACAACGAGGAAAAAATATGTCTGAAGAAGTTCAAACAACCCAGCCCGCAGAAGGAACGGCATCTCCGGAAGGCGCCCAGGCGGCGGCCAGCAAGACAAAAAAGATCAACAGAATGACCGCCCAGGAGCTGTCATCAAAAATCGAGGATCTTGAAAAAACGGGCATGACCGCGTCAAAATATTATAAGCAGCTGCTGCAGAGAAAAAAAGAGCTGGGTATCTGAGAAGGTTTTTGCCAGGGTTGCCTCCGCACGGGGCGAAGGTAACCCTTTCCATTTTTTTAATCCCGCCGTATCAGCAGCAGGTATTCATATTTGTAAAGGTCCTCAATAAACTGCCTGATTATTTCATGCTCGTCTTTTTGTGAATTTGAAGTCAGAATGAAGTTCACCCTGTCGGTATAGGGGACGTTAATAAAATCCTTGTATTGACCCCGCAGCACCCGGTATCCCACCCGATCCGCAATACGCTCAAGATATGAAAACCGAATGGTGTATTCGCAATGCCCCATGAGAGTAATACGCTCGGGATTCTGTGAACCTGTAACATTGATCTTATTCTGCAATACTTCCGGGACAGTGGCTTCACAGCTGTGTTCGCTCAGGTAGATGTATTTAATCCCTGCACAGCAGAGTTTCTCGACCGCTTCAATGGCCCCGATGTTAATGTTGAATGATTTCTCCGGGATTGGAAGACCGTATGTAGTGAAAAATGCCTTAATCCTGGCCAGTATCGGATCAGTGTCTGAATCGACTGCTTTATGGAAATCAGGCTCAACATCGCAGATGGTCGGGAAATCCCCGATTATTTCATTTAAGAGCGCGAGATCATATTCCCGGAAAAATGCTGTATCGACAAAAAAATAATTATTTTCAATAAAGGATATGGGGAAGTCCTTCAGGGTTTCCTTCTGTCTGCTCAATAAAATCGGGGATAGATCGAGCATGGCCGCTTTATGGAAGTTGCCCCTCTGCATAAAATCTCTCATGAGAAAACCGTATCCTCCGCCTATTTCAATGATCGAATTCAGGGAGTTTAGGGGAATAGTGGCGTTCAGATGATCAAAGAGCAGATTACCAAAGCTTTCTTTTTTTTCCAGCACGCTACGGCAGGGACTTAACGGGTCTTCAAGGGCATTGGTTACCGTAAGTTCCCACCCGAGGGTTTTCAATCCTTCCCTATGATAGGAAGAGGTGTCATTGATATGATAGCGGGCAGTCATGCTGAATAATTCAATGTTAAAAAGTTTGATGGGAACAGGAATCTCAGATAATAATTTTCCCGCCGGTTCCCGACCTGTGCATGAGCAGGTAAATTGTTACTATAACGCCAATTAAACCGGCGCAGGACAACAGCATTACCAGCATAATTTTTTTCTTTTCGGCGCCGGGGAGGAGACGAAAGTTCTGGATCTTATACTTAATATCAAGAAATGTATTTATCATGGCGGGAATGATCTGATCGAATTGAATGTTATTGAGGGCACTTTTCAACGGGGTCATTTTTTTTAATGTCCCTTTCGTTTGGCTGAGGTCAAAGGAGGCATCTTTGTAGATATCGGTATTATCGGGATTCGCGATGAAACTGAATCCGCAGTTGCATTTTACCTTAATGACCCCTTTATCGATTGGAAAGCGGACCCTGGTCTTGCAGGCCGGGCATGTTTTTATCAGATACATAGCTCTACTGTAAATCCTTTATCTGCTTCAGTACATCCGGTACCCGGGTATAGAACTCTTCAAGTTCAGCCTGCGTGAGGCCGATTTTTTTTATCGCCTCATCCTTTATTTCATGATAGAGTCCGTCATTGCCGATCCCGATCCCTCCCATAAGACAGATGGCATTGGCGATATGAACGATTGATACTTCAAACATATGTTCCGGCGGGGCTCCTGACGGATCCTGATAATGCCGGACAATGGACCTGAGCACCGGCGGGAAATTCCATTTAACTAGAATTTTTTCGCCCACTTCCTGGTGATTGTATCCCATGATTTCCTTTTCTGCGAGATGGAAGGGTACGCTGTTGGCCTGGACGAGGTCAAGTATCTGCATGAACGCCTGCTGGACAAACAGGGCAATGACAACCTTGCCGACATTGTGTATGATGCCGCCGGTAAACACTGTATCTGAAAGGTCTTTACGTTTTTTTGAAAGTGCGATGTCACGGGACATTGTTGCAACAGCAAGCCCCTGTTTCCACAGGTCACCCTGGGCCAGGTCATATCCGATAACAGGCTTGTCAAGGACCGGTTTGGCTGCGACCAGGAGGACTATATCCTTCACTTCCTTGAGCCCGAGGGTCACTATGGCGCGGTCAATGGATGTGATCTCTTTTCCCTTGCTGAAAAAAGCCGAATTGCACAGCTTCAGAATATTGGTGGTCATGGCCTGGTTTTTGGATATTTCCTGAGCCACAAGCTTGAAAGAAACATCCGGATCGCTGACCATGTTGATGACTTTGCTGGCCACCTCCGGAAGAGGCGGCAGCTGGTCGATGTTGCTGATTATTGTTTCGATTCTCTGTTTTATATTCTGGTCCATACACCGTCTCCGGACGACCGATATTATACTTTATAATACATTTTTTCCTGTCCGCCGGCCTTAACCTTCATACGCCCGTCTTCCAGGTAAAAATCGATAACTTTTCCCAGGTTCCCTCCCACATCTTCAACGAGTAGCGGTATGCCAAGTTTCTGCAGTTCCAGCTTTGTTTGCTCGATATTTCTGTCTCCAATCTGGCCGAGGGATATGTTGGAGCCGAACTTGAACATGGATGCACCACCGGCGATTTTTGCTGAAAGATTTTCTTTTTTTGCCCCATCTCGCAGGAGCGTTTTAACCAGAAGGGGGACGGCGGTATCCGCGTATTTTTCATGATTGGGATTTCCCTTTTGGTTTAACGGAAGGAGGATGTGTGCCATGCCGCCGATTTTTTTGACGCGGTCGTATATGCATATTCCCACGCAGCTGCCGAGAATCGTCCTCAATACGGCAGGAGAAGAAGAATAACGTATCTGGGCGACACCCACGGTAATAATTTCACTCATGACTTCTACTCTGCACGATAAAGTTTATTCAAAACTCATAGTTAGTAACATGATACTATACCAGTATGGCCCATTTGTCAAGACCATTAGAGGTTAATTTCACTAAAGTGAGACATGGTGAAATGGCAGTTTATTATTTTGTCGCGGTGAATAAGTCAGGCGTTTTTTCCGAAAGCTTGGCGAGTCCCGCAAAGAGCTTCTTCATTTCTATAATGTAATAGCTGTCTCTGTATTGCAATAACACTCTGCCTTTATATTTTCCGGCAAGGGTATAAGAAAAAGGGATCCGTTTTCTTTCTTTCCCATATTCTGCGGCACATAATCCGGCTGCGGATTCCAGAACATATCCCTGTGAAGTAAGCTCAATATCAATGATATCTGGCAGTTTTGCCAGGGATTTTTTTGCCTTTGTGTCGATGGAGTACTGCATCAATTCCCAGTTACCTGAGTTGCCGGTAATATAACGGAGGAAGTTGATCCCCAGGTGATGCTTTGATGAAGACATCCCCAGGTTTTTCAGTATAACGGCGCCTGTTGAAAGATTTATGAGGTTAAAAAAATGCGAACCGGCAATACCGGTCACGACGGCTAGACGATCGTCCAGTTTATAAAGATGGACGAGATAATAGTTCGCGTACGGGGGAGGAAATGTTTCTTTCAGGATTTGTTCGCTTGAGTGATGGATGATACTGTAACGATACAGTTTGAAATTCTTGTAATATAATATTCCATCATCGGCAATGAGAACGGCCTTAACACGATACTTTTTATCTCCAATGGTTTCATCATTGAGATGATCTCCATCCCGATCGAAAATGCAGAACTGCAGTCCGTCACTAAGAACGGCATAATCATCGCTATGGTCAATACCGGTGATAGTTTCCCCATCGGTTAAGGTATAACTTTTTTTCGAGGGATAGATAATTTCAGCATTATTTTCCTGGATCTTATAAAGAAGCGTGCCGCTTGACTTTATTTCAGTACCGTTCACAGAGTCGATGGCAATGTTCTTGATGAATTCCGATTCAAGGGTCAGGAGCGCCTTCGGCTGTTTTTCAATGTACTGCTCAATGGCGTTATTCAGTTTCCGGTCAGGATCAAGGGAACAGCTGTTGAGAACTACTGCAACAACGCCGCTTAGTATGGCAATCAGGGTAATATTTATTCTCATTTAATTTTGCTATTTAATTTTTTTTCTGGATTGGATTTTTTCAACTATTCGTTTCAGGAACTCTGCATCATAGATCTCAATTGTTTTGGCCTGTGCAATGGCCTTGGCTCTGATGCTGAACTTCGATGTGGTTATGTAGATGCCGTTTTTGCATTTTTCGTCAATAATACGCTTTTGAAAATCATTCATGTTTTCTTCTGTTATTTCACGGGTTGTCCGGTGGAAATAAATGAGTATAGGTGGATCGTTTATCCTTTTTATATTATATGCCCGGTACTGGTATTCGTTGGGATGTATGCGGTCTTTGGAAATGATATTGTAATTAAGGCTTGATATCATCTCCACGATGGTAGGCTGTAGCGACTCAAGTGATGAAACAAACATGGTCATCAAACTATCGTTTCCAAGTATTTCCTGATATGCTTCAATTTTGAGACGGGTACCACGGAAATTCGGATTTTCCTCAACTATTTTAGTCCAGTGGTGGAATGCCTCTTTTATTTTGTTCTGGTGCTCATAGCATTCCGCAAGGAGATATCGGTACTGCTGGGATTCCTCATCCTTTTCTTTGAGACTTCCGAGTCCCTGTTCAAGGACCTCAATGGCGTTGTCATACTCTTCCGTCTGGAAATAGATCTCCCCGATCTTATATATGCTGCTCAAATAGTACTTACGGTCTTTTTTTGATTTATCAAACATTGCGATGGCGTTTCTGTAGTCTTTTTTCATCTGATAGATGGATCCAAGATGAAATTGGGCGTCGCTATGATCCCCGGGAACATTCAGCGCCTTGGTGAGATTTTCCTCGCCCTTTTCATAATCAGAAATATTGTAGCAGGAAATGCCGAGGGGCAGAAAAATGTCGGTCAGGTTCGGGTCAAGGATTATGGCCTTGAGGAGGTGTTCCCGGGCTTTTTTATATTCCTTTTTTTTATACAGAGCGTGGCCAATGCGGTGGTTTGCCGTCAGATCATCGGGATTAAAAGTAAGAATCGCTTTATATTCTTCAATTTCTTTTAAAAAATTCTTTGTCTCGTTATAAAGGCGGGCCAAATGATAATGGATATCAATTTCATTGATATGCTTGTTGTAATCGGGCAGACTGAGGATGTTATTCAATTCGGATATAGCCAGAAGATACTGGTTTTGCTTCATTAAAATCTGTGCCCGGAGGTATCGGGCCGGGACGTGTTCGCTCTTTTGGTCCAGTATTTTTTTTATGATCTCATTAGCTTTGCTGATCTGGCCTTCTTCAAGGTATTCTTCTGCTTTTCGTATTTTAGCAGTAAAAGAGGTCGATTTTATTATTATTACTATGATAATAATGAGAATAATGAAGAATATTAGTATGGCATAACTCATTTTATTCTACTTAATTATTCCAATATTTTTCAAAAGAATCCGATACCGGATGTACTTGCGGATAATGATATTATTGTAAATTCTGTCCCGCTGTTCATGGGGCATACCTATTTCTTTCGTCAAGTCAATTATCGGCCGGCTGTATATATTGCTTTCGTGATAAATTTCATAATTGACAAAATAACATATTAGACTTGTTTTTTAACTTAACTAAATACTATAAGCTACTCTGCCGTAGGGGGCAGGGGAATGTGGTTATTATAAATTAAAGAAACAAGATCCTTTTTACTGCGCAATTTTTCTGGTATGAGAACCTGCGAATTCAACAAGTTGTTAGTATCGCGGCGTACCTGGAACCATAGATGATAAACGAAGAAGGAGGGCAGCCATGGCTGATGTCGGCATTATTCTGGGAAGCGACTCTGACCTGCCGAAGATCAAAGAATGTTTTGACATCCTCGAAGAATTCCGTGTCGATTTTGATCTAATTATTTCATCCGCGCACCGCTGCCCGGAACAAACGATGGAATGGGCGTCAACTGCGTCACAGCGGGGGATAAAAGTCATAATTGCAGCTGCCGGCGGTGCCGCCCATCTTCCCGGCGTTGTGGCCTCTCACACGACCCTGCCGGTAATCGGCGTTCCCATTGAAACTGCCATTGCCGGCGGGCTCGATTCGATGCTGTCGATTATACAGATGCCCGCGGGGATACCGGTCGCGGCTATGGCTGCCGGTAAAGCGGGGGGCGCCAACGCGGCCCTCTTCGCAATCAGTATACTCGCATTATCTAATAAGGACTGCTCCGAACGGCTTGGCCGTTACCGCAAAGAAATGGCGGAGAAAATATCAGGCAGGAACGAGAAGTTGAAACAGGTGGGCCTGCGGGAATACATAAAAATGAAAGAGGCAGGCAAATGATTGAACATGCCGTTCAAATTCCGAATGAGCGGATCGTCATTCTTGATTTCGGTTCTCAGTACACCCAGCTTATCGCACGCAGGATACGGGAACTCCACGTCTATGCTGAAATCGTGCCCTATTATTATCCTGTCGAGACAATAAAAAAGGAAAAACCAGCCGCCATAATTCTTTCCGGCGGACCATCATCAACATATGAAAAAGGGGCTCCCCAGGCGGATCCGGAAATATTCGCATTGAACATCCCCATGCTGGGGATATGCTACGGGCTGTACCAGATTGTCGAGGCCTTCAAGGGTAAAACAGAAGGTGCCCGCTCCAAGGAATATGGAAGGGCGATGATAGACATCAAGGAAGATACACCGCTTTTCCGCGGATTGTCGATGCATGAGCAGGTCTGGATGAGCCATGGCGACAAGGTGGTAAGTCCGCCCCCGGGCTTCACCGTGATCGCGTCATCGGAAAACGCGGAGATCGCGGCCATTGAAAACAGGGCAGGCAGGATCTACGGCGTTCAATTCCATCCGGAAGTATACCATACCGTTAACGGAAAGACGGTGTTAGAAAATTTTCTCTTCGTGATATGCAACCTGCGCCCGACATGGAACATGGAGTCCTTCATAGAAACGTCGGTAGAAGCAATACGAAATCAGGTGAAAGACGGAACCGTACTTCTTGGACTTTCAGGTGGTGTCGATTCGTCGGTTACGGCAATGCTGCTGCAGAAGGCAATCGGCGATCGGTGCTATTGCGTGTTTGTCAATAACGGCGTGCTGAGGAAAAATGAACACCTTCAGGTGGTGGAGCGCTTCAAAAAACACATGAAGCTGAACCTGATCTATGCTGACGCTTCGGCTCGATTCCTGAAAAAGTTACGCGGTGTTGATGACCCCGAGCAGAAGCGCAGGATCATAGGGCGGGAATTTATCAAGGTCTTCATGGAAGAGGCACGGAAGATCGGGCGTTTTGATTTCCTTGCCCAGGGGACTCTCTATCCGGACGTGATCGAATCAGTTTCAACAAAGGGCCCATCGGATACGATCAAGAGCCATCATAACCGGGTGCCGGAAGTGCTGAAGCTGATCAAGTCAGGAAAAGTCATCGAACCGCTGAAGGAACTCTTCAAGGATGAAGTACGTGAACTCGGTCGTGCCCTCGGCATGTCCGATGAACTGGTGAACCGGCAGCCCTTCCCGGGACCGGGACTGGCCATCCGCATTATCGGAGAGGTCACCCCGGAACGGATCAGGATACTCCAGGAAGCTGATGACATCGTGGTGAGGGAGATCAAGGAGGCCGGGCTCTACAATGATCTCTGGCAGATCTTCGCGGTATTCCTGCCGGTAAAATCCGTCGGAGTTATGGGGGACAGCAGAACCTATGAAAATGTCATAGCCATCAGGGGAGTAACTTCGGTGGATGCCATGACCGCGGACTGGGCCTATCTCCCTGAAAACCTGCTCCGGAAGATTTCAAATCGGATCATTAATGAAATCAAGGGCATCAACCGGGTCGTCTATGACATTTCATCAAAGCCTCCCAGCACCATTGAATGGGAATGAGCATTATAGGGACTTTTCCAGCTGATGCCGCTTCAGGGCCGTGTTTATGGTCCAGTGCAGATCAGTTCCCCTGACCGGCTTTAGCAGGTATCCATAGGATTTTGTAGTTTCTCTGGCTTTTTGTATTGTATCATAGCTGGCGTTTGCCGTGAGATAGATGATGGGAATCATGAATTTTTTGTTGATAATTTCCGCCGCTTCTATTCCGTTAATGTTCCCCTTGAGCGTTATATCCATGAGTATGATATCTGGTTTTAACCCATGTATCCTCTCCAGAGCATCTTCGCCTGATGAAAAGGTTTCAATTACCGTGTAGTCCAGATTCTCCAGCATTTTCTGAACAGCCAATGCAGTAATTGGATCATCTTCGACAAGTATTATTTTAGTATTCCCCATAACGCTTAAGAACATATTTCTTTTTATATTTAACGGTGCCCGTCCATAATTGTTTATTTATATTCAGGAACGGTATACAAAAAACAAGCACCTTATAAATATAGTGTCATATATGTAATTATGAGGACAATTTTTTTATGATTAATAAAAAAAAAGGAAGATAACAGGTAAGAAGGGGTTTAAATCACTTATATTCAAGATCCAGAAGATATTTCTTTATATGAATGCCGCCCGAATAATTGCCTATTGATCCGTCTGATTTTATGACACGGTGACAGGGGATCATTATCGGGAAGTGGTTCTTTGCCATGGCATTGCCTACAAAACGGGCACCGCCGGGTATATCGGCACGATCGGCAAGATGGCCGTATGAAATGGTTGTTCCGGCAGAGATTTTTAGCAATTGGCGGTAAACAGTGATCTCCTTGCGAGTAAAATCTGACAGATCCAGTAAAAGCGAAATGGCATTATTGGTAATCATCAGGGACTGATCGTTAACCTCTGTCTTCACAACGTGTCTGTCTGTTTTGGCTTTGCGATTATGGCCGGATTCAGCAAAGTATTTGTCGAGAATAAAAATTGATTTCCGGATACTGTCAGGCTTCCCTTTCCCAAAATGCTTTTCGATAGCTGCGCTGCCCGGATATGAATTCTTGAAGATGAGGGCCTTTAAGGAAATATCATTCCCCAATATGTAAATATAACCGAAGGGAGCGCTATACGGCATAAAGCACACATCCCCGTTTTTTCGCAGATTGTTGATGATAACCTGATTAATCATTATCATTTTCCAGCAACTGCAATACTGAAGACCTGTCCTTAGCTAGCTGTTCGATCAGCTGCTCCTTTGTTTTGAATTTTACTTCGTTCCTTATCTTGTTGTAGAATTCAAGGGTCAGGATCGAATTATAAATCATCTCATTGTAGTCGAAAATGTGCACTTCAATGGTCCTTGATTCACCTGAAAAGGTGGGATTGGAGCCAATGTTAAGCATGCCCTTCTTTTTCGTGCCGTCTTCAAGTATGACCCGCACCGCGTAGACACCGTCCCCGGGGATTATTTTTTCCTGGTGAAGGGGATGGATGTTGGCGGTGGGAAACCCCAGTTCCCGCCCACGGCCTTTTCCTTCAACAACGGTCCCGCTCAGTGTATATCGCCATCCCAGGAGCATGTTGGCCTTAACGATATTGCCGCTTTCGATTTCCTTTCTGATCCATGTTGACGAAATTGGATGCTCAAAGCGGTCCTCTTCCTCTATCTTGGTGATTTCCACTCCCGTTGATGCGGCAAGTTCTGCAAGAAAATCAAAGTTGCCCTCGCGGTTTTTTCCAAAGGCATGATCGTACCCGATGACAAGGTATTTAGCGTCAAGCTTGCCGATGAGTATCTCATTGTAAAAATCAATGGCATGCATTTCCGCCATCTGATGGGTGAAATTGAGGAGGATGATGTTGGGAATTCCAAAATTATATATGGCGTTTACCTTTTCGTCAGACGTGGTTATGATCTTGATCGGATGTTCAGGATTGAGGACTTTTCTCGGGTGAGAGGAAAAGGTTATTACCACCGGGTCCCCTGATTTTTTTTTGGCCGTATCAACCAGGGCGGACAGGATCTTCCTGTGGCCGAGATGAACGCCGTCGAAGTTCCCAATGGTGACTACCGGGTTGACGAAGAGGTCTTTATGTTCCGGGATATGGTGGTATATTTTCATTATACAGGCTTACGGGATAAACAGAATTACAGGGCCGCTCCAGCGTGCCGGAGCGGCCATATTGTTACGGCTGTTTATCATATATTTTTCTCATCTCCTGATGCGCGACATTGATGATATACTGATCAAGGAGTACAATGGCCATGAAGGCCTCAGCAACCGGCCATACGCGGGAAACAATGGTCGGATCGCGCCTGGTAACGGCTGCCAGTTTGGCGTCGGTTTTTGACACCTTGTCGATTGTTGTCTGCGGTTTTGCGATGGTCGGGGTAGGCTTTATCGACAGGCGCACGACTATATCCTGACCGGTTGTGAGGCCGCCGGTAATGCCGCCGCTGTTGTTGCCTGAAAAGGCAACCTTCCCGTTTTTCATGAACATCTGGTCGTTACACTGGCTCCCGGTCATGTCCTTGACCCTGAGGCCGGCGCCTATCTCAACGGATTTGACCGTGCCGATACTCATCATCCGGCCAAGTTCACCGTCAAGCTTGTTGAAAACCGGCTCGCCAATGCCGGCGGGCACGCCCCGGGCAACTACTTCGACAACGCCGCCGCTGGAATCGCCGCTGTCGCGAATAGCCAGTATCTTATCATACATTGCCCGGGCACTTTCCAGGTGGGGGCAGTTCAGGACCGGATGGAGCCCCTGTTCGGAAAGCGCCGCTATTTCTTTTTCTGAGAGAGGCGGCCGCTTTATATCGGGCACCATTTGTTCGATCTCACCAAGTACCGCGATTTTATCCACAAAACGCATGCCGGGACGGAAGCGGCCTTCCCGGAACACGAGATTGTACACAGGGTCCATGTCACGGCGTATTTTCTTGAAGGCGGCTATCCTGTCTCGGATGACGTCGTACTCCATCTCTTCCATGACAACGCCGGCTGCTTCGCGCACGAAGGAAAAAATTTCTATACCGCGGTCAGCGAGTATTTTTTTTGCCACCGCGCCGGCAGCGACGATGGTCGATGTGTACCGTCCGCTGAATATGCCCGCCCCGATGGAATCGTCCCACTGGCCGTATTTCTGATACGAGGCATAGGAGGCATGACCGGGCCGTGGCGTCCGGTTGGTGGCGCGATACTGCTCGATATGTTCGAAGTGTCGGTCGAGATTGGGGATCAGGATCGTGAGGGGGGTTCCGTTGGTATAACCCTCATTGGTGAAACCAGTCATGGTATCCGCCGCGTTCACACCGGTATATATGACAGGAATGTCAGGCTCACGGCGGGGAGAAGAGAGTTCGCCCTGGCCGGGTTTGCGCTGGAGAAGGTCAAAATAGATCTCTTCCTCATGTATGGATATGCCCGCGGGAACACCCTGGAGATGGGTCACCAGTCCTTCCTGATATGACCCGCCGGCAACGGTCACTTGAAAAAATTGGCCATAGGTGCATCCGATCATGATAATACCTCAACGTTGATAATTTCATGACAGATAGTTTGCTATGGAACCCCTGTCAAGTTTTTAATGACAGCCTGCAGGGTAACGCCTGTCTTTTACGAGATTTTGCACTGGTTAATTGGATTTTATTTTCATCGAAAAATAGGATTTTTTAATCAATGGATAGGTGGATGGGCGGGTTATTAACCGCAGCAGAAGGGACTGCATCTTGCCTGTTATGCCGGGAGTAATGCGGGCTTTTCCGCGGAACAGGGCGTCAAGGGATTTTCGCGCACAGGAATCGGATGACAGGAGGGTGTGCCGTATCAACGGTGGGATGAAAACATTATTGGCCGCAAAAAAATTTGTCCTTATGCCTCCCGGTGTCAGGCAGGTAACATTGATATTGTGCTCTTTTAGCTCGCAGTGCAGTGATTCCGTGAAGGAGAGTATATACCTTTTAGTGGGACCGTAGGTCAGGGATGCCGGATCGGGGAATTCCGAATTGATTGAAGAGACGTTTAAAATGCAGCCATGTTTTCGTTCCATCATAGGCCTGCAAAAAAGGAAACAGAGCTTGGTCAGCGATAGTACATGGAGATTGATAATATTTTCAACACTGTGGATGTCCTTCATCTCGCGATCGATGTTCAGGTAGATGCCGGCGCAGTTGATAAGAACATCAACGGGTATCTTCTTTTTTGTGCAAAATTCGAAGATCCGGTCAGCCGAAGCGGGATCAAAGAGATCCTCGTGCAGTATGGTCACAGAACAGTCATGACGTGATCCTATTTCGGCCTTCACCCGTTGCAGTTCCTTCAGGTTTTCACTTACCATAACAAGATCATGACCCCTTCGTGCGAGATCATGGGCGAATGATTCACCCAGTCCAGAAGATGCACCGGTTACCAGGGCGGCAGGTTTGAATTTTTTTGATTTCATTGTCATCTCCCGGGTGTATCGTGCTTTGTTTCGGCAATACCGCAGGCAGCCTGGTAATCGTAATCCGTGGTTATCTTAAAATTCGAGTAATCTCCGTCTATCATCTTGACACGGAAGCCGGCGGCCAGGACCAGGCTTACGTCGTCGGTGGAGGCAAGACCGCTTTCTCGTGCTTTTTCATGGGCCGTCTTGATTGTTGAGTATCGGAATCCCTGCGGTGTCTGTGCATAATAGATCCTGTCGCGATTTGGAACGGAAGATACGAAGTCGTGGTCTATTTCAGCAATGGTGTCATGGACCGGGACATAGGCCGCAGCAGCGCCATGCTCCTGTGCTGCAGCAATGCAGTTCTGCATCGTCTCGGCACTGACAAAGGGCCGGGCTGCATCGTGGAATACAAGTGTATCGTCATCAGTATAATTGATAGAGGAAATGGCGTTATACGCCGATTCCTGCCTGGTTGAGCCGCCTGGAACAGTCCTGATGTATTTACTTATGTGATGGCTTCGTATAATAGATGCGATCTCTGGAATGAAATCCTCCGGGACAACCACGAGGACATGATCGATCTCGCGGAGGCTTTCGCACAGCTCAAGGGACCAGGCAATAACCGGTTTGCTTCCCAGGGGGAGGAACTGTTTCGGTGTTTTGCTGGCAAGGCGGAGTCCCCGTCCCCCGGCCAGAATGATAGCATAGGTTCGATTCATGGCAGTGCTAGCCTCACGGTCTGAAGATTATCTGTTTATCCCGCAAATTTTCTTTTATGATTCCCACGACTTCCTCGATTGAACCGATAGATTCAATGTAGACATCGCACCTCAGGTCGCTGTTGCTCTCATCGCCGATCCATATTGTTTCGATCTTGTCCGGATTAACAATGGTTTTAATAATTTCCATATCATCCTGCCGGAGTTCAATGGCGGTCACGATCAGGATTATGCCGGCTTCCATCATGATGTGGGCAATTTCGGCAAGTCGCCTAATGTGCTCGGTGTTTTCGTT
Source organism: uncultured Spirochaetota bacterium (assembly GCA_963727175.1). Classification (GTDB taxonomy): domain Bacteria; phylum Spirochaetota; class UBA4802; order UBA4802; family UBA5550; genus RBG-16-49-21. The sequence continues at coordinate 1,513,432 of CAVSFD010000002.1, forward strand.
GGCAATTTCGAGGACGGAACGGCCCTTAATGTCGGCATCAACGCCGTAGAGGACGTTGCCTATGCCGAGGAAATAGACGATCTTGCCGTCGTCGAAAAGCTTCTTTTCCAGTGCCCGGGCGATGGTTTTTTTGCCTGTGTCCTTTTTGCCCGTAATGAGAATCAGAGCCGATTTCTGGTTGTACCGGTCGGCCCGCCGTTCCGCGGGAATCCCGCTTTTTTCCCATTTAACATTACGGACATAGACGTTATCCCTGATCCTGGCCTGGCTGTCGTCGAGGTCCTGGTGAATTATGCCGCCGCCGGATATTTCATAGTCGTCAATAATGACAAAGCGGCTTGTCATCGGATTTTCTTCCGCTGTATCAAAGGCGATGGGACCGGCAGTACGGAGGATGCATTCGGCAACGTCATGGCGGTTGATGACGTTTTTCGTGTCGGTCCATTGCAGCGTGTCGGCGTTAAGGACGCGCGTTACTTCCTCAATCCTGACCGGGACCTTGGCGCAGCCGGTCTTAAGATGGTATTCTTTCTTCATGGTCATGGGTTTTTTCCCGAGCCAGAAGAGGCTGGTCTTGAAGAGGGAGGTCACGCACGGTTTTGATTCAACTGCCCTGACTGCCATTTCGCCACGGGTAATATAGATCTGCTCGGCCAGGGTAATCCCCACCGCGTAGGGAGCGGAGACTGTTGACGGCGGAACAGCGTTGAATGTCTCGATGCTCTGGACCACGCCTTTCTTGCCGGAGGGGAAAAAGAGAATCTGATCGCCGATGGCAACAGACCCGGTCAGTATGGTGCCGGCGACGATCCTCCGGTTGTCTCCAAACCTGGTAAACTTGTATATGTCCTGCACCGGCATGCGGAATGGTTTGGCTTCAATATCGTTGGCGTTGTGAAATTCCTCGAGGGCGTCGAGGACGGTTTTTTCCCTATACCATGGGATTGTCTGATTGTGTTTCGTTATGTTTACTCCCAGGACCCCGCTCACCGGTATGAAGCATGCAGGTTTGACGTTGATCTGGCTCAGGAAATCGGTGTATTCCCTGACAATATTGTTGTAAACTGTTTCGCTGTTATCAACAAGGTCCATCTTGTTGACGAGGACGGCGATCTGGCGTATGCCCAGCATGGAGAGCATGTAGCCATGGCGGCGGGAGTTTTCCCGTACCCCCTCGTTGGCGTCGATGACCAGAAGAGCCGCCTCTGCGTGGGATGCCCCGGTTATCATGTTCTTGAGGAATTCGATATGGCCCGGCGCGTCAATGATGATGTAGTCCCGATTCTCGGTTTTGAAAAACACCCGCGCAGAATCGATGGTTATTCCCTGCGACTGTTCGTCTTTGAGAGCGTCAATGAGGAAAGCGTATTCAAAGGGTTTTGAATTTCGCTCGCAGTTTTCCCGTATCTGGTCGAGTTTTCCTTCCGGCAGGGAACCGGTATCGACCAGAAGCCGGCCGATGATGGTACTCTTGCCGTGGTCCACGTGGCCAACGATGACGATATTCATTTTTTCTCGGTGTTCGATGGGTGATTTAGTATTCATGGTATCCGCCGGTATATCCTACATGTATCCTTCGCGCCTGAGGGTCTCCAGTCCGCCGCCGTCATCCTTGTCCTGCGCCCTTCCCGAGCGCTCGGCAATGTTCTTGAGATTGCCGCTTTTCAGCTCCTCGATAATTTCCCTGATGTTCCGGGATTCTGAATTGATAGGATTCGTGCAGGGCCAGCATCCAAGGGAGCGATAGCGCTTGCCGTCACCCTGGTTATAGTAAAGTGAAACGGTTGGGATATTTTCCCGTTCAATGTATTCCCAGATATTCAGCTCGGTCCAGTCGAGCAGGGGATGAATGCGGAGATGAGTTCCCGGTGCAAAATCGGTCTTATACTGGTTCCAGAACTCGGGGGGCTGGTCGCCGATGTCCCACTCGCTGTAGGTATCCCGCGGGGAAAAGTAGCGCTCCTTGGACCGGGAGCCTTCCTCGTCTGCGCGGGCGCCGACGATTACGCCGGTATAAGGCTCGGTGTTGTTGTCTACTTCATATTGGTTCGTGTGATGATTAAAGCGCATGCGCTTCCAGTAGCCGTTCAGGGTATTGATAAGCGCCTTGGTCTTCAGGTTGCGGCAGCAGGCAATGCGGTCCACGGCCCCGTCGGGGAAGGTCAGTTTTTCTTCCAGGGCCTCCTCGTTTTTCCCGACGATCATCATGAGTTTCCATTCCTGGGTCAGACGGTCCCGGTATTCGATCATTTCCGGTATCTTGTAGTTCGTATCGATATGGACCAGAGGGAAGGGCACGTGTCCGAAAAAGGCCTTTCGCGTGAGCCAGAGCAGCACCGTGGAGTCCTTGCCGATAGACCAGAGCATGCAAAGGTTCTTGAAATTGGCGTACGCTTCGCGGAGTATGTTTACGCTGATATTTTCCAGCCGGTCGAGATGGTCCATTAACATCACCTTCAAGTATTAAAGAAATGCCTGTATAAATGAAACGATATCCGATGCGGATTCGTCAATGCTCCTGTTTTCAGTACTGATGATCAGCTCCGGTTTTGCCGGTGCTTCATAGGGATCGTCAATGCCGGTGAAATTTTCGATTTTCCCTGCCCGTGCCTTTTTGTACAGGCCCTTGACATCGCGCCGTTCACATTCCTCCAGGGTTGTGGCAACGAAAACCTCGATGAAATTATCGCACATCGACCGGACAAAATCCCTCGATTCGGCGTAGGGAGAGACGAAGGACGATATGACGATGACGCCGTTTTTTTCAAGGATGGAGGCCAGGTAACCGACGCGCCTGATATGCTCATTGCGTTCATCACGGGAGAAGCCGGTATTGGGGAAGATGGAGCGCACGGTATCCCCATCCAGGCGCGTGACACGATATCCCTTTTCATGGAGAAAATCGTAAATCCTGTCGGCGATGGTGCTTTTCCCGGATCCGGAAAGTCCCGTAAACCAGAGAACAAAAGGAGTGGCAGCGGCGGGTTCAGGAATAAACCGGCGCCAGATCAGTTCATATATAGCAGAAGCTATGAGAAGAACGACAAGATGAGTGCCGGCGATCATAGCGGATAATTCCATCCTGCCGGTAAAAAAATAGGCGGCGGCAAAGGCCAGGATACCTGCCAGGAGGATCCACAGGAGATTCTTGATGAGCGAAATTCTTTTTTTTTGTTTTCGCACGGTACTACTCGGTAATAACTTCTTGTTTAATGTTTCTTAAAGACGTTGAGAATTATGTCAAGAATAATTAGATTATTTAATTATTCATCTCCGCCGCTTTCAGCTGTAGTGAAGAACTTACATGGATCCTACTTCAAGGATTCGAGACTCTGCAGCAGGGTCCGAGCCGCTTTTTCCCAAGAGAAAAGTTTTGACCGCTTCAATCCCCTTGCAGAGAGATTCTTCTTTATCGAGCTGTTTTTCAATATAGTATCCATGGCCGCGGACAGGCCATCGATGTCTTCAGGGTCCAGCATAATTGCCGCGTCACCGGCGACTTCCGGGATCGAGGACGAGTTCGATGTGATGACGGGACATCCGCACTGCATTGCTTCCAGCACCGGAAGACCGAAGCCTTCATATAGTGACGGAAACGCGAACAGCTCAGCTCCGGTATAGAGCGGAGCAAGTTCGGAGTTGGCTACATAGCCGGTTATAAGTATATTCTCCCTGATGTCCGATGTGGAGATGTCATCAAAAAAATCTGATATGACCCACCCGGTCATCCCGACAAGGACCAGTTGATAGTTCCGCCGGCCCGGCATGCTCCGGAATGCCTGCAGAAGTGCCTTGAGGTTCTTCCTCGGTTCCAGGGTGCACACGGAGAGGATATACTTTTTTGTTATGCCGTACTTTTTTTTAATTGCTGATACAGCTGAGGAAGGTGCGGGATAAAAAATTGACGGTTCGGCGGCAAGAGGGATTGCATCAATACGTGTATTAATTCCCAGCAGAGTGCGGGCGTCCTGTTTCGTGTTTTCTGATATCGATATGAGAAGATCCATTTTTTTCATATTCCGCAGGGTGAAGAGCTTCATGCGGATCTTGTTGCCGAATTCCATGGTACCCGGGTAAAGCTTCCATACCAGGTCATAGAGGATGCCCGCCTTCTTTACCGGTGAAAGGAAAAAGTATGGATAAAAATAGGTCGAGGTTCCAAGATAGATATCAACCTGGTTATCCCTGAGTGATGACGCGAGATTGCAAGAATAAATAATATCATCGATTACCCCGAGGGTGATCTTGATCAGGCGGCAGCAGATGATCTTGCATGAACGCAGATAACGTATATCCTTTTCGTTTTCTGATTTAAGCCGATGCCAGGTCGCACTTGCTGATGCATGGATACGCTTCAGAAAATAATCGAAATCAATATGGCGCCATCGCGGATTAGTTATTGTAACATGCTTTAACCCCCCCATGGCGTAAATGAAATATTCATTGGCGTCATCAAGTTTCTGGAGTTCATTCAGATAATGAAGAATGACATTCCCCACTCCGGTAAGTTTATCCTGACTGAGGGCATGTGCTTCAATGGCAATTCTCATGATTTTGTTCCGGTTTATCTATTCAGTCCTTAGTTCGGCATCAGGCTCATTTCCCTGCGCATTCATTGAATACATCCAGAATGCCCCTGGCTGTTTTTTCCCAGGTGAAGTGACTGCAGTTTTTCAAGCCTTCTGCAATAAGCGATTGTTTCAATTTTTTGTCCTTCGCGATGCGCAGCATGGAATGCGCTATATCATCGATATTGCGGGGGTCGACATAGAGGGCACCTTTGCCGGCAACTTCCGGGCAGCTTGAGACATTACTGGTGATGACTGGGCACCCGCATGCCTGTGCTTCCAGAATGGGGAGACCGAATCCCTCATAGAGCGATGGGTAGAGGTAGCAGTCGGCAAGGTTGTACATGATCACCAGTTCCTCTTCACTGATGAATCCCAGCTTGATGATGCGGTCCTGAAGATTGTTTTCCGTGATCATGTCATGGACCTCGGTATCGAGCCAAGAATCGCCGCCGGTAAAATATATAACATGGCGTATCGAATCCTTTATTTTAATGAAGGCCTTTATAAGATTCACCATGTTCTTGCGGGGGCTTAAGGACCCGGCGTAAAAAAAGAATGGTGTCTTGATACGGTATTTTTGAGCGGTCTGCGCCAGCTTTTTTTTGTCGTATACTTTTTTGAAATGGGGCTCCACGCCTTCTTTGACAACCCGGATCTTTTCAGGCATGATCCGCAGCAGCGATTTCATCCGTGAGGCGGTGAAATCTGAGACGGTGAGATCGATCCTGGACAATCTGGCTGCCACGGGTATCATCAACTTGTGATGGAGATTGTCAAAGAACTTGAATTCGCGGAAGTCGAAATCTTCGAAATACACGATATCGTGGTACACCGGAATTTTTTTGCCCCGCACCAGCGGTGAAAAGGTGTTCTTGGGGAAGAGAAATACATCGATGCGGTTAAGCCATGAAAAGAGAGGAATGTACAGATAATCGAAAAACAGTTTTGACCGTAGATGAACCACTTTTACGGTAAAATTGCCCGGCAGTGGAAATTTGAAATCCGTGGAATCATACATAAGAATATGGTAGCGGTTGGTCCTGTCGATGGCAGCGAGTTCCCTGATAACATTCATGGTATACCGCGCCGGACCGCCCTGACGTTCGTTCAGTACCCGCGCATTGATGACGATATTCATCTTATTCTCTTCCCCCCGTGCAGTGCGGCGGCAATTGTTTTAAAACTGGAAAGATAGCTGGCGGCCTGGATTCCCACGTCATATTGTTTTGAAAGCGCCAGGCCCTGGTTCTGCAGGGCAACTCGTTTTTTTTCGCTTTTCAGAAGATCATAGAGCTTGTCAGCGATATCATCAGGTGAAAGTGGATCGGCATAGGCGACGGCATCACCGAAAATCTCCGGTATGGCGGTACTACGGGCAGTGAGGACCGCCGTTCCGGACGCCATGGCTTCCAGTATTGGAAGGCAGAAGCCTTCGTGCAGTGACAGGAGAGAAAAGAGCTTGGCCTCGCGATAAAGCCGGGAAAGGGTGTCGCCGGCCACGTATCCCTTGAAAATAATTCTTTTTTTTATAGTATCATCAAGGCCTTCGATGAGGTCACTAAGCGGACTGTTCTTCCAGCCGCTTCCACCCACGATAACAAGGTCGCTGGTTATTTTTCCGGCTATGAGGCAGAAAGCCTTGATTAGGTTCACCAGGTTTTTCCGCGGCTGCAGGGTTCCAACGAAGAGAATATAATCTTTTTTTTCGCCTTTTTTTACGGAGGAGAACTTTTTCAGTTCAATACCGTTATGGATCACGGAGATTTTATGTTCTTCAATGCCCAGATAGCTCGTCATCTCCTTCTTTGAGTGATGGGACACGGTAAAAAACAGATCGGCCCGCCTGATGAAAAATGGGAAGAAGAAATTGTAGAACAGGCTGTTGGCAAGGGAAATGGCTTCAGGCATGGCCTTATAAGCGACGTCATGAATTGTGGTTGCCACGGTGATGGTTCTCGGCAGAAAGAGGGGAAAATATTCCGCGCCGGCAAAAAACAGTTCAACGCCGTCCCCGAGGATCTGTTTTTTCAGTGAAGGGCTCTGGAGCCAGAGACGACGCTTGTAAGGGAAAATCCCCGATATTTCGCATAGCTTGAAAGAGGGATTTGAAAAAATCGCTTCAGCATACTCCGCTTGGGTCACGCCGGGAGTATAAAGATGATACTCATTTTCGCGGTCAATGCGGGACAGTTCTTTCAGAAGTCTCAGGAGATAATTCCCGAGCCCGTCAATATGCTCAGCAAAAAGATAGTAGGCGTCAACGCCGATTATCATGTTAAAATCACTCCACAAGATGAATTATTTGAATAATGCCGTACCGTCAATGAAAAAATGGATATTCAAGACAGCACGCGTCCGTGTTCCGATACGGACAATGAGAATGATTATTATAGTTATGACGCAAACAGGTTTGGCAATGCATTCGTCAACATTAATGTCAAAATACATTGAGTGAAATAAATATATCGGTGCAGGAAGCTTAAAGGAACGGGATCTATTTATAAAGCTTTTTTGATCATCTTTATCAATTTCGGGGTCCGGATAGATTCCCCCTTTTCATTCAGGTGATAGATGGTATCGGCAAAATAATCCTCGGGGAAGACGAAATCAAGAGGCTTGTTGATGATCGTTCCTTTAAATGATTTCTCCATTAATTGATAAAATGCTTCGATGTACTTTTCGGTTTCCCTGTATTTATTCTCCGGGAAATGCGAGAAATAAAAAAACACCCTCACTTTACGCTGTGCAGCGAAATCACAGAAATCATTGAGAAAAACGAGTTTTTGCCATTCGGGGTAGGTGAAATCCGTTTTACTGTCTCCTATAGGCCTGAATATCATATACGGTTTTTTTCGATCGCCATTGACATTGAATTCATCATTAAATCCGGGGAAGCCAATATCAAAGAGATGGGTATAGCTGAAGGTTACCACTTTGAGCAGGAAGGATTTGGTCTTCATCTGGGCCAGTTCATGCATGAGTTTGATCAGGTTGTAAAAATCCCGCCGTTTTATATACTCCTGAAAATGGCGCCACGGGGACATGAGAAAAAGAAATTTTTTTGCCTCATCGTTGGTGTGAATCATGGTATAGAAGTTTTTGTCCAGAATCGTGGCGTATTCCATGGTAATGACAACAACATCGCCGGCCTTGACATAGGGCTTGATCTCCTCAAGCATCTCCATGGTGCCCATGCCGCCCCAGGAACTCATGTCTATGATGTTATAGTTCAATTCTTTCGCCATGAGCTCGCTTTTTATTGATAATACGCTGCTTCCTCCCAGCAATATCATACGCGGTGATGGTTTTGAGATGAGCATTTCCTTTTTATTGAGCAGTGCTGCAAGGTCATGGGGATGCGTGCCGGGAATGACCCAGATCAGGGCCATGGTTGCCGCCATGAGGATAACACATATAACTATTTTTATGACCAGCTTTATCATATAACGCGCTGCCTAAAACTTAAAATAAAGAAATTGCTGATTGGAGAACACGCCGAGAAACACCAGGGCGAAAAGCATTGCATAGTATAATGCCCACCTGACATACCAGGGTTTTTGATTTATGAGGGAACGTAATGATTGCTTGCTGTTTTCCTGTATGATCTCCACTGAATACCAGGCAATGAGGGTCACGGCAAGCGTGGCCATTTCTGGCAGAAATGCGGGCTTGGCGAATCCAAGGAAAGTCACCTTGTTCTGGATAACCAGGAATGATTTGAGCTTTTCATAGTCCAGCGCGGCTATGGTTTTAAACAGATCACCAAACCCTATATGCAGGTGGGTGAGTATGTAAAAACCGTCAGAAGCTGTATTGGAGCGGAAAAAAGTTACGGCTATAGTGAACAACAGATAGGTTATCAGTATCTGCATTGCTTTATGGAATCGGGGGATCTTGTTCAATCCGATCAGTTTGACAATGCGTCCCCGTATATTTTCGGTCCAAATTGAGAATAGCTGGTAGAAACCGTTCAGGCCAGACCATATGATAAAGGTCCAGTTGGCGCCGTGCCAGATGCCGCTCAGTAAAAAGATCACCATGATGTTGTACTGCCAGCGCCATTTGGCGACGCGCTTCCCTCCCAGGGGAATGTATATGTAATCCCTAAACCAGGATATCAGAGAAATGTGCCATCGCCGCCATAGATCAGAAATCGAGGTTGCCAAAAAGGGCCGTTTGAAGTTGTTAATTAATCTGAAGCCCATCAGCTCTGCAGTGCCCACGGCGATATCTGAGTATCCTGAAAAATCACTGTAGACCTGAAATGAGAAGCAGAGGCAGGCAATTATCAGGTAGAAGCCGGAATAACCATGGGGATTATTGAAAACCTCGTTTACTATATATGCGGTCCTGTCGGCTATGACGATTTTTTTGAAGAATCCCCATGCCATCAACTTGAGCCCGTCGGTTAAGCGCTGATAATCAAACGTATGCTTTTCCCTGAACTGAGGGATCAGCATTCCTGAACGCTCTATCGGCCCGGCGACTATTTTCGGGAAAAAAAGCATATAGAGCGAAAAGATGCCGAGATGCCGCTCCGGTTTTTGTCCCCGGTACACATCAATGATATAGCTTATGCTGTGGAAGGTATAGTAAGAAATACCCACGGGAATGATGATATTCAATATATGGGGAGGATAGTTTAATCGTAAAAAGCTCGCAATCTGGGATACAGTCTGGCTGAAAAAATTGAAATATTTGAACATGAAAAGAAGAAGAAGGGGATATAAAATACCAATGAGCAAGTATAACTTTGAGTTTTTTGATCCCCGAGATTTGTTTTTATCAATGATAATTGCTATTACATAATCAACAAGTATAACGGACAGAACCGAAAGCGCTATGATGATATAATAATAGAAATGTGTTTTCCCTGCGACATAGGTTGAATAATAAAAATAGCCGAAGAAAAAGCAGCTGGACGCCAGCAGCCATATCCATCGCCATGCATGGGGCAACAGAAAATAGACTAAAACCACTACTGGGAGGAATATAAAAAAATCAATCGAGTTAAAAAGCATATCACGTATCGTTTATTGTGTATTAACCATACAGAGTTGTCATGTTTTTCAGTTATCGTCAACTAAATAATAATTAGAAATGTTTCGCTGGGGTGCAACCTTTATCTGTATTAAAAATATAGTCAAGACAAAAAATATTTCAGGGTTGCCTGCTATGGAAGTGAAGAAAACATGTGAGGCGGATGATTGGTTTTATTCAACGAAGCTATTCGGCCAGGATCCACTCAAGACTTTCCCTGATGCTGTAAACAGGCTGCCAGTTATACTGTTTCTTAAACGCAGAGCTGTCTCCAATGGCTTTAACTATTTCATTTTTACGTAATAACCTGTTCGAATGCTGAATATTCAATTTAAAACTGGTTATTTCCTGAATTAATTCTACCAGGTCTGACAATTTATAGCCTTTCCCGCTGGCTATATTGAATATGCTGCCGTCTTTGAAATCTTCCATTATCCGTATATAGGCATCACCTACATCCCGGACATCAAGGAAATCTCGTATAACGCTGAGATCACCCAGTTGTATATCTGTTTTTTTTTCATTGATTGATTTAATAATCTTTGGAATAACGAAATGGGGATCCTGTCCTCGTCCGATGTGATTAAAAGGTCTGGCAATCGAAACGGGGAGTCCATATTCATGATGGAACACCTGGACGAGATGTTCTGCAGATGCTTTGCTTGCTCCGTAGTGATTGACCGGTCTTATGGGCTCCTGTTCCGATATAGGCCTGGATGGGTCCTCAACGATACCGTATACCTGTGAGGAACTGACCAGAAGAAAACCAGGTTTTTTAATCAGGTGAGATGCTGCAGTAAGGAGATTCAGTGTTCCCGTTATGTTAATGGAATACAATAGCGAAGGATTAGTGTAATCGACATGGGAAATGGCGGCCAGATGAAAAATAAAATCAGGGGCCAGCTTTTCAACGCACTGCATGACGGCGACCTGATCGGTGATGTCAATGGCATGGACGCTGCTGTCTCTGCTCCTGACATCAATACCGCAAACATGATACCCTTTACTCTCTAGCATATGCCGCAGGTTTGAGCCAACAAAACCATTGATGCCGGTAATCAAAATGTTCATTTTTTTAATAATTTAACAGATTCATGCGTAACAAATTTGAAGGACCCGATCAGGATTGCTTCACCCTATCAAGATCACGCTGCACCATTATTTCAACTAACTCTTTAAATTTGACTTTCGGCTCCCAGCCGAGCTCTTTTTTTGCCAGTGCATAATCTCCGAGAAGCTGGTCGACTTCTCCGGGACGGAAATATTTCGGATTGATTTTGACAATGGTTTTCCCGGATTTCGTATCAATACCTTTTTCGTCCACCCCGGATCCCTTCCACTGGATGTTGATGCCGACATAATTGAAGGCATGCTCTATGAATTCCCGGACCGAATGATTCTCATTGGTGGCAAGGACATAGTCCTTCGGCTTCGGCTGTTGCAGCATCATCCACATACCTTCAACGAACTCCTTCGCGTAGCCCCAGTCCCGCCTGGCATCCATATTGCCTATTTCAAAACAATCCAGCTTGCCGAATTTAATCCGTGCAATTGCGTCGCTCACTTTTCGGGTGACGAACTCTATGCCTCGGAGGGGGGACTCATGGTTGAAAAGTATGCCGGAACAGCCGAAGATATTGTATGATTCACGGTAATTTATAGTGAGCCAGTGACCGTACAGCTTTGCTGTTGCATAGGGGCTTTTTGGATAGAAGGGGGTGCTTTCCTTCTGAGGGATTTCCTGAACCAGGCCGAACATTTCAGAACTTGATGCCTGGTAAAACTTGATTTTCGGGTTCACAATACGTATTGCCTCGAGGACCCGCGTAACACCGATGGCGGTTATTTCTCCCGTCAGCACCGGTTTTTCAAAGGACACGGCCACAAAACTCTGTGCCGCAAGATTGTATACTTCCTCCGGCTTGACCTTATCAAAGGTCCGGATCAGATTTCCGGTGTCAAGTATGTCGACCTCCATAAGCTCAATATCATTTTTTATATTGAGTTCTTCGATTCTCCAGAAATTAGGTGAACTGGTCCGCCGGTATCCACCATAAACCTTGTATCCCTTCTTTAGGAGAAGTTCAGCAAGGTATGCTCCGTCCTGACCGGTAATGCCCGTGATAAATGCTGTTTTTGACATATCCTGATGTTCCTGAGAAAGATTGTTGTTGAATAGTAATATTGATAGAACTGAAATTTTGTTAATGATGAATCATATAATGAATAGTGATCGATATTTGTCAATAATCATTTTAAGGATGATTGAACAGGGGGGTTCGATATATCATGAGGGATAGAGAAAAGCATTGACAATGCTAATTAACCGGATTATAAAGACAGCATCTTCAAATCTTTGAGAGGGTTTTATGATAGCACGTAAATACTTCATGTTCCTTCTGGCATGCGTAACACTCATTTTCATTTCCTGCGATGTGGAAGTACCCATAAAGGAGATGGGAAGGGCCAGAGCCACTATTGAATTGGCCCACAAGGTAAACGCCGAACAATATGATACCGCCAATTTCCTTAAAGCCGTCGACCAGCTGAAGAAAAGCCATGAAGCAGCGGTCAATAAAAAGGGGGGCGATGCAAAAAAAGCTGCTGTTGAATCTGCTAATTTCGCAGAGCTGGCCTTTAAGAACTCATTGCCCCGGGCAACCGAAAATGCCCTTGCCGAAGCGAAGTCCCTTCAAAAAGAATGCGAGATGCTGAACGCGGAACAGTTTGCTCCTGAGAAATACTCCCAGACTGGAAACGCCATCAATGAAGCCGAAAAGCTGAAAGAGGACCAGAAGTTGTGGGAAGCCTTCCTGAAAACCGAGGAAGCCCTGGCTTCAGGGAAAGAAGCAAAAGAACAGAGCCTGGCGAAGGTCCCCCAGCTGAACGAAGACATTGCCAGGATCAAGAAACAAATTGAGGATCTCAATGCCCGGAACATTTCAGGGCAGCAGAAACAGGACCTGGCAACTGCGGGAACGAATCTTGACAAGGCCAGCTCCCTTATATCCCAGAACAACATTAAGGAAGCCGCACCGCTCATCGCTGAATCTGAAAAGACGCTGAACAGGGTAACGCTGGCAGTGCAGAAACAGTCAGCAAAAGAACATATCGCCCAGCTGAGACGTGAGACGGAGGCCCTTAAAAAAGAGCGCGGAACCGAGTTTGCCGGAGAAGACATTGAGATAGTCGTGACAACCCTTAACGAGGCGGAAGCACTCCTTGACCAGGACAAGACCGATGAGGCCAACAAGAAAATTGCCGATGCTGAAAGCTCCCTGGCCATAGCGAAAGAAAAGACGGTCAAGGGTCTGGCCCAGGACAAGGCCAGGTCTGTGGAAAAGCTCCTGGAGGATACGCGCAAGGCGGACACCACAAACAAATATAAGAATGAAACCGACAGAGCGGCGGAGATGATCGCGGACGGCAAAAAACTCATGGAGAATGAATCTTACCGGGACAGCCTTTCAAAATTAAACGAGGCTGAAGCGCTTCTTTATTCACTCGGCATAGCCGGAGAAAAGGATCGTTTGAAAGATAAAGGCTTTATGCAGAATCTGGAAGGAAAGATGATCTACAAGGTTATCTATAATAAAAAGAAAAGGGATTGCCTCTGGAGAATAGCCCATAAGGTGTACCGGAACGCCAGGCTGTGGCCGCTGATCTACATGGCCAACAAGGATCAGATCAAGGACCCGGACCTCATTTTCCCGGGCCAGAAGTTTGTTATACCGGAAGTTCCTGAGAAAAAAGCCACGACTGAAAAGATGGGCGACGAAACAAAAGAACCGGAAAAGAATGAGCCCGTGGAAAAACCGAAGGATACCACTGAAGAGGATATAAAAGAATAATTAGTGAAACAAACAGTTCTCCGCGTTTATATCATATATGTACTGGCACTATGTCTGATACCGGCCCTTTATGCCCGTGATATCAACCTGGATTCGGTGTACATAAACACCGGATCCAGTTATTACAGCAAACTCCTGGAAAAAAAGATCGAAGCGTACCAGGCAGCAGGATCCCAGTTCATCGACCGCGATGTGATCTTTGCCTGCTGGGGCGACGGCAACACCATCCTCTATGTGAAAGAAGCCCCGCGGATCAATGTCATATATTCCTTCAATAGATCAACCCGGCGCAGCCATGAACTTTTCAGGATAACCGGGACCATCACTGCTTTTAAAACCAGCGCAGACGGAAGATTTCTATTTGCCAAACGCCTGATTGATGGAGGCCAATCCATACCCCGCGGCGAAACGATGGTGCTGAATATACCTTCCAGAAGTACAGCCGCCCTTGAATCAACCTACCCCTTCCTTGATTTCTCCATTGCTCCGGGAGGTAATTCAATCTTCATGGAAAACAGGGACGGTATCGTTGAGTATTTTCCCGATACGGGGGGAAAAAACAGGCTTGTGCAGCGGAAGGATTATGCGGACATACTTCAGTCAGGCTCGCCGGCCATTGCCTATCAGTCACCAAATAGAAAACAGGTCGTCGTGGTGAGCGGCAGCGGGGGTTCCTACCGGGGGAAGATAATCGCCTCGGGCGGATCATGGCAACTGCCGGGGATAACCTCGGCAGGTGAAATCTTCTGGATTGACAACACCCGGCTGGTCTATCGCAAAGGATATGCCGGGAATTATTCCGTGCACCTGTACGATACCGCGACGAGGAAGTCATCGATGCTCCTGGGAAATTCTCTCAATACGAATATACAATTTTCCGTATACCCGAAGATCATTTCATTTTTACAGGACCAGGTCATTCATGCCTACGATATCCGCAAGGCTGAAAAAATCACCATCGGCCTTGAAGGTGAGGACGTGAGCTTCTCCCCAGACGGGAACCGCTTCATTTCGCTGTACCTGAAAAAGCTGTTTATAAACAGCATGGCCACCGTTAAAAAGAAGAATATCGAACTGGCAAAGACGGCTAAAGAGATCGTGACACTGTATCGGAACCTTCTCGACGCCAGGGGAGACATGGCCAATGAATATTCGCAGGAATATGTCCGGAAAAAAATTTCAGTATACAGCAAGATAGCGGAATGATCTTCTGCTCACCAGAATAATTCATATTGCATTAGCAGGATTAGTTTAACAGAGTGTATGAGAATAGCAGAGTCAATAAAAGTATGGGCGCGTAATTATATAATCCGCCTCAATACAGGAAGCAGGCCTCTCAAACGGCCTCCTGAATTACTCCTGGAACTGAGAGAATCAAAAAACCGGCCTGTAATCAACATATTACTTTTTATAATAACCTTCATGAGCACAACCTTTGCAGGTGCTTCTGAAAGCGATTCCATCATAATGATGTTTGCAAGCGGTCTCCCCTATTCAATTACTCTCATTACCATTCTGCTCGTTCATGAATTCGGCCACTACTGCGCTGCCAGGAAATTTGGTGTCAGTGCAACGCTTCCTTATTTCATTCCATTTCCCTCAATTATTGGAACCATGGGAGCCGTCATAAAGACAAGAACACCCATTCCCACTAGGCGGGCCCTTTTCTATATCGGAGCCATGGGGCCACTGCCGGGATTCATTATTAGTCTTGCCGCAGTGGTCGTTGGCATATATCTATCTGATGTCAAACCTTTGCCTGTTGTAAAAGGCGATCTCATGATGCCCGTTTTCGGTGATTCGCTGCTGTTCGCTTTTTTCGTCCGGCTGATCCATGGCACCATACCCGCCGGTCATGACATTTATCTTTCCCCCTACGCCTGGGCCGGATGGATCGGCTTCCTCATTACCAGCCTGAACCTGATGCCCATCGGTCAGCTTGACGGAAGCCATATCCTATACGCGTTGATAGGAAGAAAGCAGAAAATATTTGGCTGGGTGTTCCTTGCGGGGCTCTGCGTCATGTCCGTTATCTGGCAGGGATGGATTGTCTGGATAGCGCTTACACTTTTTTTTCTCATGGTTGCCCACCCGGAGATACCGGAGGAAAAGCCTCTTTCAAAAATGGAGAAGGTCATAGGGTGGTCGTGCATGGTCATCCTGGTATTGACCTTTGTCCCGATACCGGTTGATTTTATTTAAAACGGTCTTTCCGAAAATAATTCTGATATTCTATTTTTTTCCTGGAGCGGCTGTGTTAATTTTTCTATAAGCGATGTGGTTTCTGATAATAAGGATTGAGCAAAGAATATCAGCGACATACCATGCCACGATGAGATGAAAAAAATCGCTGCGGCCTATGGTGTTGTTAAAAAAGATCAGGGTTTCACTATCCCTTAAGGATACAATTGCCGCTGCCAGGACAACCGTTGTGATTCCCAGGGCCAGCAGAATGCCCATAACGGTCGATCCGATTGTTTTATATTTTTTGAATGCCAGGAAAATCAGGAATGCCAGCACGGCAAGTATGATGAACGTCATGGAACCACCTCATTATTATGCTTACTATTGTTTCAACTTCAATACAAGCTGTTTGATCAAATGATCAGGCATAATGATTAAACGTAAAGTTAATTTTTTATTCCTTAGTGATGAATTAATTTTGCGATACATTCGAAATTGTATATATTAAAGTTGTTGCAAATTAATGCGTGCATAATAGTGCAAACCGGAAACCATTAAGGGAAGAAATGACCGGGCAATAATTTTTATACAGAAGTGATGACAAAATAATTCTTGCATTTCACCGGGCATAGTGCCAATTAGCCTCGTTTAAATCTATTATAGGACTGAGACAGGATACATGAAAAAGAATCGAGCAATAGTGTTTATGATTATACCGGCTCTGCTGGCGATGCTTTCCTGCGCATCCACTGAAGAGAGAAATATCGATTCAGCGAACAAGAAATTCCTGGACGCCCCGTTTGAAAAGGGAGAAAACAAGGAGACGTTCAGGGTGCTCATCATGTCCAATAAGTATGTCGTTGTCCAGACGGACCACCAGGACACGATGGAGCGGGAAAAAGATCCCGGCGGCGACAAGTATATCTGCGATGAAATAAGGAAGTATGATAAAATAGATGAATTCCGGGAGGGTATGTATCACATATCGCTCTTTCCCGACCGCGGCACCCTGATGAAGGTGAGGCCCTATAAACCGTTAAACCTCATAGAGCTGGATAACCTTATACTGGACGATCTTCAGCGATGGACATTTAAATTCCCGCGGAAAACCATTCAGCCCAACAACCTGTATATTAAATACCGCATCGTGCTGAGGAAAAAACAGACAGATGCGCAGATAATAAAGGAAGTGGAAAAGAAGATGATGGGAGATGAAAAATAGTCCAGACAGTCCCGTTTCACATGATGGCATTATACTACAAAGCCCGTCATCTGGAAATGACGGGCTTCTTGTTTCACTCCGGGGTTCAGTGCGATGCCGGATCAGTCCGATATCCGTCAGAGAGACGATGTATTGATTATCAACCGTACGGAATTTTCATCCATCATCAGTTTCCGTGATATCTCGTCAGAAGTCCATCCCTTATTGGACAGGTCCCGTACGGTGCGGATTACGTTATCGTTGATATTTTTCGGTGCAGAGGGGTTGCCTTTGACCTGTTTCAGTATCGGGTTGTTGTTGTCTACGGCCTGGATGAAATCGGCGAACTGGCGCATTTTTTTATCGGTCTCGGTGAAAAGCTCCTGGAGATGGTTGTCGGTTGAGCTTATTTCATCGCGGAGCTTTTCGACTTTATTGAACATCGCCTGGATCTGTTTAACGCGGACCTCCATGATTTCCGAGAGGCCGTCAAGCTCGTTGAATTTGTCCTTTATCTCCTTGATGTCACCTTCGCGGGTTTTGAGGATGAGCAGGTTCTCCTCGACTCCGCGTATGTTCTGGTTGATCTTGTCGACCCGTTTTTCGGAGCGGTCCACCACCTTCTGGAAAGCGTTGATTTTACCTTCAACTGATTGTATAATAATATCGGCCTTGTTTACAGAATCAAGATTCCGCGTTATGACATCCTCGTATTCATGAAGTTCCCGTATCCTCGTCTCAAGGCTTGCGTAGCTTTCGACAAGGGCGTCAATGCGTGAGCTGACTACCTCTATTTTGCCGAACTGGTCATGGAAGGCGGCGGTTTTCTCCATGGCGTTGTCGCTCATTTCCTGCAGTGTCCTGATCTCACTTTCAATGTCGGAAAGCTTTTCCTTCTTGTTCTGGTATGCCCTGATCTCGCGGTCGAAATCCTTCGAAAGTTCTTTTATGTGGTCCATGTCGGTAAAGAATTTCTCCAGATACTGAGCCTCCTTCTGGGATTCCAGGAGCATGCGGTTCAATTTATCAATGGCGGTATCGACTTCGCGCATGAGGGTTTCAGTCTTGGTAAAAATCTTGCTCTGGTCCTCGTAATTGAGGATTTCCGATTTGATATCGGTGAGTTTCTGTTCCATAACGGAAAAATCATCTTTTGATTTCTGCATCTGAAGGGATATCGCATCGAGGAACTGATCGCTGTTTCTTTTAATTTCACTGTTCTTGACATCGGAGGTGTTGATAATCCGCGTTTCGAACTCCATGAAGCGTTCCTCAAAATTGTTGATGACCTTCTTGACTTCCTCAGCCTCGCGGCGGGAGGCCTGAACGATTTCATCCCGCTTGGTGATGGCATGGATGCTCAGGTTATCCAGTTCGCTGCGGACTTTATCCACTTCCGATTCGAAGGATTTTATCAATTTTGATTTTGATTCGTTCATGTTGGATTCAACGGTGCTGACTTTATTATAGAGGGCGTTGATGGAATTCTGGATCTCGCTTTCAACGACTGAACTGCGTTCTTTGATGTCTGAAAAAACTTTTCCTTCAAGGTCATTGAGGTTGATCTTCAGCATCTCAATCTGGTTATGAAGGTTGGAGGCGCCTTCCACGGATTTGGCGATGCCGTCGATTCGCACCTTGAAATTCTGGAGGAGTATCTCGCCGGTGTCCGTAACACGCTGGTCCATGTCGGAGAGTGCGCGTTCAAAGGTTTCCGTCAGGTCGACAAGCTTCTGCCGGCTGTTGTTGACACAGATATCCTCCTTGTTCTCAATGGATTCGCGAAGCTTGGTTATCTGATCGGTGAATTCGGCAGTAAGTTCCCGTGACCGTTCCTTGAGACGGGCGCTGAAATTTTGCAGAATCTCGGCACTTTCGCCCTTGAGGCTTTTGATCGATTCTTTCAGATAGTTCATGTTGAGGGACATTTCATTGAATCCCTCCTTGGCCCCGGCAATGAATTCAATCTGCTTGTTCACGTCCCGCGCCGATTGCGAAATGACCCTGATATCATCCTCCACTTTTTTCAGGTTCGTTTTTTCTATATCAAGCCCCTGGAGTTTCGCCTCAATTTCCTTGACTGAGGAGTTGATTATTTTAGCGAGGGCGTTGGATTTTTTTATCATAATATCCATTTCAATAGTGGCGTCGTTAAATCGGCGGTTTTCGGTTTCGGCGAGGTTTTTGAATTCATCAAAGAGGCGTGATGAATATCTCCGGAGCTTTGCCATTTTAATGTTTGTCCTGTCCAGTTTCCTGAAGAGGATAAGCATGGCCAGGCAGACCACACAGGTAATGATGTTTATAATCATGTTGCTGACTCCGATGTATGCATAAATGGATATACCTGTAAAAAAAATATACACTGCAAAATATTTGTCAATCAAAATTTTATGTCACATTAGAAAGGATCACTTGCTGATGATTTGTGCTGGCTGAAGTAATAAAAAGATCTGGAATGATTATAAATGATTGCTGCCTCATTTCTAATGAAGTCAGAGGGATGGGAATAGTTTTTTTATTAATAGTATTGACAAAAAGACATTCTTTTTAAAATAGTACATTCACTATTTTCTGACCATTTTCTTACAACTAAGAATAAAACAGACGTTTATATATATGAGGTGAGTCATATGAAAAGGACATTTCAGCCAAGCACAGTAAAAAAGTACAGGAAACATGGATTCCGTTCGCGCATGAGCACCGCCGAGGGACGCGAAGTTTTGAGCAGGAGAAGAAGCAAAGGGCGGTATAAACTGACAGTATCCGATGAGCGTCGGTTGCCGAAATAATTTTTTATTGTGAAAAGCATTTATTCTTTAAAAGGAAGGATTTTATTTAAGGAAGTTTATCTCAAGGGCAGAAAGATACAGGGAACGGGAATTCGGGTATATACTCTCAAATCAAATATCAGCAATAATGTGAAACCTGATAACGGCAGCATGGGATTACAGGGAAAAAAGAACATAAAAATCGCGATAGCACTGACAAAATCATTCGGTAAAGCACATATCAGGAACAAGGCAAAGAGAAGAATACGCGCGATCTGTACCGGTTTTTTCAATGAATTGAAAGATGGATTTTGCATTATAGTCAGGATTGATAGTGATTTTAAGAATCTATCGTTTGAGGAACAGAAACGGATGATTATTTCACTATTTGCTAAAGCGGGATTATTCAACAGTGATGCATATAAACCAGTATAACAAAGTAAGTACTATTTTTTCAAATCTCATTATACTCATTATAAGTGTCTATCGTAGTATCATCTCCCCGATTCTACCCCGGTCTTGCCGATTCTATCCGTCGTGTTCTGCCTATGCCATCGATGCAGTAACAAAACATGGTCCGGTCAAGGGCTCGTACCTGGCGGTGCGGAGGATTCTCCGCTGCCACCCCTTGCATGAAGGCGGTCTTGATCCGGTCCCTGACACGTTTCACTTCTTTAAGTAATATCCACCCCGCCTGAAGAATACATGCCGTGTCATCAACCATTGATGGATTGATGCATATTCAATGCACAGGTACATGATTACACATTCAATAGTATATAAATAAAGGACAATGCCATGGATAAAAAGAATATCATCGCAATCATGCTTATAGCCGTGATCTGGGGAGGTTATTTTATTTTTTTTCAGCCGGGCAAGCAGGAAAAGAAGCCTGATGCTGTGAAAAAAGAGACTGTGACAAAAGATGAAGGTGAAAAAACAGATAAGAACCGGGGTTCAATAAAGATCGTTCCGGTCGGCAATGGAGGGCTTGAGAGGAATGTAGCCGTAAAAACAAAAAAATATAGTGTGACCCTTTCCACCAGGGGAGCGGCCATAACCGGATGCACCTATCTTGAAAGAAATATTGATCTTATTGTCAAAAAAAATCCCTACGGCGCCAGGGGCGAACTCGATTTTTCATTATACTTCAATGATGACGAATTTATTAATGGCAGTAATCTCAACAATACCATATGGCAGCTCCGCGAGGAGGGGAACAGGATAACATTTTACACCGATATACAGATGGATGGCATCCCGGTTAGAGTCGAGAAGATATATATTTTCCAGGATGACGGCTACGGATTTAAAATGGAGTACCGGTTGAAAAACAATGGGAATAAAGGGCTAGTCTTTAAAAACGGGACAGCCATTTTTTCTCCGGGTGATATCCTCGGGCCGACGCTGGACTACAACAACACCTACAACCGCCTCATGAGCGTTTATTCAATTGGCGGCAGCTTCAAAAAAGCTGACAAGGGAGGCGGCGGTTTCTTCCTCGGGTGCGGCTCCTCATCCAACGGCGAGTCTCTGAAAAAGGAAAGCGGTGTGATAAACTGGGCGGGGATCATGAGCAGATATTTTCTGCTTATCATGATACCTGAGGAATCGGTCGCGAAAAGCGTCATTCATGACAATCGTAAAGACGCGGGATTCCGCACCGGCATGCATATATCAATGAACAACCTGGGCCCAGGAAAAGAAATCAAGAAATCTTTCAAGGTGTACCTGGGCGAGAAAGACAAGAAGAAACTCGCGGCCTTCGACAAGTCAATTATTGACGCGGCAGACGTTAACATGCTCATCGAGCCGATCCGAAATTTTGTCATCTGGTGTCTTATTTCAATCAATAAGCTTATCGGGAACCTTGGATGGGCCCTTGTGATTTTCTCGATCCTGACAAAAGTCGTGTTCATGCCGCTGACCATCAAGTCGACAGAATCCATGAAAAAGATGCAGCAGCTGACTCCCAAGCTGAATGAGCTTAAGGCAAAGTACAAGGACAAACCGGACCTGTTGCAGCAGGAGATGATGAAGCTCTACCGCGAAAACAAGGTCAATCCCATGGGCGGATGTCTGCCGCTGTTGCTGCAGATGCCCTTTTTCTTCGCCCTGTACAGCGCTCTGATCGATTCTATTGACCTCTGGCGCGCGCCTTTTATCTTCTGGATGAAAGACCTGTCGATGCCTGATACCGTGTTAACAATATCCGGATTCGACCTGAACATACTGCCCATCATCATGACAGCGTCGACATTTCTGCAATCGAAATTGAGCACGGTTGATACCGGGGGCCAGCAGAAAATGATGATGATGATGATGCCGCTGGTGTTTATTTTTATATTCTGGAGCATGCCTTCAGGCCTTGTCCTGTACTGGGCCCTGCAGAATATTTTCCAGATCGCTCACCAGCTGATCATCAATAAGCGCTCACAGAAGGAGAAGGCCAGCTGATGCGGTTCCGATGTCTGGGTTTCTCCGGAATTTCCGGAGATTGTACCCGGCAGGTGAGAAGTGCAATATGTATGACTGTTTACTGTAACGATTGAATATGCTTAGTGTTCTTATTAATCAGGAGGCCAATAATGAAGGTTATAGAAGTTGAAGGTAGAACCGTTGACGATGCCACAAAAAAAGCCATAGCGGAACTGGGTATTATTGATTCGTCAAAGGTTAATATAGAGGTTATAGATGAAGGGAAAAGCGGCATTTTCGGTTTCGGTGTTTCCAGGCCGGCAAAGATAAGGCTTTACTACAATATTGACACCAAAGACATTGCGGATACCATCAGGGAAGTCATAGGGACAATTTTCACAAAAATGGGGCTGGATTGTAAAATTGCTGACGTCAAGGAAGGCGAATCAAAGGTATATATAGAGCTGGAAAGTAAGAACAGTTCCGGCCTCGTTATTGGCAGAAAGGGAAAGACCCTTGAATCACTGCAGTTCATGGTTAACCTTATTGTTAACCACAAGACCGGGAGTGACAAAAAGATAATACTGGATATTGAATCATACCGCGCGAAACGTGAGCGTGCTCTGAGAAAAATGTCCAAGGATATTGCCTTTAAGGTCATCAAATCGGGAAAACCCTGGACTCTGGAGCCGATGAATCCCTTTGAGCGGCGCCTGATCCACCTGACCCTGCAGAACGATACCCGTGTCACCACCAAGAGCGAAGGGCAGGGCATATACCGTAAAGTGACCATCATACCGAAGCAATGATCGGGAACTATGACAGAAGATACCATCTGTGCACCGGCAACCCCCCCCGTTAACTCTTCGATAGCTATCATACGAATAAGTGGCCCTGACACCCGCAGGGCCATTGATTCTCATTTTAACTCAGGTGGTGCATTGAATCCGCGGTATGCACATTACGGCACTCTGCTGGATAACAATGAACAGATTGATGATGTGATTATCGTGTATTACCCGGCGCCCCGCAGCTACACCGGCGAGGAAATGGCCGAAATTTTCTGTCATGGAAACCAGATAATTGTCAAGAAGATCATTATGCTTCTTAACGATCTTGGCGTCAGGCTGGCGGAACCGGGAGAATTCACCAGGCGGGCCTTTCTCAACGGCAAAATTGATCTCACTGAAGCTGAAGCAATCAATCACATCATCGTGGCAAAGAGCGAGTGGGAAATTGAAACATCCCTCCGGCAGATGCATGGCTCCCTCAGGAATGTCATCAGAACCATACGGGACAGAATAACGGAATTCAAGGCGGATATTGAAGCGGGAATCGATTTTTCCAGTGAAGATATCGAGTTTATCACGCCGGACCAGGCCCTGCTGGCCGCCCGGGGAATACGGGAATCAATCGATGACCTTCTTAACCGGTGTTCGATGGGAGAACAGCTGAGTCACGGCATTGACATTACCATAACCGGCAAGCCGAATGTAGGGAAATCAAGTGTGTTGAATCTTCTCCTGAACCAGGAACGGGCAATCGTTTCAAGCATTCCGGGGACGACGCGCGATATTATCCGAGAACCGTTCCAGATTTGCGGTATGCATGTCAATCTGGTTGACACGGCCGGTATTGACACGCCGGGTGATGAGATAGAAAAAATCGGCATTGATCTGAGCCACCGCAATATTGAATCATCACCGTTCATTATCTTGGTCCTGGATGCACAGTCCGGAATTCATGACAATGATATGCGTATCCTGGAAAAAACAAAGAACAAAAAAAGGATCATTCTCATTAATAAAACGGATATTGCGGACACCGAGACGATTGCAGCGATGCAGCGGAAGCTTGGGGAAGATGCGGTGCTTTTTTCGGCATTGACCGGCACAGGGCTTCAGGACTTGAAAGAGGCCATGAAACAGAGAATACGTAATGAATATGTTCAGGTAGAAAACTCATTTATTGCCGACATGAGGATCATTGCGCTTCTTAAAAACGCAGCATCAATTACAGGAAAAATATACAGTCTTATAGAATCACGGTCACCAGGTGAAATTATAGCCTTTGAGCTACAATCCTTGATGGAGACCCTTGCTGACATAACAGGGGAAATAACCCCAGATGATATTCTCGATTCCATATTCAGCAGATTTTGCATCGGTAAATGAAGCACCGGGAGTGTATTTTCACAAGAAATCAAAACATGGGTTGACTGGTATAGCTCATATCTTACTATGCTGAAGTATTCAAAAAGAAATTTTGATTGATATATATTTTTTATTACTTTATTAATGTACTATATTCGACATTTTAATAAGATACATTCTGTTTTTACGGTTACTATAAAACCCGGTTCGGTTGATTATTATGGATAAAGGGAAAGTCGACAAGACAAAGGATAATATCGGCGTTTCAAAGCTCGATGAACAAACCCGGAAAAACCTTTTTTCGAAATTCGTTGAAAGTGGCGGCAGGGTTGTCGAGGAAAAGCCATCCAGCCGGCGCCTTACCATCGACCGTGAAAAGCAGAAGCAGTTTTTAAAGCGGGTTGAAACCCGTCCCGCCAACAAAAGAGTCAAAAAAGATAGACCTGTCACCATTGAGGCCAGACCGGTGGTCGCTAAAAAAACCGATACCGGCCAGGATGTCGGCACTTTTGGTCTTTTTATCGATAGAGTAAAAATCCGCTTCAAGCTGAAATTTCTCGGCATAGCCGGATTCAACGGTTACTATTTCAACAACAGGTTCTTCAAGAAATTCAACAATCTCTACAAACCGGCCCTGATGGATCTACAGATAATATTTCTGGAAATATTCAGGAAAAATCCGGCCGTTGGAAGAAACATAACCGCCAAGCTTGACAGTATCAAGCCTTTGTATTTCGAACTTGTTGAAATGATGGGAAATATCTTTGATAAAATAATCGCCGATCAAATCGTAGAGCAATATGTTAACTTCCCTCAATTGCCGAAAAAAACCCTTGAATTGAAAGAACAAATACTATCCATTTATAAAAAGATTTATGTTCTCAACGCTTTCGAAAATTCGATACAGGCCGCATTTGAGCGGGCAATCGATTATTATGCAAAAGCCGGCGATACTTCCGGTGATTCGCATTACTCCATGACGAGAAGGGTTCGCAACGATATTTTCATAACATTCCACAAGTTTTTTCCCCGCCTTCACATTCTTTTCTGCATGTACCAGTGGCGGGGTTACCAATTGTACGATACAGATATTGAGGCAATTCTTGGCGTTGGGGAAGCAGATAAACCCGGTAACCGCCAGCTGGCAAAATATTTTGATGAAATGGCTGGGCCGCAGGATGAAACCAGCAAGCCCGTTCAAACTGAACCAGAGGATGAAGAAGAGAGTGCTGATAAAGAACGGCTGAAGGCGATACGCCAGGGACTGGAAATCATGTCGAAACTTGACATGGCCCAGCTCCGTAAAGATTATGACCGGCAGCGGCTTTATGAAAGTGTAAGCGACGGTGATAAGGTGTTTATAACCTATTTGCTCTTTAGCGAATTTGACAGGGAATATTCCTTCATATTGACTACCAATAAGATAAAATTCAGGACTGATTTTGTGGCCCGCACCAAAGTTGATTTCAGGGCAAAGCTGAATACACTTTATGACAAGATGAGGAAGAGCAGCGATAGTCTTCGTGAATATGCCGAGGAAATGGCGAATTATGAGAAATCCAGACGGGAAAAACCTTCCAATAGCTCCCAGTATATTGAATTTACCAAGCGCCTGGAAGTCCTGGAGACTAAAAAGAAAACCCTCGGCAAGAATGCCATGGCTATCGTACGGGATTACATGATAGAAATTGTCCAGGAGCTGCAGGTCCTGCTGGATGACATGAACAGCCACCAGATATATATAGAAAATCCCCAGGAAGAGCTCGTGTTTGACCCTTCCATTGAAGGGGAGAAAAAAATAAACGGGAAAAAAATCTACGAAGCGTTCTATATTATTTTCTGCTATGCTCTGGCCTTCGCATATCGCCTTAGCCAGGAAGGTGATCTGTCAGGTGATCTTGAGTTCAGGAAGGAAGAACTTGACCAGATGAAGGACCAGGGAAAAGAACAGCAATCCGCTGAGAAGGAAAACCTGGACAAAAAATCCGATAAATCAGTCCTTGAAGAACTCGATGATATGATCTGATGCTCCCGAGTCGTCGAAGCCACTAATCATGAATTGCCCTCAGTATTCTTTTTCTCAGAACGGGACCGTTTGATTTCATCGATTCGTTCATTGAGAATGGTTTCCCTGCCGGCATCGAGATGAGGGTCACGGTAGGGCACCGCGCGGCTGTTGGAAAGATGCTGTTCCATGTCATCGTCAGGAAGCACCGTGATAATCCCGGTTTTTGCAGCGAGGGTCCCTTCGCGTTTTCCGCCGACTGCCGGTCCTCTGCCGATTAAAAATCCCGCCTCAAGAAGTGCCGCACGCACCTGCGAGGCGCTGGAATAGGTAGTGAGGACAGCGTTATCGTTCATAGATCGGTATATCTCCCTGAACAGGTCTACGGACCATAGTTCAGGGTTGCGTGAGGGTGAAAAAGGATCAAAGAAAACCGCGTCAAAGGTGTTATCGGGCAATGGAAGGATCAATTTCCTTGCATCGCCAAAAAGGACGGAAATTGACACGCTGTTGATATCGCATGAGCCGGTTATGTATGCCCTTTGAATGGATGAGTATATCCGGTCACGGGAATCATCAAATCGTATTGAGCGGAGTGCAGGGAGCAGCGAACGCTCTTTTTCAAGTGAAACTATGGTAAGTGTGCCGCGGTATCCTACGCGTTCAATTTCGACAAGTAAAGCGAGGATATTATAGCCAAGACCAAAACCGACATCAAGAACATGGAGCATGGTTTTATTGGCATTTAATATTCGAGAGGGGCGTACGTGCTTCAGTAGCGCCTCTTCATATGCGCCTGACAGAGAATGCATATGTTCATCATAGTCATGAAGATATAGCGTATAAGAACCATCTCCGGTCTTTACCATTGTGTAGCGGGTTTCGTCCAAAATGTATTTTCCCTAGTTGATATGCTCTATTGTGAATAGTGAATGCCTGCGGTTTTTAATAAATCCTTTACATCAAAATTAAAAAAGGCTGAGCAATGCTGGGTATCGCACTTGAAGTATCTCATTGTTCCCTTCTCAATGATACCTGCGATCATCTGCTGGCATTCAATTACTTTCTCAACATCGGTAACATGCATGCGTATATAGCTCAGTAATAATATTTCAGCCCTGGCCCTGCCAGCCTCATGTACCTGTTCTTTTGTGGCGGTGGTGATCCTTCCGTCAAAATCGTCAGGGTGCTCATAATGAACAAAAACCCTGAGGATATTGTTATGAATTCCTTCCCATAATTCTGTTTTCGGGATCGTGGAACTGCATGACAGAAAAATTATGCACAAAACGGTTGCAAATATATATACCGGTGAACTTTTGATCATAGCATGTTAGCTGTAATAATTTTTTAATATTTTTATATTAGACTTGTTTTTTTACCTGATATTATTAGCTATTGTCTTCCACATAGAAGAAGTCTATGGATGATTACTTTTTACAATGATTAAGTGACAGATCAATCAAAGGAAACCATATTTTATAATGATAATAAAAAAATTGCAACATTTAGATAAAATGCATGTCATGTATATGATGGTTGTTTTTTAAAGGAAATAAATATGAAAAAAATCGTTTTTATTGAGCCTAAACCTCCGGGAGAACATATTTTCACACAATTTGCATTGCCCAGAATAGGAATTTTTATCCTGGCCACGATGATGAAAAATCGCGGATGGGAAACACAATTAATTGTCGAAGACATCTCTTCAATTGATTATAAGGAATTGTCAGATGCAGATATTGTGGGAATATCCACCATCACCCCTACCGCTATCAATTCATATATTGTCGCCAATTCAATCAGGGAGATGGGAATTACAGTCATCATGGGTGGGCCACATGTAACCTTCCTCCCTGAAGAAGCCCTGGAATACTCTGATTTTGTCATACGAGGGGAAGGAGAAATTCCACTCATGCGGTTTATCGATGCATGGGAAACCGATCGGGATTATAGCGCGGTACCGAATCTTTCTTATAAAGATGGTGATGCCTGTATCCATAATCCGACGCATGGTTTTGAGAATGATCTTGATCAGCTGCCGGTATCTGATTTTTCACTGATGAAGGATCGCTCTAAGCTTAAAGTAATACCGGTGCAGACATCCCGAGGGTGTCCCTATGACTGCTCATTTTGCTCTGTCACCGGAATGTTCGGTAAAAAATATCGTTTTCGCTCCACCGAGCATATTCTTGATGAGCTAAGGCGTTATAAGGATGCGGGTAAAATGATATTTTTTTATGATGATCATTTTGCCGCGAATAAAAAGAGGGCCAAGGAACTGCTGCGTGCCATGATTGATGAGGGTCTTTCCTTCAAATGGTCCACCCAGGTCCGCGCTGATATCGTGAACGACCTGGAGCTTTTGGAACTCATGAAACAGAGCGGGTGCCACACCCTGTTTATCGGATTTGAATCGTTCAACCCCGAGAGTCTCAAGGAGATGAAGAAAAAGCAGACCGTTGAAGATATCACAAATGCAGTCAGGATCATACATTCGTACAATATTAATATTCACGGCATGTTTGTCCATGGTTTTGACAGCGATACGTGGGACTCGGTCAAATTAACGGTGAACTATGCGAAAAAAATGAAATTAACGTCGGCCCAGTTCCTCATGCTGACGCCATTCCCCGGCTCTGAATTTTACAATCATGTATCGAAACGCATCGTTTTTCAGGACTGGTCGATGTATGACGCCCATCATGTCGTGTACAGACCGCTACATTTTTCCCTCATAGGCCTGCAGCGAGCACAGACATACAGCCATGAGAAATTTTATTCCGCGGTGGAAATTATTAAAAAAATAGCGCGAAGGAACTGGATCGCCACCGGCATAGCAGTTTACGCTAGAATAATAAACCACAGATGGAAGAAGAACAATAAAGAGTATCTCAGAGAGATAGCTCATATGAAGCGGCATCACAGGAAGCAAAAAAAAGAAATTCTCCTCGCTGAATAAGTGCATCCTGCGAATGAGCTGCTATGACAGTCGGATAAAACCTGCCGTAATAATGAAAAATTCTTGCCTGCTGAATGGCTGTAAGTTATGATTTAAAAAACATCTTACTCATGTTGACCTATCAAGAAAGCGGGGGACAGTGAGATGCCGAAAAAATTAATACTCCACGGAAGAGTACAGGGAGTGTTTTGCCGCGCTTACTGCAGTCAATATGCCCGGGAACGGCATATCCGCGGTACTGCATCCAATCTGTCTGACGGCTCCGTAAGGGTGCTTCTCAATACCGATGATATGAATGTTATCAATCAATTCATATCTGACATCACTACCAACCCGAAAGGTTTTACATTTTATGGAAACATCGCATCGGTTGATGTGACCGACTATTCAGGTCCTCTGGGGGGAGATTATCAGTTTTGAAGTTAAAAATTTATTTGTTTTCAACCATTTGATGAGGGCGTGTCATCCACCCGCATGATGCGCATGCGGGTGGATGTTTTGATACTATTACCACTTCCCGGTTTTCGCGGTTGACGGTTTCGGCAGGTTGCCCAGCTCTGCAAGGGCTTCGTTGACTTCATCCTGGTGCAGTTCATGATCTGCCAGTTTTCCCTGCAGAAAGAGGTCATATCCGTAAAGGTCCATGAGCCCGTGACCGCTCAGGTTGAAAATGATCACTTTTTCCTTGCCTTCTTCCTTCGCTTCTTTCGCTTTGCGGATCGTCGCGGCGACGGCATGGCTGGTTTCCGGCGCGATGATGATCCCTTCGGTCCTGGCGAAGAGCATCGCTGCCTCGTAGCATTCGATCTGCTGAAGCGCCATGGGCGTGAAGAGCCCTTCGACCACGCCGGCTGACACCAGCGGCGCCATGCCGTGATACCGCAGTCCGCCGGCATGAATGGCATCCGGCACGAAACTGTGGCCCAGCGAGTGCATCGGCAGCAGCGGGGTCATCTTCGCGATATCGCCATGGTCGTAGATGAAGGGCCCCTTGGTCAGGGTCGGGCACGAGGCCGGCTCGACCGGGATGATCTCGATCTGCGCGCCGTTGATCTTGTCGCTGGCAAACGGGAAGGCAAGGCCGGCGAAATTGCTGCCGCCGCCGGCGCAGCCGATGACGACATCGACCTTCTTTTCGCCCGACTTTCTTGAGCTGCTTCTTGGCCTCCAGGCCGATGATGGTCTGGTGCAGCAGCACGTGGTTCAGCACGCTGCCCAGCGAATACCGGGTCTGGCCGGTGGTGTCGGTGACCGCCGCTTCGACCGCCTCGCTGATGGCGATGCCCAGGCTGCCCGGGGTGTCCGGGATGCTTCGCAAGAACGTCGCGGCCCGCTTTGGTCTCGGTGCTCGGGCTGGGGATGCAGTTGCCGCCCCAGGTCTGCATCATGGTTTTGCGGAACGGCTTCTGCTCGAAGCTGATGCGGACCATGAATACCTTGCACTCGAGCCCGATGAGGGAGCAGGCAAAGGCGAGCGCGCTTCCCCACTGGCCGGCGCCGGTTTCGGTGGTCAGCTTCTTGATGCCGAACTGCTTGTTGTACCAGGCCTGGGCCACGGCGGTATTCGGCTTGTGGCTCCCGGCCGGGGAAACGCTTTCATTCTTGTAATAGATCCGCGCCGGCGTGCCGAGTGCTTTTTCAAGATGGTAGGCGCGGTGCAGGGGCGACGGCCGCCAGCGGTAGAGGAGCTCGCAGGATTTCCTCCGGTATATCGATCCAGCGCTCCTGGCTCACTTCCTGCTCGATCAGGTTCATGGGGAAAACCGGCGCCAGCATGTCGGGGGTTACGGGCTTGCCGTCAGGGCCCAGCGGCGGCTGCATCGGGGTGGGCAGGTCGGCCGCGAGATTGTACCATTGCCGCGGCATTTCATTTTCGTTGAGAAATATTTTTGTCTGCATACGATAACTCCTTCTGTTATTCAGCCTGTTTTTTCACCGGCTGTTGTTTTATGATTTCCTTGTATTTTTCTATCATGGCCCTGAAAGGCGAATGGACTTTTTTGAGCTCCCGGGATCCCCTGGTTATTTTGCACAGACTGATGCTCCAGCCGATCCGCGATTTTTCTCTGGCTCATACCGCCGTCCAGCAGCTTCACCAGTTCCCAGCGGGTTGAAATTTCATCGACCTCATTTTTTGTGAGGATGCTTTTTAAAAAAGCCTCGATTTGCTCTTGGTCGTGGGTAGTCGCGAGAACCGACGCTATTTCTTTCAATTTACTGGCGGACATATGCATTACAGTTTCTATCAATAGAAACGATTCTATGTATAGAAACAAAGTCATCAGTGCTTCGTTCATGTCAAGTTATTTTCATTTAAAATCAAGAATTAATAACAACGGGCTTCGGATGCTTCATCTTTACTGCGGTAACGCGGCGGTACCGCCCGTACAGATCACGGGAGGTCATGGCGAGAAAATTAATATGCGGGGTTCCCTGCAGATGCCGTATGAATGAGCGGAGTTCCGCATCATAGAGTGTATCAAAATGCTTTTTCGAATGACCGTGGGCTTTTTTTACCGCTCCCATGCGCCGGATATCTCCGTCAAAATGGGGGCTGATGTGATACAGTTCATGGAAAATGACCCGGAGCTTCTCTTCCCAGGGAAGGTCGAAAAACCGCGGCATGTAAAAATAGATAATGTACAGGCAGGAATGGCCGTTATTGGATATTTCCGGGATGGCGTAGAGTCTGCCGCGGTAGCTGCAAGACCGATGATCCGTCCTTGAAGCGCAGGGGTATCAGTTTCCCGTATAAACCTCCGCGCCGGCCGCTCCTGTTGGATCCGACGCAGACAAGGACCCGGTTTACATCAATATGGCCGAGGGACCCGCAGCAGTCGACAATTTCCTTGATTATACGCGGTAAGTTCCAGGGAGAGGTCGATCTCTATCGACCGGGTGCGGTGATCTTTTCCGCATTGCGCACCATTTCTTCGGCGTGTTTCATCGACAGATCGGTGATGGTCTCACCGGCAAGCATCCGGGCGACTTCCTTGACTTTTTCTTTCGGGGACAGCTGTTTCACCAGGGTGGTGACGCGCTCGCCGGTTTTTCCCTTCTGCACCGAATAATGGCTGTCGGACATGGCTGCTATCTGCGGCAGGTGGGTCACCACCAGTACCTGGCGGTTCCCTGCAAGGGACTTGAGTTTCCGGCCCACGATTTCAGCGACCTTTCCGCCGATACCGGCGTCCACCTCGTCGAAGACCAGGCTCTCGACAATGTCGGCGGACAGAATGACGTTCTTGATGGCGAGCATGATGCGGGACATCTCTCCGCCGGAGGCGACTTTGCGGAGTTGGCGCAGGTCCTCGCCGGCATTGGCGGAAAGGAGAAACTCAATGCGGTCAAGGCCGTGAGGGTAGAGGACGTAGCGTTTGTTGTCAGCTTCGATTTCCCCCTCGGGGTTGACTTCCCGCTGGATCGACACGCGGAACTGCGTGCCTGCCATGCCGAGGTCCGCAAGTTCCTTCATGACCCTGGATTCGAGGCGCCGTGCAACTTCCTTGCGCTTCTCCGAGAGGCCCAGGGCGATCTCCTTGGCCTCCTTCACTGCCTGGCGGTATTCGTGCCTTAAGCCGCTCTTTTTCCTCATCGCCGGAGTTTATGGCCTCCAGTTCTTTGCGCGCCTTTTCCGCGTAATTCAGGATGTCCTGTATGGTGTCGCCGTATTTCTTTTTAAGGCTCGATATCAGGGACAGGCGTTCCTCGACCTGGTTGATCCGCTCCGGGGAAAAATCCATGGTGCGTCTCATAGTCGCGCAGATAGATGGAAGCGTCTTCGAGGGAATACTGGGCCTGCTTGATGGCGTCAAGGATGCCGGCGATTTCAGGGTCATATTCTGAAATTTTTGACAGGCTCTGGTCCGCGCTCTTCAGTTTCTGCACGATGCCGCCTTCGCCGCTCATGAGACGCGACGAGGCGTTGATTTCCTTGAAAAGCTTTTCGGAATTTGCCAGTAGCAATGGATTCGTTTTTCAGTTCCTCATCTTCGCCGGTTTTGAGATCCGGCCGCATCGATCTCCCGCATGGCGAAGGAATTGTATTCGATGCGGCGGGCTTTTTCCCGCTCGTCGATCTCGAAGGAATTGAGTCGGTCTTTCAGGTTCTGCAGGCGCTCGTGAATGGCACGTACCTTTGACGACGTCGCCGTCAAGACCGCCGAAGCTGTCCAGGAGCTCGCGGTGGCGCGATACCTTGACGATGTTCTGGTGCTCGTTCTGGCCGTGAATGTCTATAAGGTATTCGGAAAGTTCCTTGAGCTTGGAAGCGGGAATCTGGACGGCATTGGCGAAGGAGCGGCCTTTACCGCTGGAGTAGAGCTCCGGCGCGAGATAAGGGTATCCTCGTCGCAGTCAATGCCGGATTCATCGAGGACCTTCCTCACCTGGGGGAGGCGGAGATATCGAACACCGCTTCAAGAGTGGCTTTTTCGAAGCCGGTCCGTGATCATGTCGATGGTCATTTTTTCGCCCAGAACGCCGGACAGGGCGTCAATGAGGATTGATTTCCCCGCGCCGGTTTCGCCGGTCAGGATGTTGAGTCCCCTCCCGAAAGAGATGGCCAGGTCTTCAATGATGACGAAGTTTTTAATTCTTATTTCGAGGAGCATTATCGTTGTCCTGGCCTGTCTTATCCCCATCCGAGCTTTTCACGGAGGATGGCATAGTAATTTTTTTCCGGATGCGTTATCAGATTGATGTTTTTATTGGACTGGCGGATTAAAATCTCGTCCTTTCCGTCGATTCCAATTACCTCCTGACCGTCTATTGTCAATAATAAATTCTTGTAATCCGACGCTATGCGCGCGCGAAAATCCGATGATGCCGGTATGATCATGGGACGCATGGCAAGGCTATGGGGGCAGATGGGGCTCAGCAGCAGGATTTTCGCTTCAGTCGGAGTAATGATGGGCCCTCCTGCTGAAAGCGCATAGGCTGTTGATCCGGTAGGAGTGGAAATAATGAGCCCGTCACCGGTGTAAGAGCTGAAAAAATTACCGTCAATTTCAAGCTCAAGACGGATGGGGCGGGAGAATGACCCCTTATGAAGGACCGCGTCATTAAGAAAGCACTGGCTGACTATTTCCATACCGTCGCGGCGCAAGGCGACTTCGAGGACCAGCCGCTCGACCGTGGAATAATTGCCCTGCAGAACATGTTCCAGATGAACCGGATATTCCAGGGGGCTGAATTCGGTCAGGAAGCCGAGTCGCCCCCTGTTTATTCCGAAAATCGGCTTTCCCGTCCCACAGAAAAGCCTGGCGGTTCGGAGAAAGGTCCCGTCGCCGCCGATGACAATAATAAGATCGGCTTTGTTAACAAACTGTTCATGAGGCACAGCCAGGCGGTAAAAAGGCTCTCCCCGAATAATGTCATATTCGGGCAGGTTAATCCTGACATGCTTGTTTTCAAGAAATTCTATGAGATTGCCGAGGAGGGGTATTGAACTCTCGTCGTCTGGTCGGAAATTTATTGATGCTGTTCGTATCATTGCCTGTACCGTTGATCGCGTTACTATATGGGCCCCGGTAATGATCGTCAATTAAAAAAGGGACCGGTGCTTTTCAAATTAACCAGCAACCATCCATATACGAATTGCGGCAGTCATGGCTACAAATTTTTTTAATACAATACGGTCGGAAATCATGGTATTTAAATCTTGACAATATCATTTAAAACGCATCATAATACCTGATGATACGGGTGTATCATAAATGCCTGTGATCCACCGGGGAGGAGGCGGACCCAATGAAAGCAGATGATTACATAAACAAGAAAGCCTTGAGTGAGCGCCTGGACGGTGATTTTGATCTTTTCAAGGAGCTGGCGCAGTTGTTTTTGTCCGATTCTCCGAAACTAATCTCAGCCATTGAAGATGCCATACATAATAAAAACAGCGAGAAGATAGGGAAAACCTCGCACACGATAAAGGGGGCGGTGGCAAATTTTTCCGCGGAAAAGGCTTTTAACGCCGCCCTTGAACTGGAAAAAATCGGGAAAAATCATGAGCTTGAAAAAGTGGATGATGCTTTTAAAAAGCTCCTGGATGAAATAGAAAACATGAGGAAAGCTTTGAAGCTGATACTTGACGAGAACCGTCTGTAGCCTCTATCCCGCTGCGAGGTTCTCATTTCTTGCGCTGCACTGTTGTTCCAAAGGCATAGGCCCCGCCACCGGCTATCAGAATTGTACCAAGCCAGACCAACCAGATGAGCCGTTTCCTTGATACGGTGATAATAACCGAATCCGCCGGCACCGGGATGGTTTTACCCGGTGTTATGTGCAGCAGTATTTTTTTAGCTGTCGCGTCAATGTCACGGAGCGAAACGGAACGATCGGTGCCGGGAATGGTCTGGTCCCTGGATCGCATGTTGCCGCGAGAGAAAGAGACGCCGGGGGACAGCGGAATGCCATTCACCCTGATATCCGCGTAGGTTGACGGTTCTCCGGAGGTCATGTGTTCCGTTCTGAATCCCGTAAAACTGACTTTCAGGCCGTTGAAAACTCTTTCCTCGCCTTTTTCAAGTACCAGATTTGTAACCGATTCGGAGCCGCTTTCATAGTTTTCCGGTGCGATGTAGATATCATTGAGGAACCCTGACAGTATATAGGGCTCCTTGTAAATTGATTGGGTTTTCTCATCAAAATAGTAAGCGGATTTTATGCTGACAGCTTTTTGATCACGTCTGATGGTAAAGCGGAGAAATGATTCTTTACCCTCCTTGAAACCGGTGAAGGTTATTTCCATAGAGCCAACTACCGCTGTTTTTCCCTGCTCCAGCTTTTTCTGGACGGAAGTGGAGTGAAAATTGGAGGTAATGATGCCCAGCACCAGGAAGCCGACGCCGATATGGGTCAAGCGTGACGGAAGTACCGCAGCGGATCCGGTTTTCCAGATATCGAGTAATGCCCGCAGGATCAGAAAAATCGCCGCGAAGGAATACATGTATGCGGCGACGTTTCCGGTAAAACCCCAGTTGACGGCAATTCCCAGGATGACAGCGACGACCAGGGCAATGATGGATTCCCTGTTCAGCAGATCATTCTTTTTTGTGATGATCAGGGTTGTGGCTGCAATCATCAGGAGAACTAGTATCATACCCAGGGGCAGGGAGAAATTATTATAGAACGTGGCTGTCACATTGGTAGGTCGTGCCATGAAGAGCTGAGAAAGCAGGGGCATTGAAGTTCCCGCAAGGATTATCAGGGAATAAAGGATGAGCACCATTATGCCGTACACGGTAATAGTCCTCCAGTCAAGAAGAGGGACGTCTACTTTTTTGACTGGAATTGTCCTGAAACGTGATATATAGGGAACTGATGCGGAGACCGCATAAATGATCAGAAATGTAAGTAGGAATTTAGCGACATTTGAAGCTGCGAAAGAATGGACTGAAAAATTGGATAGAACTCCACTCCTGGTGAGCCAGGTGCTGTAGAATACCGTGATGAAATAGAGAAGCGCAAGAAGGATATTGGTTCTTGTCAGGTACCCGCCTCTTCGCTGGAGGATGAAGCCGTGCACCAGGGCGACGGAGACCAGCCATGGGATCAGGGATGAATTTTCAACCGGGTCCCAGCCCCAGTAGCCGCCCCATCCAAGGACCGTGTAGGCCCAATAGCCGCCGAGGAAAATGCCGATTCCCAGCGTGACCATGCTGAAAAGGAGCCAGGGGTAGGCGTCCTGTATCCATTCATGATAATTCTTTTTCACTAGCGCTGATATAGCATGGGCGAAGATGATGGTTGATGAGGCATATCCGAGAAACAGGACCGGCGGATGGGTCACCATCCACGGGTCCTTGAGAAGGGGATTTAACCCGGCGCCGTCGCCGGGGATCATGCCTGTACTGAAGTTTTCCGGATATTTGTCCCACAGGTACGTGAAGGGACTTTCCACAATAAGAATTATAATGAAGAATATCTGGGAAAAAAGGATAACTGACATTAGTATAGAGGACTCTGCGTCAGATTTACGTATGATAATTAATCCAAAAATGTTGATAAAGAAAAGCCAGAGGAGAAAGCTTCCCTCCTTTCCTGCCCAGAATGCGGCAATGCGGTAAGCCGGTGCCAGTGCCCTGGAAGAATTATCGAATACATACACGAAGCGGTAGTCGCATTCTATGAAATAGTACAGGAGGAGGAATACGAGCAGAGTAATGAAGGCCCCGGAAATCTGGTAGAGGACGCGTGCCGGCTGCGAAAAGCGGTCTTTTCCCGCCGCGGAAAGGATTGCACACATAACGGCGGCCAGGGATATGACCAGTGATGCGATTATGAGTATGTTTCCCATGTTAACGCTGATGTTCATGTCACTCCTGTCTCCTGTATTTTGACGGGCATTTTACCAGGACTTTATCCGCCTCGAAGATATCCCCGTCAGTCCTGTACCTGCCGAGAATGACCACCTGGTCCGTGTGTTCGAAATTCTGGGGCTTGGTGCCTCGATGGATCACCCGCAATCTGGTTCCGTCCTTATCCATGGCGGTGAAGGTGTATTCACCCTCCCGGTGAGCCACCGGGACCGATTTATCCAATCTGCCGATGATCTGCACATACGAACCGGCGCTGATTTTTGCCTCTTTGAAGGGAACATAGGGAGACAGGATATTATCGCTGGCGAAAAATACCGCGGCTATCAGAAACGCAAGTCCTAACGTGAATATCAGCAGATTTCGAAACTTCATAATATCTGTCTATGCATACGGGTCATTTATTGTTTTTAACCTGGTATTCCAGTTTTGTCACTCTGCGGTCGAGCCTGAATATAAACAAGGCCAGGCCCAACCAGATAAACAACACAACTCCCATGACCTGGTAGAGGGTTGTTGGCTGCTCCGGCTGCCTGGTTTCATCCTTGCCCCCTGCCTGATCAGACTGTTGAGTTTCCTGCGCGTGAAGGTCTGTTATAACCGTCATGTCGCTGGTTTGATGCTTCCCTGCATCAGCAGAAATGCCGGCACCTGATATCAGCAGTAGAACCAGGATGAAAGGCACGACGGCCTTTACGTTACTATTTGTCATGACAGGTGTCCTCTATGTGTTTCTGTAATTTCATCATGCGGTTCATTATACTGAGAATGTAGCAGTAGAGCACGGTGAAGGAAATGATGGCCACGACCAGGGTTGAACGCATCCGGTCGTCAAGGAATACTTTGCGGTCTGCGTTGATGATCGGATCAGGATGCAGCGATGGGTAGATTCTCGGCACCAGGAAGGCGAAAAAAGGAAGTGTGATCATCGCCAGGATCAGGTACGCGGAACCGATTTTCCCGCGGTTTTCGTTGCGCGCCATGGCACCCTGGATGCTGAAATAGGCTATATAAATAAGCAGGATTATCACTATGGAGGTTTCCCTCGGGTCCCAGTTCCAGAAGACTCCCCAACTGATTCTGGCCCATATCGATCCGGTTATAACAGTAAGTACGGTGAAGGTCAGGCCCACCACGGCGGAATTGTAAGCCGTGCTGTCGAGTCCGGCGAAGGCGCCGTTCCTGTCAGCAAGAAATATAACCGACATGATACCTGATACAATAAAGGCCAGTATCGACACCCAGGCGAGGGGCACGTGGAAATACATGATACGGCTTGAATCGCCAAGTATCTGAGCGGGCGGCGCCCAGAGAAAGGCCATTACGATGACGGCCGGCATCAGGATGTAAACGCTTTTTAATGCTGCGGGTATTACTTTCATGGGTACTGGTCCGGGCGGCCCGCCCGGCGTAACGGGCAGACAGGCCGCCTGCACTGTCAATTTTCAAGCCACACGAATCTAAACAGTAAGAAGGATATAACTGAAATAAAACCGGAAAATGCAAGCAAAAAAAGGAGGTTCCCTTCCGGGGGAGGAGG
The DNA here is from genome assembly GCA_963727175.1 of uncultured Spirochaetota bacterium. GTDB lineage: Bacteria > Spirochaetota > UBA4802 > UBA4802 > UBA5550 > RBG-16-49-21. The sequence goes on from CAVSFD010000002.1 coordinate 1,552,446, forward strand.
CGCCTTCAGAGCTGCTGATGTTGATGAGATGGATATCCAGAGCGCCGGCAGCAGTATGGGGAATGAAATGATAGTAAAGAGGGATCCTTTTCCTCCTGCTTTTGCAACCATGGCAGCCAGGATGGTTGTCGCTGCGGCAATGGAAAAGCCTCCTATCATGACGGAAAAAATGAAATGAGGAATGTGAAGTATCTGGACCTGTAAAAAAAACAGGAACAGGGGGGTTATCACGGCCACTATTATCGCCATGAAAATCTGGTTAAATATGTATTTTGATATGAAGATGGAGTCGACATTGACATTGATCCTGAGAAAGAGCGCCGTTGACTGGTCTTCTTCGCGAACGAAGATGTGGGAGAGACCGTTCATGGCGCTGAAAAAGATGACGACCCAGAGAAGGATAGCCTGAACCTGCACCGGGAAGGGAACACCTCCGGCCGTGAGGCTTATGGCAATGGTCACGATGGCGGCAAAGGACATCGAAACGCTGATGGCGAACCTGCTCCTGAATTCGACCAAAAAATCCTTCCTGAGGTTGCGCAGAATATCCTTACCCAAGTCGGATCACCTCTCCGCACAATTTTTCCTCCTGCGCATCGTTCGTCGCCAGTATGATGATTTTTTCTTTCCGAACTGATTCCAGGTATGAATGGAGAAGGGCGATTCCGCCGGCGTCAAGGTTTGTCCCCGCTTCATCCAGCATGAGGATCGGCGGATCATTCAGTACTGCGAGAATAATCCTGAGGCGCTGCTTCATCCCGGATGAATAGTATTTCACCATTTTATCGCGCTGTCTTGCCAGATTGAACTGCTCCAGCAGAAGATCGGCCCTGGCTGTAGCATCTGCATGGCTCGCGGCAAAGGTTATGTTTTCCTGACCGGTCAGATCATCATAGGGGTTGACCAGCGGCCCCGTGTAGCCGATCTGGGCGCGCCATTCTGTTTTAGGTATGGGATTGCCTGATGCCAGGGAGACGGTGCCGGCGCTTTGACCCTGCAGCCCGGCGAGGATTTTCAGGAGGGTCGATTTGCCTGAGCCGTTGGGGCCGGTAATGCACAGGGACCCGCCGGTAGTCACGGACAGATTGATATTTTTGAAGATGGTGTTCCTGCCGAACTTCTTTGTGATTTCTTCACCTTTGATTGTGTATTTCGCAGTATCCATTTTACCCGTCTTGTTCATGTCAGTGGCTGAACTACGCGCTCTCCATCCTTGAAATGAACGGTATCCATGAATTTTGTCAAATACAAATGGCTGTCCGGGGTGCACAAAAAAGAGCGTCGATATGATTGTTTTTTAGATACAAACACGGCCAAACATGATATCGCGGCAAGATTACATGGAGATCACGAGGCGGCTCTGGAAGATTCATCCCTCCTCGCGATGACACAGCTGTGATCCTTCAGCTCATGATTTTTTCAGCCTGTTCCTGAGTGAAAGGTATAGGCGTCCCAGTTTTTCCGCCAGGGGCAGATCCTGAGACGCCGCATTACCGGTCGCTTCAGTGGAGGCGATATCGGGCATTTTACCACCAGGGCCATAGAGGTCCTTCATCATGGTTATAACCTGGTTTTTCACCATGCCCCGCAGCGGCACCGCCGCTATCATGCCATACATGGGGGCGCTTCCGGATTCAGCAAGCTTCGGATTTTTCATGACTTCGTGAACGGATTTTTTCAGGTCATCGAGATAGCGTTTTGTGACCCGCGCGTGGAGGGGCGTCACCATTGCGTGAAGGGCCTCCGGCCTCTGGAGGCGGTCTATATGCCAGCCACGGGACTCCATCCGGTCCCCGACGGCAAAGATATTCACTCTTTTGTCACGCGAACGGTATGCGAACACGCTGGCCGGCGGGTCCCCGATCAGCTCCAGTTCCGGTATTTTCCTGATGCCGTCCTTCAATTCGTCAGCGTTTTCCATGGTCTGCCGGGTGAGCTTCATGTAGCCGTCCCTGCCGAAAACCTGCATGGAGGCCCATGCGGCGGCTATTGACCCGCCGGGGCGGGTGCCCAGAATCCCCGGCGATGCGAAGATGCCGCCGGGCCAGTTTTCGTACACGAAGAGCTGGTGCTTCAGAATTTCCACGTCGCGGTACAGGATGACCGAAGCCCCTTTGGCGCTGTAACCGTACTTGTGGGTATCTGCGGAAATGGATGTCACCCCGGGGACCCGGAAGTCCCAGGGGGGCAGGGGGCGGCCCAGCATCTCCATGAAGGGGAGGAGGTATCCGCCCAGGCAAGAGTCGACGTGAAGGGGGATCTTTTTTTCAAGGGCTATCGCGCCCAGCTCTTCAATCGGATCGATCATGCCGTGGGGATACTCCGGCGCGGAGCCGAGTATCATGACGGTGCGGCGCGTGATGAGCCTGCGAACCGCCCTGGTGTCGACGCGGTAATCGGCGCCGAGGGGTGCCCGGACCGGCTTCATGCCGAAGTATTCCGCGCCTTTATCCCACGCCACATGGGCGGTCTCGGGGATTACCATCTCGGGTCTGCGGATCCATGGCCTTGCAGCACGCGCCATGTCACGGTATGTCTTAACCGCGAGGAGGCAGCTTTCGGTGCCGCATGAGGTCATGACGCCGCAGACGCCTTCGCTGCCGTGGAGCATCCCGGCGGTCATGTCCACCACTTCCGATTCAAAACGTTTGAGACTCTTGAATGCCATGGGGTTGAGGCCGTTGGCTGAGAAGTACATGCTGTGGGCCTTCTCCAGGAATTTCGTATGCTCCTCGCCCAGGTAGTAGACCAGGCTCCAGGTGCGGAGGTGCTTGTAGTCGGGATCGTCGGCGCCGTACGCCTTCAGCCGCTCCAGTACCTGCCTGCGGCTTATTCCTTTTCGAGGGAGTGTTACTCGCTGTGCTGTCATAGGGTTTACCTCACACAAACAGATAGTGCAGCAGATACGCCAGGGAGATGCCCAGGTAGTTGCCGATGGCATAGCCGATTATCCCCGTGATAACGCCGGAGAGGAGCACCATCGGGTTTTTCAGGCCGTCGGCCACGGGCGGAACAAAGGGGGGCGAGCAGATTGCGGACACCGATGTGATGATGAAGGTGTCGGTGTCGATCTTGAAAAAACGGCACATGATCCCGTGAAGGAGCATGTTGCCGAAAATGCAGATGATGATGAAGAACATCAGGGGCCAGTTGATGTTGATCAGGGTGCTGACGTTTGTCATCGACCCCACGACAAAGCAGAAGACATAGATGATATACATGCCGAGCTGGAAGGTCTTCTCAATGGACCTGATCCTTGGTATAAAGGAGCAGGCAATGCCCAGGGTCGTTATGGCAAGGATCACTGCAGCGGTGACATGCTCAGAGGGGAACAGTTTGCTAAACTGGTCTGAAACAACCACGATGACAACCGACAGGAGAAGGGCCCCGAGGAGCTTCAGGAATATGAGCGGCCTGAACATGCCGTTGTAGGCATGAATATCCTCCGCTTCGGACATTTTCACCTTGTCCTCGTTGCTGTAAATGCTCCAGTCGAATTTCGGGAGGATCATGTTGAAAAGGCGCTGGGCCAGGGTAATGCAGAATATGATATATATAAGTGATACTACGGTATCATATGTATGCATCCTGATAAAGGTGTCGGTGTTCACTCCCAGGGCCGCTTTGATAGCAACCAGGTTCGGCGTTCCGCCGGTATACAGGCCGATGGCCATGCCCACCAGTTTCCAATCGCCCGGGACTTTTCCTTTTATAATAAAGAAAGCTGCATAGGATGTGATGATTATCGAGATCGTTGCCAGAAGCATGCATAACAATGACTTGCCGGCCAGTTTTGACCATTTCTTCACGTCGATGGAAAAAAAAAGGAGCGGTAGCGCCAGGGCAACAGCGGATTCCGAAATCATTTTCTGATACTGCGCGGCGTCTACCGGTAATATGCCGATATTTCCCAGGGTGATGCCACCGACATAACAAAGAACGACAATGCCGATCTTGTTGACAGCCGGGAACCGATAACAGGCATAGATAGAGACAGCCGGGAAAAGGAAATATAAGGCGATCAACAGTGGTACTGGCATGGGACCTCCTTTAAGGCTTCAGCCGATTATTTATTTGTTGACATTATATGAGTGTCTTAATAAATTACACTATAGTGCAATATATTTCATTTAAGTGCAATATATCACATTTGAGCAGTACCTGTCAATATTAATTCATTTTGCAATGAAAACCGAAGAAAGAAAAACATGGGAGCGTGAACAGCGGATCGGCCGCCTTGTGGACATCGCCCAGGAATTGTTTTTTTCGAAGGGTTATGATGAAACCACAATGGAGGACATTGCCGGCGCCGCAGGCTACGCCAAGCGGAGCATGTACCTGTATTTTAAGGACAAGGAAGATCTGCTGTTGGCGGTCGTGCTAAGGGGCCAGCGCATTTTCAAGTCATCACTGCAGGAGTCGCTGGTACAATGCACTCCCGGTGATTCCCTGGTGCACACCCTGGGGAAGGCCTTCTACAAGTTTTCCATAGATCATCCGGAATTCTTCAACCTCATCATGATCTACGAGTCACGCGTTCATCGTTACTATGCTCCGGACGGATTTGCCGACGACGGCAGCAACCGAGCCAAATGTCAGGTCATTTCAGAGGAATACGGGAACCTCGTCATAGCCGCGATCAAGGACGATATCGACCATAACCGTATCAGCACCCGTCTCGATGCCCGCCAGCTCATGCTCATCATATGGGGGGAGGCCTTTGGGGTCATGCAGGTTATACTTATGAGGAAGCAGATGTTCCAGGACGCCTACGGCATCTCCCATGGGGAGCTCTTCGGTGAATTCCTCCGGATGGCCGGGCGCTCCCTCTTGTGACATGATCAAGCCGTATAGTACCGATAACTATCGGTATAACTGATCCGACCATGATGTTGCCTGGCACAGGTGACGGCACCGTCATTGTGTCCCGTGGACAGCATCTAACCAAGGGGGAAATTTCCTTGATAAAAAAAGGCCATCCTGCGATGGCCTTTTTTATTATCATTGGCAATCCCGATCATTTACCCAGCACCTTCGCCTGGATGGTGACCCTGTTCGGGAAGGTGTCAGGGATCTCGAAGTCAAACCCAAGCTTGCCCGACTTTGCCTTCAGTTCATCGACAAATTCGGCCGTGGTCCCCGCGAAGTAAACTTCAACCCTGGCTGCTTTGCCGACGCGGCCTTTTTCAAGCACCTGCTGGACGCCGCGTATCCTGTTTTCGACTTCTTCTCTGAATTTCTTCATTCCGTTGTAATCAAGTCCTGTTATGTAGAGATTGATCTGACGGTGAGTCGCGGCTTTGACGAACTGCTTGATGATTTCATCCATGAAGGGGCCCGGCTTCGATGCGCCGGTGCTTTCATCCTTGCCGCCGAGGATCCTTTTGACCACGTTCTCAATGGCCTTCTTGGACGCGGTATCGGACTGGATGTGTACGCCCGGTGCGTCCTTGCTGGTCGTGGCCAGGATCCTGCCGGAATATACATCGATCGCCTTCAGGCGCACGATGGCGGACTTGGATTTCATGTTTGTTGAATAGGAGCGGAGCACGTTTGACTGGTCCTGGGTCTGCGCCGTGCCGATTATAAGCACCTCGGCGCCGACGTCATTCAGGAGCATGTTCTGGACGTCTTCAGTGACCTGGCCGTTCATGGCTTTGGCCATGCGGCCGTACTGGCGCTTCATCATGTCCTGGACGATCTGCATGTCAACGAATTGAAAACCGGCGCTGCCCATGCGCTCCTGCATCTGCATTTCAGTCTCGGTGAAACCGGGCGTGTTCATTTTCCCCTCAAAGGTTTCACTGATGAGTACCATGAATTTCGGCTTGCCGTAGCGGTTCAGGGCGTCTTCTATGGCGTCCTCAACCACGGCAGGCTCAACCGTGCCTTCGATCTCTACCCGGTACAGGTCGTTGTCGGATTTTTCGCTGATGATCTTCTCTTTCTTTATCAATCCGTACGATTTTGACTGGACCAGCATTTTGACAAGCTCATAGTCTTTCATGACGCTCTCTCCGGAGACCGTGGAACCCAACATTTTCTCGACCAGCTTGTTGCGCGCGTCATTAATCGCGCGGTCGCGTGCCAGGGCCCTATCATTGTCGAATATCGCTGCCACTCCTTCAGCCCTTCCGGTGCTGGAGCCTTTCTTGTCGGATTTTTCATCAAGAGAGAAGTCTCCGGATTTGTTATCTTTTATGTTTTTCCCGCCTCCGCAGGAAGCCAATCCGGCCAGGAACATGAAGCAGGATAAGAGTACGATCGCCTTTTTCATCGGGATAACTCCTTTATTTCATATTTAATTAGCAATGGCTATTATGTTAATTATTTCTTCAATTAGTCAAATTATTTTTAAAACATCATCAGGACCATAAAACAGTATGCCTTCCGTAAAAGAAATACTTTGCCAGGATATATGCAATGAAACACCTGATCAGAGGAGAGAATATAATCTTGATACATGAATCAGGCATATATCTGGCATATCAATTTATGATTTTTATTCTTTAACGTTAATTATAGAAAAACAGCAGAAACTATGCAAATTAATATCAAAATTAATAATAATTTTTATTGACAGAAAAGAGGGTGTATATAATTTATTCCTTCCGGTTAATTTTTGCTGATTTCGGGAAAATTATTATATTTATATAACAGTACGAGAAAAACATGAAAGGGATTCAAAAAACATATTCAATGAAGGCATCAGAGATAAACAAGAAATGGTTTATCATTAATGCCGATGGGAAAGTTCTGGGAAGACTCGCATCCGAGGTTGCCAAGATTATACGGGGAAAGAACAAGCCGACCTATACCCCCCACCTCGACATGGGAGACAATGTCATTATTATCAATGCCGAGAAGGTTCTCCTGACCGGCAACAAGGGACAGGATAAAGAATACTTCAGGCATTCCCAGTATCCGGGCGGTATCAAATTCGTGAATATAAAGAAAATCCGGAAGGAACAGCCGGAATTCGTCATTGAACATGCCGTCAGGCTGATGCTCCCGAAAAGCAGGCTGGGAAGAAAGATTTTCGGGAACCTGAAAGTTTACACCGGCGCCGAGCATCCTCACCAGGCTCAGAAGCCGGAACCACTTGATATATAGAGGAGCTGTTATGTCTAACCGTTATTATGCTACCGGAAGAAGAAAGACCTCCGTTGCCAGGGTGTGGCTTGCCCCGGGATCGGGTAACATGGTCATCAACAAGCAACCGATAAACGAGTATTTCAGAAGGCAAACGCTGGAGCTTATCGTGCGCCAGCCCCTCGAGCATGTGGGATTGCTCGGAAAATACGATGTCCTTGCCATTGTTGACGGCGGCGGATGGTCCGGCCAGGCCGGAGCCGTAAAAATGGGCATTGCCCGCTGTCTCGTCCAGACTGATGAAAAACTGCGCAAGCAGCTCAGGGAAGGCGGATTTCTCACACGGGATCCACGCAAAGTTGAGCGGAAGAAACCGGGACAGAAAAAAGCGCGGAAACGGTTCCAGTTCTCGAAACGTTAACAACATTATTTATATCGAAAAAAAAGAGGATGCATACCAGCATCCTCTTTTTATTTGTGCCTGTTCACCCATGATAACAATCATAAAAATAAAACATGGCAATAACTGTATCACCGTTGATCTCGATAACGGCGAAGAGTTTAAAATACCCTACCCGGTGACAGGGTTGTTCCATCTTGAAGCAGGACGGACTGTTGACACGACAGAATATGCACAAATGAAAGAGGAATCCCAGCGTTACCGGTGCAAAACCATGGCCCTTGATTACCTTGCCATATGCCCCCGTTCCGCGGCAGAGATGGAGCGGTATCTCAGCAGAAAAAGATACGATATGATCCTCATACGCGAGATCGTCGAAGGCCTCAGGGAAGCGGGATATATCGATGATGCGGACTACGCGGCCCGGTATATCGGCAATAGGCTGAGCAAGAAACTGGTTGGTAAGCAGCTCCTGCAGGTCGAATTGCAGAAAAAAGGGATCCCCCGCGCTATTATCAATCAGGCCTTGAAAGACTCGAAATCTCTCTACAGTGATCAAGATGCTTTGTTCGCACTCGCGCAAAAAAAGTATGATGCCATAAAACATAAGAAAAACAGTATGGCTAAATTATCATATTTCCTCCACAGCAGAGGCTTTGACACTGACATGGTGAGCAGTGTGATAGAAAGGATTCTTAAAAAGGACGAGGACTAACTCGGGTCAATATTATTCTTATACCATTCACTGTTTCTAACGCCCACTATCAGAGCGGGTATGCCTCTTCATGATCAAAACCAGCATCCAGGTTTTTACCCCCGCCTCCGTATGTGGAGCGAGGGGGACGTCAGTCTTGCTGGGAAATAATTCAAAAGACACAATAAATAGTTACATTTTTCTTGAAATCGTTGGTATAATGTCACGATTAAATCCGAATATGAAATGATGAGTCAGTTTTTATATTTTTACGGTAACGAGCTCAATAATACGATGCATGCTTCAAAGGTTCGTGATGGGATTATGAGGAAATTGTCAGGTGTCTTGATCTGTCTGTACGCAGCGGCATTTATTCATTGCGCAGAGGAACCGGCCCCGGTTGATCCAGCATCCTTTATTACCCTGACCAGCGGTTTTGCATCATCATATATATCTTTCCAAATTACCGCAGGTGTGACTGCTGCGCCGGAGTATCTCGTCCTGAACATGGTATCGGGGTTGTCGCAGAACGGTTCAAATTATGAAGCAGCCTTTTACGGTAATACGTCCAACGGGACCCATAACGTCAGCGTAGTGTTGCCGTCACCGGGTGCGGGTTCTAGTTACCTGGAATCTTCGGCGGGTTTAATTTTTTCATATACCAGGGGAACGACTGAATATATTATATATTCCGGTTATTCCATTGGAAATGATTTCAGGGTCGACATAACCGAATGGTCCGGAACGGGCGGATACATGAAGGCCACGTTTTCGGGTTATGTGTGTAATGGTTCAGGCACCACTGATTGCCTTACTGTCGAGAATGGTCTCATAAATGCGCTGATACATTAATCGCTATTTACGAAATAAAAGAATTCCTGTCATTTATGAATGATTTGTAGATGCGGTAGTGGTCCGTGTTCTCATAGTCGATTTTTTCTATGGGTGCCCTGTCGAAACTGAATATCTCGGAATCGGGAAGGGCCAGGAGGATCGGCGAATGGGTCGCTATTATAAACTGCGCGTGGCCCGCATGTCCCATCTGATCGAGGAGCTGCAGCAGCTCAATCTGGCGTTTCGGTGACAGGGCGTTTTCCGGTTCGTCCAGAAGGTACAGCCCCCTGATCAGGAATCGGTTCTTAAAGAAGGACATGTGACACTGGCCGTGGGACTGCTCGAGAAGTGACTTCCCGCCGAAATACTCGAGGGTGGCCGGCGACATGGATGCCCATTCGTCCAGGTTCACGGCGAAATTGCGGAAAATCTCGGAAGCGAAAAAAGATCCCGGCACCGGTTTCTCAAGCCATTCCGCGTCCATATAGTTATGAAGCTCTTTTTCAAAACGGTTATAATGGAACCTGGTCCGTTCCATGCCTTCCCAGATGTGAATGCCGCATTTCATCGCTATGGCTTTCAGCAGGGTTGATTTCCCGCTGCCGTTCTCGCCGACAAAAAATACAACGGGCCGTGAAAATTCCAGGGACCCGGTGATCCTGAAAATCGCCAGGTTAAAGGGATATTCTTCATCTGTGGGATAGGTATCCGGTTTTAATACTATTCTTTTCAGGTGCATAACGGTTCGCCTGGCTGCTGATGAACTCACCACGCATTCAGTAAAAAGTGAATGATCAATCATTATGCAGCGGGGACAATCTATTTGTAAAGTTACTTTCTGGAATTACTATATGACGATGGCCACCGGGTTTAACCATTGTATTAATATTTCCTTGAAAATTATGGCGGGGTGTCTAGAAATTGCCTCAATACCTCGCTTCAGAGGATTTATAACAGGCGGTGCCACATGCTCAAGGTAATGGATTTACGAAAGTCCTTCATCGATTTTTTCAGGGAGCGGGAACATCGGATTGTCCCCTCCAGCTCCCTGATTCCCAAGGATGATCCGACCCTTCTTTTTACAACGGCCGGCATGGTCCAGTTCAAGCCGATGTTTGCCGGGACGGTGGATCTGGAATATACCAGGGCGTCGTCAGTGCAGAAGTGTCTCCGCACCAGCGACCTTGAGAACGTGGGGAAAACCAAGCGTCACCTGACATTTTTTGAAATGCTGGGCAATTTTTCCTTCGGAGATTACTTTAAAAAGGAAGCCATCGAGTTCGCATGGGATTATTCCACGAAGGTAATCGGTTTTCCCGCTGATACGATATGGGTGTCAATCTACCAGGACGACGACGAAGCCTTTGCCCTGTGGAACAGGAACATCGGCATACCTGAGAAAAAAATCGTTCGTCTCGGCAAGGCCGACAACTTCTGGGGTCCTGCCGGAGACACCGGAGCCTGCGGCCCCTGCTCTGAGCTCTACATCGACCGGGGCGAGGCCTACGGGTGCGGCAGACCGGACTGCAAGCCGGGCTGCGAATGCGAGCGGTTCCTGGAATACTGGAACCTTGTTTTCAATCAGTACAACCAGGACGCGGCGGGGAAGCTCAACCCCCTACCCAGGCCCGGCATCGACACCGGCATGGGCCTGGAGCGCCTGGCAGCGCTGGTGCAGAACGTGGATTCTGTGTTCGAGACAGATGAGTTCATCAGTATCATCAAGTTCGTGTGCGATCGTGCGAAAATCGATTACAAGGGTGATACCAAGGTCCCGGTTAATATAATAGCGGAGCATGCCCGCGCTATAACATTTGCCATATCAGACGGCGTGTATCCATCCAATGACGGCAGGGGTTATGTGCTGCGGCGTATTCTCCGGCGTGCCATGCGTTTCACACGCCAGCTCGGCATTGCCGAGCCCTTCATCTATGCCGTGGTCGATCCGATCATAGGCATCATGGGGGATTTTTATCCTGAAATCAGGGAATCGTCCGTGAACGTGAAGAAGGTCATAGAGTCCGAGGAAAAGCGCTTTCTTGAGACCCTTGAAAACGGCATGGATCGCCTCGAAGAGATTATGAAAGAATGCCTGAAAAGCAGTGGAAAAATCATCTCAGGGACCGATGCCTTTCTCCTGCATGATACCTTCGGCTTCCCCCTTGAGATGACACGGGAAATCGCCATTGAGCGGGGCCTTGACGTTGACTTCAAGGGTTATGAAGAGGAAATGGAAAAACAGCGGGAACGGGGGAAGCAGAGCTGGAAGGCCGTCTCCGGGAGTCTTGATGACGTCTGCGAGGATATAGGAAAAACCGCTCCGGATACGGTTTTCAAAGGATATGAAATGGAGACTGTGTCCACGGTCGTGGAATTAATCCATAACGGCACCGCTGCAGTTGACTGTCTCGCAGAAGGTTCGAAGGGGCTCATGGTGCTTCGCGAAACATCTTTCTACGGCGAGTCAGGCGGCCAGGTGGGGGATATCGGGTCCATCACCTCTGCCTCCGGTGCCGTATTCAGGGTCGAAGACACAAAGAAAAATAATAAAACGATCATTCACATTGGCGAGGTAACACGGGGAGAATTCAAAAAGGGCGATTCGGTCGAGGCGGCGATAGACGTGGTGAACAGGAACCTGATCCGGGCCAATCATACGGTCACGCACCTGCTCCATGCAGCCCTCCGCTCGGTGCTGGGTGCCCACGTGAAACAGGCTGGATCGCTGGTTGCTCCCGACCGCATGCGCTTTGACTTCAGTCACTTTAACGCCCTGACTGCCGGCGAAATAAAAGAAGTTGAAGATATGGTTAACAGGAAAATCTGGGAAAACATTCCGGTGACGACAACGGTCATGAAATACCAGGACGCGGTAAAGACCGGCGCCATGGCAGTCTTTGACGAAAAATACGAGGACACTGTCAGGGTCGTGACAGTGGACGATTACAGCAGGGAACTCTGCGGAGGCACTCACGCCGCAGGCACCGGACAGATCGGACTCTTCAAAATACTGCGCGAAGCCTCGCCGGGGGCCGGGATGCGGAGGATAGAAGCTGCCACTCTCAGGGGGGTCCTCGATCGCTACAACAGCCATGAAGAAACGGTATCGGCTCTGGCGAGCATGGTGAATGTCACCGAATCAGCCCTTGTCAGGAAAGTCGACGAGCTGTTGAAGCGAAATCGGATGATGGAAAAGGAACTGGAAAAACTGAAGAAGGAGACTCTGTCGACGGGGCTGGACTCGATCATGACCGGTGCGGAGAAGGTAGAAGGCGTAACCATCGTGTCCCATGCGTTCAACGGTACAGGGGCTGATGAACTCCGGGAACTGTCGGACGCGATCAGGGAAAAGGACCAGAATTCTGTTGTCCTGTTCGGATCAACCACTGATGACAAGGCCCTCCTGCTTTTTGCCGCGACAAACAACGCGGTGAAAAAGGGAATTGACTGCGGCACAATTATCAAGGATGCGGCTAAACTTGTCGGCGGCGGCGGCGGCGGACGCAAGGATATGGCTCAGGCCGGGGGTAAATCACCGGAGAATCTGATGGAAGCTATCCGGAGGGCGACCGAGATTGCTCGCGACATGGTTGGCAAGAAAAAATAATCTGCCAGGTACCAAACGGCAACATTGAAAGCGCGTCCGCCATGACGCGCTTTTTTACAGTCTCATTTTATGAGACATAATTGCATAAATATATTGACAAGAAATTTTTCCAATTGTATTTGTTTCTTAATAGTACCAGTGCAGAGTACCCATGAAATAATGAAGAACTGTCTGCCGATGAGGTGTGCGAATGATAGATACAGATAGATATTCAAGATATCTCGTGCGGTCCGTGAATCATATATTCAAGCAGTTCCTTGATGATGCCTCTATTGAAGAAGTGTATGAGACCCAATCAGGATCGAAGGACCCCCTGGTGGTTGTTGAGATCAATGGTACAATGAAGGGAGAGATTATCATTAACCTCCCGAAAAAGACCCTTGATGGCATCACCATGAAATTTGTCAATTCCAGCGACGTGAAGACAATCCGCAAGTACCATGGCGATGTCGCTGGTGAACTGGCGAACATGATTACCGGGACCTTTGCCAACCAGATGCAGTTTCTCAAGCACGATATCAAACTCAATGCCCCGGAATTCAACGACGATCCGATTTCAATGAAAACCCTCTATGAGAACATCAACCTCTCCTTCAGCTCTAAATTCGGGGGATTTGATATTGATTTTTATTTTAAAGAAATGCATTAATACTGAGTCAGTATCATGGATTCTATGTCGAGATTTCTCTGATGTAAGCTACAAATCCTGCAAAACAGGATAGATGGTACACATTCAGAAACTCTTCGAAGTGGCATTGTAAATATGTGATGCTTGATAGCTGGTGATATTTACTCGCTGAATATATAAATCTTATCCCACACCATTCTGATTCGCACCACGGCTGTGTTTATTTGAAAAGCATGTGCCCCTTAATAATCTACTTTTTGCTTAAATTTTTCCATTGGCAAATAATATACAAACATTGACTTTTCAGGGGGCGTCCTGTATCATTAATGAAAATACGTTACAATACATTTCCGTGGGAGCCCGCAGGAGTAACTTAATGTCAAAGGTTAGGGATGATCTGAAAGCCATATACACGGCAGCCATTGCAGCGGTAAATCCTGTGACCGCGGTTGAAACCCACATCAAACGAAAAAAAGATATCCTCCAATTGTTCTCCGGAGAGCATATTTTTAAAGAGTACAATCTCGATCAGTATGATCGAATAGTCGTGGTCGGTGCCGGGAAGGCAACAGCCGCTATGGCCCGGGCCATGGAAGGATTTCTCGGCGACCGCATCGACACTGGACTGATATGCGTTAAGTACGGGTATACCGACACGCTGACAAAAATAAAGATCATCGAAGCAGCCCATCCCGTTCCGGATGGCAGCGGTGTTGCCGGGGCAAAAAAAATAGTGGAGTTGCTTCAAAGCACCGGCGGGGATGATCTGGTCATATCGCTGATATCCGGTGGCGGATCGGCGCTCCTGCCTCTACCGCCGGACCCGATCAGTCTTGAAGATAAACGCGAGACAACATCGTTTCTTTTAAAAAGCGGAGCCAGTATTCATGAAGTAAACACGGTGCGGAAGCACCTCTCCCTGGTAAAAGGCGGCAACATGGCGAAGGCCGCCGGACGGGCCACTGTGATAAACCTCATGATTTCGGACGTGGTGGGTGACAACATGGACGTCATCGCATCAGGGCCCTTTGTGCCGGACCGGTCGACGTTCCGCGATGCCTGGGAGATTCTTAAAAAATTCCGCCTTGCAGAGAAGGTTCCTCCGTCAGTATCCGCGCGGATCAGTTCTGGTCTGCGCGGAGATATTGAAGAAAATCCCGGCCCCGACGATCCGGTATTTAGCAGGATCACGAATCTGATTGTGGCTTCGAATATCATAGCGCTTCAGGCTGCAAAAAATGAGGCGGCTGCGCGGGGATATAACAGCATGATCCTTTCTTCGATGATAGAAGGAGATACGAAGGATGCGACGTTCTGGCATGCGCGTATAGCCCGTGAGATAATCAATTCTGCGAATCCGGTACCGGTGCCGGCTTGCGTCATCAGCGGAGGAGAAACCACGGTCGTGGTCACCGGAGACGGTTTGGGCGGGAGAAACATGGAATATGCCATGCACGCCGCGCTGCATATCAAGCGGATATGAGCAAGTGACGATGGCCAGTATCGGCACTGACGGCAGCGACGGGCCGACGGACGCGGCTGGGGCTGTCGCTGATGGAATGACGATCAGGGAATCTCTGGCACAGGGATTGGACATCCATGAGTACATTAGGGCAAATGATTCATATCATTTTCATGAGAAACTGGGAAACCTGATCAAAACAGGACCGACTAACACCAACACCATGGACGTAAGGATTTTACTTGTGTCGTGACATAATTTTATTTTCGATGTTTTGCAATAAATGAATCAAGTTGCATGGAAAATACTACGATATATAAAAAAAATGGTTGATAATTTATAAATTATTAATTAATTTACCATTACTATTTATAGAAATAACGATGCCTATTTTTAAAAAAAATGAATAAATAACGTTTTTCGAGGAGAAATATTATGACGATGAGAAGGTACTCTAAAGTTATGTCGCTTGTTATCGTGAGCGTTTTTGCTTTTTCACTTGCATTTGCTCAGGAGAAAGCGGAGAAGAAAGATGACGGCATAAAAAAAATGCCTGATGGATCATACAGAAGCAAGGATTACGATGAATCAACCAGGCCCGAGGACGACTATCTCGCTAAATTTCACGCCAATGAAGTAGTTGAGAAATTAATGAAAAGAAACCTCGAAGACATATTTCTCCTGAATGTACTGGTAAAAAACAATTCCGGCAAGGGATGGGACTCGAAATACCAGGAAATATATAATACCTACAAGGACGGCCTTGAGCAGTATTATAAGCGTAATATGGTTTATGCCAAGGACAAACTTGAAAAGAACCTCGTCGTGATCCGTGAACTCTATAAAACGATCATCGTGGACTACCAGAAACAGGATGAAGAACTGCTGAACGAGTGCGCCGGCAAAGTACTGCTGCTGCACCTGGATGTCAGCTCGAGGATCGATCCTGACAAAGCGGAACAGCTTGCCAACAACCACCTGAAATTGAAGGTCGCTTACGGCCAGCTGGACGATTCCCAGGAAGCTGCCCAAAATAAATATTTCTCAGGCGCCATATATCACCTGCGCGTCTCCAGGGCCTATGGCATTTCGATCCTGGAAACCCTGGCGAAAGATGAAAATGAAAGAAAGAGCATTCATGACAAGTACAAGGTCGCCAAGGCTGACAATATGAACAGGTTGTATGCCGAGAAGAAGGAAGAGACCAAAACCAAGTAATCCAGGAAATTATCGAACATTACAAAAAAAGGGGGAGATATCCCCCTTTTTTTATTTTTAGAACCGGATGTTATTCCTGATACGCACTCTGCCGCTACTCATGATGGTGTTGTAGTTGTTCCTTGAAAATAAAAAATAAAGAGCTGCGAAAAAAATAGTATGGAATTAATATTGATCAAGTATAATAGTTGTACCATTATTTGTGATCATGAGCAATAATACATGCCTGCGGCCAATAGAAAGATAGAAGTCATCAAGTATCACGCAATAGAATGCTATTTTTTCGCGGTAAATCTCCTGCTTAAGCCCTGGATATTGATACCTGTGGCCATTGTTTTTTTTCTGCTGATGCCGTCGATGACGAGCATACAGGAATTCCCGACCTTCAGGGTTGTCATAGACCCGGGCCACGGGGGAACGGGCAGATCGCTCATGTCAGTCCACGGAGACAGATATGATACAATCTACCGGAGATATCTCGATCATTTCAAGGAGGGCGCTTCACGGGGAGGGCTGGAGGAGCGCGAAATAGTCTACAGCATAGCAAAGAAGACTGAGAAACTGTTAAAGCTCCTCGCGCCGGGTGGCAACAGCGAAAAATTTTATCGATTGCTTGAACGCTATGCCGACGGATCGCCACAGAAAGTGACCATCAAGACCTACATGAGCAGGGGGCGCTCGGTTACCGATGATGAAGCTGATAATCTTGACGACCCAAACGCGCCCTTCAGGTTGTTCGATTATCCCGATTCATTCGGTGAAATGCAGCCGGGACGCATCTCACGCATAAACACGGTGAAACCTCATCTTATCGTGTCACTCCACCTGGCGAAAGACGCTCCGCGGGATTTTGAGGGGATGAATCCGGTCATCTCGCCTCCTTATTCCTTTCTTCGAGAAGGCCTTGACTATCTGAAGGGTCAACAGGAGGAGAAAAAGTTTTACACTAAAAGCCCGTACCGGGAATGGTTTATCGAAGAGAACACGAGATCCGATTTTGAATGGTTCCTGAATGACACATCAATATATTTTACAGGCTATCCGCTGAAGAAGAACTTGAATGCGGACAGATCAAACTTTAAAGGATACCGCTACAACATGGTCAGATGGTCCTATGCCGACAGCCCGGGCTGGGAGCATCCGGCACGGTATCGCATTTCTTCAACCCGGTACGCACCAACGTATGAAAGCTTTATTCCCGAGGGCAGATTCTGGGACAGGGAACGGTCGCCTTATGAGAAGTTCAGGCGTGACGGCGGTGAAGAAGGCTTTGGCGGAGATAATGCCTATGCATCATACGAAATCATTCGGTACATATGCTATTCCCTGTATCTCCATGGTGATGACAACCGGCTGCAGAAGCCCGGCAAGAGTTACATATCCGTCTGGATCATGCCGCTCCACGTAAACGCCATCAATGCCTTTATCGAACTGGGATACCTGAATCGGAGCCGGGACCGGTTTATACTGACAAAAAAACAGAATGAGATTGCCGAGGGCATTGCAGTAGGAATTTTTTCACTGCTGACCGGCCTTGCGCCGAGGGAAACGAAATACAAATATGCGCCCAAGGGGAAAGGAATTGATTACAGTAAATACAGGATGTCGGACGACGAAAGTTACTTTGATGATGTTGACGGCAATTAGTTTTACTGCATTTATGCTGTCAGCAGCGGCGGCATCATCAAAAACGGACGATTTCAATTCAGCCTTTATTAATGCCGCTGATTCGGTCAAGAACTCTGTGGTCAGCATATCCATATATGAAAAAAGGGAAGGGAATAAAAAGGCAAATTACCGTAAGGTAGCGTACGGATCGGGAACGATCATAGAGAACGGCTATGTGGTCACCAACTATCACGTGGTCATAAAGGGTGATTACTTTCAGGTCCTCTTCAACAACGGCATGCAGCTTGAACTGGAAATGTTTGATAATGGCAAATACTATCTTGCAGATCAAAAAACAGATATAGCTCTTTTAAAAATACGCAATGCCGACAGGGCCCCGTTGCGGCCGGTGATGTTTGCTGATTCAAACCAGCTTTCCGGGGGTGAATGGGTCCTGGCCATAGGGAATCCTTACGGTCTAAGGCAGACCATAACCAGCGGCATTGTTTCATCAAAGGGGAGGGACAATATCGGTTTTGCCGATATCGAGGATTTTATCCAGACGGACGTATCGATCAACCCGGGCAATTCCGGGGGTCCCCTCGTAAATCTGGACGGCAGGCTTGTCGGCATCAACACGGCAATACGCTCTGATTCGGGCGGATTCCAGGGCATCAGTTTCGCAATACCGTCCAATCTCGTCAAGCAGGTGTGCGGTGAACTCATCCGTCATGGAAGGGTACGGCGCGGGTGGATCGGTTTCCTGGTCAAGGAAGAACGGAACAGCATGGGAAAAGAAGGGAGTTATCTGAAGGTTATCTCGGTAATTAAGAATTCACCGGCTGAATCCGCCGGTCTTATAACCGGTGATATTATCAGAAAAATCGACGGAGAAAAAATATCGACGCTGGGAAGTCTTATCAGGTCAGTTGGAAATAAACAGGTCGGTACAGCTATTGATATTTCAATATCACGGGACGGACATCTGGAACATGCGCGCCTTGTGTTGAGGGAAAGGACGGTTTATAAAAAGATCCGTAACGGCATGAATAGGCTTTTTATGCTGTACGGCATTGAAATTGATGAAAACTCTCAAACCGGCAGCGTGGTCATATCCGATGTCTCGCCGAAAAGCATCGTCTATAACCTTAAAAAGGGTGATATCATTCTATCGGTTGACGGTAAAGAGGTTTCCTCACTGGATTCATTTATACGGATTTTTGACCGGAGCGGTTCCCGTATCAGAAGCATAACAGTGAACAGGGACTCCCGCGTCTTTGATATACAATTAATTGATTAATGGTGGTAGCATATGTCTGTAAGATCCATGTTTATGCTTATTTTCCTGGCGGCGCTGGCTTTCTTCCCGGCAGAACTCTTTCCCGAAGAGAATACCGTGAGGCAAAAAGTTCTGCCTCTGGATAAAAAATTATTCACTGAATTCAACCACACCCCGCTGATTCTGCGTGATAATTTCATTGAAAGCAGGCTCAATACCGTTGTCCTTGCTCGGGGCCTGGTGACCGCTGTGCAGAAGAAAATCAATTTGAAAAAAAAATACCGTGTCATCCTGACCGACCCTGAAGCGGAGCGGTTGAATATCAAGATAGTATATCATGTATATATCGACAGCACGGTAACGATATCCATGCTCCAGGAGAATAAAAACCTTGAATTCTCAGGCCAGCTGATTGCCTACACGCCGACAAGTTCGAAACGGGATTCCTATATTCTGGATATTGTGTTTGAAAAAGGTGCCGTGATAATTGAATGATAGAACCGTCATTATCTGCCTGTCGCTGATACTTCTCCTGGTCTCTTCTGACCCCCTAGCCTCTGCTGCCTCCATAGAAACTCATGAAGAGGCTGTCATAACATGCTTCAGCAGGGGAGATTATAAAGCTCTTGCCGCTGCTCTTGAAGCGATGATAACGGAACATCCCCTGGACCCGGTAGCTGTGCTTCATTACAACATGCTGTTCGGTATGGCGGAGCTGTTCGGGCCTGAAACGATTGAGAAAACCGCTTTTGTTGTAACAGAAAAACTTAGGAACAGCAGTGATACTGCAGCGGGCTTATGTCTGCTGAAGATCAAATGCGGGCTTGAAAAGATGCTCTACCGGGCTAAGGGAGTCCGGGGGGCTCAGATAACGAATGAATTGAAGCCTGTGCGGAAATGGACCCTCTACGGCCCCTATCATCGGTACGGAGGGGCTGATATGGACATCCAGTTTAAGCCCGAATTACTGTCGTCGGGCAGGGATATATCACCGCAGAAAAGAATAACAATAATAGAGAGCGATGGATGGCTTGATCCGGGGAAATATATTTTTCCCGAACGCGGTGTCGTGTATGCATCTGTTTCTTTAAAGACGTCCAAACCGGTTAAAATACGATTATATTCAGATTCATCCTATAAGGTTTTTATCAATGGCCGTGAATCCGGACGAAACATACTCAGGGGCAGACGTAATGTGCGCGTGTTCCGCGTCAGTAACAGCCGTACTATTACCGTCATGGTGAAAATAATCGGTTCGCCTTTCGGAAAAATGCGCATGCTGGTCACTGACGACAGTAACACTATTATGGAACCTGAAGTTGTTCAGGGGTCCTTGTTCATGGATGAATGCGATGCGACTGAAGAACTTGACTACCCATACGAGTCGCTGGTAAAAGAAGCAACGACGAATCAGGAAAATGGAAACAGGCATCTCGGTCTTTATTTCGATGATATCGAAAACGAAGAAGCGATTGAGTATTATAAAAATTCGGTATCGAAGCATGCAAGTACATTCACCTCATATCTCCTGGCCAGCGCTCTTCTTAACTACAACAGCGGGGATCGGGGTTCCGCAGGTTACAATGAAGGTCTGGCTATTATCAATGATCTCTGGCAGAATAAAGGAGATTTCGCACCGGCACGGCAGAAAAAAGTTGAACATTTGATAAGCACGGGGGAGTTCCTGCAGGCCCTTGAAGAAGGGAAGCGTCTTTTATCATCAAGACCGGGAAACCCCAAACCCAGGGTTTCGTACCTGGCCTGTCTCAAGGCCCTTGGTTATGAAAAGGAATTTGAAGAAAATATTGCGCTGGCAAAGAAAGAGTTTCCCGATTATCTTCCTGTTCTTGAAGCTGAATCTGAATATTACAAAAAGCGGGATAGCAATAAATTCATCAGTACGTCACTTGAACTAATAAAGAAAGATATTTCCGTACCGATAGTACGGTCCCTGCTGCAGGAATATATTTCCCGGGGAGACTACCAGACTGCACATAACCTGATACAGGCATATAATTTTAATAAAGATTTCAATAAAGAACTGGTTGAAATGCTGATAAAGAAAGGGGATCTCAATGCCGCTCGCACTGTTATTTTTAAGCTTCTCATGTCGCATGAAAGCCCCTATTTCTTTAATGCCCTGGGACTCATTGACATGCTTCAGGCTGAAGACCCTTCCATGTATTTGCAAAAACTCCTGCTCCTGCAGCCGTCAAATTTTTCAATTTCTGATTATATTGCTTTTCTTGAAAGCAACAGTCTTGAGAATCCCTTCAAACATTTCCTGGAACGCACAGAGCCGGTCGGAACTTCATTGTTTAATATAAATTTCGGCCGGGCTCCTTCAACAATCCTGTACAGGAGTAGAATATTCCTGCTTCAGAAGGACGGTAGCAGCAGGGTGTTTTGCGAGGACATCGTTCATGTCGGCAATGATGAGGGAGTGAGTCGCTGGGGGGATATCAGGATCCCGTACCGGGGGCGGATCAGGCCCGTCCAGATGAGCGTCTATGATGATAAGGGGAACAGAACTGATTCATACGCCATGCATTCTGACCAACATGGCCGCTATGTGAACATGAGCGGCCTGGGAAAGAACTCTATCGTCCTTCTCTCTTACATCGTTGATAATCCAGTCGCGCCGTATTCAGATAGCCTGTTTTTTTCACTGCCTCTTGAATATCTTCATCATTATGATGAACCGGTCCATCGTGTATCGATTAAAATAATCGCTCCTGAGGGAATGACGGTCAATTTTTTATTTAAAGACATGGTCAAGGTGAAAAAGACATCCATAGAGGGACTCCAGGTGCATGAGGCCGTTATTGAGTCTATCCCTGCGATAAAGAAGGAACCCTTTGCCGGCGGGCGGCAGAATTGCCTGCACTATTTTTCTTTTTCAACGATGGACGGGCTTTCTGATTTTACCGCCTGGTATCGGGGGCTCCTTGTAAGAGATGAGACTGGTCACATTGAGACGGTGAACCGTTTTAAAAAGGACACTCTTGAAAAAACTATATCCGCAATCTATGATTTTATTGCACGTGAAATAGAACTTGAAAGGAACATATTGTATCTTCCTGATTCAGCTGAAAACATCCTTTTCAGAAAATCGGGCACTCCGGAAGACAAGGTTCTCCTCGCTCAGACACTGTTGAAATGTTTGGGGATCAATTCCTACATAGCCTTTGCGAGGAACAGGTTTCTTCCGGGATCCGGAACCTGCGTGTACCCGGAATATTTTACGCACATCCTTCTGTGCGTGCCGCTGGATGTTGATAATGCCCTTTGGCTTGATTTTTCCAGCCGTTATTTTCGGTGCGGGGTGACATCAAGCGCAGTGGCAGGTAGTGATGCCGTAGTGCTGCTCAGCAAGGAGTACCGGCTGCGGAAAGTCGTGAGCCTTGATAAACGGTCAACGGTGTGCAGGTACGATATTAGTATCGACGAAGACGGGAACATCCTGTGCGATGTCGAGGCAGCCTTTATCGATACAAAGAATGAAATGAGGAAATATTTCAGCAATTCCCTGTATTGGGAGGAATCGGTACACCGATTTTTCAGCAGCATAGTCCCGGGGTTTTCCATGGACAGCTTCCGAATAGATAATTATAAAGAGTTCGACAGGCCTTTTGTCATTGCAGCGACGGGTGCCGGTTCGGGTGTTGCCATGTCAGATTCAAACCGGATAGTGCTCAACCCGGTTTTGAATAAATGCGAAATATATGATTTTGTTGCTCTACCGGTCAGGGTTCATCCCCTTGTAATAGAGAAAACCATCAACGAAAAAGAGATCTATCGGTATACGCTGCCGCTCCATTACGATAAACAGGAGATAACCAGGACGAGGACGCTGGCTAACAGGTTCGGCATCTGCAGGGTCGTCATCACAAAAAAAAGCGGTTCACCGGTACTGGAAGTACAAAAAGACATCTGCATTAATTCAATGGTTATAGAACCAGTCGATTACAATGAATTCGTACAATTTTGTCTGGAATTAAAAAGAATCGAGAATGAAACGGTAATTCTGAAAAAAACAACCGTCCCAACGAACCGCGGTGATTAACTCTTTTTCGACAGTTTTTCCTTCAGGACTTTTTTCTTTCTCTTGATTTGCTTCTTCGCCCTCTGGCGCTTTTCTCTGGCATTATATTGCTTTCCCACGGAATACCTCCAAATTTGTTATCAATTAATTTTATTGCTGATCTTTGTCAACTGAAAAATACTGATCGGCAATTCAGCAACAGTTCTGCATGAGTGTACCGGTACGTTCAATCAATAGTCTTAAGACCTGTCGAATGTGATTTCAATGATAATAAATTGTGCCAGCGATATTGTCAGAGGAACAATACAATTGATCACTACAGTATGTGGCACTTGTAGTATTTCATGAAATATAGTTGCAAATTTTCTCGGATTAATGGATTTGTAGGGATACAGACCGCGACCCCGTAGCTCCTGGAGAATGCCTATGAAACTTAACAACGAAGCCAAGGTAGGGCTGATGATAACCATCAGTTTTACTCTTTTTATCATACTGGTGGCCCTCCTCGCGAAAATAAACATTTCCCGGTCAGGCTATACCCTGCGTGTATACTTCAGCTTCCTGAATGACCTCAGAATCAGCGCTCCGGTAAAAATTGCCGGGGGAATAAAGATCGGCTATGTCGAGTCAATCAGGCAGTCGGGTGAAAAAACGGAGGTTACCCTCTGGATTGAAAGGAAATATTCACTGGTGAAAAACACCAAGTTCGCCATATTCACTTCCGGGCTGATCGGTGAGAAGTACATCAACGTTTTTGTTCCTCCGGCGAGCGATGTGGAGGAATTCCTCGTGGACGGCGACAAGGTGTACGGTCTTGATCCGGCCAGCTTTGACCAGATGATGATGACCTTTCAGAGCTTCATGCAGGATGAAAGCGGTGGACAGGTCCTGGCGGAAATATTCCAGAATTCAAAGAAATTTGTCGGGAATCTCAATAAAATAGCGGATGATAACAAGTACGATATCAGGCAGTCGATAGTTTCCGCCAAGGAAACGATAGCGAACTTGAACTTCCAGTCAAAAATCATGATGGCCAACATCAACAAGTTCTCTAAGAACATGGCGGATCTATCGGAGAAGAACAAGGACGACATCAATATCACCCTCAGGAACCTTTCGGAAACATCATCTAACCTGAACAAGATCGTCTTCAGGATCGAGAAAGGACGCGGCACGCTGGGACGGCTCCTGAGTGAAGAGGATATTTACAACAATCTAAAGGATGCTTCCATCGCGGCTAAGGATCTTTTCCGGCAGCTCAATCAGGATCCGTCGAAACTCTTTTTCCGGACACAGAAGTAATAATGGCCCGGATAAAAAAATATTTTTTATGCTCTTCCTGCGGATCCGATTTCCCCAAGTGGCAGGGAAAATGCGCGGTATGCGGTGAATGGAATACCATAGTTGAAGCCGAGGCGCCTTCAGCCGCGAAGGCGGCACAGCCTGTCGATGTCATCGATTTGAAAAGCGTTGAATTCAGCCGTGTACCCCGGATTATGACCGGCATCAATGAATTCAACCTCGTGTGCGGCGGCGGTGTCGTACCCGGGTCGGTCATACTCATCGGCGGAGAGCCGGGTATCGGTAAATCTACGCTGGCGCTCCAGATCGCGGCCTACTTCAAGACCCTCTATATCTCCGGGGAAGAATCGCCGGTGCAGCTCCGCCTCAGGGCGGAGCGCCTTGGCTGTCCCCAGGACACCATCAGGCTGTCCACCGCCTGCGGCGTGGAGCAGATCATCGGACTTGCCGAAACTGAAAAGCCCCAGTGCGTCATCGTTGACTCGATACAGACCCTGTATTCATCGGACATTCCCGGTCTCAAGGGGTCAGTGAGCCAGATCAGGGAGTCGGCGTCGCGTCTTGCGGAAACAGCGAAACGGCTGAACACCGTGATGATCCTCATCGGCCACATAACCAAGGAAGGGGCCATCGCAGGGCCGAAGCTTCTGGAGCACCTGGTGGATACCGTACTTTATTTCGAAGGGAACTTTTCAAGGGATTATCGCGTCCTTCGCGCCTTTAAAAACCGATTCGGATCAGTGAACGAGATAGGACTTTTCCGCATGGAGGAGCGTGGTCTTGTCGAAGTGACGGACAAGAACAAGATCTTCCTGAATCCCTATCTTTCTCAGGCGCCAGGAAACGCCGTATCAGCCGCGGTGGAAGGGAGCAGGATCATACTCTTCGAGGTCCAGTCCCTGGTGACTGCTTCGGCCTTCCCCAACCCGCGCCGCATGGCGGACGGTTTCGATTTGAATCGGCTGATACTCATTACCGCGGTGCTGGAAAAGCACGCGGGGCTGAAAATCGCCGCCTATGACGTGTTCATCAATGTATCCGGCGGGTTCCAGATCAATGACACTGCCGCTGATCTCTCGGTGGCGGTGTCGATAGCGTCGAGCTTCAAGAACAGGGCGGTCCCCAACGGTATCGGGTTCCTGGGCGAGATATCACTTTCCGGTGAAATACGGCCGGTGTCACTCTGCGGAAGGAGGATCCAGGAGTTCAAACATTCCGGATTCAACACTCTAATGCTTCCGGAGGCCGAAGTCGCCGAGGCAAAGGCCGTAGGTTTTGAAGGCACGGTTATCGGCATCAGAACGGTACAGGACGCCATTAACCGACTCTTTGATTGATTGCACCTGCAGGGCTAAACTAACAGAACAGGGATAAACTAAAATGAAAAAGAGACCATTAGTCATAGCGCACCGGGGGGCCTGCGGGTACCTGCCGGAGCATTCTCTTGCGGGCAAGGCCCTGGCCTTCGGCATGGGAGCCGATTACGTTGAACTGGACGCAATCCTTACCCGGGATGATGTTCCCATCGTGTTCCATGACCATTACCTGGATGCCATGACAAACGTTGCAGAACTCTTCCCCGGGAGGAAGCGCGCTGACGGCAGGCATTACGCGGTTGATTTCACCTTTGAAGAGATTAAGAAACTCCATCTTCATGAACGGGTGGATCTTGATACGGGCACGGCGAAGCATCCAGGAAGATTCCCGGTGGATTCAAAAGTGCATTTTGAAATTCCCAGCCTGGAAGAAGAGCTCGAATATATCCAGGGATTAAACCGGAGCCTGGGCGTGGATATAGGCGTCTATATCGAACCGAAGGGCCCGGCCTACCATAGGAGCGAAGGCAA
Source organism: uncultured Spirochaetota bacterium (assembly GCA_963727175.1). Taxonomy (GTDB): domain Bacteria; phylum Spirochaetota; class UBA4802; order UBA4802; family UBA5550; genus RBG-16-49-21. The sequence goes on from CAVSFD010000002.1 coordinate 1,578,462, forward strand.
GGATATCGGAAAGGCTGTCATCGATATGTTTCATCGCTTCGGGTGGCGGTCAAGGGAATCGAAATGCTATATCCAGAGTTTCGAGCCTGACAATATACGCTATATGAGGGATACGCTGAAGAGCGATCTCAAAATGGTGCAGTTGATCGGCGATGTAACATGGGAGGAGACCCCCGGTGTGGACTATGCCCGTATGGTGACTCCGGCAGGGCTCGACGAAGTGACCCGGTATGCTGATCTTATCGGCCCCTGGATGAATCAGGTCATCGTTGATAACGGTATCGGAAACAAACCTGTTTTTACAAACCTTGTCGAATTGGCTCATGAGCGTAACCTGGAGGTACATCCCTATACGTTTCGTGCCGATGCAATGCCTTCATACGTATCAAGCTTTGATGAACTGCTGGAGATCTTTTTCTTCAAAATGAAGGTGGACGGGATTTTCACCGATTTTCCCGATAAGGCGGTACGTTTTCTGAAGAGGAAGGGGTTTGAATGATCAGAGACAGTTCGCTACCATTTCGAGTATTTCCTGAATCTCTTCCGCATGGTCCCTGCCGTCACCGGGAAGGGTAAACTTTTTTTTCCCCATTTCGTATTCAGATAATGAATAGAAAAAAAGAGGGCCCTCGCAACTGTTTAAATACCTTCCGTGAATTGTAAACGCCTCTGCAAGAATTTTTTTTACGACATTTTCCCGCTGGAAGGCGATGGTGTACCGGTCCCTGAGAAGGTCCAGCAGCCACGCGGTAGATTCCGGGTCGATAATGGCTATGCTGTAAAGATACCAGTCGTCAATCAGCTCGATGATGATCCTCTTGTGCTCTGTGGAGAGCATGGTATGGGCGGGACACAGAAAACCGCTGCAGATCTTCTCGCCGAAGAAAGAATTATTCCTCAGCGTTGAATTCCGGTACTGCGGGTGCAGCAGGCAGCCGGGGCGTTTGTTGAAAACGAGCCCCTGGTGCGGACAGATGTATGATGTCGAGTCCCGTATATCACGGCCGTCGCCCTGGTCGGTAATATCACCGGATAACAGGAATTCTGATGAACGAGCAGCCCCCCGGGACAGAAATCGGGAGAGGTTTTCCCGCGATATATCGGAAAAGTTGAACAGGCCGCAGCATGCGGAACAGCTTTTTGTGCCGTCAGGCTGACAGAGGATTAGTGTCTCATAATAATTCATACGAGTCCGTCCAACAGCCGGGATTGCTGATTATATTTCCAGGCAAGAATCAACAACCGGGTAATAAACTGATCTGGCAGGATTGCCGTCACGCGCCGAATTTTTTCTTGGTATAGTTCAGCAGTCCGCCTTCGAGAAGAATGGCCCGCTGGCGCTGCGATACGGTCAACTTGAACGTGTATTCGGAGCCCGCAATGGTCACCGGAATCAATTCGGCTTCCATGACCAGTGATTTGAGATTTCTAATTACGACAGTGCCACCCTGTTGTATCCTGTCGTAGTCCCCGGTATCCTGGAATACAAGGGGGATAATGCCGAAATTTATCAGGTTGTCTGAATGTATGCGTTCGAAGGCTTTTGCTATCACCAGGCGGACACCAAGGTACATGGGGCATATGGCGGCATGTTCGCGGCTTGATCCCTGGCCGTAGCTCATTCCTCCAACGATGGCTGTAAAGAGCCCTTTTGCTTTGTCCGACAGGGCCCGTTTCGAAAATTCAGGATCGACATTCTCAAAGACAAACTGCGCATAGGCGGGAATATTGGAGCGGTATTTAAGGCGCGGTCCCGCCGGCATAATATGATCCGTGGTAATTTTATCGCCGACTTTCAGTCCGATGACACACTGCAGTTCATCAAGAAGCGGGGAAGTGAAGGGCGGTTCGCCTATGTTGGGGCCGCGGACAATTGTAACCGGTGCGTCAGCAGGGGGGAGGACCATCGAATCATCAATGAGGAAGTGATCCGGCACGGATACGAAGGGAAAATAATTTTCGGGATAATCAAGAGGATTGACCATGGATCCGGCTATCGCCGACAGCGCTGCAGTTTCAGGGCTCACCAGATATACCTGGCCCGATGCCGTTCCCGACCTCCCTTCGAAATTCCGGTTGTTCGTTCTCAGGGAAATGCCGTTGGTCGGCGGTGCCTGACCGGCTCCGATGCAGAATCCGCATGGGCGATTCCATGATACGCGCGCCGCTGGCGATGATATCGGCAAGGGCGCCGTTCCGGGCGATCATCTCCAATACCTGGCGCGATCCCGGCGCAACGATCAGGCTGACTTCGGGAGGGACCTTCTTGCCCTTAAGAATCGCGGCCACGGTCATGAGGTCCTTGTATGATGAATTGGTGCAGCTGCCGATGGCCACCTGGTGCACCGGCAGGCCCTTCATTTCCGCCATTTTCTTCACGTTGTCGGGCGAGTGGGGGCAGGCCGACCATCGGCTCCACCGTCGAGAGGTCGATGTCGATAACGCGATCATAATGCGCGTCAGGGTCAGGAAGTATCTCTGCGCCATGAGTCCTCCCTGCCCTGGGCCTTCAGGAACTGCCGGGTTACATCGTCGCTGGGGAACAGGGACGTGGTCACGCCGAGTTCGGCGCCCATGTTGGTGATGGTGGCGCGTTCGGGGACGGACAGCGTCTTTATGCCCTCGCCGGTGTATTCGATCACCGTGCCCACGTTACCCTTCGTGGTAAGGATCCCGAGCACCGTCAGTATCACGTCCTTCGCGGAAACCCAGGGCCGCAGGTTGCCTGAAAGGCGGACGTTGACTACCCGGGGCGCCGTCAGATAGAAGGGGCCGCCTCCCATCGCAACGGCAACATCGAGGCCGCCGGCGCCGATGGCTATCATGCCGATGCCGCCGCCGGTGGGGGTATGGCTGTCCGAGCCGAGGAGTGTTGCGCCGGGCCTGCCGAATCGTTCGAGATGAACCTGGTGGCAGATGCCGTTTCCGGCTCGTGAATGATAGATGCCGTAGCTGGCGTTCATCGTCTGGAGATAGAGGTGGTCGTCGGCGTTCTCGAATCCCATCTGTATGGTGTTATGGTCCACGTAGGAGACGGACACCTCGGTTTTGACTTTCGGGATTCCCAGGGCCTCGAACTGCAGATAGGCCATGGTCCCGGTGGCGTCCTGCGTCAGGGTCTGGTCTATGCGGATGCCGATTTCATTTCCCGGAACAAGGGCTCCTTCAACTAGATGGTCTTTGAGAATTTTGTAACAAACTGATAGTCCCATGGTGCCCGCCTGTTGGTTTGCTCATTCTGGAAAAACAGAATATCCTCCAGTTGATTTTGACATATTTTCTTTTCAAGTACTTTTTATCTAACCATTTCTCAATCTGTCTGTACGTTCCTCATAGGCGGAGAATAGCCATAGTTATCAGCATACAATTCTATATCGAAACAGCATGTCGGAAAGCGTTAAAGAAAACCGGATCTGTTGCCGATGAAAAGAATATGAGAATTTCTTCCGGCATGGCTGAAATCGGTTATGGGAATATACTAAATAGCAGGATTGCTTCAGAAAAGTTCTTTGTGTGGCCTTTATATAACGCAGGGCGGGTGGAAGATATCCATGGCGTCACACGGAGAACCGAATCAAATATAACTTATTCCAAGCCTTCACCGGAAGACCGCGATAAACTGCTTACTCTGATGAATGATAATTCCCTCCGGGAATACTCCCGGGCTGGAACATTCAATCGGTCCACCACCGGAATTCAACCCGGCTCCTTCTTCGACGCTATCGCCTGAAAAAAGAATTATGTATATACCATCATTGCAGGATGTTTTTACCAGAAAACAATAGACCAATTGTGCTATAAATCCGTGACTGCGTTGGCAATAAAAAACCCGCTCTTTCGAGCGGGTTTGCGGTAGGTGGTATTCCCTTTTACAGTTTAGCTAATTTGTTTATTAACCACCAAGAAGCTGTAAAATCGTCCTTGTTTTCATATTTGCCTGAGCCAGCATTGCAGTACCACTCTGGACAAGAATCTGATCTTTGGTCAGATCTACCAATTGTTTCTGCCATGTCAGCATCCCTGATGCGGCTTTCAGATGCCTGTATATTTTCATAGGCGTCATCAGTCCTTTCGCAGCAAACTCGAGCCTGTTGTAATATGCGCCAAGGTCGGCTCTCTGTTTGGCAATCTTGTGCAGAGAGTCGTCGATAATGCCGATGGTCCTGTTCGCGCCGTCTGCGGTGCTGAGGTTCGCCAGGAACTTGCCGGTCCTTTCTTTCAGGTTCAGTCCTTCGAGCTGTCATGGTGCCGATATAGACGCGCTCACGCTGGTGCATGTTGGCGCCCATATGGAACCACATGGTAGCTTTCGGGTTGGTCCTTGAGAAATCGCCGAGCAGCAGTTTGAACTTGTTGAACTCAGCCTGAGAAGCGATCCGGTCGACCTCATCGAACAAGGGCCGATACTTCAACCTGGATAAGCTGCCGGTCTTCCTGGGTATAAATACCGTTGGAAGACTGAACAGCCAGCACCCTGATCCTCTGAAGAATGAGCAGAGGTCTTGTCGAGATATCCTTCTGCAGTCTGGACGAAGGACATACCGTCTTCAGTGTTCCTTTCCGCCTGACGGAGACCCTGAATCTGGGTCCTCATTTTTTCGGATACCGCCAGTCCGGAAGCGTCATCGCCGGCCCTGTTGATCCTCATGCCGGAGGAAAGCTTCTCCATTGATTTGTTAACGTCCCAATGCTTGAACTTCAACGACTTTGTTGGCAGTTAATCGCACTCATGTTGTGATTGATAATCATAGTCTAACACTCCTTTGTTTGACTTTTCCTGATCTCCGTATCAGGATTTGTTAATACCAGGTTATTTTTTTTTAGGGAATACCTGTTGGTGCATTGCTGCAACCATGAGTATCTAAGGCTAGACAAAGATGCTTGCGGCAATGTCGGTATTTGTTGTTCCAGAGTTTTCAAAGAGCTTGTCCCGCCGGCATTACGGCCGGCGGAACATAATATGATTATAAACCACTATAATCCTAACGTAATAGTTCCAGAATGGTCCCTGACTTGTTGTTTGCCTGGGCCAGCATCGCCGTGCCGCTCTGGACCAGTATCAAATATTTCGTAAAATCGACAGTCGTCTCAGCCATGTCGGCGTCGCGGATCCTGCTTTCCGATGCCTGGATGTTTTCATAGGCGTTCATGAGGCCCTTGGCCGCATATTCAAGCCGGTTGTAATAAGCGCCTAGGTCCGCCCGCTGTTTCGAAATAATATGTATGGCTTCGTCAAAGATGCCGATGCTGCTATTCGCGTAATCCGCTGTCGAGAGGGTTATCGGCCTGCCGACGAAATCCCGTACGCCAAGTGCCTATTGCGGTCATGGTCTGGATGAATACCCGCTCGCGCTGGTGCATGTTGGGGCCCATGTGAAACCACATGGAAGCCTTCGGATTGATTCTCGAAAAATCGCCCAGCAGGAGATTCATCTTATTGAATTCGGCCTGGGATGCGATCCGGTCAACTTCATCGACCAGTTCGGAAATTTCTACCTGGATGTATTGCCTGTCTTCTTGCGTGTAGATACCGTTGGAGGATTGCACCGCGAGAACCCTCATGCGCTGGATAATATCGTTGACTTCCTGAAGGTATCCTTCGGCGGTCTGAATGAGGGACATACCGTCTTCAGTGTTCCGCTCCGCCTGGCGGAGTCCCATTATCTGCGATCTCATTTTTTCTGAAACGGCAAGACCTGAAGCGTCATCACCGGCCCTGTTTATCCTCATGCCGGAGGAAAGCTTTTCCATTGAATGATCTACATTCCAATGCTGAAATTTCAGGACACGATTGGCATTGATGGCGGACATGTTGTGATTGATGATCATTAAGATTCCTCCCTGAATCTTACAGCGACTGGCCTCCTTGCCAGCCTGATCGGTTTTCACCTCACATGTTCTTAGTCGGTTCAGATATGAGATAAATTGATGTCGGTTGTGGGCTGTTTTAGGCGATTATAGCTTATTATTATTATTTATTGTGAAATATTATAATAATTTACCATATTTATGTTTTTTTTGCATTTTATTCCTAATCAAATTGTCGGAATATGAAATTATTATGTTAGTATTTTTTAAATTTTTTTATGTTTTTTGATTTATAATATACTTCAATCTAATTTAAAGCTTTTCATATCATTTGCTAAGTAAATAATTACAAGAATTCATTCATGTTCATGCATCTAGATGAGTTTGGCTTAAAAATGAACATTTATTTTATAACGTATTATTTATTTCATTGATATTGGTTGAATATTTCTTGTAAATTACCGATTTTATAATGATACTCAATGGATCTAATTTGAGGTAAATTGATAAGCATGAGCTTTTTTAAAGATTTTCATTTTTCTAATATTTCTCAAAAAAAGATACTTGAGTATAGTATTGTTCTTACCTTAATGCTACTGAGCATTTTGATAAGTGATGTATATTTTTTAATTAACTATTATGCTTTTTACAGTCCAGCTTTAAAAATAGTATTAGTTATTGGCATCAGCGGTATTTTTTGTGGTAATCTTCTGGGGAAATTTCTGTTTTCAAAACTGGAGAATAACCGGTTTATAATAATTTTTTCAGAACTGGCATGTATTCTCTTTTTCCTTTTTTACATACTCCGAAACATTCCTATGGCGGAATCCAGGGAATTCTTTATTACTCTTTATTTTTTATGTAAATATTCCCTTCCTGCGTTGTTCTTCATCATAGCGTTGTTTTTTGGTATAAAGCTGAATTATTACATCAGAGTTTCGAGCGCTGGCTTAAGTGATGATGGGCATGGAATAGACAGATTGATCGTTTTATTGCTGGCCGGTGCTTCTCTCGGCATCATCCTTAGCACACTAATGTATTGCTTTAATGTTCCTTTGCTGTACACCATGCCCCTGGCCCTCATGCTTGTGCCGTCGGCTTTCCTGGTAAATCTTCCATATAATTATGCGCCGTTATATTCCAGGATGTCAGACGAAGAAAAGGACGGAGATGCTCCATCGCCAAAGGAGAAGGAGAGTGACGCGGCATTATTCACGTACCTTAATTTTTTGTGCGCAATCGTCTATGCATTTTTGGGTTTTTCCAGTATCAGCAAGTATTATGGCGATATGACACAGGTTACCCAGGCATTCATACTTCTCACATTGATTTTTGTGCTTATAGGATATGGTGCCGGCCGGTTTATCAAAGTGTCTAATCTGTATATGTACGGTGAATCCTTCTTCCCGATCGTCTTTCTTCTTTTTCTTATTGTGCTCATGAGTCTTTACGGGCAATTGGAATTTATTTCTGCAATACTTCTTTTTATGCCCATGGCATTCCTTACTGGTGTCATTCTCTTTCATTCAGCCGGCGCGATTATTAAACAGTATGATACAATCAAAAGGGCGACCATACTAGAATTTTCGATACTTATCTTACCCGCGCCTGTAATAATATCTTTAAGTCTGATTAATCTTACCAGTTTATGGTTCTATATCATCATATGCGTCGTGATGATCATTAATGTGGTTATCCCGGCCATCAGTATTATCAACACGAATATCAGCGGCTACAAGAAGGGGCTCTATTTCTTTTTTTCGCTTATTTTCCTTCCCCTGTTTATCTTCATATTGCTGTTTTTCAGGATTTCTCTGGATAATAATATGTATGTAACCAAGGTGGGAAATTTCGAAGAATTGCGAACGGTAAACTACAATGCCGATTATATACGTAACCGGGCGACAGTCACAATGAATAGTCAGCCAGCGTTTACCATATCCGACAGCGTGGTGAGAAATCACAAGCGCGCTCTGGTCCCGGTGGCTCTGTATAATCCTGAAGGCGGAAAGATCCTCTTCATTGATGGAAACCAGCGGTTCTTCAGAAACCCCGTCATAGGATACTTCAAGTATTCCCTCTGCCTTGATGAACTGTCAGACCGTGACGTCGATTACAATAAGCTCCCGATTTCAGGAACGCAGAAATACATACCGGACACCGGTCCCCTGCTATGGTATATCGAAAATAACAGGGCACGTTTTTTTTCAGTCATAGATATCCCGAACCTGCTGGACCAGAACATGAATGCCTTCAGGTTTTCATCCGAGTATTATGATATTGTTAAAAAGCATCTGGACCGGAGGGGCGTCTTCGCGCAGATTTTCAACATCCCCGGGTGCAGACCCGAACTGCTCGCGCGGGCGATTGCGAATCTGCGGCGTTCCTTTAAAAACCACGCGGTTTTCTACTTCTCAAATATCATGATCGTATTCGCGTCGGATGACAGCTCTACGCTGGCGATCACCCAGGGGAAATATGAACAGCTTATAAAGTTTCTTAATTCTCACGATGAATTGAACCGGATTTTCATGAATGAGACTCAGGTATGCTCACATTTTGTAAGCGCCCGGCTTGATGATTTGCTTCCCCATGTTTCTCAGAGACATTTTTTTCCTGCCCTGTATTGCACAGCACCGGGCAGGATCAGGTTTAAGAAATCGTTCCTTGATGATTATACCGTTAAAAATAGAAGGATACTCGAACAGATTGAAAAGTCTCCGGATGAGCAGGCCTTTATTCAAACGATTATGACATCGTTTCAAAACGATGATGCTGTATTTAGCCTTCTTAAAAAAACCGAACTGGCCGAGGCACGGGAGGACTATCGGGAAGAGACAAGACTCCTTTTTGAACTGAAAAAACAGGCCGAGTTCAAGGTTACGCTTCAGAGCTATGTCCTCAAGATGCTCGGGTACAAGGAAAAATATTACTATAACATAGCCATTAATCTTGAAAAGAATAAAAAATGGTCCGAGGCCCAGGAACTGTACCGGGTGGTGCTGTCAATAAATCCGGACAATTTCAACGCCCATTACCGGATGGCGTTACTCTGCATAACGCTCCAGGATATTGAAGGATCATTCAGCTACCTTCAGCAGGCAATGCGCATTAACAAAGACCACCCGAAGGTGCTCATGCAAATGGGCGTCCTCTATTTTTCAAGCGGGAAAACGGATGAAGCCATCGAGTACCTCAACAAGGCCATCCAGCAGAATGAAAAAACACCGCAGATTTACCGGTATCTGGGCATGTGCTATGAAAAAAAGGGAAGCCTCAATGAAGCGGAACAGTATTATACAAAGGCGATTAATGCGGATCCGAATGATATAGATACCAAGGCCCGCCTGAAAGAAGTGCGCATGCAGATTGACAAGGACAGTAAAAAGTGGGAAACGCCGGAGCAGAAAAACGAGTCCGACGTGGAACAGGACGCTGAAATGCCGCTGCCGGTAAGCAAGGGGGCCTATGATATACGGCTCAAGGACGATGAAATGGCGCTTCCCGTAATAGATCCGATAACAGGCGAAGAGATAAAAACAGAAAAGAATACCGACGGTTCGGCCCAGGGAGGGCAACCCAGGGAAGCCAGTCCGCCGATCCCCGATTCTGGTAAAAAATAGTATTTGAACGTGCTTTTATGATAAGCTCCACACTTGAAAAATTGTACCGCATGATGGCACGAAAAAAAGTGTCCCGCATTTCCCTTGTTATCACGATTATCATCACTATAATCCTCATGAAAATCGACACGGAGGTGGCCGGCTTTGGAGGAAAGGGCGCTTTCTATCTCCAGATATCCTTCACGAAGAGCAACTTTGCGGAAATCCTTTCGTCATGGAGGAGCGGTGGAGTAGAACTGCTGGTGAACCTGTTATGGCTGAACTATATCAACGCCATATCGTATTCGATCCTGTTCGCCTCTGCCATTGCATTTTTTGCAGAGGAAAGAAGAAACATGGTTCCGGAGCCGGTGCGGTTGTCCACTATGGCATTTATGGGGATTCCCTTCGCTGCAGCTATATTTGACTGGATCTCGAATACACTGCTGTACCTGCTTTTTTCAGGATGGTCCCTTAAGGATGAACTGATTATGGCCTTTTCTCTGTTTTCTTCAATGAAATGGGTTCTTGTCGTGTTAAGCCTTGCCATCCTGTTGAAGAATTACTTCTCATTTCGCAAAGTCATGAAGGGTAATATCTCTTCAGCCCGCTGAACCCCTGATGCGAAGGACTCATCCTGCCGTCCCGGTGCAGCCACCGTCAATCACGGTGCACGTACCTTAGCTGATGATGCCCTGTATATATTCCCTGGTCATCTCATGGCGGGGTCTTTCAAAGATTTCATCGGCGGGTCCGTGTTCTATCAGTTCCCCCAGGTACATGAAAAGGACGTAATCCGCAAGGCGCCGCGCCTGGCGGAGAATATGCGTGACGATAATAATGGTGTAGCGATCCTTCAGTTTCTTGAATTCAGCCTCTATTTTCTGGCTTGAACGCGGATCCAGGGCCGATGTCGGTTCATCGGCAAGAATAATTTCAGGTTCCACCGCGAGCCCTCTGGCAAGACAGAGACGCTGCTGCTGTCCTATGGAAAGTCGTGATGCCGGTTCGTGAAGGCGGTCCTTCACCTCCTCCCAGAGACCTGACACCACGAGATAATGATGCACCGTTTTATCCAGGTCTTTTTTCCTTGTCAGTCCGTGAATCCGGGGTCCGTAAGCGACATTGTCGAAGATGGACATGGGGAGAGGATACGGTTTTTGTGATAAAAGTCCCATCTTTTTCCGTATCTGCGTGATGTCATGGCGCGGATCATAAATATCCTCATTGTCAACAAGCACCCTGCCGGAAACGGTCACACCGTCTCCATCCTCAAGCAGGCGGTTCATGGCCCTGAGCAATGTTGATTTCCCGCACCCGGAAGGACCGATAATGGCAGTGATTTTCTTATCCGGAATTTCAACATCAATATTATGAAGTGCCGGCGTTGTACCGTACGACACATTCAGATTTTCTATTTGCAGATGGGTCTTCATATCAATGTATCAAGTCTCCTAGCGAATAATATGCCGCTTGAATCGGGAAGATAAGAATCGAGCGGCGATGCTGATAATGAGAATCACCATGGTCAGAATAAAAGCGCTTGCGTAGGCCCGATCACGTACTTCGGGGAAAGGGGTCCCCAGCTGGAAGAATATAGCCAGGGGAAGGGTGGCTGCCGGCTGCATCAGTGAAAGGGGAATTCTGTCTGAAAAGCCGGCGGTGAAAAGCACTGATGCGGCATCACCGATACCGCGACCGAAGGCGATAAGAATGGCGCTGACAATACCCGGCATCGTCTGTCTGGTTACTATGGTAAGGGCCGTTTCCAGGCGTGTTGCTCCAAGGCTGTACGAGGCTTCGAGGAGTTCCCTGGGGATCAGGGAAATAACTTCGTCCATGGCCCGAGCCATTATGGGTAGAATAAAGAGCGATACGGTGACAATGCCTCCCAGCAGGGACGCCCTCATGCCGAAGAAAATCATAATGGTGAAACCAAAGGCGCCGTATATGATTGAAGGAACACCCCAGAGAACGTCAAGGGCCAACCTGATCATGGCGGCGAAGGCTGATCGTTTTTTAGCGTAGACATTGATATAAAGCACCACCGGAAGGCTTATGCAGAACGATACCGCCGTTGCCGAAGTGGCAAGGATAAAAGAGCCGACGATGGCATTAAGGACGCCACCGGCCTTGCCGAGATAGTAGCCGCCTTCGGGTGTCCTGGTAATCATGTCGAGAGTGACGGAACCGATTCCCTTTATTACGATGGTGCCTATGATGAGCACCAGGCAGCTGAAAACGATCAGGGCGCACCCGGCCATCAGTGCTTTAAAGATTGTTTCTTCTATATTTCGCCATCTCAATTTATGCTTCATGTTCAATTGATCCGTAAATTAATTCTGAAAAGGATATATCGTGAAATCAGGTTGAATAGCATGACAACCAGGAAGAGCACCAGCGCCGCCATGAGAAGTGCCGAATCGTAGAGAGGAATTGAAAGCATTTCCCCGTAATTGTTGGCTATGAGGGCCGGAAGCGGGTATCCCGGATCGAATACGGAACGCGGAATTGCCGCTATGTTGCCGGCTACCATGAGGACTGCCATGGTCTCCCCGAAGGCGCGGGAAAAACCCAGCACGTTGGCGGCAACAATTCCCGGCATGGCCTTACGCAGCAGGACATGCTTGACCGTCTGCCATCGTGTTGCTCCAAGAGACATTGAGGCTTCGCGCAATTCACAGGGGATCGAGTTAAATACTTCCACGATGATGTGTATAATGACCGGGAAGATCATGATTGATAGAACGATCCCTGCGGAGAGGACCGAATAGCCGGAGGAATAGGTGCCGAAGAAGGGAGCGATTTGGCTTTTCACAAAAGGAACCACCACGAGGATGCCCCAGACGCCGTAAATGACTGATGGTATGCCGGCGAGGAGATCGATGAAGGGCCTGGAAAAACCTTTCACCCATGACGGCGCATATTCGGAAAGATAGATGGCGGTCAGGAGGGAGATGGGGACTGCGATGAAAATGGCTGTCACGGTGACCCATAATGTCCCGGCGATGAAGGGAAGAAGGCCGAAGTCGCCCTTCAATGGATGCCAGGAAGATGAGAAGAGGATCTCATCAATGGATTTGAGTTCCAGTATGGGCCAGGACTTCATGACAAGGCCCAGGGCCATAAGCAGTACGAGGATACCGCATCCCGCTGTGGCCAGGAACATGGTTTTACCGGCAGCCAGGTCCTTGATTGTGCGAATGTTGATTATCATGAGGATTTACTGATACGCGCAGGCGCTATTGTTTTTTCACCAGCTGTTCAGCCTGCTTTTTCAATAGTTCGCCGGGAAGGCATATATAACCGGCATCCTGAACATACCGCTGCCCTTCTCCCAGAATCCACAGGAGGAATCGGCGTATCTTCTCCCTGTCCGGTATGCCTCGTGAAACCAGATGCAGGTTCCGGGCCGGGGGAGATGGATATTTATTGTCGGCAATTGCTTTGATGAGGGAATCGCGGTCGTCATAAAATTTTTCATCAGCTTCGATGGCGCCGCTGCTGTTTATATCGATGGGGACCGGCCGTATGCCGGGTATCGGTTTTCGTGTTTTTGTGTCATAAGCGAAATTAACATTGTTATAACCGATGCCCAGGATGTCATTTCTTACGGCATCGGCAAGCCCCGGGTCACCGTACACACCGATACCTTTAAGGTCTTCCTGGGTGCCCCCGACATATTTTGCCCAGGTTTCGGAAGCGCCGCATGCATCTGAACGGGTATAAACATGAAGAGGGTAGGTTTTGTCAGTCTTAATGAAGCTGTTCCAATTTTTGATTGTCCCCGTTATCCAAATCTGCGCGAATTCTTTCCTGGCAATGCCTCTCTTGAGAAGTTCTCCGCTGAGGGGATTAGCATCGTTGATCATGGGAATAACCGCGTCCTTTGCCACGCTGATCCACCATGCTCCTTTTTCTATTTCAACTTTGTTGATATCCCGCGATACCATGCCGAGATCAACCACGCCGGAAAGGGCATCGGTCACACCCTTGCCAGCACCGCCGGCAGAGATATCTATTATGATGTCCGGATTTTGTTTCTGATATAGTTCAGCCCATTTTACAACAAGGGGGTAGAGAGCCCATGCGCCGGATATGGTTATTCTATTCGATGGGGGTGACGTTTCAGGTGATTTGTTACCCTTTGAACAGGCATGTACAGTGATGACAATACATAGTAAAAAGAATATTTTTTTCATAAGGTATACTCCGGTAAGGATCTATATATTTATTAAATCTATGTATTAATTCTTATGTATTTTCCTTTTTTGCTATACATTCTGAAAAAATGTTAAAGTAAACCATTAAAAAATAGTTTTTCATGACACGTCAATTCAATATTATTATTAAATGTAAATTACATACACTATGCAACCACAATATATAGATTTATACAGCAGCGGCAGTCTGTCACGGATCGCTGATGAGCTGTATGACAAACTGAAGCAGTGCACCCTGTGCCCGCATCGATGCGGGGTAAACAGGGTTGAGGGAGAGAGGGGCCGGTGTAAAAGCGGGATCATGCCGGTGGTATCATCTTTTAACCTCCATTTTGGAGAAGAGGCCCCCCTCGTGGGAAGCTGTGGTTCCGGGACAATTTTTTTCACCCATTGCAATCTTGCATGCATATTCTGTCAGAATTATGACATATCTCATCTTGGCAGGGGTGAGGAAGTGTCGTATCAAAGACTTGCCGAGATGATGCTGTCACTGCAGAACCGTGGATGTCACAATATAAATTTTGTAACCCCGACGCACATGAACTATGCCATTGTAAAAGCGCTCATGGTTGCGGTGCCGATGGGCCTCAGGGTGCCCCTGGTATACAACTCCGGGGGATATGACGCGGCCGATATTCTCTCGATCCTTGAAGGGGTCTATGATATCTACATGCCTGACTTCAAGTATATGGATCCTGAAACTGCCGGACAACTGAGCGGTGCTCCGGATTATCCAGATGCGGCCATGGGTGCATTGAGAGAAATGCACCGCCAGGTGGGCGACCTGGTGCTGGACCGTAACGGAATCGCACGGCGGGGGCTTCTGGTCAGGCACCTGGTGCTTCCGAATAATATAGCTGCCACTGACCGTATCATTAATTTTATCGCCGAAATTTCCCGCGACACATATATTAATTTAATGGATCAGTACCGCCCCGAATTCCGGGCCAATGAATGCTTTGACCTCAAACGAAGGATTACCCTGAAGGAATATGACGATGCCGTTGAGCATGCCCGTGCCTGCGGGCTGATGAGAATTGACGGGCTGGCGTGAAAAATACCTGCATTATGCTTGAAAGGGTAAAAATTAAAACTAAACGGAAATGACGGTATATTTGCCGAAAATATAATTGCATGGCATCATGAAACAATAGGTTGACATTCCGGTCTTTTTTTTTATTATGCAATAAGGTATATAGCATGAAACTACCGAGTATTTTTATACTAATCCCGATCTGCATTCTTTTTATTCTTGCGGGAAGTCATCCCCTTTTTTCAGATGAAAACGCTGATGATCTCATGATGCACAAGAAGGCGATTCAATTAGGTGAATCGAACCAGCTGGATAATGCGATCAAATTATTTGACAAGGCCCTTGAATTCAGGAAAAAGTCCATGGCCGTGGCGTATCATAACAAAGGGTATGCCCTTGAAAAGAAAGGCGATCTGCCCGATGCGATAAAGTGCTATGAGGAAGCCGTGAAACTGAATCCGAAGCAGGTGACCTCCGGTGAGCGTCTCGGGCACGGCTATTACAAGCTAGAAGATTATGACCGGGCGATTCAGGCCGGAGAAGCGGTATTGAAGATAGACCCGAAGAATAAACAGGTACCCACCTGGCTCGCAGATGCATATAAAAAGCGGGGCGGTAAAAAACCGGGAAAACAGCAGATATTCTACGTGTTCTATGATAGCATGATACGGATGGGATTGTATTATGGCGATAAGGAATATCTCGGTGGGCTGTACCATAAGAAGCAGAGCGGATTTCGATATGTGCCCGACGACGGGCTGATGTACGACGCTCCCTACACTCTTTTCATGAGAATAACCCCGATCCCGCTTTTACAGATTGATGTCACCATGGAAAACCCATGGCTGGGAGCCCTGGCACCGCCGGGGCTGATAGTGCAGACAGAAAAATTGGAACTCCTGTTCAATATCAAGAATGTTATCTTTGGAACAGGGGTGATGGTGAACCATTACGACTCCAATGTAGCCTTCTACCGTGAATACAAGCTGACTGATGTGAAGGTGGGATTCATCCTCGGTTTTAAGAACGACAAGTCAGAGATAAAGTTTACCTGGTATCCGAGAATGCTCATAATGGACCCCAGCTCTTCAACGGGAAAAACATTGGATGTGGGGTCACTCCGCCTCGATTATTTCTACAAAATAAAACCGGATATAAAAATATATGCCCTGTTTAATTTCCGCGATTATTATGTGTTCTGCCATTCCTGGGACTGGCGCGTTTTCTACATGAGTGGTTTCAGGTATGGCCAGAACATAGCCAGTTACTGGGGCGTTTATGACATGGGGTTCGGTGTCACCTTTAATAATCTGGTGAAACATGCCGACGGGTCAGAGCTCTTTTCACTGACCTTTGAATGGCTGGAGCGGTTTTATCTCAGGGATCTGAATAATGATGATCCCTATACCCTTGCTCCCAATGGTCAGGGGTGGTTTGGCCTTGACGTGTATGGATTCACCAAGGGAAGTCCATTCCCCGGTTTCTGGGCCCTTTCCCAGGTGCTGAGCCTGCGCTTTGACGAACAGATCACGAAGAACTTCTTCATGTATCAGAAGGTCATAGCGGAGCTTGCAGATCAGGATTCAGACCACCATGAGTTTAACCTTCAGTTAGGCATGGGGTTCAAGTACTGAAACATGACCTATGACTATATTGATTTTGCGCGGGAAATTTCCGGAGAGGCCGGAACTATTCTTCTCAAGGGCTTCAGGTCTGCAAAAACCGTAATCTCTTATAAAAGCAGGACAGATCTGGTAACCGATGCAGACCGGGCTTCGGAAAAGCATCTGGTGGAGAGAATATCGAAACGATTTCCGGACCATGATATCATTGCCGAAGAGGGAAGCAGGAAAGAGGCTGCCGGCGACTTTATATGGTATGTTGATCCCCTTGACGGCACGAATAATTACGCCCACGGTCTTCCTTTTTTCTGCGTATCCATCGGTGTTTATTCCGTTAAGCTGAAACAGGTTGTGGCCGGGGTCGTGTATAATCCCTACCTGGAGGAATTGTTCACCGCTGTCAGAGGCGGGGGGGCATTCCTCAATGATAAACCGATACGGGTCTCAATGCTTGACGACATAGGCGTTTCCCTGGTTGCAACCGGATTTCCCTATGACAAGGCTGCTTCTGAAAACAATAATCTGAAAGAATTCAACCGCATCATTCTTCGCATCCAGGGAATACGGCGCATGGGGTCCGCTGCCATTGATCTTTCCTACGTGGCCTGCGGAAGAATTGACGGATACTGGGAAGGGAAGCTCAAATCCTGGGATATGGCTGCCGGCAGCCTTATTGTAGAGGAGGCCGGCGGCAGGGTCAGCACATACAAGGGAAGGCCCTTTAATCCTGAATTTCCAGAAATAGTGGCTACCAATGGATCAATACACAATCAATTGATTTCACTTCTGACTGAAGATTGTATACAAAATAACCGTTGTTCATTTTAATCAACATTATTCACAAAAATATTTACATTTTCGCATTCGGTAATCCGAAAGAATAATAACACCCTGCAAGTCTGTTTTGGAGTGTGTTTTTGAATTTCAGATTATCAGTAAAATTTCTGGAACAATATTCAGCAGGATCATGAAGTGCTTCTGTGGGATATGATTTCGGAAGAGCGGATTCTCTCTGCACCTGCTCACAATAGTGTCGTACAGGTGTCATATGACGAACAACAGAAAACATGTAAGGGTCTCCTACGAAAAACAGGTGGAACTTATTGCCGAAGGGCAGACCCTTGTTGGGAAATCCATCGACATCAGTAACAGCGGCATCCGGGTGACCGTAAATGTCCCGGTATCGCATCTGGCGGTTCATAGAATAGCCTTCACCCTGCCCCTTTCATCGGATACCATTCACATCCCATGTAAAATCGTGAGGAGCAACAAATCAGAATCCGAAGAAGACGAGCATGTGGTGGGCCTGGAGTTTTCCTACCAGACTGAAACACAGATGATGCTTATTGATAACTTCATCAGGAACATGAAAACTATTGTGATGAAGAATGAATGTGAACAGTCGGACCTGAGGGCAATTCCACGGGTTACATGTAATCTCACCAGCATATCCTGCAGCAATATCAATGTTACTATTGTGTCCTTAGACAACATATCAACCGAAGGCTGTCTGATCAGTTATGAAGGAACGCTTAATGCCCGTGATACAATTACCTTCGGCATAACACTACCCGGGGACCGGCGGCGCATTTCCGCCACCGGCACCATCACCTATGTTATATGTAATAATTATGGCGGCATGAACCGCGCCGGCGTTTTTTTCAGCGAGATTTCCGACATTGACTCCATCAGAATACGGAATTTCATAATGAAATCCGCCACCAGCGTTGCCATTAAAACTATCCATGAAAGAAGGAATGAAAATCTGGCGGGGAATGAAAACCTGATACGCGACCCGGAGAAAATTGCAGGCCTTTTCAAACTCCTCAAAAAAGAAAGCATAAGCGTCAATGTTCTTTTTGAAAAAAGCATTATAATGTATGCCCTTGCAATGAAAAATATCGATGCCCGATATACATCCTTTGCCACGTCTTCCCAAAAAGAAATAAGCGATCTGGACTTGAAAAGGCATAACGCTGTTTATTTTTCCTTCTATCTGAATGGATCAAGTTATTTTTTTACCAGCTATGTCATGGAGGCGGCTGACACGCGTCTCATATACTCGTTCCCGAAACTACTGCACCAGTCAGACAAGAGATCGTACGAACGGAAATATCTCAGCGAGGGAATTGATGTTTACCTGGAACTGGATGAACTACCTTCGGCAAAGTTCCAGGGAAGGGTGGTGAACGTGAGCCGTCGTGGTTTCTTGTGCGATGTGAAACTTTCATCTCCGGAACGGGAACTGCTTAAACTGGGACAGCCGGTATCGTACTACTTTAACAGAGACATGGGCCTCGATACATTTGGTGAAATACGTCATGTCAAGGAAGTCAAAACAGATGATGGAGAGTCCCTATTCCAGCTGGGTATTGAAGCAGGAATCAGACGTAAGGATTACGTATTCAAGCGATACGGACAGGCGAGTTGGAACAAGGGCAATGGATCACTGATCAACAAGTCAACAGATGGCAGCAAAAGGATTATGTCTGATGTCGTTCGATATAAAAACAGGGACGATAAAGAAATCGTTGCCCTTCTTAATCGTACCGGTGTAAATGAAAGAGCCCCCGTTATTATATTGCCGCCTGCCTTCGGCAAAAAGAAGGAGACCTTGTCGCCTCTCGTGGTGACCCTGCTGGAAAACTTTGGACGTTTCGGCAAGGACCTGGTTACAATCAGGTATGACGGAATCAACAGGCCGGGAGAAAGTTATAAGGACGAGATGTGCCCGAAACGGGGCTATGAGATGCTTCACTACCGTATCAGCCATGGTCTTGATGATATTGAAGCGACCATGGACTACATTTATAACAATGCTGTTTTTAAACCGTCAGCTGTTATTGTTGTAGCCTTCAGCATGTCCGCCCTGGATGCACGGAAGCTTGCGGTGAAAGATAAACGGATCAGTTACCTGATCAATGTCATGGGCGTTACCTGTGCCAGGAGTTCCTTTAGCATTATAACCGGCGGCGTCGATATCATCGATAATGCCCGCAGCGGGATCCAGAACGGCTTGTCCGGCGTTTTGGGCCATATCCTTGACCTTGACATCGTTGCGAAGGACCTGATTGAAAAAAGGTATGCCTACCTTGCCGATGCCCGGCACGACATGTCACGTATTGCCATACCGGTATCCTGGATTTATGGAAAATATGACCGCTGGGTAATCGACAGAGAGATCAAGGACCTCATGAGCGTCAGGGCAAAAAGCCATCGCGAAGTGATAGAGATCCCCACCGGTCATAACCTCCGTTCCAGCGAAGATGCGATTAAAACGTTTAAAATCGTGACGAGGATGATATTCAGGCATCTTCATTGCCGGAATATACGCCCTGCTGAACCAGACCGGACCAGACTGGTCAACCTGATAACCTTTGAGCGAGAGAGACTCTATCAGCCGGAAGATGTTAATATCCGGGAATACTGGAAAGATTATCTTATTGGCGAGAACAGGAACAGTGTCGGATATGATTTCTACAAAAACTTTGAAGAGTTTCGGGAATTTTTATCCGTTCAGAGTGCTCTCCTGGATCTGCAAAACGGAGAGGTCATGGCTGACATGGGATGCGGTACCGGGATCTTTATGGAGCGGATGCTGATTGACCGGGCTGAACAGGGTATTGATCTTTCCCATGCACGGCTGGTTCAGGTTGACCTGGTCTCCGAAGCTCTAGTAAGGACCCGTGAAAAATATTCTCGCATTAAAGAGATCTACGGACCGGTGGTTCCCGGTATGGTTGATTATATCCAGATGGACCTGGAACCGAACCGCCTCCTTCCGGTAAAGCGGTTTTTAGACAGCCCGTCGCTGAATTACGATTACTTGAAGAACCGCATCGAGGGTCTGAAAAATGCGACCATTGACAGCCTGATAGCGGGAGATTCTGAACAGCTTCGATCTATTATGCGCGGCGCCTGCATTGGAGAATCAGAACTGCTGTTTCTCAAGAACAGTTTTAACGAAGATGATTGTCGGGTAATAATCGATGTTAACCGTGCTGCGCGATTCTTATTGAAAGATCTTGACCGGCAGGACCTTGCCGGTAGCGCGTCAGACTGCGACGGACTGTTGCAAAAACCTGCATATAATAGATTAATGACAGATGAAATCAGATTTTCTGATTTGAAGTTTGGCCATAAAGGAGTGGCCCTGAATAGTTCATTCAGAGATAATACATTCAATAAAATCGCAGCAAGTCTTCTGATCAGCTACCTGTTTAATCCCGATGAAATTGTGAATGAATTCTATAGGATACTTGGACCGGATGGACGGTTGCTGGTTTCATCAATGCGCCCTGATAGCGATATATCACTCATCTTCACCAATTATATCGACAAGGTATGGAAAGAATTTTCAGTCAATATGACAAAGGAAGACAGGGAAAGGAATCTTATGGGTGCACGGGCCATGCTTAATGAAGCTGCGTCCCTAATGGAATTGGAAGAAGATGGGCATTTCAGGTTTTATTCAGGCGATGAACTTGCAGATATGCTGAGCAAGGCCGGATTTGTTAATATTGCCGTTACGGAATCACTGGGAAATCCTCCACAGGTTGTAATTGTAACCGGATCAAAACCCGGTACCGGCTGATTGAAAGGACAGTATGAATTGCTGTGAACCGATATATGAATCTCTGGGCCGGTGGGGTACTTACCCTGTCTGTATCGAGTTGAGGCCCGACGGGAGTGCCAAGTCACTGTCCGCGCCTGATTTTATGCAGAGGATCGAAGAGATAAAAACACTGCTGAGGAAGGCTGGAATCGGGAACAATAATCTTGCCGCTCTTTTTCTGGAAAATTCAGCTGACTATGTCGCAGTATTTCTGGCGTTGATTGATTTAGGTGCAAAGCCGATACCAGTCAATCTGGCGTACCGGAAGATTGAACTGGATGAAATTATTTCGAATGCCGAACCGCATGCAATCATTGCGGAGTCAGGTCATATGTCCCTGGTGCAGCCTTATGCAAAGGGACGTATTGTCATAGAACGGCTGGGAGGTACGTGGGCAATCCACCAGCCTGATGAAAAAATGCCAATAAGCGATTCAATGGATACCGGCTGCGATATAGCTTCTATCAATTATACCTATCGCGGTTACGGGTATCCTCTGGGAGCTCTGGTGCCGCTCAGGCAGTATTACACCGGCGCGAAGGTTTTACAGGAAGGGGTTCAACTGAACCGGGGGGAGAACATACTTATAGTACTTCCCATGGTGAATATTTTCACGCTGGTCGGCTGTCTGTTCCATCCTCTGCTCCATGGGATAACGCTGATAATAGCGCATAGAAGAAATCCGATGCAGATGCTGGATTATATCCGCAGGTACCGCGTGGACAATGTCCTTGCCGTGCCGGAGCTTTTCGATTTGTTGATGAAATTCCGTGATGATGCAGGGGATATATCATCGCTTAAAGCGTTCCTGTCGGGTGGAAGCATTCTGCCGGTTGGGCAGTACCGGAGCCTCGGGGTGCTATTCAATGTTGACCTGATACACGGGTACGGCCTGACCGAATTCACGCCGGTAAGCAGAAACATCCGGGGCAGCATTAAACCGGGCTCCATAGGAGTGGTGAGCCGGGGCGTTGAGTGCAGAATAGACTGTCCTGACGGCTGTGGATCTGGTGAAATATGCATACAGACTGATGACATGACAAAGGCATATCATCGGAGACCACTCGAGACCGCGGAGGCCTTCGGGGAGGGATGGTTTAAAACAGGCGATACCGGCAGGTTCGAAGACGGGCACCTGGTCTTCACCGGGGAAAAAAAGAGGACCAGAAAAGTGAAGGGGAACATGGTGGATCTCGAGGAGGTGAGAAAGGCTCTCCTGACATATCCGAAGTTGAAGGATGCGGTGTTGGACTATAATGAGAATACAATTTCTGCTCAGATTGCAATAGACTCGGCTGCGAGTTTTGATAATGAGGTTTTGAACATAAAAAAGTCACTTGAGCATAGAATTGCCAGTTATAAAATACCAAAGAATTTTTCACGGCTATAAAAATGGGGCTGTTATTCGCAATGATGCAATACGATGAAAAAATCATGAATGAGTGTGCAATATGAATGACAGTAACATGATAATTGGTGAAAACAATGATCTGCGCAGGAATATAATAAAAACGTTGGCCGTCATAGCTCGAATTAACGAAAAAGAAATAAGCGATTCCGTGTTGATAAAGGAAGAATTAGGAATAGATTCCATAATGTCATTGGAAATAATAGCAAATATCGAGAAGCATTATCAGATTCATATCAATGAACAGGACACGCTGAATATCGCTACTGTAGGCGAGTTTGTTGATTATGTCGTCAATAGTATCAATAAAAAATAAAACCGGGTACAAGAGGATATTTTGAAAATTGGTTTAATCAGCCCTGCAGGGGTTACCACGGGCGATGAAAATTTGGGTCATATTTTTAATGAGAATAGAGACCTGAAAAATTATATTCAATCTTTTTCTCGTGCCATCAGTTCCGGCTTGCTGGTTATTGCATCTTTGACCCCGAAAGATATTGAGATTATATTAATTGATGAAAATTTTGATCATATCGATTATGATGGGGATTTCGATTTAATTGGCATTTCTGCGATGACTCATCAGGCGACACGGGCTTATGAAATTGCTGACCAATTCAGAAGACGGGGAGTTCACGTTGCTATTGGTGGAATACACGCAACGGTATTGCCGGATGAAGCAAAGGAGCATTGCGATTCCGTATTCATCGGCGAGGCTGAAGAAACATGGCCTGTGTTTATCCGGGATTTTATTAATGGATCACCACTGGAATTCTACAAATCGGAAGGTCTTATCGATATGTTGAAAACTCCGATCCCCAGTTATGGCTTATTACGAAAGGAACGGTATAAGGTGATATGGATGCAGACAAGCAGGGGTTGTCCGCATGATTGCGAATTTTGCGGTTCGTCACGGGTATATGGATATAAATACAGGCATAAGACAATACATCAGGTAATTGATGAATTGAATGTGATACATGCCATATGGCCGGATGCCCGTATTAATTTTGCAGATGATAATTTACTGGTTGATAGAACATTTTCCAAAGAATTGTTCCGGGAATTGAAAAAACTTAATTTCAGATGGTTTGCTCAAACTGATATCTCTATTGCTCATGACGATGAATTTCTTAAGACATTGAAAGACGCCGGGTGTACGACACTATTCATCGGTTTTGAAAGTATATCGGAATCCAGTTTGAGCACTATTAATAAAAACAAATGGAAATTAAGGCAGCTGGCTGACTATTCAAAAGCGATACAACAAGTTCAGTCAAAAGGGATCGGCGTCGTTGGCGCGTTTATAATTGGTCTGGATGGGGATACAAAAGATACGTTCAACGTGCTTATTGACTTTATCATCAATAATCACATTTATACGCCCCAGATAACAATTTTAACCCCCCTGCCCGGTACCAGGCTTTTTGAACGTTTGGATAAGGAAGCACGTCTTTTGAATATTCCATGGAGCCACTATACATTTACAGAAGTCAGTTATATACCCAAAAATATCTCGGCAGAAGAATTAAAGAATAGCCTTTATGAAATATATGAAAAAGTATACAGCAAAGAGGTGCGAAATAATGTGTCGAAACATTTTAAAAATATTTTTAAGGAAATTTATTTAAATTGAAATCTGCCAGGTTGTATATATTACTGAATATAATATTCATTATGAGGATTATTGGGATACGATGATGGTGAATTCAAGTTTATTAGAACAGTATAAAGCAGAAACGTTGGATAGATGCAACAGAATGGTTTCATTTGTTTCATTATTTGTACTATTTGGGAATCCATTCTTCTGGATATTGGATTATTTCATGGACAGTGAAAGAATAATTCAATTCATTATAGTCAGATCACCTCTCAGTCTAATTATGCTCATCATCTTTTTACTGTCAAAAACAAGATTCGGCTATAAATATTCCATGTTTTTAGCGGTATCTATAGCGATTATAACTTCATTCTCGATAACCATTCTCATACATATGACAGGCGGTTCTTCCAGCCCGTATTATGCCGGTTTGTTGATAGTCCTGTTTGCTCTGTGCATCTGGCTGCCGATAACGTTTAAGCTGGGAATTATATCGGCAGTAACGATATTTCTGATGTATAACTTGCCATTTCTTGTCACCAATAGCGTTAAAGACTGGTCAATTTACTTAAACAATAATTATTTCATCGTTTTTATATTTTTTCTATCTGTGAGCTCTTTAAAATTTTATAATGACATACGGTTTAATGAATTCAAATCGCGTTTTGAAATGCAAATCGCCAATGAGGACCTGAAAAGGATATCTGACGAACTCGCGGAGACCAATCAGAAGCTCCTCACGCACGACAAGCTGAAAACCGAATTTTTCACCAACGTGAGCCATGAGCTGCGGACACCCCTGACCCTGATTCTGGCGCCTCTCAACACCCTCATTCATGAACGGCAGGATAATAATATCCCCGCCCCTATCCGCAGTACCCTCTCCATCATGCAGAACAACGGCCTCAGGCTCCTGAAGCAGATCAATAACCTCCTTGATTTCGCAAAACTTGAAGCCGGCCGCATGCGTCTCAATTTCCAGGAGGTGGATCTGATCAAGTTTTGCGAGGATATCGTTGCAACAGTCCAGCACATGGCGGCAAGCCGGGGATTGAAGCTTTATTTTCAATATCAGATGGAAGACGGGATACGGGTCATGATTGATACCGAGCAGTTCGAAAAGGTGGTCATCAATCTCCTCCATAACGCCATCAAGTTCACCGGCGCCGGCGGGCGCATAACCCTCTGCATCGATGACCATGATGACGATGTTGAACTTGTCGTCGAGGACTCTGGGGAAGGCATCCCTGAGGACATGCTGGAAACTATATTTGACCGTTTTGCTCAGGTGGACGGCTCCTCCACCAGGACCCGCGAAGGGACCGGGCTGGGACTTTCCCTTGCGCGGGAAATCGTGGAACTTCACGGCGGGACGATACGGGCGACCAGCACGCTGGGCAGAGGATCGCGCTTTATTGTGCAGATCGTGAAGGGAAATTATCATATCAATGATAATATACGCGAGCGGCGGAAGGCCGAACAGCCGGTGCAGTACAAGAAACGGGCCAGCGATATCGAGGGGCTCAAGGTCAGCGACGTGGTAAGCAATTACCGGGAGCTGCAGCTCATTGATCTTGAACAGCGTTTTGACCTGGAAACGCATGATCACCGGAGTGGGACCCATGACTATACAATACTGGTTATTGACGATAATCCCGATATCCTGAAATTAATGCATTTTCTTCTCCAGGACGAATTTGACCTTCTCCTCTGCAATTCTGGACGGAAGGGGCTGGCACTCCTGAGGGATAACATGCCTGACCTGGTGATCTGCGACGTGATGATGCCAGAAATGGACGGCTATACCTTCTGCCGGGAAGTTAAGGCCGATCCATCATTAAAACATGTCCCGATAATTCTGGTGACGGCCCGGGCCGGATCGGAGATGCTGGTTGCAGGAATAGATTCCGGGGCCAATGATTACCTGGCAAAGCCCTTTGACCTTGATGAACTCAAGGCGCGGGTCCGGTCACTCCTGAGGACGCGGACAATAGAAGAAGCCCTCGCCCTCGCGAACCACAACCTCAAAATCAGGACCGATGACCTGATGGACCGGCAGCGCACGCTCCTTCTTTCTATGGTGAAGTCCCTTGTTTCAACGATTGAAGCAAAGGACAACTATACGAAAGACCATTCACTGCGCGTAAGCAGGTATTCCATGGCAATAGCCCGGAAGATGGGTTTTGCCGATCATGAGCTGAAAGATCTTGAACTGGCGGCTCTCCTTCATGACGTAGGCAAAATAGCCGTTCCCGAGGAGATACTGCACAACACTAAAAAACTGACTGCAGATGAATTTGACCAGATTAAAAACCATCCTGTGAACGGGGCCCTTATCATTAAGCCGATAACGGAGTTCAATAGCGTGGCATCGATCATCATTGCGCACCATGAGCATTACAACGGGAAGGGATATCCTTACTCCCTCTTTAAAGACGACATCCCCATAGGGGCCCGCGTAATGGCCATCGCCGATGCCTATGACGCCATGACATCGGCGCGGCCCTATCGGACAGCCCTGTCCCATAACTATACCCTGAAAGAGATCGTGCGTTGCTCAGGAACACAATTCGATCCGGGAATTGTAGATGTATTCCTGGCCATTCATGACGCCTTCGGCGACATACGGAATAACGGTTCACGCATTCCAGTCTCGGAAAATAACTGAACCGCCGCCGGAGCATCATTTATTTTCCTTTTTTTTCTTCGATAGCCTGAATGGCACATAGAGCGGGCACAAACCGATGGCGCTGGTGTAAGTGCGAAAACTCCCAGAACTATCGCAGTTATACCTGAAATCTGGCCGTTAAAATAGAGGATTGCCGCGATAATCGCCAGTGTAACCCGTATTATCCTGTCTATGGTTGCCATATTCTTTTTCATGTAAGACCTCCAACTGGAAGGTTTTTAAATAAAATTTAAAATACTTTAATACCAGAAGTGACTTAAAGCAATTTTTTACGAATATTTTTTTATTGATTTATCGATCACCATGGAATTAGTATCCGGATCATGAACGGCAATTCCAACCAGCAGAAGATATACACCGTAGCGGAGCTTACCCGGAGCATTAAGCGGACCCTTGAAGGCAGGGCTGATTTTAATAACCTATGGGTCAAAGGCGAAATTTTCAACCTGACCGTTCATTCATCGGGCCATATCTACTTTAGTCTCAGGGACAATGACGCGGTCATTACCGCCGTCTTTTTCAGACACGCCAACCGGAATCTGGACTTCAAGCTGAAGGAAGGCATGAATGTCCTCGCCCTCGGCAGCATAACCGTGTATGAGAAACGGGGCAGTTATCAGCTCAATGTTGCCATGGTGAAGCAGGAGGGTCTCGGCGATCTTCAGAAGCGTATTGAGATGCTTAAGCAAAAGCTTGCAGCGGAAGGGGTATTCAGTACGGAACGAAAAAGGCCCATACCCTTCCTTCCCCGGCGGATCGGCATAGCCACATCACCCACGGGAGCAGCGGTGCAGGACATCATCAAGGTTGCCCTGCGGCGGTACCCCACGATCGAAATTATCATTGCCCCTGCCGTTGTTCAGGGAAATGAAGCGCCGATCTCCATCGCATGCGCCATTGAAGAGCTGAACAGGCCCGAGTACCGGATTGACTGCATTATTGCGGGGAGGGGCGGCGGCTCCTTCGAAGACCTGATGCCATTCAATGAAGAAATCGTGGTCAGGGCATTTTATAATTCGCGGGTTCCCATCATTTCGGCCGTGGGCCACCAGATTGACCACCCCCTGTGCGATGATGCGGCTGATATGTACGCCCCGACCCCATCGGCAGCGGCAGAACTCGCCGTGCCCCTCAAGAGTGACCTGGCCGGCGAAATCGAATACCTCATGATACGGACAACGAACGCTGTGGGGTCCCTTATGCGGGACCTGAACACCAGGGTCGAGGGGATTCGGTCACGGCGGATTTTCCGGGATCCCTATGAAATCGTTAACCGGAAAGAGCAGATGCTGGGGGATATGCTGAACCAGATGCTCTCAAGCCTTAAAGACAAGGTCTCTTCCGGAAAAAGCAGGTTACTGTCAATTCCCGATATACGTATGATAATTAAAAACCTGATCAATACCAAGAAGCATTCATATATAATGGCGCTCAAAGCGATGGAACAGCTCTCTCCCATGGCAGTACTACAGCGGGGATATGCCATTGCCATGGATGATGAAGGCTCGATCATACGATCCGTCGATGAAGCCGAGATAGACAGCCTGATACGCCTGATGCTGTCGGACGGATCACTGCAGTGCAGCGTCAATTCTATCAATCGCGGAGGAAACGATGGAAAAGAAAAAAACGGTTAAGAGCGGTGCTGAAAAAACAGAAAAAATAGATTTTGAAAAAGCCCTGCAGCAGCTAGAAGAAATAGCGGAAAAACTGGAGGATGGTGATCTGGGCCTGGATGAATCTATCACCCAGTTTGAAAAGGGAATGCGCCTTGCGAAATTCTGCCGCGAAAAACTCGACGAGGCGGAGCGCAAGATCGAAATCTTGCAGAAGGGCGCCGACGGCCAGGTCAAACGGAAAGAAGTGGACGTGGATGCCGAAACGGGAGAGATAGGAAATGAGGACGACCTGCAGGGTTCACTTCTTTAATTTTGTTGTTGAAAGTAGTGCTAATTAATTTGTACAAATGAGTCATTTTTGTCTGTTAGACGCAATCAGATGTTTAGTATTTAAGGATTTTATAATATATTAAATAAATTTATTGACATGTATCTTTACTTATCATGAAAATGTCATTATATTTTAACATCATAAGGCATATGAATGAGGTAGAATATGGATATCCAACAAACATTAGATTCATTGAAAAATGAAATGGGCCAGATGCGTGATGAGCGCAAAAACAAGCTTTCCATGGTGGTATTCAGCGGGGATTTGGACAAACTTCTGGCTGCCTTTATCATAGCCACCGGCGCTGCCGCAATGGGTATGGAAGTAGTACAATTCTTTACTTTCTGGGCGACGCCTGCTCTAAGGGACAAGAAAAAGAAAGGCAAGGGTAAGGACCTCTTCGGCAAGATGTTCGGCTTCATGCTCCCCAAGGGGGCCCGCAAGGTCAAGCTTTCCAAAATGAACATGGGCGGCATGGGAACGGCCATGATGCAGCATCTCATGAAAAAGAAGAAAGTGGCTTCCCTGCCGGAATTTATAGATCTGGCAATAGAAATGGGCGTAAAAATATACATATGCGATATGTCAATGGACCTCATGGGATTTAAACAGGAGGAAATGATCGATTATCCCGGGAGACAATTCGTCGGTGTGGCCAAGTTTCTGGAGGAAGCGGGAGACAGCAAAATCCAGCTCTTCATATAACACTGCAGATCCATCTCTTTCGGGGTGGCGAATATCACGAAGGGTGGAAGAAAAAGTGTTGAATTAATATTATACCACTAGTATAAATCTATTAGATTTGATTTAAGGAGAATAACATGAGCGATGCAATAAAACCTGATATTACCATGGATCTGAAGGGACTGGCATGCCCCATGCCGGTGGTGAAAGTGAGCCAGCAGATCAAGAAGATGCAGATCGGCCAGGTCCTTGCCGCCGAAACCACTGATCCCGGGGCGCATGCTGATTTTCCCGCCTGGGCAAAAAGCACCGGCAATGAAATAATCAGTACCGATAAAAAAGATACCGTTAGCACATTCTACATCAAGAAACTAAAATAGCAGTCGAAAAAAACCGGGATGCGGGTTTCCCGCGTCCCGCGGAAATTACAAATAACCGAGGAACGCAACATGTGGAGCAAAATTTTTTATTTTGCCATGGTGCCCATGGTATACGCGGCCTTTGCCATTTTAATCGGCGGCCTGTTTTTCAAGCTGGCGGTGGTGCTTTTTTCAAAAAGATTCCCGGGCTCCCTGGCGACATATCCAAAGCGTCTGCCGAAACCCATCGGGGTTGCTGCTGAAGCCTTCGCAGTTCCTGCAGCCTGGAAAAAGGACAAGGTCTTATGGATTTTCATCATCGCCTATCATGTGGCCTTTGTCCTGCTATGTATCGGCCATCTCGAGCTGATCCAGGAATTCAAGGTGCTGCAGCTGATCCCCCACCAGGTGTTCCTGGGGGCTGGATCGGTCGGCATCATCCTCATTATTACAGTACTGTATTTTCTGTTCCGCAGATTCAAATCTCCCTGGCGTGAAATTTCCGTGCCGGAGGATTTTATTTTCCTGATCCTCCTCTTCCTGACGATGTTCCTCGGCAGTCACCTCCACCTGTCGGCCCGGTTCTACGCCGGCGGAGGGGCCTTCGACATACCGGTGGAAGCGTACCGGGAATATCTGTCGAGTCTGGTCGCATTCAAGCCGGCTGTGCCTTCGGGAATAGCCGATTCGCCGCACTATGTCCTGGTGGTGCTTCACATTTTTCTCGCTAATCTGGTGCTCATGATGATTCCCTTCTCGAAAGTGGTGCACATGGTGTTTGCGTTTCTTTCACTGAACCTCAAGAGGAAGTAAGCCATGGAAAAAGAAAAAACGATCGAACTGAAAAAAATTCTGAAATCCCGGCTGAACAGGCCGATGCGGTACTACATGGACACCTGCACCAGGTGCGGCCTCTGCTATGACACCTGCCATGCCTTCAACGGCATACCGAAAAAAGAATACTCACCGGTAGGAAGGGCCGAAGTGATCCGCAAACTCTTCAAAAAATACACACGGCCTGGCGGATTCCTGTTCCCTTACTGGGGCGATGCGACGAAATTCAGCGATACCGTGATGGACCAGGTTTATGAGGCTGCGTGGTCCTGCACCGGGTGCCGGCGCTGCATGGTCAACTGTCCCTTCGGTATTGATACCGGGCAGATTATGGGCGTGGCCAAGCACCTTCTCATAGCCAACGGCACTGCCCCGGAGGAGCTCGTCATGCTTGCCGACGCGGCAGTGGAAAAAGGGAAGAGCATCGACCAGTTCAAGGAGGGATACCATAATGTCATCCGCGACCTGGAAAAGGAGGTGCAGAAAAAGCTCAACCTCCCGGCATCAGACGGCCTCATCCCCATGGAGAAAAAAGACGCGAACATCCTCTATGTCGGTCTTGCCGGAGCGCATTCCATTGTTAATCCGGCGGTCATATTCAACGCGGCAAAGGAAAACTGGACCCTGAGTTTTTTTGAGGCGGTTAATTTCGGGTTTTTTGCCGGCGACCCTGAGAAGGCGAATTTCATCGCCCAGCGTATTATAAAGGAAGCAGTGGCTCTTAACGTGAAAGAGGTGGTCATCGTTGAATGCGGCACCGCTTTCAGGATCCTCCGGGCCCTCATGGGCAAGCTCCCCTTCAAGGTCTCAAGCATAGTCGAAGTGATACACCGTTACCTGAAGGAAGGCAGGATACGGGTCAGGGAGGGAGCTGTCACTGAAGCGGTGACCTATCATGATCCGTGCCAGCTGGGAAGAAACGGCGGTGTCTACGATGAGCCGCGCGAGGTTATCCGCAAAATTGTCACTGACTATCGTGAAATGTCGCCGACAAAGGAGCAGAACTGGTGCTGCGGTGGCGGCGGGGGCCTGGTGGCCCTGGACAACGAGGAATTCAGGATAAAGACCGGGAAGCCAAAGAAGGAGCAGATTGTCACGACCGGCGCGAAAATTGTGGTCACGGCCTGTGAAAATTGCGTTTCACAATTGAAGACCATCAATAGCGGCTATGGTTTGAACGTGGAAGTCAAGTATCTATCCGAGCTTGTTTGTGAAAATCTCGTGGTGTAGCGGGAGGCAATGGTCTCTGTCGCGCTATCAGTCCAGGAACAAGATTTTTTGATTGTAAGAAAATAGAAGGTATATGATACTAGGCGCCGGATATGCAATCGTTGCTATCCGGCGATTTTATTTATGGTGCGGATACTTATGAAAAAGCTTCTGGTTGCTGGCCTGATCCTGTCCCTGGTGGCAGGCTGTTCGAAGTCAAAGGCGGTCCAGTTCTGCGAGGGCGTGTCGCCCGGGGGTGATGGCGTCAACTGCGGCACCAAATTCGAGGACGGTGAACTGACGGCCGTCATTAACAGCGAAGAGCCCTTCGGCGTGAAATCGATTACCGTGCAGGTATTTGAGAAGAAGGATTCAAAAACCGAGAAGATCGATACCCTGACCGTTGACGTGAAGCCGGACAGGCAGACAGCCGCTGTGAATCTTGCATTTTATGCCGGCGGCACGTACATCGTGAGGGCCAGTAAAAAAGACACCGCTATCGGCAGCGCGGAGATTATGATCGAAGAGCGCTGATGCGCCTCCGGTTCAGTTGCCCTCATCAGTCTCTTTTTTCCGCTTCATCTCCTCCCTGTAAAAGACCAGGATCAGCAGAAAAGCACCCACCACTATCGATGAATCGGCGACATTGAAGGAAGGCCAGCGGTATATGCCATCTACCCCGACGGAGATGAAATCGACCACGCCCGGCCGACCCGGCACGAGGCGGTCAATGATGTTGCCGATCGCGCCGGAAACGATCAGAGCCATTGAAGTGTTGAACAGGATTGATTTATTCTTCTCGAAAAAATAATAGATGACCATCAGGGCAAGTACGACAACGGACACGATGAGAAAGAGATTCTTGTGCCCCTGCAGTATCCCGAAGACACCCCCTTCGTTATAGACCAGGGCTATCCTCAGGAACCCGTTCAGGAAATCGGTACGGTCGCCGAAGCCGTAGTACCGCACAACCAGGTATTTTGTCACAATATCCAGCGAAAGGATAGCCGTGATGAGGCCCAGGGGCATCAGGTATGTTTGTATTTGTTCCTTTTTCATTCTATTTCATCGCCTTTATAATGTCTGTGCAGCGCTGGCACAGCTCAGGATGCGCCGGATCCGATCCGATGGTTTCAAAATAGTTCCAGCAGCGGACGCATTTTTTACCCTCGGTTTTTCGTATGGATACTGAAGCGTTATCATAGTCCCGCATGCCCGCTTTTTTTTCGGAAGCCATGGCCACGGAGGCCACCTGCAAGAACCGGGTAAGTTCCGGGCCCATGGCTGCCATCATCTGCTTTGTCGTTTCGTCCTTCATGTAGAGCGTTATGTCAGCCTCAAGGGAAGATTTCAGCATCTTGTCCCTGCGGCAGACCTCAAGCTCCTTCAGGACGTCGTTCTTGATGTTGACAAGTCCTTCTATTTTCTTCTCGATTTCCGGGTTGTTGAATCTTTCATCGAGCTTGTAATAACGCTCCATGTGAATCGAGCCGGGCTTCTTGATGAACTGCCAGATTTCCTCCATCGTAAAGCAGAGGATTGGCGCCATGAGGCGGGAGAGCGAATTTAAAAGTTCGTTCTGCACCGTCTGGTTTGCCCTGCGCTTCCTGGAATCGGGCAGTTCCACGTAGAGGATATCCTTTGAGATGTCAAAGTATATGGAAGAGAGCTCCACGGCGCAGAAATTGAGCATCTTCCGGTACACCAGGTGGAATTCGAACTTTTCATAGTGCTCGATGATCCTGGCGGAAAGTGCGTACAGCTTGTGCAGGAGCCACTTGTCCAGATCAGACAGTTCCTCGTAGGGGACGGACTTGTCCGGGGTGAAGTCCGACAGGTTGCCGATGATGAACTTGAAGGTATTGCGGATCCGCCGGTAGGAATCGGCGATCTGCTTCATCATCTGCATGCCGATGCTGACGTCGTTGCGGTAGTCCTCGGAGGAGACCCACATCCGTATGATGTCGGCGCCGTATTCCTTGATCAGGGTTTCCGGGGCGATGACGTTCCCCTGGGTCTTGCTCATCGCTTTGCCCTGCTCGTCAAGCATGAAGCCGTGGGTGAGGACGGTGTTGTACGGAGCCCTTCCCCGGAGCGCCATGGCCGGCCAGAAGGAGGACTGGAACCATCCGCGGTGCTGGTCGCTACCTTCGAGGTAGAGATCCGCCGGCCACCGGTGGTCCTTCCACACATCCAGAACGGCGAAATGGGATACGCCGGAATCGAACCAGACATCGAGGATGTCGAATTCCTTTGTAAAGGATTCGCACCCGCACGTGCATTTCGTTCCCGCCGGAACGAGATCCTGGATCGGGTCGGTAAACCAGGCGTCGATCCCTTTCTTCCGGGATATCTCGGCGAAGAGTTTTACGCTCTCGGCGCTCATCAGGTTTTCGCCGCATTTCTCGCAGCGGAATGACGGGATGGGAACGCCCCAGGAGCGCTGGCGCGACAGACACCAGTCAGGCCTGGTCTCCACCATGCCCAGGAACCGGGACTGGCCCCACGCGGGGATCCACTCGGTCTTGTTCACGTTCTCGATCCCCTTTTTCCGGAGGTCCTTATGGTCTATGTTCATGAACCACTGCTCCGTGGCGCGGTAGATCAGCGGATTCTTGCAGCGCCAGCAGTGGGGATATGAGTGTTCGATCTTTTCGGTCCGGATCAGCACATTTTTTTCCTTCAGAAGGTCCACAATGGGATCATTGGCGTCAAAGACATTGACTCCCTTCATCTCCGGGTAATCAGTCGGTGAAGCGGCCCTTTTCATCAACAGGGCAATACACGTCGAGTCCGTATTCGAGGCCCACGATATAGTCTTCATGACCATGGCCGGGGGCGGTATGGACTATGCCGGTTCCGGCGTCAAGGGTGACATGGGTCCCGAAAATGACCTTCGATTCGCGGTCAATGAAGGGATGATAGACCTTGAGTTTTTTAACATCTCCTGACGGTATCTCGATCTCGCCGTCTTTTGGTTTCCCGACGGCATTCTCAATCTGCATGATAAGGCCCTTCGCAACGATGTAGAATTCGTCGCCGAATTTAACGGCCGAGTACTGGAAGTCAGGATGGAAACTCACCGCCAGGTTCGCCGGCAGGGTCCACGGCGTTGTTGTCCATATTACGACAAAGGTTTTGTCCGGGTCCACACCCGGCACCTTCATCGTTGACGGGTCCACCTTGAATTTCACGAAGATCGCCGGTGATGTGTGATTGGCGTATTCCACCTCGGCTTCGGCCAGGGCGGTCACACAGGTGGGACACCAGTAGATCGGCTTTTTGCTCCGGTAGATGTATCCCTGTTCCAGTATTTTCCCGAAGGTTTCCACGATCGTCGCCTCATAATCGGCCGTCATGGTCTTGTAGGGGTTTTCATAGTCGCCGAAAACACCGAGGCGCTTGAATTCTTCCATCTGGATATTCACGAATTTATCAGCGAAATTACGGCACAGGTCCCTTATTTTTTCCTTCGCCATGCTTTCAGCTTTTGCCCCCAGTTCCCTCATGACATTGTGTTCAATGGGGAGGCCGTGGCAGTCCCAGCCCGGGACATAGGGCGACTTGTGGCCCATCATGGTTTTATGCTTCACAATTATATCTTTAAGAATCTTGTTCAGGGCATGGCCGAGGTGAATATGGCCGTTGGCATAGGGAGGCCCGTCATGGAGGATATAGAGGGTGTCATTTTTACGGGACTCGAGTATCCTGGTATAGATTTTTTCCTTTTCCCAGAGCTTGAGAATTTCAGGCTCGCGCTGCGGCAGGTTCGCCTTCATGGGGAAATCGGTTGTTGGCAGGTTGACTGTCTTTGAATAATCCATCACGTCCTCGATTTAATATAGTGCCTCCGGAGAAAAAGGGATCGGGAGATCATATATTACAATAAAATAATAATCAGAAACATAATCAGAGACTGGTTTTGTCAATGTTTTTTTTGGATAGGCCCGCCGTGCAAAGGGAACGGCGGGCCCGTGCGGAAGTGCTACTGCTTTGCACAGTCGATCTCGAGGCTGTCGAACATCTTTTCCAGAACGTTTCGTACATCAGTCTGTTCCCAGTTGTCCACCAGGTCGCCCTTTTTATTGTAAAAGGCACCGCCGTTGTAATACACCACGGCCCAGAAGGCCGTGTCATTGCAACGGAAATAGCGGGCTGCGATGGATCCCTTGATGATGAGACTGTGCCATGGTGTCACGCTCGCGTATACCTCTTCATTGGGAAGGCCGATATAGGCCCGTATGGATGTGAACAGGTTCATGTCCGACTTTGACGTGTCGGTCAAAGCCGCTATGGTATTGAAGGAGCCGGTGATTTTATGCCACCGTCTTCCCTTTTTGTCGGTAATGGTTTCGATTACAAGGCTGGTCCCTTTGCGCACGTCGAAATGGAATTCCCGGTTAAATCGCTGCCATGAATACTTATCCTGGTGCTGATGGCTTGACCAGAGTATTATCTTCTGGTCCAGTTCCGGCAGCATGAGGAGGGACCTGTCTTTCAGGTTTTCAATATCGTCCGGTTTTCCCGCAGGGTCTTTCAGGATGAATGCCCTTCCCAGTTCTCCCTTGTCATCCATGATGATATACACCCCGAACCAGGTGTCCTTGAACTTGCAGGTGGGATCGAGGAAATTGGTCACGTCCTTGATCGACTGCGGTGACAGCTTATCGTAATTCCCCACGGTGAATGCATTAAATGCATTCACCTGGACAGATCCGTTGGATATTTGGAATAACATCTTGTCGAAGGATATGATAAACGGCTCCGGATAAAGTCCCTTCGGCACCTGGTTAAGCTTCAGATGAATCCCTTTTTTTTCAAGATTGACGTTTTTGAACAGCCTGGCCAGATCGGCGGAGCTGCACGACATGTACAGCGCCAGTGTCGCGATGATCATACATTTGAAATAGCGCATAACCTCTCCATATCTAATTATTTATCAGTAACCTCGATACCCGTTCGGTCCTGTTCCTGATGGCCTGTAATAATAGCGGGCGTGCGGCGTGGATGACAACAAGTTTTTTCGCCCTGGTCAGACCCGTGTAGAGTATTTCCGTGGTGAGAAGCCGTTCCGGAGCGCCTTCCGGGAGCACCATGAGGACGCTACCGTATTCCGAACCCTGACTCTTGTGCACCGTAATGGCGAAGGAGGGCTCGAAGGGCGGGAGGGATTCTATCGGGAACAGCTTGATCGTGTCGAAACCGGCAAAGGCGCCGAAATAACGACCGCCGCTTCCCTTGAGAATCACGCCCACGTCTCCGTTAAAAAGCCCTTTATCATAATCGTTTTTTGTGATGATGATCGGGGCACCGGAAAAGAAGCCGCCTCTGCCCGATGGATCAAAGGACATGCCCAGTTTTTCCAGCAGGAAGCTATTGATGCCCGCCGTACCGGAAAGGCCGGACCTGAGGGGGGTGAGTATCCTCGCCTCATCAAGACGGGCCAGGATTGTTGTTATGACATCCGCTGTTGTCCGGTCTTCCGTGTTAAGGTCGCTTTTCGAGATTTCTGCTACGAGTGACCGATACGAAGCAGCATCTTCCCGCGCTGATTCGTAATGGCTGGCCGCCCAGGATGAAAGGATACGGTGCAGCCAGTGTATCCCTGACTCGCCGTCTGTGGACGCCTTGGTCAGCCAGACTCCCTGTTCGGGCAGAGACCCATGACTGTCCCATTCCGGTATCCGATCCAGTATTGTCCGGTCCTGCCTGTTGATGCCTTCGGCTATTGCTTTGATACTTTCATCGGATCGATAGCTTTCATGGAGGATGACGACCCTGTCGGCGAGTCTGGGTCCTCCGGCATCCAGGCGCTGCTCCGCTGTTTCGCCGTACACGGATATGTCTGAGTCAGGGAAAAGCTGCCGCACCGTATCAGCAACGGACCTGGTAAAAAACATGGCTCGATCGCCGGGAATGAGATCAGCCAGTATAGAACCGGCCTCAACGGAAGGGAGCTGGTTGCGGTCGCCGAGCATCACCAGACAGGCACCTTTATCAACCGCTTCGAAGAGCTTTCCCAGAAGGACGATGTCGATCATGGATGCTTCATCAATGATGATGAGGTCGGCCGGTACCGGGTTGAAGCGGTTGTGCAGATAATCATCCCGGGAGGGACTGTACTGGAGAAGACGGTGCAGTGTTGTTCCCTGAAGGAGAGCGAGAAAATCGTCATACTGGTCCCGCTCCGTAATCGAGGCTATTCCCCTCTGGATGGAATCTGTCAGCTTCTGGGCGGCGCGTCCCGTAGGGGCAGCGATTCTTATACGGTCCGGTGCAACGCCAAGACGGGCCATGACCCGGAGGAGGGTCAGGACGATGAATGTTTTCCCGGTGCCGGGACCGCCGGAAATGATGATAAAATTCTTCAGGGCCGGAAGGACCACTCCCAGCCTCTGACCGCTGTTGAGAAGGGCCGGTGCGCCCTTCAGGATCACCGGCCGTTCATGCAGAACCTCCCTGATGGCTGACGCAAGGATGCCGGGTTCAGCCCGTAATCTCGATTCACGGGAAAGCAGAACCTCGAGGGCGTCCCCGGCGGCCTTCTCGGCAGCGTGGTATTTGTGAAAGTAGAGAAACCGCCCGCCGACGGCATTGACCAGCACCAGGGGCTTGAAGGTCTCATGGGGGTCTTCAAAGAGAACGGGCGAAGTTTCGTCGCGGACATAGATCAGGGCGGGATATGAGCAGATGGCGCTGAGTATGGCCTTGCTCCAGGCACCTGCTTTAGCGCCGCACAGGGGCTGCAGTTTCATCTTCAGTGAATCCGGGGAGAGCTCCAGGCACACGCTTCCATCCGCGAGTGATGAAAACAGGGTTATGAGAATGAGATGGAGGGTACTGTCAGTTGATCCTGCCAGTTGCACCAGGTCGCGTATGGTCTGATAATCAATGGTCAGAAGGTCAAGTTCATCCACCGCAGCCCGGTAGATTGATTTCAACTCGGGCGGATCCGATTCCGACAGGACGGAGAGGTCCATGAGGCGCTGCATTGATACGTCATTCACGATGATTCCCGGCCAGTTACGTTAATTGTCCGCCGGGTAGGGCGGACCCGTCTGTTATCTCCCTGAAGATTCCCCTGCGTCAATATTTATTAATTTTTTCTTGCATATTTCATATAATCGATTGTAGGTTAATTTATGCCCCCGCCGCCTTCGGCGGCGGGGGCATAAATCATTAATTGCCGGGTTACGCAATACGTATAATTGTTCAATCAATGCAGCACGCTGTGGTAACACAACGGGAATGAAATATGATGCCCGGTCACCCGGGTTGGTTTCATAGTGAGGTTGTTATGAAAACTGTCGCGATCATCGGCACCGGCCTCATGGGCACTGATATAGCATGCGCATCAGCCAATGCAGGGTTCGAGGTATTGCTCTTTGACAAGGATACAGAACGGACGACTATGGCCGTGGGGCGTCTCCAGGAGCGATACAAGCGCTACGCAGATACGGGGAGAATGGAACAAGGCAAAGCTGATTCCACGATGAAGCATTTTTCCGTATGCGGGAACCTTGAAGAAATAAAAACCGCACTCATCGTGATCGAATGTGCCTTTGAAGATATCCATGTAAAACAGCAGATATTCCGCGACCTTGACCGGGTCTGCCGGGCAGACGCAGTACTGGCCTCCAACACCTCATCCATATCAATAACCGAAATAGCTTCTGCCACGAAACGGCCCGAATCGGTCATCGGCCTGCATTTTCTCAACCCGGCGCATGTCATGAAGCTGGTCGAGATTATCCCCGGCATTGCCACCACCCGTGAGACCGTGGAAACGGCCAAGACTTTTGTAAAGAAGCTCGGGAAGATCCATGTCGAATCAAAGGATTATCCCGGCTTTCTCCTCAACCGGATGCTGGTACCTCTCATCAACGAGGCAATCTACCTCCTCTACGAGGGGGCAGGTACCGCTGAATCGATCGACCGGGTCATGAAAGCGGGCCTCAATTTTCCCATGGGGCCCCTTGCCCTGGCGGACATGATAGGCCTTGATGTCCTTCTTGCAGTCATCGAGGAAATGCACCGCGGATACTCGGATTCCAAGTATCGCCCCTGCCCCCTGCTTAAAAAATACGTGGCCGCGGGATACCTGGGGAAGAAGTCGGGGAGGGGTTTTTACATTTACAATGATTGATGCCGGAAACGGCGTCCCGGGAATTTTATCGAGAACCTTTTAATACCGCAGCCAGTCTATTAATCAAATCCTACCGGTACGAGGTGTCTGATGAAAAAGCTGAAACGCGTCGTTCTCATCCTCTCTATAGCTGTCATGCTGCCTTTTTACGATCCCCTTTCCCGGGGAGGCCCCCTGGCGAAAAACACCGTTACGAAGACCGGTTCGTATGAAGTCCCCGGACAATTCGATTCCTATACCGAAGCATGGAACACGGTAAGCGGGTTTGATGAAAAAAGCAAACCCCGCTCCGCAATGGAGTCAGTGGAGAAGATCCTCGCCCGGGCCAAAAAAGAGCATAATGTCCCGCAGATAATCAAGGCCCAGATACACCGGGTCAAGTACATCATGGCCATCGGCGAAAAGGAGCACCCGGATATCCTCCGCATGCTTGAAAAGGAAATGTCATCCGCCGCCTTCCCGGAGAAGCAGATACTCCGGTCAATTATGGCCGAAGTTTACTGGAACTATTTTACAGCGCACCGCTGGACCTTTTACAACAGAACCGAAACTGCCAATCTCAAGGAGGAGGATGTCTCCACCTGGAGCCTCGTCAAAATCATGGAGCGCATCATAGACCTGCACCGGGGGGCTCTCGAAGACCCGGAGGGCCTGAAAAAGATACCCCTGGGCCTCATGGAAGACATCCTGGTCAGAGGGAGCGCACCGCGGGAATACCGCCCCACCCTGTATGATTTTCTGGCTCACCGGGCCGTTGATTTCTTCATTATCGATGAAAACCAGCTTACCAGGCCCGCCTATGATTACGAGATCGATACCTCCGGCTATTTCGGGACAGCGGAGGAATTCGCGGGGATGAAGGTTGCGGCCAGGGACGCCACGTCGCTGCGATACAATGCCGTGATTATTTTGCAAAACCTCACCCGATTTCATATGAAAGACCTGCCGTCGCAGCCGGCGGCGCTGGTGGACGTGGAGTTGAAGCGGCTGCAGTTTATGCGTGACAAGTCCATTGTGCCTGATAAGGACCAGCTCTATTTCAGCGCGCTCCAGTCCCTTGAGAAAAGATTCACCGGCCACCCGTCGTCGGCCCTTGTATCATACGAGATTGCCCAATGGTACCGTGCCAGGGGCCAGGAGTGGAAGGAGGGGGACCCCACCGACCACCGGTGGTCGATTAAAAAATCGGTGGATATTGCGAAGGATGTGATCAGGCGCTTTCCTGAATCCGAGGGAGCGCTCCTTTGTAAAACGCTCACGGTCATCGACAAGAGCCTTTCCCTCATGACCGAAAAAGTCAACGTGCCGCGAAAACCCTTCCGGGTCCTGGTTAAATACAAGAACCTGAACAGCCTTTCCCTCAGGGCCGTAGGGCTGAACGCAGAGGAATATGAATACCTGAATACCAGTTATGATGCGACGAATGTCAAGATAGACCGCCTCCTGAAAAAAAAGGGATACCGCGAGTGGGATATCAACCTCCCGGATGACGGTGACCTGCGCGACCATGCAGTTGAGGTGCGGGTGCCTCCCCTGGATGAGGGATACTATGCGATACTGGCAGGTACGGATAAAGCATTTTCATACAATAAAAACGCAGCAGCCTACATGGCGACAACCGTGACGAACCTGAGCTTCACGCATCGTGTGTCAATGAAGGAGGGCGCCGTGTTTTACATCTTCAACCGCGGCACCGGCGAGCCTCTCCCGGGCGTAAGCGCCACTATAACCGAACGTAAATATGATTATTCAAAAAGCCAGTACGTGACAACCGTCGCGGCAAAACTGATTTCCGATACTAAGGGCCGTGTTGTTTTTCCCATGGACAAGAGCGACCGGTATTACAGCACCATGGGCATCATCCTTCAGAAGGGGAATGACTACCTGAGCTCGGAATTCTACAGCTATGTCTACGGCGAGAGCGCGCGAAATCAGCGCCAGAGTTATTTTTTCACGGACCGATCGATCTACCGGCCCGGCCAGAAAATATATTTTAAAGGGATACTCCTGCAGCTCGATACCGACCGGCATTACAAGATCATGACTGACCAGGATACCACGGTGGAGCTGATCGATTATAATAATCAGAAAGTAGGGAGCGTACTGCTCAGGTCGAACCGCTTCGGCACTGTCAGCGGAAGCTTCACCGCCCCGACGGGCGTTCTGACCGGCCAGATGACCATCAGAAACGGTTCCGGTTCGACGGTCATAAGGGTCGAAGAGTACAAGCGGCCGAAATTCGAGGCCGGCTTTGAACCGGTGAAGGGGAACTACCGCCTGGGAGAGAAGGTGAACGTTAAAGGATTTGCCCGCTCCTATTCCGGAGCGCCGGTCTCTGACGCGGCGGTGAAATATTCCGTTGTGCGGAAGGTCTGGTTCATGTACCGGTGGTGGGGATGGTATTACTGGCACTACAACGGCAGGGAGACTGTGATTCAGAAGGGCGAGATAAAAACAGACGCCGCCGGCGGCTTTGCCGTTGCGTTCGAGGCCACGCCGGATAAAAGGATCCCGCGTTCTGAGCAGCCTGCTTTTTATTACGAGGTGCACGCTGATGTGACCGATATCAACGGCGAGACCCATGGAGCCGGGACCGGCATCAGGGCCGGCTACACGGCCCTCATCGTGGATATCCCGAACCTTCCCGGCAGCATTGATGCGTCCAAAAAGCTTGACCTGACCCTGAGCACTGTTAATTTCAGCGGCGAACCGGTCCCGGCCAGGGGCATCGTTACCGTCTATCGGATGAAGGAGCCCGATCGGCTCCTCCGCGCGCGGTTATGGGAACGGCCGGACCGCTTTGTCATGACCAGGGATGAGTATGTTAAAAACTTTCCCAATGATGTATACAGCGATGAAGACGACGCCCAGGCCAGGGGAGTTGAAAAAAAATATTTCAGCGCCGCCTTTGATACAGGAAAGAGAAAGGACCTTGAGATAGACGCCATCAGTTCATGGCCAGACGGGGAATACAGGGTGCAGATTGAAACTGCCGACGCCTATGGGGAAAAGATTCTCTACCAGAGGCAGATAACCGTTTATGCGCCGAAGGATGGGGCCTTTTCCCGGAAGGCGTATCTTTCAATCGTACCTCTCACTGACACCGTGGAGCCGGGGAGCAACTGCAGATTGCTGCTGGCCTCGGCAGTGGACAATGCGTTCCTGCTTTTTGATATCGTACGGCAGGGCTCGGTATCCGAAGAGAGAATGGTACAACTGGACGGCAGTAAAAAGGTCATTGCCATCCCGATACGAGAAGAGGACCGGGGCAATATTCATTACCGCTACGCCCTTGTCAGGGACAACCGCCTCTTTACGGGCACCGGGACTATTTACGTACCCTGGACCAACAAGGAGCTCAAGGCGGAATTCATGACCTTCAGAAACAGGCTGAACCCCGGGGAAAAAGATGAATGGCGTATCAGGATCACCGGACACCGGGGGGAGATGGCCGCGGCGGAACTGGTGGCCTCCATGTATGACGCGTCCCTCGACGCACTGTATCCCCATTACTGGTCCTTCAACGTGAACCCCTATTTTTACAATAATGAATACTGGCTCGGCAATTCTACCTTTGCGACGGAACAGTCCCGTAGTGCCGCCGATAACTGGAATGAGTATTATTCTTCCTAC
Source organism: uncultured Spirochaetota bacterium (assembly GCA_963727175.1). Lineage (GTDB taxonomy): Bacteria > Spirochaetota > UBA4802 > UBA4802 > UBA5550 > RBG-16-49-21. Next base: position 1,621,877 of record CAVSFD010000002.1, read on the forward strand.
AGCCGGTACCATGATTATCTCAACCTATTCGGCGTTTATTTCTACAGCAGGGGGAGGGGATACCGGTATTACAAGGGCGGCGCCAGAAGGGATGCTGATTATTCCATTGCGGCAGATGAGTCGGGAGAGGCTCTATCCGAGAAAAAGGAAGCTGTTCCTGAAGCGGCCAAACGGAAGGCCCAGCCCGCGCCGGAGCCTAGCAAGGACCGGAGTGAAATCACCGGTGGTGAAGACAAGAAGGGAACCGGTGAAGGAGCGGTGCAGATCCGGAAGAACCTGAACGAAACAGCCTTTTTCTATCCCCACCTGATGACCGATGAAAAGGGAGAGGTCATCATATCCTTCACCGCGCCGGAGGCCCTGACCCGGTGGAAGGTCCTTGGCTTCGCTCATACCAGGGACCTGAAATCGGTCGTTTTTACCAATGAGCTGGTGACCCAGAAAGAGCTCATGGTGACGCCCAACGTGCCTCGTTTCCTCCGGGAGGGGGACACGGTTTTCATAAGCTCCAAGATCTCCAACATGACGGACAAAAAGCTTTCCGGCACGGCAGAGCTCATGCTCTTCGACGCGGCAACCATGAAGCCCCTGGACAATGAGCTTTCAAATGACAGCAGATCGGCCGGCTTCACCGTGGCGGAAAAGGGCAATGCCGCGGTGGCCTGGCGCATACGGGTGCCGGAATCGATCGAAGCCGTAACCTGGCGGGTCGTTGCCAGGGCGGGGAGCTTCAGCGACGGCGAGGAATCGACCCTGCCGGTGCTGTCGAACCGGATGATGGTGACGGAGTCGATGCCGCTCCCGGTGAGAGGGAACCAGACGAAGAATTTCAATTTCTCAAAACTCCTCAACTCGAAGTCATCGAGCACACTTTCCCATTATCGGCTTACCCTGGAGTTCACGTCAAACCCGGCCTGGTACGCGGTGCAGGCGCTGCCCTATCTCATGGAATTCCCCCACGAATGCTCGGAGCAGGTTTTCAGCCGATTCTATTCCAACAGCCTGGCTTCCCATATAGTACAATTCAAGCCCGAAAATAAAGTCAGTATTCGAACGATGGAAAAACAGTGACGCCCTCCTGTCAAATCTGCAGAAAAATGAAGAGCTCAAGTCAGTGGTTTTGCAGGAGACCCCGTGGCTCCTGAGCGGCCGGAGCGAGGAGCAGAGCAAGAAGCGTGTCGCCCTCCTTTTTGATCTTACCCGCATGGCGCAGGAACTGGACAGGGCCTTCTTAAAACTCAGGCAGATGCAGGGAAGCAACGGCGGGTGGCCCTGGTTCACGGGGCTTCCCGAAAGCCGGTACATCACCCAGCATATACTGGCCGGCCTGGCAAAGCTCAACGCCCTGGGCGTGGGGAGCGCTTCAAAGGAAAAAATATCTTCCATGACCGCAAAGGCCGTGGCCTTTATCGATGCTGAAATGAAGCGCGATTATGACTATCTTATCCGGTATAAAGTGAACCTCAAGCAGAAGAATATAGGCTACATACAGTTCCACTATCTGTATACCAGGAGTTTTTTCAAGGATACTGCGGTGCCTAAATCCTGCCGGGAGGCCTTCACCTACTGGAAGGGGCAGGCCGCGAGATACTGGCCCAAGGAAGGGCCCTATGCCAAGGGTCTGGCGGCAATCGCCCTGTACCGCTTCGGCGAAGGCAAGGCTGCCCGGGAAATTATGGAGTCGCTGAAGGAAAACGCCATATATAATGAAGAGATGGGGATGTACTGGAAGGAAAATGTCGGCGGTTACTGGTGGTACCAGGCGCCCATTGAAACCCAGGCTCTCCTGATCGAGGCTTTCAGCGAAGTGGCCCGGGACCGGAAGGCGGTAGATGACATGCGGACCTGGCTCGTCAAGATGAAGCAGGTCCAGCACTGGAGCACCACCAAGGCTACCACTGATGCCTGTTATGCCCTTCTGATGGGAGGATCTGACTGGCTCGGAAACGACAAACTGGCGGAGATAGTGATCAATGACCGCAGGGTGGACCCTGCTGCCATGGGAGCAACCACCGAGGCGGGGACCGGCTATTTCAAGGTAAGCTGGAACAAGAACGAGATTAAACCGGAAATGGGGAAGGTAACGGTGATCAACCCGAACAGTAATCCCGCCTGGGGCGCCCTCTACTGGCAGTATTTCGAGCAGATGGACAGGATCACGCCCCATGAAACGCCGCTTAAACTGGAAAAAAAGTTTTTCCTGATCTCCTATACCGACCGGGGCCCGGTGCTGGAACCGTTAACCGGGAGCAGGGCTCTCAAGCCCGGGGATAAGCTGAAGGTGCGCATCATTCTGAGGGTGGACCGGGACATGGATTACGTGCATATGAAAGATCTCCGCGCAGCCGGCACCGAGCCTGAGAATGTCCTGTCCCGGCACCGGTATCAGGACGGCCTCTGGTATTATGAAAGCACCAAGGATGCCGCCACGCACTTCTTCATAGAACGGCTCCCGAAGGGGACCTTCGTGTTCGAATATACCCTGGTGGTGAACTTGAAGGGCGACTTCTCCGCGGGCATAACCACGATCCAGTGCATGTACGCGCCGGAATTCACCTCCCATTCGGAGGGATCACGGATCAAGGTGGAATGATCAGAGGCGGTAGGCCGGGTTATCAGCGATGAATCTGCAGAATTCGTCCATGATGACCTCCGGATTGCCGGAATTATCCATCATGAGATTCCTGATGATGATGTACGAATTCAGGTCCAGCGTCATGAGTTTGACAGCGGTCCCGCCCGATACTGAGCGGATAACCTGCCCCGGCAGGAGAAGGGTCTTGCGGGAGCCCGGACTGTCCAGGATGATTTCCACGCCTACCAGGGCGTGATGCGGCAGGGCATCAGGAATATCGATGAACAAACCCTGAAGGCTGATGTTGAGGATGGTGCCCTGGATTGGCCGGTCATTGAAACGAATGATCGATTCGATATTAAATGGTATCCGTGTAAATATCCTTCGTTCCATAATGGCCATGCCTTTTATCTGCGGTATGTCAGCCTGTTCAGGCTATACCCGGAGCGATGAAAAAGCAAGCAAAATCACGTCAGGAATTTTCCTTGCTATTTTTTTATCAGGATATACATTTGAGGTATACCTCTATGAAACTTGCAGCATATATGTTGATTGCATCCCTGGCAATTGCCGGGGCCGGGTGTGCCGGGCAATCGAAGAAGGGGACAGGAGTGACCCGGGAGCCGGCCGGGACGTCAGTCCGGGACGACGAGTCGCGGGATGCGTGCCTGAAGGCGATCAAGCGGGCCAGGACTGACGCCAGAAACGGCACGTACCGGATGTATGTCTTTGGCTCGGAACGGTATGACGCGCGGTTTGCCGGGTACCTGAGCGAATACCTGAAAACCGGCACAACATAGAGCTGATCGTGTTCGGTTCCGGCGACCGGGAACGGAGCAAATGCTACAGCAACGAAATGGATAAGATCATTCTCAATACCTTCGGCCCGGACGTGCTGGCCGAGGCGGAACAGGAGGCCCGGGAACTCTTCAATACCCGGGCTAATGATCCAACCAGGAGGCGCATCATGGCTAAAAGACCTGTCTGTCTGTTTCTCTCATTATTCTTCATGATCATCTTTTTAAACTGCAGCAAGGAAGGAAATTCAAAAGATCCGGGAGGTACGGCTATGGGCACAATCACGGTAACCAGCACTGCGTTCCAGGAAGGCGGGATGATCCCCAGGAAGTACACCTGCGATGACCGGGACCTCTCGCCCCAGATCGCCTGGACCGGCGTTCCGGCCGGGGCTAAAAGCATTGCCCTTATCTGCGACGATCCTGACGCGCCGGTCGGCACCTGGGTCCACTGGGTGGTTTTCAATATCCCCGCGACGGTCAAGGAGCTCGCCGAGGGTATAACGGCATTGCCGGCCGGGGCAAAGCAGGGAATCAACGATTTCCGCAAGCTCCCCTACGGCGGGCCCTGCCCTCCGGGAGGCACGCACCGGTATTTTTTCAAGGTCTATGCCCTTGATGCGATCCTCACCCTGAAGGAAGGCTCCACCAAGGCCGAAGTGCTCAGGGCCATGGAGGGCCATGTCCTGGCCCAGGGGCAGCTCATGGGGAAATATAAACGAAGCTAGGGCCTTGACTATCTAAGAAATTGCGCCCTCTCCAGTAAAGACCCAAGGGACACAATTGGCCTTATGTGTAGCTAGTATGGGAGATCATACTGCATCTTTCAAGAAAAAAAGCGCTGGACAGGGGGCTTAAAATTTGTTATAAGCGGAAGAGCCGTCATCCGGCTTGCCTGAAAAGTATGTATGGTCATATGTCGGCTGTAACTTTTTTATCAGCAATGCTGTAAACCGATGGGAGGCGCTATGAAAAAGATCAGAGTGTTGGGCAGATATGTTCTGATTATTTTGTCGGCATGTATTTTATCGGCTTTTTGTCTCTTCGGTCTCTTTGCACAGGACAACAAAACAACCTTTGGCTTTTTTCAGGGGAGTTTAAGCGAACTGGCTCCGCAGTCCGTTCAAATGCAATATCATGTCAATGATCCTCCCGGAACCTTTGAAAATTACGACACCGGATATTTCGAATACAAAATATTTGATGTTGACCAGGCGAGTCGATCTGTCCGGGGGAACATTCAGCTTAACATCAATGCCACAAAGTGGACCAGACTGCTTCCCGGAAGAAAAAATTATGACTATACTGAAAAAAGAACAGATCATACCGGCGGCTATATGATTCGGGCAAAAATTACGGCCGGCAATATTGACCTGGACGCATCGCTGACGGTTGGCGGTGCATTTGTCAATTCTCCCCGGGTTCCCGATGTAAAAGTTATCCTCCATGAAATGATCGCTAAAGTTCCTAAAAAAGCGTTATGACGTTGCCTGCGCATTCTTTGACTATCTAAGTAATTGCCCTCTCTCCAGTAAAGGACCAAGGGACACAATGACGTTTATGTGAACCAGTTACGGTTAATGTCGATAGGAAATGTTCCGGACAGGAGCGGGTCTAACCCCGTCCCTAGTCCTGGGGCCTCATCGTGGGGAAGAGGAGAACGTCGCGGATCGATGTCTCCCCGGTGAGAAGCATAACCACCCGGTCGATTCCAATTCCGAGGCCGCCGGTCGGCGGCATACCTGCCTCGATGGCCTGGACGAAATTTTCGTCCATGGGTGGCGCTTCCTCGTCCACGGCGCGGCGCAGTGACTGCTCGTACAGGGTCTTGCGCTGGAACACCGGGTCGTTGGATTCGCTGTAGGCGTTGGCTATTTCCGTGCCGTTTATAAAGAGCTCGAAGCGCTGGAGGAACCGCTCGTCGCCGTAGTCGGGCTTGCACAGCGGCGTGGTTTCCGCCGGATGGTGCGTGATGAACACGGGCTGTATAAGTTTGTCCTCCACCAACAGCTTGAAGAGTTCGTCAATGGCGAGTCCCCGTATGAAATTGCCCTTAACCTGGGCGCCAATCTTTTTCAGCTCAGCTGCGAGGTCCGCGTCGTTCATGGCCATGACGTCAAGGCCGGCGTATTCCTTGAGCGCGTCAACAACCTTAAGCCTCTTCCATGGAGCCTTTAAATTGATATCCTTTCCATCATAGGAAACCGTGGTGCCGCCGGTTATGGCGATGGCGGTCTGCTCAATGATTTCCTCCGTGATTGCCATCATGTCGGTGAAATCAGCATAGGCCTGGTAAAGCTCGAGCATGGTGAACTCCGGGTTGTGCGTCCGGTCGATCCCCTCGTTTCTGAAGCACTTGCCTATCTCGTATACGCGGTCGAAGCCCCCCACGATGAGGCGCTTGAGATAGGGCTCCAGGGAAATGCGCAGGTAGAGGGTGATGTCCAGGGCGTTGTGCCGCGAGGTGAAGGGGGATGCCGACGCGCCGCCGTACACGGGCTGCAGGATAGGCGTCTCAACCTCGTAGAAGCCGCGGCCGTCGAGGATTTTCTTTATCTGCTTGATGATGGCGATACGCCTGATGAAGGTGTCCTTTACCCCGGGGGTGACGATCAGGTCCACGTGGCGGTTCCGGTACCGCAGCTCCTTGTCCGCGAAGGCGTCGAAGACCTCGCCGTCCTTTTCCTTCACCACCGGCAGGGGGCGTATGCTCTTTGACAGGAGCGTCAGGGACGTGGCGAAGATGCTGATCTCACCCGTTTTCGTCTTCTTCACTGTGCCCGTGACGCCGATGATGTCGCCGATGTCCAGCTTTTTGAAAAGCTTATAGCTCTGCTCGCCGACGTTGTTTACAGCAACATAGATCTGTATCCTGCCGTCGCTGTCTTGGATGGTGCAGAAGCTGGCCTTGCCCATTTCCCTCACGGTCATGATGCGGCCGGCCGCGCTCACTTCCAGCTCTGACGGCGCGGTTTCATCGAAGTTCCTGAAAATCTCGGCGGAATGGTGCGTGACGTTGTAGTTATACGGGAAGGGGTTGATGTTCAACTCGTTCCGTATTTCATTGAGTTTGTCTTTCCTGATTTTTATCAGACTGCTTTCATCTTCCATTGTATCACCCGGGCGCGTTATGTTTATTCGGTTTATTCTACAGGGGGTCAAGCCCCGAAATGTCGTGATTAAAAGCCCCGCCGGGCTTTACAGGGCGCGGGACCCTTGTCCGGCAGAACCTCAACTGTTGTTCATCTTTGACATTGTACGGCATGTGTCAAATTAATTTTATCTGCCCCCCGTTAAGAGGATGGCATTAAGGTCCGCAACGGCTGCCATCGGGGCCTGTTCCGCCAAATATCGCTTTTTGGACGCAATTGTCCCCCCGGTGAAATATTATCACCGGTAAAATTTTGTTATTTACTTATTTTGCATTATTTTTATCTCATGCTTTGATTTATCTTTCGTATTAGTATATATTCTTACAAGGATTGTTTTCATCATGCGGAGGGTCGAAAATGATACGATATAAAGGCATTGTCGCTCTGGTGATAATGCTCGCCGTGATCTGCGGTGCCGGCTATTACCGTGTATACGGAAGGGTGTGGCGGGTCGCTGCTACTGCAGATGAAAAATCCGACCCCAATAATACCACGCCCCAGGTGCCGGAACTCGTCAGGGAATTATACCCGAACGGAAAAGTCAAATCCGAGACTCCTTTAATCGCGGGTAAAATTCATGGCAAGAAAAAGCAATATGCTGAAAATGGAGCGATTTTAAAAGAAGAGGAATACCGGGAAGGAAAACGGGAAGGCCTCTCCCTTGAATATTATGAGGACGGTATTATCAGGAACCATGAGACGTACAGGGATGACAAGCTGAACGGTGATTGCTTCATGAATTATCCCAACGGCCAGAAGATGATGTCAGGCCAGTGCCTTGACGGCAAGAAATCGGGAAAGTGGACACTGTTTCATAACAACGGCAACAAATACATGGAAGGGAATTACTCGGAAGGCGTCATGGAAGGAGTATGGCGTTCCTACTCGCCGGAAGGATGGCTTGACTCCGAGGGTGAGTACCGTAACGGTTTACAGGCAGATGTGTGGACATATTATGACAAATACAAAAAGGTGACGAAGAAGTTTACAATGAAGAACGGCATGATTGATGGCCCCTGCTGGATCTACAGCCAGGGACGTCTTTCGGGTGAAGGCATCATGAACGGCCTCGCTCATGACCCGAAGAAAAACGGCACCTGGAAAGCCTATTACCGGAACGGACGGTTGAAGTACGATGGTGTTTTTACCATGGGCCAGAAAAACGGCCGTTTTATGGAATTTTATTCAACCGGCACTCTGAAAGGAACCGGCGATTATGTTAATGATAAACGTAACGGTGTCTGGGTTTTTTATGTCAAAGACGGCATTACCGTCGATCCCGCAAAATCAGGCCAGTATATAAATGGAATATTACGAAAGCAATGATCATCAATGGTACCCTGAAAATCAAATAATGATATCCTCCCCTGTCTCGTTATTCTGCTGACAAATTATGAAAAAAATGCATGGACATTGTAACTTACCTGTGCCACAGGTTGACAAAATACCGTTATGGCCTTATGCTTTCTGTTAGACTGTATAATACATGGTTCTGAACATCTGAATTATCTCTGATCCAATATGCGCAGGAGGAAGTGATATTCTACTGAAGAAACCAGTTTATTGGCGATTTAATACAGTACGCGCATAACTATATACTGGATAATGTACCAATGCAACCCGATACGTTCTATAGCGGCATAACACTGTACCATGGCGTAATTCTTTTTGCAATCTATTCCTTCATGGGATGGATCATCGAGGGTGTTTACCGTTCGTCAAAGCAGAAAAAATTAATAAACGCCGGCTTTTTAAACGGACCCTTCATCCCCATCTACGGGTCAGGTGCGGCCTTAATCATCATCCTGGAATATTTTCTGCAACCTTTTAATGTCCTCGTCAAATTATTGGTGTACGGCATAGTCCTCACCCTGATTGAATATGTTGTCGGATACCTCTTTGAAAAAATATTCAAATTGAAGCTGTGGGACTATTCAGACAGCGCTTTTAATCTTCATGGCAGGATATGCCTGCTCTTTTCAGTTTTCTGGACTCTCCTTGCCTTTTTCTTTGTTATCTTCGTTAACCCGGTTGTGGTACACTATGTTCTGTCACTTGATTACACCCTGGTTCGCAGTGCAGCCGCGCTTCTTATTGTCTATGGCTCCGTTGATTTTGTTATGTCGGTCACTACTATTACCGCATTCAGGAGAAAAATCGCTTATCTCTATTCCGAATACTTCAACCTGAGCAATGTTGAAATTGAAAAGATATTCAATTCATTCAAGCGACTCCGCAACGCGTTCCCCAATTTGGACAATTATATTGATAAAAACATAAATGGTGAAATACGCAACAGGATCAGCACGTTTATGAAATCAATCCAGACTAAAATCATGTTGAATATCGAGGGGAGGAAGCCCTTCGAAAAGGAATTCTACGATATAATCAATGAGATTTATAAGCACGATGAATTCATGAAGCTTAAAAGTTTTTTCCACCATAATTCATCGATATACGCCCACGTGAGGGATGTCGCCTACTTTACCTACAGAACCTGTAAGTACCTGAAACTGGATTACCGGTCAGCGACGCGGGGTGCCCTCCTGCATGACTTCTTTCTCTACGACTGGAGGAACCACGACGAGCCGGATCTGCACAAGGACAAATACCATGGTATTGAGCATCCCCGGATAGCTCTGGCCAATGCTGAAAAATATTTTCATCTCAATGACATAGAAAAAGACATCATCGTGAAGCACATGTGGCCTCTCACCCTGGTCCCGCCGAAATACAAGGAATCGTACATCGTGACCTTTGCGGACAAGTACCTCTCGTCAAAAGAATTCATCGATGAGTTCAAGCGGAGCAGGAAGATGGGGCACGCGCGAAATCCCCGAAAGGTGAGGAGTTGATCCGTTCAATTTTGCGGAAATGCTGTTCACGCGGTTCAGGACGGCATTGATTAACAATTAGTAATGCTGGTGAAAATATCATGGGACTCGCGATAAAAATTATTTTATCCATACTGGCGACGCTAGCGGCTATAATAATAACAGTCTTTATTATTTTCACCTTTTTTTTCAAAGACCCGGAATATATTCAGGATCATTCCGCCAGACTGCCTGATGTTACGATACAGCCTTCGGAAGCGGTTGTCATTGCGGAACCCTACCTGGCTGAGCACGGCACGGTGGTGTTCAGGAAAAACATGCCGCTGACACTGCATTTGCTAAGACTCGGTGACTGGTACTATGTGATGAAAACCAATTATCCCGCCAAGTCGATCCGCTACTATATGCAGCCAGCGGTGAAGGTCCACATACATACAGGGAAGTTTGAATTTTCAACCAGATGAGAGCTTCTCTGGTGTCAGGTAGTGCATAGAAATAACAAAGCCCATCGTGAGATGGACTTTGTTTGATATATATTATATCCCAGCCTTTTTATAAACTTCGGCCAGGCTGGTGTTCATGCGTATGATAAGGCTATCCCATCGGGATAATTCCAAATAAAATGACATAATCCATTTGTCAATATTTTTCAATACCGGAAAAAATTATTTTTTATATATTAATCATTACAGTTAAAAGGTGGCACATTAATTTCCAAAGTTGTAATTGTCACGGTATTCCTTATGAAAAACTATGCCAAAAGGATATAGGCAAAATAGTATTTACAAATAATTTCCATGGCGGTTAATTGACCCACATTTTGAGTAAAAGGTGAAAGCGATGAACTTCAGACCAGGCGGCGCGGCTACTATCATCGGGAGCTTCCCTCACACGGAAGCGGCTGATGCATGCAGGCTTGTCTTTGATACCCTGAATCAGATCCCGGCGTGGCCGCAGCTCCCCCGGCGGGGATTTTTCGAGGACATGAACACACAGTTCAGCAGGAGTCTCCCCTGCCTGCACCTGGATGAAGTGAACAAAAAACTCGGCTTTGACACGTCCCGCGACATAGCCGGTGAACTGGAGCGCTTTTACACGAAAGTCATCGAGGACGACGTGGAATACTTCGGCCTGGATGCCAAACATGCCGCAGGCTTCGGCTGCTTCATCGATGCCTTAAAGGGCGGGAAGGCCTCCGGGGCGCTGGCCCTCAAGGGGGAGACCACCGGCCCCCTCACACTGGGACTCATGACGGATATTACTGATGGTAAGTACGCCCTGTACAAACCGGACCTTTTTGACGCCATTGTGAAAAGCTGCACGATGAACGCCCGGTGGCAGGTGCGGAAGCTGAAGGAATATCTGGGCACGGTGATAATATCCTTTGACGAGCCTTCACTGTCAATCATCGGTTCAGGATTCTACTCTGTCGACAAAAACCAGATATCCGGCTCCTTCAAGGAAATCATACAGGGAATACATAACGAGGGAGGCCTCGCCGCAACCCACTGTTGCGGCAACGCGGACTGGGACGAACTGCTGGACCCGGACCTTGATCTGGACATCATCAATTTCGATGCCACTGACGATATCATAGCGGATAAATTTCTTAACGCCCGCAATCTGCCACACTACGTAAAAAACGGCAAGTGCATCGCCTGGGGCGTGGTGCCGACCCTTAAGGATAAGATTGAAAGAGCAACCGCCGGTGATGTGGAGGAAAATTTTCGCGCGGTGGTTAAAAAACTGACACAGAGAGGCATCGGCGAAAGCGATATAATCGCACAATCCATCGTAACGCCCAGCTGCGGCACCGGTACTCTCACCGTGCCCCTGGCGGAAAAGGTGATGGATCTCCTCAGCGGCCTGTCGCGCTCTATCGCGTAGGACTGTCCGCCGGCCCATCAGGGATAGTTTATTTCTTTGATTTCTTGATGTAGGCCTTAGCTTCGTCCAGGCTGTGGAACACGGCCATGTAATTGAACATCTCGGGATGGGCAACCATTATCTTCTGGAGAAATTCCTCGGTCATAACGATGACCAGGTAGCCCTTGGCTTTTTTCATCATCCCCATGGCTTTCATGAGGATGCCGATGCCGGGATCACTTATCTCGGTAACCGATGAGGCGTCCATGATGAAATCGGAAAAATCTGGAAGGTTTGATTCTTTGGTATAGCTGTCGTAGATGGCAGCGGCGGTGTCCTTGTCGATGTTGGCGACTGAGAATTTCAGGTGCAGTATCTTGTCGTCCTGCAGATAGTTCAAGGTGTAGAGATTACTGCTCATGCCGGGAACCTCCATGCTTATCTTGTCTGAAATGTGGCATAACAAGACGGTGTTGTCAAATAGATAATTGTTTTATCAATTAAAAAAGGGTACATCCGGCACTGTCCTTGGTGCTCCGCTGCTACTGACCTTCATAAAGTCCGATGAACTGGTCCACCAGGCTCCCGAAATAGGCGATCGCCTCCTCCACTGGCTCCGGTTTTGACATGTCTATGCCTGCGGTCCGTAGTTCTTCCAGGGGGAATCCGCTTCCGCCGAGAGTAAGAAACCTGAGGTAGGCGTCGCGGGCAGGTCCGCCTTCCGCGGTGACTTTACGCGAAAGGGCTATGGCGGCTGAAATGCCGGTGGCGTATTTATACACGTAAAATGATGAATAAAAATGAGGTATCCGGAGGCATTCCAGTGTCAGATCATCGTCGATGACAAGGGAATCCCCGAAGTAGCCCTTCAGCAAGCCCCGATATATATTCCGCATTACATCAAGCGTCAGAGGCCTGTTTTCTTCAACAGCCTGGTGAGTAAGTTTTTCGAATTCCGCGAACATGCACTGCCGGAACAGGGTCGCCCGGATGTTGTCTATCTCTCGGTTGAGGATGTAGGCTTTCATGCGCGCGTCAGAGCTGTACCGGTTAAGGAGATGACCACTGAGAAGGGCTTCGTTGAATGTCGATGCCACCTCCGCAACGAAAATGGTGTAATCGTGGTACACATAGGGCTGGTTACGGATGGAATACCAGGAGTGCATGGAGTGGCCCGCTTCATGGATCAGCGTGTAGAGGCTGTTGATGTTGTCGTCCCGGTAGTTCATGAGAATGTAGGGGGGCGAATCGTAGCACCCCGATGAATAGGCGCCGCTCCGCTTGCCCCGGTTTTCATACCGGTCGACCCATCCTCCCAGGAGCCCCTTCTCCAGGGTCGATGTGTATTCCCCGCCCAGGACGGAGAGGGCCTTGACGCAGGTTTCCACCGCTTCTTCATAGGGCATGGAATAGGGAACATCCTTCACTATGGGGACATAGGTGTCGTAGAAATGGAGCTCCTCAAGGCCGAGAATTTTTTTCCTGAAATCGAGGTATCTGAACAGGGGGGCGAGGTTGTTCCGTACCGTGTCGATCAGGTTATCGTACACTTCGTCCTGGACATTGTCGGAAAAGAGCGCCGACCGCCGGCAGTTTTCAAAATTGCGGACCCGGGAGTAAAAGCGGTCCTTTTTGTTCGAGTAGTGCAGTGCAGCGGCTATGCTGTTCTTGTGGCCGTCGTATGATCTGTAGTATTGAAAAAAAGCCTTCTTCCTGATGTCGCGGTTCTCATTCTGGAGGAATGTACTGAAATTGCCGTGGGAAAGTTCCACCTCTTTCCCCGAATCATCGGTAATGTGTCCGAACGTTATATCGGCGTTGTCAAGCTGGCTGAATATCTCCGACGCCGCATGGCTCATGTCGCCCGACATGGCTAGGATTTCCTCGAACTCGACCGAAAGGGTGTGGGGCTTGTACCGGAGGATTTTCTCGAAGTAGAAGCGGTACTGTGCCATGGCAGGGTCAAGAAGATAGCCGGCGATGAGGTCATCGGGGATCGCCTGGATCTCCGGGGTCATGTAACTTGAAAACTCCGACGCCCTGGTATAGAGGTTCATGGCGCGCTGGTGGAAGCCGAGGAAGTGCTGGTTCGATTTATCTTCATCGCTTCGCAGATGGGCGAAGGTGTACAACTTTTCCAGGCTCCGGGATATGCCGAGATCATACTCGACCGCTTCCCTGAGGGTTGCCGCCGAATCGGCCAATCGGCCCCGGAACGCGTCATAACGGGAAAGTTCTTTTTCAACTTCGAGGTAATGAGATTCCCACTCCTGGTCCGACGCGTAAAGCGGAGCAAGGTCCCATTTGTGTCCGTCCGGGATACTGCTTCGTTCAGGTATTTTTTCCGTCATGGATTTTTTCATTAATAGATCTTACCGTATTGTTCACCGAAGGTGTTCAGGTATACGCAGCTACGCAGTTCTTTGCGGGTCGGACCCTTGCCCGACGGTGCGGCCGGCCTGCCGATAGGAATGACGACAACGACCTCATACCCTTCCGGCACCAGGAGAATCCTGGCGCAGGCATCATGGTCAATGGAGCCTACCACGACGCTCCCCAGGCCGATCTCGTGCGCTTTCAGGCAGAGGTTCTGTGCGGCCATGCCCAGGTCGAACATGAACCATTCTTTGAATTTGGTGCGCTCCTTGCCTTCCCGGCACCCTGATACTTTGGTTTTGGCGCATACAACGATGAGGGCCGATGCGTCAAAGGAACAGGTGCGGGCGGGGTTGGTCGACGAGTAGGTTTCGGTAACCTCTTTAATGAGCTCGCGCTCTCTCACCACGATGAATTCCCATACCTGCGTGTTGGCCCAGGAAGGAGCGTTATGGGCGGCGTCGATGACCTCCCGTATCTCTTCATCGGTTACGTAGTATTCGGTAAATTTTCTCGTTGACCGCCTGTACAGAATCGCTTCGTTGAGCTCCATCGAATCCTCCGGGGTGTATGATGACTCTATTGCGACCAGGGGAAGTCCTTGCCTTCGTCTTTCGCCTTCATGAGCACGGTCGGGATAAATTGGGAAACGCCGAAATCAGATTTGCCGCTTACATCAAGAGAAAGGTCAAGGGACTTGTCGCCGCAGTGAGGGTGCCTGAAAAGCAGCTTGAAAGGGATGGCATTCCTGGTCTTCATGACCTTGTCGTTATATTCCGGCCAGAAATGGAAATGACCCTTGGTGGCCAGGCTGGTCCGATATGGATTCTCCCAGTCTGAATCAACCATGGCAGCGGATGCTCCGCCGAACGTTAGCGTCACTTCAACATCAGGTATGACGGAAAGCGTCGATTCCTCCAGGACCTGGCCGACGATATGGGGCAGGTACCCGGCCGATTCCGGGACGATCATTGCCTTGGCCGCAGCGGCCGGATCCCGGCGGTTCAGGATTCTATAAATAGCTTCATATATGAGAAACAGGACGTCGATGCGCTCCTGCACCTTGTATCGGGCGTCCAGAATGCCATAGAGAAACCCCCGCTCGCTGGTGACGTACTTGGGAGGTACACGATTCAGCACATAGGCGATAATATCGTCCCTGCTGGTGCTGGAGACATCCTTGGGCGCTTCTTTTTTTAACACTTCATCAAGGGTGTTGATCACGATGTCTTTCATTAAGTTGTTTACCGGCATCACGTTTCTCCATTTATTTTTTTATCGAGGCTTTCTTTTTCCTCACCTTTTTAGTAAACGCGATATTGATGACTTCCTCAACCTGGTCAACAAGGTGGAAATTGAGGCCCTTCTTGATGTACGGAGGGATATCATCCAGATCCTTGCTGTTTTCCCTGGGGAGTATGATTTCCTTCAGATGGGCCTTCTTTGCAGCAATGATTTTTTCCTTTATGCCCCCCACCGGGAAAACCCTGCCCGTGAGGGTGAGTTCGCCGGTCATGGCAAGGCCGGGTTTTATTTTCCTGTCCGTCGCCATGGAATAGAGGGAGGACGCCATGGTTATTCCGGCTGAGGGACCGTCCTTGGGAGTGGCCCCGGCGGGGACATGGATATGGATGACGTTATTGTTGAAGACCGTCGACGCTTCTTCGCGGTCTTTAAGAAGGTGCTGGATGTAGCTGTAGGCGATATTTGCCGATTCGCTCATGACTTCCCCCAGCTGCCCCGTGAGCTTCAGGCCTCCCCCCTTCTTGTTGGTGATGCCGATCGATTCGACGACAAGCGTGGCGCCGCCATATGGTGTCCATGCCAGGCCTATTGCCAGGCCGGCCCTGGTTATCTTGATGAGGGAGTCGTCGGCAAAGAGTTCCGTGCCGAGGTATTCCCGGATGGTTTTCAGGCTGAGCGTCTTGGCTGAAAGTTTTTTGTTCCTGGCGACGGTCGTGGCCGTTTTGCGGCAGATTTTTTCTATCTGGCGTTCCAGGTTCCTGACGCCGGCCTCGCGCGCGTAGTTGTTGATAATGTGCATGAAGCCTTTTTTGTCGATCCTGATGCTGTTTTTCTTGAGCCCGTGCTGTTCCATCTGCTTGGGAAGAAGGTAGCGCCGGGCGATCTCGTACTTTTCATTGGCGATGTAGCCGGAAAGCCGAATGATCTCCATCCGGTCCGCCAGCACCTGGGGGATGGTGTCAATAGTGTTGGCGGTGGTGATGAAGAGGACATCGGAGAGGTTGAAGGGCGCGTCAACGTAATAGTCGCGGAATTCCGCGTTCTGCTCCGGGTCCAGCACCTCAAGCAGTGCCGAAGCGGGATCGCCCTGGAAACTCTGACCCAGCTTGTCGATCTCGTCCAGCATGAAGACGGGATTCCGGACCTTGCAGACCTTCAGACCCTGTATGATTTTGCCCGGCATCGCGCCGACATAGGTACGGCGGTGCCCCTTGATCTCAGCCTCGTCCCGCATGCCTCCCAGGGATATGCGGAAGAACTTCCTGTTGAGGGCGCGGGCAATGGATTTTCCCAGTGATGTTTTGCCGACTCCCGGAGGGCCGACCAGGCATATGATTGAACCCTTGCCGTCGGGCTTCAGCTTTTTGACCGCAAGGAACTCGAGGATCCTCTTCTTAACGTCATCAAGGCCGTAATGGTCCCGGTTTAATATCTTTTCCGCTTTTTCGAGGTTGATGGAATCAACGGTCTTGCTGTTCCAGGGAAGGGAGAGAACGGTATCCACATAATTGCGCGTTACGGTGTATTCCGAGGAGGCGGTGTCCATCATCATGAGCTTGGAGATTTCCTCCTCCATCTTTTCCTTTATCTCGCCTTCCAGCTGGAGTTCTTCCAGTTTTTTACGGAGTTCCTTAAGTTCCCGTGTCCGCTCATCTTCCTCGATCCCCAGCTCGTTCTTTATCGCCTTCAGCTGCTCGCGGAGGAAGAAGTCCCGCTGCTGCTTGTCAATCTTTTCGTTAATGCTCCCCTGTATCCGCCTCTGGACCGACAGGACCTCGATCTCCTTGTGAAGCAGGACGAGCACTTTCTGCAGCCGCTTTTTAACGTTCAGGGTCTCCAGGATGTCCTGGTATTCAATCTTTTCAATGTTAAGTATGGAAGTGACGAAATCTGCTATTTTACCAGGCTCGTCCACGTTCAGCATGGTGAGCTTCATCTCTTCGGTGAAGAGAGGGTTATTATCAGAAAGAATTTTCAGCTTGCTCAGCACCTCGCGGGTGATGGCCTTGAATTCGATGCTTTTTTTATCGGCAGCAATGTCCTCGATGTAATCAACTTCCGCGAGGATGTACGGCTCTTCCGCGATTATTCTCCGTACGCGGAACCGCTTGATGCTGTTAATAAGGACGTTCAGGCCCCCGTCGGGAAGGTTGATGCGCTTCAGGATTTTCGCCGCCGTTCCGAAGCTGTACAGGTCTCCGGCAGTTATTTCGTCCTTGTTGTCGTCCTTGATCAGGACCAGGCCGATGGTCCTGGAGTCGTGGATGACCTTGTCGATGACCTCGGTGAAGCGGCCGTGGGAAATGATAAGGGGCGTGATGATGCCCGGGAAAATTGGACGGTACCGTATCGGTATGATGTAGAGCTTTGAAGGCAGAACCTGATCTATGGAAATCAGGTCGCTCTCCAGAAGTTCTGTATCGATTGAAATGTCGTTTTTATCGAGTATTATGTCGTCAAAATCCATGATGCCTCTTTTTTAAATGAACAGGTGGTTGCTGGAATTGTGTATGGAGTAATTATGCAACAATCGTCGTTTTTTGTTGCATAATCACTGTCAGTGCCACGTTATATCTCCGAATTTACTGTAATTAAAACAGCCTTATTTGTCAATTTTAAAGTATGAAATTTTCTGGTATCAGATTCTTTTTTAATAGACCGGTTTAATTAACGGATTATTGTATACTTTTCCCGGCCTTCAAAGGCAGGGATTGAAAAAATATCAAATATTCTAATGTGGGAATAAACTAATTATTGCATTTTTACTCTCCTGATACTATCGTTGAGTCAATGTCAATCGACAGCATGGTAGAATTGGTCATGCAATGTGTCGAATCTTTATCGGAACTATAACCGGTGTCAGATCGAGATGGCCGGACAAATATTTTAAAAGGATCTCCGTTACCAGATACGATGTCTATACCTGACGAAATACATAAGAACCGTGAATTGTTTTTGCAGTTTAACGATGTCAAGTATAAGCGCTTTCAGCAGCTTATCGGCAACACAAATATCCGGAAGGTTGTCAATTCGATCCCTGTCCTCCTCAGTACCAACCACAAGCGGTTGCCCGGCTTTGTTGATGGCGATGTCCCGTGCGGGATAGCCGGGTTCGAGCCGGACACCGAGGCGGTCAAATTTTTGCAGGGACGCTTTTACGTAAAGGAATTCGAGATCAGGAAAAAAAGCCCCTATATCCAGATGATGGCAGTTATGGGCAGCGTCGGGACCATAGCCTATACCAGGAACTCCGATTATGATTACTGGGTGTGCGTGGACCGACGGAGCCTCCCGGCGGAAAAGCTGGACCGGTTCATCAAGAAAATTGAAGCGGTCCAGAACTGGGCCATGGAAGAAGCCGATATTGAAGTGCATATATTCGTCAATGACATAACGGACATTAAAAACAATATTTTCGCCGAGAGCAAGGAAGAGGCCTTCGGCTCTATCATCGGCACTGTCTTGAAAGATGAATTTTTCCGAAGCTCCATAATAATAGCCGGCAAGACTCCTTTCTGGTGGGTGCTGCCGCGCTTTGTGCGGGACAGTGAATATGAAAACCTCTTTTCCATGGTTCCCCCTGAAGAGCGGGAAAAGTACTTTGTTGACCTGGGGAACCTCTACGAGATATCGAAGGAGGACTTTATCGGCCCCGCACTTTTTTTGATCATCAAGTCGCTGGGCAATCCCTTCAAGTCGATCATCAAGCTGGGGCTCCTGGAAAAATATCTCTTTGCACCCGATTATTCGCCCCTCCTGTGCCAGAAAATAAAATCGAACATCCTCCGCGGGACCCTTGACAACAAGATCATCGATTCATACATCCTGATGTTCGAGGAGGTATATGACTACTACGATTCGACCATGGACGAGCCTGCCCTCCTTAAAATTCTTCGGCAGAATCTGTATCTCAAGATAAACCCGCAGCTCTCCCGCTACCTGGGTGTAAAGGATCGGCAGAGCCTTCCCTACAAGGTGCTGGTCATGTTCAAGTATGTGAAGGAGTGGGAATGGACGGCAAAGGATATCCAGCTCCTTGATAATTTTGAGAACTGGGATTACAACCAGACCATGGTCTTCTGGAACATGGTGAAGAAATTCATGCTTCTGAGCTACCAGAAGATCGTCCTGCAGATACCGGCAATGAGACTCGAGGAGAAGGTGTCCAGCTCCGATTTCAAGCTCCTGAGCGGGAAGATCAAGTCCCATTTTGCGCAGGAGCAGAACAAGATCGACAATTATATCACGTTTAAAGATACCCCCTATGAGTCAGTCCTCTACATGGAGCCTGCGGCGGGAGACGGCGACGAGGCCGGCGAATGGAGCCTTATAAAGAAAAGCAAGGCCGGCGATGACGCGGTATCGACCGTGGTGCTCAGGACTGAAAAAGGGCTGGTGAGACTTGCGGCCTGGACCGCCATCAACCAGATCTACGATCCCAAATTCAGCAGGCTGAAGATCCAGGCTGGCCACAAGCGGATCAACCAGAACGCTGTTGCCGATCTGCTGTCCAGCATTGCCACACTTTTTTCCGGAACCCTGTCAAAACAGAAGAACGAGCATTACATGCGGCCGCCCTTCAACATGGCCAATATGATCATCATCAATTTTGGGCTGGAGAACGCTGCCAGCGTCCAGACAATCCATCATATATACCAGACCAGCTGGGGCGAGTCATATATCGATGAATACGGCAGGTCCGATGATCTTGTTTCGATCCTCGGAAAAATACTGAAAGAGGGGATAATTTCACGTCAGAAGTTAGACGATTACTGCGTCATAATCTCCCCGGAGCCTTTTAAGAAGCCATACAGGGAAATAGAGCAGGTATTTAAGGATGCCTATGAATTTATCATCCAGAAGGACAAGCGCCTCTCTTTCAGGTTCTGTGCCCGTCTGGGAGGTATTTACGTGACAGTCACCCGGGAAAATGACTCCGTCTTCATCAGCTCTGATGGAGATATCGTCAAGACACTGACGCGCATGTCACTGAACCCGCGGGGCAGCATCATGTATGCGTTTCATCCCTCCGACCCGCGCCTGCTGATTCTCGATGCCATGTATAAAATGAGGAAGAAGAACTCCATAACCATCATATGCGAGGAGTCGGGCGAGCACGTGCTGCTCTATGTCATAAATGAAAAGGATAACCTTTTTGCTTTCATCAGGCCGAAGCGGATCAAAGATGAGACGATCATGTTTCTCTATGACTTCTGTCAGAACATTCTCGGCCGGATAAGCGCCAATGAAAGCCTTCCCCGGATCAATGAAGGAATTCAGTTTTTTCAGATCGTCATCGATCGTTCCGGGAAATTGTCCTTTGAGAATAAAAGCCGCTGGCTCCAGGAACTCTATCTGATCAAGTATAAGACCAGGAAAGCCCTTGCCGTGCGGGTGGCCAGGCGCGAGGGCGCCGAATCACAGTACACCGTGGCGCTGCAGGGCCAGGCGAATCAGGCTTTTGTCCCGCTGAGCCAGGTCCCCGCGCTGGTTGAAGGTATGGTAAGGGCGAACCCTTCATGCTTTGCCGCGGTGCATGACATGGCATTCACCGGCATGGCGGAAAAGGAGATCCAGCTCGGTTCGACGCCGTATTTCCTTGAAAAATACAGGTTGGAATTGATGATCGGGAAAGCGGTTAAATAGATTATTCCACCGGGAAATTATCACGGAAGAATTTTACTTTTTTTTCCTTATCCTTTTTATCGTCGGTATCGCTCCCCAGGGTCCCTTTTTCCAGGGCGATATCGAGGATTTTAACACTGGAGTCGTCAATAATCTTCCGCTCCGGCTCTTTTTTTGCCGGGGCGGCCTTGGTCTTTGCTTTATCCGACTCCAGCGTGCTGATTTTTGCGTCGATCTGGTCCTGGGTCAGCATCGGTATTTCATCATCATCGATGGTTTCGACGGTCTCGGCTTTTTTAGGCTTCGGCTCCTTTTTCTTTTTTTCAGGCTCGGGCGCGGCCTTTGCCTGGAGCGTCGGTTTAACAACTTCTTCGTCTCCCTCTATTTCCTTCCGCATTGCTTCGGGGGGATTCTCTATTTTCAGGTCCAGCATTTTGATCCTGTCGCCCAGGAGTATGTTGATCTGTTTTTCAATGGACATGAAGATGGGTGTGGTGAATGATTTGTTCCGTTTTACCGATTTCTCAAGCTTTTTCAGCTCCCTGATATCATTGTCGATTTCCTCGATTCGTTTTATAACATGGATAACCTTCATAGTACACCCCTGACATACGTGCTGTTTCGGCGGATTGATGCTGCCGTTTACATTGCTGATCTGTGTACCTATGCTAAAGCGAAACAATGAATTACGTCAATGATTTTTTGATTTTGTCTGTAAGCCAGATGTTGTTTCGGTCAACCGCTTCACATAAAAATCTGAATAGTATATCCTCGGAAAAAAGCCTCACAGCCTGCGGAACTCTGACAAAAAAGTGAAGACTCAGACAGTCCTCGGCAGTTCGGCTCTTTTTTCTGAGGCTTAATCTGACTGGTACAGGTATGCATGCGTGCCTGGATAACTTCATGTTATTAGAGCCTTCTATGTTCTAAATCTTACTATTTCTTGACAATTAATAATATGAAAGCAAAATTAAGAAATACATCTATTGATTTGCAGAAAATCATGCTGGGTGAGGAAAAGGGAATGAAGACAAAAGTTTTGATAATCGGGGCCGGACCGGCCGGGAGCATGGCGGCATACAGACTGGCGCGGGGGGGGTTCCATGATTTTATCATTGTTGACCGCTCTGATTTCCCCCGCATGAAGCCCTGCGCCGGCGGTATATCGCCTTCATCGCACCGCTTTTTGCACCTGATGGATATGGAGCACCTGCTGACCGAACTCAAGCCCAGTGCTTTAATGAAGCGGGTGCGCTTCGTGGGACCGGGGGGTCAGGATATTATCATGTCGGCAAATGTGAAGGCTCTGACCATAAACAGGAGAATTTTCGATGATGCCCTCCTTGGAAAAGCCAGGGATCTCGGGGCGCAATTCATTCCCGGATTTACCGTCCGCGATCTTATTCTTGATGGAGACGGCAGGGTGGCCGGTGCCCGTGACGGTGATCGGGCCATCGAAGCGGAAGTGACAATCCTTGCCAATGGCGGGCGCAACAGGGAGTTCAGGGAACGGTATTTTGCCGACCGGCGGCCGCTTAAACTGATAACGTCACGGATCGGGTGGTGGAAGAACTTTGATTTGGAGGAGGGTACCATGGAAATGATCTTCGACCGGGACCTGCTCCCCCATTACGGCTGGGTATTCCCAGAAGGCAATGGTGTCGTTAATATTGGAGTGTGCCTCTTCGAGGACAGGCTGCGGGGAAGAAACGTTGCCGATGTCTTCGACGCGTTCCTTGACAAATACTACGCGCGGCGTCTGCAGCAGGCGGAACAGATCGGGAAGAGCTATTCCTTTGTTATCAATAGTGCCGGTTCCGTCAAGGATGTGTACGCAAAAGGAATGCTCTATGCAGGCGAGGCGGGGAGACTCTGCAACCCGGCGACGGCCGAAGGAATATCCTACGCCATGGAGAGCGGGGTACTCGCTGCGGACGCGGTATTAGACGCCTATGCTGCCGGAATCGGGGGAAAACCGGATGAAAAGTCCCTGGCCCGGTATGAGGCGATGTGCAGGAAGGCCTTTAATTTCCGCCTCAGGAGGGCGTCACTGTTCAGAAACCTTATCGACAGCCCGGCCTTCGATCTGATGATTAGCATGAGCACGGCGAAATTGTCCCGGAGCATCATTGACCGGCTCTTCGGAGGGTCTGAGTAGGGTCGATATCACTCCGTTTTCCGGTCAAGTTCGATGGTGTCGTCAATCGTTTCCTCGTCGAAATTCTGGGGACGCGCGTCGTTGAAATGCGTTCTGATCTTTATCCTGTCTCTGGATATAAATTTCACTATCATCAAAATCTTGCCCCGCTCGGCCCCGGAAGGATCGATGCCGATGATGTCCAGTTCTATCGGGTCCTTTTTGTAATCAACGGAATACCTGAGGCGGCCCATACTGCTGGAATCAGGACCGCCCAGAGGCCTTCCGTCTATGATGAGGATGACCGAGCCGTCCTTAAAAAATTCGAAAGCCCCCGGCTTGCCGGTTCGATCGACTCCTTCCCATTTTCCGATAAGGTTATCAGATATGACTACTGCTTTTGTTGGCCCGGAAGAGCACGCCAGGAGGCTCAGAAAAAGAAGTGGTAACATAAGCAGCACATATCGCGTGTGACGCATAAAGGGCACCCCTGATTGTTGTTCCGTAATGCATGGATGATGACTGTATTAATGATGTACTGCGGAATGGCGATGATGTCAAATATTAATTTTTCAATCACCATTTGAGAGGATGCTGTACGTGAAAACATCCTCTCAAAAGGGAAGGATTATGTCTGCTACTTGGTCTTGATGAGATATTCGCTCATGACCGTTGTGCGGATACGCCGCAGATTAAGGAAGGATTTGACGGCGCGCAGGATTTTGTACATATTGCCGGCCAGCTGCCAGATGCTGGTTGCCCCGTAAAAGAGAAAGGGACTGGAGACATGTTTTTTTGATGGCCATGCTTCTTCAACGATTCCTTCGAAGGGAAGGGCGTCGGGGGTGATGGATTCTATCACCAGGTTGCGGACATAGCGGGTGCGGGGCTGGATCTCTTCCGAAACCGGCGACATGGTGCCATGCCAGCGTTTTATCCATTCATCGCGGGAGAAGCGCTTTGGCCGCTCCATAAGGGTGACCATGGTAATGCCCGGGGAGCGTTTGCCGTCGGCCCAGTCCCGCGGCTTAGAGTGGCGGTTTCCGCCGTATTCAGTGTAAATCGATTCCTCCACCAGATAGCCGGCGATCCTGAAGCCGGCGTATCGGAGCATGTCCTCGATGTTTCTCCGTTTACCCAGGTCCTCCACCCAGACATTGACCAGGGCGCAGATCGGTGCGCCGCTGTAGAGCTTCGGTGCCGGGGAGCGCATCTCCGACTCCGGGTCGGCGATGTCCATGGTCAGCCGCTCGGCCCCGGAACCTATGAGACGGGTTGCCAGATCGCGCAGCAGTATTTCGCGGGTCTTGGCCTTATCCTGTCCCTTGATGGGCCAGAGAAGATATATGATTTTATGCAGATCCATGGGATACTCCTTTTTTTATTTTCAGTGATTGTGCCGCCGCGGCTGCAGCATGCCGCCCGGCATTGCGGCCGGAGAAAATGCAGTCTCCCAGGGATAGACCGCTCACGTAGGAGCGGGAGCAGATCCCGGCCGCGCTCCGGCCAGCGGCGTACAGCCCCGGGATGAAAGTACCGTCCCCGCGGGTCACCTGACCGGTGACAGCGTTAACGGCAAGTCCGCCGAGGGTTATGCAGGGGCTGGGGAAGATGCGGCTGTTGAGCCTGCAGTTTATTGCATAGAAGGGAGGCCTGCAGATTGTCTCCCGGTAATGGTCTGGTTTTCCGTATACATCGCGTTTTCCTGAAGCCAGGTCCTTGTTGTGGCGCGCCACTGCCCCGGACAGGGAGCCGGCGGGAATCGAGCACTTGGTTTCGAGATCGGCCAGTGAAGCTGCTTTCATCCTGTTCAGGCGGCTGTTTACGAAGAACATAGCCTTGCGGAATATGAGAGCATTCATCTCTCCGGACAGGAGCCGTAACAGGGAGAAATCCCGGAGCCGCTCCTCGCGGAGCATCTGTTCCTTTGCCCTGGTCATGATTGTTTCGTCGATGACCAGGTATGCCCGGCGTTCCGGCTGTTCGGAGATATGGCGACTCAGGGTGGCGCCGTAGAGGCTTTCGTCACAGAAGCGTTCTCCCCGGATGTTCATCAGGAGGCCGGAAACAAAGGCTTCCGGCGGGGCAAAAAAACGGGATGCAGCGCAGGCGTCCATGGAGGACAGGGATCCGCCGGCGGACAGGCCCAGCATGATGCCGCTCCCGTCATCGCCCGGCGTGCCCAGGGGCATGCAGCCGGCGTAGCGAGGGGCGTGTTTCTCCATCATGGACCGGTTGTAAATGAATCCGCCGGCGCTTATGATGACCCCGCCCCGGGCGCGTACCCGCGTTACTGTCCCGAAGGCGCGCTCAAGGTTCAGGAGGAGCCCCCGGCACAGTCTGCTTGCCATGCCGAGGTTGTAGAGAAGTGCGTGGGCCCACCGTACCGGTGCGCTGTCGCTGAGGGTGAGGAGGTCAATGCCGGTGACAGCGCCGTTCTCGGTTATGAGCCCCGCCGGCCTGCAGCGGTTGCGTATCGTCACGTCCCGTTCCATCGCGCCCTGCCGCAGGGCCTGGTAGAGGGAACCGCCCGACATGCCCGTTCCATCGGGGACATGTCCCCGGGGGATGGGATCGTCGGCGGTGTACTGTTTTTCGTTGCCGGAAAAGTAGAGGCCATAGCCTCCCGGCGGCTGGGTTGTTTTGCCCTGGTAGTATCTGTCAGGAATGATGACGCCGAGTTTTTTTAACCATGCCAGGTTGTCAAGGCTGGAAGAGCAGAAGGCCTTGAGGGAACGGCGGTCAACGGCGCCGCCGGTCTCCCGGGAAAGGTAGCGGAACATTTTTTCGGTGCTGTCGCGGAACCCTGCGCTTTTCTGCACCGGCGAACCGCCGCCGGCGTAGATGACGCCGCCGCTCCGGCGTGTGGCGCCGCCGCCGGTAAAACGCTCGACCACCAGTACCCGTGAACCGCGGTCTGCTGCCTCTATGGCAGCGCAGGCACCGGCGCCGCCGAGGCCAACCACGACAACATCAAACTCCTCATCCCACCGGGGTTTTTCGCTGGCTGATATAGTATGTCGCGATGAATTCACTCTGTTTCGGACCGGGCAGTAATGTCTTTGTAGCGTTCGACGCATAGTTTCATTCCTTCGGACTGGCCGATGGTCGGGCGGTACCCGAGGTCGCGGCGGGCCTTGTCGCACCGGAAGGTGAAGCTGGTCGTGAGGTTGTGGACTTCCAGCCTGGTCATGAAGGGACGGGGGCCGCCGAAGCGGTGAAGCCATTCCATCACGAAGGCGAGGCTGTACATGAGGCGGACCGGGATCGAGCGGGCCGGTATCCGGTATCCCAGGCCCTCGATGAGGGGCCGGAACCATTCGATGATATTCATCTGTTCCTCGTCGGTCACGAAATAAGCCTGGCCTCCCACGAGATCAGAGTCTTCAATCAGCTTTTCTGCGGCCAGCAGCTCCGCCTGTACCAGGTTGTCCACGTGGGTGTTGTCCGCCAGGGAGGTGCAGTCCCCTACGGTGGCCACGAAGGTTCCCCTGCGGAGCTCCTCAACAAGCTTGGACACCATATAGCAACCTTCGTCGTGGCCCCAGAGGCCGGCAGGCCGGATTGCAACGGTCCGCAGACCATTCTGTTTATCAGCGGCAAGCACGGCGCGCTCAGCCTTTATTTTTGTTTTCGCATAGATATCAAGGCATTGGTCCGGATATGGAAGGGATTCATCGCCGTTTACCAGCGGTTTTTTACTGTAACAGACGCTGTCGGTGCTGGTATAAACCAGCCGGGGTATTTCAAGCTCCTGGCAGGCACGGATAACATTCAGCGTGCCTTTGACATTAATTCCATGCACCTCCTCCCATGTCTTCCGGTCACAGATGCCTAGAAAGTTCATGACCGCTGCGGTATGGAACACGGTGGCGCAGCCGCGGGCCGCTTCCCGGACCGTGGCGTAATCGCGTATGTCCCCGGTGAATGCTCTGATCAGGTTATGTTCTTCAATGCCGGGCTTCACGTCAAGGGCGTGGACGGTATAGCCATGTGCCGCCAGAGACCGCGACAGGGCCCTGCCGAGAAAGCCGGCCCCACCGGTTACCAGACACGCGGGACCGATATTTATTTTTTTGTTTTTCAGCGATATTGCTGATTTGTTCATCACAATTTCCCCGGTAATACTCGGTGTATTTCCATGGAAAACATTTTTTCTGTCAAGATTTAAACAGGACAATACTACGATGATTCTTGTCTTGACTTTCCCCGCGGAGCGGATAGGATTGAACCATGTAAGCCAATATCCAGGGGGGAGTATGATTATGGGCAAAATCAAGATAATGCCGTGCCTTGACATGAAAGAGGGAAGGGTGGTCAAGGGAGTAAATTTCGTCAATCTGCGCGATGCCGGCGACCCGGTGCAGAACGCTTCCTTTTATCAGGCCGAAGGGGCAGATGAACTGGCCATGCTCGATATTGCCGCGACCGTGGAAAACAGGAAGACCCGCCTCGAGTGGGTCAGGGAGGTTTCATCGGCCATCAGCATTCCTCTCACGGTGGGGGGCGGCATCAACGGTCTTGAGGACATAGAAATGGTGCTTGAGTCGGGAGCCACCAAGGTATCCATGAACAGCGCCGCGGTGAAAAATCCTGACATGATGAAAAAGGCCGTAAAAGAATTCGGTCCCGGCAGGATCGTCATCGCCATCGATGCCCGGAGAAACAAGTCAATGCCGTCCGGGTTTGAACTCGTTGTTTCCGGCGGCACAACGCCTGTGGGAAAGGACGCCATCGAGTGGGCCGGCGCCTGCGACGCCGCCGGCGTGGGGTGTGTGCTTCCCACCAGCATGGACGGCGACGGCACCCTGGCCGGCTACGACCTGGAATTCACCAGGGCCGTTGCGGACGCGGTGAAGGTGCCGGTTATCGCTTCGGGCGGCGCCGGGAAACTGGAGCATTTTTACGACGGCGCAGTCAAGGGAGGCGCGCAGGTACTGCTGGCGGCATCGGTTTTTCATTTCCGAACCTTCAGCATCAGGCAGGTTAAGGAATATTTGAAGGAAAAAGGTCTGGATGTAATTCTGTAATACCCGGCAGCGGACAGGATAATGCATCTTTGGCTTGACGTCCAAACAGCCGTCCGTTGTAATGGAACAGGGCGTCCGTATCTCTCTCAGGAGGTATGCGATGATACTGTGTTCAAACGTCAGCGAAGCGGCCGCCCTTGCCATTCGAAAACTCGGGAGAAGGATTTTTGCCATGACCCCCATCGGGGTCGGTTCCGGCAATGCCTATCTTAACGCCCTGGCGGATTACGCGAAACGAGGGAAGATCGATTTCTCAGTGATTGCCGCCCTAAACCTGGAAAAGCCCCGGCCTTCCGGCAGCCCCCGGGCCGAGGCCCTTGCTTCAATCTATGAACGAATTTTCAGGGAATACACCACGTTCCATTTTTTTGACGAATGCGATGCCGCGGTCGCAAAAGGCGAGGAACCGCCGCGTTATCTGACCTATCACAGCTATTATTATTCCCCCGGCCTGGGCAGGAAGATACCGGGCATCCAGTCGGATTACCTGGCAGTCAATTTCAGGGACACCAGCGAAGCAGCGCGGTCACGGGGCCTGAACATGGTGGTGATGAAGGCCTCCCGCAGGCATGGCAGGTACAACTGCGGCACCAACGTCGACCTTATGCTGCAGGCCATCCGCGACGTGAAAGAAAATAACGGCGTGGTCATGCTCCTGGAAAATGACGCGATGCCCTATACCAGGGGCAATGCCGATATCCCCGACGATTGCATTGACTTTGTCGTGAAGCAGAACGAGCCGCTCTTCGTGCTGCCCCACCAGGCCCTGTCCGTACTGGAACACGCCATCGGCAGCCATACCGCCGGGATCGTGCCCGATGGGGCGACCCTCCAGATAGGGATAGGACAGATGGCGGATTCCATTGCCTACTGGCTTGTCCGAAAGGGACGGACCGGGATTAACGGTTATTCCGAGCTGATATCCCCGGCGTTCCTTTATCTGATCAGAAACGGCGTTATTACCCGCCGCGACCGCAGGGGAGCGCTCCTCACCGGCGCCTTTATCGTCGGCGGCGAAGAACTCTACCGGTACGTCGACGACAATCCCGACGTATGGATGACGGAGGTGCACGAGACCAACAACAAGGATTATATTACGGAGCTCCCGAAATTCCACGGGATCAACAGCACCCTCCAGATGGACCTTTTCAGCCAGGCCTCAGCGGAGGGATTTTTCCTGAATGACCGCTTCGTCCAGTACACCGGCATGGGAGGACAGTTTGAGTTCCAGGAGTCGGGCATGAAGAGCGAGGGTGGCAAATCGATCCTCTGCCTGCGCAGCTCCTTTCGAAATGAAAAAGGGGAACCCCTCATGAGCAATATAGTGCCGGTGCTGCGGAACGTGGTGGGAGTCACCCGCAACAAGATGGACTGCGTGGTCACGGAATACGGATGGCGGCAGCTCAGGTTCGCGTCCATTGAGGAGCGGGCCCGCGCCATGATCGAGCTGGCCGATTCCGCGTTTCAGGAGGAGCTTGTGCGCGCTGCCAGGGACATGGGCCTGGTCCGGAGCGGGTACACGGTCCCTGAAAAATACAGTAATAACACGTACGAGTCCCTGCTGGAACAGTTCGGTGATATAGCACGGGCCAATCCGTACCCCCTCGGCCTCGGTTTTAACCTGGACAAGTTTTCAACCAGGGAGGAACAGGCGCTTATAGGTCCCATCAGCGGGACTGCACATGCGGGAGTTAATTGATCCATTCGTGGAATCGCTATCCAGAGAGGGATTGGCGGGAATTAATTATTGACAGAAGCCGGCGATGCAATTTTATGATATAACCATCTATCAGGCGAGGTACATCATGGCGTCAGTTACAGAATACACGAAGAGCGGCTATATCAAGGTCCTCGAATCGACCAACAAGTTCAAGGCCATTGAGGAACTGGCACTGGTGTTCAAAGGCTGCGATGTATGCGGGGATATTGATTCCCTCATACGGGCACTCAAGGAGAGGGAGGAGATCATGAGTACCGGCATCGGCTTCGGTATCGCCATCCCGCACGCCAAGATCGGGTCAATACAGGAAATGGCCTTTGCCATCGGCATCTCCAGGAAGGGGATCGACTTCGATTCCATGGACGGCGAGCCGGTACACCTGGTCATACTCGTCGCGGCGGGGGAGAAACAGCACAAGGAATACCTTCGCCTCCTTTCCAACATCATGTCCATCATCAAAAAGGAAAATGTGAAGGAGAGCATCATAAATTCTCCCTCCAGCGAAGAAGTCCTGAATATTCTCCGCTCATACAACTAACCGTTCCTCGCCGTTCAGGAGAGACCCGTCGGAACCTGCTGCAGCGATGGAAGCCTCCGGGCAAAGGGCACTGTTATGCCTGTAAAATACTCTTGACAAAAGATATGCCCGTTCATTTTTTATATGGGCGCGAAGCGCCGCAGCCGGATGAAAATGATGCGGTTCATCCTGGGATCCCCGAACTATTCCGCACCGAGGTTAATAATGGCAGAAAAAGAAAAGGATTACAACTTTACCGAGATCGAGCTGAAATGGCAGAAGCGCTGGGAGGACTCGAAGGCCTTCCTGTGCAAAAAAGACCCTTCTAAAAAGAAATACTACGTGCTGGAAATGTTCCCGTATCCGTCGGGGAGGCTCCACATGGGCCATGTGCGGAACTACACCATCGGCGACCTTGTTTCCCGTTTCTTGAAAATGAGCGGCTACAACGTGTTCCACCCCATGGGCTGGGACTCCTTCGGTCTCCCGGCGGAAAACGCCGCCATCAAGAACAATATCCCGCCCTTCAAATGGACGTCTGAAAATATCAGCTACATGAAGAAACAGCTCAAGCGGATGGGCTTCTCCTACGACTGGACGCGGGAAGTCGCCACCTACCAGCCCGAATATTACAAGTGGAACCAGTGGATGTTCCTGAAAATGTACGAGAAGGGCCTGGCCTACAAGAAAAAGGCGCCGGTCAACTGGTGCGAGAAGTGCGAAACCGTGCTGGCCAACGAGCAGGCCGAAGGGCGGCATCTGCTGGCGCTGCGAGAGCGAGGTGATCCAGAAGGAGCTTGAGCAGTGGTTTTTCAAGATAACCGATTACGCCGAGGACCTGTTGAAGGGCCACGAGGAGCTCGCCGCCGGCTGGCCGGAGCAGGTCCTCACCATGCAGCGCAACTGGATCGGCAGCTCCACGGGCCTCCGCATCAACTTCAAGCTTGAAACCGGCGAGGACTTCCCCATCTACACCACCAGGCCCGACACGGTGTACGGCGTTACCTTCATGGTCATCGCGCCGGAGCACCCCCTCCTTGACCGGATAAAGGATACGAAGGTGAAGGATTTCATAGACCGGATCAGGAACCAGTCCATGTTCGACCGGATTTCCGACGAAAAGGAGAAGGAGGGGATCGATACCGGTCTGAAGATCGTCAATCCCTTCACCGGCGATATCGTTCCCCTTTACGTGGGCAACTTCGTCCTCATGGAATACGGGACCGGCGCCATCATGGCGGTTCCCGCCCACGACACCCGGGACTTCGCCTTCGCGAAAAAGTACGGCATCCCGGTAAAGCTCGTCATCGACAACCCGAAGGCGCCGATCGACGTGAAGGCCATGACTGACGCCTACGTGGACGAAGGGGTATGCGTCAACTCCGGCCAGTTCAACGGCGTCCCGAACATGGATGCCATCGAGAAAATATCTGATTTCGCCGAATCGAAGGGGTTCGCCAAGCGGGAGGTGAACTTCCGCATCCGCGACTGGCTGGTCTCCCGCCAGCGCTACTGGGGGTGCCCCATCCCCATGATCTACTGCGACACGTGCGGCATCGTCCCGGTTCCGGAAAAGGACCTGCCGGTGATGCTCCCCGCGGACGTGGATTTCAAGGGCGACTCCCAGTCGCCCCTCATCCATATGGATGAATTTAAAAACGCGGTGTGCCCGAAATGCGGCGGCAAGGCGCGGCGGGAAACCGACACCATGGATACCTTCGTGGATTCCTCCTGGTATTACGCCAAGTTCACGTCGCCTGATTCGAAGGAGATCTTCGACCGCGGCGAGGTGGAGTACTGGATGCCGGTGGACCAGTACATCGGCGGAATCGAGCACGCGGTGCTGCACCTCCTCTACGCGCGGTTCTTCTCCATGGTGATGCACGATATGGGCCTGCTCAAAACGCGGGAGCCCTTCACGCAACTCCTCACCCAGGGGATGGTCATCAAGGACGGCGCCAAGATGAGCAAGTCCAAGGGGAACGTGGTCGATCCTGACGCCATCATCGAGAAATACGGCGCTGACACGGTGCGCCTCTTCATGCTGTTCACCGCGCCGCCGCACAAGCAACTGGAATGGTCAGACAAGGGCGTCGAGGGGTGCTTCCGCTTCATCGGCCGCATCTGGCGCTTCGTGAACCGCTACAGCGACCTCTACGCCGCCGGCACCGTCCTCGACGGGGTCACCCTGAGCGAAACCCTGGAAAAGGCACGGCGCGAGCTTCACCTTACCGTGAAGGCCGTTACCTATGATATACGGGAGCGGATGCAGTACAACACCGCCATCGCCCGGATGATGGAGCTGGTCAACGCCCTGTACCTTATCGACGAGAAGGAACTCGGAACAGACGGGGGGAAGCTTTTTATATCCGAGGTCTTCGCCAAGCTCCTGGCCATGCTGTCGCCTTTCATCCCCCATGTTGCCGCGGAGCTGTGGGAAATGCTGGGGAATAAAACCCGGCTTCACGAGATTCCCTGGCCTGATTATATCGAATCCCTGGCCAAACGGGACGAGGTCGAGATCGTGTTCCAGGTGAACGGCAAGATCCGCGGCAAGGAACAGGTGAACGCCGGCATCACGAAAGAGGAAATGGAGAAGATGGCCCGGGAGCATGAGAAGATAAAGGATTTCATAGAGGGAAAGAGCGTAAAGAAAGTTATTGTGGTGCCGGGAAAGCTGGTCAACATCGTGGTCCAGTAACAAGCGGTGCCATCCTGCCGCGAGCGGACACGGAGAACGATAATGAAAGAGTTCGATGTTTTTATCGCCGGTGGCGCTGTGGCCGGACCGGTGGCGGCGAAGTTCTGCGCAGCCGCCGGCCTCAGGACGCTTCTCATCGAGAAGGATGCCGTTCCCCGGGAAAAGCCATGTTCCGGCATACAATTTCCCTATTTTGAAAGGATCATCGGCGACCGGATCCCCCGCAAACGGCTATGTAATAACGATCTCTACAGGGTTGAGATGTATCTCCCCGACGGAAGCAGGATCACCACCCCGGGGAAATTCCCCATGCTCAATTTCATGCGCGATACCTTTGACGAGTGGCTCTGCCTGCTGGCCAAGGGGTACGGCGCCGAGTTCAGGGACTCCTGCCGGTTTCGGGGAATGAAAATGACGGAATCGGGGGCCGTCATTCAGCTTGCCGGAAGCAACGGCACCGAGGAGGTGACCGCGAAGTATGTGATCGACGCCACGGGCATGCGCCCTGTCATCAGGAGATTGATCCGGGCCGGAACCGGGTACAGGAGCGGGAGCAGCGGGGCCTCCCTCAATTATTATTTCACCGCCGACGGCGACCTGGATAAAAACACCCTCTACCAGTTCTGGAACATCGACTTCAACAACATGATGTTCGCCTGGGTGTACAACAAGACTCTGGCAGACGGGAGGGATTACTGGGTGGCCGGCACCGGCTATGACCGGGGCATACAGGAGCGGCAGGACCTTTTTTTCGACTATGTGAAGAAGGCCTTCAATCTCACCAACGTGAAGATCGTCAAGCGCGAGGGATACAGCTCGAGCCTTGATTTTGAGAATAAAGACCGGATATGGCTCGGCGAGGGAAACGTCCTCATGGCGGGGGATGCCGCAGGGTTGATCGACCTGACCCGCGGCGTGGGAATGGACGCGGCGGCCCTGAGCGGAAGGCTGGCTGCCCGGGCCATTGTTAGCGCCGAAAAGCTGGGCGTGCCTGCCATAGTGGAATACCGGCGCCTGATGATGCGCCTTGAAGAGCAGACCAGGAAAAATCAGGAACGCGGGATCATGGCTTTTGCCAGCAACGGCGAGCTCCTGTCATATCTGAAAAAAAACATGCTTTCCTCCAGCCTGCGCATGATCATCCAGTCCTTCCTGAACCGCTTCAGGAGGGTCGAACGGCTGGTGATGCTGCCGTGAGGAGGATTGAGCAAATACTACCGGGAATGGTAATCCATGTGTGATCTCTGCATGAAGCATGGCGCCGGCGGCAGGTGGTACCTTAACGCCGAGCATTACTCCAACAGCATCGCTGAAAAATACGATCTCCGCGATTTCCTGATGGAACAGTACAAGAATTTCGAGCAGATCTCCGTGCGCAAGGTCCATGGCTTCAACGCCGTGGGCATGGGATACAAGCTCCGGGTTCCCGTCATCGGCCGCATCGTGAAGTACATGGCGGAACGGATGCTCCACAGCACCAATGCCCCGACCAATCCCTTCAGGGCCGAGGGACATATCGGCCAGATCGTGCCGCTGGAGGATGCCATAGCAATCCTCGAGACCTGCGCAGCGGAGCCGATCATTGAAAAGAACTGCATGTGCCGCTACATGTCCCGGGGGATCAAAGAGGCCTGCTGCATCAATTTCGGCGTCATGTCGGAGATAGTGGACAAGCTTCCCCGCTTTATCCCGGAGAAGGACAGGTATTTTCTCACCCGGCGGCAGGCGGTTGACCGCTTCACGGAACACAACAAGAAAGGATACATCGGCTCCATATGGTTCGGGCCCTTCCCCTACATCAACAACCTCTGCTCCTGCGCGAGCCCGGAGTGCGCCGGCATCCGGCCGCGCGTCGACTACGGCATACGATCGATCTACAAGGCTGAATATATAGTGGACTACGACCAGGAACGGTGCACGGGATGCCGGGCCTGCATTGACCGGTGCCAGTTCAAAGCTATTGACTACAACCATACGCTCAAACGGGTCACCGTTGATTATGAAAAATGTTACGGCTGCGGCGTGTGTCGTCACGCCTGCAAGCAGAAGGCTCTCTACCTGAAGCCGCGGGACGAATTTCCCGGATTTGAAAAAAGCTATTGATGCTCAGGCCGTTTATGAAAGGAAAAACCTCTATTATCATCGACTACAGTGCATGCGGCGATGGTGTCGGTACCGACCCGAGGGCGTGCGGAAAATGCCTGCGCATATGCGGTCCCGCAGTGTTCCTCCTCCATGAGACCATTGGCGCCATGGAAGAAAATCCTTACGACCCCCAGAAATGGCGGGTGACGCCTTTATGGCTCGATCTCTGCACCAGGTGCATGAAGTGCGTTGAATCATGTCCGGAAAAGGCGATAACGGTCCGGTGGTAATAACCAGGCTGTCTGCTGCTTGTAGCCATTTTTGTTGCTTGATTTTTACTGCCTCACTGCTCTATGTTAGATAAAATATGGAAGGTAATGGTATGCCTGATAAAAAACGAATCATGGCGATCGTGTTTCCCCTTGCCGCGGGAGCGCTGGCTGTAGTGGCCATTATATGTTTCCTGGCCGTCATCGCACGCTATGACGCCCTGGTAAAGGACACCGACGGCAATTTCTACCGGGCTCGGGCATTGGTTATAGCCGGGGACACCTTTATATGTTCCCGCGATACCTTGAATTATTCCACGAAACAAGGGGCTCTCCAGGGGAAGGACACGGAGAGGAGTCTTTCCCTGGTGTCGATGAAGCGGGTAGAATATATCGAGATAATCGGCGGAAAAGATGAAGAAGGACCAGCCCTGGGTGCGTGGCAGCCATCCCTCAAGGATTACGTGGGGGATTATACCGTCAACGCGGCAGGTAACCGCGGCTACCTTTCGCTGCGCGCCGGCGGCGGATATCTCTACGGGACGATCCGCTTTCCCGACTGGGGCAGGGGTGCCACGGAATACTTGAAAAACGTGGGGATCGCCAACGGCAGGCTCTACTTCACCCGTTCCGTGACCACCCAGCAGGAACTCAGGCGGATAGGAGCCAACGCTTATTTCACCCAGCAGTATAGCGGTGAGTACCTCCGCAGCGGCAACCTCATCAGGGGATTCTATATTGTGAACAAAGAACGCAGGCAGTGGGAGGCCTACAAAAATCGTTAGGAACATGACCCATGGCGAATGAAAAACCGTACACCGCGCATAAATTCATCGGGGTGAAACCCTTCAAGCAGCTGCTGGAGGAGGCCGGCGTTAAGTACCTCCTGTTTGATGATGAAGCAGTACCGCGCCTCTTCAGGGAACGGCCGGACTATTTTAATGAAGGGGAAGATTCCATTACCGTGGGGAAGTGCCTGCAGGACGGCGTCGATGTTTATTTTGCGGAATTCGGCATCAAAATAACCAGGAGTTTCCTGTCGTATGTCATCTTTATCTATGATCACCATCCCACTGCGGAGGAGATGCTCACCACCGCTGATAACCTGGAGCCGCTGATACAGGAACATCTGGAAGGGGTGGATCTTGACGGCATTAAGAACCAGTTGCAATAGAACAATCATTCATCTCTTTTTTTAGTTTCTTTAACCGGAACAGGCCCTGATCAGAAGGGCGGGTACATTACAGCGCGCTCCTTATCACGGCATTTATCTATCAGGATGGAGGCTTTGCCATGATAGATGTGCATACTCATATTTTCAATTTCAAGTATGTACCCGACGGTTATTTCCAGAAATTCTGCGTCAGGAGGAAAGATGCCGGGAAGGTGACCATCTTTCTCGATAGTTTGTCCCCTGGACTGACCGCTGAAGAACGACAAAAAATCACCGAGAAAAATCCGAGGAAATTTTTATGGTAGGATGATAAGCGCTGTTACGTGACCGCGCTTATCAGAAAGCCTGCTAGAAAACATAACTTATCGACAGGTAATACATGTAATTCTTCCTGAACTCGGAAAAATCAGAAGTCTTGTCGTTGAACACGAAGGCTCCCATAACACCGATGGTGAAATCCAGGTTTTCATAGGCGTTGATCTTCAACGTGGGCGACCAGAAGATACCCTGCCCCTGGATGTCGCCGATGGTGAAAAATTCGCCCCGCACCAGGGGATGGAAGTCGTATCCCAGGGCCAGCCCCAGATAGTGCTGGTTAATGGTGAGGAACTGGTTTGCCAGCTGCATATAGGTTTTCTGGTTTCTTGTGCCCAGTATGAAGGCACTATAGGCCATTTTCAGGTCCTTGTCATAGTTGACTCCGCGCTGGTTGTAAAAATATTCAAACAGGAAATAGACCCCGACCTTGAAGGTATATTCATAACCTGCGTTGGCCTGGAAGTACACGGGTGACTCTATGTCCTTGCCCGGGGTTGTGTATCTCAAAAAATTGAGCGGATTATATTCTTCCAGGTAGGGCTCCGGTGCCTGACTGACTATCAGGCTCCCCCTGAGCATTCCATCAAGAACAATGGAAGCAAAATCAATACCGCCGAAGCCCCGGCGGGTCATATACCCGCCCATCAAGGCAATATCGGTGTCTTTTATTGAAGTTTTTGCCCTCAATATGTAGTTGCAGTCCTGCATGTTGAAATGCTCCATCTCGTCATTGCTTCTTTTCAGATCATACACGATGGATATTTCTGTTTTATCATTGGGGAAGAAGTCCAGCTTGATGGCGTCAGTCCCTTTCTGGTCCTCGCTGCCTTCTATGTATGTTGGTGAGACGGGGTTGAGAATGTCCAGCGGGTTCCAGAGCCTGCCGCCGCCATAGCGGATTTGCTGCCTGCCGATGGTGGCGGTAAAATGGTCCACGCTTACTTTTATATAGGCGCGGTGTATCTTGGTCCGGTAATAGAAGGTATCGTCGTAATACGGCTCCCAGATCAGATGCAGGAAATCATTATACTGCGGCAGCCGCCAGTAATTTGTAAAAGTCAGGGTGTTCCCGTAATTGCTGGGGATGATCTCGTTGTCCCAGTCTACTTTTATCTGAAGAATGTCATTATACAGGAATTCGGGGGACAGCCGCAGCCTGGTGATGTCCGCCACGAGATCCTTGTGGGTTGTGCTGAAAGGATTTTCCCCCATGAAATTATCGGTTTCATGGAATGATAACAGGTTTTTTACCTGTCCCTTGAATTTGAATTGGGCGCCTTTTTTTTCATCAAGGAGATTTTCCTCTCCTCCCTCGACCCCGGCGGGTTCTCCCTCTTTTTTATCCTGATCCGGTGAACCCTTTTCGGCGGTTGTTTTCTTTTCGGTATTTTTCCCGGATTTTTCCGCTGCGCCTGATTCACCGGCCTTCCTGTCCTTAGTCTCTGTCAGCGTTTTCGGGTTATCCGCCTTTTTGATTTTTTCCTTACCCTGGGCGAAGCCGGAACCTGTTGAAAGAAATACCATCAACAGGAACAGCAGGTTTGTTTTGAAAATTTGGGCTGTAGTATTCATTGTCATAGCGGAACACATCTATTTTTTCTTTTTTATTTTTTTCACTGAACTTTCCCTGGCGCTCTTTTTTTTCTCGTCGGATATTATCATGCCGTCGGAAAGTCTGATGAGGCGCTCGGCATAATCCATGACCATCCCGTCGTGGGTTGAGAACAGGAACGTAATATTTTTCTGGTGGTTCAGGTCGTGCATCAGGTCAAGGAGGCTCGAACCGGTCTTCTGGTCGAGGTTGGCCGTGGGCTCATCAGCCAGCACCAGTTCCGGCTCCGACACGATGGCGCGCGCCACGGCCACGCGCTGCTGCTGTCCTCCGGAAAGCTCCTTGGGAAGGCGGCTGATTTCCTTACCCAGGCCTACCTCTTCCAGTATACGCCGTGAACGGTCGCGGCGCTCGTCCTTTGGTACGCCCTGGAGGAGCAGGATGTATTCCACGTTCTCCAGCGCGGAGAGGACCGGGATCAGGTTATAGGCCTGGAATATAAAGCCGATCTTGTTCAGGCGGATATCCGACAGCTCCCGGGGCGACATATGGTTCAGGTCGCTCCCTGCTACGTTCAGGGCTCCGCTGGTCGGGTGGTCGAGGCCGCCGATGAGATTCAGGAGGGTCGTTTTGCCCGAGCCGGAGGGACCGGCTATGGCGGTGAATTCACCCCGGCCGATGGCGAGATCAATGCCGCGGAGGGCCTTGACCTCGATGCTGCCCCCGTCGTATATTTTTGTCAGACTGCTGATTGTTATGATGGACATGGTGCCCTCCTTAAATGTAATGAAGCGCTTCAAGCGGTTTTATGCGCGCCGCCTTGACCGCAGGGTATATGGCCGCGAGCAGGGTGGTGAACTCAACAACCACGACTGAGATGATAATATCCTTGGCGAACAGCAGCGGGAAGATGATGCTCCCGGCCCCCCACTGGCGCATAGCCTCCATGAAGAGTGAAAAGTCGATACCCTTTATGGCGAGGATATTGACCGCGGCAATGCTCACCACGACCCCCACGGCAAGACCCACGGCGCCGAGGTTCATGGCCTCAAACATTATTATGAAAAAAATCTGCGCGGGGCGTGTGCCGATCGATTTCATGACCCCGAGTTCATGAAACCGCTCCATGATCGACATGATCAGGGTGTTGGCTATTGAAAAGATAATGGTGATGAACACGATGAAGTAAAACACTATCATTGACTTGTCTATCATCCCGATAGCGCTCAATAGAAAGGGCGCCATTTCCTTCCAGGTGAGGACCTCCAGGCTTCTGTCGTTGATGCTTTTTTCGAGGCGCGGTTTGACTGAATCAACGAGATCCTTATGGGCTGTTATAACCATGATTTCGGACACGTTGTCACCCAGGCCGGTGATGGCCTGGAGGCGCTTGATACCCATGTAGACCACGCCGTTGTCGTAGTCCCGCACCGGGGTCTGAAAGAATCCCTTGACCGTGAGGCCGACGCCGCTCATCTCGTTGTCTTCATCCTGAACGAGAAGGACGATCTTGTCTCCAGCGGACACATCAAGCTTTTCCGCGAGGGACTTTGAAATAAGGATTTCGTTCGAGGCCGGGTCGTCAAGGTACCGGCTCCCCTCTCCCTTGAGAGTGTATTCGTTTATCTTGGATATACTTTTTTCCCTGTCGGGATAGATGCCCATGACGATAACACCCCGTGACGCTTCGCTGGTACGGATCATGGCAAAGGCCTTGACGCGCGGCGCCACGGAAACAACGTTCTTTTCTTTGCTTATAGCATCAAGAATGCGGGGATCAGGATAAAAATTTGACTCGAGCTTCATATCGTCGAAAAATCCCTTCTTGCTGACCGCAATATGCCCGAGCTTGGTGCTGATGTTGTTGTCGAGCATCTGGGACATCATGCCGTTCATAAGAGCGATCTGGAGGAGCATCAGGATAACCCCGATGGTGATGGACAAAATGACGACCAGGGACCGGCGCTTCTGGCGCCACAGGTTCCTCCATCCCAGCATCATGAATGTTTTTGTCTTCACCGCAATGTCAAGTGCCAGCGTTTTCATCATGTCCTCCTGCTCACAGCTGCCGTATCGCATCGAGGGGCCGCAGGCGCGAGGCACGCCGGGCCGGCGCGATGGAAAACAGCACGCCGATACAAAACGTGAAAAAAGCCGTCGAGATGAGATTCTTGGCGGTCAATCTTGTCGGAAAGACCGTGGTGATCTGGTTGAAGGCCTCCATCTCTTTCTGGTACTCGGAGTAATCCAGGGGATAAACAGTAAAATAGAAGCTTATAAGAGACCCGAAGACAATCCCGAGAATAGCGCCGATGAATGATATGTAGACCGATTCACACAGCACCATGGTGACGATCTGCGACGGCCTGGTGCCGATGGCCATCATGATGCCAAGCTCGCGCCGCCGTTCAAACACCGACATCTGGATAGTGTTGAGCACGCCGAAGGCGATAATGAGGAGCAGCACGATATAAAAAATATTGGCGAAGAGTTTGTCCATGACGATATGCTGGATGAGCTCCGGCGTCAAATCGTCCCATCCCATCACTTCAATGACCTTTGAGCCGGGAAGGCTGCGAAGCTCGTCGCGGACCGTTTCCATGTCTTCGGTTTGTTTCAGCCTGACGGCAATGGAGCTGATATAGCCCATCATCGTAAAGGTTTCGGCAGCCTGGTTAAAGGACATCATAATGGTGGTCTGGTCGTACCGCGGGTTCCTGGTCTTGAATATACCCACAATGGTGACATTGGCCGCCGCTATGGAGCCGTCGAACCCCTGGGAAAGAACGGACACAGAGTCGCCGACCTTCACCTTGAGGTTTTTCGCCAGGGTGGCACCCATGATGATATTTTTCCCGTCATCGGCAATGAGGTAACTCCCGCCCTTGTTGTATCGTTTCGTGAAGGGTGCTCACCTTTTTTTCACTCTCGGGTTCTACCGCCTGGATGAGCGCCCCGTAGGTACTGTTTCCGAACGATACCAGGCCGCTGGCATGGATGCGCCGGCTGTAAGCCGAGACAGCGGGATTTTTACGGAGATACGACATGAGGCTATCGTCGGGTTTAAATGCGTAATCGATGCTCATGTTTTCCCAGAATCCTTTTTCATGAATTTGAATATGACCGGTATTGGCCGCAATGGAATCCTCTATCATTTTCCCGTATACGCCATCCTGGAAGGCGCGGGAAAAAATGATCATGGCGCAACCCACCAT
Source organism: uncultured Spirochaetota bacterium (assembly GCA_963727175.1). GTDB lineage: Bacteria > Spirochaetota > UBA4802 > UBA4802 > UBA5550 > RBG-16-49-21. The sequence continues at coordinate 1,663,065 of CAVSFD010000002.1, forward strand.
AATGGTGAGGAGCGTAAGGATCGTGCGGCGCTTGTTCTTCCACACGTTTCGCCATGCCAGCATGACCTCGATGGAGGTTTCCCCGGGGAGTTTCATGACTGCTATCTCCTCTTAAGGTTTTGCAGGGAAAATACGTTGTTCGAGATTGTAACGTTGAATTTGATGTCCTTAATGTCCATCTGGGTGTATTCCTCTCCCGTCTCGCCCTGTTCACGGTGCTTTTTCAGCGTTTTCATTTTCATGGTAGCCGGTATGACCCGGCCGCCCATTTCTTTGAAGTTACTGCAAACGAGCACTTTCTTCAGATTGCCATGCTGGTCAAAAAATTCCTGCTTCACCGGAAGGCAGTCGCTGACCCTGGCGTAGTAGAGCATCTTGCCCCAGACAACGGCGGCTTCCGGCTTCGGGTTCATGGTGATAACGTAGCATTCATATCCCTCGACGTTCTTTTTGCCGTCCAGGGTATGAGTGTAATCCTCGAGGATGCTCGACTCCTTGACAATGTCGTCATTGGTGAAATCGGAACCCATCCAGGACTGGAGCATCATGGAGGGGTGTATCTTCATCTCCTTGCCGATATCCGGATTGTAGTGCCACATGAGCTTTTCCTTCTCTATCATGAGGAAACGGTTGCCGGCGTCCTTCTTGGGAGCCAGGATCTCGGCAAAAGACTTTCTCGCGATGCGGTTGTCCCAGCTCTTCATCTTCATGGTGCGGGTCCAGCGGCGGTTCTTGATGGTGATCTCAATCAGCGAGACCTGGCTGTCGCCGCGAATGGCCATCTCAGCCTTGTTGATGATCTCTTTGGCCGTCAGCGCATAGGATATGCCGTGCAGCAGCGGGATAGCGATAGACACGGCGATAAGTATCAACACTGTTTTTTTCATAGTATACTCCTTAATGGTGATATGGCCGGCGCGAAAAGTCCCGCCGACGGGTTGTGTTTTCATGTATCATTTCAGTAAAAAAAATCCGTTTTATCTAACGGAAATGTCAATCAACCATGAACCGGCAATGATGGTTATTTATATCATCCTTCCTTCGGTGCCGTCCCTGTCTGTTGATGAGAATCAATAATTCCGTAGAATGTCAGATTCAGCATAAGGTCAAGACGTTCATGCGGATCCGGCGCAATGGTCTTCATCCGGTCGCTGTTAAGCATCTCCTGAAATTTCTCTATGAGATACAGTATTACTTCAGGTTTCAGCGTCTTCCTGATAACACCTTCCCGCTGACCCTGCTTAATGAAATCGCTTATGAGTTGATATGATCCCATTTTCAGCGCGTTGAAAAAGAGCATGAAATCTTCATTGGCACCCCACATCTCGTCAAGAAAGATATCCTCGAGCTCTTCGCTTGTTTTTATGAGATGGTTGATGATCCCTTTTATCTTGTCAATAAAAGGGATCGAGCTGTTCATGATCTCATCCTGCTCTTTCAAAATCCTGTCATTCAGCTCGGAAAGCACCCTGGTGGCAAGCTCGCTTTTATTGCGAAAGAACTTATAGAATGTCATTTTGCTGACATCGGCTTTATCGCAAATCTCCTCGATGGTAACTCTTTTGGTCCCATGCTTGAAGAAAAGATCCTGGGCCGTATTCAATAAATCCTGGTATTTTTTATTGTCTAGATGCGGTTCACTATCCATTTGTTTACGTATTTCTTTTATTTATACATGTATCGTATATGTTTACGAATTAAGTATAAAATAACGAAAATCGTATAATTTGTCAAGTGTTGTAATAATTTTTTTTAAAAATTTGCAGATAATCCAATTTTATAGGTAAGATCACCAGTTTCTGCTGGATCAAGTCGAAATGTAATATGTGTTTTTTGAATGGCACCTTCTTGTTCATATTTGAAGAAATCGAAGGCCGGGGGGCAGAAATAGACTGTGATGAGCTCAATAATCTTTAATCCGCCAAGGGCGATACCTGCATACATAAGTTTTTTCTGGTCGTCACTGTAATATACCATGAAGCCGGCAAGGGACAATTCGGGCAGATAAAAAGTCCATCCCGGGATTCGGTACCCTTTATAAAACATGCCGCCGCCGGGGATGAAGAGGGAAAGGGCGAGGGCCGTTTCGTTCCTATTCATGAAGAAGGGGGGGAGGGCGTTGTTTATCTTGAACTGGTATGCCAGCTGGTCCAGGAAGGCGACAGTGACCGAGAGAGGCACCGTCGCCCAGCAGAATATCTGGAGGTTGTTCATGTCAGTGGTTTTGTCGCTATCCATGACGCCGGGGATAAAATTGATTTTGAATCCCGTCAGGAATTCCGGGAGCAGAAAATGAGTAAGGATAAGGAGCGACGAAAACACGATCCCCCCTACGCTGGGCTTGGTCTCCTTGAAACCCATATATGATGTCGAGAGATAAGATCCGTATCCGGGGAGGCAGACGTTGGCGCCTGGATTGACAATGCACATTCCCGTGGTGAAATTTTTTTCCGGATTCTTGCCCTGGTCACCCTGGGCGGTCAGACTGAACTTGCTGTTCGTGTTATACTCAATCAGTTTGTCGAGCTCATTTACAACAGCCTTGTATGGCGGGTACATCCTGATGGTAATCTGGGATGAAGGGAATACCCTTCCCGAGAGGGAGGCCAGCGACTGGTATCGATTCATTGTAAGGATGGTTATTTCTTCTCCCTGCTCGGTCCGGTATGACCTGGGCGACAGGCCGTGCCATTGACCGGAATTCACCAGGTAACAACCGTTCCTTGTTTCCAGAATGTTGACGGAAAGGGGCATATTCTTGTGCAGCAGGGCAATCTCCCGGGCGAGCTTGGTCGGGATGTTCATCATGACCTTGCTCCTGACGGTAATGTTATGCTGCAAGCTTTTGTATTTTCCCGCTACTGAACGTATGGCGACAGTACCGGTAAAGGTGTTCCCGTCAGTTGCGATTGATATCACGCCAAAGAGGTCAGCTTTGAGCTGCTGCGCCGCCTTATACAGTGCCTCGTCGCCGGAACCCTGCGGAATGGCTTCCAGTGCTTTCTCGGACTTCTCCAGTTCAACAGGGAGAAATCTTCCCAGCCGGTCGCAGACGTCAATGATGGCCTGAGCTGACTTTTCCGAGAGGGCATTGAGCTGGATGCCGGAATGCTGGAGGGGAAACAGTGCAATAGTTCCCGGGACTTCAATTTTTTGCGCCGCGAGGTGCCCGCCGGGGATAAGAAGAAAAAGTGCAATCAGCACAGCAGAACATACCATCCTCATGAACTGGCGCGAACAAAAAGATTTATATAACTGTACTAATCTTATCCCCATGTTCTGTATCACCACCGGTACGAATACTGGATCCCCATGCTCATGTCTGATTCTTGATCGGCGTAAATGACCGGTTCGATCGAGTATCCCTCCTCGAGAATAGTGCCATTCCTGATAGTATCGCGCATCAGCACCGCATGAATTATCTCTGCTATTTTCACGGCGCAGGCAGCCGACAGGAGAGTATATGCTTTAACCTTGTTGATTTCCCCGGTAAAAAAAGTCTGCGTTATCGGGTTGAATGTTTTTTCAGGGAAGAACTCACGCAGGGTAAAATAGAGCAGAAGGTTGTCCGCATGAAAATAGAGATAACCCCAGAGGCGATCTCCCCGGTAAAAATGGCCGCCCCCCCCGGAAATCAGGGCCAGATAACCGGCGGTAAGGGCATTTCCCAGGTATGGCTGTGTGCCCTGATAATTGGAGGCTTTTTTATGCATGGATTGGGCCAGCGAGTCTACGAAGAGGGAAGCGCCGCCAGCGCAGAGCATGTACCAGCCGAAGTAAAACTGGGCCTGAACGTCCTGGGATTGGGTCTTGTGCTGATTATAATAGCTCACATAATAGTTTGCGATACCGTAGATTTCCAGAACTATGTAGGGGGTCGCGTTGAGTGTCCAGAGGGTGAGGCCGGTCCAATCGCCTGACCGGTAATATCCCAGGGTTGGCGCCAGGATGGGCATGGTCGCACTGGCCGGGACGGTGAGAAGCAGTGCGAAAAACGTGTCAAGGGGAGACGACTTGCGGAACACAATTTCACGCTTGCCCTCGTAGGTCAGCTTGTCGACGTACCGGGCCGTTTCGCCGTAACCGATCAGAATGAAGTCTCCCGGAAGAGCCGGGGTGTCCGATTTCACGATGGTACCGGTGGAAAGCTGCGCCTTTCCGACTGAACGGATGCTGCGGAGGGAGTTTTTATCCACTGCCGCCTCGGGGCGGTACAGGGTATAGGTCCCGGAGATGTTCTGGTTGACCTGCATGCTGGCGCCCGGGCCCTGCGCAAGAGTGAGCGCTGTCTGGTAGCGAGCCAGGACCTTTGAAAAGAAAATTCCCACGTGTTCAGCGGTGATGTTGTTGTACTCGACCTGCCCGTACTGTCCGATCATCGGGATCTGTACCCGGTACTGGTACACGGCCTTCCGCTGGTACGGGAATTCAATTCCGTAGGCGCGGAGGGTGAGGATGACGAAGTCGCCGGTGTCGTCTATGTTCCCGCGGATGACGATGCTCAGGCCCGCGTCACGGGCGAACCCGAGAAGGCACTGCTCGTCGGTGCATCCGAATTTTTTTATTTCCTCCCGCAGAAGGGCAGGATTCACCATCTGGAATATGCCGGTCCGCTCAACCAGCCGACCCAGGTTTTCGTCGAGGAGTTCGGTGAGAGCCAGGGCGCGGGGACTGTTGCTCATGACCGTGGCAATGCCGAGGAGCGGCTTGTCGGCAGCGATGGCTGCTTCCTGAGCCATAAGGGCAATCAGGAGCGGGAGCAGGACGAATGCGGCATACCGTGTAAGCTTTTTCAATCTTCGATCCCCCTGCGCGGCGTGACGCCGGCCCGGTAATAGTGCTTTATTTCCTTCATCTCAGTGACAAGGTCCGCGCGGCCGATGAGGGCGTCAGAGGCCCCCCTGCCGGTAAGGACCAGCTCCGTAACATCCCTTCTCTCACTGCAGAGGGTGAGCACGTCATTATCGGTCAGCAGTCCGAACTTCACTGCGGTGATGATCTCGTCCAGGATGACGATGTCGAAGAGGGACCCGGTGATTACCTCGCGCGCGCGCCCGTATCCCTCGAGGGTGTATCTCCGGTGCTCTTCGAAAGAGCTGTCATCGGGCCGGCAGAAGCGCATGCTGCCGTAGCGCTCAATGGTGATGAGACCACCCAGCTTCGAAGCTGCCTCAAGCTCGCCCGTGGGAAGGCCCTTCATGAATTGTATAATGATGCTCCGGAGCCCTGAGCCGGCTGCGCGGAAGGCCAGTCCCAGGGCCGCGCTGGTTTTTCCCTTGCCGTTGCCGGTGTAAATATGTATGTAGCCTTTTGACAGCATTTGTTTCATTCCGTGCCGTGAGCTGCGGCTGATTTCTTCGCCTCGTCGTACACCTCTTTGAGGGACACCTTCAGCTCCTTAGCCAGTTTCCGGCATTCCTCGTATTCCGGGGACACCGTGACAACGCGGCCTCCCCGGGAGAGGACCTTCACCGGTATGCTGCCGAAACGGGTGGACACCAGTCGCATCTCCCTATCCAGGACCGCGCGCTCGAGTCTGCTCATACGGATGCCTGCGGTGGTGGTTTCCGCAAAAATGATTTCCGTCAGGGTTTCGCGGTGTACCTCCCGTGCAAGGACCGTGAGCTGGACGCCGTGACGGCCTTTCTTCATGATAACCGGCGTTGTGAATACGTCAAGGGCCCCTGCATCAAGGAGACGTTCGCTCACGTGCTGGTAGAATTCCGGATTCATATCATCGATGTTGGTTTCCAGGGAGAGGACCGTGTCATAATCTTCCCGGGCGTCGTCCTCGCCGATAAAAACGCGGAGAAGATTGGGGACCGGCAGGTCCTTCATGCCCGCGCCGTAGCCGATACTCCGGACGGTCATATCCGGCAGGGGCCCGAAGCGACTGGTAAAATGCTTTATAACGGCCGATCCGGTGGGAGTGGCGAGCTCCGCCTCTATGCCGCTGGAATAAACCGGCACCCCGGAAAGAAGGTTCGCCGTGGCCGGGGCCGGCACGGGCAGTACACCGTGGTTGGTCTTAACAAAGCCGCTGCCGACATTGACGCGGGAGCAGTAGACCGCGCCGATACCCATCATGTCCAGAGCGGCACAGGCGCCGATGATATCTATGATCGAATCAACGGCGCCGATCTCGTGGAAGTGTATCTCCTCAATTGTTTTGCCGTGGATATCAGCCTCGACGGCGGCTATCAATCGGAAGATGTCGCAGGCCGATTGCCTCGCCTTTTCAGACAGGGAGCCGGCATTGATCAGGGTAATAATATCAGACAGATGGCGCTCCTGTACAGCTCCCGATGAGATAACTTTGAAACGGGTCCCGGCAATGCCGTTTTTCATGACCTTTTCCGACGAAATCTCATAATCTGGAAGGGGAATGGTCGAGAGAGTTTTTTTCAACGCTTCCAGGTCAAGACCGGCATCGATGAGTGACCCGAGGATCATGTCGCCGCTCACTCCGGAAAAGCAGTCAAAATAGGCGATCTTCATGTCATTCACCAATCTGGTTGATCATGCCGGCAAGGAATCCTGCGCCGAAGCCGTTGTCGATGTTGACCACCGCCACACCGGGGGCGCAGCTGTTGAGCATGGTGAGAAGAGCGCCAATGCCGCCGAAACTCGCACCGTAGCCGACGCTGGTGGGTACGGCGATAACCGGCTTGTCCACGAGGCCGCCGATAACGCTGGGAAGGGCGCCGTCCATACCGGCCACTGCCACGAGGACATTGGCGCTGAAAAGGCTCGACGCGTTCTCGAAGAGACGGTGTATACCGGCAACACCCACGTCGAAGAGACGTTCCACCGGATTGGCCATGGCCTCGGCGGTGACAGCGGCTTCCTCCGCAACAGGGATGTCCGAGGTGCCGGCGGTAATGACCAGAATCTTCTTGTCGGTCTTCGGTTTCACCGCTTCACCGATGATGATCAGGCGGGCGTCTTTCTTGTACACGGCGCCCGGGCTCACCTTTTTTACCGCCTCATACACTTCGTCGGTGGCGCGGCTGGCAATGATCGTTTTATGGGTTGCGGTAAGGCGCTCGACAATGGCGCAGATCTGGCCGATGGTTTTCCCCATGCAGTAAATAACCTCCGGGTACCCGGTACGGAGGGCCCGGTGGCTGTCGGTTCGGGCGAAGCCCAGGTCCTCGAAGGGAAGCATCCGCAGGGCGTTCATCGCCTCCTGCACGGCGGTCTCGCCACTCCTGACCTGTTCCAGAAGCTCGCGGATTTTATCCCTGTCCATTGCCCTTCCCCGTTGTTGTCGTTACATTCATGCTGCCCCTGCGATACCCCTCGATGTCAAGTGTAATATAAGTGAAGCCGAGCCTTTTAAAGGCTTCCGCTATGGCGGCAGCAGTCTGTTCATTGAGAATTATGTCCCGATCCTCGAAAGGGACTTCAATGCGGGCAATAGAGCCGTGGTGCCGTACCCGGACGTCCCGAAGGCCGAGGCCATGGAGATACTGTTCTGCCCGGTAAATGGCTTCAAGCATTTCCTCCGTAATGGAGGTGCCGCAGGGTATCCGCGTGGCCAGGCAGGGATTGGCCGGCTTGTCCCACGCGGACAGACCCATGGCCCGGGAAACTTCCCTGATATCGTCCTTGGTGAGGCCGGCCTCCATGAGGGGGCTCAGGACCGAAAGCTCGGCGATGGCCCGGAATCCGGGGCGGTAATCATCCCGGTCATCGAGATTGGACCCTTCGGCTACGTGAAGGATACCCTTCGATGAGGCGAAAGCGACAATGGCGCGAAATACATCGAGCTTGCAGTGGTAACAGCGATCAGACGGGTTTGCGATCACTCTTTTGTTTTTGAAGATGTCCACGACGATGATCTCGTGGCTGATACCTTCCGTTGCAGTAAAGCGGTGAGCCCCTTCAATCTCGTCCGGCGCGATGAGGGGCGTGTTCACGGTTACGGCTGTCACGCCCCTGCCCAGGCGTTCATGGGCCGTTTTCAGGAGAAAGGTGCTGTCAACGCCGCCGGAAAAGGCGACTGCCATTGAGCCGAGGGAATCGATAATGCGGCAGAGCGCATCAATTTTATTTTGCAATGTCGCGTTCATAGTTATGTTAAATTTCCACGTCCCCTTCAAAGAGCTCGTCGAAAAAGCGGATCAGGTATTTCATCTCCTTGATGAATCCGGTGACGGAGGTCTGGTTTTGGGCGTGCTCCACGTATTCGGTGCCGAGAAATCTGGTACTGATGCCGCTTTTCTTCATGAAGTCAGCCAGGTTCTTCCCCTCGAAATAGGGGATTACATTGTCGGTTTTTGAATGGAGGATGAAGAACTTGCACTTCGCTCTGTTTTTCCCGAACATGGTTTTTGGGCCAATGGCCTCAAAATCGTTGTGGTGGAGTTTCACCACGGCAATGTCGCTGAAAAGCTTCTCCCCCAGGATTTTTTTCATCTCACTCCGGTCCGTGGTGCCCGGCTTTGACGCAGCGATGGCCTTACGGATCAAGTCCTTTTCTTTTTCAGAGAAGATATCCATATTGAGGGTGATGGCCATTTTTACCATGATGTCGATGTCTTCAGGTTTCGATATTTTATTATAAAATTCAAAAAGGGTCTTTCCGTCAAAGAAGGGGCCCAGCATGAAGATTTTTTCAGGATAGATTTCATCAGGGACCCTGTTCAGGGCCACCAGGAGGATGTTGGCGCCGATGCAGGCGCCGAAGGCGCGATAGCGGCCGGGGAATTGCTTCACCAGCGCCATGTAAATAGCAGCCATGGTTTCGTACGTCTTTCCCAGCGATCCTCCCTGGATGCTTCCCTTGACATAGGGGATTACTACATTCATACCCGTGGCTTCGCAGAGGCTCCCCGCGAAACGGTCTATCTTAGGGTGCTTGTGGCCATCGGGGGTAAGGCCGTGCTGGAGCATGAAGTATTTATCGGATTTTACGGATTCATGGCGGTATACTATCACCGGGACCTTTTCTCCCTTCACATCCAGGAACATTTCCTCCTTCGTGTAATGGGACGGCGTCCTGAAGCCGGAATTGGTGAGGAGAAATTTCACGCTCGGCTTTTGCATGGCGATATAATAGGTTATTCCCGCTGACAGTGCTAACAGGACAAGGAGCGACAGTACCACTGCTGCGGCAATGGTGAGGATTTTTTTTGTCTTCATAGGGGCATTCCTTTATTCAATAAGTCAAGTTGCATGGTATTATGACACATGAACATGTATTTTTGTTTCAATATCGTCATTGTCAAGGTTTTTACGGCAGGGAGATCTCAATCGTATTGGTCTATATATTTTTGAGGTTTTCAGATATCATGGACCAAACTTTTTCCCTGAGTTGATCGGTGTCTTCATGACCATGCCCCGCTGTGGGAATTTCATTGCCGATTATGATTGTGATGGTTCCTCTTTTGATGTGAATCACCCCCGAGGGCATGAGGTTAAAGCTGTTTATAACGGTGACCGGTACCAGGGGGAGTTGTGAGGTTATGGAAAAAATGAAGCCGCCTTTTTTAAAGGGCTGGAGTATACCGTCCCTGCTTCGGTGTCCCTCGCCGAAAAAGAGAACGCTGATGCCGTTCCTGAGTTCCCTGCCGTAGCGGTTGATGGTCTCAACCGATTTTTTACTGTCACTACGGTCTATGGGAATCATCCTTCCCAGTTTGAAGGCCTGTCCCATGATGGGTATTTTCAAAAGTGACTTCTTGATGACGAAACGGAGAGGTGAGGGCAGGGTTGTTCCTATGGCAAGACCGTCAAGATTGCTCTGATGATTCGAGATAAACACGTAGGATTTCCCGCTATCAATGTTTTCCAGGCCCACGACATGGATCCGGACGCCGTTCAGCAGGAGGATTACTCTGGCCCATGCCTGGCCAATGCGGTAAGGCACTCTGCCGGTCCTGTCCACCATGGCGGTGACCAGGGCCGGAATTCCAAGGATTAATGTGGCTGTAATGGTAATGGTAAGGGTATACAAAGCGGAAAAGAAATCTATGATTGATTGTGTCATAACTATCGCTGTAAGCAATGATCTATTAATATAACATCATACGGCTATTTAATTTATCGTTGGAAATATCGTTTTTTCATTTTAAATTAGAAAGTACAATTATGGATTTTTTGTACAATTCAATAATCAGAAATCATGCATCCAACAATGAAGATGATAAATTAACAATAGATTATTGAAAAATTAGTTATACAACAGGTCTTATTATTGGTCAACAATCAAATTGTTTATTTGCAATTAACGAATGATTTATTATGATGTGGATATTTAGCTTCAGATTTACTCTGGAACCAAGAGAAAATGCTTAAAGAAATCCATCATTTGTATACAATCATTTTGTGTAATATAGTGCATATTTTAGATAATGCAGCAAAAGTAAAAAACTGAATTTTCAGTTTTTTATATTGACATATAAGCATTAGTTCATTAGCTTTCCTACTAAGGTATATTTTGACATTATTCAGATTTTATTAATGAAAGTGAATAATTAATATTTCACTAATTTGAAGAAAGCTCAGTATATTATTTTATAGATAGAGCAATATTATTTCGGATGCTTATTCTAATAAAACACATAATCCTTAATAAACCTACAATTTTGATATATCAGTAATTTATGTGAAATAAATTTAACAAAATCAGAAATTAATATATAAATACCGGCTGGACGGTTTTTTATAATCTTACAGTATTATAATAAAATGTTTTTTATTAAAAAGAATGATAGAGTTGGGGAGGATTTCACATGAAGAAGATACTGTCCATAGCAATCAGCGTCGTATTAACACTGCTGATATATACCGGATGTTCCCAGGAACAGCTGGCTGATTTTCAGCAGAACGACGAGGAGTCTCCATATAACCTGCTAAGTCTTTTTGAAGGCTTTCCTGTGCTTAATAGTGCCATTGGAACTATCGATTCCCAGAGGCTCAATGACGCCCTGGGGGATTTGATTAATAATGGATATGAGCCCGCCCAGTTTCTGCGGGACGCCACAGGCCTCGTTGGAGCTCCCTTTCTGACTTCCATGATAGGGGAACTGGATAATATACTTAAACTTCTCATGAATACGACCTCTGCCCATTATATATGCCCCAGTGGAGATAATGACGGTGGCTTTTATGATGCGACAAACAGCTCCATTGACCGGTTAGCCGAGTTTTACGCCGCCCTGGACCAGGTAGTTGACAACACCGAACTGAGCGGGGATATACTGGCCATTGCCACCCAGTTGGTTGATTACCTTGTCGATACCAAGACAGATACGCCAGAGCATCGCGCTAAACTTGAATCTGATATGGCCAACATGATGAAAGTGAAGCTTTACGATGGGGAAATGTACAGCGGCACAAAGATCAATCTTGGCGTGGGCACCTATGACCTGACTGCCCCGATTAACATGAATGATATGGTTTCTTCACTGGAAGTGCCCATTGGGATGAAAGTCACGCTCTATCAGAATACAGGAAGGGGCGGGACCAACTGGACCTTTACCGGGGACAACAGGTCTCTCGCTGATGACAGCTGCAACAATGTAGCATCCTCCGTGGTAGTTGAATATGACATCACCAAGCTGTCCAAACTTCTCGGGAAAGTGACCATGAGCTGTGATTACCCGATGTGGGTCAGCGGCAGCTATGGGCTCATAACGAACCGTAGTGCCGCGATCCATGGTGCCGGTGCACACAGCACAGACCTCGGCAACGCGGTCAAGGGCGTCATCAAACTCCTGTACGGTCTTAACACCATAGCCGCGAGTGACAAAACGGTTCGTGATACTATTGACAATATGATATTGCAAGACCTGCCGGGCCTTCTCAATTCTGACCCGAATGCCACAACCAAGATCGAAAACCTAATAGTAAACCTGTCAAATTACTTTGCCGTTGATGAAGTTGGAACGAACTCCAGCATCTATGAAAGCAGTACTGATTATCACAATACTGCAACAGAAGGATTCGTTAACGCGTCGTTCAAGGAAACCTTGAGGGACATGTTGCCGACACTGGTAAAACTTTTTATCCGCAATGACGGTTCAAGCGCCGATGATTTTTCAATAATCAATGCCAACAATCAGTCCCCAATAGAGGCCCTGATGGTGGGCCTGGGAAAACTGAAGGCAGCCGGTATCGACTATTCCAACAGCGCCAATGCGCTGGAACCGACGCTCAAACGGACTATGCAATATAATGGAAGGATGCTGAGCCGGACATCCGATTCTTCCTGGTCCCAGATGTCGTACCTGGATCACCTGGTGTATACCATCGGCTCTGCGTATTATTTCGGATTTTTAACCCGAGTCGGTTCAGCATCTAATGAAGGCAATTACAGTAATTTTAATTATGGCCACGGCGAATCCACCAAGGGTATAATAACAATAAATGACAGTATGTTCGCTCTGACTTCAAAGGATTCTGCGGAAGGGCTGTTAGGTATCGCTGGGTGTAAAATGGGAATGGACTCTTATGCCCTGGCTCTGGCAAAACGGGTTGATCAGGGAGATCATATATCACGGAGTTCCGCCATTTTTGCTTCCTCGGCCATGAGTTCACATAAATTTTACATGGGTTATGACTATCCGACCATGCTCCTGCTGCCTTCCAACTGCGCGGGAGACGCGGGCATACCCAATGGCGGTGAAACGGCAATAACAGTCAGTAATGACGCGACTCAATCAACAACGGGTGGAAATAATGATTACCGGACCTATTGGCCCAAAGTTGCAGACGGCAAGGGAGTGCTCAATACATCGCAGTTCCTTATGGGATGGGTTGCCCGGGTAGCCTGGGACGGCCAGGGGCCCTACTATTCAACAACGTATACCAATGATTCTTCTCATCCGGCAACAAAGACCTATACCATGCCGGTTAATGGCAGTAAGACTGTCAATGTATATTATAAGCCCAATGGTGAGGTCTATGCCTACGTGTACAAACCCTCATCAAGCCCGACAACGTGGGAATATTTTTATCCCAATTCAACCCAAACCGGCCTCGGTGATGACATAGCGGATCCCAGTGATTTAAACGGCCAGAGAGCGAACCGTTATAAAGATACGGTCGCATCCGATTATTACATAATAAAACATGGTTCGACTCCTCGCTACAATATGCCTCCCATGAATGAAAGCGGATCAGGTTATGTAAACGGTACAACTGATGATGATAAATTTATATTGAAAGATAGTACAGGCAATGCGAGTTATTTTAAGTTATATGAAATAATTTCACAGAAACAGGAAACATCTACCGGTTCCGGAATATCAATTCGTGAATGTGATTCCCAGGAAGAAGCCATATACAGGAACGTGCAATGGTTCCTTTTTGAGAAAAAATTCGCTTTTATCATTCCCATGTTTGTCAATGCCCTTGATCTTGATTCTGGCGGTGCTTTTATCATCATTGAAGCCAACGGCGCTGTGGGCCTTGCCAATGCTAAAAAAGGATCCTCCAATGGCTCCTGGGTAAAACTGGGGAGTCAGGGAATTCCGGCCACCAACTACAATCCGAATTATGCCAACACCCCTGATTATGGCGATTCAAATGAACCGGGAGACGGCCGTATAATTGTTTTATTTCATACGGTTTCACTCCTTGGAGGATTGATTACTCTCGATCCGACATTTTTGTTTGAAAAAGTACTCGGCAGCGGTTATGTGCTACCCGACGCTGTGGGCAGGAACATAGAGCCTGTTTCACGGATGGCATACTTAACGACAAATGCAGATACAATACATTCCTATGACAGGTCCTCTTCTTGGAAAACCTCCACCTGGTGGGTAAATAGAAATAAACTGGCTCCGGTCCTCGCAGCATTGACGGGAGTACTCCATGATGGGACTAAATATGTAGTCGGTTCGGGTTATAATTACAATTACTCACCCGCCACGCCACACAAGTATCCCATGGCTGACCTCCTAGAAGGTGTCCTTATGCCCCTTGGCAAGCCCATGTTCCGTCGGTATACTTCACCGAATGTGCGCTGGGTACAGCGGGTGAAAAGCGAAACCGGTGATACGTTTATGTATTTCAATCCCAATGCAAGCGGGTATTCCCCAAATATAAACAATTATATCCCGCGCGATTCACTGCGGACTCCCCTGAGCGTGCTTGTCGGGAACAGCATCAGCGGGTATGACGGCGTAATGCCCATGATGGCAGACAGCGGCGGCATGGTTACTAGACTTCTCGGCCTTCTCCAACTTCTGGGAAGCGATGCCTATACTGCTCCGCGTGAAAACATTGCCTGGGGTCTTGAACAGGTCATGACTGCAGCCAAGTTCAACAAGAGTGAAGCCATCACAAACGGCTACTTCACAACGCTGGATTTCTCGAAATATGAATGGATGTTCTCTCAAAGGGAGGAAGATCTCAATCTTGAGGATTTCCTGGGTTACGAAGGAGAATCCCGTTCCAGCGGCGCCGACTGGTCAACATTTGAAGATACAGTCGGTATGCTGAAAAGCTTGGTGGGTGGTTCACGTAACGTGTCTCCCAATCTTGTCAATGTCCTGAATGCTGTACTGGCACAGCAGCTTACTGAGAATGAGATCCATGGCCTTCTGTATACTGTCGGTAAGCTGTTTGCAAAACATGATTCAACCGGCTGGCACTATCAGGGATATGATCATGGTGCTGGTGATTCATACGATCAGGTGTTGGATCTCCTTACATATCTCCCGCAGGTGCATGATGTCATGAAGACAACAGGCGGCACAGGCGAAAAATACAACCGTATGCTGAGGAATGTTGATGTTCTTCTCAAGGATAACAACAGTCTTGTGCATTATCTGCTGGGCGCCTTGACCACGCCGTATTCCATGCAGTATATTATTGAGGATCTGGATCGGTTCCTGAACTGGAGAATTATTCGCGATCCTAATTCGCCGCTCTGGGACGATCTGGCATTGATGCTGGAAGCCATGGCTGATATGAACGATCCGAGGATTGACATCAATGACATTATGAGGGATCTGGGATTCCAGCCTAATTAGCCGTAGGAAGAATTTGCTATTTTTTTAAAACACCCGCCGGAAGGCGGGTGTTCTTGTTTTGTGTTACTCTGACCCTTCATTTAAATACCCGCCCTGTTCAGATTAATGTTTTTTACTCTGACCCCGAATTTTTTTCAATTATTGCCCATCCATTCGTATACATCTATACGACACCGGAAACGAGAGGAAATATGCCACGAGCACACAGGATATGCCTGCCGGACACAACCAACCATGTTGTATCCCGGTGCATAGAGAAAAAACACCTCATGAGATCCAGAAAAATAAAAGACCTGATGCATGAGGTGCTCAACCAGGCCCTGGAAAAATATAATTTTGAACTGATCTCCTATTCAATCATGGATAATCATTTCCATTTTTACATAAAAACCCTTAAAAACGAGGAGACCATATCCCGTATCATGCAATTCATCAAGTCCCAGTTCGCCAGGCGTTATAACCGGATGATGGACAGGACCGGGCCCTTCTGGAATGAACGATTCACCAACCTCATTATTGAGCATACAACGGATCCCGTGCAGACCTTCTGGACCGTGTTCCTGTATGTCGGGTATAATCCGGTGCGGAGCGGGTATGTAACTGATCCGCGGCAGTATCCGTATGGTGGTTTCAGGGCCTATGTGGACAGGGAGTATGTGCCGCCGGTGTCGATTACCCTGTCTGAGTATTTCCTGAAGCTGGGAAACTCTTTTGAGGAACGAAGAAAAAAGCTTTTGGAATATGAAGAGTTGTACCGGAAGAGAATATTTCCCGAGGAGATATTTGTGTAAATAACAGACTTCTTGAAAAGTTCATACTTTTGCAAACTTTTTCAATGGTGCACCGTATCTTTTGCCCTAAGGGTAGAAACGAAATACTTATTGTTCCCGGCTTGTTATAGCTTTTTATGGAAATTTAACTTAAAACCTACCGCCTGTGTTTTATAAATACTGTAATAATTGGATCGATATTGAATTCATTTAATGTAGTTTGATTTACAAGATATTTTGTTGCAATTTTACTCTGACACTAAATTTTTATCTTAGTGCAGTCTTTTCGGTAGATTACCCACAAACTTCTTCAGGCTTTCCATATTTGAGAATATACCAGCCAGAGCATATATGGAAAAAGAAAGCCCGAGAACGATGCTTATCGGTATTTCAAGTCCGGAACCGAAATAGGTCCTTAGCCAGCCAAAGGAGTTGCTGAAGGGAATGGCGAAAAGACTTATGAGTAGTATCGATCCAACGATACCCCACTGGAGACCGGAAACATGGTGCTCGTACTGGACCTTTGAAAGAAAAACTTCGAGCATGATCTGTTCGCACCTGTCCCGGTCCAGGTTGAAAGGCGCAGTGGAGCGAAATGACTCAAAACGCTCGTTGAGCATGGCGATATCGTGACGGCACCGCGGGCAGTACAGCGTATGAAACTGTACCGATAGGGGTATGCGGGAACCGTTGTCCATTTCAAGAAATCGCTTTTGGATTGATTCACAGTTCATGATAGTCCTCCGCTATTGTTCCTTTCAGTTCGTCGCGCAGCATGATTTTTGCCCGAAGAACATTTGATTTTATCGTGTTCACGGGATATCCGGTGATCTCACTTATTTCACCGTAGGTGAGTCCCATGAAAAAATACAGGTCAACGCAGATACGGTACCGCTCTGGAAGATCGTTTACCGCCTGCAGTAGAACATCATGGATTTCCTTCCGCAGATGTCCTTTCTCAGGAGTCGTGTCGGCAGCCGGCAGTTCATCGGAAACTTCAGGTTCCGTTCTCTTCGAGCTGACGCGGTTGATGCCGTGATTATAGGCGATTTTCGTCAGCCAGAAGGGAAATGGTGCTCTGCCAGCAAAGGTCTTCAGGCTCTCGTAGGCCCTTATGAAGACCTCCTGAGTAAAATCATGCGAATCGTCACTATTTTTAAAAAAACGCATTCCGATACTGTAGATCTTCTTCTGGTACCGCTCCACGATTGTTTTAAAGCTTTCAATGCTGCCCAGTAGTACCTGCCTAACGATCTGCTCATCGGTCTTGAGCTCATTGTCCATTTTGGTCCTTGCCGGTAGTAACCCGTACAGTGTAAAATACGAGCAGGCTTACGCCTATGGAGAGCGGTATCAGGCCGCTCAGCACCGGATGGGTGAAACCCTCCAGAATAACAAAAAAAATCACCAGGCAGGCGCCGATGCTCGTTAACACCAGCCCGGAAAAAAGGCTGAATGTGGTTAAATCAAATTCAATTTTTGAGTATATACCTTTCTCAATCATCAGTACTTTCTGCTTGTGGTGCCATAACAGGAAGAAAAATAGAACCATTGCACCCATGACGATACCCACGATGGGGATGACGGTTACCAATACTTGTGCTGCGGCTGACGGCATAAAGAACTCCTTTTTGTTCAGGTAATGCAGTTATCTTCCTAATCTTGAAAAAAATGTAAATCATTTTTTTCAGTCCAATATGGCATATCAGCCCATATTCATCAATGAATCATCATCACCCAGGGCCTTCTGGGACCAGCAATAGGACATAGTTTCACATTTCAGCTTGAACTCGTAATAGGTGTCCTTCAGGTAAACTTTCAGTTCAGGATTGAGCTTCCGGTAGATCCGTTGCATATTTCTCAATGCTTTTCCCGCAAGAAGCCTGATGGCGACGGGATGCACCCGTTCCGGATTATTGAATTTCATTTCGAATTCCTCTTCCAGCTGCTCGAGGGATTTTTTCATGTAAGCCGATATCTGCTCGGCCTTGAGAATATCGCCGGTCATCTTGAAAAAGTGATAACCCTTGACGGACAGGTTCACGGCCATTGGGAATTGCCGGGGATTATTCATGAGGGTCCAGGCCAGGAGGCGCAGGTAATCAAGGCCATAGCGCGAGAAGGTCTGCTTCACAAGGGAGAGAAAGAAGGCCTTCATTTGCCTGGAAGAGATCGATCCATGCGAATTAGCGTTGCCTGGAATCCTTTTTATTAGTGTTTTACAGCGATCGAAGTAATTTTTCGGTTCGTAGATGGTGGATATCACCCGCTTGTATCCTTCCATCAGGATCTCACGCGGCATCCGCGGGATAAAGTTCAGCTCCATGGAATGCGTATTGTTGCCATCGGTTTCCCCGAGTATGCGGCCCTCCCGCTCAAGGCGGCGATGCAACTGTGTGTTTGGAAGCGCCACCATGGTCCCGATCATCGCCAAAGGAATTCCTGCCTTCTGGATGTAATCGATCTGCAGGTCGAAGATGTTTTCCGGGTCGCTGTCAAAGCCGACGATAAATCCGCCCATCACCTCTATCCCTTTGCTCTGGATCGTTCTAACACTTTCGAGAATGTCCGCTTTCGTGTTCTGCTGTTTTTGGGTGAGGGCCAGGGTCTCCGTAATCGGTGTTTCAATGCCGATGAAAACCGTGTCCAGACCGGCCTCGACCATCAGGTCGATGAGCGGCTCGTCCTGGGCCAGGTTGATGCTGGCTTCGGTGAAAAAACTAAATGGATAATTTCGTTCTTTTTGCCAGGCGACGATATGTTCCAGCAGTTCCCGGGCCTTCTTCTTGTTGCCGATGAAGTTGTCGTCGACAATGAAGAGTGAGCCGCGATGACCCATTTGGTACAGAATATTCATTTCATTTATAAACTGTTCGGGAGTTTTGTACCGGGGGACCCTGCCGAACATCTCGATGATATCGCAGAATTCGCAGTTGAAAGGGCATCCTCGTGACGATTGCAGCGCCATTGACTCATACGCCCCCATGTCCAGCAGGTCAAAGCGGGGCGGCGGCGTTTTGGTTATATCAGGTTTTGTTTCGTCCTGGTATATATATTGAGCCTGACCGTGTTCCAGGTCTTCGATAAAACGCGGCAGTGTCACTTCCCCCTCATTAAGGATAAAATGGCTCACTCCACTAATCTGCCTGAAGCTGGAAGTCGGATAGGGTCCGCCGGCAACCACCGGCGTGCTGTTTTCGTTGCACAGCGCCACCACCTTGTGAAATGATTCCTTCTGTACGATCATGGCGGACACGAAAACCATGTCTGCTGAGGCCACATCATCGGCGGTTAGCTTCTGAAAGTTCAAATCAATGAGTCTGACGTCATAATCCGATGGCAAAAGGGCGGCAATGGTTATCAGACCCAGAGGGGGCATAAGTGTTTTATATTTAACAAAATGCAACGCGTACTTAAAACTCCAGTAAGTCGCAGGTATCTCCGGGTAGACCAATAATATCTTCCTTTCCATATTCCTCTCCGATATATAGGTTTAATAAATCTGTATGTGTGTTTTACGTGTGGACCACGTAACGGGGGTTTTGTACGGGGTTTAGAGTGACTTGAGTATCTTCATTCCATAGAGTGCACTCAATACAACAAGTATCCCCAGTAATGATTCCAGCATGATATTCTCCCTGTTTTATGTCCTGATAGAGCTTTTTTTCGCTTATTCAAAGAGTAAAGACAGGCGAGAGGTTATAACGGTTGCAAAAATATTGGCATTGAATTAATTTATTGACATGTTTTTTTTGGGGGGGATTATCAAATAAATAGTATATAATCAGTGGTATTAAAACGTATATTATAATAAACATGGAAGAGGATGGGATCCGGTGGTCCCCGCGGTCTTCAAAACCGTAGGCTGTGATTTATCACAGCGGCAGGTTCGATTCCTGCCCCTTCCGCATCGATTACCGAATCTTTAATCGGAAGAGGAAAATAACCGTCACATATGGGACCTGCGCTGTTATTCTGATATGGAAGACAAGAACCAGATACTCAGGAACATCCCCCAGGTGGAGAAACTCCTCCAGGTAGATGAGATAAGCCGCTTTACCGGCGAAATAGGACGTGCCGCTGTTATTGACACAGTCCGCCATGTGCTCGCTGACATGAGAGCCAAGGCTGAAAAGAGTGAGCCTGTTGATTATGAGGGTATCGTCAGGTCCGTCGTATCACGGTGCAGGATGAAACAGAGAGAGAAGCTTCAGCGTGTTATCAATGGCACAGGGGTCATTATTCATACCAACCTGGGCCGGTCGCCGATCAGCGATATTATACTGAAAAAGCTGGCCATTGAATGCTCGGGCTACTGTAATCTCGAATATACCCTGACAGAGAAAAAGCGGGGCATGCGTGGAGGCTTCACCGAAGAGCTTCTGAGCGGCCTGGCCGGTGCCGAGGCCGCCATCATCGTGAATAACAACGCCTCAAGTGTATTCTTAATTCTAAGCGAATTCGCACGCGGCAGGGAGGTCATTGTTTCCCGGGGAGAACTCGTGCAGATCGGCGGGGGATTCCGGCTGCCGGACATCATGCTCCAGAGCGGCGCCCTTCTGGTGGAAACGGGCACCACGAACATCACTACCGCAGAAGATTACCGCTGTGCCATTACTGATAACACCGCCATGATATTTTCCTGCCACCGCTCCAATTTCATGGTCCAGGGCTTTGCCGAAAGCCCATCGCTCAGGGAGCTGTCAGATTTAAAAAATGAAAGAATCATCTTCGTGCGTGACATGGGGAGCGGCAATCTCACCACTGATCAGAGATTTCATCGGCACGTTGAGCCGACGGTGCGGGCGGAGATCGAGCAGGGACCTGATCTGGTCTGCTTCAGCGGAGATAAACTTTTAGGGGGATGCCAGGCCGGCATCATCGTAGGGAGGAAGGACCTGATAGGACGCCTCAGGAAAAATCCCTTAATGAGAATGCTCCGCGTTGACAAGATAACCTACTATATTCTTCAGGAGACCCTGATACGGCATGTTAATGGAGAGACTGATAATCTTTCACTCTGGTATATTATGCACCAGGATAAAAAACAGATACGTGCGCGCATTAACAGATTTTTACGACGCATCACCAGCCCTGCCGGGAAACAGATGCTGGTGAAAATCCCGACGATAAGCACCGTTGGCGGCGGCGCCATGCCGGGCTTCCAGATGGAAAGCATGGGGATACAGGTCGACATTCCCGGTATCGGCGCTGATGACATCCATGACGCCCTTGCCGGCGCGGACGTGCCGGTTATCGGCGTCATCATTGACGGACACTTTACTCTTGATTTCAGTACAATTCTTGATGGCGATGTAGCGGCGGCTGCAGAAGCAGTTGGCCATCTCATGGCGCTCCGCGGAGGGAGCCGGTAATGTATGTCGTCGGCACCTCCGGACATATCGATCACGGAAAAACATCCCTCATACTGGCCCTGACCGGCGAAGACTGTGACCGTCTCCCGGAGGAAAAGGCGCGGGAAATGACCATCGACATAGGCTTCGCCGCGACTGAATTCCCCGGATTCGGGACCGTCAGCTTCATCGACGTGCCCGGGCATGAGCGGTTCATCCGCAATATGGTGGCAGGCGCCTGGGGCATTGACCTGGGGCTCCTCGTCGTGGCCGTCGATGATGGATGGATGCCCCAGACTGAGGACCATTTCCGTGTTCTCCAGCTTCTGGGCATTGAGCGGATAATTGTGGTTTTGAATAAGATCGATCTTGCCGAAAAGGAGATGGCGGACCTGGTGGAAGAGGAAGTGCGTGGTAAAATAGCCGATACCCCCTACCGGGACGCTGATGTGGCTCGGGTCTCCTCAAGAAACGGCACCGGAATCGACGCGTTGAAAAAAATAATTGCCGACAATCTGCATAAGCTATCACGGGCCCGCAACGCCGACAAGCCTTTCATGTATTTGGACCGGGTCTTCGCATCCAAGGGCCACGGTACGGTTGTGACCGGTACACTGAGAAACGGGATGCTTCATAACGACGATCCGGTGTACATCCAGCCCGGTGCCGTTGAAGCACGGGTCAAGCGCATCGAGAGCCACCATAGCACTCTTGCCGAGGGTAGTCCCTCTCAGCGGACAGCGCTTAACCTGTCCGGGGTGTCGATCGATTCACTGAGGCGCGGGCAGATCCTGTACCGGAAGGGATTCTTCACCGAATCTGATGAAATAATAGCGCGGATACAGCTCCTGGACAAGAAGCGAGAATTGAAGAACAATACAGGCATAGAGGTTCTCATCGGCACGGCGTCGGTCAGGGCCAAGATAATCCTTCTTGAAGGGGAAACAATAACGTCATCGCAGTTTCCGGCGAGGATCAAGTTCAGGGAGCCGTGGTACTCCTATCCGGGGCAGCCTCTTATCCTCACGAGTCCGGGAGGATTCCGCATCATCGGCGGTGGCAGGGTCCTGTTTCCGGGGTACAGCCCGCGGCAGCACAGGGACCGGGTGCGGGAAAGCCTTGGTCTTTTTGCGTCCTATACCCTGGAGGAATATATCGCTTTTATCATATCGGTCCGCGGATGGATGAAACAGGAAGACCTTCATACCCTGTTCCCGGAAAGCGTGGAAGATATTAACAGGGCTTCCTCGGTGCTCCTTGATAGGGGTGTGATAAAAAGGCTGGGCGTTTATGTGATGAATTCTGCGGCATATGATACTGCTCAAAACCGGATCACCGATGCCGTAAATAAACATGTGGGACTCAACCTTAAAGAGCTGTCCGACACAGCAGGTACCGATCAGGACGTCTGCCGGCTCATTGTAGCCGCCCTGGTCTCCGGAGGTAAAGTGGTCGAAAAAGAGGGAAGGTTCTTTCCCGGTACTGGCGTTGTACTGTCTAAGGGGAAGATGAAGGTGCTGGAATCGGCCCTCTCAAGCGGCGGTGAAGGCCTCGAGCTTGAACGGATGTCTGATGAATCGATGAAGAAGGACGCGAGGGAACTTATCAAGCTGGGCTCGCTGGTGAGCCTTGATGGGAATATCCTCTACCATCGTGACGTGTATGATAAAATGAAAAAGGCGATCATGGAGCTTTTCGATACAAAGAATAAAGTAACCGTGCCTGAGGCGAAGGATGCTGTTGGTCTTTCACGAAAATATATACTACCCCTTTTGAACAGGATTGAGCGGGACGGCCTTATCAAGCGTCTTGGCGATTTTCGCATTAAAACATGAATCATGTTTTACCACTTCAAAGAGTATCGATTTATACCCTGAACAGTCCCTCATCATGAGTGAAGGAAGTAAATATTCTTTTAACATCCCTGGGTATCCCAATTGCACGTTTTGAGAGTATCGCAGGTGTTTTTTGATGTTTTTGGATTAAAATGGGGTATTTACTGATATCAAAATAAGGGAATTCACCTACAAAAACCCGCCCAGGTAGAATTTTTTTTTGATTTTCAAATAATTAATTTGAATCCAACCATTGAATTTCATATGTTTACATGGATATCTACTGGTTGACATGAACCGATGAATGCAAAGGTTTATGATTTTCTTTCATCATTCTGTTTAATAACCCGATATCCACATGAGTTTAGACCCTTTCCTGGTAAGGGCAGTATGTATGAAAATTAAATTGATAACATATTCATGGCGAATTATTGCCCGTGCTCTTATGGTCATCGGCATGTCTATCTTTATGCAGTCATGCATTAATGACAATTTTGATAAAACCATCAAATTAGAAACACAACCGATTATTCAATATGGTAACCCGGTCCCGGGCAACAGCGGGATCATTACTACCGGGGCGAGATCAACAACCCAGATACAGCTAAATTGGACCAGGGCTGATGACGACCAGACTCCTCAGGGCGAGCTTGAGTATCGTGTCTACCGGTCTGTAAGCAACAACATATCCACGCCTGCCCTTGCTGAAGCAAATGGCACTATAGTAACTGGCTGGACGCCGGATATCGTAACCACCGTTTCTAACGGATTGACGCCGGGTACGGGCTATTACTTTAACGTGGTGGTCCGCGACACTGATGGCAACAGTGCGGCATATGTGACCGTTTCCGTCACCACTCTGAGTGATGCGGTGTATATGTTCCCCGCCGGTTCGTACAACGGCAATCTCGTAGCAGCAGCAACAGCAGGATCAAAGCATGCCGCCGTGCCTGTGCGGGATACCATTGACGAATTGTGCGTCAACGCAAAGACAAGTGCCTATCCAACGTTACCCTGCCTCAACGTGAGGGCCCTCATAAGTATTTCCAACTCAGACGATATAGCCGGCATGCCGGCTAATTTTAGTGTTCCCACGAGCAGGAAGATCATCGGCCACACGGGCATGCAGATAGGAGACACCTGGGCGGACCTGCTTGACGGCACTATCGATATGACCCTTTCCGATGCGAACATTTCTTCAGATCACTGGTGGTCCGGTTCGTTATCGGACGGGACATTCGACGTTGATAACAATTGCAGCGGTTGGACCTCGGCGAGCGATAAAGGGCAGGCGGGCTTTCATAATCAAGCCGGTTCCAATTGGATAGAGGGCAATACGCCGAATTGCGACGCCAACCGGGTCGTTCTTTGCGTATGCTGGTAGATTGTTTGAATAGCATTTCATTCCCTGACGAATAATTATTGTACTATGACACGTTGAATCCTGTCCTGAAGTTTTTTAAAAATAACAGGTGTTTAACGTATTCCAGTTACTGCCGGCAATGCCATAAAATAGTATTGACTCTCTGATTTGTCATGGTAGGATAAAACAATCATGAAGAGATATATTTTATCCATATTTGTTTTATCCGTCATCGGGACCGTGATATCCATCATCCTGATATATCAGCACTTCTTTCCCCATTCGGATTTCGCCGTGGCCCTGTGCGGGGGCGGTCTGGAAAACCACTGCGCTGTTTTGAGCAGGTCTGGATATTCCGTCCTGCTCGGACTCCCGGTAGCCGGTTACGGACTGATGGGATACCTCATTCTTATTATCGCCGCATCGCTTGCGATGTCCGCTGGAGATTCATGGCAGAATCCCTGTTTTGCTATTCAGCTGCCGGTGGCGGTCGCGTCAGTCATTGTTGACGTCATTCTCGGTTCCATCCTGGTATATCTGAAAATTTCATGCCGCCTCTGCATTGCTGCCTATGTTGCCAATATACTGATATGCATATCCCTTTTCCTCTGGTATCTGGCCATCAAGGATGAAGGGACTGGCCTGCGGCTGGTATATCGGAACCTTGTCTCACTGGCCCGGAACAGGAACATTCTTCCCGGGGCCGTGGCGCTATTTTTTATATTGTTCTTCATGGTGATCTCTGTATATTTCGCGTCAGCGTACCTCGGGGTCAGGGGATCTGCATCCGAAGTGTCGTCAGTGGAGCTGAGAAAATTCGAAGAGCGGTATTATTCCATCACGCAGGAAGAGATATCCCTTCCTGACAGCGCCATGTCCATCGGAGAAGCCTCGGCCCCGGTCAGGATCATCGTGTTTACTGATTTTCTCTGTTCCGCATGCATGGAGTTCTATGGT
Organism: uncultured Spirochaetota bacterium; assembly: GCA_963727175.1. Classification (GTDB taxonomy): domain Bacteria; phylum Spirochaetota; class UBA4802; order UBA4802; family UBA5550; genus RBG-16-49-21. The sequence goes on from CAVSFD010000002.1 coordinate 1,688,331, forward strand.
GTTGAACAATATCTCATGATGCGGTTCCCGGGAAAGATACGCATCGATTATTACAGTTTTCCCCTTGACATGGTGTGCAATCCCCATATACCGAAGACGGTGTATACTAATTCATGCATGGCTGCCCAGGCCTTCAGCGCCGCGGCGCAGCGGGGGATATTCAGGGAATTTCTCGAGTACCACTACGGGCATTACCGGGAAAATCTTCCCAGGCTGCGGTCCGGCGATGTAATGGTTGGCTTCAAGGATTATTTCAAAGATCGCGCGTCCGTTGATGAATACAGGATGTTCATGCAGGAGGCCTTATCGGAGACAGCCAAATCATCGGTTCGCGATAATGTCGAACAGGGTGGCAGTATGAGGGTGCGCGCGGTACCGACGATCTTTATTAATGGTAGGCGGATTGAGGGAGTGCCTGATGAAAAGCTCCTTGAATATGTGATTTCACGGGAAATTAAAGAAAAGCAATAATATTGATATTGATTGGATGATATGAAACGAGATCGCGTCATAACTGTGTGGATTATTGCTGCAGTGTTTCAAATTGTCATCATGACCGGTAGCGTCTTCGGGCAGACAAAAAAAGCTTCGCCGGGGGATATTATCATAGGGGTAAAGGCCGGATACTCGATGATCGCGGGCTACTACAGTACATGGTTCCCGGGTTCGTATTGCGTCGGGGCCACGCTGTCGTACGGCAACCAGGGCATTGTGAAATATTTGATGGGAGAGATGGATATTGTATACTCACGCTATCCTATGAAAGAAAGCAAAAACTCATACCTGGAAACGGTTTCTCTGGGCCTGGGTCCGCTATTCTATTATCCCATAATACCGCACTTCCAGGTATATATTGGCGCCTCGGCGATGGGTTCCTATGTTCATCTGTACGCAAACAGGCTGGATCACAATGAAGTGTCTCTGAAGCCGGGGCTGCTGGCAAAGGCCGGCTTCTTTTTTCCGATCAAAATGGGCTTCAGGATCCGCGCCGGAGCTGAATACACCCTCCAGTATCTTTCAGGGGAGCCTCTTCACGGTATTAACTTCATTGGCGGGTTATCATATAATTTTAATCCTGAAGAAGCGGCCACTGTTTCCGTCCCCACAGGGGATTCTACTGTCACGGTTGACTGGTACCTGACCCTTGCCGACAATGCCCTGCGGAAAGGAAATATCGATGAGGCAAAGAACAATTATTCGAAAGTTCTCATCATGGACCGCAACAATAAGGAAGCCCATGACCAGCTGGAGGGGATAAAAAAAGCCGAAGAGGATTATGCCAGGGCGGTGAAACTGGCGCAGGAAAAACGGTACTATGATGCCCTTCCGCTTCTGGACAGCTCTGGAAAATATTTGCCATCAGCGCGGGACGAACAGGAAAAGATCCGGAAACGTCTTTCCGTGGATATCGCACTGCTTGAAAAACAGGGCATTGAACTGTATGAAAAGGGCGATTATCGGAACTGCATCAGCATCATGAACCGTCTCCTTCTCATAGATCCGAAAAACAGGATTGGCCTCATATATCTGCCCCGGGCGGTAAAACGACAGGACGCTCTTGAACGGCTGCGGTAAAACCATGACTGCTTGAAGAGCATTGGTATGTTTTTTATTATGACCGGTGAGGATTGGAATGATACTCGGTTTTGACATAGGAAATACCAGCACCACCGCTGCCCTCTACCCTGAGGATGCGGTACTCCCTGAATTCACATTTCGCTTTCCAACAGTAAAAAACGCGACTCCGGCGGAATTATTTCAGCAGGTCCATGACGGGATGACCCGCCTCGGCGCAGGACTGGAATCATACCTCGTTAAGGGTCTCGCCTTTTCCAGCGTGGTGCCGGAAATCAATCATGCCTATCATGTCATGTCGAACGATAATCTGGGCATCTCAGCCCATGAAATATCCTGCATGAGCAAGCTGAATTTCACCATCCGGTATGATGATCCCCGTCAGCTTGGCGTGGACCGCATTGTCAACGCAGCGGCGGTGTTCAATGAGTACGGCGGAGGAACCATTGTTGCGGACATAGGAACCGCCGTAACATTCTGCGTGCTTCTCGAAGGAAACGTCTTTGACGGAGGCATTATCGCGCCGGGGATCGATACCGCTATAAAGTCATTGTCTATGAGAGCATCACGTCTTCCGGAGGTGCCTTTCGAGAAGCCGGACCGTCTGGTGGCGAGGGACACGATTAATGCCCTCAAATCAGGTTTTTTTTACGGATGGCTTTCCCTTGCCGAAGGCATCATTTTGAAGATAGAAAAAGAATACGGACGGGGCTTTGAGGTAATCCTGACCGGCGGGTTTGCAGGTAAGGTGACAGAGCATCTGGATCATGCAAATATTGTAGATATGTTACTCCCCATGAAGGGTATCAAGATTGTCCATGACTTGAATGTGTGAGAGTTAAACCCCTTTCCATAGTATAAATCAAATCTATTATTAGAATTCTGTATTTGGGTGTATATAATACTAAATAATTATTGACTTTTATACTGATTGATTGTTCACTCATTTTGTTAACCTTTCAGAATGTCATGTAAGGTGCACAGACAATGACTAAATTCCATAAAGATTCCTTCGAAAAAATCTCTGAAGATAAGCGCAGGAGGATTCTGAATGTTGCCATCAGCGAGTTTGCCGGAAAAGGCTTTGTGGCGGCCAATATTAATGACATAGCAAAAAAAGCCGGCATCAGCATCGGCTCGCTGTACAATTATTTTGCCTCTAAAGATGACCTGTATATGGCCGTCGCAGATGAAGGATTACAGATCCTTGAAAAACTCATTTCATCTATTGACCTTTCATCCGGAACCGTGTTTGAGAAGATCGAAAAACTGGTGCGGGCAACTCAGGAGTATTCGCGTAAGTATCCGGAACTGACCCAGGTATACCATGATCTCACGTCCCAGAGTCTCTCCCACATGTCGGCGCGGCTGTCAAAAAAAATGGAAGAAATAACAGCCCGGTATTACCGGCACATAATAGCTGATGCCAAGAAAGATGGGCTCGTGGGGAATGATGTCAACGAATGGACAGCCGCTTTCTGTCTTGATAACCTGCTCCTGGTGCTCCAGTATTCGTATACATCGAAATACTTTATGGAACGGATGAAGATTTTCGCCGGTAATGACGCCCTTGACAATGATGAGAGGATCGTCAAAGGGGTCATGCGATTTATACGCGGAGCATTATCGCCAATGAAATAAGCCTGTATTCTATGTGGAGGAATTTTTGAGTACTAATCGTATTCTGTGCCTGTCAATGATTCTGCTGGTCCTGGCAGGTCCATTACAGTCTGCCTTTGCCCAGAACCAGCAGAAGCCGGTTGATCTTACTGATGCCCAGGTGACGGAGCGGCTATCATATATCGAAAATGCGCTGTATTCAGCCCAGCCGGGGGCCCAGGCGTGGTGGTACACCTGGATCTCCGTGTACAGCAGCGCAACCATCGTCACCGGAACACTGGCCGGTCTCCACTGGGATGATTTTGATCGTCTCGCAAGTACCGGGAATGTCGTTAAGGTCCAAAAACAGGATTTTGCCCAGGATATGCTGGTAAGCAGTTGCACCTTCGGTATCGGTGTGGTGGGACTCCTGATATTCCCTTTTAAACCGGCATACCTGCCCGACAAACTCCGGGTCATGCCATCCGGCACGGCCGGTGAAAGGTCGGCAAAGCTCCAGCGGGCGGAGGAAATGCTGACTATATGCGCCCAAACCGAAAAAGATGGCTGGGGCTGGCTCACGCACACTCTCAACCTGGCGGTGAATATCGGCGCCGGCCTGGTGACGATCTTCGCGTTCGATCGTCCATGGCAGGACGGTCTTATAACCTTCGCCACCGGCGAGGCCATATCGCTTGTGACCATTTTCTCCCAGCCCATGCGGGCAGTAAGGGACCTGAAGAATTATGAAGCAAAGTATAAAAGCGGAGAGAAAGCAGGAGCACACGAAGAGTATGAGACTGAAGTATTTTTGACCGTTGTACCGGGTGGCATCGGGGTGGGCATGAAATTCTGATTGATATCCGGTTTATACGAGAACAGCAATAAAAAGAGCATCTATTCAGATGCTCTTTTTCAGCTACATTTCCTGAACTATTGCTTTATTTGACCCTGTACCATCTCTGTGTTCTGTAGAAAAATGCCAGGTATCCGCGGACCACGAGGGTATCACCCTTGATCCAGATTTTACAGGTATAGAACTTGCCATTGTCAGGATCCAGGATCTGACCGCCGGCATATTCATCGCCGAAATCCTTGTCGACTTTTCCGGTTTTTTTCATGTTGGAAAAAATATTCAGTCCCACCACCGGCTTGTTGAACAGGTCTCCCTTGCACTTGTCGCAGAGTGTATCCTGGGGTTTCAGGAGAAGCTTGGTGACTTTTGCGAAGTACACGCCGTTTTTCTCATATATCTGGAGATGGGATTTGGCCTTTCCCTTGTCAGGGCCTTCATCAGCGACGGTTTTCCAGGTTCCAGCCAGAACTTCTTCCGCTTTTACCTGGGCGGTAAAAAATACTATCGAGGCGATTAACACCAGACCAGCAGCTAAAGCTTTTTTCATACTTTTTCCTCCAGTTTGATTGTTGTTATTTCGACCTGTATCGAAGCATAAGGGTTTCCTTTTTTCCTGCTGATTGTGGTGCGGGAAAAAGACAGTTCTAAAACAGGCCGTATACGTAATTCGGTTGATACAATAGCAAAAACTGACAGGATGTCAAGTTTATTTGATTTTTGTCCAAATTTCTGAACGGCCGAAGAGAGGAACACCCACATATCCTCTAACATTCAGCTTGTCGTCGCTCTTGAGCCACATTTTGCATTTATACGTATCGCCGGAATCTGGATCATAGATCTGGCCGCCAACCCATTCGTTTTTTTCAAAGGTGAATCCCCAGAGCATGTTCATGCCAAGGATCTTGAGTTTCCGTTTTTCCGGATCGGGGTTCTTGGTGTCAAGGTCTTCAGGGGTTTTGAGCCAGGTGATTTTTCCGCAGAATTTGTCGCCGCACTTGTAAATGGTCACCTTGGCGTCTTCCTTGGGCACAAGCCATGTCCCGAGGACTGATTCAGCCGTATACGCTGCCAGCAATGAAACCGTAAGGATACAGCAGGATGCGATAATGAAAAATAGAAGCACTCTTTTTCTCATACGTTTCTCCTTGGTGGTATAGTACGGGAGTTTAAATCAGAAAAAAAGCATATGTCAACAAATAAAAAAAGCGGTCACCAGGGCCGCTTTTTTTATTTTATCAGTGCGTCGGATTATACTTTTTCAACGATCATCGCGAAACCCATGCCGCCGCCGATGCACATGGTAAGGAGGCAGGTGGCATGGTTTTTGCGTTTCATCTCATGCATTGCCGTGACCATCATGCGGGCGCCGGTGCAGCCGATGGGATGTCCCAGGGAAATGCCGCTTCCCAGCTGGTTCGGCTTCTCGTTGTCGATACCGAGCTCGCGGAAACAGCCAATGGCCTGAGACGCGAAGGCTTCGTTTAATTCGATCATGTCGATATCTTTAATGGACATCTTGGTCTGCTTGAGTATCTTCCTGACTGCCGGTACAGGGCCGAGACCCATGTATGCCGGGTCGACGCCGCCGCCTGCGAAGGCCTTGATCTTGACTATCGGCTTGAGGCCCAGTTCCTTAGCTTTGTCGGCGCTCATCATGAGGACCGCCGCTGCCGCGTCATTGATACCTGATGCATTGCCGGCGGTAACGGTGCCGTCTTTAACAAAAGCGGGTTTCATCTGGGACATTTTTTCTAGTGTTGTGTCCATGGGGCGCTCGTCTTCAGTGAAGAATTCGTCCCCCTTTTTTCCTTTCATGACAACGGGGACTATCTCGTCTTTAAAGAGGCCATCTGTCATGGCCTTCCGCGCGCGGGTGTGGGAGAGGACACCAAGTTCGTCCTGTTCTTTGCGGCTTATGCCGTAAAGCTTGGCGATGTTTTCCGCGGTCAGACCCATGTGGTACCCGTAGAATATTTCATAGAGACCGTCGAAGACCATAAGATCGTGGACTTCTCCGACGCCGGAGATGGCCATCCGGTAACCCCACCTCGCGTCCTTCAGAGCCATGGGGGCGAGAGTCATGTTTTCCTGACCGCCTGCGATGATGACGTCCGCCTGGCCGGACATGATGGCCTGTGCGCCCTCGGCGATTGCCTTGAGTCCGGATCCGCATATCTTGTTGATAGTAAAGCCCGGTGTCTCTTTGGGGATGCCGGCCTTGATCATTGCCTGGCGGCCGGTGTTCTGCCCCTGTGCGGCCTGGAGCACGTTGCCCATTATGACTTCATCAATCGTTACCGGAGCAAGAGAGCTGTCCCAGTTGCCGGCTTTTTTCTCCAGTTCAATCACGCCCTGATCCTTGAGTTTATCAGGAGCAACTTCCTTCATCAAATTGTTCAACACGGGGCGAAGCCCCGCTTTTTTCAATACTTCTTTTATTACCAGTGCGCCGAGATCCACTACGGGGACAGACTTAAGGGCCCCGCCGAATTTCGCTATCGCAGTCCGTGAACCGCTGACGATTACCACATCTTTCATGTACCTTTCCTCCAAAAATAATTATGGCTGCCTATCGGTGGGGTATGAGGGCCTTAATGTCCTTCCCGCATGCCCCGCTGATAGGCATATTCTGATTTTTTCAGCGCACTGTTATTTGTAAAGGAAATTAATGATGCCAGGGCAATTAATTTTTGGACTTTTATCCAAATAACTAAGTTACGTTCAATTATCAGTCAGGATCGAGTGAACAAGGAATGCTTTACCTGTACACTATCAGGTCTTGCCTGGTCTGAAGGGTGTCATTGTTTTATGACCCTGATACTGCAATGGCAGTAATGGGGATGCTGAAAATGCAATCAGCAGCGTTACCTGAATGATATGCTGATCTACATCTAATAAAAAATGCTTGATAAAATCATCCTGCCGGGGTTTCATCAATAGTCAATAATTCTATGTACTGGTATATACATTCAATTAGTACAAGGGTACTGCCGTGCCATCCATGACACTATTACTTCTCCCTCTGGCCATCCTCCCCATCCCGATCATTTATCTAATCTATCACCGGTATTTCCTGGTCAAACCCAGTTACCTGTTTCACCTTGAATATTTCCTGTACGGATCTATCCTTGCCCTGCTCCTGCTGCTGGTGAGTCCCTATCTGCTGTCGAACATGACGTTTCAAAGCCCCATGGCGCGGGGGTTCCTCGGCGCTGCCATGGTCGAAAAGGCCGGGGCCTTTCTCTTCATACTGGTCCTCACGTACCGGGTGCCCCCGATGTTCATGGTCCTGAACATGGTGATTTCCGCGATGCTCCTGGGCCTCGGCTTCGCAACAGTTGAAAATGTCGTCTACGCCCTTGCGGTCAGGGAACCGGTGATCATCGTGCGTCTTTTCAGCTCGGTTCCGCTCCATGTCCTCACCTGCGGACTCATGGGATACAGCCTGGCTCTCATGCGTTTCAGCGGCTCATGGGGCAATCGGCTGCGTTATATCCTGGGAGCCTTCGCTGTTCCCCTGCTGTTTCACGGTCTCTATGACACGATGCTCATGAGTGGCGGCAACGGCACCTACTGGATCGCACCGCTCCTGGTGATACTCATCATCGGGATGGAATACATCCTTGCCAGATCGCAGACCCTGCCCCTTCTTGACGGTCTTCGGAAACACAAAATCTCAATCGAAGAATGGGAAACCATCCAGCGGGAACCGCAGCATGAGCGGTGGATTCTCCGGTCCATGGGTTCGAAGAACCGCGAATATGTGCCTTTCTTCAGGCTGAGCCTCGGGTATGTGAGGGGTATGGTTATCATTTTCCTGCTCGCTGCCGCCGCCGGCTCTCTTGTTTACCGGCAGACAATCATGGATATCCTGCATTACCGGCTGGGTGTGCAGGAGGCCGTTGCTCTCTTCACCATGCTTCCGGCGCTCTATTCCCTCAACCTCTTCATTGTCGGCGTGGTGAACCCGAAATATTTTCAAAACAGCCTCATAAAGATACCCATTATCATCGATGTTGATATCGCGAAGGATTTTTCAATCATCAAGACAATCACATATCACATCACGGGTGGCAACTGCTACCTTAAAACCGTTGATCCCATCGAAGTGGGAACGCGTTGTTCCCTGACCTTTGCGTGCTCTGCATTTTCGTCTCCGCCGGTTCCGGGGGTCGTTATCTGGGACAGCCAGGACGAACAGAAACAGCTTTCCGGCACCCTGGTGCGGCTCATCGAGAGGCCGTGGGGATACCGGGTATTTTTACTGAAATACTACCTGTACCGGTTGACCAGGGGTCTCTTTTTCAACCTGCACCTTCCCGGCTTTAAAAATATCCGCCAGCTTTTCGTCAGGCCCGTATCGGTGATGCAGAAGGAATGGCGTTTCGGCGAAGGCCACGTGCTCTTTGAACAGGGTGAGGAGGGAAAGGTCTTTTATCTTATCAGGAAAGGGAAGGTGGACATCATCAAGACCCTTGACACGGGTGAGAAGGTGCAGATGGTAACCCTGACGGAGGGCGATATCTTCGGCGAAATGGCCATCGTGGGCAACCAGCCGCGCCTGGCAACGGCCGTGTGCAGGACCGAATGTCTCCTGGCCGTGGCAGAGGCGGACAACCTGGACGTCCTGATCGAAAACAACCCGGTGTTCACCCAGCGTCTCATCAAGATTTTCGCCAACCGGCTCCACGCGTCGGAACTGACCCTGCTGAAAAGCATGGCCGATATCGACAGCTGTTCTAAGAAGAGGGAGGAACTGCTGATGTCGATCTGCAAAATACTCTTCCTTGCTTCTGTCCAGGAACGGGACGGCACAAACGCTCTTGACAAAACCGATACTGGCTTGATAGCGTCGAAACTGGGTATGGATGAAAAATCAGCCCGGAAAGTATTAAACAGGATTATCGCCGCCGGCGATGTATCCAGACTTGATGACGTGATAAAAACCCTTCTTGACGAAATCTGATTTATATTGACGTTCCGCTGATATTTGGATATTATAAAAAGTTCGTCCGCCTTTCTATATTTTTAAGGAGGTCTTACAATGAACACTGAAAAGAAGATCACCTATATTGTCACGTATGGAGAAGACAATCCGGAAAAAGCGACCATCCCGTTCATTCTTGCGAACGGCGCCATGGCTATGGATGTCACACCGGTGATCGTCATGCAGAGCAACGCCGTGATGCTGGCGGTTAAGGGTTTCGCGGAAAAAATTCATTTTAAGGAAGGAATCTCCCTGAAGCAGCTTATCGAAAATTATACCGAAGCCGGATACAAACTTCTTCTCTGCGGGCCCTGCGTGGAAAAGAGAAAGCTCTCAGAAAAGGATTTCATCGAGGGAGCCATCATCGTTGGGGCGGCCCGGGTGACCGAGGAGGTTCTCTCCAGCGTCAACGTGATCACTTACTGATCCGGAGTTACTTCCCGAAGGTTTCAAGGCCGAGCCTCTTCCGTGCCGCTATGGCCATGTTCTTAGCTATGGAAAGGCGCTTCCCGGGGATGTTGGCCACCCATGAGCCGAAGCTGGTGAGCCTGCTTGAATAGACCAGGGGTTTCGGCTTCAGCACCAGGGCGACAAGCTGGCGCGCCACGTCATCGGGGGTCTTCGGCCTGGTGAAAAATTTCGTTATGAAGTTCTGGTCCGGGTTCATGAGGGTGTCCTGCTCCACCGGGCCGTAGCCCGATTCAGCCGGCGAATCGGTCTTGATGTAGCCGGGGAAGTACTCGCTCACCCTGATCTCTGTATCAGCCCATTCAGCCTGGATGGTGCGGGTCCATCCGCACATGGCCGCTTTTGAACAGACGTAGGGAGTGTAGAGCGGCACGCCGATCATGAAGCCCGGAGACCCGATATTTATTATATGGCCGTAGCCCTGTTTGCGCATGTACCGGACGGCGAGATTTGTGGCCGCAATGGGACCGACTACGTTGGTCCTGAAAGACCGCAGGAGGTCCTCCGATTTCACCTCGTCGGCGCGGGAGACGATGATGGCCGCGGCATTGTTGATGAGGACATCTATCCTTCCAAAATGCTTGACGGTTTTTTCAACCATGGCAAGGGCCTGTTTTTCATCGGACATGTCCGTGGGAAGGACCAGGGCGTCCTTCATCAGGGCCGCGTTTTCTTTCAGGTTTTCCCTGCGCCGCGCTGCCATGGCCACCTTCGCCCCTGCCCGGTCAAATGCCAGGGCCGCTGTTTTACCGATGCCGCTCGATGCTCCGGTAATCAGTATTACCGCGCCTTCTATTTTCATAACCAGACCTCACCATGATAAGTTATATGATGCCGTTCCCGGAGGGCGGTAAAATCAAGAGATTTTTAACGCCGGTTCGGTTTTTACGAAAAAGGGAAGGGCATCGACAGCAATGGTGTTTTCCGGCATGCCCGGATCATAGACCACGGCGATGCTATCCTTATTTTTCATATAATCTTCCGACGGGGCAATGACGTTGAATGAAACTCTGCTCCCTGAAGAATCTTTGAAATGGCAGGAGACCACCCACCTTACTGATCGTATAGTGCTTTTATAGGTCCACATTATCCTGGTCGATCGTGCGATATTTCCCACGCTGGCAGTGGTTTCAATTCCATGCTCAATGATCCATATCGTTTTAAAAATTCTTCTCACGCCGCTCTGGAACAGGAAGACGGCTATGAGTACCAGCACCCCGCCGAAGATGATCGTGAACATTGCGTCTTCCGCAGGGCATTTGCCGCAGCAGCAGGAGCAGGACGGGTCCTTCACTGAATAGGTAACCTCTATGGCCTCGTTCTTTCTGTAATTCAGTCCTGTCTGGTACGTTTCGCCCGGGTATGTTTTTCCTCCAACAGAGAAGGTATACAGTATCTTGTAATCATGCTGGTTCTTGACTCCCAGTGCGATAAATTCAATTTTTGTTATAACGCCCTTTGCCATGGCCGTTTCACCGGCCATGCTGAACCAGCACTTCGGTTCGACGCCCTTTTTCCGAATGTTGTCGTTCACCCAAAAGGCAGCGATCAGTATCAGGATAAGACCAATGAGTATTCTGCCGGACATGAAAATCATGGGGATTTTCCGGAGGACACCCATTGTCCTTGATTTTGACCGGGCCTGGCCGGATATTTTTTTAAATCCGTCCATTTTCATGTACAGGCTTCCTTTGCTTTTTTTCATGATCTCCCTCTCAGCGGAATGTATATACTGAAAATATCAATCAGCCCGATATGCAGGATCATCCTGTCTGTTATACAATACTCCAGTATGCGGAGGACAGCAGAATTCACGCGTTTCATGCGAGAAAGCTTATCCAGTATGCCATTCAATGCAATAACTTTTTCAGGGAGGGTTTTTTAATCGATCATGTATAATTCAGCGCGTCAAGGGGCTTGATGTACGCTGCCTTGAAGGCCGGATACAGCGCTGCGATAAAGGTTGTCATGAAAACAATCTCCGCGGCTGCGGCGATGTCCCGCGGCCCGATAACCGGATAGATGACGCTGCCGATGCCCCATTTCCGCATGGAGGTCAGGAAAAAGGAAAAATCTATCCCGGTCCGGCCGAGAATGATGACAACCGGCACGCTCAACGCTATTCCAACGGTAAGTCCCAGTAGGCCCAGGTTGACCGCTTCGAACATTACCATGAAAAAAACATGGGATGGCCGCGTTCCTATGCTTTTCATCACGCCCAGTTCATGGAACCGCTCGATAATGGACATGATGAGTGTGTTTGCTATCGAGAAGATCACGGTGACGAAAACGATCAGGAAGATGATGAACATCATGGTTTCCTGGAGCTGAATCGCACTTACCAGGTTGGGGGCCATTTCCTTCCAGGTGAGGAGTTCAAGGGGGTCCTTGATTTTTTTGCTCAGGCGTTCCTTGACCGTGCCGACACTGCTTTTGTCGGCGGTTATCATGGTTATTTCCGATACGGCACTCCCCAGGCCGGTGAGCTCCTGGAGTTTTGTGATGCCGACGAAGACCACGCCCTTATCGAAGCCCCCCATGGGCGTTTCAAAAAAACCGGCGACCCTGAGGCCCGCGCCGACTATTTCGTTGTTCCTGTCCTGGAACATCAGGACGACCCGGTCGTCCCGGTAGACATCAAGTTTTTCCGCCAGGGCCCTGGAGATAAGGATTTCATCCGATGAAGGATCGGAAAGAAACCGGCCTTCCTTCCTCAGCGTGTAATCGTAGAATTTCGAAACGTGTCTCTCCCGGGCGGGATCTATCCCTTTTATTATCACTCCCCGCGATGCCTCGCTTGACCTGATCATTCCCTTGATAACAACGCGGGGGGCATAGGCCAGCAGGGAGCTGTCGCCTTTCAGGGCGGCATAAATGCCCGGGTCCGGTATAAAGCTGTACTCCAGCTTGATATTATTGCGGAACTCCTTCCGGTGCAGGGTCATATGGCCCAGGGCGGTGTTGATGGTGTTGTCCACCATCTGCGTGGTCATGCCGTTGGTGAAACCTGTCAGCAGTATCATGGCGGATATGCCGATGGCGATGGATGAGATGACCACCAGGGAGCGGCGTTTCTGGCGCCACATGTTGCGCCACCCGATCAGGAAGAGGGGGGCCAGGCTGTCGTATTGTTGAGGAACGTATCATATGCCGGTTCATGCCACCTTACAGTTTCCGTATTGCCTCGACGGGTCTCAGGCGCGAGGCGTTTCGGGCGGGACCGATGGTGAATACAATACTTACGACCATCATTACTGCGGAGGTCGATACCACGTTCGATGCTTCCAGCCTCGCCGGGAATTGTGTCATTGTAACGCCCCACACGCTCATCTGGTCTGCCAGGCTGGAATAGTCAAAGGGATAGACGGTGAAATACAGGGCGAGGGCGCTCCCCAGCGCCGACCCCAGAAACACTCCCAGGAGAGCGATAAGGAACGACTCCGCCTGGACCATGAGCCGTATCTGCGCCGGCCTTGTGCCTATGGCCATCATGATGCCGAACTCCCGGATCCGTTCATACACGGACATCTGGATCGTGTTCATCACGCCGAAGGCCGCAATGGTGAAGAGTATGAATTCAAAGATGTAGGTGCCTGCGTGCTTCATGTCAATGAACTGCACCATGTCCGGCATGAGCTCGTCCCAGCCCATGATCTCGATGCCAGCCGCACCGATGGCGCGTTGCAGCTCGTCGCGCGTCTTCTCCATGGTCAGCCCGTCCCTGAGGCGGATGACGATTGAATTCACGTAGCCCATCATGGTGAAGGTTTCCATGGCCTGGGACAGGGGCATGATAATCAGGTAATTGTCGTATTCGGGGTTGCCGGTTCTGAAAAGCCCCACCACGGTGAGGTTTGCCGCGGCCACGGAACCGTCGAACCCCTGTGAGATCATCGAGATCGTGTCGCCGACCCTGACGCCGAGATTTTCCGCCATACCATCGCCCATGACGATGTTCGTACGGTCATTGGACCGGAGATAGCGTCCCCCGGGAAGGATGCGCGTGTGAAGGGCGGTCACGGTACGCTCCCTGTCCGGATCGACCGCCTGTATGACAGCGCCTTCAGTGGTGCTGCCGCTTGAAACAAGGCCGCCGGTCTGTACCCGCATGGTGTAAGCGGCTATGGCCGGCGTTGTGCTGAGCTTTTCGGTAATCCTGACAGTGGGAATGAAGGCGTAATCAATGCTCATGTTTTCCCAGAACCCTTTTTCATGTATCTGGATATGACCGTTGTTTGAGGTCACGGCATCCTCGATCATCTGGCTGAAGGCGCCTTTCTGGGCCGCTTTCATGAAGATGATCATGGCGCACCCGACCATGACGGTCAGGAGGGTGAGGACGGTGCGCCGCCTGTTTTTCCACACATTACGCCAGGCGAGCACGATTTCAATGGAGGAAATTTTCATCATCAATAGTCTGATGCGATCAGAATGGAAATGTCAAGGCGTTTACCGGAAGGGCAAAAAGAGACGGCCATGGGTACGGTTGTATGTGTTAGTATTCAAGTGAAAGTATTCTCTTATCAGGAAGTGCTTATACGACAGAATAGAGTGTATCTGTCCATAGTATGAGGTTCTTGAAAGCACTTTTAAAATAAAGATAACGGTAAAGGGTGTTAAAATTTTTATACCCTATATTTGATCAAGAATTTACCATCCGGACAAATTTTTTAATATTGACGCAATGATTATTTTACGATGCAATCAGTATATTCGGGGGACCCTTTATGCAAAAAATACGGTTACCGGCGTTATTGGCGCTGTTATTCAGCGTTTCTATTTTCATATCATCATGCGATGATTCCGTCAGTCGCGGTCAAACAATACCTCCGGTATCCGGTTCAGGTGACGATACGTTGGGTGGCGATGATACCGGGACCGGGGGTCCAGGGGCCAGCGAACCTGGACCAGTTGATTCCGATGCAATCAAACTGGTGTTTGCCGGCGATACGATGATGGCGCGGAAAGTTAAGAAGATGGTCAACAATTCCGGGAACGGTGATTACGGGTTCTTATTCCAGTATACGGCAGATTACCTGAGAGGGGCGGACCTCGCTTTTACAAACCTGGAAAGCATGATAAGCGATACCGGCACCGTGAGAGATGTAACGCTGACCTGGTATGGAATCGCGTTCAGGGCTGAGCCCGTTTCCGTTGACGGCCTGGCCTACGCAGGCATCGATGTTGTGTCGGTCGCCAATAATCACGCCTTTGATTATTCACGGCCTGCCTTCGAAGATTGCCTGGATCGTCTGACCGCGGCGGGGATAGCCTATGTCGGCGGAGGGGACTTTGAACAAGCCTATGCGCCTAGGGTATTCGACGTAAAGGGAACAAAGATAGCATATCTGGCCTTTACGCTGGTCGGTCCGGAATCATTAATGCGGGCCCAGAAAGATGATGCGGACACGGGGCTTTCCGCCCAGACCGGTGTTGCATGGTATTACAGTGAATATGCATATCCCGCGATTCAACTGGCAAAAAACATCGCGGACGTGGTAATTGTTTCGATACATTTTGGCGATGAATATGATACTGAGCCTAATACCGACGAGATTGAACTTGCCCGTCACTTCATTGACCTGGGAGCCGGGCTTGTTGTCGGCCATCATCCGCACGTGGTGCAGCCTCTTGAATCATACGGCGGGGGGTATATCGCGTATTCGCTGGGCAACTTTATTTTCGACCAGAGCGACGAGGACACGCACCGGGGCATGGTCCTCGAGGTGACGGTCCGCGATAAAAAAATTGAGAGCGCTGTCGATCATTATATCGATATCAACGATTTCTATCAGCCGGTTATACAGTGAAGGGTTATCCCGCTGGCCGATGGTCAAGGTCATTCACGAATTTATGCTGCTCAGGCACCGTCAGTGTAATTATCCCGTGATCCGGGCAGTGGGAAAAACAGATGTAAAATTTCCCAGATATCCGCCGAGGATAACCCTCCCCCGGGAGATATCAGGAAAATAATCCTCGTTGAATTTCATGGAGCGAACCCGCCCCAAACGCGCAATGCATTGAATTCTCGGTGCAACCGTATACAATTTTCCTTCATGGCGATGGGCCAGAGTCCGTATAAATGCCGGAATAAGCAGGCTCGTCACCGGAAGAGATGGCCCGTAGGAAGTGAACTCCATTTCAGCGAAAACACTATTTCCGGAACGCACCCGTACCAGCTCAATGCCTTTGCCGTCGATTCGGGAATCAAATTCAGCCATTTCTTTCGGGATGCCCCAGTTCTCCCGGCCGTTGACGAGTGTTGCCATTCCGGACACGTAAATTTTGCTGATCGTCCATCTCTTCCTGCCGTTGAATTCATACCTGGCAGGAATAAACATGAGCTCATGATACGGTCCCGCGTTCGAGCTGCTGTATTTCACGTACATGAGAATACTGAATCGTCCCTCTCTTCGCGAAGCAAGGGCGGGATCGACAAAACACCGGTCACGCAGACAGTCTTCGGGCATTCTCACCAGAAAAGCAAAGGCGTGGCCTCGAAGCGTCCAGGGCGCCGGGAGACGATGAACCGTATCGGTGATACTTTCCATAAATGATATCAATCCCTCCTGTCATGTTAATTCCACTAATATGTGCCGCATGCATTGAGTATCCATGAAAAAGAATTTGCATTGCCTGTGCCTGCCCCCGGGTTATGTGGGTCAACATTGAGCACAAAAAGGGCTGGACAGCAGCCTTAATTTTTTCCATCATCAGAATTATGATTCTCAATTATCAAACAATAATGCAATATTTTTTATTCTTCGGGTTCACTTTTTCTTTAATTCTGGCTTTAGCGCAGATTATAAGAAAAAACCCGGAACTTACCAATTATCTCAATTCAGCAATTTTTTTGTGCAACGGAATTATTCAGTTCGGCATTTTAATGATTGCATTAAGGATCCCGGATCAGTATCCACTTTCAATTTTTGCATTTGTATCAGCCATATTTGTCATTGGCCCGCTTTTACGGTTTTACAGTTATGTGCTTTTCAATCCGTCACCATCCCATACGGGTCTCCCCAAAAGACTGATTGCCCATCTGGTCCCGGGATTTCTTGTTCTTACAGGTGAAATAATCTTCCAGCTTTGCCCGGCAGATTTTAAAAAATCAATAATCGATGTGACTCTGAACGGCCCTGATTGGAGCGTCGTAACCCTGCTCTGTCTGGCCGGCTCTATACACGTCTCTTTGTATTTGTTCTACGTGCTTATCCAGGGATTATTAGTTGGTGACATTAAAAGTGTCCAGGTGCCGCTGCGGATTATGTACTCCGTGTTTTTTGCCTGCATGCTTTCAGTTGTGATGATTTCCTGGGGCTTTTTTGGAAAAAATTATCATGTGGTGTATGGCGGCGGTGTGATGATACCCTTCATCAACATAACGGTATTTCTCGCCACACACCGTTATCCCCAGTTTTTCAGGGTGCTTGAAAGCGAAATCAAAAAAAAGAAATACGAGAAATCACTTCTGTACGGCATTGATACGGAATTGCTGAGCGAACGATTGAATGAACTGATGACCGAAAAATACATGTACAGGGATTTTGATGTTACCCTTGAGAAATTAAGCGCCATACTGCTGATCAAGCCTCATCAGCTGTCGCAGATGTTAAATGAAAGACTCAAGACGAACTTCTGGCAGTATATCAACTCATTCAGAATTGAAGAGGCAAAAAAACTCCTGGTCAACAACCCGGAACAGAGCATAATCTCAATCTGCTACTGCGTGGGTTTCGGGTCAAAATCGACATTCAATGATATTTTCAAGAAGTTCACCGGGGAAAATCCGAGCCTATACAGGATCAGGCACACAGATTAACTTTATCCCTCAATTTATCAAAATATAGCCCGAAGTTATAAATTCGGTCGACCTTGGGCATTAATTGCTCTATGTTCATTTTAATATTCTTTCCTTTATTGAAAATGGTTGTGAATTTTTAATAAGGGAAAGAGAGACTTGCCGGCGGAGTTTCTTTGTGGCGAGATTCTAAATGCGGATTAGATTATATAGCTGGAATGGCAGGTGAAAAAATATTACGGCAGGTAGCCCATGGACTTAAACAGATCATTAAAGAAATATTTCACCGCGAAGCTTCGTGACGAGGAATACATCGTCAGAAGCAGGGCGGTGACCCTGATGTATTATTTACTGATCGTCCTGGCCATGATGATAGTCATACCGATCGTCTTTTTTATTGTTTTTCAGACATTCTATTTTCTGGTGACATTAGCCGCGACGATGACGATCCTGATTATAACCCTGATATGCCTCTATATTTTGAGGATGGGGTATTACGACAGGGCCGCTGATATCATGACCGTGTTTTTCGCGTTATGTGCCATGGCGGGCCAGTTTTCACTGCTGGTTGTGGATCCCAGTTCTTCATACACATCCTTCATTTATTTCTGGTATCTCATAATAATCCAGTCGACCCTCTTCAACAGGAAGGCGATAATATACATTGTGTCACTGGTTTTTCTCGTCGCTGATGCAGCTTACTTTTTTACGGTTAGAAACATACTCGAAGGAAAGATCCTTGCCCTTTCCCAGATGGGGTTCATAGACAGCTCTGTTACCCTGTTTATCTCCTTCATGCTGTCGATCCTCATAAAAAAGATCACCGATGATGCCCTTTTCAAGGCGAAAAGCGAGGGGGAAGTTAACATCAAACAGCTGAACCAGATACAGGAGCTGATGGGATCCATGAAATCTTCGATGCAGAGGCTCTCGCAGTCCTCCCGGGGGCTTTCTGTAATATCAATGAACATATCGGACAACTCCCACAACCAGGCTTCTTCAGTGGAAGAAATCATGGCCTCGATGGAAGAGATATCCTCCGGCACCGAAAGCATCACCGACCGGATGGGTTCGCAGACATCGGATATGAGCAGGTTGAGCGAAAAGGTCGAGCGCCTTTCTGAAACAATGCAGGACATGGAGAGCAAGGTGGCCACGGCGATCTCGAACGCGGGGAATGTGACCCGGATCGCGCGCTCCGGGGAGAATTCAATGAATTTACTCAACAGCAATATGAATGTTGTGAGCGAGAGTTCCGGAAAGATGAGCGACATCATAGATATGATCAGGGGCATCTCTGACCAGATAAACCTGCTGTCACTCAACGCGGCCATTGAGGCAGCGCGGGCCGGCGATGCGGGCAAGGGATTCGCAGTGGTCGCGGACGAGGTATCAAAACTCGCTGACCGCACGGCCCAGAGCCTCAAGGAGATTTATTCCCTCATAGAGACCAATGTCTCGGAAATTCAACGGGGTCTGGCCATCAGGGAGGAAACCGTGAAGCTGTTCAATGATATTATCTCCGGGGTCGAATCGATCAGTTCAGTCGTCACCGACATATCCAATTTCATGCAGTTGCAGAAATCGATCAACAGTGAAGTGAACGAGAATGTCATACGGATAACAAAACAGTCCGGGGAGATCAGCATCGCCACCATCGAACAGAAGAACGCGGTGTCAGAGGTGGTGTCTTCGATCGTCAGCGTCAATGATTCCGCCCAGAAGAACACCGATGAAGCCAACAGGCTCCTCCAGGAGGCGAAACAGACCATGGCCCTCGCGGAGGAGCTTGCGGGAGCTGCAGGTTAGCGGTTTTCAGAAAAGAAGTTTGTCATAACTACCTGAAAGAGAAGTCATTTGTTTATTATCATGGTATTGATACAGGCTTAAACGGAAAAATAGCCGGGGGCAGTCATTTGATCGCCCCCGTTTCAATTTGCATTAATGTTAATCTGCCGAGGGAATTTCCAGACGTGACTGCAGGGTGTTTCCATGGTTGAATTTCACGTCATAGGACCCGTCAACCGGCTGACCGTAGAGAGGGTCCGCGGTATCGATCACGATTGCCAGCCTGTGCCCTGCGGGCAGGTCATAAGCTGTCGCGGATAACTCCATGTCAACGGCCGCGGTCTGCCCTGCGGTTTTATCGTAAGCCCCATAGACACCATGCGTCAGCAGCGACCCGGTGCCGTACTCGTTCACGTCGTACAGGTATGCCACCAGCAGGCCCCTGCCGCCGGAAAAGGCGACATTCAAATGCAGTTTCGCGACACCGCGGATTTTCATGCCTTTGTCAAACCGGTCGGATTTGTACACTATCGCCTTGACCGGGTTGATAAAATCAACCAGTACTTTTACCGGCAGATCGATGAATGATTCAATTAGCTGTGCGACAAGGGGTATTCCCGTGGTCGCGATAGAATCGGCGAAGCTGGGAAGGTGTGTTATCGAGTTGGTTATATTTCCGAGGGGATTGAAAATGGTGAAATTGTAATACGCCGAGGTTTTGATCTCCCCGTCATAGTCCAGAGCGCTTTTCCGCGGGTGCAGGTAAAAAATATTATTATTCACCCGGGCGGACGGCCAAGCCTCGAAACTGTCCCTGCCGGAATCGAATTTCTTTTCCATGGTGACCGGCGCTTCGTCCATGATCCCGTTCTGAATTCCCTTGAGGTGATAATCAAACCAGCGGAAAACATTATTCCAGACATAGTTGCTCGCGCCAAGGACTCCCCCCGCTTCGGCCGAAGCGTGGATGCCCTGATTGAGGTCCATCTTTTTGGGAACCGTCAGCCTGGCATAGAAATCCATATTGGAATTCGAAATGAACATCTCATCGGAAAAGTTATGGCTTATGTACACGGGTTTGCCCAGAGCGTTGAGCTGGTCGATGAAACTTGCGGCTGATATTGACGCTGCCCATGAGCGAAAGGCGGGTATGTCTGTATAGTTTTTCAGATTCTCCAGCATTGCGGTGAAAACAGGATCAACCGACAGCTGAGTTGCACCGCCCATGCCGATCATAGCGATACAGAATGCGTTTACCGCGTCCTGGTTGAACAGCCCCCGTCCAAAATCAGAAGGTCCGCTCATGCAGACTGCAGTTTTAATGCGGCTGTGCCTGGGCAGGAACAGGAGTGAACACATGCCGCCATAGGATATCCCTGCGACAGCGATGTTGTTGCGGTCAACGGGAAAATGACTTTCCAGGTAATCGAGAACAGCCGTCATATCGGCGGTGTCCTTCGGCCCGCCGAAGTTCGTTACTCCCCCTGATTTGCCGAAGCCCCGGGCGGAATAGCTTAACGCCACATACCCTTTTCTGGCCAGGGCCGCGGCCGGAAGCTGGTATTCGTATTCATCCATGCCCCAGCTGTTGATGAACACAACGGCAGGGAAGGGGCCCGCGCCCATGTTTTTCGGGGAAAAAACATTGGCTGATATTTTCACTCCGTCAGAAGATACAATGGAAATATTCTCAGCATAGGTAAAATCGCCGGAATTTACCAGGGCGATTGCTTTCAGGATTTCGTATACGCTTATCGTCTTGGCAGTCTGCTGCACCACCCCTTCGCCGTCTAGCCCTGAAATGTACTGAGCCAGTTCATCCGGCTGTAAGCCCTCCAGTTCTTCGGCTGTTTGTTGTTGGAACACTGTTCCGCTCTCAGTCGGGTTATCTGCGCATGAGAAAAATGCCATAATCATCATCAAAATAAAAAAGCTAAGAATTGCTTTTGCTGACTTAATTTTCATAAAAAACCTCCCGGACGGTTTGTGATATAATGACGGTAGCACAAAGAATTAGCAGATGTCGTCCATGATTATGATTTTTTACCATTTTTTTTCAGGAATTCACTGGGAGTCATGCCGGTGAAGGTTTTAAAGGCCAGATTGAAATTTGCCTTCGAATTGTATCCTACGGCATAGGCAGTATGAATAATGCTGGCCTCAATGTCTTCAAGCAGAAGCCGGCATGCTTCGGCGATGCGGTATTCATTAATAAAGCGGGCGAAATTCATTTTCCTGTTATTGTTGAGGTATTCCGAAAGCTGGTATGCCTTGAGGCCCAGGATTTCAGCAAGGGCGGCAAGGGTGAGGTCCTCTTTGGTGAAAAGCTTTTCATTGTTCATCTTCGTTTCAATTTCAAGCTCCAGCTTTTGAATGTCAACGCCATCGAGGCGTGATTTCTGATAGCGATCCACGATCCGGCCTATTTCTTCATAGGCGGATTCATGGTACTGCGTGAAAATAAATGCTATCACCGCCAGGATATTAAGCGAAAGAATCCCATCCATTGCCAGGTCCCTGTTCCGGATAATGTAACCGCTTGCGGTGACCCCCATGCCGATGCAGATGCAGGTTATCTCGATAAGGAACAGGCGGATGGACCTCTCCGTACGGATGGATTCCATGGATATGGAATTCAAAAACATATATGCGGTAACCGCGAAAAACAGCGCGTTGAATGAAAAACCCGCAAAAACAATGTAGTCAAAAAGATGCATCCTTCCGGTAAGAAAAAAGTCTATGGGCTTCTGATCGAACAGTGAAGGGTGGATAGCATAGGCAAGCAGTTCCAGTATTAAAACCGTTATGGCAGGCGCAAACAGGACGGTGCTTTTCTTGGTTATAGCCTCATTTTTTCCCAGATAGCAGAGTGTCACAAGGTATATCGCCGGACCGAAAATATAGTAAATCGGCAAATAAAGATGGTTTAACAGCCGGATATCGAAAAAAATTCCTTTTTCATTGAGCACCGGGTAGGAAAAAACAAGAGCGGCGCTCATCAGTATCAGGATTTCATAATAATTTCTCCGATCGGCAGTTTTCACAAAAACAAGCCGCAACCCGACCAGGAAAAGAAAGATACATCCGAATGAAATCACCTGTAGCTTGAGTTCCAGCATATGATTTTTTAAGTCAATGTAAAACACCTGTCAATAAGATAAATGTTCATGGGGTCTCTACCGGTGTGGTTTTTAGTCTAGAATTGCAGCTTATACGAGGAGCCATTTCAAAATATAGCCCGAATTTATAAACTCGGTCGACCTCCTGCCAAAATTCATGTATTCTCCATCGTGATAATCCGACACGCATTGATCCGCACACAATCTTTGTATTATAAATGATGTTGATCATGAATGTATGTAATGGAGAAAAGAATACAGGAGGATATACAGATATGAGGGAAGACGTATACATAATAGGAACGGCGATGACTAAATTCGGGAAATATCTTGAGAAAGGGGTCAAGGCGCTGACCGGTGAGGCCCTTAATATGGTGCTCAAGGATTCCGGACTTGAACGCAGTGACATTGAAGCTGCATGGTTTTCGAATTCCGGCTGGGGATACCACTCCTTCCAGCACAGTATCAGGGGGCAGGTGGCCCTGTCTGCAAACAAGCTTGAGGGCCTGCAGATTATCAATGTTGAGAATGCCTGCGCAAGCGGTTCGACGGCTATTCACTCGGCATGGGCGGCCATAAAAGCCGGTATCTATGATTGTGTTCTGGCCATCGGGGTTGAGAAAATGTACAGTGAAGACCGTAACAAAACCATGGTATTTTTCCTTTCAGGCACGGATGTTGAAGAGGCTTCGAACTTCCTCGCCAAATTCCGTGAAGAGGAACGGCAGCGCAAGGAAAAAGAGGCGAGGGAGAAGGGTTTGGAACCTCCCAGGGAAAGTCCCGGCGGCCACTCGGCCTTCATGGACCTCTACTGCATGGGCGCCAGGATGCACATGGATAAGTATGGAACCACCCAGCGCCACCTCGCCTGTATTGCCGCAAAGGCCCATAACAATTCCGTGCATAATCCCAACGCACAGTACACGTTCCCCATGACCGTGGAGGAAGTTCTCGCTGACCGGGAGGTTTCCTTTCCGCTGACCCGGGCCATGTGCGCTCCCGTGGGAGACGGTGCTGCGGCGGTAGTGCTCTGCAGCGAGCGGTTTCTCAAGAAGCTGGCGCCGGCCAGGAGCACCCGCATCCGCGCCTCAGTGCTCAGGTCCGGAACCGTGGAAGGAGAGAGCGATATATGCGCGCGGGTTTCCCGGGCAGCCTATGAGATGGCCGGACTCGGCCCTAAGGACATCAGTGTCGTCGAGGTCCACGATGCAACGGCCTTCGGGGAATTGCATCAGTCGGAGCAGATGGGCTTTTGCCCGGTTGGAGAGGGAGGGCCTTTCGCCGAGAGCGGGGCGACCGCGATCGGAGGGGAAATCCCCATCAATCCGAGCGGCGGACTGATCGCCCGGGGCCATCCCATCGGCGCATCGGGGTTTGCGCAGATTTATGAGCTGGTATCGCAGCTGCACGGCAATGCCGGCCCCCGGCAGGTGCAGGGAGCGCGCATCGCCATGGCCGAGAACGGCGGGGGTTTCCTGGGACGGGGCGAGGCAGCAATGGCCATCCACATTCTTGAAAAAAATTAATCCGTACTGAGGGGGTCAAGTCAATGAATGACAAGAACATGAGCTTGTCTCTGGAAAGAATTAAAAGGGAATTTACGGAAACGGAAAAGGTTATCCTGTCTCGTCGAAGTGTGCGCCAGTTTACAAAGGAGCAGGTTCCGGAGTTCATGATACGGAGGATCCTGGAGGCCGGGCGCTTTGCCCCTTCGGCGGGGAATTACCAGCCCTGGAAATTCATCGTGCTGCGCGATCCGGAAATAATCAAGGGCATCACGGATACCGTGGTGTCCTCCTGCCGGACCTTCAGCAAGATGATCGATTACCGGCGGAAAGGATTCGGGTGGATGAAACCCATGACAAAACTGTTTACCTGGCTCATGCACCATGAGCTGCATCCCATGCCCTTCACGGCAATACCCCTGGTCGCCGGGGGGAAACTGGGCCTCTTTCACGATGCGCCGACGGTGATCATTATTCTGAAGGATGTCCGCGGCGTATCGTGCCCTGACCTCGACTGCGGGATAGCCGGACAGAACATGGTCATCGCGGCACACAGCATGGGCCTGGGAACCTGCTGGGTGGGGTTCTCCAAGCTAGCCCTGGAGAAAAGTGCGGCCTGGAAAAAAAGGCTCGGCATCTCGTACCCGTACCGGTTTGCGAGCAGCCTTGCCATCGGGTGGCCCCGGGGCAATCCCGACGGGATGATCCCCCGGCAGACACACGCCATTGACTGGTACGAGAACGGTACCATGAAAACCATTTCGTAACACGGAGGAGAACCGCCATGGGAAAATTCGGATTTTTTGACAGGTTTCGCATTCCCACCATTAACGACATTGCGCAGATGCAGTTCGGCATAGTGGAAATCGACAGGGAAAAATGCAACGGCTGTTCCCTCTGCGTGGGGTGCTGTCCGACAGACTCGCTCTTTACCGAGAGCAGGAAGACATTCGTTAAAGAGGTCCATATAAACGAATGCGCCTTCTGCGGTGACTGCGTCGCCATCTGCCCGAACGGGGCGGTCACCATGAAGAGCCCCTATAAGTTTACAAGGTTTTTCAAGACGCTTAACCGGGTGGGGATCAGCCCTCCCCGACTGTAGCGCAGCCCGCGGCGGAAGCCCGGGCTGACAGTGGTACGAATGAACAATTCTCTATGGGAGAATGGCAATAATAAAATATTCATTCTGGGCTGATCAATGCTCAGATATAAGAAAGGAGAAAAATTATGGCACAAGAGAGAGTTATTATTCCGCAGAAGACATCATACTGGACCGAGGAACTTGAACGGCAGGCCGAAGCACTCGGGGACAAAACGTTTCTTCACCTGTTGCAGGAGGAGCGCACCATTTCGTACCGGGAAATGGACCTGAACGCGAACCGGATGGCAAACTTCCTTCTCGGGATCGGCGCCAGACCGGGCGATGGGGTTGCGACGCTCATGGGCAACTCTTCGCAGTTCCTCGATGTGTTTTTCGGAATCCAGAAAATCGGCATGTATATAAATCCCGTCAATACCGGGCTGCGCGGAGACGGCCTCGCCTTTATCATCGATAACTGCGATGCGAAGTTTCTGTTTGTGGATCATGACAAGATGGATCTGTACGACAGTGTCAGGAACGAGACGCCGCAGGTGAAGCATGTCATCGTGAACACCTTCGAGGCCCCGGGCGATTATAAGGTGCCCAAAGGGATGCTGGATCTTCGGGATGCTTATAAAAACACCGTTTCCACGGCAAAACCCGCTGCCAGCTTCAGCCTGGATTCTCTGCTCCTGATCATGTACACCTCCGGGACCACCGGTCTCCCCAAGGGAGTCGTGTTCAGGTATAACAAGAACCTGGTCGAAAAGGTCAGGATGCTTTCCAAGCTGGCCATGAAACCGGATTCGGTCTATTACACACCGTTGGCGCTCTTTCACGGCAACGCCCTCTTTGTCACCACGACACAGGTGCTGGTGTCCGGAGCCACCCTTGCCCTGAGCAAAAAGTTCAGCGCCAGCAGGTTTTGGGAAGAAGTATATAAATCAGGGGCCACGATTTTCAACACCATCGGGGCGATGATTCCCATTCTTCTCAAGCAGCCGGTTCATCCCCACGAGAAGGATCACAAGGTCAAGCTCATCATTTCGGCCGGATGCCTGGCTGATATGTGGGAGCCCTTTGAAAAGAGGTTCAATGTCACGATCTGGGAGGCCTACGGCGCCATAGACGGGACCGGGACGATCATGAACCTGGGGAATGCCCCCAAGGGTTCGGTGGGTCAGACGCTCATTTCGGATATCAGGCTCGTTGATGAAGCGGGCAATGATGTCCCGGTTGGAGAGACGGGAGAGCTCCTGTTCAAGGTAAACCCGGATAAGAAAAGCACGGTCGAATATTACAAGAACACCGAGGCGACTGAGAGCAAAACAAAAGGCGAATGGGAGCATACCGGCGATTTCATGTACCGCGATGACAAGGGCTTCCTGTATTTCGTGGGACGGAAGACCGATTCCATGCGGAGGCGCGGTGAAAACGTATCCGCCTACGAGGTGGAAAAGGTCATTCTCAAGAATCCCAAGGTGCAGGAATGCGCGGTCTACGGCGTACCTTCAGAGCTGACGGAAGACGAGATTATGGCATCGGTGACGGTTGTCAGCGGGGAGAAGCTGTCTCCGGCTGACCTTTGGGAATTTCTCCAGGACAAGCTGGCCAAGTATGCAATTCCCCGGTACATCAGGATCGTTGATGACTTTCCGAGAACTGAAACCTTCCGCATCAAGAAAAATGAGGTCAAGGCCGTTGGCGTCACGCCGGACACCTTTGATGCTGAAAAACGGTGAGACGGGTGTATCGGGATATGCCGGATGGAAAGAACCATGAATGATCGCATGCAGGGAATGGAAGCGCTCTTCCACCCCGCCACAATCGCCCTGATCGGGGCTTCCGCCACTGAAGGCAAGATAGGCAATATCATCCTTTCCTATCTTGCCGGCTGGCAGGGAAGACTCTTTCTCGTGAATCCCCGGGAGAAGGAGATACAGGGACGGGAGGTTTATGAGGATATCTCCCGTCTGCCCGATAAGGTTGATCTTGCGATCATCGCCCTTGACGCGCAGCGGACCGTTGAAGCTGCGCGGACGTGTGCGGACAAGGGGTTCCAGGTCCTCATCATACTGGCCGGCGGGTTCTCCGAGACGGATGAGCGGGGAGTCCGCCTTGAAGATGATCTGAACGCGTATGTTCTTTCCCGGAAAACCCGCATCCTGGGTCCCAACACCCTGGGGCTATTCGTTCCCGGGACCGGGCTGGACACCATCTTCGTAGAACATGGAGACGTCATGTTCGCAAACCCGGGCGCGATCGCGCTTATCACCCAGAGCGGTTCAGTGGGTGTGGAGGCCATCGGCGTTGCCGGGGTCATCGGCTGGGGACTCCGGGCCTTTGTCGGGATGGGAAACCGGACGGACATAGGTGAAAACGACCTGCTCGAGTATTTCATGCATGATGACAATACACGGTGCATCGCCCTTTACCTGGAGACTTTTCAGGACGGGACGGTGTTCCTTGACCTCTGCCGCCGGATCACCCCGCTTAAGCCTGTCGTTGTATTGAAGGCCGGCAGATCTGAATCCGCCCAGAAGGCCATCGCATCCCATACGGGAAAGATGGCCTCTTCGGCAGAGGTCTTCTGGGGAGCGGGGCGGCAGTTCGGCATCATCCTTGCCGGGAACGAGGAGCAGCTGACAGATTATGCGAAGATTCTGTCGCGGGAGCCTGCCGCCATTGATCCGCATGTCGCCGTGGTGACCTTTGCCGGCGGTTATGGGATTATCACCCTCGACCTGATTTCCGAGACGAATATGCTTGAACTCGCTCACCTGTCGGAAACAACCGTTGCCAGGATGAGGCAGCAGACGCTGCCCTTTGCCTCGCTGGCCAACCCTGTCGACCTCACGGCTTCAGCGGATACCGTAATGGTCGCGGAGACCCTGGCGGCTTTAGAAGGGGACCCCAACGTGGGGATAATCTTCTGCATCGCCTTTTTCGCGCCGCCGAAGATCGGGAGGGGACTGATGGAGATTCTGACCGAGCACCGCGCCAGGACCTCGAAGCCATTCGTCGTTTTTGTTGCGTACGGCCCCTTTACCGATGAGATCGCACACACCCTGTACCAGAAGGGAGTGACAACCTTCACATCCCTGAGCAGGGCCATACGGGCAATGGATGCACTGGCGCAGAGGGGAAAATACCTTAAACGGCTTCGATCTGCCTGAAGACAGATTGGCATAACCGGTAATGGTTTTTATCAGGAGGATCAGTAATGATCAAGGATTTGAAAGGGTTGATGGATTCAGCACTATCGGGCAAGCCGGTAACGATATCGGTTGCCGCTGCGGACGATAACGAAACATTTCTTGCCGTTGTCGAGGCGGCCAGCAGGGGACTCGCGAATTCAATCCTCGTGGGCAACCGGGAATGGATCGAGGTCATGCTGGAAAAGCAGCATGTCCAGCCCCAAACCTTCGAGATTATCCATGAAAAAGATTCGGTAAAGGCTGCCGCGGTGGCTGCGCAGGTGGTCAGGGACGGCCGCGCGGACATCCTGATGAAAGGCGGCGTGGTAACCTCGAAATTCCTGCAGGCCGCCCTCGGGTCGCCGGGAGGTCTCAAAGGTGGGTTATTCACTGACGTGGAGGTTTATGAGGACGTGAGATCGGATCCCCGCCTCGTCCTGGTGAGCGACGGGGGGGTGAACATTTCCCCCGGTATAAAGCAGAAGCTCGAGATCATCAAAAATGCCGTGACGGTTGCCCATCGTCTCGGCATCAGGAGCCCCAAGGTGGCGCTCCTGTCGGGCTCCGAAAAGGTGCACCCCGATTTCCAGTCAACAATCGATGCGGTGGCGCTGGTGAAGATGTGCCAGGACGGTGCGGTCGAAGGCTGTGTGGTAGACGGTCCCTTTGCCCTGGACAATGTCATAGATATGGATTCAGCCCGGGTGAAGGGCATTGAATCGCCGGTTGCGGGCTCCGCCGACATTCTCATTGTGCCGAACCTGGAGGCGGGCAATATCTTCTGCAAGGGGCTCCAGTACTACGCCGGGAAGCTCCTCATCCACGTGGGCATGGGCGCAAAGGTCCCGATACTGATCGATTCACGTACGGCCAAGTCAGAGGAAAAACTGCACTCCATAGCCCTTGCCAAGCTTATGTGCGCCAATGTTTCCGCGGTAAGAGAGGTGGCGTCATGATGAATGATAACAACTGCATGATCCGCCAGTTGTCGGTCTTCATTGATAACCGGCTTGCAAGCCTGTCAGAAATTGCGCGCCACCTGGCAGACAGGAATATCAACCTGCGCGCCTTTTCACTCTCGGAAACCCGCGATTTCGGCACGGTGCGCATCATCGTGGCCGACGTTGATGCCTGCCGTGAAGTGCTCAAGGCCGCCGGCTACCATTTCATCGAGACCGATGTCCTTGCAGTCGAGGTCGCCGACAGACCGGGCGGGATGGCAGATGTACTCGAATGCATCGCCGGTGAGCATGTCAGCGTGGAATATGCCTATGCTATGATCGAAAAGAGAGAGGGATCGGCAGTCATCATCCTGCGCGTCGACAATCCCGGTAAGGCCGTCATGACGTTGCAAAAAAGAAATATCCGGCTCCTTGCCAGGGAAGATATCGCAGTCTTATGAAAAACTCCACTTCTGACATTCATGATTTTCGGATCCTGGCCATCAACCCCGGCAGTACATCAACGAAGGTAGCGCTGTTTCAGGAGAGTGAGTCTCTCTCCTCCAAGAATCTCGAGCATACCGACCGGGAGGTATCGGCATCGAAAAAGGTTCTTGACCAGCTGGGCATGCGCGAAAGCGCTATCATGGCTTTCATGGACGAAAATCGGATCGTTTCGGTCGACGCGGTGGCGGGACGGGGCGGCCTGCTCCGGCCGCTGCCGGGAGGCACGTACCGGGTGAACGAGGCCATGTGCCGGGACCTTGAAGAGGCGCGTTATGGCGAGCATGCAAGCAATCTCGGGCCGTTCCTTGCAAAACGATTGGGAGAAATGTTGGGCGTGCCCTCGTATATCGTCGACCCGGTAAGCGTTGATGAGTACGAACCCGCTTCAAGGATTTCCGGGGTGCCCGGCATCGAGCGGAAATGCCGAACCCATGCGCTCAATATCAAATCGGTCGCACGGCGATGCGCCGCTGAAATGGGGAAGCCTGTTGAAAGCACGAAATTCGTCGTTGCGCACCTTGGTGGAGGCGTATCGGTGTGTGCGCTGGCAGGCGGGAGAATTGTTGATTCAACAGACGGCCTCCTTGGCGAGGGACCCTTTACCATGGAACGTGCGGGAACGGTGCCGATTGCCGGTATCATAGACCTTTGCTTCGACAGAGGTTTTTCCAAGAATGAGGTCCGGTCTCTTCTTTCGCGTCAGAGCGGATTCAAGGGATACCTGGGCATTGACCGGCTGACGGATGTGGTGGATAGGATCGAAGAAGGCGATGAGATGGCATGCCTGATACTGGAGGCCATGGTAAGACAGACCGTGAAGTGGATCGGAGCAATGATAGCTCTGCTCAGGGGCAGTCCTGATGCAGTCATTCTCACGGGAGGGATGGTGAATTCCGAACTCCTCGCCGGTGCTATATGCGCGCATCTGGAGACCATGGCCGAAATAAGGCTCTATCCTGGAGAATTCGAGATGGAGGCACTGGCAGAAGGTGTTCTGCGGGTTCTCAAGAAAACAGAGCCAGCATTGGAATACTGAGACACGGGCAATTATATAG
Source organism: uncultured Spirochaetota bacterium (assembly GCA_963727175.1). Taxonomy (GTDB): domain Bacteria; phylum Spirochaetota; class UBA4802; order UBA4802; family UBA5550; genus RBG-16-49-21. The sequence continues at coordinate 1,718,810 of CAVSFD010000002.1, forward strand.
GCTGAAGTTATAAACTCGGTCGACAGAGGGTCAACATCCAGGTATTCTCATTAGTGAAAACATGACAGATGGCGATTCAATAACATTATTTCTTTTAATTTGATCGTGAAGAGAAAATTCATTTATAGGGGGAAGATACGATGTTAGAACAACAAACAGGTCAAAGCAATGTTGTATATGGGCCGAGAGTTTTTGATTCAATTAACAGTCTTGATGCCTTACAGAAACTACCGAGGGGCCTGTTCAAGGATGTTTACAAGGCGACAGCCCTTGCCCGCAAGTTCTGCGATGAAGTTGTCAGGCCATACTATAAGAATGTGGATCTGAAAGTAACGGAAGACAATGATTACATTCCGTTTGATTTTATAGAAGAGGCCCGCAAACGGGACATCTTCATACTCTGGATCCCTAAAATGTTCGGCGGCAAAGGAATGCACTTCCTTTCATTGTTTTTATTCATAGAAGAGGTCTCGTCTGTATGCGCAGGGCTCGCCAATGTGTTCGCTGTCCACTATCTCGGCCTGTCGGTGCTTTTCGCCACGTGTAATTTAAAAGTTATCAATAAGGTCCTCAGAGAAGTGGTACGGGAACAGAAGAAAGGAAAGGCAAGTCTCATATCACTGGCATGGACGGAACCAGATGCCGGTACCGATCAGCAGGAAGACCGGCTGATTAAAAAAGCAAAGGTCCAGACACTGGCAACGAAAACAGAGGGCGGATACATCGTCAACGGCAGGAAAATCTTTATTTCCGGGGGGCACTTCTGCACCTGGCACCTTCTTATATGCTATGAAGATTTAAAGAAGCCCGGTGAAGAAATGATAATAATGGCTGTAAAAAACGGCATGAAAGGCTTCAGCTTCGGCCACAAGGAAAAGAAGATGGGACAAAAAGCATGTCTGGCGAGCGAGCTTATCTTTGAAGACTGCTTTGTTCCCGATGATTGTGTATGCCTTACAACTGACAGATTAAAACCATTTAAACATGACATGCAGGAACTCAAGATGCGCATTATCAACCTGTTTACTCCAATTTCAAGAGTTGGCGTCGCTTCAATAGCAGCAGGGATCTCGCGGGGAGCTTATCAAACGGCACTGGATTATGCCATGTCGAAGAAGATCGATGGCGAGTATCTTATTGATATGCAGTGGGTGCAGACCCACCTTGCCGAGATGTATAAGAATTTTGCAATGTCCAGGGCGGCTTATTACGAATCAGCGTATGCCATTGCCATGAAGAGCATGGTAAGCATGCTATTCAGGAAAGATGCATTTACTATAACAAATCTTCTGCCCCGGATTTTTTTCACTATTTTCGTCTCGCCCTTTACGGGGTTGAAAATCGTCAATCATCTGTACCTTAAAATGATGCTTTCCCCTGATCCAAAACAGGCTCAATATATTTCAGGAATGGGGTCATTGATTAAATTCGGCTGCAGCGATATATGCGTTCAAAACAGCAACCTTGCAATGGAACTCATGGGCGCAGACGGCACACGGCATGACATCGGCGCTGAAAAAATTCTCAGGGACGCAAAGCTCATGCAGATATATGAAGGGGCAAATGAGATAAACAGGATTAACCTGTTTCAAACAATTGTTCCAGGACATCCCGTCTGAAATAAAAATCTTTCAATAAAGAGGCATGCAATGAATGCACTATTAACGACAACCATATCTGAAGAAGATCAGCAGTCCTTTAATAACCTGGCAGTTGGCTTTGTAGCCAAAGAGCTGGCGGATTGTCTCTATGAATGTGAATATCCCTATAAAGCTGATCCATCAACAATACTGTGCAAGATTATTGACCTCGGTTTTTTTTCAGTAAACCTTCCGGCTGAATATGGCGGACTGGGGCTTTCCTTCCAGCCGCTTGCGGGGATACTCGAGCACATAAGCCTGATAGACGCCGGCGTGGCGGGGGCGGTTTTTGCGAATGCCGCCGCCCTTGAGATCATTTCAGTCGCGTCATCAACGACAAGCTGCGAAAAGATTTACGATATCATCGGCAAAACCGATGCGCTGCCCCTTGCGTTCCCGGCATATTCGTCTCCTGCCGAAACATCGGCACCCGCTGCGGCACACAAGGACGGTAACTATACTCTGTCCGGAAGGACTGACCTGGTGGTCTCGGGCGGTATGGCGTCATACGCGGTGTTGCACGCTGTAACCGGGGACGGATCATATTCATATTTTCTGGTGAACCTTGCCGAACCGGAGATAAAAAAATCAAAACCGGTGGTCACCATCGGCATGCAGTCATGCATGCCGGTTGATATCGATCTGAACGGTGCCCGGGGCATTCTCATTGGAAAAGAGGGAGAGGGGAAATCATTATTTGAAGAAGTTTCCCGGAGGATGTCATACCTGGTATGCGGCATGCTTCTCGGAATAATAAAGGGGTCTTTTAACATGGCCATGGAATACTGCGAAGAGCGGTACCAGGGCGGCCGCATGATCATTGACTGGAGCGACATGCGCATGAAACTTGCCGGCATGGGAACTCTCATCTCCATGGCTGAAACGTGCGTGTGCGGTTTAAAAAACATGTTTGCCTCGGGCATCGTGGAGGCCGGAACTTACGCCCTTGCCGCGGCGATTCATATAGGAAATATTTCAGCCACCGTGACATCGGAAGGTGTACAGGCCCTGGGAGGGAACGGCTACATGAAGGATTATGGCCAGGAAAAGAGAATGCGCGACGCAAAACAGGCTCAATCCCTTCTTGGATCATCGCCGTTCAGGAAAAAGAGAATCATCGATTCGATAATTAACGAGAGAAAAGACGCAAAAAACTAATCGACGTGTTTTATCCGCACTGTCATTTCCGCGAAGGATGAATGACAGTGCGGATAATTAAGTCCATGTCATTTCAGGAGTAATAACATGAATATTAAAAGGAAAATACAAACAAGCGACTTTTTCAAAGGTGTTCATCAATGGCTGAATAAGGAATATGATGTCCCGCTTCCGATTTTTTATTACGACTGTTCCTCTATGTCTGTCATATATACGGCCTCAACGGAGCTCGTGAAACGGTATTTACCGGTTGATGATCTGTATCCGGTTGAAATACTCCCCGGCAGGTGCCTCGTTACCATATCGGCCTTTGAATATAGAAGTTCGGATCTTGGGCCGTACAACGAATTTAGTATAGCCGTACTCGTCCGGCACAAGAAAAAGCCCCTTCCGCTGTTGCCGGTAATAAGCGCAATGGCGGGAAAATGTTTCCATGTATATATTATCAAGCTCCCGGTCACCTCGGAAAAGGCGCGAAAAGGCGGCGTTGAGCTCGGCGGTTATCCGAAATTCTTAGCAGATATAGAATTCCGTAAAAACGAAATTCTTACAGAATGCAGTTTATCGGTCAAAAAAAACCATATCATGACAATAAGAGGCCAGGATTTAAAAATATCCCGGAGCGGGAAAATAAAATTTGTCATTTATACGTGTCTGAACGGCTGCCTGGTCAATAGCAACATGTATATTAACCCACATCAGTTTGCTCAAACATCAGGCAGGAATAAGGCCGGCATCGAGATAGGGAAAAATCATGACATCTGCACTCTCCTTTCAGGGATAAAACTGGGTAAAAAGCCCCTTGTGTATCAGAATATTCCCTCCTTTGAGGCGATACTCTGCAGCACAAAAAACATTATTGATAATTGATTAGTTATCAGATTAAATGTTTCACAACAATATCAGGATGGTAATAAGGCATGAGAAAACTTCAAAATAAAGTGGCAGTTGTTACCGGTGCTGGTTCGGGAATAGGAAGGGAGTTGGCCCTGGGGCTTGCCAGAGAAGGAGCAACAGTCGCCATTGCCGATATTGACAGTAATGGTTTAAAGGAGACTGAACGGCTGGTCAGGTCGGAAGGCGGGCAGGCAAGTATCCGCAGAGTGGATGTGTCCAGCAGAAAAGAGGTTTATTCCTTTGCCGCATTTGTTGTTAAACAATACGGAAAAGTTGATATCGTGATCAACAACGCCGGCGTTGTTTATACATCCACCATTGAAGACCTGACATACAAGGATTTTGAAAGGGTCATGAATATTAATTTCTGGGGAGTGGTGTACGGGACAAAAGCCTTCCTGGAACATTTGAAAAAACAGAAATCCGCCAACATCGTCAACATATCAAGCGTCTACGGATTGTGGGCGCTGGCGACACAGGCCTCATACAATGCAAGCAAATTCGCCGTCAGGGGTTTTACAGAAGCCTTGATACAGGAGCTGAAGGGGACCGGAGTGGTTGCAACATGCGTCTACCCGGGGGGTGTTAAAACAAATCTGGTAAAGAATTCAGACTCGCATCTTTTTAAGGCCGATGCCAGTAAGAAAGAAAATTTCGTGAATAAATTCCATTCCACAGCCATGACAACCCCTGAAAAAGCGGCCAGTGTCATCATATCCGGGATCATTAAAAAAAAGAAAAGGATTCGCATCGGTCCCGATGCTGTGCTGTTTGACATATCTCAGAGGATTTTCCCGACCTTATATCATAAATTAGGCCCGTATGTAATACGCAAGATGGGGCTGTGATGTTTTTGTCAAAAAGAGAAAGAATTCATCTGATGATAAAGAGGAAGACCATGTTATAGCCTTTGCGGAGCGCTTTTTTTCCGGCATATAACATCAGCCGCATGTAACATTCCATAATGGATAAGGTTTGTTCCGTAATAAATTCGGTCAGGAGTTAAGGACCCTTTTAAGCTCACCCAGCAGGTCGTGGAACTGGTTTCGGTTTTCCTCGCTGAGCTGGCTCAACGCCTGGTGGGCATCAAACATCAGCTCGACATTTTTACGGGAACTGAAAGAAGCAGGGTCGCTTGCCAGCCTGAATACCGGGATGTCCTCCAGTTCGGGATTCTGGATGACCATTATCTCGTTAATGCCGGCAAGTTTACGCATGCACAGTATGGCCATTTCCGAAGGATTGACAATTCTTATGCTGTCACACAGGTTGGCCTTGCACTTTTTTGTAAGCGCCACAATTACGCCGATGAACGTGGAATCCATATATTCGCATCGGCTGAGGTCAATAAATATTTTTTTCCGTTCGTAAACGTTGTCGAGGTATGGAAGAAGGAATTCATTCATCGCCAGGCAATCGTTTGCCCTCATTTCTCCCGTCGCGATGATCAGAACGACATCACCCTTGATCCCGACACTCAATGATTTTTTCGGTAATTGCGTCACTTCAACCGTTCCTTGCCGACAAAACGTAACATTATTGTTGCACGACTGAAAACCGGCAACAAAAAAATTATAATTACAGTTAACTGCGCCGGTTCCATCATGGCCTGACAGAGCCGGCGGCTTTTTTAAGACCGCGGGCCTCAGGGGATATGCCGATCAACGAAAAACCCGATTTCCCGTATTGCCTGGCGGGCCATGGGCAGCATGAAGGCCAGGGCCTGGAATACGTGGATCATACGGGGCCAGATTTTCAGCTCCACTTCGGTGCCTGCCTGCCGTGCTTTATCATAGACGCGCCGTGAATCATCCAGAAGTATTTCATCTGTGCCGACGTGAATCAGGATCGGTGGCAGATTCACAAAGTCGCCGAAGAGGGGCGATACCGCGGGATTGGCCAGGTCGCCGTCGGGGAAATAGAGGCGCGCGAAACCGGGCAGAATCGGCGCCGGCAGAACCGGGTCCTTTCTTTTATTGGTTTTGTGCGTGCCGCCGGAGCAGGTCAGGTCGGCCCACGGCGACAGACAAACCGCGCAGGACGGCAGGGGAATTTTCCGGTCGCGCAGGGTCTGGAGGAGGACCAGGGTCAGCCCCCCGCCGGCGGAATCGCCCATGACGGCAATATGCTTCGGGTCGATGCCATTTTTTAACAGCCACTGGTAGGCGGCGACGGCGTCGTCCACCGCGGCCGGATGGGGATGTTCCGGTCCCCGGCGGTATTCGATGGAGAGGGCGCGGGCCTTGCAGGCCCGGGCGAGGCGGCAGACCAGATCGCGGTGCGTCCGCGGCGAGCAGAGGACGTATCCGCCGCCATGGAGGTAAAGGACGACCCTGCCGGCATCTGATCCCAGCCATTGCAGCCATTCCGCCGGCATGCCGCCGATGTCGACCGGCGTTATCCGGCATTTTTCAGGAAGCCTGATATATTTTGCCGCCGCACGCTCTTCCCAGTTTCTCATGCCCCGGTATTTTGTGCTGTCCATCCTGCGGCTGTAGCGGTGGATCATAAACCTGGTTATAGCGTAACGAATCATATTATAAAAAGCCTCAATAATAGTATAAACGGATATGCGGCACGGGCGCGGTATGCCGCGCCCGTGCGTGATTACTGCTGCCTGGTGTATGTTATGCCGTCGAGGACGAGAACCTTTTTCCCTCCCACCTCTTTCGGCTTTTCATTGATCTTCAACGTTTTCTTGATCGGACCCATGCCGATGGTCAACGAATCAGCGGCTATGGTTGTTGAACCGCCGGTTATGCTGCTGTTAGATGTCTTTAAGTCACCGCCTCCGTCCAGGTAAATGGTGACGAAGGTGCCGTCGTCGGCAACCCATTTGCCCGCAAAGACCTTCTGGTTATCGGGGAGAGGAATTTTTTTCCCGCAGCCAGTAAGAGCGACTGCGATAATGACTGAAAAGAGAAGCGCTAATGTTTTTTTCATTACAGCCTCCTTGGTTGTTATGTAGTTCCAAGCTACAGTGAGATTTGAAATCTATTCCAGTATTTTATCCTGTCAATGAGAAATTATTCTTGATCGAATCATGCCCCGTCCGTTCCCATGGGAAACCATGAAAATGATCCATGCCGTTGTTACCGGAATTGTTGTTATGATAAGCGCAGCTGCGGCCAGCGCCGGGGACCCCCAATTCCTCTGGCCCATAGACCGGCCCGCCATGATAACCGGCACCTTCGGCGAGTACCGCGGGGCTCATTTCCATCACGGCATTGATATAAGCACCGGCGGCAGGACCGGCTATGCTGTCTTTGCGGCCGATGAGGGGAACGTCAGCAGTGTCATGTACCAGCAGTGGGGCATCGGGTACGCCGTCATAATCACCCACGGCAGCGGCTGGAAAACCCTGTACGGGCATTTGGAGCGGTTTGACGATATCATCCTTAATGATGAGAGGATGAAAGGGTATGCATCGCGGATTGAAAACCGGAAAGACTTTAGGGTCGATTTCACCAGTGCCGCCATACCGGTGAAAAAGGGGACTGTCATCGGCTATTCCGGAGAGAGCGGCATCGGCCTGGAGCATTTTCATTTCGAGGTGCGGAAAAGCGACGACGAGCCGGTGAACCCCCTCATGTCCGGGCTTACCGTTGCGGATAATAACCCGCCGGTGATAACGGCCGTATCGCTTGTCCCCCTGTTCGGTTCATCCCGCGTTGATGGCGGGGCGCATGAAAAAAGGTTTCCGGTTATAAGGACCGGAAAGAATACCTGCACGATAAAAACAGCATCAATGCCCCTGGTGTCGGGGACCATCGGTCTGGCTATCAATGCCTATGACCGGATCGGTACAAAAAACGGCGTGGCCCCCTTCGGCTTTGACCTGTACGCTGATAACCGCATCCTGTACCAGATCCGCTACCGGCGGATCGTGAGGAGCCTGAGCCACCGCATCGGGCTTTACTATGATTATGACTCGTCCAGCCTGAGCAGCTACACCATGTACCTGTACGACAGGACCAGCGGCAATGGCGCGGTAAAAGCGGGAACGGAAGGGAAAACTGTCGAAATCAGGGCCGTCTGCTATGACGCTGCGGGCAACACTTCTACGCTCATCTTCCAGATACAGGCAGGGACATTCACTGATGTCCAGCCGGCACAGTCGACAAACCTCGTGGCGGGACGCTCACTGGAAATGGCAAGCGCAGATAAAAAATGCTTCATAACATTTCCCCGGGGAGCCGCCCTCTACGACGAGAGGGTGATGATCGCAATGGAATCGCAGCCCCTGGTGCGGATACCGGGTATAACTTCCCTGAGCGCTGTCTATTCACTTTCACCGACGAACCTCTACGTCGACAAAGCCGCACTGCTGGTCCTGCCATATGACGGGACCGATTTTCAGAAGGTCGCCGTGTACCGCATGTCCCGCAGCGGCAGGTCTTTTTCCTGCGTCGGATCGTCCTACGACGCGCGGAATAAGAATTTCCGCATACCGGTGACGCGCATGGGAAAATTTTTCCTGGCCAGGGACGACGCGCCGCCCCGGATACGCTTCAGAAACGGGATGATGGTCAGCGCTGGGGACAGGCTCCGCCTGTATGCAGGTGACATCGGGACCGGCATCGATCTGCAGACGGTTGAAGTGAAGGTGGATGGCCATGACGTGGCCTGGGACTACGACCCGGACCGGCGATGCATCGAGATCCTCAGGCACAACCAGATATGGTCGAAGGGAAAGCATGAAATCACCGCTGCCGTTGCCGACTGCGCAGGAAACCGTTCAAGCCGTGAGACCTTCAAATATTCTGTCAGATAAAAATTATTTGTTGATTTAATAACCGAATCCATAGTACTACTTGTTTGAATCATGCACGGCTGGAAAGGAACAATACTTACGATAGACCTGAGTTCAGGCAGCACCGCGGAGCTCCATCCGCCCCTGGAGGTGTACCGCACATATATCGGCGGCAAGGGACTGGCCGGCTACTACCTCAGGCCCTGTGTTACGGAGCCATGGAATTCTCCCGCGCTGCCCCTCCTCTTTTTCACCGGCCCCCTGGTGAATACCCTGGCCCCGACCTCGGGAAGAATGACCATCATGTCGCGCTCGCCTCTCACCGGCACGGTGGGAGACACCTCCGTGGGAGGACGGCTCGGCACCGAGATAAAGAAAGCCGGGTATGACGGCATCATTATCCGGGGCAGAAGCAGCGGCTGGTGCGGCATCACCATCACCGGGAAGACCGTGTCCATTGTCGATGCCTCCGGCATGACCGGCCTTGAGACCGGCGAAACGATACGGCGGGTCGGCGCCAAAGGCTCGATGGCGGTGATCGGCCCGGCTGCAGAGAATGGCGTCCTTTTCGCCGGCATCGCCGTTGACGGCCATTTCTTCTCCGGCAGGAGCGGCCTGGGCCTCGTCATGGCGGAAAAGAAGGTCAAGTACCTCGCCGTATCGGGGGATGAAAAAACGGACATCTTTGATCCTTCAGAACTGAAAAAGGCCCGGGAGGAGATCCTCCGCCTGGTATCGGCGTCGCCGGTGCTCAAGGGGGAGCTGGGCCTGTCGGAGTTCGGCACCGGGGTGCTCTATGACCTGATGCGCAGCCGCAGGATGATGCCCACAGGCAATTTCAGAAAGACCTATTTTCCCGAAGCGGACAGGATGAATGCCTGGCATTACAAGACCAGGTACGGCACCGAAAAGACCGGCTGCCCCGGCTGCACCATCCTGTGCAAAAAGAAAGGGAGGGACGGCTCGGTGATGCCCGAGTTCGAGACCATGTCTCATTTCAGCGCCCTCCTGGAAAACAGCGACCTGGACATGGTGGTCGAAGCGAACCGACTCTGCAACGAGCTGGGGATGGACACGATAAGCGCGGCTGCCGTGCTGGCCTGCCACGCGGAAATTGAAGGGAGGAAGCTCGGGCCCGGGGAGATCCTGTCACTGCTCAGGGACATCGCCTTTTCGCGCGGCCCTGGAGATCTTCTGAAAGTGGGGTCCCGCCGGTACGCTGAATCGCGCGGCAGGCCGGAAAGTTCCATGTCGGTCAAAGGACTGGACCTCCCGGCCTATGATCCCCGGGGAGCCTACGGCATGGCCCTGGGATATGCCACGTCAACGCGGGGCGGATGCCATCTCCGGTCTTATCCCATATCCCACGAGATCCTTCGAAAGCCCGTGGCTACGGACCGGTTTGATTTCAGCGGCAAAGCGCGGATCATCAAGATAGCCGAAGACATGAACGCGGCTGTTGATTCCCTGACGGCGTGCCGCTTTATATTTTTCGCCGCCACCCTGGAGGAGTACGCCCGGGCATATTACGGCGTGACCGGCGTTGAATCATCGGCACAGGATCTCCTGAAAATCGGCGAAAGGATTTTCTACAACGAGCGTATCATGAATGCCCTGAACGGGTTCACGCGGGACGATGATGACCTGCCGGTGCGGTTTTTCACCGAGCCCGGCAGCGGCGGCGACGGCATTGACGTGCCCCCCATAGGGCGCGCAGATTTCCTGAAGGCCCGGCAGAACTATTACGCCGTGCGCGGCCTGGATGACAACGGCATGCCGACGGAATCCAGATGCCGCGACCTCGGCCTGGAATGGGAAGGGCGCTGATGGAAGCGCTGCTCAGGAAATACAATGACAAGCTCGTCAGGCAGGGACTGTGCGAAGAAGGTGCGACCATCCTGGGCGGGCTTGACGCGGGCATCATATGGAACCGGCAGGGAGATGAGATCGCCGTGCTGGAGCGGGTAATAGAGGGGCTGAATATCAACAGCATACTCTATGCCCGCCCTGCTGAGCCGTACCGCTCGATCCTGGACTGGCTGGCCCGCGGCGCCGCCCCTGCCGGCGCCATCCATCCCGAGGACTGCGAGATGAGGACCTTTCTCCACGATATACCGGTCGCCGATTCCTTCGATGCCGGCGAGATTGTGAAATACCTCAGGAAAAGGAAAACCGTGGTGATCCCCGGCGGGGGGATCGTCTCCTTCGGCACCGTGAGCCCGGAGCAGGCCTTTATCACCTTCAGTTCCGTGTGCTTTTCCGGTTTCGTGAAGTTCTTCACCGATTATTATTACGACGCGGCCCGGGGGGCCGCCGTTGACTCTGAACGCAGTGCAATCCTGTCACGGGCTTTGTCTGAATACCGGTCATTTATCGAAGCGTATACCAAGACGCCCACATACCAGGGCCCTTTCCGGGACAGCGGTGAAGCGATTGAGGCGATAGTCGAGGCCGGCCGCATGACCGTGGAATCCCGCATGGTGGATTCCTTCTTCGGTAACATATCATACCGGCTGGGCGACACCATCTTTATCAGCCAGACCGGTAGTTCTCTGGATGAACTGGAAGGACACATCGATCCCTGCCCGGTCGACGGCACTTCAACAACAGCCATAACCGCGTCGAGCGAATTCTCTGCCCATAAAAGCGTCTATAATCTCACCGGGAGGCTCGCCATACTCCACGGTCACCCTAAGTTCTGCGTCATCCTGTCCATGATGTGCGACCGGGAGGAATGCCCTGGCCGGGGAACATGTCATACCGCGTGCAAGGACAAACGGTACATTGATGACATTCCCATCGTCCCCGGTGAAGTCGGCACCGGGCCCACGGGCCTCTGCAACACCCTCCCGCCGTCCCTCACCGGCCGGGGGTCTATCGTGTGGGGCCACGGCCTCTTTACCACGGGGGCCCATGATTTCCGGGACGCCTTCGCGAGCCTCATCGATGTGGAGCGGAAATGCCTTGATGCATATCAGCAAAGGCTGGCAGACCGGCTTTGATTCTGATGCGCCGCTGAGAACGATACGAGAAATCCCGCACAAGTGTCATTTTTTGTATGACAATAATATTGTATTGACAATTGTCCAATAATGGGCTATTGTTATTATTCATTGCAGCTTTTTACCATAACTGTGCCTACAAAAAAATACTGGAGGTTCCGCGTATGGATAAACCATGGCTGAAATCATATGCATCTGGAGTGAGCCCTTCTCTGCAGTATGAATCTATTACCCTATCTGAAGTCCTTGCCAGAACTGCCGCAAAGCATCCAGATAAAACAGCACTTATCTTCCTGGATGTGAAAATTACATATAAACAGCTGAATGACATGGTGAACAGCTTCGCCAATGCCCTCATTGACATGGGCGTTAAGCCGGGGGACAAGGTGGCAATGCTGATGCCCAATATGCCGCAGATAGTGATAGCAAGCTACGGCGCGTGGCGGGCCGGCGCGGTCGTGGTCATGAACAATCCTCTCTACACGGACCATGAGCTGGAACACCAGCTGAACAACTCGGAATCAACGGTCCTGGTGACCCTTGATCTCCTCGGCCCCCGGATGATCGCGCTCAGGCCGAAGACCCCGGTTAAGAAGATCGTTATCGCCCATATCCGCGACCACCTCAAGTTCCCGAAAAAACAGCTCCTCCCCATCGTGGCCAAGGACAAGCACAAGGACATACCGGCCACGCCGGAGGTGTATGAATGGATGGACGTGATTAAAAAATATCCGGCCACGGACCCGAAGATATCCGTCGACTTTGACAGCCTCGCCAGCCTCCAGTACACCGGCGGGACCACGGGTGTAAGCAAGGGAGTCATTCTGAGTCATAAAAACCTTTCCTCCAACGTGCAGCAGATCAACGCCTGGTTCCCCGGTTTTGAGGAAGGCGAACAGGTCATGCTCGGCGTGCTCCCCATATTCCATTCCTTCGGCCTGACCTGTGTCATGAACTTCACCATCTGGAAGGCAGGGTCAATCGTGCTCATCCCGCGGCCGGAACCGAAGGTGATACTCGAAGCCGTACACAAGCACAAGGTCAACTTCTACCCGGCGGTGCCGACGATATACGTTGGCCTTCTCAACCATCCGGACCTGGCCAAGTATGACATATCATCCATCAAGGGATGCTTCTCCGGCGCGGCGCCGCTTCCCGTGGAAGTCATTAAGGAATTCGAGGCTAAGACCGGGGCCCAGATCTGCGAGGGCTACGGCCTTTCGGAAACGAGCCCCGTGGTTACGATTAACCCCTGGGGCGGAAAGACCAAGGTCGGTTCCATCGGCCTGCCGGTTGCGGACACGGAGATACGCATCGTCGACCTCGAGGAAGGGACGAAGGACATGCCCCAGGGCCAGCCGGGAGAAGTCATTATCCGGGGACCGCAGGTGACGAGCGGCTATTACAAGATGCCCGATGAAACCGCAAAGACCGTCAAGGACGGGTGGCTTTATACCGGGGACATCGGCACCATGGACGAGGAGGGATATTTCTTCATCGTCGACCGGAAGAAGGACATGATCATCGCAGGGGGATACAACATCTATCCGCGCGACATCGACGAGGTCCTTTTCGAACACCCGAAGATCCTGGAGGCCTGCGCCATCGGCGTTCCCGATACCTACCGCGGCGAGACCGTGAAGGCCTTTGTGGTGCTGAAACCGGGCGAGACCATGACCGCCGAAGAGGTCATCGAGTACTGCAAGGAAAAACTCGCGAAATACAAGGTGCCGACCTTGGTAGAATTTATCGATTCCCTGCCGAAAAGCGGCGTGGGGAAAATCCTCCGCAAGGAGCTGCGGGCCAAGGAGCTCGCTAAAATGGGGAAATAACGTCGGTCATCGGCAGGGTTTTTCAGTGAGGAACCAATGACAACCCGTGATGTCCTGATCGTCACTGACGTGCAGAATGACTTCTGCCCCGGGGGCGCCCTCGCAGTGAGCGGGGGCGACCTGGTGGTTCCCGTCATCAACGGCATCATGGATCGCTTCCACCTGGTCGCGGCGACCCAGGACTGGCACACGAAAAACCACGCCTCTTTCGCTTCCAACCATACGGGCAGGAAGCCCTTCGACCAGGCGGAACTGGGGGGCCTCATTCAGACCCTCTGGCCTGATCACTGCGTGGCCGGCACAGCCGGTGCCGCCTTTCATCCCGGCCTGCATACGGATCATTTCAATCTCATCGTGAGGAAAGGCTCAAATCCCGCAGTGGATTCATACTCCGCCTTTCTTGAAAATGATAAAAGGACTGTCACCGGTCTTGACGGATACCTGAAGGCGGTCGGAACAGGCAGGCTCTTCTTCTGCGGCCTTGCCACGGATTACTGCGTTTTCTTCAGCGCCATGGACGCGGTTTCCTTCGGCTTTGATACAACCGTACTTATCGACGCCTGCCGCGGCATCGACGTGCCCGGCGGCTCAATTGACCGGTCGATCAGGGAAATGAAACAGAAGGGGATCCGGATTATCGAGTCAGAGGATCTGTAATTCCGCTCATGAATCTATCGCTCCTCACTGATTTTTACGAACTCACCATGATGCAGGGATATTTCTTCAATTGTCCCGGCGATCAGGGCGTGTTCGAAATGTTTTTCCGGAGGCAGCCGTTCCAGGGGGGATACACGGTATTTGCCGGCCTCGGCCCCTTCCTGGAAGCCCTTGCCGGTCTGCGCTTCACCGAAGATGATATAGCATACCTTGATTCACAGGGCACCTTTAAAAGGGAGTTCCTTGACTATCTTTCAGGCTTCAGGTTCGGGGGCGATGTGTACAGCGTCCCTGAAGGGACCGTGGTGTTTCCCAATGAACCGTTGCTGCGCGTCAGGGGAATTCTCATGGAAGCCCAGATGGTCGAGAGCATGCTACTCAATTTTATCAATTTCCAGTCCCTCATCGCAACCAAGACGGCGCGCATCGTTTCCATCGCCGGTGAGAGGCCGGTCATGGAATTCGGCCTCCGCCGCGCCCAGGGTACCGACGGCGCCCTGGCCGCGGCCCGGGCCGCCTTCATCGGCGGGGCGTCGTCCACGTCAAATACCCTGGCCGGGAAAACATACGGCATCCCGGTGAGCGGCACCATGGCCCACAGCTGGGTAATGAACTTCGACTCGGAGCTTGAGGCGTTCCGGAAATACGCCGCCATGTACCCGGACCGGTGCGTGCTCCTGGTGGACACCTTTGACACGCTGAAGTCAGGCATGCCCAATGCCATCACGGTGTTCAGGGAACTCAGGGAAAAAAAGCCGGCCCTCATGGCGGTGCGCATCGACAGCGGCGACCTGGAATACCTGAGCAAGAAAGCGCGGGCCATGCTGGACGGGAGCGGCCTCCGGGAGGTAAAGATATTGGTTTCCAGCGATCTCGATGAGTGGATCATGCGGCAGCTCATCGACAGCGGCGCCCCTATCGAGGCATGGGGCGTCGGGACCCGTCTCGTGACCGGCTGGAACGACCCCGCCCTGACCGGCGTGTATAAGATCGTGGCCACGAAAAAGGGGGACCATGTTGATCCGCGTATAAAGATATCGAACCAGGCTGAAAAGATAACCAATCCCGGCGAAAAAAACATTATGCGCTTCTACAATGACAGGAACCAGATGCTGGCCGACCTGATTTACCTGGAAGAGGAGGAACGGGAACTGGAGGAAGCCATAGCCGGGAAAACACCGGTACGGTTCAACCACCCTGCAACCGATTACTCGCACTTCACCCTTACAGAGTATGCTTCGGCGAGAAAGCTCCTGGCGCCGGTCATGCATGAAGGCAAAATTATTGGCGGTGAGCGGTCGCTGCGGCAGATGCAGGAGTACTGCCGGATTGAGATTGAAGCGCTGGATAAAACCTACCGGAGGCTCCTGAATCCCCATATTTACAAAATAAGCCTCTCAGACCGGCTTAAAAAACTTAAAACCGATATGATCAGGCTTATCAAGGAAAACTATTAGACGCGGCTGCGGACCGTTTACACAGCCACGGACATGCCGTTGTTCACAAAAGAATCCAGTAAGAACTCAAGGTCCAGCTCGGGATACACCGGGTAGCGCGACAGGAGGTCTTTCACCCGCGACAGGGCCTCGTCTTTCGCGTTCGCGGAGGTGTCGAATTTCGCCAGGCTCTTCTTGTGGGTCTGCGGATCTGTCTGCGCCTTCGTGTTGGAGAGGACGCTGTGCATGATCCGGGCTATTTCCTTCATCTCAGGAACATCCATCCCGAGGGTCGTTACCGCCGGTGTGCCGACGCGGATCCCGCTGGTGTACCAGGGGCCGTTCACGTCAAAGGGAAGGGAGTTTCTGTTCAGGGTGATCCCGCATTCGCGGAGGGCGCTTTCCGCCTGCCGACCCGTGAGGCTGAAGTTCCTGACATCCACCAGGAGGAGGTGGTTGTCGGTGCCTCCGGTGGCCACGTCCATGCCGGCCTCAATGCAGAAGCGCGCGAGGGCCTGGGAGTTCTTCACAATGTTCGCCGCGTAGGTCTTGAATTCCGGCCTGTTGGCTTCCCTGAAGGCCACCGCCTTTGATGCCATCACGTGGGGCAGGGGACCGCCGATCACCAGGGGGCATCCCTTGTTCACCGCGTCAGCGAATTCATTGGTGCACAGGATCATGCCGCCCCGGGGGCCGCGCAGGGTCTTGTGGGTGGTGGTGGTCACCACGTCGGCGTAGGCCACGGGGTTCATCTCGCCGGTGAACACGCCGCCGGCGACGAGGCCAGCGAAATGCGCCATGTCGACCATAAGCACGGCGCCGGCGCGGTCGGCTATCTCGCGCATTTTTTTAAAGTTGATGGCGCGGGGATAGGCGCTGTACCCTGCGAGGAGTATGAGGGGTTTAAGGTCCATGGCCTGTGACTCGATCATATCATAATCGATGAGGCCGGTCTCGCGGCTCACCGTGTATGAATGGGCATCGAACATACGGGATGAAACATTCATACGGTAGCCGTGGGTCAGGTGCCCGCCGGAATAGTAGTCCAGGCCGAGGAGCCTCTGGTTGCCCAGGTCATGTCGAAGGGCGGCCCAGTCACTCACGCCAAGGTCGCCGGTGTTTTTAGCCTTCAGGGCATTCAGGCGGGGCGTTTCGATCCGGGTCGACAGGATGGCCCAGTAGGCGACCAGGTTGGCGTCGGCCCCGCTGTGGGGCTGGACATAGGCGTGGTCGCAGCCGAAGAGCTTCTTAGCCTCTTCTACGGCCATGTCTTCGATGGCATCCACGTTATCGCAGCCGGCGTAGAACCGGTGGTAAGCGAAACCCTCGGCGTACTTATCGGTCAGGAGGTTGCCCATGGCCAGCTGCGACGCGAGGGAGGAATAATTTTCGCTCGCGATCAGCTTCAAATTGGAACGCTGGTCCGCCAGTTCCTGCACGATGCTTCGGGAGACCTCAGGTGCGACACGGGATATAGTTTCAAGGCTGGAAAGAAACGCGAGAAACGAGCTGCTGATTGTTGCTATGCCGTTCTGTTCAATGTATGCTGCGACTATCGATTGTTCCATGGGGCACTCCTGTGGCAGTGATGTACATGCCCAGGCGTGCGACATGCTGGTACTGCGAGAATTCCCTGATGGTCAATTCCATCTAATAACGCCGGTCATTCTACTGACCTTTTCTGACACGCGCCCCTTTTTGTCAAGAATTTATGGGCCGGCGATGCGCATCCGGATTATGTCATTTCCGGTAAATCGCCGCGGTAATCATACCTGCGATGACCATCTCGATGATTCCGTATGCGACCCATATCAGGGCCAGGCCAAAGGGAATCGGGTACATAGCGTACTGACCGAGCATGCCTGAAACGTTCACCAGGAGACCGATGAAAAGGCCATACCGCGCACCTTCAACCACGCCCCGCGCTTCATATCCCTTGGTAAATATGAACACGAACATGAAAGAATAGAAGAGCGATCCCAGCACCATGACCCACATGAGGTCCATCATTTCCGGCCGCCACAGGCCCTTGATCTCCTGATACCAGTGTGCCAGGAGCACCCCGTGGACGAGCCAGTCTATTGCCTGGATCACGATAAAAACAGCGATGCTCGTGATGATTAAGCGCTTGATGTTCATAGTATCCCCCGGTGAATGTGATATTATGGCAGGATATCCCCCTTTTTTCCGGCGGTCAAGAAAAAGATTTCATGCCTGTCAACTACACGGCAGCCTCCCTCAGGGGTATGCGGCGACATCCTGCTGCCGCCAATTTATTCTGTATTCTTCTTGACTGGCATATTCAGATGCTGTATGGTCAATTCAATATACCAGGCATGTTTCTTGTACGGAATCCATGAAGGAATCGGTATGTCTGCAAAAAAAAATGAAGATCTGAAGAGTGAAAACTCATCTCCCAAAAAGGGAATCGAGGATCTTGAAGAAATAGCCAGAGGTGAAAAGCGTTACCGCCGCCTGATTGAGAATATGAACGAGGTCATATATGAGACCGATATGACCGGGAAAATTACATATTTGACTTCAAACATCGAAACCATACTCGGATATTCCCGGCAGGAAATGTTAAATAAGCAATTCCTGGATTTTATTTCACCTCCTGCACGCGACCTTGCGGAAAAACTCTTCCAAAAGGCGATTCCATCATCATATGAATCCGACGATTATCTCGTGACCAATAAAAAGGGCGAGCTGCGCTGGATGCACGCATCGAGGAGTCCCGTTTATGATAAGGGCTCGATTGTAGGCATCCAGGGAATAATTACTGATGTAACGGACCGGAAAATAAGCGATGAGCGTCTCCTTGAAAGCGAGGAACGCTACCGTAATCTTGTCGAGCTCTCTCCCGAAGGCATCATCCTCCACAAGGGCGGCCTCATTCAATATGCAAACCATGCTATCACGAATCTGATCGGTTTGAAAAGCTCCGCTGAATTGATCGGCAAGCCGGTGATTGAATTTGTCCATCCTGACTACCGGGAACGTGTTGGTAAACGGATAAAGGCCATCCTCGATGGCGATAAGCAGGCTCCCTGGATGGTGGAAAGGTTAGTTTTGCCTGACGGCCGTGAATATGATGTCGAGGTTGCAGCTATCCCGGTGCGCATGAACAATGAGGTGTATATCCAGACGATCATCCGCGACATCGGCGAACAGATAAAAAGGGAACAGGAGACCAAGGATTCCGAGCAGAAATTCAGGGCCATTTTCGACAATTCTCTCGACGGCATCCTCTTGGCCGATATTGATACCATGAAATTTTATTCGGGGAACAGGGCTATCTGCTCCATGCTGGGTTATGCTCCCGAGGAAATACCCACTCTTGGAGTGTCCGATATACACCCTGAGTGGGGCCTTCCCCTGGTCATCGATCATTTTAAGAAACAGGGGGAAACGGGCGGTTATATTGCACGGGAACTGCCGGTTAAAAGAAAGGACGGGAGCGTGTTTTACGCTGATATCAACGCGTCGGATGTGATCATCGGCGGGAAAAAATACCAGCTGGGGTTGTTCCATGATGTCACGGAGCATAAAAAAACGGCAGATGATCTCAGGGAAAGCGAGGAGCGTTTCCGCATGCTCACCGAAACCGCGCCGATCGGCATCTTACTTACCGAAGCCTCCGGAGGAATTGTCTACGCGAACCCGCACCTGGCCCGATTGACAGGGGTTTCCCTTGATGAAGTTGTCCAGGGCGGGTGGGCCTCTATCGTACACCAGGAGGACCTGGCTCCCGTGCTTGAATCGTGGGCCGGCGCGGTACAGCGGGGAAGCCGGTGGTCACAAGAGCACCGGATGCTTTCACGGGGCGGTGAAACGATCTGGGCCCGCTCAATGGGCACGCCGGTACTTTCGGACGATGGAATTATCCTGGGCTATGTCGGGGTCGTGGAGGATATCACGGAGCAGAAGAAACTCGAGTCGGAACAGATCAAATCGCAGAAGCTTGAGTCAATGGGCGTCCTCGCCGGGGGCATCGCCCATGATTTCAACAATATCCTCACGTCGATCATGGGAAATATTTCACTTTCAAAAATGATGCTGTCCGGGGAGCCGGAAATCGTCGAACACCTCGGTCTGGCTGAAAAGGCGGCGCTGCGGGCCAAGGACCTGACGCAGCAGCTCCTCACCTTCGCCCGGGGCGGCGCCCCGGTGAAAAAGACCATTACCATTTCGGGCGTCATCAGGGACTCGGCGGAATTCGTCTGCCACGGCACCCGGGTTACCTGCAGATTTGAGCTTCCTGACGATCTGTTGATGGTCGAAGCGGATGAGGGCCAGCTGAGCCAGGTGATCCAGAACCTCGCCATCAACGCGATCCAGGCCATGCCGGAAGGCGGGAATATCGTCATAAACGCGCGCAATGTTTCAGTCAGCCAGGGTAAATTCATTAAAATTTCCGTTTCGGACACCGGGACCGGGATTTCCCCGGAAAATCTGAACAGGATATTCGATCCCTATTTCACCACGAAAAAAAACGGCAGCGGCCTCGGCCTTGCCACGGCCTATTCCATTATCAAGCACCATGACGGTTCCATATCCGTTGAATCAGTGCCGGGCGGGGGCACTACCTTCCAGATACTTTTACCGGCATTGGAACGGCCGGCGGGACTTGAAAGGGAGGAAGAGGTTTCCCTTGGTGCTGCCGGCGGGAAGATCCTTGTCATGGATGACGAACAATCGATCAGGGTGACGGCCTGCGCCATGCTCGGGGTCCTGGGTTACGAGGCGGAGAGCGCTGGCGATGGTGCGGTTGCCGTGGAGATGTATGGTGCAGCCATGGCCCAGGGGAGGCCCTTTGACGCCGTCATCATCGATCTGACCGTTGTGGGCGGCATGGGCGGCGAGGACACCATAAAGGCCCTCCATGGCATTGATCCCCGTGTCAGGGCGATTGTTTCAAGCGGGTATTCATCGGACCCGGTAATGTCGCGGTACTCAGATTTCGGTTTCAGCGACGTGCTGGTGAAGCCGTACCGCATCGAGGACATTGCTGCAGTTTTGCGCCGTGTCCTCAAAGCCTGACGTAGCCAAAATGATCCTGTCGTCTTTGACCGCCGCTTTCCCTCTTTCACCGTCTGCCAGGAGGGATTGTAATCATAATTTTTTCATTAACATGGAAAAAATAATAATGCTGACAACCAGGATGAAAGCATTAACAAAAAGGAAAAACACCAGTCCACAAAATACTTTCTTCTGGCTTGAATTTAACAAGCGTACTCTTGCAATAATTCTATTAATAGATTCTTTTATCACGGTGAATGGATTCGCCTGATGGTTCTCTTTTGCATTAACATCCATGGCTATTTCCCGGTACGGTTATGCTTTTTTCTGCTTGATCAGTTTTTTCACGAAAATTTCTTCCCGTTCAATTTCTTCCAGACGGTCGGATATATATTTTTTAGCTTCTTCATTCTGGGGAATGAAGATCTTCTCCAGGGCGTTTACCTTCCTCTGCACCTTTTTCAATTCCCGTGACAGGACCAGTATCAATTTCATGATCGTTGAATATTCGACCAGAAGCGCAAGAAATTCGGCGCATTCTGTTTTGCACCGGTCATACAGGGCGGTTGTTCCGTACAGACTCGAGTTAATGCCGGTATCCCTCGCGGCCATTGTCATGGAAGGAATAGAGATGCCTATGAAGCGGTAAACGTCCAGGGACAGCTCATACGCTTCTTTTTCGGATTGGCTTTTTTGCACCATGATGTCCGATCCCATCTCCATTACCGCCAGCCTGAAGGTCGCATAGAGCTCTTCCAGGGATTTCTTCACTTCCTCCTCTATGCTCTTTATCCTTCTCGCATTTTTCATTATTTCTATCATCAGGATTTCCCTTTTCTGATCCAGAAGATCAAAGCCTTCGTGGGCAAAGGCGAGATCATTTTTAATTTTTCTCAGATTGGATTTTGTCGGAGGTACGTCGATCCGCGCCATGATCATTTCGCTCCCGCTGACGGAATGTAGTACTTCTGGATATCCTCGCGCGATATGCGGTACAGCTCGTCCGCCGGCAGGTATGGAGAGCACCCGCCAGCCGATATCAAGCGTCGTCTCGATGGTCCTGTTCTCCTCATGGACCCTGGCTCAGGAACTCCGTCTTCGAACACCTTCCCGAACTTGAGATAGTCCTTGTCGAGCGCGGTGAGCTCCTCCTCGCCGACGATGGCGGCCAGGGCCCTGATGCGCTTGACCTTGGCATAGCAGGCGAAGAGCTGGGCTGCCACCTGCCCGCTGGTCCTTGCGGGTCCGCCCCTCGCCGATGCCGTCCTTCATCAGACGCGAGAGCGACGGCAGGCCCGCGATGGGCGGATAGATCGCCTTTGTTGAAGAGCTCCCGCTCGAGCACGATCTGGCCCTCGGTGATATAGCCGGTCAGGTCCGGGACAGGGTGGGAGATGTCGTCGCTCGGCATGGTGAGGATCGGCATCTGGGTGATGGAGCCCTTGCTGTCCCTTGATGCGGCCGGCCCGCTCGTAGATGGAGGCGAGGTCGCTGTAGAGATAGCCGGGATAGCCCTTGCGGGACGGGATCTCGCCGCGGGAGCTTGAAAGTTCGCGCAGGGACTCGCAGTAGTTGGTCATGTCGGTCAGGATCACCAGCACGTGCATCCCCTCGGTGAAGGCCAGGTGCTCGGCGAGGGTCAGGGCCGCCCGCGGGGTGATGAGCCGTTCGATCGAAGGGGCATCGGCAAGGCTCAGGAACATCGCCGAGTTGTCAAGCGCCCCGCTATTCCTCGAGGGAGTCGATGAAGAAACTGGCCACGTCGAACTTGACGCCCATGGCCGCGAAGACGACGGTGAACTCCTCCTCCGCGGTGAGGATCCTTGCCTGGCGCGCGATCTGGGCCGCGATCAGGTTGTGCGGCATGCCGCTGCCGGAGAAGATCGGGAGCTTCTGGCCGCGGATCAGCGTGTTCATGCCGTCGATGGCGGATATGCCGGTCTGGATGAAATCGCGCGGGATACTCCCGCGAATCACGGGATTGATCGGCAAGCCCGTTGACGTTCATCATGCTGTCCGATGATGACCTGCGGCGCGCCGTCGATGGGCCTCCCGAGACCGTCGAATACCCTTCCCAGCATGTCGCGGGACACCGGCATCTCGAGGGATTTGCCCAGGAACACGGTCCTGCATCCCGTCAAGGGAAAGGCCCGCGCGTGCCTTCATAAGACCTGGACCACGGCCCGTTCCTCATCGACCTCCACCGCCTGCCCGAGCCTGAGCTGGCCGCTGCCGTCGCGGATCTCGACGAGCTCGCCAAAACCGACGTTCCGGCACCCGGTTGACGAAGATCAGGGGCCCGTTGATCGCGGCTAGGTTCGTGTATTCAATTTCATTGTTCATGATGCACCCTCCGGCCTGCCGGAGGTGGCTTCTTTGCTATCAGATCTTTCCGCGCCCAGCGTGTTGAACTGGGACATCATGTCCCGGTGATAGTTTTCTATTCTTACCGGTTTCGCTGTTATCGATTTCGGATTTGAGCCTGATCAATTCCGAGGCCACTGTCAAGCGCGGTGATCCTTGTTCAGGTCGATTCCTGCCGCAAGAAGTTTCCTTGCTTCATTGTGAAATTCAAGAATAGTCTTCAGGAGCTGCAGCTGCTTTCCGGGCTGCAGTGCATGTCCTTGGGATCGAAGGAGTTCTGCTGCAGAAAGCCATTCTTGATCATCTCGGCGCAGAAAAGAGCATCAACTGCTCCGCCAGGGGAAGCGCGTCCGGGCCCGACCAGCTTGACCATCTGCTGGAGCCTGTTGTCCTCAAGAAGTATGTTCATGGCCTCGTTCCTGGTACCGAAGCCATGAGTTGTCGAGATCATTCCACCAGTGATCGCACCTCGTCGATGTATTCCGTGTAGCTGTCGATCCAGCTGATGGAGGGATAGTGCCGGGCGTCGGCCAGAACCTTGTCCAGGGCCCAGAAGCACCGCACGAAGCGCGTGGTGTGCTGCGTGACCGGCTCCGAAAAATCGCCCCCCGGCGGGGACACAGCGCCCACGGTGGTGATGCTCCCGTCCATTCCCGAGAGGGTCTCCACGTAGCCCGGCCCGTCTCGTAGAACTCGGCGAGCCGCGTGGCCAGATACGAGCGGAAATCCCTCCTCGGCCGGCATGTCCCCCAGGCTGCTCGACAGCTCACGCAGCGCCTCGGCCCAGCGCGACGTGGAGTCGGCCATGACCGCGACGCGGTATCCCATGTCGCGGTAATATTCGGCTATGGTGATGCCGGTGTAGATGCTCACCTCGCGGGCCGGAACCGGCATGTTCGAGGTGTTGGCGATCATGACCGTCCGTTCCATCAGCGGCCTGCCGGTCCTCGGATCAACCAGCCTGGGGAATTCATTCAGCACATCGGTCATTTCATTGCCCCGCTCACCGCAGCCGATATGGACGATGATGTCGGCATCGCACCACTTGGCCAGGGCGTGCTGGGTCATCGTTTTCCCGGTTCCGAATCCGCCGGGGATAACGGCGGTTCCTCCCTTTGCGATGGGAAAAAACGTGTCAATGATCCTCTGCCCCGTAATGAGGGGGATGCCTGATTTCTTTCTGTTTTTAAAGGGCCGTTTTTTCCGTACCGGCCAGTATGTCGAAAGCCTCCCGCTGTAGTTGACGCTTCCTGTTACGCGGTAAATCTCCTCTTCAATAGTGTACAATCCCTCGCCGGCGATCCAGTCGAGCCTGCCGGATACTCCCGGCGGCACTATGATCCGGTGAAGGACTGATGGCGTTTCCTGTATTTCGCCGATTACGGCACCCTCTTCTATCTGCCCCCCTGCCTGCACGGTCGGATTGAACTGCCATTTCCTTGTTACATCAAGGGGGGATACTTTGACGCCCTTTTTGATATAGCTCCCGAGAATATTTGCAATGTCCACCAGGGGGCGCTGGATGCCGTCATATATATTCGAAATAAGCCCGGGCCCCAGCAGGACCGATAGCGGCCTCCCTGAGGAAATAACCTCATTGCCCGGTTTCAGCCCGGTGTTGTCTTCATAGACCTGGATTATTGCGATATCACCGTCGAGTTTAATCACCTCGCCAATAAGCCTATCGGGACCCACCTCGGCTATATCGAGCATGCTGACGCCTTCAAGTCCCCGCGCCTTGACGATGGGTCCGTTGACGCTTATGACGATTCCCCGTATCACGGCATCCATTCTGCGGTCATCCTATCATTGCTCCGGTTGAATATGTTTCCGCACGATGCTCACAACTTCCTTCCTGATGGAATCATAGCTCCTGTTGATGCATCTCTCCAGAGAATAATTATATAAAACGCCTTCCTTCATGTTTTCCAGGATAAGCCCTCCCATTGTTATCGCTTTATCGATGACAGGGTTGACAGTTCCCTGCCATGCGTTATCGCGGGTAATGAAATTCCTGACTGTATTCTCAAGGGCCGCATCGCCCGGGCACAGGTGAACCGTGATATCGTTGCCCCGGACCCCGGGGAGTATTTCGGCGATTATCTTTTTCAAGAATGCCAGGTAGCCTTCCGTATTATTCTTAACGTAATCTTCTACAGCTTCTTTTACCATGACCTGTATGAAATCCTCGACGGCGTTTAATTGCAGCTTCCGCTTTTCTATGGCGGCCCTGTTTTTCATTATATATATGGCGCGTTCGATCTCAGCCCCGGTTTCACGCTTCCGGTCATCGCTGAAAGACCTCATCTCATCATCAAAATCCTTTTCCGCCTGCGCAATCTCCTTCCCGGTCTGTTCCTGCATGGAACGTATCGCATAATCGGCCTCCTCCCGTATCGATTCCATGAGCCGGGACGGGTCTCCGTATTCGCCGATGATTTTTTCTTCGCTCATGACCGGCTTCCCGTTAAATAGATATGCCCAGGGCCTCGGTGATGTAACTCATGATGGATTTGCCGAAGCCGCGCGGATCATTGATGCCGGGAATTTCAACGATAACCGGCTTCACCATGTTCAGGTTGCAGTAGCTGATGCTGCCGCCTGCGTGCTCGGCCAGTTCGCGTGTCATCAGGACAATGCCCGTGTCGCTCCTGTTGATCGCCGCGGCAAGGTCCCCTTCCACCGTGTCCGGCGACGAGACCACACCCTCCGCGCCGCCCAGTCTGAATACTGTGACGGTATGTATATCACCGATGATAACAATCTTTTCCATGCCTTGCCATCGCTCTCGCGGCATCATCCGCTGCGGAAAAGTACAGCAGGTGAAGGCCGCGCCTAGATCTTGTTAAGCATCATGATTGCTATGATGAGCCCGTATATAGCGATCCCTTCGGCCATGCCGAGAAATACCAGGGCACGGCCCCCGATCTCCGGCTTCTCGCTCATGGCGCCCAGCGCCGCAGAACCGATCCGAGCCAGGGCATAGCCGCTGGAAATGCACGAAAGTCCCACCGCGCCCATGGCGGCTAGGGCCATGACCGCCTTGTTGCTTCCGGTCATGATGCCGCTGGCAACGGCTTTGGCCCCTTCGGCAGCCTCCTCGGCATGGAGAACTGCACCCGGCACAAGCATCATGGCGATCACACCCGCGCACATGAGTAAAAACCAGAGAAACAATTGTTTATAATTCATCATGCGACCCCCTTTGCAATTACCTGTTTCCTTCTAGTAGAGAACGGTTTAAACTCGATGCCATTGCCTCTGAAAAACTTGCCGAAGAATTCGTAATACTCGAGCCGCATCGACTGGAT
Organism: uncultured Spirochaetota bacterium; assembly: GCA_963727175.1. Taxonomy (GTDB): domain Bacteria; phylum Spirochaetota; class UBA4802; order UBA4802; family UBA5550; genus RBG-16-49-21. The sequence continues at coordinate 1,744,882 of CAVSFD010000002.1, forward strand.
TCCGCAGACAAGCCCTTCGAGGAGTATGATAAAAATATTGCCGATGACAATAATGCATATTGACGCTATGGATGGAATCGGGCCCGCGATCGCGGCAAGGGTGTAGACCGCAATGCTGAGTCCGGCATGACTCAGGGCGAAAGCGCCGGCCCTGATAAAGGATATAGAATTCCCGAGGAACCCGGTGAACATCTCCATGAGCTCGACAAAGGATTCCACTATGTACCCGAAAATCCCTTCCGGGAACAAGGAGTCCCGTCCGAAGAACAGGCGGGCCGCGATGTTCCTGAACAGAAAAAAAGTGACCGGAAGAACAAGGATAAAAACCATTTCCGGTACACCAGGCATGATATCGTACTTTATAAATCGTACCACGAGGAAGAGTGACCCGGTGTACACGATAAAACCCAGTATGCCGTGTATGCCGAAGATTGATTCAAAATATTCACCGTCCCTGAAGAGATTGATAATGTTCATTATGAGTCCTATCGATATGAAGAAAGCGCCCATCATGATGGCGGCAAAAAACAGGTCCATGATATGCTCCATGGGATGGAACCAGATCGCCGGAATGAGGTTTTCATTGCTGAATATGCTGCCGTATAAGACGCCGAACAGGGCCGCTGCCAGCCCGGCTGCGATGAGGATGGCGCCACCGTCATGGAAAAACGGTTTAAGCTCTCTCCTTTTCGCCGTTATTTTCATGATGATCCCGGTCAGGCACAGGACGAGTCCCTGGCCGACATCGCCGAACATGACCCCGAACATGAGCAGATATGCTAGAGCCGCGATGGGCGTGGGATCCAGCTCAATACTTCCCGGAACCCCGGCGTTCTTGACTATCATCTCGAAGGCCCTGAAAAACCATCGGTTCCTCAGCCGCACCGGTATGCCGGTATGGACATCACGCATCTCTTCGCTGGTAAACACATGGAGGAAGAATCTTGTGCCGCATACCCGCTCCAGCAGCGACACAAGCCTGTTCAGGTCATCGAGATCTATCCAGCAGCTGATAAATTCTGCATCTTCAGTCTTTGCAAAAACTTTCTTCGCCTCGATCGACAATTTGAGCCCGCCATATATTTCATGAAGTCCGGCCAGTGTCTTGATTATCTCCCCCGTGCGTTCCTTTAACCGTTCTTCTTTATCGGTCATCTCTTTTTTTATGAGTTCCGATTTCTCTTTCAACGCATCAAGTGCCCGGGGATTCGCGCCATACTCTGCCAGCACCTGCCCTTTGTCTTCAAATCCATATTTTTTCAGCAGGCTGATCAGCTTGTCAGCATCTCCGGGCATGGACAAACCGAGCACATGCCGTCCGGCCTGGCGTATATAATACCTGTCACCGGGATCCCTGTCCGACGGATCGATATCTTCCTGCAGTGTCCCGAACACAGGGGAGCATAAGGTCATCTGCAGCAGTCTCCCGGGGTCCCCCATTATTGCATTAATATCATCGGCGGCATCAAGAATCACCCGCGCCGCATCATTCTCAACCCTGTATTGTTGCCGGAGTTCCCCGATCCCATCAATTTCATCGCGTATCCCGTTGATGACATTCCGGTCGCTCTCGATATCCCTGTCGAATAGCACCGGCGCGGTTTCAGCGCCGCTGCCGGCGACCGGCTGATACGCCAGGGAAACATTCAGTTCTGCGCATATGTTTTCTATCGAGCCCAGTATCATGGTAATGGTGTTATCCAGGTCGGCAGACACCGGAAAAGATCCCCCGCCGCCGGGGCCGTCCCATCTGCCGACATGAATGACCCCTTCATTTCCCAGCTCGTTGATCAGGCGGTCGGAATCTCTCCTGGTAAAGCCGATTATTGTTTTTCTGATTTGAGCCTTCATTTACTCTCCGTAGACCAGGTGCCGCAATATCGCATCGGGATTCACCTTCAAATTATAGCCCTCGAGGATCATGAAAAAGTTGAGTATCTGGTAGTATAACGACCACGCATAGGACAGCACCGGCCGTATGCTGTGAAAATCCTTTGAAAATATTTTGGCAACAGATTTCATGAAATGACGGTTCAAAAAGAGTTCGAGCCGGGATATATCACCGGCACCACCGCCTGCTCCGGCGTTTATGTTTTCCGCGTTAACATGCCTCGTTATATCTTTCTCGACAGCATCAATCTCCTGCTGTGTAACATGGCCGTCGTCGAATATTTCCATCAGGTTGAATTGCGGGAACACCCGCTCACCGTGGAGCTCGCACCGTTTATCCCACAGGATCTTTAATGTAACAGCTTTTCTTATCATGATATCGTTGAACACTTTCAGATCGTCCGGGAAAAGCCTGGTTGAAAACTGCATCAGGTTTTTCAGGACCAGAAAGTCTATGGTACGCTCCAGTTCTTCATAGGAAGGCGGCTTATCGAAGTCCATCACTCCCGCAAAAATGGTTCCCGCAAACAATGTCCGTAATTCACCGGGCTCAATCTCTTCTTTTCTGGATCCGGCATCGATGATATTATACGGGGTTACGTCGTTCCACTGGGGGAAAAGCTGTTTTTTTCCAAAAGCCTTTAACAGGACATGCTTGATATTACTTAACTCGAACAGGAGGAGAAAGGCCTTAAGAAAATCGCCATAGAAGCCATTGAGCCCGATGAGCAGAATAAATTTCTCTATATGATGGCGGAAGATGGTTTCTTTTGCCTGGATTATATCTGTTGGTTCTATCGTGCCTGGAATCCCGGGGAATACTGGTTGAATCTTTCCCGATCTCACTATTTCCTGATAATCATCCCTCGAGAGCAAGTACCCATGAAGGGCATGAATTTTCGCATGCACATAGATCCTGTCAACGAGGTTGTTCATCTGGTAACCTCTTGAGACTTATTTAAAAATTATTGAAATGATCTTTTGCCGCACCTCATCGCACAATTCTTTGTTTTCCACTAATCCGCTCAGGGATTTTTTCATGAACGAAAGCTCCTGCACGATCTCTTTTCCAGCCGCCTCGACCTCCCGTTTGCGCAGTTCACTGTTTTCATCTGCAATACGTTTCTTTTCTTCTTTCCTTCTGGCTTCAATCCGCAGTAACAGTTCAGCTATGGTTCTATCATGCTCCTCTTTCCCGGCGGCAATCTTGTTGGAGCACTCCTTCTCAACATCAAGGATTGTGTTCAAAACATCATTCATGATAATTCGGAAAAATCCGCCGTATCGCAGGTCATTCTAATGGTTATAGAATGACTGTTCATAGAATATCTTGGTGGTCTCTTCCGGTTTGAGATGCCACAGGTCTTTCATCTTCCTGTTCATCTCTTCCATGTAGCCCCTTGTCAGGTAGTACTGGGCCCTGTCAAAGAAGAGAATGACCCTGTCGCTCATCTCCCTCATCTGCTGCAGTTGAAATGCCGAATCATAGGCACTCTCGTTTTCGATAAAGAGCCACAGCGTCCTCCTGAGGGTGTACATCGCCCGGATCACCTCGCAGAGAGGAACGTTCATTTTAAACATTTCGATACCCTCCGCGGCGTATCTCCGGCCAATCTCTTCCTTGGTGGTGTCATAGCTTACCCACTTCCCCAGGTGTTCCAGGAGGCTCTCTGCTTTCGATTCGACAAAACCAATATTCTTCTGCGAGAATGATGATGTTGTCGGATCGTTCAGAAGGCGGGAAGTCCAGCGCTTGATGATTTCCTTGCTGTGCTTCTCCACCAGCTCCACCAGCTTGTCGGAAATCAGATGTATCATAGAACATCTCCTTTGAAAATTTTTTATTCAGAGGAAAGTATCCTCTACTAAAAAAGTATTCAAGGAACAGATTATAATCAAATAAAAGATTGTGTTTATTTTTTTCTATAACAGGCAAGTTGCACTAATAATTGATCGGACCACATCATGGTGATAAGATACTCAGGAAAAATCAAATTTTTGTAAAAAATGGAACAAAAAAAATATCATGCTTTTTGATGGATAATGTTCTGTTTTTTTTGAAAATTCATCAAAACAAATTACGTAAAAATGTTTATCGTTCAAAATGGGCATTGAGAAGCAAAATATTACAAAAATATTAAATGAAAAAATCAACATTTAGTTAATAAAAAGAATAAAAAATTATCATGCCATCGGTTTGTTAATGCCATGTTTTTTATAATTAATACCGGCAAACTATATCAATAATAAATAATTTATAAATCGAGCCAACGGCGGAACAAAAAAATATTTTACTACGGTTTCAGGTAATTATCTCACAAGAATCAGATGTGATATTTTTTTAGTTCATAAGTTCCAAAACTGCCTATCACCGGTTGTGGGGGATGGATAAGAATCCAGTAATGCATGGCATCCCTCCCCGTCATGGGGGAGGGATGCCGGATGGAGCAATATTTCACTGCCACGGACGCACTTATTTCGCCCCGAGTCCGCCGTCGACCGGTATAACGGCGCCGGTTACGTAATCAGAAGCCTTTGACGCGAGGAACAGGGCAAGGCCCTTGATCTCGTTCTCTTCACCTACCTTCATCAATGGTATCTGGGCTGTCATGGCGTCCAGTATGGGCTTCATCTCGGGCTTGAAAATGTATTCCATCATATCGGTATGGAAGAATCCCGGGGCTATGGCGTTTACATAAATTTTATATTGAGCGAGTTTGACCGCCAGGTTTTTCGTGAGTATCTCGACTGCGGCTTTTGAAGAGTTGTAGGGAACCGCGGGGTGCGCTATTTCGAGGGAACCGCGTGATCCGAATATGGAGGAGATATTAATAATCTTCCCGCCCCCCTTGTTCTTCATTATATTCGCCACCTGCTGGGTGAGGATCCATAAACCCCTCACATTTATGTTGAAGACCTTGTCCCACTTGTCGAGGGGAAAATCAAGGGTGGGCGCCCCCCAGGTTATGCCCGCGTTATTTACAAGAATGTCGATCGTGCCAAATTCCTGTACTGTCGTTTTCACCAGGTTGTCAATATCTTCCTTGGATTCAATGTCGCATTTGACCGGGATGACTTTCACGCCGAGGGACTGAAGTTCTTTAGCCTCTTTTTCGAGGTTCTGGATTTTGCGTGACGCGATCACCAGGTCAGCACCGGCCTCTGCCAGTCCGGCGGCGATGAAGCTCCCTATTCCGCGGCCTCCTCCGGTGATGATCGCTTTTTTGCCCTTGAGATCAAACAATTCTTTGACGTTCATACGCGACTCCTTCTGTGTAATATGTGTTTTATTGTACGAATATATCCAAAAACCGATTATTCATGGTCGAGCCATCTTGGGATAATTATTAAACCGGACACATTATATACAAGAAAAATTTAACGCGCCGCAGAAAGAAATATATTTTCATGAAAGGTAAAAAACATTTGAAATATTAACACCGGCACATACCTTAATTGCCATGGCACGGAAACAGAGCCTTGATCTTATCGAGGAAATCTACGATGACAAGCGGCGGAGCGGCGAGCTCCTGGTGGCGCGGTTCAGGCTGGTCATTCTCCTGGCCTTTATTCCCCTGATATTTGCGCTCCGCTTCCTCATGGGATACCTTCTCCCATCCTACTGGCTCCTGAGTATCGGCAAATGGATTGTCATGTCCGCCACTGCGGTCGGCATATACCTTGTTCTGCAGAAGGGCTTTTACCGCTCCTGGGCCGGCTACGTGACCCTGTTTCTCGATACCGCCTTTGTGACCATCAGCATCATCACCCTGTCGTTCTATACGATGAACCATGTCGGCGTCATGCAGGATCCCCTGGTCATCATCTATTACCTGATAGGCTTCAGCGGCGGCATCAGGTATAACACCCGGTACACGCTTTTCAGTATTGCCCTGTGCGTTCCGGTGATACTCATGCTCTCCTGGTTCGACCAGGCCTATCACCAGATTCCCATAGACTACATCATGGTCATTGACCGCCTGGCATTTTTTTTCCTGATATCGGTGATGGGTCTCGCTTTTTCCAGGATGCTGGGCGATTATATAATGGCCTGGTACCAGATGGGCGAGAAGCACGTGAAAGAGATCTCGTCGCTGATGGAGATCGGGCGGAAGATTTCATCCCATGAAGAACTCACCAAGACCCTTATCAACATCGTCCTTGAAACAAAGAAGCTTCTCCAGCCGGAACGCTGTTTTATCGTAATCCGGAACAGCCGCTCGGGCACGATGGAGGTTGTCACCGAATCAAAGACTTTTTCCTGCGGCGAAGACGGCGGGATTGAATGCATTATCGGAACAAGGATCATCGACACCGCCGCGGCCCTTGCTGTTCCTTCCGGAACTTCTGAACCGGTCGATGCAGGCATCGCTGCCGCCATGAAGGGTGATTCCATCCGGAGCCTGTACGGGCTGCCGGTCACCGTGGACGGCGCAATAGTGGGTGCCATGGTGTCTGCCTGCAGGGATGAGCGGGTCTTTTCCGACCATGACCGGACCCTTTTCGGGGTCCTGTCCGAACAGGCTGCCATTTCCATAAAAAACTCGCACCTGCTGGAGCAGCTAAAAAACGAGAGCGTCTACCTTCACGAAGAGCTCGACTATTCGTCCAGTTTTCAGAACATCATCGGCCATAGCAGGAAGATGAAGGAGATCTTCGTAATCATAGAGAAGGCCGCGAAGTCAACCATCCCGGTCATCATAAGGGGAGAAAGCGGGACCGGCAAGGAACTCATCGCCGATGCCCTGTACGCCCTGGGCCCGCGGCGGGACAAGCCCTTCATCAAGCTGAACTGCTCTGCAATCCCCTCGGAGCTCCTGGAAAGCGAGCTCTTCGGCCACGAGAAAGGCGCCTTTACCGGGGCAGACCGGCAGCGGAAGGGAAAGTTCGAGCTGGCCGGGGGCGGGACTATCTTCCTTGACGAGATCGGCGATATGAGCGCGAAGCTCCAGACCAAGCTGCTTCGGGTTCTCCAGGAGGGTGTGTTCGAACGCATCGGGGGCGAGTCTTCCATCAAGGTCGATGTGCGGATCATAACGGCGACAAACCAGAACCTTGAGGAAAAGATCCGGAAAGGCGATTTTCGCGAAGACCTCTTCTACCGTATAAACGGCCTCCCGGTCTACATGCCGCCCCTCAGGGAACGGCGGGAGGACATCCCCATACTGGTGAACCACTTTATCAGGAAGTATGATTATACCGGCACCAGGAACATCGAATTCACGGTGTCGGCCATGCGGTTCCTCACCTCACGGGAGTGGCGGGGCAACGTGAGGGAACTGGAGAACCTGGTCCACCGGATGCTCGTCATGACCGATAAGAACAGCATTTCCGAGAAGGACCTCGAGGCTATCTGCACCACCTCGGATACGTCGCGGATGATGGATTTTTACGCCACGATGAAGGCCTATATCGAGGAAGCGGTCTGCAACGGCTGTGATGTCGCCGCGGAAATCGAGCGCATCGAGCGGGAATTCCTTGCCGAGGCGTACCGGCAGGCAAAAGGCAATGTCAGGAAAGCGGCTGAAATCACCGGCCTCCCCAAATCAACACTCTTCAACAAGCTCCAGAAGTACAAAATTTCCGATTAACATTCTTTTATTTTCATCATAATCCCCTTAGATGGCCGTGCATTTGTCCGAAAACCGGGACAACCGGCTCTTTTGTGGGACAGGAATTCGGACTCTGGCCCACAAACTTATTTTGCCTGCATCATTCCCATATAATATACACCCCGGCCCCCGGAGGGGGCCGCAGGAAAAGACATTATTTCATGCCCCTTTAGGGGGACTGGTGGATTGTAAATAAATTTTCCCTTAAAAATGCCAAATTTCAGAGAGGTTATGAAAACATGAATTATTTTGGCACACTTCCTGCTTTAATTACATACTAGCTGGACGGTTTTTATAATACAAAAAGACTGCATAAATTTTATTAAATCATCTGGAGGTGTCAGGGGTTTATGAAACGATTATTATTCATTATGATAATACTTTTTTCAGTTAGCATGCTGAGTCTGGCAGATGCCGGCGCTGCAGAATCATGGTCGATGGTCAAAAACAGCAGCGGCATAAAGGTCTACGAGCGGTCCGTTCCCGGTACCGACCTCATGGAATACATGGCGGTCACCACCATAGACGAAAAAATGGAGGTCATTGGCGAGGTTCTGCGGGACGTGCCTAAGTATAATAACTGGATAGCCGATTGCTACGGCGCCCAGGTGGAAAAAAAATATGACCGTAACACTATGGTCATCTACATGGTGCTCAGGCCCCCCATCATCGAGGAGCGGGACATCACTTTAAAAGACAAGACCATTTACGACTGGGACAATGCCCGGGCGAATATATCATTTACGGCCACGGAAGAAGTCAAAATACCACTGGAGCAGGGGCGCGTTCGCGTTACGGTCATGAAAGGAGTCTTTGATATGGAATATCTCGGCAGGGACAGGACAAAGTTCATCTACCGGCTCCTGGTGGACCCGGCGGGGAGCATCCCCAAAAAAGTGGCTTACGCGGTCATGAAGAGCTATCCCTACGATACCCTGAAAAAGCTTCGTACCATGGTGCCTAACAAGAAATACAGCGACGCGGCCCGCGGCACAGAGGAAGAGGGGGCCATCGAGTCGAGGATAAAGAACGAGGCCTATATCAGGAAGGCCCTTGCCACCAGGCTTACGAAATTCGTGAAGGATAAAGGGGCCCTGCAGGGCATCATTGCTGCTGACAGGGATAACATCAAGAACATCATGGCCAGCGGCGGCTCGTATGCCAGCGTCGAACGGGCCACGACGAATTTTTTTCTGACACTTGCCGAGAACTACATCGTCACCGGAAAGGAGAGGCTCCTGGCGGAGAAACTCAATATCACCGGAAAGGAGAGGATTATAAAGGAGAAACTTATAAAAGACCAGGATATGATCGCGGAAATTACCGACCTCATAGTGTCAGACTGCGACGCGGTCGGAACCCTTGTCGATGACATTGTCGTGAAATATATAAAAAAGTACGAGAAATAATTCATCAAGACTCGAGGAATGAGCCGGCTGGTTGGCCCGTTTCTTGGACCGGGAGTTTCAGACTAATAAAATTCCCGCCGTCGTGGACGGCGGGACAAACCAATAAAAAGCATGGAGGATTGTAATGGTACAAGTTGATATCGTCTGGTCGTACGCCTTCGGCGCGACCTTTGCGGCCGCTGCGGCGCGGCAGCTTGAAAAGGAGGAAAAGCCCTTTAACAATAAATGGTATGTTTTTATCCTTCTCTTTCTCTCGATCTTTTTCGCTCCCTCGGGGCTCTATCTGCTCTGGGAGCATACCCAGTGGGAGACGATGCAGGTTGCCACGACCATGAAAGACATTCCCGCGTGGCTGGTCGTGATCTTCGCGGTCACCAACGTTACCCAGGGTATACTGGGTTACTGGACCACGTGGCGGCTGGTAAAAAAGAAGAATTATTACGGGGCCCATGCCAACTGGATGGTGGCGTGGATCATCTTCTGGTTCATTCTTGTGTGCGGGTGGGACTGCACCGGGTACCAGCGGTTCACCTATGACATGAGCGTGAACGGAGGCGAGCTCTGGACGGCAGGGGCAACGATGGGCATATCCTTCTTCTATGCCAGCCGCGTCTGGTGGACCCTGGTGGTCATGGCTGTCTTTTTTGCTCCCATGCTCATATACGGCTTCATCAACTTCACGCGCGAAGGCGCGAAGATGGACCCATCGATCAAGCCGGATGAGATCCCGAGCCCGATCAAGATTCTCTTTTTCAACTTCGCGACCCAGTGGGTCGTGTGCCTGGGCCTGGCGATACTGGCTGCCCTGTCGGTCATGGGGATCAGGGAGCTGACCGGCAGCCTCCTTGCGGCGTACGGCATCGGCATACCGGCATTTACCCTGGTTTCATACTTCCTGCTCTTCCGGAGGAAGATGCCGATGTACCTGATAGCGAAGCAGCTGTATGTGAAGGAGCCGGCCGAGTGATGTATTGTTAGTTAAAAATTGTCATTACGAGAAACGCAGTGACAAAGTAATCTTGTTTTTGATATGTTGAAGTCCCTGGAAAATATATAATTTTTCATTTCATTTTACTATCATTATCAAGATCGCTTCGCTTTGCTCGCGATGACAGAGCGGCGCCGCCTTTCAGCGAACAGGGAGCCAGGATGGCTGCCGGAGCCGCTAGGACAGGAGGTCCTATTTGCGGCGGAGTGAGCGAAAGGTGCGCCGCGTGTATATGCATTAATTGTCCATTTTAATCAGGGGGTTGAAATGGCATCGATAACATCACAGCTTCGGACGGTCCTCGTCACCGGCGGGGGGAACGGCATCGGCCGGGAGCTCTGCCGCTGTTTCCATAAAGCCGGATACAGCCTGGTGGCAGTAAGCCTGATCATGGAGGAACTTGAATCCCTCAGGGAAGAGCTCAAGGTGGTAGTGCCGGGCCAGAAGGTCATCGTCGTGCAGAAAGATCTTTCCGGTCTGGACGCCGCTGAATCAATCTTTGCCTTCTGCGAAAAGGAAAAGCTCGATGTTGATATTCTGGTCAATAACGTCGGCTACGGCCTTGTCGGCAGGCATCTGGACCTTGACCTTGCCCGGGTAAAACAGATGGTCATCCTGAACATGATGACCATGACGGTTCTCTGCCAGCTTTTCGGGAAGAAGATGAAAGAACGGGGAAGGGGCCATATACTCAATGTAGCTTCAACCATATCCTTTCAGCCCCTTCCCTTCTGGGCCGCCTATGCTGGAACCAAGGCATACGTGTCAAGCTTCACCCAGGCCTTTGCCCGGGAGATGAAGGAGTTCGGCGTTGCCGTCACCTGCCTCTATCCCGGCACCACGGCGACAAATTTTCTCGATTCCGCCGGCCTTGTGAAAACCCCCAAAAGATGGTCGGTGGGTTCCCTGGTCCATGGCGCCGCCATGGACGCAAAGAAGGTCGCCAGGGTCGGGTACCGGGGCTTGATGAAGAAAAAGCCCAGGGTTATCCCGGGATTATCCAACAAGCTTCATTTTTATTTCATACACTGGATACCGAACCTGCTCATAACCGCCGTTGTCCATGGCTTCATGAAGCGATACCGGCGGCCGGTTTGAACCAGGCGGAATTTTTAATTGGAGGTCTCACCCTTCGTAGGTGCAGCGCATCTCTCCCATGTACATGGTGGCCACGCAGCTGTTGCAGGGGCCGCAGCGAAGGCACTTGGACACGTGGGCTGGATCCTTCCTGATTTTGTTCACAAAATCAGTCTCCGCCACCAGGGCCCGCGCCAGGGCCACGAAGTCAAAGCCCTTATTGAGAATTTCGTCGATTTTTTTTCTGGCGACAAGGCCCCCCACATAGACCAGGGGGAGCTTCACGGCGTCACGGATTTTCAGTGCGTCTTCCAGAAAAAAACCTTCGCGGTAGGGATAGTCTTTGATCATGATGCGTGAAAAGGCCATCATCCCCAGTTTTATCAGTATATTATTCTGGTAGCTGATGAGTTCTTTGTGGGGAGTCAGGCCGCGCATCATGTAGAAGGGGGCCTTGCTCACGAAACCGCCGGAGAGCACCAGGGCGTCAGCTCCTTCCTGCTCAAGGATCCGCGCGACGGATATTCCCTCCTCTTTATCCATGCCGCCGGGGAAGCCGTCCTCCAGGTTCGTTTTCACCACCACTGCCGTTTTGTTTCCCGCGGCCTTTTTCACTTCGGCCATGACCATCCTGAGAAACCGCGCCCTGTTATTGAGAGACCCGCCGAAACGGTCAGTGCGGCGGTTGGTGTAGGGTGAAAGGAACTGGCTTATGAGATACCCGTGGCCGGCGTGTATCTCCACCGCGTCGAACCCGGCCTCCCGCGCCACGGCCACGGCCCTGCCGTGGGCCCGGGCCATTTCCTCGATGTCGGATTCAGACATTTTTTTTGGCAGGGTAAGACCGTAAAGGTTGAACCGGCCCGACGGCGCGATGGCGCGCTCTCCGGAGACCTTGCCGTCCGCCATGTTGCCGGCGTGGCCCAGCTGCACCGAGGCGGCTGCTCCCTCGCGGTGCACCGCGTCGGTGAGCTTTCTGAAGTGAGGGATTGCTTCGGGCCGCATCCAGGCCTGGTGGCTGAAGGTACGGCCGCCGTTGGTCACCGAAACGTAGGCAACGGTGGTCATACCGATGCCGCCGGCGGCCACAGACCGGTGATAGTTGACGAGCGACTCGGAGGGAAAGCCGCCAGGGCACATGCCCTCGAAACCAGCCGACCGTATGGTCCTGTTCCTGATTTTGAGGGGACCTATGGTGCCGGGAGTGAAGAGTTTGTCTTTTTTCATGTTATTTGTCCTGTTTAAGGTAATACGGTTATGGTAAATTTGATAATGGATTTGAAGATGTCAACTTCTAATGATCATAATGTTTGACAATTTTTGTGGCTGATGCGATATCTGATAACCGAAGAAATATACCGCCCCGTTTTCGGGAAGGTGTATTCACGGGATACTGATCATGAAAAATCCATTTAAAGAAAAGACGGCCATGGTGACCGGCGGGGCTTCCGGCATGGGCCGGTCCCTGTGCCGCGGCCTGGCCGCACGGGGGGCCAGGGTCGTGGTGGCAGACATCAACGGGGAGGAGGCAACCGCACTGCCGCTGAGATCAATGCCATGGGATTCCATGCACGCGCTGTTGCTCTCGACGTTTCTGATGAAAACGCCGTGTTCAGGGCCGTGGAAGACGCGGCTGCCGAATCCGGGTCCCTTGATTTCTACTTCAACAATGCCGGCATCGGTATTTCAGCTGATGCCCTTGATCTGGACAATCGGCCAGTGGCGGAAGATATTCGATGTGAACCTCTTCGGGGTGCTCTACGGCACCATGGCTGCTTACACAGTCATGGCGCGGCAGGGCTGCGGTCATATCGTCAATATTGCCTCCATGGCGGGGTTCGCGCCTTTCTCCATCAACACGCCCTACACGGCGGCCAAATACGGCGTGGTGGGACTCACCCAGGCCCTGCGCCATGAGACGGAGGACCTGGGCGTGCGCATGACCCTTGTCTGCCCCGGGATCGTGAGAACCGCCTTTTACGACGCCATCGAGATCATCGGAACGGACCGCGAGACCTACATGGCCCGCATGCCCCGGCGGCTCATCACGCCGGAGCGGGCTGCTGAGATCATCCTCGAGGGCGTGGCAAGGAACAGGGCAATGATTGTTTTTCCCCTCCATGCGAAGGTTCTCTGGTGGATCAGCAAGTTCGCCCCCTTTGTGCTGGGCATCATCAACAGAAAGATGGTGCGAGAGTACCGTTCCCTCAGGAAATAGAGGGGCGGGACCCCCCTTCCGTTAACGGAACATATCCTCAATCCAGTCGATCGAATTATCCTGTATACGGGATCATATCGAAGCGGAAGGTGATCTCAGGTCGATCATAGTCCGGGCTGGCCGAGATAAAGGCCCGGGCCGCGGTCTTGAGGCTTTTCTTTTTTTTGAGCTGATGGAATAGAGGGCCCCGCCGTATCGCTCGGTTCCGCGGTGCTTCACTTCGACGAAGATGACGAGATTTTCTCTTCGGGCGATGATGTCGATCTCCCCGTACTTGCCGAAGCGGTAATTGCGGTCTATGATGATGAACCGGTTATTCTCGAGGAAGGCCGCGGCGCGGTTTTCGCCGTCGGCGCCGAATCCCGGTTATGAAGATGGTCCAGCACCGGGTTCTACAGCACGTCGAAGATGTTGATGCCCACGTCGGCCTCGTCGAGGGCCTTGACGATGTACAGGGATGGCTCCGTCGAGGAGGTTGATGATGGTCGTGTTTCATCGATGCGCCGGCGGTCCTTGTCGAAGATGAGCTTGATGATGGGTCGGAGCGGCTTTTCCGGAACGGATCCGATGATGATGCCGATGGCCCCGTCGTTCAGCTCGACGATGGAGCCTATGGGATAGACCGACATGCGCGAGAGGAACACGCGCAGGATGACCGGATCGAACTTGTTGACGCCGCTGGACAGGAGGTTGCGCATGGCGTGATAGAAGTAGACCTTTTTCCGGTAGCTCCGGTTGGATATCTGCGCCTCGTAGCTGTCGGCGATGGCGGCGATGCGGGCGAACTCGTCGATGTCGTTGCCCCTGAGGCCCCGGGGGTATCCCTTGCCGTCGAATTGTTCGTGGTGCTGGAGCGATATGATGGCGGAGCTCTCCTTTAATTTTCCCAGATCCTTGAGTGCCTTGTACCCGAGGAGCGGGTGCGTCTTGATCTGGTTGAATTCCTGGTCCGTCAGGTTCGACTGCTTGTGGATGATGTAGACCGGCAGTTTTATCATGCCGGCGTCGATGAGGAGCGTGCCCAGGCCGAGGTCGTTCAGCTTGACCGGATTGTACTTCAGCGCGATGCCGATGATCAGGGAGTAGAAGGTCACGTTGACGGAATGCGTCAGGGTATAGTCCTTGCCCTCGTCGAGGCCGTAGAGGAAAAGGAATATGTTGCTGTTTTCCTTCAGCAGTTTGACGATACTCTGGACCGCGTCTTCAAGGTCGCGGGTCTCGAAGGGCTGATTATTGCGGATCGCCTTGTGCGCGGCCTCAACGGCATTCCTGGCGCGGTTATGGACTTCGATAAGGCCCTTGCGTTTTTTTAGTAGCTCGTTGTAATCGCTGACAATCTTCTTTTCGTTGTCAATGTCGGACGCCTTGGCCGGGGCAGTTTCAGCGGAGCCGTTACTTTCATTTTCGGGGGTTTTTTCTTCAGCCATCTCCATGCGCTTGACCAGGATGCCGGATGTTTCAACCTCGGTGATTCCCCAGGTCATAAGTTTCTTGATGTCCGATTCCCTGATGGGAGAGTTGGCGGTGATGAGCATGTTGTTGCTGTCCACGTAGATGGGTTTGTCGTATATCATCCCGGGCCTCAGTTCTTCCACGGATATCTTTCTCATCTTGGCCATTATACTATTCCCATGCTGTCCAATTTTGCCTTGAATTCTGAATTGATCCTGTAGCAGTACGCAAGTACCTCTGAAACAGCTTTAAACAGGGTTTCCGGTATTTCGCTGCCCACCGGCAACTGCGCAAGAACCCGGGCAAGATCTGAATCGCGATAGATGGTGATGTTATGCTCTTTGGCGATCTGCATCAGTCGTTCAAATAACATTCCCCTGGCAACAGCCAGGATTTTCGGGATATCCCCGGAATATTCGAGTGCTACCCCTGTCCTGTCGTCTTTCATCCTACACCCGTATGTCAAATACACTATTTAGTGAGTAATATGAATAAATTTCAACTATTTTATTTAAGGCCTGCGCGGTAATATAGAAATTTATATGAATATCCGGAAGATTTTTTTTAAGTTCATCTGCGGATTGCTTGAGAACATCAAGTACCTCTCCTGTTCCGCAGAAAACCGACACATGGTATTCCTCCCGGTTCTTCTGCGCCAGAACTTCGATGCGTCCTATGGTTGAAAAATCGACACTAAAAACCCAGGTGTCATCTTTTCCCAGGTAATGGACTGGATACAGTATATCATTGTCAGAGAAGGCAAACTCTCCAGAAACATATTCTGCAGGTATTTCAGCAGAACCTGAAAGCAGTCCAATAAGCTGCCGGAGGACCGTCTCCTTATCCTCGCTTCCCTCCATTTCAGTGATTTCACCAATAATTGAATCGATCATCGACTCAACATTGATGAATTGACCCGATGTCCATTTTCTGATCTTATCTCTGTCGAACCCCATGATCATCAGAAGCGATTGAAATGCTTTCGCGTCAACACGGACCCCGGAAAGGAGGATTGATAGGTCAGAGACACTGTTTTTATCAAACCCCAGCTTTAATAAAAGGTTGAGAAACCGGGTCAATCCTTCATCCTTTTTATCCTGCTTCGGCTGAAGGCCCAGGAGGAGGGCGTTCAATTCGAGAATGCCGGCCGGGTGCCGTGCCAGGGCGCCGCCGATGTTCTTCTGTATCTGGTTCTTGCCGGCAATCGTCATCTCTGACAGGAGCCGCGCCAGCGCGTCCCTCCCCCCCGGATCCACCAGTTTGAAGAAGAGGGAATTGTCCCTGATCTCATCGAGCTTCAATGTTATCATGGTGCCGGACGGCACGCCTTTCTGAAATTCAGCGTGTATTTTTTTCCCCGCAATCTCGAGGACCGCTTCACGGCCGCTGATGCGGTCGATGATCCTTGCCGGAAGCTCCGCGCCTTTCTGCATCTCCCTGAGCTGATCATAAACGCCGCTTTTCCCTGAGACCCTGATGGTGGATGTCGGTTCAATTTTCATTTCAGAATTATACCGGATGAAATCATGGTGCGCGCCGGCTCATAGCTCCTCCGGTGGATTGGCGAGAGCCCCCGGCCGGAGAGCGCCTCCAGGTGCCGCCGCGTGCCGTAGCCCTTGTTGCTGCTGAAATAATAGCCGGGATACATGTCATCGAACCGTTCCATGATCGCGTCGCGGTACACTTTTGCCACGATGGAGGCTGATGCGATTGATATGGATTTCGCATCCCCTTTCAATATTGAACGAATAGGGACCGGGCAATCAAAAGAGAAATTTCCATCCAGGATTATAACATCAGGCTTAATAGGTATACTCCTGATGAGCCGATTTAGTGCAAATTCGGTGGCTCCGTTTATGTTGAGCCGGTCGACGGTGCGGTGTGACACCAGGACGGATGACGAGTGGATTGAACCGGCCCGGATGAGTTCAAGTCCGCTTTTCCGCTGCCGGGGGGTCAGTTTTTTTGAGTCGTTGATGCCCTGGATCGCGCCTTCCGTGGAGGCGATGAGGGCTGCGTCAAAGATGACGATGCCGACGCAGAGGGGCCCGGCCAGGGCCCCTCTGCCGACCTCGTCAACGCCGGCTATGAGGGAAAATCCTTCCTTCAGCAGAAGCTTTTCTATGGCAAAGGTGGGTAAATGCGAAAAGGCGGACGCATCGCCCGCCTTTCGTGTTTCATTGCTGCCGCCGGTATTGTTTACGGATTCCAACAGATGCCCGGTTCCGGGATATCAGGATTCCTGCCGGGTGGTTTCTTCAGCTGCGGCTGCATCGTCGCCCGCATGGGTTCCCGGCACATCGGCCGCCGCGGCGGAATGTTTTTTCCCGCCCTTCGCGGTCTTCTCGCGAAGCTTGGCGGATTTGCCGGTGCGTTCCCTGAGATAATAAAGCTTGGCGCGGCGTGATTTGCCTTTCCGCACCACGTCTATCTTGGCGATCTTCGTAGAATAGACGGGGAAGATCCGCTCGACGCCGACATCAAAGGAAAGCTTCCGCACGGTAAAGGTCTTGCTCATGCCCTTGTTGTCTATGGCGATCACGATGCCTTCATAAACCTGGATTCGCTCACGGTTTCCTTCAACGATGCGGTAGTGCACGCGGACCGTATCGCCGATTTCAAAATTTATTTTTCTGTCGACCGGCATTATTTTCTTTTCAATTTCCTGCATGATGTCCATTGCTCATTCTCCTGATATTTTTCTGATAAGATGTTTTCTGTACAAATCCGGCCTGGTCCGTCTGGTTCTCTCCAAGCTTTCCTCGCGCCGCCAGTCCTGTATCATTTTATGATTACCGCTCAGCAGCACCACGGGAACCTTCATGCCGAATATATCCTCAGGCCGCGTGTAATGAGGATATTCCAGCAGGTCCAGTTCGAAGCTCTCCTCCGTCAGGGACTCGCTGTTGGACATGAATCCCGGCACGTACCGGGAAACTGCGTCAAGGATCGCCAGGGCAGCGTACTCTCCACCGGATAGCACGTAATCACCGATGGAAATCTCGTAATCAACATGACGGTCGATCACCCGCTGGTCCACGCCCTCGTAATGCCCGCATACAATGCAGAGGTCGTTGTGCGCGGCAAGTTCCTTCACCAGGTCCTGGTTGAGGAGCGTACCCGATGCCGAGGTGAGAATCACCTTCGTTCCCGGTTCCTTCACGCTCTCGATCGCCCCGTCCAGGGGGCCCGGCATGAGAACCATCCCGGACCCGCCGCCGTAGGGATAATCGTCGCAGCTGCGGTACCGGTCCGCCGCAAAATTCCGGATATCGGTAATCGTGACGCCGATGATCCCCGATTCGACCGCTTTTCCGAGCAGACCGCTGCGGAGCGGGGAGGAAAAAAAATCGGGGAACAGTGTCACGATCTTAAACTTCAAACAGTCCCTCAACAGGATTGATATCCAGTCTTCTGTCCCGTATGTTTTTCGTCTCTACCATCGATTCAACGAAGGGAACCATGTACTGCTTCCCTTCTTCGTTCGATATGATAAGTATCTCGCCGGAGCCTGCCTCAAGGATGTCAGTCACGGTACCTAACATCTTGTTCTTGAAGAACGCGGCGCATCCAATAACGTCAAAGTAATAATAACTATCATCGTCCAGGTCGCCTCTGGTCCGTTCCGCTTCCGCACTTTCTATGCAGATGTCGGAACCTTTCAGTGAGAGGGCCGCGTCCCGGTCGTGTATGCCCTCGAGCTCCAGGAGACCGGTCCTCCCCTTCTGCTCGATAAAATTCTGTATTTTGAATTCCCGGTAGCCGGTATTGGTATTGATAAAAACTGATTTTCCTTTGTCAAATCGTTCCCTGATATCAGAGACCACCAGGACCTTCAACCGGCCGTTCAGGCCGTGAGCCCCGGCGGCAACAGCTATGCGGATATAATCATCAGTCATTAATCGAGTATTTCCAGCACCACCCGTTTTCCAGATTTTGTAGCGGAAGCGTTTATGATGGTCCTGATCGCCCGGGCAATTCTGCCATGTTTTCCGATAACCTTTCCGATGTCTTCTTTCGTTACGCGCAACTCGAGGATTGTCGACTTTTCTCCTTCCACCTCTCGTATTTCCACCTGGTCCGGATGGTCAACAAGTGATTTGACCATGTAATCAACAAGTTCTTTATAGTTCATTTCCGGCTCCTGTGGAGTTATTTGGCGGTTTTAAATTTCTGCCACAACCCCTTCTTTTTTAATAATTGCATGATGGTGTGAGTCGGTACAGCGCCTTTTCCGAGCCAGTGGAACAACTTCGTCTCGTCTATGACTAACTGCTCGCCGTCAACGATCGGCTGGTAGCGTCCAAGCTGATCAATGAACTTGCCGTCCCTTTTTTCCCTGCCGTCAACGGCGATAATCCGGTAAAATGGCTTCTTTTTCGTCCCTACTCTCTGTAAGCGTATCTTAACAGCCACGACATTCCTCCTGTAATGATTAGGAATTTATTTATTTTTAACCCTATTTTTTTGTCAATAGAAAATAGCCAAAAAGGGGAAATTAATCAGTTTATTCCCCCCTGTCCCCCGCAGGGGGCACGCAATAAGTTCCGGGCAGGTGTGTTAAATGCATGCATCGCCCGGTGATCAACGAGATATTCACGCTCATGGTCGCGGTGATATTCCCGGTGCTGATCAACTTCTCCTTCATCAGGAGGAACCAGGAAAGCGCCCGGCAATAAGCCGGGACACGGATGCCCGGTTTTTTATTTCACCAGGTGGAATATCCTTGCAAGCTCCGCATTGAAATGTATGGCCCGGCCGAACGCGGGTATCATGATGAAAATCATCCCCCCGATCACAAAGGATAACACCACGTTTTTCCAGGTCAGCAGATTTTTCCTGCCCCACATCACGAGGAAGTATACGCCCGTGGGGATGTAAAGTACCGATGCGGTTACCACGCCCGGGGAGTATTCGCCGCTCAGGGCCGTGGCCGATATGTGGATGAAGGCGTTGCTCAGGACCCACATCGGGGCGCACATCCCTGCCACCAGGAACCTGGACTGGTTCCGGTAATACAGGTAACACGCGGCAAACAGGAGCACGAAGAACATCGAATTCCCGAACAGGTTCTGCGTCCAGTCGAAGCTGCCCACATAGCGGTCGGCCCATTCCACGAAGCCAAGGGTGAATTCCTCAACCATGTGCAGGGCATAGATGAGACAGAAGACAAAGATATCGCGCGGCCTGTCGCCAAAAACGATTTTATTCATTTCAGTGCTCCCCGTTTTGGTGTATAGCAAGGAAGAGATTCGCGCTCTACCAGAACCGGTTGACCTTTTTCATGTTCATGCCCCACCGCCTCCGTGTCTGATGAAATGTATCGTATTGTTATTTTATTGCCCGGACATTTGCGGGCCCCTGCGGTGGACAGGGGGCTCTTGAGATGAATGAGTATAGTCTATTTATGAACTTGCATTAGCCCGTTCGTACAATTCTTTCACGTTCTTATTGACGTCGCCCCCCTTGAAGGCGGAATTGCCGGCAACGACAATGTCAGCTCCGGCAGCGACAACGCGGGCGATGTTGTCCGGGCCGATGCCGCCATCGACCTGGATTTTTACCTTCAAGCCGGTCGCTGACTTGATGTAGGCGGAAAGTTTTTTGATCCTTTCAATGGCCGGCTCCATGAAGGCCTGCCCGTAAAAGCCGGGGTCGACCGACATGATCAGGACCATGTCCGCGTAGGGAAGAAGATCATAGATGGATTCCACCGGTGTTGCGGGATTAATGGATATGCCGGCGATCACCCCGGCTTTCCGTATCTGCTGGAGTATCCTCGCGGGGAACCGCGTGCTTTCATAGTGGATAGTCACAGCCCAGGGCTTGATGTCAAGATACTCACCAATGGAGCGTTCCGGTTTTTCTATCATCAGGTGCACGTCCAGAGGAATGGCGGTATGCTTTTTCAGATCCCTGATGAAACCGGGCCCGAAGGTAAGGTTCGGCACGAAGTTCCCGTCCATGACGTCAAGGTGGAGCAGGTCCACGAGGCCGCTGTCGAAGGACTGCACCTGCTCTCCCATGGTCGTCAGGTCAGACGCTATGATGGAAGGCGATATAAGTATTTTTTTTCCTTTAGTCGACATTGATGGTCATATCATCTATACGTTTTTTATCGCAGCGAAACGTGATCGTCGCGTTGCCCTCGCGCCTGAATATGAATACCATCTTCTGGCCCGGTCCGGCCTTCTTCGAGTACCGGATTCTCTTTGAATGGCTGTCTTCAATATATGCTTCGTAGAGACCCTGCTTTTCATCATTCGGTATCTGGAATTCTATCTTTTCGTATGCGGCGTAGGGATGTTTATCAAGGGGGTTATAGCTTACCTGGAGGGTGCAGGCATCTCCCTTCTGCACCGGGGTGCCCTTGGCGGGGGTCTGGGAGACGACCAGGCCGCTTTTCGCGGGATCATCCGTAGCCACGATCTCTTCAGTGACGGTCAGGCCTTTGGCCCGGAGCAGATCAAAGCAGAGCTCTATGGACTGGCCCCTGACATCAGGCATGACCGCGCCGGGAGCGGTTTTTCCCGACGAGACCAGTACATTGATCTTCCGGTTCGGTCTTACTTTTTCACCGGCACGCGGGCTCTGGTCGATCACGGTGTTATCGGCGACGGTATCCGACGGGATGTAGGATATGACGCCGGTGCCCAGGGAAAGGGTCCGGTCATGGCGGTGTATGTTTCTCAGATTGTTCAGCGCCAGGGGGAGCTCCTTGCCGACGAGATTTGGCACCTCGATATAGAACTCTGAGCGGCTCACCACCAGCTTGATCCTGCTGTTTTCGGGAACGACCTTTCCTTTTTTCGGATACTGGGAAAGTACAGTGCCGTCATCGATATCGGCGATGTCCTTGAATTTGACTTCAGGCTTGACGCCTTTCCTGACCAGGCTGTTGTAGACTTCCATGAACTGCTTTCCTTCCACATCGGGGACGACGACCTCGCGCTCAGGCTTGGTCAGGAAAATCAGCATTATGGTAGATATGACAAGAAAGAGGGAAAAACCCAGGAAAAAAATAACCGCTATTCTGCCGATGGAGCCGAAATACTTGAATTTTTCTTCATGGGATGTATTTTTATCGGTCATTATATAACTCTCGAAATCTGTTTTACCTTTATCCGCCTGCACAGAGACATTATAAATTATGTCGTGTCAGGGTCAGGTGCGGCATTGAGCCTGATTGGGAATATAGATGAGTCTTTTTGACGTTGAATGGGTATTTGTCAATTAAAAAAAGGCAAATAATCAGATCTACTTGAAAGTAGCATTCTATCCGGAAGCTATCCCGCTACTCCGCCTTGCAATAAAGATTTACCTCAACTGTGCAGCGTCATTGATACCCATATCACTGGTTTGGGGTTTTTATGGTAATGCCAACAGGCTCCCCGGAGAAACTTCCGAACCCTAACTTGATATTCTTACATGAATCGTACGTGATGTTTTTTCCCCATTTCGGGGATGAAATTTATGGATTGCGCAGAAAAACTTTAGAATTGCATTGTTTTAAACGACAATATAGATAGCACGTCTGATGCATATTTTTCCGCCATTTGATGGTACGCAATAATGGATAGCGAAATCAAGATTCTGTTTATGTCAGATATTCATCTGGGGTTACGGTCCGGGGAGACCCATATTCCCGATTACGCCAGGGTAAATACCTTCAAGCGCATAGCTGCCATAGCAAGGGGGCATGATCTTTTTCTTGTCGGCGGGGATCTCATCGACAACGACTCCGTCGCTGATGACACCATGGAGATGATCAGGAAGGAATTCAGGATTCTCCGCAGCGGGGGCACGGAAATTGTGTATACGCCGGGAAAAGGAGAGCTCACCGACAGGAACGTCATAGCGCCTTCCGTTCTTGATTTTAACGCGTCCTGTCTTTTTTCGAGTACCATGACCGCGACGCCGTACCTGTATATGAAGAACGGCCAGAAGGTCTATATTTACGGACTTTCAGGGAGCCTCGGATATGATGTCTCGAGTATCAAGAAAATATCCGATGAGGGATTCCACATCGGGCTGTTCCACGCTGATTTCGACTTTGATAATGAAAAAAATGATTATCTTGTCTATCGCCTTCAGAAGAATGACATCAAGACGCTTGGCCTCGATTTTTACGCCTTTGGCTATTGCCACAGCTTCAAGATGTTCAAGATCATGGACCGCATCATAGGGGTGTGTCCCGGGAGCCCTGAGGCGACATCCTTCGATGAGTCGGGCGACCGCTATGTCATATCCATCGTCATCAAGGAAAACAGGCTCTACCAGATAAAGCGTCTCACCGTCAATTCCATGAAGCTGTACCGGGACCAGGTGGATTGTTCCGACCTGGTAACAATGGGCCCCATCAAGGAGCTGCTGGAAAACAACAAATCGAAGAAGGCGATCCAGCAGATAATCCTGACCGGGGAGCGGGATTTTGTGCTGCGACAGTATGAGATCCAGAAATACAAAAATGACTTTTTCAGACTGGACTTCATCGACCAGAGCGTGCCGACGATAGATTCCCTGATAGAGGAATTTCAGTACGAAAATTCACTGCGGGGTGAATTTTACAAGATCATCAAAGAACAGATTGACCAGGGCGGCCTCCCCCATGATATTGATAAAGCCGATCTTGCGGTATCCCTGAATAAAATCACCCGTGACGGGTTTAAGAACCTGGAGGAGTGGCTGTGCAGTTTATAAAGTGCATGGTATACAGACACGGGCTTTTCGATAACCGTGTCATAGATTTCAGCGACCGGCTGACCATCATCTACGGCAAGAACGGATCGGGGAAGAGCCTCCTGGCGAAGAGCATGGTGGATGTTCTGTGGGGGAAGTTTTCCGACCGGAAACTCCTGGGTGATGACGTGTGGAATTCACTCTATCTTGACCTCTTTTTTTCCCTGTCGGATAACGGCTACTACCGTATCTGCAACACCAGCGATAAAAATTACCGGCTTCAGTATATCCAGAACAACGAGGAGAAAATCATCTACTCCGAGTCAAAGTCGGAAAATCTGGAAGGAAACAGGGTCCACAATTACTTTGACGATGATTTTGAAAGCAGAATGTTTCAGGAATTCCTGGGCCGGATCGACTGCGCCTCCTTTATCGGCTCCTCCTTTGTTCCGTCGTCGTCCGATATCGCTAAGGATTCATTCGTCGATCTTTCGGTGCTGAAGCGGATCATACTGGATGAAAACACCGGTTTTTACAACCAGTATCTCAGCATGAACAGCGCCTTCGAGAGGGGCGTAATTTCAGAAGGCGGACTCCCGCCGGAAGTGTCCAGGTTCGAGGAGAAGAAGCGGGACCTCGAGAAGAAGATCCAGATCATGGATATCAGCGGTTCCCGTCACGACAAGCTCAGAAGGGAAAAAAACACGATACAGTGCGAAGTTGACGAATTGAACAGTTCACTCAATTCACTCAACAGCCAGAAGGAAATACTGAACAAGATAATCGAGAACCTGCACAAGGTTGAGGAGCTGAAAGAGGAGTTCGAGGACATCAAGGACGAGATTCAGAATGAGCAGCAGAAGATAAAATCGATGACCGATATGAAAACCGAGCTGGACACCATGTTCCCCCAGTTCAGAGAGATTGACATCAGCGACAGCACCAATCTCGACATTCTCCAGGAGGTGTTCAATGATATCAGGAACCTCAACGAAAAGATCGATAATTTCTACTTCAGAAGGGAACTAAATGCCGGCAGATTGAAGAGGATGGCCATCGCCGTTACTGTCGGAGCCCTTTCAGCCCTGGGCGCCCTGTTGATAAAAAACGGCTTCAATTTTTTTAAAGATCTCTATCTGCTGATCGGCGTTACTGCCCTTGCCTGTGTTGCCTATGCCGCCATTGCCGCGGGAATACTGATCAACAGGCGCGACAAAGAATTGCTGAAACTGGAAGAGGAAAAGAAGCAGTTTAAAGAACGTATCACGGCCCTGATGGAAAAAAGCAAGGTCATGCTGGAGGATTACAAGCTCACCGAAATATACGAGCTCCTGCTCCAGTATTTCGAAGATTACGTCAATTATACCGAACGGAAGAAAGACCTGGCAATGATCAAAAGCTCGCTGAAGGAAGAAGAGTACATGGTGCGGATACAGAAAAAGCTGGACGAGCTGAAAAAGGAGGAGGAGATCATCAAGGACGAGATCCACACCAGTATTGACACCCTGAACATCGTTGATGATATCGAAAATGAAACGAGCAAGATCGAGGACCTGATCAGAAACATCGGCACGGAGCTGGCCATCATAAAGGAAAAGATAGAAACAAAAGAGCGTATTTTACAGCAGATCGACAATGAGTTTCTCCAGGCGTCCGGCAGCAGCGGCGCCATGAACGCTCTCATCGAGGAGAAGAACGGCATTGACCGGATACTGAAAAAATGGAAGGTCAACCGGAATTCCATGGAATTCATCACGCGCATGCTGACGCGCGCCGTCGATCGCAGCGAGGAGAAACAGCTGAGGAAGCTCCTGGACGGAACCCTGGATAAATTCAACCACCTGACCGGAAACCAGTATATCACCAAGATAGACGACGCCGCCGTGCTCCAGCTGATTACCGAAAACAGGGTATCCGATGATATGACGCCCCCGGTCATTCACGCCATGCTGCTTTCGCTCAAATTGTCGCTTTCCGATTTCATAATAAACGGGAATACCTCAATCCCATTATTGATTGACGAACCATTCCAGTTTATGGATGATGAACGCTGCAACCGGTTCAGGGACTTGGTGTCGTATGTTTCCAATAAACGGCAGGTGATCATTTTCACCCACCAGAGTGACAAGCGGAACTGGGGCAACTTCGTAGAACTTTGAAAAACGATGGACAAGAACGGCCAACTCACATTTTCCGATGATCCGATCCTGAACGGCATCAATGAAGTGTACCAGCATCTAGAAAAGGGCGAATTCGGTACCGCGGTGGCCAGGATAGACGAGCTCATGGACATTGATGCCGACTATCCCGGGCTTATCGAAGCGTACCGGGTGGCGAAATTCTGGTACAACCGTGAAAAGGAGATAAAGGACCTCGAAGAGGGAAAGGATACTGCCGAGTACCTGATGGGACAGTGGGAGGTCTTCAACGAGTATGCGGAAAGCAAGAACATGGTTTCCTCGTCGGCTTTCAAGTACGCCATGCGGTTTATCTTTGTCAGGGCCGCCGACAACTATAAGTTTGCTTTCCGGGAGCAACAGGACACGTCGAATAATTTCAAGTTCCTGCTAAATCTCGGGGACTGCTTTCTCAGGCTTGAGGAATACAAGCTGGCGATCGATACCCTGGAGTACGCCAGGGGCTCCTATAAAAGCAGCGCACGCCTCATGGCGATCCTGGGTGAGGCCTATTTTCATTCTGGCGAAACATCGAAGAGTCTCCTCTCCTTCCGCGAAGCCTTTTTCATCGACCCGGCCGAAATCGATCTGAGCATATTGAAGGCGAAGCCGATCCTGGATCTGGTGGAAATCGTGAAAAAGCAACGGGGCGATTTCAAGGACATCGCTGAGTGGATACCTATCTATGGGTACATCAATGATGTTTTTTACGTCAAGCGCAACCTGAGCGCCCACCAGGTCGAAGGGGTACAGAAGGACATATACAACCTCGAGCTGACTTTCCAGAAGATGAACAAGAGCCAGGTTGAAGGGTCAAACATCATGCCCCGGCTCATCAATAAATATCTCTGGCTCCTGGATTACTACAGCCTCCAGAGCTATAATTTCGATACCATAACCCAGATCCGGGATCGCCTGCTGAACATTCACCATGAGCTGTTCCAGGAATATTTCAGTAAAAAGAAATAAGTTCGGAAAACGGGTAACCCCATTTTTTATTCGTAGCCTTAGCCCTCACTTTTCTTGCAGGGGTCCCTTCCGGCGTCGAAGACCTTTATCAGTTGATCGACGGACATTGATGGCAGCTCCTGTGGCCGGCATTGTTACAGCCGTATCGGCAATATGAGAATGGGAATGCCCCGGGTGTAGAACTGTCGCTGTATCGCGAAGGCGGAGTAGTTGTGAAGCCACTTGGTGAAGAAGGTATCCTCCGGGAAGACCAGCTGTCCGGCGAAGAATATTGCCCGGGGATATGACTTTATGATCTCCGCGGCAATATGTACTGATTCATCGACCACGTCCACCCCGATTGCGGTGCGGCTTTCCGCATTGAACCCATGGGAGTGCATGTAGCGGACGTAACGGTCCGCCTCTTTCCCAATGTGCTCCTTGAGCTGTGAGATCTCTTCCGTACCCTTGAAGAGGCCGGAATCGATAAGACCTATCTGGACAAAAATAAAATTTTTATAGATTTTTGGGAAAACGCGTAAAATTGTAAAAAGCGTGTGCAGTCCGGTTCCGCTGAAACCGTTCACAAAAAGAACGGCGGTCCTGTATCTGGGGTCCACGTCCTGATTTTTCTTCCTGCTTTTTCTCTTCTTTTCATAGGCGGCCCTGTCCAATTCCGCAATTTCAACAAGGCCATTCAGCCTGCCGAGGACTTTACCGGTGCGGTTGTAGTGGCGCTTGATGAAAATGGCCAGGGTGACCAGTGATCCGGTGATGAAAATGGTCAGCCAGCCGCCTTCGTTGAATTTGAGGACGACCACGGAAATCAGGATGAACGAAGTGAGGACAAGGCCGACACCGTTGATAAAGAGTTTCTTTTTCCAGTGGTTATCGTTTTTTCTTTCGAGCCACCAGTGCCGAACCATGCCCAGTTGAGAGAGGGAGAAAGTGATGAAGACGTTTATGCTGTAGAATATGACCAGGAGCTTCACCGATCCTCCCGTATAGATCATGAGGGCAATCGCCGCGATTCCCATGATGAGTATGCCGTTCTGCGTTACCAGCCGGTCGTTGAGCGAGGCGAAGCGGGTGGGGGCCCAGCGGTCGATGGCCATGTTGGAAAGAACCCGGGGCCCGTCAAGGAATCCGGTCTGGGCAGCTACAAAGAGAAGGACGGCCTCGGAAAGCAGCGTGACCAGGACAAAGGCGCGGGCAAGTCCGGGCGCCCAGTTTTGCGAGAGGTTTTCGAAGAGGATCGCGTTGAGCGTTTTCCCCGGTACGTGCTCGACGTGAAAGAGCAGGTAGGCGATCATGAGTCCCGCCACCGTGACGGCAAGGGACACGGCCATGTAATTCATGGTGTGCGTGGCGGTTTTCACCTTTGGTTCGCGGAGGATGGGAATGCCATTGGACACGGCCTCGATACCGGTGAAGGTGCCGGCGCCCATGCTGTAAGCCCTGAGGATGAGAAAAATCATGCCGACCGTTCCCATTTCGGAACCGGTGCTATGGACATCGGCTATGGTGGAACTGACCACTTCCGGCATGTTCCCGGCGTGGGTCACTATGGTGTACAGGATTGCGAAGCGTGGGTTATCAGAAAAATAATGAAAATAGGGACCAGGGGTATTACCGATTCCTTTACACCGCGGAGATTGAGCCATATCAGGAGTATAACCCCGAAGACCGCAACAGGCAGCTTAAATTGGAGCCAGGCAATGGGCAGGAAACTGAAAAGTGCGTCGGCTCCGCTGGCCACGGAAAGGGTGATCGTGAGAAGATAATCGATGAGAAGGGCACTGCCCGATACCATGCCGACGGACGGAGAAAGGAGTTTGCTTGCAACCAGGTAGCCGCCGCCGCCGGTAGGGAAAAGTTTTATGATCTGATGATAGCTGGCGCTGATGATAAAAATGGTCAGTACCGTGCCGAGGGCGACAAAAATCCCGAGATGATGGTGCTGTCCCAGGGCCAGAAACGCTTCTTCCGGGCCGTAGCATGACGAGGAAAGCCCGTCGGCTCCCAGCCCGACCCAGGCGAAAAATGCGATCAATGAGAGCTTATGGAAGATAGACGGGTCTGAAACGCTGCGTGATTTCCCGATAAGCAGAGATTTGATTCTTTTAAATAAGGGGTCTTTATTCTCGTCATTATTCATAGGGCCTCCGGATATGCGTTGGAACAATGGAGGCATAAAACATAAAACTGACCTGAAGACAGTTTTACAGGGCCTCCCAATCGCCTACGAGGTTAGCTGACGGGCTCGGGCTTGGAAGTGCCCTTTCCTAAGAAGGAATACGCCCCAACAAAATGGTTCCCCCGCATCCGGTGTTCTACCCGGATTTCAGCATTTCAGACGTGATCAAATTATTCATTGAATGAGATAAAGTCAAGTCGATTGATGTTTTTTTTAATATTTAAATAGCCGCGATATAATGGAATTGAAAGGATCCTGATAGTATTCATCAAGCAGGAATAAAAAAAGCGGCGATTTGCATCGCCGCTTTTTCGAGTTTCTCTTTAATCAGACTTACTTGCCTTGCGCTTCTTTCGCGCCCGCGATCAGCGTATCAACGACAGTCGGGTCAGCAAGGGTCGAGGTGTCGCCCATGCCGCTCTTGTCGAAGTCGCTGGCTGCGATCTTCTTGAGGATCCGGCGCATGATCTTGCCTGACCGGGTCTTGGGAAGAACGTCTGCCCACTGGATGATGTCCGGTGTCGCGATGGGGCCGATCTCCTTGCGGACAGTGGCGACGAGCTCTTTCTTGAGTTCTTCGGACTTCTGTATGCCGGATTTCAGCGTTACGAACGCGTAAATCGACTGGCCTTTGATCGGGTGCGGATAACCGACAACCGCGGACTCGGCCACGTTCTTGTTGGAAACGAGGGCCGATTCGACTTCTGCGGTACCCATCCGGTGTCCGGAAACGTTGATAACGTCGTCAACGCGGCCGGTGATCTGGTAGTAGCCGTCCTTGTCGCGTTTGCAGCCGTCACCGGTGAAGTATTTGCCCGGGAACTGTGCGAAATAGGTGTCGAACATCCGTTTTTGGTCTCCGTACACGCCGATCATCTGGCCCGGCCATGACCGCTTGATGCAGAGGTTGCCGGTGCAGACGCCGTCGAGCTCTTTGCCTTCATCGTCTACGATGCAGGGCTCGACGCCGAAGAAGGGAACCGTAGCCATGGCGGGTTTGATGTCGATGGCGCCGGGGAGCGGGGTGATGAGGATACCGCCGGTCTCGGTTTGCCACCAGGTGTCAACGATCGGGCACTCGCCGCGGCCGATTTTCTGATAGTACCAGTTCCACGCTTCGGGATTCAGCGGCTCGCCGACTGAACCGAGGAGCTTGATGCTCTTGATGTTGTGCTTGTCGACCCAGCTGTCGCCTTCTTTTGCGATGGCGCGGATAGCGGTCGGAGCTGTGTAGAAGATGTTGACTTTGTGTTTCTCAACAACTTGCCAGAAACGGCCCGGATCCGGGTAATTGGGAACGCCTTCGAACATGACGCTCGTCGCGCCGTTGGTGAGAGGGCCGTACACGATATAGGAGTGTCCGGTTACCCAGCCGATGTCAGCGGTACACCAGTATATGTCGCCTTCATGGTAGTCGAAGATCATCTTGTGGGTGAAGGCAACGAAGGTCAGGTAGCCGCCGGTTGCGTGCATGGCGCCTTTCGGCTTTCCGGTCGATCCGGAGGTGTAGAGGATGAACAGGGGATCTGTCGCGTCCATGTGTTCCGGTTCGCATTTTGCGTCAACTTTCGCCATTTCTTCGTGCCACCATTTGTCAATGCCGTCATTCCAGGTACACTTGATCTGCTCGCCGACCCGTTTTACGACGATGTGGGTTTTTACCTGCGGGCATTCTTTGAGGGCTTTGTCCGCATTGTCTTTCTGCGGAACTGCCTTGGCGCCCCGGAAGGTTCCGTCGCAGGATACGAGCACGCGGCTGTCGCAGTCGTTAACGCGGTCGCGGAGCGCTTCAGCGGAGAAACCGCCGAATACCACAGAGTGGATCGCGCCGATGCGGGTTGCGGCGAGAATGCCGATTGCCAGTTCGGGAATCATCGGCAGATAATAGGTGACGCGGTCGCCCTTCTTAACGCCGTTTTTCTTAAGAACATTGGCAAATTTGCAGACTTCCTCATGAAGCTGCTTGTAGGTGAATTTTTTGTCTTCGCTGGGATCGTTTCCTTCCCAGATCAGTGCTACCTGGTTCCCTCTTTTTTCCAGGTGCCGGTCAAGACAGTTGTAGGATACGTTCAGCTTGCCGCCTTCGAACCACTTGATCTTGAAATCTTTCATGTCCTTGGCATAGTTGCTGCTGTTGACTTTGTCCCACTTCTTGAACCAGGTCACATACTCCTCGGCAATCTTTGCCCAGAAGGCGTCTGAATCTGCAAGGGACTCTTTCCACATTTTTTCGTAGTCAGCGCGGCTTTTGATGTATGCCTTTTTCTTGAAAGCTTCGGGCACTGGATAAATCTCTTTAAGAGTAACTTCAGCCATGTACTACCTCCGATTAAATTGTTATTATATTTGTTATTGGTCTTCGCCGGTTTATCTATAATACCAAAACTGTTTACTACCGGGGAATCTCAATATATTTTTTTTCTGAAATAGATCGTAATGCCTGCTGCCTTAAGAAATCAGATATCAATCTGTCATATCTGGCTGTCGTTTCAAAAACCTTTATGGCAAGCCTTAAATTCGTTTCAACGCCCACGGCGCCGTTGTTCTTTCTCATTTCGCCGATTATTGCACCGTAATCGTCCGAGTCGATAACGGCAGTGACGCTTTTAAAATTTTTAGCAGCTGATCGAAGGAGCGCTATACCGCCGATATCGATTCTGTTCATCGCGTCTTCAAGAGTATAATCCTGATCGATCATGGCCTGCTCGACAGGTTTCACGTTCACCACGATCATATCGATACCTTCAATGTTGTATTCACGCATATCATGAAGGTGTTCCGGATTTGACCTGACTCCCAGAAGACCGCCATGAATTTTCGGGTGCAGGGTCTTGACCCTCCCGTCCATCATTTCGGGGTAGCCGGTATAATCGGCTACATCCAGAATTTCCAGCCCGTTTGCGCGGAGTATACCGGCGGTACCACCCGTGGAAATAAACTGGATATCGTATGTTTCCAGCTCCCTGGCAAAATCAACAATGCCGGACTTTTCGGACACGCTGAGAAGAGCCTTCTTGATTTTTGCCATAGGGATTGATCAAACTTAACAGAATTTAGCATGAATACTTCATTACTATGTGCAAAGTTCGACTTGATACCAATTACCAAAGGGTATTATAAAAAAACAAGTATTTTTTAGATCGATTTTTTAGAATTGGGCGATTAATTCTATGTATTCAGTACCGGATGGTCTCGGAAAAATGATAGTGTGATTATCCATAACGGTAATCAATGTTCACCCATGTTTGTATGCTTATTATTCCTGCGTTTTTTAATCAGTTTATATATTAGACTACATATGATGGCGAGGGCGATGATGATGCCCACAATGATATTATATTTACTGATTATATCCACGGACTTTTCCCTGACGGTCTGCCAGTTATTGCCGAGGACAAAGCCGATGTGAATCCATATCAGGTTCCACACGGCGGCGCTTGCCAGGGATAGCAGCGCTACTTTCAGCAGATTAAGCCGCGTTATACCGGATACCAGTGAAATTACGGACCTGATTCCGGGAAGAAACCGGTTTGCCAGGACAACAAAATGGCCGTATCGTTCAAACCACTGTTCTGCGGCCACGATACTTTTTGCTGGAAAAAATCGATAGTTTTTTGCAATGAAAAATTCACGCTCAAGGAAACGGCCCAGCAGTACCAGGAGCATGAAACCGGTCACGCTGCCTGCCGTTGTTGAAATATACACCAGTACATATGAAAGCCTGCCGGTGCCAACCAGGAAGGCGCCGAATATCGTAATGGTGTCCCCCGGTATCGGCGGGACGAGATTTTCAATTACGGCGCTAATAAAAAGGAATATATATAAAAACAGGTCGTTTTTCGGAAGCAGAAATGTGATTATGTCATTTAGCAGCTGTTCCATTCCTAACAGGCATTTTAGTGCAGCGAATTTTGCAAGAATATTTTCTGCTCCGCCGGTTTTTTAATCAGTCTGTTTATCGTTAATTAAAATTAAAATAAAAAAAGACAGCCTTTCGGCTGTCTTTACCAGTGATATAATTCTAATTTTTCACTGAAGATTCATCAGAAGGAATAGCGGGTCTCGGATATGATCATGTGACGTCCTTCTCCCATCCGGTCTGCTATGATAAAACCGATGGCCGTGCTGACACCGTTGGTGAATTTATACATCAGATAGGGATATACTATATAATCAACGTATTTAAATTTCGGGTCTATATACACGGCAAAACGGACCTGGACATCCAGCGCGTCTCCTTCAAGAAAACTCCTCTGGATATTGCTGGAGAGAATCCAGCGATACGGGTACAGCTGTCCGTAACCCTCGAACAGATCCGTGGTGGTGGGAATCATTTGAGCATTCAGCCTGCCGATCGTTTGAAGCATGTTGCCATCTTCGGTCGGTTTTGTGTAATTGATTATCCACTGCTGTCCGAGGTACAACCCGAGATAGATTTTCGCGAAAATATTTGTCGATTCCGGACCGGTAAGATAATAGACCGAGGAGTTCTTTATACCGTCGCTTTTTCCGTAAAAATCTTTTGTAAAATTGGCACTGGCCGAGATTTTCCAGGACATAACGTTTCCCATGCCGATTCCCATGTCCAAAGTCGGAATCATGACGCGGTTATAATACATGTTTGTCAACGTCGCATCCGGAACAAATATGGTCATAGGTCCCATGTTCTGATAGCTTCCAATCATCGTCACTTTTGTGTCAGGCATGTCGTCGTAGCCGTACAGAAAACCAAGACCGTACCGGAACTGGTCACCGATCACACCTGAAAGCCTGGCCGCATACTCGCCGTTCCGGACTTCGAAATTCGGACGAGAAATGCTGGTAACTCCCCTGTTGTACAGGGAGTCCAGAGGAAGTTTTGACGGCTGGAAAATGGGCATCCAGATAAACTGCAGCTGCTGTTTGGCGAAATGAAAACTGAGGTTTGCCGCGCCGACACTGAGCCGGGAGTATTCAAAATAGTTGCTCATCGTCGTGTAATCCCATGGTATAACCACGTCTGAAGGCGTTTCAATGCCTTCTATTTCACCCCAGGATATGATCTGTTGTCCAGCCCTGAAGGTAACATATTTACTGTAGAGGTCCACATAGCATTCCCGTAAATTTACCGTCGGGTACTTGGATATTTCATCTCTTTTGAAATCGGATTGTTTGTTGTATATCGAATACTGCTGCCCGGCTGCCGGGTTATAAACATTAAAAAAGTTAGTCTTTTCACCCGCCGCGTTATATTCGATCATTAGAGCTGTAAAGAAGTGCGCCACATCATAGGCGTTACCTTCAAGTTCAAGCTGGAGCGTAGCGCCGACCCGGGGGAATTCATACCTGGAATCTATCCACTGATTTCCCGTGACTCCCATGTCATTTCTCGACACGACAAAGTTTCCCTGGGCATATCCATGAAGGGAGAAGGTGACATCACTTCCCTTATCCTTGCCGGTGTCTGCTTGAGTTTTTTTATTAGCCTGTGTTTCGCGAGCTTCCGAGAGCTCTTCAATCTGGCTGTACGATATGCCCGTACAGAATAAAACAAAGGCAGCGACAATTGCCATTCTGATTATTTTCATTTGGTCCTCCAATGTTTATTGCTTGCGGATCGGTCTGCGGCGCTGGCCGCAAAACAATCCTACCACCATTTCTGCGTCAGGTATTGCTCGGTGAAAATATCCGTGCGCAGATTTGATTCTCCCTCGGTTTGTAGATCAGAAAAGAGCAGGTGGCTCTTTGAACCGGTCTTGACATTTTTCATTTCCAATCCGGTTTCGTAATTCACTTTCTGCCCCTTGATATTATTCTTGGTCGTAAAGGAGAGAAGCCTCAGTTCCTTGACCTTGATCAAGTTTTCATCGTAAAAATCGAGACGCAGCGTGAGGAGCGATTTCTTTTCTAAGAATGATACCCTGCGGCCGCAGCCCTGGTCGCTCTGAATCGACTTGGTTTTGGGCAGGGATTCGATCATGTAGCAGTCAAAGACCTTGCCCTTGAATTCAACCCTCTCGTCGCCGATGTACTTGTAGTTCCACTCGGTGTAGTTCGGTTTTTGAGCGTCAGCGTTGGAAAAATCGCTGCCGAAAAAGCTCAGTTTTTTGTCTGCGCCGGTGACCTTCTTTGCCTTGCGGATACCCTTTAAATAGACAAATTTGACGTCGTCCCTGGTTTTGTAGTGATACATGAGATAGGAGTTCCCCTGGTCATCGGCCGGAGACATCATGTATGCAAGATATTTCTCCTCATAGGTGGACGGCGATGCCATGCCGCTGGTATAGGTCCCCATGATAAGGGTTTTCTTCCACTTTTCCTTCCCGCTGCCGTCGTAAATGATAAGGGTTCCCTTTGCCTTGACTTTTTCAAAGACAGGCCGGTCGTCGTTTGACTTCATGAGTCGTGTTCCCATTTCTACCGGCGACTCGGAAAAAGCCGCCGAACAACTGAGTATAAACGCTACTGTTGTAAAGATTCTGATCAGCTTCATGTGTCCTCCACAATAATTGAAAAAAAATTTGTTAAAATATGCCACTGCACGGCAAAAAGCCGGTGTGGTATTAGTGCTGTTCACATCATATTATTTCATTTTCATACAAAAAAAATAACATGAAGATTTCCCGCTGGTTGAGCTGATAGGGCCCTTCCAAACCGGCGAGACATAAGAAGGGAATGATTACCTATGGGGCAGTTGTTATTAATGATACAGGGGTCTGTTATTATACATAGGTAAGCCTCCGATTTTTATGTCTCTTTATATGTTTAATCACGAATGCCAAATTATTATGTTGGATTTTAAAAATCAATATAATTTTTTATTAATTTCAGGTAAATGAGCGGTTGCTCAGAATAATGACTAATCATGAGTCAGTTTTTAATATTGACTTTGTATAATATAATAAGCTTCTATCATTTCACAATCTGTACTGGAGGAATATGATACTCAATAGTAACTTTTATTATGATGAACGAATACTGACAGAGGATTAACTGATGGCAAGAATGGCCGGTCAATTTTATCATTTTTTTATTGAATTTTTTGCATTATGTATTATATTATTCTGCAGATATAAGAAGATTTTTACTGGTTCTTTTTCCTGTTCTAATTATATATAAGGATTATCACAGGTTAACAGAATTGGAAACAAGCAAACATAATTCCTGCCCATCCCGGGAAGTTACATGACCGGGCAAAACGAAGTGCGGAGGCGGGAGCAGGCGCGGTTGACCGTTCCTGTCCCGGCTATGTATGCCCCTGGAAGGTGTGGCGGTATATCCATCCAGCATATCACACCGTACAGAAATTCGCATAAATCTATTTCCAGAAATTGGCGCCATCAGGAGAACTTACCGGATAGGCGGAAAACGCTAATTAATTATTGACGGCATGACACATCCGCTGTATTTTTAAGCGACATAATAATTGGACCGGGGAGGGGAGAGTGACAATGAAAGCTACTGTGAACGGACCGCTGCAGGCAAGACCAAAGGGTATGCACGCCAGAAAGTCTCTGGGTCCTGTGGCAAACCTTGAGGAATATGTCAATCCTGACTGGTGGAATACAATCTTCAATTCACTCTACCTGAAAACTGATGCCGATGTCGTCGAAGACCATCATATAACCGTCCGGGAAGTGGATTGTTTCACCCGGATCGCCAACGTTTTGCCGGATGACCGAATCCTCGATCTGTCATGCGGACAGGGACGTCACTCCCTTGAACTGGCGCGCCGCGGGTATAAGTTTATCGAGGGACTTGACCGGTCGCGCTACCTTATTCAGAGGGCCAAAGTGCAGGCGAAAAAGGAGTGCCTGAATGTGAAATTCCGTGAAGGAGAGGCCCGCATGCTCCCGTACCGGCCCGATACGTTTGATGTTATCTTCATCCTGGGGAACAGTTTCGGTTATTTTGAAACCGTCAATGACGACCTGCGCGTTCTCAGGGAAGTATTCAGGGTCCTTAAACCATGGGGAAGACTCCTTGTTGATGTGACTGACGGCGATCATCTGCGTCAGCATTTCCTGCCACGTTCGTGGGACTGGATCGATAAAAATCATTTTGTATGCCGCGAGCGCTCGCTCTCGGTGGACAAGCAGCGGTTGATTTCCCGCGAGGTGGTCACCCATGTGGAAAAGGGTGTCATCGCCGACCAGTTTTACGCTGAGCGGCTCTACAACAGCGACAGCATGCAGGAACTGCTGAACGCCGCCGGCTTCAGCGATATAGCGCTGCACAGCGCAAACGAAACCGATTCCCTGCGCGGTCAGGACGCGGGGATGATGGAAAAGCGTTTCATCATGACGGCACTGGTCAAGAAGGACTGGTCTCCGGTGCGGCAGCGTAAAATCGATATTAAAAATGTAACGGTAATCCTGGGGGACCCGGTGAAAAAGGACCCCGTCAAGCCGTCCCCCGGCCAGAATGACGATCGCTATACCATCGACCAGATGAAGGACGCCCTGAAAAGTCTCGAGAATTATAATTTTACCTACATCAGCAGCCATGATTCGCTGATAAACGATCTGGCACGGCTCAAGAAGAACATTGATTTTGTCTTTAACCTGTGCGACGAGGGATATAACAACGAAGCCCGCAAGGAGCTCCACGTGCCGTCGCTGCTTGAAATGATGGACATACAGTATACCGGTTCCGGCCCCCAGTGCATTGCCTACTGCTACGACAAATCGCTGGTTCGCGGCATTGCCAAGGAGATGGGGATACCAGTGGCCAGGGCCATTTTCATAAAGCCGGAAGACGATACCTTTGATCTTCCCTTCGGGTTCCCGGTTATCTGCAAACCCAACACCGGCAACTCCAGCTTCGGCATCACCCAGAGGAGCGTGTGCAGCACCATCGAGGAGCTGGTCAACGCCATCTCGGAGATCCGGGACCGGCTCGGCTATGAGAAGCCGATCCTGGTTGAGGAATTTCTCCCCGGGAAGGACCTGAGCGTAGGGATCATCGGCAATCCGCCGGAATCGTACCGGGTGCTCCCGATAATCGAGGCGGATTATTCGATCCTGCCGCCGGAGCTCCCGAAGATCTGCGGCTACGAAGCGAAATGGATCCCGGAATCGCCGTACCGGGACATCAATTCCGTGCCCGCGGTGATATCAGAGGATGTGCGCAAGCTGATCATCGAGTGCTGCCTGAAGCTCTTCGAGAGGCTGGAATGCCGCGATTACTGCCGGTTCGACTGGCGCCTGGACGGCAAAGGGAAGCCGAAGCTCCTCGAGGTCAATCCCAATCCCGGATGGTGCTGGGACGGTCACATGGCGATGATGGCCAAGTTCGACGGCCTGTCATACGCTGATATGATGGGCGAAATACTCCAGGCCGCCGAGCAGCGGATCGGCCTGGTCGGCATGAACGGATCAAACGGTCACTGTGAGGATTAAACCTGACTGGCATATACTGCTCGGCCGAGATCTCCAGATCGTTTTCGGTATAACACTGATTTCCGTCATTGGGGTGAACTCCATTGCGCCGGCGCTCCCGCAGATCGCGAAGACCCTGCGCCTTACAGAAGGGCAGGTCGTCATGCTTATCACGATCTTTACCTTTCCGGGCATTATTCTTTCTCCGGTCATGGGCATGCTCGCGGACCGTTTCGGCCGGAAAAAAATAATCGTCCCCTCCCTGTTCCTCTTCGGCGCGGCGGGAAGTGCCTGCGCCTTTACCGGCGATTATCATATACTCCTGGCCCTCAGGTTCGCCAACGGCGTGGGAGCTTCAGCCCTGGGCGGCCTGAACCAGACCATAATCGGCGACATGTATTCCGGTGACGAGCGGACAGCAGCCATGGGTTACAATGCATCGGTCCTGGGCGTCGGCACCATGATATACCCGGCCCTGGGCGGTGCCCTTGCCCTGCTGGGGTGGAATTATCCCTTTCTTCTGTCCGTTCTCGCCCTGCCCATGGGCTTCCTGGTGCTCTTCTGCCTGAAAAATCCGGAGCCATCCGCATCACCTCCGCTCCGTGAATATCTTGTCGGCGCTGCGCGTTCCGCCGCCGACCGGGAAGTTGTGCCGGCCTATATGGCGACGCTGGCGACCTTCATTCTTCTCTACGGCGCCCTCCTCGCGTACTTTCCTTTCCTGATGCACAGAAGGTTTAACGCCCCGCCGTCGACCATCGGTCTCATGCTGGCGGCGACATCGATCACCACGATCATCGGCGCCTTCAATCTGAGATGGATCTCGCGGCGATTCACCCCGAAGTCGATCATTGTCGGCTCTTTTGCGGCTTACGCGGCGGCCATTGTGCTGGTGCTGTACGCTGACAGCCTGTGGCTGATGACCGTTCCCATCCTGTTATACGGCCTCGCCAACGGCCTGAACATCCCCAGCATACAGACCCATCTTTCCGGCAGCGCGCCGATGGAATACCGCGGGGTCTTCATGTCCGTGAACTCGATGGTCCTCCGCCTGGGGCAGACCGTGGGGCCGGTTCTCACCGGGGTTGCCTTCCAGATGTGGGGCATGGAAGGGGTCTTTTATTTTTCAGCTCTTTTTTCCATCCTGTCTTTTATGCTGCTGGCTCTTTTCCTCCGGAGATAAATGACATAATACGCTGATGCCCGATGTCCGTTCATATCCAATGCTTCAACGCAGCTGCTCACATCTCCGTCCATTTGTTACTTGACAGAGGATTTATCAGTATATATCAATACTATCGATATTTGGTATTATGAATACTGTATATTAAACTCGCTGCATAGCTCAATACTATGAGCAGCATGTTTTTCGCAGCCGGGACGTCGTTAGCAATACAAAATAATTCAGCTGTACGGCAAGTCTAATATACTATCATCCTGATGACATATGACAAGGGGCTGAACTATGGGCATGTACCGTATAATATCCAGAATCGCGCTGAGTGCTGTTTTTCTGCTGGTGGGAATGACAGTATTTTCCAGATATGAATATTCCGAATACAGCCCGACCATATCCGCAGACGGCCGCACCATGATCTATCAGGCCGATATCGATGAGCCGAAAAAATACAAGATTTACGCCAAACAGAAGATATTCGATAAGTGGAGCAGGCCGGTGGCGCTGGACAGCATCAACTCGCGCTATTCCGACGGCGGATGCTTCATCACCTATGACCAGAATTCACTGATTTTCACCTCGGACCGGAAAGGGGGGATGGGGAACTGCGATCTCTGGATATCACAGCGGAAAGGCGACAGCTGGTCTGAACCGGTGAACATGGGCGCCCCGATAAACTCTCCCGGATACGAAGGATTCGCTTCCCTGGCCCCTGACGGCAACACCCTTTTTTTCGTGCGGGAATGCCCGGAGAAGAAAGGCTGCAAGGAAAAGCTGTGCATTTTTTACTCGGAGAAAGCCAATAATGCCTGGACCGAACCGAAGAAAATGCCTTATCCCATAAACACCGAATCATGCGAATTCGGCCCCGTCATCCTCGCGGATAATCTTACCCTTATTTTCAGCTCCACGCGGCCGGGGGGATACGGAGGGTACGACCTGTATAAAACCGAAAAAACCGAGCACGGCGGATGGAGCAAGCCGGTCAACCTGGGGAGCTTCATAAATACAAAAGGCGAAGACAGCCTCATCGCAATCCCCGCGTCGGGCGATGTCATGTACTATACGAAATCCAAGTCCGCCGATGAGGGAGGCCAGGAAAGCGCGCGGAGGATAGTCTCGGTGCCCATACCCGAGAACCTCCAGCAGACAAAGGTCGTCATCGTCAAGGGCACGGTGCGCGACAAAAGGAACACTGAAAAGACCCTCTTCGCCGAATTGACCATCACGGATATCAACAAGGATGACCGCCCCATAACCGTTTACAGCAACAAGGATGACGGTAAATACATCGTCATCCTCAACAAGGATAAGATCTGCGACTTTTCGGTTAAAAGTCCCGGTTACCTGTTCTATTCCAGGAAAATCGATCTTACCGGTCTGCAGCAGTACAAGGAAATTAACGAGGACATCCTCCTTGAGCCGATCATGGTGGGTGCCAATATAGTGCTGAACAACATGTATTTTGAATTCAGGAGCTACCGGCTTTTGAAAGATTCAAAGTATGAGCTGAACCGGATCATACGATTGATGAAGGAAAATCCCACGATGAAAGTCGAGATCAGCGGCCACACCGACAACATCGGGACGGACAAAGCCAACAACAAGCTGTCCATGCAGCGGGCCCAGTCCGTTGTGGAATACCTGATCAGGATGGGGATCAGCAAGAATCGGCTGGTAAGCAAGGGATATGGCAAAAAGAAGCCTATCGCCACCAATAAGTCCGAGGCGGGAAGGAAAGAGAACCGGCGCGTTGAAATTGAGGTGCTCGCCATATAGGGCGCAGCGGGAGCGTCCCTGCGGATGCCCCGGTGTGTGACGTCAATGGACGAGAGGATCTGAAACACAATGGAACACGAAAAAAAGAGTCCCGCAACTGAAGAGCTGGAGCGCCGCATAGCCCAGCTTGAGGAATCGGAAAATGTTTACCGTAAAACCATTTCTGACCTGTATAAGAGCCAGGAGCTGTACCGGCTTCTTGCGGAAAATTCATCTGACGTCATCTGGACGATAAGCCTGGACGGCCGATTTACGTACATCAGTCCCTCCGTCACAGCCATGATCGGCTACACCCCGGAAGAGCTCATCAATGCCCCCATTCAGCAGGTTATTGTGCCTGAGTATATGAACGAAATAACAGAAGAGATTGCCAAAGAACTGCAGAAGCCGGCGGACCAGCGGATAAAGATCAAGATCCTGGAGCTCCAGGAATACGCGAAGGACGGATCGGTGATTGATGTTGAGGTAACAACAACCTGGATACTGGATGAAAAAGGGGAACCCGTCGGGATCCAGGGAAGCACCCGGGACATACGGAAACGAAAGATGGCTCTGACAGCCCTTGAAGAAAGCGAGGAACGGTACCGGGCCCTCTTCGAACGCTCCCTTGACATCGTGTTCATCCATGATTTTGATGGCCGCTTCATCGATGCCAACACTGCCGCGATCAACGCCCTGGGGTATGCCAGGGAGGAAATCCCTACCGTGACGCTGCGGGATATCCTCGGCGATGACCAGATGCCGGCGGTGGATGCCATATTCAAGGAGCTGCTGGAGACGGGAAGCCAGAAGAATCCGACGGAATTCATTCTTTATAAAAAGGACAGGGAATGTATATTCGTGGAAACGAAATCGTTCCTTATGCTCCGGAACCGGAAGCCCTATGCGGTGCAGGGCATCGGGCGCGAGATCAGCGACCGGAAGAGGATGGAGGAGGAACTGCGGCGGCACCGGGAAAAACTGGAATCCATCGTGCAGGAGCGTACCGCGGAGCTCAAGGAAATCAACAAGCATCTCATCCGCGAGATCTTAGAACGGAAGCAGGTGGAAAATGAACTGAGGATCAGCGAAAACAGCCTGAGGGCCAGCAATGAAATGATCGGCAAGGAACTCGAGAGCGCCCGGCTTATCCAGAAGGCCCTCATGCCGAAGGAAGTACCGCACTATCCGCCGCTGGCTATCGATTACCGCTATCTGCCCCTTGAGGCTGTTGGAGGGGATTATTTCTCATTTACAACACTTGAAGAGGGGGGCCTGGGGATCTTCGTCGGCGATGTGACCGGCCACGGCGTTCCCGCCGCTCTGTTTCTCTCTCTCGTGCGAACAGTATCGAACCGTGCCTGCCGAAAATGCGGCCTGACTCCGAGCAGGTATCTGGAAATGATCAACTATGAAGTATACCGCGGTATGCCTGATTATTACATGACGGCTCTCTACGGCCTGTTCAAGCGTCATGAGGGGGGCGTTACCTTCACCTTCTCCCGGGGCGGTCATCCCTTTCCGATACTCTACCGCCGAGAGTCTGATTCAGTTGAATTGATCAGGGCCAGCGGCAACCTGCTGGGATGGCAGGAAAACAGGACCTTCAGCGAGACCTCTGTTGAGCTGCGATCAGGGGACCGAATTTTTCTCTATACCGATGGCATTCCCGATACGATCAACGAGAAGCGGGAGATGCTTGATTCCGACGACAAAACCTTTCTTGATCTTTTCAGGGACCCTGAACAACGCACCATCAGCCAGAAACTGGATTGCATTATCGATGCCGTGACGGAATTCAGGAAGGGGGCGCCCCTTGTTGACGACATTATCCTGATCGGCGTCGAGATGCAGTAGACCCACGCGGGCCCCTGCGCCTAGCGCGGGAAAACCTTTTTCAGGAATTCCAGAACCTTCGCTTTAACCTCTTCTGATTCCCTGCCGCGGACAATGCCATGGCGCTTCGCAAAAATCCTGATGAGCTGCTTACGCTCCGTGCCGAGACGGTCGAAGATTTCAAGCCCGCTCACCGGGTTGACCACCGGGTCGTCAGACCCCTGCACGATCAGCGCCGGGTCTTTGACGCGGGGGAGATTCTCTTCCACGACCTTCATCAATTTGCCCAGTTCGCTGACCCCGGCCACGGGATTGCGGAAGTAGTTGATATGGGGGTTCTCCGGGGTATTGGTGACGTAGTCCATTTTTCCCCTGCTCACGCGGATAGTGGTGAGGAACTTGTTCCACATGACCACGGCCGACGACAGCCGCGATGATATGTTCTGCAGCCTGAGGGGCGCGTTGATGGATATGACGCCACGGAACCTGCCGGGTTTGTTCGCCGCCTGCAGAAGAGCGATGCCGGC
The DNA here is from genome assembly GCA_963727175.1 of uncultured Spirochaetota bacterium. Taxonomy (GTDB): domain Bacteria; phylum Spirochaetota; class UBA4802; order UBA4802; family UBA5550; genus RBG-16-49-21. The sequence goes on from CAVSFD010000002.1 coordinate 1,788,186, forward strand.
GCCGGTCGAGAAGCCGCCGATGGCCAGAGTCTTCATGCTGTTTTTCATGATGATGTAGGCCCGGCCCACGGAGTCATACCATTTTTCCCAGTTCCGCGACGCAAGGTCTTCAGGAGCGGTGCCATGACCGCGCAGACGGGGTCCGTACACGTTATATCCTTTTTTATACAGGAAGTCCGCAAGGGGCCGTATCTCTTCGGGCGCCGCCATATAGCCGTGGACCAGTATGATTCCTTTGCGGCTGAACAGCCGCTTGAGGAAAAAGGGCTGTCCGATCTCTTGCGGCTTGCTTTCACCCTTTATGTAGTATTTCTGGTAGTCGTCATCAAAAAGTTTACGATCAAGCTCGACGAAGTGTTTTATGATGATCCTCCTGACCCACCAGGAGGGCATGAGGCAGATCCGGTCCAGCGCTGCGGTGAGACTGCCGAGCGGCTCGATCTCGTTCCTGAGGACTTCACTGATATTGTCCTTCCTGATCGTGTGGAAATCGTACAGCTTGGTGAAGCGGGCGCGGTTTTTGTGGATAACGCCGTCCCTCAGAGTGATGAGGCCGTCAGCCACGGCAGATTCAACGAAGTTCGAGTATTTTTCATGGTAGTCGTCCGTCAGGAGATAGAATTGCTTTTTCTGAAGGGCGGTGTGGTAATTGGTGATGCCGCTCCTGCGCATGGTATCAATGGCCAGGAAGGCGCGGTTTTTGAAATCATTTTCACTGATCCAGTTTTTCTTTATGCGCGTGAGGATATATGAAAAAAGGTGGTCGTGGTTCACTGTTGTCATGCCGTAGATCGCATTCATGTATTCATGCATCATCCTGATGTCCAGAGCGCCCAGGGCCGACAGGTTCTTCGCCTCCTCTTTTGACAGGTAGCATGATTCATCGGCCAGCATCTCCTCGATCTGAGTGTTTGAATGAAGGTACTCCCTGGCGGAGATCGGCCTACCGAAATTGATGTCAATATCGACGCCTTCCATGACCATGGTTCCTTCGACCTCCAGTTCCTCCTTGAACCGGGCCGACATGTCCTTCACGAATCTTCCCGCCAGCTTGTTGATGGCGTTGTCCCGCGCCCTGACCGGATAGTAGGTCAGGTTTATCGGCACAATGAAGGTGTCTTTTTTAATGATGCTCCCCAGGTCAGCCGGATCAAAACCGTAGGCGGCTGCATAGCGGGCGAGCTTTTCGGTGTCGTTCTTTTCATGGAAGCGGCGTATCTTTTCGCGCATGAATTGCGAAAGAAGGGCGATGCGGGCCGCGCCGGTATGAGGGGGGCGCCTGATCCCGGTGTTATACACCATGAATTTCCCCTTTTCGATGATCTTCTTGTCCTTGATCATCTGTCCTTCCGGGAATATGATGACCGGGTGGCTGTCGGTGAGGAGCGCGCCTATGAGGATGGCATTGCGGTTCTGGTCTGCCGTGGATATCGCGCCGACCCTGTCCATGAACTCCCCCATTTTTCCGCTGAAAAAGGAACTGTCCGCCAGGGAAAGGGGATATTTCTTGATATTCTTTCTTATGATATAGGGCATCAGGAAGGTTTCCATTCTCGTGAAATGGTTTATGACATAGAGCACCGGCTGGTCAGGGATGTTTTCAACGCCGTGGAGGCGGATATCGGTGCCTGATGCCTTGAAAATGGTGTCCATGGTGATCTCGAGAGTTGTCAGCAGGGTGTTGGAAATGTTCATTCGGCGTCTCCTGAGCGTATCATGCTAAAATCAGTATTTTTTCTCCCGGTAGTCTCTGAGGATCTCCGCATGGTCAAAGGCCAGCGGTTCAGGCAGGGTGTCGACCGGGAACACGCGCGCTTCCACAGCGTCGTCAGCCCCAACGGGAACGCCCCGGGCCCTGGCGATAAACACGGTTGAAATGGTGTGCTTCCGCGGATCCCGTGCCGGATCGGAATAGCAATGGAACTGCCTGACCAGGGAAACCGTCAGGCCTGTTTCCTCCCGGGCCTCCCTGGCGGCCGCCGCTTCCAGTGTCTCGCCGTAATCGACAAAGCCCCCCGGAATGGCCCACCCGAAAGGAGGATTTTTCCGCTTGATGAGGACAATGCCGATCACAGGGGACGGGTTTAATGCGTCTTCAATTTCGATGATGATGTCCACGGTGGGCGCCGGATTCTTGTATTCCATGGTCATTATTGTTCAGTGCGTCACTTTGCAGATTTTCTCAAAGGACGGCAGTAATGCCGGGCCCTTTCAGGTGAGATACTGTGACAGCAAAGAGCTCTTTTCAAGTAAAATATTTCTATGGCTCCAAATAATTTGATCCACTGCCAGATCTGCACGGAAATTACCAAGATGGTATTGACAAAACAATTTATTTTCGCCATTATTAATACTGCAATATGAAATGAGATTCCAGCTATGCAGGGGGGCGCAGGAGTAGTATGGGAGTGACGCCTGCCGAGATACTTACAGAATCACGGAATTATGAAGATTTCCATAAGAGGATCCTGGCCCTCCGGGGTGACTTTCCCTTTGATGCCGGGGACATGCTGGACCTGGGGCGGGTTTATTTTTTGCAGTATCCCGATACCTCCGATAGCCGAAACATGTATAATATAAGCATGGGATACCGCATCGCACGGGTCTGCATACTGGAAAAGATACTCATCGGCATCGATGAAAGCCACCGCGCAATGATTCATGACATGCTGGACGACATGACCCTTATTGATGCAATACTGGAACAGTTATACGCCGAGAAGGGCGTGAAGGGGATCGAGGAATATCGCTCCATCGTGAGTAAAAACCTCGACTGCGTGAAGTCTGTGATCGACGATCTTCCCCGGGGCATGATCAAGGAGCGCTTCATCGGTGGGATATCAAAATTCTTCAACGAGATGTATCTCGTAAACAACGCCATCGAGCAGCTTAAGTCCCGTGGCACCGGTGAATAACCGGTGCGCGGACAGGGGTTCCTGTCCGCCCTGGTTCATCGTGCATACTCTACGCGTTTCAGGTTGTTAACGTATTCCAGGTTGTTATAGGCCGAGAATACGGTTTTTAACTGCTACCGGGATCTTGAACTTGAGCGCCACGTTTCTATCGTTTTCCGTTCCTTCCCGTTTTGTTTTTCGCGCGTCCGGATCGCTACCCGTTACATCAAGACTTTCCGCATCACCATGCCGTACCATCCGGCATGAGATCGTGCCGGTGCCGTCACCGTTGTCTTTCACGGTTATATCACGCCACTCCTGGGGCCATTCAATTATCGAAGAGGTGTTGATATTCCAGTACCCTCCCGGCAGCCCGGCATAACTCACCGGGGAAATCTTGTTGACGTGCGTATGCCCGTTGACGTGGGCGATAACGTTTTCATATGAACAGAGGGTCTTCTTTAAACGTACTGCCGAAACCTGGCTCATCACATCAGCAAAGGAGCCGACCGGATTATGATGTGAAAAGATCACGCAGAGTCTCTCCCTGTTTGCTTCGATATCCCTCACCATCCAGTCATACTGGGTCCGGTCAAGGACCCCTCCCGCGAGAGTTTCAACGGGTGATTTGCCGTCAAGATTGTAAATCGCGGTGTCAAGGACAATGCAGTGAACAAGGTCATTCGGATTGAAGCTGTAATAACCGTATGAATGGGCGCGTGCTTCCACCGGCTGGGAGTCAAAACCATGCCACCATGGTTCGGACAGCGAGTATCCATAGAGGTTGATCACGTCCGGGAGTCGGCTGAGATCGCCGGTGTCTCCGTAGGGGGCGAGGAGCGCCTTCGTCAGCGCGTAATTATTGAGGGTACCCTGATACTCGACATCATGATTCCCCACGGCAGCATACCAGGGGACTTCCATCCCGGACGGGTTCACGTCCATCATGGTTCCGCCGAGAATGGCATTCTGTAATGATTCGGATTTTATGCCGTCGGCAATTTCGATAAACCAGCGAAGTTCGGTCTTCAGCCCGGTATCGGTATGATCACCGGTGCTGATGGCAAAATCGATCGGTTCCGCTGCATTCTTTTCGTTAATCGAGCGTACAACGGCATCCCATATCCGCGCCGAGTACCGGTCCTGGTCCCGTGATATCATCTGGACGAGCTCATCCAGTTCGCCATGGGTGGTCGACCATAGCTTTATGTTTTCAAATCGGAGAGGGTTGTCGTCATCGACGATATGAACGTCTGAAAACTGCGCGAAACGGACGAAGTCCTGCTCGATTCCGGTGGCACGCGTCGTATCCGGATCGGCACCCAAGTCGTTCCTGTTTGAAAGACTGTCTGTGATACCATTCCAGCATCCGGAAGCAACAAAAATGGATACAGCAACATATAGAACACTCAAAACCTTTTTTCTTATAAACGTCCCCCTGTGCCGATATGATGCCAGCCTGTTCATGTCACCCTCCACCCCCCCTTCTTGTCAGAGGGGTAATTATTTGTTTAACCCAGCAGACCCGAAGTGATAATAATTATCAATTAAAAAACAGGCGGGTCATGGAATTGACGGCTTTTTTTTACTCCATTGCATATCCTGACAGGTATGAAATACATGGCACTTGTCTGGATCCGGCACTATTGTTTTTTTGCACTAATTAAAATTTTTTGTTGATTTTAATAGCCTGACTTGAATAAAATATTCTCAAATTAGAAGAGATATGCATAGAGAATAGCATGGTTTGCTGCAATCTGGATCATTGCCATCAACACAAAAAGAACTACAGGCATATGCTCTGTGACTCGATAACAAAGATAAGTAAAAGCCGCGCGGCTAATAATCCGGGATAAACGTTTTAAAACGGACTGTTATCCTTCTTTCACCAATTTTAATATGGAAATAAGGAAGTATTCTATAATAAATGCTTCCATAAGTTGAAAAATATATAATAATAAAAAAGGAGAAGTATAAAATGAAACGAATTCTTATGATTATGGTAGCAGCAATGATTGCCTTATCAGCCTGTTCCACGACGAGTGACACTGCAAGTTCAGATAAGCCCGCTGGAATAGTATCAAACTCTTATGTTGTTAAAGCAACAGTTCAGTCCATCAATTACAAAACCCGCCTGGCAACATTCAAGACTGAGAATGGACTCGTGATTTCTCAGAAAATTGCTCCTGATGTCAAGAAAATAGAAGCAATTAAAAAAGGCGACACGATCTCTGTCCGATACATAGAGTCCCTTGCTATTGAAGTTCGGAAGCCGGGTGAAGCGAAGCAGGTTGCCGGTTCGTCTGACTACAGTTATGTAGATGTCAATGAAGCAGGGAAGAAACCTTATAAGATCAAAGTCAATGTGAAGGAAGTGAAAGCGGTCGTGACCGCTATTAATTACAACAAACGGACTATCACGCTTAAAGGCCCTGATGGAAACTCGGTGAGCTTCACGGTCAGTGAAGCAGCCAAGCGGTTTAAAAATATTAAAAAGAATGATGAGGTCATTGTGACCTATACCGAATCTGTTGTATACACTCTGGAAAAAAAGTAACATGAGCATGTGATGCTGCAGGCACTGCGCTCAAACATGTGACGCGCAGTGTCTGTGCAGATCATAATTGTATTATTGCAAAATGATACGATTGATGATGGAAAAAAAACTTGGAGGTCTTTTTGTGAAAAAAATATTAATTTTTATCTGCGCCGTTCTTTCAGTCACTCTTCTTTCAACTTCAGCGATGGCCGACAAGGGCATCGGCGCTTACTTTGATTTTGGTGTAGGCGGCACTGCGTGGGACGGACCGCGCCATAACACCAATACGACCGATATAATTCCGACGGGCGGTTTTGTTTTTGACGCCAGGTTGGGGAAGGACGAGATCATAAATTACCGGTTAAAGCTCGGTTTTGGAGCAATGTATGCCGATGATTCGCAATTGTGGAAAACGGGGATGATCAACACCTTCGGCATTTCACCATCGGCGCTTCATTCCGATAACTTCCGGTACTGGTTCGGGCCCCGCATCGGTATGTTCTATGTCGGTGGCGAGTATTATATTGAAACACCGTGGTATAACTCTTCTGTCGTCTGGTACTATTATCCGTACTGGAATAGCAATCCTTACCTTCTGTTGAGCCCGTATTATTATACAGTCTGGATGGACCTGTTCCGCTTCGATATCGGCCTTGTCCTGGCAGGCTTGGATTTTACTTTAGCTCCGGGAGCAACGCTGTCTATTGAGCTTGCCGTAAACTATGGTCTGATGGTCGGATACAACAACCGGGGATATGTAAAGGCCGGCGGCTGGGAAATCAGTGCAACCATCGCGTACATTCACCGGATGGGTGGCAGTATGTATCAGTAATTTTCGGGAACGGCTTCAATGACCGGGATGGGACTGAAGGTCTTTCCGGATAATTTCAATAAATTCCGGTACTTACTTCAGCCCCATGACCCGGCCTTGAGTCCGGCCGGCTCTTCCCAATTCTGAAGCGCGAAGCCTATTACAGTTGCGGACAACTCCTGTCTCATGTTAAGCCCCTCATTTCAATGACATCATTAACTGGCATCTGTCATCGACCCAGCCCCGCCGTGGGGGGAATGCGGACAACTTCTGGTGTAGAAACGGCCGCAAGCAATCTTCAGATTTACGGGATCATTTAGGTAGTGTTAGGCGGAGTCTGCAGCTGCTTCCCGGGAGAGCCTTCGGGTACCGGTCAAACAAATAAAATTGACAAAGCGTTTAAATGAAAGCACCCTGGCGATATAAAAAAATGCAATGAGATATTTAATGTTACGCTTGATCAAAAGAATTCTTATGGCTGCCTTTGTCATGGGATTATTTTCCCAGCAGGCATTTCCTGATGATGTTGCCATACCTGACATAGCGGAGAATGAACCGGTTAAAGCAGACAAGGATATCACCAGGCTGGTCAACCGCCTTGACGCGCGGTACCAGTTCGTGAGTGTGCCTGATGGGGGCCACCAGGATATTTACACTCTCCGCTGCGACATGGATTTTAAATTTCCCCGCGGATGGGGACTGGTGCTTCGCGCCGATATCCCGGCTGTCTATGGCAATGTCCCCGCCGACGATAATATGCAGGGGAAGCTGCAGTTTGCCCTGAGCGACATCATCACCCAGGCCACGGCCATATATCATTTTTCATCCAGGGTTGCCGTTGGAGCCGGATTGCGGCTGGTATGGCCGTCTGCCACCAATGACCAGTCAGGAACCGGCAAGTATCAGGCCCTGCCCCTTGCAGGTGTTGGGGTTATGATTCCTGAAATTAGTAAAGGAAGTAATTTCATGGGCTACGTGAGATATGCCGTCAGCTATGCCGGCGACCCGTCCCGTGACAATATCAGCAAAATCGCCTTTGCACCCACCTTCAATTTCATGCTGCCGCTGAAAATATATATTACCCTTTATCCGAGTCCCGAGATTATCTACGATTTTATGCAAAAAGCATGGACGGTGCCGATGAATTTTATGGTGGGTAAAACGTTCAGTGATACGGTAGTGACCTCGGTTGAATTCTTAATCCCCATGATCGATGACAAAAACTATGAAAGGTCTTATGACCTGAAAATCGAGGCCAGGGTGGGATTCTACTTCTAGATGCTGTCACCGTCCAGACGAACCCCATCCCTGAAATTTTCAGGTGAACTTACATAAAAAAACACGTATGGCATGGATATGGATTCCCGGACTTCGAAGAGGATGCCACGGTCATGACAGGTACCGGTCTATGGCAGCCGCAGCCATCCTGCCGTCCTGGATCGCGTACACGACAAGGGACGCCCCGCGCGACGAATCGCCGGCCGCAAAGACCCCTTCAACGCTGGTCATGCAGTTCCCGTCAATTTTGATGTTTCCCCTTCCGTCAAGTTCAAGGCCCAGTTCTGATAGAAGGCCGGTATGGACCGGGTGTATGAAGCCCATGGCCAGGAGCACCAGCTCGGCGTCCAGGGTGAATTCCGAGCCGGGGACTTCGGCCATGACCTGGGTGCCGCCGGGGCCGGCAGTCCATTCGACCTTTACTGCCGCTATCTGTCTGACCCGGCCCCGGTCTCCGATGAATTTTTTCGTGGACACGTTCCACATCCGCTCGCACCCCTCCTCGTGGGAGCTCGAGGTCTTGAGGACCTTCGGCCAGAGAGGCCATGGCTCTTTATCGGTGCGGTGTTCCGCCGGTTTCGGCAGGAGCTCAAGCTGGGTGATGCAGCGGGCTCCCTGGCGGTTGGCCGTGCCCACGCAGTCTGCGCCGGTGTCGCCGCCGCCGATGACCACGACGTACTTGTCGTAGGCGTTGATAAGCCCGTCCTCCGGGATCCTGTCGCCCTTCACTATCCTGTTCTGCTGCACCAGGTAGTCCAGGGCAGGGTAAATGCCCTGAAGCTCTCTTCCCTCGATAGGGAGGTCCCGCGCCTCACGGGAGCCGATGGTGACGCATATCGCGTCGAATTCCTTGCGCACCGCGGAAACGGCGATATCCTTTCCGACGGTAATGCCGGTTTTTATGATGAGCCCTTCTTCAACCATGAGGTTCACGCGCCGGTCGATGATGTACTTGTTCAGCTTGAAGTCGGGGATGCCGTAGCGGAGATATCCTCCCACGCCGTCGGCGGATTCGAAGAGGGTGACGGTATGGCCTTCCTTGTTCAGAATGTCCGCGCAGGCCAGGCCGGCCGGACCGCCGCCGATGACAGCGACTTTTTTCCCGGTGCGGCGCTTCGGCGGCGACGGCCTTCACCATATCCCAGGGCAATAGGCCTTCTCGATGACCGCCAGCTCGTTCTGGCGGATGGTGACCGCCTCGTCGCTGATGGCAAGGACGCAGGACGCCTCGCACAGGGCCGGGCAGACCCTGCCGGTGAATTCGGGGAAGTTGTTGGTTTCCTGGAGGATATCATAGGCGCCCTTCCAGTCGCCCCGGTATACCCGGTCCTGCCATTCCGGCATGATATTTGACACCGGGCAGGCCCAGTGGCAGAAGGGAACGCCGCAGTCCATGCAGCGCGACGCCTGGAGGCGCCGCGCGTCATCGGGCAGATGTTTTTCCACCTCGCTGTAGTCGTTGACGCGCTCTTCCACCGGCCGGTAGCCGGCTTCCAGGCGCTTTATATTCATAAAACCTTTCGGATCTCCCATGTCAGTATGTCACTCCCAGTTGTTCTTCTTCCCGTATCCGGGCGAGCTTTTCGTCGATCATGGACAGCTTCATGTTCGTCCATGGCGCGCTTGTATTCAAGGGGCAGCACCTTGACGAATTTCGGAAGGAACTCGTGCCAGCCGTGCAGGATGTCCCGGGCCACGGTGCTCCCGGTGTATTTCACATGCTTCTCAAGGCGCTCGATGATGAATTCCTGGTCTTCGTATTCGCGCACCGGCGAAAGGTTCGACCATCCCCTTGTTGCAGAAATACTCAAAGTACACCGTCGCGGTCAAGGACGTAGGCAATGCCGCCGCTCATGCCGGCGGCGAAGTTGCGGCCGACTTTTCCCAGCACGATGATGCGCCCGCCGGTCATGTATTCGGCGCAGTGGTCGCCGGTCCCTTCCACCACGGCGACGGCCCCGCTGTTGCGCACGCAGAAGCGCTCGCCGGCGATGCCGCGGATGTAGGCCTCGCCCGCTGTGGCGCCGTACAGGACCGTGTTGCCGATGATGATGCTTTCCTCCGGCACGAAGGAGCTTCCCGCCGGCGGCACCGCGATGATGCTGCCCGCCTGAAAGGCCCTTGCCGAAGTAGTCGTTCGCGTCTCCCTCGAGGCGGAAGGTGATTCCCTTCGCCAGGAAGGCGCCGAAGCTCTGTCCCGCGCTGCCCCGGAACGTGCAGTTGATGGTGTCGTCCGGCAGGCCCTCCTCGCCGAAGCGCTTTGACACTTCGTACGAGAGCATGGTGCCCGTCGCCCGGTCGGTGTTGTTGATGGGCAGTGTCGATGTGAACCGGCATCCGGCCGTAGCGTTCGAGGGCCGGGCTTGAGCGTTCGATGAGCGTGCGGTCCAGCACATCATCGATCTTGTGAATCTGGTCCTGGACGCAGTGAGTCGCGATATTCCTTCGCCTCTTTCGGCACATAGAGGAGGGGCGACGGGTCCACGGTCTTCGCCTTCCAGTGGTCGATGGTCCGCACCGCGAGGAGGTCGCTCCTGCCCGACCAGGTCGTCGAATTTCCGCATGCCCAGCTCTGCCATGATCTCCCGCACTTCCCGGACCATGAAAGTGAAATAATTGACGAGGTGTTCGGGCCTGCCGGTGAATTTCTTCCGGAGCTCCGGGTCCTGGGTGGCGACGCCCACGGGGCAGGTGTTCTGGTGGCACTTGCGCATCATCACGCAGCCGAGCACGATGAGGGTCGCCGTGCCGAAGCCGAATTCCTCCGCGCCGAGAAGGGCGGCGATCACGATGTCCCGGCCGGTCTTGATCTGCCCGTCGGTCTGGAGCCGCACCCGGCCGCGCAGGTCGTTCATGACCAGGGTCTGGTGCGTCTCGGCGAGGCCGAGTTCCCAGGGAAGCCCCGCGTGCTTGATGGAGCTGATGGGGCTCGCGCCCGGTGCCGCCTTCGAAGCCGCTGATGAGGATATTGTCCGCGTGCGCCTTGGCAACGCCCGCCGCGACGGTGCCCACGCCGCTTTCGGACACGAGCTTTACGCTGATGCGGGCCTTCGGGTTGGCGTTTTTCAGGTCAAAGATGAGCTGTGCCAGGTCCTCGATGGAATAGATGTCGTGGTGCGGCGGCGGCGATATAAGGGTAACCCCCGGCGTCGAGTGCCTGGTCTTCGCGATGATCTTGTCGACCTTGTAGCCCGGGAGCTGCCCGCCTTCGCCCGGTTTCGCGCCCTGGGCGATCTTGATCTGCAGTTCGTCGGCGTTGGCCAGGTAATTGCTGGTGACGCCGAACCGTCCTGACGCGATCTGCTTGATGGCGCTCCTGGTCGAGGTGCCGTCCGGGCTGCGGCGTGAAGCGCTCCGGGTCTTCGCCGCCTTCGCCGGAGTTGCTGCGCCCCCTGATGGCGTTCATGGCGGCGGCGATGGTCTCATGAGCCTCCTTGCTGATATGGAACCGAAGGACATGGCGCCGGTGGTGAGGCGCTTCAGAATGTTCTTTTCCGGCTCCACTTCGTCGAGCGGGAATCGGGGTCTGCGGTTTGAAATCGAAGAGTCCCCGTATGAAATGGGGCTTCCGGTTCTGGCTCGTTCACGAGGTCGGAGAATTTCCTGTACATGGCGTAGTCGCCGGACCGCGTGGCCCACTGGAGAAGGTGAATCGTTTCGGGGTTCCAGGCGTGGCGCTCGCCGTCCTTGCGGTACTGGTACACGCCCTGGGACTCGAGGAGCACCGGACCGCTCGATATAAGGCGGTCTCGTGCTGCATGAGCGCCTCGCGCTCCACTTCGCTGGTGCCGATCCCGCCGATGCGCGATTCGGTGCCGGTGAAATAGGCTTCGATCAAGTTCGCTTCCCAGACCGACGGCTTCGAAGATCTGGGCGCCGCGGTAGCTCCGGAGCGTGGAGGTCCCCATTTTGGAAAGGACTTTCAGAAGGCCCTTGTTGACGGCCTTGATGTAATTATCCTCGGCCTTCATGTATCGTTACGTTTTTTATTTCTTCCCTGTTCACCAGGTCGTTGATCGTGGCGAAGGCGCCGTAGGGATTAACCGCGCTGGCGCCGTACCCGAAGAGGAGGGCGAAATGCATCACCTCCCGCGCCTCGGCTGTTTCGATGATGAGGCCGATGCGTGTGCGCTTCTTCGTTCGGATCAGGTGATGGTGGACGCCGGCGCAGGCCAGGAGCGACGGAATGGGCGCGTTGTCCCGGTCCGCGCCGCGGTCCGAGAGTATGATGTACGGTAAATCCCTGGTCGATCTTTTCCTCCACGCTGATGCAGAGGTTGTCAATGGCGCGCTTCATGCTTCCCGGGGCGGTCTTTACGGGGAATGTCATGGGAAGCGGTGATGCTTCTGAACTCGGGATTGTCATTGTTCCTGATGGTTTCGATGTTTCTGTTGGTGAATATGGGGCTCTTGAATTTGATCATGCGGCAATGCTCGGGCGTTTCGTCGAGCAGGTTTTTCTGCGTGCCGATATAACTGGTGAGCGTCATGACCAGCTCCTCGCGGATCGGATCAATGGGCGGATTGGTCACCTGGGCGAAGCACTGCTTGAAATAATTGAACAGGCGCTGGGGCTTGTCAGAAAAGACCGCCAGGGGCGTATCGGTCCCCATGGACCCGGTCGGCTCCTGGGCGGTTTCCGCCATGGTCGTCGATGATATCTTCAATGTCTTCCCGGGTATATCCGTACAGGAGATGCATTTCGTGGAGTGCTTCGTTTTCCATTGCCACCGGGACATCACCCTTGACATCCAGGTCTTCCAGATTGACCCGGTTGAGCTGGACCCAGAGCTGGTACGGTTTCCTGGTGTAAATTGAGCGCTTGATCTCCTCGTCGGGGATGATCCGCCCCTCGTCCATGTCGACCAGGAGCAGTTTGCCGGGCATGAGGCGTCCCTTGTATACGATCTCTTCCGGCGGGAACGTCTGCACCCCGACCTCGGACCCCATGACGATAAGATCGTCCCTGGTGACCACGTACCGCGAAGGCCTCAGGCCGTTACGGTCCAGGGTGCCGCCGACGAAGCGACCGTCGCAGAAGACCATGGAGGCGGGACCGTCCCACGGCTCCATGAACGTCGAGTGGTATTCATAAAAGTATTTCAGCTCCTCCGGAATCGGGTTCTTCTCGTTCCATGATTCCGGTATGAGCATCATGAGGGCGTGGGGCAGTGAGCGGCCGTTGAAATAAAGCATCTCCAGGGCGTTGTCAAAGGAAGCGGAGTCGCTCTTTCCCGGCTCGATGACGGGCAGCAGTTTTTTTATTTCCTCGCCGAAGACCGGAGACGAAAAGGTAGATTCCCGGGCCGACATCCAGAAACGGTTCCCCTTCACGGTGTTGATCTCGCCGTTATGGGCCAGCATCCGGAAGGGCTGGGCCAGGTCCCATGACGGAAAGGTATTGGTGCTGAAGCGGGAATGAACCAGTGCGACGGCGCTGGTCATGCGCGGATCCTGAAAGATCCCGGTAATAGTGACGTACCTGGGTCGGCATGAGCATGCCCTTGTACACAATTGTTTTGCTCGATAATGATGGAATGTAAAAAAGACCCCGTTCCCTGAGTGATGAATCCCGCATGGTGTTTTCTATTCTCTTGCGGATGATGTACAGTTTGCGCTCCAGCTGCTGCTGATTCTGAATAGAGTCCCCTGAAACAAAGACCTGTTTCATCGCGGGCTCGGAGGCCCGGGAAATTTTCCCCAGCACGGAGTTGTCCACGGTCACTTCCCGCCACCCGGCAGTCTTCAGACCTTCTTCTTTAATGACCCGTTCGAGTTCTGATACACAGTGTTCCGCCTCAGCGCTGTCGCGCGGCAGGAATACAATGCCGGTTCCATAGAGGCCCTTTCCGGGTAGAGAAGGCATTTCGGCCTTGTAACAGGTCGTGCGGTATCTGTATCAGCAATCCGGCACCGTCACCGGTCTTGTTGTCGGCGCTTTCAGCGCCGCGGTGTTCCATCCGTTCCAGCACTTCAATGCCGCGTTCTACTATTTCGTGCGAGGGTTTTCCTTTTATGTTTGCTACAAATCCGATGCCGCACGAGTCATGCTCATGGGAACTGTTGTAGAGACCTTGATTGCCGGGTGCTTCGTGAATCATGTGTCGGGAATTCCTCATTCTGTCTATCTTTCGTTCTTTTCGGTCTATCTGTCTAGCCAAAATAAATCGAATCTTAATATATGCAATATAATATATTTAAACAATTATTACATGGATGTAAAATTAATTATTCCTAAATAAATAATTTAGTTACTCTTAACGAAGTTGAATTATATTTAAACTGGTGCATATGTATAATTATCAATTATAATCTAACGCTCCGGCATATTCGATTGCAGAAAAACTTTTTTAATGCTACATAATGCAGGTTTACTATAACAGTGTTTGTGTTATGCAGCAAATTTTTTTGCTGTTGCAATGAATAATTCTGATGGAATAATGGCAAATGCTTTATTTAATGGAGACTTTTTAAATGAAGACCCTCAAGAAAATATCAACCGGATTGACCAGTCTCGACGAGGTGTGCGACAGCCTGAGGCTGGGCGATAATGTCGTGTGGCAGGTTGATTCGTTATACGACTATGAACAGTTCGTGCTGCCCTTCGTCAACAGCGCGCTGAAGGAGGGCCGGAGGGTTGCCTATATCCGCTTTGCGACCCATGAGCCCCTTCTCGCACCGCACCAGTATTCGGTCCTTTACGAATTGGACGCGCAGAAGGGCTTCGAGCTCTTCACCACGATGCTTCACGGTATTATCGGCCAGGAGGGAAAAGAGGTCTTTTATGTCTTTGACTGCCTCTCGGACCTGCAGACCGCATGGGCCACGGACCTCATGCTGGGCAATTTTTTCAGCATAACCTGTCCCTATCTCTTCAGGCTGGACACCATCGCCTATTTTGCCCTGCTGCGCAACAGCCACTCTTTCAAGACTGTGGCGCGGATCAGGGAAACGACGCAGCTTCTCATCGACGTCTATAATGCTGAAACGAATTTTTACATCCATCCGCTCAAGGTTCTGAACCGTTACACGCCGACGATGTTTTTCCCCCATCTAAAGAAGGGGAACAACTTTACGCCCATCATAGACAGCATCGAGGCGACTTACCTGGTCAAGCATATCCAGAAGCGGGGTCTTGAGAGCACCCTGCGGATACTCGATTACTGGGACAGGACTTTCCTGAAGGCCGAGGACATGGCCCTGAGCGTGAACGACAGGGACGAGCGGGAAGCCATGGTGCGGCAGCTCTGCCGGATGATCATGGGCCGCGATGAGAAAATACTGGCCCTGGCGCAGGAGTACCTGACCCTCGATGATTTTCTGGAGCTGAAAGACCACCTTATCGGCACCGGGTATATCGGCGGCAAGGCGGTCGGCATGATCCTCGCAAGGAAGATCTTGTTGAAGAAAAACAGGGAGAAGTGGGAGCGCCTGCAGGAGGCCCATGATTCGTTTTATATCGGTTCCGATGTGTTTTACACCTATATTGTCCACAATGGCTGGTGGAACCTCTTCATGGAGCATAAGACCGACGACGGCTATTACACGGCAGCGGCAAAGCTTCGCGAGCTGATTCCGCAAGGGGTCTTTCCCGATGAAATAAAAGGCACCTTTCAGCGGATAATCGAATATTTCGGCCAGTCGCCGATTATCGTCCGCTCCAGCAGTCTCCTGGAGGACGCCTACGGGAACGCCTTCGCCGGCAAATATGAGAGCCTCTTCCTGGTCAACCAGGCATCCCCCGATGTCCGGTATGTCGAATTTGAAAAGGCGGTGAAATCGATTTTCGCCAGCGTCATGAGCGACGATGCCCTGACCTACCGGATGAACAAGGGACTTCAGAAGCTTGACGAGCAGATGGGACTCCTGGTCATGCGGGTCTCGGGATCGTACCATGGAATCAATTTTTACCCCGATATGGCCGGCGTCGGCCTCTCCTACAACCATTACATATGGAACAGTGCCATGGAACCGGCCGCCGGGATGCTGCGCCACGTGATCGGCCTGGGGACACGGGCGGTCAACCGGGTGGAAGGCGACTATCCCAGGATCATAGCCCTGGACAATCCTTTGCTGAAACCGCAGTCGGGCATGGGGGACGCCAGGAAGTTTTCCCAGCGCCGCTGTGACGTGCTCAATATCACGGAGAATAAACTTGAAACCATCGACGCAGCTGAGTTCTTCAAAGACAGCCGCGAGGTGGTAAAGTCCTTTGTGGGGATTCATGATCTCGAAACCGAGGAGAAGATGCGGGAGCGGGGCATGACCGACACGGAATCCTGGCTGGTGAATTTCGACGAGTTCATACTGAAGACGCCCTTCGTCAAGGACATGCAGATGATCATGAAGATCCTGGAGGAGACCTACGAGAACCCGGTTGACATCGAGTATACGGTGAATTTCACCGCCGAGGGTAATTACCGGATCAACCTGCTCCAGTGCCGGCCACAGCATTTCCACTGCCATGATGAATCCGTGCGCATCCCTGAAAATGTTCCTCCAGAGAAAATCTTTTTTAGGACAGAGGGCAATTTCCTTGGAGGATGCATCGCGTCGGATATAAAATGGGTAATCTATGTCGATCCCCTGAAGTACAGCGAGCTCCCCCTGTCGGATAAATACACCCTCGCTCACCTCATTGGCACGATTAATAAAAGGGTTGATGACCGCGACAGGGTTCCTGTCATGCTGGTCGGCCCGGGGCGCTGGGGAACGACAACCCCCTCCCTCGGAGTTCCCGTAAAATATTTCGAGATAAACAATGCATCGGTCATCGTTGAAATCGCCGTCATGCGGGACGACCTGATCCCGGACATTTCATACGGGACCCATTTTTTCCAGGATATCGTGGAAAGCGACACCTACTATATTGCAATAATCCCCGAGAAAGACGGGACAAATTACAATCAGTCAGTAGTGAGCAAATATCCAAACATAGCCGGAGACCTTCTCAAGGAGGATGCCCGTTTTGATGATATCCTGTATGTCTATGATGTGAATTATGCGATACGGCTTATTGCGGATATTAATAATCAAAAACTTATATGCTACGAACATACTGCTTAGAATGGCGGCATCGAACTGAGTGACAACTCACTATATTTCGACAGAGCCAAAAAATTTACACATATGTAACATTCAACAGCACCTCCAGTTGTCCATTAATATTGACAATTTATCCCTTAAAATTTAGCAATGCTAATGTTTTAGTTATACTAATGCATTGTTTATTATAGCTAAAATCTGATTTTTGTTCTATCACTGTATTGCGATCTCTTTCTCAGACCAGATACAGGTTCATCTAGCAGCAGGTAACACGTTATTCAAACTTAATAATCAGGAGAAGCATATGTCCAGTGTAATCAATGAGGTAATTGACAAGGTACGGCGGCAGGATCCCGAGCAGAAAGAATTTCATCAGGCGGTAGAGGAGGTTCTGGCAACTCTCGAGCCGACGGTAAAGAAGCACCCGGAATTAGTAAAAGCAAAAATATATGAGCGGATCGTGGAGCCGGACAGGACCATCATGTTCCGCGTACCCTGGCTTGATGACAAAGGTGAAGTCCAGGTGAACAGGGGCTTCAGGGTCCAGTTCAACAACGCCATCGGCCCCTACAAGGGAGGATTGCGGTTCCACCCGTCTGTCAACCTGGGGATAATCAAGTTTCTGGGATTCGAGCAGATTTTTAAAAACTCCCTCACCACCCTGCCCATGGGCGGCGCCAAGGGAGGATCCGACTTTGACCCGAAAGGCAAATCGGACATGGAAGTAATGAAATTCACGCAGTCTTTCATGCGCGAGCTCTTCCGCCATATCGGCGCGGATTGTGACGTGCCCGCGGGCGACATCGGCGTCGGCGGCAGGGAGATCGGCTTCATGTTCGGCTACTACAAGAAGCTCAGGAACGAGCATACCGGCGTCCTCACCGGTAAGGCCCTTGATTACGGCGGAAGCCTGATCCGCCCGGAAGCGACCGGCTACGGCGCGACCTATTTCGCCGGAGAAATGCTCGCCACGCAGGGAAAGGATTTCAACGACAAGATATGCGCCGTCAGCGGTTCCGGCAACGTGGCCCAGTACACCATTGAAAAAATAAATTCCCTGGGCGGGAAAGTCATCACTTTGAGCGACTCCAACGGCACGATCGTAGACGAAAAGGGGATCGACAAGGAGAAGCTGAACTACGTTATCGATCTGAAAGAAGTCAAGCGTGGCAGGATAAAGGAATACGCGGCCAAGTACAACGCCAAGTACTTCGAAGGCCTGAGCGTGTGGGATGTCATCCGGGAGCAGAGTCTGAAAGTCGACTGCGCCTTCCCGTCCGCGACGCAGAACGAGATCAACGCGAAGAATGCGGAGGCCCTCGTCAAGAACGGCTGCTACTGCATCAGCGAAGGAGCGAATATGCCCTCCACCCCGGACGCCGTCAAGGTGTACCAGGAATATAATATCCTGTACGGTCCCGGCAAGGCGGCCAACGCGGGCGGCGTGGCAACCTCCGGTCTCGAGATGACCCAGAACAGCATGAGGCTGTCATGGAGCCGCGAAGAAGTCGACGCCAAGCTGCACGGCATCATGAAGAGCATCCACAAATCGTGCCTGAGCGCCTCCGAAGCCTACGGCAAGAAGGGTGATTACGTCATGGGCGCAAATATCGCCGGTTTCCTCAAGGTCGCAAAATCGATGCTGGCGTACGGCGTGGTTTAAGAGTATCGTATCACACATTAATTTGCAAAGCTGAAACCGCGGGCACATCCGGACTGTTGCTGATGTGCCCGCGGCATCTCTAAACCTCAGTTCTTTTCATACGAATATTTCTCACCTGAATGTAACAAGATAACCGATCTTTTTGCTTGACTATCATGGTTGGTGTTAAAGGATGACCATTGGATATAAGTGACAATAACAATTGTTTACCGCTATTGGTACAGGAGAAGGGCGATGACAAAAAATCAAAAACTGGTTAAATGGGTCGAAGAAATGGCTGCCATGACGGCCCCGGAAAGCGTTTACTGGTGCGATGGTTCCAGAGAGGAATACGACCGCATGATAAAACTCATGGTTGATGATGGGATAGCCACACCCCTGGATCAGAAAAAGCTCCCCGGCTGCTACCTCTTCCGGTCTGACCCTTCCGACGTGGCCCGGGTTGAAAACCGGACCTATATCGCGTCGCGGACGAAGGACCAGGCCGGCCCCACGAACAACTGGATCGATCCCAACGAACTCAAGCTTATCATGAAGGACCTGTACAAAGGCTGCATGAAGGGCCGCACCATGTATGTTATTCCTTTCAGCATGGGCCCGGTGGGTTCTCCCATTTCGAAGATCGGCGTGGAAATAACCGACTCGCCCTACGTCGTGGTGAACATGCACATCATGACCCGCGTGGGAAGCAAGGTCCTCGAAGTGCTCGGGGAGAACGGCGAGTTCGTTCCCTGCCTGCATTCGGTGGGCAAGCCCCTGAAGCCCGGCGAGAAGCGACAACGGCACATGGCCCTGCGCCCCCCTGGATAAGAAAGTACATCTCCCACTTTCCCGAGGAACATACCATCTGGTCCTACGGATCGGGTTACGGCGGCAACGCGCTTCTCGGCAAGAAATGCCTTGCCCTCCGCATCGCCTCGGTGATCGGCCCGGGAGGAGGGATGGCTGGCGGAGCACATGCTCATCCTCGGCATCACCAATCCGAAGGGCGAAAAGAAATACATCGCCGGCGCGTTCCCCTCCGCCTGCGGCAAGACCAACCTGGCCATGCTCATTCCCACCATCCCCGGCTGGAAGGTGGAATGCGTGGGCGACGATATCGCCTGGATGAAATTCGGCAAGGACGGCCGCCTCTACGCCATCAATCCCGAAGCCGGCTTCTTCGGCGTCGCGCCCGGGGACCTCGATGCAGTCGAACCCCAACGCCATGAAGTCGATTGACCGGAATACCATCTACACCAACGTCGGTCTCACCGACGACGGCGATGTCTGGTGGGAGGGGATCGGCTACGAGGCGCCGGGCAAGCTCATCGACTGGACCGGCAGCGAGTGGGAGGCAGGAAAATCGGACAAGCCCGCCGCCCATCCCAACGCGCGCTTCACCGCGCCGGCGCGGCAGTGCCCCGGCATCGACCCGGCGTGGGAGGACCCGAACGGCGTGCCCATCAGCGCTTTCCTTTTCGGCGGCCGCCGGCCCAGCACCATCCCGCTGGTGCACCAGTCCTTCAACTGGAACCACGGCGTGTTCCTGGGCTCCATCGTGGGCTCCGAGGTGACCGCTGCTGCCCTTGACCTCGCGGCCGGCACCGTGCGGCGCGACCCCTTCGCCATGCTTCCCTTCTGCGGCTACCACATGGGCGACTATTTCAAGCACTGGATCGAGATCGGGCAAACGCTCCTCTGCGGACAAGCTGCCGAAGATATTCTACGTCAACTGGTTCCGCAAAACCGCCGACGGCAAGTGGCTCTGGCCGGGATACGGCGAGAACAGCCGCGTCCTCAAGTGGGTCTTCGAGCGCTGCAGCCGGCGAGGGGAACGGCCGTGGAGACCCCCATCGGCTACATGCCCGCCGCCGGACGCCATCGACATCAGCGGCCTCTCAGGCGTGAGCGATGCCGACATGAAGGAGCTCCTCGCCGTGGACCGGGAAGGCTGGAAGAAGGAAATCGGACTGATCAAGGAGCATTATGGCAAGTTCGGGACAAGGATCCCCAAAGAGCTTCTTGA
Source organism: uncultured Spirochaetota bacterium (assembly GCA_963727175.1). Taxonomy (GTDB): domain Bacteria; phylum Spirochaetota; class UBA4802; order UBA4802; family UBA5550; genus RBG-16-49-21. The sequence continues at coordinate 1,808,424 of CAVSFD010000002.1, forward strand.
CGAGCTCGCGGCTCTGGAGAAACGTCTCTCATAATTTGCTGGCTGGCGCAGAAAAAGGCCACTCACCGGTGAGTGGCCTTTTTTTTATTATTGTTCTTATCTGCTATCCCGCGGTTCCCGCAACAGTCACCTGCAGTCTCTTCTGAGTGCGGCGGGGGGTTCTTTTTCTCAATAAATCCTGAACCATTTAAGATTGATAGACGTTCCGCCGTCGGTATTGGTCACAATCACGTCCCATTTTGTTGGTGACGCGCCGGTTATATCGAAGGTACAGGTAATGTTGTCGCTGTCTATGACTGAGAGAGAGGTAGCGAAGATGTTCGATGCGCCCAGCGTCAGTCTGGCTGTGGCTCCAGGCTTGAAATTTTTACCTTTGATTGTAATAGTGACAGGCGCGGTATTCGGTCCCTTGTTTGGCGTTATTGCGGTAAGTCTGGGAGCGATTGTATACGCGCCGCTTGTGATCGATGAATCCGTCATGACCAAACTGGGATCATAGGCAATTGCTTTTAAGGTCATGGTGTCGGAAACCGTCACAGAATTCCCGATGGTGCCGTAGCTTGATGAAGGATTAGAACCGTCGGTGGTGTACCTTATAACTGCCCCGGCCGTAGTTGTTGATATTGTTACTGTCTGGGCAGAGGTGTACGTTCCCGGGTCCGGTTTGAAAACCGGCGCGGCAACCTGTACATAACTTATGTTATAAGTTGTCAATATTGGCGTGCTGTTCGCCATTAACGCCAATGGGTCGATGGCGATTGCTCTAACGGTTATAGCTATAGGACCCGGACCCGTTATGGTAAAAGGTCCTACATAGGGGGTGCCGAGAGTCAAGGGATCATCACCGTTGGTGGTGTATTGAATAACGGCACCCGGTGTAGCTGTTGTGATCGTAATTGTTTGATCGCTGCTGTAATTTCCCGGCATGGGATTAAGAAGCGGAGCCATGACCCGTATGATGTATGATGCCCCTACAACTGATGAATCGGTATAACCGGCCCGGCAGGCGATGGCCTGTATGGGATTGACGGTATTGACGCTTACCGGTATGGGTGATGTATAGATGAAGCCGCTGGAGCAGGTGGGGACTGTTCCGTCAAGGGTATACCTGATTGTGGCTGACGGCTCCTGGCAGTCAATGATGATGTTCTGGGTACCATCATAGGGCCCGGGTGCAGGAGGGTTGAAGAAAGGATTGGGAACAACACCGGTCAGTATCGAGGTAAAATACCATATCACTTCATTGGTCATCCAGTAACCATCCGTATCGGTGACATCGGTCGTGATCAACACGTTGTACTCGGTGACCTGCGTCAGTAATGCCGATGGGATGAAGGTTGCGGTTCTCGTGTCCGGATCGTAGGAATAGGTGCCGTTAATCGGTATATATGCCGCATCGGCCACAATAAATGATTTATTGTAAATAGACGCGGGATCTATATCTTTTGAGAATGTTGCCTGGATGGTCGTGGAAAGGGGCACATCAATCTGCCCGCCATATGGCCTTACTGATAGCACATGCGGACCTTTATCCAAATATAAAAAGGAGAAGGGTGAATTGGGATCATCCACAAGGCTATTGCTGCAGCTGACGATGGCGGTTGCTGACGTTAGTATTAATGATAATAATATTTTTTTTATCATTATTGTTAACCCACTGGCACAATTCTGATTCCCTTCAAAAAAATCATTTTTCTATCTGATTTCAAATATCCCCCAAATGATATGACCTTTTTCATTGTATACATTGTAAACTGCTCAGCCAATAGCATTACCACTAGTGTGAATATTTAAAATTACTATTTTTCAGGGGAATAATCAAAAAAATAAAAAAGAAAAGCAGCATAAAAAAATAAATGGATGGGAAGACCGGGGATGCGGCAGTTTTTATAGTATATCGCTGATTGATGAATTACTTTTTCACCGGCGAGGCTTATCAGAAGAGGATCGTTTCACGGCCCCGCTTCTTTATTTCTTTTAGGAAATCGCGTTTCCAGCGCTCGCCCAGAAACTGTTCCGCCGCGTATACCGCGATATGCTTTGCCGTGAGGCCGGTTTCGCGGCGGCTCCGGGAAAGTCCCTGCACGCAGCTGGGGCAGGCCGTGATTATCACCTTGTCGTTCCCGGTTTCCGCAGATTTTACCAGAAAGGTCTTGCGGTCGCGGATGGTTTCGGAGATGTCCGGCCTGGACATGGACAATGTCCCCACTTCACCGCAGCAGTAGGGAACGCTGCGCGGCAGAGCGCCGAAGAGCCTGGGAATCACCTTGTCACTTCCCGCAGCCTTCAGGGGAGTGTGGCAAGGCTCATGGTAAATGAGAGGAAGGTGCAAACCGGGCTCGGCCCGGTAAAGGTCTTCGCGGTAGATGAATTCGCTGATATCCGTAAGGAGGGCGCCGCTGAAAATGTTCTCCACCTCGTACTTTTCAAGCATATCGTAACAGGTGCCGCAGGACACAATAATGTCGGAAATATCCATGTAGCCGATGATGTCGGCGATGCGGTGAAAGAGTATCCGGTTCTCATAGCTTTTAATGTCGGCGCGGTCATCCTGGCCGTTGGAAAGGAAGGGATAGCCGCAGCAGAGGTATTCGGGTGGTATCACGACCCGCACCCCGGCCCGATAGAGAAGCGCTATGACTGCCATGCTTATCTCCGGGAACATCCGCTCGGAGCCGCAGCCCGGGAAGTAGAGGACGCTTTTTTTCACCGGACGGTCCGGGTTTTCGAAGGAGAAGATGTTGTGGGCACCTTTCAGTCCCAGGCGCTCCCGCAGGGACTGCTCACCGGCGTTTCCCGGCAGCGGTGAACTGAGAATGGCGCTTAATTTCGGCATAACATGTCTGGTGATGGCCCGGAAGGGCCGGTTTATGAAATAACCGATCCTCTGCGCGTTAAAGCCCAGCCTGTACATCAACGGGCGGACAGCCTTGTTGAAGTAATAGCCTTTGCGGCGCAGGTAAAAGAGCGCGAGCTGGGTTACGAGCTTGAAACTCTTTTTCCTGCGCGCGACCAGGAGCTTCCGGATCATGAGGGTGATTTCCCCGAAATCGATCTTCACCGGGCATGGGACGGCGCATTTATGGCAGATGGTGCAATGGTCGGATATCTCCTGCAGTTTCCGGAAATTCTTGAAAAAGGTCGTGGATGTCTGGGCGTCATACAGCACCGCCTCCATGACCAGGGCCACGCCGAGTATCTTGTTCCGGGGATTAAAGAACATCGTGCCGCCGGGGTAGTGAGTGTTGCACACGGTCTTGCACTTGCCGCAGCGCACACACGAGGCCATGGATCCCATGAGTTCCTCGAGGTCCGTCGCTTCGAGGATAAAGGCCTCCAGCTCCAGGAGGTTGAACGACGGCGTGTAGATGCGCGAGAGAGGGAAGTCCGCCGTGAGTTTCCCGGGATTAAAAAGGTCATCGGGATCGGTCTCCCGGTTATAGCGGTCGAATTCGTCGAGTATGGCGCGGTCTATGAAGCGGAGCTTCGTGAGGCCGATGCCATGCTCTCCGGATATAACGCCGCCCAGGGCAACAGCCTGCTTCATGACGATGCCCGCGGTTTCGTCCGCTTCCTGCATCATGGCGTAGTCGTTGGAGTGCACCGGGATGTTGACGTGCACGTTCCCGTCGCCGGCATGCATGTGGGTGGCAATGATGACCTTTCTCTTTCGCTCGGCGCTGATAACCTCGTTGATTTCATTGACCATTTCGGTATAGCCGTGGAGTATCTTCGGGATATACCCGGTCACGTCATCGTCAAATGATATGGTGACCGCGCCGTCCTGGACCTGCCGGAAAATGCCCCCGGGAGCGGGGTCGTCAAGCTGTTCCAGCCATCCGGCATAGCGCTTTTTCATTTCTTCCAGGTGGGTGTGGCAGGCGTCAATGCGTCCAACGGTGAACTCCTGGAGACCGGCGCGGTCCCGCCTGACCAGGTACTCATCGGCGCGGGCGATGCATCCCAGCGCGTTCGTGAGTTCCTTCCTCAAATTCAGCCGTTCGACAAAATCTGCGAAGGCGGGGAGTTCATCCAGGGGTATGACGATGTCCTCGTTGAGCTTGAACGCATTGGTATGCTTGGCGATGGCGCCGAGGTTTTTGCGGTCGCTCCAGAAGAGAAAGCTTTCAGCTTCATTGCGCGCCACCAGGGCCTCCGTGTTGTACGGCTTCACCATGGTGATGATGCGGGCGCACGCGGCGTCAACGTCGGCCTCGTTGTTTGATTCCACGTCAATGAGAAGTACCGCTTTTGGTGTTTCGATGCGTTCGGATTTATTCCGGTAGTTGATGGCGGCCACATACTTCTCGTCGAAATGCTCCAGGGCGGTGAGGTTTGCCCCTCCCTCCCCGGAGAATGCGTTCCTGATACTCACGATGGCCTTGGCGGCGTTCGTCATATTGGCGCCGAAGCATTCAAGGCAGATGGTGCGCCGGTGGGCAAAGGGCCGGTAGAGGATAAAGGTAGCATCGATGATGATGCCGTCGCCTCCCTCTTTCTGAATCCCCGGGAGCCCTCCCAGGGCCTTGTTGGTAATGTCCTTTCCCAGACCCTTTTTGCGGATATCGGTGCCCTGCAGCGTGATGGTCTTGATCACCGAACCGTGATGGCTCACATCAAAGATCACTTCGTCGTTTTCTCTTATCTTCCGGTACGGATGGTTGCGGCGCTTTACCTCGAGGACCTGTCCCGCGGCGTTCACGATGCGGAAGCTCAGGATATTATCTATGGCGGTGCCCCACATGACGCACTTTTTTCCGCCTGCGTTCTCTGCGATATTGCCGCCTATGGTCGAGGCCCAGGCCGATGTCGGGTCTGTGGCAAAAATGTAACCGTGGTGCCCGCAGTACTCGATAACGTCGTCAGTGACCGTGCCCGCCTCGACCGAAATGACCGGTATTTCCTGTCCCCCTTCGATTACGACCGTGATCGGGCTGATGGCCCGGAGTTTTTCAGTGTTGATGACAAGAGTGTTCTTTAAAACCGGAACAGCGCCGCCGGTCAGTCCCGTGCCTCCGCCCCGGGGGATAATGGCAAGGCCAAGCTTGCGCGCGGCGCGTATGATACCCGGCATTTCGCTGACGTCATCGGGATACACCACAACGGCGGGGTATTCAACGCGCCAGTCAGAGGCGTCGGTTACATGGGACACGCGATGGAAAGGCTCGAAGTGAATGTTGTTCCGCGCCGTGGCCTGGTGGAGTTCATGGGCCGCCCTGAATCGGAACCGCCTGGTCGCGGCAAAACCGTCGAAGAATTCCTGGTCGAGGTTTTTGGTTCGATCGAGCAGTTTGGCCACCAGGGGGTTATTGTTGGCTGCGCCGGCAATTATGGACAATCGCTTTTCATGGAGTTTTTTTAGCCTGTGAAGCTTTCCATTGTTCTCCAGAAAGTCATTAAAGATATAGGGGTTCCTGTCTATTATGAAGTAATCGCCGATGGTTTCGTTAAGGAGCTTGGCGCTGCGGCCGGTGACCCGCTGGTGGCGCAGAACTTCGATTATGTCAAGGGTTTCCTGGTCATAATATTTCAGTATGATTTCCCGGTCCGAAAATGACGTATAATTGTAAGGAATCTCGCGGTATTTAAAGTCTCTTTTCATATCAATCCAATTTGCCCCACTCCTTCAACTCTATCTTCTTTATTATACAAGGATAGCGGCTTTGTCGATTTGTTACTTAATTCCAGCCTGAATCCCCCCGTCAAGTGAAATTAGAGGAAAATACGGCCTTCGGAGACCTGGAAATCCACCGGATTTATAGTTTTTCCTCTCGACAGGCAAGTAAAAGACAGAAAAGTATTGATTTTCTTTACTCCCTATGCTAGCATACAATATCTACTAATCACTGAAGGGACGATACAGGAGGATGGGGGAAGATGGCCAAAACAGGATCAAAAACGAAATCATCAAAACCGAAAAAATCTTCAAAAAAGGCCGCGGTGAAGAAACCAGTAGTCAAAAAGTCAAAAGCGGTTAAAAAGCCAAAAGTTGTTGCGAAGAAACCGAAGTCGGTGAAAAAGCCAAAGGCGGTAAAAAAATCGTCCGCCATATCTAAGCCGTCGGCAGCCAAGGGAGACGCTAAAAGCAAATCCCTCCGGAAGCAGATGCTGGTCAAAATTTCTGCTCTGGCGGCGTCCCTTGATGACGAGAACCTGAAGAAACTCATACAGAGCGCGGCCATCTTAGCACATAACGAGCGTGTGCTCAAGGAATTTTCCCTGAAGAAGGAGCTTGCCGGTTCGAAAGCGCCTGCAGCAACGGCAGCCATTGAGGAAGGGAAGGACGGCACCTTTTTTATCATCATCCTGAACGGGTACAGGAATTTTTTCTCCCTGGAGGAAATGCGGAGACTGGTGAAGGTATGCCATGGCACCGATAATGCGGCGATCGCGGCCTCCCGCATTTATACCTGGCTGGAGGGGGGACGCTTTGACGTGCTGCGCAATTCCCGTATCGCCAGCTCCAATGATCAGGCGCTTATCGCGGTCTGGGAAAAGATAATAAGCACCTACTCTTCCACTGAATAACGGCCGATTACACCTGGTAGAGACGGCAGGAACTGAAGCGGTGATGGCCTGAATGCCGGGGAGAAACGCGCGAGAGTCCGGCGCGCCCTTACTGAATCAGCCTGTAATCCAGTGTTGTCAAAGTGGACACCAGCAAGGTGTCGGGATAAAAGAGCGGCACAGAGACCCGCACGCGGATTTCTCCTGACTGCGTCACCCACACATCATCAATCACCTTGATGACAAGGGCCAAACTGAACTCCATGATGGGAAAATCGAGCTTCGCCATGGTTCCCTCCAGGTGTATTATTTCCATGTCTTTCACCGTGACATACACGTTTCCCTTGAAATGCCTCGAGGTTTGTTTCCTTGGATCGACCTGGATGCGATAGCAGTTTTTCCCGTTATGATGTATCTTTTCCGCTGCAGTAATCCGGTAGTTTTCGCGTCCTTTGTCATCGAAGAAGGGATAGAAAGGCATGACTTTTGTAATGCGGAATTTTGATGGCTCCAGCTCCTTGCCGTCTTTTTTGTAGGTGAGCACCTCTACTTCCGGACTTTTGTAGAAATAATCCTTCCGCTTCATGGTCACTTCCGAAACGCTCCTGAGTGTATTGGTCGCCGGGTCGAACTCGGAGATAACCTCTTTCCTGACCGATTCAACGCCGCTGCATTTCCTGAAGATCCCGCTGTACTTCTCAAGTACCTTGGCGACGACCTGGTCCGATTCTTCCGGCATGACAGAGGTGGGTTTCATCGCCGTGCCCGGCTGCAGCGCCGCTGCCGTGAGGGCTGCGCAAAAACCTGCAAGTAGAAATTTTTTCATATCTGGTGTCCTCGTCCGTTGTTACGGTTGAATGTAGTGTGACAGATCACTGCAATTTGAATGTAACGGCAATGACGCCGTCGGAAAATTTTGCCGTATGCTCCACACTCGATTTGTCGAAGACCCGGAGCATTTTTTTATTTTCCGGGAGCACGGTGGCGCAGAGCGCCTTGAGGCCCCGCTCTTTCCCTATCTTCAATAAATAGTCGACCAGGAATGAGGCGATGCCCTTGCCCTGGTATGCCTCTTCGACTATGAAGGCGAGCTCGTGTGACTTTTCACGCGGATAATAGGAATAGCGGGCTTCGGCGATGATCTCCTCAGAACGGTCCCTGGTGATAACCCCCACGATGGAGACCGTGTCAACGTAATCGATGTTGACGTATTCCTGCATCTTCTTGTGCGGCATGGTCAGGATCTTTGCGAAATAGCGGAGGTATTTCGATTCATCGGAGAACTGGTAGAAGAGGCGCCGCATCATGTCCTCGTCGGACGGCTTGATGGGCCTGAACTTAACTTCCAGGCCGTCCTTGAAGGATTTCACGGTTTCAAGTTCAACGGGATAGTGCCTGGCGTTCTTGATAACGTAGATCTGGTCCTTGTACACGTAGCCATACTGCTTTGCCTGTTCCAGCAGGCTCTCCCGGTGGTCCGGGTGGGCGATGTCGATGAGGGAAAGGACTCGTTCACGTATCGATTTGCCGAAGAGGTTCGCGACGCCGTACTCGGTGACCACGTACCGCGCGTATCCCAGGGTCGCCCGGACCCGTTCGCGGTTGCGGTCATGGGAAATGACGATGTTGCTGTTGCCTTCCGGGTCGATGGATCGTACGGCGATGATGGTCTTGCCGCGCTTGGACAGCGCGGCGCCCATGGCGAAAATAAATTTGCTCTCGTACCCGGAGAGGAGGTTGTCGCCGGGATAGAAGATGACCGATTCACCCGACACGTCGATCTGCTGGACGTTCATGATGCTGATCATGTTGGGAATCCGCCTGGTCACGTTCGGGTTCACGAGTCGAGCGATGGGGTAAAACTCGAAGATCGGGTTGCGGTCCACGTAGTCGTAGAGGGACCGTGTGCCGTAGCAGTAGCTGGAGGTCACCTGCCCGCCCCGGTAGCGGCTGCGATTGTAGGGCACGACGCCTGCCTCGACCAGGTCCATGACCCAGTCGGAAATGACGTTGGTGTATATCCCCATGTTCCGCTTTCCCTTCATGTGGGAGGCGATGGCGTCGTAGGTCCGTCCCGCGTGAAGTGACACGGTGGATCCGTCTTCGATCAGGTTGGCGATATGCCAGCCGATGCGGTCCAGCTGGTCGTCCCATTTCTTCCACGGTCGTTCCAGTATCGGCCTGTTGCTTTCGATCACATGGTGTACCTGATCAAGGTGTATCATGGTCTCGCCAAAGGTCACGGGCATGGAGGGATTGATCTCGGCGATCACGACAGACGCCTTCTGGACGGCGATATTGGCAACGTCCACGGCGACGCCCAGGCTCATGAAGCCGTTCCGGTCCGGCGGTGAAGCGGTGACGATGGCGACGTCGATGCCCACGGCGCCGCTCTTCAATAAAAGGGGTATCTCCATGAGGTTCGCCGGTATAAAATCAACGTTCCCCTCGCTGAATTCGCAGCTGATGCTCTCGCCTATGTTGAAGGTCTTGAGGCGGTATTTCCGTTCGTAGCAGGCGTCACGGGTGAGCATGTCCCCCAGGGTGATGAGCTGGATGAGTTCAAGATCCTGGACGTTGGTGTTCTCCGAAGCTATAATGGCGTTGACAGACTGTGTCGGCATGGCGGGGCCGCTGCTCAGAAAAACCCTGTTCCCCGGCTTGATGATTTCCAGGAGATCTTCCGGTGAAATGAGCTTGTCCTGGTATTTTCTCTCGGCTTCCATCGAATGCATCCTCCGGCACAGGGCTCAGCGTAATTTTATGGTCCGCACGCTTTTGACGGGGAGTTCAATCACTCCATGGACGGTGTGGACCCGCATTGCTTTATTGTCCTGATAAATCACGGCGCCGACAAGGCGTGAGCCGTCATCGAGATACACTTCTTCAAGCTTGTGGTAATACCGTTTAATCTGTTCATCGGTTTCAAGGTTCGGGATCGCGTTTTCCTTTTTCTCCTCGCCGGATTTTTTCGTTTCATCAAGTTTTTTCTTGATATAGGTTGCCCCGGCAACCGTTCCGGCGACGGACGCCGTGGTCAGGGCCGTGGCGGTCAGGCCTGCCACTATCTTGGTCTGGATCAGGGTCAGTTTGAAGCCTGCCTTTCTGAGAATGATCTGCAAAACAATAAAGGCTCCGGCGGCGGTTCCGTACACACCCTTCTTTTTTAATAGTGCCGTAAGGCTCGGGCGGGTGCTGTCGAGAATATAGCGCTGATCATCGGCGGATATAGGATGGGACATCCTGTATTTTCCCATCAACGCGGTGAATTGTTCCGGATTCAGGTTCATAGTAATTGGACCATATCCTTGATGCCTTTCTGATAAAAATATTCCTGTATGCGCTTTACCACCTGGCCATACCGGTATTCCACCTGCCGCCTCGACATGCCCAGGGTCTCTGCCACATGGGTATAGGTGTAATTATAGGTGGCCACCATCTCCAGAATTGTCCGCTCATCCTCGGTGCATACGACCTTTTCCATGGCCTGGGATATAAGAATCCTGGTGTCGCGGAACCCGTTGGTGAAGGTCAGCCCCACGTCATCGAACTCGTCAACAGAGGCGACATTCATGTTTTTTTTCCGGTAGTGGTTGTAGAGAACGTTTTTCATGGTGCCGTACAGCCAGTTCCGCTTGTTATCTATTGTTTCAAACTTGTCGTAAAAAATGATGAATATCTCCTGGCATATATCATCGGCATCTTCTCTACTGCGTATACGTGAAAGTACAGAGCTGTACACCACGGGATAGTATTCCATGTATGCCAAAGAAAACTCTTCTACCGGTTTTCTTTTTACGGCCCTTTGATTCACTAACGCTACCTATTAATTATGTTTAGTAAATATGACAAAACGCACAAAAAAATTCTATACATTCCCGGGCTTGCCGCAGAAGGGGCTACTGTTTATCCGTATCCGATATAGCCGAATCGTGCAATTTAAAAAAATCAATCCAATCACAGGTTTTGTCAAGAAATATTAGGGTACCGTGCCGGTGGTTGTTTAGACCAGGATACGTGTGGTGGTAGACATGATGAAAACCGGATATCGGTGCCGGGGAAGTCATACTTATTTTACCCGGGGGAAAAGATTTTTCTTGTATTTTTACAATCAGTAGCACTATGATCAGTCATTATGAAGCTTACGGGCTTGTTTGATCTGGCAAAAAGGATAATGTCCCGTTTCACAGTTTCCACGGAAGGACCGATGCGGATATCCGATCCTTCACGGGGTGTAATGCGGAAGGCCGCTGCCATCATAAAGTCAGGCGGGATCGTGGCCTTCCCCACTGAGACGGTCTATGGACTTGGAGCGGACGCCTTCAATCCTCTCGCTGTGGCGCGCATCTTTGAAGCAAAGGGCCGACCCCTCTTCGACCCTCTCATCGTCCATATCGCAGACCTTTCTCAGATGGAGAGGCTTACCGTGGCCATCGACAGGCGGGCGGGAAGGCTCGCCGGCAGGTTCTGGCCGGGGCCCCTCACCCTGGTGCTGCCGAAAAACAACCTCGTGCCGGACATCGTCACGGCAGGTCTTGACACGGTAGCGATACGCATGCCGGATCACCTGATTGCCCGGGACCTGATCATAGGATCGGGGACGCCCATCGCGGCGCCCAGCGCGAACCGCTTCGGGTACATCAGTCCCACGAAGGCGGCGCACGTCCTTGAACAGCTGGGTGGCCGCGTGGACATGATCATCGACGGGGGCGATTGTGCCGTTGGCGTGGAATCCACGATCATAAAGCTCGCCGGCGAGCGGAGCGTCATACTGCGGCCCGGCGGCGTTCCCATTGAAGAGATCGAGGCAGTGATCGGGCCGGTGGAAAAAGGGCCGGTACCGGTGAAGGGCCCCGAGGCGCCTGGACAGCTGCCGTCGCACTATTCCCCGTCCATCCCGGTGTATCTTGCCGGGAGTATCCGGGAAATTGATTTCTCACGGGTCGACGCGGGGTATCTTCTCTATAAGAGGCCCTCCTGCAGCATACCGGAAAGCCGAACCGAAATACTTTCCACTGACGGCGACCTGAAGGAAGCAGCGGCAAATCTCTTCTCGTCCCTTCACCGCCTTGACGGGATGAATATTCGCGTCATCATAGCCGAAGCGGTGCCGGAGCAGGGCCTGGGTATTGCCATCATGGACCGGCTCCGGAGAGCCGCCTGGAAAGAGACCGCGATGCCGGATGAATGATCAGAGGTATGGGAATGAAGCCTGCGAAGTTATTCAGGGATGACACAACCGGGGACGATTCGTTCTTCCAGGGGCTCTTCGCTGCCCCCCGCTCATTACGGTTCATTCGATCGAACAGGGGAATGATGAAGTATTTCGCGGTTCCCTTTTTTTTAAACCTTATCATCCTGTCCGCGATAGTTTTTTTCACCTATACCATGGTTTATGACCCGCTCTACAGCCTGGTCAAAGGGAATGCCTGGTATAACCGGGTTCTTGAATTTGTGCTGGCCCCCTCCTGGTCTTGGTGCTGGGCGCTGCTCATCGTGCTCCTCTATTCAATCATCGGCAGCGTCATTACCGCTCCCTTCAATGACTTCCTTTCGCAAAAGGTGGAGGAGACGATCACCGGGGAACGGTTCGAAGATGAGCTGACCTTTTCCGCTGTCATGAAAGACATGCTCCGCGTCATTACAAACGTGATCAAGCTCCTGTGCCTCATCATCCTGGTACAACTGCTCCTCCTCTTTCTTGAATCTGATACCTGCGGCGGGGAGCGTGCTCTATTCAATAACGGGCTTCCTGACCACGTCTTTCTTCCTCGGGTTTCAGTTCTTCGACTTCCCGCTTGAGCGGCGGCGTTATCGGTTCCGCGAAAAGATGGCGGTGGCCTGGCGTTTCAAGAGGACCGTTACCGGGGTCGGCGCTTCTTTTTTCGTGATGACCTTTATCCCGCTGGTGGGGTTCCTCGGTTTGAATATCGCCACCGTGGCCGCGGCCATGCTCTTTGTCGAGCGGGTAAAGCCGGCGCTGCGAACTGACCGCGGGGGTGCATCATTGTGAAACGGCCGCTCTTCATCGTCTTCGAGGGCATTGACGGATCGGGCAAATCGACGCAGTGCGACCTTCTGTTTAAGCACGCGGTGTCGCTGGGACTTCCCGCGATCAGGCTTGCAGAGCCTACAGACGGGCAGTGGGGCAGGAAGATTCGGGCCATGCTCAGGGAAAAGGAGATGGCCCCCGCAGAGGAGCAGATGAGGCTCTTTATCCTTGACCGGCAGGAGGATGCGGAGAAAAACATCATCCCCGCGCTGAAGGAAAACAGGATCATCGTCATGGACCGGTACTACTATTCCAACGCGGCATACCAGGGTGCCGCCGGCATGGCGCCGGAAGCAATAATTGCGGAGAACAGGAAGATGCGGTTCCCCGAACCGGACCGGGTTTATTTCGTGGATATTCCTCCGGAGAGCGCCATGAAGAGGGTGACGGTCCGCAGCGGAGGGAACAAGGAAGTCTTCGAGAAGGAGTCTTTTTTACTGAAGGTGCGGGAAAATTTTCTTTCCATTGCCGATGAACGGTTTCTTGTCCTTGACGGAACGAAAAGTATTGAGGAGATATTTGAAGAGATCAAGAATGATTTTAATAAACTTACATCCGGGGTGAGAAGTGTATGAAAAAAATATATTTCAGACATATAAGCCTCTCGGCATCGATCCTGATAATCCTTTTTTCACTGGCTCCGCTTTTTGCTGCAGAGAATCCCTTCTCCATACAGGAGCGTGGGTCCGCCAGTCACAGTTCCGGTCCCTTCGGCCAGACGATAAACCCGGTTTTTGCCGGTCTTCAGAGCACGCCCCTTCTCGCCTATCAGTATACGTTCTATGACGGGAAAATGAGCGGCGACCATTTCATCCAGGCGGGATACTGGGGGTTGACATTTCTCTACGGCTGGTTCCAGGATGTCTATGTGGATGACATCGACAGGATGGATCATGCCGGGGCCTCTTATTTTTCTTTTACCTGGGGCCACATGTTCAAAAATATATTCGGCTTCGGCCTGACCTATTCATTCAGCGAATCGTCGGTGAAGAGATTTAAGGGCTACGAGGGCCTCAACTTCGGATTCCTCCTCAGGCCCTGCCGGTATGTCTCGCTGGGATATGTCGTTTACGATGCATGGGGTGTGGTCAACGGCAATACTATAGACTGGCGGCAGATATTTTCGCTTTCCATCAGGCCCTACTGGGAGCGCCTCTCCCTGTCCATGGACATTGTCTACCAAAAAGGAGACGATGCCGCTGACCTCAACTACAAGTTCACGGCAGACCTGCGCTTCTGGTATGACATATCACTCTTCGTAACCGGGGACATCCGCCAGAACTTTCTCTTCGGAATGTCAATGCCCATATACTTTCACACCTATCCCTCCACCGGCATCGCGCCCCATTACTACCGGACCATGAACAGCGGCGGGGAGCCTGGACAGAACAGCATAGGTTTTTCGATACCCCTTATCGCCAACGCCTCGGCCCTGGCAATACCGGGAAAGGGCAGGTACCTGAAGATTGTCATTGATCGCGGCATCAACGAAATCGAGAAGAGGAGTTTCTGGGGCAAGGAGGCCACGGTGTTCTATGACGTCGCCGCCGCCATCGACCGCGCCTGCACCGACGCTGCCGTTGACGGCATCATCATGCAGATCGACGGCGCCGGCATAGGCTTCGGCCAGATACAGGAGCTGCGGCAGGGACTGAAAAAAGCGCGCTCCCGGGGCAAGAAGGTCTACGCGATCATGTCGGGGCCGGGGAACAAGGAATACTATCTCGCATCAGCGGCGGACAAGATTTGTTTCACTCCCAGCACCCCCTTTTACATCACGGGCCTGAAGGCGCAGGTCTATTTTTTTAAAGGGCTGATGGACAAGGTTGGCGTGAAGTTTGAATCGGTCAAGCGCGGAGCCTATAAATCCTTCAGCGAGGCCTTTACGCGCGAGCACATGTCCGAGGCCTTCCGCGAAAACATCACGTCCCTCCTGGAGGACCTGAACAGGCAGTACGTGGACGATATCATGAAGGACCGGGGGATTTCGCAGAAGGTCATTGATGACATCTTCGCAGGGGGCTCCCTGGATCCTTCTGAAGCGGTCGCAAACCATTTTGTCGATTCCATCGGCTATGCCGACGACGCACTTGATACTATCGGTCATGGCATAACGACGGTCAGCCTGTCATCATACATGAAAGAAGAGCGGATGGATCACCGGTGGGGCATGGCCCCGAAGATCGCCATCATAGTTATTGACGGCTCCATCGTGACCGGGAACTCCTTTAATACCGGATGGTTCAGGTCCATCGGTGATGCCGCGTACCGGAAGGCGCTGGAAGGGGCCTTCAAGGACCCGGTTACGCGGGCGGTGGTGATCCGCATCAACTCCGGCGGAGGTTCCGCGTCTGCATCGGATGCCATGTGGGACTCACTGGTTAAGCTGAAGAAGAAATACAAGAAGCCGGTGGTGTTTTCCTTCGGTAATATGGCCGCCTCCGGGGGATACTATGTGGCCTGCTCCGGCGACACGATTTTTTCCAACCGGGGCACCACCACCGGATCGATCGGTGTAGTCTTAGGCAAAATCACCCTGGAGGAGCTGTATAAAAAGCTCGGCGTCAACAAGGACGTCATCAAGATGAGTGATTTTGCTGATATTTTTTCAGAATCGAGGCATCTCACCGACAGGGAGGTGGCATTGCTGCAGAAGGGGATAGATTTTTCCTATAACCGTTTTACCGGAAAGGTCATGGAGGCGCGAAAAATAAGCACGGAAGACATCACCAGGGTTGCTGAAGGGAGGGTTTTTACCGGCCAGCAGGCGCAGCAGAAGAAGCTCATCGATGAGACGGGAGGGATCATCGCCGCGGTTGAATACGCGCGGCACCTGGCGAAGATCGATGACCGGTTTGAAATCGCAAAATATCCCGATGAGCGGGGCCCACTCTTTGAATTGTTCAAACTCCCGGAATTCAAGATGCTTTCCGAGCAGATCCAGGGCCTGCTGCAGAACGCGGAGTATCTCCGTTTGAAGGATGAAAAAGCCCTCTTCCTGTTCCCCTACCGCGTTGAAATAGAATAACAGGAAGATGCGACCGGAATTGAAGCAATAATCGCGGGAGGGACATGGCGCATTTATTTGATTGACAAATTGATATCAGGATAGTAGTATTCAGTAGTTTTCAGGACGTTCCTGAAACAGCAAAATAAGTGCTATGCACTGCCAGCTTCGGCGCCAGGGACTCAGCAGACAGTCCCGCCACAACGGGAGTAACCTATGAACGTGTTATTGGTTAACAGCAACCAGTCCTTCAAATCAGCGGTGGCCAGTTCCCTGAAAGGGTACAAGCCGAAACTATTTGTTTCCGAAGGGATAGATAACAGCCCTGGTCGACATCCAGAAAAACAGCATACAGGTTGCCGTCATCAATTGGGCTTCCGGAGATTTTGACATTGAGGCGCTCTGCCGGCGCATACGCAAGATCAAGTCCAACCGGTTCATTTACCTTCTGGTGGTCACCGCACGAGAACGTGAAGGGACAATTGAAAAATTCCTCCAGGCCGGGGCCAATGATTTTATATTCAAACCCTTCGGCAAGGAAGAAATGATGTCGCGCATGAAGATCGCTGAGCGGATCATCAAGCTGGAGGAAGAGCTGACCCGCAGCAAGAAGAAAATGCTGACCCTGGTGAAAGAAGACCCGGTCACCGGTCTGTTTAACCGCCGTTCGCTCCTGGATGAAGTATTAAAGGAAATGGGAAGGGCTTCACGCGAGATGAAGTATATCTCCGCGATGGTGACGAGCATAACGAATTTCAAGGAGCTGGTCGAGCTGCACGGCATTGCCGTTATGGATGAACTTCTCGTCGAGTGCGGCAGAAGAATAAAGGTTTCGTGCAGGCCTTATGACAAACTGGGGCGGTACACGGTGTCCGATTTTCTTATTTTTCTTCCGGGATCGGGAAAAAACAACGCGGAAAAAGTGGCAAAACGGATTATCTCGGCCTTTTCGAAAAAGCCCCTGGCGGTAAACGATATGAAAGTGCAGGTTTCACTGGCGATAGGCATCGCCGAGCTGGATCCGGATCAGATATCGAAAAATAACTCCGTCGACAGCAATCTATTAAACGACCTGGTGCTTGACGCCCTTATAAAAAAATCAGAACTGGCCGTGAAGAGGGCTATCAGGCTGGGAAGCAACAAGATTGAAATATTTATAGATTAAACGCCGCAGTCTTTCTTTCTGGCAGCTTGCCGTTGACGGTCATGCATGTTGAAATAATTTATTCCCTTCAAATCTGAAGTGCCAATGACATTCTTTTCAGAGTCCCCCACTCTCTTCGCGCAACTTTATTTTGTTGTTATGCCGCCAGTCATTACGCTTGTGGAGATTGGATTCAACAGGAATTTTTAATAAAGGAAGGATAAAAAATGGCGGGGTTTTTGCCCCGCCTTCTTAACAGCTTATTTTTTCTTTTTGGTTGCTTTTTTCGCAGTTTTCTTTGCTGCTTTCTTCACGGTTTTTTTAGCTACTTTTTTTGTTCCCACGATTTTTTTTACTCCTTTTTTTTATAATTTTTTAGCGCCCCTTTTGGGGGAGCCCTTTTTAAAAGATATATTTGCTGCTTTTGCAACAGATTTCTTTGCTGATTTAATTATCGGTTTGTTTGACTTGTTTTTTTTAGCAACTTTTGCTGTTTTTTTCCTGCCGATAATGCTTCCTAACCATTGCGAGACCTTCTGCAAGATTATTTTCTTGTCTTTATCATTCATGGTCTCGTGATAAAAGCCCTTGAGTATGTGCAGCTCTTTCTTCACCGATGATGCGTTGTTGAAAAGTTTTTCGCTTCCCCGGTAGTCGACGATTCTATCAGCATCGCCATGGAAGACAAGGAGCGGCATCCTGAGTTCCATGGCCCTGTTCAGGCATTCTTCAGAAGTCTTCAGTATTTCGGTGTACCAGCGAGCTGATACCATGCCGTGCACCATGCGGTCGTTCTCATACTCGTCAACAACGACTGGATCACGGGAGAGACCGCTGACGTCAAGACCGGACGGCATGGTGAAGGAAGGAGCGTAGCGCGATAATATGCCCGCCAGTTTTGATTTCCAGCCAGGAACCTTCATTGCCGGCACAAAACCCGGCGATGATAGTATGAGCCCGTCTATGTCTTCTGAATACGTGAGGGCGTATTTGCACGCAATTACGCCGCCCATGCTGTGGCCGAGGATAACAAGACGTTTTTCGTTGATGTCTTCTTTGATGAGATCGATGAAGATCTTGAGATCGTATACGTAATCCATGAAGGATTCCACATGGCCCAATTTCCCGCCTGATCTTCCATGTCCGCGGTGGTCAAGTGCGTATATAGAGATGCCGTTTCCCGCCAGTTCGTTGATGATGTTGTTGTATCTTCCAGAATGTTCTCCGACGCCGTGTGCTATGACGAGTATGCCGCGAGGATTGTCGACACTCCAACTCTGGAAAAATATTTCCGTACCGCTTTTACCGATATACGTTCCGATGCTGTGCGTGTACGAATTCATTAATATTTTCTCACTTTTTTTATACTTGTGAACATTATACTATATTAATTTTTTTTGTCTAGAAAAAAATTTATTTGTGTGCACTAAATTCACTTTTAATTTTTCCGTCGATGTGTTCTCTTTTTTCTCTCTGCTGCATGCTGAACGCTTGCCGCAATCAAGTATGATGAATTTTTCACTCGAGAAGACGAGAGCACTGCGTGTAGATGACCCAGCGCAATTCACTGCAATTATTTTTGTTGAATGTGGCAGGTGACTTTTCATCATGTGACAGTACAGGCCAGCATCGTCACCGATGAAGGAGTAAGAGCCGGCATGCATGTGCCGATTAGAGCACCTGTATCGGTCCATGAGCTTTCCCCTCGATGAATTGCCGCACGTACGTGTTATCCGTGTTTTTGAAAATGTCCGGCGGACCGGCATAAATTATTTTTCCTTCATAGAGCATTGCAATGCGGTCAGCGAGTCGATATGCTGACCGCATGTCATGGGTCACGACGACTGATGTGATTCCAAAGGTGTCGCGCATTTTTTTAATGAGACGATCAACGGCGCCGCCGGTTATGGGATCAACACCGGTCGTCGGTTCGTCGTACAGCATGATCTCCGGCCGGAGAGCGATAGAGCGTGCGAGGCCGACGCGTTTCTGCATCCCCCCGGAAAGCTCCGCTACACGCTTTGATTCAACTCCCTTGAGGCCGACATTCTCGAGCATCTCGGTAACCGTTTTTCCTATCTGTTCCTCGGGAACATGTTTTCTCCTCAGGCCGAAGGCTACATTGTCGTAAATATTGAGCGAATCGAAGAGCGCCGCTCCCTGGAATAGTACGCCGTATTTTGCAAGTATCCTGTGGCGTGTTTCAGCATCTGCGCCGGTGAATTCAACTCCGTCAATATAGATTGAGCCGCTGTCAGGTTCGAGTATGCCGATGAGATTTTTCAGGATCACTGATTTTCCCACGCCGCTGATCCCGATGATGCAGAGAATTTCACTTTCGTACACAGTGAGATCAAGACCATCAAGTACGACTTTTGATCCAAATGATTTGTGAAGATCCCGTATGACAATTTTTTCTTTCATTTTTTACTTCTTATGAAAAAATATAACACATATTAAAAAAATGTCAATTATTTTATGGATTATGTCGCTAAAAGTTTCATTTTTTTATCAGGGAGAATTTATGCAAACATTTGCTCATTGCATGTATCGTATAATATATGTTATGCGAATATTAAAGAAACACATTATTAAAATTTTTATCTGCGAGGAACAGTATTGTTTAAAGGGCCGCAAAATAATTGATTTTATTCTTTCACTATTAAAAATGTATGGTGTACTATGCAATAAAACTGTTTCATGATTATTCGATCCGGATGTTTTCTGAACAGTTTTTTATGTGAAATTATGACTTGTAAAAGTTGGGCGATAGATAATGAGATTTTTCTTGAGTCTTGGTACTATGAACAATCAGGGATTCCATAAATAAATGGGGGCTACTGCTACAATGAATGAAGGGGTTGCAATAAATGTTATAAATATTCTTTTCTTAATAATATGGGGTGCTTATGAGCGTATTTCAGCAATCAGGAAAGAGAAAAGGCATCCTGATTCTGAAAACAGGCATAATCGTTGATATTTTTGGGATCTGGTATCGCCTTTGCTAACTGGCTGTCCATACTATTTCTTTTTGTTCCAAATTTTATAGCCGCATTATATCGTATTTCAATTGAAGAAAAAGTATTGATTAATCATTTTGCTGATCAATATAAGAAATACATTAAACGGACAAAATTATTAATACCCTGGTTATATTAAGACTATATCTACTACAAAACAGGATCATATAAAATACATACATGGGATGAATTTTAAACTGGAAAAAACATAAGCGCTTTGCGGTTTCAGGCATGAGTGAAATGTAAATCAGAATTCATTTGAGGGGGAATTGTATGCTGAAGAACTACCTGTTTATACTTACCATATCGCTCCTGATTCTCCACGAGATGGACGCCATCCGTAGAAAAGAATGGAAACTCTTTGTCGTGCTGAAAGACATGAAAGAGGAACCGGGATACCTGGTGTTTTCACTGCTCCATCTTCCCCTCTGCATTATCATATTGTATTTCATCATGAACAGCAGCGGTCAATATTATCATGTCTTTACGCTTGCCATTAATGGTTTCCTCATATTTCACGGGGGCATACACCTGCTGTTCCGCACAAAAACTGGCAATGAGTTCAAAGGAGTCTATTCATACACCATTATTTTCCTCATGAGCATCTTTGCGGGGCTGCAGCTGATTCTATGATACTCCTTCAAGAACAGCGCCTGGGCCCCTGGGGGCCCTGTACCTATATCCCCGGCAGGTTGTGCCGGTTCGAATATTTTTTTGCCTATGACCTCAACGAGAGCGAGCTGGAGGAATTCTTCAGCCGGGGATGGAGGAAGTTCGGCGAATATTACTTCCGGCCGAGCTGCGGTGAATGCCGGCAGTGCATTCCTCTTCGGGTCCTTGCCGGCGAATTCGCGCCGACAAAGAGCCAGCGTCGGGTAGCGCGCAACTGCGCTGACATTGAGGTGCGCTTCAATGAATTGGAGTTCCGCGACGAAATATTTGAAATATATCGCGACCATTCACTGATCCGCTTCGGCAAAGATAGCGACGAAAATGATTTTTTCGCCGCCTTTTACACGAGGTCGTGTCCAACTCTTCAGTCTGAGTACTTCCTCAAGGGGGAATTGATAGCGGTCGGATTTATTGACGTCTCCAGCAACGGATTGAGTTCAATTTATTATATATATAAAACTTCTTTCGAAGAATACCGCCTCGGCACCTACAGCGTCATGCGGGAGACGGAACATGCAGCTACCCTCGGGCTTGCCTACTATTACCTCGGCTATTATATAGAAAAAAACCAGCACATGGCCTACAAAGGCCACTTCCATCCCCATGAAACCTTCGACTGGTCGAGGGAGACATGGACCAGGGAAGAAAATAAAAAGTATTGAAAATTAGGGATATACCCTGTTGTCTGGATGAAAAACAGGGTTATCAGGATTGCAAACTATTTTTATGAAATATGTGACAAAACCGTTGTTCCTTTGTATTATTAATATGCCAGTGACTGCTTATTCGGGGGAAGAAAATGCCGGATAATTCAGGTGCCGGATATCAGTTCGATGAGGACCAGAGTCTTAAGACCGAGAAGAGACTCGATGAGCCGAAGATGTTCAGAGTCATTCTTCACAACGACCATTATACCACTATGGATTTTGTCGTTGAGGTGCTTATGAAGGTCTTTCACATGCCGGCCGCCAGGGCCGTCCAGGTCATGCTGGACGTCCATAAAAAAGGAGCCGGGATGTGCGGTGTATACACTCTTGATATCGCCGTCACCAAGGTGGGCCAGGTCCACCAGATGGCGCGGGCGCGGGAATACCCGCTTAAATGTTCATACGAGGAAGCGTGATGGAAATCAACCACGAGCTGAACAATATACTGATGGCCGCCTTCCAGGAGGCCAAGATGCGGAAGCATGAATATCTCACCCCGGAACACGTCCTGTACGCGTCCCTGTACAACGACACGGGCAGGGACATCATACAGGGGAGCGGCGGCGATATCGACAACCTGAGCCGTAAGATCAAGGAATTCTTCGACAAGCATATAACCACTGTGGAGAGCGAGGAGCCGGTCCAGTCAGAGGGATTCAAGAATGTCCTCGAGCGGGCCATATGGCACACCTCGTCGGCGCAGAAGGAAGAGCTGGAAATCAGCGATGTGCTGGTATCAATATTCGATGAGGCCGAATCCTTCGCAGCCTTTTTTCTCCAGGAGGAGGGAATCACCCGCTACAGCCTGCTGAATTTTATTTCACACGGCGTGTCCCAGTATCCTCCAGATATGGAAGGAGAAACCGAAGCGGGCGGTGAGCCTGATGCCGAGCCGGAGGTGAGGGAGAAGAAAAAAACGGGCAAAAAGGCGGTTGAAGCCTTCACGACGGAACTCACGGAAAAGGCGAAAGCGGGCGAGCTTGATCCCCTGATCGGCAGGAAGGACATCATCGAACGCACCATACAGGTGCTCTGCCGCCGCATCAAGAACAACCCGATCCACGTGGGCGATCCCGGCGTGGGCAAGACCGCCATCACCGAGGGACTGGCGCAGTTCATCGCCCGTGGCGATGTGCCGCGTCCGCTGCAGGATGCGAAGATCTATTCCCTGGACATGGGGTCCCTCATCGCCGGGACGCGGTTCCGGGGCGATTTCGAAGAGCGGATGAAAAAGGTCATTGCAGAGCTGCAGGGCATGCAGAACGTCATCCTTTTCATCGATGAAATACACACCGTTGTGGGGGCGGGCGCCGTGTCCGGCGGATCCATGGACGCGTCGAACATGCTGAAGCCGCTTCTTTCCCACGGCAAGGTCAAGTGCATCGGCACCACTACATACGAAGAGTACAAAAAGTATTTCGACAAGGACCGCGCCCTGTCGCGGCGCTTCCAGAAGATCGAGATACCGGAAACGACCATGGAAGAGACCCACGATATCCTTGCCGGCCTCAAGGAGCGGTACGAAACATATCACAATGTGAAATACACGGACGAGGCCCTGCGAGCGGCCGTTGAGCTATCGGCGAAGTACATCAATGACCGTTTCCTGCCGGACAAGGCCATAGACGTAATCGACGAGGCGGGGGCCTTTACCAGGATGTACCGCGAAAGCGACGACGAAGAGATCATCATAACGGTCCAGGACATCGAAAAGGTCGTGGCGAAGATGGCCAAGATACCGGAGAAGAGCGTTTCTTCTTCCGAAACGAGCAGGCTCAAGGACATAGAGGTCGAGCTGAAGCGGCAGATCTTCGGCCAGGATGGCGCCATCGAGCATGTGTGCGAGGCGATCAAGCGCAACCGCGCCGGCTTCGGCAACCCGGACCGGCCCATAGCGTCGTTCCTCTTCGTCGGTCCCACCGGCGTGGGCAAGACCGAGCTGGCGCGTCAGCTCGCGTACACCCTGGGCGTGAAGCTTCACCGCTACGATATGAGCGAGTACCAGGAAAAGCACACCGTGGCCCGTCTCATCGGGGCGCCTCCGGGCTATGTCGGGTACGAGGAGGGCGGTCTCCTCACCGAGGCTATCCGTAAAACGCCCTACTCGGTGCTCCTTCTCGATGAAATAGAAAAAGCGCACCAGGACATATTCAACACGCTTCTTCAAGTAATGGACTATGCCACGCTCACGGACAATACCGGAAAGAAGGCCGATTTCCGCAACGTCATCATCATCATGACTTCCAATGCCGGAGCGCGGGAGATCGGCAAGGCGCAGATGGGCTTTGAGGAACGCAAGGTCACGGAAACCGCCATCAAGGACGCCGTGGACCGGATCTTCTCGCCGGAATTCAGGAACCGCCTCGACGCGGTCGTGAAATTCAACGATCTTGATATGGAGATCATCGTACAGATCGTGAAGAAGACGATCGACCTGTTCAGGCCGCAGCTCGCGGAGAAAAAGGTCACTCTCGAGGTCACGGACGAATGCTACCGCTGGCTCGGCAACAAGGGCTACTCGCCCAAGTTCGGTGCCCGCGAGATAGACCGGCTGGTGCAGGACAAGATCAAGAAGTTCTTTGTCGACGAGGTTCTGTTCGGAAGACTTGCAGGCGGCGGCACAGCTGTGGCGGAAATCGTCAATGACGATGTGGCGATACGCGTTAAAAGCGATGTCACTTGAGACCTCTTCCCGCAGTGTTTTGGTTTATCCCTTAACAGGTGGGGCAGGCTTTTCCGCTGAATCGACCAGGGCGATATACCGTTCCATGTCGAATTTCCTTTCGAGGCCCCTGTCGTTCATGTACCTGATTTTCCCGAAGACATGCCGTTCACTCCACGCCCGGTCATGCTTGCCGAAGCACCAGGCCACTCCGGCGAAGCTGTTCGGGTCCCTTCCGTCGAGGCTGTATTTATTATTGAGGGCCAGGGCCGACGCGTAGGCCTCTTCGGGCGAGGGAGACCACTCGAGTATTTTCTTTCCCCAGTACATGCGCATATATCCGTGCATCTTGCCCCGGAGGACCAGCTCTCTCTGGGCCGCGTTCCAGTACCGGTCGTGTGTGCGGGCCTGCTCCAGGGCTGTGATGTCGTAAACATAATCACGCCGGTCACGGGCATGTTTTTTCAGTGTCTGTCTTGCCCAGTCAGGGAGACATTCTATTGAATCGTAATTGGCATTATAAAATACAAAATTAATGCTCAGTTCTCTCCGCACGATGAGCTCTTCGAGAAATATGTCCCTCCCCGGTGAGTTCGTTTTCAGCACTTCCAGCGCGGCATAGAGGGATGATATCTGACCGAAATGGAGATAGGGCCCGAGGCGGGACACGCAGTCCCGTGATGGGTCGTTACGGTTCTCTGGAACTGAATCAAGCTTATCAGCTATGAACCGGCGCAGGAGGCGCTTCGCCTCCCCGGTGCCTCCCCTGAGCAATTGAACGGGCGCAACGCTCCGGTCTGTTTCGAGTTTGCCGATGATCCCGTCGATGTCAGCAAGGTCCAGGGATTCGCTGTCAATGCCGGTTGAATCGATACGGGAGCGTATCTGTCGCAGGGGTTTCAGGTAAAAGGGGAGCAGGGTCATGATCTTCGGCCTGAATGTGCCCGCCGTGTATTCTTCCTTCGGCGAAGCCGATTCCACCGGCACGATGGTGTCGCTTTCAACCTGTATGAGGGGGCATTTCATCCGTGCCGCTGCGCTGGCGCGCCATTCCCGCTGGATGCGCAAATAGCCCCGGTCAGTAACCACAAGGGCGGCATTGCGGGAAAGCTCCATGGCTCCTCTATCCGGGGTGCATATCCGGACCGCCATGGCAATACCGCGTTTTGCAAGGCGCGTCCGTGTCTCCCGCAGTCCTTCGATCATGAAACGGTAATGTCGTTCATTTGCCTCCGGAAAGGACGGGACTATGCCGAAGAAGACCAGAAGCGGCAGTTTAAGCTCGTTAGCCCGCATGACCGCGTACTCGAGGGCATGGTTGTATTCGGCACGCTGGGACTGCTGCATCCAGTAGAGGACATAGTTTCCCTCCGCGGTCCGGTTTTGATTAAGGGATTTGATCCGTTCGTCATGTATCATATCAGTTATCGGGTGCGTCGAAGGGCGACGCGGCCATAGTGCGGCATCAAGTACCGGAACTCATCACAATGCTGATTCGTCCGGACGTTTTCCGCTGAACAGTTTCATTCCGGCGGCAGATATTCGCCGTGTATGTTTGACATTGATTTATAAATATTATTTTTAGCTTTCCCGTTCATCTTTGAAAGTTCGCCGATGAGACGCTTCATATCAGCCCGGCGTGTTGTGTTTCCGTAGGGACATTGTGATTTTTCCACCGGGAATTTCCGTATCCGGGCGTAGCGTTCTACTTCCTTCTCCTTGAGCAGAATCAGGGGGCGGATGATGTCGAACTCGCCGCCGAACATTGACAGCTTCGGCGGCATGGAGCTTATGGAACTGTTGAAGGTCATGTTCAGGAACAGGGTCTCCAGGGCGTCGTCCATGTGATGCCCCAGGGCAAGCCGTCCGCAATGGAGTTCCTTGACGATACTGAACAGTTCCTTGCGGCGGTGCCAGGCGCACACGAAACAGACGGTCTTGTTCGGATCGCGGTTGAGGTCGATCTCTATAGTCCGGTGATGAAAGGTGATGTCCAGGTCGCCGCAGAATTTTTCATAATAATCCAGGTCGAGATCGCGGGTGATGTTTTTCACGTTGATGTGGACGGCATGGATATCGTAATGTATCGGTATCCACCTGCGCCGCACTGCCAGTGCCTCGAGAAGCACGATGGAATCCTTCCCCCCTGAGAGTCCCACGGCAATGCGGTCACCGGCGGCGATCAGGCCGTAATGGTTGATGGCACGCCCTACGTTTTTCTGTACCTGAAGAAGATATCTGGAGTCCCTGTCTGCTTTCATCACGTGGTCTATTTATATTTATCGAAAGAAGATTTTTTATCATACCCGACAAGCTCAACGTAGCCTTTGCCGGATATCGGCTTTCCTCCGGCGGCGCCTTCGGCAATCACTGCGCCTTCCCAGTACGTGACCGGATTGAGTGCCAGTTCCTGCTCCGCCAGCACCGGTTTTACCTGAAGCCGCAGGTTCAGGGGCCTGACGGTAATGATCCACCCTGATGGATATACCGCCTTTGTCTTCGGGCTTGTCCATGTGGCGGTCGCCGTCACCTCGAGATCGGTAAGTTTGAGAAGCCGGGTTTTTCCGGCCGCGTCCACGTAGGTTCCCCCCGATTGAGGGACGATGACATCGTGGTCTTTGACCAGATATATCATGAGCTCGGTATTGTTGTCCAGCTGAATGCTGAACCAGTCCCACCCGATATTTTTTGCCATAAGACCCATGGGGCCGAATTCGTGGTCCATCCACGCTTTCCCGGTGACGGTCTTTTTCTTGCCTTTTACCGTAATGGCGCCCTCCACCTGCATGCTGGTGTAGGAATAATAATAATTGGTGTTGACCCCTTTTTCAAGGATCCCCCCGGGGCCGTTCAGGGCGGCCGCCTTGTTCGCCGTCAGCTTCAGGTCTACGGAATACCCGCACATGGAGGCCTTGAGTAGATGCGACCCGTCCCTCTCTTCTACCGACCACCCGTTGATTGAGACATGGTAGCGGTCAGGGTCGGCCTTCCAGCTCTTGGCGAGATTGTGGATTTCGGAGGCCTTGAATTTTTTTTTCTCCAGGTCGGTGACTGCGAAATGTCCCAGCATCGCAACTTCCTTGATCAGGTAAGCGGGCATTCTAAAGAGGCATGCGGGGGCCTTGTCCTCGCCGGTGAGGCGTTTGAAAAAGGTGACCTCAAATCCATATTCGGCGCCGTCATCAGCCCGAAGATGGCCCGTATAATACCACCACTCCGTCTGTGCCGTGTAATGGGCCGCATCATCCCGCGGAAGGTCAAGGGGTCGTACCGGCCTTGTGTGATCAATGGTGTATTTTGGTGTGCACGATACGATGAGCGTCAGCATGATACAGGATGCAATCCGTCGCATAGGGTCATTTCCTCACAGAACAGTCTTTTCTGGCATCGGGATTATATCCTCATCCCATTACAGTTTAATCCATGTATTATTTAACGGATCAGGGCGCGCTGTCAAGAATTATGCCGGGACCCATCGCCGATCAGGGGAAGGAAGCATATTATATTAATATCCTGAAAAAAATAAAAGTTATTGATCATTATCAATATTATAGTAAAATTGTACAAAAGTGATATTATACTCCAGACAGGTGGATGCGATGGCAGCTGCATTGATTGTTGATGATTCAAAATTCATGAGAAAAATACTTCGTGAATCCATTGAAAGCGGCGGGCACAAGGTCCTTGACGAGGCGGACAACGGCGCGGACGGTATCGATAAATACAAGTCACTGAAGCCTGATTTTGTTACCATGGATATCACCATGGGCGGACTGGACGGGATGAAGGCTGTACAGGCTATCAGTGAATTCGATCCGAAAGCCAGGATAATAGTGGTCTCGGCCCTCAACGAAAAAACGATTAAAATGAATGATCAGGCGATTCATGCGTCCGCTTATGTTCAGAAGCCCTTTGATAAAAATGAACTTCTGGAAACCATAAAGGGCATTCTGGGATAACTTCCCTGTTATACCGGCACCAATTGAAATGAGCGGCAACTATGTAAAGCTGTACGCCGCCACCGGGGCGGCAGATTCCGTTTTTTTCCTCAGTGAGGGCTCAGTATACTTCTACATTTCCAATGTCGACAAGTACGCCATCACCGGCAGAAACCTCATCATCGGCTCCACGGAAATAATCATGGCGCGGCTCCTGGATACTGACACCGGCCGCATTGAAACAGCTGTGGCTGAAGGAAACAGCGCGGTTAAAAAAATTACTATCGATAAATTCATTCCCGGGCTCGCTACCTATTCCTTCGCCCTCAACGCCGCCATGGTTTTGGCGAAGCAGGTCCTGCTGACGGGCCGGATACTGCAGAAGAACATGAGCGACCTGGAAGGCGAGGAGAAAAAAACCCGGGAGTATGCAGTTGCCTATTACACCATCATCGAGAGGCTAAGGCAGGAATATGATAAGCGGAGACTCCCGTGGCTCAAGGAGCTCATTGAAGAATACAATGACACGCTTACCTATAAAAAAGGGGAGGCCTATTGCAAGTCGGCCGAGGCGGCCACGATGAACAGCGTCGAGTCACTGTCGGAAATGGATGTGGAGTACCAGCGCGGATCAATCATATGCGAGGAAAACACGCCGGGGAATGAAATGTATATTCTCAAAAGCGGATCCATCGATGTTCTCATGAAAGGGAGCAGGATCAGCACGATCGACCAGCCGGGCACCGTAATCGGCGAGACGGCGCTTCTCCTGGGGGAAAGCAGGGCGGCGACATTGAAGGCCAAGAACACCGTTGTCATGACCAGGATCCGGAAAGAAGACCTGAAGGAAGTCGCTGAAAAGCAGAAGGATTTTCTCACCAGCATTGCGACGACACTGGCGCGGAGACATTATTATAACGTGGCGCGGATAGAGGCTGTGAACAAGTCACTGGCCGAACAGCTCATTGATAAGGAAAATGCAGGCGGAGACAAACAGGCTGTGTTATCGCGGCGCGCTCACCATGAATTCACCATGCTCAAAGACAGGCTGGAGGACGTGGTCATGGAAAAGAAAGCAGATTTTCTCGGCGATCTCATGAAGAGCCTCTGATACGGGTGGCGCCTACCAGTTGAGGGATTTCAGCCAGTTCATCTCGGCTTTCAGGTGATGCTCAAGATACGTGAATATTTCATGATAGGACTGCTCGCTGGTCTGCGTTTTATCCTCGTCGATTTTCTTTTTAATGGCTTCCACTTTGTCCTTTAACATCGAAATGCGCTGTTCAACAAACTGTTTTTTCTGATCTTCCGTGAGATAATTGATGAACATGAGGACTATGTCTATGTCAAAATGGATCATGGTTTTATCGAAATACTGTTTCAGGAGTTTCTTGTAATATTTTTTCCCATTGGGCAAAATTTCATAAATGTAACGTTCTGGATTCCCGCTGTCCTTTTCAGTGCCGACCCGTTTAACCCAGCCGTTATCGACGGCCTTTTTTATGGCGTAATATATGGAGCCGAATTTGATATCTACATAATCCTCCAGGCGTTCAACAATCTTTTTCTTTATTTCATAACCGTAGAGGTTTTCTTCCATTAAAAGGCCAAGGATGGTAATTTCGATTTTCATAGCCTGCTCCCAAGGTAATGGTTGTGCGGTAACGGTTTATCTCGGGCCAATTCAATGTAAACCGTTGCCGGGGTAATAACTAATTGTCCGTTTAGTAATAAATCAAATGAACATATTCTTTTTGAGGCAGGATATTAGGTTACAACAGGGCATTACTAAAATCAATATTAATATTTATATATCAAAAAAAAATGTATAATTTTTTCTTTATTAATATATAAATTTATTCATTTAGTCGTAAAATTGTCATATTTTTCAGAGAAAACTGGAATGTATTATGATTTACTGGAGGCTAAGCCTGTTTCACTATGTCATAAAAGCCGTCCGGTAGATGATATTCAGAACCGATAGTGGTGAAAGCTTTGAAATTAGAGAAAACCATAAATAAGCTTACAAACGGAGAGCCACTCAGGATCATTGCCCTGGGGGATTCGCTGACCCAGGGATGGATGGTGAGAAAAGGATATCTCGATTTTTTTGCCGATATGCTGAAGGTACAATTTCCCGATTGCGACGTGACAATAATCAACCGCGGGATTCCGGGCGACACGGCTGAAGGGGGCTTGTTCCGCCTGCGGGAGGACGTGCTGGACAGCGAACCGGACCTGGTTTTCATCCAGTTTGCCCTGAACGATGCCTTTACCGGCGTGCCGCCGGTGCGGTTCAAGAATACCATCAGGACAATGATCGACCAGATCCGGGCCGATACCTTCGCGGAAATACTCCTCCTGACGTCGGTGCCCATCATGCACCAGGAGGAGGATTTCATGGCGGAAAATTTTTACAGCAGGCTCATTGAAGTTTCCCGCGAGGAGAGCATTCCCATAGCCCTGGTGCATAATTACTGGAAAAAAAGGATGTCTGAAGGCACCGATATCAGGAGCCTTGTCCAGATGGACATGGTGCATCCCAACATGGAGGGGTATCGCCTGATGGCGGAAGCCATCATGGATGTATTCAACCCGGTTCGTTGATCCGGCGGGCAGTGTCCTGATAGGACCAGCCGAAAGCTTCGCTGAATGAAGTGAAATGATGGAATACAAAAAGGAATTAAAAAAACTGCAAAAACACAGGCGCCGGTATTATCCCGCGGCGTGCAGGCTCATGGACCTGTATCATAACGCCGCGTCTTCTGAACTGCCGGTTGAGTTGATAGATGACAGTGACGCCCTCATCATCCTGGAGCTAATTGATGTGGGGTATCTCGATGAGGATGCCCTGGTCGTCAAAAGACGTTTTGACTCCATAACCGGTCTTCTTTATACCGGCGGTTATCCGCTGACCGACAGCGGCGAAGTTTTCTATCAAAGGGAACGGCGCACACTCAGGGGAAGGATCGGGGCCCTGGTCAATGCGTTCCGCAGCAGCCGCTGAAGGCGCCTCACCACACCCCTGCCTGGCGCAGTATGACTATGGCAGGCACCACGAAAATGATAAAAACCAGCGTGTTGACCAGAAAAAGGGAGGACGCCATGCGCGAATCCAGGTCAAAGAGCACCGACGTCACCACCGAGTAGATAGCCGCCGGCATGAAAGACTGGATCCGGATGACTGTCCTGACATCGCCGCTCAGCGGTACGATGAGGAGCAGAAGATGGACCAGTGCCGGGATGATGAGGAACCTGATGGCACCGAGGGCGGCATGTTCCCGATGGAAAGGCGATATCTCTTTCACGTTTACGGTCAGGCCCAGGGTCCAGTAGTAAAGGGCCACCGATGCCATGATGAGGGGTTCAACCGGAGGATTAAGAGCTGGCCGGCTGATGCCGGACAGGAGAAGCGTCAGCGCCGCAAGGGCAGCATAGAGGGGCATGTTCTGATAGCTGACCAGGGTATCCCGTATGCCGGTGCGGTATGTTTTCCCGCCGCCCGCCCGTGCGTAGGAAAAGATTATCAGGAAGGTGTAGGGTACGAAATAGCTGATGAAGATCGAGGATAGGCCCAGGCCCGTCTCGTTCAGAAAGATATAGCATATGAAGCCGCCCATGGTGAAACCGTGATTGGCCAAGGACGCACTGATATGGAAGGTCTTTCTGCCGGCCCCATCCAGGCGAAGCAGGGGCGCCATCATGATCCCGGCCAGCAGCCCGGCCAGGACGATCAGGAGCCCCGCAACGGGCAGAAAGGCCAGGTCGCGGCTGATCTTCAGGCCCCATATGGTCCAGAGGATTACCGGAGGCTCCAGGACCATGAGGTTCGTCATGATGATTTTTTTTGACGCTGCTGCGGGATCGGGGAACATTTTTTTCATCGCCATTCCTGCGAGGAAGGGGATGATGATGAGAAGCTGGAACAGGATGAATTTCAGAATAATCGGCATGTAATAATCTCGATCGATTATTCATATGCCCCCCCGCTGAGTAAAAGATCAATGTATTTATCATAACCGGCGAAAATTTTTTCTGGATTATTTCCGGCGCGGTGATAGTATCATCGTGTATGAAAATTTTCCGGACCGTGCGCGTCAAAAAACCATGCCCATATTTGCCCTGAATGATGAGATCATTTTCCCCCCGGTCCGCCTTGCGGAAGAGAACGGGATCCTTGCCGTCGGGGGCGACCTTTCGCCGGAGCGTCTTATCGCGGCATACCGCAGCGGAATCTTCCCGTGGTATTCGGATGACGATCCCATCATATGGTGGTCGCCGGATCCCCGCTTTGTCCTCTTCCCCCATGATCTCTATGTTTCGAAGACCATGCGCCAGGTTCTCCGGAGAAACATCTTCAGCATCTCCTGCGACAGGGACTTCCGCGCGGTCATACAGGGATGCCGGGAGCCGCGCAAAAGGGAGCGCGGCACTTGGATCACCGACGAGATGCTGGAGGCCTACGTGTTGCTCCATGAGATGGGGATCGCCCACTCCGTGGAGGCCTGGCAGGATGGTGAACTGGCCGGCGGGCTCTACGGTCTTTCTCTGGGAGGCTGCTTTTTCGGGGAATCGATGTTCACCAGGGTAGCAAACGCCTCCAAGGCCGCCTTCATTACCCTGGTGAAAAAGCTAACGGAACTGGGCTTTGTCATCATCGACTGCCAGGTACACACGGCGCACCTGGAGAGCCTGGGGGCTGTCCATATTGACCGCGAAGAATACCTGGAAATCCTGGATGCAGGATTAAAGCAGGAGACCATCCAGGGCAACTGGAAGGGAATGCTGTAGGGGCATGGCATAAGATGCCCCATGGCGGTATTGTTATAATGTTTCCATCCGCAGCGAATTTATTATCTTTTTAAACTGAACCTTGAATACGGAATACCGGTCTCTGGTGGTTTTGCCCGAGATCAGGACCGCGTACCCGTCTTTTGATATGGAACAGGTTTCGAATATGTTCCTATGCCTGTCCCGGGCCAGGATCCAGAGACAGTCGACATCGCCGGCCTTTTCCCACCTCTTTTCCACGAGGCTGCATCCCGATTTCTCTATCCACCCTTCGGCGGTGTCCTTCATGTCACCCTTTTCCAGGGTGAGTTTGACCAGCCTGAGGGATGAATTCCCGTCTCCGCTGTGGAAGGCTTTGACGATTCCCAGGTATGTTTCCGCTTCGCCGATGGTATCCTCTTCCCATCCGCGGGGCAATGCCAGGGAAAGCTCCGGCTCCTTGATGGAAATCATCATGGATTCAATTTGCTTATTCCCGTCACGGTGATTGTTGCTGACGGTAAGAAGTTCCCGGCGGTTGAGAATGAGTAAAATTTTTCTTGCGGCCTTTTTGTCGATTTCCTTATAATTGCTCTCGTTCATAACCCAGGCGTCTATCCTCACCTGGTGGACGATGCTGACGCGCTTAACCAGGGCGGCCATTTCCGCGGGCAGGGGCGGGTCCTTGAAGGTTACACCGTTCTTTTTATAGAATTCCAGCAGGATGATGAGCCGTGCCAGGGATGCTTTCGTTTCCTTTTGCAGATACTGTTTTGTGGTGAGTTCACGGGCAATCCTGGCGCCGTCGAACTGATCAAAGGAAGTCAGCAGGGAATTCATCTTCAGTGAGTATGCCAGCGTTTCCGACGGAGTTCCTGTCCTCGCCTCCTTTAAGAAGGCCTTGTACTGATCGGCATAACGGTACAGGGCCTTCTCGCCATACTGGTACTGTTCATACAGTTCGACGCATTCAACGGCATGGCGGAACAGCCCGTCGATTTCGTCCTGGGCTATGGTTTCCTTGAGGGTGGCCCTTTTTTTCTGCGACGCTCCCGCTGACGATGAACGCTTCATTGCATACTGATCGCGGGATCTGCCGATATCGCTTCTCAGGGAGCCGGTCGTCCCGATAAAGCGGGTCTTGATATCGCGGATGGTTCCCATATCGCCCTTTGTCAGGTGAATCTGATCGCTTTTATTCAGGGCAAGACCTTCGCCGATGAAGGTGAAGAGGGAGCCAATCTTTGACATTGAGAGTGAAAACTCCTTGCTGACCCGGGTGTCTTCAACAGCCCAAAGCCGTGAAGATTCTGCAACCAGGGACGAGGCAAAACGCAGATACTCCTCGTCGCGCTTTACCCGGTACCGGTACTGGTCGACAATGGAACCGCTGATGATTTTCTTTCCCTCACAGACGATGGCTATGCATTCCATTGATTTTTTCCCATAATCATCAACAAGGGCAAGGTCTGATTGAAATTTCTTTTTTGCCTCCAGGAATTCTTTTTCGTTGGCTATCTTAAGACGTTCTCCTTCTTTCTTCCTGAGGAGACGAGCCCGTTCCTCTTCGCGGAAGTAGCGGATCTTGATCCCGGCGCTATGGCGGTTGATGATGGCGGCGATGCTTTTCCCGATGCCGGTAAAGAATCTTTCATCCTCCCTTCCGGTTATGGCGCTGATTGTGCCCCGGCGCACATTATCAATATCATCCATGATGCTGTTCCGGGGAAGGGGGGCGGGGACCTCCATGATGACAGCGCCGGGGGTTCGTTTGCCCGCATCCTTTGCCGGGACCATGGATTCACCCTGCCCGGGGCGCTGGTCCCTGAAGAGCAATGATTCCAGGTCTCCGGGATTCTTGTGATAGAACATGATGCGCTCGAGGGATACCGCGCCGGGCATTCTGCCGAGACTCTTTGCCAGGGCAATAATCTTCTTGCACGCGTTGAAGTCCCGCGTCAGGGCTGTTTCTTTCCGCTTCCAGTTCCATGATGCTTCCAGGGCGGCGCCGTCGTGGGGGAACCCGTGGGTGCCGCATTCGCTGAGGTATTCACCGGTGAGCCTGACAGTCAGGGCTCGCAATTCCCTGCTGTTGGTGATGTTGTTCCTGGCCTTCAGCGCAAGGGAGACCCGCGCGGCTATGTCGGAGACGGCATGGTCTTCCATGGATTTCCTGGATGTCATCATCCTTCCGATGTAGTATTCAAAGGCGAGGCTTTTCCATTCCTCCCTGCTGATATCCGATTCAAGTATCCGCCTGACCAGATCCGGGCTTTTTTCTCCAAAGAAGGCCTGGACCATTCTGTTCACACGCTGTTCTGCCGCCTCACGGGCTTC
The DNA here is from genome assembly GCA_963727175.1 of uncultured Spirochaetota bacterium. GTDB lineage: Bacteria > Spirochaetota > UBA4802 > UBA4802 > UBA5550 > RBG-16-49-21. The sequence goes on from CAVSFD010000002.1 coordinate 1,843,240, forward strand.
AGATGCTGCCAAGCCGCTCCATGGCTCATTGACCAGTGCCTCAAGCTGATGGAGTGCGAAGAGCGGGGGCACGATGTTCCGGGCTTCTGATGCGATATCCGTATCAGTCATGGTCCGTGTTTCATGGGTAAGTGACCCGTCGTCTCTCATTTCGCTTTCAAAGACCGCTATGATGTCGCGGGCCCTGTTCATTTCATTTTCAATTATGACGAGGACCTGCCGGTCGACGTTTATGTTTTTTTGAAATCGGTTCTTTTCGTTCGCGAGGTTCTGGAGGCGGACTTCCCACCACTGGTGCCGCTTTTCAACGAATCCGTGGGCGGTGGCCAGAAAGATCAGAATCATCAGGAGGGATGAGGTTATATGGATTTTTTTCATGACAGGACTCCCGGTGTGAAGTTGCACGTGTAAACAGTTATGTCGCTATGGATATTATCGTACAGGGGATTGAAACTGTTTAGCCCTTTGCTGAAAAAAAGGAGGATCTATAAAGAGACAGGCGCCTATCGGGAGGTGTCGATGCGCCATTCTCCGGAATAAACGTTGAAGCGGCCGTTTCTCAGGAATCCTATCAGGGTCAGGCCTTTGCTCCGGGCAAGTTCCACCGCAAGCCCGGTCGGGGCGGAAGCTCCCGCGGTCACCCGTATTCCGGCGCGGGCTGTTTTCATCACCATCTCGTAGCTGAGCCGCGACGAGAGTATGCAGTAAACCGCCTGATGGAGCCTCTTTCCCAGGAGCAGCTTCCCGATGCATTTATCCAGGGCGTTATGCCGTCCCACATCCTCGGCGTAGGCCAGAAGCATTCCTGCTTCATCGTACAGAGCGGCGGCATGGGTTGCCCCGGTTTCCTTGTAGATTGCCTGATGTGATAAAAAATCATTCTGGAGGTCGAAAATCTTCCGGGACGTGAACCTGATCGTGAGGGGGTCGGCGCTTTCTGAAAAGGCCGGTATCGAGTCCGGTTCCTTCGCGATGACGCCAGCCGAGCTCCTGATTATTTTTAATTCATCGGAATTGTCCGCGCCCCGGTCAATAATCTCTATGAGGACCGTCGAATCATCCTGCTGATGGATACTCTTCAGGTCATGGGAGGAATGTATCCTTCCGCCACTGAAGCAGATCCCCAGCGCCAGTTCCCGGTCCATACCAGGCATCCTCATGCAGCAGTATGCGGGTGCCCCGTTGACGACAACGGCGAGGGATGATTCGACAGCAAGGAGATCTTCTCTTTTCTGATACCTTCCGTCAGCAAAAGCTGTCACATCTGTTTTAAGTGTTTCCAGATCTGCACCTCGTGTTCCAAGTCTTTCAGAGTATATTATTATATGAGGCCATGGAAATGCGGACGATTATGAAAAAGCGTATACTGATAATCAGGACCGCAGGGCCTTCTTCTTATTGAAATGTCTCTTAACGGAGTCGAGAAAGGCGACGCACCGGCTTATCTCTTCAAACACCGGCAGCCCGGCGTCCTCCGCAGCGGCCCGATATTGTTCATTCAGCGGGCTCCGGCCGATCTGCCAGACAGCAACCGGCTTGCCGTATTTTTTCTTGATCTCGCCGATGCGGACCAGGTAATCAGGCTTGCCGAATTCCCACGCGAAGGTTTCCAGGATCATCGAGTCAACGGCAGGGTCCTTTAAAATGGCTTCCGCGGCACCGATGTACACCCTTGCCGCGCCATTCTGCTCCACGGCGGGCCACAGGTCCACCGGGTGAGCCGGATCCATCCACTCGGGGAAGAATCCCTTCAGGGTGGTCATGGTCTCCTGCGAGAGGTCAGCCAGCTGGAGGCCGCGGTCTTCCAGAAGGTCAGCGGTGACAATGCCGGCCCCGCCGGAAAAGGTCATGACCGCAGTTTTCCCGCCGGGGGTGTATGCATCGGTCTTGGAAAAACCGCGGACCATGTCCATGAGCTCATGCATGTCGTATACCTGGATGACCCCCGCCTGGCGGAAGGCGCCGGTGTATACTGACGATGATCCTGAAAGGCTGGCGGTGTGGCTCATGGCCGCCCTGGCGCCGGAATCGCTCCGTCCTGATTTGAGCACCACCACGGGCTTGTCAGTGGAGCGGGCCAGCTCCATGAATTTTCTGCCGTCAATGATCGATTCCAGGTAGCAGCCAATGACACCCGTGTTTGGGTCATCGATGAGATATTCAAGAAGCTCGGTCTCGTCCAGATCGCACTTGTTGCCGATGGAGCAGACTTTGCTGAAACCGATGCCGCCGCGGTCCATCATCATCAGGAGAAAACCGGCGGAGAGCATGCCGCTCTGCACGATGAGTGACACCGGGCCCGGCTTCATGAGGGTGGTCCACCTGTCAGAGTACATGAAGGAGAACACGTTTCGCGAGTGGCCGTCCAGGTATCCCATGCAGTTCGGTCCCCAGAGGCGGATGCCGAACTCCCGGGCCAGGGCCACGCAGTTCTCCTGCAGTTTTTTTCCTTCAGGCCCGACCTCGGAAAATCCGGCTGATTCGATGATGATGCCCCTGGCCCCTTTAGCCGCGCAGGAACGGATGGTGTCCGGCAGGAATTTTGCCGGGATGAAGTAGACCGCCATGTCGAAGTTTTCAGGGATCGAAGCTATGTCGGGATAACAGGGTATGCCGAGGATTTCCCGGTACTTGGGATTGACCGGGTAAATCCTCCCCCTGTAGCCGGCCAGTGCGTTTCGCACTATGTGAAACCCGCCTTTCAGCTGACTGTCGGTGGCGCCGATGACGGCGACTCCCCCGGGATTGAAAAAATAATCAAGCAAGTTAATTTCCCGAACAGACCTTTTTCCCGAAGGTACCTTCTACACATTTTCCGGCATTGATGCAGTCTGCATCGTTGTTGCACGATTTTCCGCTTTTCCCGGATCCGCCGTAATCAAATTCTTTTTTCTTCACACAGGCGCCGTCGGTGCATGTCAGGCCGAAGGAGCATTCATTTTCGTTGAAGCACTTCTCTCCCTGCTCCTTGCTGACGGCTATAACGGTCATTGAAACGAAGTAGATGAACAATGCTGCGGTCATGAGGCAAATTTTTTTCATAAGGCCCTCCAGAAAATTTCTTTTGAACAATATGATCCAGTGTACGACCTGTCAATTGATTTATGACCTTCCATATTCTTTTCAAATACTCATAGTTTTATAAAGATCTGTTTCCGGTAGAAAATATACATGATGATCCACCAGAACAGGAGAAATGCCGCGGCATAGAGAAGCGAGGCGGCTGCAGGCTCGAACCAGGGGGCAAAGGCATGGGTGAACATGTAATTCTTTATCGTCATCGGTGTTCCCTGCCCGGTAACATGAAAGGATACCATGGCTTTGCCAGCCAGGTATGAGAGGATATATACGGCGAGGGCATTCCTTCCCAGTACCAGGAATGGTGCAGCGGGAAAACGGTACCTCCTGATGTCGCAGAGATAATGACAGAGAAAAAGGATAAGGACAGCAAGGCCGCCCATAAAGAGAACGTAACTCGGCGTCCAGAGGTTCTTGTTAATGGGGATGACGAGGTCCAGGATCAGTCCGGCTGCTATTAATACAAGGCCGGTGCAGGGAGCGATCCACCGCTTGGCGCTTCCTGCCATGGTGGCCTGAAGCATCACCGCGGCGAGGACGCCGATCATGGTGCTGGCAACGGCGGGGATCGTGGAGAGGAGACCTTCAGGGTCAAATCCGGGCGCCGGGGCATGCTCATAGGTGTGGCCATTCAGGAGGGTGCCGTCAATGAAGCCGGGAATGTTGCAGCAGGGGTCGAGGGAGGCATGGCCGATGCCTGGAGGTGTGACCAGCATGATGATTGCGCCGTAAAGGATGAGCAGAGCGATGGTAATGCCGAACCTCACCCTGTTCCCGGCATGGAGATACACAATCGAAGCGATACAGTAACAGAGGCCGATACGCTGAAGCACCCCCGGAATACGGACCGTCGTGAAATCAAAAAAGGGGAAGAGGTTCAACAGGAGCCCCAGGGCGATAAGAATGGCGGTACGCCGGGCAATTTTTGCCATCAGGATACTTTTCGAAGTTCCGGCCTGGAGATGATATGAGAAGGAGGTGTGAATACTCGCGCCCACCGCAAAGAGGAAGAAAGGGAACACTGTATCAGCGCCGAGCCAGCCGTGCCATGAGGCATGGCGGAATACCGGGTATACAGCGCTCCAGTTGCCCTGGTTGTTTACCAGGATCATGGCTGCCATCGTGATGCCGCGGAACATATCCAGTGAAATGAGCCGTCTATCTTCGCCTATGACATTCTTCATTAAGAATAATCCATTTATATTCTATTTAAAAGCATTCTTTTATAAGCTTGAAGTCAAATAAAAAAAAATTAAAAAAAACAACACTTTTTGTTGCCGCTGACATTGCTTTTTTGTATATTCCGTCGGTTGTACATAAAAATAGAAAGGGTTGTCTCAGACCCCCCCCCGAACCCCCCCACGAGGGGGACTTTCGTTTGGTGAAGGTGCGGTTCATGCGCCTGCATGCTGTACATCTCCTTATGGATGGTGAGGGGACCAGGGGGACAGCCCCGCATGATATGGATGGGTTATGAACTATGAATTCCTCAAAAAAACCGTTAATGCTGTACCGGGTCTGTTTCCTGTTTTTCCTTTTCCTCATAGGAGTGTTCTACTGGCGGTGCGCCAGCAATCATGATCGCGGCGGAGGCAGCAAGACCGTATCTTCCGCGTGCGAGAGCGGCCATGAACCGGTAAAGGAAAACAATGAATTTTCCAACCCAAAGAAAGTGACCATCACCGGGTTTGAAAGCCATGCCATGGAGCCTTTCATAACCAGGGACGGCAATTATCTTTTTTTCAACAGTCTCAATGACGGAAAGGATACCTCCCTCTACTATGCCGGCAGGGTCGATGATGTAACGTTCAATGTAATAGGAAAGATCGACCGGGCAAACGGAACTCCCCCGCACCTGGACGCGGTCCCCAGCATGGACCTTGAGGGCCGGTTCTATTTCATATCAAAGCGCCGGTATAATTATGATCATGTCAGCATTTTCAGCGGCAATTTTTTAAACGGCGCTGTCCTGGATCTGGACATGCAGCCCGGGAACCTGTATAAGCAGACTCCCGGCTGGATAGTTATGGATGCCGAGATCAGCCCTGACGGCAATACTCTTTTTTTCACGGATGCTCATGTTAAAGGCGGTACCATCCCCGACAAGTCTGATATCGGAATGGCACGTTTTGTCAATGGTGATTTTAATATCGCCGCCGGCTCGGCGGGCATCATGAAGAACATCAACACCGATGACCGGCTTGAGTACGCGCCGTCAATCAGCAGCGACGGCCTCGAGATCTTCTTTACCCGTTTGAATCAGTGCACATCACTGCCGGAGATACTGGTGGCAAAAAGGGGTTCTCTCTCTGAGCCATTCGGTAGGCCGGAGCGGATAGGGGCGCTCTCCGGTTTTGTCGAGGCGCCTTCACTGTCATATGACAGGAAGACCCTATACTACCACTGCCGGGACAACGGCATATATACCATTTACCGGGTCTCCCGATAACAGGCCGGGTCACTTCACCGGAACCGGTTTTACCCCCCAGATTTCCCGGGCATACTCGCTGATGGTGCGGTCCGTCGAGAACTTGCCCATGCCTGCAACGTTGAGGATTGACATTTTAGTCCAGGCCCCCGTGTCCAGGAAGGCGCTGCTCACCCGTTCCTGGCACTGCAGGTACGATTCATAGTCGGCAAGGCGCATGTACTGGTCGCCCCGGGAAAAAAGTGCCTCAACAATGGGGCGGAACAGGTCCGGCTGGTCTTTGGAGAAGATGCCGCCGCCGATCATGTCCACGGCCTGACGCAGTTCCTGATTTGAATCATAGTAATGTCGGGGATCATACCCCTGGGATTTCATCAGTTCCACTTTGTCCGCTGTCAATCCGAAGATGAAAATGTTTTCGTCTCCAACCTCTTCGCGTATCTCGACGTTGGCCCCGTCCATGGTGCCGATAGTGAGGGCGCCGTTGAGTGCGAATTTCATGTTCCCGGTGCCGGAGGCCTCGGTGCCGGCGGTGGATATCTGCTCGGAGAGATCCGCGGCGGGAATGATCTTTTCCGCGTTGGACACGCAGTAATTGCGGATGAACACGATCTTCAGAGCTTCGCCGACGCGGGGATCGTTATTGACGACCTCCGCGACGGAATTGATGAGCTTGATGATGAGTTTGGCGAAGAAATAGCCGGGTGCCGACTTTCCCCCGAAGATGACGGTGCGGGGTACGATCGATCCCTTCCGGCCGCCGGTGATGCGGTTGTAAAGGGTTATCACATGGAGGACGTTCAGGAGCTGGCGCTTGTACTCGTGCATCCGCTTCACGTGGCAGTCGAAGATAGAGTTTACGTTTACCCGAATCTTGTTGTGAGTCCAGATGTATCCTGCCAGGAATTTTTTGTTTTCCAGTTTCACATTCCGCCACTCCTCCTGGAACGAAGGGTCGCCGGCCAGGGCTGCGAGCTTCTTCAGCTCGAAGAGGTTCGTGGTCCATCCGTCGCCGATCCGGGATGATATCAGGGCGGAGAGCCCCGGGTTACAGAGCCTGAGCCAGCGCCGCTGGGTGATGCCGTTGGTCTTGTTGTTGAACTTCTCCGGCCAGAGCTGGAAAAATTCGCGAAAGACACTTGTTTTAAGGATATCCGAGTGGAGGGCAGCCACGCCGTTGACGGAATGGCTGCCGGTAATGGCCAGGTTTGCCATCCGCACCTGCTTTTCGGGACCTTCCGCGATAATCGACATCCTGCCGAGGCGGCCGGTATCGTTCGGGTATGCTGCCTTGACGCTCTCAAGAAAGCGCCGGTTGATTTCGTAGATAATCTGGATATGGCGCGGCAGGACCCGCTCGATGAGGCTCACCGGCCACTGCTCCAGCGCTTCCGGCAGGATGGTGTGGTTGGTGTATCCGAAGGTCTTCACCGTGATATCCCATGCCACCTCCCAGTCCAGGCCGTCCAGGTCAACGAGAATGTGCATGAGTTCTGTTATGGCGATAGCCGGATGGGTGTCGTTAAGCTGGATAGCCACCTTGTCTGGAAATTGATGATAGGTCTCGTGGGATTTCCGGTACCGGCGGATGATGTCCTGCAGCGTCGCGGATACGAAGAAGTATTCCTGCTTGAAGCGCAATTCTTTTCCCTGGATGACATTATCGTTTGGATAGAGCACCTTTGATATTATCTCAGAGTGGTCCTTATCTGCCACAGCCAGGTGATAATCGCCGTGATTGAAATAGTCCAGGTTGAAGTCCCGCGTCGACTTGGCCGACCATAGACGCATGGTGTTGACCGTCTCAGTGCGGTACCCGGGGATCGGCGAGTCGTAGGCCATGGCCATGATTTCTTCTGTGTCAACCCAGTCGCTGCGGAACCTTCCCTTTTCGTCGTAATACTGGTTGACTCTCCCGTAGAACTTCACCGGGTAGAGGTACTCGGGCCGCTCGAATTCCCAGGGATTGCCGTAGCGGAGCCAGTTGTCCGGCGTTTCGGCCTGGTACCCCTGAATAATCTGCTGGAAGAAAATTCCATATTCGTACCGGATGCCATATCCGTAGGCGGGGAGCCCCAGGGTAGCCATGGAGTCCATGAAACAGGCGGCGAGGCGGCCCAGGCCGCCGTTTCCGAGGCCGGCGTCCCATTCTGCTTCGCGGAGCTCCTCCATGTTCTGGCCGAGGTCTCGAAGTGCCTGTCCAGCCTCGTCGTATAGCCCTTCGTTTATAAGGCAGTTTCCCAGGGCCCTGCCCATCAGGAATTCAAGGGAGAGGTAATAGACCCGCTTGGCGTCTTCCCGGTAATAGGCCTGCTGCGTCTCGATCCAGCGCTCCACGAGGCGGTCACGGGCGAGAAGGGCAAGGCTCTTGAAACAATCATGCTTTGTTGCCGAGAATTCGTCCTTTGCCAGGGAATATTCCAGGTGGTGAATGAAGGATTTCTTGAGGGATTCGATGTCCCTGCCCTGGAGTTCGTTCGTTGTGGTGGTAAGTTTTGATCCCGCCGATGGCTTTTTGGGCATAGTTGTTCTCCCCTTGTGAAACGTGTATTAGTTGCTCCCCTTCGATTGTATCTGGTATGACAGGTACGGCGCCACGGTGACGAAGATCAGTACCAGCACCCACACTTTTCCTTTGAAAATGTTATAGGCTTCGAGGAGGGTTGACCAGGGATGACCCGCCACATAGTGAAAAAAGAGAAATTCGAAGGCAACGGTGAGGGCGAGCCACATAAGTCCGATTGTTATTGCCTGGCGGACCGATTCAATCTTCCATTTCAACCCGATGGCCCATATATATATTCCGAAGAGGATAATCCCGGTCAGGGTGGAAAGCTGATGAGCCGTCAGTTCGCCGAGGGAATCTGTATACGTGAAATCGCGGATTGCCCCGTTGATAACTGCTATAAAGACCAGAGGTATCCAGAGAAGGGCATATTTGAGAATTGTCATAATCACTACCCGATACCCAATGTTATTAGTGTTAATAGTATCCAGCAATTACTATTAAACTACATCCGTATTTTTATGATTAAAGAGAAATATGGAATTGTAAAGAATAATTTGATAATCATGCTTGTTAACGGCATGGTATTCATCAGGACCGGATATGCAAATCGGATAAAAAGATGCTTGACCGTATAAATTGTAATAATTATCTATATGGATTGCTGAAAATTCTTGCTGTAATCATGAAAATGCCGGGTACTTGGTCATGTTAAAACGGACTGCATCACAGTCGGTCCTGTGTCTATCATATAATTCCATATTTATTGAAGATGTGGGTGTTATAGCAAGAATTTGTTAAAAAATTTAGAGTTGAAATATTAGTCTGTTGCCTGTTGCTTTTGATGTCAGTTTTGGTGACATGCGGCTACTATATAAACTGAAATGATACCGTTATGAAAAAAGATTTAATAAAGAAAACCCAAGATTATTATGTTCATTCAAGACCGGAAATGATGGTTTTTATTCCCGCTCATTGCAAGAGAATTCTTGATGTTGGTTGCGGAGAAGGTTTTTTCGGCAAGGCCATCAAAGAAAAATTCCCGGAAATAGTAGTGCACGGTATAGAAAAAAATAAAAAAGCGGCTGTAAAAGCAAAAAAAAATCTTGATGCAGTAATAAATCTGGATATAAACAAGGCCCTGAATAACGTTAGCGATACGTTTTATGATTGTGTGGTTTTTAATGATCTTCTTGAACATCTGGCCGATCCGATTGATATCTTGTTGAAAATTAAACCCAAGCTGAAAAAGGACGGTATTATCCTGGCTTCAATTCCAAATGTAAGATATTTTCCGATCATTACGGACCTGTTGATTCATAAAAACTGGACGTATGCAGATGAAGGAATTCTCGATTACACTCATTTAAGGTTTTTTACTGAGAATAGCATTCCGATAATGTTTGAATCGGCAGGTTATAGCGTTTATTCCATTGTCGGAATCAATGAAAACAGTTTTGGCTGGGGGTTTAAACTATTGAATCTTTTATGCCTGGGAAAATTATCAGACATGAGATATCTACAGTTTGCCTGCCTGGCTAAAATAAAGCAAAAGCCGCATAGTTAATTCGGGACTATCGATCTCTATACTCAATGCGGAATACTTTGCATTATACAAGCCTTTCTGTGAGAACAGACGTTAACATCTGTACATTATGTTTATCTCTTTAAAGCAATGAATAAATCTCTAAAACTTCAGACATTACACAGCATCGGTTATAATACATTCGCACGGGCTATTATATTCCTCCTGTCTGCTGTATCGAGCGTGATTCTGGCACGAAATTTAACAGCAAATGATTATGGAATAATCGGTTTCGGGATGATCTTTATCAATTTCCTTGTGCAGTTCAGCGATTTCGGGATAAACAATGCGGTTATACGAAAGCATGACCTTGCTGATGATGATCTGTACACGGGTTTTACGTTGAAAATAGTACTCGGTACCGTGGCGTTTCTTTTTGCGTATCTTTTATCGCCTCTCTCGAAATTATTTTTTGACAATGCCGCGGTCACTGATGTGATAAAGATTCTTTCCCTGAATTTTATCATCAACAGTTTTGCCTTTATCCCGAACTGCCTTCTTGTCAGAGATTTAAACTACAAGAAGTTGTTTCTTCCCCAGACCGGATCAGCCATCGTCAATTATTCGATATCCATCATTCTAGCTATAAATGGATTCAGGTTCTGGAGTATAGTCATCGCGAATATATGCTCGGTTGTGGTAAACATGATTTTGTTGAATGCAATCAAACCTGTTAAAATAAAATTTGCTTTCAACTCGAAAGTTGCCTACGAATTTCTGCGTTTTGGCGGCAATCTATTCCTTTCCGGAACCGTTGTTTTTGCGATTTTCAATTCCGATAATTTTATCATTGGTTCTGTCCTGGGATCGGCCTTTCTCGGTTATTACGCGCTGTCATTCAACTGGGGCTCCCTTATTTGCGTTATCGTTCAGGATACGGTCCACAACGTGCTTTTTCCGGCTTTCTCAAAAATGCAGCATGACCGGGATAGCATTAAAAAGTTTTATTTACAGGTCCTTGAGTTTGTGAGCTTTATAGGTGTCTTTGCGAATGTCGGATTATTAGTATGTTCATATGATTTTCTTTATTATATCCTCGGTCATAATACCGACAGGTGGCTTCCCGCTTTGACTGCATTTAGAATATTAAGCGTCTATGGCATAATACGGAGCCTCATGGAGCCTGTTGCAAATGTAATACTGACCACGGGTAAATCAAATCTCCTTTTTAAATCAGCACTGATCGTGGGAATAACCGAACTTTCATTGTTATATCCAGTTTTAAAATACTTTAACATCGAGGGAGTTGCGGTCCTGGTTACAGTCGCGTATTCATTACAGGTTTTTTTCTATTATCCGTTCTTGAAAAGAAGCTTTAATATAAACTTCAAGGAAATTTTTACGTCTTTTAAGCCGGCTATATTTTCAATGATTGCCGTTGTCACGGTTATTCTTCCCTTTGAGTATTATGTGCCCTCGTCTTTTATTTCATTCTTGTTTAAAATCCTGCTGGTTATGATTACGTATAATGCCTGCTATGGTATAATGACGAGATGGAAAATACTGAAAGAAATAAAAAAAATCATTGAAATGCGTTCAATCGACAAAAAGAATAGTGCATAATAATAATGCCAGATATGTAGGAAATTCCAAAATAAAGTTGCCGGATGGCGGAAAAGATAAGTATATATCAGAAGATATGATTATGGAAGATAGAATAACGGTTTTCTGTTCTGTTTCGAGGGGAGAGATGCCTACCGTCGAGTCGTGGCTTATTCCATCGCTGATGCTCCAGAAAAAAATATCCCGCATCGACTTGTATCTTATTAATTATACCGGCAACAATGAACTCCTGTATGCAGGTGAAGCGCAGCGGGGAATCGTACAGGTTCATGAAATAAACAAGGGAAAAGCATGCGGTTTCGGTGAAGCACATAATTTTGCCTATGCTACCGTCGATCCCTCGCCCTGTTTTCTGATTATCAATCCCGATGTATACATGCATGAATATTGCATTAATGAGCTTATGGGTGCCATGAGAAAGGGCGATCAAGTCGCCATTGTGGAAGCACGGCAGTTTCCCTATGAATACCCGAAAGAGTATGATGAGATATCAGGAGAGACTTCATGGGCTTTGGGCTGTTGCATTCTCGTGGATTCCGCGTTTTTCAGGCAGGAACGGGGATTTGATGAATTGTTCTGGATGTACACCGAAGATGTGGACCTGTCCTGGCGGGCGTGGCTTGCCGGCTACCGGGTGGTGTATCATCCCCCCGCGGTCGTATATCATTTTACCGGCCATTATTTCTCCTACAACCAGTATCGGTTTTACACTGAATACTTCTGGACAGCGAGAAATTTTCTCTACATCATGTACAAGTACTGGGGGCGTCGCGGCACGAGGCGCGGCATAAGGATTCTTAAACGCCTTGAATACCCGCGTGGATACATCAGGGAAGTCATCAAGTCATTTATGGATGTTAAAAAGAAGGTGGACCCAGGAACAATCAGGGGATATCGACGCGGTCTGCGGAAACATCGGGATCGGATCATGGTTATGGGCTTCAACGAGTATAACAGGACAAGAATTGACGGATGATGTCGGATAACATTTCAATTTATATATTATGTGCTGACAAGGATGCAGGCGAAAAGGAACAGATCGCTTTCCTTGAACTCGGCCTGCCAAAACCGTGTGTATGCAGTGGAGATGATTTTTTTTCATCCATTAATGGTGTGATTGCTGACTGCCAGACTGAATATGCCCTCATTTGCCACGATGATGTCGTTCTACCGGCCACTATCGTCGAACAGGTGAATAACTGTATTGGTAAAGCCGATGCCGAGTTTGGCCCGAACGGCTGGGCGTTTATGGGTAATGCCGGTATAGATGCGATCAATTACCGCAGCATGCGTTTTGTTAAAGATTCACATGAAGGCCCTTTTCCCTGGAAAAACACCCATCCATATCCCGCGGTACACCTGGATGGGAACCTTTTGCTTGTGCAAGTGCGCAATTGCCGGGTGCATGGTTTCATCATGCCGCCTGAATTGAAAGGGATGTATGGATATGACCTCGTGCTGGTAATGGAATCATACCTCAGGGGACTTGCCTGCGGTATTGATTCCACGCTCTTTGCGATCCATGAAAACAGGGGCGATGCGGCGGTTTTTGACGCTGCTATGGGAGAAAACGCGCTGTTGGATTATCTCAAGAAGCGGTTCATAAATCATTCTATCATAACACTGCAGGGTTTGATTAAAATTGAGAATACCATTGATTATATCGTCCGGATTGGTACTGATAAGAGAAAATGCTTTTATTCTAATTGCGTTCAACCAGTGCTCTCCAGCATATATTCAAATAAAAAGCGAAAAAAGGTTTTCTTGGTAACGCTGACAGATGGAAGGAGGTGTGAAAAGTTACGCCGCTTACTCGATTCCATTCGCATAGCCGCCGCATCTGTACATGCAATTGATATTGCTGTTCAGCTCGTATTGGACAAAGGAGAACAGGCCAACCGGAAGAAGCTTGATATGATTGTCGCTGAATATAATGACCTCCCATTACAGGTTGTTGAAAATAGCATTACATGCGATAAAGGGTCCGAACTCATTTCGGCGTTCAAGACAGTAGTTCTTGAACATAACGGGGAAGATGAAAGCTATTACTGGTTTATTAATGAAAATGATTTTGTCATGCCATCAATATTTCCCCACCTTCCGCAAGTCCTCCATGATGATATGGTGACTGCCGGCGATGTGCAGGTTTTTGACGAGATATGGTATGAAGAAGGCCGGTCGGTTCCCTCGCGCGTATACCGCCGTCAACGACTTGAGAGCAGAGCCTATTGCGCCAGGCTCATCGGGGAACAAGGCAAGTCCCGATCGGGATTGATTTATCCGGCCAGTATCATACGGGACCTTTTATATGACGAAAAAAAGGCCGACTGCCAGTGCGATGATGACTTTTCCATGATGAGCGCCTTCCGTGTTTCCGTTGATACTGTACCGCTGGTGGTGGCAGGCATGTGCATAAGCCTGGACCCTGTCGACGATGATGGCAGATATACAAAACAAGAAATTCAGCGTCATGCAACGACCATATCGCGATGCATGAATGCCGGAGTAATGGGTAAAATTGAATATGATTACCTGAACTATCTGCATGACGATATGGAAAAAGCCCGCCAGTCGATGCCATACCGTTTCATGCAAACCATTATGGAGAAAAAATGGGTGTATTCATTCTATGACTTTGTGAAACCCCTCATTCTGCCAGTCCTGCAGCGGTTTCTGAAAATCAAGGATTTCAGATAGTTATCCGTAAAGTAACATTGTTGCAAATCAGCCCGATCATGAGCATATTCAAGCAACACCTGCCCTGGGACCCTGCCTGTAAATCGCGAATTTTATTGTCATGCGCCGGAGACCGGTGTATATTTATCCCATGAACGGCAAAATCAGAGTGGGCATCAGTTCATGCCTTCTCGGCGAGAAGGTCAGGTACGACGGGGGCCACAAGCTCGATCATTTTCTCGCGGACACCCTGGGCAGGTTCGTGGAATACGTGCCGGTATGCCCCGAGTTTGAGGCAGGCCTGGGCGTTCCCCGGGAGGCCATGCGGCTCACGGGTGATCCCGCAGAGCCCCGCCTGGTGACACAGAAGACGGGTAAGGACCTTACCGACCGAATGAACCGGTGGATCGGCGGGAAGCTCCGGGAGCTTGATAAGGAGGATTTGCGCGGTTTCATCTTCAAGAGCGGATCCCCTTCAAGCGGCATGGAGCGGGTCAAGGTCTATGACGAAAAGGGGAATTCCCGTAAAAGCGGTGCCGGTCTCTTTGCCATGGCCTTCATGGCCCGCTTTCCCCGCATACCGGTGGAGGACGAGGGGAGGCTCCATGACATCGCACTGCGGGAGAATTTCATCGTGCGCCTCTTCGCCTTCGACAGGTGGAAGAAGGAGTGCGCCTTCGATTCACGGCCGGCCACGGTCATTGGTTTTCATGCCAGGCACAAGTATCTTCTCATGGCACACAGCCCGGCGAAGCAGAAGGAGATGGGGAAGCTGGTCGCCCGGGTCAGTGAAATGGGACGCAAAGAATTCACCGAACGCTACGAAGGGCTCTTCATGGAAGCCCTGCGGTGCCAGGCGACGGTGAAAAAAAACGTGAACGTTCTCGAGCACCTGGCGGGTTATTTCAAGGACCGCCTTGGCGCCGATGAAAAAAAAGAGCTCGCGGATGTGATCGGGCAGTACCGGAGGGAAATGATTCCCCTCATCGTGCCGGTCACGCTGGTCAGGCATTACGTGCGGAAGTACGGGGAGGAATACCTGGCCGGCCAGTATTACCTTGATCCCCATCCGCTGGAGCTCAAGTTGAGGAACCATGCGTGAAGAAATGGTGAAAAACAAAATACGGCTGATGGTTGAATCGCAGGCGACCGGCGTGCTGGCCACCGTCATGGACCGCCAGCCCTACACGAGCCTGGTTGCTTTTTCCTATTCCCCGGATCTGAAGAAGATTTTCTTCGCAACGCCCAACAATACGACCAAGTACCGGAACCTGACCGGAAACCCGAACATATCCCTGATCATTGACAGCAGGATCTGCAACCCGAAGGATTTCAGCAGGTCTGCGGCAATCACCGTGATGGGCGAGGCACATGAACTGGCCGGTGAAGACAGATCGATGAAATTGGCGGACCACGCGGCCCGGCTGCCGGGCCTCGCGGGATTTTTCAACTCGCCGGCGATGGCGATGTTTCAAATTGATGTGCAGGCATACGTCGTCGCTGACGGCCTGACCGAAGTGGCGGTGTATCATCCCTGAGTTCTGCTGATTTTTTTTACCGGTTCTTTTCCAGGTACAATTTCATGTCTTCCGGCATCGAACACTCAAAGGAGAGTCGCTCCCCGGTAATGGGATGATCGAACAGCAGCCTGCTCGCGTGGAGCAGGTGCCGCGGTGCTTCCATCCAGGGAAGCGGGTCGAAGAGGCCCTGTCGGGCGCGCCTGACGAATTCCAGGAACTGCTCGTCGCTCCTGCCGTAAAGCTTGTCCCCGGCAAGGGGGTGGCCGGCATGGTCAAGGTGCACGCGGATCTGGTTGGTGCGTCCCGTGGCGGGGATGCAGCGGAGCAGGGTGGCCCCGGCAAAGCGCTCGATCACCTCGAAGCGGGTGAAGGCGGGGCGGGCGCCGGGGGTCCCTTCCGGCACCACTTTTTTACGGATTGAGATGGCGCTTTGTTCATCCGGCCCTATGGCGCCGTCCACCTCGAAAACCTCCTGAATGACAACTCCCCGCGCCACGGCAAGGTATTCCTTTTTCACGGTCCCTTCCTCGAACTGTTTCACAAGGTTCCGGTGGGCGTCGTCGGTTTTACCCACGACCATGATGCCGCTTGTTTCCCGGTCCAGCCGGTGAACCAGTTTGACCGGGCCCCTGTGCCCGTCAGCAGCCATACGCTGTCGCAGGATGTAAATAAAGGTGTTCTTGATGAAATTGCCGTCCGCGTGGGAGGGGAGATTGCCCGGTTTGCCGGCTACAACAAAGGACTCTTCCTCATGAAGGATAATTATAGTGGTGTCAACCGGCGGTTCCTTGAGCACAACACTGTAGGAAACGATATCATTTTTTTTCAGCATATAATCAGGCTTACATGTCGTGTCATTCACGGTTACCGAACCATCATGAATAATCTCAATCCACCGGTCGCGGCCGTGATACTTGAAGCGGGAACAGAGAAAATCGACAAGACTCCGGCCTGCCTCATTTGATGTGATCCGGGATGAAAGGGTTGTTTTTTCCGACATGGTTTTTTATCCGCGGCGGGAAGTCCGCCATAAGGTATCCATGACTATGTTCAAAGGGTCGTCATATTTTTCAATAACTTTACGCATGCTAAAAATACCGGCCCTTAACAACGAATTGTGATCCGGTATGGATAAAAAAAAGCTTGAGTTTTCTTATAGTCAGTGACTTCATTCATAGAAAATCGTAATTAGCTCCATTACATTGTTGTCATTTTCTAGTGCAAGGTGGGTTCATCAGCGAGCAGGCGACACGGATGTCGCCGATACCGCCGAGTCAACAGGAGGTTATACGAGGCGGACGAGCGATGAACCCCCGAGGAAAAACAGCAATAACGGATATTGGGTTATAACATAAAGCATGTAATCCATCAAGATTATTCAAGAAATTATAGATTAAGGAGGCACTATGAACAGAGTTTCCGTTAAAATCCTCAGGCTCTCGCTGGGCCTGCTCTTCATCGTTCTTGGTCTCATCGGCGTCATTCCGCAGCTCCAGGAGAGCGTCTTCACCCTGAACGACAACTACAATCTGGAAATCATATTCGGCGCGGTGGAGCTGATATGCGGGATAATCATGATTGTCGGGCTCATTACCTTCGCGCGGAAAAAAGCCATTGCCACGGCCAGCATCGTCGTGTTCTTCTTCTGGATACTGAGGATCATTCTCTCAAAGTTCGTCTGGGGCCTGACCATCGGCAACAGCGGCATCCACTTCCATCCTGTTTTCTCGGTCTGGATCCTTGTCCTGACTGTTGAACTGGTTATCGCCGCGGCCCTCTACGTCGTGTACCAGGCCTACGAGTAACAGAACCGCTACTTCAGGTTCATAACCGCCAGGAAGCCGTCATGGATCGCCTTGTCGATCTGTGCCGGCTTCACCGAATCGCCGATGACCGTGCAGGGAATCCCGCTCTTCTCCATGGCATCGGCGATCTTCCTCACCGACCGCGACCCCACGGCATTCACGATGTTGTCGAAGCGCATTGATTCGGATTTGCCCTCGCGCTCAAAGGTGACGGTTCCGTTTTTCAAGGAAGTCACCTTGGCGCCGGTAATGACGTCGATGCCGTAGCGTTTTACGCTTCCCATCAGGACCCAGCGGGTCGACCGTCCCACGTCACCGGCAGCCTTGGGGAGCATCTCAAAGATCGTCACCTTCTTGGTCCCCTTTGTGCAGAGTTCCCGCAGGCGCTCGATGGTTTCCGCCTCATAGAGGAAGAGGAAATGCATTGCCTCTGCGGTCAGGGTCCCCTTGGCGGCGAGAAATTCCGCAGTCTCGAGGCCCACGGCGCCGCCGCCGATGACGGCGATATTCGTCCCCAGCATCGGGTCATTCGTCAGAACGTCCCAGGCCGAGACCACCTTCGGGTCGTCGATGCCATCGATGCGCGGCTTGACCGGCTCCGCGCCTTCGGCCACGATCACGTGGTCAGGCTTTTTCTCCCTGATCAGGTCCATGGTCGCTTCTGTATCGAGGTTCACGTCAATGTCGTACTTGTCCAGGAGAGCGTCATAGTAGGCGATGAGCTCCCATATCTCATGCTTGTGGGGCGGCGTTCCGGCGATCCACAGCTGGCCGCCGATCCGGTCTGCCTTTTCATACAGTTCAACGCTGTGGCCCGCCTCGGCGGCGCGGGTCGCAGCTTCAAGGCCGGCCGGGCCCGAGCCGATGACCATGATCTTTTTCGGGGACGAGACCTTCGAGATATTACGCTCTCCCTCGTAGCCGGCCCGGGCGTTGGCGATGCAGTAGACCGCCTTGCCGCTGAAAATGCTGTCGGTGCAGCCCTGGTTGCAGGCGACGCAGGGGCGTATTTCGTCCACCAGCCCTTCTTCGGCCTTCTTGGGCCAGTAGGGGTCGGCGATGAGGATCCGCGCCAGGTTCACGATGTCGCAGTAGCCGTCCTTGATGAGCTGTTCCGCGGAGAAGGGGTCGGTTATGCGGTTGGAGGCGCTTACCGGCACCGATACTTCGCGCTTAACGTTCAGCGCGAGATAGGAGTAGACCGACCGCGGCGCGTCCATGGGCAGCTGAGGCACCGGCGCCTCGTGCCAGCCGCCGGTGACGCTGATGAGGTCCACGCCCGCCTTTTCGTACACCTTCGCGAAGGCAGGGGTCTCGCTGCTGGTGTTGCTTCCGGCAACGAAGTCGTTCCCCGCCATCCGGATCGAAATCGGGTAGTCGGGGCCGAGGGCCGCACGCATCTTTTCCAGTATTTCCCTGGGAAAACGGACGCGGTTCTCGAAACTACCGCCGTACTGGTCGGTGCGCTGGTTCTTCAGGGGCGACAGGAACTGGGTGATAAGGTATCCGGCGGAGGCGATGATTTCAACGCCGTCGAAGCCCGCCTTCTTGGCGCGCACCGCGGCCTTCACGAAGCCTTCCTGTGCTTCCCGGATGTCATCGAGTGTCATTTCCCGGGGCACCAGCTTTGAGTACTTGGAGAAGATCGGCGACGGCGCGATCGGGTCGGGGCCGCCTGTAAACTTCGAATAGGAATAAGCGCCTGCATGAAACAGCTGTATCCAGGACAGGGCGCCTTCCTTTTTAATGGCGGATGTAAGTTTCGCGTAGTCCGGGATTTTATCGTCGGAATCAAGGACCAGGATCACCTTGCCGCTTCCGACCACGTCAAACCCGACTGGCCCCACGGTGACGATGCCGGCGCCGCCGCGTGCGCGCTCGGCAAAGAAATTGAGATACTTGTCATTCAGCTTCCCGTCGTAGGAATACATGAGTCCCAGCGCCGGATAGGCTATCCGGTTCTTCGCAACGGTCTTGTTTATGGTTATGGGGCTGAAAAGATTGTCAAACATACATCCTCCTTAATGGCCTGCCGTGTGAAAGGTTACTTTATTTTTGTTCCCATGTTCTCGTATACTTCTTTCGCTTCCATGATGGTGCGCTCGATGACCTCTGCCACCGTGGGTATGTCGTGGATGATGCCCTGGACCTGCCCGGTGAGGTGCACGCCCTTTTTTAAATCACCGGCTTCGGTAGCGAGCTGTATCTTCTTGAAGGCCGTCGCCATGTGCATGAGCTTCATCATGTTTTGCGGCTGGGCCAGCATTCCCAGCATGAGCTTGAACAGCGGCAGTTTCATTTCCCGTGCGATCTGCGGCCCCACAATCATGGCCCTTAATAAATTTATGCCCTGCCTGATCGATTTTTCGGCCTGGGGCGTCTTGAGCACGCGGCAGTAGAGGCCGTCAAAACGGTTCGAGTAGAGGGTGTCATCGATGCTCGCCTCGATCTGTGCCTTCTTGGTGAGCTCGTGGACCGGGCTCTCCCTGGTCATGGACAGGCGCGTTCCCATGCCGATCGCGTCCGCGCCGAGAGCGATGGCAGCAGCCAGGCCGTGGCCGTCAGCGAAGCCGCCTATGGCCACCACCGGTATCTTCACCGCCTTGGCGATGGCCGGTACGAGTACCAGAGTGGTCACCTGGCTGCCGTGGGCCGCCGCCTCGTTTCCGGTCACCTGCACGGCGTCGGCGCCCTGTTTCTCCGCAGCGATGGCGTGCTTTTCCGTGGTCACCGTGGCGATGACCTTGCCGCCGTACTTGTGAACACGCTGGGCGATCCAGTCGCACTTGCCCAGGGACACGTTGACAACGGGAACCTTCTCGTCAATGATCACTTCGGCATTCTCCCGTGCCCCCGGCATAAGAAGGGTGACGCCTGCGCCGAAGGGCTTGTTCGTGAGCTTCCGGATCTTCCTGATCGACTCCCTGGTCTGGTCGGTGTTGAGGGGACCCGTGGCGAGCCAGCCGATGCCGCCGGCGTTGCAGACCGCCGCTACCAGCTCGGGCACGCTGATCCAGCTCATCCCGGGCAGGATGATCGGATATTTGATTCCAAAAAGTTTCGTGATTCTCGTTTGCATGATATATTCTCCTGGTTTTGTTTTTAGTTGCGGTATCAGATCCTCCCCCTTGATGGGGGAGGAATGAGGAGGGGGTGATATGCTTTTCACCCTCCCCGGACCCCTCCCATCAAGGGAGGGGAAATGATTCAGAATATTTTCCTCACCCGCTCGATATCCTCTTTGGCTTCAGCCGCCATGCGCTGTATGAGCTCCCTGCAGGTGGGAATGTCCTTCACGAGACCCACCGACTGGCCCATCATCATCGGTGCCAGATCAACGTTGCCGGTCTCCCACGCCTCCTTGACGCGCTTTCCGCCTATGAGTGGAATCAGTTCCCCGAGGCCGCCGCCCCTCGCCTCAACGGCAAGGACGTCTTCCACGACCTTGTTTTTGATGGCGCGGCCCTGCAGGCCGACGGACTTGCAGATGAGAGTCGTCTCGTTTTCCTGGCGTTTGATGAGCTCATGCTTGATATTGTCGTGCACCTCGCACTCTTTCGTGGCGACGAAGCGGGTGGCCATCATTACTGCCTCGGCTCCGAGAGTAAGTGCAGCCGCCATGGTACGGCCGTTGGCGACGCCGCCCACGGTAACCACGGGTATTTTCACCGCCTCAACAATGCGGGGCGTGAGGACCATGGTGGTCACATCGTCGTTCAGGGGGTGCCCCCCTTCCTCGATTCCGGCGGCATAGATGCCGTCGTAGCCGATCTTCTCGGCGTGCACGGCGTGGCGCACCGACCCGACTTTATGAAAGAGCTTCACCCCGGCCTTCTTGAGCATATCGATGTAATTCTTGCCGGCGGCCTTGTCCAGGGGGGTGCCGGATATTTCGAGACCTGCCACCTTTTCCTCGGCGCAGACCCGAAGGTACATTTTGTGGTGTTCGGCGGTTATGTGAACCGAGGGGAGTATGGTCACATTGACCATGAAGGGTCTGTCCGTGAGCTTCTTCGTCTCGCGGATGGCATCGCGGAACTGCTCCTCGTTTTCGTAGTTTCCGGCCGTGAGGTTTCCCATTCCCCCGGCGTTCGACACCGCGGCGCAGAGCTTCGGCTTGCACAGCCACATCATTGCGCCGCAGATGATCGGGTATTCGATCCCGAACATTTCGGTAATTCTTGTTTTCATATTCAATACTCCTGTGTATGAGTTGACTGGTAACAGCCCTTGTTATTTCACCTGTTCGTTCAGGATGCCCCTGCCGATGGTGTCGCCCATGAACTTCCGGAAATCGGCGTCGCTGATCTTCATGTAATCGAAGATGCCCAGTTTCTTGAGCTGCAGCATCCCCTCCGTCACGGCGGCGAGGAGCACCGACAGCATGCGCGGATCGATCTCCCGGAATGAGCCGTCCCGGATGCCGTCCCGGATCGTTTCCTCCATGAGGTCGTACATCTCGCTTAACTTCTTCGTCACCTCGAGGTGGTCGTCCCTTACGTCGGGATCATAATGGGCCTTGTACTCCATCAGGATGTTATAATGGTCCTGGTGGTTATAAAAGAAATCTATGTAAGAATCAAAGGTGGAGATGAGCTTCTGGCTCGGCGTCTTCCTGCTCGCCATGCGGTCACGGAAGTTGGATATGAGAATATCGATCGCTTCGAAGCAGATGGTTTTGTAAATGTCCATCTTGTCCTTGAAGTGAAAATAGATGGCGCCGGTGGTGAGCTTCGCCTTCTCCGCAATGGCGCGAATGGAGATGCCATTATAGCCATAGCGGGGCAGGAGCTGTCGGGCCGTTTTGAGTATTCTTTCCCGGTTATTCTTTCTCATAATTCGTGATTTCGCGGCGGAAGCGTACTATGCTTTGGGCCGTCATCAGTATTAATCCCCGATCATGAGGAAGACCGGCTCGATGGAGTGCTTCGCATCCATCGTGTCCATTGTGTCGATGATATCCTTGTACATCCGCTTTTTCATTTCGCCCAGGATACCGCGTTTCTTCTGGAAGGATTTGGCGAAGGCCAGACTTTCCTTCATCAGCTCCTCCTTGTTCGCGCAGGCTTTTTTAATGATGTTAAAATGCTCCAGCTCAGGCGCTCCGTAGCGGTTGCCGCCGAACTGCATTTCGACAAGCTTGTTCATTGGAATCACCTTTTTCACGAAGGCGTTCATTCCGTAGAGGAGGGGGATTCCCACGTTCACTTCGGGGAAACAAAAAAAGCCCTTGTCGGCGCGCATGAACCGGAAATCGCAGGCGCAGGAGATGATCGCGCCGTTCCCGAAGGCGTGCCCGTTGATGGCCGCGATGGTGGGCATGGGTGAGAGCATCAGCTTTTTGAATACGTCGTTCATCCTGTACATGAAGTCTTTTATCGGTTGGAATTCCTTCTTCATGAAGAGTGGGCCCATCCAGGCGACATCGACCCCCTGGGAGAAGTTTTTCTCATCGCTCGAGGTGAGGATGAGGGCCTGTATCGATGTATCGGCCACTATCTCGTCTATGGCCTTGTTCATCGCTATGGCGAAGTCCAGGTTTTGCCTGTTTTCACCGTTGTTCATGGATATGATGGCTACATTTTCATCTTTTGACCAGGATACGATAGACATGGAAGCCTCCTTGTTATATTGTAATTATTTTTTGGCATCTCAATATGATTCTAGGAGCCTTTGGCTTATTTTTGCCAAACATAACAACGTTATGTTTGGGAGTCAAGGAAAAATGAATTTTTTTTAAAAAACATTGGCCCCTGTCCAGCTGGATCATGACAGAAAACAGAGGCTGCCATGTCCGGAAGACTACGAGGGAAAGCGTTTTTTTCATGCAGTATCTTGATTAAACTTGATAAAATATTTCAGAAAAAACAATATGGAAATCGATAGACCCGAGGGTCTTAAGCAGTTAAATTTTTTTAAAGGAGATTGGCATGCGATTTTCACTGTTATTATTCATTCTGAAGCTGAAACTAAAAAGGACCGCGAAAAAATTTCCGGACTTTAAAAAGAAGCTCATGGAGAAGAACTATACCATGGTCATCAGGACCGAGGATGGGAAGCGGGGCCGTTTTTTTACATTTAAAAACGGCGAGATCATTTCCCGCAGGGGCGACTTCCCCGGGGCGGAGATATCCCTCGTCTGGAAGGACGCCGCTATCGCCTTTAAGGTTATGGCTTCCGGGAGCAACAAGGCTTTCATGGGGGCGTTGCAGGACGGCTCTCTGAAACTCCAGGGTGATGCCAATCTCGCCCTTGCTTTTACCGGGGTCGTGACCGACATGATGAAACGTTAAAGGATATCATGAGAAAGCCGGGCGACACCTATCATGCCGGCGTCTACCTGAGCGGAAAATTCAGGACGGCGGATGAGAAGAAGGACAAACTGCTGGACGTCATCAACCGGTTGACCCAGCTCTCTTATGAGAAGGGGACACGGATAGGCGATTCGGCCATCCGCAGCAAGCTGGCGGACATTGCCGGTGAAATCGAACGTTATTACAGGATGATCCGGGCCTTCGCCAGCGGCAAGGGAGGCGAGATCTATGCCTACCAGGAGATCCTTGGTTTTTTTAATGAACGCTACCTTGAGAAATTCCATCTTACTGCAATGGTTGAGGCTCTGAGAAAGGAGATGGCTAACCAGGACAGGATAGACCAGGAACAGAATGCGAACCATGCAGCATCAGGACATGCGCGGAAAGCAAACGCCTATGCGCGGAAGCTTGATGAGGAGCTGAAGGCCTGGGAACGGTCCCTCCTTTACAGCGCGGAGCCGTTGCTGCGGGCGTTCCTGGGCGATGTCAATGATATTTATCTGTACCACCGGCTCAACGCACGATTCGGAGAGCTTATCTCCAGGGATAATGTCTTCGCGACGAGCGGCGAAGCGTTTCACTATTTTAAAGCGAGCATAGGGTATTTTCTCGAGATGTACATCAAGATAAACCGGAAACCCCTCTCAGACAAGGATATCGGGGACCTGATCACGCAGATGCTGCAGCAGATGGGCCTGAGGAACGCCATGATCCATTCGCGAAATATCACACCTGAAAAATTCAATGAAATAACAGGAACGATTGTCGGCGAGTGGAACCTGCGTGAACTGACCAGGAGATATACTGCCACCACGCAGGGAGCGCTTGATGCAATCCGCTCCCTTGAGAAGGAAAAGGCTAAACAAGTTGATGCGAAGGAACTGAAAGAGATACTGGAGGACCTGTGCTACCTGGGCGATCCGCAGGAAAGCCTGGTGCCACAGGGGGGCGTTACGGTGACCGGTCTCGCCAAAGCGGAAAAGGAGAGATATCTTTTCCATTCACCGGGTACTTTTAATGTGTCATTGAAGTTCGTTTCAGAGTACGCGCGGAATTCCCTGATTCTGGTCATCGATTTTTTGTTCAAGGAATTGCAGAAAGCGCCCGCCTCCTCTTTTCTCCTGAAACCAATGATTGACATGCTGTCCCCCGTGAAGGAATTCATAACGAACTACTCCCTCGCCTTCAGTGTCTCGGAACATGCAACCAACCAGGTCGCCGACCGTAAGGGTACGCAGCAGTATATATCCCGCCAGATGGCGAGGGATCTGATACAGTCGATTAAGGAAAACAGCGCCGCGGTAAGGGGTGCCCTGGTGGACACATCGTACAAGATCACCAACAGCTCCCTGGATAAGTCCGGTGTCCTGGGGAAAAAAATTTCCATCCTCCAGGAAGCATGGAACGAAACCCACGCGAAAATCAGCAAAGGCCTCTCTGATATTGGCAGCCCATAGAATCACGCGCCGGGAGAGTTGACCGTGTACTCATCCAGCATCAGCATCAGCTCATCCATGATGTCGTTATTCTGAACGACCTTTAATTTCGCGCCGTTCTTGAAGAGGATCGATTTCCCCTTGCCGCAGGCAACGCCGAAATCCGCGTGCTCCGCCTCGCCGGGACCGTTGACGACACACCCCATGACCGCTATCTTCAGACGCTTGCTCAGTGTTTTCCCCGACAGGGTCTCCTTGATGTTCCGCACCATGCGGCTGATGTCACCGTCAGTCCTGCCGCAAGTGGGGCAGCTGATGATCTCGCAGGACGATTCCCTTCTCCCGATAGCTTCCAGTATCTTTTTGGCCACGATGACCTCTTCCTCTTCCGGTGCGGTGAGGCTGACGCGGATGGTGTTGCCGACGTACTCCAGGAGGAGCGCCGCTATGCCCGCGGCGTTCTTGATTGTCCCGTCGATGAGATCCCCCGCCTCGGTAACGCCGATGTGGAAGGGATACGGGAAGATCTGCCGGGCAAGGCGGTTGACGTCGATGGTCTCCATCACCGATGAGGACTTGAATGAAAGGACGATGTTCCGGTAGTCCCTCTCTTCGAAGTATCCGATTTCCTCCCGGGCCGCCTCGATCATCGCCTGTACCGGGTCCCGGTAGCGTATCTTCAGCCGTTTCGGCAGGGACCCGCCGTTTATGCCGATCCTGACCGGAATGCCGTGTTCCTTCACGCAGTCGATGACTTTCCGCACTCTGGTTTCATCGCCTATGTTGCCGGGGTTGATGCGTATTTTGTGCGCGCCGGCCTCGACCGCAAGGATCGCCAGGCGGTAGTCAAAGTGGATGTCCGCCACAATGGGCAGCATCGAGTGCTTCAACACACGGCGCAATCCCTGGACTGAAGCCATATCCGGCACGGTGATCCTGACGATGTCGCAGCCGATGGCGGCAAGGGCCTCGATCCTGCCAAGGGTCCTGTCAACATCGGTGACCCGGTTTTTGAGCATGGTCTGTATCGGGATGTGCCTGCCGCCGATGACGGCATTCCCGACCTTTATCTGCAGTGAAGTGTCCCTCATATCCCGGCTCCCCTGATTGGCTCTATCATAGTAATAAACGCAATTTGTTCTCGACGGATTCGATGATCCAGTCCGGCGTCGACGCGCCCGCGGTTATGCCGATCCGTTCGCAGTCGGCGAACCATTCAGGATCGAGCTCCTCGTCGCTTTCAACCAGGAACGCCCGGGTACTCCGCCGGCATACGTCCAGGAGGCGTTTCGTGTTTGCCGATACGCTTCCGCCGATGACGAGGACCAGGTCGGAACTGCTGGCAAGATCCCGGGCGCTGGATTGCCGTTTCCGCGTGGCGCCGCATACTGAATCGGCAGCCTCAACGTCGCCGTGCAGGGCGCGCAGTGTTTCCATGAATTGATCATAGTTCCCGGTGTCCATGGTCGTCTGGGAAGCGATGAAAATATGATCATCGAAGTCGGCCTCGGTTACCTCTTCTGCGCTCCGGACAACCTTGAAGCGCGACAGGTTGCCGGTCACTCCCCGGATCTCCGGGTGGTCGGCGTCGCCGAGGATGATGATTTTTTTTCCTTCCCGTTCCTTCTGCCTGGTGATGTCTTGCAGGGACTTCACCACCGGGCAGGTGAGATCGACCACCGGCAGTCCCCTGTCGTGCAGCTCCTTCCGGGTCCTGTCGGAAACGCCGTGTGCGGAGATGACGACGGTACCGCCTGTGACCGACCCCTGGTCGGTGACGAATCGAACCCCCTGTTCGCGGAGGCGCTGCATCACCTGCTCGTTGTTGACAAGGTTCCCCAGGACATTGACCCCGTCCCTGCCGCCAAGCTGTGAAATGCCCTCAATGGCCCGCTTCACACCGCCGCAGAATCCCATCGTTTCTGCGAAGAGGATCTCCTTGTTGATTGTCTCGGTGAGGAATACCGATGTATACTCCTGCCGGAGCCGTGCGCGGTAGCGCTCCGCTTCTTCACGGTCACGATAGACTCCGAAAACGCAGGACCCTGATCCGGACAGGAGGGCGTGCTCTCCCAGCATTTCCCGGATGGCGCCGATTTGGGGATACCGCTCTATGATAGAATATTCAAAATCATTATGGAGGTACCGGAGGTCATAGTCCCGCCTGAAGGCGGAGGTGCTTTTCCTTTTGCCGGTCCTGTCATAGGACAGATTCCCGTAGGCCTCTTTCGTGCTGATACTGAAGCCGGGAAACACGATGACCACGTAGAGTTTCTGCAGCGGCTTGAGGGGCTCGATGATTTCCCCGCGACCCCTGCCGATGCAGGTCCCGCCCTGAAGATGAAAGGGGACGTCCATCCCAATGGTGCCGCCGAGGCGGGCCAGTTCTTCGCGGTCAAGGCCAAGGCGAAAGAGGTGATTCATTCCTTTCAGCACGGCCGCGGCATTGGAGCTGCCGCCCCCCAGGCCGGCGCCCATGGGTATTCTCTTTCGTATGTGGATGGAAACGCCCTGTTTAAGGCCTGTCACTTCTTTGACCATGAGGGCGGTGCCGTGGCATATGTTGTTTGTGCCGTGTATCTCCTCGCTGGTGGAGGTGACATGGACCTCCCCGTCCTCCCGTGGGAGTATGACGATGTCGTCATAGAGGTTCACCTGCTGGAACACGCTTTCCAGCTCGTGGTAGCAGTCGTCCCTCCGTCCCAGGATGTCGAGGGTCAGATTTATTTTCGCGTAGCTTCTCAGTTCCATGATGTCATTTCCTCCTCAGGGTGACGACGCAGGAGCATTGCATGCCCAGGCCCCTGCCGAAATCCGTCAAACCCTCTCCCGATGTCGCGGTAATGCCTATGGTGTCAGTGGCGATGTTAAAGATCCCCGCGATCCGCTCCTTCATGGGCCCTTCAAGACCGGCGATGCGCGGGCGTTTCCCTTCCAGCATGACGCCGATGTTCCCGATGGCGTAGCCGCGCCGGTCCATTATGCCGCGGATGAGGACGAGGTATTCGCCGCTGTTGGTAATCCCTTTCCGGCAGAGGGGATCAGCGAAATAGCTGATGGAGCCTTCCCCAAGGGCCTGGGAAACGGCGTTGAAGAGAGCATGGAAAACAACATCGCCGTCGGAATTGGCCTCAAAGCCCGTCTCCCCGGGGAATACGACACCTCCCAGGATCAGGATCCTTGTTTCATCGTCTGAAAAGCGATGTGAATCCGTGCCGAAACCGATTCTTATTTCAGGGGGGGTCAGTGCAGACGTGTCAGCCATGGCAGGGTTCACCGACACTCACCGTATTGGTGATTTCTTTTTTAATGCGCAGGTCCAGGGTGATGATCTCTTCAAGGTCCGGATTGGTCACGGGCGAATGATCATCCAGGGCCTGCCTTACCAGGCCGGGTATATCCATAAATCCGATCCTGCCGGCGAGGAATGCCTGCACCGCCGCCTCGTTGGCCGCGTTCAGGACGCAGGGCATGGTGCCGCCGGTCCTGCCCGCTTCAATGGCATAGGCAAGGCAGGGAAACCGGTCAGGGTCAGGCGTCCTGAAGCTCAGCTCACCGAGTGCGGCAAGGTCAAGGGGGGCGGGATCAGCCGCGGTCCGCTCCGGGTAGGTGAGGGCGTATTGTATGGGGAGACGCATGTCCGGATGGCTGAGCTGGGCCAGCACTGAATTATCCACGAATTCCACCAGGGAATGGATGATGCTCTGGGGGTGGATCACCACGTCGATGGCGTCGTACTCCACGTCGAAGAGCATGCGGGCCTCGATCACCTCGAAGCCCTTATTCATCAGAGTGGCTGAATCAACAGTGATCTTCGGTCCCATGGCCCAGTTCGGGTGCCTGAGGGCGTCCTCCGCGGTCATCCGGTGCAGTTCTTGAGATGGCGTGTCGCGGAAAGCGCCGCCGGAGCAGGTAAGGAGAAGTCTCCGCACCGCTTTGCGGTTTTCTCCATTGAGACACTGGAACAGGGCGGAATGCTCGGAATCGACCGGAAGGATCGACACGCCCCTTTCCCGCGCCAGGGCCATGATGATTTCACCGGCGGAAACCAGGGTCTCCTTGTTCGCCAGGGCCACGGTCCTGCCGCTTTCAATGGCCGCCGCCGTGGGAAGTATGCCGACGCTCCCGACCAGGGCGTTCAGCACCATGTCCGCCCCGTCACGCTTCACCACCTCGATGATTCCTTCAAGCCCGGAGAGAACCTCGATGCCGCTTCTTCGACCGAGTTCCCGGGCCCGGTCCTCGTCGAAGACCGCCGCGGTCTTCACGCCGAATTCGGCGATCTGCTGTTCCATGACATCAATGCTGGAGTGACAGCAGAGCCCGGCCACGGCAAAGTCATCCCTGTTTCTTCGTATGACATCGAGAGCCTGCATGCCAATGCTTCCGGTGCTGCCCAGTATGGTTATCTGTTTCATGATCGCACTGCGCACCCGATGGAAATTTTTGCGATTGCCTCCATGACGTTAACTTCCGTGTTGACGCAGCCGTCTTTGGTAAGGGGCACCAGGACGATGGGAGGCGCCTGGGATACGTTGTCTGCCAGCCTGGCGACATTGTCGATCCCCTCTTCCAGCTCCTTCATGCAGGCGACGGCGACGATTCCCGCGGGGTTCTGCTCCTTGATGTACTTGAGCGCCAGGGACCCGCCGGGGGCAACACAGACGCCCTGGTAGCCCAGGTCCAGGGCCTTCCGGCGGAGCTGGTTCACCTGGCACCGGGGATTGCATTCAACGCAGTCGACGCCCCAGGTCTCGATGGACGCCCTGCACACGTCGCTGCTCCGCAGACAGTGTGAAATGAGCAGGATTCTCCGGGAAGGATCAATGCGGGACAGGCGCTCTTCGCTCTCCGCGGAATAATTTTCAATTTGAAACATATCCTCTGCAAAGGCATGTGAATGTGACATGGTTTAACTACCCCCTACATTATTTTTATAAGTTCTGTTTTCTGCAGCGCCGCGATGTCCCGCGCCCCGGAGCAGAACATGGCAATCCTGAAGGTTTCGATTATCTCCCGGAGGGCGGCCGTGACCGCTTCCGGGGATTCGCACGCCGCCTTCAGAAGCGGCAGGGCGATGCCCGCGGCGCTGGCGCCGAGAGTAATGGCCTTGGCCGCGTCGATCCCGTTCCGTATGCCGCCGCTGGCAATGACCGGCAGGCCCGGAGCGCCTCTCTTCGCCATAATGACCGAGTCTGCCGTGGGGATGCCCCATGAGGCGAAAGATTCGGCCACATCATAGGCTGATTTGGATAACGAGCGGAATTTCTCAACCTGGCTCCATGACGTTCCGCCCGCTCCCGCGACATCGATGCACCGGACCCCGGCATCGGCAAGCTGCCGAGCCGCCGTTTCCGATATACCGAAACACACCTCCTTGGCGATCACGGGCACTGCGAGTGAACGGCAGAGGGATTCTATTTTTTTCAAGAGGCCTCCGAAGCGGGTGTTCCCCTCGTGCTGGATAGCCTCCTGGAGCGGGTTGAGATGGAGGATGAGCCCATCGGCCTCTATCATATCCACCGCCCTGCGGCACTGGTCGGGACCGAAGCCGTAATTGAGCTGTACCGCGCCGATATTGGCGAAAAGGAGAATATCGGGAGCGACGCCGCGCACCTGGAAGGAAGACGCGGCTGACGCATCTTCAATGGCGCACCGTTGGGATCCCACCCCCATGGCAAGACCCAGGTACTGGGCCGCTGTCGCCAGGTTCCGGTTTATAACCGCAGCCTCATCCACTCCTCCCACCATCGAGGAGATCAGTATCGGGGCATTGAGGTGCTTTCCGAACAGGTCCGCCCCGGCATCAACCTGGTCAAGGTCCATCTCCGGCAGGGCCTGGTGCACAAAGCGGTAGTGATCAAAACCGGTGGTGAGGTCCTTGAAACAGACGTCTTTCTGAAGCGAAATTTCAATATGCTCCGTTTTGCGCCTGCTCAGTATGTTTATGGATGATACGTTCTTGGCTTTCATTCTGCCGCACCTCCTTCTGTCTAATTTTCCCTGGCCGTCAGGTAGTGGAGCACCTCTTCGAAATCCGCCCTGGTCCCGGCTCCAATACCGGCTTCGCGGATGATGCGTCCGGCCCTCGCGCAGTAATCATCGACCACGGCCTGGACACGCTCCCGCGTCTTCATCCGGTTCATGATTTCGAAAACGATATCGACGTCCCCGTCGCTGACTGTCTCTTTTCCGTAGATGGCGGCGACGGTGTTTATATGCCGTGCGTCTCCTTCGGACAGAGCACAGACCGCCGGCAGTGATTTCTTTCTGCGCCTGATGTCGTTTCCCTGCCGCTTGCCGGTTTCGCCGGGATCTCCCCATATGCCGAGGATATCGTCACGCACCTGGAATGCTATGCCGAGGCACTCGCCGAATTCCCTGAGTTTCCGCGTGGCAGCGACGTCGCCGGACCCGGCAAGGGCGCCCAGTTCCATCGAGCAGGCAATCAGGGCAGCTGTTTTTCCCCTGATCATGGTCAGGTATTCCTCGACGCTGACGTC
The DNA here is from genome assembly GCA_963727175.1 of uncultured Spirochaetota bacterium. Taxonomy (GTDB): domain Bacteria; phylum Spirochaetota; class UBA4802; order UBA4802; family UBA5550; genus RBG-16-49-21. The sequence goes on from CAVSFD010000002.1 coordinate 1,874,654, forward strand.
ATCCCTCTGCTCAAAACTGATATCAAGGTACTGGCCCTCGATCAGGCGCAGGGTAGCTTCGTCAAGGATGGACCTCATGCGCTGGCACTGATCCGCGGTGAGACCACAGCGGCCGGACCGCGTCAGCGCGATATTCGCCAGTATATTCATGGCGGTGCCTGCATTGATCGCCTGGGGTTTCCCCCATAACTTCCAGACCGTGGGGCGATGGCGTCGTTCGCTGTCGTCATCCTGAATGTCATCATGGATGAGGGAGAAATTATGCACCAGTTCCACCGCGGTCGCGGCCGGGACAGCGCGATCGATGGTCGCCCCCGCGGCTTCGCAGGCAAGGAGGCAGAGCGTTGGCCGGAGAGCCTTTCCCGACCCCTTCGCCGCCGGATTGCCCGCGGCGTCAGTCCAGCCGAGGTGGTAGCGCATCATGTCGTAGAGAGGCATGCTGAAGGGCGTCAGGACCTCTTTCAGGTCCGCGTCGATGGCGTCGCGGTACTTGTTGAAAACTTCCGGAAGGTTCATCAGCTTATGTTCTCCATTTTTTGATCGACAACATTGAAGAGAAGTTCGGGAAAGGACTGCTTGGCCCGGCGGACGATGCCGTCGGCGTCCAGGTCCAGTTCCGCCCGGAGGAACTCCTGGGTCCCGTGCCCGATAAACCGGTCGGGAATGCCGATGCATTCCATCTTGACCTGGATATTCTCTCCCGACAGCAGTTCCGCCACGGCGCTCCCGAAGCCCCCGGCGGTAGCGTTTTCCTCCACGGTCAGTATGCGTCCGGTCCTCCGGGCCATGCCCGTGATAAGCTCTTCATCGAGGGGCTTGGCGAATCTCGCGTTAACAACGGCGCAATCGATGTCCATCTCGTCCAGGATCTCCGCCGCGGCCAGCGACGGATATACCGTGGAGCCGAAGGCGATGATCGCCATATCGTTTCCTTTCCTGAGGAGTTCGCCTTTACCGATGGGAAATTCCCTGAAATCGGCCTGAAGGGGAACCCCCTCTCCGTTTCCGCGCGGGTAGCGGACCGCCATGGGACGGCCGGCGTGCACGGCGGTGTAGAGGAGATGCTGCAGTTCGTTCTCGTTCTTAGGGGCCGACACGATCATGTTGGGAACGCTTCTCAGGTAGGACACATCAAAGGCCCCCTGGTGCGTCTTCCCGTCATCGCCGACGATGCCGGCCCGGTCTATGGCGAATATCACCGGCAGGCTGAGGAGACACACGTCATTGACAATCTGGTCGTAAGACCGCTGCAGGAAGGTCGAATAGATGGCAACGACCGGCAGGTATCCCTGCGTTGCCAGGCCGCCCGCCATGGTGACCGCGTGCTGTTCGCTCATTCCGGTGTCGAAGACGCGGGCGGGGAATTCTCCGGCAGCTTCGGCCAGGCCGGTCCCTTCCTTCATTGCCGCGGTTATGGCCACGATCCGGTCATTCTCCTTCATGAGGCGCAGGAGGGTCCGGGAAAACACGCTGCTGTAGGTCGGCGCTGCACTTTTTTTCTTTTTCGGTGATATTCCATGGAATGCGATGGAATCGTTTTCAGCCGGTCCGTAGCCCTTGCCTTTCTTTGTTATGACGTGCACCACGGCAGGCCGGGTCATGGTTTCCCTGATGTCCCGCAGTGCGGTTTCCAGTTCCGGTATGTTGTGCCCGTCCAGGGGGCCCGTGTAGGTGAAGCCCAGGGTGTCCAGGATCGTCTCCGCCCGTAAAAGGTTGTCATCGCACGGCGCGGCTTCATCATCGTGCCATGGCAGATGCCCGGCGCGGATGTTCCCGAGAAGACGGGAGAGTGACCCGACGCTCGGCGATATGGACATGCCGTTGTCGTTCAGGATGATGACCAGCTTCAGGCCCATGTGGCCGGCATGGTTCATCGCCTCATAGGCCATTCCGGAGCCCATGGACCCGTCGCCGATGACGGCCACTGACGTGAAGTCGCTTTCGGCGAGCTTTCCCGCCAGGGCCATCCCCATTGCGGCCGATATTGAATTGCCTGCGTGCCCGCCGGAAAAGGGATCATGGCTGCTTTCGAAGGGATCGGGGAATCCTGAAATGCCGTTGTGCATGCGGAGCGTCGTGAACCTGTCTCTCCGGCCGGTCAGCAGCTTGTGCGCGTAGCTCTGATGCCCCACGTCCCAGATGATCTTGTCCCGGGGACTGTCGAAGACACGGTGGAGGGCAATAGAAAGCTCCACTGCGCCGAGGCTTGAAGCCAGATGGCCGCCGTTGCGGGAGACAGTCTGGACCATGACCTCCCTGATTTCACTGCTCAATTGCGAGAGCGTTTCAGGGGAGAGTCCTTTTAAGTCAACCGGTGAATTAATCCTGTTTAATAGTGTATGCATGGCTTTTAGAGTGTTGAAGGAATAGTAGCCGCCCCTTCATTAACAGCGGTTTATGAAATCATTTAAAACGGCACAGCCTTTGATCGGTTCCGCGCCATTCCGACATGTAGTGTTGCGTTTCCTGGCCGCCCCGCGAAAGGGCACGGAAACATTATGGAGAGATGAACCGGCAGCTCATGGTAATCCTCCTTCCTGGATTGTTTATATATTTATGTTTAATCACGTGCGACATAGTGGGTGCCTGCAGACAAATGTCAATAATTAAATTTAACAATAAAACATAATGTTCAAATGTTAAAATTATTTTATATAAGCGCATGCTGTGTTCTGGCGTATCACCAAACAAATGACGACTTCCTGTTTAAATTTTTTCTGCACCCGCTCCGGATGACTTGAGATACAGTCCCAGGGCCCATAGGGGGAAATACCGGCGGTAGTTTTCATAGTTGATAAGGGCCGTCTTGTTGAATACACCGACCAGGGATTCCCTCGGCCAGTCGCCGTTTCCCATCTGCCTTTTCATGATGAAGCGGGCTGCCCGCTCCGCGGAGGGGGAAGTTCCCCGTCCTGCCTGTATGAGGGTCATCAGGGCCCATGAAGTATTGACCACCTGGCTCGTATCATGGTATAGCCAGCGCCCCTCCTTGCAGCTGCGGAAACTTTCGCCCCATCCGCCGTCTGCATTTTGACGGGTCAGTAAAAAGGCGCAGGCATTCTGAATTTCCGGAGCGTCAACTGGCACGCCGGCCGCGAGTAAGCCCCATACGCCGAACCAGGTGCCGTAGGTAAAACAGACGGCCCAGGAACCTTCAAAGCTGCCGTCCTCTCTCTGCTTCTTCTTCAGGAACCGGGCTCCCCGGGATATGGCCCGGTCTATTTCCTTTCTCAGTTCGCCGCTGTAGTTCGATTTAACCCTTGCCAGGGCCTGGATGCAGGACGACGAGCATTCCACGTAGGAATAATCGATCATGATGTCTCCGAAGACGCTCGAGGGATTCAGCAGTTCAAGCCAGGTCCCGCCGCGCTGTTTCTCGTAGGTGGCCCACCCGCCGTCACTGTTTTGGAAGGAGAGAATGAGCCGTACCCCTTCTTCGAGAAGGTCGGCCGGCACGGGGGAGTCCACCGGGGAGGTGCCGCGGATCAATCCTTCGGCTTTCAATCCCTCAGCTGTGCAGTCGGTGATGGGCCATCCATGGTCACGGTCGCTGAAAGGCCATCCGCCGCGGGAACGATGACGGTAATAGTGTTTATAATCGGGAACGTCTTCCAGTATCTGGTTGTCCCGGATGAAACCGTAGGCTTTTTTCAGGACATCTCCATACTCGTTTTCAAGACCGGTCGCGAATAGAGACTGCACGGCAAAAGCCGTGTCCCAGAGGGCTGTTGAATTGTAACCGTTCATCTTCTTCCCGTCATGGCCATCACAAAGATAGGTCATGAGGGATCGAAAACTTTTTGTAAAATGCTCGCCGTCTGGATTGTCATAATAGTGCACCAGCGTGTTCAGGACGCTGTTGACGGGCCCGATATCAATATAATTCGTCACCATGTCTTCAAAGAGGATATGCCTGAAAAGGACCGCCAGGGCGCGGTCCCTGAAGCGCAGCAGGTGATGTTTTTCATAGAAGAACTGGATCCTGTTGACGATCTTCAAGAGCCTGCTGAAGGGCCGGTAGTTATCCGCGGGAGCGACGCGGTCCCGGCAGTTCCGGAAATCTATCGCCGTGTAGTCGGCGTCGTAAATGTCACGCCGTATCTCCCGGATGAGGCTGTTCTCCGGAACCCGGGCCCTGATTCCGTAAAGGTACGCCATGGGAAGATAGACCTGCCGGGCATGGCACCAGAGCTTAGACGGATGAAAGGGGAGGAACGAAGGGAGGACCCAGAGCTCCGGCAGGAGCGGGTTGAGTCCTTCGTAGGGATACAGGTTGAGGAGGCACAGGAAAAACTTTCCCCAGCTCGCGGCTCCCAGGGCAGTGCCGTTGGCGATGATCCAGGAACGCATCTTCTCCATATCCCGGTTTTTCCTCTCAACGCCGAGTATGCGGAGGGACGCGTAGCAGAGCACTGTCGTGAACATGCACCCGTCGTCTTCGGCATGGAGGCCGATACTCCCGTCGGCGTTCTGAACATTGAAGAAATACCTGATAAACCCGCTGCGGTCAATTTCGGGTATGTCCTGTCCGGTTATGTAACAGGCGCCGATGTACATCGGCAGGAGGAACATGGGGCCGCCGTAATCCCCCGTCCAGCACCCCTTTTCATCCTGGATGGAGGCGAGGTAATCGATCCCGCGCGTGATGATGCTCTCAATTCCCTCTATGCTTTTTTCAGCGGCCAATGCCGCGACCTGTGAATTCATGATTTCCCCCTTAATGGTCATGGCGCCGGAACCGCGGCAATCAATCCATGCTCCGTAAAACCCGCGAAAAATTTCTTATATCGCCGAATATTGCCTGGCTTTCGGGGGTCGTTTTTGAAACGGCCTTCCGTGCCGTGTCCATGTATCCTTCCCAGAAACCACCGCTGTAAATCTCTTCAAGTATATCGTCGTAGATGCTGTTCATCTCCATTTTCCAGGCCGGATCAATCTGCACGGCCTTTTCGGCCCAGCGATCACAGTAGCGGCAGGATTCACAGTCCCTGGCCTTGCAGCTGTTCTTGTGGAAAAAGTCGATGAAACCATCGAGCTTCCTGTTGTCGATGTAAACCGGGTTTGCCCCCCGCAGGGGAAAAAGAACGCTCCCTTTTTCGCCGAACCTGACCACCTTCAGGAATTTTATGAGGTTGACCGCCTTCGGCCTGATGAAATACTTCAGGAGCCTCTTGCGCGAAAAGGCGTCCTTGTCCCGCTCGGAGAACTTCTCCAGCGGGTAGGCGTAATTCTGGAACAGGTACAGCAAATTACCGTCGTATTTGCGTTCGTGGTAGGCCTTGACCCTGTCGAGGAGTATGGCAGTCGGCGTATTCCGCTCCACGATCTTGAAATTGGTATAACCCATGTTTTCATAGATATGGAGGTCTTCGGGCCGTATCCAGTTGGCGCGTATGTAGTGCGTCGGATCGGCCAGGCGCAACTGGTTGCAATAGAGGGAGCAGAAATCCAGAGGAAAGCCCTTCGATTTCTTCTGGGACGCGGCTGAAAGCCCCACGGCGTGATTCCCCGCGATGGCGCAGTCCTGCCGGCACCAGTTGTTGACGATGAGGGAGAGCTCGACGGAGTCACCTGCTGCCTCGCGCATGGCTTCCAGCTCCCTGAACTCGCGGTGTATGTTCACTTCGGATATGACGATGCAGTCGGCGCCGGCGTCCTTCCAGAAGCGTATCTTTCTCGGGTTGTCGGTGTAGCGGTGTGAACTGACGCGGACCTTGATAGCGGGATACCTTTTTTTGATCAGCTTCAGGAAGAACACATTGGCCACGGTCACGGAATCAATCCTGATCTCGTTAAGCCATCCCAGGAGCCGGTTGATTTCGCGCTGTCCCTCGCTGGTGTATTCCGTGTTGCCCATGGTGGACGCGTTGAGCAGATAGTTGAATTCCATGCCTTTCTCATGGGTCTTCTTCACGTAATCGGCAAGTTTCTGTTTGCCGATTGACGGCAGATAAAACGAGGGCCTGCCTCCGCCGAAATAATCGGAAGTCAGTTTCCCGTAGAGTTCATACACGGGATACGGTGCGAGGCCTTCAAGCAGGGCCTCGTCAAAGCTGCATGCTACTGAAAATTTCATGGGTTCCTCCCCGGCTTCAATAATTTGAACGATTTATCAATTAAACGAAAATATGAATCGTTCAATAAATGCAGGGGGCCTTTTTTTTCAACTATTTTTTTTAAAAAAATTTGCAAAAATATTCACAACCGTTCAAAATTGATTTGTAAAAGCGCCCGGATGGGATTTTTTCAGCTAATGGTCCGCCATGAAATGTTTATATCTTGACATTGCCCTGTTGCGGATTTGAATGAATTTATTAAAAAACGGCAGGAATGCCGGTTTTGCTTGATAATAAACAAATAAAAAAAACAGCATGTAACGCGCCATGGCCACAAGAAAAACGAAAAAAAAAGAAGACGTAAAACAGGAAATCATTAAAAAATCCCGCGAAGTTATTTCCAAGATGGGTTGGCGGAAATCAAGTACGGAAGAAATCGCCAAGACATTAAACAAGACAAAAAGCTCCCTCTACCACTATTTTGACAACCGCGAAGAGCTCATACGGGCGGTGGTGCATTATGAGGGGGAGCAGATCAAGCAGGCGCTTATCGAGGCCATCAATAAAGAGAAAAATCCGCAGGACAAGCTGATGGTTTATTTCACCACCAGGATAAAAAAAATCTACAAGCTGTGGGATTTCTACAAGGGAGTTATCGAGGAATATTTCCTCCGCTATTCCTTCATCATGATGGCTCTGGGTGATTATAACCGCTATGAGCAGCAGCTTATCGAGGATATTTTAAATGAGGGAAACCAGGATGGGATCTTTGTCATACCTGATGTCCCGAACACATCGCGGGCCCTTATCAAGATGATGATGGGCTTTGATTTCTTCATGTTTCAGGGAGAAAAGTTCAAGGACATTCAGGTCGAGCTTGTTGAAGGCCTCCGCGTCTTTATCAGCGGTATCTTGAAAAAGTGAAGGATTGATGCGTTATCCGGCATTTCCGGGAGGGGCTTGTCAGGCGCCCCGTATCTCGCACCGATCGGCAAAGGTGAGAATGAAATCCCTGAAATGGCGAAGTGTCTCAATCGGATACGGCTCGATCACTTCCCATGACCTGTCCAGGAGCCTAGCTTCACGCTGGAACTGCTGGAGGAAATAATTTTTTACCCGACCGATTGACTTCCTGATGCTTCCGAGATCTTCAAGCGTTACATACAACGGGACACAGGTCGTGCGCACCTCGTAGTCGATTCCGCCTGTCCTCAGAATATTGATGCTCTCGGCGATGCGGTTGAAATCGACATCGGAGTTGGTCATGATCCGGTATTTTTCCGGAGACGTTTTAATGTCAATGGCACCGTAATCGAGGAGGCCGCCGCTGACAAGGTCCCTGAGGACTTCCGGCTGCAGGCCGTTGGAGTCGAGTTTAACCGCCAGCTGGAGTTCTTTTATCTTTTTAATGAAGGAAAAAATGTTTTTCGATAGAGTGGGCTCCCCGCCGGAAATGGTGACGCCGTCGATAAGGTTCTTCCTTTTTCTTAGAAGGTCGATGGTTTCCTCATCGCTGCAATGGTCCATTTCCTGCCAGTTGCAGGCAAGATCGGGGTTATGGCAGTACCGGCACCGCAGGTTGCAGCCGCCGGTAAACAGGACGGCGCTGATCTTCCCCGGGTAGTCGATCAGCGAAGTTTTATATATTCCTCTGATATTCATAGGCCGGCGCCTGCTCCACGCGATAGACTTTCCTTTCGCGGAATTCTTCCTGCTTCCCCTTGTTCCACTGATTGGTGGGCCGGAAATAGCCGACAACGCGTGAATACACTTCAACCGGGACCTTTAATTCTTTCTTGCTCATTACGCATCTCCCAATAATGAATTAAAATACCTCCTCCCGACAGGGGAGGGGGGAAGCTCCAGGGGACCGTATTATGTCGGATTCCCCTGTTATATTAATCGGCATTATGCGCCGTCAACTTCAATACCGTGTTCTATCAGCTCGTCCTGCGAATGGTCGTAGGGACAGAATTTGTGCGCTCCCGGGATATACCCGTGGACCGGGCATACGCTGAAAGTTGGGGTGATGGTAAAATAGGGCAACGAGTAATTCTCGGCGATCTTTTTTACCAGCAGCTTCACGGAGCTGATGTCGTTGATCCTTTCGCCGAGGAACAGGTGTACCACCGTGCCGCCGGTGAATTTCGTCTGAAGCTCGTCCTGGTGGTCGAGGACGTCGAAGAGGTCATCGGTGTGACCCACCGGAAGGTGGACCGAGTTGGTGTAATAGGGTTCATGGGTGCCCGATGTCTTTATATCCTTAAAGAGCTTACGGTCATGCATGGCAAACCGGTAGCTGACGCCTTCCGCGGGGGTCGCTTCGAGGTTGTAGAAGTTCCCGGTCTCCTCCTGGAACTGCATGATGCGGTTGCGCATGAAATCGAGAACTTTCAGGGCGAAGTCCTTGCCCTCGATCGTGGCGATGTCCGCGTTGAGCATGTTAAGGCACGTCTCGTTCATGCCGATGAGGCCTATGGTCGAGAAATGGTTGATCCAGTATTTCTTGTTCCGCTCATAGATGGCGGACAGGTAGTGCTTGGTGTATGGGTAGAGGTTGTTTTCAGTGAAATTCTCCAGTGCCTTGCGCTTGATCTCCAGTGAATTTTTCGCCAGGACCATGAGTCGCTCAAGGGTCTCGAAAAATTCACTCTCGCTCTTGGATGCGTAAGCGATACGCGGCAGGTTGATGGTGACAACGCCGATGCTCCCGGTGAGGGGGTTGGCGCCGAAGAGCCCGCCGCCGCGCTTCCTGAGCTCGCGGTTGTCGAGGCGCAGGCGGCAGCACATGGAGCGCGCGTCTTCCGGGTCCATATCGGAATTGATGAAGTTGGCGAAATAGGGGATGCCGTACTTGGCGGTCATCTCCCACATCGGGTCAAGCTTGGCATTGTCCCAGTCGAAGTCCCTGCCGATGTTGTAGGTGGGGATGGGAAAGGTGAATATCCTGTTCTTGGCATCCCCTTCAGACATGGCCTCCGCGAAGGCGATGTTGAACATGTCCATCTCATTCTGGAACTCGCCGTAGGTCTTTTCCTGCGCCTCGCCGCCGATAATGACGTGTTCGTCGGAGATATTACCCGGTACCATGAGGTCGAGGGTCACGTTGGTGAAGGGCGTCTGGAATCCGACCCTGGTGGGGATATTCATATTGAAAATGAACTCCTGAAGAGCACTGCTTGACTTCGCCGTAGGAAAGCTTGTCATACCAGATGAAAGGCGCCAGGTAGGTGTCAAAATTTGCGAAGGCCTGGGCGCCGGCGGATTCACCCTGCAGGGTGTAGAAAAAATTGACCACATGGCCCAGGGCGCTGCGGAAATGCCTGGCCGGTCTGCTCTCGACCTTGCCGGCCACGCCGCCGAAGCCCCGTATCAGCAGGTCGCGCAGGTCCCAGCCGACGCAGTAGGCGGAGAGGAGTCCCAGGTCATGGATGTGAAAATCGCAGTTAACATGGGCGTTTCGGATCTCCGGCGGGTATATGCGTTCGAGCCAGTACTTGGCGGTCACGGCGGTCGCGATATGGTTGTTCAGCCCCTGGAGGGAATAGCTCATGTTGCTGTTTTCGTTGACCCGCCAGTCCGAGCGGTCCAGGTAGCTTTCTATGAGTTCCAGACCTTCGGTGAGGAGACTTTTGCCTTCGCGTATTTTCCGGTGCTGTTCGCGGTAGAGGATGTAGGCCTTGGCGACCTTGGCATGGCCCCGTTCGATGAGCATTTTTTCGACCAGGTCCTGGACATTCTCAACCGTGGGAATACGCCCGTCCTTGTAAATGATGGTTAAAATGCCAATTATGGAGTCGGAGATAGCCTGGGCCGTGGTGCGGTCGCTGCCGCCCACCGCCTGGGCGGCCTTGTAGATGGCGCCGGTAATTTTTTCAGGATTAAAGGGGACTATCCTGCCATCCCGTTTTCTTATGAAATTGGATTGTGAACCGTCAGCCATATGAAATCTCCGGAATTTGTAGCGGTTAATTTTGTATGTGCAAAATAAAATTTAATACGGAAAAACGAGAAAAATTTGCGTCTCAGGAAGAGAAATTCTAATGTGACATAATCTTGCTAATTTGCTATAGCTACTTATATAGCCTCTCATAATAAAAAGTCAATTAAAAATATTATGTCTCTATAAAAAATTTTTGTGATTTACCCGAAAAGCGGCGCAGCAGGAAAAAAATTATCGGAAATGATGAAAATAATTGGTTTTATTATCAAACTTTTTTATTCATGAAATGCTAATTATGACCCAGGAGTTGAGGGTATTTTTTATTAATGCAAGAAGTTGTGCAAATGGTCTGTTTTTTTTGAAAATGCAGTTATTTTTTGTGGATTTCTTCATAAACACGTAGTAAAGTTAATGAATATATCTAAGAGATTTCATTTAATAATATAAGATAAACAAATATAATATCATATAATAAAAGGAGAATCCTCCCCATGAACCAAATGACCCATGTAGAAGGGAAAAATGTTGGCACTGTGGTTCTTTACGCACTCAGTACCTGTATATGGTGTAAAAAAGCCAGGAACCTGCTGGATGAATTGAAGATTGAATATTCTTATGTCTATGTAGACCTTCTGGAGAGCGGGGATAATGTCCGGGTTAAGGATGACATCCGCCAGTGGAACCCGCAGTGCTCCTTTCCAACCCTGGTCATCAATAACCAGGAATGCATCGTCGGCTTTAATGAGGAAAAGATCAGAGGTCTTGCCCGATGACCTCAGACCGGAACATATCCCCCGAAGAGGTTGATAGGCTCTATAAAAAGCTTTTTGATGAAGCAGAGAAAGCCGGGTATCATCTGGGCCCTGATGTGGACTTTACGAAGGACCTGGTCCGCAGTCTCATCATTAATGAGAACAGATACGGGTACCGGGCCTGCCCCTGCAGGCTCGCTTCAGGCAACAGACAGGATGACCTGGACATCATCTGTCCCTGCGACTACCGGGACAGCGACATTGAAGAATTCGATGCCTGCTACTGCGGGCTCTATGTTTCCGCCCGGATACTGAAGGGCGAGAAGGAACTGCGGCCGATCCCGGAGCGCCGGCCGGCGGAAGAGGGGCGGGCGGTGCGGAAGAGTGAGACCGGCGGAAAAGGACCGGACTCTGAATTAAGCCTGCCGGTATGGCGCTGCAAGGTCTGCGGGTATCTCTGCGCCCGGGAGGAGCCTCCCGGGGTCTGTCCGATATGCAAGGCCGATAAGGACCGCTTCGAGCGGTTCATGTAAAGGCGGCGGTTAATAACAGGGAAGCGCCCCTTGTTCACAGTGGGCCCAGGGGACACTATGGGCTTTATGTGAACCAGCCCCTTTCAGTTGAGGCTTCCTGCAACAAAGAAATTGCTGGACAGGTGCTTTAAAAACATGCCACCTCTTTTTAAGGGAATCTTATTGACTTCTACTATACTAAATACTAATTTGCATTGTTTGGGTTTTACAGGTCTTAATTTAAGATGGCTCTAATCTCTGCTTGAATTGGTCTGTTTTAGTCTGCATATCGTATAAAAACAAGCCGTAAAAGTCAAAAGACAGGTGTCAAAATTATAAACATGTGAGTATACTATTATGAACCAAAAGATTTTGAGTTTTAGTATTTATTTAACAACTGTAATTTTAACATTTCTGTATTCGGATTCGTATGTTTTTCCCCAAGCAACCAGGGCAGACAATTTTATTGTATATAATGTTGATGGGAAAAGAACGGTTTTTTATGAACTATTCAGGAATCTGCCTAATAATGGAATGATTATCCTGAACTTTACATCAATTTACTGTAAACCCTGCCGGAAGGAGATACCGGAGCTGTTAAAAATTGCAAATAGATCTAATGGCAGAAGCCATCTTGTTATCATCTATGCTGAAACTGGCGCTGATGTTAAAAAAAATGCATCTTCAATGGGTGTGTACGATATGGCATATGTCGACCCATTTGGGAATATACGCAAACAGTATAATGTCGAAAAGATACCCGCCACGTTTATAATAAAAAAGAATTATTTAATTGCTAACCGCTTTAATGGATATTCGGAAGATTTTATTAAACAGATTGAGAAACTGTGAATAGTAGCAACATAATCACATCAATAATTACGCAGGATGGTACTCATGCACAACAGAATTTTGAATAGATATATTGTAATTGTATTAACCATGTTGACGGTAATTCTTTTTGCCGGCGGCACCTTCGCGCAGAAGGGAGGCAGGCCGGAATCCAAAAAGAAAAAGCTCTACATTTCCACTATCAAAGCGAATGGCGTTAAAACGAAGCTCGCTAGCAGGGTAAAAGAGGGCATACGTCTCGGGATTTTTGAAGGATTCGGCGCGAAGTATCAGGTTATCGATGATGAAGCGGTCAAGGTGATGTTCAAGCAGGCAGAGGCGATCATGGCCAGCGGCTGCGACGACACCAGCTGTATCACCCAGATAGCGGACGGCATAAACGCTGATGAAATAGTGTACGGCGAGGTGTCGCGGGACGGCGCGAAGATTGCCGTGAGCGTAACCTCGCTCGAACGGAAGGGGACATCGCTCGGGACAAAATCGATTGTCAGCGTGAGCTTCCTTGAAAGCCAGGTGGACTGGGTTTCGTCCGAGACGGCAAAGAAGCTTATGAACCCGGGATACAGGATCGACATGTCAAAGGCGCCTGACAAGCATGAGGAAGTGAAACTTGGCGATATTGAGGTCAAAGCAATTAAAGGACTGGACATAGCGGTTATCCAGTTCAAGAGCGAAGATGAGACGGTAAGCAAGATCATTGACTATTCGAAAGGCCTTGTTGAGGAAGGAGATAACTACTATAACAACCGGAACTACCCGAAGGCCCGCGCCAAATACGTCGAGGTAGTGGAAAAAGTACAGACAAAACTCAGTTTGAACAAACAGTCGCAGATAAAGGAGTACGTTAATGGTATTCACAAGCGTATTTCGTCAACCCTGGTAATGGAATATAAGCCGGAGATAGAAAAGATCGACGAAGAACTCAAGGGGATTAAAGATCCGGGAGAAAAAGATCTCGAAAAGGGTCTACAGAAATATATCGCAGTAGAAGAGAAAATAAAGAAGATCCCCTACGTTGAATCAAGGATGCAGATTTTATCTGCCACGGCAGACAGGAAGGACGTCATAATTACCGCGATAGTTTCCGGATATGAAAAGAGCGGCGACCTCAATTACCGGGATTATAAATTTATTGAGGCAGTGGAATATTATCAAAAAGGAAAAGGCAGATCCGGAAAAATTGTAAATGCCGCGAAGAAAGCTGAAGTCGCCGGGAAATTAGATAAAAAAATCAATGCCACCATGAAAACCGGCGGGGGATACCTGGTAAACCGCGTCAAATCACTGGTTGACCAGGCCGAGTTCTATAACTTCCAGGACAAGACCTCAAACGTAAAAAGCACGATGAAAGAGGCCCGGCAGCTCATCACGGGACCCATGCAGGTATTCGCGACCGTAGAGGCGGTGGGCTATTATAACGGGATGGCAGAGGTGGTAAAGGCCGACCTGCTGACCCCCGATGACATGCCGGAAATGCTGGGACTTTTCGTTGAAGTGAACAGGAAGAACAAGATTGAAAACGAGAGGGTCTTGCAGGAGAAATTCAAAGAAACAGGGGTGTATTCCATTGGAATGAAGGGCCCCGGGGGCGGCATTATATTCTATGATAAAGGCGAATATTCTGATGGCTGGCGGTATTTAGAAGCGGCGCCTGAAGATCAAAGTGTCGCCATACAATGGCATGGTGGAAACGACAGAAAAACCGGAGCATCCGGCACGGAAATAGGGACCGGCAGGTCAAATACTCAAAAGATTATTTTATCGCAAGGGGAAGGAAAATACGCAGCGAAGCTATGTGATGATTATCGGGGCGGCGGCAAAAGTGATTGGTTTATGCCGTCAAAAGATGAGCTTAATTTAATGTATGAGAATTTGCATCTAAAAGGTATTGGCGGTTTTGCTTCTGGCGGGAGGGTCCCCGTCTATTGGAATTCATCTGAGAAGTGGAACGGATTAGTGGGGTACCAGTTCTTTAAAGCTTATCCGGGAGCTCCCAGTGGTTACCAGGACAGTTGCAGGGAAGATACCATCCATGTTCGTGCTATCAGGGCTTTTTAGGAACTGCATTAATAATCACGCAGGATGGCAGCAAGAGCATGCACTCCCGCAGGGATATAATCACAAAACGGGTACGGGTTATCCGCTCTTTTTAATTTGAGACATTAAGGGCGGGTATGGATAAAGCGACGAGTGCCTTTCGGGCCTGTACTTCAGAGATGGTAAATTAACAGCAGTGTGGTCAATATGTGGTCAACGGCGAGTGTTATTACCGGAAGGCGGGGAGCCCAGAACAAAAACTCCTGAGATGGCGAGAGTCATTCAAACAGGCCCTCGCAGACGCGTTGACAATCCATGCGGAATCACCGGGCAACCGTGAAGGAACCGTGTTCTGTTCTTCCAGGGAGGAATACGCCTTTGCGTCAAAAAATCATTCCTGGAAAATCTGAAACCGGAATCTGAATCATAATCTGTACAACTGTATCGCACCGCGGATGACAAAGCTTGAAACACCGTATCACATGGAGCAATACATGATATATCTTGCGCCGATTCAGGGTATTACAGACAGGATTTTCCGTAATGTATTCCCCAAATATTTTAACGGTGTTGATCTTGCAGTGGCTCCTTTTATCTCCGCTTCGAAAAGGAAAAAAGTTGAGCCCATGATTTTACGTGAACTGGACCCGGAAAAAAATACGGGGATCCCGGTGATTCCGCAGATCCTGGGCAGGGATCCCGATGATTTCATTCAACTTGCAAATCAGTTACATGATATGGGATACGGGACCATTAACTGGAACCTGGGCTGTCCCTTCCCGGTTGTTGTGAATAAGGGGAAAGGTTCCGGCATGCTGTGTTACCCCGGCAGGATTGATGAATTCCTGGATAAAGCAATACCCGGGATAAAATCAAAATTATCAATCAAACTCCGTACCGGCCTGGTCTATCCCGACGAGATACTTGCCCTCATTCCCATATTCAACCGTTACCCGGTCGAAGAATTGATCATACACCCCAGGACCGGGAAGCAGATGTACGATGGCAGTGTTGATATTGAGATGTTCTCGAAATGCCTGGAACTATCGGAACATGAAATCGTCTACAATGGAGACATTGATTCTACCGAGAAATATGATATGCTTGTACGGCGTTTCCCTTCAGTGAGCAGATGGATGATCGGCAGGGGAATACTCGGGGACCCGTTCCTTGCTGAAAAAATTGTTTCGGGTGACAGCAGGTCACGCGGTGACAGGATTACCATCATCAGGGCCTTTCACGATGAATTGTTCAGGGAATATTCAAAAGTCTTATCAGGGCCTGCGCATATAACGGATAAAATGAAAGGTATATGGACCTATCTTGGAAACTTTTTTGAAAATAAAGATACGGTAAAGAAAAAGATACGTAAAGCACGGAACGTGAATCATTACCTGGATGCGGTAGAAAATATTTTTAAGGCTCCAAATATATGATACATGGCGTGAGCCGGGCGGTATAATATATGGGGAAGTGCCTCTTGGTGACAGGGTGCCCATGGGATATGATGATGTTTATGTGGACCAGCACCTGACCATGTCAATAAGAAAAGTACTGGACGGGGGCCTTGAAATTTCGCGCGCAGCGCCGAAAATTGGGGAAATAACGATTGAAGTGTAAAGCATCCCCGCCTTGTGAATATGGAAACAACGGCAAGTCGAAATTACAAGTACAAAAGTTTAAATCCGGGAAGAACAGCAGAAAGAAAGCAACCGGACGATGTACCCAATGAAGCTCACCTGTAAAATTCTTTAGACTCCTTCCCGAAATTCCGATACTATAATTGCAGCAGTGCATGGATCTGCGCCCTGCGGAATTATTCACAATCGGGAGACCCGCCATGACAAAAGCCATACTGTCCGTCTGCATTCTTCTGTCCTTTATATTAATAACAGAAACAAAAGGCAGTTCACAGCTGAAATTGAACGCCATTGACAGCGTAAAGTTGACCAGCACGGATATCCCGGAGGGCTTCATGTACGGCAAGGTGCCGGCGCCGTACCAGAGTACGTTGAAGGACAATCCCTGGATGATGGACAAGGCGGCCATCAAGCGCCTGGCGGACAAGATATATCCCGGCGGGGATTTTAACAGGATCGCCGGCATCCATGTTTCAATCATCGCCAATAAAAAGACGCCTTTCGGCGACGATATCGTCTGCTATATGATCCTCTTCAATAACATGAAGGCGGCCCAGGATGAAATAAAGAAGATGAGCGACTTCGTCGGTTATAACAGGGACCGGGCGCTGGTCCTCACCAAGGACAATCTCGCGATCATTCTCTTTGTTGATGACATAACTAATTATCATTACATACAGGAACTGGCAAAGTTGATTGAAGAGCGGATGAAAAGCATTTAAGGCTTTCTCCCGCGGTGTAGACAACCCTGCGGCGGCGCGATTGAGCGCTGCCGTTATAATTTTTTTTACCTGCAGTTGACGATCTGAACAATTTTATTTATTTTAGTAATATCCTGTAAATGTTTCTATCCTGTTGCTTTTTAATCCTTGCATTATTTATTGCAGTGTCATGAGATAGGGGTACAACCGCTATCCATGCATCTATTGGAGGGGCTTTGCCGTTGTCGGACACCAGGCGCGGTCGTGTCCGCGCCACCGGCGTGCCCGGAAGATTTTTTAATTTGGAGCGTGACTGAAATGAGAATGGATAAATTGACATTGAAAGCGCAGGAGGCCGTAAACACGGCCCAGAATGTCGCAACGGACTTGAACCACTACGAGATACAGCCGGAGCACCTGCTCCTGGCACTCATAGACCAGGAGGGAGGGATTTTCGGCTCCATCGCGCAGAAAATAGGCGTGCGTCTGCACGATTTGAGAAATGAAGCGGACGCGGCGGTCAAAGAGCTTCCGCGGCAGGTCGGGGCCGGGCCCGGAGGCGGTGCCCTTTCAACGGCCCTCCGGGACGTCCTGAACGAAGCGTGGAACGAGGCGGTCAGCCTGAAGGACGATTACCTGAGCACCGAGCACATGATCCTTGCCCTTTCCTCCAAGGGAAGCGGCAGGGCGCGGAAGATACTCAACGAACACGGCTTTATCAGGGACAATATCCTGAAAGTCTTAAAAGATATCCGCGGTTCGAAGCGCGCCGATGATGAGAGCGCCGAGGACAAGTACAATGCCCTGGACCGTTTCAGCCGCGACCTGACCAAGCTTGCGCGCATGAACAAGCTTGACCCGGTTATCGGCAGGAACGAGGAAATACGGCGGGTCATGCAGGTGCTGACCCGGCGCACGAAAAACAACCCTGTCCTCATCGGGGAGCCGGGCGTCGGCAAGACAGCCATCGTGGAGGGCCTGGCGCGGCGGATGGTCGAGGGGGACGTGCCCGAAAATTTGAAGAACAAGCGCCTGGTGGCCCTCGACATGGGGGCCCTCATCGCCGGCGCGAAATACCGGGGCGAGTTCGAGGAGCGCCTGAAGGCGGTCATCAACGAGGTGGAGGAATCCGCCGGCGACGTGATCCTCTTCATCGACGAGCTCCACACCCTGGTGGGCACCGGGGCCGCGGAGGGGGCCGTGGACGCCTCCAACATGCTCAAGCCGGCCCTGGCGCGGGGCGATCTCCGCTGCATCGGCGCCACGACCCTTAACGAGTACCAGAAATACATCGAGAAGGACAAGGCCCTGGAGCGGCGCTTCCAGCCGGTGCTGACCAAAGAGCCCTCGGTCGAGGACACCATCGCCATCCTCCGCGGCCTCAAGGAGAAGTACGAGGTGCATCACGGGGTGCGTATTTCCGATTCCGCCTGCGTATCCGCCGCCGTGCTGTCGGACCGTTACATCACCAACCGCTTTCTGCCCGACAAGGCCATCGACCTGGTGGACGAGGCCGCGTCGCGCATCAAGATGGAGATCGACTCAATGCCGATAGAGATAGACGAGATAGAGCGAAACGTGCGTCAGCTCATGATAGAGACAGAGGCGCTCAAAAAGGAAAAGGACGCCGCGTCAAAAAAACGGCTTGAGAAGATAAAAGAGCAGCTGGCCAACCTTAATGAGAAAAAGAACGGCCTGGTGGCCCAATGGAAGAATGAGAAGGGTATCATTACCGATAACAGGAAAATAAAGGAGCAGATCGAGCAGCTCCGCATGGATGAACAGCGCGCCGAGCGCGAGGGCAACCTGAACCTGGTTGCCGAGATCCGCTACGGCAAGATCGGCGAACTGGAAAAGAAGCTCGCCGCCGCCAACGACCGGCTCAAGTCGATGCAGGGGGACAAGACCCTGCTCAAGGAGGAAGTTACCGAGCAGGAGATAGCCGCGGTGGTGTCGCGCTGGACCGGCATACCCGTGTCGCGGATGCTGGAAGGTGAAAAGGAGAAGTTGTTAAAGATGGAATCGCTCCTCGAAAAGCGGGTCGTGGGGCAGGACGAGGCCATAGCGGCCATATCGAACGCGGTGCGGCGCTCACGCTCGGGCATCCAGGAACCGAACCGGCCCATCGGCTCCTTCATATTCCTCGGCCCTACCGGCGTCGGGAAGACCGAAACGGCAAAAGCCGTAGCCGAGTTCATGTTCAACGACGAGAAGGCCATCATCCGCATAGACATGTCGGAGTACATGGAGAAGCACGCGGTGGCGCGGCTTATCGGCGCGCCCCCGGGATATGTCGGATATGAGGAGGGCGGCCAGCTCACCGAGGCGGTGCGGCGGCGGCCCTACGCGGTGATCCTGTTCGATGAGATCGAGAAGGCGCATCCCGACGTGTTCAACATATTCCTCCAGATCCTCGACGAGGGGCGGCTTACTGATTCCAAGGGACGGGTGGTCGATTTCAAGAATGTCCTCATCATCATGACGTCGAATATCGGGACCTCGTTCATCAGCGACGCCGGGATCCCTTATGAAAAGAGGAAAATCGGCGTGGAGAAGGAGCTAAAGGCGTATTTCAAACCGGAGTTCCTGAACCGGGTGGACGAAGTGATCATATTCAACCCGCTTTCCCGCGAGAACATCGCGGAGATCGTCAAACTGCAGCTTGTCAGGGTTGCCGCACGCCTCAAGGAGCGTGGCATCGTTCTCGAGCTCACAAAGAAGGCCCTGGAGTTCCTGGTCGAGGAGGGCTTCGACCCGCAGTTCGGCGCCCGGCCGCTCAACCGGGCCATACAGAAACACCTTCTGGACCCGCTCTCCGTGCGGCTCCTCTCCGGCGAGTCCCTTGCCGACCAGAAGATCAAGGCCGATTCTGACGGCAAGAAGCTGACCTTCAGCAAATAATAGACAACGCGGTCCCCGACCCGGGCAGGGCGGGGGCCGCGGCGGTTCGTATCATACATCAGATTGCCGTTGGAATGGCTGGTTCATATCCAAGATGTTATTCCCGAATCAGTTCAGACATGGCGGAATGTATACCCTGCCAGTACCTCCCATTTACTCTGCCGGAGTCTTCTATCTGTCTTGACATATTTCCCCCGCGATGTTTTTTTGGATTAAACAGTGTATAAACAGCACACCGCGTTTGTTGTTGCCGCGGTCAGAAGCCGGGACTCTGACGGCTCTGCTAATTCAAAACGCATATCATCATTCAGGAGAATTGTTATGGCTAACAAAGAGGTTGTTATTTTATCCGGGTGCAGAACCCCTATCGCAAGTTTCGGGCAATCCCTCAAGGACATCAGGGCATACCAGCTGGCTGCCATCGTCATGCAGGAGGCGATGAAGCGGGCCGGCGTTACGGGCGACATGCTCGATGACGTCATTTTCGGTGACTGCGTCCAGACCAGCGCTGAAGCAAACACGGCGCGCACCGCGGCGCTGAAGGCGGGGATCCCCGTCGAAGTCCCGGCCACCACGATCCAGCGCCAGTGCGCCTCCGGCATGCAGGCGACCATTTTCGCGTCCCAGCAGATCATCGCGGGCGATTCAGAGATCGTCCTTGCCGGCGGATGCGAGTCGATGAGCAACGCTCCCTATGTCGTCCACAACGCGCGGTGGGGCCTGCGCCTCACCCACGGCGAATTCACCGACTCCATGTGGGAGCTCCTTCATTCCGGGAGCCAGCTCCTCGGCGAGGCCTTTATCATGGGCCAGACCGCGGAAAACCTCGCAAAAAAATATAACATATCGCGCCAGGACCAGGACCAGGTAGCCTTCGAGAGCCACAAGAAGGCGATCGCGGCCATTGACGGCGGAAAATTCAAGGACGAGATCATCCCGGTGCCCGGTGCCCCAGCGCAAGGGAGAGCCGAAGATGTTCACCACCGACGAGCACGCACGCCGGGACATCACCATGGAGAGCCTGGCGGCACTCAAGCCCGCATTCGACAAGAAGGCCGGCACGGTCACCGCGGGCAACTCCTCCGGCCTGAACGACGGGGCCGCGGCCCTGGTGGTCACCTCCATGGAAAAAGCGAACCAGCTCGGCAAAAAGCCGATGGCGCGCATCGCCGGCAATGCGATTGCCGGGTGCGAGCCGCACCTGATGGGATACGGCCCGGTGCCGGCGGTGCAGAAGCTGCTGAAAAAGACCGGCAAGAAGCTCAGTGACATCGGTCTCTTCGAATGCAACGAGGCTTTTGCAGCCCAGTATCTTTCAGTCGAGCGCGGCCTCGGCCTGGACCGCTCAATCGTCAACGTGAACGGCTCCGGCATAGCCCTGGGACACCCGGTGGGCTGCACCGGCGCCCGCATTATAATTTCGCTCATCAATGAGATGAAGAAGCGGAACATCCAGTGGGGCATCGCCACGCTGTGCGTCGGCGGCGGCATGGGAGCCGCGGTGCTGATAGAGAATCTGAAATAGCGGTAATTTTTTGATACTTCAAAGGGCGGCTTCTTCCGAGGCCGCCCTTTTTGTTTGTTCCACAATGATATAAACAGTTCCTGCACGTCTGTTTTTTACAAAACATTAAAAAAATAATTGAATTATGCATTTTACTGTTGGTATATTATATGAGCTGTCATGGTGATTACGCTGTTTGCCCTGGAGGATGGTTTATGAAGAATAAATATATCATGATACTGACGGCCGTGATGGCTGTGGTGATTTTCAGCATGCGTGAAGCGCATGCGTGGGTGTACGCGACAACAACCCTCGGCCCTGCGGCGGATGCGTTTATCAACCAGGCCCTGCTGCCGTATCAGCACCAGGCAAAACTGGTAAAGGGATTTGCAAATGCCAACGCCTATTCTTCACCCATCGCCACCCAGCGTGGATATCAGGGATTCGATAAATTCTCGATCACCGTGGGCACCATGGCGGCAGCCCAGGTCCCGACCACCACAACGGACCTCAGCTATTACAAGGAACTGAGCGATGAGCTGCGGAAACAGGGTGATGTGTACGTGGGGGTAGGATGGAATTGCTGGGCGGTGAATGTGGGCGTCAAACTTCCTGCCGATTTTACCCTGTCGGCCAAGTTTGGTATGCTGAAGTATACCTACGAGGAGTATGATTTTGACAACATTATAGCCGGCGGCATGCTCAATTACCAGATAGTCCAGCCCAAGTCCCCTGCGGTGAAGTTTGTCCTCTGGCGCGGTCTCTCAATCGGCACCGGTTTAACCTGGCAGCGCAGTAATACCACGCTGCGGTTTAAATCATTTACTGTAAGCGACGGAACAAATCTGGCCAAGCCCAAATTGAATATGTATATAAAAACTGAGACCTTTGTCGTTCCTCTGGAAATTTCCACCGCGGTGCGCCTCTTCTGGGTGCTCAACATTCATGTCGGTGGCGGGGTTGATTTTGCCTTCGGGTCATCGAGTATTGAGTACTCATCAGCGGGTGCAATGTCCAGCGGAGGAAACGTCGGGTACTATACGGTGTACGGAAAACAGAACGGTACGGGGCCAACACTGGTGCTGCCCAAGGTGTTCTGCGGGCCCGGTCTTAACTTCGGCCCGGTCATTATAGATATGCCTTTTACGTACTATTTCAATAATGGATTTGATCTTGGTGTTACCTTTGGCATTGTCTGGTAGGCTGGATAACAGATTCAGCTAAGTGTTTTCATGGCAGGGGAAATAGGCCGGTCGGGGACGTACTTCATCCAGAATATAGTATTGCGGATCGCAGTTAAAAAATTGCTTGTATAATACAGGAGAGGGAGATATAATTTTCTTTCTGCCTGAATCTTTTTTGCTAAGGAGCGGCTTATGGTTAAAAAAATATTAAAAATACTGGGCGGATTTATAGCATTCATCATCCTGCTTGTCGTAATTGCGAGCGTTGCAATCATTTTTATCGTCAATAAGGAGCTCGTGCAGGACCAGATGATCAAGGCGTTGAACCGTCATGTGCAGATCCAGGACATTAACGTGGGTATTTTTTCCGTCGTGTCAGGGATCGAGGTGAAAAAGGTCACTATTTCCAATTTCAAGACGGAGAAACAGCTGGAAGCCCTGAAGGGCAAGCCGGTTCCGGCAGGCGATGTCTTTGTCAGCATGGATGCGCTGCGGCTGAAACTGAAGTTCCTGCCGTTGTTGAAAAAACAGTTTCAGCTCAAGGAGTGTGTCCTGTATACGCCGGTTGTCAACGTGGCGAAGAGCAAGGACGGTGCATTTAATTTTGATGACCTCACCAGGCCGAAAAAGCTGACAAAGGAAGAACGGGAAGAGCTTGCAAAGAAGAAGGCCGCGGAGGCCAGGGAACCGAAAAAGCCGCTGACCGCCGACGACATACCGGTGGCAATCAGCATAGGCGAAGTGGGCATCAAGAACGGGACCGTGAATTACTATGACGGAAAGCTGGATCAGAAGTTCCAGATCTACAAGATGACAGCCCTGGTTCACAACATAGCCATTGATCCAAAAGAGCTGGAGAAGAAAGATAATGCAAAGATCACCTTTTTCATGGGTGTCAGGACCGTGGGACCGGTCAAGACAGGAAGCGTTGAGTCCTTTGACATAACCTTTGATATTAACGGGAACGTGCGTCCCTTTGACCTGAAAACACGGAAGCTGGACCCGGAGGTCTCGCTCCACGCCGGTTCGCCGGATGGGCAGATCACGGGCCTGCAGATCTTCAAAAGCATCGCCATTAACGACATTCTGAACAAGTATCTTGGAGATACCCTCTCCTTCCTTAAAGGAAAACAGTCCTGGCAGGGGTCCAAGATGGCTTTTGTCGATGTATGGTACAAGGGAGGCCTGGCCAAGCTTTCCAACGGGAATCTCAATCTGAAAGAATGCAGGCTTCTCTTCGACGGTGCTTTCAATACCAATTCCAAGGCCCTGGACGTGAACCTCGAAATGGAACTGACCAAGGATCGCACCAATGCCGTGAAGGTCGGCATCAGGAAACAGATTGAATCCGGACTCAAGAAACTGGGCGCCAAAAAATATGTCAATCCTGAGACAATTGCCGGCGCGGCGATGAAGCCACTGTTGAACAAGAACGGTGTGATCTACATGAAATTCAAAGTATTGGGTACCACGGGCAAGCCGGACGCCAGGCTTACGCATCCGAAGCTTGAATCCCTTGATAAAATAATCGCACAGTCGGCCGGAGATATTCTATTGGAAGCCGGCAAAGAAGCAGGAAAGAAGGCGATAGAGGACGGAACCAAGCAACTTCTCAAAAAAACGCCGAAAATCAAACTCTGGTAAATGCGGCATGACTGGTGCTGCAGGAAGGCGCGGCCCCGGTGCCGCGCCTTCGTCATTTCTGCGTATCACCGCAGTGCGTAACCGGCGATGCAGATGATGCCCGCCGAAATTCTCAGCAGTCCTTCAGCGTAGATTATCTTTTTCATGTCAGCGTCCCCGGTTTCTTCCGCCATGGCCAGGAACATCAGCCTGATTTTTTCCGGATAGATGAGAACGAAGGGACCGGTGAGGACCGCAATGAGGCCGAATATGAACAGGACGGGCGAGAGGGGGCCGTTATAAATGGTCAATGGAAATCCGGCAGCGATGAGAAGCAGGCCGTGGAGAAAAAAAAGTTTTCCGGAGACCCATTTTTTCCATACTCCGAAGGCTTTAAGGGGAATGATTAACTCGATTCCGCCGATAAGAACGAGAATTATACCCAGGATCAGAATATATACAGAGATCATATCGGTCCATTACCTCTGGCGGCTCATGCGTAACCCTGGTAATCTTCCACGAGCCAGGCGATGATCGTTTTTTTTAGGAATCGTATATCCGTGTCACGGGTCAGGTTGTGGTCGCCGTCATCAATGATGACCGTCTTGGTGAATGTAGAAAGGTTATCCTCGAGGAGCGCGACATTCACCGGGTCCACCACCGTGTCGCGGCCGCCGTGTATTGCGAGAACCGGTACACGTATGGCTGCCAGTGCTCCGGCCATGTCAATGCCGGGTATTTCAAGAAAAAATGCGTTCTTAATGGCGATCCCCTCGACTGTTGTCATTCCGTCAGGGGGCAGCAAGGTAACATCGTCAATGCCGGTAGCCCTGGTGAAGAGGGCCTGTATGTCAACCGGCGTCGCTATCAGGATAAGGGATTCTATTGATGGGTCCTGCCGCGACGCGTATAGAATGGAGACAGCGGCTCCCATGCTGGAGCCCATGAGGTGTATTTTTTGAATGCCCCTGGTTTTAAAGAAGGCCACTGCGGCGGCGAGGTCCTCAACCTCCTGGATGATGGAAAGGGCGGCTATGTCTCCCCCCGATGCGCCGGCAAAGGTAAAGTCGAAGGCCATGAGACGGTGCCCTGTTGCCGCGATATCCCCGGCGATCCTGGTTATCTTGTATCCGTCCTTGGTGGAAAAAAGGCCATGGCTGAATATAATGCCGGTATCATCGTAGCTTTCAGACCTGTATATCCTGCCTGCAAGACGCCGGCCCAGGTTATTAGTAAAAAAAATGTCTTCGGCCGATATCATCAGCTTTTTGCCAGCTTGATGAGGGGCTCGAAATAACCTTCCGAATTGTTACCGTCGATGATGATAGCCAGGGGCCTTAAATAGAGGGTTTCTTTTCCGTTTTTCCTGGTCTTATAACCTCCAAAGAGGAAATAGGAAGACTTTGCCTTCACAAAGCCCTTGCTCCTTCCTCCTCCCCGGTGCTCGTCTTTCATCTCGTTGATATTAATACGCAGCTTGTTTCCTTCTTCTATGGTATAAACGCCCCTGAAGGTAAGGATTTCCATGTTCAGGTAGAGGACGACGGTTGCCCGGTAGCTCGGATTGAGACTGAAGGTGTAGCCGTAGTTTCCCGAATACTTCAGGCTCCAGGTGCCGATGACGCTCTTAAAGGAGAGGGGTATTTCTGATTCGGTTTTTTCAGCGGCGAAGGCTTTCCCTTCGGCGGCCATTATTCCAGTCCCTGAAATATCACAGAAGAGAAATGATGGTATCAGCAGGATGGTTGTGGTTATGATAAAATTATTTTTCATGGGGTGATTTTTAATATTTGCCGCAGCCAATGTAAAGAAAAATTCAAACAGTTGTTGAGATTAAGGTTATATTTGTGATTTTTATGTATAAAAATATGATTATTGTCAGGAAAGATTAAACATTCTATTGACGAAAGAAGGGCCTCTTTATATATTATCCGTGCAGGGGACGATTTTGGTTTCGACTGCACTATCAGTTTTACAGTTGCATGCCGAGTGTGCTGTCAACTCGTTAAAAATGGCAGGCTTAACGTAAGTGCAAACGATAATTTTGCATTGGCAGCTTAATTAACTGTCACGCTTTCAGAACGCCTGCTCCTCTGGGGCAGCTGAAAGTGTCATAAACAGGGGATAGCCCAATTTCTACGATCCCGGAATGAGGGCGAAACAACAGGGAACTCGGATATTTCTAACGGCGCCTGATCCCGGTGGAATATCTTAAATTAAATGACCAGGACAAGCATGTAGAGGCTGTACGGCTGGATTGTAGGACGCGGGTTCGACTCCCGCCGTCTCCACATTATTTTTTTCTTTCTTTTATTAATTTCAGGTCGACCAGTGTTCCGATCAATCGATTGCTTATCAGGTCGAGTAGTTCTTCCCGCAAAACATTCTGGTCTATTTCAAAGGTCTCATATTTGTCATGCTGCCGATCCATGAAGGCGATTTTGCTGTTGTTGTCAATTATGACAACGAGGGAGTTGAAATCGCTGAACTGCAGCTCCACCGAGTATCCCGCGTCTACTTCAAATATGATTAAACTGTCAAGATTGTTTTCGCTTTTTATTTTATCCAGCTCTTCCTTGTTTTTTATTAAATATTGGGTCACTATGCCCAGGGTCTGATAGTGCTGGAAATCGCCCTCGGTGGAGAATTGTAAAAAGCGGTCCGCTTCAGTTCTTGAGAGATTCAGATCCTTGCTGGTTTTTTCGAGGAGGAACAATTGATTGAGCTTTATATACGGTTCCAGCCATTGCGAAAGGTTTCTGTTGAAATGCTTGAGAGGTATGGGCGAGTTGTAGGTTCTTCGGATAATAATGCCTGTTTTCTTTATTTTCGAAAGGGCCGCAGTGTCCTTGATTTCATTCCTGACATGGTATTTTGTGCAGGAGGCGGCGAATAACAATGCCACCAGAATTACGCTGCATTTCTTCATGGGGTACCTCGATTGACAGATTAATGGCCGACGCGGGTATGTTTATGTGAATAATAATCTGCAGTCAAGATTAATATGATTTCAGGCACTTTCTTCCGTGGTCGGTAACGGTTACCCGCACCGGGGCATGATCATGCTCCTCTGAATACCGCACCATGCCGAAGTGCCTGAGCCAGGTAAAAAAGTAGAAGTCCAGGAATGATATCATGAACAGGTTGTTCCGGCTGCTGAAACCGGTCATCTCGAAAAATTCATTCGCAACGGCACCGAGGGAGACAGCTCCATACCGACGGAGAAGGAGGTCTTTGAGGATGCCCCTGGTGACTTTGAGCTCCTGTGCAGATTCCCTATCTGACGGGAACAGCTCTTCCCACGGAGTACTGTTCCAGAAGGCGTTGAAAAGCTTATGGTAGATCGTTGATGAACTCGCCTGATCCTGGTGAATCCGGGCCTGGCGCCGGTCCCTTGTAAGAATGCCGCACGCGTCCATCATGCGCATGCATTGCTTCATATATATGACCAGGAGGTCGGTATCGTTGATTTCATCGGCAAGACCAGCCTGTGCTGCCGATTCCAGGCAGTGCCGGTAGAAATCCCGGCTGAAGCATCCGTCGGCGTCAAGGACGAATTTCCTGGCAGCTATTGTTTCTATCAGGAAAAAGGCAAGACGGACGGCAAAGCAGCCGTTCATGTCCGGATCCGACGATAGGTTTTCCCGGGAACCGGCAAGGGATTTGTAAAACTGGTTTATAGATTCAAGAGCTGCTATGCCCGAGGTGTGCTTTTGTGAGATATCGTTATTTTTGAGGCATGATTTGCTGTTTCTTGAATGAATAACTTGATATTCATTGTGAAGCTGTATGGTTGGTTTTGATCCCTGTTTGCTAGTCATCGCTATGGTTTTATCGTTTTAGTTATATGTCAAAGATTCGGTAGTAAATTGTGCTTCATTAATTATAATAACTTCTAATTTAGCTTTAAATTATTTTTAGTCCACTTAGCTTCAATCACTTTTTGTTGTAACCAGAATTTGTAGGTGAGAATAGTATTTATGATTTGATCATGTAAATTAAAATTAATTTAAAGTCAAGATAAATCTAATTTTTTGAAAATTTTTTTATCCATTTTTTTTGCGTGATCAATCAGCGCGGAAAAGAAAACGGCACGGTTCATTACAATGCAGTAATTCTTTATGCCATCAATCGTTCTGCGACTGCAGGAGTGATATTTCCCTGGGCGGATATCGCGTTTCCGGGATTGAGTTCTATGGCTGATGTTATATGCCTCACCAGCTCGCCGGATGTGACGCGGGCAGAAGGCGCATAGCCCGCCGTTGTTTCCCTCATCAGGTCGGTAATTCTGTTCTCGGAAATTCTATAACCAGCGAGAAATTCGTTCAGGTTTCTGTTGACGGCTTCTATGCGCGCACTCTGGGCGTAATCGCCTTTCTGAAGTCCGGCGGCGATATCGCTGACCGAGGAGAGAGCGCCGCGAATATCGGGCAGTTCGAAGATTTTTGCAGAGGGCGTTGTGGCTGGTTGCACCGGATTGGGTACCTGCTCGCCAAAGGGAGCGATGGAGGACCGGATATCGTTCAGCGCTTCGGTCAATGCCTGGATGTTGACGCTGCCCGATGCCATGGCGGAAGTTGCGATGCTTTTAAGCCGCTGCGATATGGATATGGCTTTCTGGATGACATTCTGAGACATCTGGGCAATGCTCAGGGCATCGCCGAGGGAGCGCTCGATTCTGAGTCTGTCCGATATGTTCTTTGGTGATAAGTGCCGGCTTTCATTGCTGTTCCTGGCTACCGGCAGATCGGGCGCCTTTCGGCTGAGCGGGGCCTTGTGTAATGGAATATTGCTGACATCTGTTTTGATAACCATGGCAACTCCTTCCCTGACCTGCTGATTAAAAGGTATCACGGATTCGGTGATTTGTCAATGAGTTCTTTGCGCAACTCATCCATTTCCGTGCTGCTAAGGACTATGCTGACCGTTCCACCTCCCGGATGGGAAAATGTCAGGCTGCACCCACCGTTTTTCGGTTCAATCCTGAATTTTTTTCCTCCCTGCATGCGTACCGACGGCGCGAGCCAGTCGTCGGAAGTGAACTCGGCGATCTGTATCAGCACCCCGAAGGCGTGTTTCGGGTGGATGAAAAGCTCCTTCCAGATGCTCCCGTATTCATGATATCCGAAATAGGGAATGCCGTTTTGCTCAAGCATTGCCGCCGCTTTTTTTATGTCCGGCGTCTGCATGGTTATATGGTGCACGCCGCCGTCCTTTTTGGCGAGGAACCCGTCGAGGAAACTGTCCGGTCCCGTTGCAGCGAGGAGTTCAAGCCTGCTCAGGTCGCCCAGGGACAGGTTTTGCCAGAAGTAATTCATGGAATCGTCCCGGCTGCTGGAACCCGGCACGGCGCCGAGAAGGGCAGAAAAAAACCGGTATGCTTTGTCGTAGTCTTTTACCGCGATGGCGACATGGTCGATTCGTGAGATCATGGGTTTCTCCTGTTTTTGTCCCATCGTCTTCGGGGGCAGGACAAAAATGATAAATTTATTATGTATAAATTCTAAAGCCGCATAAAATTTCAATAACATAATAGAACAGATTCGTTAAAATAGTGATGGGTCGCCATTTTTTTAAGGAGTTTTCAATAAAATACTTGAATAAAATCATAATTCTATTAATACCAAGTGCCAGGAAAGAGGTTTATTGTGAAAATCCTGCGTGTTATGCTGATCGGTTTGCTGATTCTGGGTTTAGTCGTCTGCAAGAAAAAGCCCGAAGTGAATACGGTCGACCTGGAGCAGATCAATCCTGATGATTCAAACGATTACCGGTATATCTTCCGGGAAGAAATTCAGAAAGATAAAGACCGTGAGAATAAACGCTTGAAAAAAGAGTTCAATAGCCGACGTCCCTGACAAGGTCCGGTAACCATATAATTTTAACCGAATTCCATTTGAAATGTAAGGAGAGGGCGATGAAGGAAAAAATTAAGTTTATAGTTCCCCTTGCTGTCCTGACCGTCATGTTCGCGCTGTACCAGTTTTCATGCTTCAAATCAGATTCGTCCCTGTTTGGCGATATAGGTCAATCACCTCTCCGCAAGGAAGCTGAAACCGCCCAGGCGGTGGAAATGCAGGATACCTTCCGGAAAATATTCAACCTTTACAAGGATCGGGTTGTATTTATCACCACGGAGCAGGTCGTGCGCGTCCAGCCCAATCCATTTTTCGATGATCCCTTCATGAGAGAGTTTTTCGGCGGCGGCGGCGCCAACCGCCCCCGCACAGAGCGCCGGCGCGGCCTCGGATCAGGCTTCATAATATCTGAGGACGGATACGTCTGCACCAATCATCACGTCGTGGCAGGCGTAGATACGGTTACCGTGGGCATCAACGAAAAAACCTACAAAGCGACCATCATCGGCTCTGACGAACGAACCGACATTGCCCTGCTGAAGATCAACGTCCCCGGGAAGCTCAAACCGGTTTATCTGGGCGATTCGGACCGGGTCCAGGTGGGTGACTGGGCTGTTGCCATCGGCAATCCCTTCGGTCTTGACCGCACCTTCACCGTGGGCGTGGTGAGCGCCATCGGCCGGCGGGACGTTGATTTCATGGGCGGGTCCCACATCCAGACCGATGCTTCCATCAATCCGGGCAACAGCGGCGGTCCCCTCATCAACATTTACGGCGAGGTGATCGGCATTAACCGGATGATCTATTCCCAGACCGGCGGGTACATGGGCATCGGCTTTGCCATTCCCATCAACACGGCCCGCTCCATTCTGGAGCAGCTGAAGACGCACAAGAAGATCAAGCGCGGCTATATCGGCGTGAGCATCGCCCAGATCACCGAGGAATACGCAAAGGAACTGGGGCTCAAGACCAACCAGGGGGCCTTCGTGGGCGAGGTGATCCAGGGGAGCCCGGCTGAACGGGGCGGCGTCAGGGTGGGGGACATCATCCTTAAAATCGACGATAAGGACATCAACACATATATGGACCTGCTCAAGATCGTAGGAGAGATGCAGGTGAGGCAGACCCTTAAGCTGACGGTATGGCGCCAGCGTAAAATGATAAATCTATATGTGAAAGTGGTCGAGCGGCCCGAGTGATCGGCGCGCCGCGGCTGATCACAAACCACGCCTGAGGAGCTCGTCCTCTTCGAATCCGAAATAGTGACCCAGTTCATGGATGATGGTGATCCGTATTTCATCCTTCAGCTCCTCCTCGCTTTCGCATGAGTCCAGAAGGGGAAGGCGGAACAGTGTGATCCGGTCGGCGACGGCCTCCATGTCATCGATATGGCGGTCCTTGAGGGAGATCCCCTCATAGAGCCCGAGAAGGTCATCGTCACCGTCTTCGATCGCTTCGCGCGGGGGCCGGTCGGCAATGACAATGGTCACATCTTCCGCCCTGGCCCTGAGATCAGGGGTAAGAGAGCACATCACTCTCCTGTGCATTTCCCGGACGATTCGCTCAAATGCAGCACGCGCCATGCGCATCATAGTCTCCGCAGCAATGGATTATCTGGTTCTTATCATTCTTTTCATCGTCCTGATAGCGTACTTTATCTACAAGTTAACAAGGTATCTCTTCGGCTGATTCACATTTCCTCGTCCCATAACCAGAACTGACGCGGCAGGAGTTTGTTGATAAACCGGTTCAGTTCAAGCACCCTGTCAGGTCGCGCATAATAGACATAGTGATCCTTCACACCCCTGTTGAGTCTCACGCGGTACACCGTGCCGGTGTCGCCGTGTACCCCCTCGTTGACGTAATATTTTTTCAGGCTGTCGAAGGGATAGCGGCCGAGAAACCGGTCCAGCTTCTTTGTTTCCTTCAGGGTCAGGTTCCGCTGATGGAGTAGGCGGTCCGGTTCTCCGCTGAGAGAATGTTTTGTTACGGATATGCCCGTCATGTCAAGGGCATAGGTCCAGAGCTTCCGGTTATTGATGGTGCAGATGGTAATGGTTAAAGCGAGTTCGTTTTTCGGCACGTAGCCGAAGCTTCCCAGCAGAAGCGGGATGATCAGGACGAGACGCGCCATGTCAGAAGTTCGTTACCGGTTTCAGCTCGGTTTCCGGATAGATCTGTCCGTGAACCGGCGGCATCGAATTGTAAGCCCAGGTGACGTCAACGGTGCCGAGCCGCATGCCGCGGTACCGCCGCGTGCCGTTGTAGACGCCCCGCAGCAGGATGTCCTCCATCTTCATGGTCATGGCGAAGACTGCCACGGTGGCGCCCCTGGGTATCGCCGCAAGGTCCTCCCCATAGGGGGCCGCTGAGAAGGCGAGTCTTCCGCTGTCGGCCGCCCTGCACTGGATCACGGGGACCAGGCGCGGAAATCCGCCGGCATCGATATATGACAGAAACTTGAGAGAATCGATCCGGTCCACGATGCTCAGGGCAAAGGGCTTGAGTATCCGGCTTATCTGCCGCCGGGCGCCGCCCCGGCCCAGGGCGGTCTTCAGTATGCCCAGGCCAATTGAACCCAGGGGAAGCCCTTCCCGTTCCGTCGTTTCCAACAGGTCGAAGTAATGGACGGTGTTCACGCCGAAATAGGTGTTATAGCGGAACATAGGCTTATCGTTCATCATCTGGTACTCGGGGCCTTCCTTCAGGAAGTGCGTCCACCGCGCGGTCCCGCGCCAGAGATGCCGGTCCAGAGTCATGATGAGGAACCCCACGTTGTGGTTCTTCTGCATGAATTCCTTGCTCAGTCCCCGGGAGAACTCCCCCAGGGCCATCTGCTTCGGTCCGATCGCCTGCAGCGATGTGAGGAGTGAAACGTGGGGATGGCCCTCGGGATTGACGGTGGCCACGAGGGCAACCTTTTCATTCGGCTCCAGCGCCGTGATGTCTTCCCGGCTGAATTCTTTTTTAGTCGCGTTCATATCGGTTCTCCCCTTCACCCTTGAATTGAAATATATATCAGCATACCCGCATTGTCTTTTTTTTGTTGCCGTCATCATGTTCCGTATCATCCACTTCAGTTGAGCCGGACCAGTGCACGATGTCTGGATTCACGCCGGAGGCCCTGGCTGTCGCGGCAAGTCGTTCCATCGTTTCCCGGTCAATGAGCTTTGCCTCCCTGAAGGCCCACTCCATGCCGAGACGCCGGTACTTGTCCCGGCACAGGTTGTTGAAGGCGCACAGCTCCCACCGGGCCACGCTGCCGCTGATATGCCCGGCGATGAAGGCGCCGATTGCGGCGATGGTTTCCTCGCGGTCTGTGGAGCCGGGAATGACGGGCGTTCGGATCCAGAGTTCCCGCGGCAGCACGCGGGTGCCGATACAGCCGGCGACGTGAAGCAGGTTTTCAAGTATCGTCTCGTTGCCGCTGCCGGTAAATTGCCGGTGCCGGGCCGTATCCGTCTCCTTGATGTCATAGAGCACCAGGTCGGTATAGGGCAGGAGCATGTCGAGGTATGCCCGGCTGCACTGGCCGCTGGTGTCCAGGGCGGTATGGATCCCGCGGCTCTTCAGCTCTTTCAGGAAGGCCGAGACAAAGGGGGCCTGCAGGGCCGCCTCGCCGCCGGATACGGTGACGCCTCCGGTGTCGCCGAAATAAGAAGCGTCCTTTATAACTTCGGCGACCAGGGCATCGACGGTCCAGGATCTGCCGAGGAGCTCCAGCGCGGTGGAGGGACACTCGTCCGCGCAGGTGCCGCAACCAATGCACCGGCCGCGGTCAATAACGACGCCCTGTTCGGTAAAGGAGAGGGCGCCGTTGGGGCAGATATCCAGGCAGAGCCTGCACCCGATGCAGCGCGGATCCAGCCAGTGGAGCTGCGGCTTCATTTCCAGGCTTTCCGGATTATGGCACCAGAGACAGCGGAGGGAACAGCCCTTGAAGAAGACCGTGGTCCGCAGGCCGGGCCCGTCCTCCGTGGACATCCGCTGTATTTCAAGGATAGTGCCGGTGAGATCAGATTCATGTTGATGTTGTTCCATATCAGCCTGTCTCACATGCGCGCGTGGCTCAGCCGCGCGATCACCTCGTCCTGGAGCTCCTTGCCAACGGAGACAAAATACGCGTTGTAGCCGGTAATGCGCACCAGAAGGTGCCGGTAATCCTGGGGATGCTTCTGCGCGTCGCGGAGCACCGCCGGGTCAAGCATGTTGATCTGCAGCGCGCTGCCGCCGTTCTCGATGTATCCCCTGAGAAAGGCCTTGAACTTAGCGCGGTGTTCCGGGTCCCGCACCATCGAGGGGTTGAAGGTGATGGTGTGGCTCGCGCCGTTGGGGAGCAGGTTCAGGTAGTTGTCCCAGTCGCCGGAACCGTCCGCCGCTTTGCCTCCCAGGGCCTTGCCCACCGAATTGGCGTTGGCCGATGGGCCGTTGATATCAGCGCCGTTGGTGGGACAGATGGCGTTGGAGAGGAATTTGCCGCGGGGCCTGCCGTCGGGGCTTGCGGCCATGATGTATCCGTCACCCGCCCAGTAGTTCCACGAGAGCATGCCGGGCCGGAATTGACGGCCGGTTGATTTCGTTTTATGCTTCCAGGTCTCCTCCGTCCAGACCTTCATCACCTCCAGGGCCATGCGCGTCGGCCGTGTCATCGTCCCTGCCGTACTTGGGTGCCCGGTTTTTCGCCAGGGTCTGTATCAACTCGTGGCCTTCCCAGTTGTCTTTCAGCGCCTGTGATCAGTTCAGCCATAGTGCATTTCTTCTCGTCGAAGACCAGGTACTTGACAGCCAGGAGAGAGTCCACGGTCGTGGCGAAGGTGACCGCCTCCATGGTAGTGAAGCTGATTTCCGCGCCGCCCTGGGTTACGTCGATGCCTTTTTCGGCGCACCCCTTCACCAGGCAGGAGAGGTACGGCGTGCGGAAAAACTTCGCCCGTGTCGATTCCGACGCCTCCTGCACATCAGCGCATTTTTTTATGATATACGCGGTCTGTGACACGTAGGCGTTCCAGAACTGCTCCCATGAAGTGAATTGCTCTGCGCTGCCGGTGACCGGGCCGTCCTGGCGGATTTTCTCAGTCTTGCCGGTCATGACATCGACATGGGGAAGGAGGTCCTTGCCTCCCGTGAGAGCCAGTTCCACTGCTTTCAGGAGGTTGATGTTGTTGTCCACGGTGCCGGAGCGGTCGTTGCCCACCATGGTGTTTTCCAGGCAGCCCACGGGAGCGTAGTCGTGAACCGTGTGATTGTTTATGAGATGATCGAGACCGGACCTGCGGGATTCCAGCATCATGCCAGCCATGGAGCGCTCGTCGAAGTTCAGGAGGAAGGGGGCACCCTGGCTTGTGGAGATCATGTCGATAACGTTATCAAGGAGTTCGTCCGGGCTCCCCCGGTGGAGCCGCACGTTCGGTTTCGGCTCAAGGATCGGCGAGAGCTCGTCGATCACTTCCAGCATGGCGTAGGTGAGGTCATTGGTCATATCCGCGCCGTCCTTTCCTATGCCGGAAAGGGTTATGAGCTGGCCGTAGCCCGCGGTGATCCCGTTGTTGCCGGTGCGTATCATGGCGTCATAGGCGTGGTTGCACTTGATCCAGAAGCACTTGAGGAGTTCTTTGCCGAATTCCCGGTCCATACCCTCCGCCAGGGAACGCTCCCAGTAGGGGAGGAGGTACTGGTCGATCCTGCCGAAGGAGACACCCGGTCCCGGGTAGTTCTCGTCGCTCATGACGAGCATGTGGGTGAGCCACAGGGCCTGTACCGCTTCCCAGAAATTATTCGGCGGTTCCCAGGGCACGCGTTCGAGGTTCTCAGCCATCTGGCTCAGCTCGCGCCGGCGGGCGACACCTGTCTCCGCCGCCGCCAGGTCGCGGCACCGGGTCGCGTATTTCGCCGCCAGGTCGCGGGGCATGGTGGCGGCCGTCATCATAGCTCTGATCTGCGCGCCCCTGGGCCCCCGGTGTTCCCCGGAGGGCAGGGCGTTGAACCGGGCAACCAGGTCCGCGTGGATCCCTTTCCACCCGAGATGGAGGACCCGCTCGTACCCGGGTATCAGGTGGCCGCTCGTGGCGCCGGCGTTGCCGTAGCCGTGGTCATGGAACCACTGCACCAGGGCCCGGGCACCTTTTTTGCCCAGTATCATGGCGTCAAAATCATCGCTTTCTTTTTTGGTGAGGCAGAGGGAGCACTGCACGTTGAAGCGGCCTCCGGCGATAAGGTCGCCGGGGAGTATCTCCTGGGGCAGGTAGTTAACCATGACCTCCCTGGTGAACCAGGCCCGGCGCTCCGGGAGGCTCCAGGTCCAGAAGTCCGGGTTCAGCCTCACCTCGCGTGCCGACATCTTGAAGGACGAGCGGAGGGTCTGCTGGAGCATGTAGGTCTCGGGCACGATGTAGTAGGTCATTTCGTTGTATACCGTGTCCCAGGACGTGCCGGTGGTCCATGAGGTCTGCTCGTTGGTCCATGGCCGGTCCGCGCCACGGAAATAATAGTCCCGGAGCCATTGTATACGGTCGGAAAGCCCGCGGGGTGTTTTTATCGTAAAGGCACTCTGTTCAGCTGGTTGCATATTCTATCCTCCACGGTCTGCCGTATTATTGCTAGATGAAATATATCAGGTTTTTATTATTCAGTCAAGCTAACTTCTGTATTGATGCCGCAGGCCAGTATGCTGTAAACCTCGATACAGTATCAACATTTAAGAATAATGTAAAGTAGTTGAAATATTCAAGAAATACAATAAGTTGGATAGAGTACTGTCGCTCATATTATATGAAGGAGGCTTGCTTTGAAACGTGTATTTCTTTTGTCTATCATTTGCCTTGTTGCCTGCATGGCTTGTAAAAAAGGAGATCTGCAGGGAAAAGAACGAATTCTTACTAAAAGTGAAGTGATCCAGGGGACCACCTTTACCGCGGGATCTTCGATAAAAACAAAAGACAAGGGTCTTCTGTCCTATGTAACCCTGGGGGCGGATCAACCCGTTGCTGATATCAATTTCGGCAAGGCCTTCCCGTATGTTTTTAAGAAAGGTACCCTGCTGGAGTACCAGGACAGCATTATATTCGAGAAACCGGAGATGCCGTCTGTTATCACCATCAATGAAAAACACACCGTCATGGGATATGAACTCCCCGCGGGGACGCGTATTAAGCCGGGGGTTGCGAGCGGGACCATGGACGGCAAGCCGGTTTACTCCGTCATGTTTGTCCAGATCGAGCCGGGTGATGCCCTTGTAATCAAGGGAAAGAAATTCAATGTCGGCGATTATATAAATCTTTATCCGAATAATGTAGTCAAATATTTCGATAAGGGCGTTGAAAAAAATCTTTAGGCGTTTTTTTACCTGGCTGACAGCTGCGACTGAAGGGATGTACAGCACATCCCATGACAATCTCACATGATACATGAAATCCCCTCCTGACGATGGAGGGGATTTCAATATACGGAGATTTATTGTTTCTTTCTTTTCACCATGGTAATAACCGGCACTGCCATTACAAGACCGTTTTTCTGAAGTACCGGCCCGTCCAGGTGCACCATGTCCCAGGCATGCCTTTCCTGCCCGGTAATTGCCAGGTACCGGTCGAAGTCGAGCCACCGGCAGTAGGTGACGGTCATGGTGTCGTCGAGAATACTAATGTCGCTAAACCCCCAGGAGAGCTCGCCGTAGCGGTGAGAGGAAACGGTATACCGGTCATGCTGGTACAGCCCGCCGGGCAGATTCCTGTCATGGCGCCAGCCGAGCCAGCGGCGCGCCGGCCGGTCCATGATGTAGGAATCCAGGCTGGATCCGCCGGTGCCCGTGACAAGGTAGATGGTCCCGCCCCAATCCGCATTCTCATCCAGGTAAAATGAATCGAAGTTGTGGTCATGTCCGGATATGACCAGGTCGACCTTATGTTTTCTGAATAGTTCGAAATACTGCGCCATGAGCAGTTCGTTCACGCCATAGTCGCCGGTGGAAAGAAGGGGGATATGGATGACAATGATGGTCCACCTGCTGCCGGGGCGTTTCGCCAGTTCATGGCGCAGCCACCGGTACTGTTCCCGGCCTGTTGTGAGGACGGGCCCGTCCAGGGTTTTCCCTGGGCCGTCGAAGGGATGAATGAAGAAAATCCGCGCGTTTCCGTGATCGACTATATAATAATCGGGCTGTCCGTAGAAATAGCGGAAATTGGCGCCGCCGTCACGGAGGAGTTCATGGTTTCCCGGGGTGACGGCGCCGGGAACTGAAACGGCCATTTCGTCGGACGAAAAATGGCTGTGCCATCCGTCGAGGTCCGATCCGAAGCGAACCATGTCGCCGCCATGGATCCTGAATGCCGGGATGGCGTGAATTGAGGAATACCATGCGCCTGCGGCCATCAACACTTCACCATAATATGAAACCGCGTAGCCGCCGCGCCGCGTGTTGCCGGTGTCCGCGACGGCCATGAAACGGAACGGCTCTGCGCTGCCCCGTGCCGGCCCGGTGCGGAAGGAATGTACGGCGTCACCCCGGGCGGGAATCTGGTAATAGTAGCTGGTCGACGGCGAAAGGCCCGTGAGATGAAACTCGTGTCGCCTGCCGTCGCCGGTGGCTTCTTTCAATATCGTCATTTTCTCCGGCATCGGCTCCCTTCCGAAAAGCAGTGACGGCGGGTCTTCTTTCGGGAAGGGATCGAAGTACCATATCACCATGGACGCGGAGGCGTCAGCTCTTCGATCGACAAAAGGTCCGAACTGAACCACGGGCCCTATCCTCGTCCAGAAGCGTGTGCGGGCGGAGGCCTGCGCAGCATCCCCCGGCGGGTGATGAAATTGAAGAAAGAGGGCGATCATCGACAGGATGCTGACCATGATGGCCAGGACGAGAATACCCGCCGTTACAGGCCGCAGGTAAGGGATCCCCTTTGCCAGGGAGACGGCACCATAGAGTGCCAGGCAAAGATTCAGCACAATGAGTAATCCACCAATGGAAAAAAGCAGCACCGGATAATAGCAGTATGACGTCCGGAAAAAAATTTTTATGATATCAATACCGGCATTCTCAAGGCTGGTAAGAAGAAACAGCATGACAAAAAGGGCAAGAACCAGGTGCAGGATGACCCAGGGGAGGGGACGGGGATTATTAGTATCTTGCTGTTCCATTTCGATAACCGGACCTGATCAGAATACCAAAAGTGCCTTAATATGACGGGGTTAATCAAGAAAAAATCGTTTATTTCAAAAAATATTTGATTTATTAGCATGAAATTAATTATTGGTGCATATTTTATTTGTTTCAGAGGTCGTAGATATGGATGATTCAGTTAAGAAGATCTTCTATTATTTAGGGATCGTTGCAGTTTTATTCCTGTTCTTTTTTTATGTTCTTCCATTGCTGGTGAAAATCCTGGCTTTTATTTTACATGCACTGTTCTACATTTTCTTGTGGGGAGCCTTGGCCTTCGTGATTGTGTTCCTGGTGGCCCATGTAGTAAAAATTGTCAGAAAGGAAGTATAATCGTCCTTTACAGTGTCGTTTAAAAGGCTGATGACCGGATTGACCCCTGCCTGATGTCATACCTGGCGGGAAGATTCTCTTTCAGGGAGTAAGTACTACCATCCTCCAATATGCGGAAGGAGAAAAAAAACCCGATGTTTTTATTTTGTTGATTTATATCGGGTAATTATTAACAATTGGGTTTTCAGGAATTGGATCAATGGAAAAAATTGATTTACTCAAGATAGAAACAATCGCCCTGAAGGTTATCCTTGGCATCTGCGTGCTGGGGGGTATCATGTTTGGCTTCGTCACGGCGGAGATCAAGAATTACTCCGGCATCGAGAACCTGAAAGCCTTTCAGCCCAGCATTCCCACGAGGCTCTTTGACGTGAACGGCGAGGTCATTGCCGAGCTGTTCCAGCAGCGCCGCTATCCGGTGGCCTTTGAAGATCTTCCTCCGTGCCTGGTAAACGCGTTTTTGTCCGCTGAGGACCAGGATTTTTATGACCACTTCGGCATTTCCCCTCCGGCCATCATGCGGGCCATGGTGAAAAATGTCATCACGTCAGTAAAGTCGTTCCGCCCGGTCATTTCCCAGGGCGGCTCCACCATCACCCAGCAGCTGGCCAAGCGGCTGTTCACCACGGGAGAGCGGACCTTCGGCCGCAAGGCCCTGGAGGCTATCCTGGCGCTGCAGATCGAAAAGCGCTTCACCAAAGAAGAAATACTGGAGATGTATTTCAACCAGATCTATTTCGGCCACGGGTGCCATGGCGTCGACGCCGCGGCGCGGTTCTTTTTCAATAAAAACGTCAAGCACCTGTCGGCGATCGAAAGCTCGGTTCTCGCTGGTATGCCGACGCGTCCCAACGGCCTGTCGCCCATCAAGTACCCGCGGCGGGCCATGGCCAAGAATCGGGACACGCTGAACCGAATGGTCGACCAGGGTTATCTTGACAGGAAAAAGGCGGATCGGATCTACGAGGAGTTCTGGCCCGCCTTTATTGAATCGATCATCATGGATTATCCGACCAAGACCGCCCGGTCGAAGTTCCGGGACAAGGCCCCCTATTTCACCGATTACGTGAGGCAGATCCTCATTTCCCGCTTCGGCGAGGAAATGCTCTACAACGACGGCCTGAGCGTGTACACCACCCTTGACCTGCGGGACCAGAAGATCGCCGAGAGCGTCCTGAAAGACGCGCTGAAAAAACAGAATTCCGTTTCAATAAAAGGCGCCGAGACCAAGACCATGGCCATGGAGATGGGCATGATAGACTCCTACGAGGGCCTGCGCATGATATTCCCCCTGCCGTCTGTCTCCATAAGCTCTGACGGGGAGAGCATGTTCAAGCAGATGATGGCCGATGATCTCCTTGATGCGGCCGAGATACTGTCATTATTTTCCGAAACACCGGGATGCAACAGGGCACTCGAGGCGTACCATTCCCAGATCACGGGGCTCTCGTCGATCATGAACGTGGAAGGGGCCATCATCGCCATTGAGCCGTTCAGCAGCTATATCAAAGCCATGGTGGGAGGCTCGAAATTCGAAGTTCAGAACCAGTACAACCGTTCCGTGCAGGCCAGGCGGC
The DNA here is from genome assembly GCA_963727175.1 of uncultured Spirochaetota bacterium. Classification (GTDB taxonomy): domain Bacteria; phylum Spirochaetota; class UBA4802; order UBA4802; family UBA5550; genus RBG-16-49-21. The sequence goes on from CAVSFD010000002.1 coordinate 1,915,278, forward strand.
AGCCCGGTTCGGCCTTCAAACCCTTCGTGTACGGGGCGGCAATAGAGAACAAGCTGGTGACCACTGAAACGCAGCTGCCCGACGCGCCGATCCTGGACATCGATGCCATAGGAAACACCTGGACTCCGGGCAACTACGAGGGGGAATACCGCGGCATGGTGCCGGTGATCAACGCATTGTCCGCGTCCATAAACGTCATTTCGATCAGGCTCTACGACCTCCTGGGTCCCGATAGGATAATTGACTTCGCGTCGAAGATGACCAAGGTGCCGCCCACGGATTTTGGCGCGAACCCGACCATTGCACTGGGTACGTCGGAGCTGACGCCCTTCGAAATGGCCACCGGGTATGCTATATATGCCAATCGCGGCAAGGACGTTATTCCTTTTGCCGTGCGCTATGTCGTAGACCGGGACGGCAATGAAGTGGCGAACATCGAGGGAGAAGTGGGTGAGATCCTTGCGCGGAAAGCGAAGAACGGAACGATCCAGATCATCAGCGAAGAGGTCGCCTGGATCATGACCCAGATGATGATGCGGGTTGTCGACAGCGGCACCGCCACCGAAGGGATCCGCATCAAGGGCGGCTATTCCAAAAAGGGCGCCGGCAAGACCGGTTCCACCTCCAACTGGTCCGATGCCTGGTTTTGCGGATTTACGCCGGATATCACAGCCGTTGTGTGGGTCGGATACGACCAGTCGTTCCTCTCCCTGGGAACGCACCAGGCCGCGTCGGAAGTGGCTGCGCCTGTCTGGGGCAGGTTCATGGACGGCTTCTATAAAGGCAAGCCTGACCCGCAGTTTCCTGATATGCCGCCCGGCGTGCGCCAGATAGGGACCGGTTATGGACTGGAAGGGGCACAGTCCCAGTATTACAACAATGACGGGAATGAAATCATGAAATCGGTTCTGGAACGATATATGGAGATCGAAGGGCTTATTGAAGAGAAGAAACGATACGGTAATTGATCCCTTTTTAATTTTTCGTTTGATTTTTTGCCATAAGTAAATAAAGTATTATTAATGTTCTTTCCACCAAGCTGATTAAGGGATAGGGCATTAATGCTATATTCTTACACAGGAGGTTGAAGCCATATACAAAAACCATCTTAAATATGCTGAAAAACAGCGTTAAAAGGAGGTACGGGGAATAAAATCGATTTTTTATTATTTTTTTTGTATGGTTACCTGTTTTCCGTAGAATTATTCTTGAAATTATTAAATTTTATGGTATAATTCATTCTAATTTGAGAGGGTGAGGTATAGGGTATTTATATGTTCAAGGTCGGTGACAATATTGTCTATCCCATGCACGGCGTGGGAAGAATAGAGGCCATCGAAAAAAAAGTCATTTTAGGTAAGAGAAGCGAATATTATATTATTACAATCCTGAACAGCGGCATGAAGGTGATGATTCCGGTAAAGAACGCTGAACAAATTGGAATACGGAGTATCATACCCAAAAAGGACATCAAGAAAGTGCTCGGCGTGCTTACAAAGAATGAGATAAGCTCGGTGGACGATTGGAAAGAACGGTATCAGAACAATATCGATAAAGTGAAAAGCGGTTCTATCTACGAAGTTTCTGAAGTTGCCAGGGACCTGTACCGCCGGGGACGCGAGAAGGAACTTTCCATCATGGAACGAAAGCTGTATGAAAATGCGTATCAGTTAGTGACGCACGAAGTTGCCCTGTCTAAAAATATCGACCTGGAGGAAGCCGGTAATCTGGTTTCCGAAGCCCTCTCATCTCATCATCCGAAAAAGTAAGGGAGCGTTTCTCTGTTAACAAGGGTGCTCCCTTCCGGGATGACGCACTATTGATCTCTGTTTCAAGCCCCTGCGATATCTCGTTTATCGTATCAGATTTCGTTACGCAAGGAGTAAATCATGATTATTATTTTAAGGATATTATTTATTGTTTTATCGATGCTATTTTCGTCATTATACTTTGTTGACAAGGCGTTTTATGTAATTCTCGGTGTGGCGGCAGTGGCCGGCGTTGTTTCTCTTCTCATTCTCATACTTATAGAATACATGCTGCATACTTTTTCGGCACGGACATTCGCCGCCGCGATTATAGGGCTGATCATCGGCTTCACTCTGGGGCATCTCCTCAACCTTGCCTACGGGGCGCTGCATATCACGGCCCTTGATGAATACTCGCACATCATCACGCCCCTTATCTATCACCTGACGGGCTTTTTCGTGATGATGTTCTTCGTCATCAACTACGACGAGATATCGTTCCTGGACAAGATCGTTTCCTCCAGCGAGGAGAGTTCCGATGAAAAGATCGCCTACAAGATACTCGATACCAGCGTTATAATAGACGGCAGGATTTCCGATATCTGCGACACCGGCTTTATTGAAGGCATTCTGGTCATTCCCAACTTTGTGCTGAACGAGCTCCAGATGATCGCGGATTCGGCGGATTCGATCAAGAGGAACCGCGGCCGCCGCGGCCTTGACATACTTAACAAGATGCAGAAGGATCAGTCAATCATGGTGAAGATTACGGACATGGATTTCGCTGACATCAACGAGGTGGACGCCAAGCTCGTGAAGCTGGCGAAGATCATGAACGCCAAGGTCGTTACCAATGACTTCAACCTGAACAAGGTCGCGGAATTCCACGGGGTCCCGGTCCTGAACATCAACCAGCTTTCCAATTCCCTGAAACCGGTGGTGCTTCCCGGCGAGGAAATGAGAGTCGCCCTCATCAAGGAGGGGAAGGACCAGAACCAGGCCATCGGCTACCTTGACGACGGCACCATGGTGGTGGTCGAAAACGGCCGCCGGCGGCTGAACGACGAGGTGGATGTCACGGTCACTTCCGTGCTGCAAACGACCGCGGGGCGGATGATCTTCACCAGGCTCAAAGATTAAGAGAGGGGTTTCTCCTCCATGCGCTTGATCAATGAGATCACGGTCATAATCAAGAAAAAGAGCTTTCCCAGCTTCATAGATGAGCTGTACAAGCGGGAATGCGATCTCCTCGAACTCCAGCACATCGAGGATTCGGGCGACGGATACCTGTACACTCTCCGCATCGCCTGCGATAACCTGAAGCGCTTCGAGGAATTCATAACCATCATAAGCAGCGCCGCCGACAAGTACAAGTTTATATCGGTGAAAAACATTGTCGAGGAACGCATCGTGGGAGGTCTTCTCTCCGTGTCGGGAAAAATGCCGCTTGAAAACATCACCGACTTGAACACATCGGTGCTGGGCGCGGCGGACCTGATGCTCGAAAAGATCAAAAGCGAAGACGGGATGCGTTTTACCAGCGTTTCGCGGAACGTGGGCCTTGTCGCCGGCATCAGGTCAACGGACGAAGCGGTCCGCGTGCACCTCCTTCATGAGTATGTCTGCGCCGAACGCGACGCCGTGATACTTAACAGGTTTTCCGGCCTCAATGGCTGCCCCCTGGTAGTGCGCTTCGAGCATCCCGAGGACGTCATCCAGGTGCTTAAAAAAATTGAATATAACTATTCGGCGATTCGTGTCACCCGCATCGACGAGGCCTCGATCATGCTGTATGATATGCTCTTCTCGGATCTTACCGTGCCGACGGTCTCGCTGGAGCATGACGATATCCCCCTCTTCCTGCTGGTTCTCGTCATCAAGATCATGATGAAGTACCGCGTCAAGGCTGAAGAAACAACTGTCGGGTTTATCGGCATCGACCTGAGCGCCGTGCGCCTGGCCCGGGTGCTTGACAAGATCGGATTCAGGAGGATACTCGGCTTCGACCACAGCGAAAAGTCGATGCTGGCCCTGGAAAACCAGGGCGGCCTTGCGACGACGGCGGAGAACATCTTCGGTAACGCCGATATCACTATACTGCTAAAAAACAACTTTGATCTCGAAGAATACCGGAAGATACGGCCCGGTCAGTTTGTCATATCCTTTTTGGGAGCCGGCGAGCCTGACGTTGAGGATATATCCGGCAAGGGCGTGCGGGAGTTCATAAAAAGAGACATGTCCGATCTGGCGGCCCTGTATCCCGGTTTGCTGCGCGGGATAATTGACGCAAATGTCAGAAATATCAATGACGCGAAGCTGGTTGAATACGCGAAAAAGCTGGTGGTACTGCTGTCGGATGACTTCGAATATCCCCATCTCTTCGGCGACATCCATGATAGGGTGTATAAGATTGTTGCCAATGACAAATTAAAATCGTGACCCGGAAACGGGTCGAGCAATTGTAAAAGGGAGGGGGTGTCAGCACGGACACCCCCCTCCCTTTTGATCCCTCCCCCCGTGCCGCCTCAAACGCCGGCGGAGGCTGAAGGTTGTTGCTTTTTTAAATTTTTTCGTTGGTTGGTTTTTTATTGATCATAAACGTTTTTGCACGGTTTTGATCAAACAGGATGCCGTCTTTCAACTCTTTTCAGTTTGTGAGCCTCTGGCTCTGCATGTTGTGAACCACCTATTCTTTTGGTCATGTTTATTTTCCATCGCTTCGATTTTCTTCCGCAAATCATTAAAGAACCGGGCCGATAGTTATCGGTGCTTTCAAGGTCTAAGAGCAATTCCCCAATAAGCTCATCCACCCACCTCCAAGCCTCCAAACGTCCGCCCGTAGGGCGGACACAAATCGAGCTTCTGTCTGAGTCGAATCCGGCGGAGCCGGTTCGGCGAGTTATGCCTGTAGCCCCTCGAGGGAGCGAACATGGATGCTCGCCTGCAGGCGCGTCCAGGAAGGACGAAATGCGCCTGCCGCCTGAGCGAGCGGGGTGATGAAGAGCGCGAGAGGAAGAGGGAAGTCACACTGAGCAAACAGGATGTTTGCCTGCCGCTGCCGACAGGATGCCGAAAAAGCGGCGGCCTTCCTCTCGCAATATCCAAGCCAGGGACCCGGGCAGGAGGAATTGCTATTCAGTAATAATAAACCATCTCAGGTTACTGTAATGAAAGAGGCGGTATTCAGCGCTTCCGCCAGCGGAGCGGGAGAAACGGCGAACCGCGAAGTCGTTACGCGGCTCGGTCTGGTCAATCCGGTCAAAATCGCCGTAGGCAGTGTTGATTTTCTGCCGGTCTCCAACGACTTCGTAGGTGCCCTTCGGGCCGATGATAAAGGATTTCTCACCGACCAGTCGCTGGACCTTTTCCATGTCAACCAGGAGGATGAAAATGCCGGGCATGGTGCCGGGAGCGCTTACTTCGGATGATACCGCGATATAATACCCGTCCCAGAAGAGCGGCGCCGAAGCCACGCTGGCGATAAAGGGCTTTGTCTCCCTGTTGGTATAGCAGAGACTGAGCGCGGTGTTTCCCAGGGTCGTCCTGACGTTTTTGGAGAAAATAGTGTCGTTTTTCATGGTGTAGATCACCGTGCCATCCCTGTTGATCAGGATAAAATCCGAATACATTCCCTCGGTGACGGATTTGATCATTGAGGTGATTCCCTCTCTCTCCAGGAGGTAATACTTGTCGCCGCCCCGGTCCATGCGCTGGAAATGGGTCAGCAATTTTATCAGGTCCCGCTCGATGATGACTTTTTTCGCTTTTTCCAGGTCCGATTCGCACAGCTCGAAAAGGCCCTTCAGCGGGGTTATATTGATTGTGGAGGAGTGCGGGGCCGTCGCGCAGGAGGCGGCCAGGGCCGCTGCCAGTACTATGATAAATAGTTTTTTCATCTGTTGGGCTTCTGGCGCATGATTATTAATAATTTTCGGCTTGATAGCGGCGGATGGTAAGCAAATTATGGCCAATGAAGGATTCCCGTTAAGAATCATGGATAAACTGCTGCCGAAGGCCGGTGGGAACTATGAAAAAAACATGCATTCATCTGATGACGGCATTGGCTCTCCTCTTGCCGGGCGTTACGGCCGCCCGGGGCGAAACCGTGAATGATCCGCAGGGCAGTCCTGCCGGAGAAGCAGCCGGGGATTTGAAAGATCAGCCCCGCGAGGCCAATGAAAAAGATGCAAGTGAAACCCGGTCTGATACCGTTCCCCCTGAAAAAAAAGAGGAGAAACAGCAAGGCATTGAAAAACAAAAAAATGAAGAAAAAGGCAACAAGAGCAAATATGCCTTCGTTGATCCTTCAAGCAAAGAATACGTTGCCCTCTTTGTAGGCGCCGGCGGTTATTTCCCCGTTTCCGATTACGGCGCTTCATACAATCCGGGATACCAGGTTTCGTTTGCTGCCGGTATCTATTACGTTAATTTCCTGGGCCTCTCCCCGGAGGTCCATCTCCGTTACGCCTCCATGGATTACCGGGATGACCTGCCGGGATTCGAAACCAGCCTCTCCCAGGTGCAGGTGTATCCCGCCATCGTGTACCGATACCCGATCAGGCTTCCCCGGAATACCCTTACCGTGTACGGGCGCATATGGGACGGCCTGTCCGTTGTCTACTACGAATCCCGAAACCCGTCTTTTCCGGTGTTTTCCAAAAACGTCACTGAGTACCTCAATGTCTTCGGACTCTCTGCCGGGTGCTACTATGACGTGTGGAAGGGGTTCCTGGTGGGCGTCGAGGTAGGATACAGCATCGTCTCGACGGCGGATAAGCCTCTGCAAGAAGTGTCTCTCCTGGTTAACGTCGGGTGGCGTATATTGTAGGAACGATATCAGGGGAATGCGATGTCGCTTACTTAACGTTCTTCCAGGACATCCCTGACTTTCGAGGCAAGCTCGTCAAGGGTATAGGGCTTGTGGATGAAGGCGTTCGCCCCGAGTTCCATGACGTCCTGGACACGCTGGTCGAACTTGAAACCTGATGCGATCAGCACCTTCACCGCGGGCGATATCCGCTTCATTTCAATATACGTTTCCCTGCCCGACATCCTGGGCATTGCCATGTCAAGGATCACGGCGCTGATCCCAGCCTGGCGTTCTTTGAATATCTGAAGGCCTTCCATGCCGTTTGACGCCAGGATGACGGTGTACCCGCATTCCATGAGCATTTTTTTAGTGATGTCGCGAATAACATCCTCGTCATCAATCACCATGATGGTGCCGCGACCCTTCGCGATTTCTCCGGGCCTGCCCCGGTGTTCGGGTACTACGCCCTGATGTATATGGCGGGGGATAAAGACATTGAAGCTTGTGCCAACGCCTTTCTCCGAATAGACATCTATAAAACCCTTATGCTGCTGGATGATCGAGTTGGCCATGGCCAGGCCCAACCCCGTGCCGAGCCCCTTGTCCTTGGTGGTGAAGAAGGGGTCGAAGATCTTTGCAATTGTCTTGGAATCCATTCCCACCCCGGTGTCAGATACCGTCACCCGCCAGTATTCTCCCGGTGCCGCCTCCGGATGGGTCTGGCAGAAGTACTGATCCGCCGTCGCGAGCCCTACCGTAAGGGTCAGGACCCCGCCCTGCGGTTCGTGCTCCGGCCGCATGATGGTCATGGCATGGGATGCATTGACGCAGAGGTTCAGCAGCACCTGCTCGATCTGGGTCGAGTCAGCCAGCACCACCGGCTGCCCGTTATGGAGTGTTACATTGATATCGATCGACTTGTCTATCGTGCTGTTGCAGATATCCTGCACATGCTTGATGGCGAGGTTAAGGTCGACGCTGGTGAGGGTGAGTTCCTGACGGCGCGAGATTGCCAGGAGCTGCATGACCATGTTTGCCGCGCGCTTAACCGAGTGGATAATCAGGTCAATTCCTTCGGATAACTCCTGCGGATCAAAGTTCTTCTTTTTCAGGGATAGATTGAGAAGCGAAGCCATACCGAGAATTCCCCCGAGGACATTGTTGAAGTCATGGGCCAGCCCGCCGGCAAGATTGCCTATGATTTCCATCTTCTGCGCCTGGCGCAGCTGGATCTCCTTGCGTTCCATTTCGGTGATGTCATCCACCCGTATTACCGCCCCGCGTGTGCCATTGATGGAAAGAGGCATGAGGGCGATCCTGAAGGACCTGTTCTCGCCGGAAAAGATGTGGGTCCGATACATCTCATGGGGCTTCCCCGACTCCATGATATCCCTGAAGACCGGGGCGTCTTCCTCCTGGAACGGCTGTATCCGGCAGAGCGGCTGGCCGGCCATCTGGGATAATGGCACGCCGCACAGCACCTCGCCCGCATTGTTGCACTGGGTCACCATTCCTTCTTCATCGATGGACACCAGCATTGACGGCAGCGAGTTAAAGACGTTGCGCAGGTAATTGCGTGTATACCGGAGGTCCTCCTCGGAACGCTTGTGTCCCTCGATCTCCTGCTTCAGCGAAGCGCTGTAAAGGTCCAGCCGGTTATAAACCGTGATGTACTGGTTGACCAGAATGGCGGTGATGCCCATCATCATGAAAAAGAAGCCGTACTGGCTGTAGGCGGTGGGAATACCGGCATTACCATTCCTGATATCGACAATAAGGCACCCCAGGACCACGCAGAATCCGATCAGCAGATTGCCTGGAATTGACCTGAGCAGCGTGAAGATGGCGGACTTGAGGATCCGCAATGCTCCCGTGCCCCGTGTGTCCCGGTAGTATCGTATGAACTCGGACGGGGAAAGCATAATGACATCGTACACCAGCATGTAGAGCAGGGCGATTGGCGCCATGATCTGCCAGATCCGGTGGGCCGTTTCCAGGACCGGCAGCGGGATGGCGATGCACAGGACAAAGCAGAGCACGAGATAAAAACGGCTGAAGGTGCTGATCTTCTGCCTGAGCAGAGAATCGATGAAGGCGCCAAAGAGGGGCATGCCGAGGAACATCGAGAAAAATTGCGCATATTGAATGATACTCGTATCGTCAATCATATTGAAGATCTGCTTCGTCCGGCACAGCATGGTCAGGGCAAAACAAATGGTTCCCAGTCCGAAGAACAAAGTGTATTGTTCTTTGCGCCGGAGGATATAGAGCAGGAGATAGAAAATACTGACGAAGAAGTACAGGGCTATGAGCACAAGATCAATATATTCGCTGTGGAAACGCTTCTGGAGACCGGCGTAGTCGCCGACCAGGTATGTGTCTTTCATGAAGAAGCCGGTCCGGTCGTCGGTGGGAGTGCCGATAATGCGGAAGGCCAGCACATTTGTTCCTTCGCGCAGGTACCGCCGGTCAAGCTCCATCAGGACGCCGCGCATGGCCCTTTCCCGTTCAATGCTGCCGTCCGCTGCCAGGTGCATCTCGTCGCGGACCAGGGTGCCATTGACGTATACCTGCCAGTTGAGCCCGATCTGCGCCAGGTACAGAGCCAGGTTGCCTGAATCGTACATCGCCCGGTTCAGGTCAAAGCTTGTCATGAAGGTGAACTCCATGGTGCTGTAGCGCGTGAGGGAGAGGTGGCGGAAGCGTGGCACCCCCGGCAGGCCCAGATCCCGCACCCTCACAGGGCGATTGCCAGGCTTTCCCGGCACTTTATGCCACCCCGGCGCATCGCCGGAAAGGGGGAGGGTCAGGCAGGACTTATCAAATCCGGGACGAACATAGAGATCGCGTGCGGTCAGGTCGATATCAGCACCATGGGCCATGGCACCGTTTGATATAAGAAAAAGCGCAAGAATGGTGGCAAATCGCATAGTTAAACCCGGACACTATAACGATATGCACCCAAAAGTAAATGTCAAGCCCTATTGGATGGTGTACCGGTTTTGTCAGGGTTTATACGTTACTCAGCCTTTTCCAGGGGCGTATACTTTTCCAGGAAGGTCTTGCTCGACCTGCCGAAAAGAATGGTGAGCTTCACATTGTCGCCGGAGCCCTCGATGCTGAGGACGCGGCCGACGCCGTACTTCGGGTGAAGGACGTTGTCCCTGACCCTGAACTTCGAGTCGCTGCGTACGCCCGGCATGGGACGGTCATCGGATTCATCCTCGGAATCAGTATCAACTTCATCAATGTTGTCAAAGTGTGATTCCGTGTAGGTCTTCTTCACGCCGAAGGGGTTGCGGAAGTTGGCGCCGTTCTGGTAGCCGGTCGAATAAAACTCCTGCACTTCAAGGAGGTCCGAGGGTATCTCGAAGATGAACCGCGAGGGTTCCTTGTGGAATATCTCATGAAAGGTCCGCCGCAGTTCAGCACTGGTGATGTAGACGCGCTCCATGGCCCGGGTGATGCCCACGTAGCAGAGGCGCCGTTCCTCCTCGATCCCTTCTTCGCGTGTCGGAGGAGAGGCGGTGGGGGAAGATGTCCTCCTCCATGCCGGTGAGGAACACCACCGGGAACTCGAGACCCTTGGCGTTGTGCACGGTCATAAGGGTGACCATGTTGCTCCTGTCTTCGGGTCTTCCTCCGGGTTCTCCTCGGAGGTGTAGAGGGAGATATCCTGCAGGAACTGGTCGAGGGTCGCCTCCGGGATACGCCTGCTCATAATCATAGATGCTGTTCATGAGCTCGCTTATGTTCTCCAGGCGTGAACGGCTCTCCATCGTGTCCTCGTCCTCCAGGCTCTTCACGTATCCTGAAAGCTCCAGGACCTGCTCCACGAACGCGGAGAGCTTCGTCCGGGGGATCTCGCCGGGACGCTTCCTGGCACTGGCATTATTATGGCGCGGAAGTCGATGAGCCCCTTGGGGAGCTTTTCGCCGAGGCGGTTTTCCCTGATCACCGCCCATTCAGTCTCGCCGCCGCGCGTGGCTGCGTCGCGGATCTTGTCGATGGTCACCCGGCCGATCCCCCGCGAGGGGGTGTTGATGATGCGCGAGCATGGAGACCAGGTCAAGGGGGTTGACGATGAATTTCAGGTAGGCCAGCATGTCCTTGATTTCCTTGCGTTCGTAGAACTTCATGCCTCCCACGACGACGGTAGGGAATGTTTTCCTTCCTGAGACGGTCTTCGAACACGCGGGACTGGGCGTTGGTGCGGTAGAAAATGGCGAAATCATTGTTGGCAAGGTTTTCACGGTGTTTCAGGGACATGACCGTGTTCACCACATACTCCGCCTCGCCGTACTCGTTGTTTGTTTTACACCATACCACCGGCTCGCCTTCGCCCTTGTGGGCGTTCAGGTTTTTTTCCTTCCGGTTGACGTTGTTCCTGATCACCGACGAGGCGGCGGTCAGAATCGGCTGGCGGGAACGGTAGTTCCTGTCCAGGGTGATGACGGCGGCGTTCAGGTAGTCTTTTTCGAAGTTCAGGATGTTCCGGATATCGGCGCCGCGCCAGGAGTAGATCGACTGGTCGTCGTCGCCGACAACGCAGATGTTTGTGCCGGCGGAGGCGAGGTATTTCGCGATCAGATACTGGGCGTAGTTGGTGTCCTGGTATTCGTCGATCATGAAGTGTGACCACTGCCGCTGGAGCCTTTCAAGGGCGTCGGCATCGGAGCGGAGGAGCTGCACGGTCTTTATGAGAAGATCGTTGAAATCAAGGGCGTTGTTCTTTGCCATCAGCCGGTGGTATTCGTCATAGATCTCCTGGAAGTCGTAGAAATGCGTCTTCTGCGTCAGCAGCCCCGGATCGGCGCCGTCGATCAGCTCCGCCTTGTCCTTCACCTCGGAAATTTTAGATACGATCGATTCGGGACGGATTTTTTTCGGGTCCAGGCGCATCTGGAGGAGTATTTCCTTTACCAGGGTCGCCTGGTCCGATGTGTCGTAAATTGAAAATGACCGGGGGATGCCGATGCGCTCGCCGTAGCGCCGCAGTATGTACACGGAGGCGGCATGAAAGGTCTTGATGAACACGCTGGCCCCCTGCGGACCGATGAGTTTGATGATGCGGTTTTTCATCTCTTCGGTCGCCTTGTTCGTGAAGGTGACGGCGAAAATGGCGGATGGTGAAACACGCTTCTCCCCTACCAGGTATGCGATCCGGTGGGTAATGACCCGGGTCTTGCCTGAGCCTGCCCCCGCCAGTATGAGAAGGGGACCTTCGGTGTGTATGACGGCTTTTTTCTGATTTTCGTTAAGGTTGTCGAGAATGGACATTATGTTTCCTTTATTGAATATACTGCAGATTCATCTTACGCCGGTATTGTGGCAAGAAGAAAAATCGGGATCGCCTAAATTTTGCCTATACGGATGCGGCTGATAATCTGGGTGCGCCTTTATCGAGGCTTCCTGCAATGACATATACAATATAGATCTTTTTTGAGATAACTCCCAGTAATATATACGAAAAGCGTATAAATTAATGAAAAAAATATCCTTTTACTATTTGACAAAGGCTGCGGAACTATAAAAGTTGTGCCCGATTCGCGGCGAAAACGCCGCGACCGCTTTCCAGACATGGTTTTTATATGTCAGGAGGAACAACAGGAACGTGGCCGAAACAATATTAGTAGTCGATGATTCCCGCATCGATACCACAACTATCAAGAAACTGCTCGATGATTACTCCGTCATCAGCGCCTCCTGCGGCGACGAGATGTGGCATGTTCTGAAGAATGAAGTCCCGTCCATCATCCTCCTTGACGTGGTAATGCCCGGCGAAGACGGCTTCCAGATCGCCAAGAGATTATCCCATATCGAGAAATTCGCCGACATCCCCATCATATTCATAACCTCGAAGGACACCGGCAAGGACGTGGAAAAGGGGTTTGAATGCGGCGGCGACGACTACATAAAAAAGCCCTATAACGAGATAGAACTGCGCGCCCGCATCCGGTCCGCCCTTGTGAAGAAGAAGCAGGAACTGGAACTGCGCGAAAAGACCATCACCGATCCCCTGACGGGAGTCCATAACCGGCGCTACTTCTTTGAATACCTTGACAAGATTGTGGAGCACGGCCGGCGGAACACGCGGAAATTCTTTTCCGTCGCCCTGATCGATATCGATCACTTCAAGAACATCAACGATACCATGGGGCACCAGGCCGGTGATTTCATCCTGATGCAGCTCGCCGATTATTTGAAAAAAAGCATACGTCCCTACGACCTGGTGGCCCGCTACGGCGGGGAGGAATTCATCATCCTCTTCAAAGACTGCAGCAGGAAGGATTCCTTCGAAGTATTGCAGAGGATCAAGGATTCCATCGACCGGGAGCGGTACCGTTTCCAGGACGACCTGATTCACGTCACCTTCAGCGGCGGCATTGTCGACAACCGGGAGCTTGAAAATGGGGCCCTGGCCGCCGGGGAGCTGGTCAAAATCGCCGATGAGCGCCTGTACCGGGCAAAAGAGTCGGGCCGGAACAGGATTGTCATTGATTCAGCCGTGTAGAGTGACGGCCGGAGCCGGTTGCAACCGGCAATGATAGGGCCAAAAAAAGCTTGCAATCTATATGGCTATGATTGATATTGGTTCAGTTTAGATGATGTAGTGTTTATTAATGAGCGATTGACAGGAGAGTGGGCCACCCACTCTCTTTTACTATGGATATACAGTCGTGCATATTAAAGAGAGAACGTTGGAGCTTATCGAGGATACCGCGGGCAAGCTTGGCTACCTGGTTTACGAGTCTTCAATCCTTTATAAAGGAAAGAATTCCCAGATTCACGTGAAAATTGACAGCCACGCCGGCATTTCGCACCTCGATTGCGAGAAGTTTTCGCGGGAGCTGTCTGACAGGCTTGATACCGAGGACGACCTGCCGAACTACTCCCTGGAAGTGTCATCGCCGGGCCTCAACCGGCTGCTGCGCAACAACTCAGAGTTCAGGCGTTTTCCCGGGGCCCCGGTAAAGGTCGTATACGAGGAAGGCGGGGAACGCAAGGTTGTCAAGGGCGTCATCGGGGAAGTGACCGATACGGCGGTGACGGTTTCAGATGCTAAGGGAGAAACAGTAATCTCCTTTGATGCGATTATCAATGCTAATCTTGATTATTAAAAGGTGCAGGAGCCATGAGCAAGAATTTTTTTGAGGCATTACACGAAATAGCGACCGACAAGGGGATCCCCCGGGAATATATCGAGCAGATCGTCGAATCAGCGATGCTGTCCGCTTTCAAGAAACAGTACGGCATGATCGACAACGTAAAGGTCGTTTTCGACCGGGACAAGAACAGCGTCAAGGTCGTGTCCAAGAAGATGGTCGTGAAGACCGCCCGGAACAGGGCCGAGGAGATACCTTTCAGCGAGGCCGTTAAAATCGCGCCGAACGCCCAGCTGGGAGACGATATCGAGGTGGAAGAGGACCCGCTCGTATCGTTTGGACGGATCGCCGCACAGACCGCGAAGCAGGTCATCATACAGAAAATTAAGGAAGCTGAAAAGAACATCATATACACCGAGTTCGTCGACAAGGAGGGGGAGCTGATCAACGGGTTCCTCCAGCGCAAGACCAAGGACGCCATCTACATCGACCTGGGCCGCACCGAGGGAATACTCCCGGCGCGGGAGCAGAACCCCCTCGAGCACTACAAGGTGGGCGACCGGGTGAAGGCGCTCATCCTCGCCGTGCAGAAGAACTCGAAGGGGCCCAGCATCATCCTGTCCCGCACGCACCCCACCTTCATCGAAAAGCTCTTTGAAATGGAGATCCCCGAGATATACGACGGCGTTGTTCGGATCGTCAAGGTCGTGCGGGAACCGGGCATGCGTACCAAGGTGGCGGTCACCAGCGAGCGCGACGACGTCGACTCTGTCGGCGCCTGCGTCGGCATGAAGGGCATCCGTATCCAGTCCATCGTGCGGGAGCTGGAGGGCGAAAAGATCGACGTCGTCGAATGGTTTGAGGACCGCAAGATCATGGCGGGCAACGCCCTTACCCCGGCGAAGGTGCATGAAATCGTCGAAAAGTCCGATGGCGGGCGTTATAGCGGTCGTCGACAACGACCAGAAGCACCTGGCCCTGGGCAAGGCCGGCCACAACGTCCGCCTCGCTTCAAAGCTCTGCGGTTTCGATATCGATATCAAGACAGAGGACGCAGTACCGCGATTTTCTCTCTTCAAGCGAATCACGGGCCATCGTGGAGCAGCTCTTCTCCAAAGTCAACGAGGATGAGACGCCGCTTTCCGAACTGCCCGGCCTTGAAACGCGCACCATCAAGCTCCTGGAAAACGGCGGCGTTTTTTCCGTTGAGGATCTCGTGGAGAAGTCGCTGGAAGAGCTCATGGCCATTGACGGCATCGGCGAGAAAACAGCCAAAAAAATACTCGAGATTATCGCTGAAAGCGTTGATTTTGATGAGTCAGGGGAAGAATCCGGGGAGGATACAGGCACAGAAAAAAGTTCTGAAGAAGGCACAGAGACATCCGGTGATAAAAAGGAGACTGAAGAGCAGGAAAAACCGAAGCAGGATGAATAATATCCTGGCGGGGCTGTTCGGGTGTTTTGCTCGAGAGCGCTTGTGGGGATTCGATTCCCCCGTAATTAATAAAGGCAAGGAAGAAAAACTGATACATGAAAGCCATTGAAATAGCCAGAAGAAATCATATATCGATGGAAGATATGATGGAAGTGTGCCGGGAGCTGGAAATCGCGTGCGAAACCGAAGAATTTGATCTTCAGGAAAAAAATATATTTCTCATCGAGAAGAAAATCGAGGCCATCAAGAAGCGGAAAGCGCAGCAGATCGAGGAGAGTAAGAAGGGCAAGAAGATAAAACTGAAGCGGAAGGTGCAGGTTCCGAAAGAAGGAAAGGATGCCGCCGAGACAGTTGAAGAACCGGTAAAAAAAGAAGAACCCAAAAAACCCGAACATGAAGGAGCCAGGCCGACGGCGGAACGGCGCAGTCCCGGCGCCCGTCCGGCAGGTCAGAGAAGGGAAGGCGGTCCAGGCGCGCGTCCTCAGGGCCAGAGAAGGGAAGGCGGACCCGGCGGGCCTTCTCGTCCCCCCAGAAGAGATGGCGGACCCCAGCGGCCTGGTGGGCCGGGAGGGGCGGCGGGTGCTGCCGGAGAAAAGCCGTCTGCAGCCATTGGAGAAGGCAAAGATAAGAAAAGAAAGAAAACCAAAGAGAAAGAAAAAGATAAAAGAAAATATAAAAAAGAACAGGAAGAAAAGGAAATTACCCTTCGGAAAAAAACCGCCGAAGAGAGACGACGCGAAGCCCAGGCCCCCGGAGAGATCCATATAACCGAAAACATATCCGTCGGCGAGCTGGCGAAAAAACTGAATATCAAGGCAGCTGATGTCATTGCCAAACTGATGAACCTCGGGGTCATGGCGACCATCAACCAGGTCATCGACGCCGAGACGGCGGAAATTCTCGCTTCCGAGTACGGCACCAACGTGAAGGTGGTCTCGCTCTATGACGAGACGGTCATCAAGCACGTGGAGCAGGACCTTCCGGAAGACAACCTGACGCGGCCGCCGGTCGTGACGGTCATGGGCCATGTCGACCATGGCAAAACGAAACTCCTGGATGCCATACGCAAGACCAATATCATTGACCAGGAGTTCGGCGGGATAACGCAGCATATCGGCGCCTACAGCGTGAAGATAGGCGACAAGAAGATAACCTTCCTCGATACGCCTGGTCACGAGGCATTCACCACCATGCGGGCCCGCGGGGCCAAGGTGACCGATATCGTCATCCTGGTCGTGGCGGCGAACGACGGCGTCATGCCCCAGACCATTGAAGCGATCAACCACGCCAAGGACGCCGGAGTCCCCATCATCGTTGCCATCAACAAGGTCGATCTCCCTGAAGCGAACCCGGACAAGGTCAAGCACGAGCTCGCAAAATACGACCTGGTGCAGGAATCATGGGGAGGACACACCCTCTTCGCCGAGATCAGCGCAAAATTTGTCAAGAATATCGATACGCTGCTGGAGCTGATCCTCATCCAGGCCGAAATGCTGGAGCTGAAGGCCAACGAGAAGCTCCTTGCCAAGGGCACAGTCATAGAATCGAAGCTTGACATGGGCCGGGGCGCCGTGTCAACGGTCCTGATACAGAACGGGACGCTCCACGTGGGTGATCCCTTTGTCATCGGCGTGTTTTCCGGCAAGGTGCGCGCCATGTTCGACGACCTCGGCAAGCCCATCGACGTGGCGGGCCCGCGACGCCGGTGGAGGTCCTGGGTATATCGGGCGTGCCGTCCGCCGGGGACCCCTTCGAGGGGGTGGAATCGGACAAAACGGCCAAGCAGATATCCCAGAAGCGCATGGAATACAAGCGGGCCGAATCCGCCAAGAAGGTCAAGAAGGTCACGCTGGAATCCCTGAACGAGATGATCCGCGAGGGCGAAGTGCAGGAGCTCCGGGTCATCGTCAAGGCGGACGTTGACGGCTCATGCCAGGCCCTGAAGGAGTCCCTGGAGAAGCTGTCCATCGGCGAGGTGCGGGTCAAGGTGATCCACACGGGGACCGGCGGCATCAACGAATCGGACGTCATGCTGGCATCGGCGTCAAACGCCGTCATCATAGGCTACCACGTGCGGCCCACCGGCAAGGTTTCAGAAATCGCCGAGCGCGAAAACGTATCGATCAAATTCTTCAACGTCATATTTGAAGTTACCGACATCGATCAAGGCCGCCATGGAAGGGATGCTCTCCCCGGAGATCAGGGAAGAGATCACCGGTTCCGGCGACGTGAAGCAGGTCTTTAAAATATCCAAGGTGGGGACCATTGCCGGGGCCATGTTGAATACCGGCAAGATAGAGCGGAGCTGCAAGCTGAGGCTTCTCCGTGACGGCGTGGTCGTATTCGACGGCGCCCTCAAGTCCCTCAAGCGGTACAAGGACGACGTGTCCGAGGTCCCGGCGGGGCAGGAATTCGGCTTCAGCCTGGACAACTTCAACGACTTGAAGGATGGCGACAGCTTCGAGGCCTACAAGCTTGTTGAGATCGCCAAGACGATATGACGCCGTACCGGTGCAGATAACTAAAGCGAGGGGAAATCCATTCCAGGCCGTATCCGCTGTGCCTTCCGTCCGGCTTCGATAGAATACGCGATAATCCTTTTTTCCCATTAATAATAACCATGAGTTACAGAAGAGAAAAACTAGAAGAGCAGATTAAGAGAATCGTATCGGAATTGCTGATACGGGAGATCAAGGATCCCCGCATCGGTTTCGCCACGGTGACCGGCGTTGAGCTCGCCAAGGACTATTCCACGGCGAAGATCGGCATATCAGTCCTGGGCGATCCGCACGATATCAGGAAAACGCTGGAGGGACTCCAGTCGGCGACGCCTTATATCCAGCACTGGGTCGGCAAGGGCCTCGGCATCAGGGTCACCCCGAGGATAACCTTCTTCCTCGATTCGTCCCTCGCCGAGGCGTCCAATATGGTGAACCTCCTGAACAGGCTGGAGGAATCAGAGAAGAAGGATGAAGAGCATCGTGAACCGGGAGCGGGCCGTGACGACGAACCTGACGATGAACAGGCGTGAGTGGAGCCGTTCCGCCGTGAGTGATGAGCACGATTTGAAGAACGAGATACTCCTCATCGACAAGCCGGAGGGAATTACTTCCCATGACACGATAAGCCGGGTCCAGCGCATAACCGGCGCCGCCAGGACCGGCCACGCGGGGACCCTCGACCGTTTCGCGTCGGGGCTCCTGGTCGTGTGCAACGGCCGGACGACGAAGCTGGCCCGGTTTCTCCTCGAGGACGACAAAAGCTATACGGGAACGGTCAGGCTCGGGGTGAGCACCGATACGGATGACCGTGAAGGAACCGTGACCTGCGAGCGGCCGACCGGAGGCATAACCCGCGAAGAGATAGTGATGTGCGTCGCGAAGCTCACGGGTGATCTGATGCAGCAGCCGCCCCTTTATTCGGCGCTGAAGATAAACGGCCGGAGGGCGTCGGACCGGGCCCGGGACGGCGAGAAAGTCGAGCTTGCGCCGCGGAAGATCCGGGTCCATGATTTCGAGGTGATCGAGACGAACCTGGAATCCGGGTGTTTTACCTTCCGTGTTCATTGCACCAAGGGTACCTATGTGCGCTCCCTGGCCCGGGACCTCGGTGAAATGCTCGGCACCGGGGCCCACTTGGAAAGCCTGCGGCGGACGGCGGCGGGGCTTTTCAGCATTGACAATGCTGTAACCGTTGAAGAGCTCGATTCGTACCTCCGGGGCTGCGGGCCCGATAGGCCCTTCAGGGTGCGCCCTGCCGAGGCGCTGGCCGATTACGGCAGGATTGTCTCGTCAACGGAAGTCCGGGAGAAAATCATGAACGGATCCGCTTTTCCCAGGGATGGGGCCGTGACGATCGATGATCGGGGCGGAAAAATATTCATTATTATGGATGAAAATGAAAATCTTATTGCAATTGCGGATGTGGATATCCAAAAATGGCATATTAAATATTTAAATGTGTTCAATTCCTGAAAAGGGACATAATACAATTCCCCTCTCATGACGGGAGGGGTTAGGGGAGAGCGTACTATCACGCACTTACCCGAAATAAACTCATAGGGAGGATAGTAGCAGAGATGAATGAGAAGAAAGAGATCATCGAAAAATTCAAGACTCACGAGAAGGACACCGGCTCTCCGGAGGTCCAGATTGCCCTTCTGACTGACCGCATCAATCAGTTAACGGAGCATTTCAAGGTCCACGCCAAGGATTTTCATTCCCGGAGAGGCCTGCTGAAAATGGTCGGCCAGAGAAGGCGGCTCCTTGACTATTTAAAAAAGAAAAACCTTGAGCGCTATCGCGGTCTCATCAAGGAACTGGGTATCCGGAGATAACCGGGCCCGGATCAACGCTCCACGGAGATGTCCGGCATCCGGTGACGGTGCTTGTGCAGGCAGTCCGGAATATAGGAGCCAGACAGTGTCATAACCGCGGTTAGGGCACTCTCTGACCTCTATATTCTGGCGTAATCATTTTCACGGACGGCATCCCGCTGGAGCTATTAATGTTAAGAGGTAATGCGTATGTCTATTGAAATGAATGTAGAGGTTGGAAGAGAGAAACTGAATTTCAACACCGGCTACCTTGCAAAACAGGCAGACGGGTCAGTTTTAGTATCATACGGCGAAGTTGTCGTATTCGCTTCAGCGGTCGTATCGAGGGAGATCAAAGAGGGCCAGGATTTTTTCCCTCTTACGGTCGACTATCGCGAGAAAGCATATGCCGCAGGAAAATTTCCGGGCGGTTTTATTAAAAGAGAGTCGCGTCCCAGCGACAAGGAAGTGCTCACCAGCAGGCTCACGGACCGTCCCATACGGCCGCTGTTCCCGGGCGATTTCATTAACGAAGTACAGATCATCATTTACGTGTTCTCCGCGGACCGGAAAAACCAGCATGATATACTGGCCATCAACGCGGCATCCGCCGCACTGGCCGTATCCGGCATCCCGTTTCTCGGGCCCGTGGGCGCGGTGCGCGTGGGGCGGTTGAAAGGTGAGTGGGTTGTGAACCCCACCTTCGCCGAGGACAAGGAGAGCGATATCGACGTTGTCGTTGCGGGCACCAAGACCGCCGTGACCATGATCGAGGGATCGGCAAAAAACATTTCGGAAGCAGATATGGCCGCTGCCATTGAGTTCGCCCATGAGCAAATCAAGAAGATCTGCGCCACGCAGGAAGAGCTTGCCAGGGCGGTCAATAAAAAGCCATTCATGTATACCCCCTACATACCTGACGAAAAGCTGAAGGAAGAAATCGTTAAACGGTATTCCGGCGATATTGAGCAATTATCACAGTATAAATTGAAAATGGAGCGGGAAGACGCCAAGACCGCGATCATTGAACGGGCGAAAAAGGAACTCGCGGAGCTTTATCCGCAAACGATAGGCCAGGCGGCGGGCACCATCGACGATCTGGACGGCACGTTTGTGCGGAAGCGCATTCTTGAAAAGGGAGAGCGCGCCGATGGCCGTGGTCTGAAGCAGATCCGGCCCATCGATATCATGATGGGGATACTGCCCCGGGCTCACGGCTCCGCGGTGTTCACCCGGGGCGAGACCCAGAGCCTGGGCATAACGACCCTGGGATCGGTGGATGATGTCCAGCGCATGGATGATATTGAAGGCGAAGGAGAGAAAAGCTTCATGCTCCACTACCACTTCCCGCCCTTCTCCGTCGGGGAAACGGGACGGCACGGCGGCGTCGGCCGCCGGGAGATCGGTCACGGTATGCTGGCGGAACGCGCTCTTGAATATGCGATCCCGGATAAGTCAGTGTTCCCGTATACTATACGGCAGGTATCCGAGATACTTGAATCGAACGGTTCGTCTTCAATGGCTTCCGTTTGCTCGGCGTCACTGTCGATGTTCAATGCCGGGGTTCCCCTCAAGGCGTCCGTGGCGGGCATCGCTATGGGGCTGGTCATGGAAGGTGACAGGTACGCGATCCTGAGCGACATCATCGGCCTCGAGGACCACCTGGGCGACATGGACTTTAAGGTTACCGGAACCGACCAGGGCGTAACCGCCTTTCAAATGGACATCAAGATCCAGGGGATCACCCCGGAGATCATGAAGGTCGCCCTCGAACAGGCAAAAGAAGGGCGTCTCCATATACTCGGCATCATGAACCAGATCATGCCGAAACCCGAGAAGAAGCTTTCGCCGTATGCGCCTCTCATTAAAACCATCATGATCAATCCCGAGAAGATCGGCGCGGTCATAGGCCCCGGCGGCAAGGTGATCCGGCAGATCATAGAAGAAACAGGCACGGACATCAACGTCGAGGACGACGGCTCCGTGACCCTCACCGGGCCGGACCAGGAATCGGTCGCCAAGGCAGAGGATTTCATCATGGGCCTTACCGAAGAGGTTGAGATCAACAAGGTGTATGAGGGTACCGTGCGGCGGATATTCGAGTTCGGCGCCATGGTGGAGATCATGCCGGGCAAGGAAGGTCTCATTCACATTTCCAAGCTGGACACCAAGCGGGTTAACAAGGTCGAGGACGTCGTGAATATCGGCGACCGCGTCAAGGTCAAGGTCATTAAAGTCGATGACCGGGGACGGATCGACCTGAGCAGAAAGGACGCGATGGATTGAACCGGTCAATTGATGGTATACAGGTACAAACAGGATAACGGATTATCCGTGATAGTAGAGCCGATCGAGGGCGTGGTTTCAGTCTCGGTCGGTCTCTGGATCAAATCGGGGTCCCGGAACGAGAACGAGGGCCAGCACGGGTACGCGCACTTCATCGAGCACATGCTCTTCAAGGGCACCAGGAATTATTCAGCCCGGGATATCGCCCGGATCGTCGACCGCGTCGGCGGCCAGCACAACGCGGCCACGAACCGGGAATACACCTGCTACTACATTAATGTGGTGTCAGATTATCTCGAGCTGGCCATGCAGCTCCTCGCCGAGACTTTCTACGATTCCCTCTTCGATTCCTCGGAGCTTGAAAAAGAGAAGAACGTGGTCATGGAAGAGATCAGGATGTACGAGGACGCGCCTGACGAGCTCATCCATGACATGTTTATGGAAAATATGCTCAAGGGGCATCCCCTGAGTCATCCAATTCTCGGAACCCATGAGAGCATCCGCGGGACCACGCGTGCAAAACTCGTGGATTTTTTCCAGGGCCAGTACCGCAACAACAACGTCATACTGGCCATTGCCGGGAATTTCAAGCGGGAAGAAGCCGAGCGGCTCACGGAGAAGTATTTTTCGCGGACCAGCGGCAAGGTCCCGGCCGGTTCTGAAAAACCCGGCAACCCCAGCCGCGTCGATTACTTTCACCAGGAGAAGGAACTCGAACAGGTTCATTTCTGCCTGGGCACCGACGGGATAAAACGCGACGATGATGACCGGTGGGGCCTCTACATCATGAGCACGGTCCTCGGCGGGAGCATGTCATCGCGGCTCTTCCAGAACATTCGCGAGAAGGAAGGGATCAGTTATTCCATTTATTCGTTTCACTCGTCATACAGCGACAGCGGCATCTTCGGTATCTACTGCGCGACGCTGCCTGAGAACTATGTCAGGGCCGTCGACCTGATCGCGGCCGAATGTCGTGACATCCTGGCGAAAGGGATCACCGACGAGGAACTCCAGGACGCCAAGGACTTCATGAAGGGCAACCTGGCACTGAGCCTTGAAAGCGTCGAGGTGCGGATGGGGCAGCTCGCGAAGGACGAAATCACCTTCAACCGGAGCTTCAGCTTCGGCGAGATTGTCGACAGCATCAACAGTGTCACCATGGACGATTTCAGGAGGATCTGCGACCGTATTTTCGGCAGGAAAAAATTGTCGGTGGTATCAGTGGGGCAGCTGGCTGACCTGAAAATCCCTGAAACATGCATTGTGTTTTAAGCGAAACCGGTAACAATCCGTCCGTGCGGGATTCCGATATGCGTACGGGTAAAAATTTTAACCACTGACTATTTTTTGCTTTACTTTGTTTTACGGTGCAGTAAGTAAAATATAAATACAATACTGGCATATGGAGAAATGATATGGCGTCGAAAAATGATGGCATGAACAGCACCATCGGAGAAGGTTCGGTCTTCGAGGGAAAATTCTATATCAGCGGGTCCCTCAGGATCGACGGCAAGTTCGAAGGTGAGATTAAAACCGACGAAGAACTTGTCGTGGGAGAAACCGGCAAGGTTAAAACCGATATCGTCGCCAAATCCGTCGTCATAGCAGGAACGGTCATAGGCAACATATCGGCCCGCCATGAAGTGCGATTGCTGGAGACCGGCAAGATACTCGGCGATATCAACGCTCCCACGGTGGTGCTGCAGAAGGGAGTCGTCGTATCAGGAAATTTCAATATTACCGGGGGGCATAAAAAGGACACCAAGAAAGTTATTGAGGAATCCTTTCAGGGCGGCTCTTCGCAGAGCGAATCCTCCGAAATCAGGAATATCGGTTCTCGATAAATGGGTCCGGGTACCCGGCGTCATGGTCCGTTACTATTATTGTAGAGAACCGCTGGTACCGTTCATGAGTTGCATTCCTATATCATTAAACTATAAATAAATTTGTCGAATCTACCGAAAATTAAGTGAAGGGGCTTTTATTGTCTTATTGAAAAAGCAGTTTTTGCGACGATATGAAAAAGATATTTTCAAAAACGATCAAATTCGGTAAGTTCACTATTTCGATATTTACAAACGAAATAGTCGTCGTGCATATCGGGGATAATAAAATTTTCATCAAGACCATACGGATGAAGGTCCCCTTTATCAGCCTCTTCCAGCGGCGTTCGCCGCGGATTAAAAAACCACTCTTCACGTTGCCGCGATTTGCAATCCTATCCCATCCGAAAATGTCGGCGCACCGCAAAAAACTGGCCGCGGCCCTCGGGTTCGCCCTGGCGGCGATTATTCTTGTATTTTCCCTCTACCCTTCA
The DNA here is from genome assembly GCA_963727175.1 of uncultured Spirochaetota bacterium. Taxonomy (GTDB): domain Bacteria; phylum Spirochaetota; class UBA4802; order UBA4802; family UBA5550; genus RBG-16-49-21. The sequence goes on from CAVSFD010000002.1 coordinate 1,939,295, forward strand.
AAGAACAAGGAAGCCGTTGTTGCCGATGATGAAATGATAAAAAAGAACCTGCTCCAGTCAAAGCAGACCGATTATTCGTCCCCGGAAAAATCCCAGAAGCTCGTTATCAGCGAACACCGCATCCAGCATGGGGAGTCGTTGCAGAAAATAGCCAAGAAGTACGGCGTATCCGTCGATACCATCCGGGGCACCAACAATCTCACGGCGGACAGCGTCCTGAAAGACGGCATGGTGCTGAAGATCCCCAACAAGGACGGGTTGCTGCTGAAGATGCAGAAGGGCGGCGAGCTGGTTTCCATTGCCCGCAGGTACCGGGTCTCCCTGAAGAAAATAATAGAAGAAAACAATATCAGGAATCCTGATTTCGTCGCCTCCAATACGGTTCTCTTTATTCCTGACGCGAAGCCGCTGAACGTGTTTTCAGGCTTCCTGTGGCCCGCCTTCGGAAGGTTCATCACCTGCGGCTACGGATGGCGAAGGGACCCCTGGGACCCGAGCCACACGGAATTTCATCCCGGCCTTGACATCCGCTGCATATTCCAGTCGGTCCGTGCTTCCAAGTACGGTCAGGTCACCTATACCGGATGGCTGGGAGGCTACGGCAAGACGGTAGTCATCGCGCATCCCGGCGGCTGGAAGACCCTGTACGCGCACCTTTCACGCGTTATGGTCAGGCCCGGGCAGTACGTCAAGCAGGGCCAGAGCATAGCCATCAGCGGCAACACGGGCCGTTCCACCGGCGCGCACCTGCACTTTGAGATCATCAGCAACGGCAGAAACATCAATCCCTACATTTATTTCCGCAAGAAAAAAGTCTGACAGCAATTCAGAACCCATCCCGGGAAAAGGATCACCGCTTGCCTTTCAGTGCGCAGCGGCATGCCTGAATGCCGGCCCTATAATTTTCCCGCAATCTCATCGGCCGCGCGAAGGCCCGTCGTGTAGGCGCCGTCGGTGGTGGGCGCCAGTAGATACGAGCCGGCCAGGGCGATACGCCGCTCCTTCGGCCAGTTCATCTTCAATTCGTGCAGGCGCCTCATCCGGCCCGGCTGGAACTTTTCAACAGCACGGTCCCACCGGTATGCATGGATGCCTGTCACGTGTCCTCTTATCTGCGGGAAAAGCCGCAGGGTTTCGCCGAGGATGATGTCGCCCAGCTCGTCCCTGCTGCCTTTGAAGGAGCGGGCGAACTCCTCCCTGGTGAGAGAGAAAAGGCATCCCTTGCCTGCCGGAACGCCCAGGTTCCCCTTGTTCTCCTCGATGGCATAGGCTGCCATGATGTCGCTCACGCCGGGCGCCAGGTAGCTCGACTGGAAGGGAACACCCACCGGCCGGTCGAGGAGAAACACCACCGGTGTCGTCGCCGAATAGCGCGTGTCGGAGAGCACCGATGCCTCCGCATCGGTAAGGCCGTACACCACCGAGGGGACCCTGTCGCCCCAGAGGGCCACGACTGCCGCGGCAAAATCCCCGGTCTCCCTTTTCCCGTTAGTTTCCCATGCAACCTCGACGCGATCGCCTTTCTGCTTCACCGATAGGACCTTCGTGTCATACCGGACGTCCAGGGAGGCGGCGATCTTCTTTGGTATCGAGCCGATTCCGTCGCGCAGGGTCTGCAGCTTCATGTCCTTCAGCATGAGAAAATAAATCATCAGGTTGAGCCTGGAAAGTTCCCGCACGCTGTACTGGCACAGGGCCCGGTTGAGCGGCTCGAGGAGGTAGTCGGTTATTTCCGCGCTGGTTTTACGGAGGGCGTAATCATAGGCTGACTCGCCGTCGTCAAGGCCGACCCCCTTGTAGGGATCGAGGAAATCGTTTATCTTCGTGTAGTTTTTCAGGAGTGGCCCCAGCATTCCCAGCAGGGACATCTTGCCCTTCAGCCTGACCCCGGAGAACATGAGCATCGAAAGGTAATTACTCAGGTTTACCGCGTGGAACGTGCGGTCCCGGTATATCGAACAGCGGTGGACTGATATGGTCGAGAGCTCTTCCTTCATGCCGAGCTCGGCGGCGAGTTCCGTGATGGCGCGGAAGTACCTGATCACATAGGAGGCGCCTATGTCGACATGGTAATCGCCGATCGGCACCGTGGTCATCCTGCCTCCCGCCGTTGCGGCCGATTCAAACACCGTCGATGGTATTCCCTTTTTTTTAAGCGTGTAGGCCGCGCCCAGGCCGGCGATACCGCCCCCGATGACTGCCACGTGGTTTTTCATGATATGGTTACCTCTTTTTTAATTTCCTTCCTGCCGCAGGTATTTCTCCGCACCATGCGGATTGCTTTTTCCGGGCACGCGGCAGCGCAGACACCGCACCCATAGCACTTTACCGGATCGAAGACGGTGCGCCGCTTCCCGTCCTGTACGGTCTGCGTGCGTGCTCTAAAGTGGCACACGTCTTGGCAGGTGCCGTTACCGCAGCACCTGCTCTGATCGGTCTCGGCTATATATGCGCCCTTTTTGTAGATGTGCCGCCTGCCGTCGCATACGTAGCGGTAGGTTATGAGGGGCACGCATGTTTTTGAGGAACAATGGCAGATGCTTCCCTCCCCGCCGAACATCACGTAGAGGTTCGATACGAGGCCCATGTTATGGGACTCGTCTTCGAGGGCGATCAGCTCGTCCTTCGTGATGGGCTCGTATCCCTCGCAGTTCTTGAATTTCTCGCCGCACGTGGCGAACTGGATATCAAGGTTGAGGGGACTGTGACGGCAGTAATTGAAATTACCCGATTTCATGTCCCGGGCGTCGAACCCGGCTTCGGATGCCGTGTTGATCCGGCAGGCACAGGGTCCGCGGACTATCGTAAAGTCGTCTGGCATTGACCTGATAAATGCCTTGATTTCCTCGAGGGTGGCCACTGCTGTATAAATACCGATGCCGAAGAAGCGATCGAGAATTTTAGAAATTACTTCTTTGGAGAAATTGCTTTTTTCCTTCAGCGCATTACTCAGCATGCCCATGATCTGCGGCTCCCGCGGTGCCCACATGCCGATGGCAAGTTCCCGGAGCACCCCTTTCTGCCGGTCCAATCGCTCCTGATGTGGAAGATTCATTATTTCTTCAATGTTCATCATACATGATACCTACCGCGTCATCTTCAGTTTCTGTTTGTAGTTCCCGGCGTTGATGTTCCTGCCTTCATCAGCGTATTTCGGGAGCTGGACAATTTTTGAAAGGTTCACCAGCGTCTTGTACGGCATGTCAGCGGTGGACATGTTGGCTATGAATGGAGGAATCTGGCCGGAAGGATCGGCCCAGCTGAGAAAGGTGACATCGGTTTTGCCGTCCGGGAGCTGCTTCAATATCCACTTGATGTACATGGACTTGAGACGGACATAGCCCTTGGGTACCGGAATGCTTTCATCGACTATGGAGGTGCAGTTGGCAATGATTGTGCCGTCCGCCGACTGCAGTGTGGCTGAGGCCTTGAGTATAACGTCCCTGTTTGAAACGGGCCAGGGGAGGTCCATTACATAGTAGAGGGTGCAGTTGAGGTCGTCTTTGCAGGAAAGTTTTTTTAACTCTTTACAGGATGCGACCCATTCCATGTAACCGGGAAAGTCCATCATGATAAGGCCGATGGTATACATGGATGAATCGATAACGCATTTGCCCATGAATTCCTTGATGGGCGATCCTTCAACTGTGCGGTTGAATATCTGTATCCCGTTTCTATTAATTTTCAATTTCCACGGGTTCTTTTCGCTGTCCTGAATCCCAAAAACCGGAAGGGATGATATGAATAATAGAATGATAATTGTTTTGTTGATAATCTTCATGAAACGCCTCCAAGATTTTTTTAACCGGCTATCCGGATTGTTAAAATCATAATGCATCGGTGCCATGTTTGTCGTCCGCATTTATAGGGTATGAATCCTGCTTTATAAAACAGGACTGGTTTGTATGATTTTATAAAAAGAAGAGATATTTTAAAGGATGCCGGTTGTGATGCCCTGCCGGACCGGGGAGGTGTCACGTGAGAATCCCGATGAAATGCAGTGCTAGAGTTATTGCAAATTGTCCTTCCGGTATTTAAGCGGCGATTTGCCTGCGTATTTCATGAAGGCATTGTAAAAGACCGACTTTGAATTGAAGCCGACTGCCAGGGCTATGGAAATAATAGACCGTTCCGGGTCTGATACAAGGAGGTGTTTCGCCTCTTCAATTCTATGAAAATTGATAAAGCTGCTGAAGTTCCTGTTCAGCTCGCGGTTGAGAAATTCCGAGAGTTGGTGGGGTGTCATGGAGAGCATCGAGGCGAGGCGCTGGAGGGTGAGGTCTTCGTCGCAGAAAACTTTTTCATCCTGGATAAGGTCCATGAGCTGTGACCGTATGGAATCCCGGTCGATGCGCTTGGTGTGCACCAGTTCATATCTCCCGATGGCCGCATTCAGGCTCGGGTACATGTCCGGGAAGAGGTAGGTGAAGAGATACCATATGACGATGATAAGGCTTATGAGAGACATGGTTATCTTGGTCATTTCAAACAGGTACAGGATCTGCGAGATCATGAGGAGGATGACAATCAGTATGAAAAAGAGTATCGAAAAGATCACCGGATACAGGTTCCTGTTGAAGGCACTGTGCCTGAGCTGCAGAAAAAATTGAGCCACCAGAATAATCTCATAGATTAAAAAAAGGATGAGCCAGGCAATAATGAGGACATAGTGCACGATGTTTATAGAGGGAGTCGGTATCCAGGGAAGGGCTGACCGGCATGTGATTATGCCGGTTTCATTCAATACCGCGATGATGAACGCAACGGCGGCGGGGGTGAAATGCGCCAGGTCTTTCCTGTCGATGGTGATTTCCCTGACAAGGATCTTGTACCCGCTGGCATAGTGGATCGGAATTGTTGCAAACATCAGGATGAACATGATGGGGGCGTAACGGTAGGTGTAGTCAAAATCCCTGATCGAGATGTGAAAATAAAAATAGAAGAGGAACAGGCCCGTTGCGAGAAAGACCACGCAGAAATACCAGTTCCCGAATTTCTTGTTGGGCCGGATGACCTGGGCAATCGACATCAATATCGAGAGGGCCCCGCCGAAGAGTATGATAAAATCAAGTACATTGAATGGTATCGTGTTCATGGCAATGTTCCGCACTGACAAGAGTATCTTTCCCGAAGGGCTTCGTCAATCCGTATTCTGAAAACCCGCATGCCGTTTCATGTGTTGAAGCGGTATCGGTAAGACCGGCAGCCTCACACCGCGGTATTAAAAAATGTATTGACTCATTTTCCGGCGGGCCTCCCTTTATACACAGGTAGCTGCCTTTACGTGCATCGGGTCCTGTCGTCCCGGGCGCCGGAATAATCTTGCTACGGAGTGATTCTCATGCTGAAGGACGCTAATTTCTTGCTGGAGCTGGGCACGGAGGAGATCCCCGCCGGGTACATCCCCCCCGCGATCGAAGCCGTCAAAAAAGTATTTACCGAAAACCTTGGCGGGAACCGCATTGATTTCGAATCGATCGAGGTGTACGCCACCCCCCGGCGGACGGCGGTGCTCATATCGAAGCTCGCCGCCTCCCAGCGCGAGGAGGAAGTGGAGCTCAAGGGTCCTTCGGTGAAAGCCGCCTACGACGCGTCGGGGAACCCCACGAAGGCCCTCGAAGGCTTTATCAAGGGGAACAGCATTTCCGCCGGCGATGTATACACCAGGGATTCCGACAAGGGATCTTACGTATTTGCGAAGAAGAAACTCGATTCGAAAAAAACCGGGGACCTGCTTCCCGGCATCATCACCCAGATCGTCAGCGCCATACCATATCCCAAGCGCATGCGGTGGAGCGACAAGAGCGTGACCTTTCCCCGGCCCATCCGTTATTTTGTGATTCTATTTAATGACAGGCTGATACCCTTTGAAATCGACGGCATCGCCTCGTCGAACAGGACGCGGGGACATTACATACAGAACAATCATATGGTCGAAATTGGCGCTATCGGCTCCTATGACGATATTTTAAGGAAAAACGGCATTATCGTTAACCAGGCCGAGCGGAAGGAGATGATCCGGAAGGACCTGGCCGCTGCGGCGAAAAAGGCCGGCGGGAAGCTCCTCGATGACGAGGAGCTGCTGGAGACCGTGACCTACCTGGTGGAGCGGCCCTATATCTGCGAGTGCCGCTTTGACAGACAGTTCCTTGCGCTTCCGGACATCATCCTCATCGCGGAGATGCGGGAGCACCAGAAATACTTTTCCGTTGTCGACGATAGCGGGAAGCTGACCGACGCCTTTCTGGTGGTGTCGAACAATCCGCCCACGCCGAACGTCAGGGCCGGGAACGAGCGCGTCATATCCGCGCGGTTCAACGACGCCCGCTTCTTCTACAACGAGGACCGGAAGGTGAAACTCGCGGATCGCGTCGGGTCCCTCAAGACCGTGCTCTTCCATAAGGAGCTGGGGTCCATCTACGACAAGGTGGCGAGGATGCAGGCAATAGCCGCCAGTATTGCGGGGCGCCTGGACCTGGACGCGGCGCAACGGTCCCGCATCGCCCGTTCCGTGGACCTGTGCAAGACGGACCTGATGACAGCAGTCGTGTTCGAGTTCCCGTCGCTGCAGGGCCACATCGGCAGGATCTACGCCATGGAGGACGGGGAAGAAAAGGACGTGGCCGACGCAATCGAGGACCATTACAAGCCGCGCTTCAGCGGCGAGACACTGCCGTCGGGAATGACATCCATTATCCTCTCCCTTGCGGAGAAAATCGACAATATCTTCGGCTCCTTTTCAGTCGGGAACATCCCGAAGGGGTCGGCGGATCCCTACGCCCTCCGGCGCCAGTCCAACGCCATTGTGGAGCTCCTCATCAAGAATGAAATCAACCTGGTCCTGAAAGACCTCCTTGAAGGGGTGGCGGAAAAATACCGCGGCGGCAGGGAGCTTGTCGGCAAGATCGTGGAGTTTGTCGCGGTACGGGCAAAGACCATATACTCCGAAAGCGGGCTATCCCATGATGAGATCGACGCGTGCCTGTCAACCGGCGAGAGCGATTACCTGGAACTCTACCGGAGGGCGAAGAGCATCAACGAGTTCAGGAAAAATGATAATTTTTCGCAAATGCTCCTCAGCTTCAAGAGGATGAACAATATCGTATCGGCATTCCGGAAGGAGAATGCCGGCCATGTCCTTTCCTTCGACCCGTCGCTCTTCCAGTGCGACGAGGAAAAGGAACTGTACCGGTTTTTCGACTCCCGTTCGGAGGCAATTGACGCGCGTATTGCATCAAGCAATTACATTGAATTGTTTCAACTCCTGATAGAGGGGAAGCCTATCATCGACAGGTTTTTCGACAAGGTCCTGGTCATGGACAAGGACGTGAAGCTCCGGGACAACAGGCTCGCGGTCCTGGAAGGTATCCTGAAGCATTTTACGACACTCATGGATTTTTCGAGAATAGAAGACCGGTGACACCGCATATTCCCGAGACTCCGCTGAAATAATTCTATACTAAGCCCGGACGCCCGCGGCCCATCTCAGGTGCAGACCATGTTTGATACCGATGCCAAGAAGACTGTTTTCACGTATATAAAATCGTTTCTCTATCTGGCCCGTTCATATTTTTACTACCAGCTCTCTTTCAAAAAGAAGTTCACCCATATCGGCGCGATCCCCAACGTGTGGGGAATATGGAACGTCGTTGTCTACGGCCCCAACATCAGCATCGGCAAGGGCGTGGTCATAGTTGCGGGCAACGGCTACCGGACCAATCTTTCCACCATAAAACTTGGTGATATTGAAGGAAGCATCACCATCGGCGACAACGTCCTGGTCATGAACGGCGTGCGGGTCAGCTCCGCCTCATCCATCACCATCGGCGACGGGTGCATGCTGGGTAACTTCTGCTATCTCTCTGATTCCGACTGGCATGACATCCATGACCGCACCTGCATGCCCGGCGGGAGCGCCCCCATCGTGCTGGAACGGGGCGCGTGGATAGGCGACTCAGCCATCGTGTTGAAAGGGGTCCGCATTGGAGAGAATTCCATTGTCGGCGCCGGGGCAGTCGTTACCAAGGACGTGCCCTCCAATGTCATCGTCGCCGGGAACCCTGCCCGGGTGGTGAAGCATCTTGACCCGGAAAAGGTGATACTCCAGGGTGAATGGGAGCGGAAGAAGCAGATGCAGCAGCCGCCGATCACCATCAGGCGCGGGGCGCGGCAATGAAACCTGACCGTCCCCTGAAAATCTGCCTCCTCTGCTACCGCGGCAATCCTTACTCGGGCGGGCAGGGGATCTACCTCAAGTATATCGCCGACGAGATGGTGCGCCAGGGTCACGAGGTCCACGCCATCGTGGGTCCTCCCTATCCCTTCCCCATGAAGGGCGTCATACTGCACAAAATTCACAACAATCAGTATTTTATCCGGAAGAAGCTGGACATCATCGAGCCGGACGATCCCTTTGCGATCCTCAGGCCCATCAATTTCTACGAATACCTCGCCAGCCGCACCGGAGCCTTTTCCGAGATCAGCACCTTCGGGTGGCGCGCCTACCTGCTGCTTCGTGAACTCCACGAACGCCATTCCTTTGACATCATCCACGACAACCAGTCGGTCGGCTACGGCCTGCTCATGATGAAATATTTCGGGATCCCGGTGATCGCCACCATCCATCATCCCCTGTCGATCGACCTGGTGAACGTGCTGGAGCGCACCCAGAAGTTCAAGAACAAGGCGAAGACCGTGATGTTCTATCCCACCCTGATGCAGTCCATCGTGGCCAGGCGTCTCGACCACATCATCACCGTGTCCGAAGATTCGAAAAAAATGATACAGCGGGATTTCGGCGTTCCTCTGGATAACCAGACCGTCGTGTACAACGGCATTGACCGCAGCATGTTCCGGCCCCTCCCGGGGGTGAAGAAGAAAAAAGGAAAGATCATCTTCGTCGGCAATGTCGAGGACGGGAAAAAAGGCTTTGCCTATCTCCTGAAAGCGCTGCCCCGCATCGACCGGCGGGTGACTGTCACCGCGGTGGAGGGGGGAGCGCCGCACCACAGGGTCACGGACCGCCTCATGGAAAAGTTCGGCCTCGGGGACCGCGTCGAGTTTACCGGCAAGACCTCCACCGAAGAGCTGGTGCGCCACTACAGCGAGTCGGAGCTGGCCATCGTCCCCTCCGTGTACGAGGGCTTCGGCCTTCCTGCCGCGGAGGCCATGGCCTGCGGAATTCCGGTCGTGTCCAGCGATGGCGGTGCCCTCCCGGAAGTGGTGGGAGACGCCGGCGTGGTGGTGCCCGCGCGGGACGAACGCGCCCTGGCAGACGCGATTAACGGACTTATCGATGATCCGAAACTGATGCGCAACCTGGGCAGTGCCGGCATCGAGAGGGTCAAACAGCACTTCAACTGGGAGAAGGCCGTGCGGGAGATTATCGCCGTATACCACCGCTTCCTGTAGACCCGGCACAATACTTTCAACTTATTTGCCGCATGCTGTACTTCATCTTGACAGAATGAAGTCCGTCTGATATTCTTTTTCCGTAGTTTATTGATTCCTGTCCAAAAAATACCAGAAACAATGCACATACACCATGGAGGTGCCACATGGGCTTTGGGATAAATTCTATGCTTGAGCGGTATGACCCAAAATCGTATGACCTTCGGGGAAGGGTTAAGGTAATCTGGTATTTCTTTTTAATCATTATACCGGTGCTTATCGTTTTTATTATTATCATGAATATTCTTATCCCCCGGGGATTATTCCAGGCGCTGAATGTAATCGTTTTTACGATTATCATGATACTGCTGGGCAGCATGGTGCTTATTTCCCGGGGCTACTACAATATCGCGGTAACAATCATGGCTTTCGGGGTGCTGGGGAGCCTGATATTTAACGTCAGGGGGACCGAAGCATCGGGATCGGCGCAGCGCTTCCTCGCCAGCGAGTTTGCCTTCATGATGCCCATATTCTTTTCATTGCTCTTCTGCAGAAAATGGGTCCTTGTCGCCGTGTCAGTGATAGCGGAGATAACATTACTCTTCACGGTCCTCACGTCGGAAATCGTCGACCCGGCCGTGCGCTATGTCATCACTGCCTCAATGAGCATCACCTTTATCATATCCGTCATACTGGCCATGATGATGACCTCCATCACGGAGACCTCGAAGCGGCTCCGCGCCGAGGACGCGGAACGGGAACACCGGGCGCAGCGCGAAATAAATGAAAAGCTGATGGAGTCGATGCGGAGCGTGTCGGCGCGGCTCGACGATTCCTCGCGGGACTTGACAGGGGACGCGCTGCATTTCGCCGAAAATATCCAGGGCCAGGCCTCCTCGATCGAAGAGATAACCGCTACGATGGAAGAGATCTCGTCAGGCGCGGAGCAGGTGAGCGTCAGCGCCCAGCGACAGTCGGAACTGATGGATACCCTCATGAAGCGGATGAACGACCTGGTGGCGCTTGCCCGCGATATGGAGGCCCGCATAGCATCGACCCTCAAGAGAACGGACGCTATTGCGGCGACGGCCCGTACCGGCGAGGGTTATATCGGGCGGATGGATGCCAGCATGAGCGAGATCGGGTCAACGTCGAAGGAAATGACGGGAATACTGGGCATCATAAACGACATATCGGACCGAATCAACCTTCTCTCGTTGAACGCCTCGATCGAGGCAGCCCGGGCCGGCGATTACGGACGGGGCTTTGCCGTTGTCGCCGACGAGATCGCCAAGCTGGCGGACCAGACGTCGTCAAGTGTCAAGGAGATCGCGGCTCTCATCGCGAAGAGCGAGACCGAGGTGGGCAAGGGGGCCGCAGCGGTCCAGGACACGGTGAAGATCATGCGCGAGATACTGGCCGGCGTGGAGGAGTCAAACCGGATGATGGAGGCGGTCAACACCGCAATGGATACGTCCATTGACAATACGGGCGAGGCGCACAGCGCGGTCAGTACGGTCAGGGAACGCTCCGAAGAGATAACGACCGCCTCCGCGGAGCAGAAAACCGCCGCCCTGGAGGTGATGAACACCATCACGGATATCAACCAGCTTTCGCAGACCAACGCGGCCCGCGCCGAGGACATTACGGGCCACTCCCGGGACATTGCAGCCATGGCAAAGGACCTCCGGGAAAAGATAACATCACTCAAGAATGATGAGGGTTCCGGGGTGCCGGAGGAATGATGCGGATATGACCGTGTCCCCTGTCAGGGACAGATCACGATCTCCTTCGCCCAGAGGCATTCGCCGCAGGGTGTCGGGTTGTGGTAGCAGTCGGATCCTTGTGCGGTGCGAAGCGAGCAAAGGTCCGGATGCTGACAGTAAGAACAGTCGGGAAATTCATAATAGATGAAGTTGTTTCTCAATTCCTCGAATACCTTGTAATTCCAAATGCCCTCCAGCGTATCGGTATTGATGTTGCCCAGGGTAAACCTGTTATGAATCCTTTGCGTCCCGGAATAAAATGCCGGATGGGTATAGGCCAGCTCCGGGCAGGGGGCGATATCTCCTCCGGAGGTGATAAACACGGTTCCCCTTTCCATGAAGGGACATCTCCGGTTTACGTGCATTTGCCGGCTTGCCACCCTGAGCGGGTATTTCTTGATTTCCCGGCGGAGTAACGTGCGCAGGCCGGTGCTTTTTATGGACGTGGCATCGTACAGGACCTCTCCGGCCATGGCCGCTGAATAAGGATACAGGTTGGAGACAATGAATTGATTTATGCCGATGGATCGGCCGTATTCGATCGACCCCGATATGAATTGATAGTTTCCCCTTGTCGCGACAATCTGCAGGCCGATCACCGGAAGAGTGCTGCCGGCCGCGGCCTTTATCCCGGCCAGTGCTTCAATGTTCTTTCTGAAAAGATCGGCGTTTGCCCCGCGCCGGATCGCGGTATCTGTGCCGTATATGTCATCATCCCATGAAACATATAGTTCGTTCAGGGGAAGGCTGACTAAGAATGACGACATCTCTCCGGTCAGGTAAGAGGCATTCGATACAAGGACGATCGTCGTGTCCAGTTTGCGCAATGACTTCAGGTTTTCCTTGATGTGGGGGTTGCAGAGGGCTTCACCGAAGCCCAGGAGTACGATCCTGTCCGGTTTGATTGTTTCCAGCATCGGTATCAGTTTCCGCATTAAAGCCGGAGTGAAGTGGCCCTTTCTAAAATCGACTATAGAATTTCTGATGCAGCTCCGGCATGAGAGGTTGCAGTGCGTGGACATCTCAATGTATACCTGGGTGATACGGGAGGACACCATCTGCGTTTCTGAACTGGAATTGGGAGTATAAGTATCTTTCTTGCTCATGGATTGTTAATGCCCGGATTTACCAGAGATCGCGGCATCGCTTGAATGAATGAACGTATCTCGTCACGGACCCGACAGTAGTGCGTCAGCGCTTCATTTTCATCGGTTGCGTTTTGTGCCAGGGCGGGCGGGTCGTCGAATCCCCGATGCAGGAATTTGGCCTTACCGCGGAAGAAGGGGCAGGTTTCTGACACGCCCCCGCACAGGGTGATGACGTAATCGAATTTCAAACCTGCGAATTCGTCTACATGCTTCGAGCGCTGGCCTGAGATATCTATGCCGATTTCCTTCATGACCGCGATCGCGCGCGGGTCCAGGCCCTTCGGCGCTGTGCCGGCGGAATATGCGTCAATGATATCGCCCATCAAGTGCTGCGCAAGACCTTCCGCCATCTGGCTCCGGCAGGAGTTGCCGGTGCAGAGGAAGAGTATCTTTAATTTTTTTCTGCCATAAATCCTCAATTACTTACAATTCTGATTTCTTTTTTGAGCCGTTCCATAAGCTCTTTTGCCGCCCGCATCGCATCCTGCTCGTTTTCCTCGCAGGGGACCGCCCAGGGCTGTGTCACCTGCCAGGTCAGTTTTCCGGAGAGAGGCGGTTCAGGGTGTGCCCCGATATCGTACAGAGTGTACCCCCTGAATACAACCGGCGTCTCCTGAAAACAGGACCAGACCGCTTTTCGTATAAGGCAGGGATCCCCCTGGAATTGGAGATCGATGAGAGTGACCTGGGCCCGGAAGCGCTCGATAAACTCGATGGGAATATTGTACAGATACGGATGCATTGCATCAGTGCCGATGATCTTTTTATTTCCATCAACCCCGCTGGCCAGGAGCGCCTTCAGGGCAGCGCCGGTCTGATGTCCATCCGATTCCGGTCCGCCAAGGATAAGGTAACGTATATTCGGGTTGGCCACGATGTTGCATATCATTTTTTCAAAGCCGATATTGGGCGTCTGCACGGTGCCGGACAGGGCCGTGCCGCTTTCAGCGCCGGCGCGCACCAGGCCCTCGATTTCCGGCGGGATTTTGTCCTCGTCGGTGTTGAGGATGATGGCTGCCGCAACCGGGGAAAAGTCGTTTCCCCGGATGTAACGTCCCGGTTCACAGGGATAATCCGGATGCGGTTTAACTTTCAGCATAATAGATTTATCATTTGAATACTTAAAAAAACTTTTTCCTAAAATAAAGCGCCACATTCACCAGCCCGATCATGACCGGCACCTCGATGAGGGGGCCGATCACAGCGGCGAAGGCAACACCGGAGCCGACGCCGAAGACCGCCACTGCCACGGCAATGGCCAGTTCGAAGTTGTTGCTCGCCGCCGTGAAGGAGAGAGTGGTGGCCACCGGGTACCCGGCTCCTATCTTTTTGCTCATGTAAAAACTCACCATAAACATGACTATGAAATAGATGAGGAGCGGAATGGCGATCCGCACTACATCGAAGGGGATTTTCACGATGTATTCGCCCTTCAGACTGAACATGACCAGTATCGTAAAAAGAAGGGCTATAAGGGTTATAGGGCTGATCTTCGGGATGAATGTTGACTGGTACCATTCTTTGCCTTTGAATCTGATGAGGACGAACCGGGTTATCATGCCCGCGATAAAGGGAATGCCAAGGTAAATAAATACGCTCTTGGCGATCTGGCCGATGGTGATGTCGACCACGCTGCCGCTGAGGCCGAAAATCGGCGGAAGCACAGTGATGAAAAACCAGGCATATACACTGAAAAAGAGCACCTGGAATATGCTGTTGAACGCGACCAGCCCGGCCGCGTATTCTGCATCGCCGCTTGCCAGATCATTCCACACAATGACCATGGCGATACAGCGGGCGAGGCCGATCATGATGAGGCCGACCATGTATTCGGGATACCCGCTCAGAAATGCGATTGCAAGAAAGAACATGAGCACCGGTCCGATCAGCCAGTTCTGCACGAGTGAAAGTCCGAGCACTTTCCAGTTTTTGAATACATCACCCAGCTCTTCATATTTTACTTTTGCAAGCGGGGGATACATCATCAGTATAAGCCCGATGGCGATGGGAATGTTTGTGGTTCCTGACTGGAACCGATTCCAGAATGCAGCGGTCTCAGGAACGAAATATCCAAGTCCCACTCCGACGGCCATGGCAGCGAAAATCCAGAGGGTGAGGAAACGGTCAATAAAAGAAAGTTTTTTTGTTATTCCTTCAGTCATTATCGTTCTCCATGTTACAGTAGTTGTATTTTGAATATATAGACGATGCAAAAATAGATGCCGATGATGATGAACAGGACACCGGTGGCACGACGTCCCCATAGTTCCAGTTTCGTTACTTCGCTAAATACCTTTGAAAGATGACGGGCGCCGAAGGCAGCCAGGAGGGCGAAGGCCACCACCGGCAGCGCGGTTCCTGCCCCATAGAGAGAGGGCATGATAAGAGACGATTGATGCTTCATGGCCAGGGGAATAAGGCTGCCGAAAAAGAGCGCGGCAGACACCGGGCAAAAGGCCAGGGCGAAGATGGCTCCCATGAAAAAAGAAGCGGCGTAAAGATTTTTTTCGGCAAGGCGCTGGAGTTTTGATATGTCAGTCCCGCTGCCGGCGGGAAGCCTGATCAGTTCCAGCAGAAACATCCCGGCGATGATGAGAATCGGGCCGAGGGCCCTGTTCATGTGGCGCTGTAAAAAATTTGATACCGCGGGAATGGAAAGCAGGCTTGCGACAATAAGTGCCGCCAGCAAAGCATAGGCCGTTATCCTTCCCAGCAGGTATAACGCTCCGGTGATAAGGACCTTTTTTGTTTCCGCGGCATTTTTTCCGATATATGATACGGCCGCGATGTTGGTCGCCAGGGGGCAGGGGCTTATGGAAGTGAGGATGCCCAGCCAGATGGCAGCGATTATGCCGGTTGCGAATTCTCCGTTCATATGCCCCTCAGGTATCCGGCAATTTCATTTTTTATGTAGCCGGTAAAGGCTGATTCGTCCCGGACCAGCTCCCATATCCTGTCCAGGTTTTTCCACCGGACCGTTTTCCCGTTTTTCGAATCGACGATCACCACGGACTTGGTGAAAAGCTTGAAATCATCAGCAAAGTGCCTGTTTTCCGGGACCTCGATATTTACCGGTTTCCACGTCATTTTTTTCGACGCCAGTTCAGCGGAGAAGAATTTCTGCACAGCGGAGGCGGTCAGGGACTCGATTTTTCTGCAGGTGGGACATCGGAAAGTTGTGTGAAAATAATAGACCGTCAGGGTGTGTTCTTTTGTCGGGACGCTGCTGTCCGGCGCAATCTGGCCCGTTCTCTGTGATTCATCAGCCGTTGCTGTTTCGCTCTTCGCCGGCTTCCTTACTTCCGTTGCGATGAGGTATGTAACGCTGGCTGCGACGAAAATAGACAATACAACGGTTGCAATTTTTCTTCTTTTCATTGAAACATCCTTATCAGCATTGATAGTGTATCAGCAGGCGCCGCCGCATGAGCATCCCGGATTCTGCGGACCGGGAACCGGTTCTTTCTGGTTCATGATCCGGTCGCTCATCGTAAGCACCATTGATTCCGTTGGGGGTGTCTTTCCTTTCTCGATCCCGAAATCGGTCAGGACATAGGACACCGGCGCGACGCCGATGCGCTCCAGCGCCTTTTTTGCGCACATGGTCCCGCACCCGTCAATGGCAATGTTGAGGTCCGCTGACTTCGCGGATTCCACGAAGCCCGACAGGTCGGCACCGATGCCGGCGAGGCAGGTCATGCGCGCGAACCCCCGGTCGCGGAGCGTACGCGCCACCCGGTCCGCTATCTGTCCCACATCGGCAGCGCCGGAACATGAATATAACAGTTTGACTCCTTCGCTACAGCAATCAGCCATGACATTCGCTCCTATGATAATAATTTTTTAATTTCTTCCAGGGACGGTATTTTCCCGGCAACCTTGACGATGCCGTCCTTCACCAGGGCGGGCGTGATCATGACGCCGTAGTTGGTGATCGCGTTGATGTCCTTTACGTGATTGATCTGGGCGTCAAGGCCCATCTCCTTCACCGCCTGCTGTGTCAGTTCCTCAAGCTTCTGGCATTTAAAACAGCCGGGACCAAGTATTTCGATAAGCATATTGTAACCTCCTAAAATATAGCGCCGAAGGCCATTCCTGTTATGGTGGACATGATGACAACAAGGCTCACATACACAATCGTCTTCCGCCAGCCCATAATGCTCTTGAGCACAATCATACTCGGGAGCGAAAGCGCGGGACCCGCGAGCAGGAGCGCGAGCGCCGGACCCTTGCCCATGCCGCTGCCGATGAGTCCCTGCACAATGGGTACCTCCGTGAGGGTGGCGAAGTACATGAAAGCGCCTGATAATGCCGCGAAGAAGTTGGCCCACAGGGAATTGCCCCCCACAGCCCAGGCAACCCATTCGTTCGGGATCACTCCTTCCTTCCCTTGTCTTCCCAGGAGAAATCCGGCAATAAGAACGCCGAAGAGAAGGAGCGGCAGTATCTGCTTGGTGAAATCCCAGGTAGAAGCGAACCATCCGCCGGTTTCTCCTTTGTCAGTGCTCGTGATGACCGAAAGGCCGATGGTGCCTGCTGAAAATGCGAGGATGGGCTGATCGGGAGCAAAGAGGGATAGGGCAGCAACCGGCAAGGCGGCAATGAGCACTTTCCACCACTTTAAATCAAACCATAAGACCAGCACCACGCCGAACATAACGGCCGAAGCGCCGGTTATGATCCATTTAAAATTATAAATAATATACCAGAACCCGCTTGTTTCGAGGGGTTTTCCCCAGTTGGCGAACACCAGTATGGCGATCATCGACGCGAAGTAGATGATGTTCTTCCATAGTGTGCGTTTCACTACAGGCTCCGGCATGTTCATGGCTGCCGTTGCTTTTTGTGCTTCCTCCTTCCGGTAAATAAAGTGCATGACGAGTCCGATGACGACGCTGAAAACCACGGCGCCGACCGCGCGGGCGATGCCGATCTCAAGGCCCAGGATCCGTGCCGTGAGAACAATGGCAAGTACGTTTATTGCCGGTCCGGAATAGAGAAAGGTCGTGGCCGGCCCGAGTCCTGCGCCCATGCGGTAAATGCCGGAAAAAAGCGGCAGCACCGTGCAGGAACAGACAGCGAGAACCGTGCCTGACACCGACGAGACGCCGTAGGCGATCGCCTTGTTGGCCGTGGGTCCCAGGTATTTCATCACCGATTCCTGGCTCACGAATACAGCAGATCGCACCAGCGATGAAGAAGGCAGGAACCAGACAGAGGAGCACGTGCTCTTCCGCGTACCACTTGACGAGATAGAGTGCTTCAAATACGGCATTGTCGAAACGCGGAACACCCACCGGGAGGTATAAGAGAAGTAAAAAAGTTCCCACGATCCACAGCAAAGGCTTCCATTCGTTTTTCCAGTTCATTACCGCAGTGCTCCAGGTATTATTGAAATGATGATTGCTGGTTCAAGGCATTATTGCCGACACTTCTGCACGTATATATTTCATGAATTGCGCCCTGTCGTTGACCAGGCTCCCGGCCTCGCCAAGGGCCTTCCACCTGATCTGCCGGTTGGCTGCCGGGACAACCATGACGATTGACTGTTGCTTGAGATTAAAATCATCGGCAAAGTGTTTGTTCCATGACTCATCTATGTTCACGGATCTCCAGACTAGCTTTCCCGATGCCAGCTGGTTTCCGAAATAGGTGTAGAGCGATTGAGCTGTGAGCCGCTCGATGCTGCGGCAGACAGCGTCACATCTGGAATAGTGAAAATAATAGACAATTGTTCGGAGATACTCTTTCTGCACGGTTGGCCGGGGGCCTGGTTGCTTTGCCGCTTCGTCAGGCCTTTTCTTTTTTTCACCGGCCCTGGCTTCCGGAGCGGAAGTTTTTTTCTCCCGCGTCTCTTCCACCTGCGCAGTTTCGTGTACCCGGAGCGTTTCTTTTCCCGATATCCCGAATCGGTCGATAAGAAAATACAGGGAAAGGGCTGTAATGCAGAGTAGCAGAATAATAATTACTGTTTTTCTTTGTTTCATGGCGTTGTATTTATCACCAGTTGTTATTTAAATTGCAGTGAAGTCTATGCCTGACACTCAGTATGTGCGTGATCTTACTTTTTAAGATTGATGCCGCAGCACTGGGCTATGTTCATCTGCTTCTCGACATTTGTCTTGAGGACCGTCTCGATGCAGCCGATGAAGTCGAGGACACAGGGACAGCAGAGTTTGTAATAAATGCTGGTGCCCCGTTTTTCATCCTGAACCAGCCCGGAATTTTTCAGCACGCTCAGGTGCTTCGAAACGGTGGAAACGTCTGAGCCGATCATCTCAGTGAGTTCGTTCACGCACCGCTCCTCCTTGTGCAGTTCCTCCAGGATGAAGAGCCGCGTGGGATGTCCCATGGCCTTGAGTATGTTCGCGCGGGCCTCGAATTGCGGATGCAGTTTCTGTTCCATGTTTCCTTTCTCCTTTCAGCAGCAGCCGGTGTTTTTCGCGCCTGATGGCGCCCCGGAATCGCCGCAACCGCACACCGGCTCGCCGCCGGTCAGCATGCCCTTGATGATGGCAGCGGCGCATCCCACGCCGGAGCCGACAGCCAGGGCGCCGAATTCGCAGTTCAGGGCGCAGGCTCCGCATTCCATGCAGCGGTCCCTGTCGATGATCGTCGCTTTCCCGTCCTCCATCTCGAAAACGCCATGGGGGCACACCTCCGTGCATTTTCCGCACCCGGTGCATTTTCCCGGGTTATACTGAAGGGTGGTTACGTTTTTAAGGTACTTCATATGATCCCCCATGATTGGATTTTATACATGACAAGAAGTATCGCTGATATGGCCAGCCCGGTTACATATATCGGCAGCCATATCCTGAGTTCCTTTTTGACGCCGGATATCGTGGTAAAGGTGGTGGCCCCGGTGAACTGGAGGGCCAGGTATGATGAAAGGAGGGGAAAGAGCAGCAGCGCTGATGCCTTCAAAAACCATGAGCTTCCTCCTGCCGGTGTCAGGATGACCAGGGGCACCACGGCCGCGGCCCCGGTAATCAAGCCTTTCATTGCAAAGGACCTGAAGGGAATGACCGGTAGCAGCGCCGGCATGACAAGGGCTCCCGCCATCAGTGATACCAGAGTCAGGGCCAGAAAGGGCCATCCTTCAAACCAGGCGTTATAAAAGAGGATGCCTGATGGCTGGAGTCCGAAGATGATAAACAATATCAGGGCAGCCAGCGGGAACGATCTCAATGCCTGGTTCAGCTCGATCGGGGTGAGCACCAGCCGCTGCGCGAGACCGAAGCGGATCCTCCTCATCTCCGGCGAGGCTTTGCGGCCGGCGGCAAGATATTCTTTTATGTCCGAAGCCTCGACCGGGCCGAAATAAACGGCAAAGCCGGTTTTCTTCCTGACATCGCCTGCTCTGACTCCGGTCGCTCCCAGCTGGGGAACGATGAGCCGCCGGTGGGATACAAGGCCGGAGAGATTTGATGGCAAGGACCCGCTTTACCAGCTCGTCGGTCCCGAAGGTGCCTTTGCCCGCCGCGCACCAGACATTGATGCCCTTGGTGTCAAGGACGAGTATCCAGCCGTTGATGCCGGCAAGTTCGCGGCGGAGAATATCGAAGCTGAGCTTGTAATTTGCGGAAACAAAAATATCAGATTCAGCATCGGGACTGCCGATGGCATAGAGTCCCGGCTTGACAATATATTCCATTCTAAAAGAGCCCATCCTGGCCCGTATCTGGCCCCACCGGTCAGCCCGGGACCATTCTCCGGTCACCACGGGAACAAGGCCGGAAGCCGTGTTCATGATGCCCCTTTGCCACCGGGGTTTTTCGCTGATGATCTCTTTCATGGAGTTGACGGCCTGCTGCCTGGCTGCCATGTCGGCGCTTAGCTTGAGCTGATCCTGGGGAGGAGCGCAGCAACTCTGTCCCGCTTTGTTTGTTGATGTATCTTCAAACATTTGCAAAGGTTTCATATAAAGTATACCTGGTTGTTATTGTATATTTGGCAATATAGCCAAATAACCAAATAAAGTCAAGTGATTTTTCCCTCTTCCAATCAACTTTTCAATGGATAGAGGCGGATAACAATATGCATTTTTCAAGGCCCTCCCCATGGAAAACCCAGAAGTAAGTTTTGAGTTCTATCTAAAATACGGGTCAGGCCAGGTGTTGCGGATAGAATAATACCGGCCAGACTGATGATGCGATCATTTCATTTTAAAAAAAATAGCACGGATTTGACAGAAGTCAATGACTGGACAAACTTATTAATGTATTATTGGATTATCAACGGGTGTGGCGGAGAAAATGGTATTGTACCATACGATATGATTTGTTCCCGGTTATGCGAGTTTGGCTAAACATATTGATCATGGAGGGGAAAAGCTATGAGACCGACGGATATTTTAAAACAAGAGCATGATCTGATCCTGATGATGCTTCAGATCGTCGACGCAGCCTGCGTCAGGATGGAGGAAGGCGACAAGATAAACCCGGACCATCTCGCGGACATGGTGGACTTTATCAGGAATTTTGCCGA
Source organism: uncultured Spirochaetota bacterium (assembly GCA_963727175.1). Classification (GTDB taxonomy): domain Bacteria; phylum Spirochaetota; class UBA4802; order UBA4802; family UBA5550; genus RBG-16-49-21. Next base: position 1,960,089 of record CAVSFD010000002.1, read on the forward strand.
CCGGTGCCACCACGCGAAGGAGGAGAAGCTCCTGTTCCCGGCCCTGAGGCAGACCGGCATCGGCAAGGAGAACGGCCCCATTGGAGTCATGCTGGCCGAACATGAGGAGGGACGTTTCTTCGTGAAAGGGATGAGCGAGGCCCTCGTGGAGATGAAGGCCGGAGACAACGTGGCAGCGGGCAAGTTCATCGCCGACGCCGGCGGGTACGTGAAGCTCCTTGACGGTCATATCATGAAAGAAAACAACATTCTTTTCCGGATGGCCGATGAGCGCCTTACCGACGAGCAGCAGAAAGAGCTGCTGAAAGAGTTCGATCGCGTGGAGCGGGAGGAGATCGGCGCCGGTGTGCATGAAAAGTATCATGAAATGCTCCACCAGCTGCGCGATGTTTATTTAACAGTTAATAAATAATATGGAAGTACTGTATGAAAGCAAAAGTCGATCCGACCCTCTGCACCGCCTGCGAGCTGTGCGTCCAGACCTGCCCGGAAGTATTCAGAATGGAAGGCGATACGGCAGTGGCCTATGTCAATCCGGTTCCGCCGCAGTATGAGAAGCCGGCGAAAGAGGCTGCCGCTGATTGCCCGGTCGAGGCTATCAGTATTTCGTGAACCGATCTTAATGGACGAGAAGATACAAAAAACCATGATATTAATTGGATATCATGGAATGACAATTTTTTTAGTGCGGGATGGATGGCTACCTGACAACCATGGTTTCGCAGACCGACCTGTTGACCAGGTCTTTCATCAGATGATGGCTGTCGCCCAGCCAGCGTCGGCGCGGTTTGTGCGGCGCTGCCATGACGAGGTCGATGGCGTGTTCTTGCTCAACATTCACGATCTCGTCAATGGTGTTGCCGAAGCGGACTTCTTTTACTGTCTGAACCAGTGAATCCGGCGCGATTCTGCGGATCGCCTCATCCATCCTGAGTTCCGCTTCTTCACGTAGTCTGTTTTTTTCAGCGGTAATCACCGGTTCGCTCAGGACATAGTCGACGCCGTACTGCCATATTTCAGGGATCACGTGGAGCAGGTAGATGGTCGAGCGGAACTGCTCACCAATGCCGATTGCCTCGCGCAGGGCAGTGTCGGATTCATCGGTGAAATCGGTGGTTACCAGGATGCGTTTTGGCTTGAACATGTGAAACCTCCTTATTGTATGATTGGCGGCAGTTGCATCATTAATGTACCGCTGAAGGGAGAAGGAGTCAACAATGTTGGCAGATATGAATTGACGCACAATTCATGCCTGCCTGATTAAGAGGCTTGAAAAATATAATACTATCAGACCGTGGGGAGGCATGCTATGTCGTTTACCGTAAAAAACAACATCACCTGGGTGGGCAAAGTTGACTGGGAACTGCGGAAATTTCATGGAAACGAATACTCCACACACCGCGGCTCGACGTACAATTCCTATCTGATCAGGGAGCAGAAGACCGCTCTTGTAGACACGGTGTGGGCGCCCTTTGCGAAGGAATTCGTTGCAAATCTGGAAAAAATCATCGATCTGAAAAAAATAGATTATGTGATAGCAAACCACGGGGAGATTGATCACAGCGGGTCCCTCCCCGAATTGATGCGACGCATTCCGGACGTCCCGGTATACTGCACCGCTAACGGGGTCAAGTCCCTGAAGGGGCATTATCACCAGGACTGGAATTTTGTCACGGTAAAGACCGGCGACCGCCTGAGCCTCGGCTCCAAAGAACTGGTTTTCGTCGAGGCGCCGATGCTCCATTGGCCCGACACCATGATGTGTTACCTGACCGGCGATAATGTTCTCTTCAGCAATGATGCCTTCGGACAGCATTACGCCACGAGCGGTATGTTCAACGACACGGCCGACCGGGACGAACTGTACGCGGAGTGCATTAAATATTACGCCAATATCCTCACTCCCTTCAGCCCGATGGTCACTAAAAAGATCAACGAGGTGCTTTCCTTTAAACTGCCGGTGGACATGATCTGCACAAGCCACGGCGTGATATGGCGCGACAACCCCACCCAGATCGTGGAGAGATACCTGTCGTGGGCCGATGCCTACCGGGAAAACCAGATCACGATCCTCTACGATACCATGTGGAGCGGCACACGCGTCATGGCGGAGTCTATAGCGGCGGGCATCAGGGAAGCGGACAAGGATGTCGTCGTGAAGCTCTTCAACACCTCCAAGACCGACAAGAATGACATCATTACCGAGGTGTTCAGGGCGAAAGCGGTCGGCGTGGGGTCGCCCACGATTAACCAGGGGATCCTGAGCTCCGTAGCGGCCCTTATTGAGGAGATGCGGGGGCTTAAATTCAAAAACAAGAAGGCCTTCGCCTTCGGGACCTACGGGTGGAGCGGCGAGTCGGTGAAGATGATCCGGGAGGGACTGGTTTCCGCCGGCTTTGCCCTTGTCGGAGACGGAATCAGGACTCTCTGGAACCCGGACGCCGAAGCGGTAAAGGCCTGCGTTGATTTTGGCAGGAAGATGGCGGTGGATCTTCAATAAAACCCGGACCATATACCGGTACCCTCCGAATTCCATCCGTCGGGGAGGGAAAAAACATTTGAAAAATTTAATGGCAGCGTATCTACTGTCTCAGGGCGGTTAAACAGCTCCAATAAATCATACAAGGGATACGGTGATGGCAAAAGCAGCGGATACCAGAAAGGATACAAAGAAAAAGCCGGCCAAAACTGCCAAAGAGAAGAAGCTGGCAAAGCAGGAAAAAAAGAAGAAAAACAGCTGAGTCACTTATGATGACGAAGCCCCATTGTTCCCCTCTTGGCGAAACCGGAACATCTGCATGAACAGCGATACCAATGGCAGTTTTAATAAAATTTTTCAGCCCCGGAGTATCGCTATCATTGGTGTTGCCACCGAAGGATTCGGCTTCGGAAGGGGGATTCTCTTGTCCCTCCTCTCGTACGGCTATAAGGGAAAAATTTACCCGGTCAATCCGAAGGGAGGTATAATCCACGGTCTGACAATCTTCAAAACCGTGGAGGACATACCGGACTGTATTGATTTCGGCATTATCGCTGTTCCCGCCCACAAGGTCCCTGACGCGGTGGAGGCCTGCAGGAAAAAAGGCGCCGCCGGTGTGGAGATTTTATCGTCGGGTTTTAAAGAAATCGGCACACCCGAGGGCATCCAGCTTGAAGAGCAGATATCCCGGATCGCGGCAGCGGGAATCCGTGTCATCGGACCGAACTGCTTCGGTATCTATTCCCCCCGGGGGGACTCACCTTCCTGCCGGGTCCAGACCTTTCACGAGACACCGGCCCCGTCGCCTTTATATCCCAGAGCGGCGGACATTCCATCGATTTTGCCCACATGGGGAAATGGAAAGGGATAGCCTTCAGCAAGATGATCAGCCTCGGCAACGGCACCGACCTCAGGGAAACGGAGCTGCTGCGCTACCTTGGATCGGATCCGGACACGGAAATCATCGGGATGTATATTGAAGGTGTGAAGGACGGCGCGGCCTTTTTTGAGTCTCTCCATGATGTCGCCTCGCGGAAGCCGGTCATCATTCTCAAGGGTGGTCTGTCCGAATCGGGCAGCCGCGCCGTGCAGAGCCATACCGCTTCCATGGGGGGAAGCTCAATAATATGGGAATCGGTGTTCCGGCAGTGCAACGCGATCCAGGCCTTCGATCTTCACGAGCTGTCGGATTACGCCCTTGCTTTTTCAATGCTTCCCCATAAGGATTACCGCGGTGTGACGATTGTCGGCGGAGGGGGGGCGCTGGGCGTTTCCGCGGCGGATATGGCGGAGCGCTATGGCATGAAAATCCCTGAGCTGAAGGATGATATACAGAAGGAAATTGACCTGCTGCTGCCGAAACCGGGATCAAGCGCGCGCAATCCCATTGACATAGCGAACCCCTATGTCACACCGGAGGTTCTGAACCGGACGCTGGTCAAGGCAGCGCAGGATGAAGCCATCGATGTGCAGATCGTCATCCAGCTCCTGTATCACTACAAGGCCCTTGCCATAAGTTTCGGCGCCGCTTCGGTGAAGCCGCTGACGCCCTTCAGGGAACTGGCCGAAGCCGTCGAAGATGTGGTCAGTTCCACGAAAAAACCGGTCATCATGGTACTGCCTGACCTCAAGCAGGAACTCGAGTCCATCGAGGTGACGGAAATGATCAGGGAAACCAGGAAAATTCTCACGGATATGAACATCCCGGTCTTTGATGACCTTCACAGCGCGGTCAAATCGCTCCATGCCCTGTCGGTGTATTGCAGGAGAAAGCAGGCCCGGGAGAGCGCCCGGCGGTAATCATTCCGGATTATTGTTCATTTCTAATTATCATACATCGCATCAATGGTTTTTTTGAATTGTTCGATGATGATATTCTTTTTCAGCTTCAATGTCGGTGTCGCGTTTCCGTTTTCAGTGGTAAATTCCGGAACTATCGTGTAGCGTTTGATGCTTTCAAAGCTCGCCAGCTGGGCGTTTACTTTTGCCATCTCGCCGTCTAATAATTTGATGATCCCGGGATGGCTGTCAAGGTCGTGCACACCGGTGACGAGAATTCCGTTGGCCCTGGCGAATTCCATGATGTTATCTATATCCAGGGTTACAAGGGCGGTGAGATGCTTGCGGTTATCGCCGATGACGCAGGCCTGGTTAATGTATTTCGATGAAGTGATCAGGTATTCTATCGGAGCCGGCGCTATATTCTTTCCTCCGGAGGTGATGATGATCTCTTTTTTCCGGCCGGTTATTATGAGATTGCCCCCGGAGTCTACTACGCCGAGATCGCCGGTATGGAGCCACCCCTTCTTTAAAACAGCCGCCGTCTCTTTAGCCATTTTATAATAACCTTTCATCACGTTCCTGCCGCGGTACAAAATCTCGCCGTCATCGGCGATTTCCTGTTCAACCCCCGGTGCGGGAAGACCCACCGTGCCAAACTTCAGGTTGTCGAAAGTGGTTACATTGGTAAAGGAGCAGTTCTCGGTCATGCCGTAGCCTTCCAGGATGGTGATGCCGGCCGCGTGGAAGAAGCGGGCCACGGTCGGATTCAACGGGGCCGCGCCGCTGACGCAGAAACGCACCCTCCCGCCAAGGGCCTCCCGGAGTTTGCTGAAAATAAGTTTTGACATGAGATTGTATTTTTTCTGCAGAAGATACGGTATCGGTTTCTTCTGCAGCACAAGGTCGCTGTAACGGTAGCCGATGGCGAAGGCCCTGTTGAAAAGAAAAAGCGCCAGACCGCCTTTGGCCTCCACGCCTGCCAGTACCCTGCTGTATACCTTATCGAAAACCCTGGGCACGCAGGGAAACCAGTGCGGTTTTACAACTTTAAAGTCATTAATGACGGTTTCAATGCTGCGGGAGAAGGTCAGGGTGATGTTGCTTATAATTGTCGCGTAGATATCTATCCGAGCAAAAATATGCGCAAGAGGGAGGAAGAGGAGTGTTTCATCCGATTCATCGATGGGCACGCAGTTTCGTACCGATTGACTGCTGAAAATAATGTTGTCATGGGTGATCATGGCGCCCTTGGGGATGCCCGTTGTTCCCGAGGTGTACACTATGGTAGCCACATCGGAGGGTTTGACTTTTTGTATGGCGAGAGATAGGTTCCTGTCGCTCACTGCGGCGCCCAGTTTCAAAAAATCTTCAAAGGAGATGACCCACTTCTTCATGTTCATGGGGACGTCATAGCTTCCCTGCATCAGTATGACCTGTTTTACGGAAGTGATGCTTCTCTTTATTGAAAGTATTTTTTTCAATTGCTTTTCATCTTCAACAAAGAGCACCTTCGAACCTGAATGGCTGATTAAATATTGGGTTTCTTTCGCGGTATCGGAATGATATATCCCGATGGTGGAGGCGCCAATGGTCATGGTCCCCATATCGCAGAGGACCCATCGGTAACTGGTATAGCTGAGTATGCTGACACGGTCTCCTTTTTTTATCCCGAGTTTCATTAAGCTTTTAGAAACAGCAAGGGCCTGGCTGTAAAACTCGCGCCAGGTGACTGAGCCGGTCTCTCCATTATCATTGAGTATCCAGCGGTAGGCGGTTTTCAGGGGGGTTTTATCAATGGTGACTTTTACCATATCATGTATATTCTTGTAATTGATGATATTGTTCATGCAAAAATCCCCCCTCTCTATCTGGTAGTAGCATATCTAGAAACAATCATGTCAGGATAATGCAGTTTGTCTGATAATTCATAAATATCAACAAAAAAATGCATGTCCGGTAATAAAAGGTACAGCGCGGATCAATGTCTTGTTCATCATGGGTATGACATCTGTCATGATTATCGCAGATCATATTTTTTAATTCATGGATGCTGAATAATGCAAGGGCGTAAATGACGGTTTATTCTTCCTCTTCATAAGGTGCGGATTTCCAGGGAAAGATTTCTTTTGATTCTTTTAAGGCATAGTTTTCTATTTTTTTATACCATGCGATATACTTGTCATGCAGTTCTCGTCCGAGTTCGGACAATTGATAACCGCCAGGAGTTTTTTCCAGCAATTTATACCCGAGTACTTCTTCGGTTTTTTTTATCCTGCCCCAGGCTGCCCTGTATGATATCCCCATTTTTTTCGCGGCGTTCTGCAACGAGCCGAATTTTCCAATATATTCGATCAGCTTGGACCTTCCCGGTCCCAGGATCATGCCCTTTTCCGATTCAATCCACAAATGTATCCTGATCACCGCTTGTAAATTTTTCATGAGATGCCCCTGAGATAAGAATTGTAGTAACCCCTGCGTCATTGAGCGCTGTACGGTTCACCGCCCTTGCATGCCGGGCAGAGGGGACTATCCTTGATTTTGAATGCCTCGCCGCATTTTTCGCAATTTGCAATACGGCTGCCGTGCGCGTGACCGGCAAGCAATTCGGGTTTTATTCTGACTTTTTTCATGCTGCACAGCCCTGCGCCCGCTTCCGTTATCTGGTCGATGAGAAGCCGGTAATTCTGCTCCTTCTTTGTTTTGAGCTTGTAAAACCAGTTTTTTATTTCAGGCCATTTCTCGATTTTAGAGGAATCGATAAATACCCTGATTCCATTGCCGCTGCTTTTATCATACAGGCTGATGGCGAACCTGCTGAAATCCATGATTTTCAGCCAGCTGTTTCCGATGGTGCAGGGAGTCAGAAGCTGTATCGCGTCTGGGAGACATGTCTTCGTTTCCGATATGGCGTCAAAGAATTCTCCTTCAGGCAGGTTTTTCAGGGCAAGGTCCACCATAAAACCGCCGATCAGCAGCCCGGGCGCCAGACTCCCGTGGAATTCTTTCACGATGCGGATATAGTCTTCCAGGCTGTATGAATCCATTTTGTTGTCATGCGTCAGTCTTCTGATCTGTATCTGTTCCATGTTATTCTCCTGGTATGTTCATTGGTGATGGTATATTAAAAACAATGCACTGCTGTGGCCTTGAATGATACGCATATCTCATTTCCTGCCCTGATGTCAAGATCTATCAGGGCGCTTCTGGTGATGAGCGACCTGAAGAGTGTATCGCCCGCCTGGATGTCTATTTCGAAGGTGTAGCCCCGGTCGAGGACCGACCGCACCGTTCCGGTGAATGAATTTCTGATGCTCGAATCGAGCCGCGCTCTGCTTAGGATCAGGTCCTCCGGCCGTATGGCTATGTAACCGTGTTCAGAGACGGACCTGTTTCCCATCTGTATCTCGATGTTATTTACATTGGCGTAATGGTCCCTGAATCTGGCCGGATAAATGTTTTTTATCCCGACAAATTCCGCCACGAAGGGAGAGCATGGCTTTTTGAAAATATCCATCATGCTCGATTCCTGCTCGACCCTTCCGTTTTGCAGAACCGCCGCCCGGTCAGCCAGGGAAAGAGCCTCGGAAAAACTGTGGGTGACCATGATGAAGGTGACCCCCGAACTCTGCTGGAGCGTTTTAAGAAGCTGCTGCAGATCCGAACGGAAGGTTTGGTCGATGGCAGAAAAAGGTTCGTCCAATAACAAAACGCGCGGCTCGGTTAAAAGCGCACGGGCAAGGGCTGTTCTCTGTATCTCGCCTCCGCTCAGTGTGCCCGGCTTGCGGTTCAGAAGGTGCCTGATTTTCAGCAGGTCCACGAGCTCGTCAAAACGGTCCTTTGTGCCGGCATGATGCTTGTAGCGATAGCGGAGACCGTACCTGATGTTGTCCGACACGTTCAGGTGCGGGAAAAGGCAGCTGTCCTGGTAGACGATGCCGACGCCCCTCTGTTCCGGCGGTAGATGTGTGACGTCAAGACTGTTGATTCTCACGGAGCCGGCCGATATTGTTTCAATACCGGCGATAGCTTCGAGAAGAACGGTCTTCCCCGATCCGGTCGGGCCGAGGAGCACGAAAAAATCGTTTTCCGGGATGCTAAGATTTATGTCCGCCAGGGAAAAACCGGGCAGATTAACGGTGAGATTCGTTATCCTGATCATGTTTTCCACTTCGTCTGAAAGGTTAGTATCCGCATGGCGATGAAAAGCACCAGGCAGAAGACGAGAAGGAGCACGCTCACGGGCAGGGCGCTGTTCAGGCCGTATGACTCGAACCGCTCGTAGATAAGCACCGGTGCGTTCATCGGATGATACGCTATGATTATCACCGCCCCGAATTCACTGATGGCACGGGCGGTGCACATGATGAACCCGGCCAATATGCTCCGGGCGGCAAGAGGGAAGCTGACCCGGAAAAAGGTCTGTAAAGCCGATGCGCCAAGGCTGCGCGATACGCTTTCCAGCCTCGGCGGTATTGCTTCAAATCCGTTCTTGACGGCGCTTATGTAGAACGGAAGACCGACGAAGGTGAGGACCGTGACGATGCCGGTGATGCTGCCCATGATCCGTATGCCGAGATCGGACAGTATCCTGCCTACCCAGTGGTCGCTTCCCGCAATGCTCAACAGGGCGATTCCCACGACGGGATGGGGAATGACGATGGGGAGATCTATCATACTTTCCACCAGCCGCTTGCCCCTGAAACGGCTCCGGGCGAGGAGATAGGCGAAGGGTGTTCCTATCAGAAACGCGATGGCGGCTGCGGCAAGTGACGTTCCTATGCTGATCTGGATGGACCGGACAACATCACCATCGAGAATGGCTCCCCGCATTGATTCCGGAGACGGCTTGATCATCAAATGGACTATGGGAATCAGGATGAAGGCCAGTACAATAATCCCTGAAACCAGGCATATGCCATAAAAGGCATTACTTTTTCTTATCTGCGAAAGCATCATTGTTCCGGTGCGATAAACATATGAAGTTCCGGGGGTACCAGTTTTTTCATGAATTCATCCCGGATGCGGCATGGGACAATCGGCTCCTGTCCCATTCTTTTAAATACAGCCAGCCCCTTCTCAGGGTCGAGCATGTAGTGAAGGAATCTAATGGCTGAATTGCGGTTGGGGCTGTTGTTCAACAGGGCGACGCCGTACGTGCATGATTCGCCCTTCATATCAATCAGTGTTCCCTTTTTCTCACCGGCCACTCTCACCGACACTTGCGAGTACAAAGGGTCGAAACGCCGGTTGCCGAGGTTGATTGCATCAGGAAGGGATATGTATTTCAATCCATGCTGCACTGCGACGGATCGGTATTCCCATGCGTAATCAAGATGTCCCGTCTGCAGAAGTGACAGCAGGTCGACGGATTTCGGGCGAATGTTTTCAACGGGCCTGTTCGCCAGAAGGCCCGAATAGAGACCCGGCTGTTTATAATACTTTTCCGCGAGCTGCATCACCATGAGAGCCCGGTAGCCGCAGGGATCGAGGTTCGGGTCCGAATGGCCCCAGGCGACCCCTTTTTTCGTCAGGACATGGAACCAGTTTTTCTCCGTAATAGCGCGGGCATATCTGCTTTTTTCAGTATAACACAGCACAAGCTGGTTGCCGGCGAACTTGATGTTCCAGCTTACAAATGATGGCAGAAGGTACTTGTCTATTACTGTATGATCAGCGGATACGATAATGTCACACGGTTTTTTAAGATCCGTTATCTTTCTCGCGGCCTGGATGCTCCCGCTTGCCTCCAGGAGAATTTTGGTTCCCTTATTTTCCGCTTCAAATTCCGTTTTCATTGCGGACAGGGGAACTGACAAGCTTCCTGCGTGGAAAATAATTAGTTTTTCAGATTCTATGGAGCTGCCGGTGCAACCCACCAGGATAAGTGCTGAAAACACGATATGTGAGAGTAATACGGCTGTTTGTTTCATTTCAAAAAACCTAAAATATTCATTTTAAGCATATGTTTTATTTAGCATACAGTGTCAATAAAAAATATCGTTATTTGTTCTTATTTGTAATTAATCAGGAGTTTTAATAATATTTTTCCAATTCTTGAGAGTATTATCGTTATTCCTATGTTATTTTTAACAGAACATTATTCATTGAAATGACTTGTTAAAATTAACATAATAAATTAAATGACTATGAAAAAATTACTATTGACAACAACCTTTCCCCCGAATTTTCTTGTGTTAATGTATTTTAATTAATTAAAGAAATTAAAAACTTCCAGGAGGTTTTAGATGAAGTATACGCGCCGGGAATTGTTGAAAATGGCCGGTGCCGGGGCCGGGGCAATAGCCCTGGGCGGCCTTGGCGTAAATTATCTGGTCACGGAATCATACGCGAAAAAACTTAAAATAAAAGGGGCCAAAGAAGTCATTTCGATATGTCCTTTCTGCTCGGTGAGCTGTCATTTCATAGCCCATGTTAAAGGCGGCGAGGTTGTCAGCACCGAAGGCGATCCGGGTTATCCTGTAAGCGAAGGGGCTTTGTGCGCGAAAGGATCGACGATGCTGTCAATGATCAACAGCGAACACCGGGTGCTGAAGCCCCTGTACCGCGCTCCCTACAGCGATAAATGGGAAGAAAAAAGCTGGGGCTGGATGGTTGAAAAAGTCGCGCGCCGAATCAAGGACACGCGCGACAAGCATTTTATAACAACCAATACTGCAGGGCAGACAGTAAACCGCCTTGACGCGATGTTCCACGCGGGTTCATCGCAGATGAGCAACGAGGAAGCTTCAGTTGTCGTCCAGGCGCAGCGCGCCATGGGAATTGTTAATATCGATCACCAGGCCCGTATTTGACACAGCCCCTCTGTCGCCAGTTTGGCGGAATCATTCGGACGCGGCGCAATGACGAATCACTGGATTGATATCAAGAATACCGACTGCTGTCTCATAATCGGCAGCAATGCCGCTGAACACCATCCCATCTGCTTCAAATGGGTCCTGAAAGCAAAAGAAGAAAGAGGCGCGAAGATCATTCACGTGGACCCGAAATTCTCGCGGACTTCCGCTCGGTCCGATGTCCATGTACCTCTCGGTCCGGAACGGACATTGCCTTCATGGGCGGGATGATCAACTATATCCTCACGAATAACCTGTATTTCAAAGAATATGTCAATGATTACACAAACGCCGCATTTATAGTAAGCCCGGGATACTCCTTCAACAACGGCCTGTTCACTGGCTTTGATCCCAAGAATAAAATCTACAACAAAAAGGACTGGCAGTTTGAGCTGGACGACAAGGGCAATGTAAAAAAAGACCCGACCCTCCGGAATCCGCGGTGCGTCATGCAGATTCTGCGAAAACATTATTCACGGTACAGCATCCCGAAGGTTTCGGAAATAACCGGCGTGGCCCAGGATGCGCTGCAAAAGGCATATGAAGCCTTTGCCGCGACCGGCAAACCGGATAAAGCGGGAACAATCCTGTATGCGCTGGGATGGACGCAGCATACGGTCGGCGTGCAGAATATCCGTACCAGCGGGATCGTTCAGCTCCTTCTCGGCAAATCGGGGATAGCGGGCGGCGGGATCAATGCCCTCAGGGGCGAGCCGAACGTGCAGGGGACCTCGGACCACGCGATCCTCTATAACATCCTTCCCGGCTATCTCCCGATGCCCAGGGCGAACATGCCTACATTGGAGGATTACAATAAACTGACCACACCGGTAAGTAAAGAGCCTGAAAGCGTCAACTGGTGGCAGAACAGGCCCAAGTACATGGTGAGCCTCCTCAAGGCGTATTTCGGCAACAATGCCACGAAGGAAAACGATTTCGGCTATGGCTGGCTTCCTAAAGCTGGATGTGGCGAAAAGTGAACATGATGGAGACGATTCCTACATCTACTTTTTTGACAAGATGTATAAGGGTGAATTAAAAGGCGGATCTATCTGGGCCACAAACCCGGCAAACACACTGCCGAACACGAATAAAAACAGGAAAGCCCTGGCAAATCTTGATTTTCTGTACATGGCGGAAATCCATCAGAACGAAACAACCGAATTCTGGCACGGACCGGGGATGGACCCGAAGAAGGTCAAGACCGAGGTATTCCTGTTCCCTTCGTGCCACAGGGCGGAGAAAGAGGGAAGCATCAGCAACAGCGGCCGCTGGGTATTGTGGCACAACAAGGCGACGGATCCGCGGGGCGAATCCAAGTCGATGGGACAGATCATGATCGAGATCATGAAAGAGGTGAAAGACCTCTACGAAGATGAGGGCGGCAAGTTCAAGGAACCGATCGTAAACCTGAACTGGTATAGAAAATACGATGCCGAACTTGTCTCAAAACGCATAAACGGCTCTTTTACCAGCGGCGAAAAGAAAGGAAAGCAGCTCACCGGTTTTACGGATTTCGCTGACGACGGTTCAACTGCATCGTTATGCTGGATACTGGCGGGAAGCTTCACCGATGAAGACGGAAACAAGATGAAGCGGACGAGGCCTGAACCAGACGCCGATGCAGAAGGCGATCGGGCTCTTCCCGAATTATGCCTGGGCATGGCCCATGAACAGAAGGATCCTCTACAACAGGGCCTCTGTCGATAAAAACGGCCAGCCCTGGGATCCCGCACGGACGGTCATCCGATGGAACGGAAAGGAATGGGAGGGCGATGTTCCTGACGGCGGAGCGCCCCCGCTTGCGGTCAAAGGAGGCAAAAATCCCTTCATCATGCTCAAGGACGGCCTTGGACAGCTCTACGGCACGGGTCTCGTTGACGGTCCTCTTCCCGGAACACTACGAGCCGGTTGAAACTCCGGTGCGGAACCACGGGTTTTCCGGACAGCTCAGCAATCCCTGCGCAAAAATTCCTGCGAGCGACATGGATAAAATTGCGCTGCCCGCCGATCCGAAGTATCCCATCGTGCTCACCACCTACAGCATGACCGAGCACTGGTGCGGAGGCAGCGAAACGAGAAACGTGCCGTCCCTGCTTGAGGCGGAGCCGCAGCTCTATGTCGAGATGAGCCATGAGCTGGCAGCGGAAAAGGGAATTAAAAACGGTGACCCGGTTATCGTTGAAAGCATCGCGCGGCAGGGTCGAGGCGGTTGCCATGGTGACGGTCCGTATAACGCCATTCAGGATTCAGGGAAGGACGATCCACCTGATCGGCATGCCGTTCGCCTTCGGATGGACAAAGAAGGGCATCGGTGACGCGACAAACCGTCTGACAATCTGGGCGGGAGATCCAAACACCTCGATACCTGAATACAAGGCCTGCTGCGTAAATATCAGGAAGGCCGACAAGGTAACGGAATTGGCGTAATCATAATCTGAAAACCGGAGGGCGCAGCACCCTCCGGTTACCATAAATCGGAGGAGACATGTCAAAGACATTTTTCATAGATACATCAAGATGCACCGCGTGCAGGGGATGCCAGGTCGCCTGCAAGGAATGGCAGGGATTCCCCGCAAACCACACAACACAGCTCGGCTGGGGAAGCCACCAGAATCCGCCCGACCTCAACTGCTTCAATTACAAAGTCGTTACGTTTCAGCGAATTCAAGATAAAGGACCGTGTGTTCTGGAATTTTTTCCCGGACCAGTGCCGTCATTGCACCGAGCCTCCCTGCAAGGTGGCGGCAGACGGGCATGTAAAGGACGCCGTAGTAATCGACAAGAAGACCGGGGCTGTCATATTCACCGAGCGCACGAAAAAGATATCGAAAGACGGCTTTCTTCAGATGAAGGAATATTGTCCCTACAATATACCGCGGCGGAACGAAAAAACCGGCATCATAAACAAATGTGATATGTGCCTGGAGCGCGTGGAAGCCGGACGTCTGCCCATGTGCGTAAAAACCTGTCCCACCGGGGCGATGAGTTTCGGCGAAAGGGAGGAAATCCTTGTAAAGGCAAGAAACAGGCTTTTTACTGTTAAAAAGGAATTTCCCGATGCCGCGCTGCTGGATGAAGACAGCGTCAGGGTAGTCTATCTCATCACCCATAAACGCGAACTCTATCATAATAACGCGATGCTGGAAAAATCTTCAGATACTGCGTCGCTTGCATGATGGCGGACGGCGGAAAGGAGAATGACGGGATCATGTCGGTTCAAACCATGAATACTAGCGCTGAAATAACACCTGACTTCATCAGCAGGGCCGTGGATGAAATCAGGACGTTAAAATCTGACTACAGGCTGTTGCTGGACCTGTATGAAATGATATTCATCGAGCAGGAGAAATCAAAAAAAAGCCTGCGGCTGGCTCGTTATGCGATCCCGGAAAAAGACGTCGCGCTTAAACAGAGGGAAAAATTTCCCCTTGTAGAAATTTCGCAGTTCGGCATCGATGCGGAATCGGCGAAAACGCTCTTCTCTATCATTGCCGGAATACTGATCTCGAAAGACAGTGAGCTTTCCGTCCCGGTAAAAAAAATTATCGATGTTGTTGACACCGGGGGAATAAATTCGGAGAATATATTTTCGGCATTTCTGGGCGGGAATGAACCGTTTTTTGCATCCATGGAGAATGAATTCTCCCTGGATGTAACGGTTCTGAGTTTTCTCGTTTACAACAGCCTGAAACCTTCCCTCAACAGATTTTCGAAAATGATTGCTGGATACCTGGAAAAAGACATGGAATGGGACAGGGGTTACTGCCCGGTTTGCGGTTCGTTGCCCGAGCTGTCAGTATTCGAAGATGACGGAAAGCGGTCGCTGCTCTGCGGATTCTGCGGCCACCGGTGGCAGTCAAAAAGGGTCTATTGCCCGTTTTGCGAGAATACCGACCATGAAACCCTTCGTTATTATGAAATTGAAGAAGAGGAAGAGTACAGGGTCGATGTCTGCGACAAGTGCCACGGCTACATAAAAACCGTGGACGTGAAAAAGATTTCGCGTCCGCTTTATCTCCCGCTCGAAAGCATTGCGACGCCGTATATTGATTTGAAATTCAAGGAGATGGGATACAGGCCCGGGAACATGGCCTGTGACAGGTAACGCTCCGGTCCTGCAGCATGGTCATTAAATTGACCGGATCGTTCCTGGTTACCCCTGATAAGAATAAAATATAAGGAGAACTTTCGTGAAACGTTCATTATGGCTTTTTTTCATACCCTTTGTAATATTCGCGTGGATTTTCTTCGGCATCTCCCAAAAGTCGTGTAATGATATAATGCAGGCTGATGCGTCCAAGAAGATTCCTTTTATCCATAAAACGCATGTTGTAAAATATGATATCAAGGACTGCACGACGTGTCATACATATGATGACAATGGAAGGTTTCAGGGGCTTCCGACCATAGGTCAATGTACGGCATGCCACGACCGGAACGGCGAGGTCACCAACAATGACCACAAATCCCCGAGAAAGAAGACCATGTTTGATTCATACAAGGATACCGACAAACCATGGACCTCCTGGGCGAAACAGCCTGATCTCGTGTATTTCAGCCATAAAGTCGTGATGACCGCTAAATTCGAGGACGGAAGAATGAAGGCTCGGTGCGAATCATGCCACGGCGATAAAGCCACGTCTACCGATACCGCGATGATAAAGGGAAAAATGCTGATGGGACAGTGCGAGGATTGCCATACCGCGCTGCGTATCAGCAACAAATGCGCGGTCTGCCACAAATGAAAATCGGATGCCGGCGCAGCTGCTGAAGCAGCTCGCCGGTTCCGGACGGTTTAAAACTCTTCCTGTATGACTCCCGATCTCCCGCTGGATTGTGCTGAATCCCTTGTTGAAAAATGCCGGTCTAAATTTTTCACTTGAAAGATTCACGCGACTCTGTTTTCCTATATAAGTAGTTATATGTGGAGGCTTGAGTATGAAAACATTGAATAACGACATAAACGGCTTTTTTTCCGGCACCAGGCCGGGAACAAAGGCGCGCTACGGCAAGGCGTCCTTCGAGCTCCCCATCCTGTACCTGCGGGACGATTTCTTCAGCCTTTACTTCACAGCGGACATCAGGAAGGTCAGGTCGATTCTTCCATCGGACCGGCTGCACCCGGTCACCATGCCCAACGGCAGGGCGGTCGTAGTTATCGGCGCCTATAATTACATTGACACGACCATCGGCCCCTACGGCGAGGTGCCGGTGGCGATCCCGGTCCTGTACGACCGGAAACACCTTCCCCTGACGGGCCTCGTGCCGGCCCTGCGGCAGGCGAATTACCCTGGCTTCGCGGTACTGGTCATGCACCTCCCGGTTACGAAGATCGAGGCGCGCGACGCCGGCCGCGGGGAGTGGGGCTACACCAAGTTCATCGCGGATATGCGCTTCGACATCACCCCGGAATTACTCCAGTGCTCCATGGCCGAGGGGAACGAGCACATCCTGGACCTCCGCGTCATGCGCCGGGGTTTCCACGTGAGAGACGACAAGCCCCTCGTCACCCTGTCAGTGAAGGAGCGGAAGCTGATACGGACGGTGATACCGCAGAAAGGAATGATGCGGGTGTCCCTGGCGACGAAGGGCTCCTTCGTGAAATTCGGCACCCACGCCATGGCCCGATCGATACAGGCTCTCGATATTTCCGAGCGGCCCTTCATGGCAAGCTTCTACACGGAGCGCGCCGCCATTCTGCCTTCCGGCACGGTCATAGAAGAGAACGTGCGGCCCTTCGAGGGGTTCCGCGGGAGGGACAGAAAGGCGAAGCACGTGACGCATTACACGCCCTACGGTGTGTAGTGCGCCGGGAGGCATCCCGGCTATTTCCTCAGTCGCGGCGGGGGCACGCAGACCCGCCGCATCCCCTCCTGCAGGGCTATGGCGTCCGCCGGGCAGAAGCGCGCGCACACGCCGCAGCCGATGCAGTATTTTTCCTCCCGTACCGCGATGCCGTCATCGTTCATGGCTATGGCGTCGACGGGACAGCGTTCCACGCAGATGCTGCAGCCGGTGCAGGACGCGGGATCTATCACCGAAAGGTACATGGTCGAGTTTATCATGGGAGAGGCGCCGTTACGCCAGAGGGTGAAGGTGTCACAGCAGTCCTTGCAGCAGTTGCAGATGCTGTTCTCCTCCTTCTCGATGTTGGAGTTGTTGTGGAAGGCCTTGTGCACCAGGCCCGCCTCCTCAACCTGGACCATGATCTTTTTCGCCTCCTCCTTCGTTACCTTGCGCGCGAAACCCTGGCCGATGGTGTGGCGCGCTGATTTGCCGAAAGTGAAGCAGACCTCCGTGGGCGCGCCCGTGGCGCAGGAATGACCAAGTACCTTCGTGTAATTCCGGCAGAAGCAGTGCCCGACAGCGATGTCGTCGTACTTGTCGATAATCTCGTCCACGGTCCTGGAGGGCACGATATGCTCCACTGCCTCGACCGCCTGGTTGACGATGATGTTGATCTTTTTCCCGCCCTCGTTGGTGAAGACCGGCACCGTACGGTCGATGGGAGGCTGGTGTTCAAAGACCGGGAGCAGGTTGTCGTAATTGCCCTGTATGAGGTCCTTGAGCTCGCCCAGGAGGGTGTGGTAGAGCCTGGCGATCTTTTCCAGGTCCTTTATCTTTTCACCCTTCGGAAGCTCGTTCATGAAGGTATATTCAAAGGTCCCGACTATGATGAGGGGAAGGAGCCGGTAGACCATGACGCCCTTGGTGTTGGGCTGGTTGAAGATGATCCCCTTCTTGGCCAGGGATGCGGTTTTTTTTCCGATCTCATCGTCCGTCATGCCCGAGGTCGCGCGTATCTCGTCAGCCGACAGGGTCGTCTTGCCGCTGTAATTCTTTATGATGAAATCAGCGTCGTCTTCGGTCAGATAGAATTTCACGATTTCAATGAGGGTCGGCGTTACCTGGAACGGGACCATGCCGGCCCGGGCGATGATACCCGCCGCTTTCCGGTATTTTTCCTCGACATCAGCCTGTACTGTCATGATCTTCCTCCCCATATAATTATTGTACGACCGTTAAACATTTGCAAGCATAGAGAACCATGAGTCAAGAATAATATGGATTGCCTATTCAAAGCCGGTGTATTCCAATATTCCGGTACCGCCGCATACCGGGCATGGTGCGGCCGATTTTTTTATTGTTTTTTTGTATCACCATGGATGTGGATTCTTCAGTGGCCCGGTCGTCGGGCGGGCTGTTGTTTGTAATTGAATATTGATGGCACGAATAACAGCATGTCAACATTAATACACAACGAGCAGTGAATCATTTCGTGCTGTTGCCGTGCTATTTTTATTGTAGACAGACCGCATTATTTTTTTTACAATAGTAAAGGGTCATGTGACGAAATGCACTCATTCCCGGTCTGAATGCCAGTATAGATGTGTATATGAATATTATTTTTGACAACCTTACTATCTACATTATCCCGCCGCTCCTTTCGCTCATCATGGGGATCACGCTGGCGGTCATATCCATCACGCAGGGCAAGCTGAAACAGGAGAATATATTATTCTCACTGTTGTGCATCTGGTGGTCCTTGATAAGTCCCGTGTTTATCTGCCACCATATTTTCAGGGGCAACCTGGAACTTCTCCTTACCATTGAGCGGAGCGTCCATTTCTTTTACGTGTATCTGCCGCCGCTGACTCTTCTCTTCTTTTACAAAATGACCGGGGTCAAAAGCAGGATCATCCTGCCCGGATTGTTTTTCCTCAGCTTTATAATGTCCCTGACAACCTTCAGCAGCTACTATTTTTACGGTTTTTACACCTATTCATGGGGATACATGGCAAAGGGCGGTATTGCTTTTCTTTTAATGTCACTGGTTGGTTCCCTGCTGGTCTTGTATTTAATTGTTTTCTTCATAAGAAAAATCAGGACTGAAAAAAACCAGATTATTCGTCTGAAATTGAAATATATACTTCTCTCGTTCATTATAATCGGACTCCTTACCATGACGAACATTCCCGCCATCAATGGCATAGACTTTTATCCCCTCGGCAACCTGATGTTCCTGCCCCTGGCATTTCTGGGATACGGTGTCCTGAGTTACCGCCTGATGGATATCCGGAGCGTTCTTCATGTCACGCTCATGTGGGCCGTTACGTCCTCCCTCATTATCATTCCCAATGCGCTGCTGTTTATTGCTCTCTACCCGCGGCTGATCACGGAGAGCGTCGGGACCCTCTTCGGGATCGAGCTGGTATGGTTTTTCCTGAATTATCTGTTTCTTTCAAAAGCCCAGCCAAGAATTGACCAGCTCTTCAACAAGAGGAAATATAACCTGTATAAAATTGAAGCGTCATATATAGATAACATTTCATATTTAAAGACAATGGATGAACTGGTGAGCCAGTTTGTCGATGTCATAAAGAAATCTCTTTCATTTAAAAACGCGGAATTTATAATCTGTGATCAGGGAGAAGGAATAATCAATAAATCCGATCCAATGACATGTGATATGGATCCCGAAATCAAAGAATGGTTTGTGCGGGAAAATCACCTGGTGGACAGGGACCTCGTGGAATCGAAGGCAAGCTACGAGGAAATGCGCGAAAGCCTGATGGATCTTTTTAACCGGTACAACGTACAGTACATCGTCCCCATCATGCATATGGGCGGGCTTGCGGCTCTGCTGGGGCTGCCCGAAAAACAGAACCTCCGGCAGCTGAAACGGTACGAGGTGATCTTCATCAATAATATCCGCTCCGCCTTTTCCATAGCCCTGGAAAACACGGCCATGTTCAGCAACCTGAACATGCTCAAGGAGAACCTGGAGCAGATAGTCGTTGACCGCACCAGCGAGCTTACCGAGGCCCGGGACCTGCTTCTTCATGATATAGAACTGGCGAGGAAAATACAGATGGCCCTGCTGCCCCAGAAGCTGCCCCGCATGGAGAGCGCCGAAATATATTTCAAATATGTTCCGATGATGGGGGTGGGGGGGGATTTTGTCGATATTCTGATACCCGGCCGGGATATCCAGGTTCCCCACAGCGGAAATGCGGTATGCTTTTTCATTTGTGATGTTTCGGGTCATGGCGTATCCGCGGCCCTCACAGCGGCAATGGTCAAGATGTCGCTGGTTTCATGGGAAATGTACGCCGGTTATCCGTCAAGGCTCCTGGGGGATATCAGCGATTCCCTGAAAGGCAAAACCGGCGGCAATTTCATCACCGCCATATCCTGCTATATCGACCTGGATAACGGAAGACTCGTCTATGCGAACGCCGGCCATCCGCCGCTCATCATTGTGCGAGCGGGCGGAACGGTTGAACTCGTTACATCGAAAGGAAGGCTGATTAGTGATTACATCCCGTCGAATTGCGTGGATGTCGTGGTGGAGCTTCATGACAATGACATTGTCATTCTCTATACTGACGGCATAATTGAAGGGCGCCATGGCGATGAGTTCTACGGTGAAGAGCGGTTTATCGGCATTCTAAAATCGAAATGCCGAACTCCCGTAGATGAGTTATGCAACGCTGTCTACAATTCCCTGATCGAATTCAAGGGGAATGCCATGCTTGATGATGATTTCACCATTCTCGCAATGAGATACATGGCGAAGCGGTAGCGCGCCGCAATTCTCACGGGCAACAGGGCGGTTACGAATGACAGTCATCGCACGAACAGGAGAGTGAATTGCTCCGCGCCTTTTCAATCGACTCCTTTCCCTCGCGGAAGGCGAACCAGGCTATCCCCAGGCTCCCGATAATGTCAATATAGCTGATCCGGAAAAGCTCGTACAGCACGCTTGAGCCGAGAAGAATGAATGAAAGATAGAAACATGTCTTGGTGCAGTTTGCGTCCGCTATAATGGGCGCGGAATCGAGCGTTCTTCCGGTTTTCAATTTATACGAGTAGAGGACCCACATGGTGGCGATCGATACGGCGGATATGATGATGCCGGCGAAAGTCGTTTCCGGCTTTGTTCCGTAAATAACGTTGAGGACCGAGCCGATAACCAGGCCGGCGGCAAGAATGAAGAAACTACCGCCGGTAACGTACAGGGCGCGGCGCTCGAACCGGTCCCGCTCGCTCACGGGACTGCGCCGCATCCGCCATACCATGTGGCCGATGCCGACCCCGGAGATTACCTCCACGAAGCTGTCAACGCCGAAGCCGAAGAGGGCGAGGGTGTCATCGGCGTACCCGAAGAACATGGAGACGACTCCCTCCCCGATGTTGTAGACAACGGTGATGATGCTCAGGATAAAAGCGGTTTTTAAAAGCTGCGCGGTTTGAGTGTCATATGCAGTAGTATTCATGGTTTCTATTTCCCCATCTTAAAAGGTTAGAACAATCGTAAATGTTGCAGTTAAAAAAATTTTCAACAATATCCCGGTCCTGATCTCGAATATTCATATTCCCTTTGTTTTTTAGCAGGTCGATTTCAATGCTTGCTTTGCGAATCTCCCTGGCAACAGATTCAAGAACTGACGGCACCAATTCCTTCTCCTGTCTTTTCCCGGCCAGTCCCAGAATAGCATGGACGAATTCGACCAGATGGTTGGCGAGAGCGAACAGGGTGACCCGTAACAACATCCTGTTAAGAATGTCATGCCAGATGTTCAACGAGTATCTTGATGCCGATGGCCACCAGCATCAGGCCGCCCACGGCCTCGGCCCTTCTGCCCACGAAAGAACCGACCCGCCTGCCGATGGATATGCCGATGACCGAAAAGAGGGCGCACACGACGCCTATGATAACACTGGGGAGGAGTATGGGGCGGCCCAGGACGCCGAGGGAGAGGCCCACGGCCAGGGCGTCGATACTGGTGGCCACCGCCAGAACAATGAGGGACCACCCCCGGGAGGGATCCCTCGCCGGGTCGCATGATTCTTCCTTTTGGAAAAAAGCCTCGTAGATCATCTTGAGGCCGATGAACAGGAGGAGCCCGAAGGCTATCCAGTGGTCAAAGGCCTTGATGTAGCTTTCAAGGTACCTGCCCCCGAAGTAGCCGATGATGGGCATCATGAACTGGAACAAGCCGAAGTGAAAGGCGAGGCGGAAGTAGTGCCTGAAATCCGGCTTGGCGATGATCATGCCGCAGGAAATGCACACCGAAAAAGCGTCCATGGCCAGGGCCACGGCGATGATTAACACTGAAACAAAGTCCATGGCCATTTGTAAGGTCCGGCGCGCCGTCAGTCTATAACAATTATCGGACCGGGTAAAAAATCATTGCGCGCCATGCGCCGGCACCCGGGGGGGCCCGGTGAGGAACAGGGACTGGCGGATCTCATCGTCGCTTCCCGATTTTCTCAGGAAAACCTTGCCGCTTTGAACATCCATCATTATTTTCCTGGAGCAGGTGCCGCCGGTATCAGCCCGCTCCAGAGGTATATCTTCAAGTTCTATGAACAGCTTGGCTATCCTCACGTTTTGAAGGGGAAGGGGGTCGTCCCTGAGGATGTTGCCCGACAAGGAATCGAGCATGGTGCCGCCGCCGAAGATCATCGCCCGGAGGTATGATTTTTCCGCGCCGATATCAATGAGTTTCTGTATGATGACTTTCATCGCGGTTATGCCGTAGCGCGTCGTCCTGTCTTTGAAGATATCCGATTTTGATATGTGGCCGGGGAGCATGAAATGGTTCATGCCGGAGACATGGTTGACCGGATCGTGGATGCAGACCGCGACGCAGGACCCCAGGATGGTCAGGATCATCTCGTCGGATTGTGAAACATGCCATTCTCCCGCATGGATCACCTTGACCGGTTTTCCGTAAATCCCGGCGCTCTTCTTGAAATACATTGTTGATCTTCCTCGCTCCGGCGTATAGGCGGATATGCACGCTGCTCCGGCACACGCTCTGCTGTCACTTTATCCATGCTGACAGGGTATCGCTGATCCTGTCAAAGTCCCTCGATTTATCGAAGAAAAAATCGGCCCCCAGGTTCATGCATTTTTCCCTGAACTCGGGAGAGGAATAGTTGGTGAGCATGGCAACCGTGACGCCGGGCTGCTCCTTCTTGACTTTCCTCAATAAATTGATGCCGTCACCCCCCTTGAGCCTGATGTCGATGATCATGAAATCCGGCTGAAGCTTGCGTATGTCATGGAGGGCCGTTGACTCCTCTGCCGCCGAACCGGCTATTTCGAGACCGTCTATGCTGGAAATTTTTGACTGGATCCGGTCCACCATCATGGGGGAATCTTCAACGATGTATACTTTCATAATTGACATACCTCCTTTTTATTTTTTCACGCAGGTCCTGTTCAGTCTGTCTGTTGCCGGTTGGTATGACTCAGATAACCGATTCACTAATAATATACATTATAACCGGGTCTGCAGGACAAGAACCAGCATATTTTTATGTCTCTCGGTATTTTTAGTTTGTAGGATTTTAGGCAATAGTACAAGGAATCCGGGAATGGAATCCTGTAGTCTTTTGTCCTACAGGCAACACCGGCGGGCAGGGATGCCTTGGTCAGATAGCCGGATGCCCCTGCCTTCAGGGCCCGGATGGCGTACTGTTCTTCCGGGTACACGCTCAGCACGAGCACGGGAACAGGGCACTTCTCTTCCTTGAGCTGTTTCAATATGTCAAGACCGCTCCTTCCCGGCATGGCCGCGTCTAGAAGGATCACGTCATAGCTGTTTTCCCGCACCTTCTCCAGGAGTTCCTGGCCGTCACCGGCCTCATCGGCTTTTGTCATGTCAGGGCAGTCTTCGATAATCTGTTTGATGCCGGCGCGGACGATGCGGTGATCGTCTGTTATTATTACCCTGATTTTTTTCTTCATGGATCAATCCCCGCTATTCGAAGAGTTACATTCTGTTCCGCTGACGGCAGCCTGTTATTCCGGGCTGCTACAGGGGAATGCTTATCGAAACTTCGGTCCCCGATCCCTCTACGCCCATGATGTGCAGTATCCCCCCGGCAACCCGGGCCCGTTCCCTCATGCCAACCAGGCCGATGGAACGGGGACTTTCCATCTGCTCTTTCAATATGCCGATACCATTGTCACGCACGGACATGGTAAGTTCGGTCCCGGTTTTTACCAGGTTTATGACGACCTCCGTGGCCCTGGCATGACGGACCGCATTGGTGACTATCTCCTGGAAGATGCGGAAGAAGATCACGGCGATATCGGTATCAACTGAGATTTCATCGGGATAGCTGTTGATGATAAAGTTGATCCCCGTTCTTTTTCCCACTTCGCTGCACTGCCATACTATCGCCGGGCCGAGGCCGAGGTGGTCCAGCACGCCGGGGCGGAGTTCGGAGCAGATGTTCCTCACGTTCTCAAGGGTCTCGTCAATCAGCTGCATCATGGCTGTTGTCTTGGCCGCCAGTTCACTGGCGGCATCACTTCCCTGCAGATGGTTCAGAATCCAGGAGGTATCGATCCGGAGCGCCGTGAGGGCCTGCCCCAGGGAGTCATGAATCTCGCGGGCGATTCTTGTGCGCTCCTCTTCTCGGATGGATTCCATGTGGGCCGTGAGGTTCTGCAGCTCCTCGTTTCTCCTGCGGAGTTCAGCCTCCAGCCGGTGCTTGCTCAGCGCCATTTCAATGGTCGCGTGAATGGTGGCCTCGTTAAAGGGCTTGATGATGTACCCGTATGACGCCGTCGTGGCGGCCCGCTGAATCGTTTCCTCGTCGGCATGGGCGGTCAGGTAGATTATCGGGACGAAGTAGCGTTCCATGATGGTCCGCGCGGTCTCAATGCCGTCCATCGCCCCGACAAGTAGGATGTCCATGAGTATCAGGTCCGGCCTGTCAACGGCGACCCGCATGATGGCCTCGGCGCCGGAGGAAACGACCTCCATCACATCATACCCGCTCCTGTGCAGGAGGGTTTTCAGGAGATCGGCGATGATGACTTCATCTTCAACGATCATTATTCTGGAGGGCTGTGCCGCGCTGGTATCCATACCGCCTGCCGTATTATTTATTACGTGCCGTTTTATCATCAGCGGGTATGCTGATTGAATAGGTGGTCCCCTTGTCCCGTGAAAGCCTGATGGTCCCCTGCAGCTGTTTTTCTATGATCATGTGCACCAGGGTGAGGCCCGATGAGCCGGTGCTTTTGTAATCGACGGATTCCAGTATGCCGATCCCGTTGTCTGATATTATCGTTTCAATGGAGCCGTTTTGCATGGACATCGAGATGCTGATCATGCCTTCCCCGGTTTTGTCAGGCGGGAAGGCGTATTTGATAGAGTTGGTGACCAGCTCGTTGATCACCAATCCGAAGGGTATCGCCTGGTCGATGCCCATGGGGATGTCCTGGATGTCAAGGGTAAACCTGATCTTGTGCGGCTCCACGTCATACATGCAGAAGAGCTCCTGAATCAGGGAATGTGCGTAGCTGTTGAGGTCGATCCTGGCGAAATCCTGCGTCTGGTAGAGACGTTCGTGTATCAGGGCCATGGAGAAAATCCTGTTCTGGCTGTCCTGGAAGTGCCTGGCTATTTCAGGGTCCCGCACCTTCTCCGCTTTCATTCTCAGGAGGCTTATGATGATCTGCATGTTGTTCTTGACCCGGTGATGAATCTCTTTCAGGAGCAGTTCCTTTTCCCTGAGGGAGGCGGTGATCTTCTCTTCCGCTATCCTGTGTTCGGTGATGTCCTCGAAGACAGTGGCGAAAAACCCCCGGGCAGGCGAAAAGGCCGAGATGCTGAAATGTTTTTTCAGCGGCTCGAAGTATGTATCGAACCTGACGGGCTTGCCTGTGGAGGCCACCTGCACATAGACGTCAAAATTGGGGGGCGTGGCGGTACCGTACACGTCGGTCGCCTTTCTGCCGGCCACCTTTGAGCGGTCAAGGCCTGTGTGAGTTTCGAATGCCGGGTTGCTGTCCATGATGATATAATCCACCGGCTTACCTTTGTAATTGTAGACCAGCCGGTGAATGGCAACTCCTTCAGTCATCGTATCAAAGAGTGAGCGGAACCGTTCCTCGCTTATTTTCAGGGCGTCCATGGTCTTTTTATGCTCGGTGATGTCTATCAGGAACCCTTCCAGACCCGTTATGGTCCCGCCATGTATAACCGGATTGACGGTGTAGGATTGATACCCGATGCTGCCGTCCCTGTTTTTCCGCGATGATTCCCCCACCGGGGTCAGGGTCCCGTTCAGAAAGTCGTCAACCATACCCTGCGCCGACACCATGTCAATGTCGACCTGGGTTATGGCAACATGCTTGCCGATAACCTCGTCCGGCGAAGAATAGCCGTGCATGCTCAGCCAGGCGGCATTGACGAACTGGAAGAGTCCGTCCCTGCCGATGCGGAAATAGCCCGCGCCGGTAACCTCGATGATCGTGCGGAACCGTTTCTCGTTTTCCAGGAGGGCTTCCTCGGTGCGCTTCCGCTCGGTGATGTCCAGAAACGAGCCGAGGAGGCCCACGGGTTTTCCCTTTTTCCCGTAGACAAGATTTAACGAAACTTCGACCAGGAACCGGGCCCCGTCTTTTTTTATGGCAGTGACTTCACCATGCCAGCCGCCTTCCGAGTACAGGGTCTTAATGATTTCAGAGGTATTGTGAGGTTTTTCCCGGTACTGTTTCGCCGCTGTTCCTATTACTTCTTTCACATCGGAAAACCCCCAGAACCTGAGGAACGATGGATTTGCATAGGTGATTGAACCGTCAAGATCAGAGATGGCCATCGCGTCTATCGAAGATTCAATGGCAAGGCTTTTAATGCGCAGCTCTTCCTCCGCCTTATTGCGTTCCGTAACGTCAACGAGGACGGCGAGGGACCGGGTCACGTTCCCTGCCGCGTCTTTTTCGGCGACGGCTGACAGGTTCACATCGATAATCCCGCCGGTCTTTGTGACAAACTGGTAGGGCACATCCGTGCATGTCCCGGATTTGTAAAAAGCAGGCAGCACCTCTTCCCGCGCGTAGACGCGGGAATCCTCGGTAAGGAACTCCGTGGAAAGGCGGCCGATTACCTCTTCGCGGGTGTAACCCATGGCGCTGAGCCAGTGATCGCTGACGCTGAGCAGGCGCCCGTCTCGGTCTATGGAATGGAGCATGACCGGTGTGCTGTTATAGAGCAGGCGGTAGCGCTCCTCGCTTTCTTTCAGGGCCAGCTCGGCCTGCTTTCTCTCGGTGATATCGACGGCGTTACCTTCAATGTACCAGGCGCTTCCATTGCTGTCACTGACAGCCCGGGAGTTCATGATAATCCATATCCTGGAACCGTCTTTCCGGTACACCTCTGCTTCATAGCCCTCGGCCCTCCCTTTTTCAAAGAGTATCTTTTTGAGCCCTTCGCGGGCTTCAGGGTCTACGTAGATCTGGTGGCCGATATCGCTGGTGCATTCCATCATGTCTGCGGGAGAATCAAATCCGAACATGCGCGCCAGCGCGGGATTGACCGTGATGAAGCGTCCCCCTACCGTTGTCTGGTAGATTCCCTCGATGGAATTTTCAAATATGGAGCGGTATTTATCTTCGCTCTTTACCAGGAGGTTCTCGTCGTGTCTCTGCCGTCTGAAATTCTTCTTGACCTGCATTGCCCAGAGAGTGATCCCGCCCATTCCGATGATCCATATAAACACATGGGTGACGGTTTTTCTTGTGGAGCTTGTCCAGAACTGTAAGTCCTGGTCCCTGTTAAGATATGCCCGGGCTTCGTTGAGAGAGGTTTTTCGCGCCCATGCCCGGTCTTCCCGGATGTCTATGGCCAGCAGCGAAATATTGAGGAGGGTCCACAGGAGGGCGATTATCCCGGAATAGACGGGGATATTCACTGTTGTGCCTGCTTTATTTTTTAATGAAAAGCGCACATCCGTTACCATGAAATCTGAACATCCAGCAATGCGGAGTGTCCCGCTTCAGACCGGTGTTACGATTGACAAGGAACCAGCCCGCGTTGGACACCATTCAGCCTGCAGGTCAGGCAGAAATCAATGCCGGGTTCCTTATATACACAGAACGAAAGATGATGACCGATGAGATATACTTTTTTTTGTTACCCGTATATAGAATATTTATAACAAGCCACCACGTCAAGCCATTATTTCTGCATATAAACCCTGAATCGTTAACCGGGAAGGTGCTGATTCCCTTCATCAGTATTGATACCCATCACGGATCAGGTGACGCTGCGGCGGTGAAAATTAATTTATCATTATCCATTAAATAAGAATTGATTTTTATTATTCAATTTCCTATTTTGCCGTCAGTGATTAAACATACAGATATATATTTAGGAGGATTTAATGAAACTGCAAAGCTTTCACTTTCCAGAACATAAGCACTATTTCATAAATCCTTGGGGAATTGATTTCCCGGTAGCCAATATCTGATCAGACCGCATACAGCGCGGAGCGGCATACATCCGGAACGGTTCCGTATGTATGCCGATCAGGGCCGGTTGTTAAGCCGGAACAATACTAGACACAGAATAAGGATAAAACAATGAAATGGTTAGTGCAGTTATCTGTTAAATGGCCCAAGACGGTCATCATAAGCCTCGTCGTCATCACTGTCTTTTTCGCCGTGATGATCGGTACGAAATTTTCCATCAACGTCGATCCGATGAAGGCCTTTTCCCGCAAGATGGATGTGATCAAGTATTACCACCTGACCCAGAAGAAATTTTCCATGAAGGACATGATCCTCATCGGCATCGAGAACGATAAAGAGGGGATCTATAACGTGGAGACCCTCCGCTACGTGGAGCAGGTGATAAAACAATTCAAGGCCCTCAAGGTTGAAAAAAACTACAAGAATATCATTACCGGCAAAAAGGAGACTGTCGAAGTTCCCTCAAAGCTCTCGCCGAACCAGATCATGAGCATCATCAACGCCGACGATGTCATGGTCAACAAGTCCACCAATACCATCGTCCTCGGGAACCTCACCAGCAAGGCGCGGGAGAAAGCCGGCCTTATTGATGCAAATCCTGAAGAGATGAAAAAGCTCCCGAAAAAGGACGAGGACCTGAAAAAACTGCTCCCTTTCCTCGAGAAGGAATTGCAGGGCAACGAACTCCTGAAGGGAACGCTTTTCTCTGCGGACGGCAAGGCGTGCGTTGTCATGGTGCCGGTTGAAAAGAGGATCGACAACAAGCTTGAAGTCATACGGCGCGAGATGTCATTCATGGTTGACGAGGCCAAGCTCCGGGATCGGTTCCAGGGGAGGGATTTTTATTTCCCCGCGAAGATCTATAAAAAGGAAGTGAACGGGACCCTGGTCGATGACGAGTACATTAAGGATACTGTTGAGGACAACAAGAAGGCGATCCGCTCCTACATGCTCACGCTCCTCAAGCCTTTCAAGGAGTATCAGAAGGATTTTTACGCTTCATTGAAGAAGAACGAGGTCAATGAGGAATACCTCAACATGGTATACCGGATGATCGAGAACGACGCCACCTATGAAAAGCCCGATGTGGAAATAACCTACCAGGACTGCATCGACGACCTGTACCGTTTCGTCATCAAGAACATGGACCCTTTTTCAAGAAACAACCTCGAGTCCAAACTGTATAATGTCGCCAATATCTATGATGTCGGCAAGATTTACGAAATCTTCAACACCATAGCCGAGAAAAATAAGCCCAAGGACCTGACGATCTATATCGCCGGCATGCCCGTTGCGGAAGCGCTCCTTCAGGAGTTCGTCACCAATGACATGTCAATTTTCATGACTCTTTCCGCCGTGGTCATCCTGCTCATCCTGTTCCTCACCATCAGGACGCCCACCGGCATATACCTGCCACTGACCGCGGTGATAATCAGCATCGTGTGGCTCATGGGGGGTATGCTCATGGCGGGTATAGACTTCTCCTCGGGCACCATGGTCATGCCCTGCGTGCTGATTGCCGTGGGGAGTTCCTATGTCATCCATTATCTCATACGGTATTATGAAAAGATCGCCGGAAGGAGCGCGGCCGACGTAAAGGCGGTCCTCGTCGAAACAACGGACAGTATCGACACCGCCATATTCCTGTCGGCAATCACGACCATGGCGGCCTTCATCTCCGACGTGTTCATCGATGTCGTCGACATACAACGCCTGGGTTACATGGTGACCCTCGGCATAGCCATCAATATGCTGCTGACCTTCACCTACGTGCCGGCGGTGCTGGCCCTCCAGCCCCCCCCAAGGGGACCAAGGAGACCTTTTTCGAAAAAATCGTCATGAAGACGGTGATGAAAGGCGGGGAGAATACCGCCCTCCACGCCAAGAAGGTGTTCTGGGGAGCTGTCATCGTAACTGCCGTCTTTTTTGTCGGCATGTTCTTCCTGAAGACCGAGAGCAGCATCTCCTTCATGTTCCTGGAGAAGAACCCCCTCCGCCAGGCGGACAAGTTCATCAACAAAGAGCTCACCGGAACAGGCCAGATGTGCATCGTCTTCAAGATGCGCGACAGGGTTAACCTTCACAGCAGGGCTGCTCAAAAGGATCTTACGGCAAGGATCGATGATTTTACCGCAACCTTCAGGAATTTTCAAAACGCCTATCCTGATCTTAAAAGCAACGCGGTCATGAGCGCCTATTTCATAGATGACCTGGAGAAGTTCAAGAAGAACCCGACAAAGGAACAGGATGCCATTGAAAAAAGGATCGCCCTGTTCACCGACCTGATGAATGATTATTATGAGAGCAAGCAGGTAAACAAAAACGGCAAGAATAACATAGGCAAATCACCCGCGAGCGACGATCTGAGCGACATGGCAGATGATTACGTGTATGCGAGCGGCAGGAATCTGACCATGACCCCCCAGGAGGCCGGGATTGAGGACATTATCCATAGGATAACGGCGATCGATACGGCCGCCGACCGGGATGCCGCCCGGCGCTTCATAGCCGCGATTCGCAACTACAAGAACACTCCCCAGGGCAAGGAGTTCCTCGGAAAGTTCTTTTTCCTGAGCGACTTCTTCCACACGGACATCACCCAGCCGGTGACCCTCAGGAAGATCGACCTCCTCGGGAAGCAGTTGAAAGACCTGGAGGAACCGAAGGCCGTCATCGACGGCGTGACGGTGCGGCCGGTCGGAAACATCATGAGCATTACCGACACCCTGAAGGTGATCTACAAGGTCTTTTACCATGACGACAATGAGGCCTTCAGGAAGATCCCCAACGTAAAAGAGGACGGCATCCAGGACAAGTCTCTCACGGACCGGAGTCATCATCGGCGTCTGCATGAGCCAGTTCGCCGCGTCGCGGGAGGACATTTACCGGTACCTGGTGACCGACGACATGAAGCTCATGCAGTACGTGGTGTTCATGAGGAGCGACAAGGCTGATTTCCTCCGTGATTTCCAGAGCAGCTTCAACACCATGTTCAAGAAAATATTTCCCGACGACGACCCGTACGTCGAGAAAATCGTCATATCGGGCATGCCCGCCATCAACCTGATGATGAACGAGGCGATCCTGGTCAACCAGATCCAGTCGATCGTTGTGACGGTCATCGTGGTGCTCCTGTCGTGCATGTTCATTTTCCGGTCCGTCACCGGCGGCCTGTTTGCGTCGATTCCCATCACCTTCACCCTCATCATCACCCTGGGGGTCATGGGATATCTGGGCATCCCCATCAATTACAGCACCCTGATCAACGCCTCCATTGCTGTCGGGGCCGGCATTGACTACTGCATCCATTTCATCGAGCGCTTCAAGTACGAGCATGTCGTGAAGAAGCTTGATTTTGAAGCTGCTTACCGGAGGACCCTGGAGACCACGGGCCTGGCCATTGTCACTGCCACCCTGACGGTGGGTCTCGGCTTCGCGGTGCTGGGATTTTCCTCCTTCAAGATCGTCAAGGTATCCGGGATACTGGTAACCCTGTCCATGATACTCAGCGGCGCCCTGTCGCTGACAGTGCTTCCGGCATTGATCATCTGGGTAAAGCCGAAGTTCCTCCGGAATGTCAGGCCCTGGGGACTTGAAGACTGGATAGAATCAAAGGTGGAAAGCATTCCGGAAATTGTGAAAAAAATGAACATTCCCGGGAGATTTACCGGAAAGAAAAATCAGGCCTGCTGAAAGGCGAAGGCCTGAACCTGGAGCCTGCCCCGAATTTCGCGGCAGGCTTTTTTATTATTAAAGCAAAAGATCCTTCTGTTGCGCACACATGACAGAATCCCTCCGTATCCCCGGGTATTGATTCACGGCTTGGCGGAAAATATTCTTGTAATTATGGAGATACTGGTGCAATAATTGTATCGGCAGACCGGCTGTGGGGATTGATTGAAGGGAGATTTATTTTAGGGGACATAATGAGGATCAGTATTCGTACATCCGGCTCCATCGTCTTCCGGAGTAATTCATGAGCAGAGCGAAGCTTCTGATAGTTGAAGACGAACTGGTAATCGCCCTCAGCATTTCGAAGAGCCTGGAGAAGCTGGGCTACGAGGTGATCAAGACGGCGACCACCGGTGAGGAAGCCGTCACCATAGCCCGCGAAAGAACCCCTGACCTGATCCTCATGGACATCATCCTTCCCGGCGGCATGGACGGGATTGAGGCGGCCCGCCTGATTGGAATTGATACCGATATCCCCATTATCTATCTGACCGCCAATGCGGACAGCGCCACGGTTGAACGCGCACGGGATACCATGCCCTATGGCTACCTGAACAAGCCCATCAATGACCGCGATCTTCTCACCAACATCGACTCGGCCCTGAACAAGCACCGGATGGAGCGGCGGCTCAGGGAGAGTGAGGAAAAATACCGGAACCTTATCAACAGCCTCCAGGACGTCATTGTTTCCGTGGACGAAAACGGCATCATCACCTATATCAGCCCGCGTATAACCGACATTGCCGGCTACGAGGAACATGAGATGGTGGGCATGGGCTTTCTGACCTTCGTGCATCCCGAGGACCGGGAGAGGGTAATACAGATCTTTGGATCGAGCAAATCCGGGAAGTCTGGGTCCGGCGAGTACCGGGGGATCACGAAGTCGGGAGGTGTTATCTGGCTGCGCAGCTCTGGCCGCCCCAGTTTTATAGATGGAAGGTTCATGGGTGTTAAAGTGATTATAAGCGACATCACCATCCAGAAAGAGGCTGAAGAAACGGCCATGCGCGCCAATGCTGAACTTACCGCGGCCAACGAGGAACTCCAGGCAACCATCGAGGAGCTCGAAGCGATGAACGAGCAGTTCGAGGAACAGAACCGCGAGCTCATGCTGGCAAAGGAGGAGCTCTCCCAGCAGGAGGACATGCTGAGGAACATCCTCAGGGTCGCCCCGGTGGGGATAGGGTATGTTAAAGACCGCGTGGTGGTCTGGGCGAACAGCACCTATCATGACATGCTCGGTTATACAGAAGAGGAGGTTGTCGGTAAAGGCCTCCGCATGTATTACCAGAATGACGAAGATTTCAGGGCCGCAGTCAGGGAAATGAACAGGCAGATCCGCAAAAAGGGATGGGCCTCCTATGAAGTAAGGGGATGTCACAAAAACGGCTCTCTCATTGACGTTCATATCAACACGGTGCCCTTTAAAACGGACAACCTGGATGCCGGGATAGTTTTTGCCACGATGGACATAACGGACCAGAAAAAGGTGGAGATGGCCCTTCGGGAAAGCGAGGAGAAATACCGCTTTCTCATTGATAATCTGTCAGACAGCGTCTGGCTCCTGGATCTGGGAACCATGCAATTTGTATACAACAGCCCATCCAGCATCAATATCCTGGGCTATACCGATGAAGAATCACGCACAAACAAGATAACTGACATCGTCACGCCGGAATCCCTGGAAATGGTCGGGAAATTGCTCGGTGAAGAGCTTGAGCGGGACGGCCAGCCCGGCGTAGACCCGAATCGTTCGCGAACACTCCAGCTCGAGCAGATACACAAGAACGGCTCAATCGTGTGGACGGAGATGACCCTGAGATTTTTACGGGACGCGTCGGGCAAACCAACCAGCATCCTCGGCGTGTCGCGCAACATAACCGACCGGAGGCGTGCTGACCGGGCCCTGGCCGAAAGCGAGGAAAGATACCGGCTTCTCGCGGAGAGCATCTCCGATCTCATATGGATATGGGACATCAGGACGCGGAAGTTCATGTACATGAACCGTGCCAGCGAGGAAATAATCGGCTATCCTCCGGAGGAAGCCCTCGGGCTGGGCCTCGAGGATGTGATGACGGCGGAATCACAGGAAGCGACAATGGCCATCCTTGCCGAGGAAATGGAACGTGACGGCGCCGAAGACGTTGATCCCCGGCGCTCCCGGACTTTCGAATCGGAGCTGAAGCACAGGGACGGCAGCAGGCTCTGGAGCGAGATTACCGCCCGGTTCATCCGGGACGGGACAGGCGCGCCGGTGCGGATCCTGGGGGTGACGCGGGACATTACCAGGCGGAAGAGGATGGAACTGGCCCTGGCGGAACGGGAGGAACGGTACCGGCTCCTGATGGAAAACAGCCCTGAAAATCTATGGGTCATAGACCTGAAGACCATGAGCTTCGTGTACACCAGTCCCTACGGCGCCCGGATTCTCGGGTATACCGAGGCGGAAACGCGCACTCTTACAATGCTGGACATACTTACGCCGGAATCCCGGGCCTACCTCGGCAGACTGCTCAAAGATGAATTGGATATGGATGGCCATCCCGGAATTGATCCGGGCAGGGTCAGAACCATTGAGCTTGAGCAGATACACAAGAACGGGTCACGCGTGTGGGTGGAAACTACGGCGAAATTCCTGCGTGATGAAACAGGAAAGCCCTACAGCATCCTGGGCGTATCGCGGGACATCACCCCGCGTAAGTACGCCGAGGAACTGCTCCGGCTTCAGCGCGACCTGGCCCAGGCCCTGAGCGCGACATTGAGCCTCGATGACGCCATGGCCCTCTGCCTGGAAACGGCCATCAAGGGGTCGAAGATGGATTCCGGCGGCGTGTATCTCATGGACCAGGAGAGAGGCGGCATTAAACTGGTATGCCACAGGGGCCTCGGTGATTCCTTCATAGATCACGTGTCCTACTACGGTCAGGACACTAAATCATACCGCATGGTCATGGATGGAAAACCGGTATACGCAACATTCAAGGAAATTTCCAGTCTCCTGTATGCCAGTGCAGAAAAAGAGAATCTGAAGGCAATGGCGGCTATCCCCATTGTCCACAAGGGGAAGGTTGTTGCCAACATGAATTTGGCTTCCCACACCCGGGAGGATGTCCCGGAAACCGCCCGTACTATTCTGGAAAGCATCGGCTCGCAGATGGGGGATGTCATCATCCGCCTGGAGACACAGGAAGCCCTGAAGAAGAGCGAGGAGAATTTCAGGAGAATGATCGAGAATTCACCGATCCCCATCGCCCTTATGGACAATGCCACCAACCGCTTGACGTATTTAAACAAGATTATGATAAAGACCATGGGGTACACCCTCGAGGATGTTCCCGATATGGACGCATGGAACAAGGCTGCGTATCCCGATGCCGCATACCGTAAAACAATCAGTGATGCCTGGGATAAGGCTGTCAGACTGTCCATCACGCACGGCACACAGCTGAAATCTTACGAAGTGGAAGTGCAATGCAAGGACGGCTCGTTCCGTCAGGTTGAGGTCTGGTTCATGCCGATAGGAGCCATGTCTGCCATCATGTTCAATGACCTGACGGAAAAAAAGATCCACCAGGAGATGATGATCCAGACCGAGAAGATGACCTCCCTGGGGGGGCTCGCAGCCGGCATGGCACATGAGATTAATAATCCCCTCGGCATCATATTGCAGGGCATACAGGCCGCCCTGAACAGGCTTTCTCCGTCGATTGAGAAGAATCATGAGGAGGCGAGACGCGCCGGCACCAGCCTGGAAACGATACTGGAGTATCTCGCGAAGCGTGAGATCATGGAGTACCTGAACGGAATCCAGGACGCGGGACAGCGGGCGGCCAAGATAGTATCGAACATGCTCCAGTTCAGCAGGCGGAGCGATTCGGTGGTCGCCCCGGTGGACATGAACCTCCTCATCGATAAAACGATAGAGATAGCTTCAAACGATTATGACCTGAAGAAGAAATATGACTTCAAGAAGGTCAGCATTGTCAGGGAATACGATCCGGATCTCGGCCTGATCCCCTGTTCGGAAACAGGCATTGAGCAGGTTATCCTGAATCTTCTTAAAAATTCATCACAGGCAATGGCGTCCATCAGGGATAAGGACTTCCAGCCGACCATTACGATCAGGACCTCGAAAGAGGACCGGAATGCCGTCATAACCTTATCCGACAACGGCCCCGGCATCGATTTCAAGGTCCAGCGGCATATATTCGAGCCCTTCTACACCACCAAGGGGGTCGGCATGGGAACCGGGCTGGGCCTGTCTGTTTCATATTACATTATCACAAAAACGCATAACGGGACAATAGATGTTTCTTCAAAACCGGGCGAAGGCGCCGCCTTCACCATCAAACTTCCCCTTGCGAGGCAATCATGAGCGCTATACGGGTGATCATCATCGACGACGAAAAAATGATAACCAGGATGCTGAAGGGGTACCTGGAAGACCACGGGTTTATCGTGCAGACCGCCGAATCCGCCGAGGAGGGCCTCGCGATCATGTCCCGGGAGTCTTTCGACGCCGCCATTGTCGACTTGAGACTGCCCGATATGGACGGCAATGAAGTCGTGTCACGGGCAATGGCGCTCCAGCCAGGCATCAAGTGCTTCATCCACACCGGCTCCATCGATTACGTGCCGTCAGAAGACCTGGTCGAGATGGGCATCGATCTTGAATCGATCATCCACAAGCCGGTCCTTGATATGGAGGTCATCTGCCGGATGATCGAGAATAAGGTCGGGAAGAAATAAAGGCGATTCTCCGCTGTTCAGCAGAGGAATCCGAAGTTAAGATTCCTGCCCGCGTCCCCGGCGCGGTATGAAAAAAATTCATCTTTCATGACAAGCGTGCACATCCCCGCGTTGAAAATGTTGACGTCCGGTATCCCCTCGTCGCGGAGCGACCGCTCAATGTTCCGCCAGAGGCTGAGTCGGAGCAGGCCGTTATGTTCGGTAATGTCGCCGGGAAAAAGGTCAGCGACGTCCCTGCCGACCGTATATGATTCGGGGCCGATGGAGGGGAGGATGTACGCGTGTATATCCTCAGGGGAAGAGCCATACCGCTCCTTCATCTGCCGCACCATGTTACGGGCGATGGCCAGGCGCGTGCCCCGCCACCCGGAATGGGCAGCGCCGATGACATGGCGGGCCCGGTCATAGGCGAACACGGGAACGCAGTCCGCGGTGCGGATGACCAGGCAGATGCCGGGCAGGGCGGTCATGAGGCCGTCCGCCTCACCGAAGATGAGGATGTCTTCACGGGGCATTTCATGTATAGCGATGATGGAGTCCCCGTGGAGCTGGTTCAGGGCCAGGATGTTTTTCGTGTCAAGACCGGTCAGTTTCCCGAGTACCCGTTTTTCAGCGGCCCGGACGGTGTCAGGTGATGCGGAATAGTCAACGGGGTTCGCCGTTTTTGCGACCACGCCGATGGCAAGGCTGCTGAAGGGTGTGTGCAGGCGGTATTCGCCGGTGCTGTTTTTTTCGAAGGTGGTCATGGCGCCGGTATCCTGTTCCGCATGATCCGGGAAGACGGGGCGTAGTTACAGGGTGATATCATAGCGCTTCCGCTTTGAGAATCCTGATATGGAGCGGTAACCCGCCCTGGCGAGCTTCTCCATCGCGTCCGGGAAGAGGCGCCCCACCTGCTCCGGCCTGTGGGCATCGGAGCCGAGGGTGACAGGGACATTGCAGTCAAACAATATCCGGATGATGTCGTCCGCCGGGTACATTTCACCTGCCGGATGGATCATGCCGGCGGTATTGATCTCGACGGCGGTGCCGCCGGCGGCCAGGAGACGCGCGATTTTTTCTATGGCCGGGCGGAAGTCCCTCTTCGGACGGAACCCGAATTTCTTGACGATCTCGAAGTGTCCCACCACGTCAAAAAGCCGTGACGCGGCAAGGGATTCCATGATGGAGAAATAGTTCTCATAGATATCGTCGATATCGCGCTTCCCGTATTCGTCTATGTAATCCGGATGGTCGAAGGCCCACCCGTCGATGAAATGGCATGAGCCGATCAGGTAGTCTATGCGGGCGTCGGTAAAGTAGCGGTCGGGGAAGCTTGCTAGGAGAGGATAGTCCACCTCGAAGCCGATCCTGACGGCGATTGTTCCTTCATGCCTCCCGCGATGCTCTTCCAGTGAACTGATGTAGGGCTCTACCTCGTTAACAGACATTGTATAGCCCTCCCTCTCGGCTTCGGGCATGGGAGCGTGGTCGGAGAATCCGATTTCCCGGATTTTTTTGGATATGGCGGACTCGATATACTCCTCAACGGTTCCGT
The DNA here is from genome assembly GCA_963727175.1 of uncultured Spirochaetota bacterium. Taxonomy (GTDB): domain Bacteria; phylum Spirochaetota; class UBA4802; order UBA4802; family UBA5550; genus RBG-16-49-21. The sequence continues at coordinate 1,998,509 of CAVSFD010000002.1, forward strand.
AGGCGTGGCCGCAGCGGACAGTGTGCGTGTGATAATCGACCATGTGTTTCAGTATCCGTGCCGCGAGTAGTAGAAGGAGATGTCGTTCATGATCTCGTATATCCGGTCGTTCGGAGCCTCCTTCTTGATGAAGAACTTGTCGATCCGGTCATCATTGCCGGGATTGACAATTGAGAGAAGGTACCAGAGGGGATGGACAAAGACATCATCGGATTCGTCTTTCACGATCGTGTCGTCCGTGAGTCTGTCGTTCAGCACATCCTGCACGTTCGTTTCACCGGTCCGGTCCTGCCCGTCCTGCTGCGGGTATTTCATCCGGTAGAAATGGGGATGAAAGAGGTAGAGGACCAGGATTTTTTTACGCCTGAGGTAAAGGGAAACCAGTTCGATGTTGCCAACCTCGATAAAGCGGGGCCGGATCACGATTTTATCGATATTGTGAAAATCGCTTTTATTCGGATAAAAAGAGAGGAGGTACCGTATCCGGTCGGGATTCATGATGAAGTTATTGTTTCCGGGAAACTGAAGGCCCGGATAAATTATTTCGATGACCGAATCGTTGTACTTGTAGCGGTCCCGCCTGTACAGGCTGTCGAAGCGTCCTGAGAGAAGGGTGTTGATATCATAGGCGATATCATCGTCTATATCCACGATGTCGCGCCGAACATTCCGTACCTTGTAATCATTATCAAAATATTCTTTTATATCGAACATGGTGTCTATCAGGTCCTGACTGTAATGGTATAATATACACAGAATTCGCGGCTTTTGTCAATTACTTACAATAATTTTCATGCAATGAAGGATTATGTATCCTAAAATTTTATTATTTGCCGTATTAATCCGAAGATTAATACATGTTTAATGGGACCCAGGCTCATTCATTCGTGCCGCGTTCCTGGACCAGAGAAAAACCGGCTATTCTAACCTTCTAAAAATTTATCCTGTCATTAAAAAAAAGCTAATACCGGAGAGTAAAACAGCCGATTAATAACTGGGCAAAACCCAATTCACGGAGGAATGGGTATCCCGGGAGGTTTTTATGGTCGATCTCATGAAAAAGGAGGATCGTGAGATTAAACAGGACAACAGGGAGCTTGATGAAGTCAAGATCGAGGAATTTCGCAAGAAAATATCCGATGAAACATATCTTGACCATGCTATCACCAGGATCGCGACTGATCTGTCTCACTATCTGACTAAGTAATACTTGTTGCGCGGTTTTCGCTTTTGATTTGAAATGATTGAAATCGGAACGGCAATTACGTCCGGGCCTCTTTCTGTTATAGGAAGAGGCCCGTTATTTCACCGGAAAGGTCATATGGTAAAAAGGGACTCCTATTTCGAGCTGCAGCATAACAGAACGCTGAAAATCCTGTTTTTTCTTCTCTTCGGGGCCGTCATCGGGGGCCTTATCTTTATATTCAGATATTTTTTCTGGCCCTTTCTCTTCGCCCTGATCCTCTACATGGCCCTTCAGCCACTGTTTGACCTGATCCTGGCCCGAATCAGGAAACGCGGCCTCACCTCGGCCGTGATGATCCTTTTCCTGGTCGCGGTGGTCATGGTGCCGCTTTTTTTTATCGTTGTCGAGCTCGTTGACCAGGTGTTCCAGCTCTATGCCGTGGTGCAGAAGGAGATCAAGGCCGGCATCGTTGACGACATCTACAGCAGCCGGGTGGTGCAGGACATTCTTGCGTATCTGAATATCGACAAATCGGAAATTACTAAAAAGGCCACGGACTTCGTGCAGAACATATCAGGCATGCTGCTGTCCAGCGTGCAGGCCATGATAGCCTATCCGCTGGGCCTGCTGATAGATTTTTTCTTTCTCCTCCTGATCCTCTTTTTCATGTTAAAGGACGGGAGCGCCTTGACGACCATCTTTTACAGGGTCATGCCCTTCCCGGATGATCTCGAGGAAAAAGTCGTCAGCCGCCTCAAGGAAGTCATCCGGGTGCTCCTGACGGGGAACCTTATTATAATGATATGCCAGGGGATACTGGTGGGCATCGGCCTTTTTATCGCCGGGATACCACTGGCGTTCCTGGGAGGGAGTCTTGCGGCCATACTCTCGCTTATCCCGGTCATAGGCACGACGCTGGTGTGGCTCCCGGCTGTCATCTACCTACTGGCCGCCGGTTCGTATCTCATGGCGCTGTTCGTGGGTGTATGGTGCCTGGGATGGTACCTCCTGCTTGAAGAAGTGGTGAAGCCGAAGGTGTTCGGTAAAAAACTTAACTTCCATCCCGTAGTCTTTTTCTTCCTTCTCCTGGGGAGCATACAGACCTTCGGCCTGCCCGGCGTGTTCGTCGGCCCCCTGTTGCTGACCCTTTTCTATTCCCTGTGGGAAATCTACAAGATGCTCGAGGCCTACGACCTGCACGGCTACAATAAGGCTCGTAAAGGCGGGAAGCAGTAATTGAAATAATCATCCGGCCCCGGGGCGATACTCACTATATCGTCCCTGCATGTCAATAGGGAAGCAGGTAGCAGGATGACTGTTCGCTCCAGTTGCCATGGAGGTCTTTGCCGCGAACGGTGAATGCATAGGTCGTGCCCTCGGACAGGGGAAAGTCGGTCAACGAGAAATGCAGGGCTTTATCGCGCTGGTCTTCAGTGACGGGGAAATTGTATTTTATGATATGGGGACCGGTGCAAGAATTGGACATTGCGAATATTTCGATTTCCTTGCAGTACTGCGGGATACGGATCAGCAGGTCCACCCGCGTGGAGTCCGTCACCTTGTTCCCGTATATTTCAGGCGTTTGAACCCCGCCGCTTGTTATAACGGCCCACTTGCCCGGTTCACCTTCAACACCGTTGCCCTTTACCGCGGAAATCCTGTAATAGAGGCTCGTATTCGCAGGGAGACCGAAGATGTCATAATCATTATTGGGGCCGAAATCGGTAAAAAACGTCAGTTCACCGCTGTTGTCTCTGGCAACGGTGCCGATCAATGAGTATCCGTCAGCCGATCTGCCGTAGACATTATAGGTTGCCGCGCCCGGTATATTCGTGATGGTTATGCTTATTGCATTGAGCGCGGTCTGCAGGTGCACCCGTGGCGCGGGAAGCAGGTCCGTGATATACGTATTGAATACATAATCGGATATATCAATGGGATCAATTCCATCAATGACCATGTTTTTCACCATGATGAATTTATCGCCATTGCTCAGGGCCGGCTCAAAGGGATCATTGATGCTGTCGTCCATATCGGCGATAATCAAAACATCATAAACGCCTGCATTCAGCTCCTCGCTCATGGTATTCCCGAGATCATTGCCCTGATTGTTCAGTTTAACATAGGTCACGCCGCCGTCATACCGGTATGCATAATAATGAAGAGGATCCCCGCCGGGGAACGACAGGTATGCGTACACCGTGGCAAACTTCAGGTCGGGTCTGTTTCTGGAAGAAATTATTTCCATGCACGGGTTGATCACGTCGGCGTCTTCAATTGCTATACTCGTGTTTCCGCTGACTGCAAAATCAACCCTGAAGCCCTTGTCCCCCTGGGCGCTGTCAAATCCGTCCGAATGAATGTCGAACTTCCCATGAATGGTGTATATTCCCTGAGGGAAAAGATCATTTCCACTGGTAAAGATGCTGGAATAGTTACTGCTGGCATGATGGATAACCAGGGTCGCCTTTCCGTTGGCAAGATGTTTTACCGCTTTATATCCGATCTCACCTTTAAACGCGCCCCGGGAATCGAAGAGAAACCCGCTTACCTTTGCGTTTTTCATCGACGGGACGTTAAAAGAAATGCTTATTGTCCCACTGGTATCTTCAGGAACATCCGGTCTGACTGGAATTTCCGGGCCATCAGGCATCAGCGCATTTTCTGAATTAAGCACAGTGCCGGGGGACATCACATCGTTCAAAGATTTCATTCCCGTTGAATCATCAAAACAGGAACTGGCAGACAACACAGCAAAAAAGATGGCAGTAATCATGAACCAGGCTTTGAACAGTGAAGCCGGAACCGTCTTTATGAAGTTGATATATCCGGATTTATACATGGGAATACCCTATCCTGTGGCGAGAATGAGTATATGAATTAATAAGTAAAAACGACGATACTGATAAAATGTCAATTACTTTAATTAATCTGATTAATCCTTTACTATCCGGGTGTTTTTCATTAAAAATATATTGAAAAATCAACGCGGAGGGCGCAGAGGACGCGGAGTAAATCGGGTTTTCTGAATGAAAGAATTATTATAACAGTGAAATAATACAATTTCACGGCTTGATTAAATTCTTAATAAACATACTCAATTGGCATATAACCATTATTGAACAAACATCCCTCTGCGAGCTCCGCGTACTCCGCATCTCCGCATCTCCGCATCTCTGCGTCTCTGCGCTGAAATATTATCCATAAAAAAAGCCGTCCTCATGGAACGGCTTTTGAATGGGTCTGCAATGCTGGCTTACGTTTACTTCAGTAATTCAAGAACGGTCTGCGACTTGGCGTTGGCCTGGGCGAGCATCGACGTGGCCGCCCGCGTCAGGATCTGGTAACGCACGTAGGACGACATCTGCTCCGCCATGTCCGTGTCGCGGATGCGGGATTCCGACGCCTGCACGTTCTCGTAGGCGTTCATCAGGCCCTTGGCCGCGTGCTCGAGACGGTTGTAATAGGCGCCCAGGTCGGCCCGCTGCTTGGAAATGATCCGCAGTGCCTCGTCGCACAGGCCGATGACCGAGTTGGCCTTGCCCGGCGTCGAGATGGAAATGAAGGTGAGAACCGTCGGGTTCCTGAGTCCCAGGGCCGCCGTGGTCATGGTCTCGATGAACACCCGCTCGCGCTGGTGCATGTTCGGGCCCATGTGGAACCACATGGAAGCCGTCGGATGGAGCCGCGCAAAAGAGCCGGTCAGAAGCTTCATCTTGTTGAACTCCGCCTGGGACGATATCCGGTCAACCTCGTCCACCAGCTCGGAAACCTCGACCTGTATCAGCTGCCGGTCCTCGTGGGTGTAGATGCCGTTGGCCGACTGTACCGCCAGGACCCTGATCCGCTGGAGTATCGCGTGGACCTCCTCCAGGTATCCTTCCGCGGTCTGGATCATCGACATGCCGTCCTCGGTGTTCCGTTCCGCCTGCCGGAGGCCCTGGATCTGGGAGCGCATTTTCTCCGATACCGCCAGACCGGACGCGTCATCGCCGGCCTTGTTGATCCTCATGCCGGAAGAAAGCTTTTCGATGTCCTTGGTGATGTTCCAGTCGTGAAACTTGAGGGTGCGGTGGGAAAAAATGGCCGCAATGTTGTGGTTTATAATCATATGTTTCCTCCTTGAAATTCCCTGCCATCATCCTTGATAGCAGTATATATTATTTCTATATTTCCCTGTTAAATGTTCGTCATTTTTAAAAATTAGCTGAATATATTAATTTGCTATTTCGTGCATTTTTATTGTTGAAATTAAATCATGGCAGAATGATTTTAACTGAAATCGAGGAGACCATGGCAAAATATCAGGGAAAGAGCATGCGATTGTCAAAAAAAGGAGCGAAAAGCACTCCCTCTGCAGCGCCTCCTGCTTCTGAATCTCTAAAAGAAACAACCGCCGTTTTCACGGCCAGGTTCCTGGATGGTATCGGCAGAATAAGAGGGATGGCCGGGCCGGTGCTGGCAAAAATCAAGGTAAAAATCCCCCGGAAGGCCCTCTTTAAAACTGAAGCTATTCTTAATTCCATGCAGGTGAAAAAAGCCAGGCGATACGCCATGTCTGCTTATTCCCTTACCGGTGTCATTGACCGGATCATCGTGGGGGTCATTGATATGGTACGGTCATTCATTGCTGCGTTGAGACGCTCCCCGGCCCTTGTAGTCGGCATAGCCCTCGGCACGGTCCTCGCCTTCGGCATCATACTTGCCATTGATTTCAGCAGGGTGAAGTCGCTGGCCACCTTCCAGCCCAGCGCCACGACTAAAATTTACGACCGGAACGGGGTTCTGGTGTCGGAGCTCTTTGCCCAGAAGCGCGACGTGGTTCCGCTTAAAAAAATTCCCAAAGATCTGTCGAATGCCTTCATCGCGATTGAGGACAACGAGTTTTACGACCACTGGGGCGTTAATCCGAAGGGGATCGTCCGCGCCTTTTTCATCAACATTTTTTCAGGCAGGATCAGGCAGGGCGGAAGCACCATCACCCAGCAGCTTGCCAAGGTGCTTCTCACGACCCAGGAGCGGAGCTTTTACCGGAAAATCAAGGAAGCCTTCATCGCGGTCATGATGGAGTTCACCTACTCAAAGGACGAGATATTGAGCCTGTACCTGAACCAGATCTTCCTGGGACACGGCAGTTACGGCGTGGAGGCCGCCGCCCGGCTCTATTTCGACAAGCACGTATGGCAGCTCAATCTGGCCGAGTGCGCCCTCCTGGCGACACTCCCTTCAGCCCCGAACCAGTTTTCCCCGATACGCCACCCGAAGCGGTCCATGCAGCGCCACAAGATCGTGCTGGCCAAGATGGTGGAGATGGGATTCATCTCCGTCAAGCAGGCGGAGCGGGCATATCTCGATTTCTGGCCGGATTACCTCGATTACCTGAGCGGGCTTTCCCCCTCCATGACGACCATGAGCGCCCGCACCAACAAGGCACCCTGGTTTACCGAGTACGTCAGGCGTGAACTGGTGAAGAAATACGGCGCCGAGATGGTGTTCGAAAAAGGGCTCCAGGTCTACACGACCATGGATCTGAAAAAGCAGCTGGCGGCGCAGGAGTCGCTGAAGCGCGGACTTGACCGGCAGAGCGTAACCTCGGCGAAGCTGGCCTTCAAGAAGGAGGACTACGTCGTCGAGAACTACACCGACCTGGTTGAGCTCTTTTCATTCCTGTTTGACATGCCGTCATTTAAGAAGAAGGGTTCGCGGCAGACGGAAAAACTCAATAATATCATCCGTGATGAAATCGTTGAGGAGCTGGACGGGCTCAATTACCTGGTCGGCAGTGACAGCGTGAGCAAGTTTCTTGAGAAATATAAAGAGACCTACCTGGAGGACAAAAACCTTCAGCGGGTCGAAGGCTGTATTATATCCATAGACCACCGGAATGGCTATATCGAGGCCATCGCGGGAGGCAGCGAGTTCACCAGTATAAACCAGCTGAACCGCGCGATGCAGGCGAAGCGGCAGCCGGGGTCGGCCATCAAGCCGCTCATATACGCGGCCGCGATTGAAAGCGGCGAGTTCACCGCGGCAACCACGGTCCTTGATTCACCGGTCGTGTTCCTCGACAATGAAGGGGGCGACTGGATCCCGGAAAACTACGAGGGCGATTACTCGGGTTTCGTGCGCCTGCGGAAGGCGCTGGCACTCTCCGTGAACGTGGTATCCATACGCATATCCCAGCAGCTCGGCATTGAATATGTCATGAAATATCTCGCGAAGCTCCTCAAGTTCGACAGGACCGAGGCCAAGGAGCGCATCCAGCGGAATTTTTCCATCGCCCTCGGCTCGATGGAGGTGAGCCCCTTCGAACTCACCCGGGCTTACAGTATCATCGCCAACGGAGGCAAGGATGTGATCCCCTTCGCGATCCGCTACGTCAAGGACCGTGAGGGGAACATTCTGGAGAACCGTGAGGAAGAGGTGCAGAAACTTCTGGCCGAGGAGGAAAAGGACGGGGACATCCAGGTCATAAAGCCGGAGACGGCCCAGGTCCTGGTGAGCATGATGCAGAGCGTTATCACTTCCGGCACCGGCAGCGCGGCATCACCGGGCAGGCCCGCGGGCGGCAAGACCGGGACCACCAACAGCTGGAAGGACGCCTGGTTCGTCGGGTTCACGCCCCAGGTGACCACCGGGGTATGGGTGGGGTATGACAAGATGGGCCTCTCCCTCGGGATCGGCCAGGCGGGAGGCGCCGTGGCGGCCCCCATCTGGGGTGATTACATGCGCGACGCGCTGAAGGACGAGGCAGTCCTGGATTTTCCGCAGTTCGCCGCGCTTCAGACCCGTGAGGTGTGCGAAAAGTCAGGTCTCCTCCCTTCTGAGGACTGCCGCGATACGATGGAGGAGATTTTCGTCCTGGGCACGATACCGGAAAAAAAGTGCAACGTGTGCGCCACCATGCTGGGGGGAGTCGTGATACCCAAAAAACAACCCAAGGACAATATTTCCCGCGATCAGAAGCAGACCATCATGCGGCAGATGGAAAAGAAGAAGGATGAGTCGATCATTGATCATATTGGTGATGACCTGCTGGAATAGTCGCACGGAATAATGCCGGGGCCAGGGACATGTGCTGATAGATAAACGGAGTGATGCTTATATCCCTGTCCCGGTAACCAATCGGATCGGGTTTTATGAAACATCATCGTTCCTGAACCTGTGAAGATCTGACAGCTATTGTTATTGAACCTAAACAATCCGAGGAGGTTTGATGATGGACGCCAATTCGTTTATGCTGAAGCGCGATGATACCGCGCTGATCGTGATCGATATTCAGGAGAGGCTTGCCGCCGCAATGAAGGAAAAGATAATGGAACATGTGGTGAAAAACAGTGCCATTCTCATTGAGACGGCAAAAACATTCGGCATGCCCCTGGTTGTATCAGAGCAGTACCGGAAGGGACTGGGGCCCACGGTCGCACCCCTGCAGGAAAAAATCGCGGGCTGCGAAGTACTGGAAAAACTTCATTTTGATTGCACCAGGGATGATGCCCTGGACAGGAAAATCGCCTCCGTCGGACGGAAGACCCTCGTCATTACCGGCATCGAGACCCACGTGTGCGTGTTCCAGACCGCCCTGAGCCTCCTGTGCCGGGGGTACCGCGTGGTTGTGGCAAGCGACGCGGTGGCATCGCGGAGGAAACATGACTGGGTATACAGTCTCCGCGCCCTCGCGCAGGCGGGGGCCATGATCTATCCCACTGAGACCATATCCTTCATGCTGCTGGAGAAGGCCGGCACGGCCGAGTTCAAGAAACTCTCACCGCTGTTCAAGTGACGGAGGCGCCGCGGCGCTACAGGATGTGCTTCAGGCGGAAGATATTTCTCCCTTCGTATTCGCCTGCGGGAATATAATAATTCATCAGGCGCGAGGGGATGAGCATGAAGATGTCATCGGTCATAAAGAAGCTGTTCGGTTCGGTGTACTTCTGGCCGAGGTGAAAGACTGAATTGATCGAGTCTGAGACGATTTCGCCGGTATCGCCTTTGCTCTTGTACACGGTGTTGCCGATGTGCATGGCGATGCGGTAGGAGAGACTGATGTCGAGCTGGATCGTTTCCGCGCTCATCAGCTTCCGGTTGACCATCAGCCGCAGGGCCGCCTCGATGATGTCGCATTTTTTTCCGTCGTAGGGGAACAGCACCAGGCCGCCGAAGTTCATCCACATCCATATCCGTCCGTTCATCGGCGCGATCGTATTCTCGACATACTGCCGGAAGGTGTTCGTAATGTCGGTTACCTGCTCGGGAGCCAGCCCCTTGAGATCGTTTTTATTGTCCAGTTCAATAAACATGAAATAGAAGGTGTACTCCTGGCCCTGCTTGATGTTTTTCCAGTCACTCCCGGAAATGATATAGTTTTTTGCTGCTGCCTTGGCCTTTTCATCCACCGCTTCGATGTGCTTGAATTTCATTATCCGGTCGATACGTTTGAGGTCTACGCCCTTTTTCAGGGAAACCGCCCCAAGGTAATCCGAAGCGCCGCAGTGAAACAGGTCGGCGATATCGCCAATGGCCCCCTTGGGGTCGATGATGCCGAAGAGGGACCCATCGATCTTTGCCAGGAGCTTGATGACCTGGGGGACTTCGTTTTTTTTGTACGAGGAAACATCAGCGTAGAGGAGGGATCCGCCGGGGACGCTTTTCAGGCTTTTCTTTACATCCGCGGCCGGAGAGACCTGAAGGGCGTGCTTTTTCCCCTTCAATGCACCGGCAAAGTTTTTTTCGATATTTTTCGTGTTTGAATAAATGACTATTTTCATTTACTGCTCCAGTGACACGCTGTACGCGTAATATTTAAGCCGGTTGTCAATCATTATAGTTTCAAAGCCGTCCAGAACCGAAGCATCCAGCTTCTGGCCGACCGTACTGCTGATGGTCATAGAATTGGGCTTTGTGTATTTTGACTCGATCTGCACTGTTTCCTTGATGATGTCGTTTTTCAGGAGGTCTGTCACGCTTTCAGTGTACTGGCATAATCCGGCGTGGACCGCGACCCTGATTTTCACCGGCTCCTCGATGCGGCAGTGAAGCGAGTTGTATATGAAAAGCTCGTTGATGATTTCCATGCCGCTCATTGTTGCCAGGTGGCTTTTATTGGCGAAATAAAAAGCGACCAGCCCGCCGTCGCCTTCCCAGTTCCAGATGCGCCCGTTTCTCTTGTCAGCCGCCCTGTCGACGATTTTTCTCAGGTCCGCGTAGGTGGCCTGGATCAGGTTGTCGGGATATTTCCGCACCAGCTGCGAGTTGCCGACGATGTCAAGCCTGAGGAACGCCAGGTTGTAATCATGGCCTTCGAGGAAGGCGCCCCAGTTCCTGGTGCGCCGCACCGCCGGGTCTTCCACGAAGAGCTTGTTTTCCATGTCATAGATGAAACCGCATTCTTCATTTATCATTTTCATGATGTCTTTCAGGTACTTGATGGGATATATGCGCCCCTTGTAGCCCGTTGTGTGAAGCTGGATAAGAAGGATGATAAAGTAGAAGAATTTCCCGGATTTGGCCATGTCCCTGACGATCTGGTTCGCGGCGTCTTTCTGGGGGACGACCATGCTTTCGCGGAACCCTGTCCTCTGGAACAGGTCATACCCGTCGATGATGTCCTTTGCTATGTGGGTCATCACGTTGACGTCCATTGATTCTGATACTGCTCTGCTGGTGAGGGAGATAATGCTGCTGGGAATCTGCATGGTCAGTTACCTCGGATAGAAGGTCTTAGTGCCCGCATGTTACTATTGAATATGAATAAGGTCAAGTAATATTAATCGGGCATCGTTTCCCAGTTGATCGAGGCGCCGTCGAACACCGGCCCGTCAACGCAGGCGCGCATCCGACCCGCTGATGTATCGATGGTGCATCCGGAACAGAGGCCGATGCCGCAGCCGAAATAATTTTCCACGGACACCTCAACGGGGATATCCCCGGCAAGGCTGACAAGGGCTTTCATCATGGCCGCCGGGCCGCAGGTGTATATCATGTCAAAGCGTTCCTTTTCTATAAGTCCCGTGGTTATATCCGTCACCAGCCCCCGGATCCCCTCAGAGCCGTCGTCCGTCGTAAGGATGAACCTGCCAGCCATCTTCCGGTAGAGGTCCGGGAGGTAGATGTAGTCCCGGGACCGGGCGCCGTAGATGAACGTGGTGTTGCAGCGTGATTCGGCCAGTGTGCGGGCCAGGTAGTAGAGAGGCGCGTTGCCCACGCCGCCGCCTGCGATAAGGACCTTGCTGCCGGGCAGGATGGTAAAACCCTTTCCCAGTGGCCCCAGGATGTCAATCTCGCCCGGTTCCCGTCGGGACAGCAGTTCGGTACCCTTCCCGACGGACCGTATGATTACCGTGATACAATCCTTATCGTGGTTGAATATGGAAAAAGGCCTGCGGAGAAGGGGATCGCCCCGGTCTGAAACGCGGATATTGACGAACTGGCCCGGCTGAGAGGGCTCGTGACAGCCTTCAAATTTCAGAAGATAGTGATCCTTGGCCACGGCCTTGGGTTTTTCTTTCATCATGTACATACTATTTATCCATCCCAGTAAAGCGTGTTATGGTCAAGAAAAAATTATTATAATGCCTGCGCCGCCGAAGGCGGCGGGGACAGTATATAACGAGTTTTTTAAAATTAATTCATTGACAATGACGGCATGTTTATTTCTTTTTAACTTTCAAGCTGGACAATCGCCCCCGTAGCTCAGTGGATAGAGCAGTGGCCTCCGGAGCCATGTGCGTACGTTCGATTCGTACCGGGGGTAATGCGACAAGGCGGAGATCTCCATCTCCGCCTTTGCTGTTTAATATAAAAGCTTCTCTTCAAGGGCCGTGTAAAGCGGACCCTCCCTCCTGAGTTCCGATTTAAACAGGACTATGCGGTCAAATCTGGAAGAGCCGAAAATCGTGTTTTTCTGCGCGGCTATATAGTCGGCACATTGAGGGGGCAGTTTCATCTCCTTGCGGACCCGCGCCAGGGTGAGGTGGGGCTGAAATGGCCTGAATTCTTTTTTAAAACCATGCCGTTCTGATAGGTCTTCGATGAGCGAGATGGCCCGTTCCATGATCGCGAGGTCAAGGTCAAGGCCGCACCAGAGAACGCGGGCCCTCCTGAGGTCCGGAAAAGCACCGAGTCCCCGCAGGGTGAAGGGAAGTGCGGGGATGCCGGGATCAAGGGCGTTGAAATCGGCGATTAAACTGCCGAGAATGTCCCGGTTTGTTTCACCCAGGAACTTCAGTGTGACATGATAGTTTTCTGGTTCAACCGTTTTGACGGACTGCCGAAATCCGGACAACTGTTCATGGACCGGCATGAGGGACTCCCGCAGGCCTTCAGCCGGCATCGCGAAGAAAAGCCGCACCGTGGCACTAGTATTCATCATAATCGGTTTCCGCCTTTTTTATTTTTTTATCACCTGCAGGATATTCATTCCTGTTGAATTCAACGGCAATATCCCTGGTGGCTCCCATCGCCGCGATAGTAAAGAGAAGCTTGAACTTCCTGAATTCAACCGGTATTCTGTCAAAGGCGGTGACGATTATGACGGTATCCTGGGGAGGTATGAAATCCAGCCTGGTTTCGATGGTATCCCGGTCGAAATCTATTTTTGCCAGGGATTCAGGCTCTGCCACGAGCCTGCGAAAGGACAGCAGTCTGCCGAAATCCAACCATGAATAACTGGGCGACCTGAATCGGGTTATTATAGTTTCCGCGGTCAGAAGCTCCATGGTTGTGCCGGAGCAGATAATTCGCGTTTTCGCGAGGCGTATGGGCGCATTGACCGTGTTTTTGAGAATAACAAGGAATGCGGCAACCGGCGGTATGCGCCGTACAACAGGACCAGGCCCTGCACGCCGGTAGACCGAGGCCTTTGCGAGCCGGTCCCAGCCTTCAGCATTCACGGGCTCCACCATGATGTCGCAGGAGATGCTGCGGACCCGGGCGATTTTTATGCCCAGTATTTCCACAACGGCGCTTTCCGATGGAAGTGTTTCCTGCAGCAGGCCGTTCCGCGGCTGGCAGGAGAGGAGGGCCAGCATGACCATGATCATGGCTGTTTCGGCTGTTACGCGCATTGTGGGTAATGGTATCATCTGGACCGGGCCGTCACAATCAATGGTATCGGGAGACCAGGATATCCAATGGAAACCGGTCATGTCAATGATAAACTGCATCGAAGCGGGGCAGGGAGAAAAATATATTGACGTGTGAAAACAGCGGCATATATAAGTGGAGACGATGAAGAATATCCGAAAATCATTCACCCTGCTTTTCCTGATCATTGCCGCTGGCGTCTGCGGTTATCATTTCGTCGAGGGCATGCCGCTGTTTGATGCTTTCTACATGACTATGATCACTATCTCAACAGTCGGCTTTCAGGAAGTAAAGCCCCTGTCGACAGCGGGACGGGTCCTCACCATCATCATTATCAGCGGGGGGATTACCGTTGCCGCCTACACCATCGGGACGGTTGTGAGGACCTTTGTCGAAGGAGAAATGCAAAAAACCTTTGGGAGATTAAAAGTGGAAAAAAAAATATCCCAGTTGACCAGCCATTACATAATCTGCGGTTACGGCAGGATCGGGAGCCTCATCTGCAGGGAACTGCATGAGCACAATCAGAAATTCGTGGTGATTGAGAACCAGCCGTCCGCCATTGAGCGCATGGAGCTTGACAGGGTCCCCTATCTGCCCCTGGACGCCACCATTGACGGTGCTCTGATAAAAGCCGGAATCATGAAAGCCCGCGGCATCGTGACCACGGTCGGGTCCGATGCGGACAATGTCTTCATCGCGCTGACCGCCAAGGGCCTGCGTCCCGATATCTTTATCCTCGCCCGCTCGTCGGATGAAGTCAACGAAATCAAACTGAAACGGGCCGGCGCCTCGCGGGTTGTGTCGCCCTATCTCATCGGGGGCAAAAGGATGGCGCACGTTTTACTGCGGCCTACGGTGGTCGACTTCATCGACATCGCGATCGCTGAGAGCAATCTGGGCCTGCAGATGGAGGAATACCGGGTGATCGCGCGGTCCCGCCTGGTGGGGAAAAACCTCGTGGAGAGCAATCTTCGCAAAGAATACGGAGTTATCATAGTCTTGATAAAGAAGCATGACGGAGCAATGATATTCAATCCCCAGCCTTCAGAAGTGCTCGAAGCGGATGATACGCTGGTCGTCCTCGGAAAGGCGGATGACATGAAGCGCATGGGTCATGAACTGCTTTATTCACGGTAGTGCGGCGCCGGAGGACCGGCGTGTCAGGTGCTCCGCTTTTCTCCCAGGACCCTGGCTATTTTTTTTATGAGGTCGTCGAGCTTGAACGGCTTGGGAAGGAACAGGTCCACGACGTTTTTGTAGGCCTTGACATTGTCCAGCATCCAGCCCGACAGGAGGACCGTGATCGTATTCTCGCTTATTTCCTTGATGCGGGCCGCCAGTTCAATGCCGGTAATGCCGGGGATGCCGTAATCGGTGATGACCAGGTCATAGGGCTGCCGCTTGAATTCCTCGATCGCCTTCCTGCCGTCGTCGCAGATAAAGACGCGGTTCCCCATTTTATCGAAAAGCTCGAACAGTATTTTCTGGAGCGGCACCTCGTCTTCCACCACGATGATGTCGAGATCGCGAAGCCGGTATTCACTCTCCTTTACCTCGCGTTTTTCGGGACCAATGAGTATTCGTGACGGGATGATTGCCTTGATCGCGTATGATTCGGGGGACTCTTCCTCGATTATCTTCATGTTGATGATCTCGGCCACCTGGCGGATGTCGATGCCTGAGAATATATTGACGAAGGCCGGCGGGGGCGGTTGCACGGCAGACCCGGCTTCTTTCTCGGCTTCGACTGAAAGGTGAAGATCGTGGTTCTGGCGCAGGGTGATGCCGATGGTGCCCGTTTTGTTGATCGTGTTTGAAACCTTGAGAATGATGGAGGTGATGATCTCGCGCAGCAGCCGGGTGTTGGTGTTGACATATACGTTGGAGAAATACTTTTTATCAACCCGGATTGATTTCATGTTGTCTATGTTGTAGACCTTGAACTGCATCTTGGAAAACTCAATGGCGTCCTCGATAATGTCCACGAGCGGTTCGGTCTGGTTCTCGCCGCTTTCCTGAGAGCTGCCGATGAAGTTCTGGATCCGTTTCACCTGGCCCGCGATTTCGAGGGCCGCATCCTCCATCATCTGGATCCCTTCAACGACGGATTCCTTTTCAGTGATCTGCATCACCAGCTGCGTCTTGTTCAGTATGACGTTGATGGTGTTGTTGAGGGAGTGAAGGAAGCCCTTGGTAATGTCGGTGAAGAGCTGTATGCGGTTCGCGGCATTGATCTGGTCCTTCAGCTCTTTGACCTTCGTTATGTCCTCCATGATGATCTCGACTGACGTAATCTCCTTGTCTTCCACGATGGGATAAAGGGTCAGGTTCGCTATCTTTTTTTCATCGTTCCGCGCCGTTATCTTCGCCTCGCCGACGCGCCGGAAGGTGTTTTCGCCGGACACGAGTCCGGCTACCGCCTTTCTGATTTTGTCCGAATCAGACCCGAAGAGCGAATCGAAGGTAATAATTTTTTCGCTCAGTATTTCTTCCGCGCTGTAGCCGGTGAAACCCTCGAGGGAATGGCTGCACTTGATGATCTGCATATCGTCATTGACCCGAACGATGGGCATTGGCGAGAATTCAAAATGGAGGTTGTCATAGCGGAAATTCTCCTCGGAGATGATCGACAGGGTGGACCGGTCGAATGAAAGGAGCCGGTCGTCGACGATGATCATGAGGGCCAGGATTGAAGCGACTGATTCGCCGGTGAACATCGGAAATAGGAATATCTCCACGGGGAGATGATTCCCGCTGGGGGCGTTGACGATGGCAAAGCACCGCTTCTCGGTGCCGTGGAGCGCGGCCAGGTATGACTGGGCGATGCGCTTGCGGTATTCCGGGAAAAAGGGGTGTTCCCAGTCGAGACGGATATCGCCGTTGCCCGCATGAAAGAATTCATGGAAAGCCCTGTTGCCATAGCTGATCAATCCGTCTTTGCTGATGATCGAAACCGGATGCTTTAGCGTTTCGAAGATGGCATATTCGGAAGATGCGGATAGGTGTTCATCCGTCTTGTTTTCGTAATCAACGCTCATGTGAAAAAGGAACCCTGTATAATTCCCTGGAGCCCGCGGGCTCCAGGGAATTGTTTATATTATTCTACCGTTCGAATGTTGATGAAATGTTTCTCTTTATTCTTTATTTCGAAATTAATCATTTTAGTGTTCACCACCCCGCCGTTGTAGCCTATGTACTGGACCTTTGCCGTGTATTTTCCCGGAAACAGCCGTATCCGTGCCAGCTGTAAATTCGCGGGGAGTGTATGCCAGCAGCGCAGGTCCGGCCTGATGGTGGCGAAGAGGGCGGCCCCGGTTCCGGCGCCCACCAGCAGGCCTACCAGCGATGCGAGCCCGCCGTCTTTTGAAAGCTGCTTTGTAACCTCACCGGCCGCTATTCCAGCGGCGACTGATGCGATCGCTTTTACGATGATTGAAGCGGCGACCTTGGCCTGGAGGCGTCCGTAATCGTCCTCCATGTTTTTCATGGCGGTGTATTCAATGTTTTCAATCATCTCCGTGGTGACCTGCTGTGCCATGACGGACACCCTCAGGTTCTTAATCATGTTCGACCGTATCTGGAATTTCGGGATGGGGTTTTCCGCCGTGGAAACGGTCGTTAAAACGGCGCCGGCCGTCACGCCGGCGGCAAGGCTCTGGGAGCCCAGGGCGATGCTAACCGCCGTATTCATGCCGGGATCAGCCATGAGCTTGCCGCGGGAAACCTTGATGGGACTGCGACCCGCCTGGAATATGACGACGAGCTCCCCCGTTTTGCGTGAGATGGGATGATTGAGCCACATGAGACCGCTCAGGGCCATCGGCATGCCCGGCTTGAGCTGCAGTATCTGCTTGTATTCCACCTCGGCGTATTCGCGGTCCTCCGCGCTGTCTTCGGTGTCGGCGCGCTGCTCGTGGGCGATGGCGGTGAGGAACTTGGCCATGAGGTTCTGCTTGTACCTCGCCTCGCCTTTTTCCGTCTTGATTTTCAGCAGCTCGTTGTTAACGGCCTTGAATTCAACTGCCGCGTCGTCGTATTTTTTCAGCATCAGGAAATTTATTCCCAGGTACATGTGGATGAGGACTTTTTCAAAGTCCTCTCCCCGGTAGTTCGTTACTGTCTGGTCTGTCAGCAGCGCCCCGACCTCCTGGGAAACGCTGATCGGTTTGACCTGGGCTATCTTTGCGGCAGTCAATAATACTTTAGCGCTGTCTTCGTATCTGCCGGCAAGCTGGAGGAGGTATCCGGCTTCCATCATGAACAGGAGCTGGTCCTTCCCGGCCGTGTTGATGTAGGGAAGCAGCATTTTAGCCGCTTCGTATTCCTGGCCCTTGTAGAACTTCTCTTCCGGGGCGTTGATCACCTCACGATAATCCTTGGCGCAGGAAACCGCGAAGGCCATGAGGAACAGAATGGTAATGGCATATAGTTTATTTTTCATCGGGCTGAATCTCCTTCATTAGAAGTCAATTCTATCGGTCTTCGTCGCTTTTAGGAATTCCTGACGGTCCTGCCAGCGGGTGAGACCGGTCTTCAATTCCTTCATGGTGAGTGTGACGGTAAGGTACTGAACCTTTTTTCCGCTTACGTAGCGGACGTTTTCGTTGATTGTGCCGTAGAGGAAAAAGTTCGGCGATTTCAGATTGCCCGCGGGTATGGCGCTGTCGGGATCGATAAGGCCGGTCATTCCCTTTTCCATTTCGTGGATTGATTCTTTGGTGTAGGATTCCTCGATGAATTGTATCCTCATCTGTATGAGGCTGGTGACGATCTCGTCGGCCAGCATCTTGGTGTCGATGTGCTCGGCCGTGTCGTTCTTAATCCGCTGGATCTTTATCAGGGCCGCCTGGTTCCAATCGTTCTTCAGATAGCTGTACAGGGAGCCCACCATCTTGTTGACCGTGGTCTTTATTTCCCGGGGACCCCACTCCATGGAGCCTTTGTCTTTTGACGCGTCCCGATACTGTGTGCTGCTGCATCCTATCAGCATTATGGATACCGCAATGATCAACGATCGATGCTCTTTTCATTTTGAAGTCTCCTTGCAGTAATTTTTTTGTATATACATACAATGTATAACAAAACACGCACATGTAAACTATTTTCCAATAAAAATGGATTTTTTAGAAGCAGCAGCCCCCCCGGAGTGTTTATTTATTTGTGCCGGTGTAATGAATGATTAATGAAAAGGGCCCCTGTAAATGTCAACCACGTAAAAAATTTTTTTATTTATTATATCATTATAATCGATCTTCCGGCTGGCCGGGATAGCTGGCAACACCGGGGATTTGGGCAACCGTGGAGTATCCGTAACGGGGGAGCAGTTACCCCCGGGCCAGATAGCCGGCAATCTGCTCCTGCACTTCAGCAATAGCATCATCGGCCGTGGTGTACCGTATCGTGGCGATAAAATCCTTCCGCTGGAGGGAGTGCCGGTAGAGCGGATCGTAATATTTTTCAAGCATGAGCCGGATAAAGTCCCTGATGTTTCCCGCCGCATACAGGCCGGTCAGGGTTTCCACGTTGGCGCTCCCCAGTTTCGGCGCGAGGCTTTTCACGATGGCCGGAATGTTGTTATCGTCACAGTGGGGATGGTATTCGTTGTAAATGATGTCCACCCGCCGCTCCATGGGAGTGTCCAGATAGATCACGGGCGCCGTCTTCATCAGCTCGTTCAGTGAATCGGGAATATGAAGGTCGCCGATCTTTCGTGATTCTCCCTCGATAAGGCAGAAGGGGGCGTTCCCGAGGCCATCCAGGCTGTTAAGGATGAGGCTTTCAAATCGTTTCTGGGTTTTCTGCACGATGCCGATTCCTCCGAAGACCGAACTCCGGTGGCCGGCCATCTCCTCCAGGTCGATGGACCAGGGGAACTTCCTGATGATCTCGGTCTTCCCGGAGCCGGTGAGGCCCTGCAGGACAAAGAGGGGCGCCGGCATCGTGAGGGATTCAATCCGCTCAATCACGTAGCTGCGGTAGTCCTTGTAGCCCTTTGTCAGCTTGAAGACGCGCATGCCCAGGGAGTCAAGGAGCGACGCCAGCGATCCTGACCGCATCCCGCCGCGGGCGCAGAGGAGAATGATGTTCCTGTCCTGGTACTGCATGAAGGACTTCACCAGTTCACGGAGTTTTTCCCCGACTATTTCGGTACCCCGCTCGATGGCGATGTTTCTGCCGGCCATGCGGTAGATGGTGCCCACTTCCTTTCTTTCATCATCGCCGAAGAGGGGAATGTTGACAGACCCGGTGATATGATCCGCTTCGAACTCGAGGGGGGAGCGCACATCGATATACACGCTGTCGGTTATGGACAAAGATTCCCGGTATGATAGTTCTTTCATGGCTGTATCAGGCGCCGCTGCGTTCAGTGTGCCGGCGATCTATATAAGCTGGGGCATTGTCGTCGTCACCGGTCCCCCGGCGGCGAGCTCCGTCGCCGCCCCGATAATGACCCGCATGTATGTATCCATAGAGTGGTGAAACAGCTGGGGATGGAAATCATTCCGCGTGATTTTTTTCCGGACGGGCTCCCTGCCGTTGAAGCCGAGCACTTCTATGGTATTGTCGGCTGTCATGATCTTTTTTAAATCGCCGAGACCGACAGCATAGATGCCCGTGACCTCGCCGTCGCTGAAATGGTACTGGAACAGGTCCCTGTCGTCGCGGAGGATAAAGACATGCTGCAGTTCCCGCTGGAACAGTCCGTCGGTGCGCTCCTCGTAGCGGTACCAGCCCAGGTCGGTCAGATCCTTTTCATGCGGGATAATGCCGACTTCCTCCCTGGTTTCCTTGACGATCTTGTTCCCGGCGAATCCGTAGGGGACATGACCCCCCACCGTGATATCAAGGCAGTTGGGATAGTTTTCCTTGTTGGGCGCGCGGAGCTGGAAGAGGATCTCCGGCTGCATGTGGACGTTGCGCAGTATCCACAGGTGGACCGCTTCATGGGGAATGCCGTCCCGGTGGGCGATGTCACGGGCCACCGAATCGCCTGTCGGCAGGCCCTTTTCCCAGTCCCAGACTTCCAGGAGTTCTTTAATAATGGTCGAATTATTCTGCATAGTGTAACGCTGTGGGTCCCGGCGGCGGATTTAGGTCCGCCTGGCAGTTAGAGCAAACCGGAAGGTTCCATACCCCGGGTCCCGAACCTGTTCCATGGAACTGTCCGTTTGAAATGATTTAAGATTAGGTTATCTTGACAAGCTTTTTTTATTGAAAATTAGTCTTTGAGACTCCGATAGTATACCTGTAGCAACAAGTAGAGGAATTATGACGGAAAAAGAGCATCCCGGGAGGGAGGGCCTTCCCGGCCCATCGAATAATAGCAGAAAACCGGTGAAAATGATTTTCCCGGTGGGTATTTTTTTTATGCTGTTTTTTATTGAATCCCTGATTGCCGCCGGCGCCAGTCTTGCCTACTTTTTTTATATCGGCAGGGGAGGTATAGCACAAATCGAGTCTAATACCCGCTCCTATGCCGTGCCTGTAGCGGAGGCCTTCGGCGCCATGGCTGAACTATGCTACCGCACAAGGAACTTTTCCCGTTTGCGGACCCTTTATAAAGAAAGGATAGAAAAGCAGATTATCAGCGAGGCGTTTTTTGTCATGAGGGACGGAAAGTTGATAGCCCATTCCGATCCCGCGATCATCGTGAGCATGAAGGGAAACCTTGCCAGCGACGAGCTGGCCTATAACATGGACCTCATCCTGCGCCCCCTGGAGCAGAAGAGCAGGGATGTTTTTTTCGGCGACTATAACATCGTGACGAAACCGATGCCATTCAAGCGGGAATACCGCATGCTTCTGAAGCGGTATTTTTATCCTGCTATCGATTCAACCGGCTGGCTCGCCAGCAGGGCAGTGTACGGGAAGAAGAAGCCCGTCGGGGTAGTCTGTTTCATCATCAGCAAGGAGAGAATATATTCATTTTTAATCGCCCATATAAACCGGAGCATCGGGATTCTTCTCATCTCCGTTGCCGTTTCCTGCCTGGTTTCCCTGCTGGTCACGCTGGTGGTCATGGCCCGGTACCGGAGCATCCAGAAGATGTCGCTGGCGGGATCACCCGGTGAAACGCTGCCGGCCGGCACCGCGGCGGGGGAGTTCTATGACATGACACTGACCCCGTCCGGGCCCGAACCGGCAGACGACGTTCCCGTCATCGTGGAACTTATCAACGAACCGGATGGCGGCGAGGCGGATGACCCCGGGCTGCGGGGGACGCCCTTCCATCAGAAGCGGGAGATCAAGGACGCATTGCCGGCCGAGGACAAGGAGTAGCGACGTGGTTATCAATCATTCAGAGATTCTCGACAACCGGGTGGCGGTCGTGGAAATAGACGGCCCCCTTGACAGCGTAACAAGCCCCGGTTTTGAAGAATATATCAACAAGCTCCTTGACAAAAACATCCTTTTTATCATGTTCGATTCGGGGAAGATGAAGTATGTCAGCTCCGAGGGTATAGGCCTGCTCCTGTTCCTGCAGAGAAAAATTTCCGAGTCCAACGGCTTTTTCGTTATATTCAATCTGCCCCACGAGATACTGACACTATACACGCTCCTCGGTTTTGACAAGGTCTTCAGGATAGCCGGTGACCGGGCAGAGGCGATCCAGATCATGGACCGCCAGATGGAGCTGCGGGAGAAGGGGCTCCCCATGGAGACCACCGCCGGTGATGTTACGATTGGCGCGGCAGCCGCCATGGAGCCTTTCACTGAAGTTTCTCCGCCGCCGGTAAAGACCGTAAGCCAGCAGAAAAAAACGGCCGACACCGCCAGGGATGAGGAGATGGGAGTTGACTACCGGCCTGGTTCCAGGATCGTGGAGTGTTCCAACTGTAAATCGCTCATGCGCGTAAGCCGTGACGGCGACTACCTCTGCCCGCACTGCAACAGGGAGTTCACCGTCAGGAGCAGGGAGCCGGTGAAGCGGCCGGCTGAAACGGCACCCGGTTCCGGGTTTGGATCGATGATCGTTGAATGCAAAAAGTGCAAATCCCTCATCCGCATTAAAAAGGCCGGCTCATACCGGTGCCCCGACTGCAAGACAGCCTTTTCCGTCAGCGCGGACCAGACGGTCTTGTTCTAAAACAGCAACAGATGCCGGCAACTGCTAAGACCTTTTCCCGCTATTTCAGAATTTTTTCTTAATTTTTACCTCGTGCGCGAAATTTTTAAATACTCTTTCCAATGGTTTTTTATTGAAATAACCTATTACCTGTCCCACTTTGGTTCACATAAGTGTCATTGTGCCCCATAGATTGCTGGTGTATCAGGAGAAATTTCCTGGATAATAATAAACAGGAGTCAACAAGCATGAACAAAAAAATCGTTAAAAGAATCGCCATTGTCTGCGGTGTAGTTACCGCAATTCTGGGTATACTGGTTGCCGTTTACCTGTGCGTCATAGCACCGTCATTTGTCGGAAGAACAGGTCCCGACGGGCAAATACTGAAAAAATACATCGAGCCTGTCGAATTGAAAAAACTCACTGAAAATCCCGATGATTCGATCTGGATAATCGACGTCAGGCCTGCATCCGCATACGCCGAAGGCCACATACCCACCGCAAAATCTTTTCCGTCGGGCACGATTGAGTCGCGCTTGAACGAAATACCCAGGGAAAAGTATCTTATCATATACTGTGAGACAGGCGGGCGCGTACAGGCCGTTATTAAAAAACTGGAAAGAAATGGATATACCCGCTACATGAACTGGGGAGCCAGTTACCGGTGGAAATATGAAAAAGAAAAAGGAGGCATATAAACTCCACCATACCCGGCCAAAATGACAAATAAAAAAGGGTGTCCGATGGACACCCTTTTTGAATTTCACGGTTAAAAGATGATTATAGGTTATGATTAGTCAAAACTTCTGTGAGGATTACCATCTGTGAAGGTAGGTACTGCATCTACACGTGAGGATTTAGCGAACATAATAACTGTAAGCCATACTAAATAGAATCGATAATGTGTCAATTTTAAGGCCCCTGTCCAGAATTTTTCCAATTGACATGGCCCGGTGTTGGTTCACATGAACGTCATTGTGTCCCATGGACTGCTGCTGTATCCGGAGAAGTTTCCTGGATAATCAATGATTTATTCTCTCGGGGAACCATCCGATTGATGGTCCTTCTTCCCGCCAAGGTCGCCGAGGCGCGTCGATGGTTCGTGGTAACGACCGTAGTAATGGGAGAGCGAAGTCGCGCTGAAAAAGGCGTTGATGGCCCTGAGCCGCAGCGCGGCCGAGAAGACCCGGTAGGCGATCACGACCGCCGGAAAGAAGAAGATGATGTTGAGTATTTGCTGGAATAGGTAGTCCCCCGTGAAGGCCGGAAGCATCCCCGCCGGCGCGACCATGTTAAGAACGTAGCGTTCCACAGGTACGGCGCTTATTCCAATCAGAATTGCCCCCCAGGCGACGCCCGCCTCCACTGACCGGTGGGGGCAGATATTGAGGCAGCGCAGGCAGGCCTCGCACCGGTAGCTCCAGAAGGGCCGCGCCGGGGAGCCCGTCATGTCGATGGCCCCGCTGGGGCAGGACCGGGCGCAGAGGGCACAACCGGTGCAGGTATTCCCCGCGAACATCAATTTCCCCATGAAAAACTTTCCCATCAGCAGGTATGCCAGGGGGTAGAGGGGCAGGAACACCAGGGGAACCACGGCCCAGCCCATCTCCCACAGGTTGTTGCGGGAGAGCCACAGGCTCCGCCCCGCCAGCAGGCGATCGGCGGCCCGGTCCACCTTGGGCCGCGCGCGGCCGAGGATTCGTTCGATGCCGCCGGTCGTCAGCGGGGGATGGACCGAGATTATGTTGAGGGGCATGTCCAGGCTCAGGGATCCGCGCGGCCGGTATCCCTTGAAAAGCAGTATAATGTGCGGCATGAAGGATGCCAGGCCTGCTCCGCCGGGAATGGGAACCGGGCCGATGTGGAAGCACCCGCGCGTGGGCATGCAGAACAGCGACACGCTCTTCTTGCGCGGGAGTTGCATGATGAACTTGATCATGGACCATGGCGGCATGAGGCCGTGCGTGGGAAAGGCGAGGACCATGACGGTTCCCGGCGACGCTTCGATCTCCGATGCCGGGTCGGCCGCATCGATGGGCACGAGGCGTGATTCCAGGCCATGCTTCAGAAATCGTTCGTGCAGCCAGGCCGCAACCCGATAGGAATTGCCCGTGCCGCTCAGGAAATAAATGATCGCTCGTTCAGGCTGCATATTTCCCCCTCTCTTCCCCGACGGAGCCGACACCAACGCTCATGTTGTTCACCGCGCGAAGAGTTTCCGCGTGTTTGCGCTAATCAGGCAAATTTTAAGGCCCCTGTCCAGTATTTTACTATTGACATATGCCTTTTTTACTTAACATCAGGGCCATTGTGTGCCATGGATTGCTGGTAATAATTTAATGTATTGTCGTGGTCGCGAATAAGAAACGTTGCTTTTCTCTGTGTTCTGGATAATGATAATGATGCCCCCTCCGGGGGACAGGGGGCATCAGTGGAACCTGGCTGACGCGGGGTGAGGATTACGCCAGCGCACCGCCGTCAACAACAATCAGTGCGCCGGTTGTAAAGGACGACGCGTCGGACACGAGGTAGAGCACGGCGCCCGCCATCTCCTCCGGTTCACCCGCGCGGCGCATCGGGATCATCGGGAGCAATACCTTGTCCATAAGCTCTTCGTTTTCGGTCATGACAGATGAGAACTTTGTCTTAGTGAGGCCCGGCAGGAGCGCGTTCACCCGCACCTTGAAGGGGGCGAGCTCCTTGGCGAAGGATTTTGTCATGGCAATGACTCCGGCCTTCGTGATCGAGTAGACGCCTTGCATGAGGGCCGGGCGTATGCCGTTTATGGATCCCACGTTGACGATTGATCCCCCGCCGGACTTCACCATGAGCTTTGCAGCATATTGGCTCATGAAGAAGTAGCCCTTCAGGTTCACCTCCATGGTCTTGTCCCAGGCGGCCTCGTTCGCGTTCAGCACGTCGCCGAAATAGAAGTTCGTGGCCGCGTTGTTCACCAGGATGTCGAGCCTGCCGTAGCGGCTCTCGATCTCCTTGAAGAGGTTCCCTATCTCGTCCATCTTCCCGTTGTGGCAGGCGATGGACACCGCCTTGCCGCCGTTGGCGGTGATATCCTTTTCCACCGCAGTGAGGCCTTCGATTTTCCGGCTTGTGAGTATTACCTCGGCGCCGTGGGAGGCCAGGGTTTTTGCGATCGATTCGCCGATGCCGCGGCTTGCGCCGGACACCAGGGCTATTTTACCGGTCAGGTTGAAGTCAATTTTCATGATGGTATCCTCGTAATAGAATTATTTGTTGCCCTTGAGAAAGTCGGGCTTGCTGAAGGCCGGGTTAGGATAGTCGTAGAATCCACGCTTGACCTTCTGGCCCAGGCGTCCCTCGTCGACGTATTTTTTCATGAACTCCGCGTTCCTGATAGACTGCTTGTCCTTCGTGCGCTGGGCCCAGTAGTTGGTGATGTGCCAGACCGTGTCGGTACCTATACTGTCCATGATGGCGAAGGGTCCCATCAGCATGTGGGTGACCCCCATCCAGGCCCTGTCGATGTCCTCCACTGACGCGACCTCTTTTGACGCCAGGGTCTGGGCCGCGAAGAAGAGGGCCGATATCATGGCGTTGAACACGTAGCCGTGGCTTTCCTTGGTGAGCATGATGGGGAGCTGGCCGGTTTTCTCCGCAAAGGCCTTGACCAGAGCCACGGTCTCCGGCGCGGTGCCCGGGTGGGGCATGATATCCACGACATTGGTCATGCGTATGTCGTGGAAGTGATAGGCCAGGAATTTCTCCGGCCTTCCCGTCGATGCCGCGATCATGGAGGGAAGGAGCGTCGACGTGTTGGTGGTGAAGATCGTCCGTTCCGGGCAGAGCTTGTTGAACTGGGCGAAGATCTTTTCCTTGAGGGCCGGGTCCTCCGGCACGGATTCGCTGACAATGTCGGCTTCCCGGGCAGCTTCCGCCGGGTCAGTCGTGACGCTGATGCGGGCAATGGCCGCGTCGGCTTCCTCGCGGGTAATCTTTTTAAAGGCTACGAAGCCGTCCAAAAATTTCGGGATCACCGTTAGGGCCTTCTGCAGCACATCATCCTTGATGTCGTATATAACGACGCTGTATCCGCTCAGGGCGCAGGGAATACTGATCTGCCTGCCCATGGTGCCGCCGCCGATGATGAGTACGCGCTTGATGTCTTTGATGTCCATTGTCTGCTCCTCTGATATAATTTCTTTTCTGATCCGGTGCGCCGTTACTGCCGCTGCTCGTTGTTTTCCCTTTTTTCTCAAATCGAACGTTATTTGACTGCCTCGTATTTCCGGAGATAGCGCTTGGCAAAGGAAGACTTGTGCACCTCGTCGGCGCCGTCGTAGATCCGAGCCGCGCGCTCGTGGCGGAAGAAGTAGGCCAGGATCGTGTCGTCGGTCATGCCGAGGCCGCCATGTACCTGGAGCGCCCGGTCGATGACCCGCTGCATCGTGTTGGCCACCACGAACTTGATCAGGGCGATGTCGTCCCGCGCCTCCTTGGCGCCCAGGTTGTCGATCCGCCACGCCGCGTTCAGGGTCATGAGGCGCGCCGCCTGGATCTCGGCGGCCGACTCCGACACCCATGACTGGATGATCTGCCGCGATGCCAGGGTCTTGCCGTCTGCGGTTATTTTCCGTTCCGCTGCCCGCCGGCACATAAGGTCGAAGGAACGGTTGCAGATGCCGATCCATCGCATGCAGTGGTGGATGCGTCCCGGGCCGAGGCGGTCCTGGGCGATGACGAAGCCCATCCCCTCTTTCCCGAGAAGGTTCTTCCGGGGGACCCGGCAGTTCTGGTAGAGGATCTCGCCGTGGCTTGCGTAGTCGCTGCCGGAGTGGCCCATGACCGGGATATTCCGCACCAGGTTGTATCCGGGTGCGTCGGTGGGCACGATGATCATGCTCGCCTGCTGGTACGCCGGGGCGTCCGGGTTGGTAACCGCCATGACGATGGCGAATTTCGACCCGTCGGCGCTCGAGGTGTACCACTTGTGGCCGTTGATCACGTAATCGGTGCCGTCCTTCACCGCCGTGGTTTCGAGCATGACCGGGTTCGAGCCGGGCATGTCCACTTCGGTCATGGAAAAGCAGCTCCGTATGTCGCCGGCCGCCAGCGGCTTCAGGTACTGCTCCTTCTGCTCCTTCGTGCCGTGAAGGTGGAGGATCTCGATATTTCCCGCGTCCGGGGCCTGGCATCCGAACACGTAATGGCCGAGGGGAGAGCGTCCCAGGGATTCCGATACCAGGCCGTGCTCCACCAGGGTGAGGCCCATGCCGCCCAGGTCTTTGGGAATCTGGGGGCCCCAGAGCTCCATCTGCTTGACCATGTTGCGCTTTTCCCTCAGCGCAGGCACCATATCGCGAAATTCCGCGGTGAGGTATTCATGCTCCAGGGGAATGAGCTCCCTGTTGACGAAATCGTCGATCATTGCCAGAATTGTCTTCATTTTGTCTGATATTCCGAAATCCATAGCCGTTTCTCCCGTTTTTGATTGTTGACCCGCTCCGTTCCTTGAACTGGGATCAATATAATTTCCGGGGCAAGTTTCGTCAAGAAAAAAAAGAGCGAACGTTCGTTATTTTTTACCTCCCGGGTCTCCCGCGCAATTATAATGAATTTTTTCCTTGATTTTCATATGCTTAACCGGTATAGGTTAATGCGATTTTTAAATTTACCAATGTCCGGGGGAAGAACATGAGTATAGCATACAAGGTCGGGATGGATGTACGGCTCAAGAATTACAGGCAGAGTTTCAAACTCACCTGGCTCTTTACCTGCATGGGCATACTGGTCTATTTCCTGTTTTTCCTGCTCTCAACGCTGACCCCGTCGGGGAGTTATTTTTATTTTTTCCTCAACAGCACGGGGATATTCCTGATGTTCACGACCCTCCTCATGGCCTATTCCGGGGTCTACCAGATCACCACGTCGCCGGACAACGCCAGTGATCTTACCCGTAACGCCATACGCGAAACCTTGAAAAGAGGCCCGGTTATCCTGGGTATATCCTTTATCACCCTGATCATCATAACGCTTGTCGTCCTCATCGAGGTGGGACTGTCCGTTATCTCCAACATTCCCTATGCGGGCCCCGTGCTGATGGCACTCCTTACCATCCCGGTATTCCTGGTCAATTTCGCCTGCCTGCTGGCAGCTGTGGTTGTCTTTGCCCTGGCTCCCCCTCTCGTGGCTGAGGCGAGGACGCTGCGCGATATTTTCATCGAGATAAAGATATCCATAGTCGAGAGATGGATCAATGTTCTCATGTTTGTCTGCATCTCCCTGGCGATTTTTATCGTCAGCGTCTATGTCCTCCATTACCTGGTCAAGATTGCCATGGGGATTACAATGGCCGTGCAGTGGAAGGTGCATGCCGGTTATCCCCATGCCATACGCTCCTTCACCATGACGTCTTACTTTACCGATCTCGTGAACCAGATTGTTCCCAGTATCTCGGCTTCATCGGGCTACTCTGACATCGGGGATGTCTTCAACTCCATCATCCGGTACATCATTGTCTTTTCCTACGCTCTGCTGATATCGTTCCTGATATCTTTTCCGCTTACGATATACCTGAATTCATCGTCGGTCTTTTTCGGAAGAGTGCGCCTGAACCCGCGGGACCCCGCCCGTTCCGACGATTCCAGGTAGGGGGTGCCGCCGGTATGGCCGTTGCCGAAGGCAAAACGTTCAAGTTTGAGGATGAAGACAGCATCCAGGAAGGTTTCCTTGAGACCATTGATTATGACGGGAACCCCCAGGAAATCACCTACGAGACCGATGAGTTCAGCGCCGTCTGTCCCTTTTCCGGTCTTCCCGACATCGGCCGGGTCATTGTCGTCTATGTCCCGGAACGGAAGCTCGTGGAGCTGAAATCGCTCAAGTATTATTTTATTTCCTTCAGGAACGTCGGCATCTACCAGGAAGCGGCGACCAACAGGATCTACAATGATCTTCACCGGTGCCTGAAGCCGAACTATCTCATGGTCAAGACCGTGTACAACATCAGGGGCGGGATAGTGTCAACCTGCGTGATGGATTCGAACAAAATAAAAGGAAAACAATGATGCTGGATAAGAACGCGATACTCCTTGCCCCGGTCAGGTTTGTCGATTCACTCCTGGACCGGATATGCGCAGTACTGGGGGCCCTGG
Source organism: uncultured Spirochaetota bacterium (assembly GCA_963727175.1). Taxonomy (GTDB): domain Bacteria; phylum Spirochaetota; class UBA4802; order UBA4802; family UBA5550; genus RBG-16-49-21. The sequence goes on from CAVSFD010000002.1 coordinate 2,027,979, forward strand.
CCTTCGCCCAGTTTCCCCAGTACTGCGCCCAGTATATCCAGCGCCTCGGCGGTCATGTGGATGAGGCCGCGCGGAACATGGAGAAATACCGTGAGATAGCGAAAGAAGTGGGCTAGAGCCTGTACCAGTACAGCCAGCACCTCCTGAACTCGAAGGACCCCGCCGTGTTCAAGACCGGCCAGAAAATCGCCGGCGACCTTGAGCGCTATGATCAGCTTGCCGCGGCCCTGAAGGAACTTCAGAATGCCCCGGCTTATAAGAAGTTTTTCGTGTTCATCAAGAATGTCGATCTCGACATTGCCCGCGCAGCCTGGGATAACTTCATCCCCGGCCTGCCGGCCACTCTCGAGGGAGCGGCTTATGCCGCGGCCGGCATCATCGTCGGCATGATCATGTATTTCTGCCTGAGCAGGCTTGTCATCCTGGCGGTGAAAAAAATTGCCGGGCGGAAGCGGAATCCGGTTCCCAATCCGATGGGATGACATGTTCCCTCCCCCAACCCCTCACATCAAGGGAGGGGGTGTTGTAAAAAATTGCACCGAGGATGCCCGTGAACAAACCAGAAGAGCCTCTCATATCATACGACCGGATGAAAGACCAGGTCGAGAAGGAACTCATCGCCTATTATGAGAAAGGGGATGCGGCGGATCTCGCGCCGCCGCAGATATCCTTCGAAAAGGGCGCCACCCATATCGCCTTCAGCACCCATCCCATCACCTCCGCCATGCTGGTGGACTTTCTCCTGACGGTTAAGAAGTACATTACCCATATCCGGGTGCATTCCTTCGACAGCGGGTATTACGCCTTTCAGGCCCTGAACAGGAACATCTTCAAAACAGAGAACATCCTTGACAACTTCAAGGTCGAGTTTTTCGTCCTCTCCACCTCGTCAAAGGTGGAGATATCAAAGAAGGGTAACCTGTCCCAGGAGGAGGTCAACCTGGTCATCGAGCTGTTCCAGCGGGCCCGTGCCGCCGTGCGCAACGACCCGGCGCAGCGCCTGCGGATGCTGGGCGCCTCAATCGTTGAGCCGGACAAAGACCTGGACTGGGACTATATCGCCGGGTACGACGAGGTAAAGCGGAAGATCCGGGAGTCGATCATCCTGCCTTTGAAGAACCCCGGCATGTACGATTCGATTGCCCGCATGACCAGGAAAGTTTTCGAGTCGAACCGGCCGCGGGCCATCCTTTTCGATGGCGCTCCCGGGGTGGGCAAAACCACGGCGGCGCGCATCATCGCCGGCGAGTCGGAACTCCCCCTGGTTTACGTGCCCGTGGAATCGATCATGTCGAAGTGGTACGGCCAATCGTCACAGAACCTGTCGCAGGTCTTTGACGCCTGCGAGGACATGGGGGGCGCCATCATCTTCCTGGACGAGATCGATTCCCTGGCGGGCTCGCGGGATCAGAACATGTTCGAAGCGACGCGCCAGATCCTGTCGGTGCTTCTCCGGCGGCTTGACGGGATCGATTCATCGGCCACCACCATCACCATCGGTGCAACAAACCGGAAGGACGACCTTGACCACGCCCTCATCAGCCGCTTCGACCAGACTATATTCTTCCCCCTGCCCAACGCAGCGGAGCGCTCCGCCATATTCGGGAATTACGCGAAGCACCTGGACGAGGACGAATGCGCCCACCTCGGCGAGAAGAGCGAGGGCATGAGCGGCCGCAACGTGAAGGACATCTGCGAGTACACCGAGCGGCGCTGGGCCCGCAAGATCCTCATCAAGAAGACCGAGCCGACACCGCCTCCCTTTGATTTTTATCATCAGTCGCTGCGGATCTGGAAGGAGACGAAGTAGATCGGAACGGTATCAAGGTGTTTTATTAATCTTCCCAAGGAGAAATGTGTTATGAAGAAAGATGAGAATGTTTTTGGCGAGAAGCCCGGTGCAATTTTTATTTTTTGTCTACTATATGCCCTTCATATGGTAGAGGAATTCACCCTGGGCTTTGTCGAATGGGCTGATCGGTATTTTGGCAGTTTCGACTGGACACAGAATTTAATTGGGAATTCTATTTTTTTTATATGCCTGGCTTCAGTATGCTATCTGTACTATAGGAATCCGGCTAAATATTTATGGGCCGGAATGTCTGCCGCTATGTGGGTCCTGGCCAATTCTTTTTTACATATTTCATCTACCCTGCTCGGCGGAGAGTACTCTCCTGGTGTCGTGACAGCGACAGTTTTGTACATACCGGGCGGATTATATTTCCTGGTAATGTGGGGCAGGAAAGGATTGATGAACTGGAAAAATATAACTCTTTCATTTGCAGTCGGGGGACTATTTTTTATGCTCATCCCGACATTTTTAAGGGCAGTGCATTTTCATTCCCAGCTTGCAAAGATCTTTCACCTGGTCAGGTGAGTCGGGGGGGGGATATCAGCCTGGGGATTGAGTGATTCTTCCCCGGGTAATGCCCCGTATGTCTGCGGAAAGGCCGCAACGCACAGGCGAGGCCCCTCAGCACATCAGGAGGGGTCATAAAATTTAATCAATAACCCAAACTCACCATTTATGCTGCATTTTGAGGAATACTTGACAGGTTTTCGGATATACATTACAATTATTTTTTACTCGGAAAGAACCATGCACTGATAAAATCCTGCGTGAATTGATGTGCAGAGGATGACCGGTGATATGCACAGTACTGGAATGTTAAAAAGCTATTTATGAAAATAATTATTACTATTCTTCATTTGCTGCTATTTTCCACATTAACGACTTCCGCCAATGCCGATAACATCGTTGTTTTAACAGATGGATCCGGGAAATATACTGATTACCAGAATCCTTTGAGATTTTCGAAGATATAAACCGTGATCGCGATATTCAATATGTTCATGACAACAGACATGCACTGCCTTTCAAAAAAATCGATTCTGATTCAATCAACCTTGGATTTTCGAACTCGGCGCACTGGATGCACGGGAAAATAATCAACAAGGCCGAACAGGAAGACTGGCTGATCGAGGTTGCCTATCCCTGCCTCGATTATGTGACATTCTATTGCGTTGATGAAAACAACGAATATATCACGAGGGCATCCGGGGATATGCTCTCTTTTAGAAACCGGGACATTCCAGTACCGGACATTTGTTTTCAAGCTGCATATAAAACAGAATACCGAAAAAAATGTTTATTTTAAAATTTCCGGTGAAGGGCCTATGATATTCCCAATTTATATCTACAGCCCCTATGCTTTTTCGGAGAACGTCAATGATGAGATGATCCTGTTCGGTATTTATTTCGGCATCCTCTTCGTTATGATGATTTTTAATGTCTTTATATTTTTCAGCATACGGGACAAGTCGTATCTTTATTATGTTTTATATATTTTTACGACGTTCATGGGATATCTGGCTCTTAATGGATTCTTTTCGCAATATGTTTTGCCTGATAATCCGGTTATTGTGAATAAAGCCGTACCATTTTTTATAAGTACCATGCTGTGCCTTGCTTCAATATTTTCAAAATCATTCCTCAACCTGAATACCAATTTCAAAAAGGGAGATATCAGCATTAACAATCGCCGCCCTCATCATGGGATGTGTTATGTTCCTGTCAATAGTTGGAAGTTATAATATCAGCATAAAATTATGCGGCGCACTGGGAAGCTTCGTGGCCATTAATATTATCATTGTTTCCTCGATTTCATTATACAGGGGAAACCGGGTAGCCCGTTTTTTTCTCATTGCCTGGATGTTCTTGCTGATCGGGATGATACTCTATGCGTTACGAAGTTATGGTCTGGTGCCGGATATCATCATCACTGCCTACGGGGCTCAAATCGGTTCGGTGTTCGAAGTCGTGCTGCTTTCCATTGCTCTCGCTGACAGGATAAATATTCTCAAGCAGGAAAACGCATCGGCCCAGGAAAAAATCATAACCATGCAGAAGACCTATACGGAATCCCTGGAAAAAACCGTGCATGAAAGGACCAGCGAACTTGAAATTGAACGGAATAAGCTGAAGACGCGGAATGAAATAATGGAAAATGAACTGGCCCTCGCGAGAAGAATCCAGGAACAGTTGATCCCCGTGCAGCAGCCAGCGGACTTTATATATTCCCTGTATAAGCCCATGGACCAGGTCGGCGGTGATTTTTATGACTTCATAAGATTCAGGGATTCGGAACTGATCGGCATTTTTCTCAGTGATGTTTCGGGCCACGGCGTTCCAGCAGCGTTCATCACCTCAATGGTCAAGACAATAATAATGCAGGCCGGGGAAAGTAAAGGAAATCCCGCGGAATTGCTGCTGAACATAAATACAATTCTTTATAATCAGACAGATGGAAATTTTGTCACTGTTTTTTATGGCATATATAATCCTGCCGATAATTCATTGTTATATTCCAATGCAGGGCATAACCCTCCGATGATAATCACGGATGGAGCAATTAATTATCTGAAAAGCGCAAAAAGCGTCCCGTAGGGATTATGAATAATGCATTCCTTCAGAAAAATAATAAAACATATATTAATTCGCACATGACATTATCGGGCGCCAGCAAGATTATTATTTTTTACCGACGGATTTGTTGAAGCCCGTCCGGTGACTAATGATGATTTATTTTTTGAATACAGCATCATGAATGACGTCCTGCTTGAATTAAAAAATTTATCGCCTGAATTATTTATCAAGGAATTATACAAAAAGCTTGTTCTATTCAGGGGAAGCAATTCCTTTGATGATGATGTCTGCCTGATATGTCTCGATGTGCAATGAAAGACATTGCGGCATGAAGGCGGTGTCAGTTGTGGAATCGATCATGCCGAAGTGGTACGGCCTATCGTCACAGATCCTGCCGCTCTCTCTGTCAGATTGCTAACATTCCCGTGAACCGTGACGTTACCCAGGCACATAGATCCGGGAATGATAGTGACGGCCGGAATTCACTGCATCAGGGAACTCTGATTGAGTTTATTATCAACTGCTGGTACCATGGTTCTCTAAATGTCCCAATCAGATGACCCATCTGGTAATAATATACTTTCCCCAGTCCTTCGTTCCGGTACCATCCGATATCATAATTTGTCCCGTTAAAAATTGTTGAGAGCAGGATGTGGAGATCATTTTTTACAAAGGTGATCTCCAAATACCGTTCATCGGAAACATTGATGGTATGATACGGATAATCTCCCTCGGGAACGAGAGTGCTTTTATAATGCACGGTTCCGTCCGTTGCGAGTGTGTTGAATACAGGATTGCCCGGATCTGTCAGGATGACCTGGTATGGACCATTAATAAACTCGTCTACCAGGTGATAGATGCCTTGTGCTGATGTCACGGGGAGATACGATCCATAGAGTGCGTGCTTAATGTACATTGGACCGCAGGCATCATATATAGAGTGGTGCAACGCTATCACCCTTCCGCCGGCAGCTGCAAATTTCTGGAGAGCGGCCTCTTGATCGGGTGGAGTGCCGTTATGGTCATAATCAACGACAACATTAAAATGACTTAACATGTCATCATTAATACATTTGTCACTGTTTGCCACAACCGCTTTCATGTCAGATTCTTGATTGAGAAAATCAGCAATTGTCTGGTTGATGTCCGGCTCAAGACTCCCGAATACAATGATTTTATATTGTTCGGTCCATGCTGAAGTCTGAACTTTACAGGGATCAGAGATTCCTGCTGAACATAATGCGAAGGACATCCTCTCGCCTTTTGTTAATCCGCTATTAGAGTCGCAACCTGCCAGTGCAACCAGCAGGAATAATGCAAATATCATCACTCCTTTCATGTTGCCTCCTATACTTCTACTTCCTGGCTTTCATGAATATTCTCCTGAGGATAAGACTCTCAGGGATATGTCGTAATCCAGAAGGTAATTCCGACAATGACAGGTGTCATCACCGAGAAATTAGATAAATATACTATGGTGTTTTGGAGCAGTCAAATTAATGAAAGAATATTTGCTAAAAAGGTGTGATATATAATATCTGAGCTTGAAATGAGTGAATTAAGTCAATGAAATATAGGCATTCTTATTTTTTTAGACCAGGGTAAGAGAATAACACTATCGACCAGAAGCGCAGATAACGTTCACTATGCCTGTTAAATGATCCTTATAAGGTTCCTGTGATTCAGAAACATTAGTAATGGTTTTGTAATTCAATCTCTTAAGATTAAAGCCTTATGATGTCATCTATATAATCACCTGTTGTACTTCATCCTTGAATTCGGGCTGGTAAGGAAATTGTTTCAATATGTAACATTGTCACACTTTAATAAGTCTGATGAAAAAGGAATTTCGTGGATATTTCCCCTATAATATCTTTGACAAAATAAAGAGTGTTTATATATTTACATCATCCGTTATTTATGCTTTGAGTGCCGGATACTATATCAAAGGGACAGGTGAAAATTATGACAAAAGAAAATATAATTACGACAGGTTCAAAAATCCAGGATATTAACCTGGAGCTGTTCGGACAGGAATATTTAATGAAACAGCACGGCAAGCGGACGTGGCGTGACATGAACAGCTATCTCTATCTTCTCAGGCACTTCAAATTGCGCGAACTATATAATTTTGTATACACGAAACGGTTTGTTCCAACGGGCGAAGGCCACCACATGGCGATGAAAAAGAAGCTGATACAATATCCTGACCAGGTTCCGATCCCTCCCTATTTTGAAATGGAAACGACCACCGTGTGCAATAAGAAATGCGTCATATGTGAATACGTGTACTGGCCCAAGGATGCGCAGGTGCGCAGACACATGACCCTTGATGAGTTCAAGCATGTCGCGGACCAGTTCCCTAAAATTCACTGGGTCAATCTCACCGGCGAGGGCTCCGCCTTCCTTAACAAGGATTATCCACTCATGCTCAAGTATCTCTGGGAAAAACACCGGACCTCCATATGGCTTGTTGACCATCTCGTCGACATCACCATGGATGAGCTGGTGAGCAAGGTATTTCCCTATGTTCATGGCATCTACCTGTCCATCGATGCCGCGACTAAGGAAACGTATGAGAAGATCAAAGTCGGATGTAATTTCGATAACGTGATCAACAACCTGAGAAGCATCATCGAGTATAAAAGGAAATACAGGACCTCGTTCCCCATCTTTCGTTCAGGTACATCATCATAAAGGATAATGTCCATGAACTGCCGCAGTTCCTCGACCTGATCAACTCCATGGGCAAACAGCTGGAATGGGGCGGGTCATCGACGATAGTCGAATTCACCGGTTTGCTGTATTTCAAGGAAATCTTCAAGTATTATGTTGAAAAGGTGCCGCGCGACGTCGTACAGGAGCTGAAGACGAGAAGAGGCGGCATTGAATTTCAGTTTACCCATGCCGAGGAGGAGACGCTTCCCCCCATTGAAGAGTGCATCGCCTGGCTTGAACCGTATATCATGATGCCGGGCTACGTCCTCCCCTGCTGCGCGGTCATGATGTCGAACAACAGGCCCATGCTGAGAAAATACTCTTTCGGCAATGTGTTCGAGGAGGATTTCAAGAAGATTTGGAACAACGAGTATTACATGAAATTTAAGAGCACGATAAACGATCCTGATAAACCGTGTCCGAAAATATGTGCTGGCTGCAGGGCATACAGTACCAAGGAGCGGATACGGAAACACGGTATCTGGGATCTGTACATGTAAGAAAAGAAAAAATAACCCGTCATTATCCCCGAAGCCGATAGCAATGAAAGCGCACCGATATTGTCCGTGCGCTTTTTATGCCTGCACATCAATTATTATTCAGCCACTTTGGCGGCATGAAGACAGTAACGATTGCATCAGCCGATGATCCCCGTCTGGGCATCTTCCGCCAGGTAAAAGACCGTGACCTCCGATCGGAAGAAATTATGATTGTCGAGGGTTGTTACTGCGTGGAACGGTGCGTCGCCGCCGGTTTTGATGTTGTGGCCGTCCTCTGCGAAAATGATCGTCACGACGGGCCTGTCGGGCTTCATGCCGATGTCCCGGTATTCAGTGTCGGACGCGATGTCATGGAGGTGGTTGCCGGGTACGGTTTCCATCGGGGCATCATGGCAGCGGCCCGCAGGCCGGCGGCGGTTTCAGTCAATGATTTCTTTTTATCGATGCCCGCTGATGGCCCGCTCGGCATCGTCTGCGTAGACCGATGCGCCTCCGGGGAAAATCTTGGCAGCATCATCAGGACCGCCCATGCCTTCGGGTACCAGGCGGTCCTCGCCTCGGGCTCCGCCGATCCTTTCAGCAGGCGCGTCATTCGTGTATCCGCGGGAAGCGTCTTCTCGGTGCCGGTTCTCGAAACTGAAGATATGGGAGAGGCCCTTCGCGCATTAAAACACGGCTCCCGATGCAGTGTCTACGCGGCGGTTACGGACCAGGCGAGCGCCGTGTTCGACTCATGCCGCGTGCCGCCCCGCCGGGCGATCCTGCTGGGAAGCGAGGGTTTAGGGCTGGCTGATGATCTCGTGGGCCTGTGCGACGAGGCGGTCCATGTGCCGATGAGCGGCGCAATTGATTCGCTAAATCTCGCCGTGGCCGCGGGAATCATATTGCAGAAGTTCAGCCGGGCCGATGATGCCCCTGCTCGCCCCGCCGGTTTCCGGTAACAGCACGCTTTGCCTGATAACATCAGAGTGCCGACTGGCATGAACGATCGCTTGCACAATGCATGGCCCGCCCCGGGTCATGCCAACCCCGGCTGGGAGGGAATTGCAGGCAAGATATATTTTTTGGAAAAATAGATTATTGACATAATTGATTTTCTAAATAAACATTATCCCGTGAAGGGGAATTCGGTATGAGACATAAAAATTCTAAATCAAAAAACCATACAGATACCAAACCATACGCCTGGGGCCGATTGTGGAGGGCCGTTTCCTTCATTTCGTTTTCAGATCATGGCCTGGAAAAGAGATTCCTGGCCAAACAGTATAAGGATAATCTCGCCTTTAACAGAATGGTGTCCATTGCCGGTATCATGGCGGTCTCCGGGTTTTACCTGATGAATTTTCTCCTTAACCAGCCCCATGATATCCTTCTTTATTCGGCCCCCTATTTTGCGGCATTGGCGGCGCTATGCCTATTGATCGCCATGACATTCCTGAACCTGTCTCACCATGTTGTTAATTCCGCAGCGCTGTTGACGGCTCTTATAATCAACGTGGCGCCCCTTGTTTCCCTCATGGCGTACCGGTATCCCGACACATTATATGTTTACATCGGCTGCGCGGTCCTGCTCTCAACCACCCTGATGTTCATACGACTCAGCTTCTATTACATCGCGGTCTTTGACGTTTTCTACGTCCTTGCATTCGAGTTGCTATACTTCGGCAGCGGTCCCCATGCCGCTGCTCAAACATGGAACATGCACTATGTATTCGGCTTTGTCATCGGAGTGGGCACTATTGTAAGTTACGGGATGGAACTGCGGGAACGGACTAATTTCGTAAAGCTCAGGATAATCGTCGAGGAACGGATCAAACTCTCCAGGCTCAAGGACGCCCGTCCGGTTGCAGGCCGTAAGGCACCGGGCCGCCTCGCTTCCAAAAACGAAAAAATGTAAGGCCCCTGTTCAGTACCTCCCTTTGTTGAAGAGGGCCTCACCAGAGAAGGAGCAGATTCGGGTAGGCCTATTGTGTACTGAAAATCATTCCGAGGAGGAGAGTGCGCGTAGCCCGCATCTCCTCGTAAACCTGCCTGTTTGTTTTTTTCGATTGACGTTCAATATACATCGGAATATAGTGAAATTGTGGCGGGATATACGGAATGACCATCGTCCCGCGGTCCCGCCTTTGCGACATAATGTTTGAGGTATCGATACGTGGAACCAGTCATCTCCAGCAGCCTGTGCCGCTTCCGCATCACTGACGAGCATCTCATATCGGACAAGATAGTCAAGGAGCACATTGCGCGGTCCTTTGCGGAGAACCGGTGCTACGAGTTTTATCTTGACCGCGATGTCGTGGGGAGCATACGGGCAGGGGACCCCGCCGAGCTGTACCGCGAGCGTTTCATTGACATGCGCAACAGCGCCTTTGACATCATCTCCAAGGGGGACCAGACTGTGCGGGGCAGGCTCATGAGCGACATACGGCTCTCCTCGCGCCTCATTGCCTCCATGGTCTTCGCGCACAAGGCCGCTGCCGAGGGCGACTTTGACAGCATCATGGCCCGGCGCTTTGTCATCGTGAAGGAACTCCCCGGCGTGCCCACGATATTCCACATCTCGGAGAATACCACCGTCATATCGCACGTGGGACAGGGACCGCCCTGGACCGAGATCCCCACCATATACCTGGGCCTCAAGATCTTCGACGCCCTCACGGCGGAGCAGAAGCAGGGCGGGGGGGTGAAACTTTTCGGCGCCTTCAAGCTCCTGCTGATGATTGAAGAGCGGGCCATACAGACCGGCTACAACCATTCGGTGGTGTATCCTCCCGCGGTGTCCCGCTCCCTGAACTTCCTGGTCGACGAGACGCTGCGCAATGCGCAGCAATTTGAAATAGAAGAAGTCCCCGAAGCAGTCGTCGAGAAACGGATCCGCAAATTCAGCGACGCGAGCCGCGTCAAGTACCTGCGCGAGCTGGACGCCCGCGTCCACGGCGACGTGCTGAATTTCCACTATGAGAGAAACCTGGAGGCGGTCAAGTCCCTTGAACGCCTTGCGCGGCGCTACAAGTCCGCCGGCGACGAGGCGTCACTGCGCGAAATCGTCCGCCTCCTTGTCGCGGCATCGGGCCATGACATTCATGAAATACGGAACAGGGCCAACATAATCCTCGAGAGGATCTTCGCGCCCAAGGAATTCGATGCGCCCCTGGCCACCAGGTTCGCCAATGTCCCCGTCGGGCAGACGTACCGGTTCACCTTCGAGATTCCCGGAGCCCCGGTCATCTACCACCTGCGACTATACCGGAACAGCGCCAGTGGCGGGATCTTTCTCGAGAAGGATATCGATTATATCGAAATCCCCCTGAACCATGAAGGGAAAGAGCTGTACTCCGCCGAATACCGCTTTGACCAGTACGGCCATTACGATTTCATCGTGATTCAAAAGAAGAGAAAGAACGCAGCCTGGATCACCCTGCCGGGCCTGTCGGGGCGGATCAACGCGGTCCCTGACATCAGCGGCGAAATCATCCTTGAAATATTCGCTGATATCCACGGCCACACGCGGGCATACTGGTCCGACGGGAGCGGCCACCCGGGCCTGGTGTACAACGAGAACGGCGAGGTGATCCGCCTGGGAACCTTCGCCGACATCACGGCCCACCTGGATGACATTAAGAAAAACTACAGCGTAACAACCATCTACCTCCTCGGCGTGCAGAAACGGGGGCGGAACCGCGGCGACTGGGCGCCGAACGCCACGTCGCCCTCGCCCTTCTCGCCCGTGAGCCTCGTCGAGATCGAGCCTGCCCTGGGCGGAGAGGAGGAGCTGAAGAAGCTCATCGGCGCGTGCCACCGGATGAGACATCAGGGTCATCGTCGACATCATCCCCCACATCAACCGGTCGAGCGACCACCTGCCGGAGGATTACGCGGTTAAAACCTATGACGAGAGCGGCAACCTGGTGGTCCGTGCTTCCACCGACGGGCGCTACGGATCATGGAACGACGGCAAGCTCCTGAACTACCGCAAGTTCGAGGTGTGGGAGTGGCTTTCGGATTCCATCACCACCCTCATGGAGAAGTTCGATATCGACGGGATACGATTCGATTCCGCCCACGCCGTTCCCATCATGATGAAGAAGAACAACTTCCCCTTCGTGTTCGAGCGGAAGCGCGATTTTGCAGAGATGGTCGAGGGGGCCATCATCGTCAACGACCGCGAAGACGACCATTACATCACGACCGGCTACTACGACTCGGCCTGCCGCGACCTGCATCGCGGTGCCGATCCACTTTTTCCTCATGCTTAACGTCGAAAAGAAGCTGAAGCAGCTGAAAAAGGGACTTTTTCATAAACGTCGCGGAGTGCTACTGGGGCCACGAGCGCTTCCTCACCCGCACCGGCCTCATCCCGTACAACTCGTCGCTGTTCAAGATCTGCGAGAACATCATCCACGGCAAGACGGACGTGCGCGAGATCTACCACATCTACGACAGCTATTTCCCCTCGTCACTGCCGGAAGGGACCGAGATGCTGGGGATCCTGGGCAACCATGACGAGCGGCGCGCCCTCAACACCTTCGGGCACCGGGGACTGCGCGCCGCCGTGGGCCTTACCTGTTTCATGAGCAACGCCATCATGGACTACGAGGGAAGCGCCGAGGGCGAGGGCTGGAAGGTTTACCTTGACAACATCTACGTCAACTGGAACCAGTTCGAATACGCCGCCCACCGGAGCCTGCAGCCCTTCTACGCCGACTGGTACAGGTTCCACCGGAAGCAGAAGGGGAAGGGATACCTGGTCTGGGCCAACAACACCATGGTGGCTGCTGCGGCGAAGTTTGTGGGTCCTGACATCTGGCTCGGCGTATTCAATTTTGCCGACGCGAACCAGAACGTCTCCCTCCAGTTCGACAGCCCGGTCCTGCCGATACCGCTGGACCGGAACTTCCGCCTGAGCGATCCGCTCTACTCGAATCTCACCGGGCATTATAACTACTACACCGGCCGCGAACTAAAGATATCCCGCGTTAATACCGTGGTCTCCTTCACCGAGCGGGTGAAACTGCTGAAGCTGGAGCCCGTGGACGAAGCGGAGCACTACCATGATTTCATGCGTGATTCCTTTTTCCGGCTCTGCGAGATGTCCAACGTCCACCAGATCCAGAGCAATTTCGCCTACGAAGAATTGGCGAAAAACTGCGTGACCTATGAGAAGACCATCGCCTTCATACAGGAACACCTGGTCCCCGTATTCTGGAAGGAGAACCGCGAACGGCTTGAGCTGGGCCTGAAGCGGGGCTCCTTTTACCTGGTTCGGAACGGGGTGCTTGACGGGCATGTCGCTATCGACTATGCCCGCAGGATGTCGCAAGAAACCGACCAGATTCTTGCCTCTATCGGAAGGACACTGATCGATCACAACCGGCGGGGCGCCCTGGTCTTCATGTCCGCCGAGGCGGAGCCCTTCTCCAAGAGCGGGGGTCTCGCCAACGTGGTTTACGAACTGCCCCGGGAGCTGGTCAAGCTGGGCGAGGAGGTCTTCGTCATCTCCGGCTATTACAAGCACGGCGACGACAAGTCGGTGCGGAAAATGCAGGAAGCGGCCAAAAAGTACAACCTGTCCTATACCGGGGTGAACGTCACGCTTCAAGATCATGGGGGACGATTATGAAGTCGGCGTTCATCATGCCGATGTCGAGGGCGTCCACTACTACCTTCTCGACCATCACGAGTTTTTCGACGGCCTTTACTGGGGCGTCACATCGAATGGAGAAGATCAGGCGGCGGGTGGCCTTTTCCCGGGCCTGCGTGGAAGTGATCGCCGCTTTCAACCTGAACCCGAGCTATACCTTCACGAATGACGCCTATGCCGGCATCTTCAACGGCATCGTGAAGTGCGACCACTTCTACCTGAACAGCCCCGCCTTTAAGAGAAACACCTTCCTGCATATTGTCCATAACGGCGGGTGGCAGTATTTCGATGCCTACCACCGCATGGAAAACGGCTTCGACCTTTTCAACCTGTTCAACCTGCCGTCATGGACGGCGGGGGACTTCTGCGACCCTGTCTATCCGGACCGGCTCAACTGCATGGCGGCGGGGATTCGCTTCGCGGACCGCGTCATTACCGTGAGCCCCTCTTACGCGCGGCAGATCGAGTTTGCCTGTGACGGCCTGGAACACATACTCAGGAACGTCATCGGCATCAGCAACGCCATCGGCAGTGACTTCAAGGTCAACCTGGTCAGGAAATTCGATGCTTCGCGTTTTGTCGCCGGTGCCTACCCCGCGTTCATCGAGCAGGTAAAATCGGACGACGCCCTCCGCGCGAAGATTGAAAAGCGGTACCCCGAACTCCTCGCCGGCCAGAACGGTGTTGAATCGGTCTCCGACGGGGACCGGCGGTCAATGCTGATACGCATGAGGAACAAGCTCTTCCTCCAGAGCACCCGGGGCCTGAAAGTTGACCCCGACATCGTGCTTTTTTCCTATATCCACCGTGTTTCGGAGCAGAAAGGATACCAGCTCCTTCTGGAGGCGTCCGAGGGCATATTCAAAAACCTGAAGTTCCAGGGGATCATCGGCGGGGCCGTATCGTCCGGCGACCGGCGGGGCGAGGAGATCGCCCACGGCCTCTACCTGCTGGGCCAGTACTATCCCGACATGGTGAGCGTATCCATCGGCTTCCAGGACATAACCGTCCCCCTCCTGGCATCTGATCTCTTCCTCATGCCGTCGATGCACGAGCCGGGAGGCATTTCCCAGATCGAGGCCTTTGCCGCGGGGAACCTGGTCGTTGCGCGGGCCACCGGGGGACTCCGGGACACGGTGTTCCCCGTGAGGGTCCGCGGCGATGAGATCGAGGGAAACGGCTTTCTTTTTTCCGACTTCAATTCATGGGCCTTCTACGACGCCATGGAGCGGGCATTGCAGTTTTTCAGGCAGCATGATGATGAAATCGTTTTCAGGGCACGGAAGAACGCCGAGAAGTCGGTCTATTACTGGGACCGGCCGGCGCGGGAATACGTTGAAACGATTTACGATATTACCGAAACGATACGGGTTCTGGAGTAGGGACCGGGGGAAGCCTCTAATGACGAAGACATAAAAAATGGGATAGTAAACTATCCCATTTGTTGCGAAAGGTCTTCTAATGACCGCCCTTTTTGTATCAATGGAAGACCATAAGAGTGTAAATGATTAATTATATATTCGGCAGCGATGCCGGAAAAGTTTAACATATTTTACGGGAAAATAAAAAATAGTATAAGCACAGGGAGATGCGGTATGCTGTACAGGTGGCAGTGCAAGAAAGGGGCGGTACTGGTCATCAGCATTATGCTTGCCGCCGGGTGTACGGCTGAACTACGCGATGACGACACCCTTACGGGGAAAGTAGTCGACGGCTTCGAGGGTGAGCCGGTGGTGCCGCGCAACGCCAACCGGCTCTTTATCGTGCCGCCGGCAAATATCACCGGGATGGGCGACCTTGCCCCGAAGCTTCTCTACCGGATTAAGGCCCATATAAGCCTTGACGGGAGGCTCGGCGTTGATACCGATGAACAGAAATCCGACCTGCGCCTGGAAGTGGTCATCACGAAGTTCATGATCCAGAACCTGGCCTTTGACGCCCTTGGACGCGCGGTACAAAAGAGGATATGGATTACGGCCGATGTGCGGCTGTTGAACCTCAGGCGGAAAAAGGTGATTTTTTTCGAACCCGGCATACAGTCCTTTAAGATTTTTTCCGACCTGGTGCAGCCCATCGAAACCGTTCCCCAGGTAACGGAAAACGTGCTGGACGACCTGGCAAAGCGGATCACCTCTAAAACCGTCTCGGGGTGGTATACCGACCAGATGACTATTATAGAGAAGAGGAAACTGTGAGGAGCGGCCCCTGTTCTTCCAGGGCCGGCGGCGATTAATATATGACGGTAAAGTACCCCAACGCAAAGCAGTTTAAACGGGAGCTTGACGGCGACCGGCTGGAACAGCGGTACCTTTTCCTCGGCGAGGAGGAAGGGGAGAAAGACAAATGCATTAACCGGATAATGGTTATGGCCTTTGACGATCCCGGGAAGCGCGCCCACGCCGCCGGGAGATATCATATAGAGAATGACGAGTTCCTGAACGGCGCCGATTTTATCCTGTCCACGTCACTCTTTTCCTCCAGGCGGGTCTGCGTCATGTACAACATTGACAGCCTGGCCGCCGGGAAACAGGGGGCCTTCCTGGAAATGGTGCGGGACATACCGGAAGAATCCATCCTGATACTGACGACGCGGGAAATCCGTCCTCCGGCGTTCATGACCACGGTGCTGGAACGGTTCAAGGTGGTGCAGTTCTGGCGATATTTCGATAATGATATCTATAACTACATCGTCGCCGGCATACGAAAGCTCGGACTCGGGATAGATGAAAGCGCGGTGGAGCTCCTCGTTGAGCGGACCGGCAATGACATCAAGAAGATCGATGATGCCATCGACATGATCAGATATTCCGGCAAAACGGGGCTCGTCGACACGGACCTGATCATGAATTGCATTGATGATGTGAAAGACGCCTCTGTGTTTGATTTTGTCGATGCCCTTTTCAGGAAGGACCCGCGGGCCCTGGCGCTGTGCAAGAAGGTGCGGGAGGATGAAACACCGGACCTGAGGATCCTCTACCTGATCCTGCGCCAGGCTGAAATGCTGGAAACCTTCTACGCCCTTGTCGGGGAGGGCGTGTCCCCGGAGGATGCGATGAGCAGGGCGGGGGTATACAGCAAGAACAGGGAAAAGTTCTGGCGCTATACGGAAACCTTTCCCCGTGCCCGGCTGAGGCGCGTTTTCGCCCTGATCAGCGGCACCGATTATACGTTAAAAAGCGGTTCGGCTTCAAAAGAGCTGATTGCCAGCCCGATTTTCAACCTGGTATCGGATATGCTCTTTACCATGTAATTGCAAGGATGGTGGTTATGGCAACGCGGGAACGACTCTTCGGCATGATGAAGAATGCCAGGACCCATCTGGTCCGGCTGTTGTGCTGTCTCTTCATTTTTTCCTTTCTGTTACCCTATGTGGATGTCCTCGGATGTTCCTCGAAGAAAATCGAAACGTATCACGGCTACCAGCTGATCAAGGGCTTCGCCGCGGTTTTCTACCTGGCGGCCGTGGCCCTGTTTGCCGCCATGCTGGTGCTGTCGTTTTACCGGAAAGAGGTAACGCGGTCCCTGAAGGCTTTCGGCGCTGCCTGGCGTGCCATGGCTGCGTCGGCAGCCGGTTTCATTGTCTGGCTCATTCCCGGCGTCCAGTTCCTATTTGACAATGTGTACATGCTTTTCGGACAGCTCCTGGGATTGACCTGCGTTGTCCTGGTGTTCATTGACGCCGCGGCCGTTTCTATAACGGAATATGCCGCGCTGCGGAAAGAGGCCCTTTCCCCGGACGGGGCGGAAACGCTCCCGCCGGCCCTGAAGAAGGTTCACGCGGCGGCAATCATTATTTCCCTTGCGCTGGTGCCGCTCTATGTCTACTTGCTCCGCGGCGAGATTCTTCTGGCTGTCATGTATTTTCTCTTCCTGTCGCTCCCCTTTATACTCTCTCAGGCCATAGTCATGGAGGGCGTCAGGCGAGGGGAGCGATGGACACTCCGGCTGGCGCCGGCGGTGATGATCGTGCTGGCCGGGGTGACCGCTCTTGTTATTCTCAGCTTTTTTTAAGCTCCTGATCCCTATGGTGGGCACGTTGGCAAAACATGCGGACAGCTGTCGGGCTTCTGTCTGAGTCGAATCCGGCGAAGCCGGATCGGCGAGTTCACCCGAAAACCTGCCGCAGGCGCGGGGTGAGGAGGAGCGCGAGGCCGCCTTTATCTCGACATCCTGTCGAATGGCGGCATGCGGTCATCCTGCCCGCTAGATGAGAGGGATGTCACACTGAGCAAGCAGGATGTTTGCCTGCCGCCGCCGGCAGGATGCCGAAAATGCGGAGGCCTTCTCCTCGCAAAAAATACCTTATATCCGGTATCCCACGTTGCCGAGAATGAGAAAATTGTCTGATTCGCTTCCTTTCATCAGGGTGAACTCAACCGGTCCAATGAGGGAATTGTAGCTGAGGGTAAAGCCGAATCCGTATTTAAGGTCATTTTTCACGGTCTGCTTGACAGGGATTGTATAACCGTAATATTTTTCATATACGATATTGCTTTCCTTAAAGAGATCCTCGACTTTATCCTTGACCCTGCCCACGCTGCCCCTGAGGATAAGAAAAAAGTCCTTGTAGTATTCAATCTGGAACCCGATATCGCCCATCAGGACCTGCTTCCCGTATATCTGCATGAAATTAAGACCCACAAAGGGGAAACATCCGGTCGTATAAGTGTTGAGACCGCCTATATAGTTTTCATAAATAAAAGGGATGGTTCTCTTGTATACCTGCCATCCGGTTATCGGATCGTAGCCGAGATAATATGGCTCATTAGCCTTGATGAAGGCGCCGGTTACCCCCAGGAACATGGCAAAGCGCTTGTGGAACGGGATATACGCCTTCATCCGTATTGTGTATTTCCAGAAGTTTTCAAACTCGGCAGTATCCTTCATCATCTTGAGATCGTCTGTAAGGTATTTTAATTCAGAATAGAACTGAAAGCCGGATGTCGGATAGAAGGTCTTATCCAGGTTGTCGAACATCAGGTAGGCGTAATAGTTCAGGCCCTCTACGTTCTGCTTTTGAGGTTCATCGGGTGTGATCTGGGATTCTATGATAGTCAGGTCTTTCTGTATCCCGATTCCCAGGGCGACATGCTGCAAAATGATTGCCTGTAAGATAATATCGGGTCCGAAGTTATGGTACTTGTAGCTTGATTTTATGTCACCTTCATTATATGAATAAATGGTATACTGGTCGTAATGGATTTTTGCCCCGACTCCAATGCCGGGCTTCCGCAGGCCGGTATGTATGAAATAGGATAGCAGGACCCCGGGGAACTGGCTCAGCCGAAGGTCAAGGGCAAATTTCGATCCTTTTCCCGCCAGATTTCGTAATGTAATATTAAGCAGTACGGCAGCGCTCATGTCCGAATCGTAACTGAAGCCGACCTTGAGAAAGATGCCTGTCGTCTCGATCACGCGTATGATGAGGGTTACGCTGTCGCCCTCTCCCGGTTCTATTTCGTAGGTGACCCTCTGGAAGAAGCCGCTGGCGTATACCCTGTTGATCGCCTCAACGAGCTTGTCACCGGTAACAATTGACGGCGTGTGGATGTCGAGCTTGCCCAGCACCAGGTTCCGTGATACATGTTCGAGACCCCTTATGTCGATTTTGGTGATGTTCAGTTTCTGTATCACTTTTATGTTGGTAAGCTCCAGCTTCTTTAACAGCTTTATGGGGAATGTCGGCAGCAGCTTTTTTTCGGGGAACTTGTTCTGCTGCTCGACAAGCGCTTCCAGTTCCGGGATCATGAGGCGGGCGGCATCCTCACCGACCGCTATGAGTCCCTTGCCCTTGTTGAAATCGCTTGAACCATAACCCGTGATGTCTGGCATGATGAGGACATCCGAGAGGTTGCGCTCCTGCTGTGTCGAATGATAACCGAGAAAGCTAACCGACTGGTCCATGATCTGGATAATAGATTTTATTTCATCCTTCTTGTAGAGCGGCGCGCCCACGTCAACGGCAATAACGATGTCGGCGCCCATTTCGCGCGCGTCCGATACCGGGAGGTTCCTGATGACGCCGCCATCCACCAGAAGGTGTCCGTCCAGTTCGATGGGCGTAAACATCGAAGGGATGGCCATGCTGGCCCGCATCGCTTCCGACAGGGAGCCCTTCTTGATGACATAGGCTTCGCCGGTCACGATGTCAGTGCCGATGCACCGGAACGGAATGGGAAGCTTGTCGAAGTCCTTGATGTCCTGCACGTGCTGGGTCAGGCGCGACATAAGGGTGGTGAGTTTTTGCCCGCGCTTGAAGCCGGTGGGCAGCTGTATGCCCTTCTTGCTTATCTGGAAGGAAGTGATGTATTTGTCATAGTCTCCTTTTTCTTCTATGGAAGTGCTTCTGCGGGATATTTCATCCGCGAGCATCGCGTCCCAGTCCATGGTCAGAACCAGATCTTCCAGCATGTCGGCCGTGTAGCCCGAAGCGTAGAGCCCGCCCACGATGCTTCCCATGCTCGTTCCGGTGATGTAGTCGATCTGAAGGCCGGTTTTTTCGATAATCTTGAGCACGCCGACATGGGCGATTCCCTTTGCGCCGCCCCCTGACAATACCAGGGCGATTCTAGGGCGTTTTTTAAAATTGCTGAAAAGTTTGTTTCTATCCAGCTGGGCGGATGCCGGCGCCTCAAAGTGCTGTAATAGAATGAGAAAGAGGAACAGGATAAGCAGGCTTGTTGTGATAGGTTTATCTCGCATGGACCATTCCATTACCGATACAGGGTTAATGCACTTTTACCGGAGTATTATATATTTTTGCAACGATTTGTCGATGATAATTTTTATTTTTAAGATGGTAGAGGGTGAAGGCGAAGGTTCTAAACCTTGGATTTCGGCGCGGCTCTTACCCGGTGAAATTGACCGCCGGGAAGAGTACCTGCGGCGCCAGCACAGCGCCGACGCGCTCCCGCTCAGCGCTGAGAATGAATTCACCGGCAAGAAGCTTGAAGAGGTTGTCCGATATCATGCAGTCCTTGATCCGTCCGGTGATCTTCCCGTTCTCGATGAGATATGCAAGCTCAAGGCTTGCGGAAAAGTCGCCCGTCAGGGTGTTCGACTGGCCCAGGCCGATGAACTGCTCCACTAGGATTCCCCGGGTGATGCCGCTGATGATGCTGCCCTTTTCGTCATGTCCCGGCTCTATAATGATGTTGCTGAAGGAGGGGTACGGGAGCGAAGAATAGCCCCTGGTGCCGTTCCCCTGCGGCATCAGGCCCAGTTTCCGGGCGTGCTTCAGGTCGGTGATGAAGTTCTCTATCCTGCCCCGGTCGATGAGGAGCTTGTTCCTGGCGGTGACGCCCTCATCGTCGAAGGGATAGTTGTAGGGCGAACCGGGCAGTGCCGGGTCGTCACGCACCGTCAGTGCGGCGCTGAAGACGCCGGCGCCGCGCTTGTCCGCGAAGGGTGATATCCCTTTCCAGACCGATTTCGCGTTCAGCCCGGCGGTCATGATGCCGATGACCCGGGCAAAGGCGCGCGGAGACAGGAGCACCGGCACTCTGCCGCTGGTGAGCTTTTTCGTGACCAGGGCCGTCTCGATTTTGTGCATGATGCTCTCCCGCAACTCACCATGAGGGGCCGGGGCGAGAAAAGCCGCGCTTTCCCCCGCGTCGATCCTGGAGCCGTCATCAAGGATTAGCGTCGCCCCGATGGAGGCGGAATAATGGCTGCTGCGGAAGGAGAGATCGAGACCGCTGGAATTGACGATCCTCATGGAACCGGTTGACTTGCTCACGGTCATGTCCACCGTCGCCTGGGGGAATTTTTTCAGAAACGCGGCAATGGTATCCTGCGCGGCCGCGATTTCACGGGCGGGGTCGAAGGTGTCAATGTATTCGTCATAGGGCTCGAAGGCCTTTTCCGCGCTTGAGGGGAGTTCGAAGTCTTCGCTGTCTCCCCAGGCCGAGAGCTGCAGTGCGCGGTCCGCCGTTTCCTCCAGGCGGCTGATGTCGTTGGTGTAGGAGAAGCCCGTTTTGCCCTCAACGTTCACCCGCACGCCGAATCCGCTGTTGTGGCGTTCGGTGATCGAGTGAAGCCGGTTATTCGTAAAGGAGATGGGTGTGCCGGAGCCTTTTATCTCGATGATGTCAAACCACCGCGCTTTTCCGGAGAGCCTGTCCCGTATCCGTTCGATCACTGGGCGCCTCCAATCAGGACGTCTTTGATGAGAAGGTGGGGACCGCCGAAAGATACCGGCAGGGGGCTCTGGCCTCCCTTGCCGCACCCCCCCAGGCCGCCGTACATGCGGCGGTCATCGCCGATCATGGCGATGTTGCGCAGGGTGGTGAAGACATTCCCCGACAGGACGATGTCCTTGTACATTTTCCCGATTTTTCCGTTCCTGATTTCATATCCGTAGGCTGAGGTAAAGGTGAATATTTCCAGGTTGGTCTCGCCGCCGATCATGCCGGCGGCGAAGATGCCGTCTCCCGCAGTGTCCAGGATCGCCTCGCGGCTGTACGTCCCGTTCTCGATGAAGGTGTTGGTCATGCGCACGATGGGCTGTTTCATGACGCTGATGGCCCGGCCGTTGCCGGTCGTCTCCTCGCCCATCTTTTCGGCAGTTTCGCGGGAGTGAAGTCTTCCACTGAGGAGACCGTTCCTGATGAGACTGGTCCCGGTCGGGATTATCCCTTCGTCGTCGAAGGGGATATAACCGGAAAACTCCGGCATGTTCCCGCTGTCTATGACGGTAAGCTCCGGGGGACCGAACTCTTTCCCGATGACCATCATCTTCCGCAGCCGTTCGTTCTCATGGACGAAGTCCGCTTCGGAGAGGTGGCCGAAGGCCTCGTGGATGAAGACGCCGGCGAGTTTCTGGTCGGCTACGACGCGGTAGGTTCCCCCCGGCACCGATTCCGCGGAGAGGAGATCAACCGCGGTTTTTACCACTTCATCGGCCAGGCCTTCCCGTCCTTCCGTGACTTCGTAGCCGCCGTAGCCGGACACGGACTCGCCGTAGGGCTGTATGACCGATCCGTCCCTTGCCACGGAGGAGAGCTGTACGCCGCAGTAGGCGCGGTCGTAAAATAATTCCGATCCTTCGGAATTCAGGTATGCGTAACAAGATGTGACGTCCCGATATACGGCGCGGGTGGTCTGTATCTTGGGCGATGATTTCAGTATTTTATTATATGCGCTGATGAGTTCAAATTTTTCTTCCAGGGGGATCCTGGTGAAATCCTTTTTCATGGGCGTGGTGAAGCTCCGCCTGACCGTCCCTGACCGGCGGATCCGTGTCTTGTCCGTTACGGTGAGGGAGGATGAAATGGACAGTCCCCGCCTGAAGTGGTTTTCGATGTCTCCCAGATCATTGAAGGAGATGAAGCCCCAGGCGCCGTTGTTGAGCACCCGTACGGAGCCGCCAATGGTGTCCCCGGAGGAAAACGTTTCCACCTGATCCCCTGATAATGATATGGAGGTACCCGTGCTTGCGCTGAAACGTATTTCTGCGAATTCGCACGGGCATGCCGAGAGGAGGGAGCGCGCCCTGGCAACGGCTGTATCCAGGCTGTCACGCATCGGGTGTCCGGCCGGATTGATCGTCCAGCCCCTGCTGGATCGACTTTTTTGCCCTTTCCATGAGGTCTTCTATGTTGCGTTCCGTGTACCCGGCAATATCAATGGGCTTATGTATTATCATCTTCGCGTTGCCGGGAAAGAGCCCGATAGTATTGGTCGGGAGTATCTCCTTCGTCCCTATGATGGTGACCGGCAGGACCGGCAGGCCCAGGTCGATGGCGAACTTGAAAGCGCCTTTCTTGAAAGGCAGGAGCTGTCCGGTGCTTCTCGTCCCTTCCGGAAAAAATACGACGGATGTCCCGTTTTTCATCTTGGACTTGGCGGCATTTATCGTTTCGATGGCCGCCTTATGATTGGACCGGTCGATGTAGATATGACCCGCCTTGTAGCAGTAATAGCCGAGGATGGGGACTTTCCGGAGTTCCATTTTCATGACCCACCGGAAGTCGACGGGGAGCCACCCGTAGATGACAAAGATATCATACTGGCTCTGGTGGTTCGCGACGACGACATAGGACTGGTTCGGGTCGATATTCTCCGTGCCGAAGACCTTCACAAACATCGGGGTGATCAAGCTGTTGAAGCGCGCCCATACAACTCCCGCAATCTGAATGGACCGCTCACTGGCAGTGAAAAGGAATATAAATATTACTATGAAATCAAGGGTAATGAACATCCCGAGGAGAGGAAAAAAAACCAGGTATTTATATACTTGATACAGGTTGTACAGTATCTTGTTATCTCTCATACATTCTCCTGATGCAAATTTAAGGTAATGGTTCATCTTTATATTTATTGGTGCACTACAATCGCTGCATTTTTTTCCATGCTAAAAAACAGCATCCCGATTAAGAAATGGGATTATTGTAAGTTAAATTCTATTGTCAAGTAATAATTACCCGTCAATGACCTTTCAAAGCTGTATTGAAAAACAATGAGATTCGTTATGTCATATAAGTTTTGTAGCTATTGTGACAATACCTGTGGACAATTATACTGTTTTTGTCCATAAATAAAAAAATTTTTTTTTGATGGAAAAGATTATTAATGACGAAGATAAATATAGATAGAATCCAAGGATGGAGGTACATGAAATGGACGTCACGTCAATCATCAACACGCCATATTCAATACCGCGACCTGTCGATAATCTCGATAGTTATCCTGGCAAGCTCATTGGAGTAAAAAATCCAGAAGAGTACACCCTATTCCCCAAGGCAGACGGCATGGGAGAAAAAGTGCGCGAAGAGGTGATGATGAACTTGCAGGAAGTTCAGAACTTTCTTTACATGATTATCGGTTCCAGGCTGAGAATTGAGACTGATCATGGAAGGCCCGGGTCGACAGTAAATACCAGCGCGTAATTATCTTGAATAATGGATACATAATGAACACAGGTATGGACGCAGTCCACAGCCCCTGGTGATAAGCCTGCGATTATTATAGGGGCTGTTTCATTTAGGATGTCTGCAGAACTCGCATACTAGATCCCGCCGGAAATACAATATTTAAAAATTAAATCATTACCTTATTCTTGTTATTTATGGCAATTATGTATGATTTTTCGATGAAAAATTGCCCCTTAATGCACATAATAAAAAAACTGGATAATAATGAAAAATTGTTGACCCCAGATAATATATTGTTGTTTCATAAACATTGTTTCAATTAGTGACATATATTAAATTTTATATTTAATAAGTTACTGGTGATTAATTATCTATTCTTGAAATTCTATTCATAAAAAGGATTTAATCAGTCAGCAGAAAAAATTTAAATAAAAGACGTGTTCATCGTTTATGATCCCTGCTCAGGTTTAGTGTGATGAATTTTTGTATCTAAAGAGGACTCTGAAATAATTCGATAACTATAATAGAATTGTTTATCAACCAAAAATAACAAAGCAAAGTAAGACAATGAGCAGGGAGCTACAGGAAAAAGCTGAACGGATCATCCGGGAATTGAAGGATTCTCTGGTTCCTATTAAAGAAGAGATTGAAATATTACGAAGCAGTACTGATGAAAAAAACACAAGGACTTTAAGGTAATTGTGAGGGAGCAGGCATGCCACCAAAAGGAGAAAGAAGAAAACAGCAGATTGTTGATACCGCCAAGCAGATGTTCATAGAGAAGGGTTTCCAGAGTACCCACATCGGGCAGGTGTGCGAGAAACTGGATATCGCCCGGGGCACCGTGTATCAATACTTCAGAAATAAAAAGGAGATCCTCTACGCCATTCTCGAAGACGTCCTTGAGAATATAGAGGATATTTTCGATATTGATGATTTCAACGAGTTCTTCAGCGGCAACCCGAGTACCGAACAGGTGCTGGAATTTATAAACAAGCGCCTGATGTCGTGCATTTCCGTTCTCCTGGGGGAGCCTATCGTAATCAAGCTCATTTACAAGGAAATCATCGGCGTCGATGAAGATGTCAACGAGCAGGTCAGCAAGGCCGTCGCAGCCATTTCCAAGCATGTGGCGCGCGAGGTGGAAGAACTGATGTCGAGGGGTGTGTACAAGCAGTCACTGGATCCCAAGATAACGGCAATGATGATCGTCGGGGGCGTGATGCTGGTGGTGTATGAATGCGACCGGACCAAGCAGAATGTGCTCGATTCAAATCTTATCTCGATAATTGCAAAAAACTATCTCTACGGCGTATTAAAATAAAGACCCTGCGCCGAACGCATGAGAAGTTGCGTCCCTTGAAGGGCCCCCATGGATTGCGGCAGGACCCGGACCGGCGTTGGTACTAGTGCTTCATCATTCAATGACCCGGTGTAACCGGGTTTTTATTTTATTGACAAAAAATGCAGCCTGGGTTCTTAACTTCAACGATTGAATAATACTATGAACAGAAAAAAAAATACTATGCTGATATTTTCCCTGGCAGTCTTTGTTGCCGGATTCCCCGGATTGGCGTCAATTGTATCTCCGGAAGGGTCCATGGCGGCAATGCTCCGGTCAGGGCTTCTTGCCGAGGAAAAGACTTCTGCCCGGGAAATATCAGCACTTGTGGGAAGCATACTTGACGAGACTGATGACGCGAAAAAACAGGAATTGGTCAAAAAACTCCGCACCTATCCTCCTGCCGAGGTGGGGGACTGCTGGATTGAACAACTTAATGATGCCGTACGGGTAAGCACCACCGTGCGCATTATTGACAACATGACGGAATATAGTGACCGCCGCTTCGTGCTCCCCCTGGCCAACCATCTCGTCAGCCAGCATCACGCGGTGCGGAAAAGCGCGGCGCGGGCGCTGAAGAAAATCGGGGATGATCGACTTTTCCCGGTTATTCTGAAGATGGTCAACAGCTCGACCCCGGTCCACAAAATCTATTTTATCGAGGCCATGAACTATCTCTTTGACCAGCGATTTTACCCGTCGCTGACAGGCCTGCTCCGCGACGAGAACAAATCGATCAGGATCTACGTGCTGAACTGTCTCAAGGAAAACAGGATCACGGAGTCCCTCGGCCTTATCCGGGGCGCGGCGATGAGTGACAAAAACGACGAGGTGCGTATCGCCGCCATCGAAGCGATCGGTGTCATGCGGGATGGCAACGGCCTGAACGTGCTCCACGTGACTATGAATGATAAAAACCGCGACGTACGCTGCGAGAGCGTAAAAGCGATAAGCCTCATCAGTTCTGCCGCTTCCGTGAACCCGCTGTCGCTTCGTCTCCTGACCGAGGATGACAATGAAATCAAGGACCTGATGATCGAGGCCCTCTCCTCGATGAAACGGGTGGGTGATGTCAGGGGCCTGGAAAAGATCGTCAGCAGCGACTCCAACCTGGGCCTCAGGATCAAGGCGGCCTATGTCCTCGGCCTTTCCGGCAGCCAGCAGGCTTTTTTCGCCCTGCAGCAGGCACTGAAAGACTCGGATTTCCGCGTGCGGGCCGAGGTGTGTAATTCCATCGGTAACTTCCGCACCCGCCAGGCCATAGCGACCCTTTTCGAGGTCCTGGAAAGGAACGAGCAGGTGTATGTCAAGTCGGCAGCACTCTACGCGATCCGGCGCATCAATGAGAAGAACTCGCTGCCAGGCCTCTTCGACCTGTACACCAAAGAGAAAGACCCCATTTTCAGGGAAATGCTGCAGGACGTTGTACGGGACTATATAAAGCGCTATATATAATAAAGGACACCCGCCCATGGCAATGACTGAAGGAGAAATCAACCAGCTCATTGATAAACTGAAGAAGCGGTATGCCGAATATTCCAGGAAAAACTCCACCTGGTTCGACGTGGACGCCTTTAACGACCGTCTCCTCATGGCCTACCGGAACCGGATGAACCTTGAGGCCTTCATTCTCGCGGAGATTTCCAATTTTGAAAAGGTAAGAGGAAAATACGAAAAGAAAAAGAACGAGAAGTCGTTCTCTGACCAGGTCGACAGGATCATCGAGGAAATAACGGCCCGCATAAAAAAATATCCCGCCATACAGTTCCACCCGAAAGCCGGCCTGGAAATCGCCCATTTCTACGGGGCGCTTTCTGATTTCGAGCTCCATTATTTACCGGTGCTCTTTATCGTGGCCGAGGACAAGTCGCTGAAGGACAGGCTTATCGCCATCGAGCAAGAGCTGAACAATCTCGCGGCGCCCCGCGGCAAGCTTCCGGCGAAGCGGATCGAAGATCACCTGATGAAGCTCCGCCTGAGGAATTCGCAGGAACTTGAGATCGAGCGAGATAAAAATGATTATCTCAAGGAATCGGCTTTCATGCTCCATGATATTATTGACTTCTGCGACGGCCTTATCGAGGCGAGAGACCCGGAGTGGGAGAATCCCCTCCGCATGAGCAAACTCTTCGTCGAGGATAAGCGCAAGAAGGCCATCTCGGCAATCTTCGCCGGCCTGACCGGGTATGGCGCCATCATGATGGTGCGGGATTATGCTTCCGAGATCATCGACGATTTCCGCCTCACCGCCTTCCGGCGGCAGCGGTGATGAATCCGGCGGCCTGCTGATGCTTGCGCGACTGACACTGGAGGAATTTTCCGCTCGCTTCGCCGATACCGAGGGAAGAAAAAAATTGTTTGACCTCCTGGTGGAAGAACTGGCAGTGATAAAAGCACAGTGCAGCCGGCTCCGGGTCCTGGTGTTCGGGAGCTACATAACCGCGAAGAGTAACCCCAGGGACATAGATGTCCTGATATCGCTGATCCCCAACGAGGATTGCATCTATTCTCTCTGGACCGAAGGTCTCCGCCGCGAGCACCCGGATGAGGTGGATGTTCATTATTACAAGACTCAGCGTTATATCAAGGACGCCGAAGGACTGCTGGAACATTTCAACAATAACCCGGTGAATGAATTGCAGTGTATTGCCATCCACGATGCCGTTGAAATAATTGATATTTAATTTTTGCAGGAGGAAGCCATGAGTCAGGAAAAAATCACCGTGGAAAAGCGAGGACATCTTTTGCTGATGGGGGTCAACAGGCCTGAAAAGAGGAACGCCTTTGATGTTGAAATGTACCTCACCCTTGCCGCGGCCTTCGGTCAGCTGCACGCGGACCGGGAGCTGCGCTGCGGCCTCATTTTTGCCAGTGGTGATCACTTTACCAGCGGCCTTGACCTGGTGAAGTGGGCTGATATCTTTTCAGGGGGAGCGCGGCCGCCCATGCCTGAAGGCACCATTGACCCCTTCGGCTGGGACGAGGATCGGCGTGTGGGAAAACCGGTCGTCATGGCCGCCCAGGGCATATGCTATACCATCGGGCTGGAACTCCTCCTTTCATGCGACGTGCGCGTCGCCGCGTCGGACGCACGGTTTGCGCAGATCGAGGTCAAGCGGGGCATCTACCCGGTTGGCGGCGCCACGGTCCGCCTCCTCCAGGAAATAGGGTGGGGAAACGCGATGCGTTATCTCCTGACCGGCGACGAGATCACCGCGGCGGAAGCCTATCGGCTGGGTCTGGTGCAGGAGGTGGTTGAGCCGGGCAAACAGTTCGACCGGGCCCTTGCGCTGGCCGAGGTCATCGCGAAGCAGGCGCCTCTGGGAGTGCAGGCCTCTCTGGCATCGGCACGTCATGCG
This sequence comes from uncultured Spirochaetota bacterium, assembly GCA_963727175.1. Lineage (GTDB taxonomy): Bacteria > Spirochaetota > UBA4802 > UBA4802 > UBA5550 > RBG-16-49-21. The sequence continues at coordinate 2,056,839 of CAVSFD010000002.1, forward strand.
CGCATAGACGGCGACCGGGCAGCCATGGCCCGGCTGCTCGCTGACCTTCTGCCAATCATGAAGAGCGAGGACGCCGCGGAAGGGATCAGGGCATTCGTGGAACGCCGCGAGGCGGCTTTTAAAGGGAGGTAGCAGTTGAGCGCTGCCGTTCTCCGGGCGTTCACAAAAGCATAAAATGATCGGGCTCTGTCAGAGCTTGAACTTGAAATTTACTATTCTCGGGTGAACAAGTTTCTCAAAGTCCCTGTACTTCATTTTAATTAGCTCGGTATGGGTGCCGGCGTTGAAGAAAATTTCCTCGTCCTTGGTCAGATCATCTGAGATGACCTCTTCGAAGCCGTAAAGGTTTCCGAAGGGAGGCATGGCGCCCATTTCGCAATCGTCGAACTTGCCGACAAATTCATTTTCAGAGGCCAGCACAACGTCCTGCGTTTCATACAGCGCCTTCAAAAGGGACAGGTTTACCTTTTGATTGGCCGTCATAACCACCATGACGAGTTTTCCGTTGATCTTCACCATCACCGGCTTTGCCATTTCATAGCCATGGACATGGGCCAGGTGCGCGGTTTGAGTCGATGAATAGGCAATGGGATGACGGATGACCTCGTACTGCACATTGTTGTTCTTGAGATATTCTTTTAACTTTTCTCCTCTCATAATTTTCCTCCCTCTGTGTAGTGTGGATTGTTTCATTTATAATGTATTTTATCAGGAAACCCGAGTCAAAATTAATTGATGCTATTTATCATCTAAATTTGAAATGAGAGGCGTCATTCATTATTATATGAATGCCGGGAGGTCAATTGATCAATGCCGGAGAGGAGGTTGCGTATGGAGGAAAAAGTATCATTTTCCGTACTTGAGAAGGAATTCATGCATGTATTGAGGAGCGGCATCAATAATTCGGAGGATAAAATCGACCTGGAAAATCATTTTTCGAACACGATGAAGATCTTCTTGCAAAGGATTTTCGAGCATGAGCATATACCGGCTGATGTTGACGACTTTGATGTCACCTTCGATCCCGGGGCCAGGGATTATTTCACCATCAGCGGCAAATTGAGGCAGATGGGTTGGTTCAAGGGACTCTGGGAGGGATCGGACCTGCCCAGCGTCATCGGAAGGTTTGCTGATTCAACCCATAAAAAGTATCTCCATCTGGATAAACACCGGGAAAAGACCAGGTTTAAAATCAGATAATGATTGTTTACCGGAATTAACGGCATTCCGCATTAAAAATCCACATCGAAGATAAAATGGAACCTTTTTTCCTCCTGTCGGGTCATACTGTCAAAATATGAATAAAACAATGATTACCCAGTAGGAGGAACAATGCAAAAAGGTAAAAAAATGATACTGGCAGCAGCAATAATGATGCTGTGCGCCCAGCCGCTGCTTTTCGCCCAGGGCGGCGGGAAAAAAGGCCCTGAAGGCAAGAAGTGCGATAAACAGATGACGGAGTGCCATGGCCAGTTTTTCGGGGACCCTGAACGCATGAAAAAAGAGCTCAAACTAACCGATGAGCAGGTGGCGAAAATTGCCGACATCAACAAGGAACACCGCAAGAAGATGCTGGATGTCAAGGAAAAACTAGCTCCTAAGGAAATCCAGTTGAAAAAACTGCTCCTTGAGGATACTGTTGACATGGTCAAGGTACGGTCGCTCCTCAAGGAGATTGGTGACCAGAGAGTCGAGTTGCAGGCGCTGAGGATAGAACATCGCCTGAATATCGAGAAGGTGCTCACGGCTGACCAGAAGGCCAAGATGCGGCAGCATCGCATGTACATGATGAAGAAAGGAAAGGACCATAAATGTCCTATGGAGCATGATGGGCATGGCGGCCACGGCCCGGGCATGTAGGGCTTCCGCGGATATCCGTACAGGACGGGTTTGCAGAGCAGATGACTGAAAATGAATTTGCAGCAATAGTGGGAAGAACAAAAAAGATCGTACTGGCGGCGGTGCGAAAGCACCTCGCGGTACGATTTTCTTTTGCCATTGACGACGTGGTGCAGGAAACCTACCTGCGCGGATACCGCCACCTTGCCGACGGCAGGTTCCGGGAAGAGTCCTCGATCGAATCATGGCTGTATGCCATTGCGCGGAACGAATCATTCCGGATGAACAAAAAGCTGTCGCGCGAGGAGGAAAAGGCCGAGAAGGCTGCTGAAGAGCGGGAACTTTCCATGATCGGTGATGACGAGAACGATGAGATCATAAGCATGGATATGCTCCTTGAAAGACTGCCGGGAAAATACAAGGACGTTATGGCCCTGAAGGCCCAGGGGATGGCCGAGAAGGATATTGCCAGAGCCCTCGGCATCACGACCGGAACGGTAAAGTCCCGTTTTTCCCGGGGCAAGGAAATACTCCGGAAACTTTCCGGGGAGGTTGCATGATGGAAGCTATGAACCATGAAAAATTATTCAACGAGAGAATAAACGCCAGGCTGAAGAGCGGGGAGTGGGACCTCGGCGTGGCGCGGGACGTGTTCCGGCGCCGCAGGCGGAAACACTATCTCTTTGGCGTTTCCGGCTCGATCGGGTCGATGGCGGCGGCGGTGTTGATCGCCCTGTTCCTGACCGCGGCTCCCGAAGGAACAAAATACGGCGAAGGGCTCAACAGTTTTGTCAATGCCCAGGTCCGGGGTACCTACCGGCAGGTGTTTGCAGATAAACAGGTGCCGGTAAGCGATGAATCGGTCTTCGGAGAAACCGAGTATGACGCGAGCGTTGACACCATGATAGATGAAACGCTGTCAGAGAGGCTGTAGGATCAACATCCCGTAACCATTTACCGTATTATCTTCTCTTTATACAACGCATCAACTTCCCCGGCGCTGTACCCGAGCCATTCCTGAAGGATCATCCTGCTGTGCTCGCCCAGGCCCGGCGCAGGCATCCGCATCGATCCTTCCGTGCCGGAGAATTTGAAGGGAAATCCAGGGACATCGATCTCGCCGAACTGCCCGTGGGAGACCTTCATGAACATGTCCCGCTGCTTCAGGTTCTCATCGCCGTTTACCTGATCGCTGGTATAGGCTATGCCGCAGGGTATCTTTTTTCCCTCAAGGATGGCAATGATTTCCCGCGATGTGTGCCGGGTAGTCCATTCCTCGATGAGGCTCACCGCTTCATCGTGGTTCTGGACCTGAACGATGATGTTGTTGAATTTCGGGTCGGTGGCCGCATCGGGGCGGCCGATGGTTTCCATGAGGTCTTTCCACTGCCGCACCGTGAGGGAAACGATGGCCACCTTGCCGTCCTTCGATTTGAAGAAGCCGTAGAAGGGCATCCGGTCAGAGGAGTTGAGCACGTCCTTCGGCTTACGGCCAAGGCGTGCAGCAACGTCCCCCACGATCGGCTCCAGGGCCTTGTCCATCAGTGCCCGGTAGTTGTTGAAATACATGACGTCCTGCATGGAGAGGTCGATGTACTGGCCTTCGCCGGACTTCATCCGGTGGATCAGGGCGAGGAGGACGGCTATGGCGGCGTAGGCCCCTGACACGAAATCGCCCCAGTAGTTATTCGGAAGGAGGAACGTTTCCTGGTCGTTCCAGTACTGGCCTCCCACCGCCTGGGCCACGATATCGAAGGCGGCCCGGTCCGGCCGCACCCCGGTGGCCCCGAACCCTGAGATGGCTGTATAAATGATGTCAGGCTTAATTTTCCTGATGTCGTCATATCCGAGGCCGCATTTTTCCATGGAGCCCGGTATCAGGTTGTGGACCAGGATATCGGATCGGGCGGCAAGTCTGCGGATGACTTCCCCGCCGCGGCTGTCGCGCCAATCCAGGGCCATGCCGTACTTGTTCCGGTTGAGCACGGAATAGCAGCGTTCTGCACCGGGCATCAGCTTGAAGATCATCCTGAGGGTGTCACCCTGCGGCGGTTCGACCTTTACCACCTCGGCGCCCATATCGGCCAGTATCTGCGTGCAACGGGATCCGGATAAGAACTGGGTAATGTCGATAACTTTTAAATCGGATAGTATCTGCATGATGGGGCTCCTGGGAAGCGTTTATTTGTATAATGGCCAGGTTTATGTCCAGATCAGCTGTGACGGATCCTGCGCCGTATATCAGGAAAATTCTACAAGCGTAATTCAAATCAAACAGATCCGTATCCTGTTGTCATGCCGTTTTTCTCTTGACAGCACGTAAATAATAAGTGAATGGTCATTCATTAACATTTTTTTGCATGCGTATGCACCCGCCGGCGTCAACAGGGCGCCGGCCATGGAGAAGAGCATGGCGGGGAGAAAGAACCGCAAAACCCAGCAGGAATTAATCATCGCGGAATCGAGCAGGCTCTTCTGGGAGCGGGGATACGCGGAAACAAGCATGAAGGACATAGCCGGCGCCTGCGGCTTCAGGCCGGCGAACATCTATAATTTTTTTGAGAGCAAGGAATCGATTCTCTTCGAGATTCTCTACCGGGAGATGGCGGATATCGTTGCTCCCATCAGCTACCTGAAGAACGATGAGAGCGTTGATCCTGTCAGAGCCCTCAGGCTGATGATCGAAAACCACGTCAAGCTCACCCTGGGGGAAAAAAGCTCATCCAAGCTGCTCTTCGATGTGGGCCTTAATAATCTGACTCCCGCGAACCGCAGGAAAATAATAAAGCTCAGGGATGATTATGACGCCATCGGCGTCGCCATTGTGCAGCGGGGCAAAAAAGCCGGGGTATTCGCAAAGGATGTGGATGACAAGATAGCCGTTTTCAGCATCGGGTCTATCATAGCCCGTTCACGGATATGGTATTCCCCCAGGGGAAAGTATTCGGTCGATGAAATTATTGGACTCATGTTCATGTTCGCGCTTCGGGGGCTTGGCGGAAGCCCGAAATAGATTTATGCGCATTCAATAAGCAACACGAGCCGCCGGGCGCGTCAGGGGAGGAGTTTGTCATGAATTATAATCAAATACGGTATGCCTGCGAAAATGGGGTCGCGCGGATCGTGCTGGATCGGCCCGATGTTCTGAACGCTCTCAACCGCGACATGGTCAATGAGATCCGGGACGCGGCTGGCAGGATCGCCGGATTGAAGGAGGTGCGATCCCTCGTTATCGCCGGCACCGGCGGGAATTTCGCAGCAGGCGCAGACATCGCCTCCATGGCAGACCTCGCGCCGGAAGGAGCGCGCGCCTTCTGCTTCAACGATGCCTTCAACGCGGTAGAGGACCTGCCCGTGCCGGTGATCGCCGCGATCACCGGTTACTGCCTGGGCGGGGGCCTGGAGCTGGCCCTGGCCTGTGACCTGCGGGTCTGCTCTGCAGACGCGACGTTCGGTTCGCCGGAGATACGGCTCGGAATATTCCCGGGAGCCGGCGGAACCCAGCGCCTCCCGCGCCTTGTGGGCACGGGGCGGGCGAAAGAGATGATTTATTTCGGGAAGAGCATCGACGCGCAGACCGCTCTGGCCTGGGGGCTCTGTGACAGGATCGCGGATGAACCCCACGCGGAGGCGTTTTCCATGGCAGCGCGCCTCGCCGCGGGGCCGGCAGCAGCCCTGCGCCTGGCGAAAAAGGCGATCAACTTCGGGCTGGGCAGGGACATCGGAGCCGGACTTGCCTGCGAGGAAAAATCGTGGGCAGCACTCTTCGAGACCGAAGATCAGAAGGAAGGCATGAAGGCTTTTCTTGAAAAGAGAAAACCAGTATTTAAAGGCATATAGGAGACATGACCATGAAAACACCACAGGAGTATATCGAAAGTCTTCGTGCGTTGAACCTGGTCGTATACATGTTCGGCAAGAGGGTGGACAACGTGGTGGATGACCCGATCATCCGTCCGTCCATGAATGCCGTCGCCCTGACCTACGCCCTTGCCCTGAAACCGGAATATGAAGAGATCATGACCGCCACATCCCATGTCACCGGGAAGAAGATAAACCGCTTCACCCATATACACCGGAGCGTTGACGACCTGGTCAAGAAGAGCAAGATGGGAAGGCTTCTGGGGTCCCTCACGGGATGCTGCTTTCAGCGCTGCGTCGGCATGGATGCGTTGAACGCCCTTTCCATGACCACCTTCGACATTGATGCAAAAAATAATACCGGGTATAACAGGCGCTTCCTGAAATACCTGGAGTACGTGCAGGAAAACGACCTGGTGTGTGACGGCGCCATGACGGACCCCAAGGGGGACCGCGCCCTTGCGCCGCACAGGCAGAAAGACCCGGATCTGTTCCTCAGGGTCGTGGAGGAGCGGAAGGACGGCATCGTGGTGCGAGGCGCCAAGGCCCACCAGACCGGCGCGGTGAACTCCCACGAGGTCATTGTGATGCCCACGATCTCCATGAGGGAGGAGGACCGGGATTATGCCATAGCCTTTGCCTTGCCGAGCGATACTGAAGGCATTTCCTACATCATGGGACGGCAGTCGTGCGACACCAGGAAGCTTGAGGAGGGCACCATAGACCGGGGTAATATCGCTTTCGGCGGCCATGAGGCGCTTATCGTCTTCGATGATGTCTTCGTGCCCTGGGAACGGGTGTTCATGTTCCGGGAACATGATTTCTCAGGCCAGCTCGTGGAGCAGTTCGCCTCGTATCACCGCCAGAGCTATGCCTGCAAAGTAGGGGTGGGAGACGTCCTCATCGGTGCTGCCCAGACCGCCGCTGAATTTAATGGCGCTGAAAAGGCCTCCCACGTGAAGGACAAGATCATTGAAATGAACCAGCTCAACGAGACGCTCTACTGCGGGTGCATCGCCTGCGCCGCCGAGGGGCACCGGGAGCCGAGCGGAACCTATTACGTGGACACCCTTCTGGCCAATGTCCACAAGCAGAACGTGACACGCTTCCCCTATGAAATCGCCCGGCTCGCCCAGGACATTGCAGGCGGTCTCATGGTTACCTGCCCGTCCGAGGATGACCTGAAATCGCCCGAGACGGGCAGGTGGGTGAAGAAGTATCTACAGGGACGGAGCAGCGTCCTCACCGAGAACCGGATCCGCATCCTCCGGCTCATTGAGAACCTGACCCTTGGCTCCGCCGCCGTCGGTTACCTGACCGAGTCAATGCACGGCGCAGGGTCGCCCCAGGCACAGAGGATCATGATAGCCCGTCTGGTGAACATGAAGGAAAAGCAGAAGACAGCGAAAAAGCTCGCCGGCGTGGTTGAGGGCGGGGAGTAACAATGGCGAACAGCAATGCAGAGCATTACAATCACGTGACCGGAACCTGGAAGGAAGAGGCCGAATCATTCATCCGGGAATGCGAAACGCTGGGGCGGTTTTTCATGGAGGGCGTTTTCGGCTATGTCATGATGAAGGCGGTCACCCGGTTATCCGGCATGATGGTGCCGAACGGTGATCGAAACGCCGGACCGCTATTCCCCCGAATGCTCCACCGCTGACGCCGTTCCCCTGTCTACGTTGACAAAAACAGCTATGACTATGGCAATGAAGAAAAATATTGAGCACGCCAGGATGGCGTTCTTCATCCCGAAGCTGCTTTGCAGCAGCCCAAGGGCCATCAGGCCGAATATCGCGGCAAGCTTGCCGGTCAGGTTCCAGAGACCGTAGAATTCCCCCGACTTAGTGTCCGGCGAAAAAAGTCCCACCATGGCCCGGCACGCCGACTGGGTGGCGCCGAGACCCAGGCCCGCCAGGGACCCGATCACCAGGAAAACGTGCTGCACCTGCCAGGACGTTCCCAGGAGGCCGTTCAGGAACCCGGTCACCGGTGCAACACCGTAGATCAGGGAGACTGCCACGACCCAGAGGACGAGGGTTGCCATGAGAGTGCCCTTGGCGCCCCACCTGTCTTGAAGAAAGCCGAAGAGAACGGCGCCCCCGGCCGCGGTTAACTGGGTAAGGATGAACATGATCATCTGTGTTGACCCCGTCCATTTGATCACCTGGTCGCCGAAGATAAAGGCGAAGCTGATCACGATGGAGAGGCCGGCATAGGCAAAGAAGAAGGATGACAGGAGGATGATGAGATCGCGGTAGTCCCTGATGTCGATAATGGTCTGCTTCAGCCGCTTGAATCCGACAGTGAAGTAGTTGTCCCCCGCTGGAAGGGCCCGGGCCAGGCCGCGTTCCTTCACCCAGAGGAAGGTCGGGATCGCGGCGATGAGGAAGAAGGCCCCCGTGATGGGGCCGACCAGGCGCAGGTTCGGGAAGTTTTCGATGGTGAGGGCTCCAAGGCCGAATAATACAATCGCCGTTGACGAGAGTCCGCCGAAGTATCCGAGGCCCCAGGCGTAGCCGGATATTTTTCCCAGGTCCTCAGGAGGGCCGAGGCCGGGGAGAAAGCTCGAAACGAAGGATTCGCTATACGAAAAACCGATGTTCGACAGGATGACGAGGACCATGGCCAGGATAACGCTTCCCGGTGACACGAAGAAGAGACCGGCCGTTGCGAGGACCGTCAGGAGGTAGCTGCCGAAGAGGAATTTTTTCTTGGCCGCGGTGAAGTCCATGATGGCGCCGAAAAGAGGGGCGGACAGCAGGACAATCAGGTAACTGATGGAGAGGGAAACGCTCCAGAGGAGATTCCCAAGACGGTATTCAGGGGCGTCACCGACGATGATTTTAGGAAAGATGATGCAGAAAACCACGGTGATGACAACGGTGGTGTAGGACGAATTCGCGAAATCAAACATGGCCCATCCGAAGATCTCTTTACCCGAAGCCCTGTTCACGGTCGCCATAATACTGCCTCCTGCAAGATTACTCGAAGACGTTATTTATCGAAATCCAGTTCCCGGCCCTCCTCGCTTTTTTCATAAAAGACCCATGCCATTTCCGCACCGATGATAAAGAGGAAGCAGGTGTACCATATCCATATCATCAGGATGACAATAGTGTTGAGGGAGCCGAAGATGGAGGTGTAATCATTGATCTCCCTGATATAATAGGAAAAAAGGGACTTCACGACTTCATAGCTGAAGGATGCAAAGAGAGCTCCTTTGATGAGTGACATATTGGTGAGCTTTTTCGGCGGTATGAACCGGTAGATAATGAAGATCAGTATCGTGTTCATGAACATGGTCGTGATTGAGGAAAGGATCAGGGGAATATCCTCTAAAGCCAGGATCAAGGTATTCAGGATTCCGACCTCGTTGAGGTTTGCCTCGACGAGAAGAGCGAGGCCGGTGTTTTTGAGAATGGCGATGAAGTTCGAGAAAAGGGTGATCACGATGATACAGAAGGCCATTCCCAGAATGATTATGAAGTGACGGACCTTTGCTTTCCAGTAACGGCGGCTTTCCCCGATGCGGAAGGCCTTTTCCAGGCCGCGCTCGATAATGTCAAAGACAAAGCTTCCCCACCAGAACAGGAAGGGGACCCAGATAAAGGCCAGGTACCGCTTTTTATATATGATCCTATCGATGATTGACACGAAGCGCTCGATGTCGATCGACGGGAGCTGGCTCTTGAGCTGGGTTGTGTAAAACGCAGCCAGGGCGTCCGACTTGTAGAGAAAGCTCATGACCGCGATTATGACCAGGGAAAGGGGGATGAAAGATATGAGGAGAAAAAAGGCAAGGGCGCAGGTTGAGAGCTCGCCGTCATGGTCCCCGAAATTCTTTGCGACCGATCGGAGATCAATGAAGAGAAAATCCTTTATCGCCCTGAGAGGCTTCAATATAATATTTTTACATGTGTGCAGTACTTTCTTGATGTTCATAGATTGTCAGCTCGGTGCGGTCTTTGTCCAGACGCCTCAATAGGTGAACGGGCCTGTACCGTACAATGATTGTTATTCGGCAGGGAAGATGGTCCCTCATCTCCCCGCCGCATTTTGATCTTAATATCCGGGAATTTCAAGAAAAAAATTAATCGTCCCGTCCGCCCAGCAGCCCCGCCCTGATGAGGAAGTAGAGAAGGGTCATGATGGAGGACGCGGCTGCCGCCACGTAGGTCATTGCCGCTGCCGAAAGGACCCTGTTGACACCCTGGAGCTCTGTCTGGGAAATAAGGCCGTATGACGCGAGCATTTCCTTGGCGCGCGACGACGCATTGAATTCCACCGGCAGGGTTATCAGCTGGAAAATGACGACAACGCTGAAAAGCACGATGCCGACCTTGACCAGTCCCATGAATCCGAAGATGAAACCGGCGAAAATTATTATCCAGGAAAGTGACGAACCGATATTCGCCACCGGCACCATCGTGTTGCGCAGGACCAGGGGCGAATACGCCTTCGCGTGCTGTATGGCGTGCCCCGTCTCGTGGGCGGCGACACCGATGGCCGCAACGGAATTGCTCCGGAACACATTGGGTGAAAGACGTATTACTTTCTTCGATGGGTCGTAATGATCTGAAAGAAACCCGCCCGTTTCGGTGACAGTCACATTGGTGAGACCGTTCCGCCTGAGCAGCTGCATGGCGACATCTGCCCCCGTCATGCCTGAGGCCGACATCACTTTTGAGTATTTATTGAAGGTGCTCTTGACCTTGATGGTCGCCACCAGCGACAGTATCAGGACCGGCGCCATCATCATCCAGTAGAGCGGATCTATGCCGTAAAACATTTCATTCCTCCCTTAATTCTTGCTCGCAATTTCATCGGACACTTTTAATATATATATTGTTACAGGAATATTTGTCAATTTTTTAATAGAAGCAAGGATATTAATGGGCATACACATATGATCCGGGGGAAATATATTAAAAGAGTGGTAAATCCGCAGCCAGGCAGATTGAGGTATTTCAATAAGATTTGACAATAATGATATGCAATACTATCTTAGTAATTATTAACTTTATGCTGGATACTATCTGTGAAAAAAACTTTTTCATTCTTTCTGTATTGTACCGTTTTCCTTCTCATCGTTTCCGCCGGACTGCAGACTGGCGCGGCCGCGGAGAAAAAAAAGCACGAGCGAAATGAAACCGGTTCGGAAAAACCTTCGATAACCACTGACTGGTCCCGTTACAGTTGGGGCCTCTACTACAAAAACCTTGCCCTGCGGGAGCACAATTCATCGGAGCGGGAAGCCTATCTGAAAAAGGCCATCCAGTGCTTCAATGACGCCGCCCCCCGGAGCGGGTCGATGGATAAAATTTATTTCCAGCTTTCAGAATGCTATTTCTTCAGGCATGATTATACCGCTTCCCTTGACTATGCCCGCAAAAGCCTGGCCGTCAACAAAACGGACATGCGCACCTATAACAGGATCTATAATATATACCTCAAGCAGAAGAAATACACGGAAGCCGCCGCCATCCTCGAGGATTATCTGAAAGAACGGCCAGAATCGGTCCAGATCATGTTCATACTCGGCGAGCACTATCTAAAGAACATGAACGATCCCGACAAAGCCACGGCAGTCTACAAGAAGGTCATTGCCCTGTCCGACCAGCTTCCGATTGAGGATTACTACAAGGAACAGTCATATCTCAGTCTCGCGAATATAGCCTACCGCAAAGGCGACCTGACCCAGGCGGTTTCGATGTACCAGAATGTGCTTAACATCAACAAGGAAAATCTCGACGCGCTTTATTTTCTGGCCCTCACCTGCATGGATATGTACGACCTTGCCGGCGCGGAGCGGTACGCGCTGCAATTTAATGAAAAACGCCCCGACGATAAGGTCATCATGTCGATACTCGGCAGGATTTATTACCTGCGCGATGACATGCGGGCCGTGACCATGCTGGGCGGGGCGAAGAACTCCGGATCGATCAGCGGGATTCTTGCCTGGGGGCTTTACTGTGAGCTCATACGGAAAGATGACATGGCTGAAAAACTCCTTGCAAGCGTACTCAAGTTTTCTCCGCGGACCATATCGGTCCACCTTGCCATGGCGCGGATCAATGCCCGGAAGGGGGACGCCAGCGCGGCCTTCAACGAATATGTCACCACCGGCGTTCTCATGTTCAACGGCAAGCTCTATGATGAATCAAAGCGCTGCTTCATGGAAGCGGCAAAGCTCAACGGTTCGATACCGGGCGTGTATTATTATCTGGGAAAGGCCTACGAGGAGACTCAGCAGTATTCACTGGCTCTCTACTATTTTATCAAGGCAAACAACCTCCAGCCGGACCTGGACCTGATGCTCCATATCGGTTATCTCTACGGCATGAAAAAGGACTATAACACGGCGATGCTTTATTTTAACAAGGCGTCGGCTAAAGAGCCGTCCAATTCCCGGCCCTATTTCTTCAAGGGCCTGCTTTCGATATGGCAGGAGGATTATATCTCCGCTGAGAGCAATATCCAGCAGGCGATATCCCTTGAGGATAAAAGCGAGACCTATTACTTTTATCTTGCCATTGTGATGGAAAAATTGTCGAAGCTCAATTTGGCGATAGAGTCGCTTGAAAAGGCCATTAAATTCAACCCGCAGAGCGCCCGTGCATACAATTACCTCGGCTATCTTTACGCCGATAACAACATGAAAATAGATGAATCGCTTCTCCTTATACAAAAGGCACTGGAAATTGAACCGGATAACGGGGCGTATACCGATTCGCTTGGCTGGGTATACTACCGTAAGGGCGATTACCGGATGGCTCTCGAAAAACTTCTTGTCGCGGAGGAACAGCTGCGCAGGGTGAACGCGTCAGATCCAGTGGTATATGACCATATCGGCGATACCTATCTCAAACTGGGAAAGATCGACAGCGCCCTCAAATACTGGCGCGTATCCAATGAAATGAAAAAAACAGATGCTATCGAGGATAAGATAAAAAAACATGAAGGCAAATAAGACCATGACCGTGAAAGTGAGAATCGGCCTGTTCGCGCTTGCGGCCGCTGCGGCCTGCGGATGTTCAACAAGCACGTTCCGCGATGACAGCGCGCTGGCAGGGAAGTATACCCCGTCGGGCAAGGACGGGATACGGGTCATGGTCGAGAGCATATCCGACATCAACAGGAAGTGCCCGGAATCGTATTCCCTCGATTTCAATATCGACGGCACTTACGGTGGAAAGAAAAACAGGATGCTCGGAAGCGTTCAGTTTAACAGGAAACAGCGCATGATGCATGTTGCCGTCGTCGATGTCATTTTCAGGAGCCCCGTCATGACCATCCTCCAGGAAGGGGACGTGATACGTGTCTATTATCCGGTGGAAAAGAAAATGTACGTTGACAGCATCAGGACGATTGACCTTGCAAATTACGGCGGCATCAGCATCGACTACAGGATGTTTAATGACCTGATCACCGGCGTTATCCCCCTGATACCCGGTTATTCGGTGAAGCAGGGCCTCTCTGCAAACAACGGTAAGGGGTCCATGCTGATCCTGGAAAATCCCGGTTACTTCGAAACCATCTCCTTCAAGGGCAATGATCCTGACAAAATACTGCTCATTAACAAAAAGACAAGGGAAAAGCTTGAGATATATGTGAAGAACCCGGTGGTCCAGGGCGCCAGCCGCATTTATTCAAATGTCATGCTAGTGGCCCAGAATGTCAGTCTTCGTCTTGAAATCACTTTCAAAAAAATACAGCTGAACGCGCCGGTGAAGGTTAAAACCTTAAAAGACCTGAAACTTCCAGAAGGACTGAAAATTATTCAAATGTAGCGGGAGCCGGAAGCATCCTTCTGCTCTTTTGTCTGTGTGCATAAAATAATTCTTGACAATAACCCAGTAAAGTATTATGTCACATAAGAAATTTCATCCGTGACATACTATCATACAATGAAAATGGATTACATAAGACCTGAAATCGCAGGTAATGAATTGCATCTGCAGTTTCTCACTGAAGAACTGGTGTTCAATACCACGTCGTTTATCCTGGAATTCATCGAGAAGATGGTACATTCAACCAGGGCAGAACGGATTGTGCTCGATCTCAGCATGGTATACAAGATAGATTCTTCCGCGGCAGGCATGTTTATATCCCTGAAGAACGACATGAAGAAATCTGACAAGCGGCTGATCCTCAGGGGCCTGACAGACAGTGTCCGAAGGATACTCCACTTCCTGGATGTTACCGATTTTCTTGACCTGGATGCCGCCTGATGCTCAAGTTATATCCACCAGAACCAGGAACCCGCCTCGAAGAGAGCGGGTTTTTTTGTGCCCGTCAAAGGCTCAAAGTGACGACCTGATCCATTGAACCAGCTGTGCCTTGGGCATGGCCCCGGCAATGTCTTTAATTTTGCTGCCGCTGCGATAGAGATGGAGGGCGGGGACGCCGCTGATGTCATACTGCCGCGCCAGGTCCTGCTCCGTCATGGCGTTTACCGTCACGACTTTCACAATGCCGGCCATTTCAGCTGCTATATCGTCCAGCACGGGACGAAGGTTCAGGCAGTGGGGTCAGGTGGGGGTCCAGAATTCAACCAGAACAGCGCCGGGTGAAAATAGAACTTCCTTCTGGAATGAGGCCGTTGTCACCTCCACCGGGCGACGGGGAAAGGTGAGTGCCGTTCCGCATTTACCACACCGGGGACTGCTTCCCAGTTTGTCGGTGCGGACCCGGTTGGCGGACCCGCAGGAATGGCATCGCAGCAGCACCGTGTCCATGGCATTCTCCTATCCGCAGCGGGAAAACCCGCATGCCCGGCAGACCGAGCAACCTGATTCAAATTCCAGGGGACCGTGACAGTCGGGGCACACGCCGACCATGACCGTTTCGCGGTTTTTGCCGTTTGTCTCGGCTATGTTCTTGGCCGCTTCATGAATGGTGTCATCGGCGCTGGCTGCCGGAGTTATGCCGGAATGGCGTTCCAGGGCCTTCGCGATGGCGTCGGCGCAGGAATATATGCGCCCGCCTTTTTCCCAGGCCTGGTTGGGACAACGCACGCCCTTGATCTGCTTGATGATCTGTTCCTTGTCGATGCCGCTCCGCAGGGCCAGTGAGATGAGGCGGCTTACTGCCTCGGTCTGACTAGCCGCGCATCCGCCCCCCTTCCCCATGGCGGCAAAGACCTCGAAAAGTCCCTGTTCGTCCTGGTTGATAGTTACGTAGAGAGAGCCGCAGCCCGTGGCGATCTTGCGCGTTGATCCCCAGGTAATGTCGCTGCGAGGCCGGGGGGTAATTTGAGGATGCTCCCCGGCAGGGACGCGATCATGCTCGGCTGCGGCATTTTTTTCTGATTTCGACCTTGTTTCGAGGACCTGGTTTTCGCGGGACTGGTCGCGGTAAACCGTCACGCCCTTGCACCCGAGGTGATAAGCGGTCAGGTAAACCTGCTCGATCTCCTCCATGGTGGCGTCGCTCCTGAAGTTGACTGTTTTTGACACGGCGTTGTCCACGTGCTTCTGGAAGGCGGCCTGGATTCTGATGTGCCAATCCGGCGCTATGTCGTGAGCGCTTACGAAAATGCGCTGGATGTCTTCAGGGATACCGTCGACGCCGCTCGCGGAACCGTGCTCGGCTATCCGGGCCATAATGTCATCGGTAAGGAAGCCGCGTTCCCGTGCTGTTTCTTCAAAGAGAGGGTTCGCCTCAACGAGGATATTGTTGTCCATCACGTTGCGGAGGTACGCAAGGGCGTAGATCGGTTCAATGCCGCTGGAAGTGCCGGCGATGATGCTGATGGTGCCGGTGGGCGCTATGGTCGTAGTGGTGGCGTTCCGCATCGGTGGTGTACCCTCATCTGCATAGGAGGACCGGGGAAAATTGGGGAAGGCGCCGCGCTCCTTTGCCAGCTCTTCGGAAGCCCGTTTCGACTCTTCCTGTATGGCAGCCATGATGGATTCCGCTGTTGATACCGCCTCCTCGGAATTATAGGGGATGCCCAGGCGTATGAGAATATCGGCGAACCCCATGATGCCGAGGCCGATCTTCCTGTTTGCCAGGGTGTTTTCCTTGATCAGGTCCAGGGGATACCGGTTCAGATCAATGATGTTGTCCAGAAAGCGGACTGCCAGGCGGGTGATCTGGCGCAGTTTATCATAATCTAGTATGTATGCCCCTTTCTGTTTTTTGATGACCATGTTCAGATTGATGGAGCCCAGGTTGCATGATTCAAACGGGAGGAGAGGTTGCTCGCCGCACGGGTTGGTGCTTTCGATCATGCCGACTTTTTTCAGCGGATTTGCAGCGTTGATCCGGTCTATAAAAATAATACCAGGCTCACCGCTTTCCCACGCCTTCCGCACGATGAGGTTGAATACTTCGCGGGCGTTCAGTGTTGCCGCGACCTTTTTCGTGTTGGGGTTGATGAGGTTATAGTCGCCGTCACGCTCAAGGGCATCCATGAAATCATCAGTAAGGGCGACGGATATATTGAAGTTGGTAAGGGCGCTTTTATCCTCCTTGGCTTTGACAAATTCCAGGATATCAGGATGATTGACAGAAAGTATGGCCATGTTGGCGCCGCGCCGGGTACCGCCCTGCTTGACTGTTTCAGTGGCGGCATTAAAAATGTTCATGAACGAGACCGGGCCGCTCGAAACTCCGGCGGTTGACTTGACGATGTCATCCTTGGGCCGGAGCCGCGAAAATGAGAATCCGGTGCCTCCGCCGCTTTTATGAATCAAGGCCATGTTCTTCACCGCGTCGAATATCTTGTCCATGGAGTCTTCAACAGGGAGGACAAAACAGGCGGAGAGCTGCCCCAGGGGCCTGCCGGCATTCATGAGCGTGGGCGTGTTGGGAAGGAACTGCAGGTCAGCCATCATTTCGTAGAATTCGTCAGCGCGTTTGTTGACCTCGGAAGGAGAGCTGCCGTGCATAAGGTCTGCGGACGCCACGAATTTAGCAACGCGCTTGAAGAGGCCCTCCGGTGTTTCAATGACATTCCCCTTGTCGTTCTTGGCGAGGTAGCGTTTTTCCAGCACAATGCACGCATTTTCCGATAGCCGGGGTTCTTTTTTTGACGAGATGATTATATCGGTCCACTCCATGTCTGTATCCCGTATATGATATTAATAACTGTGATGAACGGCAGAGCATGATACCGGCGGCATCGTCAAACCGGGAAATCACGCAGTGCTTCTGACTTGCTTTATGGCAGTCGATTGCTAAGAGTCAATACTGATTTAATGGAATACCGCCGGCATCTGCCGGTCCGATTGTTCCCTGAGGGTACATATTAAAGAAAAAACTGCTCGATTATACTGTTTAAGCAGTTTTTTGAGGTCCCCATGTATAATAATATAGTATTGTATGAAAACCTATTCAAAATTATTGTCAAGAATTTATTATGTCATATTGCAAAAAGATTTGATGCTGTTGTATGGTATTATTAATAAGGGTTGTTGGCTGGCAGTAGTTTTTCTACGTGGGGCGGATACCCCCATATTAATCTCCAGCAGATTATGTTATCTATTAATTCTCTGATAATCATATAGTTTTTATACAGATAGTTATCGGTTATTTTTATGTTCATTAACTTGTTGCCGTATTTTTGGAGAGCATAGGCGAGAATAGATGAAACAGACATCTTGAGCAATTTCCTGAGATCCAGAAGATACTCATAATCGTCAATCCGCAGCTGTATGTGAAATCTATGCCATTTTTCAGGACTGCATCGTGGCTGATATTGGACCAGTCTTCCCATCCGGCCAGGATCTTGTATGTCTGTCATGATATGTTTTATCAGGATTATTATTGTTTTTGAGCGTGAAATCCCCAGGGCATGTGCTGCTTTATTTATGTGTGCCAACACATCATTATGAACATAAAGTGTTGTTTCCATTATTGATCACATACTCTATCTTCTTTTCCCATGTATACGAATGGTATGATAATAATGAAAAAATTTTTTAAATAAATTATGCGGGTAGGTACCGATAACTATCCGGCAGTTGAATAGAGTATCTTACCTGAATCGGCGAAACTGTAGTCACCCAGGGGCTCCACAGTCTTCCTGAACTTCTTCGACTGCAGGGACTCGATGAAAAGCTGGATTCCCTTTTCAAAAAAGGTTTCCTTGCCGATCACCATGTCAAAGCTTTCACGGGCGAGGGGAATGAAGGGAAGGTCCATGAGTTTTGAAATGGCAACTGTTGATATGCCGGCGTCAGCTTTGCCGGACAGGATGGAGAGGCCTATCTCAAAGTGGGTGTTCACCTCGTTCTGGTATCCCTCTATAGACCCCGGGTCAATGCCGGCTTTTTTCAGGTTATGATCAAGGAATATCCGTATCCCCGATCCAGCCTGCCTGTTTATGAAACGTACTCCTGTGGCAATGTCCTCGAGTTTTTTTATTTTTTTAACCGCGTCGGAGGAAACCAGGATTCCGATTTCGCGGTAAAAGAGATGCACCACGGCTATCTTTTTTTCAGCAAGGTGCGCCGCGATGTAGGGTATGTTGTAGGTTTTGGATTCAGGGTCAAAGAGATGGCACCAGGCAATGTCAGACTTCGAGTCTTTCAGGAACTGCAGGCCCTGGGTGCTTCCGATATTGCAGGAAAAAATGGAAAAGTTTTCCGAATTGTTCTGGCTGATCAGGAGGTCCAGGACCGGATCGTTACTCCCTGCCGCGAGGATGCGGTTGGCTGGCCCGGTGGAGGATTTCCGCTCAGGGTTGTGCCGCGCCGATGTATTTATCCATTCGTCGATAAGGTGCTTCGGGAATATCCACTTGCCGGTGACCCGCGTGCAGGGAATGTTTCCCGCCTTGATGAGGGCGTAGACCTGTTTTTCATTAATACCGAGGTATTCGGCGACCTCTTTGGTGTTCATTAAGTGTTCCGGCATTGTTATCCTCTGCTGTTATGTTACATGAGAGGTTCGAGACTCGTCAATGAAAAAAATGGATATTCCCCAGAATGTCAAAATATCAGTTGATCTTAATCAATACTTCACATTGATCCCGCCGTAAAACATCCGCCCGGGTCCTGGATTGAATGGATCTGCTAAATAATCATCCAGGATGTTTTTGCATAGTATGTAGATTGATATGTATTTATAAACTTTTTGCTCAACCTTGAAATTGATCATCACCGGGTTATGAACCTTCACCGGTTCGAAAAAACAGCGTGAATAGGGGTAATACTGGATATCAGGTTCGGGACGAATCCTCATCGCGTACATGATCTGGTTGATTTGCGTGTTACCCCACAACGCCAGCATCGTGTCGCTTATGAACAGGAGCCTCAGTTCAGCGATAATCTGATGTTCCGGTGTAAATTCGAGATAGGGCCCCTTGTTTACCTTGGCGTTCCATGAATCATCCATGTTAACGCAATTCAGATAGTTGTAATAGAGTGATGCCGATATCTTTTTGAAAATCGATATGTTTTTTTTCTCATAGGTTATGTACGATTCCACACCCTGGGACACGATTTTTTCTATGTTAACCGGGGGCTCTTCTGAGCCCGCAATCTTCTCAATGCGGTTTTTTACCAGGCTGATGTAATAGTCGGCGCCGAAGCTCAGGCTTTTATCCAGGAAGTAGAATTGGAATCCCGCATTGCCGTTATATGATCTCTCGGGTTCCAGGCCCCGGTCGTACAGCGGGCTGACAATCTTCGAATATTCGCCCAGGGTGGGGAATCGCGTTTTTATGGAGCCGGCAACTTTAAAATCCAGCAGGTCAGGAACGGCTACAACAACAATGCCGGCCACCGGGTTAAAGGAGTCACGGGTGCCCCAGATGGTTGAATCGTCTTTGACAATATAGGCCGACCCATAATAATTGGGGTTGTCAGTACTGCGCGCTTTAAAATCAGTGAAATTCTGCGCGTCATAGGATATCCCGAGAGAAATGCGAAGCCGTTCCATTATGTTGATTTCATCCTCGATCGCTATGGTGAGGAATGACGCCTTAAGATACGCTACATTATACTTATCCAGTCCGTATCCCGCAGTGACAATCGGCCATGATTTCAAGTAAGAAATCCCGCTCTGCTGTTCAGTGAAGCGGTCCTCACGCCAGGTTATGGCCAGGTTAAGACGGTTCCATTCAGCTATGCGGAATGAAGGATAGCAATTAAAACCGTATGACATATAAGTTTTGAAATCGTATGTTGGGCTGTACCGTGAATCTTGGGGAAGAACTGCAGGTGCTTCCTTTTCATAAAGATGGTTGTTGGACGCGTATCCCTCCTGCATCGCGTAATCATACGATACGAACACATTGGCCCTTACAAGAATTTTGTCATAGTCAATAGTGATGTAGGGATACACGGTATAGCGGTATTTCTCAGGCCAGTCAAAGGAACGGTTTCTGAGAGCTGCTTTTTTTACGTCCGCTTGCCCGGTAACCTGGAACACCGGATCTTTCCACCAGAGGTTCTGGAGTTTGTAGTCACTGTAGCAGTTGTTTTCGTAGGTATTGGTTCTTCCCGAACCATAGCGGAAGAGGGCGGCAATGCCGGCATCCACGTGCTTGTTGAACTCGTATCCGATTTTAGTTGAAAGGTTGTATTTCTGGTAATCGTAATGGTTCCATTTGCCGCTGTCAAAGAGGTAATCATACTGCGCCGGCATGGTGACCTGGTCATAATTGAAGCCATAGAGGTATGACCGGATGAATTTTTTGTACCAGTTGAATTTCTCCGCGCGGTTAAGTTTCAATGAAGGCTGGATGCCGCCGGAGTTCAGAAAGGATCCGGTGATCCAGTAGTAGAATTTTTTGAAGGGCGCGCCGTGGGCGAAGCTGACTGATCCGTTCCGGTACTGCCCGTATTCGCCGTTCACCTCTGCGAAAAGCCGCGTCGGCTTCCGGGTTACTACATTTATCGAGCCGATGGCGCCGTTGGTGCCGTACAGCGCCGATGATACGCCGCGGTTCACGTAGATGCGGGAAATATTCATGACCGGTATATCGCTGAGATCGATATCAGTGGAGTAAATGTCGATCACGGGAATGCCGTCGACCAGGATGGCGATCTTGTCCTGGTCAAAGCCGCGGATCTTGGCGCGGACATGGCCTTTCTGGTGGCGTTCAACTGTTACGCCCGGCACGGTTTCCAGGGTGTTGTCAAGGGTCTTTTCGCTCCGGTCCCGGATGTCTTCCTGATTGATTGTCGTGGTGGTGGCGGCCGCGTTGATGTTTGCTATGGCCTTGCCCGTGACTATGATCTCGCCGGGTGTAAAAACACCACTGCGCTTATTTGTACGCTGCTGCTGTTGCTTTATATCCTTTGCATCGATACTTTTTCCCAGACCGGCGGAAGGATTCTTGCCGTTGCCGTAAGGTCATCTATAACGGTTATCTCTTTATTGTCGGCAACCGGATTTTGTGCTGGTCAAGTGCGCCCAAGACAAGGAAAATAATGGGAATCGAAAAAATTACCAGGAATATGTAAGATGATAAGATGGTGAGGGATATTATTTTTGTGAAAAAGTCATCGGAATAACTTGCTATATTAAAATAGAAATTATTCGATATAGTTTTTTACATAAACCACTGAAAACCAGTCATTTAAATAATTAAGGGAGTTCTTCCAATATGCTGAATTATCGGAACAGCAAAGGGAAAAAAACCCCTAAGTGATAAACAATATATAAAAATAAGAATTGACCATATTAAAATTAAAGACAACCACATTATAAAAAGTCGGTCCGCGCACTGCCCCCGCCACCAGAGTCAATGGCGATATTATCAGGGAAAGATATATCAATACTGGAAACACTGTAGGGATGCTTAACTGGTGTTGCATTGAGCCGACAGTTTGTTCCACCTGTAGTATATGTATAAAAGGTACCGTTCATGTTGTTGTATGGGATCTTCTCCTGCTGTTGCAGTATTTCGGTAATCATAGAATACCATGAGGTAATAATCACCGGACCATATGCCTGTCACCGTTATTGTTTGTTGTGTGGCATCGGTTACAGTAACTGCGATTCGTTGCAATAGTAAACAGGTGACTGGTGACGTAGTGTTTGCACCCAGGCTTGTAAAAAGACAGACATAGATATATCCTGTCCGGCAGTCTCTAGGGGACGAGATCAAGAGTCAGTATAGAACCAGGCCCGGTATAGGTAACATTAACCGTCAAAGTTTTGTTTCCAAACATGTATAACAATGACGCAGCATTCATTTCATTTTCAGAAGCACTCTCATCGCAGCTGAACATGGGTGAAATCATGATCAGCAATAATAAAACCCATAATTTTTTCATAACTAAATATCCTCCTAGATTTCTTTTAAAATCATTTCAATAAATCAGAGAAGAATGTCAATTAAATATTACGATATATTGTAATATATGGTTATGTTTTGTCATTTTCAATTACTTGTAAGTTATTGTTATATTTTGTTTGTTATTTCTTTTCAAGCAGATATGTAAAAAACCCCGCCTTCCTGAGGGCTGAGAGGGTGAGGGCGCCAAGGAGCCCTCCCAGGGCGCCGAAAATGATGTAGCCGACCAGAGCCTTGGCAAGTCCCAGGGCGACGAAACCCACCGGGGCGCCCGCCGCCATACCGAAGATCCACTTGACCATGAACTTGCACAAGTGACCGAAGACCCCGATGAGGGCGGCGCAGGCATAATTCTCCGGGTCACGCAAAAGGAGCAGGCCGAGGTCCGCGCCGACACCCGCCATGGTGTAGGAGAGGAGTGTGTTCAGGCCGCCCAGGTCGCCAAGGCCCAGGAAGGCTGCCATGATCCCCGACGTGAGACCCACCAGGCTGGCTGCGCCGCGCCTGGGAACCACGCGGGCGGCCACAATTATGATGGCCATCCAGAAGATGCCCGAATGTCCCGAAAGCTGCAGGGGGAGGTGGAGGGCTATTTTCGCGACCACGATCAGGGCGGCGAAGAGGGCCAGCAGGAAGAGCTGGAACGTGGAAAAGTACCGCTCCTTCACTTGCGGCCTATCTCGATCCTGTCGATATCCTGCACCCACTTCTCCCTGGTGTCAAAGTCCTTCATGGTGGATGCCAGCTTCAGGCTCCCCTGTTTCGACAGGGCAAGGATGATTTTGTTCCGGTCATTGGAGATGTCTTTCCACGTGAGTTCCGCTTTCTTGCTGCGGCTTGAGCTTGCGACTGTCACCGTGGTGTCCTGCGTCATCTCTTCTTTCTTGACGTACAACAGGAGTACGTCACGGAGGAGCCATCCTTCCTGTACCTTGTTCTCGACTTTTTCGCGGAACTCTGTTTTTGTAAGACCTGCCGAGTCTTTCTGGCAGAAATTTGCCAGTAATTTCCCTGCGGAGTAAACCGGAACGCACCCTTCTGAAAATTCCTTCTGTCCGGTGGTGCAGGTGCGGTACAGGTATCCGCCCCGGCGGGACGATTGGATTACCAGGATTGCGCCGGCAACGGCAGCGATGATGATAACGGCAATGATGATGCGTTTTGTTGTGCTCATGGGTTGTTACCTCCAGATTATTAAGACTGTCGCCAGGATCAATGCTCCGGCCAGGATGATCCAGTCGATTGCTCCCATGGACAGCCTGTTGAATGTGCTGCGATGGGGCGATTCGAAGCCGCGCGCGTAGGCCGCCTCCGTCATCGACCAGGCGCGCCGGGCCGTGAGCACCACCGCCGGTACGGTCATGCACACCAGGTTCCGCACCTGCTCGACGAGGTACCGCCATCCGGACGGCGCCGTGAAGGCGCCGCGGGCCCTCTGCGCCTCCAGTATGCCCCGCCATTCAGCGTCGATGCTGCTCACGGTCTGGAATGAGAGGCTGATGCTGAAGGCGTACCGGTAGGGGACGCGCAGCCACACCAGGGCGAGGCACAGCTCCGACGGCGTTGTGGTGGAAAAGAACATGGCAAAAACCCCCGCCATCAGGAGCAGCCTGAGAGTAACTATCATGGCGAGATTGAGGGACACAAACAGCCAGTCTACCAGGAAAAGCACTCCCAGTATCCACCTGAGTTTCCACGCCTGGCGGGCCGCTTCCGGAAGAAGACGCGCCCATAGAAGAAATATAACATATACGGCGGTGAAAAAAATTATTTTTTCAAGGGGGAGCATGACCGCAAGGGAGGCGCACAGGCACAGGGCGAGCTTGGTGCGCGGGTCTGCCCTGCGGAGAGGCGATGACTCGATTATGGTCATGGTATGGGTCATGCCGTATGAGGTGCCAGCGCTCATGCCGTTATTTCCTTTTGGTCGATATCGGTTACCCAGCCGGGCACGAACATCCCGGCCCGTCTCCAGGCCGCGTCGTCGCGGAAGACCTGCTCCGGCGGCCCGTCAGCGGCGATCCCATCGGTCCCGAGAAGAATCAGGCGGTCCGCCATTGCGGCCAGGTGCAGTTCATGGGTGGTGAAGAGGACGATCTTACCCCGGTCGGCGAGGCCGCGGCAGATGTTTATGAGCATGTTCTTGTGGGCGATGTCCTGCCCCAGGGACGGCTCGTCAAGGAGGATGCCGTGGGCGGCCCTGCGCATCAGCACCGTTGCAAGGGCCACTCGTTTCTTCTCGCCTTCGCTCAGGATTAGCGGCGGCGTTTCCTCGTACTGCCTGAGGCGGAGGGTGTCCAGGAGCCAGTCGTACCATGCCATGTCTGGTTCCTTCACACGGAAAAGGATTTCGGCCCGGACCGACGCGTTGAAAAGCTGAAGGTCCGCGTTCTGGTAGACCTGCCCGAAATCGGGGCGGGCGCCATCGACGGCGACTGTGCCCCCGTGCTTCTGCAGTCCTGCCAGGGCGCGCACGAGGGTGGTTTTCCCGCTCCCGTTCCTGCCGACAACTGCGGTCACTTCACCCGGTTCTATTGAGAAAGTAAGATTCTTGATGATATCCATGCTGCCGATTGTCACGCCAAGACCAGTGACATTGAGACGTGCGCCGCGCCTGTCGCCTGAAATAGTACCGGCCCGGCGCGACGGCGCAACGGCGCGATCGGGGCCTATTAGTCTGTCAAGGAGGGCTACCCGTATATTCGGTATTCCCGCCAGGTAATCAGACCGGTGTTCGAATATGACGACAGTTGCTCCTGCGCGGGTAAGTTCCGCAAGGTAATCGGCGAGCTCCGTTGCCGCCGTGACATCAAGCATGGACAACGGCTCGTCAAGGATCAGCACCGGGGGCCGCCGCGCGGTAATGGCCGCCAGGGCCAGCTTCTGCTGCTCACCGCCGGAAAGGGTCTGGGGCCGGCGGCCGCGGAAGTCACCGAGACCGAAACGATCCAGTGCTTCGTCCATCCGGTCCCGCATTTCAGCGCGGTCAAGGCCGAGATTCTCCAGTCCGATCAGTATTTCCTCTTCGACGGAATTCCCCAGCATCTGCATGGCGGGATTTTGAAATACGAACCCGGCGATTTCGGAGAGTTTCCACAGGGGTGTGCATGTTGTATCAAGTCCGCCGATGCTGACGTTTCCTTCCATCAAGCCATGATATATATGCGGGATCAGCCCCGTGATGCAGCGTGCCAGGGTGCTCTTGCCGCATCCGGATGATCCGGTCACGTGGAGCATCTCCCCCGGCTTCACTGAAAAATCAAAGGGTCCGATTCCCCGGCCGTGCTGGGGGTATGCGTATGTTAATTCCTTTATCTGTATCATTTCAATTCAGTTTGAGAGGCTCCCAGTGATCATCGCGCCATTCCACGAAGGCAACGGGCCTTCCGTCCCGGCGTGCCGGCCTGATCTTGTCCGACAGCATCAGGCCGGAGCTGATGGTTTTTCCCTCCACGGTGCGGACTTCCGTCACCCCGGCATCGAGCACCGCTTCAACCGGCAGGAACCCCTGTAAATCACGGACCCTCCCGCAGAGAAGGTAGCGTCCATCGTTGCCGGTGGCGGTGAGGCCCACGGAGGCAAGGGCGCCGATGACGCCGTCTTCAGTTCCTCCAAGGCCTTCAAGGGGTATGCCGTTGGCACGGGCAAGGTCCCGCGCTTCTTTCTGGGTGACGATCCTTTTCTGGGCCTGGCGCCCGTGTTCTATGACTGTATCCGGTATTTCGCGGGTCACGCATATCCCGGGGTCGCTCCCGACCTGGAAATCTGACAGCATCAGGGTTTTCACTCTGTTAAATAGCTCAGTGAGGTCGGTTTTACCATTTTCCCTCAAGATGATGGTGGCGCTGCTGTTATGGCTGGTAAAGGGGACCCGCGGATCTTGGAGAAGCTGGTGACGCACTACGCCTTCAATTGTAAAATCCGAAGATAGAATAGCGGCGATATTCCTGGCAAGGCGGCCGGTGCCGCGGGAATTAAGCGTGTCCGTGTCATCTATTCCGATATAAATCATCATCTGCCATTTTTTTATGTTATTCAATCATGCTGACATGTGTATAACATTGATGAATTGAAGAGCTTACTTGATTAATTGAAAATATTTTAAATGGCTTATATAGTCAAGGAAATAGATGAAAAACAGTGGCTTTTCGTAATTTTTAGTTAGTAATTAATATGTTTACTAGTTTTTAGAAATAATAGCATTAAAAATAATAAATTATTACAAAATATCCTAATTAATTACCTTGTTATTAAGGCGTTTGAATCATTTAGCGCAAAGCCTCTCCAATATATATCAGCCCCAGGTGCTTTTCCCTGTCCTCTTCAATGATGCCGAGGACATTCGAGAGATCGGTTTTAATCAATCGCCCCTCCTTTTCATAACCCGCCCGGTAGACCACTATGACCGGTGTGCTTCCCCTGTAATACCTGTTGAAAATGGGTATAAGACTCTTCATCTCGGTGAGGCCTACAAAGATGGCAAGCGTCTCTCCTTTTTCAGCGGCGGCTTTCACCAGTGCTTCATTGGTCCGGATCCCGTTGGGCACGGTGATTATGACTGAGCCGTTTATCGCCACATTCCTGGCGATCATGGCGTTGGCCGCGTTAAAGGCGCTGATGCCGGCGATGACCCGGTACTCCCCGGCGGAAAAATTCGAGAGGAGCCAGTAGGTCCAGCTTCCGTAAATGGTCGGGTCTCCGTAATCGAGAAAACCGATGTTTTTTCCCGCCTTGAGGGCTTCTTTCATCTGCGTGATGTATTGCACCCTGAGCTCATCCGTTGTTTTTTTTATCTCCTCTTCCGTGAGTTTGGATTTCATTTTCCGGTAATAGTTCGGTATGGTCATCAGGGGATCGAAGAGGACCGGTTTGCCCCCCATGTATGTCCTGAAGCGTGACGCAATGTCACCGGTGCACACGAAGAGATCCGCCTTTGCCATCGCCGACAGGGCATCCCGGGTGATGAGATCCGTGTCGCCGCACCCGACGCCGATGATGTACAGCTTCGCCTCCTGCCGCATCGGAATAATTTCGATTTTCTCCAGTGCCTTTACCCAGCGGTCTGATGACAGGTCATGGCGGATGATGAGATTGAAGGTTCCTCCCTCTTCAATGGCTCTGCCGTCTTTCCTGTCGGCGATGATTATCTCCTTCCCGAAGTGGGTCATGGATAGTTCGCCGTATGACAGCACTGACCGGTACCCGTCCGGCGCGGAGAAGACCAGCATTGAATTCAAGGGCGGCTTTATCTTTTTTTCTGCGAAGATGTCCATGAGGGGCACGCCTTCGTATTCTTCGATGCCATGGTACCCGCGGCCCTCGCCCGCGTGCTTTACCGGTATCCCGGTATGACGGTATGCTTTCAGGGTGTCGATGGAAATGTTCTGGCCTGACGGACCGGATATGGTGAAACTGCCGGAATGAAACTTCCCGGATTTAGCAGCCGCTTTCCGCGGTAGGATGTCCATGATTTCTATGCCGGTTATATCTTCGATGCACCGGTCAGAGTAGAAATCATTTGCCAGCACCAGTTTCGGCAGGCCGACTGCCCGATGAAGGGGGGTCTCCCATTTCTCGAACTGGCCCTTTTTGTGGCAGTTGAGGCAGCTCTTCATGGCTGTTACGGCGTCAGCCGAGAGCGCTATCACGGCGTCCGATGGATTCCGGTAAAATACCTCGCCCCAGGTGAGGTACGCCTTTTCTCCCCGGGAGTTTTTTACTACGATGACAAGGTCGATGAGCTTTGAATATTCAGGTTCCAGTTTTTTTATTGCAGCCAGTTCGAGGAGGGTCCGCAGGGGGACGCCCCGGTACTGGAAGCTGCCGCCGTAGGTTTTATCAGAATTCACCTCGGTGAGCTTCACGCTTACGGAGGTGAACTGCGAGAGGTCCCTCATGGTGAGGAATTGCGGTTTTTCCACCAGGCCGGTGATCGACAGTCCCGGATCGCCGGCCTTCTCCGGAATTGATGAAGCCCCGGTGAGCAGTATAGCCATGGATAGGAATATTGATACTGTGACGCGCTTTTTCATGTCAGGGACCCCGGTTGTAATTTTTTCACGCTCCGTTGCGTTTTCTCAGAATTTCGATGAAATACCAGGTCATGATGACCAGGATGAGGGTGAAGCCGGTGAGAATCACCGGCAGGCCGGGGTCGGAGATTACCAGCAGGAATAGTTTTTTTTGCTTTTCCACCGGCTTATTTTTCGTGTTGAACAAGTCCGATTTAAAGCATACCCTGGCGCTCTCGGGTATGACCATGCTGTTTTCCTTCAGTTCCTCAAGCATGCTCTTCTTTCCTTTGACCATGTCCAGATGAAGCTTGTATCCATGATACCCGATGGAATCGAGGTACTTGATGTCCAGCGCCTGGCCATCGCTGTCTTCAAGGGTGACGGTCGTCTGCCGTATTCTTTTTGCCATCAGGGTCGAGTCAGGATACAGATCGTTGCGGACTTCTTTAACCGTTATTGCCGGCGTTGACGCGTCGATGCGTATCACCGTGTCCTTCTCGATGGGGATCCGCTTCCACATGCCGGTCGTGATAGTGATTACATGTCCGGTCATGACCACAAGGAAAAGTATATGTATCACCGACGGCAGAAGCGACACCGTGAAACGGTAGGCGGAGGAAGAGTTTTTCCTGGCAACCAGTTCGACGATGCGGTTGATGGTGCAGATCATGGTATTTGCGCCGAGTAGAAAAAGCACCGCGATGATAAGCGGGAGCCACCAGGCGACTGCCAGGTTGGCTGAAAGATTTTCCCTGATCCAATCCTGCACTCTCACCTGATTGATTGTTTTGAACACGGTGCCGTGTATATCCGTCTGGATCGATCCGATGATAAAAAGAACGGCTGCGGTGATAAGGAGCCAGAAGGATAGAGTGAGGCTCCCGAGTTTGTTCCATATATTCTTTATCATGTCAGCCTCCGATCCTGGGGAATGATAATTCCTTGAAGTAGTAACTCGCGTTGATCATGATGGATATGGCTGCCGCGGCCAGTGCGTACCATGATCTCCTGGCGTTGCTCCACCCGGCAATGAAGCGGAGATGGAGATAGGCTGCGTAGATGAGCCATATTGCCGTTGAGCCCATGTGCTTCGGTACCCACTGGAAGGTGTTGCCCCAGCCGTAATAGCACCACACTGCACCGGTAACCTGGGCGATGCAGTACAGGATGAACCCCCACACGACATAGGCATGAAACGTGTCATCGGTGTTTTTCCTTGTCAGGTTGACGGCAGCGAAGACCGCGCCGCATAAAAAACAGGCGTGTGCGAGGGTCTCGGAAATAAAGAAGGCTGGTGCCCAGAAGGTCTGCTTGTTGGGTGTCGGCGGAATGACGCCCTTGACATACCAGAAGGCTACCAGGGTAAACAGGAGAAGCGGTATGAGCAGGGTTCCCCATCGGGTATCCCTGATAAAAATCCTGTGCAAAAGGATCAGGAAACCGAAGCACCAGGCGGCAAAAAACGGAGCATCAAAGATGTTGTTGGGGATGAATATGCCCGTAATCCAGCCCCTTCCCGCCAGGTAGAGGCTGTACAGGATGAGTCCGGCCATGAGGATTATAAAACTCACTGTCTTCTTCTTGAGCAGGAAGAGCAGTGAAGAAAGTGCAAAAATTCCGCCGGCGATGTACAAATAAACATGGTTGTTGGTAGTGAACATCCTGTCCTCCCGACATTTACTTGAAGTCTCTTATGATGACGACATGGGTCAATCCCCACACGTCGCGGTCAACGAAATAGTCATCCACCGGAGCCAGCATGTACTTGCCCGTCGGTTTTTTGCCGTCGATGTTTTTGAGGATCATGTACGACGCGCCGTCGCCGGAGAGGAATATCTCCCTTCCCGACATCAGGACGCGGTATCCGTCGCATGCCACAAAGACAAAGAAATCATCGGGGACGCAATTTTTAAAATTATTTTTCAGTAAAGAGCGCAGGCTGTATCCGGAGGCTGATGCAATTCCCTTGAATCCCTGGCCGTGACCGACGCGAATCCAGCTGGAGGTCTTCTGTTCACTGACGCCGTTAAAGGAAATGGCAATAGATTCTGTCCCGTCAATGCCCGTAATCCCTCGGGATTCGCATTTTTCGCCTTTCTTCATAACGGGCAGCTTGTCGTCCGGTGTTTTGAGGACAACGAGTTTTATCTCCGTCACGTCATTCAGGTACCGCGATGTATCAGGGTCCCGGGGACAGATGAGGCGGAGTCCCTTGATGTTTTCCTTATATTTATTCCTGGTGTATTTTTGGGGATCTTTGCTCGGAAGCAGCTGGCGTCGGTGAAAAGCCAGCATGAAGGGATTCCGGTCGTCAGTCATTATCAGCTCGCCGTAGCTGAAGCGCGCCTTTTTCCCCGAGCTAGAGTGGAACACTACCGCGATGTCGAGGGGACGGTCAAAGGCTGCGTTCTTCGGTTTTTGCGGCGTCACACCTTCAAGAATGTTGTACATCGGGATCCCGGTATAGATGTATGTTCCTTCAAATTCGCCGCCGAGTGACACTTCCCTGGTGCGGATCCTGGCCGTGGCGAATTTATTCAGGGTATAGGATGAAAGTTCATATTCTTTTTTTACCATGCCTGATATCTTGAGCGACAGCCCGGAAGGAACGGATTCCTGCAGCGCCAGGGGTGTCGCCCCGGTCACGGTCATGATCTGCGCCAGGTCTTTTCTACAGCCTCCAATGGGTAGCAGCAAAAGTAATAAGGCGTAAATAAGTATTGGATGAATTTGTTTCATGGTGATTTCCTGCCTTGGTCTGGTTATATAAAAATCCCCTGCGTTCTTACGCAGGGGATAAAAAAGATTATTCTTTTATGCTAAAATTCCGCATCTCCCCCGAAATACCAGGTCCTGCCCGGTCCCGGGTTGAAGGGATCGGAGTTGTAGTCGTCAATGACGTTTTTGCACATGACCCACAGGTCAAAATGATCTACTATCCGCTGGGATACCCGTATGTTCAGCTGGGTGGAATCATGGATTTTCTTTCTCATGTAGACATTGGTCGTGTAGAGCGACGGCGAGCCAAGGACGGCCGGCGTTATCATCTGGATATATACCATCTGGTTGAAGAAACTGGTGCTCCAGAAGTTGAGCGAGGTTCCGGAGATGAAATCCAGCTTGAGCTGGCCTATGAGCTGGTGCATGGGAACCTGGGCAACCCGCGACCCGAGGACCGCGTACGACCCCAGTTTATCCATGGCCGACGTAAACACGTAGGTCATCGATATGTTCATCTCGAGGATTTTCAGGAGGTCGGTGCCCAGCGTAGACCCTGCAGTGCTTTCCAGGCCGTTCACCGTGGACCCCTCGATGTTGGTCCAGCGTTTATTGCCCACGTTTGAATTCGGGTCGCCGAGAGCTACGAGTTTGTCCTCGTAATAGGCGAAGAAATAATCCTCGCGGAGGTACAACGCCCTGTTGAACAGTGTCGCTTCTATGCCCGCGCTGGCATTGTTGGCAATTTCCGGCTTCAGCTGGTTAAGTCCAATTATATAGGGCAGGGCTGCCGGATTAGTCAGGTAATACTGGTCAATCATATCGGCGGTATCGGAGAATTCATGGAGGGTAACAAACCTGGTTTTACGGGAGAAAGTCGCCCGTACTTTCAATGTGTCTATGATCGGTTCATAGAGGAACGCCGCTACCGGGTTGAAGGAATCGCCGGTGCCCCAGATCATTGACTGATCTTCCGGTTTCACCCGCGGCCTGAGTAATCCGAAGATGTCTTCAGTGGTCGTGCCAGGCAGGTATCGTCCTCCATAGTTACGGGAAAGCTCCTGCGCGTCATAGGACAATCCAAGGGAGAACCTGACATTGCCATAATTGGTTTTAAACTTGAATTCGTCCTCGAGTGCGATATCAAGGTAGTGTGCGGTCATCAGAGCTGTCTGGAACCATGATGTCTGGTATGTCGGCGTTCCTGATGCATAGGCTGCGATGCGCCGCTTGTATGCATCGTACTCGTCGAAGCGGTAATGGATAACGGCGTTTAGTTTGTTCCAGCTGTTGAATTTGTATGATGGGTAAAGGTAAAAGCCGTTGCTCTGTTCCTGGTGTATGGATTCCTTGCCCCGGTCGAACATGGCAGTCTCGGCCTGGTTGGTCCATCCGTAGAGAGTATTCGCCTGTCCTGTGTAATAATAGATGGCCCTCATTTCAAAGTCGCCGAACTGCATGTTCAAATACGGCGCCACATTGATGCGGTAATCCTTGGGCCATTGCCACGCGCGGTTCTGGAACATGCTGCCCGCGGACGGGCTGTTCCACGTTCCGTTTACATTGTACGTTGAATATGCGCTCGTCTCAAAGCCGTTGAAGTTGAACGCGCCCTGGTAGTATGAAACGGACACGCCAAACTCTATGTTCTTGGTAACGGCGTACCCGGCCTTGCCGGAGATATAGTATTTAGACGATTCGGTATGGTTCCACATGGCCTCGTCATAGAGGTACGATTGTCCGACGCTGGTGTAGATCGTGCTTTGGGGAGTGTATCCGTATGCGGCATAGGGCACCAGTTTGTTCAGCCACTCTATGCGCTTGTTCTGATTAAGGGCGCTGGAAACCTTGTAGCTGTTTTCCTTGATCATGGACGCTGAGAGGAGCAGGTAGAAATCCTTATATACGCCGCCGCCCGATGCGTTGACGGAAAAACTCCCCCAGTTGTTTACTTCCGTGCTGGCATCGAAAAAAAGCCGTTCGGGCCGTTTGGAAACAACGTTAATGGCTCCGAAGGCCCCCCGCGATCCGTAGAGGGCCGACGAGGTGCCGCGGTTGACGATGATCTTTGATGCGTTCATGACCAGGATGCGTGAAATATCACCGCCGCCGCCGTCATACATTTCCTCGAAGGGAAGGCCGTCAACAAGGAGTGCTACGGTACCATGCGAAAAACCGTGCATGTCGAAATTCATCTGGCCCTTTTTGCCCTGGTATACCCTGACGCCGGGCATGGTCTGCATGGCCTGGTCGAGCGTTTTCTCTGAACGGGACTTTATGCTTTCTGATGAAACCTCGGTGCTTATCGCCGCTTCTTCCACGCTGGCGAGGGCCTTTGACTTTATAACGATTTCCCCGATGGTATAATCGCTGGTTTTTTTCTTGAATTCCGCCTGTTTTTCACCGGTTGTTTTTTCCTCCGGTTTCTCTATTTTCTCGACCGGTGTTTTTTCTTTAGTGGTTTCAGTATCTTCCTTTTTTTCTTCAGTGATTGTTTCGTCTTTTTTCATCTCATCCTTCTTGTCGCCTTCCTGTGCTGAAAGGGGGACCATGAAGAAAACAAGGCTAATTGTAGATAATAGAAAATATTCTAAGATCTTTTTCATTATATCCTCCAGTGAACAAATAAAAATAAAATATTATTAAAAATTATATAGTTAGAATAACACCTGTTACTTTTTTGCAATATCTAAAGTGATTTAAAAAAAGTCAATAAATATGTTATTTTTTAGAATAATAAGTTATTTTTTGTAACAAAAAAGTATTTGAAAAATATAATTGATAAAATTATTACAAAAATGGTGCATATACACTTTGTATTATCCCGGAATATATAATTTTTTCACTTGCTGAACCACTGAGGTAATGAACCAGTTGGATGTATGAACCGGCTGAATAGGACAGATTCAAGCTGGATATTCTATCCATCCTGTTATGATGTTAATGAAAAGGAGCGAAGTATGAAGCGAATTATATCACTGCTCGCAGCGATTGTAGCAGGTGGGATCATTTCCACCGGAACGGCTGATGCAAAGCAGAAAGACATCATCTTTGCCACCACAACCAGCACCCAGGACACCGGTCTCCTGGATGTGCTGATCCCGGTGTTTGAGAAAAAGAGCGGCTTCAGGGTGAAGACCATTGCCGTGGGATCCGGCCAGGCCATGGCCATGGGAGAGCGGGGCGAAGCGGATGTGCTCCTGGTGCATTCCAAAGATGCAGAAGAGAAGTTTGTGAAGCAGGGCTTCGGCGTGAACCGCCGCATCGTCATGCATAACGATTTCGTGATCCTCGGACCCGGAAACGATCCCGCGAAGATAAAGGGACTTGCGTCGGCCGCGGAGGCTTTCAGGAAAATCGCCGCGTCAAAATCGCTTTTCGTGTCGCGGGGGGACAGGTCCGGCACCCATGTGATGGAGCAGAAGCTGTGGAAAAACGCGGGGCTCAACCCGGAAAAAGAGAAATGGTACCAGCAGACCGGCCTCGGCATGGGCCAGACCCTGGCGGTTGTCGTGGAGAAGAAAGGCTATACCCTCTGCGACCGTGCCACCTATCTTTCGCGGAAGAATAAAATTGACGTGGCGGTCCTGGTGGAGGGTGACAGGTCCCTGCTGAACATCTACCATGTGATAGAGGTGAATCCGAAAAAATTCCCGAAGGTCAACGCGGAAGGCGGGAAGGCCTTTGCCGATTTCTGGGTCGCCCCGGAAACGCAGAAGATGATACGGGAATTCGGGATCAGGAAATACGGCGCGGTTCTTTTTTATCCTGATGCGGTGAAATAAAGGAGCAGATGGACCTCATAGTAAACGGCATCATCCAGGCATTCAGCCTTATCCTGTCCCTTGACCTGAGGTCGTGGAGGTCACGCTCCTTTCCCTGAAAATATCCGGGGCGGCCACCCTCGCCAGCACCTGCATCGGCGTGAGCGCGGGAACGGCCGTGGCGCTCCTCCGCTTCCCCGGGAAGCGCTTCATCATCAGCGTGATCAATACCGGCATGGGCCTCCCGCCGGTGGTGGTGGGCCTCTTCGTCACCCTCCTGATCTGGCGGAGCGGGCCCCTGGGAATCTTCGGGCTCCTGTATACCCCGGCCGCCATGGTGCTGGCGCAGATCGTCATCGCCGCGCCCATTATCACCGGCGTGACCCTGGCGGCAATGCAGCGGCTTCCCGGGAAGCTGCGCCTCCAGATCCTGGCCCTGGGCGCCACGCGCCGCCAGATGGTGTGGCTCCTCATGAAGGAGGCGCGCCTTCCGCTGCTGACCGCCGTCATGGCGGGCTTCGGCGGCGTCATATCTGAAATCGGCGCCTCCATCATGGTGGGAGGCAACATCAAGGGCTACACGCGTGTCCTCACCACTGCCACGGTCATGGAGACCGGCAAGGGGAACTTCGAGCTTGCCATAGCCCTGGGCGTGATCCTCCTCGTCCTTGCCTTTACGGTGAATTATATCCTCACCGCTGTCCAGCAGAGGAAATCGAAATGAGCGGCGCGATTATCGAGATACGGGATCTTCTGGTAGTCAGGAACAACATGCCGGCTCTCTCCATTGAAAGCCTTGCCTTTGAAGCGGGACGGGTCTATTCCCTCATCGGGCCCAACGGCGCCGGCAAGTCGACGCTCCTCCTTTCCATCATGGGCCTGGTGCGGAACGACCGTGGCGTGACACGCTACCGCGGCGCGGATATCCCGCCGGGAAGAGCGGCTCACCAGTATCGCCGGAACCTGGCGATGGTCTTCCAGGAGCCGCTCCTGTTCACCGCGTCGGTGTATGACAACGTGGCATCGGGACTGAAGATACGGGGCATGGACCGGCACGCTATCAGGACCGCCGTGGCGCGCGCCCTGGACCTGCTGGGCATATCCGGCCTGGCAAAAAGGCGGGCCGGCGCGCTGTCGGGCGGCGAGGCCCAGCGGGTCAGCATCGCCAGGGCACTGGCAGTGGACCCGGAAATACTCCTCATGGACGAGCCCTTCTCGTCGCTGGACGCCCCCTCGAGGGAGTCCCTCATCACCGACCTGGACCGCATCATCCGGGACCGGGGGATCACGACGGTGTTCGCGACCCACGACCGGGGTGAGGCGATACGTCTTGCCGACCGGATCATAGTAATGAACAATGGCGGCATCGTCCAGGCCGGGAGCCCCACTGATATCACCCTCTATCCAGCCAGCGAGTTCGTCGCTTCCTTCATGGGAACCGAGACCATCCTTTCAGGCAGGGTCACCACGTCTGGCGACGGCATCCTGACCGTGTCGGTTAACGGCGCGGCAATCGAGGCGGTGGGAGATGCCGGGCCCGGGAGCGCCGTTACCTTCTGCATCCATCCGGATAACATCGTGTTTTCCACGACCCATCAGGAAACGAGCGCGCGCAACTCCTTCAGCGGCAGGGTAGTGAAAACCGTCCCCATGGGGCTCTTTCACAAAATCTACTTTGACTGCGGCTTTACCCTGGTGGCCTATGTCACCAACCGTTCCGTAGAGGAATTGGATATCCGCGGGGGAATGGACCTCACGGCCTCCTTCAAGGCAACCTCGGTGCATATTATTAAGATGACTCCCCCCTCCTGATGATGCCATGGCTTACAGTTCAGCGGAGAGTTGAGTTCCTTATGAATCAGGGGCGGAGTGTAACCCGCCCCTGCCAGTTACAGGGACATGCCGAATCTATCGCCGGCGCCGCGGGGCGCCTTCACGGGTGATATACTCTTCGATAAGGTCCGCGACAGTCGACGCTCCCCTGGTATTCAGGTGGAGAAGGTCGGTGAGGAAGAGAAACCCGTATCCCTCGGAAATCTCGTCAAAGGATTTTCGCAAGAGAAAATGCGTTGCCAGGACGCGGTACATGGGCATCTCCGTGCCCCCCTCGTACCGGAGTTCCGGTGTTACGCCGCGGGCCTCCAGGCGGCGCGCCATCGTCTCGTTCAGGGGCAGGTAGTCGACCTTCTGCGACGCCGCGACTTCCCGTATGATGCGGCTGTATTCCGCGGCCCGCCGGTATGCAGCGCTTCCGGGCTCTTCGCCGATTGGCGGGAGCGACAGCAGGGCGACGCGGGCGCGTGTGCCGGTCTTCAGCTTCGCGCAGAGGGCGGCCAGGTTTTCGCGGAACCAGGCGCTGTCCGGTTTCCGGGGAAGGCGCATCTCCCGGATGTAGCGACGTGATGTTTCCTCCGCGAGGGATGCGTTTGCGTCGTTGCTGCCGATCAGTATGGTGATGACATCCGGGTCGCAGCGGATGATATCATCCAGGCGGAGGCGGAGGTTGTAGGCAAGCTCGCTGTTGATCCCGGCGTTGACAAAGGTATATTCCCTGAGGGAGGGACGCCGGGCAAGGATGTCCACGTAGTTTACGCTCACCGTTCCATGGGTAATGCTATCCCCGGCGCACAACACGACGGCACCCTCCCGCGCAGAAGGGCCCTGCGCCAGGAAAGAGCGCGGGTTGTCGACAGGGAGACGCTGGGCTTGGGTATAGATAATGAAATATACGGCCGCCGCTACCGCAAGAAGGACGGCAAGGGCCAGCAGCGGGATCAGTATCTTTTTTTTCATTTCGCCGCCTCCAGGAGCAGAACCTGCTTGATATCTTTTGCCGTCCTGTACCGGGCCGGTACCTGCTCGCCCCGGGCCCAGATATCGGCCTGGTTGCCGTACCATGGGCTCAGGTAGAGGCCGGATTGTCCCGGCGGGCATATGAGGGTCATGCTGTCAAGGTCGGACATGTCGACGATTATCCTGATGGCCCCGCCGCTGATCATGTCAAAGGGACTTTTCCGTTCGTACCAGCCGGCGTTTATCGTGAAATCGTCGCCGGGGTGCGGGATCGGGCTGAGGTTGAAGAAGGAGAGCGCCCCGCCCAGGGGGTGCTTGATGGTCATGGTGTGGACCTTCCCCCAGGCCCATTTTTTCGGACTGCTTCCATACCGGTCAGTCAGCTCAGCCACTGCCTCCTTCAGGCTCTTCACGATCATGTTGTCGCGGGTTTCCGCAACATCTTTCGTGCGGGGATCGTCCCAGATCGGATCCCGGTTGTCCCCCATGTAGCGGATGAGCCATTGCGCCGGTATGGTTGAATGCAGGTCTTTGAAGAGATCATCCACCTGCTTTTTCCCGATCTTGTTCTCCAGCGTGTTCCTCATCAGGCGGGTGAAAAACATGTTGAACAGGGCCGGCTGCGGGAGGTCAAGGTCCATGGTGCCGTTCCAATTCCTGAGAAGCGCCAGGCATGGTTCCAGGTCTTTCACACCGGCGCAGGCGCGGAGCACCGGCGGAACCCAGCGCTTCGCCAGGTGGGACACCACGTCGAGCTGCATCTTCCTGATCTCGTCCACGCTGAACCTGGTCTTGCTCCGTGCGATCTCTTCGAAGCGGAAGGGGCGCTCAAACAGGAAATAGGCGGTGCCGTAATAGGCTGCCGGTTTCGGCATCTGGTTGAAGGAGGCGACGCAGCCGCCTGCCGGGTTCACTTCATAGGGATGATTTTCGTAGGGCACATATCCTGCCCAGTCATACCGGCCGTTTTCTCCGGGGCGCGGGATCGGGTTGTCGCCGGATTTCCGCACGGGGAATGGGGCTATGTACTGGTACCCGATAGTGCCGTTAATGTCAGCGTATCCCACGTTCACGCTGCCGCCGCGGGCTATGGCGAGGGCTCGATGGAACTCGTTGAAGTTCTTCGCCCTGTTGGCCGCGAGGAAACAGCTCACCACGCCGCCGTTTCCTTCCAGCCCGGCCCATTGCATCGTGCAGTTTTTCGGCATGCCGGGCATGATGTCGGATATGACGGGCCCGTGCCTGGATATTTTCACCTTGACCCGTTTCTCCTTCATGCCGCCCTTCGTCTTGATGTTCACCTTCTCCTCGATGATGGTAAAATTGCGGTACCCGGTCTCAGTAAGGTACTGGTCCGGATTGGACGGGTTCAGTTTTTCAACGTAGAAATCGAGATTGTCGCCGTTGCCAACGGTGATGCTCCAGGCGTAGTGCCCGTTGAATCCCGCCGCGTGCACCCCCGGGAGACCGGGAATGGATCCGCCGATGACATCATAGGCGCCGCCCTTCAGGTGCACCAGGTAAAAGAGGGACGGGATGACAGCCTCAAGGTCCGGGCTGCCGGCAAAGACCGGCTTCCCCGTGGTGGTGCGGGAGCCGGAAAAGGCGATCCAGTTGCTGGCGCGGACCCTCATGGCAAGGGGCCAGCACGTCTCTTCCCCGGCGGTAAACTCCCTGACGGAAGGCGCCGTGTAGGGGAGGTCGCAGCGCGCCAGTGGGGATTTGCTCTCCCCGCCTGTAGAAACCATCGGAGCCCCGTCCGGGATCCAGGGCAGGAGGCGGGCGAAGAGTTCGCTTCCCGCCGTTTCATGGATGCGGTGGAGGATGGGTTTGATGTCCCTCTGTGAGTTCAGGCGGTAGGACATCAGGAGGCCGCTGACCAGGCTGTCCTCCGGTTTCCAGGGCTGCGGTTTGCCGCCAAGGATACTATATTCCCGGGGCAGGTGTCTTGCTCCTGACAGGTAGGCGTTAACGCCGCGGGCGTACGCGTCGATCTTAGACTTTGAATCAGGATCGAGGCCGCGGTATTCCGATTCCGCCGCGCGGTAGAAACCCAGCGTCTTGAAGTAAATGTCGGTCTTTACCGTTGTCTCGCCGAAGAGCGTGGAAAGCTCGCCTCTTCCGGCCAGGCGGGTGATGTCCATCTGGAACATCCGTTCCCGGGCGGTGATATAGCCCTGGGCAAAGAAGAGGTCTTCCTCGCTGGCGGCGAAAATATGCGGAATGCCGTACTCATCGGTCCTCACCTCCACGGTTCCCCTGAGTCCCTTGAGCGTGACGGAGCCGGAGTAGGAGGGGAGCGCGAGCCTGAAGAAGACCTGGAAGGAGACTGCCGCAGTGACCGAGAGAAAAACAATTATGCCGCATGCGATGATCAATGTTTTCTTTACCGCTGGTTTCATGAAGGGCCTCGCCATGGTATTGATTGGTCGGATTCTTTCAGAATAGTAACAGCGCTCAAGGCGGGTGTCAATAAGAATATACAGGACCGCGCAGTCGCGCGACAGGCAGGGTTGTTACACGCGGTATATCGTATACGCTGAATACAAAGAGATTATGCCGAAGACGATGAGGCAGATGCCGGAGAAGGCTATCAGGTATTTCTGGAATGATTGATTCATGATTTTATGCAGTTTGCTGGCCGCGTAAATCAGGGGGATAAACCAGGCCAGCACCCCCGCCATGATTATTACAATGGTGATGACAGTGTACCCGGATGAATCGGGGACCCGGTCCTTCCAGAGGACGAAAAAATTCCCCGCGATGGCTATCCAGCCGATGATTGTCATCGGGTTTGTGAGCGTGATGACAATGCCTGAAACGAAGGTCACCCACGGCCGGGACTGGAGTTTGACCGCGGCTTTCGAGTCCGCGCCGGCTTCCTCTTTAGCAGATACCATGGTCGCGACGCCGAGCAGGACGAGGAGGAGGCCGCACAGGACCAGGAGCGCGAGCTTGCTGGTTTCATGGTGAATAAAATTTGCCAGTCCGAAATAGACCAGGCAGATGTAGAAGATATCCGAAAGACTGGACCCGATGGTGAAGATGAGGCTGTTCCTGAAGCCGTACTGGATGGCCCTCTGGCAGGCAATGACCGTGACCGATCCCGGGGGTATGGCAACGATGACTCCCAGGATAAAGGCCGAAATGAAATAATTGAATATCATACTCTCGTGACCGCCAAAGTGAAGATCATCTGACCGGCATGTGGTTGATGTCAATGAATATATAATGAAGAAAAGCTGGTGCCATAATCAGGCATCGGGTTTACCGCATGGATAACGTTCAGCAGTATTCTGTTTCGGGTGACTACGAGATTGCCGCTCTGCTGAACGGAACATTCGTCAAAATAATAGGCGTTTTTCGACAGAACGAAATCCTTTAAATCAACCAGCAGCATCGCGGCTTCCTCTTGCTGAAATAATTTCAGTTATTTATTCATCTCTTTGAACTTTTTTTGAAATATTTCAAGATCATTGGGCCCGTCTATGTCATTTTCCCAGTGCGCGGCGTTCTTTTTTATATGAAAGAGAATGGCCGAGAAATTGCTCAAATCGATTTTGAAAACCTGCTCAATGATGTCCAGGATCGACTCGTAGATATCATTCTCCACGATGCACTTGTTGCGAATCTGCCTGATGACATCCATATGCTTTGATTTGATAAGGTAATATATTATTTTTGAAATAACGCTGGGGGTCAGGGCCTTCCTGAGATTGTAGGAGAAATTCGCCACCTCGTGCTCAAGCAGGTCATCCAGGCCCTGGGTCTTGTATACGCCGAAGGTATTCCCGATCCGTGCCTGGTAATCTTCAAACGCCATAAAGCTCTTTAATTTTCCCTTATTTTTCCCCCGCCTGATCCGCCTGATCCTGTGGTCGAGCCAGTTGTCGGTTAAATCCTCATATTCGGCGACGCTGAAGGCCAGGTTGCATATCACGCCGCGATGGTCCTTTACCCTGCCGAGGATGCCGTCATACTCACGGTTTACATATTCAACGTCTTCCGGGCTGATGCGGGGAGTATCGCCGAAAAACGCGTCGATGCGCTGGCCGTATTCGACATAATTAAAATAAAAATCCTTCCAGTGGCCGCCGAGGGAGTCCTTCATCTGCAGCACGTGGAGGTTGTGATACTCGCTGACATCTATTTGCTGTTTGAAGCTTTCGACATCATTATAGACATAGATGTCGCTATAGAGCCGCGTGCCGTTTTTTTTCGCGTTATAAACCGCGTCGATCACATATTGAATAACGGGACGGCCGGCCAGTTGATGAAGAAACTTATTGTCGCCGATATAGATTTCCTCGCCGTCATAGGCCTCTTTTATTTCTTTTATTGTTTTTTTCTTTGTAACAGTATCAACTTTATTGAAACCGGCAAAGATCAACGCAACAGGTTTTTTGTCCGATATCATATACTAATCCTTATTATTCAGGAAATTGCTCCACATACAGCCTTGTGCAATGGGACTCCATGGCACATATATGATCCAGCTCCTCGCGCAAAAAGCCCCGCTTTTTGCAAAACTGATTGCCCCTGGGCATTCAGTCGGTGAGCAGTCAGTAAAGCCCCAGCACTACCAGAAATACCGCCACCACTCCCGCATCAACCATCAGCGGAATGACTCCGTTCCAGAAGCGCGCAGTCTCGTCAAGGCGGTAGTGCAGAATATAGCAGACTATGCCTGCGCCGGTAGCCAGCGCCACCAGGGCCGCAAGCGTCAAAGCCTGCCCCATGCCGAACCGGCCGCTGCCTTGCAGAACGGCAATCGCTGATAATTCCAGCGCGCCCCAGACGGTTATCAACAGCAGTTCCGAAGTCACGGCTCGCTGGAAAGCGATTTTCGTTACTGCGAGAAGAATGATGAAAAAAGCAGCTGCGCCCAGCAGGATGTGCATCACCGGAAATCCTTTTCCGGCCCGGGACAGCGAGTTGATCCCGATGGACATGATCGCGATCGCCGCCATTCCGGCCAAAAGGGCGACAGTGATAAAAAGTCCCGCCACCGGAGTGTTTCCATCCCCGTTCGATCGGAAGGATACCGCCCACCAGGCGATGTAGAACGCGCTTGTGACAAACACCAGCAGGTTCCCGCCAAAAATCTCCCAAAGAGGGGCGGTAAAATCACGAAAACAGGTCATGTGCTAATCCCCGAAAGTAGAATTTTCCCGGCGATCAACTATACTTTTTTTCTGTGTTCAAAAGTAATGATAACTGCATCCTTTCGCCAAGAATGATAACAAATTAAAATTAACTCCACACAATAATGCCGGAATAATCTGAACATCAAGGAAATTCCGCCTTCATCAAGTGGTATACTGAGCCTTATGTTAATCGGCTCCGGATCATGTCAGCACTAAAAAGCTATGGACAGGGGCCCTGAATTTCGCGTGCCAGGTCGAAAATGAAAAAACTGCGATTGAAGAGCATAAAATCCCTGCCCTGTGAATAAAAAACAACAGCAAACTGGAAATTCAAGAATAAAACAGTTATTTCGAAAAAAAGTCCGCCTTCTGCCAGCCAGGGGTTTAAACCCCTGGCTGGCAGAAGGCTGTTTCATGTACGACCCGCCTCCGGGTCATCATCAGTACGCATTGTCATTATCCGGAAACTTCGCCCAGTTGAGAAACTCGTCCCACCTGGTCACCGCGCAGATGTCCAGCCTGCGGTATGTGTCGGTGGCGTATTTCAGCGTAATTGCGATGCCATGGGCCTTCTCCTTCCATGAGGATCCGTGCCATTCCGACACCACGAGTTTTCCGTCAAGGATAAGCTTCATGCACGCGCCGGCTTTGTCCCTGACGGAAGCGGGTACCTTTGTTGATTCCTGCACCGCCCGCAGATAACCGTACAGGTCTTTGGTGAAGTAGCAGTCCCGCTCTCCATCATTGTAAAATCCGAACATGGCGAGTCCTCTCGATAGTGTGCGGTAGGTCGCGGCCGGTATGCCGCTTGATTGGGCCGATACAGCAAAATCGTCAAGGGCACGGCCTAATGTCCCGGCGTAGGCGAGGTAGATCACGGACATGGTCACGTCCTCCTCTTCCTGCTTCACATAATAATTCTTATAATAGGCAAGTATCTGCTTCGCGACGCTGCGCGCGGACAGTGAAGGGTTTGACTTGATTTTGGAGAGGAACGCGTAGTCCCAGCCGTCGCCCGGCTCGGACTGCTCCGATCCCACCAGATAGGATGCGGCATCCTTATACTGGTAGGCAATCTCCGCCGTGGCCATCAGGCAGGCGTCGAATCCGACGATGTCGATTTTCTTTCCCGCGGTCTTCTTGAAATAGAGGATGATATCCTTCTGCTCCGCCTCGGAGAGGTGATCGCCGCCGTTCGTGTCGTCCCAGCACACGCCCTTGAGGAGGGCGGCACGGTCCACGGCGCCGCCGTGGTTCCACCATATCCAGAGGTAATGCTCCGCCGGAAAATTTTTAACCGCGTAGGCGATGAAGTCCCGGGCGGTTTTCGGGTTGCCCATGTTGACTTCACCGGTGTCCTTTGCCAGCGTCACGCCTGCGCGTTCAACATAGTAGTAGCCGTGGCGCTCCGCCGCGCCCTGCGCGTCCTGGCCCGGATCATTGTCCCAGAGGACGACTATGTTAAAGGCGTCGTCCGACCCGGAGCCCATCATCT
The DNA here is from genome assembly GCA_963727175.1 of uncultured Spirochaetota bacterium. Lineage (GTDB taxonomy): Bacteria > Spirochaetota > UBA4802 > UBA4802 > UBA5550 > RBG-16-49-21. Next base: position 2,100,728 of record CAVSFD010000002.1, read on the forward strand.
CCCGGATGTCCTTCGAAGAATAGCTCGACAGGTTGTTGTCCCCGTCCATGTATACAAGAACAGTCCACTTCTTCTTCTGCTGGGGCAGGGCCAGGTTCCGATCGGAACTGCTGAAACGGGGAAGGGCCGTCTCATTGCCGGCACCGCTGGTTGCTGCCAGGCCGAGGAGGGATAATCGCTCCTCCTGCTTCGTTCCATCATCCTGGTACTGGCAGGAAACAAGGATAATTCCCGCAATCACGGGAGCCAGAATATTCTTCATTTTTTTCATGGTACCTCCAATGGTGTGATGTTAAGCCGGGCCGCAGCCCGGCGTGCCGCCCGCGGGTTGATGTGCCCGCGGGGCCGTTACGGGAATAACGAAGGGCCGGAGGATCCTGTTAAATATTAATCTCGGAATTGAGAAAAATTTGTTAAAAGATAATTGTATTGAAACAAAGGTCGGCCCCTTGTTGTCTAAACTAATGCAATGCCGATACTTACGAACAGGCACAGGCCAATATTAAAGGAGAAAAAAATGAAAAAATATATAGTTCCGCTGTTATTGCTTCTGATAACCGCCACGGGCTGTGAAGGCACCCTGTACAAGTTTTTGTATAATTCCATGGATTCCATGATATACCGCGCGGTGGCTGGCTACGTGGACCCGAAACCGGACCAGGAACGTTTTCTCAGGGAGAAACTCGATGCCTTTATGAAATGGCACCGCCGGGAAGAATTACCCAAGTATGCAGAGACGCTCCAGTACCTCCGGCCGCGCATGGCCATTGGTCTCAAGGAGTCCGATCTGCTCTGGATGAAACAGCGCTTTGAACGACACGGGGCTGATATGTTCAACATCATGTCCAATGATGTTGTTGCCTTCCTCCTGACCCTTGACAAGGACCAGGTTGATCGGATGGAGCGCAAGATGAACGAGAGCCTCGCTAAAATGGAAAAAGAATCTAAGGAAGATGATAAAAAGCGTTTCCGTGAGATGGAGCGTTCCATTTACCGGGTAATGGATTACCTCTACGGCAACCTGACGGACAAGCAGAAGGAAGAGATGTCACGGGGGGTGCGCCGGGTCGATAACCTTGACCGGGAACGGATCCGCATGTTCCGCGAACGGCAGGCTGAATTCTTGACCCTGCTCAGGGGAAAACCGGAGAGCAAAACCCTCAAGGAATATATCACACGCATGTTCATCAACCCGGAAAAGTCATACCCGGACTATTACCGCGAGCGCTCGGAGCGGCGTGACCGCTTCATTGCCGGGGAATTTCTCAGGTTTGATCGCGAGCTGGTCACCGCGGAACAGAGAGCTCACGCCGTTAAAAAGATTGATCTGCTTATTCAGGTTGTAAGGGATTTGAACAAAGGATGACGGACCACGTCCGCCTCAGTCGCCGCATACCAGCCGGTGGAACTGGGTGAAGAGGTACTGCGAATCCTGCGGTCCCGGGCTCGCTTCCGGGTGATACTGGACCGAAAAGAGGGGCAGCTTTTTGTGGCGGAGCCCCTCCACGGTTTTGTCGTTCAGGTTTACGTGGGTGATCTCAATGTCGGAATCATGCTTGAGCGATTCATAGTCCACGGCGAAGCCGTGGTTCTGCGACGATATCTCTACGCTCCCCGTGATCAGATTCTTCACCGGCTGATTGGCGCCGCGGTGCCCGAACTTCAGCTTGTAGGTGCGTCCCCCGAGGCCCAGGCCGATTATCTGGTGCCCCAGGCAGATGCCGAAGGTGGGGACGCGCTTTCCCACGATGCCATGGACCAGGTCCCTGCCGTAGGAGACGGCGTCCGGATCGCCGGGGCCGTTGGAGAGAAAGATGCCTTTTGCCCCGTCGCCCAGGACCCTGTCCAGGGGCGTTTTCGACGGATACACCCGCACGGAAAATCCGGACTGCGACAGCAGGCGGAGGATGTTGGTCTTTACGCCGAAATCGTACACGCCGATGAGGGGCTTTGACTTGTCGATAGCGCCGAAGTCATACGGCTTTTTACACGAGACGTTCGACGCCAGGTCAAGCCCTTCCATCAGGGGATGGGCCAGGAGCCGCTGGACCGCGTTCTTCCTTTCGAGGAATATCCCGCCTCTGAGCGCCCCTTTGTCGCGTATGTGGAGCGTGAGCTTCCTGGTGTCGATTCCCTCAATGGCCGGGATCTTCGCGTCGATGAGGTAGTCCGCGAGCGACCCCGTGGCCCGGTAGTTAGAGTAGCTCTTGCTGTACTCCTTTACCACGAAGCCTGCGACCTGGACGCGGTCAGATTCAACGTCTTCACTGTTCACGCCGTAATTGCCGATCATCGGATAGGTCATGGCCACGATCTGACCGTTGTAGGAGGGGTCGGTGAGGACTTCCTGGTAGCCGCTCATTGAGGTGTTGAACACCACCTCGCCGATGGTTTCCCCCTCGTACCCGAACATGATGCCTTCGAATTCGGATCCGTCTTCAAGAATAAGGTAGGCCGTTGCTGGCATGGTGCTGCGTCACTCCTCGTAGGGTTACCCGTGGTTAATTCGGGGGTCCTTTATTGTCAATAGCATTAATTGGCCGCCTTGTAAAAATTTACACCTGTGTAATAGACCGGAACGGTATTGCTTGTCAAGATATTCATGGAGTTGCTTCCGTGAAATCCCCTTCGGCGGTTGTAAGTCTAGGTAAATATCAATAAGCCCAGTATGACAAAGAGAATGCCGGTCGCTTTTTCCAGATAATAGATGGCGCTCCGGCTTCGTCGAAGCCGTTCGGAAACCCGGGCAGAGAAAATCGCTATTACCAGGCACCAGAGGGTCCCCGTTGTAAGGAAGATGCTCCCTAAAAACAGGAAGGATATAAATCCGTAATTATTCACCGGATCAACAAATTGCGGTAAAAAGGAGAGAAAGAAAAGGGCCACCTTGGGATTGAAAAGATTCGTCAGCAGGCCCTGCCGGAATATCTGGAAACCGGTCTGATGGGCCAGGTAGGCGGTGGTGTCCCTTTCATCGCCGGGCTTCCCGGCAATGAGGCACCGGATACCCAGGTAGACCAGGTACAGGGACCCGGCAATTTTTACAAACAAAAATGCCCGGGGAGACGCGAGCAATATCGATGACAGCCCGATGCCGGCCAGGATGGTGTGGCAGAGACCCCCCGTGCTTATCCCAAAGGCGGATACTATGCCGGCTTTTCTTCCCTGCGACAGGCTGCGGCTGATGATGTACATGGTATCGGGCCCCGGGTAGAGGTTCAGGGCGATGCCGGTGATGATGAAGGTGGCGAGGTTTATTGTTCCAATCATCGGTAAACGTTATATTTTTTTCATTTCCCACACGGTCCCTTTCGGATCGGGGCAATGGAGCTTGTGTACTTTCCGGTTTTCGCTATTCCAAGACGGAAAGCCGAGGGCGACCCGCCAGGTATAGAGATTCAAAACATGAAGAAGGGCCTCGCAAATACCGGCCGGTTTGGCGTAAGGGTTCTCGAAGATGAATACGTCTCCCATGTTGTGCCTGCACTCTTCATGTTTTTCAACGCATTTGATTTCAATTTTACCGATCCTGTTCCAGAGGTCTTTATAATCTTCATGGTTTTTGATCTTTTCAATATCGATGTGCAGGTCGATTGGTTCGTTATGATGCATAGCTCCCCCCTTTTTTTTATTTTTCTGCAATGACCAGCATTTCAAAATCTTCCGTGGTCAGTGTATCGCTTCTGCTGAAGGCGCCCAGCTTGGCGCCGAAAATATCAATCGTCGTGAAGCCGAGTGATTTGAGGAGCCAGGTTATTTCCGACGGCACATAGTACCGTTCGTTGCACTGGAGTTCCTTCCTGATCCCGGAATCGTCCACCACGGCGGTCGTGTTGTAATCGCGGAAGGTCATCAGGTCGAAGGAATGTTTGTCATAGGTGGCATTGCCTTCTTTTGATGCCGAGGCGAGGAAATCCTTAACAGAATGAAACAGGGGAAAGAGGCCGTTCAGGGTTGTAAAAATAAGTTTTCCTTTCGCCTTGAGGCTCTTGGACGCGCTCTGTAAAATCTGATAATTCATTTCATCCGTCTCCATCAGAGGGAAGGCCCCTTCGCAGATCATGATGGCCAGGTCGAACCGGTTGTTGAAAGGGAGATCCCTGGCGTCATGTTCCAGGAAGTGGATATCCAGGTTCTGCTGACGGGCCTTTTCCCTTGCCCTGGTGAGCTGTGATACCGACAGGTCAATGCCGGTGATGGCGTAGCCGCGCCGGGCCAGCTCGATGGAGTGCCTTCCGGTGCCGCACCCGATATCGAGAATCAGGGCAGTTTTATCATGACCGATTTCACTTTCAATGAAGTCACATTCACCGATGGTACCCTGGGTGAAGTTCTCATCATCATATTTTTTGCCATAATTCTCAAAGAGCAGTTCATACCACTGTTTCATGACCGACCTCGTACGCGGGTGTGCTTTAGTGGAATTATTGTAAAGGCCGCCTGCGAAATCTATAATAAATTATTCTCGCGGAATAAAAAGTTATTATGATGATGCCCAATGTGAAAAACAGGGCAAAGAGCCTGCCTTCCGCGGCGGCCGTTTCGTAACCGGCCGCAGGTAATTCCTTAAAGCCGCCCCAATAGACATTCCCGTAACAGGGGCTGTAGCCGCGCACTGTCGAATAATAGAAGTATCGCGGAATAATTGATATATAGCAGGCCAGTGAAACAAGATGAAACAGGCAGAGCCACCAGGCTTTGACGCAGGTCCTGAAGGTCAGCTCCATGACGGGAACAAAAATTATCATGACCGCGGCGCAGAGAAAAGTTGTGACAGCGTATTCATCGGTGGACCCCTGTGAACAGGTGCCGCTTTCCGCGAGAACCAGCAGCAGCGGATACAGGTATGATATCAGCCACCCGATTGAATAACCGGAATACTTGAAGATTGTCATGGCGCCGCTACAGCCGTTTCCCCATGAAGCACACGGTACAGGGGAGATGGTCGTATTTTTTTCTGTTCACTTCTATAAATCCCGGTTTCCGGTGCCATTGTTTCAATGCCGTGTGTTCATCGATAATGCCGATGGATACGACTTCAACGCATAGGGCAAGCTGCTGTTCCGCTGTGATTTTCCTGATCATGGCTGAGGCATTATTCTGCTTGCGATATCCGCGTTGTCAATAATTATAAAGATACCCGGCCTTTGTAATCCCCTAACTTCCAGAAAAAGAATTGCATTGTATAACAGGGCGGTGTATCATACGCCGGAGGTGGCGATATGGATGAATTCAGGATGTGCCCGTCGTGCGAGTACACACGGGGCTTCCATGCCGCGTTCAGGAGGGACCCGGAAGGGGTGCGCATCGTCTTCATCTGCCCCGAGTGCGGTGCCTCCTTCGACCTCGGGATTGTGGACAGCGTGCTGAACGACCTGAAGCCGAAGCGCGGCGCCGATTACTGAGCCGGCGCCGGCCTGCTACTCTTCAAAGCGGATGCTGACCGATCCGCCGTGCTTGTCCTGGAACCCTTCCGCATCCGACATGGCGCCCACCGGGCCGCGGGCGCCGGCCAGGGCCTGACGCGACAGGAGCTGGTACGTGGTGCGGCGCATGAAGGTATCCACTGAGGTCCCGGAGGAGAAGCGCGCGGCTCCTCCCGTGGGGAGTATGTGGTTAGTGCCCGAGTAATAGTCACCCACCGCCACCGGTGCGTAGTCCCCCAGGAAGAGGGACCCGACGTTCCTGATCCGTTCCAGCCATTCCATCGGGTTTTCCACCATGACCTCCATGTGCTCCGGGCCGTAATGGTTGGAGAACTCGACGGCCTCCGCGATGTCCTCCACGACCAGTATCAGCCCGCTCTTATCAATGGAAGCTTTTTTAATTCCGTGCCTGCCGCTGCCTGATGCGAGGTCCTTTTCTATTTCACTCTGCACCCGTTCCGCCAGTTCGCGGGACGGGGTGAGAAGGATGGCGATGGCCATTTCGTCGTGCTCGGCCTGCGATAGCAGGTCCCAGGCCACCCATTTCGGGTTGGCGCGGCCGTCTGCGATGATGAGGACTTCGCTGGGGCCCGCCATGGAATCGATCTGCACCGCGCCGAGGCTGAAGAGATAGGTCTTGGCCGCGGTCACGTAGATGTTGCCCGGCCCCACGATGATGTCCGCCTTGCGGACGCTCTCCGTGCCGAGGCCCGCGGCCGCGATCCCCTGGGCGCCTCCCGATTTGACCACGGAAGTGATGTTCAGCATGCTGCAGACGGCGCCAATGATGTCCGGGAGCCTCCCGTTTTTCGCCGGCGGTGTGATGAGAGTGATGTTCTCAACGCCGGCAATCTGCGCCGGGATGACACCCATGAGTATTGATGACGGGTAGGAGGCCTTGCCCCCGGGAACATAGACCGCGGCGTTTTCGATGGGCTGGTAGATGACCCCCAGGGTCGACCCGTCGCTCCTGTCCTGGCGAATGTTCTCCCGGACCTGGAGGCGGTGAAATTCCTCAATATTGCGCTTGGCTTCAAGGAAGGCGCTGTATAGGTCCTGGGGCGTGTTCCTCCGGCCCGCTTCGAGTTCCTCGTGTGTGGCCAGTATCGAATCGAGTTTCACGCCGTCGAATTTTTCCGTGTACGCGGCCACGGCCCTGTCGCCTCGTGCGCGTACGTCATTGATGATCGGTATAACCGTGCTGATCATGACGGAGGTGAAATCCTCCCCGAAACGGTTGAAAAGACGTTCCAGCTCGGCGTTTGTGAGATCGCTCAGTGTTCGTATGGGGATCATCCGTAATCTCCTCTGTGTATGGTGCGGTTTTAAACGGAGCCTGCGTGCCACGGCGCCGTTATGCATGCATTATATCACGGCCGGTATCATTCGTGTCAATACTATTAAAACAGTATTATTAAGGGTGGCGCAACAGGAGGAGTTTTTTCTTCCTCCTCCTGCTGAACGCCGGGGGGTTATGAGGTTGTTTTTGAAGATTTGCTTTGCTTGAATGTTTAAAATATACAGGGCCCATCGCTGCCTGACAATAACGGAGTCCCGTGTTTTGTCAGGTACGTCTCACGTTATGTTGCATTAATGGATTCCATGATGGGTGTCAGGCGGCCCCTGACATTGAATCTCCCTTGAACCGTATCGTATAGGCGGTGCCGCCGTCGGAATCGACGGAAACGCTTCCCTTGATCTGCTTGGTCAGTTCCCTGATGAGCTCCAGCCCCAGGGTCGTGGCGTTTTCGAAGTCAAAACCGTCCGGGAGACCGATGCCGTTGTCATTGACCATCAGCGTGTATATTCCCTGCCGGCTTTGGTTGAAGCGTATCCTGATTTCGCCCCTCCGTCCGTCCGGAAAGGCGTATTTCATCGCGTTGCTCACCATCTCGGTAATGAGAAGCCCGCAGGCAACGGCCTCCTTGATCCCCAGGTAGATTTCATCAACATTGGCCGTTATGATTACGTGGCCGCCTTTACCGTGTGTATTGATCAATTCCGGCGTCAGTTCTGCTATGTACTGGCTGAAATCGACCCGGGAGGTGTTTCCGGAAAGCGAAAGCTGTTCGTGCACCTTGGAAATTGAACTGATGCGCTCCCGGCAGTTCTGGAAGATCCCGGCAACCGCCGGATCATCGACCTGGGCGGACTGAAGGTTGATCAGGCAGGAGATCGCCTGCATGTTGTTCTTGACCCGGTGGTGTATTTCCCTGAGGAGGGTCTCGTGTTCATGGAGCGATGCGGATGCATTGCCGGCCGCCTGCTCAAGGCGGCGTTTTTCCGCATCATGGCGTTCCTGTTCCGCTGACAGCCGTTCCGCCGCTTCCTCTTCCTTCCGTGCCAGTTCCTTCTTCATCTCGCTCAGGGCTTCTTCGGCCTTTTTGCGCGCGGTGATATCGCGCGCGATGACCATGAGACGTTCGATCTTTTTCGATTCCCCCGCAACGGGAGTTATATCAACATCCCACCATACCGGCTCTTTCAGTCCGGCGATGGCTCCCTCGAAACTGCCGCCCAAACCCTTGATGGCCAGCTGTACCGCCATGTCAATGGCCGTCTTTTCGAGACCGTTGAAATAATCGGCGAACTTCTTGTTAATGGCGTCATCCATGCCGATGACGCCCAGCTGCCTGCACGCCGTTTTGTTCATGTAGAGAATCCTGCCCTCCGTGTCCAGGAACAGGATGCTGTCTCTGTTGCTGCTGATGAAATGATTGAACAGTTGGTTGTAGTCCCGGATGGCTTCGTCCGCGGCCAGTGATGCAGTGAGGTCTTCCATGATCAGTATCCAGCAGACCGGTCCTGTTTCACGGTCCTTCATGAGATGGAACCAGAAACGGCCCCGGCGTATTGTTCCGTTCTTGCGTATGTAACCGGTCTCTATCTGGCAGCCGGCCCCTATTTCCAGGTCTGCCCCGGCCTTTTGGCCGTCATTGCCGGGGTCCGGGATGAGGATGTCCTGGAGGGTGAGACTCATGAGATCGATTTCGGAATATCCGGTTACCCGCGTGAAGGCGCGGTTGGCGCGCATGATGCGCCGGTCCAGGCTCACGATGGCCTGGGGCGCGCAGGAAAGGTCGAAGGCGGTGCGGTAGATTTCCTTGCTTTTCAGTATCGTGTCGAACGATATGCCCGATGTGTTTAGAATAGTGTTCACCCGGTTCCGCCTCTGCCTCGTAATGGATAAAATATACCTTCAGGCGATACGGGGGACAATAGCATATAAGGGGTTTTTAGCCTTCAGAATCTGTTACGGGGGGATGGTGGAATTTATTATTGGCCGGTCAGCTCTGCTGCGTTGAAACCCACTGGACCGCGGCCTTGACCAGTTCCGAGCCTTTCTGGATGCCCAGCTTGTCCTTTATTTTTTTCCGGTGGCTCTCGATGGTGTTCACGCTGATATTGAGCTTCTTGGCGATGTCGCCGGTGCTCATGCCGGAGCCTATCATGCGGAATATTTCCAGCTCGCGGTCGGAGAGCGCCTCGGGCATCGAATCGGCCCCTCCATCCTTTCCCTGGAAGAGGCGGTCGATGATTTTCATGGATATCCTGCTGCTGAGGTACAGCTCTCCCTTCAAGACGACCCGGATCGCTTCGATGATGACCGTCGGGGCTTCCTTCTTGGCGACGTAGCCGCGGGCCCCAGCCTTGAGAGCGCGCTCGGCGTACACGTTCTCGTCATGCATGGACAGCACCAGTGTCTTGATCCTGCCGTAGCGGTCGCGCAGGGCCTTGATGAGGTCGATGCCGCTGACCTCGCTTTCCAGCGATATGTCGACGATGGCGAGATCGGGCTCCTCGTTGCTGATGTTGCGAATGGCCTCCTCGGCGCTGCCCGCCTCGCTGATGACCGTGAGGTCCTGTTCCCGCTCGATGACCTTTTTCATTCCCTGGCGTACCAGGGGATGGTCGTCAACGATCATGATTTTGATTTTTTTATCTGCCATATCCTGTGTTTCTCTTCTATATAATATAATAGACTCTAAACCACGAGATTTGTCAATAATGAAACAGGGGATTTAGAGGATAACAGATTCCGCTATATCCCCGCCAACCGGTATCGGCTTTTGCTACAGGTACGTCTCTATGAATTCTTTTCTGACCGCCACGCGGACGATGAATCCACCCGGGGTGTTCTCAAAGGAACAGGTTCCGCCGATGATTCCGGCCCGGTACTGCATGATCCGCAATCCAATCCCGGTTTTTTTCCTGAAGGCGTCCGGCGCCCCCCTCCCGTCGTCGTGTATTTCAAGGTAGAGGAACTCGGGGTCATCAGAAAGGGTGATGACGATATTCCCGGCGCCGCCGTGCTTGATGGCGTTGTTGATCGATTCGCGGCATATGAAGTAGAGGTTTATCACCACCGAGTTGTTGACGACCGACTCCCGGACCCTGTTTTCGAGGCGGCAGGTTATGCCGAAGAGCATCTCGGTGTCGTCAGCCAGCTCGCGGAGGGCCCGTTCCGCGTCGTACGATTCGAGGCGCGTTGTCCAGAGGCCGCTGGAGATTTTACGCGCGTGGTCGATCGATTCGGTGATGTTCGACAATATCTCTTCGATGTCCTCCAGCTCCGGGTAGCCCTTTTCCTTCATGGACCCCTTCAGCGCCTCGGCCAGGAATGCAATGCCGGTCAGTTTCTGTCCCAGGCCGTCATGGAGTTCCTGGCCGATCCGCTGGCGCTCCAGCTCGCTGATCGCCATGATGTCCTTCTGGAGCCTCCTGGTTTCGGTTATGTCATGGGAGAAAATGGCCATCTTGGTCACGATCCTCTGGTGGTTCGGCACCGGGTAGATGACCGTATCGTACCAGCTGCCGCCGAGCTGATTCTCGAAGCGGACCGCCTTGCCGGAGCTGAAAACGGCCCCCATCTTCTCCTGGTAGCGCGCGGCGCTGATCCGGTCTATGAATCCGAAGAGCGATTTTCCGATGATGTCCTTTTTCGGAAGTCGCAGTCTCTTCTCGAGCTCCGGGTTGGCGTCGATAATGGTCCCGTCAGCCGAAACCAGGAAGACCGGCTCGCTCGGCGAATTGATGAGGGCCTGCGCCACTTCTTCCCCCTCGCGGAGTTTGATCTCCGCCTTCGCGTGCTCTTCGATCTCGTTCACGAGCTTCTTGGTGCGTTCGCGGACCCGCAGTTCCAGCAGCTCGTTGGCCTCGTGGAGGGCGCTTTCGTAGTGCAGGCGCTGCAGGGCCATGGCGTACAGGTCAGCGAGACGCTGTATCGTTTCAATGTCCCGGTCTGAATAGCCGCGCGGCGCGTTGGCGAGGGATATCTGGCCGAGGAGAGTGTCCCCGGCCACGACCGGTACTGAAAGAAAATTTGCAAGGGCCACGTGGCCCCGGGGCACGTCCTTCGACGAGGGATGCTCCCGGGGACTGTTGGTAAAGAATGGCTTCAGGGTGTTGAGGGAGCACCCCCAGAGGCCGCCGTATCCGCCCTCGCTGTTCACCGGGAAGGTGACCCGCTGCTGCTCCCCTGGAAGGGCGCACTCTTTCCCCATCATGGCGGTGAGGGTGCTACAGACGAGGGATTTCGTCCGTTGATCGATGACGCCGACGTATCCGTGATCGCTGCCTGTCAGGCGTTTCGCGTGGTCGAGGACCTCGGTGCCCATGTCCTCCACGGTGATCTCCGGCCGTATGATTGTTTCCGATAGATGGGCAAGGGCGGCGTTGATCGACAGCTCCCACTGGAGGTTCTGCTCCAGTTTCTTGCGCGCGGATATGTCGCGGGCTATGATCTGGAAGCCGGTTATCCGCTCGTTCTTCATGAGCGGCGAAATGAAGATTTCGACATACAGGTGCGCCCCGTCCCGGTGGATGATGGGCAGCTCCATCCGGTGCAGCTGGTGGGTCTTCATGATCTCGCGGTATATATTCACGTAGTCCGGCAAGCTGCTCTCATCGAGTACGGGGAGGTCCGCCACGTTGATTCCCACGGTCTCGTCCCGAGAATAGCCGGTATGGGTCTCGTATGCCGGGTTGACGTTGAGGACGAAGCCGTCGATGCTGAAGATGATGATCGGTTCCGGCGATTCCTCGAAGAGGGCCCGGTAGCGTTCCTCGCTCTCGCGGAGGGCGTCGTCGGCGCGCTTCCGCTCTATGATCTTCCAGATATCCTCGGCGAGGAGTTCCAGCATGTTCACGTCGCTCTCGTCGTAATCGGACTCTTTGTTCCCCACGCCGATGATCATGGCGACCCTGTTCTGGTCGGTCACCGGCACTGACATGTGGCGCAACACGGGGGTGTGCCCTTCCGGGAGCCCCTTTTTCCAGGCGGTGGCTTTGTAGTCATTGTGGATGACGGGCTTACCGGTCTTCGCGCAGTCGGCCCATATGCCGGCCCGGTCCAGGGGGTAGTGGGAACCGGCCGTTGCCGTGCAGGTCCGCAGGGCTTCCTGCGACCAGGCGTAGTACTCCACCATCTTCTGGTCAGGGCTTATGAAATGAAGATAGGCGATCCTGCTCCGGGTCAGCCGGACAGCCTCTTCCAGGCCAAGATCGATGATCTCACGTTCCGGGAGGAGTGAAGCCTTCTGTCCCAGGCTGATGAGGGCCTGAAGGCGCGTCTGGTTCAGCTGCAGCACCGCTTCCGTCTCCTTCTGCTGCGAGATGTCGCGGAAGACCCCCTGTACCACGGTCCGATCCTCCATGCGGGTGACCGCGGTATTGATGGTGACTATTTTTATGGATCCGGTTTTTGTCACGATCTGGACTTCTACCGGCTCCATGCTTCCCCTGGCCTTTTCGATGAAGACCCTGCGGATGGATTCCTCCTCATCCGCGGGATGGAGTTCGGTGAAATGCTGACCGATCATTTCGTTGTGGTTTGTCTCGAAGAGCCATTCGGCTGAGCGGTTGCAGTCCAGTATTATTCCGGTCTCCGCGTCGGCCCAGATGATGGCGTCCATGGCGTTTTCGAAGGCCAGGCGGAACCGGATTTCGCTGATGCGGAGCTTTCGCTCCAGGTCGCTCCGCTTCAGCGCCGTTTCAATGGTGGTGTAGAGGTCGTCCATGCTGACCGGCTTGACCAGGTAGCCGTAGGGGTTCGTCTCAAGAGCGCGTTTGAATATGTCCGGCGAGCTGTAGGCGGTGAAATAGATGACCGGCATGTCCATGTGGTCCTGTATCCGGCGCACGGTGTCAATACCGTCGAGGTCCCCTTCGAGAGAGATGTCGGTGATGATGAGGTCGGGCTTCTGTTCCTTCACCTTCGCCACCGCTTCGGCCCCGGAGGCCACGGGGTCAAGGACCTGGTAGCCGATGCGGCGGAGGGTGTTGCGGAGATCCAGCGCGGTGAGACGGTCGTCCTCGATGATGAATATCCGTTTATTCTTCATTGCTCTCCTGACGTCAGCCGGGTGCTCAGGGCCTGAAGCGCTGGGCTATGGGGATCCGGCGCCCGACGCCGAAGGCCTTCGCGGTCACCTTGATGCCGGGCGCGGCCTGACGGCGCTTGTACTCGTTGATGTTGACGGTGTGAAGGATCGGGCGCACCGTGCTTTCCGGAAAGCCCTGTGCGACGATCTCGTCCGCCGACAGGCGCTCCTCGATATAAAGCTCCAGGATCCGGTCAAGCACCTCGTAGGGAGGGAGCGAGTCCTGGTCCTTCTGGTTTGGCCGCAGCTCCGCCGAAGGCGGCTTGGTTATTGATGCGTCGGGGATGATTTCGCGGTCCCGGTTGATGTGGCGCGACAGCTCGTAGACCAGGGTCTTGGGGAGGTCCGAGATAGCCGCGAGGCCGCCGGACATGTCGCCGTACAGGGTACAGTACCCCATGGCCAGCTCGGACTTGTTGCCGGTGGAGAGTACCAGGCTCTTCTCCTTGTTGCTCACCGCCATGAGGATGTTGCCCCGGATCCGGGCCTGGATGTTCTCCTCGGTCACGTCCTCGGGCTTGCCGCTGAAGATTTCCCCGAGGTTCTTCCGGTACTCGTCGAAGAGGGAGCGGATCGGCACGGTTTCGAAGCGTATCCCCAGGTTCTCCGCGAGGATGCGCGAGTCATCGATGCTCCCGGCGGAGGAATAGACCGACGGCATGGTGATGCCGGTGACGTTTTCCGGGCCCAGGGCCTGCACCGCCAGGACCGCCGTCAGGGCGGAGTCGATGCCGCCGGAGAGGCCGATCACCACGCTCCTGAAGCCGCACTTGCGAACGTAATCGCGAATGCCCAGGACCAGGGCCTGCCGTATTTCCTCTATCTCGCTGTCGTCGATCCCGATTTCCGCATCCGAATCCAGGTCAACAATGGCAAGGTCTTCCTCGAAAGGCCGTGCCCGGCCGATTATCGTACCCTGCCGGTTAAAGGCGATACTGTTGCCGTCAAAGACCAGGCTGTCGTTGCCGCCCACCTGGTTGACGTAGGCCACCGGCATGGTGTGGTGCCGGGCTATATCGGCGATCATCGTCCTCTTGAACCTGTTCTTGCCCCGGGTGAAGGGGGACGCGGAGATGTTAACCAGCAGGTTCGCCTTCAGGGCAACCAGCTTCTGGATCGGGTCAGTGCCGTAGCGGCGGCGGTAATCGTATTTTTCAAGGGATCCTGCCGGGGCTCCGCCGCCGGCGTAGAAATCGAGATCATTCCAGATGTCCTCGCAGATGGTGATGGCGATGCGGCGGCCCATGTACTCTGCCACGCAGTGTTCGCGGGCGTTGGAGAAGTACCTGAGCTCGTCGAACACATCGTAGGTGGGCAGGAGGGTCTTGAAATGGCGCGAAACGATCCTGCCGCCGGCCATGAAGGCCGCGGCGTTGAAGAGAAGGGGATGGTTGTCCGGGTCCTTGTCCACATAGCCGCAGATGACCGCCGGACCCGTGCAGCTGCGAGCTATCTCTTCAATAGATGCCAGGTTATCATTGATGAGCTTCCGGTTTTCCAGGAGGTCCATGGGCGGGTAGCCGATGGTGGCCATTTCCGGGAATATCACCAGGTCTGCTCCCCGGGTCCCGGCGTCCTGGATAAAAGAAATGATCTTGTCCCTGTTGCCGTTGATGTCGGCAATGGTCGGATTTATCTGGGCCATGGCGATTCTCATCTGCTTAAACCTCCGGAGAATAACGTTTCAAAGATATAGCTCACGGGGATTTTATCAATCCATATTTTTTTTCTCTTTTAATTCGACAGTGGAATTCCGGAGGGGTTGCCCTCTGCCATGTTAATGAGCCCCCTGCCCCTGAAGGGGCGTTAGATATCAGTATCCGGGATTTTATCCTCTCTCCGGGTCCGGTCAATGCGGCACAAAAGACCCTCTCCGGCGCTGGTATCGGCATAAAACTGTGGACATATGCCCTGTGTTTTAGTATAGTGGTGGTATAAACAATAACAACATCTAACGGGTCTCCCATGACATTCAGGAAGAAGATGTCTTTCTGTCTTTATTTGCCTGTATGCATCCTTGGAATGGTCGCGGGTTTCGTGTGTGTATCGGTATCCACGATGATGCCCTATCACCTCCAGGCGCTGGGCGATACTTGCCGTTTTCACGGGCGTCATGGCGTGGCTTCTGCGGGACGCCCAGGAAGCGGCAGCACAGCGGGGGATCTGCCTCGGGTTTTCCATAGGCTGCTTTATCGGCTTTGGCGTCGCCCTGTACAACCAGTTTGCGGTAGCCATAATCAACCTCGTATGGCTTACGGTGGCACTCTACCTGCTGTTCGCGTTAGCCTGCAGTTATTTATGGTTCACCCTGAAAAAGTGATTAGTTTATTTTCCTGAAATGCCGGGGGCGCGGCGGATGGAGCGCCCCGGTTTTTCCTTGAATATCCGCACCAGTCTCAATCGTCATCAAGCCGGTGGTACACCCATGGATCGCTGTAGCGGCCGAAGAGGGACCAGAGTTCCCTGGTTGAAAGATCAAAGAGTGTCACGCTGGCGGCAACCGGGTGGTCAGGGTCATCCCCATAAAACCAGTTGTAGGGGCCACCTGGATGCAGAAAATCAATGATGTCGCGGCCCGTTGAAGGATCGATCCGGCCGTATGACTTTTCAAGGAGACCGCACATTTCCGGGTATCTTCTCAGGGAGTTATCCGATCCATAGGCAATATTGGCTATTTCAGGCACAATGGCGTGGTTGGCGACCAGCATAAGGTCTTTACGGGTCTCAATCTGTTCCTGGTGTACATCAGCTGTGTACTCGCCGGCATCGTACAGCGAGTCGAGGCGCCTGACCCCGATGTGACTCGCCGTCATCTCTACAACGGCGCCGTCGCCATTTCCGTCACCGATTATGTAGATGTTGGGAACACCGAACCCGGATGCCTTGATTATTGTCAGGGCATCCTTGATTGATTCAGAGTACTGGATCACCTTCCTGGCAAGGAGGAGCCTCCCCATGCCGACCCTGGTGTAGTCGGAATCCCTGGAATGCAGCATGTCCATGCCGATCCCCATTCCCCGGCTGTTCATGGCCGTTGTCACGCCCACGTATCCCGGCGGAGTGATGGACACGAAGGAATTTCCGCGGTTGGGAACGTACTCGATGAGCATCGCCGTCTCGCTGAAGACCTCGTGGGGGAACATGAAATGCCTTCCCATGAGGGTATGCCCGTCTGCCGTGGCGTTTCCGGTTGCCACGAACCCATGACAGAAGTGGGACGCCGATGGCCTATCCCCGTAAATTCCCTTCAGCCTGTCGATGATGGAAACCACGGTGTCAACAGCCATATTCAGCAGGAGCACGTCACCAAAGGAGAATTTCGCATTAGGCCTGACGGCCCTGACGCCGTCGACTATTCCGTTCATTTCCTCAATATATTCCGGGGGGATGTTTTTCCGGTGAACCCTCGTCAACTGCAGCACCGACCACTTTACTGCGTTTACGACTGTATCGATATTTCCCACAACAGAGACCCAGTCACCCAGGAGGTCCCTGCACACGGCAACATAATATTCGTTGGAGCAGTTTCGAATGACCTCATCGGGGAAATAGTACCCCACGGCGTACCCCATGTCATAGGGACTGCCCTCGACATGCAGGAGTTTTTTGCCCGTGGTGCCGATGTCCTTAACATAACAGTTTTCATTGGGCTCCCGGACATAGCAGGATGAAAGGCCGGCAATGAAGAAACAAAGTATGGTCATAATCAATACGGTTTTCTTGGAATTTATCGGACTCCTCATGGTTCCCCCCTTTATTAATCAGTATCCCCACTTCGACGATTTCACACCCACAAATCAGTAATTGGCACCGTCAAAGGGCAGTTTGATGACCCAGGTGAGTTCAAGTCTGTTTCGATAAAAAACCGATACATCTGTTTCATCACTATATTGACCAGGGTCCGGGGGAACGAACCCCGGACCCTGTGAAACATTTAATTTTCAATATCAATCGTCAGTTCCGAATGATATTTTAGCGAATAGAACACCTGTACTGAATATGGCAGCAGTGTCGGCGGAGCATAAAGAGGATCAAGAGTGTCAATTGCCACCGCCAGACTGTGCCCGGATGCAATATCCCATGCTGCCGGCACCAGGTTTATTGTTCTGGTCCTGCAAATAAACGGCACAGCCTCATGGGTGCTGAATGTTCCATGGGTGATAAGCCTGGCTTTTCCGTAACTGTCAACATCATAGAGGTACACGAAGTAAGCCGCACACGGCAGGGTTGACGCTGTCTGCAGTTTAAGACACACCTCTCCCCTCAATTTCAATTTTTTTGCAAGAGTGCCGGTCTGGTAATAGATGCTGTCCTGCGTGGAGAGAGACGGCAGCCATGTATACACACCAATCGTGTCAACTGAATCCAGGTATTCCGAAAGCACGGGAACTCCCGTCGTTGCCACTGTGGGACTTGAATTGTACCTGTTTGTTTCCGGGAACAAGGGACTGTATTCGCTGGACTGAAGACCGCCATGGTTTGAATTTTGCTTGCGCGCACTTAAATAGAGACGCGTTCTGGTAATCTCTGCCGCGGGCCAGTCCCGGTACCGCACGATCTCACCGGTGTTCTTGACTGTCATGGAAACCCTTTCTTCATCAAGGATGCCGTTGTTATCACCCTTCAACCAATAGTCCATCCATCTGAAGACATTATCCCAAACTTCATTTGTCGTTTTTCCATGAATGCCATTGCGAATATCGATCTTTCTGGGCGAGGTCAGTTTTTCAAAATATGATAGATGCTGTCCCGTCTGGAACATGTTGTCATGCCAGTTGGAGCTTATATATACCGGCTTGTTGGCGATATTGATGTTATTGATATACGTTACAGGAGATCGAAGTGCGGCCCATTCAATTATATCATTTATTCTGAATATGTTATAAATCAGAATATCGGCAAAATTTCTCACCAGAACAGGGTCAAGCCGGCCTTTAACACTGCCACTGGCGATCAGGAGCGATGCCCAGACCAGGTGAGGTGTTTTACCGCCCCACATCGATTCCTGGAAATCGGTCATACCGCTCATGCAGGCAGCCGTTTTCACGCGATTGTCCAGGGAAAGCCCCATCAAGGACATGACGCTGCCATAGGAAACACCGAGCATGCCAATGTTTGATCTGTCCACCGGGGTGTGATTTTCAAGCCAGTCAAGAACATGCCCAAGATCAGCCATGTCTTTATGTCCAAAGACGTCCACCATGCCACCGGCTTCCCCCCATCCCCGTGACGTGTACCGGAGTACGATGTAACCCTTTTCTGCAAATATTTTCGCCTGACTGCCGTACTGGTGTTCATCGTTACCCCATGAGTGTGCAAGAATCACGGCCGGATAAGTACGGCTTCCAGTGGGGTCAACGGGTATAAAAATATTTGCCGGCAATCTTACCCCGTCTTCACCCGTGATGACGATATCATCGTCATAGGTATATAATCTGCCATCGTCTGTATCAATATATTCTTTACCCTCACTCCCTGTTTGGGAGTCCCCATTGCTCACAAAGTTTTCTTCCTCTGCCATATGATCTGACAGTGGAATGTTATTGGAGATTTCTTCTATATTGCGGCCGGTGGCCTCAATGAGGGCATTGTTTAGTTCCTCAAGATTATTTACATTTTGCTCATGCTTAATCCCGTTGCATGCGGAAAATACAAAAGATACAGCGATTGCAAGGCACCATGTTATATCCCGAAGGTGATATCTCATTCTTTCCTCCATGTTTTTCAGACAGTTAATGTTGACCAGGCAATGAGTCTGAATGGCACTATTTGAAACAGCCCCGGTCATCTCGGTACGGAAAAGTTCCGGACAGGGGCCTTGAAATATTCAACCACGCAGTACATGGCCGGATGATCAGCCGCGCCAGTGTTTGTTATTTTAAATTCGCAATCAAATCCTTGATGTTGAGCCCGACCCAGGGATCCAGCATGTATCCAAACAGAGCCTTCATTTCGCCTGTTGTGTTATTGAACGCAATATGATGACCATGCACTTGCTCATTCCGGAGATCATCTTGCGTCGGATTTTCAGAAGTGTAGAACCAGCTGTTTACCTTCAACCCGTCCCTGTTCTCCCAGGCAGGATTGAGGTAGTCAATCAGCCAGCCGGCACACCCGTAATCGGGACGATCATCCCCATTCTGGTCTGTCCAGAATAGAATGCGCCCGTAATTCTCCTGTATGATCTTGTAGGCAAAATCATAACGCCACATCGATTCGAGAATGGGCCCCAATCCGTAGATAATCTGGACGGGCAGGTAGAGCTGGCCAAAACGCATCTCCGGTGATATAAAGTGGTTTGTTCCGATGACCACATCATCCCATTGTTCGGTCTGCCGGGGAAAGTACGGGGTTAAGTCGAAGCCGAACGTCGGATGCACGGGCCATGAATTCGGATTTATAGCAGGCAGATACTCCAGTGCTCTGGGGTAACGCCATTTCGCGCTGCGAACAACAACGCCGTTATCCGGAATGTCTGATGAAGGGAGAAGGCTGATCGCAAGGGCAAATCGGAGCTGCCGCAAAGGCTCAAGCTGTTTGTACCCGCGGTATTTGTTACCGTTATCCATGATGTCGCTGCGCACGCACTCGAGTATCACGCTGTTGCCGTATGTATCCATCGAATTGTCATCGGCTACGATATAGATCCAGGGGACACCGCGGTCATTCCTTTTTACCACTTTCATTGCTTCGTTGATAGTTGACGCTTTTTGGAGCATATCGCGGTTTATGAGAAGGCATCCTATGCCGGGATCTATCCCGAAACCCGCCGACTGTGAGATGTCAACACCGACAGAGAGCCCCTGATTATTAATCCCGGAGGCGTGCCCAACGAATCCCGGCGCATCGCTCGTGATAAAGGGAAGGTCGACAGTTTCAGGATTGCCATCGGTGTCATCAGGAATGTAGACCATCACACAGGATGCATCCTGATAGATGTCAGCGGTGGAAAACATGAAATCGCGCCCATGGTAGGTTTCTCCGGTCAGTGTGGCTTTTCCGCTGACAGCAAACTCATTGCACCCGGCCCTGAATAAATCAAAGATTTTTGTCTGATCTACTGTAAGAGTCTGAAGAACCCGCGCCGCATCAACAGGGGATATCCCCATACTTATAGCTATAACTTTGCTAAAGAGATTCACGGCCAGCATATGCGCAGTGGTCTTGCCATACTGGTTGCTGCCGTCAAGATCTTCGGGAACCTTGTGAAGAAGGGCTGCTATCATGAAATAGGTGCTGTCTACCCCCTGGTTGAGGGCGACAACTTCTTTTCTGCTGATCTTTATAAATGCGTTGTATTCGTCTGAACCTTTGATAAAGTTGTTTGCTGCATAGGCATGAAGCCCGTCAACAAGACCGTCCATCTCATCGCGCATATACTTTGACATATGCGTTATTGCGAATTGGCCTAGGATATCAAACAGGGCAAACATTTCTTTCCAGACCGCTTCACCTTTCGGAGTGCCATAGGGAATATCAAGACCAAAGGTACTGAACTGAGCAAGGCCTACCTTCTTGATATAAACCGAAAGCATCTCGTAGGTTCCTTTGATATTATCATTGAGGTCGGCAGAACCGGGCTGAAGGTAAGCGGTTTGATACCCCATTGAATGGGCCTTTCCGGTCAAAATCAGGCATTTCTTCGTGACTCCGTTTTTGTCAACCTTGCCGGTGAACTCATAGAGATACCCGGTATCACCATCAACCGTCACCTTGTTGAGGTATGCGAGGCCATGCGAAGAGAGATAGTTCTCCAGTTTTTCAGGGTTAGATTTAAGACTGCTGATCACTGTTGTCGAAAGATTCCCGTTGTCTCCGGCAGGTGGCAGATTGATACCATCCAGCCAACAGCCGTAAAAGGCCAGAACCAGGACAGAGACAAGACAGAGAAGAAGCCATTTTCGTGTGAGCATGTGGATCTCCTTATTTGGTTTAATAATCATATTTATTTATAGCAATTATCCAGAAGATTTGATTGTGAATCGTGGAATTTGACACTAATAAAACCGTCCAGTCGGTAAAAAAATAACCTATAAAAGTTTTTTTGTCGTCCGTGTTAATTAAGTCGTACTATTTTTTTTATATTGGGTGGGTGTCTGGCCGGTAAATTTTTAAATCTGGAGTTGAATGTGGTCTTTGAGTTAAAGCCAGCGGAAAAGGCTATCAGCAGCAGCGTATGGGTGTCTTATTCAGTAACAAAAAACATTGGCTTCACTTTTTTGACTCGAAACTGGTTGATAAAATTGAAAAATTCTTCTTTATCAGATACTCAGGGTCATTGAGACCAGGTGAGGGGGCGTATCCAGCTGTTCCGCAAAATCCTCCAATGCAGGCATTTCTCCCGGAGCATGATCGCTTAAGCCGGCACCTCAAGGTGCTTTTCAAGACCAGGATTGAGGGTTATCATTCATCGGAATATGAATGCGGGAGTTTTTGCTGCATTCAAAAAGCTGGCGATAGACGGGCGTTTCCAGATGTATTCTGTTATCAGTAACGGCATTCTCCTGTACCATCAAGGCGAAATGAGTAAGGTTGTCAAAGGGCACCTGGCATAAATTCCTCTGTTCAACTTCAAAGAATTACTTGTTTGCTGTGCCAGTAGCTGCACCTAATGTGGCATTCATATGGCGCGGTACTGGGATGGCGTCTTCCCCGTGAACTTCTTGAACATGGCGTTGAAGGAAGATTTTGAGCTGAAACCGGCGGCGAAGGCAATATGCAGCAGTGAATGGTCCGCATAGCCCGAATCAGCGAGCATGCGCATCACCTCCTCGATGCGATACCGGTTGATGAAATTGTAGAAATTCTGGTTCAGACAGGTGTTCAGGGTCATGGAAACGATGTGGGGGGGCATCTTCAGGAGATCCGAAAAATCCTTGAGCGTGAGCTCATCGTTCAGGTAGGGGCGATCCTTTTCCATGCAGTTCAGGATCCTCTGCCGGTACTCCTCCAGCTGGACCGCGTTAACATTCAGGGTCTCGTAGGATCTCCTCGATCTGCTTAATTCATCCATGGTGAACAACTCCGGGTGCCGAATGGAAAAGAACGTCGCCCCGAAGGTCGTTAGAAAATAAAGAAGGTAGAAAACCACCGTGGTGACGTTCCCGCCCGTACTTTTCGACATGCCGTTGATATAGATAACCCAGGAAACTATTAAAAGGAGGCAGAAGACCAGCCCCGTTGCAAGGAACACATACAGCCAGAAGAGTCTGATTTTTTCGATGTCTGAAAATAGCTCCCGTATTGCCAGTCCGTGATTGTGGGCTATCCTGAAGCACGCGCCGATGTACACCAGGGCGGACACGAGGATGAGGGTATTGGTAACGAATAGAAAGATAATCAGCGGCCTTGCGATGGTGGTGATATCCCCGGTGCCGGCAGCGAAGTGCAGAACAACGAGAAAGATGAGATAGGCGCTGAAGGGGATGAGGTGGCGCAGCTGCCTCGACGAAAAGTTCTTGAGATGCCCCGTGATGGAAAGCGTGTAAAAATATATCAGGGGACCGTAGAGGAGATAGTTGGCCATGATGATCAGCATCAGGTAGTACGATGCGACATTGTATTCATTCAGGTACAGGTACCACCACACCATCCCCAGGACCAGGCAGAGGATCAAGCAAGCCAGCGTCCTGTTTGCAATCCTGTTTTTCCTGTAGAGGAGCAGGAGCGTTATCTGGAATAACCCCTGGAATAAGGCGAGAATATTAAATATATGAATCGCGTGTATCATTCATTCCCGCATCATGCATTAGCAAAAGGTGTAAATCGAAGAATACCGAGCGGTCAGTGCATCATAACGTATCCGACCGATAGTGTCACCCATGGTTGACGATAATACTACCCATGTCTGAATAATAATGGATGGCCACTGCAAGTCAAGACGTAAAAGGAATGATGAGAAAAATTCAATTACCAATGATGCCCGCTGCTTCTCATTTCTCTGTGGTCATTGTGTATTTATTATTGCATAGTAAAATGCTTTGCATCCAGAGTATGCCCGGGTGGCGCAATGGCATTATATGAAACTGCCCCGGTCATATCGGCACGGAAAGGTTCCGGACAGGGGCCTTAAAATTTGCCTCGGATTTTCCATGGGCTGCTTCATCTGCTGCGGAGTTGCCCCGTACAACCATCTGGCGGTAGCCATTATCAACCTCGTTGGCTTACGGTGCGCTCTCCATGCTATTCGCGTTAGCCTGCGGTTATTTATGGTTCACCCTGAAAAAGTGATTCGTTTATTTTCCTGAGATACCGGGGGCGCGGCGGATGGAGCGCCCCGGTATTTCCTTGAGTGTCCGGGATGTTGTCTGGATTTGGATAGAAAAACCGGACAAAGTGAGAGGGCATTTCAAAGAGCCCCCAATTATGCCATATAGCCCGATAATAGATTAGCGTGATCTTCCCGGTTAATTGCCGAAACAGGGGAATTGATGCTGTGAAAGAGGCTGCATGAAAAGGAATGCGCAGCATTGATTAAGGATCGGATACAGCAGAGCCTCAAAATTTTTCCTTTATAAATTCATTTCCTGTCCCGGGCCGGCATGGTGTGGCCGTATTGTTCATTCTATGTTACATAATGGGGAAGCGAACGGGAACGACGGAGGATGAAGCCCGCAGGTGAATGTTTTACACACCCCCTCAGAAACAAGGCCTCCGGTATATCCTGTTCTGTGTTGGCATCAACCTCAGCCAGAGAGTGCGGGACGGAGGGTAAAAAATGGGTCGTCAGTGATAAGCGTACGATTTAAACAAGGTATGACAATTAACAAATACTGTGCATTTTATATATGAACATTGATGACGGATGTATATAAAATATCCTCAATAATGACACTTGGTTCTATTTTGTTAATTCTGGATTATGTCCTATGAGAGTTTTCAAAAATCCTTCATCCTTTTTTATTGACTTTTTAATGGAGCGCCATAAGATGTTTTGTAACCCAGGCACGGTCCCGAGGTCTTTACATGGATGTATATTACATCCCCACGGTTTTTTTTACTCTTTTTTTTGTGGTGGATCCGCTCGGTCTGATCCCGGTTTTCCTGGTCTACCTTGCGGGGTATCGAGACCACAAAAGAAAACGGATAATAATACGGTCCATTGTGATATCCATAACGGTTTCCGTATTCTTTATCCTCCTTGGAAGATATCTCCTCGGGTTTCTGGGGATTTCTACAGGATCCTTCCTGGTTGCAGGAGGGATCCTGCTTTTTATTATTTCCATGGAAATGCTGCTCGGCCAGGCCTCGCGGGTCAAGATGCGCGACATCGGCGACCATGACCAGCCTGAAGAGGAACGGGACGTGTCGGTGTTTCCGCTGGCGATCCCGATGCTCTGCGGTCCGGGCAACATCGCCGCCCTGGTCATGTTCAGCACCCAGGCCTCCGGGGACGCCATGAAGCTTGCCGTTATAGTCGGGCTTTCGGTTGCGGTATTTCTCATGGCCATGGTGGTCATGTTCTTTTCGGTCTATATCAGTAATGTCCTTGGCGCCACCGGTATTTCCATAATGCAGAAGCTGATGGGGCTTATACTTTCGGCCATGTCCGTCCAGTTTATACGGAACGGGCTTTCCGAACTGGGGATTATCAGGTGACCCTCCGGTAGCTGCGCCGGCGGGCTCCGCCGGGTCCGCCGTTTATAATTATGACACAACACGTAAAAAAAGGCATCATATACATCCTCTGCGTTGCTTTCGCCGCGGCCTATCTGAACGTCAGGGCCGTTGGCGACATCAACTATTTCCTGAATTTCGGCCCGGTAAAAAAAATCCTTGTGGAGTTTCTCCAGAGAAAATTCAAGGCGCCGGTAAGGGTCAGGGAAGTCTCCATCGCGATGTTCCAGGAGCCGGGGATCAGCTTTTCCCGGGTCATTATCGGTCCCCCCGACGGCAATCCTCTGTCCGCCGATGAAGTGACCCTGATCCTTTCCCCGCTCCAGAAGTATAGCGAGGGAAAATGGCTGAAGCGCATCCGCCTGGTCCGCCTGCGCCTCGAGATCACCGTTGGTTCCCTGTCGGACAGGCCGTCCTTCCCGGATTTCTCACTGCCGGAAATCGAGCTCCGCCAACCGGACATCACCCTCCGCGTCGGGAAGAACGTCGTATCCTTCAGCGGCCCGATGACGGGCTATGCCAGGGTCAGTTCCGACGGTAAAATCCATGTCATCGGCGAGCTTCATTTCAAAAATACCCAGCTTCGCTTCAACGATGACATCATCAAGCTGCGCGGTACCGTCCTGATGATGGGACGCGACATTTACTCGCCGGGCCTGGATTTCATCACGGAGCCGCTCATGGTGACTGCGGCCGGGACCTACAGCAGGGGAGACCGGAGGACCTTCCATGGCCGGGTCCATATCAAGGGCCTGGGGATCGGCGGTGGCAGGGGCGGCGGAAGTCCCATCCTGGACGTGATCCTCGAAGAGCTCAACGGCGGAGCCGACTTTTCCATAGCCGATATGACCCTCTTCGGCATACCGATCGAAACGGTCACCGCGCGGGCCGTGGCAAAGGACGGCGCCCTCATACTGTACGACCTGCAGGCGCGCGGCGTCTACATGAATGGCGCCGGGAGCGTCATCATGAAGCCGGGACATAATACCGCCTTCGATGTAGCCTTTACGCTGAAGAACTTCGACCTCAAGAGGGTCCTGGACACCGTGTTCCCGGGGAAGAAGCCGTGGGTAGAGGGGGCCATGAACCTGGAGGGGAGGGTCTGGGGCAACAGCGGCGCCATCTTCGGCGATCTCATTTTTTCTTCCTTCTGCGGCAGGTTGCTCAAGTTCGAAGCCATGTCGAAGATGTTCGGCGCCTTCAATTTCTACAAGATGGCCCTGAACCGAAACCCGGACATGAAGACCCGGGGGTTCCCGTACAACTCGGTGCTTGCGCGGCTCACCATCAAGGAAAGCATCATATCCTTCGACAATTTCTACCTTGACAGTAATTCCATACAGCTTGCTGCCAACGGCACCTATTCCATGAAAACCGACAGCATTGACGCGCTCCTGGGCATCAAGCCTCTGGAAACTATCGACCGCGCCGTGGGCCTGATACCGGTCATCGGCTGGATCCTGGTGGGGGCCAACGAGGGGATGTTCGTCATCTACTGTCGAATGACCGGGAGCTTTGATAACCTCACTGTCAGGCCGGCGCCGATGATTACACTCGCTCGCGGCCTCGGCGTAACGTTGATGCGCACCCTCATGCTACCCTATGTTATCTTCGCGAAGCCGCAGAACCTGATGCCGTCCGTCACGGCCAAGTAGCGGCCCGGTATCCCCTGCACGTAATTTTTTAAAGTAATAAAAACAGAAAAGCATTCAACGCAGAGACGCAGAGTGCGCGGAGATCAAGGAGGGATGGTTATTAAGCCAGGCTTTCGGGGCTATGCGCAGATAGGTAAATATTAATTCAGATGATGGATAAAAGGGTATGCTGCTGTTGTATCATGTTACTGGAATAAAGCCAAATCTCTGAAACTCAGCGTTCTCTGCGTCCTCCGCGCCTCTGCGTTGAATGTTTGAACAAATTATTACTGAAAAGAATTTAGCCGGGAGAATTAACTATAAGACATAATCCATCAAAATTACAGATTTAACTTTAAAAATAAGAATTTTTGTTGAAATAAATACACCCTCTGTGACTATTGGCTCACCTTTCTGCTGAAAGCGGGCGCTCCCAGTGCCGGGCATTTCAGCTATAAAATCCAGAGGGAGGAGCAAATCATATGGTTACGTATGAGCTTACGGTCATTCTCAGAAACAAGGAAACGGAATCCCTTATCGAAAAGACAAAGGATATCCTGACCAAGCATGGGACAACGGTCCTGAGCGACAATTCCCTGGGAGTCAAGAAACTGGCCTACCAGATCGACGGGGAAACCCAGGGCTACTATCTCTTCATGAATGTCCAGATACCGCCGGATTCAGTGAGAAAAATAACCAACGAATTCAGGCTTAACAGCGATATTCTGCGCCACTTCTTCGTCAAGATTAATAAACCGGCGACCGCCTAAACAAGGAGGCATTCAATGGCCAGCGATCTGAACAAGGCTATACTGATCGGAAGACTCACCAGGGATCCGGAACTCCGGTACACCCAGAGCGGAACGTCGGTATGCAGCTTTTCCATTGCCAACAACAGGACTTATGTGGCCGGCGGCGAAAAGAAGGAACAGGTTTCCTTCTTTAACTGTGTTGCCTGGGCCAAGACGGGAGAGGTCATCGCCGAGTACTGCAAGAAGGGGCAGCGCATCGGGATCGAGGGGCGGCTCCAGCAGCGGTCATGGGACGACCAGGAAGGAAAAAAGCGGCAGGTCGTGGAGATCGTCGTGGACAACTTCCAGTTCCTGTCGGCGCCCAGCGGAACCGGCAAGGAAGCGCCCGTGGACGTGCCGTCATCGTCCCACGAGCCATCACCGAATACGGACAATCCTTTTTCCGATGAGGATATCCCGTTTTAGCGCTTTTGAAATAATCAACCATACTAATAATTGAGAGGAACATATCATGTCTGATACCATAGATAACGAAAAGACCGAAGGTCAAATAACAGAAACGCCGGCGGAGCCGGTTCAGGCAGAGCCCGAGAAAGCGGTTGAGACAGCGCCGGCGGCACCGGCGGCACCGGAGAGACCGGCAGGAGACCGGCCGGCGGGAGACAGACCGGCCCGCACGGACTCCCGCGAACGGAGCGACCGGCCGCGGGGAAGGGGACGCTTCGGCGATGACCGGGAATCCGGTTCTCCCGAAGGCGGAATGCGGATGCCCCGCTTCAAGAAGAAGATATGCATATTCTGCCAGGACAAGAACACGGCCATTGATTACAAGCGGCCTGACCTCCTCGAGCGGTTCATCACCGACAGGGGCAAGATACTGCCGCGGCGGGTCACCGGCACCTGCGCCAAGCACCAGCGGCTCGTCGCCCGTGAAATCAAGCGCGGGCGTACCATCGCCCTGCTGCCCTTCGTGGAGCAATAAGTTCCGTGCTTGCAGTTCTGGCTGCCGCGGTCGGGGCCCTGATGCTGATGGTCGGATCCGCCTACCTGTATTACCGGTTCGAATGGAAGGCGCTGGGCATATTTGCGGTCCTCATTGCTTCGGCGGTGCTTGTATCAGGGAGAATGGCTGATCTGCCCCTGGTGACGGGGCCCTTCCTGCTGGGCGGGGTCGGAGGCTATACCTATAAAAAGGGAAAGAGTTTCGAGTTTTACATTTTAACGACGTCCATTGCACTTTCCCTTCTGGTGACCGGTTTTTTCTATTACCTGGCCTATTACCAGAATGTCGATTTTATCGGCATGATGAGAGGGGAACTGGTAAAGGCCATGAAGATGGGCGGCGCCCCGGCAGATATCATGCAGCAGTTCCTGGCGGAGTTTGACGCTTCGCGGGACGATATGATAGCCCGGGTGCCTTTTTCATCATTCTTGAATTCGCTGCTGATTTCCGCCCTGAGTTTTCTTATTATGGGACGGTTTCTGACGCGGACCGTGCTGGCCGGCGCGGTGGCCGGGCTTGAATCGTTCAGGCTGAACGATTATTTTATATTCGTGCTGATAGGCGGCCTGGCGGCCTATTTACTTATTGACAAAAGCGAATATTTGATACTACATAGTGCCGGCCTCAATGTCGCTCTCATAGCAGCCCTGCTCTATTTCGTGCAGGCGCTGGGATTGATAAAGTTTTTTCTGATGCGGCGGGGACTGCCCGGCTACTTCCTTCCCCTGGGGCTGACGGTGATGCTGATCGCGGGGATATGGATGGCGCTGTTCATGTTCATCATGCTCGCCGGGGTCGGCGCGCTGGATGTCTGGGCGGATTTCAGGAAGCGGATAACCGACGGCACCAATAAAAAGGACACTGAATAAGAATTTTCATATACAAGGAGCATGCGATGAAAGTCATATTACAAAAAGATATACCCAACCTGGGCGACGCGGGCGACATCAAGGAGGTCTCCCCCGGCTATGCGCGGAACTTCCTCCTCCCGAGGAAGCTGGTCATCGTGGCCAACGAGTCCAGCAAGAAGGCGATAGACCACCAGAAGAAGCTGGTCAAGATCAAGAAGGAAAAGCGGAAGAAGCAGAGCGAGAAGCTCTCTGAAAGCATCACCGGCCTTGAACTGCAGATAGCGGTGCAGGTCGGGGAAGAGGGCAAGCTCTTCGGCTCCGTCACTGCCATGGACATCGCCAAGAAGCTGAAGGAAAAGGGATACGAGATCGACAAGAGGAAGATCGTCATCGAGACCCCCATCAAGCAGGAAGGGGAATACACGGTAAAAATCAAACTGGACGAGGGGCAGACTCCCGCGATAAAAGTTATCGTCGGCAAGGAGTAATGCATGCTCGCCGAAAAGCTTCCACCGCAGGATGTTGAGACCGAAACAGCCTGTCTGGCCTCGGTATTGCTGAGCAGGGAAGCCCTCTACAAGGTAATCGAAATCCTCCAGCCGGAGGATTTTTACCTGGATAAACACCGCATTATCTTCGGGGCGGTCACGGAACTGCTCCAGAAGGACCTGCCGGTAGACCTCACCACCCTGAAGCAGCGCCTCGTTGATCACGGCAACTTCGATAAAATAGGCGGCGACAATGCCCTGGTGGAGCTTTACCGGGCCGTGTCCACGTCGGCCAACGCCGAGTTCTATGCGCGGCGCATCAAGGAGCTCTCGTTACGGCGGCGCCTCATCGAGGTCTCCTCGGAATCGGTCGAGAAATGCTACGACATGTCCATCGAGACAGAGGAGCTGATCGACCAGGTCGAGCGGGACATCTTCAACGTCACGGAAAAGCGGATCACGGCCGATTTCAAGCCGATCGAGGATGTCCTCCACGAGACCATGAACAACATCGGGAACTGGTACGAGACCAAGCGGGTCGTCACCGGCGTCGGCTCCGGGTTCCGCAAGCTTGACGAGATGCTCACCGGCTTCCACGCCGCGGAGCTCATCATCATCGCGGCACGCCCCGGAATGGGGAAGACCGCCCTGGCCCTGAACATCGTCAACCACATCGCGCTGAAGGAGAAGAGGGCGGTCCTCTTCTTCTCCCTTGAAATGCCCGCGACCCAGCTGGGGATGCGGATGCTCTGCATCGAAACCATGATAGATTCCCAGCTTGTCCGGACCGGGTACATCAAGTCCGAGGACATGCACAAGCTCATAGAAACGACGAGCAGGCTTTCCAAGGCCTCCATATACATCGACGATTCGCCCTCGTCCACGGTACTGCAGATGCGGGCCAAGGCGCGGCGCCTGGCGCAGAAGAACAAGAACCTCGGCGTCATCGTCGTCGACTACCTCCAGCTTATCACCGGGACCAATCCCAGGGTCGACCGCCACCTGCAGATCGCGGAGATATCGCGCTTCCTGAAGCAGCTGGCCCGCGACCTCGAGGTGCCGGTCATAGCCCTGTCGCAGCTGTCGCGGCAGGTGGAGCACCGCACCGACCAGCGGCCCACCCTGGCGGACCTGCGCGAGTCCGGCGCCATCGAGCAGGACGCGGACGTGGTAATGTTCATCTACCGCGAAGACAAGGTGAAAAAGGAGACGGAGCGGCGGGGCATCGCCGACGTCATCGTAGCCAAGCAGCGCAACGGCCCCGTTGGAGAGGTGCCCCTGATGTTCTGGGAAAAGCATACCCGCTTCGGCGACCTCGAAGAAGTGCACCAGTACGAACCAATGGGCCAGGACTATGAAGTTCAGTGATGCCAGAGACGCGGCGCTCACGGTATTCGAGGGCCTGGGGAGCTACGGCCTCTTCTTTCGCGATACCATCCTGTGGATGTTCCGCCCCCCCTTTGACGTGAAGAACATCATCATCCAGATGGTGGAGATCGGGTACAAGTCGATCCCGGTGACGGCGATAACACTCTTCTTCACCGGCATGGTCATGGCCTTCCAGCTGGGCCGGGCGATGGATTCGCTCATGTCCGGCTCCTCGATTTTCATCGGGAGCGGCGTTACCATCTCCATGTTCCGGGAGCTGTGCCCGGTGCTGACCGGGCTCCTCCTGGCCGGCCGCGTGGGCTCCTCCATAGCGGCGGAGATCGGCACCATGAAGGTGACTGAGCAGATCGACGCCCTGCGGACCCTGTCGGCGGAGCCGGTCCAGTACCTGTCGGTGCCGCGCTTCATCGCCTGCCTGGTGATGACGCCGGTGCTTACCTTCATCACGGACGTCGTGGGCGTGCTGGGGGGCGCTTTCATCGCCTTCTTTTCCCTCGGCATCACCGCTGACAAGTACGTGGACAACATCCTCCAGTATACCAACCTGAGCGACCTTACCACGGGGCTCGCCAAGTCGATATTTTTCGGCATGGAGATAGCCATCATATCCTGCTACCAGGGGTTTCACACCGTCGGCGGCGCCGAGGGTGTGGGGAAAGCAACCATCCAGGCGGTGGTCAGGTCCTCGATGGCAATACTCATATCAGACTATTTTCTAACCTACCTCATCAGGTTTTTCGAATAAGGCGGGGAATTTTTCATGAAGGAAAAGAACAGGTACCTGAAGCTTTTAAAGGATGCGGGGATCGAGAAGACGGTCCTCGACGCCATTGCCGCCGTTGACCGGCCCAGGTTCTTTGACAGGATCTTCGCGGACCAGGCCTATTCCCCTGACCAGATCCCGATCGGCGCCGGGCAGAAGAGCGACGACCCGCTTACCATGGCCAGGATGATCGGGTACCTGGAACTGAAGAAGGGCAAGCGCGTCCTGGAGGTGGGCACCGGTTCCGGTTACTCCACAGCGGTGCTGTCGGTGCTGTCGCGGGAGGTCGTGACCATCGAATACCACGAAGACCTGGCGCGCCTGGCCAAGGAGCGCGTGATCGGCGAAGGGCACCCCGGCGTGCGGTTCTACGCCGGCGACGCCACTGATTTCGACGGCCCCCTGGGGGACTTCGACGCGGTCATTGTCTTCGCCGCCTGCATGCGCACGCCCTATTTCCTCATCAACACCGTAAAGCCGGGAGGCGTCGCCGTGTACCCGATGGGGCCGGCGCACCAGCAGCAGATAACGCGCTTCACCAACAACGAGGACGCGCGGCAGATGGCGGAGAATTTCAGGTTTTACGAATTCTGCTCCTTTGATTCGATCCGGGGCGTATACGGGTGGGTGGACGTCGGCGAGGCTGTGCCTGATCATGAGCCGGAAGAGCGCGGGGCGGAAAAGCCGGAAGGGGAATAATCGGTCCCGAAAATCTGCCTCAGTCCCTGCCGAACCTGCGGGGGAACTGGAACCTGTTGACCTTGAAGTTGTCCTCCTCGAACTTGATCATGCCGGCGCTGTCGCCGAAGTATCTTCTTCCTCGCCTCGTCGAGCCTTCGCTCCCGCTCATCGCCGTCATATTTCGCCATAATGTCGCTCCGCTCTTTATTATAGGCCGGTCCGTTTTCCCAGAGCCTGTCCCGGATGGCGTCAACCTCCGCCATCTTCCGGACCTCGTCTTCTTTGAGTCCAACGGACAGTCGCAGCTGCTTCAGGTAGGATGCCCGTTCGGCGGGGGACATGCCGCGTAGATCTGACTGGACCGAATCCATCTCGAGGAAGCTGTTGGCAAGATCGTAATTGCGCACCATGATCTCGTCGACGCTTTTGCCGGAAGCAAGGTCCGACGATTCCGGGTAGAGGCTTTTCGTGAAGGTGCTGTAGGCGCGCATCTTTTCGTATGCAGACAGGTCCCGTCTGCCGTCAAGCCTGCCGAGCATGTCGGATATTTTCCCGGCGTTATCTCCCTGTCCCATATCTCGTCGCTCTCATGATCCGAATATCTCCCGCCTCTTGGTCATCATAGCTTCCTTCCTCTCGTCGAAGCTCATGGCCTGGAGCTCGCCCCTGTTATCCTTCAGGTACTTGTTGAATTCATCGAGCTTGTCGAGCTTGTCCATGAGTTCCGCCGAATATTCCGGGAATTCGGCCGCGATGACTGCTTTGATCCGATCCTTCCAGTCATAGGGGTTTTTCTTTTTTAAATGCCGGATCAGACCGCCGAGGAGCCGTATCTGAATTCTCTTGTCAGATAATTTTTTGCCGTACCGTTCTTTCATCATGCCAATAATCATTTCGATTTCAGGATCATCGGCGATGACCTTCTTTATGTCCATGTCCTCTTTAAAGAAGGATGTCGATCCGAAAAAGCCCCGGAAGGAGATTCCCCTGTCGGCCTTTTCTGTCTCTGGGATCCTCCGCCGGCGGAACGGCAAGCCTGACCACCACGACGAGGATTGCTGTGACCACGATGATTATTAATGCGATGAACAGTTTATTTACTTTTCACCATCGTCTCCTGGATAAGCACGGTTTATGACGGATAGGCCCGGTCCGGGAAAATCCGCCAATCCTATTCTATCAACATATGGGAGGGGCTGTCAATATATATAGGCCATAAAAGCTCTCACGTCGGGGGGGATCTCCGTGACGGGCCTTTATGGCCTGGCCATGGTAATACGATGTTCTTCGTTTGGATACGGGGGCTGCTTTGCAGCCCCCGGTGCAACGAAGGCGTTACTTATACGCTCCCACTGAAATCATCTTGTTCCAGATTTTTTTCGCGAGAACCGCCGCGCCGGCATTGGTAGGATGTATGCCGTCGGATTTGATAAAGGTCGCTTCCTTCCCGATGAAGTCAGCCCGGGGATCGATAAACCAGCACTCCGCAGGGGACGCGGCGCAGGCAATGCGCAAGCTGCTGGTATCGGCATAAGTGACGGCCGGGTTCAGCTTTGGTCCTGCCATAGAGGATGGTGGTCAGGATACCCGATTTGATGCGATAATAGCCCTGATTGAATAATATTATCCACGCCGTCATAGTTCATATCTTCCCACAGCAGCTCTATCTTATCCAGGACCCCGTCAAGATAGGCCTGGCACCGGATGATGAGATCGATGCCGGTCGAGGACTGGCACGCCTGGCTCCAGTAGGCGTCCATCAGGATATCATTTCCCCCGGCGTCCATGATGATGGTCTTGATGGTCGGCCGGGCAGCGATGGCGGTATTGTACTGGTTGGTTACATACTTGATCGAATCGCCGCTTTTTGAATAGTCCTTGTATGATTTGCCGGAAAGGGCTTTCAGTTTGAATGGATAAAGCCATCCAGGTCAAAGATGGAGTCGCCAACGATGACCACGTCGAATTCATTGGCCGTGGGGTTTGTCATGTCCGCCATGCCACACCCAATTCCCACAGATACAAGACTCATGATGCATAATACCAAGGCTATTTTTTTCATCAATCTCCTCCTGGTTATGAATAAATATAGGATATGACTGAGCACCATCTAAAAAGCGTCCAGACGGTATGATAAAATTGTACCAAATTATATTTTAAATAGCACGACATAATCAAATATTGTTGAAATTGTCCACTGTATACAGTTTATTTTACACATTTTTGGTGTTTTAGGGCATAGGAATAAATAACCGATAACAATCGGCCTTTAAAGGCTAAGATTGGCAATGACCGATAACTATCGGTTATTTGCGGACCACATAATATAATTACCGATAACTATCGGTCACTTCCGAACTGTTTTCCTGTATTCCTGGGGGGTCATGGCAAGGTTTTTGCTAAATGCGCGGTTGAAGGTGCGGAGATTGTTGAAGCCGACGGCAAAGGCGATGTCAATGATCTGCCGGTCCGTGTCCCGGAGGAGCTTCACAGCCTCATCTATCCTGAGGTCGATGATATAATCATTCATCTTTTTCCCGGTGTATTCCGCGAAGAGCTTGCCGAAATAGTTGGGGCTGATGTCAAGGTGCGACGCCAGGCCGTCACGGGAAATATCGGAGGTGAAGTTCTCCCTGATGTATGTTACGGCCTTCTCTATCTTTTCCACGGCAGAGGCGGTGAGCACGGTCCTGTCCTCCCTGCCGGGAGCCGAAGGCTCGCCATGGACCGGCGACCGCGACAGCACCCCGGCGCAGCCGGACAGGATGTCCCGGATCACCCCCATCTCCCCCTCCGGCACTGCGGCGGCCATGGAGGCATTCACCATGCAGCAGACGCCGGCGGAGCCGCGGCCCTGTTCGAAGGCGATGCAGAGGAGCGCCACGTCGCCGGCCCAGGCTGAAAGCTCTCCGGTGGCAGGGGCGCCGTCGGTTCGCTGCCCGTGCAGGCCCGCAGCTTCCTCCGCGCTCCGGGCGATGGCGGCCATGGCGCTGCTGTTCTTTTCAAGCTTCGAGAAGACCAGGTCCAGCTGGCGCTTCCCCTGGTCGAGGGCGAAAAGGCACCCTCCCCCGGCGCCGCAGTATTCAAAGATGAGGTTCACCAGGTACAAAGCGTCATGAAGGGTGTCGCCGCCGCCGTCTGCGGTCTTCCGGATGACCTTCCAGAGGACGTCGCGCGCCGCCGCTGCCTGTACCCGCGCCTGCCGCGCCTTCTCGCGCTGGCGGTCGTACTGGCCGGCAAGAAAGCTGATGAAGAAAGCCGCCGGGAAGAAACAGAGAATGTAAAAGAGCTCTCTGACCAGGGATCCCGGCTGATACGCGTACAGAAGCGCGACGACGGAAACGGCGGACTGGATCACGGCTATGGACGCCGCAAGCAGGTACGATTCAAAGAGGTTCGCGTTGGGCAGCAGGAATGCCATAGCCATGACTGCGAAGAGGAGACCGGCGGAGCGCATCGCACCGAAATGGTATATCCACACCGCGTAGGTGAGAAGCCACACCACAAACTGTCCGGCATAATAGCCCTTGGCGAAGCGGGCGCTTATCGATTCCTTTTTCAGGGCGATGGCGATAAATGCCGCAGTGACGAAGCACACCCAGAGGAACATCCGGGCCAGGACATGGTACGATATCTCGGAGAGTTCAGTATATCGGGCAACCACCGATATGAGAATCGTTATGGAATATGCGATAAATACATACAGGGTGTCTTTAACGATGAGAGACCTGCGCCGCTGGGTCCTGTCCGCCGGCGATCCTTCGCTGTTGTCCGGTATTTTATTCAGCAGATAATCGAGCATTTGAACCCCAGGAATAAATTGTGGCGTACCACTCTCCGGCAATGACGGGCAGGGCCGCCCGACGAATCACCAGGTCCTTCTGACCGTGATGTAGGTAACGTCGTCGCTCACGATACGTTTCTTTCCGCCGAAAAGTTTCAGGAGCTCAATGCCCCCGTCCTCCAGGCCGCGGCCGGCGAAGGCCCTGGTGATCCGTTCCGCGAGAATGTCACTGCCGCCGGGAGCGCCGGGATGTGACCGCGCCTCCTCCATTTCCTGGAGCCCGTCCGTAGAAAGGAAGAGCATGTCTCCCTTTGTGAAGTGGTACGAGGCTTCGTGAAACTCGACTTTATCGGAAAGGCCGATGATGGGATTCATCGGCTCTATGGCCGTGACTTTTCCGTCCCGGAGAATGTACTGGGAGGGGAGGCCGGCCGTGGCGATGGTGGCAGTGCCGGACTTCTCGTTGATATCGGCGATGGCGCAGGCGAAGACGATGGGATTGCTCCCCGCGGATTTCATGAATCGCCGGTTCAGGAAGGTGATGATGGCCGCAGGCGTTTCAATGACCTCCTTGATGGTCGCGTATTCAGTGAGGATCTTCACCGTGTTGAGGGACGCGGTGATGCCGTGGCCCGTGGCGTCGGCCAGGAATACGCGCACCACCCCGGGACTGAACTCGAAGATGTCGTACACGTCGCCGCCGATGTCCATGAGGGGCAGATAGGTGACGTTCGACTCGAACCCCGGGATCTTCCCCGGGTTGGTCATGAGCTTCATCTGGAAGGCCCGGGCGATGGACAGGTCCTCCCTGATGATATTTTCCCATTCCGCCATCTGGAGGGCCGATTCCTTCAGGTCGACGCTGCGCTGGAACATGCCGGCAAGGGCGTCCTTCTCCTTCCGGAGGCCGTTGACCACGGTCTTCTCCATGTCGAGCATCTGCTTGATGGCCAGCTGGTTCTCGATGCGCATCACCAGCTCGTGGCGGTTGAAGGGCTTGGTGATGTAGTCGTTGGCTCCGGTCTTGAATCCCCGCGCCATATGGCCTGTCTGGTCCAGGGCGGTGACCATGATGACCGGGATGTACCGGCCCATTTCCATCTCCCGGATGCGCTGGCACACCTCGTACCCGCTCATGCCGGGAAGCATCAGGTCGAGGAGGACCAGGTCGATCTCCGTGCGCTTGAGGATGTCAAGGGCCGCGGGCCCGGCCGCGGTGGTGATCAGCTTGTAGCTGCTCTCGGCGCAGAGGTTTTCCAGAACCCTGAGGTTCACCGGGTCGTCATCCACGGCCAGGAGCGTGGCAACGGCCTTATCCGGATTCGACGCGGTGACAAAGGTGAAGCTCTCCTTGGCGGGGACAAAGGCCGCGGCCTCAAGGGGCTTCGCAATGTCTCCGGCTGGGGACACACGGGAAATGCCCGCGGCCGGCGGCTCCAGCGGGAGATCGAAGCAGAAGACGCTTCCCTTTCCCGGCGCGCTCTCGGCCCAGATCCTGCCGCCGTGGAGCTCCACCAGGTGCCTGGTGATGGCCAGGCCCAGGCCCGTCCCCACCGTATGGCGGGTCTCCGGGTTTTCCACCTGGGTGAAGGGGCTCCAGATGCGGTCAAGGTCCTCCGGCGCGATGCCGGGGCCGGTGTCGGCCACTTCCACGCGCACCGATCCGTTCCCGGCCGTTGCCCTGAGCACCACGGAGCCGGCGTCGGTGAACTTGATGGCGTTGCCCAGGAGGTTGAAGATGATCTGGTAGATGCGGTTACGGTCCGCTTTAATTGACGGCATGGGGCCGATTTCAGACCGCAGTTCCAGACCCTTTTCCTTCGCCGCGGGCATGAGGAGCGACAGGGCCGAGGCTGCCAGGTCCCCGACGGAAAGTTCCTCGATGAAAAGGTCCGCCCTGCCGGCGCGGAGCTTGCTGAAGTCGAGGATGGAGTTCACCAGGCCGTTGAGGCGCGCCGCGCTGGTGCGGATCAGTTCCAAATTCTCCTTTTGCCGCGCGTTCAGTTCCCCCATGGAGCCGGTTTCCATGGACTCGGCCAGGCCCATGATGCCGTGAAGGGGCGTGCGCAGCTCGTGGGTCGTGGTGGCGAGGAAGTCGTCTTTCATCTTGTCCATGATCAGGAGGTCGGAGTGGGCTTTTTCAAGGTCGGTATGAACCTGTGTGTATCGTGATGCTAGAACAATTGAAAAGACGAAATTCATGCCAAAAAAGCCTTCTATAACTAATGGAGGGAAATTGATAATACCCAGAAATTTAAACACGCTTTCCATCGCACAGATTGAAAAAAATAGGATTCCCGCTAAAATGATTTTTGCAAAAGGAATCTTTTTCTTCACGCCGATTATGCTTAGATAAATGCCATAAATAATAACCGGTCCATTGCTGATTATAAATGGCTTGTAGAAATATTTTTTTAATATAAAAGATTTTCCAGTTAGAAATAATTCGGCGAATAGCACTATGATGAGAATTGAGAAAAATATCATGAAACCTTTTAATATGATTCCTTTTTTTATTTCATTATATGAGTGTAGAAATAATAAGACAAAAAAAGAAGTCATGAATGCTCCAATAAATGTCAGGATAATATACAGTGCTTGATTATTCCAGATGAATAGAACCAGACCCGAGTATCCGAATAGCCAGCAAAATATTGCTATAGATTCAGCGGATAAAAATAAGAAATATGATTCTTTTTTTCTCTTCAGGTAAAAAAATAGAAAGAATATGGTAATGAAAAAATTAATTGAAAGTAAGCTTGAAATCCACAATATCTGTTTGATGTATAGAGATAGACATTTTGAATAGGGACCGAAGTATATATTTCCTTCAAATCCTCCACTTGCATTAAAATTTCCAGTCCTGATGGCAATTACATTGCGGCCGGTTTTAAGAATATTATTGGGGATCGAAATTAATTGTGGTTTGACTACAATTTCATCGCTGGTGCCATCGCTATAAAAATGTGCTGTTTGATAGATAAGATGCTCATTGATATAAATTTGAGCACCTCTATAGTGAAAGGGAATTATTAAGGCTTGGTCATATAATTGTTGCCTGCATGTAAGATGCAAGCGATACCAAGCATCGCCAAAATAATTTTTAAATTGTTTTGAATTGTTCCAGGTTGTTGCAGGTGAAATTTTACTCCACTTGCTTAGGTCAATATCATTATTTTTATAATCTTTTTTGTCTTCATTAATGAAATACCAGCTGTAGGTTGATAGATTTATTGTCTCATTGGATGAATTAATAACATTAGAAGACATCTGGTTATTAAATAATATTAATAAGGCAAGAATAGCATGCATGTTTATTATCTATTGATAAATAAAGGTACTTTTATTATAACACTTTAAAAACTGAATAATACTATATTTTTTCTAACAGCAGGCAAGCTTATAATTTATTTTCGACATAAGGAAAAGGCTCAGATTTTATTAATACATTACATGAGGGCCTTTTTGCAAATTTTTAATCTCAATTTTCATTTCGAATATTTTATTACATTCTTTGGTTGATAAAGAATACCCTTTTCCTTTAAACCATTTTTTTAAGTCTTTTCCAGAAACAGCTTTGTCGAGTTCAGTTATAAATGCGCTTACAAGAGCAGGATTGGTCGTAGAATCTTTGATTAAATCCATAAAATTTTTATTTGCCATAGGATAACCCCATTTAGAATTGATTTTAATTTATTATCCTTGATATAATTTAAATAGTCAATTAAATTATACATTTTGGGAAATATTATATGTTATATGAAAAACGAAAAATAGCTATTTTCTATTCTTCACTAAACAGACTCTATAATCCCTTTTTACCGAGTTTCATGTACTTGCCACCAATCGGCATTATCTACATAGATGAATTGCTTAAAAAAAATGGTTTTTCGGTTATTAAATCTGAACAATGTAAATTAACCACCACTAAAGAAATAAAATCATTTTATTCCAAATATAAACCTGAAATTATTCTGTTTAACCAGTATTATTCAACTCGGAAAGCCGTTAAAGCAATTATTGATAAACTTCCCCGTGAATGTATAATTGGAATTGGAGGGCACGATGTCACCTTCCATTCTGGGGTATTAAATGGGGATCAGCTGGTGAAGCAATATGAAAATGTTGATTTTATATGGCAGGGTGAAGCAGAGAATTCTTTGAATGATTTCCTGGAAAATGTGAATTCCGGCGCTTCCCTTGAGTTAATTAATAATTTAACCAATAGGATTCAGGATCTGGATGCCATTCCAATACTCAAACACGATGGTTATCCGGGAGACATGGGATTCCTGGTTACTTCGAGAGGATGCATGAAAAACGGATGCGACTTTTGCACGACGCCGAAATTTTATCCGGACGGATGGAGATCAAGAAGCATCAATCATATCAGGGGTGAAATTAGAAATTTAAAAAACCAGAATAAAAAGATGATTTGGATTTTTGATGATAATTTTTTTGGTTTTTCTCAAAAAGATTTTGATAGAGGATTGGAAGTTATTGGAATCTGCAGATCATATGGATTGAAAGTGGGCATAATGGCCACAGTAGATCAGATTGTAAAATTGAATGACATCCTGAAAACATTCAGTGATACAATAATAATTATTTATATAGGAGTTGAAAATGGTAGTGCCGCATCTGTTGAATATCTGGGGAAGGCATGCAATAGGCCGGTTTACTGTGACAATTGTAAAAAAGCCGTCAAAATCATCAATGACAGTAATATATTACCCTATCTTGGATATATTAATTTCCATCCATCGTCAACCCTGGATGATTTAATTGAAAGTGCGGAATTTCTGCATGAAATTAAGCAGTCATACACCTTTTATCATTTTTACAATTGCCTGACTATTTTTGAGGGTACCCGGCTTTATGATAAGCATATTGTGGAAAATGATATATTATGGCATAATGACATTGATAATGGCAGGCAGTATATTTTTTCAGACCCAAGGGTGAACTCACTCTATAGTATTCTTTCACTGGTAATTGATGTTGCAAATGTTCTTGATTATCTTTTTTACGAAGCATCTTTAATAATTAATTTTAATATGATCCAGGATGATGTTTTAAATAAAAAGCTATCGGTCATGAAGGAAATTGTTGGTAGTACAAATTACAATTTTTTTATCAAATCTATTGAGCTCTGCAAAAATAATGCGGATGCGGTAAGAGTCCTTGATTGTGTTGAAAGCTTTAGAAAACAGGACTTGGCATATATACATGACTTATTTAATCTTGTGTCCAGTATTGAAAAAAAATGTGGATATTTTTTCAATGATACATTGTTTTCTATGGATTTAATCAAGAATAAAATATTTAATACATTTAAGTGAATATTTCCAGGTTATCATACAGAATGAGTGGCAAATCTGTTTCCAGATCAATCTTTGCACAATGCGGTGCTTTTAATTTTGGACTGCTTCCAGTTGGCAAAGCGGCGGATTTATATTTGTGCCTTAACGACCAGGTGATGGAATTGTGCCACACCCTCCCGTTAGGCGTCCAGTCCGAATCAATGCTGTTCTTCATGAACTATGCCGGCATCAGGCTGGGAGAGCCCCTTGATTTTTTCAAGGGGTACTACCGGCCTGTCTGGTCTCCGCTCTACTGGCTGACTGCAGACAACGGTGTTGATGGCAATCTTTCCGGGGTAGGCCTGGAAACCGCGGTCCGCGGACACGCCATGGCCATGACCCTCCACTCCCTCGACGACCACCTGGTGGACGGCGAAATCCCTGCATCGCACCTGACCCTCCTGGTCCGGGGAGAGGCGTGGCGCCGCATGAATCAAGCCATCGACAGCATCTGCGTTGATTTACCCGGCGGAAGCCATATTGCACATGGCCTTATCGACGATTATTACAGCGGCATCACGGGGCAGGATATGCCGGATACCCTTGACACGTACTGCGATCTTTTCAGGAAACAGCTGGCCACGGGACTCATCATGCCCCTGCTGGTTGCCTGCAAGACCGGCGGCGATGATGAATTCATTTCCGGTTTGCGGGGCGCAACCGAATCCTTCGGCATTGCCTGGCGGCTTCTTGACGACATCCAGGATTTGGAGGCCGACATGGCCGACGGCACCCACAGCGCCGTGTACGTGTGCCTCGGGGAAAAGGGCCGCGCCCTGTGGGGTTCCCGTGACCGGGGTAAAGGGTGGGACACGGGTAAATCAGCGGGAAAGATTTGCGCCATGATTCAGGAAATGAAAATCCTTGAGACGATCGCGGGACGGATCGCGGCGGAGCTTGATACTGCGGCGTCGCTTGCGGAAAAGATCGGGCTAAAGGGGCTCTCGGAGGAATACCGGGTCCTGGCGGAGCCGGTGAGAAAATGGGTGAATAAGTACCGATAACTATCGGTGGCAGGGACTGCAGAAAAATCAGAATTCCGGAAAATAATTTTATCAATAATCCCTCCTGTTCGTTATTGAATTAGATGAAGTAATTCTACATCCGCATTAAATCCAGCATCTGGTTGTTGACAGGGGCCACGGTCGGGTCGCGGAAGTTTCGCAGGGTTTCATGGTAAATTAATTGACAGGGCCCAATAATGTCATTATAATGACATTATAAGAACATAAGAAGGTGCCACTATGAATTACCTCAAGTTTACCGATTTCAGAAACAAATCAAAAGAATATTTTGATAAAGTTGAGCATGGAAGTTCGTTTATTATAATACGAAAAGGCAAACCGATAGCTAGACTAGTGCCTTTTAATCAGGTTGAACCTGGCTGGAAGCGGGAGAATAGAAAGATCAAATTGAAATCAAAAAAGCCCGCACTAGACTATATCCTTCAGGAAAGA
The DNA here is from genome assembly GCA_963727175.1 of uncultured Spirochaetota bacterium. Classification (GTDB taxonomy): domain Bacteria; phylum Spirochaetota; class UBA4802; order UBA4802; family UBA5550; genus RBG-16-49-21. Next base: position 2,143,317 of record CAVSFD010000002.1, read on the forward strand.
AGTGAAAAATGAATATACTTTGTGATACTTCAGCCCTCATAAAGAAATATATTATTGAAACAGGCTCGGAAAAATTTGATGCATTGATGCATGAAACGGATAATGTATACATATCTGCAATAACTGAAATAGAAACTATTTCAACATTTAAGCGATTATTGATAGAACATGCTATTGATAAAGAAGACTATGGTTTATTGATTGATGAATTTGAATTTGACTGTCAGTATTATTCTGTTATACCTTTTAATGATCAAATAGTAAAAAATGCTATAAAATCGATTGATACTTATCAGCTTAAAACCCTTGATTCAATACAATTGGGAACAGCGATAATTATTAAAGATGAAATAGATTATTTTGTTGCCTGTGACGAAAAATTGATAAAAGCTGCTTCAAAGGAAAGAATAAAAGTCATGAATCCGAATAAATAGCCGGTAGAACATCAATTGATGAGTTTAATCAATATTCTGGATAACAGGTGACTATTAATTATAGCAATGAACACAACAACTTCAATCTTTGAAATATGCAGGATTGTCGTCTTCGGCACTATCCCCCCGGGCGATGCTGTGGACCTGTGCCAGCGTCTCAACAACCAGGTATCTGACCTGTGTCGCTCCCTTCCAAAAAGCATGCAGGCCGGGGCCATGATGTTCCTCATGGAATACAGCCATATCGGGGTGGGGGAAGCTCTCGATTTCTTCAAGTACTATTATGCACCCGCATGGTCGGTCCTCTACTGGATGGCGGCGTCGTCGAAGGCCGACGGTTCTGTTTCTGAAAAGGAGATGAACCACGCCCTCTGCGGCCAGGCAATGGCCATGCTTCTCCACTCCTTCGACGACCACCTGGTGGACGGCGGCATACCGGTGTCGCATCTCACCCTCCTGGTCCGTTCCCAGGCGTGGCGCCGCATGAGGGACGCCATCGACCGCTTCTGCGCGGACCTTGCCGGCGGAAGCGATATCGCCAGTGCCTTTATTAACGAATATTACAGCGGTATCATGGAGCAGGACACGCCTCAAACACTTGATGCATACTGCGGGCTTTTTCGCAGGCAGATGGCCACCTGGGTTGTCATGCCGGTGCTGACCGCCCGGAAAATCGGCGGGAGCGATGACTTCGTCGCGGACCTCCGGGGGGCCTACGAGTGCTTCGGCATAGCCTGGCGCCTCCTTGACGACATCCAGGACCTGGAGGCCGACATGGCCGACGGCACCCATAGCGCCGTGTACGTGTGCCTCGGGGAAAAGGGCCGCGCCCTGTGGGATGACCGGGGCCGGGGTAAAAGGCGGGACACGGGTAAATCAGCGGAAAAGATTTGCGCCATGATTCAAGAGATGAAAATCCTTGAGACGATCGCGGGACGGATCGTGGCGGAGCTCGATAATGCGGCGGCGCTTGCGGAAAAGATCGGGCTGCAGGGGCTCGCTGAGGAATACCGGGTCCTGGCGGGTCCGGTGGCCAACTGGATTAATGATTACCGATAACTATCGGTCAATTGCGGGTTAAAATACCCGGTTTTCGGAATAATATTTTTAATATCTTCCTGCCTGTTCGTATACTGCATTGTGAGAGCCAAGCAAATATTTTATTATTGACAAAGTATATATCATGATATATATTATATGCAGAGGTATATCATGCATACGGCAAAATTATTCATAAACGGAAGAAGCCAGGCAGTCAGGCTTCCGAAGGAATTTCAGTTCAAAGGCGATGATGTGTTGATACAAAAAGTGGGTGATGCCGTTATTCTCGTTCCTCATGAAAAATCATGGGAAGTGTTTCTGCACGCCCTTGACAATTTCTCTGATGATTTCATGGTAGGTGGGCGGAACCAGGGCGCTACCCGGGAACGGGAAAGCCTGTAATGTATCTGCTCGATACTGATATCTGCATTTATATTATTAAAAACAAGCCTCCCCATGTTTTACATGTTCTTCGAAAAAAAGAAAAAAATGATATTTACATATCATCAATATCTGTTGCTGAACTGCAGTATGGTGTTGAAAAAAGTGAATTCATTGATAAGAATAGAGTAGCACTCCTGGAATTCCTGTCAATATTCAACATTATATGTTTTGATGATAAGGATGCAGTTGAATTCGGCAAGTTAAAAGTTAATTTGGAAAGGAATGGCAGAATTATCGGTCCCATGGACCTGTTGATATCAGCCCAGGCATTATCAAAGAATCTGACATTGGTGACAAATAACATAAAAGAATTTGCAAGAATTGATGGTTTAAAAATAGAAAATTGGACAAACAACTAGAAAACACCATCCCGGAACATATACGGGAATCCATCGAAAAGGACGTTCTCAGCATCGAGGTGTCGACCCGGTGCAACAGCGCCTGCGGCCACTGCTTTGCCCGGGCAGGCAGGGATGAGGCCCATGACATGGCACGTGCAACCGCCCTGGCGATTGCCGGCGAGGGAAAGGACCTCGGGTACCGGAATTTTCATATCACCGGCGGTGAGCCGCTGATGTGGCAGCATCTCTATGACCTTATCGAAAGTATTATCGCCCTGGGCTACGAGTCGGTTTTCATCAATACCAACGGCACCCTTCTCAACGCAGAGGCTGCCCGGCGCCTGGCCGGCTTCGGCGGCCGCGTTACTCTCTCCATCAGCCTTCAGGGCCCGGAGGAGCTCCATGACCGGGTGCGAGGCGGCTCCTTCCGGGCGGCGCTGACCGGCCTGGAACAGGCCCTCGCCGCAGGGATCGGCGTGTGCGTTTTCACCTCCGCGGGGAAGAGTCTTCTCCCGGAACTCCCCCGTTTCGCGGAATTCCTTTTCGATACCTATCCGGCCATCAAAGAGCTGGCACTGATTCAGCTAATCCGCGTCCCCGGCGATGCCTTTGACCTCTCGGGGGAGCTTCTCACACCGGAGGATTTTCTCTCACTGGTGCGCATGACCGCTCTACTGAACCTGTACAGCTACCGGGTCACGGTGCTCCAGAACCCCCTGGCCACGGCTGCGTCCCGCGCCATGGCCATGCCCTGGGTGGCGCCTGCGCTCCCGCTGCACCGGGGCGGCGGCGTCATAGCCATGGCTGACGGCAGCATGACCCTGGCACATTCCACGAGGGAATCTTTCGGGAACTATGCGCCGGGCATGCTTGGTAAGGTCCTCGCGTCAGAGGAATACCAGGGAGCGGTGGGGCCAGATGATGCGGCCTGCGGCGGGTGCCCCTTCTTGGCGATCTGCCGGGAGCACGGCATGATGCGCCCTTCGGAGTGGTTCCGGTCCATGGGGCGGCCGGGGCAGTTCTGCAGGGACGTGATGTCGCTGGCAGTCCCAGCGTCGCGGGAATAAAACACCGATAACTATCGGTGCCCGGTGTCAGAGTATTTCAGTCAGGTCTTAATCCCCGCTTTATCCGGAAAAATATTTCAATTTCACTATTACTGTTCGCATATCCCGATGTACAGGAACGGTATTTATATGTTGACCGGGTAGTATGTTAGTAGTATATTGGTAGTATGAAAGTGAAAACATCCATCACGTTATCAAAAGAATTGCTGAAAGAAATCGACAGAATCACATCAAAGTCGGGAAACAGGTCGGTTTTCATCGAAGAGGCGGTACAGGCATATCTGAAGGGAAAAAAACGGCAGCTTCGGGAACAGGCCGATATCGAAATAATCAACCGTTTATCGGGTGATTTGAATAAAGAGGCGGAAGATATACTGTCTTACCAGGTAAAAATTTGAAGCGGGGCGATTTGTATCGGGTATATAAAGGGTCGCGACGCGATCCGAAGCACTTTCGCATCTTTGCCATAGTCAGCAGGCAGGCTTTGATCGAATCGAAGTTTTCCACCGTCATGTGCGCCCCTGTGCACAGTTCCTACCTGGGGATTTCCACCCAGGTGCCGGTCGGTCAGGATGAAGTCTTGAAGCACAACAGCTGTATCTACTGCGATGAAATTATCAGCATACCCAAATCGTTACTTTCGGATTATGTGGGAACTCTCCCCGACAATAAAATTGAAGAACTCAACAGGGCGCTTGCCATCGCGCTGTATATTGAATAACGGCGAAGCAGCGTTCCGGCAGCGTGGGGTTTAAACCCACGCTGCCGAATAATTATTGCTTTTTTAGATGGCGAATGATTTCTTCCAGGTCCGGGATCTCCGGTATCTCGTATACCCGGTACCACTCGATATTTCCCTTTTCGTCGATGAGTATGTTGGTCCTTCCGGATATTCCCGCCTTTTCTATGAAGATGCCGTACTTCTGCGCCACATCCCCATGGGGCCAGAAATCAGAAAGGATATCGGTATATTCGAGCTCGAGGTAGTCGGCCCATTCCTTCTTGCCCGGAACAGCGTCGACGCTCAGGCCCAGGGCAACGGTGTTGAGCTTTTCCAGTTCAGCATGCTTGATGTCAAGGCTCTTCATCTGCACCGCGCATACGCCGGTCCATGCCAGGGGATGGAAGGACAGGAGCACCTTCCTGCCCTTGAACGATGACAGGGAAATTTCCTGGCCGTCCTGGTTCTTCAGGGTGAAGTCCGGCGCCTTGTCTCCTATTTTAAGCTTCAATTCTCTCATTATGCTGCCTCCCTATGAATTGGAATGATAACAGTGATATATTATTATACACAAATTATCATGGAATGGCAATAGATAATTAGAAATTTAGTAAATATTAAAATAATTTCCTGGTCGCATGGTTGCGTTGTGATCGGATGAATGGGTACACCGTGCAGGGGAAAAGTATTTATTTTGATATTTGTATCATCCCACGTATCGTGTGCTAAAAGTGATTAAACATATTCACCACGGGGGCGCTATGACTGCGCGCGCCTGGTGCGGTGGGTCGGCGCGGATAATTTGCCGCCCTGGTGATTTTTATACTTGCGCTTTCCTGGCTGCGGTGCCATATTCAATCATCCCCTTATGGTGATGATGGGCACCATCAAACAAAACGCGAGGGACCGGAATGGCAGGCAAAGAGAAATACATCCTGGCGGTCGACCTGGGTACTTCAGGGCCGAAATCCGCCATCGTTTCGACTGACGGCGAGGTGATCGACTCCGAGTTCGTCGATGTGCCGCTCTACCTTTTTCCCGGCGGCGGCGCCGAGCAGGACCCGGATGACTGGTGGAACGGCATCATGTCCACGGCCAAGAAGGTGCTGGCCAAGAAGCTCGTGCCTCCCGAGGACATCGTGGCGGTATCCTGCACCACCCAGTGGTCCGGAACGGTGGCGGTGGACGAGAACGGCCACCATCTCATGAATGCCATCATATGGCTCGATACCCGCGGCATCAACCACGTGCGGCGCATCACCAAGGGCATTATCAACGTCGAGGGGTTCGGCCTCATGAAGGCCATCCGGTGGATCTGGCTCACCGGCGCGGCACCGGCACCGTCGGGGAAGGACCCCTTCTGCCATATCATTTATATACGCAATGAAAAGCCGGATATCTACAAGCAGACATACAAGTTCCTGGAGCCGAAGGATTACATCAATCTCCGCTTCACCGGCAACGCTCTCGCGTCCTATGATTCCATCGCCCTTCACTGGGTGACCAACAACCGCGACATCAACAACATCTTTTACGGGAAGAAGCTCCTCAAGTGGTCCACCATCGATCCGGCAAAACTCCCGGATCTTAAAAAGGCCGTGGAATTCTGCGGCACCATCAAGGCCGAGGTAGCCGACGAGCTGGGCATCTCGCGTGATGTGAAGGTGACCATGGGCTGCCCGGACCTCCAATCCGCCGCGATCGGTTCCGGCGCGGTCAGGGACTACGAGGGTCATCTCTATATCGGCACGTCATCCTGGATTGTATGCCATGTCCCCTATAAGAAGACCGATATCTTCCATAATTTTGCCTCAATGCCGTCGTCCCTTCCGGGGCGCTACATGGTCCTGGACGAACAGGAAACCGCGGGGAAGTGTCTCATGTTTTTACGGGATAACCTCTTCTGCTGCAAGGACAAGATCTTAAACAACGAGATTCCCCCCGACGTGTACAGGCGTTTTGACGATGCCGTGGCGGAGGTTCCGGCGGGGAGCAACAAGGTCATCTTCACGCCGTGGCTCTACGGCGAGCGCACCCCCGTGGAGAACGACACCATCAGGGCCGCCTTCCTGAACCTCTCCCTGGGCACCACCCGCAGCGCAATGATCCGGGCCGTGTACGAGGGTGTGGGCTACAACCTGCGATGGCTTATGGGGTACGTGGAGAAGTTCATCAAGCGCCCCTTCCCCTACCTGAACTTCATCGGCGGCGGCGCCAATTCCGACGTCTGGAGCCAGATACTGGCCGATATCCTGGGAAGGAAGATCCGCCAGGTGAAGGACCCCATCACCGCCAATGCCCGGGGAGCCGCCTTCCTGGCCTCCATCGCCCTGGGGTACCTCACCATAGACCAGGTGTCGGAACGGATCGCCATCAAGAAGGAGTACGAGCCGAACCCTGAGAACAAGAAGATCTACGACGAACTCTTCCGGGAATTTGTCGCTTTCTACGAGTCATCGAAGAAAATGTACCGCAGGCTTAACAAAAGGGAAGAATAACCGGGGCACCGCCATGGAAATCAAAATTACCACCGTAGAACGCCTGATGAAGCGCTTTGACCCGCGCCTTGTCGAGTTTTTCATGAAGTTGTTAAAGTCATTCTCCTTTACCAGGCGGATCATCAAGTCGCTGGTTCATAAGGAAGGGGCCGCACTGATGAAGGAGATCGAGGGGTCCCTGAAGCCGTACCGCGGCTCTGTCGCGGGCTATGCGGTCCTGCCGGAGACGGGAAGGCCGCGGAACGAGATACTGGGGTTGATGAAGGACCTCAGGAAGCGGGAGGAAGCGAAGTGGAAGAAGGGCCTCGTGTCCGGCGCCGTGTACCACGGCGACGCGGGACACATAGACTTCCTGAACCAGGTCTACGCCATCAACTCCCAGGCCAACCCGCTCCACATGGACGTGTGGCCCAGCAGCAACAAGTTCGAGGCGGAGATCGTGTCAATGACCGCCGCCATGCTGGGCGCGGGAGGTCCCGGCGGCCCGGAGATCTGCGGCTCGGTGACATCGGGCGGCACGGAGAGTATTCTCCTGGCCATGAAGTCGTACCGGGACTGGGCCAGGGTCGAACGCGGGATCAGGAGACCGGAGATGATCGTGCCGGTGACGGCCCACGCCGCCTTTGACAAGGCGGCCCAGTATTTCAATATCAGGATCATCAAGGTGCCGGTGGATGATGCCTGCCGGGCGGATATAGCGGCGGTGAAAAAGGCCGTATCGCGGCGGACCATCGTCATCGTCGGGTCGGCACCCTCGTTCCCGCACGGCATGATAGACCCCATCAGGGAGCTGTCGGAGCTGGCGCGCAAAAAGAAGATCGGCTTCCACACCGACGCGTGCCTGGGCGGGTTCCTCCTCCCCTGGGCGGAACGGCTCGGGTACCCGGTGCCGTCCTTTGACTTCCGCCTTCCCGGCGTAACCTCCATGTCAGCGGACACCCACAAGTACGGGTACGCCGCGAAGGGAACATCGGTGGTGCTCTACCGGGACCCGGACCTCCGGCACTACCAGTTCTTCAAGACCCCGGACTGGCCCGGGGGACTTTATTTCTCCCCGACCATCGCCGGGAGCCGCCCCGGGGGGCTTTCCGCCGCCTGCTGGGCATCCATGGTTTCCATGGGAGAGAAGGGCTACCTGGACGCGGCACGGAAAATAATGGCCACCGCGGACAAAATCAAGAAAGGCATCGCGGCTATCCCGGAGATTTATATCCTGGGCGATCCCCTCTGGGTCATCGCCTTCGCTTCAAAGGACCTCAACATCTATGGTGTCATGGATTACATGACGCGTAAGGGCTGGAGCCTCAACGGCCTGCACAAGCCTTCGTGCGTTCATATCTGCGTTACCCTGCGCCATACCCAGCCCGGCCTGGCGGAGCGCTTTATCAGGGATTTGAAAAAGGCCATCCTGTATGTTAAAAAGAACCCCGATGAGAAAGGCGACATGGCCCCCATGTATGGCATGGCTGCTTCCTTTCCGGACAGGGGACTGGTCGCGGATGTGCTGGATGTCTATATGGATACCCTGTATAAGGTCTGATGATCTGACTTCACCCCCTCTACCCCACCTCATCCGGGAGAGGGCATGCCCAGGCGGGGTGATGTCTTTCGAGGGATCAGTACGATATTCAAATAAAATAATTAGATAAATAATATTATTTGTATATTTTTATAGCTATCCCTATTAAATTAATTTAATTTATTATTAATTTTGTGTTGACTTATAATTTAATACCGTTAAATTAACGTATATAAATTAATATTAATGGATTTTTGGATCAATTAAAGTATTACAGGATAACATCAATGCCGAAAGCCACCCGCACTGTTGAAGAAGTAGAAGAGGTCCGTGAGAGGATCCTGGATTGTGCCTTTGAAATACTTGTCAAGGAAGGGTATGAAAACCTGTCCATGGGCAAGCTCGGCGGCAGGATGAAAATGACCGGTGCCAATCTCTATAACTATTATGCCAACAAGGATGAGCTGTTGATTGCGATTCATAAGAAGGCCTTTCAGATGATCCAGGATAAAATACGCACTTCCGTGAACATGTACAAGACGCCCAATGAGCGCATCTCGCAGCTGGCCAGGGCCTTTGTGGATTTCGGCACGGAGAATGTAAATATTTACGACATCATGTTCAACAGGCCGATCCGGCAGCACAGCGATTATATCGGGACGCCCCAGGAAAAATTGTCATACGAAGAATACCATAACTCGATCAAGGCCCTGGTCTATGCTGTCACGGTGGTCAGGGATTATATCGAGTCAAGGCCGGACCTGGCCGCGAGCGACCCCAAGTTTTTAACAATAAAATTTTTGAGCGCCCTCCACGGGATTATCTCCCTTCACAACAGCGGCATCCTGAATGAAATGGATGATAATCCCGGTATGGTCATGGACGCTATTATTGAAAGCACGATCCGTTCATTGATGGATTGACCTTTAATAACAATTTTGATCGTGTTGAATATCCCTGCACATCATCAGGAGGTGAAGAAAATGAAGATAACACAACTCGCGAGGATGTTCCTGCTTATACTATCAAGGATGCTCTCAAATATGCTGTATGGGTTAAAATTGCATAACAGCAATACGTTCGCCAAGGTATCTGACATAACAATACTATAAACGGTGCTGATAGGGCAGTTAAAATGAAATATGTACTCGCAGTCGATCTGGGAACATCAGGTCCCAAAACAGCACTGATTTCAATTCACGGCGACGTGGTCACGAACGCCTTTGAGGAAACGCCCGTGATCCTGCTTCCCGGCGGGGGGGCAGAGCAGGATCCCGAGGGATGGTGGAAGGCGATCATGTCAACGGCGAAACAGGTCCTCGCCCGGAGACTGGTGCCCGTCGATGACATCATCGCGGTGAGCGTCACCACCCAGTGGTCCGGCACCGTGCCGGTGGATAAAAACGGCCATCACCTGATGAACGCCGTTATATGGATGGACTCCCGCGGCGCGGAACCTCTCAAGGAAAAACTGTCCGGTTTCCCCAGGTTCGAAGGATATCCCCTTATGCAGGTCCTCACCTGGCTGCGTCTGACAGGCGGGGCGCCGGCACTCTCCGGCAAGGACTCCATCAGCCATATCGTGTGGATCCAGAAGAACTGTCCTGATATATACCGCGGCACCTACAAGTTCCTCGAGCCGAAGGATTACATCAACATGCGGCTGACAGGGAAGTTTGCCGCCACCTTCGACTCTATCCTGCTCCACTGGGTAAGCGATAACCGTGATCCCGACAATGTCGTTTACAGCGACCGGCTGATACGGATGATCGGCATAGACCGGGACAAACTCCCCGACCTGATATGCGCCGTTGACGTGCTGGGTCCCCTGAAAAAGGACGTGGCCTCGGAACTGGGCCTCAAGCCCGGCACGCCGGTCATCGGCGGGACGCCGGACGTGCAGTCCGCCTGCGTCGGCTCCGGCGCCGTGCGGGACTACGAGGGACATGTATACATCGGCACGTCATCCTGGATCACGGCGCACGTGCCCTTCAAGAAGACCGATCTTCTCCACAGCATGGGCTCCTTCCCGAGCCCCATACCGGGGAGATACCTCATCCTCACCGAGCAGGAGTGCGCCGGCAAGTGCCTCACGTGGCTCAGGGACAACGTCCTCTATCACAAGGACGAACTGCTCCAGCATGAAAAGGCCCCGGACATCTACAAGGTCATGGACCGTATCGTGTCCCGCATCCCGGCGGGGGCAAACAACGTGATCTTCACCCCCTGGCTTTACGGCGAGCGCACCCCGGTGGAGGATCGGCACATCCGGTCGTCACTCTTCAACCTGTCTCTGGAAAATACCCGCGAAGACATCGCCCGCGCCGTGTTCGAAGGCGTGGCCCTGAACCAGAAATGGCTTCTCACGTATGTGGAAAAATTCATGAAGCGGCCCTTCCAGTCCCTCAACTTCATCGGCGGCGGTGCCAATTCCGATGTCTGGTCCCAGATCCTCGCCGACGTGATGAACACGACCATCCGGCAGGTCCGGGACCCGATATTATCAAACGCCCGCGGCGTGGCCTTCCTGGCTGCCCTGGCGCTGGGACACATCACCGTTGAGGACATCCCCCGGCACATCAAAATAAAAGCTGAATACAAACCGAATCCGGACCACCGGAAAATATACGACGACCTGTTCCGCGAGTACGTGAATCTGTACAAATCTCAGAAGAAAGCGTGCGCGCGAATCAATTCAGTCAAAGTGGCCGGCGCCTGCACGCCGGTCCCGCAGTTCCAGTAATTACAAGGAGAAGTTGATAGAATGGAATACAATGAAATAATCGCGAGACAAAAAGAAATACTTTCCCGTCAGCCGAAGCCGGTGCCGGAAGACAAAATGACAGCCGCCCGCGAGCTGTATACGAAGCGGAATAAAAAGTCATTGGAGCTGTTCGAGAAGGCCAAGTCGGTCATCCCTGGCGGAGTGGAGCACAACCTGAGCCAGAACAATCCTTTCCCGCTGGCAATGGACCGGGGCAAGGGCTGCAAGGTGTGGGATATCGACGGCAACGAGTACATCGACTATCTGATGTGCGGCGCGCCGATCATGCTGGGCCACAGCTTCAGCCCCCTGGACGATAAAATTATCGACATCATCAAGACAAAGGGACCGGCCACGGGCCTGACCTCCGAGTACGAGCTTCTGGCTGCGGAGGAGATCGTGAAGAACCTGCCGGGAGTCGACATGGTCCGGTTCCTCCAGTCCGGGACGGAGGCTGACATGGCGGCACTCCGCATCGCCCGGGCCTATACCGGAAAGAAGAAGGTCATCAAGATCGGCGGGAGCTACCACGGCTGGTCTGACCAGATGGTCTACTCCCTTCACATTCCCGGCTCGGGTCCCCTCTATTCGAAGGGGATCACACCGGAAAGCTATGCGCACATCATCGACGTGAAGCCGAACGACTTCGATGCCCTGGAAAAGGCCTTCGAGGACAACGCGGATGACCTGGCCGCCGCGATCGTCGAGCCGGTCGGCGGCGAGTCCGGCGCGCACCCGGTCCACCCGGACTGGAACAGGACCATGCGCGAGTTGTGCGACAAATACAAGGCGCTCCTCATTTTCGACGAGGTGGTAACAGCCTTCAGGCTCGACATGGGCGGGGCGCAGAAGGTCTTCAACATCATGCCGGACATCACGGTCCTGGGCAAGATCATCGGGCACGGGTATCCGTCATGCGGCGCGGTGGCCGGCCGCAGGGAAGTGATGAATGTCTGTCACGGCAGCCTGGGCAACAAGATCTACGTCGGCGGCACCCTGGCGGCGAACCCGATCACCACGGCGGCCTGCTATTACACGCTGAAGCTGATGGCCGAGCACGACGCGGTGAAAAAGGCCACCGATTATGCCGACCGGCTCACCAAAGCCATGAACGATCTCTTTGCCACCCGCGCAGACCTGGGATTTTTCGTCTACAATTTCGGGCCGATCATGCAGTATGTGACAACGGGATTTTTCGCGGTGGACGTGTCCGCTCCTGACGCGCTGAAGCAGGTGCTGATCCGGAAGGCGGTCGCGGACAATTACCAGATCGTGACGGCGGGACTGGGCCTCTGCTCCCTGGCGGGAACGCGGATGTACACCTGCATGCAGCACGATGACGAAGCGTTGAAAAAGACCCTGGATGTCTGGGAGCAGCTGCTCTCGGCCATACCAAAGGGATAAGATATTTTAAACAATATTAAAAAGGAGGCTCATATGACGAAGGAAAAAAATGTATGCGAACAGATAGATGTCTATGCCGACAAGCCGATTGCGATACCTGAGGCCATCGACATGGAAAATCATGTGATCGCAACCTACTGGATCCAGGCCGACAAGGGCATGGACATGTCGGTGATCGGGCAGGTGCTCGCCATCGAACAGACCACCGGGACCTGGACCCCGGTGCCGGGAGAGACCCCGGCAATCCGCTGCAAGCACGTGGCAAAGGTGATCGGCGTGTACGAAGCGCCCTACTATGAATACGCGGTGCCGGCGGACGTAACCACCCGGCAGTACATCTTGCAAATAGCCTTTCCCTCGGCCAACGTCGAGGACCAGCTCCCCATGCTGCTGACCGCGGTCATCGGCAACATCTCCATGGTGCCGAATTTCAAGCTCCTGGACATCAGGTTCCCCAAGGCTACCCTGGACCAGTACAACGGGCCGAAGTTCGGCATTGACGGCTGGTGGAAGGCCCTGGGACTGCAGAAGGGACGTCCTCTTCTCAACAACATGATCAAGCCGTGCAGCGGCTATCCACTGGAGGTTGGCGCCGAGCTCTTCAAACAGGCGGCCCTGGGCGGCTGCGACGTCATCAAGGACGACGAGCTTATAGCCAACATGAAGTACAATGACGCGGTGGAGCGGGTCAAGACCTACATGAAGATCGAAAAGGAGGTCTTCGAGGAGACCGGCGAGCATACCCTGTACACCGTGAACGTCACCGACCGGCTGCCGCGCATGTTCGACCTGGCAAAGCGGTGCATCGATGCCGGCGCCAACGCCATGATGGTCAACTACCTGGCCGTGGGCCCCGAGGCGATGCGCGCCCTGGCCGACGACCCGAACATCAACGTGCCGATCCTGGCTCACATGGACGTGGCCGGCGCCTACTACATGTCGCCGAACCAGGGGATCGCATCCCCCCTCATCCTCGGCAAGTTCGCTCGGATATGCGGCGCGGACTCGATCGTGCTTCCCTTCTCCCTGGGCGGCAAGGCCTTCTACATGCATGACCGGTTCATGACCACGACCCGTAACCTGATTTATCCGATGGGGAACCTGAAGCCCACCATGCCGATGCCGTCGGGCGGCATCACGCCGCAGAACGTGCAGGACATCATGAACGCCCTCGGGAAAGACATCATGATCGGCTCCGGCGGCGGCATACACGCGCACCCGATGGGACCCCGGGCAGGCGCCCGCGCCCTTCGCCAGGCCATCGACGCCGCCATGAAGTGCATCAAGCTGGAAGATTACGCCAAGGAGCACGAGGAGCTTGGCAGGGCCCTGGGAACCTGGGGCAAGAAGACCGATTTCAAACTTTAATGTGTTGCTTTGACGCCGGCGCGGGACCAGGTCCCGCGCCGGCAATTATTCTTGAAACGAAAACGATCCTGCCATATAAAAATATACCCGTCATTGATGCCGCCGCGGAAATCTCCTTGTTAAAAAGCAGTTAGTATATATAGTGCGAAAGATGTGCCTGAATCTTTTACAAAAAACTGGACATGCTACCCTCATGCTGGATATCTTGGAAGTAGAAAGCTTCATGATTCAGGATATTTAAAATTGATATTATACTATTTGACCGTGATACTATCATTAGTAGCAGGATGGGGGAGGTCATGACATGAAAAAATCAATTCTATCGGATTGCATCGTATCCCTCGAAAAGTCGGCTGACATATTCCGGGACTTCATCGCTTCCATGACTGCCGATGACCTGAAGGTGAAGCGCCGTCCCGGCTTCTGGTCGGTGCAGCACCACTTGTTTCATCTTGCCGATTCGCAGGAATTGCTCTATAAAAGACTTTTACTGTTCAAGGAGGAGAACAATCCGGCCATTACCCCCTATTTTCCTTCCGATAACAAGGAAAAGAAAGCCTTCGCGTCGGTGGAGGAGGCTCTTTCCGTGTTCATGGCCCTGAGGAAAAAGCAGGTTGAACTAATCAGGTCGTACAACGATGCGGATTTAAAGAAAGAAGGGTTCCATCCTGAATTCAAGCAGTACAACATCCCCATCCTGGTGCGGCATATTCTGATGCATGATTACTGGCACATGTATCGGATCGAGGAACTATGGCTTACCAATGACGAGTACCTGGAAGAGGAGTAGTATCCTATTCGACCTTTGTCCAGTCGATCGTTTCACCGATCATGGCAGCTTCTTTGTTCATGGCTTCGTCGGAATGGTACTTGAGCCCGGCTTTTTCAACCCTGATGGCGCCCTTTTCCCTGATGAAGTAATAGGCCTCGTGGTGGCACGCCGCCACCAGTTTTTCCCCCGCTTCTTTGCCCGGTTTTGTGAAAACGCCGCTGCCCAGTTCCGGCTTGTAGCGTATCCGGCCATTGCAGGTGCAGGCATAGATCCTGTCCGTGCTCTCCGCTCCTATGTAAAAGATGGTCCCGCGGATCGCGGCGGTCACCGTGGACGTCTTGATGATCACGTCGCCGGTGGCATCCCGGTTGCGGAGCAGGGCGCCCATACCGCCCTTTGACAGCTCAAGGTTGCTCTCGCGGGTCGTGACGCGGTAGAGGAGACGGGTGTTCGGGAAGAGGGCCAGCAGGTTCTTGCCGGCGACGATTATCTCGCACGAGGATTGCTCCCCGGTTTCAATGATATCGCCGAAGCGGACCGCGTTCCCAAAAACCGCGGGTTTTCCGTTCAGGGTGACGGTGCCCACGAGGAACTTGATTTCACCGTCGGTGTTTTTACCCGGGATGAATTGCTTGCATGACCCGGTGAAAACAATCACGGATGCCAGTATCAACAGTGCCAGCAGTTTGCGTGTCATGGGTGCCTCCTGATCAAGAGTGTCCTGAAGTATAGAAGGTTCCCCTGTCTGTGTCAATTATTAATTACGGATGAGAACGGTGACAAAAAATTCTTGCTTTAAAGCGGATACTTTTTATACATGCCTATTGCCGGCCGCCGACAGCCGGTGAGCGATATGTTTCGTGGAAGGAGAATGACGTGAAAGTTGGCATCATGGGTCTGCCCCAGTCCGGCAGGCGAACACTTTATGCGCTGCTTACCGGCGATAAGGCAGAGTCGATAAACCCCGACGGCAAGGACTCCGTGGTGGGCATAGCGCCGGTGCTGGACCCCCGCTTCGACCAGCTGGTCCGCATGTACCGTCCCAAAAAGGAAACACGCGCGCGGATCACCGTGGAGCTCATCCCCGCCCTGGAGGAGAACGCTGTCAAGGAGGGTGCCGTGTTCAAGGACATAGCCGGCACCGACGCCCTCTGCCTGGTGGCGCGCGACTTCAAGGACGACCGGGTATATCACGCCAAAGGGAGCGTCAACGCGCTGCGGGACATCGACGCCGTCATGTCCGAGCTGGTCCTCCATGACCTTATCCTTATCGAGAAGCGCCTGGAGCGGATCGCCGAGGGGAAAAAACGCTCCAAGGACGAGCAGGGACAGAAGGAAGAGCCCGTCTTTATTAAAATGAAGGAACACCTGGAGAAGGAGCTGCCCCTCCGCACCATGGACCTGGGCGCCGAGGAGTTAAAGCTCCTCACCGGCTATTCCTTCATAACCATGAAACAGATGATCATAGCCCTGAACGTGGGTGAAAGCGATATCGCCGGCACGTCTCTCACGGATACAATAAAAGAAAAGTACCGGGAACAGGACGTGGTACCGGTGCAGATATCGGCGCGCCTCGAAGCGGAGATTGCCGCCCTGGAGACCGCGGAGGAGCGGGACGCCTTCATGAAAGATGCCGGCATAGCGGAGCCGGCCCTGGCGCTGCTTACCCGGGCCCTGATGGCCTCCCTGGGGCTCATCTCCTATTTCACCGTGGGCGAGGACGAGGTGCGGCAGTGGATGGTGCGCCGCGGCGCCGCCGCCCCGGAGGCCGCCGGGGTGATCCACAGCGATATCCAGCGCGGCTTTATCCGCGCCGAGGTGGTAAAGTACGGCGACCTGGCCACCCTGGGATCGGAGGACGCGGTGAAGAAGGCGGGGAAGCAGTACGTGATGGGCAAGGATTACCTTGTGGAGGACGGCGACATCATGAACTTCCGGTTCAACGTGTAGCAGTATCAATCCTTCAGGCCCGGGGCGGCGTTTTATTTGCCCCGGCAATCAATCCGGGTTCTCGGGCTTTTCATTTTTCTCCTTGTAGCAGTATCTGCACCCGTGAATTAAAATTTTCTTCTTCCCATCCTCCTCGGTTTCAGAAGCGTAGAGCGCCTCGTACTTCGTCAGTTCCCTGCCGCAGAGGGGGCAGAGCCTGGTGCCGGGGGCCCGGGGAATGCTGAAGTAATCGACACGCTCAGGGTTCACCGTCGGTTCCGGAGGGTTTTTTTTATCCCGTATCTCCTTCAGTTTTTCCTTTCCTGACTGGTAGGAGGAATAGAGGTAGATGAATACCGTGGCACCGATAATGAGGCCGACGAGGTAGAGTAACTCCGACATCACGCCTTCCCCGTGATGAAATTTACCATGATGGTGTTGTCCCGGGGCGTATCCACGGTGTAGTCACCGCATATGTCGAGTATTCTGAATCCGCCTTTCTCGACAAGGTCTTTCATTTCCTCGATCGTGTAGATACGCTGGAGGTGCTCCTCCTCCGAAGTCCTGCCGGCCCGGTGGAAGCGCAGCGTCGACCGGACAATCCTGGCAGCGGCATCATAGCTGTTGGCCCACTCCACGGAGCCGTTACGCATCGGGTACTGCGAGATTTTACCGTCGAAATTCTCGTATATGTTGTGCTCGGTGGTGATGTCGAACATGAACACGCTCCCGTCATGCATGATCTCCCGCACGCAGCGGAACATGCTCAATATATCGGCAGGTTCCAGCAGATAATTCACGGTATCGTGGACGGAAAAAATGAAGTCCATTTTCCTGGCCAGGTAAAAATCGGTGATATCCGCGCAGAGTATACGGAAGTTCAGAAATGCCCTGGTCTTTGCAACGCGGAGCATGTCAATGGACCGGTCGATGCCGAAAATGGTGTATCCTTCGTTGGAGAACTTCGACCCGAACCGCCCGGTGCCGCACCCCAGTTCCAGGACCATCTCCGGCCGTTCGACGTAATACTTCATGATAGAGACGATGTATTCGTACCATTCCTGGTAATCGACATGGCGCAGGAGATAATCGTAAACAGGGGCAATGTCTGTGTAGGGTTCCATGGTGTCCGGGATGATTTTCAATTATATAAGGAAGAAGTATCGTCCCTTTGCCAGCCGTGGCCGGTAAAGGGGGTCTTCGGCCTACAGGGCAAATTCAAGAATATACTGGTTGGGGAGAAAATCATGCCTTTTTAAAAGCCTGTACCCGGCTTGAGAAAATTCTTCAATAACCCGGCTCTCCTCCATTTTAAATTCGGCGGGGGGGCCGCCCTTTGATTCTTTCCGGTAATCGACTATTACCACGCGGCCCTTCTGCTTCAGCGCCGGCTTCAGCTGCTTCAGGTATGCCACGCGGTTCTCCATGTGGTGGTAGGTGTTGCAGATGAAGATCAGGTCAAAGGAAGCCTTCCCCAGCTGCGGGCGGTCAGGACTGATGAGGGAGGCGCGGTAATTCCCGATCCCGGTCTTTGCCGCGTCTTCCTTCATGTAGGCGACCATGCCGGGATCCACATCGTACCCGATGGCCTCTCCTCCGGGAACGACGGCCTTTGCTAACCTTCTCGTGAAATACCCGCTCCCGGCTCCTATGTCAGCGACGCGCTGACCGGATCTCAGGTTCAGCGCCTGTATCACGGCGTCAGGTTTCTGCCACTGCGCGCGGTCCGGCGCTTCAAAGAGCCGGATATAATAGGAGGTGTCTTTTTTCTTGCCGTGTTTTTCGTCCTCAACCATGGAGCCTCCGCTTGAAGCGCCTGATAATGCGATGATTGAAAATAAAAGCAGTGCGAGCATGTTCCGCATGGGGACCTCCGGATCGAGCAGAATGAAAAAGCTTATTTTGCTGCCGGATAATTGTCCCGTATCCTTCGCGGCAGTGTCAACGAAGAAATTTTTTTTCCGCTGGGGCCATATCATTCTACGACAAACGTCGTGTTTATTCAAATTCGGATTGTCATGGGGGGGGTGAAATTTTTTTCTTGATTATTGAAGCTTTTTGATTATTTTGAATAGAGCAACCACGGCAGGATCAATCAGCCGTTTGCGTTATCTGATGAATTACAAAGGGAGGATCCATGGTGAAAAAAATAGCGGTATGGCTTTCGATGGCGGCTGTTGTGATCATGACGGCCACGGGCTGCGGATACAACGTCATGCAGCAGCAGGAGGAAGAGGTGTTCAAGGCCTGGGGCGACCTGGAATCCGCCCTCCAGCGGCGGGCCGACCTGATTCCGAACCTGGTGCAGGTCGTGAAGGGATACGCCAAGCATGAGAGGGAAACCCTCACCGCGGTCATTGAGGCGCGGGCGAAGGCCACGTCGGTGCAGATCAACGCCAAGGACCTGGGCAACATGCAGGCGGTCCAGAAGTTCCAGCAGGCCCAGGGGGAAATCTCGTCTGCCCTGGGGCGCCTGATGGTCGTGGTCGAACGGTACCCCGATCTCAAGGCGAATGAGAATTTCCGCGATCTGATGCACCAGCTCGAGGGGACGGAGAACAGGATCAACGTTGCCCGGGTGCGCTACAACGAAGCGGTGAAGACCTTCAACTATTCCATACGCAGTTTCCCCAACAGCATCACCAATTCGATTCTGTTGCACCTTGACAAGAAGGAGTATTTCAAGGCGGACGAAGCGGCAAAAAAAGCGCCGGAAGTGAAATTTGAATAAGGCGGGACGGTGACCATGAAACGCCCGGTTTTACGGCTCCTGGTCCTGGCGTGCCTCCTCGCCCTGCCGCTCCAGGCCCTGGACGTGCCGGCGCTGAAGGGCCGCGTCAACGACTACGCGAACATGCTCTCGCCGGGGACCGTCGCGTCCCTGGAGGAGAAGCTCGCCGGCTTCGAGAAGAGCGATTCGACCCAGATCGTCGTCCTCACCATCCCGTCCCTGCAGGGGGAGGTGCTCGAGGAATTTTCCATCAGGGCAGCCGAGAAATGGAAAATCGGGCTGAAGAAGCTGGATAACGGCGTAATACTCCTCGTCGCGAAAGAGGACCGGAAAATGCGTATCGAGGTCGGGTACGGCCTCGAGGGGAAGCTCACGGACCTCCGCGCCGGCAGGATCATCGACAACATCATCAAGCCTTCCTTCAAGGCGGGCGATTATGACAGGGGAGTAACCGAGGGCGTCGACGCCATCATGCAGACCGTGAGGGGGGAATACTCGGCCGCTGATGCCCCGGCAGCGGAGAAAAAGGATTTCAATTCTTCCTCGGTGGTGACGCCGTCGATTTTCATCTTTTTCTTTATCGGGATCATCGGCAAGATTAAAAGAATACTGGGCGGGATCGCCGGCGCGGTGATCATACCGATCGCAGCTGTTGTCCTCTTCGGCTTCAAGCTTTTTATGCTGCTCCTCATCCCCGGAGGGTTTCTCCTCGGCCTGATAATTCCGAGCCTCATGACCCTGTTATGGCTTTTCGGGGGATCCGGCTCCGGGAGAGGTTCCGGCGGAGGTTCGGGCGGCGGATTCAGCGGCGGCGGCGGAAGCTTCGGCGGCGGCGGCGCGTCGGGAAGCTGGTAGGAGAAGATATGCAAGGGGGATTCCATGAAAAACCTGGTAAATAAATTTTTTACTGAAGCTGACAGAGCGAAGATAACCGCCGCGGTACATAAATCTGAAAAAACAACATCCGGCGAGATAGTTCCCTTGGTCGTGACATCGAGCGGAAGGTATCCCCTCGCCGATGTCATCGGCGCCCTGGCCCTGTCAGTGCCCCTTGCGTTGCCGGCGGCCTATCTCCTTGGTCCCCTGATCCGCATGGGAAGGCATGACATGTGGGTATTCCTCGGCATCGAAACCCTGCTGTTCCTCGTCTGGTACCTGCTGGTCAACAACGTGCTCTGGTTCAAGAGGCTGTTTATTTCACGGCAGGAGATGCTGGATGAAGTGCGCACCGCTGCACTGGCTGGCTTCTATGAGAAAGGCCTGCACCGCACCCGGGACGAGACCGGCGTGCTGATCTACATATCCATATTCGAGAGGAAGGTATGGGTCCTCGGGGACCGCGGAATCCATGAGAAAGTCGGAGACGAAGCGTGGAATGAGATCGTTTCAATCATCACCGAAGGCATTAAAGAAGGTAGACAGGCTGACGCCCTGTGCCGTGCAGTGGAGCGGGCCGGCGAGATCCTGCGCGTCCATTTCCCGATAAAGCCGGGGGACAAGGACGAACTGCCGAACCTGATAGAGGGCAGGTGACCCCGGGCGATGATGATTTATTATTGACAGATTATCCCGCTCCGCAATCTATTCATTGGTCTCCTGAAAGGATCCGGCCAATGAAACGAATAGCATTAAAATCCGCTACAACAATGCTTATCCTGTCGGCATTGATTGCTGGTGGAACCGGCAGCGCCCGGGGCGCCGTGGTAAAGAACTACCGCTCTTTTTCAGCAGAGCTTTATACCGCGGATAAAAAATTTTCCCGCATTGCCCTGCGGAAATTCCGGATGAATGGGACAAAATGCTATCTTGCCGTGAATCCTGATTCCCTCCAGACGGAAATCGCTCCTGTGGGAAGATATCTGATACTGAAAAAAACTTTCACCGAAATTGCCGCGAGGCGGAAGGATTTGGCCTATTTCAAGGCAATCCGTTTCGCCGGTCAGAATTCGTGGCGACTGCAGAACGCCGGGCTGACCCATATCCCCGGCGACAGTGAGGTCTATCTCACGGCAGACCTGTGTCCCTCGAAGCTTCCCATGGACCGGACACCCTTTGCCGAGCTGGCCAGGGTGTATGGATCCTGCCGCAGGCCGGCGGCGGTTGCCGTGGCGGTAAGCGGCATATGGATTGAAAAGCACCCGGAAGATGTGAAATGGGTTGCGGACCTTGTTGGACGCGGGGACCTGGCCGTTACCTGGGTGAACCATACCTACAACCACCATCATAAAAAACGCGCCCCCCTCTGGAAAAATTTTCTTCTCGATATGGGCAGCAACCTGGAAGAAGAGGTTTTGAAAAATGAGATCGCCATGCTCGAAGCAGGACTGGTGCCGTCCGTCTTTTTCCGCTTCCCCGGCCTGGTTTCGAATAAGGCCCTCTTTGCCGGGGTGACCGGTTACGGCCTCATTCCCCTGGGGAGCGATGCCTGGCTCGGGAAGAAGCAGTGGCCCGTTGCCGGGAGCATCATCCTTATACACGCCAACGGACAGGAGCCGGTGGGCATCAAGCGTTTCCTCTGGATCCTCGGGTCAAAAAAGAAGGAAATTGCCGCGGGACAGTGGGCCTCCGGTGATCTCTCTGAGGGTCTCCGGCAGGCCATGAAAAAGTATTGACACGGCGCACTGTTTTTCCGTTGCATAGCCAATATACTTCTATACATGGATTACGCCAATGGAACTCCCATCATCATACGATCCGAAACAGGTTGAGGAAAAATGGTACCGACTCTGGGAAGAGGGGAAGTTTTTTCACGCCCGGGAGGATGACGGCAGGGAGCCTTACTGCATCGTCATACCGCCGCCCAACGTCACCGGCACCCTCCACATGGGCCACGCCCTGAACAACACCCTTCAGGACATCCTCACGCGGTGGCAGCGGATGATGGGCAAGTCGGCCCTCTGGATGCCCGGCATGGACCATGCCGGCATAGCCACGCAGAACGTGGTGGAGCGCCTGCTAAAAGAAGAAGGAAAGACCAAGGACGACCTGGGACGCGTGGCCTTTGAAAAGCGGGTCTGGGAATGGAAGGAGCATTCCGGCGGCCAGATCCAGAATCAGCTCCGCAGGCTCGGCTGCTCCTGCGACTGGGAACGCGAGCGCTTCACCCTTGACGAGGGGCTGTCCCGGGCCGTGCACACGGTCTTCGCATCCCTGTACAAGGAGGGCCTCATTTACCAGGGGTACCGCATCATCAACTGGTGCCCGCGGTGCGAGACGGCCCTGTCCGATATTGAGACCGAATACCAGGACCTGGAAGGCCATCTCTGGCACATCAAGTACCCCCTCGCCGGATCGAAGGACTTCATCGTCGTGGCCACTACGCGGCCCGAGACCATGCTGGGCGACACCGGCGTGGCGGTGAATCCGGAAGATGAGCGCTATAAGGACTTGGTCGGGAAGATGGTGATCCTGCCCCTGATGAACCGGGAGATACCCATTTTCGCAGACCACTTCGTGGACAAGGAATTCGGCACCGGCCTGGTGAAGGTGACGCCGGCTCACGATCCCAACGACTTCGACATGGGCAAGCGCCACAGCCTGGAAGAGATCAACATCCTTGATAAAAACGGATTCATCAATGAGAACGGCGGTCCCTACAAGGGCCTGTCGCGCTTTGACGCGCGCAAGAAGGTCGTGGAGGACCTGGAGAAGCAGGGCCTTCTCGTGAAGATTGAGAAGCATATGCATGCCGTGGGGCACTGCTACCGGTGCCGCACCATCATCGAGCCGTACCTGTCGAAGCAGTGGTTCGTGAAGATCAAGCCCCTGGCGGACGCCGGCATCCAGGCCGTGGAGGACGGGCTGGATCCGCTTCGTGCCGAAGAGCTGGGAAAAGACCTACTTCGAATGGATGTGCAACATCAGGGACTGGTGCATATCGCGCCAGCTCTGGTGGGGCCACCGGATACCGGCCTTCTACTGCGACGACTGCGGCCACATCACCGTGCAGGTGGAGGACCCGACGGAATGCGGGAAATGCAGGTCGAAGAATATCAGGCAGGACGAGGATGTCCTCGACACCTGGTTCTCCTCCGGGCTCTGGCCTTTCTCCACCCTCGGCTGGCCGGACAAGACCCCGGCCCTTGAGAAGTACTATCCCACGAGCGTGCTGGTGACCGCCTTCGACATCATCTTCTTCTGGGTGGCGCGGATGATCATGATGGGGCTCAAGTTCATGGGCGACGTACCCTTCCGCGATGTCTACATCCACGCCCTGATCCGGGACGAGCAGGGCGCCAAGATGAGCAAGTCCAAGGGTAACGTCATCGACCCGCTCGTGATGATGGACCAGTACGGCACCGACGCCCTTCGCTTCACCCTGGCGATGCTCGCGGCGCAGGGGCGGGACATCATCCTCTCGGAAAAGCGGATCGAGGGATACCGCACCTTCTGCAACAAGATCTGGAACGCCACGCGCTTCATCATGATGAATCTGGGAGAAAATTTCACCGAGAGGGAACTCGTCCCTGCCGAACTTGAGGTCTTCGACCGGTGGATCCTGCACCGACTCAACGAGGCGATACGCGAAGTTCAGCGGGGATTTGAAGAATACAAGTTCAACGACGCAGCCCATGCCGTTTACACCTTCTGGTGGCACGAGTTCTGCGACTGGTATATCGAGCTCACCAAGCAGCGCCTTTATGCCAAGGAAGCCGGCTCGGCGAAAAGCTCAGATATCGCCGCGGCAGGTGCTGTTTTATGTTCTGAAAAAATCGATGCAGCTCCTGCATCCCTTTATGCCTTTCATCACGGAGGAGATCTGGGACAAGATCAAGGGCGGGAACGACAATCTCATCCTGGTGTCGCCGTGGCCCGCGGCTCGCCCCGACTTCGACTTTGTCGCGGAATCGGAAGAGACCACGCTCTTCCAGGAGATCGTGTACTGGATCAGGAACATCCGCGGCGAGATGAACGTGCCTCCCGACAAGAAGTCCTCGGTCGTGTTCAAGACCGCAAGCGAGATGATTGCCGCAATTATAAAAAGGGAAGGAGTCCATATCAAGGCTCTGGCCAAGGTCGACAACATTACCATGGACGTGAATTATGCTCCTTCAGGAACCGACGCCTCTGCGGTCATGAATGATATCGAGATCTTCATGCCCCTGAAAGGCCTCATCGATTTCGACAAGGAGCGCGCCCGCATTGACAAGGAGATCGCCCGGGCCCGCACCGAGCTCGACAAGGTTGAGAAGAAGCTGGCCAACGAGAACTTCACCGGCAAGGCGCCCGCCGAGGTCATCGAGAACGAGAAGGTGAAGCGGAACGACTATGCGGAAATGCTTTCAAAGCTGGAAAAAAGCCGCGCGAAATTCAACTGACGCCGTTACGGTTTGCAGACCTCTTTCTGCTTCTCCGCGATGCGCTCGGCGAGCCTTCTTTTTCTACGCTCCTGGGCCTCGCAGTTGCGCCGAACCTCGTCGGTCGTGATGAACTCTACCGGCGGCACCTCGAGCGGCTTCCCGTGCTCGTCGAGGGGCACAAAGGTGAGAAACGCCGACGCCGTGTGACGGGTTTCGCCGGTGATGAAGTTTTCAGCCTCGACCCGCACCCCGACCTCCATGGATGTTTTTCCCACGTAGTTGATGCTCGCGGTAAGACGCAGCAGATCCCCCACGAAGACCGGGCTGTGGAAATCAAGGCGGTCGATTGAGGCCGTGACCACGTTCCTGCCGGTGTGGCGCGCCGCTACGATGCCGGCGGTGTTGTCGATGAGCTTCATGATGGACCCGCCGTGGACGTTGCCGGCCAGGTTTGCATCCTGCTGGGTCATGTGCTGAACTATGGTGATGCTAGAGTCGCTTACTTTTTTCATGGTAATCCCTCCTCAGCGGCAGCACGTCCCCGAATCGGAACAGATCCTGGTGGTCTCGATCTGGAGTGTGGTGTGCCGTATTCCGTAGTTTTGTTCCAGCATTATATTGACATTTCGTATGACTTCATCGGTATTGCTCCCGCCGGCAGGGCCTGACGCGCAGATGTGGCATGACAGGAAGACTTCAGTTGAATTGATTGACCAGATGTGGAGGCCGTGCACGCTCGAAACACCGGCAACCATTTCAATGTCCCGGAACACTTTGTCCGCGTCGATATGGGCCGGGGTGCCCTGAAGAAATATCCTCATTGAATCTCGTATGATGGAGAATGAGCTCCCGGCGATCATGAACACGATCACAATGCTGATAATGAGGTCCACCAGGACCATGCCGGTGAAGTAGAGAACGATGGCTGCGCCGATGACCGCCACTGATGAGATGGTGTCGTACAGAAGATGCAGGAAGGCCGCCTTCATGTTGAGGCTCCGATGCCGGTCCCGGAGGAGCAGGAGCATGGAGAAGAGGTTGCCCGCCAGGCCGACAAAGGCGACCGGCACCATGATTCTCAGGTCTATGGGCACCGGGCGGAGATACCGGGCCACCGCTTCATACACGATATAGAGGCCGATGCCGAGGAGCGACAGGGCATTCACCAGGGCCACGGCCACCTCGAAGCGCTTGAGACCGAAGGTGAATTTCTTGTCAGGCCGTTTTTCCGATACTTTTTCGCCGGCATAACCCATGATGAGTGAAAGCACGTCGGAGAGGTTGTGGCCCGCGTCTGAAATGAGGGCCAGGCTGCCCGACAGGAGCCCGCCGATATACTCGGCGGCGGTTATGATCATGTTGAATATAATCACCAGGACCAGCCTGCTCCCCGCTGCCGGTTTGCGGTGGTCATGGCCTTCATGGTGATGACCGGTATGGATGTGTTCGTCGCTGGTATCCTTCATTGTTTCCTGTCCGTTATTCATTGATATGCTCAACTCCCTGGCTGAAAATCTGCTTCACATGGTCGTCATCAAGGGAATAGCAGATGGACCTGCCGTTCCGCCGGTACCTGACCAGGCGCGCCTGTTTCAGGATGCGCAGCTGGTGGGATACGGCGGACTGGTTCATATCCAGGAGCGAGGTGATGTCATGCACGCACAGGTCCGAACGGGAGAGCAGGTAGAGGATCTTGATCCTGGTCACGTCGCCGAAGACCCTGAAGAATTCCGACAGGTTTGCCAGGGTCGATTCGCCGGGGAGCGCTGCTTTCAGCTTTTTCTCATCAGATTGCCGCAGGCCCTGCCTTGTCGCGATGTGTGGTTGTTCTGTCCTATTCATGTTTCCCGCCTGATAAAATATATCATATATGAACATATAATCATATATTAATAATATGTCAAGCTGAAAGCCGGGAAAATTTTATATTTTCCGGACCAAACCGCCGGGTGGTATTCTTGACTTCGCCGCCCATGGGCCTCATTCTATCGTTCCCCCGGTCGCTTCCGGGCAGGAACACCAGCAGGAGAGTGCATCACGGGCGTGAAAGAACCGCAATGCATGGATGCCATTATTCACGGCAGACAAAAAAAAGCGCGGGTATGAATCCGCGCTTTTTTTATTTTTCACTGTATGAATGGTGCGCCCGCTATTTCCCCATCGCTTTTTTTATAAGGCTGACAATAACCATCACGACAGCGCCGCCAACTCCTCCGCCGGCAACATCGGTGCCAACACTGGCGGCATCAAGGGCGCCGCTGCTCTGCACGCCGACCAGTATGTTGAGAATAACGGCGCCTATGCCCCCGCCGACGAGACCAGAAATCGCATCGCCGATCGTGCCCAGGGATTGATTCTTCAATACTTTACCGGCGCCAACCCCGCCTGCTGCTCCGCTGATCAATTGAATGACCCATGGTAACCAGGATTCCATAATGATTCCTCCTCGAATAGATTTATTCAACGATAGAAAATATAGAATTGTTAAATGCTACTGTAAAGCGAGACATGTATATTTTTAATGTAGAGTATCCAATTACAAAAAGCAAATACAATTTTTATAAATAAAAAAATGTTGTCTGCAAATGTAAGGTTTTTTCGGGATATTAGTGTACAAACACGGTGTATATGTTGCCCCCAAACATGATTTCTTTTATTTTTATTAAAAATACTACACATGTATTCTTACTTGTTTTTCAACCCCCAGAGGAAAAGCCCCGCGCCCAGAGCGGCTATCACCGTGCAAAAGATATAGACGCCCTTCCTGCTTGATGAAAGAAAGTTTTTATAGTCGGCAATTGAGCCCGAGTGCCAGTATTTAACCGCAAGGGCGGCCGGGGACTGTGAGGTCAGGGTGCCGATGGCCGTTATCGGGTCGCCTCTCTTTAACCCGACAAAGCGGATCGGATCGTTGTTCGGGGTCCTCTCATCAGTGTTGAGGACATTGTTCCCCTCCGGGCTGGTGCAGACATGATCGGCGGTAAGGATTATCTCGCCCCCCTTCAAATCGGCGCGGACCGGTTGGTGGTATTCCTCCAGGATCGCCCACGTCCCCGCGTCGTTATTTTCCTTTGCGGCGATAACATAATCGTGAATGAGGATTCTGTTCTTCGCGCTGACTTTTCCTTCGACCATGACCAGGTCTCCCTGCCTGGCGGTGACCGCCGCGCTTCCGTCAAAACGCCAGGCCCTTTTCATGGAATCCTCCTCTTGCTCAACCATGAAAGGCCCGATGGCGAACAACACTGCCGCGGCTACCACTAATATCACACCGACTATCATCATCCTTCGTGGATACATGTCATCCTCCTCGTATGCTTATTATAACGGAATTTCCGCCGGTCTTGTTTCAACCTGTTCAATGCAAAAAGTGCTGGATAGTGATCTTGAATTTATATGCGCTCTATTACGATAAATTCAAGAATAATTTTATCGTAAGTTGGTTGACAACCATTCCGGATTCCCCGCCAATCGAGGGGAAGTGAAATATAAAGAAACTTATTACCTTAAGGATTGTTGACATGGAAGAGCACAAGCTGTATTTTTTTATTTTATTTTCTTTTCTGGCCCTTGGGGCTGTTGTATGTATCATACTCCAGTTTATGGCTGCTCCTTACGGAAGATATGCCAATAAAAAATGGGGACTACTCATAAACAACAAACTCGGATGGATTATCCAGGAAGCCCCGGCGTCTATCATGATGTTTTTCTATTTCTTTTCCAGCAGCCGGCCGGCAACATGTGCGACGGTCGCGCTCCTGGTAATCTGGCAATCGCATTATTTCCATCGTGCTTTCATTTATCCATTTAGCCTCAGGGGAAACAACCCCGTCCCCCTCACAACGATTCTCATGGCCCTTCTATTCAATTTCGTTAATTCATACATCCAGGGGAGATGGATATTTAGCCTTGCCCCGGAATCCATGTATACCATCGCATGGCTCGCCGACCCCCGTTTCATCATCGGTGTCCTGCTGTTTTACACCGGTTATGCCATCAACAAGCATTCTGACCATGTCCTCGCCACCCTGCGGGCGCCCGGTGAATCAGGATATAAAATACCACGCGGCGGCCTTTTCGAATATGTTTCATGCCCCAATTACCTTGGTGAAATGATAACCTGGCTCGGATGGACCATTGCAACCTGGTCGATCGGCGGGATATTCTTTCTGCTCTGGACAGTCTGCAATCTCGGGCCCCGGGCTTTTACCCATCATAAATGGTACAAGAAAAAATTTCCCGATTACCCGGCGGAACGAAAGGCTCTCATACCGTTTTTGATTTAGCCTGTATTCGATGACAAATGTCTGAAAACACTCCCGGGTGTCTGTAGATTCCATAAATGTATTGATAATCCCCGGGCCTTTATATACATTGTCTCCCCATGCAATCCCGAAGAATCACGAACAGGTGTCTGATGCATATTGTTATGGCCGCGGCCATAACAATATGCGTCGACGGAAACATTCTTGCCAGGCAGAAGATGCGCACTCCGGCAAAACCCCGGAACAGGGTTGCCGTGATTAAAAGCAAGTATGATGATGTGGATAAGGTCCTGACCCTGTTCAGGATACCCCATGATGTCCTGTGTTACCGCGATCTGGAAACGCCGGAAAAAATAGAGCGTTACCGGTCGCTCTTCGTGCCCAGCGGCGTCGACTACCCTATCGAAGAAATGCTCGACGTGTATGCAAATAATTTCAGGTTCAAATCCGTCGCCCTTAAGCCGGATTTTTATGAGGTGGATAAGGACCGGGTCGCACGGACGCTCAGGCGTTTCGTGAAAAACGGCGGGTCCGCGTATTTTTCAGGCTACACCTACGAGCATTTGCAGAAGGCCTTCGGCATGCTCGAATTTTTCAGCAACTTCCCCTACATGGGCATGCCGGCGCGGCTTGAGGCGACGGTATTCAACGATCTCTCGCGTTTCAGCATGAGGAACCGCATGGCCCTGTACTTGGATCACCCGGGGTGGATCGCGATAAAGGAAGCCCGAAGGGCGGAGGTGATCGCCTTTGCAACCTATGAAACGCCCCGTGGCGTCCATTCCGGCCCTATTACCTTCATAGCGCGCCGGGGCAGCGGCGAACTCCTCTATACCAGTTATGACAGCACCGTGTTCAGTGATTTCCGCCGCTTCAATATCTACCGCATTGCCGGGGCCCATATCATGGAGATGCTCGAGGACGAGGCGCAGCGATGGGGCCAGGCCGTCACCGGCAGGATCGTCAATGCCATTCATGACGGCGAATACGCCGCCATGCACCGGATCGACCTGGCAAAGGGAAACAATACGATATACTTTTTCTCCGAGAAGGAATTCTACCAGATCGATATCGTCGATCGCAGTCTGTCGCTCATCGAGTCGCGCGACCTGCTCCAGCGGGAGCAGATGTTCACGGTGAAATCGCCCGCCGCCGATTACTGCTACATCCGTCTCTATCCCTGCACGAATGACCGTTACGGCATGTACGGAGTCGTTTCCGCTTCGGGCATGCGGATAATCCCCTACCTGTATTATATTCTCGCGGTCCTGGGCGCGGCGGCGTCAGGGGGCGCTGCCTTTATCGTGTTCCGTATCTTTTTTGCCAGAGGCTATTCGGGGCGAAGCCGGTTATAAGTCGTCATTTCCTGCCGGTATCATTAAGGAAGGTGATGAACTGCTGGTAGAACTCCTGGAATTCGTCATTCTTTCTCAGCTCGCGAAGATTGGGCTTTCTGCCGCTCATGATGTCGGTCATGTGCTGCGTAAGAACATAGAGGGGGCCGGACATCCGGTTCGTGAGGCGTATCAGGTACAGGAAGAGGCCCAGGCCGAGGAGGACCCCGGTGATGATCATCACTGTGAAGAGGACCCTGTTCAGGTTCAGGATATTTTTCAGCTGATCAATGTTGGTATGCATCAGCGCGATGGTCTCCAGGTGGTCCTCGATGATACGGTCCTGGTCGCGGTCTGCCATGGTGTCGCGCCGTAAGCCGGCCGATGCTATGAGCACGTCAACGGTCTTTTTGTCTTTTTCGATTGACCTGTTAAGATCGGCGATGGTGGCGGATATCCGCCGGTTGTTGTCGGTGGAGATTATTCCCGTGACGGCTATGATAAGGATGAAGGCAATGA
The DNA here is from genome assembly GCA_963727175.1 of uncultured Spirochaetota bacterium. Lineage (GTDB taxonomy): Bacteria > Spirochaetota > UBA4802 > UBA4802 > UBA5550 > RBG-16-49-21. The sequence continues at coordinate 2,173,768 of CAVSFD010000002.1, forward strand.
TTATTATTCCGATTATGCGGAAGGTGGTCTTCAGCTGGAAATTCCTGTCAATGATGGTTCTTCGTCTCGCCATGGCTTCACCGGCCCCCTGTCAGGATATTGCCCGTCCGGGACCCGCTGATGCCGGCGGCCCTGGTTTCGGGCGGGAGTAAACCGTAAAAGTCTGTTACTCGCCGGGACCGCCTGTCAAGCAGAAATAGTCGGATGGAATTAAAGGCGTGAAATCGCGCTGTAATTATCAGTACAATGCGTCAGGAAAAATCTTCGAGTCCTGCGTTACAGTTAATATGACGAGTTTTGAGACATCCCCGGTCTCCCGGCTCTTTTTCTGACGCTCATTGGCACGGGTTTTGGAGTGCCTTCCAAGAAAAGTAGTTGCATTCAGGCTGGATTTTTAAAAAAGTAATACAATTATTCGGAGCCACGGAATGGGAAGAGTGATATCAGTCTCCAACCAGAAGGGGGGAGTAGGGAAAACCACGACCACGGTCAATGTCGCGGCTTTTATCGCTGACAGGGGGCGGCGCGTCCTGATCATCGATATCGACCCCCAGGCGAACGCCGGTTACGGCGTCGGCGTTAATGCCGGCGAGATTGATAAGACCATTTACGAGGTGCTCATCGGATCGGTGCCGATCAGGGACGCCATCATACCGACCGGTCTACCCAATCTGGACCTGATCCCTTCGAACATCCATCTCGCCGGTGCCCAGATGGACCTCATGGACGTGGAAGGGAAGGAGTTCATACTCCGCCGGGCCATGCAGGACATCCGGGAACAGTATGATTACGTGTTCGTGGACTGCCCGCCGTCACTGGGGATACTGACGCTGAACAGCCTCGTGGCCGCCGATTCGGTGATGATCCCGCTGCAGTGCGAATACTACGCCCTGGAGGGCCTGAGCCAGCTCCTCAGGATCATCGCCATGGTGCAGGAGAACCTGAACCGCAGTCTTGCAATCGAGGGCGTCGTCCTCACGATGTATGATTCGAGGACGAACCTGTCGCAGCAGGTCGTGTCCGATGTGCGCGAATATTTTTCGAACAAGGTCTTCAAGACGATAATACCGAGGAACGTGCGCCTGTCGGAGGCGCCCTCCTTTGGAAAACCGATCGGGCTCTATGATCGGGGAAGTATCGGCAGCGTCACCTACGAGAATCTTGCAGAAGAGGTTTTAAAGCATGGCTAAAAAAGTCCTGGGCAAGGGTCTGTCCGCGATAATCACGACATCCCCCACGCCGGTGGAAACTCTTGAAAAAGGAATCGTTCAGAACGCGGACCTCATTGTCGAGCTGAATGTTGATTCGGTCCTGCCCAACCCGGACCAGCCGAGGATGATCTTCGATGAACTCGAGATCAAGGGCCTCGCGGCGTCCATCCAGGCGGTGGGCCTCCTCCAGCCGATCATCGTGCGCCGCGCCGGGGACAACTATTACGTGGTTGCCGGCGAACGTCGTCTCAGGGCCGTGAAGTACGCGGGGCTGAAGAAGATACGGACCATCATCATCGAGGCCGACGAGGTCAGGAACCTGACCCTCGCCCTCATTGAAAATATACAGCGCACCAACCTGAACCCCATCGAGGAGGCCGAGGCGTACAAGGTCCTCATCAACCGCTTCAGCCTGAAACAGCAGGATATAGCTGCCCAGGTCGGCAAGGAGCGGGCCACCATCGCCAACATGCTGCGCCTGCTGCAGCTTCCCGCTGAGATCCAGGAGGCCCTGTCGTCCGGCGATATCAGCACCGGTCACGCGAAGGTCCTCCTGTCCGTCAGCGGCGGCCGCCAGATGGAGCTCTTCAGGGAAATAGTCAATAAATCCGTCTCAGTCCGGGCCCTGGAACAGCTGGTCCAGGAAGGCGGGAAAAAGCAGAAGCAGGGAAAGAAAAAAACGGGCAAGGACGCCCATATCAGGAAAATGGAAGAGGAGCTGGTGTCCATTTTCGGAACCAAGGTCGAGATAAAACATGTCTCCGGCAGGGGAAAAATAGAGATCAGCTACTACTCGCTGGATGATTTTGACCGAATACTCGACCTGATAAAGAAATGATCTTGACTCCGGCGCTGAATGCCGGATATTTTATTCATCCAATATAAGCGGGGTTTGTGGCATGAACCGGGATGATGGGGCTCGGCAGTATTTCGAAAAACTTAAAATAGTGGAGAAGTTCTGTTCGGGCGACACTGAGACCGCGAAGAAGATCCTGAAGGGCGAATACGCGGATATTATCGTCATCAAGGGGCGGTTTAAGGACGACGAGGATGAGAACTTCGGGCTCTTCATTGTCATGATCAGCCGCATAACCAGCGGTGTAGTGCTGGCCAGGTCAGTGGTGTCCCACACCGCTTCGGTATTTCATAATAAGCCCTTTGACACCTGGAAGACGTTTTTCACCAAGCTGGAAAAGGAGATCAGTGAAGCTGACATCGATACTGAAAAGATGCAGACAATCAACGGCGTTCTTGAACGGCTGGCGGAGCTGAGGTTTTTCCCGAGCATATTTGAATGGATCGACACCAACGATATCATGAACCTTACGGACAAATTCCAGAAGATCATCAACAATGTCCTCGAAATCGAAGACTCACGGGTGGTCCTCGACTTCGAAAACATAACGTCTCTCATTCTCTATGAGGAGCGGGGGATCAAACCTGTGTAATAAGCCGGACGGTCTTACTTGACCTGGAACCGGAACCTCTTGTCAACCGAACTGCTTCTGCCGAAATGGGCGCGTACTTCGTACACTCCCGGTTCAAGGTTCATGTTTGAAAAGGTCATCTGGCCGTCCTTGGCGCTGTAGGTCCACTGGAATGAATGGTATCTCCCATCCCCGTCAGCGGCTTTTGAAATATCAATCCAGCAGTTGCGGTATTCCGGCATGTCCTTGTAGTTTACGATGATTGGATCAGCCGGACTGTATACGCTTTTACTGGTCCAGATGGTGGTATTTTTCGCAGCATCGTTTTCTTTTGGCTGATCCTTGGCTGACGCGTTATCATCGTCTTTCTTTTTCTTGTCTTTATCTTTTTTGTCCTTGTCTTTCTTGTCTTTTTCTTTGTCGATTTCAACAGCCTTGTCTTTATTTTTCTGATAATCGTCTTCCATCAGCTTGAGGTCAGCTTCGCTCTTGCTGTCCAGGTCCTCAATGGTGGTTATCCTGGCAAAACGGTTGAATTCCTTTTTCTCTTCAGCATTAACCTGCCTGGTCTTAATCGTGTCCATTACCTCCGCCGCATTTCCGTTTTCGATGGTCTGTTCCACTTTTGTTTCTTTCCCGTCAGCTATTTTCTGGACTGCCACGGCGCCGTCGTTCACGGCTATGACGGCTCCGTTATTCCGGGAGGAAACACTGAATTCAGTCCCCCGCACGGCGGCCAGGGAAGTTTTAGTGTATACCTTAAATGTTGATTCCTTGCTGAGGTTGCGTACCCTGGAGTATATCCTTCCCTGGTCGACATAGAATTGCGAGTTCCCCTTGTCCAGGAAGAGTCCCATGCTCACGGTGGTGCCGGATTCTATCTTGATGACCGAGTCCTCACCTATCTGGATAACCAGCAGGGATTCCGGTCCGGTTTTAACCACGTCTCCATGCTTCAGTTCCTCTTTGTGCAGGAGAGCCCTGGCCGGTTCTCCGGCCCGTTCAAGGGTAACCTTGCCGATAACGAAGGTGGCCCTGGCGCGGACCGTTATTTCCCTGGTTTTTTCTTTAATGCAGGCGGAAAAAAGTGTGCCGGCCAGTATCAGCGCTATGCTTATATATACAGATAAACCGCGTTCAATAATGGAAGATTTCATCGGATTTCTCCTAATATCATATTGATAGGGATAGTGTATGTAATGATTGATAAATAATCAACATGAATTTTTCTGATATCATGACTGGTGATTCATCCAATGAGTTATTCATTATCACGACTGATGCGGTAAGGGCATACCCTCTCACCGATCTATTCCATGTGACAGCAGATAAGTCAGTCCGCTCAGGCGGGAATGAATGCAGGGATTACATCCGCAGTCAAGTTGATCTTTTTGAACTTAATTGAAAAAAAATAAAAAAATCCGTAGAATTATTTGCCGATATGGAAATTTTTTAATATCATTATAAGGTTTTATAAAAAAATATACATAGACGCATTTTTTTAATGCGAAAAGGATATGGAGGGTTTAATGAAAAGGTTTAATGTGAGTATTCCTGTGCTCACGGGAATTTTTCTTTCGGTAATTGTTATATTCTCTGATTGCAAAGATCTTATCTCGTCAGAGCGAAATAAGGAAAATGAAGAAAAGCTACTGGAATGCGCCGTGATATGCATCCTTGCTGCCGGACAGAACGGCGGCGGGGAGACCGGTACTTTTCCAGATGACGTGATGGCGCCGTGGGAAGGCGGGTCTTCATACTATTCCAGATGGAAGAAGGGGCCTTCTTCTGATCCCGGTTATTTTCCCATAGCGGTCTGGCTGCAGAATCCGTCGAACGCTGACGCCTACAGGGCGATCGGCATCAATACCTTTGTAGGCCTCTGGGAAGGCCCCACGGAGGAACAGCTTGGCCTGCTGGCGGCAGGTGAAATGCCGGTCCTCTGCTCACAGAATGCGACCGGTCTTGCCAGCTCCAGAGGCTCCATGATAAAGGGATGGACCCATGGTGACGAGCCGGACAATGCCCAGCCGGATGGGACGGGAGGCTGGGGCCCGCCTGTAGCGACATCGATCATTATCTCCGGATATCAGTCGATCGCTGCTGCCGATTCCACCAGGCCTGTGTTTCTGAACCTGGGCCAGGGTGTGGCCTGGGACGGATGGTACGGCCGCGGCATTCGCACCAATCATCCGGAAGATTACGCGGAATACATAAAGGGCGCTGATATCGTTTCATTTGATTTTTATCCGGTCAACACACAGGACGCGGCAGTAAAGGGTAAACTCTGGCTCGTGGCCTACGGGGTCGACCGGCTGCGCGAGTGGAGCAATTATAAAAAACCGGTGTGGAACTGGATCGAGTGCACCGACTTCAACGGTTCAGGAAGAAAGCCGACTCCGTCAGAAGTAAAGGCGGAAGTGTGGATGTCCATCATCCACGGCTCCATGGGCATCGGCTATTTCACGCATATATTCTCCCCGGCTTTCATTGAAGCCGGATTGCTGAGTGAGGCGCAGATGGCCTCTGCCGTGGCCACGATTAATGACCAGATAACGTCCCTGGCGCCGGTGCTGAACACCCGCTCCGTCACGAACGGTGTAACGGTTGCCAGCAGCAACGCTGATGTTCCCGTTGACATGATGCTCAAGCGCTACAACGGTGAGACCTACCTGTTTGCCGTGTCCATGAGGCCCGGCATTACAACAGCGAAATTCACCCTGCGGAGTTTTCCCGAGAACGCCGAGGCCGAAGTAATCGGGGAAAATCGCATCAAGATTATTTCCAACGGCATCATGAGAGACTCCTTCACCGACTACAGCGTGCATCTCTACCGGATCAGTTTCAAGTAGCCGGGAAAAGCCCCGGGTTTCGGGGCGAGCCGCCGCTGGTGAATGCCTGAGGCGCCATTCCGGCGGCGGCCGTTACATGCTATGCTATTTCATAGCAGGTCTTGATATCCATGCCCGGTTCCAGGAGAGGAAAGAGTTTTTCCATGGTTTTGGGGAGATTGCCCGAATGGATTTTCAGAGCCTCCTTGTCCCGGTATTTTTCGTAAAATAAAATGGCGTTCTCCTCGCCGCGGACCGTGTGGGGTATGTATTCAAGGCAGCCCGGCTCGGCCTCCTTAACCTTCGGGATGATTTCTTTCAGTATCCCTATGGCCTCCTCCATTTTCCCTTCCTTGACTTTTAACTTTGCGATAATTGTGATCATGAGGTTCTCCTTGATTGTGGTTGTATATAATGCCGTGCGGCTCATTGCAGTACGATGTCACAGGGCTTCCGCCGCAGCAAGACCGGCGCAGTAGCCGGTGCTCCAGCATACCTGGAGGTTGTAGCCGCCGGTGGGGCCGTCGATATCGATTATCTCGCCGGCGAAATAAAGGTTCTCGATGACTCGGGAACGCATGGTGCGCATGTCAATCTCATCGAGGGACACGCCGCCGGCCGTGATGATGGCCTTGTCGAAGCCTTCGATTCCGGTGATCGTGGCGCGCAGATCTTTAAGAAGGGAAACGAGTCCGTTCCGCTCCTCACGCGTGATATGGCTCACGGATTTCTGCGGGTCCAGTCCGGAAAGGCGCACAATGACCGGGATGAGGGAGGCAGGCAGGAGCCGCCCCAGGCTGTTCTTGAAGAGGCGCGTCGGGTTGTCACTGAAGTCGCGTCGGACCCGCTCGTCCAGGGCCTTCCGGTTCAGGGCCGGCTTCAGGTCGATGGAAAACTCGAGTCTGGCCGGCAACAGCCCGCCGATGGCCTTGCTCAGGTCAATTATCACGGGGCCGCTCATGCCCCTCGACGTGAACAGGGCCTCGCCAAACTCCTCGGCTATGGTCTTTCCGTCATGGATCAGGCAGACCGACACGTTCCGGAGGCTCAGGCCCTCGAGTTCGCCGATCCACTTTTCCCTGAGAATCACCGGCACCAGGGAGGGCCGCGGCTCAACCACGGTGTGACCCAGGTCCCGGGAAAAATCGAGTCCGGCACCGGTGGAACCTGTCGCCGGGTAACTGAGCCCGCCGGTGCAGAGGACGTACTGCCGCGCCTTTATGGCTCCTTCGTTTGATGTGATGCTCGCTATGTGATTGTTGTCCCGCACCATGCCGAGTATCTCCCGACCGGAATGGATTCTCACCCCGTGTTCCTTCATGTATTCCTGGAGGACCCTCAGGACGTCTGCGGCGCTGTCGGATTCCGGGAAAACCCGGTTCCCCCGTTCGATTTTTATGGCGAGGCCGCGGCCGGTGAAGAAGCTGATGGTGTCTTCGACGCTGAAGGCGTGAAGCAGAGAATGCAGATACTTTCCCTTTTTACCGAATTGTTCCAGAAAGCCTCGAATGTCCGGTGCCGCATTGGTGATGTTGCACCGCCCTTTGCCGGTGAGGAGCAGTTTCCTCCCAGGGCGCCGGTTTTTTTCGATAAGAACCACGTCGGCGCCATGGGCGGCAGCGGTGCCGGCCGCCATCATGCCGGCGGGGCCCCCGCCGATCACGGCGATATCACAGGTTATCGTGTCTGCGGTTGGTTGCATCGAAAGTTTAACCCCCCTGTCCCCCCGAGGGGGCATGTGGTATGTCAACTCACTGGCCAATTAATTGACCACCGGGATGTTAAGAAAACTATATATATGTTTCAATCATTATTTTCTCTGATGAATAGTTTCCATTCTTCCCTTTCCCTGTTCGTTCTCCCTTCATGTACCTACGAAGGAGCGAGACCGCGCCGCCCTACCGGCCCGGCATGGACCGGAAATCTGAGTATAAAAAAGTGTGGCAGAGGCACTGGCGCGACTTCCGGGCGATATATCCTGAAAGGTTCTCGCACCGTTTCGGAGAACTGACGCCGGAAAAGTGCTTCGAGGTCTCGAAGCTCCTTTCAGATAATGAGAAGGATCTGGGCGCGGGCCATAGAAAGCTCATTCGACAAAACCCGGAACTATGCCCTGATTGCGGCGCGGCAATGATTAAATCCGTAGTTTTTTCTTACAACGCTGACAATGCGTGGCGAAAACTCTGGAAAACGCACATGCTTTATGGCGGCTATTTCAGGATGAAAAAAGGACCCTGACGGTTTATTTTTCGCCAATACTAACCGAAAATTTCTAGCTATTTGCACTCACCGCTGTTGTACTACTCAGCGGCTGAACATTCTTTGGACATTTCCGGAAATTTTTCGCAATTTCGGCCCGGCGCGCGAAATTTTAAGGCCCCTGTCCAGGACTTTTCCTGTTGACATGGCCTGATATTGCTTCACATAACTGGCATTGTGTCCCATGCTTCCTGGTGGAGCAATGACCTTTTTCCTGGATAATTAAGAATAAGGTCTTTACTCACCCTGAGTTTAAGTAACACAATTCTGTTCAAATTTTTACCCATTCATGCCAATTTTTTTGTCATTTTTCACATTCACCCGACACTCTATTGAAAGAAACCATTAACAAATAAATAGTTAATAATTATCAATTAATGAGGGGTTTATGAAAAAACAAAACATAACCAGTGCTTTTTCCAATTTTAGTAAATGTAAAAAAAAAGGGTCTATCATGGCTTTTATAGCTTATGCCATGCCATGGATTAGCTTACTGCTAGTTCTTTCATGTAGTAATAGCTCCAGTAGTAACTTCCCTTTGTTTGGAGAGGGAGGGAAATCAGTAGAAACTTATAAATACTTTACCTATGTTGCAGGTTACGGGGATGCATCCGGGTACAACATTGATGAAACTACCGGCATTCTGACATCGATAAGCAGCAGCCCTTGGTCAACAGGTCATTTTCCCCGCACTGTGGCGGTAGACCCGACAGGAAAGTTTGTTTATATAACCAATGATGGAGAATACACAATATCCGGCTACAGCATAAATCAAACTACCGGGTCACTGCTGCAAGTAAATGGAAGTCCCTGGGCAACCTCATCAACTGCCTGCTCGGTTGCATTTGAACCGACCGGAAAGTTTGCCTATTTTGTATATTACTCTTCTAATGTTGTGAGAGGTTATAGTATAAATTCAACCACCGGGGCGCTGACAGAGATAAGCGGGAGCCCGTGGGCCACGGGGACAACTCCAGTAGCAGTTACGGTAGACCCGACAGGCAAGTTTGTCTATGTGACAAATGGAAATTCAGATACTGTATCAGGTTACAGCATCAATTCAGCAACAGGAGCCCTTTCGGCAATAAGTGGGAGCCCGTGGTTAACTGGAATAGACCCCTATTCGGTTACCGTTGATCCGACCGGTAAATTCGTCTATGTCGCAAATAGCACAACAAATAATGTATCCGGCTACAGTATCAATTCGATAACGGGAACCCTTTCGGCAATAAGCGGGAGCCCGTGGCCTGTTGGGGATCGTCCATTGGAAGTGAAAGTAGACCCAACCGGAAAGTTTGTCTATACAGCAAATAGTAATTCAAATAATGTTTCAGGTTTCACCATCAATTCAACCACAGGCGAACTGACAGCAATAAGCGGAAGCCCCTGGTCTGCCGGATCAGGTTCTGGTTCATTAACGATTGACCCGATCGGTAAGTTTATCTACAGAACTGGGGCTGGAGATGTTGCTGGTTTCACCATCAATTCAACCACAGGTGAACTAACGGCAATAAGTGGAAGTCCATGGGCCGCAGGTGCAGGTTCTAACGATGTCGAGGTAGATCCGAAAGGTAAGTTTGTCTATACAGCAAATTATTCTTCAGATACAGTCTCCGGTTTTAGCATTAATTCAATTTCGGGAGCATTAACAGAGATAAGCGGTGGGCCATGGGCTACAGGAACCAATTCGTACTCGGTGGCAACAGATCCAGCATCCAGGTTCGTATATGTGACAAATCGAGGATCAAATAATATATCCGGTTATACTATCAATAAACTCACGGGAGCTTTTACCGCGATAAGCGGCAGCCCCTGGTCTGCTGGTACGACCCCTTTCTCAATAGCGGTAGACGCCACTGGTAAATTCGCCTATACTGCCAATCAGGGGTCAAATAATATATCCGGCTATAGAATTGATACAGTTACGGGAACCTTATCTCCATTAAGCGGCAGTCCGTGGTCCGCGGGAACAGCCCCTTGCTCAATAACAATAGATCCGACCAGTAAATTCGTTTATGTTGCAAATCATGATACAAGCAATGTCACCGGCTACAGCATTAATTCACTCACGGGAGCTTTGTCGGCAATAAGCGGAAGCCCGTGGGCCGTGGGTACAGGACCCGAATCTATTACTGTTGACCCTAGCGGGACATATGTCTATGTTGCAAATGCACTTTCAAATGCCGTATCAGGTTTCAGCATAAACATGTCAACCGGAGCCCTGACAGAGATTATCGGTAGTCCATGGTCTACCGGTTCACTTCCATGCTCTATAGCGATAGATCCGACCGGTAAATTCGTCTATGTAGCAAATAATGGCTCAAATACCGTATCCGGCTTCAGCATCAATAAATCCACTGGATTCCTTACTGGTATATCCGGGAGCCAATGGGCCACTGGAGCAGGCCCACAATCGGTAACCATTGACTCAACCGGCAAGTATGCCTATGTGACTAATATTACAGACAACAGCATATCCGGTTACAGCATTAATCCAACTACCGGTGCACTGTCGGTGATAACTGGTTGCCCATGGCCTACCAGCTACCAGCCGGCATCGGTAATAGCTATCAAGGTGAAACAATAGGCCATTATTCTGAATGAAATAAGCTTATAGATACTGTGGTATGTAACCAGGGTATAATTACAGCCGCACCAAAATCGTCAATGATAAGTCCAGGACACCTATAATGAGCATCTCATTATAGGTGTCCTGTTTATGTATTATTTAATATATAATGATCGTAGTCCCTTTCGTGATCATCTTGGAATAAGTCCTTACTTACCCTAAGTCTAAGTGACACAATGACCTTTTTCCTGGATAATAAGATTTAAGAATCCTCACGGCAACGAATCGGCTTCCACTTTCACGATGAAAGAGAAAATAACGGTGGCTGCCCCCAGGAACAGGAACGCCACGGAAAGGGAATAGTCCGCCAGGAGACCGGTTACCGGGTACATGACCATGATGATGATTCGCTCGATCATGGACACGCCGGAGAGGTCCGTCGCCCTGTTTTTGCTTCCGATATGGCGGTTCATATAGTCTGACAGGAGGGGTGACCGCATCTGCCTGAGACCGGTCACCAGGAGGATCGTGCACAGCGCATAGGCGCCATGGGCCGGAAAATAAAGGCCCATGAAGAGAAGGCCCGGCACGAAGGCAGTCATGAACAGGAGCCGATTGATGCCGATCCTGTTTTCAATCATGCCGAGGCTGTTCATCAGGAGGATGCTGAAGATATTGAAGGCTGCGCCGACGATGCCGTAAAACATGATCCCGATGCCGGCTGATTTCAGGAGCGGCTGGTAGAGCCAGAACATGAAAAAGGTTGTGGCGGAAATGAAGGTGTAGTTGTAGGAAAAGGCCCGGAGGCGCCCGTTCCGGAAGATATACCGGAAACCTTCGATTCCCCGGCGGATGAATTTCGCTTCGATTTGTCCACGCGCAGGCTCACGCAGTGTCATGGCGATGATGAATACAGGCAGCTGCACGGCACCTGAAAGGATGAACGTCAGGGGCAGTCCTGACGGGTAGGGAATGCAGGGAGCATCGGCCATAACCGATCCGCAGACGAGCCGATAATGATGCCGATGATTCCCGCGGTTTCGTACCGTGAAAAATAGCGCGTCCCTTTTCCGTCTTCGCCGATGGCGATGAGGGTGTCATAGAGAAGGGCCTTGTCCGCTCCTGACATGAGCGTGATGCCGACGACACAGATAAAATCTGCCAGAAAAAAGACCCCGTAGTTGTTGACCAGCCCGAAAAGAGCGAACGAGACGGCCGAGAAAATTCCCCCCAGGGCGATGGAATATTTTCTCCCGTATTTATCGGCGACGATGCCGGTCGGTATTTCAAGGACGAACATCCAGAAGGAGAAGCTTGCCTCCAGGAGGAATATCCTGGTATAGTCGACCCGTGCCCAGTCGAGAAAAAAAGGCACGGTGACTGAGCTGAAAAACATCATGTTTTTCACCAGGTTGATCACGTACAATTTATATATGTTCGATTTCATGTCGGAAGCTCACGCAAAGTCCGGCGTATAATCCGCGCACGATCCCACTTCCTGGACAAAGCCGTTTTCGAAGCCGAGTTCATCAAGATAGCCGAGACATTCCTCGTATTCGGCCTCGGTGACGGGCCGGTTGATTTCCGGAAAATCACAGGAACGATGGACCGGATAATACTGGCCCATGAGGCTGATCCAGGTTTCGCTCCCCAGCGCGTCCCGTATCCACACGAGAATGTTCCGCACCGATTCATGAAGGCCGGGGAGCACCAGGAGGCGTATGATGAGACCGCTCGTGCTGCGATATCATCCCTTATTTTCAGGCGGCCTGCCTGGCGGTGCATCTCAAGAATCGCTTCCTTTGCCATGTCGGGATAGCCGGTGGCGTCGGAATATCGTTCCGCCGTGCTTCGAATCATAGTACCTGAAATCGGGAAGATATATGTCCACGAGTCCTTCCAGCATGCGAAGGGTCTCCGGTTTTTCATAGGCGTTGCTGTTCCATACGACAGGGATCCGCAGGCCCATGGCTCTCTGCCAGGCGGATCGCCTCAGCTGTCTGGGGCGTGAATTGGCTCGCCGTCACCAGGTTTACGTTATGGGCGCCGGCATCCTGAAGTTCTAGCATCATGGCCGCAAGCTCTCCGGTGGTGCGTTCAGCGCCGCGGCCCTCGTGGCTGATCCGGTAATTCTGGCAGTAGGCGCACCGCATGGTGCAGTGGGAAAAGAAAATGGTGCCGCTGCCCCGGGTGCCGGAGAGCACCGGTTCTTCCCAGAAATGGAGGCGGTGAAGGTTTATCCGGGCCGTCGCACTGCCACCGCAGTAACCGGACTCGGTGAACCTGTTCACGCCGCATTCGCGTGGGCAGAGGACGCAGGCGGTCATGAGTGTGTCGGTGCCGGATATCATGATGGCCTTGTACATGTCCGGAGGCGCTTCGTCAACTGTTATACGGGCTCTTGAAGCGGGAAAGGCCATCGAAGCAGGGCGCAAGGGACCTGCCGGTCAGTTGTCTATGATGATCTTATTGAGAATGGCGATGCGGTGCGACAGGGTCTCGGAAATCTCCACGACCTCCATTGAACTCTGGATGATTTTAAACATGATGCTGTTCAGGAGGTTGACCGTTTTCATAACTTCGTCCATGCCGCTTTTCTGCTCGCCGGTGGCGTTGGTGATGCGTGCCGATCCTTCGAGGATCCTGTTCATATAGTCGTGGATCTCGCGGGTGAGCTGCTCCTGGTTTACGCAGAGCTTTGCGATGGCCTCGCTCGCCGTGCTCAGGTTGTTGACCGACGCGTTGATGTCCGTGATCGATTGTGACGACTCGATGATAAGGTTCGTCTTTCCCTCGATGTCGGACACGATTTCCTTGACGATTTCCTGGATCGATTTCGCCTGTCTGACGGAACTGTCGGCGAGCTTGCCGATTTCGTCCGCCACCACGGCGAAACCGCGGCCATGCTGTCCCGCCCGGGCCGCCTCGATGGCAGCGTTCAGTGAGAGGAGGTTCGTCTTTTCCGCGATCTCGTTTATGATGGTGGCGATCTTCTCTATCGACGATGACGAATCCTTGAGGCGTATCATGCCCTCTTTAATTTCATCAAGACGGACCGTGATTTTGTTGGTGTCCTCGCGGTTCCTCTCGCCCAGGGCCACGGCGTACTGGGCCGACTCCGTGATGTACTGGAGGGACGACATGTTCTTGTTCAGGAGGTCGCCGCATTTCCGTATGATCTCGTCATGCTCGACGGCCCGCAGCGCGACTGAATCGATGGAGCCGGATATTTCCTCGATGGCAGCTGAAGTCTCCTCGAGGCTGGCCCCCTGCTGGTCCATTTCAGTCTTTAGGGTGGACGAGGTCTTCTCCACGGTTGTTGAAATTTTGATGAGTTCATCCGTTGAGTCCACGACCTTTTCCAGCATGTCGTTGAGTTTGACGTTCTTCTCTTCGATGAGTTTTGTCGATTCGCCCAGCTCCCTGCTCATGGCGGTGATCCTGCGTACGATCATGATGGCAAAGGACATGAAAAATCCGGGATACCCGTACACGGTCATGAAGTTGTCCGACATGATAATGCGGTTCATCATCAGGGCGTCATGGGTAATGGTGGCGATGAAAATGATATAGCCGATCAGCATGATTCCGGCGTCTTTGCGTTTCCGTATGATACCGATAACCAGGAGGACGCCCCAGATCATCTGGCCGATAACCCCCATGGGCCCCATGACATTGAAGCGCCATCCGGTGATGGGGTCCATCTCCGTCGCTGTCACGGCCAGGCCGATGCAAAAGAGCACGATGCCTATGACCACGATCCGGATCCACTTGACTTTGATGTCGAGCGATTTTTCAAGGAACATGAAAATCCAGAGCATCATCAGGGCGGTCAGGACGTAGAAGGTCTGGTCCTGGACGTTCCAGGGCATGCTGCCGAAGTAGGGGACCCAGAAATGCATCGAAAGAATGAGCCAGAGAACCGATATCCCGCCGATGTGGAGAAGGAGGGTGTTTTTCCTGCCTGACGTGAAAAAGAGGGCCAGGATGCTCAGGCCGATGAAGAAGGTGAGAACACCGAAGGCCATGGGGAGGTATTCGGCGATGAAACGCTTCCAGAAGGTGTAGACGCGGACCTCAAAGGCGCGGCCGATAAACGGGTTGCCGTTGAAATTTGCCTGCTGGTTGGTGAACTGACGGACTGCCAGCACATTCGGTTTTCCATAGCGGATAAGCCCGTCGGGAAGAAAGTGGTATGCGGTGATATTCCAGTCAGAGTGAAATTCAGGATATTCCCTGCCGTAGGTGCCTATTTTTACACCGTTCAGATAGGTCGATTCCTGGTCCCAGATGCGGCCTATATATATGGCCAGGTCCTCATCCCGGTATGTTTCGGGGATAAGTACGGTCTTGCGGAGCCATATGATGTTCTTTTTGCGCTCCATGGTTACAGCGGCGGGAAGGGACTGGATCACCTTCCATTCGCTATCGTCGAATTTGGTGCCCGCGGGCTCCCGTTCAACCGGCGTCCCCGGTTTCCATTCGGTGATTGAATATTTCCATTCCCTGGAGAGGTCGATGAGAGGCTCCCGCGAGCATCCACAGAAGACCCAGGACAGGGCAATGAAGATGAATGTCAGTTTTCTGGACATGCCAGTTTTAATATTCATGGTGAGGTCACGGTAAAAAGATATCTATATTAATCAACATTTTTTTTGATCTCTGTTCAACCATATGAACTTTGTTCGGAAATTCCAAGATATTTTATAATCGTGCCCTTTGCAACGGCAATATCTGACTTCGTCTTTCCGGCAATTATGGCACTCTGACTGAAAATATCGGAAATAATGCTTGCCTAAAAATTGCCAGATTGTAATTTTCTGAGCCCAACAGGCTGGAAACGGCTATTTTTCTTTTTATACGGATGGAGGCTCCCATGATACGGGTCAATGAACATTACCTGAAGCTCAAGGCGTCATATCTTTTTTCAGACATCGCGAAGAGGGTGGCTGATTTCTCCAAAAAAAATCCCTCCATGGAGATCATCCGCCTGGGAATCGGCGACGTGACCCTTCCGCTGCCGCCGGCATGCATCGCTGCGCTGCACCGCGCCGTGGACGACATGGCCTCTGAGAAGACGTTCCGCGGCTACGGCCCCGAGCAGGGCTACGACTTCATCCGCGAAAAGATCGCCGAGTTTGATTTCCGCTCCCGCGGCGCTGTCATTTCCCCTGACGAAGTCTTTGTGAGCGACGGAGCCAAGTGTGACACGGGCAACTTCCAGGAGCTTTTCGCCGGCGACATCGCCATAGCCGTGCCAGACCCGGTCTACCCGGTCTATGTCGACACCAACGTGATGGGGGGCAGGACCGGCGCCAACCGCGACGGCCGCTACGAGGGACTCATTTACCTTGAATCGACCGAAGCGAACGGCTTCGTGCCCGATATCCCGAAACAGAAGGTTGACCTCATCTATCTCTGCTTTCCCAATAACCCGACCGGGGCGACAGCGACGAAGGAACAGCTGGCGAAGTGGGTGAAGTACGCCCGGGAGAACCAGGCGCTCATCCTCTTTGATGCTGCCTACGAGAGCTTCATTCGCGACGATACGCTTCCCCGCAGCATCTACGAGATCGAGGGCGCCGACGAGGTGGCGGTGGAGTTCCGCAGCTACTCGAAGACCGCCGGCTTCACCGGCACCCGCTGCGCCTACACGGTGGTGCCGAAGAAATGCCGCGTCTATACCGGCACGGGCGAGCCCGTGTTCCTGCATCCCTTGTGGCTCCGGCGGCAGACAACCAAGTTCAACGGCGTTTCCTATCCTGTCCAGCGCGCCGCCGAGGCAGTCTATACCGATGAAGGCCGCCGGCAGGTGCGGGAGATGGGGGACTATTATCTAAAAAATGCCGCCATGATCATCAAGGGCATGGGTTCTCTCGGCTTCTCCTGCACCGGCGGGGTGAACGCACCCTACATCTGGGTGAAGGGCGACCGCGATTCGTGGGCCTTCTTCGACCTGCTCCTGGAAAAGGCCGGCGTGGTGGTCACGCCCGGGGCCGGCTTCGGCACCTGCGGCGAGGGCTATATCCGCATCAGCTCCTTCAATTCCCACGAGAACGTGGAGCGCGCCCTCGGCAAGATCGCGAAGGCGCTCAAGTAGTTACCACTTCCCGTGGTGGGGTCATGACCCAGGGGCGGGTCGTGCTAGATTGCGAGGAGAAGAGGGTGGCATCCCTCTCCTCCTCGCGCTCCTCCACACCCCGCGCCTCAGACACCGGCGAGGCTTGGTCTTTTATCTGAGAAATACTTCACTCTATGCGGCGTTCGTATGCAGCCTCCTGCAGACGAACGCCTCCCCGCGTCATCCATGACGCGGGGCAGCATGGCATCTTATAAGGAATACCAGCTCTTTGTTGGGTTTGTCTGCCTGCGGTGGACGTTTTGAGGTCCCGATCGGATATAATGACCTTCCCCTAAAACAACATTCTTATGCAGCGTTAGAAAAAGATTAAGTGAATCAATGTGTGCGTTATACTAAAATTTCTTGACTGACGGTTATTATTGTATTCAGATTTAACAATATAACAGATCTTTCGGGGAGAAGTGTATTTTTAAAATCTTTGTACAGCAAGATTTATTCTATTACTTTGAATTAATATTATATATGAAATTCATTCACAAATAGTTGGGCGACATTGTAATAGGACTTATTTATACTAAAATATCTAAACAAGGAGATTTGTATGAAAAAGATTTTCTTAGTATTGTTAATATTGAATATCTTCATGATACTATCAATTACTGGATATGAACAATTTCTATTAAAATTTGCGAATGCAACCTCAGATTTTAACTGTATTTTACATCGATATATATCCATCAATATGGGTGGAAATGGTAGTGTTGCATGTAGCGGCGAAACAAATAACTGTATCAAAGGTGGAGATGGGAGTGTTGCATGCGGAGGAAAAGCAACAAAATGTGAAACAGGTGGAAACGGGAGCGTTGCATGTGGAGGATTAGCAACCGTATGTATCAAAGGTGGAGATGGGAGTGTTGCATGTGGAGGAAAAGCAACAAAATGTGAAACAGGTGGAAACGGGAGCGTTGCATGTGGAGGATTAGCAACCGTATGTATCAAAGGTGGAGATGGGAGTGTTGCATGCGGAGGAAAAGGAACAAAATGTGAAACAGGTGGAAACGGGAGCGTTGCATGTGGAGGATCAGCAACCGTGTGTATCAAAGGTGGAGATGGGAGTGTTGCATGCGGAGGAAAAGCAACAAAATGTGAAACAGGTGGAAACGGGAGCGTTGCATGCGGAGGATCAGCAACCGTATGTATCAAAGGTGGAAACGGGAGCGTTGCGTGCGGAGGAAAAGCAACAATATGTGAAACAGGTGGAAACGGGAGCGTTGCATGCGGAGGAACAGCAACCGTATGTATTAAAGGTGGAAATGGGAGCGTTGCATGCGGAGGAAAAGCAAGGGTATGTGAAAGGGGTGGAAATGGTAGTGTTGCATGTGGTATCGAGGATTATTGGCATAGAGAAATGACTTTATTGCAATATAGTCAAAATAAGAATTAATATTTTACATCGTCGTCCAACAAAGCATAGCCGTTCCGCTCCTCGGCCCGACTTGGGTGGGCCTATGGTACTCGGCATTGCCGCATATCCTGACACTGTCAAGACCCGCGGCACGGATGCGGCGGGAGGCGCGAGTCTGCAGGAGGCTGCATACGAGCGCCTGGCAGAGAGATGATTTTCATTGATCAAAGCCCAGCCCCTCGCGGCGCTTGAGCGAGCGGGGTGATGGGGATCAAAAGGGGAAGAGGGAAGCCGCACTGAGTAAACAGGATGTTTACCTGCCGCCGCCGGCAGGATGCCGAAAAAGCGGCGGCCTTCCCCTTTTAACAATCCCGACCGGATCCCGGTCAATATACCTGCCCTGTTTCAGGGCGATCATAAATGATTATCCTTAGTCACAAAAAAGGCCTGCCGCAATATCAGCCTTTGTCCATATCGGCCATTCCGCCGTGTAATCGTCTCGATAGTAGTCCCAGGCATTTTCCACAAAATGCGACCACTGTCTGGTCCAGGCCCCCGTGCCGTTGACTTCCTTTTCTACCGCCATGTACCGGTCCATGTAATCAAATATTGCGTCATGATTCCATTCCTCCCGCTGGCCCATGATGAGGGCCGACAGGAGGAACCCGCCCCAGGCGTGGGCCGTGCAGCACTGGCGGTACACCGCTTCCCAGTTCTTGTTGTCCGCGACCGGATCGGTCCTGTGGCCGATGCCCCATTCAGGAAGCCCCACATCGGATGAATCATATTCAAGCTCGCAGCTCCGTTCATCGGGATGATGGTCGAGGGCGTCATCTGCATTGGTGACGTAGAAGGTCTGGTCATCCTCGCCGAAATGCACGTGCCCGGCGCCGGTGTAATCACCGCTCCGCAGGCCGATATCGGCCATGGCCAGGTTGTTGAGCATGAGCCCGGCGAACATGATGGGCCATTTCCTGCCGCTGGCGTGGCCGCCGTTGTTGGGCCAGTTTTCCTCGCCGCCGTCCTGGACGATGCCGTACAGGTCGATGCCGAGCTGGACGAGCCTGATCAGGAGCGTGCGTTTTTCTGCGAGGGTAAAATCCAGGTGCAGCATCAGGGACCCCTCGCCGATTTCAGAGGCGATCTCCCTGCCGTAGTTGGGCATGTTCTCCGTCGGGTGGATGTAGCCTCCCACCCAGCCGGGCACATGGTCGATCCAGGGCCGCTCGAAATACCGTTCAATGTCAGCCATGGCCGGGACTCCCGCGATAACGGAGCGCGGTAGGCTTGCGAGGCGGCCCGTCTGCAGGTCGGACTCGTCAAAATACGATGTCTTGTCCGTGCCGCAGTAGGGCGGCCGGAAGCTGTCCACGGCGGGCGGCGTGCTCACAACCGTGAGGATTGCCGCTGAGGTAAGCTGTGAACGCGATCCGGCAACCGGGCCGCCGATCGTTGACACCAGGGATGAGCCGGGCTGAAGGAGCAGCGGGTTTTCCCGGGAAGGGTAATCGCCATCGGGGAGTCCCGCGTTCAGGTCCGGATCAAAATAGGGACCGTACTGGCCATAGGTAGCGCTGTCGTATCCCTGCATGGCTCCGTTCCGGGGGGAAGGATTTATCATCGACCCGTTCAGCACGCGGCCGGTCCTGGACCGGAAGGAGACAGGATAAATGTAGATTATGTTGACCGGGCCGACCACCCAGTAATCGCCGTTGGCGAACCGGCCGTATTGAGTTCCAGCGGCAAGGGTCCTGTCGAAATACCAGGTGATACCGAACTGCGACAGGGTGAAGGCGCCCTCAGGAGGAGGCGGCGGAACTGTCTCCATGCTGAGCCCCAGCAGCAATTTTTTAAGTGATGTCTTGGTGGCGAAAATATCGCATGATGATGCGGTGCCGATTATCATCAGCAGTGATAATAACAATGCAAGTCTTCGCATGATGCCTTAATACCCCCCCCCCCGAATCCTCCTCCCGAAAGGGAGGCAGCCTTTCACGTCTGTGGAAAGGTTTTTTATTTTGTATAAGTAATTACCGTGATCTTATGTTAAAAGGCACCGAGCTGGCACGGTTTTATCTTTATTCCCAGTTTTTCGCAGGCCGAAGCAATATCCATCTTCGGCACCTTCATCTTTTTTGCTATGGCCCAGGCGTCAGCGCAGGAGAGTCGGCCATCCTTCAGGCATGCCGTAATTTCCCTGTTCATATCCTCTGATACCGATTCCGCGGGCTTCACGATTTTTTTGTCCGGGCTGTAGCCGAAGAGGCCCAGCTGACATTTCACGATGGATATGTCCATCAGGTCAAGGGTCCTTCCCGCTTCGATCGGTTCTATTTTGAGTTCGTCGATTATCGTAAAAACAGCGGCGCAGGGAATGGTTCCGGCGATGGCCTTGCCATTGATAGCTTCAACGAGCTGTTCGTTCTGCCTGTGTACTGACATGGTGCCTCCTTATGTATTCTTCCCGAGAATGAGTGTGTCGATCCAGTTTTTGAATTCGCACTGGCGGATATCCGCTGATAGAATGTCGTTGTCTATGCCGAGCTGCCAGCGCAGGTCCTTCCTCTGCGGCTCTGCGTGGAGCGCCTCAAGGCGGTCAACGTATTCCTGGAAGTCCTCATGGCCGCGGAAGAAGCCCAGCTCTGTGAGCTTTTTTTCCCGCGCCACCATGAGGCGCGCCATTTCATGGAGGTCATATTCCGGGTGGTACTGGAGTCCCCAGAACACGCCTTTCTTGTACTTGATTTCCGCCGCCTGCACGCGGGAAAAATCGTTTCCTGACAGGAGCACCGATCCTTCCGGAAGGCGGGTCACCTCGTCGTCATGGCTCACGAAGTGGCTATAGACCTCCGGCTTTCCCTTCATCATGGGGTGCTTCTTTCCAGCCTCGGTGAGATGGATCTTCCTGCCGATTCCCATCTCGCGTCCCTTCGGGTTGGCCTTTACCTCGCCGCCGGCAACGAAGGCGGGGAGCTGAATTCCCCAGCAGGTGCCGAACTGCGGGAGCCCCGCCTCGAAGGCCCGGTCGCAGAGGGCCAGCATCGGCTTCACCCGTTCATCGTCGGTGTTATACACCGTGAGGTTGCATCCGGGCCAGAGGATGCCGTCGTACGCGGCCAGGTCTTTTACCCCGGGTATTGTCACCCCGGGATCGCTGGTGTGGAGGATATCATAGGCTGCGCCCGGCAGATATGCAAGAAGCATCTCCGCGTATAGTTTGCCGGCGTACTTCATGCCTGCTGCGTCGAATTCATCCCGGCTCGGCTTCGAGTATCCGTCGATGATCAGTAATCGGTATTGTCGTGCCATGGCAGTATCCCCTCTATCGTAATTATCCTGGTTATTTTAACGCGGCTATGACTGCCGGAAGCTCGCTGTAATCGTGAAACACCGCGTCTGCCTTCGTGTTTCCGCTGCCGCGGTCGATGACCGCCGTACAGAGAACCGCCTGTGCGCCGATCCGGTGCGGGCCTTCGACGTCATTATGTTCCCGGTCGCCGATGTGTACCATTTCTTCAGGCTTTATGCCGAATCCCTGGGCGGCTGCAAGGAACACTGACGGGTCCGGCTTGGCCCGCCCGGCCTCGTCGGAAAAGATAAACACGTCGAAAAAGCCCAGGAGGCCGGCGTCAGAGAGTATCTGTCGCAGGGCGCTGCCGGGGGTGAAGATGGCGTCGGATATGATGCCCAGCCTGTATTTTCCATGGAGCTCCTCCAGCGCTTCTTTCACGCCGGGGACGATGTCGGGCCGGATTTCCAGCTCCATCTCCTCGTGGAGCCGCACCAGTTCCGCGAACTCCATCTCCGGGAGCGTTCTGCCCAGGCCCTTGAGGACGATGCCGAGCCGCTCTGCCACGGTCCAGGTTACATGGTGCTCCTTCCATACCTTGCTGAAGGCGGCGTCCACGGTGTCGTAGGCCCGGTCGACAAGATCCCTGCCAATCGATTCATGGCGCGCGAGGAAATCGTGCACCAGGTCGCGGCGCTCGTCTTTTTTCGTCGGCCTGCCCGCCGTCTTACGCTTCGGCTCGTCGGAATCGTCGCGGATGATGGTGTCCCACAGGTCGAAGGTTATGGCCTTGATTTTGAGCATGGCGTCTCCATGGAATAATTTTAATTTTATAATACAGAATCGTATCTACTTACTCAGTCTCCACCAGTATCCGTTCGACCCTGCCGGTTTCCGTGTCGAGTATAGCCACGGTAAACTCGTCGGCGCCGTAGAGTGCGCCGGGATTGATGACCCGGGAGGTGCCGGCCATGTAGTTTTCGAAAAGGTGCGTGTGTCCCTTGATCACGTAATGGTATTTACCGGAGGCCACGGCCTCCCGGAACAGGGGCACGTTGTTTCCATGAAAGACTATGATGTTCTTCCCGTCCTCCACGAAGACGCAGCTCTCCTCGATGGGGCCGAATCCTAGTTTAAGAGATTCCTCGTTCAGGGCCTCACTGTCGATATCGCCGTTCCCCAGGACAAAGCGGGCCTTGAAATCCTTGAAGAGGCCGAGCATTTTGGGCGAGGTGATGTCGCCGGCGTGAATGACATGGCTGATGCCGTTGTCCCGCAGCAGGTCCAGGGCGCGGCGGACCACGTCGATGTTATTGTGCGTGTCTGAGATGATCCCGAGTTTCATGTCCTATCCCAGTTTTGCCCCCGCCGGTATGGAATCATCGATCTCGATAAGGACCGGCCTGTCCGATCCGGGCGCTTTCGCCGCCAGCAGCATGCCGTTGGAGGTCCGCTTGAAGATTGTTGCAGGCTTCAGGTTGGCCACGAGGAGGATCTTTTTCCCGGGGAGCGTGTCCGGCTCGTACCACCTGGCTATGCCGGCGATGATGACGCGCTCATCAAGACCCGAGTCGATGGTCAGCTCCAGGAGTTTGTCGGAGCCTTCAACCTTCGCCGCGGTGAGGATCTTCGCCACCCTGATGTCTACTTTCGCGAATTCCGATATGTCAACCAGCCCATCCGCGTTCACTGTCATGGTTTTCCCTTCCTGCTTTTTCGTTTCCGACTTTTTGACCGTGCCGGTATCGGCGGCGTTTTTTTCGAGACGCGGGAACAGGATGCCGAGCTGCCCGACGGCATGGCCGTCATCCAGGAGCGTGAATGACGCCAGGCTCTCCGTGTCGCGCGGCATGCCGCCGGATCCGAGTGCCGTTGTGATGGCAGCGCTCGAGCCGGCCAGTACCGGCGCGAGGAGCACGGCGATGCTGTAAATGGCCTCCAGGAGATTTCTCATGACCGATGAGAGTCGCGCCGTGTTGTTCTCTTTCGCCAGCTGCCACGGTTTGTTGGTGTCTATGTATTTGTTCAGGTGACGGATAAACTCCCAGAGTTTTTCCAGGCCCGTGCTCGTCTGGAACTTGCGCGCATACGAGAGGTAGTCCGCCGATGCGCTTTTAAACCGGGTGATCAGTTCGTCGCGGTCTGCAGGTTCTGACGGGTTGTAGGGAGGCAGCGATCCGCCGAAGAATTTGCCGAGCATGTTGACGGTGCGGTTCACCAGGTTGCCCCAGTCGTTTGCCAGGTCGAAGTTGATCCGGTCGATGATGACGTCCTCGCTGAATTTCGCGTCGTTGCCGAAGCTCATCTCGCGGAGGAAGAAATAGCGCATCTGGTCATTGCCATACCGGTCCACGAGGTCCTTCGGGGTAACCACGTTGCCAAGGCTCTTGGACATCTTGGCGTCCTGCATGTTCCAGTAGCCATGCACGTTCAGGTGGTGGTACGGCTCTATGCCGGCGGACTTGAGCATCGTGGGCCAGAAGATGCCGTGGGGCTTCACGATATCCTTGGCGATGATGTGGTTCACCACGGGCCAGTAGGCGGCAAACTTCTCGCCGTCCGGATAGCCGAGGGCACTGATGTAATTGATGAGAGCGTCAAACCATACGTAGGTGACGTAGTTCTCGTCGAAGGGGAGGGTGATCCCCCACTGGAGGCGCGACTTGGGACGGGAAATGCACAGGTCCTCCAGGGACTCGCTTTTCAGGAGCGCCATCACCTCATTTTTATACCGTTCGGGGCGGATGAAGTCAGGGTTTTTCTCGATGTGGCTGATGAGCCAGTCCTGGTATTTGCTCATCTTGAAGAAGTAGTTCTTTTCCTCGATGAAGTCGAGCTTCCGGTCGTGGTCGGGGCACGTGCCGTCCACCATCTCCTTTTCGGTGAAAAAGCGTTCGCACCCGACGCAGTAAAAACCCGCCGTAGCTGCCGAAGTAGATGTCGCCGGCGTCATAGACCTTCTGGAGGATCCGCTGGACCACATCGATGTGGCGCTTCTCCGTGGTCCGGATGAAGTCGTTGAAGCCGATGCCGAGATCGGTCCAGGTCTTGCGGAAAAGACCGCTGATGCGATCCGCGTACTCCTGGGGCGTGGTGCCGTGGGTCTTCGCCGCCTGGTCGATCTTGTCGCCATGTTCGTCTGTGCCGGTGAGGAAGTATGATTCATACCCCAGCAGGGCATAGAGGCGGCTCATGTAGTCCGCAAGGATCGTTGTATAGGCGTGGCCGATATGCGGCTCGGCATTCACATAGTAAATAGGCGTTGTGACGTAGAATTTGTCTTTCATGAAATGGTCCTGTTCTTTGATCCCCCTCGCCCCCTGAGGGGGCAAGGGGGATTAATCGCAGTGTATTATAATAAACATTATATCTGGCAAATAATCTGCTTAGACAGAGTCTCAATGCATTACCCTGATGCCCCCTCGGGGGAACAGGGGGGTCTACAGCGTATATGTGTCTTCCTCGTGGTTGTCTTCCTCGGCGGTCTCTATCTTTGTCACGATCTCCTTCTTGAGGATGTAGGTCTTCCCCTGGATCTCGAGATCGCACTTGAATATCTCCACGGTCCGTTCCTTGTGGCGCATGCGAATCGATTCCTTGAGGGTATCGACGTTGGTGACGACATAGGTGGTGTCGCCCGCAATGATCTGCGCGCCCGGGTCGGGCATGTCCTTGTTGATTTCCTTGTAGAGCTTGTACTCGTATCCGAGGCAGCAGAGGAGCCGGCCGCACATCCCTGATATCTTGAGGGAGTTGAGGTTCAGGTTCTGCTCCTTCGCCATCTTGATCGACACTGGTTCAAACTCTTCACTCTGGTGCACGCAGCAGAGCTGCTTGCCGCAGGGCCCATAGCCTCCGACGAGTCGCGCCTCGTCACGCACGCCGATCTGCCGCATCTCGATGCGCGTCCTGAAAATGGACGCGAGCTCACGCACCAGTTCGCGGAAGTCGATCCGGTTTTCCGCCACGAAATAGAAAATGATCTTCGTGCGGTCGAAGAGGCACTTGACCGATATGAGTTTCATGTCGAGCTTCTTGGCCTTCGCCTTTTCCCTGCACTTTTCGAAGGCGTTCTTTTCTATGGCGATGATCTCGGGGATCTGCTTCACGTCCTCCGGTGTCGTCAAGCGGAGGAGCTTTCCTTTCACCTCGACGCCGGTACCGCTCTGTACCTTCCGGCATTTATACACATTGCCGATATCGATGCCGTGCTCGGTTTCAACCACGCAGAGGGCATTCTGGTTCACGAAAAGGTGGTTCGTATCGACGTAATTTATCTGATAGCTGTTACGTAATTTTACCGCTGAAATTTCCATGGTTCTTCCTTATAATTCCGCGAGATCGAGATGCGGGAGGCCGAGCTCGTCGATGCTTTCAATGGAGTAGATCATTCCCTTCAAAGCGCCGCGGATGTTTAAATTATTGGCGAGCCCTTTTCGCAGGGCAAGCAGAATTTTTATTAATTTGGTCAACTTTTGCCGGTCCTTGACCCGGACCTCCTCGAAAAACAGGTCGACGGGTCCCCCGCCGATGGCCTCGACCAGGAGGGTTCGGTAAATATTGAGCATGATCGTGAGGAGCTGGTCCATGGTGATCTTTTTCTGGATTGTCGCGATGTCCAGGCTGAGGCTCTTCCCTTCGTTGAGGCACGAGGATATTTCACGGCAGAGGGCCCCGATTCCGGAGAGGACCGCTTCGTCGGAAAGGAGCAGGGCTGTCTCAACGGAGCCCCCTGACAGGTCCGCACCAAGGCCCCTCCCGGCCGGATCTGACCCGACCGCGTCGAGGACCTGCAGTACCTCGTCGACGCTCAGAGCGTTGAATGACAGGTCCATGCAGCGGGACAGGATCGTCGGGAGGATAAGGGACTTGTTGGCGGTGATGATGATGATATGGGCTCCCTCCTGCGGCTCTTCGATGGTTTTAAGCAGGGCGTTCTGCCCGCCGGTGGAGATGCATTCGGCGCCGTCGATGAGAATGCCGTAGGTGCCGGACACCGACTTCTTCGAAAGACGGTCGATGAGCCACCGGACGCTCCCGGCCTCGCTCCGGTCCGCGCTGCCGATCGGGATAGTCCCCTTGTCATCCGGGCCGAGCTCGATGAGATCCGGGAAGGTCCCGCCGGCGATCCGGACGCAGTCAGGACAGCGCAGGCAGGGAGGGTCGGCGGCGCCGCAGAAGAGCGACGCAAGGAGGCGCCGCGCGATGAGTTTCTTCCCGATTCCCGACCTGCCGGAGAAGAGCATTGTGCCGGGCAGGCTGTCGCCGCTCCTGAGTATGTCCAGGACTTTCAGCTGACGGGTATGACCGATGATGCCGGTGGTGTTCATGGGATGTGAATGCTTAATAGACCAGGTCGAGTATCATTCCGCGGATTTCTTCAATGGTTTTCAGGAGATTGAAGGCCTTGTTCTGTTTGGTGATGGCGTCGGTGAGGTCAAGGATCTTCGTGTTGATCTTTTCGATTATGACGTAGTCGCCCCAGTTTTTCTTTTTGCGCTTCAGGGTCTTTTCCTGCAGCCCTTCGGCGATGATCTGCTTTATGATTTTCTGCACCAGGGCCTTGTAGCGGATCAATTCATGTTCAGTCTGTTTGTCAAGGAAGCGCTTCTCCTGGTCCTTCAGGTCTTCCATGAGCTCGTCGATGGTGCCCTCGATGTCGATGGACATTGTCTTTTGCAGCTCGGCGGAAAAGGTTTTGTTCCCATGCTTCACCGAGGAAAGCTTGCTCTTCTTGGTGACCTTCTCCTTCTCATCTTTTCGGGTCCGAGCCCCGGTTATTTCAATCATTGCATTTCGTCCGGCCGTTTATTGATAGTGCAGGTGCCTTCGAACTTCACCCCGTCCTCCATGATAAGGCTCGGCGTTATGATGGTGCCGGTGATGACTCCCGTTGACAGGAATATGACACGCTCAGTTGCGAAAATGTTACCCCGGACCGTGCCGCCCACCACGACCAGACGTGCCTTGATGTCCGTGATCGCTTCCCCGGTCTGGCCGATAAGCACCTTCCCGTCTGTCTCGATGGTGCCCTGAAAGTGGCCGTCGATCCTGAGAAGGCCGTTGATGTTGAACTCTCCCTTGAAGTTGGAGCCTTCGCCGATGATGCTGTTAACGATATTGTCTTCCGCTAATTTTCCGTTTCGTGCCATTGCTGTTCTGTACTCTCGTGTCCGGTCGGGCGATACGCCCCGGGTGCGTATTCATTGCCGGCATCTTCCCCGATGCCGCTTCTCTGACAAGTCATTATTCACAATTAATGGCGGATGGCAAGTAAATTTTTTCGGGTCACTGCGCCCTGCGCGATGAGAATTCCCTCCCCCCCGACCCCCGGAGGGGGCGCGTAGAAATTCACTGATTGTTTTCATAATCAGCCTTCACCCTTCGTTCCCCCTTCATGTACCTTCGAACGAGCGACATCGCGCCGCCTTACCGGCCCGGTATGGACAGATAGTCACTCTATAAAGGGGTGTGGCAGCGATACTGGCGGGAATTCCGGGATAAATACCCTGAACAGTTTGCGCCTCTCTATGGTGATCTTTCTGATGAAAAGACTTCCGAAGTTTTACAGCTCATCTCCTTTTGCGATTATCGCAACGGTTTCCGTAAGCATGTGTGCCCTGAATGCGGCACTGAAATGATTGAATCCGTAGTTTTTTACAACGCTGATAATGAGTGGCGAAAACTCTGGAAAACCCATCTTCTTGTCGGCGGCTATTTCAGGATGAAGCGGGGTCCCTGAGGCTCTATTCCCGCCGAATTTTTCACAAAAATTCAGTTTTTTCTTGCGATTATTTCAAACCGTTGTTTTAATATTCATCGGGCAAGGATTCTATTCACAATAATCGTATTTTTTCTCGATTTCGGCCCGGCGCGCGAAATTTTAAGGCCCCTGTCCAGTATTTTTCCTGTTGACATTTACCTTTAATGCTTCACATAAAAAGTCATTGTGTCTCTTGGATCATTACCGATCTGGTCAGAGTTTCCTATATAATAATAAGCTTCTTCACTAATCGAAAGGACCCTGGATACTGTATGGCATTCAATTCTGTAGATTTTCTGTTTATTTTTCTCCCGATCGCACTTGCAATCAACAGCCTTATCAAAAAGGAGTGGCGTAACCCCGTCCTTCTTGTCGCAAGTCTTGTTTTCTATGCCCTGGGAGAAAAATTCTATGTAATACTTCTCATTGTTTCCGCGCTGATGAATTACGGCCTGGCGCGAATGATCAGCCGGAACAGCGAAAAACCGCTACAATCAAAAAGAATAATCACGGTCGCTGTCATCGTCAACCTCGGGGTGCTGGTTTTTTTCAAATACACCGGGTTTTTTGTCGCGAATATCAACGCGGTCCTTTCGCAGGCGGGTCTTCCCGCGATCGTTTTCAAGCTCCAGCACATCCCGATAGGGATATCTTTTTTCACATTCCAGACCCTGTCGTATCTCATCGATGTCTACCGGAAGGACTCACGGGCGAACGCAAACGCTGTCGAAACGTCTCTCTACATAACGATGTTTCCACAGATCGTATCCGGCCCCATCATGCGGTATAATCCGATCGCTGGGCAGCTGGCAAAACGGGAGCTTACGCTTGACGGTTTCACCTGCGGCATCCGGCGTTTCATCATCGGTCTCGGCAAAAAAATGATTATCGCCACGGCCCTTGGCAATGTCGCCGACCAGGTATTCAGCATCACCCCCGGTCTCCTCTCGTTTGAGGTGGCATGGCTGGGCATCATCTGCTATTCGCTCCAGCTGTTTTTTGATTTTTCCGGGTATACGGACATGGCCATCGGCGTTGCCCGGATGTTCGGTTTTACGCTGGCGGAGAATTTCAATTATCCCTATATTTCACAATCGATGCGTGAGTTCTGGCGCCGGTGGCATATCTCGCTCTCGACATGGTTCAGGGACTACGTCTATATATCCCTGGGTGGAAACAGGTATTCGAAAGCCAGTACCTACATGAACGTGATGATTGTATTTCTCCTTACCGGATTTTGGCACGGGGCTAACTGGACTTTCATCGTATGGGGGCTGTGGCACGGTCTGTTCCAGCTTGTGGAAAGAACACCCCTCGGGGATATGATTAATAGAAGGGCCAGGCCTGTGCGCCATGGTTATGCCCTTCTGGTGATCATGATCGGATGGGTCTTCTTCAGATCGGCGGACATGGCGGGCGCCTTCAGGTACCTTAAATCCATGGCCGGTTTCAACGGTCTCGGCAATGCCAGCTATTTTCCCGCCATGTACCTGAGCGGCGAGGTTATGTTCGCCCTGGCCGCGGCCCTGCTTCTTTCCATGCCCGTTGCGCCATGGATCGAAAACAGGGTCAGGGACGGCATATCACGGATCAGTCATCCCTGGCTCGGCGCTGCCGCGAGACACGGCTTCGCAATAGGGGGGTTGCTTTTACTGTTTTCGATTTTTCTCTATTCAATCATGGTCATGGCCGGCGGGGGCTACAGCCCCTTTATATATTCGAGGTTCTGATGGTGTTCGGGTTAAATGATCAGGGGAGATCCGGGTTAATGAACATACCAAAGATATACAAGATTATATTCTGCGCTGTTTTCTTCATCGGTCTTATCATTCCGGTCGGTTTCATGCCGGTAAAAACCGGGTTCGTTTTCAAGGATTTCAGTAAGAGGTATCTTTTCCGCGAAGACCTGATGAAGCTGAACAGCCTGATGAAAATAGCGCTCTTCAACACTTCTCCCGCGAACTATGTTGTACTTGGTAAAGAGGGATGGCTTTTCCTGAAACCCGAAGCGGTTATGACGACGGAACGGTACCATGGACCGGAGTGCGAGATCGACGATTTCAGGGGCATGGCTCCCCTGAGCGCTGCCCAGACACAGAGGATCAAGGCCTATCTTTCCGGAGCAACGGCGCTGCTGAAATCGAAACAGATTCCTTTTTACGTCCTGATCACGCCCAATAAGTCGATGATGTATTCCGAATATCTGCCCGACTACATAACCGTTGTGAATCCCGCCAATAGGCGCGTTGAGCAGTTTAAGAAGATCTGCGCTGAAGTAGGGGGCATCCGCGTCATCGATATCCGCCGGGCCATCGCGGACGAAAAGAAGCAGCGCCAGTTATATCAAAAAGCGGATACCCACTGGAACTATTACGGCGCCTATGTGGGTTACCGCGATCTGATGAAGGCGATCCGCGAGCGTTTCCCCGGGGTGCGGCCCTTTTCACTTGATGATTTTGCCGTAAAGAAAAAAGCATACGATGAAAAATCCCCAAAAGGGAGCGACATCGCTAAAATCATCACATTGTTCGACTATTTTGAAAAAAGCATCGATGTGTTAACACCCGGAAAACCGACGCGCCGTGACACCGTGCCTTCGGATTACCGGATATTCAATCACTACCATAATCAATACATGAAACTGCAGCACTACCGGACCGGCATCGGCGGTCCCTCCCTGCTGATTCTTCACGATTCATTTTTCGATTATTTCCCTTATATTTCATACAATTTTAAAGAAACATATACGCTATGGGATTACAGGGCCGATGAAAAGATAATCAACCGCTGCAAGCCGGATATTGTCGTCATCCAGGTGCTGGAACGGTTTATCTACCTGCTGGCGGAGACCGATGGTGAAAAAGGAAAAAACTAAAAGCATGTGTTGCAATATAGCGCTGGTATTGGCAGGTGCAGACACGGCGTTGATTACATGCATTGCTGTTGTTTCGCATGTTCTGCTCTAAAGCGCTGTCAGCGGATTTTCTTTAACTACCGGTCTTAAAGATCCTTCGTCATCATGTAATTCTCGAACTTGATGAGCCGCTTCTTGTCCTCGTCGCTCATGGTGGGGAAGGGCAATTTTAAGGCCCCTGTCCAGTATTTTTCCTGTTGACATTTACCTTTAATGCTTCACATAAAAGTCATTGTGTCTCTTGGATCATTGCCGATCTGGTCAGAGTTTCCTATATAATGATTCCTTCGTCGCGGAGTTTATCCCGAATCCCGAGCCTGTCGATGGGCACCTCGCAATGATACCTTTAGATGCTATCCTGCAAGCCCCCTCCGGGGGACGGGGGGTGTATAGAGTTGGCTGCAGCCGATAAAAATGTATTTGAAAATAATCATCTCACAGTGTAGTTTTATCCATCAGGCTTACCCGAGGAGCGGACCCATGAATGTGAAGATGCTGAATTCCATCACGGCTTCTGCGCTGCTGCTTGCGGCGCTGTATCCTGCATCATCTCCCGCGATCGGTACCGCCGGGAAATGCCCTGCCTGGAGGCCTCTGAACACCACCGAGCAGAAGGCTTTTCTGGACATCATGAAAACGGTTAAAAACGCCATGCCGCCGGCGCCGGAAGGATGGACGTCCCAGGCGCCGGATCCCGGCAGCAGCGTCCCGGCCTTGATCTGCGGGACGCCCGGCTTCCCCCCGGGGTCGACCTATCAGGTGAGCTTCACCAACGAAAAGAGCATCCTGGAAAGCATACAAAAATTCGAGAGGAGCAAGTCCCCGGGACGGATGGAAAGGCTGGCTGAGGAAATAAGCGCCGCCGCCGAAAAAGGCGACTCGGAAAAACTGAAGAAGCTGCAGGCTGAACTGGACGGCCTCACTTCGACGCCGGCGGGAAAGATGACCGCGGGCATTCTTGTGCGGATCAATCACGTCACAACTTCCGGGAACATCAGGGGAGGGGATGAAATCCAGCTGCCGGGGGCGAAGTATGCCTACCTGATCGATGACAGGAAGGGTAAAAAGCTGGTGCTCTACCTGGGCCATTGGAACAGACGTGGAGAATACGGTGTATACCCTGAAATTGTAAAAGATCGTTCGAATAGTTCCGTGCAGATTATCGAAGTAATCATTGAAGGCGATATAGCGGAGCAGCTGGCAAAGACAATGAACCTGAAAATCCTTAACTCCTTAATCCAATAGCTTTAAACAAAAGCCGTTTGTCTGTCCGCGCCGTCATCGGTTTTGACAACCCCCCGGAAGATGTCCTGTTGATTTTGAACACCGTGTCATTTTTTTAATAAACCGCGATTTGTTATTAAACATTTTATTGACAAAAATATTATATGTCCACTATTGTTGCTTTTTTTATGGACCCGTACCGCGGTCCCTTGCCCGAACATTATTATAATGAAGTTAGTAATAAAATTATTATTAATCCTGCTGCTATTCCCGGCACACCATGGATTAGCGGCCGGTCAAATCACTGTTGATGAAAGTCTTTCTTTCAGGAGCATCAGCAGGGACATTGAGTATATTGAAGACGCGGCTAAGACGCTGACCATTGATGATGTGCGGAAGGGCGGTCCCCTGAAATGGACGCCGGTCCGTACCTCGAGCATCAATTTCGGCTTTACCAGGTCACAGTACTGGTTCCGCTTCACCATTGACAATCAGGCGAAGAAGGAGATGAAGTGGCTTGTTGAAGTCGACTATCCAAGCCTGGACCTGGTGGAGCTGTGTGTCCCTGACGGCCGGGGCGGGTACCTGGCAAAAAAGACCGGCGACTCGCAGTCCTTCAGGAGCCGCGATGTCCCCTTTATTACCTACCTCTTCATCATACGTCAGAATGAGGGCCCGGCTACCTATTACCTGCGCATCGATTCCAAGGATTCTATAAATATCAATATTAATCTGCTTTCGGATGCCTATCTCCTGGAGCGGTTCAGAAACGACTTGCCGATCTACTGGCTTTTTTTCGGCATCATGGCGGTCATGGCGCTGTACAACCTCTGTATCTTCATCCCGACGCGGGATCGCGAGCATATATACCTGGCCCTGGCCGTGGTTACCTTCGCCCTCTTTGAATTCAATTTCAAGGGCTTCGGCTCCCAGTACCTGTGGCCCGATGCGGTATGGTGGACGGATCGGGCAAACCCATTCCTGGTCAGCCTGACCTGTCTCTGGGTGGATCTCTTCCTCCTCGAATTCGCCGGGGTCAGGAAGCGTTCCCCGGGGCTCTTCCGGTTTTCACTCATTGCGGTAGCGGCCCCCGCCCTGGTCCTCGCCGCGCTGTCCCTTGTGGTCGACCTGCAGGTGATCATCATCGCGGTAATATCCTTCACGCTTTACGCCATGGTCATGATCGTGGTTATGGGAATGTACCTCTCCTTCGTGAAGAAGCCGGCGTCGCGCCAGGCCTTTATCGCCCTTATTGCCCTGTCCATGATTGTGATAACGATGCCGATCGTGGCCCTCACTGTGCTGGGTATTATACCGCCTAATTTTTTCACCCGGTGGGCGATGCAGTTCGGTTCTTCCGTCGCCGTGATTCTCCTTTCCTTCGGTATGGCCGACAAGATCAATTTCATGAAAAACAGGATCCTCAAGGCCGAGCGGAAATACCGTCACCTTGTTGAAAGCACCGCTGACATCATATTCACCCTTGATGAGGAAAACAGGATCCTGACCATGAACGGCGCGGTGAAAATGCACCTGGGGTTCAAGCCGGAGGAGCTGGTGGGGACGGATTTTGTGGACTTGATACAGGAGCACCTGAATAAAAAAAATGACGTCGCCCAGCAGATGGCCCTGGAGAACATCAACGACCTCAAGAAGAAACAAACGGGGAGCGCCCAGTTCCGCACGACCATGAAGGACAAGTTCAGCCATGAGCCGAAGGATCTCACGGTGAGCCTGGAATACAACAGGGATGACAGGGCCGGGTACGCCATTCTCGGCAAGGCCTCGCCGGTCATCGACGATACACTCACGCAGTTTATCGTCGAGGAAACGTACACCTACGACCTGAACAACTACCTCGGCAATGCGGAACTGATGAGCCAGCGCCTGGTGCGCAACCTCAACAAGTTTATTGATCCCATCACCATGTCGGACGTCCGTATCGCCCTCCGGGAGGCGATTATCAATGCCATCGAGCATGGAAATTTACAGATGACCTTTGACGTGAAGACAGAGGCGCACCGCGCCGGAAGTTATTTTGATCTCATCAGGGAACGGCAGATGGACCCGGCCCTGAACGAAAAAAAGGTGCGGGTCACCTGCTCGCTGAATGACGAACGGGTTTCCTATGTTATATCCGACGAGGGGCATGGCTTCGACATCACCTCGATGGAGAGCATGCACCCTGATGATATCAACGCCACGGTACTCACCCACGGCCGCGGGCTTAACATGATCAGGAGCGCTTTTGACACGGTCCGGTACAATGAAAAGGGCAACCAGGTGCTGCTGGTAAAGTATTTCGCAAGAGAGCGGTAAGGAAAGCGGCCGGTCACACCGGGCCGTTGGCCCGGAAGTATGACACGGTCCTGGCAATCGCCTCCTTCTCGGTATAGAGAGGGGCATATCCCAGGTCCCGGCACGCTTTGCCGCTTGTGAAGGTAAGGTCTTTACAGACCATGGTGACGCTGGTCCTGCTTATAAGCGGCTTCAAATGGAAGAAGGGCCTGCATAGCCATGATGCCCCCTCGCACAAAGCCCCCAGAGCGTACATGACGGGCATCGGTATGCTCCGCTCCCTGGGCGGCATGCGGTAGCCTATCCCGCTCAATATCGGCTCCATGTAATCGAAAAAGTTTTTCGCCTCGAAGTCGGTGGCGAAATATACGTTGCCTGCCGCGACGCCCCGGGGCTCCAGGAGGGATTTCGCCGCGAGTACATGGGCGTGGGCGACGTTACCCACGTAAACGTGCTGGAAGATGGCCCTGCCGTTTCCCACTCGGTAGGTCAGCCTGCCGCTCTTCGCCATTTTGATGAAGGAACTCACGTGGTAGGGGTCCCCTTCACCGAACATGCCGCAGGGCCGTATCACGCAGGTCTTCATCGTTGCCGCGCCGTTGGCCTTCAGGACCGCCTGCTCGGCGACAGCCTTGGTCTCGGCATAGACCATGTTGAATTTTTTAGGATATGGCATGTTCTCGTCGCCGTCAATGATGGCGCCTCCGTCGTACAGGACATCCATGGTGCTCGTGAAGACCAGCCCACGCACCCCGGAGCGTAGCGCCGCGGTCAACACGTTATTTGTCCCATTGACATTCACGTCGTAGATGAATGATCGGGGTCGCTGTCCCCAGTCGATGACTGCAGCGCAGTGGAACAGGAGGTCGACTCCTTCGCAGGCCTTCGCAAGGTCTTCGGCGGACCTGATGTCGCCCTGTAAGAATTGCACCCGGCTGTCCTGGTCCCCTGCAGGCGGCCTGGAGTCAAGGATCCGTATCTCGCGCGGCGACAGGTGGGCCTCGCCGCCATTTTTGAGCAGTTCCCTCACCAGGGCGCTCCCGAGGAAGCCGGCGCCGCCGGTTATGAGCACAATCGGGTTTTCCTGTTTCTTTGCAGCTTTTTTTGTCACCATGTCCCACTCCGAAAAAATTCTGTTAGTATAACCCCCAAGGTAACAGCTTTTTGTCAAGGACTATCAGGGTATTCATGGTGTCACTGCATTGATAAGCAGTGAGGTGTACTAGCAAGGATTGGGAGCTATCCCGGCGAGGCCGCCCACGGACACCTTACGTCAAAGCAGATATGGAATTATGTATTTGACAAAAAGTTAAAAAAATCGAATCATAGATTCATATAACATGATATCGGGCTGCCGTGCCGGCGGGGACGGTGAACCGGATACAGGCAAAGGAGTTCCACGATGAAACAAATAATGGTTTTGCTCATGGCTGCAGCGGCCTTTATATCCTGCGATATTACAAAAACGCCGATTTTCATGGAAGAAGTTGTCAATGAAAAGATAAAGATAGACGCGACTGAAAATCCGGCAAAGAAGTTTATCATAAAGGAAGATCTGGCCAACCGCAGGATCACGCTCATTGACGTGACAGTGAAGGACGTTATCAATTCGAACAATATTGATTATGAATATTGCGTGAAGGCCGATGTGCAGACAAAAAAGGGAATGGTTGAATGCTGCATATATACTACTAATGTAAAGACCGTTGCCAAACTGGTCAAGGGAAGGACGAAGATAGACGTGAAAGGCGTTTTTGGAAGATTTTTTTCCACCCTGGACGACTACTACGCCAAGGTGGATATAATTCGAGCAAGCATAACCATCAAGTAAGGACGGGAAGAACCGCACTGTTCCTGCCCATGACGGGCACCAGGCAAAACACAGATGAAGAAAAAAATAATCATCGCAGGGATATGCACCGCCTCAGCAGTATTAATAGCGGCAGGGGGGTGGATGATATACCGCTATTCCGGCAGGATCTCCTACTCTGGCTCTTTCGACGACGCTGTTAAGTCAAAAATCGTGCTGGAGCGCAATGCCGGCGGGGTCCCATTGATCCAGGCCAGGACCTTCAGTGACGCGTATTTCGGGCTCGGATATCTCCACTGCCAGGACCGCTATAACATGATGGAATACTTCAGGGCCGTGGCGGCGGGTGATGCGGCGGGAATCATCGGTTCAGACGGACCGGTCATTGACCGCCTGTCGCGGGCCATAGGGTTCGCGCGAAAGGCCCATGCAATGGCGCCGCGGGTGAGGGAACCTTATGCAGGCTACCTCCGGGACTACGTCAAGGGAGTGAACGCGGCCCGGGCGCGCCTTGATCAGAAAGACATCGTGAAGCGCCCCTGGATGCCGGAGGATGTCATCGCGGTCCTGCTGCTCCGGGAATGGGCTAATGCCTTCCTGAACAACAAGGAAAACATGTTCTGCTTCTCCCGGGATGAAATCAGCATCAACCTCAAGGAAATCATCCCCGGGGATCTCATCTTTTATTATTCGGAAAACGAATCCGACTGCGCCGATGTCATCCGCGGGCTTAAAAAACTTGTTAAACGTCATATCGGATCCTTTGATCAGGGTTTCGCCTTTTATCTGCCGGCGGAGAAGACCAAAGATAAGTATCCCGTAACGGCCTTCAGTTTTGAGGATGACCTCTCCATGTATCCCGGCTGGTACCCGGTCCATATCCACACGGAGGACCGGATCATCAAGGCGGTCACCCACGCCGGGCTTCCCTTCATGTTTGCCGGAAACAATGTTGATATCTCCTTCTGCGGGTTCACCGCCGCCATCGATGTGCAGGACTTCATCGCGGAAACAATCATAAAAACCGGTAAAACCTACCAGTACCTGGGCCCCGCGGGATGGAGTGATTTTGATGTCATCAGGGAACGCGGCACGGTGATCAATGCCACCGAGAACGGACCGGTCCTTAATGATGTTCTCGGTCTGGGACCCTACGGGACCACCGTGGTGACGGTGCGGTCGCTCTTTTTTGATGAGAATTACATCGCTTCCCTTTTTGAAATACCACTTTCCCGGAATGTCGACGAGGCAGAGGCGCGCACCAGGGGCATCATGTCCCTTCCCCGGGTGTATCTCTTTACTTCCGATGACACGGCCGTGCGCGCCTGGTCCGGCACGGTGCCGCTTCGTAATAAGACCGATACTGTTTTCAGGTCCGGCATGGACGCGGCCCGGGTCGGCATGGCCGATCTTTCGGCATTCCGTAACAGGACCGACCGGCACATGGCCGCGGGGAGTTCCTTCCTCGCGGACGCTCCCGAGGTGGCGCGGGATTATTCAATCAGCGTGCCGGGACGGTATGAACGGCTGAAAAAAATAATGGAAAGGAAAAAGCTTTTTACCAGCCAGGATGTGGGAAACGCCGTCACCGATAAGTATTCAACCAACGCGGGATTGTTCGTTCCCCTGTTTCTGACCATACTGGCGGATAATCCGATGGCTTCGGCACGGCTTACGCGGATTTATTTTCAGAACTGGAAGAGCCGCATGAAGACCGATTTCGTCGGTCCCTCGATATTCCACGTGCTGTTGCAGAAATTCATATACGAGACATTCCGGGACGAGCTGAGACACCGCACCGACGACGTCATGGAACACTGGGATCTGCTGATACCGCAGTTCTATGACATCGCCAGAGAGAACAAGTCCCCCTTCTTTGACGACATCACGACGTATCCTGTCGAATACCGTGAGACCATTTTTGACCGGTCGTTCCTGAGCGCGATGCGGTTCTTACACAGGAACGTAAGCCACGACATAAACAACTGGAGCTGGGGAAACGTGCACCGCGGCCATTTCAGCATCCCCGGGTCGGGGGAACGGCTCAATGACATGCCCTTCCACGGGAGTTTTGATTCACTTCACCTGGGGTCAGCGGGGCCTGACATGAAACCGGTAATGGTCACGTCGCTTTCCGGATTTTTCGGCATCGAGGAGTCGCTCCTGTTCATGAATTTCGCCTATTCCACCGATCGCCGCTCAGCGTTCTATTATGGGGCAGCAGGACCGGCCGGCACCATGACATTTCATGAGGTGAAGGGAAAAAATTCTATCACCATCAATCCAAAGAATAAATAGAAATGCGTCCAGTGAAACTAATACAGGGCCCCGGCCTTCTTCTGGCGGCATGCGCCGTCTGTCTGTGCCTCTCCTGCCGCGGGGATGCTTCTTCCATCACCGTGGCGCAGTGGAGCATGCTCTACAGCGATGAGCCTTCGCTGGAAAAGATCGGCAGCGGCGGGGAATGGTGGCCCGTGAGCATCCCGTCGACCTTCAGGCTTCCCTATCGTTCCGCCAAGGGTCTGCAGTACGCATGGCTGAAAGGCGAGTTTGACCTGCCGGGAGACCCGTCTGCCTATTACGGGATTTCCCTGGGCAGGATTTACTACACGGACAGCGTCTACATCAACGGCAGGCTTGTCGGATCCAAAGAACCCCATGACATCAACATCATGAGCCGGAACCGCAGCTATATGATACCGCCGGGAACCCTCAGGAGTGGCGCCAATACCGTTCATGTGCGGATCGGCATATACGCAAACGAATATGGCGGCATACTGTCGCCGGTGGTCATCCAGCAGGAAGAGCGTTTTTCGCGGGCACGGCTGGCAGGGGACATGATCTATATATATATTCCCATGACGATCATTGTCGTGGCTTTTTTTGTTCTTATTATTCTTACCATCTTTTATCTCTGGAACAGGACGGAAAAGCATTTCCTCTTCCACTCATTCGGCGTAATCATTTATATTTTCTACATCGCATCGCTCTTCTATCCCTACCGGAACATGGATTTCCTGATGATCAAGTTCATGCATGCGGCAACGGTCCAGTTTTTTTCCATCGCCCTCATTCTGATTATACAGTCACTGTACGGCATTTATCTCATCAATTATAACAGGATCCTGGTGCCGGCCCTTCTCGGGGTTGCCCTGCTGAACTTCCTTGGCTTTCTGCTGGTCTATCGCGTCGATATCCCCTATACCCATTACATCGGGGATGTCCTGGGCATCCTCACGGTATGCGTCAATGTGCCCCTGGCAGTGATGCTGACCCTGAAACTCAACCGGCTCAAGCCCGATTCATACAAGTATTACCTGTCCCTGTTCAGCTCCATCGTCGGCGGCCTGGTGATCCTCGTCGAGGTGATACTGTCGATGACAGTGGGGAGGCTCACCTTTCTCCTGGCGACCTTCTGTTCGCCGGTGTTTTTTTTGCTGTTCGTGATTTTTTACGCCCGGGACCTGACGAAAAAGAACGCCGAGATCAATCATCTCTATGACCGGTTGAAGGTTGATGAACCGGTCATAAATGAAACCACCCAGGAAAAGCTCGATAAAATCGTGCAATTTATAAAGGAAAACTACACCTCCGACCTTTCCCGCGAGGGCCTTGCAGCCGCAGTGGGCCTGAACCCCAACTATATGAGCACTCTCTTCAAGAAATACACCGGCTACAAGATTAACGACTATATCAACAAACTCCGGATCGAAGAGGCAGCGGCGAAGCTGACACAACGTGAAGAGAAGATCATTGAAATCGCCTTTGCCGTGGGGTTCGAAAGCCTTACCACCTTCAACCGGGTTTTCAAGAGCGTCATCGGCAAAACCCCCACCGAATACCGCGACATGGCGTAAATTCCCAAAATTAACCTTTTCTAATAACGCCCCATGCCCTTAACAGCGTACCTTAGAAACTTCTTATAACTGTATGAGATAACGCGCGGTGGGTTCATCAGCGAGCAGGCGACATGGATGTCGCCGGTTCCGCCGAGTCAACATGGTGCGCTGGCCAGGATGGCCGAGTGCAGAGCCGCGACAGGAGGTCGCATTTGGCTCTGCTTATACGAGGCGGACGAGCGATGAATTCCCGCGCATTGGTAAATAAATTCTGCAATCTATAATTTATTTCAAAGCCCATTCAATAGCTAGTGCTGTTTGATTACTATGCAATAATGCTGTTGTCAAACGGGGTTTAAGGGGCGGAGCCCCTTGATAAATAAACTAACCAAATCTACAGATTGAAAAATCGGCAATAACCAAATCTTTCATTGTGTGAATTTGATAAGAATCATCCCTCCGATTCGTGTATTTTCTCAACCATGCAACTGCAAAAAAACATGTTGCGATAATTTTTACATGGAAGGAGTTTCATTATGCTCACACAAAAAAATAAGTTTTACAAAGGGTTCCTTTTCGGGTTCATTCTATTTATGGCGGTCGCGGCGACCTCGTGCGGTTCAAATTATTTAACCCGCTCGCAGCACAGCCCCACGGTCTCGCCGGACGGCAACATGCTCATTTTTCAATCTGACCATGAAAGCCCGGGCAAGTATGACTGTGTCGTCAAATTCAAGACCGGCCTGGGATGGACGCCGCCGGTGCCCCTTCTCTTTGCCAATACTAAAATGAACACCGCCGGTCCCTTCATAACCTATGACCAGAATTATCTTCTTTTAACATCGGACCAGCAGGGCGGGAAGGGCGATGTGGACCTCTGGATTGCGAAAAGAGGTAAATCATTATGGGGGAAGGCGGAAAACCTGGGGGCGCCGATCAACACTGCCGGTTATGATGGGTTTGGCTCACTATCCCCGGACGGGAATACCCTCTATTTTACCCGGGAATGCAGCGAGAAGAAAGGGAAGGACAAGTTCTGCCTCTTCATGTCCGCGAAGGTGAACGGACAGTGGAGCGAACCGGTGCGCATGCCGGCGCCGGTCAGCTCCGAGCATTCAGATTTTGCCCCTATCATCATGGCGGACGGCGACACGATCATATTCGCTTCCAACAGGCCCGGCGGCATCGGCGGGTACGACCTGTATAAGACCGAGAAGATGAGCGGCGGCGCCTGGAGCGAGCCGGTCAATTTGGGGAATGAGATCAACACGAAGTATGACGACCGGATCGTTTCCGTACCGGCTTCGGGCGATACCATCTATTATTCACAT
Organism: uncultured Spirochaetota bacterium; assembly: GCA_963727175.1. Lineage (GTDB taxonomy): Bacteria > Spirochaetota > UBA4802 > UBA4802 > UBA5550 > RBG-16-49-21. Next base: position 2,215,020 of record CAVSFD010000002.1, read on the forward strand.
CCCGAGGAAAAAAGCGGGAAACTCGTGTACCGCATCAAGACCGGGAAACTCCCCGCGGAAATGAAAAAATCTTCGGTCATCACCATCGCGGGGGTCGTTTCGGATAAAAATGACCCGGCAAAGGTTATCAATGCTGAAATCCGTGTGACAGACGTGCAGACCAATGTTACCCAGGTGATCCAGAGCAACAGTGAAGACGGCAAGTATTTCGTCGTTCTCAATAAGAAGAAAGTGTACGATGTTTCGGTGAGCAAGAGGGGGTATCTCTTCTACTCGTCGCGGGTTGACCTGGGCGATGTAACGAAGTACGACGCCGTGGTCCGCGACATTGAACTGATGCCGATAGAAAAGGGATCGTCTATGGTGCTCAACAACCTCTATTTCAAGTTCGACAGTGATAACGTGTTCGATTACCAGAAATCACAGTTCGAACTTGGCCGTCTTGTCATGCTCATGCAGACAAACCCGGCTCTGAAGGTTGAAATCGGAGGCCATACCGACTCATCGGGCACCGAGGCGCATAATAAGACCCTATCCGAGAAGAGGGCCCAGGCAGTGTACGGGTTCCTGGTCGGCCAGGGCATCAATAAAAGCAGGCTCGTTGTGAAGGGCTACGGATATTCAAAGCCGCTCAGCTACAACAATGCCGAGAAAAACAGAAGGGTGGAAATAACGGTCCTTTCTATCAATTAACATCCGCCCTGTGACATATATCTTTTAACCGCCGCTATGAAGGCACCCAACTCTTGCCCGGCCGCGGGAGGACAATACTCCTGTTGCCGGGCTTTTTTATCTTTTAAAGCTGGTTGAAAAACATCGTTCCATCATTATTGATACTGCTCCAGAAGCTCCCGAGGTGGTGTGTGCGCCCCGCGGCCGATGAAATCAAGATAGGCGTCGCAGCGGTTGGTTATCATGCCGTCAACTCCGAAGAGAGTCAGGAGGGCGAAGTGCCATCCCGTGTCAATGGTGTAGACGAAGACGACTTTGCCCATCCGGTGCGCGGGGCCGACATTCCAGGGATAGGCGAGGTATCCGCTCGGTCCTATTTCCGTCTCCAGGGACCGGGCCGTTTCAAGGAGGGCGGTAAAGCTTCCTTTTTTCTTTTCGTCATCTTCATCAACCAGCAGGTTGCGCATGACTCCCGGGGCGATTTTTTTCAGGATGGAGAGGGACCTTTCATCGAAGCTCTGGAGGATCACCCGGCGGCTCCCGAGGCCGACGGTGACGCGGTCTGCCGCGTCTTCCGGCACGGGGAGAACGATGACCCTGTTCTGCCCGTCAAGCCAGCCGCCGGCGCGCAGTTCTGTAAGGACACCCTGTTCAATGGAAGGATAATTTTCCGGTTTTTTCAGCTCGATGAGAAGGCCGGGCCTGTTGCGTCCCGATAAAAGCAGGGTAAGGTATTCCCTGAAGGCGGGGATTTTCACACCGATAAAGCCTTTCCTTGCCCGGTCAGGGTGTTCCCTGTTGAACCATGAGCCTGCATCGAGTCTCTGAAGCTCAGCCCAGGTGAATGACCCGACCGGGTCTTTTGCCCTGCCCGGGAAAATCTCGGTAACATTGGTCGTCCGGGAGAGGTCGTCGTCATGGAAATTGATGAGCACACCGTCCCTGGTCCGCTGCACATCGGTCTCAACATAGTCGGCGCCGATGTCCCGCGCCAGGGCGAAGGAGGGCAGAGTAAGCTCCGGCGCGTAAAACGACGCGCCGCGGTGGGCCATGACCAGGGGGCGTTTCAGGCCTTTTTCGGCGGCCAGCCTGGTGCCCGTCCAGGGGGGGCTGATTGCTGCCGAGGCGATAACTATCACCAGGGGAATTCCGGGGAGAGATGCCGCGGCGACAAGAATTTTTCTGGACGTTTTCATTTGAGTGTCTCCTTAAACGGCGGGGCAGGGTTATATGTGATGCGGTTTTAATAATACATGAAAATTGCCCTGTCAATCAGATATTATTGATCATTGGCCGGGTTTTTTTCGACCCACCATTGCCGCACGGGCCGATATTTTTTCCTTGAAAAAAGTATGTGCTCTTCTAAGGTTGATCCATTCTCGTAAGGCAGATGAGGATTCCTATTGAGAGCGATGCATCAGCACCTATTGCGACATAATATCATACTAACCCAGGGGTGAGCAATGTACTTCAACAAAGAAATCGAAACCATGCCATTGAACAAGATGCGGGAGCTGCAGGTGGAGCGGCTCAAGTGGGCCATCAACCATGCCTACAAGAACAACGCCTTTTACCGAAAGAAGTATGACGATGCGGGGTTCCACCCGGACCAGTTCAAGAGCCTTGACGACATGAAGCGGGTCCCCTTCCTCACCAAGCAGGACATGCGGGACAATTATCCCTTTGGGCTGTTTGCGGTTCCCCAGGACAAGGTGGTCCGGGTCCACTCCTCCTCCGGCACTACCGGCAATGCCACGGTCGTGGGATACACCAGGAAGGACGTGGGAATATTTGCCGAGGTGGTGGCCCGCTGCCTGGCTGCCTACGGCGCAACGGAGAAGGACGTTATCCAGGTTGCCTACGGTTACGGCCTTTTCACCGGGGGCCTCGGCCTCCATTACGGCGCGGAACTCCTCGGCGCTCTTACCGTTCCGATCTCCGGCGGCAACACCGACCGTCAGCTGATGCTTATCAAGGACTTCGGCACGACCATGATAGCATGCACGCCGTCGTATCTCCTGAACATAGCCGACTACATAGAGAAGAAACGCCCCGATTACGACATACGCAAGACAAAGCTCAGGGCCGGGATTCTCGGCGCCGAGCCCTGGTCCGAGGCGATGCGCAAGGAGATCGAATCGCGCCTCGGCATCCAGGCCTTCGACATCTACGGTCTCTCCGAGGTGATCGGCCCCGGCGTTTCCTGCGAGTGCCAGGAGAAGTCGGGCCTCCACGTGCACGAGGACCATTTTTACGTTGAGATCATCGATCCCGAGACCGGCGACATCCTCCCCGAGGGCGAGAAGGGCGAGATCGTGTACACGACCATCACCAAGGAGGCCTTTCCCGGCATACGCTACCGGTCCCGGGACATCACCAGGCTCTACCGCGAGCCGTGCAAGTGCGGACGCACCCTGGTGAAGATGGAAAAGGTGACGGGCAGGTCCGACGACATGCTCATCATCCGCGGCGTAAACGTGTTCCCGTCGCAGATAGAGAACGTGCTCATGGAAGTCGAGGGCACCGAGCCGCACTACCAGATCATCCTCGACCGCAAGGCGGCCATGGACGACGTGGAGGTGATGGTCGAGGTGAACGAGAAACTATTCTCCGACGAGGTGAAGGTGCTTGATAATCTCCGCAAGCAGATCAGCGACCGGTTCCGGAGCGTTCTCGGCATTTCCGCGAAGATCACCCTGGTGGAGCCGATGACCATCGCCCGGAGCGAGGGCAAGGCGGTGCGGGTCGTGGATAGAAGGAAGATATAACAATTCGCCCCCACCCTTGATGGAAGGGGGGCAGGGGGAGGGTGAGCTCAAAGATATCAAAAAAGGAGACCGACAATGAACGTAACACAACTCTCAGTATTCATGGAAAATAAACCGGGTCATTTGCAGAACGTGTTAAAGACACTGGCTGACCAGAAGATCAATATCATAACCCTTACAATCGCCGAGACCTCGGATTTCGGTATTCTACGGATGATCGTCAACGACGCTGAAAAAGCGAAGAAAGTCCTTCATGATGCGCGGATAACCTGCTCCACCACGGAGGTTCTCGCCATCGAGCTTGACGATAAGCCCGGGTCTCTCTTCAAAGCCATTGACACTTTTTCAAAAAACAATCTGAACATAGAGTACATGTACGCCTTCACTGAAAAACGGGGCGACAGGGCCGTCATGATCTTCCGCTTTGACGATATCGAGGCGGCCAAGAAGGCCATGGTGCAGGAAGGCTACCAGATCGTTAAGAATATTGATATCATTGGAGATGGAAAATAATATGGAGAAGAAGGTTCTTCTGGGCAACGAGGCCATCGCGCGCGGAGCGTACGAGGCCGGGTGCCATGTCGCCACGGCATATCCCGGAACACCGAGCACCGAGATCCTGGAAACCATCGCGCGGGACTACCGCGACATCAAATCCCAGTGGTCCCCCAACGAGAAGGTGGCCCTGGAGGTTGCCGCCGGCGCTTCGGTGGGCGGGGCACGGGCCCTCGCCGCCATGAAGCATGTCGGCCTTAACGTGGCGGCCGACCCGCTCTTTACATTTTCATATACCGGCGTGAACGGCGGCTTCGTGATCATCAACGCCGACGACCCGGGCGCCTGGAGTTCGCAGAACGAGCAGGACAACCGGCACCTGGCGCGGGCCGCCAAGGTTCCCATGCTGGAGCCGTCGAGCCCCCAGGAATGCAAGGACTTCACCAAGCTCGCCTTCGAACTGTCGGAACGCTTTGACCGGCCGGTGATCGTGCGCATCACCACGCGCATAGCCCATTCCCAGGGTATCGTCGAGATCCTTCCGAAAGACAACGTCCCGGTTAAGCCCTTTGTCCGCAATTTCCAGAAATACGTCATGCTGCCGGCGCACGCCCGGCCCCGTCACTTTTTCATAGAAGAACAGCACAAGAAACTGCAGGAATATTCCAACATGAGCAGTCTGAACCGTATCGAGTGGGGCACAAACAAAAAACGCGGCATCATCGCCGACAGCGTTGCCTACCAGTATGTGAAAGAAACCTGCCCGGACGATTCGGTGCTCAAGATCGGCATGGTGTGGCCCATGCCGGACAGCATCATCAGGGAGTTCGCCGCCGGCGTGGAGAAACTCTACGTGGTGGAGGAGCTGGACCCCTTTATCGAGGATTACGTCAAGGCCCTTGGCATACCCTGCACCGGCAAGGAGATCATCCCCCTATGCCTGGAGCTCACCCCGGAGATCGTTGACCAGGCGCTGAACGGGAAAACGCATGCGGGCAAATACCCGAAATATGACACCAATCCGATACCGCCGCGGCCGCCGGCGCTCTGCAAGGGATGCCCTCACGGTTTCGTATTCAATGTCCTGGGCAAGCTGGACCTGAACGTCAACGGCGACATCGGCTGCTACACCCTGGCGGCGCTCCCGCCCTATTCGGCGATGCACACCCAGGGGTGCATGGGCGCCGGTATCGGGATGCACCTGGGCATGGAGAAGGCGCACGGGCCGGAGATGGCGCGCAAGAGCGTCGCCGTCATCGGCGACTCAACCTTCGTCCATTCAGGCATCACGCCCCTCATTGACCTGGTCTACAACAAGGGGACCGGAACGGTCATCATCCTGGACAACCGGGGCACGGCCATGACCGGGCACCAGGACCATCCCGCGACGGGGCGCACCCTCATGGGCGAGGAGACCCATTCCCTCGACCTGGAAATGCTGGTCAGGGCGTGCGGCGTGAAGCGGGTCGTGGTGACCGACCCCAAGAACACGGAAGAGTTTGAGAGGATCGTGCGCGAGGAGGTTGCCGCTCCGGAGCCGTCGGTCATCATATCGCTGAGAAAATGCATTTTGATGAAGTGAGGAGCAGGGCATGAAGAACGTTATATTCGCCGGTGTCGGCGGCCAGGGCGTCATCCTGGCGAGCAAGATTCTCATGGAAGTGGCCATGAATGCCGGGTACGATGTGAAGGAGTCCGAGGTGCACGGGATGGCCCAGCGGGGCGGCAGCGTGGACTGCAACATCCGGTACGGGGACAAGGTCTACTCGCCGCTCATCCCGAAGGAGGAGGCCGATTACATCGTGAGCCTTGAGATGCTGGAGGTGATGCGGAAGCTGGACTACCTCGCGCCCGAAGGAAAGCTCATCGTGAACCGCGAAAAGGTCGATCCCGCGCCGGTACAGACGGGCGCGATGAAGTATCCCCCCGACCTTGAGGAGTGGGTCGGCGAAAAATGTGAAAAACGCTATTTTTGTTGACACCGAGGCAATCCTGAAAGAAGTTGGCACCCGCAAGGCGCTGAACATTGTCATGCTCGGGATCCTTTCAAAGGACCTCGAGTTCAAGGAAGAGCAGTGGGAAGCGGCCATCAAGTCCCTGGTGAAGGAAAAGTTCCTCGAAATGAACCTGAAGGCCTTCAAGATGGGCAGGGACTACAAGTAACCGGCGGCGCTGCGGGCCCAGGATGGGATCCGGCGGATGCCTCCCTGCGGAAGAGGTTTAGTTTCATGAACAGAATGATATATTTGGCGCCACTAGCTTCTTTTCCCCTGATGGCGCTGGCCCAGCAGAGTACCGACGACTCCATGAAGACCGAAAATCCTTATGTTGCCTCCCTGCTTATATTCATCGTCGTCCTGTCGGTATCGATGGCGCTCATCGGCTACTTCCGGCTCCAGACGCGGGGCCGCGTGATTGCGGGCGGCGGTCTTCGGCGTCATGGACTGGCTCATCACGGCCCCCATCTGCATCTCCGCCGGGGTGAACTCCTACGCTGCCCTTGCCGTCGCCACTGTTTCGGCCCTGCTTCTCGCTTACATAGTCATACGTCACGGCCAGGGTCTGGCATCAATTTTCCGCCGCCATGACTCGGAACGCATTGACGCCGACGAAGACTGATTTCCGCGGAGTACGCCAATGGACGAACGGCCGGAACCCGTACTGAAAAAATCCCGAGAAAAAGCTTACAATACGATCAAGCTGCGTCTTTCCATCGCGGACATCATCCTCAATATCATCATCATTGGCATACTTGCCTTCAGCGGCATATCACCCTTGATCGTCGGGACCGTGACACGGCTACATCGCGAATGACTATCTCCTGTTCCTGGTCTTCATCACCGTGGTGGGAATGATCTATTCAATCCTCGACTTTCCCCTCGATTTTTACGGCGGCTACGTGATCGAGCACCGCTTCGACCTGTCCAACCAGTCGATACCGGCCTGGTTCCTGGAAAAAATCAAGGGCGCCGCGGTGGGGATCGTCGTCGGCGTGCCGGTGGCGGTGGTGTTTTATCTCTTTTTGAAAATGACCGGCTGGCTCTGGTGGCTCTGGTTCAGCATATTCATGTTCTTCATTTCCGTGTTCCTGGCGCGGATAGCGCCGGTGATAATTTTCCCCATATTCTACAAGTTCAGGGAGCTGGAATCGGAACGAGATACGCGAGCGGATTACGAAGCTCCTGGACGGGCAGGGGGATATCCATCACCGGCATCTATTCCTTCAACCTGAGCAAGGACACGAAGAAGGCAAATGCCGGCTTCACCGGCATCGGCAGGAGCAAGCGCATCATCCTGAGCGATACCCTGATCGAGCATTTCACGCCGGACGAGATCGCCGTGATTTTCGCCCACGAGATGGGGCACTACAAGAAGCGCCATATCGTCAAGTCCATCGTCCTCGGCACGGTGAGCATATTCCTTTCGTTCTTTCTGTGCGGCGAGCTCTACCGGCTCACCCTGGCGCACCTCGGCTATATCAATGTGTACGATATCGCCGCCATCCCCATTCTCTTCTTCTACCTGACCCTGTTCAGCCTGGTGACCATGCCGCTGTCCAACGCGCTGTCGCGGCGATACGAACGCGAGGCAGACCGCTACGCCCTCGATGCCACCCGAGATAGGGACTCCTTCATCTCATCCATGGAAAAACTTGCGGAACTGAACCTGGCGGACCGGGACCCGAACCAGGTGACGGAGTTCATGTTCTACAGCCATCCCTCCATAAAAAAGAGGATCGCCCTGGCGCGGAGCCACGTGCTGTAGACCTCCCACCCGTTCTTTCAATATGACATAATAATGGACGCCTCGAATTATTTTCCGGGCTGCCGGGATTTTATCTTGCAAATTATTGGTTGAGTGGCCTGATTTACAGTGAAGGTTCCCGGACGCCATACGGATCAGGAGGATCAGGAGACAGAGGGATATGAACATCCTGAAGCTGGAGCATTGTGAAGGGTATCTCCTTGCCGAGGTAGGGGGCCCCTTCAACCTTTCGGCCGCAAAAGAGATAGCCGCAATTATTGTTGATGAACGCGTCAAGGGCGGACACGGTAAACTGTTCATTGACGCGCGGAAGATTGAAGGCGATATTTCCATTGTCGACCGGTATGAATACGGAAAATTCATAGGCGGCTTCCGGGACCCCGCCATCAAGACCGTTGTCGTTGCAAGGCAGGAAATTATACTTCCCGATAAATTCATGGAGAATGTTATTGCCAACGTGGGCGGGAACGTCATGGTGACCACGGATAGTGATAAAGCACTGCAATGGCTGGGCGTAAACGCGGAAGGGAGTTTGTCATGAGAAAACAGGCGGGTATGATGATAATAGCCCTGGCAATGCTGGGGTGTGCCGAATCGGTGACGATGGTCAAGGACAAATCATTCACCCTCGAAAAGTATAGAAAGATCGCCGTGATGGACTTCGCGGGCAATGATACGGAAGCCGGCGCCGCCTTCAGCGAAGCGCTGATCCCGATTCTTATGAATGCCGGTTTCGAGGTGATCGAGCGGAGCCAGCTGGCCGCGATATTGAAGGAGAAGGAGCTGGACATGTCCGGCGTGGTCGACGATGATGCCATTCAGCGCATCGGCAAAGTGGCAGGTATAAGCGCCATAGTCCTGGGAAATTTCCACATGGTGCATAAGAAGGAACAGCCGCAGCAGAAAGGCGGTTTAGTCAGAAGGCTGATCAGTAAGCGGCAGGCCAGGAACAATCCGCCGACCGATGAAATTTTTTATCAGGCCATTTCAGTCCGGATCGTCGATACTGCCACCGCGAAGGTGCTCCTGAGCAGCAAAATCGATGAGGAAATAAAGGATTCTGAGCTGAATAAATTCTATGACGGCTTTGCGGCATCTTTAAAGAAGAACTTCAAATGATCTACATAAAGCCCTGAGTTCCTGTTTTCTTGAGAAATAATAAAAAAGCCGGCATCGCGGAAGCGATACCGGCTTTTTATTCTCCCGGAGAGATATTCAGCATCCCCCTGTCAGCCGAGAAGGCTTATGGCCCGCGATGCGATCACGGCGAGGATCATGAGTGAGATCATGCTCTCCACCATCATGAGCAATTTCGTCCGGATCGTCAGGGGTATGACATCAGCGGCGCTGAAGGCCGTTGATGTTGAGTAGGAGTGGAACAGATAGTCGACATAGATCGGCCTCCAGCCCGGGGGCGACTCCTCGAGAAACTCGTACTGCGGGAAATGCAGGTCGGGCCACCTGACCTTGTTGTTTATCCGGGCTTCGGGGCCTCCTCGATCCATTTGCCAGTACACCAGGGAGAAGGCCATCATATTGGTGATCCACGCGGTGATGCTGGACGTGAGGAGCTGGCGGCCGCTGAATTCCTTCGGCTGGTTCAGCATCTCCACGATGAGAAACACCAATGTCCCTAAAATCATGGCCTCTATCACCAGGAAGAATACCAGGGTGGCAATCCTCTCGGCCCTGAGCCACAGCGGATGGCCCCGGCTCAGGCGGACGCCTGCCAGGGGGATCATGAGGCCTGCCACGATGGCGTAGGGGAACCAGTGAGGCATCGGGCGGATGCGGCTTGACATCATGGTGACCATGATAAGCACCGCGAGGACCGTCAGCATCACGGGCCAGCGCGGCTCGATATGGATCGGTTGGGCCGGATTTGTTTCTTTCATCCTCCTCCTCCTTGGTTCTGTGCCTCGATCGCATCATCAGCCGGGGCGTAGTGTTTCAGTATACAGTGCGTCATCATTTTCCCGGCGTATGTGCTGTCCCTTCAGGGGCGGTTTTCGCGGCCTCTCCCCTCTGGAAAAATAGATTGCTTAACCATCCCTCGCCCATCACTCGCCCCAGCTCCCTGACCGCGAAAAAGGGTATAAAGGTGAAGAATATTACCAGGGCTCCGGCCAGCCATTCATAGTTGTACCTGTTGACCAGCTCATTAATGGCCTCCGTTAGATCTTTACCGTGAAAAAAGCTGAGAACCAGGGACTCGATAACGCCGAAAAGCGCCACGCATATGGTAAATAAAAATGCCTTGTATATGGTTGGAACCATTAATGGCTTGTCTTCAAACTTCCGGCCAAGGTGTAAACTTTCCGCAATCAGGACGACTTTGGCCAGCACCAGGGCCTTGATTATGCTGACCCCGTAATCCTCGTAGCTGATGTTATAATGGGCCAGTATCAATCTGCGATAATTCATAAAGATACCGAAGAAAAGCGCCATGTATAGGACATTCATCCAGTACCGTATGAATTCGTGGTATAGTTTCTGCTTCCAGTTCTTTTTTTCCCTGTCCGTGCCGCTCATTGCGCGATACCTCATTGCGGTAATTTTGGCTCAGCTCACTTTTGCTGAATATACTTCACGTGCACCTTTTCGATCCTGCCGTTAAATTTAAAGGGCGCCCTGTTGAAGTATTCCGGAGACACCGGAGAGCCGAGGTCGGTGCCGATGTCGAGGCAGTCGTTGCCCGTGAACGCGAGCGGCGCGCTCATGGGCACCCGCCCCCTGGCGACCTCCCTGCCGTTCACCTTCATGACCACCTCGAGGGGCCCGGCGGCCTTTTTCACGGCGTAGGTCGTGATCACCTCGATCTTCGTCTTGCCGGCAGGAAGCTTCACGTTCGCCCTGATCCGCGTCCGCTGGATCTCGAAGAGGTTATACTCATAGGTCAGGACACCGTCCCGTGCATAGCATGAAAGGCCGCCGGAGAAGGCGCCGAGGGAGTAGAATACGCCGCTGGCTTTTACCGGGATGTCGGCATAGATCGTGACCACGTTATCCCTGCTGCCAAGGGCGGGCGCCGCAAATTCCGGCATGCGGGTTATTTCCCCCGTGAAGGTCCATTCCGTATACGGGACGCTGAGCTTGTACTGGGGATTGAACAGGACCAGCAGGCCGCCGCCGACGGGGTATCCCTTGTTCTTTTCAAACTCCTTCAGGAAGAGGTCCTTCATTTCCGCCAGTTTACCGGAATTGCTGGACGCGAGGTCGCGGGCCTGCGTCCAGTCTTCGGTGAGATTATAGAGTTCCCAGCGATCATTGTCCGGGTTCCATGCCAGCTTTCCGTTCTCGTCGACGATACCCTTCGGCAGGCCGGGGAGCCAGGGCACCCGGGGACCGAAGGTGCAGGCAAACCAGCCGTCGTGATAGATGCCGCGGCTGCCCATGACTTCAAAATACTGGGTGCGCCTCACTTCCGGTGATGCCGCGTCCTTGAAGGTTGCGGCGAAGCTGACGCCGTCAATGGGGTCCTGCTTGAATCCGTTCACCACCCGGGGCGGCGTGATGCCGATTGCGTCATAAAGGGTCGGGACCAGGTCAACGACATGGAGAAAGTGCTGCCGGAACCGGCCGTCATGCCTTATCTTTGCGGGCCAGCGGATGGCCATGGGGTTGCGCGTGCCGCCGAAATGGGCCGCCACCAGCTTGGTGCTCCGGTAAGGCGTGCTTCCCGCCCAGGCCCACCCGGCATTATACATGTTGTCGGTTTTCGGCGAACCCAATACGTCAAGGCCGCCCAACTCCTCCAGGGCCTTTATGTGCTGGGCAATGGTGGTGGGGATGCCGTTCTGGGCCAGGAGTTCGCTGATGGTTCCGTTCTGGCCCTCAGCGGAGGCGCCGTTGTCGCCCCAGATGTATATAATGATCGTGTTGTCCTTGTAGCCGAGGCGTTCAACCTCATCCACCAGGCGCCCCGCCTGGGCGTCCATGTGCTCCGTGAACCCGGCGAAGACCTCCATGAGCCTGCGCTGGAAGGGTTTCTCCTTGTCGGGGATGGAATCCCAGGCGGCCAGGGTGTCGGGACGGGGCGTCAGCTGCGCGTCGGCAGGAATGAATCCCAGCGCCTTCTGCCGCTTGAATACCCGTTCCCGGTACCGGTCCCAGCCGTCGTCGAATTTGCCCCGGTATTTGTCCGCCCATGCCTTCGGCACGTGATGGGGGCCGTGGGAAGCGCCGGGCGCCCAGTACATGAAGAAGGGCTTGTCCGGCATGAAGGCCTTGTGCTGGCGGAGCCAGTCGATGGCGTCGTCGGCGATGTCTTCAGTCAGGTGGTAGGGCCTGCCGCCCCGGGGTTTATTCGGATGCACGATTGTGGTGTTGCGTACCATATTGGGCTCGTATTGCGATGATTCCCCGGCCAGGAAACCGTAAAAGTACTCGAACCCGTACCCGGTGGGCCAGTAATCGAAGGGGCCCGCCGCGGTTGTCTGGAGCGCCGGGGTGTTGTGCCACTTTCCCCAGGCGCCGGTATGATACCCGTAATCCTTCAGCACTTCGGGGACCATGGCGCTGGTCTTGGGCTGGATGCCGGCATAGCCGTCCCAGTCGTTGGCAAATTCGGCGATCTGGCCCGCTGAAACGCGGTGATGGTTGCGTCCGGTGAGAAGGGCGGCCCTTGTCGGCGAGCTCATGGCCGCGGTATGGAACCGGTTGTAGGAGATGCCCTGGTCCGCGATCCGGCTCAAGGTGGGAGTGTTGATCTCCCCGCCGTAGGTGCTTGTCTGGCCGGGGCCCACGTCGTCAACCAGGATGATCAGTATGTTCGGCGCCCCATCGGGCAGGTGTTTCTGTACCGGCCGGGGCCTGTAGGTTGAATCCTGAATGGTCCTCCGGGCGGTGCTGCCGGACGGCTTGAGCGGGAAGGGCAGGACCTCCTGCGCCTGCGCGGCAATGGTTGCCCCGCCGAAGACCACGGAGCTGGCTGTTGCGGCGAGGCGCATAATCTCTTTTTTCCTGCTGCACGTTGCTGAGTTACCATTTTTCTTTAATTTCACCGATTTCTCCTGTTGTATCCGGATCAACATCCTGTTTTTCAAATTTTCCGAGGCTCATGTTAGTATTATTAGTATAATAAAAAAAGTCAATATTCTTTCATTATCTTTCAGCAAATAAAAGCACCCGTACAGCGTGAACTTTTGTTTTATGCTCCGGCATTTAAGGACGGCGATAAAATAGTCTTGCCTTTCGTTTTGTCATCGGCTACTGTGAGTAAAACAGGTACGGGGGTCAGGTCATGGGAACTACCGATGATTTCACCTGGTGGAAGCACGGCGTCATCTACCAGATCTATCCGCGCAGCTTTTACGATACGAACAATGACGGCGTGGGGGACCTCACCGGGATCATGGAAAAGCTGGACTACCTGGCGCGCCTCGGCGTGGACGCTGTCTGGCTCTCACCGGTCAACACCTCCCCCATGTTTGATTTCGGGTACGATATCTCCGACTTCCGCGGCATCGACCCGGTCTTCGGCACCCTTGCTGACTGCGATCGCCTCATCACTGAAGCGCACCGCCGGAACATAAAAATCATCATGGACCTGGTCATCAACCACACGTCGCACCTACATCCCTGGTTCGTCGAGTCCCGGTCGTCCCGGAATAACCCGAAGCGGGACTGGTATATCTGGCACGACGGGAAAAAAGGGAAGCCCCCCAACAACTGGATGGCGGCCTTCGGCGGCAGGGCCTGGGAACTGGACGAAGCAACGGGGCAGTTTTATTTTCATTCATTTTTGAAAGAACAGCCGGACCTCAACTGGCGGAACCCGGGGCTCCGCAGGGCCGTTTTCGATGACGTGCGATTCTGGCTTGACCGGGGCGTGGACGGCTTCCGCCTGGACGCGGTGAGCTGGTACGTGAAGGACGCTCTCTTCAGAAGCAATCCCTTCGGATGGGGCCCCAACGCGCCGCGGCCCTATGATCTTCAGGAACACATCTACGATCAGAACCAGCCGGAGACCCATGACGTTCTCAAAGAGTTCCGGAAGGTCCTCGACGAGTACGATGGCCGGATGTGCGTGGGTGAGACCTACGTGGCGTCGCCGGAAGGGGCGAGGATTTCCGCGTCGTACCTGGGCAGCGGAACCGATGAGCTCCACCTGGCCTTTGATTTCTCCCTGATCTTTTCAAAGTACGGCGCCAGGCATTTCCGCGACTGTCTTGCCCGGTGGTACGCGGCCCTGCCGGAGCGCGGATGGCCGTGCCTGGTCCTCAACAACCACGACCAGCCGCGAAGCATGACCCGGTGGTGCCGGGGCAGGGACGGCGAAAAGAAGGCCCGGGTCCTGGCGGCGCTTCTCCTCACGGCATGGGGGACGCCATTCCTTTATTACGGCGAGGAGATCGGCATGAAAAACGGCCGGGTCAGGAGGGGGCGGATACAGGACCCGGTGGGCAAGAAATACTGGCCCTTCAACAAGGGGCGGGACCCTGAGCGCACACCGATGCAGTGGTCGGCATGAATGATAACGCCGGGTTCTCGAACGCGGAGCCCTGGCTCCCGGTCGCCGATAACTATCGGGAAGTGAACGTCGCGGCCCAGGATGAGGACCCCGGGTCCCTCCTCAGCTGGCACCGCGCCCTGCTCAGGCTCAGGAAGGAACGGCCGTCCCTGAACCGCGGCTCCTGTAAGTTCATCGGCGATGACCCGGACGTGCTGGCCTATGTCAGGGAGGAGGGCCGGGACCGTATCATCGTGGCCCTGAATTTATCCGGCAGTGTAAAGGAATTGGCCCTGGACGGATTCAGTGCCGGAGCTGTGGTTCTTTCGACTACTCCGGGAAAAGCTGTGTCGTCCGGTCAGCGGGTAATCCTCGATCCCTATGAGGCACTTTTACTCCAGGTGTGATACCGGGAAGCAATAATAATTGACAACGGGTCTCAACCGGATTATTATCCGGTAAAACACGCGCGGAGGTGCCCCATGGATGAGAAAGCCCGCTTTGTCGGTAAAGAGCTTTATGCGGTGATCCTCCTCGCCTTCATGAACCTGTTCCTCTTCGCGGACCAGAACCTGATGGCGCCGAACCTGACGCAGATTGCCCGCGACCTGGGTCTCAATGACGTGCAGCGCGACGTCATGCTGGGAGGCGATATTTCCGCGGTCTTCTGGATCCTGGGCAGCGTCATAACCCTGGCGATCGGCTATCTCACCGACCTGGTATCGCGCAAAAAGCTTTTTCTTATCGTCATCATCATCGGCGAGATACCGTGTCTCCTGACCGGCTTCGTGCAGAACTACGACCAGCTCTTCTGGATGCGCGCACTTACCGGCATCGGGATCGGCGGGGCCCTTCCACTCACCTATTCCATGATCGGAGATTATTTTTCCCACGGGAACCGCGCCGTTGCCACGGCCTGGATCGGCCTTGCCGAGGGCATGGGAATCGCCGCGGGACAACTCCTGGCGGGCTTCATGGGACCGGCCATGGGGTGGCGTCTTCCCTTTGTCATCGTGGCCCTGCCGAACTTCGCCCTCTGTCTTCTTTTCCTCCTCACGGTGAAGGAGCCGGCGCGGGGGATCACCGAGGAGAACCTCAGGGACCTCATAGAAAAGGGGATGGTCTATACCGGGAAAATTAACTGGAAGGGATACCGCGATCTCTTTAAAATAAAGAGCAACATCATGGTCTTTGTCCAGGGCATACCGGGCACGGTGCCATGGGGCGTGTTTTTCATATTCCTCAACGATTTTTATTCCCAGGACAAGGGCTACTCCGTTGAAGTGGCGACGCTCATCGTCATGGCGGTCGGGGCCGCGGCGATCCTCGGGGGGTTCATCGGCGGCCTGATAGGAAACAGGCTCTATAACATCAAGGCGAAGTACCTGCCCCTCCTGTGCGGCACCAGTACCCTTGTCGGGATCATTCCCATGGCCCTTCTCCTCAACTATCCCTCTCAGGTTGGCGTGGTAAATCCAGGCGTCACGGGACCAATGGTCCTCGGGTTCATCACCGGCTTTATGGTGTCCGTCACCGGCCCCAACGTCCGGGCAATGCTCCTGAACGTCAACACGCCGGAAACGCGGGGTTCGATATTTTCCCTCTTCAACCTGACGGACAACCTGGGCAAGGGTTTCGGACCGGTCATCATCAGCCTCCTCATCGTGCAGTTCGGCAGGCTCTGGGCATTTAATATCGCCAACCTTTTCTGGCTTGTCTGCGGCGTCGGTCTCCTGGGTATGATGATAACCTTCCCGCGTGATGAGGCGGCCCTCCACGCGGTCATGAAGGAACGGGCGCGGGACATGGGGCCACCGGACCGGCCATGACGACCCGGCGGGAAGCCGCCGGTTTCCAAAAAATCGTTACGCGGAAAATATTTTTTGACAGGGCAGGGGATTTACACAGGATGGACCATCGATGAAACACTATATCCATCAAGGAATATCTCATGCATAAATTGCTGATTCGAATCTCATTGATCTGTCTCTTCTCCGCGATGGCACTGCTTGAATGCGCCACGGGCGCCACCCGCTCCGGGCATACGGGCGTGATGCGCGGCCTCTATATCCCCAACCGGCACGCCAACAGCCCGGCCTACGTGCGGTCGGTCATAGAGCGGGGCAGGTCCCTCGGCGTCAACATGCTGGTGATGGACGTTCATCCCTTCGGGGTCCACCAGGTGCGCATCAGCCGCGAGGTCATGGAGTATCTTAAGCGCGAGGGGATCTATGTCGCTGGACGGGTCGTGTGCTTCCAGGACGGCCTGAAATCCCTGCCGGTTTCAGATGAGCACATGAAGCGCCTCTTCAATGTCATCGAAGAGACCGCCCGTTCCGGGTTCCAGGAGGTCCAGCTCGATTATATACGTTTTCCCGACGGCGCTCCGTATTACGCCCTCTCCGCTAAATACGGCTTCATCGACGGCCTTCTCCGGAAGGCGCGGGCCATGACGGACGCCCGCGGCGTAAAGCTTTCAGCAGACCTCTTCGGCCGCGTCGTGTACAACCGCGACGACATCATCGGCCAGAAGGTGGAGAACTTCGCGAAGCACGTTGAAGTGATCTATCCCATGCTCTACCCGAGCCATTTCACCGGCGACAAGTTCCGGCTGTCAAATCCGGGAGAGACCATCAGGGACGGGACGGGCAGGGGCCTTGCAAGGGTCAGTGGTACGGGGGTGCTGATTCAGCCCTTCATCCAGGCCTTCCCCTATAACATACAGTGGGCGCACCTCAGTCTCGATAAATACGTTGAAGTGCAGATCGCGGCTGCGGAATCCACGAAGGCCAGGGGATGGGTGGCATGGAACGCCAGGGGGGAATACGACTGCGTGTTCAGGGCCCTGGACAACCTGAAAAACGGATCACGGAAAGGAGTTGCCGATGCCCGTTGAGGCGGGGCGTCACGTCACTTCAGGTACCGGCGGATCATCGCTTCGGTGACGCCCTTCCGCCTGCAGATTTCCGCGTAGAATTTCCCGCTCTTCCGGATGGTGCGTTTCTGGTTTCTGTAGTCGACCGCAACCAGGCCGAAGCGCGGTTCAAGCCCCTCCGCCCATTCGAAGTTATCCATGAAACTCCAGTAGTAATAGCGCTGCACGTCGATGCCCGCCTCGATGAGGCGGCTCACCTGGCAGAGGTGGTCGTAGATATACCGCGGCCGGAACCGGTCAGCCTTGTCCGGCGTCCCGTTCTCGGTAATGTAGATCGGCAGTTTAAACCGTTGATAATACTGTTCGCAGAAACGGTAGAGCCCCTCCGGGTATATCTCCCAGCCGAGGTCGTTGACCGGCGCTCCTTCCTTCGTACTGATATCGCCGAACATCTGCCCCGGTTTTTTAATGTTGAATGACACCAGTTCCCGGGAATAGTAATTGATGCCGAAGAAGTCCTGGTATCTGCCCTTTCCCATCGGGTAGCCCGTGCCGAGGGGAAGGAGATACTTTCCCTCCGCCATGCCGGTGATAAATATCTCGTGGAAGAGCCGGTTCTGGAGGAAGCAGGCCAGGCGCTCCGGCGCGGTCCCCTTTTTCGGGTCGAAGATGCGGAGGTGGTGCGCGGCGCCCACCTTCGTGCCGCTGAATCCCATCTCCGAGCGCACCCGGTGTATCGTCCGGTACGCGGCGATGTGGGCGCGGATCATGATGCGCGCCCCTTTCAGGAAATTGCCGATGTTTGTTTCCCCCGGGGGCCAGGTGCCGGCGACAAAGCCGAAGAAAAGGTACACGTTGGGTTCGTTAATGGTGACCCAGTCGCTCACCAGGTCCCCCAGGTGGCGCACCGCAGCCTCGGCGTAGCGGACGAAGCGGTCAACCGCGCTGTCTGCGGTCCATCCGCCGGAATCTTCCATCCAGAGGGGATTGGTGAAGTGGTGAAGGGTGACCAGGGGCTCGATGCCCGCTTTCTTGAGCTGCCTGATTTCGTCGCGGTAATGGTCCAGGGCTTTTTTGCTGAACTTCCCTTCCACAGGCTCGATGCGGCTCCACTCCAGGCTCATCCGGTAGACCGACACGTTCAGCTTTTTCATGAGCGCCGTGTCCTCCCGGACCCGGTTCCAGTGGTCGTCGGCCACGCTGCAGTCGGTCCTGTCGGCGATATGACCGGGCTGCCGCGACCAGCGGTACCAGTTGTTGTTGGAGTCTCCGCCTTCGATCTGGAGGGACGCGGTGGCGGTCCCCAAAGAAAAATCTTCCGGCAGCTGGAACGGTTTCATGGCAGCCTCCCTGTTGTTATAGTTCCGCCCTGAGAATAAAGAACTTGTCCCTGATTTTCTGCGACTGCACCGGCTTGCCGTTGATCAAGAACTGGCCGGCGTTGGGGGTGCGGATGTACACGGTATTGCCGTTCCGCACCTGTTCGTGCTGGGTAACGGTTATGGTATCGCCCTTCTGGACCAGGGACAGGATCTCGCTTCCGGGGAAGCAGTGGGCCGTCGTGCCTGACACGGTGAAGAACTCTTCCCGAACCGTCAGGTAGCAGCGAGATTCATGGGCCTTGAGGACGACCTCCGTTCCGCCGGGAACAAAGCGCTCTGTTTCATCGAGGTTGCCGTTGAAGAAGAGGCCATCGTCAAGGGCCGCCTTTGCCTTGCGGGCGGAGAGATTGGCGAAGGCGATAT
This sequence comes from uncultured Spirochaetota bacterium, assembly GCA_963727175.1. GTDB lineage: Bacteria > Spirochaetota > UBA4802 > UBA4802 > UBA5550 > RBG-16-49-21. Next base: position 2,233,791 of record CAVSFD010000002.1, read on the forward strand.
ACCTGTTGTCGCCGATGGTGAAAATCACTTTCAGTACGTCGCCTGACCATGACCGCGAGACGTTTTCCTTCTTCCTGAAGGGGAAGATGGAACGGTAGCGGCGGAGAATCTCCGGCGTGTACTCCGATATGTTGTCCGACGTGAAGAGCACCCCGCCGAAAATATTATTTATTAAAAACAGGGTGTGCCGCTCATCCCCGGTCAGGGTGTTGTCTTCTTCGCGGAGGATGATGACATCGGGATCGTTCACGAAAACCCTGCCGTCAAGGTGGCTCCTGCCGATGGTGCTGGTGATGGAATTGACCGTGGAAACGCGCTCCCGGTAGTTGATCGCGGCCAGGAGGAGGTCCTCCCACTTCGGCGCCACGTCGCTCCCGATCCGGCAGTAATCGACGCGCCCGAAGGCGGCCCCCAGGGGAACACCGCAGCCAAGGATGATCCTGTCGCCGGCACAGCGGCGCAGGTATTTCATCGCGTCAGTCATGATGGTCCCGCGCGGTTTGCCGTCCCGGGGGATCATGGCTGCCGCGTAGAGGAAGTCGAGCTTCACCATGTCAAAGCCCCACTGGTTGAAGACGGTGTCAAAGACCTCCTTGATGTGGTACATAAACTCGTCATTGTAGATGTCCAGGGCGTAGAAGGTACCGCTCCAGTTCGGGTTCCACCCCGCCGGGACCGGAACGCCGTTGTCTTTCAGAACCCAGTCGGCGTGGTTTTTCATCATGGCGGATTTCTCTTCGCAGATGAAGGGGGCGAGCCAGAGGCCGGCCCGGTAGCCCTTTGACCTGATGTCGTCGGCGATTTTTTTCATGCCGCCGGGAAAGGACGGCTTTATATCGAGCCAGTCGCCAACAGCAGCCTGGTAGCCGTCATCGATCTGGAACAGGTCAATGGGGATATTGTTCCGTGACATCGCGTTGAGGTTCTCAGTGATGATGCTTTCTGATATGTTCGTGTAGTGCTTGTACCAGCTGGTCCAGCCGGTGACGGGGTCTTTCGTCTCGAGACCGGGACAGAGCGACTCGAAGTAGGTCTGCATGATGTCTCGCTTCGGCCCTTGGAGGATCAGGATGTCCATTATCGCGTGGGGACCTGAAATGGTGAGTCCCTCGACGTCTTTCCTGACGAGAATGCGGTTATTTTTCGTCTCGCAGGCGCAGATGGTGTAGCCGGTGTCTTCATTGATGGAACCCAGGAGAGTCAGGTCCCCCGTCTTCTGGCGGATGTAGCAGTAGACGTAGCTGTGGAGGTGGCCCTTGGCGCCGTCAGCCGGGTAAAAGTGGTAGTCGCCGAAACAGTGGACCTTGAAGCGTTTTGCGGAGCGGGCAAGTTTCCTGATGCGCTCCCCCGGTTCGAATTCCCGGCTTTCGGTCCATGACTGGAAACCGTTGCAGAAGATCCTGTCGTCCTGCGTGAAGCGGTAATTCGCTTCAAGGTATACTTCTTTGATCTGAACCGGCCCCTGGGGCAGGAGGGTGAGGGTCGCCCGCCATCCGAGATCGAGGTGAATCAGCTCTGATTCAATCTCCATCCCCGCCGCCCTGGCGGGTGTACCGGGTCTGAAGGTCAGGGTGTAATCCCGTTTCCCGAACCGGTATCGTACGATGCCTTTTTGTATGTTCATATGGAATCCTGTGCGTAAATGATCTTAACACTGTCGTGCTGATGTTGTCTCATGGACCCCGTCACCCAGGATGCTCTGGTAAAAATCGACCGTGAGACCTGTTGCGGTGCGATATGAACGGCTGACGTCAGATTCAAATTCCGCAATCCGTTCTTTTTCTACCAGGGCTATGGCGCAGCCGCCGAAGCCGGCGCCGGTCATGCGCGCGCCGGCGCATCCGGGAGCCTTCACCGCCGCGCCGACCAGGGCGTCCAGTTCCGATCCGGTCACTTCGTAATCATCCCGGAGGGACCGGTGTGATTCGCTGAGGAGTACGCCAAAGCGCCGCAGGTCCTTCGCCCGCAGGGCCGCAACCGATTCAAGGACCCTCTTATTTTCGGTTATGACATGGCGGGCGCGTTTTTCCAGTACCCGGTCCTGGATGGAGGCCAGGTCCTCGATGCCGGCCATGGCCAGATTCCTGACGGAAGGATTTTTATCCCTGATCAGGGCCAGGGCCTCTTCGCACTCGGCCCGGCGCTCGTTATACCGGGAATCGGCCAGGGCGCGCGGCCGGTTGCTGTTCATGATGATGAAGCCGCTGCCGTCTGTATCGACCGGCACGTATTCATATTCCAGCGTCTCGGAATTGAGCAGGATGGCATGGCCCTTTCTGCCGAGGGCCACGGTAAACTGGTCCATGATGCCGCACTGGACGCCGATATGCTCGTTTTCCATCTCCCGCATGAGGACGGCCATGCTGACCCGGTCGCGGTCCGATCTGACCGATGCGCCGATAAGCATGTAGGCGGTTAGCACCTCCAGCGCCGCTGATGAAGAGAGGCCCGATCCCTGGGGCAGTGTGCTCGAGTAGAGAATGTTCATCCCTTGAGATAACGCGGCGCCCCTTTTCCGGATATACCGAAGCGCACCCAGGGAATAATTAGCCCATGGCGGAACGGAGGCCGAGGTGGCGTTTCCATCGAGATCGGACAGTACATCGCCGGGCGCCTCTTCGGATCTCATGTGAACAAGGGCGTCATCCCGCTCCTGCCTGTAGCCGGTAATGCCGAGAGAGATGGCCGCGGGAAACACGTACCCGCCGTTATAATCGAGATGTTCGCCAATGAGGTTTATCCTGCCGGGAGCAAAGAAAGAGCGGATTGGTCCGTTGCCGGTAAAAAAGCCGTTTTTGTGTGTATCATTATCTGTCAGGTTCGGCATTATCCCGCCCCGCTGGTCTGTAAAGATTGCGTATTGACGCGTCCAGTTGACAGGTTCAATATACTGAAAGTGTGGCGGTATGTGTCAAATCTATTTCAAAATAACGGTTTTTGGGGATACGGCATATAAAAAAGCCGGGCACGAAGCCCGGCTTTTTAAATTGCCGATTGTCAGGTTAAATGCTATATCCTCATGCCAATATCCACCATAATGCTGTGGTTCATACCGCCGTAATTGTAGCTCGGGTTCATGAGGTATGTCCGCGTGATATCTTCCTGGGTGTTGGTTGTCATGTCGTAGCTGTAGCCGGTCTTGTTGACAGACTGCGGAACCAGATACTGGAACTGGTATGCAATGCCAATGATGACCTGCCCGTTGAGTATCCCCATCTTGGGCACCGTGAACTTCAGACCCAGGGAGGCTATGTGCTTGTCGTTATCTAGGAGGTTATACAGGCCCTGGACGTAATTTGTGCTCGAGGGGCTGATCCGTATGGCTCCCATGGTGTCGGTACTTTTATCGAGTATGCTCGGGACATAGGCGTATCCAAACATGATAGAGAGCCAGCTCACAGGGGTGTCATAATTAATGCCGAACTTGTATGACAGGGTGTCAACGAATTTGGGAAGTATCGGGAAGTGGTATTCCATAACCTTCCCAAATTGCGACATTGACCACATTTCATAGTCGATGTCAAAGGAGAGGGTGACCCCATGGGTGGTGTAGGCGATACCGGTATTAACGGTATGGGGCGTGTAGTAGTCGAAAATGGCCAGCATTAGCTGCATGTAAACGCCTCCGCCGAGAAGAGATGCTCCGGCGTCAAAGGGATCGATATTGAGCATGGTCTCCTGCCGGTATGACGCGCCGATTTCGAGGCCATCGATAACTTTGAAAAATTTTCCCGGGCTTAAATATATCCCCGCGATGGCGCCGGGGGATATGCTCAGATCCATCGTAGTCTGGGCGACCGGGATCTGTGGTTGCCCGGTAAGGGTGGTTTCCATGAAGAGCTTTCCTTTCCCGCCGAAGGCAGCGTTGATGCCGATGCCGCCGCCGAAGGCGTCGTTCAGAAACCCCATTGCAGCGCCGATCAATATCGTCGCCCTCTGAATTTCCCTTCCGTACCGGAGAAAGTCATGGGTCCGCGGGTCGATGTCATTGACCTTGACCAGGCTCAGGTCCCAGTTCATGCCCATCCCGATGCCCAGGCGGGCGGAGGATATGACGTCCGGCATCTTGATTATGTTGTTGAGATCAAGGGCGCCGCCGATGACAACGAAACCGTAGGGATCCATTTTGGCCGCTTTTGTATCCATAGGATAATATGTTCCACTTGACGAGTTGTACCCGTAGCGCTGGATATCCAATGTGAGCTGGGGGATGACTGTCAACACGCTGATGGAGAATTCGTTAGGATAGATTTCCTTCTTTGGCTTTTCGCCTTCCCCTTCAGCTTTCCTGAGTTTCAGTGTCATTTCACCTTCTTTGGCTGCGGGTGGACCGGCGATCTGGGTCTTGCCAAGGCCCGCGACATTGTAATATACCGATGACCAGTCATTGACTACAGCTGTCATGGCATTTCCCCGCGCCATACCCTGCGCGGACATTCCAAATGTATCAGCAAAACTGCCCGCAAACAGGCTGGATGATAAACAAATGGAAAAAATGATAGTAATGAGAATGATTAAATGTTTAGATTTCATTGCCGCACCCATTATCTCCTGAAAATTTTTTTCTTACGACTTGTTGAACACTCATCAGGCTTCACCGCCTGAATGTTTTTCTTCTATAAAATATTACAGGATACAATATCATTGAGACTCTTGCATCCAGGTGTTCCGTAAATTAATGATGCTGTACTGCCATGTTATTCTTGTTCATTACATTAATAAACCGTCCAGACGGTTTATAGTATTATATTTGTAATTAGTTGAAAATCTATTTCGATTTCTGCTTTTCTCCTATCAATGTTTGTTGTTACAAATTGTTTAAATCAACTTGTAATAGAAATGGATTTTGAAATGTAAAAGTTTCTTCTCTGTGCGTAGAAAAAAATTTCACACTGCACTTTATTAATATACCGCAATAATAAGCAATTATTATTTTGGGATAATTTATAATTCTATAAAAATTTGTCAATTAAAACTGACACTTCAGTTCCAAAAACATTGGAGTTGTCGGCGGTTATTTAATTGTTATAATATTCGAGCAGATGATATTATTTTACTTGATTTTAAAGGAACATTTGTACACAGTGCATTGCATACAAAACTCAGGTTATAAGCTATGTTGAAGAAAGGTGAACAGACAAAGGATCGTCTTTTACAGTGCGCCGAAAAGGCCTTTTCCAAAAACGGCTACTATGAGACCCAGGTGTCAGATATCGTGAACATGGCTCACGTGGCAAAAGGAACAATCTACCAGTACTTCAAGAATAAAGACGAAGTCTTCAAAACGCTGCTCCATACATATCTCAAGCAATGGGAAAAGGCGGTCGCTCTGGACCTGAGGGGATTCGGCGGCGACCGGCCCGGTTCATACTATGCCATGGAGTACCTGCGGCACCGGTTGAAAAAAACAGCCGAATTCTGGAGCGAGAACCAGGAACGGACAAACATTATTCTCAGAATCGCTGTCGGGTTGAATGCAGAATTCGAATCAGTCATGAAGTCACTTGAAGAGAAAATTCTCAAGGTGATCACGGGCGATATCGAGCTGGGACAGCGATGGGGGAACATACCCAAGGATATAGATGTTGAGATAGCCGGCAATGCAATTCTCGGCGTTGTGTTCAGGCTGAATTATCACTTCTATGTTTTAAAGAGAAGAAAATTTCAGAAAATGAATAATGACGTGCTCCAGAACGAAGTGCTGAAGCTGGTTGCCAGTCTCCTCAGGATGAAAGGGTAAGGAGACGGTGCCGCGGTATCTCCATGGTTCCCGGGGCGTGTCACCCTGTCCTGCACGAAACAGCTTTTCACCTACCGGTCGATATAAGTGACCGTACCGACAAAACTTTTCTGCCAGTAATCCAGGTTCATGTCGGCATAGCCCACGCGCTTTCCCCGTGACGGCGCATGTATGAACTGGAACTTGCTGATGAAAATCCCCACGTGGGAAATCCTGTTCTGGTAAATCCTGAAAAACACCAGGTCTCCCGGCTTTGCATCGTTAAAGTCGATTTTTTTCCCTTTTTCAAACTGGTCCACCGTGGAACGGGGCAGGGCGATGCCGTTCTCGCGGTACACGAACTGCACGAATCCTGAACAGTCGAAGCCATCCGTGCTCATCCCGCCGTAATTGTACCGGGCCCCGATATGCTTTTTTGCCGTTTCAAGGATGCCGGTGCGAAGGTCCCCGGCGCAGAGGATTGCCAGGGCGAGGACCATCGGGATTATGAAAAATATCGATGCAATGACGGGCTTTAATATGGGGTTTCGCATGGCTGATCTCCCATGATTTGGGGGTACTCTATCATGACCGGGAAAGGGGACAAGCATTTTTTCCCTTTTGAATTAACAATTGACATGGTCAAAAGAGGCTTTATTATTGCAGGCGTGAAGAAAAAAAGAGTGTTTATTGTCGAAGATTCCGGCATCGTGGCGATGGAGCTCCGAAGGATCCTTGAAGGCCTCGGGTATGCCGTCAGCGGAATTGCCGGCAACGGCGAGGAGGCCGTCAACCTGTGCCTGGCTGAACCGCCGGATCTTATTCTCATGGATATCAAGCTTCCCGGAAAAATGAATGGCATCGAAGCGTCGCGTGAAATCCGTAAGAGCATTAATGTTCCGGTGATCTTCACAACGGCCTATTCCGACAGCGAAACAGTGCAGGAGGTCCAGAAAACATACCCTTTCGGTTTTGTCGTAAAACCGTACCGGGAGAAGGACCTTCTGGTCGCCATTGAAACCGCATTCACCCGGTACGAATACGAGCGGAAACTCGAGGAAAGCGAACAGAAATACAAGAACCTCTTTGATGGATCAAGCGATATCATTTTCACTCTCGACGAGGACTTCACCATCCTGACCGTGAATCGTGCGGTCATGAATTATCTGAGCCTGAATCCCGAGGATGTCATATCCAGGAATCTCGTGGACCTGCTATCCGTTCCCGTTGATGATGACAGAACCCATCTCGGTTTCGTTCGGGAGAAGCTCGAATCTTTTACCAAGACCCGGCGTACCCTCAATTTTAAAACGGTCTTTAAGGCCAGATTTAATCATGAACCGGTTGAGATGAATGTGCGTCTTGAGAATATCAGCATCCCGGACGGAAAGCTCATCATGGGAAGGGCTTCCCGGGTCGTGGAGGATGAGCTGCTGAAATTTTTTATTTCCGAAACACAGAATCTCGTTATGGGAAACCAGCTTTTTCTGGTGGGCGATATCACGTACCGGATGACCAGGAATCTCAAACGCTATCTCGATGCTGATACCGTGGAACTGATGCGGCTGGCGCTGGTCGAGATTATCATCAACGCCATTGAGCATGGAAACCTGGAAATATCGTACCATGAAAAAACGGACGCTCTCAACGGCAGCAACTATTTTGATTTCATAAACGCGCGGCAGGTCAACCCGTTGTACAGCGGCCGCCAGGTGCAGATCGAGTATTCCATAACCTCCGGTGAAGCGCGGTATGTCATTGTCGATGACGGCTCCGGCTTCAATCACAAGGAATTCTTTGAACGGGACATGGCCGAGATTAACCTCGGCCTCAAAGCGCACGGACGGGGAGTGCTCATGGCAACAAAAATATTCGATGAGGTTCAGTACAGCGACGAGGGCAACCAGGTTGTCCTGGTGAAACGGATCCCGGGTGCCGGTGACTGATCCGGAATTATGAATTCAGCCTGTTATCGGGCGCTTTCAATCCTGGTGTACCGCCTGACAGTGGTGTCTTTTTCCAGCACCATGAAACCTTTTTTTATTGATATGATCCTGCCGAAGATTGTATCGTATTTGTCCCTGTCCGAGGCAAGGCGTATTTCCGCACCCTCTACAATATAGCCGATCCTCGCCCGTTTCGAGATATACAGTCCGTCCCTGGTGAATACCTCTTTATTCTCTTCATCGGTAATGATCTCCTTTTTGCAGTTCCCGTCGGCGCCGCACAGGTCCCCGGTCCATTCCCAGGTGCCGACAAGGGAGTGGCGGTAATCCTCACGGGAACAAGCGGAAAGCAGCGTCAGTACGGCGCATATAAGACCGGCAATGGCGAATTGTTTCATCGTTACACTCCTGAATGTTTTTCGGCTGTCAGCGTGACATCAGCGATTACTGATCCATGGTTCCGGCGGATAAACTGGATCTGATATCTTTACGTAAAGTAGTGTGAACATTGGTTACAAGAATCATTGCTCATCAGCCACAGGTTATGGTACCTTGAACAGGATGTTCTCCGATCGGACCCCCGTAAAGAAAAAAAGAACTCTCCGGGGCCTCCTGACATGTTTTTTGTATCCATTTGCTCATTGATGGTAATGCAGGTTGAAGCTTGGTATGCCGCTGGTTGCACTGTGATAATTATAGATGATGCGAAACGGGGCATTACACATATCATGGGAAGAGGTTGTTATTGTATTGATCCCACCCTTCCCCTGAGCAGTGGTGTTATGACATAAATGCCCCTTTTTATATGAGTAAATGAAAATTGTTATAACGGCCGGGACCTGATCAATGCTTGAACTGTTTTATCAGGCTTTCCAATTGTGTTTCCCTGGCCTCAACTATTTTCTTGTACTCATTGGTCGCCGTATGGTGCCTTTCGACCATGGCGGTCTTGAGTTCCCTTTCCAATAAAAGGGCAATAAAATCAGCATCGTTCTTTGATAATTCGAGATTCATAGTTACCTCCAAAAAAATGTTTCAGTGGAAAACATGAATGTCTCTCTGGACTATATCCTCTATTAAAATATAGCCATAAACCACCAGAATTCAAAAAAAAATAGATTTGTTGCAAAAATTTAAATTTATGATGTTCTTTTCCGGCCTGGCCGGGGGCGATACTGAAGATCAGCAATAAACATTTTTTTCTGTTATGTGCAAAATATTCAGAACACTTTATAGGCAATAACCTCTGGAAACGAGTATATTTGGGTATATCTCATGGAATAAGGGGAAATCAGATATTCTGCTAATTGATTGACAAAAAGCACAGAGACTGTATTTTGCTCTGGTTTTTCACAATGATCAGCACGGACCCGGAATGCCGGTGTCAGGATGGTACGGGCCTGCCGCGCCAAGCTGAAAAACCACAGATATGAAAGGAGTTGCCTGTTGACCGACGAGAATTCAAGGCCATCGCTATTCAGCCGGTTGAGGAAACTGGTCATGGGGGATGCCCGGAGTATATCGGATCCCGGCATTTTCCACAAGCTTTCATTGATAGCCTTTTTCGCCTGGGTCGGCCTCGGAGCGGACGGACTTACATCATCCTGCTACGGCCCGGAGGAGGCCTTTCTGACCCTGGGGAAACACACCCACCTGAGCATATTCGTTGCCCTGGGAACGGTCATAACTATTTTTGTCATCAGCGCGAGCTATCACCAGATCATCGAGCTCTTCCCGACAGGGGGCGGCGGATATCTCGTGGCGAGCAAGCTCATCTCTCCCTCAGTCGGCATGATCGCCGGGAGCGCCCTTCTCATAGACTACCTCCTCACGATTACCCTTTCGGTCGCCAGCGGCGCCGACGCCCTGTTCAGCTTTCTCCCAGCTCACATGCTTCCTTACAAACTGCCCGTTGCAGTCGGGGGAGTCAGCCTTCTTATCATCCTTAATCTGCGCGGCGTCAAGGAATCGGTATTGCCCCTGGTGCCTATATTTCTCCTGTTCATCATTACCCATTCCTTTGCCATCATCTATTCATTTTCTTCACGGGCCGGCACTATCCCCGAACTCGCGAACGCTACGGTTGCGGGGATCGGCGCTTCCAGTTCGGAGCTCGGTCTCGTCGGTATGATCTTCCTGATTCTGCGGGCCTACAGCATGGGCGCCGGGACCTTCACCGGCATCGAGGCAGTGTCCAACGGGATGTCCATCCTGCGCGAGCCGAAAGTGCAAACCGCAAAACGCACCATGAATTACATGGCCACCTCGCTGGCCATAGTCGTGGCAGGCCTGATGCTGTTATACCTTCTGTATGGCGTCCACCAAGTCAGGGGAAAAACACTGAACGCGGTTCTTTTTGAATCGATGACTGCCGAATGGGGTGCTGCCGGCATCGCCTTTGTCCTTGTGACATTGCTGTCTGAAGCGATACTGCTTTTTGTCGCGGCCCAGACAGGATTCCTGGGAGGTCCTGCCATCCTTGCGAACATGGCCCTGGACCGGTGGGCGCCGGGCCGCTTTGCCTCACTCAACGACCGCCTGGTAACCCAGAACGGGATACTCATCATGGGCATCGGCTCCATTGTCCTCATGCTATATTCGGGGGGATCGGTAAAGTTCCTTGTCATCCTCTACAGCATCAACGTCTTCATCACCTTCACCCTGTCGCAGCTGGGAATGGTGCGCCACTGGTGGCAGTCCCGTTCAAAGGTTTCCAGGTGGTGGAAGAAGCTTATGATAAACGGCATCGGCCTGGTGCTGACGACATTCATTCTCATAACAGTGGTGCTCCTGAAGTTTAACGAGGGAGGGTGGATCACCATATTTATCACCGGCTCCCTGGTTGCCGTATCGGTGGTAATCCGCCGTCATTACAAAAAAACAGGGAAACTCCTTAAACGCCTGAACGGCCTGGTGGAAGTGGCGGAAGCGGAGATGCAGAACATAGAGGCGAAGCAGAGGAAAGACGGGACTGCCATTGCCGAGATACAGTGCAATCCAAAGGAGAAAACAGCGGTGCTCTTTGTCAACGGATTCACCGGCACCGGCCTCCACACCCTGTTCAATATCGTGCGCCTGTTCCAGGGCATGTACAGGAATTTCGTCTTCGTCCAGATCGGCCTGGTCGATTCCGGCGTGTTCAAGGGTACGGAAGAGCTGTCGACCCTGCGGGAACATATCAAGAAAGACTGTGACCGTTATGTGGAGTACATGCGGGCCCACGGGCGCTACGCCGAGAGCGTCACCTCCATAGCGGTGGATGTTATCGAGGAGACGGCGCAACTGGCGCCGAAAATCCTTGAGCGGTTTCCCAATGCCATATTCTTCGCAGGACAGCTGGTGTTCCCCGAGGACACCTTTTTCACCCGGTGGCTCCATAACTACTCGGCCTTCGCAATACAGCGGCGCTTCTACCACCGGGGAATTCCTATAGTCATTCTTCCCATCAGGGTATAACATGTGCCGGGATGCACATACGGTCCGGCCGGGGCGGGTGATGATCCCCGTCCCGGTGCCCGGCCGATACATGATCAACAGGTAGGAGGCGCGCCATGACGCAGAAAACCATTGCAGCAAAAATACAAAAGCTCAGGAAGTACTATGATTCAGGGGAAACGAAAAAAATATCCTTCCGGAAAAAGCAGCTGCGGAAGCTGAAAAAGGCGATCCGGAAGAATGAGGACGCCATCATGGAGGCCCTGTACAAGGATCTCAAAAAGCCGGCCTTCGAGTCCTACGCAAGCGAAATCGGTATTCTCTATACCGAGATACGCCATGTGCTCTGGCATGTGCGGACATGGGCCAGGAAGCGGGAAGTAAAGACCCCCATCATCCATTTTTATTCAACCAGCGCGGTTCATTATGACCCCTACGGTGTGGCGCTCATCATCGGTCCCTGGAACTATCCTTTCCAGCTCATCATCGCACCGCTGGTGGCTGCAATCGCAGCCGGCAACTGCGTCGTCATCAAGCCCTCCGAGCTCGCGCCGGCGACTTCGCACCTGGTGGCGAAGATGGTCAGGGAAACCTTCGACGACGACTACATCACGGTGATCGAGGGGGGCGTTGAGGAGACCGGAGCCATTCTGAGGGAAAAGTTCGATTACATCTTTTTCACCGGCGGCACCGCAGTGGGGAAAATCATCATGCGCGCCGCTGCGGAGCATCTGACCCCGGTGACCCTGGAGCTGGGCGGCAAGAGCCCGGTGATCGTTGATGAGGACGCGCACCTTCCCACTGCGGCCCGTCGCCTCTGCTGGGGGAAGTTCTTCAACGCCGGCCAGACCTGCCTGGCCCCGGATTACCTGCTGGTGAATAAGAAAGTCAAGACCGCCTTCATCAATGAGCTTAAAAAGACCATCGGGGAATTTTACGGGGAGGACCCCCGGGCGAGCAAGGATTACGCGCGGATCATCAACGAAAAGCATTTTGACCGTATCACGGGACTCCTTGAAGGCGGGAAGGTGATACTGGGTGGGGAGAGCGACCGGAAGAACCGCTACATCGCGCCGACACTGGTGGACGGAGTGACCCTGAAGGATCCCATCATGCGCGAGGAGATCTTCGGGCCCCTCCTGCCCATCATGAGCTTCGGCAAGCTGGATGACGCCATCGCCATCGTGAACAGGATGCCGCGCCCCCTGGCACTCTACTATTTCTCGAAGAACGCCAAAAAGCAAAAGAAGATCCTCGCCGCGACCTCCTCCGGTGGCGGCTGCATCAATGACACGGTGTCCCACGTGGGAAGCCAGGAGCTACCCTTCGGCGGCATCGGCGACAGCGGCATGGGACGGTATCACGGGAAGTCCGGCTTCGAGACCTTTTCGCACCAGCGGGGAATCCTCACCAGGGCGGATGCCATCGATATGAAGCTCCGCTATCCGCCGTACAACAAGAAGGTGAAGCTGCTGAAGTTCCTTTTCAGGATTATCGGATAGGGCAACGCCGCTCCTGGATCACTGCTGCGGCGCCAATGCCCTTGCAGGGGAGTCATCGTGGCTTTAATAAACTGGGTCATTGTCGCGGTCTACATCCTCGCCATCATCGGCATCAGCTACGCTGCCGGGCGCTCCCAGAAAAGCAGGGAGGACTATTTTCTCGGCGGGAAAAGGGTCTCACCCTGGCTGGTGGCGTCGTCACTCCTGGCGAACCAGGTGAGCGCCATCAGCCTGGTCAGCGCGCCGGCTTTTATAGCGGTCCGGAGCGGCGGCGGCCTGAAGTGGCTTCAGTATGAGCTTGCCGTGCCCCTGGCCATGCTTTTTATCATGGTCTTCCTGGTCCCGGTGTTCCGGAAGGCATCAGGCATTTCGATATATGAATTACTTGAAAAACGCTTCGGTCGTGCTACCAGGCTTGCCCTCTCCCTGGTCTTCATGATAAACCGTTCCCTGGGGGGCGGCGTGATACTCCTGGCCACTTCCTACGTGACCGCGGTGCTCCTGAAGCTGGACATTTACACAACGATCCTCCTGGTCGGCATCGTGTCCATGGTCTACACCGCCATCGGCGGCATACTGGCTGATATCTACACCGATCTGGTACAGCTGATTATGCTCTGGGTAAGCTGCGTCGCGTGCCTTGTCATCATCCTGCGGCTTCTCGGCGGTTTCACCGGTTTTCCGGCGGCGGAAGCGGGGCGGCTTGCGATCTATAACCTTCACTCCACGGGATTGGGGGATGGTGAGACTTTTTCCCTTTTGCCCATGCTCTTCGGAGGATTCTTTCTTTACCTTTCGTATTACGGCTGTGACCAGAGCCAGGCGCAGCGGCTCCTGGCCACAGCGGATGTCAAAGGCTCCTGGAAGGCACTCCTGGTGAACGGCATCGCGCGGTTTCCCCTTGTCGTTACCTACTGTTCGATCGGGGCGCTGATGATACTGTTCCTGGCGCGCAATCCTGATTTTGCCGGCCGGATGAAGGGCCTTCCTCCCGATTACCTGATGCCTCTGTTTTTCATGAGCTATATTCCCGACGGGCTCCTGGGCCTTATCGTCGTGGGGATACTGGCGGCCTCCATGTCCAGCCTTGACTCGACCATCAATTCGCTGAGCGCCGTTACCTTGGAGGATTTCCTGGTGCGGATATTCCCCGGGCTTGAATCAATGCCGGGGCGCCGCGCCGTGTGGCTGTCGCGCCTGGTAACGGTCATCTGGGGAACCGCTTCAATTTCTTTCGCCCTGGCCATAGCAAATCGTTCCGAGACCATCATCGAGCTGGTGAACAAGACAGGGTCTGCCCTGTACGGCCCCATTGCCGCAGTCTTCGTTCTCGGCATTTTCTCCAAAAGGGTTTCCGGGAATGGTGCCCTCGCGGGATTGGCCGCCGGCATAGCCGTGAACATTATCCTCTGGATATTTTTCGAGAAACAGGTCTCCTGGATGTGGTGGAACGTCATCGGTTTCACGGCAACAGGGTGTATCGGAACGGTTTCAGGGATGTTCACGGGCCGCGAGGGCACTGCCGCGGTGGTGAGTCTGCGCGGCATGGAAAAAAAGGTGGTTTTCCGCTACGGAGCCATGCTCCTGGTCTGGTTCGCGGCGATTGTTATCGCCTGTGCGGCGGCTGAGCGTCTGCTGGCAGGGTTCCTGACTCTATAATACCGATACCTATCGGTTTATCGAGCCGATAACTATTCCGCTGAGTGCCTCCTTCCCATCCTCCTGGCTGGTTTTCACAGTGAAGAACTGGTTGCGCGGCAGTGTATCAGCCACTTTCACGGGCGTGTAATACTCGTTAAAGCCAGTGGTGATGCCGCCCCGTGATCGTTCGCTTAAAAACAGCGATTCCCTGCCGTTGAACCGCGTGTAATAGTTGCGCTTCAGTTTTTCGGAGAGTTCTATCACCCGGCTGCTCCTCTCTTTTTTTATAATCTCTGTGACCGAGTCTTCCATGACTGCAGCTTTTGTCCCGGGCCGCGGCGAGTAGCGGAAGGTGTGGACATGGGAAAAGCCGACATCGCCGATGAGGCCGAGGGTGCCGAGAAAATCATCTTCGGTCTCGCCCGGGAATCCGACGATGACATCAGTGGTGAAATTGAAGTCCGGCACGGCATCCCGTATGAGGCCGACAAGGGTGAGGTAATCCTCCCGCGTGTAAGGACGGTTCATCTTCGTCAGGATTGCGTTGCTGCCGCTCTGCAGGGAAAGGTGGAGGTGCTTCACCATTTTATCGTGATGGAAAAGCTCGATAAGCTCCGGGGTGACATAGATCGGCATGAGGGAAGTGAGGTGGAGCCGGAACTGTCCCTCGACCGAGAAGAGTCGCCGGACGAGCGCCGCCAGGCCCGTGCCGGCGTCAGTATAGTTTCCAATCATCACGCCGGTGAGGATCAGTTCCCGGTATCCGGCTTCAACCATCCGCCTGAATTCTTCTATCACCAGGTCCGCCGGCTTGCTCTGCGCTGTGCCCCGCAGGAGGGGCACGATGCAGTAGGAGCAGAAATTGCTGCATCCGTCCTGTATTTTCAGATTCACACGGCTGGTAGAGGACTTGAGGGGAGCCGGGAAACGGAAACGTGCATCGGGAGGCGGCTTCATTTCTTCAAAAAATTTCCAGTCGGCAACGAGGTCCGGGATCATGAACTTGTAGTTGTTGGGCAGATAATAGGTGTTTCCCTCACGGATCGGGGCATCGGCGATGCAGCCGGTCACTATGATCTTTGCCCCCGGACGTCCCATGGCAGTTTCCGCCGCATGGCGCACAAGACGGCGGGTCTTGCCTTCGCTCCGCTGCGTTACGGCGCAGGAATTTATGATGAACACGTCCGCGTCATCGCCCCGGGTGATTTCATGGCCCATGTCCTGGAGCGCGGTGGATACCGACTGGATCTCTGACTGGTTCAGGCGGCAACCGAGGGATGATATCTTGATTCTCATTGTCCTGTTCCGTGAAGTGTCCAATTAATGAAACCTTTGCCAATCAGTACAAGTATTTTTTCATCTGTTCTCCTGAGTGATGCCGGCATTTATGTCCTCCGGGAATATTATATTTGACGGGTCACTCTGAACATGACAGGATGTTTCAATAATGATCTGATGAAATCAGGCGGATGCCACACGGGGAGCGTAGCACTATGACACCGGTACGGATTATAACACGCGAACAGGCCCTGGGCGCCATTGAATGCGGCGATTTCGGGAGTGATGTGGCATCGTCGGAACGGAAGGTGGCGGTGCTCATGACGCAGGACTGGTGTCCCCAGTGGGGGGCCATGAAAAAGTGGTTCTATTCCCTTGATATAGACGCGGGACTCTACGAGCTTATCTATAACCAGACGGATTACTTCAATGAGTTCAGGACTTTCAAGGAGACAAAGTGGAAAAACGGCCACATCCCGTATGTCCGCTATTACAACGGCGGGAGGCTGGTGGCAGAGTCGAATTTTGTTTCCAAAGAAGAGTTTCTGCGGAACCTTGGGCTGTGATGATGCGCGGCAGCCGCCGGTTCAAGGAGACAGGGATATTTTTTCTGACGAGGTTGGTGAGATATGTCAATCAACATTAATTCTGTGACGGCCGGCACCGGGGCTGCATCCGGTCTTTCTGTGGGGTGGGATGGCGGGCAGTTCGTTGTCATCGTCGCCAGCAAGGGCCTGGTGGCCTGCGGCATTGTCGACCCGGCAGTAGCGGAGAAGTTCGGTTTTGCAGTGGCTATCGCCCGGGGAACTCCGGAAAAGCCCCTGGCCACTTCCGAGGATCTCCTTGCCGCCTCTATCGTCGAGGTGTCATCGAAAGCGGCTGAGTACGGGATACGCAAGGGAATGAGCGGAAAAGAGGCGTTGGAAAAGCTATCCTGACCTGCCGCGGCGCGAGATTGCCCATGCCGTTATGATGAGGGCACCCGACGCGGCGCAGAGGAACACCATGCCCGCCGAGAGGGACCACCGTTCACTGATGACGCCGGCGGCCCAGGGAAAGACCATGAGGCCGACCCCCAGTGATGTTAGCATCACGCTGGTGATGGCGCCAACCTGCCCGGGATACGCGTTCCCGCCAAGACCGATGAGGAGAGGAAAGACCCCTGAGAAAAAGAGGCCCGTCAGCGAGAGGGCCAGTCCCGCAATCAGAGCGTTATGCGATACCGCAAAGCCGGCGCACGCCACGCCGGACCCGGTACAGAGGGCCAGGAGCAGGGTGCCCGCCCGCATTACCCTTGCGCAGTAGATGCAGATGATCCTCCCGAAGGTCATGAAAAACCAGAAATAGCTCAGGACAGCGCTGGCCGCAACCTTTTCCATGCCCAGGGATGTTTCAAGGTATAGAACGGACCAGCTGTTGATTCCCATCTCGATCCCCACGTAGAGAACTGCGGCGAGGGCTATCAGCATGACATATCCGCTTTTTATGATCGACAGGAAGGTTGCCATCGGGCTTGCGGACGGCTCCTGGCGGGACGGAAACCGGGCCGGCAGCAGGACTAGGAGGACCAGCAGGGCCATGCCCGCCAGGACGGAATAGATCGTGTACCAGTAAAAGCCCCGGGAAATGGCCAGGCCGGAGAGGATTGGCCCGGACAGGGCGCCGGTACCGTAAAAGAAATGGAGAAGGTTCAGGGATGACGCTCTGGTCTCGTGATGAAGCGATGATATCAGGGTGTTGGCCGATATCTGAACGAGGCCTCCGCCGAGCCCGATGAGAAGGTATGCCGCCATGCCGGTTTCGATGGTCTCGCAGAATGCGAAGGCCCCCAGCCCGGCGGACACGACCGCCTGGCCGAAGCAGAGGAGGGGCTTAAGGGATATCCGGTCTGCGACGAATCCTGAGAGAAACACCGACGCGATGAAGCCGACGGAAAATGACACGGTCAGTAGTCCCATGGCGCCGGAGCGGACCCCGAAGGTGGCGGCGATTTCCCCTATGGCGGGTCCGATTACCGTCATGCAGAGGCCGAAACAGAGGAACGTCGTGTAGGCGCAGATGGATATGTAGCGTTTGTTTATTCCCGTCATAATGCCGGTGCCGGAGTGTTTCAAAGGTGGAGGGCCGCCTTGAGCTTTAGACCCTCTTCGGCCTTCCCCTGGATCTTAAGTTTCCCCTGGACAAAGGCCATCTCGATTTTTTTCTTTCCCAGAAGGATGCCGGCCCAGGTCCCTGCCGGCGCGGCAAGGACGACCACCGCGTCATCAGGCCAGGGTCCTTCCCTGAGAGTCATGCCTCTTTCGTCAATGGCCGCCTGATATTTTGTTTCTGCCACGCCGGCGTCTGACAGGATATGGAGACCCACCACGCAGCGCCAGCCCGGTGCTGCGGCCGGGTCAAACCGTGATGGCAGTTCCTCCGTGAGGCGCCGGGCCTGACGGGCATAGCCGGCGGTGCTGCTGCCGAGGCGGGAGAGGATTCCTCCGCCGGGGATTGTCCTGTCGCGATGTGCCCGTCTCTTTGAAAGGAGCCAGGGAAAAGCACTGTCCATTTCATCCAGGTATACCTCGCGGCGTCGCCGCGATGATCGCTGCACCGCCAGGGCGAATCGGAGCACCTCGCGGCCCTGGGCCGCTGTGAGGAGCGGATTTGCTTCGCCCCTGATGGCCGCGATGAAGTTCCGGGTCGCGCCGATGAAACCCGCGCCCCAGTCGGACGCGACAGTGTACCCGGTCCATTTTTTTCCATTGAAGAGACTTACGGCAGGGCCGGTGTGGATGTTCCCGGTGCAGCGGTGTACCATAAGGATGCCGCTGTTCCCGGTGATCTCGATCCATTCGTCGTTGGCGTAATACTTTGACGGGATGCGCAGGTCCTTTGCCTGGGCGTATTCGATCACGCCGTAAGAGGCGCGATCCTTATTTTTAAACATGATCACCGCCGGGCAGTCGAGAACACCGTCGGCGTAATCGATCCAGGCAGCCACACGTTCGACGGTACCCATGAGGTGCCAGGCAGTCGCATAGAGGTGATGGCCGTGATCGAAAGTCTGGATCCCGCGCCCTTCTGCGCGCTCCTGCATGCGCCACTCCCATGATGACGCGGGCACGTCCCAGCCGCCGAAGCCGCCGGTGAACTTGATCCTGATGTTCGTTGGCGTGCCGATGGCGCCGTCATCGATCAGCTTTTTCGACATCGCGATGGGGGGATAGAAGAGATAGTTATCGGTAACCTTGAATACAGCGCCGCTCCCTTTGGTTGCCCTGAGAACCCGGTCGGCGCTGGCGAGGTCTATGGTCATAGGCTTCTGCAGCGCGATATGTTTACCGGCGCGCGCCGCCGCAATGGTCATCGGCTCGTGGAGTTTCTGCGGTGTCAGGATTTCCACGGCGTCAAGGACCGGATCGCCGAGCATTTCCTCGAAGGAGGTATAATGGCGCGACGCTTTCCACTCCTTCTTTCTTTTAAGGGCAAGGTCCACGTCGGTATCGCACACGGCATAAATCCGTGCATGCTTGTTCCCGGCATAACCCGGGGCGTGAAGATCAGCGATGCGCCCCAGCCCGACGATACCGACCTGTATTTTTTCGAGGGATCCTGCCATGGTTTCCTCCAGAAAGAAGATTATGCATCTGATCGGCCCATCGTCAAGGAATTATCGCGTTAATCCGGGCTATCTCTTCGATATCATACTTCAGTTTCCGCTCAAAGGTGAGGAGACCGTTCCGCTCCCCTTCAACATCATAGGCCTGGGTCAGGCAATAGCCGGCAATCTTCGGATACTCCTTCATGATGCGGAGGTTATCGGCAAAGCTATCCAGGATGCTTTTATCTGTTTTATAAAAACCGGCGCCGCCGAATTCACTCACCATGAATGGCTCGAAGCCGCGATAGGTCCCCCCTGACAGGTAGGGTTTACGAGAAAATCTGTGTGTCAGGACCAGGTAGGCAATGGCGCGGGGGATTTTGAAAAATCGCGTCATCATCTTCCGCGCGTTCCCCAGGTCATTATAGAGCTTTCGGATCTTCGCGCTGTCTGCAAGGTAGTGATGGATGTCGGCAATATCAGTCATGATGTGGTCGTATCCGGAATTGTCCACAACGAGAAGATGGGGATAGCGTTCCTTCACGCGGCTGTACAGATCGCGGATATATTGTTTTCTTCTGCCGTTCCAGAGGATATCAAACATCCCCCAGGTCTCATTAAAGAGGACAACCGCCATGGCCGAGGCATGGCCGCTGTCACGATCGAGAACCTCCCAGAGCTCATCCTCGAACTGCTTTTCAATAACCATGCTGAACAGGTAGGGAGAGGGCATTTCCATCCAGACCAGAAGACCGTGATGGTCGCACTGGTGAAGAAAGCGGGGGTCCTCGATCTTCTGGTGTATCCTGATGCCGTTGAACCCCATGCTCTTAATGATGGAAATATCGCGTTCATATCCTGCTTTGCTGTCCGCCGGCGTGTAATGCCCCCCCGGATAGTAACCCTGTACAAGGAGCATCTTGAGATAGATGGGGTTACCGTTCAGGAATATGTTTCCGTTTTTTGCCTCGATGATGCGCAGGCCAACCGGTGAGGAAACGCGGTCACTCTCGCCGTCCCTGTCGTGGAGTGATATGGTCACGGTGTAGAGAAAAGGATCATCCACAGACCAGCGGCGGGGCTGTTCGATCACAAGGGATGTATTTCCTGTATTTGCAGGATCGGTGATTTCTTTACAGGCGGCGATGGTGCCATTCGGGTCCAGGACCCGGATAATCATGCGGTCACCCCTGTCTATCGTCCATGTTAATGAGATCGTATTCATGTCAGCGGATATCCCTGCCCCTTCTATGCGGGAACTTCCGGTGGTATAGATATGCACAGGCTGCCAGATGCCGCTCACCGGAGTGTAGAAGATGGGACTCAACCGCTTCCACAGATACTGCTTGCCTCGAAGGGTGCCCCTCGTTCGGGGATCATGGACATTCACAACAAGGCGATTGTTATCGGTGATCTGATCCGTGATTTCGAAGGTGAAGGGAGTGTAGCCTCCACGGTGTGAGCCAAGGTGTATTCCGTTCAGCCACACAGAGGCTTCATAATCAACGGCGCCAAAACAGAGGAAAAAGCGTTTCCCCCGCGGGAGTTCTTCACGGGTGAAGTTTTTTGCGTACCAGGAAACCGGTTTCGGGTCTATCACGCCAATGCCGCTCGTTTCACTTTCGATGCAGAAGGGGACAATTATGGTCCGGGAAAGTGCTTCCCGGGACCGGTCCTTTTTTTCGCCTTTGGCATCGAATTCAAATTCCCAGGTCCCATCGAGAGAGAGCCACTGTTCCCGTTCCATGTCCGGCCGGGGATAATGCTTATCCGCCATTGTGCCTATCCTCCCTCACCCAGACCTGCATCTCCGATTGTCCCCGATTTGCCCAGCAGAAATAGGGGATGAAGGTGAGAGCATTCCCGGCCGGATCAGTCCCCTGCAGGAGCCAGGTGCCGCCGAAGTGGGATTCTGAATAACATGCGTTCAGCGCCTTGCCCGTATCAAGGACCGCTTCCGGTATGGATGCGGCTGGATTGTCGATGCTTTCAAGACAGTAAACCAGGGGACCCCGGGACAGGGCTATCTTCCCCCGGTTTTGCCTGACCCGGCGGTGAGAGCGGTGAAGCACGATGTCCATGGGGAAGATGATGTCGATACGGGTATCGGGATCCCATTCCCTTTTTAAAGATATGTAATATGAACGGTAGGGGGAATATCCTGATGCGGTGCCAGTCTCCGGGTCGGGGGTAATTTTAATTTCCGCCGGAGTGCCATTGATTGCAATAGAAGGATTTCCCGACCAGGACGGGACGCGGAGGTTCAGGGTGAATTCGAGCGGTTTATCAACAAGCATGTGGATTGAAACGCGGCCATCCCAGGGAAGACCTGAATCGATGGTGATGCGAACCGATGATGGGAATCCATCTTTCGTCCGGATCTCCGCGCTGCTGCTGATGTACTGATGCAGCCATATATCACTGCTCCCGTGGGAGCAGATATATCGACCCAGGGACGCCCAGGCGCGGGACACATTGCTGGGGCAACAGGCCGTGGCGTACCAGGGTCTGCGCGTCTGTCCCTCTGATTCCAGGGGATTGCGATAAAGGTAGGACCGGCCGTCAAGGGCGATCCCTGCCGAGGCGGCGTTGTAAAGCTGCCACTCGATAAGATCGGCGTACCGGGCTTCGGCTGTGGCCAGGAGCATTTCACGGCTCCAGAAAATGCTCGCCAGGGCTGCGCAGGTTTCGCAGTAGGCATAGCGGTTGTCCAGCTCAAAATCCATACCGAAGCCTTCAATGACGGGCAGGGACCCAACGCCGCCGGTGACGTACATGCGGCGCCGGACCATGCGATCCCACGCTTCGGTGAGGGTATTCAGGATCGTGCGGTCACCTGTTTCTCGGTAGAGCATCGCCATGGCTGTGGCGAGGTATCCCCATCGCACGGCATGGCCTTCGGGAGAATGCTGCTTCCTGATGGGCCGGTGCTGCTGGAAGAATTTTCCGCTGAGGAATGATATGTTGGCGCGGAGTTTCAGGAAGGGCGGCTCCGTTGTCGTGAGGTTTTCTGTGAAGTCGAACCCTGCCGTGGTTGATAGTGTGCCGGTTGATTCCTTTTCCTGTTTTCGGATGATACCCGCGCGCCGTGATTGGCTCAGGAACTGCCCTATCAGCCGCAGGCCGAAGAGCCTCGTCCTCCCCCGCTGTTCTAGAAAATGGCGGGCTGTTTCAAGGTACTTGTTTTCCCTGGTGGCCCTATACAGCCGGATCAGGGCGATTTCAATTTCTTCATGGCCCGGCGTCATGACCGGCCCGGTGCCGGTAAAATCGCGTACTACCAGGTCTGCCGCCTTCCGGGCTATATCCATAAGATCGCTTCTGCCCGTGGCCTCCATGTGGGCAATGCCGGCTTCGATCAGATGACCGTGGGTGTATAACTCGTGCTCGATCTGCAGGTTTTTCCAGCGTTCTCCCGGGAAATGGAATTGATTGTAGGTGAAGATATAACCGTCATCCATCTGTGCCCTGCGGACTATATCGATATAATCATCAAGGATTTTCTCAAGACTATCATGGGTGCCGGCTGCCAGGATGGCAGCGGCTGCTTCGGCCCACTTGTGAACATCAGAATCGTTATAGAAAAAGCCTTTGCGGAATCCCGGTTTTGTTCCGGCAACGATGCGGAAGTTATTGACGCGTTCTGTCTTCTCCAGCTGGTCCCACTGGTAGAATATGGCACTGTCTCGGTTCATGGCGCACCGGCTGCCCCAGAATCCGCCGGTGACCCTTACCTGTGCCAGGGCCAGTTCTGTGAGCCCGTGATGGGACGTGTGGTTGTCGGACATAGGGTTTATCCTGAGATAAGAAAAGCAGAATAATGGTAATACTTCAAGTATTTTACTTATGTGAGATGTTTTTCAATGTTGAGCGGGTAGCCCCAGTAAAGCTTCCAGCATTTTATATTATCAATAATTTCTCTTATCATTAAATAGTTATTATGGAGATAGTTATCGGTAGTTTTTCTTTTAATTAGTTGTTTTAGGTATTTTTCAACAGCATAGGCTAAAATTAGGGAAACAGACATTTTAAGAAGTTTCCTGAGGTCCAGAAAAAATTCATATTCATCGGGTCTTACCTGCAGGTGAAACCTGTGCCAATTATCCGGTCTTTTTTGTTTTTGATATTTAACCATTTTACCCAGGAAAAAAGGTTCATGTGTTTCATCCATGACTTTATTCAAAAGTAGAATTATCATCTTAGACCGGGAAATCTTCTTAGATAGAGCTGCCCGTGTGATCTGTTTTAATATATCATGATCTATGTTAAGAGTTGTTTCCATAGTTATACCTTATCACTTCTTAATAAAAAGATGGACGAATACACTTGATAATTATGAAATTTTTTTTTCAAATAATTCAAATCAACAAGAAATCAGGCACAATACACGATTATTATTTTTAATTCAACACCCTAAATGTATTGCAATTTTAATTAGATGATGATAGTATGTTATAGTGTATTTGATCCTGGAGCGACAAACGATGGGGGATCTTAATGGCGAAACCTGGCATGTCTATCAGAAGCAAGATCGGGTACGGCGTCTGCGACCTGGGGGGGAACTTGTTTTTCACCGCCATCGGTTTATGGCTTATGATTTATCTCACTGATACCGTGGGCATTGCTGCCGGGTTTGCCGGTATCGTAGTGGCTATTGGGAAGATTTGGGACGCTATTACAGATCCAATTGCGGGGTTCCTTTCTGACCGGACGAGGACCCGGTGGGGTCGCCGGCGGCCATGGATCCTTTTCGGTTCATTCCCCCTTTTCGTGACAATGGTAATCATGTTCACCAATCCCGGCTTCAGCAGCCAGGCCGCTCTGTTTGCATGGGGTGTCATTGCCTTCTGCCTTCTCAACACGGCGTACACGGCGGTCAATATTCCTTACAATTCCCTCACCCCGGAGCTGACGCAGGATTACCATGAGCGCACAAGCCTGAACGGTTTCCGCTTCGGTTTTGCCGTTGTCGGTACGCTGTTGGGGGCGGGCATGGCTCTTCCCATTGTCGGGCTTTTCAAAACAAAGAGCACCGGGTTTATGGCCATGGGCATTATCTTTGGCGCTGTCATGCTTATTACTGCCCTCATAACTTTTTTTTCTGTCAGAGAGCCGGAAACTGAACGGGAGCCGCTGACAAAAGGCTTTTTTGAAACTTATCGCAAGGTGTTCAGGAACAGGCCCTACCTGCTTATCCTTGGAGCCTATGCGTTGCATGTGACGGGCCTCACTATCGTCATGAGCGTGGCGGCGTATTATTTCAAGTATATTCATAACAACGAACAGATGACCACTACGGCGATGCTGGTCCTGCTGGTCACCGCCTTCGTGTTCATCCCGGTGAGCGTTATCCTGTCAAAGAAATTCGGGAAAAAGATCGTGTACGGAACGGGTATGCTGATCTTTGCTGCCAATGTCATGGTAATGTTTTTCCTGGGGCACCTGTATCCGGTCAGTTTTTCCATCGCACTGATGTTCACGTCAGGTCTTGGCCTCGGGTTCACCTATGTTATGCCCTGGGCGATGGTACCTGATGCGGTTGAATACGATTATCTTCTTTCAGGCGAGCGCACCGAAGGGGCGTTCTATGGCATCTGGACCTTCGGCATAAAAATCGGCCAGGCCATTGCCCTGGCCATCACCGGTGCGGTCCTGTCGCTGGCAGGTTATGTTCCGGACGCGGTCCAGACCACGGGGTCGCAGCTGGGTATCCGGCTTCTGGTTGGCCCCATAACAGCTGTTATATTTGTCGCGGGCGTTGTGGTGCTTTACCTGTATCCGATTAATGAAAAGCGATACAATGAGATTCTTGCTCAGATTGGGGAGATGGAGAAGAATAAATAACATGCCGGCATTCCCTGTGCGGCGCGCCGGCGGGAGATAGTATATTCAGGAGGATTGTTCGGTATGGAAGTGTTTGCTTTGCTCATGCTTGTCGTCGTGGTTATCATCGCGGCTGCCTTTGTCTTTATGCGCTGGTTCAAGAAGCCAACGGTGGAGGACCTCGGTCTTCACTACGGGGAAAAAATGGTCTTTGATGACGACAAGTGCAGTGTCGAGCTTCCGGAAGGATCAGTGCCGGAGCCGCTGGGGGATGTATTTGTCAGGGTGACGAATAAACGGATTATCATCGGTCTCGGCGGTAAAAAGAGACACCTGCTTAAGTACGTGATTTATTATGACGGGATGCCTGGAAAATCATCAGGCGGCCATGGTCCGGGGAAAAAAGGGTATGTCTCATTCCCATCAGAGGTGAAAAAAATTTCATATCCCGGTGAAGATCTTGTAAAGATTGAACCGCTATCGACCCAGAATGCCGATGTGCCAGCGTGGCTGCAGATAAAAACCGCCCATATCGGGAATTTCCGGGAAGCGTTTCGGATATAATCAGTCTGTTCCGCGTGCTCCGGACCAGTCTGTCAAAATTTGCCCGGACCGCGGAGTACCCTCGCCGGCAGCATAAACAGTGACTTGACCAGGCCAAGGACTCCGTCAACGGCAATCCCGAGGAGCCTGAAGGGAAGGAGAAGCAGCCATACCGCGGGATAGAGAATAAGCGCGATTATGGCCAGGGGCCAGCAGAAAAATAGGAGAAGGAGCCACAGCAGGAATTTTATCATAGTGTACATTTCCTTGAATTTAGATGACGCGATTCCGATAGTCCGCCGAAGATATAAGCCGTACCAGCAAAATCAACCATATTTATTGTCGTGAAGCAAAAACCGCTCGTGAAGGAAATGCCAGAGGTTATATGAAAATCGATATTGATCGGGCCGCCCTGCACCTGGCGGGAGCCATCAGGTTTAAAACGATATCCCACCAGGATCGGGAAAAGGTTGACCGGAAGGCCTTCGTCAGCCTTCACAACTATTTGAAGAAGATCTATCCGAAGTCTCACCGGGTTCTGAAGCATGAGACCGTCAACAATCTGAGTCTCCTTTATATGTGGAAAGGGCGGGATGCGGGGGCAGAGCCGATTCTTCTCATGGCGCACCTCGATGTGGTGCCGGTTGAACACGCCACGGAAGGGAAATGGACCTATCCCCCATTTGCCGGCGATATTGCCGGCGGGTTTGTATGGGGACGCGGGGCCCTGGATGTCAAAGACGGGGTCATTGGCATCATGGAGGCGGTGGAGGGCCTGATAGGGTCCGGCTTCCGGCCTGAACGGACCGTGTATATCGCCTTCGGCCATGACGAGGAGGTCCTCGGCAACGAGGGGGCGGCGGAGATAAGCAGGCTCCTCTGCAGACGGGGCATCAGGCCCGCGTTTACCCTTGACGAGGGCGGTTTCATCCGTGATAACGTCATGCCGGGTCTCACGAAACCGGCGGC
Organism: uncultured Spirochaetota bacterium; assembly: GCA_963727175.1. Taxonomy (GTDB): domain Bacteria; phylum Spirochaetota; class UBA4802; order UBA4802; family UBA5550; genus RBG-16-49-21. Next base: position 2,260,233 of record CAVSFD010000002.1, read on the forward strand.
CCTGATTGGGATCGCCGAAAAGGGATACCTGAGCCTGGAGCTGTCGGCCAGCGATGCCGGGGGTCACTCGTCAACGCCGCCGCGGCGCACCGCCGCGGGAAGGATTGCAGCGGCCCTGTGCCGTCTCGAGAGGAGTCCCTTCCCGGCGCGGTTTACTCCCCCGGTGAAGTCCATGTTTAAAAACCTGGGAAAAGAAGCCGCGTTTCCCTATAAGGCCGTGTATACCGGCATGCAATACCTCTGGCCCTTCATGGTCAGAAGGTTTGCAGCGTCGCCGCAAACGGACGCCATGATGCGGACCACCATAGCCCCCACCATGCTGGAGGGGAGCGAAAAGGAGAACGTGATGCCCCAGAGGGTCAGGGCGGTGGTCAACCTGCGGATACTTCCCGGCGAGACGAGGGACAGCGTGGCGGCCAGGGTGAAGAAGGTCATCAATGATCCGGACGTTGCTGTTGTTCCCCGGGAAAATTCAAGCGAACCGTCCCCGGTTTCAGATATCGGGTCGCCGGAATATGTGCTCCTGAAGGAAACCATCATGTCGTTTTTCCCCGGCACGGTGGTGACGCCCTTTCTTATGGTGGGGGCAACCGATTCGCGGCATTTTGCACCGGTGAGCAGGCAGGTGTTCCGCTTTACCCCCGCCCGCATCGGCAGTGAGGACATGGCCAGGGTTCACGGCATTGACGAGCGCATCAGCATACACAATTTTGCCGAGGTCATTGCCTTCTATGCTGAACTGATCCGCCGGACGGCTCGGTAAAAGGAGAACCGATTGTGAATGACAATAAAAAAAGCAGGCCCCTGCAGAAGATGTTCTCGGAAGTGCCGGGCCGTTACGACCTGATCAATCGTCTTTTTACCCTGCGTTTCGACGAACGATGGCGCAGGCGTGCCGCTGAAGAATGCCTCTCCGCCGGCGCTGCGCGGATCCTGGATCTCTGCACGGGTACCGGCGATCTGGCGATCCGGCTCGCGTTGGCCGCAGGAACAAAGGCGAGCGTGTTCGGCATTGACTTCAGCATGCCGATGCTGGCGTACGCACGGGTCAAGGCGGGACGGGCCGGCGCTGATGTCCGATTTTCCGCCGGTGATGCAGCAGAACTTCCCTTCAGGGACGGTAGTTTCGGGGTCATCGGCATAGCCTTCGGCTTCCGTAACCTGACCTACCGGAACCCGGGCCGTGAACGGTACCTGTCGGAAATCCTCAGGGTACTGGCCCCGGCAGGAAGGTTCATTATCGTGGAAAGCAGCCAGCCGCGTTCGCGGATTTTCAGGGCCCTGGTCCATCTGTATACGAGGGTCGGGGTTTCTTTCATTGGCGGATTTGTGTCGGGTCAGCGGGGCGCCTACCGGTATCTTGCCCATTCAGCTGTCAATTTTTATCAACCCGGGGAGCTGGCGGATCTGCTCAGGTCCGCGGGATTCAGCCATGTCGAATATAGACCTCTTCTGGGGGGTATCGCAGCTATCCATATAGCGCACAAAGATTAAAATGAAAATAAATATACAAAAAATATAAACTGTCCAATTTATGATAGTAATCTTTATCTTTTTCTTGGTCACTTTTTGACATATCAGATTATGGCCAGATTAATATTTTAAGTTATAGTATTCATGATATCATTACTAAAAGCAAAAATATAATATATTTGATTTGAGTTTTTGCGGGATTTTTTACTCAATTTTTAATGAAGGTTTTTAGATGGGCCCCGGGGGGTGTCCTGATAAAATCCTAGAGGGGATCAGGATCATGAAGGTTGATCCCGCAATAACTCTGATTTTTTGTATAATTTATCAATCATAACAATCTGAAAAAATTTGTTGGAATAACTCTAGTATAACTTTATTTATTGAGGGATTTTATGAAAAAATCTGGCCTGCTATTATCTATTGTTGTCATCTGCATAGCCATCATGACAGGCTGTAGCGGGGATACCAAGAAAAAATATTTAACTCTTGATGAGATCGGTTCTTCAAACAGTGGCGTGGCTGTTGAAGAATCCGTATTCTACGGTCCCACTTCTGTCACCGCTACTGACGGACAATACAAAGATAAAGTGGGGATCAACTGGGCCTCGGTCAAGGATGCTGACAGCTATAAAATTTATCGTTCCGACAGTATAACCGGTCCCTTCACCGAGATCGGATGGGTCAGTGCAAACACATTGAAAAATGTTGATTCCACTGTTGCTTCAATTGGTACCACTCCCACCACGGTCTCGACTACCGCTACCAGCGGCTCCTGCGACGTGCCGGTATATCAGGCCACCTACCAGTCGGTGCGGGATATAGGTGATGGCATTTTTCTTCCGGCTGGAGTGCCTGAAATCACAGAGCATTATGATATAGGCGTAGAGATTGGCGGAGTATTTCTGGGATCGATTACATTTAAAGGAAATATGGATACGTGGAATTGGTCCAGGTTCTGCTATGGAACGTGGTGGACCCAGGATAAGATAGTACAGGAATTGAATAACTTACTGGGCGGTCATGCACAATGTTACCCCGTTACAGTCAATGGCAAAAGGTATATAAGAATTGTAAGCACCAATTCAATTCGCCTGACAAATCATTATAATTTAATTGGCGAGCTTTTATGGCCGGGGCTGGATTTTTTTGATCAGGGTTCAAATAAAGATACGGTTATCAATGTTGAAAGGGTAATGATAGCATGCAATGATACCACCCGGCCAACGGTTTCTGCAGTCAGTCCCGCCAACGGCGCGGTAGACATAGCCATCAACTCAAAGTTATCCGTGGCTTTCAGCGAACCCATTACTTCATCAACGATGAATACTTCGAGCTTTACACTATCGGCCAATGGCTCTCCGGTAACCGGCACCGTGTCCAATACCGGCGTTTTTACCCCGGCCGCTGAGTTGATTTCCAATACTGTTTATACTGCCACGGTTACCACGGCTGTGACTGACCTTTCCGGCAATCACCTTGCGGCAAATTATGTATGGACCTTCACCACCAATGCGGGCGTAAGCTATTACTTCGTGGACAATACAAATATAATCGCGGGGTCGCATTATTATTATATTGTCACGGCGCTTGATGCCGATGGCAATGAAAGCGAAAAAAGCCCTGTGGAAGAGGGTTTTGTCAAGGTCAATGACAATGTACCGTCAAAGGTTGCGAGCTGCTCTGCCTCCGATGGCCAGGCCAACAGCATAACCGTGACCTGGTCTGCGGCGACCGGCGCTACCTATTACAAGGTGTACCGTATTGACAAAACCGGCCAGACACAGCTGGGGGGTAATGTAACCGGCACAACCTATACCGATTCATCGGTTAAACCCGGCCTCTACTCCTTCAAGGTGGCGCCTTTTAATACCTACGGCGAAGGCGGGAACAGCGATATCGACACTGGATACCGGGCTGTTACTGATTATGAATTTTTTGATCTGTTTTATGCTGAAGAAGAGTCCGGGCTCAACCGGATTGATAAATTAAAACAATCCGGGACAGGCATGCTGGGATCGGAGACCATTTATGACCTGGCCGGCAATGGCAGGTGTGATTATAATGCCGGATACGATTTTTGGAGCGGAATGGCAACCATTTCCATGGCTTTTACAAATTATTGTGATTTCTTTTTAGTCTTAAACGGCACTCAAACGTTGGTAGCCGATACCAATGGGACCGGTACTATGACGGGGCAGATAAATGTGACCGGAGTTTATCCGGGATATGTCAAGGTCAATATGAATATGACAAACGCAGTAGCCAGTGGCGGCAGTTATACGGTGAAACAGAGCAGCGGGACCGCAGAGACAACAATTCCCTGGACCTATGTTCCGGCCGATTGAGTGATTGACCGCATATGAAATTCCTGCAAAGGCGCGCCACGGCGCGTCTTTGCTATTTTAAGAATTTCATATATTTAATGATCGGTTGCCTGATCATTATTAACCGGTAATGATTAAATTGTTTAAATATATAAACTATACACGCATCCCTGTATTCTCTGCTTTTATTAGACATGGTGTACTCCCATTCCGCTATTGTGCTTGAATAATAATGCCGCCTGTGTATTATAATTTATGCTCGCAGAAACCATTTTTGTGAGGGGACACCTATGACACGATGGAAATTATTCTTCACAATTTCGTTATGCCTCGCCATTTCAATTGCAACAGCCGATATCCAGAAGATATCGGTAGCCACAGACAAGACCAGGCTCGACAGGGGGGAATTGCAGACGTTTATATCGGAATTGAAGACCGCTGAGGGGCTGGTGAAAAAGCGGGTCATCGGTATAGTGGTTATCGATGCGCCGCCGGCAAAGGTATGGAAGGTTCTGGAAGACTGGGAAGCAATGCCAACCTTTGTTCCCGGCCTTGAATATTACAAGATTATGCACCGGATAAACAGGGACAATCTGATCATCGAGGGAGTGGTTAAAGCAGGGCTCATCAAAATACTATATACCATGAAGGTCAAATTTGACCGTGTCAGGTATACCCAGGAATGGAATTTTATCAAGCCAGAAGAAATAAAAGAATTTAATGATAAGGGCATCCCACTCAAAAAGCCGGCATGGAATATCAAAAACGTCGAGGGCTTTGAGTATATAGAACCCTACGGCAATGGCTCGCGCACGCTGTACTACTACGCACCGATCATCGAAGCGAAGGGAGTTCCGGAATCTATCGAGCGGCTCCTGGCCAAGCAGGGCCTCGAAGGGTACATGAAAGGGGTTAAAAAGCAGGCAGAGGGGAAATGACTGGCTGCCATTCAGTAAAGATATGGTGTGTTGAGCATGGTATTCTGTATGATGTGCTGATTGTTATCGATGTCAGGTGAAGGATAGTAATGCGGGGTCAGAGGAAACGAATCACCGATAACTATCGGTCCGAAGTGGACAGAGTAAAAATAAAACCGGACATGATCGGAGAATTAAATGAAAAAAAGCAGCCTTGACCTGTGGAAGAAGCCTCTCCTGGCGGCAGCCTGCGCCGGGGCGTTCCTTGTGGGCCCCCTCGATTTTTTTCACGCCTGGGTTGGGGTGGAGCGCTATCTCATCCGCAGCTTTACTGTAACGAATGCTAACTGGCCCTGGTTTGTGCCGCTCCAGATGGCCTGCCTGGGCATGGGGGTGCTCGCGTTGTGGGTGGTGTTCAGGATGCTGGTCGCAGATCCGTTGCTGGGCGCTGAGAAGGGCCGCCGCGTATCAGACCGGATAACTATTATCCTTTCAATAGTCATGGTTTCGGGGTGCTACATTCTATCAGCGGCCCTTCTCGGCAGGGAGCATCAGGCGACCCTGTTTTTCACCCTCTGTACCGCGTCGTTACTTCTTATCTCGCTTTTTTATTCAGGCCATTCGGTGGCGGCCTTCCTGCTGGTGGGTTACGCCGGGACCCTTGCCGAAGCGCTCCTCCTGGCACCGTCCGTCGGCTACTACGAATTCGCGCACAAGGAGCTCTTCGGCCGCGCGCCGTCGTGGCTACCCTTTGCATATGGATGGGTGGGTGTTTTCATTAACACCGTATCGCGGGAGATCGGGAGGAAGAACAGGGTCAGCCTTTCAGCTTATCTGTGAGCACCTCGTTCACTATGCCCGGGTTGGCCTTGCCCCCGGTGGCTTTCATGACCGCACCGACAAGATAGCCCAGCACCCTGGTCTTACCGTTCCGGTATTCATTGACCTGGCCTGGGTGCGCGGCGATAACTTCCTCCACAGCTTTCTCGATCGATGCCCTGTCGTTTATCTGCGTGTGTCCCTCGCTTTTAATGATTTCGATAATGCCTTTCTTTTCGGCAAAGGCCTTCCTGAGGATATCCTTTCCCTGCCTGCCGCTGATCTCGCCGCTGTCTATCTTTTTTAAGAATTGGGCGAAGTCGCCCGGCGTGATATGGAGCCGGTCGAAATCGTCCTCGTGGGACAGCAGTTCCGAAAAAAGCCAGTTGGCCAGGTTCCGCGGATTGCCGTAATGCTCCAGCGCCTGTTCGAAGAATCCCGCGTAGACGGGATTGACCATGAAGAGCCGTGCCTCGGATTCGGTGAAGGAGAATTCTCGCTCATACCGGGTTTTCCGTTCCAGGGGCATTGGCGGCAGCGCCACGCGCAGGGTTTCTATCCACTCCTCGGTGACGGTGAGGGGCAGCAGGTCCGGATCCGGAAAGTACCGGTAGTCGTGGGATTCCTCCTTGCTCCGCATGGTGGCTGTCTTCTGGGAGCTGTCGTCCCAGAGCCTTGTCTCCTGCTCGATGGGTATCCCGGCGCGTTTCATCTGTTCGAGGCGGGTGATTTCATAGGCCAGGGCTCGTTCGATCGCCTTCAGGGAGTTCATGTTCTTGATTTCCACCTTCACGCCCAGAGCCGTATCGCCACGCTCGCGCAGGGAGACGTTGGCGTCGCACCGGAGGTTCCCTTCCTCCATGTTGCCGTTGCAGATACCCAGGCTCACCAGGATGGCCCGGAGCATGACCATGTACTCCCGTGCCTCCGCCGGCGAGGATATATCGGGCTCCGAAACGATTTCAATGAGAGGCACGCTGGATCGGTTGTAATCGACGGCGCTCGCTTTGGATCCCCATATTCCCGGGGCACCCACGTGCACCAGTTTGCCGGCGTCCTCCTCCATGTGTATCCGGTTGAGGCGGATTTTTCTCATCGTTTTATCGATCTCGATCTCCACGAAGCCGCCGCTGCAGATCGGCTCCTCGAACTGGGAAATCTGGTAACCCTTGGGGAGGTCAGGGTAGAAGTAATTCTTCCGCGCGAAAAGAGACCGCTTGTTGATAGTGCATCCAATTGCGAGGCCCGCCATGACGGCCATGGCAACGGCCTCGCGGTTCAGCACGGGGAGGGCCCCCGGCTGGCCGGAGCAGACAGGGCAGGTGTTGCTGTTGGGATCGTTCCCGAAGCCGGTCGGGCAGGAGCAGAAGAGCTTGCTCTTTGTGTTGAGCTGCGCGTGTACTTCCAGGCCGATGACGGCCTCATAGTCGCCGCCGGCCTTTGTCGTCCGGGTTTCACGCTCCTGCTCGGTCCCGACGCTCCCCGCAAGGGGAGGCACAAGGTAGCTCGTGCCCTGCAGAGCCGGAGCGTTGCCGATGAGGGATTCCCGCTCCTTCCACGGCACAGCCGCGTCAACACGCAGCAGCTGCTCCTTATCCACGGCGTGGCTTGCCGGCGGCAGGTGCTGCGGCGCGCCGTTGATGACCCGGGCGTATTCCAGGAAATCGGCAAGTTCGCCCTCGAACTGCTGCTTCTCCGCGCCGGTCACCTCGAAGGACCCGAGGTCGATGAGCCTGTCTATGTTGATGAGGTTTTTTTCTGTCATGGCTGTGGGCCCCGTTATGGCGTTATCCGGTTGATGTCGCGCGGGAAGAGGCTCGCTTCCCTGATATTTTTTAAATTCATGATCTTCATGGTGAGACGCTCGAGACCCAGGCCCAGGCCGCCGTGGGGCGGCATGCCGAAGCGGAAGGTCTCAAGGTAGTGCCGGAACTCGGCGGGATTGAAGCCGAGCATCTTCATGTTTTCCTTCAGCATCTCGTAGTCGTGGATCCGCTGGCCCCCGGTGGTGATCTCGATGCCGCGGTAGAGGAGGTCAAAGCTCCTGGTATACCCGGGCACGCGCTCGTCCGGCATGGTGTACATGGGCCGCTTCTTGACCGGGTAGCCGATCACGTACACGAACTGTGACCCTTTCTCCTTTTCAAAGTGGCTGCACAGGATCTTTTCCCCTTCCGGCGAGATGTCGCCTTCCTCGAGGCGGCCGCCGGCGGAGCGAATGATCTCCAGCGCCTCCAGGTAATGGATGCGGGGAATCCTGCCGGGGAAGGTGAGGGAAACGCCGCCGTCCTCAAAGAGATCGCCGGAATGTTTGATAAGCTCATCGAACATGTGCCGGAGGAGACTCTCCTGCATGTCGATCACGTCCTGCTCGTCGCGGATGAAGCCCATCTCGAAATCCATACTGATGTATTCGTTCAGGTGGCGGATGGTGTCATGGTGCTCGGCGCGGAACACCGGACCCACCTCGAACACCCGTTCGAGGCCGCTTCCCACCATTATCTGCTTGTAGAACTGAGGCGACTGGGCGAGAAACGCCGTGCGTCCGAAGTAATTGACCTTGAAGATATTGGTTCCCCCCTCGGTCCCGGAGGATATGATCTTCGGGGTCTTGATCTCCGTGAAGCTGTTGGCGTGGAGATACGTGGTAAAGAGCCTGACGATCTCCGACTGGAGGCGGAAGGCCCTCAGAATGTCGGGATTGCGCACCGATATGGTCCGGTTATCCAGCAGGGTCGGCAGGTTGACGTTGGTCGGTGTCCTGTTCAGGGTCACGGGGAGGCTCGGGTCCGATTTGCCGAGTATTTTTACGGATTCTACTTTTATTTCAATATTGTCAAAGGGACTCCGTCCTTCCTTCGTTACTTTTCCGGTCACCTCAACCACGGTCTCAAGACCGATCCGTTCGTCCTGCTTGCCTCCCTCGAAGACGAGCTGGGTGAAGCCGGTGCGGTCGCGGAGCTCGTAGAACTCGATGCCGCCCAGGCTCTTTTTCCGGTGGATCCATCCCGCGATGGTTACGCGTTTGTCCAGGTGGCCCGATAGGCCGTTGCAGTAAGCCCGGTCGGTCGTCCTGCTTTCGCGGTTCATGTATGATTTCGAAATGGTGCCGATGAATTCGGTTGAGTAGGCGGACACCGGAGCCGACTCCCGGCCGTTTTCTTTTTTTGCCGCCATTCCCGGCAGGGTGTCGCTGTCGAGGATTTTTCCCAGCGGTGGCACCGGTAACGCGCTCCGTTCCCGCTCGAAGGCGCCGGCCATGCGGAGAAGCCTCCCATCGTCCAGGGGCCGCCCGATGAACTGAAGGCCCACCGGCATGCCGTGGACTGTTCCGGACGGCACCGACAGTGCCGGCAGACCCGCCAGGTTGGCGATGACCGTGGTCACGTCGGAGAGGTATATCTTCATCGGGTCGCTCTGGCTCTCTCCCAGGGGAAAGGCGATGTCCGGTGTTGTCGGTATAACGATGGCGTCATATTTTTCCAGGAGCTTCATCATGTCTTCCCGGATGAAAGCGCGCACCTTGAGGGCCTTGCGGTAATACTCGTCGTAATAGCCGGAGGAGAGCACGAAGTTACCGAGAAGTATCCGTTTTTTTACTTCCCTGCCGAAGCCGCGGGAGCGGGTGGTAAAGAGCATTTCCTGGTAGTCGCGCTGGCTACCGCTCCGGTAGCCGTATTTCACGCCGTCGTACCGCGACAGGTTGGATGCTGCTTCAGCGCAGGCGATGAAGTAATAGGCGGATATGGCGTAATGGAGCGACGCCATGGGCGCCTGCTCGATAATGGCGCCGAGACCGCTCAGGATCACGAGGGAATGTTCAAACTGCTCGCGGACCAGGGGCGATATCCCCTCCTGGAAAAGCTCAGGGAGCGCCGCGATCCGTGCACCCTTCAGGGCGCCGTCGGGTTTCCCGGCCCACTCCGGCGCCGGCGATGAAAGCGATGTTGAGTCATGGGGATCAAAGCCGCCTATGGCGCTCAGCAGCAGGGAACAGCCGAAAGTGTCCCGCGCCAGGGGGCCGATCTGGTCCAGCGACGAGGCGTAGGCCACGAGGCCGTACCGGGACAACAGCCCGTAGGTGGGCTTGTGTCCCGCGATGCCGCAGAAGGCCGCGGGCTGACGGATGGACCCGCCGGTGTCGCTGCCCAGGGCCAGGGGCACGATGCCCGCCGCCACCGCGGCGGCGGATCCTCCCGAGGAGCCGCCCGGCACGCGGCCGATGTCCCAGGGGTTGCGCGTTATTTTTACCGATGAGTTCTCGCAGGTGGAACCCATGGCAAATTCGTCCAGGTTTGTCTTACCGAAAATAATGCCGCCCTGTTCCCTTATGCGGGTCACGGCTGTTGAATCGTAAGGAGGCAGGTAGCCTTCAAGGATCGCCGACGCGCAGGTGGTGGCGATGCCGCGGGAGTGGATGTTGTCCTTCACCGCGACGGGTATGCCGTCCAGGCGCCCCTTTCCGGCACCCGCTGCCCTGCGCCGGTCGCTTTCTCGCGCCTGGTTGATGAGGTCCTCTTCCGGATACACGGACAGGAAACATCCCAGCACGGGGTCGTATGTTTCATAGAGGGAGAGGCTGTTCCGCACCAGTTCTTCGCAGGAGATCTCGCGTTTATCCACCAGCGCTATGATCTCTTCAGATGTTTTTCCGATCAGGTCGGTCATGGAGAAATATCATTCAATCCTAAAAATAGATGTCGCAGTTTATGACTGTGAGACTTGTTTCTTAATTAGAATATTCAGTCTTTTCCCCTGCCGCTGCAGATGGCAAAGGAAAAGATACTATCAATTATAGAAATAATCCACGTATAATAAACAAAAGTAAAATAATTATTATGCCATGCAGCTGTCAATAGCTGTTTCACGGATGTGGAGGTTTATTGCCCTTATTTTACACAGACTTAACATTTATCGCGTTATTATACAGTGGAACTTACAAAAATTTCACCGGAAGTAAGATTGTTGACGAAAAGAAGGGGTATGGTTTTCAATCGTTGATGTCGATCGGTGCCCTATGATGACTCGAACTATCAACATCTGCCGTCCCGGATACGGCGCGTCATGCGCCCTCTGCTGCGGCAGCCATAACTACCGGGCAGGCAGCATGGAAATTGAAGCGCTTTTCGTTCGCCGTGCAAGAATCATAAAGGCATACAGCAGGGATTTTCTGATCAGAAAAATGATCGCCTTCCGGAGTTGTATGACCGGTTCTTATTATATCGATCCTTCAGAAACGCTTTTTTATAGTACCATGCCGGCGCTCTTCCATGATTGTCCCCGGTGCCCCTTTGCCGGATTTATCAGCAGAGAAAAAATCATCGGGTGCCTTCTCGGCGTGGAAGGGGACCAGCCTGACCTGCGCCATGAATGTTTTCTCAGTTACCGGGGAAAAATCTTCTCCTGCCCGGCCCGGGAAATTCTCAACGATGAAGAGATTCTTTATGCCGCGCGATGTACCGGTGATTGGTATTATTACAGCGTGCTCATTCACGCGCCGGAACTCCTTCGCAGGCTCATGATTGAGTTCCCGGTCCCTGAAGATATCCCGAAAACGCGGAAAGAAATGCTGCAGCGGGAGTTGGAAGAGCGCGTTGCCGGCAATCGTGAATTGCACGCCATCCACTCCTATTTTTCCTAATTAATCTTAAAATAATCGATGCCTTCCTTCAGTGTTTCAGCCATCTGCTCGATCCCCTTCAGGTTCGCCGTCATCTCCTCGGTGCCGGCTGCTATGGACTGGGTCAGCTCGTTTATGCGGGTGATTGACCTGACGATCTCCTCCATGGCTCTCTTCTGCTCGTCCGTGGCGATCCGTATCTGGTCGGAGCGTCCCTGGGCCGCGTCACCCTCGCTGCTGACGGTATCCTTGATGGCCTCCTGGTGCTTTATGTTCTCCGTGAGAGCGCCCATCCTGCCGGTGATGGTGGTGACCCCTTCTATGATGGAGCCGATGTTGCGGGTCGTCTGGCCGATGTACACCATCCCGTTCTGGATCTCCCCGGTGTTGGCCTTGATCAGGCGGTCGATGTCCTTGATGCTGGTGGCGGTCTGGTCCGCCAGTTTTGATATCTCGTCCGCCACGACAGCAAAGCCGCGCCCGGCGTCGCCGGCCCGCGCAGCCTCGATGGCGGCGTTCAGGGAGAGAAGGTTGATCCGCTCCGAGATGTCGTTGATGATCCTGACAATCCCGGTCATCTCGTCCGAGCTCTGGGTTATCCTGGTCATGGCGCTGTTCATGCCGGTCAGCGACTGCTCGCCCTCGCGCGCTTTCAGGGATATCTGCGACGACACGTCCGCCGCCTCCCGTATCATCGCCGCGGTCTCGCTGATGCTCCGGTCGAGGTCCCTGATCTGCGAGAGGAGCAGGGTGATGCCCTCGTACTGCCGCTGGGTGTCGTCGGCGATCTTATCCACGCCGGCGGACACCTGCTCCGCCGTGGCGGTGACCTCCTCCGCGGTAGATGCCTGGTGCTGGGCGTTCGCCGAGAACGACTCGGCCGTGGCCGACATCTCCAGGGATGCGCTGGCCAGGTCGCCGGATACGCCCTGGGTGCTCGCCACTATGGTGCGCAGCTCGGCGAGGAACGAGCTCATGGTCAGGAGAATGCTCCCCGGTTCGTCCGTGGAATAGCTGATGACGTCCTGGTGCAGGTTGCCGCGGCCGGTTTCCTCAATGACGGTACGGCATTCCTCAAGGGGCGCCAGGCGGTAGGCCACGAGATGGTATATGCCGAAGCCCATGAGTGCGAGACAGACGACCGCGAAGGCCAGCATGAAGAGGGCGATGGTCCTGCCGGCAGCGTCAATCTCGGCGCGTCTGGTCATGTAGGCCACCCTGAACTGGTAGGTGGCGCTTGTCGTACTGCAGGCTATCATCAGATTGCCCTCTTTGCCGTCCCTGAACTCGAAACAGCCATCTTTTTTTGACAGGATGCGGGAGCCCCAGGGGAATTCCGAGGCTTTCCTTGAAACCATCGCTTCGTCGGGGTGGGCGATGACGGTGCCGTCGGGATCGATGACGACGGCGTACCTGCCGTCCCGTTTCACCTCCGCTATGGCCTCCCTGAGGCCGGACTGCAGGCGGGAGGCATCGTCACCTTCGTAGTCGTATATGACAGACGTCCGGCCGCTGATGAGAGAGGCGGCACTCTTCATCTGCTCGAGGCGGTCGCGGTACATGGTGTCGTTCATGATCGTGAAGGCGATGGGGACCAGGAGGCCGCAGAACACGGCAACGAATGCGATGATCACCAGCGACAGCGACGTGCTCATGCGCGTTTTCATCTTCTCCTCTCCCTCGGCCCTTCGGGAGAAAATGCCGGTGCGGGCGATGCGGCGCGTGTTGTAGTCTATCGACAGGTAATAGAGACAGGACATGGCCATGGCATTAATAAAGAAGAGCGAGGTGATAATGATGACAGCTTTCAGGGTCGGATTGAACAGGAGCACCACCAGTAGCATGCCGGCGGGCATGAGAATGCACCAGGATATGAACGCCTCCAGGCACCGCTGGCGGGACAGGGAAAAAAAGGTTTTTTTGGCGTGATAAAACTCTTCGTCGGTGACATCGCGCGATTCAAGGACTGCCTTAAAGTAAAATAGTATGGGCGAGAAGAGTTTCCGATAGCTTATAAACGTCACGAGGCATGCCGCTCCTATGAGGAGCAGTATGGCGGTAAAGTAAATGATCGTCTGCATTCCGGTAATATCAATCATGAAGAATGACATAAACGCGGTAAAGGGTATAATGGTGGTGTAGGATATGAAATCCGTTGTCAGAAAAATCCGGCGAGGAAGGCCGAGAAGCATGGTCCGGTCGTATTCTTGTGTCATGATCCACTCCTGTGATAGGTTAAAAAATTTCGTAAAAAAATGGGATAACTGTCATCGCGGGTGAATCGACGCGATCTTGTGCGCGACAGTATTTGTCCTTTTATGACGTCTAACATTCTCATGGATACTCAGTCTGCAAATGAAAAGATTACTTCGTCGTTCCGATTGCATCGTGACTCCTCGCAATGACACATTGAATAATTGATGAATTGTAAACTATTGTTGATATGCAATATATATAATCTTTACAGGCTTGCTGTCAATTAAAAATAACGGTGTCCTGGTGCGGTCGAAGCCTCCATGGTGGCGCATAATGACCCTGATGCGGACCTGAAATACTCTTGACTTCCGGCACAGCCGGATGGTTACTTCTTTCATAAGAGGAGAGGCGGAAGCGCGTATGGCAAAACCGGACCTAAAGCTGCAGACAACCACCTTCTGGGACTATCCGTCCCAGCAGTATAACCGTAAAATGGAAAACCACAAGGATTACCAGGGGGCGACGCCGGCCTATATCATATGGAACCTGCTCATGCGGTACACGAAGCCCAAGGACCTGGTGGTGGACCCTATGTGCGGAAGCGGCACCACCCTGGAAGTCGCCCGCGACCTGGGGCGCCGCGCCCTCGGCTACGACCTGGCGCCGATCCGCGACGACATTTTCCGCGCCGATGCGCGGAAACTGCCCCTCGAGGCGGAAAAGGCTGATTTTGTCTTCATCGATCCGCCCTATTCAAACCATATCCGCTACAGCGGCCTGCCGGAATGCATCGGCGAGCTTTCAGCACGGGGAGAGGAGTATTTCCGCGCAATGGACGAGGTGATACGCGAGACCGGCCGTGTCCTCAGGCCCGACCGCTACATGGCGCTCTATGTGTCCGACTCCTTCGAGAAGGGGAAGCCCTTCATGCCCATCGGTTTCAGGATTTTTTCAATCATGGAGAAGTATTTCGAGCCGGTGGATATCGTGGCCGTCAAACGCTACAACGCGAAACTCCAGAAGCGGAACTGGCATACTGCCGCGATCGAACATAATTATTTTCTGCGCGGCTTCAATTACCTCTTTATCATGCACAAGGCGAAAGCGGGAAAGAAGCACTCCGCTGCTGACCGGCGGGACCGCGACGAGGTATTGGCGGGAATAAGGGACTGCTGATATACGACCTGCTATGGCTCGCTGATGACGACCCCGCGGGACGTGAAAGAAATCCCCTGCTGCCCCCCGGTCCCGATCATCACCGCCTCCATGACCGGTGCGCTCACCGGCATGGCGGAACGCCATATGACGATGAAATTGGCTCCGACCCCGCCCTTGATGTCCGATTCCTTGACCACATACTGGATTGATTCAAGGGGCCCCAGGTTCTGCCTGCCCGGCAGGTAGCGCTTCAGTATTTTCCCGGACGTATTAAAATAATCAACGCGTTCCAGGACTATGTTGTTTTGTTGGTCAGTGTTCCTGACGCTCAGGGTGACCGCGAGATTGAACTCCCGCCCTTTGTCGCCATGGTAAATCGAGGAGTATACCGGCACGTACACGGTCTGTCCTGTCACCGCCCTGATTTTCGATTCGGAAACGGTTCCGGTGACTGCTATCAGTGCCATGGCAGCGGCAAGCAGTACCAAATGTTTTTTAATGTTCATGATATACCTCCCGGTTCTTCGCATGCTCTGCCGCTGCGGGCGGCATCGGGGTCCACCATTTCCTCAAAGCGCCTTCTGTTCTCGCACTGCCCGATGACTGCCGCCACGTCACCCTGCTGGAAAATAAAACTGAAGTCGGGGTTGGGAGTAAATTCTTTTTTTCTATATACCCCCACGACGGTCGTTCCGGTGACGGTGCGGATTTTCAGGTCTGCGATCGATTTCCCGATGACGGGGCTTCCGGCGGGGACGGTGAACCATTCCATCTCCAGCAGGTGCGAGGCGTTTTTCAGGTCCGCCAGGAGCTGGCGGTCTTCCTCGGGTGCTGAATAATAACTCCGGCGGCGCATGTCATCCGTGTATTTCTGGATCGAAAGGGCGGGGATTTCGAGATGGAGCAGCGCCTGCCGCAGTATTTCCAGGCTGGCTTCGAATTCAGGCTGAACAACTTCGTGCACATTCAGGGCCCGCAGTTCCTTCATCTCTTCAAGGCTGTTGCTGCGCGCGACGATCTTCAGCGACCGGTTCACCCCGGAAAGGCTCCCGATTATTTCCCTTGCTACCATGATGGAAGGCACGGTGATGATGAGGAGTCGTGCATGTTCGGCCCGCGCTGCCGCCAGTATCTGCTCCTGGCACGCGTCGCCGTAGATGACCGGGAACCCGCTGTTTTTCGAAGCCTCGAACCTGCCGTAATCCTGCTCCAGTATCACGAAATGAAACCCGAGGCGGTGGAGGATGGAGGCGATGGAGGTCCCGACCCGGCCGCCGCCGGCGATGATAATATGGTCCCGCAGGCCTTCCCGGGGAATGTTGTCCACCCGGAAGGTCTCCTTTTTGAAGAGTCTCTTCTTCAGGGAGTAGAGGGGCGTAGTCAGCATAGACAGCAGGGGCGATACCAGCATGGTAATGACGGACGTCGTGAGCACCAGGGAATAGGTTTCATTGGTCAGAATTTTTCCTCCCAGACCCAGGCGTGCCAGCACAAAGGAGAATTCGCCCACCTGTGAAAGTCCGAAGCCCACCGCGACCGGGACTATGTTGAAATAGCCGAAGGCCCGGGAAAGGAGAGTGAAAATGACGAACTTGCCCGCTATTATGAGAGCGGCAAGAAGGAGTACCGTATCGTAGTGGTTAAACAGGAACGATGGGTCGATGAGCATTCCCACGGAGGTGAAGAATATCAGGCCGAAGACATCCCTCAGGGGGATGATATCATGCAGCGCCTTGTGGCTGTAATCCGACCTGTTCAGAACCAGGCCCGTGACAAAGGCGCCCAGGGCGAAGGAGAGCCCCAGCAGGTGCGTGGCGTAGCCGGTGCCGAGGCCCAGTGCGGCAACGGTCAGCAGAAAGAGCTCAGGTGAGTTAAGCCTGGCGACCTGCTTCATTATCAGGGGGATGATACGGGTTCCCGCTATCATAACAACCGCCAGCACTAACACGCCCTTCAGGAGCGTGAGGCCGATCAGGGGGAGACTGCCGCCGATGTTGTCTAGCTGCGGTATGATGATCATCATCGGCACCGCCACCAGGTCCTGGATGATGAGCATGCCGATCATGACCCTGCTCGAGAGTGTCCCCATGAGGCCACGGCTCATAAGTGTCTTGAGGACGATCATTGTGCTGGAGAGGGATATGACGGCGCCCAGGAGGATCGAGGCGGTCCAGGAAAGATCCAGCCAGAGGCCGAGGCCGATGCCGTATGCCGCCGTAAACAGGATCTGCAGGGGAGTGCCGATAAGGGCGATGGTGCGGACTTCCCGGATCTCCTTGAATGAGAGGTCGAGGCCGATGGAAAAGAGAAGGAGCCCCACGCCGATTTCCGCGAGGAGCTCGATCTGGTGTACGTTGGTCACGGTGACGCCGCCTGTAAAGGGGCCTATGATGATGCCGGCAATGATATATCCCACAAGGAGGGGCAGCTTCAGCTTGTTGGCGATGAAGGCCATGATAAGGCCCGCCATGATTATTATGATGATGTCTTCAGCTATTCCCACGGTGACTACTTTCCATATGCAGTATGGTGGCCGGCACGCAGTGCTCTGTCAAATCAATTTTCCTCGCCGCTCGGGGAGGGAAATGATGAAAGGAGAGTCAGGAGTTGGTGCCGTAATTTTCCAGCGCGGCGGCCAGGTCGTCCCTGACAAGGCGCGCCAGCGGTTCCGGCTCCAGCACGCGGGCGTCGGCACCCCAGGCGAGGACCCACCGCTTCACTTCGAAAAGCGAATTGGTTGTGAAGGACAGTATGACGGAGCCATCCTCCTTCCTGGTCACGCTCTGGCCGCCGTGCCAGGTACGCTCCTCCACGTAGGGGGCCTGGGCCGGGGAGAACTCGATTTTCACCGCGTACTCCTCTTCCTCGGTCATGATGCCGAAATGGGATCCCAGGTATTTCTGGAAATCGAAGTCCGCCGGAACGGTGAAATGTTCATCGGTCAGGGCGGCGCTCCTGATGCGGGACATGGCGAAACGCACCACGGCGTTCCTGACGCTGCAATGGCCCACCAGGTACCATTCGCCCCGGTAATTGACCATGTGGTACGGGGACACCTTCCGGCGCGTTGTCTCGCCGCCCGCTTTCTGGTGGATGATGTCGACCAGCCGCGCGGTGCGCAGTCCTTCGGCTACTGTTTCCCAGATGGCCGGGTCAATGGCGGTGAAGCTTTCCAGAAGAAAGGTGAAGCGGTTATCTATCCAGCCGGGCCGCACGGTCACGCTGTCAGGCAGGTATGACCGTATCTTTTCAAACACAGAGGAGAGCTTGTCATACAGGGGCGTGTTGGCGTACTGCTCCAGCGCCTTTTCCGCTATGCATATGGCGAAAAGGTCGCTTTCCCTGATGGCTATGCCGGGAAGGGTGTAGTTCTTCTCGGTGTAATAGAAGCCCCGCTTCTCCTTGTCGTATTCTATGGGGGCGTCCAGCATGTCGCGCATGAATTCAATGTCCCGGAGTATGGTGCGTGTGCTTATCTCGTACTCCTTTGCAAGACTGGTGCTGTTGGGGTAGAGGCCGGCCTTCAGCTTTTTATCGATGAAAAGGAACCTGCCGAACTGCGGCTTGAATTTGGCCATGACGGAAACCTCGATGCGTTATTGGCGCGGATGATACAGGCCCTGTCGCCGGTTTTCTTATACGCGGGAGAGGAAGAGCTGTCAATCGGGATTTTTACGCTGAGGGAGGGATGCCTCAGACCCGTATGGAATCAGCATGGCGTGTTGAAAAAACTCATGGCGGTGCGGAATGCTAATGGGTGAGAAACAGGTACGGGATGGCCTCTTCCATCAAATATAAATTGGTTTTATTGTTATTTATGATGACCCTGCATTCTTCCATGCTAACATCATAGCCTTTAATTTCGAACCAGAGAGATAATTCCTCCGCCGAATAGTTTCTTATCATTTTCTTGAACTCGCTTGAGAGCGCCCTGTTGGCAGGCATTGTCTCGATGAAATCGATATAGTGTGCCATTGTTCCCTCCCTTTTATGCTTTTCTCTAATGACCGGATCAGCAACAAGTTCAATATAACAATATGATGAAAATCTACAAATAGGGGTTTTCCCTATTTATATATAATAGTACATCGTAAATAATCATAAGTTTTTACCCTATATCCGGGGAGTAACGATTGGAATCAGCCGCTGTGCCGTTCCGGGAGGTATCATCATATTGATGCATGTCCGGGAGATGCTGGTTCAGGCGGATTGTACTGCAACCGATTCCGTTATGTGGCGGGTAAGTAAAATTCCTATGGAGGGGTAATCAGTCCTGCTTATTGACGTTCGGAGATTATCGCATGATATTACATGTGCAGGGTGATGTCAATGGATACTGTAAAAGATGTGACAGGGTATTTACGCTCTTTTTTCAGATCGTACTATATATTTACTGAAGGTATCGCGTTTTGTATATTAACACCCACGGCCATTGCCGTTGTTGTGCTGGTAATAAATCTTCAGCAGAAGGACCTCCTGATTTTTTTTATGATAGCCGGCATAGTCATGGCTCTTTCCTTTATTACATCATTAATCTCCTCTCGGAAAAAATCGAAGCCGATCCTGGCCTATTTCAATAAAATTCTCCATAGTGAACAGATAAGCGATGAAGATTATACCGCCGCGTATAACCAGTATAAAAGATTGCCCAAGCTTCATGCCATTGATACGATGATCCGTTGGGTCGCCACCGTGAGTCTCGTAATCGTGATACTCAATAAAACATCCCATCCTTCTTTCACCGATAACTTCAACATGGGGATGCTGCTTGTTATCAATACCATCGCCTCAGGAATTATCTTTTATCTCGTCCCCGAGTATCTGCTGAACCGCATCGCCAGATACGGTTTTTTTTCACGCATTGCCAGTGATGCCTTCGATGCGAAGAGCAGGATGGGGAGATACCTGTCGGTTTCGGTCATCACCATCATGGCCTTTCTCGGCATCATCATGGTCACGGTGGTCTACAACCTGTCGTACTATCAGCTGAAAGAATCGTACCTGGATAAGATGGATATCGTCGCCGGGACCATTGTAAGGGAGATGAACGATTATCTCGGCGAAAGAAAACGGGACCGTGCAGACAATGATGTCGGCTTGCGGGGGGCGCTCCGGTCGGACCTCTTCCAGACGCGGGTGCTGAAACACATTGACTTAGGCAGGACCGGCAGCGTCACCCTGACCGATAATAAGCTGATGACCCTGAGCCAGGGCGGCGTGAAATTGAACCTCGACAGATCATTTATCGACAGATACGGACAGGCAATCCTCGGCGGCGGCACTGTGCATCACCTGCGCTTTGACGACGGAAAGAACTGGAGATATATGGCGATTCACAAGTCGATGAAAAACAACGCCTATGTTTTTTCGAGCATCTATGAATCGGAAATAGAAGAACGGATATTCCAGACCACGGTTTTCATGATCGCCTTCCTCTGCGCGGGCATTGTCATGATGGGCGGAGTGACCTATTTCATCATAACGCAGCGGATCATCCCCCTGTCACAGGTGAAGCAGGCCGTGAAAAAACTGGCGAGCGGGGAAATTTCTCAGAACCTGGTGATAACAACATATGATGAAGTCGGGGAAATCGTTTACAATATCGACAAGCTCCTCATGATACTGCGCGATATCATCAAGAGCATCAAGATCACTTCCATAGACCTGGCGAGCTCATCGGAGCAGATGTCAAATTCGACGTCCGTGTTTTCCAATAACGCCCAGAACCAGGCGTCGAATTCCGAGGAGATCACGGCGACCGTCGAACAGGTGTCTGCCGGCATTGACAGCATTTCAAATGCCGCCCAGTACCAGTACATGAACCTGAACCAGTTGATCCAGAAAATGGAGCGGCTTTCCAGCATTATTATTGATATGAATGTGAAAACCAGGGAAACCCTGGAGCAGACCTGTAAGATCACACGCCGGGCCGAAGGCGGCGAGAAGGCCCTCATGAACATGCAGGCCACGATGAACAATATCATTGCCAGTTCGGGGCTCATGACCAATGTGGTCGAGATCATAAACGGCATTTCCGATCAGATAAATCTTCTGTCGCTGAATGCGGCCATTGAGGCGGCCCGGGCCGGAAACGCAGGGAAGGGATTTGCCGTCGTCGCCGATGAGATTTCAAAGCTGGCGGAGATGACATCCAAGAGCATCAAGGATATCGACAGGCTGATTAAAAACAACACCGCCGACGTGGAAACGGGCATGACCAACGTCGCAACCACGATCAATCTCATCAGTGAAATCATCACCGGCGTCAATTCCATAGACCAGATGATGAACGAGGTCGCTGATTTCATGAACAGCCAGAACACGACCAACGCTGAAGTGAACTCCGCCGCCCATGAAATCCGGGACCGTTCAGAGGAAATAAAAACCGCGTCGCAGGAGCAGAAGAACGCCAATTATGAGATTGTTAAGGCTATAACGGCCATCAATGAGCTGTCCCAGTCGAATGCCTCTGAAACCCAGGAGCTGTCGGCGAGCGCGAACAATCTGTCAAGCCTTGCTGAAAAGTTGAAGGAGGCCATTAATTATTTTAATATCGATTATACTGATGGAGCTGTCAGGTAGCTATTCATAGGTAATTCTGACTCCCCCCGCCGCGTCCAGCGGCGAGGGGGGCCATTTTTTATCATTGAATATCACAGCCGATCTGATTGTTATACGGAAGTACTACCCTTGAATTCGTGGAAGCTTTATGCAGACAATATCAACAAAGGTGTAATATATCATGGCAGTCACTTCAGAGATTACGGGAATAGGCGTTTACATCCCCAAGCGAAAAATTACCAATGATGACGTCCTGGAGATGATGAAGCAGAAAAGTGAGCCATATCTGCCCGGCAAAGACCTTGATGAAATATTAACTATTGCCGGTGACAGGCTTGCCAGGGCGGGTAATGTCACCAGGTACTGGTGCGAAGAGGATGAATACTGTACCGATATAGCGTACCGCGCTTCGATCGCGGCCCTTGATGACGCAGGACTGAAGGCCGGAGATATCGACCTGATCATTTTCACCGGCATGTCCAAGGCCTTCGTGGAGCCGGCCACTGCCCATGTGCTTCGCCATAAACTGCAGGCCCTCAACGCAAACGTGATCGACACCCAGGATGCCTGCACCAGTTTCATCAAATCGATAGAAATCGGCCATGCCCTGATCAGTTCGGGCCATTACCGGCGCATCCTCATCGTCGCCGGGGAGCGGACCTTCGACTGGGCCGACATGGTCTGTAAGACAAAAGACGAGCTGGCGTGGAAGTTCGGCTCCCTGACCATCGGGGACGGGGCGGGGGCGGTCATCCTGGAGGCGACCGGCGAGGACCTGTATATGGAAGACGGCAGTCACATGAAATTTTCATATGAATTATCCGACGGGCAGTATCATCTCTGTACCATAGGCCTCAATTATTCACTGGGCGAGCGCTATAAGCTGTACACGCACACGCCGAACCTTTTTAAATCGGCCTATGTCGTGACCAGGGACTGTGTAAAAAATTATTTTCAGAGTATGAATAATACCGGCATCCTCTATGATAATCTTTTTTACCATGATGTGGGAAAACTCGCCCAGGATTCCATACGGTCGTTCCTGGCGGATTCATCAATTACGGTAAAGTTTCCCGAATCCAGTTTTTATTCTGAATACGGCAATGTGGCCTCGGTCAGCCTGCCCCTCTCCATGTGGCGGGCGAAGGAAATGGGATATTTTAAAAAGGGAAACCTGGCCCTGTGCATCATTCCGGCGTCCGGGACCCAGTGCGGTATTTTTTCTCTCAGGTATTGAATATGGAGGGTTCTTCAGTTCTGTTGCGCAACAACATAAAGCGTTTAACGATGGGGTTGTCAAAAAGCACCTGAAACCCCTGGCGGGGGACTTTTCAATCATCATGATTAAGAAAACCCCCACCCCCGCCAGGTGCAGGGGGTGATCTGAGATAGCCCCATCGTTATTGTTTATCAAGGTTTGCGGCGGATCTAACGGGCCATGCATAATTTACTTATGAGAAACTTCCAAAAAGTATTATGCAACTATAGGGGTTATCACCTATTATCATAACCGACATTTTTTGGTATAATAAATATATTAGACTTGTTGATTAACAACATATAATTACATATGCTTGTCTCCGCTGCCGAAGGCGGCGGGGGCAAGCATAATTGATTATCGGGTTTTACAACAAGTTTATTGCATGTCGGAGGATTGTATGGGAACGTATATTGATTTTATCGAGTTGATGCCTCGGAACATGGTTCTTGCGCAGGAGTTTATTGCAAACCTGAAGCGCTTTTCCGGGGATGAACTATCTTCCTGGTTCAGCAAAGAGGGTTTTACGGTGAGCAGTGCCGAGTGCAGCGCTATTCTTGCGAAGGCGAGATCGAAATATCGTGATGCTCCGGTACTGTGGGCTTATTGAGAGTTCTGGTCAGCCTTGACGCGGTTATGTGACAATTAGATTTGCTGCTTCATCAGTACTTTAATGCTGTTTAAAAAGTCCCTTCTGCCCGGGTATCATCCGGGTATTACTAACGGCACCACCATGAGGAAGCGGGCAGAAGGGGGAACTTGCATACTGTACTATTATTAAGTCCTGTCTTGTAGAAGAATATCCTCCAAAACAGCCCGGAAATACAATAGAGCCATAAAAATATGAAAGTGTTGTATGTATAGTACTTGAGTAATAGGACTTGTTGCGCTACTTTTGTCTCGCCCTCGACCATACCATGAGAGAGGCTATTACTGGAACGCGTTATGAGTTGTTCGATATCTTCGATCTTGAGACGAATGAATAGAGACATGCATATCCATACCAGTGTATCAATTATATGATTTTGCTCTGTAGATTCATCATTCTTGTTTCATGTATCTGCTGCGTTAATCTTGCATATGCTGCCGAGTGCACTGTGCAGATCACATCACAACAAAAAGCGTACGATTTGCCCAGGCTCTGGTGCTTCAGTGTGCACGACGATCTTGATAATAAAGATTTGCAGAACATCAAGAAGAGCGGTACGCTCCTGTCTCCTTATGACAACTGGCCGGATCATCCTGATTACCAGGATTATCAGGGCAATGCCTGGTACGGCATTACGGTAACCATCCCCCATGCCGCGGCCGATTATGCTATTTTTCTTCCATGGCAGAGCAGGGGCACGCAGGTTTATTTCAATGGAAAGCTGATATATCAGACGAGGCCTTTCGATACAAACGGTGTTTCACCCGAGATTGCAGGAAAACCCGCCCTTATACATGTCCTTAAAACATCGATTCTGGAAGGGGAGAACAGCCTGGTGCTCAGGACCGGTTGCCTGAACAATCTCGGCGGGTATTGCTACCCGATCTTTTTCGGCGGTTACGAGTCCATACAGCAAAAATGGAACCTTTTTATAATATGGAACAGCTTTCTTTCATCAATCGATATTTTTCTGTTCATATATTTCATGATTACCTTCCTTAACAGAAAAAAAGAAACATATTATTTTTATTTTTCCCTTCTTGCCCTGTCGCTCGGCATATGGATCATGGGATATGACGGCATTATATTCTTCATCCTCGATAATCAAACGGCCTTTATTATATCGACATATTTTGCGTCGATCGTGGCGTCGTTATCGTTCCTCAATTTTATCATACACTTTTTCAATGTACGGGACAAGGAGCGGTTTTTCTCAAATAGTTTGACGTTCATACATTTTATGCTGCTTGCGGCTATAACGCTTGAGGTAATAATCAGGGGGAACAGCTATCTTTATCAAAAATATCTATACGGACCTTTCATGCTGATCGTTGTTATCGTTCTGCTCTTTTGCATGTATGTGTGCATGCGCGCCGTCAGGGACAGGCAGCCTTATTCAAAACGGATCCTGTCCGGAGTTTCCGTGTATACGGCCGCATTTCTGCTGAGTATACCGATTTTTTTTAACCAGTTTGCGATGGAACCGTTTCTAATCGTGGGTTTTTTCATAATGACCATAATTTTCGCGACCGTGCTGGCGTCGCGTTTCGCTCAGGTCCATAATGAACTGGAGGATTTGAACATCAGTCTCGTTGAAATTAATCATGAAAAAGACCGCGCCATAGAAAGCCTGAATATTTACAAGTATATCGTTTCAGAATCCCGGGACCACATGGCGTTTGTCGACGCCTGCGGCAGGTTTATTGAGGTCAATTACGCCCTGTTGAAAGCATATGATAAAAAACGAAGCGCCCTCATCAATCACGGGGTCAGCGAAATCTTCGGCGATGAAGAATACGAAATGTCGCTGAAGGAGCATTTCGACGCGTGCTTTTCCGGCGAGCCGGTCGTGTTCGAACGATGGCAGGAATTCCCCCTGGCAGGAAGAAGATACATGATAACATCCCTGCTCCCGTACCTGGCCGGTCCGGAACAGAAACTCGGCATCGTGTATTATTCGATCGATATTACCGACAGGATCATGTTCGAGCAGGAACTGGTCAAAATATCGGAAAACGAGAGAAACGCCATCGGGATCGAGCTGCACGACAACCTGGCGCAGAAGCTTTTCGGCATTGCCCTGAAAAGCAGCGTCCTCGCGGGCGATATCGACGGGAAGCCGAAGGATTCCGCCCTTGAGATTGAAGGGCTGATCAACGATGCGATAGCCTATGTGCGGAATATCGCCAAGAGTCTCTCCAGGATAGATTTCATCGACGGCGGATTTGCCGCGCTTCTGAAAGAGTTGAAGAACCTCATGGAACAAAGGTACAGGGTCAGGCTGGACATTGACATCGATTGCGATATCGACATGATAAACAGGATGTATTATTCGCAGATATATTACATCATGCAGGAGGCAGTCATTAATTCGGTCAAGCACTCAGGCGCCAATGTGATACATATCCAGGTGCATAGATCGGGGAATGACATACAGCTGCTGATCAAGGATGACGGGATCGGGATCCCCGCTATTGTTGACCGGGGCAAGGGAATAGGATTGAAAATTATGAAATACCGCGCGCGGATGATCGGGTCATCCCTCAGCATCCGAAGGGGGTCGGACGGAGGGACGGAGGTGATTTGCACAATACCCGCATTGAGCGAGGGTTGATACTGCCGATTGTGAACGGGAGGGGTTGGAATGTCCGGATTGCAGAAAAAGTTCAAGATTTACATTGTTGACGATCACAGGATTGTCCTCGACGGCCTTGAGTCTCTTCTAAACCGCGAGGATGACATGATCGTCTGCGGCGTATCGGAAAATGCCGGGGAAGCCATATCGAATTTCGAGAAACTGGAGCCCGACGTTGTCATTATCGACATCGGCCTCAGGAAAAGCATCAACGGCATAGAGCTGACCAGGGCGATACACAACCGTTACCCCGACATCAAGTGCCTGGTGCTTTCGCAAAGCGACGAGGAAATCTATTCCGAGCGGGCCATCAGGGCCGGCGCCGTGGGCTATGTCATGAAATCGGAAGCGACGAAGACCCTGGTCTGCGCGATACGACAGATCATGAAGGGCGGCATCTACTTAAGCGAAAACATGAAGTCAAAAATCCTGATGAACGTGCTGCACAACCGGCAGGGGAAGACCGGCCCCCTCGATATGCTGAGCGACCGGGAACTGGAAATATTCATGCTCATGGGGGAAGGTTACAAGGCTTCCGACATTGCGAAAAAACTTCAGGTCAGCGTGAAAACGATCGACACCCACCGGTTCCACATAAAGGAAAAATTCAACCTGCGGAGCGTATCCGATGTCATGAAATTCGCCATCGAATGGTCGAAGTCGAACTAATTGCGAGGGTGAAGGCCTACCCGGCCTTCACCCGTCGGTATCATTCACGGTACAGCCGGTTCAGCTGATCGCCGTATTTCTTGAGCACCTCGCGGCGTATGAGCTTCAGCGTCTGGGTAAGCATGCCGTTATCACGGGTGAAATCCTCTTCGATGAAGAGTATCTTTTTCGGTATCTCGTAGCCGCCGAAAGTCCTGCGAAGCTGGCCGCTGATCTCCCCGGTCATGAATGACTGGAACTCCTTGTCCGCGATTATTTCTTTCGGGCTCATAGCCGCCCATTTGACGGTATGCGGGTCCTTTTTGATCAGTCCAAAATCAGGCACCACGATACTGACATTGTATTCCTTGCCGTCGCCGTAAACAAAGGCATTGGCCACGATGGGGAGGAGCTTCATGTCGGTCTCGATCGATTCCGGGTGGACATACTTGCCGTTAGCCAGCTTGTACTCGTCTTTGAAACGGCCGGTTATGACGAGGAAACCGTCATCGTCGAAGCACCCCATGTCGCCGGTGCGGATGCCGGGGAACCCGTTCCAGGTGTCCTCCACCATGATGGCGGCGGTCTGTTCCGGCTTGTTATGGTAGCCCATCATGATGTGGGCGCCGTACGCGACGATTTCCCCGTCCCTGCCGTTCTGGCCCGTGCGGCTCTTGTCAATCTTCACGTGCATGTTGGGGACCACCTTGCCGACGGTGCCGTACCGGTTCCCCATGCGCGTCGAGTTCATGGTGATGGCCGGGGCTGTTTCCGTAAGGCCGTAGCAGTCGAAGGTGGGAATGCCGAGGTCTTTAAAAAACTCCGCGATCCCGGGGTTCATGAGGGCGCTGGCCGTCATGGCTCCGGCAAGCCTGCCGCCGAAGCGCGCGCGTATTTTGTCGAAGACGATTTTATCCAGGATTTTGAGCTTAAGGCTTTTCCTCCTGTTTCGGCATTTTTTCGCCTCGGCGCAGGTCGCGTCGAAAAGTTTCTTCGTGAGTCCCCCTGTTTCTTTCATCATGAGCTGGATGCCGCTGTATACCTTGTTGAATATCCGCGGCACCGCTACGATATAGGTGGGCCTCACCGCGAGGAAATCCTGCAGTAGCGTATCGATCGATCCCGCGATGCCGGCGGAGCAGCCGAAGACCGGGAGAGCATGGAGCTCGGCGGAGAGGGCATAGGAGTGGGCCCATGGAAGGATGGAGAGGAGCACCGTGTTTTCGTTCAGTTCCGGGAACACGTATACGCCTGACTTTGTGCACGCCGTCAGGTTGCCGTGAGAGAGGAGCACTCCCTTGGGATCGCCGGTGGTTCCCGAGGTGTAGATCAGTTCAGCGATCTCAGACCAGTGGGGTTTGTATGACGGGACCGGGCTCCTGGCGCCCGCTGCCTCCAGGTGCGACAGCGATTTTTCACCATCACCGTAGACGATGAATATTTCCTTAAGGGTCGGGATTTCGCCCTTGAAGCCCTTCACTTTTTCATAAATATCCATGTCCCGTACGAAGAGATATTTCAGGGCGCTGTCTTTAATGATATATTTCCAGGTATTCAGCAGTTCTTTTTCGTACATCGGGACAAAGCAGGCCCCGAGGCCATGCGTGGCGTTTTCAAGGACGTACCATTCCACAGAGTTGCTCAGTATTACGCCGACCGCCTCGCCTTTCTTGAGGCCCAGACTGTTCAGGGCTCCGCGGACATTGTTGATACGCTCCGCCAGCTGCGCGAAGGTCGTCCAGCGGTATTCCCTGGCGCCAGGGTCTTTCTGGCCGATGGCGTTTCTCGCGCTGAATTTCGCCGCTCCCTGTTCAAAAAGGTCGACCAGGTTGTTCGGTGCCTGATAGTATTTATCGAGCTGGGCGATTTGTTCTTTCGTGTGCTGTATCATGGTGTGCTCCCGCTGTTGTTGGATATGCTTGTAGTATATTACACTTTAATCTCATTCAGTGTAGAGCCTGTTCAGCATCTCCCCGTATTTTTTCATAACCTCGGCGCGGACCACCTTCAGGGTCTGCGTCAGCATCCCGTTTTCCAGCGTAAAGTCCTGTTCTGTTATAATGTACTTTTTTGGTATCTCGTACCCGGCGAAGGATTTCTTCAGATGATCGTTAACCTCGATGATAAGGAAATCATTGAATTCCCTGTTGCCGACGAGTTCGGCCTGGCTAAGGGCCGCCCATTGTGCCGTGCGGTGGTCCTTGCGGACGGTCTCGAAATCAGGTACAATGATACCGACGTTGTATTCCTTGCCGTCGCCGTAGACGAAGGCATTGGCCACATGGGGAACCAGCTTCATGTCTATCTCTATCGACTCGGGGTGGACGTACTTGCCGTTCGACAGCTTGTATTCGTCCTTGTACCGGCCGGTCACGTAGAGGAAACCGTCATCGTCGAAGCGG
This sequence comes from uncultured Spirochaetota bacterium, assembly GCA_963727175.1. Classification (GTDB taxonomy): domain Bacteria; phylum Spirochaetota; class UBA4802; order UBA4802; family UBA5550; genus RBG-16-49-21. The sequence continues at coordinate 2,288,893 of CAVSFD010000002.1, forward strand.
CCCAGGTCTCCGGTCCTGATGCCGGGGAAACCGTTCCAGGTGTCATCGGTCATGATGGCCGCGGTCTGCTCCGGCTTGTTGAGGTAGCCCATCATCACGTGGGCGCCGTAGGCGAGGATCTCGCCATCGGGTGAATCGGCCCCGGTGCGGGACTTGTCGAGCTTCACGTGCATGTCCATGACCGGCTTGCCGACGCTGCCGATCTTGTTGCCGAGCAGGGGTGAATTCATCGTTATGGCCGGGGAGGTCTCGGAAAGGCCGTAGCAGTCGTATATGGCAATACCGATGTCCTTGAAGAAGAGCGCTATGTCAAGGGTCATGACCGCGCTTGCAGTCAGGGATCCTATCAATCTGCCGCCGAAGCGCGCACGTATTTTTGAGAGCACCAGCTTGTCGAGGAGCTTTAGCTTGAGGGACTTTTTTCCGTCACGGCACCGTTTTGCCTCGGCGCAGGCAGCGTCAAAGAGCTTTTTCTTCAGGCCGCCGGCGTCAGCCATGGTCATCTGGATGCCGTTGTATATCTTGTTGAACACGCGGGGAACGCACATAAGGTGCGTGGGTTTCACTTGAAGGAAGTCGGCCCCCAGGGTGTCAAGGGATTCCATGATGCCTATGGAGCCGCCGAACTGGAGGAAGTTGTGCAGCTCGGCGCTGATGGCGTAGGAGTGGGCCCAGGGAAGAATGGACAGGGCGACGGAGTTCTCATTCAGCTCGGGGTAGATCTTCCAGCCGGACTGGGAACAGTGGGTCAGGTTCCCGTGGGTGAGGATCACGCCCTTGGGATCGCCGGTGGTCCCGGAGGTATAGATGATCACCGCGACCTCGCTCCAGTGGGGCTTGTAGGATTGGACCGGCGAGCCATTCCCCATCTGCTCAAGAGCCGGGAGTGATTTTTCACCCTCGCCGTAAACGATGAATGTCTCTTTCAGCTCAGGGCAGTTCGCGGCAAAGCCCTTTACCTTCTGGAGAATGGCGTCATTCCGCACGAAGAGGAACTTCACGGAGCTGTCCTTTATCATGTATTCCCATTTTTTCACCAGCTCTTTTTCGTACATGGGGATGAAGCGGCCCCCCAGGCCGTGCACCGCGTTTTCTATGACGAACCATTCAATGGAATTGCTCAGGATGACCCCCACGGTCTCTCCTTTCTTGAGGCCCAGTCTGGCGAGGGAGCCGCGAAGGTTCTTGATCCGCTCCGCCAGCTTTTGATAGGTTATCCAGGCGTATTGTTTTGTCTTCGGGTCTTTCTGGCCGATGGCGGGCCGATCGCCCCATCTGGCCACGCTCCCCTCGAATAGGTCCACCAGGTTCCTCGGTTCGTAGAAATACTTGTCGAGCTGATCGATCTGTTCCTTTGTAAATTGTATCATGGGGTCCTCCCTTCTATCTGACTGCAGTTGATTGTTGTGATGGGCACACGGAAACGGCGTTGTTTACTATTAATATAATAAAAATATTAATACCTGTATATCACTGATTTTTGCTAATTAGCGGGCATCGGGGTAACGGCTCTCTGTGATCTGCCATAGCGTAGTACACCATTGCAGTCCTGTTTCGCGATGGGGACTATTCTTTCCTCTTAAAGACCATCATGGTTACGTCATCATGGCATACATACGAGGACAGCTCTTTCAATATCCCTTCCTTGATCTCTTCAGTGCTGCGGCTTCCCAGCCTTGTAAGTATGTCCCGGAGCCTGTCCTGGCCGAACATGTCTGTTTCAGATGCCGATGGGCCGGCCTGACTGTCGGCTTTCACCGCTTCTGTGATCCCGTCAGTAAAAAGCAACAGAGTGTCGCCAACGTCAAGGGTCAGCGTGCTGTTGCCGACCATTCCCTCTATGTTCTGGTAGATGCCGAGCCACATCCCGTCGGTCTCGAATACCTCAACCATTCCGCTCCTCGCACGGTATATGATGAGGTCCTGGTGAAGGCCGGAGTAGTAGAACCTGCCGTCACGGATGCATGCCATGACGGTTATGGTCATATACTTTTCATCTCCGAGCTTCCTGATGTTATCCGCGATGATTTTGTTCACCTGCACCAGGAGCTCCGAGGGACTGATTTCGGGCTGCACGACAAGGACGGAGTGGATGGATGTCTGCACCATCATCATGATGAGACCGGCCGGTACGCCGTGACCGGATACGTCGCCGATGACCAGCCAGTCGCCGCCCTGTATGTTGATGATGTCGTAGTAGTCGCCGCCGACTTCCTGGGCCGGCCTCATGTAGGTGGATATCTCATAACCCGGCACGCGGGGGTTCTCCGGCAGAAGCACGGTCTGTATTTTTTTCGCGAGCTCCATCTCGCCCCAGATCTCATCACGGGCGATGATAAGAGCCTGGTTCATGGCCGACATCTCGTCATTGGCCGACAGCAGCTCCTCGGTTCTCTCGTTGACCTTTTCCTCGAGGGTCTGGGTTATCCCCTCAAGCTCCTTCCGCATTGTGTTGATCCGGTCCGCCAGGCCCAGGGAGAGTATGGTGATCTGCAGGGCCGCTCCGAACTCGATGCTGTAATTGGTCACAAAGGTATCCGGAATGAAGCCGAAGGATTTAAGGGGGTAGAGTATGGCGCCGATCATGAAGAGGCAGAATGACGCCAGTATAAACTGTCCCGGGCGCGATTTCTTGATCGACATGTATATGCTTGCCAGAATTGCGAAGGCCGCATTCAGGATGGTGAGAATCACTGTCCCCGACATTCCCAGGCGGAAACTGACAAAGGGTGATATCACGGCTGCCATGAGGCCCGCACCGATAAATGCGATAAGGCCCCGGTCTACATAGGGGAACAGTTCCCTGGTTTTTGCGAAAGTGCGTATGAAGAGGCATATGGTGCACACGGTCATGCTCACGAATATCGGCTTGTTGAAGGTCCCCCACCAGACAGCGTCCGGCCAGAGGTACTGGTATGCGATCCCTTCAATCGAGAGGAAGAGGGCCAGGAACGACACAAGGTAGAGAACATAGTAAAGATAGCTTATTTCCCTGAAGGAAAGAATGAGTATGAAGTTGTAGACAATCATGATCATGAAGATCCCGACCAGTATCCATATTAATATGGACTCGGAGTCCTTCGCGTCCTGAAATTCATCGGGCGAAAAGGCATGGAGGGTGATGTTCATTGCGCCTTCGCTTTCATATCTCAGGTAGTAAGTTTCGCTGGCCCGTGCCGCAGTTTTCAGAGGGAACACAAAGGTCCGGTGTCGCAGGGGCCTCTGGGAAAAGGGTAGCCATGTGCCGGTTTTGATTTCCCGGTACCCGTCTTTTCCGCTTCCTGATGGCACATAGAGATTAAGATAATTGATAAGGGGATAACGCTGCTGCAGGTACCAGGTGATGTCATGGTCCGTCCTGTTGCTCGCGGTGAACCGGATCCAGTATGCACTCTGGGTATATCCGAATCCCGGTGCTACCCTGCCGGACCGTATCCAGCGGCGTGTATTGTCACTGCTCGACGACGAAATGTCGCTGATGGTCAGCTTTTTTGTCCGGTCCACGCAGTATTCCAGATACAATCCGATCGTTTTTCCGGTGAGATGATCATCGATGACGACGGGATCGGGCGCTGAAGCCGCGGTGATGGGGAGTTGAAACAGGATTGAGAGGATCACCGGCAGAAGCTTGGTCATTCAGACAGTCCTTTATATAATCATTCAGATTCTAACAGGGAATTATCATAAAATATTTACACCGGCATGATGGATCAGCGTAAACAGGATATGTGCAAAGTTGATGGATTGTCAATACATTATTAATGCGAGGAGAAGGCGTTTATTTCTTGACCAAGGGATTTGTTGGAATCAAATAGATTCAATTATTTACGAGCAGGGCAGGCATGCCATAATGGACGCAATCACCACGATCGAACAATTAAAACAATCAGTCATGGAATTCCGGGACCGGCGCAACTGGAAGCAGTTCCACGATATAAAGAACCTCTCCATGGGCCTGTCCGTTGAGGCGGCGGAGCTGCAGGAGCTCTTTCTCTGGAAGACGCCCCGTGAGATAAGTCAAATGATCGATGATGGCAATGGGCGAAAAAAAATAGAGGAAGAGCTTGCAGACGTGTTCGTGTTTCTTCTCTACCTGGGGGAGGCTGCCGGGATCGATCTCTCCACCGCGGTCAGGGACAAACTGCTGGTGAATGAGAGGAAGTATCCGGTAGACAAGAGCTACAACAGCAGCAAAAAGTACACCGAATTATGATAAGCACGCCGTTATTCTTTCGGCATCATTGACGGGGGGATCTTTACTGCCACAACGGTTCCCCGCGCGCACAGGATGCCGTTGACCTTAAGGTCCGTATCGACCACGACCTTGCGTTCACCCGTCTCCCGCACCCTTGATCTGAGTTCGAGGGGGCCTTCTATGGGCGTGGGCTTCAGGTAGTCCACGTGAAGGGACGCGGTCACGAAGCGCAGGGGAGGGTCTGTTCCCATCTCCCTACCTTCGCGGCGGTACGAGGCAGCGGCTGCAGTCCCGGTGCTGTGGCAATCGATGACCGAAGCGATGAGGCCCCCGTAGACGAAGCCCTTCATGCCGATATGGTGGGGCTCCGGCCTGACTGTGCAGACGCTTTCATCGCCGTCCCAGAAGCTCATGATCTTGAGGCCGTATTCGTTGAGACGACCGCACCCGTAGCAATGGCTGAATTGTTCAGGGTAATAATCCTGAAAGGCTTTTTGCTCCATGACGGTCACTCCTTGACGTTAATGGATCATCCCCGGCAGCCGGTCTAATACTTGAAGGGGTCTTTGTAGGTCAGTCCGTTTCCCTCGGGGCGCTCCAGCTTCTTGTATTCGTCCTCGTACTGCTTCAGGTATTTCCTGGCCTTCAGAAACGTAAGGAACAGGTCATTGTCTTTTCCGCGCTTCCCCTTGTGAAACTCAAAGCCGTATTTTTTTACGTATAAATCCTGGATGAGGGCTTCGTCGGAACGCGCGGTAAGGTCCACGGCGATGGCGTCAGGTTTCGCCTCGGGGTGCATGTCGATGGCGTAGCAGCATGCCATGCCAATGGTAGCCCGGGCAACGCCCCTGACGCGGTAATAGGTGTCATCATTGATGAATTTCCCGAAATAGGCCGGCTTGATATTGCCCGGGTAATTGAGGGGCAGGGAGGTGAAATAATCGATGTAAACGCCGGAACGGGGATTCGTGTTGGTGAAGCGGTAATTGAAAATGCTGTATCCCAGGAGGAGAAGCGTCTTGTCGTGGGTTATGACGGTGGCATTGCAGACGAAATGGTTTTTTTTCAAAAAATCAATCGTTGTCAGGCGCTTGTCCTCAGGCTCGCAATGCAGGCCATACCGGCTGTAGTAGAACTCCTGGAGGTGATTCTGGCCCCTGCTGTCGATCTTGTTGAATAACCGCTCTTCCATCCGGTGGATGGGCATGATGCGTCCGGCAATCAGCTTTTTGTTGATATACAACGGCGCCCAGTTCGCCTTGATGCTGAATTTCAGTACCGATTCCGAATCAGTCATGATTGTCACTTCTCTGCATGTCCTTCTGCTTATATCTCTGGCTTGAATCCTTCAGTGATTATCGGCAGGATTGATGATTCCGGGAAGTTTGTTATGTGAACCGCGCCGCCCCTTTCCCGTCAAGGGTGATACTTTTTTTCCGGCAGGGCCAGCATTTTTTTATCCCACCGCTAAAATTGTTCAATTCGTTCCCGGCAATGCGGACGGCCTTATCCCGGCCTGCGGCATGGAGCGGTTACGCGTGAACCACTGTCACGGTATCCGGCTCTTCGAGTTCCCGGTTCAGATGCGGGAAGATGCGTGCGTAGAGCCAGGGGCATATCATGTACGCGCCGATAACCGCCACCAGGATACCCGCAATGGCGTCGACTGCGTAATGGTATCGTCCATATACGGTCGATACACACAGGCTGATCACCACCGGCGATGTGGCCCAGAAGGCCCTGCGCGCATAGCGCCATGCGTATATGAATATCGCTACCGTTCCGGCTATATGTCCGGAGGGCATGGCGCCCCCGGGAATGTCCACCCTGAGAAGGAACTCCCTGGCGAACCAGGAGATCGGTCCCGCTTCAAGGAAGCCGCTCGCCGCCGGGTCATAATGGACCGGGCCCTGGGCGGGGAAGAGGGCATGGAAAATAAAACAGGAGTAGATGACGACACCGGCGTTGAACATGACATACATGAATTCCCTGTGGCGTTTTGTAAAATAGAGATACAGGGGCAGATACAGAGTGATCCAGTAATAGGAGAGATAGGAAAAGTTCATCCATTCGGTAAGCCAGTAGTTGTCCCCCCACCGGTGCACAAGGTCCCTGGCGATATGGAAGCCGAAGAGGCTGATGTCGGCACGCAGAAGATAGTCATCGAAGGGAACGGGAAAGTACATCTGCCCGATGGGGCAGGTCCACTGGAAAAACGGCCCCAGCAGGAACATGGGATAGACGAACCTGACCCATCGCATGAAGGGGTTTTGTGCCAGCGGGTGCTGAAGGCGGTCCATCATGGGCGCTATCACGGCGGCGGCGACAAGGACCGCCGCAAAATTCAGCATGAGGGCCGCCGCAGCCCATCCCCCCACCCTGATCCGCAGGGCTATCAGCACCAGCATGATGATGCAGTAAGCGGACACCAGTATGTCAATCGGCGTCAGTCGGGAATAGTATTCTTTAAGGCGATCGCTCATCATATACCATCAATAATTGCTAACAGCTGTTATAATATCTGCCGGCTCAATTACCAGGCGGCATCATGCCTGCCAGTATCTATCACGCTTCTCGACGGCCTGTCAAGAGGAAAAATGCATGGTGCCGGCGGCTTGTAACTATGACGGGGTATCATGGCAGGGATTTCGTTTTCCTGATTGAGAACGTGCCCCTGTCATCCGGTTTCAGGGATTCGTATTCGCCATGGAATTCAGTGAATTCCCTGTTGGGCAGTGCCACATAGCTGATGGTCTGGCCTGCTTCTACAATGACACCCTTGAACCGCAGCTGCCCGGCCCGCGCCGCCGAACCGTCTTTGTCCGGGTCCTCCCGGTATTGGCCGGTCATGGCGGTGGTAACGGTTTTCTCAATGCGGCCGGGTGAAGTACCGTAGGATATGGTCGCCTTCACCATGAACTCGGTATTTTTCGGCAGGGGTTCGGGGAACAGTGCCGATATCGTGCCCGAGGAATTCCTGTTAACAGAGCTCTGCCATGTCCCTTCCCACGCGGCCTGTGACGGCACAACTGCACGGCCGGCTTTTTCGCCGGACCGGCATGCGGGAACAGCCGCGGAAATAATGATGATTGTAATAATCCTGATAATGTTTCTGATATTCATGGCCGGTACCTCAGATTTTATACAGGCCGATGCCGTCAATGAAAAGCAGCAGGTTCAGGATGCTGAGTATGACGGCGATGACAATAAACATGACCCGGGCCGGAACCCGGTTGCGGTATTGCCCCATGACCTTTTTCGAAGAGGTAAGGGTGATGAGGCCGAAGACCGTCCAGGGCAGTTGAACCGAGAGCACGATCTGGCTCCCGATGAGGGCTGTAAAGGGATTGTCCAGGAAAAAGACGATGGCCAGTCCGCCCAGGAGCGTTATGAGAATGCCGGTGCGGGTGTGCCGGTCAGTTACGTCGAAGGGCTCGTTGAAAAATCCGCTGAAGATGCTTCCGCCGGCCATGCCCGCGGTTATCAGCGACGATAACCCGGCGAAGACGAGGGCCACGGCGAAGACGAGGTATGCGGCATTTCCCAGGAGCGGTTTCAGCATGTCCCCCGCCTGGGCAAGGTCATGCACCTCGACGCCGCCGGCGTGGAACAGGGCGGCGGCCACGATGATCATGGCGCTGTTGATGGCCCATCCCACGGACATGGCGAAGATCGTGTCGGTGATTTCGTATTTCATCTGCCGGGTTATCATGTCGCTGCTTTCCCTGTTCCACTGCCTGCTCTGGATGATCTCCGAGTGGAGATAAAGGTTGTGCGGCATGACCACGGCGCCGAGGAGGCTCATGATGAAGGGCATGGAGCCTTCCTGTATGGACGGAACTATCCATCCGTACGCAGCTTCATCCCACCGGATATCGATAAGGCTCAATTCAAAAATGAAGGAGATGCCGATGAGGGATACGAAGCCGATAATATATTTCTCGATGCGGCGGTAGTTGTTCGACAGGAGCAGGTAGGCCGCAACTGCCGTCGTGAGGGCCGCCCCCAGGGGAAGGGGAAGACCGAAGAGCATCTGGAGGCCGATGGCGGCTCCGAAAATTTCCGCCAGGGCCGTTGATACCGCGGCGCCGACGGCACTGGCCAGGAAGAGGCGGCTGACCCAGGGCCTGAAGTGCACGGTGGCCGCCTCAGAGAGGCACAACCCGGTAGCGATGCCAAGGTGCGCCGCGTTGTGCTGGAGGAGCATCAGCATGATCGTGGACAGGGTGATAACCCAGAGAATACCATACCCGTAATGGGTTCCGGCGGCGACATTGGACGCCCAGTTCCCGGGGTCGATGAATCCCACGGTGACCAGCAGCCCCGGGCCTATATATTTAAGTATGTCCAGGGCTCCGAATTTCGGGAAGTCCCTTTGTAAAAAATTTTTCAGAAATCGAAGCATGGGTGAAATTGTAATTGAAATCATCTGTCTATCAAGCACAATTTTACAATGCAGCGGCGGGAAGCTGTGCGGGCCCGCCCTGTCATGACTATGATGCCCAGGTAAACCATGAAGGAATATGTCCATAAAGAGCCCGGCGAGGAAGTGCAGGTGGCACCCTGGTCCTGCAGGGTCGTTGAAGAGGGGAGATTGCCCTGCGGCGGCCGGGAATTCCTGTACGTCATCGGCGATGCCCTGGTCGGAAGCTCCTGCGTTGGTGTCGGCACGCTCCGCTATATACAGGTCCCCGGATTCATAGCGCAATGGCGGTTCCGTTTTGACAATGACGGTAATGCGGTCAGCGCCGTTGATCCGGTTACTGACGATGAAAGCCGCCTTCATATACAAAAAACGCTTTCAGATACATATCCGGGGCTCCAGGTCTGTTTTTAATATACGCTCAAATTATTCTTGACCTCTTCGGCAGTATTCCACTTCGTCTTGAACATGCGGCCCCGGGAGCCGTACTTTATCGCGGGATATATCCATGCATGCGTCCAACCCCACATCCATGAAGGGTCTCAGACAGGCCCTGCGCTCGCTGCGCTACCGGAACTTCCGCCTCTTTTTTATGGGCCAGGGCGTGTCCCTTGTCGGGACATGGATGCAGTCCGTCGCCGTGAGCTGGCTCGTGTTCCGGATGACCCACTCGGAGTTCATCCTCGGCCTGGTCGCCTTCGCCGGGCAGGTGCCGATTCTGCTCATTTCGCCCTTTGCCGGCGTGCTGGGGGACCGTATTAACCGGCGGTATATACTCATCGCGGTGCAGGTGGTTGCCATGGCGCAGGCCTTTACCCTCGCCGGCCTGACCCTTGCCGGAGCGATTCAGGTGTGGCAGATCGCCGCACTTGCCTGCATCCTCGGGATCACCAATGCCTTTGAAATGCCCTCCCGCCAGGCCTTTGTCATAGAGATGATCGAACAGAAGGCCGACCTGGGGAACGCCATCGCCCTGAACTCGGGCATCTTCAACGGATCGCGCCTCCTGGGGCCGGCAATCGCGGGCGTCGTGGTGGCCCGGGCCGGGGAGGGCGTCTGTTTTGCCCTGAACGGATTGAGTTATGCAGCCGCGCTGGCCGCCCTTCTGGTAATGAACATTCCAAAGCGGAAAAACAAGAAAGAAGGGTCGAGGCTCCTGTCCGAAATGAAGGAGGGCCTTGTCTATGCCTTCGGTTTCAGGCCGATCCGGGACCTGATCGCCACGGTTGCCCTGATCAGCCTCGTGGCAATGTCCTTCCCGGTGATACTTCCGGTTTTCGCAGGCACCATCCTTCATGGTGATTCGCATACCTACGGCTTCCTTGTCGCGGCGACCGGCGGCGGCGCCCTCGCGGGAGTCGCGTTCCTGGCGATGCGGAAGAGCGTGCTGGGCCTGGGTCGCGTCATCAGCGCGGCACTGGTTATATTCGGTTCGTCCCTGGCGGTATTCTCCTTCTCGCGGTCAGTGGTCCTCTCCACCTGCATCCTGGTGCTGACCGGTTTCGGTATGATAACCACCATGGCATCATGCAACACCATGGTGCAGACCATTGTTGACGAGGACATGCGGGGAAGGGTCATGAGCTTCTATGTCATGGCAGTCATGGGCACTGCGCCCCTGGGGAGCTTAATTGCCGGCAGCGTGTCATCCGCCATCGGGGCTCCCGCCACGGTTCTGTATGGAGGGATCCTCTGCATCCTCGGCGGCATAGTGTTCGCCCTGCGGCTTCCCTCGCTGCGGAAAATCGTGCGCCCCATCTACCGGCAGATGGGGATCATCCCGGAGGTCGCCGCCGGTATCCAGGCGGCAGATGAGCTTCCCAAGACGCCGGAATGATCGGGCGTATGCGCGGGACCTGTCGACAGGGCCTTAACGGCTTGACAAATATGTAATGTGAAGATATGCTTATCATGCTGATTGTTTCCATATTATTGATGCAAACAGGCAACAGTATTGATTAAAGGAAGTGCCCACAAGCCAATTTTGCGGTTCTTTATACGCCGGCTTTTCCAGGAAGACGAACCAGACCTGGAGGAGCGCGGAAGGAAAAGGCTGTTCGCCATATTTGTTCTCTTTCTCGGGGCTCCCCTCTTCATTGTTGGATTAAATCATATCATCAACACCAGGGGCGGGATTATTTACGGCATCACAAATATCCTCGCTTCAGTCGTGCTGGTATGCCTTGCCATGAACATGAACAGGATGCGGCGGGTGGTAATTCTTTACCGGGCCGTGTCACTCCTCGTATGGATCATTCTTTTTTTCTGGGTCATTACCGCACCAAGGAACGGATATGCAAGCATATGGGCGATCCTGTATCCGAATCTCGTTTTTTTTCTCCTCGGCAAAAGGGAGGGCTTCGTCTGGTCAACAACCATGGTGGTCATGTGCGCCGTGCTGATGTTCAATCCATTTGGACTTCCACTGCCGTTTCTTTATCCCTTCGAATTCGCCTGGCGCCATGTGGGAACAATGATCCTCGTGTTTCTTCTCACGTATTATTATGAATCGGTGCGTGTCGATTACAAGAATGCCCTTGACCGGGACAGGAAGGAGCTCCAGGTGCACCGGGACAATCTTGAGGCCCTGGTGGCGACGCGCACCGACGAGCTGCAGCGGAAAAACATCGAGCTGAACAGCGCCCTGGAACAGCTGAGGCAACGGACTACGCAGTATCTGAAAACGCAGATCGAGAAGGAAAAAATCCAGGAAGAGCTCGCCCATTCCCAGAAAATGGAGGCTGTGGGGACCCTGGCGGGAGGCCTCGCCCACGATTTCAATAATCTTCTCGGCGGTATTATAGGAAGCTTTAATCTTATCGATATCCTTTTGAAAAAGGAACGCCTTGACAGGCGGGGCGATATAGAAGAATACCTCAAGCTCGGCATTGAGGCGTCGACAAAATCATCACTGATCATCAAACAGCTGCTGACCCTGTCGCGCAGGCAGGATATCGTCCTCGTCCCTATAGATATCAACACATCACTGCGGAACATCCAGTCCATCTGCCAGAACAGTTTCGCCAAGAGCGTCACCCTCGATTTCAGGTTCATCGATATCCCCATCATGGTGATGGCGGAGCCCGTCTATATAGAACAGGTCCTTCTCAACCTCTGCATTAATGCTGCCCATGCGATGACCGTCATGCGGGGTAATGACGAGAACCAGGGGGGCACCCTTACGGTGATCCCGGATATTGTTATCCCCGACGAGGCCCTCCTGAGAGAGGAGCCGGAGATAGCCGGGGCGAGTTCATGGGCCCGGATACGGGTCGTCGATACGGGTGCCGGCATTCCCGAGGAAAACCTCGCCCGGATATTCGAGCCCTTTTACACTACGAAAAAGAAAGAAGGGGGCAGTGGTCTCGGTCTTGCCATCTCTTACGGCATCATAAAGCAGCACCGGGGATTCATAAGTGTGCGGTCGGAGCAGAATCATGGGTCAACATTTTCCGTGTACCTTCCTCTTGCCTTCGGGATGGCGGCGGCGGGACAGGAAAAGCCAGCGATGTCAGTCATGGGAGCGAAAGAAGGATCGGGATACATACTTGTCATTGATGATGAAACCTACATTCTTGACGTCGTCAGGGGGTTCCTTGTGGCGTACGGCTGGAAGGTGCTGACGGCCAGCACCCCTGACCGGGGACTTTCTATTTTCAGGGATCGCCATGACGAGATATCAGCAATCATTCTTGATCTTTCCATGCCGGGAAGGTCGGGTGTCGAGCTGTTCGGGGAGCTTTCGGCCGTCGATCCGGACGTCAAGGTCATCCTCTGCTCGGGACTGATTGAAGATGAGGTAGGAGAGAGCGCCCTGTCCGCGGGGATAAAAAAAATACTGCACAAGCCCTTCGACGCTGAAAAACTGATACACGCCCTGGACGAACTGCTGGCGGATGATTGACCGGCGGGTCAGTAGCTCTGTTCCGTGCCGAAGGCGCCGCGGCCTGCCAGGGGGGTGAATTCGAATTCGGGGTACACCTTCTTTAATCCTGCGGCGACGGCCTCGCTCACATGGAGAGGCGTCTTCACGCCGCGCCCCAGGTAGTTCGACCCTGCGTCCACGATAAAATGCTTCTTGCCCTTCTCAAATCCACTGGACTTGAGGTGGCCCCCGTGGGTCGGGCTGAAATTGAAGGCCTCATCCATGAGGAGCTTCGCGGTCTCCTCGTGGGGCTTGGTCCCCGCGGAGTAGAAGCGCGGAACGTGGTGCTTCTGCTGCATGATCAGGGCCAGGTAGGTGATGTGGTTCCCCGTGTGAAGGGACTCGAGCCAGAGCATGAAGGCCTCATTGCATACCCGCTCCGGGTTCCGCCGCTCGGTGAAGCGGCCGATACGGAACCGCTCCTGAATGGGGACGAAGAGGAACGACAGCGAATCCTTTTTCGACATTTCAATGATCTGCTCCGGGATGTAAGCCAGGGTCACAAAATTGAGGATCTGCTGCTGGATGCGCGCGTGGTTCTTGAAGAGGGGCCACTCCCTGACGATCTTCAGCGCCTTTTCCGCGGCCGGGCTTGTGGCAAATGATGACGTGCAATAAAAGATTTTGTCACCCTCCCGGGGCCTTAGCACCCCTTCGAGGGCCGCCAGTGAGCCGGTCTTCATGTCTATGATGTTGATGAGAATGAAGTTCCCCTCGTCATCGTATTCGAGGAAGCTCCCCTGCTGGTCCTTGCCGTTGCCGATGCGGCGGAGTATGGTGCCCGGCTCGATTTTTTTCGACTGCGTTAACGGTTTTAAGAGGTCGTCCATGTGAAACGTTTATCCAGCCCTGCTACCCGAGGGCGCCCTGGCCCTCTACCGGGGTAAACTCGAATTCAGTATAGGTTTCCCGCAGGGCAGCTGCGACAAACTCGCTTACATGCAACGGGGTCTTGACCCCCAGCCCCATGTATTTGGACCCGGCGTCGACCAGAAAATGCCGTTTCCCGTTTTTCATGCCGCCCGCCTTGATATGGCCGCCATGGGTGGCGTCGAATTTATAGATCTCGCTCTGGAGCTGCGCCGCGGTCTTCTCGTGCGTCTTGGTGCCGGCGGAGTAAAAGAGCGGTTCCTGGCCTTTCAACTGCACCACCCGCGCCAGGTAGGTTATATACTTGTCAGTGTTTGATTCAAGCCACAGCAGGAACACGTCGTTGCAGACCCGCTCCATGTTCCTCCGCTCGTTGAACCTGCCTATCCGGAATTTCTGCTGCACCGGAATAAATAACAGGTGGAGCATGTCTTTTTTCTCCATTTCGATGATCTGCTCCGGAGCGTAGGATAGGCTGATGAAATTCATGATCTTGTCCTGCAGTTCCGCGTGCTTTTTATACAGGGGCCAGCCGGTAATGATTTTTTTGGCTTTTTCGGCCATGGGACTGGTGTGAAAGGAGTTGGGATAATAATAAAGCTTGTCGTTCTGCTGCGGCTTAAGGACCGCCTCGCTGGCAACGAGGTGTCCCGACTGCATGTCTATTATATTGGCGAGAATCATGTTATAGCTTTCGTCAAACTCAAGAAAGCTCCCCTGCTGATCCTTGCCGGGGCCGATGCGGCGGATGATGGTGCCCGGCTCCAGGTTGTCTTTTACGTTCAAAGGTTTTAACATGCTATCCATGGCTGTTTGATTGCCCCCTCAATGGTGAATTATCAGCAATGATAGCATATCCATTTTGTTTAGTCAAGAACATTGGTCTATACGGGGGTGCCCGGCATGCTGAAATTAAAAGTGGCCATTAATAGCGGAAGCCACCCTCTTCGGATGGCTTCCTACGAACCGTTGATCATAGATGTTCCTTGAACCCGTATTCTTCAGCTTTTATCACATATGCTTTAATCAAGCTCAAGATCGCACTTGCGGTGCTGAATCTTTCGTGACAGGCTGAACTTTCCTAGACATAATATAAACAGCCTGTGACGATTAATCAAGTTTTTTGATTAAAAAAATAAAAAAATTTTAAATAACACAAATTGAGCCAGGGATTAAATGGTGATACAGTCCAAAAAAAGTTGTTGTCGATTTTAAACAGGCCCGGGCGGGCCTGTTATTGAACTACTGAATCGCCGTCATCAGTATCGTCGTCGTCAAGAAGGTCTTTGACCGTGTTGTCATAAAGTGTGCTGCTATCATTTTCATCTTCGGACGGTTCCATTGCCGAGGTCACTTCCTTGTCGGTGATCGAGTATCCGCTTCCTTCCTCGGTTTCAACAGAATGTCCCTTATTGGATGAAATATTTGCGGACCCGTCTTTTACCATGACCCGCGTTTTTGACGGTTCGACCCTCATGGCTATTCTTGACCCCGTTGATGATACTTTACCGTGGGGTGTAACCAGGATATACTGCAGTTTCCATCCTCTGTTGGTTTCAGCGAAGATAGAGCCTCTGTCGATGACCATCTCGAAATAGATTTTGCCGCTTTTCCTGTCGATATGCGATTTTGTTATGGATATCCGGGAATGGGGGCCGGCTATGAGCTTCATGACTTTCCCGTACATGATGGCCAGTTTTGAATCTTCACCGGTGGTGAGAAGGACCCCCGGGAGCACCTGCTGGCCCTTGCGAAGAATATTTGAATCAGCCCTGACCGTGCCTTTCACTTTTGACGCGTAAATCGGAGCATTCTCGTACTGCAGATGCGAATACAGGGCAAAGATGAAAACGCAGGCGCAGACCGTGCCAAGGGCAATTGCCGCGTGCCTGGCGCTCAGCCGCTTCGGGATCTGCACCCGCTCGGTAGGCCGTTTATAGTTGTCGTAATAATCAAGAATGCCGGCCAGGACAGATCTGCCCGGTTTAATTTTTTTGCTCTTCGATACCGTGGTGGCTTCTTTTAGTATGACAAAGTTTTGACGGCAGAGATCACACGTATCAATATGAGTTTTTACGGCCATGGCCCTGCGCACATTCATGTTGTCCTGAATGTAATCTATCAGGATATTTTTTTTCACATGGCCTTTCATGGTCCGATCCTCATATAATATAACAATCGGCGACCGGATTTTTGACAGAATTATGTCAAAAAACCATCTTTTTTTAATTCGACATAAAGCAAATCAAGGATACTTTTAATTCTCCGCCGGACTGTCCGTGCTGAAAGGGACAGGGTTTCGGCGATTTCATCATATTGCATGCCGTCTTCCTTGTGCATTATGAATATTGAGCGGGATTGAGCGTCTACTGACTCCAGGATCCTGTAAATTGCTTTGTTGAGGTCATCCAGCACCAGACGGTCCAGGTGCCTGTCTTCAGTTTTGAGGGTTTCTTCCATATCGTGAAGATTCCCGGGATGGGTCCGGTTTTGTTTGATAAGGTAATTAATGCACAGGTTATGGGCTGTTTTGTATAAAAATGCCCGATATTTATCTTCCTGGACCTCATTTTCTGCAGTATATCCGATAAATTTTTCAAAAACCTCTTGTAGAAGGTCTTCAGAGGCATCTGAATTGCGGTTCAACCTGAATAAATAACGGTATAATTCCCCTGAAAATTGTTTGTAGATGTTGGAAATCTGGTCTTTTGTCAGCATTTTTTTAAAAAAAGTGGCCGTTATTTTTTTTAACTATGTCATATAGTATAAGTGCATTAAAAACTGCAATAAAATTTGGTTCCGGGAAAATACAATTTTTTTAGGAGGCTTTTTAGATGAAAAAGATTCTTGTTATCGCTATTGCTATGGTTTTTGGATTAACAGTAATGGGTTTCAGCGCAGACAAAGCTGCTGATCCTAAAGCTGAGAAAAAAGTAGAAAAGAAAGTTGAACCTGCAAAGAAACCTGCCGAGAAGAAACCGGCTGATAAGAAACCTGCCGAGAAGAAACCGGCTGATAAGAAACCTGCCGAGAAGAAACCGGCTGAGAAGAAACCTGCTGAGAAGAAACCGGCTGAGAAGAAACCTGCTGAGAAGAAACCGGCTGAGAAGAAACCTGCCGAGAAGAAACCGGCTGAGAAAACTGCTAAGTAGTTTATCTTTTTTAACAATTCTGAAAATAAAAAAGCGCAGATTTAATACCCCGGTACCGGAATCCGCGCTTTTTTTATTAATTTGAAGATTTTGAGTATTACCATGCTAAAAATTGCATTATATCGAAAGTATCAGCATTATATCGTTATCCCTCCCAAGTAAAGCCTTAATCGCACATTTCTATTTTGATCCTGGCGCCATGTACATGCGTGAAAAATACTTGATTTTTCCATTGCCACTAGCTATTCAGTTAAAGAGATTTCTTGTTGATCTAATGAGAAAAAAATTGGTACGACAAGAAATGGCATATTTGAAAAATTATTTGGGCGATCCCAGGAACATTTCACCTTTGGGGTCCCGGAAGAGATGGTGTACCATGAAAGAAAATAACATTTTAAAACTCATATTGGTCTGGTTTCTTGTGTTTCTGATCGCGGTCCCCCAGTGGAGCATGGCTCAGGATAAGAAGGGATCCAAACCATTCAAGCAGGAAGAACTGGAACAGATGCTTGCCCCGATAGCGCTCTACCCGGATTCCTTGATGGTGCAGGTCCTCATGGCCTCCACCTATCCCCTGGAGATCGTAAAGGCTGATCGCTGGGTCAAGCAGAATAAAGACCTCAAAGGGAACGCCCTTACAACCGCGCTGGAGAAGGAGTCATGGGACCCCAGCGTCAAGTCCCTGGTGAACTTTCCCCAGGTTCTGGCAATGATGAGCGACAAGGTCGACTGGACGCAGAAGGTGGGGGACGCCTTCCTGGCCCAGCAAAAGGATGTCATGGATACGATCCAGAAACTCCGGAAAAAGGCCCAGGCCTCGGGAAACCTCAAGACAACGAAAGAGCAGAAGGTGACCGTAGTGAAGGAGACACAGGTTATCGTTATTGAGCCTGCCAACCCGCAGGTAATCTATGTGCCGGTGTATGACCCGGTGGTGGTGTACGGGGTGTGGGCATACCCCGCGTATCCTCCCTATCCCGTATATCCTCCGGGGTACACTGCCGCGGTCGCCTTCACCTTCGCCGCCGTCGTGGTTGTCGGGGTCGCCTGGGGCTATGCATGGGGACATTGTCACTGGGGGGGGGCTCATGGCTATAGCTGCGTGAATATCAATGTACACCAGAATATCAATGTCAACAGGAACATCAACCGCAACGCCTACGCAAAGCAATACCCTGCCGGCAAGGGTAACTGGCAGCACGATCCAGGCCACCGGGGCGGCGTTAACTACAGGGACCAGGGAACGAGAGATAAGTATAATAAACCCTCAACCCAACCGGCAAATTCTCGTGATTCATATCGCGGCCGTTCCGACCAGGGTAGCAAGGATAAGGACAAGGACCGCTCCGGCAGCAATACCGGGGACCGCGGGAAACAGGATGCATCGCAAAAGGACAAGGACCGCTCCGGCAGCAATGCCGGGGACCGCGGGAAACAGAATACATCGCAAAAGGACAGGGACCGCTCCGGCAGCAATACCGGGGACCGCGGGAAACAGGATTTGACGCAGAAGGACAGGGGCAGTTCAGGTGCCGGTGCTGCAGACCGCGGGAGCAGTAATCGTGGTGGTGATAATGCCTTTAGCGGGAGCAGCCGGGGCGGTGATGCGAAACAATACAGTGACCGCGGCAGCTCGAGCCGCCAGGGCATGTCCTCAGGGGGGGGCAGAAGTTACGGCGGTGGCGGCGGCCGTGGCGGCGGCCGCAGGTAGATGGCAACAAAGATTATTATCATAAATAAAAACGTGGCAGGTGAAATATGATTCTCCACAGAAAAGAAAAAAGAAACGCGGGAACAGTTCGCCATGGTATGGCGGTCCTGGTCGCGGCATTGCTGTTCCTTGTTTGCCTGCATCAAAGCGCGGGCGCGCAGCAGAAGGCATTCACGAACCCTGAAGAGGCGGTAAAAAGCCTGATTGCTGCCGTGAAAATCAATGATGAAAATGAAGTGCTTGCCATTTTTGGTCCGGGAGGAAGAGACATCATCTCCTCCGGGGATAATGTTGCCGACACTACCATGATGAAAAGACCTTTGTTAAAAACTATGAGGACAAGCACAGCGTGGAGAAAGAAAGTGATAATAAAGCAATCCTCATCATCGGCAAAGATAAATGGCCCTTCCCCATTCCCCTGGTGAAAAAAAATGAGGGATGGGTTTTCGATACCATGGCCGGGAAGGAGGAACTCCTGAATCGGCGCATAGGAAAGAACGAACTGAGCGCCATCATGGTTTGTCACGCTTACGTGGACTCTCAGCGCGAATATGTTGGAAGAGATTATGACGGGGACGGCTATCTGGAGTATGCCCAAAAATTCAGGAGCACAAAAGGAAAAAAAGACGGCCTCTACTGGGAGGCGGAAGAGGGCGAAGAGCAGAGCCCCATGGGTCCTTATATAGCACGGGCTGTTAAGGAAGGGTATGGCAGCATGAAGACTGCGGATAAACCCGTGCCCTATCACGGGTATTACTACAAGATCCTGAAGGCCCAGGGCGAAAGCGCCCAGGGCGGAGCATATAATTACATGGTCTATGATAATATGGTTGGCGGTTTTGCCCTTGTTGCATACCCGTCTGATTACGGGAACTCGGGAGTCGTGACCTTTATTGTGAATAAAGATGGCGTGGTGTATCAGAAGGACCTGGGAAAGGATACGGAAAAAATCGCACAGGCCATGAAGGCATACAATCCTGACAAAACCTGGAAGAAAGAGAAGTAGGAGTATATACCAGACCAATGGCGGCGAAGGCCGGATGCCGCGGCCCGGTCGTATAAAGGTGCTGCGGGTAAGTTCGTGAAAGAGATATGTTTGTTGCCATTGGCATAGAAATAATGTTCTTCGGGTGCGGTCTCTGCATTCTCCAGGCCCTGGAACGGGTGCCTGAACCGGGGAAGGGGAACGCGCCGGGCATACTTTTCTATCTCTTCAATGCCGTGCTCATGCTGGGGATCGCCCTGATCGCCCGCGGCGTGCCGCAGGAGTACCCTGCATCAATATTCATGTTTTTAACGACCCTTTTCATGATCGGGCCGCTGAATCTTTTTTATTATCATACGCTGCTCTATCGCGGCACGCCGCTGCCTTACCGGGCCGTGGTCCATCTGGCCCCGGCCATGGCATGCCTCGTCATGGAAGTCGTGTTCCAGTTTCAGCCCGTGGCGTTCAAGAAGGAAATGATCGGAGTTTTACTCCAGGATCCCCTGGCCAGTATCCTGATCATTCCCCTGGCGGCTGCGGTGGTGCATATCCTGGTCTATGTCGCAGCCATAATCAAGGTCGCACTTTCGGACATCAGCATACGCGAGTCGCCCCGGGGGTTCCGCTTCATTCTCTATGTTGCCATCGGCATTATCCTGGTGATCGCCATGCTTCTTGGCGGTTTCCTGGGAGGGGCGCCGGCTGTATTTATCGGCGGGGGCATCATCAACGTATTCGTTCACATCTCCCTTTACATCGGGATCCGGGCCTACCCGCAGTTCTTCTTCAACCTGAAGCGGGAGATCAAGAAGAAACGGTATGAAAAGTCGATGCTCGGGGGTATTGATACTGATATAATCCAGTACCGGCTTGCTGAACTGATGAGCGAAGAAGGGCTTTTCCGCGACAGTGACGTATCCCTGGCCTCTGTTGCGGGGAAGCTCTCGATCACGCCCCACCAGCTGTCCCAGGTGCTGAACGAGCGGATGAACACCGGCTTCTGGGACTTCGTGAACGGCTGCCGCATCGAGGAGGCGAAGAGGCTCCTCCGCGGAAATCCGGACGCGAATATAATCTCTGTATGCTTCCAGGTCGGGTTCAATTCAAAATCATCCTTCAACAACGCCTTTAAAAAAATGACCGGGATGACCCCGCGCGAATTCAAAAATAACAGTGTTGAATAAGGCACGGCTGCATATTTTTAGTATGAGTTTATAAGGACGGTCGACAGACCGCTGCAGATGTGCTATAGATGGCCCATGTGATGAGGGTGCTGTATCTCGCGGCAGCGCTTCTTTAACTTATCAGAGGAAGGATTACATGAGAGCACTGGTCACGGGGGCAACCGGCTTCATTGGTTCTGTTTTGGTGAAGGAACTGGCCGCGCGGGGTCACCGCGTCAGGGCCCTGGCCTTCCCGGAGGAACAGGTCTATAGCCTGGTGCAGCTGGGAGTGGAGATAGTCCGCGGGGACCTCACCGTTCAGGAGAGCCTCCGGGGCATTTGCGATGGCATTGATACGGTGTTCCACCTGGCGGGGCGTGTCACCGATTGGGGCACGAGAAAGCAGTTCTACAGCGCCATTTACAATGCCACTGAAAACCTTTTAAAAGAAGCGGCCGGGAAGGCGTCGCGTTTTGTGTATACAAGCTCAATAGCGGCCATGGGGATGGGGCTCCATCTGAAGGGCGTGAAGGAGACGGACCCGCCGAGGAAATCCGGCGTGTATTATAACGACGCCAAGGCTGACGCTGAGGCCCTGGTGCGCGCGTACCACGATTCGGGAAAAATTGCCTGTACCATCGTGCGGCCAGCCAACGTCACCGGCCCGGGAAGCGTGTGGGTGCGCGACATCATCGACCAGATGAAAAAGATGCCTGTCCCCCTCTTCGACCATGGCCGGCACCCGACCAGCTTAGTGTACGTGGACAGCCTGGTGGACGGCATCATCCGCGCCGGCACCATGGACATAGCCCGGGGGCAGGCCTACCACTTCCGTGACGACTGGACCGTTACCTGGAAAGAGTACATTACCGACCTCGGGTCCTTCATAGGAAAGCGCCCCCGGGGCAGCATCCCCTTCGGCCTCGCCTGGGCGTTGGGCCTCATGCTGGAAAAAATCCTTAATCCGCTCCATGTGCGTTCGCCCCTGACGCGGCTCAACGTGGGCGTCCTGGGAAGGAACAATGACTTTGACACGTCCCTGGCCCGCGCCGAACTGGGCTGGCGGACTACGATATCCTACCGGGAAGCGAAGGAGAAGATCGGGGCGTGGGTCCGGGAGAATTACGCCGAAAGGCCCTGACGGCTCACGAGGGGCCGCCGTGCGGAGAAATCATATCAAGGAGGCGCCTATGAGATTCACGCTGCTGCTGTTTATTTTGCACAAGATCCTGAAATGGGCTTCGAAGAACAAGCCCGCCTACCGGAATTATATCGGCTCCATACACCAGGTCAGGATCATGATCAAGACCGCCGACGGGAAGCGGGGACGGCTTTTCATCTTCGACCGGGGCACCGTCCTCACGAAGAGCGGCGCCCGCCACCCCTATGACGCGGCCATCGTCTGGGCCGACGCGAAAACCGGCTTCAGGGTGATGGCGTCGAAGAGCGACGAGGAGCAGTTCAAAGCGGCCGCCGCGGGGCAGATGAAGCTCGACGGCATGGCTTTTTTCGCCCAGTGGTTCAACGACGGTGTGAAGCTGGTGATGTAGGAGAGGGCCCATCATTCACGATGCATCTTAATATGCAAATAACTCACAGGAGGATTGTATGGCACTTATAAATGGCGGTCATCTGGTCGGAAAATATTTAAAGGAAGTTGAAAAGATCGATATCGTCTTCGGCATCTCCGGCGGCCACATTGAATCAATACTGGACGGTTTTACCGAATACAAGATTCGCACCATTGACGTGCGGCATGAGCAGGCGGCTGCCATGATGGCCCACGCCATCTCCGTGTACACGGGGAAGCCGGGCGTCTGCTTTCTCACTGCCGGGCCGGGCTTTGTCAACGGTCTCACCGGCATAGCCAATGCCTACCTGGACAACGCCCCGCTGGTGGTCCTCTGCGGCAGGCACCCGCTCCGGGATGACCTGAAGGGGGCCCTGCAGGAAATCAAGCAGATGGACATTGTGAAGCCCATCACCAAGTGGTCGGCCACCTGCTTCGATATAAAACGGATTCCTGAATACCTGTCCATCGCCTTCAGGCACGCAGTGGAGGGACGGCCTGGCCCCGTGTTCCTCGAACTTCCGCCCGATATCCTCAACATAAAGGTTGAAGAATCCGAGGTTCCCATGCCGGCGCGGACCACGCGGAAATACACGGTCCATCCCGATGACGCAGCACTACGGGAGGCGGCGGACATTATCAACAACGCGAAGAAGCCCCTCTTCCTCGGCGGTTCCGGCGTGGGCCTGAGCGGCTGCGCGGGCCCTCTCGATGAATTCGTTAAAAAGACGGGCATCCCCTTCATGCTGCTGAACTATGGCAGGGGTGAACTCCCGGACGACCATCCCAACTCCGTCATAGACATGGGAAGCCTGGGCCTGTTTTTCGGGATCGGGCAGACTGACGTGATAATATCCGCCGGTCTGCGCTTCAACTGGATCCTCCAGTCGGGGAACATCATTCCCCCGTCGGTGAAGGTGGTCAGGATAGACATTGATCCCCACGAGATCGACCGGAACCGAATGGCTGACGCAGGCCTGGTGGGCGACGTCGGATCGGTTCTCGAGCAGCTTGCACCCCTTGTAAAGAAAAATGATCATGGCGAGTGGGCAAAGACCCTGATATCGGCGGGCCGCTCGTTGCTTGATTATGAGCACCGGATGCGCGAAACAGCCTCCGATCCGATCCACCCGGTGCGGCTGGTGGCCCAGATACAGAAGGTTGCGGGTGATGACGCGGTCTATGTCGCCGACGGGGGGGACACCAGCTATTTTGGCCTGGGTTTTTCGACGCGTCAGAAGGCCGGCGTCATCGCCACCTCGTCGGGACTCTTCGGATGCCTTGGCACCGGGATTCCCTTTGCCATGGCGGCGAAGCTCGCCCGGCCCGACAAAAAGGTCGTGGTGCTGAACGGCGACGGTTCCTTCGGATTCAACGCCATGGAGTTCGACACCATGGCGCGCCACAACATACCGGTGGTGGTCGTGGTCAACAACGACTGCGCCTGGGGCATGATCAAGCACAGCCAGGAACTGTCCATCGGAAAGGACCGTCTCCAGTGCTCGGAGCTGGGAACGCGGCATTACGAGAAGGTGGTGGAGGGCCTGGGCGGGCACGGCGAGTTCGTCACGAAGGACGAGGAGATAATCCCGGCCCTGGAGCGGGCCTTCGCCTCCGGCAAGCCGGCCTGCGTGAACGTCATGACCGATCCGACGGTGACGAGCCCGGCGACCCCTCTTTTTTATCAATCTTTAAAGATGGAATGATTAGTCTATGACCCGGAGCCGGGTCGGGATTATGCGAGGGGGAAGGCCTTCCCGGCCTCCCCCCTTCGCGCTCCCCCCTCCGGGTCGCTCAGGCGCCGCGACGGGCTACGGGCGTAACTCATCGAACCCGCTTCGCGGGATTCGATTTCAGACAGACGCCCGATTGGTGTCCGGCTTGCGCCGGACGTTTTGGACCTCACCCACGCTCCGCGCACCCTCTCCTCAAAGAGGAGAGGGTTTCTGTGAATAAATGCCTTTCAACTCCCTTCTCCATATTATGGAGAGTGTCGGGGGTGAGGCTTCAACTGGAATGAAGATAAACAGGAGGCATCGTATGAAAGCATTAATGCTCAATCTCAACCCGGTGCGCTTCGCGGCGCTCCAGGCGCTCCGGTCCCTGAGCGTGAAGTTCTGTTACAACGGCCCCTTCTCGACAATAACGCTGGTCGACATCCCCGAACCGGTCCTGCCCGGTCCGGAATGGGTGAAGATCAGGACCAGGCTCTGCGGCCTGTGCGGGAGCGACATCAACCTGATGTTCGCGAAAGATTCGCCCACAGCTTCTCCCTTTACCTCCTTTCCCTGCGTGCCGGGGCACGAGTTCTGCGGTGTCATTGTTGAAACCGGAAGCGGCGTGAAGTCCGTAAAAAAGGGAGACCCGGTCACGGTGATACCGAGCCTCAACTGCGAAACCCGGGGTATCGAACCGGTGTGCAGGAGCTGCGCCGCCGGGATTCCGGGGAACTGCGAGAATTTCGCCGAGGGGAATCTTGCGCCGGGAATGTTTATCGGCATCTGCCGGGACATCAGCGGCGGCTTCGCCGAGTACGTGACTGCTCACCGGAGCCAGGTGATACCGGTGCCGAAGGGCGTTTCTCCTGAATCGGCGGCCCTCACGGAGCCCTTCGCCGTGGGACTGCAGGCGGTGCTGGACAACCTGCCGGACAATAAAGACAGGGTCCTGATTGTCGGCGGCGGCGTTATCGGCGCCATGACGGTCAAGGCCATCCGGGCCATGGGGAGCGGCTGCGACATTACCGTCGTGGAGCCTTCGCCCTTCGCAGCGGATTACGCGAAAAAATCTGGCGCCGACCGGACCATCAGCGGCGGCCTGATAGACGCCGCGGTGCAGATAGCCGGGGGCCGCGCCTACAAGCCGGACCTGGGCGAGCGGATCGTGATGGGAGGCTTTGACAGGATCTTCGACACGGTGGGACACCGGGACACCCTTAACCTGTCCCTCCGGGTGCTGGCGGTGCGTGGCACCCTTTCGGTGCTGGGAATCGGCAGGGACGTGAAGCTTGACCTGACGCCCCTCTGGCTCAAACTCCAGACCGTGAAGGGCTGTTACGGCTATCGCTATAATACCGTGAAGGGCGCCAGGAGGCAGTCCTTTGAGATGGCCCTTGACATGATCGCGAAAAAGAAGGCGCGGGTGGAGGACATGCTCACCCACAGGTTCAGGATAGAAGATTATAAAAAGATGGTCGATGTGAACGTGCGAAAATCCCGGTTCAAAGCCATGAAGACCGCGGTGGAGTTTTAATCTGTAACCGTATTCTGCTGGCCTGTGGTTTATACCCCAGGCTAGCAGAATGCGTCCATGCTATTGAAATACCGCTGGAGCCGCCCTTTTCCAAATTTTTATCCCTCCCCGGCATTAGAATATTGACAAAAACCCGGTATAATGTTTCTATTAATATATAATCCAACTCTGTTCTTTTTATTTATCAGCGGAGCTGTTACCGGCGCCATGTCCTTTTTTCAGGGATTCGGGCCATCGGAAGCTGCTTCCGGTTAGTCATTTGTGTGAAAATTTATGGGGATATGAATGCTTTCTTATAATGAAGGCAAAATGGTATGACACACACGGCTGTTGATATTCCAAAGGTTGATTACTATCACCTGTTTTACGTGGAAGCGATTTTACAGGACTCATCGCTGCCGCAGATATGCAAAATCAGGCCGATTTTTGAAGCATTGACCCTTGATGATTTCATTGCCCTGGTGGATAAAGTTTTCGATTCGAACGATTATGAACTGACCACGCAATTCCTTTACTTCCTGCTCCTTTTCCGGGAAATGCCGCACCTGCAGCACTATATCAATTCCCGGAAGTTCAGCGTAGAGCATCTTGAAAAGCTTATTATCTTCGTTTTCGGCTTCTGTTCAATGCACAACCATTCAACGGATCGTATTATCGATGAAATCCTTTACTTCCTTTCGACAGACCGTCTCCTGGAACTGGTGCTCTATTCGCAATACATAACGAAGGACAAACTCCTCCTTTTCTTTATCCTCACCAGGCTTGACACCGCCTCCCTTAACAAGTATTTCGCATCACTCAAGGACTTTACTGATTTTAAGATGTATTTCCTGCATCTGCCCGATGATATTCTGAAGACGATGATATCGAGAAATTACCAGCTGTTCCAGTATGTCATGATGCTGATGCTGGAGGGTGAGACGGATGGGACCCTGTACGCCGAATTTTTTAATAAGTACAAATCCGATATCGAGCAGTTCAGCAAATTGCACGATATGATCCGCCAGTATAAGAAAGACACCGTTTATGAAAAAGATAAAGAGGTTCCTTTCAACAAGCGAGACATGAGCCGGATATCTTTACTGGTGAACATGATAAAGGATCTCCCTGATACCGACAAGGCCATTAATTATTTCAGCAGCGAGTCGGTGTTCGTTGATGATTTTGAAAAGAAAATCGTTCACGCCATCGTGACAAACCCCTTATTGAAAAATGTTTTCGAACATTATGATGACATGCTTGAGGCAGGTTAGCATGACGTCGTGTTCAATGCCCTCGGCAAAGCGGAAAAACTTGGATTTAATCTGAAAAGTAGTTGAACTACCACAGAAGAAAAGGGGAGCATGTTGTTGATCAGTTGTTTTATGGGTCCCGTGGTTGCTTGCATGAAAGGCTCGTCACTGCTGATCCAAAGATGAGAAACCGAATAAAAGGAGAAATATCATTATGACGGACAAGCAAAAACAAAGTGGAGATGCGACTGCATGCTCTCCGGGTGATCTTTCAAAGGAGAAAGTCCGAGAGACGACATTCGAAAATACGAAGCTGAATACCGTTCCGTTGAATTGGAAAGAGGTGTATTACACCAATTGTCCCCTCGTGTCCGCCAGCAATGTCGACCAGGAACTTGGCTGGACCAGGGAGGAGTACAAGAAGATCGGCGTGAAGTACGCTTTTCTCCGCTCGGTCCGCGAGAACGACTGGTACCCGCATTACATCCACAACCTCGACAACCTCATCCGCTTCGGCGGGCTGTTCCCGCCCGTCCAGGTACACGCGGACATCAGAAGAACAAGGCTCCTGGGGGTGACGCATGTTCCTCGTGAGGGTGGAGTCATGATGGTGCGCGCCAAAGACGACATCTACCGGATGGCCGATCTGAAAGGCAAGAAGATCGGCCTGTCGAAGAGCATGAACCGGGTCAAGAACGACTGGTGGCGCATCCAGGAGCACCAGGGCATCGAACTGATGCTGCGGATGAACGGCATGACCATGAAAGACGTCCAGATTGTGGAATTCCCCTATGCGGATGACTGGTACAATGATCCGAAGATGCTGGACCCGATGGAGAATGCATCTGAATTGTGGCTGAAGCGCGACCACAAGCGCGACCTGGCCTTCCGCCCGTTGGAAACGGCCTTGGGAGCGGGCATCATCGATGCGCTGTATTGTCAAAGCAGAGTATTGAGTTGTCTCGCAGAGGCAACCGGCAACTTCGTGTCGATTGAGGATTTGTCCAGGTATCCGGACTGGCGCCTGCAGGTGGCCAACATCCCGGCCGCCATCACCTGCACCGATGTGATGGCCGAGAAGCATCCAGAACTTGCCGTCACGTTCATGAAAGGCATGATCAAGGTCGGGCGCTGGTCCAACGAGCACAAGCACGCGGCGGCGGCGATCCTCGACAAGCAGACCTTCTACCTGGACGCTGAGGATACGTACCGGGGCATCAAGGACGTCGATATGGTGCCGAACCTTTCGCCACAGAACCTCGCCTCCGTGGAGATAGGGAAGAACTTCATGCTGCGCCATGGCTACATCAAGAACGACTTCGACGTGCAAAAATGGGCCGCGCCGGAATTCCTGGAACAGGCAGCCAGAGAACTGCTGGAGGAACAATGGAAGAAAGTAACTACTTCAAAGCTTCCTGAGGCGGCTGCGCCGCTGGCGTCCGGAGGGCGGCTCGGGTAGCCGGGAGGAAAAGCGACTAAAGATTATCCAGGTAATTAAGTTGTAGCTGAATTTATGATGAGCACGGGCGCCAAACGCCAGGATTTGGCGCCCTCTGTTATATTGATTTATTACTGAACTAACATTGAGAAGAAATGAAGAATCCCACAAGCTACACATGATCACCAAGGCTGATGAGAGTTCATGCATTACCAGCGAAAAAAATTGAATATTTCTTTTTTTTTCATTATTTTTTATATATCAAAAGGCTGGATATAGCAATCACAAACCCTCTCGAGTCGATAGAGGGGTGAATCTGATACATATGGTTCAGTGAGGTGGCCTTATGATAGGTAAAAAAATCACGGAATATATAGTAAACCTTTTCAATTCCGCCGATATCCATATAAACGGCGGAAGGCCCTGGGACATCCAGATTCACAACAACGGCTTATTTTCAAAGGTCCTCAGGGGCGGGTCCCTTGCACTGGGGGAATCCTACAGCGACGGGTGGTGGGACTGCGACGCCCTCGACCAGTTTTTCGAAAGGGTTTTCCGCGCGCACCTGGAGCAAAAGGTAAATCCCCGGCACCTCATCGCTGTCCTGGGGTCAATTATTCTTAACATGCAGAACAGGGTCCGGTCGCGTCTGGTAATCAAAAAGCACTATGACCTGGACGTGAACCTGTACCTGTCGTTTCTTGATCCCTACAACCAGTACACCTGCGGGTATTTCAAGGGTACCGATGAGCTGGACCGGGCCCAGGAGCAGAAGCTTGATCTGATCTGCAGAAAACTCATGCTCGCCCCGGAGGATTCCGTCCTGGACATCGGGTGCGGCTGGGGCGGCTTTGCCAGGTTCGCGGCAGAGCGCTACGGGTGCAGGGTCACGGGGATAACCATTTCCGATGAGCAGCTGCGCTACGCCAGGGAGTTCTGCAGGGACCTGCCGGTATCAATCGTGAAATCGGATTACCGGGATTTCAGGGGGACCTTTGACAAGGTGCTGGTGTGCGGCATGATCGAGCATGTGGGCTATAAGAACCACCGACGCCTCATGGAATCTGTTTCCGATTTGCTGAAAGACAGGGGCCTGTTCCTTCTGCAGACCATAGGGTCAAACATATCCTCCAGGATGGGTGAACCCTGGATCAATAAATATATTTTCCCCAACGGCCTTATACCTTCGGCAAAGCAGATCATCGCCGCCGCCGAAGGCTTGTTCACCCTGGAGGACTGGCATTTCATGGGCCAGCATTATGACCTGACCCTCATGGCATGGTACGATAACTTCATGAAAAATTGGGACCGCATAAAAAACGCTTTTGACGAGCGGTTTTACCGCATATGGAAATACTATTTATTAAGCTGCGCCGCTTCCTTCAGGGCGAAACTTACCGATCTGTGGCAGGTGGTGTTTGCTAAAAACGGACTTTCCCGTGAATATGTGAGCGTCAGATAGCGGGCTAACGTAAGAAGTTTACAAACATCGCCGGGTATCTGCCGGGAGAGAAAATATCTTTACTTTATCTTGACTATTTATACATGTAGTTGTATTGTTGAATTGCCGTGGGGTGGTTCCGATAGGAGCCTGAGATTAAACCCGATGAACCTGATCTGGATAATGCCAGCGAAGGGAGCCAAGGCGAATAATCCGATCTCCTCAAGACAAACCATTCCGGTATAATGTTGTTTATCAAGGATCATATTATATGAACGCATATCCCTATCTTGAGAACGTACGCGGGAAAAGCCCCGTGGTGCACCACCTGACCAACTGGGTCACCATTTACGATTGCGCGCAGGTGGTGAAGTCCTTCGGCGCGTCGCCGGTCATGGCCCACGCCCCGGAGGAAGCCGCGGAAATGGCCGGCATTGCGTCGGCGCTGGTGCTGAACATCGGCACCCTGACATCGGAATTCATCGAAAGCATGAAGATCGCGGCGAAAGCTGCGAATAAAAAAGGAATACCGGTGGTGCTGGATGTGTGCGGCGCCGGTGCCACGCACTTCAGGAATAAGATGAGCTTTGAATTGCTTGACGCTGCCATGATAAGCATCATCAAGGGGAACAGCTCGGAGATTGCGCGTATCGCGGGAAGGGACGTGCAGACCCGCGGCGTTGACTCAACCGACGTGAGGGCCGATCTCCGCGAGATCGCCGCGTTCCTCGCGAAAGAGAGGTCGTGC
The DNA here is from genome assembly GCA_963727175.1 of uncultured Spirochaetota bacterium. Taxonomy (GTDB): domain Bacteria; phylum Spirochaetota; class UBA4802; order UBA4802; family UBA5550; genus RBG-16-49-21. Next base: position 2,318,998 of record CAVSFD010000002.1, read on the forward strand.
ACCGTGGTGATAACCGGAAAAGAAGACATCGTTGCCGGTGCCGCGGCCCTCTATGCGGTGAATAACGGGCACGAGATGATGTCCCATGTCGTCGGCACCGGGTGCATGGCGGCATCGGTCATAGGGACCTTCGCCGGCGCCTCGCCGGACGACGTCACCGCCGCTGCCGCTGCGGGACTCGCCTGTTATGAAATAGCCGCTGAGCTGGCCATGATGGTGTCGGCAGGCCCGGCGTCTTTCAAACAGCACCTCTTTGACTGTATCTACCGTCTGGAGAAAAAGGATGTCGAAGCCATGCAGAAGATTACTCCATGAAAGGATATTACTTTATAACCGACGAGGGCCTGAGCCCGGCAGGGATCATGAGCGACGTTGTGAATGCAGTCGCCGCCGGGGTTGAAGTGATCCAGTACCGCAACAAGACAGCGGACACGGGGCGGATGTACGAGGAGGCGCGCCGCATCAAAGAGATCTGCGCCGGGAGCGGGACCCGGCTTATCATCAATGACAGGATCGACATCGTTCTGGCGGTGGATGCCGACGGCGTCCATATCGGGAATGAAGATATGCCCTATGCAGAGACGCGACGGCTCCTGGGCAGCCGTAAGATTATCGGCGTGACCGTCCACAATGCCGGTGAAGCGATTGAGGCGGAGCGGAGGGGCGCTGATTACCTGGGAGTGAGCCCCATCTTCGCAACGGGCACCAAGGCGGATGCCGGCGCGCCCTGCGGAATAGAAACCCTCGCGGCAATCCGGCGGGCATGCAAAGTGCCCCTGGTCGCCATCGGCGGCATCGATCTCTCCAACGCGGACGATGTCATCAGGGCGGGTGCCGACATGGTGTGCGCCATAGCGGCGGTGGTCACGAAGCCCGATGTGGCCGGCGAGATATCACGTTTTCAAAGGAAGTTCAGCATATGACACAACTGGAACAGGCAAAAAACAACACCATTACCGCGGAGATGCGCTCCGTTGCGGAGCGGGAGCCCCTTTCCCCCGGGGATATCCGCGAAGACATTGCGGCGGGAAAAACCGTTATACTCAAGAGCGGCCTCCACGACTGCATGCCGGTCGGCATCGGCCGCGGCCTGAAGATAAAGATCAACGCCAACATCGGAACTTCCGGCTACAACAACGATCCGGCCATGGAGCTGGAAAAGCTCGCTGCTTCAGTGCGCTACGGGGCGGACACGGTGATGGACCTCTCCACCGGCGGGGACATACGGGCGATGCGGAAAAAGATCGTGGCTGAATCGCGGGTTCCCGTTGGCACGGTGCCGGTGTACGAGGCCATTGTCAGGAACCCCGATGTGGCCGGGCTCTCTGAAGACGATTTCATGAATTCCATCAGGACCCATATCGGTGACGGCGTGGATTTCATTACCGTCCACTGCGGCGTGACGCGGAAGTGCGTTCCCCTTCTTGACTCGCGTATCATGGGCGTGGTGTCGCGCGGCGGGAGCTTCCTCATCAAGTGGATGCTTCACCACGACCGGGAGAACCCGCTCTTCACCCGCTACGACGAGATACTGGACATGGCGCGGGAGCATGACGTGGTCCTGAGCCTCGGCGACGGACTTCGTCCCGGCTGTCTGGCCGACGCCACGGACCGGGCCCAGATAGAGGAGCTGAAGACCCTGGGCGAGCTGGCGGCCCGCGCCCGGTCCAAAAACGTACAGGTCATGATCGAGGGGCCCGGCCATGTGCCGCTCCACATGATAAAAGAAAATATCGAAATGCAGAAAAAATACTGCGACGGCGCCCCCTTCTACGTGCTGGGACCGCTGGTGACCGACTGCTCTCCCGGCTATGATCACCTCACCGGCGCCATCGGCGGCGCCCTGGCGGCTTTTTACGGCGCCGATTTTCTCTGCTACCTCACGCCGAAGGAACACCTGGGCCTTCCCGACATCCAGGATGTTATCGACGGCGTGATCGCGTCCAAGATCGCAGCCCACGCGGCGGACATCGCCCGGGGCATTCCGGGCGCGCGGGACCGCGACGATGCCATGTCGCGGGCGAGGAGCAACCTGGACTGGGAGAGCATGTACCGGATTTCCATGAACCCGGAAAAGGCGCGCGCCGTCCGGAAGGAAACGGGAAAGGACGATGCCGACGTATGCACCATGTGCGGCGATTTCTGTTCCGCTAAAATCAACAAGGAATGCAGGGCTCAGTACCACAAATGAAAATTTCAGAGATTGGCGGCGAGTTCGCCTTCATCAAGAGGATGACCGGCGTGTCATACCGCGACCCCGCTATCATCCGGGGCGTGGGGGACGACTGTGCCGTGCTGGAATATACCGCCGACCGGTACCTCCTCGTCACGGTGGACATGATGGTGGAGCAGAGCCATTTCTCCCTCGAGTGGTACAATCCGTACCAGGTGGGGATGAAACTCATGGAGGTTAACGTGTCGGACATAATTTCCATGGGAGGAAGCCCCCGCTGGGCCTTCATATCCCTTGCCCTGACCCCCGCCATCGAGGTCGAATTCATGGACTCGTTCTACCGCGGCCTATACGATTCGGCGAAGAAGCATGGTGTGGCCCTCGTCGGCGGCGACACCACACACGGCCGCGAACTGGCGCTCAACCTGGCCCTGATCGGTGATGTTGACAAGGATCATGTTCGCCTCCGCTCCCAGGCAGAACCGGGAGACCTCATCTGTGTCACCGGCACTCTGGGCAAGAGCGAAGCGGGCCTCCGGCTGCTTTGTGCCGGGAAGCGGGATGGATACCTTGCCGGATACCTTGAGCCGAAGTGCCGCCTGGAGGGAGAGGGGAAGGCGATCGCGCGCCATGCCCGGGCCATGATTGACGTGAGCGACGGCCTCGGGAGCGAGGTGGGGCACATCTGCGAAGAAAGCGGCACCGGGGCCCTCATAGAATGGGAACGGATACCGCTATCCCGGGAAACTATTGAAGCGGCGCGGACCGTCGGCGGCGATCCCCGCCTGTACGCCCTCTACGGGGGCGAGGATTTTGAACTCGTGTTCACCATCCGCCCCGAGAAACTGGAAATGCTTAGAATTGATTTTACCGACTTTACCGTGGTGGGAAAAATCCTGCCGAAAGAAGAAGGGATCTTCCTTTCCCGGGAGGGGAAGAAACAGGAGCTGAAAGGCGGCTATGACCATTTTGCAGGATGAATCCTGGAATACATCAGCACAGGTCGAATTGAAAACGCCCCTGCATGCCAGCGGGGGCGTTTGTATATATGCCCGGTCCAGGGAATGGGCCCGGCTCACTTTTCCGCTTCTGGTTTCCCGGTTAACTCCTGGGGAACATTTGCGCAGACTGGTACATGACCTGCCCGCCCTTGAGTACCAGCAGGGGATCGCGGCAGGCCTTGATATCCTGGAGAGGGTCTTTTTCGAGAAAGACAAGATCTCCCAGCCTGCCCTCGGTGATCGCTCCGATCCGGTCGTCCATTTTGAGTATCCTGGCGTTATTGATGGTGGCGCACCTGAGCGCTTCCAGGTTTGAAAAACCGATGCGCGTCAGCATCTCCATTTCCCGCCAGATGAGACCGTGATAGGAATATCCGACGCCGGCATCGGTGCCGCAGCCTATCAGCACTCCTGCCTGCTTCATCCTTTTTATATTGCTCGGACCGTATTTTAAAATGCCGAAATAGAGGTCCGACTTGGTGAGAAGTATCTTGTGCGGATACAGCTCTTCGCAGGGGTACTTCTTGTAGATCTTCAGCAGCTCCATGTTGAATTTGTGAAGCGCCGGCTGGGAGTACTTGTCGTTGAAATTGTAGAGGAAGTTTTTTCTCTCCTTCAGCTCATTGTCGATGTAATCGCTCCGGTAGTCCCTGGGCAGCTGGTCATACTGCTCCTCGTGGCTGAGAAGCTGCGCCAGCTGCATGGTGGGGACGATGGTTATCTTCTTCGCCGCCATCTGCGCTATCTCCCCGTCAGAGAGCAGTGCGTCGCCTATGGTGTGTTCCATGTTGATGCCGTACTTGAGACCGCGGTCGAAGCCGAATTTCCGGTGTATGTGGGCGTGCACCGGAAGGTTGTGTTTCGCCGCGAAGTCAAGGACCGCTTTTATCTGCTCGTCGGAATAGGTGTTGAGCTTGTCTTTTCCGCACATGACGGAAACGTTGTCCATGGTGAGCTTGACGAAATTGGGATTGCTCTCGTAGTTCTGATCAAGCTTTTTCTTCAAATCATCGATATCGGTGAAATTGAAGTTCGGGTCCCCGGTAAAGGAAAGGACCATTCCCCCGACTGCGCTCACTTCACGGATATCTATGTCCGGGTGGCTGTTTTTGACATTGCTGAACCTGGTGCAGTAATTGATCCGCGGCCCGGCGATAGAGCCCTTTTTGATTTTGTCAATGAATTTGGGGAGCAGTTTGGGCGCCGCACCGGCGTCGCGCACCGTGGTTACCCCCGCATGTATCTGCTGGACGTAATTCCTATCCAGCTGTATGAGGACATCGTTCAGGAGCCCCACGTCGGTGCCGTTTATGCAGGGGAGAGTGGTGTGGCAATGGGCGTCGATAAGGCCGGGGATCACGAATTTGTTGTCAGCGTCCATGACGCCGAATTCCGGCGAGGGTGGATTTTTCGCGTCGTCGATCCTGGTTATTTTTTCATCGATGATCGTTATGCTTTTCCCCCTCTGGATACCCCCCTTTACAACATCTATGACGTTGCAGTTTTTAATGAAGAGCCCTTTTTTAAGGTCCGTTGACGGGGGCTTCATTCCTTGAAGGGTGGAGCATCCCGTTTGGGTACCGCCAACTGCGGCAGAGGCCAGTGACACAGCGGTCAGTTTCAGAAAATCTTTTCTGCTCAGCGTAGTAGTGTTGTTACCCATATAAACCCCCATGGCAAAAGTTGTGCATTTCCTCATCAGCTCTGTATTTTTCTCAGATGGATAGGAAAGAATATTGTTTCTGCATATATTGTAACGGTTGTGCGTTCTTTGTCTTGCCAAAATCAGATCGCATCTGTAAATAGCAACCGACGAGTCGGTTTATTGTCCAGATTTTATTAGTGCTAACTATAATTTTTTTCAACTTTACTCAATCAATGATGTTAGCGGAATTTCAACCGAAATTAAAAAATCTTTTCAAAGGATTCCGTACATTGTATACATACCCTGATGGGTAGCTCTGCTCCGGCACAGGGCCTTATCAGCTATGTGCAGCAGATCCCGTGACAGCTTCGCATGGACAGGATAGGTCGACATGCCGATGGCAATGGCCGTGGTCCCGTCCCTTTTTAATCCATGAGATATTCCTCTGACTGCATTGATAAGGCGTTGGGCGACCATCCGTGATCCTTCTACTGAGGCGGTGGGTAGTAAGATACTGATCTCGTCCATGCGGGTGCGGGCCATGGTGTCGCATCTGCGGCATGCTGCCCTCATGTCCATGGAAACCTGTTTCAGCACAGCGTCTCCCGTATTAATGCCGTAATCGTTATATATCTGTTTAAGCCCGCTGATGGCACAGAACAGGACGGTAAAGCTCCCGCCGGACCTCTGCATTGAACGGATCTCCTGAACGACCCGTTCGCAGAAATATCCTCTTGCAAAGAGTCCGGTTGCGCCATCGACCAGGGGAGCCGGAAAACCGCCATGCCGGTCCGTTACGTCGGACAGCCTTTTCCGTATCATCATGCGGTCCAGCGTCATCAGCAGGCGGTCGGGAACTCCGGAAGCGATGACCATCTGCGTTTCATCCCTGCGGATGGATTTCATCCGATCCGGCAGTGCCACGGTGTTAAGGAGGATGATATCGAGTTTTTCATCGCGGAAACGTATCAGCCTGATAATTTCCGGGCCGATGGCGAGGAGTACGGACATGTCGAGGAGGACCGCGTCAAAATTGTGTATCCGGAAAACTCTCATAATGGTTTGGGGAATCTTCATCCCGCCGGTGCAGAGGGTAAGAGTATATCTTGCACTGCTAACATGCTCATTGATCAGGCCGGCCAGGCGCGCATCATCGGTGATCAGCAGTATGTTGTTAAGGCATTCAGAGGCGTTCATATATCATTTCCTTAAAGAAAAAAGCCGGCCACCATCAGGCCGGCTTCAATCATGCCGAGTCCCTTCCCTAATAACCGCATTCAAGCAGTGACAACAGCCAGTTGTAATGCGCGTAATAGTTGTCGTATATTGGATTGGTGCCTTCTGATCCAGCCAGATCGCCGATTATATATATGCCGCTGTTTGGAATGCCGGCGGTCTGGTACGCCCCGATATCGCCAGCCGAGTTGCCGTAGGCGGCAACGAGATTGACCAGGACCGAATTTTTCAGGTACAGCAGATAATCGGATTTATACTGCTCCGCCTTGGCGGCGTCAAAGGAATCATTGTTGTTCAGCGTGGCGTGCAGGATGGTGTCGGGATATCCTTTCTTGTTGAACCATCCCCGCGTTTCCCTCACCAGCCAGTAGGGGCGGGCGCTGAGATATAGTACCTGGTAGCCCCGGAGCTTGTACAGGTTCACCAGGTTGGCGGCGTAGTGGAATGACGCGGCGTCACCGATGCCGACGTAGTCCTTCACCGCCTCAAAATCGTTAAGGGTAAGAGTCCCGTCCAGGTCGAAGACGACGGCCTTCCGTCCCGGTTCAAGGACGGTCATGAAGCCGTAGGCGGTCGTCAGGTCGCCGGCAACCACCATCTTGACCATGTATTCCCCCGGGCCTTTCTGCGGCATCGCGGCGTATATTTTGCCGTCCCAGTCGGTTGTGAAAACGCCCACTTTCTGCCATGCGCTCATGCCGGTGCCGTATATATACACGTGCACCCGTTCATACTCGAGATCCTTGTGAAAAACTGGGCCGTAATCGAACTTGCCGGTAATCACCTGGCTCTGGCCCGGGGCAACCACCAGGTCGTGGACCATGTGATAGGGCGGCCCCTGGGTGACGATAAAGAGGGCTGTTGCGATTTTCCGCCACCGCTCCTTGGGCGGCAGCTGAAGCTGCGGCACGGCGTCGAGGGGGCTGCCGGAATAGCAGTCATACACGGTATCGGTATCGATGAATTCCTGTGAAAAAGAATAGCCCTGGAGCATGACAATCAGGCAGCAAAGGGCCAGGGGAAGCGCCGCTATTTGCCATGCCCGGCGAAACTTGAATGAACAGTGCATAGGATTCCTCCATGTGATAGTTTGTACCAGCTACTCCGGAATGGTGCTGGAGAATGATGCCCTTGTATAAGCCATTAAGGTGGATCTTGTCGTCTCAATAACAGAGAAAATCTGAAAATGAGAACCGACGGGTCGGTTTTTTTGTGTTCGGAGGGCGTGATCCCTTTTTAATCTGAATCCGGGAAGCCTGATGGAGCCGATAGTTATCGGTAATCAATTGCTCTGACACCCACGGAGCCGATAGTTATCGGCAGTCGAGGCGTCATGGCTACTCTGACCCCCGGTTATTAATCAGAACTGCTGTTTTTTCTCAGTCTATAGCGATAGGCCGTTGGTGAAAGACCTGTTTTTTTCTGAAAGACGCGGTAAAAGGTGGACAGGCTTTCAAAGCCTGCCTCAAAGGCAATGGTGACTATACTGCGATCCGTGGACGTGAGGAGATCGGCCGCCATCTGGATCCTGAGTTCGCTTATGAAGACACCGACTTTTTTGCCGGTATAGAGGAGAAACATTTTGCCGAAATAATCGTGGTTCATGCCGACATGGCCTGCAAGGCCTTCGCGGGAAATGTTTTCCGTGAAATGGCCTCGCAGGTATTCGATGGCCCGATCAAGTTTTTCCCTGATCTCGGGGGTGATGGCATGGGCACCGTCATTCCCCCCGGTTCCGGGCGCCTGGCGGTTGGCTGTTGTCGGACCGGTCCGCCCGGCGGTGAAGTTCATGAGCTTGGCCGGTATGACCCGCACGCGGCGGTCCAGCACGATTCCGAGGGATAGTATGAAGACCAGGGACCCCCAGTAACTGATCTTGTTTACCGTAAAGCTGAGTCCCATAAAGGAGACGCCGATGTCATAGAGGGCGAAGGCGATGGACACGGCCAGGCCCGCGGCAACGATGCGTGCGTCGAGATCGCCCCGCCAGGACTTCCGGATGATGACGGCGCATACGACAATGAGGTAGAGGGCCATCAGGATCTGGAAGGGCTTGAGGGTATAGGCGCGGAGCCAGAAGGGATTGAAGGCCGACGCGGCAAGGGATACAACGGCGCAGGCCAGGAGTATCTGCCATCCCCGGCGGATCGCAGAAAAGGGACCCTTTCCGAAGAGCTGCTCCAGGAAACAGCCGATAGCCACCGGCGTGAGGTACAGCGAGGCGTGTTCCGCGTAGAGCCAGAAGATGGGATCATCCAGGTAAACCAGCTTGATTCGTGAATTGCCGATATTCCAGGCTGCCATCAGTACCAGGGAGGCCCCAAAGCTGAGTATCGCCATGTCGTCCCGCCGGCGCACATACAGAATCATGACCGCCAGTCCCCCGATGAGGAACATGAAGGAAACCGCGGCTCGCCAGAAATCAGCTTCCAGGATGCCGCTCCGGTGTTCCGGCCGGGAACCAAGGCGTATTGTGCCGGGAATGCCGATGTGCGAATCAAATGAATAAATGCGGAGGTACAGGTAGGTTCCGTTGTAGTCATCTGCCAGCGGGACAATGTGCCATGGGCGCCCCAGGAACTTCCGGTTGTCTGCCGGCGCAACGGCGCCGAAACGATAGACCATTGTTCCCCGGTGGTAGGCCTCGAAATTGTACAGCACGCAGTCGAAGTAAACTGCCGGTTCCGCAATTTTTTCTCCCGCAAGGGGGGCCCTCAACCAGAGGATCGAATTGCCGTTTCTGCCGGGAGGGTCAACCGGTTTCGGCACGGGCCGCCACGCCCCGCCCGGGCCTTCCCGGGCCCAGAGGGGGATGCCCCCGGCATTGACAGGAGAATCTCCCCATCGGTATTCCCATCCGCCAATTTCGGCGACGGGCCCTGCAGCCGGGGCGGCTTGTAATTGAACAATGTCTATGAGCAGGAGCGCAACGGCCATTGCTGCTGAGCTTATTATGGCTGCCCGAATCTTCGGCAAAATTAAATTATAAGGAAGAATCATCTGTGCATTGCCTGATGTATGATTAGCAATGCACAGATGGAATTGCATGTAAAGTAGATTTCACGGACGGGCGGACATTTGTGGTACTGCGGACGAGGCGCAGCCCATCCCGTGCCGCCCTGCCGGAGGGATGCCGTCAGCGGGGCGGATTTCCGGGATTCACAATGATATCGCCGCGGCAATATCCCATTTCGTGCATCATGCAGTTTTCCACGGGCGGATCAATTCGGTGTTCGATCCCCAGCATTTCGAGCCAGCAGTCGATCCGGTAGATGACACCGCACGCGTACCGGTCGATGCAGCCGGTCAGTTTTACCCCTTTGTAGGCGAAACACTCGCCATTTTTCCATTCCCACCTGAATACGTTGCGGGCAGGTATGCTGGTTCGGAACTGCTCTATTATTGATCCCGGCATCAATAGTTCCAGAGCTTTGAGGAGAAAGTCTGTCAGATCCTCAAAGGACACGATGTCCTCCCTGGAGATGCCGAGTATTTTCATGGTCCGCTGCATTTCCAGGGGCGCCATTGACCGGATGGCAGCACGGTTCAGCATGTTGGCCTGCTCAATCCCAAGGGTGTTCAGGGCATTGTAAAACCACATGCCGTCGTGAGTGAGCCATCCCTTTGCCAGAAAGTCCCGTATCCGTTCCGGCGGTATTTGCTGTATTGTTTTCATGGTCCTGTTCCCTGCTGTTTACATTTTACCGCGTTCCTTGGCTATTTCCATGTAGGTGTACATGAAATTGTCCGGCGGCGTGTACCGGGCCTCTTCCTTTTTCTTCTCGAGCTTGACCGCCTCCGCGGAACATGAAGTCACGCAGTTGCCGCAGCCGATGCACCGGTCATAGTTTATTGCGGCGATGCCGTCGCGCATTTCGATGGCTTCCATCTGGCACCGGTCCATGCACGCTTCGCAGCCAGTGCAGCTGGAACCGTCAACGATCGCGCGGTAATTGCTTCCCGCCGCCTCGGCCGGTTTCGGCTGCATCTTCAGGGATCTGAGCATGCCGCAGCAGTCGCCGCAGCACATGCAGAAGCCGCCGCCCTTCTGGGTGTTGGCCATCTGTATTACCAGGGGCGAAGCTTCCAGGTTTTTCTTTACGATCGCCTTGGCCTCGTCGGTGCCCACGTAGCGCCCAAGGCCGTTTTCGACGTAGTAATCCGCCTGGGACCCGAACAGGAAGCAGGCCTCGACGGGCATGCCGCAGCCTTTCCCGATCATGTTCATTCCTTTGCGGCAGATGCAGTCCGCCACCATGATCGTTTTCTGTTCGTCGATCGCCTTCATAACGTCATCGAAGGGAGCGATGGGCCATTGCGCGGCCACTTCGCGGTTGATGGGCACCGTGCGCATGAGGGGCGTCTTTGTCGCTTTCAGGGTCTGGATGAAACCGGACTGATAGTAGTCTTCCACATCCTGCACTACTTCGCTGTCCATCCGTTTGAGCTGGTATTCCATGATGCCGATGATGAAGGGAATCGCGCCGTACTTGACGGACCCCGGGCGGCGCAGGCGGAAGAGGAGGCCCCGGCCCGCCATGTCCTCGAGCTTTACCGCCAGCTCCCCCTCGTCGCGGCCCGTCCGTTTCGCGGCATCGGCCGGCGATTCAAGCATCGGCGTCATCTGGAGAAACAGCTCCGCGTCCTCCGCGGTGAAGAGCCGCTTCAGGACTTTCATCTCGGCCCCCCCGGCCGTACTGGGAAAACCGGTCGAAAGACTATCGAGACGCTCCCGCAATTGTTCAAATACATTGTTCATAACCCACCTCCCATACTTTTAATTATACCTATTTATTCTTTTTAATATCTTCAGACGACGTTGATATTGCGCGCCATACGGCGTCTCCAATGATCTTCACCGCCGTATCGACCGGCGTGACCTGCTGACCTGACAGGTAGACGCGGGAGTATTCCTGGCAGGGGCCCATCATGATAGCCGGGTACAGGTCGGGGGGAAGGCGCCGGATGGATCCCGATTCAATATGCTTTCTGAACCAGGCGGAAACATTCTTGAAGAAATCAGCGTTTAACTTCTTGAACTCTTCCTCGGTGTCGTTCATGAATCCGGCATGGCGCATCTGGAAGAGGTACCGTGCCCATTCAGGGTTCTTTTCAACCCAGTGGAGGTGATAGCGGATGATGGCAATAATGCCGTCCCGCGCCTGCTTCCTGCTGCCAAGGGCCTCGATATACCCCCGCTGGTAATCCCGGATCCCCTCGAGATATACCGCTACCGCCAGCTGTTCCTTTGACTTGAAATGATGGTACAGGCTGCCGACGCTCATCCCGGAGCGTGCGCACACGTCGCCGATGCCGGTGTCGGTATAGCCTTTTTCAGAGAAGCATTGAAGTGCCGCGTGGATTACCTTCTGTTTGCGCCCCGGTGATGCCGAGTGTTTTGAATTGAGCTTTTTCATATAATAGGAAATAGCAATATAAATTAGAATATTATTTTAGAATAATATTCTAATTTGTCAAGATTAATTTATTAATTCAGTATGGGGTAAGAGAAAATAATTAAAAAGGCCTGTTTAACCGTGGCTGCACATGATGCATTGGTGAACATGAACTATACATGAAGGGCCCCGGGAGGGCCCTGACCGTTACAATCAATAATAATTCGCCGTTAATTATTGTCTATAGCCTTTATACTTTTTTCAATCAATGAATCCCACTCTGTATTTTTGAAATATTCTTTAGTTTTGTTAAGAAATTCACTTTCAAATTCTTTGGAACGTCCAGCAGTGTTAAATGTACCTCGATAAAAATAGCCGGTCATAGACTTTTTAAGCATATTGTAGTAATAAAGCTGGGCTTTATCCCCGTCCACTTCGATATTCCTGTAAAGGGTTTTCATTTTATTATTAATAAATAATTGACCTGCAAAGACTACCTGGTTGGGCCCAACTTCGATAACGGTTGAATTAATAATAGCAGCATCATAAAAGGTGTTATGGCAGATGTCGTTATGTGTGAAATAAGAAGCGATTGCCGCATACTTCCCCGGCTGGACATTGATTATATATGCATAGTCCCCCCTGACATAGTTGCTCTGCACGATTTTATTGCCAAGATTATCCGCGTCTTTTTCGTCAAGCCTGACGAAGTAAACCACCAGCATCATTGATTACAATGGAATATAACCCGCTTCTTTTACGAGCGACTGGCCGGTGGCGCTCAACAGGTAATCGATGAATTTCCTGGCGTTCTCTGGAAGTTTTTTTTCGTTGACGTACATGTAAAGTTTACGGGAGACGGGAAATTTTCCCGACTTGCTGTTTTCTATGGTGACGGGAATGCCGTTTACCGGGATGCCCCTGATGCTGTCATTGATGTACCCGAATCCGACGTACCCTATTGCCCTGGGGTTTCCCGCCACTGTGGTCACAATGGCGCCATTGGACGATTGTAAAAGGGCGTCACTGCGCACATCGGTCTTTTTCATGACCTTCTCGTGCCAGATCTCATAGGTGCCGGAACTGGTGTCCCTTGATATGACGACTATGTTTTCATCCATGCCGCCAAGCTCTTTCCAGTTTTTAATTGACCCGTCATAGATGGCCTTGAGCTGGTCCATGGTGATGTTCTTCACGGGATTTGCCGGGTTGACTATGGGGACTATCATGTCATAGGCGATCAGGATTTCTTTAACCTGTATGCCTTTCTTGTGCGCCGAATCTTTTTCTTCCGCCTTTATTTCCCGTGACGAGTTGGCGATGTCGCACCCGCCGTCGATAAGTGCCTTGATGCCGTTGCCTGATCCGCTTCCTTCGACGGAAACTGATATGCCTTCCGATTTTTTAAAAGCCTCGGCCGCTTTCTGCGTTATGGGGAGTACCGTGGTGGATCCTTTTACCGAAACCCGGTTTCCCCTGCTCCTGCCGCATCCGTTAAATCCGAAAGTCAGCAATGCCGCTACAATGGCCATGAGTGTTATTACATAAAATTTTCTACGCATCTTTTTATATCCTCCATTTAGTTTCTCATGTTTTGATGAAAATATAGGAGATGCTCTTAAAGTTTTTATAAAGATTCCGTCAAATGAATATAAATTTGGGATTAATTCGGGGTTTCAGGACATCTTAACAAAATCTTCATATTTTTATTATAATTATTTAAAACAGTTTCCAGATAGTATAACCATAATGGTGTTGATAGGATACTATCATAATGACAGATAAAATCAGGACTGATAAACTTACATTTTATTATGGCACTACGTCTGCTATAAAAAATGTGACCCTGTCGGTGAAGAGCAATACAGTGCTTGCCCTCATCGGCCCCTCCGGGTGCGGCAAATCGACCTTTCTCCGCTGCATCAACCGGATGAACGATATTATTCCAAACACGCGCATTGAAGGAGACCTGACCATTGACGGAGAGTCGGTCTATCACCCGAAATATAACGTGACTGGTCTGCGGCGCAGGGTGGGCATGGTCTTCCAGAAGTCGAACCCCTTCCCTAAATCGATATTTGAAAATATAGCCTATGGCCTCAGGATCAACGGCATCAGGGACAAGTACGAGATAGAGAGTATAGTGGAAAGGTCTCTGAAGAGCACCGCCCTCTGGGAAGAGGTTAAGGACCGGCTGGACAGGTCGGCCCTGGGTCTTTCCGGGGGGCAGCAGCAGCGGCTCTGCATAGCCCGCACCATCGCGGTACAGCCGGAAGTGATCCTCATGGACGAGCCGGCGTCGGCCCTGGACCCGATCTCCACGCAGAAGATCGAGGAATTGATCCAGGACCTGAAGAAGAACTACACCATCATTATTGTGACCCACAACATGCAGCAGGCGGCGCGGGTGAGCGACGAGACAGCCTTTTTCTACATGGGGGACCTTGTCGAAATTAATTCAACGGAAAAGATATTCACCAGGCCGGACATGGTGATGACGGAAAATTATATAACCGGGAAGTTCGGTTGATCAATGGGAGGAGCCGATGACCACGCATCTTGAGCTGGAACTTGAACATATTAAGGCACGGGTGTTTGAAATGGCGGACCTGGCCATTGAGTCGATCGCGAGGTCGATCCGTGCCCTCCAGGATTCCGACGGGCGCCTCGCGGAAGCGGTGCTCCGCGATGATACGCTCCTCGACAACCTCGAGGTGGAGATTGACAACGAGTGCGTCAGGGTGCTGGTGACAAGACAGCCGGCGGCGGTGCATCTCCGCTTCATCCTGGCCATGCTCAAGATAAATACCGACCTGGAGCGGATCGGGGACCTTGCCTCGAATATCGCCCGGGAGGCCGTGAACCTCAATGGAAAGCCGACCCTGAAGCCCCTCGTCGATCTGCCGCGCATGGCGGAGATCTGCATCGCCATGCTCCGTGACGTCTTCACTTCCTTCACCGAGCGCGACGCCGGGCGTGCGCGGGGGGTCATAGCCCGCGACAGGGAGATTGATACGCTGAACATGCAGGTCTACCGGGAGCTTTTCACCTATATGGCTGAAAACCCCAATACCATCTCGGAGGCGCTTGGTCTCATAATGGTTTCAAAAGCGCTGGAAAGGGTCGGTGACCACATCACCAATATCGCCGAACGGGCGGTTTACTATATTGAAGGTGTTGACATACGGCACACGGAAGAGTAGGATAGCACAGGAATGCGGTTATTGTAAAGCACCATGTCCAGTAAAATATTTGTCATCGATGATGAAGAGGATATCAGGGATATCATACAGATCAACCTGCGCGCTGAAGGATATGATATCCTCTGCTATTCGTCGGCGGAAGAGGCGCTGAAGGGGCTTGAATCTTCAGTCCCGGACCTCTTCATCCTGGATATCATGATGCCCGGCATTGACGGGTATGAATTCTGCCGCCGCGTCCGCGCGGCGGAGGCATGGAAACAGGTACCCGTGATATTTCTTTCGGCAAAATCAGATGAAATCGACAAGGTGCTGGGCCTCGAGCTGGGAGCGGACGATTACATCACCAAACCCTTCAGTGTGAAAGAGCTCAAGTCCAGGGTCAAGGCCATTCTCAGGCGGATGTCGCGCCTAGAGGACGGCGGAACTTGCTCCCGCATTCTCACCCATGAGGGCATAGAGCTTAACCCGGACCATTACAGTCTCACCGTGGACGGCACCGGCGTGGACCTGACCAAGACCGAATTCGAGATCCTCCGCCTTCTCCTGGGGAATCCCGGCAAGATCTTCACCCGGGACAACATCATCGACAGCATCAAGGGACAGGACGTCTACGTCATCGACCGCACCATCGATGTGCATGTCATGAACCTCCGCAAAAAACTGGGCCGGTACAAAAACGTAATCAAGACCTTCTCCGGCGTCGGCTACGGGTTCAAGAAATAGGTTCCGCCATGCTCAAGAGGAAAATCGGCAACCGCATCATTGTATCCTACCTGCTGCTCATTACGACGCTGATCATCGCGCTGTTATTTCTCATTATTGACCATATCAGGGAATACCACCACGCGGTACTCAAGCGTGATATGATAGAGAAGATAAACTTCATTGAGCTTGAAATACGCAACTCCCCGCCGAGGTATCTGTCCGGCGCCATTGCTGACCGTGAGGAACGTATACGAAAATTATCATCAATCATTAATCTGCGAATTACCCTGGTTGATTTCAACGGAACCGTTATCGCCGATTCACAGTATACCCACATTGACGAGATGGACAACCACCGCTACCGGGTCGAGATAAAGGACGCACTTGACCGGGGTGTCGGCGAGAGCATCCGCTATAGCGGCACTCTCAGGACCGACATGCTCTATTTTGCACGGAAATCAGACACCGAAATCATCAGGCTTGCCAAACCGCTGCGGGAAGTGGAGGAGAGCGTGGCGACCCTCAGGGCCTATATCCTGCTGGCAGGAGCGGTTGCCCTTACGCTTTCAGCCATGGTTGTCGTCATTATATCCAGAAGGATCACCAGGCCCATTAACGAGACAATGAGCTTTGCCCGCGATTTTTCCAGCGGCGATTTTTCCCGGAGGATAACGAACTACAGCGATGACGAGATCGGCACCCTCCAGAAAACGCTGAACCGCCTGGCCGACACGGTGGTTGAAAAGATCAACTCCCTCATGTTCGAGCAGAACAAGCTTGAAAAAACGATAGAAAGCATCAACGACGGCATCGCCGTGGTCGGCAGGGACAGGAAAATCCTGGTGGCCAACCGCGCCTTCAAAACGCTTCTTGACATCGATGCAGCCGTGGTGGGGAAGCTCTTTTTTGAAGCGATCCGCAATCGTGCCCTGAATGCCCGGATCGAGGAAGCCCACGCCACCGGCATGGCGGTTACCTTCGAGGAGACCTTCCTGAACGGGAGGCACTTCGATGTTTTCATAAGCCCCATCGCGGGAGAGCAGAACCTGGGAGGAATCCTCATTGTCCTTCACGATACCACGGAGAAGAAGAAAGTCGAACAGATGAAAACTGACCTGGTGAGCAACATGTCCCATGAGCTCAAGACGCCGGTCGCCATCCTGAAAGGGTATCTTGAAACTATGGAATCCCACCTTTCCGACCCTGTCATGACCGAAGACCTCCTGAGTAAGGCCCTCGCCAATGTTGACCGCCAGAATTCTCTCATTAATGACATTCTGAAACTGAACCGGCTGGAGACCTCGCGGGAATTCTCCACGGAGTATATTGATATTCGGGAAATAATCAGGACCAGTATAGATATCCTGCTTCCCAAGATGCAGAAAAAAAATGTTTCCATAACCTTTAATACGGACGGCCAGAGCGCGATGGTGCCGGGCAACAGGTTCCTTGCCGAGGAAATTTTCTTCAATATCATAGATAACGCCATCAATTACAATATTGAGGGCGGCTCCATAACAGTGGACATGGAAAAAACCAGGGACAGGATCGTCGTTGCCATCACTGACACCGGAGTCGGTATACCGGATGATTCGATTGACCGCGTGTTCGAGCGTTTTTACCGCGTCGATAAGAGCAGGTCACGCGCCACCGGCGGCACCGGACTGGGGCTGTCCATCGTCAAACACGCGGCCGAGATACTGGGGTGGAACATCCGGGTTTCTTCAACTTCAACGGGGACGAAATTCATAATCGAGTTATGAGCTTCCATTTTCCTGCCTGAACATATCTAATAGAAATAAATCGAAAGTTCCATCGCGTCGGATGGCAGATCGTTACGATACGATGAAGTAGACAATGGCGGATATCGCCGCTGCGCAGGGGATGGTGAGCACCCATGCCCAGACAATCTGGCCGGCGACTCCCCATCGCACAGCGGCCAGGCTCTTCATGGCCCCAACGCCCATGATAGAGCCGGTGATGGTATGGGTCGTGCTCACGGGCACCCCGAGGAACGTGGAGAAGTAGAGCGTCATGGCCGCGGCTGTTTCCGCGCAGAAACCGTCGACGGGCCGGAGCTTGGCGATCTTCTGGCCCATGGTCTTGACAATGCGCCAGCCCCCGAACATGGTACCCAGCGATATGGCGCTTTGGCAGGAGAGGACCACCCAGAGGGGGATGACATCTTGAATCCGCTGGCCGGGCCCGAGGTTGATCATGCCAGAGCTGATCAGGAGGCCGGCGATGATGCCCATGGTTTTCTGAGCGTCGTTGCCGCCGTGGCCCAGGCTGTAGAGGGCAGCTGAAACAAGCTGACCTTTCCGGAAATATTTGTCAACCTGTGTTGGGGCAAAATTTTTGAATATCCGGTACACGATGGTGCCCAGGACAAGCCCGAGGAGTAGTCCAAGGATGGGAGAAATGAAGATAAAGGCGATTGTCTTGAGTATGCCGGACCAGATAAGGCCCTTGGTTCCCGCCTTGACCAGTGCCGCCCCGATAAGTCCCCCCATGAGGGCGTGGGAGGAACTGGTGGGCAGACCGAAGTACCAGGTTATGAGGTCCCAGAGACAGGCGGCGACCAGGGTTGCAAGGATCAGCTGCTTGTCCATGATTGTAATATCGATTATGCCATTACCTATGGTGCCGGCTACATGGAGTCCGAAGAAAAGAAAGGCGATGAAATTGAAAAAGGCCGCCCAGGCAACGGCGTAGCGCGGCGACAGGACCCGGGTCGAAACGACCGTTGCTATGGAATTGGCGGCATCGTGGAAACCATTGAGAAAGTCGAAGATAAGCGCCAGTAGAATGAGAAAAAGAACATAATAGTCCATTTTTATCCCTGTTTGACCAGGATGGATTCCATCAGGTTGGCGATATCCTCGCAGATATCAAGAACGGTCTCAACGCTCTCGAATATCTCTTTCCATTTAATGATTTTAATCGGGTCCCTTGTCTTGTCGAAGAGCTTGAGGATGATGGCGTCCCTGAGCTGGTCACCCATGTTTTCAATCTGGTTGACTTCAATGCAGGCGTCGTAGATGGCCTTCGGGTTTTTGTGGTTCCGCATGGCCTTGATGCCCCGGCTCAATGCTGAAACCGACTGCACGATCAGGCCCGAGAATTCGATGAGGTCCTTGTTCACGACCTTGAGTTTGTAGAGCCGCAGGCGTTTCGACGTGGTGTAAAGCATGTCCACCACGTTGTCAAGCTCATGGGCCAGGGAGTGGATGTCCTCGCGGTCGAAGGGGGTGATGAAGGTCCGGTTCAGCTTGTCGATGATGTCGTGGGTGATGGAGTCGCAATCATGCTCCAGGTCGCGCATCATCATAATTCCTTCATCGTCCCACTTGCCCTTTATAGCCAGTTCCTTAAAAGCGTTGGCTGCCACGGCGATTTTATCCGCCTGCTGGTCAAACATATCAAAAAATTTTACTTCTTTAGGAAGAAAACTAAATGCCATGTAAATGTCTCCTTTCGGGCAGCTGAATTGCGTTGATCCGATGCTGTGGAAATATAATAATTAATGGGCCCAATTCGTCAATATTAATGTTTATAATTTGAGAATTAATATGTCGGATTAATAAAATATACAAAACTAAATTCTGTGTATATTGGACAGGCTGTACATCTTTATATTCGTATGAATATAATCCACCCACGTCTGATGGTTAATTATTAAATAGTATATATTGGCAACAAACCTGTTTGTGTTTATCGAAAGGTTGTTTATGTAATTGACTTTTTATCATTATTATTGATAAGACTATCAAATAATCATGATGAGATTTGAGCTTATTAATTCAATGATTCTGATGTAAATGAAAAAAAGTAGACGCATCCGGATAATCGGCGCCGGTCTCTCCGGCATGATGGCGGGGATTTCCCTGGCCCGGGACGGATGCCGGGTCACGATTTCCGACGCGCAAAAGAAAATCGGCGGTTCGCCGATGCTCCACCCGTCAGTGCACACCACGCCGGCGCAGTTACCGGAACTGTGCGAATACACCGGGATCGATTTCACCGGCGCCTTTGCGCCATGCGATCCCTATCCGGTCTTCTATAATAAAACAAGGCGCCTTGTCTTTCCGTCCTATGTGAAATATAACCGGGCCTACTGTATCGAGCGGGGCCCGCGGCCGTCTTCAATCGATAATTTTCTTTATAAAATCGCGGTCAGGGAGGGAGTGAAGTTTGAATTTGGCAGGAAGGCTGATTTCTCAACACACAACGCCGCTGCCATCGTGGCCACGGGCCTCGATGCGGCAGGCTACGAGGCCTGCGGCGTTCCCTGCCGCCTCGTGTACGGCGCCTGGTCCTGCCGCGAGATCGATGACCGCGGCGCCACCGGCAACATCTACATGGGACCCTTCTCGACCGACTACGGGTACACGGCGCAGATTAACGGCCTTGACTACAACCTTCTGTTCTCGCGCAGACCCCTGACTGACAAGGATATAACTGATTACCGGGCAATGCTGAAAAAAATCGGCATTACCGATTATCCTGATCCCTGGCGCCGGGTCACCATGGCCGTGCCCGCTGCGGTGCGCCTCTTCTACGGCGACGTGATCCTTGCCGGGACCCTTTCCGGCATGATCGAGCCCTTCTGGGGCTATGGCATTGTGGGCGCAATAATCTCAGGAAGGCTGGCGGCAAAGGCTGTCATGGACAGGAATGGGGCGGAGTGGGAATTCAAACGCTTCAACCGCGGTTTTGACAAAAAATTTGAACGGCGAGACCGGTTCTCGTCATATTCTTCCCCGGTGCGCTCCCTCCTGACCGATGCTGGTCTTGCCTGGGCGCGCCTGCAGTGCCGCTTCGATAAAAAAATCGCCTCCGGACCGCGGGAGCCCCTCCGGTGGTTCCGGTAAGTTATCCCTTCAGACGCTTCCTGAATCGGTAGCGCAGCACCAGCCCGATGGAATTGAGCATCAGCACGAGAAGGATGAGAATTATGGCCGTGCCGTACTGGAGGTGCCGTGTCTCCTGTATGTGGGTACCCGCCGTGGCCATTACGTAGATGTGGTAGGGCAGGGCCATGACCTCGCTGAAGATCGAATCGGGCAGGTCCGGCGCGTAGTAGGACGCGGCGGTGAACATGATGGGGGCCGTCTCCCCTGCGGCGCGGCCGAGGGATAGCATCACGCCGGTCAGTATTCCCGGCAGGGCGCTGGGAAGCACGATCCTGAATATGGTCTGGAGCCGCGTCGCTCCCAGTGACAGTGATGCCTCACGGTAAGTCGTGGGCACCGTCATAAGCGCCTCCTCGGTGGCGCGGATGATCACCGGCAGGTTCAGGACGCCCAGGGTGAGGGACCCGGCGAGAATGGATGTGCCGAAATCGAGGAAGACAACGAAGAGGGCCAGGCCGAATAGTCCGAAGACCACCGAGGGCACCCCGGCCAGGTTGCTCACGCCGAGACGGATGATCTTAACAAGATAAGGCCTGCGGGCGTATTCCGTCAGGTAGATAGCGGTTATGATGCCGATGGGTATTGAAACCAGGGCCGACCCGAGCATCAGATACAGGGTGCCGAGGATCGCCGGGAAGATCCCGCCCCGGGTCATCTCGTTCATCGGCATTTCTGAAATGAAACCCCAGGAAATCGCCCGGTAGCCCTTCATGATTATGAATCCCAGTATGAAAACGAGCACCCCTAGTACCGTGTATGACATGACCCGTATAAGGGCAAACATGGTTTTTTCAATCGCTTCTGATTTCGCATGCCGTGATAGCATCTCAGTTCCCCTTGAATTTGTACCTGCTGGAAAGGTAATCGGCGATTATGTTGAACATGAAAGTGATGATAAAAAGGATGATGCCGATGGCAAAGAGGGCGTGGTAGTGGCTGCCGCCGACGGGGGCTTCCGCCATCTCCGCAGCTATGTTTGATGTGAGGGGCCGCACCGGATCGAAAAGGGACCCCGGCATGACGGCGGCGCCCCCCGCCACCATGAGGACCACCATGGTCTCGCCGATGACCCGGGAAATGCCCAGGATGATGGCGGTCCAGATCCCCGACAGAGCCGACGGAATGGTGATATGGAAAATGGTTTCCCACCGGTTCGCTCCCAGGGCGTACGACGCTTCCTTCAGGGAAACCGGCACTGAAGAGATGGCGTCCTCGGAGATGCTGGCGATGGTCGGTAGTGCCATGAAGGCGAGCATCAGGGCGGCGTTGAATAGGTTCAGGCCCGTGTCGATATTGAAATACCGCTGCAGAAAGGGGGCTACAACGACCATGCCGAAGAAGCCGATGATGACCGATGGTATCGACGCGATTACCTCGATCGCGGGCTTTACGACTTCCCGAACCCGGGGAGACGCCAGCTCGGCAAGGTACACGGCGATGGCCAGGGAAAGCGGCACCGCGAAAGCAGAAGCAATAAGGGTCACCGCTGCTGAGGCGGCTATGAGAGGTAAAATGCCGAAGCGGGGATTGACGCTCGTGGGATACCATTGCGTCCCGAAGAGGAAATCAGTGATGCGCACGTCTTTCAGTATCGGGATCCCTTCGGTGAAGAGAAAAACCATGATCAGAAGAAGGACAAAGAGGCATGACAGCCCTATTATAAGGAAGAACTTCTCGAATATCCTCTCAGCGACGAGGCTTGTGGTATTGCTTTTCCGCTTTTTCTTTATATCAGACATATCAGGATCCAAAGGCACATGCAGTGATTCCCTTCTTTAATTAATGAAAAGATCGCCATACTATATAAAGAAATTATAAAGGTTTTATTAAATTACCATCAATAGTTTCACTGGGAAAAAAGTTAATTGCAGAATGATTTTACTCTTGAAATTATCATGCCTGCCTGATATTATGTCTCATAGAGTGTATGCTGGACACTAACTCCAATAAGATATTCGTTCTCGACACCAACGTTGTTCTCTATGATTACCGCTGCATCTACTCCTTTGAGGAGCACAATGTAGTCATCCCCATAACCCTTCTGGAAGAAATCGATAAGTTCAAGAGGGGCAACGAGATCATCAACTACAACGCGCGGGAATTCTCCCGCGAGCTTGATGCCATCATCGGCTACGATCTCCCGGGCACCGGCGTGCCCCTGGGAACAGGCGGGTTCCTCTTCGTGGAGACCAATGTGAAGATGGGGCGCGATTTGAAGGACATCTTCTGGGAGGACAATTCCGACCACCGCATCCTGTCTCTTGCCCACAACCTCGCCGGGGAGCACGGCCGGGAACGGGTCTGCCTGGTGTCCAAGGACATCAACCTTCGCATGAAGGCGAAGAGCATCGGTGTGCAGGCGGAAGACTACGAGACCGGCAAGGTCAAGGACATCAGCGAGCTCTACACGGGAAAGAACATGATCGAGAACGTGGATTCGGGCCAGGTTGACCGGATATACCGCGAGGGCTCCATCCCGTCGAAAGAGATCCTGAACGGCCGCGACCCCTATCCGAATGAATATTTCATCATACGGAACGGCACCAAGAGCGCTCTCACCGCGTACCAGAAGCACTCCGGCCAGCTCCATGTCGTTGAGAAAAAGCGGGCCTACGGCATCCAGCCGCGCAACGCGGAGCAGACCTTCTCTCTGGACGCCCTCATGAACAATGACATAAAGCTGGTGACCCTGGCGGGGAAGTCAGGCACCGGCAAGACCCTGATGGCCCTGGCCGCGGCGCTGGAGCGGCGCAACAACTACAAGCAGATACTCCTGGCGCGGCCCATCATCCCCCTGTCAAACCGGGATATCGGCTACCTGCCCGGCGACATCAAGAGCAAACTCGATCCCTACATGCAGCCCCTCTTCGACAACCTGTCGGTCATAAAGAACCAGTTCGAGGAGGACACGCAGGATTTCCGGCGCATTTCGGACATGGTGAACAACGAGAAGCTCCTCATCATGGCCCTGGCCTACATCCGCGGGAGGAGCCTCTCCAAGGTCTTCTTCATCGTGGACGAGGCGCAGAACCTCACGCCCCACGAGGTGAAGACCATCATCACCCGCGCGGGCGAGGGGACCAAGATCGTCTTTACCGGCGACCCCTACCAGATCGACACACCCTACCTCGACTCGCGCTCCAACGGCCTCACCTATCTCATCGACAAGATGAAGGGGCAGGAGATTTACGCCCACGTGACCCTGGAAAAAGGAGAGCGCTCACAGCTCGCCGAGATCGCCAGCGACCTGCTGTAGGTGCGGCGCCGGCCTTCTAGATCCTACCGATAGCTGTCCGCTCATATCAAATTAATCCTGCTTGACGAAGAGTGCCGCGGCTGTTATAAGATGAATTCTCACGCAAGGAGGTGCTCAATAATGAAAAAATATCTGTTATCAGCATTAATGGTTTTTTCAGTTGCCCTGGTGTCCGGTTGCTACGAGGGATATACGGGTACCGAGGGAGCCATGCTCAAGCAATACCTGGAGCCGGCAAAACTGAAGGAGCTGGTGGAAAAGCCAAGGAAGGACATCTGGATCGTCGATGTGCGTCCGGCGGAAGCCTTCAAAAAGGCGCATATCCCCACGGCCAAGAATTTTCCCTCCGGCGAAATAATGAACCGCCTCAAGGAGATACCGAAATCGCAGTATCTTATCATGACCTGCGAAACCGGGGGGAGGGTCCAGGCGGTGATCGGGAACCTCGAAAAGGCGGGCTATACTCGTTTTATGAACTGGGGAGGCAATTCCCGCTATTTCAATGTATACGGTTCGGTGTCTGATCAGAAATAAAAAGGGGAAAAAGAGTCTATGATAATAAAACGTTGTGCAGCCTTAATCCTTCTGCTTCCCGTCCTGTTCCTGGCGCAGTGCGCGACGGGAATAAAGCAAACAGAGATGGGTCCCGCTGACGCGAAGAAAATAATGATTGCGGCCCTCTCCAGCGAGTACAAGGACCGCATTGTCCGGGACCTGGCTGACAAATACAAGGTCAGTTCAAGGGTTACGGTGATGCCCATCGAGAAGCTCAATTCCATCGACTACAAGAAATATGACGTCCTGGTGGTCATCGACGCCCTGCTGGCGTGGCAGATGTTCAACGCAACGACGCGGTCGTTCGTTGGCAAGGTCAAAGAGCCTGAAGAGGTTAAAAAAATAGTGCTGTTTTTTACCGCCGGCAAACCGAAGGAGCCGTACAAGGTTATGGGGGTCGACTGCATCACCGGCGCGTCAACGGTCAACACCGAGGCCGAGGTGGTTAGAAAAATTTCGGATAAGATCGACCTCATTTTAAAATAACAGCGTTGTTGCGTAATACACCGCCGCGGATATTATCGCTGCCGCCGGGATCGTCAGCACCCACGCCCATACGATCTGTCCCGCCACACCCCACCGCACCGCGGTCAGGCGCCGGAGTGAGCCGACGCCCATGATGGCGCCCGTAATGGTGTGTGTGGTGCTCACCGGTATGCCGAGGAAGGAGGCGAGGAAGAGGGTGCTCGCGGCGCTCGTCTCCGCGCAGAAGCCGTCCACCGGCTTGAGTTTCGCCACTTTCTGTCCCATGGTCTTCACGATCCTCCATCCGCCGAACATGGTCCCCATGGCGATTGCCCCGTGGCATGAGAGAACCACCCAGAGTGGAATGTGGAATGCCCCCTTCAATAAGCCGGAGCTGAAGAGGAGGCCGGCGATGACTCCCATGGTCTTCTGCGCGTCGTTGCCGCCGTGGCCCAGGCTGTACAGCGCCGCAGACAGGAGCTGGCCTTTTCTGAAAAGGTGGTCCACCTGGCCCGGCGCCTTGTTCCTGAAGGCGCGGTACACGATCACGCCTATAACCAGGCCGAGGGTCAGGCCGAGGATTGGTGAAACGAAGATAAAGATCACAGTCTTGATGATTCCTTTCCATACCAGGGCGCTTGTCCCGGCCTTGACCAGGGCCGCGCCGATGAGGCCTCCCATGAGGGCGTGCGACGAACTGGTGGGCAGGCCGAAATACCAGGTTATGAGGTCCCAGGTAATGGCGCCGGCCAGGGTAGCCAGTATTATTTCATTATCCATGATGGCAATGTCGATGATGCCTTTCCCGATTGTGCCGGCCACGTGAAGGCCGAAGAAAAGAAAGGCGACGAAGTTGAAAAAGGCCGCCCACATCACGGCGTAACGGGGTGAGAGGACCCGCGTCGAGACAACGGTGGCGATGGAATTCGCGGAGTCATGGAAACCGTTGATGAAATCAAAGGCAAGGGCAAGGAAGATCAAAAAGATAATATAGATGTCCATTGTGTAATCCCGGGTGCTGATGTTGCTGTATTACGATTGATAATGACTGGTTTCAAAGAAAATAATATGATTTTCACTTTATTAATTCCAAAAAAATATGAAGAAATTATAAAGATTCTGTTAAATATGGATGAATATGAAGCTGTTGATTAATCAGGTGTTGATATGATCTATGATTGTTTTCGTAATTATCAGGAGTATGCATGCCCATATAATAATAAACATCGCGGCGAACTTCCAGTTTTTTTTCATCGTGACAGGATGCTCTGCAGCGTTCCGTCTGCATTCCTCCATGACATCCGGCGGGATCAGCCGTATCGACACGGTGATCAGAAGCGGAATGATGACAAGGTCGTCCAGGTACCCGATGACCGGGATGAAATCCGGTATCAGGTCCACCGGACTCAGGGCGTAGCCGAGGGTGAATAGTATGATGAGGCGCGGCGCCAGACCTGTCTGGGGATGCCGGTACGCGTAATAGAGGGCCGACAGCTCCTTTTTTAGCACCGCAGCTTTTTGTTTTAATGATGTTATGATAGACATCATTATAAGATTACCAATATTCTCCAAATCTGTCAATAATGCTTTTTAATGAAACGTTAATTGACAAATAATGAAGGAAATTGTAGATTGTAAAAAAATCGCAATTTAACTAGATATGAAACTATTGCCTGCCCTATTCAGAAAAAAGTATCCCGTCATCGTGCCGCAGACGCGGCATACCATGTCCCGGAAGCTCATTGAGCGAGATGTCCTGGATATCATGCACCGCCTGAAGAGCAACGGCTTCGACGCGTTCCTTGTCGGCGGGTGCGTGCGCGATCTCCTTCTCGACAAGAAGCCGAAGGATTTTGATATCGTAACCAATGCCCGGCCTCAGCAGATCAAGCGCCTGTTCCGGCGCTGCTTCCTGATCGGGAGGCGGTTCCGCCTGGCCCATGTCTACATCACCCATGAACGCTTCGTGGAGGTGGCCACCTTCCGCGCCGCTGTTGACCCGGAAGAGGTCGCCGGAGAGGGACGGTTTGCCGCCAACAATGTTTACGGCACCATCGAGGAAGATGCCCTCCGGCGGGACTTCACCGTGAACGGACTCTATTATAAAAGCACTGACGGCTCGATCCACGATTACACCGGCGGCCTCGACGATCTGAAGAAAAAGGTGCTGCGCTCCATCGGTGATCCCGCGAAGCGCTTCGCAGAGGATCCGGTGCGGATCATACGGGCGGCGCGCTTCTGCGCCCAGCTCGGGTTTAACCTGTCACGGAATGACTTTAAAGCGGCCGTAGCCACTTCGCCTCTCATCAAGCAGGCCAATGCCCACCGGATGCTGGAGGAGCTGTACAAGATCCTCAGGTGCGGAGCCTCGGCCGGGACAATAGAAAATTTGCAGAAATTCCAGATCCTCCCGAACTGGCTCTCGGAGCTCGATCCCGAACGTCACCGTGGCCTGATCCCGCGCCTGGCAGCGGTGGACCGCCGCCGCGCAGCCGGTGAGGAGATCCCCGTCGCGGTACTGCTGACAGCCCTTCTCTATGACCTGTTTGATGATGCCATGGGGGACCGCCGCGGATTCCAGGACGTTTTCACCATGATGCACCAGCGCTTCGGCGACCTGGTGACGCGCCTCAGGATCCCCCGCCGCGAGTGGGATGCCATCACCAACCTTGTCGCGCGCCAGTCGAGCTTCACCCGTCCCGTCAGCGGTCCCAAGGGTAAAAACTTCGAGAAGCGATTCGTACGGAACGCGCATTTCCCGAACGCCCTCATGTTTTTCGAGATCTATGCTGAGGCGGCGGGGAACTACCAGGAAGAGCTGAAGTACTGGAAGGAGCGCGCGGTGCGGATTTCCCCGGAGGGAGGCGAACAGCGCCGGGAAGGCGGGGACCGGCACCATGGAAGGGGCACCAGCCGCAGGCGGAACCGGCGACCCCACAAACCGGCGGGGCCGGCGCCGGCAGGTGAGGCCTGACGATCAGTTCCCCTTCACTATCATTTCCCTCATTTTGAAGTAATGATAGCCGTGGGTCAGCAGATTCATGGTGCAGACGAAATACCGGCGGTTATATCTCATTGACTTGAAAAAAAACCTGATGAAATCGAAGCCGTAATATGAGAAGGTCATCCTGAACATCAGCCTGACCATCGCCTTCAGCTGCCGCAGGACCTGATGATCCCCTGTTTTATAATAATTCCCGTCCCGTGAATTTTTTCTCAATTCCCAGATGATATGGCTGTCCGGAAGATTTTTTATGAAGGTCATGCAGCGCTTGAAATAGTTTTTCGGCGTATAAATCATGTCAATGATGTGCTTGTATCCCTGGATGAGTTTTTCGGCTGGCATCTTCGGGATGAAGTTCAGGGCGAGCTCGAGGTTGTCCCCCGTGGGGATCCCCTTGATGCGGTTCTCCTTTTCCAGGCGTTCATACAGGGGCGTGTTCGGTATGACGGACAGGAGACCCACCATCGCCTTCGGTATGCCTGCTTTCTGAATGAAGTCCACCTGCATGTCGAAAATGGTTTCCGGGTCCGTATCAAAGCCGACGATGAAGCCGCCCATGATCTCAATCCCTTTGCGGTGCATCTTCCGGATGCTATCCTGCATGTCATTCCTGAGGTTCTGCTTTTTCCCTATGTCCGCCAGCGATTCCGGGTTCGGCGATTCTATGCCGAGGAACACGTCGCCGAGACCCGCATCGAGCATCAGGTCCATCAATTCGTCGTCCTGGGCCAGGTCAAGACTGGCCTCGGTATATAAATAGAAGGGATAACCCCGTTTTTTCTGCCACGCGGCTATGGCCCGGAGAAGCGTCTTCACCTTCGCCTTATTGCCAATGAAATTATCGTCGACGATAAAGAGTGACCCGCGGTAGCCGGTCTCGTAAACCAGGTCCATCTCGTGAAGAAACTGCTCCACCTTCTTGGTCCGGGGCACCCGGCCGAACATCTTTATAATGTCGCAGAATTCGCAGTTGAAGGGACATCCACGGGAATACTGCAGCGCCATGCTGCTATAGGCTGAAATATCGATCAGGTCGAAGCGCGGGGGCGGCGTCAATGAAATATCCGGCTTATTGCTGTCTTCATATATTTTTTGAGGGCAGCCGCGTTCATAGTCATGGAGGAACCGGGGCAGGGTGTTTTCCGCCTCGTTCAGAATGAAGTAGCTGATTCCGCGGATTTCATTGCAGCTAGCCGAAGCATAGGGCCCGCCTGCAGCAACAGGGACATTGTATTCATTGCACAGGGCAACCACCTTCTCGAAGGAATTTTTCTGTATCTGCATCGCCGAGATGAATACAATATCAGCCCAGGTGATATCATTTCCGGATAGTCTGGTGACAGCCAAGTCAATGAGTTTTACCTCGTAATTGCCGGGGAGCATGGCGGCGACCGTCAGCAGTCCCAGGGGTGGTATGACGGATTTGTAATCGGCAAGCTTTATCGCGTGCTTTAAACTCCAGAAGGTGGTAGGAATTTCAGGATATACCATCAGCACTTTCGTTTTCATGCCATATTCCCCCACTGAGCTTATTAATTTGGAACAGCTACGATGTATGCATAACATAAATATGCCTGGTTGTCTGGCAACAATCAGGCATATCAAAATTTGTCCAGTCGTTAAAAAATTTCACATGCCTGATGACTGTATCAGGCTGGTGATCGGCGGGATTGTTCTGGTGTCAGACCATAGAATCATTCCGGTGCGGCATCAGGATGGCATTACCGCTGCATGATTTTTATGAATTTATCGAATTTTCCCTTTTCCTGGGCTATCTTGATGCCCATCTCCGTGATCGTTGCCGGGATCGGGGGGGTGGATTTCCGTTCGGCCAGTTCTATCGCTTCAGCGGGGCAGCCGGTGACACAGAGGCCGCAGCCGATGCATTCGGCTGTGTTGACAACGGCGATACCCTTCTTCATCTCGATGGCTTTCACCGGGCAGCGCTCGTCTGCGCATATGCCGCAGCCGGTGCAGTCGCCGCTGTTGACCCGGGCTTCGAAGCGGCTCGGCTCGAAGGCGTGGGGGTGTTTGATCTGGGTCTTGCCGCGGAGCACCGTGCAGCAGCAGGGACAGCAGTTGCAGATCAGGTTGGCCTTGTCCGCGCTGTTGTTGCTGGTGTGGACCAGGCCCGCTTTTTCGGAACGGTCCAGCACGTCCATACCTTCCTCTTTTGTTATATGCCGGGCGAAGCCGCGCTCGACGAGGAACTCGCCGGCCCCGTCAAAGATAAGGCACACGTCCTTCGGCCTGTCGCATTTTGCCACGCTGGTCCGGCAGGCGCAGTCGGCAAGGGCTATGAAGTTCGCGTTTTCGATGAAGTGCTTCACCTCTTCATAGGGGTGGACGCGGTTTTCGGCTTTTAATGATTTTTCCACCGCCACGACCCTCATGAGGGGCGTAGGGTTGCCGGAGAAGGAGGCGCCCAGGGCCTCATGATGGTATTTTTCCCAGAGATCGCCCAGTTGTTTGTACATCGCCGAGCCGTCGCTCTTCATAAAGGGGAACTCGAACACGCCGGGAATGAGGGGAACCAAGCCGTAGAGTTTTTTCCCGTCCTTGTTTTTGGAAAATAGAATACCCTTGTTTGCCATCGACTCGAGCAGTTTTTCCGTATCGGACGCCGGCAGGGATGCGGCGGCCGCTATCTTGTCGATGCTTCCTGCCTTGAAGCTCATGAGAGCCGCAACGGCTGCCTCATCCGGCGTAAAAAGGATTTTAAGGATTTCGATTATCGTCTCTGTCTTCGGCGCCGTTGTAGGGTGTGAATCGAGCACGTCCCTGAGTTGTTCGTAGATTTCCATGTGAGTCCTCCGAAATTAGTAGTTTACCGCCTTCCCACCGGGCAGGATGCATAGCATTTAAAACAGAAATATTGAAAGCCGATAAAACCGGCCTGATACATCATGAAAAAGTCCCTGGAGAGGAGCATTTGTTTCCGCTCCTCCGGAGATTTATCCGCCCATTTCATCCAGAACATGACGGTTTTGGACAGGCCGTACGGCTGCGATTCTTTCAGGCATTTGCCGAAATCAGTCTGCCCTTCAGTGTCCAGGGCCGAAGCCGGACAATTGTCCACGCATATGTTGCAGTGCGTGCAGATATCTTCTTTCACCGGCGGATCCGGGGAGAGTTCCAGGTCGGTCAGTACGGCCATGAAGAGCACCCGCGGGCCCAGGCGCGGATGGATCACAAGGTTGTGCCGGCCGAAGACGCCCAGGCCAGCGGCAACGGCCGCATGGCGGAGGGATACATCGGCGACGGTTCTCGGGTTCTCCATGCTGAGATCCAGTGGATATGATAGAGGCACGGTCATGGCCCTGGCGCCGCATTCCTTTTCGAGATACCGGGCCATCTTGTAATTGGAGTTGCGGGCAAATTCCATGACATCTAACCGGCCGTTCATGGCAATCTGGGGATTGGGGCTCTCGATATGGGACATTTCCGTTACGCACAGGACCACAATCGATTTAGCATCGGGAAAAATCGTTTCGATCTTCGGGCCCTGGGGACTGTTGTAATCGGATACCGCGGCAAACCCCGCGTCATCCAATCCAAGGCTTAAGGCGTATTTACGTATTTTTTCTTTCATGATATTTCACCCTGTTATTACCGGTCTTGATCATCTGTTTTTTTCTGCAGGTGTTATTTTGATAAAGCAGCCGAAGAGCATTTCCTTGAAAATGACCAGGGGATCGGCGCTCTTCGACATCTTCATGTCTATGAGGGCCCCTTCCCACCCGTTCAGCACAAAGGTGGCAAGATTTGCGGCATCAAGGCTCCTGTTGATCTCTCCCTGTTCCTGGGCTTCGGCAACACAGGCCTGAAGCGTGGATTTCATTTTCGAATAAGCCTCTTTAAGCTTTTCCCTGAGGGGCTCGGAGATGTCGCTCATCTCCTGGGACAGGTTGCCGATGGGACAGCCGCTGGAAAAGTTGATGCCGGCATAGAATTTACAGCTGTCGTCAAAAAATCGCTGAATTCTCTCCAGGGGAGTGCGGCTGGCATCTTTAAGATACTTGTCGAACATGGCGGATATGAAAGTTAGATAATGATCCACCAGGGCCCTGCCGAAGTCTTCCTTGCTTTTGAAATAGAAATAGAAAGAGCCCTTTGGCACGGACGCGGCGGCAAGGATCTCCTGTAAGCCGGTGTTCACGAATCCCTTGGCATGGACGAGTTTTGCGCCGGTATTAAGTATGATTTGCCTGGTTTCTTCTCTAGCCATATATCATCTCCAATGAGATACAAGTAGACCGGTCGTCTATAATTGTCAAGGATTTTCCCCTGATAGTTATCGGTATTTGATTTTTTACTCTGACACCTATATTTTTTGACTTGACATTATATTGCTAATTAAATGAATGTTCAGTTAATAAACCTGCGGGGATTTTAAGGAGCTTAGCACTTTAGACCCCTTAAAAACATAAAAACTATAATATCAGCGAGTATGGCCATGAGCAATCTTTCACATCTCTTCAGCCCTTACGGCATCAATAACCTTAAACTGGAAAATCGTGCTGTTATGCCTGCAATAGGCACGGGATATGGCGCCAAGGACGGCACTGTAACTGAACAGCTTATTGCATATCTTGAAAGAAGGGCCCAGGGCGGTGTAGGTCTTATTATAACAGAGGAGTGTGCCATTGATCCCCGGGGCAGGAATATGGGCCGGGAGATTGGGGTCTGGGATGATTCCTTCATTCCCGGACTGTCCCGCCTTGCCGAAACTGTCCACCGTCACGGCTCAAAGATAGCGCTCCAGCTGCACCATGCCGGTCGTGAAACAGTGGAAGGCGTTGCCGGCGCCAAACCCGAGGCGCCATCGGAACTGCCGAGCCTCATCTACAACCAGCCGACCGAGGCGATGACCATCGACCGTATCCGGGAGATCGTAAACGCCTATGCCATGGGAGCGTACCGGGCTAAGATGGCGGGCATGGACGCGGTGGAGATTCACGGCGCCCATGGTTACCTGGTGCACCAGTTCATGTCGCCCTTTTCCAATAGGCGGACCGACATATACGGCGGAAGCGACGAGAACAGGGCCCGTTTTTATCTCGAGATACTCAGGGCCGCGCGGGAAAAGGTCGGCCCCGACTTCCCCATCATCGCCAGGCTTTCGGCTGAAGAGTGCATCAAGGGCGGCTTCGAGCTGGATTTCACAAAATGGCTCGCGCCGCGTCTCGTGGAAGCCGGGGCGAGCGCCCTCCACGTGTCGGTCGGCGTATACACCACGCCGGGACTTCTCACCATCGCGTCGTCGGACACGCCGGAAGGTTTCAACCTCTTCCGGGCGCGGGAGATAAAGCAGGCCGTGAAGGTTCCCATCATCGGCGTGGGGAGGATCATCGACCCCCGCATGGCCGACGAGGCAATCGCCCGGGGCGATGCGGACCTCGTGGCAATGGGACGCCAGCTTCTGGCCGATCCGGAGGTCCTGGTCAAGGCGAAGGATGGAAGATGGGATGACGTTCGCTGGTGCCTGGGGTGCAACCAGGGCTGCATCGAGCGCCTCAGCTTCGAGTTTAAGCCCACCACCTGCTCCATCAATCCTGAATGCGGACGGGAGTATGAGAATATTTATAAACAGACAGAGACACGGAAGAAGGTGTGGATCATCGGCGGCGGTCCGGCGGGCCTTTCCGCCGCCCTGGCCGCTGCGCGGCGGGGCCACACGGTTTCACTCTTCGAGCGGGGACCGGAGACCGGCGGGCAGCTGATATCTGCAAGCAGGCCGCCTCACAAAGAAGGGTTCTACCGGTGGGTTGAGTGGGTGCTATCGCAGTTGAAACAAATCGGCGTCCTGGTTGCCTGCAACACCGCGGTGACGGAAAGGATGGTTGCGGATAACAGGCCCGATGCTGTAGTGCTGGCCGCCGGAGCAGCGCCGATCACCCCGCCCGTCAGAGGCATTGACGGGAGCAACGTCTTCGATGCGCGGGACGTGCTCACCGGGAAAGTACCCCTGGAGGCCCCCGTTGTTATACTGGGCGGAGGATATGTCGGCATGGAGACAGCCGATTTCTGCATCGATCGGGGCATCGGCGTTACGGTGGTGGAAATGGCGGCGTTCCCGCCGGTCAGCTCCTTCACGGCCCACGGCTACTGGCTCCACCGGCGGCTCAAGAAAAGCGGCGGCGCGCTGATGCTGAACAGTAGAATCATCAGTATTGAGGGAGATACTGTAATGGTGGAGCAGGGTGGGAAGCAAACACAGATCGGCCCCGCGGCCATGATCATCAAGGCCTTCGGGTCGGCGCCGGAGCGCGTCCTCGAGGAATCTCTCAAAAAACTCGGCGTCCCCTTTGTTGAAGCCGGCGATGTTATCAAACCGCGGCGCCTCATCGAGGCGGTCCATGAGGGAGACGATGCCGGCGTGTCCCTGTGACAGCCGCCGCCGAAGAGGAAGGGCGGGAACGCGGCGGATATACTGATGGTATTATGGGATACTTATGGAAGGAACTAAAAAAAGACAGAATGCAGATGTGAGAAAGCCCGATATCGTCAAAAATTTCTACCAGGTTATTCTCGACGAGGGGATCGAGGGAGCATCCATCGGCAAGGTGGCGAAGCGGATGAATATCCATCCCAGCCTGATCATCCATTACTTTCAGAACAAGGAAAACCTGATCAGCTCCCTGGTTGATTATATCATCCGCAGGGCCGGCGAGGTCTACCGGGAGTTGATCGTTGAGTCCGGCGACCCCGGGAGGCGCCTGCGGAACCTCGTTGAGATATTCTACAGCGATGCCTGGTACGGGCTTTCCGACATCGGCGGTGACTTCGCGATACTCTCCATGAGCGGCCGGGAGCCCCTTATACACTCGAGGATAAAGGATATGTATTCCATTTTAAAAAATCTCATTGTGGATGAGCTTGGCAAGATAAACGACGCGGGGGGAATTCCGCAAAGAGACCCGAAACGTGCGGCGGAAATTATCATTTCGATGTACGAAGGGTACCGGCATTTCAAGCACTTCTATATCGATGAAGGAGATACGGGCAAGTTCCGCGAGGACATGATTGAAGCGACAATCGCGGCGCTTTCCAAATAGGCACATTAACAGTATCAATCGGAGGACTCTGATATGGCGGAACGGTCTTTCAGCGAACGGAATCTTGCATTTACTCTGTTTTGCCGTCAGGGTCGCCGCACGTTTCCGCGATGATCCCGTCGGTAATCTCAGGCATGTGCTGGCGATCAACCCGCCCCTGGACCCGAAGAAGGCGACCGTCAATATAGACCGCATAGGCCTCGTGAAATCCTACTTCATCAGAAAATGGAAACAATCATTGAAGCGCAAGCAGGAGCTCTTCCCCGACCGGTAAGATTTCAGTGACATCCTCGCGTTGAAAACCTGCATGGAGATGACCGAGGCCCTGATACCGCGCATGTCCGGTTATGCGAGCGCCGCGGACTACTTCAGGGGATATACCCTCACCGGGGAACTCTTCGGCAGGGTCGGCGTTCCCCTCACGGTGATCACCGCGGCCGATGATCCGATCATCCCGGTGGAGGACTTTTCCCGCATCGAGTCCGGGGGTGCCACGACGGTTATCATACAGAAATACGGCGGCCACTGCGGATACATCGAGGGTCTTTCACTCAAATCCTGGTACCAGGAAAAAATGCCGGAGCTTTTTGCTAATTCTTGACTTCCCCGAGGGATTCCAGGGCTTCATGGAGCTCCTTCTGGTGCCGTTTGCTCTCGAAACGGCTCAGGAGGCTGTAGGCGCAGGGCACCACGAAGAGGGTAAGGAGCGTGGACAGAAAAACGCCGCCGATGACCACCACGCCCATGGGCCTTGTCGTTTCCGAGCCGGGGCCGAGGGACATTGACGGCGGTATCGCGGCGGCTATTGTTGAAATGGAGGTCATGAGTATAGGCCGCAGACGCACCGGGCAGGCGTCGATAAGCGCTTCATGCACGTCCATGCCGGCGACCCGGCGGTTGTTGGTGAAATCGACCAGGAGTATGGAATTCTTTTTCACGATGCCCATCAGCAGGAGCAGTCCGATCATGCTGTAGATGTTCAGGGAGATGCCGGTAAGCCGCATGGCGATGAATGCCCCGGTGGCGCTGAAGGGGAGGGCAAGGAGTATGATGATCGGGTGCAGAAAGCTGTTGTACTGGGACCCGAGGATCATGTAGGCCACGACGATGCCCAGGATCAGGGCGATGATAAGGCTCTCGAAGGATTCCTTGAAGGTCTGTGAGCTGCCGGAAAAGGATATGTGGTACTCCCGGGGAAGGACTTTTGCCGCGCTCTTTTCGATGAAGCTCAGGATATCCGTCTGTGATTTGCCCGGCCCGATGTTGGCGAAAATGTTTATGGCCCGCTCGCGGTTGTACCGCGTGATGGTCAGGTAGGACGGCTTTTCTGTGATGCTCACGACGCTGGAAAGGGCGACCATCTCTCCATGGATGTTCCGCACCTTGATGCGGCTGATGTCATTCGGCTCGCGGTTGTACCGGTCTAAGAGCTTGATACGGACATCGTCGCGGCGTCCAGAATCGTCGGTATACTTGCCGACGCGCAGGCTCCCCACTGCCGCGCTGATGGTATTGGCAATGTTCGTGATGGTGACACCGCGGTCCCGGGCGCGCTCGCGGTCCGGCGTCACCCGCACCTCGGGCATCCCGATCTGGTAATCGGTGTCTACGTCGGTGACCAGTCCCGATTTGTTCAGGCTGTCCATCATTGTTTTCGAGTAACCGGCAAGTTTTTCCCAGTCCGGCCCCTGCACGCAGAACTGGATCGGGAAACCGCGCTGGGCCGTGAATCCGGCCTGCGACATGTCCATCATGTTGGCGGTATAGATGCCGGGTATCTTTTTTATTTTTTCGCGTATGAATCCCATGAATTCCAGCTGGGTCGGCCTCTTTGTGAAGGGAGCGGCAACGGGCCTGACCTTGTAATCCTTCAGCGTTATGAAGAGCGTCCCCTGGTTGACCAGGCCACCCTGGAAACCGCCTATGTTGCCGAAATATTTCTCCACTTCAGGTCTTTCTTTAAGCAGCGCCTCTATCTTCTTGAAGACAGCATTGGTATGCTCAAGCGATGAGCCGAGGGGCGTCCGGATGGTGGCAATGAAGATGCTCTGGTCCTGGGAGGGCACAAATTCCTTGCGCAGGCCCGGGAGGAGAAACAGGGATACGGTGAAAACCGCAGCGGCCCCGCCCAGAACCTTCCAGCGGTTGTCAAGGCACCAGTAGAGGGCGCTTCGATACTTTGACGATAGTGTATCCATGAACCGGTCCATGGTTTTTCCCAGCCTGGTTTCCTTCCCTGTCTGCAGCATCTGGGAGCAGCGCATCGGGGCCAGGGTGAGCGCCTCAAGGAGGGAAAGAAGGACCGCCACGGAGATGGTGACGCCGAACTGGAAAAAGAACTTCCCGATGATGCCCTTCATGAACACGACGGGGAGGAAGATGGCAAGGATTGCCAGGGACGCTGCCACGGCCGCGGAGGTGATCTCCCTGGCTCCCACGATTGCGGCCTTGACGCGGCTCATTCCCTCCTCGAAATAGCGGACAATGTTTTCCATAACCATGATGGCGTCGTCCACAACGATGCCGATCACCAGGGAAAGTCCCAGGAGGGTGAAGGTATTCAGGGTAAAACCGACGAAATATAGCACGATGAAGGACCCGATGAGGGACGTGGGTATGGCCAGGATCACGTTCAGGGCCGAGCTCCAGGATCCGAGGAAGAGCCAGCACACGATCGATGTCAGCAGGACCGACATGGTCAGCGTGAAGATGAGCTCGTTCGTGGAGTCTTCGATGAACTTGGTGCTGTCAAAGGAAATATTCATCCTCATGTTTTTCGGGATCATCCCCGAGATATTGAGTTTCGCGATCTTTTCCTTTACCCTTCGGGCCACTGCCACGGCATTGGAGCCCCGCTGCTTGATGACGCCCAGTCCCACCGACGGTATGCCGTTAAAGCGGGCCATCCTTCTGACGTCGGCGGTCCCTTCTTCGATGGTGGAAACATCGCCGAGCCTGATGGGTCTCCATATCGGCTCCCCGGCCCGCCGCGTAATGACGAGTTTTTTAAATTCTTCCGGCGTGCGCGCTTCGCTCATGACCCGAACGTTGGATTCCCTGGGGCCGTTATCGATGTATCCGGAAGGCGTCAGGGTATGCTGGCTCGATATGGTGGCGATGATGTCGTCAACGGTGATCTCCTGACGCACCATCTGGTCCGTGTTGAGCCAGATCCGCATGTTGGGGTCAACGTAGCCCCCCATGCGTACGTCGCCCACGCCCTCGATGGTGGTCATGGCGTCTTTTATGTGGTCGCGCAGGAAGAGGATCTTTTCGCGGCTGGATGCCGTGCCGCTCAGCGCGGTAAAGACGATCGGATTGTCTTCCGGGTTTGACTTGGTGACGATGGGCGGGTCGATGTCCGTGGGAAGGTTCCGCTGGGCCTGGAAGATCTTGGTCTGCACTTCCTGCAGGGCAGAGTCTATTTCGCGGCTCAGTTCGAACTCGATGGAGATGTTCGCCAGCCCCTCCATGGAAACGGAGCTGATGTTCCTGATTCCCTCGATGGTCATGACCGAATCCTCCAGCACGTCTACGATGGAGGATTCCATCGTTTCAGGCGACGCCCCTACCCAGGTGACGGTGACGGTGAGGACGGGGAAGTCCACGTCGGGCATCTGGCTTATGCCCATGCGGCTGAAGCCGATGGCCCCGAAAATAATGAGCCCGAACATGAGGATCCAGGCGAAAACGGTATTTTTTATCGATATGTCTGATAGTGTCATGTCAAAAATAAGAGCCAGTTAACAAAATAAGGCTTCTAATCCTTCAGAATGGGCATTGTTTGTCAATCAATTGCATACTACTATTGATCTTTCATGGGTTGCAATTACAATATTGATTTCAATATATAAAAAAAACAGGCTTAAAAAATCTAATAAACCTGATTAAACAAATAAACCTCCTCGTCTCTGTGTCCTCTGCGTTGAAAAATTAATTAATTATACAACGCAGAGGGCGCTGAGGACGCAGAGTTTGCTGGAGAAGTTAGATTGAAATTTCTATGATTTTCCTGCAATTTTGTAATAATTGTCCAGTCTACTGCTCGGTAGGCCCTCAATCATAGATTTTTTAATTGAAGTCATATCGGTGAATTGATAGGATTGTTCCTTAATCAATGTAAACAAAGAATATGGATACCAATGCAACCTGAATTGATGAAATTTACTTTACAGCATAACGGATCCGCAATCCGGCCTTTTATTAACGTAATAATCTTTTCTTTGCTGGCAACCTTGTGTATTGCAACTGCCCTCTACGCCATTGATGAGGATGTGAAGAAAATGCTCCGCCAGGCGACGGGCATTACTGATGAGGACGTTGCAGCCGCGGAAAGGAAAGAGAAGCTGACGCTTTTCGATGCCTTTGCCCTTGCGGTGCGGAATACCGAACGGCTGGCCATCGAGGGTGAATACTCCATGCAGGCGAAGGCGAAACGGGATCAGGCCATAGACATGTTTCTGCCCTATGTGTCGCTCCGTGCTAATATGGCTTACCCGTGGTACAATAGCAGATACACGGCCCTGTCAAGGTCGGCCGTCGGCCTGTACGCGCGGCAGCCCATATTCACCGGCCTCAACGAGATCTCGACGCTGAAATCGTCATTGATCAACATGAAGGTGAAGCAGTATCAGCTGTATCACAATGCCGACCTTATGCTGGCCGATGTTGCGGTCGCCTATTACACTATTCTCCTTATCGAAAGGAACCTCGACAATAATGAGCAGCTCCTCAGGCTCTATGAAAAGATGGTGATCGAAATCAGGCGCCGCATCGAAATCGGCAGGAGCAGGCAGAGCGATTTGCTGAGAACCAACGGGCAGATATACAAGCTGCGTGCGGAAATAACAGCATTGAGAAAAAATCTCGAACATGCGAAGCTGTCGCTTGCCACCCTGACCGGCATGACCCGTGATTACAGCCTTGCTGAAACAGTAGATCCGGGAGAGCCGGCCTTTGCCGTTGATAACGTTGGCAAGGTGGTAGAAAACCGGTGGGATGTCAAGGCGGCAAAGGAATATGTGGAATGGGCCAGGACCGGCGTCATGGCCGCATGGGGCGGGCACCTGCCGCTGGCCTATCTCGAGGGCGCCTATTTTTTCTACCAGGACACTGCGAAAACTCCCCAGTGGCAGAAGTACCTTGGCGGTTCCTCCAGTCCCAAGCTCAGGGACTATTATATCTCCCTCGGCGTGGAACTGCCGATTATTAATGACATCACCTTCGGGAAAGTGCGTGAGGCGAATTCAATCAAACGGCAGTCCGACCTGGGCCTCTCCCAGACGGTCCGCATAGCGCGGCAGGACATCATTGATTCGTACCAGACATGGGAAAATTCCAGGGACGAGTTGGAGGCCTTCCACAAGGCCCTTGTTGCCGCGGAGCAGAATAACCAGGTCGTGTCAAACGAGTACCGCCTCAACCAGGTGACGATCCTTGACGTGCTGGTATCCCTTACCGCCCTGCAGAGCGCGCGGGACGATTACGAACGGGCCCTGCTGCAGCTCAAGCTGAACCGCATGCGCCTGGGAATATCGATAAACGAATTCACCGGCGACAGGATCAGGGCCCTCAAATAGCGGCACCTAAAATAGGTTGACAGGAAATTTTAATCAGCATACAAAACAGTAAATTACGCATCTTTCCATGGACGTACCCGCGGGTTGCGACGAGTCCGGGCGGAACGCGGATACGAAGATTATTACACGAGAGGAGTCCCATCATGAAAAAAAACAGCCCTGCCGTAATGTTGTTTGGAATCACCCTCTGTTTGATTTTTCTTTGCTTAACATCATGCGCGACAATATCCCTCACCGGGGAATGGAAGGACAGCACCTACAACAGCGGACCTTTTAAAAAATTTATCGTTATAGGTATCTTTAAAAAACTTTCAGTGCGCCAGGCCATGGAAGATGCGGCCAGGAATGAGCTTGCTAAAAACGGGGTCCAGGCCATAAGCAGTTTAAGCGTCCTGAATCCGAATCGTGAAATTAAAAAAGATGATAAGGAATTTGATAAATTCATCCACAGCCTGGGCGTCGATGGCATCATTATTATCAGGCTCCAGGGGATTGATAAATCGAAAAAATATGTCTCAGGTGCAACCTACTATGGCACCGGAGCGGGATATCCTTATGGGGGTGCCTATACATCGTATTATTACAACTACTATTATCCCGTTAACACTCCCGGTTATTACGAGGATGTTGTAACCGTTCATCTTGAATGCGTGTTGTTTTCCAATAAGACTGACAAGATGGTCTGGAAAGCCGAAGCGGAGAGCATCCCCTTCGATCCGTCAGAGAAGGAATTAACGACGCCCACGCAGAGTGCGTGGGAACTTGCCAATATCATCGTCGGTGAATTCAGGAAAAACGGTTATATCCCGGTCCCGGTCAAAAAATGACCGGGGATCCAGGCCATGGTGCCTTAAAATGTATAACCGATGGACACGTGAAACTCCCCGAGGTCCTCGCCTTTTTGTCTGTTGATCTTGAAGCCGTAGAGAAAGCCCATCGCGCCCACGGGAGTGATATACCGCAGGCCCAGCCCTGCGGATGTGCGCATCTTGTAAAATTCAACAAAGCTGTCATCGATCCTGCCGGCGTCAAAAAAACCTGTCAGTTCGAAATTCAGTCCCAGGTCTATCCGGGCCTCTATGCTGGCCGCCAATGACATGCGTCCCCCTACCGGATCGTTAAACAGGTCGTATTTCAGCATGTTCTCCTTGAAGCCTCGCACGTCACTGATTCCGCCGAGGTAAAAGCGCTGATCACTGAGGACGTTATGTACCGACGTGTAGGGCTGGATATAACCGAGCAGTATCTGGGAGGCAAAGGTAAGGCGCGACCATGGTGATAAAAAGAATTTCAGGGTGTAATAATACCTGATGAAATTGTCAGACATTTCATGGGTGGATAATAATGTTTCTTTCGTTTCGGACAGGTCTATCGAAAAATCAACCGAGAGAGAAGTGATGAATCCTTTCCTGGGGCGGAGGAAGGAGTCCCTCCGGTCGTAGCTGGCGGAAACGGTGAACAGGAGGATTTTCCTGAGGTATAACTGGTTGCGCAGGTCAATGTCGGACAGGTCTTCCCAGCTCAGATGGCCGAGCATTTGCCGCTGCTGGTAGCTGACGCCGGCCCCGGCAGTCAGGCTGTCAAACCATCTGAATTTTACCGTAAAGGCCGGACCATACACGAAGGTGCCGTAGGTTTGATTGAATTCCTGGGACCTGTTGATGAAAAAGCTCAGGGTTGCCGACGACTTTGCGCTGATGAGCCGCGGTTCGGTTATACCCACGGCCGCGTAGTAACCGATCTGGCTCGCTTCACCCTTGATCCATACCTGCTTGTATCTTCCGAGGAAATTTTTATCCATGAGGCCCAGGTTTGCGTAGAAACCTTTTTCAGAGCTGTAGCCCATGCCGATGTTGAACTGGAACGGTTTTTTTTCCACTATGTTGAAGAAGAGGTCCGCGCGATCCTTCTTCTCCTCGATGCCGTAGGTTGTCATGTTCACAGCCTGCAGCATTTCTATGTCGCTTATGTTCTTGTATTCTTCAAGGATCCTTGGAATGGATAGGGGGTCTCCGGGCTTCAGGGATATCTGTTTTTTCAGATATGACATCATGGTCCTTATATTCCCGGAAAAGTTGACCGTGCCCATCCTGACCAGTTTCCCTTCCTCGATGGTAAACAGGACCGCCGCTCCCGTTCGGTCGTCGGTGAAGGCCGCGGTCCCCTTTACCGTGACATAGGGATATCCTTTCGCCGAAATAAGCGAGGAAATCAGGTTTTCGGCGTCCTGTATATCGGATTCCTGGTAGGGATTGCCAGGCTTGAGCTTTAATTTTTTTCTGATTTCGGGATCGCTGATGACATGGTTCCCCCTGAATTCGATCGATGATATGAGCGTGCGGGGCCCTTCAAATATATCGACCTGTATCGAAGCGCGCGTCTTTTCCCTGTTCAGCCGTACCAGGGGATTGATGCTGATATCCAGGAATCCGTTCTTTATGTAAAAAGAGCGGATGAGAAGAATGTCATTGCTCAGCACATCGGCATCATACATTTTTTTCATAAATAAGCCTGAAGCCCTGGTCGCCATCAATTTTTTGATAACCCCTTCCTTGAAAGAGGTGTTGCCGGTAATCTGGAGCCGGGCGACTTCAGTCCGCGGTCCCTCATCAATAACGAAGGTGAGCACCCTTTTCTTATTCTTGTCTTTCCCGGTCAGCTTGATGTCAAGTTTTACCTGCGCGGCGGAATATCCTTTTGTTTTGTAGAAATTAATGATGTTCTGTGCGCTTTTTCTCGCGCCTGCGTCGTTTTTATTGCCCCGCTCTGCAAGGATGAGCTGTTTTTCCAAAGTGAAATTTTCGAAGTGCCTGTTCCCTGAAAAGTTAATTTCATACTCGGCACCTTCCAGGATGCTGATATCGATATCGACAGTGCCGGTTTCGGAATCCCTGTGCAGCTTGTACCTGATGTCGGCATCGGGATATCCCAGCTTCCAGTAGTACCTTTTCAGGGCGGATAAATTATTCTTAAACTCGTGTTCGATAAACCGGAATGATTCAGATAGAAGTTTGCTCCTGATGATAACACCCAGGACGGAGTCGTTTCCGTTGATAGTCAGGGTGCCGTATGAATAATAGGGACCAGG
Organism: uncultured Spirochaetota bacterium; assembly: GCA_963727175.1. Classification (GTDB taxonomy): domain Bacteria; phylum Spirochaetota; class UBA4802; order UBA4802; family UBA5550; genus RBG-16-49-21. The sequence goes on from CAVSFD010000002.1 coordinate 2,362,278, forward strand.
CGTGATGGTGATGTAAACCGTGTAATTACCGTCTCTGGTGCTCTGCTCGGCAGTGGCCCTGACGGCTGGATTGACGTACCCTTCAGCGATGAATTTTTGTCTGACCAGTTTCTCCTGCAGCGGCAATTGTTCCCGGATGAAATCGCTCCCCGGCTGTACGGTTATGATGCTGGTGATGTCGCTTTCCAGGACGGCGGCATTGCCCCGGATGACTACATTCCTGATAATGCGGTACGGCGTCAGATGAAATTCAACGGCCAGAACGCCCCTGTCGAGGCGCGCCTCGACCCGGATATCAGAAAATCTTTTCAGCAGCCCGAGGGCATGCTTTGAATCTTCCAGCAGGGCTGCGGTGAAAATACCGCCTTCGGTAAGATGAATCACCTTTAACACGGTATCGGTCCAGTCTCCGATTTTTTCATGCTCGTTGAATTCATGGAACGTCACCGATATCGTGCCGATGCAGGCGCCCTGATACCGGGAAAGGGGATCGGCCTTGCCCTGCTGCGCCGCGGCACGAAAGGGCAGGGCAGAGATCAGGAGAACGGTGAGTGCCGGGATGAGAATGGCGGCTGCTGTGTTCAGGCTGCGGGGAATCGGGATCATGATGATTTAACGAAATTCCTTGCTGTACCGCACGTCCATGCCAACCTTGCCCTGCGCGTCATACTTGAGGAACAGGAGAATGCTGTCATTTAATTTGTATTTCACCGTCGAGCCGGTCTTGTCCTGGTAGGAATCAGTGCCGATTGAATAATAAAAGCTGATCCGTTTGTCCAGGTTTTTCCCGATGGTGACTACCTGCCCGGTGTCATAGCTTTTATTGCTCACCGTGCTGGCGGTGCTCGCGTAGCTGGAGAGGTCGGACACGGGTGTTTTGATTTCGAAGGTGTCAATGCCGGTTCTTTTTTTTATCTCTCCCGAGTAGTTCAGGGCGACCACCTGGCTCAGAATTGCCGCCGGGGAATAGTTGAGGCTTTCGCCGGCTGTTCTTCCAATCATGAGGAGCGACAGGATGTTGTTGCTGTCCAGCACGGGGCTTGATGAAAGATCATACTTGAGGGAATCGAGGGTCCCCGTTATTCCCATATTGACCTGCCATTTCTGTATCCGTGCCGTGCTGCTGATGTTGATCTGGGGTTCTATCCTGTACGGGTTTATGAAATCTATTTTTCCCCTCGTGATGGTAAAGTCTCTCCCCAGATAGTGGACGACGCCGTTATCCACCCACGCGCTGCCGCTCAGCAGCGGCGTTCTCAGGGAACCGATGATCTTCATGTTGGTGTTTATTTTCAGCTTGGCGATGTTATTGTCGATGGTAAAGGGCCGAATGTTCTTGACGGTAATGTCCAGCAGGATTGAGTCAAGCAGGCGGCTGATGGTTTTTTCCTCGGCGGCCTTGGGTTTTTTCACCGTTGTGCTGCCGAGATCCTGAAGCGGATGGAGGACCAGGTCCTGGTAATAGGTCCCCTCTACGAGTGAAAAATCCCCCCTGATGAAGGCTTTTGAATAATCGCCGGTGACCCGAGCCCGGGCGTCAAAGGTCATGTTCATCGTTCCCGGTATGTCAATGAGAATATTGCTGGCCTTCGCGTTCAGCTTGATATCATGGGCCCTGAATCCCTTCAAGCCGAAGGAGCCGTTCATGCCGAACCGGCCCGAGCCCATGGCCCCCTCCAGGCCATATATTGCTACTCTTCCGGGTGTAAAGGTTATCCTCCCGTTCAGGTCCTGGACCTGGTTGCTGATGGCCGGTATGGAAAAGCCGATAGTCTTCAGTTTAATATCAGCGTCCACATGGGGCTCGGACCATGTTCCCGTCATTTCACCCTTCACCAGGAGGGTGCCGGAAATATTAGTCAGGTTTTTCGCCATCTTATTCATCACTTCCAGGGGAATGCTGCTGTCAACGCTGACCCTGATGGTGCTGTTCAGGTTTCCGCTGCCGGTGACGTTGACCCACCCGCTGTTCAGGAGAGAGAGGTGTATGCCGGGAATCTGGAATGCCCCCTTCGTTAAAACGGCGTCGAACTTCCTGGCGGATACCAGCTGTTCTCCCTCGTCGGTCAACTCAAACTGTGACAGGCTGATATTAAGATCGGAGCGGCCCAGTGATGCGGCGTTCCCTTGTGCTTTTATTTTTCCGGTAACCGTTCCACCAAGATGTTTTTTTCCCGCCGCCGACAGATAGGGAGTGAGGTCGGTTTTGTCAAAAAGCGCCGAGACCATGAAATTTTTTTTCGAGATGTCGTAGTTTCCTTCAAAATCGAAATTGAGTTTCCCTTTAATCACCGCACTATGATTTTTCAGGTCGAGCCTTACAAGCATGGTGTCGTAGGTCGTATCCCTGAAAACGATTTCCGTCAATGTCGCCGTCCCCTGCAACACGGGATTTTCCAACGATCCCTTTCCGCTCAGGTCCAGCGCGATTTTGCCCATCAGGCCGCTTGATGTGTCAATGGGCTGCAGGTGCGTAAAGGAAATGGGGTCTGAAACAAGGGAGATGTCATAGGACCGGTCCATGCCGATCCATCCCTTGCACCGGATGTCTTCTCCCTTGAATACAGTGATAAGAGCGGGATCAAATGTGATTTTCTTATCTTCGAAGCGTGCATCAATTTTCAATGCATTAAATTTTTGAAATCCCAGGTCGAGGTCCGTGCCGGAAATGCTGAGAGAACCCCGGGGATTGCCGGTGGTCCCTTCGAGGTGGCCCCCGAGGGACACATGGCCGCTGAGCCTGTTGTCAAAGTCGCCCGGGTAAACTTCGAATTTTTCCAGGTCCAGGGAGATGGCGGCATCGTTGCTGATGCCGGAGCCTTCTTTGCTGAAAAGGTGCAGTGCCGCCGACAGTAAAACCGCTGATTCATTGTTCACCAGTGCGAGCCTGTTGATGCTGATCCTGCCGGTTTCATCGAGGGCAACACCAAAAGTTACATTGCCGATGGTTATATCCCTGAAGCGGATCATCTCCCCGGAGAGGGCCGCAACGATGACGGGACGCCGGATGGTCCCGGAGAGTGACCCGTTAAGGGATAATTTCCCGCCGCTTCCGTTCAGGCCGAGGGACGCCGTTTCGCGGATAATGTCAGGGCTGAACAACGAGAAGGCTCCCTGGAGCTCCTTTGATGCAGCAGTATACATGCCTTCTGCCCGGATCCGGGCCCGGCCGAAAAGTACATCGAATCTGCTCACCTGGAGGGCGCCCCCGCTGATGCTCGCCTTTGCCTGGATATTCAGGCCTGAAGGTGCCGGTTCTTTACCCAGGGAGAAATTCATAATTGATGCTTTCATATCCAAATCAGCCGAGGCTGTGCCCGGGGCGAAGCCGGTACCGGTGATGGAAATATCGGAATTGATGGAGCCCTGGGCATTGGCTGTTATGCCCGGGATTCCCCGCAGGTCAAATTGTCTGCAGGCTGCGGTGAGCTGGTATGATATCTTGTCCGGATCATGACCCGGTTTAATAAATCCCGCGGCGTAAGCTTTCTGCATGTTGATGCTTCCCTGCAGTTCAACATGCCCCGCGCCGGAGTAAGCTTTCAGGCCTGGGATGGAAATTATACGGTCAATCATATTCACATCCGCCTGGATGCTGGGAATCGGACTGCCGAGGATTCTCCCGCCGGAATATTTTCCCGTGAGGGAGAGTGATGGATTGTTCACCGGACCCTTTGCGGTAAAGCCGCCGTTGACCATCCCGTCCAGGGGCTTTGTTACATTCAGAATGTCGCGCAGTTCCGCCAGAGACACGGAAAATGCGGCGTTGACGTCAAAGTGCGGATTTATGAAGAGATCGTGTATATCCCCCTGTATCGCAATGTCCGAGCCGGTTGTCTTCAATTTCAGGTGAAGCCGCTCGGCGATGCCAGCCCGGATGCTGCTTGCCAGCTTGAGAGTGTTCACGTCTATCCGCCGGCTTTTTATGGATACGAATCCGTCGCCCACCGTCAGCTGTATTCCGCCATTCTCATCCTTAAAGTTCAATCCGGCAGAGCACCATATATCCCGTATCTCCATGTTAAAATTGCCCGCCTGATGGAAAAACCCGAACCGTCCCTTTTCCAGGAGGCATTTTCTGACAACGAGGAAGCCGGGCAGCTTGACAGGCTTGTCGGATTTTTTTTTCTTTTCCGGATGGATCCCCAGGGCACCCAGGAGGTTCAGCCTGCCGGTTTCGTCAAAGCCAAGGAGGACCACCGGCTTTACCAGGCGGGCGTCCTTGATGTCGAGCTTGCCGCGCAGGGCTGATTTCAGCGATAGGTCCGCTGTGCAATGTTCAATTTGTATAATAGGCGCATGATCGGCCCCGGCAAGGACGGCGTTGCGGATTTCCACCTTCCCCGTCATCAGGGAAATACTCAGCTTGTCCCAGGTTATGGATCCCGGTATAATACCGTTGATAATGCGCTGGGCCTGCTTCTGCCCGATATCCGTATTAATAACTATGATGGCCTGCAGCAGAATGGCCACGGTCAAGGCAATGACGAGTGATGCGATCAGGAATAATTTTTTTAATACCGGGAGCATGCTTGTGTGTTATTAGCTTATAATTCTGTATACTGAATGACGTTCATATACATGTAATATATCAATTTAAAAAAACGATTTTTAATCAAGCCTTATTTTTGATCATTCGTAACACTCCTTGCGGTATGGGCGAGCGGTGCGATGATCCGCGCCGGCGAGAACTGAAAAAATGTCGACACCGGCGTGACTATCATGCTACCCTGCCGTCAGGTTTCACCGGCTGTTTGCGAGGGGGTATTCATGGAAATACAACATCTATCCGAGTTGCTCGGCCGTGTAACGGTCAGGGCTGATCTGAAAATTGGCCTTGAGAAAGTGTTTCAAAACGGAACCATGAGCTTCAATCTCGGTATCGTTTCATCTGAAGTGCCCGATCATTATCACCGGATAAGCGACGAGGTCTATTATATCCATTCAGGCCGTGGCACCATGAGGCTGGGGGATGAATATTCGGACGTGGCCGAGGGTGATATTGTCTCCATCACGCGCGGAACGGTCCACGGCCTGGTTAAAACCGGTCAGGACAGCCTCGTCATCTTCATTATCACGTCGCCGCCCTTCGATCCTGAACATGACCGCTTTACGGTGTGAAACGAAGCCGTTATCCCCGTAAATACTTTTTCTCTCCCATGCCGAAGAATCCGTCAACGGATACCCGCTTGCCCGATGAAAGCCCTATGCTGCCGGAATACGAGCCAAAGGGGCCGTAATAATCTGTCTTGATTGCAAGCAGGTTGAGCTGGAGGGGATTGTTGAATACCGGCATGAAGGCGATGTCCACCATCCCGTAATCATCTTTAATGTACCACTCCTCGTTGACGCCGTTGGGCCGGTAAAATGTGACCGGCGGCAGAAGGTGCAGCACCTTTCCGAACCAGAGACAGTTCTCGTTGTAGCGCTCCTTGTCGAGGACCTGGTTGTCGGTCAGGTTGAAGCCCGTGAGTCCACCGGCGGTGAAGCCCGCTCCGGTGATCCAGTCATACTTCAGGATATAGGGATAATATCCCTTGTGATCATCGATGATGGCAAAGCTGTTCTGCCGCGCGAATTCAATGCGCCTCCCTCCGTATACGAGAACGCCGACCAATGGCATCAGGCACTTGTGTGAATACATGCCGCGGTTTCCCGCGAAGGGGAGGCTCACCACCAGGGGCCTGACGTTCCTCGCCTCATGGAACGCTTCGAAGTGGCCGTAGAGGGGGGGCAGCGTGTTGTCTCCGTCGATGGCGACATCGATGAAGATCCTTCCCAGGTCCAGCTTGTTGTGGATGTCGATGCGGAATTTATCCGATACATACCGTGCCCTGGTGTCGCCGAGGGACGAGGGAACGCGGGTCTTCCAGGCGGGGACCTTCGTTTCATACTTGGTCATGCGCCTGTTTTTTTTGTCGCAGACGATGAACTGGACCAGGGTTCCGACTTTCTGGTTGTATATGACGGCGAGAATAAAAAAGTCCTCGTTTCCGAGCTGAAAGGCCTGCCATTCCTTGAGGCGGAAGTTTTTGAAAAAACGCGGGAGTGGTATGCCGAAGACCCGTGCGGCGTCGAGGGGATTGACCTCCCTGAAGGGCGCGTTAAAGGTGCCGAAATTTATTTTTCCCTTCGTGACAAGACTGTGCGGAGGGGGCAGTATGTCGCGTTTGTACCGTCGCTGGTTCTTTTCCTGTTTTCCCATGGCTTCACCCGTGCTATCATGATATATATGTTGTCTTGTTTATAGCACCGGGCCAGGAAAAGTCGAGAAAAAAATGCCGGCAGTGAATAATCAAAAAGTCGTTGACATTCAATTCTTCATCACTATGGCTCATAAATTGAACATTCTTCAATGTTCTCCCCCGCTGGAGGATGACGAGACGTGCATGACCCCATCCGGAGCATCGGGGGCATAACCACCGCCTTCAGTATTGTCAGCAGCGCATGCATGGAGGCCCTCAGCGGCTTGCCGATAGATGCGTCATTCATGAACGTAACGGAGATGTGACCATGAGCAGTCAGAGCAGGCCTCGCGAATATAAGCTATCCAGGGGGTACACGAACTATATTTTTATCCTGCTCTTCCTCCTGTATTTCTTCGATTATACCGACCGCATGGTGGTGACATCCCTGTTCCCCTATATTAAAAAGGAGTGGAATATCTCCGACGCTCAGTGCGGCCTCCTCGTGTCGGCAATTTACTGGTCCATCATCATCTTCGTCTTTCCCGTATCGATACTGGTTGACCGATGGAGCCGCAAGAAGACCATCGGAATCATGGCGGTGCTATGGAGCCTCGCAACGGGCGCCTGTGCCCTTGCCGGAAATTTTTTCCATCTCACCGTCGCACGGACAGTTATCGGGATCGGCGAGGCAGGATACTCTCCCGGCGGGACCGCCATGATCTCCGGCCTCTACCCTGAAGAGAAGCGCTCGGCGATGATGGGTATTTGGAACGCCTCCATCCCCCTCGGCAGCGCCGTGGGAATCGCACTTGGCGGGGTTATCGCCACACACCTGGGCTGGCGCAGCGCCTTCGGCCTCGTGGCGCTTCCCGGCATGATCGTGGCGGTCATCTTCTTTTTCATCAAGGACTACAAGACCGTCGATCTGGTCAGGAACGCCGGCGGGGAGGGCGAAGGCGGGACCAGGGTAAAGATGAGCAAGCTGGAAATTGTGAGGGTCTTCAGCCGCACCCCGTCCCTCATACTGACCTACTTCGGATTTGCCGGCATGCTCTTTGTCATGGTGTCGATCATGACCTGGATGCCGACGTATTATCACCGGGTTTACAACATGCCCGAGGACCAGTCAGGCATAAAGGCCGGCTCCATCATGCTCCTTTCGTTGATCGGAGGGCCTGTAGGCGGGTTCCTGGTTGACCGGTGGCGGCGGAAGCGGGTGAACGCGCGGTGCCTTTTCCCTGCCATTACATCGCTGGTGTCAGCGGCCCTGCTTTTCACCGCCTTCATGTTTTTCAGCGGGAACCTCCAGTACGCGATAATTCTTATTTTCGGTTTTACATTCGTCATGTTCGTGCCGGCGGCGGCTGCAGTAACGCAGGATGTGGTACACCCCGGTCTCAGGGCCGTATCCTACGCACTATGCGTTATCATTCAAAACCTGTTCGGCTCGTCCACGGGGCCCATTGTCATCGGGGCGGTATCGGACGCCTATGACATACAGACCGCGCTCATGATACTGCCGGTGTTTCTGATCCTATCCTCTGTCCTGTTTTTCATGAGCTCATTTTTCTACCAGGGCGACCTGGAAAAGGCGGAGAAGGTGGTGCTGGAAGCGGAGAACTGACCAGGACAGCATCATCGCCAAACTTAAATGAAAGGTTGCATAATGCTCCCGTTCGCGCCTTTTAGTTCCATTCAGATACAGAGCCGGCACGAAATGGTAAAGAACGCACCAGGAAAAATTGTTGACATTGACAGCGTGGAGCCATTGTTTCAAAAAACTGCGTGAGTATGCTCCTTCACGTACTAAAACCGACTGGCGGGATATCTACCGAGAGTATGAAGAACAGGATCTACACCGGCATACTGACCCGAAGCGGCGGCAGGACCTTTATCGTTGATTCGCGCGGGGAAAGGCATTTTGGTGATGAAACGATCTGGGATGGATACGTAACGCACTGGCTGGGGACAACGGTCAATGCCCGGTATCTTCCCCAGAAAGACTATGTGACCGGGCGGAACATCCTTGTCATCTGGCCGTACCGTAAGCCTTCGAAGGAGCCTTATGTTGAGCTCTACTATAACGAGCGTCTGGTGAAATACCCTCTCTCCATTGTTGGGCACTTGGCGATCAACGTCAACGGAGATATATTCAATTTTTCCCATCTCATAAATGAAAATGAAATCATCTCCGAGGAAGAATATTTCTACCGTCCGGCCCTCGGTGAATTTGCTCCCCATCCATTGACGGGACGCTTCAACGTCGATGATCCTGCGCGTCCCTACTATGACAAGTTCGGCAGGAATTTCATGCGGACTATCCACGTGCTTCGCATCACCGGTCTCGATTCCGTCCGCTTAAAGGGCTACTATGAAGAGATACTCCGGGAAATAGTGGATTGTCCGGATCCGCGGCGTCCGGAAAAATACCGCGACTTCAATATTCTCACCAGGAGTTGTGTTACATTCATCAGGGACGGACTGCGCCGGTACGGATTCGGAAGTCTCGGGGGAATTTTTCCGAGGGATTTCTATATCAACGCGTCATATCATTTTTTGAAGATGACCGGCCGTGACGGCATCCATGCATCTGTCTTCCGCATGCCGCAGCTCATGGTCCCCGAATCACCCCGGAGTGCGCTCACCCTTATCATGAATCCCGTCAACCGGTTCCTGGCGCTGAAGCTTCCCCGCAGCTGAAACCGTAATTATTCACTTGACTTTGCTGCGTGAATTTTCATAAATACGAACATGCTTTCATGATGCTTAATTGTAATTGTTTCTCGCAGAGACGCAAAGGCGCAGAGAAAAAAATCGAAATTCAAAACTTTTTTAAATGAATTTTATAATTTTATTTGTTACAGAATATCATGAGTAAATTATTAGAACTCTGCGACTCGGCGCCTCTGCGAGAGGTATTTCTTTATGTTTCGTTGTATCAGTTTATAATTCAAGGTGACTGATTGACCGCATCAAATATACAACCATTCTACAAGCGGCTGCTTCATATATTCTTCCCACAGAATAAGGAAATAAGCGAGCTTGGCACCGTCCGTGAGGTCTATTTCGGCCTGAGGAGCAGGGTCCTGGGTCTCGTCGCGCTGGTGATGGTTGTCGTCATTTCGATTCTCTCCTTTATCATGTATCTTAACAACCGGAGACTCGTGGAAGAAGAAAAGAACGCGAAGGCGCGCTCCCTCACGCACATTCTCTCCGGTCCTGCGGAGTTCTATCTTGACAAGAACATCAAGACAACGGCCGGGGAGCTTCAGACCAAGTACCAGATCATTCAGCGCGAATCGCAGAATTTCTTGAACTATAACGATGACATCGTCAAGATAATTCTGACCGATGAATACGGAAGGACCAGGTACAGCACCAGCCCGTGGGACTACCGCCGCCGGCAGGCACCGCCTTATATCAGGGATGGACTGCACCAGGAAGAGGAACAGCTGGCATCCTGTGATTATTCCGAAACAATCCGCGATGCTAAAACAAAAAAACCGCGCGAAGCGAGATACCGGGCCATTACCTACCCCATCGTGCTGCAGAAGGGGGAGGTCGTTGCCATCCTGAAGGATTTTAACCGTCTCTATGAGGAATACCGCGGCACCAGCCGGTTGCGCAAAAACCAGATTTATCTCTACCTGTGGAACAGGTACCGGGAAATCCTCGGGAAGGACTTCGATCCCGCGGCAGCCAGGAAGGATAAGGGTAAACCTGAAAAGATCGTAAAGGCTTACGATGCAGATTTTCTATTCCTGACCCTTTTCAATCACTGCATGACCTTCAGGAACAAGCTGATCCCTCCCCGGGAGCGATGGCTCTGGAGCGACCGCTGGCTCTATACATTAAAAGAAGAAAAGATAAAAGCGTACCGTGATGATGCCTCGTCCAAGGCAAAGGAGATTGATGACCGTATCGTGTCGAGGCTTGCCGGTCTTTCTGATCGTGTCGACAAGAGCAGAAGGCTCGGCGTCCTGGCTATCGTTTTCAACGTTGACGTCTTCAGGAAGGTTTCCACCGAGAATATCATGCTGATCGTGAAGATAGCGCTTATCATGATCGTAATAAGCTGTGTCGCGGTGCTGGTCGTCCTCAATTACAATATCAGAAACCTGAAGAAGCTGGAGCGGTGGGCCATCTCCGTCAGCAGGGGCAACCTCGATGAAAAAATCGAGATCGCTTCCAACGACGAGATCGGGAGGCTCGGCGATATAACGAACTACATGATTGACGAGATCAAGGTGAAATACCATCTTGAAAAATTCGTTTCCCGGTCGGCGAAGAACATGATAGCCGGAGCAAGGTCAGCCGGCAACGGGCCTGATCTCGGCGTTACCGGCAGGAAGAACCTTGCCTTCATTTTTTCCGATGTGCGCGGTTTCACGTCGTTTTCCGAGAAGAACGACCCGGAGACCGTTGTCGAGGTGCTGAACTTCTACCTGGAGCTCCAGTCGAACATCGTCAAGAGCAACAAGGGCGACATCGACGATTTTGTCGGAGACCAGATCATGGCTCATTTTTCCGGTGAGACAAGGGCCGACAGGGCCATCGACACCGCGATTAAAATAATGAAGAGCGTCGCCCGGGCCAATGTCGAGCGGAGCAGTAGCGACCTTCCGGTGTTCGAAGTGGGGATCGGGGTGCATGAGGGTGACGTGGTCGTGGGCAACATCGGCTCGAAATTCAGGATGGATTTCGCCTGTGTCGGAGATGCCGTGAACCTGACGTCGAGGCTCTGCTCCGCCGCGGGTCCCGGGGAAATATTTGTTTCACAGGAACTCTTCGGACAGGCAAAGAAAAAGTACAGCGCGAGCGAACGGCACCCCCTGGAAGTCAAGGGAAAAGAAAAAAAGGTGAAGATTGTGATGATAAACTACAAAGACGATTTGTGATTGAAGTTTTTCCCGCCATCATGTAGGACAGTTGCAGCACATTAAGGCAAAGGAGTGACGACATGGCCGAGATTAAGCTGGTTGGAGATCTTGATAAAAAACTGATGGAAGAGGGCATCATTGATCCCGCGTACATGGAGGATTACAAGAAGGTCCACTCCATGCTCAATACGCATGTGAGAAAGACCGGTACAATAATGTCCGAAGAGACCTTCGACAGGGGAGACCAGCAGCTGCGGAAATGGCTCATGGTCCTCTACCGCCAGGGCGCGCCCCAGGAGAAACTTAGCAGCTATTTGCGCTGCGGCCTTGCCCATCTATGCTTTGATTTTATCGAATCGTCGTATCACGCCATATCCATGGATGACCTGGTCGCCAGGGCCATACAGTCGTTTAAGATGAGGAATTTTCACAAGACCTATTTCAGGATAGCGCCGTCGGAAATCAAGGCTTCACCGGGCAAGAAGAAAAAAGCTGTAAAAAAGAAAGCCCCAAAAGCCGCTTCCCGTAAGAAGGCTCCTAAAAAGAAATCTCCTAAGAAGAGGACTGTTAAAAAGAAAGTAGCAAAGAAAAAAAGTGTGAAAAAGAAAGTCGTCAATAGAAAGAAAGGGCCAAGCAGAGCAAAGGGGAAAACAAAAGGGAAGAAAAAGAGTTCGAAATCGAAAAAAGGGATTTTCGCCCGGCTCTTTGGATAAAAAAATTGCATCATCCAGGTATAACTCAAGATTTTGCGCTTTGACTGGAATTATCTCTGGATGTATGATCTTTCTACTGATAGTTATCGGTAAAGAATTATATTGTCAAAAATTTTAAAAATGTACATAAATATAATAAAAAATATTGATATATTTTTTGAAGAATAATTTTTTTATTAAATAAAAGCCCACCCAGATGGGTTTTTATTTGACTTTTATAAATAATGATATATATTAAAATTGTGTTCTATGGTGAAAACAAATTGGAGGTCAAATATAATGAAAAAAATTTTATTTCTCGTTGTACTGTCCCTGCTGTTTTTTGTGCAATGCAGTGATAGTAAAAAAGCTCTTCCATCAGCAGGAACTTCGTCTGCAACAGAGAGTCAGGGCACTGCCATAACAGATAACCTGGGGAAAGTCCTTGTCACAGACGGAACAGCAACTGAAGGTTCTACTATTCCGATCGTCGGCGAGGAGACGAGTTCCGGGACACAAACCGCAGCAGATTCTTCACAGAATACGGCTGTCCAGGAAACCTCAACTACAGAAACTACCTCGGGCGGAAGCGCAGTAACTGAAAGCTCATCGACCGCAACTGAAACTGCTTCGACTGAGACAGCTTCGAAGACAAATGAGAGCTCTTCTTCGTCCACCGAAACACAGAGCACAACTCAGACCGGCGAAAAAGCCGCAGAAGAAACCCCGAAGATACCGGATGCACCTGCTGTCGATGATATGTCAAAAGCAGATTCTCAATTTGTCAAGTATGACATCAAAGATGCCGGCGGCATTTACTGGATCAAGGAACTCTACAAAGATGGCAAGTCGGTTTTCGGCTGGGAATTCGGTCCTTCCTTTTCTGTAAAAGTACAGAGCATCGAACCCAGGGCAAAGGTGCTTGTGACCATGTACGGCGTATACCCGTCTAAAGAAGAAAGCGTATTCTATCAGTATACCGTTTACCAAAAACCGATGAAAAAGATCGATATTGATGAATCGAAATGGATCGTCATGGGCGGAAAAGACTATAAATACGCGTATATTGAATTCCAGGTTGTTGATGAAAATGGCAATGACATATCGTCAACGACAAAGGCTAAAATCAATGTGAAAATGGGCGAGTCCGCTCTGACGGCATATTTGATGAAAATCAAGCACCATCCGTCACCGGCTATTATTGTGACAGCCCTGTTGCTTTGCGGGATAATAGTAAGTATCAACCTGTTTCGCAGACGGCTTGCCTGATAAGATCTTGATTGAAATCAAAGAGGCTGTCTTCCGGGGCGGCCTCTTTTTTTATCCAGCCAGTTAACGATTGCGGTTTTTTTGATGCAGGCGCCGGGTCGCGGTACGGGGAACCGGAAGCTCCGGCATTATTTTTTCCATCGGTCCGTATTATAGACCATTTTCAACTGGATAAGGAAATCATCAATAGTGTCGGGGTTGAGGGGCGGCATCACCATCATCCTGACAAATGGGTCATAGCGCTTTACCTGAAGCAGCGCTTCCTTGTGAGAGGGTGTCAGGGTTTCGCTGATGGCGATGATCCTGGCATTCGATTTGATGTACTCCTCGGCAAGCTTGCCCGGCGAATCCACCCTGTAGATGTCCTTGTTGGGGATGAAATCGGGTGATATTTCAAATTTCTTATCGAATTTATGCGAGAGCATTGATCCGATAAGATCAATCTTCTTCCGGTATCCGTCTTTTTCGTCGACATAGTCATCGGCTTTTATGGCGCCGAATATGATGATGCCGGTTTCAGAATTACGGAGAAAGAACTTCTGGCCGCTGTCAATGTATATCTTGTTTCCTTTCCACTTCTGGAAGTCCAGTTTGTCTCCATGCCTGAATAATATTTCCTGCTGGGCAGGTCTTCCATCGCTCCGGTATACGTCGCCGACAATGTAGAGAAAGCGCTTTCGCTTTGACTGGGCATTCACCTGTTCCAGCTCCGCCAGTATCTTTTCCAGGGTGGTTGAATCAACCCATCGGGCCGGCCTGCGGTATTCGACCGGGTATTCCCTGATGAGGTACTCGTACAGTGTGACGTTGTACTGGACCTCCAGTTCCTTGATGCCGCTTTTCAGGAGCTGGTTGATTCCAATGAGCAGTACCTCGGACCCCGCTTTATACTTTTTCCCGTCGATGACGGTATCGTTCTGGTAGTGACAGTTGAATTCATCGGTGTACTTGTTTATGAGGTACTGGAGTTTTTTTATTTCTACAATCATATTCGTGGCAATTCCGCGTTATGTCCGCAGCGGTTATCATGGCACTGCCGGCCTGATGACTGCGGGCAAAAGACATTCAGCATAAATGAGAAAAAAAATCAAATGTTTTTTATCTGTCCCCCGTGGAGCCGGGATGCGGCGGACTGACGAATTGCCGCCATTGAGGGAGAAAATTTTCGGCGGGGAAGGAAAAAAAATATCATGGGCGAATATCAAGATTGATAAATGTTTGGTCCCGTGGTTGAATGGCATGTGCCGGGCCGTTACCGGTGGCGGAGGCAGGAGCAGCATGCCACAGAGTGATAGAGTATGTGTCCCCGGGGCAGGCGCCGATTATTGATGGAGGGAACGGCAATGAACGCACGTTATGAAGAGTTATTCCAACCTTTCACGTTTGCCTGGTCCGGTATTGAAATAAAAAACCGTATCTTCATGTCGCCCATGACAACCTGGTCCGGCAACGATGACGGAACGGTGTCGGACGGCGAGATCTCCTACTACCGGAGACGGTCCAGCGGCGTCGGAACGGTCATCACTGCCTGCGCCTATGTCATTCCGCAGGGAAAAGGCTTTGCCGGCCAGATCGGCGCCCATGATGACGACATGGTCCCGAGCCTGAAGCGGATCGCCGACACGATACATGAAGGCGGCGCCAGGGCGATCCTCCAGATATACCACGGGGGCAGAATGTCCCCGCCGGCCGTTCTGCGGGATGGTCAGCCGGTCAGTGCCAGCGCGGTGCCTGCCGCCTATGGAGAAGCGCCGGTGCCCCGTGAGATGACCGATGACGAGATCGTCCGTACCATTGAAGCCTTCGGGCAGGCGACGCGGAGGGCCATTGAATCCGGTTACGACGGCGTGGAGATACATGGCGCCAATACATACCTGATACAGCAGTTCTTCTCGCCCCACGCAAACAGGCGCAGCGACCGGTGGGGCTGCAGCCTGGAGAAGCGGATGGCCTTTCCCCTTGCTGTGACCGATGAGGTGCTGCGGGTGGCGGGAAAATGCGCCGGCCGCCCCTTCGCGGTGGGCTATCGGCTGTCGCCGGAGGAGGCGGAAAATCCGGGGATCACCATGGAGGATACGCTGGTGCTGGCGGATGCACTTGCAGCGAAGAAGCTCGATTACCTCCATATTTCAACCATGGATTTCTGGGGAGGATCGATGAGGGACAGCACCGACAGGCGTCCCCGGGCTCTGCTTGTCCATGAGCGGGTCGGCAGCCTGGTCCGCGTTATCGGTGTGGGTTCAATTCACACTCCTGATGATGCCATGCGGGTGTTCCAGACGGGCATCACCCTGGTGGCCCTCGGCCGGGAACTGCTGATGGAGCCTGACTGGGTCCGGATGGTGCAGGAGGGACGCGAGGGAGCCATCAGGACCATCCTTGACAGGAATTCGCAGAAGGACCTGGTTATTCCCGACGGCATGTGGCAGGCCATGATCGCCAGAAAAGGGTGGCTCCCGATAGTATAGGGTGAAACCTTCAATGCTGAAGAGACCGGTTGTTATTTCTTTATGATCTTGAACTCGGTGCGCCTGTTCAATTCATCATACCCCTTGCCGACCTGGTTGACCACCGGCTGGCTTTTACCGGCGCCGGTTATGGAAAACCGCTTCGGTTCAAGGCCTTTGCCGACGAGATAATTCTTAACCGCCTCCGCCCGCTTCAAGCTCAGCTGGTTGTTGTAATCATCGGTGCCATGGAGGTCCGTGTGGCCGATTATCTTGATCCCGGTGTCCCCATGTTCTTTAAGGAAGTTCGAAAGTGCGTCGAGGTAGGGATGTGATTCTTTCCGGATAACAGCCTCGTCGAAATCGAAGTGGATGGCCCGTGTTTCGAAGGCAGCTTCTTTTGTGAACACGAAGGATGAGTAGAGATCAAAGAGCCCCGAGCCTCCAGCCCGGTCAGAGCAGATGTAGTATTGCTGGTCCGCCCGGGACAGGTATATTTCGCTTTCCTTGCTGTTGACTTTCTCGCCAAGATTCACGGGCGTTCCGAATTTCCCGTTTTTGAACGATACAAAGTAGAGGTCAAACTTGCCGATGCCGCCGGGTCTGTTGGATGCGAAGAAGAACCCTCCCAGGTCTTCGGCGGGAATAAGAGCGAGGTCCTGGTGCCCGCTGTTGAAAGGAGCGGGAAGCGGCTTTGGATTGATGAACCGGCCGCTGCGGAACTCGGCCTGCACTAACGCGGTCCTATTCATGTCGCCGAAGAGCCACGTGGAGTAAAAGAGGGTCTTTCCGTCCCTGCTGAAGCTCGGCGTTTTTTCATGATACTGGGTATTCACGTCCCCGGGCAGGGGTTCCGGCGCGGTCCATTCACCGTTCACCTGTTTGGACCAGTACAGGTCGAAGGAAACCCTGATCTGGTTGAGATCGTTTTTGGGCATTTCCATGCTGCCGTCCCTGTCGGATGAAAAAAGCAGAATGGTCCCGTCAGCGGAGAGAAAAGGCGTTTCATCGTTGTAGGGAGAATTAAGCTGTGTAAGCGGTTTAGGGTCGCTCCACGTGCCGTCTTTCAGGTTCGTTATATAGAGATCCTGGTACTTGCCGTTCCTGTTGGAGTTGAATATCATGAAACTCCCGTCGGGGCTCACCGCCGGAGCAAAATCATTTCTGGCGCTGTTTACCGGAGAGCCAATGTTTTTGGGAGCCTCATACGATGAAAAAGTTTGAGCATAGACATGAGTGCTCAGCGATAGGGATACGGCACAAGTGACGATAGCAGGCATGCGTTTTAAAAGTGACATACATAGTTCCCCCTGATCTATATTTACGGAATTTGTATTGAAATCTTGAGGAAAAAAAATTTGACCAGGAAAACCTTTTTCATTGCAGATTACCAGAGATGGTTTTTTATTATAATGAGCCTTAAGGGCCACTCTATGAACACATAGACTTAATAGAAAATAATAATATAATTTTGCTAATGAAAATATTTATATACTATAGACAAATATTAGTAAATAATTAAAAAACCCATCCGGACGGGATTTTTTTATTGACTTTATTGTCTTTTGCTATTACTTTGATTATCAGTAGAGGTTAATCAAATGATATTTAGTATGCTTGCTGTATTTTTTAAAATCAGGCAATACCTGGAAAAGTTTTTGAAAAACAATTCCTTGCAACCGCTTCCCATTTCTGTAAAAAGCAAACAATGATTCTTATAATGAGGTGAAGCTGGCCTATGGATGATCAACCAATGAACTCGATAGAATATGAAAGGATAAAGGATATCGTTATCCTGTATCTGGATGGGGATTTTAATTCTTGCAGGGTAATGAATTTTGAAGGAATATTGAAGGAGATAATGGAAAGGCATCCGATTGCCATAGCGGTTGATTGCAGTAATTTGTATGTTCTCGATCCCACGACAGTATCTCAAATTTCAAAATATATGAAAAAGGCCAAGAGCAGTAACATTGAATTACTGTTCTTCAATGTAAATCCTGATGTCCAGCTGACTTTTGAACTGATGAAACTTGATGGTCTCTTCTCTCTCATATCCAGGGAAAAATTTGAGGAAGAGTACATTAACAATAAGATGATCAATTGATCTGCGCAGGATAAAGAGAGGATACTAAGAAGCAGGTCGGATTGCAGGGATCAGTAGGTGTGGCGCACGTATTTTTTTATGAGTATATACCCGGAACCCTTCTCGAGAATATCCGCATTATTGTAACTTACCACGATACTCTTTTTGTTGTACACTGACAATTGTTTCGTAAAGAGGTTCACCAGTGAGGCAATCACCGTAGCGTCGATTGTGCAGTGATCGCCCAGGTTTATGATTATTTCATCATTCTGATGGAATCGTTTTCCTCCTATGCCATTGGTGACGTATTCTCCCAGTATTCCCGCAACCTCGGCCTGGTTCCAGTATTCCCACCTCCCGAGAACATAAAACTGACCGGTTGACAGGGAACGGAGTGAAGGCCTGTCTTTGATGCTGACCTGCGCGCCGTCAACATATGCCAGGGCATCGTCAATTCGTAAAACAATATGGGCCACGGGGCGGTCAGCCGGGTCTTTTTTTTCAACCGGCTGCGCTGTCCTGGCGGCAGCCAGCTTCTGCGGTTCAGCCGGTTTTGCCTCATCGCCGGTCTTCGTCAACGCCAGGATGGCTTTTTCGAAGGTATTCTCGAAGCTGCTGTCCGGGAGTGCTATTATCTTGAATGTCTTGTTGAAATCACCCGGGTCCTTTTTAATACCGGAAATGAGATTGTTGATATCTTCATTGTCTGACATTAAAATATCAAGTATCGTTACTGGATTTTTCTGGAAGTTCAACGCTTCAGCAAAATCCGTTTTATCGGTAAGGAGTATGATGTTTACCAGTGACTTGTCCAGTTCATTTCTTTTCATCATTATCACTAATGAAATGAAAAAAGTCCTCAGCAGTTTTCTGTGGTCGGCATCATGAATTGACTCAGGGCCAAGGTCGATCCGGTAGTCAAGGATTATCAGAAAGGGAGGACCCCAGTCGTTGACCATGCGGGAAAAGGATTTTCTTATAAAGACGGTATTTCTCGTGTCCTTGAAGGACTTTCTGATCACGTTGATTGAAGAAAGCGATTCATATTCAGTGGCGATGATAATGTTATGCCTGCCGAGAACCGACCTGGCATGGGAAACATGGGCGCTATTATCGGTGATTAACAGGGCCCGTTTATTTTTGGAAGTATGGTCAGCCATGTTCTTTGGTAAGCCGGCTACTGACAGACCAGTACCCGCGGGTCGCAATACAGCATGCCGGCTGTTTTTTTATTCTAATAACAGGAGTATGATGTCAGCGTAAAAAGCTGTCAATGTATTAATGAATGTAGTGACAATTTCATGTACCGGGAATCATGGTTTGATATAAAAAGGCCCTGTAATTAATACAGGGCTCTTTTCATGCGAGCGGCATTGTGTAAGCCGGCGGAATGGGAATCTTGCCGTTAGTCGTTATAAAAGGTCATCTCCGTATAATTCTTCCCCCGCACCGGCCTTCCGTTGATAACGCCGTCAACGGTGCAGAGACCCTCCCAGTAACTGGGTGTCTTGACATGGTGGATGCTTTGAGCGTCAAAAATGGCTTTGACGGTAAATGCCGCCTTCAGGTCCTGGATGGTGATGGTCCAGTCCATGGGGTAGGTTGCTTTTCCTGCGTCATCCCGCCATTTGCGCGCGGCGGCTATTTCCGCTTTGGAGCCGTATTTGACCGATCCGTCCGGAGCGCGATAGGTCCACTCGATGCGGTGGGGCTTGTCCTTCTTGTCCCTGATGTTGAAGAGCATGAGGGCCCCGCCGTCGTCAAAGCGCATGGAAAACCAGTCCCAGTGCATGCCGGGTATCTTGAAATTTCCCCACTGGTGGTCCATCCATGTCCTTCCTGAAACCACCCGGTATTCCTTGCCGTTATAGGTTATGGTTCCTCCGGTTGCAAGGTCGGTGAAGGAGTAATACGCGGATTCCTTGTCATCGCCCATGAGGATGCCCCCGTCCTCTCCGTGGAGGAGGACGCCCTGATTTGACTTGAGTTTCAGGTTCAGTTTGATGCCGTTGCTGTCCGCTGCGATGGTGAAGCCGTTGGGATCGTTGTAGACGCAGGAAAAATTGCCTATGTTGACTTCCGGTTTGGACGGAGCAGTCTTAACCGAGTAGAGGGGGGCGATGAATTCACCCAGATAATGCTTTTTTTCATCCAGGTCGCTTACTGCCACGTGGCCCACGTAAGCGTAATCCATGAGATACCAGCGCACGTTGCCCATCTGGAAAATGGTCATTTCGTATCCCAACTCCTTTCCTGCATCAGTTTTAACAACGCCGGTAAAATAGAGCCATTCAGATCCTACGAAATGAAGGCCATGGTCCTTCGGAAACATGAAAGGTTTATTCACTCCTTCGTAATTGGTCCGCACCTCGCTGACAATGAAGAACGCAATGATAATTGTCAGAAGTATCGCCGCGGCGATAAAAAATTTCTTTTTCATAGCTCCACCTTTTAATAAACTTCATGCAAAACTGCTGATTGCTGTGCCGGAGCACCCGTTCATGCCGGCGCATATCGTTACTGAAGATATTTTTGACTGGTGTAGAGTCAAGAATAAAAAGCCGGATACCGAAAGAAACGCAGATGATATTTTTGGCTAGTGGCCTGCAATCAATATATTTTTGTCTTATACAGGTAAAATCTTGACAAAAAACAGTAGCGGTCATAATTTAGTTTTGTGCAAAACTAAATTATGACTGTCTCCGGTGTTGAATCTGAACTTGAGAAGAAATATGATGGAAGTAAACCAGGATAATTTTTTATATACACTTACGAAGATCCGCCAGCGCCTCTTCGCCTTTCTCGAGGCGGAGCTGGCAAAGAATAATATTAAGGATATATCGCCTTCCTACGGCCATATCCTTTTTGTCCTGGACCGGAAGGGCCCGCTGACGCTTCTGGATCTGGCGCGATACGCGGATAAGGATAAATCCACGGTCTCATCTGTCATTAAGAGGCTTGAGGGGACCGGGTATGTCCTCAAGATGAAAGGAAAGGATGACGGCCGCTCGGTGAAGATAAAGCTCACCGCCAGGGCGAAAAAAATAAAACCCCTCGTCTGGGAGATATCAGGCGCCATGAATGAAAAATTATTTAACGGGTTGAGCGCGGAAGAGAAGAACAGGCTCTTTGATCTTATCGGTAAGGTGTGTGATAATGTCTGTTGAATTGAGCTATGGCGGGCCGCTATGTTAGAAACAATCACCTTCGAACACGTAACGCAGATTAAGATGAGCAGGGAGGTCGACGGCAAGCCGATTTACTGGGTGGCGGCGTACCTTGTGGATGGTTTGCTCATCGATACCGGGTGCAGTTACACCTCCAGGGAACTCCTCTCGTTTCTGAAGGGGATGAATGTAACGCTAGTGGTCAACACGCATTTCCACGAGGACCATGTCGGCGGCAACCGCGACATCATTGATGGGTTTGGCATTGAGATTTACGCCCACCCCGACTCGATCCCTCTCATTGCGAAGCGCCCGGAACTCTACCCCTACCAGGAAATGGTCTGGGGCTATCCCGAGCCGTCCATTGTCAAGGCGGTGCCGGACGTCGTCAGGACTGATCATTATGCATTTACCGTCATTGAGACCCCGGGCCACAGTGTCGGCCATATTACCCTCGCGGAATTATCGAAGGGCTGGTTCTTCATCGGCGATCTTTTTTCGAGGGAAAATCCGAAGTTTATAAGGCCGGAAGAGAACATCGGGATGATCATGGCATCCATGCGGGCGATCCTTGAAATGGCCGGCGACAGGTGCGTCCTGTTCACCTCCGTTGGGAAGATCGTGGAGGACGGCGGCGCGGCTTTGAAGGCCACCCTGGAGTACCTGTCGGTTCTTGCCGGTACGGCGAAAAAAATGAAAGGGGAGGGCCTCGCGGCGGAGGAGATCATGATAAAAATGTTCGGCGGCGAGCACAATTTCGCGCAGCTCTCCAATGGCCAGTATACGACGCTTAATCTGGTGCGTTCTCTGATGGAAACTTCATGACCCCCCTGTCCCCCTGAGGGGGCATGCGGGACTGCGTTTTCATAAGAAACTCTCTCCTTTTTTCAAAATTCAAAGGGAGAGGGTGTCCTGGTGGGACGGGTGAGGGGTTTCATTTTTTTAACAGTTCTTCATTTTATCTGCTTGAAAAATAATTCTTGATAAAGAATCTTATGTAGCATCTTCCGCTGATATGAACATGATGGGGTTATCACCATGATATCTGACCTGCTGAAAGGATACAATCCTGTTCTCATGGCTCTCTTTGCCACGCTCTTTACCTGGGGCGTGACGGCCCTGGGTGCGGCAATGGTTTTTTTCTTCAAGGAGATCAATAAACTGGTGCTTGACTCCATGCTCGGTTTCGCCGCAGGCGTTATGATAGCCGCCAGCTTCTGGTCGCTGTTGAGTCCCGCTATAGAGATGGCCGAAGCGGACGGCGGGCTGCCGTGGGTCCCCGCCGTTGTCGGTTTTCTTGCGGGGGGCGCCTTCCTGCTGCTGATTGATAAAGTCATACCCCACCTGCACCTGGGCCTGCCGATGGAAGAGGCTGAAGGAGTGAAAACGTCGCTGCACCGGAGCGCCCTCCTCATTCTCGCCATCACGATCCACAACATTCCGGAAGGTCTTGCCGTGGGCGTGGCCTTCGGAGCGGTTGCGGCCCAGCTCCCTTCAGCTTCTCTCGCCGGGGCGGTTGTCCTCGCTATCGGCATCGGTCTCCAGAATTTTCCCGAGGGCGCCGCTGTTTCGATCCCGCTGCGGCGGGAGGAATTTTCGAGACTGAAAAGCTTCTGGTACGGCCAGCTTTCGGGGTTTGTAGAGCCGGTCGCGGGCGTGTGCGGTGCCCTGCTGGTGATGGCCGTGAAGCCGATCCTTCCTTATGCCCTCTCCTTCGCTGCGGGCGCCATGATCTATGTCGTGGTGGAGGAACTGATCCCGGAATCACAGCAGGACAAGAACACGGATCTCTCCACCATCGGGGCCATGCTCGGCTTTGCCATCATGATGTTCTTGGACGTGGCCCTTGGATAAACAAGGCCGTCAGAAGCGCATCAAGCCATGATCAACTATTATGAAAACAGGGTAAACCGGTGCCAGCCGGGTCATGGCGCGTCCTGCGCCTTCTGCTGCGGCAGTCACAACTACGCTGTGCCGCCGGAAGCAATTGAGGAGATGTTCATGGAACGCGGCCGTGAAGGTCCCGGTCAAGCAATGCTCCACCAAGCCGAACAATGCGCCGAGAAACTGTTCCACGACGCGATCCAGTGCTCCCACGTGGGTATGGATCCCTCAGATCCGGGCCTGGTGTGCTGCCTTCTGTACGGTGAACATGACCGGGGAGGGGACGTCGAATCCTTTTTCAACGGGACCTGCAAGACCTTCTACTGTCCGGCGTGGGACAATCTCACCGATCGGCAGGTGCTCTTCGCGGCGCGCCTCATGGGCGACTGGTACTACTACAGTCTCCTTATCAATGATATCGAGGCGGTTCATGACCTGTGCGCGTCCTACGATCGGCCGGAGGATGTTCCGCCTGATGAACTCAGCTCACTGAAAAAGAGACTGGACGAGAGACTCCTGGAAGAAGACGGAAAATAAGCCTGTGTCTTAATACCGGGGCCTGCTGAAACGTCTGTTCCCGGTTGAATGGCGGGAGGGCGGAGGTCCTGTCCTCCTGACGGCACTGGTTTTCCCGGCATCCTGGCGCACCGGCGACGCCGCTTCAGTCAGCGGATACGGATGGCCTTCAATTACCGGTATCTTCCGGGAAATCAATTTGTGTATGTCCGCCAGGAATTCCTTTTCCTCCTCATCGCAGAAGGATAGGGCGATGCCGCTCAGTCCCGCCCTGCCGGTGCGGCCGATACGGTGAACGTAGGTTTCCGGAACATTGGGGAGCTCGAAGTTGATCACGTGAGACAACTCTTCTATGTCCAGGCCCCTGGCAGCTATATCTGTCGCCACGAGCACCCTGGTCTGTCCTGTTTTAAAGTTATTAAGAGCCCTCTGCCGCGCTCCCTGGGACTTGTTGCCGTGAATCGCCTCGGCCCGTATCCCGGCGCTGACCAGGCCTTCGGCCACCTTGTTGGCTCCATGCTTGGTGCGGGTGAAGACCAGCGCCGATTCAATGGATCTATCTTTCAAAAGGTGTATGAGCAGCAGCTTCTTGTCCTTCTTGCCGACAAAAAACATCTTCTGGTCGATGGCCTCCACGGGGGATGAAACCGGCGTGACCGCGACTTTTTCCGGATTCACCAGTATGGTGTCCGCAAGCTTTGAGATCGCCGGCGGCATGGTCGCAGAAAAAAACAGCGACTGCCTCCTGGCGGGAAGTTTCGCGATAATCTTTTTAACATCATGGATGAAGCCCATGTCCAGCATCCGGTCCGCTTCATCAAGAACGAACTGCTCGATGCGGTTCAGGCTGATATAGTTCTGGTTTATAAGATCAAGGAGCCTGCCGGGGGTCGCGACCAGGATGTGCACGCCTGCCCGCAGCGCATCGGTCTGGGCCTTTTGCGACACGCCGCCGAAAATAACGGTATGCTTGAGTCCCGTGTGCCTTCCGTAATTGGCGATGCTTTCGCCGATTTGAATGGCCAGCTC
This sequence comes from uncultured Spirochaetota bacterium, assembly GCA_963727175.1. Lineage (GTDB taxonomy): Bacteria > Spirochaetota > UBA4802 > UBA4802 > UBA5550 > RBG-16-49-21. Next base: position 2,386,436 of record CAVSFD010000002.1, read on the forward strand.
CCTGGTGGGTGTCAGTATCAGGGTCTTGATGGCCCGCGGTCCCTGTGCTTTGTGCAGGTCCTCGTGCAGGATCTGCAGCAGCGGGATGGCAAATGCCGCGGTTTTGCCCGTTCCGGTTTGGGCGCAGCCGAGCAGGTCCCGTCTGTTCAGTATGATGGGAATCGCCTGCTTCTGGATAGGCGTCGGTGTTGTATAACCTTCGGTTTTTAAAGCCTTCAGAATAGGCGCAATGAGATGTAAGTCTTCGAATGACATGTTGTAGTTTTTCTCCTTAGATAAAAGCCGGCTGAGACGTTGTGAGGTTTGAAACAGCGGGATAATATATGATTTTGGGACACATTGTATGATCCAGCTCTTTTGTCAATGATTATATATACTCTATCTATGTCTGTTCCCGGGAGGATCTTGCGGGAACCTGAAAAATTATAGACAGAGAAGAATCTATCTGGTATCGAGTACCCATTTATAGCACACTATAAATGGCGCAGCCGGGATAAAAATAGAGCCGTAACCGGAAGCAGCTGCATCTGAGAAAATTTTCTACATGGTTGAGCAGTGGCGGGTATTTAACCGGAACCCAGCGGCGTCAGGCGGGGCTGCGAGTTGGATCCCCCCATGAAAAAAAACAGGAGGGTTTCCATGGCTAACATCAAATGTGTACATTGCGGGAAAGAGGTCTTCGAGTGGGCGCCGGAGTGTCCCTACTGCAAGAAGCCGATAGCCAATCCCCACGCGCCGACAAACGTATCCCCGGAGCCAAAGACGTGGAAAAAAACGTCATATGGGAAGAAAAGCCCCGTCGCCCTTATCGCGGCAATAGCCGCCGTCATTGTCATCGCGGGGGCTGTTTATTATTTCTTCTATTTAAACCGGTAAGATTGGCAGCAATCCGGCTTTGGTGCGGGGGGATGTAACCGGCGCACTACCGATCGAGGAAGGCGATGACCTGTTCCGCGACCGTTTCTTTTTCCAGGTCGGCGGTAATGGCGTGATTGCTTTTCTGCAACAGATGTTTTTCCTTTTTAGGGGACGCGATGCGGGAAAAGATGTACTCCATCGAGTCAGCCGGTATCACCTGATCCCCCGCGGACTGGATGATAAAAGCGTCTGCGTCGATCAGGGGGAGGGCCTTCATGGCTTTTTTTATGAGCCTGAACAGGTGCCATGATTGCATGATGGGCGTACCGGAACTGTAGCACTCGTGGACGCGCCGGGCCTCCTCTGACGCGAGGCCCTTGGTGAGATCCTCCTGCCACAGTATTTTTTTGAAGGTCCCTATGACCGGCGCCAGGTAGATGATTTTTTCCCTGATGGTACGCGGCACCGAGAGGAGGACAATTTTTTTTACCGGGTGGTCGCGGGCCAGGAGCAGGGCCAATATCCCTCCCATGGATAGGCCGACGACTGATACCTCGCGGCAATGGCTTTTAAGCTCCACCAGGGCTTCCCGCGCCGCTGTCAGCCAGTCCCTCCCCGTAACGCGGGCCAGGTCCTCGACGACGGTTCCGTGGCCGGGGAGGCGCGGTATGCTGATGGAATAACCCCGTCCAGAAATTTTTTCCCCCAGGTATTTCATTTCGGCAGGGGAGCCTTTGAAGCCATGGATGAGCAACACGCCCTTATCGCGGCTGGTGATTTTGAGGAGAGCCTGGGAATTCTTCATCACAACGGGAATGGCTTTCTTTTTCATGTCCGCCCTCCATCTGCCGGCAGTGCGTTGCCGGGTGGAATCGTTGCTATTCCTGATCATGTCCTGTTTACGGCTAAGTGTCAAGTCCTTTTGATGATAGTATGTGAACGCAGGCATCATTGCCGGTTGCTTGCCAGGGTACTACCGCGGGAAACGCAGCCGTGAGACATCCCGGCATGAAACCTAACACGAATATCGTTCGTCGGATAAAAAGAGTTGATCTTTGGATGGGGAAATCCTCATAACTCGATTGTATGAAACGGCTCAGAATAACAACCTGCGGCGGACTCAGGGACCTCATCATGGAGATAGGATTTCTTCCTCTTTTTCAAAATGAGATAGAGGGCTTTTCCGTCATGGATTGCACCGGGATCGGGCGATGGTGGACGGGGAATGAAAAGAGCGACCCCTGGGTGTGGCGCATGATTCTTTCCGGGGATCCGCGCATAGCCTACGGCAAGCTCTTCAGGAACAGGGCGGGATTTGTGTCAAGGAAATGGCTCCCCTATTTCGCGTCGTACCGGCGGGACGGCTATGACTTTGACGCGCGGTACGAAGACGGCAGGGCCTCGCATAAATGCAAAAAGATCATGGACCTCTTTACAAAAGAGCCGGTTATACCCTCGTACCTGATTAAATCCATGGCCGGCTTTTCCAGGAACGGTGAAAAGGGCTTCGAGGGCGCTCTTACCCTTCTGCAGATGCAGACCTACATAACCGTCAGGAAATTCACGAGAAAGCAGAGCAGAACCGGCGAGGAATATGGCTGGCATATCAGCGAATATTCCCAGACCGAGGACAAGTTCGGTTATGAGTTCACGACGAAGGCCTATGGCCTGGGAGCTGAAGGTTCGAAGGAAAAGCTGATACGACAGATGATTAAGATCAATCCGGACATTGAGCATCCTGACGCGGAGATGTTTTTAAAGTAGGTAAAGCTGTTATGGGTTCCCCTTTATCAAATGCTTGATGGGGATGACCCGTAATGAAAAGCTGACCCGATAGTTATCGGTAAGGTTATTGCTCTGACCCCTGCTGAAGCCGATAGTTATCGGTCCAATATTAAAAAAACGTGTTATCTGCCATTTTTATTTAAATATTATAAAACTCTACTTTATTATTATACAATTATTCAAATAATGTCATAAAATAACTTCATTTTATTATAAGAAACACATCCAACCACAAAAAAATAATTTTTATTGAATTTGTGTATGACAATTATTATATTAATAATGTCATACTGGATGACGTATAATAATAATAAATGTCATACGGAAAAGGGGCGATATAATGACAAAGGATGATACAAAAGACAGGCGCATCAATATCCGTCTCGATGAAGACACCTACTTTGCAATAAAGAAAATAGTGGAGGGTGATCTGAAGACCGATATCTCATCATATTGCCGGTCATTACTCTGGATAAGCACCCTCCACGACGCCACTGTCTTTAAAATTAAAAACGCCGTTGAACAATTCGCAAGAGAAACGAATACTGATAATTTTGAATTCATGTTAAAAATAAAAGATGAGATTGAATTTATTTCAAAATTTCTGGCAAAGATCAAGGAAGACAGGAAGAAATATGATGAATTCATTGTCATGATTGAGAAATGGCATGAAACCATACGAAACGAAGCCCGCAACTATTTCAAAAAGCATAATGATGTCATGGACAACCTGGAGCGAATGGAGAGAGAAACGTATGGTGATGAGTATGATACAAATCCGACCATCGCTAAGACGGGGGGTAAGATAGAGATTTAATTTTGCAGAGCACCATGATGCTGCTCTGAAAAATCAAGGGGAAAAGGGGGTGTGCCATGAAGATTGTAGTCTTTATCAAACAAACAGTCAATGTTGATCAGAAAATAAGGGTAAAAGAAAATGGGAAAATTAATGAGAACGGCCTTGAATATGTAATCAGCGCCTGCGACGAGTGCGCGATTGAAGAAGCTGTCCGGATCAAGGAGAAAAACAAGGATGCGGAAGTAACCCTGGTCTGCATGGGGCCGGCAAGCGCAAAAAAAACAATCCGCAGGGGACTGTCCCTTGGAGCGGATAAAGCGATCCATCTGCAGAATAGTGTTTTTAATTCCAATGACGCCACAGCAAATGCCAGGATATTCGCCGGCGTATTGAAGACCATTCCTTTTGATCTGGTGTTCCTCGGAAAGCAGGCCCAGGACACGGACATGCAGGCAACCGCGGAAATTCTTTCTGAAATGCTGGGATTGCCCATGGCTTCCAACTGTGTGAAGGTGGATGTCCGGGCCGATACGGCGGTCGTACACCGCCAGGCTGACCGGCACCTTGAGATTATTGAAATGTGGAAAGCCCTGCATTATCAGTGTCAACAACGACATCAATAACCCGCGCTATCCAAGCCTTAAAAGCATTATTACCGCCAGGATTAAACCTATTGTTACAAAAAAGCCGACTGATTTTGGCCTCGGCGAAGATCAGATCGGCAGGGCAGGGTCATTGATCGAAAGAGTGACATACGAAACGCCCCGGCCGAGAAAGGCAGGTAAAATATTCGAAGGCGATGCAGCTGAAATCACCAATACAGTCATCGAGCTTCTCGCGCATGAAGCCAGGGTGATAGGGTAGGGGGTGCAGTATGGCAAGGATACTCGTTGTTGCGGATGTTGAAAAAGGCACGGTTGGCAAATCGAGCCTGGAGCAGCTTGCTTTCGCAAAAAAGTCCGGGGTTCCGGCAGACGCGGTCGTCATCGGGAAGGATGTGGGACCGCTGGCGGACATTCTTGCAGGCCACGGCGCGGAAAAGGTTTTTCTCTGCGATAATTCAAAGGTCGAATACTTCCTGAATGCTTCCTGGTCCGCCGTGATTGCCGAAGCCCAAAAACAGAGCGGCGCTGATATTATTTTACTAAAAGCTTCCGAACTCGGAAAGGCCCTTGCGCCGAAAGTCGCGGGGAAATTGAATGCCGGTGTTGCCAACGACTGCGACAGCGTCGTGATTGACGGCGAGACCGTTACCGTAACGAGACAGGCAATGGCCACCAGGGTCCGGGAGACATTGAAGTTCAAATCTCCTATTAAAGTCATATCGGTCAAACCGGGACTTGCTGACATGGATTCCGGTGCACGGCCGAAAGCCGCCGGCAGAATCGATATTGCCGTGCCTGCTCCTGATCCGAAAAACATGCTCAGGGAAATAGTATTTAAAAAAACAGAACGAGTTGACCTGGATGATGCAAGGATAGTTATCTCAATCGGCAGGGGAGCGCAGAAGAATGTCGATGATATCAATAAACTCGCTGACTTAATGGGCGCTGCGGTCGGCGCAACCCGCCCTGTGATAGATGCCGGTATTCTTCCCTATAACCTGCAGGTGGGCCAGACAGGACGAAAAGTCCATCCTGACCTTTATATCGCTCTTGGTATTTCCGGATCTATTCTGCATCTTTCCGGTATGGTGGAATCAAGATATATAGTAGCGGTGAACAGGGATCCGCACGCGCCCATCTTCGCGGTCGCGGACTACGGCATTGTCGGAGATGTCAATGCGGTCCTGCCGGTTCTTATGAATGGGCTTGTGAAATTTTTCAAATAGAGAACCGGTGACGAATGGCGCAGATAATTATTGGATCACTGCAAATTTGATTAATGTACCATGACCGTGTTCAGTTTTTTTGATCCATTAATATGCCGCCAGGGCAAAGGTCAGCGAGTATAGTTCAATATGCCCCGCCATTATACCCGCTCGCGCCGGCAGATCCGGGATTGCCGGCTGAGGCTCCTCCCGCTCCCCCGGTGCCGTGATTAAGCGTAGAACCTGTAAGTATAACTCCAGAAGACCAGCCGTGTTTATATATCGTAAAAGAAGGGCCGCCGGCGCCGCCGCCGCCATTGCCGCCATTGCTCCCATTGCCTCCTTTGCCGCCATCACCTCCTTTGCCGACCTCGTCAATATCTTTGTCACCGCCTTGGCCGCCGGCGCCGCCGGTTCCACCGGTACCGGCATTGCCGCCGATGCCGCCGGTACCGCCGATGCCGCTCCTAATGTCGCAGTCTCTCAATGTCACAATGGATTCGATAAGAAATAGTCCGAATGAGGCGCCCCCTCCGGTTCCACCGGTACCGGCTGTTCCGCCTGTGCCGCCCGCACCACCGCCGCCGCCGCCGTTGCCCACGCCTGCAAAACCCAGAACAGTGTGGGCCTGACCTCCTCCTCCTCCTCCTCCTCCTCCTCCATGGCCGTCTGTTCCATCTATTCCATGAGAGCCTGAAGATGAGACCCATATATCGTTTTTTATTGAACCCAATGTCCCTCCCGGGCCATCTGAACCTGATAAACCGTTTAATCCCATGGTACCGTTGGATCCGTCTTCCCCCTGGGATAACTTGTTGTCCCACCGGCACCTCCTGGAGTATCAATTAATCCATTTTGACCTGGATCGGCGTCTATCGGATAGTTAATAAAATAATGCCCGCCCATTCCTCCCTTGCCCCCATCTATTCCAGATGCTGATGTCCCACCGTCACCACCAAATGTGACATCATAATCCGAAATATGAATTCCAACATCAGCATAACCGTCTTCTCCATCCTCACCCGGATTCCCTGACATGCCGTTCACACCGTCGCTTACCTTGACTCCCGGGGCGCCGTTTCCTGCTGTTATGATGCAATTTTTCAATTCTACCGTACTGTTTATCAGCCGTACGGCATATGAACCCTCTCCCGGGACCACGGCATTCGCGCTGGTGATAGAGAGCCCGTCAATGACAACATTAGTAACGCCATTGCCGTCCATGGCGATGGTGCCGCCCTGCAGGGAGGTCGTAAATGATGGCGTATCTGAAGACTTAAAACTGTCCCGCACCCATGTGGAAGGATCAAAGCCGCCGTATATGCTCACGCCATTGGCCAGTGTCACGCTTTCGTCATACACCCCGGCGCTCATGTACACGTCGCTGCCGGCCGTCCGGGCCGCGGTTATGGCCGCATGGACCGTTTTTTTTGGTGCGGCCCGGTCGGTGCCGTCGTTGGCGTCATCGCCGCCGGTGGCCACATAGATTCCTGTTCCGCCCTTCTTCATGACAAAAATATACACGCGGTCGGCAGGGCTGTTGCCGGAGCCGTCATCGACCCGCAGATCATAGACTATGGTGCACACCTCGGAAGGGGCGGTGAAGGAGGGATTGCTCCCGGTAAGGATGCCGGTCCCGATCGTAGGACCGTATATCTGGGTCCACGTATGGGTGAGTATATCATTTTCAGGATCGGCGCTGCCGCTTCCGTCCAGGGTCACCGTATCGCCGATGGTCGCCTCCCGGTCGCTGCCGGCATCTGCCATGGGACCGCTGTTCACGGCAACGTCCACGGTCACCATGTCGGATATCGAAATAGAACCGTTATTGACGGTGAGCATGATTTCGTAGGTCCCCGCCATGTCAAAGGTGAAAGATGTGGTCTTCCCGGATGATTGTGAGAATGAAACAGCGCTCCCCGCGGGTCGGTATCTCACCGTCCATGAGTAGGCGAGATTCTTCCCATCGGGGTCGTAGCTCTTTGAACCGTCGAGATCGGCGCTCCCGGCGTTACCGGCGTACAGGATAATGTTTTTATCAACGCCGGCATCGGCGACCGGAGCCCGGTTCATTGTAAGCACTGACGGGCCCAGCAGAAGTCCCGGGTTATTGGTGTCATTATCGCATTTGATGGCGATGCTGCAGGCCGTGATCAGCGCGATCAATGTGAGTATCTTGCAATACTTCATAGCGTTCTTCCTCTTTGTCAGATGCTTGCCCCGCCGTGCTCGCCACGCTCGCCGGCTGCGCCGGCATTGCCTGATGATACTCCCCCTGCGCCCCCGGAGCCGGGCGTCAATATAGTGCGGTTTAAAATAATTACAGAATACCAGCCGTATTTAAATATCGCAAAAGAGGGCCCTCCTGCGCCACCGCCTCCATGGCCGCCATTCCCGCCGGCGCCCCCATTACCGCCATTCCCGCCGGAGCCAACATAATTAATAAAGGCGGTATTACCGGAGCCACCGGCTCCGCCGGGTCCACCCGCACCTCCTGAACCGCCGGCTCCGCCATTGCCGCCATTACCGCTTGTAATAGTACAGTTTTCAACAGTAACAATAGAATCTATGATGAAAAGGCCTAAGGAACCGCCGCCGCCTGAGCCCCCATTGCCGCCTGTGCCGCCTGCGCCGCCGGCACCGCCGCCACCGCCGCCATTGCCTTTCATCCTGGAGCCGCCGATCCAGCCACTGCCGCCGCCGCCGCCGCCTCCTCCTCCTCCGTTGCCGTCTGTTCCATTTATTCCATGAGAGCCTGGAGATGAAACCAGCAGGTTTTTGTAAACATACTGTAACGCTCCGCCTGATCCATTGTTACCGACAGTACCGGGTGATCCTGCCGTTCCTGACTGGCCGGGTTGTCCATCATCAACATCATGGCTTGCTCCACCGGCCCCGCCGGTGCCGCCTGAGCCAATTACAAGTCCACTGTATCCGGGTTTGCCATTGTATAATGTGATATATCCTCCGATCCCCCCTTTGCCGCCCCCCCTGTCTATTCCGGATGAACCGCCGGCTCCTCCATAACCGAACATTGTGTCCAATTCACCTAAGTCATCATAACCACCGGTATGCCCCGGACCGCCCGGCAGTCCATTACCACCGGGAGAACCGGCGGCGCCAGGAGTGCCATCCGACCCCTGTGCGCCGTTGCCGGCTGTTATGGTGCAATAGCGCAGTATGATAGTGCTATATATCGAACGCACTCCATAGGATCCGCTTCCGGGAAGTGATGCGTTGGCACTGGCAATGGTTAATCCCTCGATAATACTCCCATCGATACCGTTGCAGTCGACAGCAATTGGTCCACCATTAAGTGTGGTTCTATAATTTTGCATGCCTGATGAATTAAAAGTGTCACGCACCCAAACAGTAGGATCGAATCCTCCATATATACTTACCCCGCTGGCCATGATCGCGCTTTCAGTATATATGCCGGCTCCCGTGTATACATCGCTGTTCGATGACAGGGCGGCGTTTATCCCCCCCTGGAGCGTCTTCTTGGGCCTGAAACGGGTGCCGTCATAGGTGTCATCACCGGTTGTGTCCGACACAAATATTCCGGCACCGGCTTTTTTCATGACATAGATATAAACGCGGCTTGCAAAGCTGTTTCCGGAGCCGTCATCGACCCGCATGTCATAAGCGATGGTGCAGACTTCCGAAGGCGCGGTAAAGGTCGGCATGGTCCCCGTGAGGGTTCCGGTCCCGATTGCCGGCCCGTGTACCTGGGTCCAGGTATAGGCGAGGGCATCATTGTCAGGATCGGTGCTGTTGCTTCCGTCCAGGGTCACGCTGCCCCCCATGGTCACCTCCTGGTTGGCTCCTGCGTTGGCCGTGGGACTCCGGTTTTCGGCGACATCCACGGTCATCAAGTCAGACGACGAATAATAGCCGTCATTAACGGTTAGCATGATTTCATAGGTTCCCGTCATGTCGTACGTTAAGGACGAGGTTGCGCTGGCAGGGTCGGTAAATGAAACAGCGCTTCCCTCAGGACGGTAAACCGCCTTCCATGCATATGTCAGGACCTTCCCCTCGGGGTCATAGCTCTTTGACCCGTCCAGAGCAATACTTCCCCTGGTGAGGCTGGTCTTCTGGTCGGCACCGGCATTGGCAATCGGAGTTTTGCCGGATGTCAGTCGTCTGATATCAATGAGCAGTCCCCGTTTTGCCTGGTTGTCGCATCCGGTCACGATGCCTGATGCCATGATCAATGCCAGTATGATGAGGTGCTTGTACTGCGTCATCACGGGTTACCTCTGAATTAATTACTGGTGTTGCTTTCACCATCGGATCCGGGATTGCCCGATGCTGTGCCGCCGGGACCGCCGGAACCTGAAGATATTATGCTTATCTTTACTATTGCTGACGATACGCCGCTTTTATAAATACCAAATGAAGGTCCCCCTGCGCCCCCGCCGCCATTGCCTCCTCTGCCGCCGCTGCCGCCGCTGCCGCCGTTTCCTCCAGCGCCGATTTCGGGAGGATTGCAACGAAGTGACCCATCTTTATCACTGCAATAGACGCTGCCAAAGCCACCCACGCCACCGGGCCCACGGGAACCGCCGTTGCCGCCGTTGCCCCCTCTGCCGCCGTCGCCGCTCCTGATGGTGCAGTTCTCCACTGTCGCGATTGAATCAATCAGCAATAGGCCGAATGATACGCCGCCCCCCGTTCCCCTGATACCTCCTGTGCCGCCGCCGCCACCGCCGCCGCCACCGCCGCCGCCGTTGCCGGTGCCATTATAACAGAATAATGTGCACGATTGTCCGCCGCCGCCGCCACCGCCGCCGCCGCCATTGCCCGGCAGACCATCCGTTCCGCTAACCCCGTCTGATGAAACCCAGAGATTGTTTATTATTGAACCGGAAGTTCCTCCTTTCCCGTTTTCACCGCTGGTCCCATCCGATCCATTGCTTCCATCGCAGGCATCCTCCCCCGGATCACCATACTTACCTCTGCACCCTCCAGGGGTTCCAATGTTTCCGTTTTCACCTGTCCAGCCTGAATGTTCGTAAACGCCTCTACCTCCAAGACCGCCGGTTCTTCCATCATAACTATAACCGGATGCTCCCGCTGCTCCGCCACTATTATGATCATCGCTGCCGCTTTCGCCGTTACCTCCCGCCCCTCCTGCATTGCCATTTGCTCCATCCATGCCATCCTGCCCCGGGGCGCCGTTCCCGGCGGTTATGATGCAATGTTTCAGCGTTACCTCGCTGCTGTTGATCAATCGCACACCATACGATCCGCTTCCTGCAATCGTGGCATCCGCGCTGGTAATGCTGAGCCCGTCCAGGATGACATCTTGGACACCATTGCCGTCAAGGGCGATGGCGCTTCCCTGCACGCTGCTCCGGAACGATGTAGTGTCACGCTCCCACGTGGTATGAAGAAATCCGCCGAAGATGCTCACCCCGTCTTTCAGGGCCAGGCTTTCCCCGTAATCCCCGTCGCTCACGTACACGTCGCAGTTTGACGCATCGGCGGCGTTTAACGCGGACTGGATTGTTCTTTTCGGCGCTGTGCGGTCGGTGCCGGTATTGGCGTCGTCGCCGGTAGTCGCGACATAGATGCCGGCCCCGGCCCTTTTCATGATAAATATATACACGCGGTCAGGCAGGCTGTTGCCCGAGCCGTCATCAACGGAAAGGTCATAGACAATGGTGCAGACTTCCGATGGGGCGGCAAAGGATGGATTGGCGCCGGAGAGGGTCCCGGTGCCGATGGTCGGACCGCTTATCTGGGTCCAGGTGTAGGTGAGGGGATCGCCTTCAGGGTCGGGGCTGCCGCTCCCGTCCAGGGACACGATATCGCCGAAGCCAGCCTCCTGGTCGGGCCCGGCGTCTGCCGTGGGCCCGGTGTTCTCCCCCACGTACACGCTTGCCAGGTCCGACGCTGAGCGCGAACCGTCACTAACCGTGAGCATGATCTCATAGGTCCCCTCAAGGTCAAAGGTAAAGGATGTCGTTGATGCGGCGGGATCTGCAAAAGAGGCGGCGCTTCCTGCAGGCTGATTGACTATTTCCCATGAGTAAACGAGGTCCTTGCCTTCGGGATCGAAGCTCCCGGATCCGTCGAGATCGGCACTCCCGGTGTAAAGGTATACATTTTTATCGGTCCCGGCATTGGCGACCGGCACCTGGTTTATTGTCAGGTCCATCGCTCCGCTCAGCAGTCCCTGCTTCCTGTTCTCGCCGCATTCTGTAATGATGCCGCAGGCCATGATGACGGCGATTATCGCGAGGTTCTTACTGCGCTTCATGGCGTTCTTCTCCGGATTGCTCCCACGCGCTCCATCCATCGACCGGCCGTTGGGCCCTTCGATGTGGCCGCACGTTATTTTTCGATATACGTATCACAGGTTATTTTCCGGTTTTTGAATTTCCCTGTTCTGGACTTCCTCTTTCAGGATTTCCTTTTCCGGAACATTCTGTTTCCGGCTTTCCTCCCCGGGAAGCATCATAAGATTTCTCTGCATTGGAGAATCCTTTGCTTTACCAACCCTGAATAAAACTCCCACTGAGATATAGCCGGTAAGCGAAGTTATGTAATCCATCCTGTCCTGCGGCTCGGCCCACTCGTACGTGAGCCCGCATTCAGCGATGAAAGAGAGAGATTCATGAAAATGATAGTTCAATCCCAGGGCGATGCCCGGTGTGAACAGGCGCGGTATGACGATATTATAATCGCTGCTTGACAGGTTGTTGGGATAATAAACGGAGGATATGCTGAACCCGGCCCAGGCCCGGAGCACCCTGTTCTGGAAAAATGCAAATCCGAAGGTGTTTTTCAGGCTCAACCGAAAGGCATGGCCGTGCGACAATTCGGGGATATAATTATACTCGGCCCATATAATATCCGGCGTTTTCGGATACCTGAATTCGTCAAAGCCCAGCTGCAGCCTGTAATTGAACAGGGATTTATCAGCCACGCAAGAGTCAAAAACAAAACCGGCGCCGTATAAATAATTCATGCCTTTGAAATAGAAATCAAGATACACCGGCGGCATCATGTAAAGATAATACCTTTTCAGCTTGGATACCCCGATTCCACCGTTGAAATAAACGCCAAGACTGTTGGCATGGAGAGATTCATGAAAAATTAAAATGCCGAGACAGGTGAAGGTGGTCAATAATAGCTTATTCTTCAAAATATAACTCCTGTATCATTCTCATAAGCCCTCCGTCGAGGCTGTATAGTTCCCGTCAGGCGGATTGGATCGTGCAAAACTTTCCCCCCGGGCATGCGATACGCGCAACGTCATAACAGGATCACAATTAGCCGTATAATTCAAATAAAAACCCACCCGCAAGGGCCTTATAGAAAGCTGTAAATTAATGCCGTAATTGTAACAGGATGGGCTATTTCATATTTAAATTCAAAATATATGAATAAAAAACACGGGTCAAGAGGCCGGGAATGAACGGTGCGTATCAAGGGAATGAACTGTGCGTTATTATTGAATTTTTTTTCTCAGGTCTCGAGAAAGGCCGGTCCCACCGGGAGCTCCGTGTCGTCGTCGTCCCGGAGGCGCACCCGGTAGCGGCCCGACAGCACATGGGACAGGCTGTGAAGATACCGGATGTTGATGATATGGCTTTTGTGGATCCGGACGAACATGTCCGGCGGGAGCCGGTCGATGATATCTTTCATCAGGACGGGCAGCTTCAATGTCGCCTTCCGCCGTATGAATGACGATATTTTTTGAATGCGACGTGATATGGATGATCTCGCTGAACCTGATGGAATAGGCCCTGTTCCTGTCGCGGATGGTGATGCCTTCGGCGGCCGATTTGCGGATGTTCCTGAGCTTCAGCATGGTGCCCACGCGCGCGAGGAGCTCGCTAATCCGGAAGGGCTTCACGATGTAATCGTTGGCCCCGGCTTCAAAGGCGGCGTCGATGTCGGCCATCATGTTTTTCGCGGTGAGCATGATCACGGGGAGCTCCTCCGGGGAGCGGCTTGAGGCGTATCCTCCTGCACACCTCGTACCCGGACATGACCGGCATCATGATGTCCAGGAGCACCAGGTCGATGGGGTCGTCCCGGTCGATGATATCGAGGGCGCTGATCCCGTCCGCGGCCGTTTTCACGACGCATTGCCTCGATTCGAAATAATTCTGAATGACCCTGACGTTCACCGGGTCGTCATCGACGACAAGGAACACCGGGTTATTCGTCAAAGGCGTCTTCGTCTGTTCCGGCAGGACAGGCCCGGCTGCCCGGCGTCGTTCACCGCCGTGAGCGCGTCATCCATGCTTTCGATGATGACTGCTCCCGGATCATCGGGCGCAGGATCATCCGATACGGGCAGGGTGAAGGAAAATACGGAGCCTCCGTCTTTCCCGGGACGCCACACTGATCGTGCCGTTATGCAGCTCTATGATCTGTTTCGCTATGGCAAGCCCCAGGCCCGTGCCGGCATACGAGCGCGTATCGCCCCCGTCGACCTGCCGGTAGGCTTCGAATATCTTTCTCCCTGTACTCCTCCGGAACGCCGATCCCCGTGTCCGACACGCTCACCTCGATCATTCCGCCCGCTGCCCGCGTCGTGGTCTTCATCGTCCCGGGGAATGACGCGCGCGGACAGTTCGATCCGTCCCTTTATTGGTGAACTTGACGGCGTTGCCGACAAGATTGCACAGCACCTGCCGTATGCGGTCCTCATCGGCATGCACCGCGGGGAATATCCGGCACGATGCTGTTGATGATTTCCAGGGGCTTCCCCCCGCCAGGGGAAGGGAAAGCTTCACGACCATTTCGCTCAGGGAATGCAGGTCCACGGGCCGCAGGTTCAGGCTCAGGCCCTCGTCCTGTATCTTCGCCATGTCCAGCAGGTCGTTGACCATGTTCGCCAGGCGGTGCCCGCTCGAGGCGATGAGCGAGAGATTTTCGAGCGCCTTCGGGTGAAAGGCTGCCCGCGGCGCCTTCGATCATGGATTCCGACAGGCCTATCATGCCGTGCAGGGGCGTGCGAAGCTCATGGGACGTGTTGGCGAGAAACTGGTCCTTGAGCTGGTCCAGTTTCTCGGAGGGATATGTTCTTCTCCGTAAGATCCTCGGACAGTTTCTCGACCGTACGAGGGCCCTGGCAAACCTCCGTGAAATCGACCATGGTGGTGGTGATGCAGAGCACGATCACTCCGTACTGGACGACTGTTGCAGTGTCTGATGATCCACATCGCGTACAGCACGTCATTGACCGCCCCCATGAACAACAGGGTAAAGCCGTAAGAGAAAAAGCATCGCATCTTTTCCTCCGTTTCAGTATGGCCTTAATAAGAACAAGCATATACGTATATAATAAAGATAATCATGAAAATGAAATAGACCTTCATCATTTGTTCCGCAGTTTTGAACCCGACGAATAAAAGCAGGATGATGATACCGGCGGACAGTGACCTGGGAGAACCGGAGAACATATTTGGAAAATTCATCGGGAAACAGCGACCTGATCGGTCATCATGCAGAAGAGTGACAGCCATGATAACCGTGAGATAATTGATCAAATATGGATTCCCGGGATGTGAAAAGCTGCCGGAAAAAACGGGAAACTGATGATTAAACGTATTGATCGCCATGGAAAGGCAGAAAAATGCCGAAATAGAGCGAGGCCGTGTCCTGTCTTCGGGAAAAATAGAACAGGATATTGTAGATGGAGGCAAACATGAGCAGATCCGACGATGATCATGTTGATGGTATGATTCAGCGAATTCTCTTCGTGCCGCGGCTTCCCCGTCATCCAGCATCAGCGGCCTGCCGATGCCGCCGGATTCGTAGTCACTGATTGAACACCTGAAGGATAATTTCATTCACTCCCTCGTTAAGGTAGAAGGATGATAATCGTTTATTATGAATATATATATAATCCTCCCTGGTCTTTATCGTCCTGTCAGCAGTCCCTTTTTCATCCACCAGTTTTCCATTGATCCAGAGCTTGTATGCTGAAAATATCCGGCGAAGGCTCAGGGTTTTCACCCTTTTATCCGGGCCGCTTAATATTTTCAAACGATAGGTGGCGTGACCCTCGCCTGGGAGGGTGACGCCATTGATGCTTCTGGTCTTTCCACAACCCGGGCACTGCTATATAACTTCGATCTTTTTCATCCCTGTTTTCGCAAAATCGGACGGCTCCAGCAGACGGTCCCAGTAGAATTCCCACTCGCCGTCGAGGTTCACCGAACCGTCCCTTTCGAAGTTCCAGCCCCTGAGATCAAGGACACCCTTGACGGCAACGGGTCTTTTTGTTTCCGGGGATTTATGGCCGCACGCGATTAATGCCAGGAACAGGCAGATGAAAAAGGCTAATGCGGGGTCAGCAATATTTTTCGGGAGGGACGATCTCATAACCTGATCACTGGTTCGTTTTATTAAATTGTCAACACATTTCGTTCGAAGGGTAATCTTCTCTTTTGATTGGTGATTTTTTTATTTTATTAATACGGGTTCTCGGGATGATTAAAATATTATTGATGTCAATCTTCCCGGAGGGGATACGATAGTGATACGACACCGTTCACCGGATATTTTCCATTGTTGACCGGGAAGTCAGGAAGGCCCTGCGGACCTGGATGGATGAACTGAAAAGAGGTTTATAATGCGGATCTTTATTGATGCGGATTCATGCCCTGTCGTTATAAAGGAGATCCTGTATCGGGCAGCCGAGCGTGTTCATGTTCCCCTGGTCCTCGTGGCAAACCAGTACCTGATTGTCCCGGAATCACCGTATATATCATGCATTGAAGTTCCGGCCGGTCCTGACATAGCGGATGACCGCATCGTTGACATGGTGGAGGCGGATGACCTGGTCATTTCCGCCGATCTGCCCCTCGCGGACCGTGTTGTCGGGAAGGGCGGTTTTGTGCTCAATCCCCGGGGCGATTTTTATACTGCTGAAAACATCAAGGACCGCCTTGCAACGCGTGACTTGATGGATCTTCTCAGGAACAGCGGCATGGATACGGGAGGGCCTTCCTCGTTCAGCCAGAAAGACCGCCAGTCCTTCGCCAATCAGCTTGACCGTTTCCTTGTGAAGCATGGCTGCAGGTGAAGGGGAAAGTTCTGTTAATAATCTATATCAGAACTCAAAACACTGCCGACCGAAGCATTGGCGAATTCGTTTTTAAATTCCGATGCGAACCTGCCGGCCATTTTCAGGCCGGTGCAATGAGACACTGCTATTTTGCTGACACTATATTTTTTCAGTGTTTCCATGGCAAGGGCCACGTATTCTTCAGGCGCGTTTTCAAGGTGCGTGCCGCCGATGACCGCGTGGAATTCCTTGAATCCTGTTTTCTCCGAAAGGTCATTCAGTATCTCGACGATACCGGCGTGGGCGCAGCCGAGAAGAACCACCGGACCGGATTCGGTATTGATAAGGAGAGAAAGGTCATCGGTAAAAGGATCGCTTTGTATCTCGCCGTTGATTTTCTGTTTCAGTCGTATATCCCATGTTTTCCAGTCAGCGGGACGCTTCACATCGGATAGCGCCGATATGGAATCGGTGATTTTTACGAATCCTTTTATAAAATTGAAATCGGCCCCGGCCTGTTCGTATTCTTCTTTAGAGGCCCTCATGCCGATGGGCATTTCAATGGTATTCTGCGGCAGAGGAATGACCGCTTTCTTGTCATTGAAGGCATCGGGATGAAGATAAACCGGGGTTTTTTCTTTTTTATTCTGCAGCACGGTAAGCAGCCCGCCGGTATGGTCAAAGTGGCCATGGCTGAATACGATACGCTTGTATCGAATCGAATTGTTTTCCCATTTTGCTCCATGTTGTTCACGATCCCGAATCCCTGGCCGGTATCAAAGAGATGTGGTGTCTTCAGATTCAATAAGGCAGGAGAATCCATGCTCGCCGATGAGGGGCGGGGCAGGAACGATAACGCTGTTTTCGCATAAGATGGTAATTTTTGTTTTCATGAAATATCCTGTAATTACTATTTTTTTGAATTTAAATATCTTGACAGCTTATGGGCATATGCTCATAATGTCAATTACTAATTATAGAATATGTCACGACCGAAATATTGCAGAAAAGTGGGCTGTGTGCCCGATAAAAACTACTTCAAGCCGAAGGGGTATCCCGGCTTCCCTCCTTGAGGAAGTTGTATTAACCCTTGATGAATTTGAGGCCATACGCCTTGCCGATTATGAGGGATTATACCAGGAGGACGGCGCGAAAAAAATGAACATTTCGCGCCAGACATTCGGCAGGATCATTGAAACTGCCCATAAAAAGATCGCGGATGTGTTGATAAACGGAAAGGCGTTAAAAATAGAAGGCGGCGACGTATCGATAGAGGAAATGAAACGTGTCAGATGCCCGCATTGTAAAAAAGAATATAATTCATCGATTTCATCAGAGGATACATTTGTTTGCCCTCGTTGCCATAAGCAATAGTCAAGAATAATTTAATATTTAAAAGGAGAAACAAATGAAGATCGCATTACCATCAAACCAGAATAAAGTGGACGCCCATTTCGGGCATTGTGAATATTTCACGGTATTTACCACCAATGAAAAAAATGAGATTGTTAAAGAAGAAAAGGTCATGTCGCCGGCAGGGTGCGGATGCAAATCCAATATCGTGCACACGCTTTCGCAGATGGGCGTCAGCATGATGCTGGCCGGGAACATGGGACGAAGGGGCGGTAAACGTACTCAATAGCCAGGGCATCGAAGTGCTGCGGGGCTGTTCCGGAGACGTGAAAACGGTCACAGAACAATGGCTCGCCGGCAGCCTGAAAGATTCCGGCATCGCCTGCCATGAGCATGAACACGGGTGCCATGAGGGCGATAATTTACGATTAATGCATCGAATAACCTTAATCAGCTTGTACGGTACGTGCTTCGAGTTATGGACACGTACGAGCGGATACGGGTTGATCTTGCTGAAATCATGAAAAATACGCCAATACACTTACAATCCGAGAAAACTTCCGGCAGTTGATCAAAAAAATGCAATAAGTGCAACAAGTGCATTGATGCGTGCCCGGCAAGGGCGATCGGGGAATCCTCGAACAACTGCTGCGCGAAATGCATCAAGTATTGCATGACCATGGAGGTGCCGTGCAATCCCGAATATATCGTATTTGATTATGAGATATGCGACTCGTGCGGTCTCTGTGTTACATCATGTCCGCATGAAGCAATATATCTGGGTTGTTCCGAATACCAGCCGTATAAAATAAGAAAAATTGGGAAAGCATTCAACATGCAAGTGATCTGGGAACTATTCTTATGCTCTCAGATGCTTACACGAATAAGAAAAAAAGAATAAAAAAAACCGACGAAAACTGGCAACAGCAAACATAGACCGCTTATGTAACAAATGGTCACTAGTACCCGGTTATAATATAGGAATAATAATTATAGGCAGGTTGCATTATATAGTACATATCGTATATTAGGGTATTAGTGCTGGAGGAGAACATTCGGTATTGAATTACTCCTGATTTCATTGAAAATGATATCTGCGAAATAGCAGGAGATTATACACTATCTGGAATCAAAATTATTTGACTTATATCAGATTAGTTGGTATTTTATAGTATGCTTAAATACTAATATACTAGGGGTGGCCACAATGAAAAAAAACATGGGATTGATTGACAGAATTATCCGCGTGATTCTAGCCGCAGTAGTAGCGGTATTATATTTTACCGGCCAATTGACTGGTACAGCTGCAATTATTCTGGGGATCATAGCTGTCATATTTATAATAACCAGCGCGATCGGTTTCTGCCCGCTGTACGTTCCTTTTAAATTTTCAACAATGAAAAAAGGAGCGAAATAAGCTGAAACTAATTTCTCTTATACATAGAACTGAAATAGTCATCCTGGCTTCTACTAAGGCCAGGGTGAACTATTGGACAAGTTTGAAATAGTTATTTGACATCATGCCTGTGGGGGAATTCTTATAATAGCCCCATAATGAATATTGACCAGTATTCACTGAAACAGTAGTCCCTCTGCAAGCGTGATAATATATTCTGATTGATCCATCCCTGTTTTCATTTATAATTCAGACAATATTCATATTTTGTATAATATCAGACCGGGCAGTATCAAAAAATAAAGAATTTTATAAAATTCTTAAATAATATATTGACAATAAGCTTTGTTTTTTATATATTTCCCATTAACAACAGTTGCTAGTGGCAAATATATGGAATATAATATTGTTGATACGATAATGATGCTCAATGAGCAATGCTGCCATCTTAATGAAACAGGCGGCGAAGAAAACAGTCTCACCGCGAAAGAGCTGCAGGTTGTTCTGTCGTTAAAAGCCGGTGAATCCATTTCCAGTTCCGACCTGGCGAAGCGCAATATTCTCTCGCCGTCGCGGATGAGCAGGATCATCGAGAGACTGGTAAACCGCGGTCATATACACCGGGAGATAGATGAACACGACCGGCGCTACAGCAGGGTTTCATTAACCCCTGATGGGATTGTTATCAATACCAGGGCATCCGAATTCAAAAAATCGTGCGAAGCAAAGATCAAATCGAAATTTTCAGATCATGAATTTGCCATCATACAGAAGGCCCTGCACCTGTTACTATTTGCAATGGAGAATGAATATGGGAACGAACCAGACGATCCAGCTGAACACAATTAACGAACGCTACAGCGGCCTTGCAGAGTCAAACTGCTGTCTATCCTGCGGCGGTGCGGTAGAACGCGCTGCTGTAAAACCGGGAGAGGTGTGTGTCGACCTGGGAAGCGGGCGGGGCGCCGATGTCCTTCGCATGGCCGATATCGTCGGGCCCGATGGGTTTGTGTACGGGATCGACGTGTCAGACGGTATGCTGGATAAGGCGCGGGCCACGGCCGCCAGGTTTGCCGTGACCAATGTGAGTTTCGTCAAGTCGGAACTTGAAGCAATCGGGCTGGACGATGGCATCGCCGATGTGGTGATATCCAACTGCACCATCAATCATGCGTCTGAGAAGGGGCTCGTATGGAAGGAGATTCACCGCTTTATGAAAAGCGGGGGACGCTTTGTCGTGAGCGATATCTATTCGACGAAGGAAGTGCCGGAAGAATTTCGCAGTGATCCCCGGGCAGTGGCTGAATGCTGGGCCGGTGCCGTGACCCGTGATGAATATCTGACCGCCGTATCCGGTGCAGGATTTTATGATGTAACCATTATCGATGAAAGTAAACCCTATCCAAAGGGGAGCATAGAAGTGGTGAGCTGGACCATATCCGGCCGCAAGAAGTGACAATGAATTCATACGTTTAGGAGATTAAATATCATGAAGACACTCATCACAAAGAAACGTGAGGGAGCGTGCGCGACAGCCCAGTGCTGCGCAAAGATTTCTTCAATTGTGGCCGGATGCCACGATTAGGAGATCCGGCCCGCCATGCCGGGAAACCGGCATGGCGGGCGCGGAGGCAGGAAATGAAAGGAATTGAAGGGACCAGTGAAAAATGACAACGTTTTCAAAACATAATATATTCGGGAAGATCAGGGATTCCGAGAACTATTTCATACTGAATCCTTTGTCCAAAAACGCGGATATTCTCACGCCGGACAAGGCGGAGGAGATCCGGAATAAATCATATACGGACGTTGATGAGTATACCGCAAAAGGGTACATCATCGACGAGGCCGAGGAAGATCGTATCTACAAACTCGGGTATCTCGATTTTCTTGACGAGCGGGAATCAAACGAGGTGCAGATATTTTTTGTGCCATGGTATGATTGTAATTTTTCCTGCTCATACTGCTACCAGGAGGGCTACTCCTGTGAACATAAACCGCTGACTGAGGAGGTCATCAATGCTTTCTTTGATTATATCACTCGTGAATTTTCTGATAAGAAAAAATATATCACCATCTTCGGCGGGGAACCGCTTCTTGCCGGAGCCGGTGCCCGTGCGCGTATCGAGCAGATCGTCACGGGAGCGGCGGACCGGGGCATCGCGGTAGCGGTGGTCACCAACGGCTACAACCTTGCCGATTACCTGGACGTCCTGGCAAAGGGCATCATCCGGGAGATACAGGTGACCCTGGACGGGCCGAAGGCCGTCCATGACGCGCGGCGTTTTCTGAAAGGAGGAGCGCCTACGTTCGAGCGCATCGTGGCCGGTATCGACGGAGCGCTGGTGCGGGGATTTCCCGTAAACCTCCGCATGGTTGTAGACAAGGATAATATCGATGATCTTCCGTTCCTGGCGTCCTTTGCCATCGAAAAGGGCTGGACGAAAAACCGGCTCTTCAAAACGCAGATCGGAAGGAATTATGAGCTGCACCAGTGCCAGGCGGACAGCGCCCGGCTCTTTGAACGCGCGGGACTTTATGAGAAGCTGTACGAGATCATACAGGAACATCCCCATTTCCTGGAATTCCATCGGCCCGCTTACTCGGTGTCGCGTTTCCTCTTTGACAATGGAGAGCTGCCAGTTCCGCTCTATGATTCATGCCCCGGGTGCAAGACCGAGTGGGCCTTCGACTACACGGGACGGATATATCCCTGCACCGCCACGGTGGGTAAAGACAGGGAGGAAGTCGGCACGTTTTACCCGGCAGTGACCAGGAAGGATGACATAATAGAAGAATGGGAGTCGCGGGACGTCACCACGATTCCGGAATGCGCCGGATGTGCCATGCAGCTGGTCTGCGGAGGAGGGTGCGCATCCGTGGCAAAAAACAAAACCGGGAGACTTCACGCCCCTGATTGCCGGCCGATACAGCCGTTACTGGAAATGGGAGTGTCGCTATATTTCAACAAGGGAGAGTTGTCATGAGCGAAACAATTACATATATCAATGCATCTCAATATGAAAGCGAAGTGCTGAAGGGCGGCAGGATCATACTTGATTTTTATTCCTCTGAATGCCCGCCCTGCGAGGCGCTGGCGGTGAAATTCGAGCCCCTGAGCGAAATATACGGCAACGATATAAAATTCATCAAGATATTCCGCCAGGAAAACCGGGCCCTTGCGGAAAAGCTCGGGGTCGTGTCATCACCGACGGTCATTTTTTACAGGGACGGCAAGGAGATCGGCCAGCGCCTGAACGGCGGCATCAGGCGGTCAGACCTGGTCAAAAACCTTGAACTGCTACTGACTGCGGAGCGCGCCGCGGAATTGCGCTCTCTCGTCAAACCGATAGAGACCAACTGCGATATTCTCATCATCGGCGGCGGTCCGACGGGACTCACCGCCGGCATCTACGCAGCACAGGCGAAGGTGAAGACGATACTCGTTGACCAGGCCCTGCCGGGTGGGCAGGTGACCACCACGCACCTGGTGTCCAATTACCCGGGCTTTGAAAAGCCGGTGGAAGGGTTCATGCTCACCCATCTCATGACAGAGCAGGCAAAGCATGCCGGCGTCGAGTTCCGACAGGCCGTTGAAGTCACCAACGTGGATCTAGCGGAAAAGAGCATTATTGTCGACGGGTTCGAGACGATCAGGGCCAAACAAATAATCATAGCCACCGGGTCGTCATATCGCGAGCTGAACGTTCCCGGCGAAGCGGAATACAAGGGGAGGGGCATATCCTACTGTGCCACCTGCGACGCAAAATATTACGAGGGCAAACATGTCGTTGTCATTGGCGGAGGTAATTCCGCTGTAGAGGAATCCCTGTTTATAACTAAGTTCGCCAGCAGGGTGACCATCGTGCACCAGTTCGACAAGCTCCAGGCGAACCGCGAGGCGCAGGAAAAGGCCTTCGCCAACGAAAAGATCAATTTCATCTTCGAGCACGAACCACGGGTCTTCGAGAAGCGGCCCGACGGCGGTATGGACGTGACCATTGAAGACCTGAAGACAGGCGGCAGGAAAACGCTCCACGCCGATGGAGTGTTTATTTTCGCAGGGATGAAGCCGAACATCAGTCTCTTTAACGGTACGCTGACCCTGGACAAATGGGGCTATGTCGCGGCCGATGAACTGCTTCACACCAATGTGCCGGGAGTCTTCGCCGCCGGGGATGTGCGCAGCAAGCCCTACCGGCAGATCACGACCGCCGTGGCCGACGGGACCATTGCCGCCATTACGGCTGTGAAGGAGCTGGAGAGCGTCGATCAAAAAGTCCTGGGCGGGACCGTTAATACAGCGCGGAAATAGGCAAGCTTCAGCGGCATGAATTATTTTACTGCGGTCACTAATCCTTCGAGCTCTCGACCGCGATATCACTGCCTTTGCCGCCAACTATTTCTGACGCCGGTATGGAAAAATATCCAGAGCCGGCGCCGATATCCATCATAACTTTTCCGGCCTTCAGGCCCGGTTCCAGCAGCATCTCCTCGGGCGGCAATATCTTTCTTCGTTCTTCCAATTTTGCCATGGCTGGGGGTCGAATTTATGTAGTATGATTACTCCTTTTTTTATATATCATATCTAAATCCAATCTGAAACACTCATTAAATTATGTATGTGACAATCTGATTTAATTTGTCGAATGACAGAAGCCACCGGATAATCTGAGTGTGAGGATAATGCATAATAGTGATGCAATAAAAAAGCATATGAAACAATCCCCGGGAACATAAAATAGAATTCATGGACATTCTTTAAGCCTCAATATATACGATCATTATGCCCACCATGACCATGATAAGCATTCCGGCAAAAAAGAAAATATCGGCAAACAACTCGAGTTTTTTATTATTATTTCTGCGTAATGACAGATATGAAGTAAACGCTGATATAATAAATAGAAAAGCATTGATGGCCAGAATCCCAACCACATACGTTGCATAGCGGTTCTTGATGATTGAAAATAACGTAATACACACCCCGATCATTGTTGTTGATCCGGAAAATATATGATGCTCAATTTAATAATTAATAGGCCCCGGTGCCTGACGGGAAGGTTTAATTCTGTTAATTTACAATAAAAATTGTTTTTTCTTGCTATTATATCCAAACTCTATTATTATTATAAACGGAATTGAGATATATACATAATCAGGACCATACGTGGACCGGGGAGTAGCATCATGGCGACAACAACTTCAAGAATCAGGCGGCGTTCGCGCACGGGCAGCCGCACCGCGGTGAGAATGAAAAACACCCCGGCAGCGGCTTTTACGGAACCCACCGGACGTATAAAAAGCATCAGGAAGACCCTCTTTGAAACGCCTTATTCCCTATGCCTCGAACGGCCCCTGCTCTTCGACTCCTTCTGGAAATCACCTGAAGGGAAACAGGCGAAGAAGGAGCACCCCTTTGTCCGGAGGGCCCGCGCCCTTGAATACGTGTTCTCGCGGAGAAAGCCGCGAATTTATAACGGCGAGCTTATCATCGGCAACATGACATCCAAGCGCATAGCCGCTAATTATTACCACGAGGGCGGGTCGGTGAACATACTGGAGGACATCTTCAGGCTGCAGCGGCGCGCAATCCCGCTCACCATGACGGTGCGTGAGAAAATCCAGCTTCTCCGGATCGGTCTCAAGTATGTTCTCACCAGCATTGCCGGCAGGGCCTTCATACTGTCGGGGAGATTTTCCGATTTCATCGATTTTTTCATGGCAAAACGGTATTTCATCACCGAGGAGGCGGGCATCGGCCACCAGTGCGTCGATTATCAGACGGTGGTGCATGAAGGGCTGAAGTCCATTGACCGCAGGGCGGAGAAGTATCTTTCTGATAAACGAAACGGCAACGGACCGCTCGACAGTGACCAGGCGGCCTTTTATCAGTCAGTACGGCTAACCATCGCCGGCATACGCCGCATGGCGTCGAACCTGGCGGAAGAGGCGGAGCGCCTCGCCCGGCTTCCCGGGACCGCGGCGGAGCGGAAGGACGAGCTCATGGAATCCGCGGCAGCCTGCCGGCGGGTGCCCTACGAGCCGGCCCGGACCTTTCTGGAGGGACTGCAGGCCTGCTGGCTCGTCCATATCGCCCTGAACCTCGAGGACTTTGAGCAGGGCCTCTCTTTCGGCAGGCTCGACAGGATACTGTATCCCCTGTACCGGGGCGACATCGATTCGGGAAGGCTCACGCGCGAAAGGGCGGTGGAGATCCTCGCCAGCTTCTGCCTCAAGACCTGCGAGACCATACCGGTCTACTCCGAGCGTATCGACCAGTTCTTCAGCGGAAACGGGGTAGCGCAGGCCATCACGGTGGGCGGCACCGACGCTCAAGGGCAGGGACACCACGAACGAGCTCTCCGGCGTCATACTCGACGCCTACGCACAGGTGCGGACCCGCGAGCCCGCGCTGCATGTCCGTGTCCACGGGGCGACGCCGCCATGGCTCATCGACCATGCGGCCAGGGTGCTGCAGCTGGGGTGCGGCAAGCCGTCGATCATGGGTGACGACGCCATCATCCGCGCGCTCACAACCGCGGGCATCAGCAGGGAGCATGCCCGGGATTACGCGGTCATCGGCTGTGTCGAAATGTGCAGCCAGGGGCGCACGTACAATTCCTCCGACGCCGCGCTTTTCAATCTGCCCATCTGTCTCGAGCTGGCCCTGAATGAGGGCAGGCAGTTCGAATCCCTTAAGCGCATCGGCGTGAAAACAAAACCGGCCGCGGAAATGAAATCTTTTGACGATGTTGCGGAGGCTTTCCGGCTTCAGGTCCGGAAGGGGATCGATGACATGGCCGATGTTATCACCCGCCTCGAGAATATATACCGCCTCTGGCGCACGACCCCGGTGAACTCCATGCTCACCGGCGGGTGCATGGACCGGGGGCTCGACGTCACGTGGGGCGCCGCGCTGTACGATTTCACCTCGATCCAGGCCGCCGGTCTCGCCACTGCGGGCGATTCGCTTATTCGCGATTAAAAAGCTGGTGTTCGAAGATAAGCGGATGACCCTGGCGGAACTCGTGCGTATTTTAAAGAACAATTTCAAGGGGCGGGACGACATGCGGACGGAAATGAAATGCCGCCTGCCGCATTACGGCAACGGTGTTCCCGGGGCGGACGCCGCGACCCAGGTTGCGGCCGACGCCTTCGCCGGCGCGGTAACCAGTCACGTGAACAGCCGCGGCGGCAGGTATATCCCCGGTTTTTATTCCATGACATGCCATGTCGGTTTCGGCAGGAAAACCGGGGCGCTTCCCGACGGAAGGCGGGCGGGCGAACGCCTCTCGAACGGCCTGGCCCCGGTGGACGGGACGGAATGCGCGGGGCCCACGGCGGTGCTTCGCTCGGCCGCGTCGCTGGACAGCAGCCGATGGGGGAATTGCTACGCCCTGAACCTGAAGTTTGACCGGAAGACCATCGGGGGAGAGACCGGCGCCCGCGCCCTTTCGGGGCTGCTGAGCAACTTCATCAGGAGCGGCGGAATGCAGGTGCAGGTGAACGTGCTCGATGCCGACACGCTGCGTGCGGCGAAGAAAGATCCGCGGTCGCATCCCGGCATCGTCGTGCGCGTGGCCGGGTACTGCGCCTATTTCACCGATCTTCAGCCCGCTGTGCAGGATGAAATAATTGAAAGAACCGCCCATGGCATCTCCTGAAACGCCGCCGGTGTTTTCCATACAGCATTTCTGCCTCCACGACGGCCCGGGAATCCGCAGCGTGATATTTTTCAAGGGCTGTCCCCTGCGCTGCGACTGGTGCCAGAATCCCGAATCATGGAAGCAGGAGCCGGAAATCGGGTTCAAGGAGAAGCTCTGCATTTCGTGCGGACGGTGCGCAGCCGCGTGTCCCGCCGATGCTTTGGTGCGTCCGGTGTTCAGGGATGATTCCCTCTGCATAAAATGCTTCAGCTGTGCCGATGCCTGCCCTTCCGGGGCGCTGGTGCGGCTGGGCGTCCGGAAATCAGCGGATGAAATAGTGCGCGAGGTAACTCCGGAGGTCCCGCTCTACCGCGAGTCGGGTGGAGGCGTGACCTTCTCCGGCGGCGAACCCGCGCTCCACCCGGACTTTTGCGCCGGCCTGGCGGAAAGGCTGCGGGCCGGAAAGATACACGTTGCCATGGAAACATCGGGCATGTTCCGTCCCGAACGCAGCGAAGCGCCTCCTCCGGGACATTGACCTCGTCCTCTTTGACATCAAACTTTTTTCTGATACAGAACACCGCGAGTTTTGTAAAACCGGGAATGACGTGATTAAAAAAAATCTTCGCCACCTCGCCGGAATCAGGAGCGGCAGGCCGAAGCTATGGCCGCGCCTGCCGCTGATCCCCGGCGTCACCGGCACGGCGGACAACATCACGGCCTGGGCGGCCTGGCTGCGCCGGCTCGGGATCCGTACCGTCACCATCGTTCCCTATCACCGCATGGGAAACGACAAACGGTCATGGCTGAGGATCGGCACGGCGCCCGAATACGGCGTTCCGTCGCAGGATGAGATCATTGCCGCGATGGAGGTGTTCCGCCGTCACGGGGTCTCACCCTGCCTTCCGGGCGAGGAAGACTGGAAGACGATTGCATGATGGAAACGCTGATCTCCGGATCCAATCCTCTGAGGGGCCACCGGATCCGGTGAATAGTCTTGACAAGTGTGTCGCATGGAGATATTGTATTCTGGTCCGGTAAGGGATGCAGGATGCAACGTAATCAGCGCTGGACGAGGAGGTCTGTATGATGGGTACGAGACTCGGGGCGGGGATGAAAGCCCCTAATTTCATCTATGACACGATCTCCCGGCAATCGCTTGATTTTTATAAAACGAGCCGGGGGAAAAGAAGCGTACTTTTTTTTCTGCGCTATACGGGGTGCCCCATCTGCCAGATGAAGATCGGGGAAATCCTGCGCGACCATGAAACGTTCAGAACCTCGGGGCTGGATGTTTACGTCGTTCTTCAAAGCGGCCCTTCGTCGGTGAAGGAAGGACTCGCGGGTTCCACGGTACCCTTCTCGATCATCTGCGACCCTGAGGAAAAAATCTTCGCCCTGTACGGCGTTGCCCCGGGGAATATATTCCAGTACCTCGCTCCATCGGTGATCATAAAGGCCATGAAGGCCTCCCGCGCCGGGTTTAAGCATGGGAAGAAAGAGGGGAAGGAGATGCAGCTCCCGGCGGTCTTTATCGTAAACGGGGAAGGGAAGATCGATTACGCGTATTATGGAAAAAACATCGGGGATGTGCCCGACAACAGGGTGATACTGAACGCCGCCCGGGTGTAACATGCCGATAAAACAGGAGAGTTGCGTATGTCCATACAGGGATTAAAGCGCGTCCTGGGCCTCCCGGAGGTCGCCTTTATCGCCATCGGGACCACCATAGGCGGCGGGGTCTTCGTGCTGACGGGAATCGTTCTGAAGATCGCGGGGCCGGCGCTTCCGCTGGCGTACGCCCTGGCGGTCATCCCCGTGTTTATCAGCATGCTCCCGCTGGCCATGCTCGGCTCAGCGCTGCCCGCGACGGGGGGGAACTACCGCTACCCGAGCCGCATGGTTTCGCCGGGGCTCGCCTTCGTGGGAATATGGGTATACATCCTCGCGTCCTTCATCGGGCAGATTCCGCTCTACGCGATCGCCTGCGCCCGGTACATGCAGGTTTTTTTTCCGGGGATTCCCGTCGAGATCTTCTCGATCGGGCTCATAACCTTTTTTTACGTGATCAACGTGCTGGGTATACGCTTTGCCGTCCAGGTCCAGGGAATCATGGTGGTGGTCATGGTCGCGGCGCTGATTTCATACGCCGTGAAGGGGGCCGTCATCATCAACCCGGATAACTTCCGGGATTTTTTCCAGATGGGGGCCGGGAACATCATTCTCGGCACGGCCCTTCTTACGTTCACCTATTTAGGATCAAACGCCATCATCGAACTGGGCGGTGAAATTAAAACCCCCGGGAAGGTCATCCCCCGGGCCTTTGTCATATCGTTTTCCCTGGTCGCGGTGATATACATCGCCATGGCGATAACGACCGTCGGTCTGGCGCCCTGGAAGGAGATGGCCAACTGTCCGGAACCGCTTGTCAAGGGGAGCACCATCTGCTTCGGGAGGATGGGCGCCGGTTTCACGTTCTTCATTATCGGCGGGGCCATCCTCGCCATCACGACTACCCTCAACGGGCTTTTCATCGTCGGGACGAAGTCGCTGCAGGTGATCATCCACGACAGGATCCTTCCGGCAGGCCTGGGAAAGGTCCACTCCCGCTTCGGGAGCGCCTACGTGCTGCTGACCATCATATGGGCCCTCTCCGTCGCCGGCCTGCTTTCCGGGTTTTCCCTGGAGACATTCGCGAACTACGCGGCCCTCGGGGGCATGATCGTCTTCGTTCCCGTGCTGGCATCTTCAATGATGCTGCCGCGCCGCTATCCGGAACAGTACCGTAATTCTCTTTTCCGGCTCAAGGGGTTCTGGCTCTATTTCTGCCCCGCCGTCGGTTTCACCATGGTGATATTTTTCAGCGCGGTGATTCTCGCGGAAATGAAATCGCCGCTGAAAATAGCGCTATTTTTTGTTTTCATTTTATCCGGCATTCTCTATTATATTCTGCGGAAGCGGTGGCTTCTTTCGAAGGGGATACGCCTGGATGATATCAAGAAAGAGGAGGAGTGGATCAGTTGACGGAAGGAACACCCAACCAGGAGAAAGCGCAAAAGCCGGTGCTCTTCGAGCGCTACCCGGAGCTTGCGGGCTCCATCAGCTGGATCCCCCTCGGGGACTACCCGACGCCCGTGCACCGGCTGAAAAACCTGGGGCACGGCAACCTGTGGATCAAGAGGGACGACCTCTCTTCGCAGTGCTATGGCGGCAACAAGGTCCGCAAACTCGAATTCATCCTGGGGGACGTGAAGAGCAGGGGGAAGAAGGAAGTAGTCACCCTCGGAGGCATCGGCACAAACCACGGCCTCGCGACCGCGATCTACTGCTGCCGCCTCGGCATAAACACAACGCTCATCATTTTCAATCAGCCCGTCACGCATTTCGTGCGGCAGAACCTCCTCCTGTTCAAAAAGAACGGGGCCCGCCTCGTGTATGCGAAAAGCATCGTCGGCGCCGGCGCCAAGTTTTACATCACTGAGCGTCTGAAAAGACCGGGCGCCTATTTCCTGTACGCGGGCGGATCATCGCCCATCGGGTCCCTCGGCTTTGTCAACGCGGCTTTTGAGTTAAAGAAACAGATCGAGGAAGGGCTCCTTCCCTCTCCCCGGTATATCATATGCCCCCTCGGATCGAACGGGACCATGGCGGGTCTTTCTCTCGGAATGCTCCTCGCGGGGATCCCGGCTGAAGTTATCGGCGTCGGTGTCACGCGCGCCCGCCTCGGTCCCCTTCACCTGGCCACGGCGCGGAGCGTGCGGTCGTTGATGAAGAGCACCTATCGCCTGCTGCAGAGCGCTTCCCCGGGAGTCCCGGATGTAGCCATCGGTGATCAGCGCGTCATCCATGATTACTTCGGCGGTGAATACGGTTTGCCCACGGCGGAGGGGCTGGAGGCGATGCGCATCTTCAGGGAGAAGGAGGGGATCAAGCTCGAGCCCACGTACACCGCGAAGACCTGTGCCTTCCTTCTCGATTTCATCAGGGAGCCGTCCCGTGCGGATGACGCGATCCTCTACTGGCATACCTACAACTCGGTGGATCTGTCATGCGATGCCGGATCGGTGGATTACCATGAGCTCCCCCACTGTTTCCATGAATGCTTCGACGGTGAGCCGGTGGTATAGCGTCGTCATTTCCTGGAGGAAGCCCTTTGCCTTCTTTGCTTAATTCCCTGATTTGCATAGGGAAACGTCATAAAGAAACTTTTCAATATCACCTTTACTATCTGGACATCAATTTGATATTTGTATATCTTTTTTAATAAACATTGCAATTGCCGCTGAGTTGATTTTATAACACTGCCCATAAAATTCCAAATAAAATAAATGCAGGAAATTTTATTGCCGCAGTCACTTGACTTTTACCATTTGATTTACTAATATTAAGAATCATTATTAAAATGAATCCACTACGTCGTAAAAGCAAGCAGCGTGAAAAAATTTATAATTTCATACAGTCGCGTATGGACCATCCAACCGCGCAAAGCGTTTATGAAACCTTGAAAAAGGAAATGCCATCCATCAGCCTTGGGAATGTGTACCGCAATATTAACATACTGGTTGAAGAGGGCCGTATAACCCGGAGGGATTTCGGCGACGGTATTGAGCATTACGATGCCATACCGGGACTGCATTATCACTTTATCTGCGATACATGCAAAGCGGTAACTGATTTCCCCATGCCGCTTCAGGATTTGATAACGAAAAAGGCCCGGGGAATGTCAAAGCACCGCATTTCAGGCCATACAATACAGTTCTACGGTACCTGTGATGCATGCAGGAAAAGAAAAAAGGGCTAACAATGTGGGGCCGGATTGCCCGGATTTATCTCTAAATCTTTTACAACGCAGTTCAAAGAATAAACACAAAGGAGGACCATTATGGGGGATACTAAGAAAGACAGCAAGTGCCCGGTAACGGGCGCAATAAGCAAAACCACCGGCGGCCGCGGCACATCAAACCGTGACTGGTGGCCGAACCAGTTGAATCTGGGAATCCTTCACCAGCATACGCAGGCATCCAATCCGATGGACCCTGACTTCAATTACGCGGAGGAATTCAAGAAACTCGACCTGAAAGCCCTGAAAAAGGACCTTGTCGCGCTCTTGACCGACTCGCAGGAATGGTGGCCCGCCGACTGGGGCCACTACGGCGGCCTTATGATCCGCATGGCCTGGCACAGCGCCGGCACATACCGTACCTCTGACGGCCGTGGAGGCGGCGGCACCGGAAACCAGCGTTTTGCGCCGCTTAACAGCTGGCCCGACAATGTCAACCTGGACAAGGCTCGACGCCTGCTCTGGCCTATAAAGAAAAAATATGGAAAAAAGATCTCTTGGGCTGATCTCATGATCCTGGCCGGCAACTGCGCTCTGGAGTCGATGGGCTTCAAGACCTTCGGTTTCGGCGGCGGACGGGAAGATATATGGGAACCGGAAGAAGATGTCTACTGGGGGACGGAAGATACCTGGCTTGGCGACAAGCGCTATAGCGGAGACCGTGAACTTGAGAATCCACTTGGCAGCGGTACAGATGGGGCTGATCTATGTTAACCCGGAAGGACCGAACGGAGAACCTATACCTGCTGCTTCCGCACATGATGTCCGTCAGACGTTTGCGCGCATGGCCATGAATGATGAAGAAACCGTTGCTCTGATCGCCGGCGGACATACCTTCGGCAAGGCCCATGGAGCGGGAGATCCGAAACTGGTGGGCCCGGAACCTGAAGCCGCGCCGATCGAAGAACAGGGGCTGGGCTGGAAGAGCAATTATAAGAGCGGTAAGGGCGGCGATACCATTTCGAGCGGGATTGAAGGCGCCTGGAAACCAAATCCTACCAAATGGGACATGGGCTATCTGAAGGTCTTGTTCAAATATGATTGGGAACTGCTTAAAAGTCCGGCAGGGGCCTATATCTGGCTCGCAAAAAATGTGGAAGATGAGGATATGGTTGTTGATGCCCATGATCCGTCTAAAAAAAATCGTCCCATGATGACCACTGCCGATCTTTCCCTTAAGTTTGATCCTGTTTACGAAAAAATTGCCCGACGCTATCTGGCAAATCCAGAAGAATTTGCAGACGCCTTCGCACGTGCCTGGTTCAAGCTGACGCACCGCGACATGGGACCGCGCGCACGCTATCTCGGACCTGAGGTCCCGGCGGAAGAGCTTATCTGGCAGGATCCCGATCCCCGCGGTCAATCACAAGCTGATCGATGATAAGGACATTGCCTTGCTCAAAGAAAAGATCCTTGCTTCAGGCCTGTCGGTGTCGGAGCTGGTCTCGACCGCCTGGGCGTCGGCATCGACCTTCCGCGGATCCGACAAGCGCGGCGGGGCGAACGGAGCGCGCATCCGTCTCGCGCCGCAGAAGGACTGGGAAGCTAACCAGCCCGTTCAATTGAAAAAGGTTTTACAGGGACTTGAAAAAATCCAGGCGGAGTTCAACAAGGCGCAGTCGGGCGGGAAGAAGGTGTCCCTCGCGGACCTGATCGTCCTCGGCGGCTGCGCTGCGATCGAGAAGGCGGCGAAAAATGCCGGTCACGAGGTAACGGTCCCCTTTACGCCGGGACGCATGGACGCCTCGCAGGAGCAAACCGATGCAGCGTCCTTTGCCGTACTCGAACCGGCCGCGGACGGGTTCCGCAACTATCTTAAAACCAAATTCGCCGTTTCAGCGGAAGAGCTGCTGATCGATCGTGCGCAGCTGCTGACCCTGACCGCGCCGGAAATGACCGTTCTCGTCGGAGGGCTGCGTGTCCTGAATGCCAATTACGGGCGGTCAAATCATGGCGTTTTCACCAGGAGACCAGAGACGCTCACCAATGACTTTTTCTTGAATCTGCTCGATATGGGCACGGCGTGGAAGCCGACTTCGGCAGACGGGGACGTGTTCGAAGGCCGTGATCGCGCAACGGGCGAGCTGAAGTGGACCGGAACCCGTGTCGACCTGATCTTCGGCTCGAATTCCCGGCTCCGTGCCCTCGCGGAAGTCTATGCCTGCGATGACTCTCAGAAAAAATTCGTCCGTGACTTCGTTGCGGCCTGGAACAAGGTGATGAACGCCGATCGCTTTGACCTTGCCCGATCATAGCAGAGAGGAAGCTCTAAGATTCGATTGGATCAAGCCCCTTTCATTTCTACTTAATCCCAAAGTCAGGGGACAGGTCAGCAATCTGCTTGAAAACAACAGAAGGTGGGGAATCCCGCCTGCTGTTTTCAGTAATGTCTGCAGGCAAGTTGGGATGGTTATCGAACCCGATAATAGATGAGATCATATGGATTTAATGATCTGGATAGCAAAGAAGGAATCGGAGTGGGGTAAATGAGATTTCGGCCATCAGCGTAAGGAATTATTAATGTAAGTTTCCTGTGTTTTGCTTGACTTAACAGGGGGAACCACCAAACCTGTTAAAGATGGATGATATGATTACCTATAAAAAAACTTGCTGGGCAGGCAAGACTGTTTTGTCCGGAGAGGATAATAGAATGAAAAGAGAACGAAAAAAAACCCTGCATGTTTTCGCGGTCCTGTTTGCATGTATACTTTTGACAGCAGGAATAATCGGGATGCTCAAAGTCGGGAAAAGATTCAAAGGGAGGATTTCTCGGCTCCCTTACCGGTTCGGGCGGGGGAACATTGACTGTTACGGTGTATGCCTATTGCCCCTGCGCCAGATGCAATACTGCAAAATGGAAAGGCAGGGTAACCACCGGGGAAACGATGAAGAAGCTTCTGGCCGAAGGGAAAAATATCTGCGCTGCCGATCCGAAAGTGATCCCCATGGGATCAATCGTAACCTATAACGGCAAGGATTATGTTGTCGCTGATACAGGCAGCAGCATAAAAGGAAACACGATCAATATTCTTCTCGGTTCCCACAGAGAAGTATATGCCTTTGGCGTGAAGAAGGACCAGACGATATCGTATAGAAAATAAATCATAATGTCAGATCTGCAGATGTTTTTTGCGAATACAAAGGCGGGGCCGCTCAACCCCGCCTTTTGTGTCTGCAGGCATAAAGAGATGATTTGCCAATTCTCATTGAGGATATTAATCTTGATATGATGATCCGGTATAGAAGCAATGCGGCATGAGGTATAATTTCCCGGTTAATTGAAAATAGTATTGTTATTTTTTTACGTGTGCGCATGCTGTTTGCGGGAGGAATTATACCATGAATAAAAGAAGAATATCCCTCATCATAATAATCATACTATCAACGGTAGGTTTTTATCTTGCCCGAAAATCGCCGGTTAATCCCGCTGAATATCATCCGCCCCAAAAACCGCCCATGACCGGCGTCCTGTCCGAGAACCAATTGTTAAAAAAAGCCGACTTGCTCGGGAAGGGCAGGATTGATGGTCCTGAGGATACGGCAGTTGACGGGCAGGGACGGGTGTACGGGGGCACCAAGAACGGAACGATCGTGCGAATTCTGACTGACGGGACCATCGAGACATTCGCGCAGACCGGCGGCCGGCCCCTGGGAATCCAGTTCGACCGACAGGGGAACCTGATCGTCTGCGATTCATACAAAGGATTGCTTTCAATTGATACGGGCGGGAAGGTGACCGTGCTGGCAAACGCGGCTGAAGGGATTCCTTTCAGATTCACCGATGACCTCGATATATCCCGCGGCGGCATGATTTATTTCACCGACGCATCGGACCGGTTCAACATGGCTGAGTATCTGTATGATATAATCGAAGCGCGCCCCCACGGCAGGCTCATGAGCTATGATCCGGCCACGAAGACGGTGCGCGTTTTGCTGAAGGGACTGTATTTCGCCAACGGCGTAGCCCTTTCACAGAACGAGGATTTTGTGCTGGTGAATGAAACGTCCCGGTATCGCATAACGCGATTCTGGCTCGCGGGACCAAAGGCGGGAACCAGCGACATCTTTATCGAGAACCTTCCGGGGTTTCCCGACAACATATCCGCCAATCGGAAGGGGACGTTCTGGCTTGCCCTGTATACCGTCAGGAATGACATGATGGATTCCATTCACCCTTATCCGCTGGCGAAAAACCTGATGGCGAAACTGCCCCAGTTTACCTGGCCGAAGCCGAAGCGGTACGGCCTGGTCCTTTCGCTTGATGAAAAAGGGAAGATCACCGGCAGCCTCCACGAGCCCGAGGGGAAGCACCTGTGGGAGATAACGTCGGCACGGGAACATCGGGGCCATCTCTATCTGGGGAGCCTCCGTGCCGACCGGATCGGCAGGTACCGGCTTGAGAAATAATATCGGCCTGAGAAAACCGCATTGTGTCCCGCCGGAAATGATGTCTCATGGCATCGGGAATTTTATCGTGCAAGAGAAAAAACTGTATGATGAGAACGAATAACAATACCTGTTCCGGATATGCGGCCATATTTTATAACGCCCTGATGCCGTTAAATGACCTCGCTGATTTCAAAATAAAATTCAGTAACATTAATAAACGCTATATGATTGATTCGCCCTATTGGGGATGTGCAGTCAGAATAAGTATTTTTCATGGTACTCTCCTTTTAGAGGGAGTGAGTAAAACCTCGAAGGGTATATTTCTGGAAGAAAGATCGCACTGCGATGCATGCATCAATATGCCAATGAACCTGCTCCTGGCTTTTACTGGCGGGCAGGCCGGCATTTTTAGTGTCGCGTTACCGTGGCTGATGGGGAGCGTTAAAGTGAAGGGATATCTTTATCTGTTTGGGCTGCTTGCGCTATTCGATTTTTTTAAATGTACCTCACGGTCAGCAGCTTAGATCCCGGATTATCAGTTGCACCATTTTCATTGCTTCGCATAATGAAAAACCTGAGGCCGTTGCCGGACGGCATACGGGATCGTGATCTCATAACTCCTGCCGTAAAGTAATCCTGCTATCACGTTAAATTGAGAAAAAAATATATTTTCTTTTTTCGGGATATTTGCTTTTGCGGAAAATCAGTTGTACATTAATTTCAAAAATGGCTGTATATCATTGGTTATGTGAACCCTTCTCAAAGCCCTTTTTTTCGTTTCAGCTACAATACTGTTATTTCAGGAGGCCCTTTATGAATTATATCCCAGTATTGTTTTTTGGAATTGCGGCCCTTGGGGGATTGACCCTCGTTACTCTAAAAAGTAAGGGTAAAGGATTACCCATGCCCCTTGCCATAGGGCATGGATTGATGGCGGCAACCGGCCTTGTTACTCTCATCATTATAGTTGCCGGTGATACGGGCAATGTGATGATGAACATTTCATTGGCTTTATTCCTTGTCGTGGCCCTTGGCGGTTTCACCCTGTTTTCATTTCATGTGAGAAAAAAGCCGATGCCCGGAACGTTGATCCCGATTCATGGAGCCGGAGCTGTTATTGCATTTGTACTGCTGCTAATTGCGGTTTTCAGATAGACCATGCTGGACACACGGGCAGCCGCTTAGTCGGTTATCCCGGGTACAATAAACAGGCGATATGAAAAACGTAAGAGCTGACCTATCTATTGTCCTTTCAGGTGAGGCCGGTCAGGGCATTCAGACCCTTGAGCGTCTTTTGATGAAGATGTTCAAACTTTCCGGGAGGCATGTTTTTTCTTTCAGCGAATTCATGTCTCGGATCCGGGGAGGAAATAATTCAACAGAAATAAGAGTTTCATCAAATAAGGCGGATTCATTTCTTGACCGGGTGGATATGTTTGTTCCTTTTGGCCCCGGGTCCATGGCGCGCTTCCGTGAACGGATCACCAGGGACACGGTCATAATCGGTGACCCGGCATTTATCGAGGACCGGTACCGGGGGAGCGGATACAGGGTTATCGAGATTCCTTTTTTGGAAATCGTGAAAGAGATCGGGGGTAAAACATATCTCAACCTTGTTGTCATGGGGCTCTTTGCCGGCCTGTTCGGGATTAATGAAGATAGCGTGCAGGGCCTGGTCCGGACCCAGTTTTCCCGGGTTGCCGACGATGTGATTGAAAAAAACGTCGAGGCCCTCAAGAAGGGGATTGAGGTTGGGAGAGAAGTTGCGCTATCAGGAAATATCGAAATCCCTCCGGTGGCCTCTCACGATGTGTCAGGGGAGTTGCTGATCAATGGCGCTGAAATAATAACACTGGGAGGAATTGCAGGAGGCTGCAATTTCGTGTCTTCATACCCGATGTCGCCTTCAACCGACGTTCTCGTTAATTTCGCTAAATACGCGGAAGAATTCAACATCGTGGTCGAGCAGGCCGAGGATGAAATATCCGCGGTGAACATGGCCATCGCGTCCTGGTACGCGGGCGGCCGCGCGATGGTAACCACCTCCGGAGGCGGGTTTGCCCTCATGACGGAAGGATTGAGCCTCGCGGGAGCGATCGAATCCCCGCTGGTCATCCATGTCGGCCAGAGGCCCGGACCGGCAACCGGTATGCCGACAAGGACGGAACAGGGAGACCTCCTGTTTGCTCTCTTTTCCGGACACGGGGAATTCCCCCGGATCGTATACGCGCCTGGCAATTATTCGCAAGGATTCGATCTCACCCGGAAGGCTTTCCATATGGCGGATAAATACCAGGTGCCGGTCATATTGCTTACCGATCAATATTTCCTTGATTCCAATGGGACGGTTTCGGGCGTGAATGTCAACAACTCGATGAGTACGAATATCATCACAGAAACGGACATCAGCTACAGGAGATATCAGGTAACCAAAAGCGGCATTTCGCCGAGGGGAATACCCGGACATGGCACCGGCATTGTGTGTCTCGACAGCGATGAACATGATGAGGGCGGATATATTACAGAAGATTTCGCGGTCCGCGTCGCCCAGGTGAACAAGCGCATGAGAAAGCTTCAATCCATGGGTCCCGACACTATACCCCCCGACCTCTACGGGCAGGATGATTACCGGTGCCTTGTTGTGTCCTGGGGCTCAACCCTGAACGGCATTCTCGAGGCAATAAACGCATCGGGGAGAAACGATATCGCGCTCCTGCATTATTCACAGGTCTACCCGCTGCATGAAGATACAAAGAAATACCTGGAACGGGCGCGGTTTGCCGCGATAGTGGAAAATAATTATACGTCCCAATTCGGGACCCTTATCCGCATGCATACGGGGTTTGAATTCAACAGGAAGATATTGAAATATAACGGAATGCCCTTCAGCGTCGAAGAACTCGCCGAGGAATTTAAGAAATTCGCGTAAGGGGATGATGATGAGCTCAATATTCGATTTTGATCAACCGCCCGACATGGCATGGTGTCCGGGATGCGGCAATTATGACATCATAAAGTCAGTGAAGAGCGCATTCGACGATCTGAACATACCGAGGGAACGGATTGTGATGGTGTCCGGGATCGGACAGGCGGCAAAGATGCCGCAGTATATAAACGCGAGTTTTTTCAACGGGCTCCACGGGAGGTCGCTTCCCGCGGCAACGGCGATAAAAGCAACCAACCCGGGATTGACGGTTGTCGTTGAAAGCGGCGACGGCTGCACCTACGGGGAAGGCGGGAATCATTTTCTGGCCGCGCTGAGAAGAAATCCTGACATTACGAACCTGGTCCATGACAACATGGTCTACGGCCTGACAAAGGGACAGGCCTCGCCCACCAGCATGAGAGGCTTCAAGACACCGGTGCAGATAACCGGGGTTTTCCTCGAGCCGTTCAATCCCGTGGCCGTGGCGGTAGCGATGAATGCCTCGTTTGTAGCGCGGGCTTTTTCCGGCGATGTTGAAAAAACAAGGGAAATAATCAAGAAGGCGATAACGCATAAAGGGTACTCCCTTGTCGACATACTGCATCCATGCGTCTCTTTTAACAAAGTAAACAACTTCAGCTGGTACAGGAGCAACACTTATTATCTGGATGACGCCTATGACCCTTTGAACAGAAACGAAGCGCTTAAAAAATCAATCGAACTGGAGAAACTGCCCCTGGGAATAATCTACATGCACGGCGATAATAAACCATTCGAGGAAAATCTCGCGCCGTACAGAAATAGTGATGCTCCCCTGTATTTGAGAAAACTCGATATCAGCAAACTAATGAGGATAATTGATGCAAAAAATAAATAACCCCGTATTGCCGGGAACCAGGAGGAGAAGGAAATGGAAAAGAAAGAAATAATATACCGGTGTGGCCTGTGCAACAGGACTGCCGAGTATACAGAAGGCAAAGACGCCCCGGTTTGCTGCGATGAAAAAATGATTCCCGAACCGCTTCCGCAATGCACTTCGGCATCTCACCCGGAGATGGTTCGTAACACTGATGAAGATGAACCGTGCGATGACGGCAGGGGCAAGGAGTCCTGAAAGGCAATATGGAAAAGACAGAAATCCTCATAGTCGGGCAGGGGCCTGCGGGCATATCGGCGGCCATCTATACGGCGCGCGCCGGGCTTGCTACGCTCGTCCTTGGCATGGAACCAAAAGTCGCCGGGAATTACCGCATAGATAACTATTTCGGGTTCCCCGAGGCGATTACCGGTAAGGAACTCATAGAGCGGGGGATGCGGCAGGCGGAAAAATTCGGTGTGACCATAATGCGCGAACGGGCGCTGTCCATGCATTATGAAGACAATGCCGGCATTAATGTAAAAACTGATAAGCGGGAGATCGGTTCTTGCGCGGTTATCCTTGCGACCGGAATAGAAAGAAAAAAGCCAGTGATCAAGAGCTTGTCCGAATATGAAGGACGCGGCGTGTCCTATTGCGTGAGCTGTGATGGTTATTTTTTCAAGGATAAGCGGATCCTGGTCATTGGAGAGGGTGATTATGCGGCGAACCAGGCGCTTGAATTGCTGGAGTATTCACAATCTGTGCGGATCTGTACCATGGGGAAAAACCCGCCATGAATGCCGATTTCATGAAACAGCTGGACGCCGCATCAATACCCGTCATGGAAGATAAGATATCAATGCTGAAAGGCGGGAGAAATCTCTCGCATGTCGTGTTTGATTCTGGAGAGGAACTCCCTGTTGATGGGGTATTCGTGGCTGCTGGCGAGGCATCATCGGTCGATTTCGCGAAGAGTCTCGGGATCATCGCTGATGGAAATTTCATCCGGGTCGACCATGAGCAAAAAACAAATGCGCCGGGAATATTCGCCGCCGGTGACTGCACCGGGAACTTCCTGCAGATAAGCGTCGCGGTAGGAGAAGGCGCCCGCGCGGCAAAATCAGCGATCGACTATGTAAAAAAAATATGCCGCGAATAGACGCTGCGGGCCCATGGTCGGCGCAGGTGCCCATACCGGCAGGAGACAGTTTTTTGGAGATACGCGCAAGCGCGGAAGCGTTTGCGGTATTATCGTATTAATATTTATTAATACAGCGGAGGAAAAGTGACATGCTTAACTTTACTCTAACACCGGAACAACTGGATATCCAGAAGCGCGCGCGGGAATTCGCCTTAAAAGAAGTACTGCCCGTTGCCGCCTATTATGACGAGGCAAACGAGGTGCCGATAGACCTCCTCAAAAAGGCCCACGGAGCCGGCCTCATGAGCGGAGACATACCGAAGGAGTACGGCGGCATCGGTTTCGGGAGCATCGAGGGCGCCATTGCAACCGAGGAACTGGCGGCGGCCTGTTCCGGCCTGGCTACATCTATTTTCGTCAATTCATTGGGGTTCGAACCGATCATACTCTCGGACAAGGAGCACATCAGGAAAAAATACCTGTCCATTTTAGCCCGGGAGCCGAAGTTCATCAGTTTCGCCACTTCTGAACCGGGCATGGGGTCTGATGTGGCCGGCATGCGGTGTCGGGCCAAGAAAAATGGGGATGATTACATCCTTAACGGGACTAAGTACTGGATAACCAACGGAGGTATCGCCGATTACATGACGGTATTCGCCACCGTTGATCCGAAGCTGCAGCATGAAGGCATCTGCGCGTTTGTAGTTGAACGGGGATGGGACGGCGTGTCTTCCGGCAGGCATATCCCCAAGCTGGGGCAGCGGGCATCGAACACCACGGCCCTCGATTTCAAAAACGTGCGGGTCCCTGCGGAGAACGTTCTGGCCGAACCAGGCAAGGGTTTCGTGCTGGCAATGAAGACCTTCGCGCGCACGCGGCCGATGATCGGCGCCTTCGCCGTAGGGGCGGCGCGATCGGCCATGGAATATGCGATCGACTATGTGAAAAAACGCCAGGCATTCGGAACCAGGCTCCAGAATTTTGAAGCGATCCAGTTCAAGATAGCGGAAATGTACCAGAAGGTCGAAACCTCGCGCCTTCTGGTATGGAGGGCGGCATGGGACATCGATAACGGTCTTGATCCCACCATCAACGCTTCCATGGCGAAATTTTATACTACCGAGGCCGCTTTTGAGATAGCAAACCAGGCCATCCAGGTCGCGGGGGGATACGGGTACACGAAGATGTTCCCGTTTGAAAAATTACTCAGGGACATACGGCTGCTCATGATCTACGAGGGGACCAGCGAGGTCCAGCGCACCATCGTGGCGGGCTACGCGCTGCATAATTACAAGCCGGTCATGCCGCCTCTTGAAGACCTGCCGCTCCTCCGGAGCGAAGCGGATGGAAAGGATTTCGGGGTGGAGATGAAAAATAAAAC
Source organism: uncultured Spirochaetota bacterium (assembly GCA_963727175.1). Lineage (GTDB taxonomy): Bacteria > Spirochaetota > UBA4802 > UBA4802 > UBA5550 > RBG-16-49-21. Next base: position 2,428,660 of record CAVSFD010000002.1, read on the forward strand.
CGCATGGAGGTGCCGGATCTGCGGCCATATCCATTACGGCGATAATCCGCCGGATGAATGTCCGTACTGTTTTTCCCGGCCACGGCGTTTAAAAAGATATGGCCGGTACAGTGAATGGTCTTACTGCGCTGTAGCGCGGGTGCTGCCGTCTTGCGGAAAGAGGGATCATGGCTATCAGGATGGTTTAATTATATTTTGATATATTAAAAAAAGTTTAAATTAAAAACAAATGGAGGTTGTATCATGAAAATTTTCATCTGCCAAACTTGCGGCCACATTGAATTCAACTCCCTGCCGGAAAAATGCCCGGTCTGTTTCGCTGAGAAGGATAAATTTATTCAAAATGACAATATTTTTAAAGAATCTAGTGAAAAAAGCCCTGAGGCTGAGGTAAAGCATGTGCCGGCGGTTTCGATAAACAAACAATGCGGCCTCATCCCTGAGATCCCCTGTATTGATGTAAGCGTCAGGATTGGTAAAACACTGCATCCGATGGAGGAAAAACACTTCATTCAGTTCATTGACTGTTATCATAATGATAAATATGTCTGTCGCGTTATGCTTACTCCTATAACGATAAACCCGGCCGCCTGTTTCCATCTGAGGAACGGCTCCGGGAAAATTACCATAATCGAAAACTGCAATATACATGGATACTGGAAGAGCGATGTAACAATTTGATGCTTCAGCGCAAAATAAACGTAAAGGAGGAGATATATGAAAGGAAATGATAAACTCATCGAGGCCTTGAACTCTCTTCTATCAGACGAGCTAACCGCGATTAATCAGTACATAGTGCACGCCGAAATGTCCGCAAACTGGGGTTACGGCAAGCTCCATGAGCACTTTGAAAAGCGCGCCATTGATGAAATGAAGCACGCTGAAAAACTCATCGGCAGGATACTTTTCCTGGAGGGAATTCCGATAGTCAGTGCCCTGCGTAAAATCACTATTGGCGCCGATGTGCCGGAACAGCTCACGAGCGACCATCCGGCGGAAAAGGATGCCATAAAAGCCTATAATGACGCGGTAAAACTGGCCGGAGATGTGGGCGATTTCGCGACGCGTGACGTCCTGGAACATATTCTCAACGACGAGGACCGTCATATCGACGATATCGAGGCCCTGCAGGATCAGATCGACCAGATGACGCTGCAGGTGTTCCTGTCCACGAAGATGTAAACCGTTTCCCGATATGATACTGATTAAAAATGCTGGATTGTGCGGATCACGTTTAGCGGGAGCAATATCAATATGAGAATGCATACGTGAAATAACTGATTATTATACTGGAGGATTGCGCTATGATGATCGAAAGGCAAAAATTTTTATGGACTCTTATCATTTTTACTGCCGTCCTTGCACTAGCCCTTTTCAGCTGTAAAAAGTATGAGACGGCAACGGCGGAGATGATCGATGCAAAGGGGCAGAAGATCGGCGTCCTTACGCTGAAGGCATGCTGGAGCGGTGTTACAATCACCGGTGAATTGAAAAATCTTCCTGCCGGGGTCCATGCCATCCACATACATGAAAAGGGTGCGGTGATTCCCCCGGATTTTAAATCAGCCGGCGGTCGCTTTAATCCTTTCAACAAGGAACACGGCATGAATAACCCCCATGGCATGCACGCCGGTGACCTCCCCAATGTAACCGTCACCAGGGAAGGGACGGCCAGAGTAGACATTACCGACAAGAACGTTACTCTCGAGATGGGAAAACCAAACTCTCTCATCCGGGACGGCGGTACATCGATCATTATTCATGAAAAAGAAGATGATTATAAAAGCAACCCTGCCGGAAATGCAGGCGCACGAATCGCCGGCGGTACCGTAGTAGTTGATAAATGATCCGCGGATATCGCCGGTCCGGTTACAGTATGAATTCCAAGGAGGTGTTCCATGAAAAAAGCATTGGCCATGTTTGTCTCGACAAGAAGACGATCTTGGTGTTTAGCACAGGTTATTCTTGCGGTCGTTTTTATACCCCATGGATCACAGAAACTACTTGGTCTTTTTGGAGGAAACGGCTTTTCCGCCACGATGGACTATTTTACGTCAAGCGGAATGCCCGCCATAGTGGCCTTTCTCGTGATCATGGGGGAATCACTTGGTCCTTTGCCCTGCTGGTGGGACGTTGCGGCAGGTTCATGGCCTTTGGGATAGCCATGATCATGCTGGGCGCCATATTCATGGTGCACTTCCAACGGTTTTTTCATGAACTGGTTCGGGACGCAAAAAGGGGAAGGGTATGAATACCATCTCCTGGCACTGGGATTGGCGTTTCTTATCATGATCAACGGAAGCGGAAAATTCTCGATAGACAGGCTGCTGCATCAATGGTTAACCAGGAGCCGGTGACTCTGATGAAAGAACGAACCGCCAGTAACGTCCATGACGCATTCGTCGGTGAAGCCAAGGCATACCAGCGTCTGCTTGAATTCGCGAAAAAAGCCGAAGAAGAGGGATTCCCCCGGGTCGCCCACCTGTTCCGGGCCGTGGCATCGTCCGAGAGCGTCCACTCCCGGCGCCATTCAGGCTCCTCGAATCAATCCGTGACACCCAGTCGAACCTGGAACAGGCGTTTCAGCGGGAGAACGCGGTCAACGGCAATTACTACCCGAAAATGCTCAAGGAAGCCGAGGAAGACGGGGAAAAGACCGCGGCGCTCGTCTTCAGCCAGGCGCGCGATGTCGAGGGGATCCACGGCAAACTCTACAGGAAGGTGCTCGACCACATTGTGGAGGAGAAGTTTGTCGAGTACCATGTCTGCGGTATGCGGCTATGTTCATGAGAATGACCCGCCCGATACCTGTCCCGTTTGCGGCGCGCTGAAGGAAAAATTCTTTAAAGTTGAATGATTTCGTGTTTTTTTTCAATGGGCGCGAAATGAGCCAATGTAACAGCAATGCGTACATATCATGATCAATAAACATTGAGATGATGGTTAATGTAAAGAGAATATATGAAGAATACTCCGGCGAAGATGGCTACCGGATTCTGGTTGATCGTTTGTGGCCACGAGGCCTTTCAAAAGAAAAAGCTCATCTTGATTTATGGTTAAAAACGTTGCGCCTTCTACCGGACTGCGGAAGTGGTTCGGCCACGATCCTGCAAGATGGGCGGAATTTCAAAAAAAATATATAGCTGAGCTAAAGACGAATCCAGTATTAAAAACATTAAAAAACATTTTCAAAAAAGAGAAGAACATTACCTTGCTTTACGGTGCTCGTGATACCGAGCATAACGAGGCCCGTGTTATTAAAAGTTATCTGCATGACTAAGTGTCTTTTCTAAATCCTTCACTTTATGGAGGAGGTAGTTTGATAAGACCACAATTACGTGCACCGCTTCTCTTCCTTCTTGTCATGTGCTTCGGCGTGCTCATTTTCGGGGGCTACCTTATCAAACGCGATAAACCGCCGATACCGAAGATGGTAACGTCGGACACCGGTACCGTTCTCTTTACCGGCGCGGATATTGCCGCCGGGCAAAACTATTATTTCAGCAGGGGCGGCCAGCATATCGGGAGCATCTGGGGCCATGGTTCATACCTCGCTCCGGACTGGTCTGCTGATTATCTTCACCGGCTCGGCCTGTATACGGCAGCCCGCCGTCTGGGACTCGATGCCGTAAAGGCAAGGGTCTTCACGCAGAAGGATTTTGATGCGCTGGACGGAGTGAAGAAGGCTGAGCTGGCGCGTCCGTCGCCGGGGAGATAAAGATGAACCGATACGACGCTTCTACCGGCGCGCTCATGTACACGAAATATCAGTCAGAGGCCTTCGTATACCTGAAACAATACTACACTGAGCTGTTTCAAAAGGGGAATGACCGGATGGGACTCCAGCCTGGTATTGCGCGAAACGAAAAGGACGGCTTTATTATCGCGAGCTTCTTTTCGGCTCGCCTGGGCGGCCGGTACCGACAGGCCAAGCTCGGGGGTGACCTATCCACCAACTGGCCTTATGACCCTCTTGTCGGTAACAACCCGACACCCGATATGATCATCTGGTCTATTGTAAGCGTGGTGATCCTCATCCTCGTACTGGGCCTGGTGCTTTTCCTCTACAACCGCTATATCAGGGAGGGCGATTACTCGGCAACACTCGTGCAGCTGCGAGAACCCGCGCCGAGCGCAAGCCAGAAAGCGACGATCGTTTATTTTATTGTTGCCGCGCTTTTGTTCCTGGCCCAGATAGCCGTAGGATCGCTGACGGCGCATTACACGGTCGAGGGGACCAGTTTTTTCGGGCTGCCCATGGCGAAAATACTTCCCTATGCCGTGCTCAGGACCTGGCACCTGCAGTTGGCGATATTCTGGATCGCTACCTGCTTTCTTGCCGCCGGGCTTTTCATCGGGCCCTTCGTCGGGAAAGAACCGAAGCGCCAGGCAACGCTGGTTGTTGTGCTTTTCGCCGCGGTCGTTGCGGTCGTGCTCGGGACCCTCGCCGGCACCTGGCTTTCGGTGCAGGGGATATTCGGCGGGGCAGGGTATTACTTCGGCCACCAGGGATATGAATACATTGAGCTGGGAAGGGTCTGGCAGATCCTCCTCATCGCGGGAATGATCATATGGCTTATCCTCGTGCTGCGGGCCATACTCCCGGCCCTGAAAAGCGAAAAGGACCCCGGGGGGCTTACCCACCTGCTCCTTTACAGTGCCATCGCCATACCACTCTTTTACATGGCGGGGCTCATGTATGGGAAGGGGGCGCACCTCTCCGACGCGGAATACTGGCGCTGGTGGGTGGTTCATTTATGGGTCGAAGGATTCTTCGAGGTATTCGCGACGGTGGTATTTGCCTTCCTGCTGACGAGAATCGGCGCGGTGAGCGAAAAGCTGGCGCATACGACGGTGTACCTTGTCGTCACCCTGTACCTGGGGAGCGGCATCGTGGGCACGTTTCATCATGTGTACTGGGCGGGAACGCCGGCTCCCATCATGGCCCTTGGCGGCGTTTTCTCCGCTCTGGAAGTGGTGCCGCTCACGCTCCTCGGCTTTGAAGTGGCGAGGAACATGCGGGTGATAGAAACCGCAGGGCCGCGATATGAATACCGATGGCCGCTTTACTTCTTCATCGCCGTGGCCTTCTGGAACCTTGTCGGGGCGGGCGTGTTCGGGTTCCTGATAAACCCGCCGATTGTCCTGTATTACATCCAGGGCATCAACACGACCCCAATCCACGCCCATACCGCGCTCTTCGGCGTGTACGGTCTTCTGGCCATAGCACTCATGCTTTTCTCGGCGCGGCACATTTTCCGGAAAGACGCCTGGTCGGATTCTCTTCTCAAGTGGAGTTTCTGGGGCCTGAACGGAGGGATATTTTTTATGACTGTCATAAGCCTCATCCCGTCCGGATTTTACCAATTTTATCACGCTGTGAACAAGGGCATGTGGTACGCGCGGAGCCCTGAAGTAACGACAAGCGATTTCATCCGCACCGTGTCTTGGCTGCGCATGGCGCCTGACATCATTTTCGTTTCCGGAGCGTTTCTCCTGCTTGCATTTCTCCTGCGGGGGACCTGGATGTCGTTTGTTAAAAAGAAATAAAGGAGGCCTGCCATGAAAATGATGAACTCGATAAAGATTATTATTGCCATCATAACATTACTGGCGGTTTCAAATATAGAGATTGAACCAGCCCGCGCCCATTGCGACACCATGGATGGGCCGGTCATCATGGACGCGAAGAAGGCGTTGAAGACAAAGAACATCAACCTGGTTTTGATCTGGGTGCAGGCCGGTGATGAAGGCGAAATTAAGAAGGCTTTTGATAAAGCCATTGGAAAGAGAAATTTATCATCCGGGAAGGAGGCTGCTGACCGTGAATTCTTCGAAACCCTGGTGCGGGTGCACCGCGCCGGGGAGGGAGCGGGATACGAAGGGCTGAAACCGGCCGGGACGGAGCTGAATCCGGCAGTCCAGGCTGCCGATATGGCCATCAAGGATGGAAAGATCGGACCGGTGATCACCCTGCTCACCAGTACCATGAATGAAAAGGTAAATGAGAAATTCAACAATGCATATGGGAAAAAGAACTATGACCCGAACGATGTTCAGGCGGGACGTGAATACGTAAAAGCTTACGTCGAGTATGTGCATTATATAGAGTGGACTTATAATACGTTTCACGGCCCGGCGGGCCATCATGATGCCGAGGGGCACGGCCACGGTGACGGGCATCGTGTATTCCTGCACCTGGCGCTGGCGGCACTTACGGGTCTGATCATCGGTGCTTTTTTGATGTTCCTTGTACGGCGTAAGCCCGCCAAAACATAGATGATCGATTATAGCAAAAGACCAGGGTATCTCTGGATTGATTCTAAAATAAATAGAAGGAGACAATATTATGGATAAGTATGAATGCACAGTATGCGGGTATATTTATGATCCGGCCGCTGGCGATCCTGACGCGGGGGTTAAGCCGGGCACGCCATTGAAAAATTGCCGGAAGGCTGGGTTTGCCCTGTGTGCGGCGCGGCAAAAGACCAGTTTGTAAAAAAATAATAATCCGGAGGGTTGATATGCTGCCGAGAGGCCCCTTGATGACAGAACACAGATTGATAGAAAAAATGTTAACTATTATTGATAAAAGAGTTTCGATTATGCAGGAAAAAAATGAAATCGATCCTGTTTTCATCGACAGTGCCGTCGATTTCATCAGGACCTATGCGGACCGTACGCATCATGGCAAGGAAGAAGATATATTATTCAGGGAACTCGAAAAAAAAGAATATCTCGCCGCCAGATAAAAAAATAATGCAGGATCTTGTTGACGAGCATCAGTATGCCAGAAAAATTGTCAGGGAAATTGTCGATGCCAGGAATAATTATGTACATGGAAATGTCTCGGCCCGCACCATGATAATTGATGGACTGCATGCGTTAATTTCATTTTATCCCGGTCATATACAAAAGGAGGATAAGATATTTTTCCCGGATACGGAAAAATATTTCACCCTGCGGAGCTTGATAAAATGCTGGAGAATTCTGGAAATTCGACAGGGAGATGATCCACAGAAAAATATAAAAATCTGGTGGAGGAATTATCTGTAAAAAGTTGACAGCCGTCTATTCATAACGGCGGAGAGCCGTTTTTTGCCGCGCGCCTGTGCCAAATTGGATCATGTAATGTATGGATAATTGACATGGAAAATAATAATCATCAAAATTTGATCGTGTTCCTCAATACATTATTGGAAGCAGAGAGGGCAGGGGTAAAAGTGCTATCTGTAATAACCCGGGAAGTTGAAGATGAAAATCTTAATCCATGATGAAGGAGTTCCTTGCCGACGAAGGAATGAATTGCCAAATATTGTCAACGTTAATCAAGCACCATAATGGAGAACCGTCCGGGAATCCGGAATTTTGTGAATAAAATTAAGTCTTTGGAAAGAAAAAAGAAAAAATGGAGCTATTAATAAAAGGACAGGAATGGGTCGCGAAACAGATCAGGAAGAACCCGAAATTATTCACCCAGGTTTCATTAGCTTTATTCCTTGAATCAATAAAAGTACAGCATGAAGAAAATGTCGATGCAATGAGAAAATTGTTGGATATATAAACCAGCCGCTGGTCTCTACGCATAAATGAAAAACGGCAGCTAACTGCCTTAATAAAAGGCGGGGCCGTGCAACCCCGCCTTTTTGCGTTCTAGCATGCTGGCAATCAGGGACGATTTTCCAACCCGGTGATTGATGAGATTGTGCTGCAAAGATGAATCCGGATTCAAGCAGATGATGTTCCTGCGGCCGGGTAACTGCCAATAATATTTATCCCGTCTTTTTGTCATCCTCTCCGGCTCCCGATGAAAGAGTATTGGACATATTAAATAGAAAATATACTGGACATGGGCTTTAAAGTGTAATGATACTTTACGGATGGGTGCTGATGGTCCCTGATTGTTGTGCTAACCGGGGCGGGTGAATAATCTTTGATTGAAGGATTATAATTGATGATATAATTATATTGATAATAGAGAGGCATATATGAAAAACCTCAAAAAAACCATTCTTGGAATCATTCTCCTTTTTCATCCTTCTCATTAGTATTATCTGCGCCTACGTCGTCTCTTCAGATATCAGGAAAATGCCTTCCGGCCACGCTCCGGCCGCGTTGATCAATAAAAATTGCGCCACCAAATATCCGATAGTCATCGCCCACCACTGGGGGCCGCCGAGGCATAAGGAAAAGGATACGAAGGGAAACACCGTTGAATATTTTTACCGGCCGGTCATTGACGTTCTCCGGCGTAATGGCGCTGATATCCATGTAGTCGTGTACACATACGATTATGATGACACTCCCGCCAGGGCGCGCGAGTTGAAGAAATTCATTTATTCAAGATTCGTCAACAACAGGGCCTACATGGCACAATGGTCGAAGAAGCATCCGGGAGAAAAATTCAAAGTAAACCTGGTGGGACATTCCCAGGGGTGCCAGGACAGCCGCTACATGATTTCGAATGAAGGCATACGGCGGAGATGACCGCCAGTTGGACGGGCCTGGCGGGGGAAAGCCGCGGCACCCCCATGGCTGACCTGGGGATCGCGGTGTATGACCACCTCCTGCCGGGGGCGCTGGGGGACCGATTGTTCAAGTCGATGTCGCCGGATTCATTCGGCGAACGGGAGCAGGTGCGCCGGTTCATTGAATCGGTGCGGTGCCTGACCGAGGATTACATGCTGAATGAGGGCGATTATGGCCCCGGCGGCAGGTCCGAAGGGCAGGGCTTTAAAGCCGATTATGCGCCTGAAGGTATATTACCAGAACTGGGCCGCGAAGCTCAAATGGATGCCATCGGAATGGTCCGGCCTGTATCTTCTCTGGAAATACATCCAGATCAAACGGGGAGATAATGACATCTACACGCCTGCCTCTTCACAGATCCATGACACGAAGCATGTCATGAACCGCGGGATCCTCCAGGGTGAAGACTGGTGCGCCGGTGTCCATCACATGGCTTTTACCGGATCGCTGAACCAGCCGAATCCCGGCTTCGCGCAGGAACAGTTCTGGATAGACCTGGTGGCAGATTTGCGCGCACGGGGTTTTTAAGAAATATTGTAATGGCGAGAGGGCGGGGGCTTCCCGCCGCATGGATAATAAATACAGGGAGGCGGTACATATGTTTTCCAAATCAATGAAATTGCACAAAGCATTCAGCTGTTTGATTCTCATGCTCGTGTCGCAGCTTTTCCTGTCATGCGGCGCTGATGTCACGGTAGGCCCCTCTGAGCTGGATAAAAATAAGCAATTCGTACCGGACAACCGGGAGATGCTCGTTTACATTAAAGACCTCACCTCATTCGGATACCGGAGGACCGGTACCCCGGCCGGGGAAAAAAGCGGTTGAATATATCCGGGACAGGTTCACGTCCTTCGGCCTGAAAAACGTTGAAATAGAAAAATTCGGTTCATACCGATGGGAAGCCCCTGTATGCGAGCTCGCGGTGGGCGTCAAAAAATAGACGTCTTCCCCTCATGGCTGACAGCATGCGCGTGGAGGAATTCGGGGAAGTCTCCTGACCGGGGTGCAGGGCCTGTCGGCCGATATCGTCTATGTGGGGAAGGGCTCGGAGGAGGACTACCGCAGGGTCAATGTAAAAGCAAACAGAATAGTGGTGAGCAATATTCTTTTTTATGACGTTGAGTGGAGGGACTTCAGGGGCATGAGCTATTTTACCAATGACCCCGGCGGGACCCTCGACGGCGGGATGAAGCATGAGAATCCCTACATCTCCAGGAACTTTCCCTCCAACTATTACCGTGCGCAAAAAAACGGAGCTGCGGGTTTTTGTCTGTGGGCGTCCTCGTGGATTATTTTGACAGGAACACGTATTACAATGAGGACCTGTCCCTTTCGAGCGAGTTCCGCGACTACGGATACATGAAGATACCGGGCCTGTACGTGAGCAAATCCGAAGGGGAAAAGCTGAAAAAAATCATAAAAGAAAAAATCAGGCGCCGCGCCGGCCCTTCTGAAGTTCGCGGCAAGCGTTAAACCGGCCTTTGCGCTTAACGTCATAGGATACCTGCCCGGAAAAAGCAAGGATATCATACTCGTCCATTCCCACCACGACAGCGTTTTTACCGGCGCCGTGCAGGACGCTTCAGGCGTTGCTGTCGTGATGGCGATGGCAAAGTATTTTTCGAAGGCCCCGTCAGCCCCGCGGGACAAGACCCTTCTTTTTGCGGCCTTTGATTTGCATTTCTCCGGCTATATCGCGAACAAGGGATTCATCAAGCGGCACCATGAAAATGGTGAGCGCATCGTCCTGGATGTATGCGTAGAGCATATCGGGATGGAAGCGAAAAATGAAAACGGCAGGCTTGTCATGACCGGGAATGTCGAGCCCCGGGGGATATTCGTATCGGAAAACAGCAGGCTGATCTCCATCACGAAAGATGCCGCGCTGAGGCACCGGTACGGGAGATTCGCCCTGCTGCCTACCTTCTCGCCGCTTGGCGTTTGCTCGGACGCCTTCTACCTGCATAAGTCCGGTGTTCCGGTGATAAGCCTGATCAGTCCCCCGCTGTACATATACGATACTGACGATACGATTGACAAGGTCGCCGTTGACCAGCTCAATCCGACGGCGTCAATGCTGATCGATATCGTTTCCGGGGTTGATGCCATGCCGTCTGAAAAAATCGAGCGGACTTCCTGCATCCTTTCCCACCGTATCGGGTATTACCGGTGGCTTGCCGGCAAGATCGTTGAGATGATTATGGAATAGATCTGCAGGCAACCAGGGACGATGTTCGAACCCGGTGATTGATGAGATCGTGCTGGAATTCATGATCTGGAATGTGGAGAGGGTATTAATAGGATTATTTCAGTTTGCTTGCTGCGCCCAAGTCCCGGGCACCTGCCACAACCACGGGAAGGGGATCGAATATTAGTAGACAAACGGAATTCCCGCACTAATCGAGCATATTGTATTACATGCCATAAATCAGGGGGAATTATGAGCAAACAAATAATCGATCTCAACAAACCGCACTACCAGTACCAGGGAGAGACAATAATCAATGCGAAGAAATGCACCGGATGCGGCATGTGCGTGAAGATATGCCCGGGCTTGGTGCTCGAGATGTGCGACAGGAAGGCCGTAGTCACACGGGCATGCACGTGCATACGCTGCGGGCACTGCGCCGCGGTGTGCGCGTTCGACGCGATAACCGAAACAGGAACCGACATGAAAAAACTTACGGCCGCGGATTTCAAAAAGACGCCCTCGCCGGAATCGCTCCAGTTTCTATTTCTCTCGCGTCCGGCGATCGGTGCGTCTGTATAAAGATAAACCGATTGCAAAGGCCGAGCTGGAGAAGATACTGGAGGCGGCCCGCTATACCGCGACCGGAACGAACTGCCAGGGAATACGCTGCATCGTGATTACCGGAAAGGAGAGGATACGGGAGTTGCGGAACGCCGCGCTTCCGATCCTGGACAAGCTGTTTAAGCGCCTCAGTTTTATGGCGTCGCTGCCGATCGGGAGAAGCCTCATGGGCGAAAATACGGCAGACCGGATCACGGGCATATATGCGATTGGCAACGATTCATTTCAAGAACGAAATCTTAAAGGCGATGACCTCATGTTCTATAACGCCCATGCCCTGATGATCATGTACGGAGAAAAGGTGGATGAGTCTTCGGCTTTCAGCTGCGGAGCAGCACTGTACAACGCCTCACTCATGGCTCACACCATGGGGATAGGATCCTGCTTCAACGGATTCCTGCAGGGTGTTATCAACAACAACAACAAAAAGATCAAAGAGCAGCTGGGCATACCGAAATACTGCAAATGCTGGGGGGCGATGACCCTCGGCTATCCGGGCGTTAAGTACAACCGTCTTACGATGCGCAAGCCATTGGAAGTCAGGTGGGTGTAGAGACCTTGAAATGAAACCATTAACTTAATGAACAGGTCAACAATCTGTCTGCAAAAACAGGAGGCGGATATCCCGCCTCCTGTTGTTTTAATCTGCAGACAATCAGGGACGATGTTTGAACCCGGTCATTGATAAGATCGTGCTGGATTTAATGATATGGATTGCAATTTAAGAATAATCCTTCAAAAATTCATAAATAAAAAAAATAATGCTTCAAAAAATCACGCATAAAGGATGTCTTTCATTTAGAAATTATTACTGGTGGGTTAACAGTAAGATAAATTGCAGGTATAAATCATGAAGATATTTTTGAATGAATCCAACAATTACAATAGAATTGTCGTGCTGCTGCTCGCCGTTATCCTTTCAGGATGTAGCGCTGCAAAGGGTCCCGGCCATTATAATTTTGCTGACCGCATACTAACTAATGCAAAAGTCTACACGGTGAACCCCGGGCAATCCTGGGCAGAGGCCGTTGCAATTAAAGATGGCCGTATCATATACGTTGGCGATAATTCCGGTATAAAAAAATTGATCGGTCCTGATACAGATGAACTTGACCTTAATGGTGAATTGGTTGTACCCGGCCTGATCGATTCGCATGTCCACCCGGGGCTTGTTGCAGGGGCAGCTGAATTAGTCGTGATGCCTTTCACCGAAGTTTACCCTCTGCCCTATACCGGCAGGAAAGAGGTGCTGGCGTGGCTGAAGGAATATGCAGCCAAAAACCCTGAACTGCACGCGATAGTGGCTGGTTCCTGGCGGCAGGAAGATTTCGGTGCGGAAGGGCCGAACAAAAAAGATCTTGATGCAGTAGTCAGTGACCGCCCCGTTATCTTGCTGGAACGCTGGGGGCACGGGTGCTGGATGAACAGCAAGGCTCTTGAGATGGCGGGGGTAACACGCAATACACCGGATCCGTTCCCGGACTTGCCTATTATCAACGGGATAAAAATGGCGAACCGACTGGCTGGGCCAAAGAGGGTGCCGGCTGGGACACGCTTTTTAATTCTGTTGATCCAACTGAAAAATCCGAGAAAATGTTGTCGGTTCTCCTGGACTATCTGTCAGCCCATGGAGTGACAACCTTGTTTGATGCGGGAAATATGACCATTGCAGATAAGGTTTATCCCATAATTTCCAGGCTTGATCGTGAAGGGGCGCTGAACATGCGCATTGAAGGTTGCTACCATATCATTCTGCCGAGACAGATCGATGGGGCCATCGCGGAGTTGAAACGCCTCCGCCGCACCTATGGCGGTAAGAACCTGAAATTTAATACCATGAAGATTCATTTTGACGGATTGCATACGAATAACACGGGAGCGTTGATGGAGCCCTATTCGAATAATCCGGGCGTTCGCGGGAACACTCTTTTCAGTGAAGACCGGATGGTGGATTTTATAATTGAATTGAACAGGGAAAAAATTGACCTCCATGTCCATTGCTGGGGTGACCGTTCTGCCCATGTAATGCTTAATGCCTATGAAAGAGCGAAACGCAAAATCGGGAATACAATCTATACCCGCCTCACGCTGACCCATCTGCCAATTCTGAAGGATAATGACATCCCTCGTTTCAAACAGCTGGGTGTGGTCGCCAATTTTACGCCTGGTTGGAATGGTGACGTTTCCATTGATTTTTTTGATCCTTATTATGGAGATAGGACGAAGAAGATATTTCGAATCAAGCCATTATTGGATAACAACGTAACGGTTTCTTTTTGCAGCGATATAATTTCGCCGTTCTGGATCAATTGGGCCAATCCCTTTTATTCTATGCAGGTCGCCCATAACCGTCAGGCGGCCAAAGGCGGCAAGGATGCGCCGGTCTTGCAGCCGGTTTCAGAACGTTTGAGCCTGGAAGATCTGGTTCGCGGGTATACCCTTTCCGGGGCCTATCAGCTGCGGATGGATGACACGCTCGGATCCATCCAGGTCGGTAAAACAGCTGACCTTGTGGTACTGAAAGAAAACCTGTTTGAGGCGAACCGCTACGATATCCATAACATCAAAGTGGAGATGACAATAATTGCCGGTGAAACTATTTACAAGCGGAACTGGATAGCCGTGATAAAAGAAAAGATTTTCGAGCTTTATCAGGTATACTTTATTTGGTTAAATTCATAGCATACTGTAACAGGCTGGCTACCTATCTGGAAACAACAAAAGGCGGGATCGTGCAACCCCGCCTTTTCGCGTTATGAGAGAATGGACTTAAACTACTGAATGCTTTTTTGTTGAATGATAATCTAGTAAAGATTGAAATTGATTGTTGATTAGTGAAAAAAAATTAAATAGTGTGAAAAAATAGTTGACATTTTCATTTTATAGTTGTATAATACAACCATTATGAAACGATCATATGACAAAGAGCTGCTGGCGATAATCAGGCGGCTCATAATATCTTTACGAGTATTTCAGACTGAATCTATTTTTTGTGAGGATTTGACGTTTACACAGTTTTCCATCTTAAGCTATGTTGCTAAAACCGGTTCCCTGGAAATGTCGGCGCTTCATACTCTTCTTTCCGTCGAGAAAAGCACGACGACCAGGCTGGTTGACCCTCTCGTGAAAATGGGCTACCTGAAAAAAAACCCGTCTACCCACGACTCCCGGGCAATTGAACTACAGCTGACGAGCAAGGGTCGCACAATATTTGAAAAGGTAAAAGAATGCATTTCGGATTTCATGATTGACATGAGCAACTCAATACCTGACAATAAAAAGGTTGATGTTCTTCAATCCCTCGAGATTTTCATCAATTCAATGGAAAGGTGCTGTAAACCGGACGGGTGTTGTCTCAAAAAATAGACATGAAGCATTTTTTGCGATATGGTTGTATTATACAAATATATCGCAAACAAATAAGCGGATACAATAGCATTTATAGTTGCATTATACAACTAAACGTTATCTACAAGGAGTAACACAATGGAAAACAATAATCCACAAAAAATCGTCCGCGAGGAATATGCGAAAATAGCGCAAAACGTTTCCTCATCCTGTTGCGGCTCTTCGAAGTCAAACGCCCGCGCCGCAAGTATCAAGGTCGGATATTCCGAGGATGAACTCAAATCCATTCCGGAAAGTGCGGACATGGGTCTGGGATGCGGAAATCCCACCGCTCTCGTTTCAATCGCCGAAGGGGAAACCATTCTCGATCTCGGATCCGGCGGCGGGATTGACTGCTTCCTGGCTGCGCAAAAGGCAGGGCCATCAGGAAAAGTCATCGGGGTCGATATGACTCCTGAAATGATTGATAGGGCGAGAAAGAATGCCGTAACAATGGGACATGGGAATGTTGAATTCAGGCTGGGAGAGATCGAGAGCCTTCCGGTGGCTGATTCCTCGGTTGATCTAATAATCTCGAACTGTGTGATCAATCTGTCGACGCGTAAAGAACAGGTTTTCCGGGAATCCTACCGCGTCCTCAAGAAGGGAGGCAGGATCATGATATCCGATGTCGTGCTTACCGGAGATCTTCCGGAACAGGTCATGAAATCAGTGAGCGCCTACGTCGGCTGCATAGCAGGAGCCGTGAAGAAAGAATGTTATCTTCAAATGATTGTCGACGCCGGGTTTAGTGATGTGCGTATCATCGAGGAAACAAGAATTCCTGCGGAACTTTGGGCCAATGATCCGATAGCAGAAAAAATAAAAGAAGAGGCGGGCATGGTCAGGGGTGCCGGAAAAAGCTTATTTAATTCTATCGCAAGCGTCAAAGTATTCGGGCGAAAAAAATAAAGCGATTGCTCTCCGCTTTTTATTTTTATAAAAAGCGGAGAGTTCAATAAATTGATTTTTACAAACAAACAGGTGAAAAAATGAGCCATATAAAAAAATATTTACTGATCTATATCACACTCATCCTGGGTGCGGTCTCTTTGCTTCCTTTTTATGCTTTTCTGTTCTTTGGGCCGTTCAACCTCATTGACCTGGGACTGCAGACAGATTACGCGCTTACGGTTGATGCCGCACTCTGCCTAATCTTCTTTTTGCAGCACAGCATCGTCGTACGCAAAGGCATGCGCAAGAGGCTTCAGGGCCTTATACCGTCTGATTATTACGGCGCTTTTTATTCCATCACTTCGAGTATACCTCTTATCTTTATGATAATTCTTTGGCAGAAAACAGCTATACTTTCGTCAGCAGAAGGCGTGTTATACTGGGCCCTCCGGCTTCTGTTCGTTCTTGGCATGGCGGGATTCTACTGGGGCATCAAGTCGCTTGGGTTTTTCGATCCCTTCGGCACCCTGAATATACGCCGTATTATCAGCGGTAAGCCGCGGAAAACACTGCCCCTCACCGCAAAGGGCCCCTATCTGTGGGTTCGCCATCCCCTGTATTTATTCTCCCTGATCATGATATGGGTGAATCCGCATTTCAGTTATGACAGGCTCCTGTTTAACATCATGTGGACCGGTTGGATCATCATCGGGACGATCCTGGAAGAACGGGATCTGGTCGCCGATTTCGGAGATGGATATCGGAACTATCAAAAACAAGTTCCCATGCTCGTACCCTATAAGTGGCCTGTGAAGCAGGGATGATATCTCTAAAAATTATGGATGGCACTATGCGTATAAATGAAAACGGCGGGGTCGTCAACCCCACCGTTTGTTGTTCCACCCTGCAGGGAATCAGGGACGGTTTTTGAATCCGGTTATTGATGAGATAACACTCGATTTGATGATCTGGGAAGTAGAAGAGACTGATAACTTTGTTTCCCCAAAATCTGTATGATTGAAGTGACCAGCTTCATTTTGCCTTATTATCGTGACCTGTGTTATTTACTCATATGCAGTTTCTGATCCCAATTTATATGTGTACCAGCTATAAATAAAGTAGATAGAAGCCGCAGCCAGGGAATCATCAGAGTAAAAAGTGGATAAAATTTATATTAATTCATACTTGTAGTTAAATATATTGCTTGACAGAAAACGAATGTTCGTTTTCTATACAAAAAGTATGAATACTACATTTTTAAAACTCAGTAAACAACGGCAAAACGATATACTTGACGCAGCCGCAACGGTTTTTGCCACTAATGGCTATCATGGTGCTAATATCCCCGAAATATGCTCTCAGGCTGGTATATCTGTTGGAGCCCTGTATAAGTACTTCAACAACAAAGAGGCGGTATTTATCGCTATATTAGAGCGCATGGGCGATCTGCTTGCCAATGAATTTTATGGAAAAATTAAGATTAACCGGGACTCATTGCTTGCCACCATTGAGGATATTTTAAAAGCTATGACCTTTACCCAGACATTTCAGCAGTACAGGCAGTATTTTATACTATACCTCGACATCGGGTCCTATTCCCTCAATGGTTTTGCGGAATCGATAACCGATAGCTTTGAAAACATTGGCCGGGAATTCTATTATAACCTGGTCGAGCATTTCAAGAAATCCGGGCAGCTTCGAAGTGATATCAATCTGGACCATGCGGCGTATTTTATCGACAGCTATGTGACCTTGTACGCCTATACGTTAGTGAGCAAGCATCATCTCATCCGTTTTGACAGGTTTTTCAAGAATGTTGGCGCCTCTCTATCCAATGAGCAGCGTATTGAGATCATTTTAAATTCTATAAAAATGATTCTTTAAAAAATTTTTAATGAGTAGAGAGCGAACATTCGTTTTCTGCTTTATAGATATTACCGGATATTAAAAATTATATAGGAGGTTCATTATGGCATCAGTAATAATGAAAATCGATGACTGCCTTTCTATTAGAAATGGGCATCTTTTTATCGAAGAATGTGACACGGTTAACCTGGTGAAAGAATATGGCTCGCCGATTTTTGCGGTGTCAGAGGACCAGCTCAGGCGAAACATCAGAAGGTATAAGCAGGGCTTCGAGGCGGGGTGGACCGACGGTCCCGTAAAGGTGATGCCGGCCGCAAAGGCCAGCTGGTCCCACGCGATACAGAAGATTATCGCCGAGGAGGGGTGCGGGTGCGATATCTATTCTCCCGGTGAATTAGCAGTCGCGCTGGACTCGGGTTTTGATCCGCAGTATATATCGGTCAACGGCGTCCCCAAGGATGATGATCATATAGAGAACGCGATCAAGAAGGGAGCCCGGATCACCCTCGACGGTATCGAGGAGATCGATGTGGTCGAAAGGGCAGCCAACAAGCTGAAAAAAACCGCCATGGTGAGACTGCGCCTCAGGCCGACCATTTCCGGGTTCCGCAAGTTTTCCCACTTCAATCCCACCGGGCCCGTCGCAACCGACATCGCGGCGATGTCCTACAAGGGAGGGATGATGTACCAGCAGGCCATCGAGATCGGAAAAAGAATAATGAAGATGAAGAATGTCGAGCTCGTGGGGTTCCACGAGCACCATGGACGCCATCACCAATCGACTAAATTCTGGACCGAGCAGATGAAATCATATGCAAAAGAGATGGGGTATGTCTGCAAGGCCCTGGGCGGTTATCAGCCTAAGGAGATCAGCATCGGCGGGGGGTTCGCCGGACACCGGGACCCCTTTAACGCGGAGACCCATTATTCCGAACCGTATGAGCTGTTGGCGCTGCACGGCCTTTCAATCCTTCTGCGCATCTTCGGCTCCAGGGTCCGTTACGCGGTGATCGATTTCATACTGAAACTGATGATGGAATACGTTCCCAATAAAAAGTTCGCGCCCACAATTGAAGATTATGCTGAGGCCTGCACATCGGCGCTGAAAAAATATCTTCCCCAAAACGGCATATCTACAAAAGGGTTGATGCTCCAGATGGAACCGGGTCGCTCCCTCCACGGCGATACGGCGATACACCTGACCACGGTAAAGAACGCCAAACTGATGGACCGGCCGCTCAAATGGAATAAATATATCGTGGACACCACGCAATTCTGGTTCACGGGAGGCATTTTCGAGCACCATCTCCATGACTACGTTGTAGCCAACAGGGCTGACGAGAAGAAGACCGATAAGGCCGATATCGTCGGCAGGAGCTGTTACGGGGACCGGCTGCTCCCCTTTGTCCGCTTGCCGAAAAATCTCAAGGTCGGCGATCTTTTAGCGCTCCTCGACGTGGGCTCCTACCAGGAGGTGTCCATGAGCAATTTCAACGCCATGCCCAGGCCGGCGACCTATCTCGTGAAGGGCGACACGGCGCACCTGATCCGCAGGCCGGAAACCCTTGATGACGTTTTCAGGCGCGATGTGATACCAAATCATTTGAAGTCACGGGTCAGGACCGTGGCCTCAAGTTAGTGAATGATATTGATGCTGCTATCACTCTCCTGCTGGTTTTCCGGCGGGGGAGGGATAGATACATAGGTGAAGCGTTGAACTGCCCGACTGAGGAGGATGAACCATGCTGGATATCCTGATTAAAAACGGCACAATAATTGACGGTACCGGCGCGAAAGCCCGCCATGGCAATATTGCCATAATGAAGGACCGGATTATTACAGGGGATCGACTCGCAGAGGAAAAGGCCTGGCGTACGATAGATGTTTCGGGACTGAGTGTGTCCCCCGGGTTTATCGATGTTCACTCCCACCATGATCTCTATATCGTCGATCAGGATCCTGTGCGGAGATTTCAATCTTTTGTGAATCAGGGGGTGACCACCTGTGTCGTGGGTAACTGCGGGTGGTCACTGGCTCCATGCCTTCCGGAAAACAAATCCAGGGTACTCGAACTTATCCGTAGCATGAGTGTTCCCATCGGGGGGCTTTATTGGGATTCCATGAAAGAATACCTGTCGTATATTGAGGGCAGGGGTGTCATGTGCAATATAGCGCAGCTTGCGGGGCATGGCGCCATCCGCATTTCGGTCATGGGTGACGACAACCGCTTCTGCACGGACAAGGAACTGGAGAAGATGAAAACGCTACTTCACGAAAGCCTGGATGCGGGCTGTGTGGGGATCTCCAGCGGTCTCATGTACTATCCGGGGATGTACGCCCATACCGATGAGCTCGCCGAGCTGGCACGGATCGCAGGGGATTACGGCCGCATGTACGCGACACACCTCCGCGGTTACTGCGTTACGCTGCCGCAGTCCGTGGCCGAGGCGATCGACATAGCCCGGAGGGGCCGTGTTTCGCTGCAGATTTCCCACCTGCATGCGGTGCCGTTTCTTCCCGGCTGGGTCAGCAGCGTCGTTCCGTATCTCTTCAATTTCACCGAGGCCGTTAACGCACTGGTTCCCCTTCCGGGATTCCCGAACCCTGCCCTTGCGAAGGGGCTGAAGGCCATACATGACGCCATAGCAGACGGCGTTGATGTCGGAATGGACGCGGTCCCCTATACCCTCGGCAATACCACGGCGACGGTGCTCTTCCCACCGTGGGCGAACAGGGGCGGACGCAAGAAACTGCTGGAGAGGATCAAGGACCAGGCGCTACGGGAGCGCATGAGGCAGGAAATCGAAACGATCATTCCGCAGTGGCCGCATTGGGAGGAGGGGTCCTGGTCCGATCCGTATATCCGCGCCATCGGATGGAAACCGATCCGCGTGCTGTCAGTCGCGAGCAACGACAACCGCTGGACCGAAGGGAAAACATTCCTCGATATAGCCCGCGCATGGAAAACGGACCCCTTCAGCGCCCTGTGCCGGCTTACCCTTGAGGAAGAGGGCGAGGTTGCCTTTACCTTCGGTTTTCCCGCACGGCCGTGGATCGAAAAAATGTTCAATCCCATGATCCGGGATTCTTCAATGGGCATCGGGGCCGATTCAGTCCTTCCTGCCCATGAGGCTGGTACGCCTCCGCCGTCGGCATACGGATGCTTCCCGAGGATCATCGGGCACTATTCCAGAAGGCTGGGGCTCTTTCCGCTGGAGGAGGCGGTTAGAAAAATGACCTGTTTGCCGGCACGGCGCTACAAGTTGGAAAACCGGGGTGAAATCAAGAATAATGCCTTTGCAGATCTGGTTGTGTTCGATCCGTCTGAAATCGATGAAAATTTTACTGACGAAGGCAAACCTGATTTTGCAAAGGGAATACATCACGTTTTTATTAATGGCCAGCAAATAGTCGACAACGGGACGTTCAAGGGCACAATGCTGCCCGGCAGGGTGCTCCGGGCGTAGTCGCCAGCACCGCAGCGGTTATTCCGGGTTCATGCTCCGTAGTCTTTCCAATACAAATTAACATCATGCCTGAAAAGATAATAAGGCGGGGTCTTTCAACCCCGCCTTATTTGCGTCTGCAGGTGAAGAGGGAATCGAACCCCCAACCTGCGGTTTTGGAGACCGCTGCTCTGCCTAGTTGAGCTATTCACCTGTATGAGATTTTTATGAAAGATAGTAGGGCTGTATTAGTCAAGTATTTTTGCATAAAAAAGCGGCGATCCGGATTGCATTTTTCGCGGATGGGGGGAAATGCTGCCGGTTATGTCTATTATAAAGATTTTAGGCTTGATTAATTTATAATTGCCATGCTTTAGTATATGACAGAATAATAAAAATGTCCCTTTTGGTATTATAATAATCAATAGAATCATTGCGGGAAACGTTCATATGAAACAGTACAGAGCTCTGTTATTCTCATGCCTGGTGCTATACTTGTCCTGCGCATCGGGACAGAAGGCTGAAAACAGGAAACTGCCGGATGAGATAATAACGTCATACATCCAGTATCAGCGGCACGGTTATTGCTGTTGATTACAACAGCCGTATGGTCACCATTAAAGATAACGCCGGAGTCTATGATACCTTCAAGGTCGATGCGGCGGTTAAAAATCTTGAAAGCATACACAAGGGTGACCAGGCCGTTGCCACCTATGCTGAATCGATAGGCCTCCGCTTTTCTGACCCGGTCAGCTCCAGCGGCGATATCGGAAAAAAAGACCATGTCACCATCGATATCGGCCTGAAGGGGGATAAGCCATACCTGATCACGGCCAGGATCGTTGAGTTCAGGGCAGAAGTGGACACGATCAAACACTATCAAAGGAAAGTCTCAGTCAAGGGAAGGAAAGGCAACAATCTTACCTTTAAAGTCGGGAAGAACATTAAAGGGCTTGAAAATGTGAAGAAGGGTGACCGGGTGGTGATTTATTTCACCGAGCCCATCGGGATTCTAATCGAGAAAACAAATGAGGTGAATAAATCCGGGGATCCCAGCAGGAGTACCTCGGGCGGCATATCTGGAGATTGATGTGAACATGTTCAGTAGTATTCGTTAATCCCCGAATCCTCGAAGAGATACTTCTGGTTGTCCTCGCCGTATTCGTCGAGCTCGCAGGGATAGTTGCCGTCGAAGCAGGCGGTGCAGAAATGCATGTCCGGCTCGTTCAGGGCCTCGAGCATCGTTTCCACGGTCATGTACGTGGATCGAGTCGACGCGGAGGTATTTCCGGATCTCCTCGATGGTGTGCGTCGCGGCGATGAGCTCCTTGTGGGTGGGGATGTCGATGCCGTAGAAGCAGGGGAACTTGGTCGGCGGCGCGGATATGCGCACGTGGATCTCCTTCGCGCCGGCGTTGCGGAACATCTTGATGATCTTCCGCATGGTGGTGCCGCGCATGATCGAGTCGTCCACCACGACGATCCGCTTTCCCGGCCGACGGAGTCGCGCACCACGTTGTACTTGATCTTCGCGCCGAAGTCGCGGATCTTCTGCGAGGGCTCGATGAAGGTGCGGCCGATGTAGTGGCTCCGGATCATGCCCAGCTCGTAGGGGATGCCCGCCTCCCGGGAGTAGCCGATGGCGGCGCACACCGACGAGTCCGGGATGGGGACCACGATGTCGGCCTCCACCGGTGCCTGGTGCGCCAGCATGCGCCCCAGGCGTATCCGCATGTCGTAGACCGACTTGCCGAAGATGATGCTGTCGGGCCGGGAGAAATAGATGTATTCGAAGATGCAGAGCGACTGGTCCCGCTTGTCGAAGGGACGGTAAGGACTTGATCCCGGCGTCGGATATCTCTACCATCTCGCCCGGTTCGACTTCGCGCACGTACTCCGCGTCGATGATGTCGAAGGCGCAGGTCTCGGAGGCGATCACATGGGCCGTGCCGAGCTTGCCCAGCACCAGGGGGCGGAACCCGTAGGGGTCGCGCACCGCGTAGATCTTGTCGCGGTTCATGACCAGGAGGGAGTAGGCGCCCCGAACCTGCTTGCAGCGCGAAGATCAGGGCCTCCAGGAAGTCCTCGATGCCCGACTTGGCCATGAGGTGCACGATCACTTCCGAATCGATGGTGGTCTGGAAGATGTGCCCCTTTTTCTCGAGGTCGTAGCGTAGGGCGCCGGCGTTGGTCAGGTTGCCGTTGTGGGCGAGCACGATGGGTCCCAGGATCGATTCCGACCGGAACGGCTGGGCGTTCCGGAGGAACGACGACCCGGTGGTGGAATAGCGGTTGTGGCCGATCGCCATGTGGCCCTGGAGATTGTTGATATGCTCTTCGGTGAAAATGTCCATGACTTTGCCCATGCCGGCGTAGCGGTAGATGTGGTGCCCGTCGGAGGAGGCGATACCGGCTGATTCCTGGCCGCGGTGCTGGAGGGCGTACAGCCCGAGATAGGCGAGGTTTGCCGCTCTTTCGTTGCCGTAAATTCCGAATATTCCGCATTCGTCTTTGGGTTTACCGTCGCACGGCCGGTTGCATCGTGACTTTATGGTCATAGGGTGTTCTTGATGAATCCGTTTACCAGATATCGAAGACCGCAGTTTATGTAAAGTATTTTTACAGATTAATATAATGCATCACGCGGTCGACCGGTATATACCTGTCATGGATATGAAGATTTGCTGCATTGTATGATTTTGACGGTAAGGATTTCCCCCATTTTATTTATTGAAATGGTCATATTATCCCGTGTTTTCCTTTTTTTTTCATGAATTTCAATAGGACAGCAGGGTGTAAATAAAATCTTGACACACTCTCCCTTGTGCCGTCAGCTATAAAAATGTTACATGGCCGTAATAATTCCTCCCTCCGCTCCGGTATCATTGCCCTTTGTTTAGTAATACTGAACCTGTCATGCTGTCCTTCCGTGGTCTTTGAACCCGTCCGGGGGTTCAGTGATAATACCAATCGGGAGCTGGATCGTTTCCTGCAAAGAACAGCGTCCGAGAAGGGGCGGAAGATAGCCGTCTTCGACGGCGACGGCACCGTCCTCGGGCAGGCGCCCCACTACCTGGCGGATGAATGCCTCTACCGCGTCGCCCTCGATAATCCCGGGAAAAAACCGGATATCATCCGGCGGATGCGGAAGCTTTCCAACGTGTCAATCGAATACGTCCAGCTGCGCGTGCTTTTCTTCGAGGGAGACACGGTGCGCTACCTTGAGGATATCGGAGACCGCTGCTTCCGTGATTATTACAACGATAAGATTTTCCCGCCGATGCGGGACCTGGTCTCCCTCCTCAGGAAAAACGGCTTCGAGGTGTGGATCATATCGGCGAGCCCGGAGGCGATGTACCGGCCGTTCCTCTCGCGGGCCTTCGGCATCCCCGTCACCAACGTCATTGGAGTCAAGTCGGTGGTGCACGGCGGAAAAATAACCGGGACCATCGTGCTGCCGGTTCCCCAGGATAAGGGCAAGAAGGAGGCGGTGGAAACATTGGTGCAGGAGGCGCCCCTCTTCGCGGCCGGGAACAGCCGCGGCGACCGGGAGATGATCGAATACAGCAGGGGGATGCGGATGATCATCAATCCCGACGAGCATGTGGAACAGGGCGAGATCGAGAGCATCGCCTCCTACGCCCGCCGCAACGGCTGGCTCGTGGAGCGCATCCATGACGTTCCGTCGGCGGATTTTCCCGCCGTGTCATCGAAGAGCTTCGGCATACGGGTCAATAAAACAAACCGGTAAGGGGGTCCTTGTGTCCGGCGCAGTATCACGATTCTTCAAGCCTGCTCCTCACCGGGAGCGGCTTTCTCCCGACGAGGTTAAAAGATTATACCCGCGCTACCGCAGGAGCGTCCTGGAGTCGACCTTTATCGGGTACGCGGTCTTTTATGTGGTGCGCAACAACCTCTCCGTTGTTGCCCGGGAGATGGGAGGAGCCCTCCATTACGATCATGCCATGATCGGCGATATCCTTTCGGTCAGCGCCATTTCCTACGGCCTTGGCAAGTTCCTCATGGGCGCGGTATCGGACCGGTGCAACCCGCAGCGCTTCATGCCCTTCGGTCTTCTCCTCACGGCCTTCATCAATTTCGTTTTCGGTAATGTCGCAAGCTATCCGTTCCACGTTGCTCTCTGGGGGCTGAACGGCTTCGTGCAGGGCATGGGATGGCCGCCCTGCGGGCGCTCCCTCGGGCACTGGTTCAGCGTGAGGGAGCGGGGGGCCGTCTTCTCGATGTGGAACATCGCGCACAACGTCGGCGGCGGCATCGCCGGGGTCGTGGCCGCGTGGGCGGCCGGGCGCTGGGGATGGAGCGGCGCCTTCACCGTGCCCGGGATCATCGCCTGCGCCGGCGCCGTGTACCTGTTCTGGCGCCTCAGCGACACGCCCCAGTCGGTCGGGCTCCCGCCGGTGGAGGAATACAGGAACGATTATCCTGCCGAAACGAAGGGCGATCATGAGCGGGAGCTGTCGGCGAAGGAACTTTTTGTCGACCATGTCCTGAACAACAGGAGCCTCTGGCTCTTCGCCTTTGCCAATTTCTTTGTCTACATTGTCCGCTACAGCATGCTTGACTGGGGGCCGACTTACCTCAAGGAGGTCAAGCACGCGACACTCGCGGGAGGAGGGCTTGGCGTCTTCGTCCTTGAGTTCGCCGGTATCCCGAGCACCATCCTCATGGGGTGGCTCTCGGACCGGGCCGGGGGCCGCCGCGGCATGGTGAGCCTCCTCTGCATGCTCCCCATCCTCTTCGCCTTCATCGGCCTTCACCTGAACCCGCCGGGCCGCCTCTGGCTCGACATGGTTTTTCTCGGCGTCATCGGGTTTTTCGTGTATCCGCCGGTGATGCTCCTCGGCGTAGCGGCCCTCGACATGTCGTCGAAGAAGGCCGTGGGGATCGCTGCGGGGTTCGTGGGACTCTTCGGCTACGCGGGCAGGACCGTCCAGGCCAAGGGGCTCGGCCTTCTCGCGGGGAATCCCGCCTACGGATGGGACGCGGTGCTGCAGGCCATGTACATCGCGACGGTCGTCTCCATCGCGCTTCTCGCCTTCACCTGGAAGATCAGGCCGCGGGGATGATCACGCCAGCTCGATTACCGGCGGCTGGTAGTCATCGGGCGGGGTGAATCCCATGAGAAGAAGGAGCGTCGCCGCGACATTGGCGAGGCCCGGGTCGTTCACCACCTCCGACAGGCGGTACTCGTTCTTGAAATTAGGGTCGTAGATAATGAAGGGCACCGGGTTGAGGGTGTGGGCCGTCTTGTTCTTCGGGAGCCCGGTCTTCTTGTCCCGCTCGATCTCCCCGCTCTTCTTGTTCACCTCGAACATCTCGTCAAGGTTGCCGTGGTCCGCCGAGATTACGGCGATGCCGCCGGACCGGTCCACCGCTTCAAGGATGCGGCGCACGCAGAGGTCAACCGTTTCGGCCGCGATGACCGCGGCGTTCAGGTCCCCCGTGTGCCCCACCATGTCGCCGTTGGCAAGGTTGAGCCGGATGAAGGGGTGAGCTCCCTCGTCGATGGCGGCGATGACCGCGTCGGTGATCTCCGCAGCCTTCATCCAGGGCCGCTGGTTGAACTCGACCCTGTCGGAGGGGATCTCCATGTAGGTTTCACTCTTCTCGTCGAACTTGCCGCTCCGGTTGCCGTTCCAGAAGTAGGTCACGTGGCCGAATTTCTGTGTTTCCGATATGGCAAACTGCCTGACCCCGGCATGGGCCAGGAATTCGCTTATGGTCCTGTCTATGGCCGGAGGCATCACCAGGTATTTCTTCGGGATTTTCAGGTCGCCGTCGTATTCCATCATGCCGGCGTAAACAACCTTTGGCCGTCGGCCACGGTCGAATTTTGTAAAATTGTCCTCCTCGAAGGCGCGGGATATCTCGATGGCGCGGTCGCCCCGGAAGTTGAAGTAGATGACCGAATCGCCGTCCTCGATTTTCCCCACCGGGCCGCCGCCGCTGACGATGGTGAATGACGGCAGGTACTGGTCGGTGATGCTCGGGTTTTCCTTCCGGAAGGTCTCGATGGCCTCCTGTGCCGACTTGAAGGGGCGCGCGATGCCGAGAACATGGGCCTCCCAGCCGCGCTTGACGATGTTCCAGTCGGCCTCGTACCGGTCCATGGTTGTGACCATCCTGCCGCCGCCGGAGGCGATGACATAATCGAGGCCGCCGCCGGTGTGGGACGCGAGATGCTTCTCCAGCGCAGCGACGTACTTGAGCGCCGATGTCTCCGGCACGTCACGCCCGTCAAGGAGTATGTGGACCCGGACCTTTTTCACGCCCGCTTCTGCGCAGGCGTCTATCATTTTAAAGAGATGGTCGATATGCGAGTGGACGTTCCCGTCAGAGAGAAGGCCGATGAAGTGGACCGCCGAGCCCTGGCTGACGGGCTTTGCGGTCAGCTCCTTCCAGATGGGGGTAGTGAAGATCGCTCCTGATTCGATGGCGCGCGATACGAGCTTGGCGCCCTGGTCGAAAACGCGCCCGGCACCCAGGGCGTTATGGCCCACTTCGCTGTTGCCCATGTCTTCATCGCTGGGCAGGCCCACCGCGGTGCCGTGGGCCTTGAGCGTGGTGAAGGGACAGTCGCGCATGAGACGGTCCAGTACAGGGGTGCGCGCGAGGAAGAATGCGTTGCCCTCATTTTCACTGCCGATGCCGACGCCGTCCATGATGATGAAGGTAACGGGTCCTTTTCGCCTGATCCTGTCGTTCCGGCTAAGCTGTTCCATGGGGCGCTCCGCTATTCGAGGAGGAATTTTTCCAGGCCCGAAAGCTCAAGGACCCGGAGCACCGTTTCGTTGGGATTGACCAAGTGCATGTTCCTGCCTTTCTCGGCGAGGGAATTCTTGATGCGGATCAGGGTCGCGATGGAAACGGAATCGATCTTCCGCACATAACTCAGATCGATGATGGCGTCCCTGGTGTCGTTTTTGATGAAATTGCTCAGCTCGTCTGCCAGAACCGTGACGTTCTGGGAGACCAGTTCTTCCATAATGAGGAAGGTGCATTCGAAATCGCTGTCTTTTCGTTCAATGTTCATGGCCCGGACGCTTGTCAGATTTAGTAACCGCGGCGTTGAAGGTGCGGTCCCGTGTTCATAATTACAGCAGGGGATGATATTGTCAATTAAATAGTGCCGGAACCCGCCCCGGGCGGCGGCATTTATTTCCGGTCCAGGGTTGTTTTCAATTCCACCGACCGGTCCCTGAGCCGCGAGGAGAGGGACTGCAGGCCGTGGAGGCTCTCGGATACCACGCCGCCCAGCTGGTTCATGTTTTTGAACCAATCCTGTATCGTCCGGACGAATTCAGCCTGCCTGTCTGCCAGGTCGAAGACGCCTTTCGCGGCCATTTCCACTTCGCCGAAGGACTCGTCCAGGACCTTGGTATCGCTGGATTCGCTCAGGGTCTTCTCGTTCAGGTTTTTCATGAAGATCGAGTTCTCTTTGACGAAGGAGATGATCTGGCCAAGGTTCTGCGCCAGGGTGCCGATCATGTGAGATGAATTCTCTATGGTGCCAACGGTGCTTTTAATGATGACGGCTATCTCCTTTGACGAGTCGATGCTCATGGTGGCCAGCTTCGAGATCTCGTCCGCGACAACGGCAAAGCCTCTGCCCTGCTCCCCGGCGCGGGCTGACTCGATGGCCGCGTTCAGCGAGAGGAGGTTGGTCTTGTCAGCTATCTCGCTGATGGTCCTGGATATTTCCTCTATCTTTTTCGAATTGTCCTTCATGGCGGTGATGGCGGTGATGGTGCGGCTGATATGCTCCTCGTTCGCGTCTGCGAGGCGGAGGGCGTTCTCGGCCTTTGCTCGCTGGGAGGAGCTGTCGGTGTTAATAGTTTCCATGAGGGACGATATTTCCTTGATCCGGGAGGAGTTCTCCTCCACTGTCTTGTACTGGAAACTGGCCTTGCCCCGGATATCCTCGATGCTCGTGGTGAAGTCTTTTGATATGGTTTCGACCTGGCGCATGAGCTCGCCATGATCGGCAAGGACGCTGTCGATGCTTCGCGAGGACTCGGACAGCTCGTTGCTTCCGCCCAGCAGGTCTTGCGCCGTCTGCTCGATGGTGTCGAGCATGCTCTTCAGCTCGTTGTAATTTGCCTTGGCGTTCGCTTCCGCCTCGGCCAGCTGTTTCATGTTGCCGGTGGTGAATTCGGCCATTTTGGATATGAAGAACACAAAGGCGCCAAGGAAGATTATTTTCGGGATCTCGCTGCCCAGGCGTATCGTGTCCTTGTCAAAGGCCTTCGATACGTCCTGCGTGATATACATCCCCCCGTGGGTAACGGCAAGGGTCAGGAGGACGAGGTAGCCGGTTACGGCCAGGACGCCGGCGTAAAAGTTCAATTTCTTGTTGTACCTCAGCGCCACCATGATGAAAAAAAGAAAATATACCAGGAAACTTGCCTGCTCCTTGATCGTCATGCTGTACCCAACGCGTTCATCGAAATGCATGACATACTTGAGGACGGCAACGAGGATAAACTCAATCGTTACCGATACGTATATCAGAGGCACTGATATTTTTTTTCTCGCGATGAAGACCTGGTTGACTATGGCAAGGCTGAGATAGACAAAACTGGTGGCGAGTACGCCACCCCATGTTGAATATGAGGCGCCCTGGAAATATGAAGTAACGGCAGTGAACACGAACATGAGGGTAAACACGAACCTCGTCTTGTTTATCAATGATTCAGTCTGCAGTGAACTCATGTATGCAACCCCTTTGTTAAAGTACCTTCCGCGGGAAGTATCATTTCGCGGTTGTATTGATCTTATCCAGCGTTTCCCTGAGAGCCTCGGCGCTTCTCCTTGTTTCCGGGGAAAGGTTCACGGGCCCTCCGGATACGGGCGCGGCAAGGATGTCTTCGAGCAGGGCGCGGTTCAGCATCGCGCTGCGGGCCTGGCATTCATCGCACAGGGCGGCGGCTTCCCTCTGCCCGAGCTGCTTTTTCCCGCTGAACAGGGATGAAATAATTCTCCCTGTTTTTCCGAGAAGGCCGGGAGCGGCGCGTGATAGGAGCACCGCTATGACCGGCGGACACAGGACTATCAGGTTCGATCTGATTATTGAATACAGGTTTTCGGACAGCGGCTCGTTGAGGCTCGCCTTCCAGAATACCCAGAGGGCGTCCGCCGTAAGCAGCGATGAAAAGAATGTAATTTTTCCCCTCGCCATGCCCAGGGCCGAGTATCCGGCGGAGAAGACGATCACAGCCAGGAACAGGAGGATCGTGCCAAAGCCGATTGTTTCAGATATGAAGGATACCCCGGAAAGGAACGCGTTTATTCCCTTGATGACGTCAGTCAGATCCTTCACTGATTCGGTGATATCGGTGAGGCCGGCCAGGCGCAGTTGTTCGGACGCTGGACGGTGACCAAACAAGGATGATGATGCCACTGCGAGTAATATGGGTAGTGTTTCTACGCAGTGCCGATTCTTCATCCCGGTAGTCTCAGCCCCTGCGTTTGATGTTGAGATCGATCTGGTTTCCCTTTGTGTTCCAGGAAATCTTGCAGAACTGGTTTATGATATATATTCCCCGGCCCCGGTTGCTCAGGATATCCCTGTTGTTAAGCTGGGCCTCGATCTCGCTCGTGTCGAATCCCTTGCCCTGGTCCGTGATCAGGATGTGGATTTCCTTATCATCGGCGATTGCCGTTACGTTGATCGTCTTGCGGGGGTCCCACTTGTTGCCGTGCTCCATGGCGTTGGTGATAGCTTCGTCAAGGGAGAGGTACAGTTCTTCCGGGGTTATGGCCATGGGGACGGGGCTTTTGATTATTTTATGGCACAGGAAATCTATTATTTCCTTTCTTTTGTTCTGGTCTGAAGGAAATGATTCATTTAATATATATGTTTTTTCCTGCTGAACCATAGACCGTTACTCTAGGTAGATACACACCTCTTTATTGATAACGTTTTTATCCGCTTTGACAAAAGAACTGAAGGATAAGAAAACAGCTGTGCATTTATTCAACATATGTATTTATATGTCGGGATGGGGAGATTTGAACTCCCGACTTCTTCGTCCCGAACGAAGCGCGCTAACCGGGCTGCGCTACATCCCGTTAGTCAAAAATGACTCTATACCATTCTATGTACAGCATATTTATATTTGCAATAAAAATTTTTTTAAAAACACAAGGAGAATTTATTATATCTGCTTTTAAATCTACATAATTAATTAAATGTTGATATTATGACGGATTTTATTATTTTGGATATATATCCAGTTTATAAAAAATACTTGCAGGTTGAGATGTGTTTTTGTACAGTTCGACCCGCGCTTTATTCGGCTTGATAATTGTTACCATGTTGATTTGTCCGGTAACAATAGCCACTCTTGTTATTCTAAGAGGGGGCGTCGGGTTGGGGGAACTGGTCAAGGTGAAAGACAGGCTTATGTACAGCGGCATTGAGCTGGCCCTGATCAATTGCGCTCCCCGGGTGGCTTCACTGATTACCGTTGCCGGCGCGGACCGTTTTTTCAAGGTTGTCCGCAGTGAAGACGAACTTTTACAGAGGTAGGATATGGATAAGACTCAGATTGTAAGGTCGCTCTATATTAAGAATTCAATGCTGGATACCGACGTTAACGCCTTCGCCGAGAAGGTCAGCTCTGCATTCTTCAGAAATATTGCATTCGACAGCGAAAGCCTGAAGACACTGCAGGAATACCATGGGAAGGGCCGGGTCGTGTATGCCTCCTACCAGAGCGCCAATACCCCTCTCATGATCCTGGTGAACCTGCTGAAAAAGCACGGATTCCGCACCCCCATGCTGGCCCTGGATTTTACCCCCAATCTGCTGCAAATGACCGTCAATTTTTTTAACATGGCATCGATTTATTTTAACAAGTTTACCGGTAAAAAGAAATTTGAAAAGATATCCGACTTTGACTATATCCTCAATCTTCTGCGTGGAGATAATGCCATAATCCTCTCCCTCCTGTCGCGGAAGCTGTTCATCAGGCGGTACATCCAGATAAAATCGGATACCCTCCAGTATCTCGTGGAGGCGCAGAAGCTCATCGAAGAGCCCATCTACGTGTTCCCCCAGATCATGTTCTGGAACCGGAACCCGGAGCGGACCAAGGCGCTCATAACGTCCAGGGCGACCGGCGACAGAGGCTTTTTCTCGGGCCTTTTCACCGTGCTGAAAAGCGGTACACCCGCCTTCATGCGTATCCCTCAGCCTCTTAATATTAAGGAAGAGATAGCGCAGTCTCCCGCCGATGACCCCCGCCAGATCGCCCGGAAGCTGCGCAATAAGCTCCTTGAAACGTACAACAACGAAAAACGGACCGTGCTGGGCCCCACCATCAAGTCCCAGCAGGAGATGATGGAAAAGGTCCTCTACCACAGGAACGTCCTGGACGAGATCAGGACACTGAAAGAGACGGAGCATCAATCGGAGAACAAACTGCGGAAAAAGGCATACAAATATTTCAGGGAGATTGCGGCTGATTTTTCCATCATCAATATCAAGTGGTTCAACAGGGCCGTCCAGTACATGTTCACCAAGATATTTGACGGCATCTATTTTAACATCGACGACCTGAAGCTCGTGCGCGAGGCGGCGCAAAAGGCCCCCCTGATCCTGGTGCCGAGCCACAAGAGCCACATTGATTATCTGCTTATTTCCAGTCTTTTTTACGAGAACAAGATCATACCGCCGCACATCGTTGCCGGTCAGAACCTGGCCTTCTTTCCCATGGGGCCCATCTTCAGGAGGTCCGGCGCCTTTTTCATGCGCCGTTCCTTCCGCGGACTCAAGCTCTATCCCACGGTCTTCAAACAGTATATCAAAACCCTCGTCAGCGAAGGGTACCCGATCGAGTTTTTCATCGAGGGAACCCGTACCAGGACCGGCAAGCTTTCGCTGCCCAAGATGGGCATCCTGAGCTACCTTATCGATGCCGTCGAAGAGGGATACAACAAAGACATGATCTTCGTTCCCATCACCATTACCTATGACCGCATACTGGAGGAGTCATCGTACCACATGGAGCTGAAGGGAAAGGAGAAGGAGACCGAGACGACATCCGCCTTCGTGAAGAGCCGGAAGCTCCTGAAACGCAAGTACGGTAAGGTCTATCTGTCCTTCAACCAGCCTTTCAGCTTCAAGGAGTATCGCGACAGTCTCAAGGAAGGAGAGAATCTCGCCGATTCCCTGGGGTACTTCATCACGCGGCGGATCAACGAGATCGTGATGGCCACGCCTTTTTCCGTTACCTCCGCGGCCATGCTCCAGTCGTCGGCCAACGGCTTCACGCGTGAGATGCTGAAAAAACGCATAACCCTTCTCCTTGATTACTGCGCCTATGCCGGCGTCAGGATGAGCGACCATCTCGCCGCTGCCGCCAACTATGACGAGATCATCGATTATGTCCTGGCCTCCTACCTGCAGGACAACATCGTGGGTGAGCCGATGACCGGCGTGGACAAGGGGTCCCGCGAGGTGCTGGAGGGACTCTACACTCTCAACGAGAACGAGCGGTCGCGGATTAATTTCTATAAGAACAACACGATACATTATTTCCTTCCCGTCATCTTTATCTCCCTGGCCCTGCTCTGCCTCTCGGAGAAAGACGAAATGGATGAAGTAAAATTGACCGAAACCTTTTCCGATCTCATGGATCTTCTCGTGGAGGAATTCATCTATCCCGAAAGCTTTGACGATACCGCCGGGACGATAGCGAAGGGACTTGCGTACCTGGAGAAACGGTCAGCCATATCCCGGGAGGGCGGGAAGGTGCGGATCCAGCCGGAAAAGCGCGAGGAACTGGTACTCTTTGCCAAGGCGGTACAGGACTTCCTTGAATCGTATCTGGTCGTGTGCGACTGCGTCCTACAGGTGAGGAAGAAGATGAGCCGCAAGGAGATGATTTTCGAAGTGAGGAAAAACGGCATCAAGCTCTTCCACCTGGGCGAGGTGAAGCTCCCGGAGTCGCTATCGATGCCTAATTATGAAAACGCTATAGCGCGTCTGGACCGCGATGACGTGTTCGAAAAGATCCCGGCCGGGAAGAAGCAGGTTGACATGCTGCTGAAAAATGACGTGAAGGCCGGTGAACTGAAATTGAGGGTCGAGCGATACCTCAAGCCCCTTCAGAAAGTTTAATCGGCGGATGGATAAAAAAACCCGCGGCGTCGCCGCGGGTTTTTTTAGTTTGTTCCAGTTTAAATCTTACCATTTTACCCTTTTACTGCCCTTCTTGATCTTCTTCCGGTTAAGCGGCGTCCCTTCCCATGCGTTCTCGAGGACCATCAGGGCGTCGTCATAGCTGAGTTCCTCGGGATTGTACACCAGCGTGCCGTCGCCGATGGTGGTCTTCGCGATGGCCGGCAGGGCCGATTTCGGCACCTGCTGCGCGCCGTTCCGGTCGAGGATCTCTTTCAGGAACCTCGGATGCCTGCCGCCGGTGGCGTCGTGGAGGTCCTGGTTCATCTTGCGTATCAGCTCGATGACGCGCTCGGGGCGCTCCTTCTTCGGCGTTGCGTTGTACACGTCGGGGCCCGCCAGGGGGAAGAGGATCTCGCCGATTATGTCCGCGCACTTGTGCAGATTGTACTCAAGGCCGTAGGGGAGGAATATGGCCATGCAGTTCCCGTGGGGAACACGGCACACCCCGCCCACGGAGTGGCCAAGTCCGTGAACCATGCCGCAGGTGGAATTGGAAAAGGCCGCCCCTGCCATGGTGGCCGCGTTGGCCATGGCCAGGCGCGCCTTCATGTCTCCCGGGTTCTTGACCGCGTGGAGAAGGTTCTCGCTGATCCCCTTTATGGCTATATATGCGTGGGAGTCGCTGATCGGGTTCTTGCCGAGGCAGAAATAGGCCTCGCAGGCGTGGGTCATGGCGTCCATGCCGGTCAGGGCCGTCAGGAACGGCGGCAGGGTCCTGGTCATGCGCGGATCCAGGATCCCGATGTCAGGCAGGAGGAAGTACGACGCGAAGAGCATCTTGATGTTCTTGTCATGGTTGGCGATGACCGCCGCGTTGGTCATCTCCGAGCCGGTGCCCGACGTGGTGGGTATGATGATGAACGGGTTGAGCTTCTGCTTGATGTTGTGCGCCCCGGCGTAGTTGAGCAGGTTGTTGCCGCCCAGGGACACGAGGATGTTCACTCCCTTCGCGGTGTCGATGGCCGACCCGCCGCCGACGGCGATGAGGGAATCGCATCCCTTTTTCTTGTATATGTCGGCGGCCTCGTTAACGACCTTGTATTCGGAATCAACGGGCACGCTGTCATATATCACGCCGATTTTAACCTTGGTGCCCATGGCTTTTTTCACGATGCCTATGAGCCCGGCCCCGACGACACCCTTGTCGGTTATGATCATCGGTTTTTTTACATGCATTGACTCCAGCATAGCCGGTATCTGTTCCAGGGCTTTGTACCCCGATATGGTCTTAACGCGGCAGCAGTATTCATAATAGCTTGGCAGTATCATGGTATTTCCCCTTATCTTGTAGTAGTGTGGTTCTTTGTCATGATCGTGATCCGGTTAAAACGTGAAGGCCCGGATATATATGAGGACCCGTCCGATATATTTCCGCAGCGGTGACATCTCGGACCACTTGGGATACCTCTTCACGGCCAGTTTCGTGATGATCTTCGGCAGCAGGTACACCTCGACGATATTGAGGATCCGGACCACGGCGAGGCCCTGGACAATGTCCCCGTCCACCGTGAAACGGTCGTGGGCGAAGGCCGTGGTGGTAGATTCCTGGAAGGTAAAGACCTGCATCGCCGCGGCCATGCTCTTGATGTTCATGGTAAGGGTTATTTTTTTGCCCCGGGTGTTCCATCCCATGTATTTCACCTTGCCGTTCTTGTCCTTGCCGACCACCATGTGGGGACCGAAGGGCATGATGCTCATGCACATCATGAAGTCGGCGGGAAACTCGGCGAATTCCTTTTTAACTTCCTTGTCCACGCGCGACGCCGCCTGGATGGCGCGTCCCACGATCCACAGCATCACGGCCACGTATATCTTGCTGATGAGATCCTTGCCCGCTTTTATCTCAGGATATTTGTTTATGTTCATGGTCTGCTCCTTTCAATGTAATGGTGGATTAGAATGCTTTGCCTTCCCAGGCGTGCTCAAGCACCGCCATGCAGTCGGCTTCTGAATAGCGTTTCCCGCTCCGGTTCGACGCGGCCTTCGCTATGTCGCCCAGCTTGTATTTCGGGATCTTCAGCTCCTTCATGGTTTCCGGCATGATCCCCTTCAGGCTGCCCAGGAGCGCCAGGACCTTCTCCACGCCGGCCCGGCCCCTATCCTTCGCGGCCGTTGCGGCATAACCGTCATAGCCCGCCAGCGCCAGGAAGAGTTCCTCCCTGATCTTCTTTTTTTTGTAAATCATGTGGGCCATCTTGTAAGGAAGGAGTATCCTCATGAATTTCCCGGCTGAAATATCAGTGGCCCGGGCCAGCTCGACGGCGAGCAGGTGCACCATGCCCGCAGGGGCGTTGGAAAAGGCAAGTGCCGCCAGGGCATAAGCATTGTTCAGGGCCATGCTCGCTTCAACGTTGCCCGGTTTCTTCACGCCCTTCGCCATGTGCTGGGCGAGGTAGCTGAGCGCCGAATAGGCGTATGCCTCTATCATGGGGCTGTGTATATCCGTGAGAGTGGCACCGACGGCATGCGCCAGTGCTATAACGGCGGATTCGGCCACGCATTCCCTGCTGTGGCCTGGCGTCATGCGCGGGTCTATGATGATGACCTCCGGATAGAGAAAATCGGAGGAGAAACTGCGGTTGTCGACGGTCACCGTGTTGCTCGCTTCCATGCCGGATGAACAGAATGCGGGAACCAGGATAAGAGGCTTCAGGTGCCGCTTCAGCAGGGTACCGTCAAAGTACCTGAAGAGATCATCTGTCTTTTCAGCGACCAGGATGTTCAGCGCCTTGGCCACGTCTACTTCAGCGCCGTTTCCCACGGCGATGATGGAGTCGCACCCGCGCTCCTTGTAGAGAAACGCCGCGTCCCGCGTCAGGCCGATGCTGGCGTAATCACGCACCTCGTTGAAAATCCCGCCGAGGGTCACCGTGGAATCCTTGAAGGCGGCAATGAATTTTTTTATCAGGCCGCTTTCGGAAATGGCCCTGCTGGTGACCACGAGGGGTTTCTGTGCGTCATATCCCCTCAGCTCGAAGGGTATGTGCTCCATGGCCTTTTTGCCGGAGATTATTTTCGCCTGATTAAGGAATTCATAATAATCTGGTATCTGCATAATTGCTCCTCGCTTATGTGTAATGTGCCGGCCCGGCGGCGCCGCTGCGCCGCCGGGCCGAATTGGCAGTCGTAATTATATCGCTATACTGAGACGCTTCAGAGTCCGTTTTTTCGGGATTCCGTTGGAATCGAACCCCCGCGCCCGGTAATATTTCTTGAGCATCTTTTCCAGAGGCACGGTCTGCTCCTTCTGGTCGCATTTGCGTCCCTCGGTGAGGAAGCGCCGGGGCAGGGTATCGTCCTTCTTTGAAATTCCCTCCCTGGTGTTCATGTACCGTTCGAGAACATGAACCCGTTCTCCCGCCTTATAGAACTTCAGCATGCTCAGGTAGGGGATGTAGGTTTTCCCCAGCACCGCGTGCCAGATTTCGGGCCAGAGGCTCACGTCCATAAGGTTCAGGGCCAGGACCGAAAGGTTCTGATTCAGCTGTTTGATTATCGGGACCGGCGTTAGTTTTATAAGAGGCGGTTCCAGAAAAACAGCGTAGGCGGTGAAAAGACAGACATGAAGGGAGTTAAGGGCCGCCAGGGTGTTTTCCATGAACTTGACCATGAAGGGCTTCCAGCGCGTTGCATTGGGACTGGCCATGCCGAGGTAGGCCTCCAGCGAGAAGACCACTGATGACAGGTGGCAGGCGCCACGGTTTGACGTCGCGTAGGAGAGGCCGTGGCCGACGCAGCCCCGCGGATCATAGGCGGCCATTTCCATTCCCTTGACATGGATGGCGAAATCCTCGCCGCCGTATTTTTTCGAAGCAGCCTTTGAACCATTGGCAAGGTCGTCGCCGATCCCCCTGCGGTAGGCGATGTCCCTGATCATTTCGGCCACGCCCGAGGTCGAACCGAACTTCAGGTTCGTCTTGATGAGGCCTTTTTCCGTGGCTTCCATGGCCCATGCCAGGGTGCCCCCGGTAGAGATGGTGTCTAAGCCGTACTTGGAACAGAGTTCGTTCCACTCGGCAATCACCACGGGATCGAAGATTTCTAGGTTGGAGCCCATGAGGCCGATGGTTTCATATTCGGGAATATGGTAGTCCTTTCCGTTAATAGTGCCCTTATGACCGCACATGATGGCGCAGGGTTTGCAGGTGTCATACTTGGTGTGGAAGCGTTCCGCCATGGTTTCCCCTGAGATCTTGTGCGCCTCGCCGTGAGACCCGCCGGTAAAATTTCGCACAGGCAGGATTCCGGCTGCGTTGGAGAGGTTCACGTTGGCATTGGTCCCGAAGTTGCGGTAGGAACCTGACGTGATGGCGTTCTTGTTTATATACTTGAAAAACTGCTTGTTGGCTTTGGCGAACTTCTTTTTGTTTGCCGGTACGATCTTGACTTCACCTCCCTTGGCGACGATCCCCTTCAGGTTTTTCGATCCCAGGACGGCGCCCAGGCCGCCCCTCCCCAGGAACCGGTGGCCGGAGGCTATGTTGGCGTAGCTGACAAGGTTTTCACCGGCGGGCCCGATAACCAGGGCACCGGCGCCCTCTTTCTGGAGCGCTGCCTGTGATGCCTGGGTGTCCTTTCCCCAGATTCCCCTGGCCGGCTTGAACTGCACTCCCTTGGAATCAATGTAGAGGTACGTGGGGGCGCTGCATGCGCCCTTGATGACCATGGCGTCCCAGCCGGAGGTCTTGAAGGCCATGCCGAAGGGTCCGCCGCATGAAGCGGAGCACATGATACCCGTCAGGGGCGACTTGGTCACCGCTTCGAAGCGGCCTGAGCAGGGCGCGCCGGTGCCCATGAATACGCCCATGGTGAAGGCAATCATGTTCTCCGGTCCCAGCGGGTCAACGCCGGGCTCCATCCGGTCATAGAGGAGCTTGAGCCCCAGCCCCTTTCCGCCGAGGTAGAGGTCGCGGTCCTTTTTATTCACTTCTGTTACCTGGAATTTTTTCGCGGTGAGGTCGATTTCCAGTATCCGGTTGTTGGTGCCGATAACTTCCTGCATGTTCCTTCTCCTGGTATGATGTTTATAGTATTACCGATACAAAGTTTCTGTATCAGTATATGGAGCTATAATCAACTAGAAAGAATCGCAGCAGCGGGATCAGGAAGTATCAGCCGCCTCCTGCCGGTCTGAGGCAGGATACTTCGTCCCCGTCTTTCAGCTTGGTCCAGGTGCTGATGCGTTCGCCGCTTCTGAAAAAGGCATAACTGGAAAATTGGGTCAGGCCGGCGCTTTTCAGGGCCCATTTGAGTCGCTTTCCCGACGGGATGCTCATGGACAGTCCTTCGGAAGGATTGTAGTTATCGAGTCTGAGTTCTTTGTCGATGCCGGAGAAGAATTTTAGCCGGACAGTGATGTTATTTGCCATGAAGCGTAACCCCGTGCTGTCTACTTTGGACGTTGTTAAATTAATTTCAACAATAAAATTTTTTAACGATCATTAAAAAATGAAAAATATCGGGCTTCCGGTTGGTGTATAATTCATTCTGCGCGGACCTTATCAGTATACAATATTCCCGTAAAGGCGGCAGGACAGATGCTCCCGGGAAGATCACGGATTTATTTGGACTTCTTGATGTAATCCCGGAGTTTTTTCTGAAGGTCGTCGCGCCGCTCCTGGAGTTCCGTCCCCTTGTACACGTCCTTGATCTTGATCGGCCTGTCGAAGCGCGCTATTTCCTCGAACTTGAGGCTCGCGTACTTGGCTTCCTTTATTTCATCCAGGGACGGCAGTATGATGGCATAGAGGGAGTAGGGGGTGTGAATCAGTGAATGGCCCCGCCCCAGGTAGGCCTCGGAAAAGCCGCCGTCAATGTTGATAGAACGGCCGTCAGGGGAGGCGATCTTTTCACCTTTCAGTATGTCCACCGGCGTATGGCCGTACACGATCCGCTCCGCACCGAATTCTTCCATGATGAGGTCCATGAACTCTTTCTTTTTTAAATTCTCGCCCCAGTGGAGGGATTTCTCCTTGTGGGTCACCTTGTCCTTGAAGAAATAGCGCTCGAAGGTCTTCATGGCGTGCTTTCCGAAGAAGGGCGACTTCGGACCGCACCAGAGGTAGAACATCACCGCGAGCTCAAAGGGGTCCTGTTCCGCGCCATCGAGGTAGCGCCGGCCCACGTTCTTCACCATGGTCTCGATGTGCTTCAGGAGTTCGCGCCCCTTCTTGCCGAAGAGCTTGTCGAATTTCCCGTCCTCGGTGCTGGGGATCAGGGCGTGTATGTTCAGGATATAGTTGTTGATGTGGTAGAGCTTGCCGTCCTCGAAGAGGTACTTCATGAGCTCCCTGATTTTAGGGCTGGAAGTGAACTGCCGCACCAGGTCGTTGATCACATCCTCCTCTTCCGGGGTTAACGCCAGGGGGGTATCGAGGTTCAGGGTCGGGAAGTCGGTGTCGGTGAGGCCCTCGATATCGTTTTTTTTCAGCATCTCGGCGAATTTTTCCAGGTTCAGGCGGGATTCCATCTGCAGTTCCGGGAATTGCTTGATGGTCTTCTCTTCCAGCTTGAATTGAATCATGGCCAGGGTCTTTTCCATTTTCCGGGATATTTCCATCTTCGCCTTGAAGAGGCCGGTAATCGCCCCCGGATAGAGCTTCTCCGCGTAGGCCTTCAGCTTGTCCAGGTTGATGCCGAGTCGCTCCAGGAAGGCCAGGTTGTCATAGCGGACGCTGATGCGGAGCGCCTCGGCAATGAGCGATTTGTTGCCGGCCGCGGCCCCCATCCAGAGTATGTCGTGGTTGCCCCAGACGAACTGCACATAGGGACGTATCGACGGGCTCGAAAGGATACGGAGGATTTTATCCGGCTCGTCACCGCGATCAAAAACATCGCCCAGGACCACGAGCTGACCCAGGATTACCTGCTTTACGATCTTGGCCAGCGCGGTGATGACCTTGTCGGCGATGAACTCGTTCTCGTACACGATGTTGGGGACATGGAAGCCCAGGATAAGGTTTTCGATAACGGTCTTCAGGTCCATGTTGATGTCTGACCTGATCTGATCGAAATCGGTGATGTCTTCAACCTTGTAGCGTATTATTTTCACCAGTGAGGATATGACGTCCTGCCGCTCCATGGAGTATTCATTGGAGCGCGGGAGGTACCGCTCGCCCTGGATTACCTGGTCGAGGTAGTCGAGCTTCTCGTTGTAAAAGTTCTTTGAAAGAGCCTCCTGCGCCGTCCTCCATATAAGCCCGAAGCGTCCCTTCAGGATCGTCGTGAAGCGTTCTCCGGCGCCGTGGGTATCGCTGATCCACATGGTGGTGTTGATATTGCGGTCAAGTTCGGATTCGATCTCGGTGAGTTCCTTGATGGTGTCGTGAATCACGGTCAGGCTCAGTTTGGAGGTCATGATCTTCTCCCTGCGGGTCTTGTTTTGTGCGCGCCGAGGCACATCGTGCGCCGCCACACCCCATGGTTTATCAGAATTCCCGGTGTGTCAATTTTTTTTCTCAGGCTCTTCTTTGAGAACTTTGGGCCTGTACGAAGTGCCGGGGAAGTTGACGCGGACTCCCCTGAGGGTCAGCCTGGTCCCGTCATAATACGCGACATAATACTGGGTGTAGCTCCAGTGCCAGTCCTCGTAGTTGAATCCGTAGCACCCCGCCGCGTAGTAACGTATGCCGTCCTTCTCGTACTCGTAGCTGTTTTTAACGCTCCCGGATATGACCGCCTTGACCGGATACTGGGTAAAGAGTCTGTGCAGCTCGTCCCCGCCCTGGTAACGGATGCCGCTCTGCGGGGAAGACAGCACCGGGTAGTGGGTAAAGACGAATATGGCCGCCGCATACCGGTTCGTTTCCAGGTCATGCTTCAGCCATTTCATCTGCTCCGGGTCGATGCGGCGGTCCCTGGCGAGTACGTGGAGCAAAATGAAATGGATATTACCATAATTGAATGAGTAGAAGAGACGTTCCCCTGTGTACTCCCTGAACAGGTCCAGGGACTCGTTGTACAGGTCCCTTTCGCCGGCCAGGATGTGCAGTATGGGCCGCAGCACCTTCTTCTGATCCATGAACATCTCGTACTGGCGGTCGATGTCTTTCCTGGTAATGCCCATCCATTCATTGCCGCCCTGGATTATGTTGCCGGTGTGGATGACCATTACCGGGTTTTCCTGGTTGATGGCCTGGAACACGAAATCAAGCTTCTCGGCAAAGCCGGTGAAGGGGGACGCGGGGCTCGTATTGCCGATTACCACGAATTTCATTTCGTGTCCCGGTTTCTGCTGCGGTGCGGCGCAGCTTAATGCTGAAATGATTGTCGCGGCAAGTAATGCGAAAACCCTGTGCGTTGTTCGATATGTCTTCATGAAATAATTCCCAAAAAAGGATTGCTGTAATAATTGAAATTGAAATAGATTGTGCGGTATAACGTCAATTATTATATTTTTTTAGCAGTAACCCCGATGGCGAGGGTGCCTGGCCTCTTATTCGGCGGAATCCTGATATTCATGAAACGGGAGTGAAATTCAGATGCTGGTACGGAAAGCGGAATCACGCGACAGGGATGATGTGAGCAGGCTCCATGTTATGGCCGGGCCGAATGTTTATAAATACTTTTTTGCCTGCAATGACAGTGAGGCCGTTGCCATTAACCGCATGCTTTATGATACACCTGATACGTTCTCATCGCAGCAGTATTATTTTGTCTGCGGGTCCCCGGACGGTGTTATGGGAGCCATCGGGATCTATCCGGGAAGGGACAATGACGCCCTGGGCAAAAATGTCGGGCGGTATATATGGAAGGTGGTGGGTATAACAGGCTACCGGTCCCTTGTGTCCATGATGCTCCGGTACAGGATGGGGGGCCGCTTTCCCGCTCTCGGTGAAAATGAATTGTACATCGAGGCCCTCGCGGTATATCCGGAATTCCGCGGGCTCGGTGTGTCCTCGGTTTTGCTGAAGTTCGCCTTTGAGGAATGCGCGCGGATGAAACTGCCTGTCGTGTCCCTCTTTGCAGAGATTAACAATGACAGGGCCATAGCCATATATCGAAGCAAGGGCTTCCAGGTGGAGGATACCGTTGTGCTCCCGCGCCGTTACCGGAAGTACAACCTCTTCGGCTTCCATAAAATGACCGCCCCTGTTGGAGCTTTTTCATGAGGACTTCGGGTAACAATGATAGGACTGCCTGGGCCGGTCTGTCTTTAGCTGTGAAAGGCTGATTTTATTGCCAATAATCATATTCCTGCCGATTAAAAAAGTGAACATTTAACAGTTTGGATGTCAGTTAATTCTTCAATATTTATTATTTCTTATTAAACATAACATCGTTGTTGACAATTTTTTCCCACAAAAAGAAGTTTGATCAAGATATTGACCGATGATCGTTATATTGAACCTGATTCATTTACTTTATGAACAGTACCAATCTTTTGGCGGGTTTTTAACAGGCAATGCAAATTGGGTTTATTACGCAGGTGCCTTGAAAATAAAAAATATTATGTTATGGGGATAACAATCATGTTTGAAAAGTACAACCTAACCAAACCGGATAACCTTGTGGCACTCTTCGAGGAGAGCGTGAAAAAGTATCCTGACAGGCCCTGCCTCGGGACGAAAAACAAAAATGGCGAATACGAATGGACCACCTACCGTGAAATGGGAAAACGCATCGACAACCTGAGGGGCGGACTGGTAAAAGCCGGCCTGAAAAAAGGAGATGCCGTCGGGATCATTTCCAATAATTCAGTAGATTGGGCCGTTGCCCACTTCGCCGTTGCCGGTATCAGTGCTATGTTTGTTCCCATGTATGAAGCAGAGCTCGTTCATATATGGGAATACATAATCAAGGACAGCGGGGTAAAGATGCTCTTCGTTTCAAAACCGGAAATATTTGAAAAGATAAAAGACTTTACGACGAAAATTCCCACCCTCGAAAAGATATTTCTCATTAAAGGGGAAGGGGAAAACACCATGACCGCTCTGGAAAAAACCGGCGAGAAGAACCCCGTGGCCCCGGTATATCCATCACCGGAAGAGGTCGCTGTTCTGGTATACACCTCGGGAACGACCGGTGATCCGAAAGGCGTTCTTTTAACGCACGGGAACTGGACCAGCAACCATCATGCCAGGACGATCGCCTACCCGAGCTTCAACCCGGATGACCGAACCGTATCCCATCTCCCCTGGGCCCACTGCTACGGCCTCGGCGAACTTCACACCTTCACGGCGGTAGGCGGCTCCCTCGGTTTCCTTGAAAGCCCGGCCACCATTGTCGAAGACATGGCCAAGATCAGGCCGACCTTCCTCATCTCCGTGCCGAGGGTTTTCAACAAGGTGTACGACACGATCGTTACCAGGGTCAATGACGCCGGCGGCGCGAAAAAAATCCTCTTCGACATAGGGGTCAAAGCGGCTAAGAAGAGAAGGGAACTGGCCGATAAGGGAAAATCAAGCGCCGTTGCAGATTTCAAGTTCAAC
This sequence comes from uncultured Spirochaetota bacterium, assembly GCA_963727175.1. Taxonomy (GTDB): domain Bacteria; phylum Spirochaetota; class UBA4802; order UBA4802; family UBA5550; genus RBG-16-49-21. The sequence goes on from CAVSFD010000002.1 coordinate 2,473,235, forward strand.
CTGATCAATAAAATCGTGTTCCAGAAGGTGCGGGATCTCTTCGGCGGGCGCCTCATGGGCGCGGTTACCGGCAGCGCCGCCATGAACCCGGAAATCTCCAGGTTCTTTTTCGATATAGGCATCCCCCTCTACGACGTGTACGGTCTTTCTGAAACGTCCCCGGGCATAACCGCCAACTCGCCGTCATGCTACCGCATCGGGAGCGTCGGCAGGGTGATGGATAAAGTCAGGGTGGTCATCGACCAGTCCGTGGTGGAGCCGGGAGCGCAGGATGGCGAGATCGTCGTATATGGTCCCAACGTCATGAAGGGATACCACAACAAGCCTGCCGCCACCGCTGAAATAATGACCCCGGACGGGGGAGTCCGCACCGGCGACAGGGGCCGTATTGACCAGGACGGGTTCCTCTGGATAACGGGCCGCATAAAAGACCAGTTCAAGCTCGAGAACGGCAAATATGTGTTCCCCGCGGCAATGGAAGAGGAAATCTGCCTGAACCATTACGTGCAGAACGCCATGATCCACGGAGCAGGATGCGAATACAATGTCTGCCTCATCGTGCCGGATTTTCTTGCCCTCGCGAGCTATGCCGAGAAAAACAATCTCCCCAAGGACCCGGCATCCCTCGTGGCCAATGAGAATGTTAAAAAGATGATCAGCGATGAGATTACCGCCGGCATGAAGAACAAGTACGGCGGCTATGAGATACCGAAAAAATTTCTCTTTGTCACCGAGCCCTTCACCCTTGAAAACGGCATGCTGACCCAGACCATGAAGGTCAAGCGCCGCGTCATAACAGAAAAGTATAAAGACCAGATCATGGCCCTGTATCAGGAGTAACGCTTCCTTATGCAAGAAGACTGATATGCCGGGATTGCCGCGGTTAAAATTTCGCGCATCCCGGCACTCTTTTTTTTCCTCCCGTACTTCTTCCAATGGTAAATGGATTTCTTGCATCCTGCACGGCGTCGCACTGCGGCATCCTGCCGGGAGACTCTCCCGCGGGAGATGATGACCGGGGGTGAGGCCGGGTGAATCAGGTAATACTATAAATAGGTTTGACGTAAATGATTCGGCCTGCACTGATTGTCAGTATATGCGGAAAACCACAATACACATCGCGGATAAGAATCAAAATCCCATCAGCAGGGAAAATATACGAAAGTGCGCCGTCGGTCTCTTTGAAAAAAAGGGAGTAACCGATACATCGGTCAATGATATAGTAAAAGCCGCGGGCATCGCGAAGGGCACCTTCTATTTATATTTTCAAAACAAGGATGATCTGATCAATTGTGTTTTTGAAAAATTCGGCGAAGAGTTTTTCGAAGAGATAATCGTTAAGAATAAAGACCTTCCCAGGATTACCGATATTGCTGAATCAGTATTGCATTACTTCAATAAGAACAAGATGTTTCTGATTGAACTCAGAAAAAACATGAATGTCCACCGGGAATATCCCTATTTCAAGAAAACAATCTCGGCCTTTTCCAGGGTCATTTTGCATTTCCTCAATATTGATGAACGGTATCCCATAACCCAGCTTGATGCCTATTCAGAAGTTTTGATGAGTACGGTCTTTGATATCTGCTACCGGCTTATCATCGAGGAGAGTATCGAAAGCAAAGCTGAAGCGAAGCTGATGCTTGAAGATTTCATGAAAAGATTTTTCAATTGTGAGCCAATTTTTACTTGATTAATTATGACCGCCGGTCATTATTAGTCACGAATAGTTAAATTTTTTTATTATAGATGACCGGTGGTCATTCATATGAGATAAAAAATTTATATTTGTCCATTAATATTAAAATGGGAGATAATTCCATGAAGCCGACCCTGAGATATACCGGCAACTATGCTTGATAACGGGAATGACCCAGTTTTTAAGAATGATTTCTTTGAAAGATTTACCCTGCGAAAAGCCGGTAAACCTTTACAGTTGACTGAAAAGATTGTAAAAGATTATCTGTTCCCTACGTTCTATGGTGATGTGACCTGCGCCATAGGCATCTTTCTCTGCTCCTACAAAAAAGCTGAAGCCCTGGTTGCGAAAGAGCTCCATCCGAAAATCAAGCCGGTAAAACTGACAAAGGGCAGATCATTAATAGCTTTTTCATGCTATGAGTATAAGAATGTGATGGGCGTCCCACCCTATAATGAAATCGCCATGGCGATTCCCGTCATGGTGAACGCGAAATTCAGTCCCCCGGTACTGCCTATGATCATGAAGTTCAGGCATTTCGGGTATTATATTGCCGGGATGCCGGTTACATCATATGAAAACCAGGTGAGGGGGAACAGGATCTGGGGCCTCCCCAAGGTCACCCAGCAGATAGACATCAGGAAAGAGGGAAATGACTGCGTCACCACCGCCTGTGAAAAAAGCGGAGAGCCCTATCTGACGATCCGGGTGCCGGTCAGCGGCACGGCTACTGATTTTGATGAAACATCAAATCTCTACACGCGGCTGAACGGAAAACTCCTGCAGAGCGAGACGAATTTCAGGGCAACCTTCAACGTAAACAAGCACATGGGGCTGTTGTTCAAAAAGGGGGTCAGGCCGGACAGGTCATATATTGACATCGGCACGAGTGCGTCAGCGAAAATGCTGCGGGACCTGGAGATCGAGGAGCATCCCTTCCAGACCAGGTACGCGGAGCACATGTCCAGCTGCTTTGATCTGTATAACGCGGTCACGCCGGAGTGGTTTGAAGAACTGAATACGAAAGGGGGGCTGTCATGAAAAAGGATATGAAAATAGTTTTCTTTGGGGCCGGTGCAATCGGCCAGTCCGTGGGCGGCTGGATAGCGCCGCACCATGAGAATACATACTTCCTGGACCGGGGTGATGTCGCGAAAACCATGAAGGAAAAGGGGATAACTCTTTTCGAGCAGAATAAAAAGGACACAAAGAGTCATATCAAAGTGAAGGTGGTCGATGATATCGGCGAAGCAAAGGATGCCGATGTTATCGTCCTGGGGGTGAAGAATTTCAGCCTTGATGCCGTATCGAACGTGATCAAAGACAGGCTGGGAGACCGGCCGATTGTTATCGCAATGCAGAACGGCGTGGAAAACCAGAAGGTACTGCCGAAATACTTTTCAAAGGTAATATACTGCGTCATCGGATACAATGCCTGGTTTGAAGAGCCCGGCGTCGTGGGCTACCAGAAAAAAGGCCCCCTTGTTTTCGGGACACGGAACAATGAACTCATGGCGGAGATGAAAGAAATCGCCGAAATTTTCAACAGGGGCGTTGAAACGATTGTTGTCGACCATCTTCAGGATGCGGCCCATTCGAAGGTCATAATCAATCTTACCAATTCGCTGACCACGCTAATCGGCCACGGCTTCCAGCCTGTCTCCGACGAGGGTCTTTTCCAGAAACTGCTGACAAATTTATTGTATGAAGGGACAAAAATAGCGAAAGCCGCGGGATACAGAGAATGTAAAATAGGCGGCATGCCGCCATGGCTCACTGATGAAACTGGGGGCAACCCTGCCGCAGTTCATCACCAGGGGGATGTTCAGGAAGAACGCGAAAAAGATGGTCATGAGCAGCATGGCCCAGGACATCATCCAGAGGAGAGGTCATGATTCGGAACTTGAGACGATAAATGGTTACATGGTTGACCTTGCTGCAAAGAATAAGATCGATGCGCCCTATAACAGGGCCATCTATGAATTGTGCAAGCGGGAATTCTCAAAGGAAAAATTCAAGCCGATGGATGTCACGGACGTATGGTCTGAGGTAAGCGCCCGGTTATAGTTTTGCGGGAGCAGTTGCCGGGATAAACTGATGCAGATAGTTATCCCGGTATTATTTGTTTCTTTAAAATAGGAAGAAGAAATAGTTTAAAAAAAACATACCGGCCAGCCGGTAATTTGTTGACGGATTTTTTACTTTTTGTGATTTTTATTCCAGGAGTAAAAAAACAGGAGGGTTTATGAAAAAAATAAAATTAGTTTCATTGGTTGCCATGATTATAGGCACTCTTATTCTGACAGGGTGTGATAATTCTGGCAACTCAGGTTCGAGCGGCAGTTCTCTTTTCAGCAGTCTTCTGGGTTCTTCGGATTCCAGTGATTTAGCAGCTTCAGATAGTTCAACAGATACAAAGGATAACAATGGCGGTTCTGACCAGACTGATTCCGCCGGTGTCCCGGTAATACCCGCCGACGAGACGTATCATTACAAGTGGTACGATAACATAAAGATTAACTCCTTTTCAAACGGCACTACCATTACCATTGCCGCGAATATCTATCGTCCTGTAGAGAAATATGCCGGGCAGAAATTCCCCGCCATAGTCTTCATAAACAGCTGGGCCTGCAATGAATATGAGTACATTGCCGAAGCACAGAAATTTGCCGCGAAGGGCTACATCGTCCTCAGTTATTCATGCAGGGGATGGGGACTCTCCGGCGGGCAGATATCAATGTGGAATGGCGATGATTTCAATGATTTCGCCAACGTGGTTTCCTGGCTGATCGCAAACAACCCCGTTGATGAAAAGAATATCGCCGCGGCCGGCATTTCCTACGGCGGCGGCGGTGCCCTTCATGCGGCCAGCCGGGATCCCAGGATTAAGACCTGCGCAGCCCTGAGTTCCCATGTCGATCATTACAGGAGCATGTTTTCCAATGAAACACCGAGGCTTATATGGGGTGGTCTCCTGGTGCTGACATCCTTCCCGATGGGCAGGCTCAGCTCCTGGGCCTTCAACCTGTATACCTATACGATGTCAGGAACGAATATTGACTGGGTAAAGGAGCAGTCGCTGATTAATTCACCCGCGAGCTATATTGATGATATGAATAGTGCCAACAAGCCGGTGTATATGAGCCACAATTTCGGCGATTATCTCTTCCTGGCGGATTTCACCATTGATTATTTCAACAAGCTGACTGTGGACCACAAGCGCCTGGACCTGAACCAGGGGACCCACGCGAGTCATGAAGGACTGAGCCTGGCAGGCATACCGACCGATACCTGGACCAACGTCCACAGATGGATGGATTACTGGCTGAAGGGAATTGATACCGGTATTGTCCCCAAACAGCAAAAAAGCGCTGTGGTAACAATGGAGCGCAAGGGATCAATTTCCGACAGGATAGTTTACAACTCTGATGACCTGGAAAAGATTATCGACGGGAAAACAGTGTATCAGTGGCCGGCTAATTCAATCACGATGAAGAATTACTATCTGACTCCGCGCAGTGAGATTGAAAACGGAAAGCTTGTCGAAACGGTAAATGCCGTTGATCTGATCTGCAAAGTCATATCGTCGTACTATTCAGGTGCGACCACCGGCATACCGCTGTTAACCGAGCTCCTCGAGGATTTCGGGTATGTGTACAAATTTTCAGCTGATAACATAAGCACTGAAAAGGCTATTGTGTGGGAAACGGCGCCCTGCACTGATTATCTGAAGATACGGGGGCAGGCGGAAATCAATCTGAGGCTTTCACTGTCATACAGCAAGGGCCAGGTCTTCATCTACCTGTATGACGTTGATGAAGCAGGGAAAGCGGCTTTCATTACCCATGCGTTCAAGACATGGTGGAACGCCGTGCCCGGCCAGATCATGAATGTTGACCTCTCCTTTATCGCGGCCTGCTATGATGTGAAACCCGGGCACCGCCTCATGGTCGCAATGGATACAAACAATATACTGTACGGCAAGCCCACTACCAGGAGTTATAACGTCATGATTCATCACAGCTCTGACCCGGGAAGGCAGATGGTGTTTACCGTGCCCTACGAATAAAAAGCATCTTGAAAAACCAGGGCGGGTACAGCAGGGATATTCGCTGTCCCTGCCCTGGATAGTATAACCCTGCGGGCATCTCCCTGTCAGCCTGCCTTGACATCATTTCCACTTACCTTGCCCGATTCATACTTCAATTATGATGTCGCTGACTGCAAACATTTGATTTTTTGTGAAGCAAATTAAATTTCATGAATCTAACGTTTTTCATAAATCCCTTGTAACCTTCACCAGGATGATTGTCCCCAATAATATTCCGGCAGTGTTATAATTTTTTTTTGTTATCTGTAATAATGATTCAGTAATGCTTGACCTGCGGCGCGGCATGTATCATGTTGTTACATCGCTATAATATACATATATACGTTATCAAGAGGTGATTATTCCATGAAATCAGGAAGCGTACTGGTTGCCCTGTCCATCATACTTGTCATGGCCTTTTCCGGCTGTGCCACGACTGTTAACAAACCGGCAGGAAACGTAGTCGGCACAGAGGACGCGGCAGTCGCGAAGCTTGGCGACGATATTCTTTCTCTCCGACTGATGCAATTTAAAGACAAGAGAATTGGCATATTCTATTTTACAACTTTAGACTGGCAGATACTGGACCCCGGGAAGCGGATATCAAACAAGCTTACAGGCTATCTGACCAGGAAGGGCGGCATCAAGATCGTTCCACTTGCCGAGGTGCAGGAAAAAATGAAAATACAAGCCATTGAACTGGCCAGAATTTACGATGTCGATGCCAAGGGCGTTAGTGGTAATACCCGTCTGCCGGATGTCATTGTCTCCGGCATCATGATACAGGATATGGGCACGGTTACCATTGATATGAAGGCTATGGATCTCGCCACGGGCCGCGTGATACTTCTCAGCGGAGTCCGCATCCCCGCCACCGGGGAATTCAGCACCCTTGACAAGCCTGAGCTGACGGCGCTGTATAAAAAATCCCCGGAAAAAATAACGCAAATCAACAAGTCGTTCTATATGCTGAAATGGATGAAGGACAATCAGCCGCTGGTTTTCATGCTTGTCACGGTCAAAAACAAGGAGATGAAAGAATTGCGGAAAAATAAAACTGTCCTTTACGGCAAGATGGAGAAGCGGAAATCGCGTTACGAGCGAGAACGGCCGGATGTCATGAAAAAAATCACGGCCCTGGTGGATGGCCTGTCATTGATGGAGCGCTATGACCAGCCGCGGTTTGGCGAGGTCATGCAATGGAAGAAGGCACTCCTCGCCAGGATGAAATAACCCGCACTTCCATTGTTGATGGCCCATGACCCGGTTTGCATAGCCGCGTATAATCAGTTCCGGTAGCTCTGCAGGGGGGCCGGTATCCTGCCGCCGCGGCCGATGAAGATCGACGGGCTGAAACGGCTGACCGTCATGACCGGGGCCCTGCCGAGCAGTCCTCCGAATTCCACGAAGTCACCCGCTTTTTTCCCAAAGACCGGAATTATCCGCACCGCCGTGGTCTTGTTATTGGCCACGCCGATGGCCGCCTCGTCCGCAATTATGGCCGCGATGGTGTCGGCCTCAATGTCGCCCGGCACTGCGATCATGTCGAGTCCCACGGAGCAGACAGCGGTCATGGCCTCGAGCTTCTCTATGGAGAGGGCGCCCTGTTCTGCCGCCTCGATCATGCCCAGGTCCTCGCTCACCGGGATGAACGCGCCGGAGAGGCCCCCCACGAAGGATGAAGCCATGAGGCCGCCCTTCTTGACCGCGTCGTTCAGGAGCATGAGGGCCGCCGTCGACCCCGGCGCGCCGCAGCGCTCCAGCCCCATCTCTTCCAGGATGCAGGCGACGCTGTCCCCGACGGACGGCGTGGGCGCCAGGGACACGTCCACGATGCCGAAGGGGATGCCCAGTCTGCGGGCCGCCTCGCGCGCCACCAGCTGGCCCACCCGCGTGATTTTAAATGAGGTCCGCTTTATGGTTTCAGCTACGGTTTCAAGGTCGCTGCCCTTAATCTTTTCAAGGGCGCTCTTGATGACGCCGGGGCCGCTGATTCCCACGTTGATAACCGCCTCAGCCTCGCCGATGCCGTGGAAAGCGCCGGCCATGAAGGGATTGTCCTCCGGCGCATTGGCGAAGACCACCAGCTTGGCGCAGCCCACGCTCCCGCGGTCTTTCGTGGCGACGGATATCTCTTTTATAATTTTTCCCATTAACCTGATCCCGTCCATGTTGATGCCGGAGCGGGACGTTGCCACGTTGACCGATGAGCAGACGCGCTCGGTTTCCGATAGGGCCCGCGGGATGGATTCGATGAGTTTCCGGTCGCCCGGGGTCATCCCCTTGTGAATCAGGGCGGAATAGCCGCCTATGAAATTGACGTCAGCGTCCCGGGCCGATTCCTCCAGGGCCCGGGCGAAGGGAACGTAGTCTTCGGTTTTGGAGCTTTCGGCGACCAGTGACAGCGGGGTCACGGCGATCCGCTTGTTGATGATCGGAACGCCGTAGCTCTCTTCGATCTCGTCGCCCACCACGGCGAGCCTTCCGGCGAAGCGGCCGATCTTGTCGCGGATCTTGCCGCATGATTTCTTCACGCTTTCGTCTGCGCAGTCCCGCAGGGAAATACCCATGGTTATGGTGCGGATGTCGAGCTTATCCTCCTGTATCATTTTCAGGGTTTCGATCACTTCGTGCTGGTTCATGGACTACACCCGGTGCATTGAATTAAAAAGTTCTTCGTTGTAAATGTTGATGACCAGACCCATGGCGCCGCCGATTTCGTCGAGCTGGACTTTCAGCTCCTTCAGGGAAACGGAACTGCCGGCCAGGTCGACGGACATCATCATCGTGAAGTTTTCCTGCATGATGGTCTGGCTGATATCGAGGATGTTGACGCCGCAGGCCGCCAGTTTCGCGCTTACTGCGGCGATGATGCCGACCCGGTCCTTGCCGACGACGGTGATTATTGCTTTCATAAATACTTCCAGTAGGGGTGATTATTTTTTACGCTTCTGTTTGGGATACTATTCGTCGGTAATATTGTTTTTATTAAGTGATTTTATACGATGTGCCGTCCCGCGATGGGCTGGTCATAAACTAAGAAAACACAATATCTGTCCGCCGATTATGTGCAGCCTTAAACAATGATTGCCGCCCGCGGCGTTGGTGCCGCTGGTATTAATGGTGATAAATGACCGGCTACAATATCTAGAACTTTGGTTTACTTGTAGGGATGGGGTCAGAGTAACAAGGAAATCACCGATAGTTATCGGTAATTCCGATAACTATCGGAACGATATTGCTAGTTTATCGGGGTCGGAGTAGGTGTCAGAGCAGAAACAACCTGGATAATATTTCATGACCGATAACAATCGGTACATTTATCCTTTATATATTGTTTTCTGTCCAATAAATTTGCAACCGTCCAGACGGATTTTTTTTGTTGACATGTCGATCATCCGGTTATATTATAACAGCCGGTAAAAATATATTCATTAAGGGGAGGGTGATATGCGTACATTGTTTTTCTGTGCTGCTGTTATCTGCATAAGCCTGATATTAATATTTCCTCTTCATGCTTCAACTACTGATGGTCTCCATAACGCGGTCACGGATGACGGCATAAGTTTGAAAGTGAGACGATACAGGCCGTCAGTAAATGATTCATTCAATGATCAGGGACAGCCGGTCCTCCTGTTTCCCGGCATTGTAGCCAATATGAATCAGTTCATCATGTATACGCCTGAAGAAAGAAAGTCAGACTACGGCAAGATGATACTGCCTGTGCCTCTCGCTGAATGGGCCAGTGGGGATTCAAACATTGCCCAGGACCCCATGCTCTATTACAGTATTGCCTATTATCTCTGGAGTCAGGGATATGACCCATGGTTCGCCAATTATCGCGGCGTCGGGCGGGGCGAGTTTAAAAGCCAGAGAGGGTCGGTCTATACCAACCTTGATGTATGGGCGGCCCTGGATGTACCTGCCTGCGTCAAGCTGGTGCGGTCAGTGACAGGCAGGGCCCTGGTTATCGGAGGCCACAGCACGGGCGGCAGGGTTTGTCATAATTTTATGCAGGGCATCACCATTGACGCAACGGAGATGGGCGGCAATTATATCCCCCATGTAAAGGCTGATCCCACCGTCGCGAAACAGCGCAATCGTGATGTAAAAGGTCTTTTGCTCCTGGACCCGGGGGGAATACCGCCCCTGCCCAAGATGATAGACTACTATTCGATCTGGAAACTTACGGGATATCCCATTTATCTCGACTTTGACGGGATCATGGAAAATGTCATCAATCCACTCCTGGGACATTCCATGCTGGCCGGCTCGGCAATTGAAGCCATCTTCGGCCTTGTTGATTATTTGCACCTGGTGTATGCGTCGTTCCCGAATTGGCTCTATTCGCGGGAGCTTGATTTATTCGGCTTCCTTGATATCTGGATTCCCCAGAACACCGATCCTCATGTTGAGGATTATTTCGCGCGTTACTGCGTATCCAGCACTTACCTGCGCGCCCTCACTGAGTTCGGCGATAATTCTCTTCATAATGTAATGCGGGAAGACTGGAGGAACGGCCAGGAGAATAAAAATCTTGCCGTGGGCCCTGAACCGGACCGCGGCAACGACGGCTACTACTATTATGATGACGATACAAACATGGCGAGGATCACGTCACCGGCCTTTGCCATTTTCTCTGACCGGGGCGCCCTGGTAGACGCTCAGGAAATCATCAGGGATCTCTACGGAAAGAAGACGCCTGACAGCCTGGATGAATGGCACCAGATCCCCGATACAGCCCATGCTGACGTGGTCTGCGGCTATGCGACATCCAATGTCGCGTATCCGCTCATAGGTGAGTGGCTGGCGTCACTCAGCGCCCGGGAATCCGCTGGCGCTAATGCTGGGGTGATCGAGGATGTTCCCATTGACAGCGGCGATACCGAGGTAAGTAATAAGGATGATGCTTCCAGGGGTATTGAAAACTCCGTATTGTTATCAAGCCCTGGCTCTTCGGGCCTCGGGTGCGGCAGTTCGGCCAATGCGGCGACGAATAAGGGTGGAACATCGGCGTCGTCATGCCTGGATCTGCTGATCATGTGCGCAATGCTCTTTGGTGTGCTTCAGCTTGGACGGCGGAAACGTGGGAGACGGTTGTCCGGCAGCATCAGGTAGACCGCCTCAAATATTTGAAAATGAACGGACGCGGGGGATATTTTCCCGCGTTTTTTTATTTACCCGTCAGTTTCCCTTTTATCATCGCCATGATCTTCGCCGGCGCCAACCTGACGGCCAGACGCTTGAAGTTTGCCGCGGGTTCACGGTAGCCGCTTGTTTCAGCCATGTCAATGGCCGCGGCGGGACAGGACCTGACGCAGAGGCCGCAGCCCACGCAGCGGGACGGGTCGTAGCAGTGCCGCTTCCCCTCCATGGTGTGGGCCCTCAGGTTGCACGGGGGGATGCACCTTCCGCAGTCGGTGCACCGATCCACGTTCACGACGGCTCGGTATTTCGGCGTGGTGACGATGAGGTCGGGATCAAATCCGATGATCTGCCCCAGCATGTGGCAGCAGCAGTCGCAGCAGGTGCAGATCTGGTTCGGGCTCCCGGCTGCGACGTTGCCGGCGAAAAAGGTCAGGTTCTTGCTGATGCGGTCCTTCACGACGGAGCGCATGGAGTCGCGGTCGATCTGCTTCGCCCCGCCCCGGTCGATGTACATCTGTGCGATGCTCCCGAAGGCGATGCATCCGTCAAGGCGGTCGGCCCGCCGGCACTCGATTCCCTCCAGGTGACGTGCGTGGCGGCACTGGCAGTTGTTGAGCACGGCCATCAGGTCATGGGACCGGATCATCTGCTCCACCCGGTCCGGGTCAATGGCGGTGCCTGCGGCGTTTTGTTCCAGGTTCAGGGGGATGCTCCGCACGACCCGCGTGGGATGCTCAAGGTATTTCCTGACGTAGCCGGTTTCGTAGAGACGGTTGGCGATGCGGGCGAACTCCCGGTGCCACGGCGAATCAACATTGTCCATGAGGACGTTTTCGAACATCCCCGGAAGGATCGGCAGCAGAGCGTAACCCCTGCCGCGGCCCCTGATGACGCCCCTGGATACCATGGCATCGAGAAGCGGCTTGATATCGCCCGGGTTTTTCCCCGCGGCGCGGGCCACCTTCTCCAGCGTGTGGGTCTTGTAGAAAAAGGGAAGATGGATCGCCAGCGCTGCCTCTTCCATGGTGAAGCAATGGAGAAGGAGCTCCGCAAGGAGCGATTCCCCTTCATCAGGGCCGATCATAGCCTCGAGGCTGAATTTTTTTGCCAGGTCCCGGTATGCTGCGTTGTTGTAGTTCATGATTATGCGTGCTCTCTCCCTTACTGTTGCTCTCCGCCGGAACCATGAAAGCGGCATCTCATGATGAGCTGATATTCTGTGAGTCAGGTCCCGCTGTGCGGTAATGTGTTAATAGCTGATAATATGGCCCGTTTGTCAATATTTATTACCGGGCGGATTATCATCCGAAACTGGCGCTTACAGTAGAGAAACGTTATTTTTCACTTGAAAAACTCAAATCTAACTGATAATCGTACATGGATGAGAAGATGAGTTTAACCAGGGAGGCCCAGATGAGAAAAAGCGCATCCATCCCGGCGATTGTTATCGCCTTTGCAATTCTGCTCCCCGGGATTTCCCCGGGCCAGGAGACCCCCAGGTACAAGGGCAAGGGCGAAGCCCTCATCGTGAACAATGACCTGCCGAAGGCAAAGCGAGACGCCCTGGCCGAGGCCTTTAAAAGCACGCTGCAGAAAGCCGTGGGGGTGTACATAAAGGCGAAATCAAAAGTCGAGAACTTCGAATTGACCTACAATAAAATCCTGAGCGAATCGGAAGGGTACGTAAAAAATTATAAAATACTCAAGGAGAAGACCGGGGACGGCATCTACTCGGTTGAGATAGAGGCGGAGGTCTCGGGGGAAAAGCTGGATGACGCCTTCAGCCAGCGGCTTTCGAAATTCGTGGAGAAAAACCTTTTCAGCACCTTCACGATCATAGCCTCGGCCATGACCAGCGGCAACCGGTTCTACAACCTCACGACCACCATCATGATCATGATCAATGACCCCACCATTGAAATAGATTCGATACAGATCAAGCTCCCCGGGGCCGGATGGACCAAGCCGCGCATCACCAGGTCCGGCCTGGCGAACCTGGTCATGATTACGGAGATGATCGACCCAAAGAACATGGCGTCTTCCCGTTATGTGGACGAAGTTATATATTTTCTTGAGCACCGTAACGCACCCCTGGAGATCAAATTCAAGAACCCCGGCACCGGCAAGGAGGAGACCAGGTCCGTCAACCTGGAAAAGCTGACCCTGACGGCGTCCCTGGGCGGCGGTACCATGATCAGCATCCTGAATAAGGAATTAAAGGATGTGACTGACAAAGAGCTTGCCGATTCGGCCTCCGCTCTCAAAAAGGCCAAGGTAATCCTTGAATACGAGAAAAAGCTGATCGGCATGAGCGGCACCCTGGTGCTGACCATGGGCACATTCAAGGAGAGCGCGAACAACTACGCTCAGATCAACCTTTCCTTTTCAATCTCCTCCACCGGCATTGATATCAGCGCCATTGACGCGGGGAGCATGGAACTGCGGATGCCTGTAACAGGATGGACAAAGCCGGAAGTCAGGGAGAGCGAGTACAGCATTAACGTGGCCCTGAATTTTTCCGGCAAGGATCCCCGCGCCATGAAACAGCTGGCGGACATAGCCTATTGCATGGATAAAAACGTCTTCGAGCTTGAAGTGAAATACAAGGACAAGAAGAAAAATACCGTTGAGAAGAAGCTGGCTGTCATTTCCTTCATGTCCATTGCCATAAGCGAGGACAATAACAAGATCTTCGAGGTGTCGGGGAAGGCCTTTGACAAGATCGACCCGGGGCAGAAGAAGGCGATCGGATCATACCTGAAAAAAGTTTTAAAATAAACCTGGCGCACCTGAAAAGATATTATTTCACGTTACAATTCACAGAGAGGTTCGGTCATGGAAACAATCATCGGCAAGCACTGGCATCATATCGAAAGTAACGAGACGGTCAGCCTCCTCGGGGCCGACACTGTCCATGGTCTCGACATGCACGAGCAGAAGCGCCGGCTTGAACATTTCGGCCCCAACGTACTTACTCCGAAAAAGGGAAAAGGGCCTCTGGTCCGCTTCCTCCTGCAGATCCACCAGCCCCTGGTCTACATCCTCATTGCCGCCGGCATTGTCACCGGTGTGCTGGGAGAATGGATCGACTCAAGCGTCATCTTCGGCGTGGTCCTGGTCAATGCCATTATCGGCTTTTTGCAGGAAGCAAAGGCCGTTTCTGCCATTGAGGCCCTGGCGGGGACGGTTAGGACCGAGGCCACGGTCCTGCGCTCGGGATCGCGCCACCGCGTGGACGCATCGGATATTGTTCCCGGCGATATCGTTTTTCTTCAGTCGGGAGACAAGGTGCCCGCGGACATGCGCCTCTTTTCCGTCAAGGAATTACGGACCGATGAGTCCGCCCTGACCGGAGAGTCCCTGCCGGTCGAGAAAATATCGGGGACCCTGCCGAAGGAGACGACCCTGGCAGACCGCCGCAACATGGCCTATGCCTCGTCTCTCGTCACCTATGGCCAGGCCGAGGGGGTCGTCACGGCAACCGGCGACGGCACCGAGGTCGGCGCTATATCGGGACTCATCGCCGCTGCCCCGGACCTGCAGACGCCGCTGACAAAGAAAATGGCGCGCTTCAGCAGGCTGCTCCTCTACGTGATACTCATTCTGGCCGGTGCGACCTTTGGCGTCGGCGTGTGGCGCGGAGAACCGACGATTGACATGTTCATGTCCGCCGTTGCCCTTGCTGTGGGCGCCATTCCCGAGGGATTACCCGCCGCGCTGACCATTACCCTTGCCATCGGTGTATCCCGCATGGCGAGACGGAAGGCGGTGATACGGCGCCTTCCCGCGGTCGAGACCCTGGGAAGCACCACCGTGATATGCTCCGACAAGACCGGCACCCTCACGCAGAACCAGATGACGGTGCAGGCCGTATACACCGGAGGGTCCCTTTACGAGGTGACCGGCACGGGTTATGTCCCCGAGGGCTCGATACTCCGCGGCGGCACCGCCGCCGATATTGCACGGGAAACGGCGCTCAGGGAGTGCCTGATCGCGGGATTTCTCTGCAATGATAGTGATCTAAGAATGGCGGACGGTGAATGGACCGTTCATGGCGATCCGACGGAGATAGCCCTCATCACGGCGGCGGTCAAGGGGGGTATCGAAACCGACGCTCTGAAGATCTCACTGCCGCGGAGAGACGTCATACCCTTCGAGTCGCAGAACCAGTTCATGGCAACCCTCCACAATAACGGCAGCGGCTCATCGGTCTATGTTAAGGGTGCCATCGAGGTGGTCCTCGGTTTCTGCGGAAACGCCCTCGGCGGCGATGGATTGGGAGTGCCCCTTGACTCCGACGCGGTAACGAAAGAAGCCGAATTAATGGCGGAGCGAGGCCTCAGGGTCATTGCCTTCGCGAAGAAACAAGGCGTCGCCGGCGGTCTCTCGAGGGAAAGCCTGAAGGGCTTGACGTTCCTCGGGCTCCAGGGCATGATAGATCCGCCGCGGCCCGAGGCCCTCGCGGCAGTAAAAGCGTGCCAGGGGGCGGGCGTAGCGGTCAAGATGATAACCGGCGACCACCTGGCCACGGCGTGCTCCATTGCCGCGCGCCTGGGCATCATGGCGGGGGATACCAATCCCGCGGCGCCGCCGGGAGCAATGGCCGGCGTGGAGATTGAGGGCCTGAGCGATGAAGCCCTGTCTGACCGGATCGAGGACACGGCGGTATTCGCCCGCGTCACCCCGGAACAGAAGCTGCGCCTGGTGGATGCCCTTCAGGAGAGGGGGCACGTGGTCGCCATGACCGGCGACGGCGTGAACGACGCGCCGGCGCTCAAGACCGCCAATATCGGCATCGCCATGGGCATCGCCGGCACCGAGGTTGCCCGCGATGCCGCGGACATGCTCCTCACCGACGACAACTTCGCCACCATAGAGGCCGCCGTAGAGGAAGGCCGCAGCGTCTTCGACAATCTCACTAAATTCATAGTCTGGACTATTCCCACGAACCTGGGAGAGGGCCTGGTCATACTCGCCGCAATATTCGCCGGCGTCGCCATGCCGATCCTGCCGGTGCAGATACTCTGGATCAACATGACCACCGCGGTCCTTCTCGGCCTGATGCTCGCCTTCGAGCCCAAGGAGCCGGGGCTGATGAAGCGCTTGCCCCGGGACCCGGCGGCTCCGGTTATAACCGGAGCCCTGGTATTCCGGATTGCGCTGGTGGGCTCGCTCCTGCTGGCAGGCGCCTTCGGCCTCTTCGAGCTTGAAATGTCGGCGACGGGGAACCTGGCGGTCGCCCGGACGGCGGCGGTGAATGTCTTTGTCATGGGGGAGCTGCTTTATCTTTTCAACTGCCGGTCCCTCACTGAATCGATATTCAGGGTCGGCTTTTTCTCCAACCCGCTCCTTTTCGCCGGCGTCGGCGCCATGACGCTTCTCCAGCTCGGATTCACCTATATCCCCGCGATGAATTCCCTCTTTCACAGCGCCCCGCTGGGGCCGACTCACTGGGGATATATCATGATCTGCGCATCTGCAATATATGCCGCGGTGGGCATGGAGAAGATGATCCGCGGATTGCTGAGGCGGCGGCGCAATAAAAAAGCCGGGTGATAATTTCTTCGCCCGGCTTTTTTCCCGCGATCCTGACGTTATTTACGGTACGCGTTTTACCGATTTATCGGCTATCATGGATTTAAGTTCTTTAAGAAGAATCTTTTCATGCTTGTCGATGTGACCATCGTCGTGGGCAAGATGGATGATCTCCTCGTACTCGGTGTTGGTTATCTGATGGTCTTCTATTGCTTTTTTTATTACTTGTTCAAGTGTTTTTCCGCTTTTTGTCAGCATATAATCACCTCGGTGTTAAGAATTTTATATTATTCTTGAATGCCATTATTGTTTGCGGCTGTTGTTCTCAATGAAAGTTGCAATGTGCCGTGTGTCAATAAAAAAAATATCAGTTACTGTTGAAGATTTTTTGTCTTATCGTAAAATCAAATTCTAAGGAATCTGTCGGTTGAATCCCGATAACTATCGCCATATATTTTATTTCGGGGGAATTATACTGTCGCTGATGGTTAAAAAAACTCCCGGGATACTCGGGAGTTTTTTTATGATTGGCCATGAGCCTGCGGGCTGTACTTACCGGATATGATTACCATACACCCGTGGCCAGGTACTCGTTGATGGCCCGGGCGGCCTTGCGGCCCTGTCCCATGGCCAGGATGACCGTGGCCGCGCCGAGGACGATGTCGCCGCCGGCGAAAACGCCCTTCTTGCTCGTCTTGAGGGTCTCTTCGTCGGCGATGATGTTGCCCCACTTCGTGACCTTGATGTCCGGCGAGGTGTGCGGGATAAGGGGATTGGATGCGTTGCCGATGGCCACGATGCAGGCGTCCACCGGTATCACGAATTCGCTTCCCTTGACCGGTATCGGCCGCCGGCGTCCGGAGTCGTCCGGCTCGCCCAGCTCCATGCGGAGGCATTCCACGCCGGTGACCCAGCCCCGGTCGTCGCCGATGAAGCGCACCGGGTTCTGCAGATAATTCATCTTCACGCCTTCCTCCTCGGCGTGGTGGACTTCCTCTTTACGGGCCGGCATCTCGTCACGGGATCTGCGGTAGACCAGGTAGACGTTCTGCGCGCCCAGGCGCAGGGCGGTGCGGGCGGAGTCCATGGCCACGTTGCCGCCGCCGAAGACGGCGACATTTTTCGACCGCGCTATGGGCGTGGACGTGTTCGGGAACGAGTAGGCCTGCATCAGGTTGGCCCTGGTAAGGTACTCGTTGGCCGAGTACACACCGTTCAGGTTCTCGCCGGGAATGTTCAGGAACACCGGGAGCCCGGCCCCGGTCCCTACGAAGGCGGCGTCGTACCCGTTCTCCATGAGCTCGTCGATGGTGTATATCTTGCCGATGACCATGTTGGTGCGCAGCTCCACGCCCATGCGCACCAGGCTGTCGACCTCGCGGCCCACGATCTTCTTGGGAAGGCGGAACTCGGGGATGCCGTAAGCCAGCACCCCGCCCGGCTTATGCAGGGCCTCGAAGATGGTGACCGTGTGTCCTTCGCGCCGGCAGTCGGCAGCCACGGTGATGCCCGCGGGGCCGCACCCGATGATGGCGATCTTCTTTCCCGTGTCTGGCTTAATCACCGGCGTTTCTGCGGCTTGTTGAGCCATTTCCCAGTCAGCTACATAGCGCTCCAGTTTTCCGATCTGAACCGCCTTGTCCACGGACTTGAGGCTCTTGCCCACGGTGCACGGTTTCTGGCACTGTTCCTCCTGGGGGCAGACCCGGCCGCACACGGCGGGAAGCACGTTGGTGACCTTGATCGCGTTCACGGCTTCGCGGAATTTCCGTTCGGTGATGAATTTTATGAAAGTAGGGATGTTGACTTCAACGGGACACCCCTTCACGCAGGGGGCGTTCTTGCACTGGAGGCAGCGCTCCGCCTCGGCCACGGCCATATCCTCGGTGAAGCCGTAGGGCACCTCGTTCACGTTGCGGACCCGCTCGGCGGGAGTCTGCTCGGGCATTTTCTGCGGCGGTATGGCCAGCCGTTCCTTGTTGGTGAGTTCTTTCTTTTCCATAGTGTCGATTCCTTGTGTGCGGAGGCGCGGCCTTCAGGCAGCGCTTTCACGATCTACCGGTTAAGCCCGATCCTGCAAACGTGGTCGAGGGACTCTTTTTCCAGGTCGCGGTACATGCCCAGGCGCTGGATCATCTCGTCGAAATTGACCAGGTGTCCGTCGAACTCCGGGCCGTCGACGCAGACGAATTTCGATTCGTTCCCCACACTGACGCGGCAGCCGCCGCACATGCCGGTGCCGTCGATCATGATGGTGTTCAGGCTCACCAGGGTGGGGATGTTGTATTTCTTCGTGAGGAGGCTCACAAACTTCATCATTACCGGAGGGCCAATGGCGATGACCAGGTCGAGCTTCCTCCCCTCGTCGATAAGCTTCTGGATGGCGTCGGTCACCAGGCCCTTGGTGCCGTAGGAGCCGTCGTCGGTGGTGATGATCACCTCGTCACTGGCTGCCCGCATCTTGTCTTCCATTATAACGAGTTCCCTGGAGCGGCCCCCCAGGATTGAGATGACGGTATTCCCTGCCGCCTTCATCGCCTGGGCTATGGGGTGAGCCGGCGCGATGCCGATGCCGCCCCCCACCATGACCACGGTGCCGTGCTTTCCGATGTGCGTTGGCCTTCCCAGGGGCCCGGCCAGGTCTTGAAGGGAATCGCCTGGCTTCAGTTCCGACAGAGACTTTGTGGTGGTTCCCACTACCTGCACGACCAGTTCTATCCAGCCGGCCGCGGGGTCCGCGTCGGCTATGGTCAGGGGTATCCGCTCACCCGATTCGGAGGTGCGCAGGATGATGAACTGCCCCGCTTTACGTTTTTTCGCTATCTCCGGCGCTTCCACCTTCATGCGGAAAACCTGGGGCGAGAGAAATTCTTTTTCCAGTATTGTATTCATGGGTTTTGATTATAGATGACGATTTAAGCTGTCAAGAATAAATATTTAGTGTCACTAACATTTCATGTTACGGGCAGGTTAATTTTTTTCCATTGAGTAATTGGAACCGTGATGCCCTGCAACCCTATTTTTTGTGATTATGTTTTAGTATGTATCCGTGATTGACCAATTTCAGTAAAATGTGTTAATTAACTATATAAAGAGAGATGAATATGATACTGTTTCTTACATTGATAAGACGATTTGCAAGGGAAGCAGTGGGAATGATTAACCGCTTTGGGAATGTCATTGTTATTTACAAAGGCCCCAGGGCTGCAATGGTTACAATTGAAAAGACCCGGGCTGGGGGATGACGGACGCCTCTTTCCCCCCTATGTGAATGGAGTCTCCCAGCCCGTATCGGTCTTACGCCTCACGGCGGAGGGCCGTTACAATATATAGCTGCAGTGTTATTTATTTAATAGTAGAAAAAGAGAATTATCGCCGGCATGTGGTAAACGGCGATAAGAGCATAACGGACATCCTTCCTTAATAGGTTCTGCATGTGTGATCGGTCCGCCCCGGCCGCGTTTTCAATCGGCAGGGAGCGGACCTTTTTTTATGCAGGACGACTGGTGATGAGCCGGTTCCCGCTTAAGGGGGGTATCAGGGAAAGCGAGGTCATCTTACATAGCCTGCTGTGGAACACTGTAATGCTGAAAGAATTTTATATCTTGACGTTTTCCTTCCCGGATAAATAGTAACCACATTGAGATTTTTGTTTAGATCAGGGGTATTCAACTGATGGACAGGACGCGGGAACGTTTGAGAGTTACGATTATTTCCATCTTGGTTGTGATATGCCTCTCCATGGTCGTGGTATTTTACGGCATTCTCCATACCGGAACGGTCTTTACGCATTTTTTTTACATTCCCATTATCATGGCGTCCCTCTGGTGGGGCAGGAAAGGCATCTCTGTGGCGGTCCTGCTGTCCCTGTCCCTGATCATTGCGCACCTGTTCCTTAAACAGGATTATACCACGATTGACGACTATGTCCGGTCCCTCATGTTTATCGTCATCTCTGTCGTGGTGGCCCTGCTGAGCGAGCGCATATCAAGGGCCCGGGAACGGATGCACCACTTCAACCTGGTGCTCCGGTCGATCCGGGACATCAACCATCTCATCACCAAGGAAAAGGACCTGTACCGTCTCCTCAAGGGTATCTGCGACAACCTGATCAAGAACCGCAGCTATAATTACGCCTGGATTGCCCTGGTTGACGAGAACTCACGTCTCCTCTGGGCCGCCGAAGCGGGCCTGGACGACAGGTTCCATCCTATGGCTGACATGCTCACCAACGGGACGATGCCATTGTGTGCGCACCGCTCGGTGTACCAGCGCGGCGTCATTATTACCAAGGACCCGGCCATCGACTGCGCCGGGTGCCCGCTGTCATCGCTCTATGCGGACCAGGGGAAGATGACCATCGGCATAAATCCCGACGGCCGGCTCCGGGGCATTCTTTCTGTTTCAATACCTGAGGACCTGATCACGGACAAGGACGAACAGGTCCTCTTCGAGGAGATCGCCGACGACATCGAGTATGCCCTGAGCGGCATCGAACTCCGCGGGCGAGCATGAAGTCACCCTCGAGGAACTGAAGGAGAGCGAGGAACGCTTCCGTTCCATCATTGAAAACGCACCCTTCGGATATTACCGCATTGATCTTCGAGGCCTCTTCGGGTATGTCAACACGGAATGGGAGCGGATGCTCGGTTTTTCCCGTGAAGACGTCATCGGCAGGCATTTTTCCATAACCCAGTCAAGAGAAGGGAGAAAGCAGACCGAGGACCAGACCGGGCGTGTTCTGGCCGGGGAAACCGTCAGGGGCGAGTTCGGCATGCGCCGTAAGGACGGCACCGTTATCTACCAGACCTACTACAGCCAGCCCCTCTACCACCATGGTGAGATCGTCGGAGCCGAGGGCTTCCTGAACGACATCACTGAGCGCAAGAGTGCGGAGCTGGCCCTCCGGAGGAGCCGGCGCCTCCTCTCGCAGATAATCGAGGGGAGCCCCATCCCCACCTTCGTCATCGACGAGGATCATCGCATCACCCACTGGAACAGGGCCTGCGAGATCCTCACCGGTTATTCTTCCGACGACATGATCGGCACGACGGCGACAGTGGGAGCCGTTTTACCGCGAGGAGCGGCCGACCATGGCTGACATCATCATGTTCAGCCTGCAGGATCCGGAGCTGTGCGGGAGAAGTACGAGGGGGAATACCGGCAAATCCGACGTCCTTGAGGAGGCCTGCGAGGGCGAGCGGTTTTTCCCCACCCTGGGCAAGCGGGGTAAATGGCTGGCCTTACCGCGGCGCTCCTCCGCGACGCGGAGGGGAACATCAGCGGCGCCATCGAGACCCTGCAGGACATCACCGAGCGCAAGCGGGCGGAGGAGGAGAAGATCAGGGCCTACACGGAGCTCGAGCAGATATTCAACTCCACGCCGGTGGGGATGCGCGTCATTGACCGGAACTGCGCGATACTCCACCTTAACCGGCGCTTCATGGAGATGTTCGACCTGGACTCGCGCCATTTCTCCCGGAGCG
This sequence comes from uncultured Spirochaetota bacterium, assembly GCA_963727175.1. GTDB lineage: Bacteria > Spirochaetota > UBA4802 > UBA4802 > UBA5550 > RBG-16-49-21. The sequence goes on from CAVSFD010000002.1 coordinate 2,495,193, forward strand.
GGCAGGCGGACTGGGACCGGGAGATACATGCAGGCCGACCGGGTCTTGATGAGGCGGATCCTTGCGGGCGAGCGGTACGTCGAGTACGAAATCAGGACCGCGTCAACGAGGACGAGGCGGTTTTCATCGTGAACGCGTCGCCCTATTTCTCCAAGGACGGTAACGTCATAGGCATCATCGAGAACTTCACGAACATAACCGAAATGCGGAACCTCCAGGACGGCATCATGCGCATCGCCGAGATCGAGCGCCAGCGCATCGGCCAGGACCTGCATGACGGCCTGGGGCAGAACCTCACCGCGGTCACCTTTCTCATCGAGGCCCTGAAGGAGAAGACCGCGGAGCGTTTCAAGGTCGGCATCCCTGACATAGAGAATATCGAGAGCATGATACGGGACGCCATCGTGCAGACGCGGAGCCTGTCGCGCATGCTGAGTCCCGTGGAAATGGAAAAGAACGGCCTGCGCTCAGCCCTGGACGAAATGGCCGCCTCCACGGAGAAGATATTCCACGTGTCATGCAAGATATACCAGGACGGGAATTTTTTCGTCAGCGACAACCAGGCGGCCACGCACCTCTTTTACATAGCCCGCGAGGCGGTCACCAATTCCATCAAGCACGGCAAGGCAGGGAGTATCCACATTCACCTGATCGCCAATAGTGAGCTCCTCAGGATCGTGATACAGGACGATGGCGTGGGCGCCCAGGAGAAGAAGAACACAGGACTGGGTCTGCGCATCATGCGCTACCGCGCCGGCATAATCGGCGCCGAGTTCCAGGCCGGCAACCGCGAGGGCGGCGGGTTCGAGGTACGGGTGCAGATGAAACGGTAACGGCGCATCGGTCCCCCATCTTTCCCGGGACTGCGGAAAAAAATGATTGATTCTGGACAGCGTATGGTTTATTCGTCATAACGGTCATCCTGCAGCGGTGCATTCGCCCGGATGCTCCGCAATGGCCGGGGACGCGACGTGAGGGACAAGGGGGAAGGCCATGGTCCTGGGCGATTTATTGACGAAACATGCGATGGAGAATTCCGCCTCGGAAGCCATCGTGTTCAAGGAAGTAAGGCTGAATTACGGCACCTATAACCGCGAATCCGACCGTATCGCGGCGGGCCTTTTGAAGATGGGGATAACAAAAGGGGACCGAATCGGAATATATCTCTCGAGCAGGCCCGAGTTTCTTTTCATTTACCTGGCTGCAGCGAAGATCGGCGCCATCGCTGTGCCGGTGAGCTGGCGCTTCACAGCCCCGGAAATAAAGTTTGTCATAAACGACGCAGGTATATCGCTTCTCTGCACCATGTCGGGTTTTTCCGGCATGGATTTTCTCAAGAACCTGGTGCAGATACGGCAGGAGGTTCCCTGCCTGAAGCACGTTGTCCTTCTCGACGGCGGCGGTGGCGCCGGGAACGACATGGTGCCGTATGTGCACCTCCTGCGCGAGCCGGACCATTCCCTCAAAAAGGCCGCTGCCGCGGTTATTCCCGAAGACACGGTCCTTTTATTGTATACGTCCGGCACCACGGGCGTGCCCAAGGCAGCGATGCTCACTCACGGCAACCTGATCGCCTACGCCCAGGGAATGCTCTCTGCGTCGGGGGCGGAGCAGGGCGATTCGGTGCTGCTCAATGTGCCCCTCAATCACGTGGGGGGCTCGGTGATGGCCCTGATGTGCTGCCTCTATCTGGGGAACAAGCTCGTCCTGATGGACGCCTTCGTGCCCGAGGAAACCCTTAAAGTCATCGAGCGCGAAAAGATCGCCATCATTGGCCAGGTGCCGGCTCAGTATGCCCTTGAACTCCTCAATCCGAATATCGGGAAGTACAACCTGGGGTCGGTCAAAATAGCCCTGGTCTCAGGGCAGTCATGCCCGGCCGATCTGATCGCGAAGATCCGGGACCGTATGGGGGTTCTCCCCCGCAATGCCTACGGCCTCACCGAGGTGAGCGGCGCCATCACCTTCACCCGGCCCGAGCATGGCGAGGAAAAGATCCGGAACACCGTGGGCCGGCCCATGGAGGGGACGATGATCGCCGTCATAGACGAGAAGAACAATATCCTGCCTCCGAACAGCATCGGCGAAATATCCGTGGCAGGAACCACGGTGATGAAGGGGTACTGGAACCGGCCGGAGGACAATAAAAAGGCCTTTGACGATAGGGGGTATTTTCACACCGGTGACATGGGAATGGTCGATGACGGCGGGTTCCTTGTCCTGAGCGGCAGAAAAAAGGAAATGTACATCCGCGGAGGCGAGAACGTGTATCCTCCCGAGGTGGAGGAGGCCATCGCCCGTCACCCCAACGTGATGATGTCCGCCGTGGTGGGCCGCCCCGACCCGGTCATGGGCGAGGTGGGCCGGGCCTATATCATTCCCAAACCGGGAACTGCCATCACCCCTGAGGAGATCAAGGAGTTTCTATCGGACAAACTCGCCAAGTACAAGATACCGGAAGACATCATCTTCCGGAACAACCTGCCGCTGTCGCCCATCGGGAAGGTGATGAAGCTCGACCTGTACGACGAGATTAGCAGGGAATTCAGGATGAAGTGACGCATGCACTGATAATTCATCTCCCTGAAGCGGCGGTGAAAAAATATCAACAGTCTCGTGATACCGCAGAATCCCATGTAAGCGAGGAATGAGCTATGGCTGAAAAGAATAGCATTTTGTCGAACGATCCGGGCTTTAACTATGATGAGAAGGCCCCGGATATCAACGCTGTGGAATTCCAGAAGGTGATCGATTCGCGCCGTTCGGTAAGGATCTTCGAGGATGCGCCTATACCGGAAGAGGTTGTTCTCAAGTGCCTTGAGAATGGACTCCTTGCCCCCAATTCCTCAAACCTTCAGCCCTGGGAGCTGTACTGGGTGAAAAGCGATGGGAAAAAAAAGGATCTCATACGGGCATGCCTGTCCCAGATAGCGGCGAAACAGGCGGCGGAGCTCATCGTGGTGGTGGCACGGACGAAAACCTGGAGAGCCCATGCGAAAGAGATGTACGATCTCTTCACCAGGCTCGGTGACAGTGTGCCCGGATCGGTCCTCAATTACTACGGCAAGCTCGTCCCGGCGGCGTACACGCAGGGACCTTTCAGCGTGCTGGGGTTTCTCAAGCGTATTCTCTTCTTTTTTATCGGCATCAGGAAACCGACCATCCGCGAACCGGTGACCAGGTCCCATCTTAAAACGTGGGCGGTCAAAACCACGGCCCTTGCCGCGGAGAACATCATGCTCTCCTTCAGGGCGTTCGGGTTTGACACCTGCCCGATGGAAGGGTATGATTCGAAAAGGATTAAGAAGATTCTTGGCCTGGAGCGGGACGCCGTTGTTGTCATGGTCATAGCCGCTGGCAGGCGGGCTCACGGCGGCATATACGGACCGCGGCTCCGGTTTGATAAATCGCGGTTTATAAATAAGATATAACAGCCGAGTGGAATGATGGATTCAATTAAAAATCTCCGCGGTATTCCCCGTGCCTCCGGAAGTGTTATACGGGGCGTGGCTGAACAGCGTTGAACACAGCGCCTTCACCGGGAGCATGGCAGCGATCGACCGCGCTGGAGGGAAAGGATTTTACCGCCTGGGACGGATACATACAGGGGAAAACACTGATACTTGAGCCGTACACCCGAATCGTGCAGTCATGGCGCACAACGGATTTCCCGGCGGGAAGTAAAGACTCCAGACTGGAAGTCCTATTCGATGAGATCAAAAAAGTCACCAGGATGACCCTTGTTCATGCCGATATCCCGGATGGGCAGGGGAACAAATACCGCAAGGGCTGGGAAGATTATTAGATTACACCAATGAAGGAGTATTTTATAGATAGAACAGAGTCGCATTTTATAAAATGAAACCGGTGCAGGTAGCAATAATCATGGCGTGAAAATAACAAAAACTTGGTATTGACTTGCCAACAGGCCGGTAGTATTATAGCCTTGAAGCTATGAATTGGCGATTCTCATTAAGGGTCATGCGCTAATGGCCCGGTAAAAAAAGTCTCGAGTAGGCCGGAAGTTGCAAACACAATTGATCCAGGAAAATGACACAAAACTGAACATGTCAGAAAAACCTATAGAAAACAAAAAGATCCTGATCGTTGACGATCATCCGCTGCTGCGGCAGGGGATCAAGCAGGTCATTGAGCTGGAAGAAGATTTGAAGGTCATCGGCGAGGCCTCGAGCGCCAACGAGGCGATCGACATGATTAATCGGGACAAGCCGGACATTGCCATCGTGGATATCACCCTGGCGGGTAATGTGAGCGGCATAGAGCTGGTCAAGTCCATCAACGAGCGTTTTCCTGAGATCAAGGCCCTGGTGCTCACCATGCACGACGAGTCCCTCTACGCCGAACGGGCCATCCGGGCCGGCGCCCGGGGCTACATCATGAAAGAGGTCGCCTCGAAGAACATAATCAACGCCATCCGGACCATACTCAACGACGAGCTCTATTTAAGTGAAAACATATCAAAGAAGATAATAGACAAGCTGGTCCGCGGCTCCGCGGACACCATCGGCATTTCCGTTGAAAACCTGAGCAATCGGGAGTTCGAGATATTCCAGCTCATCGGGAACGGCTTTAGCACCAAGGAAATGGCGAAAAAGCTGAATCTCAGCATATATACTGTTGAAAGTCATAAAAAAAATATAAAAGAAAAGCTCAAACTCAAGAATTCCTCTGACCTTGCCAAATATGCCATCCAGTGGGTCATCATGCAGAACAAGTAGCCCGCCTCAGCCGTATCACCAAAATTTGTTAATGGAAAATAGCAATTATCGGGAATTGACCGCAGGCCAAGAAGTGTGATACTTTGTCTATAAGCCTGAAAAAGCTATTGTGAAGGCACTGCCGCATAATTCATTCCCGGTAGTGAAATATTTTGAAACGGACACGGCAGCTCGCTCGGGTGCGTTATTGATAAGCATTGACAGTGAGAAGAGTGGACTGCGGATAAAATACTTTAGGATGAGGAGCTTTTCGTATGAATTATAAATCCGGTATTTGCACATTTTGTGGTACGGGATGCGGTCATCTCCTGGATGTCAGGGGTGATAAGGTGTACGGCGTCTTCCCGATGCAAAACCACCCGGTCAGCAAGGGGCGGCTTTGCGTTCGGGGATGGAATGTGCATGAGCTTTTAAACACACCTGAAAAAATCACAACTCCGCTCATCAGGAAAGACGGCAAACTGGTTGAGGCGTCTTATGATGAAGCGGTTTCTTACCTGGTGGAAAAACTCAAGAAGGTTTCCCCGGATGAGATCGGATTCCTTGCCTCGCCCCGTTCCTCCAACGAGGAAAATTTCCTCCTTATGAAGCTGGCCCGGGCCGTGTTCAACACCAACAACATCAGCCTTGACAGCGACCCCGGTCACCGGATCAGCCTTGATGTGATGCACAGCGGCACCGGCATGGCGGGAATGCTCGGATCCCTCGAGGAAATTTCCAAGGCCGACTTCATGCTCGTCGTGGGCATTGATATCACCAAGCAGAACCCGATCATCGGCAGCGAGATACATATGGCGGCCCGGAAGGGGGCCCGCGTGGTCACCATCGACACCCGGAACACCCAGATCGCCAAGCTTTCCAACGGCTTCCTCCAGATCCAGCCCGGCACCTACAAGATCGCCATCGCCTACATGGCAAAGGTCCTCGTTGACGAGAAACTCGTCGATATCGATTTCATCAAGAAATATACCGAAGGATATGATTCCTTCGCCAAGATGCTCTCATCGCTGAAGGAGAGCGAAGTGGCTGAGAAGACCGGCGTTGACGTCGAAATGCTGAAGACCCTCGCCCGTGACCTGGCCCTTTCAAAGTCGGCCATGGTGTTCTTCTCCTCCGGCATATCCGGTTTCGACAAGGAAACCGTAAGTTATATCTACAACCTCTACCTGATGGCCGGAAAAATCGGCAAGGAAGGATGCGGCGTAAATCCCGTCACCGGGATCAACAACCTGCAGGGCAGCTATGACATGGGTATCGCCCCTGACCTCCTCTCCGGGTTCCAGTCGCTTTCCGACGGCTCCGCGGCGGGCAAATTCAGCAAGGAGTGGGGAGTCAGCCTGAACACCAAGGCCGGCAAGTCACCCAACGAGCTGGGAAGCAAGCTGAAGGCCCTGGTGGTCGTTGACCACGATGAAACCATCGTCCGCAACGTGAACGAGATCAGCAAGATGGATTTTGTCGCCTACATCGGCTCGTACCAGAACGGTTTCATGGATCATGCCCATGTGGTGCTCCCCATAGCCACCTACGTCGAGACGGACGGCACCTATACCAATACCGAGCGGCGCGTCCAGCTTGGGAAGAAGAAGATAGAGCCGGCGAAAAACATGCTGGCCGGCTGGCAGCTCCTGTCGAAGATCGCGGAAAAGGCCGGCGGCAAGTGGAGCTACGGCTCACCCGCCGATGTCATGAAGGAGATCGCCAGGCTTACACCGAGTTACGCGGAGATTTCCCACGAGAAACTCCAGGGCTCCTTCGGAATCAAGACGGGCGGCGTTAACCGCTTTGACGTGGAGAAGGCCTCGAAAAAGATCACCTTCGCCCCGGCAGACGCGAATTTCGCGATTCCCCTGACGAGCGAGGAATATCCGATCCTCCTCCTCATCGGCGAGTCCCAGCATTACTGGCACCAGAACAATCTCATGAAAAAGACCCATATACCCCTGCGTGAATACAATGCGACGCTTCTCCTCTATCCGCAGGGCTATGTCGCCATATCTCCGCAGAAGGCCAAGGAGCTGAACGTGCGCGACCGGTTCCCGGTCAAGATCGTATCGCCCTACGGCTCCATGGAGACACTGGCGCAGGTGACCGACAAGGTGAAGCCGAACACGGCATATGTTGCCTACTTTGTCGACGAGATGGTCACCAAGTTCTTCTTGGAACACAAGGATGTTCTTAAGAGAGGCGAAGATGCAACAATCCCAGTAAGAATTATGAAGGTATAACCATGTATTTGATAAACAAAAACCAAGTATTGGATATTGCCAAGGAATTACAGAAGGAATACCAGATCTATGGTCCGGTAATGGAGAAGGATGTGAAGCAGTGCATGTTCGTCAAGGTCGATGACGTTGCCGAACTGGACCTTAACGCCCCCATTCCCGCGAAGCCGCCGAAGCACACGCTCTTCCCGCAGTTCGAGCAGATCATGTCATACCAGTATGACAGGAAGAACAAGAAGGTCGACATCAAGCCGGACTTCGACACCTCGAAAAAGGCCCTCTTCGGCCTCCGTTCCTGCGACCTCACCGGCGTCCTCTGCATGGACCGCTTCTTCCTGGGCCAGGAGTTTGTCGACGATGTTTACAAGAACCACCGGAAAAACATGTTCATTGTCACCAACACCTGCAACGCCCCCTTCAAGCAGTGCTTCTGCGTGTGCACCGACAGCGGCCCCAGCGCCCATGAGGGTTATGACCTCAACCTGACCGACCTTGGCGACCAGTACCTTGTCGAGGCCGGCAGCGAGAAAGGGAAAGCCCTGGCCGAGAAACTCGGTCTCAAGAAATCAGATGATTCGCACAAGAAAGCGAAAATGGATATAATCGATAATTCAGTCCTCAAGTTCGATTCAATAGCCAAGGACAACAAGGCCTGGATATCCCGGGTCGTGAACAGGGTGACGACCGGCCTCATGGACGAAAAGGTCTGGGAGTATATCGGCAACCAGTGCATCGAGTGCGGCGCCTGCTCCTTCGTGTGCCCCAGCTGCTCCTGCTTCAATATTGTTGACCCGGTGACGGGCCCCGAAACAGCTGACCGGATGCGCACCTGGGATTCCTGCTCCTACGAGGGCTACACCCGGATGGCCGGCGGTCACAACCCGCGGAAACCGGTTGAGGACCGGCGCAGCAAGCGGTTCTTCTGCAAGCTCTCATATTCTCAGTCCAAAAAATATCTGCGTCCCGGCTGCGTCGGCTGCGGGCGGTGCCAGTGGGTATGTCCGGGCGATATCGGCCTTCCCAATGTTGTCACGTATATCAGACGAGAGATTCAAAAATAGGTGGGTGACATGAGCGAAATAAACAACATAACAATACCTGAAATAGCAACGATAGACGAAATTAAAGACGAGATCGTTGAAGTGAAGACCTTTTATCTTTCCTTCGATGGGAGAAAGGGAGGAGAGCCTCCGAAAATCAAATCAGGCCAGTTCGTCATGTGCACTGTCTTCGGCTCGGGTGAATTCGCGGTATCACTTCCCCCCAGCCCGCAGAATGACAGGTTCCACCTGACGGTGCGCCGTGTCGGCAAGGTTACCAACGCCCTGCACGAGCTGAAAGTCGGCGACAAAGTCGGCATCCGCGGACCTTTCGGCAACGGCTTCCCCTTCGAGGAAATCAAGGGCAAAAACGTCATATACGTGGCGGGCGGTATCGGGCTTATCCCGCTCCGTTCATCCATCATGCACGTGATGCAGAACAAGAGCAGCTTCGGCCGCGTCCTTCTCTTCCTGGGAGCCCGCACACCGCAGGAGCTCATGTATGCGTACAACCTGAAAGAATGGCAGGCGGACCCGAACTTCGAAACCCACGTCTCCATAGACAACCCGGTGCCGGGCTGGACCGGTGAAACGGGATTCGTTCATCAAATGCTGAAAAAGGCCAACATACCGGTCGAAAACACCGTCGCCTTCGTGTGCGGACCTCCGGTCATGTTCAACGCCGTCATCAAGGAACTCACCGATCTCGGCATCGGGGAAGAGAGCATCATTTCGACCCTTGAACGGCACATGAAATGCGGCATCGGCAAATGCCAGCACTGCGCCATCGGCCGCACGCTGGTGTGCACCGACGGACCGGTATACACATTCCGCCAGATCAAGACCCTGGGAGAGCAGATTTAATGGATTTCCTTCCCGTCATAGAGCGGCTGGCCCGCGAAAAAACCTGCTTTGTCGGCATGGGGAACTCCCTCATGGGCGACGACGCGGCCGGCGTGTATGTCATTGACGGGATCAGGGACATGATCGATTCGCCCACGGTTTCGGTGCTGAATGTCGAGGACGTGATAGAGAATTACGTATACAAAATAGCCGATAGCGACTGCGACAACGTGGTCGTGATCGACGCGATGCAGTCCGGTTCTGAAACAGGCTCGGTGTACTTCGGCCGGCTGCATGAATTCGAAGAGACGTTCAATAATAATTATTCGACCCACAAGCTTTCCCTGTTTCTTTCCGGGAAGGTTCTGGAGCAATATAACAAGAAGGCCTGGTTCCTCGGCATTGAAGTCGGGGATGTCGATTACGGCACGGGCCTTTCCGAGGACGTTAAAAAAAGCGCTGATATAATCCGCGATCTATTACTATCGTATATTAACTGCGATCAAAAGGAGCTCGTTTATGAACATTGATCTCTATACTAGCTTGCAACTAGCAATGGCAATACTGCTCGGCACGGCTGTTATCGTGCCGATATTGTCGAGCAAACGGAAGCTGGCGGGCTGGCTGAACTTCATCCTGGTCTCCGCCGCCGCAGTTCTGCTCTTGAATATTAGCTTTATAACCATATTCCAGGGCGGCGGAGCTGCAACGCAGCTTATCCCCTTTGGCCCGGTGAGTATTTACTTTCTCATAGACGGCTTCTCGGGATTCTTCATCGGCATCATATCCTTCATGGCGATCATGAGCGCCTTCTACTCGATCCAGTACATGGAGCACTATCCCGACTATAAGCTCTGGAGCTACTACCTCTGCTTTCCCCTCTTCATAATGGGGATGATCGGCATCGTGACCGTCGACGACCTGTCCACGGGCTTCACCATAGCATGGCAGATCATGACCATCGCCTCCTATTTCCTGATCCGCTTTGAGTACAAGGAAAAAGGAAACGTGCGGAACGCCAACAAGTACCTCATCCTGATGGAACTGGCGTGGGTCTTCATCCTGGCCGGCATGTTCTTCATCAACGGGGCGGCAATGGGCGATTCACTCCACACCCTGATCGAAAAGCTGGGCGCCACCAAGGGCGTATCCCTCTTCATCGTCTACGGACTGCTCCTCGTCGGCTTCGGCTTCAAGGCCGGTATGTTCCCCTTCGGCCAGCTCTGGCTGCCAGACGCGCACTCCATCGCGCCGTCTCCCATCAGCGCCCTCCTTTCCGGCGTCATGATCAAGACCGGCGTATACGGCATCATCCGGACCTTCTTCTGGATGGTCCCCGCCGAGGGCTTTGACGGCATGCTCTGGGGCATTATCATCGCCTCCTTCGGTGCCGTGACCCTCTTCATCGGCACGACGCAGGCGCTGAAACAGCACGACGCAAAACGGCTTCATGCATACCATTCCATCGGGCAGATGGGATACATCATACTCGGCATCGGTTCGGCCCTGGTCATGGTCAACAGCGCGAGCGAATACGTGAAGATACTTTCCGTGCTGGCCATCATCGGCGCCATGTACCATACCCTGAACCATACCGTGTTCAAGGGCCTCCTCTTCCTTTCCACCGGAAGCGTTCTCTATGCGACCGGCACCAAGGACCTGAACAAGCTGGGCGGCCTGATGAAGATCATGCCGGTGACCGCGCTGGTAGCCGGGATCGCCTCCCTTTCCATCGCCGGTATGCCGTCCTTCAGCGGCTTCGCGAGCAAGTGGACGATCATTTCATCGGACATCCTGGCCGGCAGCAACGTCATGTTCCTGGCAATATTCGGCATCATCGCGCTTTTCACCAGCGCCGTGACCCTGGCATCGTACGTGAAGTTCTTCGGCATGACCTTCACATCATCGGGCGTTGAGTGGACCGTGAAGAAACAGATCAAGGAGGTCCCCGCGACAATGCTGCTCCCGAAGATCATCCTTGCCATTCTCTGCCTGGTGCAGGGCCTGCTCCCCATCCTGTACTTCGAAACATTTATAGGAATATTCAAGAATTCAGCCGGCTCCATCATGCAGCCCCTCTTCGCGGGCGTTTCCATGGACAGCTTTATCGTCAATTCAGCCATGGGCGTGTCGGTGACCGTGCCCGGACTTGACGGCATTGTATCGTCAGTGGCCGTTCCGCTGGTGGTACTGGTAATACTGGCGGCGGCGTATATCTTCGCGTGGCTACTCAAGAAATCGGGCGGGGCGGAAGAGAAGGTAGTCCCCACCTGGCTGTGCGGATACCAGGATCTCAATAATAACAACAGGTATGCGGCCCACAATATGTACTCGGCCTTCAAGAAGGCGGTGAAGTGGACCGGGGGCAACGTTAAAAAATAAGGCACATTATTTACAAGAGGTAAATCATGCTTACGATTGATGATGTAAAAAAACAGCTAAAAGATAAATATCAGGGCGCAATCAAGAACTTCGAGAATCCCTACAGCACGCGGCTCTTCGTGGATATTGACAAGGCCAAGGTCAAGGAAATTTCCAACGAAATAATCAAGATGGGCGGCCGCTACCTGGTGAGCGTCGGATACGACAACATCGCCCGGGACAACACCCTGGGGCTGATCCACAACTTCAGCATGGACCGCGACGACCTGTTCGTCTGCATCCGCACCGCGGCGCCGGTGGACAATCCGGAATTCGATTCCATCACCCCGGATATCCCCAATGCCGGCTGGTCCGAGCGCGAATACATGGACCTTCTGGGCATGAAATTCAAGGGACATCCCAAGCCGAAGCGGCTTATCCTCGCCGACGACTGGCCCGAGGGCATGTACCCGCTCCGCAAGGAAGTGCCGTACAACCTGATGCCCCCGGCGGCTGAAAACGTCGCCTACCAGCTGGACGAGGCGCCCGAGGGCTGCACCACCATACCGGTGGGCCCGTTCCATCCGACCCTCCACGAGCCGGCGCACTTCGCGGTCTTCGTTGACGGCGAGACCATCAAGGGCTGCGACTACCGTGGATTCATGGTGCACCGCGGACTGGAGAAGCTGTGCCAGACCCAGGTTACCTACAATGAAATACCCTTCATAGCGGAGCGGATATGCGGGATCTGCGGCTCCGTGCACGCGGCGTCATATTCACAGGCGGTTGAACTTGCCGCCGGCATCAAAATCTCCCGGCGGGCGGAATACATCCGCACCATCATGCTGGAGATCGAGCGCGTTCATTCCCATCTCCTCTGGCTGGGGATCGCGGGACACCTGATCGGCTTCGACACGGTCTTCATGCAGGCGTGGCGCGTGCGTGAATCCCTCATGTGGTTCGGCGAGAAGCTCACCGGAAACCGGAAGACCTACGGCATGATCGTTGTCGGCGGGGTCCGCCGTGACATCACCCCCGAGCTTGCTGACGAACTCCTGGGCGTTCTTAAAACCATTGAAAAAGAACTCATTACCATACACAAGGCCATCATCGGCGACGGATCGATTCACCGCCGCACCAAGGGCGTTGGATGCATCACCAAGCAGGAGACCGAGCTCTGGAGCCTGGTCGGCCCGGTTGCGCGGGCCCGCGGCGTCGACATCGACGTCCGTCGCGATCACCCCTATGCCGCCTACGACGAGATGCAGTTTGACGTTCCGGTCGTCGATTCCTGCGACGTGTGGGGCACTGTTGTCGTCCGGATCCTTGAGACCTTCGAGGCGATCAAGATCATACGCCAGGCCCTGGACAAGATGCCGGGCGGCCCGATCATGACCGAATTCTCCGAGGACATCGAACCGCTCCGGCACGCCATAAGCGCGGTCGAGGCACCCCGGGGCGAGGTCGTGCACTACCTGATCACCGGCGAGGAGAACAGGCCCGAGCGGTGGCGTGTCCGCGCCCCGACGTATCCGAACCTGCAGGGCATTCCGGCGATGCTCCTTAACGACCAGTTCGCCGATCTGCCGATTATCATCGGAAGCATCGACCCCTGCTTCTCCTGCACCGACAGGGTTGTGAAGGTTGATATCAGGTCAGGTGAGAGGAGCCATCTTACCAAGATGGAGCTGGAAAAGATATCTAGAGCTAAAAAATTCGCGGGAAGGTGAGAACATGGACATTCTGTACGTCGCGGTTAATATATTAGTATTCCTTTTGCTGGCCCCGTTCTTTGAAGGCGTGGTGCGGCGGGTGACGGCACGGGTGGTGCAGTCCCGCCTGGGTCCTCCCCTCATGCAGCCGTACTACGACATCTTTAAGCTGTTAGGCAAGCAGAACCTGACTCCCGGCAATATCGGATTTAAAATAGCGCCGCTGGTCGCCTTCGCGTCGATCATAAGCGTTATCGTATTCTTTCCGCTGGGATACCAGGCGAATTACCTGACCAAATACGCCGATGTTATCACCATCATTTACCTGCTGACCCTCGGCGGCGTCGCCGTTCTCCTGGGCGCCCTGTCCAGCAAGAACACCTACGCATCCCTCGGGTCAAGCCGCGAAATGATCACCATGATCATGGTCGAGCCGGTACTGGCGATGACCTTTATCCTGGGCGCTGTCAAGGTGAAGAGCCTCGGGATCACCGTCTCGGTTGCCAGCGTCGTCAGCGGCGGCTACGGCGCGTCGGTCATTCTCATGCTGGTGGTGTACCTCATGGCCCTGCAGGCCTTTGTCGGACGCCAGCCTTTTGACATAGCCGAAGCCGAGGTCGAGATCCTGGAGGGGCCCTTCATCGAGTTCAGCGGTCCCAATCTGGCCCTGTTCAAGTATTACATGCTGTTGAAGCAGATGTTTTACGCGGCTCTCTTCGTGGTCGTGTTCATACCGGCAATTAAAACCGGGTTTTACGGTTTTGATGTTCTGATACAGCTGGCTTTTGTCCTTCTGGTCTATGTCCTGATCGCGGTGCTGGGTTCCACCCATCCGCGTATGCGGATCGACCAGGCGCAGAAGTTTTACGCGGTATTGATCGTCGCATCCCTTGTCGCCGTGGGGCTGTCCGTTTACGGGATATAATCTTAACTAAGGAGAACTACTGTGTGGCTTACGAGTAAAATAAAACAGGTTCTGATGGTATTAAAGCCGGGTGTTGTCACCCTGAAGTATCCCTTTGAGCCGCATCCGGTCGCGAAGGATTTCCGGGGACAGCCTGCGTGGGATCACCACAAATGCGTAGGCTGCGGGGGCTGCGCGGCGCACTGCCCGGCGCGAACGATCCTGATCCGGGACGTATGCCAGGATTTGCGTATAATGCTGTACGACGGATCGCGCTGCACGTACTGCGGCCGCTGCGCCGATGTCTGCCCTGAAGATGCCATCACCATGACTGAGCAGTACGAGCTGGCGACCAACGATAAGAATGACATCACGGTCAACATGGAGCTCTTCATGCTGACCTGCCAGCGCTGCGGCAGATGCTTTAACATGGAAACAACTAATATGATCGACAAAATGGGGCTCAGGGGTTTCAAGTACGACAACCTGGAGACGCGCGCTGTTATATCCAAACTGACGACCGAGCATTTTGACGAGAAGATGCTTGAAGAATCGGATCGCTTCAAGAGACCCCAGAAGTAAGGAGAATAGATATGCTGGCCAAATTATGTAAAAAAGCTTTCCCCAAGTCACTTTGGGTGTATCACTGCAATTCGGGCGCCTGCAACGGCTGCGATATCGAGATACTGAACGTCCTGACGCCATATTACGATATTGAGCGGTTCGGGATGAAGCTGGTGGCTTCGCCGCGCCATGCCGATGTCATGCTGATATCCGGCGCCGTGACCCGGCCGACCCTGCCGCTGGTCAAAAAAGCCTACGCGGCAATGCCGGAACCGAAACTGGTCTTCGGCATCGGATCATGCGCGTCCGGCGGCGGATGCTGGTTCGACTGCTACCACGTTTCCGGAGGCGCCGACAAGGCCGTTCCGGTCAATTATATCATTCCGGGGTGTCCCCCCAAGCCCGAAGCCATAATATACGGCGTGGCACTTGCACTGGGACTCGTGGACAAGAAGGCATCGCCGGTCGAACTGAAACAGGTCGAATTCCCGGTAGACATGTATCTGAAGAACAAAGCCTAGGAAGAAAGGAACGTTATTTACCAGGTGTTGAATAAGTAGGGTAGCGGCCCGATCCATCCCCGCTGTCAAAGGTGCGGCGCGCCGTGCTCCTGATGGCGGGGGATTTGCAATTATTACTTTTACTATGGAGTAGTTCAATGGCTAAAAAAATTTTAATGGTCGATGATGATATAGATACCTGTTCCAATTTAACAAAAGTACTCTCCTCGAAGGGCTATGAAGTAACCGAAGCCTATTCGGGAGCTGAGGCCCTCAAAAAGGTCCTGACGGTCAAGCCGGACCTGATCGTGCTCGACATCATGATGGAAAAAGACACCGCCGGTTTTGAGGTGGCAAACATGATCCGGAGCGAACGGCCGACGTCAAAGTACAAGGAAGTCAAGAGCGTGCCTATAATCGTTCTTACCGCCATCAACCAGGTGACCAACTCGCGATTTTCCCTCGATGATAAATCAAGTTTTTTGCCAGGCGTCAATGATTTCTTGACAAAGCCGGTCAACTTTGATTTACTGCTGGAGAAGGTGGCGAAATACATCTGATTCACCTTCTCTGAGGTTTACAACTGATGAAGGCACGATTAAGGGCGAAAATCAGCACGAAGCTTGTTATCAGCCTTATGTCAGTTGTAGCCATCAGCGGCATCAGCTCGGTATTCCT
Organism: uncultured Spirochaetota bacterium; assembly: GCA_963727175.1. GTDB lineage: Bacteria > Spirochaetota > UBA4802 > UBA4802 > UBA5550 > RBG-16-49-21. Next base: position 2,510,759 of record CAVSFD010000002.1, read on the forward strand.
CGGTCTCAATGTCATCAACAATAATGTAGTGGGCCAGGCGTACGAAGAGGTGCGCAGCCACCTCAATACCGCGCGGTATTTCTATAACGAGCGCATACAGATCATCTACCTCTTCATCAACCACCTGTCGTCCCTTGATTACCTTCAAACCGCAATTCTTGCTAATGATCGTCCCCTTCTTGTTGAAAAACTCCTCAAAGTTAAAAAGGAGCTGAATATCGACATCATGACCATGACTGATGCGAACGGAAGGGTTATTGTCCGTGCCAACAGCCCCGGAAGCTTCGGGGATGATGAAAGTGAAGACCACTTTGTAAAATATGTCCTTAAAAACAGAAAACCGTGTTTCGGCACGGACATCGTCACCCGCGAACAGCTGCTGCGCGAGAACAAGAAACTGGCAGACCAGGCGTACATCAGGGTCATTCCGACTCTGAGGGCCCGTCCCAAAGACAAAATTTATGAAGTCAAGGGTATGTGCAAAAAGGCGGCCGCACCGATTTTCAGCGGAGGCAGATTTATAGGCGTCATATACGGCGCAAAGCTTCTCAATAATAATTTCGAAATGGTGGACTCGCTGAAAAAACTTCTCTTCAAGGACGAACGCCTCGGGGGATACGAGATAGGGACCGTTACGATATTCATGGATGACTTGCGCATATCCACGAACGTAAAAAACAGCATCGGGAAACGGGCTGTGGGGACCCAGGTCTCGGAGGAAGTCTACCGGAAGGTCTTTGAACTCGGGAAAGTGTGGCTGGACAAGGCCTTTGTCGTAGACAGCTGGTATCTCTCCGGGTACAGCCCGATTTATGATCTCGATCACAAGGTCATCGGTATCCTCTATGTTGGCATACTCGAGGAAAAATACAACCAGATAAAAAGAAACGCAACTATATTTATCTTCCTGGTAATACTCATAACGGCCGGCGTAGCAGCAGTTCTATCGATGTATCTGATCAGGGGCATTATTACGCCGATACGGCACCTGGTTTCCGCCTCCAAGCAGATGGCCACGGGAAATTATATAAAAAAAATCGAGATTACCATCGGCGGACGAAATGGGTTACCTGTGCACCACTTTTAATAAGATGGTCGATGCCATATCCGAGCGCGACCGGAAACTGAAAGAGCAGACGGAGATGCAGATGGCGCAGTCGGAGAAACTGGCATCCCTGGGACGACTTGCGTCGGGGATTGCCCACGAGATCAATAATCCCCTGACCGGCGTCCTTTCCTACAGCACGGTACTGTATGAGGAGATCAAGGACCCCGGGTACCGCGCTGACCTCAAGGTCATAATCGATGAAACGATCCGGTGCCGTGAGATAGTCAAGGGAATCCTGGATTTTGCCCGCGAGACGAGGATAGACAAGCGACCGGGGAACCTCAACAGGGTCATTGTTGAGCTTTTCACGATACTGGAAAAGCATGTTAATTTTCAGAATATACGGATTAAAAAAGATTTGGCAGAAAATCTTCCAGAGATTAATATCGATGTTAACCAGATCAAATCGGTTTTTAACAATCTTGCGGTTAATGCCGCGGATGCGATGCACAACGGGGGGGATTTGACCGTCCGGACGAGATACGATGAAGCCACAAAAAGAATCGTTGTTACCGTCTCTGATACGGGCATGGGCATAAAAAAGGAAAACCTGTCGAAGATTTACGATCCCTTCTTTACGACGAAGGAAACGGGAAAGGGCACCGGTCTCGGACTGTCGGTGACCTACAGTATCGTGCAGAGGCATAACGGCACGATCATGGTGGAAAGCACCGAGGGGAAGGGAACGATCTTCACGATCGAATTTCCCGTTGACACGGGCGATAATGCCACGGGAAGTAAAACAATGATAACGGTTTGAGGATAGGCATGGATAATAAAACAAAAATACTCATCATTGATGACGAAGACATCGTTCTGCGGAGTTGCCAGAGAATTCTCAAGAATCAGGAGTATGAAATAGACACGGCCTATTCGGGCGAGGAGGGGCTGAAAAAAGTAAATGAAAAGGAATATGACATCGTCATAACGGACCTGAAGATGCCGGGTCTGAGCGGCATGGAAGTGCTGGCGACCCTGCGCAAGAACAAGCCGGAAGTCACTGTTATCATCTTCACCGGCTACGCGACTGTGGAAAATGCCCGGGAGGCTCTGAAGAACGGCGCCTTCGATTATATACCGAAGCCTTTTACCAACGAGGAGCTCCGGACAGTGGTTGATAATGCCATAAAAGCCCGGGAGAAGAACTCGGACGCCGGCATGCTCGACCTGATGGCGATAGTTTCCCATGAAATGAAAAGCCCTGTCTCTGCCGTACACACAACCGCCGAGACGCTCTACCGCGGATACCTGGGCAATCTCGATCCGGAACAGCAGAAGACCGTGGAAAAGATACTGCGGAACTGCCAGTACCTGGAGGACATCATACGCAGCTACATCGACCTGTCGAAAATGGACATAGATAATCTGGAATCCTTTTCACAGAGCATAGACCTGGTTAATGATGTCATCCAGCCGGTAATAGAAATCCCGGAATACGGGGAAAACCTCAAAAAAATGCCCATCGTCACCGATTTTACAGTCAGGCCCCGTGTCAACGGCGACCCGAACCTCCTGAAAATCGTGGTGACCAATCTCATCAACAACGCAATCAAGTACGGAACACCGGAGACGCCGGTAACCGTCCGTGTCACCGAGGATAAGGACAACTATCAGGTGTCAATACGGAATGAAGGCGTGGGGATGTCCAGGGAGGATATCGAGCAGCGCCTGTTCAAGAAATTCAGCCGCCTGAAGCAGAAGGGAACCGAGGGTGTCAAGGGATCGGGCCTCGGTCTCTATATATGCAAAAAGATAGTTGAAAAACACCATGGCCGGATATGGGTTGACTCAAAGGTGGGAGAATACGCCACCTTCTGCTTTACCCTGGGCAAATGACATGGCAGTGAGGGTATATCTCAAGGAGGATATTGATGCAGAACAAGAAGATGATACTGATTATCGATGATGATCCTGATTTGCTGTCGTCCCTGAAATTGACCCTGGAATCGGCGGGGTACAGCGTGCTGGCAGCGGGGAGCGGCGCCGAGGGGATCAAGCTCTTCATGGAAAGCGCGCCGGATTTAATAATCTGCGATATCATGATGGAAAAGATAGATACGGGTATACGCCTCGTCCGCGAGATTCGCGAAAAGAACAAGAAAGTCCCCCTCTACCTCTTGAGCGATATCGGCAGGCTCACGGCAACCAACATAGATATATTCGAACTCGGGTGCAACGGTACGTTCCAGAAACCGTTTAATCCAGAGGAACTGCTGGGTGTAGTGAAGCAGAGCCTGGATAAGTAGGTTTTTAAGACAGCGCGGTTCCCGGGCAGCACCCCCTGCTAGCCGATGCCGGGTCCCCCCGGTAACCTGTGCCACGATGGCATTTTAATAAAAACAAGGGATTGCCGAAGGAGCAAAATCACGTTACATTAATCAGTAGAAGGGAGGCGTCACGATGGCGGGTCCCATCGAAAAGTGGAAGAAGAAGTATCCGAAGAAATTCACCGCCGAGGAGGACATGTTCTGCCATATCCAGAGGGGTGACCGGATATTCATCAGTACCGGCTGTGGAGAGCCGCAGTACCTGGTCCAGGCCATGACCCGCTACGTCGGCTCAAATCCCCGGGCCTTTGCCGAGGCCCAGGTGATGCATGTATGGAGCCTCGGCGTCGCGCCTTACGCTGACGAACAATTCGACTATAACTTCAGGTATAATTCATTTTTCGTCGGAGACAATACCCGGGAATCGGTGAACACGGGCCTGGCCGATTACACACCCATCTTTCTTTCCAATGTTCCCGGGCTTATGCGCAGCGGACGTATCCCCATAGACGTTGCCCTCATACAGACGTCGCTTCCGGACCTGAACGGCTTCGTGAGCCTGGGTGTTAGCGTCGACATATCAAAGGCCGCCATCGAAAACGCGTCGATCATCATAGCCCAGATCAACGAGAAAATGCCCCGGGTCCATGGTGATACCTTTATTAATATCAAGGACATCGATTACATCGTCCACCACGATGAGGACCTGCTCGAATACTTGCCCAAAGTGCCGGGAAACACCGCCCAGGACATCGGCAAATATGTGTCCCGCATCGTGGGCGACGGGGACACGATCCAGCTCGGGTACGGGAGCCTTCCTAACGCGATCCTCTACAACCTGAAGGACAAGCGGCACCTGGGCGTCCATACCGAGCTTCTCACCGACTCGATGGTCGAGTTCATCAAGGAGGGGATAATCGACAATTCCCGGAAAAGCATCGACCGCGGCAAGACTGTCGCGGCCTTCTGCATGGGTTCCCGGCCGACTTACGATTTTATACACGACAACCCTATCATCGACTTTCGCTCCATCGATTATACCAATAATCCGATGGTCATCGCAGGTATCGAAAACATGGTGGCCATCAACAGCGCTCTCCAGGTTGACCTGACGGGCCAGGCCACGGCCGAGTCGATCGGGAGCACCTTTTACAGCGGCATCGGGGGCAGCGCCGACTTCATGCGGGGTGCCGTGCTCTCAAAGGGTGGCAGGAGTATCCTGGTGGTGCAGTCCACGGCGCGTGACGGGGAGGTGTCACGTATCGTTCCATTTCTTGAAAGCGGCTCCGGCGTGACCTTGAACCGGGGTGACATCCACTATATCGTGACGGAATTCGGCACCTGCTACATACACGGGAAGAACATCCGCGAGCGCGCCATGGACCTTATCGGCATAGCGCATCCCCGTTTCAGGCCCTGGCTCATAGAGGAAGCGAAGCGCCTCAACCTCATATACCGTGACCAGGCCTTCATACCCGGCGAGAAGGGCGAGTACCCCGAGCACCTCGAGGCGCACCGGCGCACCAGGTCCGGGGTCAAGGTATTCATGCGGCCGGTAAAGATCAGCGACGAGGACCTGGTGAAGGATTTTTTTTATTCCCTGTCGGACAAGAGTCTGCAGCGCCGCTTTATGACGGTCCGCAAGGACATTCCCCACAAGATGCGCCAGAAATTCGTTGTCATCGATTACACGAAGGAAATGGTGATACTGGCGTGTGTCAAAAAGAACGACATGGAAATAATTGCCGGCATCGGCCAGTACGTGAAATGGCACGACAGGAATTTTGCAGATATAGCCTTTGCCGTGCGGGACGATTATCAGAAAAAGGGTATCGGGACCGAACTCCTCGATTATATCACCCTTCTTGCGAAGAACGAAGGTCTGCAGGGCTTCACAGCGGACGTCCTGGGAGAGAACAAGCCGATGCTCCATCTCTTCGACAAGATGAATTACCGCGTCGAAAAAAAGATAGAGGACGGCGTATATGAATATACTATAACATTTGGGGCAGGAAATGGAAACAAATAGCAGCGGCATCCAGTACCTGTTTGAACCCCGCAGCATTGCCGTTATCGGCGCATCGCGCGATACTGACAAGATCGGGTACAAGATCATCAATAACATCGTGTCGGGCGGTTACCGGGGCGCGGTCTATCCCGTCAATCCCCAGGGGGGAGAAATCCTGGGGTGCAGGGTGTATAAGAGCGTGGAGGAAATCGATGGAGATGTCGATATGGTTTCCATCGTAATCCCCGCGAAGTTTGTCGTGGACTCAGTCGCCAGCTGCGCCCGGAAGGGGGTGAAGATCGCCCAGATCATAACCTCGGGGTTCGCTGAAACCGGCAATGTGGAGGAGGAGCGGAAAATCGTCGCTATCGCCCGTGACAGCGGCATGAGGGTCCTGGGGCCCAATATCTTCGGTCTCTATTCCTCGGCGGCATCGCTGAATTCCACCTTTTCGGCAACACCGATACAGCCGGGCCGCGTTGCGATACTCACCCAGAGCGGCGCCCTGGGGATCGCCCTTATCGGCAAGACCGCGGTCGAGAACATAGGACTTTCCACCATCGTTTCCATCGGCAACAAGTGCGATATCGACGAGGCCGACATCCTCGAGTACCTCATCGAACATGAAGAAACCGGCGTCATCCTGATGTACATCGAAGGGGTGAAGAACGGGGAGAAACTCATCGGCGCTTTGATGAGGACTACGGACCGTAAGCCGGTCGTGGTCATCAAGTCGGGACGCTCCAAGCGGGGCGCCATGGCCGCCGCCTCCCACACCGGGTCGCTGGCGGGCTCGGACGAGATCTTTGACGCCATCATGAAACAGTGCGGCGTCATCCGTGCCGACAGCATCGACGAGGCTTTCGACTGGTGCAAGTTCCTCGCCTTCACGCCGAAGCCGAAAGGGAACAAGAGCGTAATCATCACCAACGGGGGCGGGGTCGGCGTAATGGCAACGGACGCGTGCGAGCGGTACGGCATTGACCTGTACGATGACCAGGGGACCCTCGCGAAATCCTTCGAGAAGGTGGTGCCATCCTTCGGTTCCACCAAGAATCCGGTCGACCTGACCGGTGGCGCAACCGGGAAGGACTACGACCTGGCCCTCACCGTGCCGACAGTCACACCGGGCATGGACGCCACTATCGCCCTCTACTGCGAAACAGCCACCTTCGACTCCGCGGATCTGGTGCCGATGATTCGCGAGACATACAGAAAGCATGTCGATGCGGGGAAGCCGGCCTGCTATGCCATCGTGGGGGGCACAGCGGTCAACGACGCCATCAACACGCTGCGGCACGAGAACGTGCCGGTGTACGGCGACGTGTACGAGGCCGTCTCGTGCCTGGGGATGATGTACCGCTTTGAGCGATCCCGCACTGAAAAATCGGCTCTCATTGACGAGGCCGGCATAGACATCGCCGCCATCGACCGCATCATAGACAGCGCTCTTGCGGAGAAGCGGAACTTTCTTCTTGCCAGCGAGGGATCGGCGGTGATGCGGGCCGCCGGCGTCAGCATCCCGCAGACAAGGGTAGCGCATTCCATAGAACAGGCGGTACAGTACGCGGAGGAGATCGGATATCCCCTGGTCCTCAAGGTGGTGTCGCGGGATATTCTCCACAAGAGCGATGCCGGCGGGGTGGCTCTTGATATCGATAATAAAGAAGAAGTCATGGACGCCTATGAGGCGATCATGCAGAATTGCCGTGCCTACAAGGCGGATGCGGTCATCGACGGCATCGAGATCTGCGAGATGGTCTCGAAGGGGACGGAAATTATCGTGGGTGCCCGGCGGGACGCCTCATTCGGGCCCATTGTCATGTGCGGCTTCGGCGGCATTTATGTCGAGGTGATGAAGGATGTCGCCTTCAGGGGATATCCCTTCAACCGCGCCGAGGCGATGAAGATGCTCAAGGAACTGCGGTCCTTCCCTCTTCTCCTTGGTGTTCGCGGTGAAGCGCGCAAGGATATCGAGGGCCTCATTGACGCGATGATAAAAGTCGGGACAATCATCCGTAAATGCCCGAGGGTGACCGATATAGAGATAAATCCCGTGGTCGTGTACGAACAGGCGCGGGGGCACAAGGCGGTAGACAGCCGCATCTTGATAACAGGTTGAGGAGGAACGATGATGAAAAAGATAGTTATTGCATCCATGCGCGAAGGCGCGGGGAAGACAAGCGTGATTGCGGGTATCGCCGCGGCCTCGAAAAAGAAATTCGGATATATAAAACCCCTGGGCGACCGCCTGGTGTACAAGCGGAAAAAGAACGTTGACCATGACGCGATAGTGCTGCTGAAACTCCTGGGGATCGATGCCGAACCGGACAGCATTTCGCTGGGCTTTGCCCATTCCAAGCTCAGATACAAGTACGACGAACAGGGGACCCGGAACGCACTTACCGCACTGGCAGAGTCGATCGGCGCCGGGCGCGATGTTCTCTTCGTAGAGGGCGGCCGCGACCTGGCCTGGGGATCGTCGGTTAACCTGGATTCGCTGACGATGGCGAAGAGCCTTTCAGCCCGCCTCGTTCTGGTTATCAGCGGTGACGGTGACCTGGTTTCTGACGATATCAATTTTATCAAGCAGTACATTGACATGTCAAAAGTCGATTTCGGCGGTGTCATTGTGAACAAGGTTCAGGACATGGATGACTTCAAGAACAGCTATCTTCCCGCGGTAGACGCCATGGGGGTGCAGGTTCTCGGCATCATTCCCTACAAGGCTCAGCTGACCTGTTTCACGATGAATTTTCTTGCGGACCGCTTTCTGGCGCGGATCATCGCCGGCGAGGGCGGGCTGAACAACGTGGTGAAGCATATTTTCGTCGGAGCCATGTCCACCGACGAGTCCCTCCGCAACCCGCTTTTCAACAAGGAACAGAAGCTCCTCATCACCAGCGGCGACCGGAGCGACATGATCATCGCGGCCCTTGACAGCGATACCGTCGGCGTCATCCTGACCAACAATATCGTGCCGCCGCCCGCCATAATCAGCAAGGCCTCGGAGAAAAACGTGCCCCTGCTCCTGGTGCCCTATGATACCTATGATGTGGCGCGGCAGATGGACAATTTCGACGCGCTTCTCACCCATGACAGCGATGAAAAGCTCAAGTCCCTGGAACAGCTTGTACGGGATTACGTGAGCATTGAAAAGGTGATCGGATAGGCAGCGTCGATTCGGTATTATGGGTCATGACTACAACAAAGGCGCGGCAGCTACTCCGCGTCTTTATTGTATAGAGCCGGATCATAGCCCAGGCATTCTTTTGCGTGGCCGCACCAGCGGGCGCACCCCGCGGAAAGGCGCGGGTTCTGCACCAGGGCGCCGCACCGGCTGCAGCGACGCTTCGCGTCGTCCTTGAAGAATTCCACGTCATTCCCGCATGATGCGCAGGCCACATTGAAAATGTCGCCGGGGCGCCAGTAGCGGGTGTCCTGGCCGGGGCACATGGTTTTGTTCATCGGGCCGCCTCCTGCCGGTAGGTTCCCGATATATCGGAAATCCTGGTGGAGCTCAGGTGATTTCTGAAGATATCCCGCATCGTCTCCATGGAACTGCCCAGTATGCACAGCTTTTTTGTGCAGGTTTTTTTCCGCATCAGGCATGCTTTTTCTTTCAGGGGGCCTTCAATGGCTTCATACACGTCCAGCAGCGTTATGGATCCGCTCTTTCTGGCGAGAGCAAATCCCCCCCGGGGCCCCCGGGTCGATTTGACGAGACCGTTTTTTGCAAGGCGCTGGAGCACCTTGGCGAGGTGGAACTCGGATACGCCGAGGCGGCCGGAAATGTCCTGGACGCTGGAGAGTCCTTCCCGGGAGGCGATGACTGCCATGGAGTGCATTGCCAGGGAAACCGCATCAGAGATAAGAATGCCATGGGACATGAGCAGAATCCTTTTATCGGTAATTAAGTACTATAATACCTAAATATAGGTCGCCGGTCAAGCTTTTTCTTTCAGTCGGGGAAAATAATGCGGCAGGGTATAGTGTTTAAGGTTGATATTGCGCGGTAAAATACTTGATTTTATTGATGGAAATAGAGAGTATTAATCATGAAGGTCCTGGGAATATACGGAAGCCCGCGGCAGGGCGGCAACAGCGATTGCATGCTCGACAGGGCGCTTGATGGCGCCGCGTCCGGCGGGGCGGACATTGAAAGAATTTATGTCCGTGATATATCTATTTCCGGGTGCATTGAATGCGGGGGGTGCGACCACACGGGAGTGTGCGTTGTCCAGGATGACATGCAGTTGTACTACGATCTGCTTCTTGGATCAAGGATCATATTCCTGGCATCACCGGTATTTTTTTACGGTATGAGCGCCCAGGCCAAGGCTTTCATTGACCGGTGCCAGGCGCTCTGGAACCGGAGACGGCTCGGTGCGACAGTTGAAGAGCGGAGGCGCCATGGAGGCGGAACGGGATACCTGCTGATGGCGGGTGCCGCGGCGGGACTGTATCTTTTCACCGGCGGGGAGTTTACGGCTAAATATTTTTTCGACGCCCTGGACAAGTCATACGGAGGCGGAATGTTTATCAAGGCAGAGCACAGAGGGGACATTGAAAAGAACACCGGTGATTTACGCAGGGCATATAGCTTTGGCGTCGATGCGGTAAGACTGGAACGGGAGGGCCGCGGTTGATGAATATAGTCATTGTCGGGCCCGGGGCGGTGGGCCTCCTCCTTGCGGGATATCTCCAGAAAAGCGGTGCTGCGGTAACACTGGCTGACGAACTTGCTGACCGGGCGGAACTGCTCAACCGGGAAGGGATACGCTGGGAGGGCATCGGGGCTGACTTCACTTTTTCCGTACCGGTTACGATGGGCCTTGAGGACGCGGCCGGCACTGACCTGGTCATTCTCTGTGTCAAGGCGTATCATACCGAAGATGCTTCCCGCCAGATCCACCAGGCTGGGTACCGCGGGCCCATCATGACCCTGCAGAACGGGGTGGGCAGCGCGGAGATAATTGCCCGCAACTGCCCGGATTCTCCGGTGATCGCGGGAATAACATCAGAAGGTGCTAACCTTGCGGCGGATAATCATGTGCGCCATGCCGGAAAGGGAAAAACTCTTTTCGGCCCGGTAGTACCTGGATTTCCCGACGACAGGTTCATGGATGAGTTGCTGTCGATCATGAAAAAATCGGGCCTTGACGCTGCGCTTTCCGGTGATCCGCAGTCCCTGGTATGGGGGAAGGTGCTGGTAAACGCCGGCATCAACGGCCTCACCGCAATTCTCCAGGTGCGGAACGGACGGCTCCTGGAGATCGAAGCGGTCCGGGCACTGATGAAAGAGCTGGTGCTGGAAGGCCGGGAAGTAGTTGTTCACAAGGGCATTGCCCTCGCGGATGCTGACCCCGTGGCCAGGGTCGAGGAGGTGTGCCGGCTCACCGCGGCCAATTACTCCTCCATGTGCATGGACATACAGCACGGCCGCAGGACCGAGATTGATTTTATCAACGGGGCCATTGTGCGGGAAGGGACGGCCCTGGGAATACCGTGTCCGCGCAATGATGCTGTGGCGAAAATCGTGAAGGGGCTGGAAGCATGCAAAAGGGATGCGTGATTATGACGGATTATGGAATCTGCAGGGTCATGGTTTCTTGTAGCCCCTCTGTATTGCAGCGCTGTCCAGGTGAGGAGTGAGTATGTTTTCCACGGCAAGGTCAAAGTCTTCTATTTCCTCGAATTTATCAAGCCTTATGGTTTTCATGTAGCCGCCGCAGGCGCTGCAGACGTCCAGTCGATAGCGGGGGGTCTCTTCCGAAGAGAAATACTCCAGATGCGACGCGTCCTCGGTGCCGCAGACGGCGCAGGCTAAACGCTTGTACTGCCATTGGTGTCCGCACAGGGAACAGTGAAGGAGCCTCCTGCCGTCCATGCCGGTAACGATTGCCGCCATGTCGGGATTGCTTCCGCAAAAGGGGCAAAGATGCGTTTCATGGTCACTGCTTATAATGGAGCTGTTTTTTTCCCTCAGGCTGATGAAAAACGGCTTCAGCCAGTTTATGATGATAAAGACAGCCTCATCGGGACCGATTTTATGGGACAGGGCAAACTGCTCAAGGCGGTCCATGTCCCTGTCAAGGACTGCTTCCGTGACCAGAGCTGCGGCGCCGGCCTGGTCGGCAAGGGCCCGGTGCAGCGGTTTCAGGTCAAGGCCGGAATTGTAGGATGCAACTATATCAATGAGCGACGCCAGGCCGGGGAGAAGCAGTTCGCTGAAGCTTGCTTCGGCGAAAATTTTATTTCCATGCCCCGGGATCGGCAGATCCGTCGCCTGAAGAATCGGCAGGCGCTCATCATTCGTAAACCGGTTGATTTGATTCCGGGTGTATTCGAAAAGGTCGTTGTAAAAACCGATCATGGCCTCAGTGAGTATTCCGGCGGAACGTATTTTTTCAGCCTTTTCGTTGAAATATTTTGCATGATTATCCATAGGGGATCTCCCGGTTCTGTCATTATTCATATGCATCGCTTTGTAAATTTATATTCCTGAATGCCAGCTTTGGATCGGCATAGACGCTGATTTCATTCTCGGTGACCTGCCTGATTGAAACGTCATTGAAAAACCTCATTATCTGCAGCTTACCGTCCCGCATGTTCTTTTCGATTGGTTCAATGCACGATTTTGAATATATGGCATGGAGTGGCTCATAGTATCCTTCAATCACAGGTACGGCCGCGTCAACTATCCCGGTGAGTGTTGTCATGTAGCGTATCAGGCCGGTATTGAGGCCGGGCATGTCGCAGGCAAAGACAAATATCATATCCGTGTCCGCTCTTCGCAATGCCGTATACAGGCCGCCCAGGGGTCCGATACCGGTAATAATGTCGGCATGGCAGGGAAGACCCAGGTACCGGAATCTTTCGGTGCTGTCGCCGACGATGGCGATCCGGCTCATGACCGGCCGTATGGCTTCTATAACATGCTCGATAAGTGGTTTGCCGCGATAATTGAAGAGAGCCTTGTCTTCGCCGAACCTGCGGCTTTTTCCGCCTGCTATAATGAAGGCTGATATATCACTGGAATTCATCTGCTGAAAAAACACCCCGCGGGAGGATACTCCCTCCCGCGGGGTCGGTGTGTCAAATTATATTCTGTATCATCCCACCATCTTGCGGGATATCTTGTATGCCACCCGCTTCAGCGATGGGAGGCCCATGGTGAAAAGCGCGAGCAGCTGGTACGTGTCGCTTATCGCTTCAGCCTTTTTGATGTCGATAGCCTTGGGCTGGAGCGGCAGTCCGTATTTTTCCGGATGGTCCTTGAGGATCGTGATGACCCGGAGGCCGCCGAACTGGTCCTCGCCGTACAGGTTGGCGTGCGGATATTCGGCCATGACCTGCTTGACCCGCGTCCGCGCCTTGCGCATGAGGGCGGCCCGCTCTCCATAAGAAAGCGCGCCGGTCGGGCAGTGCTGCGCGCAGAGCGGCACCTGCCTCTTGTTCTGCATGCAGGCGTGGCATTTGTACGACTTGTCTTTCATGATGATCTCGTTCAGAGCCGTACTTTTTCATGTCTTCATTCAGAACATGGGGCACCTTGTAGACGCACTCGTTCACGCAGGCGCCGCAGCCGATGCATTTCGACTGGTCTATGACCGTCCATCCCTCGACCTTGCTGATGGCGCTCTGCGGGCATACCCTCAGGCAGTTCGCCTCTTCGCAGTGGTAGCATTTCTTGTGCATGATCATCCAGAGCGGCTTGTCCGGTTAGGTCCGGTCAATCGGGAAAAACTTCACGTGATTGAAGGTGATCGCCGACAGTTCCGCCGGGTTGGTGTATTCGCGGCCGCCGAAGAATGTGGTCTTTTCTCCGGGAAGGTTATTCCACTGCTTGCACGAGACCTGGCACGCACCGGCACCCCGAGCATTTGGTTGTATCTACTAAAAACGCTTTTCCTGACATGGTTTATGCCTCCTTCCTGATGTCCACCAGAAACGCCTTGAATTCAGGTATCATGGTGTTGGCGTCCCCGATGGAAGGGGTGAGCTGGTTGGCCGGCGTCGCCGGTGGCTGCGCCGCCGGGTCCGAAGTGCCAGATGAGCCGATCATCTCCACGGCCCTGCCGTTTACCATGATCGGCTGCACCCGTTCAGTCACCAGCGCGTAGGATTTTATCGTGCCCCGCGCGTTGAAGATCGCGACCCGGTCGCCGTTCTTTATTCCCTTGGCTGCGGCAAGGGAGGTGCTGATTTCGCAGAACATGTCGGGAACAAGCTCATTGAGCCACGGCAGGTTCCGCGTCATCGCGCCCGCCTGCCAGTGCTCTACCACCCGGTATGACGTTGCAATATAGGGGAATTGCCCGGGCGTTGCCGAACTGTCCGGCTACCGCGCCGATTATGTTCGCGGCCGGGTTCACCTTCTGGTTGTTGAACAGGTTCGGTGTCGGGCTTTCCATCGGCTCGTAATGCTCGGTGAACGGTCCGTCTGTCAGGGCCTTGCCGGGCGAGAAGAGCCGTCCCCACGCCTTCGTTGTTCATGATAAAGGGGTTCTTCGCCTCGGGCCCGAACTTGGGGCCGCCATCGACGACATCGCCTTTCCATTTGCTGCCGTTCCACTTGATTATCCAGCGTTCCGCGTCCCAGGGTTCGCCCTTGCGGTTGACCGCGGCTCTGTTGTAGATGATCCGCCGGTTCAATGGCCAGCACCACGACCATTCGGGGAACATGCCGATACTGTTGGAAGCATCTTTTGTTCCCCGGCGGGCCATCAGGTTCTTGCTTGAGCCCGGGTAGCTGCCGCAGTAGATCCAGCATCCGCAGGCGGTGGAGCCGTCATCCTTGAGGTCCATGAAGGTGGACATCTGGTCCTTGTCGGGCCAGGTGTATCCGTTGATCTCCTTCGCGACCAGGTGCGGGATGGCCTCATGCTCGCCTTCCTCAACGTAATTCCAGTTCGATTTCAGTATCGGATCGGGGAATTTGCCCCCCTCTTTTTTGTAGAGGTCCCTGACTGCCCGGAACAGCGTGTCAATGATGTCCAGGTCAGACTTGGCTTTGCCCGGCGGGTTTACCGCCTTGTAGCGCCATTGTGCCCAGCGGCCAGAATTGGAGATGCTGCCTTCTTTTTCGACGGATGATGCGGCCGGAAGGAGGAAGACCTCGGTCTTGATCTGGGCCGGGTTCGCGCCCGGTCGATTCCAGAATATGGACGAGTCGGTCTCCCAGAGGTCAACCGCCACCAGCCAGTCGAGCTTTTCTATGGCCTGGGCGTTGCGGTTCGCGTTGGGTCCGCCCACGATCGGGTTGGTGCCCATGAAGAAGGCGCCCTTTATGATCCCCTTCAGCATGTCTTCGAAGAGAAGTATGTAGGGGGACGGTTTTGAATATTTCGGCAGCCAGTCGTAGCAGAAATCGTTTTTCTTGGTCGCTGCGTCGCCATACCAGGCCTTGAGCATGCTCGCCAGGTACTTGGGACGGTTCGACCACCAGTTGATGCTCATCGGGTCTTCGGTCTTGGGGCGTCGTATTGTTGTACGCCTCCAGGGTTGGGTGGTCCTTGGCGTTCGGGGCCGGCATGTAGCCGGTCAACAGGTGGAAAAGGAGCCCGTGGTCCGTCGATCCCTGCACATTTGATTCGCCCCGCAGCGCGTTAATGCCGCCGCCGGCAAGACCCATGTTGCCCATGAGGAGCTGGAGTATGGCCAGGGCCCGCACGTTCTGGGTGCCTACCGTATGCTGGGTGATCCCCATCGCGTACATGAAGTTGGCGACCTTGTCCGGTTTGTGCGTCGAGCAGAATATTTCCGCCGACCTTAAGGAATGTCTCCTTCGGACAACCGGTCACTTTCTCGACCATCTCCGGGGTGTACCTGCTGTAATGTTTTTTCATGAGCTGGTACACGGTCTGCGGGTTCTTGAGTGTCTTGTCTCGTTTGGGTATCTTCTTGGCGTCCATCTGGTAGGTCCAGGTCTTCCGGTCGCCGTAGTTGCGCTTACCGGCGTCATACCCGGAGAAGAGCCCATCGTTGAATGCAAGTCCGGGTTCACCAGGTATGAAGCGTTGGTGTATTCCAGGACATATTCTTTCTGGATAAGGTTTTTCTCGAGGGCGTAGTTGATAATCCCGCCGAGGAAGGCAAGGTCCGTGCCGGGTCGTATCGGCGCATACAGACTCGCCATCGAAGCGGATTTGGTAAAACCGGGGGTCTACAACGATCAGCTTCGCCCCTCGTTCTTCCATGGCCTTCAGAATCCACCTGAAAGAAGCAGGATGGTTTTCAGCGGCATTGCTGCCTATCATGAATATTACGTCAGAGTTTTTGATGTCAATCCAGTGGTTCGTCATTGCACCCCTGCCGAAGGAAGCCGCCAGACCGGCGACTGTTGCGGAGTGTCAAATTCGTGCCTGGTGTTCCAGATAGGTGACGCCGAGTGTCCTCATGAATTTTGAGAGTACATAGCATTCTTCATTGTCGAGCGCCGCGCCGCCCAGGCTGGCGATGCCCGGGGTCCTGTTCACGGTCACGGCGCCGTCCTTTTCCTGGAACGTGGCGTCGCGGGTTTCCTTGACGCGGCGCGCTATGCGTCTTGATAGGCTTCCTCCCAGGATATTTCTTCCCATTCGGTGCCGTACGGTTTGCGGTACTGCACCTTTGTGAGCCGCCGGTCGTTAACGGCGACCTGAAAGAGCGCGCTTCCTTTTGCACAGAGTGCGCCCCTGTTGATGGGGTGATCGGGATCGCCCTCGATGTTTATGACTTTACCGCCTCTTGATGAGACGATTAATCCGCAACCAACGCCGCAGTACGGGCATATGGTGGTTGATTCTTTCGTGCCGCTCAGTTTGTCGGCAGATTTGCAGCCGCTCAGGAATGCTGTGCCGCCGATAAAAGCACCGGCCGCGGTCATGCCCGAGAGTTTTAGAAAATCCCTGCGTGTTACAGGCATACGCTACCTCCTAGAAATATATACGCAAAGTAGATTGCAATTTTATGCTGAATTTTTCTTCAGCATTTTGATTAATTTTTTTTACGTGTTTTATTGCAACATGTTTTTTTTAACATGCGGTCCCGGCAGTGCTTAAATTGAAAATTTTTTTTTCATTGAAAAATTCATTTGATAATAATTACAAAAAATAACAAACAATTACAAAATATAATAACTTGTATTATGAATGAAAAAACCAATTCTTACCTGGCGTATGGTTATTTTATCCGCCAGTTGCTTGGCATAACCTCTCCCTGATGCAATATGTAATCGTGCCTTCTGAAGGCATGGCACAATCTAAAAGGCAGTGACGTGTGTTGATAATTGTACACGTGTCATCGGTTAATAATTGAGGTGTGGCCCCATGAAAAGATTTTTATTGTTCTGATCTGTGCTGTCGTGTTATTGCCGTCCTGTTCAAAACCATACGAGCCGGGCCGCTCCCCTGCGGGACGGGATGGCCGCAGGCCGGTTTCCCTCATCAGCCATAAGGTGCCGCCGATTTCTCTTGACGCCTTTCATGGCGGCACAATAAAAAAGATGAGCCTTGCCGATTTCCGCGGTAAGTGGCTGGTCCTGTTTTTTTATCCTGCCGATTTCACCTTCGTGTGTCCCACTGAGCTGAAAGAGCTGGCGGATTTCTATCCTGAATTCAGGAAACTGGGGGCTGAAATAGCCAGCGTCAGCACGGACTCGGCTTACGTTCACCGGGCATGGCATGGACAGAATGAGCTGGTAAAAGCGGTAACCTGCCCGATGCTCTCCGACCGCAGCGGCCGCCTGAGCAGGGAGCTGGGCGTGTACAACGATGAGACCGGGACCGCCCAGCGCGCCAGTTTTGTCATCAACCCTGAAGGCGTCATCATGGCCTGTGAAATCCATGACGATGCCATCGGCAGGAGCGCCGAAGAGCTGCTCCGCAAGGTTTCGGCCGCGGTCGCGGTGAGCAGGGGCGGGGGAGGCTATTGCCCGGCGGGGTGGAAGCAGGGTGAAGAGCTGATCAAGCCGCGGTAAATTCCATATCTGGGAGCAGACTATGAAACCTATGACTACTCTTTTTTGTTTACTGTTGCTGACTGCAGGCCTTGCCTCTGCGCAGCGCGTTGAGGGCGCGGAAAGCCGCCTGTACATGCATTTCTTTAAAAGCCAGGTGTGCCCCCACTGCAAGCAGGCTGAAAAGGAACTCCCGGGAATTTTAAAGAAGTATCCACGTATTGCCATGGTTTCCTATGATGTGCGGAACGCCAGGAACCAGGTTGATGCTGTGAACCGGCAGAACATGGGCAGGCTGATAACCATGCTGTAGCAGATACATGCTCGAATCAGCGGTAAGCCCTTCA
Organism: uncultured Spirochaetota bacterium; assembly: GCA_963727175.1. Classification (GTDB taxonomy): domain Bacteria; phylum Spirochaetota; class UBA4802; order UBA4802; family UBA5550; genus RBG-16-49-21. The sequence goes on from CAVSFD010000002.1 coordinate 2,528,430, forward strand.
TTTATGAAAACAACACGGCCTATCCGTTTGCCCTGGTCAATGGCGTCCCCTAATACCTTAAAAAACTTTCTGAGACCACGACTGTAAAAAAAGAAGTGCCTATCCCGGTGTTTATCCTGGGCAACAGGGTCTACGTGGGATACCAGTCTTCCATGCTTGAAAGCGCCCTTGCGCGGTACAATAGCGGGAGGGAATAAAGGCTCCTCGTTTTCAGTCACCAGCATCATCTATAAGGCATTTCCCGGTCATTTACCGGGAAATGCTTTTAAAATTCAAGTATCGTAACCATTTTTGCTATCCCCATGCCACCACTGTTGTGGGATTTGACGCAGTAAAATCACTCATTGAAAGGATTGTTTATGTAACTGAATTGCAGTATGTTTATTGTGTAATGATCCAGGGAGGTAGCCATGACCGCGTTTGATTATAACCGGGATGCTGTAGCTAATCTCAAGATTGATAATACATCTGTCCTTGATCCACTGGTTGATTTTATATCGGCCCGCGCAGCGCACATGAAAAAAGACCGGTGCGAAGTAGTTGGCCGTCAGGCCGGTTACATGCGGGTGAAACGGAAAATGTGTTGATTGTTTTATTCGAGTGTTGTAGACATTGGGTAAAGGGGGGCCGACCGATGGGAGAAAGGTTCCCGTGCAAAATATCAGCCGAGAGGTGCAACATGCAAAAAAAATATGAGTCCGGAACGTTTTGCAAGAGTATACATTGCGAAAAGCACACACCTCTGGAAAGCCTGTCCGGAGACGCTTATCTGCAGAAGAAAGCGGTTCACTGCAGGGAGTGCTACGCGTGGAAGTTTCTGAACTGGACGAAGGATAACGGATGGCGCATCGTCATGACCATGCCGGAGATTTCATCCAAGGAACTTGCGGCGCGCATCAAGGGCATCGACATGGTGCGGGTTGAAGACCTCACCGAGGATGAGATCCTCTGCCTGTAGTGCGGCCCGGAAAGGTCATCGATCTGACAGGACCACGGAGGTTTCCACCTGACGGGCCGGGATCTTCCAGTATTTTTTCAGGAGCCGGTCTTTTTCTTCCGGCGATACAAGGCGAAAGCCGTGTTTTTGGTAGAAGCTGATGGCCCACGAGGCGTCGGCCCAGGTTCCGATCAGGAGAGGCCTGTCGGTTTTCGTGATGAGTTCCGACAGGAGTGTGCTTCCGATTCCTTTTCTTCGTTCTGAAGTTGATACGTAGGCGTGGCGGATCAGGGTAACGTCGCCAACATCCTGGATCCCCATCACGCCGATGAGTTTTCCATCTTCTTCATAACCCCAGAAGCGTATGCCGTCTTTGATTTCGCGGCGCAGGTCTTCCCTCTCCATGTAGGGCTCGTGCCACCGGTCCTCCGGGATAAAGCCCCGGTAGGCCTGTGCCGCGTCGTTAATTATTTTGTACATAGCTTCGAAGTCCGAATCAACGCATCTCCGTATCATGGTCTGGCTCCCCTTTTTATGATCCGGAACACGCGGGGCAGGTGAGTTTTGTCAATATTGCTTTTTTCATGATGCCCCCTGTATTACTCGAATTATCATGAGCCCTGTTGTGCACATTGCCCCGTGACGATCCTGCCCGTCAGGAAGGTTGAGATAAAGATCAGAAAGAAGGGAATCCATGTACCCTGGAGGCTCTGGAACATGGCGTAGCTTTTTTCAACAAAGGGGGCGATTATCGTGGCGTCCATGAAGATGGCAAAAAGCATGAAGATGAGGGCGGTAATGACGGGCCGTGTGTAATTGAAGAATCTGAAATAGATGAATGAAATCGCGGCAAAGATACATGGAGCGGCAATGGCATGGATGATGAGCGTATTATCCATTGAGGTTATGGTTCTTCCTATGCCGATGGTGGCGCCGCACAATGCCCAGCCAACAAACATGTGAATAAAGATGATGACTGCCTGTTTTATTGCGAATCTACTCATCATAAACCTCCATTGTTATCCCCGGCAGACAACCGGTGATCGTTATTTTTTCTTTACCCGCAGTGTGGGTATTGCCGATTCGCAGGGTACCCCGGTCGAGCAGAGCCCGCAGCCTATGATGAAGGTATGGTAATGCCTGATGCAGTATTTCAGCGAACCGGCAACACGATTGTAGCAGCGGTCCTTGTCATGGCCTTTTTCCGAAATGGCCTGCACCGGGCATTTCCGGGCGCACTCCAGGCAGCTGCCGTTCTGGTAGTAGAGACAATGGGCGTGTATGTCGTCCGGCCGTTTCCTGTCTGGCTCAAGCTTCAGGGCTGCGACGAAGCTACCGCAGCGGTGCGCCGCGCCTTTTTCCGTAATGAGAAAGTCATGGACGCCGAAGGTGCCGAGACCGGCGGCGTAGGCCATATGCCGGTGAGACCAGGGGGAGGCCCATCCCGGGCCGGGATATTTTTTCTTCCCGAAGAAGGGCGTGGAATCGGGGGCCACGGCAAGTATGCCGTGATCCATGAGTTCGGCAACTATCTCTCCGGCGATGGTGCGGCTGAACATTTCCCCGGCGCGCCTGGTCTGGGCCCACCGCTCCGACAGCCATTCCTCTCTCCGGGCGTTTTCCCTTTTTGTTTCCTTCACGATGGGGAGGATATACGATATGACGCTGATCCCTTCGTTGTGCGGCGGGTCTATTCCGTTTTGTTCAGCCTGCCAGCGCATGATTTCCCCGGGGGTGAGGTGAAACGGGCCGATGACCTTTTTGAATTCCTCGAATATGGGGTCGTTGCCCCTGATATAGCCGATCAGGGGCTCATCGAATATTTTTTCTCCCGCGAAGGGGTAGTCTTTCCGGTTGTCCGGATGGTTCATGATTTTTTCCTTCAGAGTGCTGGCAAACCATTCTTCTGAATAGGGGGCGGTGTCCGCATGGCCATGGAGTGTCCTGTTGAGTTTCGGCTGGTCCGGTTTAAGGATATCAAAGGTGCTCTTCATGCCCGTGATATCGGTGACCAGGGGGAATCGCCGGTATCTGCCAATTTTTTTTGTCATGGATGCCCTCGGCCGGTTATTTTTTTTATTGCTGGCCTATCCTTCGTCCCGGAAAAAATAATGTCAATTCACATTTCCAGGAACGTCAGCGGACGTCGCCCGCAGGCATGGTGCCGTTGTTCTTCTGAAAGATGAAATAGCGGTATTCCCATAATCCGTTCTGAAAATACTGAAATGCCTGCGACCCGATGGTGCCGCTGAAATGCTTGACGAATTTCCGGTAGATCAGCGGCGATTTTTCCTCGATAGTCCGGATTTTAAAGTCATGGGTCAGCTCCATGGACCTGAGGACGTTGGCGGTGATGTTTTCTTCATGGAGCGCCGTAAAGCCGATGCCGGAGAGTTTTTTCCGTATCGATTCAGCGCCGCGCGCCGTTCTGAAATCAGCGATAAGAAAATGACCCCCCGGGCGCAGAACCCGGTTAACCTCGGCGATGAACCGGTCAAACGAGGAATAGCAGTGCGAGGATTCAACGTTGATGACAACGTCAAAGGCCCTGTCTTCCAGGGGCAGTGATTCGGCGTCGCCGTGGAAAAATCCGAGATTGTCTTCGCGGTGATATGTTATTGAAAAGGCGATGGAGCGCGCGGAGAAGTCCACCCCGGTCATTGTCTGCGGCTTGAAGGTCCTGTTGACATAGGCGGCTCCGCCGCCGCGCCCGCATCCGATCTCCAGGACGTCTTTCCCTGCGAGGGGAATTCCCGAAGCCACCTTGTGATAAAGCTGGATCGACTGGTGAAAAGGATGATCTTCCCCCTCAAGGTTTAATCCCTCGGCGTTCCGGTCATGGTACTGATATCCGTAATTCATGAAGAGAAAGTCGAAGTCATACCGCGGGTGGGCAATTTTCCAGTACAGGTACCGCCAGACCTGCTTTTTTATTGCCGGGGTAAGATTTACCAGTGAGATGATCAAGCCGGAAAAAAGATTTGAAATCATACAACTCTCCGTGACAGTGAATAATCCTTGCGCAACGCCGTCATTCAGCCGTAGCGGATGGGATTACGGGGCGTCGGTATTCAAAACAAGTAAATGGAAATAATAGTGAAGAGATTGGCTGCGATATTCGGGAATAACCGCTGTTTTGTCAAGGGAAATGCTCTTTCTTTTTTTGAGTTCAGGGAGCGGAAGGGGATGCGGGTTTATCCGGACATTATTTTTTTCAGCATCGTTGACAGCTCAACCGCTGTATAGGGCTTCTGAATGAAGCCGCCGGAACCGTATGCGGTAGTGCTCCTGATCTCCTCTTCCACCGCCATGCCAGAAGCTATGAGAACCCTGACGGAAGGGTTTATCTCCCGGAGCCGGCGCAGCACTTCAAGACCTGACATTCCCGGCATGGACAGATCAAGAACGACGGCGTCAACGGCCTCCGGGTTATGCTCATAGCTCGCGACACCGTCTTTGCCGTTGTCGGCGGTGACCACCTCGTAGCCGCATTGTTCCAGCATTCCCCGGGCGATGCGCAGTATGGATTCCTCGTCATCTATGACGAGTATGCGCCCCGTGCCGCGCACGATGCTGTCTGGAATTTTGCTTTTTGCGCCGCCCGCGGCGGTTTCATCAAGGGCGGGGAGATAGATCGTGAAAGTGGCGCCGACTCCATCTTCAGAATAGACGTTAATGAACCCCTGGTGCTGGTTCACGATATTGTACACCATGGCGAGGCCGAGGCCGGTGCCTCTTCCCTGCTCCTTGGTGGTAAAGAAGGGCTCGAAGATCCTTTTTTTGACCTCCTCGCTCATCCCGATGCCGGTGTCGCTCACGGTGATGCGGATATAGTCAGCGCCTGCGCGGGCCTGGGGATAGAGCGCGCAGAAATCGGGGTCGCAAAATACGCGCGTCGCCTTGACCGAAAGGGTGCCTCCCTGGTTTGATCCTTCGGGGCGCATGATGGTCATGGCATGGGAAGCGTTCACGCACAGGTTGAGGAGGACCTGCTCGATTTGGGTGAAGTCGGCGTTAACCATCAGCGGGGAATCCTGGACGGCAAAATCCAGTGATACGGATTTCGGGAAGCTGTTCTTGCAGATTTTCAGCACGTTCTTGATGGACTTCATTATGTCAACCGGTGCGAACAGCATATCCTGACGGCGCGATAGTGCCAGCAGCTGTTTCGTTATTTCCGCCGCTCTCCGGGATGATTCCATGGCGGTATCAAGGTATTTTCTAAAGGCTTCTTTCTGGGCCAGGTCCTCCTTTTCCGCAAGGATCTCCATCAGGTTCAGGCTCCCGATTATGCCGCCGAGCATGTTGTTGAAATCGTGGGCGATGCCGCCCGCCAGGGTCCCGATGGCTTCCATTTTCTGCGCCTGGATGAGCTGCGACTGGATTCGCTCCTTCTCGGCCGCGGCCCTTTTGCGCTCGCTGATGTCCCGCACGATTGCCTGGATGTGGATGCCGCTGTGCAATTCAATTGTATTGAGGCTTATCTCCGCGTCAAAGGTTGACCCGTTAAGGCGTTTATGCACCCATTCAAAATGCTGGGGAATGCCCCCCATTGAAGCATGGATCAGGCTGAGGGACTTTTCAATTGAGTCGTTGCCGTCCGGCTGCTGCTGGGGTGAGAAATGATACGGAGTATGACCGATGATCTGTTCCCGCTCGCAGTCGAAAAGCTCCAGTGTCCTCCTGTTGCAGTCGACGAAGATTTCGTCCTTCATGATGAGGATGGCGTCGCCGGCATTTTCGAAGAGCTTTTTATAGCGTTCCTTGCTCTCCTCCATGGTCACGTTCGCTGCTTCCAGTTCCCGTTCCAGGTAGTGGCGGTGCAGTGCGGTGTCAATGGTTGAATAGAGGTTCTGGCGGTTGATCGGCTTTACGATATAGCCGTACGGCGCTGATTCACGGGCCCTGTTGACGGTCATTATATCCGCGTTGCCGGTCATATATATGACGGGAATATCGTACTGTTCCTTTATCGTCATTGACGCGGCGATGCCGTCGATTTTTCCCGAGAGTACGATGTCCATGAGGATGATGCTGGGGCGGACTCGCCTGACCTCTTCAATGGCCTGTTCGCCGGTTGAAACGATGCCGATGACGTCAAAGCCGAAGCTCGTGAGATTTTTCTGCACGTCAAGGGCTGTGATTGCTTCATCTTCAACTATAAGTATGGTAGGTTTATCCATAACGCATATCAGGATTCAATTTGTACATGATTCTCACGGGCCTGATCGGCACCGCGGCCTCCCGCCGTGTAAAGCCTCTACTGGATATCGCCTGCATAACAAGTCTAATATATAGATAATTTGCGCAAGAAGTATAGTGTTTAAATAAAAAATAAATTTTTACGGCATCGCAATAATATGGTCCATTTCGTGTTCAAGGGTCGAAAAAAATTCGTCCCGGGCATATCGTTCTTTCCATGGATAATGGCCGCAGTTTTTCAGTACAACCAATTGAAAATTTTCAAGGATGGTGGTTAGAGGTTCGGCCACGCCCCTGAAGGGATGGGGATCATACGCCCGGGTCAAGGCTTCGACACGTGTCCGTTCCTCTGCGGTAAGCCGGCGGGTCGCCGTATATTCTCAGGGTTTTCAATGTTATACCTGTTATGGATTTCCCGATATTACACCACTCCGGGCCGTACGGGCGAATAGTGCTGGATCTTTCCGATAATGTCAAGGAATTACGAGTTGCAGTCGGTCCGGGTCATTGTTCGCGGGATTATCTTTTCCTTGACGAATAACTGCTTTGCCAAGACAGTTGTATTAATTACAATTTATGTAGAAGGTACTACATGGCGGTCATGATGGAAAAAAGAAGAATAAAAGACAATCCACTCTTTGAGCAGGTCCTTGCCAGCAACAACAGGCGCATGCTGGTAGCTATCACGACAATTTTTCTTATGGCAGACATTGCCACAATCCTTATAAAGCTGGCCGGTAAGGGCTCGAAATATCTGGCCTGGACTGATATCGGCATCGCGTCTTTTCTGGTCTTCGCGTCATTATTTGTGACAGTCATACTTGAAAAAAAGACCAGGGGCAAGAAGATATCGAGCTATATATCGATTACCGGGGTGCTTGCCTGCCTCTGGTTTTTCCAGTATATCATATACGGCGCCACGGAGCTTTCCGCCCTGCATTACATCGCACTTTCACTCAGCGTGTTTTACTTTGACTGGAAAACATCGATCTTTTGCTTTGTGATGGTGATCATATCACAGACGTCATTGTTTGTCCTCAGGCCCGAACTCCTGCCGGGAGGTCCGGCGAGCAACATGGTGATCAAGTACCTGGTCTACTTCTGGGTGGGCGTTGGTGCGGCCGTGGGCTCCGAGGCAACGAAAAAGATCCTCAAACTGGCTATCATAAAAAACGAAGAAGCAAAGAAGAGCTCCGATGACCTGAAGAGCGCGGCCCGGGAAATTGTCGAAGCAGTGAAGATCCTGGAAAACGAGACCGGCAACATCAGGGTGACATCCGAATCGCTCAATACCATTTCGCAGGACCAGGCGGCTTCCCTCGAGGAAGTTTCCGCGGCGGTGGAGGAGCTATCCACCAATTCCGACTCGCTGAGCGATATAGTCTCTTCGCTCCATTCTGAGCTGAGCGAGCAATGTCAGGTCCGTAAATGAGATGAAGGCCAAGAACGACAAGGTGCAGACCAGCAATCATCAGATAAACAGCACCCTGGCGGAAATAGCGGCGCATTCTTCCCGGTCGTCGAGCAAGATTATGGACGCACGGGAGAAGTTTTCAATATTGAAAGAACAGAGCAGGGAGATGTCGAATTTTATTCAGCTCATCAATGACATCGCGGACAAGGTGAACCTGCTCTCTCTTAACGCCGCCATCGAGGCTGCCCGCGCCGGAGAGCACGGCCGCGGCTTCGCGGTCGTTGCCGATGAAATATCGAAGCTCGCCGATGCCACGACCAGCAATTCCAAGGAAATCGCCAATATCATAAATAAAAACCATGTCCTCATCGACGACAGCAGTATAATCATCGATGAATCAACGGAGATGACCAGCAGGCTCAACGATTTTATACTGAATATCAGGGACGAGATGGCCGAGGTGGCGAAGCTGAATGTCGATATCAATAACATGGTGACGTCAATTACCAAGCTGAATTCGAAGATCCACGACATCAGCGGCACCATAGAAAACTCCATGGGCGAGCAGAAGTCATCAACGGAGGAGCTGAACAACACATCGAGCCATATTTCGGAAGGCTCTCAGCAGATCGTGGAGATCGCATCAAGGATATCCGACGCCCTCGCTGCCATTAAAAGTATGGCGGAACGCCTGGGCGGTCTGTCGCGCTCCATGACCGAGGCGGGGTGACCCCTCGGGATCAGGCAGCGGAAGGCGCAAAAAAAGCCATTTCAAATAAATGGCTTTTTTTTGTGGGCAATAATGGACTCGAACCATCGACCTCCTGCATGTGAGGCAGGCGCTCTAACCGACTGAGCTAATTGCCCGATTGATGAATCTTTTAATTATATACTGCCAACCTGTCAATAAGAAAAATCGGTAATGTTTTTATAAAAGCCGGTTTTCGTGGGATTATAGCGTATCTTTTTTATCTGGAAAGCTCTTTCTTATTGACTTGCGGGCAAAATCGTTTGTACCTTTGTATCTACCGGATATCATACACTATTGCCAGGGTGGTGCAGCCATGATATATCAACGGAACATTGAGCGTATCGAGGAGCTTGTCAGGACGCAGAATGAATGGCGTTTGAGCACCATCAATCTCATCGCCAGCGAAAATGTCATGAGCAAACGCGCCCGGGGGGTCATGGGTTCCGATTTCTGCCACCGCTACGCCGAGGGGCACCCGGGGGAACGGTACTACCAGGGAACGGAGATCATCGACGAGATCGAGGCAAGGGTCAAGCAGCACCTGAAGTCCCTCCTGGACTGCAAGCACCTGGACGTGCGCCCCGTGTCGGGGACCGTGGCCAATGATGCGGTCTTCAGCCGGTATATCCATCCCGGCGATATCGTCATGGTCAACTCCACTTCCGGCGGGGGCCACATCAGCCACCACCGCCACGGGTCGGTGGGGAAGTACTCGTCGAACATCATCAATTTCCCCCTGACGCCCGACGGCTATCACATCGACGTGAAGGAAACGATCAACATTCTGCAGAAGGTGCCGGTCAAGGTCATGATCATGGGCAAGAGCCTTTATCTCTTTCCCGATCCGGTTAAGGAACTGGCGCCCCTCTGCCGGGACAACGGCATCACCCTCATATACGACGCGGCGCACGTCCTGGGCCTCATCGCGGGCAAACGCTTTCACAATCCCCTCCGGGAGGGGGCCCACGTGGTTAACGCCAGCACGCATAAAACCTTTTTCGGCTCACAGCGGGGCATCATCTTCAGCAACATGAAGGACACGGACTGGTCCAGGATCGACAAGGGCGCCTTTCCCGGCAGCTCGAGCAACCACCACCTGGACACGCTGGTAGCGCTGGCGGTCACGACCTTCGAGTTCATTGTTTTCGGCGAGGCCTACGCCGATCAGGTGATCAGGAACGCCAGGGCCCTTGCGGCGGCGCTGGACAAGCGGGGCTTCTCCGTCGAGGCGAAAGAATTCGGGTTCACCGAGAGCCACCAGGTGGCGGTCAACGTGAAGGACCTGGGAGGCGGCGACGAGGTGAGCCGCGTCCTGAAGGACAACAGTATCATCCTCAACATGAATCTCCTCCCCTTCGATCCCCTGGGGAAGGTCAGCAACCCCAGCGGCGTCCGCATCGGCGTGCAGGAGATGACGCGCTTCGGCATGCAGGAGCGGGAGATGGAGATGATCGCGGATCTCATGAAGCACTGCCTGATAGACGGGAAGTTTATTGGAGACGACGTGAAGGACTTCCGGAAGGACTATCGGGTCGTCTGGTATTCTTTTGATGATGATTTCCTTTCACTCGAAAACAGCCAGCAGCTTCGAACAGCCCATGTGGAGGCGTAAAACCAATGTTCCAACTCACCGTGCATGATTATTTTTCATCTGCTCACCAGCTCAAGGGATACAGGGGCAAATGCGAGGCCGTTCACGGCCACAACTGGAAGGTGGAGGTGACGGTCCAGGGCGAGGTTCTCGATGACATCGGTCTTCTCATGGACTTCACCGACCTGAAGAAGCTTTTGAAGAAGACCACCGACCCTCTTGACCACGTGATGCTGAACGAGATAGAAGGCCTCAAAGGCGATAATCCGAGTTCGGAAATTATCGCCCGCTATATCTTTAACCAGATGAAAGGCGGGCTCCCTGCCGGCATTAGGATGACTTCGGTGATAGTGTGGGAATCGGAGAACGCCAGGGCCCTGTACTGCGAGTAGCGGAAGGATTGCGGTCCCCGGTCGCGGCGGGACGGGTTTAACAAACAGGAGGGGAATGCCATGAAATACGGCAGGGTGAAGGGTTTTCTCGCGGGTTTCATCTGTGCGGCAACCGCAGCCGGATTTCTCTTTGCCGAACCGCGCATCGAGGAGAAGGAAAAAAACAAAACCTGGCACGTGATCGTCGACCGGGTGCCGGCCTCTCTCGATGAGTTCCGGTCCTTCAGGAACAGTCTCGCCATAACGCCCCAGGGGGGCATCGTCGTCTACCTGGTGGCGCACCTTGTCAGGATCAGAAATCCGGAACTGGGAGAACAGTGCATGATCCTGTCCCTTGACAAGAGCCAGCTTGCCGACAGCAGGCAGACGGCACAACGGCGGATTTCCATCGAAGGATGGCAGCTCGGCGCCTCGGAAATAATGAAGCTCAACACCGGCAGTTTTATTAAGGACAGCGGCTACGTCGCCTGCTCCTTCGTGGAAGGCACAGGCCCGGAGGATGCATACCGCCTGCCGAAGCTTCCCTACCGCTACGTTATTCGCGCCCATTCCTACCCGGAAGCGGACCCGTCAATATGGAAGGGGCTTGTCGGTACGTCATGTCATGATCTGGGATATGTGCCGATACATGTTAAAAGAAACGACAAGGGGATATGGAAGGTGGTCAATTCCAGCAGCTTCTATAGCGGCTGCATAGACCCGGTCATCGAGGAGAAGGATGGCCTGTAGGAGTAAATATTCACGGCTGCGTCATTCCGCAGCGGTTATGATCTGCCGGAGTATGCCGTCTATAGTCGTATCCAGTTCCTCCGGCGCTTCACGTCCCTCGAGATCGGCTTCAATCAGTCTCTCATCGTAAGGAATAAGGCCGAGTATCTTCATGCCTGGCAGGCTTTCGCGGATGAAGGTTCTGTCGGCATCGCCGCGGATCTTGTTCCCCACAACGCCGAGTCGCCTGATGCCGAGGTCCCCGGCGAGCTTCCTGATCTTTTCCGCTGTTTCTATGCTGCGCCTCCCCGGTTCAACCACCACGATGACCATGTCAACAGCCGTGGCGGTGCCCCGCCCCAGGTGCTCGATGCCGGCTTCCATGTCCATCACCACTACATCGTCGCGGTAAAATACGACATGGGATATCAGGTTTTTCAACAGCGTGCTTTCCGGGCACACGCAACCGCCGCCCCCCTTTTTGACCGTGCCCATGACCATGAGACGGATGGAGCCTTTTTCCAGCCAGAGCTTTTCCGGCAGGTCGTCCACTTTCGGGTTTATCGTGAAGAAGGAGCCGGACTGGCCGGGCTTGGCGCCGGTCCGCTCCTCCACCAGGGCCTCCATGTCGGCAATGGGGACGATTGTATCGGCGCCGTCAAAGCCGAGAGCGGAAGCAAGGTTCGCGTCCGGGTCGGCGTCGATGGCGATGACCCGCTTCCCGTCCCTGGCAAGGTGCCTGATTATCAGGGCCGCGGTCGTGGTCTTGCCAACACCGCCTTTCCCGGTTACAGCCAGTTTCAATGGTATTCTCCGACAACGTATGGTGTAGCTGCGTTATGCCTGTACGGGGGAAGATTAGGAAAGGGCGCACGGGATGTCCAGAAGGAAATCCCCGGACCGTGCAATTTTTGGTGGACATATTCGGCCCGGAGGAATCCGGTATATGCAGAAACCATGATTATAGCTGAACGGGGGGACGATGAAAACAGTAATCTATTATTATACGGGAACAGGAAATTCACTCTGGACCGCCCGCACGGTGGCCGCTGAAATCGGCAGTGCCCGGCTCCTTCCCATGGCCGGGGCGCAGAACGATAAGGACGCCGCCGATGCTGACGCCGTGGGCCTGGTCTTCCCGGTGCATATGTGGGGCATCCCCGCCCTTGCCCTTCGCTTCATTGAAAACATGACCGTCAGCCCCGGAAAATACTATTTCGCCTTTGCAGTGAACGCGGGGCAGGTCTCCCGCACCCTGATCCAGCTCAAGGAGCTGCTTCAGTCCCGTGGCATGACCCTCTCCGCCGGTTTTGATATTGTGCTGCCGAGCAATTACATCCCCTGGGGCGGGCCCGGTCCGGCTGCAAAGCTTGAAAAGCTCCATCGGGAAGCCGGGGAAAAAATAAAACAGGCCGCGAAGCTTATCATTCGGAAAGAATCCGACCATATAGAAAAAGGGCCGCTGTGGCAGCGGATCATTTTCACCGCCCTTTATAAGTGGACCTTTCACATGGTCCCCAAAATGGACAAGGATTTCTGGACCGATGAAAAATGCAATGGCTGCGCCATGTGCGCGAAGGTATGCCCGGTGGAGAATATTTCCATGAAGGATGACAGGCCGCAATGGCTCCACCACTGCGAGCAGTGCCTTGCCTGCATCCAGTGGTGCCCGCAGATAGCGATACAGTTCGGCAAGAAAACACCGGCCTATGAACGCTATCATCATCCGGAAGTTAAGATGAAGGATGTGATCACCGCCTCGGGCAGGAAATGACCGTCGCGACCCTATCGAAGAATTGATGTTTTCAGTATCCTGACCGCTGTCATGTTGCAGAGTACCGCGACGTCTTCCGTGGATAAATAATCCGATATCGACGAATCGAAGACCACGTTCCCCGAAGGGGGGAACTCGTCATCGCCTTGCCGGAGGATGAAGGTGACTTCAACATTGGGGAAGGCTCTGAAGGCGAGGGCGTGGTCGCCGAGGGTTGACGCTGCTCCTCCTGCTGCGATGCCCGTCTTCATGAACCTGGCCATGTCGTTGCCGAAAGCCTCCAGGAGCGGCGTGACGCAGCGGCGCTGGAACGCCGGATAGTAGCCGAGTCCCCCTTCAAGCTGTTTGAAGGTGACCTGTTCCATCCGCACTGGCGATCCAGTGGAGCGGACGAGGTAGTGGAGCGTCAGAATCTTTGCCCACATCGGAACTTCTTCATCCCTGCCCTGATAGCGGACTGAAATCACCGGAATGGAAGCAAGCAGTTCGTCGCCGAGAAAGGGGAGCAGCAGTGATTTTCCGGCATCGTTATCAATGATCCGGGCGCCGCTTTTTTGTGCGATCTCCCCGATTGGTATCGGTGATAATCTGGCAGCTGCTTCCCGGAATGCGGTCTCGTAATTGTTCTGCTTTTCCGGCAGGGCGGCTTCGGTTTTGTACAGGCTCACCTTGTCTTCCAATGTCATGTTTCTTTATTGTTTTTTTCCGGCGGTATCACACGGTCAATGCCCCGGAGGTCCATTTCAACCACGGTGCGCAGCTCCGGCGTTTCATGGAATGAAAGCATGATGTTTTCGAATTCGCCTTCAACCAGGTCCGACGGCTTCCACCGGGTGTAGCTGTAGACGTTCCTGCCGATGGTCGAATCATAACCGCTGATGAAAGCCACGAGGCGGTCGGTTTCCGGCGCTTCGGCGTCCGCCCATGCCTTCAGGGGCGATGTGTCGTCAATCCGGTGCGACAGGATCCACGTGAAGGCAAAAATCGGAAGCCCTGATTGCTCAAGCGCCAGCGGGACAAGCTGCCTGACAATGTTCCCGCCCCTGGTGCGCGCCATTGTCTGGAGGAAGAGATTGATCTGTACGTCTATGACATCGTTGCCGACGATGTTGGTCACACGTACATGTATGTGGCGGATGCCGTCCTGGGTATAGAGCACAACCGGGTTGCTCCACACGAAGGGAGACGGGGACCTGGAGAAGCGGGCGAAGATGAGTCCGGTGACCGTTCCGGTGAAGAGGATGCCGCAGAATACCTCTGTCACCGCGATCGCTCGGCCGGCACCGACCGGAATGATGTCGCCGAATCCCACCGTGGCAAAGGTGACGATGCTGAAATAGATATATTCGTGGAAGCCGGCTCCCGGAGGGAGCGACGAGGTGCCGGTGATGCGGTACAGGAAGGCAAACAGGACGGTGACGGTCAAAAACACGATTCCAATGCTGACGATGAACAGCAGCGGGTGCATGGTGAGTATGGTATGATAATAGAACCGCCACTGGGATACCCTGCTCCCGTGATATTTTACATGAGGTTGATACCGGCCCTTGGGCATGGAAACCGCCTTTCCGCGCTGATTGAATCCCGCGCTTGCTTTAAGTAATGATAGCTTGTCATTTTTGCCTGTCAACAGAAATACAACAGCTTTCGGCAGGGACCTGTATGATATTCCTGCGCGCGATACAGCGGGATGGAGGGTTAGAGCAATGCCGGCGTGGCGGGATCAGGGCTGATAGGGCCTGTCAAAGCGGCGTTCGAAAGCGCCGTTTTGTTTCAGAATTTTATTCCAGCCGATGTCAAAGAGGCCCGTGGGCACCAGGAGGCGGAAGATAATTTTCCCGATAGGGGAGAACTTTTCCATTCCCGCAAGCTTCTTCATGATTATCGGATGAAATTCCCTGGTGACGCCGAAATGGCGTCCCAGGCTGCGGAAGGCCATGAAGAGCCTCCGGGTGAAATAGGGCGGCCTGTCCTTAATACCTTCGACGCCGCCTTTGATGACGGTGCCGATGTACCGCGCGTTGAGACGATGCGCCAGTTTTTCCAGGTACCGCTCCACGTAGCGCGAATGGACCGCCTCCGGGAATCCCGACTGCACTATGAAGCCGATGGGCGGGAATTCACCTGGTTTTGTTGACCGGCGGCCTTTGGGCTGCGATGCGCCCAGGGTCTCGATGAATTCCTTGACGATGGCCGGCATTGAGTCCGCGTAGAGAGGGAAGGCTATGATAACCGCATGGGCCTTGCGGGCCCGTTCGGCCATAGAGGCATGCTCCTTCACGCGCTGGAGGTAGGCTATCTCCAGGCTGTTTTCCTTGTAGGCGGAAAAGCCGTCGATGAAATGCTTGAGGAGTATCGTCGTGTTGCTCCCCGTGCCGCGGGGCGACCCGTTACAGAGCATCAATCGCATGGGACACCTCCGGAACGGATTTGTCGGTCAGGAAGGCGCAGCGCAGGGACGACCTGAAATTGATCGCTTCCCGCCGGTATATATCGGTGATGATTGCTATGTCTTCGTCGTCGGTATCGGCCCCCCTGTGCAGCAGGATGCCGAGGCCGGGATAGCGGTCATAGCGGCCCCGGTGGTGGCATTCTCCCTCAACAAGGGCGATATAAGGGTGGATGAGGGGTATGAAGCGTTCGTTGGCGCGCTTCAGCAGGGCACTCATGAATCCCATGATGACCGGCGATGCCAGGATGACGAGGTCCGCGGCCATGACGGACCTGTATATCCGCGGCATTTCATCCCGGTGCACGCACAGGCCCGGCGTTTTGAGCCAGCAGGTCCAGCATCCGATGCATTGTCGGATGTCCATCTCCCTGAGAAGAAAGGATTGAAACGCGTGGCCTCTTTTGGCAAGTTCCGCGCCCAGGGACTTGATGTAACGGTCCAGGTCCTTCTGCTTCGGGTCCGGGTTGCCGTTGAGGATAACAATATTCATGGTATAATTGTCGTTGATGGTTATATCAGCCCGTTAATAATTCATTTGACTCTGTTTATCGTCAATGCTTTTTTACGGGTATTCGCAAGAGGTCAGAGGGCAGTAAACAAATTATATAGTCCGGGAATTGTCCCGGCGAGCAGGCGACATGGATGTCGCCGATTCCGCCGAATGAACAGGTGCGCTGGCCAGAAAGGCCGGGTGCAGAGCCGCGGCAGGAGGTCGCATTTGACCCTGCTTATACAAGGCGGACGAGTTGGACAGTTCCCGGTCAAACAAATAACAACTACCCATTCAACGCGAGCGGCAGATGCTGATGGTGGAATCCTCCTGGTCGCCGTCGTCGTAGCTGATATGGATCGACTCCCCCTCCATCTTTGTTATCGTCCCCGTGTAATACAGGCCGCCCTTTTTCCAGTTGCACGAGACCTTGGTCCCGACCTTCCAGTCGATCTTCCTGATTTTAGCAGCGGGAAGAACAGCCTTGTCCCCGTCGTCAAAGGATACGTTGAAGTCAGCCCCGGCTGCCCCGGTTATCCTCGCCGGATACCAGAGGCCGTCACTCCACTGTCCGAGTACCCGGTCGCCCGCTTTCCAGGCAAAGGCAACGGCGGTGAGTAAAAGCAGGATAAAAGCGATTCCTAATTTTAATGGCTGCATGTCTACCTCCTTCCGAGCTGTGTTATTTGACACGGTGCATTATCACCGATGATAGCGTATCTGCGGCATTTGGCAAATGATTTTTCCCGGGATGTCAAATATTGTCATGCCTGACGAAGCGTGAATGCTGGCAAAAGATTCCCTCCGTGTCAGAACATGAAAGAGACGTCAATAAACGGCATCGGCAGGGCTATGCAGTGTCCTTTTTTCTTTTGGCAAAATTCTTCTTCTATTTTGTAATCATAATTGATCCAGCAGTTGACACCTACCCTGCAGAAGGGCGCGACGAAAAACCCCAGGCCGGCGCCGCCGCCAAAGGTGACATCGTTGAAAATGCCGCTGTTATTGCAATGGGATGATTTTTAGTAGTACCGGGAGTAGGATGCCCCGAAGGAGAGTACGGGGTCGATAAAGTCCACCGGTGTGGGGATGTAAACCGCTGGAGTGAGTATGGCGGAGAAGAGATGCTCTCCCTTCGAGACGATAGGGCCGTGCGTTTTCCCGAGGCCGTATATATATGTCCCCATGATCCTGATCGCAAGAGGGCGGATGAAACGGTATTCTCCCTGGACGCCGACGCCGATGATATTGGTGGCGATGCCGATCATTCCCTTCTTGCGCTCGCCGCCGGTCTTTTCTGCGGCAGCTGCGTGTACCGCGGTCAGCACGAGGCATGCTGCGCAGAATATGGCTGCGGAATGCTTCATGGCTATATCAGCACGAAGGTGAGGGTCAGGCTGTAATAGGTGGTCGTAGCGTGGTAGAACTGCCCCTCCTGGGAAGGACCGTGATGGAATGAAAAATAGAGCTGCAGCTTCGGCTGGTACTGGTCCCGGAGGCCTGCAAATTCAATGCCGATGGCATAGTCGCCGCTGATGGCGAAGTGGTTGTTCTGCCAGTTTTTCATATGGATGGCGATGAAGGGCTGGAAGTTCATCGTCTTCGCGACCCGTATGGCGTCGAAGGGCCTGAACTCAGCGCCATATTCAAAATAGAAGGGATCAAATTCGGCGCCGTTGAAGGAGTGGAACACGCAGCCGACGCCGACGAAGAGGCGCACCTGCCTGATGATCGTGTAAGACGCGAAAATATCGGCCGCCTCGTTGCTGACGTTCCTGCGTGTTATTTCCGGATAAAGCAGCAGGAATTCATCCCCCAGGTGGGACGACATGTGCCAGAACCGGAGCTGGAGGGCCAGGCCCCTGTATGCATAGGACGTGATGAAGCCCAGGTAGTAATCAGCGTTAAGCAGGGTTGAGCCCTCGCCGGACGAGCCGGTCGGCTTTTTGAAAGCGAAAAGTGCCCATACGCAGCCTTCGATATCAGCCTGGAGATATCCCTTGCCCACGTTCCAGCGGTAGATGGGAATGCGTGATCCCACCGACACGGCGCCGAACATATTGTCGGAGCCGAGGACATGACTGCCGGATCCCCGGCGGGTGCGGTAACGGTTGAAGGCGTCATCGTCGTAGCGCAGGCCCCCGGAGAAGGCGACCCGGCGCGGGTCTGCGATGGAGGCCGGGTAGAGCCGTGACCCGGGGAACCACCCGGTGCTGCGCTCTGTCCTATCCTTCAATTTCCCTGATAGGGAGTTGCCTTCAGCGGGTTTTTCCGTTTCAGCTTTTTGCGCATCTGTCTGGATCTGATGATCCTGGCGCTGTTTGTCCGCGGACGGTTTCCCCGGATCTTCCGCTGATAGGGCCGGACAGGCACAAGCCGCCAGCAGGATACAGCAACAGAAAATGAGACCGCTTTTGTTCATGACATCCTGCGCTATAAGGCTTCCCCGGTGCGCCGGTCTTACGCCTGGTACTGTTTCAGGAAAGCCGGGATATGGGCCGCCTCGCGGGGTCCGATGGTTATCTTCCAGTCGGCAAGCTCCTCCTCCAGCTCGCCGCTGATGGAGGCGGAATAGCCTGGTATGACCAGGGAACGGTGCTTCACCTTTTCGGCGATGCCGGATTTTTTCACGAAAGCGCCGATGGCGTCGGCCACGAATTTTCCCGCGGCCCAGGCGGTGAGGACCGAGAGGCCTTCGCAATCCATGACGATGAGCCACGCCGGTACCCGGCTTCCCTCTATCTCCCCTGAGACGATGAAATAGGTGAGGGAAAAGTTCGTGGTGATCATGACGGGAGAGTCCTCGTTCGGGTTGTTGATGGGGTAGATGCCCTGTTCGGTGGCCATGGGCCGCTGGGGATCGGTGAAGATGTTCATCCGCTCCACCAGGAGTGGGAAGAGCCCTTCGCCGCGGAGCTCGGAGAGGACCACGATCCCCGCGTACTTGGCGATGAAGGTTGATGCGATCAGGGTCTCCTCCATGAAGTTATCCGCCATCTCGCAGGGGAATGCGATGGTGGGATATCCCAGGGGTCTGAATGCACTCTTGATCGCCGAGCGGCGGATCAAGACCTGGTCCTCAAAGGCTTTCTTCATGGTGCGCGCCCCGGAATCTATGACTATTTCTTTCAGGCCCATCCCGGAGAGCTTCTGCGTGAGTTCGATGACCTCGTCAATGCCGGATCCCTTCACGGCCACGGGGCACTTGCTGTCAAGGGCGAGCTTGCCCACCGCGTCGGCGTTGGACTTCGTTGCCGCGTAGAGGAGGGGCTTTTTCGCTGCCACGTGCTTCAGACCCGCAGCGAGGACGTCAGCGCTTTCGCTCATGAGGATGAGACCGGCGTCAGCGGCGCCGGCCACCTTCTGCACCAGCTTCTCGAAGGCTGCGGTATCGCCCTTCTCTGATTTGACCGCCACCAGGTCGGCCGCGAGCTGGACCCCGACCCGTTCGTACCGGAGCTCGTTATAGGCCTTGAGGCGCCGGTCCACGTCGGCATCGGTCATGGCGTCGGTGACCAGTACGGCAATGCCCGTGGGGCTTACGAAAGTCTTCTCATGGCGGAAAAGAACGGTTTCACCGCCGGTCTTGAAGGTCCCGATAGTTGCGGGCATCACCGGCGGCGCCGACGCGGAATCGAGCTTCGCCTTAGAAGTCTCTGAAACGTGGGGGCACTTGGCCAGTTCAGCCTGGCCCGCGGCGAGCTTCATGGCAAAGGCGAGGCATGTCGGCACGCCGCAGTCTCCGCAGTTGGTCTGGGGAAGCAGTTTATAGATTTCAATTCCGGTCATTCCCATGGTCTGTTCTCCTTTAATGTTTATCTATGATTACTTCCCGCCCCCATCAAGGGTGAGGGAGTATTTGTCAAAACAGCGGCTCCATCGTCAGGGCCGGGTGCTGCTTCCCGGTGAGGAAATTCAGGATTTCCTCCTCCGTTGTTCCCACGGTCTCGTCAGCTATCCTGTCCAGCAGGTCCGGCATGCCGATTTCGGCAGCTCGTTCGTTGAAGCGTTCCCGTATCTCCTCCTTCAATGACCTGGGCATCCACACCAGGCGCTTGATGCCGCCCTCGGCGTTGAGGAACTTTCTGCTCGTGATGTAATACTTGCTGTGACCCACGAAGCCCGGCGTGATGTTGCCTCCGCCGACCATGCCGGCCAGGGTGGTGAACTTCATGCCTGACGGGGTCATCGACGCGGTGTCCCGGTCAACGGTCATGACGCCGTTGCACAACGGGAGGATGGCGGCGATGCACTCGAAGCAGCCGCAGGAGGTCATCGGGTTGCGCATGATGCTGTAGGCGTCGACCGTGGCGACGGTGCCCCGCGAGGCCTTGGCCACGAAGTCGTCCACGCCCTTCCACCGGCCGTACCGCGCGTCAAGGACGGCGCCCTTGGGCACCGGCTGGTTCGGGCCGGTCGGGTTGATCTCGTAGGAGGCCTTGCAATCGAGCCAGTTGTAGGCGCCGCACAGGCCGGTCCGCTCCGGAGTTACCACGCACACGTGGTTCGGCGCGAAGGACTGGCACAGCAGGCAGGAATAGAACGGGTCCGTGTCCTCGTCGGTCATGCCGGCGATCCGCTCGTCCCGCTGCCGGTACAGGGCCCGGGCCTTCTCCAGTATCCTCCTGACCTCGTTTTCATCCGTGTATATGGTCACCTGGACCTTGTCGAAGATCTTGCCGAAGTCCTGGTGGAGCTTCGCGTGGAGGATGCTCCCCAGGTGCGCCATGCGGAAGCCCTTGTCCACTGCCTGCTTGCTCACGCGGAGCCACGCGATGTCGCGCTGGCCGATGTGCATGACCCCCTGTGCGTAGTTGATCAGGTGGTGGATTTGCCTTTCCAGGATAGGTTCGAAATCAGACTGCATCTGCCGGCCGGCCACCTCCACGTAGATGGCCATGGGGAGCTGACTTCCCGGTTTCACGTCGGTGATCTCCGGTCCCACGACCTCGATCTTGTTGTCCGTGACGGCGTTCATGTCCGCCGAGACCACGAGCTCAACGGCCGGCGTGCGGCCGCCCCCCGCTTCAAGGTAGATGTCGTCGCCGCGGACCCGCTCGCCTTCGAAGGCCGGGCCGTAGGCCACGGGCACCGGAACCTTGCTCACGGTGACCTTCAGACCGCGCACCTCGATGGCCCGCGCCACGATGGAATCGTGGGGAATATTGGAAACCACGTGCTCGTAGGTGCATACGCCCGTGGGAAGAATCTGCGGCGTCGGCGTGTCGGTGATGACCGGGAAGCCGTAGTTGATGCAGCCGGCGCCGTTGGCATACCATTCGTCGTTGACGAAGCCGAAGGTGATGCCGAAGGCGAAAACCCGGTCCTTGTTGTAGATGAGGATTTTCCGATAGTCGCCGGGATCAATGCCGCCGAAGGACATGGCCGCCCTGGTGGCGAAGCCGATGGAAAAGACCGTGGCGCTCACGTCGGAGCCGAAGGGAACCAGCCTGGTGGGCCATCCGATCTGCACGCCCTGGTCGATGAGCTGCTGCGACATGGTTTTCCCGTCAGTGCTGGCGCTCATGAACACGTACAGGTTCTTCTGCTGGAGCTCAAGGGCGATCTGCGCGGCCGCTGCCGCGTTTTCCGGCGCGCCGAGCATGGCCGCGAACCCCGGGGCGGTGCCGTCAACGAATTCCACGCCGCGCTTGCGCATGATGACGTCGTCGGCGGCGCCGAGCCAGATGTTGTCGTCCCGGGGGTCTTCCCCGGGCACGTACACCGAGGGATTGTCGATATACTTGATCGCCTCGATGAGCTCTTCAGCGAAAAATGTTGCCATTCCCGCGTCAAGGGCCGGGCCCAGGTAGGGAAGGTGGTGGTTTTCTTTCACCGGGGGCGGCAGCAGGTTCCTGCTGGCCCTGATGACATGCTCCATGTCTGCCAGCTTCTGGACCTTGTACCCCATGATGCCGTATATGACGGGCAGATAGTACCCGGTATTGGGAAAGGCGACCTCCTTGTTGGGGCCGTAGGCGTCGATGGCGCGCTTCACTTCCTTCTCTGCGCGGTCCACGATGGAATAGGCCCCCCGTATCGCCGCTGATGCTATTATCTTGGACACGATTGTTCTCCTGTGATTGTTATCTACGCAAGTTCACGCCGGTCTGCCATGTCGAAGAGGACGCGTTCCCGCGCCTTGTCGATGCCGAGGTCTTTCCGCTTTCTGTCGATATGCTCGATCATCTTCCGGGCCATTTCCTTCGGATCAATGGCGAAATCCCACTTGCCGCCGTAGATCTTTTCCATGTCCTCGAAGAGGTATTTCGTCAGCTCACTGCTTCCGGACGTCGGCCAGGTGACGCCGAAGACCGTGTACACGCCGGAAGCGACGAAGTACTGGCCGATGGAGATGGCCTTTTCGCTCATCCACTCCGGCGCGGCGCCCGCCGCCGGCAGGTCGCTGATGTCGTTACCGAGGCCGCCGTCCTTGACCACCGCCGTGGCTGCGATGAGGATGCGGCTGTTGTCCACGCAGGAGCCCATATGGAGGACCGGCGGGATGCCGACCGTCTCGCATACCTCTGCGAGGCCCGGCCCGGCGAATTCCCGCGCCGCCTCCGGGGTCAGCAGTCCCTCCTTGCCGAGGCCGATGGCGGTGCAGCCGGTGGTGAGGACCAGCACGTCGTTCTTGATGAGCTCTTTCACCAGTATGAGGGTGTTGCCGTCCAGCTCGGTGCGGGCATTGTTGCATCCCACCACGCCGGCAAGGCCGCGTATCCTTCCATTTATTATATTGTCGTTCAGCGGCCGGTAGGATGAGCGGAAGGTGCCGCCCAGCATGTAGTTTATGGTCTCGTGGCTGAACCCGGCGATCATGGGCGATTTTGCCTTCGGGATCAGGACGTCGCTTTTCCGGTTTTTATAGTTCTCCACCGCTGCGGTCACGATGGCCTTGGCGGAACTAAGGGCGTCATGCTCATCGAATTCCATGCGCACGGACCCCGTGATATCGGCCTTCGGATTGGTGGTGATGAGTTTCGTGTGGTAGCAGGACGCCACGCTCTGGAGCGACTGCATCACGCACTGGACATCCACCACCATTGCCTCCACCGCGCCGGTGGTAATGGCCAGCTCCTGCTGGAGGAAATTCCCGGCGATGGGGATGCCGTGGCGCATCAGGATCTCATTGGCGGTGCAGCAGATGCCGGCGATGTTGATGCCGTTGGCGCCGTGGGACCGGGCCAGGTCGAGCATCTGCGGGTCCCGGGAAGCGATAACTATCATTTCAGAAAGAAGCGGCTCATGGCCGTGGACGATGATGTTGACCTCGTCCTTTTTTAATACTCCCAGGTTTACCTCGGCGTAGACCGGCACCGGGGTCCCGAACATGATGTCCTGGAGGTCGGTGGCGAGCATGGATCCTCCCCATCCGTCAGCCAGGGCCGCCCGGGTGCCCTGTTTGAGCAGGCTCTTATAATCCTGGTCAACGCCCATGTGGGTGCGGTGCATGACCTCCACCACTTCCCGGTCGATGCCCCGGGGAGCGACGCCTTCCCTGCGCCATATCTCCTGGCGCCGCTGGGGAGCTTTTTTCACGTATGCAAGCTCGCCTTCCTGCTGGCCGAACATGGCCAGGGCCTTCTGGCCGACTTCGACAGCGATGGCCTTCGTGTCTTTTCCCTCAACGGAAACGCCGAGGTCCAGGGCCACGGCCAGGAGTTTCTGCTCGTCCTTGATGCCGTAGCCGGGGATCTCTCCCTTGGCAGCGGCCAGGAAAATCCCGGCCACGCCGCGGCCGTGATCGGAGTGGGCCGCGGACCCGGCGGCAATCATGCGGAGAAAGTTGCGCGCCGAAATGGTTTCAGCCGTGGCGCCGCAGAGGCCGACCTTGCGCACCGCCCCGGCCGTTTTCGGCTCAGGAACGCGGCAGGGGCCCATGCCGCAGTGCTTGCAGCAGTCGCCGGCGGACCCGATGGGGCAGGGCTTCAGCTCAGCCGCCTTGCTGAAGACTGTGCTGATGGAGTCCCTCTTGACTTTTTCGTATATCTCCTGTGATGCCTTATCGGCAAACAGTTTTTTTTCTTCTGACATATGATGCTCCTCGTTTGTTTATCCCATTAAATTCTGTATCATCTTCTTCATCAGTTTCACCGACTCCGGGTGGCGCAGGATGAGTATATCCGCGCCGGCGAGGAGGAGGCTGGTGGCGGTGACGCATTCCATCAGTATCCCGCGCTCCTTCGCGCTGCCCAGTTTTGGGTCATCGGCTTCCGCAATTTTCGCTTCTTTCGTTTTCCATACCTCTATGCCCACGTTGCAGATAATGGGGTACTGGAGCTTCTCGTCCTCCTGGGTCAGGGCGGCCATGCGGTCCCGTTCCATGACGGAATAGGTATATTCCAGGCCGTACCCGAGGGCCCCGGTGGTGGGGTCTATCAGGATCTTGTCGGCAGGCACGCCCAGGTTGCCCAGGAGAATGTTGAGCTGCTTGGCCAGGTTCACGTCAATGGGAGACGATGCGACAGCCACGTGTTTATAGGCCAGGGCACCGGCCCCGATCTGTTTGTAATCACCCTCCTCGACGGGCCCCAGGGCGAGGTTCTTGCCGTCGCACTCTTCGGCGATGATGCGCAGCACCTCGGTGTCTTTCTCGTGGTTGCTGACGCCCCAGAGGATGACCGGCACGTCCACAGCGGCCGCCACCTTCTTGGCAATATCAGCCGCTTCCCGGGCGGGACGGTTCATACCGTTGGGGTCGATGCTGGTCAGCTGGAGGGCGATCATGTCAGCGCCGTACTGGGCCACGTTCTTTTTGGCCCAAGCCGCCGGGTCATCCAGGACATCGGTGAAAGGCTCAACGGCGGCTTCCGGCCACTCCTCGGGTTTATGGTCAAAGACCTCCATGGCGATCCTCGGCGGATGGGGCATGGCCCCCTCGAAGATATGGAACGGATATGATGTTGCCCCTCCCACGGTGACTGCCTTCGCGCCGGTTCCCAGGGTTATCTCCCTGATCTTGCCGGAATAATTTACTTTTGGTATATCGTATGCCATGATGTTCCTCCTGTTTGTCCCACGGTTGAAACCGCGGGTTATCGTTTCTTCTCGCTTCCGTACCAGTCGCTCGAGTACCAGTAGCGCTCGCCGTTTTTCAGGTACCGCAGCATCTCATTTTTATCTGTAAGATGACCGCGCCAGCCACGGTCCTCTCCCACACCTTTGCTTTCCGGTGTGCCCGGTTCGTAGGTTTCGCCGAGGACTTTGACTTTTGTTCCCGTGTAATCTTCCTTTTCTATTGTTTTATATTCCATACATAATCCTCTTTACTTATATCGTAGACCTCTTCCTGTGGGAAAGGTTTCTAACTGCATGTTGCAGTGCCGAGCGCGGACAGGACGTCCGAAAAACGTTCGGGGTGCGCCGGTGGTGGGCAAGGTCTCCTTATTCCAGCGGCATTCCCGCTGCCAGTTTCGCGGCCCGCACTGTATTCAGCATCAGCATCGTTATGGTCATGGGACCCACACCGCCGGGCACCGGAGTGATGACCCCGGCCTTTTCCTTCACCGAATCGAAATCAACGTCGCCCCGGAGAATAGCCTTGCCTTCCGGCGTCGTGCCTATGCGGTTCACGCCCACATCGATGACCACTGCGCCTTCCTTCACCATGTCGGCGGTCACGGCGTTCTGCACGCCGGCGGCGACGATGAGAATGTCCGCCCGCAGGGTATGGGCCTTCAGGTCCTTCGTCCTGGTGTGGCATATGGTAACGGTGGCGTTGGCGTGCTTCTGCTTCTGAACCAGCATCATGGCGATCGGCTTGCCCACGATGTTGCTTCTGCCCACCACGACCACATCGGCGCCCTCTATGGGAATGCCGGAACGGACCAGCATCTGCTGGACCCCGTAGGGCGTGCAGGGATAGAAACGGGCCTCGCCGATCATGATCCTTCCGACGTTGACCGGGTGGAACCCGTCAACGTCCTTGTCCGGGTCTATGGTGTAGAGAACCCGGTTTTCATTGATATGTTTGGGCAGGGGCAGCTGCACCAGGATGCCGTGGATATCTTTATCCTTATTATATTTATCAACGAGCTTCAACAGGTCATCTTCAGATATATCAGCCGGCTGGGTGTCCTGGATGGAATGGAAACCCAGCTCGTGGGCGGTCTTCTGTTTACCCGTCACGTAGCTGACCGATGCAGGATTGTCCCCCACCAGGATGGTGACCAGGCCGGGTGTTATATTGTGCTTTGTTTTTAGAAGAGCAACCTCGTTTTTCAGCTCTTCCCGTATCTGGGTGGCGATTTCCTTGCCGCTGATGATTTTTGCCGTCATGCATTCCTCCCGATATATGGGCAGGTATAGGATTCTTGATTATGTATCAAATAAAATTTATTAATATTAAAAAAAAATATCTAACCATTAAGATTCTTGCCATCCTGTCGCCCGGAAGGGGCACGTGCAAGTGATTCATAACAGAATCATGCTGTATAGTGCTTTAGCCTTTCATTCAGGGACCCTGTATGCAGCTCAAACAGGTGATTGTCATAATCATAGAAATATATGGATTTGCCCTCTCCGGCTGTTCTTTTCCTGTCATGTATGGTTTCAAGGCCTAATTCGGCAATTTTTTTAGAGTAGATGTTGAAATCATCACTGCTGATTCTGAAAGCAATATGATTATACGTTTTTTCCAGGAATGGTTCTCCCTCCATTAATGCGAACCAGGTATCATTGATTAAAATAAATTTTTCCTTTGATTTCGAATGAAATTCATCTCCGCTGGAATAAATTTCTTTTGCTTCGAATATCTTATGAAAAAGAACAGCTGTCTTTTCAATATCCTTAACGATTAGTGTTATATGGCTTATTCCCTGTATCATAATAATTATTCCCTGAATGCGAGGTCTTGAGACCTCGCATTCAGGGAATAATCCTCCCTAACATCTCTTCGAATCGCTGTACGGTCCTCGAACTGTCCGGCAGCTCCAGCAGGGGTACCCCCTTGATCTCGGACTCTTCGATTTCTGTATCCATAATGGTGAATCCCAGGAAGGGTATGCCGGTATCATTGATGCCGTCAAGAAATTCCTGCTCCAGTGTCTCCGGGGTGCGGTTTACCAGGAGGTAGCGGTTTCCCACCTCGATTTTCAGGTCCTTTACCATGTCGGCCAGGGTTTTCACGGTCCTGAGCCCCTTGAGGGAATAGTTCGAGCAGAAGATGAGCGTGTCAATGCGGGCCGCGGTCTTGCGGCTGAAATGTTCCATCCCCGCCTCGTTGTCCACCACCACGTACTGGTAGTTTTTGGAAAGGTGGTCGAAATAGTCTTTTAAAATGGAGTTGGCGGCGCAGTAGCACCCGGGCCCGTCGGGACAGCCCATGACCAGCATGTCCATGTCCTTTCCTTCTTTTAATATCTGGTGGAATTTCATGTCAAGGTACGATTGCTTTGTCATCCCCGGCGGCAGCTGTGCCCGTTCGCGCATGAAATCGGAGAGGACCGTGCCTATGGTGTCGCGCACCTGTACGCCCAGGGAATCGGCCAGGTTCGCGTTGGGGTCCGCGTCCATGGCCAGCAGGGGTGTCTTCCCGTTCCTGAGAAGGTGGCGGATGATCAGCGCCGCCGTCGTTGTTTTGCCGGTGCCGCCCTTGCCGGCCACTGCTACTATTCTGGTCAACGTGTTTCTCCTTTTTCAGGCTGGCAACCTTTCCCGATAGACTTGAATCGTTCCGTCACCGTGGGGAAATATCTCATCTCGGTGTGCGGGAAGAAGAGGGCTGCCACGTAGTGGTCCATGAAGGACTTGTTCTCGCTCAGCTCAAAGTTGGTCATCCGGGCAGCGATCTCTTCCGCCTCGTTCAGAAGCTCGCGGGACATCGTCACCAGGCGCGCGCCCTGGAGAGAACTGTTCCCGATGAAGGAGAAGCGTTCCACCGGCAGGTCCGGGAAGAGGCCTGTGACGATCGATTTCTCGATATCGACATAGCTCCCGAAGGCGCCGGCGATGATGACCTCGTCAAGGTCATTGCGGGATAGGCCGACGCTTTCCAGAAGGGTCTGGTAGCCTGCGTACATCGCGCCCTTGGCCCGCATGAAGTTGTCGATGTCCACCTCGGTGATGACGATGTCCCCGTCGATACCGCTTCGGTCGGCGCGGACCAGGACGTATTCAGTGCCGTCGCTGCCGCGGCGAAGGCGGTCTGATTGCACATCTGTCCTGAATTTTCCATTGGGCTCGAGAAGGCCTGTTTCAAGGAATTCCGCAACGATGTTTATGATGCCGGATCCGCACACACCCTTAGGCTTTTCCTCGCCGATGGTGAATACAACGGGTTCGCAGGTGGCAGGGTCGATACGGATCTCCTCGATGGCGCCGAAGGTGGCCCGCATGCCGTGCCGGATGCCGCCCCCCTCGAAGGCCGGCCCCGCCGAGCAGGATGCGGTGACGAGCCAGTCTCTGTTGCCCACCACGATCTCGCCGTTGGTGCCGATATCAATGAAGAGCGTGTTTTTGTCGCGCCGATGAAGCCCTGAGGCGAGTACCCCGGCCACGATGTCGCCCCCGACATAACTCGAAATCATAGGCATGGTATAGAGATAGGCGTGGTCGGGAAGTTCAAGACCCAGCTCCGTAGCCCTGACCGGCGGCATCTGGTTCACGACGGGCGTGTAGGGTGCAGAGCGGATAAAACGTGTGTCAAGACCGAGGAGGAGATGGGTCATGACTGTGTTGCCCGCTATGGTTATGTGCGATACATCTTTTCGATTGATGCTCCCTTTGCGGAGCAGCTCTGCTATGACATTGTTCATCGTGCCGGTAACGGTTTTCTGGAGGATGGAAAGGCCATCGCCCTTCTGGGCAAAGACCATCCTGCTGATCACGTCCTCTCCGTACCTGATCTGCCCGTTGTAATCGGAGGCCTCGACGATAATATCACCGTGGGCCAGGTCGAGAAGTTCACCGCATACCGTGGTGGTGCCGACGTCAATGGCGATACTGTAGTGACGGGTAGTGGTATCCCCCGCATTGATGGCGATAACCCGCGGGTGGCTGTTTCCCGGTTTTGTCCCGATGCGGGTGTGCAGGATGGTTGCCGTGGCCTTGCCGCCGCTGTCCCTGACAGCGGCGGAGAGCCCGCGGATTGCAGGGTAGTCGACCGAAACATCTTCAAGGTCGTGCTGCTTTTTCAATGCCCGGAGGGTGCGTGACAGGTCACTCGCGTTGTCTTCAATATTAGGTATATCTATTGAGATGAAATTTTTTTCTATAACGGGATGATGGGGTCCTGCCATGGCCTCCACCTCCCGTGGCATGGCCAGCCTGCCGGTGGGCTTTTTGGCCCTTGCGTCAAGGATCCCCCGGTGCAGGCGGGATTCCGGCGGTATCTCCACTTCAAGGGATGTCTCCATGTGGGTCAGACAGGCGAGGCGGTATCCCTTCGTGTAGTCCGCCTCGGATAACTTTTCTGTTTTACCGCCCTTCACGATACCTGATACGACCTTGACGCGGCATTTGCCGCAGGTGCCCTGGCCCCCGCAGGAGGAGTTGATGTGAACGCCGGCAACGTTGGCCGCACGCAGGAGATTTTCCCCCCTGGGCACAGCCACGGTCACGTTGTCGGGGAGTAATGTGATGTTGATTTCCTGCATAATATTATATTACTATATCAAGATATCTTTATATAGTAATATAATATTATGTTCCTGTCAAGATTAATTTTCGAAAAAAACGATTAAAGGAACATTGCCGATAACAATCGGTTAAAACACCCCTGTTACCTTCCTTCTGTCTAAATCAACATCAATGCGCCGGAATGCCGGATCAGATGCGGTTCCCGGCATGAGGCTTATGGCGCCGGCCACCGGTACAACGAAACCGGCCCCCTGATAAGTGAGGATGTCTCGCACCGGCAGGACCCATCCGGTGGGCGCGCCTTTCAGGTTGGGGTCATGGGAAAGGGAAAGGTGTGTCTTCACCATGCAGGTGCCAAGCTTTGAAAGTTCCGGGTCGGCGTCCATCTTCTTCAGCTTTTCTTCGGCGTCGGGGAGGTACTTGACGCCCTCGGCCCCGTAGACTTCCTTGGCAATAGTTTCGATCCTCTTTGATAGGGGCATGTCGAGATCGTAGAGAAATTTGAAATCTGTTTTCTCTTCGCAGGCGTCGATAACTGCGTCGGTGACTTCCAGCGCGCCGTCGCCTCCTTTCAGCCAGTGATGTGAAACAGCGACCCTGGCTCCGGCGGCTTCGGCCTGGCGCCTGATTTCGTTGATCTCAGCCTTGGTGTCTGTTGAAAAAGGATTAATGCAGACCACCGGGCTTATGCCGGCCCTCTTCACGGTCTTGATGTGACGTATAAGGTTGGCGCATCCTTTCTCCACCATGGCAACATTCTCTTCAGTGTAGACAGGGTCAAGGGGATGACCGGGAGGAACCGGCGGGCCGCCGCCGTGGCTCTTGAGGGCGCGCACGGTAGCTATAATGACCGCGCAGTGGGGACGAAGTCCGCTCATGCGGCACTTCAGGTTCCAGAACTTCTCGAAGCCGATATCAGCGCCGAATCCGCTTTCTGTTACATGATAATCCGAAAGTTTGAGGGCGAGCTTGTCGGCGGCGATTGACGACTGGCCGATGGCTATGTTCGCGAAAGGGCCAGCGTGTACAAAAAGCGGCTGTCCTTCCAGGGTCTGGAGCAGGTTAGGCTTCAGGGTATTGAACATCCAAGCAGTCATGGCGCCATCCACCTCGAGGTCCGCGGTTGTAATGGTGTCGCCGTGTTGATTGCGGGCCATGACGATTTTACCGATCCGCTCACGCATGTCTGCCATATTCGAGGACACGGCAAGTATTGCCATGAGTTCAGAACTTGCCGCGATCTGGAACTTGGATTCCATGAGGAAACCATCCGTTGTCCCGCCGAGACCGATAACAATCTTCCTCAGAGACTGGGCACAGAAATCAATGACCCATCCCATCTCTACGCTCCTCGGATCAATGTTAAGCCGCCGGAGGTGTTTTGATGCGAGCATGGCATCGTCATAATTGAATTCATGCTGCATCCTGGCAGTGAGGGCCACCATGGCGAGATTATGGGCGTTTATAATATCGTTGATATCTCCGGTAAGTCCGAAGGAGAACGGTATAAGGGGAATACACTGTGACAGACCGCCGCCGGCAGCACTTCCTTTGATATTCATTGTCGGGCCCCCGGAGGGCTGCCGTATTGCGCCAGTTGCTTTTTTACCACGACGACCCAGGCCCTGTAACAAGCCAATTGTAGAGGTGCTCTTTCCCTCTCCGAGCGGGGTGGGAGTGATGGCTGTTACGTCGATATATTTCCCATCCGGTTTATCCTTTAGCCGCTCCAGAACCAGTTCGAAGTCGACCTTGCCATAATAATGGCTGTTGGGCAACAGTTCATCATTGCGGATGCCCAGCTCTTCGGCTAGCCGGTAAACGGTTTTCATGTGTTTTTCATATTCTTCTGCTATTTGCCAGTCTGCCAGTTTTGTTGGATCCGGTTTTGACAATACATGCCTCCTTGGTATCACCGTGCAGCCAATTTATTCGAACATCCGTAAACATCGATTATTAATCAAGAAATTTTGTGTTTATGGCATGAAATTACACTTGAAAGGTGTTAGTATTCATGGAATAATATTTTGAGGTTTCTTGGTATCCCCCATATTAGCCGCCAGCTTTGTATTCCATCAATTGTTTCTTTTAAGATAATATAATTTGTATAATGATAGTTATCGGCTGTTCTTGTTTTCATCAATTTATCAAGATATTTGTCAATTGCATACGTAAGAATATGTGAAACCGACATCTTGAGAAACTTCCTGAGATCCAATAGGCATTCATAATCATTCGGCCTTATTTTGATATGGAATGTATGCCACTCTCCATGACCTTTTCTGCTTTGATACTTAATCCTTTTTCCATGGCGCACATGTTCAGAGCTATCCTCCATAACCATCTTGAAAAGAATAATAATTAATTCAACCCGGGGAATTCCTTTTTGTTTAGCTGCATGATTAATTTTTTCTAACACGTGTTTTCGGATATTGAGGGTGGTTTCGATTATCATCTGGATTTCCTTGCATGTTTTGTGATTAGTCTATATACGTATGGGGCAAGGAAAGATTAAAAATTTATAAGCTTTTAATAGCAGATTGTTATCGGCTTTCCGTACTTATGAAACTCATTAATAATGCAAGCGGATCTGAATTTACAATACCCTTTCGGGTCTTTACAGGATAGACATTCTTCGCAGAAGTAGGAGTTATATTTTGAGCAATAATATATTCCTGGTTGATCTTTATGTTTCATGCAGTTTGGATTCATAGCGCTATAATTATTAAATAAAATCTAAAATACTAAAAAACCATAAATATGTCAACAGGTGGTAAGAAAAAATACTACCCGGTTTATATTATTAATACATCTGCCGGTCCAGTCTATCTGATTGTTATCGCCTCAATAGAACTTCTTTAAGCTGATAGGACCATACCGGTCTTAAATTCTTCAACCCTGTCCCCCAGTTCGTCCTTCAAAATCCGATAGGCTTCGGTGCCGGTGCAGTGGCCGGTATATATTTTTCCAACGGGGAGGCTTTTCAGCTTTGTCCCGATTGCAGCAACCGTTTGATGTTGTTCTGATAATTTTTTTGTAAGAGGGTTCATCAGATGAAAGCCGCCGATAACGGACTTTATTTTCTTTCCGGGAAACTGCCTGAAAACCGATGCCAGCATGTTGAGTATGCCGTTATGGGAACAGCCGGTGAAAACAACAGCGCCGTCCTTGTCATCGATAACCATAATCAGTTCATGATCAAAGGAGTCTTTTTTGTATGCACCGTTTTCCTTCACCAGGAGCATGCTGTTCCCTGACGGCCGATGCTCTTCGTTCACGGAATTGTGGATCAGGTGAATTCCCGGAGCCGCTTCAATGGTCCCATTAAAAAATTTAAAACGATCTGCGTAATCATTAAACAGGGATGAATCGATCCCTATATATTTGTGGAAAAAAAGTATTTTTGCATAGCATGCCTGGTTGCATCGGGAAGAAAGCAGTACCGGTGCTTTTCTGTTGGCTTCCAGAAAAGTTTTCAAACCGCCGGCATGATCGAAATGAGCATGGGATATAATGACCATGTCAATCCTTGACAGGTCGATGTTCATCAGTGAAGCATTTTTCGCGAAGAGACCGCTCGTCCCGGTATCGAAAAGGACGGTCTTCCCGCCATGCTCAATAAGCAGACTGATACCGTGCTCAGGCTTTATTAGCATAGTAGTATCGGTTACGGTATTCTCAGCCAATGTAGTAATTCGCATTATGCCCTCACTGTTATATGATGTATCTTTTCTGGAATTCGAATATCTGCTTACAGTCTGCCGGGGAGGTGTCAAGGCGAATATTGAGACTGGCATGTCAATACTGTAAACATTGTTTATTATAAAAATACATGGTTTGATGCAATAACTGATAATTTAGATTGATTTAAATATTATTTTAAATATATTATAATGATATAATCTTATAATTGGTGCTGTGTGTTGATTTTTTGTTTCGGGGAGTAAAGTTAAAAAAATAGGAAGAGGAGGGAGTGAGATGCTGTCAAAAAAAACCACTGCGGAAACATCCGCACAAAAAGTTGGCGTGTTGAGGAATAAAAAAAAGAAATCAGAAGCCACTTTTGAATTCTCAGGTTTCCAGGATGAGATAAGGATCCAGGCTTATTACAATTATCTCAAGAGGATGAAAAACAATATGCCTGGCAACGAGACAACAGATTGGCTTGAAGCGGAAAAGAACCTTTTATCAAAATCGAGCACCCACTGACGCTTGGATCAGATTTTCCGGGAAGATTACATTTTAAGGACCCACCCCCTGCCCTGAAGGGCAACGCCTTTTCTCATGGCCTCGAGAAATCGGGAACGCAATTTGTCACTCATGAGATTCCGTTTGACCACCGGCAGGCGGAGGAATCCTCCCACGAAACCTCGCATGAATTTCTGTGTAACACTGTCCGGGTCGTCGAAGATCTGGTTCTGCAGTGTTCCACGCTCCAGGTTGCCCAGGATCACTTTCTCGAAGACCGTTTCCGGATGCAGGACACGGCTTTTCCGGTGGGTGAGCCTCATGGCCTCCTTCGGGCATTTGACCGCGCACACGCCGCAGCCCATGCAAAAGGCTGTGTCGATGACCGGTTCC
Organism: uncultured Spirochaetota bacterium; assembly: GCA_963727175.1. Lineage (GTDB taxonomy): Bacteria > Spirochaetota > UBA4802 > UBA4802 > UBA5550 > RBG-16-49-21. Next base: position 2,562,303 of record CAVSFD010000002.1, read on the forward strand.
ATTCTCCTTTTTGATCCTGGACGCTGAATGGGCCGCATCTCGATGATATCGATGGGACATGCCTTGGCGCATTTGCCGCAACCGGTGCATTTCTCATCGTGGCATTGGGCGATGTAATTTGAGGTGACCACCGCGTTGGCGTATCCATGTTTGCTTATCCCTGAAAGGGCGACGCAGCAGCATTTACAGCAGTGGCAGATAAAGGTGACATTGTTCTTAACGTTATCGCCGCAGAAGGCGAGGCCCAGTTCCTTTGATCGTGCGATGTTTTCGAGCATCTCCGTGCGGGAGACCTTCTTGGCCAGCTTGTTCCGTATCCAGTAATCCGCCGCGTAACCGAAGGTCGAACAGGTGTTGAGCGGCATGTCGCACTCCTTGATGCCAGCGTGCTTTTTCTTGTGCCGGCAGGAGCAAATGCCGATGGAGAAAGATTCATGGTCGCGAATGATGGATTCAGCTTTTTCGTAATCCAGTATTTCAGTGTATTCGGTTTCTTCGATTGACCCCTCGTGTGGTATCGACCGCATGAGGGAAACGACCTGGCCGTCGCCGAAATTCGCATCGAAGAATTCGCCATTCAGGTATTCGTTGAACATGCCGGCCCATTTTTTGTAATCGAGGTTCCCCCTGGTGCGCATCATGGTGAACTCGAAGATGCCGATGACCATTGGGGAGGGCATGTAATGGTACTCATTATTCACCCATATGTCGATAACGAGGCCTTTTTGCGCCAGCGCTTCAAGAATCTTCTGCAGCCGCGCAGGTTCGAAACCGGTGAGTGCCGATATCCGGTCAAGGTTGGCCAGTCCGTACGGCATGGTTGAAACTATGCCCGCCTCTTCGGGAGTGTAGAGCTCTTTCAGGATATTGTTGAGCGTTTGGTTGCGGGGCACCCTGGTGCCGAGGGCGTCTATTGAGTCACCCAGTTTTAAATACAATTCCTTTGGTCCGAGATGTCCCATCTGTATACCCCCGTTATTTTTTGTATGATAGCGTGAAGTAACTCCATGTCAAGCCAATATTAGTGTAGAATTATGCTGAATATCTTGTTGACTAATTTTATTTCTTTAACTATAACCTTTGAAGTGTTGGAGCAATTTCGCGTTTGGGGTGGATCATAATGTGGTTATTTTCGCCGAACATGGAAAGAATGAAAAAAAAGAATGATATGGCCGGATTGATGCGATGTCTCACCCATAAAAGCGCTTCAGTCCGCTACCGGGCATTTCTCTTCCTTGCGGGAGAAAAAACAATACCTGATGATATAATCTTTCAACTGAAAAAAATGCTCAATGATCCTGACGAGCGGGTGAGGACCGCGGCGACGCTGAAGTTTGCCGCCCTTGGAGCCCCGCTTCTTTCTGAGAATCTGGTTGAATTGATATCAGACGGCACCAGGAAGGAAAAAATAAGCCTGCTGAAGATTATCGCCGGCCGGGGACGAAACGTGGACGGTCCCATCATGGAGGCGGTCGTGCTGGCCCTGGGCGACAGGAACGGCATCGTCAAACTCAATGCCGTTGAAGCTGCGGGTGCCACCGGAAGCGACCACCTTGTGCCGAAAATCGCCGAATTCCTGAATGACCGGCATCCTGACATGAGGGCCAAAGTTGCCCGGGCCCTGTGCAGCATCGGCAATGATGCGTGCGTCGACCATTTGATCGGACTTCTGGCCGATACCGATGCCGGCGTACGGGATGAGGCTCGATCATGCCTGGAGAATATAGATTTGCCCCGCGTCCGGATGGCGCTTCATGACACGCGTTACGCGCGCCTCATCCGGGGCATGGGCGGCCTGGAACCTGACCGGAAGGAAACAGCCAGACAGATAGGCGTTGAAGGGATCAGGGACGGCCTGCCGCTCCTCCACCGGGCCTGCCGGGACCGGTACAAGGAGGTGCGCATCGAGGCTGCGCGGGCCATTTCAGTCTTCGGCGATCCATCCTCAGTGGATGTCCTGGCGAAATTGCTTGAGGACAAGTTTTTCGATGTGCGCCTGGAAGCGGTAAGGGCACTGGGCAGGATTTACGGGGACGCGTCGATCGATGTGCTTCAGCCGGCCCTGGAAGACAGGAATAAACGGGTACGCGCAGAAGCGCGGCGCGCCATCAGCGATCTGAAATCAATGAGAGATTAACGGCTGTTATGCTTCCTTCAGGCCGACAGGAATAGCCATAATGGCTAATTAATCAACTTCAACCTCAGTCTTAGAGGTAGCAGAAACATAATCATGGGAATCAACGGCCCTGTCATGGATGCTGCCGTCCCAGAGATATTTCCTCGTTTCCGCTATGATGACCCCGTTCAGTAAAATCAGCGCCACCAGGTTAGGTATCGCCATTAGCATGTTCATCATGTCCGCCATGTCCCATACCAGGGGCAGGGAGACCACGGAGCCAACCATGACGGCAGCGACCCAGAGGACGCGGTAGGGCATGATGGATCGCTTACCGAAGAGATATTCCACGGAACGCTCGCCGTAATAGGACCAGCCGAGTATCGTGGAATATACGAAGGTGAGAAGACCCACGGTGAGAATTATCGGTCCCACCACGGGTATTTCAGCGAAGGCCCGCTTGGTCATAACCGCTCCGTTTATCGTGCCGAAGTCATCGGGGAAGCGCATGATGGTGCTCACCAGCACCAGCCCGGTCATGGCGCAGACCACCACCGTGTCCCAGAAGGTGCCGGTTGCCGAGACCAGGGCCTGCTTGACGGGATTGTTCGTTTTCGCCGCCGCGGCCACAATGGGCGCGGATCCCAGGCCCGCCTCGTTGGAGAAGAGGCCCCGGGCGATACCGAAGCGCGCCGCCATCATGACCGAAGCGCCGATGAAGCCTCCGCCCGCTGCCCGGGGTGTGAAAGCGGATTTGCCGATGAGGACGAAGGTATCAAGCATCACCTCGCGGTTAATGACAAGAATAATGAGGCACCCGATGATGTAAAAGACTGCCATGAAGGGGACCAGTATCTCGCAGACCCGGGCGATGGATTTTACACCGCCAAGGATAACGATGGCAGTGATGACCGTGGTGAAGATGCCCGTTGCCCAGAGGGGCGTGCCCATGGTCTCTTTGGCAAGCGTCGATATGGAGTTGGCCTGCACCATGTTGCCTATGCCGAAGGCGGCAATGGACGTGAATACGCAGAAGAGCACCGCCAGCCATTTTTTCCCCAGGCCCCGCTCCAGGGCGTACATGGGCCCTCCCAGCATGGTGCCGTCAGACGTTTTAACCCGGTACTTGACCGACAGGACCGCTTCACCGTACTTGGTGGCAAAGCCGAAGACACCGGTGAGCCAGCACCAGAGCACCGCTCCCGGCCCGCCCAGGGCCACGGCGGTTGCCACGCCCACGATGTTGCCGGTGCCGATGGTGGCGGCCAGGGCCGTGGTGAGGGCGCCGAAATGGCTCACGTCGCCATGGCCGTCACTGTCCCTGGAGAAAGATAGCTTTATGGCAAGGCCGATATAGCGCTGGATGAATCTCAATCTGAAGGTGAGGAAGAGGTGCGTGCCGAAAAGGATGACCAGCATCGGCGGTCCCCACAGGTAGCCGTTAATCCATTTGATGATTTCGTGAGCAAATTCCATGGGGGCCTCGCGTTGGGATGATTTTTTCAGCTGATCAGATTGTTTGTGTTACATGGTTAGGGGTTCTGTCAAACCATTTTTCGGGAAGGGGCCGGGCCAGTTAAGTGTTCAGCCGAACCGGGGGTCAGAGTAAATGATATTAATAAGAATTCTTCCGCCGATAGTTATCGGTGAACAATTGTTAATCACCAAAATTTACTTTTTCTTGGTATTACCACGATTGTTATCGGCAGGAATCCTGGTGCCAGAGTAAAGGTGTTACTTTCCCGTGCGAAACTCCTCAATCGTTTTTCCCCGGATGCATTCGGCCAGTTCCCACACATAGTTATAAATATGCAGGCCCTTGGAACAGGCGATAATTTCGCCGTCCTCAACACCGACCTCGGAGGCGATATATTCCTTCATCATCTGCATGGCAGCAAGGTTGGCTGGAAAGCCTCCCCAGAGGTCCCATGAACGGAAATAAATGATGAAGTTGAGCCTTCCGTCCTGGATGCGGGTGTCAATCAGGCGGAGGCAGGGCGGATCAAGAAGTATCATGTCAGCGGGGTGCGCAACCTGGAGGACCATCTGGTTGTTGCGGTGGCCCTTGTTCTTGTAGGTCCAGATGCAGAGCTCCATCTGGTTGATGAAGAACTGCCCGTTTTCCTCGACGATGATTTTCCGGTCCTCCCAGATCTCGCGGTCCTGGATCAGTATATGCTCGAATTCCTTATTATTATAAGTAGAAGGGCTACCCATGGGGAGCGGGTACTTGCAGATACGCTGGCCGTAGGTGTAGGATTCTCCCGGTTTCGCCTCACCCGTCATGAGATAGGGCAGATAATCGGTAAGATAATCATCCGCCACCGGGTTGGGCAGGTTGTACTGGCCCGGTATCTGCGGCAGCAGCGGATGCTCTCGCGGTTTCTTGATATGAACAGTGATAAAATCGAACTCGAGACGTTTTTCGCCGGCGTATGATCCCCGGTCGATGACAAAGTCCCGGCCCACTTCAAGGCATTTGTACACTGTCTGAAACCATGCGTCGGGCAGGGTCGTTGCTTCGATCTGGATGGGATGAAATCCTCTCGCTGTACTGTTCATATGCATGTCCTGATCCCGGATTTTGTTCAAATAGATAGGATTATTATGTCGTATATATTTATTATCTGTCAAGAAATAACAGAAAACCGTTGTTGGTGGGTCTAAAAAAAATAATAAATTGTTGACCACCCTTCAAACAATGGTACTATAACAGAATCCCGGGGGGGATGCATATGAACGATCCAGGTGACGCGCAGAGACAAAAAACAATCACAATCGGCATCGTTGGCGGCGGGAAGGGCGGTAACCAGATACTTAGATATATAGCCGGGATCGGCTCCTTCAAGATACTGTATGTCGTTGATGTCAATCCAACGGCTGTCGCCTTCGAAAGCGCCAGGAAGTTGAAGATTCCCGTTTCCACCAATCTGGACATGACACTGACATCGAATCCTGTTGACTTCATCATAGAGGCGACGGGTTCCAGGAGCGTCTTTGACCGGATAGTTTCTATTGTCCCGCATTCAACGGAAATTCTGAGCAGCAAATCAGCGCTCCTTATATTCAACATGCTCGATGAAAGCAGGAAAATGACCAACACCAGAGTAAAAAAGGATATAGAAGCCATACGCACCGAGATAATAGCCGAAACGAACCGGGTCAACCATTTCCTGCAGGATATCAACGGCATTACGGTGGGGATGAAAATCCTCGCCATGAACGCCAGCGTTGAAGCCGCCCGCTCGGGCACACAGGGAAAGGGATTCGGCGTCGTGGCTGAGGAAATTAAGTCTGTCTCCGAACGGACGAGATCGCTGGCCCAGAATATCGAGAAGATCAATGAATCTATCGTGGAGATGTCGACCCGCATCGATGCTTCACTGGAAAATCTTAAATAATGCCTGCGCGTTCAAATTCTGCAGGCAGCTCTGATAATAGATTGCATACCCGCTGAATGAATCGTGAAAAAACCTGATATCCTCATAGGCACCTCCGGCTGGCATTATGACGACTGGAGAAGCGTCTTTTATCCGGAGAAATTGGCCCGTAGCAAATGGCTTTCTTATTACAGTGGTCACTTCCGTACCGTGGAAGTCAATGCCACCTTTTACCGCACCTTCCGGGACAGCGTCTTTGCCGGATGGGGCGCCCGGGTTCCCGCTGATTTCCGTTTTGTTTTCAAGGCGCCCCGGCTGATAACGCACCGCCGATACCTTGCCGGCGCCGAAAGGGAGATCGGGGAATTCTGCCGGCAGGCGTCATCCCTCGGCGGCAGGTTCGGTCTTATCCTGCTGCAGCTGGCGCCCAACACGCCCGTGGACCCCGTACTCCTTGAGTCAGCTCTGTCCGCCTTCGGGAGTTGCAAGGTGGCAGTAGAGTTCCGGAACGACCGGTGGCTCACCGGCGAAACCAGGCGCCTTCTTGAGAAGGCGGGTGCGGTTTTCTGTAACGTGGACTCTCCAAAAATCGAAATCAATGATTGGGTCACCTCTGATACGGCATATGTCCGTCTCCATGGCAGGAGGCGGTGGTATGACGACCTCTATACTGATGAAGAACTTGATGAAATTGCCGGGCATGTAATGGCAATGCAGTCCGGGGGCGCGAAACGGGTATATATCTTCTTTAATAATGATCCCAACGGCTATGCAGTTAAAAATGCCATTACGCTTGATAAATTACTTGCCCAATGATGGTGCCAGAGTAAAGGTATGGGGTCAGAGTAAATCCTTGGATTATGCATGATATTAAACCGATAGTTATCGGTGAACGCTGGTTAAGATTTCACAAGACTATAATATTTAATATTGTACCGATTGTTATCGGTAATTCTCTTGGAATTAAGGGTCAGAGTAATATCTGATAAACAATATGGTAGGAGAATCCCTCCGGAGAGAACTCATAAATGAGCTACAATAATATAGAAACATCCGACACAATGCGTTCCTTTCTTGAAAGAGGGATGCCCCGCCACATGGACATTCTCCGGGACATGATCGGGATAAATTCCTATACCCTGAACCCTGACGGCGTAAATCGCCTTGCTGACTATACAGCCGGCGTGTTCCGTGATCTCGGTTTTGCCGATGAGCGGATATCATCGGTCAATCCTTCTTATGGAAAACACCAGGTGCTTTCAAGATCCGGGAAATCACCGATAGTTATCGGGTGCGTCTCCCACCTGGACACTGTCTTCAGTCCCGAGGAAGAGGAACGGAACAAGTTCCGCTGGCGTGTTGAAGGGGACCGCATCTACGGACCCGGCACGGAGGACATCAAGGGCGGAACCGTGGTGATGCTCATGACCCTGGAGGCGCTGAAGCACGCGGCGCCCGGTGCCTTCGACGACGTGTCATGGTCTCTGCTTTTGGACGCTTCAGAAGAGACTGATTCCGTCGACTTCGGGGAACTCTGCCGTCAGCGCGTCGGCGCGGGTTCCCCCGGTTGCCTGATATTCGAGGCTGGCAGGATACGGGATAACATCTTCAGCGTTGTGACTTCCCGCAAGGGAAGGGCTGAGATAAGAATAACCGCCGAAGGGAAAGGCGCCCATTCCGGCGTATCGCACAAAAAAGGGGCCAGCGCCATCGTCCAGTTGGCGGACGTCATCGGTAAGATTGAGGGCATTACCGACTATGAGCATGAGCTCACGGTGAACGTGGGCAGGATCGTCGGAGGCTCACAGATCAACCGGGTGCCTCATTTCGCCGAGGCCCATGCGGAGATGCGCGCCTTTTCCCCGGCCGTATTCGACAGGGCCCTGGCAGACATTCTGGCCCTGGACGGATATTCCAGCGTGAAGAGCGCCGACGGGGGCTTTGCCAGCCGAACCGCTGTCGAGCTGGTGAGACGGGTCCCGGCCTGGCCGGACAACCCCGGTTCCGAGAAACTCCACTCCTTCTGGGAATCGGCAGGCCGCCTTCTCGGCCTTACCGTCAATCTCGAAAGGCGCGGCGGCCTCTCCGACGGCAACTACTTCTGGGATTTCATGCCGACCATTGATGGCCTGGGGCCCGCGGGCGGCAACCCCCACTGCTCCGAGCATTCCGATGACGGCAGCAAGGAACAGGAATATGCGGTCAAATCCTCATTTGTGCCCAAGGCGGTCCTTAACGCCATGGCGATAGTCAGGATGATTGAAGGATTGAGGTAATTCTTATAAAAAACGAGTTCCGGCGTTATATTACTTTTCTTCGGTACCGGTTGTATGGACAACCGAAGCTATTATGGAAACCACCAGGACAATAGCTACCACTGCCAGGGCAATCGGCACCGGTATATGATAGTAATCGGATATGAGCATTTTGATTCCGACAAAGACGAGGATAATTGACAGGCCGTAATTAAGATATTTGAATAATCTCATCAATCCTGCTATTGCGAAATATAATGCCCGCAGTCCCAGTATCGCAAATATGTTTGAAGTATAAACAATAAAAGGATCTAGGGTGATGGACAGGATTGCGGGTATGGAATCCACGGCGAAAACGACATCTGTCGTCTCGATTACAATAACAACAACCAGGAGCGGTGTTGCCATGATCTTTCCGGCTCTCCTGGCGAAAAAGTTATTGCCGACGTAATCTTTTGTTACCGGGAAAAATCTCCGGAATAATCTCAGAACCGGATTCTTTTCAGGGTGTACTTCGGTTTCTTTGCTCAATACCAGCTTGATGCCGATGTACACAAGGAAGGCCCCGAAAACATATATCATCCAGTGTAGTTTCTGTATCAGGGTGATTCCGGCAAAGATAAACAGGGCCCGCATGATCATGGCTCCGAGGATGCCCCAGAAAAGCACCTTGTGCTGGTGGCGGGGTGACACGCCGAAGTAAGAAAAAATCAGCAAAAAAACAAAGAGGTTGTCAACGCTGAGTGATTTTTCAATCAGATAGCCGGTAAGGAATTCGAGGGCGGGACCATGCCCCAGGAAAAAGTAAACGCCGATGTTGAATGATAGTGCCAGCGCTATCCAGAAGGCTGTCCAGAGAAGCGCCTCTTTTACAAGGATATCATGTTCTTTCCTCTGGAAAACCTTTAGATCCAGAATCAGCATCGCGATAATGAAAATGATGAATCCGGACCAGATCAGGATGCTGTGCTTCATGATTATACTGCCGGTTTAAAGTGTTCAATCGTCGGTGGCGTTATACGGCCGGCGCTGGTTTTTTTACAAATATTTTGGTCGCTTCTATCAGAATCATGAGAGCAAGGACCAGGAGCACGATAGCAACATAGGGAACGGGATCGGAGGTAAGCCCCATGAATCCCCATTCAGCCGTAAAGAATCCTTTTTTGATAAACAGCAGAAGAGCCCAGCTGCTCATTGCGTACATAAATACCGCCGGAGGTATGACAACGAACCATACCCATTTCTTCTGGTACTGCTCGCGGACCCAAACGGCAACTGCTACCAGGGTCAGAGCGGCGAGAAGCTGGTTGCTGGCGCCGAAAATCGGCCAGAAAACCTTCCATGCCGGGATCACGTTGCCCGCAGTGTCTTTGGTTTCGTTCATGACGAAGAACAGGGGAACACCCGCGGTGAGCAATGTAGCCAGATATCTGGTCCACTTTCCCTTGAGGCCGATTAGCTCCTGCATTATGTACCTGCCCAGACGGGTGCCGACGTCCAGCGTGTCATATACGAAGGTGGTAAACGCCAGTAGTCCGAAGGATATGCCGAAGGCTACCGGGATGTGAATCACTTCGAGGAAGCTCCCGATACCGAGGCCGTAGATCATGTTGGTTTTGACCGTGCCCTTCAGTATCGGCGAATCAGCGGCGAGCATCATGACGCACCCGAGCGATATAATCGCGACCATGGCTTCAAGGAGCATGCCGCCGTATCCGATAAGTTTGGCGTCTTTCTCGGTCTTAAGCTGTTTTGACGTCGTGCCTGATGAAACCAGGGAGTGGAACCCGGAGCAGGCTCCGCAGGCGATGGTTATGAAAAGGAGCGGGAACAGGGGTTCGCCTTTATCAGTAACCAGGCTGGTGAAGGCCGGGTATTCGATAGTCTTGCCGCCGAATATTATGCCGAGGGCGCCGGCCGCCAATGCGATATAGAGGAAATAACCTCCCAGATGTCCGCGCGGCTGGAGCAGGAGCCACATTGGCACGATGCTGGCGATGAAACAATAGACGAGGAGGATAACATCCCAGAGTTGACGGGCCCCGGTATCGGAAATTCCGAGTGTGGATGCAAGGTCAAAGGGGATATACTGTCCGACCCATATGGCGATTCCCACGAGGGGGAGGAAAATAATTGTGGCCATATTGAGCGAAAGTTTTGTAAATTTAAGCAGTAGTCCCATTACTATGGGCAGTGCAAGGTAGAGTAGCGAAGACGTTGCTATGCCCCCGCCGGTGATAACAAGTCCGTTCTCCAGCTTCTGGCTTCCCACAAAGGAGCTGGCCACTATATCGGTAAACGCCACTATGATGTAAACGAGCGTTATCCATACGAAACCAAGGAAGAGCAGGTATGTGGTCCGGCTCATATGCTCTGATACGATCTCGGCGATAGACCGAGCTTTATGCCTGATCGACGCCATGAGCGAGCCGAAGTCGTGGACCCCGCCGATCAGGATACTTCCCACGATTATCCATATCAGCGCCGGCACCCAGCCGAACATGACCCCGGCGAGAATGGGGCCCACAATGGGACCGGCTGCCGCGATTGCTGAAAAATGCTGGCCAAGGAGAAATTTTGATGGGATTGGCACGTAATCAATATCATCACGCATTTCAACTGCGGGTGTTTGTCTGTCAGGGTCTACTTTAAAGAGCTTTGCAAGGATGGTTCCGTAGGTTTTGTAAGCTATAAAAAGTACTATGCCGGATATCAGGACAATTACAACGAGGTACATATCTATTCTCCTGGTTGGTTTTTCGCAGGGCTCAATAATAATACCGAATAATGCTAAGGGCTATATGTCAAGAAGTTACTTTGTTGAACATGATATAAAATATCAATATTGTTTAACACTAGCTATCCGCGCATATTAAAAATCATTTGACATTACATATCTATAATTTGCAGTAAAAAGTAACATTTTGATGATTTAGTATAAAGGATAACAACATGAAACAATTGGCCACCGGCAAAATATCCGATCGCATCCATGTCGCGGGGAATCTTGCGTATCCCGGCTATGTCATTACGGGTGACGTGAAAAACCTCATGATCGAGGGCGGCATCAATCTCATGGGCCCCCTCTATCTCAAGTCAATCAAAGAAATAGTGGGTGATGCAAACCGCCTCAGCTATCTTTTTATCACTCATTCTCATTATGACCACCTGGGGGCTGCCAATTATCTGAAGCGCAACATCCCGGGTCTTTCCATAGGCGCCCATGAACGGGTGGCGCCGCTTTTGCAGAAAGATTCCGTCCTTGCCATGATGAACCGGCTGAGCGAGATCCAGCGGAGTCTCTTCAGGGATATAGCCGGGGACGAGGACCTCGCCATCAGGCCCATGGAATTTGACATGACCCTGAAAGAGGGAGATGAATACGATCTCGGCGGTCTCACCTGCAGGGTCTACGAGGTGCCGGGACACACCAGGGATTCCCTGGCCTTTTATATACCTTCATTGAAGACGCTTTTCCCCGGTGAAGCAGCCGGCGTGCCCCTGGGCAGGGACGGGAACGAGGCGCAGGTGGAATTCCTTTCTTCGTATGACGATTATCTCGCGTCACTGGAAAAAATGATCGACCTTGGGCCGGAGATGATTTGCATCGGCCATGGATGGGTGCTTTCGGGAGATGATGCGTCAGGGTTCCTCAGAAAATCACATGCCGCCACCTTCGAATACCGGAAGCTCATTGAGGGTTACATCAATGACGCCCATAGCGATATCGACAGCGCCATTGAGACGATGGCCCGGAAAGAATATGACGAGAAGGGGACCATCCACCAGGAGCGAAACGCCTATCTTACCAACCTGACCGCCCAGGTGAAGCATATCGCGTCACTCATGAATTAACTCTATTGCCGAGGCAGAATACCGAAGTCCATGCAATGCCGAGGAAAGACTCTCGCGGAGTCGCGGAGTCGCAGAGTCGCAGAGTATATACATAGGTTCAAACTGCTTTCAAATTCTTTTCTGGATATAACCGCTTTTGCATATCCTAAGCAAAACATAAAAACTCTGCGTCTCAGCGCCTCTGCGAGAGATGAATATAAAAAATCTGAAAAACAGATCAAATAAGTATTGGACAATCCCGGCAGGCGTAGTATGATCTACTGCATAGCAATCATCTTTCACGTCACCATATTACAAAGGCAGGTGTCTCATGAAAAAGACCCTTTTGTTCATTGCCATGACCGCTCTTTTCTCCATGACCTTCTGCGTGTCAACGCAGGATGCGGCAAAAATGATTGATGATTCAAAACCGGCGGCGGAGGCGCTCCGGGCCGGGAAGTTCGCAGACGCCATGGACCTTTCAAATAAGGCCATCGGCCGGGACGGCGGCAACTGCTACGCGCTGATGGTGCGTGCCATTGCCCGCTACGTCATGGCGGTGCAGGGTCTTTCGGCGGACACTCTTAACGTGATTGACCGGGGATCACGGCGGTGCGGCTTCGACCTGGATTTCCTCCGCGCCTCTGTCCGGCGGACCTACGGTGAATTTGCCCTGGTCGAGTCCGACCTGGAAAAGGCATCCCGCTGCAGCGAGGTCTTCCTCAATCTGTCTCCCGCACAGTGGATCTTCGACTGGAACGGCGACGGCAGTATCGACAGCAGGGACACCACGCTCCTCGAGATCGAGATCGATGCTGACGGGAAGCCCCTGCCGCCTTTAGATTCACGGCGGCGACCTGAATACCGCTACGACGTCGGTGATGTCCACTGGGCCCGGGCATTTGTTAACTTCCAGATGGCTGCCCTGGACATCGCCCTCGCCTATGACTGGTCGGAGATAAACAGGATCATCCGCGATGACTTCATGAACCTCCTGGCGATCCGGATAAAGCTCCTTGATAAGGCGCTGATCGCCAGGGCCCGGAAGGAAATCCTTACGGGACTCGACTGCGCCGACCGGGCGCGCCTTGCCTACCTGGCCGAGACCGACGACGAGCGTGAATGGATACCCAATCCCCGCCAGAAGGACCATCCCATGCCGCTCCCCGTTGACGAGGAGCTGTACAAAACCTGGGAGGGCGTCTTGGGGGATGTGCGAAAGCTGGCAACCGGCGAGGAAGGCCTGCGTCTCGCCGATGTCGCGGAACTTGCGCAGCTGAAAATTGATCCCATGCCGCGGGGGTATCTTGATATCGGCAGGATGTTCGACCGGCCAAAGGATATCGTCATCAATCTCAATGAACTGGTCATGCTTGAGAGGGCCCGCGACCTCGAGGGGATGCTCCGGTCGGTTTTCGGCGAGTATTACAGGTACGGCAAAAAACCGTCCCTTATTACGTCGCGTCTCAAGCGGATGAAACGCGAGATCGACATCGGTTTCGAATCATTCGGCAGGAAGCTGCGGTACCTGCTCTGGCTCAATTAAGAGGGAATTATTTCTGTGCCCGGATGAACTGGCAGACGACTTTTTTATCCGGGACGACGAGGACAACAACCAGCTTGTTCTTGCTGTCGGTCAGGGAGTAGGTGTATCCGTACAGGTTGTCCCCCTTTTTTTGGCGGAAATCGAGGGTGTCGCCTTCGGTCTTTCCTGACAGCTCAAGGATTGACCGCTCGCCGGTGATCAGTTCCCAGGAAATGCGGTACTTGTTGAAGCGGATTTTCTGGATCTCGATGGACCTGCCGCACCAGGGGTCCATGACGGTTTGTGCTTTATTGTACCTGCCGTTGAAATCCGATATGAGGGCAAAGACCGCTGTTGAGCAGAATGCCGCTATGAGTATTGTTGTTACCGTTAGCTTCATTGTGTCCTTGCGTGCTGCAGCCGGACGTCACGGTCGGGCGGCTTCCCCAGGCATCAGGAGTAGCTGACGATGAGCCTTCCCACGTCCATGACTGTAGCATATATCATTATCCCGATGATGATCAGCCACCCGACCACCATGATCGGCACGAAAAGCGGCCTGAGGCGGATGCTGATTTTTTCCAGTATGCAGAACAGGATTTTCCCGCCGTCAAGGACCGGGAGCGGCAGCAGGTTGAAGATGGCGAGGTTGGCGCTGATGATGATCGCCAGCCTGACGGCATTGATGCCGTCGCCGCCGATGAATTTGCCGCCGTCATGGAGAATGCCGACAATGCCGGAGATGCTGCCCGGTTTGGCGAAAAGGTTCATGAAGGCGATGAAAATTCTTTGTATCAGGTCCGCCGTCTGTAGAAACGGTTTTACAGTAACGCCTGCGATAGAGAACCCTGCCTGGATCACGTTGAGGGCACCGAAAAGGAAGATGATCGGCGCCAGGTTCGCCATCGGCCCGCCGATGGCGAAGAATATCCGTTTGTTGATGGGAATGCGGAAATAGTCCTGTTCATCCTTAACCGCCGGGAGCACGTATCCTCCCAGTGGTACCAGGGAGATTCGGTATTCGGTGCCGCCGATTGTTTTTTTCCAGAGGGCCGGACCGAAGCCTATGGAGAAGACTTCAACGGGCACCCCGACGGCCCGCGCCGCGATAAAGTGGCCCAGTTCATGGACAAGAATCAGAATCCCTATTATTAATCGAACCGCCAGATAATTCATCATTCCTCGCAGGGTGCGCACTATTTTTTATTTGAAAAAAATGATGCGGATTTTGTTACAGAAAAGTGCCCCCCCCCTGAAAGGGGGGAGGGAATCCGGAATACCGGTTTTAATCGCTATGGTCTTTGCCGGATGTGTCCAGCGCCTTGGCAAAGGCCTGGGCCTTGGCGATGATCTTATCCTTTGTCCATTCCTTCGGGTCTTCGATCCGGGTCATCTTGGGCCCCAGGTCGTAGGAGTTCGCCTTGAGAATGGCCTCTATGCCCAGCGGCGCAGTGTCCTTGGCGTTGAGCACGTTCACGAGCATGTTGTAGACGAAGTCCTCGACGCGCTTCGCCATCCGCCCGCGCACCTCCGCCGGGAGGCCGGTAAGCTTGTTCTCGAAAGGGAGGTTCAGCTTCTTGTAGTCTCCCGCCTTCAGGGATTTTTCCGTGGCGTATTTCACCATTTCCTCCCACATCTCTTCGGTAACACCGGCGCCCTTCACCTTCTTGAAGTTCTTGTTGGCGTCCATGATGGCGTTCCCGTAATCGTTGACCTCGAGGCCCCATGAAATCATCTGGAGCGCCGTGGCCACGTTGGCCTTGGTGGTCCTGGTCTTCTGCGCGATCTGGCGGAGCCGCTCCGAGCTGTTGCCGGAGGTGCCGTGCTGCGCGCCGGAGACCTTGTATTTCTCGATGGCCTTGTGGATGCGCGCGGTCAGGTCCACCTGGATTCCCGCGTCGCTCTCCTCGATGCCGTGGGTGGTGCCGTTGTTCAATGCGATCCAGTCCGGGAAGATGTCATGGGCGTTCAGGCCCTGGATAAGGAAAAGGGCCTCTTCCGGCGTCGACAGGCCTTCCTTGCCCTTGATCTCGCCGACCTCGGTCTCGAGGCCCGCCCATCCGGGCACCAGGGGGTTGAGCTCGATGCTGGCAAGAAGATTCTTGTCGTCGGTCTGGTGTGACGCGTCAATGGCTATGGAGGTAATGCCGGCCTCGAACATGGTCGGTATCTCGGTCTTGGCCGCGGCGAGGTCCTTGTCGTTCTGGATCCCGTAGTGGTCGGCGTGGATCGCCACCGGAACGGTGATGCCCAGCTCGTTGCAGACCTGGTCGATGAGGGCAGCCATGTTCCAGTAGTTGACGGCGCAGTACGCCTTGGCGCCCCCCTCGGACTTGGCGATCTCGAGGATGACGGCGGAATTCGCCCGCTGGGCCGCCATCAGGGCCCCTCGGATAACGAAACTGCTGCGCACATTGGCCGCTATGGAAATGGAGTTGCCCTTTGCCATCATGGCCCGGTCGATAACCTTGCCGCTTACGATAAGGGCTTTCGAATTGGGGAAGAGCTTTATAATGTTTGGCGGCCGTCCTACTTCGAGGGCCTTCAAAAAATCTTTGCTGGGATTGGACATGATGTTCCTCCTTCCTCTGGTAATGGTTCGCGACGAAGAGCGGCATGCGCCGCATCAGGGTGCGTGGGTTCCGTGAAGTGCCTGTAGATACAATATGGAAGAAAATTTGTTTTTTTATCAAGTCAAAATTGGACTGGGGAGCTCAATTAATCAGCGGTTTCGACAAATATCATTTTTTGTCCGATTTAATCGTTTTCAGAAATTTTACGGAACAGGGAGATTTAATGCATATAATGATTAATAAAAAAATTCCGGGAAGGAATCCCCTCCCGGGATTTCTGATTCAGGTAATAGTTCGTTACTTCGCAACCTGGAAGGCGGTGTCTCCCCAGGGGACTTTCCAGTCGTTGGATTTTACGCCGTTGCGCTCGCTGCCGGCATACTTGTCGAGCCCCTTGACCACGAGGACCTTCACGGCGCCGCCCTTGTCCTTCGCTATGACCCCGGCATGGATCCCGGCCGTGCACACCGACGAGTCGGTGGTATAGGTGTCGGTGCCCCATATGACACCCATGTCGCAGTTGGCCGGGCAGTTTACGGTGAATGACGCGCCGGCCTTCTTATCCTGCGCTGTCACATCCCTCATTTTTGTGGCGCATTCTACAGAAATGGCCTTTTTGCATCCAAGCCATGCCACTGCCATCAATGAAAAAGCGATAAGAATGATACAGGTTTTTCTCATTTCCAGTGCCTCCTCTTGATTTATTTATTAGGAATGATACATGTTATACATAGCGTGTCAACATTATATTGGAGCGTCAGAAAAAAGCCTCACGGCCTGCGGAACTGGTTTTTATACTTTGAAGTCTTAGACATCCTCGGCCGCCCGGCTCTTTTTTCTGACGCTTTTTCGTCTATAGCAATGTAACAATAGCCGGGTCATTTATTCATATTATTCTATTTCAAAAGTATGCCATGAAATGAGTTTCAGTAGAGACGTTAAAACCTGCTCATTTTCTGGTGGACAAAATATATGATTTTTAAAATCTCGTAACAGAACTTCTATTATGCTTGGGGAGAGATCCTATGGATTATGCTGAAATTGAAAAGCTCACTGAAAAGGTGAAGGGTGAAAATGACTTTGTTGGTAAAATAAAAGAGGAGATTGCGAAGGTCATCGTGGGCCAGGAGGCCCTGGTCGACCGGATCCTGATATCCTTCATATCCGGGGGCCATGTCCTTCTCGAGGGCCTGCCGGGCCTGGCCAAGACCCTGGCCATCCGCGCCTTTGCCCGGGCCATCGACACATCCTTCAAGCGCGTGCAGTTCACGCCGGACCTCCTCCCCGCGGACCTCATCGGCACCCGCATCTACAATCCGAAGGAGCTGGACTTCTTCACCAAGAAGGGCCCCATCTTCACGAACCTGCTCCTGGCGGACGAGATCAACCGCGCCCCGGCCAAGGTGCAGTCGGCCCTGCTCCAGAGCATGGAGGAAAAGCAGGTCACCATCGGCGAGGAGACCTACACCCTGGAGAAGCCCTTCATGGTGCTGGCCACGGAGAACCCCATCGAGCAGGAGGGGACCTATCCGCTCCCGGAGGCGCAGCTTGACCGCTTTTTCATGAAGGTGCTGGTGGACTATCCCACGCACCAGGAGGAGAAGGAGATCCTGAACCGCTTCAGCGACATCACCGTGGACAACGTCAGCACGGTGCTGTCGCCGGACAAGATCGCAAAAAAAGCTGAAATCATAGAAAAGATCTACATCGACGAAAAGCTTATCGACTACATCGTCACCATCGTGGGAGAGACGCGGAAGCCGTCGCGCAAGGAGATCAAGAAGTACATCGAGTTCGGCGCGAGCCCCCGGGCGTCCATCGCCCTGATGAAGGCGTCGCGCTGCATCGCCTTTATCAGGGGCCGCGGCTTCGTCACGCCGGACGACATCAAGGAGATCGGCGCCGACGTGCTGCGCCACCGCATCATCCTCTCCTACGAGGCGGAGGCGGACGGGAAAAACGCCGACGACGTGGTGAAAATGCTCTTCGATTCCGTGGAGGTCCCGTAAGTGGAATCGCAGGAGCTCTCGCTCTTAAAGAAGATACGTCTCCAGCCCGGGAAGAAGATCAACACCCTCTTCATGGGCGAGTACCACTCCGCCTTCAAGGGGCACGGCCTCTCCTTCGACTCGGTGCGGGAGTACCAGTACGGCGACGACATCCGGAGCATCGACTGGAACGTGTCCGCGCGGATGCGCAACCTCTTCGTGAAGCAGTACATCGAGGAGCGGGAGCTTTCCGTGGTGCTGATGATCGACATGTCCGGCTCCACGGAGTTCGGCGGCGGGCCGCGGAAGCGCGACCTCATCCTGGAAGTGGCCTCGCTCTTCCTGAACCTGGCCCAGATCAACAACGACCGGGTGAGCGCCTGTCTTTTCACCGACCGGATCGAGCGGTACATCCGGCCCAAGAAGGGGCGCAAGTTCATCCTCAAGGTCCTCGACGAGATCCTGAAGTGCCAGCCCGAAAGCCGCAGGACCGACATCGGCGGCGCCGATGGACTTCATCCAGCGCGTCCTCAAGAAGCGGAGCATCATCTTCATAATTTCCGATTTCCTCGACCGGGACGATAGCTTCATTCTAAAGATGAAGCTCCTGGCGCGGAAGCACGACATCATCCCGGTGCAGGTGTCCGACCCGCTGGAAAAGGAGATCCGCTTTTTCGGCCTCACCGAGTTCGTGGACCTGGAGACCGGGAAGGTCTTCCTCTCCGACGCCATACCCGAGAAGGGGAGACTTCCCGGTGCTGGCCGAGTTCAACGCCATTTCCCTGAGCACGGCGGAATCCATCGAGATCCCCATACTGAAATTTTTCGAGAAGCGGAACCGCACCAGGCTTACGAGGGCATGACGTCATGAAGGCAAAGATCCTTACATTCATGGCGGTACTGCTCGCCGCGTCGGCCGTGGCCGGCGCGGCGGACGCACCGAAGATCAAGGCCACGGTCACGCCGGAGAAGGCCACGGTGGGCTCGATGCTGGTCTACCGGGTGACCATAGCCGGGAAGGGACTTTCCGGCATTACGTTTGTTCCTCCGGAAAAGCGGGAGGTCTACCCTGAAAAAAAGAAGGTCCAGGCTTCGCAGCGGAAAGAGGGCGAAGAAGGCGAGGCCGGGGAGGACCCGGCCCAGTATGTGCCGATCTACGTAATCCATACCATAAAGAAAGACGACCGGTCCGACAGGACCATGACCGACATCACCGTGACGATGCAAATATCCTTTTACCGTCCCGGCACCTGGCAGCTGCCGGATGTCGAGATTAAGGGAGCCGACGGCGTCTCTATCGGGTACAAGGTGCCATCGGTGACGGTGGGCGCCGTCAACGAGAAGGGGGAGTTCCAGGAGATCGAACCGCCCCTGGCCCTCGGCGGCAACTGGTGGCGCCTGGTGATACTAATCCTGGTGGCGGCGGTCCTCGCTGTCGCGGGTTTCTTCGCCTGGCGTTACATGCGGAAGATGCTTGAAGCGCGGCGTGCCGCCCCGGTCATCGTGCCGCCCATAGATATTTTCATGAAAGAAATAGAACATTTCAACGGCGACAGGCTGATCGACGAAGGCAGGATCGATGAATTCGTCTTCGGCATATCCCTGATCTTCAGGAAGTTCCTGTCGCTGCAGTTCAGCTTCGACGCTGCGGAGATGACGACCCACGAGATACAGAGGAAGATTAAAAAGGTCTTCCCGAGGAACATCCATGACGCCTACGCGGGACAGATCATGGACGCTTTCAACCTGTGGGACCTTTCCAAGTTCGCAGAGTTCACGCCCACGCCGGAGCTTCTCCACGCCAGCCTCGGCAGGACCGTGGACCTGGCGAAAACAATTGCAGGAGAGATGAGCGGTGTCCTACCTCGAGTTTAAAAATCCGATGCTCCTGCTCCTCCTCGTGCCGTGGGGCCTTATGCTCTTCTGGTTTTTGTTCCGGAAGATCTACAACCGTGAGGCGGCCGTTGCCATTTCGTCTGAAACCGTGGTGCGGGCCAGGAAATCGATACGTGCGCAGACCTACCGGTTCCTCCCGGCCCTGCGCTTTGCCGCAATCCTTCTTCTCATTATCGCCCTGTCGCGGCCCGGCAAGGGGATCCACTATTCGAGCATCAAGAACCTGGGCGTCGACATCATGGTGGCCATGGACGTTTCCCTCTCCATGCTGGCCGAGGACTTTCAGCCGAAGAACCGACTGGCCGTTTCCAAACAGGTGATCATGGACTTCGTGGCGCGGCGCAAGACGGACCGCATCGGCATGGTGGTCTTCGCCGGGGAGGCCTATTTACAGTGTCCCCTCACCCTGGAGCACCAGATGATCCGGGACATCGCCGGCGAGGTCGATTTCGAGTCGGTGCATGTGGACGGCACCGCCATTGGCGACGCCATTGCCCTGGCCACGGCCCGCATGATGGACAGCAAGGCGAAGAGCAGGATCATCCTCCTCGTGACCGACGGGATGAACAACCGGGGCAGCATCGACCCGGAAACGGCGGCGAAGGCCGCCGCCGAAATGGGGATCAAGATCTACGCCGTGGGCATCGGGAAGAAGGGCGAGGCGGTGCCCTATCCCACGGGCATCCCGATGATGAAGCAGCAGGTCATCCTCGACATGGACGAGGACTCGCTGAAGTCCATAGCCGAGATCACCGGCGGAAAATACTATAATGCCACTTCCAGCGGCGTGCTCTGGCAGAACATCAAGGACATCGACCGGCTCGAGAAGAGCCAGGTTGAATTGAAGCAGTACCATGAATTCTACGACCGCTTCCAGTGGTTCCTCGTCGCAGCCGCGGCGATCTTTTTCCTGGAGATACTTCTGCGGTCGGTCGTCTACCGGAAGGTGCCGTGATGCTCCTCTTTGGCAATTATCCATACCTGGTTTATATCATCTCGATCTCCGCAGTGGTGCTGGGGCTCTATGCCTTTTACATCCTGTGGAAGCGGCGGGCCATGGAGCTCATGAGCCGCGGTGTGGCGAGGAAATACCTGATTCGCGGCTCCGGGAAGATCGCGGTCGTCAAGCAGGTCCTGGTCGCGCTGGCGATCGTCCTTTCCGCCTTCGTCGTGCTCCGGCCCCAGTGGGGCGAGCTGGTCCGCGAGGTGAACAACGAGGGCTCCGACGTGCTCATTGCCCTTGACGTGAGTCCCAGCATGCTGGCCCAGGACGTGAAGCCGAGCAGGCTCCAGCGCGCACGCGACGCGGTGCGACTCATCGTGGAGTCCCTCAAGGGTGACCGTGTCGGCCTGATCCTTTTCTCCGGCGATGCCTTTCTCCAGTGCCCCCTGACCAACGACTACGGCGCCTTCATGATGTTCCTTGACGCCGCGTCCCCTGACTCGATAAACCTGAAAGGGACTGACATCGGCATGGCCCTCAAGCAGGCGTACCGTGTCTTCCAGAACAAGCGTCTCACGTCGCGGATACTCGTGCTCATAACCGACGGCGAAGACCATGAGGGGACCGCCGAGGAGGCGGCCGTGCTGTTTCACAATATGGATGTCTCCATCTACACCATCGGCATCGGCCGCTCCGGCGGCGATGTTATCCCGACGCCGGGCACCGAATCGTCACCCGACAGTTATTACCGCGATGACAACGGGCGGCTGGTGAAAACAAAAAAAGACGTTTCGTTCCTGAAGCGGATCGCCGGCATGACCATGGGCTCCTATATCGACATATCCGACAGCTTTGCCGGGCTCGCCTTCATAAACGAGATCATTGGCGACCAGCACCGGAACAAGTACGGGTCGCGCATCATCAAGGAGCCGCGCGAGCAGTACCAGGTCTTCGCCTTCATTCTCCTCCTCATTCTCTCCATCGAACTGATGCTGCCGGAACGGAGAAGATAGTCGCCGGTGCCGGTCATTCCCAGCATCTGAATATGCCCTGTCTATATTAAGGAAAATTATTGACAATCCGCATGAGCATTCTATCCCTGTCATATTCTTTTTTACGCCGGGAAAAAACTTGTCAGTCTTGACGCATCGATCATGCGGGTATATCCGGTGCCCCGCTGTCGCTGCTGGTAACGCTGCGCATGTTGTGCGGAATCAGATCATCGGTAATCGTTTTCCCCGCTTTCCAGGAGTGCTGCCCCATGCATAAGGGCGAAATAAATTTTAAAGTGCTGGTCGTCTCGGACAACAAGACCCTGGCTGCCAGCGTGCAGGATTATCTGACCGGAAGCCGGTACGTCGCGGCGGTCTGTTCCGGCAGAAGCGGCATCATCCGCGCCGTTGCAGAGGCCATTAAAAAGCAGGCCATTGATATTGTCGTCATTGATATGGCCATGCTGGTACATGCCGGGCGCGAGCTCATCAGGACAGTCAGGAAGGCCGATCGTCGTCCCGATATCGTCATGATAGGCGGACAGGACCCATCCTCCCTCACCGGTGATGATATGAAGAAAGTTGCCCATGAGCCCGTGCCGCGGACCCCTGACCGCGATCATCTTCTGTCGCTCCTGGACCAGGCAGCGGAACGCCGCCTGACCATCAGGGCCTCTCAGGAGCCCGACCCGTACCGGCAGACCTCTCTCATCGACAGGCTGACGGGGCTGTACAACCGGAGCTTTTTCCGGGAGCGGATTGAGCAGGAGGTCAGCGCTGCCAGGAGAAAAAAGGGAAATTTCTCAATTCTGCTGATCGAGATCATGGACCTCAAGACGATTAACGAAGAGATCGGCAGGAACGCGGGGGACGATCTGCTGAAGCGCGTGTCTGCGAACCTGGTGGAAAACTGCCGTGAATGCGACACCATCGCGCGCTGCGGGGGCGACGAATTCGGCATAATCCTTCCCGACGCATCGGAGGAAGGAGCGCAGAAAATCGCCATCCGGATATTATCCTCCTTTTCCGCGGACCCGGATGAAAGCGACGCCGGGCGGCCCATCACCGCGTCAATAGGCATATCATCATACCCCCGGCACGCCGAGGATTCCCAGGAGTTGCTGCGGAAGGCTGACCAGGCCCTCCGCGACAGCAGGAGCGCCGGCGGGAACCGTTACACCCTGTCAGTTAACTGAAGGGAGGCCGCCGGGACCCTCCGGGAGTAACTTTTTTTGTTGCAAGGAGTCTATATCTTTTAGCACGATACCTTCATGACTTTTTAGACGTAACAATACTTTATTGAATTTTTAAAAAATGCGACGGTGCACTATCATGATTAGCAGAAAAATGCTGATACTCCCCCTGATGGCGTCCTGCTTTATTTGCATCGCATGGCTCGATCCATACCGCGACGCCGTCTCCAGCGGGAACGAGGAATACAATCAGAAAAAGTATAACAATGCCAAACGCTACTACGAGAAGGCGGAAGAGTACGCCCCGGCCGAGGACGACAGGAAGAAGCTTTCCTTCAATACGGGAAACGCTGATTACATGCTGGAAGATTACGACAGCGCTGTTGCCGGGTACCAGCGGTCGATACAGTCGGATGACCGCGATGTTCAGAAAAAGGCCTTTTTCAACAGCGGCAACGCATACCTGAAGCAGAAGAATTACCGGGAGGCCATCCAGGCCTTCATGAATGCCCTGAAGATAGATCCCAACTATGACAAAGCCAAGAAGAACATCGAGTACATGCTGAAACAGATGGACAATAAAAACAAGCAGGACAAGAACAAGGACAATAAAGACAATAAGGACAACAAGAACAACAAGCAGCAGAATAATAAAGACAAATCAGGACAGGACAGGAAAAACCAGGACAATGACCGGAACCGGCAGCAGCAGAAGCGCGACCGCCAAAGTGGCGGGCAGATGAACCGCGAGCAGGTCCAGAATATCCTGCGCTCGCTGGAAAAGAGTCCCGTCCGCCGGCAAAAAGGTGGCAGTGATGAAAAAAGGAAGCTTGAAAAAAATTGGTAGGCTGCTGGCCTGCGCTGCCCTGGTGCTGTGGCTGGCCCCCATTGCCGGCGCGGCCCAGCTCGAAACGGAGCTTGATGATTCCATGATCGAGGTTGGCGATACCACCTCGCTCAAGGTGAAACTCAGCGGTGATCCGGGGGACGTGAAGCCGCTGAAATATCCCTCGGTACCGGGGCTCAGGATTGAATACTCCGGTATGGAGCGGAGCTTTGAGTATGTCAATGGTAAGTCATGGTCCGGCGTGAAGCTCATCTTCATGGTGACCGCCCTGAGGAAGGGCAGTTACCGCATACCGCCCTTTGTGTTCCAGCGCGGCGGACAGAGGATGCAGTCCGGCGAGGTGGCCCTCACCGTAACCGCGGCCGGTGCGGGCGCGGAAGGAGGCGGGGAGGACAGCGCCGCCGTCGGGGACATCAAGTCCTCAGTGGAACTGTCATCGGCAACCGCCTATGTCGGTCAGCCCATCATCATGCGCTATTATCTCCTGTCGGCCGGCCTCCGGGCCACTGTGCACCGCTTTAACGATCATCCCGAGACAAAGGGATTCGCCATCAAGATGATCGAGGATCCGATCCACAACAAAGAGAACGGGAGACAAGGCGGTTACGAAAAGGCGCACATCGTGACCTTTGCCCTTATCCCGGCCGGTGCCGGCGCCTACCGCGTAGGCGGCGGGTCAGCCACCGTTTCTGTTGAAGCGCCGCTGAGGCGCCGGAGAGACGATTTTTTCGGCTTCAATTTCCCCGGTATGTCCCGGCCGCAGGAACTGCCCTTTGACTCCAGGCCCGTTACCATCCTTTCCATTCCGGAACAGGGAAGGCCCGACAGGTTTCAGGGAGATATCGGCAGCTTTACGATGAAGGCGGAATACGGGCCGGACAAAGTCAGTGTCTATGAGGAAAAAAAGGTCACTGTCACGCTGGAGGGGAGCGGCAACCTGGTCACCATGACGAAGCCATACGTTGAAAAAGAGACACCGGGTCTCAAGGTGCTCTCCGAGGAAGGGGGGAGCGTCATGACCCTCGAAGGAGGGAAGCTCCGGGGAAGCAGGAAATTCATCTTCACCCTGGTGCCGGAGAAGGCAGGCGAAATCAATCCTGGACGGATCAAGTTCTCTTTCTTCAATCCTGACAGCGGCAGGTACGAAACAGCTGAAACAAAGGAAATTTCTTTTACAGCGACTGGGGACAGCGGCAAGGCGGGAACGAACTTTGATAGTGACAAAGACGAGAAAAAGCTGGACCTCAATCCGCTCTATTTCGTGCTCATCGTGCTGGCCGTGGCGGGAACCATCGTATTCGTGGTGCTGTGGGAGCGCAGGCGCTACAGCCTGGTCACCAACGGCATCGGCAGCGGCCAGGAGCAGTATGCGAAGAGTGAAGAACCGGATGAGCGGGATTATTCCGCCGAGGCAATGCTCTCGGCGGAGCGGGGCGACAGCGAAGGATTTCTCAAGACTGCTGAAAAGGCCCTTGCCCAGACACGGAGGAGATTCGGCGATACTGTCCCGGAAGAATCAGAAAACGCCATGGCGCGCATAAAGGAAGAGATATACGGATACAAATTCGGCCGCGGTTCCGTAGCCGTTGAAGACATGAAGCGGATCATCGGGGAGATCGAGAAGCTGAAATCGTAGATAGTATGCGTGGCCCCGCCGCGCTTTCAATCACACCTTTCTTTTCGCCTCCTGCCAGAGCTGCTCCATCTCGTCAATGGACATCCCCTCGACGCTTTTCCCCATCTCGGCGGCGCGCTTTTCAATATATCTGAAGCGGTTCATGAATTTGCCGGTGGTTTGTTCCAGCGCCTCCTCCGGATTGATGTGCATGAATCGCAGCAGGTTGGCTATGCTGAACAGGATGTCCCCCGCCTCCTCTGCCACTTTTTCTTTATCCGATGCTGTGAGGGCGCCTTTAAACTCGCCCACCTCCTCGTCCAGCTTGGCTGCCACGTCTTCAATGCGCTCCCAGTCGAAGCCGACGCGGGAGACCTTCTGCTGGATCCGGTAGGCTTTGAGGAGCGCCGGGAGGTGCTTCGGCACGCCGTCAAGGATCGACTCGCGGTGCGGCTTCTCGGTCTTCTTGATCTGCTCCCACCGGTCCGCCACATGATCCGCGTCCCGCACCCGGGCGTCTCCGAACACGTGGGGATGCCGCAGGATTATCTTCTCGATGATGGACCGCGCCACATCATCAATAGTGAAATGGTTCTGTTCCCGGGCGATCTCCGCATGCAGGTAAATCTGGAGCAGGATGTCCCCCAGTTCCTCCCGTATGTGGTGCGGGTCTCCGCTCTCGATGGCGTCCAGGGCCTCGTAAGCCTCTTCGATCAGATAGGGCCGGAGCGACTGGTGGGTCTGCTTCCTGTCCCAGGGACAGCCGTTTTCACCGCGCAGGGCGGCTATGATTTCCTCGAACTGGTAGAGCGGGCGTTTTTCTTTGAAATCCATAAGCCTATGCTCCCGCTTCCTGTCTTAAAACGTCAACGTTTTTTTAAGAACTGATACAGGCCCAATTTTTAATACAGTAAAATCTTGACAGCAGGGTCAGGATTGAATACCGTTACATTAATTCAAAATGTCAGGTAGGTATGGATTCGGAGAGCATCATGCAACGGGAAATTGTTTACGACACGGTGGAGTCGTTCCTGGAGGGGCTGAAGGGCCAGGGCATCAGGAAACTGTCCTTCAGCGAGACCAGCGAGAAGCGGGCCGTGCAGGTTGAGCCGGGCAAGCTCCAGGTGGTCCATGTGGACCGGGTCGAGCTGATCGGATATAAAGAATCGGTAATTTACAAGTGCGTTTTAAGAGATGTTGATCGCGAAGAGCTGTTCGACCGGCTCACCGTCGCGGGGTTCGACGTGACCCGGCGCAGCAGGAATATCACCTGAGAGGGACCATGGCACCATTGCTGGAAGTAACAAATCTCAATGTGCGGTTCCCTCTCTCCGGGGGCGATATCCTGGCGGTCCGTGATGTTTCATTCTCGCTGAACAAGGGCCGCACCATGGGATTTGTGGGAGAGTCGGGGTGCGGGAAGTCGGTCACCGCCTATTCGATCCTCGGCCTGGTCCCGCCGCCGGGCGTGATTGATTCCGGCAGCATACGGTACCGGGAGCGGGATATTGTCCGCATGGACGACAACGAGATCAGGAAAATCCGCGGGAAGGAAATCGCCATGATATTCCAGGAGCCGATGACCTCTCTCAACCCCGTGTTCACCATCGGCTACCAGATCGAGGAAAGCATCACCCTGCACCTGGGCATGGCCGACCGGGAAGCCAGGGAATACGCGGCGGATCTCCTGAACAGCGTGGGCATACCGGACCCTCACCGGCGTCTTGACTCGTATCCGCACGAGCTTTCCGGCGGCATGCGACAGAGGGCCATGATAGCCATGGCCCTGTCCGCATCGCCGTCGATACTGATAGCCGACGAGCCGACTACCGCCCTGGACGTTACCATCCAGGCGCAGATACTGGACCTTCTCATCAGGATACAGGACGAGCGCAAGATGTCGCTCATCCTCATAACCCATGATCTGGGGATCGTAGCGAACATTGCCGATGAGATCGCCATCATGTACGCCGGCGAGATCGTGGAATTCGGGAAAACGGCGGACATCTTCAGGAAGCCGGGCCATCCCTACACCAGGGGCCTCTTCAGCGCAATACCGAAGATCGGGGAGCACCGGAATCGGCTGACGACCATACCCGGCATGGTCCCTGCCATGACATCGCGTCCGACGGGCTGCGTGTTTTATCCCCGCTGCGGCATCGGCATCAAGAGGTGCAGTCTTGCGCCCGTGGCCCTGACCGGTGCGCGGGGCCGCTCGGTGCGCTGCATCAGGTATAAGACTGGATAGTGGTATTACATGGAGAGCCATACGGCGCTCCGCAGGGGTGTGTGTGGTGGTTACTCGAGTTCCCCGAGGCGGGCCGCGAAAATCTCCTCATTGATGGTCCTGTTGTCCTTCATCCTGAGGTATATTTCCTCAGCTATCACCGATGCGATCATCTCTTTCGCTTCCGTCTCATCATGACCCCCTGCGGTGAGCCGCTCAAAAGTAGCCCGGGTCGCCGGCGGGTCGTTATCCCGGATCTGGACTTCAATCGACTGCATGATGATTTTATGTAAATCTAAACCGTCCTCGAAAGACATCTCCGGCGCCCCCTCGTTTCATGACAGGTCCGCGGTAGCGTTCTGCCGCCTGTCCGTTGTTGTATATGGCATCATTATAGAATGGCTGTTAAATATTACAAGAATAATTCTGCCTGGCCGGGCAATGAAAAAGAACCTTCCCGCCTGAATAGGCTTGACGTATATCCTGAATCATGGCTATTATTTATATGAAGGCATGCAGGGTGTTTTATACATGAACAATACCAGTTATAATGTCCTGATCCTTGATCCCGGATCATACAAAAAAAACATCCTCCAGGACATTCTAGAAAAGGCCGGCTTCAATATCCTGGTTTCCGCCAGTGAAGTCGATGCCATGGCAGCCGTGGAAGCCTTTAAACCCCATATCATACTCTGCAGGTTAAGCGGTAAAATGCTGAAGGATGACACGCTCCTCTGCGCCTTCCATGACACCGTGGCCGATAAACATATTCCTTTCGTTGTCGTGTCGACCGGCGTCGATGTGGATGCACATCTCAAGATCCTGGAGCGCGGAGTGACCCACTCCATCACGCCTCCCTTCAGCATGGAATTCCTTATATCGCGGATCAATGAAATAGTGGGCGGCGAAATGACCGCCGATGACGGCGACCCTATGACGATTAATTTCAATTATCGGGGCAGAAGCCATTCGCTGCGCCTCAGGCCGTCCCAGCTGGCTCAATGCATAATATCTATGCTGAGCAATTCAGTCAACCACTCGCTGGCCCTTAACGCTTTCATCGAAAAGAAAAATCTCCTCCAGCAGAGGCTGTGCCGACCGGAGTTATTTGACGGGATCAAGACAAGAAACGAAGCCGAACTTCACATGGAGATGGAATTGAACAAGGGGCTGGAGAGGGGCGAGTTTGAGCTTTACTACCAGCCGATTGTTTCCATTGCTGACGAGGGAATAGCGGGCTTTGAGGCCCTCATCCGCTGGAACCACCCCGAGCAGGGGCTCGTGCCGCCCGATGACTTCATTCCCTTAGCTGAGCGGCTTCCTTTCATCATGCCCCTCGGCTACTGGGTCATCGAGGAAGTGGTGAAGCAGATCAGGAGATGGCACGACATGCTGGTCATCAGCCGCCCCATTCATGTGGGCGTGAACCTGTCGGCGAACCAGTTTATCGATCCCGGCTTGAGCGACGGCATTGCCGGGATCATCAAGAAGAGTAATACAGATCCGGCTCTGGTCGCTTTCGAAATAACTGAAAGCGCCTTCATGACCGACATGGAAGCCGCCAACATGCAGCTCCTCAAGCTCAAGTCGGAACGGCACAGCATCTACATGGATGATTTCGGGACCGGATACTCGTCCCTCAGCTACCTTCAGCATTTCCCCGTTGACACTTTGAAGATAGACCAGTCCTTCGTGCGGTGGATGCACATTGATGACCAGAGCCTGAGCATCGTCCGCTCCGTGATCGGTCTCGCCCATAACCTCGGCATGAAGGTCGTCGCCGAAGGAGTGGAGGAAAAGGAGCACCTGGTCAAGCTCAGGGAACTGGAATGCGACTACTGCCAGGGATATTTTTTTTCCGTCCCCCTCGACTCTGAATCGGCGGGGAAGTATCTCGGAAATTATTTCGGAAAGAAAAAAAAGTAGCCTTTCATTTGCGTTCCGCCTCCGGGGACGGCGGGACGCAAGCGCAATCCAGCGGATCACACGTCGTAATTTTTCTGCAGATTTTTATACGAGAGTGCCTCGAGGATGTGCCCCTTCTCAATCTGATCGGATCCCGACATGTCAGCTATTGTCCTGCCGGTTTTGAGGATCTTGAAAAAGGATCGCGCCGTGATACCGGTGCGCTTCACCGCCAGTTCCAGCACCTCTTCCGCGTCGGTTTTTAGCCTGCAGTGCTCCTTTATCTCCGCCTGGGTCATGCGCGAATTGAATCGGGTGGCGCTTCCGGCGAAGCGCGCCGCCTCCCGTTCCCGAGCCTCAATGACACGGTTCTTTATCGCCGCCGATGCCTCGTTCGCGCTGGTGGAGAAGAGGTCGCGACAGGGCACCCGCCCAACCGGCACCTCGATGTCGATGCGGTCGAGTATGGGACCGGCGATTTTCTGAAAGTAGCTCTTAACCTGGTGCGGGGGGCACACGCAGGGGATCTCGCCGTCAAAGAGGTAGCCGCACCGGCAGGGGTTGCTCGCCGCCACCAGCATGAAGTCAGCCGGGAACCGGAAGGTACCGGATACGCGCGACACCGTGATCTCGTAATCTTCCAGGGGCTGACGCAGAGCCTGAATGACGTTGTTTCTGAATTCCACGAACTCGTCCATGAAGAGGACGCCGTTGTGGGCCAGGGAGACCTCGCCCACGGAGGGAATGGTGCCCCCGCCGGTCAGGGCCACGTCTGACGAGGTATGATGGGGCGAGCGGAAGGGAGGCTTCTCCACCATGCCGCCTCCGATTAAGCTCTCCCCCGACGCTGTGGATCATGGTCGTCTCGATGGCCTGCTCTTTTTTAAGCCGCGGCAGGATGGAGGGGATCCGCTTGGCCAGCATGGTCTTGCCGGAGCCCGGTGATCCGTAGAGTATGATGTTGTGGTGGCCGGCGGCAGCGATCTCGATGGCCCTCTTCGCCGACTCCTGGCCCCGGACATCGGCGAAATCGGGGACAGGACGCATATCCTGATTCTGACGCGTTTCAGAAAAGGGAGTGCACTGACCCTGCAGAACAGCCAGAGCCTCGCCGATGGTCTTGACGGGGAAGACATTGATATCGCCGATGGCCGCGGCCTCGTGGCGGTTCTCAAAGGGAACGATGACGGCCCGGTGCCCTCCACGGTAGATTGCTATGGTCATGGAGATGACGCCACGGACCGGCTTCACCCGGCCGTCGAGGGAAAGTTCGCCCACCATGGGGATTGACGCCGGGTCCAGATCCGCCTGGCCCGTGGCATGGAGTATCGAAACGGCGATGGGAAGATCATAGGTGGCTCCCTGCTTCTTGAAACCGGCAGGTGCAAGGTTTACCACGAAGTTTTTCGGAGGGAACTGGTATCCGGAGTTTTCGATGGCGGAGCGTATCCGCTCCCGCGATTCCCGGATGGTAGAATCGGGCAGGCCCACAATGATGAAATTGGGCAGTCCCCGGATGATGTCTACCTCGACTTCTATGATGCGGGCATCGATGCCGTGGATGCCGGATGAAATTGATTTAGATAACATAAGCGTCCCATCCTGCCGCTGGTGCGGCTTGTAGATCTTTGTTATCTATACGAATTAAACTCGGAAATCATAAAATAAATTACCCGGAATTGATTTTTCTTTGATTCCTTTACCCTTCATCGCAATAATGAATCACCGATTTCACATGATTTCCCGTTATGATGGTTTATCGGTTGCTTCTGTGTTATGTCACCTTGACACGACAATATGTATATCAAGGTTGACTCGGCATGGCATAATACTTATATTAAGGTTACATTAATCATTATTGCCGATATTGTCATGAACCGAAAAAAGGATCTTCGGAGTGATGCATTTTTTCCGGTGATTACGCCATCGTGCCACGGGGGCGGGATCATGTCTTCGACACTAGCGATGTTTTGCTTTTATCCTGAGAGCTTGATGATGGCGGGAGCGATTAACATGATAACTGCGCGGTGATTCTGTGTGTTAATGTCCCGGAGAGTAATCTTATATCACACAAAAAAAATTTGAATATACGCGGAGATGAATTTCTAATAAAAAATTTTTATAGCAGATAATCCTGATACTATGACAGCCGTAAAAACAATAAATACGTCTTGCGTGGTGGGATTGCAATGGAAAAAATATTAGTCGTAGATCATGAATTATCCAACCTGCACGAATATGATACCATACTCTCTTCAGCGGGTTACGGCGTCATAACCGCTGTTGACGGGAAAAAAGGAATTGAAAAATACAATAAGGAAAAACCGGACCTGGTCCTGATGGATGTCATGATACCGGGCATCAAGTGGTACGAAACCGCCCGTATCATCCAGCAGGAGGGCAGTTCCGCTCATGTGCCGATCATTTTCATATCCGACGCTCTGAATAAAATCGAAACCAACATCACCGCGCTGGAATCCGGAGCCGTTGATTTTCTCATCAAGCCCGTTGAAGACAAGGCCCTCCTCCTTAAGATTCGCGCGTCCCTGCGCATGAAACACCTCTATGACGAACTCTATGCCACGCGGAACATGCTGCAGAGGAGCGAGGCCAAGTACAGGACCATACTTGAAACCATGCAGGAAGGCTTCTTTGAAGTCGACATGAGCGGCAACCTGACTTTCTTCAACGAAGCGGCTTCAAAACTCCTCGGGTATCCCAGGGAAAAACTGACCGGCACGAACTTTCGCGCTTTCCTCGCGCCCGGATCAGCCGCCATGGCGGAAAAAAAATTCGTTGAATTGCAGCAGCGGGGCGCACCGGCAGACCTGGGAGAATACGATGTTGTCAGGGGAGACGGCAGTATCAGGGCATTCGAGATATCCGCCGCCCTGGTTGCCGGTAAGAACTCTAAGCCTGCCGGATTCCGCGGCATCATGAGGGACATCACCGAAAAAAGGGACGCATCGAGGGAGTTGCTGATCAAGAGCTATGCCGTGGAAAAATCGATTAACGCCATAGCTATCATGGATATTGACGGCAAGTGCACCTTCGCCAACAATTCCTTTCTCATGATGTGGGGATATGAAGGGAAGGACGGCGTCCTGGGGAAATCCATCACGGATTTCTGCCATCCGGACAACCGCGATGATTTCATGAATATCCTCGAGGTCCTTGATGAAATCGGCAGCTGGGTCGGTGAACTGACACTGAAGAAAAAGGATGATTCCGTCTTTTTCGTCATCCTGTCGGCGGCGTTGATAAAAAATGAGAATGATGACACCATCGGCATTATCATGTCCTTTGTCGATATTACCCTCCGCAAGAAAGTCGATTATTCGTTGAAGGAAAGCAAGGATTTCCTCACCAAGCGCACCAGGACAATGGAAAAAGACCTGAAAATGGCGAAGACGGCACTTGATGGTATCATCACGCAGAAAGTGCCAGTCGTCAAGTCGGTACAGACGGACTACCGGTATTATCCCATGGAAACGCTGGGAGGGGATTTTTTCTGTTTTTATCCTTACGGGGATGATGCCCTCGGGGTTTTTATCTGCGACATTTCAGGTCACGGCGTCGCATCGTCACTTTTCCTGACGCTCCTGAAATCGATAACAGACAAGCTGTCGCTTAAATTCGGTGATGCGCCTGCCGATTTCATCACGCAGCTCAACCTGGAACTGGTTGGGCACATGTCGTCCTTCTTCATCACCGGCATATACGGGCTCTTCACGCGGTCCGGTAAATCGAAAGAGATCTGCTTCACCTATTCCAACGGCGCCCATCCCGGCCCGATACTGGTGAAAAAGAACGGCCTGATAAAGCTTCATTCGGCGAAGAGTACCCTGATCGGCATCAGCAATGACATATCATTCAAGACCACGGCAATATCAATGGAGAAGGAAGACCGGCTTTTCCTGTATACTGACGGAATACCGGAGACATCCAATCCCCGAAGGGAGATGATCGGATTTGAAGACGGCCTTCTCGGGTTGTTTAAAAAGTCACACCAGTTCACCCTCAATGAAAATCTCGATTATATCGTCAACCAGGTGAGCCATTTCAGGGATGGCGCCGGGATAACCGATGATATACTTCTCATGGGATTTGAAGCTCTCTGAACAAACCGCTCGCCGCACAATAATCTTGAGGGATCCGCGCCTTTTAAAATTCCCCTGAGCATATCTTGTGGTTGACAGGGGCTGGAGTAATCGCATACTCTATATGCTCTTAGGAGTTGATCAATTAACCGTAAAGGAGTCTGTGAATGAAGAATAAAACTCTGGCATTCGTCTGTTGTATCATTCTTATTGCCGCATCTGCTGCATATGCTGAAAAAAAATTCACCTATTCTCTTCATGGTATCACTTTTGATACGAGCCTGGAACTTTCATTGCCGTCAAAAGCGGGAGTCGACGCCCTGCTCATGGTTTATCCAATGAAATCGGCCCCTGGAAAAGAGAAGATGGGAATCACCATGGTGCTGTACGACCGGAATGCGCAGAAAATGATGGGGATGAATGACACGGGTTATTTGAATTACACAAGGACGGTATTCATGGGATCCGGTTCGCCGGGAAAACCGATTGAGCGCATTTTTGCCGGGAAAAAAGTAAAAGGGCAGGTGCTGGAGAAAAAGATTCCTGCACCCTCCACGGTTGAGGTTTATGTGATAACCCTGTCGAAAGGGAACAAGATCGGCATCGGGTTCAACTATAGCAGGGACATCAAGACTGAAGAAGCTCAGAGGATTATAAATGAAATCGGAGGATCCATGCGGGAGTAATGCTCAGATTCCGTTTGTGTTGGCGGAGCGGATGTATGCGGTCTTTTTTTCACTTGAATTATTTTTGTTGACAACGAACGTCGTCAGACTGATGCTAATGCACTGTCTTCAGCGACTGCACATGGTGATGCCGCCCGGAGGCATGCAGTACATGCATTATCTATTTCATCAAGGAGGAATGTCCATGATAAGAAAAGCAATGATCATCGCTATGGCTCTGTTCATCTCGGGAGTACTATCAGCCGCCCCCAAGACCAAGCCCTGCAACGAACTCAAGGTGGACCGCTGCAAGGAACGTAAAGACTGCGTGTGGGTCGATGCACACAAGACCAAGGACGGAAAGAATGTAAAGGCGCACTGCAAGTGCAAAGGAAAGTGTGAAAAGTAATAGTATTTGAATGGTATTCCTGATAATGACGGGATGGGCGCTGGCGCTCCATCCCGTTTTTTATATGATTAAGCAATTGGTCCTGCAGGGCGGGCTGATGAGATGGATGCAATCTGCCTGACAGTCGGGCTTCATCCCATCACTGAAGCCAGCGCACTCTTGAGTTCATCAAACCTGTACGGCTTTTCTATTACACCGGAAAAACCATAATATCTGAAATTCGACAGAACGGGATCGTTGGAATAACCGCTTGAAACGATGGCCACCAGGTCCGGATTTATTTCCTTGAGGGCGGAAATTGTCTCCCTGCCGCCGGCTCCCCCTTTGATGGTAAGATCAAGAATTACACAATCATAGGGCTGGCCCTCGCTGAGAGCTTTGCCGTATAACTCCACCGCCTGCTGGCCGTTCAATGCCTGTGTTACGGTGAAACCCATGTGCTCGAGCATTTTCGTCGCCACAGAAAGAACTGACGCGTCATCATCCATTATGAGTATAGAACCCTTGAGGACAGGGATGTTCCTGCTCGCGGATATTTCCTTTATTTCAGTGTCACCGGTGGCCGGCAGGTAGATGTCAAACAGCGCACCGTTCCCCTCGCGGGATGTCACGTTGATAAAACCGTTGTGATTCTGGATGATCGAATATGACAGGGTCAGGCCGAGGCCGCTTCCCGATTCCTTTGTTGTGAAGTAGGGATCGAAAATCCTGTCGATTATTTTCCGTGGGATGCCGGGGCCACTGTCCCGGAAGGAGAGCTTTATGTACCTGCCGCGTTTCCCGGATTTAGTATTCCCTTTAGAAAGATAAATATTTTCCGCGGATATGACAATTCTGCCGCCTTTCTGCATCGCCTGGATGGCGTTAAGGACAATGTTCTGGATGACCTGGCTGATCTGGTTGATGTCAACGGACACGTTCATCAGGTCGTCACTGAAATTAAATTCACAGTGAACGCCGGACCCGCTGGCGACAAAGAGAGCCGTGCTTTTTACAATGTCTTCGATGGATGTGTTTTCCTTCAGGGGGGATCCTCCCTTCGAGAAGGCTAGGAGCTGCCGTGTCAGGTCCCTTGCTCGCAGCGAAGCCCCTTCGGCTTCCTGTATAAGGCGATTGGCCTGGTCCGCATTGCCTTCATCCGCCTTCAAGCGGGCCAGTGATAAATTGCCGATGACCGCCGTGAGAAGGTTGTTGAAGTCATGGGCGATGCCTCCGGCGAGGATGCCAAGTGATTGTATCTGGGCAACCTTTTCCAGGGCGCGGGACTGCTCCAGGTATTTCCGCATAAAGCCGATGATGGATATCATGACAAAAAGGGTGAGGCCCACGCTGAAACGCGAAAAAAAATCTTGCCCAGAATTATATGAGCACCCGTGTATATATAAAACGTATCGTCTATCGCTCCCACCAGGCAAACGAGGGATCCCACTAGAATAAAGATTAGATATTTTACATGCCTGTGCAGATATAAACTGATTGAAAATGATATAATTAAGTAAAGCATCAGGGTTAAGAGGTAGTAATCTTTTATGTAAAAGAGGGGCCCTAGTTTCCCTCTGCCATAATGCCCATGATGGACGAGCCAGGTATCACGGTGGAGTGTCTGGGACACTAAAAGGTCGGGATTGGCGAAGGCGACAATCGTCACTATTAATGAAAAGACTAATCCGATTCCTGCAAGAATAATGTTTGTCCGGGTTAAGGTCCTGTTATGGTCAAGCATGTAAACCATAAAAAAAGGGATGGCGAAGGCAAACCATAATGTGGATAGCTGTTCCAGCCGGTGGAACCACATCCCCAGCCGGACTTCTTTTATCCACCCGCTGTAGAGGATAATCGCTTCACTCACTACAAACAGTAGTGCCAGTAAGCAGATAAAGACCGAAGCCAGGTGGAGACGTTCCCTGGACTTTATGAATGTATACAGTACAATAATTGTTCCTATGGTTAGAAAACCCATGCAGAAGCATTGTACAATCAGCGGGTTTAGAATTAATGTTTTATCGAATGATATCATAATGCATTAAATTATAGTATTATAATAATCATTTTTAAATAAAAATATGCCATTTTTTTCCCAATAAAGCTTAAATATTAATTGATCAGCAACGCCTCCATTATATGGTTTGGCGCGAAACAAGGCATTCTGAAATGATTACTCTGGGCAACATAACACTGGCAAGCCCTCTGCTGCTTGCACCTATAGCCGGGTTCACAGATTCTCCCTTTCGGAGAATGGCACGCCGGCACGGTGCCGGGCTTGTTGTGACGGAGCTCGTATCAGCTGAAGGCATAGTACGGAACAACAGAAAAACAATGGATCTGCTCGGATTTCATGAGGAAGAACGACCTGTTGCCATCCAGATTTTCGGCAATAAAGCGGACCTCATGTCTGAAGCTGCTGTTATAGTGGAAGGCCTGGGCCCTGATGTCATAGACATCAATATGGGATGTCCGGCCCGGCGTATATGCGCTTCCGGATCGGGGGCCGCTCTGCTTCTGGATCCGGTCAAGGTGTATGACATAACTGCAAGTATTGTTAAACGGGTGCGGATACCGGTCACGGCAAAAATACGCATCGGCTGGGATCACGAGTCGCTGAATTACTCTGACACCGTGAAAGCGCTCGAGGATGCTGGCGTATCGATGATCTTTGTGCATGCTAGGACCCGTGCCCAGCAATACGGTGGTTTTGCCGATTGGAGCATTATTCAGGCAATTGTCGAGAAATCCAGGGTTCCCGTTGTTGGTAACGGCGATATTCGAACTTACGGGGAAGCCCACGAGCGCATGATTGCTTCTGGATGTCAAGCGGTGATGATTGGCCGAGGTGCCATTGGCAATCCCTGGATTTTTTCCGGAACATCACCAGCGTCTGCCGAAATAGTGGGTCAAATAATAAAGCATATGGATCTCATGATCGAGATGTATGGCGATAGAGGAATTATGCTCATGCGCAAGCACT
The DNA here is from genome assembly GCA_963727175.1 of uncultured Spirochaetota bacterium. GTDB lineage: Bacteria > Spirochaetota > UBA4802 > UBA4802 > UBA5550 > RBG-16-49-21. The sequence continues at coordinate 2,599,731 of CAVSFD010000002.1, forward strand.
TTGTAAGATATATTCACGCTTTCAGGGGTGCAAGGCATATACGAAAAGATCTTGTTGTGGCAAATGATCGTGATACGATTTGTAGAATACTTGATTCGTTAATAGCTTGCTAGAATGTTTTCTTCAAGTATATTTTATTGTGGTATTTGTTATATCTTTCATGGTATCGACATTCATTGTATAAGGATATAATTAACAAGGTCCAGAGAAACTAATTGCTATTTTTAAATAGAAGTCGAAGTGTCAGGGCAATAATATCATTGGTAACATGGGAAATTGGTGTCAGAGTAAATCTTTTTAAAAAAATATTTCTTCATCCCTAATAACTCTGATAAAGCTATAAACATGATGATCTTCACAATACACCAGGAAGAATCTTTGGCAATTCTGGAGGAAAAGGAACATGGAGATTGATTTTCATATTAATAAATTAACATAATTTAATTAATCTTCATTGGAAAGGATAATTTACACAAATATCTCCTCGGGAAATATTCTCTTCCGGTACAATTCTTCATATTCCAAAAGCTTTTTTCTTCGTTCCTCAAAAGAGTTTCCCAGCTTCAGGAAATACTCAGACAGGGTAATCGACACCGGCGGCACATACTCCCTGTCCACATAGGCCCTGAAACCACCATACGGATACTGCCGCGGATCAGTTACATACCCGCTCCGCACCGGATTATACCCGACATACAGGAACACGGTCCAGAAGGTCTGCACGGGATCCGTTGTATGCTCAATAATGAGGTTGGTGAATCGTTCATTCCAGAAGGGCCCGGTCCTGTCCATCATCCGGTTATAACGCCTGGCGAACTGGGACTTGATGAATTGCATGATACGGGATATGGTCTCCTCGTTTTTAAGGGTTTTTATGTAAAAATGGAAATGATTATCCATGATTGAATAGGAGATCAGTTCAAAATTATATTTTTCCAGGGCCTGGTTGAGCACCTCATGCATCAGGTCTTTTATTTTTCTGGATCTCATGAGGTGTTTTTTCTCTATGCACCGGGATACAACATGGTTGGTTGTGTCCGGCAGGCATATCCTGTGTGCTCGTGGCATATTTCCTCTCGTTTCCGGTGTCGTATAGATGTATACGAATGGATGGGCAATAATTGAAAAAAATTCGGGGTCAGAGTAAAAAATCTAGAAAACATCATCTTTTTTATATTCATATTAAAAACCTTGACTATATTAATGTAGATTTTATTAATGCTCCATGCTCAGGATAATGGGCAATAATAGAAAATCCAGTGTTCCTGAATATCATGTATATCCTTGAATGAATTTAAGTGTCCCGGTATTTTCAATGATATTCGGATAAAGGAGAACTCAAGTGAATTCATGTTCGATACCGGAAGCTATAGAAGAAATTCGTAATGGAAAAATGGTTATATTGGTCGACAATGAGGACCGGGAAAACGAGGGCGATCTTGTAATAGCTGCCGAATACTGTACTCCGGAAGTTATTAATTTTATGGCTACCCATGGCAGGGGGCTTATCTGTGTGCCAATGACACAAAATCGTTCACGGAAACTTGAACTGGATCTCATGGTTGAAGATAATCAGGACAAGTATGGCACAGCATTCACTGTGTCAGTTGACGCTCGTGAAGGGACTACTACGGGAATTTCAGCCCATGACAGAGCGCATACGGTTAGGGTGTTGATTAATGATGATGCGGAGCCGAAGGATCTCAGGAAACCGGGGCATATCTTCCCGTTATCGGCTCGAAAGGGCGGTGTCCTGGTAAGAGCCGGTCACACTGAAGGCGCTGTCGATCTGGCCAGACTTGCCGGCCTCAAACCGGCGGGTGTTATATGCGAAATCCTCAATGATGACGGAACCATGGCGCGGCGGCCTGATCTGAACAAGTTTGCAGAAAAGCATGGCCTGAAGATAGCCACCATAGCAGATATCATTAAATTCAGGCAGCACAAGGAACGGCTGGTGCATCGCGTATCCGAGGCAAACCTTCCCACTATTCATGGTGATTTTACCATTATTGCATATGATACTGAAGTTGGTGATACGACCCACGTTGCCCTGGTAAAGGGTAATGTAGAGGGTAAAGAAAATGTACTGGTGCGTGTTCACTCTGAGTGCCTCACCGGTGATGTATTTGGCTCACAGAGGTGTGACTGCGGCTCGCAGATTCACAGGGCCATGGAAAAGGTCAACCAGGAGGGGCAGGGTGTTATTCTCTACATGCGTCAGGAGGGAAGGGGGATCGGCCTTGGCAATAAGATAAAAGCCTATCATCTTCAGGATAAGGGGATGGATACCGTTGAGGCGAATATCGAACTCGGTTTCCCGCCTGATCTACGTGATTATGGCATTGGGGCGCAGATTTTAGTGGATCTGGGTCTGCACAAAATCAGGCTCCTAACGAATAATCCAAAAAAAGTTATAGGTCTTGACGGATATGGGCTGGAGATTGTCGAGCGCGTGCCCATCGAAATTCTTCCCCATGAGGATAATGTTGAATATCTGCGGGCAAAGCGGGATAAGATGGGACATTTGATTCTTGGCCACGAGGAAAGCAAGAAAAATAATAATGAATAATACCGAGGCCAAAATACTGGTTGTTGATGACGAGGAAGTAATCCGCTATTCATTGCAGAAGAAACTTTCCCGCCTTGGCTACAAGGTTATCTCCATGGAGAAGGCCGAGGATGTTCTTTATCTTCTGAAAAATGGGGAGAAGGTGGATCTTGTCATCACTGATATAAAGCTCAGGAAAATGGATGGCATCGAACTTCTCCGCCGGATCCATGGCCTGGATGAACCGATTCCTGTTCTTATCATTACAGGACATGGAAATGTGGAGGATGCCATCAGGGCTCTCCGTTATGGTGCGAGTGATTTTATACGGAAGCCATTTGATATCAATGACGTGGCGTCGTCGGTGCGAGTTATCCTGAACAGAAAGCACGAAAAAAAACTTGCCGAGCGTTTTGCCCGGTATGTAGTATATGAAAAGGGCTGTTACCGAATCCCTGTCGACGATTCTGTCATCAATGCAATATCGTATCATCTGGCGAAGGACCTGGTCCCATCTGGCTTATGTAATAATACCACAGCTGAAAATATCTCTCTGGCTCTCCAGGAAGCGATCAGTAATGCCATGTTTCACGGATGTCTTGAGATATCGTCCTCTATCAGGGAAGAACTCGGTATTAAAGGCTATAATGATGAGATTGAGAAGCGTAAGGTCGATGAAAAATATGTTGATCGTCGCGTCACCATCACGTATGAGCTGAATAACGATTTTGTTGAATATACCATCGAGGACGAAGGGAATGGATTTGATTATAACACGCTCCCGGATCCGCGGGACCCGGAAAATTTTTTCCGGAACAGCGGGAGGGGGCTTCTTATTATACGCATACATCTTGATGAAGTGAGCTGGAACGAGAAGGGTAATATACTGCGGCTCCGGAAAAACAGGGTCGAGAGAAACGGCTCGCATTAATAAAGCGACAGCATGGGGGATATATATGTTCACTATTAAGTGGGAGGGCGATTCGGTTACTATACTTGATCAGCGGCTCCTTCCGAAGAAAGAGATTTACAATACCTATCGTCAATTTTGTGATGTGGCTGACTCTATCCGCAACATGGAAGTTCGGGGAGCTCCCCTCATCGGCATTACTGCAGCCATGGGTGTTGCCCTTGCCGCCAAGCATTCACGGGCAGCTATTGCGGATGCTTTCAAGGAAGAGATGAACCGGGTTTGCGATCACTTTGCTGCTACGCGTCCGACGGCCGTCAACCTCTTCGCAGCTGTCAATCGGATGAAAAAGATAATCCAGCGGGAGAATGATATTGCCGTAATCAGGCAGTACCTTGAACAGGAGGCCCTGGCTATCTACAGCGAGGACATTGAAGCAAACAAGGCCATGGGCAAAAATGGCTCACGGTTCCTCAATGATGGTGATGTCGTGATGACCCATTGTAACGCTGGTGCTCTTGCCACGGGAGCTTACGGAACTGCTCTTGGCGTCATTCGGGCGGCAGTTGAGGAAGGGAAAAACATTCAGGTTTTTGCCTGTGAAACAAGGCCATATCTTCAGGGTGCCCGGCTAACAGCATGGGAACTTTTTCGTGATAATATACCGGTTACCCTTATCACTGATTCGATGTCAGGCTACTTCATGAAATGCGGTGTTATTAAAAAGGTTATCGTTGGAGCTGATCGTATCGCTGCAAATGGTGATGTCGCAAATAAGATAGGCACGTACACGCACGCGGTTCTGGCAAAGGAGCATGGCATACCTTTCTATGTCGCGGCTCCGGTTTCAACCCTGGATCCCGATACAAAAACCGGGAATGATATTCCAATCGAGGAACGAAGCGTGCAGGAGGTAGCATATGTCATGAATGAACAGATTGCTCCTGAGGGAATTTCTATACGGAATCCTTCCTTTGATGTCACACCGGCGAAATATATATCTGCCATCATTACTGAAAAAGGGGTTATAGAAAATCCCGCTTCGGTCGGTATCGGCAAACTGCTCAAACAATGAAACAAATTCGCACCGAAATCTTTGTTGATGCTCCGGCATTAACGATTTGGAAAATCATCACAGATTTCGATTCGTACCATGAGTGGAATACCTTTACGCCCCGCATAACCCTGCGAAATTCTGATTTGGCACCGGGTGTTGAATTTGACCTCGATTGCCAGATGACAGACCGGAAAATGTTAAAGAATGAACATGAAGTGATTCTGACAATTGATGAGGAAGGATATCGTCTGTGTATGGGAACATCGCGTATTAAAGGGAGGCCCGGGATTAAAAGTTTCCGCTGGCAGATATGCAGTCCTGTAGATAGCAGTACCACTCGTTTTATCAACTATGAAGAATTCCACGGCCCCCTTGCACCCCTTGTATATTTAATGTATGCAAAAAAATTAAGGGCGGCCTTTCTTAACTATTGCGAGAGATTGAAAGAGTATGCCCAGATGAAGTCCCGGTCATCATAACACTGCCGGTTGCAGCACTGGTTGTATCAGCCTTCAATATAGAATCCGATAGTATACCAGCAGAATATCCCTGCCAAATAATAATGAAATTACCAGACCCAGGGTTAAAAAGGGGGCAAAGGGGATTTTTGTCTTCAGGTTTTTTCCTGTCTTTAATGCATATATGACACCGATTATTGCACCGGATACCAGTGATGCTTCCAGGACTACGATTGACATCTCAAGGCCTGAGAGCAAGCCTATGACTGAACCTAGTTTTAAATCGCCGCCGCCAAAAGAACCAGGGAATATCAGTAATATGATAATAAAAAATACAAAAAGAGCAAGGAGACCGAAGATATTATCACGGATGTTATAATTTAACAGTATAGGGTAGATTGAAAATATTACAAATGTAACGACAAGAGAATCAGGGATTGTCAGAGATTTTATATCGATTATGGATATGCACAGGGCAATCCCTGACAGGAGGTATAAATTTATTGCATATAGTGATACACCAAGTTTCCAGGTGAAGAGGAGCGCAGTCACCCCGTAGAGAATTTCAATTGCAGGATATATTATTGGAATCTGCATTCCGCAATTGCGGCATTTTCCTTTCTGAAGCATGTATCCCAGTATTGGTACCAGGAGAATCGGATTGATAATGTTGCGACAGGACGGGCACTGGGATCGTGAAAACAGAGCTTTTATCGGGTTTTCCCTCATTTGGCCGTCAGCATAGCGTATGGCGAGTGTATAGAAGAAACTCCCGCAGAAAGTTCCGATGATAAAAGATATTATTAAATTTGGAATTGTACCCATGGTCGATGAAGAATCACGAAACATGGTATTACGTCAAGGATTATTATTGGCGCAGGTATAACCATTTGTTGCTAAATATTTTTAGTCGGAGGAGTATAATGCGGAATATTTTTTTATTATAGCAGATATAATTCGTATAACCTTATAACACAAATATAAGGAGTGACTTTATGATTATAGAGACCACTGTGAATATTGATGTAAATGTTTTATGGAAAATTTCAAAGGCCTCTATTATTGCTGGAGTTTCAAAACATGACATAATTTCTTCTTTATTAAAGAGGCTTTCATATGATCATAGAAGGCTGCTGCAGTCATGGAAGAGGGTTCGTTATCAGAAACGGGCTGGGAATAATGTTTGGAAATGTTTTCATATTATGTTATGGCCTGATGAATATGAGTTTTTTCTTGATTTGAGGAAAGTTTGCAAGCGGTCTGTTTCTTATCTTATTGCTTATGCTGTTGAGAAATATCTTGACGAAGTTATTAACGATCTTATAAAAATAGTCGATAACAATCGCTATAAAAATTATACAATAATTGGCAGAGTTGTTGACGGGATTGTATGTTGGACATATTATTGGGGAATACCGCGGACGTTACCGGGAAATCCCTGAACCGGTATACCATTTGTTGAGGTATGAATCTGCATGATTAAAAACATTTGTAATATAGCGCTTATTCTGTTCGTGCTTGCCGGTTCAGTGCTGATATTCTCTGTTTGTGCTACAATTAAGCCGGCAACAGTAGAAGAAATCAGAACAGAGATGGCTGCCATAATCCGGGATATCAACACCAATAGAAATGTTATAAACTCCCTCGGGAACAGGCGGGTCGGTAAAACCGGTTATTATTACATTCTCGATTCTGATGGCAGGGTGGTGTTCCATCCACGGCAGGCACTCATAGGATCAACCTTCAACAGGACCTGGTTTATCAACCAGCTCCTCACCGAGAGGTCTGGTTGTCTTACCTACACTCTGGGAAACCGGACCCACTATCTGTTTTTTTCACCCATCAATGATTCGGAGATACTCTGTCTCTCCATTGTCTCCGAGGATCTCCCGAATCCGGTCGAATGCAAAGCGGCCGAGGTCAGGTGAGACGGCTGAAGGGGTGGCCGGCGTTCACGAGGCCGCTCCATTCCGAAAGAAAGTAAAGATACAAGGCGGATACGATGATGGTATGATTGATCGCGCCATTGCTGATCATGTCCATTATTTCATCTCGTGAACAGGTGATGACTTCAATGTCCTCTGCCGCGTCCAGGTCCTGCTCGTGGATTTTTTTGCAGTTGGCGGCAAAATAGAAATATATATAGTTGTTGAAGATGGCAGGATTATTGGTGAGTTTTTTCAAAAGGTGTATTTCCCCGGCTTCATATCCGGTCTCCTCGCGAAGTTCGCGCCGCGCTGTCTCATCCGGCGATTCGCTGCCTTCAACAAGGCCTCCCGGGGTTTCCAGGGTGATTTCATCGGTACCCAGACGGTGCTGGCGGACCATGATGATTCGTCCGTCATCAGTAGCGGCCACGATGTTGATCCAGTCGGGAGAAGTCAGGGTGAAGAACCGGTGTGTAACGTTCTTTTCAGGATGATGGCACATCATATCCTTTATGGCAAATATCCTTTTGCGGAAAAGCTCATTTTCTGATTGTATTGTCCACTTCTTCATGTGTATGCCTTTTTGATGGGTATTGAAAATAATTTATTGGATATATATAAAAAGATATTGATATCGGGCAAGAAATAATTTATAGATTTGTCGTGTATCGTGATATCATCTACCAATGACCTGCGGCTGGAGGAAGTATTGCCGGGAAGAAAAAGGAGGTCCACATGAAAAAGAAGATCATTATTGCCATTTGTATTGTTGCAGGAGTATTAGCTATCTTTATTCTCAAGACTTTTCGCGATGCTGGTGAGTTTTCCACTATTGTTCCTCACTCTGATTGTTCATGCATAAGGGTTAATAATGTGCCCGGCCCGGAGGATATCGCAATTGACCATTCAACCGGCACCGCTTTTGTGTCGTCCTTTGACCGGAGAGCATCAATGAAGGGGAATTTTATACAGGGGGCTGTTTTTGCCTACAATCTTGAAGGGAAGCCTGTTCTGAAGAACCTCACGGCGGAACTGAAAATGGAGTTTTCCCCTCATGGGCTCAGCTTCTACAGGGCACCTGACGGAAGGAAGTACCTCTTTGTTATTAACCATCAGAAACAAAAAAATGTTATTGAGATCTTCGAATACAGGAACAACACGCTGGCGCACATGGAAACTGTCGGCGGGGACCTGATGATCAGCCCCAATGACGTGGCTGCTGTAGGGCCGCGGCAGTTCTATTTCACCAATGACCACGGGTCAAAATCGGCGTTGGGCAAGCGCCTCGAGGATTACCTGCAGTTATCCCGCTCGAATGTAGCGTATTATGACGGGAAACAAATACGGATCGTTGCTGATGGTTTTTCCTATGCCAATGGTATATGGGTTGCTGATGAAGGAAAGCGTCTCTTTCTTGCAGCCACTACCGGCAAAAAGTTTTATGTATATGACCGCTCTGCTGACGGGTCTCTCAAGCCTGTTTCCGAATTATCCCTGGCTACCGGCGGGGATAATATTGATATAGGCAGCGACGGTATCATCCGCATCGCCTCGCATCCCAAGTTGCTAACCTTAACCAGGCATTTCAGGGACAGTGCGAACAAGTCCCCATCACAGGTGCTTGAAATTATCAAAGATGCCAGGGGTGGGTATTCTTTCAGGGAAATCTACCTGAACCGGGGGGATGAAATATCAGCCGCGAGCGTAGCAGCGGTATATAAAAAACGGCTCCTTGTCGGGACCGTGGTCGATGATTTCTTCCTCGATTGTACGATGAAGTGATACTCTGCAAGTTGCATGTGGCGACCATGTGGTTTCCCGAGGAGGAATGATATGATAGCGTCCCGGTTGCGTCTGGTGGTTCTGGCATTGTTCGCGGTGCTGATTTTTGCGGAGTCTGGCTGCAAGAACCGGTATCTCTACCACCCGTATAAACAGATTGTTGAGACACCCGGTTCAATCAGTCTTGCCTATGAGGATATTTATTTCACCGCTGATGATGGCGTGCGTCTGAATGGATGGTGGGTGCCGGCATCTATCTCGAAGGGAACCGTGCTTTTCTGCCATGGCAACGCCGGAAATATATCCTTCCTGCTGGACACGATCCGCCTGTATCATGAGATGAAGCTCAATGTATTCGTCTTTGATTACCGGGGATTCGGCAAAAGCGGCGGCGTGCCCTCCGAGGAAGGGACCTACCGTGATGCTGCAGCGGCCTGGCAGTATCTGGTGCGGTTAAGGAAAATCAATCCCGGGAACATGGCTGTTGTCGGCCGGTCATTGGGGGGGCCTATAGCCGCCTGGCTCTGCCAGACCCGGACGCCGGGGGCCCTGGTGCTTGAATCAACCTTCACCAGGGCGGCCGATGTGGCGCTTCATCATTACCCGATGGCGCCGGCGGAACTGATATTTGGAGACACCTATAATACTGTTGGTTTTTTGACCCGAATCCGCTGCCCGATCCTGGTGGTGCATAGTCCCGAGGATGAGATAATACCATATAAGCTTGGAGAGAAATTATATAAGCTGGTCCAGGGACCAAAAGAGTTTCTCCTGATTCATGGTTCCCATAATAGCGGATTCATGGAATCAATGAATCAGTATGTTTCGGGCTTTGGCCGGTTTCTGCTAAAATATCTGAAGTAACAGATATGATTGATGAGACTGCTTATCATTCATTAGCAAATATACCGTTACCGATAACTATCGGCGAATCTGCAGATTATAATTGACAATACCGCTTTACCGGTAATATTCTCGACCCATCCAATATCAAAGGGAGATAATATATGAACAAAAGGATATTTTTGTTAATTTTATGCTTTGTTTTCTTTATGGCAATTGCCTGTAAAAAAGAAGGAGTTTCCCTTATTAATATCGGCCTGCGCGATATACCGACGGATAAAAAGGGTGCCTTCAAGTGGACAAAAGGCGTAAACCGCGGTCAGGTTGTTAAGATCCTGGAAGAGCAGAAAGATGGTGAATGGATGAAGGTGCAGCTGCCGGATGGAGTGAGTGAAGGATGGATCCAGAAATTTTACATTCACAAAGGTAAGAAACAGATCATTGAGTTCACAGATACGACTAAACTGTACGATCAGCCCGATGTTGACTCAAAGGTAAAGGCAAATCTGCCTGCCGGATCCCGGGCCATTGTCCTCAAGCAGAAAGACCAATGGTATAATGTCAGTATAAACTACGGCGTTGAAGGATGGGTCAAGGGTGGAAATTTCAAGGAAGGGGCTGATGTCAAGGGTGACGCCCGCGTTGAGGTCTATATCGGCGGCATCGGTAAGTCCTTTGTTGAGGCTTCGACCACCCTGGCGGACAGCGGCGGGTATACCTACACGGTGACGAATCTCTTTGATAAGAATCCCGGCACTACCTGGCAGGTGGGAAACGGCGGCGTGGGGGAATGGGTTGAAATAACCTTCGCGCAGCCTGAAAATATCAGCGTTGCCATGATCAATGGTTTCGCACGGGTGGACAAGCAATTCGCCCAGTACGGCGCTGATGGTGACCTGTACGTGCTGAATAACCGTGTCAAGAGCATGAAGGTTGAATACTGGGACGCCCGGGACAACAGGCAGGGCTCCACGGTGAATTTCGAGGATGAGATCCGCGATTATCAGGATGCCGGTGTTTATCAGAACGTAACCCGAATCCGCTTCATTGTTGACAGCGTTTACAAGGGCAAGAAATGGAATGATACGGCGCTGGCCGAAATTAAGATTGATAAACAGTGAGTTTTGCCGGCGGCGGGCTTAAACCCGCCGCTATTGTACGCGGATAAATTTTTCTGTGGTTGTGCGGTGGTTCTCGCCGGTAATGAGGCTGGCATTACTGATATAGATGATTTTCACGGTATACTGTTTGCTGCCGGTGTCAATTATGCAGATGTTGCCGGAAACCCGGTAGGAGCCGCACTTAACGTCGTTGACAAATAGTTCCCCGCTCTTATTGTATGTGAGGAAACGCGAGGCTTGGTAAGTTTCGCAGTTGTTGCCCTTGCTGTCGCAGCGCACCGACGTGATCTTCCATGTGCCCTCCAGCAGTTTTCGGGTTTCACCGCTGGAAATGGCGCCTGATTTTTTTCCGCTATCACTCTTTTTGCCGGGCGTGGCGCAACCGCCTATCAGTACACAGGATGTCAGGATGATACCGGCGACGATTATTGTTTTCACAGCGTTGATAGTTCAAAACCGTTTTAAAAGAAATTCAATTTCCTCTTTATCTGCTTTCTTGCTGTTTTTCAGCAGAGATTGTCTTATTTTTTCTTTTAGCTCCTGTTCGGGGCTTGGTTTTTTATTTCCCGCCATGGTCTTTATTATCTTAGGTCTGGTCTTCCCCACTTCCATTTTCCCTTTAGGCTTTTTCCATTTTTATAGTACATTGTTCCATATCCGAAGGGAACATTGCTCCTGAATTCACCCTCATACCTGTTTCCATTGGAAAAGATATAGGTCCCAACACCATATTTACAATTGCCTTGTACACACCTGCCCCCCTTTTCATCAACCTGTACCTGTTCCTGCTTGGCGCAGTTAAAGAAAACGGCAAGTAATGATAAAATCAAAATGACGAATTTTTTATTCATTTTAACTAGTAAAGAAATGATTCTGATTTTGCCAGGTGAAATAATAAACACTTGGATACTGATTAAGAATTACTGTCCCTTCAGCTGAAGGCGTTAGGGTTGATATTGTGATATATCAAAAACATATTGCCATAAATTTCAAGTCAATTTCGTTATAATTTTTTTGTTAAACAAAAAAAATCTGTTTTTTCAAATTGACGTGCTCTCTCTCCCGGTGATATATATTAATTTAATAAATTATCAACAAAATCTGTGGTGGTGTTCCAATGATAGTGGCCGCATCAATAAATAAATATATGAAAAAAACTATAAAAAGTTTCATGGAAGATTATTTTTTCACATTAATTATTGTTATGTCGCTCCCATTGCCGATCGTCTCGTGCGGTATTGAAAAAATTGGCAAACAAAAGAGCGGAACCACTCCATCGGGTCTCCATGCTGTATTGTATCCCGAATCTGATTCATTCAGATCCAGCAGGGAAGGACGGGTGAATGCCAGGATCATTAACGATGGGACCGGCAATGCGACTGTCGACATGTGGAGCCTGGGCCAGTCGATGACAGCGCTGATTGTAACCAGCGACAGCACCGGGGAGCGTATGCTGACCGTGGGTCCGTCCATGCCGCGGTCCCCGGAGGAAATGAAGAAATATATTACAATCCTGAAGCCCGGGGATACAATCGAGATAAGCTATACACTACATGTGTTTTCACCGGAATTGCCCCGGGGCAGGTATCTTGTCCGGATGGCGTCCATACCATCGAATAATGTCGCTGTCATCATAAAATAGTCAGACATCCTGCGAAACCGGATTCTTACCCTCTCCGCAGTGTTCATGTGCGGGTGCTCTATCCTTGTGCCAGCTAACATAAAGGCTGTTCCGATGAGTGAATTGACTGACGTACTACCGCAAGCGGGTTCGTTTTCGACGGATAAATACTTGACAAGGCGGTAATTGTTAAGAAAACACTCTGTAATGCAGTTATTATGTTTTCATACAATCAGGCATGGCGCTCCATGGCGGTACGGGCCTTGCGCTGTCTTGCCGGACATGAAGCGGGTGCGGCAGTTCCCATGATTTCGGGCGTGGAAATTCACAGGCGCCTTGATGATTATGTCCGGGAGCGGGAGCAGGAGAGCGGCAGGGGGCTTCCCGGGGAGTCGATTTTCGGCTTCAGCCGCGAAGGATCGTATGTTGATTCCTGGCGGATGAATTACCAGCGGATAGGATACTATGCCAATACCTATATGGTCAGGGATTTCGGCACGGAATCGTGTATCCAGATTCTTGTTCCCACGACAGGGACCGGCGTTGTTCCCACCACCCATGACCAGCAGCCTTTCGGATGGACCGGAAAGATCAACGAGTATGTCGCCGAACTGGCAGTCTGGTGGGCCTTCGAACTGCTCAGCGATGGCGAAGTGCGCAGGTTTATGGCGGAACACCGACCCGCGGTGCTGTTCCGCTATTTTGATGAAGGCGGATACCGGGAGCTGGAAACGAAGTTTAATGGTCACCAGTGGATGATTGAGAGTCTCTCGTGACGGGGCTTGCCGGCGAAGGCTCCCCGCTGTTGAAGGTACACCGGCTGTGATCCGGCGCGGAATGAGTGCATATCGATTGAAACCATCCAGGACATGTAAGTGAAAAGAATACTGTTGAAAATAAAGATGTTTCTCCGGCTCCATGCCTGGATCGTCGATAATTACTGGCTCAGGCTTTCGACAGTCCGTCTGACGGTACTAAGGGTCCTTTTCTATGCCGGCGATATCCTCGGGGGGGGCGGGTTCGGCCGGAAAGCCCGTGTTGTCAATGAATTCCTTGACTCCTTCATCACCGATCCCGGCAGGGCCCGCTATTTTGGCGGCGCCGATGGAAGTGACGGAGCATGCGGCGGTTATCTTGTTGCCGCGTCATTATTCAGGGACGGCCTCCGTGAGCATATTATGAATGTAGCCGTCAGCGATGAGGAACGCTTTTTCCGCCTGGATGATCTTATTGCCCTGGAAAAAGAGCTTCTTGTGGATCGAAAAAGGACCGGCCATCTTCACCGGGTTTTCTCGAAGGAGCAGCGAGAGGATTTCAATTCTTTTTTCGGAATGGAAAAAGGCGGGTCTGACCTGCCCGAATCATATATCAGACTTTTTTTCCCTTCCTTTGACCCGGCAGAATTTGTCCGGAATGGCGCTTCTTTTGTGATCGGAAGAAAGCGTCTCTTCGGGCCTGGGGAGGCGAGGGCGGTTGTCGATTTTTTCACGTCCCGCCTGCGCATGCGCAATCCCCGCCTGCTGATGCATCGTGCCGTGCCGGTGCTCAAGAAGGCTCTTCTTGCCGTCTGTGTTCTATTCTATGCAGTACTGTTGCTCTTTGATCTGGGCATAGCGCTCTATGGCACTTCGAGGAATGAATACAACTATTCCTTTTCGAACTTCAGCCAGACCATTGACACCTGCGATACGCCTTTGGCCCGAAGAGCTGAGCGCCTCTATCGGAGGAACCACGGCGCCCGGTTTGACGATTTTTCAAGTACCGGGTCAACGCCCCCGCAGGGGAATTTCTATCGCATCAACAACGGCTCCCAGATGGCGGTGGAGCTCAATTACGGGATCTATCGATCGCTTCGCATCCAGGACCAGAATGGCCTCACCGTTGTTGCGGTGGACAGGAGAAAACTTCGTGAACTGGCGCGGTCCCGGCCCCGCCGCTACCGCAAACTCATGGACATGATAATCGAAAAGCGGTGGTGGGAGTCGGTCCTTTCCATTATAGAGGACGCTTCGGGAGGAAGGGCCGGTATTTTTGATTATACAACCATCCCTCACGACAGGATCTGCAATGACATCACAAAAGGCATCATGAAGAGCGTGGAGCCGGTGGCGTGGATCAACAGGTTGAATGCGGACGACGACTGCATTCATCTTCTCTACTACAAGGCGAATTCCATGAAATGGGCCGGCATCAACGAAATCCCCCGGGTGATGGTCGAGGGAGTAATCCTCCGCGAGGACCGGCGATTCCGTAACAGCCTTTTCCCAGTGCCGCACCGGGGCAACGACAATCTTGTCATCATTCCGCAGATAGCCAAGAAGGTGCTCCGTGCGGTATTTAAAGAGACCCGCTCTTTTGCAGCCAGTCGCGGCATCTTGTGGCTTGAGAAAGAGTCTAAAAAATTTGAGGAAGCCTTCGTCGCTTCGGTCAGGGACGAAGGCCGCGGGGGGAGTTCCATTTCAAACCAGGTAATGGAAATGCTCTATACGAAATACCTCACGGCCATTTCGGACCGGCAGAGTTTCTCGGAGCGTCAGATCGAACAGAAAAAGCACGAGCTTCCCGCCTCCGCGACCGTTGACTGGTTCTGGACGCGGAACGATATCCTGGAGGCCTATGTCAACGAGGTGTACGGCGGGCACCTCTACTCGGACATCAGGGGCTTTAAGTCGCAGGCCGAGATGTACTTCATGCGTGGGCTTGAAAGCCTTAACCTGCGCGAGCAGGTCATGCTGGTGGCGGCCATCAAAAAACCATCCCGGATCAAGGAATACGCCGCATGGCTCAAGGCGGAGGAGCTGAAGGGACTCATTGAGTCTGGAGGTTCGCGGGACGCGATCGCGAAGTGGGTGGAAGGCAACGCGCCCTACAAGGTGGACCGGAGCAATTACCGTGAGCTTATTGAATCAAAGATCAGGGCGAAAACATGGATCGAGAAGCGGATGTATAATATCCTGAAGCTCCTCCGCGAGGATGGGGTCATCAGCGCCGCGGATGAGCGCGATGCGCGTACCCGCCAGAAGGTGTCCTTCAACTTTGCGCCGGGGATATTTTCCGCAGACAATCGCCTCGTGAACAATATTAAGCGGGAAATCGACCGGGAACTGGGTGCCGATCGGTCCGATTCGGGGCTGGTGATTGTCACGACTGTCGACATGGCCATGCAGAAGAAGCTGCAGGGCCATGTCAATAGGAAATCACGCTGGGTGTCGGTGGATACCGACACCCTGGTGGAAGGGCAGCCGGCCGATGTCCTTCTCGAAGGCGGGGCCCGCATCATCCACGCCCATGATAATGCCCGGTCAGGCAGGCTCCGCATCGTGAACCGGATCATTGCCGATGTTGGTGGGACGACCCGCGCCGAGGACGAATGGGACTGGATCTCCCTGGCTAACCGCTCCCTCGGGTCGAGCCTGAAACCGATCCTTGACCTGTACTTCATCCTGTCGGGTTATAACCTCCAGGACATGTTCAAGAACAGCCTGGTCACCTATAAAACATATTCACTGGAGCAGCAGAGGATATTCCAGAATTTCATCCATAAATATCCGAAGCGGATCAAGGAGATCGAGGGGATCGAGAAGTACTGGTCCTGGTCCCCGAGAAACTTCACTGAATACACCAACGACTGGGTGACCGTTGAAGACGCCCTGGTGCATTCGATAAACGGCGTTCACGTGCAGATACAGGAACTGGTGACGCCGGCCGCCTTCGCGCGGCTTCTCAACGAGACCATGAATATCACGGAGCCGGAGGGGAAGCACCGTCCTTTCCGTTCGATCATACTGGGCGGTTCAAACGGCGATCAGCGCTACGAACGGTACCTGCTGGCCTATTCCATGTTCCCGAACCTCGGCGTGGTGAAGAAACACACTTTCATCGATACGATGAGAAGGCCCGACGGCGCCGTCATGCGGCCCGAATACACGCCGCTGAAGATCTCGCTTCTCGACCGTTATGGCGCGGAACGCGTCAGGGCGGCCTGCGTCCTCATCGATCTTGCGCTGCGGGAGACTGTAAGGCGCGGCACCATGGCCGGCATGGAAGGAATCGGCGCCGGGAAGACGGGGACCTCCAACGAGCTCCGCGATGTCATGGCCACCGTTCATTTCATAGCCGGCGACAGCACCTATATCGCCGGTGTGCGGCTGGGCAACCGCCGCAATTATTCCATCGGCAGGGCGGCCGACCGCATAGCCGTGCCGATTCTGCATGACATCGTGACCGGCATCTTTGACCGCAAGACGATCATGAAAGGCGAGGACTACGATAACTATGTGCGCTCCCTTGCCGGTTCTTCCAGCCAGATCGTGCGGGTGAAGGAAAACTTTTACCTGAAGGGTAATGTTTACAAGCAGCGGCGCCTTGAGGTTTTCAAGGCTCAGGAGGAGATACGGAAGAAGCACCTGATCGCCGCGGATTTGTATTACGAGGACAGAGAGTATGAAGAGGCGGCCCGTTCCTATGAGGATTTCCTGGCCCTGGCTGACGAGTTCGATTCGCGGCATCCAGCCTTCGAGAAAATGGTGCGCTGCTACATTGAAATCGGGAACCTGAAACGCGCGGCACAGATTATTGAGCGGTTCTCACTGCCCGGCAGGATTTTGAGGACGGCCCGCACATTCGAGAAGAAGTACGATATTACGTTCAAGGTGGATGAGGATTTCTACAGCGGTGATAATGAATACGAGCAACGGAAGCGTGAAAAAGAGAATAAAAAGAAAAAGAAAGAAGTAAAGGAGGAATCGGAAGAAGCCGTTCCGGATGAAATAAAAAATGATACCGCCGTTCCCCGGGAGGAAAAGCAGGCTGTTCCTCCCGACATCCCGCAGGAAAAAAACGCTGAACCGGTTACCCTTCCTCATGAGGAAAAGCAGGACCCTCCTGCTCAGAACCAGCAGAAATCAGGCGAATAAATGATTCAGGGTACGGGTGACCGTAGTTAGTTATCGTCCATTTATTGCTTTTTTTTATTCTCATCCTGAGAACAATCCGGGGACATTCAGGTGGGCACCCCGAAACGCGGCAATATCCATCTTTGAAGAACGATCCATATAACGAATAATAGTATTAACCAAATAAAAGAATTCATATTGTTACCATTTAATGTTCATTAATATAAAATATACTAAAATTCTAAATATATGTCAATGGTTATTTTGAAATAAACAAGAAAAATAATCAGTTCATAAGCCTCATTTCCATGAAATGTCGCATCCGCGCCGTAAGCTACAGGCTAGCATATCAAAAAAGTAATGCATTTTGTAAAAATATACAGGGGAATGCCGCCTTGAAGATCTCCACCCCTATTCTGTAAGTGTATCCCTGACATAAAAATAAATGAAACAACTTGGCAAGCATTATAATGATAATGCTGGTGCACTGCGGGTTGTTTAATCCAGCAGCCATGCATGATGCTGTTCTACATTTAAGATCAAGGGGGTTGGTGGTGAGTCAAAACCGCATACGGAAGGAGAAGGACGCCATGCTCATCAATATGAAAGAAGTAACTGCCACCGGGATGATGAGTGATTTTTTCTCTGACCCTATGATCAACTGAAGTGTTTCATTTCCATAACTTACTCTGGCACCAGTTTATAAGCTAATTTTGAACAAAAATTGATTTTTATATATTTTATCGGGGGATTCCCCTACAAAGGAAAAGTGTTATTTACTCCATATATATCACAAAATCAGTTATATTCAATTGTATACAAAGAAGATATTTTATAGCTAGAATGAATTAGAATGTAAGGAGTGTTGTAATAACATCATATGGGGGGAATTATATGAATTTTAATGATGCCGGTATAAGAATTAAGCTTGGGATAGGATTCGGCCTGGTTCTTTTACTGCTTACCATGATAAGCGCCTGGTCTTTTTTCCAGATGAATAACATCAGAGTTTCGATCACTCATAACCAAGTCAAGCAGGAACTTCGTGATATGATCAAGGAGAAGGAGATCAACCATCTTGACTGGGTTTCGCAGGTTTACAAGGGACTCCTGGCGAACAGCAATGAAGCAATTAATGTAGAAACCGACGGGCACAAGTGCAAGTTCGGCAAGTGGTATTATAGTGAAGACCGCAGGCACGCCGAGAAGGAGATGCCTCAGCTGAAATCCGAATTCGCCAAAATTGAGGAACCTCATCTCAATCTCCACAAGGAAGTTATCAATGTCAAAGAAGCGTTGCGCACCGGCGGAGATGGCGGAAGACGGACCGCCCATGCCATATTCAATGAAAAAATAATAACTCACCTGAAAGAGGTCAGGTCACATTTGAACAATATCAATACTGAAATAAAGAATGAATTGGTGTTGAGCGAAAATAATATATTCGACACAATCAGGGCCGGGACGCTCCTGGTGGTTGGCCTGTTTTTTGCATCCCTGGCGCTCAGTATAATCATTGCAATGCTGATATCAAGAAGCATAACCAGGCCGGTCAGTCTGTGCCTTGGATTCGCCGGCAGCCTTGCCGAGGGCGACCTGACCAGGAGGATTGATCTCAAGCAGAAGGACGAGATCGGCCGGTTGGTTGCCG
The DNA here is from genome assembly GCA_963727175.1 of uncultured Spirochaetota bacterium. Classification (GTDB taxonomy): domain Bacteria; phylum Spirochaetota; class UBA4802; order UBA4802; family UBA5550; genus RBG-16-49-21. The sequence continues at coordinate 2,618,548 of CAVSFD010000002.1, forward strand.
CGTTAAACACCGCGGCGAAGAATCTCGACGAAATGTTCTACAATGTATCTGTCGGATCCCAGAGCCTGGCGCAGGCGGTGGAGCAGATCGCGAGCGGCAACCAGAACCTGTCGCAGCGCACCAGGAACAGGCGTCTTCCCTTGAAGAGATTGCCTCTACTATCGAAGAAGCAACCTCCACCATCAACCAGAACGCTGACAATGCGGCAAGGGCGCGGGAGCTTACCGAAACGGGTGCGGACAAATCAGTGGAAGGAAACAGGGTTGCCCTGGAGGCGGTTAATTCGATTATCGACATGAATTCATCGAGCAAGAAGATTGCGGATATTATCGCTGTGATAAACGAGATTGCATTCCAGACAAACCTCCTGGCGCTGAACGCAGCGGTCGAGGCCGCCCGGGCGGGCGAGCAGGGGCGCGGCTTTGCCGTGGTCGCCGGCGAGGTGCGGAACCTGGCCCAGCGGTCGGGTAACGCAGCCAAGGAGATCGAGTCACTTATCAGGGACACCATCGCAAAGGTCGAGAGGAGTACCGATCTGGTCAAGAATACCGGTGGTGCACTGAGCGAGATAGCGGAAGCGGCCAAGACCACGGCGCAGATCATCACCGAGATTGCCGCTGCAACCATGGAACAGAAGCAGGGGATCAACCAGATCAACAGCGCCATATCCGAAATGGACAGGACATGACCCAGCAGAATGCGGCCCTGGTGGAGGAAACGGCATCGGCAAGCGAAGAGATGGCGAATCAGGCGCAGGAGTTCCTGGCCATGGTTCAGAAGTTTGCAATCAGTAAAACTGCCGATATCGATAGAGGTAAGACGCGGGTAATGAGCCTGACGGCCGCGGGCGCCGAGACGGTTAAGAAGAAGGACAAGGGAAACGGTAATGGCCGGTTGAAATCAGCAGCGGCAGTAATTACGAAGAAGGAATCTGACAATGATCTAATGAAAGATTATCTCAAGCAGGAGGGCTTCGAAGAATTCTAATAGTTCTAATAGTTTTTTTGCCTCTGATCAAACTAACCGCATAACCCACAACTTTAAGGGAGAATTTCATTCTCTCTTTTTTGTTGATTACACGCCGACGGAAATTTGCCTGTTGGAGATGCTGTCCGCCGTTATGGAGGGGCCAGGTATCAGGCGTTTTTGCGTTCCTCTTTTTTTTTCATTTTGCGGTACGAGTAGCCCGCGTACACGGCTGTTGCGATGAGGAGGGGGATATCATCCAGATATCCTGCCACAGGGATCACATCGGGTATAAAGTCAAAAGGAAAGATGAGGTATACCGCGGCCAGTCCGAGGAGGACCAGTGAAAATATAAATTTTTTTCTGAGCCCTTCAAGACTTTTATCTTCAATTTGTTTCATGTCGGTGTACAGTCCTTTTCAATTTATTTTGCTATGTTTCAGAATAATAAAAAATCGCTTCTTTTTCAAGAATATTTTTTAGTTGCATTAATCGGGCCGGTTTATCAATTCTAATTTTTATGTTGTTCAATGTCAAGGGGGCCTCATAATGAAAGATCTGATAATTATCGGCGCCGGACCTGGCGGACTCACAGCCGCGATCTATGGCATAAGGTCCGGCCTGGACCTGGTGGTTATCGAGAAGCTTTCCCCGGGCGGGCAGGTCATGAATACCTACGAGGTCGAGAATTATCCGGGATTCGAGGAGCCCGTGGCCGGGTGGGAACTCATGTCCCGCATGGAGAACCAGACGCGCCGTCTCGGTGCCGAGATTGTAAGCGGCGATGTCGCTTCCGTCACCCGCGACGCTGCGACGGGCATCTTCAGTGTCGGGATGGGGGACAACTCCATCATGGAGGCAAGGACCGTTATAGCCGCGTCCGGCACCTCGTACAAAAGACTCGGCGTTCCGGGTGAGGAACACTATCTTGGACACGGCGTATCGTTCTGCGCCACCTGCGACGGGGCATTCTACAAGGAGCGGGTCTGCGCGGTGGTCGGCGGCGGGGACACGGCCCTTGAGGAAGCGCATTTCCTGACGCGCTTCGCCAGGAAAGTATACCTCATCCATCGGCGCGACAAATTCAGGGGCGTGAAAGTGCTTCAGGACAGGGTGCTGGCAAGTGATAAGATAGAGCCGGTTCTGGACACAGTGGTGGAATCGATCAATGGCGCCACCAAGGTCGAGAGCGTTTCATTGAAAAACGTGAAAACCGGGAAACAGTCGACGCTGGCTGTAGACGGCTTTTTCATATTCATCGGTTTCAACGCCAATACCGGATACCTTCCGGTTGAGATACTTGACGGGAATCGTGATGTCATAACCGATATAAACATGAGGACGGCACTTCCGGGGCTTTTTGCGGCAGGGGATCTCCGCAGCGGGTCAAAGCGCCAGATCGTCATAGCTGCAGCGGAAGGGGCCACCGCGGCCCTTGAGGCGTATGAGTATATTTTACGTTTGACATAATTGTTAAATATGCCTTTAATGCCTCTCAATTGCGGATGTTGAAAGCATCAGGGATGTCAATGCAGTATAAACCAGAAGTAGCTTTTCAGCGCGTTGAGAAAGCGGCCATCAATGAATATGACGTAGTTGCAATTCTCCCCGCCGTATGAGGCGGCCGGAAGAATTGCAATACACCGAATATGACGATGCTCGATTTTCGGGACAGGCTGGATTGATACATATAAACATCTTGATCAATCTAAAGATGTAACCAGTATTAATACAAAGGAGTTTTAAAATGATGAAAAAAATCATGGCTGTTGCTGTAGTATCTGTATTCGCGCTTGTCAGCTTCGGATGTAAACCGGCGGGTAAATACGCTGATCTGAAAGAATACCTGAATGACGTTATCAAGGCCAATGAAAACTACATTTCCGCTCTTGAAAAATCGAACAGCGCCAAAGAGGTGGCTGAAGCAATAACCGAGCTCGGGAATAAGATGGAAAAGCTGTCCAAGAAGGGTGAAGAGATCGAAAAGAAATATCCCGAGCTGAAAACCATGGACAAGAAGAATCCCCCGAAAGAGCTGAAAGAAGAATTCGATAAGCTTGAGCAGATGGCGCAAAAGCTTCTCACCGTGTCAATGAAGATGATGAAATATATGATGGACCCGGAAGTAATGAAGGCTTCCCAGGAAATGGCAAAGAAAATGGGCAAAACCGAGGTGACCAAGTAACGGCTGATCCGGTTTGTGAATGAAGCGCCCCTGCCGCACGGCAGGGGCTTTTTATTGGAAATTTTTATAATAGAATTTTTCTATCGACGCCCAGAGGAGATCGCGAAGCTGCCGTATTCTCAGTTCGTCCACCCTCATGTAGTCATAACTGAAATACTTGTCATTGAGATACAGGGCCCGTGAAAGGGAAAGCCGTATCATCGGAATGGAACCTTTGCCGTATTGACGGTGGATGAATCCCGGAGACGGCTCTGCAGCCATCGTGAATTTTTCCACGATGGAATCTTCTACTCCGGCAAAGGCTTTCTTAAGATGATCCATGAGACTTGCGGTGACTTCCTGATCGCATGTCTCAACCGTGCTGCCGGCACCTTCAATGATGTGCTCCAGGAGAATGATGGGACGGGGTTTTCCAGGGTCCCGCGAAATGGTGGGTCCTACGGCAAGCATGGTATGGCACTCAATAATCAGCCTGAGGCCGCCCGTTTCCATGATTTTCCTGACAGCGTCATGAAAGGGAAGCCAGTACCGTCGCAGGACATTGGATATTGCAATCTCATCGGGAAAGAAATCATCCCTGAAGACAGGCTTGCCGTAGAGTGTCATCTTCTTGATGACGCCGTCCCTGGCCGGCGGCACCGCCATGTACTGGCGGTCAAGGTCGACGAAGAGGCGCGATATGTCTGTATCAATCGTCCCGGCGACGCTGTCGCCGAATGAGAAGAGGTCGTTGGCGCAGGAGTCGGACTGTATCAGCAGATCAAACTTGCTCACCGCTTCGTATCCGGAAAATTCCTCCGGCACCTTGCATCCGCCGTGAGGAATTATGATCAATATGGGAAGGTGGCTTTTTTTCTTCAAGATAGTCGTCGTGCCCTGTTATCGGCCTGATGCTACTATGGATTTGCCTGTCTGTCAAGACAATATATGGGCCGTCTGTAACTTCGTAAGCAGTGGCGGCGGCCAAGAAAATTATGATTGAAAAAAATCATTCAATAGGCGAACATAACAGGAATATCCGCGGGTAACACATGTTCACCTGGAGCAGCCATGAAAAAAAATATACTCCCGATATGTATTCTTCTAATCGGCATTGTACCGGCCCTGTCCGCACAGGAGCGGAAGATCACCCTGATGCATACCAACGATTTGCATTCGCACCTGCTCGGTTTTTATCCCAATATCGATTATACGCCCCGGGCGGGGGATGACGAAACGAAGGGCGGCTGGGCACGGATCATGACCCTTATAAAAAAGACCAGGGCCGACCGCGCGAACCCGGTGCTGGTCGTTGACGCCGGCGACTTTCTCATGGGCACCCTTTTTCATATGATTACCCGGGAACGGGCCCCTGAACTGCGGCTCATGAAGGATATGGGGTATGACGTAATCACGCTGGGAAACCATGAGTTCGACCTCAAGCCGGCAGGCCTGGCGCGGATACTCAGGTCTGCTCAGAACTATGGTGGACTTCCTGCCATCGTTTCATCCAATGTCATTTTCAGTGAAAAGGATGATCGGGACAATACCCTCGAAGAGGTATTCAAGTCCGGTATAGTGAAGCCGTACACGGTTGTCAACGCAGGGGGGATCAAGATAGGATTTTTCGGCCACATGGGTAAGGATGCCGCGGAAGTGTCCCCCTTCTCAAGGCCGGTGAAATTCGGCGACTTCGTGGAAAGCGCGAAGAAGATGGTTGATCAGTTACGTAACAAAGAGAAGGTTGATCTCGTGGTATGCCTGTCCCATGGCGGTTTAAATCTTGATAACCTATCTAAATCCGAGGACGTCCAACTTGCCGGCAAGGTTCCCGGCATCGATATAATCATCAGCGGCCACACCCACACACCGCTCAGGGATCCGATCCGCAAAGGGAACACGATAATCGTCCAGGCATGGTGCTACGGCCTCTGGGTGGGGATAATGGATATTGCCATCAAAGACGGCACCGTAGTGCTCGAAAAGTATCGCATCGCTGAGATCGATGACAAGATTCCCGGTGACGAGGCCATCACCACAATCATAAACGGATATAAAAACGAAATCAGCAGCAGTGTGCTTGCCCCCATCGGACTTGTCTTCGACTCTATTATAGCCAAGAATGACTTTGATCTGGAGATCGCGGAAGAGGAATCGAACCTGGGGAACCTCATTGCGGACGCGAGCCTCTGGTATGTCAATAAATTCGCCGTCGATCCGCGCGATCCGGCGTCCAGGGTCGTTGTGGCCATCGACTCCAATGGCCTTATCCGGGACCCGGTGGTTAAAGGCAAGACGGGCAGGATAGCCGTCTGCGATATGTTTAACGCACTGCCCCTTGGCATCGGCAACGACGAAACCATGGGCTATCCGATGACCGCCGTATACCTGTATGCATCGGAGTTGAAAAAGGCACTGGAAATCCTCACCAGCATTCACCCCCTGAAAGGAAGCGATTATTTTCTCCAGATATCGGGACTTAAATTCACTTATAATCCCCGCCGGATTATTTTTGACCGCGTTACGTCATTACAGATCGGCAATGACGTCACAGGATACAAACCGCTCGATTATTCCGATTCAAATAAAAAGCTTTATCGTGTGACAGCCAACCTCTATAACGCCACGTTCCTTGATATCGTCGGTGATTTCACCATGGACATACTTAAAATTGTCCCCAAGGACAGGAACGGCAAGCCTTATGACAATCTCGCCAAAGCCCTCGTCGATGCTGATCCAAACAAGCCGGGGATCCAGGAGGTGAAGCAGTGGATGGGGCTCATGGAATATGTGCGCAGCTTCAAGGACACCAATGGCGACGGGTATCCTGAAATACCGGAAAAATATAAGGGCAAACTGGGGAGAATCGTGCGTGAGCCAAGCCTGAATCCGGTTTCGCTATTGAAGGGCGGCACCTGCATAACATGGATAGGTTTTATCGTGGTTGTGGCAATTCTTGGTCTTGTCGCCCTGATAACGGTAATGGTTGTGAAAAAAGCGTTCAAAAGATAACGCCATCTGGCTTTCCGGTGTTTATCGTGCACCTGGGTATGGTGTCAGAGTAAACTTCCAGATATCTGTCAAACGTATTCTGACACATTAATAGTGACATTTCGGGATGGAGCTGCCGTATTCAATAAAATTTCTAACAACGAAAAGCACGCGTTCGTTGAAATCCATCGACGTCAATTACCTCCCGGATTCCCGGCCAGTCCCAGCTCACCGGCGATTTCCCTCAGTCCCAGTAGCGATTCCCTGATTAGCTCGGGAAGCTCGGCGCCCAGCATGATTGCGCCTTTTTCGATAATGCTTCTGTCTACACCAGCGGCAAATCCTTTATCCTTCCACTTCTTTTTCACAGAAGATGCCTCCATGTCCATGAGGCTCCGCGACGGCCGTACCAGGGCAGTGGCAATAATGAGGCCGCTTAATTCATCCACGGCATAGAGGGTCTTTTCCATAAGGGTCTGCGGCTCGATATCAGTGAACATGCCCCAGCCATGGCTTGCCACGGCCCGTATATATTCCTCCGGCCAGCCTTTATCCCGGAGTATCTTCTGGCTCATGGAACAGTGTTCCTTCGGGAATTGCTCGTAATCCAGATCATGGACCAGCCCCACGATGCCCCAGGCTTCTGCGTCTTCGCCATGTTTGCGGGCAAAATGGCGCATGATGGCTTCTACAGCTAGCGCATGTTTTACCAGGTTGTCGGTTTTATTGTACTCCTGCAGCAGGGCCAATGCTTCTTCTCGTGTGGGTTTGTGCGTGGTCATGAATACCTCCTATTTTGACTAATGGGGGGTCAGAGTAAATATAATTTAATCATATTTCATCAGGTTCATCTTTTAGGTCACCATTTTTTTACTCTGACCCAGGATTTTTTTCACTATAACATTATGCGGATCGTTTACTCTATAAAGACTAAGATAAAGGAATTACTATGCCACGGAAATGTAGAAAATGTATATCAGAATCTACCTATCATGCCACATCTCGCTGTATAGAAAAGAAATTACTCATGAGGTATAACAATGTGAAAGAATTAATGATAGATGTACTGAAACTTGCACTTGAAAAATATGATTTTGAGCTTGTTGGATACACTATCATGGATAATCACTTTCACTTTTACATTAAAACAACCAAGAATGGCGAGACTATTTCTCGTATTATGCAATTCATTAAATCTCAATTTGCCCGCAGATATAACAGAATGATGAAAAGAATCGGCCCATTTTGGAATGAACGGTTTGTGGATACTATCATCGAATCAAATTTTGATCCGGTGTCATTCTTTTTTTATGAATTATTTTATTTAGCTTACAATCCTGTCCGGAGCAAAATTACGAAGGATCCTCGAGATTATCAATTCAGCAGCTTTAATTGTTATCTTGATGAAAATTATAAATCACCGGTTAAGATAACATTACATGAATACTTTTTGAAATTGGGGGATACTTTTGAACAAAGAGTCAATAAGCTCCTGATTTTTGAGGATATGTATAGAAAACGGATTTTTCCTGGAAGCATATTTGTTTAATTTATTTGGAAGCCAAATTATTTTATTGATAGTTTAGGGATAATGTAGTAATTGGATAAACCTAACCGCCCCCTCGTTACATCTATTACATTTAGTATCAATCATTAAAAACTATATTATACAGCATAAAGTGATTTGTTTTTATCATTATGCTTTACTCTGACCCTGGTAATAATTGATTTTTTCTGAATGAGTTATCGTTTGATGATATGCACCATAAACAATAAATTATTATTTGCCTAAACTCTTCTGTCATTGTATATTATCAGGAATACAAATATATACAGATTTGAATTATTATTTAAAAGTCATTTGTTTTTGACCAGGGTCAGAGTAAAAATAATATTCGAAGATCTTATGGTGGTGGTGTTATGAAACGTTTTTTTCTTCTACTGATTATTATTACTGCATTTATCAGTGTATCACTTGGGTCAGACTGGCCGGTATACAAAGGTAATATTTTCTATACCGGCAACAATGATGAAATCACTGTTAAGAATAACAACCTGAAATGGCTTTTCCAGGCTTCTGATATGGTATATAATCCAATAATATCGGATGGCTTGATCTTTTTTGTAGATATCAAGAAAAATGTATACTGTCTTGATGAGGATTCCGGAAAATTAAAATGGAGGATAAACCTCACTGACCTGTCAGCACAGTTCAATCCCAATCAAAAGTCTGCAGGAAAGGTGAAATATCCCCTGGTTAAGGGCCATCGACTTATTCTTACGGATAATTTTGTCATCTATTGTCTTGATAAAAGAACAGGGTCTGTGCTTTGGGCGCGGACTGGCATGCGGGATGAAAAGGATCTGTTCACCAGGGACAGCGCATATAACAAGAAAACCCCCCGGTGGGAAACCGGTGATAATAAACAATGGGATCCGGCTAAGCATTCAACAACACTGGTGGATGGAATTTACTCTGACCCCGTCATAAATAACGATATGATTTACTATGGCACCCGCACTATCTTTATGTCCCGAGAAATCATCCAGGGACACCTGAAATGGGATAACCGGAGCGTGAAATCATACAGCGGTTATCCTTCATTTTACGATGACTATATCTTTACTCAATCAATGGATTATTCAAAAAACACTTTTTCCCTGTACTGCCTTAATGCCGAAACAGGAGCAGTTGTCTGGTCTCAGTATATCACCAAGCCGGTGCGGATTTTTTCCCCCGTGGTGTATCAGCAGAAGGTCTATCTGGCTTCGGGTAATATCATGCACTGTTTCAATCTTGCTGATGGTGCGAAGGTATGGCAAAAGGCTTATGGCGATACCATCACTTCCAATCCGAGTTTTACAGAACGCGAGATTCTCTTTACCTCTGATAATCGCCAGGTGGTGATTATTAATCCCGCGGACGGAACCATAAATACTTCCATTGACCTGGGAGAGAAATCAAGCCCGTATTTTGTTACTATCCGTGACCAGATATATGTGACCAGCACTATAAAGAAAAGAGTGGGTGACCGGGAGCTGTCCTATGCCAGCCTGCGCGCCCTCCGCTTTGACCACAAGGACGCATTGTGGGAGTTCATTCCGCCTTTCCCCGGCGGCGCCTATCAGCCGGCAGCGTCGGGCGGGATCATGTTCCTTCCCGCAGGTAATTATCTGTACGCTGTGGGTACTGATTATTATCCGCGCTTAATCGATGGCGGAAGTACCATCTATGATCCTTATAATAAGAAGGAAATGGAGGACAAGGTTGTCCCTAACCGTGATGAGGGGAAAAAAAATCAGGAGAAGAGCCCGCAGAAGGATAAAAAGAATGTATTGAGACCCTTAAAGATAACAGTTCAGGATACGGATAAGAACCCAATAGCTGCCCATGTCGATGTCAAGAAGTGGGACCAGGGTAAGGTCGTGTATTCTGACCGTATTGCAGTGACCCGGCCGGAACAGGAAATACGGGTGCCTGATGACAATGATGTGGAAATAACGGCTGATGCGGATGGTTATCTGCCGAAGAAAGTGATTGTATCGCGGGATGTCAAGGAGGCATCAATTCAGCTTGATAAAATTGAGAAGGGGAAAGGGATCGTGGTCGAGAATATCCATTTTGAAATTAATGAGGCATATTTAAGGAAAGAATCTCTCAATATCCTCGACCGTATGATCGAAGCGCTGAATCGTAATAAAAAAATCCGTCTTGAGATAAGGGGCCATACGGATATTACCGGTACCCACCAGCATAATATGAAGCTTTCAGAACGAAGGGCTGATGCGGTACGGGAATATATGATAAAAAACGGTATAAGCCCTGAGCGGCTGGTGGCGGTGGGTTTTGGACCGGATAAACCAATCGGCGATAATAAAACAGCCAGCGGCAGGCAGAAGAACAGGCGGACTGAATTTTATATTCTTGATAAATAACCTCATTGGTATTGAGCGGGGGTCAGAGTAAAAAAAATAAATGGATAAATTATATATTAATTTTAATATATAAACATTGTATTTCTGGTTAAATTAAAAATCCGACCGGACGTATTTTTTTTATTGACTTTTAATCATGGTTTATTTATATATTGTGTACAGAACACAAAAGTGCAATAGAACCGGGAGGAAAAAATGAATAAACTATGTATTACCATTGTCTTATTATTTTCCTGTGTTGCCTTTGTATATGCTGGTGGGTCATCAAATTCCTGTCAGACAAAATATCCAATAGTTATGGCTCATGGTATGGGCGCCAGCGCGCAGATACTGGGTATTATTGATTACTGGAACAGGATCCCCGGGACCCTGGAAGATGAAGGCGCTGATGTTTACCTGACATCTGTAAATGGTATGGACAGTACCGTGAACAAAGCTCTGGCCTTCAAACAGCAGTTCCTGCAAATAAAGGCCATTACCGGTGCGGCGAAACTTAATATAATCGGACACAGTCATGGCACCATCTACACGCGGTATGCCATATCCAATCTAGGCCTATCTCCCTATGTTGCCAGTTACACCAGTATTGCGGGTCCTCACAGGGGAAGCGTTATTGCTGATGTCATTCTGGGCGTTGTTCCCAATCCGGCCAAACCTCTGGTTGGCGCCGCCCTCGATTTTGTGTATGCATTTATTTTTGGCGATAAGAATCCGAACAGCCTTCAGAATGGCTATGACCTCACGAGGTCATACATGACAAACACCTTTAACCCGAATACACCAAATAAATCAGGTGTTTATTACCAGAGCGCAGCGGCAAAGATAAAAACGATGGCCATCGATGCCCGTAACTGGTATTTTATCGGAACATGGCCGATTCTCCTGGCTCTTGAGGGGGCTAACGACGGTCTTGTCAGCGTAAACTCGGCAAAATGGGGATATTTCCGCGGTGTATACGAAGGGGCATGGTATTCTGCCGGCGTTGATCACCTGAATATTGTTGACCAGGTCTTTGGCTTTACCCCGGGTTTTGACGCACCCCAATTCTATGTTGACATAGTCGCTGATTTAAAGAACAGAGGATATTGATCGCTTATCGATGAGTAGTTTCTGGGGCTGTTTCGCCATTGCGGGACAGCCCTTTTTATTTTAGCATCATGCTGCCCGGAGGAATAGACAGATATCTTCATGCAGGTCGATTCTTAGATTGCCAGTACTACCATCAATTCTTGAAACTGCCTTGCTGTTTTTAGATTATTATTCTTGAAAGAATAGATTATCTCCGGTGACCATTATTGTAACGGGCGATACTTTGTTGCAATTGAAGAAAAAAAAGCGGAAATCTAAACCAGTGTCAGATGTATTCCCAAAATAATATGAAACTTTTGAAAATGAGATTGCATGAATAAGAGCAGGATGGAATAATGCAGGCATAGTAGAATGGCGTCGGGGGAATGAGGCATGAGATATTTTAATAGATTTCTGCTGGCTATTATTTTTGTTGCTGCCGGTTGCGAGGGAGCTCTTTTTGCTTCGGAATTCAGCCGCAGCGTTGCATTTATCAGGACCCAGGGAAGGGCAGCCGCAGTCGGATCCATTGATGCAGTATACTACAACCCGGCAGGTCTGGCCGGAATCAAGGACGGGCTGTATATAGACGCCGGCTATCAGATGATGACCAAAACCACGGCAGTTGAAATCTGGTACATGAACCACGAGGACAATACTCCCTCCTGGTTTATTCCAAACTTTGCCATGGCCTATAAAAAGGGGAAGGGCGCAATCTTTATATCCCTTTTCATGCCGGAAGGCATTGAATTAATTGAATACCGGGAGCCTCAAACGGGGCTGCCCGTCGCGGGTTATCTGACCCTTGGTCTGGATCCGGTGCAGATGGGAGTGCTCCGAAGTATAGGATGTACAATTAATACCGGGTCAATTGAATTGCCCTATGTGCAATACATCAAGGGAAGCAAATACTGGCTCCAGGGCAGGCTGGGGGGGGCCTACACTATCGCGGACATTGTGACGTTCTCGGGCGGTATCGCGTGCAATTATTTCCAGGCTGACCGCTCCGCGGGTATAATAAATGTCGGCACTATTGATAAAATCGAACGACAGGCTCTCGGGTGGTCCGGGTTTGCCGGGTTGATGGTTGGCAAGCTCGACAAGTTTGCTCTGGCGGTGCTCTACGAGACCGAGGTTATTGCGCGCGGCACCGAGAAAGATGTAAAATACAATTATACCCACATTATTGAGCAGCGGTATCCGGATTCCCTGCTCATCGGCTTCAACCTGAAATCAGGAGACGGTGCATCATTGCAGCTTTCTTACCAGGTGGCTTTCACGGGAGAACGGAACTATGGCACTAAGAATATACTCACCACCAGTCAGGAATTCGGGTACATCGACTGGGCACAGATAGCGCAGAACGCATCCGCATGGGCGATGCTTCCACTTATTAACAATGGCAATGCCCAGAACTATAAGTATAAAAACCGGCACAGTTTCGGCTTTACCATGGAGTTTGATACAAGGGGAGTAACAGCAAGCGCGGGAATATCGTATACGACCCAGGAGAAATATCCGCGGGCCCAGAATCCACTTGATCCTGACCTTGCCAGGGTTGGTATCGGGGCCGGAGTGAAAATTAATGCTTCCAACAATGTTGCCGTAGATACAGGGACCGCTTATTATTTCTATATCACTGACCGCATGTTGTATAATTCGATCAAGATGAATAAAATGTCGTGGACCTGGGGTATCAGCACTACTTTTAAGGCGATGTGATCACCGCTCTTTTTTGTCATATGCCGCCATACCCATCGAATGCGGCGGGATTATAACGAATGAAAAATTCCGGCTAAAATATCTTTCTTTAAACCCTGCAGTGGTAAACAATGAACGTAACTCTGCTTCGTCCAGCGCATGACCTTCCCCCATCGGCTCATATACGTGCACAGATCCTCCCGGTTTGAGTATATTATGAAAAACATTGATAATCGGTTTCCTTTTATCTTTCGGTATGTCATGCAGCACGAGTCGAACTATGATCACGTCAAAGTAATTGTCTGGTATTTTTTTTGTCGTGATGTCTCCTTCAATGAAATCGATATTGTTATAATTTGATAATCGCTCTTTAACGACCCTGAGCCAGACCGGTGAAATATCAAGGCACGTTAACCTTCCGTTTTTATTTTTAATTATTTCCGCAAGATGAATTGCTTCTCCGCCGGAGCCGGAACCGAAATCGAGAATGTTTTCATTGCCGGTCAGTTGCATCTGCTGAACAAAATTATAATACAGGGGCCTCAGGATTATGCCTGAAATAAATACTTCATATTTTATTAAAAGTTTTGACGGATGTGTAAAATCGGTTTTTTCAGGAATCTGGAGATCCAGCTTGTCAATGAAAGAAGTATAAAGGAAGAATGAGATGACTATTGTTATTATAAAAGATATGAAGAGAATGATGCTAATTTTCAATGCTTTCATCATGCTTGCCCTGTTTGGTTGTATTAGTTGTGCCCACCCCGAGGTGTTCTATGTATAAGATTTTGCTCTGACCCCCGGCCGGTTGTCCGGCAAGATTCCGGATGATAAGCTGATCAATTGTTTGCCGATAACTATCGATCACTGGAATGATCGGGTTGTCATTGACAGTTTTGCTATTCCTTGATTTTCCGCAGTATTTTCGCCGCATCATTATAACGGCCAAGTTTGCGATACGCGCTGGCCAGTGACCGGGCCACATCATGATCTTCTTCGTTCATGCCGCGTGCGTGTTCGAGGTACTGCAGTGACGCACGGGTGTCTCCTTTTTTATCAAGAGCTCTGCCAGCGTAATGATAGGCTTCGTAATCGGTTCTCCCTTCTGCGATGGCTTTCTTGAGGAATTCAGCCCCCTGTGTGTAGCTGCCGGTTTCAAACAGCGCGACGCCGTAAAAGTATAACAGGTTCGGGTTTGTGCCGGGGCTTCTTTCCCGGAAGACCCGTGTAATGTCCCGGTACTGTCGCTGTTCATAAAGAGACTGGACCGTTTCCTCGAGCATTTTTTCCGGTATCGCCTCGCCATCCGATGCTGAAAGGACTGATTCCGCGCCCTTGTTCCCTTCTCCGAGTTTGATGAGATTCAGGCCCTGCAATCTGAGGAGTTCCCGGTTTTCAGGATAGACCATTACCAGATCCTTGAGATACGCCTTCAGTCTGTCATATTCATGATTGGTATATAACTCTTTCGCCTTGTCGATCTGTTGCTCGACGGTCAGGCCGCGGATCTTTTCATAATAGATCTTCATGTAATAGCTGTATACTGCCTGGCTGTTAAAATAGGAATATACTCCGGCCCCGACCATGATGAAAAATATCAGGTACCTCTTAATGTTGAATCTCTTTTTAGGCATAATGCGTCTCCATGCCCTATTATGGGGATTGTTGGAAAATAATTTCAAGTACAATATTTATTGATAAATGATATCTCCACGGCAGGAAACGCACCCGGTTGAGATTATACAACTGCCGGTTTATTATCGTTCGTTTCAAATTAATTTCTTGAAATAAAACATAATGGTAAATAATTTTGTTTTTTCAGAAAAAATTCTTTCATTTTTAACAGTTAGATCGTTATACTATTCAAAGGACACGGACATGAACCGTTTCAGGATACCAATCATAGTTATGTTTTTGCTTTGTACCACCGCGCTCTTTTCAATTTCGGGCGAAGAGGCGGTTGAAAAATTCCGAAGCAGGATGCTTCGGGTCGGTAAGCTGACCGGTGTTATATCCTGGACCTCCCTTGACGGACAGACCTATTCAGGCAGTTTCAAGTACCTTGCCCCGGACAAGGTGTATGTAAAATTCACCAGCCCAACGGAGAAGGTACTGGTGTCCAACGGCAGGACACTATGGATTTACAGCCCCGGAACGAACATGTGCGGCATACAGGAATTGGCCAAGGGATCGTCTTCGGGCGGCATAGCGGGGCTTGTGGCGGGGTATAACGGCATTGCGGCCGGCAATGAATCAGGCTATACCATCAAGCTCAAAAGCGATGAGAAGCAATACCGTGAGATCATACTGAGCGTTGACGGGACCTACATGCTGAGGGGGGCCATATTGAAACGGGAGGACGGAAGGATCATCAGCTTCTCTCTCGGATGTAAGCGGGCAGGCAAATGTAAGCGAAAACCTTTTCAACTTCAGGGTTCCCAAAGGCGTGCAGATTGTTAAAAATCCGATGAATATACGATGACCTGATTTGTCAACAATTGGAAAAATATTATTTGCCGCACTCTGCATCATCGTGCCAATCAGGGCTGTTGCTGCGGAGCGGGATCTGATATATACCTATTTGGGTCCGATTGTCGGCGCAGGTTTCAGCCAGCTTAATTATTCCGACTGGACAACCTTTTACAGCGAAAAAAAGTATCCGGGTTACTACATAAATGCCGGCGCGTCTATCTGGGTTGTCTCAAAATGGTTGGCCGGCGATTTCTCCCTCCAGTACATGTATAACAACTTCGGTGGTTTCGGCATCGTGCATAACATGTATATGACGATGTCCGGGAGGATCTGCGTCAGGATGGGGACCGTGGGCATATTTGCACCCGGTGTCGGAATGTACGCTGAGACTCCACCGTCAAACCGTGAATTTCGCGGCAGCGCCGGCCTCAGGGTGCCAATAGCCTTTTTGTTCAACACAACCTATGATACGATGCTGTTCATCGACGGGTCCTTCATGTACGGCTGGTACGGCATGGGAGACCGGTCGACGAAAATGTTCTACGGCCTTTCCCTCGGGTTCATTTTCAAGATCGGCAGGATATAGTTCCCTCCCGTACGTACACCGTCCATATCTTCCTCCTGGAGGGCTTGTATGGCGAAACCGGATTACTCTCTTGTGATGTCATTAAAACAACACATGTCGATGTTCGCGGGACGTCCCCTCTTTAGAATCATATTCGTTCCTTCTTTCTTTATATTCCTCGTGCTCTGCGGCGTTATTCTTCTCGGCTCCTCCTTTTTTCTCGATGGGCAGGTCAATCCTGCCGGCGTTGCTCTTCTGGCCGTGGAATGCGTTGTTTTTCCCCTTGTTTATTGCAATGCCCTGAGGATTCAAAAGAAAACCGGGCGACCTGATGTGCCCGGGAATATTGCCAGGGCGGCTGCCGTTCTTATCGTAGCAATTGTGATGTCTGGAGTGTTATGTGTAAGAATGCGTAATATGCTGGCCCGTGATGATTGTCCTCCCGACCAGGGCAGCTGGGCCGCGCATATTGAGAATGTTGTGGAGAAGCGGTATTACCGGGAGGCAATCATCACTTTCAGCAGGGCGGAGGATCCATGTGAATCCCGTGGCTCCCGAGCTGCTGTGTACCGAGGCATGGCCAGGATAACCGGGAGAGATGTCGCCCCGGGGGACACGATCAGGTTTTCCGGGAGGCCGGTGGCCGTTGGTGCTTTCACCGGGAGCCTGTCCTCGTTTAACCGTTCCCTGCTCCTGAGGGGGATCCGCCATGTCTTTTATCTTGACGGACGGTCTGTGGCGGTTGCTAAAGCCGGGTCATCCTTCAGGGAAAGGGCCAGGAAAGCCCTGGCCTCCAACTGCGACAGGCTGTTCAACAGGGAAACATCGGCCATGGTTAAGGCGCTCTATTTCGGGAACCAGGATTATATCGCCAAGACGACCATGAATGATTTTAAGCGCGCCGGGGTGTTCCACATCCTCTCGGCCGGCGGTTTGCATGTCGGTGTCATCGCGGCAATCCCCCTGTTCCTGCTCGGGATCGTCCGCGTAAACCGCAGGATCATAATGGCCACGGCGGTCATCGCCGTTTTTCTCTACCTCTATGTGACTGATGCTCCGGTCTGTCTTCTCCGTTCATGCATCATGTTCTTCATGTACGCGGCGCAGCGCATCACCGGCAGGGATGTGAATATCTTTAATACCCTTTTTCTTTCCGGTGCCGTAATACTAATGATGTTTCCATATGAGATATTCGGGCTCGGTTTCCAGCTGAGCTACGGGGCTACACTCGGAATCCTCCTGTTCCACGGTTCTTACCGGAAGACTATATCCTGGCTTCCGGGGTTCGTCTCGAATCCCCTGGCGCTGACCCTGTCGGCGCAGTTGCTGGTGCTGCCTGTCCTCCTGGTCCGCATGAACGAGCTTAACCTGACGGGTCTCCTGTCCAACATTATCGTGGTCCCTCTCATGTCGCTGCTCCTGGTCGCCTCACTTGCGGCCAATGCTCTGTCCTTCATGGCCGTGATTGGCCTCTGGGCAGGCCAGGGGGTAAACGTGATATACTGGCTGGGCGGGTCAATTGTGAGGTTTATGTCCGGGCTGGGCGGTCACTTTTTCGTGCCGGCTGCAGGACCGGTTCTCATCATGGCTTACTTCCTTCTCGCGGCGCCGCTGTTCCCGCGGCTGCGGTCAATGAGGTGTGTCCCCCTTTCGATAGCGGCGGCCGTCGCAATCGCGTGGATCACCCTCGGTGCCGGTACAACGCGGGAATCGGTAACTCTCGTGAGGCACAGTGAGGGCGCCCTCATGATGGTAAAAAAAGGAACACTCCTCTCGATAGCGGGCCAGGTCCCGGGCAGGGAATCAACCGATGCACTCATGAGGACAATCGCGGCGTTATCGCCGCGGGAGGTGGAATTGCATATTACCAATCCGGATTACCGGAACATGACAGGCTTCACGGTGCTCATGAAGCGCCTGCCGGTGCGGCGATGCTATCTTTCTGATGATTTCAGGATCAGGAGATACTCGCGCAGGTTTCTTGATATCCTTGAGCGGGACGGATCATCGCTGATGCTGCATGAATGCGGCGCCGCGGCAGGGCCGGAAAAAAAATCGGTCGGTACGACCACTCCTGAAGATATATGCCGGCTGTACCGCGATGCGTCAGCCGGTGTGAGTCTTAAAAATATTAAAATACAATATTTAACTTTACATTAATACCATTACGATTACAGTATTGCATCGTTAATTGCGGCGCCCGCGGTGTCGCCCGGTCATCAGGGCGGCCGGCGCGACCATATCATACGAGAGCCAATGATGCTTGATTCGCCAGACCTGGCCAAACAGTTCGACCGAGGGGAAGAGGTCTACATCAGCTTTCAATACGTGACCAGGGACATTGAGATTGATATCAATTCACTCCTGGCCAGGATCCTTTCCCGCGTGGACATGGTATACCTCTATGACACCTTTGAATCAATTATCCGCGAACTGGTTCAGAATGCGGTAAAGGCAAACATGAAGCGCATCTACTTCAGTGAAATGAAGCTGGATATCAACAACAGCGATGATTACCTTGAGGGGATGCGGAAATTCAAAAACGTTGTGTACCATCCGGAGTTATTGAGAGAAAAAATCCTTGTAAGCACGTACCGCATAACCCTTAAATTCCGTAAGACCGCCTGGGGGGTCGTCATCGAGGTCAGCAACAATTCCGGTATTGTTCCCATCGAGCTGGAAAGGCTGCAGAGCCGGATGAAAAAAGCGGCGGAATGCGCCAATTTCGCCGAAGCGTACGAAAACATGTATGACGCATCGGAAGGTGCGGGCCTCGGCATAATCCTGTCCGTGATGCTGATGAAAAACGCAGGGTTGGATACTGAAAAATTATCAGTGCGCACCGACGGGGATCTGCTGAAAATTACCCTGACAATCCCCTTCGAATTGAAGGGTCCGGATATCACTTCTGAAATCAGGAACAGGATCCTTGATGACGTCAAATCCCTGCCGACCTTTCCGGAGAACATAGTGGAGCTGCGGGCCCTCTGCGGCAACCCGGACACGACCATTGACGCCGTTTCCGAGAAGATATCCCTTGATCCGTCACTAGCCGCGGATCTTCTCAAACTCTCCAATTCTGCCGGCTTCATAACCAGCAGGCGCATTACCAGGATCAGCGAGGCTGTCATGATTATCGGCCTTAAAAACCTCGAATCCCTCCTGATCACGTCGGCATCGAGAAAAATAATGGATAAACGCTACCGCAAGTTCGAGCAGGTGTGGGAGCATTGCAACAGGACCGCGTACTATGCGCGCCAGATAGCGCTTGAACACGGATATGCACGGATAGCCGACATCGTGTTCATCGCGGGGCTCCTGCACGATATCGGGAAGATCGTGCTCCTGTCGACCGGCGCATGGGTGGTTGAGCAGATAGCGATAATCGTTAAAAACAGGAAGATCAGGGCCAACGCCATTCTGGAGGAAATATACCTGGGCATCAGCCATTCAACCATCGGGGCTCTCATTGCTGAAAAATGGAATTTTCACGAGGATCTTGTGGAGACAATCAGGCATCACCACGCGCCGTTCAATCCCGGGATACGCAACCGCGATATGGTCATGATTGTGAACCTGGCAAACCATCTGGCTAACATGGAGGTGAAGAACATGGACATCCTCTTCGTCGAGTCTGATGTGCTCGCGAAGTTCGGCGTCGGGTCCCGGAATGATTTTGAAAAGCTCCTGCACCGCCTTCAGAATAGGTACGAAATGCAGGAAAAACTTTTATAGAAGATAACCATGGGCACCTATATAGTGAAAGAGACACCCGGCGGGAAGCACACCCTCATCTACCGGAATTCCCGGGAGGTGCGCATCCATTCGGCCTATGAACCGGACCTTGAAGCTGATCGGGCCGTCGAGGGATTTTCCATAGGCAGGGCAACCATGATAGCCGTGTCCGGGATCGGCCTGGGCTACCATCTGGACAGCATCAAGCGGCGGTTTCCCGGGAGGCCCGTGGTAGCGATCGAACATGATCCCGAAGTGGCGGCCCTGGCCCGGAAGACCTGTCCGCGGCACCTGGAAGGCGTCTCGATTATTTATTCAGGCGCGGATCTTTCCTCGGTGTTCGAGGAGATAGACATGTCGGGGTTCCGCGGCATCGCCCACTACGTCCACAGGCCGTCATACCAGCTCCACAGGGATTTCTACGATGCTGTCTTCCGGGAGATGAACCAGTACGCGACGTCCAAGATCAGCGACCTCCTGACGCGGTTCGAATTCGAGGAGCGGTGGGTTGAAAACATACTCGGCAACGCCGGTCACCTCTTCTCGTCGTTTCGCGTGAGGGACCTTTTCGGCGCCTTTACGGGCTTTCCCGGGGTAATCGTGTCCGCGGGCCCGAGCCTGCGCGGGAATGTCGGGCTCCTTGAAAAAATGCGTGACCGGGCCTTGGTGGTGGCGGTGGACACGGCGGCCCCGGTGCTCCAGAAGAGAGGTATCATTCCCCACCTGATCATGACGCTGGACGCGCAGAAGTACAGCATCAAGCATTTCATGGGTCTGCGGGAAAGAGGCGCCGCCCTGCTCGCGGACCTGGTTTGCTATCCCCCCGTCCTCAGGTCGTACCGGGGGCCGCGCATCGTGAGCACCACGTCGAAGTACTACACCTCCGCCGGCGGCGAGCTCAAGCGGGAGATGACGCCCATCATGGACTGGGTTGAAATGCATGCGGGGCTCGTTGGCGACATCCAGTCGGGCGGGTCCGTCGCCACCAGCGCCTTCGATCTTCTCCTGAACCTGGGGTGCAGCCCCATCATACTGGTCGGCCAGGACCTGGCCTATACCGGGAGGGAGATACACTGCAGCGGCACCCATCATAACGATGAGTGGCTTCCGCGGTATACGCGGTTTTACAACCTCGACACCATAAACCAGAATGTGGTCCGGCGTCGCAAGATCAAGCGCGTGCCGGCCTACGGCGGCGCCGGTACGGTCATTTCCGATTTCGTCTTTGACCTGTACCGCGGCTGGTTCGAGGATTCGGCGCGCAAGGTGTCGGTGCCGGTCATCAACGCCACCGGGGGAGGCGCCCGCATAGCCAATACCGAGGAATGCTCCCTGGCGTCCCTTGTAGAACAATACCCTGCGCTGATGCCGTCGCCCGGAGAGACCCTTGCGGGGGTCCTCTTGGAGGCGAAGCGCGAATCGCCGGCCCGTCTCATCGACGGGATGAAAAATGCCGTTCGGGAGCTTGACGCTATACGCACCGCGGCGGAACAGGCCATCGCCGGCCGTGAGGGGGCGGGGGCCGCGCTGTCGAGGAGCTGGCCAACACCCCTGGCCTGCGCCCGGTCCTGCAGCCCTTCCTGAGAAAATCCCGGACCTTTCTTGCGCGTTATAATACTTCACCGGAAGAGGCGGAGCGTCTCCTCCTGAAGGATATAACCGTCGCCGCAGGCAGGCTCATTCCATTGCTGGAAAAGAGCATCCGGGAATTGTCCGGACTTTGAAAGCAGGGAAACACCCTAAAGAATTCATGCCCGATAGACCGATAATTGTATAGATGAGCTCTGTAGTGTTCGCTGACGGGGGTACCATGAACCTTCGCATTCATCACAGATATGACAGGAACAGGATACATTTCATGTTAAAGAGATTTTCACTTGCCGTGATTATCGCCGCCCTTTCCATGCTTGATTCGCTGGCCGGAGCCGGTGCTCCGCCATCGGATGCCGTTGACTGGTCCCGCGGGGTGGTGGTCACCCACGTATCGTCGCAGGTGCAGTTTGACCGCCGGGGAACGCCGGTGGACCAGGAGAGCGGGACGGTTGTTTCGCTGAATCGCGGCAGGACCGACTCGTACCGCAAATCGCGCGAACGGGCCGTTGAGAAGCTGGTGCGCCTGATCAAGGGGATCAGGGTCGACGCCGATACCACACTCGCCGATCTCCTCGAGCAGAGCGACACGGCCCAGAGGCGCATCGTCAATGTTATCGCGTCGCGAATGAAGGTGCGCGAGTACCCGGCGGATTTCGCCGCATCGGCATGCAGGGCGGAGCTGAAGATCGGGGACCTTCTTTACGCGGTTCCCTATACCTACCCGGGCGATGATTTTCCCGTCCGCATCGACAATCCCATACCGACCGCTTACACGAGTCTGGTCATCGATACGCGGGGGCTCAATGTCGAACCGATGATACTGCCGTCCATTTACAGCGAGGAGGGCCTCGAGGTGTACGGCCGTTATTACGTGGACATCCGGTACGCGGGAAAGCACGGGATTGCCGCGTACGCCCATGATGAAGACGAGGCGATGAAGATGCGTACCGCCGGGAGTCACCCCTATTATACCGTCGCCGTCAAAGAGATGAAGGGATGCCCGGTCATAGCAGACCGTGATATCCGCAAGATTTTCAGCAGCGGCGATACGGTGGGGCAGCTGAAGAAGTGCCGGGTTATTTTTATTATTGATAAAAAAAAGAAATAATAGTATATTAGATCTGTCCATGACCGATGTGCTGTATCCACCGTCGTTGGCGAAAGAGACGGGAGAGAAATCGGATTCCATTCAAATGTTTAACGAATACTGAGAGACCGCAATGAAAATTAAATTGTCCCCGGAAGCAATGAACAACGCAGTCTCCGGCGTTGACGGCATGCTGGGAAAAATTCCGAAGAAAACCCAGCAGACGATCAGAAACCTGTTTATGCTGGCTATATTCTGCCTGACCGGGGGCGGTATAGTGATGGGAGTCATGTGGGGCAAGGAGGCCGCCGAGATCAAGAGCGCGCCGATTATCGAGCGCACCAACGACGCTTTCGAACTGGACATCAAACGGGAGCGCACGGAGGGGAACTTTTCCATGCTTGACACTGAAATTATCAATGAGATGAAGAAAATGGATGTCGACAAGATACAGTTCCCCACGCGCACAAGCATGGAGCCCGAAGTGGATAAGGGGATCATCGAGGCAGGATCCGGAAAAAAAGTGAAAGAGTCACCGGAGGTGAGGATACAGGACCCCCTCTTTGAGGGGGATTACCGGAAAAGACCTTCCATCGACTCGGATGTGAGGCCCGTTGAAAAAAGGACACGAGCATCTTCAGAAGACCGGGAGTCCATCATAGAGAAAGAAAAACGGGAGTTGGGGCCGTTGCCGGAGCGGGAACCGGGCGTCCGGCGCCTGGAAAAGAGAGACATGCCGGTCATTGAGGACCGTGAACCGGCCATCGATGGGGGAGAGAAGAAGGTATCGCCGCCCCGGGACCGTGAATCTACGCGCCAGAAGGATATCCGGAGTAATGACCAGGACGTAAGGCCCCTGCAGAAGAAAAAAGCGGCCGGGGGATCCGACATACGGTCGCCGGAACCGAAACATAGTGAAGAAGGAATAATCGGAGAGTGAAACATATCATACTAATAATGATGCTGTGCGCAATTCCCGCTACGGGAAGGGACATTGCGGGGTATCATATCGCCAAGGACTTCACGCAGACTGAGGATATCATCAACAATATCCTGAACGAGGAATCGGGCGGGAAACCGGCCGATTCGAAAAAGAACAATGCCGCAGATCCAACCGGTTCTGAAAAGAAGGATGCCGCACCGCCGGCCGATGACAAGAAGGCCGTGCCTGATGCAGGGCCCCGAAAGGAGAAGAAGGGGACATCCGCCAAGGAAGAGACTGCGCCGCGGGTGACCAGCGAGGAGCAGGTGCTCCTCAAGACCGGCATCGATTTTTACAACAACGGTCTATACGATCATTCGTTGAAAAAATTCCAGGAGCTGTCTGCAAAGTTTCCCCAGGGCACCTACAGGGACAGCGCCCGGTTCTGGATGGGCAAGATATACCTGAAGCAGTACCGGTACGACGACGCGAACAGGGAGTTTGCGTCGGTGACGGCCGAATCCGGAGATTATCCGGCGTCCCTCTTTTACATGGGGGATAGTTCCCTGATGAAGGGTAACCAGATATCGGCGATTGAATACTACCAGAGGGTCCAGGCACAGTTTCCCGCCCATGAACTTGCCGACAAGGCGCTCCTGAACACCGGCAGGCTCTACCTGAACCAGCAGAAGGGGGCCCAGGCCCTGGATTCGGCGGTCAAAATCATCAAGTATTACAAGGACCGTGACACGGTCGATGATGCCTACTACCTGATGGGGAAGGTGTATGAGAAGGACCCCAGGCTGAAGGATATTGAAACGGCCCGGAAGATTTACCGGCAGTTTATAAAGAAGGGAGAGACTGATCCGCGTTTCGGCACATCGCCTCTCAAAAAACGCGTTCAGGAAGACCTCCAGCGCATCGATAACATGTACTTCAAGCTGGAAAAATGAAAGGCGGATGATGGAGCAGGGCAAGTCGAAATACAGCTACCGCGACACCGGCCTTACACCTCACATGGAGGATTATGTTGAGGCCATTGTCATGCTCTCGTCGACCAACAGGGTGGTCCGCGTCAAGGACATAGCCAAGAAACTGAACATCAAAATGCCCAGCGTGTCGGCCGCCCTTGCCAAACTGAAGGAAATGGAACTCATCGATTACGAGAAGTACGGATACATTGAGCTGACCGAGAAGGGCCATGATCTGGCCGGCCGCGTCCTGAAGCGGCATAACTGCCTCATTGACTTTTTCGCCAACGTACTTCAGGTTGACCAGGCCTCGGCCGACTGCGAGGCCTGCAAGGTGGAGCACGACCTTGCCCCCGATACCTGCTCGCAGATACACAAGTTCCTTGATTTTTTCAAGGAGGAGGAATCAGCGGGAAGCGAGTGGATCACCCGTCTCAAAAAAGCCCTTAAATAACGAACGGGCGCATGGTGATGCGCCCGCCGCATATATTCAAAAAAATCACCGACCAACTGCAGGTGATCAGCTCGCTTTGTCTTTTTTCTTGGCTTCCATCTCCTTCAGCACCTTTTCCTGCACGTCCTTGTTCACCGGAACATACTTGAAGAATTCCATGGAATAGTTTGCCCGGCCGCTGGATATATTCCTGAGCTGCGTGGAGTAACCGAACATCTCCATGAGCGGAACAAAACCGATAACCTTCTGTGCTCCCTTGCGGTAGCGCCGCATCGATTCTATCCGGCCCCGCCGCTTGTTCAGGTCCCCCACGACCTCGCCGATGTAATCGTCCGGGGTGTTGACCTCGATTTTCATCATCGGCTCGAGCAGGATCGGATTGGCCTTGAGGAATCCTTCCTTGAAGCATATTGACGCACAGGTCCTGAAGGCCATGTCAGAGGAGTCGACCTCGTGATAGGTTCCATCGAGGAGGACCACTTTAATGTCAACCACCGGGAATTCCGAGAGAATCCCGTCCGCCATGGCCGCCTCGATGCCCTTTCGCACCGAGGGAATATATTCGCTTGGAATGGCGCCTCCCTTGATTTTGTCTTCAAACTCAAAGCCCTTGCCCTCGTTGGGTTCGAGGCGCATTACGGTATGGGCGTACTGGCCTCGGCCGCCGGTCTGCTTGGAGTGCTTGTAATTGCTTTCAACTTCACGGGTAATGGTTTCGCGGAAGGCCACGGCCGGCGCCCCGACCTCGGCTATGGCGTCAAATTCAGTCTTCAGCCGGTCTACGATGATCTCCAGGTGAAGCTCGCCCATGCCGCCGATGATTGTCTCATTTGTTTCATCGTTGAAGCGCACCGTGAAGGACGGGTCTTCCATGGACAGCTTGCGGAGGGCAGCCCCGAGCTTCTCCTCTTCCTTCTTGGACGGTGGCGAAATTTTCATCTCGATAACTGCCGGAGGAATAAATATATTTTCCAGGTAGAGGGGATGATCGGAATCGCACAGCGTGTCGCCGGTCTTGGTGTATTTCATGCCGATGAGGGCGACGATGTCGCCGGGGCCGGCCTTTTCAACCTCTTCGCGCTCCTTGGCGTGGATACGAAGTATACGGCCGATGCGTTCGGTTTTTTTCTTCGTTGAATTGTATAACTGCATCCCGCTCTTCAGCTCGCCGGAGTATACCCGGATGAAGGTCTGCTGCCCAACATAGGGATCGTGGATCAACTTAAAGGCGAGGGCCGCGAAGGGGTCCTTTGCAGTCGGGTGCCGGGTATGTGATTTTTCCGGGTCGTCAATGTCAATACCGACCACGGCGCCGATGTCGACGGGTGATGGAAGGTAATCCACCACCGAGTCCAGCAGCTGGTGCACGCCCTTGTTTTTATAGGCGGAGCCGCACAGAACCGGGGTGAAGAGCATCTTGATTGTGGCATCGCGGGCGGCTTTTTTAAGGAGATCTGTAGGAATCTCCTTACCGTTCAGATACAGGTCGGCAATTTCTTCATTATAATCGGCGAGTTTCTCAACGACAAACTGACGCGCTTCAGCGGTTTTGGCCTTGTATTCCTCGGGCACGTCTTCAATAACACGTTCCTTGTCCTTGAATAAATGGGCTTTTCCTTCGATGACGTCTATGCAGCCTTCAAAGCTGTCTTCGATGCCGATAGGAATCTGGAAGGGAACCGGATTCGCGTCGAGGTACTTCTCCATCTGGCCGACGACTTCATAGAAGTCCGCTCCGATGCGGTCCATCTTGTTGATGAAGGCGATACGCGGCACCCGGTACCGGTCTGCCTGGTTCCACACGGTCTCGCTCTGGGGCTCGACGCCACCCACTGCACAGAATACAGCGACCATGCCGTCAATGACGCGCAGGGAACGTTCCACCTCGACGGTGAAATCAACGTGGCCCGGGGTGTCGATGATATTGACCATGTGGCCGTTCCAGGTGCAGGAAATGGCCGCCGAAGCGATGGTGATGCCCCGCTCCTGCTCCTGCTTCATGAAATCCATGGTGGCTTCGCCATCATGCACTTCGCCGAGCTTCCTCGTGGTGCCGGTGAAGAACAGGATGCGTTCGGTAACGGTCGTTTTGCCGGCGTCTATATGAGCGGCGATCCCGATGTTTCTCAATTTTTGTAATGGCATGTTAATTCCTCAAACTACTTATAATATACGGCAGAATCGGCCTTGAGCGTCCTCTGCTGTTGTTGTCAATCCAGTTGGGCCGTCTTTGGCAAAATAAAGGGCATATTCTATTGAGGTCTCTTTTTGTCAATAGAATTTTTGAAAAATATTTTTTGAGGGCTTTTTATTCCTGAAGAATGTCTATCATGTTCAATTGCAGTTCTGCCTGCTGCCGGTAGGCGGAATCAGCATGGTTTTCCACTATGTCGTTGAATATTTCAGCGGCTTTTTTTTCGTTGCCCATCTTGATATAGCAGACGCCGATGTTGAAATACGCTTCAACACCGCTCTCGGTATTGCTGAACTCTTCATACAATGCGCGGTATTTGTCAACGGCCTTGAGGTATTCCATGCGATTAAAGTATATTTCGGCTATATACCGGTACACCTCGTGGCGGTGGGTCCCGTTGTAAAATATTTCCAGGTACTCGTTGAATGTCTCGAGGGCCTTGTCGTACTTCTTGATTTTAAGAAATCCGATGCCATTCTGGAACTTGAGATCGTCCGCGAGGGCGTCAAGGTTCTGGCCTTCATTCATGTCATCCGCAGCGCGGGTGACCGCGGGCATTGCGACCAGGGCGAGGATGATGAAGATCATTCTGATGGTTCCCATGTCATATATCCTGTTGCAATATTATAATACAGAATATTTGTCGGCACTTATGTGACATAAGATTAGAATTTTTTCTGCCATTGGGCCGGGCTGCACAGGCGCCCTTTATCAGAGCACCTCTATCCGCGCTTCCGCGTTGAAGGGATTTGTCCGCATGGCAATCGAGAACAGGTATGGATAGTTTGCCTTGAGGTGCTTCATGTACTCAAGCCATTCGGCCACAACAAGTTTGAAGGCCCTTGCGGCATCACCCCTCAGATGGTTCACATCCGATTCGGGCAGGTTGTCGAGGGATGTGCGGTGCTGGAGCTCATCGGCAAGGTGAAATACGGCCCAGAGGAGGTCGGTGAACTTGTCATGTTCCAGCAGGTTCGGGTTTTCCAGCATCCTGAGCATATCATCCCGGTGCTGCAGTAAGTATTCCTTCATGCGCCGGAGGAGATCCGGATTAAGGGCTACATCGGGATTGTACGACGAGAGGTATTTTTTTCCCGCTTCGAAGACTTTCGCGTTCCAGGTGTTGCTGATAATCATCTCCTTGCGGAGATCCTGGATGTTTTTTTCTGTCTCAACGAAAAAAGTAATGAGACCGGTGCCGACCTCATTGAAAAAAACGCCGATCATCATGTTCATCTTGTTGAGGAGCGCTTCCTTTTCCTTCTTCTGAAGAAGTTTATCTAAAAGGAGCATTACCAGGAGCACCTGGACCGGGACGAAGGCCAGGTCCTGGAGCATGTAGAAGAAAGTGTCACGTAAATTGTGAAATGCCATGTACTGCGTAAAGTACACGGCGACGGACATCACCAGCAGCGTGATGCCGAGGATAAGATACCAGCGAATGGTGGCCATGGTTGTAGCTCCTTTGATGCGGGATGCGCCAATTGTTCACGGTGTATAGTGCGCATGTCAATATTTTTTGTTGTTCAATCCTGTAAGATGCTGCCCGGTATTGTTGCTGTAAATGTCCGGAAAAATTATAGATTCTGCTCTGACCCCATGGTGATGTCCGGCGCCGGCTCCTCGGCTGCGTCCAGGCTGCCGTATCGGAGCGCCGCGTTAACGAGAATGATGGCAAGGAGGAACATGGCGGCGCACACGTCGAAAGCCACCAGGTAGGAGTTCCGGTAATCGATGAGGAACCCCAGGGACAGGGCGAAGAGCATCATGCCGCCGTTGAACGAGGCGGTGAAGAGAGCGTTTGCCTTGCCACGGTCATGCGCCTCCACGATGCTCACCAGGATCGTGTTCAGTACCGGATAGAGTATTCCGTGTGTGAGTCCGTACATGACGCTCACGATGACCAGCATGATCATCGAATCGAGAAAGTTCAGGAACACATTCATCAGGGAACCAACGGCAAATACCACCATGATAAGGATGCTCCTGTTGATGCGACCCACCTGCTTTATAAAAGTGAACCTGATGATGATGAGCACCGCGATATATATCAGGAAAAAATAGGAGAATTTGAAGCTCGTGGTGGTGCGAATGAAATTAGGGAGATACGTCACGATGACGCCAAAGCCCCCGCCGAAGATCATGGAGACAAGGGCCATGAGGAGAAACTTCGGCTTTGCCATGAGATGCAGGGATCCCCTGCTGGTCGGCATGTTTTCAACTTTTGCGCCGCAGTCAAGGCACGGCATGATGAACGTGATGGCCAGGCTGAGCATGACAAGGGCCACCGAAATGGAGAATATTACCTGGTGCGGATAGCCGCGGGAGAGGAGCATTTCTCCGAAAAAAGGGCTGATGGCGTTGCTCAGTGCACCCGTAATACCATAGATGCCGATTGCCTCGGCCGCGTCTTTCATGGGTACTATCTCGAATATGATCGATGTGCCAGTAATCATGGCCACGGAGAAGCCGATGCCGTGCATGATGCGTATCAGGAGGAGCGCCCAGGTCAGTGACGTTATCAGGAGATACGATGCATAGGCGCATGCGAGGATCAGATACCCGATGCGGAGGAGACGTATTCTGTCTCTCCCCTGCATGATGGACCCAATAGTAACGGCTGATATAATAGTAAAGATTTTATCAACATTGTTCATTATCCCTATATACGATTCGGTGGCGCCCAGGTTTTTCAGGTACACCGGGAGCAGGATATAGAGGGAATTGCCCAGGAAGAACAGGAAATTTGCCAGGGCCAGATAATAGAATAATGAATTGTACCGCTTCATGGCTTTACCATATTGATGGGGGGTGAATAGCAAGGATTTTTTGGTTTTTGCGATTGCATTATGTTTTGCTCTGACACCATGGGTGGGAATATTTTTAAGTACTTAACCTGATCACATGTTTACCGATAACTATCGGTGCTATTATTAGTAATAGCTGAACTTTGCTCTGACCCCAGGTTGATGTAGCTATTAAAATAGTTGCATATTTTATGATTATTGCATAATAATTTTGAAGTAACAGTCTTGAAAATGTATTGCAATAATCATTATTATGATAATAGTAGAAAAACTAGACTCGCTGCATCTTTATTCATAGGATAATGACCCCGCCTCCTTCGTATGAGGGGTATGTACTATTAATGATTGATGGATGCAACAGGTCTATTGAGCAGGGAGGCTGACAATGGAATTGAATGAAGCGATACTGAAGCGCCGGAGCATCCGGAAATTCACTGACTACCAGGTCACTGACGCCGAGATTAAGGAGTTGCTTGAAGCTGCCCGGTGGGCCCCTTCGTGGGCCAACACCCAGGTATGGGAATTCATAGTCGTAAGGGACCGACAGGTAATAGAAAAGATCGCAGCGACTTTCGCACAAAACAACCCGGCTGTGAAATGCACCCAGTCAGCCTCGGCGGTCATTGTTGGATGCGTCAAGACAGGCGTGTCCGGCGCCCATGACGGAAAGAACCTGACGATTTTTTCCGAATGGTTCCTGTTTGATCTTGCCCTCGCAGTCCAGAACCTGTGTCTCCGGGCCCATGACATCGGCCTCGGCACGGTCATTGTGAGCCTGCTCGATCATCGGGCCCTGAAGAAAGTCCTTGCCGTGCCGGAAGGACATGAGGCTGTTACCGTGATTCCCGTGGGTAAGCCGGCAATGCCGGACAAGCAGGGTCCGCCGCGCAAAGCCATAGCTGACTTTACTCATCTTGATTGTTTCGGGAAAAAGTATCAACAGTAATAATTGGAGGCCCGTAATGTCGGATACCTGTGTTCGGGTTGAAAACCTGGGTCAGAGTGCCATTGTCACCTTCAACAGGCCTGATAAAAAGAATGTCTTTAATCAGGACATGTGGCATGGCCTGGAGCGGGCAGTGGCTCAATTAAAGGCCAGCCTGCCCCGGGCTATAGTTGTTACCGGAGCGGAAGGGGCCTTTTCCGCCGGTTTCGATGTAAACCCCGCAAATCCGCAGATAACTATGCTGGCGGAAGCAATCAAGAAACGGAGCCGCACCGCCGTTGATGAGGTGGTTCGGTATATCCGTGAAACTGTTGATAAACTGGTGACCCTGCCGGTCCCCGTGATTGCCGCCATTAATGGCCTGGCCTACGGTGGCGGGGCCGAGCTTGCGGTCCGGTGCGACATGCGGGTGATGGACCCGGGAGCGGTGATATGCTTTTCAGAAGTGCGCCTTGGCCTCATGCCGGACTGGGGCGGCGGGGTAGCACTAAGCCGTCTCCTGGGCAGGTCACTTGCGGCTGACCTGATACTCACTGCCCGCCGTGTTGGATCTGATGAAGCACTAAGCATGGGTCTTGTGAACCGCATCAGCAAGGCAGGAAAATCCCTTGAGGAATCGCTGGAGATAGCCGGTTTAATATCTAAAAACGGTCCCCGGGCGGTCAGGGCGGCGCTGGAAGTGATCAGAAGGTCTCCGGATATTCCATTCAGAGACGCATTGGAATTGGAAACACTGGTCGCGTCAGACCTGATTGCTTCGGGAGAGTGCCTTCACGGTATTACAGCCTTTTTGTCCAAAAAAGATCCGGATTTTCCAGATCCGAAATAGGGCTTATTGATTTTTATTTTACTCTGACCCCCCTGTTTAGGAGTACCGCACTTTGTTCATTCCGACAACCATGGAAGAAGCGAATGCACTGGGTTGGGACCAGCTCGACATCATCCTGATAACCGGGGATACCTATATCGACAGTCCCTACCTGGGGACGGCCGTTATTGGCCATATCCTCATGGATGCAGGATACCGGGTGGGTATCATTGCTCAACCTGATACCGGCAGCGGCATTGATATTACACGCCTTGGGGAGCCGCGACTCTTCTGGGGAGTCAGCTCCGGTTCCGTTGACTCCCTGGTATCCAATTATACAGCCACGGGGAAAAGGCGCATGCAGGATGACCTGACCCCGGGTGGCAAGAATACCCGCCGTCCTGATCGTGCTGTTATTGTGTATACAAATTTAATCCGACAACACTTTAAGGATACAGTGCCGATAGTTATCGGTGGGATTGAGGCAAGCCTGCGCCGTATAGCCCATTATGATTTTCGCGACGACCGGATCCGCCGGTCGATCCTCTTCGATTCCAAGGCGGATATCCTGGCTTATGGCATGGCCGAGCGGACCGTGGTGGATATTGCAGCATGCTTGAAGTCGGGCAGGGATTTCCGTTCGGTGAGGGGCATCTGTTACATCTCGGCCGGCGTTAACGAGAATTATATTGAGATTCCATCATATGAACGCGTGGCCCAGGATAAACGTGAGTTTCTGAAAATGAGCCGGGTCTTTTTTCACAACAATGATCCGGTTAGCGCCAGGGGAATGGTACAGAAACATGGTGACCGTTATCTTGTCCACAATCCTCCAGCCTTGCTGCTAACGCCAGAAGAACTGGACCGTGTTTTCGAACTTCCTTATGAGCGGGATACACACTCCTTCTATAAAAAAATGGGGGATGTCCGGGCACTGGATACGATCCGGTTTTCCATAACCACGCACCGGGGGTGCTTCGGAGGGTGCAATTTCTGTTCCATTGCGGTCCACCAGGGGAGCGCTGTCGTTTCGCGGAGCGAGGAATCCATCATCAGGGAAGCAAAAAGCTTCACCAGACATCCGGGATTTCGCGGGATCATTGCCGATATCGGCGGCCCAACGGCGAACATGTACGGGATGCTGTGCAAGAACATGACGCGCCGCGGGGTCTGTGCTGACAAGCGCTGCCTTGGCGAGCACGTGTGCCGGGGGATGAGTGTGTCCCATAAAAGCCAGATAAGCCTGCTCCGCATGATTCGGAAGATCCCCGGAGTCCGGAAGGCCTTCGTCGCTTCAGGGATCCGCCCTGATCTTGTCATGGCGGACACTGTTGCGGGTGCTGAATACCTTTCGGAAATCGTTAAGCATCATGTCTCGGGCCAGCTGAAAATTGCGCCGGAGCATTGCGTTGACCGCGTCCTGGATCTCATGGGGAAGCCGTCAGTCGAGAGCCTTCTGGCATTCCGCGATCTCTTTTTGCGGCTGAACAAGCAGCACCGGAAAAAGCAGTTCCTCACCTATTACCTGATAGCAGCCCATCCGGGAAGCACCCTTAACCACATGAAGGCCCTGCGCGGTTTCGTGCAGAGAGAGCTGCATCTTGACCCGGAACAGGTCCAGATTTTCACTCCCCTTCCGTCAACCTGGTCAACGGTCATGTATTACACGGGCCGCGATCCCTTTGACGGGGGTGAGATTTTCGTGGAACGGAATACCCCCGATAAAGAAAAGCAGAAGAAGGCGTTGGGACGTCCCCGGAAGGATTGAAATTTATTGGGGTCAGAGTAATTAATAAAATTCCTTCAATGCAAGGGCCATTAATAAAATATTCATAAATTTTTAAATGTCCACTTAAATCTTTCGGGGTCAGAGTAACTATCTATTTTAGAAAAACATTTGAAATCTATTAGCTCTTCTTTAAGCATTGACGCCGATAGTTATCGGTTATGATAAAAATAATTAATCTCTCCAAATCATTCGGCGGGCAGTTACTGTTTGATAATGTAAGCTTCAGCGTAAACCCCAGGGAGCGCATCGGCCTTGTCGGCCGCAACGGCCACGGCAAGACCACATTGTTCCGCATAATAATAGGGGAGGAGCAGCCTGATTCAGGAGAAATAGCCATACCCCGCGCTTACCATATCGGCTATGTGACCCAGCACCTTCTCTTCACCGAGCAGACCGTTTTGGCAGAAGCCTGCCGCGGCCTGCCAGAGCACCTCCATGGTGAGACCTGGATGGCGGAAAAGATCCTATCCGGCCTGGGATTTGCGAAACAGGATATGCAGCGTCCCACATCGGAGTTTTCCGGCGGTTACCAGGTACGCCTGGGCCTTGCCCGGGTGCTGGTGTCGGAACCGGACCTCCTCCTCCTGGATGAACCGACCAACTACCTTGACATCGTGTCTATCCGCTGGCTGGAAAAATTTCTCCGTCAGTGGAAGAGCGAGCTCATGGTTATCACCCATGACCGCTCCTTCATGGACAGCGTGACCACCCATACCGTGGGGATCCATCGCAAGAGGGTCCGCAAGATAGAGGGCGGCACTGATAAGTACTATGAGCAGATATTAAAGGAAGAGGAGATATACGAAAAGACCCGCATTAACGATGAGAAAAAGCGGAAGGAGGCGGAGCTTTTCATCAGCCGCTTCCGGGCAAAGGCGCGCCTTGCCGGCATGGTGCAATCGCGCATCAAGGCGCTGGATAAGCAGGACAAGCTTGACCGCCTTGAAAAGATCAAGACCCTCGATTTCTCGTTCAGCTACAAGCCTTTCCCGGCCAAGGTCCTCATGACCGTGGATAATCTTTCCTTTTCCTATGGCGAGGAGGAACTTATCCCTGATGTCGGCTTTACCGTTGGGAAGGATGACCGGATCTGCGTTATCGGAAAGAACGGCAAAGGCAAGACGACGCTTCTGCGCCTCCTGGCAGGAGAGTTGACGCCGAAGGCCGGGAAAATTATTTCCCACGGGGACATGAGCATCGGCCATTTCTCGCAGACCAATACTCTGCGCCTCAACAGTCTCTACACCATCGAAGAAGAGATAATGAGCGCCGGGTGCGAGCGTCAGCGCTCCCGTGACATCGCCGGCGCCATGATGTTTGAAGGCGACATGGCCCTCAAGAAAATAGAGGTCCTGTCCGGAGGGGAGAAGAGCAGGGTCCTTCTGGGTAAGATTTTGGCCCAGAAGTCGAATCTTATCCTTCTTGACGAGCCCACCAACCACCTTGACATGGAATCCTCCGAGGCGCTCCTCGCTGCCATTGACGGGTTCGAGGGCGCTGCGATCATTGTGACCCATGACGAGATGTTTCTCCACACCCTGGCCAACCGTTTCGTGGTCTTTCAGGGCGGCCGCGTTTCGGTCTTCGACGGATCGTACCAGAATTTTCTCGATAAGGTCGGATGGGAGGATGAGCGGGAAGGCCCGTCGCAGCGGAGTGCTTCTCCGACCCGGCGGGTTGCCGACAGGGAATCTGTGAACAAGAAGGATTCGCGCCGCATCCGCGCCGATATTATGGCACGGCGCTCGAAGGTCATCAACCCGCTGAAATCAAAGATCGCCGAAATTGAAGCGACCATCGAGACGAAGGAAAAGCGGCTCTCGGCCCTGAACAACGACATCATCGCTGCTTCCGGAATCGGGAAGGGGGAGACGATAGCGCAACTCTCCCGTGATATCCACCAGCTCCGCACTGAAATAGATTCGCTTTTCGATGGCCTGGAGGCACTCATTACCGAGTACGAGGAGAAGTCAAAGGCCTTTGATGTCGAAATGGACGAGCAGGGCATAACCATCTAATTCGTTTAAACAGGGAGGATCGGTATGGAAGTAATTATTCCTCTGATATTTATACCTTTTTTTATTATCTTGTGGATTGGAGTTAGCGGTCTCATATCGGTTATCAGTGGCTGGCGGGGGCTTTCGCAATCGTATCCTGTGCCCGCGGTACTCCATGAAACAGGAGTAACCTATTCATTTCAATCAATGCGGCTCGGGCTGCTGGGAGGTTATAATTCAGTACTTACTATCACCGTGTATTCCCAGGGAATCCGTATTGCTCCCATTATCCTGTTTTCCGCTTTTCACAAACCGATCTATATCAATTATACAGCAATGCGCAACGTCGAATTCGGCAGGTTTATCGTGCATTACGTGACATTTAATCTGGAAGACAAAAAAATCAGGATAATGGGTAGAAGCGCCCTGGCCATAAAGGAAAAGAGGGGACCGCGGTAGGACACCGGTATCAGAGAACCTCGACGCCAATGATGACGATATCGTCCGTGATCTGTCCGGATCCGCGGTATTCATTGGCAGCGGCCATGATGGTATCCAGGGCTTCGTCGAGGCGCATGGACTTGGTGCGTCCGACAATGTCGAGAAACCGATCATAGCCAAGATAGTCGCGTCTTGCATCGGTCATCTCGGGGAGGCCGTCCGTATAGAAATACACCCGGTCCCCGGGATTGAGAGTTATTTCCAGTTCTGGAAACGTATTATCACTCGCCACGCCGATCATCGCGCCGCGGATATCAAGATAGTGAGCCGGCTCGTTCCCGGCATGGTGAACGATGGGGGGAGGGTGACCGCCGCATGCCGTCGCCAGACTGATGGATTGCCTGCCGCTGGTGAACTTGAAAATGCCGTACACCGCTGATAAGAAATATGAATTCATGTTCTCGAACATATCAGCATTGACAGCGGCCAGGTATTCTGACGGTTCATAGGCGTATTTACGCAGGTGCGCGCTGCTGATCGATTTGAGCAGCGACAGGAACAGCGCTGCCGTGATGCCGTGCCCCGTTACATCGCTCAAAAATACCGAGAGTCCTCCTTCCGCCAGAGGCTGTATATTGAAAAAGTCGCCGCCGACGGCCTCCAGGGGACGATACCGGAATTCGATGGAAAGGCGTTCACAGGACGGGGTTTCCGCCGGAAGAAGGGCCCGCTGGATGATCTGGGCTGTTTTGAGGTCATTTTCTATAGTATCGTTTCTTTCCTTCAATTGCTCCAGGCTCGCGCGGAGCTGGTTTTCCAGCCGTATATGCTCCGTGATATCCCTCGTAACGCCCAGGACCGCCAACGGTTTACCCGCCGCGTCTCTGATAAAGGAGGCCTTTATCTCGATATCAACCTTTTCACCGCTTTTGGTCTTTTCCTTCAGGGTGAGGCCCCTGGATCTTCCCGGGTAACGTAGTTCATCACGGTCAATTTCACTGCTTAACAGCCTGGTTATTTGGGCAAAGTCTTCTTCATCAAGTATATCTGAAAGTTTAAGGCGGGTATACTCTTCAGGGGTCCATCCGGTACTTGCCGTCGATGACGGACTCACGTAACTGAATCTCGCTGTCGCCAGGTCATAAATCCATATAACATCTGTTACATTGTTCGCGATGAGTGTGAAAAGTTCATTCGATTCCCGCAGTGCCTCGTTCATACGGGCCATGGCTGTGATGTCGTTGATGATGAGAATCCTGCCGGTTGTAACGATGCCGGCCCGGATATCAGACTGGCTGACCAGCACCGTCCGCTTCTCCTTCGGCCCGGCGGTTGTCGTCTGGAGATTGCTGTAAACCGCATCTCTGCGGTATCCGTCTATCAGAGTTTCCATGCGTAGTGATGACGTGTCGACGCTGCCGATGTTTAATATTTTAAGAGCCGCTTTGTTTATGTGGAGCACTGACCCGGTGTTGTCCATTATGACGACGCCTTCCACTGAAGATGAAAAAAGTTCCATCGCGATAGTATTGATGCCTGGCGTCAGGAAGCGGTAGCGTATGATTGTATAGAACACGAAGAGGCTCAGGATTACGCTCCATGAGGCGGTATACCGTACGATGTTTTCAAGGCCGGGCAGTTTCGGGATAAGGAATTGATTAAAAGCCGAGAAAATCAGGGCAATGATCGTTCCGGCAAGGAGCGGCGTGAGCTGACTGCGCTTGACAGGGTCCCCGGACATGTTGTGGAAGCGGATTGCCAGGGCCCAGGATATCATGATGGGCATGATAATCACCAGTACGCTTGCAGCGGTGAACAGGGCTCCCTCGGTAAAACGCCAGCCCCAGGGATACCGCGCAAATCCTGACACAATCAGTTCCGTATTGGTGGAGATGATGATTGTCAGAATCGATATCCCGAGGGTGGTGTAGTAGAAGAAGTCCCGCCGGCGCCGCAGAAATGCGTAGGTGAAATTCGTGAAAAAAAATCCGGTACTATACCAGAAGATAGATGAAAATTTACTGAAGGAGACAATATGCGCATCGTCAATGGGAAGATGGAAGGCCGCGCTGCAGAGGACCCACATGCTTATGGATGCGGCCAGCATCACGTATGAGCGGTTTACCGGGTTCCTTATATTAAGGGCGATGGCATAGGATATGGTGGAAAAGTTGATAAGGAACGCCAGAACCGGCAGTATCAGGTAATAATTCATAAGCTTCCTGTTGTCAGATTATCCTATTCGAATCCTCGCGTCAAGGGCAACGGCGCCTGAACCGTCGCCGAGAATCCGCACCGGATTCGCGTCAAGCTCCTTTATCTGCGGGTACCTGGCCAGTAGGTGGGATACGCGCAGGATCATGTCCACGAAAGCGTCAATATCAACCGCCTGTTTTCCGCGGGCACCTTTTAAAATATGGTAGGATTTCAGCTCTTTCACTTTTTCCATTATCTCATCGCGCCCGGCCGGCGAGAGGAGGAGCTGCACGTCCCTGAACACCTCGATGTAGATGCCGCCGTATCCGAAAAATACGACCGGGCCGAAGGAAGCGTCCTGCTTGCCGCCGATGAACATGTCGTATCCTTCGCCGGCCATCTTCATCACCCTGACACCATCAAAACGGGCATCCTTCCTGTAAGCGTCCAGGTTCTGCCGGATGAGAGCGAAGCCTTTCTCCACTGCATCATCATCAGCAAGGCCGACGAGGACCCCGCCGGCCTCGGACTTGTGCAGTGCGTCAGGCGATATCACTTTCATGACCACCGGATAGCCGATCTTTTTTGCCAGGGAGCGGGCGGCGGCCGCGTCCTTTGCCACGGCGGATTCCGCGACAGGGATGGCAAAGCTCGATAGGAGTTCCAGGGCTTCTTCCCCGGTATCGCCGGGATGGTTCCTGATCCATGTGCCCGATGCGGCTTCATCTATCCTCTCGGGCGACAGGTAATCACCGGCCTTCCGGTGTTTTTTCATATGATAATCGCACTGCTTTTTCAGGGCGATCATCATTTCCTCGAAGCCGTCGAAGATGGGAAAGTTGATGTTCTTCTTCATGGCGGATATTGTTGTTGAAAGACCGAATATGCACGCGCCCAGGGGTTTTCCCGACGAGAGCATGGTGCCGGTGGCTTCCTTTGACAGGTCGGTGTGGAACATCTTGTAAAAGACATCTTCACCGCGGGGCATGTGGGGCCACTGGCGTCACGAACACGGCTCCGTCAATATTGTCGTTGTGCATGACTTCGTAAAAGATCTTCGCGTACAGGTTCGGGTCGTAGATGTCGCCCATGTCGAGGGGGTTGGAGAAATTGATGACCCCGGCGTTGGAGAAACCCTTCAGGCCTTCGTAGAACTCCCTGCCGGGATCGGCGAAGCGGAACCCGATCTTTTCGCAAAGGTCAGCCATCATGACCGTGACGCCGCCCGCCGGACTCATCATCATCAGCCGGTTGCCCCGCATGGGCGGAAGGTCGAAGGCCTTGGCCACGCTGATGAATTCGTTGAAATGAGCTATGCGGATGATGCCGGCCCGCTCGAAGCCGGCGTCGATAATCTCGTCATCGTTTGAAAGGGCCGCCGTGTGGCTCATGGCCGCCCGGCGTCCTGCGGTTGTTGTGTTTGATTTGAGAATTATGATCGGCTTGTCGATCTTTTCCGCGGCGGCGAGGAGCTCCTTGCCGCGCGGTATGCTTTCCAGGTACATGCCGATGATCTTCGTCTCCGGATCGCGTCCGAAGTATTCGAGAAAATCAACCTCATCCAGGTTGAGTTTGTTGCCGATGCTGGCGAATTTCGCCATGCCGATATTTTCATCGGTCATGAAGTTCCAGAGCATGATGCCGACGCCCCCGCTCTGCGCTATGAGTGAAAAGCCGCCCTTGGGAGGCGGAAATGAAGGGATGAAAGGGAGGCACAAACCGTTGGCCGTATTTGCCACGGTAAGGCCGTTGGGGCCGACAAAGCGTATGTCGTACTTGCGCGCCGTTTCGAGCAGCAGGTCTGCCAGCTTCTGGCCTTCCTCGCTCAGTTCGTTGAATCCGCCCGATGGGATGGCCATCCACCGGGTGCCTTTTCTTCCGCACTCTTCCACGAGACTTGGTATAAGTTTTGACGGAACAAGAGCAAATACCAGGTCCGGCACGATGGGAAGGTCGGTGACGCTTTTAAACATCCGTATGCCGTTGACCTCGTGATCGTCGGACCGCGGGTTTACCCCCAGTATCCTTCCCTTATATCCCCACCGGATGAGGTTTTCAAGGACCAGCTTCGGTATGTTGTTCGGCTTTGATGATAACCCTATAATAGCGAGCGATTGCGGGTAAAAGAGTTTGTCCATGGTTTCCTCCTGGGGAATCGTCGGCCCGATGATTATTTAATCCGGACTGATTAAAAGCCAAACCTGTGCTGCTGATTCGTTATGCGAGTGATCAAGGGCTTTGCTGCAGAATATGTAAGCGGTGCCGTATTAATCAACGGCAATCATGACATTGGATGCCTTGACTACCGCATACACGTCTTTGCCTTCCTTTAAATTCAGGCTGTCTGCTGATGTTTTGGTTATGATTGATACTATTTCCGCCCCGCCGGGTAGCTCGATGAATACTTCGGAATTGACGGATCCATGGATGACTTTCTTTACTTTTCCCTTTAAAACATTTCTTGCGCTTATTTTCATTGATAGCCTCCTCGATTAATTTCCCGCCGAGAGCGGATGGGAACAGGGTGATTTATAAATAATGAAACAAGTCCATCATTGTTCTCTTTTCAATGTACACCTGCAGAAAAATAATGTCAATAATATTAGACCTGTTTTAGTCGAATCAGGGTTTGTCGGGCGAAAAAAATGCTCATCGTTTACGTATTTTTAATTTCACCCTGAATTTTTCGAGCACCCTGGTGATGACGGTTT
The DNA here is from genome assembly GCA_963727175.1 of uncultured Spirochaetota bacterium. Taxonomy (GTDB): domain Bacteria; phylum Spirochaetota; class UBA4802; order UBA4802; family UBA5550; genus RBG-16-49-21. Next base: position 2,659,062 of record CAVSFD010000002.1, read on the forward strand.
CTGCCGCCGGTGACAGGTCCGCATCGGATGATACGGATGCCCCTGTTCTTATGAACCGGGTAAGTATCTCCAGCACGGCATCATCGTTGATATCGCCAATGGAGCCGGTTATAGATTTTATGCTTACGGGAATATTGATGGTTCCTTCTTCAGCATTGCTGCCGGAACCCAGCAGGAGCAGCAGGAGAGCGGAGCGAGTCAGCTGGACCTGGTCGGCTTTTTTCTTTTCCAGGCTGCGGATATTTTCAAAGAGGACTTTTTCCGACATCTGCACCCGCTTGGCCAGGGTTTCCAGCAGGTTCGTGGCGAATTCAGTGTTGTTGCGGACCAGGGCATCCAGGTTCTGGCGGTCGGCAACCGCTATGACACAATCGGTAAGGCAGCGGGCGGTCTCGGTGCGGACATTTTTACCGATAACCGCCATTTCGCCGAAGAGCTGCTCATCGTCAACGGTGTCTATGGTGATGATTTCCCCGTTTTCTTTAGTCTTGTAGAATATAACTGTGCCTTTCTTCAGTAAAAAGAATTCCGTTGCCTTGTCGCCCTCGTTGTAGATTATCGTGCCGGATGGCATGATCCTGATGTCCTGCATGGTCGATATGGGACGCATGAAGAGCTTGCGGATCGATTCAAATCCCGGGAGCTTGAGGTTGAACACGATGCCTTTGAAAAGGCGGAAAACGGTATACCGGACCATGAAGGGAAAGAAAAAATTGGCCGGCGGGTCGACAAGCTGTATGACGGATCCCCGCGGTGCGTGAGGGTTGGTGTGGTTCTCCCAAACGATAACGCTCTCCATCTCACCCGAGGCGAAGGTCGGGCACTCGAAGCGTATGGTTTTCCTTGTGCCGATGCCGTACGACTCTGCGGTCCTGAGGAAGCAGCTGGCCGATGTGATGTCGTACGTGACCAGAATTTCCTCAAACTCACCCCCCGGCGGTGACCTCGACGTCGGATATGATCGGTATTTTGATCTTGCTGTTTTTGAAGAAATTGGGGTTCACCGCGCCGACAAGAATGAGGATCATGCTGATGGAGAAGGGGAAGATCCCCAGCATGATGATCTGGTCCTGGTGCGGTATCTGTAGTTTCATGAGTTCCATGAATTCTGTCCGGAAGGCGAGGCCGACCAGGGCGCTGATCATGAAGACGATAACGAATATAAACCGGATGAAACCGGGCCGCCACTGGAAAAAGTTTTCTGGCTCGCGGTCCGGCGTTCCCATTGACTGAAGGATCCAGCGCTCATAGGAAGGCTGGCGGACAATGACATGCCAGTCTTCAAAGCGGAGGCCCATTGCCTTGACGAGTTCAAGCGGCAGCATGGTCTGCGACTGCGCCATGAGTATCTCCAGTATGATGACCAGCAGGATAAGGAGCGGTGAGGTCAGGTATGAAATGTATCCGCCGGTAAGGATGAACGTGTCGAAGGCCCCGTGCAGGGCTATGGGGATTACCAGTGAAAGCATTGAATAATAGAGACGGTTTGTCTTTGTTTCGCTCATCCTGCGGAGGCCCAGGTAATATCCCATGATCCCGCAGGTGGTCAGGTGGAGGGGCACGGAAAAGAGGATCCGTACCGCGATGATGGACAGACCGAAGTTCATGGCATACGAAACGTTTTCAACGGCTGAAAATCCGATCCCGAACATCATCGATGACAGGATCGATTCCATGATGCTGAAGTTGGGATAATAATAGTGCAGCAGGATGATGATGCAGAAGGCGCCGATTTTTTCAATGGCAGCGGCTTTCACGAAGCCCGAGAAAAGCGGATTGTCGATAGAGATGTACTGCGACAGGTAGGGAGATGCCAGGAGGATCACCAGGGCAAAGGCGATGCCTGAAAAAAAGGACTCCCCATGCTTCAGGTATTGCGGCTTGAACGTGAAGTAGCGGAAATAAATTAAGTAGAAGACAGGAACCGGCAGCAGCGCGATTAATATCTTTTCCCAGGTCATGTCATTGCCGCTGTGACGGTACTCTTAAGCACTGGTCACAGTATACCCTGCAGAGAGGAAAGTTGAAGAATCCGTTTGACATTTTCCGAACAGTTAACGAGCGTAAGGTTTTTATCTATTTCTTTCAGCTTTTTTTTCAATGTCAGAAGCGTGCGTATGCCTGATGAATCAATATAATCAACAAGGGCAAGGTCAATTTCAACATCCTTGTCGAAACCCGGCATGCTGGCGACCTTGTCATTAAAGGGTTTCAGGGTCGTGGATTCCAGGTTGCCTTCAATGCCTACCCTTATTATGTCGCTGCTCTGGTTTATTTTTATTTTCATCTCAATCCCCTCGAGTATAACACTGATATCCGTGCCAGGTAATTCCTGCAATAGAATGTTCCGCAAGCCTATCCTGATGGTAATAATAAAATCATGACTGACTCAATTAAAAGAATCCTAATAAAAATAATGTTATATGTCAAGAATCTTTATTTTATTATGCATAAATCCGTCCATCCGGTGCTGTATGTCATCAAGTTCTATGAAAAGCGGATTGCCGATCAATCAAAGGAACTGGCCAATTATGAAAAAATCAATCGGTTCACTCTCATGGCAAAGGAATTCACACAGGATGGAGGCGAGTTGACGCCGACCCTCAAAATCAAAAGAAAAGTGGTTGGCGAGAAGTACAAGGATCTCATCGATTCGATGTACGCTGATGCCGGAGTATCCGGCGATTGACAGATAGAAATAATGTATAAAGCGGGCCCTGCTGGGGCCCATTCTTATTTAATACAGTATGAAATTTCCCGTTCCCAGGAGCTGCCCGCCGTCGGTCCAAATCTCAACGGTATATCGGCCCTGGCCTTCGAGTATTAATCGCCGCGACCAGGTACCGAACCCTTCCTTTCTTCCGCCTTTGATTTCACTCAGGGAAATAGTCAGGAGTTTTCTGCCGTTATGATACCATACATGATTTATCTTTTCGGCAAGCCCCCGCGGTGCGAAAATGGAAGAGTAAAAATATACTTCCGGAGTTTCTTTCGCGCTTGCTTTGATGAAAGGGTCTTTTGGCCTGTAATTTTCTATCTCAATGCAGGCTGTGGCGCGTGTGAGTTTGAGCGGCGACGGTGGAATGAGGCTCCTACCGAACCAGAGCAGGGTGAATGAGAGGATGATGCCGAGGATAAATACGGCGGTATTTTTTTTATTTTTCATCATGTCAATATGGGGGTACACAAAAACAATGACTGCAATAGCTGCAATGCCTCCGGCAATAAGAAGGCTCCAGATGTTCCTCATGCCCATAACTATGGGAAGGAGGAAGTTGAGGACGCAGAAAAACGTCAGGGCGTAAAACAGTGAACCCCGGAGTGGGTGGCGCGCCACGAAGCGCTGGTAGAGCTCAAACCATCCGGCGATTATGGCCAATCCCACCAGTAACGGCGCAAAAAGAATGTTGCGTGAAGGAACTGTCATGGATTCAAAGTAGAATGGAAGCACGAAGAGGAGCATGTTGTTCAGAATAAATATGAGAGCCGTGTCCCAGAATGAGGCAAGAAGGCCTGTCTTCTGTTTTGATAAATAGAGGCGGAAGGTGATATAAAAAAATGCGAAAATAACGGAGATAATCGCGATAGGCACATATTCGAAACCCTTCTTGAAAAGTAAAATTACAACCAGGCTTGTTGAAAGAGAAAAAACAGGCTGAAGTTTCATGATCCGCTGGATGCCGACCGGCCATATATTAAAGATGGCGCGCAGATATTGTATTAAGCCGCGAAATCCTGGGATATAGTTACTTCGTGGCGGAATACCTTCAGTATAATATTGAATTGGGCTTCGTATCATAGGTGACCTGATATAACAGATTTGTATAAGGAGAGATGTCAAATAGTATTTTGATAGTTATCGGTTAATATTTTTTCAAGGTTGATGATCCCCCAGTAGATTCTGATACATTTAACTCCGTTTATTATATTGAAGGAAAAAACATAGTTGCGATACAGATAGTTATCGCTTATATTGTTGAGAGTATGTGTGCTAAAGAGCATAAATATTTTCTTCAGATATTTTTTCACCGCAAAAGCAATAATGAATGAAAGGGACATCTTGTAAACCTTTCGTAAATCAAGACAGAATTCATATTCATCTTCGCGTAAGGTTAAATGAAATGTGGACCAGTTGCATTCTAAATCTCGTGACTGGTATTTAACCGGAGAATTGAATATTTTTATTTCTTTATTATCATCAAGTAACTCTTTTAATAAAAGGCGTATGATGTAAGACCGCGATAATTGTAGTTTATTTGATGCTTTATTAAGCTCTTCAATAATTATTTTGTTTATGTTTATTGTAGTTTGTATTTCCATGTGATACTCCTTGATTTAATGTTTCAAAGAGTATTACGAATAACAGATCTGATTAAAAAAAATTATGATAGTTATCGGTAAATTATATCAGAATTTGCGATATGCAAAGAGTTAAAACAAAGAAATCACCAGGAATCACCTTTTTCTCTTTTTAGCCCTGCTCGTGGGTTCAGCTTCGCGTGGATTGTCCGGCCAGAAATGGCGCGGATATCGGCCCTTGAGCTCCTTTTTTACATCCTGATATGATCGGTCCCAGAAACCGTCAAGATCGCGTGTAATCTGAATAGGTCTTCCTGCCGGCGATAGAAGATGGAGCAATAGTGGTTCCCCGCATAATTGGGGAGTCTCTTTTGAGCCGAAAAATTCCTGGATTCGGGCTGCAACTATCGGGATCTCGCCGGATTCATAATCAATATTTTTTCGAGTTCCAGAGGGAAGGGTGACTTGATCAGGTGCCAAAGTATTAAGGTGGCGTAAATTCTCCCATCCCAGGCGGCTTTTCAGGGCATTCAGCAGTATGTCTTCAGTAAATATCGGTCCTCCTGAATAGTTGCCATATGGTGTAAGCCAATTGTCAAAGTCAAGGCTTAGCGATTCCGGCAGGAAGTCGGGCCATTTACTCTGACTCCCATGCTTTTGAATAAAAATGATTTTTGCACATAATCGCCGTGATTGATCATTCCATGGCAGGGATTCAAGTCCCTCTCTGGTAATTCGTTCCGTGACAGATTGGCGAAGATCATTTTCTGACGGAACAATTCCTTGAGTTTCTTTAATAATTAGCTTACCAAGCCAGACCCGGGTCCGTGATCTCGGAACCCATCCATCCCATTCTACATGATGCTCCACCCGGGGTTTCCCGGCAATTCCGCTTTCAATATCGTCGATAGTTATCGGTGCCGCCAGGAAAATTCTGGCGTCGGTTTCTCCGCCATCCAGTTCGGCAGCAGCCAGGAAATCCGAATCGCCAAGGCTCCCGCTGAGACGCGCGCCCCGGCCCGTTGCTAGGAGCCACCTGGAAACAGCGCCGCCGCCCGTTCGACGAGCAGCGCGGTCAGGATATGCCATGAGGAGGAGTTTTCCGGCAAGTTCAGGGTCGATGTCGGTACTCCGGATTCTTCGTTGCTCTGACCCCGTCATGCGGACGATCCGCCGGGCTTCCTCATCTATGCGGCGGGCGGCCGCTTCTGATATGAAGCCGTGCTCGTTCCGGCTCCATGCCGACATGGCCGCTAGCCTGTCCCGGAAATCTGGATCATCGCCGCTGATGGGATCGCCCTCTTCCAGGATTGCGGCGGCCACCGCAGCAGTGACGAGCCATCCTCCTTTGGCGGCGGTTATGACCATGCGGCCAAGGCGGGGGTGGAGCCCCATGCCGGCGGCTCTTCGGCCTGTGTCTGTTATGCGGCCATTATTATCGGTCAGGTCGAGCATCTGCAGAAGGGCCTGGGCACGCTCCACCGATGCACGCGGAGGGGGAGTCAGCCATTTGAGATCAAAGGGCGACGCGCCCCATAGGGACGTTTCAAGCACCAGGGGTGCCAGGTCGGATTCGGTTATCTCGGGTGGGGAGAAATTATCGCGTGTGTCCCTTTCGTTCCACCAGCGCAGACAGGTGCCCGGTCCCAGCCTGCCGGCCCTTCCTTTGCGCTGTTCTGCGGAGGCGTTGCTGATGGGCACGGTGTCCCGGTGGTCCATGCCGGTGCGGGGGAGGTACCTGACCCTGCGTTCGAGGCCGCTGTCAACCACGATGCGGACCCCCGGAATGGTAAGGCTGGTTTCCGCCACATTGGTTGAAAGAATTATTCTACGCTGACCCCCCGGCAGCGGGTTCAGCACCCTGCGCTGTTCTTCGGGCGGGAGCTGGCCATGGAGCGTTACAATTGTGGCGCCGAGATTCGGATGGTCCCTGGCAATGGTTTCCCGTGTGCGGAATATCTCCCTGAAGCCGGGGAGGAACACCAGTGTGTCACCGAAGCCTTCTCCTCCAGGGATTTCCTGTGCTTCAGCCGTAAGCCGCGCGGCCCCTTCCCACGGTTTTTCAGCAGAAAGCGGGGGCCGATACAAAACGCGCACCGGGTGCGTCCGGCCGGGCACTGAAATAAGGTTGATATCGCCGAAGACCGTGCGGATGTCTCCTGAGGGCAGCGTGGCGGACATGAAGAGAAGTTTCAGATCAGGCCTGATCGTTTCACGGCAGTTCCATGCGAGGGCCAGGGCTATGTCCGCATGAAGGTTCCGCTCGTGGAACTCGTCGAAAATAATGGTGCCGTATCCTTCAAGGGACTGGTCGTTCTGCATGATTCGCGTCATGACCCCCTCGGTGATCACTTCAAGGCGCACCGCCGCGCCGGTCACGGTTTCGGTCCTGGTTCGGAGTCCCACCATCTGCCCGACTTTCTCGTCACGAAGCGAAGCGATGCGGTCCGCCGCTGCCCGCGCAGCTAAACGCCGCGGCTGGAGGAGGATGATCTTTGATTGCCTGAAGGCCTGATGTTCAAGGAGTCGCCACGGCACCAGGGTCGTCTTCCCCGCGCCGGTTTCAGCGTGAAGCAGAAGCGTGCCATCACGGGCAAGTGACGCTGCTATCTCATCAAGATGCTGGTATACAGGAAGGGACTCACTATCATTCAATGCCATGGGGAAATTTTCTGTTGAATGGGCCTTATCCTTCAACATTTATTTTGCAATCTCCCAAAAAAGCGCTATTTTACAAGCAATCACTAAATCTTTTCCATGCATGTTATACATCATAACTACAGGGGGATGTTGATGAATATACAATCAAGGGTAGGTGCGGCGCTGTGCGTTGCAGCCGTGATCGGATTTGCCGGATGTCTTTCATGGGAGGAAGGCTGGAAGGAGGTAACGGGCCCGGTTCAGAAGGGGGACGTGGGCGCTCTCATCGCAAAGGCCAATCTCCAAATCGCCGGTGCGGACAACAGGGAAAAACTGGAGGCCCTTATCCGCACCTATGAACAGGTCCTGGAAATTGATCCGAATAACTATGAGGCGCTCTGGAGCCTGGGGCGTTATTACATACTCAAGGGAGTAACGTACGTTGACACCATGAAGGACAAAAAGGATTATTTCATCAAGGCCGCACGTGTCTGTGAACGGGGTATGTACACAAACAAGGAGTTTAAAAAGCTGGTCGATAGCGGAACTCCGCTATGGGATGCTTCTTCAGTTTTAACAATTCGAGAAATTGAGGCCATGGACTACTGGTACTCGGCGCTGGGATGGTATTATGCGGATTGCCTGAATCCCGTGGAACGGATCTTCAACCTGCACTGGGTATCCAGAAATAAAAAAATTCTCGATCGCATGATGGCCATCGATCCCGCGTGGGGCGGGGGCCATCCCTATACCGCCAAGGCCAGTTATTACGCTGTTGTTCCTGCATTTTTAGGGGGCGATCTTAAAAAATCAGCAGATTATTTTGAAAAGGCCGATAGTGCGGGAGCCGGATGGCTGTATGTGAAGTTTTCCCGGGCTAAGTTCCTCCACGCAAAAACGGGTGACCGTGAAGCCTTTAAAAAGGATCTGCAGTGGGTCATTGCCCAGGACCCGCACAAGGCCAGGAGCCCCTATCCCTGGAACGTATATTTCCAGAAAGAAGCAAGGAAGATGCTGGCAGAGAACAAATAAACAATTGGTTTTCTCTGGCGACAGAATTGGCATGTCTGAAACCGGGATGTATCATTCCCGCAAAAAAACCCCGTTCATCGCGGGGTTTTTGATTGCACGTTGTTGAATTGCTACTCTCTTGTTATGCGTCCTTCGACCTTCGCTTCAATCTTCCCCTGCTTCCGTATCGTGTCCACCAGGAGTTCCCTGAGGGGAAGACCGGTTTTTGTCGATGGCTTGCCGATGAAGATTTTATATCCGTCGCCGCCGGAATACATGAAGTCCGTGATGGTGACCGAATATGTCTTCGCGGGGTCAATGGCGGCTTCGCCAACGATCACGCTTTCCACGGTCTTGCCTTTAATCTTGAACTTTATACCGGAAACGTGGAGGAAACCGCCGTCCTCGTCTTGCCGCGATCCATGAACGGACCTGGCGAGGGTCTCCAGTACTTCCGCGCCGGTGAGCTTCGCCACTATGATTTCGTTCGGATAGGGCATCACTTTGAAAATGCCTTCGATGGTGACGGGCCCCTTGTCAAGGCTTGCGCGGAGCGACCCGGCGTTGATGAAGGCGATGTCGGAACTGGTGTACGTGCGCATGATGTCAGAAATGAAATTCCCCAGGTTTGTTTCCTCGTACCTGATGCGGCCCCGCTCGCCGTCAAGGAAGACCAGGGATTCCCCGACAACTTCCTTGAACGTGGCGTTGAGTTTGGCGTTATAGGTTTCCAGGATTTTCCCGACTTCCGGGTCCTGCTTGATCTGCGGTGTTATGGGAATGTACCTCGATTTTTCGATCACCGCTTTTTTTGTTTTTGGGTTGATGGCGATATCAAGCCTGCCGAGATAACGCCCTTTCTCATAGGCCTGGTACACGGGGACCCCCGCCGCTATCTTGACCGGGTCGAAGAGGATCTGGTCGTGGCCGCCGATGATGGCGGTAAGGCGCGGGTTCGTTTTGGCGATGTCTGAATCGGTCTGGAACTTGCTGTGTGAAAGAAGGATAACCGGCCCCTTGCCCTGCGCCTTCTTGAAATTGTCGGTAACGGTCTTGATCGAATTCAGCACGTCGACCTTTTCCACATTGCCCGGAGCGGTCGTGACCAGGAGTTCCGTTGTGGTGGCGCCGATCACGGTGAGAAACGCCCCCTGCCCGAGGGGAAATGATACGGATGGCTCGTTCATCAAGGCCCTGCTTTCCTTCCATATGATGTTGGAGCTGATTATCGGGAATTTGGCTATTTTCTTAAGAGAGAGGAAGTTCTCAAGGCCGAAGTCGAACTCATGGTTTCCCACGGTCATGGCGCTCACGCCCATGACGTTGAATATCTCAATATCCGGCCTGCCCTGAAATACCGTAGACATCGGCGTGCCCTGGAGCACGTCCCCCGCCACCAGGAGGAATGTCCTGATGCCCTTGGTGCTGTTTTCTGCACGGATTTCCCTTACAAGCGTTGCAATGCCGGCTATGCCGCCCACTTCCACGGATGAGCCGTCTTCCTTCCTGACCTTGAAGGGCATCAGGGTGCCGTGGAGATCATTAAAGAAGAGGACGGTGGCCCTGATGCTCTGCGCTTCCGGCTGTTTTTTCTTGGATGGGAGCGCCTTTGCCAGGAGATCGTTCCGGCCTGTTTCGCGCCATGACGTATCAGCGTCGGTGCGAACGAAGCTCTCCGCGCCGGCACGCGGGTGCGGAGACAGGCCCGCCGCCATGATGAGGGTCAGTGCAAGTAGTGAAATCCTTCCGCGCAGTTTCATGTCATACCTCCCGGGCAGGATCAGTCTTTCTTTTTTTTATCTGATAGAATGATTGACAGCAGGATTGAGCCGATGAGGAGTATGCCCACGACTGAAAGGGCGATGGATACCGGTATCTTGTAGAAATCGGAGATGAGCATCTTCACACCGACAAAGACCAGGATAAGCGAGAGTCCGTAGTTGAGATATTTGAAGAGCTTCATGATCCCCGATACAGCGAAGTAGAGGGCGCGGAGACCAAGGATCGCAAAAATGTTCGAAGTGAACACGATAAAGGGGTGCAGTGTTATCGAAAGGATCGCCGGTATGGAATCTATGGCGAAGACAATGTCCGTCGTTTCAATCACGAGGAGGACCACGAAGATGGGCGTGGCCACCAGCTTCCCGGCTTTTTTGATGAAAAAATTTCCCCCCTTGTAGTCGTGATCAACGGGATAAACCTTGTTGAAGGCCCTGAGCACCGGATTTTTTTCAGGATGAATCTCCTTCTCTTTTTCAAAGGCCATTTTGATGCCGATGTAGACGAGAAAGGCCCCCAGGATATAGATGGCCCAGTGGAGTTGCTGTATGATGGCAACGCCGGCCAGGATAAAAGCTGCCCTCATGACGATGGCGCCGAGGATCCCCCAGAAAAGTATTTTGTGCTGGAATCGGGGCGGAATGTCAAAATAGGTAAATATTAATATAAAGACGAAAATGTTGTCAACGCTCAGGGCTTTCTCGATGAGATAACCGGTGAGAAATTCCAGGGCGTAATTGGGTCCCATGTAGAAATAAATCCCGACAGCAAAAAGAAGCGACAGGACGATCCAGAAAAGCGTCCAGAGAAGGGCCTCCTTGACGCGTATATCATGGTCTTTTTTCTGCAGCACCTTCAGGTCGAGGACCAGCATGCCCACGATAAACACGATAAACCCGACCCACAACATCACCTGCGTCATTTGGTTGTATCCTTAAAAGATGATAATTGCCTGTCTGTAGTACTACTAATACAAAAAAAATGATGTCAATAAAATTATTCAGATACCCCGGGTTTCTCATTTTTTTCAAAGCGCATCCGCACTATCTGGTACACGATAGGTATTACCGAGATGATGATAATGACAACCACTACCAGGGAGAAATATTTTTTCACGAAGGGGAGATTTCCGAAGAAGTATCCAGAGAGCAGAAAGACTGCCGGCCACAGGATGCCGCTGAATATGTCATAGGCGAGGAACTTGGGATAGGTCATCTTGCCGATACCCGCAACAAAGGGCATGAAGGTCCTGATGATGGGAGCAAACCGGCCGAATATAACGGCTAACCCGCCATGTTTTTCGTAGAACTCATGGGTGCGGTCAAGGTGCTTTTTGTTGAGAAAGCGCACGTTTTCCTTGTGGAAAATTTTAGGCCCGATGGTCCGTCCGATCCAGTAGTTGACGTTGTCGCCAATGATGGCGGCGGCGGGAAACACAATCATCAGAATTCTAATGTCGAATGAGCCGATTCCAGCGAGGGCGCCGGCTGCGAAAAGGAGCGAGTCGCCAGGGAGAAACGGCGTGATCACGAGACCCGTTTCGCAGAAGACGATGACAAAAAGAATTATATACGACCATACACCAAAGGTTTGTATGATTATACCCAGGTATCTGTCGACATGGAGGACAATATCGATTAATTTAAGAACTATTTCCAATCCGTTACCCCGCACCTGCTTGCATATGATTGCCGGGAAACGCTAAGGAAATGCATCTTCTTTGTCAAGAACATATATTCAAAATGGCGACTTGCTTGTATCCGGTAAAGGGGCCAACCAGTGATGCTGATTTTCTAGTATCTGAAAATATCAAAATTCATTTGAAAATTGCTTGCAATTATAATTGTTTGATAATGTTATTTTAACGCATTTCAGCATGGCTGCATGCAGAGATGAACTCATACTATCATAAGGAGGATGTTCAATGATGAAAAATTTTATTATTGGTCTTGTCTGTTTTGGCATGGCGATTACAGCCTTTTCGGGATGCAAAAAAAAGGGAACCACCGTTGAAAATTTGAAGAGCGCTATTACCGGTGAGACAACGGCAAGCAAGAAATATGCGGCCTATGCCCTGAAGGCGAAGGAAGAGAAGCTTGATAAAATCGCGAAGCTCTTTGAAGCGGCTTCAAATGCCGAGGCGGCCCACGCGAAAAAGCACACCGGGGTCCTGGAAAAGATGGGCGTGAAAATGGACGCCATTAACCCGCAGTTTAGCGTAAAATCAACGAAAGAAAATCTTGATGATGCTTTCAAGGGTGAGACCCATGAAATAGATGCCATGTATCCCGAATTCATCAGCAAAGCAAAGGAAGAAGGGAAGGATGATGCGGCAACAACGTTTGATTGGGCTCTCCAGGTTGAAAAAATGCACCAGGCCTTTTATAAGGCTGCCGCCGAAGCCCTGGCCAAGAATGATCTCAAGGGTCTTTCGGATATCTATGCCGTGTGCCCGATATGCGGAAACACGGTGGGTGGAAAGGCACCGAAAACATGCCCGATTTGCGGCGCTGCTCAGGCCGATTTCATAATAATAAAGTAATCCGTAAAGCCGGGGAGGCGCTTTAAAGGCATACCCGGCTTCATCTCGAAATAATTGCTTGCATTTATTTGCTTTAGTAATACAATCATGATATATATCTAGATTGGAATTGAGGAATTGCATTACACTATAAAAGGGGGTTTTACATATGAAGAAATTTGCATTAGGTCTTATTTGTTGCTGCATTGCATTCGCGGTCTTTTCGGGACAAGCCAAGTCGGCAATCAAGCCCGCAACCAAGCCCGCAGCCAAAGACACGACCAAAGACACGACCAAAGACACGACCAAGGGCGCATTGAAGAACGCAACCATTAGCAACCTGAAAAATGCAATTATTGGAGAAACCACAGCCAGTAAGAAATATGCGGCCTTTGCTAAAAGGGCTATGGAAGAAAAGCTTGATAAGATCGCGAAGCTTTTTGAAGCAGCTTCAATGGCAGAGTCGGTCCATGCGAAGAAACTAACGGAGGTTTTGGAGAAGCTCGGTTCGAAAATGGATCCGATTAATCCAACGTTTTCAGTAAACTCCACAAAGGCAAACCTCGATGACGCCATAAAAGGTGAAACCGCGGAAATACAAACCATGTATCCGGCATATATCCAGAAAGCTAGAGATGATGGACAGGATGACGCGGCGATCCTTCTCGATTGGATCTTCCAGGTTGAGAAAGTGCACCAGGCTTTTTATCAGACAGCCAGTGAAGCCCTGGCCAAGAACGATTTTAAGAGTCTTTCAACTACATATGCCGTGTGCCAGATATGTGGAAACACCGTCAGCAAGAGCGCCCCGAAAACATGCGAAGTCTGCGGTGCCAAAGAGGCATTGTTCACATTGATAAAGTAATATGTGAAGCCGGTGCGGCGCCTCCCGGGTGCCCACCGGTTTTCTTTGTCGCGCCCCTACCTGCATCATAACCACTGACGCTGCTGAATTGCCCTCAATGAATTGTAATATGTCGCATTATGACTACCTGCAGTAATATAAAATGACATCATGTCTGAAAAATTATTAATTGTATACAGAATTCCTGTTGACATCCGATTGATTTGTTATATTTGATAACTATCTGTGTAACGATTGTGTCTCGTTTGTTCCGGTCTTTAGAATAAACCATGTCAATACTTCTGTGGGGATTTTTGGAGGCTGTATGCGTAAGGGTAAAATTTTCACCCGCCATGATTATGAAAGGCTTTGGGGCATCATTCAAAACAATGAGTGCATATCCGGTACCGAGGCAGGAAACGTGAAATCCCTGATGCGGGATCTTGAGCATTCACGCCTGGTCGAATCGGATGAAATCAGGCCAAATATCGTAACGATGAATTCGAAATTCTACCTGAAAAATCTGGGCAACGGCAAAAAAGATATATATTCATTGGTTTTCCCGAAGGATAGCACTGAAAAAAACAAAATCAACGTATTGTCAGGGCTGGGCGCGCAGATCCTGGGAAGTGCCATCGGAACAGTCATCAAGACAAACCCATTCGGGGAGCAGTATTATGTTATTGATGATATAATATACCAGCCTGAAGCAGCCGGCGATTATCACCTCTAGGCATCCTGTAATGACGTAAATGGCCGGTTCGGCCTTTCCCCCTTTTTTTTATAAAAAATTTAACCAAACGGTTAAAAATTATGTTGCAATAATTTAACCGTTTGGTTAAGCATGTCTGGTAGTTTATTATCTGCCCTAATGGCATAGTATTTAAACGATCCGGCATTAATTGGCTGTATTGATCATTTGACCCACCTTTTTGCGAATGGATAAGATGTATGCCATGATCGCAGATATAAACAATTCGAATGAATGTTGGTGAGGGAAAAATGAATTCATTGCTGGATGATATTAAAAAATATCTCATTGATAAGAAGGGATTTATCCTGTGCGGAGCAGCCCTCACGCTTACTCTTTCAGTCTATTCCATCTCCTGGCATGTTACCATTATCTCCTTCGGATCGTTTTATTCAGTGCTGGATGTTGCTGATGGTTTCCTGAAGCGCACTAATTACTATCTCCTGGAAAGCTTTATTTCTGCAAGCGCCATATGCATCGTCTTGATGACTGTCCGGAAGTCCCTGGCAAAGAAGATTTTCATCGGACTTTACATGACGTTTCTCGCGTGTTCTGAAATCATAAGAATGGTGGACTGGGGTTCTCTCTATTTTATGGGGAATCATATCGACAGCAATTTTTGGGCCCATGCGTTTTATACTGACGGCCTGGTTTTTCTCATTGCCAAGGAGTCGGTAGCGTTGTATGCGGCCGCGATATTATTTTTTACTGTGATTTATTTAATATTGAAAAAAATGTATCTAATAAGTAATGCGGAGAGCTGATCCGTGAAACTGAAGCATGCACTTGTCATTATATCTGTTAACTTTGCTGTCTGCCTGGCTGCCGGAGGATTTGTGTATTCGCTGGCGTCACTGGGGGGAATGATCCGCGACAAGAACGGGAAATCCCAAAAGCTGGCGGAAATAAGCGACCAGGCCGACAAGGACGTTGCCACCGATCACGGGAAGAAGATGCCGATGAACCGCGAAACAGCCATGGTCGAATCAATCAAGAAGAATTACTCGAAGCTAAAGGCCGGTAATCCACGCATCTATACGGAAGTTCCGGAACAGGTTTTTTTCAATTCGCTCTTCAACTTTTATTTTCTTCCCCCTGTCCTCAGTTCCCATGAGGTTATACTGGACAGGACAACCATAGAGGATTTCAGGAAACAGGGTATACTGCTGTATTCAATGGATAAACATTATCCCTTCATGAAAAAGAGCATCTATCTCGACCAGTCCCATAAGAGCTATAATAAGCCCGCGATCATTCCCGGGACCAATATTATAATTATCTTCGTCGAATCATTTTCTCAATTTTTCCTATGGGAGGATATTCATGGCGTGAAGGGGCTTTTCCCCAATATCAAGGATATGGAGCGTGAATCCTTCGCCTTTACGGATATGTATAATACAAGCTACCCGACCATCAAGGGCCTGATCGCGGCCCTGGGATCTGCCGTCTATCTCCTCGATGAGAGTGTAAAGGGGACCCGCATTCCGGTCCCGTGCCGGTTCCTCTTCCTGTCGAACATATTAAAGAAGCTTGATTATACGACGATCCATATCCAGGCAGGGAGTGAGAGATTCATCGGCATGAAAAACTTATTCATTGAGCGGGAAGGATATGATTATTTTTACGGGAGTGAAAGCCTGGCTCTGGATAATATAAGTAAGTTCAAACGCGGGTTCGGGGTCGATGACGAGAAGGTCTTCGACTTTACCGTAGAATGGCTGGAAAAACATCCGGCAAACAGGCCTTTTTTACTGACCATCTCCACCATCAATTCACATCCGCCCTACAAGGGTTCCTGTAAACACCCCGGTGCCGGTGATAATCCGATGATCAACGGCTTGTATTCCACCGACAAGGCCTTTGGTGAATTCTGGAACTTTTTTAAACAGTCGAAATTCAGGGACAATACCGTCGTGATCCTCACTGCCGATCATGCGATGGGAAACAACAATGAATATATCCAGTTCGTCAAGAAATTCGACGAATTGTACCACCCCTTTTTTGATAAGATCCCCTGTTTCATCTATTTCCCCGGTGGCGCCTGGAAGGGTGTGAGGAACAATACACCCTGTATCAGCATGGACCTGACGCCCACCATGCTGGATATGATGAACCTGGACCTGGCAAATCCCTTCATGGGACTTTCCATTTTTTCCGGGCGGCAATATTACAAAAGGGAGTCCTCAGGGGACCTGGAAATAACGATGGACGAAAAAAAATTCGAGAAAGTGAAGAAGCTTTTAGGTTTTTACTTGAATACGTATCGGGAGGATAGGATTCTACCCGAGGATTATTCTGTGCGGTTATATTAAAAAAATATGGATATATGATGTTGAAAAAAATTACTTCAATCCTGTCCTTTAAAAACGGGAATTCCCGCGATAATGCCGGCGAACGTGAGAGGCGCATTACCGTCGCCGCCTGCGTCCTGCTCCTGGAAATGGCAGGGGCCGATGATGACTTCGCCCTGTCCGAGCTGGACAGGATACGGGATTTGCTCACAAGCGGCCTTGCCGTTCCGCCGGAAGAAATCGACGGGATACTCGCCATAGCCCGGCGGAAGCAGGGAGAGGCTATTGACCTATGGTCCTATACAAACCTTATTAATGAAAATTTCGATAAGGCCGAGAAGCAAAGGCTCATCGAAATGATATGGGAGATAGCCTACTCGGACGGACGGCTCGACCAGTATGAGGACCATCTCGTCCATAAGATTGCCAACCTTCTGCATGTTCCCCACAGTGACCTGATCATGGCCAAGCTCAGGGTCAAGGGCGGCTGATCCCGGCGTTACATGGAGCCGGCCACAATTCCTGCGGCTCTCAGATATTCCCCGATACCGTCCAGGACCATCTGCACGCCGATGGTCGCCACGATGAGTCCGGTAATCCGGTTGAAGGACATACGTTGCGCGCGGTTTATTTAAACAGAGCACCCATCTTCTTGATTGCCGTGGAATAGGTTTCATCCAGGGAGAGCTTTGACTTGAAGCCCGCGGCATTACGGTGTCCGCCGCCGCCGTTTTCCATCGCTATTTTGGCGACATCCAGCTCGCCTTTTGTCCGCATGCTCACCTTGACGGGGCCGTCGGTGTCCTGCTTGACCAGTAAGCTCGCCACCACGCCCTTGACGGTGAGGGGCATGTTGATAGCGGGCTCACCCTCGGTGAAGGTCGCGCCAGAATTCTTCAGCATCTCAGGCGTCAGCTTCATCGCTATCATCCTGCCATCGTGGAGCACTTCCATGGTGGAGAGGATCTGTCCCCGGAGCTCGAAACTTGAGAGGGCGTTCTGTTCGTATATCTGCTCATGTATGATAAAGGGCACTACTCCCAGCTCTTCCAGGTGTGCGGCGATGCGGAAGGTTTCCGGTGATGTCTTCGGATACACGAAGGACCCGGTGTCGAAGACGATCCCTGCGAAAAGGGCCTGCGCTGCCCGGAGGGATATCGGCTGGTCATAATGCCTGATGATGTGGTAGACAATCTCGCACACCGATGAAGCTTCGGCCTTGATGATGTTGGATTCGGCCCGCTCGGCGTCGCCCTCGTGGTGGTCCACAATGAAATACGCCCGTACCTTGTCCTTGAGGACATGGTAGGCGGACCCGATGTTGTCGTAATCGTTTGTGTCAAGAACAAGCTGCGCGTATTCGGTGATGTCGTCGGGAAGGGTGAAGCCTTCGGTCATCACATTGATGTCGTGCTCCATGTCAAGGAACTGGGAGGTGTCCGGCGTGGGATCGGAGTTGATGATCAGGGGCTTTTTCCCCATTTTTTTCAGGAGCTCGAACATGGCGATTTCGCCGCCAAGGCCGTCCCAGTCCGGGCTCTCATGCGTTGAAATGACGAATTTGTCATGCTTTGAAAGAAACGCGTCGAGATAGCTGAACTCTTCGTACATTAAACGGCCCCGGCCGGCTGTTTTTTCAGGAGCGGGAATCCCATTTCCTCCCGGATCGCCACGTACTGTTCGGCGCAGAGCCGCGCGATGTTGCGCACACGCGTGATATACCCGACGCGCTCGGTAACAGATATGGCGCCCCGTGCGTCTAGCATGTTGAATACATGAGAGCATTTCAGGACGTAGTCATAAGCGGGGAGCACAATTTTCTGCTTCTTGTTGTCCAGTATGGCGAGGCATTCTTTTTCGTACAGGTCGAAGAGCTTGAAATGGAGCTCGGTGTCGGCGATGTTGAAGTTGTAGTGGGAGAACTCGAACTCGCTCTGGCGGTGCACGTCTCCGTAACGCACGTTTTTGTTCCACATGATATCGGTGAAGTGGTTGACGCCCTGCAGGTACATGCATATCCGCTCGAGCCCGTAGGTCAGCTCCACCGATATCGGGGAGAGCTCCATGCTGCCGCACTGCTGGAAGTAGGTGAACTGCGTTATCTCCATGCCGTCGAGCCAGACCTCCCATCCGAGGCCGGCGGCACCCAGGGTGGGCGATTCCCAGTCGTCCTCGACGAACCGGACATCGTGTTCCTCAAGCTTCACGCCCAGGTGCCGGAGGGAATCGAGATACTGGTCCTGTACGTCCACCGGAGAGGGTTTAAGGATTACCTGGTACTGGTAGTAGTGCTGCAGGCGGTTCGGGTTGTCGCCGTACCGTCCGTCGGTAGGTCGCCGCGAAGGCTCTACATAGGCCACCATCCATGGCTCAGGGCCCAGTACGCGCAGGAACGTCGCGGGATTGAAGGTTCCTGCCCCGACCTCCAGGTCGTATCCCTGTATGATGAGACAGCCTTTTTCGGCCCAGTATTCATTCAGCTTGGCGATCAGGTCCTGGAAATACATCGTAAACTCCTCGGCGTAGAGGGCGCATCGGCCCCGCGGTGGTGGCTGGCCGCCTCCCGGCCATGCTGTAAGCTTGTCGCTAAATTGTTTTTAGTCAAGTAATTAATTTGGGTGCCGCCATGAGGGCCGGGGTTCACGCCTGTATCGGTGCCATGTCCTGGCTGTCGTAGGATTCACGGAGGGTTTTGTGCAGTATGCTGAAGACTTTCTGGTCCATCAGGTTGAAGTACTTGAGGACATCCTCGTCGATAAATTCGTAGCGGAAACGGTTCTTGTCTATCTCCACCAGGCAATCGGCCAGGTATATTATGTAAATGATCTGTTTCAGGTTATCCGGCGCCATGTGGGGCCGGTGGTGGAATTCAATGGTCTTCACCAGTGACTCGTTGAACTTCCACTTGCTGAAAATCATTCCCCCCAGGGTACTGTGGGACAGCCCCAGGCTTATCTCCTCTAAAAGGGCCGAATCATCAATACCCTTGAAACCTGCAAGATGCTGCAATTTTTTGAGAATCGGTGACTTGAGTGAATACATCACAATGTAGCCGATATCGGACAGCAGGGCAGCCAGGTAGGTGAATTCGCCTGACTTCGTCCGGTTCATCTGTATGGAGATCTTCTGCGCGTAGGCCGCCCGCTTGTATGAATCCTTCCATACCGTCTCCGAGCGTTTGTACCGCGCGTCGAGGACCTTGTACACGCCGGTGGCGAGAAGGAGGGTGTTGATCCCCTTGACGCCGATGATCTTGACGGCGTCCTCGATGGTCTCGGTTTTTTTTATCGTAAAATAACCGGCCGAGTTGGCCAGCTTGAGGATCGACGTCGTGAGTCCCGGATCCATCGATATGGCCGTTGCGATTTCCTTGATCGTTGCGTCCGGATTCGCGCAGAGCTTCTGGATGTGGAGTATGTTCTCCGGGAACGCCGGTATTTCTTTTAATTCCTTTAATAGCACCTCCGCAACCTGGACCCGGGAGCGTATCCTGTCCATGTCCTGGGGGATGGCAATGGCAGCGATGGTGAGATCGTTCTTGCGGTAAATCTTGAAGGCATCAGGGGGCATGCCGATATTTTTAAAAATCATCAGTGCCATGATGAGGCCGAGACCGGCGCCTTCGGAGTCGTCGAGCACTTCGTCGAAGGCTTCGGAGATGTCCTTGTACTTGTAGGCTTTTTTTATCCGCGCGTTGATTTTGGATATTTCGGTATCCAGAATAGGCACGTTGTTTATCACATTTATATAGAGATAGTTATCGGTGCTCTTGAAGGAGACCCGCACCACCAGGTTCGATGTCTCAAGTTTGCTGAAATAATCATCTGTTCCCTCATAAGCTTCTTCTTTGAAGTTTTCCATGCCCGTGCGGTAGTCTTCGGTCTTATTGATGTCCAGGTCCTTGATTTTAAAGAAAATCCTTTTCAGGTTTGCCTTTATGGCGTTGTTGACCAGTTCTTTGACGATGTTAATGATCTGGTTCTTTATGTAGGTCAGGTCGTAGTTTTCCAGGTACCGGTGGATGCTCTTGATGATAGCGCCTTCAGTCTCAGGGGTCAGAGTGTGGAACTGAATGTAAAAATCGGCCTCGCTCGCGATGGCGGCCTTATAATCATGGGGTTGAATCGTGTAATGTTTCGTTTCGCCGTTGGACAAAACTGTTTTTCCCTCGTTGATCTCTATTTGGCTCATGATATCACTAATCAGCCTTCCCTGATATGGTCACGTACTTGTTCCGCCCGGATGGAATCATTTTTTCCAAGGGACTGAGGCCGGGACTTTTGTAATTACAAAGCCAATTACCTGTTTCTGCCGGCACGAATTGTACGATATGTCGTATGTAGCAATTACATTTATACAGGTATTATATCGCTATATTGCTGAAAATAATCAAGTATTTTGTTTGTTTTTTTAGCCTGGATCTACAGCCCCCTCCCGGTAATTCCTGATTTTTTCATCTTGACAATACCGTTTTGTTCTTTTAGATGTTGCAAAAATCATCACTATCTATGAGGATAGATGTAACACTGGTTCTGCAATGCATTGGTACGGCATAATCCGTCCTGCGTTGCCGGTTTTCTAACGGGAGGGTTGCATGAAGGGCAGGGGTGAATTCCCGAGCTTAAACACCAAAACACCTGACGGCATTAAGCCTGGAGGCAGGCCATACAAGGTCATGATCGTTGAAAGCAAGGAATTTGTGCGGAAGCAGATAGTCCAGATTTTTGAATCGGAACGATACATGGTTGTCGCCACGGCTTCGAACGGCCAGGAGGCCCTTGATAAAATGTCCAAGATCGACGGGAAACTGGACCTTATAACCACCACCCTGGATATGCCCATTATGGACGGATACGCCTTCATGTATGAATTGAGCAAGAAACCTGTCCGCCCACCGGTCGTCTTTATCAGCGATGAGACTACAAAGGGAGTCATGGCCGATCTCATAAAGCTCGGCGTGTATGATTTTATCCTGAAGCCGATTGACCGCAGGGTGCTGCTGCAGCGGATCAAGGCAGTGCTTCAAAAATACCGGCTGGCAAATCCGGAATAAAAAATTCTTGTAAAATTACGGTATATCTGGTCATATGAAGGATGCACTCGGGGCGAACCCGCGGGTATGAGCTTTTCATCCTGACCGTTTGGAGATACAATGCCGGACATTTTAGATACCGCCACTGATTCCCTGTCAGATTACACCAGAAAACTTGAAATAGCCACCTTCTACGCGAACGGTGATGAAGAACGGGCCAAGCAGATCGTTGCCGGAACATTGAAGGACATTTATGCCATCAAGGGACGGTTCTCTTCCACCACGTCCTTCGGCGCCTTCATCGCCTTCGCCAATTCCCAGTACCTTTCCCTGAACAGCGTGTATCCGGTCATTTCGGGCTCCTTCGAGTTGAAGGACTTGAAGACATTCAATGACTGGATAACCTTCGAGCAGGATGTCACCGGTTTCCTTAACAGCAATGAGCATGACGACGTGCTGGGGAGGCAGTTTAAAAACGTATTAACCTCCTCCTACACCCTCCAGTTTGCCTCGGAACTGAAACGGCTGGTGAACGACAGGAAGGACATGGATATCAACCGGCTGTTCCAGCAGGTCATCCAGACCCGCATGGGGCTCCAGAGCGTGAGTATGATCGTTGACGTGGAGGAGATCACCTCTGTCGATATGGAACTACATTCGGTCACCAGCAGCAAGATTGCCGAACATCCTGCGGCCAGGGAAAAGGGCGCGGCGGATCCTGATATCGAGGTGGATACCGATGATGACGACAGGGAGGTCCTGAAGGGAAAGGACGTCAGGCTGCTTCTCCGCGGCAGTCTCATCCTGTCGCCCCTAAGCGGCAGGGAGATCGGCCTTCTCGTTGCCGGCGACCGGCTGAAGATCAATATCACCGACCGGCACGAAAAGGCGGTCCACGTGCTCAAGGCATTTGACGCGATCGACAATGATGGAGTCCGTCCCATAACGGGGCGGATCGTTCATATGAAGCACCGGAGCGACGGGGGCTACACGATATACGCCATCGTGGCCAAGGGTATTTACGCCAAGATAGAGGAGCTGGAAGAGGGCATCAAGGTTGCCATCGACACCTCATACATGGATGCCAAAGCCGAGCCGGAAGGGATGTCCCGCTCGACCATGGGCATCATAGGCGGCCTGAGCGCCGCCCTCATCGTGCTGATAATCCTTCTTATTTATTTTTTCACCCGGTGACCGCGCCGCGTTCGGCTTTAAAAGGGATATCTCACCGGCACGCCGCGGGACAGCAGTTCCCGCTTTACCTCGGTGATAGAAATTTCCCGGAAATGAAAAATGGACGCCGCGAGAACGGCATCAGCTCGCCCCATGGTGAGGCCTTCGTACATGTGCTCGATGGTGCCGACGCCGCCTGAGGCGATGACCGGGATGGACACCCTCTCGGCGATGGTGCGTGTCAGCTCTATGTCATAGCCGATCTTCGTGCCGTCGCGGTCCATGCTGGTGAGGAGAATCTCGCCGGCGCCCAGCTCCCTGACCCGCGCCGCCCATTCCACGGCATCCAGGTCGGTAGGCGTTCTCCCGCCGTTCAGGTACACGGTCCAGCCGTCGCGGTCGTTCCGCTTGGCGTCAATGGCCACCAGGATGCACTGCGAGCCGAAGCGGTGCGCTGAATCCGTTATGAGTGCCGGGTTCTTGACCGCCGCGGTGTTGATGGATATCTTGTCAGCGCCGTTTTCCAGAATCAGACGCACGTCATCGATCGTCCTGATTCCGCCGCCTACGGTAAAGGGGATGTGCACTTCCTCCGCGACCTTTTTAACCATGTCGAGGATGATGTCGCGGCGGTCCGATGAGGCGGTGATGTCAAGAAAAACGAGCTCGTCCGCCCCTTCGCTGTCATAGAATTTTCCGTTCTCGACGGGATCGCCCGCATCGATGAGATTCACAAAGTTAACCCCCTTTACGACGCGGCCCTTGTCGACATCCAGGCAGGGGATGATGCGTTTGGCCAGCATGGTTACCGCTCTCCAGTTTTGTTCATGGAGCCAGAATATCCATACCGGGTATTTATCAATCAATTTTTTAAATGATCTTTATTATTGTGAATTACATGGTTTTTTACTTTTTTTTATATTATTATTGACTTTTTAATTTAATGGCGTTAAATTAACAAATTTCAATTAAAAAATCCGATTCATAATGGATATTAATAAATTGGACATAGTGTCATTTTTGTGCTGCCAGGATAAAATAATCTTAAGATAAAGAATGGCTGGACGGTTATGTGGAGAATTAATGTATTTTTTCTTTTAATAACAGCATTTGTCGCGGCTGGATGCACGTCGTTGAAACCGGTAACGATAACAGTAAACAATCCGGCGCCCCTGAAGGCGCAGGAAGTCCCGTCGCTGATGGCCGGGGCCGCCCGGGCGGATATCACCCCGCCTCCGGGCCTTCCCATGGCAGGACACTCCGTCCAGGGTGAACGCAGCCGGGGCGTGAGGACGCGGCTCTACGCCAGGGTCATATACCTGAAGCCGAAGGAGGGAAGGCCCATCGCCCTGGTTCAGGCTGACATCCTTTCCGGCTCGAGAATCCTGCATCACCGCGTTGCCGAGCTTATCGCGCAGAAAACCGACGTTGAGGCGGCGGGCCTTGTCATCGCAGGCACTCACACCCATTCCGCGCAGGGAAACTATTTCGGCGAAGGTCTCTACGATCGTATGGCTTCGCCGGAGCCGGGCTTCGAAGAGAAGCTTTTCAATTTCATGGCGGAACAGATCGCCGGCGCCGTTATCCGCGCCTGTGAAAACAGGCGCCCGGGGAAGCTGGCAACCGGCTCCATGGACATCGCCGGCGTGATCCGCAACCGGAGCCTTCCGGCGTATCACATGAATAAATTCCTTGAAGGAAAAAAACCGGGCGAGCGGGAAGCGGTCAATCCCGAGCTCCGGATGATCCGTGTCGACTGCAGAAAGACCGACGGCTCCTATGCGCCCATCGGCGCATTCTCTAACTTTTCCCTCCACCCCAACCTCGGCAACAAGGAAACCGACATGCTCTACAACGGCGATGTAACGGCTTTCGCCGAGCGGATCGTTGAAAGAGGCATCATGAAGAGCTATCCCTCAGCCGTCGATCCGGTGTCTGCCTTTGCCAATTTCACCCATGGCGACATCACGCCCGATTTCGGCGCGAAGGAAAAGCTCGGCTACGGGGCTATGCGCCGCATCGGCACCATCATCGGCAACAGGGCGCTGCAGCTTTTCCTCTCCCTGGAGAAAGATCTCACCGGCGACGCCGTGATCCGGTACCGCGCCGAAGAGGTGGACGTGTACGCCGACCGCTGCCTCGACAACGAGTGTCTCTGTGACAAACCCGCGGTCGGGGAGGCGACTCTGGGCGGAGGCACCGACCGTCCCGTCACGTCGCTCAACTGGCTCCCCGGTTTGGCCCCCGGATGGCCCCGGAAAAATCCGGGTAATGACTGCCAGGGCGCCAAGAGGATCGCGGCAGAAGCTATCCAGCACCAGATATTTCCTCTCGATGAATATCCCCATATGCTGTTCCTCCAGGCGCTGCAGATACATGACATGGTGCTTCTGCCTCTTCCCTTCGAGGTGACCACCGAGGCGGGGAGGTACATGGCGGGACGATGCCGTGACGCAGGGCGCATGGTCGGTTTTCCCGATAATTACCGGTACACGGTCATGGATGTTTCCAACGGCTACTGGGGCTACTGCGCCACGAGGGACGAGTATTCCCTCCAGTATTACGAAGGGGGCAGCACCCT
This sequence comes from uncultured Spirochaetota bacterium, assembly GCA_963727175.1. GTDB lineage: Bacteria > Spirochaetota > UBA4802 > UBA4802 > UBA5550 > RBG-16-49-21. The sequence goes on from CAVSFD010000002.1 coordinate 2,683,984, forward strand.
CTACGGTCCGGCAACGGCGGGATTCCTCGCCATGCATTTGAGACGTCTTGTCATGGAACTGCAGAAAGGAAGCGGCGGGATACTGCCCCCGGCCTGGGTCTTCGTTGTCAAGGTGGCGAAAAGCTATTATCCCATCGGCGGCGCTCCCGGTGATTTGAGAAAGGTCGAGACAAATCCCGAATTCATCGACAGGTCGAAGAAGGGAGGCGAGTCCTTCTGGACCTTCTGCTGGCGGGACGTGCCGCCGTCAATGATCCGGCTCCACGATCCGCTGGTAACCGTGGAAGTGAGCGACGACGGCTCCGCGTGGCGTCCCCTGGTGCTTGACGGCGTACCCGCCGATGACCGGGGGGGCGATATCGCCATCATCTGCAGCAAACCGGAGGTTTCCAGAGGCATGGCCCTGTACGAGGTGCGCTGGTATAACCCGGCCAGGGAAAAAGGTAAATTCTACCGGTTTACGATTTTTCCGCGGCCGGGCCAGGCGCTGCTTTCATCGCCGGCATTTTGACCTCACCCCGCCTCCGGCGTGCCCTCTCCCATGGGGAGAGGGCTCAGTGTTAAATTTTTTTTCGTCTTCCCCTTTTCACTATTGGAGAGGGGGTGAGGTCGAGATGGAGAGGGGTCGGGGAAAAGGTCTGCCTGCCAAAATCCTCTTGACAAAGGCTTTTATTGGATAAAAGAATGACGGCCGATGAAACAATCGTCGTCTCCAACTGGCCGGTTCCGTGAATTCAGCAAGCAGTATGTCCCGCTCATAGACGCGACAATGGACGGCTTTTTCAAGGGCAAGATTCGCGACACCGAAATCCCGGATGTCCGTGATATGTATGCCCTCCTTTCGGAGTACTGCATGCGGGACGGCAAGCGGGTGAGGCCCCTGGTGCTGCTCGCCTCCTGCTTCGGCTATGGGAGCGTCTGGAACCGTGACGATATCGTCCGCATGGCTTCTGTCCTGGAGATGATGCACTCCTTTCTCCTCATACAGGATGATATCATTGACCGGTCGGACCTGCGCCGTGGCGGGAAGAGCCTTCACCTTGTCTGCGGCGACCGTTACGGGAAGCGCTCGCACAATAAGGAGATCGGCAGCGCCATCGCCCTGATTCTCGGGGACGTTCTCTTTGCTAATGCCATCGAAATCATGGCCGGCACCGGCGTATCGCCCCGCCTGAAGGACCGCTTCATGAAGATAGTCGCCTCCACCCTGGAGGTCACCGCGTGGGGGCAGACCCTCGACATACTCCATTCCGGTTCGCGTAAGATTGTATCGCCCCGTGAAACGGCATCCCGCATCGCCATGATGAAGACCGCCTATTACACCATCTGCTATCCGATGCTCATGGGCTATGCCCTGACCGGTAAGGATTCCCCGAAGGAGAAGGAGCGCATTAAGGCCTTCGCACTTCCCCTGGGACAGGCCTTCCAGATCAGGGACGATATACTCGGCGTTTTCGGAAAGGAAGATGACACGGGTAAATCCACCGATACGGATATCATTGAAGGCAAGATCACGCTCCTGGTGAGCGGCGCCATCGAAAGCCTGCGGGGAAAAGACCTGGATCTGTTCGTGTCGCTCTTTACGAAAAAAGAGAAGAAGAAACGCGACATTGCCGTCATCCGGAAATTGATCAAACGGTGCGGCTCCCTTGATTATGCCAAGGAACGGCACTGGGAATTTGTGGAGCAGTCGCGGTGGCGACTCGCCGATCTTGCCTTGTCGGCAGAATACCACGACGTGCTGCACGGCCTGGTGGACCAGGTGGCGGTTGTTTGAATTTGGACATGTGAAGGGGATCCCATGACGGAACAGTTGCTGTCTCTATTTCAGTTTAGCGAAGCCGCCGTGCGCATGACGGTGTTTATCCTGGTGTTCGCCGCCATGGCGGTCTGGGAGATGGCGGCCCCCCGGCGTATCCTCGCCGCGGGTAAGGCGGGCCGCTGGTTTACGAACCTGTTGATCGTTCTCATCAATACAATCCTTGTCCGCGTGATATTCCCGGTCATGCCCGTGGCCCTGGCCGTTGTTGCCGGCGCCAGGGGGTGGGGACTCCTCAACAGTATTAACGCGCCTTCCTGGCTGGAGTTCATCTTCGCCCTGGTCCTCCTTGACCTGTCCGTGTATCTCCAGCATGTCATGTACCATGTCCTGCCGCCCCTCTGGAGGCTTCACCTGGTCCATCATGCCGATCTTGACATCGACGTTACCACCGGCCTGCGGTACCATCCGGTGGAAATAATCCTTTCCCTTATGGTAAGGCTCTCGGCCGTTGCTGTGATCGGTCCCGATCCCCTCGCGGTGGCTGTTTACGAGATAGTGCTGAACGGCATGTTAATGTTTAACCACGGCAACGTGCGGATGCCGGCGGGGGCTGACGGAGTGCTCCGCTATTTCGCGGTGACCCCGGACATGCACCGGGTGCATCACTCCGCGGTTATCCCGGAGACGAACAGCAATTTCGGCCTCACCCTGTCATGGTGGGACCGGATCTTCGGCACCTACCGGGGAGAACCGGCGGCCGGCCGCGAGGGCATGAAGATCGGTCTCGCGCAGTACCGTGACGAGGGGGAACTCTCGCTGCCGCGGCTCATGATACTTCCCGTGATAGCCGATACAGGCGGGTACGACATCACCGGTCGCAGCCGGGAAGCTGAAGCCGTTGTGTCAAAGCAGAAGAAGGGCTGATGGAAGGGCCGGCGTCTTCGCGTCACCGGACCATGATGGTTCCCCGCTTGTCCTTATACTGATCAGGAAATGAAAGCTTGCCGTCATCCATGAAATAGAAGAATACCGGATAGTCGTCGGGTTTATCCTTTTTCAGCCAGATGATATTTTTGTACTGGAGTATCTCGCCTGACGCTTTTTCCGGCAGGTTGTTGCCGTCTCTTTTAAACATCATTTCGTTCTGGGTCACCTTGAACCTCCCGTCAGGGGAGCATTTATACACTATCAATCGTCCCCCCAGGAGCGTGCGGATTTCCTTTATTTTCCACCGCTCCGGCTGCGTGAAGTTGTGGGTGTAGGCAAGGAAGTGATCAAATACCCATCCCTGCATAACTATATTGGCGGTGTCCTGGACAAAAGTCCATTTTCCCTTGATTCCGCCGATGGTTGTCTCTTCCGGCTTTACGTAGAGCACGGTGACCTTCCTTGTGGCCGGCAGCTGGGCGAGAACTTTTGACATGACATCGGGACGGTTTCGGAGATTCACCACGTTTCCCGTGACCATGGTAAAGCGCTGGTAGGCTGTTTCGAACTGTCCTTTGACGCACTGGCCGGAAAGACATCCTTTCTCAATCTTTGGAACCTCCACGTCTGTTGATGAATTCCCTGATTTTGAACAGGCAGTAGCAAGAAAGAGCATAATGATGATTGCCGAATATTTCGATATAATGATTTTTCGCATGTTATTGCTCCCAGTAGGGGTGATTATTTCCGGTAAAAATAAAAAAAGGATTCCGCCATGTCAAGAAATTACAGTCCGGCATTAAAAAACATATCAGTGGGGCCCTGTTACCATTTTAATTTCTTTTTTGCTTCTTCAATGGCCGCGTCGCCGCTCTTCTCAATAAGCTCCAGTTTCCCGAGGAATGAGACCTGCGCCCCGCCCTCGATCAAAAGCCCTCCACGGATCGTTATATTTGAGTTTTTTCCGAATATGACCCGTGCCCCTTTCTTGATGATGACCCTCGGTCCTGCGGGCGGGCTCTCCTGGCCGGGAATCCGGTAGAGGCTGTTGCAGTATGCGCACCGCATGCGGGCTTCTCCTTCCCTGTTGAAAGCGGTGGAGCCGCACTGGGAACATTCGAATTTTTCAGCTTTTTTCATGATACCGTCCTTCCGCCACCCTTGCACCGGGGAGGATGATATGTCAATAATTTCCCTGTGTCAATGCAACACGCAAAAAGCCCCCCTGATGCTGAGGGGGGCTCCGGAGGTTTTTACCGACCGGCCGCGCGATGCGGCCGGGGCGGTATCATTTTACGTTGGGATCTTTCGGCGTTATCCACTTGATCATATCGTTGATGTCCTTCTCCTTGGGGAAGGTCTCGATCATGTCTTTTTCGTCGTCGACGTTGCCGAAGACAACCTCATTGGCCAGCTTGCCGATGAGGGTCTCGATGTCCTTGTCGGTGTTCTTAAAGATAAAGATAAGGTCCGCACCGGATTTATATCCCCAGTTGAAACCGTCCTTGGCGGTGACGATAAAGGTCTCGGTCACGCCGTCGCCGTCGGCATCTTCGCAGCTGTACAGGGTTCCGTCAAAGGCGCGGGCCTTGACAAAGGTGTAATATTTATCAACATACTTGTTCATGTCCTCGATGTAGATGGGCCGGGGCAGGGCCTTACGGTCGACATAGAAATTGGCTTCCCTCCGGTTCCTCATGATCTGGTGAAATTTGTCCACGTGTTCCCTGATGAACTTATCCCGGATCGATTTGTAAAAGGTGCCGAAGTTTGTGGATACGAATTCCTCGTTGGCGTTCTTCATGACCGGCACTTTACGGTCCCAGATCTCTATGTAATCGGGCTTGGTGTTGATCTTGTTGATCCACACAAGGTCATATTCGTTCTCTCCGTATTCGTTCTGCATGGATGCTTTCCATCTCCTGACCTTGGCCTCGTAGAGATCATCATAGCCGTCCGTCAGCAGGAACATTTTCCGGTCCTTGATCACCAGGAGTGTCTCGTACGAGTTGTCTTTCGTGATATCGAGAAATTTTTCGATATGCTGGAACACCACACGGTCATTGTCATATGAAGAAACTTTCATGAGATTGATGGGGGTAAAATCGAACTGACGCGAAAACAGGCTTATCGTGCATAACATGACAATGACTATGAGCAGGCCGGTTATGAATATCCGTTGTTTTTTTAATTTCATGGCAGCACCATTATATCAGATTTGCGGTAAATCCTTCTATTTGGATAAAATATCGGTAATTAGATGTATTTTCTTGAATATATTGTTGATTCTGATAAGAATAATACACAAGAACTGCAGGATGTAAAAAATGGCATGGCAAATTTGAAAAATCTTGACAGCGGGTGGCGTGCCGGGTTACATCTGACCATTGATATTGTTGTATCACTTCCCCGGAACATCCATGAAAAGCTTAATCGGGCCTCCAGAAAGCGGTTTTCTGCATCTGCCCCGTGATGGCGCACAGTGCCTGTTTGATGAAAACATGCCGTTTTATTGGTGGTCATGTGATACAGCCCCCGCAACATATTTATAAGAAGAGGATCTATGATGAAAAGAACAGCATTCATTGCCCTGGCCATGCTGATCGGCGTCATGCCGGCATGTGATATCACAAAAAAACAGGTGCGAACCGACCAGGACCGGAAGACCGCAGTGGACACGGATTCCCAAAAGGTAAAACCGGAAACCAGGACAGAGAAGGGCATACCCTGGGGTGGCGGAAGGTACGTGGGCGAGACAAGGAACGGGAAACCCCATGGGAAAGGAATACTGTATATCCTGGATAAGAACGGCAATGTCATTAAAACAATAGAGGGCATGTTCAATAACGGCGTTCCCGTGGGCGAGATGGTCGTATCGGAATTTGACTCGAAGGGCAGGCTCATCAGCAGGTACACGGGCACCCTGAAGAACGGCGACTATGACCGGGGGACCCTGGTCACCTTTCATGAGAACGGGAAGGTGGCAAGCACCTACACCGGGACCTTTCAGAATAACAAACCCCACGGCGAAGGAATCCTGAAGACCTATGACGAGAAGGGCGTGCTCCGGAGCGAGTATACGGGCAGTTTCGCCAACGGGAAGCCTGACGGCAACGGGACTCTCATCACGTACGATAAAGACGGAAAGATCGTCTCAAAGATAGTCGGCACCTTCTACGAAGGAAGACCCAGCGGCCTGGCCGACGTGTATACCTATGATAAAGACGGGAAACTGGTGAGCAAGATCACCGGCAAGTACCTCAACGGCTCCATTGACGGCGAGGCCACCATCATCACCTATGATAAGGACGGGAACATGGTGAGCAAGTACACCGGCAAGGTAAAGAACGGCAAGCCCGAGGGAGAGGGGACGCTCATCACCTATGACAAGAGCGGGAAGATGGTGAGCAAGTACACCGGCAACTTCAGGGACGGCAGGCCGGACGGCGATGGGAAACTGGTCAAGTACAACAAGGACGGCAATGTCATAGAAGAATACACGGGCCAGTTCAAGAACGGAAAACCCGAGGGAGACGGCGTGCTCATCACCTACAACGACAAGGGTGTGATGATGAGCAAGTACGAGGGGAAATTCAAGGACGGCCTCATGCACGGCGACGGCACCCTTTATACCTATGACGAGAACGGCAGGCTCATCAAGAAATACGTGGGAGAATTCAGCAACGGCATGCGTGACGGCCAGGGCTCGGAATTTATCTATAACGAGAAGGGCAAGATAATACGCAAATACCTGGGCATGTACCTCAATGACAAGGAGACCGGCGAGGCGTCGATACTGATCTATGACGACAACGGCATCCTGGTGTCGCACTACCTCGGCCAGGTCATCGACGGCAAACCCAACGGCGACGGCACGCTGCTCACCTACGACAAGGACGGCAGGCTCAAGTCGAAATACATCGGCCAGTTTCTCGACGGCAAGATGCACGGCGACGGCTCCCTATTTCTCTATGACGAGAAGGGAAATATCGTCGCGAAGTACTACGCCAGCTGGAGCTATGGCGTGATGATGAAGGAGAAAAAGCTGACCGTCGGCGACGGCGATTCCTATACCGGCGACTGGAAGAGCGGGCAGAAGCACGGCTTCGGCACCTACATCTGGGGGAAGAAGTCGGAGTGGTTCGGCGCCAAGTATATCGGCAATTTTGAAAGCGACCGGCAGAGCGGGCAGGGCTCCCTCATCCTTCCTTCCGGTGACAAGTACGTGGGCGAGTTCAAGGACGGGAAAATACACGGCAAGGGCGTCTGGTTCTACATAGATACGTCCCGCTATATCGGCCGGTTCAAGAACGGCGAGCGTGACGGCCGCGGAACGAAGATATGGCCCGACGGCATCAAGTACGTCAGCGACCTGGACAGCTATTATCACAGCCAGAAGAACGCCTTCTGGCCCAATGAAAAAAAATATATCATGAAGGTATGTCCGGATAAAAACAAGAGCGGGAAGGGGACCTTCGTGTGGGAAGAGGATGAACAGTACGACATGTCGCCGGAAGAGAAGAAATAGCGCTCCGCCATGTCCGTGAAGGTTAAGGTCATCGCGGCAGGAGCCGTTGTCCTGGTCATCAGCCTGTTCCTCTATTTTACGGTCCGCTTCAAGTATGTCGAACATGACCAGATCGGCTTGCTGGTAACCTCCACCAATGATATTGTCAGGGACTATCATGAGATGGAACAGCGCATTGCCGGCGAAAAGAAGACCCTGTCCTCAGGTGACCTTTCCGGTTTTCTCAAATCCACCCACGGCAAATACCCTCAGGTCGCCCTCATGGCCATCACGGACAGCGCCCTTTCCCTGCGTCTCTCCAGTAAAAATGACCGGTATATAAAGTCTGCCGACCTTTTTGAAGCAATATTGAAGGACTTTACCCAGGAGAAGTTCAACATATCAAAGGCCAATCCCTATGCCGTCCGCTACTATGATGAAAAGTCGGGTGGCGCGGTGGAACAGCTCAAGTTTTACATCTTCCTCAACAAAATCGGCCCGTACCGCCTCCTGGTGGTTTATCCACACGCGGTGGGAGGCTCAATCCGCGCCCGGACCGCCCTTGAGGTGGCCCTCCTGGCGGTCTTCATCATCATTATCACCGCGGCGGTGTATATAGCCGTCACGAAGAAGCGGGAGCCGGGGACGGCGGACGCCGGCCGTTTCATCGACCTGAACCTGGAAAGCCGCTCCGCGCAGCGGGGCCAGAGCCCGCACAAGCCTGAAACGGCCGGCGTGGTCTCCGACGGACTCGGCGGATATATCCATGATCTCTTCAGTTCCATCCATGACGCCTACGGCACCGACACCGTGTCCCTGTATATTTTTCATCACTCCGGCAGGCTGGTCAAGACCATGGAGCTCATCGGTACGACCTTTCTGAAAATCGATTCGGTGAGCTTCGATACCATCGATGTCGGCAACGAGGCGGGCAGGGAACTCCGTAACGGGGCTACCATGGTCCTCGAGGAGGGCCGCACGATCGTCATCCCCCTGGTGTACAATGATGTGTTCCTGGGGGCGGTGAACCTGGAAAAGCGGGCCGGCCTCCAGGGCAGCCAGATGCAGGAAATCAAAACCGCCATGGACGGGGTATTGAAAAACATTCATGATTATATCATTGTCAATGACGTGATGACGGACGCCGAGACCGGTCTTAACAGTAAAATATACTACAATCTGAAATACAATGAATGCCTCAAGACCTGGAAGGGGAAAGGGAGGGATTTTTCCGTCCTCTATGTCCAGCTCTTCCGCAACATGGGTCCAATCGGGGACAGCGAAAAGAGCGGGATCATGAAACTCCTGGCGCCGGCGGCAGGGGATATCATTCAGAATGACGGCTATCTCTGCCGCCATGACGATCTCCTGGCGGTGATCCTCCCCGATATGAATTCACGGAAGGTCCGGGGCGTCGAGAAGCAGATAAGGAGCGTCCTGTCGAAGTACCGGATCAGGATAAACGATGATATGATCGTGAATGTCGATCCGCTTACTGGCGCTTCATCAACCGATACCGCCGGCCCGGGTGAGGACCCGGCGGCGCTGGCGATGCAGCAGATAGCCGTTTCCCGTGATGTATGATTCAAACCGGTACTTGATTTTTGTTACCAGCAGACTAAATCTATAAGAATTTATTAATATTTTGTTGACATATAACTTGTAGATTAAAATATATATTTCAGTTAAATAATGGCATTGCCACAGCCGCCTTTTTATTTAATCAAAACCAATTTTTGCCTTATAAAGAAAAAAAAGGAGAAGCTTGGTGAAACGAATAATACTTCTTATAGGAATCCCCTTTATTGTAGCTTTTTATTCTACTTATATTGTTTCCCAGATGGGATGCGATTATGTAATGGCGAACCATCCTGACAAATCAGTCTACTTTAACCACCAGTCCCACCTGACCAAATATTTTCCGGCTAACGGCATGAGCAAAGATGATTGCGAAACATGCCACGGGTATCACGAGAATGGCAGGTTTAAAGGTCTCCCGACGGTAGCGGAGTGCACCTCGTGCCACGACCCGAACGGCCCGGATAAAAACGCCGGGGAAGGGACGGCTCTGCGAAAGCCGGAGCTCAAAAAGTTCAAGGACACGGACAAGCCATGGGGCTCCTACGCCAAGCAGCCTGACCTGGTCTACTTCAGCCACAAGGTTGTCATGACGGCGCAGTACGAGGACGGCAGGAAGAAAGCCCGCTGCGGTTCATGTCACGGCGACAAGGCGAACTCAACAAACATGAAAATGCTGAGCGGCAAAATGCTGATGGGGCAATGTATGGATTGCCATACCGCACTGAGAATCAGCAACGCCTGCACGGTTTGCCACGATTGATGTTCCGGCAGCATGAAACTTGTCAGAGGAGAGAAATAATCCATGAAAAAAATAGATAGAAAAGATTTCTTAATGATAGGCGGCGGCGCTGTCGTCGGCGGTCTCTCGGGCTATGTGTTCTCCGGGGCCCCCTTTCTCGGTCTCCAGTGGCTTGCCGAGTGGACCCAGGACCAGTACGTGCCGGCGCCTGGCAGGGAAACGTACCTGAAAACGCTCTGCGCGGCATGCCGCGAAAAATGCGAAATGTCAATACGCATGATCGGGGACCGCGCGGTTAAGATCGAATCATCGAACAGCGGTTGTCCCTTCAGCCAGAACGCGCTCCAGCTACTTTACCACGCCGAGCGCATCGATGCGCCGCTGAAACGCACCGGCAGGAAGGGGACAGCGAAAGCGTCGGCCTTTGAGAAGGTGTCGTGGGAAGAAGCCCTGACGGCCGTATCAAAGCAGATGAACAAACTGATCGCCGCGAAGAAGGGCAACCTTATAGCCGGCATCAACAAGAATGACAACCTCTCTGCCGCGCTTCTCGACCGCCTGGTCAAATCCGCCGGCAGCGCTAATGCCTTTTACGAGCCTTCCCTGGCCGCCCTCTCGCAGTCGGCCCTGGGCGGATATGTCGATTACGATTTCAGCAATGCTGATTACATACTGAGCTTCGGCGCCCGTCTCCTGGAAGGATGGGGTACGGCATGCACCATGAACAAGGCCCTGGTCGAGTGGAAGAAGAAAGGCGCCAAGCTGGTGCAGGCCGACGCTGTGTGCACACGGACGGCGTCAATGGCCGACCAGTGGCTCCCCATAAAGCCGGGAACCGAATTGATCCTGGCAATGGGCATAGCCAACTGCCTTCAAAAGAAGGGACGGGGGGCCGGCGGCGGCGACTGGATGGCTGTTGTCAACGCGTACACTCCGGACAAAGTCGCGACCCTCACCGGGCTCAAGGCGAAACAGATTGAGGACGTCGCGGATGCTTTTGCGCGGGCGAGGAACCCGATCGCGGTCGCCGGTCGCGGCGGCGCGGGCGTTTCCTCTTCTTCGGCGGAACTCATGGCGGTATACGCGTTGAACGCCATGGTGGGATCCCGCGGAGCGTTCTTGAAGAAGAGCCAGGGCCTGGGCGAACCGGCCCTTTCGGCCGATGCGGCGGCAGTCATGAGAGATTCGAAAAAATATACCGGTCTTGACGATTTCATCAAGAACGGCAAATTTGAAATGCTCTTCATCAACGGCAGTGACCCGGTTTACAAGAGCGTATACGGCGTCGACCTGGCCGCCAAGATGGAGAATGCCTTTGTCGTGGGGATCATGCCCCTCCTGAATGACTCCGCCATGTACGCGGATTACATTTTCCCGTCATTGAGCTTCGTCGAATCCGAGAGCGCCGCTGGCGCGGCCCCGGTAAAGGCCTATGCGCAGGCGATCCATGCCGGCGACGCGATTATCAAACTGGCCCAGAAGGTCGACGGCGCTAAGGGGAACTTTAACTGGAACAGCTATGTTGACCTGGTCAAGACCTACGGCGGGGCGGTCGGAACCGGCGGTGTGAATTACAACGCGAAGGTTTTAAAAGCCAGCCTCGTCGCGCTGGAGAAAACCCTCAAGGCTTCCGAGGAATTCCCCCTTACCCTGGTCCCGACGGAACTGACCTTCGTGGGCGATGGTGATGGTCTGGCTTTCCCCTACGTGCTCAAGACTATCGACGATACAACATATTCACAGGGCAAGCTCTGGGTGCAGATAAACCGTGACACGGCTGACAAGCATGGCGTCAGCGAAGGCGAGCGGATTGATATCGAATCATCGCGGGGCGAGATCGGCAGCGTCCGGGCCCACCTCACCGACACCGTGGCGCCCGATGCAATAGCGATTCCTCTGGGGTTCGGTCATAAGGCCTATACCAAGTATGCTAAAAAGAAAGGCGTGAATCCAAAGGAAATCATGGCGAATGATATCGATCCCCTGACCGGGGCCGCGAACTGGTGGCTCACCAGGGTCAAAATCAGCTAAGAGGTGGATACCAAAATGAAAATGAAAAGAAGATGGGGAATGGCTATAGATCTGGACAAGTGCACGGGCTGCGGTACCTGCGCCATCGCCTGTTCTCAGGAGAATAACATGCCGATTTTCGAGGATGATTCGGATCTGCCGAAGCGCGTACAATTCCTCGATTTGATGAAGGTCACCAACGATCGGGATGCCAAGTATCCCAATGTCGAAGTCTGCTATATACCGAAAATGTGCCAGCAGTGCGAGGGTAACGATCCGAAAAACCCGAAACCGCCCTGCGTATCGGTCTGCCCGGTCGTCGCGACCGATGTAGGCGATGACGGCGTTGTCAGCCAGGTGTGGTCGCGGTGCATCGGGTGCCGGTACTGCCAGGCGTCATGCCCCTACGAAGCGCGGGCCTTCAACTGGTGGAAGCCGAGAAACGAGGGTTCCTTCAAGAATTCTCTCAATCCCGATGTATCGATAGCCTCCCGCGGGACTGTGGTCAAGTGCCAGTTCTGCAGCCATATCTGGAAGCGCGAGCGCGACAAGGCGGTGGCAAAGGGCGAGCTGGACATCAACGCCGTCACCTATACGCCGGCATGCGTCGCCTCCTGCCCGACCAATGCGATGGTTTTCGGCGACCTGGATGATCCGAATTCCGAGCTCAGCCAGCTCCTTGACAAGGAAAAGAAACGCAAGTTCCGCCTCGTTCATACCATTGACGATAAGGATGAGAAGACAAAAGAGAAGATGATGCATATCAAGAATTTTCCCAATCCCAAGGTCTACTATCTCACCAGCAAGGCCTGGATCAAGGAAATGATGAAATTTAAATAGACTCCGATATCCAGATAAAGGAGAAAAACTGTGGGTAAACTAATAGGTTATATCAAGCAATACATAGAATTCGTTAAAAAGGAATTCAACAGCTATTCAAAAAACGTGAAAATAGCACTGTACGTAATGCTGTTTCTCGCCGCCGGATTTTTCATATTTGCCATACAGATCCTCTTCTGGGGATTGGGCTACACCGACATGAGCAATATGTATCCTTTCGGCCAGTGGATCATCGGAGACCTGGGACTGGTCGGTCTCGGCGGCGGCGCCTTCACCACCGGCTTCTTGCTCTACACATTCAGGAACGAAAAACTGGAGCCGATGATCAGCTCAACAGTGCTGATCGGTTTCCTCTGCTACCTTTTCACCTTCGTATTCCTGGTCTTTGACATAGGCCAGCCGATACGGGCATGGTTCATTTATACGTACCCGAACTGGGGACCCGGCCTCATGCCGACTTCAATGCTTACTGAAGTAGCGTGGTGCCTCACCTTTTACTTCCTGATCCTGTGCGTGGAGTTGATGCCGGTCGTGCTGAAGCACAAGGTTCTCGACGCGATACCGGTCCTTAAATATATCGGCCACTATCTTCACAGGCTGATGTGGATCTTTGCCGCGGGCGGCACCTTTCTTTCATTCTTCCACCAGGGTTCCCTGGGCGGCGGGATGTGGGACATTATGTATGCAAAGGCAGCCTGGTTCCGGGCCCACCATATTTATTTCTTCACGGTCATCATCCTGGCAACCGCCGGCGGAACGTCCTTCATGACGCTCTGCGCCTATGTGGCGGGCAAGGTGATGAAAAAGGAAGTGCTTCCCCGGGAGACCTTCATGTCCATAGCCAAGGTTTCCGGGATCATGTTCGTTGTGTACTTGGTGGCGCGTCTCGCTGATGTTATCCTCATGGCCACCTCCTGGGTGCCCCTGTTCGACCGGAGCTATCTCTCAAACCTGGGCGGCTACTACGGCCTCTGGATGATCATTCTCGAGTTCATTTTCATCGCGGGGGCCATCGTGCTGCTCCTGGTGCCGAAATTCCGCGAGGATGAGAAGATGTTCCGCTACGGCATTATCAGCGGCGTCATGGCCATGGTCACCACCAAGCTCCATGTTGTCCTGAACGGTTCGTCGGTTCCCAATTTCCCGTGGAAGGGATTCATCGGATATAACCCGACGATCCAGGAGTGGTTCATCATGCTGGGCGGCCTTGCGATCATGGTGATGATCTATATGTGGTTTGCCAAGTACACGCCGCTTTTCCCGCATTCTGACAGCCACGGGCATCATGAAGGCGAAGCACACGCGGAATAAACAGTAAAAAAACGAAAAACGAAAGCTATCAAGGAAAGCGGCAGCAATCACTGCCGCTTTTTTTATTGGCACATGGGCAACGTTTTATCTGTTTCCCCCGGTGAAGCGCCTGCACCTTCAACGTTGACTTGTTGCAATAATTATATTAATAAGGATTCCAGGAGGACGGCTCACGTCCGACCCGGTCATTACCCCAAAAAAAATTACAGAGGCCCCTGGATGACTCCAGGCGCAGGTTCTGCAGCAGTTTAATATTTTTTCAAAACGGCTTGTAATGGATAACCCTTAGTGTCATATCGGTAATAATAATTAGTACATATTGCTTGACAATATTACGATAATGTTAGTAAAGTAACAAAAATTTTCACGACCCGGGCTGGTAAATGGTTCATACTTATATCGAACAGTTTGGCGATATTGCGGTTATTAATATAGAGGGTATATTTAATATCGACAGCCTTACCAAGGTTGAATACGTGTGGATGGCCCAGATAAGAAAAATGCCGCGTGTCATCGCCATTAACTGCCAGAAGCTTGAGTCTCTTGATTCTTCCGCCATCGGCTTCATCGTGAAATTCTTCAATTACGCAATGGGCCAGGGGATCATGCTTGTATTTTATGATCTGAACCCGCTGCTGCAGAAACTCTTTGCCACCGCCAAGCTTGACCGTTATTTCACTATTACCACGCGGTCAGATTTCGAAAACCGTTATGTTCTTCACACGGCGCCTTCCATCTACGAGTCGTTTGAAGTCGTGTAAATTTGCCGCGGTTGCATGTCCCCGTTTTTGGAAAAATTTACACCCATGGGACCAAGTGGTTTTCAGGTAAGGTTGGTTACTGTATAATTCCCAGATTAAATCCGCACCGTGAGCATGAGCCGTTCTTCAGGTTCTCTTTCCTAGTAACATAGCCGGCCCTGCTGATGACCGTTGTTCCACAGGAGGGACAGCGCGTGTCGTGGCCCCGCTCGTTGGACGAGACGTTTCCGCAGTAGACGTAGTTTAATTTTTTTTCAGCTTCTTCATGCACCTTCATCATGAAGGATACATCGGTGGCGCCTTTGTCATACCGGTAATTGGGGTAGTAGCGCGAAATATGCCAGGGGATGTTGCGGTCCACTGACGAAATGAAATCGATTATATCCTTCATCTCCGCCATGTCGTCATTGATGCCGGTAACCACAAGGGTTGTCAGCTCGATATGGCATCGGCGCTCATGGGCCAGGCGTATGGTCGCGAGCACGTCGGGGAGGTTTGCTTTCTGCACTTTCTTCATGGTGTCTTCGCGGAATGTCTTCAGGTCAATGTTCATGGCGTCAATGATGCGGAGGAGCTCCTCAAGGGGTTCCCGGTTAATGAAGCCGTTCGTCACCATGACGTTGGCGAGCTTTTTTTCCCGGGCCAGCACGGCGGTGTCCAACACATATTCAAACCAGATGATGGGCTCGGAATAGGTGTAGGCGATGCCGATGGAGCCTTCGCTGACCGCCGCGGCGACAATGTCCTGCGAGGAATGATAGGACGTGTGCGCTCCGTGGTCCTGGGAAATGTGCCAGTTCTGGCAGTAGGGGCATTTCATGTTGCATCCCCGCGTGCCGATGGAAAGGATGCTGCTGCCGGGATGGAAATGATACAGGGGTTTTTTTTCTATAGGGTCCATGGCCAGGGCGGTGAGACGGCCGTAGATTTCGGTAATCAGCGCGCCGCCGCTGTTTTTCCTGGCGTCGCATATTCCGTGCTTTCCTTCCCTGATGAGGCAGTTGTGGGGGCAAAGCCTGCACCGTACATCACCGGTGTTCAGCTTTTCGTAATGGGCGGCTTCGTGTGCGTTCATGACGCCTGTGCCTGACGTTATGCCTGGGCTGATTCCCCTGCGGCGGATTCTTTTATCATGTCTTTTTCGTCGGTATCCCGGTCGGATTTCTTACCATCTCCCTTGATCATCTCGCATGTACCCTCAAAAACGACGCCATCGGCTATCTGGAGCTTGGCTGTTCGTATGTTGCCGTAGAGCTTTCCGGTGCCGTGTATCTCCAGCCGTGACAACGCTTCAATGTTTCCGTACACGGTTCCCTGGAGAATCACCGTCTTTGCCTTGATATTGGCCTTGACCACGGAGCCTTCGCCGACAACGAGGAATCCTCCCGAAGCGATTTCACCTTCGAAGTAGCCGTTGATCTGGAGAGATTTCTTAAAAGAAAGATCGCCGAAAAATTCGGTATCTTTGCTGAATACCGTGTTGATCATCCCGATATCGTAAACCGGGTTCTTGTTTATCTGTATTACCTTCTTTGTCATTGCCGTTTCCTATTTTGTTGTCATTACGAAAACGCCGTCCCAGTTTTCCGCCGGAGGGTTTTCCTTGAAGGTGCGGGAACGCTGCAGGTACAGTTCTGACGGACCGTCGCCGGGATTGATGCTCAGGGCCTTTTCGAATGCCCGGATCGCCTCGTCCCACTTTCTCTGCTTGTATGCCGCAAGACCCAGATTGTAGAATTTAAGCATTTCTTCCATTTCTTTAGTAATCATTGCGGATCTCCAGTCGCCTGGTATTGCCACCCATTTCAAATATAATTCCGGGATAAATAATTACAACTTAAATTTTGAAAAAACAGCGATCTCTTTCCCGCCGCTGTCCCGGAAGAGGGCCATAAGCGTTCAATACTTCCTGCTGAGCAGAAAATCGGACAGTTCGAACAGTATCTTCCTGAAGGGGGAATCGGGAAAACCTTTCAGGATTTTTCGCGCTGTATCTATGTACTCAGCGGCACACCGGATCGTGTAATCGATCGAACCGACGTCGACAAGGCGTTTTTTGACCGACTGCCACGCTTCCGGGGAGGGTTCGGCAATATAGTGCTTCAGGCGCGCCAGGTCATCGGCCCCGCCCTCCTCGATGAGATGGAGGAAGGGAAGGGTGATTTTCCCGTCCTTGAAATCGCTGCCGACATCCTTTCCGATCTCTTCGGATGCCTGCATTATGTCAAGGGTGTCATCGACGATCTGGAAGGCAAAGCCGAGATTGAGGCCGAAGCGGTACATCTGTTCACGATCCTCTTCCGCCATGCCGGATTTCGTGGCGCCGAGCTTTGTGCAGGAGGCCATGAAACGGGCTGTCTTGAGTTCAATGATGGTAAGGTAATGCTCGCGGCGGGCCCTGTCCAGATCGGCGTATTCGATCTGGCATAATTCGCCCATGACCATGTCCTTGGTGCCCGCCACCATGAGGGGGAATATGGCTGGATTGCCGTCCTGAATGGCGGTGTTGAGCGCCACCGAGTACATGAAGTCTCCCACCAGGACCGCCACCTTGTTGCCCCATTTTTTGGGGACGGTGATGTTTCCCCGGCGGAACATGGACTGGTCGATGATGTCGTCGTGGATGAGCGATGAGGCGTGGACTATTTCCGTGGCTGCGGCAAGTTCAATGATGCCACCGGGGATCTCACCCCTCAGGCCGCTTGAGAGAATAACCAGGGAAGCCCGTATTCTCTTGCCGCCGCTCAGAAACAGGTGGAGAGCGCTCGCGTCGATGATCGGGATGCCGGTCTGGAGGCGTTTTTGAATTTCTTCATCAACCCTCCTGAGATGACCATCCAGGGGCGCCAGAATTTCTTTAAGATCCTTGTCCATGCCCGGTAACGGTATCAGTCAAAGGTGGTGAGGCATTCGCGCTGGGATTCGTATATTTCAAATACCTTGTCGAGCATGGTGGTTTCGAACAGCCGGAGCAGGTTGTCGTTGACGATGACCAGCTTGATGTCGCCTTCGTTATCCTTGATTCTTCGCTTGATGGCCACCAGGACGCCCAGGGCGGAGCTGCATATATGCTTCACGTCCATCATGTCAATGCATATATTGTGTTTTCCCTTGTCGAGGCAATCCTGAAGGAGTGATTCCAGTTCTTCTGATCCTTCCTGGTCGATTCTTCCGTCCAAAATTAGAATTTCAACATTGTCAGTTGATTTTCTCTTCATAATTCTATACTCCATGCGGTAATGGTAATTGATGGAAATAACAACCGTATCGCGTCCTGTATCATACAGGAGTTTTCATATTTATACGGACATCATGCCGGGGTCAATTATTATATTCGCTGAAGGGCCATTTTAGAATAAAAAATTAAAACTTTTCAAGCCTTTTTATATCCGTACGGGCAATAGTCAGGGAAAATACCGTATCAACCCCTGCCAGCAGCAGTTGACGGGCGCATTCGTTTATAGTGGCCCCCGTGGTAAACACATCGTCAATTATAAGCACCCTGCTTCCTGCAGGGGCGCCCATTTCCATGGCTTCGTACCGGTCAAGGGTATTTATAAAACGGTCCCGGAGGCCGAGTTTTCGCTGTGCCCTGGTGCCGGGTTTCTCCCGTAACAGCTGCCGGCAGGGGATACCTGTCTTTTTGGAGATGAATTTTGATATCAGTTCAGACTGGTTGAAGCCCCGCTCCCATCGTTTTCCGGGGCTCATGGGGACCCATGTGATGAAGTCGGCCGTGACGGCCCTGCGGACGAGTTCTGTAAGGGCAATGGAGCCCAGGGCGGAATGGAGGGCCCGTATCCTGCCGAATTTCATTTTGCAGATGATGCGTTTCATGACGCCGCTGTAATCAGATATGGTGATGTTTTTCGAGATATACCAGTGCCTTTCGGCGCATGGATTGCACCGGGAGCCGGTCAGCGGCCCGGAACAGAAGGGACATGCGTTCTCCAGAACAGGGATTGTTCCCGCGCAGACCGGGCAGAGGCCATGGTGCTGCGAGCCCGCCGCTGAGCCGCATCCGGGGCAGCGGGAGGGGAAAAGTATGTCAAGCAGGAAGTTGGGCATCCGTCACTCTTCACGGTAGCGGGTCGGGTCCGGTATGCCGGCTGCGAGGAAGCCGTTTTTCCGAATGAGACAGCTGTCGCAGGCGCCGCAGGCGAGGCCCCCGGGACCGGGGTCATAACAGCTGTGCGTCATGGCGTAATCAATACCGAGACGGGCGCCGGCGCGTATGATTTCTGATTTACTCATAGCAATGATGGGTGTTTCGATGAGGATCCTCCTGCCGCTCACTCCCGATTTTGTGCCCCGGTCTGCCATTGTCTGGAAAGCTTCGAAAAATTCCGGGCGGCAGTCGGGATAGCCGCTGTAATCGATCGCCGTGGCGCCGATAAATATGCGCGACGCGCTGATCGATTCGGCGTAGGCGAGAGCGTAAGAGAGGAAAAGGATGTTGCGGGCAGGCACGTACGTGTCGGGGATGTCCCCGGCCTGACCGGGTTCGCCGTTCTTGCGTATTTCCATGGACATGTCCGTCAGGGCGGAACGGAATATACCGGCCGGGATATCGATGATGACATGTCCCCTGACATGGAAGAATCGGGCCAGTGCCCCGGCGCAGCTGACCTCGACGGCATGCTTCTGGCTGTAGCGGAACGTGATGGCGTACAGTTCGAAGCCGCGCTCAATGGCCATGGCCGCCGTTGTGGCTGAGTCAATGCCGCCGCTCAGCAGGATTACAGCCCTGTTTTCCATGTGACCTCCCTGCGTCATAGTACATAAAACTTGTAGGATCCGCGCGTCTCCGGCCAGCAGCGGATAACCGGGGGACCGGGAACCGTTGATACTGTAGTATACCCCTCCCGCTGCGGCAACAAAAAAAGTAGAGTCGGAAAGGGTTCATGTCGGCCTGATCAATTCAGCCAGGGAAAGGATCAAAGGGCCGGTGCGTCCTGAAAGGCCGGGCCAGGCGGCCGGTCAGCGAAGGCCTGTTGTCCTTTATCAAATCGGCAAGATGGATAATAATCTCAGCTATCGATTTCCTCATCAATTTTCTTCGATCCGGTATTTCACCGGGCCTGTTGGCGGATGATTCATACAGTTCGATGATCTCCTTTTTTTTCCACGGAAAATCCTGGCGCAGCACGTTGGGAACCAGGGCCAGGACGGGCGGTTCAAACAGGAACTCATAACCCGTGGCATCGATGAATGTAATGAAACGGTCCCATGGCTTTTTGCAGCGGACAAGTATCTTCTGAAGACGCGCCATGTCCGTCGCGCCGTAAAGATTGTCATGGTCAATGACGATGACCGGGAAAACAATGTCGCGGTAGATTTCAAGAAAATATGTGTTGAATTTCATGCTATGCTCCTGCGCGATGTTGACGGGAGACTTTACCCGTCTCTGCAGGGTATACGAGTTAAGAGGGGGTGAAGGAAAAAATTTTATTTAATCAGGAATGATTTTTGAATTTTTTCAGCAGGGTAACCCGGTTTCCCTTTTCGTTGAATGTAATGGAGTCGAAAATGCTCTGGGCAAGGGAGATGCCGCGCCCATGGGCCAGGAGCTGTTCATTGGCGTCCCGGGAAGTGTTATTCAGAATTTTTGCCCAGTCAAAGCCGTTACCCTCGTCCGTGATGCGGTATACCACCTTGACGGGATTCAGGGAATATTCTATCAGCACCTTCCGGTCCCGGTAGCGCGGGTCCATGCGCCGGGATGCGATGAGCGCGAAGTATGAGTCGTTCATAATGGCTTCGGATTTTTCGTCAAAGGACACATTCAGGTTGCCGTGCTCGATGGCGTTGATGACCAGTTCCCGGAGGGCGATCCGGATCATGTGGGCCTGTTTCTGGGCGATGAATTTTTTTAAATTTCTCGTTACCCGCTGGGTGACGTCCTCGGCGGCCATTATGTAGTTGCTGATGTAGAAATTCTGCTGCTCGCTGTCGAAGAAGGGAATGAGGACATCTTCCTCGACGCTCGTGGCTTTCCCGAGTATCTCGTTTTTCCCCTCCAGGTTCACAGGTTCGAGGCGGACCTGCATCTCCTTCGGCTCGGCGATGATGGTGGACTTGAACATGATCTTGAAGCTGAGGGGTTCATGCTTCAGCAGCATTTCCCCGAGTTTTTCCCTTATGAGGTTCTTGCTGACCACCGCGTCCTCTGTTTCATCATATATCAGATCGAGAAAGTTCATGGAGACGATTGACCCGGGATTCACCTTGAGGTGGGTCATGATTGCATTGTTGGCGGTGATGAAATTCCACTTCTCGTCGAGGGAAAAGATGATGTCGCTGGAACCTTCGACCAGGAGCTTGTATTTTTCCTGGGCCTGGATGACGGCCAGCTGGGCCTCCTTTTTTTCCTGGTTCATGATGTTGATGCGGTCGGCGAGGGCAACGGAGAGGAGGGTTACCTCCAGGGCCGATCCGATCTGGTTGGCATATTCAGTGATGAACATTACCGGGATGATGTTGAGCTTGTTCAGCGCTATAAGGACCAGGCCGCAGAGGAAGAAAAGCCACGCGATGATAAAAAATCGGGATGGGCGGTACCCCCGCACCATGGTTACAAGTGCGGACGCTATGATCACCACGGCGGCAAGGACCATCAGTTTCATCGCCGATTCTATCGCGGTCAGGTAATCACCGAATATGGAATAGACCATTGTCCCGATGCCGATGACCATGACGGCAAGCAGGAACCAGAACATGATCCTGGCCTTCTCCCAGGTGTGAAGAAAACTCTGGGAGAAAATGGCCATCCACAGGATTGCAAGGCCGATGAGGAAGGGGAGGCTTATGTTATGCCACTGCGGCAGCCCGGGCCAGAGATACTCAAAGGCCATGCCGTTGTATGCCATCTGCACCAGGCCGTAGGTCGCGATATATATTACGTAGAGCAGGTAGCTTTTATCCTTTATGAAAAAGAAGAGTATGAGATTGTAGCACATCATGACCAGGATTATGCCGTAATATATGCCGAGGAGCATCTTTTCGTGTATCGCTTTTTCGGCGAAGGCCTCTGGCGTCCAGAGGGTGAGGGGGAACTGCTTCGAACATGACCCGGCGAAATGGAGATAGATGGTCATGCTCTTGCCGCGGGGTACGGGTATCGAGAAGACGAAGTTCCGGTACTGGAGTTCGCGCCTGCCGAACTTGTATATATCCCCGCTCTGTTTCCTGACCGCGGCGCCCCCGGGGTCCTTGTAGTAGACCTCAAACACGTCCATGTGCGGATATTCAAGCTCGAGGAACCACCGTTCGTCGCGCGGCAGGTCATTGTGCACGCTGAACCGGGCCCAGTATGATGTGCTGTTAAAGCCGAAGCTTGGGGAGTCAGTGGTGCAGGGGACATATCTGTCAGCCATTGCGGGCGCGGAGGCTTCCCGTATTGTCATGGCGTTTGTTTTGTCTTCGAGTATGGAGATGAAAAGCCCCAGGGGGATTCTGGTGCTTTCGGCGTCCAGATTGATGGTCGCGGCATCGGATGATTTCTGATGGAGCCGGGCAGTCACGGCCGACGGCATCAGGGTGATTGTGAACAGCATGATCAGAGATGCGGCGGTAAAAATTATTTTCATACACTTACTGGATGTTGAAAAATTTTGTTATGTGCAGTATCTCAAATGTTTTTTTTACGAAAGGGGAAAGGTTGACAAGTGTTAATTTTTTTTTGTTTTCAGCCATGTGGTTGTTGAATTCAACGAGCATGGCGATGACTGTTGAGTCAAGAGTAGTTACGTTGATGAAATCGATAACGAACTCTTTGTCGTATTGATGCGCGGTTTCCAGAAGCACTCTGAGCAATTCATGGGAATTGTGTATGGTCAGAAGCCTGACAGTAATGGTAATAATAACGGCACCATTAACCTCAATGGAAATCACGCACCATTCCTCCCCCCGGTTCAATTGATAGACATCAGAGAATCAGTCGGAAATCAAGACATTTTTACCGCTGGCGGATAAAAAAACAGACACCCGTACCCGGTATTTAACCGCAGTTGGACAATAATTGAACATGGTGTCAGTTCCGGTGCCGGTGAAAAAGTGAATGCGGAACCGGCGATCAGGGGACCGGTCAAGGGAATGAGGAATAATCAAGGAAGCAGCCGCCGCACTTCCGGCGGGGACATGCTGTCCGGGTATTGAAACATTCGGCAAATCCAATATTTATTGCGTGCTGATTATTTTTTTTATTGAAAATTAGATGAATATATACATAGTGATATAGACAGGCGTGGCCGCTGTGATGCGAAGGCGAGGTTATCCGACCTCGCCTTCATGACTCATAATGGAGGAGTTTCACGTGGACAAGGAAAGAATTAAAAAAGCCGTCATCGAGATACTGCATGCCATCGGCGAGGACCCGGGCCGGAGCGGCCTGGAGGAAACGCCGGACCGCGTGGCGCGGATGTATGAGGATATCTTCGGCGGCGTCAGGGAGGACATAGCGGAAGTTCTCGGCAAGGCCCACGAGCTGGAACATGATGAAATGGTGATCGTTAAGGACATACACTTTAACTCAATGTGCGAGCATCACCTGCTCCCTTTCTTCGGCGTCTGCCATATCGGCTACATACCGGATAACAGGAGAATTGTCGGCATCAGCAAGCTGGCGCGCATTGTCGATATTTTCAGCAAAAGACTCCAGGTGCAGGAACACTTTACCACGGAGATTGCCGATGCCATCATGAAGCATGTCAGGCCGAAAGGCGTCGCGGTGGTGGTCAAGGCGCGGCACATGTGCATGGAAATGCGGGGTGTGCGGAAACCGGGAGCCAGCACCATCACATCGGTCGTGAGGGGGACGTTCAGAAGTGACATCCGGACCAGGGAGGAATTTCTCAAGCTCATAGAATGAATTAATCTTGACAGATGGCCTACGGGACATAATACTTAATTGATATCCGGGGGCATGTATCATCCTCCGGGGTTGCAATGGGAATGCGCAGGATGAACAAAACAAAAATAGCGGTACTTGTCTCAGGGTCCGGCACCAATCTCCAGTCTATAATAGACAAGGCCGAATCGGGCTGGCTGCCGGTTGAGATCGCCTGCGTCATATCCGACAAGGAAAAAGCCTTCGGTCTTGAACGGGCGCGCAACCATGGCATACCCGCTTTTTTCGTTGACCGCAAGCAGTACGCCCTGCGGGAAGAGCACGAGGAAGCCATAATATCAATACTTAAAAAGCATGACGTTGAATTGATGGTGCTGGCCGGTTACATGCGGCTTATAACACCGCACATGATCGGCCAGTTCCGGAACCGTATCATAAATATCCATCCCGCCCTGCTTCCCAGTTTCCCGGGAACCGACGGGTATGGCGACGCCTGGCGTTACGGTGTGAAGGTCAGCGGGTGCACCGTGCATTTCGTGGATGAAGGGTGCGACACGGGACCGATTATACTTCAGGGCATCAACCCTATTGAAGAGGGGGAAACGTTCGAAAGCTTTCACGATCGGGGTCTCAAGATAGAGCATCAGGTCCTGCCCGAGGCGATAAAATTGTACTGCGAGGGGAGACTGAGGGTCGAGGGCAGAAGGGTAAAAATTCTGGGTAAGGAGTGAGATATGGAAAAAGGTTTTGAAGTGCTGGCGCAAATGCAATATCCAGGCCGTATCATCATAATCGGGAAAAGCCCGGCGGGAGATGATGCCGTTCTCTACGCCGTCACGGGAAGGAGTCCATCGAGTCAGGCGCGTAAGTTCGAAAAGGAAAAGAAGACTGTCTTCGTGAAACCCACGGATGAGAAGACGCTGCAGTCGGGAAACCCTGATCTGCTGATCTATCCGTCGATCATCGTAGGCAAGTTCAAGTGGATCGCGGTGAGCAACGGCAAGCAGACCCCCGACATCGCGGCACAGTTTAAAAAAGGCGTGAGCCCCGTCGCCGCCCTCGGCAACGCGCTGCGGAACTGGGACTTTGAGCCGGACGCGCCGAACCATACGCCGCGCATCAGCGGGTGCCTTCTCGAGGACGCGGCCCTTTCCATCGTCAAGCGCGCGTCGGACGGCACCGTGCTCCGGGTCTATTTCGAGGTTCCGAAGGCAGCCGGAAAGGGCAAGCTCATCGCCACCTATACCGGCATCAATACGGATCCGCTCCCCGTCTTTTCAGGGGAACCCCTTGACGTGGAGATCCCTTATGGATCGGCCAAGGAGGCCGCCGCGGCCCTGTACAAGGCCCTGGCGCCGGAAAAGGGGAAGGACGATTACCGCGTGGCCGTCGCCGCGGTGTACCGGGATCCGGCGGGCAAGATAAAATTCGTCATAAAGAACAGGAACAAGTAGGCGCAGGCACAAATGAGAAGGCGCGGTCGTGCGGCCGCGCCTTCAGCGCAGCCCTCACTTCTATCCGCGAAATCTGATCTTTTTCTTGACATGGGCCGACGGTGCCCCTCTGTATCACCTGGCAGTGTGATTTTCCCGGCACTCAACATTAACTTTGTAAATGGAGCAACACCATGGCAACAGACGTATCCTCTTTTAAAGACGCATATAAAAAAGCTATCCAGAGCAATTTTCCCGATGAAGCGATGATCGTAATCGGAGATAGAAAGATCCCTCTTAAAAAAGTCGGCATCCAGCTGCGGTACGGGACGAACCCGCACCAGCCCTTCATAGCCTATGCCCCGGCCGGAAGCGCGGCCCTGTCGGTGGGCAGCCTCGATATCCTGAAAGGAGGCAAGGACGGGCTGTCGCTGACCAACCTCCAGGACATGAGCCAGGCCCTCAATATCCTCAAGTTTTTCGGTAAACCGGCCTGTACCGTGATGAAGCACGTGAACCCGTGCGGCTTCAAGGTTGACACGAAGGGGGAACAGCTTTCGGAGATTTACCGCATCGCGCGGGCCTGCGACGAGAGGAGCGCTTTCGGTTCCATCGTGGGGTTCAACCGGAAGGTTGATGCTCCCACGGCGGAGGCGGTGATGGAGACCTTCGTCGAGGGGATCATCGCACCGGATTATGACCAGGACGCGCTGGCTATACTCCGGAAGAACGAGGGAACGAAAAAGCTCAATAATGCCGTCAGGGTCGCGAAGGTTTCCAACATGGACCGCATGCCGAAATTCATCGGCGACAACGTGGAGGGATACTACAACATCCGCAACCTGGTTGACGGCTCCATTACCCTCGAGGTGCCGTACCTTACCCGGATACGCTCAGCTGCCGACTTCATCGTCGATCCCATGATTCCCAACGCGGACCCGGCGAAGAACGGCGGGAAGGACTACGTCGTGCAGCGGAAGCCCTCGGAGAAGGAACTCGATGACTGCCTCACGGCATGGTACGTGAACATCAACGTCAGGTCCAACGGTATCGTGTTCGTCAAGGACGGTGCCGCCATATCGGTCGGAACCGGCGAGCAGGAGCGTGTCGGCGCGGTGGAGCAGGCCATCGACAAGGCCCTGAAAAAAGGGCACAGCCTCAAGGGGGCGGTCATGTCGTCGGACGCCTTCTTTCCCCAGCGCGACAGCATTGACACCGTTGCCAAAGAGGGGGTTACCGCTGTCGTGTGGCCGGCGGGTTCGATGAATGATGCCCTGGTCATCGAGGCCGCCAACGAGCATTCCATCGCTCTCATGGCCACATTGGAGCGGTGCTTCCTGCATATTTAACATTCCCGGCGGTACCATGTGCCTGGCGGAAGACATCACTCCCGCACCGTTCTTCCGCCGGGCTATCATATCCCCGCAATTCCTGATGAACCTCCGATATTTTATTTATTAATCACTTGATTTCATTCAATACTACCGGTACTATAGATCTGCTCGGGGGGTAAAGTTTTGGGCAATGCTCGCATCCTGGTGGCTGAGGATGACGCCATATCAGGCAAATATCTTCAGAAGACATTAATGGAACAGGGATATGACGTCCCGGCAGTCCTCATGTCGGGTGAGGAGATCATAAAAAACATTCACGCCCTCAATCCCGATCTCATCCTCATGGATATCAAGCTTCAGGGCGCCAGCGACGGAATAGACACTGCCAGGGACATTCTTTCGCGCTACGATGTGCCCGTTATCTACATGACCGCCCACATCGACCCGGAAACGGTCGGAAGGGCCAAGCTGACCAATCCCTACGGGTATCTGGTAAAACCGGTCAACATCAACGAGCTTATGATTACCCTCGATTTCACCCTCTACCGGCACCAGATGGAAAGAAAACTGAAGAAGTCACAGGAACGATACCGGGCGGTCGTTGAGACCATGCCTCTCATGATATGCCGGTTTCTTCCCGGCGACAACGTGATAACTTTTGTCAATGACGAGTATTGCCGCTATATCAACCTCGGCCGGGAAGAACTTATCGGGACCAGTTTCCTGGAACGACTTCCTGATGCTGAACGCGGTAGAATCGGCGGGCATCTGTCATCGCTGAGCAGGGAACTGCCGATTCTGACATACGAGTATGGCGGTTCCGGGTCTTCCGGCGAACGGTGGCAGCACTGGACGATGCAGGCCCTCTTCGACGAGCATGGCAACCTGGTCGAGTACCAGGCAATCGGGCAGGACATTACCGACACCATGCGCGCCAAGGATGCGATCCGCATATCGGAGGAGAAGTTTTTCAAAGCCTTCCATTCGAACCCGGCCGGCATGGCAATTACCGTCATGGGGGATGGAAGGTTCGTTGACGTCAACCCGAGCTTTACGCTGCTCATGGGGTTCAGCAGGGAAGAGCTGCTGGGCGGCGCGGTAACCATGCCCGGCCTGTACGCGGATCCTAGTGCAGCCGGCGTCCTGGCCGGATTGATAGATAAAAACGGGATGGTGCGTGACCACGAGATCCGCGTGAAAACAAAGGACGGCAGTTATCGCACGATTCATCTCTCCGCCGAAACGATGGAGCTTGAAGGCGGGCGGTGCCTGCTCTCTGTTTTTAATGATGTTACCGACCGGATCCGCTTTGAAGAAACCCTGCGCGAGAGGGATCTTCAATACAGCCTCCTGTCGGACAACATGTTTGACCTGGTGGGCATGTGCGATGTCAACGCAAACTTCACCTATGTCAGCCCGTCATACCGGATGGTGCTCGGGTATTCAGAACCGGAACTTCTCGGCAGGTCGGTATTTTCCCTGGTGCACCCTGATGACCTGCGGGATCTCATGGAAACAATGCGAGGCGGCTTTCACAACCGGGACAAGGTTGTCGCGGTATACCGCATGATGCACAAGGACGGCCGCGTGCTCTGGTTTGAATCGAACGGCAAGGTCATCATAGGGGAGACCGGCGAGGTGGTGGGCGCCGTATTCTCAACGAGGGAGATATCAGACCGGAAGATCATCGAAGACAGTCTTCGCATGGCCCACCGGCAGCTCGAGGAGATCATAGATTTTCTCCCGGACGCGACCTTCGTCATCAATCAGGATAAAAAGGTAATCGCCTGGAACAGGGCCATGGAAAAGATGACCGGTGTGTCAAAAAGTGCCATGCTGGGCAAGGATGATTACGAGTACGCGATTCCGTTTTACGGGGGAAGGCGGCCCATGCTGATCGATATCGTGGGACTGGAAGCGCAGCGGTACGAGGAACAGTATCTCACCTTTGCCAGAGACGGTGACTCCATCATTGCGGAGTCATACATACCATCAATGCCCTTTACGATGAAAGAGACATACCTGTGGGGCAAGGCGTCACCCCTCTATGACGTCCGTGGCACTATCATCGGCGCCATCGAGGTCACCCGTGATATCACCGATATCAAGCGCATAGAGATGGCCCTGCGGGAGAGCGAGGAAAAATTCCGCCATCTATTCGAGCTGTCGGCCGATGCCCAGCTCCTCATCGACGAAAAGCGGATCATCGACTGCAACATGGCGGCGGTAAATCTTTTCAGCGCCGGCAGGAAGGAGATGCTTCTCGGGAAAAGTCCCCATGAGCTTTCGCCCGAATTGCTTCCTGACGGGACCCCGACGGAAGTGCGGATGAATGAGATCATGAAATACGTGTACGAGATGGACAGCCTCAGCTTCGAATGGGTACAGCTCTGCCTTGACGGCCGCCAGGCGCCGGTGGACATAACCTTCACGGTCGTACCCATCGCCGGCAAGCAGATGATCCATGCTGTATTGAAGGATATCACGCTGCGGAAGCTTGCCCAGGAGGCCCTCCGGAAGAGCGAGGAGCGGTACCGGGTCCTCGTGGAGACCATGAGCGACGGCCTCGTCCAGGGCGACGCTGCGGGAACGGCAACCTTCGTCAATGACCGGTTCTGCGAGATGGTCGGCGCCGACAAGGATGAGATCAATGGCAATTCGATACTCAACCTCCTGTACGAGGATGATCGCGAGAATTTCATGGAGCAGATGAGCGGCAGGGGAATCATGCGGAAAAGTGCTTTCGAGATCAAGCTCAAGTCGAGGTCAGGCGAGAAAATCGATGCTATCGTTTCGCCGCGCCCTATCGTTGATGAGCGGAACCATATCGCGGGAATCGTGGCGGTTTTCACGGACATCACGGAGCGCAAGTACCTGGAGCGCCAGGTACTTGAAATAAGCATGAAGGAACAGCAGCGCATCGGCCGCGATCTGCACGACGACCTGGGGCAGATACTCACGGGGACCGGCTTTCTGTGCGAATCGCTGGTAAGGAAGCTCTCCAACAAATCCCTGCCCGAGGCGGAGGATGCCAGGGGTGTTTTTTCACTCATCAATGAGGCGAAAGATCATACCAGGATGCTCTCCCGCGGTCTGTCGCCGATGGAGATTGACTCCGGCGGCATCATCGCGGCCCTTGAGCGGTTCGCCCGCACCGTTGAGAGCATTTACTCGGTAAAATTTGAATTGAACTGCGATCCCTCCATCACCATTAACGACAGCATGGTGGAAACGCAGTTCCATTACATCGTGCAGGAGTCGGTGACCAATGCCATCAAGCACGGCAAGGCCGGCACCATCAAGGTGTCTCTTAAAAGAATACGGGGCAAGATCCATCTCAGCATCAGCGATGACGGCATCGGTATCCCGACGGATGTTGATTCCCACAAGGGGATGGGCCTGAGGATCATGCAGTACCGGGCCAACGCGATCGGAGCTTCGTTAAAATTGGTGAAAAACAAAGGGAAGGGGACCACGGTCACCTGCGCATGGAGATGACTCGGGATTGCTCCCGGCCACTAATAAAAAAATTGCTGCCCTGGGCAGTAACAGCGCATGCATTATAAAATATATTGACAGGTCTCTTGTCCGGAGTATATTCTTGCCTGGTAAGGACAGGTGTATGGCAAAGAGCAAAGTTCTGATAGTTGATGATCATCCGGTGGTGCGGCAGGGACTGGCCGCCTTCATAAACGGCGAGGAGGATTTTGTCGTCTGCGGCGACGCTGAGGACGCCGACTCCGCCATACGGAGCATTAACGAGCTCAAGCCGGACATCATCATCGCCGATCTGTCACTCAAGGGAACGGGGGGGATCGAGCTGACGTCAGCGATAAAATCACGCTTCAATATTCCCGTGCTGATCCTGTCTATGCATGACGAGAATTTTTACGCGGAACGGGCAATCCGGGCCGGAGCCCGGGGATATGTCATGAAGAAGGAATCGATGGAGGTCGTCGTCAGGGCGCTCCGGGATATCCTTGCGGGCAGGATCTATGTGAGCGAGGATCTAAAAGAAAGGCTTCTGGGCAGGCTCCTTACCACGCCGGACATCAAGCAGTCACCTCTAGAAAGTCTCACGAACCGGGAGATGGACGTATTTCAGCTTATCGGCAGAGGACTGTCGAATCGTCATATTGCGCAGGAGCTGTCCCTCAGCGTGAAGACTGTTGAGACATACCGTTCACGCATCATTGAAAAGCTGAAGCTGAAAGATTCCGGTGAGCTGGTTCAGTTTGCGATTCAATGGAACCAGGGCGGCAGTCCGGAACAGCAGTGATTTTCCCCTAGGAATTGGATCGTTCTCCATAAGGGAATTCCCCTACAGCCAAATTACGTGTTTTTTCCCTCATGTAAATAGCTTATTCAGGGATTGCATTATATCAATAGTATGCTGTATATTGAAGAAGTTAACGGTCTCAACAATTTGCTTATTGTAAGTGGAGGTTTTGCTTTCAGTAACGCTTAAGAGACAGAATGTTATCCTGCTCTCTACAGTATGCGGCACAATAAACTACACCTTGAAACAGAAGTGGATGAATGTGTTACCCAAACAACAATGTTTCATATCCCCCCCCATTTTTCTCCATGCCGCCGACTGTAGATGAGCAGTTTCTTTTTTTTACCCCGGCCCGTAGATCCTAAAGAAAATCCATCAGTTTATTGAATTCTTCCTCTTTCATGGTGAAGCTTTCTTTCTCGGAGGGGAATGATCCCGATTTTACTTCACTGACGTAGTTCTGTATCCCCCGCAGGGATGCCGAGTAAAGATCCTCGTAAATTTTAACGAACTTCGGCTTGAATCGTTTGAACAGGCCCAGCATGTCATTGAGTACCAGGACCTGTCCGTCGCAAAAAGCCCCGGCTCCAATGCCGATGGTGGGTATCCTGAGCCTTTCAGAGATAATTTTGGCGATCTGCCAGGGGACGCACTCAAGGACAATGCTGAAACAGCCGGCCGCCTCGAGGGACTTTGACTGCTCGATAAGACGTTTGGCCGTGTCAAAATCCTTCCCCTGGACGATGGAGCTTCCCAGTTTATCCGCTGTCTGGGGAGTGAAGCCGATGTGTCCCATGACGGGTATGCCGCTCTGGACGATTTTTTTTGTCGCCTCCAGGGCGTGGTCAAACCATTCCAGCTTAACCCCCTGGCAGCCGGCTTCATGGACGAAGCGGCGTGCGCTGGCTACGGCATCGTCGGGATTGACCTGGTAGGAGCAGTAGGGCATGTCACCGACCACCATGGCGCGTTCCGAGCCTTTTACCACGGCCTTGCTGTGGTTGATCATTTCATCGAGGCTGATTTCAGTCGTGCTATCCATGCCGAGGATGACATTGGCCATGGAATCTCCCACCAGGATGATGTCCATCCCGGCGGCGTCAAGGATCGGCGAAAAGGAGAAATCGTACGCGGTGAGCATGGAGATTTTTTCCTTTTTCGTTTTCATTTCCATTATTGATTCAGCGGAGAGTCTCATGGCTACCTCGATACGGGGATTTGGCTCAACTGTATATCTGGATGATATGATTTTTGATATGGTTAGTCAATATTTTTTCAGAATTTAGCCGGTTATGCCTCTGTGCTGTTGCGATATGGGCCAGGGAGTTTTAATATTGAATTACTGCAGATAGTTATCGGCGGCTGTGGCGATTGTTATCGGTATTATGAGATACAATTTATTAAAATAAAATATACACATAAATAAAAATGATTATTTTATCAATAAATTCAATAATTATTCAAAAAAAATAACATATAGTTATTATCATGCAATATTGAATCATATTTATAAATAAATACATTTAATTAGTAATAAATGACGCTCATTGCCCTCAATATTGTCACCAAAGGTGGCGAGATTTCGAATAGGGAGACGTGTCCCTACTTTACTCTACGAGATCTTTGAAAACTTTTTCAAACTGGGAAGATTAATCTGTACAGAGATTTCCAGTCTTGTATTAGCCCAAATACAAGCCTGGAATGTCTCAACCCGGCTGTTGCGTAAGGCTTCAGCCTTTTCACTGGTGTATTCATTCGACTCCGCCTGCCCTCGGAGCCTGAATGGCATGGAAGCCAGAATACTTTTCTCAACAAAGGAGTGTAAAATGATAATCAATCACAACATGAGTGCGATTAATGCCAACAGGTCGCTCAAATTCAACGAGTGGGAGATAGGAAAGAGCATGGAAAAGCTCTCCTCCGGGAATGAGGATCAACAAGGCGGGCGATGACGCGTCCGGACTGGCCGTATCCGAAAAGATGAGGACCCAGATTCAGGGACTGCGGCAGGCTGAGAGGAACACCGAAGACGGTATGTCGTTTATACAGACCGCCGAAGGGTATCTCAACCAGACCGCGTCCATAATCCAGAGGGTCAGGGTCCTGGCTGTTCAGGCTGCGAACGGTATTTATTCAAATGAAGACCGGCAGCTGATCCAGGTCGAGGTTTCCGCCCTTGTCGATGAGGTTGACAGGATCGCATCTCAGGCGGAGTTCAACAGGTTTAAAGTACTGACTGGAGATTTTTCCAGGACCAATCCCAAGGCGAGCATGTGGTTTCATCTCGGGGCCAACAAGAACCAGCGTGAGCGGGTGTACATCGGGACCATGACCGCCCAGGCCTTAAAGTTCCAGGACGGCTACCGGCAAGATCGTTGTTTCTCTTTCCGCTCCGGGCGGGGCCAATGACGCCATAGGGATAATGGATGATGCACTGCAGAGGCTTGCAAAGCAGCGAGCCGATCTCGGCGCCTATTACAACAGGCTCGAGATGACCGCGAAAGGTCTGATGACTGCGTATGAAAACATGCAGGCATCGGAATCGCGGATCCGGGACGCCGACATGGCTGAGGAGATGGTTGGTTTCACGAAAAACCAGATCCTCGTTCAGACCGGTACGGCGATGCTGGCCCAGGCAAACATCCAGGGTCAGTCAGTAATGAAATTACTTGGTGCCTAACGGTACCAGGTAAGCATCTCGAGAGTAAAGATACAAAGGTTCTTTGAAAATTCAGCGCGATTCTCACCCCTCCTGGTGAGGCCCGACTGTCCTGCACCCGGCTGTTTCGGCAGCCCGTGATGCGGGGAGGGCATCACCGGCTGCCGGAATTTCCGGAGCCGGTGTTGTCATGATTATGGGCAGTCAGGGCAGCACGCCAAGGAGACAACCTTCGGGCCGCGTGGGCGGTCCCTGCCGCGCCATGATGGGGCGGCTGAAAAACCCGGGACCGCGACAAAGACAGGAAGCGGGCCCGGACTAAAACAAGGGAGGGAACCAATGAGAATCAATCACAACATGAGTGCTGTATTCGCGAGCAGGCATTGCGGAAGGTGGAGACCAGGCTGGACAAGACCATCGAAAAGCTCTCATCCGGCGAGCGGATCAATACGTGCCGGCGATGACGCCTCCGGTCTGGCCGTGTCCGAAAAGATGCGGACCCAGATCAACGGCCTGGTCCAGGCTGAAAAGAACGCCCAGAACGGGCTTTCTTTTATCCAGGTCGCCGAGGGGTCATACCAGCAGCTCAATGAGATCATGCAGCGGATCAGGGTTCTTTCGGTCCAGTCGGCCAATGGAATCTATTCCAGGGACGATCGCGTTCAGATACAGGTTGAGGTATCTCAGCTTGTTGATGAGGTCGACCGAATCGCCACTTCCGCCGAGTTCAACAGGATGAAAATGCTCCGGGGAGAATTTGCAAAGAACAGCAAAACCGGAAGCATGTTTTTCCATGTTGGTGCCAATCAGAATCAGCGCATCAGGGTGTATATCGCCACTGTCAGCTCGAAAGCCTTCAACCTGGTAAATGAGGGAGAAAAAGCGGACAATTTCAACGGTGGCCGGCGCAAATGCGATGATAGGGTATGTCGATTCGGCTCTTGACAAGCTGAATCGGCAGAGGGCAGACCTTGGAGCGTATTACAACCGGCTGGAAAACACGATAAAGGCCCTGACGCAGACATATGAAAACATGATGGCAGCCGATTCACGGATCCGGGACGCGGATATGGCAGCTGAAATGGTTGAATTCACAAAGGACCAGATTCTTGTTCAGACCGAGTGCGGCGATGTTGGCTCAGGCGAATGCAAAGCCGAAGCTCATCATGAAGCTGTTTGAATGAGGATCATGTTTAAACGGGGGGTCCTCGCAGTGCGGATTTCCCCGTCCCTCTCCGGTACCGGCACGGGTAGCGCTGCCCGGGCCGGCGGCCGGGGAGGGGCCGTTTTTTAAAAGGGAGGTTGAGAGATTTTCTCTCGTTAACATGGAGGTTAACTATGAATGTCAAGAATGTAAATTATGATCCGATGGAAGCGGGCGGAGCCTATGCCCGGAAAGCCGAGCTGTGACCTGAACAGTCCGGTATCGCGCAGACCCAGCAGGCGCAGAAAATCCAGCCCCAGACCGTCCAGCGCGAGCTGAGCCGGGACGAGGTCTCGGAGATTGTCGATCGCCTGAACAATGGTGTCAGAGATATGCACGAGCGTATGTCCTTCTCGTATAATGAGAAGACGCAGAGGATCATTGTCAAAGTGATGGACAACGAGACCAATGAGGTGGTGCGGGAAATTCCGTCAAAAGAAGCGATAAAGCTTCTTGAGCATATCCAGGATTTTCTCGGCATGCTCGTTGACGAATCGCGATAACTGATATCGCGGTTTAGCGAAGTAGAATAAGTCGTTTTTTTGCGAAGGGGGCTGGTAATGCCCTCCGGCGCATGCTATGTCTTTTCACAATCCGGATACCTGCATTTAATCTTCAACGCATAATCTATAATTTATTTTTTATATATATTTAATAATTTATAAATATAATTTTTTATATAATTAAATAGTGAGCTGATTTTACTCTGACCCCGATCAGGTCTAATGAGTAAAAGTGCGCACAGGATTCTAATATTTTTTTAACCCTCATTTTTTTTATTACTTATTAATATCCTCTTATTAAATTTTGATATTATGTCGATAACAAAGATGTAGGATACTTATGTTAAAACAGTGCCAAAATAAGCAAGGGAGGGCTTGCATATGCCGGTATCAATGAGTGGAATGGCATCCGGAATGGATACCGATGCCATAGTCAATAAACTGGTCAATGTTGAAGCAAGACCGATTCAGCAGCTGGAAATCCGTAAAAAAAACCATAACGCCCGCAAGGAAGGGCTCAAGGCCCTGGGTAAACAGCTCACTGACATCAACAACGCTGCCAAGGAACTGTACGGTTTCCGGGCTTCTTTTAATGATAAAAACGTGGTTTCCTCGGACAACAGCGTCCTCGAAGCAAAGGCGTCAATGCTGGCCGACAAGGGAGTTCGAAAGATAAAGGTAAACCAGGTTGCGACATCCCATAAGGTATCCACGGATCCGGTGCAGGAAAAGGAGACCCTGCCCGCGGGGAAGTTCACCATCGAGGTGGACGGCTCGAAGCAGACCATTACCTTCAAAGGCGGGACCCTGAAAAGCCTGGGCGACAAGATAGAAGAAACTGCGCCCGATCTTGTTTCGACATCGTACATCCGTAAAGACAGCGATACCTATATCCTTACTATCCAGTCTAAAAAAACTGGTGAAAAGGGCGAGATACGGCTTTCCGGCGACCGGGAACTCCTCGATAAAATAGGACTGACCGGGGGTGAAGCCCTGGGAAAGAAGAACGAGGTAGCCGTGTCCTTCGACTCAAGGTATTTCACCACCTACATGGGTGATAAAAAAAGTGAAGCTGAAAACGGCTCTATCAAAGTGAATGATAACGGCAGATTGGTTTCGGTGCGCGGGTCCCTGTGGCGCGAGTACGCCCTGCCGGTTGAGATGGCGGTCAAGGGAGACACGACCCTGGAGTTCGATCTTTCGTACCGGGACCAGGTGAGCGGCGACGACGAGAACATACCGAAGCGGCTCAGGGTCGGACCGAAGGAAAAGGTAAACATCAAGGGGATCATTCTCGATAGTTATAATGTGGAGCGGAAGCGCGAAGGAAAGAAGGAGGACCTGAAGGCTGCTGACAGCCTGATGGGGATCGGCCTTGTTTCAAATGAAAACGGGAAGCGCGTTGAAAAGATCTATCCTCTCGGGAAGGATTTGAAGGGGGCTCAGGTTATCGCCGCCGGCAAGGATCTCAAGGGCATCAGGATCAGCAAGATAATCCTCTACTGCAGCCGGGGGACCATGGATGTTTCCGGGGTGCGCCTGGCCACACCGGCGGAACAGAAGCCCGGGTATGCAATGAAGAACGTCATTGCTCCCGCGCAGGACGCGAAGATATCGGTTGACGGCATTGAGGTGACCAGGGACCGCAACGACGGCCTGAACGACGTCATTAAGGGTGTCACCCTGACCATCAAGCGGCCCGTCACAGCATGAGGTTGACCTGAACATAGAGCAGAGCATTGATGGGTCCATAGAAAAGATCAAGAAATTCGTCGACGCCTATAATAAGTATCTGGACATGCACAAGGACCTGACCAAGGCGGCCATGACGCAGAAGCCGGGGGATTACGACAAGAACATCAGGCAGCAGGGACTCTTCATGGGCGACATGACCCTGATGAGGCTGCAGGGTTCGATCCAGACGACCGTGACCAGCGCGTATCCCAGCAGCGCCGAGAAGCCGATCAAGATGTTCTCGCAGATGGGGGTTTCAACCGGTTCCATCAACGCCGAGTGGGAGTCGATCAAGTCCGGGAAGCTCATCATTGATGAAGGATTACTGAAGAAAACCTTACTGGAAAACCCGGATGGGGTGACCCTGTTTTTCGGGTCAGATTCGGACGGGGATAACAAGGCCGACAACGGCATGGCCTTCAAGGTGGTCGCCACGCTGAAACCCTATGTGTCGTCGGGCAAGAACATCATCGCCGCGAAGATCGACATGGAAGATAACGGGATCAAGATGGCAGACGAGAGCATAAAATCGAAAGAAGACCATTTAAAGAAATACGAAGAGAAGCTGAAGAGAAAGTTTGCCGCCATGGAACAGGCGCTGTCCCAGACCAACTCCCAGAAGCAGTGGATGAAGAATCAGCTCGGCGGCGACGACAAGGAAAAATAAAACAAGGAAGAGGTGCGACGTGCAGGTACTTATAAACGATTGCCCGGTTGAATTCGAGCTGCAGCAGGATAACAGGATATCCGACGTCATTAACTCGATATCTGAATGGACGCGTGACCGTGACCTTGTCTTCTACGAGCTGTATATCGATAACGATTACTATCCCGTTGACGGCGCCCCCGACGCCAGTCTTGCCGACATCAAGGTGATCAACTGCATCGTGCAGTCAAAGGCTGATATCGTGTTTTCATCGGTGGACGAGGCCACCCGGTACTGCGATCGCGTATCGGCCTTCATGAAGCGCGTGGCCGAGACGGGCGAGACCGGCCGGGGCGACATCGACGACCTGCTGACCGGCATCTCGTGGCTCATGGAGGTGCTTGCCAGGGTGACCGGCCTCCTCGGCATTGTTTACAGCAGGCTGAAGTACCGGGATTACGACCTGGCCCATCACGTGCGCGCGATCGAAGCGTTCCGGGACAGCCTGGCGGTTGCCGGTGATGACGTGAAGTCTGTCATCGGCTCACATATGGAAATCTTCAGCGACATCAGGCACATATTCAGGATGCTTCTCCTGAGCGATGAAATGCGGGCCCTCATAGTTCAGAGCATTGATTCGCCCGATGTGCTGCTCTCATCTATAAAGCAGACCAGGGATGAGCTGGCGGAACAGCTTGCGAGCGTTCAGGCGGCGGCCGTGGCCTACCAGATGGGTAAAGACGCGGAGGGTTCGGAGCGGCTGAAGGCCTTTGTCGACTTCATATACCGCTACACCAGGACCTGTTACCAGCTGGTGCCGATGTTCCGCGTTGACCTGGCGGAGATAACGGTGGACGGGATCAGCCTGGAGGAAAAGAACCGTACCCTGCGCACTCTCCTGCATGAAGTTATCAGCGTCATGGAAAACAATGATATCATCAGCCTCTCTGATGTCCTGGAATATGAGATCAGGCCGGCCCTGGAAAATCTCGGCGACTACATGGATCAGCTGCTGGAGAAGATTATCAGCAGGTGATCTCCTGGTGCTCCGCGGAACATTCCATGCTCATCGTTTACCTGCCATCGGTGCCCTGCGTCAGTTGAAGCGGCCGATTCCCAGCGGCCTGAAAAAACCTTGACTTTCCGCAATAAAACAGCGATACATTATGCTGAAAATTAAAAGACGGCATTTCGGAAATCAATTGAATGCGAGAGGGAACGTCTCGCAAAGCTAACATAGTGGAGGATGTAAACCACATGAGACATTTCAGTAAATTCGGATTAACAATAATTATAATGGCCCTGATGGTTGTGGCAGCGGGTTTTACGCTTCTTTTCTCAAAAAATGCGCCCGTGAAAAAGATAACCGCGAAACTTGAATGCAGCTATGAAGCGGAAGACGGCACCAGTTACCGTTATCCAGGCAACGGCGTAAAAGCAAAGCCGCGCATTGACGGAGCGATCAATTGCTGGATATCGCTTAAGAAAATTCCGGCCGGTGCCGCGCTGAAAGGCAGGCTCAAGGCAAAGGGAAAAGCCCGGGAGGCTGAAGTTATTCCCAGGCCGGATGATACATATTCGGCGGACGCGTCCTTTTCACCGGAAAACGGCGACTTCGATTCCTGTTCGGCCTTCACGGTGACCGGCGAGATTGTGCAGGCCGGCAAAATCGCGTGGAAGGGACAAATCAAAATTGACCAGATCTGCCATGATTGACGCGCGCCATGATTCAGAAGGCGTGAAATGAACGAGGCCGGGAAGTTCACCACCGCTGTGCTGGCATCACTGTTCATTGGATCGTGCGATTCTTATCGAAACCTGCGGATTGAGAGCGATGCAGGCGCCGAGGTGCGCGATTGGGGTGGGAACCTTGTGTGCGCTTCGACTCCGTGCGTTATGCGGGTCTCACGGGAGACCTGCTGGTTTTTCGATTCCTCGAGCGGCCATATAATCCTGACTGCCCGGTCCCGGGCCGGTGTATCATTGCGCTCCATGGCGATGAAGACCTGCGGTGTCATCAATGTGCGCGGATTACCTTCGTGTTCCCCTCGGTTAAGGGGGCAATGGATTGCGCCGTTGTATACTATGACGGCGACCGGGAGGTGTCCCGGAGCGGGTGTAAAGATTCGCTGGTGCAAGAGTGAGTTCTCGTCACCTTGAGAGTCGTTGAAAGGCGGGACAGTACGACCCGCATTAAAATGACTTGATTTTTTGCAACAGGCATCAACAGTAGTGTATGCGGGGAATGCGGATGCCCCGAGCAATCACTGATATTCAATCATGCAGGAACCATGACCATGGGAAAGGACAAGGAGCAGAAAAAGCCATGGGGAGGCCGTTTCACCGGTTCCCTTTCAAATATCGCCGAGCGCCTGTCGGCGTCGATCAGTTATGACGCGCGCCTCTGGCGCCAGGACATACGGGGATCGCAGGCCCACGCCAGGATGCTCCACCGGATCGGCATACTGTCAGACCGTGAGCTGGAAGATATCCTGAAGGGTCTTGAGAAGATCGGGAAGGAGATCGAGGCCGGCGCCTTCGCGTTCAAGGAATCGCTGGAAGATATCCACATGAACATAGAGGCGGCCCTGACGGAGCGCATCGGCGACGCCGGCAGGAAGCTCCATACGGCGCGGTCGCGCAACGACCAGGTGGCCCTGGACATGCGCCTGTACATCCGCGACGAGTCGGAGGAGATCCGCACCATGCTCACGGGCCTGGTCGGACTTCTCGCCGACACCGCTGAAAAGAACATTGACGTCATCATGCCCGGGTACACGCACCTGCAGGTGGCCCAGCCGGTGCGCTTCGGCCAGCATATGCTTGCCTATGCCTGGGGTTTCCTGCGCGACAGGGAGAGGCTCGACGCCTCGGTTCGCGCCTGTTCAAAGCTCCCCCTCGGGTCCGGGGCCCTGGCGGGGCTCAACTACCCGGTGGACCGTGACTTCGTCCGCGGGGAGCTTGGCTTCGCG
This sequence comes from uncultured Spirochaetota bacterium, assembly GCA_963727175.1. Taxonomy (GTDB): domain Bacteria; phylum Spirochaetota; class UBA4802; order UBA4802; family UBA5550; genus RBG-16-49-21. The sequence continues at coordinate 2,724,034 of CAVSFD010000002.1, forward strand.
GAAATTGTTCCCAATACGATGGACGCCGTGAGCGACCGGGACTTCATCCTTGATTTCTGCTATTTTGCCGCGGTATGCGGCGTGCGTCTTTCCCGCTTCTGCGAGGAACTGGTCCTCTGGTCAACATCGGAATTCGGCTTCATCCGCCTGGGGGACGGGGTAACCACCGGCTCCTCCATCATGCCGCAGAAGCGTAACCCTGACATTGCCGAGCTTATCAGGGGGAAATCGGGGAGGACCGCCGGGAACCTCATGTCCCTCCTGACCCTCCTCAAGGGACTCCCCATGACCTACAACCGCGACCTCCAGGAGGACAAGGAGCGACTTTTCGATTCGATTGACACGGTCAAGCTTGCCCTGGCGGGCATGATGGAGATGATATCAACCATGACCGTGAACAGCGACCGGATGAGAAAGGCCGTGTACAGCAACTTCTCCACCGCCACGGACCTCGCCGATTACCTGGCGCGCAAGGGGGTCCCCTTCCGCAGGGCCCACGAGATCGTGGGCACCATTGTCAGGACCTGCGAGGAGGAGGCGACCGATTTCTTCGCCATGAAGGCTGCGGATTTCAGGAAATTCGCGCCGGAATTCGGCGATGATATCGCCGATATCATCAATCCAGAAACCAGCGTGGAGCGAAAGGTGTCCGCCGGCAGTACAGCGAAAAAGGAAGTAACCGCGCAGATAGATGCGATACGAAAGATTATCAAGATTTCACCAACCCACTGAGTAGGGGTATCCCTCACCCCCCCCCTCGATGCCCTAAGATTTAGACCCCCCCTGTCCCCCGGAGGGGGCATGGAAGAAATATATGAAATATTAATAAGCATTTCTCAAGCCTTTCAAGGGGTTGAAATGAAACCCTTGAGAAATAATTAATACGTTATGATTACTTACTGCGCGCCCCCTCCGGGGGGCAGGGGGGGTAGATGGGTGAGGATCTAAAAAGTGTATTCTCCTTGACAATTATTTCGATATCGATAAAAACTATCCCCCAACAAAAATTTTTCTGGACAGGTTCGGCACCGGGGGCCGACGATGGCCATGAAAAGAATACCAGCAGGACAAGAAAATGAATATGCAAGACAAGACTCGGGCACAGTTGGATTGGAAGAACCTTCCCTTCGGTTACGAAAAAACCGATTATAACGTCCGCTATTACTGGAAAGACGGCAAATGGTCGGCCGGGGAGCTGGTCCAGGACGAGTATATCCCCCTGCACATGGCGGCCCCGACCCTCCATTACGGGCAGGAGGCCTTCGAGGGTCTCAAGGCCTTCGAGACCAAAGACGGAAGGGCCGTGGTATTCCGTCCCATTGAAAACGCGCACCGGCTGCAGAAAAGCTGCAAGCGCATTTTTATCCCCGAGATACCGGACGATTTGTTCATGGACGCGGTCCAGAAGGTGGTCGCGTCAAACCGGAGATTCATGCCGCCCTACGGCACCGGGGCCAGTTTATATATCCGTCCCCTGGCAATCGGGATCGGCGCCCGTGTGGGTCTGGGGCCGGCCTCTGAATATCTTTTCATCATGTTCGCCACGCCGGTGGGCCCCTACTACAAGGGGGGATTCAAACCGGTCAAGGCCCTGGTGGTGGAGCAGTTCGACCGGGCTGCTCCCCAGGGAGTGGGCGACTGCAAGGTGGGCGGCAATTACGCTGCCGGCCTTGGCGGCGGTGAGTACGGCCATGATCTTGGATACCCGGTGGTGCTTTATCTTGATTCAAAGGAGCACCGGTACATCGACGAGTTCAGCACATCGAATTTCATCGCGATCCGGGACAATACCTATATAACGCCGAAATCGAACAGCATCCTGCCCAGTATCACCAACGACAGCCTCTCGGCAATAGCGCAGGACATGGGCATGATCGTGGAGCGGCGGCCCATCGAGGCGAGCGAACTGGAAAGCTTTAACGAGGTCGGCGCCGTGGGCACCGCCGCCGTGATCACGCCGGTGAACCACATCAAGTTCCGCGACCGCATTTACAATTTCGGTAACGGCGATGAGCCCGGCCCGGTGATCAAGAAGCTGTACGATCGCCTGACGAAGATCCAGACCGGCGACCATGAGGACAAGTTCGGCTGGCTTTATGAAGTGAAGTAAGACCGTATCAATCATCGGAACGGGCAGTCCGGCCGGCGCGGCATGATTGATTGAAGTTTTTTTCGGATATCAATAAGAAATTACGATAGGGCGGGACATGCGGAGAGAGCACGTGGGTGCTCTCTCGTTGTTTCATCGGTGCAGGGCAGGATTGTCTTTCCGGAGGACGCTGGAAGGGGCCCTGCTAAGAAGAGGTAACCCGCTCAGCCTGGATGGCAAGATACTTAACCAGGGTCTGTTCGGTTATTGCCCCCATTGTGACGAGGATGATTCCAATCAATCCCCCCTCTTTTTTCTGGACTTCTATGGCTTTATCCAGCTGTTCCTTTGTTACTTCCTTATTTTCAAGCAGTATTTCACCCAGTAGTGGTCTCGCCATGATAATCCTCCCGTAATAATATGGCACGATGCTGCAGTGCCGCGTCTTTTAAAGCGTAAGTCTCCTGATAGCGTCATTCCAGATGCTGATCTCATGGTTCCGCTCGGAATTGCCCATGCGTGGAGTATATGTCGCTATTATCTTGTTGTTCTTCGCTATTTCGCTGATGGAGCCGTATACGCCCCCGGTGATGCCGGCCAGGTAGGCGGCCCCCAGGGCGGTCGACTCCGTGATTTCCGGGATCAGCACCGGGATATCGAGGATGTCCGCCTGGAACTGCATCAGGAAGCTGTTATTGGTCGCTCCCCCGTCAACGCGCAGTTCATGCACTTTCCTGCCGGTGTCCTCCTGCATGGCGTCGACCAGGTCGCGCGACTGGAGCGCAATGGATTTCAGGGCGGCCGTGACTATCTCCTCCCGGGTGGTGCCCCTGGTCAGTCCGAAAATCGCTCCCCGGGTGTCCATGTTCCAGTGGGGGGCCCCAAGGCCCACGAAGGCGGGAACCATGACAACCCGGCTGTCCCTGGCCGTCGACTTCGCCATTGCCTCGGATTCAGCGCTTTCGGAGAAGAATTTCATGTAATCCCGCAGCCACTGTATCACGGCGCCGCCGATGAAAACAGATCCCTCCAGCGCGTATATCGGCTGGCCGTAGTCGTCGCAGGAAAGTGTGGTGAGGAGGCCGTTCTTTGAAATTATGAAGGTGCCGCCGTTGTTCATCAGCATGAAGCAGCCGGTGCCGTAGGTGTTCTTCGAGGTCCCCACGGCGACGCAGTTCTGGCCAACCATGGCCGCCTGCTGGTCCCCGGCGATGCCGCCGATGACGATCCCGTCAGGCAGTCCCGGTGCTTTTTTCGTATAGCCGAACTTCGATGCCGAAGGCTTTACTTCCGGCAGAATGTTCCGTGGCACGGAGAGTATATCCAGCAGCTCATTGGACCATGTCTTCTGGCTGATGTCGAACATGAGGGTCCGGGAGGCATTGGTGCAGTCGGTCGCGTGGGAGACGCCGTCCGTAAGCTTCCAGAGTATCCAGGTATCGATGGTGCCGAAGAGGAGCTTGCCGCTTTCCGCCATGGCCCGGGCGCCCGGCACGTTGTCCAGGAGCCATCGCACCTTGGTGCCGGAAAAATAGGCGTCAATGACCAGGCCGGTGGTCTTGCGGAACCTGTCCTCGTAGCCGGCCTGCTTCAGTTCGTTGCAGAAGTCGGCGGTGCGGCGGCACTGCCATACAATGGCATGGTGGATCGGTTTGCCGCTGGTCCTGTCCCAGAGGAGGGATGTTTCACGCTGGTTGGTGATGCCTATGGCGATAGCGTCAGAAGGGTCGAGGCCTCCCCTGGATATAGCATCCGGGATGAGAGCGCTTACCGATTGCCATATTTCTTCGGCGTCGTGCTCAACCCAGCCGGGTTTCGGGAAATACTGGGTAAACTCCTTGTACGCGCTTGATATCGGCAGTCCCTGCTCGCTGAAACAGTAAACCCTGTTGCCCGTGGTGCCCAGGTCTATGGATATGATAAAACGCGTTCCCATCCTCTGTTCCTGTAAAAAAATTGTTTACCGCAGGCTGATACTACATTTCACCAAAAAACAATGTCAATTAAAAATTAATCCCGACCGGGGCTGATGCTATAAAAATTTATATATATTAGTGTTCCGGGGTGCCGCGGATGCCTGGAAGGGCTTTTTTCTCGGCGGTGGATATGATTTTGTCGATAAAATAATATCGACACTGAAATAAGATGAGTGTAAATTTTATTCAGATATTCTTATGGGCCGGGGTGGTTCCCCAACTGGGCGAGGTAACGTGCGTTCAGATTATCAGAGGTAATATGGTAACAATCCATGCTTGATTCCATCATACAAAATAGAAGAAAGGCGCTCTACATTGCGGAGATAGGGCTGAATCATAACGGGGATCCTGACATGGCCGTGAAGATGATACAGGCGGCTGCGCAGGCGGGCGCTGACTTGGTCAAGTTCCAGACCTTTGTGCCGGAGCTGATGAGTTCGGTGTACACGAAAGACCTGATGGATGGCGGTATCGAGTTGCAGCGCGATACCGGCCTGGTGGACTTCTTTCGGAAGTTCGTCTTCGACCGGGACCAGTACCGCGTGCTCCAGTCAGCCGCGGCCGAAGCGGGGGTCGTCTTTTTTTCATCGGTCTTCGACAGGGAATCGCTGGAGCTGATGGAAGAGCTGGGAGTGCCCCTTCACAAGTTGGCATCATCCGAGGTGACCAATCATCCCCTGATACGTGCGGTTGCGGAAACGGGAAAATCCGTGATACTTTCCACCGGCATGTCCTCCGAAGAGGAAATCGCCATGGCCGTGGACCTGTACCGGAAGGCGGGGGGTACGGAGCTCGTGCTCCTTCACTGCGTGTCGCTCTACCCGACCCCGGCCGACCAGGTTAACCTTGCCCGCATACCGGCCCTGGCGCAGCGCTTCGGCCTGGCGGTCGGTTTTTCCGATCACACCAGGGAGGCGGTGACGCCGATGCTGGCGGCGGCAATGGGCGCGCGGATATTTGAAAAGCATTTTACTATTGACAGATTTTATGAATGTCCTGATAAAGATATTTCCTGCACGCCGGAAGAATTCGCCGGAATGATCGGTTCGGTTGAAAACGCCGTGGCCATGACGGGAACCGGCGCCGTCGCTTACGGCAGGGATGAGGCCGGCACGGCCCGGGGCGCCCGGAGGAGCCTCTTCGCGAGGCGCTTTATTCCGGCAGGGAAAACTATTGAAGAGAATGACCTGGTGGCCCTGCGGCCCGGCGTGGGGATATCTCCGAGCGATCTGGCCCGCGTGGTCGGTAAAAGGTGCAGGGTCGATATCCCCGCCGACTATTTGATACGCAGGGAACATCTGCACGGGTCCTGAGAAATTAGCCGGCACAGGGACGCGGTTGCGAAACCGCGCTTTTGATCCCGTCCGGCTTCTGGGTGCGGGTCTTGCGGCAGACCTCCACGAGGAGTTACAGGAGTGTATCATCGATGAAAATCAGAATAGTGATAATGACGGTCATGTGCATCTTCCTGACAAGGTGCGCTACCTATTATAATATGTTCAACCTCGACATACCGACGAGCACCTATTACACCAAAGAGGAGCGGGATCTGCTGGTTAAGACGACGAAATCGATCAATTTTGATTACGGCTATAACCCGAATCTCGACCTGGATTACGTGTTTCCCCTCACCGGCGGCTATACCGAATTCAAGGCCGGAGACAAGGACCTGGCGAAGGTTCTGGAAAATGTTGACACCGGGACTCTGATCGCCTTCAGCGAGAAGATTTACTGCCTCAAGAGGATAACGGCCATCAGGATGGATCTGTACTGGAAGAACGGGGAGTGGAACAATTATACCCTTTTCTATAAATACCTCCAGCCGCCCATTGATTTTTACTCAAGCATGCTGGAAAAACAGGCGATGAAAAGAGATAAAGGGTATATGCTGAATATTGAAAATAGGAAAAAGTCTCTGGATAAAAAATCGGAATATGAAGTATACTGGAAGGAATTCCTGAAAATCTGGAAAAATGATTATGATTCTTAAGAGAGTGCCCGGGAGGCGCCGTTTAAGCCGGGTTTGTTTATGGGGAGCCGTTGCCCCGGTGCTGGCGCTGTCTGTCATGATGGGGCCCTCCGCGGTTTTTGCCGCTGAATCATCGGTCAGCGTTCTCTGTTATCATTCATTTCTTGAAAAGAAGAAAATGGACCCCTTCAGCTTCACCATCGATGAGCTTAATTCCCAGATCACCCAGCTGAAAAAAGAGGGATTCCGTTTCGTCTCGATCAACGACGTCATTGGCGGCAGGATATCAGGCACCAGAAATGTGCTGGTCACCGTCGATGACGGGAACAAGAGCGTGTACGAGGCCTACCAGAAGGTTTTCAGGCCCAATGGCATCAGGCCGCTTCTCGGCATATACCCGAACATAATCATCAACAAGAAGCATTATGCCCTTACCTGGGAGCAGCTTGCCGAGCTGGCGAACGGCGGGTGCGACATCGCGGCGCACGGCTATTTCCACCTGAAGGTAAACAAAAAGCTGAATGATAAAAACCCGGCCTATTTCAAAAAGGAGATATTCCTGGTCAAGAAGGTCCTCGAGGAGAAGCTGAACCGGAAAATCACGGTCTTCGTGTATCCCTTCGGCCTCCGGGACGACCTTACCATAAAGACCCTGAGGGAGGCCGGCTACCGCTACGCTTTCACCATCAATAACGGCAGGATCGATATTCCCCTGGGGGGCGGCGACAGGCCCTATGAACTTCCCCGGTACATGGTCACCAGGACCAGCTGGAAATACTGCTTCAACAGCGTGATGAAGAATGCGCGGCACAAGGCGGTCTACCGGGTAGCGTCGGCCGTCGATGCTTCAGCGGAAAAGGCCGACATGGCCGCCCTGGACCGGGCCCGGTCTGAGCGGCACGATCCCGCCGCCGAGCTCAATTCACGGCTCACGGAACGGATGGACGGGACGGCCTTGATGGATGACAAGGCGGAACATAACAACAAGCAGATGAAAGACGCTGGCACTAAAAAAAAATCGAAAAAAAGACGGGTATAAACTCTGACTCTATCTTTGCAGCAGAGCGTAAATCCATAAAGAGAGAAAAGCCGGTTTTCACTGCCGAAGAACGGAAAGGGGCCATGCCCCCGCCGGTCCAGAGGGTTCCCGGCGGCGTTAAGCGCGACTCCCTTGAACTGGAACGGCCAGATATCTTCCCGGTGGAGAAAAGGCGGGCCTCCCTGGTTTCCCTCGATGGTGCGTCCTTCGACAGGCGTGATCCGGTGTTGAGCGAAACCGCGGAGAGCCGGACCACTCTGGAGGCGAAGGTCAGCAGGGGATCAAATCCATATCTTTCAGGAATGAAGGAACGGTATCTCGGCGTCAATTCGAAGTCGGTGAACACATATCGGGGTTTCCTGGATCTGGTCAGCGAAAAAATTGAAAGGATCAAACACACTATCCGGAAATATGTGCTTAGCCATTTCTAGCACATGCGCTACTGCCCGCTTTTGTTAAACCACGGCGGTAGTGAAAAGTATAACTCTGCAAATCACTCCCGTTCCATGATCTCTTCCGTCAGCTTCATGTAGTCATCAGCGCCGCTGCTTCCCGGCTTGTACTCGAAAATCGTTTTGCCCCAGCTGGGCGCCTCCTGGAGAGCGACGTTTTCCCTGATGAGGGTCTCGAAGAGTTTGCCCGGGAGTCGGTTCTCGGTTTCCTCGATGACCTCGCGGTTGATGGCGCGCTTGGCATTGTACATGGTGCCGATGATGCCGGTCACGTCGATCTCCTTGTTGAGGCGGCGTTTCACGACCTGCACCGCTTCGAAGAGGTTGTACATGCCATGGAAGGGGAGGAACTGCACCTGCAGGGGGATGAGGATTTCCCTGGAATAGGCCATGGCATTAAGGGTCAGGATGCCGAGGGACGGCGGGCAGTCAATGAGGACGAAATCATAGCTGTTCATCTCCTCCAGGGAGTCGCGGAGAAGGAATTCCTTTGCCGGGATGGGAAGGAATTCTATGTCCTTCAGCTCCTGGTTCGCCGGGAGCAGGTGGAGATCGTTCCGGTCGATCAGTATCTCGTCGTAGGGCAGCTCGCCCTTGAGAACGTGGTATATCGATTTTTTTATCTGCTTTGGATTGTAGCCCAGGTGGTAGGTGGCCTGCGCCTGGTGGTCGAGGTCAATGATCAAGACCTTTTTGCCTTTCAGCTGCAGTGCCGCTGCGATATTGACGGTGCTCGTGGTTTTGCCCACGCCCCCCTTGTTGTTGGAAATGGCGATTATTCTCATGGTTACCTCGCATATAAACTACCGGAGAGGCGGTCCATTTGTCAATGAATAAAAAGTATTGGTGGGAATGCAAGCCTTGTCCAGCCTTCACTGTTCCGGGTAAGTCAATGGTAAGGATTATCCAGCCATTCTGGTGCATCTGATAAATCTTCTTGGTTGGGATAACAATGCTTGCACTATACCGTTATTGATGATTTTTAAAAATTAAAATAGATGAAAGGATTATTGGTAGTGCTTACAGCGGTGATTATCGATAAGAATAAAATAATCAGAATGAAGACGGTCTGCCCATAGGGAATTATATAACCTAATACGGTTGAGTCCGTAATTGACCGCTGCTGCAGTATTTTTTTCATCTGCATGCTGATCCAGGGCAGTACAGGCGCTGACCCCGCCACTCCGGCAGCAATAGCGAGTACTATGATACTGTTGATATACATTGCCGGGGAATAGATGTTTTCGCCCGAGCCGCCAAACCCTACCATGGCTTTGAGAATGGCCGTTGCCGATGACAGGGAAGATGCCCTGAAGAATACCCAGCCAACCGTGATAACCAGTATCGCGTAAGCCCACTGAAGAGGAGCCCAGGCTTTTTTAAGGATGTTCCCGAATTGAGTGCGCTCGAGGACAAGGAAAAAACCGTGATACAGCCCCCATATGAGAAAGGTCCAACTCGCCCCGTGCCACAGTCCGCACAGTGTGAATACCGTCAGAAGATTGAAATATGTTTTAACTGTTCCGCGCCTGTTGCCTCCCAGCGGGAAGTATAAATAATCACGGAACCACTTCGACAATGAGATGTGCCAGCGGCGCCAGAAATCCTGTATCGACGTCGATATATATGGATAATTAAAATTTTCCATTAGCTTGAAGCCGAACATGCGGCCGATGCCGACGGCCATGTCGGTATATCCCGAAAAGTCAAAATAGATTTGCAACGTATAAAGGACGGTGCCCATCCATGCGATGCTTGTCTGCATGTTTTCGGGAGGAATAGAAAAAATAAGGTCCACGCTGCCGGCTAGGGTATTCGCAATCAACAGCTTCTTACCCAGCCCTATGATAAAACGTTTAACGCCATAGGCCATGTTGGTGAAAGAAATATCCGGATTTTCAATTGAAACGGATATTGATGCAAACCGGTCGATAGGGCCTGATAATATCTTTGGGAAAAATGAAAGGTACAGGAAAAAGTATAATGGATTCGGGTTGAATTCGGCATCTTTTCTATAAATATCGATTAAATACGATATGGCCTGGAATGTGAAAAAGGAAATTCCAATCGGGAGATGGCTCTGCCTCCAGTTCACCGGCGAAAGCTTGAAAAAGGTGAAAAGGAGGTTTACATTTGATGTTAAAAAATTTATATATTTGTAAAATCCCAGGAAGGCAAGTATTGCAATTACGGCAATGACTAGGACGATGTAGGCCCTTTTGGGTGACCGTTCATGCCACCGGTGAATAAGATATGAAAAGGAATAGGTCACAAGCATCAGAATCAGGAAGATCAACACGTACTCCTTCTCGACCCATGAATAAAAAATGAGGCTTGCTGCAAGCAGAAGGAAATTGCGGAACCCTGGCTTCATGAGGAAGTACATAAAAACCGCTGCGGGTAAAAAGCAGAAGATAAATAAAACAGAACTGAAATTCATCTATTCACCCTCAAGAATCGTTAATGATGAAAAATAGCGTTCCGTGATCTCCAGTAGTACAAAATCAGGCTTTTCTTTCACAATCAGGGCATAGTCAAAATGCTCATCATTAAAATGCTGCATTATGACGGTGTTAAAGTTATAATCTAAAAAGCGTTTGATAGTCGGTCCAAAGGAGTCATGGAACAACACGAGTTTGTTGATTTTTTTTATTGGGGGGATTCTTTTTTCATCGGGGAGCATCACTACCCTTTCACTGTAGAAATAATCCTTCATGTTTACCATTCCGAAGAGCGTGTCTTCCCCATTGTTCTGTTCGATTCGGATTGCGAAGCTGTTTTCACCTATAACGGCTGTTCCGGGAAAGGTTTGTCTAATGGCCTCCATGACCGCCTGGTATCCAATAAAAGCCCCATATTCATTCCAGTGCGTGCCCGTTCGGTAATAGACTATGCGCTTTTTTTTGGCCTGCAGCAGGGGCTCCCTGAGGTCTATATAGGGAATGCCGCCATCTTCTCTGACCATGGCGGTAAACTGGTCGAGCCTCGTTTCATTGCGGACTCTGGTAAGGTAGTCGGGCATGTATTCGGGGTATATGGTGGTCTTGTTCGGCGGTATGATTATCAGGTAACGTATCCCCCTCTGCCTGAGCCAGGCGGTCTGCTTTGTTACGACCTGCCTGATCCGTTCCAGATCCTTTACTGATATAGGATCGAGCCCCCTGAAATCATTGATTGTGTTCCCATCATTAATTGCATCCGAGTTGTAAAATGCCCAGCCGTGCTTGCCGAGTATTATTTGCGGAAGAGGAGAAACGTGGAACAGTGCCAGCCTGATATATGAATTATAATAGATCAGTGAATTCCTGAAACCAAGATTGTCGCTGAAATATTTTTCGAACTTGGCCGGAAACTCAGACCAGGGAGCGTTTCTAATATCCTGCAGCTCGACAGGATTGAGATCTTTCAGCTGTATATCCCTCGGTGCTATGCCGAAGAATGTGCCGGCAACCGGTAGCGAGAGAGCAGCAAAAAAAACAAAAAGGAGTATCGCGTCGGGAATCCTTATTGTCTCGATTTGAACCCTGCTGAATAGCAGAGGCAGCATTATTATGTTAAACAAAAACAGGAACAGCATGATTTTCTGGAATGCAAAATGGGCAAGAACGGTTTTTTCATCAATGGCGTATATTCGTTGCGGGTGACCGTCTTCCAGTTCCAGGACAGAGCCTTCCAGCTGGATTTTTAAAGAAAATGAATTTTTTGAAATGGACTCTATTTTTCTGGTACCGTTTTTAACAAAGAAAAGCTTGTTTGTCCTGCTGAGCAACGCATTATTTCTGGGAGAGGATAAAATACGGACTCCCGCGCTGTTCCTCTCAATTCCCTTGATCAGACTTGCATGGGTCAGATTAAGGGCTGTGAAACTTTTTGAATTCAGGTAGTTATAGCTTAACAATAAGGATAGTATATTGCCGATCAGCAATAGCATAAAGAAGCATATAACATCTTGCCGCTTTATAATCATGGCACCTTCTGGAAAAATTTGTTCTATAAATGAAATTGATTTTAAAAGATGTTAACACAAAAGGAGCGGTCATTAATTATTTTGTCAATCAGTTATTAATTATTCCAGGTGCTCCAAAAAAACTGAGGGAATCACTGAACTCATAGACGGGGAAGAACGGGCTGGGGAATCATTCCTGTATGCATGATATCCCAGCCTTGGAAAGGATTGATTGCCGCACTTGCGGAAGTTCGGAGCAACGATGCAAAACATCTCCCGCACAAATCCATGCACATGATGCCGTGCGGCGTCTTCGCGCGGTCCAGGCAGGATTTGTTGATCTGCTGGTCATTGGAAGCAAGGCATTTGACGTTCATATCAACAACCTTGTTCCCCCCGTGTCTCCGGGGATTTATAATGTCCGTAAAACAATTTCCTCCTGAAAAATTGATTGGCCATGTTGTCCATATTAAAGTATCTTTATGGTTAATGTTGCCTGTGCGCTAATAACATGAAATACAAATAAAAGATAAAAGGTAGTATACACAATGTATAATAGAATAAAAAAAATCATTCAAACACTTGCGCCGGTTGTTTTTGTTATTTCAGCTTTTTGTATCTCATCATGCGGGGTAAATTACCTGTACCGCTCCCAGCACAGCCCCACGGTTTCACCTGACGGCAAGATGCTCATTTTTCAGTCTGATCATAACGTCGCCGGCCAGTATGACTGCGTTATCAGGTTCAAGACAGGGACCGGATGGACGCCACCGGTACCGCTCCTGCTGGCGAATACCAAGTTCGACACCGCCGGACCTTTTATCACCTATGACCAGAACTATCTTCTTTTAACATCCGAGAAACCGGAAGGGAAGGGAGTGGACCTCTGGATATCAAAAAGGGGGAAAGCAATATGGGGCAAGCCGGTCAACCTGGGACTTCCGATAAACTCGACCCCGTATAATGGTTTCGGGTCAATATCTCCGGACGGCAGGACACTTTATTTCACCCGGGAATGCCAGGAAAAAATAGGAAAAGATAAATTCTGCCTGTATCTGTCGACAAAAAATAATGACCGGTGGTCCGAGCCGGTCAGGATACCGGCCCCGGTCAATTCAGCATATTCCGATTTTGCACCCATCATCCTGGCTGACGGCAGGACCATGATCTTCAGCTCTAACAGGCCCGGAGGGCAGGGAGGATACGACCTGTATAAAACCGAGCATATCGGCGGCGCGTGGAGCTGGCCGGTCAACCTGGGCCCAGCCATTAACACGCACTATGACGAGCGGATCGTTTCGATCCCCGCGTCGGGCGATGTCATTTACTATTCCCGGGCCCAGAAGGTCCTGGGAGAGCTGGTCTACCGGATTGACACCGCGCCGATACCATTGGAACTGCGCCAGAAACTCGTTATAACCGTTGAGGGTGTTGTAACAGACAAAAAAAATCCGAAAACACCGATCTCTGCCGAGATACTCATAACGGACACTCTCGGCAATAACACCCGGGTGGTATTGAGCAACCACGAAGACGGGAAATACTTTATCGTGCTCAACAAGGACAGGGTGTACGATATTTCGGTCACCAAGAAAGGATATGTTTTCTATTCCGCGCGATTTGATCTCCGCAACACGAACAGGTTTGACGCCATCGTCCGCAACATAGAATTGTCGCCGATCGAGGCAGGTTCATCAGTGGTGCTGAACAACCTGTTTTTCAAGCTTAACAGCGACAACGTGTTCGATTACGAAAAGTCCCACTACGAACTGGAGCGTCTCGCGGGCCTGCTGCGGGCGAATCCTGGCATGAAAATTGAAATCGGCGGGCACACGGACGCATCCGGCACCGCGGAATACAATAGAACCCTGTCCGAGAAGAGGGCCCGTGCCGTGTACGACTACCTGGCGGGTCAGGGTATTCAGAAAACCAGACTTACCGTAAAAGGATACGGATACTCGAAGCCGCTGAGCTCTTCCAACCCCGATCAGAACAGGAGGGTCGAGGTGACCATCCTTTCATTAAAATGAGAGGTGAACGACCCCGTTCTGTCATCGCCCTCGTACTTTTAGGGTTTCAGCTTCGGCGCTGACGGTTTGTTCGTGATGAATTTGAAGGTGCCGCCATCGATGATTTCGGTGCTTTTGGTAGCATGGGCGATCTGCCAGAAGATGAACAGAACTCAGATGGAAGGCTCAAACATCCTCCCGCGCCTGATCAACAAGTACCTTTGGCTGTTCGATTATTACACCCTGAAGAGTTACAACTTCGACAACGTAATGCAGATACAGGAACGTCTCATAAATATTGACCGGTCCCTCTTCCAGGAGTACTTTCCCAAGAAAAAGTAGCTGGTCCGCACGTTCGTACCACACCACTCTATTCTCTCTTTCGTAATGATACTGGCAATGGTGTAATCGGTGAGGAATCTCTCACTGTATCAGTGAGAGGTAATGCTCATACGCAGCGCGGGAATGGCTTATGCCGCGCATACTGTTCCAGTCTGAGCGCGTTACTAGCTTGCCAACACGGTTTATAGCGAGAGAATATGTGAGTGCAATACGGTTGTGGACCGTGTTGAATTGCGAGAATAGCGGTGCGTATTCCGGCTCGTTATTCAAATAATCCAGGGTGAAGAGTATCTGCCCTGACAGTAGTTTTTTCTCCATCAGTGACAGCCCCGGTGTATTTTCGAGGGCTGAAACGAGTGATCGTACCCTGTCACTGTCGCGTGTTTTTTCGGTCACGTATTTCGCGGTAATCTGGCCATGATGTTTGCGGTAGAACCATGCACTCGCGTTGCTGTGGACCGGTCGTATGTCATGGCCCGCAATGCGCCACAGGTAGTCCCAGTCCTCAAACGCCATGATGTCATCCCGCCAGGGCCCCAGCTCGTCGACAAAGCTCCTGTCGAACAGAAAGCACTGGATCATGAGAAAATAACCGCGCACCATGCATGACCTCAGTGTCTTCCATGCCGGGAAGGGGCGGTACTGGATGATCACGTCATCCTGGATAAAGCTGTCGTCTTCCTGGACCAGGACAGGTACGAAGGGGCCGTACACCATGGGCGAGCCGGTTTTCTCTAGAAGCGCCGACTGCTCCTCGAACTTGTTTTTCGTCATGAAGTCATCCGAGTCGAAAAACTGGATGCAGTTGCCGGTCGCGATCGTCAGGCCGTAGTTTCTGGTCCCGCCCGGGGACTGGTTGCCCGGGTTTTTAACGATGATCACCGAGTCGCGGTAGTGATGCTGGATATGGTCGTACGTGCCGTCCGATGAATCGTTGTCAACGACGATGATCTCACTCGCGGGAAGCGTCTGAGCTAGGATGTTGTCCAGCGTCTTCACCAGCATGTCGCGGCGGTTTTTGGTCGGTATGATGACAGAAATATTTTTCATTATATGCTGTACCTGGTCTATTGTGATCTCGGGCCGCATGGGCCGTATCACACTAAATACATGTGCTAGCATATATTGTGCGTCTCGCGTCCTCCGGTAAAGCACTTTTTTAACAACCGGCTGTCATAATACGGGCCGTAAAAATTATTTTTATTTATCGTTATTTCCATTATCTATTAAGGCTATTTCTGGATGAACCATGGGCCGTGGGGGAGTGGTTATTGATGCACTGTTTTTCAATTGACAGGGTACCGCTGCGAATGATATCTGATAATTGCCGGCGGGCCGGTTTTCGAAAGACCCATTCTGTAAATCAAATCATTTAATACGAGACTGTCATGATCACTCAATTTGCCATGAAGGGATATGCACTGTTCTGCATGTTTGCGCTGTTTGCCGCCTTCCCTGCATGCTCGCGTGGATCGGAGCCGGTAATATTCGGGATGGAAAAGCGGCATTTCGACCGCCTGAAGCTTGGTCTTCGTCCTGCCCTGTGGGAGGATGACATTCACACCACTCTTGATCCCGGCCAGTACGAATGGTGGTATATCGACGCGCACCTGGACGATGGCACCGTGGTCGTCATCGCATTTTACTCGCGTTCCATGGTCGGCATCAACTCTCCGGCCATACCGTTTGTCTCTGTGGGCATTACTAACCCAGACGGCAGAAGGCATGGCATGGTGGCACAGATCCGGGTCGAGGATTTCCGGGCATCGCGCGACCGATTCGATGTGACGATCGGAAAGTTCCGTATCATGTGCGACCTGAAAAACTACCGCATCCTCGTTAATATGAAATCATTCCACTGCGACCTCGCCCTTGCGGGCAAGGTCTCCTCCTGGCGGCCCGCCACCGGCTACGGCTTCTACGAAAAGTCTAAGGAAAAATATTTTTCCTGGCTCGCGGCGGTCCGGTACGGGCGAATTACCGGCACCATGGAGCTCAAGGGAACGAAGCGTATGGTCCAGGGCTCGGGATACCATGACCATAACTGGGGCAACGTTGAGCTGAATAAAATATTGAACGACTGGTGGTGGACACGGGCGCAGTTCGGGGACTACACCGTGATCACCTCGGAGATGACAACAACGGAGCGCTACGGATACAAAAAGGTGCCGGTCTTCATGCTCGCACGGGGCGATAAAATCCTCCTGGAAGACAGTCGCAAGATGACGCTTGCCCGGTCAGGCGGTCAGGCGCGTTCGTGCACCCGGAGTCAGGCAAGATCATGGAAAACAGGCCCGTGTTCACCTATGCCGACCCGGAGCGAAAAGAGTCGGTACGCTATTCCTTCGATCGCCCGAGGGATATCCTGGTGCTCGACATGCTTCGGGCGGTGCCGGCCTGAAAGGCGTTCCAGGCGCGCATTATCGGCATGCGGCCTTGGTGCCAACGCATCCTGGGCCATACGAGCCTCGAGGTGGATATGGGCGGCAGGAAGGAACTCCTCAAATCAAAGACCGTGTACGAACTCATGTTTCTGGGAGGGAACATCGATCGCCAATGAGGCGATCTACACTAGACGACGATCATCCTGTTGATGATCGCGATTCCTGTGCGTTTTTTTCCGGGCCTATTGCCGAGCGGCTTATTAATTGAGAAGTATGCTTCAACTAAGAAGGGATAGGTTCAGATAATGGCCGGTATGCACCGTGGGCGTTCTCTGATCAAAAGGACTTTATCTGGTGAATATCATATGGACAAAAAAAAAATTTATCTGATCAACCCGAGAAATCCTGAAAATTTCTGGGCGATGAAAGGCACTCTCGACATTGTGGGAAAGCACAAGACGCTGATGCCGAACGCTGCCCTCCTCACGTTAATTGCCCTGACCCCCGATGACGTAAACGTTGAATACATATTCTGCGATGAGAACATCAGGGGGATTGACTGGAATATTGACTGTGATCTGGTCGGCATTACCGGCTATACGCTTCAATTCGAACGGATGCAGATGATCAGTGCAAGATTCCGTGAACGCGGCATTGCTGTCGCAGTGGGCGGCATTTACGCCACAATTGATTCCGACACGGTCAGAGAGATCGCCGACTATCTCTTTATCGGTGAAGCGGAATATACCTGGCCGCGGTTCCTTCGTGAATGGATCGACAACACTGCGCAGCCGGTTTACCGTCAGGAATCGTTTATAGACATGAACGACAGCCCGGCTCCGGATCTTTCGTATATCAAAGCCAGGAACTATGTGTATTTCTCAGTGCAGACCAGCAGGGGCTGTCCCAATAATTGCGACTTCTGCGATGTTGTGAGGGTCGTGGGGAGAAAATACCGGCATAAATCCATCGGCCAGATCATGGCTGAGGTTAAAAACGCCCAAACCTGCGGCGCAGAAACGATCTTTTTTTCAGACGATAATTTTTTTATAAATAAATCGTTTACAATGGAACTGCTCGCCGAGCTTATAACGTGGAACAGGACACTTGGCAGGCCCCTCTCGTTCAGCACCCAGGCGACGGTGAAAATCGGCGCCGATGATGAAATTTTAAAGCTCCTCGCCGACGCGCGTTTCAGCGTAATTTTTCTCGGCCTTGAAACAATCCGCGAGGAATGTCTTGTGGAAGTGAACAAGGGACAGATGGTGCGATACAATCCCTTTGATGTGATCCCCCGCATATCAAGCTACGGAATAGTGCCGTTTGTCGGTATGATCGTGGGGTTTGACCATGATACAACATCGGTGTTCCAGGAAATCGAGGATTTTCTGGATTCAACGTCAAGCCCGATCGCATCAATAAGCGTCCTCAATGCTCCCAAAAACACACCGCTGTTCGAAAGAATGAAGAAGGAGGGCCGTCTCATCGAGGATTTCAGGGGATTCTGGCACCTCACGACCAATATTATACCCAGGCACATGACTCTCAAAGAACTCTATACGGGGCATAAGAATCTTTTTATGCAAATTTACGAGCCTGAGAAGTTCAAGCGCCGCATGATAGGCTGGATGGAGAATGTCACATACTTTACCGATCTCTATTCCACTAAGAAAAAGAACCTGTACCGGGTCTTCCTGTTCATAAGAATACTCCGGCATTTTCTGTTCCGCGTGCCGCCGCCAGTCAGATCAATGTTCTGGGATATTCTAAAGGCGGCATGGCAGATCAATCCGCGCCTTATATCCCGCGCCATTTCCATGGTTGTCCAGTACTGGCATTATTATGATTTTGCCCGTCGGGAATCCTGGCAGAAGGCCGGCCTTGAGGAATGAGGACATCCATTCCCTAGGCCGAAGAATAAGCCATCCATGAATAATTTTTAATCCCCTGTCCGGTTCAGGCCGCTGTCAGTTTTTGTTTTGCAGATCATATTTATAGACATCATCCAGCAGGTTGAGGTATCTGCGCAGGGCTTCGATTCCCATGAAGCCGTCGTTCGCTTCAATCGGCTTGTCAAGGCCCAGCTGCGTTTTTGCCATGATGAATTCTAGTCTTTTATAATCCGGGAGGGACGCCTTGACGGCTGCCAGGTATTCATCCAGGAGGGCGCGGTACTGGGGCGACAATGTTTCACAGTAGCTTTTTTTTGCAGCTTCCAGCCTGGCGTTGTCCTGCTGAACGCGAAGCTCCTGTTCCTTGCTGGTCAATATTTCACCGTAGGAAGCGAGTTTTTTTCTGATAGGCTCCAGCTCCTTTTTGTCCAGGTCATCGGCTTTCTGCCCCAGGGCCTTGAATTTGCTGTCGAAACCGCCCATGCGGTCATTGATCTTTTTCATCAGGGCCTTTTGTTCCTCCAGCAGGTCGTAGGTCCCTTTTGCTCCTTTCTTTGCCTCCTGGTATTTGGGATCATTTTGAAGTTTTTTGTCCGCATTGGCGCCATGGGTCTTACCCCACTCTATTCTTTCTTCCTTGCTCATCGATTTGAGCTTTTGGGGATCATCCGGCGACATGCCGTATTCCCGCATCATCTGTTCGGCCAGGGCCTTTTTTTCTTCCTTGGTCATCTTCCCGCTTTTCTTGCCTTTTGTTTCCGCCCCCTGGGGCATGGTTATCATCCTGGAGGCTATGGCGTCCTTGTTGGCATCCATATACGCCTTTGCCTCTTTTTTCCTTTCCTGGAGCTCCTTTCCCATCTCTTTGTCGAGATCATGAATTGATTTCTTATAGGATATTTTTTCCGATTCGATGACGCCGCAGCAGTTCTTGGGAGCTGCCGGTATCCGGGACATATAGGCATCCGGTGAGGTCCTGGCGTATGAAAAAGTGGCAACACAAAGGAACGTCAGTGCAAAGATACAGTGTTTCATTATTAATCTCCCGTTTTTGATTGATTGTGATACTATTCATTATGTGTGGCAATTCTTTTATGAGAGCCCCTGTAAATTATTTTTGAATTCTCGAGCCGAAAAACCTGAAGCATTTCCCCAGCAGGCCTGCCTCCTCTGCGGTGAGGCCCGACCGTTCCACCAGTCCCCTGAAGATCACCTGGGCCCTGCCGTTATCCTCCCCGATGCCGCATCGTTTGAAGAGATTGTCAAATTCAGCGGCAAGGGCGTCAGTGTCGGCCGTTGGCCCGTTGTCTTTCGCAGGAGGCTCGCGGTAGATCATGCACAAAAAAAGGGCCGCGGCATGGGAGATGTTCAGCGACCCCGCCGGCCCGGGTACCGCGGGGATCTCGGCCAGGATGTGACAGCGGCTCCGCTCCTCGCGGGACAGGCCGTCCCGCTCGCGGCCCAGGAGGAACGCCACTCTCGACGCCGCCGCCCTGCGTGCGGCAATGGCGGAAGCTTCCCTGAAATCGACGCAGGTCTCGTCGCTTCGCGCTCTTCTCGTTGCCCCGATAACCAGTCCGCACCCCTCCAGGGCATCCCCGAGGGTGCCGGCAACACGGCGGGTATTATAGACGTCGAGCCCGCCCATGGCGACACGGGCGCCCCGGCCTTCATCATCATCGATATCGGCCGGGGAAACCAGCACCAGGTCGGTGAAACCGAAATTGGCCATCACCCGGGCGATGGACCCGACATTGACTGGGCCGCCAGGCTCCATGACCACGACCCGGATGCCCGGCGTAACGGCTGTCTCATTACATGAATCTGGCGAGGGATTAATTTCCATATATGGCAAAGTATCCGTTAATACAGTAAAATCGGCGGCTTGATTTCCGGCAGGGTATCGCCTTCATACAAGACCTTCTCTAAAAATAGACCATGGGCCGGAGCGGTATATTTTTTCGGTTCTTCGGAAAAAGAAAGAAGCATCTCCCCGACATCGCCCGTGGTGAAGGTGCCGCGGCCGGCCTCCGCGGCCACCCCTACCATACGCCGCACCATTTTCCAGAGAAAATGAGAACCGACAACGCGTATCGCGATTATATCGTCAAATTCCTGGAGCCACAGGCCTTCGACGTCAACAGATGTCGAGGATCCTTTCTCCATTCTTTTATCAGCAAAAGAAACAAAATCGTGGAATCCCCGGAAAATGTCGAGGGTCTTTCTCATTGTATCGCAGTCAAGTTTCTCCGGTATCCACCATGCATACCGTCTGCCGAAAACAGACCGCCTTTTTGAAATAAGATAGAGATAACTCCGGCTCAGGGCGTGATGGCGGGCGTGGAAACGCGGCGAAGCGTTTTCTACGGTTAGAACATTGATGCTTTCCGGAAGGTTGTCATTGATTCCGGTGAGGAGGGCTTCAGGATCAGCAACCAGGGATGTTTCCAGGTGGGCGGTTTGCGCCAGGGCATGCACTCCGGCGTCGGTTCTCCCTGCTCCCTGGATGTCCACGGGCGCGCCCAGGAATTTCTGCGCCGCGGCAATTAATGTTCCCTGGATGCTCTTTGCGTTTTTCTGTATCTGCCATCCGCGGTAATTGGCGCCATCATATTCCAGGACAATTTTGTATTTATGCATTTTCCGTGAACCACACCATGGGAATCAGCGGCCTCCTTTTGTATCAGCCCGGCCGCCTTATGACATCGATGGACCATAATCTTCAAATGTGCAATTACCGTTGTCAAGCGCTAATCATCCATGGCGACAACGATAAAGGAATGATCCTTGAAAGGTTGCAGATTCCCGTAATATCTTTATAAACACAGTTGACAGGCGAATTATGCTTTTTATAAATAGCACGGAATTTCACCTGAAAAAGGAGCGCTCAATGTATAAAGCCGGGTTTGCCCTTATTGCCGCACTGATTTTCTTCACCGCCTGTACCAGATGGGACGATACCGTTACGGTACAGTCATCCGATCTTAATTACTTCAAAAGCACCTATCGCGATTGCAGAATGAACTTCCTGGCCAATGCGCAGAAAGCCGCTGCCAGGTATGACTTCGCGGTGAGAGGGTCCTTTGCCGTTCCGGGAAGTACCGACAGGGACCTCGTGATGGACTATCTATACGTGCCGGCAACAAAAAGAATGGAGAAGCTCCTGATCCTGACCGCCGGCGTACACGGTATTGAGGGATACGCGGGGAACGCCGTGCTGGACCTCTTCTTTAAAGAAGTGTTTCCCACCCTCGACACTGACAGTACAGGGGTCATAGTGTTTCATGCCATCAACCCCTACGGCATGAAGCACTTCTGGCGGTTTACGGAAGAGAACATCGATCTGAACAGAAACTGCAGCAGGGACCCGAAACTCTACAGCACCGTGAACGCCGGGTATGCAAAACTTCGGGGCCTTCTTGAACCGGAGGGGAAGGCATCGGCGGGATTTCTCGCCACTGCAGCCCTCACCCTGAAGATGATATGGTACAACCTGACCATGGACCGGAAGGACATCATGGAAGCGGTCGTGTGCGGACAGTACGAGTACCCGGAAGGCATCTTCTTCGGCGGAAAGAAGCAGGCGCCCCAGATCGCGGAGATGACCAGGATACTCTCCACCATCATGGCGCGATACCGCTTCGCGGCGCATATTGACCTTCACACCGCCTACGGCAGGCGCGGGTATCTTCACCTGATTGTTAAGCCGATGGACGATAAAAAGAACAAAAACATGGAGTCGCTCTTTCCGGGGCATCCCATAGACTGGTCGTCAGGCAAGGATTTTTACCAGAGCTCCGGTGAATTGAACAGCTACCTGTACTCCCTTGTCCCGGGGCTTCCGGTCCTGCCCGTCACCTTTGAATACGGGACCCTGGACAGCCAGACCCTGTCGGGCGGGATGAAGTCCCTGAAGACCATCATTTTCGGCAACCAGGGAATTCAGAACGGGTACGCGGGCGACGATGACCGCAGTGCCATCCGGGCCATGGCCATGGAGATGTTCTACCCGCAGTCGCCGGCATGGAAATCCGAGGTTATCCGCCAGTCCCGGGAGGCTTTCGCGAAATTCTTCAAGCGGTGGGACAAACTGCAGAGATAGGACTTCTGATATTTCAGCCTCGGGATGGCGGAGCTTCTCCTCGGGGTCGCGATAAGGGAATTGAGCCGATACTATCCATCAGGCCCGTTCTTCGCCGTATTGTTCCGAGGCTTAATTATACCTATCCCGGGTATGATTCAGGACACCCACCGGTTCCACCATGCTGGAATAATTGTGTATATCCTGTAGGAAAATATCCTACAGGATAATTCCGGTAACAAGTATCCCAAAAACAGACAAATGCCTATTTACAGTGGGCCGGTTATGCATTAATTTTATGATGTCATGTCATGAAGGTATGCGGCATATTCTTTTTATAGCAGGATGGCGCCATGAAGGGAAAACGATTAAAAAACAGGAAGGAAGATTTACGGGAGCAGCTGACCGTGATCGAAGAGGAGCATGAAGAGTTCGCCACCTTTATGATCGGGGAAGAAACCTACGGCGTGGACATCCTGAAGGTCCGCGATATCATCGGCATAACCGATATCACCCCCGTGCCGAAGAGCACCCATTTCGTGAAGGGGGTCATCAACCTCCGGGGCAATATCGTGCCGGTCGTTGATCTCCGGCTCAAGTTCAGGATGAAGGAACTCGAATACAACAGCGCGACGGTCATCATCGTCGTCGAAGTCAAGGGACGCTACATCGGCATGATCGTGGACTCGGTAGCTGACGTGATAGATATAAAGGTCGAGAGCATCCATGAAAGCCCCCATTACAGCGCCAACATCAGGGAGGATTTCATTCAGAGCGTCGGCAGGAAAGATGACAAGCTGATAATAATACTGGACGTTGACAGGATCCTCAATACCAGCGAGATTGAGAAAAGTGAATAAAATCGCATACAGTCCCCCTGTGTACAATTATCTTCTATCATCCGGCGCCATAAGCGCCGGATTTTTTTATCATGCCTATGGAATCCGAAATTTTGCGGTTATTAATATATTGACATCCGGATGATGATGGTGCAACGTGAGTCATGCTGTCACGCGGTTTTGACCGGGTGAAAATAATGATAGGACGGCGACCAATGAACAATGTAACTGAAAAGGATAAAAAGATGGCGCAGCGCTGCGTTGAGTGCCCGGTGTGCTCGCGGGCGAGAAAAAAACAGCGCGGCATTGCCTTCTGGTTCGTCAAGAATATTGAAGACGGCCTGTGCCCCTACTGCGCGGCCTATGAAAGGGTTTACGGCAAAAAAGCCCACGAAGCCTGACGGAACTGTGACCGGTCATGGCTGCATCCGATCTGTACCTCGGTCTTGACGTCGGCGGGACCCATACTGACGCGGTTCTTGTCGGCGATAAGGGGATCGTATCCCATTACAAGGCGGTCACCGACCACGCCAATCTGCTCCTGTCCGTGCGTAAGGCTATCGAGGAGATAACCCGGGACACCGATAAAAGCAGGATCAGGCGGATCAATCTCAGCACCACCCTTTCCACCAATGCCATCGTCGAGGATAAGCTCGAGGATGTCTGCGTCATCACATCTTCCGGGCCCGGCATTGACCCGGAGAACTTCAAGATCGGTACATCATTCCACATGATCGAAGGGTCCATTGACCATCGCGGCAAGGAGATCAAGGGCCTTGATGCGAAGATCATCGCCCGCATCAAGGCAGAGGCGGCCAAAAAGAAGATCAGGTCCTTCGCCGCCGTTACCAAGTTCTCGACGAGGAACCCCGACCAGGAAAACGAGATAGCCGAAGAGGTGCAATCCTCATCCGATTTCATCACCCTGGGGCACAAGCTTTCCGGGCAGCTCTCCTTTCCCCGGCGTATTGTCACCGCCTATTTTAATTCAGCGGTCTGGCGCCTGTACAACTCCTTCGCCGACGCCATCGTAAAGGGCCTGGGTGAGCTGGGGATCAGCGCGGAGGTCAATGTCCTGAAGGCGGACGGCGGCACGATGCCTTTTGCCCTGTCGCGGGACATTCCCGTGGAGTCGATCCTGTCCGGTCCGGCGGCCAGCGTCATGGGCATCGCGGCGCTCTGCGACATCACCCAGGACTGCATCATGCTGGACATCGGCGGCACCACCACGGACATCGCCATCTTCGCCGACGGCGTCCCCCTCATTGAGAACGAGGGCATAGCGCTGCAGACGTACCCGACCCTGGTGCGGGCCCTGAAGACGCGGTCTATCGGCATCGGCGGCGATTCCGTGATACGCGTCAAAGGCAAGGACGTGTCCGTGGGACCGGACCGGAAGGGGCCCGCCATGGCAGCCGGCGGGAAGGAGCCGACCCTGGTGGACGCCCTCAACTGCCGGAAGGTCATCAGCTACCTGGATACCGGTGCATCCGTTAAGGGGATTGGCGCGCTTGCGAAAAAGGCCGGCCTTTCTGCGGCGAAGCTCGCCGGGGGCGCCTTCGACTACGCCGTGAAGAGGATCAGTGATGAAGTGAACGCCATGCTGGACGAGATCAACAACCGGCCGGTCTATACCATCCATGAAATGCTGGAAGGAAAGAAAATAAATCCGCAGAAGGTCTACGTCATGGGAGGGCCCGCAAAGGCATTCCGCGAAAAGTTCGCCGATGCCTTCGGCGTGGAGGCGCTGCTCCCGGAGAACTACGACGTGGCCAACGCCATCGGAGCCGCCCTGGCGAAGACGACCATCGAAATTGAGCTATACGCCGATACCGGCCGCGGCGAACTCCTCATCCCGAACATCGGGGTGCGCCAGAAGATCGCCGCGGGCTACACCGTGAAGGACGCGGAGCGGGACGCGAAGAAATACCTGGCTGCGCACCTGGAAAATGTCGGCGCTGCCGCTGCGGAGACTGACACGGAAATAATAGAGTCGTCGTCCTTCAACATGGTTGACGGATTCTACACATCGGGCAGGGACATCAGGGTCAAGTGCCAGATCAAGCCAGGCGTCATCAAGAGGCTGTCATGATACACGCGAAGAACAGCATGGGACTCATCTTTTTTCCGGCCTTCGACTGGGCCATATCGCCAACCCATCCCGAGCGGGAGGAGCGGCTCCTCTACACCCAGGACCAGCTCCGGGAGGAGGGGATCTTCGATATCGAGGGACTGGTGGAATTCAAGCCGGACATCGCCACGGAAGAGGACGTGATGCGCTCCCATTTCTGCTTTCCCGACGTGGACACGGTGACCACGGAATCGCACATGATATCGGCCGGGGGGGCCATCAAGGCCGCCCGCGTCGTGATGGACGGCACGGTGGACAAGTCCTTCGCCCTGGTGCGGCCTCCCGGGCACCACGCCATGAAGTCCGTCCACGGGAACCGGGGATTCTGCAACATCAACAACGAAGCAATCATGATCGAGTATATCCGGGACCATTACGGCACCAGGAAGATCGCGGTGGTGGACACCGACTGCCACCATGGCGACGGGACCCAGGACATCTACTGGAACGACCCTGACGTGCTCTACATATCCATACACCAGGATGGCCGCACCCTCTATCCGGGCTCCGGCCACGTGGACGAGCTCGGCGGGCCCAACGCGGTTGGCAAGACCATCAACATCCCCCTGCCGCCGGAGACCTGCGACGAGGGGTTCCTCTACGCCATCGACGAGATCGTGCTCCCGATTCTGAAGGACTTCAAGCCGGAGATCATCGTGAACTCCGCCGGCCAGGACAACCACTACACGGACCCCATCACCAACATGAATTTTTCGGCCCAGGGATACGCAATGCTCAACGAGAAGCTTAACCCGGACATCGCCGTCCTCGAGGGAGGCTATTCCATCCAGGGGGCGCTCCCCTACGTGAACCTGGGGATCATCCTCGCCATGGCCGGCGTCGACTACTCCCATGTGCGGGAGCCCGATTACCGGAAGGAGGCCCTCCGGCAGGACCCGCGCATAACCGAATATATAAAGAAGCTCAAGGACGTGGTGCTGAAGGCCTACTTCAACCCCCCGGAATATGATGATCTGCCTCCCTACGGGGAATTCATGACGCGGAAGAAGAACGTTTTCTATGACACGGACGGGATCAGGGAGACGCAGATTGAATCGATCATGCGGTGCAGGGAGTGCGCCGGCCTCTTCAGCCTCGAAACCTATTCCACGGTCTGCTCCCTCTCCCTCGGGATCGAGTTCCCCATCGGCGCGTGCAAGGCGTGCGTGAAGGAAGGGGTAAAGCTCCTGAACGGCGCGAAGAAGTCGGGCAAGTACGGCACCATCCAGGTCATTGACCGCGTGAAGAAGGAATACTACCGCGCGTGATATGCGGATGATTTAACAGCAGCAGTCAAGGTGTAGACGCATAATTCCTATATAGTCACCGGGTGTGGTCCATCATGGAAAAAAAGCCTGACCGGTCGCACTTTCGTGCGTCCTTTAATCCGAGAACCTTTGCCGTCGTGCTGGCATTTATCTATATCGTGTTCTGCGGCACGTATATAGTCATATCGAGCAATATCGCGGCCAGGATATCGAAGTCAATTGAGTATCTCCGTGAAGTTGAGACTGTCAAGGGCCTTGTCTTCATAGGCGCGACGGGTTTCCTGTTTTTCATAATCGCCTACATCCTTTTGCGGAAGATCGTGGCCCAGCAGGAGCACATCCACATGCAGCAGCACGCCCTGGCGGCATCCGAGGCGCGGGCCATGGCCAGCATGTTCGCCTCGTCGGCAGCCCATGACATGAACAATATCCTGGCGGCGGGGCAGGGATATGCCGACATGCTCAGCCGCGGCATGGTTCCGTCGGCCGATGGAGCCGCCGAAATGGGGCGGGCCATAGAAAGCCTGATGAAGCTTTCCCGGCGCTTCATGGAAATCGGGCGGCACGGCGGGACCGTGGTGGAGGCGCGGCGGTTTGATCTCGCGGAGGTGGTTGATTCGATTATCAGGCTTGCGCCGGCGCATATCAAGGTGCGGGCCTGTTCCCTCAGGGCCCGTGTCGACAGGCCGGCGCCGGTCACGGGCAGTCCCGAGCTGGCGGGCAGGATGCTGATGAACCTGGTCATCAACGCCGCGGAGGCGGCCGATATCGGCGGGAAGATCGAAGTGAGGCTTCTCAGGATCGATGATGCTGTCCGCCTGGAGGTCCATGACAGCGGGCCCGGGATACCCGCGGAGGACCGGGAGAGGATATTCGACCATTTCTACACGACCAAGCCCACCGGGAACGGCCTCGGGCTCATGAGCGTCAGGGTCTATGCCGATGAGTACGGCGGCGCCATCGAAGTGGATAAATCCGATCTGGGCGGGGCGTGCATCCGTATCACGCTCCCGCTGGTAAAGGACTGATTGTTATCCGGGGACCATGTCTGAAACCGGCGGATACGCACCGTCCGCCGGTCAGTCCTCGAGGACAAAAGTGATGGGCACCCGCAGCAGCATCTTCACCGCCTTCCCGGATATCTTCCCCGGCCTGAACCGGAGCCGCGCGACCACCTTCATGGCGGCCTCGTCGAATCCGTATTCTGCGGGAGGCGAAACGATTTTAGCGCTTTTGATGGAGCCGTCCTCGTTGATCTGCATCTGGAGGAGGACGGTTTTCCTGGTGATGTTGGCGGACCGCGCCGCCTGGGGAAAGTACTTGTTCAGGTCAAAATCTATGATCGGTATGGGGGGGTGGTCGCTCAGGTCGGCGAACATGTAGCCGTCCTTGTCCGTGCCGTCGCCGGAGAGCTTGTTGATGTCCACATCGGTGCTCTCGGCGTCCGGCTTGTCCTTGCCGGTTCCCTCGATCCATTCCTCCTTGTCCACCGGCGCTGGGTTGGTGTCGCCTCCCAGGGGAACCGACGAAGGCATGTCGATAAAATCAACATCAACATTTTTCATCTTAATGTTCGCGGCGTCAATCAGCCTGTCTTCATCGTCGGAAAAGGAAGGCATGTTGGATATGAAGTAGGCGCCGCTGGCCACGGCGTGGAACAAGATTGAAATGGTCAGGCAGAGCTGGAAGAGGTCCATGCTCCTGATCTTCTGACGTACGCGATGAAATATCCGCAGTGCCATGGCCGGTACGCAGCTCAGCGTTTTACCGACAGCGCGATGCGGGTCACGCCGGACTGCCGGATAAGTCCCATGACGCGGGCTATGGTCCCGTAGGGGAGCCGCTCGTCCGCGGAAAGGGTAACCCTCATGTTGGGCCGGTACTTCGATTCGCGGGCTAACTTGGTGACCATTCTCTCTTCAGTGGTATCTGTGTCTTCCATCATCAGCTTGCCGTCCCTGGTGATGGCAATCTGCACCGACTGCTGGATGTTCGGGTCCGCGGCGTTGACCTTCGGCAGGTTGATGTTGACTGATTCCATCTTGAGGAAATTGGCTGTCACCATGAAAATGACCAGGAGAACGAGAAGCACGTCGACCATCGGCGTGATATTTATATATCCGATTTCGTCGTTGTCGTCGCCGCTGCCGGGTAGTAATGCCATGGTATGTTACCTCTTTTTGCTTTTTGCGGTTTCTCTGCCTTCCGCGGGCGCAGCTTTGCGGGCGTGGAGGCTCGCGCTGATTTCCCGGGACAGTATCTCAAGCTGCTGGATGATGGTCTTGACCTTCTTCGAGAAGTAGTTGTTGACCATGACCACGGGGATGGCAATGAAGAGTCCCGCCGCCGTGGCGAGGAGGGCCCTGGAGATGCTGCGCATGACCACATCGGCGCCGGTGCTGCCGAGGGTGCCGAGACCGTGAAAGGCCTTGATGACCCCCAGGACGGTGCCGAGGAGCCCTATGAAGGGCGCGTTGTTCCCCAGTGTGTTCAAAATGGTGAGCCGTTTTTCAAGCTCGATCTTTTCCTCGAGTATCTTTCCCGCCATCAGGTCCTGGAGGCCGTACGCGTTGTCATTGGCGTGGTCGATTGAGAAGAGCGCGAAGCGGGTATACACATTATCGCCGAATTCTCTGGCCAGGTCAGCCGCCGCCTTGAGGTCGCGCTTCCTCAGGAGCCTGATCAGCTCATCGGCAAAGCGCGATATCTTTTTATTTGAATTCCGTTTGAATACTACCGCCCGCTCCATGCCCACGGCCAGGGCAAGGATGCTGGCGAAGATGAGCATGACAAAAACAAAGGTTTCACCGTAACCGACAATGAGTAATATGTCTGACATAAGCACTCTCTATGGTTGATATGATAATAAGGAATACATATTTTAGCAAACGAAAGTACATTTATTAACCGTGTGGTTAATAAGGCAATACTTTTTTCAATTGTTTAATCATGATTTGCAGGATATGATTTTACTGCGGCTGATATGCTGGAAATAATGAGGATGAAAATAATAAGGATAAACAGCCCGGCCATGGGCCAGTTGGGCCCATGGCCGAATTGTGCACTAGTTGACAAAAAGCATTTCCCAGAACTTCGGCATGGGCCACAGGTCGTCGGCAATGTGGAGTTCCAGTTCGTCCACCTTCTTCCTGATTTCCTCCATGGAGCCCTTGATCTCGGAGCAGTAATAGTCGGCGATTTTCTGATAGTCATGGCTGCCGTTCTTCTTGTCCAGCTTTGACTTCAGATCGTTCACGGAGGTATGGATGCTGTTGATGAGCTCTGAAATTATTTTCAATAAGCTCTTCTGGGCGGCGAAGTCCACGCCGGAGCCGAGAACCTTCTCGGCCTTTGATATCGATACTGCAAGATCGCCCTGATATTTCACCGCGGCGGGGATCACCTGGCTGGAGATGATGTTGAAAAGGGCCTTGGCTTCTATATCGATGTCCTTGATGTATTTCTCGAGCCGTATGGTGTACCGTGATTTCAATTCAACCCGGGACAGGACATTGTATTTTTCAAAGAGGCCCAGCGCCTTCTCGGCATCCAGCGCCTTCAGCGCTTCAGGCGTGGTCTTCAGGTTCGGGAGTTTCCGGCGTTCTGCTTCCTTGTGCCACTCGTCAGTGTAGTTGTCGCCCATGAAGAGGATCGCTTTAACTTTCGGGAAGTTCCTCCTTTATAATATCGAGTACGGTCTTCTTGATGTTCTCCGTTCCCCGCTTCTCGATTAGGTCGGCGACTTCGTCCAGGCCTTCGGCCACGATGGTGTTAAGCGTCGTCGCGGGGAAGGATATGTTCTGGGACGACCCCACGGCGCGGAACTCGAACTTGTTGCCGGTAAAGGCGAAGGGGGAGGTCCGGTTGCGGTCCGAGTTGTCCCTGCTCACCACCGGGAGCGATGATATGCCCAGGTCGATGATCGGTCTTGTCGGACGCGTCGTTGGCGACCCCCTTTTCGATGCTCTCCAGAATCCTGGTCAGCTGTTCGCCCAGGAAGATGGATATGATCGCCGGCGGCGCTTCGTTTGCGCCCAGGCGGTGGTCATTGGCCGCCGATCCCACGGTCGCCCGCAGGATGTCCGCGTGCTTGTGCACCGCCTTCATGGTGGCAAGGAGAAAGACCAGGAACTGTATGTTGTCCTGCGGCGTTTTTCCCGGCTTGAACAGGTTGATGCCGTCGTCTGTCGAGAGCGACCAGTTCACGTGCTTGCCGGAGCCGTTGATGCCGGCAAAGGGCTTCTCGTGGAGCAGGACGGCCATGTTGTGCTGGCGGGCAACCTGCTGGAGTTTGTCCATGACAAGCAGGTTGTGGTCAACGGCAATGTTGGCCTCTTCGAAGATGGGCGCGATCTCAAACTGCGCCGGAGCCACCTCGTTGTGCCTGGTCTTTGCCGGGATGCCCAGCTTGTAGAGCTCCTCCTCGACATCGTGCATGAAGGACTGCATCCGTTCCTTGATGCTGCCGAAATACTGGTCTTCCAGCTCCTGTCCTTTCGCGGGGGGCGCGCCTAAAATGGTGCGGCCGGTGAGCACCAGGTCCTGGCGCTTGTAGAAATAGTCCATGTCGATGCAGAAATATTCCTGCTCCGGTCCCAGATTGGAGATTATTTTCTTCGATTTGCGGTTGCCCAGCAGCTTCAGTACGCGCAGGGCGCTGTCGTTGACGGCCCGGACCGAGCGGAGAAGGGGCGTCTTCTTGTCCAGCGCTTCGCCGTGGTACGAGATGAAGGCCGAGGGGATGCAGAGGGTGATGCCGATCCCGTTCTTCCGTAAAAAGGCCGGGCTCGACATGTCCCACGCGGTGTAGCCGCGGGCTTCGAAGGTGGCGCGCAGTCCGCCGCTGGGGAAGCTCGACGCGTCCGGCTCTCCCTGTACGAGCTGTTCGCCGGTGAAGCGCTCGATCACTTCGCCGGGACCGGAAATCTCGATAAAGGCGTCATGCTTTTCAGCGGTAGCGCCGGTCATCGGCTGGAACCAGTGGGCGAAATGGGTCGCGCCGTTTTCCAGCGCCCATTCCTTCATGGCGTGGGCCACTGCGTTGGCAGTTTCAATGTCCAGCTTCTTCCCTTTCTCGATGCTTTCTTTCAGCTTGGCGTAGAATACCTTGGGTAATTTCGCCTGCATCACTTTATCGTTAAAAGTGTCCTCGCCGAAATAGCTGGAGATGGGGAGGTCTTTTTCTTTTTCGACCGAATACGTTCTCTCGGTTGCGATGGTCGGTGTGATTTTCTTCATGGATGCCTCCAGAGCAAATTGATTATTGTTATTAAAACAAGGTGAATATATTTATTCCGCATATTATTTGTCAATAGTTGCGTTAAAACAAGTGCGTCAAATCAGTGAAATTTAACATTAGTGTAATAAAAATCAGTATTGCTAAGGCTGAAACCCTTCCCGCAGGGCCTTTATTGTTCGCATGATCACGTCAGGCAGGGCATTCCTGTTGCTGTGCGTCACCTCGATTATTTCAATATCATCCCTGCTCTTTATGCCTTTAATGAACTCGTCACCGCCCAGGGTAACGGTGCCGATGACGATATTTGGAGAATCCAGGGCCCTGACAGCCATGTGCCTGAACTGCTCGGAATAACATTCCATTTTGCCTATCTCGTCAAGGATAATAATGGTGTCATCTTTCGGGATGATGGAATTTGTCGCGATTGTATCGATATTGTCAATACTCACGCCGTATCTCCGGATTCTGAATTCGGAATTGATGTCCTGGTGGGCGAGGTATGCGCGCCGGCCATCGAGAGAATTCATCATGAAGCCGACGCGCCTGTCGCCGTTTATCTCCTCTTCCGTGTAAAAGCCCTGGGCCGGATGGTCCAGGTGCCGCAGCAGTTTTTTTATCACCGTTGTCTTCCCGGATGAAGGGGCGCCGGTGAGGAAGATGTTTTTTCGCGCTGTATTTCCAGGGTACTTGCTGTCCATGTACTGGTTTTACCTGAATTTATTGATAACGTACAGGATCAGGCTCAGGATAATGCTGATGATTATACAGGTGACTATGGGAAAATGAAAACTGAAGTTTTTCCGCTCGATGGTGATATCTCCCGGGAGCCTCCCGAAATATTTGAGGAAGGGGACGGAATCCCTGAAAATCAGGATTATGCCGGCAAGGACCAGTATGGCCCCGATAATAATAAGAATTTTTCCAGTCCAGGTTGACATTTTGCTCATGACCACGCACATTGTGTAATAAGACGGCCGGTTATTGCCGATATGAGAGGCCGCAAATAACGTACCATGTAATAATGCCCGTTGCCGGGCTGAATATCAAGAACAAAAATGAATACTGTGGAAATCAAACACCTGATCGCAGACCTGGGCCTTCATCCCAACAGGCGCCTCGGCCAGAACTTTCTCGTGTCCCCTGAAGCCAGGGAACGGATCGTCGGCGCCATGGAGTGCGGCGCCTCGGACCGGGTTCTTGAGATAGGGCCGGGCCTGGGGGCCCTCACCGGGATGCTGCTGGACCGGGCGGGCCATGTTACCGCGGTCGAGATCGATTCGGGCTTCTGCCGTTATCTTTCCGAACGTTTCGGCGCCCGGGAGCATTTCACCCTGATCCATGGCGATTTTTTAAAGGATCCGCCCCCGGACACCTTCACCAAAATAGTTTCGAACCTTCCCTATTACTGCTCGTCGGAAATGCTCTTTGAAATGTCGCGGTACGCGGCGCCGCAGGTGTACGTGATGCTCCAGAAGGAGCTGGCGGAACGCATAACAGCCTCGCCGGGGGCGAAGAGCTACGGCGCCCTCACGGTCACACTCGGATTTTACTATGAACCGCGGCGGATATTCACGCTCCCGCGGGAATCCTTCTATCCCCGGCCTGATGTGACGTCGTCCTTTCTCAAGCTCTCACGCCGTCCATCGCTCCCCCTCATCGGAAAGGAGATCGAGCTGTTCCACCTCCTGGTAAAATCGGCCTTCTGGGGAAGGAGAAAAACGATACTGACCGCGCTGTCAGGATCTCCCCATGTGGATATCGGCAGGGAAGGGGCGGCGCACATCCTTGCCGAAGCCGGGATCGAACAGGGACGGCGCGGCGAGGACTTGAGCCGCGACGAGTATGTGGCGCTGGCGCGGGCCATGGGCAGGGAAGCCCAATAAGGGGGTATTTTTCTCACAGAAACACTGAGAAGATATCTCTGCGAGATGTATAAAAAATGTATTGATGCCGACAGGGTTATCGAATGAATGGTGCCATGGAACAAATGAATCGAATCAACCCGGGAAAAATTGAAAAGCTTCTTTCCCGCGTGCAGAAGCCGGCGCGCTACATGGGGCGCGAGCTGAATGTCATCATCAAGGATGATGCCCGGTTCCGCATGGCCCTCTCGTATCCGGACCTATACGAGGTGGGCATGTCCAACAACGGCCTTCGCATCCTTTATGATATCGTCAATGCCCTGCCTGACGCGGCCTGCGAGAGGGTCTTCGCGGTTTCTGAAGATTTCGCGCAGGCTCTCCGGGAGGAACGTGTCCCCCTGTATACCCTGGAAACCTGCACACCCCTCGGCGAGGCTGATGTTATCGGTTTTAATCTTTCTCATGAGCTCCTCTGCACCAACGTGCTGCAGATTCTTGACCTGGGGGGAGTCCCCCTGCGGCGCCGGGATCGCGGCGATGGCGTGCCGATTGTTATCGCCGGCGGTGAGGCGGTATCCAACCCCTTCCCGATGAGCGACTTCATCGACGCCTTTTTCATCGGCGACGGCGAGGAGGGCGTCGTTGATATCGTCCGGGAACTCCTTGGCGCGAAGGCGTCAGGCCTGGGAAGGGACGAAACCCTGTCGCGGATCGGCGATATCCCGGGCGTGCTTCTGCCGTCACGGTATGGAGGTGCCGCCGGCGGCCCCGCAGTACGGAAACGGGTCTACCGCGGCGCCGGACTGGTTGACCCGGTGAAGCCCCTGGTGCCCGGCATCCGTATCGCCCAGGAGCGCATCGTCATCGAGGCGACCCGGGGCTGCAGCAACTTCTGCAACTTCTGCCATGCCGGGTTCTACGATCTTCCCTACCGCTGCTATGATCATCGGGACATTGCGGAACGCATTCTCGCCATCGCGCGGAACACCGGGTACAACGAGGTCACCCTCTCCTCTCTTTCGATCAGCGATTATCCGCACCTGGCCTCCCTGATCAACAATGTCCTCCCCGATCTCACGGCGAGGGGGATCTCGATGTCCTTCCCCTCGCTCCGGGTCGACACCTCCACGCTCCCGCTCATCGAGCAGGTGTCGGAGCTCCGGCGGGCGTCCCTCACCTTCGCGGTCGAGTCGGCCTCTGAGCAGGTGAGGGCCAGGGCTAACAAGAAGATCTTCATCCAGGACCTGGTCGAGATCGTGCGGCACGTCTATGCCCGCGGGTGGAAGGTCATCAAGCTCTACTTCATGATAGGCCTTCCCGGGTGCGAAGAGCATGACGAGGCGGAGGACGTCATCATCCTCCTGAAGGAGATACACAGGGTCGGCGGCCGAAAGCTGGACATCAACGTCACGGTGTCTCCCTTCGTGCCGAAGCCGCACACGCCCTTCCAGCGGGAGCGCCAGATGGGCAGGGACTATTTCGAAGACACCGTCCGCAGGATCAAGCGGGCCCTGCCGCGGTCCATCACCGTAAAGAACCACAACGTTGAGGCGTCCATCATCGAGGGGGTCCTGGCCAGGGGCGACTCCCGGCTCGGGAGCGTCATCGAGCGGTCGTACCGTGACGGGTGTCGCTTCGATTCATGGGATGAGCATTTTAAGTATGATATCTGGAAGCGTAACCTCGACGACATGCTTCCCGGATGGGAGGAGCGACTCGGGAGCCGCCTTGAGGGGCCGCTTCCCTGGCGTTTCGTGGAGACCGGCTTCGAGGGACTGGTGGAAAAGCGTGCCGCGGCAAGCGAAGCGGGAGCACTCCTGCGGGAGCGTATGCCGCAGCCGCGGGAAGTCATTGACGCCGCCCGGCTTGAGGAGGCGCGGCGCCGCTTTGAAAGCCGCTATGCCGTTACCGGGAGGATCAGGATCCGATTCACAAAGGACGGCCTGATGCGCTTCATCCCCCATATCGATTTCATGGAGATCGTGAAGCGGGCCCTCCGCATGGCCGAAGCGCCGGTGGCCATGTCCCAGGGCTTCAACAAGCGCGAGCGCGTGTCCGCCGGCTTTCCTACGCCTCTCGGCATAGAGAGCGAGGCGGAACTGGTGGACGTGGACCTGTACGGCCCTTTGGGCAGGGAGTTCCTCGGGCGCATCAACACGGGCCTGCCCGTCGGGATAACGGCGGATGGCGTCCGTGAGATCGATGATAAGACGTCCCTCATGGCCATGACCGGCGTGATCGAGTACCGGGTCACGGCAGCTTCCGGGACCGGGGCCCTTGCCGAAGGTCTGGCCGCCAGGCCGGACTTTGTCAAGCATGGAAAAAGAACTGAGCGGACCGCTTCTTATGATATGGTTGTGCATTCATATGAACAGGAGAGGAGTGATTCGGTTCTCCTGCGCCTTTTCGCCGGCTCGGAAGATTCGGTGCGGATAGATGATGTGGTGAGAACACTCCTGGGGGAGCATGACGGGTCTCTCCCGGAGGTGCGCATAGTCAAGACCGCGCAGTACCGGATTGACGAAGGGAACCTGATGAGGATTGAGTAGATCCCCCTGTTTTACTTATGGGGCACGATTGGGTGTTAAGAATTATTACTAACTGTAACCACCCGGGCAATGGGTAACTGGAGTAATTACGGAACAATAGTTATTTTTATAATATTGGATACATGCTGATTGCAGGACGCATGAATGTACCAGACAAAAAGCGCTGGACACGACTATTTGAATATAATCTAATCTACTTATACCTGATCAAGTAATTATCGCGGGAGTGGAAAATGATAGAAGTCATTGATAAAGGTGATAATTTGTTTGTTATCAAGATCGTGATGAGAGAAGTGCACTCGCTGGATATTCCCAATCTAAAAGAAAAGCTTCTGGATACAATAATTGAAAAAGGAATAAAGAAGCTTGTTATTGACCTCAGTGATGTCTATATGATAACAAGTTCGGGGATAGGCATTTTTTTCAACATCAATCAGAGCTTGAAATCACAGCTTTGTTTTGCCGCGGCCAATGTTGATCTGAAGAAAGTTTTAGAACTGACAAAGGTAAGTTCTATGATCAAGCTCTTTCCGACAGTAGATGAAGCAATAGCATCCTTCAAATAGCCGGCAAGACCTTTCAATATGTCAGATAAGGAGGCAACGCTCCATTGAGAGAGCGGCATGAAATTCCTTGATAATAATTATTCTATATCATCTTCATGATGATAAATTTGAATTATTTTGTCCAATGTCGCCAGCTTTATGAGATTAAAGATCTCATCCGATAGATTCAGTAATCCGATTTTGCCGTTATGATTATTCATTTCCTTGTTTACATTGATGAGCAATCCCATTCCAGCTGAATCTATAAAAGTCACATCCCTGAGATCAAGAATTATACTTTTTGTTTTGTCATGTATCAGTTTGAATAGTACGTCTTTTAATTCCCTGCTGCTGAAATAATCCATTTCGCCTTTCAGCATTATTATTTTATGATCTCTCAGGTCCCTATAACGTACGTCCATGAGTGCCAGCCATTTGTTATTATGTTAATTGCGCTCTTTACAGAATGGGTCAATGAGACTGGATGAGTCTTATCAAAACCAGTATAAGATATCAAATGGATTATTTCAACAAAAAAAGCGCCGGGCGGGGGCCTTTAAATTTTCCCCATTATATACTTGACACCATTCTCTGATGAAGCAATCCTCCAGAGATACAAGCACTTCCGGAGGTCACATGTCCATTAAACGCCTTTCCATCATAATAGCATTCGCGGTGATAGTTATCGGTACACCACTGTATGCCCGCGAAATGCATATCCTGGTCTATCCGTTCGAGAACATTGGCGACAAGCAGTACTCCTGGATCGGCGCGGGCATGACCGAGACCGTGATCTCGGACCTGACCCGGATAAAAGGGATCGGCGTGGTCACGAACCAGGACCGGCGGAAGGCTATTAAGGAGATCGAGCTCGGCATGACCGGCCTTATCGACGAGCAGAAGGCGGTCAAAGCAGGGCAGATGACCGGCGCGAACGTCATATTCACCGGCACTTACATGGTCTCGGGCAGAAATATACGGGTGAACGCCCGCCTTATAGAGGTGGAGACCAGCAAGGTGGAGAAATCGACCAAGCTCGACGGGGATGTGGACAGGATCTTCGATTTACAGGATAAAGTGGTTATTGGTCTCATGACAGAGGCGGAGAAAGTCAATATTGCTGACGTGAAACCGAAGAAGCTCACAGACAAAGATATAAAGACGATCCAAACGAAATGGAAACCGAAACGGCAGGCATATGAGCTCTATGCGAAAGGATTGGATGTGCAAAATACCAATCCGAAACAGGCGCTGGCCTATTTCAAGCAGGCACTGGCAATGGAGCCTGAGTATATTGATGCTCTGCTCACTGCAGGATATACTTCAGGCAACACGCTCAACCTGTTCGACGAGGCGCGCACATATCTATCACAAGCTGATTCGGTTTTAATAAAACGAAAAGAGACTGAAACGATATATTATGCACAGCTGATGATGCTCATCGGATCGGTGTATTGGAGTAAAGGCCAACCCGATAAAGCACTCGACTATTACCAGAAGGAGATGAATATCCGGGACCGGCTCTCTTTGAAAAATACGGCTGGTTATGCCAATCTCATGATGAACATCGGCAATGCGTATTGGAGGAAAGGCCAGCTCGATAACGCTCTGCGGTTTTTCTTCAAAGCCAAAAATATCCATGACCGTCTCTCTTTGCATAATACTGCAGAGTATGCCGCGCTCCTGATAAACATCGGTCTTGGATATTGGGGAAAAGGCCAGCTCGATAACGCTATGGAGTATTACCTGAAGGCGAAGGATGTTCTGGAACGTCTATCTCTGTATAATATGAAAGAGTATTCTGCTCTAATGAATAACATTGGCCTTATATATTATGGGAAAAGCCAGTTCGATGATGCTCTGGAGTATTACCTAAAGTCGAAGGATGTCCGAGATCGTCTCTCTTTGCAGAATACGGATGGGTATGCCAATCTCATGATGAACATCGGAATTGTATATTGTAATAAAGACCAGTTCGATGACGCTCTTAAGTATTTCCAGAAGTCGAAGGATATCCGGGACCGCCTCTCTCTGCAGAAAACCATGGGATATGCCCAGCTTCTAAATAATTTTGCTTATGTATATGAAAAACAGGGTAATAAACCGTTGGCCGGCAAGTATTACCGCAAGGCTTATAATACATTCGTAGAAGCCGGATATACTGGCAAATTAAAAGGCATGGCGGACATAGGCGCCAGGCGTTGCGGGTATTAAAACACCATTTTTTACTTGAATAATTCCCCGGCAAAAACTATATTCTAATTGAGCAATGGCTCATTCGAAGGGGGATCTGTCCTATCCTATAATTACAAGGAGGGGATTATGGAAATAACCAATATCAGCGGTCCCGATGTGGTTCCCAGCGGTTTTTCCACGGAGCCGCCCCGTCAGGCCGAACCGGAAAGAAATGAACCGGCCCCTGTTAATAGAAACCCGGAACCGGCCGAAAATAATAAGGGAACCACAATCGATACATACGCGTAGGAAGGTGCTATGGCAACGGTGAGCAAGGCCGAAAAAGCGGCATATAATGATGAGATCAAGGATATCAAGCGCGAGGTCGAACAGACCAAAAAGGCAATCAATGAGACCATCGGGAAAAAAAAGAAGCACCCTGCCATAGCAAACTATTACAACCTTGAACTGGCCTCCCGCGAGATGGATGCAATTGAAAACTTCATCAAGATGAATGACCTTTCCGTGGAGATGCTGAACCTTAAAAATAGCAACTTTCTTGAAAATGCCCGTAAGGAATTCTATAAGGTGCTCCAATATCTTGAAGAGATTGTGGGGAACCAGATTGACCGCTCCCTGAAGGAAAATGACGAATACCTTGCCACTATCAAGGAGGTCAATCCCCAGCAGATCCTGAATTTTATCCAGCGTATGCACAGGATCCTGGCGGACCTGATAAAAAATTTCGGCCAGGACACCAAGTGGAAATGGTCCTTTGTTGAATGGCAGGCCCGCGCCGCTGTCATTACCAAGAACATCACCAGTTTTTCCGAAGTGGCAAGGTACAGGGACCCCCGCACGGAATTTTTCTACGTACGGCGCGACCTGATGCAGCTGTGCAAGGACAGTCTGACCGAAGCGGCAAGGCAATTCCGCACCAAGTATGAAATGGCCGGCAAGGCCAGGGATGACCTGAAAAGCTCCATATCATATCTGGCCGCACTTCGTAAAATTCACGTCCTTTTTGGCGAAGACACGGACGCAACCAAGCTGAAAAATATTATTGATGCCGCCAAGATGGCCCTTGAAGCTGACGATAAAGCGAAGGATAAAGATAAGAAAGATAAAGATAGAGAAAAAGATTACAAAAAGTAAAAATGTGACTTTTTGACTTGACTATCTTTATTTTTTTTATTACTATGCTATTAGCACTCAATAAGATGGAGTGCTAATAGCATAGGTGAGTTCCATGTCCCGCGGTATTACAAAAGAAAGAGCCCTGGAAGATAGAGAAGCTTCCATTTTACAAGCTATAGTTTATGAATACATAACCAAAGGGAAACCTGTTGGCTCACGCTCCTTCGTGCATAAATATTCCCTCGCTGTTTCACCGGCAACGATGAGAAACATAATGTACGACCTTGAGAGCCTGGAATATCTCAAGCAGCCCCACACATCCGCCGGAAGGATCCCGACCGACAAGGGCTACCGGTTTTATGTTGATTCGCTTCTTGACACCTATGAATTTTCCATGAAGGACCGCGAGATTTCCGTTAAAGAGGAAGCGATCAAGCGGGAAGTCCAGCTGGATAAAATATTTTCCGTGATAACGAAAATGCTATCCACCGAATCGCGGTACGCCGCGGTGATGCTCACGCCGCGCTTCGATTTCACGGTGGTGAAGCGCGTCGTCCTGGTTCCCATGGACAACAACGAGATCCTCTTCATCCTGATCACCAGGACCGGCGTGGTTCTCACCAAGAAGGTGATGGTGTCGTCAAACGTGACACAGGATGACCTGTACAGTTTTTCCAAGTATCTGACCGGAGAGCTCTGCGGCTACGCCATCTACGAGATCAAGGATACGATTTTCGAGCGACTTCGGAAGGACAAAGACGCCGGCATCAACAAGGAAATGGCTCTCGACATCGCCCAGCTCGCAGTCTCTGACAGCGAAGAGCCGCGGCTCCACATAGACGGAATCGAGAATCTATTAAAAATACCGGAGATGGTCGAGGAGGATCGGCTCAACAGCCTGCTCAGCATAATAGAAGAAAATAATATAATCAGAAGGATCCTCGCGAGGACCCTGGAGAGCGAAGGGATAAGAACGCTGATCGGGAAAGAGATAGAAGAGGAGCATGTCAAGGGCTGCAGCATGGTTTCCACGTCATATAAAATCGGGAACAAGCTGGTAGGTGCCATCGGCGTGCTGGGTCCCACCAGGATGGATTACGAGAAAGTGGTGCCGCTGGTTGATTATACCGGCAGGGTGGTGACGGAACTGCTGTCCAAGATGTCGAAGTGATTCCCGGCCGCATCTGCAGCATTGGTGCGATGAGGCAGATGAATGCTGGGCGGGGCATATACATGGAGTAAAGCATCATACGCGCAACCGGACCGCTCACGGCGCCAGTTCGGATTGCACGTGTGTAATAATATTCGGGGTAGATGATGGATAAACACAAGGAACATCACAAGTCTAAGGAAAAGGAGATCCACGAGGCCAGGGAAGGTGCCGTAAAAAAGGATTTTGATTCATCCGATGAGGATCTCGAAAAGAAAATACTGGATGAAAAAGCCGCCGAAGAGCGGCGGAAGGCCTTCCGCAGGGATTCGGACCGCGTCGCCGACGAAGAACGATGCAACGCAATCAAGGAGAACCAGAAGCTCGTGAGTGATATGGAAAACCTCAAGGACGTCATGCTGCGGCGCCAGGCAGATTTCGAGAACTACAAGAAACGGATGGCCAAACAGCAGGGTGAGTCCCGGAAAATGGCGATCAGGGATTTTTCCTGTGATATCATGGAGATTAACGATGACCTGCTCCGGGCGATCGATGCGTCCGAAAGCATAACGAAGAGCGGCTCTTCAGAAGACTCGCACCGTTCTTTCGTTGAGGGCGTATCGATGATTTCCCGGCGCATTGAAGAAGCCATGAAGAAGTACGGCGTCATGGAGATTGAAGCGCTTAACCAGGAATTTGATCCGAACTTTCATGAAGCCGTTGAGATCGATATGAGCGATGGCGTGAACCTGGACACCGTCACGAAGGTGTACCAGAAGGGATTCCGGATCGACGACCTGGTGGTGCGGAGCGCGAAGGTCAGGGTGACAAAACCGCAGAAGTCGGCTCCCCCTGACAGTGACGGGAAAACCGGAGAAAACGGCGGCGACGAAGCGGTTCACTGATCGCGTCGGATGAAACAATGAGATTGTCAAATGTTGTCATATACAAACTATGTGAAGGAGATTTATCATGAGTAAAATTATAGGGATAGACCTGGGGACAACCAATTCATGCGTTGCGGTGATGATAGGCGGCGAACCGGTGGTCATACAGAATTCAGAGGGACAGCGCACAACGCCGTCCATCGTGGCTTTCACGGATAAAGGTGAACGGCTGGTGGGCCAGGTAGCGAAAAACCAGATTATCACGAACCCTGAAAATACCGTCCGTTCCATAAAACGGTTCATGGGACGCCGTTTCGGCGAAGTTGCCAACGAGATGAGGATGGTCTCCTACAATGTGATGGACGACGGCCGCGAAGGAGTCCGCGTCAAGACCATTGCCGGCGAGTTCTCCCCCCAGGAGATCTCCGCGCGTGTTTTACAGAAGATGAAACAGACCGCCGAGGACTATCTCGGCGAAAAGGTGAGCCGCGCCGTCATCACGGTGCCGGCCTATTTCAATGATGCCCAGCGGCAGGCGACCAAGGACGCCGGAAGAATAGCCGGTCTCGAGGTGGAGCGGATCATCAACGAGCCGACTGCGGCGGCCCTCGCCTACGGTCTCGACAAGGCGAAGCATAACGAGAAGATAGCGGTGTACGACCTGGGAGGCGGCACCTTCGATATTTCGATCCTGGAGCTGGGCGACGGCGTCTTCGAGGTTAAGTCGACCAACGGCAACACGCACCTGGGCGGCGACGATTTCGACCAGCGGATCATGGATTGGCTCATGCTGGAATTCAAGAAGCAGACCGGCATCGATGTGTCCGGCGACAAGATGGCCCTGCAGCGTCTAAAAGAGGGGGCTGAAAAGGCGAAGATAGAACTTTCGAGCAAGTCCCAGACCGAGATCAATATCCCATTCCTCACGGCGGACCAGTCGGGAGCCAAGCACCTGGTCATGACGCTGTCGCGGGCGAAGCTCGAGCAGCTCATAGAGGACCTCGTCAACTCGACCAAGACACCTTGCATGAAAGCCCTCGAGGACGCGGGTCTGACCGCCGGCGATATCGACGAGGTCATCCTGGTCGGCGGCTCCACGCGGATGCCGGCGGTGCAGGACCTGGTGAAGCGCATTTTCGCCAAGGAACCCCACAAGGGCGTGAACCCCGACGAGGTCGTGGCAGTCGGCGCGGCGATCCAGGGCGGCGTCCTCACCGGCGACGTTCATGATGTTCTCCTCCTTGACGTTACCCCGCTTTCCCTCGGGATCGAGACCCTGGGCGGCGTGATGACCAAGCTCATCGAGCGGAACACCACCATCCCGACCAAGAAGAGCCAGATATTTTCTACGGCATCGGATAACCAGCCGGCTGTTTCCATACACGTGCTCCAGGGCGAGCGGGAGATGGCGCCGCAGAACCGGACCCTGGGCAAGTTCGACCTGGTAGGCTTGCCGCCGGCACCGCGGGGTATCCCGCAGATCGAGGTGACCTTCGACATCGACGCCAATGGCATCGTGCACGTTTCAGCGAAGGACCTGGGGACCGGCAAGGAACAGAAAATAAGGATCGAATCTTCCAGCGGTATCAGCGAGGAAGAAATCAAGAAGATGGTGCGGGAGGCCGAGGAGCATTCCACCGAGGACAAGAAGGCCAGGGAGCTTATCGAGGCCCGGAACGAAGGCGACTCCTTCATCTATTCGCTGGAAAAGCTCCTCAAAGAAAATGCGGACAAGGTCGAACCGGCTGAGAAAGAAAAGATCGAGTCAGGAATAGCCGCCTTGAAACAGGCAATGGAAACGGACAGCGTGACCGCCATCAAGGAGGCCAAGGGGAGACTGGAGCAGGAATCTCACAAATTCGCCGAGCGGATGTACCAGCAGCATGCCCAGCAGCATGCCGGGCAGCAGCAGCCGGGCCCGGAACAGGGCGGAGAAGCGGAGCCCAAGGGCGGAGCCGGCGGCGAAAAGGTATATGACGCGGATTATGAAGTGGTGGATGATGATAAGAAATAGCGATAGAGGGAGCGCTATGCGCCCCCGTTATTGACGTCGTTATGAATATTGTGTATATTAAGTTAACTGGCATAATG
Source organism: uncultured Spirochaetota bacterium (assembly GCA_963727175.1). Lineage (GTDB taxonomy): Bacteria > Spirochaetota > UBA4802 > UBA4802 > UBA5550 > RBG-16-49-21. The sequence continues at coordinate 2,768,086 of CAVSFD010000002.1, forward strand.
CTTGGAAATGTTCGCGATTAACTCGGGAAAAATGCGATACATGGATGTATCGCCGTTTTTTAGGGCCTGTGCCGGAAATACTGTAAAATAAATTCGAAGGGAAACTTCACGTGGCCAAGCGAGATTATTATGAGATCCTCGGCGTCTCCAAGACAGCTTCCGAACAGGATATAAAACAGGCTTATCGAAAGCTTGCCCTCAAGTATCATCCTGACAGGAACAAGGGAGACAAGGAATCGGAGGAAAAATTCAAGGAAGCGACTGAGGCATACGAGGTGCTGCGCGAACCGAAAAAGCGGGCCTCCTATGACAAGTTCGGCCACGAAGGCGTTTCCGGCTTTGAAGGATTCGGCCGCGGGGCCTATTCCGATTTCTCCGACATCTTCGGCGATTTTGATTTCGGCGACATCTTTGAAGGGTTCTTCGGGTCGGCCTTCGGGGCCAAGGGCAGGACCAAGCGGGGCCGCCGCGGCTCCGACATCCAGTATGATCTTTCAATTACCCTTGAAGAAGCGGCGACCGGCAAGGAGATCCAGATAAAGATCCCCCGCAACGAGGCCTGTGAAACCTGCCAAGGCACCGGCTCCAAGGCGGGAACCAAGCCGACGGTGTGCCCGGTCTGCAACGGCTCGGGACAGATCCGGCAGACCCAGGGCTTTTTCTCAATCACCCAGGCCTGCTACAAGTGCAAGGGGGAGGGCAAGATAATATCATCCCCCTGCGGCTCCTGCGGCGGGTCGGGCCTCAAGGTCCACAAGCGGACAATCACCGTGAAGATTCCCGCCGGCGTTGAATCGGGGTCCCGGCTGAAAATAACCGGCGAGGGAGAGCAGGGGCCCAACGGCGGCACCAGGGGCGATCTCTATGTCGTCATCCATGTGCAGAACCATCCCAATTTCGAGCGTCACGGCAACGACATCATTTCCATCGTTGAGGTTTCGTTTCCCATGATGTGCCTGGGCGGGGAAATAGAAGTGCCCACCATCAGCGGCAACGTGGCGAAGATGAAGATCCCGCCGGGAACTGAGAACGGCCAGGTCTTCCGCCTCAAGGGCAACGGCATCCCCTACCTGGGGTCCTACGGCCGCGGGGACCAGCTGGTGAAGATAAATATCAGGGTTCCCAAGAAGCTGTCGCCGCGCCAGAAGGAACTGCTAAAAGAGTTCTCCACCCTGGACGGCGAAGAGGTGGGCCACGGCGGGAAAGAGTTTTATTGATACTCGGGCAGATCGTAATAAAGCAGATATGTCCCGGGTTAAATTAGTAATTTAATAATAATATTTCTCGCAGAGACACAGAGGCGCAGAGAAAAAGAGATTCAATTATCTTTTCAAGGTGCCAACATTGAACAATTTTAATTTTTATAATGAAAATGCCCACAAGTCCCGTTTCCTTTTAAAATAATTAAAGGTTACGGGACACATATGATTTTTCGAGGTACCTCTAAATAATTTTTAATACTTCAATCCATATAGCGTCATTACTAAATTATTAAAACTCTGCGACTCAGCGCCTCTGCGAGAGATATTCATTTAATGTTCCTAATTATACTCCTGATCACGGGCGGTATTATAATCGTTTGAACGGGCCGGTGGTTACAAGCCGGGAAGTTTCACGGGAGACAAAGACCATGAAAAAAGGCGGAGAGGGACACGTGTACATGAGGCTGGACCAGATGAAAAAGGTATCCGGCGGGGCCGCGAAAAAGGCCAGGAGCCTGGGGGTGCACCGGAAGGTCGCTCTCGCGTACCGGTCGAGGAGGCTCGTGTGCGGCGTCATCCTCCTCTGTATAGTCGCCTGGTTCGTGAACAAGAACCTCGCCGCCCGCGACGTGGAGCCGAAGTGCTGGTTCTGCTCCGCCGGGGAGCAGGCCGAGGTCAAGGGCGTGGTGACGAAGACTACGTGCATCTCCTACAGCACGAAGGCCCGCAACAACGAATACCGGGTGGAATACGCGTACACGGTGAGCGGTAAGACCTACACCGGCGTCGGATTCCAGACGGGGTACATTGTCCTGGAAAAGAGCCCGGTCACCGTCGATTACTCGATCAAGGACCCATCCTGCTCCTGCATCAGGGACATCCGGTGCGCCGCGGACAACGCTTTGTTTACGGTCCTGTTCGGCGTTCCCCTCATCATTCTCGCTATCCCATATGTTGTGAGCGGCGCGCGCAGGATCATGCGCGCCCTGTGGGTCATCGAACACGGATCCGTCGCCGGGGCCTCGGTCGGCACCATCACCCGCAAAACCGAAAGGCATATGACAGGGCGTGTTGGGGTGTGGCACACCACCATCAGATGGATCGCCACCTGCAGCTTCACAGACGCTTCCGGGAAGAATTGCCATGTCAAGGTAGGCATGCCTGAGGGCCTGCTGAAAAAGGGGGACGAGGTCAAAATTGTGTATGATCCGGGCATGCCGGAGAATGCGATCGCCATTGGCGCCCTGCCGTGGTTCGTCAGGACGGATCCGCCGCTGGCGCGATGAAGGGAGGGCGTGGCGCGCTCCTAATCGATCAATGTAAAACCGCCGCCCCTAATCCCGATCTCTCCCGGAGACGAAATATAACCGACCTCACAAGGCCTAACCTTGGTAATTCGATTTTGTTGCTGCCCGTACCTATCATCACCATCCATGCAAATATTTTTTGATTTTGTATGGATATTTCTATGCCTGAAATCGAGACTGGGGTGTCCCCAAGCCTGACCGGGAATTATTAATCTTGACGTCCCGGGGAGTTGCTATAACCCTGACCTGACAGACCAGCCCATGGAGAACAGCATGTTGCCAATAGTAGATTACGGCGGGATCGCCATCGTTATACCGAAAGTGGCCGCGGTAGGGAATATCATCGAAGACAGCGGTAAGTTCGGTTTCGAAGTGTATCTTTCCGGGATGAATGAACCCCTTATTATAGGATTCGACACGTCAAAGGAAGCCTCCGAGTCCAGGAGCGAACTGATCGCGATTATAGCCCAGTTCCATTACACGCGGGAGCTGGGCCCGGATTATGATATTGACGAGATGGCGGAAGAAGACCAGCAGGAGATGGATGACTCCGAGGAGACGGAAAAGCATTAACATCCCCGCGGCGGTTTTCAGCGATAAATCTATATTTTATGGATGATACCGATGATACGGAATGATAAAGAACTGTTGATGCGCGGCACTGAAGAGATACTGCCCCTTGACGAATTTGAGAAAAAGCTTGAGCGTTCCCAGCGCGAGAACAAACCGCTGATAATCAAGGCGGGCTTTGACCCCACGGCGCCGGACATTCACCTGGGGCACGCGGTGCTGCTGCGCAAGATGAAGCATTTCCAGGACATGGGCCACACGGTGGTGTTCCTCATCGGGGATTTCACCGGCATGATCGGCGACCCCTCGGGTCGGTCAGTGACGCGGAAGCCCCTCACCCGGGAGCAGGTGATGGAAAACGCCGAGACCTACAAGCGCCAGGTCTTCAAGATCCTGGACAAAGAGAAGACGAAAATCGTATTCAACTCCGAGTGGTGCGCTCCCATGACCTTCAACGACGTGCTGGGTCTCACCGCCAAGTACAACGTGGCGCGGATGCTCGAACGGGACGATTTCGACAAGCGCTACAAGGGTGGCGTGCCCATCACCATCCTGGAGTTCATGTATCCCCTGGTCCAGGGGTACGATTCCGTAGTTCTTAAGGCCGATATCGAGCTGGGCGGTTCTGACCAGAAGTTCAACCTCCTGGTGGGACGCGACCTCCAGCGCGAGTACGGCCAGGAGCCCCAGGTCATCATGACGGTGCCCCTCATGGTCGGCCTCGACGGCGTCCAGAAGATGAGCAAGTCCCTGAACAATTACATCGGCATCAACGAGCCTCCGAAGGAGATTTTCGGCAAGGTCATGTCGATATCCGATGACCTCATGTATCTCTATTACGAGCTGATAACCGACGTTCCCCGCGACGAGATCGCGAAATTCCAGGAGGGAGTCCGGAACGGGACCATCCATCCCCGGGAAGTAAAGGTGAACCTGGCGAAAAACATATGCGCACAGTTCTATGATGCGGAAACGGCGGAACACGCCGCAGCCGAATTCGACCGGGTGTTCGCGAACAAGGAGCTTCCCGACGAGGTCCCCGAGTACCGGGTACCTGACGGGGAAAAAGCCGGCGGCAAGATATGGATTGTAAAGCTTATGGTCCTTGCCGGCACCGCCGCGACGAACGGCGAGGCGCGCCGGCTCATAAAAGGCGGCGGCGTGACCTTCGGAGGGGAGAAGGTGGCCAGCGAGGATTACGAGCTGCCCCTGCCGGCTGACGGCATCCTCAAGGTGGGCAAGCGGAAATTCATCAGGGTCATAGGGTAATATGCTAATCCAGAGGCGGGGAGCTGTGCCGCTTGCCCGCATCGTATAAGCAGAGCCGGATGCGACCCCCTGTCACGGCTCGGAGCGAGCAGGAGGTTCGCCTGCGAGCATGAGCCGGGATGGCTCATTAAAACTCGCCGCTCGGTCATCCTGATCATCGCCCCCTGGTGATTCGACAAAAGGGGTCCCCTTATATCCCTGCTGCTGCCGGAAGAAGTCTTTTTTTTGTAATCGGCAGGATTCCCGCTTGCGCGGGATGGACAGAAATAATATTATTGTCATATAAATATTTTTTTCATATTTTTTCATTAATTCGTAACCCCTGCGGGTAATGCATGTCACATTCAGATAGTGAAGATATTCAAATCATAGACCGGGTCCTGTCCGGAGACGTTGACGCCTTTTCCGGCATCATCGAGAGGTACAAGGATAAGACTTTTAACTACGTCTATTCTCAGGTAAAAGATTATGACGAGGCCCTGGATATCACCCAGGAGATTTTTATCATGACCATGGAAGCGCTCCGTTCATTCAGGCGGGAATCGAAGTTCTCGACCTGGTTTTACAGCATAATGGTCAATTATTGCAAGAACTACCGGAAGAAGAACAGCAGGTACAACCTGGTTTCAATAAACAGCTCCCGGGGTGAGGAAGAATACGATCTGCAGCTGCCCGATGAGCGGGAAAATCCCGAGCAGGAAGTCATCATGAATGATTCCCTCAGGATCGTACGGGAGGAGATCGGGACGCTCCCCGACGACTACCGTGAAATACTGGTCCTTCGCGACATTGAAGGGCTTCCATATAACGAAATCGCTGAAATTCTGGGAATATCATTGTCCAATGTGAAGGTACGGATTCACAGGGGAAGGGAATTTTTAAAGAACAGATTACTGGCGAGGGGATTGATATGAGCGGCAATCACATTACATTTGAGAAGCTGTCAGACCTGTACGATGACGAGATTTTCACGAAAGAAGAAAAAGCGTCATTGATGCACCACATCGAGTTGTGCAGTGAATGCGCCCTGGAGTACCGGCGCCTCGGGAAAACCCTGGGCCTCTGCCGGGATCTTGCCGGTATCTCCTTCCCCCTGAAGAACCTGCCGCCGCAGACAATAAGCAGAATAAAATCATCAAAGAAAAAAAGACGCTATCTGAGATCGATGCCTGCCATGGCCGCTTCCATCCTCATCATCACCGGCATCGGCCTCTTCAACGCCGGCATTATCGGCGTACATGACCGCGGGAATATTGCCGGCGAGGGATCACGGCGCTCCTACAGCGAATCGGAGCAGGTCATCGAGATCATCCGCAACCACAAGGCGTCCATCGCCCAGGTTACTGATGAATACGTCGAAGGCACCGTGCCGGCATCATCCTTCAACGAGCTTAAAAAAGAGCTGGGATCGCGTAAGGTTGCCTTCATCCTGATGGAAGGTACCGGTGAAAATACGGGCGCGTCCTGGAGCAATCCGATTGAAAATGTTGGCCTTGACAACGGGCCGGCCATCTCAGATGCGAAGCCGGACGGCACGATTGCCCGCGCCGGCAAGAGGTATGTCAGGTTCCGCGTTTTCAGGTAGCATCCCGCCGCGGCCGCCCTAGAGCGAGGGCGTGCCCGCCTGCAGATAATCACCGGTACTCGTGATGTAGCCGCCGCAGACCCCCTGCGAACTGTAGAGCGATGATGTGTGGCTCATCTCGTCATAGTCCGCCTGGGCATCTTCAATGTGAATGATATGGTAGCCGCGGTCTGACGCGTCCCGGGCGGTGGTCTCAACGCACTGGCTGGTTGAAAGTCCCGTGAAAACAAGGGTCGAGATCTCTTGTTCCCTCAGGACCGCGTCAATGCGGGTCCCGGTAAAGGGGCTGAATGTGGTCTTGTTGATCACGGTTTCTCCGGGGAGTGGCCGTATCTCGCCGAAAACATCCGCGAAGGGGTCGCTTTCCAGAGGGTACACGTTGTCGAAGCCGGCGCGCTTTCCCTTGATGTATGTTTCCCTGAAGAAATGGTGAAGGTCCTTACGCTCCGGGTCGGTCCCGCAGAGGCGCAGGTACACGACGGCCAGCGATTTTTTACGGAATGTTTCAGCAAGCCGTCGTATGTTGGGGATGACGACGGTCTCGCAGCGCGTGAGGATATAGTCAAGGCACCCCGGCTGCAGGGTGTTGAAATACTGGTAATAGGATGAATCCTGTCTCAGGTAGTAGTTCTGCATGTCGACGACGATCAATGCTGGCGCGGCATTGTCCACGGTAACGGCTCCTGCCCGGATTTATTTTTTGGGAAGGCCGTCCATGGTTGAGCAGAATTCATCGTAGAACTCCTTCAACTCATCGTTTTTACGGAGCGGCCTGAATTTCGGTTTTTTCCCGCTCTGGATTTCTTTCAGATAGTTGGTCATGACATGTATGGGCCCGGAAATCTTGTGTGAGAAAAAGATGAACTGGAAGAATATGATGGCGGTCTGGACTACCGTCATGATGATCAGGATGTATAGCACTATGAGGCTGTTCTTCTTTATCTTTTCATGATTATCGTTGATCCTGTTGGTGATCTTCAGGTTTTCCTTGAAGGCGGTATCGCATTTGCGCACCAGGGGATTATCGGGGTCCTGAAGCGCGGGAATGGCCATGAACATGTCGAACATGCTGTCCTGGGTGTCGATGATGGCGGTGATGTTCTTGTTGTTCTCGTAGATAAGCTGGTTCGAGTTGCTCGCGAAATAGAGCAATGCCGCGCATATGGCCAGGGTGGTGATCAGGGGGAGTATGATGGCCCGTATCGATATCCTGAATTGAAATTTTTTATCAAGAACGTATTTTTTTCTTGTCAAAGCCATATGTAACCTCAATGTATAAGGATATGATGGTTGCGGGGGAATCCTCATTTGTTGCCCCCCGATCCTATAATATAGAGGCATAGAGCTATATTAGTCAATGATTTTTGCGGCTGATTATTGAGCCGGGAGATATTTTTTATATATTTTTACAGCATATAACGCGGGATCGTCCGTCGCGTCTGCGGCGCAGACGGGACCATAAACAGGATACCAGGGACCAATGAATACCATCAGTATTTTCGTATCAATGGCCGCGTCCGCAATGATCATTTTTTCCATAATCTTCGTTCTGGCCAAGGACTGGCAGGACCAGGTCATGCGGTATTTTGCTTTTTTCGCCACCTCCGCCCTGGGCATCCTCTTCACCATGTTCCTGACCTACACCTTCCCCGGGGATTTTGACCTGACCCTCATGAACAAGATCACCCAGCTGTCGACGCTGATGACTTTCTCAAGTCTGCTCTGCATGTCCTTCGTCTTCCCGAAGACCGCCAAGCGGTTTCCCTTCTGGAAAAGCTTCCTCATCCTTATCCCTGCTATAGCCATGGGAGCGGCGGTTGTCCTTACCGATTTCACCATCACGAAGGCCTACTTCAAAGAAGGTAAATTTATCCGGGATTTCAACAAGGATATCCCCGGTTATACGATATATGCCGCCATGGCTTTCATCTACGTCCTTTCCGCCCTGGGCGGCTACGTGAGGAAATACATCATCACGAAAGAGTATATCTACCGGCTCCAGATGCGCTACCTCTTCGTCGGTTCCACGGTATCCATTACGGTGGCTTCGGTCTTTTCCATTATTATGCCGCGCTTTTACGGCTACACCGAGCTCTATGTCATTGGCCCGTCGATCGCGTCCTTCTTCACCGTCATTTCGCTCTTTTATTCGATCATCGCTTACAACATGTCCGACATCAGGACGGTCGTGCACAAGACCTTTGTGTATACCGTCATCTCCATGGTCATTTCCCTCCCGATATTCGGGATCCTGTGGGCGTACAGCAGGAAGCTCTGGATCCTGGGAGACATTCCCTATTATCTGATCGCCGGCGCCGTGGTCTTCATCTTCATCCTTTTCTCGGTTTACATCCAGCCTTTCGTCGACCGGGTCTTCAAGCGGAAGCAGTACGCCTTCGGAACCGTTGTCGATAACTTTATCCGGGACATCGCGGATGAGAAAAACCTCGCCGATATCGTGCGGAGGACCGTTGACACCCTCCGGGAGGGCCTGTCCCTCAGCCATGCCTTCTTCATCCTCCTCAACGACGAGAGCCGTAAATATGAGCTGTTCTACCGCAAGGGAGGGCAGGGGGAGCTGCAGCTCCAGCCGATCGAGCGGAACGCGTCCATCATCCGCTGGTTCGTCCGCAACCAGGATATCCTGCAGCTTTCGCGGGTCTATACCGACGACAAGTCTTTCGCAGAGGTCCGCGAAGAGATATCATCTTTTTTCAACGATAACGGGATCCAGGTCGTTCTTCCCGTGTACCATGAGCGCAGGGTCGTCGGGCTCCTCTGCCTGGGTATAAAGGAAACCCTTGCCGGGTATCACACGGATGAGATCGAGAAGCTCAGGCAGTTTTACGTCAAGAGCAGCGAATTCATTTCCACGGCCCTTACCTACCAGAAGGCGATGCAGGAGCAGATGGTGACACGGACCATCGACATATCCTCCCGGATCATCCACAATGCCGTTCCCGTTTCACTGCCCAACATAAACAACATCAAGTTCGGCGCCTTTATCATACCGAAGTATGCCCAGGGTGGGGATTATTTCGATTTCATACGGCCCGGGGAACAGGGCGTCGGGATCGTCACCACGGACATATCCGGTGTCGGCGTCAACAGCGCCCTCTATTCGGTGCTGCTCAGGTCCGCCTTCCATTCCAGCGTTCTCGACGCGCCGTCAACGTCGACAGTCATCGGCAACATGAACAGGGTGCTGTGCGATTACGGCAAGGGGAAGGGCGAACTGGTCACGGCCTATTACCTCTATTATGATATCAGGTCGATGCGTCTCATGTACACCAACGCCGGCTATCCGGCGCTGGAGATGTTCAGGATCGAGAAGAACAATTTCGATACCTTTGACACCGAAGGGATTCCTCTCGGGTACGACCCGGGCGCTTCCTACGGCATCGGCAGAACCGACCTGGTGCGGGGCGATATCGGCATCCTCTATTCAAAGACCCTGACCACGTCGAAAAACCAGAAGGGCGACGAGTACGGCCTTCTCAGGCTCCGCAACACCGTCATGGAGCACCGGACGCGCAGCGCTTCGGAAATCGCATCGCATATCAAGAGTTCCTTCGAAACCTTCATGGGGCTCCTTTCCCCAACGTCTGACCTTGTGGTCATTGTTTTCAAGATCGTGTAATTTCCCGCAGGCAAGGCGAGTCCCGCTGTTCCCCCGAGGGGGCATGTAGAAATATCTCATTTAATGAGAAACTATCACTATGGTTTTTCCCTCGCGTCATTACCGGGAGCCTGGGAGTATAAATTTATAAATTTTTATGCATAATTTGTTAAAAATTTCCAGTTCCATATTGACGTTTTCCTTTAATTTGTATAAAATATAGATAATAATAGTTAATCTAATCAGCCTGTTCATATATGTAATAATTAAAATCGACCTAAATAATTTGTTCCACCATCCGTCTGCGTCTGCGCAGACGATGGAAAACAGTCTGATGAGACGCTATTATTCAAAGATATTATACCATACAGAAAGTTGTGTGCGGGAGGCTGAAATGAGCAGCAAGGGGACCCAGATCAATCGTGCGTATATCGGTGAGGGAGATGATGTGTTTCTGGCTAATTCGATTTTCGGTGAGGATTGCTGTCATGAGCTCAAGGAAATCGACAAGCATGAAATCGTTGTAAAAATCTGCGAAATACTGGGGCCGAATCCCTCTAACCTGCAGCTGGCCGAGGAAATAATGGACCAGGTGAAATTTGAAATCGCGCGGTACGTCATTCACCATGAGTACTGCAAATGCAACGGCGTCCGTTCCCAGCTGCTGCTGTGGCTTGACGGCAAGATCAATCCCGACAAGGCGCGGAAGCTTTCGTCTTTCATGGACAAGTACCTGAAGTAGCCGGGCCGGGAGCAATGCCGGGATTATATTTGTGCCCCCATCAGAGGGGCACTTTCATTTTATACCGATAACTATCCTTCATTCTGGAATACATCGTGAAAAACCGGTCACTTCTCATCCATACCTGCTGCGCGCCCTGCGTGAGCCACGTGTACGAGCTCTTCGAAAACAGCCATGAGGTGACCGTTTTTTATTACAATCCCAACATCGCGCCGCGGGACGAATACAACCGGCGCCTTTCAGAGCTGGAGCGTTTCGGCCGTACCAGGGGATTTTCCCTGGTCGTGGGCGATTATAACGACAGGGAGTGGACCCTGCGGGTCGAGAAGTACCGGGACCTGGGTGAACGGTCACAGCGCTGCTGGGAATGCTACCGCTTCAGACTGGAGGAGTCCTTTAAAAAGGCGAAGGAGCTGCATAGTGCCGCGGTGACAACATCCCTCTCAATCAGCCCCCACAAGGACGCGGCCATGATAAACAGCATCGGGAAGGAGCTCGAAGCTTTCACCGGGATCGAGTTTATCGAGGGGGACTTCAAGAAGAATGACGGGTTCCGCCGGAGCGTGGAGCTGTCGCGGGCTTACGGATTTTACCGCCAGGATTACTGCGGCTGCATCTACTCGAAGCGTGAAAGCGAAGCCCGCTCAAAGGGGCGCGGAAGCCTGATCAGTTGACCCGCCGGATTTGTCGAAGTTCCTGGCAGACCTACTTGTTTTCCGTATCAACGACCTCTTCTCCCTGGGAGTTCATGCGCGCGGCTTCATGTATCCTTGCTTTTTCCTGCTCCGTCATCCGGGCGCCTTTTTTTAACAGCATGTCGGCGATTTCATTGTGCCCGTTTATAGTGGCCTTCATTACGGCGGTAAGGCCGCTCTTGTCGGCGGCGTTGAGATCGGCGCCACTCCCGATGAGGATTTCGATGGTTTCCTTCTGGGCGTCGGCCGCAGCCTTGATCAGGGCTGTCTGGCCGGAATTGTCTGCGGCATTGACATCGGCGCCCTTTGCAAGGAGGAGCCTGACGATTTCATCATTTCCCTCGGAGGAGGCGTTCATCAGGGCTGAGGACCCGTCGGTGCTTTTCGCGTTAACGTCTGCGCCGCCCTTCACCAGGGCCCCGGCGATGTCGCGGTAGTCCTCCTCCGCTGCTATGATAAGTGCGGACCGGCCCGGGTTGGTCTCCTCGCGGGCGTTGACATCAGCGCCCCGGGCAATGAGCTCCGTGACCCTGGCGGCGTCCCCCTTCACCACGGCGCTGATGAGCTGTCTGTTCATCTCTGTTTTTTTTGCGCAGGACGCGAAGATGCAGGACGCTATCATGCATGATGTCACGACCTTGTTCATCGGGTTGCTCCCTGAATGGATTGTCAGCGCCGTGGGATAACCGCTTTCCGCGTCCCCATGGCTGATGGGTGAATCCTTGATTAATCCGGATAAAAGTCAAACACATTTAAGGGCGAGCGATGGCCGCTGACTCACGCCTTTATCCCTTCGCCGGTATAGTGCTTCAGTATCCTCCACGCAGGATAGGCCAGCCCCGCGAGGCCGAGGAGAAAAGCTATCCGGATGATCCACGTGGACACCGGCGGCTCCAGCGCGGAGTAGGCAAAGGCCTCGTTTTTTTTCTGCGGCCCCGACGTGAAGGCGGCCATTCCCAGTCTCTGGTCGAAGGTGCTGGGGATATCGTACGAAGGGGGGATGCTGTACTGGTTGCCGTAATACAACCTGAGGGACCCGGCCGCGCCGCTCTTCAGTTCTTCGCGCGGAGGCAGCTCGAATACCAGCTCCTCGCGGGGAACGTACACCGTGAAGGAGGCAAGGGTGAGGGGCTTATCGTCCCTGTCGATGACGATCAGCTTGAGAGAGCCCGTGACAGGTATGTTCATGTCGATGACCTGCGGCGCAGGGTCTCCGCTGCTCCGCGAAAGGCGGGCGGTCATGACGCGGCTGTACGTCTTTTCCCCCTGGCCTATCGCCTGGATCTCCATGAGGCGGTTGTATCGCGTTTCATTGAAGGCCAGGACCAGGCGGCTTATTTTTTTACGGCCGCTGTTTTCATAATAATACACGCTCCCCTGGAGGTCGCTGTCTTTGTCCTTCACGATAGATTTCACGGGAACCTGTATAACGTAATATGACTGTTTTTTTGCCGCGGCGTAATACGCCTTCGGAAAAGAGAAATTCTGAGACGAGTTGATGCGGATGCGGAGGAAACGCCGGTCCCCCATGCTGAACCTGATGAGGTTCCCCCGGCTTCCCTGGTAGCTGAATATCGCGTAATTCCCGGAGGATTCCCATTCCCCCGCTTTTTTCCCTGTTTCCACCAGGGCCGAAGCCTCGAACTGGTTGACCGCGCTGACTTCAAGGCCGTTGTACTCGGCGCCGGCCGGCAGATCCGTGAGTTTTAGAACATACGTGATGCTGTGGCGGTCGGCCTGGCGGAAGATGACTTCCGGAACCGTGCTCCCGGAGAGCTTCGGATCATCAAGGGCCATCCTGGTCATGTGGGGCAGGGCGCGCCCCTTCCAGACGACGCGGTAATCCGGACCGCTCCCGTAGCGGATCATTTCATCATCAAGAAAAAAACTGCCGTATACCGGAAGGGGCGCCTTCTCCTCCGCGGCCGTTGCGGCGGGGGTCATTACCTTGTAATAGTGCCAGCTGGAGGCGCGGAAGGTTTCCGCCGCTGCAGGGTTTGATCCGGGCCCCGAAGCAGAGACCATCAGCGCCAGGGTGGCGAAGAGCACCAGCGCCGTCGTGGAGCCCTTTTTCGGAAATATCCGGTCGTGGAATTTCTGGTAGACGATGCTCAGGACGACCATGGCTATGCCGAGGGTAAAACCGGCGATTATCTTGACGAGCTTGCTCATGGTCCATATGTCGTGGAGATAGAACTTGAGAACCACCAGGCCCGCCAGCACGATGCCGCTGATCCGCAGCATTTTATTCTTCCTGACTAAGCCATAAACAAAGAAAACCGCGGCATATAAAGACAGCACGTAGGAATATCCCAGGTTGCGGTAATGCGGGTCAGAAACGAAGCTGTAGTTTTCCTTGAGGCTCCCGATGATGAGCGTGGCCATGGCGGCAACGGCAAAGCCGATCATGTAGCGCCCGAGGGGGTCCTTTCTCCGGATGATATACGCGGCGGCGAGGAAGCAGGCTGCCAGGATGAACATGAAAAACCGCGCGTTGAAGACGAGGACAAAGCCGATCGGGGTCTCCTCGATAAAAAAAAGGCGCGCAAGGGCGGCAACCCAGAAGGGCAGCGATGCGAAGAGACATTCGCGTGACCGCCAGAAGGCGCCCATGGCCGACATCACGCCGGCGAAGACGATCCAGGAAACGGTTACATACCTTCCCTCGGCGAAATCGGTGACCGCCGCGAAGAGGGCGACGATAAAGAAGAGCACCAGCATCGATCTAATGACTATCAGATTGTTTTTCATTGCTGACTCCCTTGGTGCAGTAGTTGAATACGAAGTATGACAGCGCGAACATGCCTGCGGCGAAGAGTATGAAATGGGGCCTGAGGTTCACGTGGAACTCGTTCATCAGCCATATGCCCAGCCAGAGGAACAGGGCGCTGTTGACCGGCACGAGGACAAAGCCGGTCTTGCTCACCGAGCCCCATATGCGCGGGATGATCGCGATAACGATCGCCATATACAGTATGAAAACAAACAGTATATACAGGAACGGGAACGTGAAGCTGCTCCGGGAGAGATTTTCCGCAGCCCATATGGCATATACCAGGGCATCGGCCCCCAGAAGAACGAAAGGCGCGACGCGCCAGTACCGCTTGAAGCTTATGGCCAGGAAACCCGCGTTGATGAGGGCGATATAGCTGAAGAGGAACCGGTACGAATTTTCCCCCCTCGACATGAGTATCGGGGCAAGGAATGCGCCGGCGAGGCTGAAGAGGTAGAGTATCTGGCTGTTCGCCCTGGCCGCTATCAGCGCGATGAAGGAGCTTGCAAGGAACAGGGCGATGAAGGTTTCCTCCCGGCCCAGGAGGCTGTAGTAATAATACGCTCCGAAGATTGCCACGTATACTATGGCGAACCCGGTGCCGATGATCGAGTGGGACAGTATGCGCAGGCGGCCCCGGGCAAGGTGCAATCCAAAAGCAGTCACGCCGAAACCGGCGATGAGCCCCGTGTATATCCGCCCCGATTCGTTGATCCACTGCCTGTCGAAGGCGTACTTGATGAACCATGCTGTAGCCAGGACCAGGGTGAGGAGGCCCAGTTTCCCGATGATATTGCCGCCGATGAGCTGTTCGAATTCAGGCACGATCCTTGTTTTAACGTAGGTCCTGATCCGTGATTCTTTCCGGGGCTTTTTGACCGGCGCCGGAGCCGCTTCAGAGACGGCGGCCTCCCTTCCGGTTTCATCGAGTTTTTTCCTGATGGAATCGAGCTCCTGCTGGAGGGCATCGACCCGGGCGCGTAATTCATTGATTTCGTTCTGGTTCGTCATAACCGCACTCCCGTTGTTGATATGAGGCGCGATAAACTGAAACAATGGTGATTATATATGACCGTCTGCAGAACCCGACTTATTTTTTTTGCCCCTCGGGCGTAGTAAACTTGGATAGACGGTCCTTAACGTACTCCATATATGATCCCACATATGCGTCAAATTTCCAATAGCCCTTTTGCACTACTTTCCCTTCTTTGTCGAACAAGGTCCCTATGCCGTGCATCTTGCCGTCTTCCCAATCACCTACAAACCTGTTGCCGTTGGCATACGTTAAAATTCCCTTTCCACTCTTCTTGCCTTCTTTAAACTTGCCAACGTACGTATCACCATTGGGCCATGTATATGTCCCTTTTCCGTGCAGTTTGCCATCCTTCCATTCGCCTTCGTATTTTTCGCCATCGGCATATACCATTGTTCCCTTGCCGTGCGGGTAATCATCTTTAAACTCGCCGGTATACTTGTGACCGCTTGCGTAGGTCAACGTTCCCTTGCCGTGTTTCTCGCCTTTTTTAAACTGGCCATCGTATTTATCACCATTAGGGTAGGTATATGTACCCTGTCCATTTTCACAATTACCTGAAGTGCAATCCGCAAAAACATAACCCGTTACGGATACAATAAGCAGGCTTATCATCACAATGTATGTTTTCATGAGAACCCTCTATAGACTGGAATTTTATATTTTTAGACAATTTTCTTCAATAATTGTTTCTTAATTGATTACTCTTAAAATTGCAACTATTAAAAATCTGGCAATGTGCAGTTCTACTTTAATAATTATTTATCAGCGTATCCTGTTTCGGGCTTATTTTTCAATCATTATTAAATTACTCAACACAATAAACAAGCAAAAATCATCGTTATTTCACTTGCCTATTAAACATCCGGTTCCAGTTGTTTATAAATATTTTTTATAATAATCCCTCCCGTTCGTATGCCTGTTGATGAGCGAATTGAACAGCGAACAGTACCATGCCTCGAGGGCCGATACCGGCGTGACCCTGGTACTTGCCGGGGCAGGTACCGGCAAGACCCGGACCCTGGTGGAGAAAGTCGGCAATGTTCTTCGGGAACTGCGGATACAGCCTGAGCATGTGCTGGTGCTCACCTTCAGCCGCCGGGCAGCCGGGGAACTGCGGGAAAGGATTGGATCGATGTGTGAAGGGGGCCGGGAAATTGCCGCCGGGACGTTTCATTCTTTCTGCTTTGACCTGCTGCGGCGGAACAGCAGGGCCTTCATTGAGTCCGGGGGATTTCCCGGGTTCCCGTCAGTTATCGATGATGACGGACGGAAAGCCATCATCGGGGAATTGATCCACCGGGACCTGGCCCGCTTCATGGGCATGCCGGCCGGGGTGGTCCATGAATTACTGGCAGGTCGGAACAGACTCGATGAGTGGAAGCGGAAGAAGCTTGAGGATTCAGGACTCGGCGCGCAGCTTACTCTCCTCTCTGAAGAGTACCGGGAGATCAAGCGGAGGAGGAGCCTCATCGATTATGATGACATGATGACACACGCCATCGGTCTGCTGGAACATGACGGCGCGGTGCGAGCCGGGGTCCGTGCCCGGTGCCGCTATGTTTTCGTCGACGAGTTCCAGGATGTCTCTGACGACAACATCAGGCTGCTTAAGCTCCTCCTTCCCGATGCGGGGCGCAACCTTTTCGCCGTGGGCGATGACTGGCAGTCCATTTATGGCTTCAGGGGCGCCACTGTTGAATATATAATACAGATGAAGCGGTATTTCCCGGAAGCCGTGATCCACCATCTTACTGTCAATTACCGATCCAGGAAGGAGATCGTATCCCTGGCAGGCGGCTTTATAAGAAACAACAGGCGCCGCACCAGGAAGCGGCTCCGGTCCGGACGCGGCAGGGGCGGCCTGGTGCGGTTTTACACTGTGGGTGACCTTGAACAAGAGGCTGATGTCGTGAGGGAAATCATGGCGTCCATTGACACGGGAAGGAGCCGTGCGGTCCTCTATCGCAACAACTGGCAGGGGCGCTACCTGAAGGAGCGTCTCAGGATGGATGACGGCGGCAGCGTGTCCTTCATGACCATGCATGCGTCGAAAGGCCTTGAGTTCGACATTGTCATTATCGCCGGCGTGTGCGACTCCGTGCTGCCGGACGGGGACAACGACATCGAAGAGGAGCGCCGGCTCCTCTTCGTGGCCTGCACCAGGGCGCGGGACGAGCTCCATGTCATTGTACATGTCAACGATGAGGGTGAGATGAGCAGGTTCGGCAGGGAGCTTGGGGTTTCACATGGCCCTTAATCATCATATTGCCCTTCCCAGAAATTGTCCGAAAGCGTAAGCCTGGTCCCTTCCCATTGTATGATGCGCCGCAGGGTGAGGCGCTGGAGAAGGCGGGAGAACGTCTCCGGTATGGTGCCGATGGCGGAGGCTAAGTCTTTTTTCGAGAGCGTTATCTCGTAGGCCTGCATTTTCCCGTAGTGGTCCGCCAGGAAACGGAAGAAGCGCTCTTCCACGTCATAGGCCGCCAGGTAGAGGATCCTGCCGGCGAGGTACCGCTGCTTTTTCATGAGCACCGAAATGAAATCATCCCGGAACTCCGCGTTGTCGAGGAGCGTCTCAAAGGCCGGGCGGCTCATGGAGAAGAGCGTTGAATCGGCCAGCGCCGTGGCGCTCACGGGATAGCGGTCCTTTTCGAAGAGGACCACCTCGGCAAAGATCTCCCCCGGGGACGCGATCTTGACGGTCACTTCCCTGCCGTCCGGGGCGCTTTTGAAGAGCCGCACGCTCCCCTCGGCCATGATGAAGAAGGAGGACCCTTTCTCGCCCTCCAGGAAGATCATCGTGTTCTGCGTCACGTTCAGGATCCTCCCCAGGGATGCGATCTTTTTCGCCGAGGCGTCGCTCAGGCCGCTGAATAGTTCTGAATCTTTAAGAAGTTTTTCAACAGGTACCATGATAGGTCAGGCCTCCATTTTTTTCGCAGGTCCGGCGGGAGCATCATCAGGGGCATCACGAGCCTGAAGGTCCAGGGCTGTCCCATCCTGATTATGACGGCCCATGGGAATATATAATCGATGAAGTGCAGGACGCAATTTTGTTTCGCCATGAATAATATTGTTGAAAGAATCGTGGTAATATGTCAAGTGAATGTTTTCAAAATATGTTTTCCTGACAGCGCTATTGGAAATAACGCATGCTTATTGTCCGGAACGTTTCAGCCCTGAGGGTGACCGATTGGAATTTGAAATGATGAACAATGCAGTCAGGCTTGATCCGGCAGGCGATACAATCCGAATCGTATCGCCTCAATCAACCGATTTTTTCATCGACGGCGGCACCGGCGTCGTTAAGACAAACGCTCCTTTCTATAACACGGATATGAAAGGTGATTTCATCCTCCGGTGCGAAGTCCAGCCGCAGTTTGCTGAAACCTATGATGCCGGATTCATCTGCGCCTATGAATCATCAGCGAGGTGGATCAAGCTGGCCCATGAAAAAACAGATCTGGGTTACCCGTCGGTTGTATCCGTGGTAACCGACTCCTCATCGGATGACTGTAACGGCGAAAGGATCTGGGGCGAGAGTATCTGGCTTCAGATCGTGAGGAAGAATAACCTGTGGTGTCTTCATCATTCAGCGGATGGCATCCTGTGGAAGATGACCCGTTATTTTTTCATGGAAATGGAAAAGAGCATTAAGATTGGGATCGCGGCGCAGTCGCCTGCCGGGAAGGGGTGCACGGCGGTCTTCAGGCATCTCTCCATCGGGGACATGACGTATAAGGATATTCGGTCAGCTTCTTGACCTGCGTCAATGACGGAACTGGAAAAACAGGTATCATTATAATCATCAATGTAGAGTGGCGGTCGCGCCTGCAGGAGGATCGTCATCTTTACCCGGAGGGTATCATGAGTGAATTCATCAATAATGCGGAACAGAAGCGCAAGGCTTTGAAAGAGCTGATCCTCAGGCTTCACCACGGCGAAAATCCGGAGCAGGTCAGGGCCGAGCTGCGGCAGGCCCTTGGCAAGATCCCCTATGACGACGTGGTGAAGGTTGAGCAGGAGCTCATAGCCGAAGGCCTTCCCCGGGAGGAGGTGGTGAAGCTCTGCGACGTCCACACTGCAGTGCTTGACGGAAGCATCGACCGGACCGGCGCAAAGGCCGTTATGCCGGGACACCCGGTCCACACCTTTAATGAGGAGAACCGGGCCCTTGAGCGGGAAATCGCGGACCTGGAAAAGCTCTACCATGACACTACCGGGGGAGCCGGCCAGGAGCCTTCAACGGATCGTTACTACGCCGTCATTCAGCATTTCAACAGGCTCATGGACGTGAACAAGCATTATCAGCGGAAGGAAAACCTGGTGTTTCCCCTTTCTCGAAAAGCACGGCATAACCGGTCCGCCGGCGGTCATGTGGGCCAAGCACGACGAGACACGGCTCCTGATGAAGAAGGCCCTCCAGGTTCTCCACGCGGGGCTCGAAAACAGGACGGAGATGCGCTGGCTCCTCCCGGAGCTGCAGGCAGCCACGCGGGCCATTACCGATATGATCAGCAAGGAGGACAACATTCTTTTCCCCATGTGCCTTGATTCCCTCACTGAGGAGGAGTGGTATGATGTGTACCGCCAGGGCCCGGAGATCGGCTACTGCCTCTACAGCCCGGCGGATGAATGGAAGCCGGCCGGCATCACGGAAGATGAGGCGGGTGCTCCCGGCAGCGAGAGCGCCGGGGGCAGGATTATCCTCCCCACCGGCAGCCTGTCGGTACAGGAGCTGATATCACTCCTCGACACGGTCCCGATGGATATCACCTTCGTGGATGCGGATGACACGGTGCGTTATTTTTCCCAGGGCAGGGACCGGATCTTCACGCGGAGCAAGGCCATCATAGGCCGCAAGGTCCAGCAGTGCCATCCGCCGGCGAGCGTTGCCACGGTGCAGAAGATCATCGATGATTTCCGCGCCGGCAGGCAGGACAGCGCCTCCTTTTGGATCAACAGCAAGGGACGTTTTATCCTCATTGAATACTTTGCCCTGCGCGACGGGCAGGGAAGGTACCTGGGCACCATGGAGGCGTCCCAGGACCTGACGGACAAGAAGAAGCTCGAAGGCGAGCAAAGGCTGCTGAGCTATAAATAACCAAGGGCCGTGCTGGCCCGATAGGAGAATATCATGACAGACAATCAAACAGACGAATACACGAAAGAAGGTCTTTCCCTGGACAGTCTCGTATCATACCAGGACGGTTCGATAGTGAGTCGTACCGTGATTAACAGGCCGGTCGGGACCGTTACCCTCTTTGCCTTCGATAAGGATCAGAGCCTCTCGGAGCACACGGCCCCCTTTGACGCCCTGGTCCAGGTCCTTGACGGGAGCGGGGAGATAAAAATTTCCGGGAAGCCCCATGTTCTTAAAAAGGGCGAAATGATCATCATGCCGGCGGGGCAGCCCCATGCCCTCAGGGCTCTGGAAAAGTTTAAAATGATGCTGGTGATGATTAAGGGGTAGGCTTGACGCGCTTCCCGGTGACTTTTACATGCTGCCGGCCGCCCTGGCCGGCAATTTTTACTCAAGAACATGCCAGTCCCTTCCGATGTTGATATTTAAGGACTTTTAATTGTCCCAGATATTTTTTTCTTGTAATTATTTTTAACTGTTGTATAATATTTATCGGGTGGGGGGATTGTAGATTACCTTTTTGATTTTTCTTGTTTATACCCCCGTATGTGCGAAATTCTAAGGCTCATGTTCATTCTCTGTATGGCGGAGGGCGCATTAACTGATCTGCCGCCATTGCCGATATGGCCTGTTGTATCAAATGAAATGTTTTAGGATGATGAAGAGATTCCTTGATAATTATATAATACAATGGGAGAGTCACAATGAAAAAAGCAAAATCAGTAAAAAAAGCCAAGGCAAAGAAAAAAACAACACCAAAACGTAAAATTGCAAAAAAACCGAAAGTAGCTGCAAAAAAATTCAAAAAAACCGCAAAAAAAGCTGCAAAAAAGAAAGTCGTTAAAAAAGCGGTCAGGAAGTCTGTAGCCAAGAAGGCGGGACGGAAACCGGCTAAAGGTAAGGCTGCAGCTGTTAAGGCCCAAAAATCAACAACGCCGATGACCGATCTCATTCTTGCATATATAAGAAAAGTTGACGGGCGAAAGAAATAATATTTGTCGCGCAATTGTTCAAGGGAGGGGATGCCGACACAGGCACCCCTTTCCATATGCACCCCCAAGTCCGGCACTGCCCATGTGGCTCATCCCTGCGCGGGTATTGCGTTGACCATCCTCTTTGACACATGGATGCATTATCTGAGCATTCCAGGTGGTGGCTTGAAATCTAAAGCGTCTTTATATGTCTTGTGCCAGCCTGATATTATTTCCATACGGTATTTCATTGATTGACATAACGGCCACGGCGCGGACTGCGGATGAAACCAGGGTGTGGTTCATGGACCGGGATGATTTCAACAAGGTGCTGGATAAGTATATCTGAGGGCTCCTCTTCCGCCGGGATCGGACTCCCGCGCATAAGCGAACGGTCGGCCGGATCTTTTACGGATGATAAGGAAAATCGAATTATCATTGCGCAAAAATATTCATTAATTTAGAATGCCCCGCCATTTGTGTCAAAAACTGATATCGATAAAGGACGGGGATTTCATGAAAACAGAGTACACCTTCTGCAGAATATGCGAGTGCCTGTGCGGCCTCAAGGTTACCCTCGACGGCAACCGCGTGGTGAACATCGAGCCTGACAAAGAGCACGTGGCGACCGAGGGCCATGCCTGCGTGAAGGGCCTGAGGCAGCACCGCATCTACGAGTCTGCCGACCGGCTGCGCTATCCCCTGAAGCGCGAAGGCGCTGAATTCAAAAGAGTATCATGGGAGCAGGCGCTGCGGGAAATCGGTGAGAAGGTCAGGAGCCTGCGCACTGCCCACGGGCCGGACTCGATCGGCATGTACGTCGGCACCGCGACCGGTTTCGACATGCTTCACCCCGCCTTCGCGCAGGGGTTCATGACCGGCATCGGCACGAAGCAGATGTATTCGCCTCACACGCAGGACTGCGCCAACAAGTTCGCGGTATCGCACCACCTCTACGGTTTCCCGTTCACGCAGCCCTTCCCTGACATTGCCAATACAAAGTTTCTTGTCATCGTCGGCGGCAACCCGGCCGTTTCCAAGTTCAGTTTTTTACAGCTCCCCCACCCTGTGAGAAAGTTGAAGTCAATCGTCGAACGGGGCGGCCGCGTCGTATTCATCGATCCCCGGCGCACCGAATCCGCCCGCGCTGTCGGTGAGCACGTGTTTATCAGGCCTGATACCGATGTCTTTTTCTACCTCTCGTTCCTGAGGGAGATAATCATGCGGGACGGCATAGACGCTGAAAAGACCGCGGCATTCATGGACGGCCTTGAGGATATCCGGGGTATTGCCGGACCCTGGACGCCCGAGCGCACCGCGGAAGTAACCGGTATCGCGCCCGAAGTGCTGCGCGACCTGGTGACCGGATATCTCGCCGCTGACGGCGCCGCCCTCTACTCGTCGACAGGCGTCAACATGGGACGCAACGGCGCCCTGGCGTTCTGGCTGCAGGAGGTCATTAACGCGGTATCCGGAAACCTTGACCGTTTCGGCGGCACCCTCGTCGGCCGCGGTATCGTGTCCTTCGAACGGCTCGGGAAAAAGCATGGCCTGCTCCTGCGGAAAGACCGTTCGCGCATCGGCGGCTTGCCGTCGGTGAGCGACTGTTTTCCCGGCGGGGTGCTTGCCGACGAGATCCTGACTCCCGGTCCGGGACAGCTCAGGGCGCTTTTCTGCACCGGCGGCAATCCGCTCAATACCATGGCCAATTCGGCGCGCCTTCGCGATGCGTTCAAGGAGCTCGATCTGCTGGTGTCGGTGGACATCTTCCTGAATGAGACTGCCTCGCTCGCCCACTACGTGCTGCCCGTCACCTCTTTTTTTGAAATGCCCGGCATTCCTTTCATCTTCCCGCTCTTCTGCGGATTGCAGACCAGGCCCTACCTGCAGGCGACGCGAGCCATACTCGAGCGCGATGGCGAGCAGCGCCACCCCTTTGAAGTATACTGCGACCTTGCGCGCTCATCGGGAGTCCCGCTTTTCGGTTCAGGAGTTGCGCAGGCGGTTATGGGCCTCAATATCCGGGCCCTCCGCTCGAAGGTCTTTAAAAAAATAGCCCTTTCTCCGGAACGCATGTTGAGCCTGCTCCTGCGCTCATGCGGTCAACCGGGGTTCAGGAAACTGCTGCGCCATCCCCACGGCTTACCGCGGCCGCCGCACGAAGAACAGTCATTTCTCGGAAAAAGGGTCGTTACCGACAACGGCAGGATCAACCTGGCCCCGCGGCATTTCGTCGAGAGGATCGCGGCATTGGGCAGTGTGTATGATGAAGAATTGAAAAAACGGAGGACATTAAAGCTCATTACGAAGCGGGCGGTCCGCACCCATAACTCGTGGATGCATAACCTCGAAGAATTCGTGAGCGGAGACAACAATACCAATTATCTCTATATGCACCCTGTCGACGCGGGCGATGCGGGCCTGGCTGAAGGCGACTATGCCGACGTATCCACGTCAACCGGCAAGGTGCGCGTCCCGGTTAAATTCCTGACAGAACTGATGCCCGGCACCGTGGCCCTGCCCCATGGCTGGGGCCACCAGCCGGCACGGGGCCTCTCTGTCGCGAGCAGGACGCGGGGCGTCAACGTTAACCTCCTTGCTGCGGACGGGCCCGAAAACCTTGATCCCCTGTCGGGGATGTCTCACCTGACCGGCATACCGGTGACGGTTAAGCCCGCCGACGGGCCGCACGATCCGGCAAGCTGGTCCGGGATCTCAGAATAAAAAAATCTGTCAATATCCCTTTGCCCCATCAGGAGTAAAAATGATTTCTATTGTTAGTTACTTTTTCTCCATGCGTATCACCAGAGGCCCTTTTATGGCGTCCATCACCTTTGAAGCGGGAAGCCCGTTTTCCAGCAGCGTCGTTATGGTGCTCAGATACTTGCGTATATGCATGAAAAACTTCCGGTACCCCTCGCACAGATAATGAAGGCCCGGCTCTCCGGTTGGTGCCATCATGAAACGGTGCTTGGGGCACCCTCCCTGGCAGGCCTTCAGCACCGGGCAGTCTCTGCACCATCCGGTTAGCGCTGTCTCCTTCATTATGCCGAACCCAGTGTCAAGAGACTTCTCCGCCATATCCGCAAGCGAGTCATGGGTGATATTCCCGAGTTTATAAGGCCGGTAGACAAAGTGGTCGCAGGCGTACACATCGCCGTTATGCTCGATCACCATGGAGCGGCCGCACTGCTGCGCGTGGATGCACACGGGCGAGGGGTTGCCGATCCAGGCGTTCAGCGCCCATTCGAAGTTCATGACAAAGACAGTGCCCACGTCATGCCTGACCCATTCTTCATACACAGCGATGAGAAAATCCCCATAGTCTTCCGGCAGCACGGTCCAGGGGGTCACCTCCGTCTGCTTTTCTTCTCTATCAAGTGCGGCGGGCCCGGCAAGACTCAGTCCGCTTTGCCTGCTCGTCTCATCGGGCACGCGTTCGATCACCGGCGTGAACTGGATGAAGGTGACCCCTTCATTCTTCAGGAAGCTGTATACGTCCAGCGGCCGTTTGGCCGTTTCCCGTGCAATACTGGCCAGCACGTTGTATTCCACCCCGTGCTTCTGCAGCAGTTTCAGGCCGCGCATCACGGCATCGAAGGTCCCGCGGCCCGATCGGTCGCGGCGGTAGGTGTCGTGGATCTCCCGCGGCCCGTCGAGGCTGATGCCCACCATGAAGTTGTTCTCCTTGAGAAAGGCGCACCACTCATCCGTGAGGAGTGTGCCGTTGGTCTGGAGTGAATTCGTGATGGTTTTCTCTCCTGCATAGGGCTTCTGTTCCCTGACAACCTTCCTGAAGAAATCAAGGCCCATGAGGGTGGGTTCACCGCCCTGCCAGACGAATTCCACCACCGGCGTGGGCTGGGATCTTATATAGTTTGAGATAAAGGCGGCAAGGATTTCATCGGACATGCGGAAGTTCTCGCCCTCGGGGAACAGCGCCTTCTTCTCGAGGTAGAAGCAGTATTCGCAGGCAAGGTTGCACGCCGGTCCCATGGGCTTGGCCACCATGTGGAGCCCCCGGGGGACGATGTTCATCGAGCTATTATTCTGATCGTTGTCCATGCATGTTCAACTCTGCATAATAATCTTCCGCGTGCAAAGCATTATTTTGCTCCCGGGCTGTAAAATGCATTTCAAACAGGCGTTACGCCGGTGATAATCAGGATTCTATTGCCTTTCCAAAAAAAACGGGCCGCCCTGTGAGAGGGGCGGCCCGTGGTGGTTCGGAACTGAAAACAATGCAGATTCAGCATGGTTCCCGATACGGCAAGGTTCTAGTCCCGAATGAAAGCTTTCTGCGCCTCTTTTTCAAGATCAATATACCCTGTCTTTTCCGTGGTCACACCGACACCAAGGATCTTTCCGCCCTTGAACCTGTTGGGGGCCTTGTATTTACCGCTGACGGCGTCGCCGCTGTCATACCCCACGCAGAGGCCGTCGCCGGAAAGCGTGAAGGCTGCAATCTGCGATTTCATCGGGCCTTTCGCCACGACCTTGTCGTTGACATAGAGCTTGGTAGTGCCGACGGCTTCCTTGTTCTTGCCGGCCTTCTCCCTGGTGAACTCCACGCCCAGGGTGTATTTGCCCGGCTTGAGGGGCTGCGAAACGAACACCTGTTCCGGCTTGATGCCCAGGAAATTGTACACGTAGTGCAGCTTCTTGTCCTTGATGAACAGGGAATGGCCGCCGAAGCGCGAGCCGTGGGCGAAGATGACGCCGGAGCAGTTCTGGTCGGTGATTATGACATCCGCCAGGATCTTGTACGAGCGGTTGTGGGTCTTGATGGCCACCGATTCCGGGATCGGATTGGTATCCGGATAGTAGATGACGCGCTCCCGGGGAGGTTCTGTCCCGGGCCGCTCCACGGAAAACAGTTCAACGGCGTTGCGGTCATCCAGCGGCAGTACCATGTTCTTTTCGGCCTCCTCGAACCATGCCTTGATGAGGGCCTTAAGCTTCTCGGGATTCTCCTTGGCCAGGTTCTTTGACTCGGCGCGGTCCGTATCCACATGGTAGAGCTCCCACTGGTCCTGGTCAAAGTGACCCTTGCTCGCCAGCGGGGCATGCACGGCCGCGGCCTTCCATCCGTCCTCCCATATCCCCCGGGAGCCGATCATGGCGTAGAACTGGCGATGCTTCTTTGTCGGCGCATCAGGCGCCGCGTCAAAGGTGTAGCGCATGGACACGCCGGAGAGCGGGTACTGCTTGACGCCCCGGTACACTTTCGGCATCTCCAGGTTCAGGATCTCCAGCAGGGTCGGCACAATGTCCACGGAGTGGTGATACTGGTGGCGGATCTCGCCGCGGGCCTTGATCCCCTTGGGCCAGGAAATCACGAGGGGATCGCAGGTGCCGCCGGCGTACTGCGAGTAGCGCTTGAACATCTTGTAGGGCGCTGAAAAAGCCGCTGCCCACCCGGTGGGATAGTGCTCGTATGTGTCGGGACTTCCCAGCTTGTCCAGCAGCTTCATGTTCTCCGCCAGGTCATCAGGGTACCCGTTGAAAAACTTGTTCTCGTTGACCGAGCCGTTGGGCGTGCCCTCGCCCGATGCGCCGTTGTCGGCAGCATAGATGATGATGGTGTTGTCAAGCTGTCCGGTCTTCTCAAGATGGTTGATGATGCGTCCCACCTGGGCGTCAGTGTACTCGGAAAATCCTGCATAGACCTCGGCCATGCGGGAGAAGAGTTTCTTCTCTTCGGGTTTGAGAGAGTCCCAGGGGCGCACGTAATCCGCCTTGTTGGCGTCATTCTCCGGTATCGGGTTGAAGGGGGCGTACTCGGTGCCTTTCGGGAGAATGCCCTTGGCGATCATGCGCTGGAGGACCCATTTGCGGTACGCGTCGTAGCCGTCGTCGAACTTTCCTTTATACTTGTCAATGTATTCCTTCGGCGCCTGGTGCGGAGCGTGGTTGGCGCCGGGGCAGAACCACATGAACCAGGGCTTGGACGGATTGCCGGCTTTCTGGTCCCGGATCATGGTTATGGCCTGGTCAGCCAGGTCCTTCGATAGATGATACCCCTTTTCCGGGCTGTAGGGTATTTCGATATAGCGGTTGTCTTCCACGAGGTCCGGGAAATACTGGTTGGTCTCGCCGCCGATGAATCCGTAGAAGCGGTCAAAGCCTTTTCCCAGGGGCCATAATTTGCGGGATGCGCCTGAAGATAAATCCTGCACGGGGACCGTGTGGTCCTTGCCCAGCCAGAAGGTGCTCCAGCCGTTGTCCTGAAGGATCTGCGGAAGCGTGGCGCATTCGTCCGGGATGCGGCCGTGGGCGCCGGGATATCCGGTGCTGCCTTCCGTAATGGATGCCAGGCCATTGACGGTATGGTTGCGGCCGGTCAGGATCGTGGACCGGGTGGGCGAGCTCAGGGCGCAGGTGTGCCACTGCGTGTAGGTGAGGCCCCGGGCCGCAATTTTGTCCAGGGTGGGCATATTGATCCTCCCCCCGTAGGCTGACCAGGCAGCCTGGCCGGTGTCATCGAAGAGCACGATGAGGATGTTCGGCGCTCCGGCCGGGGCCTTCTTCGGGGTATAGGGCCCCCAGTCCGGCGTGGAATCGCGGACATCGAGCTTGATGGTGCCCTTGAACTTCTGCGGGGCAGTGGAGGATGAATCCTGCTGCTCCGCCATGGTCATGGTGCTTGCCGCGCCAATCGAAAGGCCGAGGGCGGCAGTGACTTTGGTGAATCTCTTCATAAGTCCCTCCTTTCACTGTTTGTAGTATTGCATGCCAGGCAGTGATGACCCCGGCGTCATTGATGTTTCTGGTATGGATGTAAATGTAAATGAACGGATAAAAAGAGCAAGATATTTTATTGAGACTTGATTTTATAATGAAGACTGAATGAGCGCAGGTTTCGGTGTTTTATATATTCTTTAAGATTTTGCACTATGCCTGTTATATGCTGATCGAATATTTGTACGGAGGGATGTTTTCACGGAAATCGGTAGACCGAGGGCAGGAATTAAAAGTTGACGTGAGGGCCTGCTTATATCATTGACGGAAAATTTTTTAAGCAAGTATATCGGGGGATATACATTTCATTGTTATCATAAATTGTAAAGGTGGCAATCATGAATATTCCTGATTAAAAGAATTATCCTGATAAGCATATTATCAGTTATCTTAACCGGCGCTTCCCTGCATGCGCAGGATAAGGGCATAGATAAAAAGAGCGTCGATGAAAAAAAGATAGCCGATGAAAAAAAGGAAGTGGATGATAAAAAGGCGGACGCGAAACCGGACGGCAAAACCTCCAATGAAGAACTGGCAAAAAAAACGGCCAATCCCCTGGCCAACATGATATCGATCCAGTTCCTGAACAACCTTGATTTCAACAACGGGCCAAAGGACGCCGTGCGCAACACGCTGAATTTCCAGCCGGTTATCCCCTTTAACCTGGGGCATAATGTCAATCTCATATCAAGGACCGTGTATGCCCATCGTGTATGCCGAGGAACCTGCGCAGGGAATGGGGGATGCTTTCGGCCTGGGCGATACCCTTACTACCTTTTTCTTCGGACCGGTCGACCCCATGAAGGGCTGGATTTTCGGCGCGGGGCCGATACTGGAGCTGCCCACGAGCACCGATGACAAGCGGATCATGCCGGCACAGTTCGGCGGCGGACCGGCCATCATCGTGCTGCGGCAGGATATCGGTTTCACCTACGGCCTGCTGGCGGACCAGGTATTTTCATTTTGCATAAACGGGGCTGACCAGACGCTGAGGAGCTATACGTATCTGCAGCCTTTTGTTAATTATACATTTAAAACTGCCACGGGGCTGGTTCTCACCACCGAAACATCATATAACTGGTACCAGAAACAGTGGAGGGTGCCGATCATTTTCGCTGTCAGCCAGCTGTTCAGGATCGGCACACTGCCTGTACAGCTCCAGGTCGGCGGCAGATACTCATGCCGTTACACCTGAAAACGGGCCTGACTGGGGCCTGCGCATACAGCTCACCTTCATTGTCCTGAAATAAAAAAAGGCGGGGATGTGTATCCCCGCCTTCACTGTTTTCACATCAATATCCCTTCGCCCCTTCAGGCGTGAAATAGTTTTCGATGTCGAAGGGGTCCCTGAACATCTGGTCGCGCCTGAATCCGAGCTTCTTCTCTCCCCGGTTGTTCAGGTAATTGGCCAGCTGGAGGTTGATCGGGTCAGGCGCCTCGGCGCCGGCCTTCGCCAGGAGCTGCCGCAGCAGCGCCTCTGCTTTAAACGAGAAGGCGATGGCATCGCCCAGGACCCGCCCCGCCTCGGGTGGATTGTGGAAGCCGCAGGAGTTCTCGGCGCCCACGAAGACGATCCTCAGAAAAGCCTGCATATAATGATTCTTGGCCTTCTGGTAGAGTCCCTGGTCGACAGCCTTCCCCGCGTCGCGCTGTGCATGGACCATCTCAAAGAGCTTCGTCACCGCCGCGGCGGCGAAGCCGGCCCTGTTCATGAGAGAGACTGTACGGTCCTGGATGGCGAAGACCTGGTCCTTCAGCCATGTCGCGGATTCGGTATGGCACTGCGAGCAGGCGCGCATGTCGGCCTTGAGGGGACTTGTCACGTTATGGTCCGATATCTTGTAGGAGCCGCTGCGCTTGTAGGGCATGTGGCAGTCGGCGCAGGCGACCCCGGCCTTCCAGTGGACGCTGTCGCGGCTGAAGAATTCAAACTCCGGGTGCCGGATGTAAGGCATGGCAAATCCCGTCACCTTCTGCTTCCATTCGATGCGCTGAAAATCGGTGAGCAGGTCCTTGATGATTGTTTCAATCGATATATTCCCCCAGCTCCCGCCGGTCCAGGGCGGCATGACGTCGCCGGACACTTTCATCTCCTGGTTCCGCGGCACGTAGTAGGTCATGTGGCACTGGGCGCAGGCCATGACGCGGGCTTCCTGGCGCGAAAGGTCCTTTTTTCCGATCATCTCCAGGCCCCTGGTGATGTGCGGCTTATTGGTGGTGAGGCCCATGTCGCTGTTCTTATGACAGTCGATGCAGGAGGGCCCCGTCTCGCGCATTTTCTTCGGCAGCATGTCAAGGGCATCCTTGAATTTCGCCGTCAGGTATTTCATGCCCTGTTTTTCCGTGAAGGTTTTATGGTAGGGTGACTTGCATGCCAGGCACACGCCGCCGGCCTTGGTCCGGGACTGGTCGATTTCAATCTGGTCGATCACGGCGTAATAGTGCCCCCGCGGCTCGTTGTATTCCACGCCGAAGCCCCAGCCGTTGTAGAGGAGGGCGGTATAGGGAAATTCGCTCAGCTTGTCATAGACGATCCTGTCAGTGTCCCATCCCCGCTTGTATCTGGATTTGTCAGTCGGTTTCGGATCTTTGGTCTTAAGCCATGATTCATATTCGAGGGGATACACCTTCCCCCATTCCTCGGGGTCGAATTCGCCGTCCCTGATGAGTCCCGCTTTGATGGGCTGCGGCTCCGGCGCGCATCCCGCAAGCAGCGAAATGAAAAGCCCGAAGGCTATAATGATGATCCTGTACTGTTTCATGGTAATCTCCTACCTGATCTCGGAATAGCTGAATTCATTTAGTTTATGATTGATCCGGCGGTGGCAGGACCAGCAGTCCTGTCCGTCGGTGCTGATGCGCGAAACCATTTCGCTGTGGCACCGCACGCAGTTGGCCTTGATGACTTTTTTCGCGTGACCCGTGGCGGTGATGTAATCGGGGTACACGCCGCTGATGAATGACACAACATCCTTGCCGCCGTCGATGCCTTTCCAGATGAGGTGATTGACTTCGTTGTTATTGGGAAGGTGGCAGTCGACGCACTTGATGTTCCGGTGCACGCCGGTGAGGAACCAGACTTCATATTGTTCGTGCATCGGGTGGCAGAGGTTGCAGAAGGCAGGCTTCGAGGTCTGATCAAGGACGCCGTGTGGGATAAAAACGGCCAGCAAGACAATAACAAGGCCGGCAGCGCCGATAAGATATTTTTTCAACGTCATCTGTATCATCCGCTAACCCCTGCCGTAATGTGTTGAGTAAGGGTACAGATTGCCGTACCCACAAAGGCGATATATGATACAACTCTTTGTAAGGATAGTACAGCAGATGTGGAAGTAAAGAAAATTTTTTTCAGGTTGCATGATTTTTTTCGTGAATTATCCCGGACATGAGAGATTTTTTCTCTAGATTGACCTGGGTCAATGTGCCGGGTGCTCATATTTGCTATATATACAAT
The DNA here is from genome assembly GCA_963727175.1 of uncultured Spirochaetota bacterium. Lineage (GTDB taxonomy): Bacteria > Spirochaetota > UBA4802 > UBA4802 > UBA5550 > RBG-16-49-21. The sequence continues at coordinate 2,799,196 of CAVSFD010000002.1, forward strand.
ATTAAATGAATCACCGGGGCTCCAATCACCGGGCCCCACATCACCCCGCGGAGGGGTGCAAACCCCTCCCATCCCCTTCTTGAAAAGAGAATGAACCGGGATAGAGGTGAATGAACTATTAGAATTGCGGAGGATATCATGAAACGGAGTATCATAACCATAGACGAAAATAAATGCAACGGCTGCGGGCTCTGCGTGCCCGATTGCCCGGAGGGTGCACTTCAGGTAATAGACGGCAAGGTGCGCCTGGTGAGCGATCTTTTCTGCGACGGCCTTGGCGCCTGCCTCAAGACCTGTCCGGAGGGGGCACTTTTCGTGGAGGAGCGGGAAGCCGAGCCCTACAGCGAGCGTAAGGTCATGGAAAACGTGGCCAAGCATGGGACCAATGTGATAAAGGCGCACCTGCACCACCTGAAAGAGCATGGTGAGATGAAATATCTCCGGGAAGCGGTGGAATATCTCCAGGAGAAGGGCATACCTGTTCCGCTCCATGAAGAACCGGCACATGCCGGTACGGCCTGCGGGTGCCCGGGGTCAGCGGCAATGGATATGAGGAACAGCGGCGCGGAAAAGAGCGTCAAGGGCCCTTCTGGATCGGTGGAATCCGAGCTCCGACAGTGGCCGGTGCAGATGAAGCTTCTTAACCCGGCTGCACCTTATTTCGACGGCGCGCACCTTCTTCTTGCGGCGGACTGCGTACCCTTCGCTTACGGCAATTTTCACCGGGATCTGCTTGCCGATAGGATCGTAATCATGTTCTGCCCTAAACTGGATCCGTATATCGAGGAATACATTGACAAGCTCGCGGCGATCCTGTCTATGCATGATATCAAATCGATAACCGTGGCCCGGATGGAAGTGCCCTGCTGCGGCGGCGTGAATGTTGTCCTCGAGCGCGCGATGGAAAAGGCCGGGAAGAGCATCCCTGTCAGGGAAACGGTTATCGGAATAAGGGGTGATATACTTCATGAAGATCCATTACCTGCAGCACGTGCCCTTTGAGGGACCGGCATATCTTGAATCCGTAGCCAGTCTATGCGGCAATGGAGCTTGCAGGGACAAGGTTTTTCGCAGGCGATCCGCTGCCGGGACCTCGGGATTTTGACCTGCTGGCCGTCATGGGAGGTCCCATGGGTGTCCATGACGAGCATAAGCATCACTGGCTTAAGGCTGAAAAGAGATTCATCGGAGAGATGATTGATGCCGGGAAGAGGGTTCTCGGCATCTGCCTGGGGGCCCAGCTCATAGCGGAGGTCATGGGCGCTCAGGTCTATAAGAACACCAGCCGCGAAATCGGGTGGTTCCCGGTGGCGAGGAGCGACAGCGCTCTTTTGTCAGGCATCGGGCGGGCGCTCCCGGAACGGTTCTACGCCTTTCACTGGCACGGCGATACCTTCGATATCCCGGATGGAGCCGTCCGCATCGCTGAAAGCGAAGCCTGCAGGAACCAGGGGTTCGTGTATGATAACCGGGTTGTGGGCCTGCAGTTTCACCTGGAAGCGACTCCGGATAGCGTGAGGATGCTTCTGGATAATTGCAGGGAGGATCTAGACGGAAGCAGGTTTGTGCAGAGTGAGGAAGAGATAAAAGAGAATTCCTTTTTTAAGGAGTGTAACCGTTTGTTCGTAAAGATATTGATGAACTTTTAATGGTTGGATGCGATAGTTATCGGTGCGAGAGAATGCTTTTAGCTTGTATTAACGATAGTTATCGGTGAAAAACAGTGTTTTAGTTTTAATGGTAGTATAGATGATAGTTATCGGTTGGAAGTTTACACCGGCCTCTGCCTTGAACCGATAGTTATCGGTATGATTAAGTGTTTGAAAGCAATTGGACCTATAAATGAATAATAAAGAAGATAAACTTGAGAAAATGATAAAGGATTCCGAAATCCTTGCTGAATTCATCAATATATACTGTACGGATCTGCATAAAGATCAGGAAAAGGCGCCTGCCGTTTCCGGCGGTATGGTGGGAAGCTGCCTTGAATCAACCGGGTTCTCTTACTGTGATGACTGCCGGAAACTTCTTCTTCATGCCGTGTCCAAGCGCGTCCTCTGCCCCTTTGACCCGAAACCGGCATGCAAGAAGTGCCCGTCCCACTGCTACGGCCCGGTGTACCGGGAGAGGATAAGGGAGGTTATGCGCTATTCCGGCATGCAGCTTATCAAGCGGGGCCGTTTCGGCCTCATAAAGAAATATTTCTCCTGATCCCCCGCGGAAAAAATGATTGCCCGTTGGAACAGGCGGCCATTGGATTGTCCAGATGCCGGGTTTTTTCCTGAGGCCCGGTCATGACAGCGATGCTGCATACGGGAGATAATCACATGAGTGGAATGCCATGCAGGGCGGGATGCGGCGCGTGCTGCATCGCTCCGTCCATATCATCGCCGATACCAGGTATGCCGGGTGGGAAGCCAGCCGGGACCCGGTGCGTTCATCTTACGCCGGATCACCTGTGCGGCATTTTTGGAAGATCAGATCGTCCCCCCGTATGCGGGGCACTGAAGCCGTTAAAAGAAATGTGCGGTGAAACCTTCGAGGAGGCGTATGAGCATCTGGCGGCGCTTGAAGTGGCGACGAAGCCGCTTTGATTGATGGATCAGGATTCTCCGAGCTTTGCCATTATTTTTTCATGATACTCCGGCAGGAAGACCCTGCCTGTCCGTTTTTCCATGAGCATATTGTAGCGGAGCTGTTTCTCGTTCAGTTTTACCCTGAGCTTTACTTTTTCCTCGTCGCTGGCGCAGATCCTGAGAAGGTCGTTGATGGATGATATCTGCTTTCGCAGCTCGATCTCTTCCGGCACGATACCCGCGTTTTTCATGATCTTGAGGGCCATCCTGAGCTCCGGCGACACGTTGTCCAGGCCGTCGGGAGGGAGGGGCTTCCCCGCCAGGGGGTTGTTGTCGAATTCGCCCCGCTCCATTGCCTCAACGATTTTGCGTTCTGCTACTATTTCAAAGGCGTACATCTGAATCCTGCATCATTATTATATAACAAGTTTAATCATTACAGTAATACGAGTCAATATTTTATTTATCAAGGAACGGGGGTCCCATGCGGGGATCATGGCAGTCTATCCCCGCATGGGTCTCCTTTCATTCCGGGAGGGTCAAACAGGTGAGTTTGTTGCCGTAGCTTGAGTACAGTTCATAGAGGAGTCCTTTTTCGGTGATGATGAGCTCGTTTGACCTGAACTGGGGCGCCGTTCCGAAATGCACCGACGAGGGATTGGCGATCTTTCCTGTTCCCAATCTTGTTTTTGTCCCGTCATTCTCGCTGATGAGTATGATGGAATTCAGCAGATAATCAGAAACCGCGATATACGTCCGGTTCCCGTACGCGCCGATATCAAGGTCGTCAAAGAAGCTGAGAGCGGAATACACAATCGTAACTGTGCCCGGCCTGCCGTTAATAATATCAACCTTCTTCACCTTTGCCGGTTTTGTTGACGTTATGACAAAATCGGTGAAGTAGAGGGTGTTGCCGCTGATGACGACGCCATTCGGGGACGATGCTCCATTTTTGGCTGAGAGCCATGTTTCCTGCCTTACTATTGGCCTGTCATCTGCGCTAATGGTGAGCTTGATGATCCCGCCGCCGGGCAGGAAGGTCTGGTCAGCCACGTAGAGGTTGCCGTCAGCGTCGGCGGCCATGCCATTAGGCAGCAATACGTCCTGGAAAGTATAGATGGATGTAAAAACCGGTGTCCCGGCCCCGGAGATATCAGCCCTCAGCAGTTCCTTGTCCATCAATGTGTCAGTCAGTGCTATCAGCAGGGTGAGGATGTTCCCTGACGTGAAGAGTGAGCAGAGATCGATCGCGGGAAGTGGCTTCTTTACGGTTGCGTGAAGGACATAGAGCCATTTCCCCGCCTGGGCGATGCCGCCCAGCAGGCCGCTGGTGTCGGTGAAGAGCTTGTTCACGGTGCCACGGTCTGTTATTTCGCTTATGGAAATTCCATCGGTGACAAAGAGCCTTCCCGTATCGGTGAAGAAGGCATTTTCGCCGTCGGGGAGGTGCTGTACAAGGGTGGTGAGGCTTTTGACTGACGGTGATGCGGTACTGCTCACTGAATCATTACCGGCAGCTGCACCCTGATCTGTCAGCAGACCATCCTTTACAGCCTGGCCGGCGATTTGCTGAGAGTCTCCCTGGATTGCTGCTATGGATCCGCCGGTTCCGGAATCAGTGCTGTTTGAATTAATAAGCGGCTCTTGTGATGAAATGTTGTTTTCCTGGCAGTTAAGGCTTGCTACGAGTGTAAATGCGATTAAGAAAAATAATTCTATCCTTGATCTAGCCAATTGAACTACCTCCATTAATCAGATTTATCAACCAGCTGATATCTTGATGATAGTTATCAGGGTAAATAGATTTAAATCAAGCAAAAAACCGTCTAGCCGGTTTCTTTTATACAAAAAAATGTATTCTTTAATAGATCATACTATACTAAATGATTGTAATGAAATGGAATGGGGCATTGGGGGGTCAGAGTAAAACCTCAGGGTAATTAAGAATAGACTTGGTGTCAGATTAAGAACTCCGGGGTCAGAGTAAAGTCCATTCATGCAGATTTTATGACGATAACTATCGCAAGGATTGACTGCATGAATACTGGCAGGACTAAATACTGGCTGAAATTTTACCATAAATGTTCCCGGTCAAAATATTGATCAATGCGCAAATTTACAATTGACATAAAATCACCCTGATTTAATCTTACATCTACAAGGGAATTATCCATAAAAAACGTGTAAAGGAGCCTGTCGATGGATAAGATAATAACGGATTTTGTAAGAAATTATCCTACACTCATACATCATGTTACCTGGATCTGTGTCATAGCCGGTTGCTTTATTGCTATATGCGGATGCATTCGCTTTGGTATCGCCATTTGGAGGCGCCATAAAGGGATCTATCCCCCTGCCACCAGCTTGATGGAAAAACATTAGAATATCAGGCTGTCATCCGTTCCCGCCATAAAGTGGAAGCGGGTGGCTCATTAATTAAAAGTCATCGTAACGATCATTCCTGCCCATAAGCGGGAATTTTTCTTTTTAGATTGACGGGGAAGATAATCACCTCATGGTGTTCCAAGTTTTTTATGGAAACCGGAAATGAGAAAGAATCAACTGACAACAACGTCCCGATGGGGAACCCTGTCATACCGCAAGCAGGGGGATTTTCCCGGCCCGGCAATCATTATGATCCACGGCGCAGTGGGGGATTCTCGCCTGTACCGGTACCAGCTTCGTCACTTCGGACACCGGTACAAAACCATCGCCCTGGACCTGCCGGGGCATGGCAATTCCTACAACGGCGTGCGGCCCACCCTGAATGATTTTATCAACGCAATTGAAGATGTCCTCAAGGAAGAGGGGGTATCATCATTCATACTCATCGGGCATTCAATGGGAGGGGGCGTGTGTCTCGAGGCGGCCTGCCGGCGTCTCAGGGGCCTGGTCGGGATGGTGCTGGTGTCGACATCGGCGGTACTTCCCGTTTCTGAGGGACTGGTGGACATTGTTGAACGGGACGACATGAATGCCCTGGCGGACCTTATCGTCGGCGCGGTATTCAGTCGTAAAGTGGAGATTCTTCTCGGCTTCGCCCGGAAGGGGCTCCATGACATGGACCGGAACGTGATACGGACAGACGTGGAGATCTGCAAGGATATGGATTATACCGGGACACTTGGCGAGATCGACGTACCTGTGCTGGTCATTGCCAACAGGGGAGATGTGGTCATAGGCTGCGATATGACGATCGCCCTCGCTTCGGGAATAAGGAATTCCCGGCTGGTGGTCTTTGATCATGACGGCCATGTGCCGTTTTTCGAAAATCCCCACGGTTTCAACGAAGCCGTCGACGCGTTTCTGGAAGATTGTCTCAAGTAATAATAATAATGATTCTTCCAATCCTGTTTCTTCTCAATTAAATGAAAGATTTCAACGCAGAGTACGCAGAGATCGCAGAGTAAAGTGGAGGGTTGCTGATTGATCAGCGTAGACAAGTTTTAATAATTATATGAATTATTTATTTGCTGCACTTTTATATAGATGAATAGAGTAAGGCAAACCCTATTCCCTCTGCGAGCTCAGCGTCCTCCGTGCCCTCTGTATTGAATCTTTTATGTATCTGATACCGGCAATGAATTGGTTTATTTGGTATATTGGCCTAAAATCAGCTAAATCAGCCCATATTATATAGGATAGTTTTTATCGAATGAAATACTTGACAAATCTGACGCTATTTCACATTTTAACAAAAGCGTTTAATCTGTATTCCAAATGTCCCACTCGCAGCAGGGGAATCATTCTATTATAATCCAACGGGGGAATAATATGGCTATCAAAGTCTCTATCAATGGTTTTGGCAGGATCGGGCGTTGCGTTTTGCGTGCAATATATGGCAATCCCGGCGCATATGGCGATATCAACGTGGTAAGCATCAACGACCTTACCGACCCGAAAACCCTCGCGCACCTGTTCAAGTATGACTCCGTATTCGGCATTTTTGACGGTACGGTTTCGAGCACGGCCGATTCCATTGTCGTCAACGGCAAGAATATCAAGATACATTCGGAAAAGGATCCGGGGAGCCTTCCCTGGAAGGCGGAAGGGGTCGATGTCGTTGTTGAGTCCACCGGACGGTTCCGCGACAAGGCAAAATGCTCGCTGCACCTCAACGCCGGCGCCAAGAAGGTCATCATCACCGCCCCGGCCAAGGAGGAGGACATCACCATCGTCCTCGGCGTTAACGAAGACAAGTACGACAAGAACAATCACCATATAATTTCCAATGCCTCGTGCACGACCAACTGCCTGGCGCCGGTGGTGAAGGTCATCCATGACAATTTCGGCATCCTGAAAGGCCACATGACCACGATCCATTCCTACACCAACGACCAGCGGCTGCTGGACCTGCCCCATGACGACCTGAGAAGGGCCCGGGCAGCTGCGCTATCCATGATCCCGACCACGACCGGAGCGGCCAAGGCCGTGTCCCTGGTCATGCCGGAGCTCAAGGGCAAGCTGGACGGCGCCGCCATCCGCGTCCCCACCCCCAACGTGTCGGTGGTGGACTTCGTGGCAGTCGTGAAGGAAAACACAACAGTCGACAAGGTGAACGCTGCGCTCAAGGAAGCGGCGAACACAAAGCTGAAGGGGATCCTTCTGTTCTGCGAAGAGGAGCTGGTATCGGTTGATTTCCTCGGCAACGCGCATTCGTCCTGCGTTGACGCGGCATCAACAAAGGTCATCGAAGGGAACCTGGTGAAGGTCCTGAGCTGGTACGACAACGAGTGGGCATATTCCACGAGGGTCCTCGACCTGATAAAGTATATAATGAAGTAATGCCTGTGTCTTGCGGGACTGTCCCGTGAGATTTGTTCCCCTCCCTTGAAGGGAGGGGCCGAGGGAGGGTGAAAATCATTCACCCCGCCTATCCTCCCCCGTCAAGGGGGAGTGAAGTTGCAAAACAAGGAGCATACATGGCACGACGTGAAATTTTTGCCGGCAACTGGAAGATGTACAAGAAGAGCGGAGAGGCCCAGGATCTTGTCAAGGGCCTCCTTGCGGGTATTGACGGAATCGGCGGGCGCGAGGTCGTCGTGTTTCCCCCTTCCCCCTGGGCGAAGCAGATGGCGGACCTCTGCCGCGGGACAAGGATATCCGTGGGGATGCAGAACATGTATTTCGAGCAGGAAGGGGCATTCACCGGCGAGGTTTCGCCGGTCATGGTGAAGGACGCCGGGTGCCGGTATATCCTCATCGGCCATTCAGAGCGGCGCCATGTATTCGGTGAGACCGATGATGATGTGAATAAAAAGGTAAAAGCCGCTTTCAAGAACGATATCGAGCCGATGCTCTGCGTCGGGGAGCTCCTGGATGAACGGGAAAAGGGGTTGACTAATGATGTGCTGAAACGGCAGGTTGAGAAGGCACTGGCGGGAATCAGCGCCGGTGAGATGAAGAAGGTGGTCATCGCCTATGAGCCGGTCTGGGCAATCGGGACGGGAAAGGTCGCCACACCGGATATGGCCGACGAGGCGCACCGCTTCATCCGCCAGATCGTGAAAGGACTGTATGGCCAGGAAACGGCGGACGCGCTTCCGATCCTTTACGGCGGATCGGTGAAGCCGGACAATATCGCCGGTCTCCATGGCAAGGAGAACATCGACGGGGTCCTGGTGGGCGGCGCGAGCCTCAAGGCTGATTCGTTTCTGGATATCATACGCGTTAAATAATTTTTGTGAGGCCTTATGGGAATTATCATAGCAATAGTATCGGTTATATTTCTGCTCCTGTGCGTGCTGCTGATCGTGTTGATCCTGCTGCAGTCGGATAAAAGCGCGGGCATGGGCATTCTGGGCGGTTCAAGCCAGTCGGCCTTCGGCTCATCCACGGCCGATGTCATCACCAAGGCCACCGGGATCATGATCGGTCTTTTCATGCTCGGATCCCTGGGGCTGGCAACGCTGGAATCGGCAAGGATGGACTCTCTCAAGAAAGAACTGCTGAAGACGGAATCAGGGAAAAAAGGGATGACCGGGGACGCCGAAAAAAAAGCCGACCAGGGAAATAAAACCGATAGCACAACGCCGGTTAAAAAATAACGAATTTTCGCACATCCGTTGAAGGGGCGAACCGTAAAAATGAGCCTCTGCACGATGTTGGAATACAAGCAAAATAATATGAGGAGTGATTATAATGGTTAGCAAGGATTATATTTTTACGTCGGAATCGGTGTCCGAAGGACATCCCGATAAGGTCGCGGACCAGATTTCCGATGCCATGCTTGATGAACATATCAAGGGAGACAAGAAATCAAGGGTAGCCATGGAGACCCTTGTCACCACAGACAGGATTGTCCTGTCCGGCGAAATAACATCGTCGAAGGCGGTTGATTATGATAAAATTGCCCGGCAGGTGGTCGCCGATATAGGGTACACCGACGCGGATATAGGCTTTGATGCCAAGACCTGCAAATGCGAGGTCTATGTGCACACCCAGTCGCCCGATATTTCCCAGGGGGTAACCGAGGGCCAGGGTCTCTACGCCGAGCAGGGCGCCGGCGACCAGGGCATGATGTTCGGCTACGCCGTGGCCGAGACAAAGGAGCTGATGCCGATGCCGATATCCCTCGCCCACAAGCTGGTCAAGCGCCTCGCGGATGTGCGGCGCAGCGGCGAGCTCAAGTTCGTCCGTCCCGACTCCAAGTCGCAGGTCACCATCGAGTACGTCGACGCGAAACCGAAGCGCGTTGAGGCCATTGTCATATCGACACAGCACACCCCTGAGGTCAGCCACAAGGAGATCACCGAAGGTGTTATCGAGACAACCATTAAGAAGGTCATCCCCGCAGAATTCATAGATAAGAATACCAAGATATATGTCAATCCTACCGGCCGTTTCGTGGTCGGCGGCCCCCACGGCGACACCGGCCTCACCGGCCGTAAGATCATCGTCGATACCTACGGCGGCATGGGGCGTCACGGCGGCGGCGCCTTTTCGGGCAAGGACCCCTCCAAGGTCGACCGTTCGGCCGCTTACATGGCCCGGTACATTGCCAAGAACATCGTTGCTGCAGGACTTGCCTACCGCTGCGAAGTGCAGCTGGCCTACGCCATCGGCGTTGCGGATCCTGTTTCCGTCCTCGTTGATACCTTCGGCACCGGGACGATCCCCGAAGAAAAAATCGCCGAGCGCGTACGCAACGTGTTCACAATGAAGCCGGCCGGCATCATCGAAATGCTCGACCTGTACCGGCCGATTTTCAGGTCTACTTCAAACTACGGACATTTCGGCAGGGAAGACGCCGGTTTTGTCTGGGAAAAAACTGACAAGGCCGGTGCCCTTAAAGGCTGATCGGCCAGGGACTATCTTTGAAACGATTGGGGCTGCATCAAACAGCCCCAATTTCATATAGTTTACCCCGGTTTCTGCCGATAATAGTAGTGTAAAGCCTGCAAAATCGCGAGGGTGCCTATATGAAAGAAGTCAAATTGAGAAGCTATGCCTACCGGTGCTCATGCGGATATGAGGTGAAGGTCTTTCTCGATTCGGGTATTCCCCAGGAAACATTCACCTGTAGAAATTGCAGTTCCGTCATCAGGCGAAAGGAACTCTAAAACGCCCGGGGTCGCATGCCTTCTCGTGTAGTATCGGTAACGTGTTGAGTAATGAAAAAACTGCTATCTTTTATGTGCATTATGGTCATAGCCGTTCCGCCACTGTTGTATTCACAGGAAACCGGGACCGGGGAAAAAGACAAAAATGCCGCCGTGGATAAAAAACAGGAAACAAAGGCCCCTTCCATCGCGACCGGGACTGACAAAGACCGGAAGGCGTTAAATTTCAATATCGATGCTCTGGCGCTGTACGGCCAGTATAACCGCCTGCTCTGGCAGGGAAGCCTGACCCAGAGTTTTGACGTCTTCACCTATCAACTAAACTCGAATTTCAGCCGCTCCAATGATTTCGGGTACCGCAATTCCAGTTATTTCGACAATGAAATCGGTTTTACCGGTGAAGCGGACGTCACCGGAAAGTGGAAGATGACTCCCGAGGTGGAGGTCAGGAATGAATCCCACGGCATGTTCGGCAATCCCTTTTACAGCAGGGAGGAGAAGGACAAGGTGGTCCTGGATATCAAGAACGAATTCACAACGATGCCGATGAAATGGGACCTTAATCTGGGCGGGGTGTTTTTCACCCACCGCCTCGATGACACGCAGCTTGGCAGCATAGCATTAATGAAGCCGTATCATTCCTCAGATTTCTATAACTTTAATGCCGAGTTCGGATGGCAGTATATATGGTCGGCGTCCAACAAGCTCAGTTTCAACTCGAAGTTGTCCAATTATTATTACAAGAGTCCCTATGATTACGATATTTGGGTGGCCAACGAATTCATCTGGAACTTCAACATATCGGAATACTTTAAGTTTGGCCTCGGGCCGCAGTATACCTATAACCGCGACCGGGGTCATTTCGCATCAGGCAGGATTGAAGCGGCGACCATGAAAGTGAAGTATTTCTCGGCCGGTGCGTCATATGTGTACGAATTGATTCCTTTCACGCCGGAGAAATTTTATTTTGACCAGCGCTTTGTCCTGCCTGATTACAGCCTCCTGCCGGGTAAGGGCCACCACGTTGAGCTGAATATCGGATTTGATGTTTCCTACAGCAGCGAAAGCGCTTTTTATTTGAAAATGCTGAAGATCAGGGCAATGGGATCCTTTATCACCAATGACAGGTTTTATGTGTATTATTCCCTCCCGAATCTGGTGCTGTCGACCCACATGATGAATGTTGAACAGGCACGGGCACGGTGCGAGGCGGCCATCGGATTCGCGGTATATTCCGCCTACCTTGAGCTGGCCGGCAAATATGAATATACCTATTCGTATGCCAGCGATTACGTGACGTATCAGCCTGATCACGTGGGAAGCGGATCCCTGCGGCTTGACGTGTGGCGGATTGAGGTCGAGTTCACTACCGGCTATCGCAGCGTGGTCCAGGCAAGCCCGTTTTATCGCATGGAATTGGAACCGGCCCTGCTTGGATCTCTTTCGCTCCAGGTACAGGTTCTTGAATCATTCTATCTGTTCGGCAGGATCGATAACATTTATAACAGCAAGTACAGCAACGTATTCTTTTATCCCGAGCAGGGCCGTTCCATTATTGGCGGATTGAGGATCATAATATAGCAGGGATTATACCGTCTCCTGTGTTCCCCGGGTCGGCATCATCTTTTTGTAACCAATAAATCGGGATTGACACATACAGGAATAGTTTTGTGCCTATATTTGGCTGCAGTCTCTATATATTCTTGACATTAAAAGGTTGACATACTATCTGTGCAAATCAACCGGCTGGAACTTTGCCGCATCGTCTGCCGGGTCCTGCTGCCAGAATAACGGGTTTTTAATGAGAATACTATCGGCAATACTACTATCGTTAATAATAGCGCTCTTCGCTTTGCAGGACCTCTATTCCCAGCCTTCGAAATATGAAGGCAAGTTGGTCAAGAAAATCCTCTTCCAGGGATTGAGGAACGCAAACGAAGATGATCTTATCTATATCATGAAAACCACGGTGGGATACCCCCTCAAGGCCGTGGAAGTCCGCGACGATATTAAAAAAATATTCAAAAAAGGAAATTTTGAAAGCATAGTCGTCGAGGTCGAGGAATACATGGAAGGCGTGCGCCTCAGGTTCATCTGCAAGGAGCGCCCTGTTATCAAGGAGATAAAATTCAAGGGGATTGACAAGGTCTCGGAGACCGATCTAACAACGGTCATTCCGATCAAGGAAGGCGGGACCATGCGGAAGGATTACCTTGAGAAGAGTGTTGCCGCCATAAAGAAAAAATACGATGACGAAGGACTGTTCAATTCCGTTATCCGCTACGAAGTGAAGCAGATCAGGACGGGCGATGATAGCGCCGTCATTGTCAAGTTCATCATCGACGAAGGCGAAGAGATCAAGATCCAGAAGTTGACGGTGCTCGGACCCAAGGTCCTGAACATGAAAGAGGTGCTCTCGGTCATGGAGACCGCGGAAAAAAGCCTTTTTAAGGACGGCGATTTCAAACGCGACGTGTGGGAGCAGGACAAGTCCAAGGTGCTGGCCTATTACCGCCAGAACGGATACCTTGACGCCCAGATAGTCGAAGAAAATATTGAGTATGAATGGCTGAATCCGGAAAAGAAGGATAAGCGGGGCATATTTATAACCCTCAAGATCGGCGAGGGCGATATCTATTATTTCGACAAGTATACGATCCAGATACAGGGCAAGCCGGGCGAGACGGTCTTCACTCCCAAGCAATTGATGAAGGATTTCGAGCTGACCACCAGGGGCGCGGTGTTCAACGATACCACGTTCCAGATGGACCGCCAGGCGATCAGCATGAAATACGCTTCCCGGGGCTATATCTTCGCGCGGGTAGTGCCGAACCGGACAGTGACCGAGCGTGATGAGGTGGTCAAGGGGAAAATCGTAAAGAAAAAATACGTTGCCATCGACTTCATAATCGAAGAAGGGACCCAGGCGTATGTTGACATGATCATCATCAAAGGGAACAAGAAGACCAAGGACAAGGTAATTCGCCGCGAGCTGGTCATCAGGGAGGGCGACCTCTTCGACTCAAGAAAACTGCAGCTGTCACGTGAAAAGGTCTACAATCTTGGTTTTTTCAAGCAGGTCAATATCGACGTGCGACCGGGGAGCCGCGAGGGGTACATGAATCTTATCGTCGACGTGGAGGAGCAGCCTACCGGCACCATTTCGCTGGGCGGCGGATACGGTACCACGTCAGGTTTTTCCATCTTTGCCGATGTGGCGGAGAACAATCTCCTGGGCAACGGTCAGCGGGTTGGAGTCAGGTTCGAGTACGGGCCGATGAAAACCTCGATATCGCTTTCCTTCGCGGAACGGTGGCTTTTTAACCAGCCCCTCGGGTTCAATGCGTCTATTTTCTACAATCTCTATAATGTTAATTCATCGCAGACGGTATTTTCCAGCTTCGTGAATGATGAAGGCAGTTATAAGCGCGAATCCATCGGATACGCCCTGGGGTTGAGCTACAGGTTCCTGGATTATTACACGATCGGCACTACCTGGTCCCACGGCTTCACCAGGTCGAAGAATCCCACCGGCAACAGCTCGGAAGAAGTCATGTATTCAGTGAGTCTGGGATTCCAGGAAAAGAGGGCTCTGACAGTTTTTGCGTCGCATGATTCCCGTGACAACTACATGAACCCGACCAAGGGCTTTTATGTCGACGTCGCGGCGAATTTTACCGGGGGCGCAATCCTCGGCGGCACGGATCATTTTATAAAAATCACGCCTCAAATCTTTATCTATTTTTCGCCTTTTCATCTACCGTTCCTGAAAAGCCACCCCTGCGTATTTGAGCTGCGTGCCAGCGGGTCTTTCATCGTCCAGCCTATAGGCTCGGACCATATCGCGAAACAGCAGCCGATCCATTCACCGTACTATTATTTGAGTAACGGGCAGTGGGACCTCCGCGACCCGTGGCTCGAACCTGAAGAACGCCTCAATATCGGGGGGCCTGAAACGCTCCGCGCCTGGGACTATTACGATAAAAGATTGCCCCTCTCATGGCAGAACGTGGGACTCTTCCACCGGATCCTGTACGGCGCCGAGTTCCGGGTCCCCATCCATCCCACGATGCTCTGGTTCGCGGTTTTCTTCGATGCGGGATCGCTCTGGTCCGATCCTTTCTGGGAGGAACAGTTGATCGCGGAAAGCAGGAGGGTCGTATACTATGACCTCGGCACGCACCAGGTGGCGCGTATCCAGAGTTTCAGCAAGGTCAATCTCCTGAGCTATTTCAGGTATTCCTACGGCTTCGGCTTCAGGATACAGATCCCGATGATGCCCCTCAGGTTCTGGTTCGGCAGGAGGTTGATATATGAAGGCGGCTCTTTTAAAAGTATCGGCGGCCTTACCTTCCAGTTCGCCATCGGTGATATGAGGTTCTGATGCGGTACGCTGCGGTCATCGCCGCCGCTGTTGCGGCCTGCGTTTCCTGCTCGAGCTTCAATAAGAAAGGCGGCGTCGGTCCGCCTCCCGTAATACGGTACATGAACCTGAAGGCGGTGTACACTTACGTCCTCAACAAAAACCGCGACGCCCTGGACGTTAAGAAAAAACTTGACCTGAAGCTGACCCGTATGAAGGAAATAGAACGGGACCTTGACGAACCGCCGGGGGATCATGTCGCCCTCCTGGACGAGTACCGCCAGCTCGCGACGGATCTTTCCGCCCTCAAAGGGAGGAGCAAGTATTACAAGGGAATGATCCTGACACAGATTGACCGGGCCGTCAAAAACATCTCGAAGGCAATGAAAATTGATTTTGTGATAAACATCGGCGATGAGCTGATCTATGCAAAAAAAGAATATGATATCACCGAGGACGTCATCATTGAAATCATCCGTATCAGCGAACGCAGTGCCCCTGAGGCCCGGTGAGCCGGAACCCCGGGTGAGATGCATGGGCAGATTGTTGTTGCCGATATTCATCATAATCTCCATGGTGTCGCAGCCTGCCTGTGCAAGCAAGGAAGACCTCATAAAAAAAGCCTTTAAAAGCTTCAAGGGAAGCCACGCGATCTTCGTGAGCAAGAAAAACTTCCGGCTGGATGTCTATGACCGGCGGATGACGGTTGTTGCCTCGTATGTTATCGGGTACGGGTCCAATACTGACATGAAGCCGAAGCTCTACGAGGGCGACAACAGGACGCCGGAGGGTGTCTACTCCGTGAATGAGATACTGAGCATGGATGCCGAAAAAAAATCACCGTCATACCGCCTGTTGCGGGACATGAACAGGAAGTACTTCCGCGCCAGGGAAGGCCACAGCAAATTCGGCGAACCGGCTGTTGACCTGGGCGATAACGCCTATGGACCCCGGTATTTCGGGATCGATTACCCGAACGGGGAGGACCGCGCGCGGTACGCAAAATTGCTCCGGAAGGACGGCATACCGATGGTCAAGGGCAAAAGGGCCGGCATAGGATACGGCATAGCCATACATGGCAACAATGATGAGAATGCCGTCGGGCACCTGTCGTCAAACGGCTGTGTACGGATGTTCAACCGGGATGCGGTCGAGTTGGAGCAGTATATCCAGCTGGGTACCCCGGTGATTATTCTGGCGGAATAAGGACATGACCCTGGATGAGGCATTCTAAAAAGACAAGATTTGCCACAGGATTCAAAAAAACAGTGTAACAAAATCTTGAATTAAATTATTCTCGCAGAGACGCAGAGACGCAGAGGTGCAGAGAAAAAATAGAGAAAAATACACTTTTTAAAATCAATTTACTGATATTTTGTGTTATAGAATGATATAAGTAAATTAATACTACTCTGCGACTCAGCGCCTCTGCGAGAGATTCTCCTTTTATATTTCGTATAACCGTGTTATAATTCATGAATCTCTGTGTCTCACTAGACGACTTTTTTGACTTTTTTTAGCAACCCTATGCTATCATTTTTTTCTGTTGACATAATTCCCGCTGCTGATGGATACTGTCGCTGATTTTTTTTAGGGAGGATCATAGTGTTACAATTAACAGGTATAGCGTACGCCGCCTCCGAAGGCGCGACCCAGGGAGGACAGGGAATCCAATCGGCACTGGGCAATTACAGTTTCATTATACTCATGGTGGCCACCATCGCCATATTCTATTTTCTGCTGATTCGGCCGCAGAAAAAGAAGGAAAAGGAACGGGTCGACATGATATCCGCCCTTAAAAAGGGGGATAAGGTCATAACCGCGGGCGGCATGTACGGAATAGTCGACAGCTTCAAAGAAGGCGATATTGTGGTAATAAAAATATCCGGCAACACCAAGGTCGAATTTCTCAAGAGCGCGATACAGAACAAAATTCCGTAAGAACTGCAGATAAGAACAATTATGAAAAGAAACCTTCCGTATCTTTTGCTGATAGTATCGGTGCCGGTCTGTCTCTATTTCGGCGCTCTCGCTCAGGAGAGTTCTGACGACGGTGCCGGGAAGGATGCCACTTCCATCGAAAAGCGCGAAAGCGGGGCAGCTGATTCGTCTTCCGGAAAGGAAGGGACACCCGCCATCGACAAGAAAGATGATGCTGGAGCAAATGCCGATAACGCCAAAAAGGAAGCAAAGAAAAAGGCGGAGCGTAAAAAGAAGGAAGTAAAGAAGCAGGCTGAGAAAAAACCTGAGAAAAAGCCGGAAGAAAAGAAAAAAGAGACAGCGAAGAAAGACGATCAGAAAGAGCAGATACCCGAGGAAAACCTGGACCGCGAGAGCGGCGACAGCCTCCTCCTGATCGACCATGAAACTATAAAATACAACCGCATCCCGGATATAACCATCAAGGCGGAAGAGCCCGGCGAGGACCTGGTGCGGATCCCGGATGACAAAATCACAGACAAGTCCAATGATAAAAAAAAGAGCGAAGGCATTTTCGGCAAAAAAACGAGCACTGTCGCCGGGTGGGCGATTGTCATATGTATCTTCATTATCTTCGCGATTTATTCCAAGACACGGACAAGAAGATCCCGCAGGAAGGGCTCTCGGATTATAACGAAACGATAAACAGATTCAGGGGACGTGCATGACCAGGGGAATGGTATATAAACTGATATTTATCCTGCTGCTGATCGCTTTTGCGATCGTGCTGATTCTGCCGACGATTGGCGAGAATACAATGCGGGTATCGATGAACAACGACGCCACAACCGTGCAGATCGATGCGGTCAGGAAAAAATTTCCGTCCGACGCCTATGTGATAACGCATAAGGGAACCGACCTGACGGTAACGGGCAGGAACCTCAATGACGCGGTCATGAACGACGTGCGGACCTATCCCGGCGTAAGAAACGCCGTTATACTGAAGCACTGGGCGGAAGACGCGGTCCTGGCAAAAAAGGTCAATCTCGGCCTTGACCTCCAGGGCGGTATGCACCTGGTGCTCCAGGCCAACTTCGCAAAAATCGAAAGCAAGTCTGTTGACAAGAAGAAACTCACTGAAAAAGAAAAATCAGAACTGACCCAGCAGGCGCTGGAGCTGATCCGTAACCGGATTGACAAGTTCGGCGTGGCCGAGCCCTCCATAAGGCCGCGGGGCAATGAAGCCATAGAGATCCAGCTCCCCGGCGTCAAGGACCCGCGCGCCGTCAAAAAGGCGATTGGTACGACCGGGCAGGTGGAGTACCGGCTGGTGGATGACGCATATACCGCCAAGGCCGGCGAATGGCTGCGGCAGAATTACAGGGAAAAGGCCCTTCCTGAAGAGACCGACAGGCAGGACAAGCTCCTGGCTGACATGGCCACCGGCATACAGCTTCCCGATAACCGCGAGGTCCTGTATCACTGGGACCGGCCCAAGGATTCCAAGAAAATCATACCCCAATATCCCATCGTGCTGCTGAAAGAAGTGGCCATTGCCGGTACCGATATCAGCAAGGCCTGGATCGGCAATGACGAGTACGGCGGCCTGGCGGTCCATTTTACGACCACCGCCGAGGGCGCTACCAAGTTCGCCGATGTCACTGCCAAGAAGAACTGGGGCAAGAAGCTCGCCATCGTTATTGACGACAAGGTGCGGAGCGCGCCGCGGCTGAATGTGCAGATCACCAGCGGTTCGGCCATGATCAACGGGAATTTCACTTATGACGAAGTCAATACTCTCACCCGCATTATAAAAGAGGGCGCCCTGCCGGTGGACCTGAATATAATCGAGGAGCGCACCGTGGGCCCGTCCCTGGGGCAGGATTCCATTGAGGCCGGCGTCAAGGCCGCAATTCTTGGCTTTGCGGGTATCCTGGTGTTCATGATACTGTATTACAGGTTGGCGGGGTTAATTGCGGGCATAGGCCTTATACTGAATGCCATATTCCAGATGGCCATATTGTCATGGCTCGGTTTTACCCTGACCCTTCCCGGCATCGCGGGCATCATCCTCACGGCCGGTATGGCCGTTGACGCCAACGTCCTCATCTATGAACGGATGAAGGAGGAGCTGGTGAACGGCAAGTCTGTGCGGATGGCGGTAAGTCTCGGTTTTGACCGGGCTTTCTGGGCCATCTTCGACGGGAACCTGACAACCCTGATTTCGGCCTTCGTCCTGGCCCAGTTCGGCACCGGCCCCATCAAGGGCTTCGCGGTGACTCTGACCATAGGCCTTATCGTCAGTATGTTCGTGGCCCTGTATATTACGCGTTTCGTCTACGAACTGATATCATTGAATAAAAAAATCAAGCGGTTGAGCATTTAAGGGGGCTCATGTTGAAACAACGGACTATACCATTTCTGAAATATAGATATATAGCATACGGCTTATCACTGACGCTCTTTGTCGTTTTCATGGGCTGGGGACTCATCTCCAGGGGACTGAACCTGGGAGTTGATTTCGTCGGCGGCCAGAAGATCATCGTACAATTCGAAAAGGGCGTTGACGAGGGGAAGATCAGGAAGGTCCTTTCAGCGTACAACCCGATGGTGCAGCATATCGGAGAAACTGACAGCCAGCAGTTCATTATTACTACAAAACTCAAGGAAGACTCCGCGGCTGCCAATGAAGAAAAGATGAGGCAAATGCTGGAGGCGAAATATCCGAAGGCGCAGCTGTTAAAAGAAGACGCTGTTTTTGTATTGATGGGCGGCGCGGTTGATTTAAACAAGGTGAACGCGGCACTGACCGGACTTGACGCTGAGGCGTTCAAAATAGGCGATCCCGGCAAGAGTGAATTTATCATTATTAAAAAAGAATCGGCTGATAAGAAAAAATCAGCATATAACTCCGGCAGGATAGAGAACCAGATCCGGGGGGCCTTTGAAGGCGCTGAAATTCTGAATGGCATTTCCATACCGATTGTATTTGAGAAACCCTCTGATGAAGCGGCCCTTGCCGGACTGGCGAAGTCCTATGGCGCAGCACTCATCAGGCAGGACAGGGCAGGGAGGCCCCTGCAGGTAATGTATAAAATTGTCGTGGATGAATCGGACAGGATCAAGGCCGATCTTGACAAGAACTTCAAGACGGTGTCTGTCCTGAGCACTGAGAACGTGGGGCCCGCGGTCGGAAGTTTCATGAGAAAGTCCGCGGTGAAGCTCATCATCGTGTCCATCATCCTGATGACCATCTACCTCGCGTACCGCTTTGAGTTCAGGTACTCGGTGGGAGCCATGGTAGCGGTCCTTCATGACGTTATCCTGTCTATCGCGTACTGCGGCTTCGCCGGTATCGAGATCAACATATCCGTCGTGGCCGCGCTTCTCACCATATTCGGCTACTCCGTCAACGACACCATCGTCATATTCGACCGTATCAGGGAGAACACGCAAATTGAAACGAAGATATCCATGGTGGAGCTCGTAAACGAGTCTATAACCATGACGATGTCCCGGACGATCCTCACCTCGTTCCTGACACTGTTGAGCGTATTCGCCCTCTTTCTCCTGGGCGGTGAAGGGATCAGCGATTTTGCACAGGTGCTTCTCTTCGGTATGCTGGTGGGAGTTTACTCGACGGTGTATATTGCCTCCCCGGTAGTTCTATCGTGGGAAAAACTGATGCTTAGATTGAAGTCATAGATTACCGCCGGCGTGCGGCGGGTTCTTCCGGTATACGAGCCTTGCGGCAGAGATGTTACAGCGCCGGTACGCCCGCCGACGAGGAGGCGTTTAGATTGAAAAAGCACATCCCTCTGTTGATGTTTTTCTTTCTGACCGTACCCGCTTTATTGTCAGCCGAAGAATACAGCGCGAAAGGCATCGCGGCCTTCACCCGATATCTTATAGGTCACAAGGAATACTACCGGGCCCTTGTGGAGCTCAAGCGGCTCAAGTCAATGGCCCCGGACTACCTGGCTCCTTCCGTTTTCACTGTCACGGAGAATTACCTCCTTTTCCATGGTAAACAATACAGGGATATCCTGGGCGGGCCGGCGCGTGAAAGCGGGCAACTGCCGGCGGGCGTGGGTCCGCTTTTCCGGTATGACGCGGCCGTCGCATTGCACGATTATAAGCGGGCTGAATCCATCCTATCTTCCTGGAGTAATGTATCTGAGCCTTATATCGACAGCTGTCTGAAAAAGCGGAGGCTTTTTTCCTTCCTCGCCGCGCGCCGCTATGACGAGGCGGCGGCCCTGTGCGGCGTCCCGTCAGCCCCCGATTACAGCGCCTGCCGGGAGCTTATCGACCAGGCGCGGGCCGGCTTTTCCAATGAAAAGAAGCCGTGGCTCGCGGCGGTCCTCGGGATAGTACCCGGCATGGGATATGTCTATGCCGGAGATTATGCCACCGGCATCTTTGCCTTTATCCTCATAACCATTGACGTCATCATGACTTACTTCGCCTTCCAGACCCACAACGACATCGTGGGTTATTTCACCGGGGTCATCGGGGGATTTTTCTACGCGGGGAGCATTGCCGGGGGGTACATCGCAGCCCAGCGCTTCAACCTGGGCCAGAAAAATTCCATGGGCGATTCATTGTCCGGAAAATTCCACTTCGACCAGGACCGGGATGAAATTTTTAACAGGCACGGGATCGGCCGGGATTGAAAAACAGGAACTACATGGAGCGCGCCCTGAAGATCGCCTTCGAGCGCATGGGGAAAACGTCGCCCAATCCCCCGGTCGGCGCGGTCATCGTCAGGGATGACCGGGTCATCGCCGTCGGAGGGACCGGTCCCTTCGGGGCGAGCCACGCGGAGGCGGCGGCCATTGAATCGGCGGGCGGCGCCTGCTCCGGCGCGGACATGTATGTAACCCTGGAGCCGTGTAACCATTTCGGCAAGACGCCGCCCTGCACAGCAGCTATCATACGGGCGGGGATTTCCCGGGTATTCGTCCCGGTGCTGGACCCGAATCCCCTGGTTTCAGGCAAAGGAGTGGCGGAGCTGTTAAAAGCCGGCGTTGAAGTCGTCTTCATGGAGGAGATGGCCGATTTTGCCGTGGACATTATCCGGCCCTTCAGAAAATATATCATGCGTCACCGTCCCTTTGTCATGAGCAAGAGCGCTGTCACCCTGGACGGCCGTATCGCCGCGAAGACCGGTGACTCGCAATGGATATCATCGGAGTATTCACGCTACCTGACGCACCGGCTGCGTTCAAAAGTCGACGCGATAGTTATCGGTAAAAACACCTTTATCCGCGACAACCCGTCCCTGAATGTGCGCCTGGATTCCTTCGGCGCTGATGTGGCCGGTTATTTTTCCGGAAAGGAGCCCTTCATGATGGGGAGGGAGAATTTTTTCCTCAAGTCACTTGCCGTGGATGATGTGAAGGAGCCGCGCGACCCCCTCCGTGTCGTCATAGGCCTCCCGGAGAAGATCGATCCCGGCTGCAATCTCATGGCTGACGATAACTATCTCTTTTTCGAGTGCAGGGGGAGGGCCGAAAAAATTGTCAGTTCGGATAAGGCCGCCGCCGACATGCTGCACGCCGGCAGGCTCCACCTGATTGACGCAGCCACGCCGGTGGAGGAGATCAGGGCAGTCACCGAGGAACTGGCGCGGCGTGGCGTCATATTCGTTCTCCTCGAGGGAGGGGGAGGCCTCGCCGGGTCATTCCTTGACGCCGGGGAGATCGACCAGTTTTTTTATGTCATTGCGCCCAAGGTGATCGGAGCCGGGATATCCCCTCTGTCGGGAACCGGCGTGAATGCCATCGCCGACGCCCTGGTCCTGCGTGATGTTTCAATTATGCCGGTGAAGGACGATTTGTTCTATACCGGGTACCGGGAACAGTATCATTTCGAAATGATGTGAGGAGGCCCTGAATGTTCACTGGATTGATAGAGGAAATCGGGAAGGTGTCGGCCGTCTCCCGCGCCGGGGAAGGGTTCCATCTGACCATCAGCGCGGAACATGTGCTTGAGGGTACCCGCATCGGGGATTCCATCAGCATAAACGGAGCATGTCAGACCGTGACGGCCCTCGACGGCAGAAATTTCACCGTGTTCGTGTCATCGGTCACCGCATCGGTCACGACCCTCGGCACCTTTGCGCCGGGACGGAAGGTGAACCTGGAACGGGCCATGACACCGTCCTCCCGCTTCGGGGGGCATTTTGTCCAGGGCCACGTTGACGGACGGGGAACCGTCGAAGCCATCGAGAAGGACTCCATGGGTATGCGGGTGAAGGTCGCCGCCGGCCCCGGGCTGGGCAGGTACATTGTCGGCAAGGGATCGATCGCAGTCGACGGCGTATCCCTCACCGTTGTCTCATCCGATGAAAAGGGGTTCACTCTTTATTTTATTCCGGAGACGCTGGGCAACACCACTGTTCCCGGGTGGAAGGCCGGGAGCGAGGTGAACATCGAGGTTGACATACTGGCGAAGTACGTGGAGCGGATGCTCCAGCCAGCCGGTCCCGGTGAACGCGCGGACGACGGGGGTATCATGAAAAAGCTGGCGGAGGAGGGATTCGTGTAGGGCCGATCCTTCCCGGCGACGGTTCGTCACAGCGCTATGCCTGGATAGTGCTTTTTCAGATCCTCCGAAGTGGTAATGATGAAGAACTTGTCGAGATATGATATTTTAAACACGTTCTTGATCTCCTCCTGGAGATTGTAGACGATGAGGTTGATGCCCTTGTTCTTGGCAGTGTTCATGAGGAGAATCAGCGATCCTATGCCAGATGAATCGATGTAGTCAAGGTCCGTAAAACTCACCAGTATCGTCGTGACGGGTTCATTCGCCAGGGGCCCCGTATTTTCCTTGAAAAAGTTGATGTCCTCGATGGTGAATTTTCCCTTTAACCGGACAACAGCGACGCTTTCCGTCGGGTTATTAATGGTCAATTCCATGTGCTATCGTATCCTGTCCCACAGGTTCCTGTCGTCTATAAGCTTGAAGAATTTTTTCTCAAAGGAGTCAACCTCCCGGTAGTTCGGCGTTTCGGGATTGCCGCGGAACAGTATCGCGTAGGTGCCGATGTTCTTCACCGCCTTGAGGAGATCGTTGTCTTTTATGGAATTCAGTATTTCATGGTAAATGATGACCGCGGCTGAATCCATTACTTCGATCATGAAGGACTGGTTTTTCAGCTCCAGGGGGGCAATGACTTTGTTTATGGCCAGGTGACGGTTCGGCATTGACGGATCGGCGTATTTCAGCAGGTATACGATGACTTCCCGCTTTATGTCGGGGACCGGGGCAGACCTGATCATGTCGCGTATCCTGGACAGGGCCCTGGCGGACTGTTCATCGATCTCTCTGCTGGCGGCCTCTTCACCCTCGTGGGCCTTGATGAGCTTTTCAACTTCAACCACGTCCGCGGTCGAAATTTCTTCCTCGAACTTTTTGTTCATCCTGATGAATTCCTTGTCGGCATACTCCTTGAAGGGATCCCTCAGGACATTGACGAACTCGACAGCTTCGTCGGAGAGGGCGACGCGCTGTTCTTCTTTCATCGATTTCAGGAAGCTCATGGACAGGTTGCCGGGCAGGGAGAGGTCGAACTGGTCCTGGGCCACGGCCTTGATGATGGACATTTTGTAGAGGAGGGACAGCTTTTTGCTCCTGTCCGCCCTGGCCTGTTCGAGGAGCGACATGAGCTTGTCCATCGGCTCCGCGGGAACCGAGGACGACCATCCTGACAGCGGGTCTATCAGGTACAGATGATACGTTTTTCTTCCCTGCTTCGCGAGGCTCTGGATGATACGTAAAAAATTATCAATGAGGGGCGATCGGATGGTGGTGATCATTTCTCTCATGCCGGAATGATGATACAGAATCGACGGCCTGTCAAAAGATTTTTTATTCCAGGTTGAAGATTTTTTTCAGGTCTACGGAACGGGGGGCAAGGGGGAGTGAAATGACCTTCCTGCCCTGGTGAGAGGAGAGATACACGGCATGTATGACTTCCAGGGCTCGGCAGCCGTCGTCGGCGGTCGATGTCACGGGCTCTGTGCCGGCAAGGGCCTTTTTAGCCTCCCGGTACAGCTCCGTGAAGCAGCTGGCGGTGCTATAGCGCGGAAAAGGGGCCATGGACAGGTCGCGGAACCCCGTGTAGTGCCGCGATTTTCTGCCCAGCAGGAGAGATTCATAGCCATTGCCGATAACTATCTTCCCCAGGGTGCCGGATATTTCAAGCTCGAAGACGAAATAGTTCCTCGTCCCGCCCGCTTCGAGGAACACGTCCACCCCGCCGGCCGTTTTAAGCCAGGCGCAGGCACGGTCTTCGAAACCCCGCGACCGTCCGCCGCGCTGGAATTCGCCCTCGACCGTAATGATCTCGCCGAAAAGAAACCGTATCATGTCAACCAGGTGGGTGCCGTCGTGAAGGAGGGGACCGCCTCCTTCGCCCGGATCTGACGGTCCGGCATATCCGCCGGTGAGTATCGATGCCTGGACGGTCTTCACATCGCCGATAACGCCCCGGTTGATCATTTCCCTGACCTTCCGGTACCGTCCGTCGAAGCGACGTTCGTGGTTGATTAAGACAGCAGTCCCGTGCCGGCGGCACTCGTCGGTCATCGCGCGGCAGCCTTCGAGGGATGACGCCACAGGTTTTTCCAGGACGATCACCTTCGCGCCGCTGCGGGCCGCCTCAACGGCTATCCGATCGTGGCTTTCGGTCCAGGTCGCGATAATGACCATGCCGGGCCCGGCGGTCCGGAACAGATCCCGGTAATCCTCGAAGAGGTTTTCCCCGGGGATGGCGGCGGTTTTTCCGAAACGGTCAAGACGCTCCCGGTTGATGTCGCAGGCATGGGTGAGGGCGAGTCCGACGGACGAGGCGCCGCCGAAATGGGTGCAGGGCTTGTTCCTGAGGGGGTCGTTTTCCAGGAGGAAGCCTATCCTTCCGCATCCGATCAGCGCGATTCCCGGCTTCGGTTTTCTCATACGATATCACCGGCTACAGAATCGGCAGATATTCCTGGATTTCATAATCGGTGATGTACCTGTTGTAGCGCGACAGCTCCAGTCTCTTGTTCTCGATGAACTTGTTGAAGAGGACCTCGCCGAGGGTTTCCTTCATGAGGGCGCTCGCCTCGAAATGCGCCAGGGCGTCATGGAGCTGTTCCGGCAGATGCTGGCTGTCGTTCCTGTCATGCTGTGCCGGCGGGTCCGTATCCTCCATTGGATTGCCCAGCTTGTATTTCTCGTCAATGCCCTTCAGGCCCGCCGCGAGGATCGCTGAAAGGGCCAGGTAGGGATTGCAGGCCGAATCAGGATTCTGCAGCTCGATCCTCATGGCGTTCGGCTTTTCCGGCCTGCAGAGGGGCACCCGCACCATGGCGTTATGGCTGGTGGTGCTCCAGGTCGCGCGCGTGGGAGACTCAAAGTCCCTGTGGAGCCGCTTATATGAATTGATCCACTGGTTGGTGAGGACGAAGAACTCATTGCAATGCTTGAGAAGACCAGCAATGTAACATTCGGCCGTCTTGGACAGGTGGTGCTGATTGTTTTTATCGAAAAAGATGTTCTTGTCATCCTTGAACAGCGACTGGTGTATGTGCAGGCCGGACCCGTTCTGACCGGCCAGCGGCTTCGGCATGAATGACGCGTAGATGTTGTTGAGAAGCGCGATCTCCTTGGTGATGAGGCGGAAGGTCATGATGTTGTCCGCGGTTGTAAGGGCGTCCTCGTGGCGCAGATCGATTTCGTGCTGGCTGTGGGCCGCCTCATGGTGCGATGATATGACATCGATGCCCATTTTCTCGAGGTTCAACACGATGTCGCGCCGGTAATCGGTCGCCGCGTCAAGCGGTGTGAGATCGAAGTAGCCGCCGCGGTCCAGTATCTCCGGCTGGATGAAGTTCTTGAAAAAGAAAAATTCTATCTCTGGACCCGTGTAAAAGGTCAGGCCGCGCGCGGCTGCCTTCTTGAGATTCTGCTTCAGGATGTACCGCGAATCTCCTTCATAGGGGGACATGTCAATCTGGTGGATGTCGCAGATCATCCGTGCCACCGAGTCCTGCTGGGGCCGCCAGGGGAGTACCTGGAAGGTTGACACGTCGGGAAGGGCTATCATTTCCCGCTCGTCGGCGCGGATGAAGCCCTGGAGGGTCGACCCGTCGAAGCGGACTCCCTCGGTAATGGCGTCATCGAGCTCGTCGATGGTAATCGCGAAGCTCTTCAGGAAGCCGAGTATATCGGTGAACCAGAGGCGTATGAATTTCACGTTGCTGTCGTGGGCAAGCTTTAATACATATGCTTTATTCTGATCAGTGTCCATTCTACCATACTCCTGATTGGGCGGCAACGGCGTCACTCCGGGCCATGACGGCGGCGCGGTTCGGCGGGAGACGCGACGGTGTTACCAGCTTAAAAATATCAGCACGACAAAGAGGGCCAGGATTATCATGAAGAGCACCAGCATCGCGATGGTGCCCTTTGTCATGCCGGTCGAGCCGATCTGTGAATCCGATGACGAAGCAGCAGCATTTTTCTTGAGCAGGGGGCCGTCCGTTTCGGCGTTATACAGTTTCAGCTTGACCTGCTTTTCCGTTTCGGTGAATTTTCCGTATATTCCCTTCCCCAGCAGGGTCAAAATATCGGTGGGATTGTTTTTACCCGACCCTGCCTTTATGTCGATCACCTCGCCCATGGTCGGCTTTATACCGTTTTCCTCGCGCAGGTTCAGCATGTCGATGTAGTAGTTCGCCCTGTCAGACTGGGGCTGGAGATAGACCATCAGCCTGTCGCCGACCCGCAGTTCATAGATCGGTTTACCCTTGACCGGCGCCACGATCGGTTTCACGGGCAGGATGACTGCGTCATCCTCGACAGGATATCCTTCGTCGGGCGCCACCGCGCCATCGCCCGAAGATTCCTTCTGTTCGGCCCCGGTGACCCCGACCCGGTAGTCCTGCGGCGTGATCTCCTGTATTGCCGTTTCCAGCATGAGGCTCTTGTCATGGATGATCCTGTTAATGATATCGAAGAGGGCCGTATCCATGGCGTTATAGTCGTAATCGCAGATGCTGTCATAGAGGAGGGTGATCGAATTCATTTCCTCGGAGAATCTCTTGAAATGATCCATGACAGAAGAGGTCATGGTAGCGTTGAAATTTCCCTTCCATTTCACGTTGGCGATGTACTCGCGGTATTTCATCCAGTCTTCGTGGGGTTCAAGGTTGTAGAGATCGGAATAGGTGGATACCACGGCGCTGTATGATTCAAAATTAGTGTTGTTTTTGAATATGAGAAGAAACTGGCCGAAGAGACTCTGTGCCGCGGCCTTGAATCGTCCTTTCACGATCATGATATTATCTTTAATATCCTGGAAATCCTTTGGATCCTGGTTCATGCGATTGCCCGTATACGTAAAAAAGATGTTTGGATAATGATAATAAAACCTGCCGCATAATTACTCATTTATATTTATGACTGCCCCGGTCAATTTCTGCGGCCGGACAGCTGCCACCGAATAGTATGTGTTCCAGCAGGTATTATGTTAATTGTAGATGAAAACCCCTATGTGTCAATATAAAATTTTGACTGTCACGGTAAATCCCCTTTCTTCATGGCCCGGCTGACCTGCCGGATTTTATTAATAAACTGGCTCCGGAATGCTATGGGAAGGCCATGATTACTCAGTATTGCAAAAAGACATGACTGGATAGCATAGGTATTATAAAGGGAAGATATCTGCTGGCGTCATTATCATGAATCTTAAGATCGGGGAATGGACAGGCTGATTGTATACAATACCGCGGGAACACTAAATTTTTATCTGGAAACAGGCTGGAGAACCGGGAAAATGAGAATTAAAACTGGTTATTTTTATACTTTTGTATGCCAATAAAATAAAAATATTTGATTTACGTTGCGTATGTACGATATATATAATAGTTCGATTCATATACCAGCAGGGGAACCGTTATTATGAAAAAAGGAAGTAAAGTCAGGCCGGCACTGCTCGCCGCTGCGTTCATGTTCGCTTCTTCGAGCGTCTTTCCTTTTTCTGACCAGACTACCACCGAGAGAATCCTGAAGGAGAACAAGCGCTTCGTGGATTTCATCGATGTCTGCGTTACCAATTTTGGCGATGATAAAAAAGAGGACTTCCGGAAAGCTTATGAAAAGCACTTCAATGCCGACGTCGCGTATCTCCAGTCTGATTACCGGCGTTCCTTTAAAAGGGTCTATGCGTCGCAGGGGATTATGGAAAACATTTACCGCGAAATGGTGAAGAACAATTACCTGGAGGACTCGAAGATGATCCTCGATCGCCTTGCCCCGGGGATCATCCGGTCGAAAAGCGCCAGGGCCCGCCTGTACCTGACCCTGGGTTACCGGGACAGGACCGTGAGCTGGACCCATTACACGGTGGGCGATGCGTCCAATCCGAAGCTGTATTCATACAAGCTGTACAAGTATGTCGATGCCATAAAGATGGCACGCCGGGCCAAGCGTTTCGCCTTTCTCGCGCTTTTTGAAAGCCAGACCAGGGAGACAAAGAGGAAGATATACAACCAGCTCTGCAAGTCGGAGCGGGAAATGAAAAACAAGTACATGAACAGGTTCGTTGACCTGAATGACCAGGACTACATCAACGAGATCGAAAAGGCCTACAGCGATGCAAAACAACCGGAGGAATCCGCGAAGGAAAGCAAGCCCGCGAAGGACGGCGATCGGGCCGCTTTCGATTCAGTGGTGCAGAGCTATGAGGCTAAGGTCGTCAAACGTGTTCGATTCAGGAACGAGACCAAGACCGCGCGGTACCTTCTGGACGGGGAATTCGACAGGGCCGAGGACATCATGCGCGAGTACATAGATGACTTCAACTTCAAGCTCATCGTGGCGACCTTTGACGTGCTTTCCGCGGCCGGAAAGGAAACGGGTGCTGAGGGAAAAGCGCAGGCAGAGAAGTATGATTACGGGAAGTTCAAGCTGCATCTTATGGACAACTACAGCCGTCTGTCAAAACAATCGACGATAGACGGTTTCCTTGACAGCCTGAAGGTGGAGGATGACATAGAAGAAAAAACCAAGGATGAGCAGGGCGCCGGTGGCAACGAGACCCGCAAGGATGGCGGGACCGTTAAGACCGATAAAAAAGATGATGCCGCTGTAACCGGTGATAAGGTTAAAAAGGAAGAGAAGAAAGAAGAAAAGAAAATCCAGTAGAGGAATCCGTGATCTGTACACCCAGATATTTTTTTTAAACTCAACATTCCCGCGAAAACGGGAATGTTTTTTTCTCCGGACCGAAAGAATAGCCTCCGTGCCCCGATGCATGACAGCGGTTTATCCCGCCGGGACCTGTAAAAAAATTGTTGCAATTATAATGTTAATGCTCGATTCTGATAAGGTCATCGAATGGCAGGTCTGCCTGGATCATTGGATACTTGGTCCCGCGGCAGGGCTGCAGATATTTATTACTACTGGTGATGGTGCACAGCTATGAAGAGCAGATTTTACCCGGTGGTTATTCTCATCACGTTCATTGCCGTGACATCCGGCATGGCAGGCTGCAAAAAAAGCGATCAAAAAGGACTCCTTGGCATCGTGGTCCCCGTGGGGCAGGAGAAAGTCACAAAAGACGCTCCCTATGTGATAACCGGCGTCTATGAAGGAAGCCCCGCGTACCGTGCCGGACTGCGTCCGGATGACCGAATCGTTCAGATTGACGGGGCTGAGCTGGACGGCCTGGGATATGACCATATCTACAATACCATGCTCCGCGGTCCCTCCGGCACAAAGGTTACTATTGTTGTCGACCGAAAAGGACAGACCATGGTCTTTGATGTCATGCGGGGAGAATAAACGGTGGGCAGGAAAATCTTCTTTGTTGTCGTTCTGACTTTTTCCATAATCTTCTCCCTTTTTATTCTGCTGGATATCCTGTACTGGCTGTTCAACTGATTGTCCGGGTCGGCCCCGGCACAACGGAGAGATATTACCGTAAAGGACAATGACCGTTCTATGGATAATGATGCTGATACCCTTGATGATTTCAAAGAAATTTTCACGAACTTAAAGATCCGCACCAAGCTGATATCCATAATAACACTTATCCTTGTCATATCACTGTCGGGGATGATATTCCTCGCCACATACTTTTTTAAGTCAGATAATCAGATCCGGGCCAACGAGCTGAACCATAAGATTGCCGATATCACCTCGCAGAAGATGCAGAATGATTTCACCTCCCTCGTCGAGAAAATAAATCTCATGGGAAACACGATGATCCAGCAGTTTCCGCAGAAGGCACTTTTCACCGACCTGTTTTTTGCAAATGACCGGAACATGATGTACGTGGGCATCGGGATGCGCGCCGGGACCGGCCTCCGCTTCGACAACTCCATATACAACAAGTCCTATTTCGAGGAGAACCGCCTTACCATACAGTCCATCAACACGATCAGTGGAAGCTATTCCGCACAGTTTCTCAAGGCTTTCAACGGCGAGGCTGTCATCTGCAATGTGTCGAAGAGCTTTGATGCACCGGTCCTGGCCATGATTTTGCCGTTCCAGAAGAACCCTGACGGCAGCGTTGCGTCAATACTCGTGGCGTACCTGAAGATGGACCGCTTTCTCCTGGCTTTCCAGACAAAGGACATTTTTGAGACCTTCATGGTCGACAGCAGGGGCGATGTTATCGCCCATCCGGACAGCAAAATTGTCCTTTCCCACGGGAATTACATCAACGTGCCCATTGTCGAGGAGATGCTGAAGAGCAGACTCGACAACGGCCAGAAACGGTACCGGGACGATGAAGGCTCCTACCGGCTGGGCTCCTTCAAGAAGATCGGCTTCGGCGGGCTTGGCGTTGTCGCCACCGTTAGCGAGGACAAGGCCTTCAGTGCGGTATACCAGATCCAGCGCCGCAATATTCTGATCATGATCATTGTCCTCAATTGTGCCATCCTGATTGTCTATTTTTTCAGCAAGACCATCACCACCCCCATTGTCCGGCTTCTCGGCGCCACCAAGGAGATTGAAAATGGGAATTTCAGGGTAGATATCGTCCCTTCGTCAGGCGATGAAATCGGCGAGCTTACCACCTCCTTTGTGGCCATGGGCCGCGGCCTGGAAGAACGGGAGATGCTGAAAGAGACTTTCGGCAAGTTCGTCAGCAAGGATATAGCGGAGCTGGTCCTCAGCGGCAAGGTCAAGCTCGGGGGCGAGCGGAAGTCGGCCACAATCTTTTTTTCAGACATACGCGATTTCACATCCATTTCCGAGAAGCTTGAACCTGAGGAGGTGGTGGAGTTCCTGAACCAGTACATGACCAGGATGGTCAACTGCATCGAGGTGACCAATGGTGTTGTGGACAAGTTCATCGGCGACGCCATCATGGCCGTGTGGGGTGCCCCGGTCTCATACGGGAACGACACTGAGAACGCAATCAACGGCGCCCTCATGATGCGCAACGAGCTGGCCGGATTCAACAAGGGACGCGGTGGCTCCAAGAAACCTCTCATCAGGATAGGCTGCGGTATCAACACCGGGCCGGTGCTGGCCGGACAGATCGGTTCCGAGGAGCGTATGGAGTACACGGTCATCGGGGATACGGTCAACCTCGCCTCCCGCATTGAGCAGCTGAACAAGCCTTTCGGCACGGATATCCTGATATCACAGGAAACCTGCGCTCTGGTGAGACACAAGTTCATCGTCGAGCCGATGCAGAAGATCATGGTGAAGGGCAAGACCGAGCCCCAGCAGATCTACGCGGTCCTGGGAAGGAGGGACGATCCCACCGCGCCGAAGAACCTTGATGAACTGCGCCGCATTATCGGCATCGAAATGAAGGGCAAGCCGGAAGTACCTACCGTCGAAGAAAAGAAATATGAAATTATCAAGTAACAGCATTGCTGACTATATCGCCGTAGGCGTCACCGTGCTGGTCATCACCGCCTGCTCCGCGCTCCTCTACGCCGACTACGCGATGAGGATCGAGACCGGCGGCGCGAAGCGTATTGGCGCGATCACCTTTAAGAAGAAGGACGCCCGGCGCAAGTACCAGTCACAGGTGATATGGGAAGACCTGGGTCGGGATTCCCCCGTCTACAACAACGATACCATCAGGACCGCCGAACTATCCGAGGCGGTCATCAAGCTCACTGACGGGACCAAAATCACTATCGATGAAAACAGCATGATCCTCCTGGAGCTGAGCGGGCAGGGGATCAACATAGATTTTTCCCATGGAACAATATCGGCAGACCGTGGTGATGTCGGGAATCAAGACGCTGCCAGGATCAATATCAAGTCACAGGACGCAGTCGTCTCCCTTGAAAAGGCCGACGTGAAGCTTTCCAGGGCCGGGGATAAGGAACTGGATGTCACGGTCACCGAGGGGAAGGCAGATGTCAGGACCGGCAAAGAAGAAAAATTAATACAGAAGGATGAAAAGGCGACCATCACCAGGAACGCCGGCGCCCAGGTGTCCAGGTTGAAACTGAGGCCCCTGTTCCCGCGGGACAACGCGGCCGTGGTTACCGCAGCCACGGCGGTTCCGGTACGGTTTGCGTGGTCCGCTGCAAGGGGTGTAACAGGCGTTTTCCTGGAACTGGCACGGGACGGAAAATTTACCAGGGGGCTCGTGACCAGGGCTGCGGTCCATGACTCCTTCACGGAAAACCTCGGGGAGGGAAGCTACTACTGGCGCCTCAGGGGCTTTGACGGCACAGCCGCTGCTGTTGAATACAGCGATGTTAGAAAAATCAGCGTTTTCAGGGATACGCCGGTAGGGCTCCTGTACCCGGCGAATAATGAGATCATACCATACTCCATCAATCTGCCCATCATAAATTTCCGGTGGCGGGAAAACAGGCTGGCCTCCGGCTATATACTGGAAATATCCCGGGACTCTTCCTTCAAGAAGATCGAACATTCTGTCGCGACTCCCCTCATGGAAATCTCGGTGGACCGCCTTGAGGCGGGGACCTATTACTGGCGCGTGCGAACCACGGCTGGGGAAGTATCTTCAGGCACCGGGATGAGCGTGACCTCAATCTTCAGTATCAACCGCATCGCCGCCGCAAGCCCGCCGACCCTGATTTCGCCGCCCGACGGCAGGCGTGTTAGCCCGTCCATGTTCGGGAAAAAAGGAAGCCGTCTCTTCAGCTGGAGCGCTGACGGCCAGGCGCGGCAGTATGAGTTCACGATCGGCACAGACAGGGATCTGCGGAATGTCATTGTCAGTGAAAGGGTGGCCGGCAACGTGTATTCCCTTCGCGACAGCCTGAAGCCTGGCCGGTATTACTGGCGGGTTGGCGCGCTTTCAGATTCCGGGAGCGGCGGGGCTGTTTCAGCGACCAGCAGCCTCCTGGTCGTGCCCGTGGATGCCGTGATACCGGGCGATCCGGTTGTCACGGGCACTGTAAGCGCCGGCCCGGACGATAAGCGCGCATCGATACGGTTTCCCTGTGCGGCAGGCAATTTCAAAGGAGTCAGGAGGGTGGACCTGGCCCGGGACCGGGAGTTCCTGAACCGCGTAGGGTCTGTCACCACGGTAAAGGATTATGCCGTGATTGCAAACATCCCGGCAGGCGCATATTACTGGCGGGTGTGCCTCTATGACGATGATCTCAGTCAGATAGGGGAAAGTGAAGCCCGGCAGGTCTTTGTGAATACATCAGGAGAGATCGTCGCTTCGGCCGGAGATATCATGCCGGAACAAAATGAATATACCGCTGCGAGGGAGAATGCGCCCCGCACTGAGGGCGGCGGGGAGGCCTTGAAACGGGAAGAGGCGTCACGTGACCTTACCCGGCAGCAACGGCTTGAGGAAAAACGAGCGGGAGAATCAGAAAAAAAGAAAGAGGCGGATCTCGCCCTGAAGCAACGAAAAGACCTGGAAAAGAAAAAGCAGGCTGAGGCGGCAGCAAAAAATCAGGAAGCTCTTCTCAGAAAAGAAACAGCAGGGAAAGATCAGACATCCCTGGCTATTACTTCATCGGCAAAAGGGAGCGCCATCTTTGCAAACTCAAGGCTCATGGGCTATGACACGGCGAAAATACGCCCCGTTCCGGGAAAGAAGCTCGTTATAACCATCAAGGCCGACGGGTACAATGAATTCACCCAGTCCCTGACCATGCAGGACGGTGAGAAGAAAAAAATAAATGCGCGCCTGACGGTTGACCGGCCCTCGTTCAGTGAGAAGCGTCCCGGGAGGCGCATGCTGTGGAAGACCAGCCTCGCGTCTACGGTTATGGCGAGGCCGGTATACCAGAACAAGTTTATTTTCGCCACAACCAAGAACGGGTTCCTGGTCTGCCTTGATATGAACGGGACCCAGGTCTGGCGCACTGCCCTGGGCGGCGTTGCGCGTTCGACTCCGGCGACAGACGGCAAGGCCGTCTATATCGTAACCGTCGACGGCACGCTCCTTTCCCTTGACCGCCGCAGCGGCAGCATCAACTGGAAGCGTAAGATCGAGGGAACCCTGCTGCACGGATCAGAGCCT
Organism: uncultured Spirochaetota bacterium; assembly: GCA_963727175.1. Lineage (GTDB taxonomy): Bacteria > Spirochaetota > UBA4802 > UBA4802 > UBA5550 > RBG-16-49-21. Next base: position 2,834,104 of record CAVSFD010000002.1, read on the forward strand.
GTTGTTGAAAGCGGCACAATTGTTATCGCATCGAGTTACGGCGTGGTGCAGGCCTTTTCCCGAGACGGAGACGAGGCATGGCGGCAGGACCTCAAGGAAGGGATATTCAGCTCAATGACCGGCGACAGCGGCGTCCTGTACGTGGGCACTGACCGGTCGACCATATATGCGATCAGCGCCAGGGACGGGAGCGTGAAATGGAGTTTCACGGCGGACAGCAGGATTTTTGCATCAGCACCCCGGGTATACCGCGGGGTCCTGTACGCGGGATGCCAGAGCGGGACGCTGTACGCCATCAGCCGGGACGGCTCGCTCAACTGGAAATACAAGGCCCGGAAGGCGATCGTATACGCCCCGGTCTTTTACGATGAAATCATCTGCTTCGGGTCGGAAGACGGCCTCGTGTACGCCCTCGGGGTGGAAGAAGGCGACAAACTGTGGGATTTCAACACCAGGGGAACCATTACCGGCGCACCCGATGTGTTCCGGGACAGCATACTGGTGCCCAGCGGGAGCGCGGTTTTTTCAATAGATGTTAATTCCGGTGAGCTCAACTGGAGAGAGGGCTTTGCCTCGGGCGTTAATACCGCGGTAACCGTCGTCGGGAAAACCGCCTTTGTGGGGCTCAACAACGGGGATGTTGTGTCGATCGCTTCATTTTAAGTGAGTGTGATTTTTCAGTGCAATCCTCATCCTTTCCTCACCCATCAAGGTGGAGAAAATACCCTGACAACTCATTAATAAAATTTTTCCTTCGCGTTATATTCCCATAACTCGACCAGCTTGTCGAATTCCTTGTCCCGCGGCTGGTCCCTGTATGCCAGGTTCCTTCTCTTTATCAGGTACGCGACAGTGGCATCTTCAAGCAGGAAGGGTTCCTTGATCTGGTTAAGCTTGATTATCAGGTAGTTCAGGTTGTACGTCTGGAAATCGCCGATCAGTTTCGAGGCCACGGTGGGCTCGTATTTCATCAGCAGCTCGGTGAAATAGAGGGCCATGCGCCACGAATCGTTGCTGCCGGTGAGCCCGGACTTGAAGTGCATGGAGAGTTTTTCGAAGAGGTCCATGTTCTGGTAATAGGAATCGTATATGGCCTTGATGAATTCGGGGAATTCGTTCTGCACCTCCATCAGGTCGATGGGCTCTTCCCTGGTTATGAAGTGCTCGAAGATGGCCCTGCTTTTTTCATTTGATGGCTCCACGGGGATCAGCTCGACAAAGAGGTCCTTGATGACGGTGCGGACCTTGCCCGCCTTTTTTAAGTACACCTCTATCTCGACCGGTTCGATATAGTAGTTTTTGTTCCTGTCGACTATCATGGCGCCGGGACCTGCTGTCTGGCCGCTGGCAGCGATGCTTCGGCTTTCTTCAACAGTTCCTGCTGTTCGGAGGAGTATGCATGCTGCTTCATCTGTTTCACCAGGCGGGCCTTCGCGGGCGCGTCGGCGCCGTTGAACTGCTTCATGAGGTCGTTGAACTTGATGGTCGATTCAATGAGTTTGTTTTTGCACAGGTTCCAGAGGGTATCCCCCTTGCTGACGACGACGGGCTGAAAATCCAGCATGATGAAGACGTTCTCCGGATAAATCCAGTCCGGGTTGCGCTCCCTCAGCTTGGTTTCGGCGATCCGGTGGTATCCGTTTTTGACGGCCACCTCGTTTGCGTACCGGTAAATGTCATGGTCCTTGATCCTGATGTTCAGCTGGACCCCGAGCTGGCGGTACCGGGTGTCAATCTCGCGGCTCTGGACCACGGGTCCCTTGGGAGTGCCGGCGGTGATACGTTTTTTTATGGTGCCAATGGTGCTGGTATGGTACAGGAAAAGGATTGCGGCGATGATCAGGAGAAGTCCCAGGGGCGCCGCTATTTTAACGGCTGTCGGGAGCGTCCTGATTCTCCGCGCGAGTGCGGCGGCGGCGCCTGCAATGCCGGCAGATGCGGCGGTCCCGGCGGCAGGTTCTCCGGCATCTTCCGGACCGGATCCCCGGTGAAGGGCTTTCGCGGAAGTACGATCATTCTTCCCTTTGCGCGATCCGGCTGATATCCTGCCCGTACCTGGCCCGATGGCGTCGTTTTCATCTGATCCGTCCGCTGCGGACGCAATGGACCGGGACCAGGAATTATCGAGGCTCAGGGTCTCTTCCCCGTACTGGTTTTTCCGGACACCGATTGCTTCTCTGAGCTTGCCGAGCTCAGGCATGTTTTTCTCGTTATAGCGCGCGGATTGCGTATAGATATCGATAAGGTACCGGAGACGCTCGCGGTCGGCGAGGATCCGGTCGTAGTATTCTGCCATGGCGGTGCTGTCCGGTCTCCCGGAGGTCTCCGTTACGGGACCGATGACGTCAAAGAGCCTTGTCCCGGGCGCGGAGCCGGAGTCGATAATAAAGGGAAAGACGGCACCATTGCAAAGGGCCAGCACAACGGTTTCGAGCGAAGAATCGACGACCGCGGCTGAGCGGCCCACTGTGAGGGACAGGGTCCCGGCGATGCTCCTGAGCTGGGATGAAAGCTTTCGGTCCCTGGTGTTGTAGAGATGCACACGCACCAGAGAAAGGAGATTGAAGAGCTCGCGGCGGCGCGCCGGGGTCAGATCGGCGGCGGCAGGCGACTCGATTTCCGCCGCCAGTGATTCCGGGGACCCGGTTATCCGTGCTGTTTTATCATCGCCGAGTCCCGACAGGGCCGCCACTTCGTCTGGGACGGCAAAGGTCCGGAACTCATAGTGTATCCCCGGTGAAAGGACGATCCTGTCCCCGCCTCCCAGTTTCGAGATATTCCGGTTGCCGTCGTCAACAATGACGATGGGAACACCCGTTGATTTGAGCAGCAGGTGTATGTCTTCATACGCCGTGTACGTGATGATGATGATGTCGAGGTCTTCCCTGAGGATGTCGCGGACCCCGGCGGAACCCTTGATGAAGGCGGCCGTCAGCGCTTCGCCGCGGGACTGGACACTGCTGTACCTGATCCTCAGGTTGAAGGTGCCGGGATAGTTCTTGATCTCCAGCCCTGTATCGCCGCGGAAATCGAGGCTGCTGAAATCCTCATTCCGGATGGTGGCATGGGAGAAAAGACGCTTCACCAGGTTGATGTCGGTGCTGTTGGCGAAGATGGCGACTTTTCTGTTCGTGTTGTTCAGCCATTTGAAGAGTTTCGATATATTGATAAGGTTGAGAGAAGGATGCAGGATCGCCTGTATCTTCCCGGGGTCAATACCGATTATTGAAAAATGGCGCAGGTAATCACCGGGGAACAGGTAGGGATAGAAGTATTTCCTGTCGTAAAAGAACGGGTTGTGACCCACGATGACAAGGCCCGAGCCATCAAAGCGCGCGGTGCCCCTGTTCTGTTCGGACAGCAGGTCATGAAACTTCTGCCAGCTTATCGGCTGTTCGATAATGCTGTTCAGGTCGAAAATGGTGTTCTTGTTCAGGAGCACCTTGAAGTTGCCGTCCCGGTAAAAGACCCCGATGAACTGGTCCTTGTGGGAAATGTTTTTTTCTTTTGAGAGCTCCGGAAGGTCTTTTTCAATATCGACGACGGAGGCGTTGGTGAGGTCAAGGCCGAATATCTTCTGGTAATCCAGGAATTTCCGAACCACGGTCCTGCTGCCGATGTAGCGGTTTTCCGGAAGGTGGCGCACGTCAATGTTGAACTGCTCGTGGGCCGGGTTGCCGATCAGGCTGTCGGTTATGATGATATTCTCGATGAGGGGGATCAATTCCACGGGCATGTCGTTCCAGTTGCCTATGCGTATAAAGGGCTTGATATCGTCCGTGGTCTCCCCGGTGAATATGATGTAGCATTCCGGGTCTACGATGAAGAGCCGGTCGCTGTCTGATTTAATTATATCTTTGATCTCCATATCCACCCAAACCATATAGAGGGTTTGTAAACAGCCCTTTTGTTACTTTTTTTTGTGATTTTTTGAATAAAAACATATTTATATATATAATGATAAGATGGCAATTACATTTTAATCAATATTTTACTCTGACCCCGGGGTTTTTCCAGGCACTCAGAGGAGGGCTGGATGGCATTATCATATTAGTTACTCTGACACCCTGGCAAAATGGCGGTCCCATATCCACTCCGTCGCCATAGGTGCCGGGGAGGACCCGAATAATTTTATACAAATAAATATAATTGCATAATATTTTTTTACAAATTGGCGATCATATAAGGGGATACCTTGACTTGTGTCCCGACAGTTTATTACTTTACAATTGAAGAGAATATCTGTCAAATTATTGTGCCGGTTATCAACGGGGATATGCAGGGGTGACGATTCGCCCATACAGAAAAAGATTTATCATGAGAAATATTTTATCATACATATTGAATCTCTACTTTCGAATCGCCTTTTTCAGGCAGTTTCTCTGGACGATATTTCTCTTCGCCGTTTTTTCCATTGCGGCGGCCCTGATATTCCAGAGCAGCAGGGTATTGACTAACCCCGCCGGTTGGGAGAAAAGCTTCCAGGTGTCTTCATTTAATATCGTGGCCCGTGACATCACTGTGGCTTCCCGGGGTGATGTTATTGCCGCCGTGTACGAGGGCCGGGCCGGCGGCGCCCAGGGCATCTATGCCACGCTGTCATTTGACGCCGGGGTGAATTTTCTGCCCTCAATCAAGGTCGCTGGTGTCACGTCAAAAACCGCCATGAATCCCCATGCCGCCATTTCGCCTGCCGGCCGCCTGACCGTAATGTGGCACAGCTATATCGAATCTGAATCGACGAACAGGATTTTTTATTCAACATCAAAGGATTACGGCGCAACCTGGAGTGAACCGGAAAAGCTTTCCCTGGGGAAGGAAACGGAAATGCTGCCGCGGGTCTATTATGACGACCAGAACCGGCTCCATCTTTTTTATCACGGCAGTGTCGAAGACAGCATCAACCTGTTCCATGCCGTGAGCAGCGACGGTGAAAAATTCGAGACCACGGGATCGCTGATACGGTTGACCAGCAGCATGCGCGGCGCCTTTTTCCCGTCGATCCAGGTTTCAGGGAAATACTTTTTCATGGTGTGGCAGGGAAAGGAAGAGGATTTTTCCGATGAGCTGTTTTTTATGAAGTCCTCCGATTACGGAAGGACCTGGAGCATGAAAAACCAGATAACCAGGAGCGTCGGGAACAACGACGCGCCGTCGCTGATGCTTCATGAGAATACGCTCTACGTGGTGTACCAGAACAATGACGAGAAAAACTGGGCCATCAAGATGATGAGGGGCATAGACCGCGGAGGGTCATGGAAAGAAAAACCCCTGAACGTGTCCACCACCATGGCGAACTGCTACTCCCCGGCGATCGGGCTTTCCGGCAGCGATCTCATGGTTCTCTGGTACGACACGCGGGAGGGACGGGCTCATATTTATTCACGCAAGTATTCCGCCAGGGAAAGGAATTTACTGCCGGAAGCGGAGGTGTCCGAAGCGCGGTATGAATCCCGCAACCCCGTCGTGGTGTCCATGGGGAGGCGTCTCGTCGTGTTCTGGGAGGAGCGCAACGTCATCATGGCGAAGCAGACCGATGTGTACGTGGAGTCACCCGCGGTGTTCTCGGAAACAAACCCGGAGGGACGGTGGTCGCGCATCCCGTATGTCGTGATGCAGTGGAAGCCGCCACAGGACGAATCGGGCATCGTCGGGTATGCTGCCCTGCGCAACGAAATACCTGACTTCAATCCAACGGTCGTCAATCTGAAGCCGAACATGACCACGGAAAAGATTACCGAGAACCTGTCCGACGGCATTTCCTATTATCATATCCGTGCCGTAGACGGGGCCGGCAATTTCAGCCGTACCATCCACTACAGGTTGATGCTGGCGGTCAACCCGCTGCCGGGGCCCGTCATCGTATCGCCGACGCATTTCCAGGGCAAGCCGAGTGCATCGACGGCGCCCGCCTTCTCCTGGGCAGTTGATGAGCCGGAACGCGTCAAGGGGTTCGTCTACAGCCTGTCGAGGGACGCCATCAAGCTGCCGGACCAGTTCACCACGAACCTGAAAACCGAGTTCAGTGAAATTGAGGAGGGGAATTATTTTTTCACTGTGGCCGCGGTTGACAAGACCAACCAGCTCGGACGGGTGACGACCTACGATTTTATCATAGGGCCCCCTGACCGCGTTGTCGACCCCGACTACTATAAGCGGATCGCCGAGCAGGAGAAAAAGTTCCAGAAAGACTACGAGACATATTCCCGTTACCAGAGGCGGTTTCAGGAAACAGGCATCACGGGTATCGCCCGTGCCCCCGGCGTGATGATACAGTTCCCCTTCGATATCAGGAAGGCGTACGCAAAGGATTCTTTCAAGGCTATCATAATTCCGGGCAATATCGCGCCCGGATCGATAGTGGGGTATTCGGTATTTATCAATGATGACCGTATACAGCCGGCGGACCACGTCAACCACAAGGGTGCGATTATCGACGTGAAGGGCCTCCGAAACGGGGACTATTATATCGGTGTCAAGTGCAAGTATGTCGCGGTCATCAATGGGGCACAGCGATATTACTGGACAAAGCCGTATATTGCGAAAATATCGGTACAGCTGCCGGCGGAACAGTCACCGGTCATATACTACGCCCGGAGGGTGATGGAAAAGTTTCCCCGCCGTTTCGGTCTGGTCACCATTACCTTTATCGGTCTCGGGCTGGTGATCACGACCATGGGTTTTGGGACGAGGATATCATTTTATTTTCAACTGTTCCTGTTCAGGTTGAAGCAGTTGTACCGGGGTGTTGCGAAAAAAGAATGAGCGGGTGATGGGGCTCGAACCCACGACGTCCAGCTTGGGAAGCTGGCATTCTACCACTGAATTACACCCGCAATTTTGAATCATGGTGCGACAGAAATACAATTGAATGGGCGCACGATATAATTTCAAGAATATTTTGGCTTACTGTGCAGGATATCGGTAAAAATTTTGTACCACCCGGGAACTGGCTGGTCTAATATAATGCAGTTGTCTCACGTGATGAATATGACAGTTAAATCCAGATTTATTGCTTTCATGGCAGCCGTCCTCATGGTTTCCCTGATGCAGCCGGGCCTCAGGTCCGCCACGGTCAGGGAAATGGACCGGGATGCCCAGGCTTTTTTTGACAGGCGGGATTACAACCAGGCCATAGGCCTGTGGCTGTCCTGCCTTGACATGGAGCCGGAAAATGAAAGAATACAGCAGAAAATCGAACTCGTGTATGAAATAAAACAGCGGAAGGATATATCCTACCAGAAGTCCAGGCTGAATTACCGTATCGCCCGGAAAAAGCTTAAATCCGATCAGGACAAGGAGCTTGAGCTGGGCATTACCATGGGCAGGACCTCCATCAATGATTTCGTGATCGCCTACAAGCTTGATCCCAATGACGGCGAGATGAAGGATTCCCTGGTCGACATGAAGAACCTTGACCTGGAAATACGGGCCGCTGAAGAGAGGCTGCGCCTTTCCCGGGCGATGCGTGAGAAGATAGAGCAGCTTAAAGCCGATGCCAGGATCGAGATGGCGATGGAGTTTCCCGATTATGAAAAGGCCCGGAAACTCTGGAAGGATGTGCTTTACTACGTTCCCCAGGACAACGAGGCCCTCGAGGGGAAGCGGAAATGCGACTTTGCCATAGAAAACAGGATCAAGTTTGAGAAGATACGGACCTATATGGCGCGGGGCGTTGAAAAATTTGATAAAAAGGATTATATCGGGGCGAGGCTGGAGTTCGAGGAAGTCATGAAGATAGACCCGAAACACAGGGAGGCGAAAGACTATCTTGAAAAAATTTCCGAGATCATTGACGAGAAGATGATGTACGCCCAGCGCCTGCAGCAGGCGGAGGACGCGTACCGGTCCGGGATCAATAATATCAACAACAACAGGTTCGACGAGGCACAGCAGGACCTGGAGACCTCACTGGCCCTTATCAAGGACTACAAGGACGCAAGGGTGCGCCTGAAGGACCTCGACCGCCTGAGGATCGAGTACAAAAAACGTGAGCAGGCCCTGAGGCTGCAGCGGATAAACCAGAAATTCCAGGAAGGCATCGTGGCATATACGCAGGGCAATTACAAGATTGCTATCGACGCTTTTGTCGCGACCCTTGCCATGGATAACAAAAACACGCAGGCGCGGGAATACCTGCGGCGGGCCCGTGACGCCCAGCGGATCAACGAGGAGGAGATGGTGGATGAAAATTCGCCTTATTATGATGTCATCAACTCCCTGATCGTCGCGGGGCGCAGTCTCTATGAAAAAGGGGAATACGCGGAGTCCAGGAAAAAATGGGACAGCATCCTGAATCTTTTCCCCAAGAATAAGATTGCCCGGGAGTACATCATCAAGTGCGACCTCATGATCAATCCCGAGAACAGGGACAATGTGGTTGCCAGCCGGATCATGGAGGGACGAGCGTACCTGGACAAAAAGGATTACCGGAACGCGTTGAGGATATTCAATATAATTAAATCAATTGACAAGAATTATCCCGGGCTGGATAATCTTATCGCGCAGGCCAATGCCGGTATGAAGGAAACGGCGGCGGGGGGAGACCTGACGGTGGCCGACCGGGCGGAGCTTAACCGCAGGTATGAAATAGGGATGAACCTGTATCAGATGGGCGGGAAGGAGAATATCGAAAAGGCGCTGGCGCAGTTCCGGTGGGTCGTGCAGAAGGACCCGACCAATGTCAAAGCGGTGGTCACGGTCAACAAGATTGAGTCGCAGCTGCGGATCGGCGGGGCCGAGGTTGACCGGGGGCAGATGCTGACCCCGAAGCAGCGGGAGCTCGTCAATAAGTATTATTACAACGGCATTAATTATTATTCGAATAATAATTTCCAGAAAGCTATAGAAGAGTGGCGCAAGGTTCTCGCCATTGACCCGGGCAACGTCAAGGCGCGCAACAATATCCGCAAGGTGCTGGCATTCATGGAGCGGTAGAGGTAATGAGCAACGGGGAAGTTAAGACAAAAACAAAAGAAACGGAAACCGGGAAGCCGCGGGAAAAGCAGCCTGATAAAAATCCGGAACCGGATAAAAAGCCCGACAATAAACCGGTCATGAAACCGGCTAAAAAACTGGATAAAAAGCCGGATAAGCAGCCTCACGAGCAGCAGGACCAGCCGTCCTCAGTCAGGTTCGGCATCCGGCTGAAATTTTCGATGGCCATCATTTCACTGGTGGCGCTGATCATCATGTTCAGCACTCTCTTTTTCATCTGGCGGGAAAGCGATATCCTTACCAGGCAGGTCCTGGATGCCGTCAAACGCGAGACCGTCCATCTTGCCAACACCGCCGAGCAGACCATCGGTCTTGACGAGATTTCTATGTTTGCCGCAATCAATGACCTCAAGAAAATTAATTATATCCACTATGCCTTCATCCTTGATAAGAAAGATACTGTCATACAGTACTTTGACCGCCGCAAGGATCGGGAGATGCAGACCCCGCTGCGAGACGGGGTTGACCGCGGCCTCGCTGCACGCTCGTCAGACGAGCAGATCAAGGTTCTGACCCTGGATGATCCCGCCAATCCGCGCGGCAAGATCTATGATTTTTCCAAGACTGTTCTGAACAAGCTCGATAAGCGCAAGATCGGCACTGTTGTCATCGGCATGTCTGATGTCATCATCCGCGATGAAATCACGAGCTTTTTAACCATCATCATTCCCATCGCGGTGGTTTTTCTCGTCATATCCATAGTCGGATCGGTTATCCTGGCAACCTATACCATCCGGCCGATCAAGGCACTGGCCAAGGGCACCGAGATCATCGGGGCCGGCAATCTCGATTACCGTATTGAGATCACCACCATGGATGAGCTGGGACAGCTGGCGCGTGAATTCAACCAGATGACCTCAAAGATCAAGGAAGCCACTGAGAAAGAGAAAGAGTCCGCTATCATGGAAGAGCAGATCGAGATGGCCAAGGAGATACAGGAGGGCCTCAACCCGACCGGTTTCTACGATAAGGGGGGGATACAGCTGAAGGGACACACCAGGGCCGCGCGGGGCGTCGGCGGCGATTATTTCGACTACATTGACATCAACGAGGACAAGGTCGGAGCCCTCATAAGCGACGTTTCCGGCAAGGGTGTCCCGGCCTCGCTGGTCATGGTCATGATCAGGACAGTTTTTACGTCGTACATTTCACGGGGAGATGTGGACTGCGCAAGTGTTGTCCGGGCCATCAACGAATCCCTGAGCGCCGATTTCGCCATAGACAAGTTCGCCACCCTGTTTTTCCTTATATACGACCGTACCACGGAAGAACTCACTTTTTCGAACGCCGGCCATGGCCCCCTCCTGTGCTACCGGGCTTCGAAGAGGTCCTGTACGGTTACGAAGCTTGACGGCGTTCCCATCGGGATCGATGAGGATTCCGAGTACAAACAGGCCAAGGTTAAGCTTCATTCCGGCGACATGGTAATTCTTTACACCGACGGCGTCACCGAGATGCGTAATGAACAACAGGAGGAGTACGGCCTCCAGCGTGTAAACAGGCTGGTCGTGGAGAACAGTCATCTGAGCGCTGAAGAGTTCGTCCGCCTTATGGTTGATGACCTGGAAAAGTTCCGCGGCCAGGAGCCTCCCCACGATGATACCACCATTCTTGTGCTGAAAAGGACTTCCTGAGGCCATCAGCCCTGCTCAGGGACGAAGCATCCAAAAAAGTTTGCACCATTAATTGGGAATAAAAAAACCGGCCCGCGGCCGGTTTTTGCATGTTCATTATTGCAGGTATGAAATTACAGTATCTCGTCTTCAGAGTCGTATATTTTGAAGAACTTATCCAGTGTTGCAAGCTTGAGGATGTTAAGCACGTCTTCATGGATGTTCATCAGGGCGAATTTTCCGGTGTGCGCCCTCATTTTTTTCTGTCCGGCCACCAGGGCGCCGATGCCGGATGAATCCATGTAGTTGACATTTTTCATGTCAACTATGACGCTATGATGCTTGCCATCGGTAATGCTGAACAGCGCTTTCTTGAGTTCGCTTACGTTATACAGGTCAACTTCCCCGCTGACCTGGATAACTTTATGTTCACCGATGTCTCTGAATTCTATATCCATCCATTCCTCCTGGAAATATCAATGATGCGGTCGGCAGCATCATTATTCCGGAATTTTGCATAATGTAAAAATATTGCCTACTTTGTAAAGTAAAAAAACCCGCATCTGTTTTATATGCTTATTATTCTATTTTTCACTAACCGGGTATAACAATAATTCATTTTTTATATCACTTTACTGGACGGAGATTTAAATAAATATTCAATAATGTTCAGGGAAAAAAAGCCCCCCCGCCGGGGCTATGAAAAAAACTGTATAATTAAACAATTTTAACCTATATTGATATATTTCACAAAGCTCTTTATAAATCAAGAAATAATTTATCAATAAATTCGGAAAGGTCAAGAAAATTATTAACTTCTTTCATTTCATCGCAATAATCGCGGTAAATATATGCTATGCTATCTGCCCAATTCCACAGGTGCTTTCGGTCGGGGTTGAGCCATAGAAGATTCCGTGACCGTTCCTTTATCCGTATGAATGAATTCAATCCCGGGTCCTGGTGATTGTTCCTGCCGTCACCCAGCACCAGCACCGTGGTCTTCCTGGTCAGGGAATCGCTGTAGTCCCGCATGAAATGGTCAAAGCAGCGGCCATAATTGCTTCCCCAGCCGTAGGTGAAATTGGTGTCCTCGAATATCGAATTGAGGGCGCGCTCGGGGTCCATCTCCATGAAGAGGGGTGTGATCTCGACCATGTTGCTGATAAAGGCAAAGGAGCGGACCTTGGAAAAAAGGCTCTGCAGCGTGTAGGTCAGGAGGAGCATGAAGCGCGAATACTGGTTGACTGAGCCCGATATGTCGCACATCACCACCAGCTGAGGGCGGTCTATCTTCCGGTCCTTGTGGAATATCTTGAAGGGCACGCCGCCGTACTGCAGGCTGGTCCGGAGGGTCCGCTTGATGTCGATGCCGCCGTGCTTGACCCGCTTTTTCCTGAGGCTGATGCGGTTTTTGAGCTTCTGGCCGAAACGCCTGATGAGCTCGCGCATTTCCTTTATTTCATCAGGGGTGATCTGGTATATCTGCTTGTTCAGAAGGTACTCTTCACGGTCGCGGATACTGGTGCCGATCTTTTTGGAGGCCATCCGCTTGCCGATAAGGGCCTCCAGGGCGTTCCTGATACCGGGCATATCGCCCATTTCCTCTTCGCCGCCGGAGCCGCGTCCCGTCGCGGCGCGGTTCCGGTTCCTGACGTTGAAGAGCATCTGACCCATGCCTCCGGCCGATTCCGATTGGGCCAGCTCATCAATGAGGAGATTCAGTATTTCCTCGGGGGTTCTTTCAAAAAGAACCTCGTCCGGCAGGGAGTCAATGAAATCAGACAGGGCCTTTTCCATGTCCGCCATTTCTTCCGGGGACATGCCGCTTCGTTCCCGAACCGTGTCCCGGGCGTTCATGTCGCGGAAGGCGTTTACCACGTCAACCTGGGCGTCGTCGCTGCCGGCGAAAAATTCGTCGAAGCACCGGTCGAAAATGGGGATGTCGGTATAATCCTTGACCAGCGTGGTCTTAAGGGTCTGCTTGAAGATCGATTTTTCGAGAAGGGAAACGTGGGGAAGGGCATTAAAGAGGGAAAGCACCTCATCGGTGGAGATGTTGATGCTGGCGTCCCTGAGCACGTCCATGAATTCGTAAATCTTGACCTGGACCGCCGATCCACCCTGTGACGTTTCCGTAAAAGCCTCCCCGTCAGTGGACAAATATATTCTTGGAGTTCTTCTTCGCGTATTCGATGTCTTTTTCGTACTTCAGGATGAAGTTGAGCGTTTCAACGGCTATATCATGGGTGAGGTCGTCGATGCCGAGGATGACCAGGGCGCGCGCCCAGTCCAGGGTCTCGCTGATGCTCGGCTCTTTTTTGAGCTGCAGCTCCCGTATCTTATGAACGGCGCGCACCACGTCGGACCTGAGTTTGTCGCCGCATTCCGGCACCTTCAGCGATACGATGCGCTCTTCAAGCTCCCGTGACGGGTAGTCGATGTACAGGTGCAGGCACCGGCGTTTCAGCGCGTCTGACATTTCCCGGGCGTTGTTGGATGTAAGGAATACCACCGGCTTTGTTTCCGCCCGTATGGTTCCGATCTCGGGGATGCTCACCTGGAAATCGGAAAGGACTTCCAGCAGAAACGCCTCGAACTCTGAATCGGATTTATCGATCTCGTCAAGAAGGAGGAGAGTCTGGTTTGAGCTGGTGATGGCCTTTAAGTATCGGCCGTGGGCAGCAGGAACTTGTTGGAGAAGAATACGTCATCTTCCCGGGAAAGCCGCTCTACCGCTTTCGCCATGGTGGACTCGTTCTGCATGATGGATGAAAGCTTGTCTTTTAATATCTGGGTGTAGAGGAGCTGCTTTGCATATTCCCACTCATACAGGGCCTTGGACTCGTCCAGACCCTCGTAGCACTGGAGGCGTATGAGGTCCATGTTAAGCGCGGAAGCAATGCATTTGCCGAGCTCGGTTTTGCCCACACCCGCGGGACCCTCCACCAGGATCGGCTTTTCCATCTTCAGGGCCAGGTATACCGTGGTGGCGATGTCCTCGGAGGCGATATATTTCTGTGACGCCAGACCTTCTATGGTACTTTTTACACTGTCAAACATGGGGATATTCTTGTAATATGATCCCTTATTGGCAAGGAATTAATTGGTGGCAGTGCATTTTTCGCAGGTCTGTCCGGACGGGTTTAAGAGTGGGCCGATAGTTATCAGAACTGGAATAATAGTTAACGGTAAGTAGCCGATAACTATCGGAAAACCGGGGTCAGAGAAATGTGCCGGGCAGGTTAATCCTTTTTAAAACCTTTTTCCAGGTATCAGTGATAAGGTTTAGGAATACACAGAGTATCCACTCATTGTAATTAGTGCATGTAAGACAGCCATGCTGGTGATTGGTAAGGACAATATACAGCATAGACGGACATCATGGCTCCGGTATAGCCTTTAAGAATACGGCAGCTTCAGGCGGAATAGGACTCTTCTGCAGTCTTGTACGGCATGAGTTTCACCGATTCACTGCCGTGCCTGTTGAGAACCATGAGGTTGTCGGGATATGCCGTCCGTTTCACCGGGGGCTGCTTCACGAGGGTTTCGTGACCGAAAAGACCTGCCACCTGGAGCCTCGCAAATTCGATGATCCCCGATAGGGCGACAACGGCCGACGCGATGATTTCCAGGGCCGAAAGAGGCCCGAGGGAGTTCCGGTAGAGCTTCATCACTGCCGCTGTTTTTTTCCTTGCCCTGCTGTTCGGTGAAAAAATGAAGGCGGCCGGAAGGACCGGGCGTAGCGCTTTAGCAATTCTCTGCATTTTTTTTATCCGGAGTAGCATGAACTCGTCGGGCTGTGGATGCCGGGCAGGCTCATACCGCAGGGTATCAGGGTTCCAGCAGAGGCCCTCCTTCTGACGTGACATAAAATCGTCGACGGCGGTCTGGTATCCCTGTATGGCCGTTTTTGCCATGTTTATAATGGCGGGGCCGCCGGTCTGGTATTTTTTCTTAAAGGCGTTTTTCAGCAGGGTGAAATGGTCCCGTGGATTTTTAAATTCCGGATGTTCATAGGCAAGCTCTCCCTGACCGTGGAAATAACGGTAATCCAGTTTTTTAAGGATGCCTTCGGATTTCATTCTTTCATAAAGGCTCGTTCTGGGAAGGGGGGTGTAATTCATGAACTGGATCATGTCGGAATCGAGGCCGATGACCCAGTCGATATCCTCTTCCAGCGTCTCACGGGTATGGTGTTCCATGAAAAGCATCGCGGAGGCGTTTACCACGATGCCCCTGGCCTGGAGTTCGGCAAAGAGCTCCTTCAGATCTATCCCCTTTGTCTTGGCGTGGGAATTCGCCTTTGACTCAACACCGACCCATACCATGCGGACGCCGAGGCGTACCAGGAAGTCGACGCCGATCTGCCTGATAACCTCGGCGGAAGAAAAAATATCGAACACGAAGGGAAGGTTGTGCCGGGTCATTTCTTCAAGAAGCTCCCGCGCCCTGGCGGGGCTTTTCAGGAAATTTTCGTCCATGATGCTGAACCCGCTGGCGCCGATTTTTATCTTTGACTGAACGCAGGCGTCGAACATTTCCCTGCCGGTTTTTAGCAGGGGCAGGTACTTCTTGTTGAACTGGTGGCTGGTAATGCAGAAAGCGCACCCGTTCTCGCAGCCTACGCCGGGCAGCAGAATTCCTCCCCGGGGTTTTGAGCGAATACCATAGATGTATTCATAGGCCGGTCCGATGATGGCCGGGTGCCTGATGGGCCTGTCAGGGTCCTCGCCAAAGTACCTGCGGATCCAGGATACGCCCTCACCCTGGCATATTTCATCACAGGGCACGATCTCCTTGAGGTCGGGTATGATGGTGCCGTAGCCGCCGAGGATAATGATGGTCCCGGGATAGTTGCTCCTGATGTATTCGGCCATTCTTTTTGCCTTATACAGATTGGCCACTATGAAATTAATCCCCACGTGGGTGTATCCCTTCTTTAATTCGCGGGTGAAGTCTTTCCATCGCGGGAAGTCAAGAACAGTTGCCGGTACGGATATGTTTTCGGCGAGAAGGTACAGGGGAAAAGTCCAGTATGCCTGGCGCGGGGAATGCACGCCCTGTCCCCTGGTGATCTGGTTGTTGAGAAGCTCCATTTGCATGCCCGTGCCTTCGGCGTATTTATCTTTAACCCCGAACGGGCCGAATACTCCGCTGAGCAGTAGCCTTTTATCTGCCATGATAAAACCCTCCATGAGTCTTGAGCGAATAGTTGTGGTTGTATTTGTTTAAAAAAGATTTACTACGAAAGACAGGAGCGGTGATGAGAAGGTTGCAAAAAAAAGCCGGGAACAATGTTCCCGGTATGATCGATTCATGAGGGCGGTCTCCTCTATTCATTGTAAGTTGTCTGCCCGTTGTTTATCAAAAAGAGTCAACTGCAGTTCATTATGCCCGGTCGCCCTTCATTTATTTCCTTTTGCCTTGTTGATCAGGTCGATGATCGTGAAAATTTTTTCCGGTTGCGGGGCGGATATCCGTTCCCGTTCCGATTCGGAATAATTTTCATTCATGTAAGATTCAATATCCATCCGCTCGAACCAGCAGTCCCTGATTTTCCGGCAGGGAATCCCTTCGTTGACCGTCCTGCAGTACCGGAAGGGCACGTAATGGCCCAGGGAGCGGCAGTAGGACGTGATTTCGTCATGGGTGGTATTCATAACGTTATTACCTTCGGGCCTGTATCGGCTGTCATGATAATAACAGTTCAGTATTAAATTATAATTGTGACAATCATTATTTTATTATCCGGAAACCGATGCTGCATTGAATTCAGATAAAAAAGCAGCAATGAAAAAAAAGCGCCCTGTTACAATATGAAACATGAAAGAAACAATGTTGTTACAAAGGCGGTGTACTTTTGAGTCATTACAATCAAATTACAGGAGAGTCATTCATATGAAAAAAGCAGCAGTTATTACCCTCGCAACCGTCATCGCCCTGGGAGCGGTGGTCGGCGTCGGCTACGCCGTCGGCAGCCGGTTTTGCAAAATGACGCCGGCGCAGAAAGCTGACAAGATCGCCGGGCGGATAGCCCGGGAGCTGGACCTCACCGCCGAGCAGAAAACGAAACTTGACGCCATGAAGGCCGAGGTCGTTGACAGAATCACAAGGCTGCACGAAGATAAGGCAAAGGTCCATGACGAGGTCCTTGCTCTGGTCAAGAGTGACCGGGTGACCGAGAAGGATATCAACAGGCTGGTCGAGCAGCGCGAGGCCAAATGGCAGGAGCTGAAGCCCTTCCTGGTGGACACCCTTGTCGATTTTCACCGCATGCTTACCCCCGAACAGAGAAATAAGCTTGCGGAAAAAATGGAATCCTTCCATAACGGGTGCAGTCACTTCGAATAACGGCGGCCCGCGGCGGGGGAGTTCCCCGCCGCGTCCTGAACAATGAATGAAGAAAACAATACTCATCATAGACGACGACACCAAGCTTACAAACCTCCTCGCCGGGTACCTGGAGAAATTCAGCCTGGCGGTGCAGTCCGCCTCCGCACCGGAGCAGGGGCTGAACCTTCTTAAAAAGACCCTGCCGGACCTGGTCATTCTCGACATCATGCTTCCCGGAATGGACGGCTTCGAAGTGTGCCGCCGCATCAGAAAGGATTATACTGTGCCGATCATCATGCTCACGGCGCGGGGCGACGTGGCGGACCGGATCGTCGGGCTGGAGCTCGGCGCGGACGATTACCTTCCCAAGCCCTTTGAGCCGCGGGAGCTGGTCGCGCGGATACAATCAGTGCTCCGCCGGAGCGCCGATGCCAGGGAGGGGCGCCGCATCGTCATCGGCGATCTTGAGATGGACCTGGACGGACACGCAGCGACGCTGCGGGGTGAGAAGGTTGACCTTACCTCGATGGAATTCGGCCTGCTGTCGCTTTTTGCGCGGAATCCCGGCGTTGTCCTCGACCGCGACCGTATATTCGAGTCCATCAAGGGCCTGGATGACGATTCCTTCGACCGGTCCATCGACGTGCTGGTGAGCAGGCTTCGGGCCAAGCTCGGGGACAATCCCCGCGAGCCGCGTCTGCTGAAAACGATTCGCGGCGCCGGGTATAAATTCATCGGCCACATACAGTAGGGGCGCGGGAGGATCATGAAGGCAGCCAGGTCCATCTTTACGAAGCTCTTCATTACCATGATCATGGCGGGACTTGCCGTCAACCTCCTTGTCGGGGCGTTTTTCAGATATTTATATCATGCCCCGGAACAGGGAAACCCTTATCAATAACATCAAGGTCTATACTGATTATATAGTAAAGGAAATCGGTTCTCCGCCGGATATCAAGCGCGCCGCAGCCATCGCAGCGAGGACCGGCTTTATCATATCAATCGACGCCGCCGGCATGTCATGGTCGTCGGCGGCTACTCCTCCCGTTCCGGCGCTGCGGCATGAAATCCACCGGCTGCCGGATGGAGACATCGGCTGGGAGCGGGGACGGTTTCTCTACCGTAAGAATTACGGACCATACCGCTATATGTTTTCAACCCGGCATAATCTTCCCGGGGAAGCGGAAGAGCTGCATCTTATCCTGCTGATCGCGCTCCTTTCCATCATACTCGGAATATGTTTTCTTTTAATAAGGAAGATACTGATGCCGGTGCGGCGCCTTGCCTCCGGCATGCGGGAAGTTTCCGGTGGCAATCTCGATTACGAGGTCGCGGTCAGGAGCAGTGACGAGCTCGGCGACCTGGCCCGTTCCTTCAACGAGATGCGGGAGCGGATACGGGACATGCTCCGTGCGCGGGAGCAGCTTCTCCTCGACGTGAGCCACGAGCTGCGCTCGCCCCTCACCCGTATCAAGGTGGCCCTCGAGTACCTCGAGGACAGCGGAACGCGGGGTAATATCGCCGAGGATGTCCTGGAAATGGAGAAGATGGTGACCGAGATACTGGAAACGGAGCGCCTCGACCGGAACGGCGGCGCGCTGCATCGGGAGGAGGTTGACCTCGCGGCGCTTCTTCGCGAGGTGTCGGAGGAGATGCAGATCCCGGCTGATGAAATAATTATTAATGCCGCCGATGATGTCCGGGTCCATGCCGACCGGAGGCTCGTCAAGATGCTTTTCAGGAACATTCTGGAAAATGCCGGCAAGTTTTCTGAATCCGGGGCAAAAACGATTACCGCCGACGTGCGGAGAGAGGCCGGCACTGTCATCACGGAAGTGCGGGACCGCGGCATCGGGATTCCCCGGGAGGAACTTCCCTTCGTATTCGAGCCTTTTTACCGGGTCGATCATTCGCGTTCGAGAAAAACCGGCGGATACGGCCTGGGGTTAAGCCTGTGCAGAAAGATCGCCGAAGCCCACGGCGGCACCATCGGGATCGAGAGCGCGCCGGGGGAAGGGACGGTTGTCAGGGTTGCGCTGCCTGAATAAAAAAGGCGATGTCCGGGAACACCGCCTTTGTATTGTACACATCGTTTGCAATGAGTGTTATTTCCTCTTCTTGCTTAGCAGCGCCTCGACCCGGAGTGGAAGGCCGTAGATCCTGAGGAATCCGGTGGCGTCCTTCTGGTCGTAGAGGGAGCTCGCATCGAAGGTGGCTATGTCGGGCTCATACAGGGTGACGGGCGATTTCCTTCCCACCACCGTGCAGCTTCCCTTGTAGAGCTTGACCCGCACGGTGCCGGTGACGTTCTTCTGCGTCTCCTCGATGAAGGCGTCCAGGGCCTCGCGCTTCTTGGTGAACCAGAGGCCGTAATAGACCAGCTCCGCGTACTCGTGGGCCAGCCTGTCTTTTAAATGCTGGGTCTCGCGGTCAAGGGTGATGGCTTCCAGGTCGCGGTGGGCGGCATGGAGCACGGTCCCTGCCGGGGTCTCGTACACGCCGCGTGACTTGATGCCCACCAGGCGGTTCTCGACGATGTCGACCCTTCCCACGCCGTTTTCGCCGGCCAGTTTGTTGAGGCTTTTCATCAGATCCACCGGGCCGAGCTTCTTTCCATCCAGCGACACCGGGTTGCCCTTATCGAAGCCGATCTCGACATAGGTCGGTTTGTCAGGGGCCTTTGCCGGCGACTTCGTCAGGATGAACATGCTCTCATCAGGCTCGTTAAATGGGTCTTCCAGAATTCCCCCCTCGTAGGAGATGTGCAGGATGTTGCGGTCCATGCTGTAGGGTTTATCCTTGGTCACGGGCACCGGAATATTGTGCTTTGCCGCGTAGTCGAAGAGCTTTGAGCGTGAATCGAGGTCCCATACGCGCCAGGGGGCGATGATCTTCAGTTCCGGCGCAAGGGCCATGTAGGTCATTTCGAAACGCACCTGGTCGTTTCCCTTGCCGGTGGAGCCGTGGCACACGGCATCGGCCTTCTCCTTGAGCGCGATTTCCACCTGGCGCTGGGCGATGATGGGCCGCGCCAGGGAGGTCCCCAGGAGGTACCGGTTCTCGTATATGGCGTTGGCCTTGATGGCCTTGAACACGTATCCGGACACGAATTCCTCTTTCAGGTCCTCGATGTAGCATTTACTCGCGCCGGTCTTTTTGGCTTTTTCCTCGAGCCCGTCCAGTTCCTCTTCCTGTCCCACATCGCCGGCGACGCACACGACCTCACAGCCGTAGGTTTCAATCAGCCATTTGACGATTATAGAGGTATCGAGCCCTCCAGAGTAGGCAAGTACGACTTTTTTAATATCCATAATACACCTCGATTGTTGATAGGCATGTACCAAGAGTGGTTGTAATACCATTAATTTCAATGAAAAAAAATAGGTTTTTGCGAAACTGGTGTCCGATCCCGGGTCATAGCCCCGGTACGTTCTTTATCCCACCCCGATCAAGGTGGGATGTGGTCAATATAAGCAGGATTTTTCTTTTTTGTTGACAAAATTATATACCGGTATATTTTCTTGGTCGGGAATTAAACGATTCCCGAGGGTAACATACATATACAATCAACTGTTAAGCGTTGTTCTTTCCACATGCTAGTATTTGAAAAGACGATCTCGAGCACCAGGGAGGCTTCCAGAAACCTGATCCATGAAGCCCTGGAATTCTTTGCCTTTATCAAGAAAAAGGGATATGCCGGCGGTGTGTCCGAATTCACCATGCGCCTGGTCATAGATGAGGCCCTGGAAAACGCCATCCGCCACGGTAATAATTTCTGTACTGAAAAGACCATACTATTCAGGATGAAAGGAAATAAAAAAAAGGTAAGCATTACCATCCGGGACGAGGGAAAGGGCTTCCGGCCTGACCTTCTGCCCGACCCCCTCCATAACACCAACAGGTTCGCCCCGGGCGGCCGCGGACTGCTGCTGATTTCGAACATCGGCAATGTTTCCTGGAATGCCGAGGGAAACTGCGTTTCAATCGTATTGCCGCGCTGATACTATCCTTTAATAACTCCATACCCTGTTCCGTGAATTATTACACTTGATTTTTACATTTCAATAGCACATAATGACCTTTCTTGAAAAAGGTCCAAATGAAAAATTCATGGCCGCGATAGAGGGGATTGAACCATGAAAAAGATAACCCTGCTCATTTTTACTGCTGTCCTTATCCTCAATTTTTCATGCAAAGGTGAAAAAAGCGATGAAATACGGGTCGGCGGAATCTTCGACCTCACCGGGCCGACCTCTGAAACCGGCAGCATGTACGCCAACGGCGTGAGAGACTATATCGACTTCATCAATGAAAAAGGCGGCATTAACGGGAAGCGTATCAGGCTGATCATGATCGACACCGCCTATATTATGGCGCGGGACCTTTCGGCCTATGACCGCCTCGTGAACAGGGAGAGAGTGCACCTGATCATCGGGTGGAGCACCGGTTCCTCGGAAAAGCTCGCTCCTGAGCTTGCAAAGGACAAAATCCCTTTCACCAGCGTTTCTTTTTCGATGAAGCTTGCCGATGGCAGCCGCACGCCCTATAATTTTATTATGGGTCCCACCTATTCCGACCAGATGAAAATATCTTTGAAATACATAAAAGACAACTGGAAGGACACAACGAGAAATCCCCGCGTTGCTTTCCTCTATAACGACAAGGAATACGGCAGATCCCCCATCCCCGATGGGAGGGTATATGCCAGAAAGATCGGCCTTGATCTTGTCGCCGAGGAGGTTGTTTTTCTTGACGCCCGGGAAGTGCGGGAGCAGATACTCAGACTCAAGGAAAAGAAGCCTGATTACGTTATAAGCAATAATACAGCCTGGCCAACCTACGTCGCCCTTCGAGACGCGAGGATACTGGGGCTTGCCGCGAAATTTATCGGCCTTATATGGAGCACCGATGAAAAGCTGATCACCCTGGCGGGCAAAGACGCGGAGGGCTTTGTCGGCACCGCGCCCTTTGTGGCAATGGACCCCGGTCTGCCCGGCGTGAGGGAAATACTGAATTTCAACAAGAGCAGGAACGGCCATTCAGACAGCGTCATGTTCCTCTATGCCAATGGCTGGACGGCGGCGAAGGTGATGCTGGAGGGGGTCCGGAGAGCGGGGGATGATCTTTCAGGGGAAAATATAAAGAAGGAGATTGAGGGGATCCGGGGATTCGGGACCGGGGGCATCACCGATGCCTATACCTTCAGCGAAACAGATCACGTCGGCCTGCGAAAGCTCAAACTCTGCCAGATCACCGCGGGGAAATGGCGGCCCATCACGGGTTTTATCGGAGCGGAATAACCAGTACCGTATATGAACGAGTCGATGCGTCATTCCATAATCACCAAGATCACCGGGGGGTTCGCGATACTGATTATCGCCATCGCGGTCATCGGCCTGTATTCCTACAGCAGGCTCAATTCGGTTGCGTCCTTTGCGCAGCAGCTCATGGACCGTGACAATTCGCGCTGCCTTATTAAGGACATTGTCATCAAGAGCAAGAACATCGACAGCCATATCGAGAAGTACCTGCTGGCCGTTGATCCCGAACAGAGGGAAAACTTCCGCTATATTATCATTGACGAGCTGAGGATAACCAGGGAATTCCTGAACCAGATACATTCCCGGGAACTCGTCCCCGAAGAGCATGAACTGCATAAAAAATTGGAAGAAATATTCCTCAGATATGAAGCGTCAACGCGGGAGCTGTTTGACGGCCGGTTCGACAGGGATAATTTTTATTTTTTGAGCAATAAGTTCATCACACAGCTGATCCATTTCGACACCAGGGAAACGGAGCTGATGTACGATTCGTGGTCCTACGCGAGCGGCAGGATCGCGATGATCAAGTTTTTCATCATTGTTTCCATCACCATCGCCCTTGCCATAGGCCTTTCGCTCATCATCATGAGCTACCGGACCATTGCCATCCCGCTGAAGAAGGTGTCGGCTATACTCAACCAGTACGGCGCCGGGGATTTTTCCGTGAGAGCGCCGGTCACCGGGAAGGACGAGATCGGCAGTTTTGCCCGGCGGTTCAACGAGATGCTCGACCAGATCCGGGATTACGCCTCGCATATCGAGGAAACCAACACGTTCCTCCAGCTTAAAAACGAGGAGATTCTCCACACGCGTCTCCATCTTCAGAACATAATTGATTCAATGCCATCGATAATGATGGGCATAAACAGGGAGGGCGCGGTTACCCACTGGAACCTTGTCGCGGAACGGGTCACGGGAATATCCAGGGAGAAGGCCGAGGGAATGCCCATCGAGTCCCTGTTCCCGGAGATATCCGTCCACATGGAAAAAATCCGGCGCGCCATTGCAGAACGGGTCGCCCAGGTGTCGGAAAAGGTTCCCCATAACAGGGGCGGCGAGGTGGTATATGCTGACTACACGATTTATCCCCTGGTGACCAACGGCGTTGAAGGTGCCGTGATCCGCGTCGATGACGTTACCGCGAGGGTCCGCATTGAAAACATGATGGTCCAGACTGAAAAAATGCTGAGTGTCGGGGGCCTCGCGGCGGGTATGGCCCACGAGATCAATAACCCGCTGGGGGGGATCCTCATGGGCGTGAACAACATCCAGCGGCGCGTTTCGCCCGATTTGAAAAAGAACAGGGACGTGGCCCTCGAGTGCGGCATCGATATGGACAGTCTCAGTGCCTATATTGAAAAGCGTGAGATATCCAGAATGATTAACGGCATCAAGGACCTGGCGGTGCGGGCGACGGGGATCGTCGGCGACATGCTCAGTTTCAGCAGGGCGAGTTCATCGCGTCTTGAGCCGGCCGCCCTCGCCGATATCATCGAAAAGACAGTGACCCTTGCCGCCCATGACTATGACCTTACGAACAATTATGATTTCCGCAAGATCGAGATAAAGCGCGAATTTGATCCCGAGCTTCCGCCGGTTCCCTGCGTCGCCGTGGAGATAGAGCAGGTTATATTAAATTTATTGAAGAACGCGGCCCAGGCCCTTGCGGCCGTAAAGGAGCGCGATGAAAAACCGCGGATCACCCTGCGGCTCAAGCGTGACTGGAGCATGGCGCGCATTGAGGTCGAGGACAACGGCACCGGCATGGACCAGGCGACGGCAAAGAGGATCTTCGAGCCCTTTTTTACCACCAAGCCGGTGGGGCAGGGGACGGGCCTCGGTCTATCGGTATCCTATTTCATCATCACGAGAAACCATCACGGCATGATGAACGTTGAATCAGTGCAGGGGAAGGGGTCAACATTCTTTATAGCAATTCCCCTTGCCAGGCATGAATAGAGACGTCGGCAAGCAAACTGCACCCTGCAGCATATGGGAAAAAACATGTTAGATACCTGAGTGGGGGAGGACGATTATGAAGCGAACTCTGTGTGCGGTTCTGGGCATCCTGGCCGTTTACTGCTCTTTAACGGCGAAGGAGGACCCGCGCATAGAGCGGATCCGGCGCCTCTACCAGGAGGCGCAGAGCCTGGAAGACAAGAAAGATCCCATGCCCGCGCACGAGGTGAAGTTCGAGACCATGATGCCCGCCATAGGGCTCCAGACAACGCGGGTGACCTTCCTGTACACTTCATGGCAGGCGAACCCGGAGAAGGACCCCTACCTGCTGGGCCATCGTCTTCACAAGGTGAATGTCAGGTACAACGTTGCCGCCATGGCCGGCCACAGCGTGGAATACCTGTACGACGATAAGGAGCGGCCCGTGTTCTATTATTCACGGAGCGAAAGGGAGAACTATTCTAACAAGACACCGGATAAAGTCATAAATGAGCGGCGTTATTATTTCGATAGCGGTACTCTCATCATGGCCGTTGTGAATGTCGTTGATGATGACGGGAAGACGGAAAAGTACACCAGCACAGGTACATTCAAGCAGAATGATGTATTCCTCGGCAGAACAGCCTTCTACAACGCTGAGCGGTACCTCAAATTCTTCAAGCAGATGGTGGAAATCGAGAGGCTGAAGTAGGTCCTGAGAGAAACTTAGACGACCCTGCCTGGAGATGCTCGAATTAAACCTATGGCTGTAAGTATTATTATACAATTTCCTCAAAATATCAAAAATAAGCAAACTAATAGTTAGCAATATTACTTTTTACAGATACACCAGTTGTGGCTGTAGCGGAATCCGCTATATACATTTGCATGGTTTTACTGACAGGAATTTAGTATTAATCGATTTGACAGATTGTTAAAAAATAGATAATTTGCAAATGTATGTTATTTCTGAATACAATGTACAAGTGATATATATCAAGATATTGTATTTATGTATAAAAAAAAGAAGAATAATAACCTTACTTATTATACTCTCTTCCTTCATATTTTATTTACAATGTGCAAGAAATAGTTTATATACCGGTGAAAATGATCTCCTCTCATTCCTGGGTATAGATTTTTTATTCAGTTCACCGGTCTCCATACAGGCGGGGAATCTTTCTTACGAAAGATCAAGCACCTATGATTTCGGCACGGTAACGCAGGCGGCATCGAGCCCATCCGTGACCTTTACCATCCAGAATACCGGTACCAGCAATCTTGTCCTGACCGGTACACCCCTGGTGACGGTCACCGGCGCGGGCGCCTCGGAGTATACGGTTACGAATCCCGGCGTGACGGTGCTGACCCCCGGCTCATCCACCACCTTCACGATTACCTTTACTCCCGGGCGCCCCCGTCGTGAGCGATGCGGTCATAACAATACCATTCAACAACGGCAGCGACGGGACGTTCAATTTCAACCTGACCGGCACCGGCTCGGCAACAGCTGTCCCGGACATCAACGTGGATATCGGCAGCAGCTATTACGCGTCAGGCAGCACCTTGAGTACCGGGTCTGTCGTCCTAGAGCTCTTCCTCGGCCGTCTATACCTTCACCGTCCGGAATGACGGCGCCGCGAACCTCAACCTCACGGGTTCGCCGCTGGTCCTGACGGGGGGGGCCAATCCGGCTGATTTTATCGTGACCCAGCCTTCCCTGAGCTCCATCGGCGCGGGAGGGAGCGATACCTTCACGGTTGTTTTCACGCCGACAGCTGTCGGGACCAGGTCCGCGACACTGACGATCCAGTCAGACGACCCTGATGTGGGCAGTTACGTGATACGTCTCACTGGCACCGGCACCCCGGTACCGGAGCCCGGATATCAATCTCCGTGTCGTCGCGACCGATTACGCGTCAGGCTCTTCCACCTATGCCTTCGGTTCGACTGTTGTCGGCACCCCGGTCCCGGTCACATTCACAATACAGAACCTGGGCACCGCGACCCTGAACGTGGGGACCGTATCGACGGGCACCGGTGGAATTCGCCGTGAACAGGACCCGGGACCACGACAATCGCGCCGGGTCCAGCACGACCTTCACCGTCACCTTCACTCCGACCGCCGCCGTCGCCTTCAACGACACCCTGACGATCACCTCGGACGATCCTGATTCGTTCGAGAACCCCTATATGATCAGCCTCGGCGGAACCGGAACGGTCCTGACGCCGGACATCAACCTGCAGGTCGAGCGATTCGATCGTCCGTCAGGCTGACACCATAACCTTTGGCAGCGGTAATATCGGCAGTTCATCACCAGATATCACCTTTACCATGCAGAACGCTGGGTGCCGCAATGATCTGAATCTCATCGGGGCGCCGCTGGTGTTCATCGGCGGGACAGGCGCCGGTGATTACCTGTTAATACAGCCCGTGATTTCCTCTATCGCTGTCAGCGGCAGCGCGACCTTCACCGTGACCTTCACCCGACCGCCGCTGGCGCCTGCAGACGACACGCGGAGACGATCACTTTCAGATGATCCTGATGCGTGCGAGAAGCCCCTATATGATCAGCTCTCGGCGGAACCGGTACCGCCCCGGCGCCGGACATCAATCTCCAGGTGGGCATGATTGATTATCTTTCCGGAGACCCCTATGCCTTCGGCAGTGTGAACGTCGGCAGTGCGAGCGCCGATGTGACCTGCAGGATCCAGAACCTGGGAGGCAGCGCGCTCAATATCACCGGGGGCTGGTTGTCGACGTGATCGGGGCCAACCGGGTGATTTCATCGTTATCGGTCCGGCAAGCACCAGCATTGCTGCGGCAGGCAGCGATACCTTTACCGTCACCTTCTGGCCGACAGGCACCGGGGCCCGCAGCGCCCAGCTCGTGATTTATTCAGAATGATCCTGACGCTCCCGAGAACCCTTATACCATCGATCTCAGCGGCACCGGAACGGTCCCGGATATTGGCAATGTCCTGTATTCGAGGTCCTATGCGACGAGCGACACCTATACCTTTGCCGGTGTCCCCGTGGGCGGCTCGAGCGGCGATCTCACCTTCACCATAGATAACAGCGCCGGCACGGGCGCCCTGACCATCGCGATGCCCACGGTGAGCGGGGCCAATGCGGGTGAATTCACCGTGGCCAACCTGGGCGGGACTTCCATTCCCGCGGGGGGCAGCACCACCTTCACCATAAACTTCAGTCCCGGAGGCGCCGGGCTTCGCACTGCTGAACTGACGATCGCTTCCGATGACCCTGATGAAAGCCCCTATACCGTGTACCTTGAAGGCGCGGGGACAGTTCCGGAGTTTGATCTCGAGATCAACAGCACCGGTTACTCGTCCGGGAGCACCTATAATTTTGCCGCTACGAACCTCGGCAGCTCGAGCGCGGCAGTCAATTTCACCATCCAGAACGTCCTGGGGACCGCGCCGTTGAACCTGACCGGGGCGCCGATCGTGTCCGTCGGCGGGGGCAATGCCGCTGATTTCACCGTGACCGGTCCGGGCGCCGCTTCCATTGCCGCCGGCAGCAGCGAACCCTTCACGGTCACCTTCACCCCGTCCATGGTGGCGGCCATACGGCGATTCTCACCTTAGCCTCCAATGACGGGGATGAGAACCCCTATACCATAAACCTGAACGGCACCGGCGAGGGAGTCCGGACATCAATCTCCAGAGGGCGGCGCTGATTTAGCTTCGGGAAACGGTCTTGGCGTCGCTGTCATGTGGGAACCCTTACGTGGAGACTTTACGATACAAAACCCTGGCAGCGGAGCCCTGAATTTTCAGATATAGACTGACTGGCACCTATACGGGAGACTACTCGGTCAGCGGCCCCGCCAGCGTTGCAGCGGGCGACCTGACCGCGACTTTGATCTCACCTTTACCCCGACCGCGCGGGATTCCGCGCCGGTACAGGCTGGAGATATATTCGGATGACCCGGATGAACCGGTATATTATGTCAATCTTAGCAGCTGCCAGGGCCTGGCCGCGGATATCGATGTGCAGACGGGCGGCAGCACCGTCACGGCCCATGACTTCGGCACGGTCAATCTGCCCCTCAGCGGTTCCCCGGTTGTATTCACGATCGTGAACCAGGGGACCAGCACTCTCAATATTTCGGACCGGTACGTGAGCGGGGCCAATGCGACGGATTTCACCGTGAGTCCCCTTGGCGTGGCCACGATAGCCGCGGGCGGCAGCAGCACCTTTACGGTAATTTTTAAACCGGGCGGAACGGGAACACGATCAGCCATGCTCACCATTGTTTCAGATGATTCAGATGAAAACCCGTATAATATCACTTTCAGCGGCACGGGCGGATCCATCGCCCTCCCGGAGATCAATGTCAGGGCCGGGGCAACCGATTATCCCGACGGCATCGGCGCATATGATTTCGGCAACGTGCAGAGCAATACTGCCAGGACAGTCACTTTCACGATAGAGAATACCGGCGTGGGCGGCCTCATGCTCTCGGGCAAGCCGGTGGCGTCAAACGGCTATGTTACCGTGACCGGCCCGGCCACAACCAATATACCGGGCGGTGGAAGCGTGACCTTCGATGTCACCTTTATCGCGCCGAACACGGCGGGAACGTATAACGACTCAATTACGATTACTTCAAATGACGCGGATGAAGGCTCCTACTCGATAGATTTCAGCGGAACGAGCAATGCCGCGGCCGTTCCTGATATAGATATACTGGTCAATGGGATGGAATACGTGCCGGGGAGCACCTATGACTTCGGCGATGTCCAGAACTTCGGTTCTGGCGTGGCCACCTTCACCATTCGGAACAGCGGTACCGCGACCCTGAACCTCACGAGCGCGTGGACGGACAGCGGGACCGAGTTTACCGCCGGCACGCCTGGTGTCATGACGCTTGCCCCCGGCAGCACCACGACCGTTGACGTCACCTTCTCGCCGAACGCCGTGGGAGCGAGGAGCGACATTCTCTGGATCGCGTCCGATGAGCCGGACCCGTTTGAAAATTCATATCAGGTCAATCTTGCGGGCAGCGGAAGCCTCTTCTCGGTTCCTGACATAAATGTCGAAGTCGCGGCGGTCTCCTATCCGTCGGGAAGCTACTTTGATTTTGAAACATTGTACCCGAACAGCTCCGTGGTGACCTTTGAAATATGGAACCTCGGGAGCCCGACCTCGAGCTGTACCCGCCCTACGCGGTGATTAGCGGCATATTTGCCGGCGACTATACCATATCCTCGTATCCTGCGCCGACAGTCCCGCAGGGCGGCAGCACCACCATGGACGTCGTGTTCACCCCCGGCGCCCAGGGAGTGCGCCCCGCGACCATCATGATCCCGTGCAGCGACCCGGACGAGCCGACCTATACCATCAACCTGAACGGGATTCCGGTCATACCGCTCAGGATGGTTCACGGCGGCAGCGGCACCACATCGGTATATAATCAGGTGACAAACACCTTCAGCACCAGCGCCCTTACCATGACGGGCACCATAGGCGCCGGCGCCCACGCCTTCAAGATCCCGGCTGCGGCGCCTATGCCGGGCAGTACATGGTGATTCACGGCAACAATAGCAATACAACAACCCTGTACGATCCATCGGGTCCATCGGTCACGTCCGGCGATTCGGCCATCGAGAGCATCGGTGCCGGCGGGCACAGTTTTATGATCACCAGCGGAGCATACCAGAACCACAGGGTGGTCGTGTGCGGCAGCGGTTCTTCGTCCTTGTCGACAGTGCATTTTGATCCGACCTTTCTCGAATTATTTCATTTCTTCTCCCACCTGGGTCAATGATTTTAACAATAATGCGGGGGACGGCGCCTTCAGTTTCATGAACGAATCAGGCAACACGATAATAGCCCTGGGTAATAATAGCAGTTATTACCAGGTTTTTAACCAGTCCACCTATATCCTTGATCCGGCCACCTATGAGATTACCGATGGCGGCACCTATGCCTATATCGGCGACGGCGGCCATGCGTCGAAGATTATAGGGAGGGATAAATGCAGGCAGCATGCTGATCGTGCAGGGCGGCAGCAGTCAGCGCACCTGGATCTTCAGACCGACATCAACTCCCGTTATAACCCAGGGACCGAACCTCTTTGGCGGCGGCACTGCCTATACCGGGTCTTTCAGCATTCCGATCACCAGCGGCCCCAACGCAGGTACTATCCTCATCGTGCATGGGGGCGGGTTGATGACGACATCACTGTATTATCCGAACAATACTATTGGAGCGGGGCCGACCCTGTCTGCCGGGGTAGAGTCCGGGGCGTTTGCTTTCGAGATAACCGGCGGTGTGTATAAAGGAATGTACATGATCATACACGGTAATTACGGAACGGTAACCACCATATTCAACCCGGATACCCTCGGCATTATTTCACTGCCAGGCGACAACCTTCCTGCTGGCTATCCGGCCTCTGCCGGCGCCCATGTCTTCCCGGCGCGGTAGCGTCAAATAATAGTTTTTTTTCACCGCAGGGCGGTCAACAAGGGGATGTTGCTCATATGAACCATCCTTTCTTCTTAAATCAGCATGAGTATTTCATAATGTTCGGCATCACTAACTCTTTCATTAAGATCAGATGGAATTAATTTGACAGAATGGTAAAAAATATATATGTTAGAATTGTTTGTTGTATGTAAATACAATGTACAAATAGTATCCTGATCAACTAGTTGAATTAATGCATAAACGGAAATTAATCACCTCAGTAATAATTATCGCTTCTTCACTGTTTTTTGGACAATGTGAAAGAAACAGCTTGTATATAAATTCAAGTGATGCACTCTCTTTTTTTGGTATGGACTACCTGTTTGCCTTCTCTCAGGTCAATGTCCGGGTCGGCAGGATCGATTATCCCAACGGCAGCGCCTATAATTTCGGCACACTTCATGAGTTTAATTCAAGCCCGGCCGTTGTTTTCACGATCCAGAACACCGGCGCTGATAACCTTGCGCTGACCGGCGCCCCCGCTCTAATAAATGTTACCGGCAGTGAAGCGGCGGATTTCACTGTAACAGACCCGGCCGTAACGCTGCTGGCACCGGGGGCCAGCACAGCCTTTACGGTT
Source organism: uncultured Spirochaetota bacterium (assembly GCA_963727175.1). Lineage (GTDB taxonomy): Bacteria > Spirochaetota > UBA4802 > UBA4802 > UBA5550 > RBG-16-49-21. Next base: position 2,865,384 of record CAVSFD010000002.1, read on the forward strand.
ACCTTCACTCCCGGTGCCGCCGGTTTCCGTGACGCCCTCATATCCATACCTTACAATAGCGGCGATGACTCGTCATACAATCTAAACCTGACAGGTGTCGGTTCGGCAGCCGCGGTTCCCGCCATCTATATGGAGACGGGCGGCGGTTATTATGCGCCCGGGGGCAACTACGATTTCGGCATTGTAACACAGGGCGGTTCAAGCGCGCCCATTACCTTTACTGTCCGGAACGCCGGCGACGCGGTCCTTACCCTCGTGCCTGTTCCATGGTCGGATAATTCAGTTTTTTCCGTGAGCGCCCCCGGGACGGGTTCCATAGCGGGGAATTCCACCACTACGTTCACTGTAACCTTTTCGCCGACCGCTGTGGGCCCAGTATCGGCAGTGCTCATGATCAGTTCCAATGACCCGGATATCGCAAATTATGCCATTAATCTCAGCGGTACCGGGACCCCCGTCATTGTGCCGGAAATCGATGTGCAGAATTCGGGGATAAGCTACGCGGTGAACGACACCTTTACGTTCCCCGGGGTACCGGTAAGCGGAACGAGCGGGAATCTCGACTTTACTATCGAGAACACCGGTACGGGGGACCTGAACGTTTCAGGATATTCCCTGGGCGGTGCCAATGTTTCGGAATTCACGGTGCTTGGCCTGGGGGCTGCGGTTATTCCCGTCCTGGGCGATATTCCCTTCACCATATCCTTTCATCCGACCGCGGCGGGGTTGCGCACCGCGGAACTCACGATTTTCTCGGATGATCCGGACGAAGACCCCTATACCGTCTATCTCGAGGGAGACGGGACTGTCCCGGAGATCAATCTCCTGATCAGCGGAACTCCGTACTCGACCGGCGCGACCTATAATTTCGGCGAAAAATTGATAAAAGGCGCTTCCACGCCCCTTACGTTCACCATCGAGAACCTTGGAACGGGCAGCCTGGCCCTTACCGGTACACCCTATGTAATCGGCGGCGGGGCCAACGCCGGTGACCTTGTGGTAAGTGGCCCCTCGACGGATACCATCGCCTCGCTGAGCAGCACCACCTTCACCGTTGATTTTGTACCCACCGCCACGGGGCCGCGCACGGCTACCATAACGATCCCGAATACCGATTCGGATGAGGGGCCCTATGTTATCAACCTGATAGCAGCCGGGGTCATGCCGGTCATGGTGGTTAACGGCAATAATTCGAATTATACTTCCATCTATAATCCCATAACCAACACTTTCAGTGCGGGAAATCCCGTTGCGGGGAACGTGGGACGGGGCGGTCATAGTTTCTTTATTAAAACCGGTTATAGTTATCCTCTGGAGGGGTGTCACCTGGTCCTGCACGGCAATACATCAACGGCGAATTCCATATACAACCCGTCGCTGCAAAACTTTACCCTGAATGCCAGGACGGTGACGAATCCTGTCGGTTCAGACGCGCATAGTTTCGAGGTGACAAGCGGCCCGTACACTGACAGTTTTCTGATCGTTACCGGGAACAACGTAACGACGACCACCTACTATGATCAATTGGCAAACGATTTCTTTAACGGGCCGGGGATCGTCGCGACCGGGGCTCCCTGGTGGGGTTCTTTCCATCTTCCGGTTGACGGAGGCGACATCCTGGTGGTGTGCGGCAACGGTACGTTATATACTTCATTATTCAGCCAGAGCGGGAATTCTTTCAATACCGGTCCCAACATAGCACCGACCGCCAATGTATCAAGCGGGGGCCACGGCTTCCGCATAACCGGCGGAACAAATAATGGCCGCTGGCTGGTCATACCCGGCGGCGGTTTTAATTTTACGCGGTTATATAATCCAGCCACTGCTGCTTTTTCTTTAGGGCCCAACCTGTCAGCAGTTGCAAGTACCGGCGCCTTCAGCATCCCCATTACCAGCGGCACCAACGCGGGGAGGGCCCTCATACTGCATGGCAATAATACGCTCCTGACGTCAGTGTATAATACGGATGGCACTATCGAGCCCGGGCCGTCGTTCACTGACGGGGATATCGGTATCGGAGCCTTTTCTTTCCTGATAACGGGCGGCGCGCATAACGGCAGGTTCATGATTATACACGGCGGTACTGCTACCGCTGGCGTTGGAACAACGGTCACTACAATATTCGATCAGGATACGCTCAATTTCATCACTGGCACAGGAGATGACCTCCCGAACCAGGCCGGCTCCGGCGGCCACTGCTTCCCGGCCAGGTAATATATAATCCTTGCTTTTTCCACAGGACGAATTATTGCTGGTATGATGAAACGTTATGGAATAGGAACAGTGGTGATCACCCTTCTTGTCAGCATACCCCTCTTCACCGCCTGTGACGGCTGGATTGAGAACAGGGCCGTTATGAAACAGCAGGCCCCGGAGTACCGGGAACTCTCACCGGACCTGGTCCGGGCCAACATCGTAACCACGGACTATACTGCCATCGTTTACATACTGAAGGGGAGGGTAAAGGAACGGTCGCCCCTGCGGTATCTGAAGGGGGGCTACGTAAACCATATCTACCGCGCCAGGGTGCTGGAGACCATCAGGGGTGGGCGCTACGATACAATAACCTTCTCCGTCATGGCCGAGAGCGACATCGACCTTATCATGCCTGAATACCCGGTCATCGTCAGCCTCTGCGGAAAAAAGAGCGATGCCATGTATGTTCCTGATAACGGCTATGAGCTTCCTGCTACCCCGGCACTGGCAGCGGCGGCGCGGGACATGGCGCGCCGTTCAGAAAAAACAGCTCCCCGGAAAAACGTCTGCTCTGAATAGGGCCTTCCTTTTCTCTTTTTAAATCAATAAACGGCAGCCTGAAGATAATGAATCGGACGAAGTACGCCGACGCCGTGAAGAGATCCAGATACCGGAAAGGGATCGGCAGCACTTTCAAGAGCGGTTATCTGAAGGGTAAAAAGGTATAGATGAGGAACGGCAGCGTTTTACGCGGCAGGAGTGATCGAGATACGTTCTGAAGAATTAAACCCTGACGTCTTGTCAGATTGCAGTTCCCCGGACCGTTCCGCTCCTGAACCCTCAAGAGAGAAGGAATCAACGTGGAGGGTCCGGGGAATTTTTTTAGACCCGTTTTATCGCCTTCCCATGAGGGCGCACATAACCGCCTTCTGCACGTGGAGCCTGTTTTCCGCCTCGTCGAACACAATCGACCGGCCGGAATCGAGGACGTCGCCCTCGATCTCCTCGTCTCTGTGGGCGGGGAGGCAGTGCATTACTTTTGAATCGGCGCGCCCCTTGCTGAGGAGCTCCTTGGTGATCTTGTACTTCGCCAGGGCCTTTTTTTTGGCCGCCGCTTTTTTTTCCTCGCCCATGCTTATCCACACGTCGGTGTAGATGTAATTCGCGTTTTTGACCGCGGTTTCCGGGTCCCTGGTTATCACGATGGAAGAGCCGGAACGGGACGCAACCTTGCGGGCGTCATCCACCACGTAGGGGTCCGGTTCGTACTGCCTGGGGCATGCGATGGAGATGTCAACGCCCAGGATGGCGGCACACTGTATCAGCGAATTGGCCACGTTGTTGCCGTCGCCGACGTAGGCAATGTTCATTCCCTTGAATTTGCCCTCGCGTTCGAAGATGGTGAAAAAATCGGCCAGGGCCTGGCACGGATGATGTTCGTCGCTGAGCCCGTTGATTACCGGGACGGTGGCGCTCTTCGCCAGCTCCACAACATTGTCATGGGAGTAGGTCCGTATCATGATGCCGTCGACGTAGCGGGAGAGGACCTTCGCGGTGTCGACGATCGTTTCCCCGCGCCTGATCTGGATGTCGTTGCCGTCCAGGAACAGGGCGTGCCCGCCGAGCTGGGTTATGCCCGTTTCGAAGGAGACCCTGGTCCTGGTGGAGCTTTTCTCGAAGATCATGGCGAGGGACTTTTTCTGCAGAACGTCAGGGTGGTGTCCCCGGGCCGCTTCTTTTTTCAGTCCCGCCGTCAGGTGGAAGATATCCATAATCTCGCCCTTGTCGAGATCGCTCACGGTGATAAGGTCTTTGGATTTTATTTTTGGAATTTTCACTGTTTCCCCCCAGCTTCTATGAATAGTCGCTCAAGGATTTTCATCCCTTCGCGTGCCGTCTTCAGGGTGATATTCAGGGGCGGCATTATCCTGATTACTTTGTCGGCGGTACAGTTGATGACCAGCCCCATCTCCAGGGCCCTGGGCACCAGGGACGCACCCGGCATGGTGAGCTCGACGCCGATGTGCAGGCCCATGCCGCGCACTTCTTTGATGAAGTCGGTTTTTTTCTTCAGGCCGTTCAGGGCATCGAAGAAATAGGCACTCACGGCGTTGACGTTGCCGAGGAACGCCTTGCCGCGCACCTGCTTCAGCACCGCTGCCACGGCGGCGCAGGCAAGATGGTTTCCCCCGAAGGTGCTGCCGTGGGTTCCCTTCGGGAAAAATTCCGGAAGGAAATTTTTTGCGTGTATCGCGCCGACGGGCACTCCGCCGGCAAGGCCCTTGGCCATGGTTATGATGTCCGGCACCACGCCGAAATGCTGGTAGGCAAACATGGCCCCGGTCCTGCCTATGCCGGTCTGCACCTCGTCCACAATGGTGAGGATGCCGTTCTTGTTGCAGAGGCGGAACAGCTCCTTGACGAATTCCTTGCGCGCTATCTGTATGCCGCCTTCGCCCTGAATCAGCTCAATCATGACAGCGCAGACGTTGCGGTTTTTCTTGATCTCCCTTTCAAAGGCCTTGATGTCGTTGCCGGGGAGATACACGAAGCCCGGCACCAGCGGCCCGAAACCTTCATGGATCTTCTTCTGGGCCGTGGCGGACATGCCGCCGAAAGTCCTGCCGTGAAACGAATTGTCGAAGGTTATGATCTGGTAACGGTCCTTCCCGTGACTCAGTCCGTACCGGCGGGCAAGCTTGATGGCCGCCTCGCTGGCCTCGGTGCCGCTGTTGACGAAAAGGGTCTTCCCCGGGAAGGAAACCTCGTTCAGCAGCCTGGCTGCTTCGGTCTGCTCCCGGTTGTAAAACCAGTTTGAGGTGTGGATCAGGCTGTCTATCTGGCGGTGCAGGGCCTTTGTGAAGGCCCTGTTGCCGTATCCCAGGCTGGTCACGGCAATGCCGGAAAAGAAATCAACGTACTTTTTGTTGTCCTGGTCATAGAGATAGCTGTTTTCGCCCCGCACGAAGCATACCCCGAGCCTGTCGCCGTAATTCTGGAACAGGTTGTTCTTGTCTTCGGCCATTATTTTTTTCAGTTTTTTGGAGCTCATAATCCTATCCCTCTGCGTTATGCAAATGCCATTCCCGGCAGGGAAATGACAGGCATCCCATCAAAAAAAATAAATCGGGAACGATCCCGATTACCAGATAAAATTCATGCATGGAATGATTAATTATCGTACCGTAAATCGTAAAATATTACCTGTGCAAGTCAAGAAATTAATGGTAGAAAATTAAAAATTGGGTCTGCCATGCAGATTCTTGCGGTGCCGGATTTATCCGGTTTTATTTGATCTTTACGATTATAAGAAAATACGGTCAATTGATCGGTTACAGGTGGAACCCGATTCCGAAGAAAACGGTGAGAAGAGAGAGGACCTCGCCTTCGAAAAAAGCCGCTTTATAGGCTCCGCCAACCTGGATCTCGACCGGTTTGAACAGAAAATTGAATGACGCGGACAGGTTCAGGTATGGGTCGGTGGAATTTTTCGATGGCATCAGGCCGATCAGGGGATTGTCCATGTTGGTCAGGGTGATCTTTCCCATCGATGCGCCGAACCCGGCAGAGACCCGTATGCCGAAATATTTGAAAAACATGTATGAAAAGTCAGCGTTGAGCGTGACGCCCCATAACTGCATCGACGAGCTCTGTGTGGCAAAGGTGCTCTTGTTCTCCGCGGCCAGGTAGTCCGCCTCGGCTGATACGCCGAACCATTTCAGTATGCCGTATGAAATGTAGGGATTGAAATACATCGAGTCCTCGTATATCTTTGAGAAGGGACCCATGATGAAAAAGCGCCCCGTCTTGACCCCGAAGGAGAGGCCGCTCAGGGCCTGGTATGCCTTGCTGAAGGGTGAGGGTTTGGACGGCTGCCCACCCTCTCCTTGCCGGCTGCCGTCCCGGGCTTCCTTCTGGTATACGCCCAGCTTCTGCTCGATGTTATTCGATACGTCGCTGATGGTGGCCTTGAGCTCGGCGCCGGTTTCGAAGCTGTCCTTGAATATGGCGATAAAGTCCCGCGTCCTGATGTTGACCAGGGCAAGCTCCAGTGAAAGCTTTTTTCCCCTGACGATGGCCCGTCCCCCGATTATGTACCGGCCCCCGTACTGCGCTCCAATCTTCTCCATGCTGTCATAGAACTCGTCGCTGCCTATATCCTTGATCGGCATTACACCGTCCAGTTTTTTGGCCTCGATTTTGCCCGAGGCATTGAGGTTCTGTGTTATGGTGTGGGGGATAATATAGCTGAAATGCTCGAATTGTTCGTCGCCGGCCTTGCGGCGGTCGTCGACGAAGATGCTTTTTTCGTAGGAAATCGACAGGTTGTAGATAAGGATCTTTTCCTTCTTCGCCTGTGCGAAGGCGGCGGCTGAGAGCGCCAGGATCATCGCTGCTGTTATTGCAATTTGTTTCCACATAATAAGTCCGTTGCCGGGGCGTCCAGGGGCTGCCCGCGGTTCTTACTATAATCAGTATCGTCGTTATTGTCAACTGAAATTGTTTCCGGAACTCCAGGTGGTCTAATCCCTAACAGCGCACCAGGCCCCTTTTTTTATCCCGGCTTTAAAGAACCGGTAAAGAATGTATTGACTCTCCCGGTGCTGCCTGTTATCATATCTGATATAGGAAGCATTGTTTTGAGGCAAAATATTTTTGGAGGATCCAGGATGTTAAAGAAACTAATCATGGCGATCGTTGCGCTTTCGTTCATCGCGCCTGTTTACCCGCAGGATAAAGGCGGTGAAAAAGAGGGAAAGAAGGCTGGCGAAGAGAAAACCGCGGAATCAAAAAAGTCGGCCGCCAGCGTGGTGGTATGGCAGGAAGTTGTATTGGAAGATTTCGAAACAACCCAGTACTCGAACAAGAACATCACCTTGAACGTTTCTTCCGACCAGGAGGCGGGGCTTTCCATCCGGGACCAGTTCCCGGCGACAACCGCTTCCAAGAAGTACCTGGGGCTCAAGGTAAAAACGCGGGGCGACGACACGGTCATCATCAAACCGGCGAAGGAGATCCTTATCGATAAATATTGCAGGTCCATATCGTTCTGGGTATATGGTGAGAAAACGTACGGGGAGGTTTCCTTCATGCTCCAGGATACGGAGAAAACCAACCACAGGCTTGTCGTTGTTCCGGTAATCAACTTTCTGGGCTGGAAACAGTTTACGGTTCTGCTGACCAGCAAGGTCGCGCAGGAAAAAGATTTCCTGAACCAGAAAAAAATCATGAAAATCATAAACATCCAGTACAGGACAATCGGCGGCAAGGGGAAGCCGGCCAAGTGGGAATATGTATACCTGGATGACATTACCGCGACTGTGCGGGAGCGTTCCACCGGTAAACAGAATGACGAATGGTAGAACAGGGTAAACAGCGATGCGGTATGAAAAGCGACGATACGGATCGTCGCTTTTTTTATGTAAATTTCTCCACCGATTCAGGCCGAATACTCCGCGTTGATCTTACTACGGTCGATGGAAAAATCCATGGTGAGCATCGACCATCCCGGGGTCCCGAGGCCCATGCCGCGAGGCTGTATTGGTTGTTGAATTATTCTTTTTTTTGCGGAATCAAATTTGAAATACGTATAACAAAGTATTACTTTATGATTAAAGAATTATAAATTATACCTTGATCGATTATCTGTTTCCATAATGTTTCTCAACGAGGTAGAATAAGATGAAAAGCATGAAAACGATAGTATTAATAATATTTATTATGACAGTCGGTATTATTAACTGCCACTGCTCATCCGAAAAAGGCACTGCAAAGGTTGTTATAAATATCGGCTCGCAATCAATGAATGTTTCCCTGGAGCAGTCTATTATTGACAGGGTGCTCCGGTTTTTTTCTACCGAGGCTGCAGCGCAGGTGCCTTCAAGTGTCGCATCTATTACGCTCAGGATATCAGCTCCCGATTTGGGATCTATTGAAAGTAGATATTCGGTCAGGGTATCAACGATAACTGCCGAGGTACCCATCGCGGACGGCAAAGAATTTTTACGGTGGAGGGGAAAAACTCCGCGAATGAAGTATTTATACTGGTTCTTCGATGCCGGTGAATCTCACGCCGGTGAAACCGTAAATCTTCCAATTACAATGATCCCTATTTTGGAAAGATATATGTGGCAAATAGCGGAAGCAATAATGTATCAGTAATAGATGGTTCAGATAATACTGATTATAACTACAGATGCCCGCAGGGGCAACGCCTTATGCTGTTGCAATAAATCAAACAAATAAAAAAATATACGTTTTAAATATTGCCGATGATGCAATTACCGTAATTGACGGGAATACAGATACCCGATTGCCACACTGAATCCTGGATTATCCCGGAGTGAGGTGATTCCGGAGGAATAGCAATAAACATGAATACTAATAAAATTTATGTTTCAAATGAATATGATACTGCGAGTTTCAGTAATTGATGGAGCCACTGACACGCTCTATATCCGGTCCAGGATATACCAATTCCGATAGCTACATACCCCAGTGGCATTAACGTCAATACCTCAACAAATAAAATATATGTGGCCGACTGGGGGAGCAGTCAGTGGATGTTATAAACGGCTCAACAGATGCGGTATCATGGATTACTGATATTGGTATAATTAATAATAATTATGGTATCGCAATCAATCAAAATATAAATAGAATTTATACGACGAACAATTGGGCTGATAACATGGCTGTTATCGATGGGGCAACCGACACATATTTTGCTCTACCTATCACGGTCGGTGCCACCCTCCAGGGGAATGGACGTCAATCCAGCTACCAACAGGATCTATGTCGCCAATTCAGTGGAGGTACTGTTACAGTTATTAATGGGAACAATAATAGTATAATAACAACAATTACGGTGGGGAATACTCCGACCGGCGTTGCTGTTAATTCCAACACAAACAGGATATACGTTACTAATAGCCGAATCGCGGGACGGTCTCAGTAATCGATGGATCAAGCAATGCTGTAATCGCAACAATAACAGTTGGAACTACTCCTGCTTACCTTTGTGTTTTTCAGTAAGGCGGAGACTTGTAATGTGAAGGTTCCCATCCTGTCCCGGTAATGCTGCAGGGGCTTTATACCGGGAAGGAAATGGTCCGGATAAGGGCCATTGTGTATCCTGGCATGAGACAGGTTGAAGTCCTATTCACCGGATAACGAACATGGTGCGGTAATTTACTAACGTCAGAGAAGTCATTTTTTTTCTTGACAGGTCGTATTCTGAAGAATCAATAATCACGAATGAGTCTGATTAAAATTTACATAACCCGGTGCCCGTGGAGTCGTGGCAGGTCCTGGGTAGTGCAGGCAATTCAAGCAATTATACCAGCGAATACATTATAGAAAAGGATAACGACATGCTAAAAAATCTATTTTCAGATGATGCACCGCAATATGTAAAAATAACTGTTTCTTTTTTATTTATCTTTGTATTCGTCTTTTATTTTCAATATATATTCTCTGCATGGTTTTATCAGGATGATTTTGAATTTTTATATCAATACGGATATTTAAATTCCCTCTCTTTGCATGAGCTTAAAACATTTGAAAATTTTGGAAGATTCTTATCAAGAAATATATATCATTTTTTAACCTATAAAATTATCGGTCTTAATGCCCAGATGTATTTTTTTATAAATCTTGGCGTTTTGCTGCTTGCCTGTAAATTTTTATATAATTTTTCTCTTAACTTTTTTAAAGATAAAACAATCGCGATTTCCGCAGCTCTTTTATATTTTATAATGGCACCCACAATAAGAAACATGTCATGGATATGTAATATTCAACACCTGTTATCTCATTTATTCTTGTTTATTTTTTTATTTATATACTTTAAAGAAGAAAATAGAAAAGAACTTACCATAAAAAATACTCTGTTACTGTTGATTACATTCTTTTGCGCAATAAATAGTCATGTTATTGTAATTATGATACTACCATCATTGGCACTATATGAAATTCTATATAAAAATGAAGTAACAATAAGCAGGACTAAGATTATTCTATTTATTGTTTTGTCCTTAATCTCAGTATTTTATATGATAAAATTATCAAAATACTTGGCAGCAGGGTATTCAGTTGAGATATCACTTGAAGCCGTCATATTTACACTGAAGTACTATACGAGACATTTGTTTTTTAATATAATTATATTTATAATTTTAGCACTATGCTCAATCATTCTGGGTGTTGTAAAAAAAGATAAAATGATTATTTTCTTATTTTTAACATCACTATTATTTTATGCTATGCCGGCGATTATGATTGATACTAAATTTATCAATTATGTTGCGTTATCATACTTCTTTTTTCTGATTCTTTTTATTTATATTGTAGTAACGTATTTTAAATATAAGTATTTTCTTGTATTACTTTTAATTATATGCGTCTTCTATCTGTCATCATCAAAAATTCAACTTTACTCGGATAAACCGGTTGGTTCTGAAATCAAAACATTTTTGGTAAAGGCAAAAAACATTTATCAAAAAGAAAAATTGTTTACCTATAAAAAAATTTGTTTTAAACCGGCAAATGACATTACTGAAAAAATAGACTCCAGATTTGAACCATATGCGAAAATACCCCTGTTCTGGCATGAGTTAATGCATGGGATACCCTTAAAACTCTTTATTGATAATAAGATTGATTATAAACTGTATGAAGAAAAAGAGTGTAAAAACTGCCCTGTTGTTGAAGTTGAAAGGATGCAAAGAAGTTTAAATGAAAATATTGTTATAGATAAAGTCATACTTCCTAACGAGTAACTGGTTGTGCTGAAGGGGTCTCGTCATGGGAAGGGATTGGTTCAGATAAGTGCCAGTGTATCCCATGCGCTATACAGTTTGATGAGTAATTTCCCGGATTATCAGGTCGAATACTCGGCATTGATCTTGACGTAGTCGATGGAAATGTCCGAGGTGAGCATCGACCATTCCGATTTCCCGAGTCCCACGTCGACGAAAATCTCGAAGATGTTCTTCTTCATTATGCCGACCAGGCCGTCGCGGTCGAATTCCACCGGAGCGCCGTTGACCAGGAGCGGCATGCTGTCGAAGGAGACGCACAGCTCTGTTCTCGTCGATGGCAGCGCCGGAGTAGCCCGCGGCGCACGCTATCCTGCCCCAGTTCGGGTCGTTGCCGAAGAGCGCCGTTTTCACCAGCAGGGATTCCGATATGGCCCTGGCTATCCGCCTGGCGTCGCCGTCCGAGGCGGCGTTTTTCACCGTGATGCGAACGCGCTTGGTCGTGCCCTCGCCGTCGTCTATGAGCATTTCCGACAGGCGCGCCAGCACGGCGCGAAGGGCTTCCTCAAAGGCCGCCAGGTCCTTTCCCGCGGTGAGGGGCGTGTCGGACCCGGACGAAAGGATGATGGCGGTGTCATTGGTCGACATGTCGCCGTCGATGCTTATGGCGTTCAGCGTCGGGCCGACGCAGCGTTTAAATATTGCGGTGAGGTCCTCCGCGCCCACCGGTGCGTCGGTTATGATGAAGCAGAGGAGCGTTGCCATGTTCGGGGCGATCATGCCTGCTCCCTTGGCGGTGCCCGCCACGCGGAAATCCCCGGCCGAGGTGGTGAAGGAGACGCAGATCTCTTTCGGCACAGTGTCGGTGGTCATGATGGCCCGGGGTATCGCCCGTCCCCCTTCGCGGCTCGAGGCCGGCGATTAAGCCGTCATGGGCAGCCATCATTTTTTCCAGGGGGAGCTGGCGGCCGATGATGCCCGTGGAGGCCATCAGAACCGATTCAGGGGCGGCCTTGAGGCGCGCCGCAATGTCCGCGGTAAGTGTCTCAACCGTGCGGAACCCCTGGTCGCCGGTGCAGGCATTGGCATTGGTCGCGTTGATGAGGATCGCCCTGACGGGACCGCCGATGCGGGCGCGGCACAGCTTCACCGGCGCGGCGTTGACCCTGTTGGTGGTGAATACGCCGGCGGCGTTGCATGGTTTTTCGGAGGCTATCAGGCAGTAATCAAGCCTGCCGGTGTACCTGATCCCGCATTCAACTGCCGAAAAGGTATAGCCCTTGACCTGTTCAAGACCCCCGTCAATGAATTTCATAATAGTTTCCTTTAGAATGGTTACATCCGCATAAATAATTGCAGCAAGCCTGTCAATAAATTTGCTGTTCGATCTCAATAATATAACATTATTTTTGTTGACTATTGTTCAGCTATTGTAATAGTATTGCACGGGTAATGATATCGGTCAATTATTTTGTTTCAGCCGGACTGATTTATCGTCATGGAAGCGATGAAGTAATTAACCATAGCGGCCGTACAGGAGAAAACAGTGGTATCGATTGAGATAGATGACCGCGGTTCAATAAAGATCATTCGGATCAAGGGAGAGTTCTTCCTCGGGTATGTGCGCCAGGTAGAGGATACCTGGAACAAACTGGCCGCCATGAAGCCGGACGTCATAGCAATAGACTGCCGGGATATGACCTTTGTCGATTCTTCGGCCATCGGAACCTTTGTCAAATTTCTGCACAATTCCATGTCAAATAACATCAAGCTGATATTCTTCGATCTTAATGAATCAATATCCCGCATTTTCGGCAAGGCGAAGCTTAATAAGATCTTTACCATCCTTACCCGCGAAGAATTTGATAATCTTTCATTGCAGAAATAGTGATTGTAACCATTATCCGGTAATAATTGCACATTATTGATGATTTTGATATGGCTTCGCCTGCAACCGTCCATTAAAAGTAGCAGGGATTCCGTTTTTCAGTGATCTCCTCCTATATATACCCCCTTTTTTTACCGATATTAATAACAGTATGAACCGTAGATGTATCTGGATTATCATGGTCCTGTTCCTGGCCGCCATAGTATCGGGCTGCGGTACTTCCTGGCATGGCCAGATATACGATTCGGAAGAGCGGGGCAGGATAGTACGGACCGCGCAGCGGTATATCGGGGTCCAGTACCGGCATGGCGGCGCAACACCCGGCGGCTTTGACTGCTCCGGGTATGTCATGTTCGTGTATGAAAAGAACGGTATACTCCTCCCGCGATCGGTGCAGAGCCAGTACCGGGCCGGACGGCATATACGGTTCAGGCAGGCGAAACCGGGGGACCTGGTCTTTTTCAGGACATCTAAGAATAAAAAGCTGTCCCACGTGGGTATTTACATGGGTGGGGAGCGGTTTATCCATGCGCCGCGGACAGGTAAAAAAGTTTCCTATGCGGATATGGGCAAGTCATACTGGAAAAAGAGGTATATCGGCGCAGTAACATTCATCTGACAGGCGCGTTTAATATGTCCACTTTATCCTGGAGAGGGTTAATATTAATAATAGTAGATATATAAGCACGGTTTAGGAACCTCGCTTATAATATAATTCTTGACAGAAATTAAGTACCTGTTAATTTAGCTGTGGCTGTGGAGTATTTGGATTATATATGCGAATTGGGATTTATCCAGGATCCTTTGACCCTTTAACAAACGGACATCTCGATATTATCGAGAGGTCCCGGGGGATTTGTGATAAACTGGTAGTGGCAATAGCGATCAATCGCGAGAAACAACCTCTTTTCACTGTCAAGGAGAGGTTAGAGATCATAAATAATTACTATAAGGATGATAGCTCAATCGAAGTCGTTTCTTTTGAAGGATTATTAATAGAGTTTTGCAGGTTACAGGGAATAAGCTATATCATTCGTGGAGTCAGAAACATAACGGATTTCGAATACGAAATGACAAACGCCTCAATAAACAGCAAACTCGCTCCTGAAATAGAAACAATTTTCCTCATGACCAAAGGTGAATACTCCTTCATCTCTTCAAAAGCGGTCAAGGAAATCGCGAGCTACAACGGTGATCTCACAAGCCTCGTTCCCCAATACGTCATAACCAGAATTCAGCAAAAATACTCCTCCTTGCGGTCCTGATCGAAGCAGTGCCGCATCCAGCCCGCAGTATGATATTTGGAAAACCGGTTTTGGCCTCAAACATAAACACGGAGGCCTGAACAGCGTTCCGGACCGGTACGGCCGCGTAAGACGCCGTAAGGGTCCAGGATACTATCACAGGGGGGACCGGAGGATTTATATGACAATGTTGACAATTATACTCATTATTGCTCTCCCGATCGTTGGATTTGTGGGATATGCCTTTCGCGCATATCTTGGCAAGATAAAACTGAGCTCCGCCGAAGCCAAGTCGCAGCGGATCGTGCAGGATGCCGTCAAAGATGCCGAGAACAAGCGGAAGGAACTGCTCCTTGAAGCCAAGGATCAATTGTTGAAGGAAAAAAATGCAATGGAGAAGGAGGGCCGCGACCGGCGGCAGGAGCTCCAGAACATCGAAAAGCGCCTTGTCCAGAAAGAAGAGACGATAGACAAGCGTCTTGACCAGATTGACAAACAGGAAAAGGTGCTGAAGGTAAAAGAGCAGGAAAACCAGGAGAAGGAGGAGGAACTCCGCAAGGAGTTTGAGCGCCACAAGAAGGAGCTCGAGCGCGTAGCCGGCATGACCTCTGACGAGGCAAAGCAGGTATTGCTGAAGAACCTGGAAAACGAGACCCGCTTTGAGGCCTCTAAAATCATAAACAAGATCGAAGAAGAGGCGAAGCGGGCAGCTGAAAAGAAAGCGAAGGAAATTATAATCACGGCGATCCAGCGCAACGCCTCCGACTACACGTCGGAGAACACGATCACCACGGTGTCGCTGCCGTCCGACGAAATGAAGGGGCGGATCATCGGCCGCGAAGGCCGCAATATCCGTACCCTGGAGAACCTCACCGGTGTCGACATGATCATTGACGACACGCCCGAGGTCGTGGTCATATCCGGCTTCGACCCGGTGCGGCGCGAGATAGCGCGCCTGTCCCTGGAACGGCTGATCCAGAACGGCAGGATCCACCCTGCCAGGATAGAGGAGGTCGTGGAGAAGGTAACCACCGAGATCGAGGAGAACATGCTCGACGAGGGGGAAAAGGCCGCCTACCAGCTCGGCATAACGGGTCTTTCCAGGGAAGCGCTCTACAACCTGGGGAAGCTTAAGTACCGGTCGAGCTACGGGCAGAACGTGCTCTCCCACAGCCTTGAGGTGGCCAATATGGCCGGCATCATGGCGGGCGAACTCAAGCTCGACGTACATCTGGCCAAGCGGTCCGGACTCCTCCATGACATCGGCAAGGGGAGCGTGGTGGAGGGCGAGGGCGCCCATGCCATCGTCGGGTCGGAAATGGCCAAGAAGTTCGGCGAGGGCGACAAGTGCGTGAACGCCATAGCGTCGCACCACAACGACCGCGAACCCGAGTCCTTCGAGGCGGTCCTCGTGCAGGTGGCCGACGCCATATCGGCGTCACGGCCGGGTGCCCGCAAGGAATCCCTCGATACATATCTGAAGCGTCTTGACAATCTCGAGCAGATCGCCCTGGCCTTCAAGGGTGTGGAGAAGTGCTACGCCATCCAGGCCGGCCGCGAGCTCCGCGTCATTGTCGACAATTCCATCGTCAGCGACGAAAAGGCTGAAGGCATCGCCCGCGACGTGGCGACCAAGATCGAGTCGGAGCTGAAGTACCCCGGCATCGTGAAGGTGACGGTCATCACGGGAGACCAGGATCATAGAATACGCGAAATAGGCCGGCGGTTTCAACCGCCGCGTTCGGCGAGAAATAGCCGCTGGCAAGCGGCGAGCGGCTATTCTGTAAACCGCCTGCGATAGCGGACGTGAACGGATAATGAGCGATACCATAAAAATTCTCGCCGTCGGCGATGTCGTCGGTCGCCCCGGCCGCCAGATCCTGAAGGACAAGCTCCAGGGGATCGTCGACACCCACCGGATCGGCATGGTCATCGTTAACGGCGAGAACGCCGCCGGCGGCAAGTCGATAACACCGGAAATCGCTCATGAATTCCTTTCCATCGGCGTTGACTGCATCACCACGGGGAACCATATATGGGACAACCAGGAAGTGATGAAGATCATCGACTCGGAGCCGGCTTTGCTGCGCCCCGCCAATTACCCGGCCGGGGTTCGGGGCCACGGCTACCATATAATCGAGCGGAAGGGTTTCAGCGTCTGCGTTATAAACCTTCAGGGACGGCTTTTCATGGAACCCATCGACTGCCCCTTCCATAAGTTCGACGCCATCTACCAGGAGGTCAAAGACCGCGCTCCCATCATCCTTGTCGACCTCCATGCCGAGGCAACATCCGAGAAAAAGGCTTTCGGCTGGCACGTGGACGGCAGGGCCTCGGCCGTGTTCGGCACCCACACCCACGTCATGACAGCCGACGAGGACATCCTTCCGGGCGGGACCGGTTATATTACCGACGTCGGCATGACCGGATCCTTTGATTCGGTCATCGGCATAAATAAAGATAATTCCGTGAAGCGGTTCCTGACCTTCACCAGGGTGAAGTTTGAAGTCGCGGAAAAGAATTGCAAAATCAACGCCGTCGTGTTTGAAATAACCAGGGACGGTAAGACGGAAAAGGTCACGCGGATCATAGCATAAATGTTACTTGAAAAAATCAACGGCCCGAAAGACCTCAAGAAATTAAAACCGGCCGAACTCGACAGCCTGGCCGGAGAGGTGCGGGAATACATACTCGACGTGATCTCGAAGAACGGCGGCCATCTTGCCTCCTCCCTCGGCGTCGTTGAACTCACCATAGCCCTTCATTATGTCTTTGATACGCCCCACGATAAAATCATATGGGACGTCGGCCACCAGAGTTATGCCCACAAGATCCTGACCGGGCGCCGCGAGGCGTTCCGCGGCATCAGGCAGTACGGCGGCATATCAGGCTTTCCCAAGAGGCACGAATCGTCATATGACGCCTTTGACACGGGCCACAGCAGCACGAGCCTCTCCCTGGCGTGCGGGGCCGCCATCGGCAGGGACATGATAAGGAAGGGTGAAAAGGTCATCGCGGTAATCGGCGACGGCTCCCTTACCGGCGGCATGGCCTTCGAGGCTATCAACCAGATCGGCCACCAGGAAAACGATCTCATCATCATACTCAATGACAATGAGCATTCGATAAATGAAAACGTGGGGGCCATGTCCAAGTATCTCACCCGCATCATATCCGGGTCGACGTACAACCGGATCCGGAGAAAGTCGATGGAACTGGTGAAGCGGATACCCCGCATCGGCGGCACGCTTTTCAGTTTCATCTACCGCTCCATCGAAAGCTTCAAGAAGATGATCATCCCGGGCCAGTTTTTCGAAGACATGGGAGTGCGTTATTTCGGTCCCATCGACGGTCACGATATTCCCCAGCTCATCCATATAATGAACAGGGTCAAGGCCATCAATTACGGCCCGAAGATAATCCATGTCCTCACCAAGAAGGGCAAGGGATATCTCCCCGCGGAGATGAACCCGGCCCTGTATCACGGCATCGGTCCCTTTGACCGTGCCACCGGCATCGCCCGGGGCGACAAGAGGCTTTCCTACTCGGAGATAGCGGGAAAGACTCTGGCGCACATGGCCAGGACGGATAAGAAGATCGTCGCCATCACGGCGGCCATGAAGCTGGGCACGGGCCTGTATGAATTCGAGAAGAAGTCGCCGGACCGTTTTTTTGACGTCGGCATTGCCGAGCAGCACGCGATCACCTTCGCCGGGGCGCTGACCGTGAGCGGTCTTAAGCCCTTCGTGTCGATTTATTCGACGTTCCTCCAGCGGGCCGTGGACCAGCTCATCCATGACGTCGGCATCATGAAACTTCCCGTCCGGCTCCTCATTGACCGGGCCGGCGCCGTGGGACAGGACGGCGAAACCCATCACGGGCTCTTTGACATCGGCATAATAAAGAACATCCCCAATTTTATCCTCCTCGCGCCGTCAAACGGCGTGGAGCTGCGGGACATGATATATTTTGCCGCGCGGCACAACGAAGGCCCGGTAGCCATCCGGTATCCCCGCGGCGGGATAGACAAGGAGAGCTTCTCATACGATGAGGGCAGGGAGTTTGTCCCGGGAAAAATCAGGAAGCTTGCCACCGGCAACGATCTGGCGATTTTCACTTTCGGCGACATGGTGCCCGTCGCCCGCAGGGTGCGCGAAATGCTCGGGGAGCGCGGCGTCGGCATCAGCATAGTGAATCTTCTCACCATCAAGCCTCTGGATGTCAGGGGCATCGACCGGGTTCTGTCCGGCGTGCGTTACGCCATCACCCTTGAAAACGGCATGATAGCGGGCGGCGCCGGCGAGTACCTCCTCGCCTCGGTAAAGCCCGCCCTCAGGAAAAAAATCCTCTTCTGTGCCGGGTTCCCGGACCAGTTCATACCGCACGGCAAAAACACGCAGCTTTTCAGACAATTTGGCATTGATCCCGAGTCACTGGTGAAACGTATCCTTAAAATGATGAAATAGCAGTTACGGTTACTCCCTGGAAAATTCGGCAAGCTTCTCCATCACCAGGTCCCGTATGGCCGGATCCAGGTTGCCGGAGCTGGTGACGAATTTTCCCATGATGATGCTGAAGGGAAACACGCCGTCATCGATGAGGATGGGCGTGGCCGGGTGGCTGCCGGAGGAACGCGAGTCGTCGATTTTATTGTGGCTGAAGCCGGCGTTTTTATGCCAGGTGAAGGCATGCTCGTTTTTGTGCTTGTCATAGCAGAGCTGAAAGCCCGATATCAGCCCGGTCTCCTGATCATACCACACGATCAGGTCGAAGTATTCGTCCTGGAACCAGCGGCGGAACACGTTCTCTTCTTTCTGGCTGACGGATGATTCACTAAGCATGGCAAAATCCTAATATGCTATAACAATAGTGCAATCACTATATTTATAATTGGCAGGGGAGTGTCCGAAGAAAGAAAAGCCGGGTCAGCGGTTTTTTGTCGCATCGGTAAAATAAAATGTGCGCTGTGCGCTGTCTTTTTTTACTGCCACCGCGATTTGTGTTTCTTTTAAACTATTATCGCGTTGACTGTCGAATAAACACTCATACAGCGCGTCCCTGATGATTGCGGAAGTCAGCAAGGCCCTGATTGTTTTTTTAAAAATTTCTTTTAATGGATTCTTTTTGGTATAATGAAAAGCAGAATAATATTTTTGCTCTACCAGACTAAATCCCATGGTTTCCAGCATTTCCTTAGTTTCTGCTGCCGTATATTCCCTCCAGTGCAAGCCAACGATCATATTGCCTTCAGCACCAAGCTGGTTGCTGAAGTCAATTACCGGATTGTGAATCGATTCACCCCTGATAAGTTTCAATCTGTTCGGCAGGGACGCTGGATTGGGCATCGATACATAGATGGCACCATTCTTTTTCATGATCCTGTTTATTTCCTGGATTACCGGCAATGGATTGAAATTCAGATGTTCCAGGACTTCACACATTATTATGATACCAAACTCCTCATCGTTAAATGGCAACGTGTAATCTCTTAGATTTGACGCTTGGTATTTTTACATTGTTGTCGTTTAATTTTTTCTGAAGGTTTTTGCACGATATAAATTCAAGAATATCAGTTGCGGTTACATCAAACCCGATTTTTGATAGAGCAATGCTCACAATGCCCAGGAAAGATCCTATTTCCAGTACCTTGACCTTTTCGGGGCTGCTTTTAACAATCTTCACTATATCTTGTATTGTGCGTATGTATTCATGTTTGTGCGATGATAGATACAGGTATTCACCGCCGGCATCTCCGCGATTGAGAAGATCAACCGGCCGGGTCCTGTAGTCTTCCAGCAATTCATCTATTATGATAGTAACCTGTTTTTCTTCTATTGCTGCCATAACTGTCCTCTTGAAGCCATAAAATAAATTATGGTCCGGTGTGCTATGGTAGTGCACTAATCCTCAAGGATCTGCCGATGGCTGTTAAGCAGTGATACCCATAGCCCTGATTATTCAAGCAGCAGTATGTGCCTGTAGCAAGAAAAAACCGTTTTTTTGTGAAAAAAATATATTGCCCCTTTGCTTCCGAAAAGTATTGAATTAAAAATAGAATGTTTTATTATGATATAATTGCAATTGATAACAAGCAGGTTTTCATATGAATCAAAAATTTCAGATGATTTCAGAAATTGTGTTTAACACCGCATATCTGGCGGTAATCTGGAGCCTGGTTGCCTTCATGTGGAGAAAGATGCCTCGGGTCGAAGAAAAGGATCTGCCGGTGGCGCGATTGATTCGAAACGGCTTTCTGCTTCTGGCTATCGGCGACACGGGGCACGTGGGATTTCGCGTGATAGCCTTTTTGTCCGGCGGGCTTGAAAACAATGCCCTTCTTGTCGGACTCGGTGCCCTGGCCACGGCCGTGACGGTCACGATACTGTACATGATAATACTCGAGGTGTGGCGGCAGCGCTTTGGAAGATCCCGCGGCGTTATTTATTATGCGCTTATGGCTGCAGGGGTTGTGAGGCTCCTTGTATTTTTTCACCCGGGCAACGAGTGGAGCAGGGTGGTCCCGCCTTTTGAATGGTCCCTCTACCGCAATGCCTTTTTGATGGTGCAGGGAATCGGCGCGGCACTTCTGATACTCTATGATTCGATCCGTGTTAAGGACAGGCTCTTCCTGTGGATTGCAATCATGATATTTCTCTCCTACGGCTTTTACACACCGGTGATTCTTTTTGTGCAAAAGGTGCCGTCTGTCGGGCTTTTGATGATACCGAAGACCCTGGCGTATATAGCAATGGCAGGGATTGCATATTGGGGGATATTTCGGCGGAAATAATATTTTTTCCAGAGATTAAATTGTATAGGTGGCAGTTTAAAAACCGCGGTGAAATAAAGGTTTAACTTCATAATATGGAGGCAATATTATGCATCAATCAGGCTATCCACCCATGACTCATAAACTTTGCCGACTGCCGCGGATGAGGACGGCAATGATACTGGCCTTGGTCATGTCCTGTCTTATCCCGGTCTTTCCACTCTGGTCGGCCGGCACTGCCAAAAAGGTGCCCGGACCGGTCGTCAACACGCGGCTGACGGACGAGTATGTGCGGTTGGTAGGACGTGACGCCTACTTCTGGGCATGGCCCCTGGTCAATGTCTATGACCGGCGGCTTATATTCAAGGACGTCAAAAAGCCCATGCTGGCGGAGGGCGGCATAGTGCCTCAGGCGCCGATCAATCACAACTGCATGCTTACCGATTATATTGCCGCAAAGGAACGTGCCGTTGCCTGCCCGAATCAGGATGTCGTTTATGGCGTCAGTGCCCTGGCACTGGAACAGTCGCCGGTCGTCGTCCAGGTTCCGGACTTCGGCAAGCGGTTCTGGGTCTACCAGATCGTGGACCTGCGGACGGACAGCTTCGTTAAGCTTGGCAAAATGTACGGGACCAGGCCTGGTTTTTATCTGCTGGTCGGCCCCACATGGAAGGGCAAGGTGCCAGCGGGCATCAAGAAGGTCTTCCGCAGCTCGACCAACACCGGGTATGCGATACCGCGCGTGTTCCGGGAGGACACGGCTGAGGACCTGAAGGCCGTGCAGGGCCTTCTGAACCAGATCATGTTCTATCCCCTGGCCGAGTACGATGGTAAGATGAAGAGCACTGATTGGAGCAAGGTCCCCATAGCGCCCACGACTCCCCTGGATTTGCAGGCTGGCAATGAAGAGATACACTGGGTGGTGCCTGAATACTTCTTTGATGTCCTGCCTCTGGCGCTGAACGATGCCCCGCCCCTGCCGGGAGAGGAAGCCCGTTATGCGCAGGTACGCGCTGTGCTGGCCGCGGCGGCAAAGGACAGGCATATCAAGGATATCCTGATCCAGGCGGCCAGGGAGGCTGAAAAAGAACTCATACAGCCCCTGCGGAATTTCCGCAACTTCGGAGAGCCGCGGCCGCATAACTGGAGCACGATCAGCAACGGCGCGATGTTCGGCACGGATTACTATACCCGCACGGCCGTTGCCAAATCAAACATCTTTGTCAATGCCCCTCAGGAAACAGTCTATTTCTACCTGGATCTTGACGAGCAGGGCGTCCGCCTGAACGGGTCCGGCCGCTACACGATCACATTCGTCAAGGGCCAGCTGCCGCCGGTAAATGGCTTCTGGTCGCTCACACTCTATAATGAATTCCATTTCTTTGCACAGAACGAAATCAACCGGTATTCTATGGGCACTAAAAGCAAGCAGTTGAAGTTCAATGCCGATGGGTCCCTGACACTGTATGTGCAGGCCGATCCGCCTGCCGGGGACAAACGTTCCAATTGGCTGCCGGCCCCGAAGGCCGATTTTTCACTCTACATACGCGCTTACTGGCCGCAGGAGGCGATTCGCAATGGCACATGGACGCCGCCGGCAGTAATCAAGGTAAAGGATTGAAATTTCCTCCGGGAATCTTCATTACACCCGCAATGACCTATTTGCGGGTCGGCATTATTGCGAGAGGGGAGGCCGCCGAGGCCTTCCCTCTCGCAATGTGCATGTGCGTTTTTCATTTGACATGCCGTCTTGCTTGAATCATATTTCATGTGAACGAAGGACACATGAAAAAGACACGCCTCGACATCTATCTTGCGCAGAACGGGCTCTCGCAGTCCCGGGAAAAAGCGAAGCGCGAGATCATCGCCGGGTGGGTGAAGGTAGACGGGGAGACCGTGACGGACCCGGCTAAAACAGTTTACGGCACTGAGCACATTGCGGTGGAAAGGCCCGGGGGGCTCTACGTCAGCAGGGGCGGGCAGAAACTCAAATACGCTCTGGACCGTTTCGGTGTGTGCCTTGAAGGAAAGACCGCGGTCGACCTCGGGGCATCCACCGGCGGCTTTACCGACTGCATGCTGAAAGAGGGGGCCGTGAAGGTGTACGCGGTAGACGTGGGCTACGGCCAGCTCGATTATTCCCTGAGAAAGGACCCCCGGGTCGTGGTCATGGAAAAGACAAATGCACGGAACATTGCGCGGGATCAGTTTCCCGGCAGGATCGATTTTGTTGCCGCAGACCTGTCCTTCATCTCCATCGTGAAGGTCTTTGACGCGGTGCGGGATGTTTTTTCACCGGTTGAAGGGGTCATCCTGGTGAAACCCCAGTTCGAGGCAAACCCGGGAGAGCACAAGAAAGGAGTTGTTCGTAAAAAAGAGTACCACCGGGAAATCCTTGCCCGTGTCATTGAGGCTCTTGCTGAAAAAGGCATGGCCATGAAGGGCCTTTGTCATTCTCCGGTTACGGGTCCGAAGGGGAATATTGAATTTCTCCTGTATTTCGGCTGCGGCACCGGGGAATCCGGTATGACGGAAGCTGAACGGGACGCTGCCATTGCCGAGGCGGTGGACCGGGCCCATGATTGCTTCGGTATCATGGCCGAGAGCGGCGATTTATCAGGGGATGAGTAACACGCCAGGGTATAGCGGTGCAGGTTGATAATGATAAATATTTGTTGACCCCGGGGGAAAAACACTATATCAACTACATGCATGATGGATCATTATCAACAGGATTGTTGCGTGCTGTCATGAAACGTGTTGCCACATCATTTCTGGGGGCCTGCTGCATTATTTTCTGCGCAACCGCGCTCCGTGCGTATAATTCAAATGGAATTATCATATGGCCCGTGCCTTTCTACCCGGGGAACGGCATCGTGCAGATAACGGACCTGAATGCGCTGGCCCTTGAGGCCGCGGGATATCCCGGCAGTCCCATATTCAATAAAGTGAAATTATCGATATACACCCTCGAGGGCGATGAGGTCAATTCCGGTACGCAACTGGCCTATCCCGCTATCTGGGACGGGAGGGACCGGTACGGCAAACGCCTGGATCCCGGCGTATATATCGTCAAGGTGGAGTCTGAGGACGTGCGAACCGGTCTCCATGCAACCAAAACAGTGAGGGTCCTGGCGAACGGGCGGAGCAGGGGCACCTTTACAAGCGGCGGATGGGTTGGCGCCAGGTATGTCGCCATGGGCAGGAACGGAGAGGTCACCGCCGATGACGTTTATTCAATCTACTGGAACCCGGCGGGTCTGACCGAACTGAGACACGCGCAGATCCTCACCGAAAAAGAAATAAAGGAAAAGGCTGAAAAGGGAAAGGTCGACGAGATCAGCGAGAGCGACCTGATAAAATTTTCCGAGGAAGATAAGAGCTTTTCAGTTCAGGTGGCGGCAAGCGGATCCATGCTGACCTATGGTGCATACACTGCATTCTTCGGCATGGCCATAAACCTTCCCAAGGGTGTTCTGGGTATCGGATCCTACACGATATATTCAGGCGGGATCGACCGGAGAGATTATTACGGCAATGATACCGGAAGTCTCGATTACCTTGCCACCGCGGGGTATCTTTCCTACGGGGTTTCCCTGGGGGTGACATCTATCGGGTTCAGCATCAAGGGATTGTACGAGAAAGTAGGGAATGACTATTACATGGGGTGCGGCGCCGATATCGGCACCCAGGTATATCTTCTCCCGTTCCTTAAAGTGGGATTCATGGTGCAGGACCTGGGGACCGGGATGTATCCCATGGTTAAGAGGGCGGGCCAGAGCCAGGAATACGCCTTCGCATACCCGACCCTTAAACTGGGCCTTGCCATCATCACCAACAGGAACTTCACTCTGGCGGGGAGCGTCATCAAGAAACTCGACTTGCAGACCTTCGGATACAGCGTCGGGGCGCAGTACGACATCATGAAATGGGCGTCGATATATATCGGCATGCACAACCTGGTGTTTTCCGCCGGCCTGACCTTCCACGTGTTGCAGTTTGACGCTTCCTATGCCTTCACGATGGACACGATCACCATGGGTTTCAACCATATTGTTTCGGCCACGGCCATGTTCTGAGGTCATCCATGGGCACTGTCAGGATTATGGGTATATTGAATGTCACGCCCGATTCGTTCTACGACGGCGGCAGGTATGCCGATGCTGATCTTGCGGTCGAGCGGGCATACCGCATGCGGGACGAGGGCGCGGATATCATAGATGTGGGGGGCGAATCGACCCGGCCCGGAGCGATGCCGGTGTCAGCTGAAGAGGAAATAGGCCGGGTATGTACCGTCATCGAAAGAATTTCGAAGGACATCGGCATCCCTGTTTCGGTCGATACGAGCAAGGCGAAGGTGGCGCGGGCGGCCCTTCAGGCCGGGGCCACCATCGTCAACGATATCAGCGGCCTCACCTTCGACGGTGCCATGGCCGGAGTTGCGGCCGAATGCGGCGCCTCCATGGTGCTTATGCATATTCAGGGAACGCCGGCGACCATGCAGCGAGACCCCCGCTACGGGAACCTGGTTGAAGAGATCTCCGGATTTCTGGCGGCGGCTGCTGAAAAGGCCGTCGAGCGGGGTATCGGGCGTGAAAAAATTATCATTGATCCGGGCATCGGTTTCGGAAAAACGCTTGAGGATAATTACCGGATAATAAACAATCTCCATGAATTCAAAAAGCTCGGCTTCCCGGTTCTCGTGGGCCTCTCGCGCAAGTCCCTCATAGGGAAGCTGTACGGCCGTGATGAGGACCGCCTGCCGGCGACCATAGCGCTCAACGCGGCGGCGGTACTGAACGGGGCGGATATCCTCAGGGTCCATGACGTGAAAGAGCACCGCCTGGCCCTGGAGGGCCTGGAAATGCTGAAGAGGACATTGTAACGTATGATTGAACTGGCAAACAGCGTAACCCAATTTTTCAGGATTTTCTGGGAATATTTCCGGAACGTGATCGATATTGTCCTGGTCGCCTTTATCTTCTACCTGGTATACCGTTTCCTGGCAAACACCCGCGCCATCCAGCTCCTGAAAGGGGTCATGGTCATCATCGTGGTGGCGATACTGGCGAAGTTCCTTCACTTCGACACCCTGGACTGGCTCATTACGAACATCGCCTCCTCGGTCGTGATCGCGGTCATCATCCTGTTCCAGCCGGAACTGCGGCGGCTCATCACGCAATTCGGCCAGCGTAACTGGCTGGCCACCGAGGCCGGGAAGGAGCCGTTCCCCCTGGATGAGCTGGTCAACGCGGTGGTGTCCATGTCCGAAGAGAAGATCGGCTCCCTCATCGTGATCGAGCGGAACACGGGTCTCCGCAGCTACGCCGAGTCCGGGGTCCTGGTGAATGCCGACATATCCGAGGAATTCATCCGCACCGTGTTTTTCCCGCTGACGCCGCTCCATGACGGCGCCATCATCATCCAGGAGGGGCGCATCTCGGCCGCAGCCTGCTATCTCCCCCTGAGCGATTCGAAGCAGCTGAAGAAGCAGCACGGCGCCCGCCACCGGGCCGCCCTGGGCATCGCCGAGGAATCTGACGCCCTGGTGCTCCTCACCTCCGAGGAGACCGGCAGCATCTGCATCATGGTCAACGGCAGGCTTTTCTCACGGGTGCGAGTGCAGGACCTGAAAAACATGATCCTCTTCTTCATGAACCCGAAGACGGCCTACGAGGAACGCTACCGGGTGCCGACAAGGAAGGGGGCTGAGTGATATCATGAAAGTGATAAAAGAGAGAATATTGTTCATCGTGCGGGAACGGGACTTCCTGGCGAAGGGCGTGTGTCTCCTCCTGGCGGTGATCCTCTGGGCCTTCATCATCAGCGGCAGGACGGAAAAGCTTCGCTACAAGGTGCCCCTCATCACCAAGAATCTCCCGGCGAACCTGGCCGTATCGGGCCTGTCCGGCAGGAACACGGTCGTGATCCTGGAAGGAAGAAAGGACGAGCTCAAGAGTGTCAACATTAAGAACGTCAAGGTCACCGTTAACATGGAGAAGGCGGAGATCGGAGAGGAGAAGGCCTATCCGATCCAGGTTGAAAAGCTGCAGGTGCCGGAGGATGTGACCATATCCCTCGTCGACAGCGTCGTGGTCCTCACCGTCGAAAAGAAAGAGGACAAGTTGATCAGGGTCACCCCCAATATCACCGGGACCGTGCCGAAGGGGAAGATAATCGTGGACAAAATGGTCATCCCGGAGCGTGTGAAAATATCGGGCCCGAAATCAACAATCAATGATATAGAATCGATCGAAACGGAGGGAGTTTCGGTTGAAAACGAGACGGGGGAACTGCAGCGGCAGGTGGGCCTGATAAAGGACAAGTACAAGGACATTACCTTCGGCGAGAAGATTTTCACTGTCAAGGTGCTGATCACTGACATCAGGGGCCTGGCTGTGGTAACGGTCCCCGTCGGCGTGCGTAACGGCATGAAAGAGTACGAATATGAGATACGGGACCGGGAGGTCGAGGTCTATGTCCGGACGAAAAACAACCGTGCCGTGGTCCCCGGCGATGTGGAAGCCTTTGTCGATGCCGGAAATCTGAACGCGAGGGCCCTGTTGGACTATGAACGAAAAGAAACGGTGACTAAAGACCTGCCCGTCGTCATAGTCGGGAAGAACGTGAATACGGCGGATATCATCTCGATCATACCGAAAAAGGTCCTGGTCAGGATAACACGTAAACAGAACATATGAGGGCGCTGAAGGCCATGGGACAGGTAAAGCTCTGCGTAAACATCGATCATATCGCCACGGTCCGTGAGGCCCGCGGCACCTCGTACCCGGACCCCCTTGAAGGGGCGCGCCTCTGCGAGGAAAGCGGCGCTCACGGCATCACCGTGCACCTGCGCGAAGACCGGCGTCATATACAGGACCGTGACGTGACGGCACTGAAGGGGATCGTGAAGGGCACGTACAACCTGGAGATGGCCCTCTCCGACGAGATAATCGCCATAGCCCTCGGAGTGCAACCGGACCAGGTTACCCTGGTGCCGGAGAAGCGCGAGGAGGTGACCACCGAGGGGGGGCTGGACGTGGCCGGCAATTTCGACCGGATTAAAACCGTGATCAGGAAGTTCCATGACAGGGGCATCATGGTTTCGCTCTTCATCGAGCCGGAAAAGGACGTTGTGTACCGGTCGAAGGAAACGGGGGCCGATTATATCGAGCTCCATACCGGCTCCTACTGCCTGGCTGCGGACGCCTTCGGCGGCGATCTCTACTGGGAACTCCCCATGGACGTGAAGAGCGAGCTTGACCGGATATACCGCGCAGCTGACTGCGCCGCCGAGATAGGGATCGGCGTCAATGCCGGGCACGGCCTGAACCGGTACAATCTCGGTCCGGTCCTTGCATCACGGGGACTTGACGAGCTGAATATCGGCCATTCCATCATTGCGCGATCCATATTCGTGGGCCTTCCCGGCGCGGTGAAAGAGCTGCTTGACATATTGGCGCGGTAGGTTTCGAATGGCCCCCGCCGTATCGGGAACCATAATCGGGAGTAAAGCTTCATGTTTTTCGGACAATTGCTGAAAATTATATTTTTTGGAATAATCATATACACCTTGTTCAAGCTGGTCAGGTTCCTGGTCGGGATCGGGAGGACTGTGAACGCCGGGCGCGCCGGGGAAGAAAAGAGAGCACGCCAGAACATCCGCGAGGAGGGCCCCCGGGTGAGGAGAGACAGAAAAGGGACAATCGAGCTTGACAAAGATCAGTACAAGGTCGAATAATCATTTCAGGATATTCGTGATGAAGATACGCCGGCTTGCCCATATCGTTATCGTTCTGGTCCTGGCCCTCGGGGCTGTTTCCTGCTCCATGGAGGGGACCTTCGGGTTCAAGAGATTCGGCCAGGACACCTACCATAAGATTCAAGGGTCGCCGGAATTCACCTCGGACGAGGCTGTGGACTGGGTCTTCCTGTTCAGGAAGAAATACGGAGAGCGTTCCATCGGCATTGTGTACCAGAAAAAGGAACTGGTATGGGTGGAGGTCTTCACCAGGACTGCAAAGATCGACGACACCACCAGGGCGGTCTATGGCACCATCAAGGACCTCGAGCCGGGGCACTATCAGATCGTCATAACCGAGCTTGAGAAGGACAACAGGCTTATCGACAGCAAGGATTTCAATATTTACGGGAAAGACGCCGACGAGGAGGAGTAGCTTATCTGCGGCCCCCGGCCTTTTTCTGCCCGCCTACTTTCATCTCATCAAATTTTACTATCACGTGCTGTATCGCTTCCTGCTTTGTCCTGGGGACCTTCTGGCCGGTGTAGACCAGGTATGCGGCATAAAGCACCATGAGCGCAAGGAAGAACAGGGCCACCTTGAGGAGTTTTTTTGCGACGGAAAGAACAATAAGGACACTGATGATTACAGCGATTATGAGGACAATCTTGTTTGATATGAGAAACGTTATTAAGCTTTCCATAAGCGGCGGTAAATGGGATTAGCGAGGGAGGGATTCGAACCCTCTACGCCGCGGGTATGAGCCGCGTGCTCTAACCAGCTGAGCTACCTCGCCGTGTATTAGCGCGGGCAGGATTTGAACCTGCGACCTTTGGGTTATGAGCCCAACGAGCTACCTACTGCTCCACCGCGCGATCTGTCCGTCAAACTATCGTATGCCTCGTAAGTGTCAACATATTTTTACCAAAATGACAGCCTGACTCATATAATATACCAATAGCCTGATTCAGTTTCAACATAAAAGGTCCGGTCATCCGCGTGACAGCGATTAAAAAGCCGGTGATTTGTCGTGCCATATTCAACAGAAGGGAGGTTGGAACAAACTGTATGGCACAGCGGCTGATTAAAGCGATAGATATCGGTGCCAGTCCGATAGTTATCGGTACCATTTCACGTTTCGGTTTTTTATCTTGACAACTGGATAAAATCAAAACAATTTACAGGAATCACGGGACAATTGGATTTGTCCGAAATCTGATATGATGATACATGCTCTATCATCGCTGCATGATGCCGGCCCGTCTCCTGAATTAACCGATAGCTATCTCAATCCGATCATTGCACCCGATGATTGCTGAAATGAGCAGAATCTCTTGCTTGGCACTTGAACATCAAGTTTAAACGAGGAGCGCATATGAAAAAAGTATTGGCTGTGTCAGTTGCATGTCTTGCAGCGCTATGCTGTCTCATCATCCCTGATCAAAAAACCGAGGCCCAGGAGGGTGCCTTTTCCACGTTCAACAACCTGGAAATGAAGATAATCAGATCAAAATGGCAGGGCCTGTATTTGTCGACGGGACAGTCGTATCAGCTGATGAAGTCCCATGAAAGCAGGAACAGGTCATATTCCTTTTATCCAAATGGATGGCTGATGATTTTTATCGGCACCAATGATTACGACAGAAATTCAAATTCAACCGGCTCACGGACCTACCACCTTCTCCCTTTCAGGGAAAATCGGGAACCCTCCTTCAGCCGGAAGGACGACGCAACGGTGGAGGCCTTCCTCCCGAGCGGTTATACGGCGCAACTATCCGCTGAATCCGGCGACCTTGTCGGTATTGAAGGCTTCACCGTTGCCACGACTCCCCTCGGACATTTTGACACCATGGTAAAAAGCAAGGGCGGCGTGGAGATCCGGCCCCTGAAGGGATACCTGCTTATTGATTATGGATGGCGCGCCGGCGGTACAACGAGCACCAATCTCTGGAGCCCCTCCGTCATTCTTGACGGCTACGGGAACAAATGCCCGATTAAAAACAGCGATATATCAATACGGGACCCGAGGGATCCGGATGAAGTCATTTTCAAATTTAAAACCAATGAGGAGCTTGACAGGTTTTTAAAAATCAAATGCTCGAAGATTGTGCGGCAGTAAAAATCGGCCTATCCATGGCGCCGCCAGTGGCGTTTGTAACGTTCCGGGAGGCGGGATAAAAATATCATAAGAATAGTGAAATAATGCAGGCGTCAGATCTATACCCCCGGGGAGACCTCTATGAAAAAAAGTTTTACTCGATCAAGTTGAACGCCTGGCATCACATCTCATGCCGCAACCGGGCCCCTATAAAAAACCTGAAGGGAGACAAGAATGCGGCGTGTGACGACTTCAGGATTGCCGAGAAGAAAGGCTACGCACCCGCGAAAGGGCAGATACAAGGAAACTGTACTTAGAAGCGCGGACATAGCGCGCAAAGAGCCGGCCTGTGGCCGGCTCTTTGCGTATCGTGTCTATGGCAGTACTACCGGGGAACGGTCATGCCGGGCGTTTGATTTCCCCGGACCCGGCGCTTTTCATCATGATCAATTCTTGCTGCAGCGTTGATTGCATGCGGCCCTCTCCTGACCCTGCATTCCCTTGCAGGCATCAAGGCATTCCTTGCGGGTATCCCGGTTCCTGCCTTCGTCCTTTTTCTGCTCTTCTATTTTTTCATGGCGCTCGTCCTCAAGTTTCCAGCGTTCGCGCTCCATTTTCCAGCGCTCTTCCTCGAGCTTTTTGCGCTCTTCTTCCTGCTTTTTGTGGCGCTCTTCTTCGAGCCGCTTGTCCTGCTCGCGTTTTTTCGCATTCTCCCGGTCGTCATCAAGTCTCTTCCGCTGTTCCTCAAGCCTGCGGCGCTCTTCATCGATCTTTTTCTGGCGCTCGGCCTCTAGCTTGTTCCGCTGTTCATTCTCAATCCTCTTCTGGCGCTCTTCCTCTATCTTCCTGCGCTCGGCGTCCTCGGCTTTTTTCATGCGTTCATCTTCAAGGCGGCGTCGTTCCTCTTCGAGCCTGCGATGTTGATCCTGGAGATTTTTCTGGCGCTCCTCTTCGATGGCGCGGAGTTTCTCCCGCTCCTGCTGCAGCCTGCGATCATCATCGATTTTTTTCTGGCGCTCGGCCTCCAGCCTCTGGCGCTCGGCCTCCAGCCTGCGGCGTTCCTCGTCGGCTATCTTCCTGCGCTCCTCCTCTATCCGCCTGCTGCGCTCATCCTCGATCCGCCTCCGGCGCTCTTCCTCTATCTTCCTGCGCTCCGCTTCCTCGGCTTTTTTCATGCGTTCATCTTCATGCCTGCGGCGGTCATCTTCAAGTCTCCGGCGTTCTTCTTCCAGCTTTCTCTGCCGTTCCTCCTCGATTTTGCGCAGCCTCTCCCGCTCCTGCTGCAGATGGCGTTCCTCTTCGACTTTCTTCTGACGTTCTCTTTCGAGACGGAGGCGCTCTTCCTCCAGTCTGCGGCGCTCTTCCTCGAATTTTTTCCTGCGCTCCTCCTCAAGTCTTCTAAGGCGTTCCTCTTCCTGCCTCTTTCGCTGCTCTTCTTCCAGTTTCCTGAGGCGTTCAGCGTTATATTTATCCCAGGCGGAATCCTCGTAATTTTTATTGCAGATATAGACACAGACAGCCTGCTTCTGGCCCTTCTTCATCCCGCTGCATATGACATAGCACTGGGTGTATTGCCGTTTTCGCTCTTCCTCGTATTTTTTGCGCTTGATATCCTCGTCTGTCATCCAGCGCTCCTCTTCGAGCCTGCGCTTTTCCTCCTCGATTTTGCGGCGTTCTTCCTCGATCCTCATCTGGCGTTCTCTTTCGAGACGGAGGCGCTCTTCCTCCTGGAGACGCCAGCGGCGTTCTTCCTCTATCTTCTTCTGGCGTTCCCGCTCGATCCTCTGGCGTTCCTGTTCTATCTTCCGGAGTTCCTCATCGCCACTGGTATGCCGATGATCATCCTCAAACTCTATAAAAAGTGACCCGCATGAGCAGGTAAACAAAACGACAATGGAAATCAGAATTCTCCCCAGCATTGGCAGCCTCCAGAATAAAAAAGAAAATGTATATGATCTGACATGTGATTACGTATTTTAGTTCTCATAATAAATCATAAGAAAGATTTAATTGTCAATAACAAATACTGTTCATAAAACCGCGGAAAAGGACAATTATCCATTAAAAAGATAGAATTTTCTTGATGGTTTCCATTCATTGGTTACTATACTATGCAACTATTGCAGAATGCGCCAAAAATTGCTTTTCCTATATAAATTATATACTTTTATATTATTAATTGGTTCCCGGTATTCATTTAGAGCAGGATGCATCTTCCCCGCGGTGGAAATTCCGCATTTTATATTTTATCAGCAACTAATCGTCCCTTTTAAAGGATTGTCATAAAACGAATATATAATTATTAAATAACCATTGAAAGTTAATACCGGGGTGGCCGGATAACTGAAAAATTTAATTAAAAAAGGAGGAATAATGAAATCATTCAAGTTTTACATTCCATTTTCTATCGTCATTCTTCTTTTTATTATGTCCGGGTGCATAGCCTGGGATCCCGGATGGAAGCAGGCGCAGTCGCCGGCGGTCAAGGGTGATGTGCATGTTCTCATGGAGAAGGCGAAGAAACTGCAAGGCGAGGCGGATTCAAAGGAAAAGCTTCAGAACTATATTACTGTATTAGAGGAAGCGCTTAAGGCTGATCCCGGTAACCAAAAAATCCTCACTGATCTCGGTAATTTCTGTTATCTCATGGCGTATGCATACTGTAATGATATTGTTGAAAAGAAGAAGAACCTCGTGAAAGCCCTGCAGTACAATGAAATGGTCATGTATCGAAATCCAGAATTCAAGGCGCTGGTGGACAAGGGCGAACCGGTGTGGGAGGCATGTCGCGTTCTTAAGAAAGAGAACATGTCGGCTATATATTTCTGGTATTTGTCGATAGGCGTATATTGGAATGATTGCCTTGGTTCATGCGGCAAGATTCTGAATTTTTACTGGGTAGGCCGGGGGAAGCAGGTTCTTGAAAATATGACGAAGATTGATCCGGCCTGGGGCAACGGCAGGATAGATTTTGTCTGGGGGCTGTTCTATACAATAAGTCCCGGGATAATGGGCGGCGACATGAAGAAAGCTGCTGATCATTTCAGTAAAGCGATCGTCCAGGGCCCCCACATGACAAACTTCTATACTGCCCGCGCTGAATATTTTCAGGTAAAACAGAAGGACCGCAAAGCTTTTTCCGGGGACCTGCACCATGCCATGGCCATTGATCCGCGGAAGGCTGATACACTGGAATATCCCTGGGCGGTGTGGTATCATGTCAAGTCTATAGAGATGCTGAAGAATATAGACAGGTATTTCAAGTAACTGGACAAAATTTCCTGCAGGCGGGGCCTCTGTGCCTCGCCTGCAGAGTTCTAAATCCCGCAATACCAACCGTTCATTCCTCTTCTTCAAAATAAGTATTGACTGCCAGCCGCGGCCGGGCCATCCTCCGTTTAGAACAACACGCGGAATACTGTGACAATGTCCAATCCACTGAAATATTTCCGGAATAACAAAGTTGGGCTCGCCCTGGGAAGCGGCGGAGCCAAGGGGCTGTCCCATGTTGCCGTTATAGAGTACCTGGAGAACATGGGCATCCCCATTGACATGATAGCCGGATCCAGCATTGGAGCCATCATCGGGGCCCTCTACGCCACCGGAAGCATGGGAGCGTTCAAGGAAGATATCATGAAGCTGACTTTCCGTGATATGCTCGGGTACATGGACCCGGTTGTTCCCCGGTCCGGCCTTATAGAGGGCAAAGGCTTTACCAAGTTCATGGAGCGGTACATCCCGCGAAACGCGAAAATAGAAGATCTGAAAATGCCCCTGGCGGTCCTGGCGACGGACTACAGTAACGGCACATCCGTTGTTTTCAGGAAGGGCAACATCCTGGAAGCGCTCCGCGCCAGCGTGTCCATTCCCGGCATACTGATGCCGGTCAGGTACGGAGACACGCTGCTGATTGACGGCGGCGTAGCGAACCCTCTCCCCGTTAACATCGTGCGGGGCATGGGGGCCGGGATTACGATCGCGGTAAACCTCCATCCCCGTTTGAAAAAACGGGGGCTCCGCCATTATGTGGAAGCGCCAGCTGAAGCGCCGGATCACCCGGCTGGTTCGAAGGTGATAATGCCGGTCGGGGAGGGGCAGACGCTGTCTCTGCCGCCTAAAAGTTCCGGCATCAAGTGGCTCGGCGCGATTGAGCTGTGGCTGCGCCCGGGCAGGGACCGGGGGAAGAAAAAAAACATGCCCAATATTTTCGAGATCATGGCAGGGTCCGTGGATATAATGGAGTATGTCAACACCGCGTTGCTGTTAAAATATAACGCGCCGACGGTGCTGATCGAGCCGGACGTCATCGATGTCCAGACCCTTGATTTCGTCGACGCTAAAAGAATCATCAACGAGGGATACCGCGCCTGTTCCCGTGCGGAGAAGATCTTGAACCGCAGGGTCAAGGCGTGGGTGTAAAGCCGGATTGCAACGACTGAAGAAATTATAACGGATGCAGCTGTCAATTTATGGCAAGAAAAAAAGACGATATATCCAGGCGGTATAACGAGCTGTGCGACCTCATCCTCGAGTACAACCGCCGCTACTACGACCTGAACGCCCCCCTGGTCGACGATGCGGAATACGACCGCCTCATGGGAGAGCTTGCCGGCATCGAGGAGAAACATCCGGAATTACGGCGCGCCGATTCTCCCGCCGCCAGGGTGGGCGGCTACGCATCAGCGACTTTTTCGGAGGCGCCCCACGATCCGCCCATGCTTTCCCTGGGCAATATCTTTACCGGTGAAGAGCTGGCTGATTTCGACGCCCGGTGCCGTAAGGCCGCCGGCGGAGATTTGCTCTACTCGATGGAATTGAAATACGACGGCCTCGCGGTCGAGGTGATCTACGAAAAGGGAAAACTCCGGCAGGGATCCACGCGTGGCAACGGCGAGGTAGGCGAGGACGTGACCCGGAACCTGGCCACCATCCGCGCCGTGCCCCATACTCTCGCAGGGGCAGCGCCGGAATATCTATCGGTCCGCGGCGAAGTCTTCATGCGCCACGGAGAATTCGAGCGCCTCAACAGGGCGCGTGCCGAAAAGGATGAACAGGCGTTCGCCAATCCACGCAACGCCGCTTCCGGCAGCCTGCGTCAGCTTGATCCGTCCATTACAGCCGAGCGGAGCCTCGACGCGGTCTTCTATGCCGTGGGAAAGGTTTCGGAAGACCTGCCCATGCCGGACCAGCGGTCCCTCTTCGACGGGCTGCCCGGGCTGGGGATACCGGTGAGCCCCCAGGCCGCCGTGGGTCCCCTTGATGAGATAAAGAAATATTACGAGTACTGGCTTGAGAACAGGCATACCCTCGATTTCGACATTGACGGCATCGTGGTCAAGGTGAACGATTTCGCGCTGCGCGGCCGCATGGGGGTTACGAGCAAAGCGCCCCGCTGGGCGGCGGCATGGAAGTTTCCCGCCCGCGAGGCTGTTACGGGTCTGGAGTCGGTTGACTTCCAGGTGGGCCGCACCGGCATCATCACGCCGGTGGCGAACCTCCATCCCATAAACATCGGCGGGGTCATCGTGAAGAGGGCCACCCTCCACAACTTCAAGGAGGTGGAGCGCCTGGACGTGCGCATCGGTGATAAGATCAAGATCATCCGCGCCGGCGACGTTATCCCCAAGGTCATCGAGGTGGTGCGTCATGACAGCGCGGCGCGGGGTGAAATCATTGTGCCGCCGAAGCGATGCCCGTCATGCGGTGAGGCGCTCAGCCAGGAGGACATATATCTTCGCTGTGTCAATCCTTCCTGCGAGTCGAAGCGTCTGGAGGCGCTCAAGTTCTTCGTTTCCAAGGACGGCATGGACATCGAGTTCTTCGGGCCGGAGCTGGTGGCGCGTCTCTATGACGCCGGCCGGCTCAGTACCATCGCCGATTTTTACAAGATAACGAAAGATGTCCTCATGGGCCTTGAACGCATGGGGGATAAGCTGGCCGACAAGGTCCTCGATTCCATAAACGCCCGGCGGCGGGTTCCTCTGTCGAGGTTTCTGCAGAGCCTCGGTATCAGGAACGTCGGCGGCCACGTCGCATCGGTCATCGCGGGACACGTGAGGAGTCTTGACCGGCTCTACGAAATGACCATGGACGACCTGATGGAAATCCATGAAGTCGGCCCCGGGGTTGCCGAATCGGTGTACGGATTTTTCCATGATGAAAAAAACCAGGGGCTGGTCAGAGACATGCTCGGCTCCGGCCTGGTCGTGGAAGAGGAAGAAGCACTATCGGCCCCGGAAAGCTCCGTGAACGGCAGGACTTTTGTCGTCACCGGGACGCTGTCGCGTTTCAGCCGCCAGGAAGCCGAGGAGATCATACGGAAGATGGGGGGGCGCGCTGCCGGCTCCGTGAGCGCAAAAACCGATTTTGTGGTGGCCGGGGAGTCGCCCGGGTCGAAGCTTGACAAGGCCCGGGCACTCGGGGTAACCGTGTTAACCGAAGATGAATTCATAACACTGATAGGTGATAGCCGGGATGAATAAGATAACCGATTTTTTTAAAAGACATTATTACCTGCTCACATCACTCCTCATGTACCTGTCCTTCCCGACCTATGACATATGGTTCATGAAGGGATTTCCCTTTTTCGCCTGGATAGCCATGGTGCCACTCTTCATGTACGTGCGGGGAAAAAAGGCTAAGGACGTATACCTGGTATCTTTCATTACCGGTCTTATAGGCCATTTCCTTGCTTTCGAGTGGATCGGCAATTTCGGAGCAGGCCGCGCCGGGGGGCTATGCCGTCATCGTGTCCTTCCTCATGCCGGCCCTGACGGTTTTTTTCTCGATCAAGATAACCCTGGCAGAAGTTCTTTCCCGGCGCTTTGAGGGGATGCGGTTTCTCATCTATCCTTCGGTCTGGGTCATGGTGGACTGGATCGAGTCAATAGGCTACATAGCCTATCCGCTCCCCTTCTGGGGATATACGCAATACCCGCTGACGCCCTTCATACAGATGGCGTCGGTGACCGGCATCATGGGCATAACCTTTGTCATCATGCTCTTTAATTACCTGGTTGCTGAATTTGCCATGACATGGGGCTTCCGGAAGATCGCCGTCCGTGCGCTCTTCCGCATGAAGGAGGCCCGGCGCGTCGCCGCCGCAGTCCTGTTCCTCGTTATCGTTACCGTGTCCGGCGCCGTAACCCTTTCCGTCAACGACCGTCCGCTGAAAAGGGGGCTCCGCGTTGCCATGGTGCAGTCGTGCATTTCGCCGTGGGAAAACTGGTTCCAGAACAGGTTTCATTACCTGGAAGAGCTGAAGCGCTACACCCGGGCTGCCATGGCCGAGCGTCCCGATTTAATCGTCTGGTCGGAATCGGCCACCCTGGAGACCATTGCCTATGATTACGAGCGGGGAAGCCTGAACGATTTTGAAAAAGAGGTACTCGCCGTGGCGCAGACCAATGAAACTCCGCTCCTGACGGGGGAGATAGGCGTGGTCGAAGAAATATCGGGGTACATGCTGAGGAGGTCACCGCAGAACAATGCGGTCCTGATTGACCGTTACGGCCAGGTCGTGAAGACCTATTCAAAGATTCACTTGGTGCCCTTCGGCGAATGGTTTCCCTACGAGAAATGGCTCGCCTTTGTCAAGCGCATCACGGAGAGTTTCGGCGGTTCGAGCTTTGTTCCCGGAAACAAGCCGGTGCTCTTCGAGGTGATGGGTCGGAAGTTCGGCGTCCTGATCTGCTACGAGGGTATTTTCCACCGTTTCTGCAGGGACTATCGCAACCTGGGGGCCGAGTTCTACGTCAATATAACCAATGATGGATGGACCGATACCTTCCGGGGCCACATGCAGCACTTCTCCGCGTCCATATTCAGGGCGGTGGAAAACGGCATCTGGTATCTCCGGGCCGGCAACACGGGATACACGGTATTCATCGATCCTTACGGCAGGATCAGGAAGTCTTTCCCGATTATTACCAAAGGGTACCTGGCCGGTGACATAGATTTTTCCCTGAACCATGGGACGGTTTATTCGATTATTGGGGACCTGTTCCTCTACATCGCAATCGGTTTTGTGATAGTTATCGCCTCAATCTTCTGTTTTGAGAAAATCAGGACCCGCCTGGGTAGAAAATAGCACCGATAACTATCGGCCAGATACCGATGACTATCGTTACTGTCACCCTATGTGTAAAATTTTGTATGATTTTAACAATATCGATCTCCTTTACCTTGAGATTCATTTTACCAGCTTCGATTTTTGAGAAATCCAAAAGGTTGTTAATGAGCTTTAATAGACGGATGGCATTTCTTTGTATATTCTGTAAAAAGGTCTCATCAATATCCTTTTTATAATCACCCTGAAGGGCTGATTCAACAGGTGAGAGGATTAGTGTTAGAGGGGTTCGAATTTCATGGGAGATGTTGGCAAGAAAGTTTGACTTTACTTTGTCGAGCTCGAGGAGCTTTTTGTTGGCCTCGGCAAGGTCCTCGTTTGTCTCTGTAAGCTTGATGGTCTGTGCGTGGAGCTTTTTTAACGGAAATCATAAAAAGTTTATCAAGAAAATATGTGAATATAGCTATAAAAAAAAATGCAAGTATTATATTTACGATGCAAATAATGTCCGGTATTATCTTATATTTTACAGGATGAGTAATATCTAGAGAATAGAACCACATAAAAATGAAACTTCCTATAGACATAATTGTTAGCAACAACTTGACCTGCTTTCTTAAAACTACTATCATATATACACCACATGGAATTGCGAAGACAATATATTGAAATCCATAGTCCCATCCCGCGAAATGTACGGCAAATACAGCATACAGTATTACTTCCAGGATATTTAATATTGCAAATAATTTTACCATCTTTCCTTTTTTAAGTGATATAAAAGCTGTTAACCAAAAAATGGAAGCAAAAATATTAAACACAAACATGGGAAAAGCATTGATGTAATAAGATAGAAATATCCATGTGAAACAATATAAAAATCCCATCGGTATAGCATACGACCATACTCTATAATTCCTTATGTTATGGGGAGCTACATATGACGGTATTTTAAGATACCATTCGAAAATTGATTTCAGATTGAATCTTGTTTTCTTCATATTGTCACCACCTCGCAATCAATCTATCTTAAGCATCGTATGTTTTACCTGTGCTTCGGTATGATGATAGGAGACGTGGGGGTCAGAGTAAATTCAAAAGGATACCGATAACAATCGGTCATATCCTGATAACTATCGTTTTTATCAGCCAATCCTGAAGCACCGCATTGAAATTGACCCGTGCTGGAACCCTTCATGGATAAAGGTGATCTCATCATCCTTCTCCTGGAGTCCCAGGGTGTAGAGCATGGGAAGGTAATGTTCATTGGTAGGGGCGGCCAGGGCCATATTTCTGCCGAGGTCCTCGTAGTTGACCAGTTTACCGTGGTTCCCTTCAACCAGCAAGGACTTGATCTTTTCGTCGATCTCGACCGCCCAATCGTAGGGCTGCGCCTCCATGTCGTAGTCCATGAGCTGAAGATTGTGGACGATGTTGCCGCTGCCGATTATCAGCACTCCCTCCCTGCGCAGGGGGGCCATGCGCCTGCCGATGTCATAATGGTAGCGCGGTTCCATGGCGTCGTTAAGGCTCATCTCGAAGACCGGGATGTCCGCTTCAGGATACATGTGCCTGAGGACTGCCCATGAAGCGTGGTCGAGGCCCCACTCCATGGTGCAGTTGACCATGTACCTGGTTACTCGCGTGACCTTCTGGGCGTGATCCGGCGCGCCGGGGCAGGGGTACCGCGCCTGGTAGAGTTCAGGGGGAAATCCGAAAAAGTCGTAGATCAGTTCCGGGTTCTTCATGCAGGTGACGAAGGTCGCCTTGGCGAGCCAGTGGGCCGAAATAACCATGATGGACTTGGGCCGGGGCAGTTCTTCGCCGAGTTTACGGAGGCTCCTGGTGAAATCGTTGTCCATGACAATGTTCATCGGCGATCCGTGGCCGATGAAGACAACCGGCATGGTGTCAAACGATTTCTTCAAATAACTCATGTGGTCTTCTGTGCTGTGATGAATTGTTATGAATTCGTCTGATCAGGTGTACAGGGAGCCTGAAGGATGGCACATCGAAAACGCATGCGGGACCTTTCCGCGTATTCTTGTCCTGTCAGGAACCTTTCTTTTTCCGGTAGCAGTCGCGGCATAATACCGGTTTGCCCGCGGTGGGTTTGAACGGCACTTCACAGTCTTTTCCGCAGTCTGAGCATACTGCCTTGTGCATTTCCCGGGGGGCTGAATCTCTCCTGAAACCGCCGTCGCCGCCGCCGAATTTGTCATTATACGCCATTTTTTTGCCTCATCTTTTTTGGAATTAAATACACAGTACATCATTCATGGGGTGCCGGGTTGTCAAGGATAATATTAATGCCCATCGGTATCGCATTAATACAGGAGGCAGGGGGTGCCGCCCCTTGTCGATTTCATTATTGGTGGTTTCCTGCCTTTCGGAGGAATGGGATAGTGGATGGAATATCTAAGATTTTCCCTCCATGATTTCCTTTAGATCTTCTGCAATTCTTTTCATGATGTGATGAATCCGAGTTTTTCAAGATTGATAAAGAATATACCAATCATCAAAATAGAGAAGAAAATGCAAAGGAAGAAGAGGAACTTCGCAAATGACCTGGTAAATAAATCCTCTTTGGAGTATCTGCATAACAGCCTGGACCGGGATATTTGAAAGTGACATGCATTTCTCCTCTCGGACATTTCTTCCCCGTGGCATAAATTTAAGCACCCTGGCCAGCAATTTTTGTGCCGGAGGGTACTTTGAGAGCCCCGGGGCAAGCACAGATAAAATCCTGCATGTCCCGCAGCAACCCCGCCTTTTTTATTAACTCGGCATGGTTGTAAAAACACCTCGCGGGTCTACTTCATTTCTGAGAATATCAATAATATCCTGTGTCGGAACAGGTGTGACAGGTATTTCTCCTGCCGGTCTGATAAACTCGAATCCGGAAGCAAGTTGTGCCAGTTCGAATGATACTCCAGGATGAAGCGTTACTATTCTCATTCTCTTTGATTCGGGCTCAAAATCATAAACTCCGGCAGACGTGATAATACTTTTAGGGCCATTGCCTACGAGACCCGCTTTCTTGCGGCTGTCGCCGCCTTCGAGATATCCGACTGACGTCATAAAATCCAGTTTTTTTACGAATTTCTGGGGAGACTGAAGTCCGACAAGAACGAGGTGGCTTGCCAGTGAAGAAAGGTCATTGTTCCCGCCGGAACCTGTCAGCCTGTTTTTATAATTATGAAAATCTCCGCCTATCATATGGGTATTGACATTCCCGTACATATCAACCTGCGCATATCCGAGAAATGCCTTGTCAACATAGCCATTGTAAATCTGCCCGAATGAATATGACATTTCAAGGATCATCGGAGATTTTCTCCAGGTATAGGGGCCTGCGACTGACCACGGCATATCACCCATCATCGGATTCTGCGCGCCGGACTCATATACCAGGGTAATGTTCGGCGCATGGGTTTTTTTTGCCAGGATCCCCGCTACCATGGGGAGACCGGTGCCTATATATACCACTTCGCCGTCTTCGATTTGCCGCGCGAGGACATATGCGATCATTTCTAATGGATTGGCCGGTTTTGCTGTCATTTTTTCCTCCGCTATTTCTTTGATTCAAAATCTTTTACATTGAAAGGATCCGTATCTGTCCTGGTCCATTCGGTATAATGGAAATTGACGCCATCATCTTCATTGTCATATTCTTCTGCCTTGGTAAGCCTTTTAGCTTCCATCATCCATTGGGAACCGCCAAGGACTTTATCAATGATATCATACTGGTCTTTACACTGGTTAATGACAAGATCATACATCTCGTCAATAGCGCCCGGAGTGTATGCCCAGTGCCGCATGACTTTTTCCCACAGCCTTCTTGGCCAGTAATAGAGGCCCGGCATTGCTCCAAAAAGAGCGCCATAGGGCAGATCGACAACGGCATCAGCATATACAAAAGGTATGACAACTCCCCTGGTATCATTTCTTAATGCGCTTGGCGGTACTATCTCTTCTGCGGTGATAATTACTTTTCTGGCAGCTGCCGCGATAGCGACGTCATTTATAAGGGGCCCGTAAATTTTTGCGTTTCCGAATTTATCCGCCTGGTGCACATGAATGATGGCAACATCGGGATACAGCGCGGGGATGAAAACACAGGGGTCTTTTTCGGTTTTCATCGGATTGTCAACGACTTTGATGAAGGGATTATACTTGACCATGTCAGATCCAAGGAGCTGTTTTGAAAAAACGCCCGGGAGACCGAGCTGCGCGGCTTTAAATCCCTGGGCCATGGAACCATGGCTCCATTCAGCTACAATTTTTGTTTTTCCTTCTTTTACAATC
Source organism: uncultured Spirochaetota bacterium (assembly GCA_963727175.1). Taxonomy (GTDB): domain Bacteria; phylum Spirochaetota; class UBA4802; order UBA4802; family UBA5550; genus RBG-16-49-21. The sequence continues at coordinate 2,908,456 of CAVSFD010000002.1, forward strand.
CTTGACATGTTCCTGTCTGTTCCCCTCATCTCGGCACCGCAATATGACCAGTGAGTACGGTTAACAACCCCGAAAGGTATAAGCCAGCTCTGGTTTGTCGCAGGTGATCCGATCCAGGTCATACCTTTGATTCCCTGACGCAATACTTCAATGTAAGCGATAATTGGTGTTCGGACATAACTGAAACCGGTATCAGTAAATATGTCGCCATCCTTAACATATTCCGATATGGCTTCCTTGAGAGAGACTCTTTTATCGACTGCCGCATGACTTTTCTTCTCATGCGCTTCTCTCGCTGAATCGTAATCGATCAGACGGTCCAGAGAAGGTATATCACTTTCGTCAATCTTGAGATTGTCGAGAACCTCTTTATTATAACTGAACTTTCCCATTGCATCCTCCTACTAATAGTATTTGGGGATTATATGTTAAATAATAAAAGCGTCCGCATAGACTTCTTTTCAAACCACGGGAACCATGAGTATCACCTGTCCTTCTTAACCCTACTTGCAAGATAAGGGGCCGGGACCCATCCGGCAATGCCCGTTTTTTTTTGTTTATTGTATCTGAAATTTGTTGCAGCGGCGTAGCGGATTCGACCAGGTAAGATAACCGGATCGTTTAGAAGACGCTGTTCAATCCGGGAAGCAAATATTAATAAGCCTCCGGTGAAGGTAACGTGGAAGTGAGAGAGGGCCGCATGCATGACATGTGGCCGGAGGCCGGGGCGGTATTTTAATTATCCAGGGAATTTCTCCGGATACAGTAGCAATATATGGGACAGAGTGGGCTTTATCGGAAATGACCATGGGCTAATTAAAGCATTCTACAAAGTAAAAAGCGCATTACCGGTGCCTTAAATTTAAATGTTGACCTTCCCGTTGAACAGATTTTGATTACATGGATGTCTGTTATGCCTTGATGGATCTGATTACCGACATGCAATCCTCTTTATTCATGAGTTTCGGAACAGGATATGTAGGATTACATTCACTCAATGCACGTTCAGCGATTGTCGGAATATCTTCATCTTTAATGCAATCAAACTTATTCGGGATCTTCATCCTTTTATTGAGGTCCTTAATTGCCTGGATAAAAGCTTTTGCCTTTTCAGACTGCTTCATTCCGGGCTTTGAAACACCGGCAACATCAGCAAGTTCAGCAAGAGATTTGTGTACAACTTCTCCGTACCACTCAAGAATATAAGGCATAATAACTGGCATCGCCAGACCATGGGGGACTCCGTACATACCACCGAGATTATGACCGATACCGTGAACATAGCCAACACCGCCGCGCGTGAAGGAATATCCTCCATAATAGGCGGCAAGCAGCATCTGTCCGCGTGCTTCAAGGTCTTTACCTTTTTTATAGGCTTTTTCAATATTATTGAAAATTATTTTAACTGCCATAACAGCCTTGTTGCGGGTATCTTTACTGTTATAAAATTTACCGATATAGGACTCAACGGCATGTGTTAAAGCATCCATGCCTGTTGTTGCCGTAATGTTAGGCGGAAGGCCAACGGTAAGTACCGGGTCAAGAACCGCATATCTCGGACGAATAACGGGATCGGTGATTGGATATTTTTCATGAGTTTGAGCATTTGAAACCACAGCTGCGATGGTGGTTTCGGACCCGGTACCTGCGGTTGTCGGAATCGCAAAAAGAGGCGGAGGAAAAATAGATCCCATTTTAAAAGCAGGAAGGATTACTTTAAACAAACCTCTCATCTTGGCAACCGAACGATTCGGTCGGGCAACTCTCGCGCCTGTGGCTTTCGCGCAATCCATCGGCGAACCACCGCCGAATGCTATGATAGCCTGGCAATTGTTTGCCTTATAGATCTTAAGGGCTGCTTCGATATTTTCGATTGTAGGATTTGGCTGCACCTTGTCATAGAGCGAATATTTAATGCCTGCCGCATCAAGAGCTTTGAAGAGAGAATCGAGAAGGTGAAGCTTCATGAGACCAGGGTCGGTAACAACAAGAATACTGGTCATGCCTTTTTCCTTAATAACCGCTGCAAGTTTCTTGATGCTGTCTTTGCTATCGATGATTGTAGGTTCAAACCAGGGAAGAAGATACATTCCCAAGCCCATAATGAACTGATAAATACGATAATACGCTTTCTTTAAAGTCCACATAACATTTATCCCCGGTTTTATTTTTTTATAGACTACTGTATGGTATGGTATTGATGTCTGTTACACAACTCCCTTATCCGCCCGTTCATAAAAGAATCAGCTCGCTGATTCTCAAAATCCAACTATTGATCGTATCTATTGAACGGGTTCATGAAAAATTCATTATTAAGGAAGAATATAAGAAATGCCGTTTTGAATGTCAAACCACAAAATGGGGCATTATGCCGATTTTCTTTAGGTGCCAATTGTAAATTGAAAAAACCACTACCCTTCAAGGTCATCTAGTGGATTTATGCACGGCGTAATGTTATATTCCCCTAAGAAATGGAATAATACCTCCAGGAAGGCTGGGAAGTGTTGCAACCGTTAAAAATCAAGGAAATTACATCCTTATCAGCACCTGCATCCTCTCGAATGAGGCCCCCTCTAAAAGAAAAGGCGCTGGACAGGGGCCTTGAAATTTTTCCGCTCATTGAAAGCTTCTTTTGATATTGTATAATTGCATATCTCTTATATTGATAAATTTCTGCAAATAAATACATTGCGCACTGTTATATTTTTTAAAAGATAATCCTTTCACGAGCAGTTAATTAAGCATGTCCGTTTATTTCGCGAATATGTCTGATCAGCTGTAAATCAAGGTTATGCCATTCCCGCTTCCGTAATACAGGCATAATATACGGGATTAAAGCCGATTTGCAACTCCTGTGCGCCTTCTACATCAGGCCATCCTTGCCTGTTATTTTATGCTATTGGTTAAAGAGGTTAGATCGCCTTAAAAGTTTCACGATTTTAGAAAAGATTAAGATATATGCTTGTATTTTTTGATAACTGCTGGTATTAATAGCAATAGGTAAAGTTGTTTTATCATCATTTGCGCGAAAGCAGGTTCTTTGGCAGACCTGTTACAAATGGCACTTTCTACGTCGAAAGGGCCGTGCAAATGTAATTTAAAAAGGGATTTGCAATTGACATTACTCGAGAATCATAGTTAATATTTATGCAGATAAATATCAGTTTGTCTCTTTAAAACCGCAGAAGATGATTCCTGATTTTCTGATGTTCAGCGCAAAATCATTTATAAATAAATCTTAGGGAGAGAATAGAATGGCAAAAAAAATTCTTGTAGTCGGCGGCGTAGCAGGGGGCGCTTCTGCTGCGGCACGTTCACGCCGGCTTAGTGAGGATGATCAGATAATTATGTTTGAACGCGGGCCGCATGTGTCCTTTTCCAACTGCTCGCTGCCGTACCATTTAAGCGGCGTTGTGCCTCAGAGCGATTCACTGCTTTTTATGAATCCAGGAAAATTTTCTGCACTTTACAGAATAGATGCCCGTATTTTCCAGGAAGTTATTGCGATTAACCGTGACAAAAAAACAGTAACGGTAAAAAAACTGGATGATAATACAACTTATGAAGAGAGTTACGATAAGCTCGTGATTGCGCCGGGCGCTCATCCGATGATTCCTCCAATTGAAGGCATTGATCAGGCCAATGTTCATACAGTGCATAACGTTGTAGATACAGTGGCACTTAAAAAAGCTGTTGATTCAGGGGCAAAAAATATTGCAGTTATCGGTGCAGGTTTTATCGGAGTTGAAGTTGCTGTAAATCTCAGGGAGTTTGGCGCGAATGTTTATCTCATAGAAACACTCAACCAGATTATGCGGACATTCGATTACGATATGGTTCAGATTCTGCATAAAGATCTTATGGACCACGGCGTAAAAGTTATGCTCGGTGAGAAAGTTGCTTCTTTGACTAAAAATCAGGTGATCCTGGCTTCGGGTGCAAAGATCGACGTTGATTTAGTTGTGATGTCTACAGGTGTTGTCCCTGAAACAAAGCTTATTAAAGATGCAGGATTAGCAGTTGGTACAACAGGCGCTATTGCCATTAATGAAGCCTGCCAGACCGGAGATCCCGATATCTATGCAGTCGGTGATGCCGTAGAAGTGACTAATGCAATAACTGAAGATAAGATGAAACTTGCTCTTGCCTGGCCTGCTCAGATTCAGGCACGCGGTGCGGCGGATCACCTCAATGGTAAAACATTTAAACAGCTTGCCTATATCGGCACATCGTGCATTAAAGTTTTCGGATATAATGCAGCATCTACAGGATTAACCGAAGACTACATTAGAGATTTCGGCTTAAAAATAGATTACGATGCAGTCATGATTGCTCCGATGGATTCAGTCTCCATCATGCCGAACAGCAGCCCCATATTTCTAAAAGTGATTTTTGAAAAAGGAACAGGTAAAATTCTGGGCGCACAGGCTATCGGTAAAGGCAATGTAGATAAGCGGATTGACGTTATAGCCACAGTGATGAAATACAACGGCACGGTAAGAGATCTTCCTGATCTGGAATTATGCTATGCCCCGCCATTTAACACTGTTAAAGATGCCGTAAACTATGCAGGCTATGTGGGCTGCAATCTCATGGATAAAATGTTCAAACAGGTATTACCGTATGATATCCGCGGCCTTGTAGAATCGGGCGCTTTTATAATTGATATCCGGGAAACTGAAGAACTTGCTGAAGGGACTATTATTAACTCAAAAAGCATTCCGTACAGCAGTTTAAGATCACGCCTGAATGAAATTCCCAAAGATGAACCGATTTATGTAACCTGCAGAACAGGTCAACGGAGTTATTCCGCTGTATTAGCGCTGCAGTATCTCGGTTTTAAAGATGTTTATAACATTGCAGGAGGATTTTTATCACTTTCATTCCACGAATACTTTAATGATAAAATGCAAAACCGAAAATCTATTCTTACAGGATATAATTTTAACTAGCCGTAATTTCAGTTTCATCTTACCAAAAAAGGCATGGACTATTATCCATGCCTTTTTTATAATTCCTTTTTCCCGGCTTATTTACTATCCAGACTATCTAGGAATGTACCCTCTCCCAGGGACAGGCCAATGGGAGCACAATGCGTTTTATCAGCACCTGCATCTTCTTACATTAGGTCCCCTCTAACAGGAAAGGGGTGAGACAGAGGCATTAAATTTTCCGAAATAAATAACCGGACGCCTGTTAGACCTCGATCTTTCAAATATCGCAAAAATCCCTGCCGGCTCTCTGTATCTTCCTTGGCCCCTTCAGCAACCCCTAAAATTTCCCTGAAACCCTCTGAATTAACTCCCAATGCTATTAACACCGATATATTGCGTACTTCTCCACACCAGCTTCTCTTTAGCCAGATCCCATCAAGGTACACGCAGGCATAGGATCCTGTAATTTTCCGGTTCCGCCATGTTTCAATGTGCTGGTATACCTTCTTGTTTAAATTGCTGATAGTCCCCGGTGAAACTTTCGTGCCCCGGAGTGCTTCTGTGATGTCTTCAATCCGTCTTGCCGATACACCGGCCAGATACATCTCAACCAGTGATTTTTCAAGGGAAATCTCCCTCCGCTTGTATCGTTCAATGATTGCCGTATCGAATGGCAAGGTCCTTAGCTTGGGCATTTTCAGACTAACTTCACCTGCCTTAGCATGAAATTATCACTCATAATATCCGGCCCTGGTGTCTTTCCGCTCAGGATTATGCTCATACTTTTGGGCATTGCATATCGCATCGGCTTCAGCATCCAGCAAGGTATTTAGGGTTACTTCAACGGATCCTCTGACGAATTCTTCCAAATGTTGCTTGGTTTTTTCCTCGTTCACCTCGATAATCTTATCAGATTTCATATAGTCCTCCTCCTGACATTTTTTAAGTGTGGTAATATAGTTTTCGTCAGTTAGAGGACTTTTTTATTGCATGAAAAATATGCGAAAGATATTATACGTTATCCCTAGATTGTAACGTGGACACCTCCTTTGCGTTCGTGGAGGAAATAAGCACCACTATAGAAAAATATTGTTGAATTTATTTTTGTGATTTAATATATGGAATTATTTTTATTGACGCAGTTGAATGGCAATTATTATACTAACAGCATAATGAATTTTTGAGGTAAAGAACATGTTCATGGTAAGCAAGAGCGGTGAAAAAATGGCCGAATTAGTAAAAAAAGCCCTGGATAAAGGGGCACTTTGTCCAGATGATTACCACAACCTTTTGCATGAAGCGGCGAAAGATGGTATAACTGATAAACATGAGGAAAGCATCCTCAAGGCAATACAGGAACTTATTGAAAACAAGATCCTGGTTCCCGTCTCATCATGTGATGAATGCGATTTGCATAAAAAATAATAATGCATTATCACTGACAATCGCTATAGATTATCAAGGGCGGGGGGAATAACCTTCGCCTTTGTTTTAACCATCTAGGAATTTACCCTCTCCCAGGGACAAGCCAAAGGGGACACCATGCGTTTTTTCAGCACCTGCATCCTCTTGCCTGAGGCCCCCTCTAACAGAAAAGGTGCTGGACAGGGGCCTTGAAATTTAAATAAAGCAAGCAATTTCAGATGAGTTGGGGATTTTTGCAGGGGCTTCGCCCCTGCACCCCGGTTTTTACAAAGAATTACCTTGCGTGTAAGGCTTTTAAAATATTTTTTTTAAAATACCTAGAATAATCAGTCGTGCAAGGATTTCAGACTTTGCCTGTTACACCGGCTGGAACATTTCACGGAAAATTTAAAAAAGCCTTGCATGCAAGGCTTTTTTTGTCAATACATACCCATATCGGTCGCCGGGAACCAGTTCTGACAGATGCATTCAGTATCATGGATTGAGTTTTGGGCGGGGGTGATTCCCATATACCGAAAATAGTAAACGGGAGGGAGTATGAAAACAATTAAAATTATTACCTTTCTTTTATCTGTTTTAATTTTTACGATCGGCTACAGCGCATCATCATATGAAATTCTAAAAGAAAATCCGTCATCGCCGAAGTTTAAAGAGTTTAAAAGTATTTATGTCGGCTGGCTGGATTTGAAAGAAAACGATTACGATATCTACGGTCAAAAACAAAACGACTGGAAAACTTTAATCAGGGTTCTTAACACTGAAGGTTTACAGGTTTACCTGAAAGAAGCCATGCCAGGGACGAAAATAACAGGAGCAGCTTCTTCTGCCGACAGATATCCGGGAAACGCTGATCTTCGGCTTCAGTTTAAATTGAATGATAGAATCAAGTATAAAATAGGCTTTAAAGCCGATTGCGATCTGATCGTTGATGTTATGATCTTTGACGGAATGACAAACAATCTGCTTTATACGACAACAGTGGTCACTCATTGCATGGCGGGTTTTTCTCATTTGAACTGGAAAGCAAATTCATTCGACGGAGCACTGGATAATGAAGTTCGGTATCTTGCAACTGCGATAGCCGATAAATTGAAAAACAAATAGCAGGGACTGAAGAATAGCTGTTTCACAAGGGCATCCATGTGTTTATTGAAGGCTGGATTGCCCTTTTTTATTCGGTTACTCATTTAACCACCTCAGGGGTAGCGAGCTTTGCGAGCCGGGGGCGTAATCCTCAAAATTTTTGCATCAAAATCCTCTTTCCGCAGACTACTTTATGATCCATTCACTACGCGCACAGGAGGCATCTTATGGCAATAGCAGCACTTACTTGACAAACACAAGTCAAATTCGCAAGATGTTTCCTCATGCAAATCAGGCTTATATATAAACCATTCGGGTAATTCAATACCACCGGGCGATCAATTCCATTTAATCCGACTGAGCATTTTATAAACCTTTTTTTCCTCTACTGCGCATTTCCGATACATTTGCGAGACTTTTACAAGGTCTATATCATCGGTCTTCTTCTGAATAAATTTGGCGCAGGACATTATGGCATCCCGATACAGGTCCCCGGTCTCAACCATTTTTTTTGACGCCTCCAGTAGTTCCGGGATCTTCAGCAGGTCATAAGCTTCGCGGAGAAACGCGGCATACATGTACCTGAACCCGCCGCCGCCGGTGCCCTGCTCCTCCTGGACAATGAAGACATGGCTCAGGAAGGACCTGACGGATTTCTTGTTCGTTTCCTTCCGAAGTCTCCTGATCTTCCACGCAAAGGTCTTGATGCCCAGGATGCCGTAGAGCGGAAACATCGGCTGCGTCATCATGAAAACCGCCTGTTGTATCGCTTTTTTTATGATCTTTTTATAATCGATATATTCGGGAAACTCCAGGGGATAAAATATGAACCCGTGCGGTGCCATGGGGCCCGTGGCAAAACGTGCATTCCTGAGGTCCTCGCTCGTGGTGCGCGTGCTGTGGTCATACAGGGGGTCGTTGATAATATATTCATCGCCCTCTTTGCCGGTGACGATGATCATATGGCCGTTGAAGGGTATCCGGAAACCCTTCATGAAATAGGGAAGAAACGCCACTGCTGCCTGGACGCCAACCGGCTTCCCCTCGGCCAGAAGGCTGTCCAGCTCATCCATGGCTATCTGATGGTCCTTGTATGTCTTGATGCAGAAACGGATGCCGAGGCGTTTCTGTACCCGTTTCACTATGCTCTTCGGTATCATCCTGAAGGAGATGAGCGGATTGCCCCAGAGCTTGATGAAGGGGAAAAAGACAAACCCGATATTGCTTGTGATTCCGAAGGCCATCGGTTCAGATAATTCAAAGCCGTAATTTTTTAATAAAGAAGAAACTGCCCCTGATTCACAGTGGCCTCCATGGTAATGCGTATATGTCTCCCTGGCTGTTGCTTTTTTCATTATAGTGTACTCTTGAATTTCCTTATGGTTTCAACATCGGTATGCATAACATGGGCGTATCGCTGGAGCATGTCATCGCTCAGTTTATCAAATCCCTCGGGGGTCAGGTGTTTTTTTACTTTTCGCTTTGATATCTCAGTGTATTGCGCCAGCGCATCAACATCGAGCACGGCGTTATACATGAAATATTCCAGCGGAGAGCTCTGGTTGTTTTTTACCCTTTCCCTGGCCTGAGCGGTCAGTTCCCTCATCTCCTCCTGGAAATTAGTCATCGCGTAAAAGCCTGCTTCCCAGCCATTTGAAGGTACTGCTTCGAATTTTCCCTCGTCATTTACGGCGTAACGAACCATTGTCGTCTCAATGACGCACATTCCGTCCTGGGGCACTTCATTCACTTTCATTGGCACACCTTTAGAAAAAAGTTGCATTATAATTATGTAACAGGCATTTCTGTCTATAAAAAAATTCCGGATTTGATGAAAAAGTTCCCGGCGTAGGTGCAAAAGGCCATCGTCTCACCATGAGTGCTGCCCGGCCGATTCCGAAAAATTGACTATATTATATTTTGCTCCACCCTGAGGCCCTGCACAAGAGAAAGATTGAGCCTTGCAAACCTGTGAAAATCGCTTTTCTTTTAATACTCCGGCGGCAGCTGGTTCACCTGGGCGAAGGTGAATACCGGGCCGTCCTTGCACACGAAGTACTTGCCCACGTTGCAGCGTCCGCACTTGCCGATGCCGCACTTCATCCGGTTTTCCAGGGTGGTGAAGATGTTGTCGGCCGAGAACCCGAGCTTGGTCAGGACCGGCATGGTGAGTTTGATCATGATCGGGGGGCCGCACAGGAGCGCGATGGTGTTCGCGCTTGAGGGGGCCGCTTTCTCGAGCACCGTCGGGACGAAGCCGACTTCGCCCTTCCACTCCTTGGTCTCCCCGCCGGGGTCGACCGTGGTTATGAGCTTCACATCGCCGCGCTTTCCCCACTCTTCGAGCTCGTGCTTGTACACCAGGTCGTTGACCGAGCGCGCGCCGTACACGATGGTGACGTCCTTGAAGTTGTCGCGCAGGTCCAGGGCGTTCCAGATGACGCAGCGGAGCGGCGGTAGCGCGATGCCGCCGGTGACGAAGAGAAGGCTCTTGCCCTTCCACTGGTCGATGGGGAAGGTGTTGCCGTAGGGGCCGCGGAACCCGATGGTGTCGCCGATTTCCCGCGATGCCAGGGCCTTGGTGACGCGACCCATTTTCCTGAAAGTGCACTCGATGTAACCTTCGCGGGTGGGCGACGAGGCGATGCAGAACGTGCTTTCGCCTTCGCCGAAGACAGAGTATTCCCCGAACTGCCCGGCCATGAACTTAAAGTTTTTTCCCTCATCCTCGTTGATGAATTCAAGGCGGAAGGTCTTTACGTCCGGCGTTTCATCGATGATGGCGGCTACCCGCATGAGATAGGGCTGATATACGTTTTTCTCTTCCATTACTGGGCCTCAAGTATGTCTTTGATGTGTTGCAGAATGTTCATGTCCACCGGGCAGGCCCGCGAGCATCGGCCGCACCCGACGCATCCGGTTACCTGGAGCTGGTCCGGCTGGTAGGAGAACTTGTGCATGATCCGCTGGCGCCACCGCTGGCTCTGCACTTCCCGGGGGTTGTGTCCCGAGGTGTGGAGGGTGAACTGTCCGAAGCCGCAGGAGTCCCAGCACCGGAGGCGGATGCCTTTAGTGCCGTCCGTTTCGTCCTGGATGTCGAAGCAGGTGCAGGCCGGGCACACGTAACTGCAGGTCCCGCAGCCGATGCAGCGGAGGGACTGGGTTATCCATACCTCGGCTTCAAAGACGCCGGGGAGTTTTTTCTCCAGGGCCTTGACGTCGAACTGGACCTTCACGTCTGCCAGGTGCTTGCCCTTGTCCTCGTTCCCGGCGGCTGTGAAAAGCTCCGGCGCGGCCGCGGCCACGGCCTTTCCCTTTTCGGTAATGATCTCGGCAAGGTAATTCCCGCCGTCGATCTCGGTCAGGAGGATATCGCTCCCCTCCGTGTCGCCGGGGGTCCCGTTGACGGAGGTGCAGAAGCAGTATTCGTCGCACTTCGCGCAGCTGATCCCGATGATGGTCGTGCTGTCGATTTTTGATTTATAGAGAGCGTCGTTGTAGTCCTTCAGGTATACGGCGTTTACCACGGCGATGCTCCGGGCATCGCAGGGCCGGACGCCGAAAATCACCGCCGGGGCTGGCGCGTCCGGCGCTTTTTCCATGGTGACGTTGCTCTGCCCGGTGGTGAAGCGCATCATCTCCTCGCACCGCGGAAGCAATGCGTCCTTGGCGGAGAGGGTCGTCTGCACGTAGTCCGTCGCCATGGCCGCCGCGGAATCGACCTCCTCGAAGAGGATCTTGCCGCCTTTGTCAACGGGAGCGATGACGCGCTTTCCGCCTGATTTCAGCTTTTTGAACAGCTCGTCGAGGGAGCCTTTTTTTAAGAGTTTTTTATCTGTCATGGCCTTCTACCTGATGAAGTCTTCTTTGTCGTTCGGTTTAAACGCGGCGAGGGCGTACTCCTCTTCCTGGCCGAAGTTGACGGCGATGTCCGCGATGATTCTCTGGTTCAGCAGCCTGAGGGGGATCTTGACCGGGCAGGCCCTGGTGCATTCCCCGCAGTTGACGCAGCGTCCGGCGAGGTGCATGGCCCGCATGACGTGCCACTCCAGGTTGCCGAGCTCGTGGGCCGGCACGCTGATCCACTGGGGCTGGTTCACCTCGACGGTGCAGCGCGGGCAGTAGCACATGGGGCAGCTCGCCCGGCAGGCGTAGCACTTGATGCAGTTCGACAGCTCCTCGACCCAGTATTTCCACCGCTCTTCGCGGGTCATTTTTTCCAGCTTGTCGACCTCGGCCTGCTCCTCGGCGGTGAGGAGCAGGGGGTTTTTCGCAATGTATTCCTTTATTGACTTGAGGTCGGGCAGGTCCAGCAGCTCGTTCGAATCGGATATGCCGATAACGGCAATGTCGCCATCCTTGAACTGCTCCTCGTAGGTGAGCTGGACAATGGAGCGCAGCACCGGCATCCGCGCCACGATGGCCGGCTTGCCGATGGCGCGCACCTCGTGCTTGGTGAGGTATCCCGCGAGGTTCTGGACGCAGCGTTCGTCCATGATCAGACGGTCCGCCTCTTCCGGTTTCTGTATGAAAAGGGCGCGCACCCTGTTGCCGGTGCCTTCGCCGTATCCGATTACCAGCTTGACGGCGCCGCTCGAGAGCAGCTCTTTCGCCTTCTGCCTGATTTTATCCTGCATGTTCACTCCTCCAGCTCGCGCGGACCGGTGCGAGGTTCTTGTATTCATCATAGGGTCCCAGGGCCTTGATTTCCTTAACGGCGTTATTAACGACGTCGGCCCATTTTGCTCCCTCGGCTGCCGAGACCCAGGAGAAGATGATCCTCCGCGTGTCTACGCCCATGAAGCTGATGAGGGACCGGTACACGATCCACCGCCGCCGGGCATGAAAGTTGCCCGACGTGTAGTGGCAGTCATTGGGATGGCATCCGGACACGATGATGCCGTCGGCGCCTTTCGCAAAGGCTTTCATGAGCAGCATGAAGTCGATCCGGCCCGTGCACGGCGTGCGGATGATCCTGACGTTGGACGCGTGCTTGATCCGGCTCGTGCCGGTGAGGTCGGCGCCCGTGTAGGTGCACCAGTTGCAGACAAAGGCTATTACTTTCGGTTCAAACTCGGCCATGGTAGTACTCCGTTATAGCGCCATCAATTCGGCGAATATCTGTTCGTTGCTGAAGCCCTGCAGGTCTATCGCTTTCACCCTGCAGAGGGCGACGCAGGTGCCGCAGCCCTGGCAGAGGCCCGGGTTTATCTTCGCAGCGACCTTGACGACCTTGCCGTCCCTGTTCTTGATCTCTTCCATCTCGATCGCCTGGTACGGGCACGCGGGCACGCACAGGGCGCAGCCGGTGCAGGTCGAGTAGAGCGGGGGAGCGGTGCGGTTGACCACCGCGACGATCGGCTCCCGCGTGAGTTCGCTCTGGGAAAACAGGGCGGCTACCTTGCTCGCCGCGCCCGACGCCTGGGACACCGTTTCCGGTATGTCCCGCGGGGCCTGGCACGCGCCGGCCAGGAATATGCCGGCCGTGTTCGTCTCAACGGGCCGAAGCTTAGGGTGCGCCTCGGCGAAGAAGTGGTACGGGTCGTAACTCACGTGGAGCTTCTGCGCCAGCTCCTCCGCCCCGTCATTGGCCACGGCGGCGCTGGCAAGCACCACCATGTCAGCCTTGATCTCCACCGTCTGGTGGCCGAGCAGGGTGTCGGCGCCCTTGACGATGAGCTTGCCGTCCTCCTCGTAGATGCGGGAGACGCGGCCGCGGATGTATTTCACGTCGTCTTCCTCGATGGCGCGGCGCACGAATTCATCGTACATCTTGCCGCCGGAGCGGATGTCCATGTAGAAGACGTAGGCGTTGCCGTGATGCACCTTGTGCTTGTAGAGCATGGCGTGCTTCGCCGTGTACATGCAGCATATTTTCGAGCAGTAGGGGAGCCCCTTGGCCTCGTCGCGTGACCCGGCGCAGGCCACGAAAACGATCGTCTCAGGCTCCTTGCCGTCGGAAGGCCGCCTGATCTCGCCCGATGTGGGGCCGGACGCGGATGCCAGCCGCTCGAACTGAAGACCCTGTATCACGTCCTTGTATTTACCGTACCCGTATTCGGGGAAGAAGTCGGGCTGGAGCACGTTGAAGCCGGTGGCAATCACTATCGCGCCGACGTCGATGTCGAGGATCTGGTCTTCCTGGTCGTACCGGATCGCCTTGGTGGGGCATACCTTTTCGCACACCTTGCATTTCCCCTTCAGGAAAAAGGTGCACTGGGTCTTGTCGATGACGGGCTTGTTCGGCACTGCCTGCGGGAACGGGGAGTATATGGCGGGCCGGAAGCCCAGTCCCTCGTTGAACTCGCTCAGGTTCTTCTTGGTGGGGCACTTCTGGGAGCAGAGGGCGCAGCCGGTGCAGAGTTTCTCGTCGACGCAGCGCGCCTTCTTGCGTATCTTCACTTTAAAATTACCGATAAAGCCTTCCAGGCTTTCGATCTCGGAATAGGTATGCAGGGTGATGTTGGGGTGCTGGGCCACCTCGACCATCCGCGGCGTCAGGATGCACTGGGAGCAGTCCAGGGTCGGGAAGGTCTCCGAGAGCTGCGACATGTGGCCGCCGATGGAGGGATCGCGCTCCACCATGACCACCTTGTGGCCGCAGTTGGCGATGTCCAGCGCCGCCTGGATGCCGGCGATGCCGCCGCCCAGGACCAGGGCGGTCTTGGTGACCGGCACCTTGATGGAATAGAGGGGCTGGTTCTTCTTGACCTTCTCCACCATCTTGCGCACCAGGTCGGTCGCTTTCGCGGTCGTTGCTTCATCCTTTTCGTGGACCCAGGAGCAATGCTCGCGGATGTTGGCCATTTCGCACAGGTACGGGTTCAGGCCCGCCTCGGCGCAGGCCCGCCGGAAGGTGGGTTCGTGCATGTGCGGGGAGCAGGCGCTCACGACGACGCCGTCGAGCTTGTGCTCCTTGATGGCTTCCTTTATCATGGTCTGGCCCGGGTCGGAGCACATGTATTTGTAATCGACGCTAAGAACGACGCCGGGCATGTGTGATATGGTCTCAGCGACGCCGGAGCAGTCGACCGTAGCGGATATATTTGTGCCGCAATGACATATGAAAACACCGATTCGTGACATTTACGCTTCCTCCGTCTGCTCTGATTGCGCTGCCGGCGTCGCCGCCGCGGCCGCGACTTTCGGTTTGACCTCTGCCTCAACCTTCACTTTTTCAGGGAATTTGACCTTGACGATATGCCGCTGGAGTCCCAGGGCTTTCTCGGAAAGGCCCATGGCCAGGCCGATTGCCTGAGTTATGTAGATGACCGGTATGGTATACTTCTGTCCCGCGGCCTTGTTAATAAAGCTGCGCCGCATGTCCAGGTTGGAGTGGCACATGGGGCAGGCCACAACAATGGCCTGAGCCCCTTTCTTTACCGCGTTGCCGACGATTTTGCTCGACAATTTGCCGACAAGGTCGGTTCTTGATATGGAATGGCCGGCGCCGCAGCATTCGACCTTGAAGTCCCAGTCAAGGGCCTTGGCCCCGATCATTTCAACGAGGTTGTCCATGGTCCGCGGGTCTTCGGTGCGGTCAAAATTCACCACCTTGGGCGGCCTCACCAGGAGGCATCCGTAATAGCAGGCTACGTCCTTGTCGAAGGGCGCCTTGACCTTGTCCTTGAAGGCTTCCGCGTGGCACTCGAGGAACTCCAGTATGTTCAGGGGCTGTACGGTGCCCTTGTATTCCATCCCGATTATTTCGTTGATGCGCGCGCGAAGTTCCGCGTTATCCTTGAGATCATGCCGTGTCGCCATGAGTCGGCCGTAGCAGGCGGCGCAGGGGACAAGCATCTCCTCGACTCCCAGCGTCTCGGCGAGAGCGAGGATACGCGCCGGCAGCGCAAGGGACAGTTCATGATTGAGGGTATGGGCCGATGACGCGCCGCAGCAGTTCCAGTCGGGAACCGAAAGGAGCTCAAACCCCATCGGTCCGGCTATGGCGCGCAGTGATTCGTCGTATTCCCGGGAGGAACCGAGGAGGGAACAGCCCGGATAGTATGCGATCTTTGTCATTTGGCCGCCTCCGTGCGGGCGCTGCCCGCCTTTTTAAAGATTTGCGACATGTTTTTCCTGTTCTTGACCAGGTGCGGGAAGAGCTTTAATTTTCCCTTCATGAACAGCACCGGCGCCATGAGGACGTCCTGGAACAGGTGCCATGAACGCGCCTTGTAGCCGGCGATAAGACCCACTTCGTACAGCCTCCCCACGTAATGTATTGAATCGAGAAAGGTTTTATGAAAGGATACGAAATCCGCAGCCCGGGGATTTACTTTTTTCTGGCGCACCGATTCGGCGCGGAGGAAATCCATCATCTTGGGTATGTCGACCTCCTGGGGGCACCGTGCGTAGCACATTTCGCAGGTGAGGCACACCCAGGGCGAATATGCCTTGAGCACCCTGTCCTCAAATCCATCCAGACCGACCTGGAGAAGCCTCAGGACATGGCTCGGCGTATAATCCATCTCCTCCGCCATGGGACATCCGGCCGTGCATTTGCCGCACTGGTAGCAGCGCGTGACTGATACCCCGGTGGCCTGGCGCAGTCTTCCGGCGAGGGTATCAGTATCATGTCCGTGAGTTGTATCGCTCATGTTCGTCTCCACGAATATTAGGTATGGTGAACATTTATAATTGTTACAATATTATACAGTATGTGACGGCCCCTTGAAACTGATCATGCAATCCTGGAACCATTAAAGAACTCTACTTGTTAACTTCCGTGCCATGCTGAAGGGTAACAGCTTTTCACGGCAGCAGATAAAGAAAAACCGGCGGTTTTATTCATTACCGTAGATTTTTTTTACGCTAAAAAAGCCATTATCTTTTGTCAATGAAGAAAATTGCTTTTAACCGGCGATATAGTGCACTCTTTTGAAAATACAAGATGATTGCTATGTATTGTGCAACCTGTTGATGGTATAATGTAATGAGCCGTTGCTCACCGTTTTGTGGTAATGATCAAATGATTCAATTTGTGCACATCGGAGTGGCCGAATCTGAAATTGAGGGGCCGTGCCGGCTGGGACTTGAAGAGGTCTCTCATGGCGGCAGCGTTGTTCCCGCCTTCATTGTCAAGAAAGGCGCCGGAAAATGAGCCGTAGGTGATCTGTTTAAACCCGGCCGCTGCCGCGTGTTTCGGCAGAATCCCGGTTGAGTCGGAAATGCAGCAGACCATGTGTTCAAGGCAGTAGTCGCGTATGGAAGAAAAATTATCAAACCAGGGGAGGTAGCTCGCGCCTTTTATCATCACCGACACCGTGCCTTTTTTTTCCAGGTGTTTCCGCAGTGGTGAGCCGTTAAAATGTTCGTTGTCCAGGTTGCAGGCGATATGGCGGTGGATGATGGTGCCGCCGCCCCCTCGTTTGCGGAAGGCGAGCTCCATGTTGCGGAAGGCCACAGAGAAGTCGGTGTCGATCCAGGACTGCTTGAGCCGCTGTCCCCGGACCTTTTCCATGGATGCGATTTCTTCCAGTGTGTAATAATGAAGGGAGCCGTCCTTCTCGATGCGGAAGAATCTCAGCGAGACCGGCTCGTAGCCGAGGAGCGCCAGCGCCGTCAGGGAAAATGCCAGCTGGTTGGGTATGACGCCACGGTCCAGGCTGCGAATGCTGTCGTTGCTGCTGTCGTTGGTGAGAAGCATGAATCCGACATTGGTCCGGTAGTGCTCCAGTGCCTGGCCGAGCTGGGCCGGGGTGGCTTTCATGAGGCGCCGCGGGTCACCGGCGCCCTCGAGAGAAATAGTTGTAATCTCCGCCGCGCCGGGATATGCCACCAGGGCAGGCAGGAGATCGCCGCCGCCGAAGGGAATGACCACCGTGCGGGGCAGACCGGCGGGAAGGACGCCGGCGAAAAAAGGATCAGCCTTGGCGATGAAATTATCGCGGTAGTTTGCCATGTTCCTGTCCATGCGGGCGCAGTGGCTCCTGACAGCTGACCGGTCAATGCCGGGAGGGATCTCCCCGGGACCGCACGCCGCGATCCGGAATATGGTCCTGGCCTCGTCAATGAAGTCATGCCCTTCCGCATGAGCCTGTGAAACGCCGAGGAACAGTGAAACGATGGCCGTGGCGGCCGTGATTGCTGCTGCGCGGTACTTGCTATTCATGCCGGTATATCCTGTTTTTGATTTTACGTACTGTCACAGCGTTGTCATGGACTGTCAATTTTTTTTCCCTGCCGGAGAGTCGTAAAATGGTTTACCCGTTGTCCTGTTGATGATAGGATGCCGGGGGAATATCCCCTGCGGTCCCATAATTTACAGTAATAATAGAGGAGGTCCACCATGAAGGCCAAACAGATAGTTACCTCAATTGGAGCCCTCATCGGAGTCTATGGCATCGCCTCAAGCGTATTATATTTCAACGGGTATAACATACGACTTCTCCTGTGGGTCGACCAGTGGGGGATGACCGCCGGCTGGATCATCCGTATCGTCCTCATCGTTGCCGGCGCCGGACTTTATATTTACGGAAGGAAATCGGCATAACACCGGTTTTGCCGGACTATCCGCAAGCCCTCGGGGCATATGCTTGATGCGTGCGGTTTCGAAACCGCACGCATCGTGAACCCCGTTCATCGGCAATACGATGCAGACCGGTCGCTATTTCGTTGATTTCTTTCTACGCGCGTTGCCGGCGGGCGTCTCGGGTACGATTATTTCCCTCAGGCGCGGCAGAAAGATGAAGCCGAGGGTGTCCTTGACCCATTGCCGGTATGCCTTGCCGCCGGGGTCCATGCCCTGGATCTGGGCGATGCAGGTGCTGGAGCCGAGGAAGGATATGGCCAGGAAATTGAAACTGTTTATGAACATGCTTATTTCCGTTTCAGGGCCCGCGGGGGCGATCTTTTCCACGAAGAGCTCCCTCACTTTTTCAATAAGCTGCGGGAATCTCTGGTAGCCGGGGATAAGGGATATGTTGTCTGCCTGCGCCAGGTTCAGCGCCAGGATCCTGATCGGCTCCGGGTTCTCGCTGTTGTAGTCGAGCATCCGGTCTATGTGCTTCATGAAGCCTTCCGCTATGCTTTTGGCCTTTGATGCTTCTTCGAGCCATTCCGCCGTATATGCCGCGAATTCGTCGCAGAGGCTCTGCACGATTGTTTCGAAGAGTACCGCCTTGTTCGGGAAATAATAGTTGATCAGGGGATGCTCGATGCGCGCCTCTTTCCCTATCATGCGCATGCTGGCGGTATGGTAGGGGTGCTCTGAGAAAACCTTGCGGGCCGCACGCATGATATTTTCCCTCGTGCGGATACTTTTCTTGTCTTTTCCTGCTAATTGTGTCTTTTTTGTGTTCATGGTAAATGTTTTTATCATTGCCCGATTTTTGTCAAGTAAAGCATTGTATACAGGGAACGGTTCAACGTATAATCTGACAGAGTCTCATATGCTCCGCTTATTATTCATCTATTAATAGTATCAAAAGCTGACAAAGTTTTAACATATGTTAAAAAAATATTGACAGGATGTTTCAGCTTCGGGACCATCAGATCGGCGCCGGATAACATACATAATCCCCCGGCTCCGTGAACATCATACAGCGAAATAAGAATCTAAATGCCACGGGAGGTAAGAGGAATGAGCTATACCGCCATACTGCTTGATAAACAGGATCATGTTGCCACGGTAACCCTGAACCGGCCACCGACCAATTCCATCAACATGGGAATGAGGGAAGACCTGGACAGGGTGCTCACGGAACTGGAGAATGACGGCAATGTCCGCGCGGTAATCATAACCGGCGCCGGCGAAAAAGGATTCAGCGCCGGCATGGACGTGGGAGACGTGGGTAATCTCTATAACGGCCCCGACGCAATAGAAATATTCAACCGCATTGACCGCTTTCCCAAGCCGGTCATTGCCGCGATAAACGGCTTCGCCCTGGGGGGCGCCTGCGAGCTGGCGCTGGCCTGTCATTTCAGGTTCATGGCGGAGGCGCCGAAGGCGGTCATCGGCTGCCCCGAGGTGAACCTGGGCATCACACCGGGCTGGGGAGGCATCCAGCGGATGGCAAGGATACTGGGAAGGAGCAGGGCACTCGAGCTCATCCTCTTCGGCAAAAGGCTCGCCGCGGCTGAGGCGCTGGCAATCGGCCTCATAGACCGCGTCTTTCCGAAAGAACAACTCATGGCGGAGACGGCGGAGTTCGCCCGGGCCCTGTCGAAAAAAGCGCCCCTGGCGGTGAACAGCGTGCTGAAGGGGATGATCGCCGGCATAGAGCATGGCATCGAGGAGGGCCTGAAGGTCGACCGGGCCTGCACCGCTGTCGTGGCGAAATCCGAGGACGCCGCCGAAGGCATGATAGCCTTCATGCAGAAGAGGGAGCCGGTCTTCAAGGGGAGGTAGAATGAGAAAGCGGCATTCATGAACGCCGCTTTTTAGTTTGAAGAACGCCGGAGCGCGGTGCTATTTCATCACGGGCGCCGGGTAGGCGAAGGTGTTCGCTATGGTGCTCTGGGGCTTCGCGCCGTCAAGGGACGTGATCCTCTCCCAGTTCTCCAGGATCTCTTCGGCGGTGATTTCCCGCTTCCCGTCGCCCAGGACCACGCCGTCTGAGCACATGATGGCGGTGCGGCTGTACCATCCCATCATGCAGTTGAAGATCATTCCCGATTCCTTGCACAGGTCCGAGCAAAGATACACGACGAGGGGCGTGATGAATTCCGGCTTCAATTTATCGAGGATGTTCTGCGGGAACAGGCTCTGGGTCATCCGCGACGCGGCGTTTGGCGCTATCGAGTTGACCAGGATGTTGTTCTTCGCCCCCTCTATTTTGAGGACGTTCATTAACCCGATCATGCCCATCTTGGCCGCCGCGTAATTGGCCTGGCCGAAGTTGCCGTAGAGCCCCACGCCGGAGCTGGTAAAAATGACCCGGCCGAAATTGTTTTCCCGCATGATGTTCCAGGCCGCCCTGGTAACGTTGTAGGTCCCCTTCATGTGGACGTCCATGACGATGTCCCACTCGTCTTCGGCCATTTTGTAAAAGGATTTATCGCGGACGATCCCCGCGTTGTTGATGACGATGTCCACCTTCCCGAAGGCGTTCACCGCTGTTTTGACAATGTTTTCCGCGCCCTGCATGGTCGCGACCGAATCGTAGTTAGCCGCGGCATTGCCGCCGGCGTTTTTTATTTCAGCGACCACCGTATCCGCCGCCGACATGCTGTTCCCGGACCCGTCGAGGTTGGTGCCGAGGTCATTGACAACGACCATGGCGCCCCGCCTGCCCAGTTCAAGGGCGTGGGACTTCCCGAGACCGGCGCCTGCGCCGGTTACAATAGCGACCCTCCCGTCTAAGCGTATCTGTGACATGCAATCCTCCCCTGCGCTTTTATCACGACAGTGCCCCTGTGTTTTTTTGTTTATAGGCTCTGCATTGATTCATGAGATCCTGGATTTCACGAACCGTTTGATCGGTAAATCTTACAATTGTAATATTTTTATGTCTACAACAATTATGGGTGGACTGAGTTTCATCTGCCTTCGAAGGGGCTGAAAATTTTCGCGTTTTCAAGAGCATCGGTCGTTTTATTCACCAGGGCGATTATCTCTCCGATTGTGATGTTGTCGTAATCGATTGGGTTGATGTTTTTTTCTATATACGCAATATATTCCTTCATTGCCATCACGGTGTCTTTCGTGTCCAGGCACCGCAGGCTCTGCCCGAGTTCAATGCTGAGGCCATGGCGCAGTGAGGTGTCCATGCCGCGGAGCACGCATTTTTTGATCGCGTCTATTCCCACCGGCGGCCGCCTGCTCATCATATCGGCGAACTCCTGCACCTTTTTCCTGAAGTCTTTCTTCCTGAAGACATCGGTTACCAAACCGATCTGTTTTGCTTCCTGCGGGGTCAGCTGGGTTCCCCTCAGCATAAGTTCCAGGGCCTTCGCCCTGCCGATGAGTCGCGGGAGTCTCTGGGTGCTGCCGCCGCCGGGGACGATGTTCACCAGGCACTCGGGCTGGCCGATCGTGAAGCCCTGGTCGCCGATCATGAACCTGAAGTCAAAGCAGGCCGACAGCTCCGTGCCGCCGCCGTTGCAGGGGCCGTTCAGCGCGGCAATGGTCACCTTGTTCATCCGCTCAATGGCGTGGTACACCCTCATCATCTGGATCCAGAGGAACATCCCGGAGGAGTAACCCCGCAGCAGTTTTGCCGATTTCAGCACCAGAACCTCGAACCAGGGGAAATGATCCATCAGCCAGCTGATAACGGTCATATAATAATTCAGCAGGGCTGCGGTGAGCCTGAATTTCACGATGATGTGCAGCAGCAGCCGCCGATTGTGCGAATGGAGGCGAAGCAATTCGGGAATGGAAAAGTGCATGATGTATATCCCATCCCTGCTGCCGGTAAGGACCATCACCCTGATGGTGCTGTCCTTACTGGCATTTTTTACCAGCCGGTGCAGTTCTTCCAGCAGGTCCATGGTTAAAAAGTTAACCGGCGGGTTTTTAATTTCAACCCACAGCGCCGCATTCATTTTTTTTGTCTTAAAATATGTGTATTCCATGTCTATCACCTGTCCGGGTATTCTGTGGCGTTATAATTCTTGATAATAATGTATACTATGACGTATGGACCGGAAATCCGGCACCGATAATTATCGGTACGACCGATAACTATCGGCACGACAGCTCAATATCTCTTGGGATATGTCAGGTTGGATGTCTGCGTGAGCCTCTTGAAATGATATCCGGGATTGAAATTCTGCTTTATTGATATGGCGCCGTGAGGGCAGGCCGCGCCGCAGTCAAAGCAGGCGACGCATAAGGTCGCCCCCTTGTTCGTTGCCACCACGCGCGGGACGCCGTATTTTCCTCCCCTGGCTTTACCGGAAAGGATGTCCGATTTTTCAGTTGTATCGGTCAGGAGGCAGCCGCCGGGGCAGAGCTGTATGCACACGCCGCACTCCCTGCATTTTTCCCTGTCGAAAACGAGATCTCCCGTCTGCATTTGCCTGACGGTGTCATAGTCCGGTATCCTGATCCTGTCGAAAAAAGAATATGTTACCTTCTTCATATCATGCCCCCTGTTCCGTTAATCGCGGCGCGTCGTTGAGGCCGCCTTCAAACCATTCAATGATCTGGGATTCACGCGGCACGATGCCGTCCGCCCGGGGCTTCTGCCATCCCAGGGCGATGCACACGTCGAGTTTGTACGGGTATTTGATGCCGAACCGTTTTTTCCACCAGGGCATGTACATCAGGAGCTTGATGAGGCCGATCCAGCAGGAGCCGGCCCCCAGGCTGTGTGCCGCCAGCACCATGTTCTGGCCGCAGATGCCGATGTCCATGGGCGGGCTGGAGACGCCCCGCCGGTCCTCGACCATGAGTATGAGGGTGGGGGCGTTGTGAAAGACCGGCGTTTTTCCCTGGGCGATCTGGGACATCAGGCCGAAGGGAACCGGGTGGAATTCGTTCGACATGATCCGGACGGCTATCTTGCCGATCGGCCTGGCGACGAGGCGGCGGAGCCAGCCGCCCCTGGTGTAGTCAAAGAAAAACATCAGGAGTCTCACGAACAGGGTCGCGTGCTTCTCCATCTCGGCGAGAATTTCCGGGCTCTTCACCACGATGAACCGCCACGGCTGGCAGTTTCCCGCCGACGGCGCGAACCTGCCCGCTTCGAGGATGCGCTCGATCATATGGTCGGGAAGGGGATCCTTCCTGAAGGAACGGATGCTCCGCCGCTCCATGATGACCTTTTCTACAGGGTTCCATGGCATTCCCTTCTCGTAGATTCCGACTGGAGACAGTTCTTCTATTTTTACATTCATCCTCCCCCTCCTGTCTTATCCTTTTGATAATCTGAAATTCAGTATTCTCAGGAATAGATCCATGTATTTATCAAAATAACCATTCTTGTAAACATAGGTGAACACCTTGAAATAAAGCTCCGGGAACCAGCGCTTCATCCGCCACATGAATTTCCCGTCCTTCTGCGTGATGACGTAGAAGCGGTTTTTCTCAATGGATCGGATCGCGTGACGGGCTATGGCTTCCGAAGTTGCCGCCGAATTATCGAAAAACCTGTTTGCCATCTGCCGCTGGCGCTCGTCCGGCGAAGAGAACTGGTCCATAAGGTTCGTCTTGAAAAACGTCGGGCAGACCACCGTCACCCCGATATTAAGAGGCGACAGTTCGGTGCGGATCGTTTCCGAAGCTGAAACCGCGCCGGCCTTGCTCACGTTATAGCTTGCCATTTCGGGAAGCGACGCGATGCCGGCATTCGACGCCACGTTGACGATATGACCGAAGCCCTGCTCCCTGAACTGCGGGATGAAGGCGCGGCACCCGTAGATGATGCTCTTCAGATTTATGTCGATTATCCAGTCCCACCGGTCCAGGGGTATCTTTTCGAAATATCCCGCGGAGGCGACGCCGGCGTTGTTTATGAGGATGTCGACGCCGCTCCATTTTTTCCTGATGATTCCCAGGGCCCTGGTGAAATCACCCGGCCTGGTCACGTCGCATTCGATGACCAGGCCCGTGCCGCCCTTTCGGTCCACCAGGATCTCGGTCTCGCGCGCCCGATCCCTGTTGATGTCCGCAATGGCGATCTTCCAGTTCAGTGCCGCGAATTCCAGGGCCAGGGCCCTTCCCAGACCGCTGCCGGCGCCGGTAATGATGACTCTTTTTCCCGGGAATCGTTTGTTGATGTCCATTTAGCGGTTCTCCTCTATCACTCTGGCTATATAATCAATCTTGCGGAGCAGGGTCATTCCCAGGAGGCACTGGACCTGTTTCGCGTCGCGCATCCTCTTCTCCTGGGGATAGTCCTTGGTGTAACCGTTTCCGCCGAAGACCTGCACCCCGTCCGCGGTGACGCGGTTGGCCAGCTCGCCGAGGTGCAGGGCCGCGGCCTGGGCCGTCAATTCCCATCCCTGCTCGCCGCAGTCCATCTCCCGGCACGCCGCGGAAAGGCAGCTCTCCGCCGTCTTCACGTCAATGGCCATGTTGGCCAGCATCATCCGGACCTGGGGCCAGTCGATGATCTGCCGTCCCCCCTGGTACCGGTCGGCGGTATACTGGAGGGCGTCAGATAATGATCCCTTCATGATTCCCAGGGACATTGCCGCAGAGCATACCGACAGGCGGTCCATCATCGCCTGGAAGTATGCGCCGCCTTTTCCCTGCTCGCCGATCAGCAGGGCCGGAACGTCGTCCAGGTCTATGTCCGCGGCGGGGCAGGCGTGAAGGCCCAGGCTTACCACCGGCTCAGATTTGCGCACCTTTTTGCTTCCCAGGTCCAGCAGGTAGTAGGAAAATCCGTCATGGCCTTTGCGGCGGGCCGGGATAACGGCGAATTCAGCGATGCCGCCCAGCACCAGGTAGGGGACCTTTCCGGTGAGGGAGGTCCCGCTCTCGCCGGCAACGGGCATTTCGGTCTCCTTCGGACCGGCATAGGACTGGAAGGCCAGGGGCGCCGTCCCGAACCTGCCGCCGTTCTGGTAGACGCTCCAGGAACCGGTGCATTCCGACGCGATCCGGATTATCTCAAGGGCGGCCGCGTTGGTGAAGACCACGCCGGCGAGGCTTGCGTCGACCGCCGAGATCTTCTCCAGTATGACCGCCACCATGTCGGCGTTCATGCCGACCCCGCCGTAATCGACGGGCAGATTGACCGCGTAGAACCCCACCACGCCTGCGTCCCCGATGGCCTCGGTGAAAAGAGTGCCGAAGGGATACCGGTCATGGTCTTCGCGGTGTTCCGCGAGCTTTTTCATGCTCAGGTCCCTGGCGAGATCGGCAAAGGCCTGGCGTTCCGATGAGAGAGTGTCTGTATTTATAGCGTTCATATCGTACCCTCCATATCCTTATTTGAAGAATGCCACTTCGGGCTTGTGGTTCCCGACGAGACAGCAGAACAGGTTCATCTGGTTAATCTGGTTCGTGCTCTCGTATATCTGGGTGAGCTTGACGTCGCGGAAGCATTTCTCCGCGCCCTGGTCGTGGCGGAGCCCGTCCATGCCCATGAGGTCAATGGCAAGGTTCGCGTTGGCGATCCCCAGGTCAGTGCAGGTGTACTTGGCGATGGAGGCCCACCCCGAAGATGCGTCCCGCTCGTCATCGGTGTACCAGTCGTAATAGTATTTTCTGAAAAGTGTCGTTATGACGTCCAGGTTAAGGATCGGAGAAACGAGAGTGAAATACCACCGCGGCATCAGTGTTAAGAAGTAATGAATCGGTTTTTTCGCCAGAAGCTTGAAGAGACCGCTCAGCATATCGGTATAGGCGCTCTCCAAATAGGTTGCCCGGGAAATGTTCACGTTCCGATACATGTCGGTCAGGATAATCTGGGCCCACTGGTGGTTTATGAGTAGCTCGCCGTCGACTTTCTTCCTCCTCGCGTACTCCAGGGCAATTTCATAGGCGCCCCGGCCGATGCCGGTGCCGATGGCGCCGACCCCGGCCCGGGAGCTGGAGACCACGTAGTCGATGGCGGAGTGAACGGTCCAGCGCGGCCCTTTCTTCGAGTTCCTGATCTTCGGGTCCTGGGCCACGATGGTCATCCAGCTGTCCGGGACGAAGCAGTCCTCGAAGAGGAGTTCGCTGGCCGTGGAGGCCAGGTGGCCCATCTTCTTTTCATGGCTCCCGAAGCTGAATCCCTTGCTGCCGTTCGGTATGACGCACTGCACAAAGCTCTCGGCCTGGTTCTTCTTGTCCTCGCAGCACATGACGATGTGCCAGTGGGAAAGGTGGCCGTTGGAGATGAATATCTTTCTTCCATTGATTACATATCCTCCCTTGACCTTTTTCGCGATGGTGCCGACGCGTCCGCGGTCAAGAAGGAGCGGTTCCTGCACATCGGTGCCGGCGTCCGGTTCGGTTATGACCAGGTCCAGGAGGCGCGGCGTTCCTTCCTTTTCGCTTCTGGCCACGTCGCGGAGGACCTTTTTTAAAATACGCGCGTTGAAGGAGGGGAAGATCGTGGCAAGGCCGAGGTAATGGACAAAGATGATGTGCCCCAGGCCGGAGCACACCGATGCGATCTCTTCAATGAACGGATACAGACCGAGGAAATTGAGGCCCCTGCCGCCGAAGAGTTTCGGGATGAAGAGTGAATAGAGGCCCCAGTCACCGGCCTTTTTGACGAATTCCCAGGGGAGATAATCATGGTCCTCCATGCATTTAAGCTCCATGTCGAGATAGATAGGCCGGAGCACTTCGTTGCAGAATTTCCGTGCGATGGCGATGGCGGTCTCGACATCCCGGTGGGTTCCCGGGGCAAGGCGGTGCTGACACTCGAGACTGTTAAAGGCCTCCCAGATCTTCGGGCCCTGCGACAAAAGGTCCTGCTTTTCCCTTTTCCCGATTTTCCACGGTTTCATATCCTTCCCCCCTGTTGTGTTAATAATATACTATTATTTATATTAACCGTCCATCCGGTTTGTTTTTACGCCTGGATAATTCATAACCTTTGACATCATCTTATTCATAAGCTTTGCAATGATATGATATACAATGAACAGTTTACATTTAAACCAGTAAAGAACGCGGATATCATTGGAGGTGATGACCAGGTATTTATTCCTTCTTATAGCTTTTATTATCATGGATGCGACTTTTTCCGGGGATATTGCATGCTTGGCAAATCGTTTGACGAACTTTTGTATTTCCGGATTGTCCTTGTTGACGCCGGCAATTTCCACTGAATATTTCAGGGGCGTATCAACCGCGCCCGGGCATATGACGGTGACCTTTATATCATGCTTCATAAGGTCGTAGCGCAGGACCTCCGATATGCCCCTCAGGCCGAACTTGGTGGCGCTGTAGGGGGCGTGGAGGGGCAGGGCGACAAGCCCGGCCGTCGAGGAAACGTTCACCAGGTGGCCCCCCCTGCCGGCCCTGACCATGGGAGGAAGAAAGCATTCCATGACGTGTACCGGGCCCATGAGATTGATGGCGATTACCTTTTCCCAGTCTTTGTGGCGCAGGTCCTCTATGGCGCCCCAGACGGCGATGCCGGCGATGTTCATCACGATATCCATCGGACCGAAGCCGCCGTGGATCTCATCGGCGAATTGCTTTACCGCGTTGAAATCCGCTACGTCAAGTGCCTTCCAGGCGCACACGGTGCCGCCGTCTTTGCGACCAGCTCAACTGTTTCAGCGAGATTCTTCTCGTTGATATCGGTCAGGAACAGGCGCGCACCCAGTTTCGCCATGGCCAGGGCGGTGGACCTGCCGATGCCGCTCGCGGCGCCGGTGATGAAGCATTGTCTTTTCATTCCCTGTATCTTCA
This sequence comes from uncultured Spirochaetota bacterium, assembly GCA_963727175.1. Taxonomy (GTDB): domain Bacteria; phylum Spirochaetota; class UBA4802; order UBA4802; family UBA5550; genus RBG-16-49-21. The sequence continues at coordinate 2,936,152 of CAVSFD010000002.1, forward strand.
TTGGCCTGTATTCTCCTTTGTCATGATACCATGCAGTCCGCCACGTAGGTGTTCTGCTGGGAATCGTAGGTGCCTGGTACGATGCCCGCTTTCTCCAGCTCCTTTTTTATGATCCGCTGCGTTTCGGTCTTGGGAAATTCCTTGACCACCTTCACGTAACGCGGCACGGCGAATTTCGCCAGGTCTTCCTTGAGGAAGGCGATCAGGTCCGGCTTCTTTAAGATTATGCCCCTCCACCAGGGATACGCACGCCATGATCTCGTCCTCCGCCAGCTCCGACGGCACCGCGTATACCGCGGCCTCCACCACCGACGGGTGCTTCTGTATGGTGTGCTCCACCTCGTAGGCGGAAACGTTCTCGCCCTTGATGCGCATGAATTCCGCGTTGCGCCCCACGAAGTAGAGATATCCCCTGCTGTCGCGCCGCACCAGGTCGCCGGTGTAGATCCATCCGTTCCGCAGCTTGTCGTTCGAGGCCTTATCGTTCTTGAAATACTCCACTGATTTTTTCTTCCCTTGGATTCGAAGATGAGCTCGCCCGGCATGCCGACGGGCACGTCGTTCCCGTCCTTGTCCACCAGGCGGTACACGACGCCGGGGCTCGGCTTGCCGATGGAACCCACCGGCGCGTTGCCCAGGTTCATGATGCTCTTGCCGCCGCCGTCAACCGCGCCGTAGCCCTCGTAGATTTTTATGCCGAAGCGCTTTTCGAACTTTTGCCCAGTCGTCCGCCGGGCAGGCGGCCGACAGGGTGAAGCGCACCCTGTTGTCGCGGTCGTTGCTCTTTCGGCGGCTGCTTCATGATGATGGGGATCATCGGCGCCGATGGTGTTGAAGGCGGTGACATTGTATTTTCTGATATCGTCCCAGAATCGGCTCGCGGAGAATTTTTTTGCCAGCGCCACCTTCGCGCCCCGGTGCATGGCCACGGTGACCGTGAGCCAGAGGGCGTTGCCGTGGAAGAGGGGCAGGCAGGTGTAGAGTATGTCCGATTTCCGGTAGAGTGCATAGGCGGGATGGAGAGGAGCTTCACCGTGGTCTTCCCGTAGCGGTACATCACGCCCTTGGGCAGCCCCGTGGTGCCCGAGGTGTACAGGATGAAGCAGATGTCGTCCTTGCCGTATGCGTCCGGCGGGCTTTTCCGCGGACTGGCGGTAGGCGTCGGCAAGGGAACGGGATAACGGCATGCCGGCAATTGCCTGCGGGCCGGAGGAAAGGTTCACGATAACATGTCTTGATCTTCTCGACACGGTCGGCAATCTTCCGGTACACGTCCAGGAATTCCTCGTCGATGACGAGGAACTCGGCCTCGCTGTGGTTCAGGATGTAGAGGAGGCTGTCGCCGCGGAGCGACGTGTTGACGGGGACCGAGTACATGCCGATTTTCTGGGAGCCGATGAAAAAGTCCAGGTACTGCGGGCAGTTCCCCATCATGATGGCGAGACCCTTGCCCCGGCCGCCGCCGAGGGACTTCAGATAGTTTGCCGCCCGGTTCGCGTTTTCGTCCATCTGGCGATAGTGAATAGTTCTTGTCTTCGAACATGAGGAAGACCCTGTCCCCGTATTTCCGGGCCTTTTCTTCGATCAGCTCGGCCCAGGACATGTCCTCGGCGAGTTCCCTGGTTTTCGACCAGGCTTTTGAAGTTTGCCTTGAGGGTGCCGCGCTTTCTTTCGTCCATGAGGAAAGTATGTGAATGCGCGTGCGAAACGAACTAGTGTTTTTTAGATTTGCCGAATAGGTACATGATGATTCCTCCTCATTTTTGCCGGTGCTTCAAAAATATGGATGCACATGGCCGCTTCTTCCTGGCCCAGGGCCCCGCCGCCGTTTTCGGCCAGGGCGATGCGCGCCCCCTTTACCTGCCGCGTTCCCGCGGCGCCCCTGAGCTGGGTCACCAGCTCATGGATCTGCGCGAGACCTGATGCGCCGATCGGGTGCCCCCGCGATTCCAGGCCGCCGCTCGGGTTTATCGGGATTCTGCCGCCCATGGTGGTGGCGCCGCTCATGGCCAGGGTCCCTCCCTCTCCCTCGGGGCAGAACCCCAGGGCCTCGGCCTGGTGGAGTTCGCCGTAGGCCGTGGCGTCGTGCACCTCGGCGCAGTTGATGTCCTCGGGTCCCAGTCCGGCTTTTTCATAGGCGATTTTACTCAGACGCTCGCCGATATCGGTATCTTCAAAAGTCGCTCTCCCGGCCGGAGCCAAGCACCGACGCCCGGATCTTCACCGCCTGCGATGAAAGGCCGAGCCGCTTCACCGTGGCCTCATCGCAGAGAATGGCTGAGGCCGCGCCGTCGCCGATGGGGGCGCACATGGCCCGGGTCAGGGGCCAGGTAACCATCCGGTCCGCCAGGACCTGCTCGGGAGTGACCGTGAAGGTGTACTGGGCATTGGGATTCAGCGATGAGTGGTAATGGTTCTTCGAGGCGATGAGGGCCAGCTGTTCCATCGTGCTTCCGTACTTTTTCATGTGCTGTCGCGCCGCGAATCCATACACGTCCATGAAGGGAGAATGGTCGCCGGAAAAAAGCTTGCGCATCTCCTTGACCGTGTCCGGTCCGACACAGTCGCTCAGCCGTATATATACCTTGAACATATCCCAGTATTCGCCGGCCTTATCCTTTATCGTTTTATTTTTTTTGTTTTTCCTTTTATCGCCTTTATCCGGGCTTTTTTGACGTGTATATTTCCTGATGTGCTCCATCATCTGCTTTTTATCATCTTCACTCATACCGTATGTTGATATATTGGCGATTATCTCCCTGATATTTTCAATGTCCAGCCCTCCCAGGAACCCGGCGAAAACAGCCATTTTGTTCGGGTGATGAATTTTTTCCGCTCCCACCGCCATGGTGATATCATACAGCCCGCTGGCGACCCCCAGCCAGGCGTGGTGGAAGGCCGTTGATCCGCCGGCGCAGGCATTTTCCACGTTAGTTATCGGTATGGATTCAATCCCCAGGGGCCGCAGGGCCACCTGACCCCGGATGCAATCCTGCCCCTTTGCGTAGCCCCAACCGGAATTGGCAAACCAGAGGGCCTGGATGTCCTTTTTTTCCAGACCCGCTTCCTTCAGGCAGGGAACGATGGTGTCGGCGGCAAGGTCCTTGATGCTTTTCTCGAGGTATTTGCCGAATTTAATGGTATGTACGCCGATTACATATACGTCTCTCATGTCACATCTCCATCATGTATTTTTCAGATGATAGTGTCCTGGAATCAGAAAATTGAGTATGGTCGGAATGTATATGAAGTGAACGCGGCTGTCTTTTACATAATTAAGAATTGCCGATGGAACTTCAAAATGTATAATGTTTTATATATATGGCAATAATGACCTGATGAGTCTAATTGCGGTATTGAATATCGGAAGATTTTTTATCCTTCCCATTCAAAGGATGATTATGATCTGTATACTATGTACAAAATGATTAGTATAATTATTGACACATTTTATGTTTTATGAAAAATAGCCTCAGTGCGAAACATTCGTCTCGCGTTTAAGGGCTTTTCAAGGGGTTTCACCCCCAATACCTGGAACATATTATATTCAGCTATTTCAAAAGACACTTTATTACCTTAAGATTTTCATCATTTCACCCTTACACTTTTAACAGGGTGGGAAGGCATTTTTTATTCAGAAAAGATACAAGTCTAATGAAGTGATTCATCCAAGGAGGATTTAAGATATGAAGAGTGATACCTTTAGCTTTAAGGCTTCAGATGGTACAAAGATAGCAGCGTACCGGTGGCTGCCCGAAGCAAAATCAAACATTAAGGCCGCAGTTCAGATAGCCCACGGCATGGCAGAGCATGCCGCGCGGTACGACCGTTTTGCCAAAGAACTGGTCAAGTCGGGCTACGCGGTATACGCGAATGATCACCGCGGTCACGGTAAAACGGCCGGCGCCCTTGAGAACGTTGGATATTTCGCCGACGAAAAGGGATGGGACAAGGTTGTTGATGACATGCGCGTCCTGAATGGAATTATAAAAAAAGAAAACCCGAAGGTGCCGATTTTCCTGTTCGGCCACAGTATGGGATCATTTCTATCAAGACAATATTCGATGCTCTATGGAAGCGACATCAAGGGGCTCATACTTTCTGGGACCGGCGGCGACCCCGGACTTCTCGGGAAGATAGGCCTGTTACTGGCTAAACGGGAAGCGAAAAGGAAGGGCAGTAAAACCAGGAGTCCTCTTCTTGACAAGCTCTCCTTCGGGGCCTTCAACAAGGCCTTCAAACCGAACCGGACCAATTTTGACTGGCTTTCCCGGGACAATGCCGAGGTTGATAAATATGTTGCGGACCCCTATTGCGGCGATGTTTTTACCGCAGGATTTTTCTGTGATATGCTTGGCGGCCTGGCATTTATTAATGATTCAAAGAATATCGCCAGGATTCCGAAGGAATTGCCGGTATATCTCTTCTCCGGCTCCATGGACCCTGTCGGGGCCAATACCAAGGGAGTTCTCCAGGTCTTTAACTCACTGGTGAAGGCCGGGATCAGGGACGTAACCTACAAGTTCTATCAGGACGCGCGCCATGAGACCCTGAATGAGACGAACCGTGATGAGGTTTTCCAGGACGTCATTGCCTGGCTCAATCAGCATAAACCGAAGAAATAGGCTGGATTTTTACCGATAACTATCGGTTGGGGCATTGAAGCCAAATATCAGCATTTACTCTGACACCTGGAGTAAATATAGATTTGCTCTGACTCCGGCAGAATGATGCCATAATACCGATAGTTATCGGTGCACTTTCATCACTAATATAGATTTTACTCTGACCCCCACAATACAAACATAGCCAATAACAATCCGATTTATTCAGTTGATTACATTTCATCCCTCCAATTAGTGGATATTGTATACAAATTAAACTGGATATTTGGCCAGTTGCGGATTAATCCATAACTGGCCAGACATCATTTGAAAAATGTTTTACATATGTTATAAACCGGATAGCCGGTTTGTTTATAATGGTTATTGATTATTCAACATGCCACATCATAAATCATTGAGGATGGAGGGTGTATATGCGAAGAATTATGCAGTTCTCGGTTTTTTTCTTAGTCCTGCTTGGAATCATGATTTTTACTGGCTGTGAAGATAATGCCGGTAAGCCGCTATTCCCTTTCGGCACCGGGTCTATTGATAATTCTGCCGATACTTCTTCTGATTCAAATGTTATAGATCCTGCCAGTTCAACTTCAAGTGATAATGATATTTCCGCTCCGGGTAATGAATATCCCGTTGTTCTTCTCCATGGTTTTATCGGGTGGGGCAGGGATGAGGTTGCCGGTCCCCTGGGGCATTACTATTGGGGCGGCTATAATGATTTGCAGGAGATACTCAAGAAAGCCGGTTATGACTGTTACACGGCCGTGGTGGGTCCTTTTTCCAGCAACTGGGACCGAGCCTGCGAATTATATGCCCAGCTCAAGGGGGTCAGAGTAGATTACGGTCTGGCCCATTCGAAAAAACACAACCACGCCCGCTTCGGCCGCGATTTTTCCGGTAAGGCCCTCCTGAGTGACTGGGGCAGGACTGGAGCAAATCGAAAGGTCCATATCATAGCCCACAGCCAGGGCGCCATGACTGCCAGGGTGTTTTCCCAGCTCATGGAGCAGGGTGATGTCAGAGAGAAAAACGCTGACTATTCCGCCCAGGAGCCGATATCGCCTCTTTTCGCCGGCGGCGCAGAAACCAAAAACATGATCAGCAGCATATCCACCATGGCGGGCGTTCACAACGGCACGACCCTGGCCAACGGCGTCATCAAGCTCATCCCCTTTATCCAGGAGTTGCTGATAACGATGCTTGAAGCGATAGGCATCGACACCAACAACACTATCTTTAATATTTATGATTTTAAGCTGGACCAGTTCGGCGTCGTGTCGAGGCAGAAGGGTGAATCCCTCAAGGATTATTTCAACCGGGTGAACGCAGCGGCAGAAACCTATTTCAGCGGCGACCGGAAAGACATCTGCCTCTGGGACCTGAGCCCCGAAGGCTGCATGGAGCAGAACGCCTGGGTCCATGCCCAGAGTAACACCTATTACTTTTCCTTTGCCGGCAATTCAAGCCATCCGTCGACATCGCCGCTGATGCGCGACAACGGTGAATATTATCAGGAGTGCAATGCTGATAATTTTATCGCCTGGTTCATTACCGGGCCGATGATGGGCGCTTACACCTGTAACGAAGACCGCTATCATGGCTACTGGCGGGCTCAGAATGGCGATTTTTATGGCATGGATGTCGCGGATCGCGTTTCCATCGACAGCTCGTGGTGGCCCAATGACGGCGTGGTTAACACCATTTCCATGAACGGGCCCTGGCTCTATCCGGCTGGTTACAGTGGTGTTAGGGACGTCATAGTCGATTGGGATGGCACCGTCATCCCCGAGAAGGGCGTGTGGAATTATTACGGCGTCCTGAAAGGATTCGACCATTTTGATATAACCGGCGTTGAGATATTTTCCTGGGACAAGGATAATCATCCGAAGGACGTAATACGCCATATCGAGGACTGGTACATTGAAAGGGTCGACTTCCTGCGTTCGCTGCCGCAGTAATTGATTATAATAATGGATTTCACATAGGCCCCGCTCCATCGAGCGGGGCCTATGTATCCTGTAAAGAAATTGTCAACAGTCGGTTACCGGTAGCACTCAAGCATGGCCTTGAAGGTCGCGAGAAACCGGGTGAGTTTCCCGGCATCTCCTTCGAGCTTCAGGGATCCGTCCTGGACGGCCTTCATGAGGGCCCCCGGTTTCATTTTCATCATGGAGCGATAACCGGACCCGGCGTCTTTCCACACCAGGGAGAAATCGGGCGCGGGACTGTTCCCTTTGTTCGATGAAATTTTTCCACCTGCCGAAGAATAGCGCCTGGCTTTTTTCCCATCGGCGGTACGTATCACCATGGAAAAATCGAAATCCCTGACAAGATTTCTGAAAGATTCATACTTCCATGACGTGAATCTTAAAAGAATATCAAATCCGTAGAGCAGTATTGAGAATTTCATGAGCATATCCTTATAAGAATTCGGCATTTTAGAAAATATCCGATGCCCCGGCGGCTTCAATTCCGGGGCATCGGTGCAGCCCGACAGACCGGGCCGCATCGGGATTTTACGTGAACAATGGCTGCGTGGACATCGCGAAGGCCATGTCTCCTTCAATTTTCATCGCGCCGGACATGAAAAGGTTGACCGGATTGGTTTCTTTTCTGACCAGGGAAATGGAATCGGAGGTTTTCATCTTGAATGTGGCTTTCGGCTCCAGCGTGTTATTGAGGATGGTTTCAATGGTTGTAACACTGCCGTCGTCGTTGGTCAGTTCAGCGGTGAAGCTGCCTTTCAGTGCTTTCAGGGCGTTGTACTTCTGCTTGTTCAGGTCACTCTGTATTCCCAGAAGCATGTCGAGGCTTTTTGTCGCGATCATTTTTTCAAGGTTGCTTTTCTCGATTTTAACCCGTACGAGGGGGGAATCGATGTCTCCCTGCTTTATGTCGAAATCTTTGCCGTCTTTGACCAGGTAGCTGTATTTTTCCCCTGAAACTTCGACCACAAGGGAGAAGACGGTTCCCTCAAGCTCCTTGTCGGCCCCTGTCGATTTGATTGCTTCCCTGGCGATATTCGGGCTGAGCTCTGTCAAGAGCTCCTTGATTCCGATATTGTTCGGTATTTCTTGCATATCCGCACTCCTTAAAATGAAATTATTGTTGTCCGGCCCCTTCTGAACCGGCCGGTTTCATCAGGTGCCATAACTAAAAAAGTGTTCATGACCGTAACATAACATGGTTTTACACGATTGTCGTTCATGATTATAATTATGAACGAAAAAATATTGTAAGAACCGGAACATTTATTTGACAATAATCAAGATATTAAGTATATTCTAAAAATCTTTAAAGGCTGTGTTATATTAAATGAACAGTCGGGAGGTAATAAATGGATAAAATTGCAGTTTCATACAGCACAACATGTTCTGATAAATCAAGCGGATCAATATTTATTGAAAAAGTTTTCGAGGCTATAACCAGGGATGAGGCGGAAACCCGGGCGTTTCTCAATTGCGTTAAGGCGGGTAACCACCTTGATGATGTTGTGATAGATCAAGAAAATTATAAACAGGCTGTAACGACGGGAAGCGTGGTAGCCGGTTAATGCAATATAGATAACGTTAAGCAGAATGCTGTCTATACTGAAGAGTGGACTATTTATTAAGGAGAAAAATCATGAAAACATATACACTTCCAACGACCTTCCGTATCTGCTATCTGCGCGTGCAGACGACGAGCTCGGTCAATTTTTCCCTGCAAACTCATGTCGGTCGGGGCCTAAATCGAAATACATCAAGGAGGAACTCCCGGTCTGTCTGGGCATATTACGGCCTCATGATCGCATTGCTCGTTTACAACCTGATGATCCTCGTGCTGACTCGCAACAGAAGTTATGTATATTATGTTTGCTTTACATCGGCCTGGATACTTTTCCAGTTTACCCTGAACGGTTTCGCCTTCCAGCATCTTGGCCGGAACTGCCATGGTGGGGCAATAAAAGTCTCCCTATGTTTATATCCCTTGTTACCGCTGCATGCGGGGTGATGGTCCGCACCTTTATGCGGACAAAATCAAAATTCCCGGTTGCCGACAAGGTGGCTCTGTTTGTCATGGTCATCCCCGGCCTGGTATGGTCCCTGGTTTCCCTCATCGGGCCGTATAAGATCGGCATAAAGGGCGCAACCGGCATTGCCCTGATCGGTTCGGCTACGATGATTATCCTGTCCGTGGTGCTTATGGTGCGCGGGTCCCGCGATGCCAGGTTTTTCCTCTTCAGCTGGCTCTTCATGCTGGTGGGTATCATGTTGTACACGCTGAAAACGTTCGGCGTGCTGTCTGCCGGATTCCTGACCAACTGGAGCATCCAGATAGGCTCCTCAGCGAAGGCGATTCTGCTTTCCGGCGCCCTGGCGGAAAACATCAATGTCATGCGCAGGGAAGTGTTCACGCTCAATAAAAACCTGATGGACAGCGAGACGGTGGCGAAGGAACGGGCCGTGTACCTCGAACAGGTGGTGACCACCGTGAAGGATATGTCGGATAACATGCTGACGGTAAGCGAGGACCTCGCGGCCATCAGCGATAAGTTCTCGAAAATGTCCGGCGAACAGGAAACGACAAGCGCCGAAATGTCGACGGGCTTCGACCTGCTGAAAAACGAGTATGACCGCCTCCACACGTCAATCATTAACCAGCGCGAAGAAGGGAGCAGGACCCGGGAACTCTCGGGCGGGCTCCAGAAATCACAGGAATCGATCACCCGGGCAAGCCACGCGATGGCGGAAAGCATATCGCTGATATCGAGAACAAACAATGAGACCGAGAGTACCCTGCGCAGCCTTATCGAAAAAATGAACCTCATAAGCAGAGGTGGAAAATCGATTGAGGAATTCATGAATATCATCGACGATATCACGGACCGGATAAACCTTCTTTCGCTCAACGCCGCGATAGAAGCGGCACGCGCCGGAGAGCACGGCCGCGGCTTTGCCGTTGTCGCAGACGAGATCGGCAAGCACGCCTATTCCACCTCCGACCATGAACAGATCGGCCCGATATACATCGACGCATTCTGGGATATCATGAATGGAACAGGTCTGAAATAAACAGCATGAAGAAGCATGGAAGAATTCGGCATCATGTAATACCATACCAAGCAGTACAGAAAAGTAAAACCTTCATGGGCCAGGATGCCGGGATCAGCAGGATCGTCATTCAGGCCGCGCTCATGGACGATCTGTCAAAAGATATTGAAGACGCGACAACCAAGCAGAGCCAGACCATTGGCTCGACGCTGAAAACATCAGTAGGCTTGCCGAGATGGAGAGGGCATTTCCGTGCTGATATGCCGGGCATGGTAGCTGGCGGCCCTGGTAAAGAAAAATCCTTCTAGATAGCAATTTATCAGGGAAGTGGGATAAGCTTGTGGTGCCATGCTGAAAAGAAAGACTATCGGCTTCGTTCTGGCGGCGCTGGTCACGGCAGCATTCATTTCCTGCGATGACTTCAGGGGTGACAGGTATCCGTACCTCGTGCTTTCGGGCAGGTGGAAGCTGATCGAGGGCGGCGGCATGGCGCCGGCAGACCCCCGCTTTGACGACTCCAGTGCGGGCGAGGTGATGATCCCGGGGAGCTGGGACAGTATCCTCGCAAAAAATGAAAATCTCACATCAACGATCTGGCTCCGGAAAAAGGTGAATGTCAGCAGGGATTTTTCCGACCGGATGCTGGTGCTGTGGCTGGGACCGATCGCCCTGTCGGACGAGGTCTATGTCAACGGTGCGTTCGTTGGAAGCACCGGCGATTTTCCATCGGAGAAAAAACCCCTTGATTACAGCTTTTCTCTCCACAAGGAGCGGGCCTATCATGTTCCGCCCGGACTGATCCGATTCGGCAAAGAGAATGTAGTCGCGATTAGAATCTTCTCCCATTACATCAATGGCATAAGGGATGATCCCCGGCTCTACAGGATGACGGAATGGATAGATGCAAACCGTTATCGTGAGCAGGTGCCCTCGTTCAATAACCTGAACCCGATCCTGCTTTCCATTATCCTCGTGATTTTCCTGATTATAATAGTCAAGGGAAGCGGGAACAGGAATATCGGAATATTCGCCACCCTGTTCATTGCCAGCGTGTTTGCATTGAATCTGCTGCTCCTGGGATTTCCGAAAATGGAAAACAATCTCTACCGGTTCAAGCTGTTTCTGGGCATATACGCCTTTGTCGATTACGCCCTGCTGCTGCTCATCCAGGAATTTTTCAACATAAAGAGCCGGTTGGTCACGATTATATTCACCGTGCTCCTTGCCGCGGTCTCAGTGCTGATAATCTACGCCCCGACGACACGTTTCACCGTCACCTACGGAGGCACGATGACCATCATCCTGGTCATCGCCTATATCATGTACGCCCTGGGGGTTTTCGTTACGGCCCTCTACCGGGACCCCCGCAGGTACTGGTATCTCACCATTGTCGTGGTGTTCATCCTGGCGTCTGTCTCGAACATGCATTACATGCTGATATCCGGCCAGATGTACCGGATGTCCTTTTCCTTCGCGCTCCGTCTGCCGGCGATACTCCTCGGGGCACTGTCAGTGTACCTGTTTGACCTGAAGAACATAAAGAAGGAGAGGGACTCCCTGGCGCTGGCTCTGATGAATAAAACAAAGCAGCTCCAGCGCGCGAAGAAAGAGCTCGACAGGACAGACGTGAAACCGGAACCCCGCGACATCATCCGCGACCTGATTGAATACCTCGACAACAACTTCAACGAGACCTATGACCGGCTCAGGCTGGCTGAACGCTTCGGCCTTAACGAGGACTACATGGGACAGCTCTTTAAAAAAGTGACCAATACCAACATCGCCAACTATATCAACATGAAGAGGATCGAGGCGGCGAAGCAGCTCCTCCGGGAGACCGACAGCAAGGTGATCGACATAGCCTTTCATGTTGGTTTCGACAACCTCACCTATTTTTACCGCCATTTTAAAAAGCATACCGGGTATTCCCCGATAGAATACAAGAGGATGATGCGCGACGGTCTGGTCGGCCCGGAGTTTTCAGCGGAGGATGAAGTATATTAACCTGCACAGAACCATGAGTCAGAGTAAGATGGTCCGATAATCATTGGCATTGCTATCCGGCCCGGATAACGTATATTAACGTATATTATAGAAGCGAGGAGAATGCAATGGTAAGGTCAAATAACGGGTTAACTTCTTTTCTGCTTTTTATGATAATCATAGCTCTGACACTGGTGGCCGGTATCAGCAGTAATGGTGCCTCAAATGTAACATGGAAAAAAACCTTTGGCGGTAGCCAAATGGATTATGGCAGCTCTATGGTGCGCACCTCCGACGGTGGCTATATCATGGTCGGCGGCACCTGGTCATTCGGTACCGGCGGTGATATCCTGCTGGTGAAGGTGGATGCCGATGGCAGGCAGCAGTGGATCAGAAATTACGGCGGCAAAGACACTGATGCCGGCCTGGGAGTCATACAGACCTCCGACGGCGGTTATGCCCTGTGCGGATGGACCGACTCGTACCGAAAGGGAGCGAGCGGCTGTATTCTCATCAAAACAGACCCTTCGGGCAGCCAGCAGTGGCTGAAGACCTATTACGGCCCGCGGGAAAAGGAAAACTCCGCGATATCCCTGGTGCAGACCAGGGACGGCGGCTACCTTCTTTGCGGCGATACCTCGGCGTACGGGGCTGCTGGATATGATATCTGCCTCATCCGTGCTGATGATACAGGAACCCTTAAGTGGCGGAAAACATTCGGGACAAAGTATCATGACGAGGCGTATTGTCTTGTCGCGACAGCCGACGGCGGGTATGCCGTCTGCGGAACCGTCGGCACTGCCAATCCTGATAATAACGAGGCATATCTCCTGAAAGTCGACAGTGAAGGAACGAAACTCTGGGAAAAGACCTATGGCGGCGACCAGGATGATATCGGATACTGGATGGCGGTGACTTCAGACGGGGGATTTGTCATGACCGGCAGGACCAAATCCTTCGGCGTCCGGGCCAATGACGCCTTCCTTGTCAAGACTGACAGTGGCGGCAAGCAGGAATGGCTCAAGACCTATGGCGGTGCCAGTGACGAGTTTGGAATCAGTGTCATAGAGATTGCGGATGGATATATCATTGGCGGTAATACCGATACTGACACGGCAGGTTCCTATGACCTTATGCTGCTTAAAGCTGACAGGAAAGGAGCGCTCCTCTGGGAAAAAAAATATGGCGGCACAAAATATGAAAACGGCGGTTTTGTTAGTGCCGCTTCTGGGGGCGGCATCCTTCTGCTGGGCAGCACCCATTCGTCCGGAGCGGGTATGCAGGACCTCTGGCTAATAAAAACCGATGCTTCGGGTAATGTTCAGTAATGGTCCGGCTAATTCATCCTTGCCCCGTGTAAAAAAAGATCCCCGCAGTTAGCGGGGATTATGTAAAGGAGTAGACGCAAATAAAGCATGACTTATTTGCTGTTATTAACAGGACTGAGATCATCATGATTCAATCCTGTTTACAACCAATCAAATCTATAATTAAAAAATATAATCGTCAAATTTATCGGGGCTTTTTTTATAATAATTTTAAAAAAAATTAAGACCGGTCATCCGGTCTTAATGCGTTATCAGGGTCATGGGACGGATCTGTTTCGGATTGGGAGCTTCTTATGAACCTTTTTTTGCAAGGCGATCCCTGTCCTTGATGAGAAGGTCCCGGTGGTTGTATTCCTGCATGGCGATCCCTTCTATTTTATCCGCTATCATCAAGTTGTAATCGGCCATTTTTTTGAGTAGGCGCGCCATACTCTCGTAAAGCTTGCCGATGGATTCTTCCGAGTCGGCAAGCATCTCAAGGGCCTTGATAACATCCCTTTCCTCGGAGATTTTTATAAACACAGAATCGAGGAGATTATTCTGGAAATCAGCGATCATGTTTTCACGCATGACCGGCTTCGGGAATTTCTTGTTGATTTCTTCTATTATTTTCGCATGTTCGAAGGAGTGGACCTCCATAAATTCGAGCACGGCCCGCGCGCCCTCGAGGCGCGCCATATTTTTAATCTTCTGGTAAAACGTGGCAAGGGTGTTTTCAAGGAAAATGATAAAGTTGATGTATTCATTGCTCATGGCCATGCCTCGCGTTTATGTAATAGATAATCCTGTAATATTCATCGTGCCTATAATATATGCAAAAGGCGTTATCGTGTCAACCTCGGGACCGGTCCTGCAACGCAGCTATGCATGGTGGGCCTTTCTGCATACGTATGCGGCCATAAAGTTGTCGCCGTAATCGGCGCGTTCAATGTCAAACCCGGCGCGGTAGAGCATCTCTTCCATGACCCAGTCGAAGGTCGAATACTCGTTCCTGACGTGGTTGGAGAATTTTTCCGCCATATCATCGCCGGAGGCCTTGCTGAAATAATCGAGGACATGGTTGACCGTGGCTTCGTACTTTTCGAGTTTCAGCGAGAACACCACGTCGCGCAGGTAGAGCTTCCCCCCGGGCTTAAGGAGGCCGCTCATCTTCAGGAGGGCTATCTGCTTCCAGAAATCGGGAAGGTGATGAAGAGCCAGTTGGGTGACCACTGCATCAAGGGGCGTGCCGTCATGGCGATAGTTCAGGAAACCTGCGTTTATGAAGCGGATATTGCTTCGCCCGCGGGATCGGGCCTTTTTCTCGGCATAGGCCAGCATAACGGGCGAGATGTCCACCGCATAGACCAGGCGGCACTGCCCTGAAATCTCGGCGGCGAATTCCCCGGTGCCGGACCCGAATTCGATGAGAGTGTCGTCCATTGAAAGCTCAAGGGATGAAGAGATCTCCTGTGTCTCGGCAGGGACGTCGCGGATGGTGGACATGCGCCGGTCATAGGCTTCGACTTCAGCCTCGCTGCTGTAGTCCGTGCCGACATGCTTCATCTCATCATACTGCCACGGTTGTAATGATGTCATTGCGAAGCTCCTTTGTAACGCCTGTTTTTACAGTAAAACGGCACTACTGATATACTGAAAGATTGTCATGCATGGTATGTTTATATATGACAACCGCCGCAAGGAGCGGCGGTGCAGGTCAGTATTGTGTATATCCCGGCTGTTTACTATCCTGATGATGAGCTTGTGCTTGATGTTGAACTTGAGCTTGTGCTTGAGGTGGAACTCGAGCCCGTGCTTGAACTGGACGTGCTGCTTGAGCTGCTATCCGTAGAATCAAGTTTCCAACTAAATGTTACAGAATTGGTGCATGATGATGAGGATAACGTTGAAGAGCACGAAGGGAGTGTTAGAAAACCTTTTTCGTCTATTTTACCATTATCGTATACCAGGATGGTAAGGGTGGAGGTCTCATCCAGCTTGGTCGCGGTTACTGTTAATTCTGTAATAGATTCATTAGGGAGGGTTGCAATTATAGCACCATCCCCACCGTCAGGGTAGGAAGCAGGCGTAATAGTGGGAAGATAGAATATGTTTTCGCCATTGGTGATTATGTTGGCGGTAAACATATTTCTTGTCGTTAAGGATGTTCCTCCACTGGCCTGGATCGTAAGAATAATTTCATCTTTTTGTTCTTCAAATAAATCACAGGAAAAGAATAGGGAACTGAAGGCCAGTGCGAGAATAACCATGAGTTTTGGCAGATAAATGCTGGTTTTCATATATTTTCCTATCATATTCATATATATACATAAAATAACAAGAAGATACTTTTTTTCAACTATTAATTGTGAAAATAGAAACAATTATTGTTACTTTCTGGATATGAATAACTGGAAAAAATGGTTCCAGGTATCTGATATAAAAAAATGAGGATATCAGGGGTATAACTGCCTATATTAAGAAGCGCCGCCCTTCCAGGTGTTATAGTGGATTCGCAGGGGATGGAATTCGTTTTTCGGGGCCTTTTTTTCCGCCGGATAGCCTAAGGGGAGCAGGGAAAAGGGGACGATGTGTTCAGGAAGGTTCAGGAGCCTCCGGAGCCCCTCGACCCGGTCCTGGCGGGGATACACGCCGAGCCATACTGATCCGAGTCCCAGGGAGGCAGCGGCAAGGAGCATGTTTTCAGTCGCAGCGGCGCAATCCTGCACCCAGTACCCTTCATGTTTTTCCAGGGAAAGGTCGCCGCACACCAGGACCGCCACCGGCGCCTGTCTGATCATCCCTGCATGGGGGTGAACCGATGGTATTTCCTCGAGGAGTTTTTGACGATCGATGACGACAAAATGCCATGGCTGCTCGTTCCCCGCGGATGGGGCGTTCATGCCTGCCTTGATGATGCTCTCGATCAGTTCCCGGGTAAGCGGACGGGATGAGTATTTCCTGATGCTCCGCCTGGTGTATATGGCTTCCATGACAGATTCTCCGCAGTGCTGCAGTGGCCTATTCTTTGCCTTTTGGTTGCCGGTCTGTGGAGCGCTTCGTGACGACCAGGTCGATGATAAACGTTGCAGCCACAGCCGCAGTCAGTATGACGCATATGACGATCATGGCGCCGCGGCTTAAATGGAGTTTATCGTAGAATTTCCCGATCAGGAAGCTGTATGAGAGAAAGCACAGGGTAAAAACAACGGTCATTAAGAGCTTGGTTTTTTCGAACATGGCATACCTCGTGATAGTGATTGCTCTGTGTCAATTATAATGTGTCCCGCAACCATCGGCGGCGGAGAGACAACAATGTTATTGCATAGATATTATTTGTCAATACAGTTGCGTTTTTACCGTTCCGGTCAGAACCGGTCGTCTTCATTGTGGTCCAGGCGAAGTATATGGCCGAAACGCTCTTTTTTCGTTTCCATGTACCGCCGGGAGTGCCGGTCCGGGGCAAGTTCATGTTGGACCCGTTCAGTGACCCGGATCCCGTATTGCTCCATCTGCTCCATCTTGTCCGGATTATTGGTCAGCAGGCGTATGCTCCTGACGCCGATTTTTTTCAGCATCTCCGCCGGGATGCGGTAGTCCCGCTCATCCGGCCTGAAGCCGAGAATGGTGTTGGCGTCCACGGTGTCCAGGCCATGGTCCTGGAGAGCGTAGGCCCGGAGCTTGTTCATGAGACCGATGCCGCGGCCTTCTTCCATGTGGTAGAGGAGCAGCCCGCGGCCTTCCTTCTCGATGATTTCAAGGGCATCGTGAAGCTG
Source organism: uncultured Spirochaetota bacterium (assembly GCA_963727175.1). GTDB lineage: Bacteria > Spirochaetota > UBA4802 > UBA4802 > UBA5550 > RBG-16-49-21. The sequence continues at coordinate 2,952,873 of CAVSFD010000002.1, forward strand.
GGGGCCGCAGTCGCATCGGCGGCTTCCCAGTGCGTCGCCGGTAAGGCAGGATGAGTGGATGCGGGTGAGAATCGACTCGCCGTCGCCCACATCGCCTTTCAAGACGATGGTGTGGTCCTTGGCGTCCTTGTTGTTGACGAACCCGATGATCCTGAAATGGCCGTACTCAGATGGAAAATCAGCGACCGATACAACCTTGACGCAAATGTCATCGGGACATCCCTCGCAGTCGAAACCGTTGGGGCATCTGCGCAGGGAGTCGATGTCCTGTCGGATTATTTCTTCAAAAGTCGGTGTCTTCATGTCCTGCATTCCCGGATTTACACGGTGTGTAACAATCTGCAGCGGCTCCGAATATTTGCAATAACATTTTTTCCGCTAAAGAGGGCCGCAAGGAATGTGCTTATTTGCAGATGGCCCTGACCTGCTGCGCGCTCTTTGATTTCATCTCGGTCATCTCCACAGAGCAGCCGATGTCCCTCGTGAGACAGCGCTTGAATTCGGCCACGGCATTCTTTTCCCTGGTTTTCAGGTTCTCAACAACGGCATCGCCCTCGAGAATTTTAAAAAACTTGAAGCAGCAGTCGTTTTGGATACTTTCGGTGGTGCAGAGGGCGAAAGCCGGTTTGCCGACATGGTAATCCATGCCGGTGCGGGAAAGCGATACCAGCCCCAGCAGCAGGATAAGCAATGTTCCGGTTATGATGATCTTTTTCATGGTGAAGGTCCCCTGTTGAAATGTAATGCTTCTGCAGTAATAATCGGCGGCAGGAAATGAATACATGATTTAAATAAGGGGATTTGATTTATTGCCGCAAGCCGGTATTAATATTGACATGTTTGTACCGGGGATATATATTTTTTTTATCTTTAATATATAGGGGAATTGACATGAATAAAGCCGTTCGCTTTATGCTGATGCTTCTGCTGATGGTTCCGATGATGGTAACCGCCGCGGATTATAAGATAGTCGTCCTGCCCTTCGATAAGATAAACAAGGAAAAAAATATTGAACTGGAGACCCTCTCCGTCGGCATAGGCGAGACCCTGGCCGGGGCGTTGTCCAATGTTAATAATTTTATTATCATCGATTCATACCGGGTGAGAAAATACCTCCTGGAAAACACCGAATTCAACCAGGCCGTCGGTGCCGGGGACGAGAAGAACATGGAACGCCTGAGACAGCTGACGCAGGAAAAGCTGAACGGGGATTATATCGTGTACGGGAGCTTTTACACCGTGGGGAAGCAGATCAACCTGGACGCAAAATTTGTGAAAGTTGACACCGGCAAGATCCTGAATGCGGCATCGGTCCATGGTCCCTACCCGGACCGGATTTTCGACCTTCAGGAGGACCTGGCGAAAAAGCTGACCAATGCCATCAACGGCAAGGTCAACGAAAAACAGACCGAGAACTTCAACGAGTACATTTCATCGACGAGTGACTACCTGGCGTACCAGTATTACATCCAGGCCAGGATGGAGCACTTAAAGTTCAACCCGGCCGAGTATTCCAAGGCCATCGACCTGTACAAGAAAGCCGCGGCCCGGGACCCGAAGTTTGCCCTGGCCTATGCCGGCATGTCGGAGGTGTGTTCCATGTGGGGGTATCACATCAAGTATGGCGGGGGAAACTACAAGCCGATGCTGGAACAGTCGATCCGGGACGGCAAGAAGGCCGTTGATCTCGGGGCTAACCTGTACCAGGCGCACCGGGCCCTGAGCCTGGCATATGTCAATAACGAAGATTTCGACAATGCCCGCATTGTCATCGACCGGGCCTATGCCCTCAATGACAAGGACCCGGAGATACTCTTTGTCAAGGCCACGGTCACCAATTACGGGTACAAGGAGATGGGCCGCCAGGGAAGCGAGTCGAACCGGTATATCACGCAGGCCCTCAGCATCAATCCCGAACTTATTGTGGCGCGGTGGGCCCTGGCCCATTCCCTGGGAGAGCTCGGCATGAAGGACGAGTCGATGGCGGAGTATAAAAAGATACTGGCAGTAAATCCCCGACACGCCGCGAGTCTCCATAACGTGGCCCTGATTTACTACGACAAAAAGGAATACCAGCAGGTCATCGACTATGCGACCAAGGCGGTTGACTCCGAGCCGAATATTCCGCAGTATTACAACACGATCGGTCTCGGTTATTACGGTCTCAAGGACTGGGCCGGCGCTGAAAAGTGGTACCGCGCCTCATTGAAGAAAAAGGCTGATTACGCGGACGCGCTCTTCAACCTTGCCGGCTCCCTGTACATGCAACAGAAGTACCGGGAGGCGCGGGACGCCTATGCCAGTGTGCTGAAGATCAAGCCTGACTACCCCGAGGCGGAGAAGTGGAGAAAGATATCAGAGGATTACATGAAGAAAAAGTAAATCCTCATGTACAATCCGCCTCTTCGGCGGAGAAGGTACAGTATTAATTAAAACAACGAGGAAAATAATGGGAGACCGGAGATCTATCAACGTCAGCGCGTCTGAAGACCGTCTTGAGAAGCTCATCACAGATCGGCTCAAGCCGGGATCCGATAAGAAAAAAATCGATGAACGGATCTGGGACCTCTTCGGGGAAACCTGGTGCGTCATGTTCACCGACCTGTCGGGATTCTCCCGCGGCGTGGCCAAGTTCGGCATCATTCACTTCCTCCAGACCATCCATGAATCGGAACGCATCCTTATCCCCATCATCGAGAACAATGACGGGATACTCCTGAAGGTGGAAGGGGACAGCTTCCTGGTCATCTTCCGCAATGTTGCCAAGGCGATCCAGTGCGCCATCACCATGCAGCGCACCCTGAAGGCATACAACGAGGACAAGACGGAGGAGGAAAAGGTCCTTCTCTGCGTCGGCCTCGGGTACGGGAAGATGCTCCGAATCGGCGATTCGGACGTGTTCGGTGCGGAGGTAAACGCGGCGAGCAAGCTCGGCGAAGATACCGCGGACGCGTGGGATATTCTCGTCACCGACGCGGTGTACCAGCGGGCGAAACAGAGCACGGGAATATCCTTTGAGGAGATCCCCGATGCGCCGGCGGGAAGCAACGGCGCATATAAGATAATCTATAACCTGTAATATCGGCACGGTGCCGGGATCCGGGAGGTCAGCCTTGGATGATGGAAGAGGCCGTGATGCGGCGATACGGATCAAGCTCCGCCTTCTGAAGACGGGCCTCTACGGCTTCATGGCGAGCCTGGTGCTCATCGTATCCTTTGCCTTTTTAATGGGTGCCGTCTCCCTCCTGGGCCTGCTCTGGAAGGACGCTCGGATAATCGGGGCAGTGGGGGAGATAATCGGCAGCATTGTCCAGCTGTTTTTCGCCGCTCCCTTTGCTTTCTTTGCTGTTCTCATGGTGGGACTCTTGAAAACTCCACGGGAAGTGGACATGAGGCCTTTTCTGAAGCCATCTGTAAGCGCCATGGTGATCATGCTTGCCGGCGGTATCGCGCTTAGCGCGCTTCCCATTCTCGCGGCTTTTAGTGCTGTCATGGCGACACTGTATTTCCGCGGAGCCGGCATTATCTTTCTGGCCATGGCGTACTTCGGTATGGCGTGCCTCGTCTTTTTCGTTTCCGGCTGTTATACCCTGATACGGGAGGCGGCAGCTGTCAGGGAACTGGAGACCGATATCGGCTGGGTCAGGAGGGTCTTCCGCGTCCTCCGTGTCGGCAGCGCCGGCGCAGGCCCGGAGATGGACGAGAAAACGCACCGGACCCTGTCGCGTATCGAGCGGGCTGTCGGGTCGGCGATGGGCGTGGTCCTGTTCCTTCTTTTTAAAATGCAGGATATCTATGAGGCCGTGCGCAGCATTACGGGCCATGGCTCCGATTCCACCTGGTTAGATGCTTTTGCGACAATGGAAACAGTGCTGGCGTTATTTTCCATGTTTATATTTATCTTCTCGACACTTTTCATTATCAGGTCGGTGAAGACGGTCTTTATGGTGCGGAAGGCCGGTTTGTCCGGAACTTCTATGCGGTAATAGAATCGCGGTGGCTGCTATGAACTTTGCTGTATCAGTGTTAATCCTTACTGTGGTTATCCTTTTCCCTTTACATGGAGACGCTCTATCCCGCTTTCCTGCCGGTCATGGTTTCGATGGACACCCTGATGATGCAGGTCCGTTCGAAGGAATGTTCCCGGTAGTCCCATGAATCTTTGCCCGAATAGTGGCCCATGATTATATCGAGGGCCTCTTTTTTCCCGTCCCGGTCCTCCACGAATTCAGCCCTGCCGGAGCCGACGACGCTCAGGTATTTCATGCCGTAGCCGCAGGCTGTGTCGGATCGTATCAGTTCCGCGTCCACGTCAACCTCGAAGCAGACAATACTGTTCTTTTTTAGAAGGTCGATTTTTTTCCCTGCAAGGCCGGTATGGAAATAGAGCGTCCGGTCGCGGTACCCGAAGTTAAGTGGAACAATGTAGGGGACGGCGCCGTCGGTCATTGCAAGGCGGCAGATTTCCGCTTTCAGCAGAATGGCCTCGATTCCGGCAAGATCGGTAATTTCATATTCTTTTTTTCGCATGTAAATCTCCAGTTATCCGGCAAGGTCCTTCTCCCCCGGGATGTCCTCCGGAGCGATGGTGCAGAGGATCTCGTCCGTGAGGGGCGATATGCCGGCGATCCGGTTCGCCTGCCGCTCCACGATGCGTTCGAAGATGTTGCGCACCGCCCTGCCGTTGCCGAAGGTGCGGTCGCGTTTTTCATAGAGCGACGTGAAGAGAGTCATGGCGCGTTCGCGGGCGTCCCCGGGAACCTTGAATTCCGCGTTCTTGCAGAAGGAGTCGAATATCTGCGTGAGCTCCTCCGGCTTGTAATGATCGAAATAGAAGTAGCGGCTGAAGCGGGATTTGAGGCCCGGGTTGGAGAGGATGAAACGGTCCATCTCCTCGGTGTAGCCCGCCACGATAACCACCAGGCGGTCGCGGTAGTCCTCCATCCTTTTGAGTATGGTATTCACCGCCTCCTGGCCGAAGTCCCTGCCGCCGATATCATCCGGGATCAGGGCGTAGGCCTCGTCTATGAAGAGGACGCCGTCCAGGGCCTTCTGCACCACGTTGTCCACGTTTATGGCGGTCTGGCCCACGTACCCTGCGACAAGGCCTGCCCGGTCCGTTTCAACCAGCTGCCCACGCTTCAGGAGGCCCAGGCACTTGTACACCTTGCCGAGAAGCCGGGCGATGGTGGTCTTCCCGGTCCCGGGCGGGCCGTAGAACACGGCGTGGAGCGAGAGCGGTGTTGCCGGTAGCTTCCGTTCCTCCCGCTCCTTCTGCACCTTGATGAGGTTCACAAGGGTCGCGATCTGGTCTTTGATCTTGCCCATGCCGACCAGGGCATTGATCTTCTCCATCACTTGTTCCAGGGTCTCTTCCTCTTCCGCTTCCTGTACGGAGACGGCGGCTGAAACTGCAGTGCCGCGGTTGATGAGCTTATAGATCTGTTTGAGTCGCTCCTCTTCGTCGGCGGAAAGGGAGCCGTCAGCCTTCATGAGGCACTGCGCGTAGGTATAGAGGGCCGTGCCGGCGCGGTCGGCGTTCCTGGTCCCCTGGCCGCGGTCAAGGTTTTCCAGCAGGTTCATGGTCTTCAGGGAATAGCCTTCCAGGTCTATGCCGGGCTTCGTTTTCCTGATATAGCCTGAAATGCTCTTCCAGTAGGAGATGAGGTCGCGCTTCCGTTCCGGCGGGAAGGAATCGCTTCTGAAAATATCATCGGCAAGGGCGGCGGTCGTATCAGTCCCGTCCGGATTCAGGGGCATGAGTACCAGGGAAACAAAAATGAGCTCGGCTGCGGACATTGTTCCGTCTGACATGCTGCAGAGGGACGACAGCAGGATGATATCATTCACCAGTGCTTTTTTAACATCCTTATCATTAACCTGGCCCGGGAGCTCCGCCAGGGTACGGTTGATCTTTTTCGCTTCTTTGAAGAGAAAGTCGAGGCTCCTGTCGTCAATGACAGGCTCCTCCCCGGTTTTTTCCCCCGTGGCGGTCGCGCTGTCGACGATGGTCCGGTTCATCTCCTCGAGGCTCTTCATGGTGCTGTTGATCTCGTCGAGAATGCGGAGCGTTGTGTCCTCCCGGGGCATTGCAGTGCCTCCGCCCTGCCGGTTTATGGCATCGATGAATTTCGTTACCGCGGACCTGTTGTCGAAGGTCTTGAAGGTGACCTGCGTGGACCTGAGCTTCAGGGTCACGATGATGGATGAAAAGGCGCGCTCGAAAGCGATACCCCTGATGTCGCTGAATGAGAGTTCCTCGTAAAGCGGGCTGGAAAGTTCGCTCGTGATGAAAATGAGCCGCCTGTCTGAAACCGTGAGGACGCCGGCAATGTCCCTGTTCTCGGAAATCTTGATACCCCGGTAGAGCCCTTCCAGCACATCGATGAGGGTTTCGTCCTTTTCCAGGAGCTTCTCCATTCCCCGGAGCACATTTTTTTTGTTGGATACCAGTATCCAGTTCTGGATTGAATCGAGCTGTTTATCTATTTCTTTGGATGACGGCATGATTGTTATCCGGATTTCGGGATTAATGGCTTATCCCGGTACATTTACTCTGACCCCAGGGTATTTCAAGTGGACAGATTTTCACAAGCATTATTTTATCTTTACGAACGATAGGGGGGTGGTGACCGATAGTTATCGGTACAGGGTGGATAGTTATCGGTGCAAGGCCGATTGTTATTGGTGCTTTCCTCTATATCCGGGTCAGAGCAAATGCTAATTTCCGATAAAAACACCGATAGTTATCGGTAAAAGGCCTAAAGAACAAATAATTCTTGAAATTCTATATCCCATTGTCTCTTGTATAGCCAGAATCATATTCCATGCTAAGGAGACCCGTCCGTGAAGCGAGTTGTACTGACAATGGCGCTATTAATTCTCATTGCCTGCCAGAAGCCGATGAACCGGGTGAGCATGCCCCTGATGGGGACCTCCGTGAACCTGACCATGATATGCGATACGGCGGCGGCCGGTCCCGCCGCCGGGGCGGCCTTCGGAGAGATTGAACGCATCGAAAAGCTCATGAGTCCGGTCAGGCCCGGGAGCGATGTCTACCGCATCAACCATGAAGGATTCCCCGGCCCGGTGACCGTTGACCGGGAAACCTGTGACCTCATCAAAACGTCCGTGATGATATCGGCGAAATCCGACGGCTTCTTTGACATAACCTTTGCCGCCCTTGAGGGTCTCTGGAATTACAAGGACAAAAATTTCACCCCGCCGTCCGCGGCTGCCGTGGCCGACCTGCTTCCCCTGGTGGGGTCGCGAAACATTATCATCCATCCTGACGGGAAAAAGGTCTCCTTCGCCAGGCCCGGTATGAAGATCGGGCTGGGGGCGATTGCAAAGGGATACGCGATTGTAAAGAGCGTTGAGGCTCTGAAAAAAATGGGGGTCGACTCCGGCATTGTCGAAGCAGGCGGCGACCTGCAGGTCTTCGGCAAAAAGTATGGCAGCCCCTGGGTGACGGGCCTCCGGCACCCGCGCAAGGAGTCGATTCTTCTCACCATCGGGCTGAACGACATGGACGCCGTCGCCACCAGCGGCGACTACGAGCGCTTCGTGATGCATAACGGCGTGCGCTACCATCATATCATTGATCCCCATACCGGTTATCCTGCCAGGGGTCTTTCATCGGTATCGGTGATATCGAAGAATGCCATGCTATCCGATGCCTATGCCACGGCGATTTTCGCCATGGGCCTTGATAAGGCGCGGAAGTTCCTTAAGCGCCACGGCGAAATCGACGTGATACTCGTCGATGAAAACCTCAACATGTATGTTTCCAGGCGCCTCGACGGCAGGATATCACTGATGGAAAAGAAGAAGGTGGAGTGGCTCTAGTCATCATGGATCAGGGCGGAAAACCGTCAAGATTGCGGTAAACAAGGTCATTGTCCCGGCCGTTCCGGTAGTCTTCCCAGATAACAAGTGAATTGCTCCCATCGTTATAAGGGGCGATGATCGGATTGGGCAGCAGATAGCTGTAGCGGCTCAACACTATTGATATGCCGTTATTGTCAGCCGCACCCCCGTTATTGGCGGTCCACCCTGCCAAGATCCCCCCGTTCAAATAGTCCAACCTCAAGCCGAAAATTCCGTAACAGCCGGTAATGAAATACGTCGATGGCGGGTTGTTGAAGCGGGTGTCCTGCCAGATGACGGTGACGGTCCCGCCGGGGCTGTAATAGATCTGCGGATTGTATGCTGTTCCGACAGCCGTGCTGACGGGGCCCCAGGTGGCCGTGCCGCGTCTCCATGTATATATGTTATTGCCTATGTTTGCTGCCACGATCACGTTGTCCGGAGCAATTAATTCCATCTTCTCCTGTGTGGTGGCTACCCCGATCACGATGGCCATCCCGGCGCCCAATCCCCATGCGGCATTTGAGGCAAGGGCGCCCCGTTGAGAGCACTTTGTGTATTTGAATATTGTTGGTCGCGTATTTGTACATTATCACGACGCCGCCGGCGGTGTCGCTTTTAACATCCAGTATTGTCGCAGCTGTGGCGTCGACCATGGTGCTCCAGTCAGGGTTGCCGTAGCCGTTGAGACGTGTTGCGGTTACCTGTCCTGCCGCGTTGTTGTAAACCACGATGGCGTTCCCGCTTCCATCGGGAATGGCCCTCGGATTTGTTCCTGCCGCTATGACAAAGGCCGGCCGCAATTCTACAGGCGGTGAGCCCTCCATGCTCATGATGTGCCCCTCAACGTTGGTGCCGTTCTGCCACACGTAGAGCACGCCGCGCCGGTTGAAGATTACATATCCTGTGGCCTGCTGTCGCGAAACCGGCATCATTCGAAAGGGTGAGGCGGGAATTGGAATTTTTTACGGTAACCATGGCATAGAGGTCATCGGTAAGATTGTAAGCTATATCTCCAACGCTTACAGGACCGAAGGGGTTTGTTGAGTCCTGCAGTTCCGAAACAGCTCCAGCCGTTGATGTCCGTTAATAACGATATTGGCCTCGGTGGTATTCGTATATAACAATCGGATGATTTCGTAGTTGTCGTTGCCGGTTATGATATTTCCGGTAAGGCCCAGGGCGTGGTTGTACCCTGCCGGATAGATCATCGTTATCCCGGTGTCGTTGACTGTTGCCACGCCAGGGGTTGAGTAGTTTAATACGACATCACCCAGGCTCACGTTGCCAAGCGGTGTGTTGTAGATTCCCTGGTTGTCACACAGGGGATTGGTGGGGATTGGGTCGGCCGTGCCGGTAATTCCGGTGTAATCATAGACGGTTGCCGAGTTTGCTGCTATGCCCAGGGCAAAGTCCAGGACGAATTCATAGAAGCTGTTGAACTGGTTTATCTGGGTTATATGCGTAGTGCAGTCAAGGTCAAAAGTGTGATAGATGTCATTGTTTGAGAAGTTGGCACCCGGGAGGTTTAATGTTAAAAACCCTAAAAAATTTGAAGAGACAGTTGTGAAAGCATTTTCAGTGTTATTAACAACATAATCATTAGAATCAACATTCAGAAAGAGATTTAAACCATCACTTAAGTGTATATTGTCAGAAAGATTATCAGCTGTTCCTGTGTATGTATGGGTAATAGGTGTTCGCATCGTAAGCGTGTTCAGCCTGGCATAGGTCGAGTTGTTGTCTCTCCTTACAATGTCGCCCACGCCCATCCAGGCCGGGCCGACTGGCGGGGTCCAGTCATGGTCGGTATAGAACGTTGTCCCGCCGCTTGTGTAATTGTATTGAGGAGGGGCTACAATGGGCGGCGCACTTGTTGCCTGCAGTGCGTGGCTGTGAACGTTTACCGTATCGGGAGCATTCGTTGATGCGTCACCGATATAGAAGGTGTTGCCGTTGCCAATCGTGCTTGCAGCCTGTCCGAGCATGTAGATGAAGTCCTGTCCTGTTTTGACGATCGTGGTGCCCAAATGGGTGGTTGAATCAAAAACGATATCGTTCTGCTTGATGAGTGCGTTGCTCAGGTCAGTAGTATCGTCAAAGAAAGGATTGCCGAGGGAGAGGTATGATGCCATCTCCGCTGTTCCGCTGTGTCCCGTGCTGGTTGAATTGACCCTCTGCACCATGCCGGTAAACACCGGCACCGCGTACACGCTTGAGTATGCTCCGATTGTCTGGCCGGTCCCGGCCGCGGTATCGCCCCATTGCAGGGTGCCCGCGTTGTTAAGCCGCTTGGCGTAGTAGGTCCCCCCCTGCTGGGTTATAACAATAACGCCCCCGATTCCGTCTTCAACGGATGAAGCATAGGTGTTGTTGTTGGATGAAAATACGGAAATGCCGCCGGCACCCCATTGGGCTGCCGGGGATTGTTATACAGCTGTGCGCGGATCTGGTTGTTGCCGCCGATGAAATATGACCAGAACAGGAAAAAGCCTGTCGGGTTCCCGTTGATCGGATCGTATGTCAGGATGCTGGGTGAATGCTGGTGATTCGGACCGCGCTGATTGATGTCGGCGATGCAGTGCTCTCCGTGTTGAACTGGTATGTAGCCGTGCTGTTGCTGGCTCCGTTTTCGTCCGTGTATGCGATATAAAACCAGTACCTGCTGTTTTGCACGAGGCCAAGGGGCGACGCGGCGCTCAGGTTCACGGTCTGCATCGTGGAAAGAACAGCGCTGGTGACAGAGGACGACATGGTGGAGTTCCTGCCGTAATGAAAATTATACGTCGTCGGCTTGTTGGTGTTCCAGTTAATCTCCGCGGTCGCATCCACGGGTGCCGTGGTCGACTTTATGCTGGTGACCCATGGCCCGCCTCCTACAGGGATGGTGGGAGCGCCGTACGGGTCGGGCAGGGGAACCAGGGTCGTAAATGTCCAGGTTGTGCCCGCCGCAAGGCTGTTGCCGGCGAGATCTTTTATCCGGGTGAGCCCGTTGGCCACCGTGACCGTGTAGGTGGTGTTGTTTATCAGGTCGTCATGGGGTGTCAGTATGGCGCGGGTGAATGTTCCATTGAATGTATAGGAGGCCGCCCTGGTGTCGCCGCCGCCGGTTAGATAGAATGTCGTTCCGCTCACGCTGTTCGGGTCAATGGCTTCGCTGAAATCAAGATGGATCTCATGGCCGTTTGCAAGCCTGGCGGTATCGGATAACTCTATTCCTCCGGTGGTGGGATTTGTCCCGCCGGATATGGCCGGCGCGGTGATGTCCGCTGCCGTACCCGTGGTGAATTGCCACATGCCGGGATTGTTGAGGGGGGCGTTGTTTACCGGCTCGCGTATGGTCGATGCGAGGGTGATCTGGACGTTGTCGGATGGCAATAAGGGGTTTGCCCCGCCGTAATGAAAGGTGATGGTTGCAATGGTGTTTGCCGCGTTCATGGAAATTTCATAATCGCTGAGAGCGCCTTCGGTAAGATAACCCCCCGTCGCGGTGGAATAGATCGTCACCCCGGAACTGATGGTGGAAGGATCTACGGGCATGCTGAATATGATGACCGATATTGAATTCACGGGGACGTTGAGTGTTCCATTGGCCGGAAGCATCGACGCGGTCGGATACCAGTATCCCAGGGGGTTTGATGAACCGGTTAAAAATATATCAAAAGGAAAAACCGTCGGAGATACTATGCATGAAAGAGTGCTAATCAGCAGTGATGCAAGAGCGGCAACTACTATGTATTTCAGGGAGCGCATTATGTTAAATCTATCATGGTATTTTTGTTGACTTTTGTGGATCAGGTTATGATTATCTTATTAAAATAATAAAATATTTATTGCCTTTTGTCAAATTATTTTACAATTTAACAAATAATATACATTTCTGTATATCATTTTAATAAAAAAATATTATTGATACTCCTGGCAGATATATTCACAATAATTGTTGGTAATTATATTTTACAGCGGGTGAACGATTTCATATATATTTATCTTTTCAATCTGGCAATCAGATAAATGATATAATCATTTTAAAAGAACATTGCATGGTATGAAAAAATATTTCATCATTATCATATTATTCGCCGGCATTTTTCATGCAGCTGCAGCGCATGCAGCTATACAATCCGTGACGGTTACGCCGGGGACACCGGATACCATGTCAAATGGAAGGTCATATTACTGCGCCGGTAGTGTCTATACGTTTCGCATACAGGCATTTGACCCTCTGGGAGTACGGCTAAAGCGAACTGGACTTTTGCGCAGATCATTTTACCCGGCGAAAAATAACGTTTGCCATCAATCCGGGGACTGGAGTAGTGAGCGGGGTTCCAGTCGGCGTTACTGTTACCGGGGTTGTCGATAACCTGCCTGCCGGGCCTTTTACCAATATTGATTATACGATTACAGTCACCTTCAATCGAACAGTACTGCTGTTGCGTGCGGATCGAACAATATCGGATATAGCGTTACCAATGCAAACGGGAATGTGAATGTGGCCAATGCCAGGACATTTATTTTCGGTATTATATCTGATTTCCGGGTGTTGAATTTTACCCAGACCGGTGACGCGGCTGATGCTGTGATAAACCCTGGCACAATGCCTTTACCATCACCGGCCGCATGGTGTATTATTCCGCAGGGGAAAGCATCACAACTCCTATCCCCGCCGGCCTGATTACCTCTGCCAACCTGTACCTGTGGCGGGGTGCCGTAAACGTGAGTACAATTGCAACAGGCGGAGTGCTGCCGGACCTGCTCTTCAATGTGGGGGCGTCATATTTTGCCAATGCACCCGTGTCTGGCGTTCTAGGAAATTATACCTGGGATGTCCGCGCCACCCTTGCTCCGGACGGTACATTGAAAACATCCAGCAACAATCCACTTACACTGAATTGCAACCGGATTCAAATAGTCAGCCTTACGGTCGAAAACGGGGGAGGGATCAATGCTCCCGATATTGTGCGAAGCATCAATGTCTCCGGCACGCAGATCCGGGTACAAGCCAACCTCCAGAATGGAGGCGGAGCCATGGTGGGTAACACTACCTTCAGGATAGTGGATGATCAGACACCGGCCAATGTGTACCTTCTGCAGATTAATGGTGGCCAGAATCAAGGCACGGTGCTTGTTGATCCGCTGCCCACTGTTGGAGTTAATTCCAATATTCTGGTTAATTATACAGTAGAAGCGGTTTACGGTGGCGCCTATGATGGTGACTATACTGCCAACCTCGGGCAATACCAGCCCGGGCGGATCGTGAATTCCGGACCCTTCCAGTGCAGGTGGGAAAATGCCCACTGGCCCGGCTATGGGAGTACGCCCTTCACCCCCCAGTTGGGGACACTTCCTCCGACATCGACTGCATCAGGGTTCACCCTGCTATGGACACCGCTGACGAATGCCAACGCTGCTCCCTGGGACGCCGATTTTCGCACGTACCGTGTATATTATAAAAGACAGGTTGATACCGCGTGGATGATACTCGACAGCTCTAATGTTCCGGCCCTCGGCCTGATAGGCACCGGCACTCTTAACGTGGGAGGCATGACCAACCCCCTTGAGCCGTTGACGGCCTATGATTACCGGATTTCAGCCATTGATGTGTTTGGCAACGAGGTTCTGCTGGCCAATCAGATTGTCGGGAATTTGACAACAGCGGCGATTACAATCGAGGCCAAGATTGACGATGGCATAACATCGTTCGATAATGTCTCATTCAGCGGCAGCCCTGCTAATCCGGCAAATCATGTTGTGAGGGACACTGCTATCAAGGTGACCGTATATCTGGTAACCACGGGGGCAATGCCGGAACGGGTGAGTATTGTTATAGCCGGAAATGATTCTGATTTACCTGCACAATATGGCCTGCCGACTGGATCGGTTGATGATATTACCACTCTTATGGAAGGCGCATCCAAGTGGTCCGTCCCCTGCATGAAAGTGGCTCCAAATACCTACGAGGCCCTGATATCGAGTGAGCACCCCGTCATGGCAATGGGCGCGAACGCCAGGTTCATCGTTGAAACTGTCATAGGCGGTGTTACCGCCTACTACGACCACACCCCTGATGCGGCTCCGCCGGGCAACTGGTGGAATGACGAATGGCGTTTCCGCGTCTCCCAGCCGGTAAATTTCTTCCCCTGGCCCACCAGGGTGTTGAACAACGTGCTGACGAGCACCATGCCCTGCTGTTTCCCGGCCTATTATCTGACCATTGACTCCCTGGTGACCATCAAGGTGTATGATGTGAAGGGAAGGGTTATTATGGTTCTGGCAGAAAATCTGTACCGTCCCGGCGGCCAGAACATAAAGGACAACGGCTGGTGCGGCACCAACAAGGACAATCGCCGCGTGGGGCCGGGCCTTTATTATATTCATATAAAGGCAACCACCTTCGGCAACAAGGTAACCCTTGACAAGATTTTAAAAGTCGTGGTGGCCCATTAGGGTTAAAGAACAATGAAAAAACGCCTCTTTATCATAGACGGACACGCCCTCTGCTACCGGGCGTATTATGCCTTCGTTCGCAGTCCCCTGCTGAACAGTGATGGACAGAACACGTCGGCCATCTTCGGGTTTGCCCGGATGCTCCTCAGGCTCATCGCTGACCAGAAGCCGGATTACCTGGTGGTTGCCTTTGACCCGCCGAAGAAATCCTTCCGCTTCACGATGTACCCGGAGTACAAGGCGAATCGCCAGAAGATGCCGGATGATCTCCGACTCCAGATTGAGGAGATCAAGAAGATGATAGAGACCCTGGGGATCCCCCGCATCGAGGAGGCCGATTTCGAGGCCGACGATGTGCTGGGAACCATCGCGAAGAAGTACGCGTCGGGCGGTGTCGAGGTGATGCTGGTGACCGGCGACAAGGACGCCTACCAGCTGGTGGGTGACAGCGTGAAGATCTACGCCAACAAGAAGGGAATTTCCGACTATGAACTCTACGGCCCGAAAGAGGTCGAGGATATGCTGGGGGTACGCCCGGACCAGGTGATTGACTACATGGCGCTTACCGGCGACGCCTCGGACAATGTGCCGGGGGTCAAGGGGATCGGCGAGAAAACGGCGCAGAAACTGATCGCCTCTTTCGGCAGCCTGGACGGCGTCTACGAACATATCGACGAGCTGACCGGAAAACAGAAGGAGACGCTGGTGCGCGAAAAGGATATGGCATACCTGAGCCGCGATCTTGTCACGGTACGGACGGATCTTCCCATTCAGCACGATATAGCGGAGTTCGGTTTCACCGGCATCAAACATGACGCGGCAGTGCCGTATTTCAGAAAGCTGGAGATGGCTTCCATCATCAAGGATTTCTTCGGCGATGATCCGGGAAAGGAAGCTGCCGCTGCAGGGAGAACAAAATCAACTGAAGAAAAAGAGCATAAACAGTACCGCGTCATCAGGACCGAGGACGAGCTTGAGGAAATGATCGGGCTGATCCGCAAGGCCGGGGAGGTTTCCCTTGACACGGAGACGACGTCACTGGCACCGGTCGAGGCGGAACTGGTGGGGATGTCCTTTTCCATACAAGAGAGGGAAGGGTGGTACCTGCCGCTCCTGTCCAGGGGCATCTTCAGCGAAAGCAATATTGATCCATCACGCTCCCTTTCCCTGCTGAAACCCCTCCTGACCGACCCGAAAGTGAGGAAGATCGGCCAGAACATCAAGTATGATCTGCTGGTGCTCCTGAATTACGGCATCGAACTGGCCGGCGTTGCCTTTGACACCATGGTGGCATCGTACCTGCTTTCGCCCAACGACCGCCGTCACAACCTTGACGATCTCGCGGAAAAATACCTGGACTATAAGACCATTACCTTCAAGGAGCTGGTTGGTACGGGCAAGAGTGCCGTCCCGGTTGAGGAAGTGCCGCTGGATAAAATATCGGAATACGCCATTGAGGACGCGGATGTTACCTACCGGCTCTATAACATCTTCAGGAGAAAAATCGACGATGAAGATCTGATGAGACTGTTCAAGGACATTGAAATGCCCCTGGTGCCGGTGCTGGCAGACATGGAGCGGGCCGGGGTTAAGATCGATACCGGTTACTTCAAGAAGCTGGAGGTGAAGAACCGTGAGATGCTGAAAGAAGTGGAGGGAAAGATTTATGATTCCGCCGAACAGGTTTTTAACATCAATTCCACGAGGGAGCTTTCCCATGTCCTCTTCGAGAAGCTGAGGCTCAAACCCCAGCGGAAAACGAAGACCGGCCTCAGCACTGACATCAAAGTGCTGGAGTCATTGCAGGGGAGCCATCCCATCATCGATCACCTCATCTCGTACCGGACCCTGTCCAAACTCAAGAATACCTATATCGACACCCTGCCGAAGCTGATCTCGCCGAAGACAGGCAGGATTCACACCTCCTATAACCAGACCGTGGTGGCGACGGGAAGGCTTTCTTCATCGGATCCCAATCTGCAGAACATCCCGGTTCGGGACGAGATGGGCAAAAGCATTCGGCGCGGTTTCGTGCCGGAGAAGGGATCTCTTCTCCTGTCAGCCGACTACTCCCAGATAGAACTCCGGGTTGCGGCGCATCTTTCCGGCGATAAAAACATGATCCGTGCCTTCAACGAGGGCATTGACATCCACGCCATGACCGCGTCGTCGGTCTTCGGCGTGCCCCTGGATGGCGTCACGCCGGACATGCGGCGCCAGGCCAAGGTCATCAACTTCGCCACCATCTACGGCGTCTCGCCCTTCGGCCTGTCCCAGCAGGCTGAGATCGGCATGAAGGAGGCGGCGGAGTTCATCCGCATTTATTTCGAGACCTATCCCGGCTTCAAGAAGTACATCGACGAGACCATCGACTTCGCCCGGGCGAACGGCTACGTGAAGACAATGCTCGGCAGGAAGCGCGACATAGACGAGATTGATTCGGACACGTCGTTCCGGCGTGAAGGCGCCGAACGCATCGCCATCAACACGCCGATCCAGGGCACTTCGGCGGACATGATCAAGATCGCCATGATAAACATCAGCGACGACATCATGAGGAACAAGCTTGAAACGCGGATGATCATGCAGGTGCACGACGAGCTCGTCTTCGAAGTGCCGGAGAACGAGATGGAAGCAGCGAAAAAGATGGTGGTGGACAGGATGGAGCATGCCCTGGACCTCACGGTGCCGGTGAAGGTCGACGTGGGCACCGGGAAAAACTGGGAGGAGGCGCATTGACCGGAAAAGATATGTCTTGTTTGATGCTGAATTATGTTTCTGGTTGATGATTATGGGCAGCAAGGAATAAATTGTCTGATACTCGGTGGGTACCCCCAAAATAATCGCCAACATATTATTCCATCTATTATTTCTTTTATGAGAACGTAATTTTTATAACGATTGTTATCGGGTCTTTCATTCTTGTGTATTTTTTTGAGAAATCTTTTTATAGCATATGCTATGATTAAAGAAACCGACATCTTGAGGAATTTCCTTAAATCCAGCAAATATTCATAATCATCTGCTCTAACCTGCAGATGCACTGTATGCCAGTCTGAATTATGTTTTCTCTCCTGGTATCTGATCAGTGTGCAAAAATGTTCCGGTTCCGGAATTTCATCCATCACCATCTTTATAAGCATAATTACCATGGCAGAGCGTGAGATACCTAAGGATCGGGAAGCCTGTGTAACTTTTCCAAGGTTATCTGTGGATATGTTTATTGTGGTATCCATTTATGTGTAGACCTTCCATTGGGATTGCTTTGCATGATATACGAAGGGAGGGCGGGAAGATTTAAAATAAAATGCCACTTTGATAATAGGTTGGTACAATCGTGAAGAATTTTGTAAAACTTGATTGGGCAGGGATGATTTTCGGGCCGCAGCGCACGTTCTCTCCGCAATTGCGGGAGGGTTCCCCGTCTGTCCTTAATTATCAGGCAGAACGGCCGGCATTATTGCATCGAATCAGCCTCGATCTCTGCTTCGTAGCCCGCGTCCTCGATGGCGTGCTGAATGTCCTCTATTGTAAGTGAGGATTCATCGAATTCCACCGTCACCTTTTTCGTGACCGGGTCCGCCACGACCTTCTCGATACCTTCTAGTTTCTTGACCGCCTTCTCGATAGTCATCTTGCAGTGATTGCAGCTCATGTCCGCGGCTGTTAGTTCTTTGGTGATCATCATATCTATAACTCCTATTGTTGATTAATTATACATATTTTCCCGGGAATTATCTACAATCGGGATAAAAAAGATTAGTGAAAAAATGCCGCGCAAACCGCGGCAACGGAAATGTTTATTGTATGTAAATATTTACAGGTCCGCCGGTCTCCGGTTTTTTTAAGGGCGTGGGATTGACGGGTAACATTAACTATACTTTCAATTGGGATAATTGCGAGGGAGCATTCTGGATGGGAAGTCAGACGCGGCCGATGCCGGTCAGTGATGCCTGTGTCCGGCAATGTACCGGTACTATCAGCCTTAATTGCAATTATAAATCAGGAAGCGCGACCTATCGTAGTCAATACGTGCGGATTACTTTCTAAGAAATTCCGCAACCTTGTTCACGATGTTGTCCCTGGTGAAGCCGAACTGCTCTGCGAGGACTTTGGCCGGCCCGGATATGCCGAACTGCTCCATGGTAATGTAGAGCGCATGGGGCCCGGCATATTTTTCCCAGCCCATGCGGATGCCTGCTTCCACGACCGCCTTGGGTGTGCCGTGGGATATTACCTCCATGCGGTACGATTCCGGCTGCTCATCGAAAAGCTCCCAGCAGGGGAAGGATACGACCCTGGCCCTGATCCCTTTTGACGCAAGCTCCTCCGCCGCGGCCAGCGAAATGTGCACTTCCGAACCAGACGCGAGGATCACGATGTCCGGCTTTCCTGCGGCATCGCGGATGACATAGGCCCCGCGGTGCAGGTTCTCCGCACCGCGACCATGTTCGCGGGCGAGTACCGGCAGGTCCTGGCGGGTAAGGGAAAGCATGGTGGGGCCCTTTGAACGCGTGACTGCGGCAAGCCACGCTTCCTTTGTTTCTTCGGCATCGGCGGGCCGTATCACGTTCAGGTTGGGTATGGCCCGCGCCGAGGCCACGTGTTCCACCGGCTGGTGCGTGGGTCCGTCCTCGCCCACGAAGAGCGAATCGTGGGTGAACACATAGATGGTGTGGAGCCCTCCCAGGGCGGCCAGTCTCACCGACGGCCGCATGTAATCGAGAAACGCAAGGAACGTGGCGGAGTAGGGGATGATGCCGCCGTAATAGGCCATGCCGTTCTGGATCGATCCCATGGCGTGCTCACGGATCCCGAAGTGGATGTTCCGTCCGATCCTGCCTTTCCCCGATTCGCTGAAGCCCTTCACGAAGGACTTGTTGCTCGGGCCCAGGTCGGCCGACCCCCCGGCGAGGTTCGGCAGCTCCTTGAACAGGGCCTCCAGTATTTTCCCGCCGGCCGACCGCGTGGCCACGGCCTTGGCCGGGTCGAAGGCCGGCAGTTTTTTCCTGAGCTCGCCCATGTCGGGAATGCTGAAAAAGGCGCTTCCACCGCGCAAGCATTTCCCCGGTGATATGATGCCTTGAACTGTCTTCTTCCAGGCGTTATGGACCCTCTTCAGTTTTTTCTTCCGCTCGCTGAAAATATCATACACCCGCTGGGGTACGCAGAAGGATTCGTCCGGCGAGCAGCCGATGTTCTTTTTCGATAGCGGCCACCTCATCGGCTCCCAGGGGCGCGCCGTGTGATTCCTCGGAACCTTCCAGTTTCGGACTGCCCTTGGCGATCCGGGTCTTTGCGATAATGATGGAGGGCCGATCGACGATTTTTCTGCGCCTTCTTGACCGCCTTCTCGATCTGCGCCGTAATCATGGCCGTCGATTTTCTGCACGTGCCAGCCGTATGCGGCGAAGCGCTTCGCGACGTCCTCGGAGAAGGCCAGGTTCGTGGGTCCCCTCGATGGAGATGTCGTTGGAGTCGTAGATGTAGATCAGCTTCCCGAGACCCCAGTGGCCGGCCAGGGACGCCGCCTCGGAGGATATCCCCTCCATGAGGTCGCCGTCGCTCACGATGGCGTAGATGTAATGATCGATGATGGTGTTCTCCGGGCTGTTGAACTCCGGCGGCAAGGAGGTCACGCGCCACGGCCATGCCGATGCCGTTGGCGAAGCCCTGTCCCAGGGGGCCCGTGGTGGTCTCCACGCCCGGGCGTTATCCCGTGCTCCGGGTGGCCCGGCGTCTTGCTGTGGAGCTGGCGGAAGCTTCGTATGTCGTCAAGGGTGAGAGCGTACCCGCTGAAGTGCAGCATGGAGTAGAGGAGCATGGACCCGTGGCCCGCGGAAAGGACGAAACGGTCGCGGTTCACCCATGCGGGATCGGCCGGGTCATGCTTCAGGATCTTCGCCCAGAGCACAGCGGCGATATCGGCGCACCCCATGGGCATGCCGGGATGGCCGGAGTTGGCCTTCTGCACCGCGTCCATGGACAGGGTGCGTATGGATGTCGCTATCAGCTTGAGGTCGTCATTGGTAATGGCCATAGGGTTGTCCTTTCACGCTAAAATAAGCCGGCAGATAATCAGGATTGTTGTCGGTTAGTAAGGAAAAAAATATGGTGCATTAATATTTAATTATGTCGCCAAATGCAAGTATTTTTATGCCGGTGGAGAGTAATTAATTTACATCTAGATAGTATGCGATAACTGTTCCATATGATAGACCTATCCCGGCGTAATAGATTGATCAACTATGAAATTTAGCATAATGATAGAAGAATATACTAAGATGCCAGGGTGTCATAGATGCTTATGGCAGGGTTTTTCTCTACAAAGTACTGCATTGTCCAGGAATTCGGAAAAAATAAAACCGGTCTGCCGCTGTCATCATTTCCATGATGACAGCCGTGAGGGAGATACATTTGAGAAACGGTATCTTCTGTAACAGTATCCAGCCAGCGCAATGCGGTCCAGTCTTTCATTTCCAGCCTTGTTTCCACGCCATATTCATCCCTGAGCCTGTATTGCAGCACGTCAAATTGAAGCGGCCCCACGGCGCCCAGAAGGGGGAGATTGCTTGCGCCATTTTTAGGGTAAAAAGTTTGAACAATGTCCTCGGCCAGAAGGTGGTCAAGCCCCTTTCGAAAAGACTTGTAGCTGGATATCGATGTATTATGAACATAGGCAAAACATTCAGGCGCAAAGCGGGGAATTTCATTGAAGCGCAAAACGGGATCGGAACTGATGGTGTCGCCGATTTGAAAATCGGAATTGGTGAT
Source organism: uncultured Spirochaetota bacterium (assembly GCA_963727175.1). Taxonomy (GTDB): domain Bacteria; phylum Spirochaetota; class UBA4802; order UBA4802; family UBA5550; genus RBG-16-49-21. The sequence continues at coordinate 2,973,963 of CAVSFD010000002.1, forward strand.
AAAGCCGATGATATCTCCGGCGTATGCGTCGTTTGCGGTTTCCCGTTCCCTTCCGAATATGTTGTGTGCGTTTGATATCCTTACGTTTTTCCCGTTTCTGGAATTATATGCGGTCATGTCCCTGTGAAACTTTCCGGAGCAGACCCTGGCAAAAACCATTCTATCCCGGTGCTGGGGGTTCATGTTTGTCTGTATCTTAAACACAAAGGCTGAGAACACGGGACCTTCAAGCGGCACTTCAACGTCGCCTGCTTTTCTCGGCAGCGGTTCTCCTGAATAATCTAGAAACCGGTTCAGGAAAAGCTCTATCCCGAAATTGTTTGCCGCACTGCCGAAAAACACGGGCGTGGTTTCGCCGCTATACACCCTGCCTGTTTCGAGTTCTCCGTGCGCTGCGTCAAGCAGTTCAATCTCTTCGGCAATTTCTTTATAGGATGATTCGTTTAAAGCATTCTTAACTACAGGGTCTGTAATGCCATGGACCGAAACCGGCGCCAGGTAGACGCCGCCGGGGACTTTCTCGTAAAGATGCACCGTGTTATCGATCCTGTCGTATACACCCTTAAAAGAAGGACCGCTTTCCAGGGGCCAGCAGACCGGAAACGCGTGAATATCCAGGACCTTTTCTATCTGGTCCAGCAATTCAAGGGGCGGCAGGGCAGGGCGGTCCATTTTATTAATAAAAGTGAAAACCGGGATCCGGCGTTTTCTGCAGGTTTCAAAAAGTTTGATGGTCTGGCTTTCGATGCCTTTACCGGCATCTATAACCATAACGACCGCGTCAACAGCCATTAAGACCCGGTAGGTGTCTTCTGAAAAATCTTTATGCCCGGGTGTATCAAGCAGGTTCAGCTTGTATCCCCGGTAGCTGAATTGCAATACCGTTGAAGATACTGAAATTCCCCTTTTTTTCTCCAGCTCCATCCAGTCTGATGATGTATCTTTTTGCTGTTTTTTCGCTGTCACTGATCCCGCGAGTTCGATTGCTCCGCCATAAAGAAGCAATTTTTCGGTTAACGTGGTTTTGCCCGCGTCCGGGTGTGATATGATGGCGAATGTCCTTCTTAATTGTATTTCTTTTTTTATCTTTTCCATAATGAATCACTAAAATTTTTAAAAGCTTCATCATGTCAAGAGTTTTATTGGCAGTTTTATAAATTCGGCGGCAAGAATGCACCTGTGAACAGGCGGCATGAATTGCCATGCTGCAAAAAAGTTCCGGGCAGTTTCTTTGAAATTTTAAGATTGCTCCACTCGTAGGTTAATGGCGGATATAATAGGTCTCACAATGCTTTCCATAATCTGCTTGCCATTCCGGTATTTTAATGTAATTATTGAATCCTGAGGCAGCTCATGAAACGTCCTTTATTGCTGATATCCTTTCTGGCGATGAGCGTTTTCGCCTTTCCCGGGCTTATTGCCGTTGAAGAGATCCGGTCCGCGATAGCGGGTGGCGATTTTGATTCGAACAGGTATACTGTTATCGAGAAGCCGATATCCTTCTCAGATAAAAGGAAGAAGCTTACCCTTGATTATATCAGGCAGCACTATGACGCCCGTGCCCGGGATATGACCATAGTCCCGAAGATCATAGTCATACACTGGACCGTGATCAACAGCGCCGGCAGCGCCTACGGTTACTTTAACCGCGAAGACCTGCAGCCTGACCGCACCGACATCATGCACGGCGGCGCCGTGAACGTTTCCGCCCACTATCTCGTTGACAGGGACGGTACCATATACCGGCTCATGCCCGATACCTGGATGGCCCGTCACGTCATAGGCCTGAACCACTGCGCTATCGGCATTGAGAACGTCGGCGGGCCTGCGTATCCCCTGACCAGTGAACAGTTGAATGCGGACGCCTGGCTGGTTGTCAGCCTGGTGCGCAAGTATACCACGATAGAACGCATCATCGGGCACCACGAGTACCTTGAATTGAAAAAGGGGCCCCTCTGGCGCGCTCTTGACCGGAAGTATGCCGCCTATAGAAAGATCGATCCCGGTGAGAAATTCATGAAGGATCTACGGAAGCGGCTGGGACTGTAGAACGGGATAACATTTTTTAATCGCAAGGTGAAACTTCTGATGGTGCTGCGATGATCATGATCGCAGGTTAATGACAGGCGACAGTCGGGATTGCCGTTTATACGATTGGCATCACCCTGGCCCGGTAGAATTCGAAGAGCGAATCCCTGGTCGCCACAATATTGCCGATAATCTCCTTCGCCGAGCACTCAGTGGTGTCGGTCACGATCTTGAAGAGATGTACCGCAACGTCAAGAGAGCGGCAGGCCTGAACCACGGCAGCGCCTTCCATGTCAAACAGGTCGGCATATCTCCCGGCTGAAAGACGGTCATCCTGCTTCAGGACCGGGCGGTCCTGCGTGGCAAGGGAAGCGAAAGGAAATCCTTCCAGCGTGTCAGGCCTGTGTTCCACAGGCTCCCCGGTATCGGGTCGGGGACGGTCCAGTTCGTATATCGTGTTGATATGGAGTATGTCGCCGATATTAAATTTCATGACCGCGGAACCCGCGGCTCCCAGGTTGATCATCCGCGAAACAGGGTACCTGTCCGCGAGGTCCGTTGCGGTTATAGCGGCGGATGACTTCCCGATGCCCGACAGGGCCAGCACGGTGGAGTTGTTGCCGTAGATGGGGACCGGCTTTTTTTCTATCAGGTTCAGGCCCAGGCCGTCTATGAAAGGCCTGGCTTCAGTTTTAGTGGCGATTATTATGCCGATTATGCTGCTCATGGTGCGGATCCCTATGCTGGTATGATCGGCATTGTCAAAAAATCCGGTCAATAACTATTTGAAGTACCATTGCCGGTATTAACGCGGGCAAACGGGGTGTTCCGGATAATTATTACCTGGAGAGGCAAATAAACTTGACATATTTAAAGAAATTTAGTAAATTCTTAAATAAATGATCTTGCGGGGAATATGAACTAAAATTTTTCGGACACTCGCCGCAGGCGAGGGGGCATAAAATATAATGAGCCCCTATTATTCTATTGCAATTTTTTATGATCATTCTAAAGAAGGTTGTATCCGCGCCCTGGAATTATTTACATATAAAGAAATGGCGGCATTTGAGATAGACGGTCTAATGTAACATGGAGATTTAAATGAAAAGAATTAATATTTTTATTCTGATAATAACCATATTCTGGATATTCGCTTCATGCTCAAAATCATCCGAAATGGAAAACGATACGAAGAACGCGGCCTCGGCCGGCAGCGCGACTGTCACCTGGCATGATTTTAACGAAGGCATGAAGATGGCCGCTGCAAAGCGGAAACCGGTCATCATGGATTTCTACGCAGACTGGTGCGGCTGGTGCCGGAAGATGGAGACGGAAGTGTTTGCGGACCGGGAGGTGGCCGAAAAGCTCGGTGCCAACTATGTATGCGTCAGGCTTCACACTGACAAAAATCCCGGCGAAACTATAACATATAAAAACCATGTCCTCACCAAGCAGGAGTTCGCCATGATGCTGGGCGTCCAGGGACTTCCCACGCTGGTTTTTCTGGACCGTGATGGAAACCTGATTACGAAAATCCCGGGTTTTATTAATAAGTCAATGATGCTCCCGCTTTTGAGCTACATAAAAGATGAATGCTACCTGAACAAGGTTCCCTTTGAGGATTATATGGACGGCAAAAGTCCCTGCGGCAAGAAGTAGTTGCTCTTTTGTGATTGATGCTGATGTACAGTCCTCCCCCGGGTGGTCAAGGGGTTAGTGGCTGTAGAGCATCTGCCGTGAAATGATCCTTTCGAGGCGGTAGATTTTATCCGTGTACTCGTTGAGCTTCTGGTCCCTTCCAATATTATCCTTCATATGCTGGATCATGTCCCGCAGCATGACGAGGTCCGACCGCCGGTCTATTTCACCGCTTTCGATAATCTGCATCAGCATGTCGAAATTGTACTTGCGGAGGTTGATGCGGAAAAAGAATTCTACGCCGTAAATCTGCAGGACCTTGGAGAGGGACTGCTTTGATTTATCGTTTGAATATTTCTGGTACTGGGGCGAGTCAACTGCCCGCTGGCTTGCCGGGGCGGCATTGTTTTGGGGATTCTTGTTCGCGGCGGACGGCGCCGAATCTTTTAAAAGCTTGTTTTCGTTGATATTGAGGAGTTCTTCAAACTTTTTTGATTTCCATGAATCGGTAAACTCGTTGAAATTCCGCTCGATGTATCCCTCGTATTCATCCAGCATGATCGCCTTGTTGCCGATCTGGCCGATGAGGGTGTTCTTATAGAATTGCGGCCTGGTGTACATGTCCTTGACGATCTGGTGAAACAGCAGGCGCTTGTTGAACTGCTTCTCGTATTCATCCATGAGGAGCTTCTGGAAAAAGTTTTTCAGTTTTCGGATTGTCTGGAGATCGGTTTCGACATATCCGTCCACCCGCTTGATTTCGTTTTCCGGGTCATCTTTGATGATTTCGAAGGTGAAAATCTTGTGGGAATCCTTGAGTATTCTTATTATTCTTTCCAGTTCGGGGTGGTCAATGCCGAGAAGGGACTGGATTTCCTTCTCGAAAGTATCCGAATGGGGAATGGAGTCATGATTGGCCTTTGAATTGTGCGCCGTTATTTTTTTTAATACTTCATCTATAAATTTATCAAGCATGGAGATTGTTTATCCTTGTCATTGACCCGTGCGGTATACTACCCCTGACATGATTTATTTCAAGGAATTTTTTACTTTAGAAGAAAAAACCAGGCCGGGGATGATGGGCAAGATCACTTTCCAAGAAAAAAAATTGACAAAATTTCATGCCGGACAGTATGTTAAACACTTTCTTTCTGATATTTACTATTTGATCCGGGGAGTTTTCGTGAAGATAAAAGGCGCCGAAATTATCGTTGAATGCCTGAAAAAGGAGAAGGTCGAGTGCATGTTCGGCTATCCGGGCGGCGTGGTCATCCCCATATTCCACGCCCTGCACAACGCGCCCTTCAAGTTCATCCTTTCCAGGCACGAGCAGGGAGCGGTGCATGCCGCTGACGGCTATGCGCGGGCATCCGGCAGGGTCGGTGTTGTCATCGCCACGTCGGGCCCCGGCGCCACCAACTGCGTGACCGGCATCGCCACGGCCCATCTCGACTCGGTGCCCCTGGTGGTCTTCACCGGCCAGGTCACCCGTCAGCAGATCGGCAATGACGCCTTCCAGGAGGTCGACATCACCGGTATCACGCGGCCTATCACCAAGCATAATTACCTGGTCCAGGATATCAAGGACCTTGCGCGTATCATAAAGGAAGCTTTTTACATCGCTTCGACCGGCAGGCCGGGCCCGGTGCTTATCGACGTGCCGGTTGATATTTCCAAGGGCGAGTATAAATTCAATTATCCTGAAACGGTTAACCTGCGGGGATACAAGCCGGTGTACGAGGGCCATCCGGGCCAGATCAAGAAGGCCTGCCAGCTCATCGAAACCGCCAAGCGGCCGGTGATCTATGCCGGCGGCGGCGTGGTGATTTCCAACGCTTCGAAAGAACTCCGGGAATTCGTGAAGAAAACCCAGATACCCGTCACCACGACCCTCCTGGGCCTGGGCGTATACCCGGAGACCGACCGTCTCGCTCTGGAGATGCTGGGCATGCACGGCACCTATTATGCCAACCACGCTGTGAACGAGTCCGACCTCCTCATCGCCGTGGGCGCCCGCTTCGACGACCGGGTCACCGGCAAGATCGCCGAGTTCATCCCCAATGCAAAGGTTATCCATATCGATATCGACCCCGCATCGGTGAGCAAGACCGTGGAGGTGGACATTCCCATCGTGGGCGACTGCAAGCACGTCCTCGCCGAGATGACCGGGCAGATCAAGGCCCCGGAGATCGGCGAGTGGCTTGCCGAGATCGACAAGCTAAAGAGCGAGCATCCGCTGACCTATGAGAGAAACGGCGGAGAACGGATAAAGCCCCAGTTCGTGGTTGAGGAAATCTACCGCCAGACAAAGGGTGACGCCATCATCTGCACCGAGGTGGGGCAGAACCAGATGTGGGCGGCGCAGTTCTACAAGTACACCGAGCCGCGGACCTTCATATCCTCCGGGCGGCCTGGGCACCATGGGCTACGGCTTCCCGGCGGCCATCGGCGCGCAGCTGGCACGGCCCGATAAACGGGTCATCGACATCGCCGGCGACGGCTCGATCCAGATGAACATCCAGGAGCTGATCGTGGCGGTGCAGCACCGGCTGCCGGTCATCATCGCCATACTGAACAACGGTTTCCTCGGCATGGTGCGCCAGTGGCAGCAGCTTTTCTTCGATAAGCGCTACAGCCACACCTGCATCGATTTTGCGCCCGATTTCGTGAAGCTTGCCGAGGCCTACGGCGCGGAGGGGATGCGGATTGAAACATACGAGGAGGTCGCGCCGGCCCTGCAGCGGGCCCTGGCCATCACCGACCGGCCCATTATAATGGATTTCCGCGTCAGTCGGGAAGAGAACGTGTATCCGATGGTTCCCGCGGGGCAGTCGTTCAAGGAGATCATCATGAGGGAGATGCTCGCGTAAGCCATGACAGCGCCAAACGATGAAAATATAAAACAGTACGTGATATCAGTCAAGGTGGAGAACCGGTTCGGTGTCCTTGCGCGTGTGGCCGGGCTTTTTTCAGCGCGCGGCTACAACATCGACTCCCTGGCGGTGAGCGCGACGGAGCAGGAAGACGTGTCGATCATGACCATCGTGGTGCGGGGCGATGACCGGGTCATCGAGCAGGTGAAGAAGCAGCTCAACAAGCTCATCGACGTCATCAAGGTCAGCGACCATACGGATATTCCCACCGTGGAGCGGGAGCTGGTCCTGGTGAAGGTGAACGCGCCGCCGAACAAGCGTCCCGAGATCTACCAGCTGGGCGAGATTTTCAGGGCCGACATCGCCGATATATCCCAGAAGACCATCACCCTGGGAGTGAAGGGGGACCCGAACCAGATCGATAATTTCATCGAGCTTCTAAAGCCTTATGGCATCAAGGAGTTGATGCGCACGGGAAGGGTGTCGCTGTTGAAAGAATAGGCACCCCTGTCCCCCTGAGGGGGCACGAGGGAAGAGCATACCGATAACTATCGGGATGCTGGAATGTGGAATTCTATGGGCATGTAATGCACAGAGATATATCAATAAATAAAATTATAAATTGACTCATGCCCCCTCAGGGGGACAGGGGGTCAACAAGGAGTTCATCATGGCAAAAATGTATTATGACAATGACGCCGACCTCGGCGTGTTAAAAAATAAAACGATCGCCATCGTCGGGTACGGGAGCCAGGGCCACGCCCAGGCACAGAACCTCCGGGATAGCGGGCTGAACGTGATCGTCGCGGAGCTTCCCGGTACCGATAACTATCGGCTGGCGGAATCGCACAACTTCAAGCCGATGTCGGCGCGGGAAGCGGCGGAGAAGGCCGACCTGATCCAGATACTGGCCCAGGACCACGTGCAGGCTAAGCTCTACAAGGCCGACGTGGAGCCCTTCATGAAAGCGGGTAAGACGCTGGTCTTTTCCCACGGCTTCAATATTCACTTCGGCCAGATCGTGCCGCCGAAGGAGATCGACGTGATCATGGTCGCGCCGAAGGGCCCCGGCCACCTGGTGCGGAGCGAGTACGAGAAGGGCGGCGGCGTTCCGTGCCTCATTGCCATCCACAACGACGCGTCCGGAACGGCGAAGCAGAAGGCCCTTGCCTATGCCAAGGGGCTGGGCGCGACCCGCGCCGGGGTTCTCGAAACGACATTCAAGGAAGAGACCGAGACCGACCTTTTCGGCGAGCAGACGGTCCTGTGCGGCGGCGCATCGGAGCTGGTCAAAGCCGGTTTTGACACCCTGGTCGAGGCCGGGTACCAGCCGGAGATCGCCTACTTTGAGTGCCTCCACGAGCTCAAGCTCATCGTTGACCTCTTCTACCAGGGCGGGATCAACTACATGCGTTACTCGGTTTCCGACACGGCCGAATACGGCGACTACATGAGCGGGCCCCGCATCATAACGAAGAAGACCCGGAAGGAGATGAAGAAAATCCTGAAGGAGATCCAGGACGGGACCTTCGCGAAGAACTGGATTAAGGAGAACGAGAAAGGAAGGCCTGAGTTTAACAAGATCAAGGAAGAACAGAAAAACCATCTCATCGAGAAGGTGGGCGCGGAACTCCGCAAGATGATGAAGTGGATAAACGCGAAATAACTGATATGCATCCCCGCCGTCTTCGGCGGCATTAATGCATTATATCATTGATAGGCGCGGCTTCGAAACCGCGCCTATTTTATTTATAATCGCATTCCATCCTTCGTTGTTTATTTCTTACCGCACTATGATCCATTTGCCGTCGATATTACCCGCGTAAACGCCGAAGGTATATGATCCGGATTCCTTTGTTTCTTTCGTCCGTATCGGTTCCCTGCCGTCACGGTCCGTGACCTGTATTATCTTGCCGTCCGCCACCGGTTTCATGACCAGCTTTGCCGTGTCAAGGGGCAGCAGTATAAAGTTTTTATCCGCCATCAATTCCTTGATGGACGCCGTGAATCTTGTTTTAAGATCATCAGCGGGCTGGTGCCGCAGTTTCACCACGTCAGCCGATGAAAACTGGAGAAATGTCCAGACGGCCTCCGGATCTTTCTTCCTGAGTGCCGCGTAATATCCTTTGACAAGTGACGCTATCTGCTTCCGGGCTTCAGCATCCAGCTTGGTCACCTTGGCCCTGGTCCATAAATCGGAAGGTGGCACATACGCGGGAGTGAAGTTCTCTGTCTTGATAATTAGCTTTTTGATATTTTCCAGTTCCGAGGGGGTCTTTTTTCCCGGGATCTGCACTTCCAGGAATTTTTTTCCCTCGTTGCTCATCTGGCCTTCTTTCGCGGTGGACAGGCTGACTTCAATGGTCGGCTTGCTGGATGAATCAATCTGTTTTTCAAGAGGTTTGATTCTCACCGTCATGGTGTTCAGGCCCGGATGGATCCACATGCCGACATCGGAGAAACCCGTAACCGAGTAGGCGGAATTCTTATCGCTTTTTGTTACTTGAATCCCGTTCAGCTCGATTTCCGCGTTGCAGTGGTAAATCGAATAATTGATGATTATAAACAGCTTTTCCTTGTTGTCCCCGGCCCACGCGGCAACGGCTGCCATGGCGAGGATCGCAATCGCCAGTATTGAGCGTCCTGTTCTTTTCATGAATGATATCCTCCGCTTGATGTATAATGAATGCGCCGGTAACGTATAACCGGTAGCGATAAATAATTCAATCTTCTTTTTTTTATAATGCATATAAGTTGGTTGCAATCACCGTGACCGCGGTAACAATATACTGGCATGGAGTTCTAATTAAAAAAGGACGCTGCCATGGAAACAATCAAGAAACTGAGTATAACCGGCATGTCCTGCGCCGCCTGCTCGGCCCGGATAGAAAAATCCCTTAAAAAAATTGAGGGAGTGAGCAATGCCAGCGTTAACCTGGCGCTGGAAACAGCCAGTGTCACGTATGATGATGCCACTGTCAGGGAGGCGGATATCATCACGGCCGTTGAGCGGGCCGGCTACGGCGTCGAGATTGAGGATCAAAGCAGTGACAGCCAGGTTGACCTCATTATCACCGGCATGTCCTGTGCAGCCTGCGCGACGCGAATCGAAAAGGCGCTTAAGAAAAAAAAAGGTGTTCTCGATGCCGCCGTGAACCTGACTACGGGAAAGGGCCGGGTGCGCTTTGACCCCCTTAAAGTCAAGTCCTATGAAATTATCGATGAAATACGGAAGACGGGATATGATGCAGAAAAAATCGATGAAGAGCGCCCCGACCGGGGCGCGGAGCTGAGACGGCTGGAGATACGGAAGCTCGGAATCCTTGTCGCCGTGTCGTCCGTGCTGAGCGCGCCCCTTATCCTGTCCATGGTTTTGATGCTTCTCAATATACACGCTCCCGTCCTTCATAACCCGCTGCTGCAATTAGCACTGGCCACGCCGGTGCAGTTCGCGGTGGGATGGCGTTTTTACCGCAACGCGTACCTGGGCGTGCGGGGCGGCAGCCCCGGGATGGACCTCCTGGTGGCCCTGGGCACCAGCGCCGCATATTTCTACAGCGTGTACAACGGATTCGTACTGCCCGCCCTGTCCGGTATAGCGGGCGACCTCTATTTTGAGGCTTCGGCCGTGGTCATCACCCTGGTTCTCCTGGGCAAGTTCTTCGAGGCACGGGCCAAGGGAATGACCTCCGAGGCGATCAGGAAGCTTATGGGCCTCCAGCCGGCCACGGCAACGATCGTGCGGGACGGGCGCGAGGTCGTTGTGCCTGCTGCGGAAGTGGTGCCGGGCGATTCAGTGGTGGTTAAGCCGGGCGAAAAGATCCCCGTGGACGGCCGTGTCATTGAGGGCTTGTCATCGGTGGATGAGAGCATGATCACCGGCGAGAGCGTGCCGGTCGACAAGGGCCCCGGCGACACGGTCACCGGCGCCACCATCAACCGCTTCGGCACCATTACCTTCCGCGCGGAACGCGTGGGGAAAGATACCGTCCTGGCCCACATAATCCGCACCGTTGAGGATGCGCAGGCGGGGAAGCCGCCCATACAGCGCTTCGCTGACCGGGTGGCGGCGGTGTTTGTGCCGTCGGTACTGGGCATTGCCGCGCTTACCTTCGCCGCATGGATGATCGCCACCGGGGATCTGAAAATGGCCATTGTGAGCGCCGTGGCGGTCCTGGTCATTGCCTGTCCCTGCGCCCTCGGCCTTGCCACTCCCACGGCAGTCATGGTGGGGACGGGCAGGGGCGCTGACATGGGAATCCTCTTCAAAAGCGGGCCGGCCCTGGAGGCGGCGTATCGGACCCGTATCGTGGTCCTGGACAAGACCGGCACCATCACCACCGGCGACCTGTCGGTTTCCGACATCGTGCCGGTTGAAGGCGTATCCGGAGATGACCTGCTGCGGTATGCGGGCATAGCCGAAAAGAAATCAGAGCACCCGGTCGGCAGGGCCATTTATGGCCGGGCCCTTGAATCCGGTGAAGTCGCGGAGCCGGAACAGTTCATAGCCGAGCCGGGGAAGGGCGTGCACACCCGCTATGAATGTATTGAAATCATCGCCGGAACGACGGCCTATATGCAGGAACGCGGTATGGATACATCGTGCTGTAATGATGTCCTGAACGAATTGGAAAGCATGGGAAAGACCGCGGTGATTATCGCCGTCGACGGTAAGACAATGGGCGTGATCGCCGTTTCTGATACCATCAGGGATTCGTCCGGCAGCGCGGTGGCGGAACTGGAAAAGATGGGAATTGATGTGTACATGGTGACGGGGGACAACCGCCGCACCGCTGAGTATGTCGCCGCGCAGGCGGGCATCGACCCGGGCCGCGTCATAGCGGGGGTGCTTCCCGCCGCCAAGGCTGAAACGGTGCGGAAACTCCAGCGCGACGTCGGGGCGTTGGCAATGGTGGGTGACGGTATAAACGACGCGCCGGCCCTGGCCGCGGCGGATACCGGCATCGCCGTCGGCACCGGTACCGACATCGCGATGGAATCTGCGGACATAACCATAATGAGCGGCGACCTTTCGGGGGTCGTTACCGCCATACGCCTGTCCCGCCGGACCATACGGAAAATCAGGCAGAACTTTTTCTGGGCCTTCGTATACAACTGCATCGGCATCCCCTTCGCAGCGTCGGGCATGCTCTCGCCCATCATAGCGGGTGGCGCCATGGCCATGAGCTCGGTTTCGGTGGTGATGAATTCTCTGCTGCTGAAGCGGTTCAGGTAGCTACTGGATCATCTCCCCGATGATCTTGTCCAGCTCTGCGGTGAGATTGTTGATCATGGAGGTGGAGCGGGATAGTTTCAAGGCTATGTTGACGATCTCCTGGGAGTTCTGGGCGATATCGAAGGCCGTCCTGGTCGATTCATCGGTGGCGATCTTTTGCTCCGCCGTCGAATTCTCGATGGTCTTGCTTGAATCGTGGATCTTGATGTTGAGATTCTTGATAGTCTTGATGGTGACGCCGATGTCGTTGATGAGGTTTCCCACTTCGGTGACCTCTACCTTGATTGCCAGGATGGCGTCGTTGAGCTTGTTCATGGTGTCCACGGACATGTTGATGAGCCTGCCGCTCTCGTCGATGAGCTGCAGGTTTTCGCTGATGATGTTCCCGATCTCCTTGGCGTTCTGGGTTGTCGCGTCGGCCAGCTTCGATATCTCGTCCGCGACGACAGCGAAGCCCCTGCCGTATTCGCCGGCCCGGGCAGCCTCGATGGCAGCGTTAAGGGACAGGAGGTTGACCTTGTCCGCTATGTCGTTTATGACCTGCACGAATCTCGCCATTTCGTCCGACTTGACCTTGACGGTGTTGAACTTTTCCTCGGTGAGCTTGATCTGGTTGGCGGTGGACCCTGAATACTGGGTCACGTCATTCAGGGACCGGTTCATTTCCAGCGAACTTTCCTGGACCTTGTCGTTCACCGATTTCAGGTCGTTCACGGAGTCAACGGTGATGGCCAGCTCCTCGTAGAGGGAGCGGGCGATATCGCTGATGCTGCTGGAATTGGACGCCAGCTCTTCCAGCGAAGTCGTTATTTCCTCGAGGGCGGCCGCCTGGTGCTGGGAAATGTCATTCATGTCCTTGGTGATCTGGTCATGCTCCACGGTCTCCTTTTTCATGATGTCCATGGACTGGGTAACGGCAACCGCCATGCCCCGGAGGCTGGTAAGGCTTTTTTTTGCTTCGTCATGCTGGTATATGGCGAAATTCAGGAGCCGCCGCGTGGCCCGGGAGCCGAAGAAGGCGCAGACGCCGACCATGCCGTAGAGGATATAGCGCACCGCCGTGTCCGAATAGGGCGGGGGAAGGCGCAGCTCGGGACTGATGATGAATATCACGGTCTGGGATATGAAGACCATTACAAGCGTATAAATGGTTACAGGCGTGTTGAAATAAAAAATGCTCAGCGCCAGGAGAATATAGCGGGTGGCGAAGAGCTGTTTCGCCCCGTGAAAGGTGTATTCGAACACGGAAATGCATATCAGGACACCGGTGATCATGATATAGCCGGAGACTATTTTTCCTTTTAACCTGTTGGCCACGAGGACGGTTGCGAGCAGAGTAACGGTGACAATCGCGATTTCAATGATGATATGCTCGTATTCCAGGTATTTTGAGCCGATGCCTGCAGCTTTTATGGCTGTTACGGCCGCGTTTGCAAAACACATAATGAAAAGAAAGGCATATAACAGCCGTTTATTGTTCTCAATAATTACGTCGGAAAAGATCTTGGACTTTTCGGCATTGCCCTGCGCGGCATCGCTTTTTTTATTTTTTTTAAGCCCCATTACCACACCTTGAAATTTTATCCGGTTAACTTAAATTTCGGTTATTTTGAATCAATATTATACAAGTTATACTGTATTTGTCACTAAAATTTTAAGTTTCCATCCAAAAATACATGATCTCATTTTAAACAGCTGATCTATACCCGGCCTTTGACATTTCAGATGAATAACGAAAAAAGCAGGATGAGAAATCTCACGACCTTGGCTTATTTTACAACCATATCCCAGGAGTCATGATTGATCATTAAAATTCTTGACATGGGTCCGTTGCGCATAATTAGTATCACCTGATAATGTGATCAACAGTAAAAGGCGGATTTGACCATGGCTGAAAAGAACCTTCCCTTTACCAGGGAGCAGATAGAGCGCATAGTAAAAGAATATCCGACCCCCTTCCATATATATGACGAAAAGGGTATGCGCGAAAACGCGAGACGCCTGGTGAAGGCCTTCTCCTGGGCTCCCGGTTTCAAGGAGTACTATGCCGTCAAAGCGTGCCCCAATCCATACATCATGAAAATCCTCGGGGAGGAGGGTTTCGGCTCCGACTGCAGTTCCCTGGCGGAGCTGGTGCTTGCCGAGCGCACCGGGATCACGGGAGAGAACATATTTTTCAGCTCCAATGACACGCCTGCGGCAGAATACATAAAGGCCCGCGGGCTGGGGGCGATCATCAACCTTGATGACATCACCCATATCCCATTTCTGGAAAAGAACGCGGGCGTTCCGGAGGTCATATCATTCAGGTACAATCCCGGCCCCCTGCGCGGAGGCAACCATATCATCGGCCACCCGGAGGACGCCAAGTACGGTTTCACGCGGCCCCAGCTCTTCGAGGGGTACCGCGTCATGCGCGACAAGGGGGTGAAGCGCTTCGGGCTCCATACCATGGTTGCGTCAAACGAGCTTGACCCGGACTACTTCGTCGACACGGCGGACATGCTCTTCAACCTGGTCATGGAGATCCACCTTGAGATGGGGATACGCTTTGAGTTCGTGAACCTGGGGGGCGGCTTCGGGATCCCGTACCGGCCTGAGGATACGGCGATCAACCTTGAATACGTATCTGACAGGATCCGCGAGCGCTACGAGAAAACGATTGCCGCATCGGGGCTGCATCCCCTCAAGATATTCATGGAAAGCGGCAGGATGATCACCGGGCCCTACGGTTTCCTGGTGGCCAGGGCGATCCATAGGAAGAACATCTACAAGAACTATATCGGCCTGGACGCATGCATGGCAAACCTCATGCGTCCCGCCCTGTACGGCGCCTACCACCACATCACCGTGGTCGGCAAGGAAGACAGGCCGCGGAACCATGCCTACGATGTTACCGGGTCGCTGTGCGAAAACAACGACAAGTTCGCGATCGACCGTCCCCTGCCCGAAATTGAATTGGGCGATATAATGGTTATCCACGATACCGGGGCACACGGCCACGCGATGGGCTTCAACTATAACGGCAAGCTCCGCTCCGCCGAACTGATGCTGAAAGAGGACGGTTCAGTCGAGATGATCCGCCGCGCAGAAACTCTGGATGATTATTTCGCCACCATCGATTTTTCCCGCCTCTGATTTTTCTTTTATGAAATATGGGGCCCGTCTTTCCTGGCACTGATTATCCACAGTGGCATGCCCGGGACCTGGGCCGTCCTGACATCGAAAACCGGCAGCGCGCTGAATAATGATTCAACCTTTTCCAGCGATATGGATCTGGCGGCTATCTTCCATGTGAACCCTGCCATGGCCGCCGGTTTTAGAAAAAATGGAACATGCTGCCGAGCAACGAATGCCTGCCTGTCATTGCGTCGGTAGGCAGGTTCCACTTCAAGCAGAGCCAGGGGGGCTCCGGGACGCAGCACGCGCAGGCACTCTCCAAGGCCTTTCACCGGCTCCTGCCAGTGCTTGATGGAGCAGATGCAGATCAGTCCGTCAAAGGTGTCAGACCTGAAGGGCATTGCAAGGGCCGAGGCTGTCGCGAACTGCAATTGCCCGGCCAGATTTCTGCCGCGCTTCCGCGCCCTGTGTATCTGGTGGGGAGACAGATCAACGCCGGTAATCCGCCACCCCGGGTGCCGGCGTGCCAGGGTGATGGCCATCTGTCCTCCGCCGCATCCTACGTCCAGGAGCCGCCCCTCTTCCGGCATGGCGTCAATTACCGACCCCAGGAGATGGGGGCGCTCATTAATCATTTCAGTTATGGCGGGGGCCACGGCACGATCATAAAACCATGACTCGAGCAGGTGGTATGGCGCGGTTATATCACGAAACATTATTCAATATCCTGACATTCAAGTGCTTCACGCATCCGGATGCCTGGTTTCACCAGTTCAAATCATCTTTATGCGTAACCTGGAGGTATTCCCGTATCTTCTCCCGGATCGACTCGGGGAGTTTGATGCCGATTGACTTGAGACGAGATTCGTATTTGTCAAAAGATCGCAGGTGCTGGGACGTGGTGGCGAATATCCGGAAGTAGGACCTGATGCTTCCCTCCATTTCGCGGCGGAATTCAATGTCCTCGTTCAGGATGTCTTCAATCGGCGCAATTGCCTTGTAATTCACCGGCCGACAGATGGAGCGGTACGCCACGAAGCGCTGGGTGACCTCGCACTCGTAGTTCTTCGTGATGATGCTCCGCTCCACGATGTTCAGGTCAATGCAGTCGATGATTTCGAACTTGTACTTGTCGCCGATGATGTCTTCGAGAAGGGCCTTCGCCTTCTTGTAATAATCGCACTGCTCGTACATGTCCTGGCAGTTCCTGCCGCACCGCAGGTACAACACGATGTCAATGTCGGAACTTTCCTGGGAAATGCCCATGTTCACCGATCCGACGATGTCCATGGCGATATCATCAAACTTGTCCTTGAGAAGCTCGACGGCGTGGTCAAGTTCGTCCAGGCGTTCCTCCGTTTCCTGTGTGCGGAACATGCGGAAAAAATTCTTGATCTCCTTGAAGAGCTCGATTTCGGGGATGTGGTGATATTTCTGTATCCGCATGTCATAGTTCTGGCCCAGCCACCGTGCCTTGTAACGCTCCACGTCGATAATGTCCTCGAGCCATTTTTCTTCTATGTGGTAATACTCTGCAATATCGTGAATGCGATGATCACCGACGATTTTCTTCAGAGAAATCTTTTCGAGATCTGTTTCGTTGAACTCGATCTGATAAAAAAAACCGCCCTCGGAAACTTCCCCCTGCACCGTCGTAACCTCACCGAAATTGGATGGATTGAGATACACGCACCCTTCCACACTTTTAAAGCCCCAGTCGTTGTGGATGTGGCCGGTCAGGCAGAGCTTTACCGCGTTGTTTTCGCAAAAGGTCCTGAGCGCCGGTGAGCCGGACGGACCGATGCGTGCGATCCGGTCGTGAATGCCGTGGGCCGGCTGGTGGGCGACAATGATATCAGGTTTTACTGCCTTGAAGAAATTCCACATCTCGTTATTGCGGTCGTTGGTGCCGATACCGCCGTTGTATTTAACGATGTATCGTTCCGGGATACCTGCAGTCCAGACATCCGCCCCTCCATATCCGGCAATTTTGAGGCCGCCCATGTTGTGCCAGTGAAGGTGCAGGTCCCGCTCGTGGAGGGACGTGAATTTCAGGTCCATGTCATAGTTGCCCGGCAGGGCAAATACAGTTGATGATTTGAAGGATATCATGTTTTCCAGAACCTTGTACTTCTGCTGCATCACCCGGCGTGCCCTGATGGTCAACTGCTGGTATTCACTTCCTTTTTCAATGATGTCTTCCGGAACATTGGGAGAATCGAGCAGTTCATTAACAAAATCCTCCAGGATCAATTTGTCCCGGTTCATTTTCTTCCTGAGACTGTGAAGCAACGTTTGAATGTCATGGTACTGGATGGCAGTATTTATACTATAGAAGGGAATATCTATAAGGTCACCACCAATAATATATAGATCGGCAACTGATTCATACAGCAGCGAGGCTGTTTGGCTGAAAGAGCCATGTATATCTGTTAAGAAGATTATTTTCATTTGATAATCCAGATAAGTAGTATAATTAGTAATGATACAAACAGTGTATAATTATTTCAAGAGATAATAATTATTTTTTACTCTGACCCTTTATTTAATTACCCGCCCTGTTCAGATTAATGTTTTTTACTCTGACCCCGAATTTTTTTCAATTATTGCCCATCCATTCGTATACATCTATACGACACCGGAAACGAGAGGAAATATGCCACGAGCACACAGGATATGCCTGCCGGACACAACCAACCATGTTGTATCCCGGTGCATAGAGAAAAAACACCTCATGAGATCCAGAAAAATAAAAGACCTGATGCATGAGGTGCTCAACCAGGCCCTGGAAAAATATAATTTTGAACTGATCTCCTATTCAATCATGGATAATCATTTCCATTTTTACATAAAAACCCTTAAAAACGAGGAGACCATATCCCGTATCATGCAATTCATCAAGTCCCAGTTCGCCAGGCGTTATAACCGGATGATGGACAGGACCGGGCCCTTCTGGAATGAACGATTCACCAACCTCATTATTGAGCATACAACGGATCCCGTGCAGACCTTCTGGACCGTGTTCCTGTATGTCGGGTATAATCCGGTGCGGAGCGGGTATGTAACTGATCCGCGGCAGTATCCGTATGGTGGTTTCAGGGCCTATGTGGACAGGGAGTATGTGCCGCCGGTGCCGATTACCCTGTCTGAGTATTTCCTGAAGCTGGGAAACTCTTTTGAGGAACGAAGAAAAAAGCTTCTGGAATATGAAGAGTTGTACCGGAAGAGAATATTTCCCGAGGAGATATTTGTGTAAATAACAGACTTCTTGAAAAGTTCATACTTTTGCAAACTTTTTCAATGGTGCACCGTATTTTTTGCCCTAAGGTTAGAAACGAAATACTTATTGTTGCCGGCTCGTTATAGCTTTTTATGGAAATTTAACTTAAAACCTACCGCCTGTGTTTCATAAATACTGTAATAATTGAATCGATATTGAATTCATTTAATGTAGTTTGATTTACAAGTTGTTTTGCTATAATTTTACTCTGACACCATATCATTTTTTTCTTCTCAAAAAACAAAAAAACTTGACTTTACTATGTATCTTTATTACTATATCAATATATATTGATATAGTAATTTAAATGGAGATCGTACAGTATTACAAAGCCCTGGCAGACGTAACGCGGTTGCGTCTTCTTAATCTCCTCCTTAATCATGAGTTGAATGTCAATGAAATAGTGACAGTTATGGGGATGGGACAGCCACGCATTTCACGACACCTGAAAATATTGACAGACTGCGGTTTGCTTAAATATCGACGTGATGGCTTATGGGTATTCTACAGCACTTCCCGGGAAGGCCAGGGGGGCAGATTTAATAAACTTTTTCAGGAATTTATCTCTGGAGACGTTGATTTAAATTCTGATTACCTAGCCATGAAGGGTATTCTTGAAGAAGGAATGAATGAAAAGACTCGTTTTTTTGATTCCATTGCTTCAGATTGGGATGATATTAAAAGGGGAATATTCGGAACTATTAATATGTCCGATGAAATTGTGGAAAGAATCACGAATTGTAATGTTGCTGCCGATCTGGGATGCGGAACTGGTGAATTGCTAATACCAATCAAGCAAAAAGCAAAACGGGTGATAGGTGTAGATAAGTCACCGAAGATGCTGGAAGAAGCAGAGCACAGACTTGCATCGAATGGCAAAGGAATTGAACTTCGTATAGGAGAAATGGAGCATTTGCCGATGCGTGATCATGAAGCCGATACCGCGGTCATCAACATGGTTCTTCACCATCTACCCTCCCCTGATTCAAGCATCCTGGAAGCGGGTCGCGTCCTGAAAAAAGGCGGGTCGCTGATCATTGTGGATCTAGACAAACACCAGAATGAAGAATTGCGTAAAAAATATGAACACCGCTGGCTCGGGTTCACGAGGAAGAATATTGAACGATGGCTATCGGCCGGTGGATTTATTCCCAGAGAATTTGTCCAGTTTGACGCCAGGGATGGTTTGAAAATCGATCTGTTCCTTTCTATCAAACAATAGATTGTTAAATACATCAAATGCAGAAAAAATAATTAATCATCCCTTATTTTTATGTAAGCCGGAAATATTTCAGGTTTAATTTTTTGGGATGTAAAGATAGAAATTAATAATTAAAATGATAAAGGAGAATAGTGATGAATGTAACAGCAAAAAGAGATATCATGGCGCTTGAGAAGGATTTACGCTACAAGGTAGCGGACATCTCCCTTGCGGAATGGGGGAGGAAAGAAATACAACTGGCGGAAGACGAGATGCCCGGCCTCATGGCTGTCCGGAAGAAATATGGAACGCAGAAGCCCCTCAAGGGACTCAAGATTATGGGTAGCCTTCATATGACCATCCAGACTGCAGTCCTTATAGAAACTCTTCAGGCACTGGGGGCTGATGTCCGTTGGGCATCGTGCAATATTTTCTCCACGCAGGATCATGCCGCGGCAGCTATAGCCAAGGCGGACACTGCGGCCGTTTTTGCATGGAAGGGCGAGACGCTTGAGGAGTACTGGTGGTGCACCGAACAGGCACTCACCTGGCCCGACGGTTCCGGACCGGATCAGATTGTTGATGACGGAGGAGATGCTACCCTCATGATTCACCAGGGCGTCAAGTCTGAAAAGGACCCGAAGATTCTTGAGCAAAAATATGATAATAAGGAATTCAAGATCATTATAGACAGACTGATTGAAAGCCTAAAGCTCAATCCGCAGAAATGGACAAAGATAGCGGCAAAGGTGAAAGGTGTTTCCGAGGAGACGACCACCGGTGTTCATCGTCTGTATCAGATGGAAAAAAATAAAGAGCTCCTCTTCCCGGCTATCAATGTGAATGATTCAGTTACCAAGTCAAAGTTCGACAACCTGTACGGGTGCCGCGAGTCCCTGGCCGACGGGATCAAGCGGGCCACCGACATCATGGTGGCGGGAAAGATAGTAGTTGTTGCCGGATACGGCGATGTAGGAAAGGGGTGTGCCCAGTCAATGCGGGGTTTCGGCGCCCGGGTGCTCATTACCGAAATAGACCCGATATGCGCCCTCCAGGCGGCTATGGAGGGGTATGAAGTAACCACCATGGACGAAGCTGCTCCCGAGGGGGATATCTTTGTTACCTCAACCGGCAATCTTGATGTCATTACCGGAAAACATATGGAACAGATGAAGGAAGGTTCCATTGTCTGCAATATAGGTCATTTCGACAGCGAAATAGCCATGCATTATCTCGAGAACAACCCGAAATGTAAAAAGGATACGATCAAACCGCAGGTTGACAAGTGGACACTGGAATCCGGACGGTCCATAATTGTTCTTGCTGAAGGACGTCTGGTTAATCTCGGCTGTGCCACGGGTCATCCCAGCTTTGTCATGAGCAACAGCTTCACCAATCAGACACTTGCTCAGATCGAACTGGCGCAGGGCAAACATGCAATTGGTGTATATACCCTGTCCAAGAAGCTTGATGAAGAAGTGGCCCGGCTGCATTTGGATAAACTGGGCGTCAAACTGACGAAGATGACAAAGGAGCAGGCGGATTATATTGGCGTTCCGGTTGAAGGTCCCTATAAGCCTGATCACTATCGGTACTAAGAATCAACGAAACTTCCAAGAAATATACTCCGGGCGGCCAATTGGCCGCCCGTTTGTTTTCAGGGGTCAGAGTAATTGATAGAATGTGATGAAGTCTCATCGGATTCTATGTAAACTCAATAGTTATTTTCAGGAAGAAAGCGTCGAACAGGTTATATGTCATCCTAAAAGATTTGACAGGCTGATGTGTGTCCTGTAGGGTAAATCATTTAGTGAAATTCAGAGCTGTATTAGAATGATTGATCAGTCTTAGAATAAAGATAATAATTAAACGGCTCAATTATTTTGTTACTTCATCCTATCCCATCCCGCATCATTGACTTCCACGTTCACCTGTTCCCCGACAGGATGTTCGATGCCATCTGGGAATTCTTTTCAAAAGGATACAGGTGGGACGTTATATACCGGATGTATTATCGGGAGTGCATCGCCTATCTGCGGGAGAAGGGCGTAGAAAGAATCGTGTATTCCAATTACGCCCATCGCGAGGGCGTCGCTGAAGCCCTGAATGAATGGAACCTTAAGGTCCTTGACGATAACCCGGACCTCTACTGCTTTGCCGCCTATCATCCCGGCGATGAAAAGACACTGACCATGGTGGACAGGGTCCTTGCCCATCCCCGGGTCCTTGGATTTAAGCTGCAGCTTCTGGTGCAGCGCTTCTATCCCCATGACAGCCGACTCTTCCCGATGTATGAAAAGGTGATGGAACGGGGAAAACGGATTCTCTTCCATGTCGGAACCGGCCCGGTAGGTAACGAATTCGTGGGTCTTGCTGAATTCAATAAACTTCTCGACCGCTATCCGGATATCCCGGCCAACGTGGCCCACATGGGCGCCCTCGAGTACCGGGGCTTCATGGACTTACTTGAGGAGCATTCCATGCTCTATATGGACACTGCCTTTGCCTTTTTCAGGGAGTTTCAGGGCAGGGGCGGATTCGACCTCGGGAACGAGGCACTTGAAAAGCATAAAGACCGCATCCTGTATGGATCCGATTTTCCCAACCTCATCATGCCGCGCGAATCGGAGATCGGGACGCTTTCAGATTACGGGCTGTCGCAGGATTTTTATGACCGGGTGTTTTACCGTAATGCGGATGAACTGATTGATTCGATAGTTAACCGATAACTATCGGTTTTATCATTTTTCAGGGGAGATACATATGAGTGAAGATATTACCAGATCACGCTGGTACGATGGGTTTTTCTACAGCCTCATGGTCGATCCCATAGCAGGCAAGTCCTTCGCAAAGCCTGTTTCGAAGTATGTTTCTGATAATTCCTCTGCTATTGATATCGGCTGCGGCGTTGGCACCGTTGTGGCCGGTCTGGCGAAAAAATGCTCACATGTGTCCGGCATAGAAGTGTCCCCAAAAATGGTTGGTTTTGCCCGGAAACGGCTTGCTGCAATGGGTGTCGGGAATGTGGAACTGATTCATGGGTCGGCCACTGAGTTGTCATCGCTGGTCTCCCGCACATACGATTATGCTGTCATGACTCAATTCCTGCATGAAATACCTGCGGACATACGAGACCGGGTGATGGAAGAGGCAAAGAAGATTGCCAGAGAATTTATTATCGCGGATTTCATCGCCCCGTACCCGGAAACATTTCAGGGAAAGATGATCCGCATCATTGAAATGAGTGCCGGCAAAGAGCATAATGCCAACTTTAAGGACTGGCTTGCGAAGGGAGGTCTTGATGGTTTTCTCCACTTACACGGGCTGTCGATGGCCGAAGAACGAATATTTTCCACCGGTGTCGGGAAAATCGTAAAAGCTAAAGTCCGGTGATCGGCCCTATATCAAACACCGTATAATCATTGACAAATCTGTCTTTCTGCAATACCGCTGTTGCAGCGTAATCATACCATGCAGATAAATATCGAAACATATCAGAACCGGCCCACAAGGGCAGAGGTGTCCCTGGGAAGGGTGCGCAACAATTTCGAGATTGTGCGGTCCCTCGTCGGCAGGGATGTTAAGATCATGGCGATGGTCAAGTCCAACGCCTACGGCCACGGCATCAGGACACTATCAGAAACACTGCTGGCAGCCGGCGCCCATTACCTCGGCGTGGCGTATCTTGAAGAAGCGGTTTATCTGAGGAAGAGCGGCATCACGGCGCCGATACTGGTATGCGGCGCCATCAATACCGATCAGGTCGAGGAGTTTCTCGAACATGATATCGAGATCACCAGCTCGTCCTATGACAAGTCGGCGGCCATATCGGAAGTCGCCGTGCGCCTCGGCAGGACCGCGAAGGTGCATCTTAAGATCGATACCGGCATGGAGCGGATCGGCGTGCACTGGTACAACGCCGAGAGCTTCATCGATCGCACTCTGGAGCTTCCCGGCATATCGGTAAAGGGCATTTTCTCCCATCTCGCCAGGGCTGAGTCGGACCCCGGTTTCACCGAGACGCAGATACGGCGCTTCAATGAGGTCGCTGATTTCATGGCGAAGAAAAACGCGTTGCCTGAACTGGTGCACCTGGCAAATTCGGCGGGAATAATCGGCATACCGGCTTCTCATTTCACCATGGTGCGCCCCGGCATCATGCTTTATGGATACAATCCCTTCGGGTACGATCCGGACCGCGATTTCGGTGGAAGGAAACTCCTTCCTGCCATGACTCTAAAAACGAAGGTATCCTACTTCAAGGTGGTGCCTGCCGCTACCGGCATCAGTTACAATCATTCCTATTTCACAAAGGGCCAAACGCGTATCGTGACCCTTCCCGTTGGATACGGCGATGGTTACAGCCGGTTCCTCTCGAACCGCGGTAAGGTGGCTATCCGGGGGAAACTCTATCCCGTCGTGGGTACCATTTGCATGGATCAGGTCATGGTGGACATCGGCATGGAGGGCACCGCCTACAACGGCGACGATGTACTCCTCTTCGGCGAGATGAATGGCTCTGTCATACCACTTGAGTCATTGTGCGACAATATCGGCACCATCACCTACGAGTTCCTTTGCACCATCAGTCTGCGGGTACCACGGATTTATGTAGATTAAAGAGATGTCAATGTAGGTGTCAGAGTATAATGTCACCGATAGTTATCGGTGAACAATAGTTAAGATTAATATCTCATGTCCAAACCTGGGGTCAGAGTAAAATCTTATTCAATCTCATAGTAGGCAAGTGTCAGAGTAACAGGTTGATTATCCCAAGCCACCGATAGTTATCGGTAAACAGTTGTTAAGATTCCTGCGATCTACCTAACCCGGGGTCAGAGTAAATCCACTTCCTCTCCTCTGAGGATCGTGATTTTCCCGAACACATACGGCGCCCCGAAGGAACACCAGAAGCCGATACACCAGTAACGGAAGAATCCAGCAGCCATGCTGTCGGGAAGGATATACTTGAGGCCGATGCGGATGGCTGCCACAACGGCAATGCCTATGGCGATTTTCACAATCTGGTAAGGCAGCCTGTTTCGCGGATTGAAGCGGATCCGGTCTTCAGCGAGGAGGGCGCCGATGAGAAAGCCCGATATCGTTCCCATGGTGGTGTTGACATGGTGTCCGGGAACAGCGATGTAAACGGCTATCGGGACAATCACTAAAATGATTGTGATAAGCACCGGGCTGAAGGAGCGGTAATGCTTTTCCGTTGCGGCTGCCGCCGGGAGTATCACCACGAGGCAGAGCACTCCCAGTGCAAGCCCGCCGATGACATCACCCGTGAAATGGACTCCCATGTAGAGGCGGGAGTATGTTACCAGGATTATCATTACTGCGCAGATCGCTTCCACGGTTTTATTTCCTGCCATGACCGCAATTGCTCCCCAGAAGCTCATCGATCCCTGGGCGTGGCCGCTTGGGAAACCGGGCCCCCCGGGTTTATATCGAGTCGCCAGTTCCTGTATGCCGGGAAGGAGCCTGGACGGATCGGGCCTGGGATGATTGAAAAGGCTTTTAAGCGCGTCGTTGATCGTCATGGCGGTGAGGAACACGGCCCCGACATACAGGGCCTTCCGCCGGTCCCAGCACCAGTAGAGCACCGGCAGGGCTACCATGTAAAAGGTCTCACTCCCGGCTGATGTTATCCCCAGCATGACTGCGTCGAGCCATGATCCGGCAAAGATATGGACACTGTTGAGAATATCTTCCCCGAACAAAAAGGTGTTGGCAAAGAAAGATTCCATGTGGCTCCTCTGTTCCCCGTAGGGCGTGTATTAATATCGATTTGATCCTGCATGCCGCCTGCGGGCTGTTACGCGGCGTAATGTTCCTTTAATTGTTCCATCGGCAGCGTCAGCATTACCGTTGTGTTTATCGATGAAATGATCGTAATGGCCCGCTCGCTGGTTACTCCCAGGTTGTAGAGAATGACATCGATCTTTGCGTATCCGAAACCGAAACCCGACTCGCTGGTGTCTATGTTGTCCACGAAAAATTCATGCTCCCGGCCTTCGTCGCGGTAGCGCCGGTGCTCATCGCGCTTTTCGTGTATCCGGTTCATATCACGCGTAAGAATAGGCGCGGTGTTGGTGACCTCGATGTACATGAAGTCGTCATCGGCCTGTATGCGCAAAATGATCTTTATGTCCTGCTCCTTAATCTGCCTGTGCATATCCCTCAGCATGGTAAGGCCGAGGATTTCCTGCTGTTCTTCGGCGGTATAACGACGGTTCTCCAGGTAGGCCCTGTTTTTTATGGTGAGGAGCCTCGATTCTTCGTTCAGGATTTCCCGTACTATTGCGGACAGGTCTTCTTTTTTGAGGATTTCTTCCGCCATGCGGTTGAAATTTTCCGGATGTTTCATGAGGGAGTCAATGTTCTGGCTGATCTCTTCCGGGTTTTTATCGGGACGAAGCTGGTGCAGCTTGGTCAGGATGCGGTCCCGGAGTAGAATGTACTTGTAATTTGCCTTGACCGCGTTTTTTATTAGTTCATCAACACAGGCGAAAAGGTCCGATGTCATGCCTTCAAGGCCGGCCCAGGAAAGGATGTTGCCGCCAGACTTCATGATCTCGTCTCTGGTCTTTCTGCTGTAGACCTGGATGTATCCTTTAACCTGCCGCATGCGCCGTCCATGGTGTAACGTCAAGTTTGATTGTGGGAGCCGGGCTGCAGAAAGTCAAGCTTTAATGGATTGAGAATTGATGGACGGTAAGGAAAAAATTCAGAATTTCTATTGACAATAATGACCATATCAATAATTGTGCTGTATAGTAGTGAGATGGATTACCGATTATATAGTAGGAACTGTAACTGGTAGTAATGATGAAATACACGTTGGCGTCACTTCTAAGTCTGCTTCTCGGTCTGTTGTTATGCCTGGAGGGTCCGCTCCCCGGCCATATTTTGTGATGCCTTCTTGAAAACGATACAAGTGAAAGCCGTCACAGAATGTGGCGGCTTTTTTTATGGTATGATATGAATTTTTAACGCAGATTTATTAAAGGCAGGTAATTGAATGGATTATTCGTACGCGATTCTGATTCCGGGGAGGTGGCGGGGTTTATGCCCCTCGTTGCTTGTGGGCAGATCATATATTTCGTGTCACCATACTACTCAATAAGGAGAAAAAACATGTCAGATAACAGTAAAGATAAAGTCATAATATTCGATACCACGCTCCGCGACGGGGAGCAGTCCCCCGGTTTTACCATGAACATGAAGGAAAAGATGATCTTTGCGGATCAGCTGATCAAGCTCGGCGTTGACGTCATCGAGGCCGGGTTTCCTATCGCTTCCGAGGGCGACTTTGAGGCGGTGAAGATGATTGCCGACAGGGCCAGGGGAGTGCAGGTGGCGGGCCTGGCCAGGGCAAACCAGAAGGATATCGAAACGGCCTGGAAGGCCATCAAGGGAGCGGAGAATCCCCGTATCCATACCTTTATCTCCAGCTCCGATATCCATATCCAGCTCCAGTTCAAGAAGACCCGCGAGGAGGTGCTGAAGCTGGCCATTGAGGCGGTGCAGCAGGCGAAAAGCTACACGAAGAACGTGGAGTTTTCCCCGATGGACGCCACGCGGAGCGACCCGGCGTTCCTTGCCGAAATGGTCCATGCCGTGATCGAGGCCGGTGCCATGACGGTCAACATCCCCGACACGGTGGGATACGCGATACCATCGGATTTTTTCCGGCTCATCCGCTATCTCTTCGAGCATGTAACCAATATCGGGAATGCCGTCATTTCAGTTCACTGCCACAACGACCTGGGTTTGGCCGTGGCCAACTCCATCGCGGCCATCGAGGCAGGGGCCCGGCAGGTGGAGTGCACGGTGAACGGCATCGGTGAGCGGGCAGGCAATACTTCGATGGAAGAGATCGTGATGGCGGTCAAAACCAGGAGCGACCTCTTCAACGTCCGTACTGACATCAACACGAAGCAGATAATACCCACGAGCCGCCTCCTGACTAATATCACCGGCGTATCGGTGCAGCCTAACAAGGCCGTCGTCGGCAGCAACGCCTTCGCCCATGAGTCGGGCATACACCAGGACGGACTCCTGAAGAACACCATGACCTATGAGATCATGAAGCCCGAGGACGTGGGTATTTCCAAGTCCAACCTGGTTTTGGGCAAGCATTCCGGCCGCCACGCGGTCCTGGACCGCGTGGCTTTCCTCGGGTACAACCTGGACAAGGAGGAAACGGAGCGCTTCTTCCGTCTCTTCAAGGCTCTGGCCGACAGCAAGAAGGAGGTCTTTGACGAGGATCTCGCGGTCCTGGTAGGGGAGTCTCTGTTCCGCGGAGAAGAGGATCGGCGGTACAAGGTCGAGAACGTGCAGATATCCACCGGTATGTTTTCGCCCCCCATGGCCCTTGTAACAATCAAGGACCACAAGAAGGGGAACCGCGAGGCTTTCGAGGTCGCCCATGGCAATGGCGGCGTCGACGCGGGGGTGAAGGCGGTCAAGAGGATAACGGGCACCACGGCACGGATCACATCTTTCAACCTGGTGGCCATTACCGGCGGATCGGACGCGGTCGCGGAGGTACACTGCACCGTGGCCGAGGAGCACGAAGGGAGGGAACTCAAGGCCTTCGGCAGTGCTGCCAATATCGACGTGTCTATCGCGGGTATCCACTCCTTCGTTGACGCCCTGAACAAACTGGAATACATGAAAATTGCAGGTCAGCGCCGCCGCGACCTCATGAACGGCGGAAACGGGAACGGGATTATTGATGGGAATGTGTGAGGCTTGATACGAGGGAGCGTGGGCTTCTCGCCCTCTCTCCCTCGTTCTCCCGTTCGCCCTGTTTGTAAAAGCGCCGCAATGGACTGAAAGTCAATGCGTCCTGGTGTTTTCTTTTTGGTGAGTTTGCATAAAAATATAATTATGTATCCCGCGTAACATTATTTTTCCTCGCTATGTATCATTTATAGTTGACACGGGATATTCACTTTGTTTCAATTATTTTGCAACTGGTTTAAATCATTGTTCAACAAACATTGGTGAACTCTTTTAAAAAAAGAATATAAAAAATCATTGTTATACAGGGAGGTTGAAATGAAAAAACTAGTATTTTTTTTATGCACCGGTCTTTCAGTCATGCTGCTTTCAACTTCAGCAATGGCTTTCAGCATCGGTGGTTACTTTGATCTGGGTGTAGGACAGACCGCATGGGACGGTAATCACTTCTATAAAATTACGACAGATGTAATCCCGACGGGCGGTTTTATCTTGGATACGTCCCTGATGAAAAACGATCTCTTGCATTATCGCTTTAAAGCCGGTTTCGGGGCCCAGTATGCGGATAGTACGCAATTGTGGAAAACAGGAATAGTCAATATCCTGACTATTGCTCCATCGGCATTGCGGACTGAAAATTTCCAGTTCTGGTTCGGACCCCGCATCGGTCTGTACTATGTCGGCGGCACCTATTATGTTGATACACCGTTTTATAACTACTATAACGTCTGGTATTATTATCCGTATTGGTCCTACAACCCCTATATCCTGGTGACCGAATATCACTATACGATCTGGGTAGACATGTTCCGCGCTGATTTCGGTCTTGTCTTTGCCGGTTTGAATTTTAATCTTGGCCCGGCTTCAACGCTCTCCTTCGAACTTGCTGTGAATTATGGCATTAATGTCGGCTATACCAGGCATGGAGACATTCTTGCCGATAGCTGGGAGATATCAGCAACCATTGCATACCTTCACCGGATGGGAGACTATTAACATTAGCGGATACCAGATACATGGCTGACCGCGAAGGTATCCAATTATTACATGCGGTTTGCCTGGATCATGATGTGACACCAAAAAGTCTTACGGAATCAATCCGTGAGACTTTTTTTTAGCACTTAACGGCAACTGCCCGGCATTCCTTTTAATTGAAAGTCTCCTTGCCTGACAAGGAACTGGTTTATATAAGAGCGTTGTATCCTATTGAACGAGGCTGCATCAGATTTAATTCCTGTATAATAAATTTCTTGATTTAATGCTTGTAAAAAAACTGGATGGATATCATAAAAAAAGAATTCATACACAAAGGATCGGATAAACCGGAGCTGGATGATGTTTCCCCCCAAGGCCCTAACGCACCTGATCTTAATCGCTCTCATGCTATCCATCCTGGTGGCTGCTGTTTCCTCGCTCCATGCCATGGATATTGATCCTGCTGTAAAAGATAAAGGACCCCGGGGAGAACGGACAGCCTCCCCCTCGAAATATATCAACTTCGATCCTGCGCAAAGCTCAACGTATTTTCTTTACCCGGTTATGTTTTACATCAATACCGCCTTTGACAGCGCGCAATGCCCTGCTGCATTTTCGCAGAAGGACTATTTTATCAACCATGTGAAGCTGTTCAACAGGATCAAGGATCCTGTCCGTGCCATTAACAGGGATGGTGGATTTGGCAAACTTTTAATGGACGAGTTCCTGACCGAGCGGGTACTGCCGAACATGACACTCCACCTCATCGGGGGCGGTTATGACTTCAGGACCCTGGCGGAATGGTATGATTATTACAGGGTCCCGGTGCCGTATATTTTTGCATTCCTGACATTGTACGCCGCTCAATGGGGCAACGAGGCGATAGAATACAACAATAAGTTTTTGACGAGCCACGATCCGATCGCTGACCTTTTGTTCTTCGATATAGTCGGATGTATACTCTTTGCCAATGACAGCGTGGCCCATTTTTTTCACGACACCATGCAGCTCAGGAACTGGCTCGGCCAGCCGGTCTATAGTATCCAGCAGCAGAAAATACTGAATGCCAACACCAGTTATGTTTTCAGGCCGTATCTGTTCGGGAAAACGGTCCGTCCCTTCCTTTATATGGGGATGACGTATCTCCTGGGCCTCGCCGTGAATGTGCATGAGCGCGATAATCTCTCCTTCGGCATGGGGGTTGCGGTTACGGAGGCTTTCGACCCTGAGCATGACAGGAAAATCGATTATCTGAAAAAAATCAGACTTTCCGGCGGAATTTTCTGGGACAGGAACGACGCCCTCCTCATTTCGTTGCTGGTCAACACCACCGAAAATTATCTGGTGCGTCTTAACGTGTATCCCGAATTTTTCAACTTCGATTATGTCAATTTCGGTTTTTTCATCGCCCTTGACAACTGGCAGCATACCGTATTCGGCGTCTCCCTCTACAAGGTCATCGGGATCGGGGGAACACGGTAAAATTTTAGGCACCGTACAGTTTTTTCGATTTACCTGTTTCCCCTGGGAAAGGGGCCGCTTTTGAAGAATTGATTTCTCATGGAGGCTGATGTGGAAAAGAGATTGGTGCTCGCCGGGTTCATCCTGTTCTTTATAGCGACATGGATGAACCTCGTTCTGGACGCAGCGGGAATAACGTCACCGGCCTGGTATAATGTGGCCATGGGGCTCCTTTTTACGATTACAACTATTATCCACGGCGCGAGGTATTTCGGCCGCTTCCGGACCGGGGTTCTCGTCATTGTTACCGCGGTTATTTCCTTCGTGATGGAATTCGCCGGGGTGAAAACAGGAATGATCTACGGCGAGTATTACTACGGGTCCGGCCTTGGCCCCAAGATCCTGGATACGGTTCCTTTCATTATACCCCTTTCATGGTTCATGTTCATGTATATTTCCATGATAATGACCAATGTCATCCTGTCAGGGAAAGGATCGCTGGCGGAATTCCTTAAAAGGAAGGCGGGTGCGGTCGAAATTTTCGTCTATGCCTTTGTCGATTCGGTCGCCATGACCGCCCTTGATATCATTATCGATCCCATCTGCGCCCACAAGGGCGCGTGGGTCTGGACCGGGCTCCGGCAGCTCCCGCCCGAACGGGTGCTCTTCAATATCCCGGTGCAGAATTTCTTCGGATGGTTTGTCACGACCATGATCATTTTCACACTTTTCCGCGCCGCTTTCTTTCTTCGAAAGGACGTTTATTCGGATAAGGACGGGATATATTATCTTCCCGTGTTCAATTATGCCGCAATATTTGCCGTGGGAACGATAATGTCGTGGACTGTGATCCAGAACACCGGGGTCATCTTCGTCTCCATCATGACCCTCGGGACCATCAGCGTTACGGGGCTTTACCGGACGTACCGGTATTTCACGGAAAAGCCGTAGCGGCCCGGCGGCTCCGCAGGGCCCTGTCATTCCCTGGTGAAGATCCTTCGCGCATATATGATAGTGAGCGCCAGGAGAAGAACTGCGACAGCCAGCCCTATAATTATGACCGGGGAGTCCGGGTATCTTTCCCTGAGCCGTCCATACATCCTGAACATGTTGCACATGAAAGACCATAACGGGACCAGCGCGAACAATGCTATGAACCTGATTTTTTTTGATGGCAGCACCATGTCCGGACCTCCTTGCCGGTTTATTTGATTACTGGGAAAATCAATGGGAAAAATGTTGACCGCTCCCCAGAGAGACTGGAAGCCCCAATCCAGCAGGGACAGTGAGACAAGGCATATCAGCAGCATGATGGGAAAGGCGCCGAAAAAGATGATAATGCTGGACCGCGCCGAATGGACACCAGCCTGGATCCTGTCGGAAACGTACCCGAATACATAGCAGAAAAGCGATACCAGCAGCGCCCATCCGATAAAGTTCATAATCGGGATTGAGAAAAGCCGCAGGGTGTTCTCGTTTTCCCAGACCCACAGTCCGTACGGAGCGGGAGGCGTCAGCGACATGCCGATATTCACCAGGAGCGGATCACAGAAAAGGTCCAGCGACATCGCGAGAAGACCCGCGGCAACGGCCCGTGCCGCCCTGTGCCATCGTTCCCCGATGACTTCGAACATCTCGTAGCAGCCGTATGATATGACATACCACCCGAGGCAGGTGTATACCGGTATTTCAAGGAACCAGAGTCCCCCTCCGGTAAAAAAGTAGGTCTTATGCCCCAGGATCCGTCCGCTTAGAAGGATCCATTCGTTCTCCTCGAGGCCGGAAAAGATCATGGACCCGAAGAAAAACAGGGCTGTCCTTCCCGGGCCGTATTTGCGGTAACCGTGGTAGAGCGCTATACAGGCAACACAAAGGCTCATCAGGTCGCCGATTGCCGACTCCCATAAACGGGAAACCTCAGGCATTAACCGGGGAGGGATGACTCCCGGCACGCGCATGATTTCGGGATACATATGGTGCAGAACCGTGCTGACGGCGACAACGGCGATGAAAAAAATCGCCAGTATCGCCGTCACCTGTTTTTCCCATGGTTCAGCGGGGCCATGGTTCCATTCGGTTTTCATTGGTCAGCTCCTGATTGATGCGTCTGTTTTAAATGTTAAAACGCCATGCCTGCGGCCACAGCACCGGTCATTTTCTCCTCATGACGATGATGGTGAGATCGTCCTTTAGCGTGGTATCGCCGGTGAAGGAAAAAACGTCCCTGAGCAGATGATCCAGGATCTCTTCAGAACTGCCGTCCGGTGCCGATTCGAATGAAGCCATAACCCGATCCATGCCATATGGCTCTGTTTCTATTTTATTTGCCTCGACAATCCCGTCGGTGAAGATGGCTATGACATCACCGGACGCAACCGTAAACGGGATCATTGAATACTGGTAATCTTCAGGCTGTATGCCGAGAAGAAATCCGCAATTTTCCTCGCCATTGTCATGCCGCACCGGGCGGACCCCGCTGGAACCCTTTACCAGGACATCGGTATGTGCCGCGTTGAGATATTCGGCCCGCATGCCGTTGAATCGGAGAAGAATGCCGGTGAGATAATAATAGGCCTGGCCGATTTCGCGGTAGAGTTCCCTGTTGAAGCGTGTAAAGGTCTGGGAAAAATTCTTATCATGGTATTCCCTGAAAAGCCTGAAGAGGATCGTCTTGGCGGTCATGGTTATGAGCCCTGAAGAGATGCCGTGCCCCGATACATCGAAAAGCCCCACGCCCGCAAGCCTGCCGCCGAAATTGTAAAAATCATAGAAATCGCCCGACACGCCGGTCATGGGGATATACCGGCAGGCGATGTCCCACTCATCGGTCCGGGGAGGGTTCTTCAGAATAACAGCCGTCTGCACGTTGGCGGCCATCTTCATGTCGGCTTCCGCCGCCTTGTGGGCCTTGTTAAGTGATCTGTTGGTGAGGATGAGCTGATCATTGATGCTTTCCATTTCGGTGAGTGCCGCGTTTAATTCCTCGGTCCGTTCTTCCACGATTTCTTCAAGGCCATTTTTAAGCTCCTCCAGCTCGCGGTTCGTGGAAATGAGGGAAATATTCTTTTTTTCTATTTCGTTGAAAGTGCGCTGCAGGTCTTCGGTAAGTCTCTCGATGCGGTTGAAGGAGTTTGAGAACCGCAGCAGGAGCTGGTAGGCCTGCATGAAGATGAACACGAAAAGGGCCATGTGCGCCGTGTAGGTCGTGCGTACCATGCCGTTCTCGTAGAGCATGTCGTTGATGATGGCAAGGGTTATGATAATGAACCCCGCGAGGAGGTTGACCGAGCCCTCGCGGTTCCTCCGCACCGCCAGGATTATTATAAAAACGGAATATGCAATCGTTGCCAGGGCGAAGAGCTGAAAAAAAACAACCGTACGCGAATAGACCAGAGATGGTGTCGCCATGATGAGGAGCGTGACCGCGCCGCAGACCGCGGCAATCAGAATGATTGCTTTCCGGTTTGATTCATCGGGAAAAAGCGAATTGATATAGAACATGCATAACGGCACCGCCATGGTGAAGGTGCCGTACTCAAACTTGTGGAGCAGCTCCCACGATGCCGCGGGAATCATGTGGGCGAGGTATATCTCCCCTGATGCAAGGGTCCGCAGGGTCATGATGAGGCATAACAGCCCGAAGTAGAGGGGAGTGAGGTCGTTTCTCCTGAGGGCGCCAAGCCCCACGTGGTAGAGTCCCATGATGCACAGGGTGCCGAAGATAAAGAACTCGATCCATGAAAACCTTTCGCGCGAAGTCTTGATCTCGTCTGCGGCGCCGAGCCTGATCGGCATGTAGATGCCGCCCCTGACGTAATGGTAATTCGACACGTGCAGCACGATGTCAATGGTGTCCGCTTCCGACGTGAAATACGCGGCGTCGCCCATCCAACGGGGCACCGCGTGGGCCCGGTCCTTGCCGGGGCGGCCGCACTGGTAGACCATCTTCCCGTTCACGAAGAGCGTGTAGGCGGTGCTGATCTGGTTGAGCTTAAAGCCAGCCATGCCCCGGTAGGCGCAATTTTTCACCGTGAGGCGGTACGTGGCGAACCCCTCCGCGCCGAGGGTTTTATTGTCAACGCGGTGCCCGTTCCAGAAACCGGGCACGGCAATAAAGTCTTCAGCCCTGGGATGTGTGGGGCCCTGGAATGTAATTGGATCGATGAACTGCTTCCAGTAGAATTCCCACTCTCCATCAAGGGCAACCGGGCCCTGCCGGTCGATGTTATATCCGGAAAGGTCGAGCACCCCGGCAACCGCGCGGGGCCGCTGGAGTGCGGCGGATTTCACTGCGCAGCCTTTCTCCGAGACATGATTTTTTTTATCCGAGGGGGCCGGGGCGCAGGCGGGAGCAAGGAGCGCAATCGCCAGAACTGTCAGCAGTGTTCTTGATGATACAGGCACAGGGGACTCCTGGTTATATTATATGGATAATTCTGCCTTACAAAATAACATCGAATCAGACAGTATGGTCATCCATGGGTGAAATCAATGTGTAGTGTATTATTGAATGTGTTTCGTGATGATAAATCATATTCTGGCTCCTGTCAAGATATTACCAGGAGTACGGCAGGGGCTGTTCATCGGGTTTAAGATAAATCCTGATGAAAACATTATGAAAATTGTGCTTAAGATGGTGTGTTGCTCTATATTTTAAATTTTAAGCGTATTTAGGAGCAAGCACCGATAGTTATCGGTACTTAACAAAAATATAGTATTTTTTACTTGACATAATCCTGCCGCTATCATATCCCCTGTTTCATGAGCCGTGAAATTTTTTTGTACTTTACAAAATTATGAGACATAAGCTTTAATATTGTAACGGCATATTCGTATACTCAATAAAATCCATCATATATAAACCCGAGGTAATCATATGGCTGATCATAAAGAAATGAGTCAAAAAGAGAGCAACCAGAAAGCCCAGGCCCTTGAATCGGCAATCATGCAGATAGAGAAACAATTCGGCAAGGGCTCCATCATGCGTCTTGGCGACGAGAATCAGATCGTTCAGACTGAAGTTATATCGAGCGGCTCCCTGGAGCTGGACATCGCCCTCGGCATCGGCGGCGTGCCCCGGGGGCGGGTCGTGGAGATATACGGGCCTGAGTCTTCCGGCAAAACTACGCTCACCCTCCATATCGTTGCCGAGGCCCAGAAATTGGGCGGCGTCGCAGCTTTCATCGACGCGGAGCACGCCCTTGACCCGACCTACGCGTCGAAGCTTGGTGTGAAGACAGACGAGCTCCTGGTCTCGCAGCCCGACACCGGCGAGGAGGCCCTGGAGATCGTCGAGGCCCTGGTGCGCTCCGGCGCCGTGGACATCATCGTCATCGACTCCGTGGCCGCCCTGGTGCCCAAGGCGGAGATCGACGGCGACATGGGCGATTCCCACATGGGCCTGCAGGCCCGCCTCATGAGCCAGGCCCTGCGCAAGCTGACGGCGGTCATATCCAAATCAAAAACCTGTGTTATCTTCATAAACCAGATCCGCATGAAGATCGGCGTCATGTTCGGTTCCCCCGAAACGACGACCGGCGGGAATGCCCTGAAATTTTACTCGTCCGTCCGCCTTGACATCCGCAAGATCGAGACCCTGAAGTCAGGCGAGGAGGCCATCGGCAACCGGGTCAGGGTCAAGGTCGTGAAAAACAAGGTGGCTCCTCCCTTCCGGCAGGCGGAGTTCGATATCATGTACGATTCAGGCATATCACGGGTGGGCGATATTCTTGACCTTGGCGTGAAGTTCGAAATCGTAAAGAAATCGGGGACCTGGTTCTCCTACGGCGAAGAGCGGATCGGCCAGGGACGGGAGAACGCGAAAAAATACTTCATGGATAATCCCGCTGTGGCGCAGGAAATCGAGAAAAAGATAAAGGCCGCCGCCGGCCTCACAGAGAAGACGAAGGAAAACGGGAAGCCCGAAGCACCGCAGGCTGCTGAAGCGTAGCCCGGATGACATGCCGGCGCCTGTCTCCGACCGGCGCCGGTCAGCCGGATACTTATGGGGGTTATGAGAAACAAGCGCATACGGATCAAGTCCCCTGACGATATAAAGCGCATACGGGACGCCGGCATCATTATCGCCGATATTTTTAAAAAATTATCACGTATTTCCCTCACGGGCCTTTCCACCTGGGAAGTGGACATGATGATCGATTCGATGATCATCAAGCAGAAAGGAAGGGCCGCCTTCAAAACAGTGCCGGGCTACAGCGCGGCATCATGCATTTCAATCAATGATGAAGTCGTCCATGGCATCCCCTCGAAAAAAAGGAAAATCAGGAATGGCGATCTGGTGAAGATCGACGTCGGTGTGGTCCTGCACGGCTACTTCGGCGACGCATGCCAGACCTTTTCTGCGGGAAGAATCCCGGAAAGCGCGAGGCGGCTTGCGGAAACAACGAGCCGGTCGCTGGAAAAGGCCATTGATGTCATGAGGCCCGGGAACAGGATCGGCGATATCGGCCATGCCATCCAGGAATACGCCGAGGCGAACGGTTACAGCGTGGTGAGGAATTATACCGGTCACGGCGTTGGCTTTGCCCTCCACGAACCGCCGGTCGTACCCCATTATGGAAAGAAAAAGACCGGCATCCTTCTCGAGCCAGGCATGGTCCTCGCGGTGGAGCCCATGATCAATGAGGGGGGGCATTCGGTCCGTCTCCTTGATGACGGATGGACAGCGGTAACCGCGGACGGAAGCCTGTCGGCCCATTTCGAGCACACCATCGCCATATCCGAGGCGGGGCCGGTTATTCTTACCGAGTAATTTCGTATTTTCGGTATTTCGTTGACAAATTATCCTTCGATAGGTATTTTTAAGTTAATATCCATACCCCGTTATCATGGTTATTGTGGTTCCGGGGTCCTGGATTATGGATCAGGCAGGGCGAGGGATCTGTCGGCATGATGACCTGAAACAGTATTGTTATTGTGCGTGGTATTAATCTGCCGACAATAGATGTATCTAAACCGGGATAGTGTATGAAGAGACTACAACTAATAGTTCTTTTAACCGTCTTCGTTTCCTGTCTGTCAGTTACATCAGCATATTCCTGGATCCTTGTTGACACGAGCCAGGTGCCTTTAATCTCACCCGATGGGATTGCAGCAACCATTGCTGAGCTTGATAATACGCTGTATCAAAATTTCAAAAACTATCCCGGCGCTTTTGCCATTGCCAACATGGGCGGGTATCCAATAGGTGACGCCCTGATCGGCGATTTCCCCCGCATGTATTTCGGCATATCCTTCTCCACGGGGTGCGCCAATATGCAATACTATGATGAACATGTTCCCCGGCAAAAGAGCGTCTATCCGGCCTATGCTCCCAATCCGACCCTCAATTTCGGTTTTGGACTGAAAAAAGGATTTGATCTGCTGTTCAAGCTGATGATATTTACCGACGCCATCTACATGCCTGACCTGAACCAGGCATCAACCAAGTTTACTAAATTCAATTTTTATTCCCTGGGTTTCAAACTGCGCAAGAATCTCATCGGTAAAAAAGAAATTCTACCCCAGCTCTTCAGTTTCGGCGGTGTCACCGTCTCTGCCGGCGTCGACTACATGCAGGGACTCATGGGCATAAACGGAAATTATAACTATACCCTGAACAACATAGACTTCGCCGGCACCTATTATGACGTTCTTTTTTCCGCCTATTACAATTTCAATCTCAGCTGGCTTTTGGTGGGGGTGAACACCCAGGCCGTCGCCTATATTAATTTTCTCTGGGTATTTGATTTATACGCCGGCTTCGGCATGGTCCTGACGTACGGGAATCTTCAGCTCGAAGGCAGCGGCATCGGCCCTCTCTCAAACCCGGTACTCGGCTCATTGGGATACATCACTGCCATGGCCGGGTATGAAAAAAACCCGAAGACTT
Source organism: uncultured Spirochaetota bacterium (assembly GCA_963727175.1). GTDB lineage: Bacteria > Spirochaetota > UBA4802 > UBA4802 > UBA5550 > RBG-16-49-21. Next base: position 3,012,420 of record CAVSFD010000002.1, read on the forward strand.
TCATGGGTCTTTTCATCGCCGGCCTGGAAATCAATATCTGGGTCTTCAAGCTGACCTTTGAAACCAACGTCAATATAAGCAATGGCAAGGATATCAGTCTCCAACTGGGGACGCGTTTCCAATTCTAGGTAACTCCCGCCTCCGGATTGCCGGAGACATGCTTTTTTCCCGCCTGTCAGTAAAAACCAGAGTCCCGGTGAATTTCATTTGACATTTTGTAACACGGACCATCTGGTATGTTCTTATTTCACAATGTTAATAATTCTGGAGTTAGTACATGAAAAGAAGCATCATTTGTATCTTAATATTGACAGTGATGATCGGTGCGGCTGCCTGCAAAAGGTCCGGCGACGTACTCGCCACCTACACCGGTGGCCAGATAACCAGGGGGGAATTCTATGAGTGGCTTGATGCACGTAAAATGGCGAAAGATGCTATCATAAAGAAGAAGTCAGAGCAGAAGACCCACCTTGAGCGATTCGCCACTGAAAAACTGGTGGTCCAGGAAGCGCAGAAGGCCGGTTTTGACAAGAAAGAGGATTTTTTGTTTATAACCAACCTCGTAACCAGGGGCTTCTATGCCCAGTACCTGGGAAAGCTGGTCAGCAGTGAAGGCAAGTTCAGCGAAGACGGGGCGAAGGCGCGGATCATAAAACTCAACATTAAGAATTACAAGATCGAGAATAACAATCGACAGAAACTGACAGATGCCGAAATCGAAGACGCTTTAAAGGAAAAGACCGACAAGGCGCGTTCAATTATCAAGGAACTGGACGACGGTGCGTCTTTTGATGAGCTTGCCAAAAAATACTCCGATGACTTTTCCAAAAGAAAGGGCGGTGATGTGGGATTTATCATCCAGGGAATGCGCGGTGAGGATTTTTCGAAGGCTGTCTTTAAAGTGAAGGAAGGTGAATATACCAAGGAGCCGGTGAGGATCGGCAATGCGGTATATATCATCAAGGTGGAGGAGAGGACAAAAATCACCGAGGACAATATTGAGGATGTCATCGAGGACAAGAGCCAGCAATTGGGGATGAAGCGGCGCCTCATGTATAATTCATCGATGCGGCTTCAGGATTCGCTGATGAAGTCGAAGGATGTGGTGAACAGCATAGATTCTGCGTCCTTATATGATCCTGCAGCGGTACTGTATAAAGTGGGCGCTACTGAATTCAAGGTGGCGGATCTGAATAAGCTCATAGACTTCATCATGGGCAAAAGAAGGAAAATGGGCCGGGCGGACATGGCGGTGGATGAAAAGATGAAGCGGGAGCTGGCCAAGCGCTTTTTGCGCGAGGAAGTGATGAGGCGCGAAGCTGTCAGTCGTGGACTGGATAAGGAAGAAAAGTTTAAAAACGAATTGAAGTTTTTCATCGACTTCAACCTTGCCAGCACGTACGAATCGGAAGTCATTCTCACCAATATTGCCGTGACACCCCAGGATGTCCGGGATTATTACAACAAGAACCTTGACCGCATGTTCACCAGGAACATGAATGAAGGCGGTAAAAATATTAAAAAGGTCATACCCTTCGATGAGGCCCGTCAGAGTATCGAGAGACGGATGTATGACATAAAGCGCTCGGAGAAGCGTAAAGCGTGGGTGGAAGAGATCCTCAATGCAAATAAGTTCAAGATAAACGATTCGGAATTGGAAGGCAAATAATCGATTTCACGGTTCAAAGGGCCTCTTGCGAGGCCCTTTGTTATTAATTGATGGTGTTGGGATGATAACAGCCGGGGGAGTCTTCAAGGGACTGGTTCATTTCGCCTTCAACGGATATCTCGGTGAGCGATTCAACATCCAGCCCTAGTTCCTTGGCGGAATCCACGTAAAAATTAATGACGGTTTTTATCCTGCGTATCGCTTCATCCTTGTCTGATCCGTAACAGTTTATATCAAGTTCAGGGCAGTTGGCTATAATTTCTTCGTGGTTATGGATCAGTTTAATTGATAATTTCATAGGAGACCCTAAAAGTATAGTTAAACCAGGCAGGGACCGTTGATTTATCCACCTGCCATGGAATCTGCCAATTACCGTGACTGTACTTCTGATCCGGTAATGCGTTTTGATCTGGCTTTTTAATTATCGACATGTCTGTTTGGATGCTTAAATTTTCATGCCCGGGTACTGTTAATTATTTCCGAAGTGGATTTCACCGCGAATATGACGCATGACTGATGAGACGGCTCCTGCCGGTGTGATTATTCACCGAACTCCGGGGGAAAGCCATCCCCATAAATTGTTATTTTTCGCATTCAATCAAAAAAACAAAGCGGCGATGATGAAAAAACCTTGACAATTACCCAATAAAAAAAATGCTGACAAGTATAAGTTGAATGTAAATTTTTTACCGGGAATTTAAAACAGATTGAATAAGAAAAAAACGAGTTATGCGGTTTTTCAATATTCAACGATAGGAATTCAACTTGCCGCCACGGTAACGCTGTTTGTCGTTGGCGGATACAAACTTGATGAGCATTTGAACAGAACACCGGTGCTGACGATCATCGGAGCTTTTGCGGGAATGGGGATCGGGTTCTATCATCTGATCAAACAACTCAAGGAGATGGATGTCAGCGAGAAAAAGAAGAAAAATCAAGAAAGAAAAAACTGACCCTGATGAATTAATCTTGATTTTTAACACTTATTTTTTTAAATGGTCATCAATATAGAGTATATTTGTTGTAATTGTAATAAGGGAACACAAGATATTTCTTTAAGAGCATCATGCTGATGCACTTTAGGTTGGATATAAAGAGTAAACCAAAGTTGTAGGAGATTCCCGTGAAACGGATAATTCCACTTGTTATAGTTGTTGTAGCTTATGTTCTGTTCCTGATACTGGTTATGGCTCCCGGCGGCGGTCACCACGAAGTGAGCGATGTCGGCGAACTTGTTAACAGCCACCTCACCGATAAAGTTGTTGCACCTATTCACGCAAGTCCCAAAGATAATATTTTAACCACAAACCTGAAAGCGCTGAATAACGCCATAGCGCATGTCAATGAAGGCCCGCTGAGCAAAAAGCTCTTCGGCATATTTCGACATGCGGATCACCCGGTGGGTCATGATGCTGTGGCTTGCCTTTCTTCTCTGCCTTGTCGTTTTCATTCCTCTCGCATTCAAATTGAAAAAAGAAAAAATGGGCTCCGATTCAAAATGGGTGAACATGTGGGAAGCCCTCATCATATATTTCGTATACGATAATATCGTTGAACCGAATTTCGAAGGGAAGTATGTGAAGAAGGCGATTCCGTATTTCGCCACTCTGTTCTTCTTTGTATTGTTCTGCAATCTGCTGGGACTTCTGCCCGGCCTGTCAACCGCCACCGGCAACCTGGCGGTCACCGGCGGTCTGGCGATCCTGACGCTGGGTGGAATGATCGGCGTCGGCGTGGTGAAGCAGGGCCCCCTCTGGTTTTATAAAGGCACGGTGCCCCATGGCGTTCCTTTCATCCTTGGGATTCTGCTGCTCTGGCCCATCGAGCTGGTGGGTCTGCTTATCAAGCCTTTTGCTCTCACCGTTCGTCTTTTTGCGAACATGACCGCGGGACACGTTGTTATTCTTATATTCATCTTTCTGGTTATGATGTTTCAGAATGTCTTTGTGGGAATCGGATCTGTGGCCGGATCGCTCATGATATATCTGCTGGAGCTGCTGGTGGCGTTTATCCAGGCCTTTATATTCGCCGGCCTGTCAGCAATGTTTATCGGTTCATCAATGCACGCACATTGATGAGACGATCGTGGAATTGCACATAAATTAATTTAATATAAATTAATTTAATATAAAGGAATAAAAGATTAAGTATTAAAATACCTAGGAGGAAATGATGGAATATTTAGGTTTATCGTATCTGGGAGCTGGTTTAGGTGCTGGTCTGGTTGTTATTGGCGCAGCGATGGGTATTGGCCGGTTGGCCTCTGGCGCTATCGAAGGTATGGCTCGTCAGCCTGAATTGAGCGGTGACCTGAGAACGGCTATGATTATTGCAGCGGCTCTTATCGAAGGTTTTACGTTCTTTGCTCTCGTTATTACCTTCATGCTTGCAATTCAGAAACCGTTGGCAGTTCCTAGTTCTGAAAAAGCAGTTGAGAAAGCACCTGCAGCTGAAGAAGTGAAGAAATAAGCCGTTGCCGAGTTTTTTGCATACTGCTTAGTAGAGATTTATCTTTTTAAAAGGTAATTTATATGGATTTCTTGAAAGAAGGATTGCTCAGGGTCGATCCAGGTCTTATGCTGTGGACGATCATCACATTCATCGTGCTGCTTTTGATCATGTGGAAAGCCGCATGGAGACCGATCGTCGACGCGCTGGACGCCCGGGCAGAAAAGATTCGATTTGACATCGACAACGCTGAACGCACACGTCAGGAAGCTGAAAAGCTGCTGAGTCAGCACAAGGCCATGATGGACAACTCCCGGAACGAGGCGTCGCAAATCATAGCCAAGGGCAGGGAAGAGGCCGAGAAGATGAAGGACGAGATCGTGGAGAAGGCGACCACCGAATCGAGAACGATCGCGGAACGCGCCAAGAAAGAGATCGAACTTGCCAAGGACAAAGCGCTTTTGGATATCAAGACGGAAGTTGTTCTGCTGTCGACGGAAATCGCGTCGAAAATAATCAATAAGAACATTAAACCGGAAGATCAGAAAGCTCTTGTCGAAGAAGCTTTGAATAAAATAGGGACAGTTCAGTAATAACCTTACTGAACTGTCCTGATATTTAAAATTGATAACAGGGTAATAACGTGGCTGCTAAGGATATAGCTCGTGTATATGCATCCTCTCTCGTCGAACTGGCGCAGGATAAAAAAATTCTGCCCGAGATCGAAGAAGAGATAGGATTTCTTGCCGACCTGGTAAAATCGGATAAAGATTTCAGAAACTTTCTTGTTTCTCCTGGCATTACTAAAGAAAGCAAGAAGGCTTTTGTTGAAAAAGCCTTCAATGGAAAACTTTCCGATTATATGGTATATTTCTTAAAAGTGCTCATCGACAACGATCGGCAGTCATGCATCGTTGAAATCAATGATGCGCTTGTGGCGTTTGTGGATCAACTCAATAATCGCCAGAAGGTTACCGTTATTACCTCAACTGAGTTGGATTCATCAATTAAAAGCAAGCTGACCACCAAGCTGAAAGATGTAATGAAAAAAGAAATCATAATGAGCGAACAGATTGATGCAAGCATACTGGGTGGTATTATCATTAAAGTAGGTGACACTGTAATAGACGGATCTTTGGCAAAGGATCTTAAAAATATAAAGAATAATCTGTTAAATAGCAAAGTCAGGAGTGAAGTGGCCTATGAAGATTAAAACTGAAGAAATAAAATCTATCATAAAGAAAGAGATTGAAGGATATAAATCCACTCTGGACGTCAGCGAAGTCGGTACAGTAATTCAGGTCGGAGACGGTATTGCCCGGATCCATGGCCTTGAAAACGCGATGTCCGGCGAGATGCTCGAGTTCGAAAACGGCGTCCAGGCGATGGTTCTCAACCTCGAAGAAGATTCCATCGGCGCGGCCATACTTGGCGACTACCTGGAGATCCAGGAAGGTCAAAGCGTCAAGAGGCTCAACCGGGTTCTGGCTGTGCCGGTAGGCGAAGAGATGCTCGGCCGGGTTGTTACGCCTCTTGGAGTGCCGGTTGACAATAAAGGTCCGATAAATACCAAAAAATACAGACCTCTCGAATTTGTGGCTCCCGGCATTGCTTCACGGCAGCCGGTTAAAGAGCCCCTCCAGACCGGTATGAAGTCAGTTGACTCGATGACCCCTATCGGAAGAGGACAGCGCGAACTGATCATCGGTGACCGGAAAACGGGAAAAACCGCAATTGCCGTCGATACCATCATCAACCAGAAAGGTAAAGGTGTTATCTGCGTATACGTCGCGGTCGGCCAGAAAGCCTCGACCGTTGCCGGAGTCGTTGAAAAACTTGAAGCATACGGCGCGATGGAATATACCATAGTCGTTACCGCTAACGCTTCTGATCCCGCTCCGATGCAGTATATTGCGCCATACGCCGGAACGGCCATGGCAGAATATTTCATGTATGAAAAGAAAGGACACACATTGTGCGTCTATGATGACCTTACCAAACAGGCCAACGCGTATCGCGAAATGTCCCTGCTCCTCCGGAGGCCTCCCGGACGTGAAGCGTATCCCGGCGATATTTTCTATTGCCACTCACGGCTTCTCGAGCGGTCAGCCAAGCTTCATGATGAGCTCGGCGGCGGCAGCCTGACAGCCCTTCCGATCATCGAGACGCAGGAAGGTGAGGTTTCCGCGTATATTCCGACAAACGTCATCTCCATTACTGACGGACAGATTTACCTGCTGCCGAACCTCTTCGCATCAGGTATCCGTCCCGCTGTCGACGTCGGTATATCGGTTTCGCGGGTCGGCGGCAACGCGCAGATCAAGGCGATGAAAAAATACGCCGGTTCTCTGCGGCTTGACCTGGCCCAGTTCCGTGAACTTGAGGCGTTTGCCCAGATGGGAACCGAGCTTGACGCAGCCACTCAGAAACAGCTGGACCGCGGCATCAGGCTCGTCGAGGTCCTGAAACAGGGGCAGTATGTTCCAATGGCAGTCGAAGAGCAGGTAGCTATTCTCTTCGCCGCAACCCAGGGATATATTGATAAGGTTCCCGTTGAGAAGGTAAAGGATTTTGAGACAAAGTTTTTGGCTTATATGAAGAGCTCACAAAAAGATCTGCTTTCGGAAATTTCGTCAACTGGCGTAATGAAGAGCGAAGATAAGTTCAAAAGCGCGACACAGGAATTTGTTGACCGCTATATGGCAGAGATAAGCAAATAAACTACGAAGGGATTAGACTGTGGCTACTCAAAGGGATATAAAAAAGAGAATAAAATCCGTCTCCAATACCCGGAAGATCACCAGCACGATGGAAATGGTGTCTACTGCAAAGATGAAGAAGATGCAGGGACGGCTTGGAATGACCAAACCGTATGAAATTAAGGTCAACGAGATATTAGCCAATCTGGTCAACTCAGGCGTCACCGTATCAGAAGATCCTCATTTCAGGGAATCTGATGATCCGGCACGGGTGCTGGTGCTGCAAATAGCGGGTAATAGCGGACTCTGCGGCAGCTATAACACCAACGTTATTGAAAACACGTTGAATTTCAAGAAAAAGCTGGCTGATGAACAGAGGGACACACAGGTCTATGTCGTTGGTAAAAAGTCCATCGGTTTCTACAACTTCATGAAGATACCGATGTTTAAATCCATGATGAATCCTGAAGACAAGCTGACTTTTGAAGATGCAGCTGCACTCGGAAATGATTTGAGAAGCCTTTTCCTGAGCGGTGAGTTTCATGAGATCTGGATATCCTACACCAAGGTCATATCACATTCTTCGCAAAAACCGACGATGACCAGGCTTCTTCCGATTCTTCTCGAAGAGGAGGAAATCAAGGACATGTATCCCGGAGCGCAGCTCGAGTTTTACTTTGAGCCGAATCCGACAAGGATTTTCGCCTACCTCATACAGCTGTATCTGAAAGTGAAATTATACACCTGTTTTCTGGAATCTTCATTTTCAGAGCAGTTCGCACGGCGGGTAGCAATGAAGAACGCGAGCGATGCTTCTTCGGAGATGATCAGGGATCTTACGATTACATATAACAGGGTACGGCAGGCTAAGATTACCAAGGAAATTTCGGAGATTGTCGGCGGTGCGGCGGCTCTCAAATAGAAATGTATATTCGTTGATTGATACTATACGATAGTAAGGAGTTTGTCATGAGTGAAAACATCGGAAAAGTAGTTCAGGTAATTGGATCAACCCTGGATGCTGAATTCCCGGAAGGGAAGTTGCCTGAAATTTATAACGCATTGCTTCTTGAGATTGAAGTTATGGGCGAAAAACGGAAGCTGGTGAGCGAAGTTCAGCAGCACCTGGGCGGAAACAGGATACGTGCGGTTGCCATGGCTTCAACTGACGGCATACACCCGCGGCGCCAAGATAGTCGACACCGGGGCTCCTATTTCCGTTCCTGTCGGCGAAGAGACACTGGGAAGGATTTTTAACCTCCTTGGTGAAACCGTTGACAATAAAGGACCCATCAAAGTAAAAGAAAGACGGTCGATACACCAGGTTCCTCCAAGATTTGACCAACTCGAGCCGAAATCAGAAATTTTTGAAACCGGCATCAAGGTTATTGACCTTCTGGCGCCATATATCAAGGGTGGAAAAACCGGTCTCTTCGGCGGTGCCGGTGTCGGCAAGACCGTTGTTATCATGGAACTTATCAATAACGTTGCACAGCAGCACGGCGGCTATTCGGTATTTGCCGGTGTCGGTGAGAGAACCCGTGAAGGAAATGACCTCTGGCTCGAAATGCAGGGTTCCGGCGTTATAGATAAAGCCTGCCTGGTGTACGGCCAGATGAACGAGCCTCCCGGAGCGCGTCTCCGCGTTGGTCTTACCGCTCTGACCATGTGTGAATATTTCAGGGATCTGTCCGGCCGCGACGTTCTCCTGTTCATTGACAATATATTCCGTTTCAGCCAGGCCGGTTCTGAAGTTTCGGCTCTCCTCGGCCGGATGCCTTCCGCCGTTGGTTACCAGCCGACACTTGCTTCTGAAATGGGCCAGCTCCAGGAGCGGATCACTTCAACCAGAAACGGCTCCATCACTTCCGTTCAGGCCATCTATGTTCCTGCTGACGACTTGACAGACCCGGCGCCGGCAACAGCCTTCATTCACCTGGATGCGCAGACGGTTCTTTCACGTCAGATCGCTGAAAAGGGTATTTACCCGGCTGTTGATCCGCTGGATTCGTCATCACGTCTTCTTGCTCCCGAGCTTGTCGGTGAAGATCATTATAACACCGCCATGGAAGTTAAGAGGGTCCTCCAGCGTTACAAAGACCTTCAGGATATTATCGCAATTCTCGGTATGGATGAGCTTGCAGAGGAAGATAAACTTCTTGTTCAGCGTGCCCGGAAGATAGAGCGGTTCCTGTCACAGCCCTTCTTCGTCGCTGAGCAGTTTACCGGTTACAAAGGAAAATATGTTAAGCTCGAAGAATCAATCAAGAGCTTCAAGGGCTTGTTGAATGGTGAATATGACAGCCTTCCCGAGCAGGCTTTCTACATGGTCGGCCCGATAGAAGAAGCTGTCGAAAAGGCGAAAAAACTACAAGGTTAATGCACGATGAAGAAGATAAAATGCAGCATCTTAACGCCTGACCGATATTTATACGAGGGTGAAGTAGCTTTTGCCGTGGTGCAGGTGCACAATGGTGAAATGGGTTTCCTCGTTGACCACGCGCCGCTTATCTCGGAGCTGGGTGTGGGGGAAGTACGGTTGCAGGACGGTAAGACAACTGAATACTTCGTAGTCGAAGGCGGTGTCGTGGAGATTCGCGACAACAAGCTGATTATACTGGCTGAAACCGCGAGCAAGAAGGAAGAACTGGATAAACCGGCCCTCGAAGAAAAACTTAAAGAATTACGAGAGCAGAAGGAAAGAGAAATCAAGGCATTTTCTCCCGAGTGGGTCAGGTTCCAGGGCGAAGAGAAGCGTGTCAAGGCGCGGATCAAGGTTGCCAGCAGATAAAAGACAAGTTCAAATTATTCTATATAGAAAAGGATGGCAGAAATGCCATCCTTTTTAGCTTTATAATCCTCCCGGTAATGAGCCGATCACCGGGCAAATTTCGCTAAAAATACCCGGCATTTTTGAAACCGCCGGTAAAATCCTGATACACAATAATTATGACCATACTACCGAGACGTATGCCCATTACGGCGGCGGGGGTACAAAAACATCAATCTTGAGCTGCATATTTAAAAATCTTGATTTATTTTGCAGAATAATCGATATTATATAGAGGGAAATATGCAATATAATGCAGGCATATTATGTCGCTATTGGTAAGGAAAAAATACGGATTCTTTGAGGATATAATCGTACAGATATATGGCTAAAGAAATATTACAGCAAGCGGGCGGGAAAGCCGGCAATACAATTATTAATATTCCCGAAAGTGTAAAAAAGAACCTTCCGCGGGATTTTGATATTGGCGCCATAGGGAAAATTGACCTGAGAGAAGCAGAGACAATAGCCAATGAAGATATGTTTCTAGTTAAGGAAAATGAACTTATTGAAGGTCTTGAAGATTTCAAGATTATTCCGCTCAAAGATGAGGATACAACAGCGGTAAATGAAATTGCTGCGGCACAGATTGACCAGAGAAAAATAGATCTCACGGCGGAGATTGAACGGATAGTCAATCGTATCATTTTACATGGTGAAAAAGCAGAAGCGGCAGCTGTCGATAAGGTGTACGACCAGGAGCCGGTCCCCGTAGTGGAGGAAAAACGGGAAAGTGATTTTGAATATGATGACGGACGAAAATGGATATCCCTTGAAGAGCTTGATAAATATGATGAGCACGGAAACAGATGGGTGCCGCTTGAAGAGCTTATCATTGAAGATGGTAAAGATAAACGAGAAGTAAAAGGTATTAGTGATAAGAAAGCCGTTGAGCAACAACGAGGCAGAGAGGTAAAAAAAGAAGCCCTGGCTGAAGGACGTGAGGATTTAACGCGGCCGCGTGAAAAGCATGTCATGTCCGAGGGGTATGTCGAAAAGGATGATGAATATGTAATATGGGACATCCCGGTCGAAGTCAAGGCTGAAGAAAAAAGTAAAACTGTACAGGCAGAGAGTAAAGAAAAGACGCAGCCCGCTGTCACTGTAAAAGAAGTAGAAAAGACCCAGGGTCCATCACGGTCTAAGGAGACAATAGCCAGGGAAGACGAAGTCGTTATATCAATAGAAGACCTTGGAGGATCAGGTAAAGCGGAAAAGAAGGTGATGGAGGAAATTGAACCCCTCGATTATTCGGATACGCTGAAGCATGAAGAAGCCGTCGATATCATCGGCAAACCCGAAAAGTTGCAAGAAGAGCGGATCAAGCTGCAGTACAAAGACCTGGTATCGTCCGGCATTCTCGGCGAATCACGCGAAACCGGAAAAGTGTACTTCATAGACGATGTTTCAAATGGAAAGGAGCGGGAAGATAAGAGTATATTCGACGAGAGCGAGCTGGACAAGATTATTTCGGGGATGGTGCAGGTCGATGAAGGCTCGGCCTATATGCTTCGGGAAGCAAATGTTGATGAAGACCGTGAACGGATTGCCGTTATTTCTGATGAATTCGCACCGGCGCATGAAGATTTGTATGTTGATCTTGATATCAAATACAGTGATGAAGAGCTTGATTATATACATACAGCCATCGTTGAGGAGGACTACAGCAGTTATATCAGTGAAATTGACGAATTTTTCGGTATACCCGGTGGCAGGACTATACCGGCCGCTGTCGAGCTCCTTGGCCTGACTGCAGATGAATTTGACACTATAGAAGACATGCTCTTCCAGGATGAGTTTAAGGATATACACCGGTATGACCGCTATCATCTGTATGAATTTGAACGTGCCGCCAGAGAGGGCACAGCGCGAGACAGGAAAAACTGCCGGTACCTTCTGCCTGAAGAAAAAAGCCTCATGGATTCAGAACGTGATTCGATCGAAAGCGATGTTTCATCCGGAAGCGCCCTGATTTTCGAGGAAGACATACGCGATATCACAGAGCAGTTGATACGGCGTACCGGAAAGACCGAGGCTGAAATCAGGGATTTAGTCGAAAGAACCTTCGGCGTTGAGTCCATGATGGAAGGCCTTCCGGTAGAAACAGGGCCCGCCTCCGTTACGGAAAAAGAAAAGCATGCTGCCGGGGCTTCAACAAAAGCACCAGCAGATGGGATCACCGATATAACCGACCGCGTTGTTATTCTGGACAACAAGGAGGACGTGGACCGATTTGTTAAAGAATTTCCGGAAGGGAAGCAGATGAACATAAAGATGCTGCTCAAATACCTCGATGGATTGTTCGAAACGTTGCCGGAAGAGATAATAAAAAAATTCGCCAGCTCCGAGTATTTCGAGTTGTATTTGAAAGTGCTGAATGAACTGGGTGTGTGACCATGGGCCTACTTGAAAAAGCGTTACATTTCAAAAAAGAGATCGGCAGCAACGGGAAAAAGACCATCATGGACCGTATAACGGGTCCTGCTGAAACCGGTTTACCGGTGGAAAAACAACCTGAAGCTGAGGCGGGACCTTATGATGCTGATATGATCTACCTCGAACGGGAGGATCTTGTTTCCCTTGATGAGGCGGGTGCGGATGAACACGCGGAAGCCGGGACGGTTTCCGGAGCCGATACACCGGAAACAATCGATGCCAAGCCGAGGTTTACCATGGCTGAGGCGGACCGGGACAACACCCAGGCAGCTAAAGCGGCATGGGATGATACAGGCGTATTGCTTGATAACCTCGCATTGTATGAGCTCAGCAAGGATCTGCTGAAAGCGGCAACAACGAAAGAACTTTTTGATGTGATTTTATTTTCGGTCATGGGCCAGGTCGGGGCGTCATCGTCGTCAATCATGATGCCGAGCAGGGAAATCCCGGACGAATGGGAAATCGAGGAGTCCCGGGGTGTCACCATAAACAAAGATGAAGTGGTTTTCAGGTCCAATTCCGGTATATTGAAACAGCTTATAGCGAGAAAAGAGATTCTTGACATGGATGAGTTCAAGGATGATCCCGCGTTCAGCGATGATTATTACAACTATATCTCCATCGACGCAAAGCTCCTGGTGCCGATCATGTATAACGAGGATGTCATTGGCGCGATAGTCCTGGGCAATAAGCTCAATTCAAAGGATTACACGGGAGAGGAAAAGGGATTTTTTAACATTATCGCCATGTATGCGGCATTTTCATACCGTACTATCCGTTTCAAGGAGATGAATGAAACCGGCAGCGGGCCCGGTTCCCATATATCAGCGGTTGACAGTATACGGAACAGACTGGCGGCGCCGGGTGGAATCGGGAGGGTCCGTGAAATAATTCAGGACGAATTCAAAGACCTCGGGATTACCGGCTTCGTGATTTTCGTACAGGAGGAAAGCAGCAGGGATTACGTGTTTTTCACGGCGGAACCGGAAAACCGGCTGAAGTTGGACGAGTCGGATTTCCGCATCTCTTCAACCGCCTCACTGATACAGGACATTATACACGCTGAAAGTCCCATCATGTTCAATGAGCTCCAGAGGTCAAAGTCGCTGACAGAAATATTCACGGACAAGGAGCTGCGGACGATGTCGATCCTGGACCTGTTTACGTTCAAGGTGGGTAATGACCTTCTCGGATTCATCATGATTTATGAGATGTCGGAATCGGCGCCCCTTGACTACGTCCACGCAAGGATCATGAAATTCATTGATTTTATCTTCCCCTACATCGCGATAGTAAGAGAACTCGAATACCGCCGCGGAGGCTACACGGACACCATTGAAAAGGTGTTCAACCGCGTGAACGATGAAATAAAGAATGCAAGGGATCTTTCCATCCCGGTTACACTGGTGCTGATATCCATAAAGAATTACAAGCGTTACCACGGACTTTTTGGACATGAGAAAGTGAAAAACATGTTCAATCATTTTGAAAAGTTTACGCGCACAAGGCTCAGTGACAGGGAGTTTTCAGTGCGCTTTGATCGGAATAAAATCCTTGTCGTCCTGCCGGGGAAAGACAAGAAATTTGCTGTGCCCCTGGCAAACACAATTTGCAATGAGATGATACAATCTTTCAGCACCAGGGACGTGCAGCTCCTCGTAACGTTTCTGACCGCGGAATATCCCATCGACGGCAGTGATGCCTACAGCCTGGTCGATTCTGTGAATTAGGACCGGGCAAAGCGCTGTAATCCTCATGATACTATCTGAATCAGAATTTACCAGGATACCCCCGGGGGATTATCCAATCGGCCTGTCAATCCCTGTTCTGGATAAAGCGGTAATCGCCCTTAGCGACGGTGCCGTAAAAAAAGAATTTCTCGCAAATTCATTTCCAGAACACGTTGTCCATATCGATGAGATTCTAATCAGGAATCGCCTCACCACACATAACGAGTTCTCAGTATTCGCCGAAGATGCCGGGTATGTCACTGAAGGAGAAAAGCAGGGATGGGGCTGGGTATGGCAGGATGAGAGGTGGCAGAAGAAAACTGGCGTAAGCTGGAAAAGCCCCTTTGGTTCCCGCGATGATGAATGGTATCGAAAGTATAATGATACACCGGTAATGCAGGTGAGCTGGAATGACTCGGCGGCATACTGTTCTTGGCTTGCAGTAAAAGTTGGAATCCCGGTTCGCCTGCCCCGGGAGGCGGAATGGGAGGTTTTTGCAATGATGTGCGGTGTCACCGGTACGGAGGAATGGGCGGAGGGTTTTGTTGAGGCGCCACTTCAAAAGTCCGTGCTTGAAACCCTTCAGGGGTTGGAATCGGGGGTGGATCATGCGGCAGGACTTCTCTGGGAATGGATGGAAGATTGGTATGACCGCTATCCGGGAGGTCCGGAGCACAGGGATTTCGGAAAGGTGTACAAGGTTCTGAGGGGCGGTTCGGTCCTGAGTCTGCCGGTCCAGAAGACCAGGGAATTCAGGCTCAGGAAATGTCCCACGGCCCGGAGTCCCTATTACGGATTCCGTATTGCCTGTCCCGGCGGCCTGTGAGGGATAATTTTTTTTATTGTCATTCCTCCGGCCCTTTGATACAGTTACAGCATGGCATTGAATAATTTCGATTCCACCGAAATCGGCACCATATACGAATTGCTGTTTGAACAGAACGACATGGCCGTATTTCTGCTCGATAGGGAACAGCGGTTTGTCCGGATCACCCCGGTGTTTGAAAGGCTGACCGGCTACACCCGGGTAGAACTGGTGGGCTCCCCGTTCGGCAACATCGTTTTCTCCGGAAGTGCCAAATCCATGCATGAGCTTTTTAACGCTGGAGACGGGGTCCCGGTAAAGCGTGACATGTTCATTAACAGGAAAGATTCGGTTCCTGTCAAATGCTCTGTCACCGGCATGAGTATGACTGGCGGGGGGAAAGAACGTTTCACAGGTGTGATTTCACCGAAACAGCATCCTGATCCGGATGTGGAAACAAAAATCAGGATGTTCACCATGGCCGTTGAACAGAGCCCGGCCACGGTTGTCATAACCGATAAAGATGGCTCCATAGAATATGTTAATCCCAAGTTTACCAGCCTCACCGGATACAGCTTCAATGAAGCACTGAGGCATAATCCCCGGATATTGAAATCAGGAATGCAGTCCCGTGAATTTTACCAGGAACTCTGGCAAACGATTACCTCGGGTAAGGAATGGCACGGTGATTTTCATAATAAAAAAAAGAGCGGTGAGATATACTGGGAGGCCGCGTCGATATCGCCGATCCTAAACGATAAGGGCGAAGTAACGCATTTTGTCGCGGTCAAGGAGGATATAACCGACCGGAAACAGGCGGAAGAAGACCTGCGCATTGCCGGTGAGATATTAAGGGATAAAAATGAGGAGCTTGAGCAGCAGCTGGAAAACGCCCAGCATGTCACCGGCCTGCTCCTCCCCACAATGCCTCCGAAGCATGCCCGGTTGAGGACCGATTTCAGGTTTAAGCCCCTTGAAGCGATAGGAGGAGATTTTTTTTCATTTAATACTTTACATGAGCGCGGCATTGGTGTTTTCATAGGAGATGTTGCAGGTCATGGCGTTTCAGCCGCCCTGTTCCTTTCGCTCATGCGGTCGCTGACTGACAGGATGAATGACACGGTGGGCACCAGCCCGCCCATGTATTTGAAAGACCTGAATAGCGCCCTTGCAGAAAGCGGTGTATTTATTTTTATAACAGCGCTATACGGCTTTTTTGACCTGTCCGGTGACGATGCATCATTCAGGTTTGCCAAGGGGGGGCATACGCCTCCAATCCTGTACCGAGCCGGTGAAAAATCGGGCAGGATACTGACATCAGGTGGTATCCCGGTCGGGCTTTCCGGTACAGCGGAATTCCAGGAGATCGCTGTTGACATGAAAGCCGGTGACAGGATATATTTGTACACAGACGGCGTAATCGAGATCAGGAATGAAAAGGGGGACATGATTGAACCGGAAGGGTTGATGGACATTATCGTACGAAGCGGTGCGATGAGCCTTGCGGAATCCCTCGATTATATAATGGATGAGGCAGACCGGTTCCAGGGTTCCCGGCAGAAGGAAGACGATATAGTCCTCATTGGTTTTGAATTGATATCTTAAAAATAGAAGGAGCATTGCATGGCCTCGGATGAATCATGGAGAAGGCTGGCCTCGCTGGTTGGAAATGCCGTGGTGAGGGATGGCACGGGGATCTGTGTCTGCGGAACTGATGGGGCCGTCAAACATGTGAATCGCGAATTTCTCCGCCTTATTGGCCGGGATGATGCGGCATCTTCATTTGCCGGGGGAATTTCAGACCTGTCCGATGGTTTAATCGAAATGATAACAGCGGCGCAGAAGAATAAGGCTGTAGTCAGAAAAACACTGGCTGTGGCCTCCGGGTCTCCATCTGCGCGGCATATCTCGTGCTCGGTCAGCATCCAGGGGGAGGGAAGCGACAGCGCTGCCGTCATTATAGTACATGATCTTTCTGAATACATAATCGAGTATAATGATGACAAGTGGCATGCCATCATAGACAGCATAGAAGACGGCTATTACGAATGTGATAATGACGGGAATTTTATTCTGGTGAACAGCGCCATGAGCCGCATAACGGAGTACGCTCAGGACGAATTTATCGGAATGAATTACAGAAAGTGCTTTACCCCGGAGGACGCCGAAGAAGTGTATCGGCAGTATAATGATGTATTCAAGACAGGAAAGCCGGCGAGAATAATTAATTTCAGAGGGATAACGAAAAGCGGAAGAAAGAAAAAGATCGAAGGGTCCATTGCCCTCATCAGGAATGCGGATGGAAAGATAAGGGGATTCCGGGGCATCATCAGGGACATAACAGATAAAAGCAAAATGGAAATGGAGCTCCTGCGGGCGCGCAAACTGGAAGCCATCGGCATACTCTCCGGCGGCATCGCCCATGATTACAACAATGTGCTCACGGCAATACTGGGAAACATATCCCTTGCCAAGATGGAGGTGAGTCCCGAGAACAAGGGCCTGATGGAAGTTCTCAATGATGCCGAGGTGGCCTCTCTCAAGGCCGTGGAACTGACCCGGCGGCTCAGCACCTTCGCCCGCGGCGGGAAACCAGAACGGCACGTGATCGATTACAGCGAATCCCTCAGGTCGGTTGTTGATTCGGTGCTGCGCAATTACGCGGGTAAACACGAGCTGATAATCAAGGACAAGCTCTGGGATGTTGATGTCGACGAATTCCAGATCGGGCAGGTCGTCACCTACATCCTCCATAATGCCATGGAGGCGATGGCTGCACCGGGATTGATCAGGATAACGGCGGATAATGCCGTGGTTGAGAAAGAAGCATCGCATCATGAAATTTCTCTCCAGCCGGGTAACTATATGCGGATTTCGATCAGCGATGAGGGCGTGGGGATTCCGCCGGAATCATTACATAACATCTTTGATCCATACTACACGACAAAGGAAATGGCGAGCGGCCTCGGCCTGGCAACGAGTTACGCAATCATCAAACGCCATCACGGGTATATCGATGTCCAGTCAACAGAAGGGAAGGGTTCGACATTCTACGTGTATCTGCCCGTGGCCCATTAGCCTTTGTTTTTGCTTCGTTCCGCATCATGAAGAACCAGGAAAAGCGGGCGCGCGATGAACGACAGCGACAAACATAGAAACGTCAAAATAATACGCATGACAGATAGAACCGAGAGGTGCCAATGGCTATTATAAAAAAATTCAAAGTTGTTCCGAATCTGCCGGAAAGGCTCAAGCCTCTCCTGTCCATAGCGAATAACATGTGGTGGGTGTGGAATTTTGAAGCGATCGAACTGTTCAGAAGACTCGACGTTGATCTGTGGCGGGCAGTTGCTCATAACCCCGTGAAGATGCTCGGTTCAATATCGCAGGGTCTGCTCGACGAGGCTGCATCTTCGGAGAGCTTTCTGGCCCACATGGAAAAGGTGCAGGCGGAGCTTGAATGGCACATGACCAGGAAGACCTGGTATGATGAGCAGCGGAAGGGTTTCGAAAACGCCGGCATCGCCTATTTTTCCGCGGAATTCGGGATCCATGAAAGCCTGCCCATGTATTCAGGCGGTCTCGGGGTGCTTGCCGGGGATCACCTTAAGTCGGCGAGCGAACTGGGGCTTCCCCTCTTCGGTGTCGGTCTCTTTTACCGCCTCGGGTATTTTCACCAGTATCTGAATCTTGACGGATGGCAGCAGGAGAGCTTCCCTGAAGTCGATTTTTACAACATGCCGGCGCAGATAGTGAGGGATGGCGCGGGGAATCCCCTCATCATCTCTGTCGATCTGCAGGGACATGCCGTGTATGCCCAGGTTTGGGCCGTGACGGTGGGAAAGATCATGGTGTTTCTCCTGGACACCAATATCGACAAAAACGAAGCCGATGACCGCTCCATCACCGATGAGCTGTACGGCGGTGACAATGAAATGCGCATCAAGCAGGAAATTGTGCTGGGCATCGGCGGCATGCGAGCCCTTAAGGCCATGGGCAAACGCGTTACCGTTTTCCATATGAATGAGGGGCACGCAGCCTTCCTCGCCCTGGAGCGGATCAGGGCCGTCATGGAAGAGCACCATCTGAACTATGAGGAGGCCTTTGAGTTCGTCACGGCAAGCAATGTGTTTACGACGCACACACCAGTGCCGGCTGGCAATGACCGCTTCCCGCCGGAGATGATAGAGGCCTACTTCGGCGATTATCTATAAATCGCTTGGATTATCCCGCGATCAGTTCCTCGCTCTCGGTCGCGAGGTTCCCGAGGATAAAAAAGAGTCATTCTGCATGACTGTGCTGGCCCTGAAGACGGCCGCCGGGTGCAACGGCGTGTCCCGCCTTCACGGGAAGGTTTCCCGGAACATGTGGAAGCAGATCTGGCCGTCACTGCCGGTCCACGAAGTCCCGATCGATCATATCACCAACGGAGTGCAGACCCTGTCGTGGACATCCGATGAAATGATGCGTCTCCTTAACCGGTACCTGGGGCCGCGGTGGATTGATAATCCCGCGGACAACACCATATGGCAGAACGTCGACCATATTCCGGATTCAGAGCTGTGGCGCTGCAGAGAGCGTCTCCGCGAGCGCCTCGTCTCCTTTTCCAGGCGGAAGCTCAGGGACCAGCTCCTGTCCCGGGGCATATCCCCCAAGGAGGCGGACATTGCCAACTCGGTGCTTGATCCTGACACCCTGACGATCGGGTTCGCCCGGCGTTTTGCCACTTACAAGCGGGGCACCCTGATACTGCGCAGCATTGAGAAGCTGGCGCAGCTCCTCCACGACAAGGATCGGCCGATGCAGATTATTTTTGCCGGCAAGGCCCACCCGCGGGACCACATGGGCAAGGAACTGATCAGGCAGATCATACACTTCTGCGGTGATGAGCGGTTCAGGCGGAAGATGGTGTTCATAGAGGATTATGACATAGACATCGCCCGGTATCTGGTCCAGGGGGTTGATGTGTGGCTCAACACGCCCATCCGCCCCAAGGAAGCGTCCGGAACCAGTGGAATGAAAGTGGTGCCCAATGGCGGCATCAATATAAGCGTTCTCGACGGATGGTGGGACGAAGCCTATAATACGGCCAACGGCTGGGCCATAGGCAACGGCGAGGAGTACGATGACCTGGCCTACCAGGATGACGTCGAGAGCCTCTTCCTCTATAACATAATCGAGAAGGAAGTAAAACCGGCCTTCTACAACCGCGGACTTGACGGACTTCCGCGTGAGTGGGTATCCCGCATGAAGGAATCAATGAAAAGCAATACGTCGATATTTAACACGAATCGCATGGTCAAGGATTATACCGAGAAATTTTACAGGGTTGCCCATCAGAATCACGTACATTTCGAGGAAAACAATTTCAAACTGACACGCGAATTTGCTTCATGGAAGGCCGAAATCGCCAGAAATTGGCATTCGGTGAAAATCGTGCATGTGGACATATCCGAGGAAAAGGAAATCAAGGTAAATACCCAGATAACGGTCAGGGCCGAGATAAGCCTGGGAGATATCACCCCCGACCACGTGCAGGTTGAGCTTTATTTCGGGGCCCTTGATAAAAACGGAGAGATCGTTGAAGGCGTGGCGCTGCCGATGCGAGAAAGCGGTAAAGGCAACAAAGGAACCTGCCTGTTCCAGGGGCAGATGCTCTGCCTGCAGTCAGGCCAGTTCGGGTTCACCGTCAGGGTCATCCCGCGTCATCCTCATGGCACGCGTAAATTTGTTCCTGACCTGGAAATTACCTGGGCGTGATACGGCAGTATCCGGCCTCGATGAAGAAGAACCCGGCGTATGAACGGCCTGGCGCTAATGAAAGGCCTTCATGTGGTTCATCTGGTAGAGCGAAATTCGCCTCGTAAGAATCATCAGGCCGAACATGACAGAAAGAGCGATACCGCCCATGACAAGGGTCACAAATATCATAACTTTTCTCATAATGATCCTCCCCTCGTTATAATGCGGTTCAGATCCATCCGGCTCAACGGTTCTATCATCAGTATCGGCCTGAGTTGAATATATGATGACGGTTTCTTGATATGCCAACCGTCACCTGCGATGACTGGTGTCATATCGGGAGGTGCCCGGGAGATTTGAAGATGGGGCAGGCCAGGTCTGGATTAGTTCTAAAAAACAGGGGTCAGAGAAGATTGTTTATTTCCTCCTGAAGACGGTCGAAAAAGGCAACCATGAACCGGTGACGCTCTTCAGCCAGGCGCCGGCCCTCGGGGGTGAGCATCCGGTCATGGATGAATCTCAGTTTCACCATGTATTCACGGTATGCCGTGTCCTCCTTGCTGTACGCTTCGGTTAGATTAACATCGATATCAGGGTTGTGCAGCCGCGCGCCGACTTCGCCTGAAAAAAGGAAAGCCCGGCCGATTCCCACCGCCCCGATGGAGTCAAGCTTGTCGGCATCGTAAAGGATTTTTGCCTCGATGGTTCCGGGTTGATGGTCGTTCCGGTAGCGGTGCGAACGGATACAGTCCCGGATCCGGTCTGCCCTGGTCTGGTCAAGGCCGATCGATATGAGGTAGTCATAGGCAATCCCGCTTCCACGTTCCGCGTGGCAGTTTTTTCCGGTGCTGTCCACCTCGTCGATGCGGGCGATGTCATGAAGGATGGCGGCTACCTTTACAACAAAAAGATCCGCCGAGCGCTCCGATGCAGCTATTCTTTCAGCCAGGTTCACCACGCGTTCAACGTGATCCCACCCGTGACTGGAATGAAGCCGGCTCATACGTTTTTTCGCAAAGTCTGCGGCTGTTTCTAATATATGTTGTTCCTGCTGGTTCATGGATAATAGTAGACCGATAGTTATCGGTGAACAAACGTTTATTTTTTGAAATAATAAGATAGTTATCGGTTCAACCGATAACTATCGGGCCATGCCAGCTTTCCGCGGCAATGAAAGCGATAGCTGTCGGCATTAATCTATCTTAAGTATGGTCATGAAGGCTTCCTGCGGTACTTCGACTGAACCAATCGTTTTCATTCGCTTCTTGCCTTCTTTCTGCTTTTCAAGGAGTTTCCGTTTCCGGGTGATGTCCCCGCCGTAGCACTTGGCGGTGACGTCCTTGCGGACTGCCGAGATGTTCTCCCGGGCTATAATCGAGGCGCCGATGGCCGCCTGGAGAGGTATCTTGAATTGTTGCCGCGGTATGATATCCTTCAGCTTTGTAATGATATCCTTACCGCGGATCCGCGCCTTGTCCTGGTGCACGATGAAGGAGAGGGCGTCCACCGGCTCCGCGTTAACCAGGATGTCGACCTTGACCATGTCCGATTCCCGGAAGTCCTTGAGCTCGTAGTCGAAGGAGGCGTAACCGCGGGAGATGGATTTCAGCTTATCATAAAAATTGAATACGATTTCCGACAGGGGCAGGTCGTAGTGGAGCTGCACCCGCTGCTTGTCGATGTACTGCATGTCCTTGTGGATACCGCGGCACTCGGTGACCAGGGCCATGATGTTGCCGATGTATTCGGTCGGCGTTATGATGGTGGCGGTAACGAAGGGCTCCTCGATGCGCTCGATGAGAGACGGGTCCGGCATCTTGACCGGGTTGTCGATGGTCTGCATTCCACCGTTTATCATGTAGACCTTGTATTCGACGCTCGGGGCGGTCGTGATCAGGGCCAGGTCGAATTCACGCTCCAGCCGCTCCTGCACGATTTCCATGTGGAGAAGGCCCAGGTAGCCGCACCGGAAGCCGAAGCCAAGGGCATATGAATTATCAGGTTCAAAGATAAGAGAGGCGTCATTGAGACGCAGTTTGTACAGGGCGTCCTTCAGATTCTCGTAATCGTCGCTGTACATCGGGTAGAGGCCGGAAAAGACCATCGGCTTGGCGTCCCGGAAACCCTTGAGAGGCTCTGCGGTCGGATTATCTGACCGGGTCACCGTGTCGCCGATTTTCGTGTCGATCACGGATTTGATCCCCGCGATAATGTATCCCACATCGCCCGGCTCGAGGATATCTTTTTTCTCGAGTGTGAGCCTGAATATGCCCACCTCGGTGACTTCATATTTATTAGCCGGTTGAAAGGAACATGATGGGGTCGCCGCGCCGGACCGTTCCGTCCATGATGCGGACCTTCATGATGGCGCCCTGGTAATTGTCGAAGAAAGAATCGAAGATAAGGGCCCGCAGGGGCGCGTTGATGTTTCCCTTTGGCGGCGGGATGCACTCGACGATCTTTTCAAGGAGTTCGTCTATGCCGGTTCCGTCCTTGGCGGAAACAGGGACCGCCAAGTCAGCGTCGAGGCCCAGGCTCTTTTCGATGCTCTCTTTGGTGCGCGGGATATCGGCGCTCGGCATGTCGATCTTGTTTATGACCGGGAGGATCTCAAGGTCGTTGTCCAGGGCCAGGTAGAGGTTGGCGATGGTCTGAGCTTCCACTCCCTGGGATGCGTCCACTACGAGAAGAACCCCGTCGCAGGCCGCCAGGGCCCGCGATACCTCGTAGGTGAAATCCACGTGGCCCGGCGTGTCTATGAGGTTGAAGATGTAACTCTTCCCGTCGCGGGCGGTGTAGTTCAGGGTGATAGCGTTAGACTTAATGGTGATGCCGCGCTCCCGCTCCAGGTCCATCGTGTCGAGTATCTGGTCGCGGTGGTTGCGCGGATCGATGAGCCGGCATTTCTCAATGATCCGGTCGGCCAGCGTTGATTTGCCGTGGTCTATGTGCGCGATGATGGAAAAGTTTCTGATATGGTTTAAATCCATGGGTCTCTTGTTTGCAATAATGTTTATGTGCAGATAGTTTTAGATGGGCATTATTGGCAAGTATTTTTTTCAGGATTCTCTATGTGTCAAGTAAAAATGACTCGCTGGTTATGAATGCATGATCTGGTACAGGACTATGCCGGCGGCGACCGACGCGTTGAGGGATGATATTTTGCCGGCCAGGGGGATGCGGACGATGAAGTCGCATTTTTCTGCCGTGAGACGGCGCATGCCTGAGTCCTCGCTGCCGATTATGACAACCGCGGGGCGGACCATGCCGATCTTTGACAGATCCTGCGCGCCGGCGTCGGCAGTGCCGATGATCCAGAACCCGTGTTTTTTGGCCTCATCCAGGAAGGAGGCGACGTTGCTGATCTGTTGTGTTTCAATATGCGCTGTTGCTCCAGCAGACGCCTTTATCACGACGGGTGTTATGCCGGACGAATGGGCCTTGGGAATTATGACGCCGTCGCAGCCGAGAGCCTCGGCGGTGCGGATGATCGAACCGGTGTTGTGCGGATCGGTGATCTGGTCGAGAAGCACCAGGACGCCCTTTCTGTCTGCGCACCTGGCGAAAAGCCCTTCCATGCCTGTATCGTTCGCGGCTGCCGCCGGCGCCTGGAGCTTCAGCGCAACACCCTGGTGCCGGGAAGATGCGCCAAGGTGCGCGAAAAAATCCCTGTCCATGCGGCTGATCTTTATTCTTTTCGCCTGCGCCGCGGACACAATCTCATCTATAATTTTGCCGTGGGCGGTGAGGGCCACAAACAGTTCCGCATGCGGTTCAGTGCCTGCTGCGCGGAGGTATTCGAGTACGGGATTGCGGCCGAAAATCAGTTCTTTATCTTCCACCGTGTGCCTTCTTTGGTGTCTTCGAGGATGACTCCCCTGCCGGTCAGTTCGGCGCGGATTTCATCGGCGCGCTTGAAGTTCCTGTCTTTTTTCGCCTGTATGCGCTCGGCAATCATTGATTCGACCCAGGTCGCGTCTATGTCCGATTGCGCCGGCTTTTCATGAAAAATGACGCCCAGGACCGAATCGATTTGTTTCAGCGCGTCCATGATTGTTTCGATGTCGGCCCGTGAGAGGCGTTCTTCATTGATGAGGGAGTTTGCCCCGTGGATAAACTCGAAGAAGATGCCAAGACCGCGGGAAATGTTCAGGTCGTCGTCAACGGCTTCTGTGAAACCGGAAATCATGTCATCGGCGAGCTTGCGCGCCGCCGGATTTGGTTCCCCTTCCTTCCGGATATCCTTGAGACGCACCAGGAGGTTGTCGATCCGTTCCAGGGCCTGGTCGGCCTGGCTGATCCCTTCAAGGGTGAAGTTAAACTGTTTCCGGTAGTGGGCCGAGATGAGAAGATACCGGATCGACCGCGGCGAGTAGCCTTTCTCGAGGAGATCGCGGAGGGTGTAAAAGTTCCCCAGTGATTTCGACATCTTGGTGCCGTTTACCAGGAGATGTTCCGCGTGGATCCAGTGGCGGACGAAGGTTTCACCGTAGGCACCCTCGCTCTGAGCGATTTCATTTTCATGGTGAGGGAATATGAGGTCTACACCGCCGGTGTGTATATCAATGGTCGTCCCGAATATTTTGCGTATCATGGCGGAGCATTCAATGTGCCAGCCGGGCCTTCCCTTGCCGAAGGGCGTTTCCCAGTAAATCTCGTTTTCCTTCGGCGCTTTCCAGAGGGCAAAATCACGCACGTCATCCTTGGTGTATTCGTCCGTATCATAACGGAGACCGGTCTTTATTTCGCGTGTGTCGAGGCGCGACAGTCTCCCGTACTTCTCGAATCTGGCTATGCTGAAATAGAGAGATCCGTCTTTCTCGTACACGAAACCTTTTTTCCTGAGGTTTTCGATAATATCGATCATGGCATCGATCGATTCGGTCGCTTTGGGCATGTGCTCCACCGGCTCGATGTTGAGTGACTTCAGGTCTTCCAGGAAGATGTCGGTATAGCGGCCGGTATATTCCTGGAGGGTCACGCCTTCGCTGTTAGCCCCGGCGATGATCTTGTCTTCAACATCGGTTATGTTCATGGCATGGTCTACCCTGAAGCCCCTGAACTTCAGGTATCTCCGCAGGAGATCGTTGAAGATAAAGGTGCGGAAATTGCCGATATGGGAGTAGCTGTAAACGGTGGGTCCGCAGGAATATATAGTTACCGGAGGATAGTCGCGTATACGTTCTTTGCGGACGCCGCCGGGAATAAGTTCATCCAGCGTGCCGGTAAGGGTGTTGTGAATTGTAAGGGCCATGCATGGTTCCTCTTGAAAAAGTGGCCGGTGAAGCGTTCCGGGCGCGGAAGAAAATAAATGCGCGGGAAAAACAAAACCAGTCGAGAGTATGTCTCCATTTGTCATGAATTGTTGTCAAACATTTTTTGGACGGCAGCGGCGCAGTTCATTTCCGCTTTTTTATCTCTGCGTCAAGGGGGAGGACCGTTTCTTCGACTTCTTCAAATTCCAGTTCGCGTTCAGCTTTTTCCGTTATGGCGGTGCTCAGCGTCTGCATGAGCATCTCGGGCGAGACCTTCAGTTTTTTGAGCTCCTCTTCGTCGCCCGACAGGTGCGCGAGGAGGAGGTGCAGCTGCTTTATGTAATCGATCAGCTCTTTGAGCTTTTTATTCTTCCGGTCGATTTTCGCCCGGGCATCGGTGATGACTTTTTTCAGGAGTTCTCCCTGCTGGTGGAGCTTTTTCTGAAGCTGCATCGCCATCTCATAATATTCCTTGTTCACCTTCTGAAAATCGATGCGGGCAAGGATTATTTCATCTGACTCGCTGCTTTTGTCGATGGATTCGAGGATTTCATTCAGCTCTTTGATGGAAAAAAGGTCTTCGGTGGAGGTCTGGACCCACTTCTTGCCATCCGCATCGGTGAATTCGGTACTGTCGGGTTTAATTGTTTTTTTACTGGTCTTTTTCATGATACATCATTCCGGCCCTGTCTACCACATACTATCGGCATTTTTGAAGGCATTTTTAACTGGTAATATCAGGCCTTCATTCATTGCCCGGGACCGCCGGTAATATAATTGACATAATTAGTATTTTATCAGTAATTGAAACAGCAAATTTGTCCCATGGCCATTTTGTGGGGGTATTGCTCCAGATCGGTCAATAAAAAAATGAAAATATTTCAATGAGACGGGTGAAAAACGCAATAATGAAGATATCGCACCAGGTTATTGACGCCCTCCGCGAATGGGGGGAGGTGAAAGAAGCCGAACCCCTTAAGAATTATACGACCTATAAAACCGGTGGTCCCGCTGATGTGCTGGTGACCCCCCGCGCCAACGAATCGGTACCCCATATCATCGCGTTGGCGCGGGAAGTGGGCATCCCGCTTATGGTGATCGGCGGCGGATCTAACCTCCTGGTGGGTGATCGCGGCATCGAGGGTATGGTGATGCGCATCTGCGAAGATGCATCCCGGCGTGCGAATATTTCCCTCCTTGAGAACGGGACCGTGTACGCCGATGCAATGGCCACCAAGGAAAACCTTATAGCCTTTGCCATCGACTCTGGTTTGCGCGGTATTGAGTTCATGGCGGGAATTCCCGGCTGCATCGGTGGCGGAATCATGATGAATGCCGGCACATTTATGGGATCCTTTGTCGATATCCTTGCGGACGTGGATATAGTTGATGCGGAAGGCGTGAAACGCGTGGTTGCGGTTGATAAGTCGATGTCCTCGTACCGCCATATGGATATCGGGGAAGGAATCATTATCACCGGCGCCCGATTCAGACTTCCTGCTGCCGATGACCGCGAAGTCGTGCGGGCGAGGGTTGAGGAGATTCTGGCGGACCGGAGAAGCAAGCACCCCCTGGATTATCCTTCAGCAGGTTCCGTATTCAAAAACCCTGAGGGCCATTCATCATGGAAGCTGATCAACGACGCCGGGCTGAAAGGAAAAACTGTAGGCGGGGCCAGCGTATCCGACCTTCACACGAATTTCATCATCAATACTGACAATGCCACGTCAAAGGATATCCGTAACCTTATCAACCTCGTCCGAGAAACGGTGTTCGAAAAATTCGGGATAGAGCTGGAGCCGGAAGTCAAGATGGTCGGTTTCTTTTAAAGATATGATTGATACACGGAAAAAAATAACTGAAACCGAGTTCTGCGCCCTTGATCTTGAAACGACAGGGACCAACGCCGCCCTCCATATGATTGTAGAGGTGGGCATTGTCCGTTTTACCATAGACAGGATTACCGAGACCTATGAAAGCCTGGTTAATCCGGGCATGAAGATCCCGGAGGATGTTGTCAATGTCCACGGCATCAATGACAACATGGTGCGTGATGCTCCTCCCATATATGATATACTCGCCGATATTTCGCGAATTATGAAGGACACCGTGCTGGTGATCCATAACCCCGGTTTCGATCTCTCTTTCCTGGGATGGGCATATCTCAAGGGCGAGCGGCTGACGCCGGAGATGAGGTCGATTGACACGGTGCGTCTCGCGCGCCGGGCCTGGCCCGGACTGAAAAACTACAAACTCGAAACAATATGCGAACACCTGCGACTGAGCATCACGCCCCACCGGGCGATTCCCGATGCCATGGCGTGCATGGAGGTATTCAGGAACGCGGTCAGGAAGGAGGACCGCGGAGGACGCTGGACACTTGACGACCTTGTCGGTTACCATGGGAGCCTGATCCGTTTCATCAAGGTCAAAGGCAAACGGGTCTCGGGGGAGGGAAAGAGCCTTATGGGACTGAAACTGGGAGAAAAGGTCGATATCACCTACCAGGATCATTCAGGCACGGTGACCATTCGGAAAATACTACCCATTGAATTTATCACCGCTGACAAGGAAGCCTATGTGCTTGCGCACTGTTACCTGAGGGATGACAAGAGATATTTCAACATGAGCCGGATCATTGATATTCATTAATCCTGCTACTTCCGCGGAGGAAAGTAATATTAAGAATCACCATCTGTTGAACACATTAAAATAAAGGTATCCATCGTTAGCTTTCGTTGAAACCAGATAATCCCAGCCGTATTGCAGGTACAGTTCAAAGTGGTCAATAACGAGGAGCCTTAGTGTCGGGCCTCCGACGAGAGCGAATTGTGCCCCAACGAGGTCACGCCCGGAACCCTCAAATACCGTCATGTCAAAAAACGCACCCACATACAGGAAGTCCTTATAGACGGAAATGCGGTATTCATTGGACTGTGAAAGGGCATTTCGCGAGAAATAAGCCATTCTCTGCAGTCCCATGAAACAGTTGTTGTTGACCTGCGACTCCTTGTAAAACGGAACATCTCCATAAGCGAATTGATAGAGTATGCCTATGGAGAAAATGCTGTGATCCCTGAATTGAAAGTCGAAGTTTCCGAAAAACCGGATAGTATGGAAGCTTTTTTTCAGGATGTAAAAGTCATAGGCCAGTCCCAGTTCTTTTTTCAGCCTGTTTTTTCTCAATTCATATACATTGTTGTTCATCTTGCTGAAATCGTACAGGGTGCCCATTTCGAGATACAGGTAGGTGTCAAAATTATTATTAACCTCATTATAAAAATCAAGGAGCTGGTTTAGTGTTCTCAGTTTCTGGAAGGTTTTCCCACCATATATCAACTGGGACGTGCCGTACTGCTGCATCCAATCCTGGCTGAATTTGCTTTTGAAAATGAATGCCGATTCCACGCCAAAGCCGATATAGAGATTGAACCTGCCCATCAGGGTTATGCTTGGAGCAACCATGGCATTGAGCAGCAGGTAATTATATTCCTCGAGTCCCAGATCCAGACGTGATGCCTGGCTCTGATACAGGTCAAACTTTATGAATGGCGTGAACATATTATTGAAGGTAGGCGTAAAACAATAGTTCAGATTGAAGTTGAAATATGTTTCCCGGGGCGGTTTTTCAAATTGCCTATCAAGACCGTACATGATGCCCACTGATGTTTC
This sequence comes from uncultured Spirochaetota bacterium, assembly GCA_963727175.1. Classification (GTDB taxonomy): domain Bacteria; phylum Spirochaetota; class UBA4802; order UBA4802; family UBA5550; genus RBG-16-49-21. Next base: position 3,041,706 of record CAVSFD010000002.1, read on the forward strand.
ACCCCTGAAAAAGTCTCCGGGTGAAAATAATCCCAGGTGATAATATTTCAAGTATGGTATAAAGCCCTTGTAATAGTTGATTTTCAAGCCATACTCTACTTTATTCAAGTATACTTTTTTTGTTTTTTTTGCGGCCCCAGTCTTTTTGTCTGAGCCTGCGTTAGTTGATCCGTCTGCCCCGTTCCTCCCGAGAGTCCTGTCTTCTAAATCCGGGATTGCATCCTTGGTGAAAACAATTATCAGGTCATAGCGGGGGCTGTATCTGTCGAAAAAGGTGAGTTTCATTTTTCTCATTATCTCGAGGTCGAGAGCCCGATCGATCTGGATGGGCGATACATCATAATCGCTGACGGGTTTTAATTTCCACGTAATATATTTCCAGCGTTTCCCTTTTTTCAGTTTCTCGATATTCTTTTCTACGGAATTGATGTTGAAGATCTTATTTTTGAGCTTGAAAATAATTTTGAGGTACAGGGTTGAGAAGTCGTCCATGTTGAGAAAAATGATCTTACCGAGGGCTCCTTCGTCAACGTAAATTTTCAGCGACGACTCGGTGTTCTCAATTACATAGACCTTGACCAGGGTATACCCGGAAGTGCTGTAGAAAGATATTATTTCATCAACGACCTGTTTCGAGGTCATCCTGGCGCGTTCAAAACGATCCAGCTTGAGCATTGAGTATAGCTCATCTTCGGTGTAAATCTTGAGCCCCGAAATTTCAAGTGTTCGTTGTTGGGAAAAAGAGGCAAGGGGGAAGCAGATGATTATGAAAAATGATATCGCAGCAAGTTTTAGCATTTAACAGAAGTTGTTTTTTAATGTCTCCATCAGTTTGAGAATATTATTATCCTTAATGGAATAGAACATGAAGTTGGCTTCTTTTCGTCGGTCGATAATGTTAGCCTTCCTGAGCACGGTCAGATGTTGAGATATATTGGAGATGGTCGATCCAAACTGCTGTTCGATTTCACCGACGTTTTTTTCCCCTTCCATCAGGAAGCAGAGTATTTTCATTCTGATTGGGTGGGCGATTGATTTTAATAATTCAGTAACCACGTCGATTTGTTGTTCATTGAATTTCATAGTATTGCCCGTTCATAGAATTTTAGTATTTTACAATACTCTCATGCATCTGGTGAATGTCAATTTATTTTTCATGGTTATGCGGAAATAGCGTGCCGGTGGCTATCCAGTGCGAGTTTACGGGTGGATCAAGGAATACTTATGCTGTTTTTTGATTAAAAACAGTTATTATTTCAGGAGAAAAATACTCTATTATATTCAGCATTATCAGGATTTTTTCCAGAGTCAAAGAAAGGACCAGCACAAGCTTTCCGCCATTTCTTCCTATATTTTGCTTGGCATGCAGTAAAAATCCAATGAAAGAGGAATGAATGTTCACTGTTTTGCTTAAATCGAAGGTTATGGTTTCATCGGGTTTTACAAATTTTAACTGATCAACATACGAGGAAACCTGTTCTATGCTTATGTTTTTTGGGAAATCCCAAGTTTTAATATCTTCCATGATTAACGCTCCATCCGTGAATATATATTCCCCATATAAATGATATCGACATAATTCAAAAAATCCATGAATGAAAATGCTTAGTATTAAGAATATTTGTAACGCATATTTGTTGCACAATTACCATGATGAATTATGACAAAAATATTGATTATGTTCATAACTCTTAGTTCCCCGACCATTATTCTATAAACCAGGGTTATTAAATTAAAATTGCATGATTATTTGACCGGCAAAGCCGGCTTATTGTATATTCTTTTTACTTGTTGCTTTCTTATTGTGCATTAAAATGCTTGAAAAAAGCTTGTTTCACATAAGAGTGGTATCGTTTCTATTGAATGGCTACAAAGTTATAAAACAATTGTAATAAATGCGATGTATACTTTTTTAAAAAAGAAAGACTCTCACGGACAAATGATCAAGCCTGACATGGGCCAGCTGAAAAAGCTCTTCATCATGCCTGATTCTCCTGATAAATTCCTTGAATTTGGTACAGAACTGCTGGACCTGATACATAATTTTTTCAAGGAAAAAGGAGGTATCCACAGCGAGATTCCACTGTCAGAATTGGAAAAATTGTTTTCCGATGTGAACATACCGAAGCGGCCGCAGCTCCTAAAGGATGTCCTCCTCGAAATCAAGAAAAAAATTATCGCCCACTCGGTGAAAGTCGGCAACCCCTATTACATCGGACACATGACCAGCGCGATACCATATTTTATGATCCTTCTCGAAATGATTATTGCCGCTCTTAACCAGAACCAGGTGAAAATTGAATCGGCAAAAGCTTCATCCTTCGTAGAAAGGGAGCTTATTGGCTGGATGCATCGGCTCGTGTATAAAAAGAATGCCAGCTTCTACAAAACTCATATCCAGAACTGGGAGGTGGCACTTGGCAATGTCACCACCGATGGAACGATGGCGAATCTGACAGCTCTCCTTGTCGCGAGAAACAAGGCCTTCCGGCCAGACGGTGATTTCCCCGGCATACGGGTCGCCGGGCTGCACGAGGCCTTTCTGCATTACGGGTACCGGAGGGCGGTTATTCTTGTCTCCAAGAGAGGCCATTATTCAATCGATAAAGTCGCACGGACCATCGGCATAGGTAATGATAATGTCATCAAGGTCCCGGTTAACGCGAAGAACAAGATTGACATCAATGAACTGGGGAGGATCTGCAAGCAGATCAAGGACCACAATGAACGGGGACTGGACCGTATCAAAATCATGTCGATAGTCGGTATTGCCGGCACCACGGAAACGGGTAACATTGACAACCTGCAGGAGATCAGGACCATAGCAGACGAATGCGGCGCGCATTTTCATGTTGATGCCGCCTGGGGCGGGTCGGTGCTGATCATCGACCAGCTCAGGTATTTTTTTAACGGGATTCAGGACGCGGATTCCGTTACGGTCGATGCACACAAGCTGCTCTATTCGCCAGCATCCATGGGTATGGTCCTGTTTAAAAACGAGACCGATCTCAATTACCTGAAACATTTTTCAAACTATATTATTCGTCAGGACTCGGTCGACCTCGGGAGGTTTACCGTGGAAGGTTCCCGGCCTTTCGCCGCTCTGAAACCATGGGCAACCTTCAAGATCCTGGGGACCGATGGCTTCAGGCTCCTTTTTGAACATGCTTTTGAGCTGACATCAGTGTTGAGAGGACTGGTGGAGATGCACTGCAATTTTGAGCCGATGAATCAGCCCGAGCTGTTCATCTTTAATTATCGTTTTGTCCCGAAAGAGGTCCAGGAGAAGATCGAAAAACTCATGATGAAAATAAGCAGTGTGAGGCAGGATCTCCCGGAGCACCAGATACAGAATAAATGGCTGCGCCGGCTCCACACTATAAACAGCGTCCTCAATGAGCTCAATATCGAGCTCCACAAGGAGCTTCGTGAAGACGATAACACCTTTGTGTCGCGGACAATGCTCGATTCCCCCATTTATTACTATCAGGATATTGTTGTGCTCAGGGCCATAACAATCAACCCGCTTACCACGCCTGATATCCTGAAAGAAATTATCGAACTACAGAATACCCTGGGCAAGAAAATCTATAAAGCGCAGTTCGAAAGCCGTCTTGAAAAAATTTAGCATCATAATGCTTCTGGCATTGTTATCATTTGTCTCCCTGCGTCAATCTGCCATCACCGCCATGGAGAAGCCCGCGGATGTATATTCCGTTGATGCGGGAAAAATCATGATATATACGGGAGAGACCGTCCGTTCTATTGCCGTCGGTGGAGTCATCGAAAGCCACTGCCGGGGAGATGAAGGGATTTATTATCTCATGATAAAACCTGAAGGCGCTGCCGGCACGGCCTATATCGGTTTTGTGCATTTGAATTCCGGTGAAATCCGACTTGAAAAAAAGCTGCCAGCAGACATGGGCGAATTCACGGTAAAGAAGTTCATGGTTGCCGATGGCATTGCATATATCCTTGGAGAACCGCGATCGTCAACTGCTACAGGGAAAATACTGAACAGGATTAATTTGAACTCAATGGAGGTTGACCGCCTGCCGGGTGTGCTGGATTTTCATGTTGATGGCCTGGACCTTGTTCTGCTGTCAAAGGGGGGATCAGGCGCAACGCTGATTCATAATGAAATCTCGGTGCCTGTATCCCTCATGGGAGAGGGTCTTCTCAGGATCAGTGCCCTCATTGACGGAAGGATGGCATTTGTAACCAATGGCGATGAAACCGAGATTGTGGATATTCGTTCCGGCAAGGCACTGTACTGCTATGCAAACAATAAGGAATTTCTGATGCCAGATGATCATAACCTGGATATACAGGTTGAGGATAGCATGGTGTCAGAGCAGAATGATCGGGAGATGGTTTTTTACAAGGTATCCATCGATGGTAATGAATCAGGAAGAACGGATTCCGGCCCGGCCAGGCTATCGAGAGAATTTCGCATTAAAGTGGAAGCAAATAAATATCATCTCATAAAGCTGGAGAGATGGGTGCTTAATTCAGCCAAAGGAAGATATGACCGGGAGAATAATATTCGCCAGCCCAAGATTGAGGAAATATTTATCCCCATGAACCGTATTATAAAATTACATTTAAAATTTGATGGAAAATACTATAATATCGAGACTTCTCCGGTTTATAAATAACTGAATAAAATAAATATAAAAAATAAACTATTTATTTATATAAATAATTTTTACTCTGACCCCTTCCAATTTTTTAAAAAAATTATTCACTGCTATTGACGACGAGATAATTTTTTTGTAATTTATTGTTAGCACTCGATATAAATGAGTGCTAACAATAAATCAAGAAAAGGAGGTGCGCCATGCAATTTGGGCTTAAAAAAAGAGATAATACCTATGGCTCTGAGATCGATGTATTCAGAAGAAGCATCTCGGATTTATTTGATGACTTCTTCACTATCAAACCGGGCAGTATGCTTGAAACTGATTGGGTACCGTCAATTGATGTTCACGAGGATACTAAAGGCATATATGTAAAAGCCGAAATACCAGGAATGGATGAGAAGCATATCGATGTGAACATCGATAATAACTATCTGACCATTAAGGGTGAGAAAACAGAAGAGTGGCGGGAAGGGAATGATAAACGCTCTCTGGTTACCGAGAGACGGTTTGGTTCCTTCCAGAGGACCATCAGGTTACCGGAAGGAATTAATACGGACAAGGTAAAAGCTGATTTTAAAAATGGAGTATTAACCATTGATATTCCAAAAAATAAAGAAGAAGAGCCTAAGAAAATTAAAATCAATGTCAAATAAGGAGGCATGCCATGTACACCTATGATATTTTTGATGATATCTTCAATCTGAGGGAAGCCGTAAATACTTTTTTTAATGAAAATACTGGCAGATGGAGAGGAAGGGAATTTCCGCACCTGGAAATTTACGAAGGTAAGGACGAGCTTGAGGTACGGGCCCTGGTTCCCGGTGTAAAAACTGAAAACCTGGATATCCATCTGGTTGACAACAGTCTCATCATTGAAGGTGAAAAGAGGAATGATTATGCTGATAATCCCTACATTCGCAGGGAGAGGCAGTTTGGTACTTTTAAAAAATCCGTACAGCTTCCGTACAGGGTTGATCCTGATACGATCAGCGCGGATTTGACCAATGGGATTCTTCATATTCGGCTGCAGAAGAGTGAAGATGCCAAGCCGAAGAAAATAGAAATTAAATAGGAGGTGCAGCCATGTTGAAGGAAATGGTAAAAACTGATAATTATTCGAAGGATGAGCAGGTCCTCGTACCACTTGCTGATATATACGAAACAGCGGACCAGTATACATTGAAACTTGAAATGCCCGGTGTAACAAGGGAAAAACTGGAAATAATGATGGAGAATGATGAACTTGAGATCAGGGGCGAGGTGGCATCCTATAAACCGGAGAATAAAGAATTAAAGTATTCAGAATTTTCCCACTATGATTACTTGAGGAGATTCACAGTGGGAAATGATATAGACCGGGATAAAATCAACGCAACTTTTGAAAATGGAGTCCTCACCCTGGTACTTCAGAAACATGAATCTGTTAAGCCGAAGAAGATAGCGATAAATGTGCATTGAAAAGGCTGGCATGAAATCAGGATGGGCAGTCAATAAAGGCGGGCGCTAAAGCTCGCCTTTATTGCATTTACGCTTCAACGTCCAGGTTTTCTCCTACGCCATCATCAACATTGGCGATGACATCAGCTTTCATCATTTTTTCATCTACACCGAGTTTTGCCGCTGCAATCATCTTTAAAAGGTCATTGCTTTTCTGTATGCTCTCAATAATTATCTGGTTTTCGCTTGATTTAACATTCATATGATCCTCACCTGTATTACCCGATTGATTTATATTTACCCAGTTCAATTATCGACAAACTCGGTGAAAAATTCACATATTTTTATATATTGTCATGATTTTTTTAACTTTTTGGTATTTTACTCTGACCCCGTGCCCTCAGATGGTTCAAAATAGGTGATCGGAGTAAATATCTTATCCTGTTAAATAATCCTTGCTGGATATTGTTATAATTGCTATACAATCAATTGTATTGTAAATGACAGGTGTCAGAGTAAAAATATAATATTACGAGGGTATTATTTCTATGTGCGGTCGATTTGCCCAGATAGAGCCCATAAGCAGTATCATTAAGACTTTTATTATTGATGAGGTGCTGACTGATGTAATCCCGAGCTATAATATTGCTCCAGGCAACAGCATCCTTTCGGTAATCAGGAAGGATGGAAAACGCTTGTTGGTCGATCATCAGTGGGGGCTTATTCCACACTGGGCAAAGGAGCCTACTATCGGGCATAAATTGATAAATGCGCGGGGCGAATCGGTACACCAGAAACCGAGTTTTAGAAGCGCCTTCAAGTCAAGACGATGCCTAATCCCTGCCAGTGGTTTTTATGAATGGAAAAAGGAAGGTAAGATCAAAATCCCATACTATGTGAAGTTAAAGTCTGGCGGTTCTTTCGGTTTAGCCGGACTCCATGAAACATGGACCTCGAAATCCGGCGAAGAGGTTCACACCTGCACAATCATTACCACGGAGGCCAATGCAATAATGAGTCCAATCCATGACAGGATGCCTGTCATTATTCCGCAGAGCAGTCAGGATCTCTGGCTTGATACAACAGCTCTGCCGGAAGATCTTCTCGGCCTTATTGCAAAATATCCTGCCGGTGAAATGGAGCTATATCCGGTTTCAACCCTGGTCAACTCGCCGAAAAATGATTCAGCTGAGTGCGTGATACCCCTGTAGTAAAATTCATTTATTACGCTCGGTTATATGCATATCGATAACTGCTTTCATCACCTCGGTCCCGTTTATATCTGTTACACTGACTGTCACGGGGAGTGAACCTTTTCCCTTTATTGCTTCACCAGGTATTATGCAGGTTCCGGTTAGATTACTTTTAGCGATTTTGATATATCTTACCTCCATCCCCCGGGGAATCCACCTCAGGTGGGACGGCAGGGTAACGTCGAGGGTTGTCCCTCCGGCAAGCTCGCAGAGATTGCACATCGCAACTGCATGAACGCTTTTCAAGTGGTTCCGTACCGCTCTCCGGTTTTTCATTGTTATCTTGCCGTATCCTGGCTTGAGTTCAACAAATCTTGGCTTGATCGTTTTGAAGTAAGGCGCCATCAGGCATACGATCCTTGAAAAAATATATTTGCCCATAGGGAGTCCTTGCAATTTATTGTACGCCGCCAATACAGTAATCATATGCCCTCCTTCTTGATATCATTTGAATTTTATAAAAAAGCTGTTTAGAACACGCTTGAAGACTTCAATTTCGTCCTCACTGAATCCTTCTTTAATCATATTGTTGATTCTGTGGGCGATCGCTTTTGACTTATCAGACTCGGCAATTCCCTTTTCCGTGATGCAGATCAAATATTTCCTCCTGTCATTCACGTCCTGTTCACGTTTAACCAGCCCATTAAGCTCGAGGATATCCACATGACGCGTGACCGCCGCATTGTCGATGGAGATAATTTCACTCAACTGGTTCATCGAGAGTCCATTCTTCAGTTTCAGGGAGAAAAGTATACCGCTCTGTGCCGGTGAGATTGTAACACCTTCGGAGGTGAACTCATTTTTCAGATAATTTTTTAGCACGTGCTGTGCTTTTGAAATGAGAAAAAGAAGCCTGTCGTCCATCTGTATAGCCTGTATATTATTTGATAAGTCAAATATTGATAAGTCAAATAAATTTGCAAGCTTTTTCCGGTGAGAATGAATATTATAAAAAATAAAATACTAAACATTTGTTGACATTATATAGCTGGTTTCTTATATTTGCTGCTGGGTGAGGAAAGTTGCGCTGGCCCATATTGCCAGTAGGAGGTGTTCGTGAGTGAAATAACGGTTGAGTGGAGACGTCCATGGGGGTTGCTGAAAAAAATTCGGGTAGCATGGGACAACTCCATCGAATCCATCCGGCGGGCCGGGGGATGCAGTTCGGCCCGGTTTCCCCTGTTTGCGGCCAGGATCCCGGCCGGGTTCCCTTCTCCCGCTGATGACTACGTGGACAAAGGGCTGGACCTTAATGAACTCCTGGTTAGGCATCCGGCCGCCACCTTTTTCGTGCGCGTTTCGGGCGATTCCATGACGGGAGCAGGGATCAATTCCGGCGATGTCCTCGTGGTGGATCGGGCTGAGACCGCCCGGGACCGGAGCGTCGTCATTGCGGCGCTGAACGGTGAACTTACGGTAAAGCGCCTCGTCCGTGAAGGCGGCCGCGTTTACCTTGTTTCGGAGAATCCGGATTATGAACCTTTGGAGGTGACCGGCGAAATGGAGTTCGAGGTCTGGGGTGTTGTGGTGCATGTGATACACAGTTTCAAGTAAGATGGCGTTGCCGGATAAGCCCGTACTGAACGGCTAAAAATTTTTCATTATTATAATTCCCGTTCGTATATCCCTTGATAGATATCCAGTGGAGGACGGGGTTTAATACATGGAAACTACACTTAATATTCATGCTGACATCCTGGAGATAATTAACCGGGGCGCGCAGTCATGCTGTGTTTCACGTTCAGATATGATTATGTTGCTTATAAAAAAAGTCATGGATGATGTTTCCAATTCCGTGCGGTTCGGCAGGATGGTCCGATACCAGGAGAGATGCAGGCCGGATGTGTGGCATACTGTTCATGTGCAATTAAGGATGGATGATTATGAGTACCTGCTGGATCTCAGGAGATTACTCAAGATGTCTGTTTCATTGATTCTTGTGTATGCGGTAAGGAAATATTTGAATGGAATAATGAAAAAGAAAGATACCGATAACTATCAATATAAAAATTACGTTCTCATCAAAGAGATGTTTAATGATACCATATGCTGGAGATTAATATGGGGATATCCACCTGACATCGAAAAACTCCTCCCCTGACACCGCACCTCCAGCGGTGCGGCAGTAATCCTTCATTATCGGGAACATGCGAAACCCATGAAAAGACTCTGCTGTTTGGTCGATTGCAACAACTTCTACGTTTCCTGCGAACGGGTCTTCCGGCCCGGCCTCTGGAGCAGGCCCGTGGTGGTGCTCTCCAATAATGACGGCAACGTGGTCGCCCTGTCCAACGAGGTGAAGGAGATGGGGCTTCCCTTCGGAGCGCCATTTTTCAAAGTGAAGGAACTGATCAGGGGAAACCAGGTAGCTGTCTTTTCTTCCAATTATACCCTTTACGGCGACATGTCGCGGCGGGTCATGGAATGCCTGGCGCGGTTTGCCCCGGAAATGGAGGTCTATTCCATCGATGAGGCCTTTCTGTCCCTGGCCGGGATGAGCGCTGATCCGGTGGAATACGGCAGGATGATACGGGACGCTGTAAAACAGTGGACCGGGATACCGGTAAGTATCGGCATAGCCCCCACCAAGACGCTGGCGAAGCTTGCCAGCAGGATCGGCAAGAAGGAGCCTGCCTGCCGCGGCGTCTTTGATCTTGTCGACCGCGCCTGCGTTGATCGAATCCTGGATGCCACGGACGTGGGCGACCTGTGGGGAGTGGGGCACCAGTACCGCGAGCTCCTGCACCGTAACGGCATCTGTACGGCCCGGCAGCTCCGCGACGCGCCGGACAAGTGGGTCCGCCGGAACATGACCATCATGGGCCTCCGCACCGTGTGGGAACTGCGGGGAGTGCCCTGCATTCCCCTCGATGAGCTCCCCGCGCCGAAGAAGGGCATCGTGAGCTCACGCTCCTTCGGCAGGCCGGTGGAATCTATTGAAGAACTCCGGGAGGCCGTTGCCGCCTACGTAAGCCGGGCCGCTGAAAAGCTGCGGGCCCAGAGAAGCGTCGCCGGGTCGGTAACGGTGTTCCTCTCCACCAACAGGTTCAAGGAGAATGATCCACAGTATTCCAGGGGCATCTCCTGCCGCCTGCCGGTGCCGTCGTCGTACACGCCGCGCCTCATCCAGGTGGCTGGCCGCCTTCTTGAAGGGATTTACCGGCGGGGATACCGGTACAAGAAAGCGGGGGTCATGCTCTATGAGATCATGCAGGAAGGGGATGCCCAGCTGGACCTGTTCAGCCGCTTCCATGACACGGACCGTACGCGGCGCCTCATGGGCGTGGTGGACGGCATCAACCGGAATATGGGCCGGCATACCCTGCGTTTCGCGGCGGAGGGAATCGTCCGGCCGTGGCAGATGCGGCGCGAGTTCCTGTCGGCGCGCTACACCACGCACTGGGACGAAATCCCGGTGGTTCAGGCGTGATCCGCGTGATGGCGCGATCATATCATGCCGCGATATTTTTTTCCTGTCACCGGGTCTGCCAGTTCCGGGTCCAGCTCAACCAGGTGCTGCATAATGAATCTGCGGTTCTTGATTTCCGGATGCGGGATGGTGAGGTCGTCATTTTGAAGTATGATGTTGTCGTACAGAAGTATGTCCAGGTCAATCGTGCGGGGGCCCTTGGAAAATGTCTTACGCCGGCCAAGTTCTGTTTCGATTTCCCCGGTCAGTTCCAGGATTTCGTGAGGGGGGAGGGATGTTTCAACGGCAATAATGGTATTGAGGAATCGCGGCTGGTCCCGGTAATCGACGGGGTCCGTCTCGAGGACAGAGCTCTGTTTCAGGAGCGTGATGGACCGGGTTGTGGCAAGCCTGCGGACGGCATCGGCCAGGTTCTTGTCCCGGTCGCCCAGGTTCGATCCAAGGCCGATGTAGACTATGGCCATTTACAGTTTTTCCCTGTAATCTTCGCCGCTGATTTCGAGGATGCGGCACATCTCTTTTATACGTGAAAGGATTCGACCCTGCGAAAGGTCCTTGAGCGCCTTGTACGGGTTAGTGTTTGACGTGAAAATGGTGAACTTTTCAGCTTCGTATCTCGCATCCACCAGGTCGTAGAGGGTTTCCTGCTTCCACTCTGTGTCTTTCTGTATCCCGAAATCGTCTATCACCAGGATATCAACATCGGCGAGTTCCTTTTCGATCCGGCCCGATTCTCCGTATGTTTCAGATCCTTCGTGGAAGGATTCCTGGAGGGTCTTGAAAAAATTCCGGGAAATGCTGATAAACCTTCCCTCTACGGCATGGCGGATTATGATCTCGGTCAGGATAATCGACGCCAGAAGTGTCTTGCCGGTGCCGGCGTTGCCCCACAGGTAGAGGCCTTTTTTTATATCGGGGAACTGCCTGACGATGTCGTAGGCGGCGTTCTTGGCTTCATCAGCCTGCTTGTTGACGGATTTGAAGTGATTGAGCTGCTTCCATTGATATTTTTTATTGATCCCCGAACGGTTGTAAATCATGTTGATTTTAATGATTTTTACCCTGGTTTCACGGCAGAAACATTCTTCAATTTTACCATTATTATTATAGTAAAATGGTTCCTCACCCTTGCATGTGCATTTTTTTATTACACATTTGGGGCAGGGGACAAGGGCGTTTTCACCCAGTTCCTCGAAATGGGGGTTGTGGATTATACCTGTCCTGTCGCAGAAATCACAATACTTCGAACTTACTATGGGCTTTGTCTGTGTCTTCATGGCTATGAACTTGAGTTTGTAGGTTTGATCAGGGACGATAATATGTCAACAATATTTATGCGACATATCCCGGCCAATTTATATCTTGAAAAGGCATTTAATATTGAAAAAAGAATGAATTTTTCATATAATTAAGCCGATAGAGTAGTGTGGTATTGCACTCGGAGCTTCATCGTGCATTCACGGTCTGATTTATTATGCGGTATAAGAGGTTATTTATGAAACCAGGAAATATGTATAATGCAATTATTGCTGTTCTGATCGGGGCATTTCTTTTCACCTTTGGGGCCACCTCCCGGGTTTTTTCACAGCAAGCCGGAGAAAAGAAGAAAGATGAAAAGAAAGACGCTTCAATGCTTAATGAATTCAGCGAGGTTGAAGTCACCGGGTGGAGGATCAGGGATTTCAAGCCGTATATCAAAGCCATCCAGGAGCTTGAAAAGCTGAACAAGGAGTATTCCGATAACCTGTTGAAGTTGGCAATCGATGAGTATTCGACTGGTTTGGATATTCTCGAAGATATGGAAAACGAAGTAATAAAAATAAGGTCCACCAATAAAGAGAAGAAGAACCTCAACGAGCGGTGGTACTGGCAGGAGATTGACCGGAAAAATGCGGAACAGCGCCTTATATGGTCCAAAAAGTCCGAAGCGAAGATGAAATCGGTGACCTACCTGACCAAGGCGATCAATTATCTCGACCAGATACAGCATACGGAAATCAGGCAGGAGCCCCGTTTCCTCAATTTCCAGACCAGGCTGTTCCAGGTGTACGTTTCCACCCAGTATGATCTCCAGAATTTTCTGCCCTGCATAGCCATACTTGAACGCTATATAACCCTTTCCGACAAGAACGCCAAGGACATCTGGGCGTACAAGTATATGTCAAGCTGCTACGGGTATATGGAAAAGGTTTTAGAGAAGTATAAACACGCTTCCGAAGACGAGATCAATATTTACAAGAGCAAGAAAAACAGGAGCATGCTGCAGGCTGTTGAGCTGAAATACGGCATCGAGTCGCCGCATTATAAGCATATGCAGGAGCTGGTCGAGCAGGATGAAAAGAAAAGCGAGCGTATAAACGATTATAAATAATAAAAAATAAAATCATCGGAAAAGACCCGGCCTGGCGCCGGGTCTTTTATTCTCCCGTCATTTCATCTTGCTCAATCGGCGTTTTGCTTTTTTAAATTCCCCATCCATAATTTTGTGCGCCAGATTCGGAACGTGGCGGACAATGGCCCATAGCAGGCGAGACTGCCCCGGATGTATGTAGAATTTATTCTTCATTATCCCCCGCATTACTTTTTCCGCCACCTGACCTGGATCAAGGAGACCACCGCCTTCGGATATCATCATGACTTCCGCGGGTTTTGACCTGTTTTCATTTTCAAATCCCGGGGTATCTGTATCAGGAGGGTAGAGAATTGAAAATCTGATGCCCTGGGGTCCGAGTTCGCTTCTGAGGGATTCAGTCAGGCCGCATATGGCAAACTTGGACGGAGAATAGGTCGCGTATCCTATCATGCCGAGATATCCGAGAACGGATGAACAGGTGACGATATGCCCGGATTTAATTCTCATGAAATGGGGAAGGATGATAAGGATCGGGACGAGCTGCCCGTAGTAATTAGTTTCCATGTTTCTCTTGAAGTCATCAAGCGTATAGTCCTGGACATAGCCAGGCTTTGCATATCCCACGAAATTCATGAGATAATCAGGAACCCCCCTTTTTTTTATGTAGCCCTCAAGAAGGGGCTTCAGCTTTTTCATGTCAGTTGTGTCGCAGGAAATTGCTGTTACCGACTGAGTGTTGTCAACCCGCGCCTGATTGATTTCAGCAGCGGCGATCTGCAAATCTTTTTTATTGCGGGCAATAATGCACACACTGCCACCGTTTTTTATGAATTCAACCGCCACAGCCTTGCCGATTCCCTTTGATCCTCCGGAAATGATCGCTGTTTTGCCTGAAAAAAATCTTTTAGCATTGGACATATGTAGGATCCCCTTCAAAGATTGATGAAAAAAGAAAAGGTATAAATTTGAATTATATGTCAATGAATATTCATTTATTTTGAGTAGACTTTATGTTTTGATGTAATCGGCATTAAAAGCCCGAACGGAAGATTTAGTTGCATATATGATACGGGTGTGTAGTAATTTTTGTTGATGGTATATATGGATACTGTTAAAATAGATTTATTGAGTGTAAATTGATCGAATATAGTGTAAAAATGAGGGAAATAAAAAAATAATTTGGCATGGAACTTGCTTAATATTATATCAATGCTTATTTTTTACAAATATGCATTTAATAATGTGCCAGGAAATTATTTTCTTTCTTGACGTAAACGCAATATAAAAATAAATATTTTGATTTTTAAAATAACAAGAGTATTACTAAACAATACTATAAGTAGATCTCATCAGTAATGCAGTAGTTGCGCAGAATTATTTTACATCGTTTCTACGCCGCATATAATGGCAGCGTCACGTATAAATAATTTCTCATGTCAGAGATGTCAGATGGCCTTCATGATAAAGGTGGCCACTGCCGTATGCAATAAAAAATATTTTAAGGATATGTACATGAATGCAGGATCAGCAACAAAAAAATTGGCGCACCTGAAAAACAATTCCCGGTATGAACTTAAAGCTCATACGCTTGTTGAATCTCTTGAGAAAAGGGCAGGCTTGAAACCGGAATTTCTCATATTCATGGATTTAAAGAACAAGGAAACGAGGGTTTCAGCGTCTCAGGTTCTGGAAAAAGCGCGCGCGGTGGCACAATACCTCATGGCCAGGGGGCTTAAGCAGAACGATAAAGTTGTCATCATGCTCCCCACGGGAGAGAATTTTGCGTATGTTTATTTTGGAATTATCATCGCCGGCGGCGTGCCGGTGCCGGTCAGCCAGCCTGCAGGCACCAGTAATCTTGCAAAGTATCTTGATAACCTTACTCACATAATCCACGATTGTGAAGCCAGGTATTTCATAACCTATGACAAGATAAAGCTGATCGCGGGAAGTCTCATGAATATTTCTAACCTGGTAAGCGGTTTTCTTTTTGATGATGAGATATTCGCGAACCCGGTTCCGGCGGATCAATATAAAAAATTTCCTGTTGTAAAACCGGACGACCTGGCCCTCATCCAGTATACTTCCGGGACAACGGGCAAGCCCAAAGGGGTGATGCTCTCCCACCGTAATCTGCTCCATAATATACATGGCATCGGTGTGGCCAGCGCCATGACCGATAATGATGTGGGCATAAGCTGGCTCCCCATGTATCATGATATGGGTCTCATCGGCGGTTTCCTCTCGACCATGTACTGGAACATATCACTGGTGCTGATGGCGCCGGAGGCCTTTATCTTCAGGCCCATCTGGTGGCTTGAGAATATTTCAAAGTACCGCGTCACCATGGGGGTCGCGCCGAATTTCGGGTACCATTACTGCGTAACCAGGATCGACGACGGGGACCTGCATAAGCTGGACCTCAGCTCATGGCGGCTGGCCCTTAACGGCGCAGAGCCGGTGGACCGTATCACCCTGAGCAAGTTTCTGGAAAAATTCGGGCCCTGCCGCCTTCGGGATGATATTTTTCTCCCGGTGTACGGAATGGCGGAAGACAGCCTCGCGGCCACGTTCCCGGCGATGGATAGAACAACCGTGGTGCGCCGCTTCAATCGCAGCATGCTTGAGGAGCAGGATCTCGTTGTTGATTCTGACAGCAAACACTCAAAGGAATACATTGACCTGGTGTCGGTCGGATATCCCCTGGTGGGACAGGAAATACGGATCGTCGACGAGAAAGGTAAAACCCTCAATGAGCGCGAGGTGGGAGAGATCTGCGTGAAGAGCCCCAGCCTTACGAGCGGCTATTACAAGAACCAGAAGGCCACGAAAGAGGCCGTCAGGGACGGATGGTTGCATTCCGGCGACATGGGCTTTATCCTCGATGGCATGCTTTTCATATCAGGCCGGAAAAAGGAAATGATCATCAAGCGGGGCAAGAACATTTATCCGTATGATGTCGAAAGGATCGCATCGACGTGCAAGGGCGTGCGCCTCGGCTGCTGCGCTGCCTTTGACGTGCACAACGAGGAGCAGGGCACTGAAGACCTGGTGCTGGTATGTGAAACGACGGTGAAGGACAAGAATCACCTGGAACGCCTGAAAAAGGAAATCCACAACGAAATCCTTGCCAAGCTTGGTATCGCGCCGGACGATATCAGACTGGTGCCCCGGGAGACGATCCCGAAGACCACCAGCGGCAAGACCCAGCGAATCCTGTGCAAGAAGATCTACCTGGAAGGCGATCTGATACCGAGAAAAAGCAAAAACCTGCTGGTCCTTATACGGACGTTCATAATGAGCCATTTCCATCTTTTCAGAAGGCGCCTCAAACAATAGGGCATTTGCCTGACAGCGGAAAATATTCATTGAAAATATAACGGCGCATATCACAATGTGCTGTCCAGATAGTACTGCGCCCGGTTTGGGCGCGTATTTTCCTCATAAGGAGTATATAATGGGAACTGTTACAGCGGATCAAATTCGGAAGGATTTTCTCGCCATAATCGCCAAACTTTCGGGAAAGAAGCCCGAGCAGCTTAAGGATGGAGACCGGTTCAGGGAAGACCTGGGATTCGACAGCCTGAAGAGCATGGAGGCAATATCACGGATCACGGAAATGTATGATTTTGACCCTGATCTGGACGAGGTGATGGATCTCCAGACAATCATTGAAGTTATCAAGTATCTTGAGAAAAAGCTCATAAAGGCGTGACCGGCACCCGCGAGGCCTGGCGCGCACAAATTACACGGAGTGAGGATTATTCATGAGCAAGTTAGTCAGTGATGCCATGAAGCAGCAGGCGGCGCTTCTGTCGATGCTGCGCAAGGAGAACATATACACCTACAGCCTGGAGGTGACTTCCGCCTGCGCTAACCGCATTGTGGTTAGCGGCAAGGAGCGGATCAATTTTATTTCCAACAATTACCTTGGCTTTTCAACGCATCCCGAAGTGCTTAAAGCGGTCAGGGCAGCGCTGGACAAGTACGGCCTGGGCATCGGGGGCTCACCTCTTGCATGCGGCACCACGGACATCCATTACCGGCTGCAGGAAAAAATCGCCCGCCTGTACGAGCGGGAGGCATGTGTGCTTCTTCCCAGCGGTTACCAGGCGCTTCTCGGATCCATCCAGGCCGCCATCGGCAAGGGCGACGTGGCACTCCTGGACAGTCTCGTGCACCGGAGTATTGTTGACGGCGTGACACTGTCCGGAAGCGACAAACGCATGTGGCTCCACAATGACACGGAGGACCTGGCCTCGCTGCTGGAACGGGTCAAGTCCAAGTACCAGCGGATGCTCATTATCGTTGACTCGGTCTACAGCATGGACGGGGACTGGGCCGACCTGAAAGAGCTGTATCGCCTGAAAGAAGAACACGGGGCGCTCCTCCTCATCGACGAGGCCCACAGCCTTGGTGTCCTGGGCAAGCGCGGGTACGGCCTTCCGGACCATTTCGAGATGCCCCAGGCGCCGGACGTTATCGCTGGCACTTTCTCAAAATTTGCCGGCGCGGTGGGCGGTTTCGTTGTAGGGCCCGCTGACTTCATCGATCACCTGAGGCATAACGCCTCGGCCTACATATTCTCAGCGTCGCTGCCCCCCATGACAGCGGCGGGAGTCTACCGTTCCTTCGAGCTCCTTGACGAAGAGCCCCAGTGGCGCGAACGGCTCTGGGATAATATTTCCTATTTCCTCAAGGGCCTGAAAGATCTCGGCTTTGATACCGGACCTTCGCGGACGGCCGTGGTGCCGCTCCTCATCCGTGACGTGGAAAAAACAATGACCTTTAACAAGATGATCTTCGATGAAGGCGTGTACGCTTCTCCGATCGTACACCCGGCGGTTCCCCCGGCGGAATCACGCATACGCCTCGGCGTCATGGCGACTCATACAAAGGAGGATCTTGACCGGAGTTTTGAAGTATTTAAAAAGGTCGGGAAAAAGCTTGGAATTATATAAACATGAGCAATATCAAAATCATCCCTCTCGAAAATAGTAAGTCCGACATAAAGAAGTTCGTGACCTGCTCATGGAATTTCTATCGGAATAATCCCTGCTGGGTGCCACCCCTTATCGGGGACCAGGCGAAATTCATACATGGGGGGCCCTACCATGAGGTCGGTGTAATCCAGCCCTTCCTGGCATATCGCGGCGACGAGATCGTCGGCCGGATCATCGCGCACGTTGACCACCGGCATAACGAATATTTCAAGGAAAAGCGCGGATGTGTCGGGTTCTTTGAATCGATCAACGACACGGTCGTTTCGCGCGCGCTATTCGGCGCGGCTGAAAAGTGGCTGAAGGAGAAGGGGATGACGGAGATACAGGGCCCCTATAATTTCACCCTTTATGACGCCCCCGGTGTCCTGATGGATGACTATGACAATCTCCCCGCGGTTGAGCTCAATTATAACCCCCCCTATTATCCCGACCTGTACCTCGATTACGGATTCGAGAAGAAAATTGACTGGTATGCATACAAGCTGACCATTGACCAGCAGTTCCCGAAACTGTTTTACAAGATGTGGGAGAAAGTGAAGAAAGACGCCGCTGATGGTAAAAACGGACTCGTCCTCAGGGATGCGAATATTAAGAATTTTGACGAGGAGAAGAAGAAAATCCTCACCGTGTTCAACGAGGCCTGGAGCGACAACTGGGGTCATTACCCGCTAACGGAAAAGCAGTGGGACAAGTATGCCATGGAACTCAAGATGATCATCAAGACCGAACTCGTCCTCATGGCCGAGTATAATGGTGATATAGCGGGTTTCATAATTTCCTTCCCGGATGCCAATGCGGCGCTTCAAAAGGCAAATGGGAGGCTGTTTCCCTTCGGACTTATGAAAATACTCCTCGGCATGAGAAAGATAAACCGTTTGAAAACGATGGGGATGGGCGTTATGCACAAGTACCGGATGAGAGGGCTTGACGCGTATTTTTATGTTGAGACCTTCGAACGGGCAAAAAAGATGGGCTACGTTATGACTGATATGTCCCTCATCGTCGAGAACAACCACAGCATGCGCAATGCCCTTGACCACATGGGCGCGAAGATATACAAGACCTACCGGTTTTATAGTAAGAAGATATAATAAATGCGAGAGGGAAGGACACTCCGTCCTTCCCTCTCGCGCACTCCCATCCCGGTCGCTCAAACGGCGCGACGGCCTTGGCGCTTAACTCGGCCTCATTCACTCCGCTTTGCTCCGTTCGGTGAGGCCTCAGACAACAAGCGCCTATCAGTGTCCGCCCTTTGGGCGGACGTTTTGAGGGCCTGCTTGGCATAAGTATATGTTAACTTTAATACCTGCGGCATGGATGCCGCAGGCGGCGCGAGTCTGCCGGAGGCTGCATACGAGCGCCGTCAGTTAAATTGTCTTCATTGATTAAGACCAGCCCGCCGCAGGCGCGGGGATATGGAGAGCGCGAGAGGAAAAGGGAGGCCACCCTTTTCCTCTCGCGAAAACCCCGACCGGATCCCGGTCGAATCCAAGCCCTGGTTCAGGGCATTTGAATTTGAGTTATCGGTTGATTAATCGAGATCGATACTTGCGCCGGACATGGCCCCGACGGGACAGGCTATCTTGCACAGGCCGCAGGCAACACATTTTTCATGGTCGAAGGTCACTTCCATGGAGGCCCGGTCAATGCAGAGTGCATCAACACGACATACGGAGGTGCAGGCGCCGCAGTTGATGCATCGGTCATCGTCCCTGATAATCCTGTTAACCAGGGTTTCGACTGCAACGCCTTCCTTGACGAGATAATCAATGCTGGCGCTGATCGATTCATCGGTACCGCGGAGCTCCAGTATGAGCCTTCCCTCAAGCTTCGGAAGGATTTTCGCTTCCAGGACGTTGAATATCACGTCAAAATCCCTTGCAAGCCGGTAAATCAGTGGTTTGTACATTATTTTTTTGTCGAATATGAGCAGCACATTTTTTGAATTCATGGTTATACTCCCTTTGGATCAGTCAGCTCAATGTCGCCCCGTGCAATGAGGCGGTCGCGGTAGATTATGACTATGCCTGTTGCCCCGCACCGCATGCCGTAATCAGCAGCATCTTCCATGGTTTCCTCGCTCTGCACCCTGTTGCATACTTCCGTGGCAATGGCGTCCGCCAGGGCTGCGTCGGGGGCGATGACCGTGGCCGCGTCAGCCTTGCCGAAACTGAAAGAAAGGCCTATCCGTGCCGAGGAGGTGCAAATTCCGCAGGGTGTCCGGTCCGGATATATCTTCAGTGACACGGCATCAAAGTAGTGACCTCCGGGATATATGCTCACCGACGCGGGCTGCGTTGTCCTCATCCAGATATCGCCCCCGTTTTCAATGATTATCTCTTCTGTAAAATCCATGAGCTCGCGACCGACGACTTCCGCAACGGCCCCGGCGACCGCCGCCATGGGGCCGACGCCGGCACGCTCGGAGGCGTCGTACATCATGGTGGTGATTTCCGGACAGCCGCTCATTCGCTCAACCGGCGTGTAGGATGTAAGGAACTCGTTCTGCAGGTCGATGTGGCACTCTATCTCTTTCCTGACCCGGCGAAGGACATCATCTGCCCTGGCCGACAGGTCTTTATCTGCCCGTATATAAAGGTCCGATGTTTCCACTTTCACGCGGAAGCTTTTCCATCTCGCCGTTTCGGCGAAATCGCGGTACAACCGTTCAGCGCGCTTCATCTTCCTTTTCCTTCTTGTACGGCACCGAGGGAAGGGGCGTCTGGGGCACGCCGATGGTGAATCCCTTCATGATCCATTCCTTAAGCTCCGTGGCGATTTTCCTTGCCATGGGATAGCTCGACAGGGGCGCGGTGTCGATGGTCTTGCCCATAAATTCAATCCTGCCGGTTTTCAGATCGGCATAGGTCACCTCGCCCAGGGACCTGCCGATGCCGGAGGAGTAGTCGTTGCCGTAGTCAACCACCTGGCAGCGGAGATCCTTGTCTGACTGGCCGGTAAAGTAGGCCATGTCTTTATTGATGATGGGTATGGGGATGCCGATACCGATCATGATGGAGCAGCCGTAGCCTGTGAAAGAGGCCCCGCGGACGAAGCGCGGGTCCATTTCCTTCATGTCGCCCATGACCGCCAGGGTACCGCTCCCTTCGCAGGGGATGCCGTTAGAGCCCCGTTTGCAGTCCGGGGCGTGCTGGGTGCCGTGCCATACCACGGATCCCGCTGCGCCGCAGAGGAAAATCCTGGTACCGGTGCCGATGGTCCAGTAATAGGGATCGTTCAAAAGCGGGGAAAGCTGTCCCGCGCTGGAATAGGTTGCGTTGGCCATGTCCGGCTTCAGGATCCCCATGTAGGTGTAGATGGTCTTCTGCGACAGGTTCACGGCGCAGTTGTAGTTCTGATATGCATTTCTGGGGTTGAACATGATGGCGTTCCTGAGGTCGTCGATGGTTATCTTCGCCTCGTATTCTTTAAGGGGGTAACAGTCGGTGCCATACCCGGCGGCCTTGAGCTTGATCTGTTTCCGGGCGATTAGGTCCTCGATGACATGCCCGCCGCCATACTTGAAATTGCCGGGATGGACCATGTTGAGCGGATCGTTATCCTGCACCTGTGTGGCGCCTATGTA
Source organism: uncultured Spirochaetota bacterium (assembly GCA_963727175.1). Lineage (GTDB taxonomy): Bacteria > Spirochaetota > UBA4802 > UBA4802 > UBA5550 > RBG-16-49-21. The sequence continues at coordinate 3,063,411 of CAVSFD010000002.1, forward strand.
GCAGTCAACGGCGGCAACCCCGCCGTAGGCCTCCACGTTGTTGAGCCATACCTTGGAAGCTTTCATGCGCGGCTTGGTATGCCCGAAGTTAATGAACGCGCCGGAAGAGCACATGGCGCCGAAAGTCCCGGTAGTGACCACGTCGACTTTCTTGAAGGCACCATCTACGCCTTCACGCGCAACTATTGCCGGCATCTCCTCGGCGGTAACGACAACGGCCTTGCCGTCCTTGATTTTCCTGTTTATTTCTTCATAGCTTTTTTTAATTTCAACGCCGCTCATGATGCGCTCCAGAATAAGATTGTCTCACTGGCTACATATATACCCGGGAGTATTTATTCAACTGTTTTTTTATGATAAGGGTAGGGCCAGAGTAACTGGCAGCTAATTGGCTTTTACCGATAGTTATCGGTTCATCTACCGATAACTATCGGTCAAAATCGGTAATACCCGCGGCAAGGAGGCCGGGGGCGGCGTTCGTCTGCAGGAGGATGCATACGAACTCAGAACAATCAAAATGTTTTTCTCAAGTTAAGCTCGGCCCGCCGCAGGAGCTGGGTGAGGAGGAGAACGAGGAGGAGAGGGAAGCCGCACTGAGCAAACAGGATGTTTGCCTGCCGCCGCCGGCAGGATGCCGAAGTAGCGGCGGCCTTCTCCTCGCAAACAATTCTTTTTTACTTGCCACCAGCCCTGCCATCCGTTATATAGTGACAGGCGGGTGACTTCCCCACAGGAGCCGTACGCGTCCTTTTAGAGCCATAGTTCATTGGAGTTTGCCATGAAAAAAACAGTGCCCATTATTCTAATACTTTTCCTTGCCCTTATATCAGACCTGTATCCCCAGGAGCGCGTTGATGCCGTTGAATCGATAACGCCCTCCGGGGTCATGCTCTTCATAAAAACATCCCGGATCAAAAACGCGATGGTTTCCCTGAAATATGTTGTGGACAATCTCCTCTCCAGGGAACATGCGGAGAAATTCAATCGCATGAAAAATGAAATCAAGAATAAAATCGGCATTGACCCGATGGATATCGAGTCGTTGAAAAACGCGGGTATTGATGTCAGCCGCTCCGCCTCCATGGCAATTTACGCGAAAGGAAGGCGCGATGAGGAGCGGGTTCTCCTCTTTATACCGGTCCTTGATGATAAAACGTTTCCCCTCAAGTTCGTAGAGATCTTAAAGAGGATGGCCGGAAATGACAAGGCCGATCTGTATCCGGCCATCACCGACTATAACGGACGTTCCCTGTACCAGATAGGCCGGGATGTCTTTGCGACCGCTTTTGACGGCGTTTTCATCGTGGGATCAACCGGTGAGCTTCTCCGGAGTGTTATCGACGTGAAGATGAACAATTCCGGCTTCCTGGCCCTTGATCCGTTGTATAATGATTACCTGTCAAAAACGAAAAAGAATTATGACCTGCGCGCCTTCGCAACCAGGGACTTCCTGAAAGACATCATGAAGAAGGATGCGAAGAAGGATACCGGGCCGGGGAAGGAAAAAAAGGATTCCGGTGATAGGGCTTTTAATGATGCGGCGCTGATGAACGTGCAGTACGTGATCAAGGCGGCCGGTGACCGTCCGTCGGTCCGTTCCGAGCTGGACAAACTTTCCACGGGGCCTTCGCCCTTCAATTCTGTTGATTACGCATTCCTGGGAGGATCGGTTAAGCCGGATGAAATTGATATTGATATTGCCGCGCGCTTCAATAACACGAGCGGCACCGTGAATACCTTTCTTGAAGTGATAAAGACCGGCGCAACGGGAAAGGCGCTGTACGTGAAAAATGCCGCGACCTATGCCTTTGTGTCCCTGGATTTCAATAAAATCGAAGAGCTGTGCAGAAACTCCATGGCCGGATGCTCCTATTATAACCGCATCAAGGAACAGGTGCGCGAGGAAATCGGCATTGATTTCGATAAGGATATTGTTCCCTCCTACAGTGGTGTTTTGAATGTGGTCGCCGGGCAGCCGAAAGGAGCCGGAGGGGGGTACCTGCTTTATTTTCCCATCAACGATCCCGCACTGGGGAAAAAGGCATGGGAGAAATCATCGGCATATCTTGCCGAGAAGTTCAAGGGCACCGAGCGGTACGGGACGACGAAGATCGGCGGCGAGAAATCCTTCTGGTACATTGATTCGAAGAACAGCAGGATTTACATTGTCTGCGACAGGCGGGGCCTGTACATGGGCAATGACCAGGAACTGATGGGCGCCGCCCTTGCAAGCAAGGAAATCGGGGAGAAGGGCGCGAAGGAAGATATCACGAGCAGACTCGGCGGGAATGTTTTTTTTCTTACCCATATTAAAAAAGAAAGCTATTTCGGAACGCTGCTCATGCTCTTTGCGTACCAGGCGAAGGAAATCAGCGGTGTTATCGATAAGATGACTGACCTTTACGTCATCGGCGAGAAGGTCGACAGTTTCGTTTCCCTTGACATTAAGGTCAAGCTGATGAAGCGCCAGTGACGCCGGGGCAGATGCATGAAGTATCTCTTTGGCCCGGTCAATTCACGACGCCTCGGGGTATCTCTGGGCGTCGACCTGATGCCTTACAAGACCTGCTCCCTCAATTGCGTCTACTGCGAGTGCGGAGGGACCACTAAGGTCACCTCGGAGCAGGCTGAATACGTTCCTACAGAAGACGTTATTGCCGAGCTTGACGGATATCTTGCCGGGTCTCCCCGTCTTGACGTCGTCACCTTCTCGGGATCCGGCGAGCCCACGCTTCATTCCGGCATCGGCAGGATTATCAGCCACCTCAAGGAGTGTTATCCTCAATACAAAATCGCCGTTCTCACCAACGGGACCCTGCTCTGGGACCCGGCCGTGCGGAGGGCCCTTGTGAGCGCGGACATCGTGGTTCCCTCGCTGGACGCCGTGAGCCCGGAGGCCTTTGAAAAAATCGTGAGACCTGCCGGCGGTATCACGCCGGACAAAGTCATCGGGGGGCTTGTTGATTTCAGGAAGGAATTCGGGGGGCTTCTTTTCCTGGAGATCTTCATCGTCCCGGGAATCAATGACACAACTGAGGAGCTTGCGAAGCTCAGGGAAGCCGCGTTGAAGATACGGCCCGACGCGGTCCAGATCAACAGCCTGGACCGCCCCGGGGCGGAAGCATGGGTGGAGCCGGCAGCGCGGGAGGAACTGGCATCAATGGAGGAATTTTTCGCGCCATTGAAGGTGGAGATAATCGGCCGGCCGGCGGAACGTGTATACCAGGAACGGCACGTGTCCGACATGATGAAAGAGATAATTTCACTATTAAGGAGAAGACCATCCACGCTGGACGATCTTATGCTGGCCCTCGGCTCGGACCGCGAGGTGCTCCGGAAGGTCCTGGGGGCGATGATTGACAGGGAGATGATAACCGTCGATATTCTCGAGCGCGGCGAGTTCTACCGGATCGTTTAGGCCAGGGGTATGAGGATCGTCGCGTATGTTTTGTTGGTGCCGTCGGTGGTGACGATAAAGTTCTTGTGGGATATGTTGATGTTTTTCAATAAAATAACGACCATCGAGAGTCCGAGGCCCATTCCCTCCGCTTCAGGGTCCGGGTTTTCCATGTAGAACTCCGCTATATTATCATATTTGGATGATACTTCAATCCTCTCGCTGATCTTTTTCTGTTCCTTTTCGGTCAGGGGCACGTTGTTGATCACTTCCACGATCAGGTTGTTGCCGTGGACCTTCAGGTAGGTGCGCGTCGAAAGCTGGTATTTTTTTGCCTTGAGCCCGTACTCAAGCAGGGCCTCGTCATTGAGTATTCTCCGTATCTGCTTGACCACGTTGGCCGGGTCATCGTCCTGCTTGATCTTTCCTTCGTTGATGAGGATTGTCTTCGCATTGGCCTTGGTGGCGTTTGCTATCAGCTCCTTGAGGCACGATATGATAGGGGTGAAAAGCTCTTCCTTCCGGAAGCGTTCGAGGATCTTGGCCAGGGCGAATTTAATCTTTTCCTCCGTGTCCTCGAGCCCGGAATAGGATAGGAACACCAGGTCGCTCCGGTTCTTGAGGGCCGTGATAATCTCGGTCTGGTATGTTGTGTCGATGTTTTTTCTCAGCATTTTCCCGGGACTCCGTCCAGCATAGGCTACACTTCTAACAATCGGAGAAGATCGCCGCAATCTTGATGGATTAATGAAAATCCGGCATCTTTCCGCTGCTGCCTCCTGTTCATCAGAAAATAAATAATTGATTTTTTTCAAGCATAAATTACTCTTATCCTGACAGTGGGGCCACTTTCACGTGAAAAATTATGATTGATACTATTATCCCCTCCTTTTCCTCCATCGCCATCCTGGCGGTCCTTGCGGCCGTATTCGGACTCTTCCTGTCCATTGCCATGATGAAGCTCAGGGTCACGAAGAACCCGAATATAGAAAAAGTCACGGAAGCCCTGCCGGGGGCGAACTGCGCCGCCTGCGGTATGCCGGGATGCTCCGCCTATGCCACCCGCATCGTGGAGGAGAAATACGCCATCGATCTCTGCCCGGTCGGCGGGGCTGAATCGGCGGGGAAGATCGCGGCGATCATGGGCATTGACTATGCCGCACGTCTGAAGGCGGTCACGGCGCGGGTCCGCTGCCACGGCGGCAGGGCGGAAACATCCGTGCGGTTTGAGTACGGCGGGCCGAAAAACTGTGCCGCCGCCGACAGCGTCATGAACGGATATCAAGGTATGCCGGTACGGGTGCCTGGGTTTCGGCGACTGCGTTCGTGTCTGCCCCTTCGACGCCATGTACATGGACGACAACGGCCTTCCCGTGGTCCGGTTCGATCGGTGCACCGGCTGCGGTCTCTGCGTCAAGGCCTGTCCCCGGCACATCATCACGCTGGCGCCGAAGGAGAACGACATCCACATGCTGTGCATGAACGAGGAGAAGGCCCAGGTCATGAAGCAGGGCTGCGGCGTCGGCTGCATCGCCTGCAAATTGTGCGAAAAGGCATGCCGCGAGGCGCTGGCCGAAAAAAAACCTGGCGTCGACCCGGCGGCGATAGAGCTGGCCATAAAAGTTGATAACTTTCTGGCGCGCATCGATTATGACCGCTGTATACAGTGCTACCGCTGCGTCTACGTCTGCCCGGTCCCGGTCATACATCCCCTGGAAAAGTCGAAGAAACGACTCGAGTCATCGGCGAAAAACGAAAAGAAAGATAATCAAAAGGTTGAGGCGTCACTATGAAAGACGTGTTTGATATGAGCGGCGTTGAACGGGCGGCCGCGCTCCTGGTGGCCATGGGCCCCAAGGTGGCGTCTGAGATCATGAAGCATCTCGACGATGCCAGCATTGAAAAAATAACCACGGAGATAGCGAAGATAGACCGTCTCAGCCCCCAGGAACGGGAAGAGCTGATCGGCGAGTTCCTGATAGACCTCCGGAAGGAGAAGCGCCGTCTCCGGGGCGGGGAGGGCGCCGCGCGCGATATCCTCACCAAGACCTTCGGTGAAGGCAAGGCGGACCAGATCCTGTCGAAGTTCACCAACATCGACGTGGACAAGGAGTTCGCGAACCTCAACGAGATTGATGACCAGGCGCTGATCTCGTTTCTCAAAGACGAGCACCCCCAGACGATTGCCGTGGCAATGTCGTTCCTGGCGGCTGAAAAATCGGCCGCCATCATGGGTGCCCTTGAACGCCCCAAAGCAAAGGAAGTCGCGCTGCGCATGGCCCGCATGGACAAGGTTATGCCGGAAGCGGTGGCGGGGATCGTGAAGACCATCAAGAAGAAATACCAGGAATATCAGAAGAAGAACCAGGGACTCACCGCGGGCGGGCTGGATACGCTCATCGAAATACTCCAGCACATGCCCGGGGATGAAGAACGAATGATCATTGAAGACCTTGAAATCGCGATGCCCAACGTCTCCAGCCAGATCACTGAAAAGATATTCACCTTTGAAAACGTCTTGAACCTCACCAACCAGGAGATCCGGGTCCTTGTTGACGCCATCGGCGACGATGCACTGATAGCCAGGTCGCTCAAGGGCGCCGGCGATGAGGTGCGCTTCAAGTTTCTCCGTAACATGAGCCAGAACCGGGCGACCGATATCCTCAATGACATGGAGATCATGGGCGTCGTGAGGCTTACCGAGGTGGAGGACTGCAGAAAAAAAATAGAATCGGTCATGAGGACCCTGGATGACAATGGCGTTATCAATCTCAGGGGCGGCAGCACCTTCGTGAAATAAAAAAGCGCGGATCAAAAGCCGCGCTTTCAGACAGGTGCATATGTTAATCCGCACCCGGGAAGCACTATTACCTGCTGTAAATGACGATGGTCCCGTCGCTATCGATCCTCTTGTAGAGCCTTCTTATAGCCTGCTCGGAGTAGTTTTTATTTTCCCCCGTGTATAAGGACATGATGACGTTTACATAATCGATAGTGGCCTGTATGGGCGGGAGAGCCATCCTTTTCTTCACCCTTCCCAGGCCGGCGTGGTAGGCCCCCAGGGCCAGGGGGATGTCATTCTTGAAATAGTTCAGGAGTGACTTGAAGTGCCTGATGCCGGTGTCCACGTTTTTTTCCGGATTGAAGGGATCTTTCAGATAGTAATAATCAGCTGTTTCCTGCATGAGCTGCATGAGGCCCATGGCGCCCGCCGATGACACGGCATCGGGATTGAAGTCCGATTCGACCCGTATGATGCACTTGATGAGGCGCGGGTCCACACCGTGCTTTTCAGACAGTGTCTCTATGAGTCCGTCAAATTTGCTGGAGATGTTGCGGTTTATTCTGTATGGCGCACCCCCGGCCTTTTCGTTTTTGTTGTAATAGTCGATGGACCCGTCCGGGTTGACCCGCGTGTAAATCCTGGCAGTGGCGTCGCCGGCGGGCAGGGCCAGAATCACGAAAAATATCAGAAGGCTGTATAGTCCATGCCAAGGGTTCATGATGTGTGATACGTGTCTTCCGGGTATAATAAGTTACAGTGTCTCCAGATTAAACCTGAATATTCGGTCATGCCGCATTTGTCCATCACTAATAGAATATTTATAGTGTTCCCGCCGCCGAAGTCGGCGGGAACAGCAGATTATTACTTTTCAATGATTCCTACAAAAATATAGGATTTTTTCCTACAGGATATTCGGTTAATCACCAATTGACGATCAATGGCCGATCAGTTACATTTTATACGTTATATTATAGATGCAGCGGCATAAGCTCTTAAAATATCATCTGGAGCACCATAATGACTGAATCAGCAATAAAAGAAGTGTTCATCAGCGAGGCAAAGGAGATCATTGAAAAGCTTGAGTCCGATCTTGTCCAGCTTGAGGAAAATGAGGGCGATCAGGAAATAATAAACAGGATTTTCCGGTCCTTCCATACCCTGAAGGGAAGTTCGGGTATTGTGGGGATGACCGCCATATACAATTTTTCCCACAAGCTTGAGAACCTCCTCGACAAGGTCCGTTCCGGCGAAATCGACGTCGATAACAAGCTGATAGACCTCATCCTCGACAGCATTGATTGGATCCGGGAGGAACTGTTTACAGAAAAAGCTGAGACGGAGGAGTCTAAATCAAGCATGGGCGTGCTGCAGCAGCGCATTACCGGGTATACCGGCGAGGATAAAGCCGCCGGGACCGGAGCCGAAGAAGAATACACCGGGATGAAAAAAAAGTCGGGCGTATATAATTATTTCCGGGTCAACGCCCGGTTCCGGGAAGATGTGTTTGAAACCGGCATCGATCCGCTCATGATTATTGAGGACCTGCTCACCGTGGGAACGCTCCTTACAAAGAATGTGGACCGGGAACGGCTCCCCGGTCTTGATACAATGAACCCTGAACACTGCTACCTGTCGTGGGACTTGATCATTAAAACCCTTGAGCCGATTGAAAAAATCAATGATGTTTTTATGTTCGTGCGGGACCGCAATAGCATCACCATCGAGGACGTTACAAACAGCTTTTCGGGAAGGGGAAGCGAGCTTCCCCAGGAGAAGCGCATCGGTGAAATCCTGCTGGAGAAGGGCATCATCAACGAGGCGGAACTGGACGCCGTGCTGCGGTACCATGACTCGCACAAAACGAAACTGGGCGATGTTATCGTGAAAAAAGGCCTCGCCTCGGAAAAGGACGTCAAAGACGCCCTTGAAGAACAGGAAAAACTGAAGAAAAAAATTGAGCTCAACACGGTGAGAGTCGACACGAACCGTCTCGACAGCATCCTGAACCTGCTGGGCGAGATCGTCATAGGCCAGTCCGCTCTGACCCGGATCGCGGATGAGATGGATGATGACAAGGACACGGGGTTCCAGCTCAAGAACGCGCTGTATGGTCTCGACCGCATCACCCGGGAGTTCCAGGAACAGATCATGTCGATCCGCATGATCCCCATCGGCCCCTCCTTCGAACAGTTCCGGCGGTTCGTGCGCGACAGCGCCCATGAGCGCGGTAAGGATATCAAGCTGGTCATCGAGGGCGGTGATACCGAACTGGATAAGACCGTTATTGAAAAGATAAGCGATCCGCTTAAACATATGATACGCAATGCCGTCGACCATGGCATTGAAATGCCGGGGGATCGCGAGGCAGCCGGCAAGTCGGCCGCCGGCCTGGTTACCCTGCGCGCGTTTCACCAGGAGGGGAACGTATATATCGAGGTGGTCGATGACGGCAGGGGCATCAACCTTGCCAGGGTGCGGAGCAAGGCGATTGAAAAGGGATTATTAAAAGAGGATGACGATGCCTCAAAGGATAAGCTCCTGTCCTTTCTGTTCCAGCCGGGCTTCTCCACAGCCGACAGGATTGACGATCTCTCGGGAAGGGGCGTCGGCATGGACGTTGTCAAGACCAATATCGAGGAGCTGCGCGGCACCGTTGAATTAAAGTCGGATGAAGGCAAGGGAACCACTATCAGGATCAAGCTCCCGCTTACCCTGGCCATCATAGACGGTATGCTGGTGAGCATCGGGAAGAACATATATATTATACCGCTGCTCTCGATCGTCGAATCCATGCAGCCGAAAAAGGAGGATATAAAGACCGTTGAGGGGAAGGGTGAAATGATATCGTTCCGCGGAGAATTTGTCTCGCTGGTGCGTATCTATGACCTGTTCGGCATTGAGGGGCGCCACAAAAACCCGTGGGAGGGCCTGGTCATCGTCGTGGAATCCGGAAACACCCGCATCGGTCTCCTGGTGGACGACCTCCTGGGCCAGCAGCAGATAGTGATCAAGAGCCTTGATAATTACATCACGCGGAGCCGGTCCATATCGGGCGCCGCGATCCTTGGCGACGGCAAGGTGGCCCTGATCGTAGACATTCACGGCCTTGTTGAAGACATAGAGGATATCAATTCAGAAAAGTAAGGAGCGGTATATGATTAAGCTTGAATCCGGCATCGGTGTAAAAAAAGTAAAGGAATTGCACGCCGCCATCCTGGATGAATTTGAAAAAAACGATGAAGTGCTGATTGATTTCACGGACGTTGAACGGGTCGACCTTTCGGTCGTCCAGCTTGTCATGGCTTCCGGGCGGGCGGCTAAATCCACGGGAAAGACAGTCAAGCTCAAATCCGTTCCGCGTTTTATAAAATACCAGATGCAGATATGCGGGATCAAAATATAGTTACTAGTACTGGAGGATTCGATGGGCAAGTATATCCTGGTTGTTGATGATTCACCGACAATACGCGTAAGCGTTGAATTCGCGTTGAAGGCGGTCGGTCTTCCCGTGGAGCAGGCCGAAAACGGGATTGAGGCCTTGAAGAAAATCAAGCTGATGACCGATAAGGGTGATACCATAGCGATGGGGATTGTTGATGTCAACATGCCCCAGATGGATGGAATAACGTTCATTAAAAACTTCACGAAAGGAAGACAAGTTCACTCCTCTTATAGTTCTTACGACGGAATCCGAGGAAAATAAAATCCAGGAAGGCAAAGACGCCGGCGCTTCCGGATGGATAGTGAAGCCTTTTCAGCCGGCTGAACTGATGGGTGTCGTTCAGCGATTTATCAGGTAGGAGACGGACATGAACACAACAGAACCAGTCGAAGCCAAAGATCTGGGCCAAGCCGGCGAAGACGAACAGTACGTGACTTTTTTCATAAAGAACGAGATTTACGGCGTTCCTGTTATGAAGGTCCAGGAGATAATCGGCATGACAAAAATCACCGCCATGCCAAACACCCTGCCCTTCATGAAGGGCGTTATTGACCTGCGTGGCGCCGTTGTACCGGTGATAGACCTGCGCATCAAGTTTGAAATGGAACACGTGGAGTATAACAATTTTACCGTCATCATTATCGTGGAGGTCAAGGACCGCCTGGTGGGCATGATCGTTGATTCAGTCTCTGACGTGCTGAGCATCCCGGTAAAGAGCATCCAGGAGACCCCGTCCTTCAGCGCCAAGATCAATACCGAATACATGCAGGGGATCGGGCAGAAGGACGACACCCTGGTTATCATTCTTGACGTTGACAAGATATTGACGTCGGCTGAGTTTGAAATAATAAACGAGGACCATGAAGAGGATTAGATCCGATCAATGATACATATCTGCTATGATAAAAAGTGAAAGCAATAAATTCAATAAAGACCTTTATATCCTCTATCCGGGAGATTATTTCGCGACAAAAGATGACTGCATAATGGGCACCGTGGTGGGGACCTGCGTCGCGGTATGCATTTTCGATCCGCCGAGGAGGATAGGCGGCATGGTGCTTTTCGTGGTCCCCGGGGCCATGGGAACCGAAGGAATCGTGACCGATGAAATTGCGCGGCGGGGCGTCCTGAGCATGGAATACCTGATGGGGGAACTCGTCAAGCTGGGCGGAGACCGGCATTACATCCGGGCGAAAATTTTCGGGGCCGGCTATTCCAATACCGGCATTAATAACAGCGGCGCCATTGCCGACTCCAATATACGCTTTATCCATGAATATTTCACCCTTGAGAAAATACATGTCGAGCGGAGCGACCTCGGCGGGGATTTCAGGAGAAAAATTTATTTCGAGCCCCGCGAGGGAACGGTGTATCGGCAGATCCTGAAAAACAACGAGGACTCTTCGGAATTCATGAAAATGGAGAAGGAATATATTGACAGTGAATTCAGGAACAAAAACAGGCTGGGCGAGTCATCCTTTTTGAATGATACCAATCGGGCTGTTATGAACTTTATTGAATTTGATGACGATAGTTTTTGTAAAATTTAAAGAGCTTATCTACCAGGAAGCAGGGATAAAGCTCACCGATCTAAAAAAGGCGCTCATCCAGGCGCGCCTCTCCAAGCGCCTGCGGTTTCTCGGCATACCGTCATACCGTGATTATTACCGAGTACCTGATAGAAAATTTCAATGATGAAAAGATTGAGTTCATCAACGCCATCACCACAAATAAGACCGAGTTTTTCAGGGAAGGACAAGCATTTTGAGTTCATGAGGGATTACTGCCTGCCGGAATTCGAGAGCCGCGGCAAGAAAATCGATAAAGATCTGGAGCGCGGGGTGCTCGACTGGGGAGGAGCCCTATTCCATTGCCATCACGATGCGTGAATATCATCACGGCCGGCAGACCGCCGGAGATAAAAATACTCGCCACCGATATCGACACCAATGTGCTCGAAAAGGCCTTCTCGGGCATGTATACCCTGGATCAGGTCAAGGACATCGATGTCCCCGTGCTGAAAAAATACTTTCTGCGGGGCACCGGAGATAATGAGGGTTTTTTCAGGGTGAAGGATGAAATACGGGACATGATACTGTTCAGGCGGCTTAATCTCCTGGACGACGCGTACCCGATGAAGGGGAAATTCGATATTATTTTCTGCAGAAATGTAATAATATATTTTGACCGTCCGACGCAGAAGTGACCTTTTTGAAAAGTTCAGCCACTATCTTGACGATGACGGGTACCTGTTTATAGGGCATTCTGAAAACCTGGCCAGCGTATCCTCCAGGTTCACCCTGCTGGGCCATACGATATACCGGAAGTCCATCATGCAGTTTTAAGAGCGTCCGAGGATTATATATGACAGGGATGCTGTAGGTAATGTACATCAGGAATAACACGAAATTCGGCAAGGACATCAAGATAATCCATCCGGGAGAGTATTACGTTTCAGGTGAAAATGAACTTATCGGCACCCTCCTGGGGTCCTGCGTCGCGGTGTGCCTTATCGATGCAGAGAAGGGTATGGCCGGCATGAACCATTTCATGCTTCCCGGAAGGATAACCACCCGCGACATTTTTTCCGATACTCAGGCAAAGTACGGCATCACGGCCATAAACAAGTTGCTGTCGGTCATGGTTGAAAACGGCAGCAGGAAGGAGCATATCATCGCAAAGATATTCGGCGGCGGCCACGTGCTGGAAAGCATTCACGGTTCTTCATCAATCTCCGACGACAACGTCAGGCTGGCGAAGCTGATGATGGAAATGGAGGACATACCCATCGTCGAAAGCGACGTCGGGAACGATTTTACCAGGAAAGTCCTTCTCGATGTCAAGTCCGGAAAGGTATACCTGAAGAAATCGACGCGGAAAAGCATCAAAGAAGAAATCGAAAGGCAGGAACAGGAATACGCCAGGAGGAGCTTCGGGAATGAATAAGACCAGGGTCATGATTGTCGATGATTCGGCGGTGATGCGGAAGTTCCTCACGGACTCCCTGTCGCAATCGTCGCAGATAGAGGTCGTGGGCACCGCCCTGGACCCGTACATCGCCGCCGACAAGATCAACAAACTGCGGCCCGACGTCCTGACGCTGGATATAGAGATGCCGCGTATGGACGGCCTCACGTTTTTAAAAAAATTGATGATCGCGTCGCCCATGCCGGTCATCATGGTCAGCTCCTTTACCGACGGCGGCGCAAGGGTCACGCTGCAGGCGCTGGAGAACGGGGCTGTGGATTTTATCCTGAAGCCTTCAATACAGGACAGCGCCGGCATGAAAGAGTTTGCCGAAGCACTGATTGAAAAAATCATCATAGCCAGCAAGTCGAAAATCAAAAGGGGCGCTCCCTCAAGGATACTGACCGATAGCAGGCCCGAGCCGATCGTCATAGATAAGAAATATACCGCCGACGTAATCCTGTCAAAAAAGGACCCGCGGGAGATCAAGGCGCGGAGCGAAAAGGTCATAGCCATCGGCGCCTCCACCGGCGGGACGGAAGTGATAGACGAAATCCTGGTCAACCTGCCCGACTACCTTCCGGGCATTGTCATCACCCAGCACATGCCCGAGAAGTTCACCGAGGCCTTCGCCAACAGGGTGAACGACAAGTGCGGTATCATGGTGCGGGAGGCGAAGGACAGGGACCGCCTCTACAAGGGCATGGCGCTGATCGCCCCGGGCGGAAAGCACATGCTTCTTCGCGCCGACGCGAACGGCTACTGGATCGAGATCAATGACGGCCCGCCGGTGAACAGGCACAAGCCGTCGGTGGACGTTCTTTTCCGCTCGGTGAGCCACGCGGCCGGCGCGTCATCCCTGGGGATCATCTGCACCGGCATGGGCAGCGACGGCGCTGCGGGCCTCCTGGAAATGAAGCAGGCTGGTGCCATGACGATATCCCAGGACGAGGCGTCATGCGTGGTCTACGGCATGCCCAACGAGGCGAAAAAGCTCGGCGCCACCCTCATGGAACGGAATGTCAGGGGCATCATCGATTACATCAAGACATTCAACGATTGACGCGGAGAGGGGCATCTCCCGTGTGAAGGAATTCTATGCCGGTGTAAGTTTGATTACAGGCCGTATTTCTGGGCGATAATGTAGTCATGGTTCTGGATGGTGACGGTGGTAGTCCCCGTGGTTGTGGTTGCGCTAAGATTGATTCCTGTTGTTTTTATAAATTCGATCCGTACCAGCTTGAGGAGCCCGCATGATGATGTGCAAGCCGGGTCCACTTGTTGCGCGCTGTTTTGTTCTGACACTGTGACATCTATGCCGTCGATAGCGGTTCCCGTGTATAAAACTCCATTAAGAACCATGTAAATATTCCATGTGCCGAGGGTATTAATCATTTTTAAATGAAACGTCAGATCGGGCTGTGAAGGGCTCAGTTTATCGGAATCATCAAGGGCAAAACCGGGAACAGCGATGCTGGTGCTGTATGATGTGCCGTTCAGCCATATGGCGTATATTGCCATGCATGCTGAAGAGGGTGCGCATGTCTTGAATACGCCGGAGCCTAAATTGGAGAAGTTATATGCCTTCTCTGTCGCGATACCCAGTGTTGCGAAACTGGCGGGGACCCAGTATCCCGGTATATATGTCTTTTCGCTCTCTTCTGTGCAGCCGATGGACAGTGCCGTTGCTGCAGTGATGAGGCAGAGAATCGCACGCTGTATCTGTTTCATGGTTGTTCCTGGTTGTTCAAAGTTATAAGGGAACAAAGCCGGCCCTTTGTTTCAATTTTTTTGCCGTGTACGTACGCAAAAAGAAATATCATGTCAGGATGACTTATGAGGTCAAATAAATACAAAGTGAAAATTTTGTCAACAATCAATACTCTGCTTCAGGGGTTCACCTTGCTTTTTCTTGATTATCCGGCCTGGGCCATAGTGCCGGTTCTGAATCGGTTCCGGAGTTTCGGACCAGTGGGCTTTGTCGGAAGAGATTAATGACATCGCCCCGCGTGGAGCGGGGCGATGGAGGATATGCAGCTGCGCCTGGTTAAAACTGCCGGCCGTCTATTTCTTTACGGCTTTCTTTTCTTCTTTTATAGGCTCTTCTTTTTTAACATCGGCCTTCTGCATTTTGCTCAAGTGTTTCTTGAATCCTTCCTTGTTCACCTTGGCCTCGCCCAGGAGCTCGAGGATGAACTGGTTGGACTTGATTTCAAGCTTTTCCATGAACACCTGCTGCTTGATCCAGTTGTCCACCTCTTCGGTCATCGCGACACCCTTGAGCCGCTCCTTGTTCCTGTTGTAGAAGTTGTTCTTCTCTTCCTCGGTCACCTTGATGTCATCCTTCAGTTTCTGGCTCAGGTAGTAAGATGATACGAACTGCAGGTTGGCAAGCTCTTTTATCATTTCAAGGTCTTTCTTGTTCGATGAGTCGTCGCTGAAGGCTTTGTTGTAGAGGAGCTTCCTGCTGACCAGGAAGTCCATGAATTTTGACTTGTTCAGGAGATTCAGGGTGGGGTGGTTTTCGATATCGGGATTGGCTGACATCTTATCCACTTCCTTCTTGTCCATGTTCAGCATCATCTTTGCGAACATGTAGTAATAATTGTTGAACTGGTCGAGGGTGATCTTCTCGTCGTCGATTATGACCATTACCGCGTCGCCTTCTTTCTTGCAGCCGGACACCATCGTGACTGCGATAAACAGCATGATCATTAAGGCCAATGTAAACTTTTTCATTATCGTTTCCTTTTGCGTGATATTAGATTGGGATTGAGGCTCATTGAGAAACACGGGAGCCATAATTGTTACGACATTCTACAGATTGCAGAAGTTACTCCTCACATCAATTGTTGCAACAATTTTTTCAGCCCCGGAACCTTTTTTTCGGCTTTCATTGATTCGGGCACGAAGATAAGGGTCTCCCGGTCCGCCTGGTCGATGGAAAGGCGCCGGTCGGCGGCCATCAGGCTGACGACCCTCTTTACGTCGACCCTGGCGCTGCCGGAGATCTTGATCCTGATGGAGCGGGAATCCTCCATGATCTCGTCTATGGCCAGGAGCGAGGCCATCGCCCGGATCTGCTCTATCTCGATAAGCGTTTTCACCTCCTCCGGGTAGGGGCCGAAGCGGTCCACCATCTCCCTCTCCACCTGCTCGACCTCATCCGCGGAGTCGCACGACTCGAAGCGCTTGTAGAACTCAATCTTCTGCTTCTCGTCGCCGATGTATGCATCGGGAATGAAGAAATCGGTTTTCAGGAAGAGCGGGGTCCGGAACTGCGACGAGACCGGCTCGCCCTTGAGCTGCTGGACCGCGTCCTCGAGCATCTGCAGATACAGCTCGAAACCCACCTCGATGATGTTCCCCGACTGCTCCAGGCCCAGGATGTTGCCGGCACCCCGGATCTCCAGGTCCTTCATCGCGATCTTGAACCCGCTTCCCAGCTCCGAGTACTCGGAGATGACCCGAAGGCGCTTCATGTGCCTCCTCGGTGAGGGGCCGGTGCTTCGGGTAAAAGAGATAGGCGTAGGCCTTCCGCATGGAGCGGCCCACGCGGCCCTTGAGCTGGTAGAGCTGGGACAGGCCGAAGGTGTCGGCGCGGTTGATGATGATGGTGTTCACGTTGGGCATGTCCAGGCCCGACTCGATGATCGACGTGCTGACCAGGACATCGTACTTGCGGTTCAGGAAATCGATCATGACGTCCTCGAGCTCGTGCTCGTGCATCTGGCCGTGGGCGACGCCGCAGGTCGCCTCCGGCACCAGCTCGCGCAGCATGACCGCGTGGGCCTCGATGGTCTGCACGCGGTTGTGGACGTAGAAGACCTGGCCGCCGCGCTCGATCTCGTTCATGATCGCCATGCGGAGGATGTCGGGGTTGTCCTCCATGACGTAGGTCTCGATGGACTGGCGGTTTTCCGGCGGCGTGAGGATGATCGAGAGGTCGCGAATGCCCGCCATGGCCATGTGCAGGGTGCGCGGTATCGGCGTGGCTGAGAGGGTCATGACGTCCACCAGGGTCCGGAATTTCTTAAGCTGCTCCTTGTGCTGCACGCCGAAGCGCTGTTCCTCGTCGATGACGAGGAGGCCCAGGTTCTTGATGATCATGTCCTTCGCCAGCAGGGCGTGGGTGCCGATGACGATGTCGATCTTTCCTTCCTTCAGCTGCGCCTTGATCCTTGCAATCTCCCCGGGCGTGCGGAAGCGCGATATCATGTCGATGTCGATGGGGTAGCCGGTGAAGCGTTTCTTGAAGGTGGTGAAGTGCTGCATGGCCAGGACCGTGGTGGGTACGAGGATCGCCACCTGGCGTCCGGCCATGACCGCCTTGAAGGCGGCCCGGATGGCCACCTCGGTTTTGCCGAAGCCGACGTCGCCGCAGATGAGGCGGTCCATGGGGCGCGGGTTCTCCATGTCGTCCTTCACGTCCTCGATGGCCGTGATCTGGTCCGGCGTCTCCTCGTAATCGAACTGGGACTCGAACTCCTCCTGCCAGAGGGTGTCCGGCGGGAACTGGAAGCCCTTCAGGGCCCGGCGCGCCGAATATATCTTTATCAGCTCCGCCGCCACTTCCTCGACCGATTTCTGGACCTTTTCCTTGATGCGGTTCCATGCGGATTTTTTCCCCAGGCAGTCGATCCGCGGCTTTCTCCCCTCGATGCCGATGTACTTCTGCACCATGGTGATCTGGTCCAGGGACACGTAGAGCTTGTCGCCGTCGGCGTATTCGATGAGGAGAAAATCCCGCTCCACGCCGCCGGCGGCCATGCGCTCGATCTTCTGGAAAATCCCGATGCCGTGGTTGATGTGGACGACGTAGTCCCCGGGCTTGAGATCAAGGAAGGAATCGATGGGCCGCGAGGACTTCTTCTTGAATTCGCGTTTCTTCCGGTAGCTCTTGCCGAATATCTCGTGGTCGGTTATGACCAGGAGCCTGCATGCCGCGATCTCGACCCCTTCCTTGAGGGGCGAGATGAGAATGTTCAGTGCCGCGTCAGTGAATTCCTCGAACCTGCTGTCGGGCTTGAATTCGGCAAGGAGGTCGTAGAGCCGTCGTGCCTGGCCCTCGAAACCGGTCGTGACGACCACCCGCCAGCCCTCTTCGATCCTGGTCCCGATCTCCTCGCGCACCTGCTTCATCCTGCCGTGGAAATTGGCGATGCTCCTGAGCTGCCATTTGAGTGAATGCTGGGACGCGGTGAATGCCTGCAGTGAGAGGGCCTTTGTGCGCCCCTTGTCCAGGGCGCCGGGGTCGATGAGCATGTCCGGCGGAAGGCAGAGGGTGGCCGTGTGCTTTTTGGCGTACAGTTCGTTGAATGTTTTTTCGAGATTGTTCTTCTTGACCGTCAGCTCCGCCGGCTCGAGGTAAATAATGAGGGCGTCATCCCGCAGATAGGAAAGGAGAGTGTCCGCCGGCAGCGCGAGCGGGAAGAGGTCCTCGATGCCGCCCGTATCTGACAGGACGCCTTCCTTGAGCTGTGTGAGGATGTGCTCCGGCAGGTCAAGGCCGTCGTCGCGGGCCTTTATCAGGGCCCGGAACAGGCTTTCGCGCTCGCTATCAAAGAGGACCAGTTCTTTCCGCGGGTATATGGTGACTGACTGGTGCTCGATGCTCGAAATCTGGCTGGCCAGGTCGAACTCCCGGATCGATTCAAGGGTGTCGCCGAAAAAATCAAGGCGCAGGGGCGTTTCATGGGACGGCGGGAAAATGTCGATGATGCCGCCCTTGACGGCGAAATGGCCGAAGGACTCGACCCGCTTCTCCCGCGAGTAACCATAGACGACCAGCATTGCCACGATGTCGTCGAAGGGATAATCGGCCCCCGCGTCCAGGGTGACCCCCTTTGTTTCGAAGAACGTCCGGGTCGGGATTTTTCTTATGAGAGACTCCACCGTGGTCACCACCAGGGCCGGCTCGCCCCTGATGAGGCGGTACAGCGCGGTGATCCGCTCCCGCTCGGTTGTTTCAGGCGGCGATACGAATTCGTAGGGAAGGGTCTCCCAGGGCGGGAAGAGGAAGAGGTGGCCCTCGTCCACCATCGCGCTCAGGTCAAGGTGCGTCTCGTGCATCTTCTGGTAGTTTTCCGCCACCACGATTACCTGCCGCGGCGTTTCATGAAAGACCGAAGCCGTTATCAGCGGGAACGAAGCGGGGGATATTCCCTCCACCTGGAGGCCGTCGCCGCTTCCGCCGCGGTCCCTCTCTTCGAGGGCATTGCGCAATTCGGCGAATTCGCCGGATTGCCTGAATATGTCGCATAAGGGTTTAAGGATCATGTCTTTTCAAACACGGGGTTTAAACCCCGCACCTCCCGGGTACAATTTTTCCAAACTGGTTATAATGCAAGGAATTTTTTTATGATGACCCGGAGGCGGGTCGGCATGGGATAAAGGGGCCTTTGCACGAAGGCCCCCCTATCGACCCCCCGCGTGCCGCCTCAGTCGCCGGCGGAGGCTTCGGGTGAACTCGCCGATTCGGCTTTGCCGAAATCGGCTCGGGCATCCACCCTTATTAGGTTTGTCCGCTTATCGGCGGACGTTTTGATGGCTTCTGGGTCTGAAGAATATTTTTCCCAATATCCATCTATAACAAAGCCGGGCAGGATGCCCGGCTTCAGATAAAAATGCGCCCAGGATGGCGCCAGAACCCACGAAGAGTTGTGCAGGATCTTTAAATAGCTTGATCCAAACAGCGTAGAAGAGTTTTCAAAATAAACAAAACGAAGCATTGAAGAATTGCACTAAAGCGTAAACCTCGAGGCAGTCGCGCCGATTGAGCGACCGGGGAGGAGAGGAGCACGAGGGGAGGAGAGCGCGTAGCCCTTCTCCCCTCGTAATAAGTCAGACCCGCACCGGGTCAACGATGCATAATAAAATTAATGCCGCGGCTGCGGCATTACGAATAGTGATCCATGTTATAGGTATACTCCTCGAGTTTCTTGAGGTTGTCCAGAAGGTCTTCGATTTCGCGTATGGTAGTATTGATCGATACCATCCCGTCCTTGAAGGACTGCTTTTCATGGGCATTGACCCATTTGATTTCGTCCGGGTTTTTCTCCTCGAGGAATGCCTCGAGGCCCTTCATTATCTTGTCAATGTTCTTGTACAGGACGCGGAAGTTATCCAGCATTTCAGCCAGGTATATGAACCTCATCACCTTGCGGTTGCTGCTCGCGAGGGTTTCTATTATTTCACGCGCCTTGTCGTCCATCTTGGCCTGGTAATAGGTCAGCGACCGGGGATAATTGATCAGCTCCTTCTGGTAATTGGCAAGATTGTCGAGGGTCTGGAGGCAGTCTATATCGATGTTCCTGAACATATCCTCCAGCTGGGTGTTGTCCATCTTGTTCTCTTTCGGGATTATGTTGGAGTTGCGGATGTTCATCATGATGCCCTTGAGACGTTCCCTGTGGGTTCGTGCGAGTTCCATGGTTTTTTCGATAAAGGCTTCGGGATTGTAATATTCATCGGAGGTTTCTTCCTCATCATCATAATGAGAGGTCAGCGCGTCCTCGCCGCTGGCCGCGATGTCCCCGGCGCCTCTTTTTTTCTGAATGATTTTCTGCTGGTAGCTTGCCGCGTTCTTTTCGTGGGTCCTCACGATTTTTATGACCTCTATCTTATGGACACCCTTGTTGTATTTGAGGCCGTACATGACGCCGTGGGAATCCACGTATCGGTTGTTGAGGTCGTATACCGATATTTTGGAGGTGTCAATATCGGATATATCGTTGATCCGGATTATTACGTTTTTCATGTCAGATTACAGTTCGTCGCTGCTAAATTGGATCGGCTCCTTGAATTCTATCGCGACATAGGCGTCGCCGTAGGTGTCGAATTTCGACATCTTCTGCGCCACTTCGGTGGGATTGTTCTTTAAAAGCCCGGTCCTGACGATTCGTCCGTGGACCGCCAGTTTCTGTTTTTTTATCTTAAAATTAACAAGGGCGGGGACCCCCGGGGCGACCCGGGCCGAGGTTATCAGGAGGGCGCCCCCCTGGCTGATATCGCAGATGACGCCCTTGGCCTTGCTGGGTACCGTTATTTCATAATCAATTTCATCGGGATTTCCTTCATAATAATTAAACTTGCATTTCAGTTTGCATTGATACCGGGGGAATCTTCGCTTTTCTACCATTTTACTCCTCTGAATAATGCTTGAATTGTGCTCAATACCCATTATCCCCGGCTCCATGGGCCGGCGGACGCATTTTACTCATGAGATCATGTATGATGCTTCACTTTTGAATAAAATTGATTATCAGTATAATGTCAAGCCATGTTTTGCCGATTGACATATTAAAATTTTATACCAAAACTTGATGATTTGGATCTGATACCTCTTTATTATTGGCATGATAAGGCCAATCAGGATGAATTATCCACTCTCATCAAGGGAGGGGAAGATGACGGAAAAAATTAACATTTATGTAATAAAATGACCTGTTTTTAGGTTTACAAAAGCTCTTACATTATGTCATATTATCCAGTTGGATTGTACCTTGATAATGCCTGGCGAAGAATATGGCCGTTTAGTTGAGACGTTCTTGACTGGCGGTTGATTCGAATGGCTATGGCAGGGGCTTACATGTTGATTATATACAAGCTGGTGGCGTATGAACATAAATACTAAATTCATCTTCGTAACCGGGGGCGTCTGCTCTTCTCTTGGCAAGGGTATCTCCATAGCCTCGCTGGGCATGCTCCTCGAGGGTCATGGATACAAGGTGTCGATTATAAAGATGGACCCTTACATCAATATCGATCCCGGCACCATGAGTCCCTTCCAGCACGGCGAGGTGTACGTCACCGAAGACGGCGCCGAGACCGACCTTGACCTGGGCTATTACGAACGGTTCACCAGCGCCGAGTATAGCCGGAAGAACTCGGTCTCAACGGGACAGATATACAACACGGTCATACAGCGTGAGCGCCGCGGGGATTACCTGGGCCGCACCGTCCAGGTGATTCCGCATATCACCGATGAGATCAAGAGCCGCATCTATAATATCGCCGCAAGCTATGACCTGGATTTCGTAATGGTCGAGATCGGCGGGACCGTGGGGGACATCGAGTCGATCCCGTTTCTTGAGGCCATCCGCCAGATCAGGCAGGAGCTTGGCTCGAACCGTGTCCTCAACGTGCACCTGACCCTGGTGCCCACCATTTCCGCAGCGGGGGAACAGAAGACAAAGCCGACGCAGCATTCGGTAAAGGAGCTGATGGAGCTTGGAATAATACCCGATATACTTCTCTGCCGTTCGGGCAATCCCCTGACAACAGACTTAAAAAGCAAGATAGCCCTTTTCTGCAACGTGTCGGAGCGCAACGTCATATCGGCCGTCGACGTCCCGGGCTCCATCTACGAGATACCGTACATGTTCCACGAGCAGGAATACGACAACATCGTGCTGGAAAATTTCAAGATGGACGTGAAGCCGCTGAAAATTCCCGCGTGGGACAATTTCCGAAAATCCCTGAAGAACCCGGAAAAGGACGTCAGGATCGCCGTGGTGGGGAAGTACATTTCACTTCAGGACTCGTACCGATCAATCTACGAGGCGATCCTCCACGGCGCCGTAGCCAGCAGGGCCCGCCTGGACATCGTCCGCGTGGATTCGGAAGACCTGGAAAAGGCACCGGAAGGTATCAATGATTTCCTCGGCGGCGTTGATGGCATCTTGGTGCCCGGAGGCTTCGGCGACCGGGGCATCGAAGGGAAGGTTATGGCCATTGGCCACGCACGGAAAAACAGGATCCCCTTCTTCGGCATCTGCCTCGGCCTGCAGTGCGCAGTCATTGAATTCGGCCGCAACGTGTGCAATCTTGCAGGGGCCAATTCCAAGGAATTCGATCCCTCAACACCGCACCCGGTCATATCCCTCCTTGAGGACCAGGAGATCGTTCTCGGCATGGGCGGCACCATGCGTCTCGGCGCGTACCAGTGCTCTCTCCAAAATGGGAGCAGGGTCAGGGACATATACGGCAAGGAATCAGTCATGGAGCGGCACCGGCACCGGTATGAGTTCACGAACCGCTATCGTGAAACATACGAGAAATGCGGCATGGTCTTTGGCGGGATCCATGTACCCATCAACCTCGTTGAAACCATAGAACTGCCGGACCATCCCTGGTTTATCGCAACTCAATTCCATCCGGAATTCAAATCAAAGCCGATCATACCGCATCCACTTTTCAGGGATTTTATAAGGGCATCGGTTGAAAAAAGAGAAGGAAAGTAAAAATAAAAACCCTGTTTCACTGCATATTGCCCGTTGTTTACTGGAAATGAAAATATCTCAATTCATACAATACCATTGAACATCTTATACAACCCGCCAATTTTTGATTTATCTGAAAATGGCCAGACTTATATTTAATAATTAGTATATTATATTTTGAAAAAGTAATAGCACAAAGATACCTGTGTTATTATTTTTATCATAAAAAAAGCCTAAATGGGCTCAATATTGATTAATTTTATAGCCCGGTTGGATTTTTTTTATTATATTACTATTGTTAAAATTTTAAGATGTTAATTTTTAAAAGAAAGATTTATAAAAAAACCGGCTGGACGGTATTTATAAAAAATTGATAATAAAAGCTCGCTTTTAATAATGATGAAAATGAAAGATCGAGGGGGAATATAAGAATGAATAAAATCCTATCAACTCTTATAAGTTCAATGCTTGTGGCAGTGATTTATACAGGTTGCTCCCAACAACAAATGGCGGACTTTCAAAAAAATGACCAGGAGCCGGCTTATAATCTCCTCGATCTTTTTGGAGGATTCCCCGCCCTCGATAGCGCCGTCAGCACCCTGGATAGCCAGGGTCTCAATAATAGCCTGGGGGACATGCTCCTTAACGGCTATGAGACCCCTGATTTTCTGCGTGATGCTTCTGGTCTGGTACAGGCTCCCTTTTTGGTCCCCATGCTCAACGAGGTTCACGGCTTGCTCAGGATCATGTTGGATGCTTCAGATTACCATTACAAGGATTCCATCAAGACTAAAGGCTACTATGATGAAACCGATAATTCAATCGACCGGTTGGGGCAGTTCTACAGCGCCCTTGACCAGGTGGTGGACAATACTGAGCTGAGCAGTGATATCCTGGTCATGGCAACCAAGGTAGTAGATTACCTTGTTGAAAAGAAGTTTGATTCTGATGCCAATAGTACCAAGATGGAAACCGACATGGGCACCATGATGAAAGTGCGGGTATTCCAGCACTGCATGTATGATACCTCCGGTTATGCCATAGACCTTCCGGTGGGCGACTACGCCCTTCCGAATGCCGGTATAGCAACTAACGACATTTCATCACTGAAAATACCGATAGGCATGAAGGTCACCCTGTATGATGCGTCAAGCAACTCTGTCGTATTGACATCGGATGACCGGTGTCTCACCGATAACCAGGTAGGATCAACAGCAAACTACTGGAACGACCGGGCGACACGTATCAAGGTTGAATATGACATTTCCAAGCT
This sequence comes from uncultured Spirochaetota bacterium, assembly GCA_963727175.1. Taxonomy (GTDB): domain Bacteria; phylum Spirochaetota; class UBA4802; order UBA4802; family UBA5550; genus RBG-16-49-21. The sequence goes on from CAVSFD010000002.1 coordinate 3,087,498, forward strand.
GGCCAAACTTCTGGGCAAAATGACGATGAGCTGCGATTACCCGATGTGGGTCAACAGCAGCAACGTACCGCCGGCGGACCGGGTTAATGCGAATAGCGGCGCCTATACCATCAATACAGATCTCGGTGACGCGGTCAAGGGTCTCATCAAGCTGCTCCACGGCCTCAATGCCGTCGTGGCCGATGACTCGCAGACGAGGGACATCATTGATGATATCATACTTGAGGACGTGCCGGGCCTGCTGAACGCCACAGACAGCACTGCCAAAATGAAAAATACCATCATCAACCTGTCCGAGTACTTCGGTACCCATGAGTTTGGGGACAATGCCTACGACACGGTTGCGGACTACCATAACTCGAATCCCTATGTGAACGCTTCATTAAAGGAAACCGTCCGCGATATGGTTCCCAATATTACCAAGCTCTTCATACGGGACGATGACAGTTCAACCCTGGATGATACCTATAAGATGTTCAAAAATATTAACGGTCGCTCGCCGGTTGAGGAGCTCACCGTTTCCCTGGCCAAGCTGAAGGACGCCGGAATAGATTATAACACTGTATCCATCGAGCCTTCTATCAAGAGAATGCTCCTGTATAACGGCCGGGGACGTCTGCGCGCCAGCGACAGCAGCTGGTCAAGTCTTTCCTACCTGGATCACCTTGTGTTTGCCATAGCCGGAAGCTATAACTTCGGTTTCCTCACGAGGACAAGCGGCGGCCAGGGCGAGGAGCCGGTTGATAACTTTGGGTATAATCATGGCACTGCGACAAAAGGTGTTATCACTATCAATGACTCTATGTATTCGATGACGTCGGCAAAAGTTGAAATTTGCAACATTGGGCTGATGGGAGCCTATGACCTGGCGCTTTCAGCGCGCAACGACCAGGGGAACAGGATAGGCCGCAGTTCCTCTCCTTTCACCACCGGCCAGTTCTCCAGCCACAAGTTTTACATGGGGTACGATTATCCAACTCTGGGATTGCTCCCCTCGGGCTGCGCAGGAGATGCGGGTATACCGAACGGAGGCCAGACTGCTGTGAATAATCCCAGCGATGGAACCGGCACGGAAGGTTCAAACAATGACTACAGGACATATTTCCCCAAGGTGTCCGACGGTAAGGGCGTGCTGAATACGGCTCAGTTCCTCATGGGATGGCTGGCCCGTGCCTGCTGGGATGGCGGCGGCCCGTACTATTACAGCCCTGAGAAGGGCGGCACAAGCTCAGACACGATAACCTTCAGCTGGCCGGGTGCGGGCAACCGCACCGTATACCGCTATTATAAGCCTAACGGCGAGGTATATGCATACGTGTACAAGCCCAATACCGGTAACGCCTCGACCTGGGAGTTCTGGTATCCGCACAAGGGCCACACGACGGAAAATGCCAATGACGTATCCGATAATCCGCTCAATACATCAGATGTGAGCTATCAGCGGGCAAACCGGTATCAGGAAGTACTAAAATCGGATTACTGGGTCATTCAGAGAAGACCGTCATCTGGATTTCCTTTGTTTCAGGATGAGCTTTTTCTTTCGACGCCCATGTATGAGAACGGCAATCAATGGGTTGATGATGACAATAAGTACCACTTGAATTCGACCAGTGACCAGAACAAACAGGCCGGATATTTCAAGTTCTTCGAAAAGATACCTGAGAAGAGCGCTTCCCGGGAATGCAAGTCGCAGGAAGAGGCCATGTTCAGGAATCTCCAGTGGTTCCTACTGGAGAAGAAGTTTGTCTTTACCATACCGATGTGGGTTGATGCGATCGCGGAAAGGGGCGGCGCCTTCATAGTCATTGAGGCAAATGGCGCGGTAGGCCTTGCCAATGCCAGGAAACAGGCATCGACCAACGCAAATGCCAAGTGGGTGTTCAAGGGAGATGAGGGTCTCCCCGGTAATGCTGTTAATCCGAACTATAACCTGAGCCCCGATTACGGCGACTCCTCGATTCCCGGCGATGGACGGATTATCGTCTTCACCCGGAAAACCAGCGCTATCGTTCTGACTATAAACGCTGATTATCTTTTCAATACCATTCTCGGCAATGGCTATGTGCTTCCCGATGCGGTAGGAAGAAACATAGATCCGGTCGCCAGGATGGGATTCCTGGAGGAGAGCGGGAACATAGCCTCCGCCAATGCCAGTATAGGAGTTGACGGCACCACCCTCTGGGACAGCAGGAACAAGTTCTTCCCACTTCTCCTGGCCATAACCGGTACCCTGTGGGAAGGCACCGATTATACAACGGCAAGTTCAGGCAATAACTACAATTACCCGGCAACAAAGCACAAGTATCCTCTCGCTGATCTTCTCGAAGGCATATTCATACCGCTTTCGAAGCCGTTGTTGCGCTATTACACGGCCGATAACCGGTGGGTGCCGCGGGTGAAGACCGAGTCGGGATATGATTACCAGTATTTTAACCCCAACACGACCCATGAGGCGGATCCGGTAGCAGAACAGGGACCGTACCTCCCGCGCGAGGTTGCCTCGAATGGAACAACGCCCCTCAGGACGGTTCTCAGCGTTCTGACCGGCAACGCGGCTAACGAGACAAACGGGCTTCTGCCCATGCTCACAGACAACACGAAACTGGTGACCCGGCTTATGGCATTGCTGCAGAAACTGGGCGAAAACGCCAACAGTGCCGAGCGCCAGGATATTGCCCTCGGCCTGGAGCAGGTAATGACCTCAATGAAGATCAATAAAAGCGAAGCCATAAATGCCGGTTATCATAAGACCCTGGACTATAGCAATTACCAGTGGGTATTCACGCAGAGAAATGAGGACATTTCCCTTGAGGACTTCCTCGGGTATGAAGGGCCTTTCAGAACGGATCAGACTGCCCAGTGGACTGATTTCGAAGATTCCATGAATACACTCAAGCAGTTTGTCGGCGGTTCCCGCGACATCACCCCGAACCTGGTGAATATCGTCAACGCTATCCTGGCTCAGTCCCTTACCGAAGACCAGGTCCATGGTCTCCTGTACACGGCAGGGAAGCTATTTGCGAAGCATGATACTGCCTGGCACTATCAGGGCGACGACCATGGTCCGGCTAAAACTGACAGCTATGACCAGTTGCTGGACCTGCTGACCTACCTCCCGCAGGTGCATGGTGTCATGAAATCGTCCGGCGGTAATGGGAAGAAGTACGGCCGGATGGTGAAGAATCTCAGGATTTTATTGAGGGATCACAACAGCCTCGTGTACTACCTTCTGAATACCATGAACACGCCGTATTCCATGCAGTATATAATCGAGGACCTGGACCGCTTCATGAGCTGGAGTATCGTCAGCGATCCCAATTCGCCGCTCTGGGACGACCTGGTGCTCATGCTGGAAGCCATGGCCGACATGAACGACCCGCGTGTTGACATCAGCCAGATAATCGAAAGTCTCGGATTACAGGCCAATTAGAACGGATTCTGATAGAAATACGAATACTCCGGACACCCGCCGCAAGGCGGGTGTCGGTTTATATGAGGATATGGCGGAGGAAAAAGCCCGGCCATCGGTTTTACTCTGACACCTCCCTGTCCTTAAATAATTTTCTTGACTCCCACCTTGCTGCCGGTTAACTTTTATACGCAATCATGGAGATAGTTGTTTTTAGATGCTAATTCCCATAATTAAGATTCAGATGTGGGATGATATTTTTTTTGTCAACGATACTACATTGGAGAGTGATACATGAGAAGGTATATCAAGAAGGTCCTAGCGCCGGTAGATGGATCCGAATCATCTAAAAAATCTCTGGAAATGGCGATAGTTATCGCCAAGGAATCCCACGCAAAGCTTACCGTCCTGGAGGTTGTCGAGGAATTCGGCCCCCTGCCGGGATTCTATGGGGCAGCCCCGGAAGGGGTCGACCGGGTGAAATGGCTGTCGGAACAGCGTTTCGAAGAGATCCATCCCATGCTCGACCATGAAAATGTTGATTGGGAACGGATAGTGGTGGAAGGATATCCGGCGGATAAGATCTGTGAAATCGCGGAAAAAGGCAAATATGATATTATTGTTTTGGGATGCAAGGGGCGGTCTGCTGTTGCGCGGTTCATGGTCGGCTCCATCTCCGACAGAGTGGTGCATCACGCCCATTGTACTGTTTGTGTCGTTAAATAACTTGTCAATCCCCATGTTTCTATTTGACAGAACCCATGATGTATGCATCACTGCGGAGCATGGTATATTAATAATTGTTTATATGTGTTTTTTGTAACATTTTATTGTGGTTTAATCAAAAGGTAATATTCCTGAAAAGACAGCGGGGCCACAATAATAATGATATATCAACTGTTTATTATGGATGTTTCGCAGCATCTCTATCATTATTTTTAATATACCTATTGATTTTATTATGTTTTATATATACTTTTATACTATGGACTATACGCGTGAGTACGCTCAGCGGTGATTGATGACATGACCATTTCTCTCCAGACAGGATTGAAGCAATCACAGAAGCTGGTAATGACCCGGTCCCTGCAGCAGGCTATAGAGCTGTTACAGCTTTCCACAGTAGAACTCTACGACAGGATATCCAGTGAACTTGTTGAGAATCCGGTCCTCGAAGAGGAGGGAACGGTTATTTCTTTGCCGCCGGAGTCCGCTTCAGACGTGGAATCCGGCGTCTCAAGGAACCTGAGCGGCGATGACTCGCTGATAACCAGGGAGGAGGAACAGCGGGTCAATTACGAGGACGCCAGCGATACCGGGTTTTCCGATGAGGAAAACAAGAGGAGAATGTATTTCGAGAACATAACCGCGCAGCAGGAGTCCCTTGCCGAGCACCTTCTCTGGCAGGCGCGTCTCACGGCGCTGGATGAGCGCGAATTGAACATCTACCAGATGATTATTACTTCCCTCAATGAAAGCGGGTTCCTGGAGGAAGATCCCGCTGAATTGCTGAAGGACGCCTGTTCCACCGACGAGGCGGTGCGGATCATCAATGCCGTCAGGCTCTTCGACCCCGTGGGCTGTGCGGTACGGGATGTCCGCGAAAGCCTGCTGGTGCAGTGCGGTCATTTTTACCCTTCTGACGATGTGCCGCGGAGGATCGTGGCGGACTGCTTCGAGCATTTTGAAAAACTGGACTATAAAAAAATTGCCGGGTTCCTCGGGCTGCCCATGGCGGAAGTGCTGGAAAAGAGCAAGATGATACAGAATCTTGATCCGTATCCGGGCCGTCAGTATTCGAACAGAACGATCCGTTATATTGTTCCCGATATCGACGTGAGGCTTGTCGACGGTGAGATCATCGTAAGTCTCAATGACGACTGGGTCCCCGGGCTGCGCATAAATTCATATTATATTTCCCTGCTGAAGAAAAAAAACATTGAAAAAAAATTGAGGGATTATATTCAGGATAAAATGCAATCGGCCCGTTACCTTGTTAAAAACATCGCTAACAGGCGTGCCACTATACTCAGGGTGGTCGATTCCATCATGAAGCGCCAGCGTGAATTTCTGGAACGGGGGCCCGGCCACCTGCACCCGCTGACGCACGGCGAGGTGGCCCGCGAGCTCAATCTGCACGAATCAACCGTGAGCCGCGCCACGAGCAACAAGTACGTCCAGACGAGCTGGGGAGTTTTCGATTTAAAATATTTCTTCGTGTCGCGCCTCAGGGCGGACGGGAACGTCAGTGAAACATCGTCCGATGAAGCCATGAACCTGATACGGGACGTCATCGAGCGTGAAAACGCCGAACGGCCCTACAGCGACGAAGAGATCGTGAGGATACTCGGGAAGGCAGGCATGCATGTGGCCCGCCGCACCGTTGCGAAATACCGGGGGATACTGAGTATCCCGACGTCCGGTAGAAGAAGAAAAATCAATAAAATCAAATCAGAGGAGCATACATGAACATCACAGTAACCGGAAGGCACCTGAATATTTCAGATAGCCTGCGTGACTATGCGGAAAAAAAGATAAAAAAGCTGGAACGGCACTTCAACCAGCTCATCGATGCGCACATCATACTGGCTGTTGAAAAGCTGGACCATATTTCCGAGGTCGTGCTGAACGGCGACGGCGTGCAGTTCCACGGCAAGGAAAAAGCGGCTGATCTCTTCTCCGCTATTGACCTCCTGTTCGAAAAAATGGAGAAACAGGTGCGCCGTTTCAAGGAAAAGCATCAGATGCACAAGGGTCCCGAGAAAGGCGAGGGCGCCTCTATAGATTTTACCAGCAACGGCGGCAAGGAAGTCATCCTCCGCCAGGTAAGCAACAAGCCCGTTGATAATATTGAGGCCTTGCTTCAGATGCGGGTGGATAAAAGGGATTATATCCTGTTCAAGAAGGGCGACAGCAAGATAGAAGCTGACACGGCGTCAGCGCATAAGAATTATGCGGTAATATATCGCGGGGCGAACGGGTTGAAGATGATCGAAGTACCCACCGAAAAACCCGATGGTGGCGCCCACACGGGCCATTTCGTCGCCTATTCACTCGATATATTTGATGATTCCCCGGCGAACCCGAGGGTCGAATTCAAAAAGCTCAATTCATGCGATATGATGAAGCTCACGCTCCACGAGGCGATACAGGAGATTGAAAAGTCCAGGCAGCAGTTCCTGCCCTTTTTCAATATAGAATCAGAGTTCATCAACATCATCAGTAAGAGCGGCAACAAGTATGAAGTGATGGTCCCGGCATTCTAATCCCGTGCCACTTGACTGGTCGCAGGCCGGCGCCCACGGGGCCCCTGCATGGAAGCGGGTAATGATGCTGAATGACTCATTGCGCGGTAACTGTACACGAAATCGATGGAAAACAAGATACTGGTAAAAAACTTTCTCGAGGACACCGGCGTTATCGACCTCCAGATACGCCTGGTGGCCGGCGAATCCGGCCTTGCCAGGGAGATCCGGATTGGTGACATCAACAGGCCGGGGCTCACCCTGGCCGGTTTCTACGATTTTTTTGCTTATGACCGGATACAGATATTCGGCCTGGGCGAAAGCGCCTATCTCCGCCAGCTGTCGGACGATGACAAGCGGGACGTCATGACGAAGTTCTTCTCCTATGACGTGCTCTGCTGCGTCTTCACCCATGACGAGGAGCCCGACAGCATGTTCCTGGAATTCGCGGAGCGTAAAGGGCGTCCCGGTGTTCGTGACCCGCAAGGATACGACAAAATTCATCAGCTCCCTCGTATATCTCCTGAACGAGGCCTTCGCGCCGACCATAACCCTGCACGGCACCTTCGTGGATGTGTACGGCATCGGAGTCCTCCTGATTGGCAAGAGCGGCGTGGGGAAAAGTGAATGCGCCCTGGAACTTGTCGAGCGGGGGCACCGGTTCATCGCCGACGACGTGGTGGTGATCAAGAGGGTCGATGAATCGATACTCATGGGTGGCGGTTCGTCGATTCTCAAACACCACATGGAGATCAGGGGCCTCGGGATCATCAACGTGAAGGACATATTCGGCATACGTTCCGTGCGGGACCGGAAACGCGTCGAGCTCGTGGTCATCCTCGAGGAGTGGGTCCAGAACAAGGAATATGACCGTCTCGGCCTCGAGGAGAAGACGTATCCGATCCTCGATATTGAGGTGGCGAGCATCATGGTGCCGGTCAGGCCGGGTAGAAACATCCCCATCATCGTTGAAACCGCGGCACTGAACCAGCGGCTGAAGAAGCTGGGTATATTCACGGCCCGCGACCTGGACCGCACCATCCAGGAGAACCTCATGAGGGGGAACAATAGCAAATGACCGAGCGAGAGGTTGTGGTGAAAAGCGACGCCGGCGTGCACGCGCGGCCGGCAATGATGATCGTCAAAGAAGCGATGAAATACCCCTGTGAAGTGAAGCTTATCAAGGATGACGTGGAGGCCGATTGCAAATCTATCATGTCCGTTCTGGGGCTGGCGATAGTATCAGGATCGCGGCTCATCGTCCGGGCCAGCGGTGAAGGCGAAGCCAAAGTCGTTGAAACGATTGTCGCCATGATAGAGAATAATTTCAGGTTCCATGAAGAATCTTCTCAAAAAAATTAATCTCTTCCCGGAAGATACCCGCGTGCAGGATGTCCTGTTCCTGGTGGGTATTTTTGTCTTCATAACGATCCTCATCATCGGGCTTTTTCCCGGCAAGAACATAAAAATCGGCAAGAGCCAGGAATTCTTCATTTTTGCCGCCATGACGGTCCCGCTGATTGCCGCACTCTACTTCATCATCATGTCGCTGCGCCGGAACCTGTACACCGGCATGCAGGGCACCCGGTCGAGCATCCAGAGCAAGATGGCGATGGCCTTCGTGTTTGTTGCGGTCCTCCCGTCCATGCCGCTGGTCTTCACGTCGAACTATCTCCTGAACCAGACCCTTTCGAACCTCATTCTGGACAAGACCTCCATCGCACTGAACGAGGCCGTGACCATGTCCAACGACCCGGTGGTCCAGATGATGGAGGACATGAGGGGAGAGCTTCAGGCCGTCAAGTATCAGATGGACAACGGTACGCTGTCCGTCGCCACGCAGGACGGGAGGTTCTACATCCGGAATATGTACGCCATGAAGGGCATATCAGTGTACAGCTTCAACCTGTACCTCGGGCAGGAGACCAACAGTCTCTGGCTTCTTGACACCATGCCCGATGACGTCCAGGCTGCGGTCGGCGATTTCTATACGATATCCGACCTGAAAAAGGATTATCGTATCGACAAGCTGTCGATACAGAAACGGGATTTCCTGGCCGGTGCCCTGCGGTACAACAATTACCTCCTGGTACTCTGTAAAAGCATACCGGAGGACATGGCAAAGAGAACCGTACTCTTCGCACGGTCCCTGACCGATCACCGGCGCCTGGCGAATATAGTCAACGACCTGAAAAGCGACAGCGGCCTCTATCTCTTCGGACTCACGCTGTTCATCATTCTGGTCTCGGTCCTCATGAGCGTTTACCTGTCGAAGAACATAACCAAACCGGTCCTGGAACTGTCAGACGCCGTACGGAACGTTTCCGGGGGGAATTTTGATATCTCGCTTTACCGGGACTCTGACGACGAACTCGGTATCCTTTTCAAGTCCTTTAACCGCATGGTCTACGAACTCAACCGGAACCGGAGAATCGAGTACCAGAAGCAGCGTCTCGAGGCGTGGCGCGAGATGGCCCGGCAGGTGGTCCACGAAATCAAAAACCCCCTTACGCCGATTCAGCTTTCCGCCGAACGAATACGGAAGCGGTACATCGAAAACCACCCCGATATCAGGAACATCATCATGGCCGGGACCGAAACCATAGTAGAGGAAGTGGGCGTGCTGAAGAACATATTGCATGAATTCACCGAATTCGCCCGACTCCCCGAGATGAAGCCGGTAAAAACGGATATCAACGCTCTTGTTGAGAGCTGCGTCAATTTCTTCTCCGGCCATGAACAGGTCGCGTTTCACGCGGAAATTGACAGAAGAATTCCGGAAATCTATATTGACAAGAATCTCATAAAGCAGACACTGAATAATCTGATACAGAATGCCATAGACGCCGTGGGCAAATCCGGCACTATTTACGTCAGGACACAGTTTGTGGCCGGTGAGGGCGTCGACCTGGCGCGGATATCCATCCGGGACGACGGCGTCGGCATCATGGAGCGCGACAGGGAGAAGATCTTCAACCCGGGGTTTTCAACCAAGTCCACGGGAACCGGCCTGGGGCTCGCCATCGTTGAGAAGATCATCATGGAGCATAAAGGAGAGATCTCCTGCAATTCAGAATACGGCAAGGGCACGGAATTCGTTATCGACCTGCCCATCATAAGTTAGAGGACATGACCAATGGCGAAAATACTGATCGTTGACGACGAGATAAACATCATCAAGACGCTGAGCTCGATCCTCCAGGACGAGGACCATATTGTCTATTCAGCCAAAACAGGCCAGGAGGCCATGGAATTCATGCGGGTGAACGATGTCGACCTTGCCATCCTGGACGTCTGGCTCCCCGATGTTGATGGGATAGACCTCCTGGAAAGGATCAAGGCGGTCAACCAGGAAATGGCGGTGGTCATGATATCGGGGCACGGTTCCATCGATATAGCAGTCAAGTCGACCAAACTGGGCGCCTATGATTTCATTCAGAAGCCCCTCGCCATGGAGCGGGTTTTAACCTCTGTCAATAACGCCCTCGAGCATATGCGGCTGCGCAAGGAGAACATCAAGCTCAGGAAGGAGTTCCATCTTGACGACGAGATGATCGGCACTTCGCCCAAGATCGAGGAGATTCGGGAAATCATCGAGACTGCCGCCAAGACCAACGCGCGGGTCTTCATCACCGGCGACAGCGGGACCGGAAAGGAGCTGGTGGCCCGCGCCATTTATCATCGCTCCAGGAGGTCAGACAAGCCCTTCGTGAAAGTAAACTGCGCAGCCATACCCAACGAGCTGATCGAAAGCGAGCTGTTCGGTCACGAAAAGGGGGCCTTCACCGGCGCCATAAACCGGCGGATGGGCAAGTTCGAGATCGCCAACAAGGGGACAATGTTCCTCGACGAGATCTGCGACATGAGCGCATCGGCCCAGGCCAAGGTGCTCCGGGTATTACAGGAGAACCAGTTCGAGCGCGTCGGCGGGAACGAAACCATTACGGTGGATGTGCGCGTCATCGCGGCCACCAACGTGGACGTCAAGAAGGCGGTCGAGGAAGGATCGTTCCGGGAGGATCTGTATTACCGTCTGAACGTGATTCCCATCAATGTGCCAACGCTGACGGAGCGGATGGAGGACTTTCCGCTTCTGGTGGAGTATTTTCTTCAGCGCTTTTCCGAGGAGCACGGCATAGGCATCAAGCAGATAGATGAAGCAGGAATGAAGGAGCTTTCGAAGCACAGCTGGCCGGGCAACGTGAGGGAGCTCAAAAACGTGATAGAGCGTCTCAGCATCATGGTCCCGGGTGAAGTGATAGGGAAGGACGACATCCTCAAGCATCTCGAAGCGTATGATTATGATGATTTCGTCACCAAGGACCTGTCGTCGCTCAAGAAGGCGCGGGAGGAATTCGAAAAGGATTTCATCGTCAAGGTGCTGAAAAAGAACGATAAGAACGTCACCGGCGCCGCAAAGGAGCTCGGCATCGAACGGACCAACCTGCACCGGAAGATAAAACAGTACAACATCAATATTGATAAGATCTGACGATGACGGAACCTCGGGACATTTACCGCGATTTATCATCGATGTTGAAAAAGAGCCGCTACCGTGACCGGATCCTCCTCTTTCGCGGCGATGAGGAGCTGGACCGGCTTTCCGGCTGGATATGCAGGGCAGAGCGGGCCCGCGATGAAGTCCGTGATGGAGACTTGAAAAAGCTTGTCGAGTCGTGCAACCGGTGCGCAGGCGTCGAAGAAAGAAAATTCGGAATCGGGACCGGCGCGAACAGGGTCATGATAATCCTCAATTCACCGCAGCTAGTCAATGTCGTTGAAAAAAAAGTATTGAAGAAGGATTCAGTTGATCTCCTGAAAAAAATCATCCAGGCCACGAACCTGTCCTTTAATGAGTGCTACATTACCAACCTGGTAAAATGCGAAATCAGAGATTCATTGATGAAACCGAGCCAGATTGTTAAAAACTGCGAAGACATCATTAATCGGGAAATTGAAATCATGAAGCCCCTCATAGCAATCGTGTTCGGCGACATCATTCCCCTCCAAAAGATAATAAAAGAAAGTGTTGATATAATCTGGTTTAACGTTGAGCACCCCATTACCCTCCTGAAAAACCCGGATCTGAAGCGCGCCGCCTGGAATACGCTGAAGCTGATAATGGAAAAGTTGAAAGAGATGAATCTATAAAGTCAGTGCATTTGAAATGATCTGGTGATTAGATTGTTGATAATTTTTTGATATTCTGTTTCCTTTGGAGTCTTTATGATTGCGGGAATACAAATGAAATAATTATATACTATGAAAAATTATCAGGATGCTCCTGCTTTCGAATTAATTATCAATTTTCCTTTAAATAATACGAAAGCGAACACTGGTTGTTAAATGTAAAAACAAAAAAAATATCACATCTGATAGATGTTTAAATTTCAAAGGAATATCCCGCGCCAATACTTACCGATACTTGTTCGCTCTTAATCCGGCTGTCGATCGTAGCAAACCAACCTGGAATATAATTAGTAATTGTATATGGATCTAAAAATGGATTGTAGTAAGATTGCTTCTGCTCGCCTTTAGCGGCCAGGTACAGGTAATCAAATTTAGCAGTAATAAAAATTCTGTTATAAAACATGTAACTGATTCTGAGAACAGGCATAAAGGCGGCACCGACAGTATCGTTCTTGGAGATTTTACCGCGAAGGATATGATCGTCAATGTCTTTTGCTATGACGTAGGGCGAAAAGCGTATGGCGGTAATAATTTCAAGGGTTCCTTTGCCTATCGGGATTGTAAAAACCGGCGTTAATTGTAACGTGAGCATGTAATATTGCAATTCATAAGTAATGCACTTACCATTTAATTTAATAAACTGTGGATTCCCGATATACGTTGGCGAATGAGAATCATAAATACTTTCCTGTTCAAGATTGCTGCACCAGAAATTCATGTATTGGTGCATAAATCCCGCACCAATTTTCAATGAAAAGAATGATACTGTGAAGAGACGGGCAATCAGGTCGACTTCGTTGAAGATCGCGTCGAGCCTTGCATCGCTTTCGGAATAGATTGTCTTTATTGAGGGATAGGGGACCCAGTCGGAATCCACCATTGTGCCGACATTGTTGTTAAGGCTAACATGCAGGGCATAGTGGATGGTGATTCTGTCCACAAAGGTCAGGTTCAGATTAGTGTAAAACATGTAAACATTAAGGGGGAATTTTAATTCACTGATGGGGAAATGATAATTGTTGTATCCATCGCGGGATGCAGTGCTGCCGCCAATCTGATAGAGGGTGTATAAGAAAAACCGTTCAAAGCCGTTTTCTATATCAAATTGGCAGATTTTCTTAATCCCGGAATCAGCCTGGGGCTGTTCAATAATTCCTTCAAGTGTCTGCCGCTCTTCTTCTTTTTCAAGAGCATATACAGATTTGACGGCAACACAGGAAAAGGCAATGAAAAGCGGAAGGGCGCTACTGGCTAATTTTTTTAGATAAAATTGCTTTAACAGCGCCACCATCAGCTTTTCCCTTCAGTTCCTTCATTATTTCTCCCATTACCTTCCCGATATCTTTCTGCGTGATTGTGCCGATGGCTGCTATTTTATCTGAAATATAGTTGTCGATTTCTTCCTCGGTCATCTGCTTAGGCAGGTACTCCTCAACAACCGCAAGCTGTCTGGTTTCGATGTCAACAAGGTCCTGCCGATTTCCTTTTTGAAACTCTTTAATGGATTCTCTGCGGCGTTTTGCGGAACGGCTCACAACTTCAATCAATTGATCATCTGTAAGCTCCTTGCCTGTTTTACCCTTGTCATACGCGATGTCTGATTTCAGCATTTTCAGGGTTTCAGTCCTGGTGGTATCGCCTGCTTTCATTGCGGCTTTCAGATCGGCATCTATCTTTTCAAGAAGGTTCATACGTTTCTCCTTGTGGGTTGATATTTATTGTTTTCTAAATATACTGTATTCTGTCAATTATTTATTACTGATTAAACACTGATGTTGAAAAATTTACTCTGGCATCGGCTTATTCTAAGTTAGAGCAGGTATAAACTATTGACTTTTAATAATTTATCCCGCTATTGTCTAATGGTCAAAGAGTATAGATGAATTGATCATTAAAACTACATTAATTTATATTTTATAACTATGTTTGCAGATGTATTTATTTCATATCCAATTGGAGAATTCTACACCTATCGAGTCCCGGAGGGCCTCAACGCCGTCCCATGCAGCCGTGTCAGGGTAAATTTTGCCGGAAGGAATATCATCGCCTATGTTATCAGAATACATGATAATAAACCTGAAGATTTTGAAGTTAAGGAAATTATTGATCTTGTAGATTCTGAACAGATTTTTGACATGCGACTCATTGACCTGGCCCGCTATACTGCATCGAATTACCTTTCCTCTGCAGGAGAAGCCCTGGCCATGGCCCTGCCGTCAGCCATTAAACCCTCCATGCGATATAAAATACCTTATACAAGGTTAGAATCATTTCAGGATGTGCATCTTAATGATGAACAGCAGCAGGTTTTTAACGAAATAATGGGCCACGGCGATGCAAATACCCTGACCCACCTTATTTTCGGCATCACCGGGAGCGGTAAGACAGAAATATATATTGAAATTGCCAGGAGACTGATATCCCGGGGTGAGTCTGTAATCTATCTGGTGCCGGAAATTTCCCTTTCATCAATGATATTCGAACGGCTGTACAATATATTCGGTGATGATCTGATCATATACCACAGCCACCTGACGCCGAATCAACGCTTATACAATTGGATGCGTTTTTACCGGGGAGAGGCCCGTATAGCCGTGGGCACCCGTTCGGCGGTATTTCTCCAGTGCCCGAAGCTCGGTATGATTATCATCGACGAGGAGCATGATGGCTCCTACAAGGAGCATAGCACGCCCCGCTATAATGCGCGGCGAATAGCGCTGTACCGGAGCAGGGCGGAAGGGGCCCTGGTGGTCATGGGATCTGCTACGCCGGCCGTGGAGACGCTCTATGCCTGTGAAAAGGGAGTCATGAAGCTTCATACCCTGAAGAACCGCTACGGGAACGCCCTGCTTCCGGAGATCGATATCATAAAAATCAACTCCACCAAGCCGAGGCATATCATATCGCCGGTCCTGAAACTGCACACGAAGCGGGCCATAGATGCGGGTCACCAGGTTATATATCTACTTAACAGGCGGGGTTTCGCCCCTATTGTTATTTGTAACAGTTGCGGTTGGACTGTGGAGTGTCCCCAGTGCAGCATCGGCATGAACTACCACAAGGATCGGCGCATGCTCTGTCACTACTGCGGGCACCAGGAAGACGTTCCTGAGGTATGTGCACGGTGCGGGTCAGAGCAACTCGACAAGATCGGATCCGGGACCCAGCGCGTGGAGGAGATCATAGAAAAGGAGTTTGCCGGGTTTACCATCTTCCGCCTCGACCAGGACAGCTCCCGTAAAAAAGACACGGTGCCGGAGTTGATCGGTCGGATGAACCGGGGCGAGGTCAATCTCCTGGTGGGGACCCAGCTCGTGGCCAAGGGTTTCGATTTCCACAATATCACCCTGGTGGGAGTGCTCCTTGCCGATATCGGCATGAACATGCCCGATTTCAGGTCCACCGAACGCATTTTTTCGCTGCTCATGCAGGTTGCCGGCCGCTCCGGCCGCGGGGAAGCCCCAGGGAAGGTCATCATCCAGACACTTGATGATCAGAACCCCCTGTTCCGCTATATTCGCAATCATGATTATTACGGATTTTACCGTTCCGAGCTGGAGGTGCGGAGGATGCTGAACTATCCGCCCTATACGAGGCTGGCCCGCCTCCTGGTTAGAGGTGCCAATGAAGAACGTGTGATTGCTTCGATCAATGTGCTGAAGCAGGCCCTTGATGAGCAGGCCAGATTAATCAAGGCGGATATCCGGATTCTGGGACCGTCGTCAGCGCCCTTCGGAAGGATCGGGGGAAATTACCGCCATCATATCATCATTAAATCGGGGAGTGTCACCGCTCTCCAGAAAATGATCGCCGCCACCCGGAGCGCGGTCACGGGACGGGATGTCTATCTCGAAATTGATATTGATCCTTACGAACTCATGTAATTACTGTTTTTTTGCCAGTTCGTTCTGTATTATCTTGTCCAGAATTTCCATCGGGGGTACGCCCACCAGTCTCCTGCCTCCGATGAAGAGGGTGGGGGTGGCGTCGACGCGAAGCTGCTTGGCCAGCGTCATGTGCTCCATGAGCCTGCGCGTGGTTTCTTCCGAATTCATCTTAGCGAAAAATTGCCTCTCATCCATTCCCTTGCGATCGCCAGGGTTGATCTGGTTGAAGGCCGTGAGGGAGAGTCCGTTGTTATAACGTCTGTGGGTGTTTTCATAGTCCGAGAAATGCTTTACAATGAATTCATCCAGGATCCCCGCATCTGACGCTGCGATGAAGGCCCTGGAGGCAATGCAGGAATTGGCATACACGGTCCGCTTCATCTCGCGGTTGCACGCCTGGTCAAGGGGGTAGTTGTAATACACGGTCCTGACGCGGTCCTTGTATTTCGCAAAAAGGACCATTTCGATTTTGTAGAATTCATGGCAGGCGCTGCAGAGAAAGTCGGTGAAGGCCACTATGGTCAGGTCCGCTTTCGGGTTTCCCAGGACGATGCCGGTGTCGGGAAAATTGATATTCTCCACCGGGGTCTTGTAAAAGTTTGCGAGGAATGCAGCGCTGCGGTCCTCGGGGATTTTAACTTTCTCAGTTTTTACCCTGAGAATATATGATGTCGAGAATATGGCGAAGCCAAGAAGAAAGATAAAGAGCACAAAGGCCGAATAGAATGCTTTGCGGTCCGGCGACGGCTCCCTGGGCAGTGCCAGTTCACGGAAAACCGCGGGAAGCGAAAATTGTCCCTCCTTCCTGGCGGTCCGGAACCAGATGATGACCAGCGCCAGCATGGCGATGTTTACCGCGTAGGTGGCGATGCAGAATTTGCACAGGAGCTGCGTTTTGATGAGAATGGCCCCCAGGGCGATGTCGGCCACGACAGCCGCTGCTGAAAGGGGCAGTATGATCGCCAGGGCATAGGCGTGATAGCGGCCCTCGGCATAATCGGCGATGAGGAGGATGAACAGTGCCAGGAGGTACCAGAGCAGGCCGTAGGCCGCCACCGGAATCGTAAAGAGTGTGGCGTAGCCCGACTGGGCCAGGGAGAGGCAGGGATTGATTATCCCTTCCCCGCAGGAGATCAAGCCGAGCTTCGCGTCAGGATAGTAATGCTGGATGAGCAGCAGTCCGGACAACACGGTGCCGGCAACAGCAAGGGCGAGAAGGGGATATATGAATTTTTTCATGGTTCAGTCCTGCTCTATATGGATTTTTTCTCCGCAGAGAGTGAGGTAGAATTCACCATCAATCTCGTCGAGCCGCTCCATCAGGTGGTAGAAGGGCGAGTTTCTGAACCTGGCAATCATCCTTCCGCCGGATACACGGCAATACATTGTTTTATTCTTATAATACAGGGAGTGGATGTCAAGCAGTTCCTCCGTCCCGTTGGTCAGGTTGATGGTGATTTTTTCATGTCTCCCGAATCCCTTGTACCATACCCCGGTGACGAAGAGGGGGGCGTCCTCCACGATGATCGGGTAAGTATACTCCCCGTAATGGATGACGTAGGTCCCGTCCCGGGTAATGTTAATCGACCGGTTGAAGAATTCGATTATCTTCTTGTTCAGGAATGACTCGCCGTTGTGGAGCCAGTTGCCGTCCTTGTCGAGGCGTATTTCGTCATTCAGTTCCCCCTTCTCGAACAACTCTTTTATTTCTTCGGGAATTTCCGGGAAATAATTATCCATGTATGCATCCTCTTTTTTATTACCAGACCGCTTAAATCCGGATCAGTCATATACGCTGATATTCATGAAAAAGAATACATTCAATGTGTCTACTATTTTTCTGATTAGGATCATCCGGGGAAAGGCGCAGTTTTCTTGGTTACTCTGACCCCGGGGTATACCTATAACTATCGGTCGGTCAGGTGGTTGCTCTGACCCAATATAATCACCGATAAAGCCTCGGAAAAAAGAGCTGAGAGGCCGAGTGTGTTTTAGAATTCACAAAATACAACCTAGTTACGCAGGCCTCGAAGCTTTTTTCTGAGGCATGACAAGGCGGGTCACACCCGAATCATCGGGTCCGTCAGCTTCTGGTGCTCCTCGAGGGCGAAGCGGTCAGTCATGCCGGCGATATAGTCGGTCGCTGTGAGTATAACGCCATCTTTTGGATACTTTTTCTGGTAGTCCTCCGGCAGGGTGTCCGGGTGACCGGTGTAGATATTGAAGAGATCGCGTATCACCATCTCCGCCTTGATGGTCATGCGGGCGACCCGGTAATGCTGGTAAAGATTTTCCATGAGAAAATTCTTCAACTCGATATTGGCCGCTTCGATTTTCCGCGAGAAGGCGACGGTCTTGCTTCCGGCCCTGATGACATCATTATAGTTCTTAATCGAGCCCTGTCCGATGCGGTGCAGGGTGTTATCGATCAGGTCCGATACAAGGATATCGATGATGGACCGGATGATCCCCTGGCGCCGCACCTTCGGGTCCCCCTTCGGCTCACGGTTGTACCGCTCTTCCCCCATGGTCCAGAGGGCGAGTTTCTTCACGTCCCCCGGCACAAGGATGCCAGACGAAAGACCATCATCCAGGTCATGGTTGTTATAAGCGATCTCGTCCGCCAGGTCGATGATCTGCGCCTCCAGCGACGGCTGGGTGCCGGGCGAGAAATCCTTGAACTCCGGGTGGTCATGGGCCGACGAATGCTTGATGATGCCTTCCCGCGTCTCCCAGGTGAGGTTCAGGCCGTTGAAGTCGGGATAATGTTTTTCCAGCTCGTCCACCACGCGAAGGCTCTGCCGGTTGTGCTCGAACCCGCCGTGGTCCGCCAGGAGCGCGTTCAGCTCCCGCTCGCCTGCGTGGCCGAAGGGCGTGTGTCCCAGGTCATGGGCAAGGGCGATTCCCTCGGCCAGGTCTTCGTTGAGCCGCAGGGCCCGGGCAATGCTCCGGGATATCTGGGCGACCTCGATGGTATGGGTGAGGCGTGTCCGGTAGTGGTCACCCTCGTGATTTATGAAGACCTGGGTCTTGTACTCAAGGCGCCGGAAGGCGCGGGAATGTATGATGCGCTCCCGGTCGCGCTGGAACTCGGTGCGGTAGGGATGGGCCTTCTCTTTGAATATCCTTCCCCGTGAAGCGGAGGAGAGGGCTGCATAGGGCGCGAGGCTTTTCTTCTCGAGCTCTTGAAGAAGATTACGGTCTGCCCGAACCATCACTCCCTGCCCAGCTCCGCCTCGTAGGCCTGCGATGCGGCCTTGCGGTTCATCCGCAGCTCCTCGTTGGCGGGGTCCTCATCGATGCCCCGGGTGAAGGCCTGCAGGGCCTTTTTGTACTGGCGCTTTTTGAAATAGCACTTCCCGATATTGTTATACGCGTCGGCGACGAGCCTGGTGTCGTTCGTGCCCTTGACGACCTGATAGAAGGTGTCCATCGCGTTGTCGAACATCTCTTTTTTCATGTAGATGATGCCGAGGGCGAAGAGGGCCTCCTTGTCCTCCGGCTTCATGAGGAGGGCCTTCTGCACCAGGTTCATCGCCTTGTCCATGCTTTCAGCGTTCTTGCTGTCCCTTGAGACCAGGATGGCCTTGTTGATCAGGGCCTTCCGCGCCAGGTCGGACTGGGGATCGATTTCGATGACCTTGTTGTAGGCGTTCAGGGCGTAGTCGTAGTTGCCCCGCTTGTAGTACATGGTGCCCATCTTGAAATGGGGTTCCTGGATCTGCGGCCACCGGGCCACGATCTTCCGGTACTCCGTCTCGGCCAGGTCGTAGTGTCCGCGCTCGTAATAATAATCGGCGATGGCCACCATGGGGGCCGGGTCGTTCGTGTCGAGCTCGGACGCCTTTTTCCACGCGGTTATGGCCAGCTCCGGCTTGCCCGCGTGCTTGTAGGCGATGCCCAGGTTGTAGAAGGTGGCGTCGTCCTTGGGGCTGATCGACAGCGCCTTCTGGTACGCCTCGATGGCCTCCTCGTAGCGCTGCGCGTCGTCAAGGATGTTGCCCATGTTCAGGTAGGCCACGCGGGCGTTTTCCGTCGTCGGTTCGATAACGGTTATCTTCCGGTATAGCTCGTAGGCGCTGTCCAGTTCTCCCTTCTCGTAGTATATTTCGGCTATGCGCGACAGTATTTTCACGTTGCGCTCGTTTGTCTTCTTCACCTTGTTGTAGACTTCGAGGCTCTTATCGTAGTTCTTCATGGAGAAATAGGCCTCGCCGATGCCTTCCAGCATGGCCGCGTCGTTTTCACCCAGGGACTCAGCCTTTGAGAGCTCTTCCATGGCCTCCGCGTTCTTCTTCTGCCGCAGGTAGGCGATGCCCAGGTTGTAGCGGTTCATGGCGTCGTTGGGCCTGATGGCGATGGCCTCCTTCAGATACTTTTCGGCTTCCGCGAAGTCCTTCCGTTCCATGTAGATGACGCCGAGTCGGGAGTAGGCCTTGTGGGCCACTTCGCCGATACGGTCAGCTGCGCCGGCCTTCTTGAAGTACTCCATGGCCGCGAACTCGTCACCTTTCTGCATCAGGGCCGAGCCCATGTTATAGAGGACGCGGGCGTTGTCCGGCGTTTTGTCCAGGACCTCGCGGTAGGCGGCGATGGCCTCGTCGTACTTGCCGGTCTCGAAGTATATGTTGCCCAGGAGGATTTTTGTTTCCGTGTCGTCGGCGTTGATGGAGGCTGATTGCTCCGCGGTCTCCAGGGCCTTGCTGAAATCCTTCTTGTGGCGGTACGTCATCGAAAGGTTCTTGTATATATCGGGATTCTTCTTGTCGTAGGTGAGGGCCCTGGTGTAGTATTCAACGGCCTTGTCGTATTCGCCCTTATCATCGCTGATCATGCCGAGATAGGTGAGTGCGATGGCCTTGTCCCGGTCCGGGGCGTCCGATTCCACCACGGCGTTGAACTCGCTGATGGCGTCGGTCAGGTATCCCCGGGCATAGCTCTCCTTGCCACGCTTGATGCCGGGATTCTCCGAAGTGAGATTGTCCACGCTTCTGGCGCCGTCAAAGGGAGCGGTCGTGCTCTTCCCGGACGGCGAGAACAGGGACGGCTTTTTGTAGACGAACTGCGTGAGCACCAGCACGCCGATTATCAGGACGGCCGCGACAATGCCGATTATGATGAGGGGTTTCCTGTCGAATTTCTTTTTATCGGGCTCCGCCCCGGCAGCCTGATCCATTTCGGCCCTGATGCCGACGATCCTGTTCTTCTCAAGGTACGCGTCATCCGGAGTGACCAGATCTTCCGGTGAGTGGGTATTGTTCTTGTCCTGTGTCACGGGTTCTCCTGTTCCTCCCCTTTGAGCTCATGCTTCCGCACCGCGTCAAGGATGCCGTTGATGAACTGTCCGGAGCTTTCGCCGCCGTATATCTTGCCCAGTTCGATGCCTTCATTGATGGTGACAATAACGGGAATGTCCTTGAGATGGAGCATGGCATAAATCGAGATCCTGAGGATGGACTTGTCCACGGCGCTCAGTCTCTCGAATTTCCAGTTCTTTGAGTACTTGATAATCAGTTCATCGATTTCGCCGATATTGCTGATGGACCCTTCGATGAGGTTGATGGCGAATTCGCGGAGCGCATCGGGAACCGGGCCTTCGACCCATTCGAGTCGCGCGAGAGTTTCAACAGGGGTTGCCGATAATTCATGCATATACAGGCCCTGGAGGGCGTATTCCCTGGCTTTTCTTCGGTGGCCCATTATCCTATTTGTTTATAAAGATTCGCCATTTCTATGGCAGACATGGCCGCATCAAAGCCCTTGTTCCCCGATTTGGTGCCGGCACGTTCTATGGCCTGCTCGATGGTATCGGTGGTCAGGACGCCGAAAATAACCGGGATCTTCGCGCTGAGGCTTATGCTGGCGATCCCCTTGGATACTTCCGCTGCCACGTAGTCAAAGTGAGGCGTGGACCCCCTGATCACGGCGCCCAGGCATATGACCGCGTCATACTTTCCGGACGAGGCCAGGACCCTGGTTACCGCCGGTATTTCGAAGGAGCCCGGCACCCAGGCCACGGTGATACTGTCCTCATCGGCGTTGTTTCGCTTGAGGCAGTCCATGGCCCCGCCGAGGAGCTTGTTGGTTATGAATTCGTTGAACCGGGATACAACGATGGCCACCTTGAGCCCGGTCGCGTCGATTTTACCTTCTATAAGTTTCATGATTATTGCCTTATACTTTTTGTTGGGGCCGGCAAGCCGCGCCCTCTACAGAAAACATCGGCATTTTTCCTTAAAGTCAAGCCTTTTTTAACAGTAACCCCGTCCCGGGGTAAGGTGTTGTGACCGGGATCCGGTCGGTAATTTTGCGAGAGGGAAGGCCTTCCCGGCCTCCCCTCTCGCGCACTCCCCTCCGGGTCGCTCAGGCGCCGCGACGGGCTACGGGCATAACTCATCGAACCGGCTTCGCCGGATTCGATTCAGACAGAAGCCCGATATGTGTCCGCCCTGCAGGCGGACGGTTTGAGGGGTGAATGTTGGGAAGAAAATATAGTTAATACCCGCGGCTTCCCTGCCGCAGGTAATTTTTAAACATTTCCTCCAGCTAGTTGGGACTTGCCAAAACTTCATGAGAAAGAGCCGGGCATGGATGCCCGGCTTCAAATAAAAAAAGCACAAGGATGTGCCAGAACCCACGAAAAGCTGTGCAGAACCTGAGAATAACTTGATCCAAACAGCGGGGAAGAATTCACAAACATTAAAATAAACGAAGGATTAATGAATTGCACTTAAGCTAAAACCTGAGGCAGTCGCGCCGATTGAGCGACCGGGGAGGAGAGGAGCACGAGGGGAGGAGGGCGCGGAGCCCTTCTCCCCTCGTGATAATGCCCGACCCGCATCCGGGTCGAATTTCTGCACTAATCCAGGGCATAAAAAAAGCGCGGACTCCAGACCGCGCTTTCTAATGCGACTGGTTGAAAACCGTCGTTATTTAGCAGGATGCTGCATCATCGCGCCCAGCTCCAGGAATTTCCTCGTCTGCGGGTCGAACATGATGTTGAAGGCCGACTGCCAGTCCTCGTTTTTCAGGCGCTGGCGCATCCGGTCCTCGTAGGGTTTCCGCATTGAAGTTTTCAGCAGCATGAAGGCGCGGCCGGGATTATCTATCCATTTTTTGACGATCTCCTTGGCCCGCGGTATGAGCTGGTCCTCTTCGACGATTTCATCAACGATACCAAACTCCTTTGACCTGGTAACATCAAACATGTCGCCGTTATACATAAGGTCCCGGTATTTGCGGTCGCTGTCCATCCCGAAGCGGACGACCTCTGTCTGCACGATGGAGAGGCCAAGGCCGATCTTGATCTCGTTCATGCCGAGCTTAATCTTCGGGTGGTTCTTGACGATCCGGTAGTCAGCCGCCATGGAAAAGATGAAGCCTCCTGCTATGGCGGCGCCGTTCCATGCCGCCACCACCGGCTTGCGGCACATAAACAGGTTGATGAGGATTTCCTCCTCTTTCTCGAAGAAGGTAATCACCTCCTTCAGATCCTTGAATCCGAGGAACAGGGGAAGGTCGAAACCGGAGCAGAATTGCTTGCCGGCGCCGGTCAGGACGAGTCCCTTAATGTCATTGTTTTCATTTACATTTTTTATAATTTCCGCCAGGGTGTCGAGGGCGTCTTCGGTTATGGTGTTTGTTATCCCGTCGTCAAAGGTGGCGATAATGATATTGTCTTCAATTCGTTGTTTTAGCATGTCAGTCTCCTTTATGTATGATGATATTTAATCTCTTGTTACATGAACCTTTTTAGACAAGGAAAAAATCATCACAAAGGACATTTTTTATTAACATCTGCAGCTGCCGAATTACCGATAATTATTCAAAGGATACCGACTTGAAAAAAGCCATTGTATATAGCATTATTGCCGCGGTTATCATGGTGCAGGGGATCTCCTCTGCCCAGGAGAATGCTCCCGAAAAAAAACCGGTCTCTGACCGGGGAGCCGCTGATGATTATACCCGGGACGAGCGCATACCTCAACTCTATAAGCGCCTTACCGACGTACTCCAAAGCCTCAAGCTCAAGCCCGATGGCGAGGGAAAACACATCTTTATCATAAAAGCCGGGAACCAGTATGATCTGGTTGACCGGGTCTTCCTGGTTTATAACAAGAAGGCGGAAGTCTATGCCTCACAGGGCCGCATCACCAAAATAGTGTTTGAATACTATCAATTCAACATGACCACCCAGGTGCGTGAGGTAAAGACCTTCACTGCCACCGCGCCGGACAGCGGGGACCTCAGGGCACTGTCGATTGAATATGTCAATACTATCGGCCAGAAAGATAAATTCACGGTGGCGGAGCTGCAGAAACCGGAATCCCGCAGGGAAGTGATAAAGCAGTATTATTCCTATTACCTGGCGATGGTATACAAGCTCGAATTATATAAAGACAAGACCATCAAGATCGAATCCAGCAAGATCGACCGGGCCATTCAGCTGGGCGATTAACTTTCCCCGCCATTTCTTTTTTGCCCCTTTCCGGAAAAAGGATTTGCATTTTTATCATCACTCCACCAGGGTAATGCCTGCGAAGGAGCCGGAACGGTATGAACGACAGGCGGCAGTCACCCCGGATTAGATTCACCAGAAAAAAAAGGGTTTTTTCGTTAAACTCACCATGAAACGGTTTTTCTTCAAGGACAGGGAGATCATATGTGTGCTCCGGGACCTGTCCGAGGGCGGCGCCTCCCTGCTGGTCAAAGACGAGTATAGGAAATATATTACCGAAAAATCCGTCGGCAACAGCGTTCATCTGCTCTCTGAAAGTCCTGAAATATCCTTCCGCATGCACCGAAAGGGCAGGGTGATCAGGGTGTTCAGCGATGATAATGGCGTTACCGCAGTGGTAATGTTTTCAAAATCCGCCGGGTAGCCTCCATATAAAAAAATTGTTGACAATGCCCGTTACTAAAAAATAGTAACCATAATTTGCAGATTCAATAGTTTCACGCCATCGGGCGATTAGCTCAGTTTGGTTAGAGCGCCTGCTCGACACGCAGGAGGTCACTGGTTCGATTCCAGCATCGCCCACAGAAAGACGGGATTTTTTTCCGTACCCCCTCGATCCTCCCGAAGTGAAAAACCAAAGCATCAGGTGACACCGGGGACATGGAGGGGGTTTTGTGTTTCAGGAAAATGCTTTAACGCGGAGTGGTTCATTGAGCAGCCAGATCACCATTACATTGCCCGATTCGTCGACCCTCACGGCCGAACGCGGGGAAACTGTCTCCGGCATCATCGGGAAGATCAGTCCGGGGCTCCAGAGGGCCGCGCTGGCAGGGGCCCTTGACGGCGTTGCCGTGGACCTCTCCCGCACCGTGGAGCGGTGACACGTCCCTGAAAGCAATAACCTTCGATTCTCCCGAGGGGAAGGACGTTTTCTGGCATTCCGGCTCACACCTTATGGCCCAGGCGGTGAAGCGCCTGTTCCCCGACGCGAAATTCGCCATCGGCCCCTCCATCGAGAACGGCTTTTACTATGATATAGACATGGGCGCCATCCTGTCACCGGAAGACCTGGCGCGCATCGAAGAGGAGATGAAAAAGATCGTCGGCGAGAACCTCGAGATCCGCCGCGAGGAGATCAGGCGCGGCCGACGCGATAAAGCTCTTTTCCGACGCCGGGGAGCTTTACAAAGTTGAGATGCTCAGTGACATGAAGGACGACACCGTGATCCATTTACCGGCAGGGCGAGTTCTTCGACCTGTGCCGCGGGCCGCATGTGCCCCGCACCTCCTATCTGAAGGCGTTCAAGCTCCTCTCCATCGCCGGGGCCTACTGGCGCGGCAGCGAGAAGAACAAGATGCTCCAGCGCATCTACGGCATCGCCTTCCCCGACAAGAAACAGCTGACCAGGCGCACCTCGAGTTTCTCGAGGAAGCGAAGCGCCGCGACCACCGCAGGCTCGGCAAGGAGCTCGACCTTTTTTCCATTCACGACGAGACCGGCGCGGGCCTTGTCCTCTGGCACCCCAAGGGCGCCTGCCTGCGGAATATTATAGAAGACTTCTGGCGCAAGGAGCATTTCAGGAACGGCTATGACCTGGTGGGCACTCCCCATATCGGGAAGTCGCAGCTCTGGGAGATCAGCGGCCACCTCGATTTCTACAACGAGAACATGTATTCACCCATGGACATCGACGGCCAGCCTTATTACGCCAAGCCGATGAACTGCCCCTTCCATATCATGATCTACAAGAACAAGGGGTGGTCGTACCGCGAACTGCCGCTCCGGTGGGCCGAGCTCGGCACCGTGTACCGGTACGAGCGGAGCGGCGTGCTCCACGGCCTCCTCCGGGTGCGCGGCTTCACCCAGGACGACGCGCATCTCTTCTGCCGTCCCGACCAGATGCCCGACGAGATCGACCGCGTCCTCGCCTTCTGCCTCTACATGCTGCGCTCCTTCGGGTTCGAGGACTTCAAGGTCTACCTGGCGACGCGGCCTTCCGAGAAATCGGTGGGCGACGAGTCGATGTGGCAGGAGGCAATCAAGGCCCTCGAGGCGTC
Source organism: uncultured Spirochaetota bacterium (assembly GCA_963727175.1). Taxonomy (GTDB): domain Bacteria; phylum Spirochaetota; class UBA4802; order UBA4802; family UBA5550; genus RBG-16-49-21. The sequence continues at coordinate 3,113,745 of CAVSFD010000002.1, forward strand.
GGTGAAGCGCGCGGGTATCGAGTACGAGGTCGACGAGGGCGGCGGCGCCTTTTACGGCCCGAAGATAGACATCAAGATAAAGGACATGCTCGGCCGTGAGTGGCAGTGCTCCACCATACAGTTCGATTTCAACCTTCCCGAGCGGTTCGACCTGACCTATGTCGATTCCGACGGCAAGAAGCACCGTCCCTACATGATACACCGGGCCCTCCTGGGATCGCTGGAGCGCTTCATCGGCGTTTTGATCGAGCATTACGGCGGCAGATTCCCGGTGTGGCTTGCCCCGGTGCAGGTGGTCCTCATCAACGTCTCTGACGAAGAGGCCGAGGCAACCGAACAGCTGCGCCTCCGCATGATCGAACTGGGCCTCAGGCCCGAGACGGACCGCAGGGACGAGACCATGGGCTACCGGGTGCGGGACGCCATCGCTCAGAAGGTGCCCTATATCGGCGTCATCGGCAAAAAGGAAGTCGCGGAAGGCCACGGTTTCCGTGCGCAAGCTGGGGGAAAACAAATCGGAATCGATGAAAGTCGAGGACCTTATTAATCTGATCTTCGAGGATGTTAAAAACAAACGATAAAAAACGTGGTTGCAGATTGATTGGGGACCGGGAGCTATCCCGCTCGGCCGCCTCGTATAACATCCTGCTGGCTCGCCGGAATAGCCCCCGGCCCCTAATAGTTAATACCACTAAAAAATTTAAATTTTACAAAAACTAGTTGATTTTGAGAAAGAGTATAGCAATTTTGTAAAATTCTTAAATATCATGCGGCACATGGCTGTGATGTGGGATGCCGTAAATTACAACAAAAATGCAGGGGGTGTTTAACGCTTGATAGACAAAGGAAGACGATCCAACTTGGATAAGTTTGATAAGTACAATGTCAACGAGGGTATTAGATCACAGGAGGTCAGGCTTGTCGGGGAAGAGGGAGAACCAAAGGTCATCCCGACCATCGATGCGCTGAAGATGGCACGGGAGAGGGAGCTTGATCTTGTGGAGATTTCCCCGAACCAGGACCCGCCGGTCGTAAAGATCATTGACTACAGCAAGTTCAAGTTCGAGCAGCTGAAGAAGGCCAAAGAGGCCAAGAAAAAGCAGAAAGTCATCCATGTGAAAGAGATCAAGATGCGGCCGAACATCGACTCCCACGATTTTGAGCACAAGATCAAGCACGCGAAAGAATTTTTGGACGGCGGCGATAAAGTGAAATTCACCCTGATGTTCCGGGGCCGGGAAATGGTCCATCCCGAGCTCGGGTTCGAGGTAATGAACAAGGTAAAGGATCAGATCAGAGAGTTTCGGTCCAGATAGAAAAGGACATGTCCCAGGAAGGAAGAAATATAACCATGATTGTTTCCGCCAAAGCGGGCGGAGTCAAGCCGAAATAATAACCGTATAAGGGGTAGCGAAATGCCAAAGGTGAAATCAAACAGCGGAGCGAAAAAGAGGTTCCGCGTGACTAAAAAAGGAAAAGCCGTCCGCGCGAAGGGCTATAAAAGCCATCTGCTGGAGGCGAAAATCGTCGAAACGCAAACGCCAGCTCCGCGGAACAACGGTGACCAGCGAGGCCGAGACCAAGCGGATCAAGAGGATGATACCTTATAAATAAGGCCATTGCGGCGGAGCGGAGACGCGGCGGCAGTGCGCCGTCCTGTAATCCCTGTTCCGGTCATGAATTACTGACATATATTATTAATACGATACGAGGGAGAGTACCACTATGCCGAGAGCAACAACTGGTAGAGTGCATCGGAAGCGAAGCAAGAAAATATTAAAGGACACCAAGGGATTTATAGGTGCCAGAAGCACCATATTCCGTACCGCGAAGGATGCCCGGAGGCGGGCCCTTCAGAATTCCTATATCGACCGCCGGAGAAAAAAGCGCGATTTCAGGGCGCTCTGGATCGTGCGGATAGCAGCGGCCGCGAGGCTGTGCGGCATTTCCTACAGCAGGTTCATCGCCGGGTCTGAAATCATCCAGCATCGAGATCAACCGGAAAATGCTGGCCGATCTGGCTGTGCGGGACATGAACGCCTTCCAGAAAATTGTCGACAAGGTCAAGGAAAAAGCGGCGTAACCGCGACGGCACATCCTGCCATGAATCGACATGAAACAGTTGATTAGCGCTATACGGTATAGCGCTAATTCTGTTTCCGGCCGCCACGGAAGAGGCCGCGGCCCTCCCGCTCACTGAAACAATATACATGATCCCCGAGTATGCCGTCGAGATCTTACTTCCGGGACGAGGTGTATCAGACTGACCGCTGGTCCAGAAAGGACCGTATCGGCCTCGGGCTTCGGCGCGACCGACTAGTTTTCCCTCTGGATCCAGATGGATATCCTGAGCCAGAGCGCCTTCAATGTCACCAAGGCGGATATCGGCGACCTCTTCGTCAAGGGTAAGTTTTATATCGGCGATTACGCCCGCGGCCAGGTCCACCTGGGCTTCCTGATGGAACTGCGGTTTCCCCTGGCGAAGAATGCCTATGTCCAATGACGAGTGGCGCAACCTTGCCCTGGGCAAATATGAATTGAAGTTGGGCCCCTTTGTCCGGTTCGATGTCCTGAAAGTTTTTTTCATCCACCTGAACATGTTCTACACCTTCCGCGAGGCCAACGGCGAGAGATTTCTGGGGTGGTTTCTACCTGAACATAACAAAACAAGAAACGTGGGAAAAAGTTTTCGGACTGAACCCGGAGGCGAAGAACACCTTCTTGAATGTCGACAGGATAAAGAACGATTACATGTCCTTCTCCATGGCCTGGAATACGAACTACTTCTATCCCGTTGTTCCCTATGTCGAGTTTTACGGGTCGGTCCGGGTAAGCAGGGTGCCTATCGAAACCGGTGACGTCCCCATAGAGGCATGCAAGTACAATGTCTTTTTAATGAGCGCCGGGTTCCGCTATTTTATCAAGGAGGCAGTGTACCTGGGCATCTATACCGTCCAGAACCCCCTGCAGGCGACACAGAAGGATTATATCCAGGGAATTTACGGCATCGAACTGAGTGTGCAGATATAGTCCCGGTAACCCCGCGAGGAGGCCGTGTGATTTGGTCCGCCGCCAATTTGTTCCTGCAGGGAAGGTACATCCCCTCCTGCACGTTAAATAGAATCCCGCCTACGGTGCCGTCATGGTCATGTCAAAATAAGTCTTGACTTAAAATATAGAAATTAGTATTAATTAAGTGTAATTATCGGTTTTTTTAGGCATTAATACGCGGATAGTATTAATGCTGGCTGTTTGAACAGCCGAAAATATAATTACAGCGATATTACTTCCTTGCGGACGTCAGGCGCAGGGTAACGGAGGTAGCCCAATGATTTCCATGCAGCAACTCGAAGAGCTTGAAAGCCGTGTTGTCAAGGCCCTGCAGCTGATAGGCGATTTACGGACAGAGAATTCCAAGCTTGAAAATGAAAATGAAGAAATAAAAAGCGAACTGGAAGAGGCCCGGTTAACCCTTGAGGAAAAGGAACAGGAAGTTGAAAAGATACGGAAAGAGCTCGACGACGCAACCCGCGAGCTTGAAGAGCTGAATGCCAAGGAAGAGGTGCTGGAGAAGAAGGTTATCGGTCTCCTCGGGAAACTGGACACCCTCGCGCCGGGCGGCAGCATTCCCGCCGGCGTAAAAGTGGAAAGAAAGTCCTTTGATACGGCAAAACCCGCTTCTCTCCGTGCGCCGGCGAAGAAAGCCGCACGGCCGGCAGTCGAAGAGGACACCATCATCCTCGATGAGTCGATAGATGACTACAAGGAAGAGGAAGTGAAGGTCGAGACCGTTAAGAAGTCCGAGACCGTCAGTATAGACGATGACGAAGACATCATTATCATCGATGACGAGGGTGACCTTGCCAAGAAGGGGAGCGACGGCGTCGCTCTTGAGACCGTCCGCGAAAAGGATGATGACATTATACTCCTCGACGAAAAGGATGAGGAGATCATAATAGAAGATGTCGATCATGACACCATCATCATTGATGAAGAGGATCGGGCCCCCAGGGGTAAAGTGAAGAATAAAAGCAAGGATGATGATTTCCTGATCATTGAGGATGACAAGTAAGCCTGAGGCGAGGTGTGCCGTGGAAGGAAACAGCGTTAAAGTGACGATATTCGGTCAGACCTATACCATTAATGGCGAGGCTCCGCGTGACTACATCCACCAGATTGCCGAATATCTAGACGGCAAGATGGAGGAGGTACGGACCAATTCCGCCATCACCAACCCGACGCAGGTGGCAATCCTGGCGGCGCTCAATGTGGCTGATGAATACTTCCAGCTGAAAAACCTTAAATCGGGCGTTGACAGCGAAGTGGAACGGAGGGCAATGGCCCTCATATCGATGCTCGATGAAGGGCTTATCGGCGACGTCTTTTCAAGGACCTCGCCGGCGTCAAAAAATTAATGTAATATCTTCCCGGCCGGTTATTCATACCGGCCGCAATTGTTTTGTCCCTGTGCCGACACCATACCGCCCATCCGGGTTATATACAATTCAGCGTGATCCGCAGTGTCACAAGTCATGTGTCATGGATTAATTTACACTTTTACCATATCCCGAGGTATACTAAGTAAGTCGATGCAGGATCTCAAGACTTTTAACGACGAGGAGCTTGTAGAGGCATTCAGGAGCGGAAATGAGCGGGCCTTCACCGAGTTATTTAACCGGTACGAGCAGAAGCTGAAGCGTCTTATCTATTATTACGTTCCCAATGTCGACGAGGCAAATGACGTGCTCCAGGATGCCGTTATCCGGGTCTTCAGGCATATCGGGACGTTTGACCCTGACAAATCCTTCTCCTCGTGGATTTACCAGATTGCGATCAATTGCAGCAAGAATTACATAAGCAGGAACAGGCGGGAAACCCAGCTGCTCGAACAGGAGCGGTACCGGATGGCAGGTGATCAGCTCCGCGGCGGGTCACCCGAAGACATATTCATAAATGAACATGACCTTGAGGAATTCAACCGTTCTGTTGAAAACCTGAAGGACAAGTTCAAAATTGTGTTTATCCTGAGGCATGACCATAAAATGAAATACTCTGAAATTGCCGAAATCATGAAATGTTCCGAACGGACGGCAAAGTGGAGAATGGAAAAGGCGCTGGAGAAGATTGCGCAGTATTTGACGGAGAAAGGAGTCATCTAACGAAGTTCATGGCCTCAAAAGAGAAACCTGACATGCGGCAACCCCTCGAAGCGCTCCGTTTAAAGAGGCGCTTGCGGGATATCAATCATGCCAAGCTGGCCCGCATGCTGGAATGCGCCGAGCTGAACGTTCCTGCATCGTGGATGCGGGAACGGGCTGACCTGTCGGCCGTCCCTGGGCTGAGCCATGACCTGCAGCGGCGGAAGGGATCTGCAGTACTGGTCCCGAAAAAGGCCCGGTGGATCCTGGTTCCGGCCGCCGCGGCTGCAGCGGTGCTTATCCTGTTCATGACGGGCATTTTCGACTTCATGCACAGCGGTCATTCCGGGACTGCCGGCATCGTGTCGGGCGACGTCGTTGTACGCCGGGACGGGACCGAACGCATGCTGCATGCCGGCGACGCCGTGGTCCGCCGGTGACCGTGTCGTCACCGGGTCCAATTCCTCAGCCGACCTTCATTTCGGCAATCTCGTGCATATGCGGATCATCGGCGGAAGCCAGGTCACGGTCAGGACCGTGGGGCTGGAACATCGCGCGCGGGCTTTTGACGCGCTGGTCACCCGCGGCGGCTGCGTCATGGACGTGAACAGGCTTGACGCCGGTGAATCAGTCTCAATCCACACTCCGGCATCCGTCGGCGTTGTGCGGGGAACCAGGTTCGGCGTCATGGTCAGTGCGGACGGCAGGGTCCTCTATGAAGTTTTCAAGGGGAGGGTGCGTGTGCAAAGAAGCCTGCCTCCCGGCGTCCGTCCGGATCCGTCCTCTGCAGAGGACGTGGACCGCTATTTCAGGGAACATGCCCTTGAGCTGGAGAGCGGTCAGGGGTGTACCATCGCCCGGGATCCGCTTTCCCTCAGCTCTATTTCCGTCGCGGCGGTTCAGGGCGTTATCGCATCGCTGCCGCTGCCTGAGCAGGTCTACGGTACTGCGGTGTTGAAGGACGAAATGGAGCGCCTGGTCAACTCGTCGGACGGCCGGGGTACGGGGTCCGACGCCGGACCCGATCAAAGGGCGCGGCGCGCTTTCTTCGTTGCACCCGGGGCGGAGAAGGACCGGGGCGCGGTCTCCCTTATGTATATCCCCGTGCTTGACTGCGTCGTCAAGATCGGCGACCGGAGCCTGACGGCGGTCCGGTCCAATGACGTGATCTGGTCGGTCCAGCTGGACGGCCCGGTTCTCTCCACTCCCGCGTATGAAGCCACATCGTTCTACGTCCCGACCGGCAGGGGGACGATCACCAAGATTGACCTGTTTACCGGCGGAACGCAATGGAAAGTTGCGGTGCCCGGGGGCATGTCGGAGAATATCACCCTGGCCCTGGACAGCGGCGGCCTCTACTGCGCTTCGTCCCGGGGCATCATCAGTAAAATTGACCGGGGCGGTGAACTGCTCTGGAGTGTGGCAATCGGTGAATCCATTACAGCCAGGCCCGTCGTATCGGACAACCTGGTTTTTGTCTCAACCCGGAAGGGAAGCCTTGCAGGGTTCGATGTATCGAAGGGAACGAAGGTCATCAGGGTAAGCATACGCGGAAGCATTGTGTCGATCGCCGCGTGGAAGAACAGCGTCTACATTGCCACCGATGACGGCCGCCTGTTCTGCTATGATAAAGGCGATGATCAAATGCGCTGGGAATACCAGGTCAATGACGCTATTGCCGGCGGCATGTCTGTCTCCGGCAGCTCGGTATATATTTTCGGCCGCGGGGGCCGCATATACCGATTCACCCCGGACGGGAGCCTGATCTGGAACCGTGATCTCGGCGTTCCCATCATGAAGCCTCCGGCGGAAGACGCCGCCAGCTTTTACATCCCGGCCAATGATTCGCTCTTTGTCGTGGATAAAGTGACCGGCAATGTCACCTGGTCGCTGCTGCTGCCGCATATAACTTCGAGCAATGTGGCGGTATCCAAAGGACATATCTATTTCGAGACCGGCAAAAAGAGACTCTCCAGCCTTAAAAAGTAACGCTTTACTGCCAAAACGGTCTTTATGTCCGATTCAGACCGCGCCCTCCAACCCATTTATTTAAAAAAAATGCTTGAAAAGTATGGCTTTTATTTTACAGTAAATTGTTTAAGGGCATATTCATTAATATCAGGACAACCTATATGGATTTGAATGAGCTGATAGACAAGCAGGAACAGCTGAATGTTAAGATATCCGGTGATGAGGAAGACGAGCTTATAGCCGAGGGTTCCATAATTCAGCTGGTAAGTTTCGTTCTTGAAGACGTGGAATACGGTGTGGATATCCTCGCGGTTCACGAGATTCTGCGGTTCCCGGAAATAACCCGCCTGCCGAACACGCCGGATTTCATCAAAGGCGTGATCAACCTGAGGGGGAACGTGATCCCCGTGGTTGACGTCCGCAAGAGGTTCGGTTTTTCCAGGGCGAGGATGACGGACCTGACCCGCATAATCGTCATAGAGACCACCGACAAGCTGACGGGACTGATGGTTGATAACGTGCACCAGGTCGTGCGGATTTCGAAAAATAACGTGGATCCTCCTTCGGAAGCTGATCGAGGGGGTGTCGGAAGAATATATATGGGGCATCGGGAGATTAAAGGACAGGTTGATTGTCATCCTGAACCTGTCTAATATACTGTTCCTCGAGGAAGACAAGGAACAGGGGTGATGGCGTACTGTTCCGGTTTTGAGGGCAGCGGGCATGGCTTTTAAAACGCTGAGCTGTTTGTCCGGTGATACCATGACGGTATTTCCCGTATCAGGCGCATGCGGATTAAAGCCTGTTAATTGAAATCGTGGAGACCAATTATGGCTTTCTCTCTTGGCGAATATCAGGATATTTTTCTCGAAGAGGCTGACGAGCAGCTCCAGGAATTAAACCAGAACCTCCTTGAACTGGAAAAAAATCCGGAAAATCTTGAGATCATAAACAATATTTTCCGCGCCGCCCATTCACTGAAAAGCTCGGCCGCTTTCGTCGGCCTGAACGAGCTGAGCGATCTGGCCCACATGATGGAGAACCTTCTCCAGGGCATCAGGGACGGCAGCATGGCCATCACGTCTGAAATAATAGACATCATTTTCAAATGCTTTGACGAGATACACAATATCATCGACACCATAGCATCCGGGGAGAAGCCCGAACAGGACCTGCAGTGGCTCATAGATGACATAAAGGCCATCTGCGAGAAATCAGCACAGCCTAAAAAAGAGGATAGGAAAAACGCCCGGGAGATCGTAACCGACGGGCAGAACCAATACGAGGTCCCCGAGACCCTGCTGGATGCGGACGCGAGGAAAAGAATCAAGAGCGGCCTGGATCAGGGCAAATCCTGCTGCGAAATCACCGTGTTCATCGATGACAAGGCCCAGATGAAATGGGTTAAGGCCCAGCTGGTCGTCAACAACCTGGGAAAGATGGGTGAAATCGTTGCCACCTTCCCCTCCATGGAAGATATGAGCGACGACGGGATGAACAACGTCGTCAAGATAGTCATTCTGACTGATCAGTCCGGCGACGACCTGCGGCGCGCCGCCAATATCGACCTGATACACCGGATCGACATACGCACCATACGGCTCAGCCGGAAAGACAACAAGCTGGTGCTCCAGTTCAGCGACAGTGAATCCTTCTACGTCGACCAGGGGTCCGCGGAGGGCGGCAGTGCCGCCCCGGGCGCGTCCGGGAAAGAAAAAGGAGCCTCCCCGGTGGATGAGGACATTGAAGAAACGGCTGAAGACGAGGAAGACGAAGAGGAAGTCGCCGAAGTCGAGCACGGAGCCGCCAAGGGCACCGATAAAGAGGAGAGGAAAAAAGTCGCAGTGTTTAAAAACCGTCAAGGTCTCCATCGACAAGCTGGACCTGCTCCTGAACAATGTCGGCGAGCTGGTTATAGCCAACTCGGGCTTCTTCAAACTCTATGAGGAGATGCGGAAGATCAGCGAGGAAAAATCGATCATCAACGAATTCAAGAGCCGCATGGAGCAGATGTCGCGCATCGCCAAGGATCTGCAGAGCGGCATCATGAAGACGCGGATGGTTCCCATCGGCCAGGTCTTCACGCGTTTCCGCCGCCTGGTGCGGGACCTCGCCAAGGAATTCAACAAGGATGTCGAACTCACCATCAAGGGTGAGGAAACCGAACTGGACAAGAAAGTCATCGACTCCATCGGCGAGCCGCTCCTGCACCTGCTCCGGAACGCTGTTGACCACGGCATTGAAACCGCCGGGGAGAGGAAAAAGCTTGGCAAGTCGGAAACGGCCCATATCACCATGAACGCCTACCAGAGCGGCAACCAGATCTTCGTCGACGTGAGCGACGACGGCCGGGGCCTCAACATTGACCAGATCAAGCGCAAGGCCGTTGCCATGGGCCTGGCGACCCCGGAAATGATCTCCGCCATGGACGATACTGACATATTCCAATTACATTTTTACTCCGGGCTTCTCCACCGCCGAGAAGATCACCGACATATCGGGCCGCGGCGTGGGCATGAACGTCGTCAAGGAGATCGTGAGCGAACTCAACGGCAACGTGTCAATAGAAACGGAGTGGGGCATGGGGACGCGCTTCGTCCTTTCATTCCCGATAACCCTGGCCATCATTCCCGCCATCATGGTGAAGGTGCGCAATGAGATGTACGCGATACCGCTCACCGATGTCATCGAGACCATCAAGATTTCCCAGTCGGACATCACCACCATCGAGGGCCACGAGGTGATAAACCTCAGGGGCGAAATACTGTCGCTCCTGCGCCTGTCTCGCTTCGTCAAACTGGAAAGCGCCCTCGGTCCGGATGACAAGATGCCGGTCGTGGTCGTCGGATTCGGCAACCGTAAGATAGGCCTCATCGTGGATTACCTGGAAGGCAAGCTGGAGATTGTCATCAAGTCCCTCGAACAGAATTACAAGACCGTTGAAGGCCTTGCGGGGGCTTCCATCCTCGGTGACGGGAGCATCTGCCTGATCCTGGATATTTCCTCGATGATTAACAAGGTAATTCTCGAGCAGGACAGGATATCGAAATATGACCGCAAGCTGATCTCCGAGGTTGATGAGGCAGACGTTGAAGAGATTGAAGAGGAAGATATAAAACCGAAGGAGCCGGCCGTAAAGGGAGCTGCGCGGGAATCCGCGCTCGCCGCCGGGCAGAAGACCGGCGCTGCGCTGTTCTCTGAAACCAGGACAGAGGCGCGGAAGGCTGAACAGCCGGCGCCGGAGGAAAAGAAAAAAGCGGAACCGGCCGGCCAGCGGGAACCCCTCGTGAAAAAATCCGACAATATCGTGCGGGTCTTCTCCGACCAGGAAGCAGCCCGGCCGCAGGCAAAGGTGCCGGAACCTGACGCCAGGATAGAGCAGAGGGTGCACAAGGCCCTTGACGAGTTCCGGCACGAGCTCCGCGAAAGCATAAAGACGACCGCTGAAACCGGTTCTCCATCAGATCATATGGCGGATTCCATTTCACTGACCAGCGATGAACTGCGGGAATTCCAGCTCGTCGCGAACATCGGCGCCGCCAACGCGGCGGAGTCCCTGTCGAAAATCCTCAACAAGCAGATAGATCTCTCGATACCCGAAGTGACGGTCATGCCCATTGAGCAGATCCCGAAGCATATCGGGGACATCGACAGCATATACATGGGCATCATGATGCCCATCCTCGGAGACACCCGGGGCACCGTCCTGTTCATCTTCAAGGAGAACACCGGCTTCGAGGTGATTGATTTATTGTACGGCCTGGCATCGAGAACGACCCATGAGTTCAACGAGGACGGCCAGTCCGCCCTTCAGGAACTGACGAACATCGTCGGCGCCGCGGTCATCAACGTCATCGCGGAAAAATCGAACCTGGTCATTCGCGCCGGCCTGCCCACCATCGTTCACGACTACCTGCAGTCGGTCATTGATTCGATCCTCGTTCTCCACAACATGCTAAGCGATTATGCGGTCATCATGGACACGGCATTCTTTTTCGAGAATGACAAGATCATCGGGAACCTTTTGTTTCTGCCCGAGGCCGATTCACTCAAGATTATTGTAGAGCGCATGAGGACCAATGTCGGGTCAAATTAAGGTACTGGTGGTAGATGATTCAACCCTGGTGCGGAAGATCGTTACCGACAGCCTGGAAAGCGATCCTCTGATCAAAGTCATCGGAGAGGCGGACAACGGCGAAACGGCGGTCAAGCTGGCGAAGGAGCTGGATCCGGACGTCATCACCATGGACATCGAAATGCCCGTCATGGACGGGCTTACGGCCCTGAGGGCAATAATCGCGACAAATCCGAAGCCGGTAATCATGCTGAGCGTTTTCACCCAGCATGGCGCAGAAGAGACCTTCAAGGCGCTGGAGTACGGCGCCGTTGATTTCATCCCCAAGCCCTCGTCGATGGTTTCCCTGTCCCTCAACGAAATAAGCGAACTGCTCCGGACCAAGGTAAAATCGGTCAGCCAGTCCAGGGTGGAAGGCGCCGATACGCCGATCAGGAAACGATCTGTACTTCCGGCCGGTGTCGCGGCCGACAAGAAACCCGCGGCGGCGCCAGGAGTGAAGGGCGCCAGTTTACGGGTTGTGGGGATCGGCACATCGACGGGCGGACCGGCCGCGCTCATGCAGGTGTTCACGAACATCCCACCCAATTTCCCGTCGTCGATACTGGTTGTGCAGCACATGCCGGAAGGCTTCACCAAGGCCTTTGCCGAACGACTTGATTCAATGTCCAACCTGAAGGTTAAAGAAGCCGAGGACATGGACCCGGTTCTGCCCGGTTGCGCCTTCGTGGCGCCGGGTAATATGCATATTAGTATTGAAGAAAAGAACAGCAAGCGTGTTGTCCGGGTGTTCCAGGGAGAAAAGGTCAGCGGTCACCGGCCGTCCATCGACGTGCTTTTTGAATCCATGGCTGCCACCACGGGCAAAAACACGGTGGCGGTGATTATGACCGGGATGGGGCGGGACGGCGCGGATGGCATAACCAAGATCAAGCAGGCCGGGGGGAAAACAATAGCCCAGAATGAGGAGACTTCAATTGTTTACGGCATGAACCGCGTTGCAGTGGAAAAGGGTGGTATTGACGATGTTGTCCCTTTATCGGAAATTCCTAAAAAAATTGTTGAATATATTTAACGTAATACTGTATTATGACTATAAAATTCGTACACTGATCAGATTGTGAAATTTTTTAGTTGCTTTTTTAGGTTTACAATAATATTTTAACTATTATTGAAATTATAAAAAACCCTAAAAATTTGAAGATATAGATTGATTTTTATCGTCCGAATGACGACACAGTAAATGGGGTAGGTGCATGGCGACCATTTTAATAGTAGATGACGCAAAATTCATGAGGACTCTCGTAAAAGACGCCCTGGTTCCGGCCGGACATGAAATAATCGGCGAGGCAGAAAACGGAAACGAGGCGATCGAGTTATATAAAAAGCTCAAGCCCAACCTTGTCACCATGGATATTACCATGCGTGAAAAGGACGGTATTGAGGCCGCTGAAGAGATACTCCGTCAGGACCCGAACGCACGGATCATCATGGTGACGGCGCTGGGACAGGAAAATCTCCTCACCAAGGCCATTAAACTGGGAGTCAGGGACTTCGTTGTCAAACCGTTCCCTCCGGAACGGCTCCAGAAGGCGGCAGAGAAAGCCCTCGCCTGAAATAAACTGATTGACATAATATATATTGGTTATATAAAAAAACCCCTCCAATCAAGAGGGGTTTTTTATGCATGCACCATACCGCTTCGTGGCGGAAGGGGCCTGATGCATATTTGCTGTACATTAGACTTGTTGCATAATTCATTTATAAACGGGGTTTAAGGGGCGAAGCCCCTTGCAAGAACCCACAGTTGGGTTTTCTGGTATATTTGTATGAGTGATAGTGAAGAAAAAATAGAAACTGAATCAGGGGACAGCCCCGAAAACAATCCGATCCTCCATATTGATAACTTTGACGGGCCCCTTGACCTGTTGTGGGATCTGATAAAAAAGGCAAAAATCGATATCACCGAGATTACCATATCCCACATCACCGAGCAGTACCTGGGATATCTTAAGCTGATGGAGAAGCTGAACGTCCGCGTGGCCACTGATTTCATCCGCATGGCTTCGGAACTCCTGTTTTACAAGAGCTGCGCACTGCTGCCTGCCGGACAGATCGAGGACGAGTATTTCGTGCCGCCCCTTCCGCCGGAACTGGTGCAGAAGCTGCTGGAATTCAAGAAGTTCCAGAACGCGTCACGGAAGCTCATGGAAGAGTTCGAATCCAGTGCGAACCGGTATTCCAGGGAAAACAAGCTGGATGATATCATTGAAATCGATGATTACGGCGAGGTGTCTCTTTTTGACCTGCTGAAGGCTTTTGCCGAGGTCATACAGTCCCAGAAGGCGGTTGACGAGAAGGAAATTGTGTTTGACGAGATACTGGTGAGCGACAGGATTGAGCATATCAAGAACTTGCTTGCGGAACGGGAGGTCATCCATTTCCCGGACATATTCACCACGAAGCCGTCGAGGATGGAGATCGTAGTGACCTTTATGGCCATCCTGGAGCTGGCACGGACGAGGATCATAAGGCTGCTGCAGCACAAGATATTCGGGACAATACGCATTGTGAAGCACGCGGCGGCTGTAGCATAAGCGCGGTTCATGAGCAGCGCCTGTCAATGAATTGCGCATGATAAGGAACAGATTATAACATGGCAACCATACAAGACGATGTCATCGAGAAGAACGGCCAGGATGCCGAACCCGATGACGGGCATAAAGATGATGATGAAGCTATAAAAGGGCTGCTGGAGGCCGTTCTCTTCCTGAGCAACGAGCCGGTGCCGCTCTCATTTTTTGTGAACAGCTTTTCCATCGAACAGACCCACGCGAAAATACTCCTTGATTCCCTCGTAGACGAGTACGAGGACCGTGATGGAGGCATCAAGCTCCAGGAGATCGCCAAAGGGTACCAGTTTGTCACCAGCCAGCGCTACGGCGAACAGCTGCGGCGGGTCATCGGCGTGAGGAAACGTGAAGGCCTTTCCAAGAGCATGCTCGAAACCCTTGCGATAATCGCCTACAAGCAGCCCATCGTGCTTGCCGAAATTGACGAGCTCAGGGGCGTTTCGTCCCGCATGATGGTGGTGAAACTTATGGAACGGACCCTGGTCAAGCCGGTAGGGCGCAAGGAACTTCCGGGGCGGCCCCTCGCCTACGGCACGACCAACGAGTTTCTGAAATATTTCGGACTGAACAAGCTCTCCGACCTGCCGAAGCTGTCGGAGATCAAGGAATTTTCGCTGAACTGGGACGAGTAAGATGGCGGAACGCGATGATATAGGAAAGATGGACCGTGAGATCATCAGCCTGATTTCGCGGAGGACCGAGCTTTACCTGCAGCACCTGCGGAGCAGGCCTGAGGGAGACACGTTCGCGGCCGAGGAGCGGCGCAGGCTGTTTGATCTCATAGCATCATGCAATGCCGGCCCCCTCTCCACTGATACCATCAGGAGGATTTACACCGATATACTGTCAGCCTCCATGGCGGCCGTCGCGCCGGTCCATGTGGCCTTTCTCGGGCCCGAGGGCACCTTCACGGCCATAGCCGTCAGGGGGCTTTTCGGCGAGGCCATCACGCCGCTGCCCCAGCGCACCATACAGGACGTGTTCCTCCAGGTTGAGGCCGGTGCCGCCCAGTACGGCGTCGTGCCCATCGAGAACAGCACCGAGGGCGCGGTGACCTACACCCTGGACGAGCTCATGGAAACAAACCTGGTCATCATGGCAGAGGAGTACGTCCGCATTACCTACAGCCTGCTGTCGCGGGGCGCCGATATGGCCGCGGTGAAAAAAATCTATACCCACCCCCAGACCCTGGGGCAGTGCAAGGGATGGATCAGGACGAACCTGCCCTACGCGGAGATCATCAGCGTCGATTCCACTTCGCGGGCCGCCGAGATCGCGGCGCAGGAGGAGGGCGCAGCCGCGATCGCGTCGGGTCTTGCCGGCGAGATCTACACCCTGAACACCCTCGCCTCGATGATCGAGGATTCGCGACAGAACTATACCAGGTTTTTCCTCATCGGCAAGAAGGTAAACGCCCCGACCGGCAGCGACAAGACCTCCATCGTGTGCGCCGTCAAGGACCGGCCGGGGGCCCTTCTGAACCTGCTGAAGCCCTTTAGTGAGGCCGGCATCAATATGACCAGGATCGAGTCGCGGCCAGACAAAAAGAAGATGTGGGAATATAATTTTTTCATCGATATTATCGGCCACTCGGAAGACGGGGCGGTCCGGAAGGCGCTGGAGAAGGTGAGGGAGGAGACGATTTTTCTCAAGATTCTCGGATCCTATCCGATCGGCAGCTAGTGGCATTTGCGCGGGAGTTCATCGTTCGTCCGCCTCGTATACATCCTGTTGACTCGGCGGAATCGGCGACATCTTCCAGAATCCTGGTCGCATATTACTGCCAGGATGACAGGAATGCCGCGAAGGGCACGGATGCCCGTGAACGGCTTCACTGATGAACTCACCGCGCATTAAAACCAAATCTGTAAAGAGTGGAATTATAATCTTTCAATAATTGAAAATTTAAAAATTATCTGCCAACTTGAAAAAAATCGATGAGAGTATGTTTAATAATGTAGCAATATTCGGCCTCGGTCTGCTGGGCGGGTCAATCTGCCGTGCGCTGAAGAAGATCAGCCCGGGCGTGTATATCTCCGCATACGGCCGGAATGCCGCAAAGCTTGAGCCGGCCCTCAGGGAAAAGATCGTGGACGCCACGGGAAGTTTTGACCGGATTTCTCTTTCCGGCGTGGAACTGGCGGTAGTGTCTACGCCCGTCGACTCATCGATCGAAATCCTCAGGAGCATCCTCACCCACGCCGGGCTTGAACGGCGGACGATCGTGATCGATGTCGGCAGCGTCAAGGAAGTCATTGTCCGCACAGCCATAGGCCTTGATCGGTCGGGTCAGTTCATCGGATGCCATCCGATGGCCGGTTCAGAAAAGACCGGGTATGAATTCAGCCGGCACGACCTCTACAACAACTCATCCGTCATCATCACTCCCCACGGCGGAAACAGTGAGAGCGACATCGCGGCAGTGGGGCGCTTCTGGGAATCCCTCGGGGCCAGGATTACCATGGTAACCCCGGAGGAGCATGACCTCATCGTGGCCTACACGAGCCACCTGCCGCACATGGTTGCCAGCTCTCTCGTCGAAGTATTCCGCGATTTCCGCAGCGGCAATGATCCTGCCGCGGGTATCGGCGCCTTCATCGGCAACGGCTTCAGGGATGTGACCCGCATCTCGTCTGGCTCACCTGACATGTGGCGGGATATCGTTCTCCAGAACCGGGACAATATCTCAGGGGCGGTGGACCGGATGATCAAAGAGCTTGAGCGCCTGAAAGATATCATATCCGTGTCCGGGCCTGATGGGGCCCGGGTCCATGATTATTTTTCCGGTGTCAAAAAAACCAGGGACGATATCAGCTGATGAAAAGGATCGTTGTTGCCGTTGACGGCCCGGCCGGTTCCGGAAAAAGCAGCGTTTCGCGGCGGGCCGCCGTGGGCCTGGGCCTCAAATACATAGATTCCGGCGCGTTATACCGGTCCATAACCTGGTTTGTGCTTGAGCGCGACGGTTCCATCAATGATGGTTTTGCCTTTACCCCCGATATTGCCGGGATGAAGATCACGCAGGAATTCCTTCCCGATGGCACCTCGCTGACGTATGTAAATGGCATGGACGTCACGCGCCTCATCCGGGACGAGGGTATAGCCCGCAATATCGGCATAATATCAGACAACCGGGACGTCCGGAACCATGTAAACGCCATGCTCAGGGCATGGGCGAGGCAGGATTCCATCATCATGGACGGGAGGGACATCGGGTCTGTGGTGTTCCCCGAGGCCGATCTGAAGATATACCTGGACGCTTCGGTTGATGTGCGGGCTGAACGCCGCATTAAAGAGTACCGGGAATTGGGAAAAAAAGTTGACGAAAATCTAATCAAAAAACAGATTATACAACGTGATGAACAGGACTCGCGGCGGCCTTTCGGCGCGCTGGTCCGGGCCCGCGATGCAGTGTATATCGATACCTCGAATATGCGCATGGATCAAGTGATTGACCGCATCAAGGAACTGGTTCTTCAAATTCGGTAAAACCGGATGGGGCCGTGGTACACGGGGTTCAATCGCCGGAAAATCAACGGCGGCCGTTGCCCGGTTTCAATATCTCACAAGCCAGGATGGAACGCTATGGAGAATCTAATCCCAGAAATCAATGAAAACATAGACATGGAACATGTCGCGGATTCTACCATGGATGATATCCAGCCCGGGATGATTGTCCAGGGTGAAATCGTGACAATAGACAGCGAATACGCCTATGTCAACGTCGGCACCAAGACCGACGGCAGGATCCCCCTGCACGAGTTCGATGAGAAACCCGGCATCGGCGATATCTTACCCGTGATGCTACAGAATAAAAGATTGGTCGACGGCATGTTTCAGTTTTCCAAGAATTCCGCCAGCGCCGAGTTATGCTGGAAGAAATTCATGGAGTGGTTTGACGAGGGACACAATACGATCATGGGCAGGATAAAGAGCTCCATCAACAAGGGTAAGCTGGTGGACTGCAACGGCGTCATCGCCTTCCTTCCTTTCTCCCTCACTGCCGACCTCAAGAACAAGAACGAATCCGACACCGAATATGAATTCAAGATAAAAACCATAGATAAGAAGAAAAAATCGATCGTCCTCTCCCGCAAGGAGTTCCTCGACGAGGAGCTTGAATCGCGGTGGGAGAATTTCACGGCCAGGTACAAGCCTGGTGACATCGTCAAGGGTGAGGGGATCAAGTATGTCGAGTTCGGCATCTTCGTCCGCGTGGAAGGCCTTGACGCCCTCCTGCACCGGAACGATATGTCGTGGAAAAAGGTGTTCAAGCAGCGGAAGGTCCTGAAGCTGGGCAAGGAGCAGGACTTCGTCATCCTGGACATCAACCGCGCCGACCGCCGGATTTCACTGGGGCTGAAGCAGCTGGCTGAAGACCCCTGGCTTTCGATACACGAACGGTACAAGCAGAGCGACCGGGTCACCGGCAGGGTGGTGACACTCACGAGCCACGGCGCCTTCGTTGAGATCGACGACGGCGTGGAAGGATTCGTCAATAATTCCGACCTGACGTGGAACAAGAACAGCTTCAGCGCCAAGGACGTCCTGAGCAAGGGCGAATCGTACGAGTTCATGGTCCTTGACATCAACCAGGCCGATAGAAAGCTGACGCTGGGATACAAGCAGCTCAGGACGAACCCATGGGACACCATCAGCGAGCGGTTCCCGGTCGGTTCAGTCCACCGCAAGAGGATAAAAAAGATCGTGAAGTTCGGCATGTTTGTCGAGCTCGAGGAGGGCATAGACGGCCTGATCCACATCTCAGACATAAGCTGGGATGACAGCGTCAAGAGCGTTCCGGACACCTATGCCGCGGGCGATGAGATCGAATTCAAGATCCTTGATATAAACAAGAATGACATGAAGATAGCCTGCGGCATCAAGCACCTGACCAGGTCTCCCTGGGAGGAAATCAAGAGGAAGTATCCGCCGCGGACGCGCGTGGAGGGGACTGTTTCCGGGATCACCCTCTTCGGGCTCTTTGTCAGGCTTGACAGCGACATCGAAGGGCTGGTCCATATATCGGAGGTTTCGAGGAAGCGGGTTGAAAACCTTGAAGAGCATTACAAGGTCGGCGACCCAGTCAGCGCCGTTGTCCTTGACGTGGACGTTGAGAAGAAGCGGCTGTCCCTCAGCATCAAGAGCTTTGAATCGGCCTCCGAAAAGGAAGAACTGGAAAAAATAATGAAGGGGACGAGGCCGAGCACCGTTACGCTGGGTGATTTCGTCAATATCAACCTGGAGAACAAATAATTAATGGCACGGAAACCGCGTAACAGACCTGTACGGGAAACGAAAGAGATAGAAATCGAGCGTAACGTCATCGAACAGTCCCTCATGGAGGTGAAGGATTTTATCCAGAAAAAGCGGGCCCTGGTCCTTTACTCGCTCCTCGGTTTTCTGGGCGCCTGCGTTATCGTCATCGCGGCCCTGGTCATTGTCGATTCGGTGAACACGCGGAATGATAAGCGCTTTGAACGTATCATGAATGATTACGCAAAATACGCCTCCGTCGGAGACGTCGAGAGGGTCAAGGGGGTCGTCAAGGACCTTCGCGGCTTCATCGACTCAACTTATTTCGGGTTCGCCCATACCATGGGATATTACGCCCTGGGCAACATGCTTTTCAGCCAGAAGGAATACCGGGAGGCGAGCAGCAACCTGGTGCGGTACGCCGACAAGGCGCCGAAAACAACCCTGGCCCCCCTGGCCCTCCTGAAGGCTGCCATAGCCCTTGAGGAAGCCAATGACCTGAAAGGGGCCCTCGAGCTGTACAAGCGTCTCGAGGACAAGTATGCCGACAGCATCATCGGAGACCAGATATTCTTTAACGCGGCCCGCGTTTACGCGAAGAACAAGGATCTCGTGAATTCCCGCAATTACTATAACAAGGTTATCGCGTCCTACCCGGAATCCGCCTTTGCCCAGCAGGCGAAGAAGCGCCTTTTTATGATGGGCGCTCTTTGACTCCTGAAAGGATAGATTTCCGGCAACCACTGTAAAAAAATCTTGACAGAATTTCGGCAAAATATTGAGAATCCCTGATACCGCGCTGTCATATTAATTAAGTAATTATGGAGTCCTAACGTGGCATTACCAAAGAGAAGAAAATCCAAGTCGAAGTCGAGAATGAGAAGATCCCATGACGCGATCGGTGCTCCCAATCTGCGTCCCTGCCCGAAGTGCGGCGCCTATGTGCTTCCCCACCGGGTATGCCCCGAGTGCGGTTCGTACAAGGGCGAGGTGATTGTCGAGAAAAAGGTCAAGATAAAAGAATAATATCTCAAAATCGATATCAGCAGAGAAGGGATGCCCGCACGGCATCCTTTTTTGTTTCTGTCAGACCGGGGTGTAAATCTTACTCCTTCAATAATCTGCATAGGATAACTAAACGCTCCATATATCAATCCAGCCTTTAAAACATCCGCTTCCAAGGCGGTTGTAGGTACGTTGTTTATAAGCATATTATAATACTATAATACGACCTGCGGCATGGATGCCGCAGGCGGCGATCGTCTGCAGGAGGCTGCATACGATCGCCAGACAGGTAAAGTATTATCTTAGGTTAAGCCCAGCCCGCCGCAGGCGCGGGGTGATGGGGAGCGCGAGAGGAAGAGGGAAGCCGCCCTCTTCCTCTCGCAATCTTCAATATTCCTTGACAATTTTATATTGACCAATAACAATAGCATGATGGCGGATACCTTTTTCGAGCCGGTTTTTCATCAGACAGGGAGGGATTACCATGGCGTCTGTGTTTGAACGGGTGCAGAAGATCATCATGAAGCAGCTCAACGTCGACGAGGAGCAGATCACGGGGGACGCGATGTTCGTTGATGATCTCGGCGCCGATTCAATAGACTCGGTAGAGCTGGTGATGGCCTTCGAAGCGGAGTTTAAGCTGGACATTTCAGAAAAGGACGCCGATGGATTTCAGAAGGTCGACGATGTCGTCAAATACCTGGAATCACGCATTGGAAATCAGAAATAATCCCCGGGCCGCCGGAATCGCATGCTACGTGAATTCAATCATAATACAGAAGACCCCTGGAAAGTGAATAAGATCGAAATCAGGAACATTGAACGGCTTCAGAAAACCTTACACGTTAAATTCAAGAACAAGAGCCTTCTCCATCGGGCGGTGACCCACCGTTCCTTTGTCAACGAATCGGGACGAACCGTAAAAGACAACGAACGCCTCGAGTACCTGGGTGACTCCGTCCTCGGCCTGGTGGTTAACGAATACCTATTCAAGGTTTTCGAGGAATACCGTGAAGGGAAACTAGCCAAAATCAAATCCGCCGTCGTGTCCGAGGCAACCCTCGCGAAGATAGCGAAGGCCCTGTCACTGGGTGAATACATCCACATGGGCAGAGGGGAGGAGCACAGCGGGGGAAGGGACCGCCCGTCCATCCTGGCGAACACCCTCGAGGCCATCATAGGTGCTCTTTACCTGGACTCGGGATTAAAGATCAGCCGGAAATTCGTCCTTTCCCTTCTTCGCGATGAGATTGACAGCGTCAACAACCTTACCTACCTGCGTGACCCGAAAACCGCCCTCCAGGAATACGTGCAGAAAAAATACAAGGAACGGCCCGTCTACCAGGTCATCGAAGAGCGCGGACCCGATCACATGAAGGAATTCACCGTCAGGCTTATCATCAACGGCAGGGAGATCGTGACGGGCGAGGGACCCAGCAAGCGGAAGGCCGAAATGAACGCGGCCCGGGCGTCATTGAAGAAGATCGAGGATGGGGACAGTGATATTTAATGCATGCAGGGACGACGTCACGGTCAGGGTTTCCGGCATCATCACGCGGGGCGACGCCCTGCTGCTCATCGCGCATAAAAAAAAGAATGATGTATACTGGCTCCTTCCGGGGGGTGGCGTCCGTCACGGCGAATCGCTTCACGAGGCGCTCTGCCGGGAGTTCATGGAAGAGCTCGGCGTCGACATAACTGTCGGAAAACCAGCCTTCATGTGCGATTCCATCGATCCCCTCGGGAAGCGGCATATCCTGAACATAATCTTCCTCTGTTCACACCGGGACGGCGAATACCGTCTCGGCAGGGAGCGGCGCCTCCATGACTTCGGCTTTTTCAGCAGGGAGGAGATTTTCTTGAAGCGTATATATCCACCCGTTAACTCCACACTGGAACGCATCCTTAACGGTGAAGATCATGAATTTTACCTGGGAAGCCTATGGCTGAAGTGACCCGTATCATTACCGCGTCGGCGGGGGGCGCGTCTTATGACGTCCTTATCGGGACATCGGTCCTTGCGACGGCCATGGCGCGGAAGGAACTGGCCGCCTATGAACGTGTTGCGATAATAGCCAGCGCGCGGGTCTACGGGCTCCACCGGGACTATATCGAGGAATCGCTCTCGGTCCTCGGCGGGCGGCAGTTCCTTCTCCTCTATGATGACAGCGAGGAGAACAAGAGCTATGCCCGTGCCGGGGAATTCCTTGAGAAATTCATCGCCATGAAGATGAACAGGAAATCGGCAGTCATCGGCATCGGCGGCGGCGTGACGGGCGATTTCGCCGGGTTCTGCGCCGGCGTGTACATGCGGGGAGTGCCGGTGGTGCACGTGCCGACGACGCTCCTGGCCATGGTCGATTCGAGCCTCGGGGGAAAGGTGGCAGTGAACCTCTCCGTGGGCAAAAACATCGCGGGCCTGTTCCACCAGCCGCGTCTGGTCGTGAGCGACGTCAGGTTCCTTGAAACGCTCACCGACGGTGAATTCAGGAACGGCCTGTCTGAAGCGCTGAAGCACGCCCTGATAGGGGAACCTTCCACCCTCCGGATTCTTGAAGACAACGACCTGGTCTCCATCAGGAAGAACGGCCGGGCGGCGGAACTGGTGGCCCATTCAGCGGCGTTCAAAACGGGTGTTGTCGAGCGGGACGAACGGGAAAACGACCTCCGGGCCATTTTGAATTTCGGCCACACCATCGGCCACGCCATTGAGTCGTATCTGGGGTACCGGGGTGTTTCCCACGGCGAGGCCGTGGCTGCCGGCATGCGCATTACAGCGGAAATATCGCGTCGTCTGGGATTCCTCTCTGATACCGAAGCGGAACTGGTGCGGGCGCTCATCGGTAGGTACGGCCTGATGCGGGAGAGATGGGGTCTTGACGTGGACAGCGTCATCGAGCATATGGAGTATGATAAGAAAAATTTCGGCGGTGCCATAAATTTTGTCTTGCTGAAAGGACTCGGCGTGCCATTTATTAATCAGCAGATACCTGTCGTGCTGCTGAAAGAAGTCATGACTGAAGTTGCGGGGAACTAGGCCGGTCTGCCATGCTGAACTACTCAATAAACGAAATAGAAGGAGTCAAGGTCCTCGTCATGAGCGGCAGCCTCACCGCCGACACGACCGAGACGTTCATGTCCCTGGTCCGGCAGGTGACCGAGCGCGAGAGCCTGATCATCAATTTTGAAAACGTGACCCTGATCACGTCGGCCGGCATGAACGCCCTGGTGGACGTTTCTTTCTTCGCCAAGGACCATGACAAGAGGGTCATAATCCTGTGGCCGGAAAAAGAACTGCTGAGAATGGCGGAGACCCTGGGCGTTTACAACTACCTCATTTTCGCCCAGAGCGTCGACGAGGCGAAGATGAAGATAAAATTTTTTACCTGATAACCGCCGACCCCTGAAATTAAACTGCCACCGCTTGATAGAGCAACATACTCGTTTTTAAAAGGGGTTTAAGGGGTGAAGCCCCTTTAAGAGCCCCGAGTGCCCACCTGCGAGAGAGAAAACATTTTCTTAAAATAATAAAAATTTTATCTTTTTTAAAAAAATGATCGAAAGGTATTGACGTTTTTACAAAATATTGATAATTTGACAATTATCGAAATGTAAAAGTTATTAGACAGGTTATATGGATACAAAACAGATGGCCAGGGTCATGAAGGCCCTATCAAATCCGAATCGACTTGAGCTGTACCTGGAGTTATTGAAGAAGTGCGAAGCAAGTTTTGAGACTGAGCACGGGGAATGCCTGGTAAGTGATGTCATCTGCTCGTTCAAGATCGGGGCGCCCACAATATCCCATCATCTGAAAGAGCTGGCTGATGCGGGCCTTATCACTACGGAGCGTAAAGGGAAATTCCTGGTGGCCCGGATCAATGAAGATACCATAGATGAAGTGGGCGGCATGCTTTCGATAAAGAATGTGAAGTAAAAAATTTTTTATTATATAATTCGATACTTATAAAAGTGTAATATGGAGAAATAACATGAATGAACAAACAAGAAGAATCGTGGAAATACTGAAACAGCCCGGAAATTATCCCATAGAAAAGGTAAGCCTGGCGCTGTTCGAAATACTGGAGATAACCAGGGAATATTATCAGATTTCTGCGCAGGCGGCCGATGCCTTCGCCATGGGAGGAATTCAGAATGGATAGTAAAAGAAGCATAGTGGATATCATCGGGGAACGACACGCCAACAGGACCTATCAGAAAAAACCGATAACCGGGGATCACCGGAACATGATGGATTCGTATCTTGCTGCGCCGGTACAGGGTCCCTTCGGGGGCACGGCGCGCTTCAGTCTGATTGCCGCAACGGAGGAGGATTCGACCAATCTCCGGGACCTCGGCACGTATGGCGTAATAAAAAACCCGGCGGGTTTTATCACCGGGGCCATCGGTAAATCCGATCATTACCTGGAGGACTACGGGTACCTCCTTGAACGTATCGTCCTCTTCGCCACCGGTGTTGGCCTTGGCACCTGCTGGCTGGGAGGGACCTTCAGGAAGAGCGGCTTCGCGCGGGGCATCTCCCTTAAGGACGGCGAGTCTGTCCCGGCGGTCATCGCAACCGGTTATTCCGCAGATAAGCCGGGCCTCCTGGATTCGATCATGCGCTTCGGCGCCGGCTCGAAGCACCGTAAGCCGTGGGAAGACCTCTTTTTCAACGGCGATTTCAGCACTGCCTTGACCGAGGAGGAAGCCGGTCAGTACCGCGTGCCCATTGAGATGGTGCGCCGGGCACCTTCGGCGTCAAACAAGCAGCCCTGGCGCATTGTAAGGGAAAAGGGCCGTAATGTTTTCCATTTTATCCTTGTGAGGACGAAGGGGTATTACCGGAACTGGAAGGTTGTCGGCATGGAGGACCTCCAGCGGGTGGACATGGGCATAGCCATGCATCATTTTGAGGCTGCCGCAGCGGAATTGAAGCTGAAGGGGAGATGGTCTGTCGACGCACCGGGGTTCGCGCTTCCCACGGAGGATAGCGAGTACGTTGTGACCTGGCTGGGATTGTAAAAGCTGCGTGGCGCAGGGCCGTCCGGGGTAATACAAACAGGGAGGAAGAAGATGAACATAGTGCATGTGTCGCGCTGTCCCGATTATGATCACGACAGCATGAAGAAAATAATGACAGAGGGACTGGAGCAGATCGGCTTTGACCCGCGTGGCTTCCGGGGGAAGCGCGTGGCCCTGAAGCCGAACCTCCTGATGCCGGCCAGGCCTGAAAAGGCCATCGTCACGCATCCGGCCTTTGTCGGGGCCATGGCCGAGATCATCAGGGACAACGGCGGCTCCCCGGTCATCATCGAATCGCCGGCCATGACCGCCCTGGCGGGGACCCTGAAAAAATCGGATTACACGGAGGTGATTGAAAAACAGGGGATCGAGGTCGCCGATGTTTCCGAGGCACAGGTCCTCTTCCACGAGGGTAGCCTGAAATACAAGCGCTTTGAAATTTCGAAGTCCCTCTTCGATGTCGATATCATCATCAACCTGCCGAAATTCAAGACCCACGGCATCACCTATGTCACCGGGGCTGTGAAGAACCTTTTCGGCACGATCCCCGGCCTTGACAAGTCGAAATGGCACATGAAGGCCTCCACGCCGGAGGATTTTTCAGAATTCCTGCTGGACCTTAATGAAGCGCTGCTCCACGGTTTTGAGAAAAAGAAGCGGATCCTCCATGTCATGGACGCCATCGTCGCCCAGGAAAAGGACGGCCCGGGCCCTTCGGGCACCCCCCGGAAGATCGGCGCCGTCATTATCGGAGAGAGCCCCGTCGCGGTCGATTTTATCGCCGTCAGGGTGGCCGGCCTTGATACGGACAGGGTGCCTACCATCACCGGCGGGTTCAGGCGGGACCTCGGCGTTGGTTCCCCCGGCGAGATAGAAGTCCTCGGCGTTCCTGTTGATGACGTGCGGGTCGATGATTTTGTTCCGACCGGTCACGCCTTTCTCGCGAGTTTCGGGGCCCGGTGGCCCGTCAACTCCCAGCTATTTAAAAACCTCTTCATTGAAAAGCCGGTCCCGGTCGAAGGGGACTGCACCCTCTGCTACCAGTGCAAAAAGATATGCCCCGCCGGTGCCATCGATGATTCAAATGGAAAGAAAAAAGTGCCGGCCTACGATTACCGGAAGTGCATACGGTGCTACTGCTGCAAGGAGATCTGCCCGCAGGCAGCCATATCGCTTAAGCGGGGCTCCCTGCAGTGGATCATGGGGTGACCGTCTACGCATCGGGAAAGAGGTGTATCTCCGGCTTACCGTTGTAGATGTTCCTCGATATGAGTACGTCGATGCCGAAATAACGCTTGATGGTGCCGGCGTTCATGATGTCGATGGTGCCGGTTTCCGCCACACGGCCGCCTTCCATGATGACGACGCGGTCCGCTGTCTGTGATATGAAGTTGAGGTCGTTTGAGCTGACGACGGCGATGCGGCTGCCGTTCATGACGTAGCGGGTCAGGGCATTCCGGAAAAGCCTCGCCGAGACAATGTCCAGGTCATTGGTCGGGTTGTCGAAAATAACCGCGGGGGAATCCCCGATCAGGGTGTGGGCCAGCATCGCCAGCCTGAATATGCCGTCGGGGAGGGTGCTGATTTTTAACTCGCCGTACCGGCCAAGGTCCAGCGCCGCAAGGTACTCGTCGGTCACCTGCCGGTCGTAGTCCGAGAAGGGCCTGAAGAGTCTCTTGAAGGGCAGCCGGGCCAGGAGAAGAAAATTGTACAGGCTCTCCTCGGGGTTCTGGGGAACCGCGGAGCCGTAATAGGAAATTCCGTTCCGGGTCCCGTGTCTTTTCTCATCCTCGCCGGTGCCGTGAAGAGAGACCTTCCCCTCGTAGGAGCGTATCAGCCCTGCCATGCTCTTGAGAAAGACCGTCTTGCCCGAGCCCGATCTCCCGATCAATCCGACAATCTCCCCGTCGTTCATAGTGATGCTGATGTCCTTTAGAACAGCAGATCCATTAATGGATAGATTAAGATTGCTGATATCGATCATATACATGCACCTTTCTAAGGTAGTAGAAGGAAAAAACGGCATAGGAACAGGACCATGCCGCGGCTGTTGCCGGGAGGGGGCCTGACAGAATTTCGATAATAATAGCAACCTGAACGAGACATACCAGCGAGAGGACCATGACCGCGTCCGGCAGCGCGCCCCGGTGAAGGTGCCGCACGCTGACGCCGATGCCGCAGGTCCATCCTGCAAAAAGAAATGATATCGCCGCCAGCAGGCTCCTCGATATGGCGAGGCCGGCCCTGGCTCCGGCGCGCATCACCGGGGGCCGGTGTGAAAAAGGCGTGCCCTGCGACAGGAGCATCATTTCCGGGTCCAGCGCCCTCAATACAAGGGTAATGATAAGGACAACGGCGAGTGACACCACCGGCAGCGCAACGGGCACGCCGGTGGCGGAAAAATATCCGGTGAAAACATTCCCGGCCCGTGGAATGCCGGCGCGTTCACCCCCGGTAATGACGAGGATTGCGATAACGGCGAGGATGGCCTGAGCGGCGCCGCCGCACAGGGCGATCTCTTTTTTAACCGGTGCCAGCACCAGGTTTATGAATAATTGATAGGGGATGAGGGCCATGAATACCAGGGCCAGCAGGAGAACGGGGTTTGCCGTAATAAAGAATGCTGCTGTGTACAGGGTGAAGGTCGCCACCGCCGTTTCGCCACTCTGGACGGTATCGCAGAGGAGGTGCGGGTCATAATCGCCCAGCCGGGTCAGGGCGGCATACGCGCAGACGCCGATGAGGGCCAGGGCCAGCCGCGAAGGCGGGGCATACACCAGTATAATGGCCGTCCCCGCTGAGATCGCAGCCGCGAGGATGGCGATGGGGACCGCGTCGGACCTAGCTATCCTCATCGTCGTCATCTTCATCGTCATCCTCATTACTGTCCTGGGTCTTCTTCTTCGGTTCAACCTGCTTTTTCTCTTCCGCCTTTTTCTTCTCGGGTTCAGGCTCTTTCTTCTCCGGCTCAGGCTTCTGTTCCGAAACCCCGCCATCCATTTCGCGGGCGATTCCCGAAAGAAGGGGGTCGCGCCTGGCCCGGGAAAGATAATCGCCGCTCAAGGACAGCTCTGAAAGAAGGGCCTTCGCTTTCTGCCGTCTGCCGGTCTGGGCGTAGGCCTTGCAGAGGGTGAACTTGTCTTCATTGTCAAGGGACAGCTTCTCGAACTGGTCGATGGCGCTGTCGAACTCTTTAAGGCCGTAATGGGACTTCGCCGCAAGGAGCCTGGTCTCGAAGGTCTGGGACTTTTCGTCAAAGGTCCTGAGGATGGTTATAACACGGCCGTAGTTTTTGTTTTCATAATGATACTTTGCCAGTTTTATGAAGGCTTTCCGGTACCTTGCCGGATAGGTTTTTTTTCCTCCCGCAAGAGCGAAGAGACGGTCGTAGGCGGCGGTATAGCGGGGATCGTTCTCCCGGTAATAGATACTGCCGATCTGGTACTGAATATCCGGATTGTCGGGGCTGACAGCGTTCGCCTGGTTAAGCGTTTTCATGGCCTCGTCGTATTTTCCCATCTTGATTCGTATCGACGACAGGAGGAGGAGGGTTTCGGTCGATTTGGGATTGTACCGGATTGCCCGCTCTATGTCCTTCTCTGCGTTCGGATAGTCGCCCAGCTGATAATAACAGGTGCCCTGCCTGACCCGGATGCGGTTCTCGGTGGCCCCGTCGAGGAAGCCGTATTCCAGGACCTTGTCGTAATGGTCGATGGCGGTCCGGTAATTGCGCCTGTTAAAATGGATATCGGCAAGGACAAGCTGTACTTCGGAATAGAAGGGGATTTTAACCCCGATATCCCCCAGGTAGGACAGGGCCTTGTCCATATCTCCGTTGTTGAAAGCCGACATGCCGAGCTCGAACTTGGGCGCCAGAAAGGCGCTGTCGATACCCAGGGCCTCGTTGAACCGTTTCGTCGCCTCATCTGTTTTGCCGCTCTTTTTGAGCTCGATGCCCTCATTGTATTTCTCAACAGCATCGTTGTTGTCGCTCCAGAGGAACTTGTTGATGAGGGAGTCAATCTTCTGGCGCGCCGACGCGTCGCCGGTCTTGAGCCACATGGACCGGCAGATGGAAACCGCGCTCTCGAAATCGTTCCGCTGCTCCGCCATGAGGAGGGCGTTCCAGTAGGAATTGATCATGTACTGGCGCGAAATTCCCTTCCTGGTTATCGCGGTCTTGTAATAATTCTCGGCCTCGCGGTAGTTGCCCTGCGTTTTCTCGATTTCCCCGAGAAAATAATATGCGTTGCCTGCATTGTCCGATTCCGTGGCCTTGAGGAACATTTCCTTCGCCTTTTCGTACTGCTTTCGGCTGTATAACCGCCGGCCCTGTTCGTAAAAGCTGGCGGCAAGGAGCTGCTGCGATAAGGCCAGCAAAAGGGCCAGGGTGATCACCGGGATAATTTTTTTCATAGTATTCGTGGGAGTGCTCGCTGCATGATAATTATCAATACATGATAGCTATTGCACGAATTGTCAAGATATTTGTTTCTTCACCCCAGGTCCCTTTCTTGATGGAAGGGGATGGTGCCCCTGAGGGGCGGGGGAGGGGAAGAATGGAGATGGGCACCGGAGGTGAGGCGGAAAATGCTTGAATAAACCCGGCATGCTGTCATAGGGTTGTCCGATGAGCGGGCTTTTCCGATCAACAGGCGTGGTGGCGGTGTCAACACTGGCAAGCAGGATCCTGGGCCTTGTCCGGGACATGCTCATGGCGGCCTTCTTCAGCGCGACGGGGGCCACCGACGCCTACTACATAGCCTTCCGCATACCAAACCTGGTGCGCCGGCTGGTGGGGGAGGGTGTCTTTACCATATCCTTTATTCCGGTGTATACGGAGTATCTCGTCGGCCGGGGAGCTGCGGAAGCCGTTGATCTGGCCCGGCAGACCCTTACCGCCCTCATGGCGGTGCTGGTCACGCTGGTGACACTGGGAATGGTCTTCGCTCCGCAGGCGGTGCGTGTCCTGGCCATGGGGTTCGACGACGCCTCCCAGGTGGGAATGACTGTGGACATGTTCAGGATCATGCTCCCCTATCTCCTCGTTGCGGGGTTCCTTGCCTTTTCCATGGGGCTGCTCAACTCGCATAAATTCTTTTTCGCCCCTGCCTTTGCGCCGGTACTGTTGAACGTGGGGATTATCACCGGGATACTCCTGCTCAGCGGGCTTTTTACCGAGCCCCTCTACGGTGTGTGCGCCGGGGTCCTGGCCGGAGGCCTGCTCCAGGTTGCTCTGCAGATACCGTACCTGGTGCGGGCCGGCTTCAGGATGCGAATCTCCGCTTCGATCGACCACCCGGGCCTTAAAAAAATTTTTCGTCTCGGCCTGCAGGGAATTATCGGCATGGGAAGCCAGCAGATCAACATCCTCGCCGTTACCCTCATGGCGTCATTCCTTGCCCCCGGGAGCATATCGTACATATATTTTTCAGACCGTCTCCACGAGCTGGTACTGGGGCTGTCGGCCGTTTCCATCGGCAGCGTCATCTTCCCCGAGATGTCGGAGCTTTCGGTGCGGAAGGACCACGCGAGGCTGGGTGAGCTCTATTCCTTCGCGGTCCGGTCGGCCCTCTTCATGGCTATCCCGGCCACCGTTGCGCTGATGGTCGCAGGGTTTCCCATCGTCTCCGTATTATTGATGCACAACCGCTTCACTGCGCATGAGGCGGCCATGACATACCGGGCCCTCTTCTATGCCAGCGCGGGGATCGCCGGCATCGCCGTGTGCAGGGTCACCATTCCCCTCTATTATGCGCTCCATGATCCGCGTACGCCGCTGTACGCCGCCCTCGCGTCCTTTGCCGTCAATGCTGTCTGCGGCTATTTCCTGATGGGGACGCCCCTCGGGCATGCCGGGCTGACCCTGGCCGTGGCGATCGCGGCTACGGTGCAGATGGCCGTCCTTGTGGTAATGCTGGGAAGAAAAAATATCCCCCTCCGCGCAGGTGATATCCTGCTGTCGGTCCTGAAGCAGGGCCTGGCCGCGGCGGTTATGGGCCTGCTGATCTGGTTCGTCGCGGGTTTCGTTGATTGGGCTCATGATGCGTTTAGCCGGAGGGCCCTCTTCCTGGCCCTCCTGGTGATTGCCGGCGGCGCTACATACGCCGTTTCATGCCTTGTTCTGCGGGTCCCGGAGGCGCGGTACGTCCTGGATAAACTGCTCCGTAAAAAATGATTCAGCCGAGGATCGCTTTCATCACGGTGTCGACGTCGCTCAGGTCTTCGAAAAAGTAATCGGGCTCGAGAGCGAGAAGGACCTTCGGGTCCGCCCAGCCGGTGCCTACCGAGATCGACACGGCGCCGGACGCCTTGGCGCAGGCAATATCGTGCACCGTGTCCCCGATGATGACGATGTTGCGGAACGGCACATCTATATTGAAGCTCTCCTTTATCATGGAGCGGGCTATGGGGGGCATGTCGTTCCGGTACGATGCGTCATCGCCGAAGACGCCGAAGGTGAAGAACCGGTTCAGGTTGAAGCGGTCAAGCTTGATGCGGGCGCTTTCCCTGAAGTTGCCGGTGAGGAGTCCCACCATGACCGAGTCGCTGTCGGAGAGACGCACCAGGAGTTCTTCAACGCCGGGCAGCAGGACCGAGGAGCTGTCGTAGATGTTCGTACGCAGGTGCTCGAAATACCGGCTTTTCAGCTCTTCGATGTTCCGGTGTATGTCCTCTTCACGGTAGCCCATGATGCCGAGGGATTCAAGCAGGATCAGGGGGTCCGTTTTTCCCTGGAAATCAACGGCGTGCATGGACCCCACCGTTCCGAAGACTTCCTGGCACGCCTGGATCAGTGATTTCTTTCCCGCGCCGAAGCATTTCAGCAGGGTTCCATCGATATCAAAGAGGATCGCTTTAATGATCCAGCCTCCGGTTGTCGTGGTATTGAGCCGCTGTCATGGCGGTGATGAGACACTGACCGTCACATCCTAAATTAATCAATACATTTTTTCCAATTACTTGACTCGGCCGGGACGATTTGATATGTTGATTCCTGTTTACCGTATTAGTTTTTTTGAGTTGAATTTCATATGCAGACTGATTCCACCCGGAGCCTGTCGCAGTATCCTTCGGGTACCATGCAGGCAGTATCTGCGCAAGATTTATCTTCAAGGAGAATATTAATGAAAATCAAAGCACTGTTGGTGGTAACAATGTTAGCAGCGGTCCTGGCCGGGTGCGACCATGGCGGCATTCCGGGCCAGGGCCCCAGGGAAACCCTTATACGCAAAGGCTTTATTAATGATGATACCTGGAAGGTCGTGTGCCGGGGATATCCCCTGGAGGGGCTCACGGGGATACAGAAGAGCGAATCGTCGAAGAGGGCCGCTTTGCTGGGCGCCTATTATTACGTGAAGGAAACCTTCAACGAATCGGTTGCACCGGACAGGGATGGTAAAAGCGAGAAGTTTGTGATGTACAGCGACCACGCGGAGCTGCATTATGTCATCAAAAAGAAAGGACTGAAAAAGATGGTCAAGACCGGAGCAGGGTCTGAAAAATAAACAGGAAGAGAGGAAAAGAATCCGGGCATGAAGATATTGAATGCAAACGCTGAATATGACGTTATCGGCATGGGCTCGGCCCTGCTGGATTTCACCGTCATGGTGAACGATGAAGACCTTGACAGGCTGGGCCTCCGGAAGGGCGAGATGCTTCTCATAGACGCCGACCGGAGCAGGGAGATCCTTGCCGGTCTTGCGGGTATGCGGATGGAGATTACGCCGGGCGGGAGTTCGGCTAACACCCTGGCCGGCATATCAGTCCTGGGCGGGAAGGGTATTTTCCTGGGCAAGGTGGGCAACGATTCCCACGGCGACCGCTACATAGAAGACACGGAACGGAGCGGGGTAAAGGCGGAAATCGGCAGGCATGACAGCATGACCGGCCACGCCATCACTTTCATCACGCCTGATTCGGAGAGGACCTTCGCCACCCACCTGGGGGCCGCACTTCAGCTCAGCAGGGATGATGTGAGCCACAGCCATATCGGCAACAGCAAGATCATTCATATAGAAGGATATCTCTTCGAACCGCCGGGACTCCGCGAAGCATGCATGGCGGCGCTGGAAACGGCACGGAAGAACAATGTCCTGGTGTCAATCGACCTTTCCGATCCCGGTCTTATAGGAAGGATCAGGCCGGTATTCGACCAGGTGATACAGGAATATGCCTCTATCATATTTGTCAACGAGGATGAAGCCAGGTCCTTTACGGGCAAAGAGCGCCGCGATGCGCTTGAGGAGATTGCCCGGTACTGCGATTTTGCGGTGGTCAAGCTCGGCTCCGAGGGGAGCATTATTAAAACCGGCAGCGAAATATTCAGCATCCCGGTCTACCGGACTGACCTGGTTAACACCAATGGCGCAGGAGACATGTACGCCGCGGGAGTGTTATACGGTCTGGCCCGGGGTTTCAGCCCTGAACGCTGCGGAAAAATCGGCAGTTATGTTTCCTCCAGGGTCGTGTCCCAGGTGGGGGCCCGGTTCCCCGGAAAAATATCTGTGCAGGATATAAAATAACAGTAAATTTCGAATGCCTGATTTAGCCGAATGAAAATATATTCGCACCCGCGTCACTGTATCAGGCCAAAATGGCAAAACCTGAGCGGATTATTGTTTGTGCAATAAATAAAAAAAAATATTGCATAAAATATAATGATACTATATAAGATCTTTTATACTATGATACATCAAGAGGAGGATGAAATGAAAAAATTATTCGTCAGTGTAGTGGCTGCAGCCTTTACCATCGGCCTGGTTGCATGCGCAGGTGTCAATGTTCAGCTGGAATCATGCAATACTGCCTGTGAAGTCGCCCAAAAGCAATGTATCGATAAGGGAGCAAAAGATAAAAACGGCAAAGTTATCGAATGGAAAAAAGCCGCTTGTGATGAAACTGCTCAGAAATGCAACAACAAATGCACGAAGCAATACGGTGGTAAATAGGACAGCCGATCATTAAACTCGCCCCTCTGGCTTATGTAAACCAGATGTGAGAAACGGTGCCGGGAAATCCGGCACTGTTTTATTAATAAAGCATGAAATGAGAAACCCCGGATGAGAAATATAGTATTGCTCTCAACCCCGGGCTGGATAATGAGAATTATCGGAATAATGAGGGAGAGGCTGCATATGCGTGAATGTTTCAGGTTCTTCGCCTGCTTAATTGCCGTATCCGCCATCCTGGCGGGCCCGGGGCTTTCGGCCCAGGGCATCGTGAAAAAGAGATCCGCCACTGACAGGGAGACTGTAGAGCGGCAGCACGCGGCGGACCTAGAGAGAATTGAAAACATAAAAAGAAAGCTCGGTGCCTTCAAGGACGACATCAATAACCGGTTGAGCACCGATAACAGGACCCGCATTGATGATCCGGTAGATATTGACAGGATCGATGATATAGAACGTATGGACCATTCCCATTCCCGGAAAAAAATCGGCCCCCCCGAGTACGCCTTCGTCAACGGCGAAAAGGTCGTCATGAGATCTGAGGGCGGCACGAAGAGCGCCGAGGTAGGGCGCCTCAATTTCCGCGAAAAGGTCGAGGTGATCGCCCAGTCAGAGCGGATCGATGCGATAGAGAAGGTCGAGGCTCCATGGGTGCTGGTGAGACGGGAGAGCGGCGATGAAGGATGGGTCTTCGGCGCCTTTCTGCAGAAGAAGGAGCCGGACCGGAAAGAGGACTTCGGCACCTTCGATCGGGAAAAGAAAGGCCGTGATTTCAGCGCGCCCCTGGCCGGCAGGATAACAAGCCGGTATGGATACCGGGTCCATCCCGTGACAAAACGCAGGGAATCATTTCACGGCGGCCTCGACATAGCGGCGAAAGAGGGCACGCCGGTCAAAGCATCAGCCGACGGGACCGTGGTGAAGGCGGAATACCTCAGGAACGGCTACGGCAAGCTGGTCATCATCGAGCATGAAAAGGATCTGACGACCTATTACGGCCACCTGGCCGAAATAAAGACGGAGAAAGGAAAGAAGGTCCGGCGCGGAGATATCATCGGCACTGTGGGAAAGACCGGCAGGGCCACGGGTCCCCATCTTCACTTCGAAGTGCGCCGGGGAGGTACTGCCTGCGATCCTGAGGCCTACCTGCGATAACTCTCCATTATCACTCCTCATCCCTGAGGAAGCCCTTTGCGATAAGCATCCTCGCCAGTGCCAGAGACAGATCCGTGTCGCTGGGGAAATTTCCGTTTTTACTGAAAAATTCCCTTCCCGATGAATAGCCAAGGAGCCTGATGGCATGGTCAACCGCTTTCTCTCTTCTCGACCGGTAGCCCGAGAAGAGCTGCCTGACAATATTGTCCCCCAGGATGGTGTGGCCGTTCAGGACGGCCCATTCGTACCACCGGCCGTAGGACACGCCATTATCGGCGCCGGTAACTCTTTTCAGGTGCGCGGCGATTTCCTGCTTGTTGCTGTCAAAAGAGGCGCGCTGGCGTTTCCGGCTGATGTCGTCGAACACCGACGCTATGCCAAAGGTGATGATCGTGGCAAAGATATCGGCTCCGCCCCTTTCCCTCTGGATGTAGTTTTCCCGGAGGATAAGGACAAGGGCGGG
Organism: uncultured Spirochaetota bacterium; assembly: GCA_963727175.1. Taxonomy (GTDB): domain Bacteria; phylum Spirochaetota; class UBA4802; order UBA4802; family UBA5550; genus RBG-16-49-21. Next base: position 3,149,417 of record CAVSFD010000002.1, read on the forward strand.
AATGATGTCGGCGGACGCGTACTCTTTCAGCCTCAATGCTGCATCCATGCGCGTCATCTGGAAGGTTCCTTTCTTGACGATCCGGCAGAGTTCGGTCCTGACTGCGTCGGACCTGACCCCGGTGAACACGTACATGCCGCCCTGCACAAGGGTCTCATCGCTCTCCCTGAGGGAGTCCATGAAGACCCGGTGCCTGAGGGCGTCGTCGCCCCACTTGTTCACCGCCTTGTATGCGATGAGCCGGCATTTCACCTCTTCTCGTTTTTCAAGCACGTCCCTGAAGATTGCCAGTTCTTCGGGCGTACCATGGTCAACAATGTATGTAAGGGCGTGTACCCTGAAGGCGGGGGTGTTCCTGCGGCTCTTGATGTACAGGTAATTGCCGGAGGGGTAATTGATGGCCAGGTTCTTAAAGGCGCATTCCCGGTCATTTGATCCGCTGTCCTCTATGATGCCTTTCAGGAAAGACTCTCCCTGCGGGGTTTTTGAGGAACTGATGATTTCAATGATCCGCTCCCTGCTTTTCTGATCCGTTGTCTCCCGGTATTTCACGGTGAGGAATCCGTAGTAGGCGCTGATATGGGATCTGAAACCCGCGGCTATATCATCATCTATCATCCGGTCGGAAAGCATCCGGTTGAAAAGTTCCGGTCCTGCACCGGCGTCAGGAAGGGCGAAAAGGCCCTTGACCGCCGCGGTCCGGTTCCACGATGACTGGTCCCCGAGGAGCCCGATCAGTTTTGCCTTCGCGTCGGCGGTGCCGATCCGGCCCAGCTCTTCTGCGATCTTCCTTTTTTCAGGAATGAAGGGTTCCTTCATCAGCGAATTGTACAGCCGGTCCTCCTGTTCACCGGCCATGGCGGTCTGGGCCGCGGCGATGAAAAGGATTGTTATCACGAAAATTATTGTTTTTTTCATGGCGGCCTACCTTGCATGTAATGGTAATAGGGACATCTCCAGTCGCTGCGAAACATGATATGACAGGAAAGAGTTATTGTCAAAGACAATACGGTGTGATAGCTGTCTGAATAATTCTTTACTCAATAATTATACCATCAATCTCCCCTTATTTTTAATGTCCAAAATGCCGATATTAATGGAGGGAAACCAGTAAAGGAAGGTACATTATGGATCTGTACCCCTATTTTGAAAGGATAACACTATCTGACAAAGCTATGGCTTCGAACATTGATAAAATCAACAAGTCCGACCTGATCGGGACACGCGATCCCCTGATCGAACCGGACACCAAACGGCGGGAGGAAAGCGGCCACGGGAAAAAAGAAGAGGCCGGGGACGAGGCGGGAAAACACTTTGACAGCCTGAAGGACGCCGCGGACCAGGCCAACGGCGAGCTTGAAAAGAAAAATTCGCCCTACCGGTTTTACATATACCAGGAGGAGGATGATACCTTTATAAACCTGGTACGCCTTGACAGCGACGGCAATGTCGTCGAGGTAAAGAAGAAAAATATCACCCACCAGGAATTCGCTGATCTCATCAAACACATCCAGGAAGGCGAAGGACTTTTTTTCGACAGTATCGGCTGATGCCCCCTCAGGCAAGCTTCCGGACCGCCTCATCGATGCGCCGCACCCCTTCAATTATGTTTTTATCGGATGTCGCGAAGGAAAGACGGATATGCCTGTCGGAGCCGAAGGCAATGCCCGGCACGACAGCAACTTTCGCCTCTTCGAGCAGGTACGAGCTGAGCCGTGAGGAATTGAATTCACTTTTATATTGATCAACCACCCGGGGCCAGCCCTTCATCGCGTATACCTTCTCGACTCCCGGGAAGGCATAAAAGGCGCCGTTGGGGTTCAGGCAGGTGAAGCCCGGAACCCGGTTGAGGGCTTCGACGATGATGGCCCGGCGCCGGGCGAAGGCATCCACCATGTCCTTCACCGGCCCCTGGTCGCCGTTGAGGGCTTCGACAGCCGCCCACTGGGATATGGATGCGGGATTTGAGGTCGACTGGCTCTGGAGCGTGTCGACACGGGTCATGATCTCCGCGTCGCCGGCCATGTAGCCGATGCGCCATCCCGTCATGGAATAGGCCTTGGAAACGCCGTTCATCACGATGGTTTTCTTCTTCATCCTGTCAGAGACGTTGGCGATATTGTGGAATTCGAACCCGTCATAGAGGATGGATTCATACATGTCGTCGGAAATAAGCAGGATGTCGCGGTCGCCCACCACTTCAGCGATGGCCTGGATGTCTTTCTTCGTGTAGGCTGACCCCGTCGGGTTCGAGGGCGAGTTGATGACGATCGCCTTCGTCCGGGGAGTGATCGCCCGGTCAAGCTGGTCAGGGGTCATCTTGAAGCCCTTATCTTCGGTCGTATCGACGATGACCGGGGTGCCGTCGGCCAGGGTCGTCATGGGAGGATAGGATACCCAGTAGGGGGCAGGGATGATCACCTCGTCGCCCCTGTTCAGGATTACCTGCATCAGGTTGTAAAAGGAATGCTTGCCCCCCGAATTGACGATGACCTCGGAGGTCTTGTATTCAAGGTTGTTGTCCCGCTTGAATTTTTCCACGATCGCTTTTTTAAGCTCCGGTATGCCGCCGGAGGGGGTATACTTCGTCTTGCCCGATTCGATGGCGCGGATCGCCGCAGCCTTGATGTGGTCGGGAGTGTCAAAGTCGGGTTCGCCGGTGCCGAAACCGATGACGTCGATTCCCTTAGCCTTGAGGGCATTGGCCAGGGCCGTTACCTCCAGTGTCGGGGATGGTTTTACCTGGAGTATCCTGTCTGAAAAATTCATGGGTATATCCTGCGCTTCGGTATCGATGTAAATCCCTTTTATCAGTATAGACCATGTAGATGTGTCAAGTTTTTTATCGTCCTCCTTCTGATAGGGCGGGGATATATTTATATTGACTAAAAAAATATTGTTATTATACTAATGACATTCCGCACTGATTCATTGATTTGATATCACTTAACGAGTGTTGCCATGCGAATAAAGTTATGGGGAGTGAGGGGATCGCTTCCGACACCCCTGAACGGGGCCACCATTGAAGATAAAATCCGGAAGGCCCTGACCCTTGCCAAGCCGGGGGACATTTCATCGGAAGAAGCGATTGAGTCCTTCATCCGGTCGCTCCCCTTTTCCGTGCGCAACACCTTCGGCGGCAACACCACGACAATCGAGGTTGTTACGTCGGGGGGAGACCTTATCATCCTGGATTGCGGGAGCGGCCTCAAGCCCCTCGGCATGGAGCTCATGAAGGGGGATTTCGGCAAGGGCAGGGGGACGGCCAACATACTCCTCTCCCACACCCACTGGGACCATATACAGGGGATTCCCTTCTTCGTGCCTTTTTACATACGGGGCAACCGGTTTAATTTCTATTCCGCCCTTCCCGACCTGAAAAAGCGCCTTGACATGCAGCAGGTTTTCACGCATTTCCCCGTCACCTTTGATTATCTCCAGGCGACCAAGGAGTTCTTCACGATACAGGCCGAGGAAGAGCTCTGCATCAACGAGACCATGATCCAGAACAAGGTCATGCCGCACCCGGGCGGTTCCTACGGGTACCGGATCGAGGACAACGGCAGTGTCCTGGTATACACCAGCGACTGCGAGTTCAACATTGACGAGGTTGATAACATAGAAAAATACCGCAGTTATTTTTCAAACGCCGATGTTGTTATATTCGACACACAGTACACCTTCGACGAGGCCATCAACAAGCTGGAGTTCGGCCATTCATCCGCGGCCATTGCCATAGACATTGCCGTCATGTTCAACATCAGGCGCCTTATCCTCTTTCATCATGAGCCGAATTACGATGATGACAAGCTGGAGAATGTCCTCATCAATGCCCGCACCTACCAGAGCATGAACCCCAAGCGCATGGGGGACCTGTATATTGATATAGCCTACGAGGGCATGGAAATCGAAATCTGACCGCCGTCGCAGACCCGGATCACAGGGAGGCGATTATGAAAGAAAAAAATCTCATTCTTGCCGTTGATATCGGGACCACGGAAACAAAGGCGGTCCTCGTCGGCCCTGACGGCTATATTGATTCACGGCAGGTCTCATGCGAGCTCCTGTATCCGGAACATTCCTGCGTAGAGCAGTCGCCGGAAGAGCTGGCCGGTGCCCTCTACGGCACCGCCGGGGACCTCCTCGCGGCTCACCCGGACCTGAAAGAACGGCTCGCCGGCATGGTCTTCACGAGCCAGATGCAGAATACGATCCCGGTCGGGAAGGACGGGAAGCCCCTGATGAACATGCTCTCCTGGATGGACGAGCGCGCGGCGCGGTTCACCCAGGACGTGATGTACAGGGGTCTCATCAAAATTCAGGGTTACCCGATCGCCAAGCTCATTACATTCATGCGCATAACCGGCGGCATATCCGGCAAGAACGGCAAGGACACCGTGTGCAAGCTTGCATGGATGAAGCGGAACATGGCGGAGCTCTACGACAGGGTCCACAAGTTCCTGGATGTCAAGGACTATGCCCTGTTTCTTGCCACGGGCAACTACGTCACCTCGCATGACATGGCGTGGATAACATGGCTCATGGACACAAGGAACAAAGACCAGGGAAAATGGTCATGGTCCGGCGCGATCCATGACATGTTCGGCCTCGACCCGCGCAAGATGCCGGAGCTGATGCCCTCCACCGCGGTCGCCGGCACTGTCACCGCGGAATTCTCCGCGAAAACGGGCGTGCCGGAAGGCCTTCCTGTCGTAAACGGCTCCGGCGACATGCTCACGTCGGCGATCGGGTCCGGCGCCATCGAGCCTGGACGGCTCCATGTCAATATCGGCACCGCGGGATGGGTCGCCACGCATCACCCGGCTGTCGCGGTGGATACCGCCCATTATATCGGAACGATCGCGTCGGGGATGCCGAACCTTTATTTGCTGATCAGCAAACAGGAGACCCTGGGCGCCGCGCTGGACTGGCTTAAGGGAATCCTGTACCCGGATGAGTTCGTGAAGGGTACGTCATCCGGGGATCTGTATGCCGACATGGACCGCATGGCAGCCCAGTCACCTCCCGGGTCGAACAATGTCATCTTCACGCCGTGGCTCTACGGGGAGCGGTCGCCGATAAATAACCCTTCCCTGCGGGGGCAGATTTTCAACATCGAGCTTGATACGACCAGGGCCGACCTCTGCCGCGCCGCCATGGAGGGAGTCGCCTGCAACATACGCTGGGGCATGCAGTACGTGGAAAAGCTGTCGGCGAAAAAAACGAGGCCGGCCACCGACGAGGTCCGCCTCATAGGCGGCGGCTCAAAGAGCGGCATATGGTGCCGGATCTTCGCCGATGTTCTGCAGAAGCCGGTGGTGCGCATGATGAATCCGCAGATGGCCTGCGCCCAGGGGGCCGCGGCCATCGCCATGGTTTCCCTCGGTATATACAATGACTTCAGCGACATAGAACGCATGCTCAGGAAAGGGGAGCGCGTTGATCCCGATCCCGGCGCCAGGGAAGTCTACAACAGCCTCTTCGGACACTACAAGGCGCTTTATAAAAACAACAGGAAAGAATTCAACCGCATCAATCGTTAAGGATAGTGAGACCATGAAACCAGGGAAACAGTTCAGGAGGGCGGTATTCTGCGACTTCGACGGGACCATCACCTCCCAGGAATCCTTTATCGGCATGTTCAGAATTTTTACGCCGGACCTTTTCATTAAAGTCGCACCGGAAATGGTATCGGGCCGCATGACGCTTAAGGAGGGCGTGAGGAGCCTGATAGAATCGATACCGTCCGACAGGTACAATGATATTCTTGAGTATACACTTACCATCGGGATCCGCCCCGGTTTCACGGAACTGTTGGACTATCTCGAATCGATCAGTGTTCCCCTGATAATTATTTCCGGCGGCTTCAGGGGGATGATCGAGACGAGACTCGGGCCCCTGCTGTCCCGGGTGCACGCGGTCCACGCTGTCGATGTTGACACGAAGGGCCCCTTTCTCCGGGTGTTGAAGACAGTCGAAGGGGACACCGAGCTCATGGCAAAGGCCGTGGTGATGTCTCAGTATAATTGCGGTGAAGCAGTAGCCATCGGCGATGGCACCACGGACAACAACATGGCCCTCGGCGCGTCTATAGTCTTCGCCCGTGACAGCCTGATGAAATATCTCCAGATGAAGGAAAGGCCCTTTATGCAGTGGAACGATTTCAACGACGTGCGCTGCGTGCTGATGGAGCGGTGGGGCGAAAAACCGTGACAGAAGCACGGTACTGCTGACACGAAGGAGTCAGCCATGGTGATACCAGTGAGCAGCAGTGCCGCCTGAGGGTGATGGAGAAGATCATTGAAACAGTGTAATGCCGCCCGCGCTGTTACGACGTTTTTTTCGCCAGGATTACCGTAAAGTCATCCCTCAGGTCGACATCCCTCACGAAGGCATTGAATTTCGCCAGTAGAAAATCGAGTATTTCGGAAGCCGTGCCGTCGGGAGCCTCTGACAGGGATTCCGTGAGCCGGGTGAGGCCGTATCTCTCTCTATGGTGATTCCTGGCATCAAGTATGCAGTCGGTGAAAAGCAGGAGGAGGTCGTCCTTCTCCACCCTGAAGTGTATCGTTGAGGGCCGATGGTGGTTGAGCGCCAGGCCAAGCGGTTCGCCGCGGAATTTCTCTTCGCCGGCGTTGATGATCCGCACTTCGCCGGATTTTCGTATGCGGTGGAGGAGGTCAGGATGGCCGGCGTTGATGTATTCGACCCTGTTGTCCTGGATCCTGAGGAGGATGCAGGTTACGAAATTGTCGAGACGGGACAGGTCCTGGGAAATATGCTCGTTCACGCGGGACATGATTTTTTCAAGACTATCACCCTGCATCGTATCGAACATCCTGAAGGTAACCGGCTTCACCATCATGGTAATGAGGGCGGATGAAACTCCGTGGCCGGAAACGTCAAAAAGGGCTATGCCCTGGAGGCGGTTGCCGGAATAATAAAAATCATAAAAATCGCCCGAAGCTCCGTACTTCGGCTGGAAGGACATGGCGATGTCCCATTGTTCGATGCCCGATGGGATCGGGGGGAGGAGCATTTTCTGCATGTTGGCCGCCAGTTCCATTTCAATGGCGGCGATCTCGTTGCCCTTTTCCAGCTCCTTGTGGGTTTTAAGGAACCGGTTGGCCAGGATCAGGGTGATCCCCATGGTAAAAGCGAAAAATCCGTACTGGGTGAGGACGTAATTGTAGGCCCAGAACATGGAGTCGGCAATGTCAAAGAGGGAGCATGCCATCAGGATAATAGCCCCCGCCAGGAGGTTGCCCGATGTGGTGGAGGTCAGCGTGCGCTCTGCCGTCCTGATTATCCGGTAGGGCGCCGCGTGCCTCCTGTATCTTACAGAGATTCGTTTCCAGTTTTCATAGACCTGATATCCTATCCTGACGAAGACGTAATATACTATCGGGATGATGACCGAAACCTGCCATATCCTCAGGATGTCGATGGCAAAGGAGTTTGAAACCGGCAGCATGGTGATAATGGCAAGAACCGCATAGAAGAGGCCGCAGATTTTCGTCAGGCGGCTGTAGGACCCGGTAAGAAGCAGGTCGAGGAAGGCCCCGATGAGGGGCACCAGGGCGTAAAGGGAACAGTATTCAATGCGGTGCAGTATGTACGAATCGCTGATGACGGCATAGATCGCATGGGTGCGGGAAAAGATATAAACGAAAAGGAGAATGGAAAAGAGGGCGTAGTAGAGATTGAACAGCTCGTCACGCCTCCTGATGAAAATAAAAAGATGGTAAACGCCGAAGAACAGATAGAGAAATACCAGGATCATGGTTGTCTGTTCGGAGCGTTGCTTCTCAAGCCGTTCCATGGTGTCGATGACAAAGGGAGTGCTCCGGTGAAATGCGGAGTCTATGTTGGTGGGGTCCCCGATGATCCTTGCGGCGAGGATGTTTGCTCCCGGCTGCAGCAGGCGCGGATCTATGGGGATGGCAACCTCCCGGAGGTGACGGTAACTTGTTATCCTGCCCTTGTCGTTTACATGGATTTCCGATCTCAACAGATGGCCGTTGAGATACACGGACCAGTTTTCGCCGATATTTGCGAAATAGATTCCCAGGAAGCTGTTCAGTTCCGGGCCTGTTTCTTCGATGGCGAAAGAGGTCAGGAACGTGAATTGCTCCGGCGGATACTCTTTTAATGATAAGAAGGGCCGCCTGGGCATGCCCTCCAGGGGCAGCTCTTTCAGGACGACTCTTCTGTCGCCTGACGCCACGCCGGGAATGACGAGCCAGTCCCTGTCGTCGGCAGCCGGTATCGTGTCCAGCCATGCGGTGTCAAAGCCTTTGCGGACGTAAATTGTTTCCTTATCGAGATTGATAGCCGCTGCCGCAAGAGGGACTGCGCTGAACAGCATGGCGGCAGCGATATAAAGTAGGGTTTTTTTCATTTATAGTAACAGGACGCCATTAACTGCGCATAGGGTCAACGACCGTAGATGAGGAGAGATACCATATGGCAGAAAACCGCCCACTGGGGCTCTATATTGATTTTGTTTTATTGTCTGTCAATTAATTTTTATCGCTGTCCAATGAAATAGCAATGTAAAAATAATGGTGTCAGAGTAAAACAATAAGAAACAGCGCTACCGGGTTTTTGCGAATAAGTACGCGTCTTCATAGTTATTGTTCCGGAGTATGCGTTTTTTCAACAGGCCTTCTTTCCGGTAGCCGCACTTGCTCGCGACTTTTATACTGGCCCTGTTCCCGGGAAGGATCACGATCTCGATTCTCCGGAGTTTTAATTCTTTAAACCCGATCGCTTCTATTTTTTTCACTGCCTGCGTGGCGAAACCGCGGTTCCAGCAGGACTCATCGATAAAATACCCCATTTCAGCCATGTACGGTACATGCTGGTTTATCCTCAATCCCACGGCGCCGACGAGGTCCCTGCCATGCATGACGGCATAATTGTATTCGAAATTATTTTTTCTCTTCAAAGGATTTTTCCTTAGAAAATCCTTCTCTTCTTCGAGCGATATAGGTTTGATTGAAAAAAATTTAAAATTCGGATTATTCAATATCACGAAATATCTCTTTGCGTCTGATATTCTCTGGTTTCGTAAATGAATGGCTGCCATAGGGATGCCTGAATACAATATGTATTTCTTTAAGAGAAGGATCCGTGCCAAACATATTTTTAATATTGCTGGAATGACCCGCTGTCAATACTGAAATTATGTTTTGCAAGGAATCTATTATAATTTTTATTGCCGTCATGGCATAAAATGTATATTATAGACTATGAGGGATTGCTATATGCGGCGACCAGTAGTAAGAAATAAGGATAAAACCGATGTCATAGTTATCGGCGGTGGACCGGTAGGAGCCTACTTTGCCGGCCAGATGGGTCTGCTGGGGCACACCGTCCATGTCTTCGAGAAAAGAAAGAAACATGATGTCAGGAAGGAGCTGGGGTACATTCACTTCGACGTGCCCTGCTACGAAGAGCTGTCCCTCCCCAGGCCCGTTTCGGACCGACGCATACTGAAAGGGACCTTTACTGAAAACTGGCAGATACCTCTCACCGAGGAGCTGAAATTCCAGGTGCCCTGCCAGACGGATATACTGTCGATGAACGGCTTCTCGCGATGGATAGCCCGCTACGCGGAAAGCTCAGGCAACGTAACCTTCCATTACGAGTCGCCCTTCCTGCGGCCCGTAACCGACGGATCAAGGGTGAGGGGCATCGAGATCGCCGGAAGGGGCGAATTTTTTGCAGGGATCATTGTGGACTGCACCGGCCGGGAGGCCGTGGTGCGCAATTCCCTGCCGGCGGAATGCCGCGTGTCACCCCTGTCGGCCAGGCCCCTCAGGACCTTCACCCTCCACATGGAGCGGTGGCACTGTCATGATTCCTTCCCGCGGGGGAGCAATACCTATGTCTGCTACAAGGGCTTCGCCAACCAGGTGGGGCCCTCGGACACGCTGGTGGGACTTTCCACCTTCGGCGACATGAAACGCACCCGGGAAGCCCACCGCGAATTCGTCGCCCATCACCTGGCCGGTGTTGAGCACAGCGTCGCATCGGTGTACTCCGGCACCGTGCCCTTCGACTTTCCACCGGCGTCCCTCGTCGGGGACGGCTTCGTGTCCCTCGGCGACGCCGCCTTCCAGAACAAGCCCTTCAATGGCGAGGGTATCGCCGCCGGGATGAGTGCGGCCAGGATCGCCGTGCCGGTCATCGCTGAAGCGCTCCGGAACGGTCCCGCTTTACGGAGGAGCCTCTGGAACTATAACGCATCTTACTTCAGGGGTATCGGCGCCGGGTTCGCGAAACTGCGGGGCATCTGCGAGATGCTGGTGGACCTGACGCCCCATGAGTTCGACTGGCTGTACCGAATGAAATTCATAACCCGCAAAGACATGATGGCGATGTGGCTGAAGGATAAATCAGGCAAGGGCCCGTGGGAAATCATCAGGATGACCATGGCTGGCCTCCGCAACCGGGAACTCTTCAGAAAACTCATCGAAGCGCTCCGCCTCGGGGCCTCCCTCGGATCATTGTACCGCATCTATCCCCTTCTTCCATCAAGAATAGAGGAGTGGGAAACACGCCTTGAAACAGTTCTGCGTCGACACGGTATCAACCTGCGCGCTGACAGCGGGACAGTGGAACAGGTCATCCTGCCGATGAATCCATAATTGCGGGGTATGAGACCTGCATTGGAAAGATTGCTTGACAAAACCGAGAAAGGATAGTTCCATGATCCGTTGTTCATAATGCTCTTTATATTGCTGAAACGCTCCCCCTGGTCTGATATTTACATTATATTTGAAGGATATAAAATGAAAAAAAGAAGCCTGATAGTGTCTGTTGTCATGATGACCCTGATAACGATGATTCCATGTTTTACGGCACCTTCCGTGAAGATTGATGCTTCATGGGTGCGCCCCGATTATAAGGCGAAAAAATTCAACAAGATCATTGTTATCGCTGTTTTTAAAGTCATAACAACCAGGCAGTACGCTGAGAGAAAAATCTCTGAATTATTGAAGAAGAACGGCGTCGATGCAATTATGGGTATTAATGTAATAACTCCCGGAGAAGATAAACCGAGCAAGGAGGCTTTCGTAAAAAAAATGAAAGCCTTGAATGTCGACGGTGCTATCATCGTGAACCTTGTTGATGTTAAAAAGGAAAATCCCCAGGCTAAGAAAGAAAATCAAAAGACCTCGGTTGAACATTATGATAACCTGTCATGGAATTACGGCTACTTTGGTAATTGGGGTTACCCCGGTTATGTAGGGGGTCACGGATACTATGGTCCAGGGTATCATGGCGGTTATTATGCGAGTTATACAGTTTCCAATTATAATATTTCCTATGATCCAAACTGGACTGACACTACCAAGAAGGTTGTACTGGCCATGCATTTTTATGAGATCGGCAAAGACAAGCTTGTCTGGGTAACCCAATCATCTAATGCCCATGTGGACCAGGCAAATATTGAGTATTATATCAATGCGTATGCCAATGCCTTGGTGGATAAAATGATTGGAATGAAACTGGTTGAGAAATAGAGATTACATAAAAAAAATTATTATAAAGAGGCAGCAATGGTGAATACTACTAAAATAGCCAAATTTTTTTCAATTATGATTGTGGCCGCATTGATATCCTGCGGGACCCAGATGCAGATCAAGGATACATGGCGTGATCCGAATTTCAAAGGAAAATTCAAACGGATATACATTATCGGTATTGCGAAAAATTTCAAACTGCGGGAGCGTTTTGAACAGGAATGCAAGAAGCAGCTGAGAGATGCCGGCATCGATGGTGTCGCCAGTATCGATTCTTACTCCGAGCTTAAGAATTTGACAAAAGAAGTTATTAAATCCGAGGTCCTTGCCCAGGACGCCGACGGGGTTTTAATCTCACAGATGATTGATTATAAAAAGAAGGAGAACGTTGTCGCACCCCAGACCTATGGTTCCCCTGGCAACATAGGCTATGCCAATTATTATTACGCTGGATATTATACCCTGCATAACAGCGGCTCTTTTACTGAATACAAAAACCTTACCATGGAAACGAAACTGTTTGACTCAAAAACCGGGAAACCGGTGGTTTCGGCAGTCTCGCAGACAAGCTCGAAGGAGTTTGCCATTGATGTTATCACGGAATTCAGTCAATTCATTATTTATAAAATATATAAGGCAGGTCTGCTTGCCAGCAGTAAATAGATATTAAGAAACCGTGTTGTTTTCTTTTTTGTAGAGTACAATGACCATAGTGCCGGTGACCCTCGCTGTATCACCGGCACTCCGATAGAGGCAGAATTCCCCTTCGCCCCAGTCCGTTTTAATCAGATCACCATGCAGGCTGTGCCGCGGGGATGTGCTTTTTCCCGAGGTCCGGTTTTTTTTTGATGCTGGCTTATTTCCGCACGGCAATGGCGGTTCCCCGTTGGGGAGCCGGTCATCCGTTTTTTTCTTTCGGGCACCCCACGACATACACGATGCCGGCGGCGCGGTCTTCATAGGTGGCTACGCTGTTGATGTTGTTTTCCCAGAAGCGGCAGTATATCTGTCCGCGGCTGTATTCGGAATGGAATGAGCAGGTTTTGCACTCTTCAAGTTTCATGCGATATGTTAACTCCCGATAGTTATCGGCTTAATACCGGATATGTACACAATCGTCAATAATTATTTTTCTTTCCCGGGTCCGGTGCAGGATTTAATTCCTGGCGGATCGCGGACGATGATATGCGTTTTCTTATTGATTTATTTATGCCGGCCGGCTTAATTTCTTGCAGAGATTGAAAAAATCACGGGGGAAGGCTTGAAATTATGAAACTAAAAGCGATCATTACCGGGGCAACGGGAATGGTGGGTGAGGGCGTTCTGCATGAATGCCTGAACCATGTCGACGTGGAAAAAGTACTGGTCATTGGAAGAAGATCATGTGGAATCACCCACCCCAAACTGAAGGAGTTCGTGCACGGCAATTTCTACGACCTGTCGGCCATTGAAAAGCAGCTGGGCGGCTACAACGCCTGCTTTTTCTGCCTGGGAGCCTCGTCGGTGGGTATGGACCGGGAGGAATACCGCCGCATGACCTATGAGCTGACCATGCGTATGGCCGAAACCCTCTGTAAATACAACCCTGACATGACCTTCTGCTATGTTTCCGGGGCCGGAACGGACAGCTCGGAAAAGGGAAAAATCACCTGGGCCAGGGTAAAAGGCAAGACTGAGAATGACCTGATGAAAATGCCCTTTAGACAGGTCTTTGCCTTCCGGCCGGCCTTCATGGAGCCGACAAAGGGTCTGAAAAAAACCCATGGGTATTACAAGGTCATGGCCCCGCTGTTTCCGATATTCCGCATCCTGTTCCCGCGCTATATTTCCACGCTGAAGGAAGTGGGCCTTGCGATGATCAATGCCGCCATGAAGGGGTATGAAAAGCAGGTCCTTGAAGTGAAGGACATCAACGCTCTGGCGAAACTGTGATGAAGAAAATGGTAAATATATTGTAAATCAATGCGGCCGGCTGCGGAGGTCTGCAGTTGCATCGCCGGCCGCATTGATGCAGTGTTATATTTTCAACGGAACTCCTGCATTCTTGCCCCGGTAATTAAATCGTATTGCCGCATTTTCTTTTGTCATGAGTGACATCGGTTCCAGTGCGGTAAGATTTTGTGCCGATACCGGCGTGCCGGTACCTTCACCTATGCTGGCCGCCGGATGCGCTTTTCTCCGTGCAATTCTCCCGGCAACCGTAGCGTAATGACGACCCCGGAATACAAGTTCGATGGCGACGGGCAGCGCGAAGAATCCGTATCTGAATGACCTGAGCAAAAACCATAACGCCCGGAAGCCGAAGGGCGAGAAGAAAAGTTTTGCCAGCTCAAAAACAAGAAGAATCCTGTTGGGATTATTGACGATCCGCGCCATCGCCAGGTCCCATCTCCACGGCGCCGACCAGTTGAAACCGGAAATTTTCATGTCCGGCAGCCTGCTGATGAGGGTCAGGGCGCGGGCGAAATAGTTCCGGGGGGCATAGGTTTCAGAGATAACGCGCGTGTAACCCTCGATCAGTTTTTCTGCCGGCATCCGCGGTATGAAATTGAGGACGGTATCAACATTGTCGCCGCTGTGCGGGTTGTCATGCACCACGAGCCTGCCTTCCCGTTCCAGCCGCCTGTACAGGTCGGTATTCGGCATGGCGGCCAGCAGCCCGGTCATGCTCTGCGCGATGCCATTCGCCCGGATGAAGTCAAGCTGCCGGTCGAAGACGTCCTCCGTATCGGTATCGAACCCGAAAATGAATCCCGCCATAACCTCGATTCCCGCCCTCTGTATCTTCTCGATGGCGGCGCTCATGTCGCAGGACGCGTTCTGTTTCTTGTTTGTGGCCCTGAGTGTTTCGGAATCAGGCGACTCGATGCCGATAAAAACAGAGGTGAACCCCGATCGCACCATCAGGTCCAGGAGTTCATTATCACCCGCCAGGTCGATGCTCGCTTCAGTAAAGAGAAGATACGGATATTTCCGTTCCCTCTGCCAGGGCGCCAGCAGCCGGAGCATCTCCTTGACGGACTTCCTGTTGGCAATGAAATTGTCGTCCACGATAAACAGGCGGCCCCGGTAACCGGTGGCGTACAGGGCCTCAACCTCGGCCATGAACTGGGCCGGGGACTTGGTCCTCGGTATGCGGCCGAACATCTGGATTATATCGCAGAATTCGCAGTTGAAGGGGCATCCCCGGGAGAACTGGAGGGCCATCGATGCGTAGTCCCCGGGTCGTATCAGGTCAAAGCGCGGGGGCGGGGTAAGGGACAGGCCGGGCCGTTCCCTGTTGTCATAAACCTTTTTTGCCTTACCCTGTGCGAAGTCCCGCAGGAACTGGGGAAGGTTGTTTTCTGCTTCATACAGGATCAGGTGATCGATCTTTCCGGAGTCAAGGTAATCGCGTTCGTTCCTGCCGTATGCTGATTGTACCAGCGGCCCGCCGGCTACAATGGTTTTGCCGAGGTCATGGCAGATGGCCACGATCTTTAAAAATGACTCCCTGTGGATCCACATGCCGGTAAGAAAAACGATATCGCTCAATTCGACATCCCGGACGTCCAGATCGCGAACATTCAGGTCGATTAATCTGACCTTGTAGCTTGCCGGGAGCATGGCGGCTACGGTCATCAATCCTAATGGAGGCATGACGGTTTTGAACCCGGCTGACCTGAGCGAACTGTCATGGCTCCAGAAGGATTGAGGAGTCTTTGGCTGAATCATTAATGCGTTTATCACTTTCATGATGGTTTCCTTTCTGTTGAGTTACCGTGCGTCCTGCTCCTGAATTTATTCTGCTTCATAAAACCTCCTCCTGTTGGGTTATTGCTGTAAAAAACATTCGCACATCATTAGAACATAATATACAAAACGCTTTAAATGTTGTCAATAAAAAAGCAAAATATAAAGCAATTAAATAAGCAACAAAAAGTGTCTAGAAAATGATAATTTCATTGACAGAATGAATGCTGATGTTGTAGACAGAATTGTCCTGCGCGCATTAGTTGAGCCGGGTGGGTTTTATAAAGAAGGATTATGCGGCAGATCGCACGAATCATTAACGGAGGAGTTATGGCTGTCATAAGAAAAGATCAAAAAGAAAAAATGAAGAATGTATTATTGAGGGTGAGCATACCGGCGCCGTTGATGAGCGAATTGAAGAAAACACAAAAACTATGCAAGGATAATAAGTTGTATTTTGATATTAAGCCGGATATTATTGCCGCTCTTCAAAAAGCTATAGAAGAAGCCCTTGAGATAGTGAATGCCGAAAAGAAAAACAGGAATAAATGATGTCAGGACTTTTTTGACGGCGCCATTACCTTCCTCAGGAAGATGATGGCCTGACGGCCTTCCTTTGCGAGTCCTGATGTATACCCGGAAATTCTCCATTTTGCGACCAGGAGCCTCATCGTGCCCATGACCATCCACGCAAGCTGCTTTGCCGGCACGTCGGACCTGATTTCGCCGAGGCGGGCGCTCTCCCTGAGGGCGCGGTGTATGCGGTCATGGGTGAGTTCGATAACCGAAGTCACTTCATGAGAAAGCCGCCGGTCATAGCGGAACAGGTCCTCGGAGAATATCACCATTGACAGGGCCGGCTGCTTCTCGAATTCAGTGAACATCCCCTGGTATAGTGATTCAATTGCTTCAACCGGCGAGGTGGCGGCCTTCTCCGAACGGTCTAACAATTCCCCGATGTGGCCCCGGTACCTGACAAGTATCGTCATGAGAATATCGAACTTGGATCTGAAATGCCGGTACAGCGCCGGCTCGGTGACCTTGACGGCGCGGGCCAGGTTTTTAATGGTCATACGCTGTATGCCGTGCTCCGCGATGATATCGAGCGCGGCGTCAAGTATTTCATTCTGTCTCACGGTCAGGTTCTTCATAGTACCTCAAAAGTTAGTAAATATTAACTAACTTTATAAAAATATTAAAAAAAGTCAACACTTTTTCTTGCCGGGGATGCGGCGGCAGGGTATATTGTAATTGAAAGGAAGACAGGGTATACATAAGGAGGCACATCATGAATACCATTAAAAACATCCTGGTCGCGACGGACTTTTCGACAGCATCACGGACTGCCCTTGAAGAGGCGGTTGCGCTGGCTGACAAATTGAAATCAACTATATACGTGATTCATGCCGTGGATAAGATAGAGGAATGCGCCGTTGATTATTGTCTCAGTGAAGAGCAGCTGGCAGGAGAAAAAAAGAAGCTTATCGATGAAGCGCAAAGCAAGATGGACAGCGAGATAAGCCGGTTCGGAAATACCAGGGGCGTAACGATTCTATCCGACATACGGTATGGCAAAACGATTGATGAAATTCTTCTCGAAGAGCGCGAAAAGGACATCAACCTGCTTGTCATTGGCCCGCATGCGCGGAATACAGTATGGCAACGGATGAGGTCGCATCTGACCGAAAAACTGATGGAACGTTCATCCTGCGATACGCTGGTTGTACATCACGCCGTATAGGTTATAAAAAAATCCGTCGATGACTGATAACACCGCCCTCAAAGAGCGGTGTCTTTTTATCGTAACGGTCAATGCATATGATGTTGCCCGTCGGCAATCGCGACGGCCGCGGGTACTTCTTGTATTGCCATCTCCACCTTGGATAAATAAATTTTGTCATCGCGGGAATATAATAGACAAAATTACCATGGCATTGTCATTTTCCAGTACATAAAAAATCTATAGGGAGAAGACCAGTGGATATTTTCAAGGAAAAGGTTGCGATCATCACCGGCGGGGGGTCGGGTATCGGCAGGTGCATTGCGATGGAGATAGCTTCACGGGGAGCAACGGTAATGGTCGCTGATATCAATGCATCCGGTGCGAGGGAAACACGGAATGCCATTAAGGCGAAAGGCGGTTTTGCGCGGGATGTCAAACTGGATGTGTCGGATGCGGAGGCCGTGGAATCAGTCATTAAGAAAACCTCCACGGAATTCGGAAGACTCGATTATATGTTCAATAACGCCGGTATCGGCCTGGGGGGCAAGTTTGAGGACCTTGAGCCGCGTTACTGGAAGCAGATCATGGACGTCAATCTGTGGGGGGTCATCCACGGCTCACTCTACGCCTACCGGGTCATGAAGAAGCAGGGATTCGGTCATATAGTCAACACCGCTTCCATGGCCGGGCTGGCCCCTTCCGCAAGCGGTGTCCCCTATCCCATGACGAAGTACGGCGTCGTGGGGCTCACGCTGAGTCTCAGGATTGAGGGAGCTATGAACGGGGTGAAGGCCAGTGTCGTATGCCCCGGCTTTATCGATACGGCGATTTTCGGCAGCACCATTGATGTTTCCAATGAGTTCAGCAAGGATGACATGGATGAGCTGCTGTCAAAATTCAAGATGACCTCGCCCGAAGAATGCGCCAGGGTGATAATGAAGGGTATAGCGAAGAACAGGGCCATCATCCCGGTAACATCCCTGGCCTGGACCGCGTGGCTCCTGAACAGACTGTTTCCGGAATTGTTTCTCAGGGTGTCGATAAAGCAGACAAAGAAATTTTATGATAAACTGTTAAAAAAGAAGAAGGGATGACCCGCCATGCGTTAAATCCCGCGTTTACCCCCATCGGCCCGGCCGGCGCCGGGCTGCCCGATGGGAGGAATATCCAGGTAAAAGAAGCCTCTCGTCTTCACCATGTCGGGCGGTTGTCACCGGTTACTGAAACATCTTACCGTGTCTTCGGCACGATGATTTCCGCGACAAGGGGCATATGGTCGGATATTTTCTGCGTGTCCTCCTGTCTCACATGGTGTCCCTGCAGTTCAATTTTATCGGACAGGAAGATATAATCAATCGTTCTATCCGGCCTCTTGACGGACGGATCATTGGGATAGTGGGTGAACCATTTCGCGTAATTAGGACCGTTTAGTTCCTCCAGGGCGGGAACCGATCTGTATTTTGAAAAAAGCGGCGCCACCTCGGTCTGCCTGTTGTAATAAGATCTCTGTTTCTCGGGCAGGCGGTCATAGAAATTGCCGGGAGGCAGCATATTAAAATCACCGCCGAGCACCCAGCCGAAACCGTCCTTCGTGGTCCTGCCGAGAAGTGTCATGAGATAATTAACCTGCTGCTGCATGGTGTCCGACCCCTGGGCAAAGGCGTCCAGGTGCGTGTTAAACACCACGAGGTCGGCATCACCCTCGACGGGCAATCGCGTTTCCAGCACGCAGCGTTTGAAATTGAACTGCCTGACGAAGTGATTGTCGGGTATAACCGGGAGCTGGTGCCGTATTGCCTCCCGTATGCGGTATTTGGAAATTACCGCGACTTTGAGTCCAACGCTTCCCATGATCCGGGAGTGGGGGACAAAGGCCGCCTTGTGATAAAATGATGACGTGTAGGATGAATACTCGTCGGGGAGGAGTGCGAGAAGCTTTTTCAACTGGTTCTCGTAATCGGTCCGTTTCGAGCCTTCGTCGATCTCCTGCAAGAGCACGATGTCCGGTTTTTCTGTGACGATTATTCTTTTAATTTCTTCGCGGGTCATGGCGATGTCCCGCGAAGAGGGCCGCTCATCCGGTCCGCTGCCGTCAGGCACATCGTAAAAAAAGACGTAATTCTTGCCTGCCATGTATTGTATGTTCCAGGAAAGGATCTTTATCTTCTGGCCCGGCTTCAGCATGGGTGCTGTCTTGGGGGATATAACAGCTTCATCCTGGGTCGGCGCGGGATGAAATGTCGAGTCATGGACGAGCACGATAAAGAAAAGAAATGTTCCCATCAGGATTATGACAGGCCATTTTAAATATTTCATATAGGTATCCTCTATTTTTGGAATAGTATTATATCAGGAAAATGGCAATAATTTTTTTTGTCATTATTAATTAAATAAATATCAGGTGAAGTTCATTATCCCTGCACTGCCGGGGAAAAAATTTTTAAAAAATACTTGATGAATTTAAGAAATTTAGATAATAATATAATAATAAAAAAACTGCGTGGAGGTTTATCATGAAAGCGACAGCGAGCGGTATCAAATTAGCCGAAAGAATAAAAAAAGCCATTGATGATCAGGTGCTAACCGGGAGCGAGTACGAAGAAATGCTTGCCCTGGCGGATGAAGACGGAAAGATAGACCATCATGAAAGGATATTGTTGCGCGAATTGAAAAACATGATTGCCGACAGGGTCATAGTGAGAGTTGCCGGATAATATCCTTAAATATCATATTGGTAATACAGAAGAACCGCTGATAGTGCGGTTCTTCTTTTTTTATATATTAAATTCTGCTTGAAATCCGCCCTGACCACGAGTTACAGTAGAGATAACCGGTAGTTCACATTATATGAAGATTCCTGAGGATATCGGCAGATGCTTATAACCAGGAGGGATTCTATGGCACTGAAACGAGTGGGAATTCTGACGGGAGGCGGAGACTGTTCCGGCCTTAACGCGGTCATCCGGGCCGTTACCAGGGCGGCCATCATCGGGCACAAGGCCGCGGTCGTCGGTATCGTGGGAGGATTCGAGGGGCTCATCACCGGCCATGTTGAAGAGCTCACGATAAAATCAACCCGTGATATCCTCACCCTGGGCGGGACGATTCTTGGCACCACCAACAAGGGTAATCCCTTCGAGTTCAGGGAACTGGCAGCTGACGGCTCAATCACGGTAAGTGACTACTCCGACAGGGCGGTGGCTACCTATAAAAAGCTTGGTCTCGACTGCCTCTTCGTCGTCGGCGGCGAGGGGACCCTCGAGATCGGGTATCGGTTCCACAAGAAGGGGGTTCCCGTCATCGGCATCCCGAAGACCATCGACAACGATCTTGATAAAACAGACTACACCTTCGGCTACCAGACCGCGGTGGAGGTCGCCTCCGAGGCCCTTGACCGCCTGCAGACCACCGGCCGGAGCCACCAGCGGGTCATGATCCTCGAGGTCATGGGACGTACCGCGGGATGGATCGCCCTGGAGTCGGGGATCTCCGGCGGCGCGCATATCATACTCATCCCTGAAATACCCTACAACATCGACCGGGTAGTGGAGAAAATACAGATTGCGGGAAAAGGGCGGGAGCCCCTTCAGCATCATCATGGTTGCTGAAGGGGCCAGGGAAGAGGGTGGTGACGTGATCACCCTGGCGTCCGCCTCCACGCGTCTCCAGGGCGTGCCGCAGCTCGGCGGCGTGGGGCAGTACCTTGCAGACCAGATCAAGAAGCGGGTTGACCTGGAGGTCCGCTGCACCGTCCTCGGCCATATACAGCGGGGCGGTTCACCCTGCGCCTTCGACCGCGTTCTCGGCACGCGCCTCGGGAGCTTTGCCGTGAAGGCCGCGGCGGAGGGGAACTTCGGGACCATGGTGGCCCTCCATACGCCTTTGATGGCCCTCGTGCCCCTCGGCGAACTCGCCGGGAAGGTCCGCACCGTGCCGGCTGATTCCCAGCTCATCCAGTGCGCCGAGTCGATCGGGATCAGCATGGGACGCTAGGAAGAAACAATAATAATACGGGTGGTGCCTTATGGAGCGCGGTGGAAAGGAGGATCTTATCCGGTTGATCAAATCATCTCTGACGGCCATTGACGGACTATGGTTTCTTGAAGTCGAGAAGGAATTCGGATTCGAAAAGGCTTTTGAAATCGACCTCGGCGTATGGAAGAGATACGGTCCCGTCATGATTAAACGCATAATGAAAATGCTTTCCATAACCGACACCGGACTGGATTCGTTTATGCGCGTCCTTGAGATCCTGTGCGAGATTGACGGGACCAGGTTTTCCGTGAAAGAACGGTCCGAAGCAGAGGCGGTGCTTGCCATTGACCACTGCCCATGGCATGAGAACCTGAAGCGCTCAAAAAGGGAGAACCTGGTGCGGTGCGACATGGTGGACAAGACAATATTCCCGGAATGGACACGGACCTTTAATCCCGCACTGAAGCTTGAGCTGTTCCAGTCGATACCCGAGGGGCACGGGCAGTGCCTCTGGAGGATTATCTTTCAATCACACGGTTAATCACTCCTGCTGTCAGTCTAACTTATACTGCGTCAGGCTTCTTCCGCCGGTGAACTGCTGGAAAAAAGCAGGGGCCTCGGTGCCGGAAGGTACGAGACCGGCCCACGGCTCATCCTTATCGATAACTATACGGCCTATTCCCATCTCAGTTTTCCACTGCTCCGGCTTTATTTTTTCAAACATCACGCGCTGGAGGCGGGGACCCTTGTCCGGGGGGACGAACAGGAAGATCGGTTCATCAAAATGAAGGGCGCCGCTATCAATCAATTTCTTTTCCCATGGAGCAAGAGCCCGCGTGAGTCCCTTTCTGTAATGTAACGACATCACCGACCTGCCCTTGTGCCTGAGTTCTCCGTTCCAGCCGGTGCCGTCCTGGCGCAGGGTTATTTGATCCGCTATATACTTTGGAAAGCCCATCATCCGCCCGCCGGTATTTGCGACCTGTGCGGTGACCGGCATTGTTTTAACATGCCAGCCTTCCACGCCGTTGTATTTACATCGCAGGGCAATGGCGCTCTCCAGGTAGGGTGTAAAAGGCCATGGCCCGACCGATTTATAGTCAATGAAAAACATGACAACCATCGGTCGTTCCGGCATCTGAAGGGGCTTGGGGAGCATAGATTTGTACAGGTCGATATTTTTCGGCTCCACAACGACATTTATTCCATGGAATTCATAGAATGCCCCGATAAACCGTGGAGCGATAAAAAAATATGCAACATATGCGGCAATGCATATCACAATAACAGCTATTACTTTAAGAAATTTTGACATTTTATTGCCTCCACCAATTTTAAAAAAATTGAAACAAAAGAACAATAGAGATAATACTTCTTGCGGAGAACAACAGAAGAGAATACAAATGATGTTGATTGTTATAGAATAAATATAGGCACTGGTGCGGCAATTTCAAAAAAAAATAATAAAATTATCCCCAATGAAATGCATTTTCCAGGCAATGCATTTTTTCCTTTCATTTCCTGTTTATTCGCCATGGTCCCTCTGAAAGAATCATCAGCCAGGCTGACCATCCTGATGCGTGAGAGGCCGGCTATCTCCTACTCCATGTCCCTGACCCGCACGGCAACAACACGGGCAGCGTAGATCATCCATATGATAAATCCGATATGCAGCACGTCATTGTCGGAAAACCAGGTTCCCCTGCCGCCGTCCCACATTTTCTGCGTCAGCCCGGTGACGAGGCAGTAGAAATACGCTGCTAGGGTGAGGATCAATAACGCCGTGGCGCCCGCAAGGGCAAGGTCCATGGTGTTCCGGTATTGTATGTATCTCCAGGTGTTGAGAACCAGGAAGAACAAGATGAAGGGAGACGCAAACATGACCATCATCTCAAAGGACATCAGGAATTTGTCAGGGAGCAGGGCGCCGGCGAGCATGATACCGGTATGGATGATGGGAATAACAGCCGCCACGACGAACACTATCCTGCGTTTTGCCGCGGTGAAGCAGGAATAGGCCTCGGCGACCAGCAGGGAGCTCAGGGTGGGGATCATCAGGATGAGATACCAGACCTCCCACCAGCTGGTCCATCTGCACACTTCCCGGCCGGCGCATTTGATCTCGTAACCGAAGGCCTGGTAGCTGATTCCCGCGCAGAATGTAGCCGCGCTCCATATCAGCAGCCCGATGCCCCACCAGAGGCGGGACCTGCTGCTTTTCCTGATCCGTAAAAAATAGAGGGCAACACCCAGGGTCACAAAACCGAGGAGGAATACAATCGCCGATGAGCTTGGCGTCGTGAGAACAAAGTTCAGGGGGCCGATGTTCACTGTAACACAGTGATGAAGTGAGCACCATGTCCCGGGAGTCATGGCCGGAGAGTAGGGTATTGTCTCAAGGCGGTTGCATCCGCCTGCGGCAAGGATGCCGATGATCGGGAAGATAAGGCGTTTCATGTCATCACCTCGGGTTCCTGTCGGTTTTCAGATTATTGCGGGAAGGCAGGCCAGCGGTCTATGACCTTTCCGCCCCGGACAATGGCAATGTCGCCGAATTCACGCATGATCCCTTCACTCTGGGTCGGCCACAGGAAAATATAATCATCAACCCCTATGGCGGTCCGCGCCGAACCATTGACCATGCACTGGTTGGTGCTCGTGCCGTAAAATGAATTGCCCTGGAGTCCCGCCGGCGAACAGTAGGAGGCGCGCCATCCCCCGCCGTAGATAAAAAATGTCTTCTTCTTGTTCGGGTCCCACAGGGGCCACAGGCGGGAAAACATTTCCAAAAATGGAATAGTGGTGCCTTCAAGCTTCTTCAATACAGGTGTGGCGACAAAGAGCGCCTCCTCATGGTCACGCAGCAGGAGCGTATCAAAATCAGAGGGTTTCACCAGGCCGGAACCAACGGAGACATCGTTCACCGGCTCCTGGCCTTTAAACAAACGGTAGGTCTGGCTCCCGCCGCTGTTGAAGGTGAGAGCGCCCTTAAACAGCGCGGGGTATTTCTGCCGCCCATGGTCATAGAGGGCGCGGTATCGGCCAAGCATCTTGTCAAAAGCCGATTGTACGGCCTTTTCCTTTGAGGTAAAGACCGCCGGCGCTGACGCTGCATACACATCATACCCCATGAAGCCGCTGAAGACAAGGGCGCCTTTGCTTGACGCTATCATCGCCAGCATGTTGTCAAGGTCGGCATAATTTGACACCCCGCCCCGGTGAAACCCCACGTCAATTTCGATATTTATCCTCAGCGGGATTTTCTTCCTCTCGGCGTAAGCAAGGTACTGTCTCAGGCGTTCCGGGGTATCGACAAGCCATTGCAGCTGCGAAGCAGGATTAAAACCGGACCTCCCGGTAAAGCTCCGGTAAAATTCCTCTACGGCTTTCACCGGCATCGGTTTACCGAGCAGTATGTCAATACCGCCGCCGAACTCCTCCGCCAGGAGACTGCAGTCGGGCTGGTGAAACACCATGAGTTTGCCGGTGCCGGTTTTATCCATGATATATCGTGTCAGCCGCATTGAGGGCAGGGACTTGACTACAATTCGATATGAAAGGGGGGGCTTGATGATCGATTTGAGAATCGCAAGGTTTTTGTCAAGGCGGTCCAGGTCTATGATTATTAAGGGTCTCCCGGGCCCGTTGGTTTTCAAGTCGTTGTTTAAACCGGCGAAATAGGACGTGTAGGGAGCGCCATGGTCGGAAGGTTTTACAAGGACTATGATAACTGCGATTACGATAGCCAGGGGGATGACCGCGTATCTTCGATGCCGGCGCCAATGCTTCATGGATGGGACCTCCAACGATGTGTTTTGGTGATCGATGAAGGTAGTATATCCCAATCGATCCATGCGTCAAATACAATATCATGAAATACAGCGGCGGTTTTTTATTGTCCCGGGTATGAATAATATTCCATTATTGCCAGCGGCGGTGCCGGTTCTGGTTTTTATTGTGGTGATGATTTGGGCTTGGTTTTAGTTAAACCGCAAAGCGCGAAAAATTTTTCACCCTGGTGAAGGGGGTGCTGTGAGTGGGTATAGGCTTCAGCTGTACTGGTGCTTTAATGAGAGGGGATCACTTCTATAAAAAAAGACGATTCCGTCAGTTCGAAATCGTCTTGTTCTTCGGGGTTGACGGGACTCGAACCCGCGACTCCCTGCGTGACAGGCAGGTACTCTAACCAAGCTGAGCTACAACCCCTTGTTTGCGAAGTACATAAAACAATATAGGGTGTTTATGTCAAACAATTTTTTAGCAAAAAACCTTCTCTGGTACTTCATGTTCCCGCTACCGCTCGTTGCTGGATTCCCCACCTTCTGAAGCCAATTTGCGGGTAAACCGGGCGTACCTGATCAGGTTGGTGATGGCCTTGAAGCCGTCGCGGGTGTGCTCGATGAAGTAGAGCCCCTTGTCGCGATAGTATTTCCTCGCATAATCGCCCACCTCCCGGAAGGTAATGGGGATGATCGGCTTGGTCGTGGCCGAAAGGTGCGATATGAAATAGTCATTGTACTTTTCCGCCAGGGGCGCGCTTTGCGCGTCCGGGGGAAAGGAGAGGGTGGCGACAAGGTCGATGTTTTCGTCTTCCGTCACGATTTTCAGGACCCGGTCCATGCCGTTGGTGAAGCCCGATCCGGTCACGTCCAGGGGGTTCCCGGGCCGGGCGAATTCGGGCAGGGCGTCCTTCAGGGCGGTGATCGTTGCCGGCGCGAAGTCAGGCAGCTCGATGGAGAGGGAGCCGCACAGGTCCGCGTAAACCCCGGCCAGGCCCCCCGACAGGGTGCACACGGCCAATCGTCCGCCGGCTGGCAGCCGGCAGCGGGAGAGGATCCCGGCGGTCTCCACCATCTCCTCGATGGTGTCAACGCGGATGATGCCGTTCTGGCGGAGAAACGTGTCGATGATGGCGTCGTTGCCCGCCATGGCCCCGGTGTGGGACCGGGCCGCCTGCACGCCTTTCTCCGACCGCCCCACCTTGATGACGACGATGGGAATGCTTTTTTGCGCCGCTTCCCGGGCGATCCGTTTCAGGCGCCCGGCATCCTTGAACCCCTCTATGAAACCGATGACGACCCTGGTTTTTCCGTGATGTATCATGTGCTCCAGGCAGTCCTCGAAGGATATGACCGCCTCGTTTCCGGAAGACACGAAGAGTGATATCCCCAGGCCTTTTTTGAGGATCTTGGTGGCTATGACCTCGCTGGAGGCTCCGCTCTGCCCGATAATGCCGATAGTGCCCGGGATAAGATCGCCCTCGATGGAGCCGCCGGCGAACACGCCGGTACTGCCGATGACGTTGAGAAACCCCAGGCAGTTAGGCCCCAGGAGTGCCACGTTGTTGCTGCGGCAGAAATCAACGAGCTCTTTCTGGAGTTGCGTCCCTTCCTCGCCCGCCTCCGAAAATCCGGATGACACGAGAAGGATATTGTTAATATTGCGTTCCGCCAGGGCGCGCACGGTTTCCAAAACCCGCGAGCTCCTGACGATGACCGCGGCGAAATCGATGACGCCGGCCGGGAGGTCCGCCACCGAGGTGACCGCCGGGATGCCGTATACATCCGGTGAGCCGGGGTTAACGGGGTAAAAGCGCCCGGCAAAGCCGTTCCGCCGGGCGTATTCGAGGATATTGTTGAACCATATGTTTTTCGTAGATGCCCCGACAACGGCAATGTTCGTCGGGGAAAAGAACTGCTGGAGGCGATCGGCCGTATCCTGAATCATGGTCCATTCCATTGGGCCCCATGGGCCGGAAAATTTACATGTTCCACCTTGCGTAACCATGCTTTTTTTACAAGAATTAATTGGCGGCTGAATGAGATTTGACCGGGCCCGGCAGTCAGGGCGGGGAGATATCATGCAATTTTTTTTGTTATATGATAAAAAATCTTTTTCTATACGCCACTTTGTTATATATTCAAATAATTGGACTTGCCATGTTCCCGCCGACGAAGACTGCGGGAACATGTATTAGACTTGTTGCTAATCTAATTCTATTAACCGGGGTTAAGGGGCGAAGCCCCTTAAGAGCCCCCCGCAGGGGTTTACCTGTGAGCGCGAGGCGCAGTTTCGCAACAAGACTATGGGTCAATCTATCATGAAAATAAACAATTGACAGGATAAAGCTTATTTTCATGATTTTACAGCATGAAGGGAATTATGAAAAAGCAAGAGGTAACCATGGCGATCGATCTAATATATTACGGCCATGACACGCTGAGAAAAGTAGCTGAAGATGTCACTAATATCGACGGCGAGCTGATAGATTTCATCGATTCCATGTTCAACGTGATGTACCGCGCCAAGGGACTCGGCCTGGCCGCCCCGCAGGTGGACCGGTCCCGGCGCATCGTCACCCTTGATATTGACGATAACAAGAAGAATATCGTCATGGAATTGATAAATCCGGTGATCCGGGAATTCTCGAATAAAGAGGAGCCCTACGAGGAAGGCTGCCTGTCGGTGCCCGGCATCATGGGCGAGGTAGTGCGGCCTGTGGAGATTGTCGTATCGACCCTCAATCGCGACGGCAAGGAGATTGAATTCGAGGCCGGGGGCCTTCTCGCGCGGGTCATCCAGCACGAGGTGGACCACCTGAACGGGATACTCTTCGTCGATCACCTCGAGGATTACAAGCGCAACGAACTGCGCCCTGAGCTGAAAAAGATCAAGAAGCTCAACAAGCGGCCATGAAGATAGGATTTTTCGGCACCCCCGGACTTGCGGCCCGCGTCCTTGCCGGCCTCTGCGAGAAGCACCAGGTACTCTTCGCGGTCACGGCGGTTGACAAGGAAGCGGGGAGAAACCGTGAGATACAATTCTGCCCGGCCAAGGCGAAGGCGCTGGAGCTCGGGATACCGGTGCTGCAGCCCGGCAGCCTCAAGGACCCTGCGTTCATGAATGAGCTGCGTTCCTTTGGAGCGGATATGTTCGCGGTCGTCGCCTACGGGAGCCTGATCCCCCGGTCGGTATTCGATCATCCCCCCCTGAAAACCATCAATCTCCATCCGTCGCTCCTCCCGAAGTACCGGGGAGCCGCGCCGGTGCAGTGGGCCCTGATCAACGGCGAAAAGGAAACCGGGATCACCGTACAGCTCATAAACGAGAAGCTTGATGCCGGCGATATCGTTCTACAGGAAAGGCTGCCCCTGGACGGGTCCACGACCGCAGCTGACGTAATGGAGATCGTTGCCACCCGCGGCGCGGAGCTGATGGACAGGGCAGGCGGAATTCTGGCGTCGGGGAGCGCTGCGCCCCGGAAGCAGGATGAGTCTGAAGCGACCTACTGCAGCAAGATCGACCGGGACCTGGCCATGATAGAGTGGAGCAGGCCGGCGGAGCAGATACACAACCTTGTGCGGGGCCTTAATCCGAAGCCGGTCGCCTTCGCATCCTTCAGGGGAGAGGGGATAAAAATATGGAAAACCGCGCTCCCGGAGGATGATGTGCCTGCCGCGGCCGGGCCGGGCTCCATCATGCGTTATCAGAAAAAGCGCCTCCTCGCCGGGACTGGAAAGGGGGTCATTGAGATACTGGAGCTGCAGCCGGCAAATAAGAAGATTATGGACGGTCTCTCCTTCATCAATGGCTACCGGCTGACTCAGGAAGACCGCTTCGAGTAATATAACAATCCCCGCTTTCGCGGGGATTCGTGTTTTTACACCGGGTTGATTGCTGGCGGGGTCATTTCTTTTTCTTGAGCCTGCTGAAAAGCCCCTTGACGCTCTGCACCAGGGTTTTCGGCTTCTGTTTTTTCTCGTCGCCGATAATTCTTCCCGCTTTTTCGAAATTCTCGCCGTATTTCTTCTTGAAGTATTCAAGGCGTTCTTCCGGGGTCGCGTCCCTCGAAAGGGCCGGCTGTTTTCTCCGGGATTGATCTCTGCCCTGCTGCTGGCGCGGTTCGCGGCGCGGCTCGCGGCGCGGCTCGCGACGCGGTTCCCGCCGGGTTTCCTGACTGGCTTCCTGGCGCGGTGCCGACTCCTGGGTCTGTGTTGCCCCTTCGGCCGCGGGCTTTTTGCCCCGTCTGCGGCGCTTGCGTTTTTTATTCTGCTGCATATCGCCTCCTGTTTCGGTGCCGGCGGCCTGTTGTGGTCGTCTTTCGGGGGCTGGTGCCGGACGTTCCGGTCTTTGCGCGCGCGGTTCCCGGCGGGGTTCCCGGCGGGGCTCACGGCGCTGCTCATCTGCTGACGGGCGGGCCTCTTCTGGTGCCGCAGCGCCCTCGCGCGGTTCGCGGCGCGGCATTTCACTGCGGGGTCTCCTGCTTTTATCTCTATCCCTATCTCTGCCTCTGTCGCGGCCCTGCATTCTTCCTCCGCTCCGCGGTCTTTCGCCGCGGCGATCGCCGGAGCGTTCCCTGCGGCCATGGATGGGCGCGCCTGCCGCCTCCACGACAAGGCTTTCATCTGCCCATTTCACGGGGATTTTCATGCCGATAAGTTTCTCTATCGGACCCAGGTTGAAGACGTCTTCCTCGCAGGCGAGGGAGATGGACCTGCCGGTTTTGCCTGCCCGGGCCGTCCTGCCGATGCGGTGCACGTAGTTCTGGCAGTCATCGGGAAGGTCGTAGTTGATGACCATGTCCAGGTCCTCGATGTGGAGGCCCCGGGCCGCCACATCGGTGGCGACCAGTATCTCCGTTTCTCCCGCCTTGATGGCGTCGATGATCTGGAGACGCTTGCTCTGGGGGAGGTCGCCGGATATGTAGTCGTTATTGATGCCGTTAAGCCCGAGGCGCTTCGATACGCGTTCAGCGGTCCGCTTCATGTTTGTGAAGATGAGAGCGCTCTTCGGCTTTTCCTTCTGGATGATCCCCAGGAGCAGGTTGAACTTTTCGTCCTTGCCCACGTGGTACAGCTCCTGGGTAATGAGTTCCACGGTAAGATGTTCCGGGTTTATCTCGATCTCCACGGGCTCGTTCATGTATTCCCAGGCGAGATGCTTTACGCGCTGATCAAGGGTGGCGCTGAAGAGCATGGTCTGCCGTTTTACCGGCTGGACCATGTGCTTGATCATGTAGCGGATGTCGGGCATGAAGCCCATGTCAAACATGCGGTCAGCCTCGTCAATGACCAGTATCTCAAACTTGAGGAAATCGATCTTGCGCGACTTCTGGTAGTCAATGAGGCGGCCCGGTGTGCCGATGTAGATGTTAAGGTCCTCCTTGAGGAGACGGTCCTGGGTCGCGTATCCAACGCCGCCGTAGAAACAGCCGGTTTTGAGCCCGGTCTGTTTCCCCAGGAGTATCGCGTCCTGCTCGACCTGCACGGCCAGTTCCCGGGTTGGGGTGAGGACCAGCGCCTTCTTGTGGCGGTACTTTTCGTCAGTCAGGAACAGGTTGAATATGGTGATAAGAAAGGCGGCGGTTTTTCCGGTGCCGGTCTGCGACTGCACCATGACGTCGGTGCCGGCGAGGGTCTTCTGCAGGGTCGCCTCCTGGACCGGAGTGCACTCAACGAAGCCCGCATCCTGGATCCCCCCCATGACCGAAGGGTGTAAGGTTAATTCGGTAAATAGCATAGTATCCTTGTGTGTTATTCTGTTATGATATAAATCATCCTCTTTCTGCTTTTTATGTATATTGTCAATACAAATTTCGGCAATAATAATTATTGACAAATATTATATCGCCGGGGTATATTAAAAGGTCGCCCGGACATGGTTGTGCGCATTGCTTTATTGCCAGCCGCGTCGATGGCGGATATACCTATGATGTTACATTTTGATACCGTTCCGGATGACGACCACATTGCCAGGGAAAAGCGAAAAGCCCGGGAGCTGCGCCATTCAGCGTGGTGGCGAAGGAAGATAGCGCCGGGAATCTGCCATTATTGCGGCAGGAAATTCCCGCCCCGCGAGCTGACCATGGATCACCAGATCCCTATCGGGCGCGGCGGGACATCCGACAAAATTAATATTGTCGCGGCATGCAAAGAGTGCAACAACAAGAAGAAATACCTGCTCCCCACGGAGTGGGATGAATACATGAAGAATCTAAAGACACAATAGGATGAGGATATGGCTGACGGCGCTCTTTCTTTAAAGGCGGGGGACGTGCTTTTTGTGCAGGGTGAAAATCCGTCCGGATTGTACATGCTGCAGGACGGCACCCTGGAGATACTCTCCGCTTCCGATGAATATGACGGCCTGGACCGGAGCATAATTATTTCCAAGAGCGTGAGGGTGGGCGTGCTGACCGGCAAAGTGCTCCTGTCCGGTTTTTCGGAGCATCTCAACGGCTCATACCGCAAGAGCGTCCGGGCCAAAACCGACGCGATCGGTCGCCCGCTATCCCCTGCCGCGCGGCGGCATCCAGGGCTTCGCCGATTCCGACCCGGGCCAGGCCCTCAATATCCTCAAGCACGTGTACAACAACATCAAGGCGGTGAGCGGGATCATCGCCAGATACACCAGGCTGTACCAGACCGTGTGCATGATGTCCGACAACGTGGCCCTCATGTACCGCGAGTTGTCGGAGACCAACGCCTCGGAGCGGCTTCACCATGTTGCCGAGGACCTGCACCGGAAGTTCAAGTCAAAAGGAGGACCAATCCCCGCGGAGTTTGACGCGCGGTTTCTTATAACCGACAACAGCTCCTGGCTTGATAAAAAATACACGCTTCCCGAGGCGGTGCAGGAGCACCAGAATACCAAGTATGATGATTTTATCATGAGGACGCTGCAGATGGAG
Organism: uncultured Spirochaetota bacterium; assembly: GCA_963727175.1. Lineage (GTDB taxonomy): Bacteria > Spirochaetota > UBA4802 > UBA4802 > UBA5550 > RBG-16-49-21. The sequence goes on from CAVSFD010000002.1 coordinate 3,181,071, forward strand.
CAGAACGTTGTCGTCTCCATGTTCAGGTCCGATGCCACCATGGCTTCTAGCATGTATGACGGCCTTACAGAGAGCTTCATGTCGTCCCTGGAACGGATCGAAAAGATCTGCCATTTTGTGGATAACGAGCTGGCGATCCTCTTCGGCGATGATGACAGCTGGGCGTCATACATGATAGACCGCGGCGGCATAAACGAATGGGAGCGGAGCGGCAAGTGCTCGCCCGATTTCATCAAGAATCTCCTCGGCCTGCTGGTCAAGCTGAACACCCTGTACGAGGAACTGAGCGGCAGAAAAATGACAGCCCTTTTCCCTGGCATCAGGAAGATCCACGGCTATTATTCATCGGCGAAAACCGGCGGCGAGGCCGAGGCGAGGAGGGTTGCGCCGGCGATCATCTCGTCGGGCGCCCTCAACAAGTCGATTCACCAGATATTCGAATTTGCCCTGATGCCGAAGGACTTCAGGACCAGGATGCTGAAGCTCCTCAATGAATTCAAGAGCTCCAAGAACCCCTTCAACACCGAGCAGGAGGGGAGGAAGCTCAGGAGGCATATCACCGCGCTGTACTGGGACCTCTACAAGCAGGTGTACATCCGGAGCAGGAGCGAGAGCGCGGTCCCCCGGCCGGTGCAGATGATGCTGAATTTCGGCTTCCTGGATGAAGGTCTCCTGGAAGATCAGCAGGTGACTGAGCTTTCCGATTTATCGCGGTCCCGTGAAAAAAGCAGGGACATTCCTGTTCTCCTGGAGACTGAATTCCTGAACATGATCTACGAGGGGAAGGTGGAACCCAGCATCACCGAGATGGGCCTTACCTACCAGGGGCACCTTGAGGAGATGGAGAAGCACAAAACAAAAAAGGACCGCGAGCAGGAGCAGAAGGTCGATGAAAACGTCAGCAAGGTGATGTACGAGATAGGCCAGCGCCTGGCGACCACCGCCGCCATCTGCTCGGGCTCGACCGCCACGGCCTTCCCGATCCTGACCGCCCTGATGGTACGGGGGAGCCTGAAGCAGATCTACTGTGACAAGAGAAAGATCGAGACCATCACCAAGGAAGTGCGGAACATAGACTTTTCCGTGTTCTACCGCGAGACGGTCCTCAAGATCGGCGAGGCCCGCGAGATCATTGAGGAAGAGGTGGTGCCGTACTTCATCCTGCTTCCCATTTTCGGAACGCGTACCCTCCTCTGGCAGGACATGACCGGCACCAACAAGCGGAGCCGCGGGAGGATCGTGGTCCCCATTTTCTTCATTGGCGACCTGACGAGGAGCCTTGTTCACACCTTCGCCAGCTTCCGGTGGGAGCTGAACCGCGACATCAAGGGCGCCATGTGGGCGGACCCGATCGAGGGGGGCGTGACGGGCGAGTTTTTTGATTACGTGAACACCTTCAAGAAGATGTCGAAACTTTCCCAGGAAGCCAAGGAGAAAATTGACGAAAGGTTCAAGAGCATCAGGAACAACCGGGACCGGTTTGCCGAAGATTACACCCAGTGGGTTCTGTACGAGAAGGACGGCATCATGAAGCTCAACAACGTGGTGCGGGAAATGTTTTTCCGCCATATCCCCTTCCGTAAAGAGCTCCGCACCAGGCTGGAAGCGATGCCGGCTTTCACCCAGCCGGCGACCCGCTACAAGAATGTCCACAAGAAGGAAGTGGAGGCCTACGAGCGCCGCTTCAAGAAATACCAGGACGAAAAGGGCGAGCTCCCCGAAGAGCTGAGGAAATTCTTCGAGTTTTTGAACATGTAAATCATTCCGGGCAATCGGCGTTATCCTTTCCGGGGCACCTTCACCGAAATCATGATGTTCGATTTTTCCGGCTCGAAGCCGTAGCCGAAATCGAAGGGTAGCGGCCCCCTGTTGTTCCGCTTCATGGCCTCGTCGAGGTCCTTCTGGAACCGGTTTGCAAAGATGGCAATGACCCGGTAGGTCCCGTAAAAAGAGATGTTCCAGTCTTTCGCGTCAAAATACCGGTAGGGAATCCCGCTGTCCTCCTGGAGGATAAACCTGCTTCCTGCGAGCAGGTATGATCTCAGGATCCTGAACGTGTCATAGCTCAGAAGATAGGAAGCTGACTTGATGAAGGTGGTGAATCCTTTTTTGCCGCTCAGAAAATTCGAGAAGCCCTGGAGCCTGGTCAGTGAGCTGTCGGACAGGTCCACGCTGAAAAAACGCGCCACCTTGACCGGCGCTCCCGCCCTCTTCCTGAAGGTGAATTCGATGCCGGGTACGTTTCCATCACCGGGCCTGGTCTCACCGGGCTTGACCCGGCCGTCGCGGCCGACGTAGATCTTCTGGATGTCAAGTATCTGGTACTGGTAGCGCGCCAGGAAAAACATCATGACACCGGTGATATTGCTGAAGGAATCGGCCCTGAAGTCAGCGGCCATCTCGATGGTGCGGAACAGGTTAAGCTGGAGAACGGTCCTGAGGGCGTTCTTGATCTTCCAGAGCTCCATGTAGATATCGGGACCCTTGTAGCGCAGGGGATCCGGAACGTTCCCGGGCAGTTCGAGCCCGATCATGACAAATTCATCGGCACCCGGGAAAAAGGCCAGGGCGTTCAGGATATCGGGTCCGCTGAAGGGATACATGACCAGGCCCGAGCCGTCATCCTTCACGTTCTTCTTTCTCCATGCCTCAATGGTGCTCAGGTTCTTGTTCCTGTAGTTCTCCCAGATGGCGTTTATATACTGCCGGTATGCCCGGTACCGGTCGTCGCGGGTAAGGTTGTACAGCGGTGACTTTTTGCTGATGTCCGTACCGGCAAGAAAGGCCGCCGTCTCGTTCAGGCTCTGTGAATTTTTGTAGAGAGAGCGAACCTGGGACTCGCTCAGGTACCTCGTGTCCGCGCATGATACAAAAAGAAGCGCCGCTCCAGCGACAATCGTCAGTGCTGCATAATAGATCCGTTTATTCATACCCTGTCCTCGTTCTTATGATACACCCGCGCGGCCGTCCGGCGGCCTGGCGCGGCCCAACATGCCTGTCAATCACCCCTGATCACCTTGGCGAGCTCCTGCGAGAGCTGCTCAATGGTGTACGGCTTCTGTAAAAAGCCCCGGGCTCCCATCCTGAGCACTTCGTCGATCCTCGAGTCGTTTCTGAACCCGGACGAGACCAGCACCCTGACGCCGGGGTCCATCTTCTTCAGCTCGATGAAGGTCTCCTTGCCGGAACGTTTCGGCATCACCATGTCAAGGATCACGGCGTCGATCTCGTGACGACGTTCGCGGAAGACCTCGATTCCGCGCAGCCCGTTTTCGGCGATCACGACGTCGTACCCGAGGAGCCGCAGTATTTTCCGTGCCGTTTTCTGGATGGTGACGTCGTCCTCGATCATCAGGATCATTCCTTCTCCCATCCGGTGCTGGGGCTCAGACAGCACGTCTTTCCGGCTGAGCGCGGCGTCCCTGGCTGACGGGATGTAGATATTGAAGGTCGTGCCCGTGCCCGCTTCGGAATAGACGTCGATGAAGCCGTTGTGCTGCTTTATGATATTGTAGACCATGGCCAGGCCGAGGCCGGTACCCCGGTGTTTTTCCTTCGTTGTGAAAAAGGGGTCGAAGACCCGCTCCTTCGTGTAGGCATCCATGCCGACGCCGGTATCGCTTACGCGGAGGCACATGTACTCCTGCTCCAGTGCGTCGGGATACTTTGCCAGGAAATCGCGGCCTGACGGGACCCGGTGTATGCTGACCGACAGCATGCCCCGGTGCTCATCGTCCGGCGGCCTCATGATGGTCATTGCGTCATGGGCGTTGATGCAGAGATTCAGTATCACCTGCTCCAGCTGCGTCGCGTCGCCCATGACCATGATGGTGTTCTTTTTATCGTACCTGAAATCAAGTTCTATTTTCTTGTCGAAGGTGTTCTTGCAGATGTCGTACACATGCTCCACGATGGCGGAGAGGTCGGTGGCGCCCAGGGTGAGCCGCTGCCGCCTTGAAATGCTCAGGATCTGCTCGACCATCTTCATGCCCCGTTCAGCTGAGATCTTGATGGTGTTGATTTCATCCGCGAGCTCTGCCGGCGTGGTCACGGTCCCGTTCTTCATCTTGAACTCGATGAGTGACACGCTTCCTATGATGCCGCCCAGTATGTTGTTGAAATCGTGGGCAATGCCGCCGGCGAGGCTCCCGATGATCTCCATCTTCTGAGACTGGATCAGGCGCTGCTCGAGGCGGAGCTTTTCGGTAACGTCCCGGATTATGCCCCGCATCCCGATGACCGATCCGGCCGATGTGATCACAGATGCGTTGTTTTCCACTGATATAAGGGAGCCGTCCCGCCGCTTCACCCGGTGCGTTATGATGCTGATCGACATACCGTCGTCCTGTGTTGGCAGCGTGTTCCTGAGCGCTTCATAGTCATCAGGCTCCATCAAGGCGCTCATCGGGAGTCCCCGGGCAAGATCGTCCGGTGAGTACCCGGTGAGGGCGAAACCGGCCTCGTTCAGGTAGGTTATGTTCATGTTCATGTCGGTTTCATAAATGATGTCAGGCAGAAGGGCCGTGAGTTCCCGGTATTTTTTCTCCGACCGCTGGATCTCCAGGTTGCGCTCCTGCAGGTCAGAGGCCATGTAGTTGAACTGGTGCGCGATATACCCTATCTCGTCAAGGGATGTCACGTCGATCCGGTAGTCCAGGTTCCCTTTCTGCAGCTCCTCGATGCCGTCCAGGAGGCTCTGGAGCGGCTTGATAAGGCTGATGCTGACCATGAAGCGGAGGAGAAAGAACAGGGCGATAACGGTGGCCAGGGTCCCGAAAAAGATGACTGATAGAAGTTCATGGATATATTTGCGGTACGCGAGATAGGGGAATCCTACCTGCACGATGTCATGGCCGCGGCGCATAGTGAAATACAGGTAGACCTTCTTCCCTTCCAGCCTGTAATCGTGGCGGATGCTTCCTTCCGTCACCTCCGCGGGGGTCATCAGGAACTGCGGCTGGCTTCCGATGATATAGCGTTCCTCGCCGGTTACCGTGTTCCTCAGGGTCATGAATTCAATGACCCCCCGGTATCGCCGGGGATAATATTCCGGGTCTTTTCCTGGACCGCTCATGTCAAGATCTATCCGCCGCGCTATGCTGTCAAGGTTGCTGTAGTACGCGCGCCGGTATACCAGGAAGGTGAACGATGATATAACGCCGATGATGATTATCACCATGAACAGGATAATCAGGCGCGTTTTGTCGGAATAAAAAAACCTGATCTTGGCATGGTCGATATAGGCCCAGAAGAAATATATGATAATGATGCTGGCGAAAAAGGTAAGCAGCGTGTTAATGAGGTTTTCATCATAGTGGAACAGCTTGACCAGATAATAGGTCACCGGGACCGACATCAGGCCCAGCACGACGGTGACGGTGACCTTTGCCGAGAAGCGTTTTGCCTCGCCCTCAAGGATAATGGTCTTGTATATCAGGTTTTTAAATGCCAGCAGCGACAGCATGACCTGGGCGAAGATGATATAATTCCGAAGGGGGGAGGGAGGGATGACGTAGACGTCCTGGGCCGGATTGAAGTTCAACTGGACCGGCATGGGAAACGTCGCCACAAGAGCGTAAATCAGGGTGGCGAAAAAGACCGCGAGCCCCGTTATGACGACGATGTTCTTTTCTCGCATGAACACCGGCTCTATAAAATAGTACGAGAATGAGGCCAGGCCCAGATATCCGCAGATGGTGATGCCGGAGTTGAGAAAATAATAGAGCGGATACGCTGCGGCTGGATGGAACAGCGAGTTATTCGCCATCAGGCACAGCTGCCAGAGGAGCAGCATGATGATGAAGATCTGGAGGGAAAAGAACTCCAGGTTCTTTTCAGCACGCGAAAAAAAATAGACGGCCATTATCAATATGAGTATTGATAAAATAAGATTGTTGATTGATACTATATTAAGAAGCCACACAGTCCGCAACCGCCTCTTTCGTATGCGCGTATACTGTTCCAGCCGGGAATCGCTGTCAATACATAAGTTTTATGGTGCGATTTTTATCATCGAACCTTTTTTTGCCGCGACCGGATTCCCCTTTTTTACTACCGCCCGTCGTAATCCTTTTTTCGGTAATGGGCCCGACGACGCCGAAGCGGTTCATGATCCTGGCCCGCAGTATATTCTCGCCCGGCTCGAGATTCCAGGAAAACCGTTCTCCGCTCACCTTCCAGTCTCCGCCGTTGAGTTTAACGAGGAATTCCATGAAATTGGGGGTATAATTATTCTCCCCGAAGGCATCGAGCGTCACTTCCACGACGGCACCACGCCGTCCCGGGTGTTTCCCGCCCTGTCCGCCGATCTTGACGTCAACTCTGTTAAGATCGTAAAAAAGTATTTTCGGGGAATACCCCGACCCCGCGCTTTTAGAGAGAAATGACCTGAACCTGTCCTTCCAGGACTTCCTTGTCTTCAGCACGTACATGGGGTCCCAGGCGTTTGCCCCGTTGGGGTTACAGCAGGAAAAAAAGTCATTTCTGCCCACTACGGCGATTTCATTGAAATAGCCGATCCAGGAGCGGTCCAGGGGTATCAGTCTCCATATTTTGCTGTCATTCCGCCTGATGGGCAGGTCCCGCGCCGTGTAGCGCCTCTCGTTTTTCCCGGCGCCGAAAACATACACGATGTTTCGGCCGCCGTTCTTCAGCAATTCGCGCCGGATTTCATAGATTGACAGAGGCACGCCGCGGTGCTCGATATGGATGTTCCAGGTCGGATCGACATAAACCCATTTCCGGTACTGGTTTGACCAGATATCATTGCCCGCGTGTTCATCCCCCTCCCGCTTTTTTAAAATAACCTGCCGTGATGTCCATCCCATGCTCACTGCGGTCTGCACAAGGACCGTGGATATGGTCGTGCAGATAAAGGCTTCCCCCCGTGCCGCCCTCCTGAGAATGCGGATTGAATCGCGCAGTTCCGAATCGTTGTAATTAAGGTCATAGGGGATATGGGTATAGACCCAGTTTTTCAGCAGGGCCATTTCCTGGAATTCAGTTGTGCCGGCGGACACGCGGGAGCTGAAATCAAATTCCTTAACAAGCTGGTCGACCCGGGGTTCCTCCGATGACTCATGGTAGAAGGCCACCGGTTGAGACTGCATGTCGGCGGCCCTGAGATTGCCGCCAGCTTCAAGGGCTATGGCGGCCGCGAGGATACATGCCGCCGGTGCGATTGTTGCAAATCGAATTTTCATTGAGGAGACTTTTAAGACAGCATCCCCATCTGTCATCTATTTTTTTATTCCCGGAGGTCCTGGACCTTGATCTGGATGGGACCGGGCGTCACATCGGCCTGCTTTCGCTGGTCAACGCTGGACCACCGGCAGGCCCTGGACCATTCAGTCTCGGTGAATACATTTGTGTAATCGATGGTATCGAAATCGCCTTCCAGGGTGATGAAATACCTGTTGGGCCGGCAGGCGAAATACTCATGGGAATGGCCGTAGTCTCTGCCGATGCCGATATCGATCCATCCGCTTCCCGGCAGGTATACCTGGTTCCAGGTCATGTTGTAGTCCGCTTCCCGCTCCCCGGGTGCCCCGCCAAGGAGAAGTCCCCCGGCGGCCCTGGCCGGGATCCCCAGGTAACGCGATAACGCGGCGAACCCCACCGTCTGGCCATAGGCGTCACCCCTCCCCCGGAAAAGGTAGTCGCTGGCCTTCGCCCACCGGTCACCGTAGCCGCTGAACCGGATGGCTCCGTTCACGTAATCCCGGATCGCCAGTATCCTCGCGAGACCCGACCCTTCCGTGCTGATCCGGGACGAGTGTGACTTTACGACATAGTTCGAGATATCAAAAACGCCGGTTTCACCGAGGGACGATTTCCGTACTTCCTCGGGGATGTCGCCGGGGCCAAAGGCGCGGTCACGCTCGATGGTGTAGGCCACCGCGGCGGTAATGATATCAAATTTCATCACAGCGCGGACGTTTCCGGAAATGCGGTCCCACCGCACCCGGGCCCAGCGGTTTCCAAAGCGGTCAGCGGTCACATCGCGCGGCTGCGGTTCTATGGCCACGTTCCTGATGTTCTGGAATCGGCGGTTGATAGGATAGGGAAGCCAGAGATCGACATTGTAGAGGTTCTGGTTGCCGCCGTTCACCGGGAAGGTCATCTCGACCTTCTGTACCCGGGGGGCGGCAAGGACCATGTTGCCTTCCAACAGGACAACCACGGGGGATACCAGGGCTCCCGCGCCTGCCGGCCGCTTCTCCAGGAGATACAGGCGCTTTCCGTCGCTGTTCATGGCCGCCGTCTCGGTGTTAACAAAGGAAAGCTTTTTTTTCACCTCGCCGGCAGGATTCATGACCAGGAGCCAGTGATTTGAATAGGTATCGAATTCATCCACCTGGGCGACTATCAATCCATCATGAAAGGCAACCCCGCAGATAGTGCCGCGGTACGAGCCGAGTTTTTTCAGGACGCGGCTCTGCCGGTTGAACAGGTAAAGGGTTGATTCATCGCCGGACCTTGTGTAAAACACCATGCTGTCGCCGGAGCAGGCGAGGCCCCGGATATCGCCTTCCGGCAGGGACCTGACTGCGATATCGCCGGAACCCCTGCCGGAGAGGTTCAGTTTCCTGATGAAGTATTTTTCCGACCTGCTGATGACCCACAGGAACTGGCCGTCGCAGGTTATCCCCTCCGCCTCCTGGCGCCCGATGCCCCATATGGACTCGATCCTTCCGGAACCCTTCCTGATGGTGAAGATGGCGTCTGTGATGAGGTTGAAATTTTTCACGAGGAGGTAGACAAAATCGCCATGGAATGCTATATCGCGGATGTCTCCCGTCACCGGGCTGATCCTGATCGTGGCAATGTCGTCATTGAATATGCGGCGAAGGCACTGGTCGCCGCACTCCTTCCATTCGAGGGCGGGATCGGGAGGCCGGGGCTTATCCTGTTTTACTTTTGCGTACCGGGTCTTCGGTTTGGCGGGGCGGGCCTTTTTCGCTGTTTTTGATAACAGGCCATCGTCCCCCAGGGGGGATATCAGCACAAACAGAATTACTATTGCCAGGAGCCGGGCCATATAATATCTCGGGAAATAATGATTATACCGCTTTGAAAAGCGAAAATTACTCTATCAGGCATTGATAAAAGTTCAAGCATTTTATTGCCGGCGGCACCGGGTTTGATTTTCTTCCGGCGACGGGGCCGTTTTTTCATAAATTATTCTGGACATAGCGGAGGGCCGGTGCGATTTTTTCTCCATGGTAAAAGAAAATCCTGCTCCCCTTGATATAACTGACTACCGCCCCACCGACGATGATGAAAGGATATCCAACCCCCTGTACCGGGAGGTGCGGGAACTGATGGAACGCTTCGCCGCCGGGGGACAGGCGAAGATGAGGACCTTCGTTGCCATGGAACGGCAGTCCCTGATAGGACAGTACGCCTTCGCGATACCCACCGCGGAAACGATGGGCATTGTCGCGCGCTATTCCCCCCTCGTGGAAATCGGCGCCGGCAGCGGGTACTGGGCCATGTGCCTGTCTTCCTTCGGGGCGGACATCATCGCCTATGACCTTTTCCCTCCCGGCGGGGATCACTTTAACATATCCGAGCGAAACTGGCAGTTCCGTAAATCCTACTTTGATGTGCGCAAGGGCGACGACCGGGCCGCCGCGGCCCACGCTGACCGAACGCTTTTTCTCTGCTGGCCCCCGCCGGAAAACCCGATGGCTTCCCGCGCCCTCGAGGCCTACATGGGTGCCGGGGGCCATACCGCGATAGTTATCGGCCAGATGCACCCCGTCTCCATGGGGGACGCCAGGCTCTATGAGATGCTGAGAAGCCTCACGACGATTGAACGGAGAAAAATACACGGATGGCCGGGCATGACGGAAGAGATAGTAATCTGCTCATGCCGGTAGACAGGAAGTAAATTAATGATGATGAGAAATCAGAGAATTATAGCATCCCTGGTCCTGACCATGCTTGCAGGATTGCTCTCCGCGGCGGCAATTGCCGACACTGCGCAAAAGGGAAGCTATGTACTGAGGATCGAGGGCCTGTCCCGCTACGGGACCGATTTTATCAGGATCCTCGACGCTGGGGAGAGGGAGGTCGCGGGCGAGGTAGGTATCGACTGGGGCATCGGCCCCCAGGCGCGCGCGCCCCAGGAGTGGGAGAAACTGTACCGGGAACCCTTCAAAGCGAAGATTATTAATGAAGGAAGAGCTTTCCGCTTTATCGTGACCATCGCCGGACGCAGGCGCTATGACTTTACTCTCTTTCCGGCCCGTGACCGTCGGTACCGGCCCGTCCTGGTAGGGACTGTGACGATAACCTCGAAAAATAAAAAGGAAGGATTCCGCGACGGCACTTACGGCGTCCTGGCCGAGCCTCCCGAGAACCGAGAGTGAATAGGATGCGATGAAGCGGCACTGGTTCATGGGAAATTATTAAGGCTGTGTAAAATCTTCATAAGTTTATCGTGTTTTCAATATTAAATAGTTAATAATGGATTAAAGTTCCGTATATTTCTTGACGTATATCGCCGGTGGCGGTTGTTATCATACACAGTGGCCGTGCCGGTCAGCGGCACGGCCATAACGACTGCGTCCAGGAGCAGGATATATGGAAAACGTCGAGAAGACCTCACCAACCAACTTCATCAAGGACATCATTGACGAGGACATCCGCACCGGCAAGAACAACGGCCAGGTGGTGACCCGGTTCCCCCGGAGCCGAACGGCTATCTCCACATCGGCCACGCCAAATCCATATGCCTCAACTTCGGCCTGGCGAAGCAGTACGGGGGCCGCTGCCACCTCCGCATGGACGATACCAATCCGGAGAAAGAGGACGTCGAGTACACCGACTCCATCATCAATGACGTGAAGTGGCTCGGCTTTGACTGGGGCCAGCACCTCTACTACGCCTCGGATTACTTCGAGCAGATCTACCAGTGGGCGGTCCTCCTTATTAAAAAGGGCCTTGCCTACGTGTGCGACCTGTCTGCGGAGGAGGTGTCCGCGACCCGGGGAACCCCCACCGTGCCGGGGAAAGAGGACCCGGGCCGGAACCGGAGCGTCGAGGAGAACCTGGACCTCTTCGCGCGGATGCGGGCCGGCGAGTTCCCCGACGGATCGAAGACCCTGCGCGCACGCATCACCATGGCCTCCCCGAACATGCACATGCGCGACCCGGTGCTCTACCGCATCAAACATGACGAGCACCACCGCACCGGCACAGCCTGGTGCATTTATCCCATGTATGATTTTGCCCATGGCCAGTCTGATTATATTGAAGGCATCACCCATTCCATCTGCACCCTGGAGTTCGAGGTGCACCGCCCCCTGTACGACTGGTTTCTTGACCAGATCGCCGATCCCGGAAAGGTGCGGCCGCGCCAGATCGAGTTCGCCCGCCTGAGCCTGAGCTACACGGTGATGAGCAAGCGGAAGCTCCTGGAACTGGTGCAGTCCAAGTATGTCCGGGGATGGGATGATCCCCGCATGCCCACCATATCCGGCCTGCGCAGGCGCGGGTACACGCCGGAATCGATCCGCGATTTTGCTGATCGGATCGGCGTCGCCAAGGCGGATAATATCGTTGATATGGCATTACTCGAACACTGCATCAGGGAAGACCTGAACAAACGGGCTCCCCGGGTAATTGCCGTGCTGAACCCGTTGAAGCTGGTCATCGAGAACTATCCCGAGGGAAAAACCGAATTGCTGGAGGCGGTCAATAACCCGGAGGATGAGAGCAGGGGCAAGCGGGAAATTCCTTTTTCGCGGGTGCTCTACATCGAGCGCGAGGATTTCCGCGAGGAGGCGCCGCCCAAGTTTTTCCGGCTTGCGCCCGGCAAGGAAGTGCGGTTCAAATTCGCCTATTATTTAACATGCACCGGCGTCGTGAAGGACGACCGCGGGGAGATCATCGAGGTGCGCTGCACCTATGATCCCCAGACCCGCGGCGGCTGGTCGCAGGACGGCAGGAAGGTCAAGGGTACCATCCACTGGCTTTCGGCGGAACATGCCATACCGGCGGAGGTGCGCTTGTACGAACGCCTCTTCACCGATCCGAATCCGGATAATCCGGCGGAGGAGGGCGCCGATTACAAGAGCTTGATGAACCCGGATTCCCTGCAGGTGCTCGATCATTGCCTGGCGGAGCCGTCGCTGAAGGGCGTGAAGCCCGGATCATCCTTCCAGTTTGAACGGCTCGGATATTTCTGCGTCGATCCCGATACGACGGCGGACAAGCCGGTATTCAACCGCACGGTTACGCTGAAGGATTCGAAGGGTAAGGATTGATTTTTACTTCCCCCGGTACATGACCACGAGGTCCTGGATCGCGGACACGGCGCGCAGGTAGGGGAGCGGCGCCTCGGCTTTCAGGTTATGATAGGTGAAGGCAATGTACCGGTTGAGCCTGTTTTCCCCGGGCCTGGTGGCGTCCACCAGGCGCCACCGCCCCTTCCAGAAGGCCTCTGCCCACATGTGATATACGAAGACATCCCGCTTTCCCTGGAACTCATCGGAAAGATACATCCCCACAACGGCGCGGGCGGGGACCCGCAGTTTCCGGAGCAGGGCCACCGCGAGGACGCTGTGCTCGGTGCAATCGCCGCTTTTCATCCTGTATACCTGCGCTGCCGGCATCAGCGGTATCCCCAGGGTTTTATCGGCTATGTGTCCATACACGAAGTCTTCAACGGCCTTTATCGGATACTCTGCATTCTCAAGCCGTGCCGCTGCGCCGGAGATTTCGGCCGAGTTCAGGTTCAGGAAGCGGGTATCTTTCAGGCAGCTGGAGAGCTCTTCGGGGGGCGTGGAAACCTTTTGAATCAGACCGGCCTCTATATCGATTATTTTTTTCCGGCTGCCGGTATGCTGCGCGATGATTCTCTGGTATGATGTTCCGATAAGGGTGAAATCAGGGTCTGATGATTCGACCCGGTACCGGGAGGATTTTTCGCTGTAAATCGAAGGGGTGAAATTTTTCACCCCGACAGTATAGTTGAAGGGGTCAGCGGAAAAAACGATCGTGGCGCTGAGGATGGCTGCCGGGACAATGATTAATATGCTTTTATTCATAGTAACGTCAGGACTATAAGTCCCCCCCGGGGGGAAGGAAGGGGCCGATTAATGAATCACTCCAGCACCAGCTCCAGCCTGTTGTTGAGCATGGTGATGACCGTTTTCTGCGTTATGCCGTCATCGTCAATATAGGAATCTATATTTTTCAGGTTCTCAATGGAGAGACCGAGGTGTATCAGGTTCCTGGTCTTTCCATTGATTCGCACATCCTCCCTGCCGAGGACCTTGACCAGGACCAGCACCGGCTCCTCGGTGTCGACGGTCGGCTCGAAGATGTAATTCCGTATGACGGTGCCCGGTTTGAATTCGTTCTTGATGAGCTCCTTCATGAAGTAATTCCCTTCCAGGATGAAAGGCTTTTCTATGGTGACCGTCGATTTTTGCTCCCCGGTCTCGATGTCAACCCTTGTTGCCGGTGAAGGTCGCTATGGTTTTGATTTCATTCACCTGGTCGTTCTGGATAGTCTTGTTGTACAACTCCAGTTTCACCGGCTTGAAGTCCAGGGTCTCCGTGATGACCTGGTGTGACGTGTTCTTTATGGTGCCTGCCTCCATCTCCATGTCCATGGAGGAGACCCAGTTGTTGCTGACGATCCTGTTGGTGACAACGGCCCTGCCTATGGCGGCCCCGTTGACCAGGAGACGGTATTTCCAGGTCCCGGTCGGGATTTCAACGGCTCCTTTCCGGCATGTTCCGGCCGTGGCGATGAGAATAAGGCCGCAGGCGATGCACTGCTTCATTAATCCGGTACGGCGGCGTTGGTCCGGGCTTTTCCCGCTATTTGCAGTAACGTTCATAACAGTATTCAATCCTCTTTTTGCATTTCTCGAAGCCGATCACCGGCATCGACTGGTCAAGCTCCGGGCCTTTCTGCCTCCCGGTAATGATGGCGCGGAGGGGCATGAAGAGGCTTTTCCCCTTAAGGGCGGTGTTCTCCTTTACCCGGTTGACCAGGGATGCGGCGAAGTTCCCGGCGTTGAGCTCCGATTGGACCAGGTCCCGCGCGGCGGCTATGACCAGCTTCCCTTCGCCGGTTTTCAGCATGGCGTCGGCGTCGGCGTCAGGCTCGCTCACGTCATCGAGAAATATCCCGATGAGGCCGCCGATGTCGGAAAGGAGATCGCATGATTTCCTGAGTATTGCCACGATGTTTTCGATCGTCTTTCTGTCAACAGACTCGATGCCGTATCCGGCCTCCCTGATGTAGGGAATGAAAAGGTCTGTTATGGCCGGTATCGGATAGTCGCGGATATACATGCCGTTCATCCACCGGAGCTTCTGGAAGTCGAATATGGGCGCGTTCTTCGAAAGCTTCTTCAAATCTATCTGGCTGATGATTGTCTCAAGGGGGAGTATCTCGTCGCCGCTCTCCGAGGCCCAGCCCAGCATGGCCATGTAGTTCATCAGGGCTTCCGGGAGATATCCCTGCCGGCGGTACATCTCAACAGAGGTGATGCCGTGCCGCTTGGATAGCTTGGAGCGGTCGGGCCCCATGATGAGGGGCAGGTGCGCGTATTCCGGCTCGGGAAGTCCCAGGGCACGGGCCACCAGGAGCTGTTTCGGCGTGTTGGATAGATGGTCGTCACCCCTGATGACCAGGCTGATCTTCATCAGGGCGTCGTCGATGATGACGATATAGTTGAAGACCGGCACGCCGTCGGACCGTATGATGATGAAATCGCCCCCGATGTTGCTGCTGTTGAACTCAACGGGACCCTTGATCCGGTCGTTGACCACGATGGAGGTGTTGTCCGGTACCCGGAAGCGCACCGTGGGCCGGCGTCCCTCTGCCTCGAGCTTCTTCCGCTCCTCGGCCGAAAGGTTGCGGCATCGGCCGTTGTAGGTGTACGATTCCGCTTCGCCGTCGGCGCCTTTTTTTGTGGCGTCCAGCTCTTCCCTGGTGCAGTAGCAGTAGTAGGCTTTGCCCTCGCTGATCAGCTTTTCCGTATACTTCCGGTAGATGTCGAAGCGTTCCGACTGGCGATAGGGACCGAAGTCGCCGCCCTTGTCAGGGCCTTCGTTCCATGCGATGCCGAGCCATGCCAGGTCCTGGTAGATCGACTGTTCCGATTCCTTGGTGCTTCGCTCCATGTCGGTGTCCTCGATGCGGAGCACCATGGTGGCGCTGTTTTTTCTCGCAATGAGGTAATTGGTTATGGCCGTCCGGGCGTTTCCCACGTGAAGGAATCCGGTGGGGCTCGGGGCGAATCTGACTCTCATGGGGTTCTCCTTGGTAATTCTCGGTTTCGCGCCGGCGGGGAGTCCGCGGGTACGCTCTCAATAATCGTACAGGTTGGTCGATGGCTTGCCGGTCACGATCTCCTTGGTGTCGCGCTCGAGGCGGTTTACCAGCTGCTGTATCTTGTCCACGGTTTCTTCTGAAAAGAGCACCTTGTCGCACCGGGTGCACTTGAAGGCGGGTATGTTGTCGATGATCAGCGAGAAGTGCTTCTTGCTCACGCGATACGAGCTCTTGCCGTCAATCAATGCGCCTCCGCAATCGCAGTTCATGGAATTCTCCCTTTGTTACATGGTTATCGGGACCGTTTGGAAATCGCGATAGCGATTCAATTCCCGGGAAATCCGCATAAAAACACCCAATATAATCAAAACTTGGAATTCCGATGTCAAGATATAATTTCTTGACAAAACTATTTTGTTCCGATGGAGATAACTATCGTCCGTCCTGCCGGATTACACGCGGGGCCATACCAGCAAAGGACCATCGCCATGAACGATACCATCACCAGGGCCGCGGAAGTCATCGGGAAAGCGAAAAACATCATCGCCCTGACCGGGGCCGGCATATCCACCGAAAGCGGCATTCCGGATTTCAGGAGCAGGGGAGGGTTGTGGGAGAAGTTCGATCCCGGCGAATATGCCACCATCGACGCTTTCTGTGAAAATCCGGAAAAGGTCTGGCGGATGCTTTTCGAGATGATGGACCTCGTCCGGAACGCCAGGCCCAACCCGGGCCACACGGCCCTGGCGGAGCTTGAAAAAATGAAGATGCTCACGTGCCTGATCACGCAGAACATCGACAACCTCCACCAGGAAGCGGGGAGCGTCAACGTGGTGGAATACCATGGCAACGTAAGCAGGCTGGAATGCCTTCAGTGCGGCCATGCGTACGGGCAGGCAGACTTTGACGTCAGCGCGGTGGTGTCCTCCCGGATATCCCCCCTCTGTAAAAAGTGCGGGGCCGTGCTGAAGCCGACGGTGATCCTTTTCGGCGAGATGATCCCCCGCGAGGCGACGGCCCGGTCTGAGGAAGCCGCCCGGAACGCGGACGTCGTCCTCGTGATAGGCACTTCTGCGGTGGTCTATCCTGCCGCGGGTATACCGCTCATCGCCAAGCAGAACAGGGCCGTCATCATCGAATTTAATGTGGAAGAGACCGGCCTGACGTCCTATGGCACCGATATTTTCGTCAAGGGCAGGACCGGCGCCACCCTGCCGGAACTGGTCCGGCGGATACAAAAAACCTGACGGTACACCCAGTGGAACGGATCAAACTGCTGCCTGACAGCGTCAAAAAGAAGATCGCCGCCGGCGAAGTCGTCGAGGGCCCCTTTTCGGTCATCAAGGAACTGGTTGAAAATGCCATCGATGCCGGGGCCTCCCGTATCGACGTACAGGTCCTCGAGGGCGGCCTGCGGAAGATCATGGTGCGGGATGACGGAAGCGGCATGTACCGCGACGACGTGCCCCTCGCCGTGATGGAGCACGCCACCAGCAAAATCGAGGACATCCATGACATCGAGCATATCAGCTCCTACGGGTTCCGCGGCGAGGCGCTGTCGAGCATATCCTCGGTTTCCCGGTTGACCATTCTCTCGAGGCGGGCCGATGAATCCGTGGGGGCGCGCCTGGCAGGCGCGGACGGCAGCGTCGAAACCGGTGATTACGCGGGACCGGCCGGGACCACCATAATTGTTGAAAATCTTTTCTACAACGTTCCGGCGCGGAAGAAATTCCTCAAGTCGGTCCGTGCGGAGACACGCTTAATCAGGGAGATTTTTATAAAACTGGCGATACCCCATCCCGGCATATCCTTCACCCTGGACGTCGACGACAGCCGCCAGATAACGCTGAATCAGGCCGGCGGCATTGAGGAGAGGCTGGGACAGGTATACGGCGGCTCTGTCATGGAAGACCTCTACCCTGTGGAGCTCCAGGATCTCAAGGTTTCCCTCCGCGGGTTCCTTTCAAGGCCGCACTTCCTCAAGTCAACCCGGGCCATGCAGATCCTCTACGTGAACCGGCGGCCCGTGGAATACCGGTACCTCGGGTTCCTCCTGTCGAAGGCCTATGAAGCCGTCGCCGTCCGGGGCAGGTATCCTGCCGGTATTATTTTTATCGATATCGATACCGGCCTGGTGGATGTGAACATACATCCCGCTAAAAAGGAAGTAAAGCTCTTCGACAGCCATTATATCGACCGCCTCATCCTGGCGCTGGGCGAGAAGGCGGTAGGCAGGGAGCACCGGGTTGAGGACAGGATGTTTACCCCGGGCGCTCCCGGCCAGGGTCTCCCCGTGGAACGTGCTCCGGTCTCCGGCGAAGCGCCGGCGGGGGCGTCGCTCTTCACGGGAACGTCCGGCTTCGGCGGGACCCGGGGGGCGGGCGGCAGGGACGGGGACGGCTTTTCCCCGTCCGCCTTCGTGAAAGATGCCGCAGCGCTGTACCATGATGCCGGGGAGAGCAATAAGCCCAGGATCATCGGCATTGCCTTCGGGACCTATATAATTCTGGAAAAAAACGGCTATCTCTATTTCATAGATTTCCATGCTGCCCATGAGCGCATTATTTATGACGCCATGATGGCGCAAAAGGAAGCACCGGAAAGCCAGCGCCTCGCCTTTCCCAGGATCATGGAGCTGTCCCTTGATGATCACGCCCTGGTCGTTGAAAATATTGATATATTTTCAGAAAATGGATTTGACATTGAGGATTTTTCTGATAATTCAATAAAGATATCCTCGGTTCCTGAAATCGCCCGGGATGCGGACGCGGCGGACCTCCTGGCGGATTTTCTTGAATCAATCCGCGGCGAGCATGGTGTTTCCAACATGCGTGAGCGGATGGCTGCAACGGTGGCGTGCCACGCGGCGAAGCGGGCCGGCGACCGGCTGATGGTAGGCGATATGGAAAGGCTGGTGGCGGATTTGTTCGGGAAAGAGCGCCAGCTGGTCTGTCCCCACGGAAGGCCCTTCGTGTATAAAATGGAGAAGGGCGATATTGAAAGGATGTTTAAACGGCAATGAAAAAAATAATACTGGGCATATCATCATCGATCGCTGCGTACAAGGCCTGTGACCTCATCAGGCTCTTTGTCAAGGGCGGGTATGCGGTGCACGTGGTCACCACGGAAAACGCGCTGCACCTGGTCTCGCCCCTTACGCTGGAAACCCTTTCGGGCAACCCGGTGTACAGCGAGCAGTATTCGCGGGAGCGGCGGGAGATGGGCCACATTGAACTGAAGACCGGCGCGTCCCTGTTCCTCGTGGCGCCGGCGACGGCGAACATCATCGGCAAGTTTGCCGGCGGCATAGCAGATGACCTTCTTTCCACCACGTTCCTATCCGTCACCTGCCCGGTCATGATCGCGCCGGCCATGAACCCGAACATGTACCTGCACCCTGCCGTTAAGAGAAACATCGAAATACTTAAACTATGGGGCGTTGCCTTTATTGAGCCCGCTTCAGGGGAAGTGGTGTGCGGAGACGAAGGCATGGGCAAGCTTGCCGACGTGGAAGAAATATACAAGGCCGCAGTCAATGCAATTAAGTGAGAGAAAAGCCATAATCACCGGCGGGCCGACCCGGGAGTGGCTCGACCCGGTGCGGTTCATATCAAACCCCTCGACCGGAAAAATGGGCCTGGCCATCGCCGACGTCTGTTCCGTCCGGGCCCGGGAGACCGTCTTTATCCACGGCCCCATCGACTCGTCCCTGGTTAAGATGAAAAAATACCGCTGCGTGGCAGTGGAAAGCACCGCTGACATGCTGAAGGCCGTTGCCGGGGAGCTCTGCGAAAACGCGGTCCTCATCATGGCCGCGGCGCCGGCCGATTACTCGCCGGTTTTCAGGGCTGACAGAAAGATAAAAAAAGCGGATGAAAATCTCGTCCTTGAGCTGAAAAAAACACCGGACATCCTGAAAGAGATCGCCGCCATGAAGCGAGACGGCCGCATCGGCAGCGTCTTCACCGTGGGCTTTGCCGCGGAGACGGACAACCTCGAGGAGTATGCTCTTAAAAAGCTCTCTGAGAAAAACCTGGACATGATCTGCCTCAATGACGTGTCCCGGAGCGACGCGGGGTTCGGCACCGATACCAATATCATAACAATCTTTTTCCGCAACGGCACGCGGAAGGATCTCCCCCTCATATCCAAGCACGAGGTAGCGGTCCGCATCGTGGATGAGATCGAGGAGCGGCTTCCCCGATACCTGATATCCCAGTAACAGGAGGTGTGATATGTACCGAAGAAAGCCGGCTGTGGCAGGATCATTCTATCCTTCGAATCCGCAGCGCCTCGGTGTGATGATCGATTCATACCTGGCAGAAGCGCAGGGCCCTGCGCCGAAAGGCGACGTGATCGGGATAATCTCACCCCACGCGGGGTACGTGTATTCCGGTCCGGTGGCGGCCTTTGCCTACCACCGGCTTTTACCGGCAACAGAGCTGGTTGTCGTCCTGGCGCCATCGCACCGGGCCCGCTTCAACGGTGCCGCCCTTCTGCCGGACGGCATTTTTGAAACGCCCCTGGGAGACGTGCCTATTGACGCTGTAATAGGCGCGCGGCTCAAGGACCGGGATTATTTCGGTGTTATCAAGGAAGCCCATGAACTTGAGCATTCCCTCGAGGTACAGGTGCCCTTTCTGCAGAAGGTCCTGAAAAGTTTCAGCCTGGTCCCCATTATTATCGGGACCGTGGACCTCACGATCTGCCGGGCCATAGCGGAATCGATACATGCCGCCCTCGCAGGGGAAAAACGCAACTATGCCGTCGTCATATCCACTGATCTGTCCCACTATCACTCCTACGCCGAAGCACAGACGCTGGACAAGCGTTTCAGCGACGCTCTCGGTTCCTTTGACGAGAAGAAAGTGCAGGATGCCATATCGAGCGGCAAGGCCGAAGCCTGCGGCGAGGGACCGGTCCTGACGGGAATAGCGCTGTGCCGTCTCCTGGGCGCCTCCGGTGTGGAGGTTCTTAAATACGCCAATTCAGGCGACACGGCCGGGACCAGGGACCAGGTGGTGGGCTACCTGGCCGCGGCTTTTGTTAAGTAAACAAAAAAAGTAAGGATAATCGTCAATGAAAGACCTGGAAAGAAAAGTAACAAGGATGGAGTATTTGCGCCTGTCCGGGGCCGGTATCATTGCCGGCGTCGCGGTATTAGCAGGGGGCATGAGCTGTTCCGGCAGCGACACCGGAAAGAAATCGTGTGCCGATTGCTCGATCAGGAAGAGCTATGATAAGGATCCGTCGTCACTGACGGGGCGGATGTGGAAATGGCATATCCAGTACTGTCCGGGATGGAAGGCCTATATCAGCTCCCTGCCGGAACAGGAGCGGAAGATGATCCAGGAGAAGTACCGGTAAGTGCGGGTTTAAACCCGCACTTACCGCGACGCGCCTACGGCATGATCCCCGCCACGGGCCTGTAAATCCAGAATTTTCCCGATTTCATGTCCTTGAGGTCAACTTCCGACGTGATGACATACCGCCTGCCGTCGGAATTCTGATGGGCCAGCCGGTATTTTTTTTTCCCCTCAACGCCGATGATGACCGCAGTGTGGTCAGGGGCTCCCATGGTGTGGAACATCTTTCCGCCGTTTTCCAGTTTCTTTTCTATCCTTACCGATTTGAACTGGATGATGTCACCGGCCCTGACCTCATCCCTGCCGGGATCAAGGGGCAGGCCGAAGGAAAAGGGGCGGTTCCAGTCCGCGCCGGCTTCGTCCAGGGCCTCCTGGGCAAGGTCCCAGCATTCACCGGAACCCACGGTTTTTCCAATGACGCTTCTGACATGGGACAGGACACTATCGTTTATGTCAAGGCCGCTGAAATTTTTCGGCAGATCGGTATTGGAATGAACGGTAAAGGAGCAAAGGCCGTTCAGGCTTGATGCAGTGATGTTCTTTTTTCCGTAAATGGTCACAGTATAATCACCGGTCCCATCTTTAATGATATATTTAAAGTTGAAATTGACAGAACCCTTCATGTAATACGATATCTGCCTGGTCAGGGCCCCGGCTTTTGTCTTTTTAATGTACACCATCAGGGCAGGAAGGGAACAGGTGCCTTTAAGGGGGAGCAGGTACCCGGTCGTGGCCGGGGGAGGGGTCAGAGTAAACGTGCCCCGAGCGTCTGTGTAATAGGTCACCGATGAGGGCAGGGACGCTGGTTTTGCCAGGGAATGGCCGGTTATTGTTAATCCGATGACAGCGGCAATAATCATTGTGATAATGAAAGATTTTGCGAATGGTTCGGCATGTATTTTATTATGTAACATATATACTATCCCCCTGGCATGGTATGGCAAATAGTAAAATGATTATACATTTATAGCAATATTTTTCTTTTAAATAGAAGAATATAATTGCGGGATGACCGTTGGGTATGGTTTACTCTGACACCTTGAAATAAATTTCTTCATGACTTGGTTCATTTCCTACGATATTGTATCTGATACATCATGATTCAGGTAACGCTAATAATTATTTGAAATCATTTTGTTAAAAAGACCGTACGAGGGGGAAATAGTATGAAAAGGATTCCAGCAATATTTCTTGCAATTGCGACAGTATTCACAATATTCCTTATGATATCTATGATCGCATCAAGTCCCGAGACCTTTGCCGCGAAAAAAAAAGATCAGAACTGCCTGAACAGATGCGCGTCGGATAACAAGGTGTGCTTTCAAAAAGCGAAAAAGAATAGTTACAAGGATCAAATAACCGCTCAGAATGAATGCCTCAGGCTGAAGAATACCTGTATCGGCTTATGTCCGGATGCAGGATTATAGAGTTGATTACAGACAGGGGCGCGTCCGTGGACGATTTCCGCGGTCCAGCGCCCGATGCTTCCACCCGGAATTTCCCGGTCAGGGGAATTCCATTTAATCTTTCATTGTCTCCTGTTGCTTCATCATCCGGAAGGTTGGCCGGTAATCCGCAGACCTTCCCCCTTGCGCAACGATAGTGCAGGATTCATCCTTGACAAAACATTCAAACACTGCCAGTGGTTACTAACGCATCCGGCTGATTCATAACAATTCCCAGGGGACAGGATGGAACGATACATCGATTATGCAATAATTGCCGCGTACCTGGTCGGTGTGACGGTTTTCGGGATCATCGCCGGCGGCAGGCAGAAGTCCGTGAAGGACTATTTTCTCGGCGGGAAGCAGCTCCCCTGGTGGGCGGTGGGCTTCTCCATCGTGGCCAGCGAAACGAGCACGCTCACCTTCATCAGCATACCCGGCCTGGCCTACGGGTCGGACATGCGCTTCCTCCAGCTGGTGTTCGGGTATTTTATCGGGAGGATCATCGTGAGCCTTGTCTTCATCCCGGCCTACTACCGGGGGGACCTTGAAACGGCCTACGATTTCATAGGAAAGCGTTTCGGTTTTTCCCTGAGGAAATTCACCTCGTCGGTATTTATCGTCACCAGGGTCCTGGCGTCGGGGGTGCGCCTCTTCGCCACGTCCATCCCCCTCCATGTCATAACCGGCTGGAGCTACGCGACATGCATCCTCATCATCGGCATATTCACCCTGGCCTACACCTACACCGGCGGGTTGAAGGCGGTGGTGGCCATGGACGTGGTGCAGCTCTTCATCTACCTCGGCGGCGCAGCCGTCTCCCTGTACATCATCCTGGGCCACCTGCCCAACGGCTGGAGCGACGTGGTGGCGCGGGCCGCCGCGGGCGGGGCCGACAAGTTTGCCGTCATTAACCCGGGCACCGGCAGCGGCATAGCCGGTTTCCTGTCGTCGCCCTATACCCTGCTGGGGGGAGTCCTGGGGGGGACCTTCCTGAGCATGGCATCCCATGGCACGGACCAGCTCCTGGTCCAGCGGCTCCTGGGATGCCGGTCGAGGTTTGACAGCCAGAAAGCGCTCATGCTGGACGCGTTCTTCATACTCCTGCAGTTCCTCTTTTTTCTCGTCCTGGGCATCGGCCTCTACGCCTTTTACGACGGGGCATCCCTTGCGAAGCTGGGTCTTGCGTCGTCAGACGAGGTGTTCCCCAAGTTCATAGTTGAAGAGCTCCCGGTGGGCGTCACCGGTTTTGTCATCGCCGGGGTCCTCGCTTCGGCCATGGGGTCCCTTTCATCATCGATAAGCTCCCTGGCATCCTCCACCTGCCTCGACCTTATGACCCTGACCGAAAAGGAAAAACAGTTCGATGGAAAAAAGGGGATTTTCTGGTCCCGCTTTTTCACTCTTGTCTGGGGGATCGTGCTCATCGGGGGGGCCATGCTTTTTACTGATACGAAGAACCCGGTGGTGGAGCTGGGCCTGAAGATAGCATCGATCACCTACGGCGCCCTCCTGGGGACTTTTTTCCTCGGTCTCCTGACTAAAAAGACGAGGGCGGTGGACGCGTTTATCGGGTTCATCGCGGCCCTGGCGGTCATGGCCGCGGTACTGTTCCTCACCACCATAGATTATACCTGGCACACCTTCATCGGCTGCGCCGTCTGCATCGCCACCGGCACGTTCTTTCGTATGGCACGGAGCATCTTCAAACGACACGGAGAGAAATCATGAAACTGACCATAGTCGACGCCGCCGTTATCGGCCTCTATTTCGCATTCAACATCGCCATCGCCCTCTGGCTCCGGAAGCGCGCTACCGGGAGCGTGGACGATTTCTTCGTGTCGGGTCGAAACGTGTCCTGGTGGCTCGCGGGCACGTCCATGGTGGCCACCACCTTCGCAGCGGACACGCCGCTGGTCGTAACGGGCCTGGTGGCCAGGAACGGCATCGCCGGGAACTGGATCTGGTGGAGCATGGTCTTCAGCGGCATGCTTACGGTCTTTTTCTACGCGAAGCTATGGCGGCGGGCAGGGGTCCTCACCGACGTCGAGTTCGCAGAGATCAGGTATGCCGGGAAGCCCGCGGCCTTTCTCCGCGCCTTCAGGGCCCTGTACCTGGGGTTTCCCATTAACCTCATAATCATGGGATGGGTCAACCTCGCCATCGTGAAGATATTGATGAACGTGCTGGGTATCACCAAGGTGGAGGCCCTGGGCATCGTGGTGGTCATCATGGTCATCACCGCGTCCATCTCCACCATCTCCGGGCTCTGGGGGGTCCTCTGGACAGACCTGTTCCAGTTCATTTTAAAGATGGGGATGGTGATACTGCTGGCTGTCTTTGCCGTCGCAGCCAGCGGCGGCATGGAGGTCCTGATGGGACGCCTGCGTGAAATTGACGCGACGCGCAGTCACCGGCTCTATCCTCTCCCTGGTGCCGGACGCCGGTTCGGCCTGGATGCCCCTGATCACCTTCTTCGTGTTCATCGCTGTCAACTGGTGGGCCTCCTGGTACCCCGGCGCTGAGCCGGGGGGGGGCGGCTACATCGCCCAGAGGATCTTCTCCGCCAGGAATGAGAAGCACTCAATTCTGGCGACCCTCTGGTTCAACATCGCCCACTACGCCCTGCGGCCCTGGCCCTGGATCGTGGTTGCCCTGGTGGCCGTGGTGCGTTACCAGGACGATCCGCAGTTCGCCCGGGACCCCGAGTCCGGTTACATCAGGATCCTCATGTCGGACCTGCCGGTATACCTGCGCGGGCTCATGCTCGCCGCCTTTGCCGCGGCCTACATGTCGACCATCGGCACCCAGCTCAACTGGGGCGCCAGCTACATCGTCAACGATGTGTACAAGCGTCTCATGGTTAAGGACCGCGGCCAGAAACATTACGTCAGGGTTTCCCAGGGAGTGACGGTGCTCCTCATGCTCCTGTCCCTGATAATGACCTTTTACATGGATTCCATCGCGGAGGCGTGGAAGGTTCTCATCGCCCTGGGTGCTGGCACCGGCCTGGTATACATCCTGCGCTGGTTCTGGTGGCGGATTAACGCCTGGAGCGAAATCTCCGCCATGTCAGCGGCCTTCATCACGTCCCTGGTCCTGCAGTTCGGCTTTCACTTCAACGAGAGCGATCCGCGTGATTTTGCCTACCTGCTCCTCATCACTGTGGCGGTGACTACCGCGGTATGGCTCACGGTCACGATGCTGACCAGGCCGGAGCCGAAGGAGACGCTCCTTTCCTTCTATAGAAGGGTGCGGCCCAACGCGCGCCTGTGGGGGCCCATCGCCCGGGAGGCGACGGATATAGTACCACAGAAGGACGGTCTCTTCAACCTGGCCAACTGGCTTCTCGGGGTGGCCATGATCTACGCCTTTCTCTTCGGCACGGGCAAGGTCATCCTCGGCAGCCCCGCAATCGGCGTCTTCTTCATTGCCTGCGGCTTCATCTTCGGCGGTGTCATCTATTTCAATATCAACCGGCGGGGATGGGAGAGCATCGGAAAGTAGCGGGTCTTTTCATATACAATGAATGCGGGCGTCATGCCGGTGTGATGTCCATGGTCAGTAGATAATAACAGGGGAGTGGAACATGAACATATCAGAAGAGCATCTCGCGGCACTGGCGCGATTATCCTTCGCGAGGATGGATGGCGCGTGGTTCATGGCGGTAGCAAAAAAATTCGGCATCAACGCGGCCTGGGAGATGGACGTCGAGGCATGGAAGCAGTTTTCCTACGTGATGGGCAAGCATATACGGAAGAACCACTTTCCCGATCCGGTATGGCCCGCCAGTTTTCTGGATGCAATGGGGATCTTCATGAATATTCTGGGCATAACGAACCGGGCCGTAACCATCAACAACGGCGCGATCCATGTGCGTGTCGCCGACTGCGATATCCAGAAAGGGATCGCCAAGGCGGGGATAGCAGACTGCGGCATCGTCACCGTGGAGACCTACACGGGCATGGCGCGCGGCCTTTTCGGAAAAGAGACGGACATCGAGGTCATCCACGCGAAGAACCTGAACCATGGACACGACTGCTGCGAGGTGATAATCCGGCGGCCCTGATAGTATCCCTTATTCCGAAACCGGGTGCCGGCGTCAGGGATTATCGGCCTGGGGTATGTCGGTCAGCGCCGGTGCGGGAGCGGTTCCCAGGATTTTTTTAGTGTGCCAGTTGCCCTTCCTGTAATATGCGAACATCAGGCCCAGTCCCACCAGCGTGGAGATGAATATCCCGATCCATATGCCGATTTCATTGAGAGAGGTGTGCCGGCTCAGGACATAGGCGAGGCCGATCCTGGCGCTCATGGATAGTATTGAGAAGACCAGAGGCACCTTCACGGACCCCGCGCCCCTGACGGTCGACTGCAGAATGAAGAAGAGAGAGAGATCGAGATAGGCCCAGCACATTATCCGGAGATACAATATCGTGTGGCCGATTACCTGCAGGTCCCCGGTGAAAATGCCCGCAATCTGCCGCGGCAGGAAGGTGCACACGATGATGACCACTGCTGAAATCGCCAGGGTGAACCGCGCGGCTGACCCGGTGATTTCTCTGGCCCGGTCGATATTCCCCGCGCCGATGCTCTGCGCCACCATGGTGGACACGGCCACGCCGACGGACATGGCGGGGAGTATCGAGAAATTCTCCACCCGGAGCCCGATGCCGTAGGCCGCGATCACCGCTTCGCCGAAAAGATTGACCAGTCCCATCATCACGATGCCGCTGAAGGAAACGATGAGTATCTGGATCGACGTCGGGAACCCCAGGTTTATTATTTTCGCGATGATGTCCCTGTCAAAATCCCACCGCCAGCCGCCGATGTTCAGCACATGGTTTTTCCTGGCAAGGTAGAAGTAGCCGGCCACGGTCGTCACCATGTTGGCGAGCACCGTTGACAGGGCGGAACCCCGCACGCCGAGGGGCGGGATGAAGCCGATGCCCTTGATGAGAAACGGGATAAACAGAATGTTGAGAATAACGGTGATGCCGGTCAGGTACATCGGGGTGCGGGAATCGCCCAGGCCGCGCAGCACCCCCATGAACCAGTTGTTGATCACCATGAAAATAAACCCGAAGGAAAACCAGGAGAGAAAGATGTAGGCGTTTTCCATGAGATTGTCCGGCGTATTGATCAGCGCCAGCATCTCGCGGCCCCAGAGGATGATCGACGCGGTTATGACAACGCTCACCGCCACGTTAAGGGCGAAGGAATTCACCAGGATCCTGGCCAGGAGGTCGTGGTTTTTGGCGCCGTAGGCCTGTCCGACGAGGACCACGGCTGCCATGCCGAGACCGATAAGTATCGCCGCGAGGAAGAAGATGAGGGGCGTGCTGATGGAAACCGCGGCAAGGGCCTGGTGGCCGAGAATCCTCCCGACAAAGATGCCGTCAATGATGCTGTAGGCGGCCTGGAACATGTTGCCCAGGATCATCGGTATGGAGAATGAAATCAGCAGTTTGAAGACGTGTCCTTTAGAAAGGTCTCTCATGGTATTCTGTCCGTTATACTGTAAGGAGGGTTACAGAAAATATGTTAACCGGCGCGCTGGTATTTCAAATCCTGGATCAAAAACGTTCGTTTATATGCGGAATGACCGTATGTCCATTGAAAATTAAAACTAAATTTTTTTTCCGATAGCATGTGCCTGTCCCAGGTATTTCCCGACTCCATAGTATAACCGTAGCTCCAGCGCATACAGGATTGGTTTTACTTTTAACATGTCCGGCAAGCCGTTTTCGCCAAGTATTGATTGATCTGCCTTAACGTCAACTATTTCCCCAATAAAGTGAGTGTGGTTGCCGACTTCACCGGTGCTTGCCAGCCTGCATTCCAGGATAAGCGGGAACTCCTTGATATACGGCGCGTCAACCCGGTCTCCCTTCACGGCAGTAAGCCCGGTAGCGGAAAATGTATCCATACTTTTTATTAAGGAATCTGTCGAAAGAGAATTTCCCGCTTCCGGCGATCATGACCAGAAACATTGCGTCAGGTCATTTGACTGTTGCTATAGTACCGCCGGCATGCATGCCCTGGGGATTATTCATGCCATGCTCCTTCAGCGATCAGGAAGCGTTTTTCCGGCCAGTGTATCGACGATCTCGGTGCTTGATTTGCCATAGTGCAGATCGTGCCGGCGGGCATTCGGGCGGATAATAGGTCAATTCTTCCGCTCTTCATACGAACTCAGCCTGTATGTCCTCTTCCATCGTCGCAGGCCTCACCGTCATCCTCATTCCTGGCCATCTCGGCGTGATCAGCAGTCGTGCAGGGCGGAAGGGGGTCTTTTACCATCACCTTCTTGCAGCAGAGCGGCGCCTTCCTGCCCTCCGAATATTCCACCGTGGTGTTGCATTCAGTGCATCGATAGACAAACTTTTCTTCCATCATGCCATACCCTCGTGTTTTGATGAAGTTTTTTTTCGTAATCTTATAAGTCAGGGATTTCAGTATCCGCGTATTCCATAAACAAGAATATAAGACTCATATCCCGTTGAATCAAACAATCCTATCAGATGCCCGCCCGGGATATTAAGGCAATTGAGATCGGGAATAATGTTGATCGTTGCCGGGTGCTTGAACTACCGGAACACTGCAATCAGAAGCAGTGCAAAGGCAATAACGGCGCCGGTCCCGTGAATCGGGATCAATATTCCTGGCATCGGCTTTTTTCTGACATGAAATGAAAACAGGGTGAAGCCGCCAAGGGCAGCGGCAAGGAACAGGATCAATGAAATGTTCATAAGCATGTTGTTCATGTCGCCGGCAACATTTATAATGAGCGTTATAAGGCCGGCTGCGGCCAGCAATCCGTGCCCGATGGCAAGGGGCATGGGCATTCCTTTTCCCTGGCTTCTCATGGTAACGAGAGTCAGGCCGCCGAGGGCCGCTATTCCAAAAAGCAGTATCGGAATGTAATTCATATAAGGCCTCCTGAAATAATATACTATTTAATGGGATTAGATAAAATTTAAATCAGGGAGGAGTCACATAACCTATGATATATAGTTATGTTTAAGAGTAATTTATAACTTATTTTCCTCAAAGTCAATCACCTTTAGAAAAAAGGGGTGCAATTTTTCAGAGATTTACCGTGCTCGCAGGGTTATTTCTCGGTATGAATTATGAGGTCCCGGTCCCGTATGCGGTCCGGCAGGGGCTTGAGGTTTTTTACTATACGGAGCCATGAACAAATTTTCAGCAAATAGTAGGTGATGTCGATTTCCCACCAGAAAAATCCCGCGTGCGCGGTCACCGGATAATGATGGTGGTTGTTGTGCCACCCCTCACCAAGCGTGAGGATGGCCATCAATACATTATTGCGGCTCGTATTGGGCATCGCGTATCTTCTCGAACCGTACAGGTGATCTATGGAATTGATTGAAAACGTCGCATGACTGCAGAAGACTGTGGAAACGACGAATCCCCATACGAGCAGCTGCAGGCCGTTTGTCCCCAGTTCCGGAAAATAGAGAAAGAGGAGATGGCCTGACACAAACACTGACGCGCCGGCAAACAACGGCACGGCAAGGGCAAATTTATCGAGAAACACGAGTTCCGGAAAGCGCAGCCAATCTTTCAGATATTCAACGCGGGTCCTTTTGTTCTCATAGGACAGTATCCATCCGACATGGCTGTAGAAAAAGCCCCGCATCACCGGAGAATGGACGTCCTGTTCGGTGTCAGCATAGATATGATGATGGCGGTGAATTGCCGCCCACCAGAGCGGCCCGCGCTGCATTGCTGAACAGCCCAGGAAGGCAAATATAAATGAAAAGAAGCGGTTGGCCTCGAAGGCATGGTGCGCGAAATAACGATGATAAAAAGCCGTGATGCCGAACATGCGGACAAGGTAGAACAACACGCCGAAGATTAGCGCGAAGGGACTCCAGCCAACCCACACTATGCCGAAACAGAGGACATGGAACGCCAGAAAAGGAATACTGCCGATCCAGTCTATCCCTTTCCTGATGCCGCCTTCCCGTGGCGGCTTGCCGTAATCCGATCCGAACCATTCGCGTATAAATGTGATGATTCGCTTTACCATGTCATACGTATCCCTCAGTTCGATATTTACATGGCCACGACGGCAATGTGATTCATGCTCCTGCAGCGCTGTTGCCGATTCTGAGTTTATATTTCTATCAGTATGATATCTACTGATAAGATGCATGGCAGGGAGTGAATTGTCAAGTTTTCTAATTACCATTAGTCTCATTGACAATTAATTTATTAATAAAACAAAATCTGTACCAGGTTGAAAAATTTCAGCCAAATGTTTGATTATCCCCGGGTAATATGATTATATTTAATGTGTCTCAACGATAGGTGTTTCCTGATGGTTTTCTCTTTTTGTTTTCCTGGAAAATGCTCATGAAGAAAAGAATTGGTCAAATACTGGTTGAAAATGGTTCAATATCAGAGGAACAACTGGATATTGCATTAAGGATACAGGAACAGCAAAAGGCCGGTCAATTGGGCATGGTATTGCTCCTGCTGGGGTATATCTCATCGGAACAGCTTTTGAAATGCCTGGATCAGCAGAATAGATGTCTTCATGCGGCAATACGTGACAATTAGAATGAATTTCCCTGCCACCTAATTGAACATGCCGCCGCACTATAATCCCGCACCGGTCAAATTAAGACTGACATTTACGTTGTTATACGATACTATCGATGGTCGCATTCATCCAGCCGGTTTATTATTAATTTTCAATTAGTTGGGTTCAGTAACGCGTGGATCACTATTCTGGCGTTATGGTACCACTGAAAGATGACATATAAGTAGAATTACTGATATGGAACCCTCCTGTTTTACTTATTTACAACGTTACTTCAATCGGTTATAATACTTCAAATTTTAGCAGTTCCCGTTATTTCGATTAATTTCAGCACATGGATACGCACGTGCCCGATAACACCCTGTTCTGAAGGCGTGGTCTTGAGTCCGCACCATCAGGACAGCGGTGTATCGTATCATATACTGACAGTCAATGATTCAAGGAATGCACTATGGTTTGTAAACACGTCTATCAGGTGAATCTGGATTATCTGCTGAAAGGTAACGGAGCAAATTCGGTTGGTCGGATTAAATGCCGGTTGAAACTGTTGATGAAAAATGATGTAAATAAAAAAGTAAATTTTAATATTGCTCTCACACGGCACGGGTATGTAATTCCCGTGACATCTGATTCCTGCCCCCTTGCTAAAAAAGAGGTATGGCGCAACTGCCCTTTCTATGAAGTGATAGGTTGAAATAGCTTCAACAGATGCAGCGGGCGCATCATTTCAGATCGTACCCGTTTACAATTATTTTCCATAGGGCGGGCAGTGAAGGGTCATCCTGGTCCGCGATCATTGAATTTTTCCTTATATCGCGGCGGTCGGTCTCCACCCAGGCATAGAGCCGGTTGGCCGCATCGCGGGCGTTTTCCGCCTTCCGGCATAGTGCAACGAGTCTGCGCATCTCTTCGAGGGACAGGAAATTACGGTAGCTGTTCAGTATGACGATATAATAGGTCCCGTCCCGCCCTTCCTCCACTTCCGCCAGCACCGATCCCCGGCGCGGCGCCTGCTCCCTGTTCATGTTGAAATCCTTGAGCACCCTCTCGTTATGCGCGAGGATCGTTGCGTCCTGGAGGAGCTTTTTCAGGCTTTCGACGTCGAGGGTCAGGGTCATTGCCATTATTTCATTGCGCAGCTGCTCCTCAAGCTGCATCTGTTTCGGCTGTACCGGAAGTTTTTTCGCGGACGATGACTTCTTCGGCGCTGTTTTTTTTGCACTGGACTTTTTGGGTTTTTTTAACGATTTCGATCCGGCGGATTTCACGGCCATGTTATGTTCCCCCCGTCTTTTTTATAATTTTCAACACATATCAGACCGGACCGGGAAAAACAACTATTTATTATTAAAGAAGAAGTTGAAAATAAGATAAATAATTTGCCGCGAAATCATATATGACACTATCTGTCATACCCTGCCGGTTATATTGAACACAGTAAATGCAGGCAGATAAGCCCTTCGGGGCATTATTCTGGTTATGTATCATATTTGCAGATTTTTGTGTTACCGGGGACGACGTGATAAAGATTTTAATCGTATCATTATTGTCATTTTCCCTGTTGGCTTATGCATCATGCGATACAGATGAAACAAGCCAATTCGAAGAGGCGCTATTACTATACGCTGATTTGAATTTTCCCTGTACCGGCGGAGATATGAGATGCAGCGGCAACATGGCCGAGATATGCAGGGCCGGTCAATGGGAATTTTTCCAGAATTGCGGGTCAACCGTGCAGGTATGCCATACATCACCGGCTATGTGCGGCGGGGCCGTAGGGGTGGCCTGCTGCCATTAAGAATTCAATGCCGGGAGGTACAGAGCAATGGAAAAAGTAAATTTGAATATTGATCCGGAGAACTTTCCTCAGCTTAATATGAGATATGCCCCGGACCGCTTGAGAGACCTTCTGGTCAAAATGTGCCAGGGCCTGAATATTGAGGTCACTGAAGCGAACCTGTACTCCATGGCGGCTAATGTGGAGAGTGACCTGCAGCATCTGTTCGCGTAAATACTATAAGAATTATTTTACCGGGCATTTGTGCCAGGTATCCGCTTATGTCAATAATTCATGGCCGTCCTGTAATATTGAAAACAGTCAATTAATGTATGCAGCCCCGTTGGGGTCGCGCAATGAATAATTATTCGTAATGTGCCCCGTTCCGGGGCACTCGCCAATTTCCCTCTTGACACATATCAAGATGCTGTTTATCCATAGAAAAACTCATCCAGATTCTTTTCGCAATGAAACCCGACAATAAACATCATGACATTAATTGTTATTCCCTCTTAGGCGTTCCACGGGGATCTTCAATTCAGGAAATCAAGCGAGCCTTCAGGAAAATATCCATGGAGACCCATCCTGACAGGGGCGGCAGCAATGAAGCACAGGCCCGGATTAATTATGCCTATGAAATTCTTTCTGATCCGGTACAGCGCCGGCGCCATGATGCGGCGCTGTCGGCCGGCACCGGCCATGGTCCCGTGAAGGAGCGGTACCGGTCAAAGCACGCGGAAGAATGGGAAAAGAGTTTTCGCAAAAACAAGGTTAAAAGAAATTTGAAAGATCGTATCAGGGAGGAGGTGCATAAGCGATCTGAAGAAATCAGGTCCGGTTACGGCCGCACGGTTGACGCTGTATACGCGGATACCTGCGGGTCTTTCGAGAAAATCCGGGGCAGGTGTATAATTTCGGCTGCTGCAGCATGTATATTGACGGCGGCCGGATTTATGTATCCGTTACTGTGGATTGGCGCAGTCTTGTCCGGATACGCAATGGTCCGCAACGCCAGATATGGCGACAGCGATGACTCCGTCTTTGTTCTGAATCCTGAATGGAAATATATATTAAAAAGAAAGGCGCGGAGGAAGGTGACCCTTGAATCAGAAGTGCTGCGCGCTCATCTTGAGGATGTATCAGAGCGTGTGATCCAGCTCTTTAAGGACTTGAGAAAACAGTCCGGGATCAAGGATAAAGAAAAAACCGTACTGCGGCGTATACTGATACATTTTTTCATGATGGGCTATGCGCCTGTAAGCCATGACAGCGAGGATCGCATTATAACGGTGAGCAACGGTGCTGAAACAATAGCGGTCCGGTACCGTCACCGCGCCGGCACCCCGGTAAATACGGCCTTCATTAAAAAGTTCTATGCATATATGGAGGAGAATAATATACAGAAGGGTTTTCTCTTTGCCGCACCCGGCCTTTCCGGGAATGCGGCTGCATTGGCTGAAAAACACGGAATTGTCCATTATACCATCAGCGACCTCAATGCCTGGATCAGCCGGATGACATCAGGTCACTATCCCGGCCCCCGGGGTGACATCATTGAGCATGTGGATTCTCTATTTGAATTTATGCAATCGCTTTGATAATTCATCAGTTAATTTCCTGTTAAATTAAAAATCTATGCACAATGAAAAAATTTCTTTTCCCGAGAGAAAATGACATTTAATACTTGAACCAGGGTGGGTGACACATTTTTAGCGGAAACGCCGCATGTAACGCATGTCAGGCTTCAGGAAAAATGATTGTTATATATAATTCGACATTTGTTCCCTGAGGGTCATTGGTATAGTTGCTGTTTTCATATTGTTTAAACTGAAAGTGCGGGAAAAAAACTCTGAGGGCTGAAGGTTAATAATGCCCCGCTGTGATTTTCATACGGCGGGGCACAAATCGTGGAACGTTATTTTTTCTTCTTTGCTACTTTTTTTTTCGCCGTTTTCTTTGCGGCCTTTTTGACTGCTTTCTTTTTTGTAGCCATTTTTGCCCCCTACCAAGATTTTTTTTACTTTAATTAATGTGACATAATATTGTAAATATGTCAAGAACATTTTGCGCTGAATACCATTATCTCTTCTGGCTAAACAGGGAAAATGTGCGGACTTGCAGGCAGGGAGAAGGTGAACTATTTGGCTGAAGCAAATAATCTGTATTGATGACAATGCGATAATCGGATATGTCCTGCTAGTGGTTGGCATACAGCCATGAAATACAAACTCATTAATGTTTCAGGAGTTATGATGCGGACGCTTCCGGTTTTGAAGCAGTGATCCCCTGCGTGTAAACTGATATAGATGATACGTTCTCAGCAGGAGAACTGATTGTGAACCGGCCATACATTCCTGTATGGCCGGTTACTGGTGTGGATTCATGCTACTCCGTTAAAGGAGGGGTCAGTAAGTTTTTTTCTCTCTGCAGAACATTTTGCACAAGGGATGACGCCGGGTCCGGCTGCTGTTTCCATTGCAAAGCCAGCCTGGCGGCGTTATCTTCATATCGGGTTGCCGGTTCATAGGTCCAGCCGCCGGCAAGCCTCTTGTTTTCCCTTTTCATGCACAGGTATGCGAATATTCCCGTAACCGTTGCCGCAACCCTGGTCTTCAAGCCGAATTCATCATATAACCCCTTCAGAACATTTGACGCCTCGTTAAACATATGGGTATCGTGACGATACCAGCGTTTCATTGCCCAGACCGCGCCGGCATAGGAAGTTTTAATCAGCAGGCATTCATGGTTCAGACGCTTTCTGACATGCGGATCCGGATGATTTTTAAGTTTTTTCCACCCCATGAGCATGGTGCGGATGAGTCGCAGCAGACTCGGGCCGTTTATTTCAAAATCGCGGTTGAAGGCAGAAAGGAGAAGATCGGTTTCCTGCTGATCGCTAAAATTGGGATGGCGGAAATTAAAACGGTACTGCCCGTGGGCATCGGCTGCCGGGCATTCGTTTTCAGATAAGAGCGTCCCTTTTTTTCTATGCTCTTCATGGAGGGGTGTGCCCGCAACAGGCGTGTACAGCATGAATTGATGGAACACGGTATCGTGGCTTACCGCCCAGTCTATGGCGGCCGGTATGTTCTCGGGCGTATGCTCTTCAAGGCCGATAATAGTCGAGCCCAGCACGCGAATGCCCAGTGATTGGAGATGACGCACCAGCGACTTGGTATCAATGCCGTCGAGCTTCGTGTACCGGCTCTTTTCTCCTTCAAGACCCATCCATACCCAGGAAATGCCGAACCGTACCAGCTGCTCATCGGTGTATGAACTGATTACCCTGGCCGAGCTGAAGATGCTGAAGGTCCAGGTTTTGCCGTTCAGTTTCATCAGTTCAAGCAGTCTCAAGGCGCGTTTTTTATGCAGCATGAAATTTTCATCCATGACAAAAAAGGAGCGGGCCTTGAGCTTTTTTTCCAGGTCGCACAGTATCGAGTAGAGTTCATCCCCTGTTTCAAAAAAGTTAACCGATTTACCCTTTCCCCCGAACATATGGGACGTTGCGCAGAAATTGCAGCCCATGGGACAGCCCACGGAAGGGATCAGGATGGCCGCCACATCTCCGCGGCGGTTAGGCAATGGAATGCCCAGGATCCTGCTGCCGAAGGCGGATATCGCCGCCGGATGTTTGATGGGGGCGTCCTCATCTTCGCCAAGAAACTTCCTGAACCAGCGGACACCTTCGCCTTTTACTATATGATCGGCGTCTATCCGGCCGCCAATGCCGGGCGCGTTGGCGATATGCCCGCCCACGACTATCGTGGCATGGGACTGGTATTCGCGTATGAGGGCGCACATTTTTTCCACTTTCCCGATGTTCGGAAGAATTGAACTGATGCCGATTATATCATAGGGTTTGCTTTTTAATTCCTCAATAAAGCGATCAAGGTCGGGGAAATCCAATATGGTGCAGGGGGAATTTATGTTTTCCATTATCAGTTTTAATCCCAGCGAGGGGTGGAACATGCGCAGGGAAAAAGGGCCCTGCACGCGGGTTACCTGGTTGTGGAAGAGCTCCATGGGATTGATCTTCCTGCTTCCGTATTCATCGTCCCGGGCATAGGGGCCGAAAACGCTTGTTAAAAGTATTTGTGATTTTTTTTCAGAAGAATGTAGTGTTTCTGAGCGCATGGTAATTCCTTGATAATAATATATGCTGCAACACGACATGCACATGGCATAAGAGTTGTCTCATCTCTTAGCCCGATAATCACAATGGCATTGGTAAATTACTGGGGAGATTCTTATGGAGATATGGATGTAGTACCGCTACTGAAGACAGGATTAAGCGTGTTTTAGTTGCGAAAATTAATATTTATATATATTTTTTTATAAAATTGTTTCTGCATGATAAAGCTCCTCTGTGGATATAGAAAAAGCCATCTTATAAAAATATAAACCCGGAATAATGCCGAAAAAATTTCCCGATGATCAGGAGAATATTTGCAACTGATATATGGAGCGCCGGTCTTAGTATATGGATTGAATTCGTGGGTAATCAGAGACGTCTGTCTCGTTATTGAAACCCGCATCTGTTTTTGGGGGGAATGACAACATGCAGCGTACAATTTTTAACACGCCGGTCGCGCGGTTCCTTCTGCGGGGGATATCGCTCTTCTTCCTGAAAACACTGGGCTGGAAAACTGTAGGACAGCTGCCGGAGGTGCCGAAGTACGTTATCATTATTGCGCCCCACACATCCAACTGGGACCTGTTCTACGGCGCTATCATAGCGCTGGCGCTTAAGCTTGATGCTCGTTTCATGGCGAAACAGCAGCTCTTCCGGCGGCCCTTCGGCCCGCTCATGAAATGGCTCGGCGGTGTGCCTGTAGACCGGTCTGCATCGGACCATACTGTCGACCAGGTGATACGGAAATTCAATGAAAATGAGAAGTTTGTGCTGGCCATCGCTCCGGAGGGAACGCGCCGGAAAGTCAAGTATTGGAAATCCGGGTTTTACCATATAGCGGAGGGCGCCCGTGTGCCCATTTTACTCGGCTTTCTTGATTACACTGCCAAAACAGGCGGTGCTGGCCCCCTGGTCATGCCATCCGGTGACCTGGATCACGACATGCAGGTTATCAGGAAATTCTACCTGTCTGTCACCGGAAAATACGCCGATAAATCAAGCCCGCTGTCAATCCTGCACAAAACCTGATTCCTTAATTAACGAACCCTGAACGGGATAAAATTTTCTTGTTGCGCATTTACCCGACACGGTTATGGTATATCAAAAAAACCTAACCTCTCTGACCGGCCATGGCAACACTGGAAACAATTACGAACAATTTCATCTTTTTCGCGGGGGGCGTTTCTCTTCTCGTTTCGATCAGTGAGCTGTGGGTCCGTAAGCGTCGTATGGAAAACAATCTTTCCATGGGGCTCTTCTTCTGCTTCGGCATGCTCATGTTCCAGATCGGCTTCATGGCCACCGGGTCCGTGCTTGTAGACCCGCACCTGATGTATCTGCACATGACCTTTCTCTACCTTGTTGGTCCTTTTGGCTATTTCTGCTACTTTCTCATCGTTCTTCCTTATGATACCCTTCCGGCCCGGAAAATCTTCAATCTGCTGCCGGCCGTGATAGCCCTGGTGTTTGACATTTATTATATGCTGTTGCCGGCGGAATCACAGGTGCAATTTCTTAAGGAGCTGCTTTACACCGGCGTTAGTACGCAGCATATCTGGGTGCGTGTCCTCTATGCCCTGGCAGGGGTGCAGATATTCGTCTATCTTGGCATGCTGGTCATCCGGTTTATCATACTATGGATCAAAGAAAGCCATGCCGCGATCATTATCATCTCGATTTGCTTTCTTGTTTACACAATCATTGCGTCCATGCTGGAGATTTCAGGGTATTGCATGGTATCGCTGCCGCAGTTGAAGTGGGGCGGGTTCCTGATGGCATTTATCTTCATCCTCTCCTTCCCGGTCAGTCAGCGATATCCCAGGTTTCTGCAATTGATCATGGACGAGGCTGAAAAAAAATCCCGGCCCAAGTCGCTGGTCGACAACCTGGACGTGGACAATCTCATCATCCGGCTCAAGGAATGCATGACTGAAAAGAAAATGTTCATGAACGAAAACCTTACCCTGAAGGACCTCGCTGATGAGCTTTCCATTACCGTGCACCAGCTTTCACAGATCCTCAACGAACGCCTCTCGACAAACTTCAATAATTTTGTAAACCGGTACCGGATCAATGAGTCAAAGATGATCCTTCTCGACGAGCCGGATCGGTCGGTCATTTCCATAGCGTACGCTGTGGGTTTTAATACCAAGTCTTCCTTCTATTACGCCTTCTCCCGCTTCACCGGCATTACCCCGCAGGATTACAGGCGGGAAAATCTTTAATTATCACCATTGCTACATCCGGCATCACGGGCCCATCATGGGACCGGCATTTTGCCGTGCGTAAAAAAAGAGTCCAAAATTATATACTCGGTCGACAGAGTCCAGCCGGACGGTTATTATCAAGCCAATCAATCCATTTCTGTAGCAACTAAAACAGTACTGATTGTCTGGCAGCAGGATACCATGAAGGGACTTTAGTGTGTGTGCCGGTGTTTGCATTGACGTACACTTCCGGGATGGAGGCTCTGTGTGGGTAAAAAAAGAGAAAATATCAAAAAGAAGGTGGTCGTAATCGGTGCGGGATTGGGCGGGGCCGCGTCCGCGGCACTGCTCGTAAAATCGGGATATGACGTGACGCTGCTTGAAGGACATGCTTTCCATGGGGGCCGGTGCGCCACCATGGAGCGCAGGGGGTTCCAGTACGACTTCGGCGTCCACATGTTCAGCAGGGGCGATTCGGGGCCCCACGGCCAGGTCAACAGCGAGCTGGGGGGTGACCTGACATGGATAACGAAGGACCCTCCCTGCCGTGTCATGGGGAAGATGGAGTTTGATTTTCCCCTCGATATCAATCCGCTCAAGCGGCAGATATATCTTGCGCGGCAGCTGAAGATCGGGCCGGCGAGTCTGCCCGGGGTCTTCCTCCTGTTTCGCTCACTGATGCATCCCCGGTCCATCGAGAGCCATGATAGTATCACCCTGAAGGATTATATTTCGCGGTTTACATCCGACGACAACGTTCATCTCTTCCTGAACTGCCTGTGCCAGCTCTATTTTGCGATGTCATACAAGGAATCGTCCGCGGGAGAATTCATCTGGTGCTTTGCAAGGATGTTCAGTGACGCCTCGTTCGGGTATCCGCAGGGCGGCGGCCAGGCGATACCCGGTTCATTTCTCGATGTATTCGAAAAATCCGGGGGAACGCTGATGTACGGCCAGCCCGTGCACAGCATCGTGGTGAAAAAAGGCGCGGCGGTGGGCGTCAGGACGGCTAAAAAGTTTTATCCTGCCGATATTGTCATATCAAACGCGGGAATCAACCGCACCATCGATATGGCGGGGAAGAAGAACTTTCCCGGGGACTATACCGAGAAGGCGCAATCATATGTTTATTCAAACTCCTATATAACCGTCAAGTATGCCCTTGATCGTCCGGTTATTCCCTATCCGGTCGTGTTCTACATGCCGGACATGCCCGGCCACAGCGTATTTGATTATATCAGGACGGGGAGCGTGCCCGATGACCCGTATATATTCCTTCCGGTTCCGTCCAACATGGATCCCGGCCTCGCGCCCGACGGGAAGCAGATTGTCATAGCCGGTACCGCGGCCCCGGCGGGTGCGTCGAAAAAGCTTTGCGAAGCGATTATCGACCGTGTCGACAAAAAGGTCTGCGCCCTGTTCCCCGGCCTGAAAGACGCCATTATCTGGAAATCACAATCCGTTGCCGATGATACGATGCGGCTGACAGGCCATCGGACGGGCGCCTGCATAGGCCTCGGGCAGGTCCCCGGCCAGGTGGGGGCGCACCGCCCGGAACTGGAAACACCGCTGAAGAATTTATGGCTCGTGGGCGCCGACGCGGGATCGCGCGGGATCGGCACAGAGATGGCATCCGGAAGCGCCCTCAATCTGGCGGATATAATCAGGGAGAGGTATTAGGACGGCCTCTGGTTCAGGGTTCCCTGTTCAGCATGAAAGGCGCGGCGTAAGAAGCCGTGGAATATAGAATGATTTAAATTAATGGAGAAGGAGGGTTGCCTGCATGGAAAAGACTAATGAGATGCTCATGAAGCCCTTTAGCAGGGCTTTATCGGAACTGAACAATCCGTACATTAAGGAGGCTCAGTCAAACGGCAAAAAGGTTATCGGCCTGTTCTGCTCGTATATGCCGCCGGAGCTTATTGCCGCGGGCGGCATGATCCCCTTCCGGGTTAAAGGAAAACCGGGAAGGGATATCGGGTCAGGAACGACGTATTTAAGCACGCGTCTCTGCACGTTTTCCAGGAATGCTCTGACACTTGTCCTGGAAAACGATTATTCATTTCTTAACGGTTTTGTCGGTTGCAACACCTGCGACCAGATTCGGCGGGCGTCCCAGAACTGGATCGTAAAAAAGCCGGCCAATTTCAATCATTTTCTCCATATCCCCCGTGTATACGGCAAGGAGAATATCAGTTTTTTTAAAGACCAGTTGATAGAACTTAAGCAGAAACTGGAGGAATGGTCAGGGAAAAAAATAAGCGATGATGATCTGCGCAGGGCCAGTTT
Source organism: uncultured Spirochaetota bacterium (assembly GCA_963727175.1). Classification (GTDB taxonomy): domain Bacteria; phylum Spirochaetota; class UBA4802; order UBA4802; family UBA5550; genus RBG-16-49-21. The sequence continues at coordinate 3,222,166 of CAVSFD010000002.1, forward strand.
GAAATACAACAAGGCGCGTGAGATTTTAAGAAAGCTTTCAATGCTCCGGAAATATGATAAACCGGCATTGAGCGGTTCTGAAATGCTCACCATATCAGTGGCGTATCACCAGATGCCTGTTGATGATTTCATTCCCGCAGCCGAACACCTCCTCGAAAACATGCTCAAGGAGAAGCCTGCCGATAAAGGGAGTTCCGGCAAGGCGCGCCTCCTGCTCTGCGGCGGCATGATCGATGAACCGGAATATATCGCTTTTGTCGAGGAACAGGGTATTGATGTCGTCGCCGATGCGGTATGCTTCGGCATACGGAGTTACCGGGATGATGTTGACATGGACAGGGACCCCATGGAGGCGATAGCGGAGCGTGCCCTGACCCATTTTCCCTGTCCGCATATCGGCGAATCATTCGAGAAGCGGTGGAGCACTATCATGCAGATATACAAGGAGTATAAAGCGGACGGGATCGTATTCCAGCGGTTAAAATTCTGCCAGATATGGGGTGTTGACTCATACAACATGACACCCCGGTGCGAGGAATTGGGCATCCCGCTCCTCAACCTTGAGCGGGAATATGGATTTTTCTCGACCGGGCAGTTGAAAACGCGTCTGCAGGCGTTCACGGAATTAATTGAAGAAAGAAAAGCGGCAGTATAGGAGGCAACCAAAATGATATTAGGAAAAGAAAGATGGCCGGTATGGGAAGAAGCGTATGAATCGATTGAGATCCTACAGGAAATTTTCTCCGTCGCGTCAGACGACCGTACGCATAATGCATTGCTTAAAATATACAAGGGATATTTCCATGACCTTTTCACCGCGATCGATAAGGGTAAAAAGATCGTTTATGGGAACTTTGCCGTGCCGGGCACGCTGATGCGGGGCTTTGACACTGACAAGGTCTTCTGGTACCAGCTGGAAGCATTGTCGGTTATTCAATCCCTGGTGGGAGAACCTGCCGTGTGGAACGCCAAGCTGGCCGATACGGCGGAGGCGGGCGGTATGGCGCCGGAGATATGCTCGGTGGACCGTATTGCCCATGGAAGCTGGTTAAACAAGGTGGTCCCGATACCGGATGCCTGTTTTTATCTCACCACGCCGTGCGATTCTCAGACCTGCCTGGTCAACAATATGGTCAACGAAACAGGCAAGCCTACCATCGTACTGGATATGCCGTACCAGGCGCGGGATGAAGATGTCAGGTATATTGCGCGGCAATTCAGGGTCGTGGTTAAATTCCTCGAGGACAACCTTCACGTAAAGTATGATTTCGGCAGGCTGAAGCATGCCTGCGAAATTTACAACAGGATGATGCTCAACATAGCCGACTGGGTGGAGCTCCGCAGGCCGCGGCCGTCAGCACAGCCGTGCGAGACCCTGTCCCTTATGGCGGCTGTCGTGACGGTCTTTTCGGGTCACCAGAGCGGTCTTGATTATGCAACCGAAACACTCGCCGAGCTCAAGAGCTTCAGGGAGAAGGGAGTCAAAACCGTTTCGGGCGATGAGGTCCGCGCGATCTGGGTGGGTACCCCGTACTGGACGGACCTGAATTTCTACAACTGGCTCGAGGGCGAGCTCAACGTCACGGTGCCGATGGACATGTTCGGCTACTATCACGCCAACACCCTCATCGATACGTCCAGCGAGGAAAAAATGCTGGAGGGGATCGCGCGCAACGCGATGCGGAATTTCCCGATGACGCGCCAGCTCCTGGGGAGCTACGAGAATTACCTGGATGATTACCGGATGCTCGCCAGGAATTACGATGCCGATTTTGCCGTTATCCCGGGACACCTGGGGTGCACGCACGGCTGGGGCGTATCGGGGCTGATGCGGGAAGAATCGGAACGCATGGGATTGCCGCTCCTGATGTTCGAATTTGACATGCTCGATCCGCGCGTAAAACCGCGGGATGATGTTGAGGTCATCTTCAGGAATTTTGTCAATGACATCGTTATTCCGAAAAAAGCAGCACGGTCATAATCACGGGAGGTGAATTGTTATGAGCAGTGATATTATTACGGCCGGGGTCGATATCGGTTCTACCGCGTCAAAGGCCCTGGTCATGATGAACGGTAACACGCTTGCCTATGTCATCGGTCCCAGCAGCGCCAATCCCGCCCGGACGGCCAATGAGGTATTCAAGGAGACGTGCGCGCAGGCCGGGATCAGGGAAAGTGACGTGGCCTGCGTTGTCGGCACCGGGTATGGCCGTGCCAATGTGGCCTTTGCCAACGAAAACGTGTCCGAAATATCGTGCCACGCGGCCGGGGCCTACAGCGTCATGCCGGAAGCGCGGACCATAATCGACATCGGCGGCCAGGACTGCAAGGCCATATCGCTGGAAAACGACGGGCGCCTGAAGAACTTCGCCATGAACGACAAGTGCGCGGCAGGGACCGGCAGGTTCCTGGATGTCATGGCGCGGGTTCTCGAGGTCGGAGTCGGGGACCTCGGCTCCATCGACGGCGAGTCGGAGCGTCCGGCGTCGATATCGAACGTGTGCAGCGTCTTCGCCGAATCGGAGGTGATCAATCTGATCAATGAAGGTGTCGCGGTCTCCGATATTATCAGGGGCCTGCACATTTCCCTGACCAACAGGGTGTCGGTGCTGGTGAACAGGGTCGGGCTTCATGCCGAGCTGGTTGTAACGGGCGGGGTTGCCAAGAACAGGGGGGTCATCAGGGCGTTGAGCGAAAAGCTCGGCATCGAGATCAAGACCCTGGATTCAAGGATCGATCCGCAGATTATCGGCGCCCTGGGCGCAGCGGTTGTTGCGAAGCGCAAGCTTGGCAAGGAAGTAACGGCTGAAGCAATTTAATAGTAAAATAGTAATAGGAGAACAAACATGAGAAATTTTAATTCATCAGCAGAAGTCCAGCAGGTCCTGGGAGGTTTTTTTCATCATGTAGTCCAGAAGGGTCTTATCGAGAATGATCCGGTCGTGTCAAAACCGGCTAAAAGCCTTAATGACACCAACCTGATCGTCCATTTTTCTTTAAAAGACCCGAATTTGCTTATCGTCATCGATACCGAGGAAAAGCCGATAAAAGTCTCCTTTGGCAATGAGAATCCAAAGCCGCCGACGGCGGTATTTTATGTATCCGCGCTGGACGGGCATAAATTCTGGCTCGGGGATTTGAACATTCCCAACGCCCTTCTCCGGAAGAAGGTCGTCCTCAAGGGGCCCGTTCATCGTCTCCTGAAAATTCTGCCTGTTGCGAGGCAGTGTTTCGCGATTTATAAGAATTATCTGGCTGTTAACGGGTTTACCGACTTTCAACTGGATAAAGAGAAGGGGGAGGGTGATGAATAAAATAGTGAATAAAAAAACATATGACGCGATTATCGTCGGCAGCGGCCCGGGAGGGGCCACTGTCGCGAGAGAGCTTACCGCAAGGAAGAAGAAGGTCCTCGTGCTCGAAATGGGCAAAAACGCGCCGGTAACGGGTTCGAAACTCCAGGTCATCAAGGACCTGGGAATTCCGGGTAAAAGCTTTTTGCTTACCTACGGCGGCCTTGCGTGCGTACGCGCAACGGCGGTAGGCGGGACTTCGCTCTATTTCTACGCGACGGCTTTCGATCCTCCTGTTGAAATGTTCAAGAAATACGGAATAGATATTTCACAGGAGGTCAAAGAGGCGTACGGGGAAATCCCCAGTTCGCCGCTGAAGGACGAATTGATCGGCCCGCGGGCAAAGCGGATCATGGAGAGCGCCCAGTCTCTGGGCCTGAAATGGAACAAGATGAACAAGTTCATCTACCAGGATAAGTGCCTCCCCGATTGCGAGCTCTGCCAGATGGGCTGCCCCCATGGAGCGAAATGGACGGCCCGCGTGTACCTCGATGAGGCGTTGAAAAACGGCGCCGAGCTCCTCGATGGGGCGAAAGTGAACACGGTGCTCATGGACGGCAAACAGGCGATCGGTGTGGAGTATACCCGCAAGGGCAAAAAGCAGAAGGTCTTCGCGGAAAACATCATTCTCGCTGCCGGCGGCATCGGCTCTCCGGTGCTGATGAGAACAATCGGGGTCACGAGGGCGGGATATGATTACCTGTATGATCCCTTTGTCTGTACGATGGGATATGTCAAAGACTTCAAAGCCGGGAGGGAACTTCCGATGGCGACCGGTCTTCATGTGCCGGAGGAAGGCATTGTCATGACTGACCTGACGCTCCCCAGGCTCCTGTACATGGGACTGACCGCGGAAGTGCTGCGGTTCGACAAGGTGTTCTCGCATTCACATGTCCTCGGCATCATGACAAAGGCGAAGGATGATCTCGGGGGGAGGCTGACCGATTCGGGCGGTATCAGGAAAAGGCTGCAGAAGCAGGATAAAGACAAGCTGATGGTCGGGCACGGGCTGGCGGGCAAAATACTCAAGAAGGCCGGGGCCGGGAGTATTTTCAAGAGCTGGTATATAGCCGCGCATCCCGGTGGAACGGTCCGCATCAACGACCTTCTTGATTCAAATCTTAAGACAGAGTTTGATAATCTGTACGTGTGCGATAATTCCGTGATGCCGGACCCGCTGGGTCTTCCACCCACGATGACCCTTATCTGCCTCGGCAAGAGACTGGCAAAGCACCTTGCCGCAAGCGTGCAGTCGCGCAGGCTGCAGGCTGTTGCCGGCGGCAGGGTTAACTGAGGGGGGATCCATGGGATTATTCGATAAAGAATTATCAGAGATACGTGAATTCCTGACCGGCGCGGAGACTGATCCGCGCCGGCGGGAATACCGCCATTCCGCGCCTGCCCGGTGGCCCCGGGGCATGGGCAAGAGCGTGGTGCTGTCGCAGGACACGGCCGTTGAGCTGGGAAACCCGCTCACCGAATCGTGTTCGTTCCTGGTGTGGGATGACACGCCCGGCCGCGTGCGCGACGGCGCCATAACGTTGATCGGACCGGAGCTGTCGGAATGCGGCGGGATGAGTATTCCCTTCGGAAAGGTTGTCATCGCGGGCGTGAGCGGGTTTACCGCGGAGAACAGCTATGACCGCTACCGCGAGATGGACCTTGTCCGGTATGACCTTGACCTGTGCGGTTACATGCTGCGCGCCGCGTCACAGTACCAGCGGGAATGGAGCAGGGTGAGCCACGAGGCATTCAGGGAAGGATTCTCCTTCCAGGTCCTGGGCGGGGCTCTCATCGATGCGATGAAAAAATCCGGTTACGTGGAGGCGGTCGAGGTCCTTTTCGTCACCTCGTCGGCCGAGGATGTGGGGCGCCTCCGCCCGATTTCCGAAGGCGCTCATAAGATCATAGGCGCGATGACCAAGATGATCGATGAAATCGATTATGACTGCGGCAGCTGCTCGTATAATGACGTATGCTCCGATGTCGCTGATCTCAGAAGCATGAGACAACAACTCGCAAAAAGAGGGGAATTGAGATATGGAACCTGATATACACAAGACAGCAATTATCGCGGTATGCGGAAAGGGGGGCGTGGGGAAGACATCCATCAGCGCGGCAATCGTGCGTATGCTCCTGGAGCGGGGCAATTCGACCGTGCTCGCTATCGACGCGGACCCTGCCGTGGGCCTCGCTACCGCCATGGGGGTGGATGTTGTCTCAACCCTGAACGACGTCCGCGAGGACCTGATCGCCAGGCTCGAGGAGGGCAAACGTGAAGACCGGGCAGCGCTTCTGAAACTCCTCGATTATGAAGTATGGAGCGCGGTCGTAGAGAAGAAGGCTTTTGCCTTTCTTGCCATCGGGAGACCAGAATCGGACGGGTGCTACTGCCAGGTGAATGATATCCTGAAAGACATCATCGGGTCGATTGCCGGGAATTTTGATTACGTTGTCATAGACGGCGAAGCCGGAATCGAGCAGGTGAACCGCCGGGTCATGGAGATGGTGACGCATCTCCTCCTCGTGTCCGATGCCTCGTCACGGGGCCTCAACGTGGTGAAGACGATCAAGGACGTGGCCGACCGCACGGTGAAGTATCACCGGGCTGGCCTGGTGCTGAACCGTATCGTGGATGAGGACGAGGTCGGGCGGCTTTCGCTGCCGGCTGACCCGGCCTGTGTCGGCTGGGTGCCTGAAGATGCCGCGATCAGGTCCGCCGATATAGCGGGAATGAGCGTGCTGACCCTTCCTGAATCCCCCGCACTGTCAACGGTGCGCGAAATCGTGGAGCGCCTCATCCCGCGTGCGGCAGACAGGCACACGGCAGTGACGAGCAGAGTGACCGCATGATGCGGGCGTTTCTGTTCCCGCGTCATCCGGTTATCCGTGTGCGCGTGCCATGAAAATCCCGCTGATATCATCCGGCGGACAGCCGTCCATGTACGGGTAGAATTATTATATGCTATAATGCCAACGCCGAAATTCTGTTTAAAAAAATCACCCCGTTTGTCACGGATAGATTCTAAAACAGTACAGAACAGCCGACCTGCTTCAAAATGAGAATAATGACCGGACTTGTCGATAGCGCGGCTACATCCTTGGTCGATAATGATTGACTGGCCGCAACCGGACGTGGCGCTTGAATGGTCTGCCCAGGTGTAAAATCTTTCTCCAGTCATATAGATTGCTAGAAATGTAACCTTAGAGAGATATGTTTGTTCTCTTAATTGTGTAATTGAATATTCTAAAAAAATATTTTGAATAGTTCCTGTGCAGGAATTATGAATAAAAACATTATATTTCTGGAAAAGGTTTACGTGGCATTGTTGGTGGGTATTTCAATTGTTATGATATTTACCCCACTAATTATTAATCGCGGCCTGTCTATTGTACCTGAAGAAGTTCTTGAAGTCATTATCATTGCTCTTTTGTCCGGAGTCAGCTCTGTGTTGATCACGCTTTACAGAAAGGAGGTTAAGAAAAACCTGGATAGATGCAGAATTTTAGACAGTGAAAAAAGCATTATAGAAAAGCGCTTGATGAATGCGTTTAAACATATTGGTTCCGTCAATGTTTTGATAGATGAAGTCAGGTCTGCATTTTCAGAAATCAAAAAATATCCGGAGAATAAACAGGACTTTAAATATATATTGCAATTTATTCCAGATTCGAAAATTCCAGCCTTCCACCCTGTTCTAAACCTTTATCTATTATGGCCTTGATTTTCTTTATAGTAGTTGTATCATTATCAGTTTGTGCTTCACCTATCTTTTCCTTGCCAATAAATATGCTTATTGCAAAACGTTTTAATGTCTTTTCAGTTGTATTTTCATAAACGGTTATCATGTAACCGCCATGAGTAATGTTTTTTTTAAACGTGTAATATGGTAAATGTTCCGGATGCATTGAATTTCCCCCACTGTTGATTTTAAAATATAATTATTGTTCTGTTTAGATGATTGTGGGCAGTTGACAGCTTTAATCATACTATTATTTGATAGATACAATATCTGAGCAAATAAACCATTGCAAGAAGAAAATATGTCCGGCAGGGGGAGGTTATCCCATCAGGTTTTTAGCACTTTTTTTTGTGCAACTGGCACTTTGAATATACACGCTCATTCTTTCTTTTTGTGATTCATTATATAATTTCTCACTCCCTATGAATTCAAGATTACCTGAAATTATATCATTCATTTTTACGTCATGTCCGCCTAGAAGTTCAATCACTGAAAATTCACCATCTTCCATTTCAACAGCGATAAATCCCTTTTTCCTATTAATATCAATTACTTTCCCCTTCTTCATCGAATCCCTTCTTGCAATAGATGTTTATTGAATCAAAATAAATGGAAATATCACAACATTATTTGAAGCTCTCCAGATGTCTATACAATAATAGTAAATTACCAAATAATATGCAGAACTTAGTAATGACGAATATTTTAGAAAATTATATGTTGTCTCAATTGAAATACAGAATAGGTAACTCTTGTAATATACCTAAATACCTTATATAAATGCAAGAAAGCAAATGGGCTTGACAGTATACTATTTAAACCGTATATTTTTTAAAATATACTATCGGGGTCAAGGAGGAATTATGAAAAAGGTTCTTGGTGTTCTGCTGGTCATTATCGGGATCCTGGCTACGGCTTATATCGTCTTTATCGCCTTCAACGGGAAATATGGCATGAATCAATTCATAACAGACATATCCAGCTTAAGGGGGAATTTCGGTTTTCTATCCATTTCTCTGGTAAGCATAGCCGTCGCCATTTTGGGGTTCCGGCTCATCAAGGGTTGAAGTACAAAGAACTGAATCGTGTTGATCCGAAAATAAATTCCGAGGAAGTAATCAATGGCTATGACGCCTGACGCACTACTTGCATTGGGAAGAAAATTCATGGAGCCGGGAATCTTCCTCACGGCCGCCGAACTGGATGTATTTACTCTGCTGGCGCAAAAATCAATGTCCGCACGGGATGTTGCGGATACATTAAAGGTCACAGAGCGGGGCATAATGATAGTGCTCGATGCGGTGGTGAGTATGGGCTTGCTCGAAAAAAATGATGAACAGTATCATTGCCCATCTGAAGTAGCCCTTTTGTTGTTAAAGGAATCTCCGGACTCAATAATGCCCATGATTATACATAATAGCGGGTGATTTTTATACGGATGAACTGCCTGCAGGCCATGATCTTGCATTGCTTTCGGCAATAATTCACCAAAATAGTCCTGAACAGAATATTGAACTGTACGGTAAAATATATCGAGCCCTGCAACAGGGAGGACGTCTTGTGATTCGTGACCATGTAATGAGTCAGGATCATACCCGGCCTGCCAGCGGAACCTTGTTTGCCGTTAATATGCTAGTTGTAACGCCGGGAGGCGGCACCTACTCCTTTGAAGAAATTAAATCATCACTCGAAGCAGCCGGTTTTATTAAAATTAAGTTACTGCAGCCAGATGAACGGGTGAGCGGATTGGTTGAGGGGTTTAAACCTTAATTTTGAAAATTTCGTTCCAGACCGGTCATCCAATATGTAATTAACCATCCTGGGAAAGGCACCCTGGTCTGTATGCGCCCGGGAGATACAGCGGGCTTTATCCAAACCTGCCGCGGGTTTATTGAGATCCTTTTCGACACAAAAAGCGCTGGACAGGGGCCTTGAAATTTATTACCCGGTCTATCGTTACTTGATATTTTTGATGGGACTGCACGTCATTCTGGCCGCAGCACGGCAGGGTGCCGGGATCGATAATGATAGTATCAGGAATAAATTCATGAGCGCAAAAAAATTCTATGCAGTGGCAAAGGGTTTTAAACCCGGCATATACACAAACTGGCCCGAAGCCAAATCCCAGATCGACAGGTTCAAAGGCGCTATATACAAAGGGTTTTCCACATATAAGGAAGCCGAGGAATGGCTTAGAAAACCGGTACTCCGTCCTGCTTCTCCAGGCAAAGGATCGGAATCCACCCGGGCCCATGAGGTGCAATGATAAAAACAGGGTGACCATATACACCGACGGCGGTTCCTCCGGCAATCCCGGCCCCGGCGGTTATGGGGCGGTACAGTTTTACGATGGAAAGATTAAGGAACTTGCCGGCGGATTCAGGCACACAACCAATAACCGCATGGAACTCATGGGAGTCATAGTTGCCCTGAGAGAGCTTGAATACAGGGATCTGCCTGTAACAGTTTACACCGACTCAAGCTATGTCGTTAACGGAATAACAAAGGGATGGGCAAAAAAGTGGCGCAGCAATAACTGGATCAAGTCAGACAGGCAGCCGGCGGTTAACCCCGATCTATGGGGTGAACTTCTTGACCTTGCAGCAGAGCTTGATGTCACGTTCGTCTGGGTCAAGGGGCACGCCGGTAATATGTTTAACGAACGCTGTGATGAACTTGCTGTAAGTTCTGCGAAGAAGAAGGGGCTCCCTGAAGACAAAGGATACAGGGGCTGATTAATATCAACGCCCGGTAACATGCATTTTATTCTGTATAAGACCATGGGATGAAGTGAACTTTATCGGAATTGCACCGGGTTTGCGGGTATTGATTCTGATGTAACCTGTTGTATCTCTTGGATTGGATTTGATAAGGGAACAATTTTACGGGTATCAATGGTAATGCCTCAAATAGTACTTTACAATTTAACAAGCACTATGCTATTTAAGCAACCATTATAATAATTAACATAAGGAGATGAATATGATAAAATTCGGGAAGTTAGCTGTTGTTGCGCTGGCAATAAGCGCGCTGATGATGGGCCTGTCCAGCTGCAAGAAAGCAGAAGATGCAGAAAAAGCCATCAAAGAAATGGAAAAGGTGGGAGAAGAAACCAAAGAGAAGGTTGAAGAGGCAGGTAAAGAATTAGAAAAAACCACAAAAGATGCACTAAAAAAATAGATATGGATAAGTCGAAAAATTAAAGAGTCCGTTATATTCTTTGCGGGGATATCTTAAAATTTTTCGTCGATTGTGCTCCATTCTGTAATTCAAATAGACGCGCGGCAATGTACCGCGCGTTTTTCATGTTATTTCATGCCGTTGTGAGTTTCTTTTTGTCTGGTGACTATACGTCTTGTTGCCAATTTCATTAATATAATAGTGACCGCTTCATCTGGATTAATAATAAATAATGGATGTCGATTCATCAACACAGTATCATCAATGAACCGTACACGGAAAGCGAACTATTACTAACCAGTTATCAAGCCGGTGCGGGTATTGCAGGAGAAAACTTAATAAAGACTGGACTTTATTGGCATACTGTCGGGATTTGGCGTAAGACGAACAATAAGGGGTTAAACAATGTACGGACAACCATTAGTTATAAGGACAAAAGGGAAATATTGCAGGCGCAGCTGTGAGGCCCGCAGCGGATCATTTTGTTGCGCTATTGACACTATAGAATTCTTGGACTACAAGAAATGCGGGAAAACATACGAATTATTGCGGACTGATATATGCAGAAAAAACGCAGGGGCATAAAAGACCATGTCATTAACCTTGTTTTATCCAGCAGCTGCAGCGGTCCCCTGTAAAAAAGGCGGGAATCAGGGCGGCGACCTATTTATACGGATGAACCATTGTGGATGATGCTGAAAAAAACTTTTTTAATCCTGCAATCTTATTAAAACTTGTATCAGTTCGAATGCCTTTTGGCAAATATAAAGATTATATATTGTGTGATCTGCCTGAACAGTATGTAATGTGGTTCCATGAAAAGGGATTTCCCCGTGGAGAATTGGGCGTACTCCTTGCCACTCTGTATGAAATCAAACTTAACGGGCTGGAATATCTTTTGAAGCCTTTAAGGAAGCAGTCTGGTTGAATGCAGGGTCTCATGTTATAATTAGTGCCGTCCCTGCAATAAATAATCAAAAACTTGTGATGAACTCACCAGCTAATGACGGTTATTTAAGAATGAACCTATTAATCCCCCGTGTGTCCCATGGGCATCCGCTGAACTGCGCGCGGTTTTCCGATGTTTAAATAACTTCAGCAATTACAGCATCGTTTACATAATCAATTTGTACGTCAATACATGAATTACTTAACACCTGTACATTGACACATGCTTTTTGTATGGCATTGCATAATTGTGTTTTTTGTTGATGATTTAACAGCCGATTATGCGACGATACAATAATGTTTTCTGTTGATGGCGCGGGCAGATTGGCCACCCTTATTTTATATGATTTGTAAAAGGATGATACCTCATATTTCCAGAAGACTCTTTTATTTTTCTCCGTCCAATCTCTAATAATTTTAGATAATCTTTTCGTTTCTAAAAGTCCTTGTTTGGCGTCTAAAAGTTTTTGCTTTGCGGTGTTCATCTTTTATATCCTTCCAGTATTTTATTTATATATTGTGAAATGGTGGTTAATGATTGAAAAAATTCATCTTTTTCCTTTTTTGAAAAACTTGATATTAATGAGCCCAGGTAGATATCGAAGTCATTTTTAATAAGTTTCGCGGCCTTGATTCCTTTATTCGTAAGAGATAACTTGATTATCCTTCTGTCTTTTCCCGAGGAATTCCTTGTAATAAATCCATTTTGCTCGAGGTAATCAACGGAGCGGGTGAAAGAACTTTTTTCCAATCCGGTCATTAAGCTTATTTCAGACATTGATTTTTCATTGTTTTCATTAATGAGCATCAGGATATTTGTCTGGGTTTTATTGATATCAAGATTCAGTTTTGATATATCATGTTCATAGAAAACCTTTTTTATAAACTGTGGGAAAATAGTTATTCTGTCCTGGAACATACTCTCTCCGCGTCATGACTGTTGTAAATGCAATAGTTGTAAATACAACAGTCAGGGCACGGCCGGATCCTGTCAAGCAGATAATGCTCGCTCCGGACGTGATTTGCGCCAGTGTGGAGTTGTAAATCAATAAATCATTGTTGCCTCATGGACGGGGCCTCTTTCCTGAAAAACATGCGGGCAAAGTAAGCTGGAATCAATAAGGAAATTGCATGAAGGCGGCAGTGATTGTGTGCTATATGGTTTTAGATCCGGGAAAAGACAGGAGTATTGAGCATTTCATTCCGATTTGTCCAGATTGAAAGCATTATAGGAATGTTCCCATAATGTTCTTGACTTATTAGTGGGTAAATTGTTCTCATTTGTTCCTGCGCACGCGAAGTAGATACTTGCAACGGTATTTTCAGGCGTTGTGACCGGCAGAAGACATTTCTTGTTATCCAGGGTCGGATCTGTTTGTTTTTCATGAATATATGGACCGGACCTGAATATATGTTGCTCAAGATGGTATGCTATCATTTAATTATAAGGTTCGGAGGAATAATGGTTTTGCGTTTTATTTTATTAATAATGATTTTAGTTGGCTCGGCAGCGGCGGAAGATAATTTCAAGGAACAGGATATTATTATAATTGAAAGAAATCTCAATAAAAATGAAGTCCATTATGCAGTCAGAATTGCAGATGGCAGGATTGATCAGGAAGAACCCGTCGTGGCATATTGGATAATGAAAGAGAAGGGCGGCATGCGCGAAGATTTGAATTGGATCGAAAAAAGAAAAGTCTACGGTTTTAATATAAAAAAAGACAAGACGGGTGATTTCTATTATATGACATTTAAGGGATATGACAAGAGATCAATAAAAATCCTGGTAAAAGACGGGCAGCCAAAAGCTGAAATCGGGATAAACAGGGCTCCTGCGTATTTTGAAAAAATGTATATCTATGCAGTAGGATCCGGTTTCATACCGGATATTAAATATATCGAGCTCAAGGGTAAAGATTTAAAGACCGGCATTAATGTTAGTGAAAGGATAATTCCATAATATGCAGCATTGTCTCATCGCCGGTCCGGCATTAAGCACTATCCTCAAATAATTTCTTTAATGCCTGGTGTCGTCGTTAAACGGTTCTTGACGCATATGAATTTTAACTAATCCATAGATTTACTCCCGCGACACTATAATTTTTCTTGACTTTTATATTCCGGCATAGCACTTCTTTATGGATTAAGGATATTCAAATGATTAAAATCGATTCAGCTTCTAAAAAATATGGCACATTGACCGCGGTCGATTCCGTTTCATTCGAAGTGCGGAAAGGGGAATATTTCGCCCTGCTGGGGCCCAACGGAGCAGGGAAAACGACCATTGTCAGAATGCTCCTCGATTTTACCTCCCCGACCAGCGGGCAGGTCTCCATCGACGGGATTCCCTCCGGTGAAACAGCAGCCCGCGCCGGGGTTGGATACCTGGCCGAGAATCACAAAATATCACCGCATCTGTCAGGGTATGCGTACCTGGCCCGCTGTGCCGATTATTTAGGGTTTCCCAATGCGGAAGCGAAAGACCAGATAGGGAACATTATTGATATCGTGGGCATGACCGGCAAGGAGCGCGATTTGTCAAAAACCTACAGCAAGGGGATGGTGCAGCGCATCGGGCTGGGAGCGTGCCTGCTCGGGAAACCGAAGGTCCTCATCCTGGACGAACCGACCGCGGGTCTTGACCCGATCGGCATCCGTGAAATCCGTATGATCCTTGAAAACCTCCGCAGGGACGGGATGACGATCCTTTTAAATTCGCACCTGCTGTCTGAAGTTGAAAAAATTTGCGATACCGCGGCAATAATCAGAAACGGGAAACTGCTGGTAAAAGACGCGATTTCATCCATCGTCAAAGAGGGCGAGAACCTGGAAGATGTCTTTGTAAGATACGTGCAGGGATAACATGAAAACACTGAAAATTTCACTCAATATCATGCGGCATACCATTTTTGACCAGGTGAAGCAGAAGAGCTTCATGGTCATATTCATCATTTGCGGGTTCATCGTGCTCGGGATAAAGAATTGCTACCAGGGGGATTATACGATCAACAACCAGCAAGTCGAAGGAGCGATGGTAGCGCTGGGAGTGTCAAAAGCGATGTTCGGTCTTGTCGCAACGGTTACCATGATTATTGCCGCGCTTTTCTCAATGCGTATTTTAAAACGCGAACGGGATGACGGTACGCAGAGTACCATTCTGTCGAAACCGGTTTCACGGTATGAATATATCCTCGGGAAAATGGCGGGCCTCTGGATTGTTACCTTTTTATTCATGTTCGCACTGCACGCGATCATCTTCACCATCGGGTTCGTTAAAACGGGAGAAGCTATGCCGGGATTTCTGCTCGCTTCGCTCCTGTGCTCAATTGATATTCTGTTCGTCGTGTCCTTCGTGATGCTTCTTTCATTGTATCTTCCGGATTTCGCGTGCTTTATCATTGTTTCCGCAATCGGCGTTTTCGGCTATATAGGCGATGGTATTTATTCAGTCAGCCAGAACAAAATGGTGCAGGAGGCTTTCACCGGGAACGCATCGCAGCTCCCTGACATATCCGTGTGGAAAATAGTCTATTTTGCATTGCCCAAGCTCTCGACCGTGCAGTTTTTTGCTTCTTCATTCATCTCCAGTGAGCCCTTTGATTACGCGGGCCCGATACACCCGATGATCAACATCGTGCTGTATTGCGCTGTCAGTATCGGGTTGCTGCTGGTCCTTTTCCGGAAGCAGGATGTTGCGTAATTAAATGCACATGATGCGCCCGGTACTCCTGCTTGTTTCGTGAATTTGATTGTCCTCAACCAATCGGATATCTTTATATCCGCAGATCCCGCGTCCGCTCCAGGGATGGCAATTCCATTCAAAAATGATGCTTGTTGAACCGGTTAACGACCGGTCATCTCCTTCCTGCTATGGCATGTTTGGCCGCTATATCCCAAAAACATCTGTAAGGGAACTTAACATGAGGATATTGAGAACCTTGGGGCTTGCCTTCTTGATAACCAGGTTCCTGCCCTTTTTTTTCTGCAGTTTCATCAGGCCTATAAGAATGGCTACTCCTGAGGAATCGATATAATCCACATTTGAAAGATCAATATCTATATTCTTATTCATTGTGTGACTGATTTCAAACAGTTTCTCATTAAAATTGTTCATGGTTCCCATTTCTATGTTGCCGTTAATAGTTACAGTAACAACATCTGTATCTTCTTTGATTTCTATTTTCAAATTGAATAACTCCCGGATATTTCTTTTAACATATGTCTGCCTGTACGCTGCTAAATGGCTTTAGTCGTTATGAATGCCTCACGAACCTGATGCTGTGATGCAAGAATAGCGATGTGAAGAGGGTTTGCATTTATTATTCTTTTATGCTGCCATCGGCCGTGATCCTCCCTTCGGCGCAGGCTTTGAGCACGTCCATCTGTCTTGTAGTCATGAAAAGGGACGGGATGCCTAAAAAGAATTTTACGTATGCCCTTGTGATGATATTGTTCGGGGCAAAATAATTATGGCACCTCTGGATCAGTCTTGTCTTATTTCCCGGAAGTTCCTGTAAAATGAAATTCCATGTCCAGGCGAACTCGCCGAACGGTATCGCCCTAAGGGCGAAGGCCTTCCCCTTGTTGACCGGCGGCCTGCGCGAATCGGAGAGCATGGTAAAGTATTTTCCTTTAACAACCTCGATAACTTCCGAACCTATGCCCATCTGGTGGTAGTATTTCCATTCGCCGGGTTTCATGTTCTGCCATTCGTTTTTTATCGTATAGGTGTTATGAATGTCAAAAGTGAAGATCCGCTCGAGAAGCTCATAGCTGTACCATCCGGCCTTGGTCTGTCCCATCTGGGCCAGGTGCGGCCACACTTTTGCCGGCGGCGCGTTGATGATAATCTCCTTGGTGAATACCAATACCTTGTCCTCGTCCTTAAGCAGGTTGTCGCCGGGGAGCTTCATCTGTGCGATCTCTTCAGCAGCTAAATGACGATAACCATATGAAAGCAGTCCATATAATGTCGCTGATCCAATTACGATTAAAACCCCCAGGACAATGAGTAATATTTTACTTTTCTTTTTCATTTTATCCTCCTTGTTTGTTAGATTGAATTAAAAATATCAAGTAAATTACGTCCTATCTGTTAATAGTCCACGGGACACAATGGGGTTATCCGTACTTGACCAGGGTCTCATGAAGTTTCCTCATAACACAACAAGTAATTGATAGGGACCTTTAATTTTTGTTTATATACTACACAAAAGTCCTTAAGTAGTACAATCAAAATTGAATAGGAATGCGCTATTTTCCAAAAAGATGTAATGCTGATGGATAAATATCTTGCTATTCTTTCCACACCGGCGTATCATACATCCTTTATGCCTCCGGCCGAGGCTCACTACCGTACAACGTTTGAACCGCAATCACTGTCTGTTTATCAGGCGGATATACGACGAGGTGCTACCTGTGCTCAATTTATGCATGCCCGATAAAACCAAATCCTGCGCCGCCTGCTGCGGCCTGATGAATCACGCCGATATCTCGAAGGAAAATCTGACGGAATTTTTAAATGATGGAACCTTTCGCACGGCAAACTACTGGCGTTATCAGATAGAGGGAAGCTACCCCGAGCAGACGACATCGTGCAGGGATTACTCTTCGCATATCTGCCCCTTCCATGGATTCATTGCCGATGGCATGCCCGGATGCCTGGTGCATCCGCATGTCGCCGGCGAAGACCGGCGCGACAGGGGACTCTTCGGCGCCGCTGCCTGTAAAAGCTATCTATGCCCTGCTTATGAGCTGTTAAGCCATGAGACAAAAACCGTTTTAATCGGCAATCTTGACGACTGGTATGTATACACCATAGCCATCATTGACCCATTAGCTTCGGCCGGTATAATCGACCGGCTCCATGAAAAGGGCTTCCATGATGGCGATGAGTCATTCAAACAAGCCCTTGCCGACGCACTGACAATCCATGCGGAATCACTGGGCAACCGTGAAGGAACCGTGTTCTGTTATTCCAGGGAAGAATACGACTTTGCGTCAAAAAACCATATCCAGAAAATCTGAAACCGGAATTTGAATCATTCTCCGTGCAACTGCCTGCACGAGTGGCATATATGCTGTATTGTTATGCGTTTAAGACTTCCTTGAAAAGTGGATCAAAGACGGGGGTAAGGTTAATCCGTGAGGTATATAAGTCTTCTCTGGCATATGTTTTTTCCCCTGATCAATAGTATGCCAACTTACCTGATGGACAGATTATCGGGATAGAGGTCAGTATCAGAAACCATTTGACGATAGACAGCTAAATAATCTTGACGCGCGCTCCCCATTCTGCATAGTTATCATAACAGGATTAGGCAGTTTTAGCCATTTCCGTGAATACATTACAGGCGGGCTCAGGCCGCGCCGGGGTGCACAGCAGAACCACCATGCAGATGCTGGGACAGACAATTTCGGGCAGGTATCGCATTCTTGAGAAGATCGGCGAGGGCTTCATCAGCGTTGTGTACAGCGCCGAGGATGTGCACCACGACAACCGCATCGTTGCCATAAAATCCCTGAAAAAGAAGAACACGTCCGACAGGATCGAGGACATCATCCGCTTCTACTCCGAGGCCTCGATCGTCTCCAAGATGTCGGATCCGACAATCGTCAAAATATACGAAGTGGGGGAATTCAGGGACAACCACTACATCTCCATGGAGTACATCCCGGGATCGAGCCTCTACAGCCTCCTGAAAAACGGCCTCACTTTTGATATCGACGACGCCGTGGAAATCGTGAAAAAAATATGCGATGCCCTGTCCCACATCCACGACAAGCGGATCATCCACCGGGACCTGAAGCCGGGCAACATCATGGTGACCTCGACGGACAAGGGGCCGGAGGTTAAGGTCATCGACTTCGGCCTTTCCCAGGTCAAGGACCTGGCGGTGATCACCGGTGATGAGGAAGTGGTGGGCACCTTCAGCTACATGTCGCCCGAGCAGGCCGGGGTCATCAAGACGGGCGTCGACGAAAGGAGCGACCTCTACTCCCTGGGCGTCATCATGTACCAGCTGCTGACCGGCAGGCTTCCCTTCACCGGCGACAGCATCAGCGCCATCATCCACCAGCATATCGCGAAAATCCCCCCCGCGCCGTCGGAGGTGAACGACCGGCTGCCCGGCATCCTGGACCGCATCATCCTGAAGCTCCTGGAAAAGGAGCCGGAAAAGCGCTACCAGAGCGCCCGCGGGACTCCAGCGGGACCTGGCGAGGTTCCAGCGGGGCGATTTCTCCTTCGTGCCGGGCTCGGACGACCAGTTCATCAAGCTGAACTTCCGGACGCACCTCGTCGGCAGGGAGAAGGAATACGGCACGCTGAATGGGGGCCTTCAAGAGCGCCCGGGAGGGACGCGGCCGGGCCTGCCTGGTGCAGGGCGAGGCCGGCATGGGAAAGACGCGCCTGGTGGATGAGCTCCGGGAGTAGCATCGCCGCGAGAGGGAAGCGGGCCCTTCATCAGCGGCAAGTGCTTCTCGGGCGAAAACAAGACCCCCTACGGCCCCTTCAAGGACGCCATGAACGCCTACCTGAGGATGTTCAAGCGGTACGACGCGGAGAAGCAGCGATTAATCCAAAAAAGCATACGGGAAAAGGCGGGCGACCTGGGAGAGATACTCCTGCGCCTCAACCCCCTCATGAAGGAGATCCTGGGCGAGTGCCCGCCCCTGGTGGAGCTGGAGCCGGACCGGGAAAACAAGCGGTTCCTCATGGTCGTCAGCGGCTTCTTCACGAACCTGAGCGTCGTCGAGGGGTCGCTGGTCATCCTGCTTGACGACCTGCATTGGACCGACCGTGGCACGGTGGAGCTCCTCGACGAGATCCTCATGGACATTTCGAAGGTTCCCCTGCTGGTGATCGGGACATTCCGCGGCAGCGAGGTGGCCGACGGGCACCCCCTTCACGCGCCTGACCTACGAAATGAATAAATACCCCGTGCCGCCCTATGAAATCGATCTGGACCAGCTCGGCAGGGATGACATTCAGCGGCTTGTTGCGGGCATCCTCTTCCAGCAGGAAGGGGCCACGGACGACATCTCTGACTTCATTTATCGCAAGGGCCAGGGAAACCCATTCTTCTCTATAGAGATCCTCAAGCAGATGGTGCGGGACGGCGCACTGGAGCGCAGGAAAAAGCGCTGGGTGATGAACGGGGACACCCTGTCACGCCTTGAGATATCGTCTTCCGTCATCGACATCGTCATGAAGAGGATAGCGCAGCTGGACGAAAGGGACATGGAGGTCCTCTCCTACGCAGCTGCCCTGGGCAGGCAGTTCGACATCGGCCTTCTATTCAAACTCCTGGATTCCTATCCGAAGGAGGAGGTGGTGGATGCGGTGGACCGCGCCATGGCTTTGCAGCTCATCGAGGAGAGCGACGGTGACCCCAACGTACTGGTTTTCGCCCATGACCGGATAAGGGACGCCTTCGACCGGACCATTGACGAGAGGAAAAGCGCCGCTCTCCACGGGAAAATAGCGGAAACCCTGGAGGAGATGTATCGGGACTCCCTTGATGCCGTCTCCTACGAGACTGGTCCATCACACGATAAAGAGCGGCAACAGGGCTAAGGCCCTGGTCTACACGATACCGGCAGGGCGGAAGGCCAGGGAGAACTACGCCAACGAGGAGGCCATACGCTATTACTCCCTTGCCCGCGACATCCTCGAGGAGCTGGGCATGCAGGGCACCCCCCCATGGGTGGAATGCCTGGAGGGGATCGGCGAGGTGTACCTCCTGATCGGGAAGAGCGAAGATGCCATAGAGATTTTCACCTCGCTGCTGGAATACAAGAATACCCCGGTGGAGCAGGCCCTGGTGTACAAGAACATCACCGAGGCATATTTCAAAAAAGGGGAATTTGATAAATGTGAGGAAAACGGCTGGAAAGGATTATTGTTATTAAATGAAAAGATACCAACTAAAAATATAGAAGTATGGTGTGGGTATTATTAAGGATATCTGTTATGCATATTATTCCATATAGGATTTCCATTTCTGATAAAAACGTATAAGCAGAATTCGGATATCACTAAATATAGAATAATAATGCAGTTATTATTACGAGTCTTGAGTTGGATTATATTTTAAGTAATTTATTGAAAGGCGTTAAATCGGCAATACGGGTGTTAAATATTGCCGAAGAATAAAATTGGAACTTCCAAAGAAATGGCGGCGTGATTATAGTAGATATGCCGGAATTTATATGGCATTATCGTTGTTTAACGTGGCAATAAAGAATCACCTTAGGGCCCTTGAGTTATATGAATATTTTCAACCAACAATGGGGTATTGCCCAGACGCAGCAATTCCTTGGTTATTCTTACAAATGGACAGGTTCATATACAACAGCATTGAAGTATTTTTATCAAAGTTTATCATCTTTTAAAAAAATCGGCGACATTCACGAAGCGGCAATTGTTCAGGCCGGAATTGGAGAAACTGAATGTTACTTGAGCAATTATTACAGCAGCAAGTCAGCCATTGAAGAGTATTTGCAAACATCGATTAAAACAAAAGATGATTATGGCATCAGTGCTGCATATATGTGCAGCGTATCCTATTGCCATGAGCAGGGTAATTATAACGATGCTCTCGAATTCGGTATGAAAAGTTATGCCATATCTTCCGAAAAAAATATTCTTTTCGTCTTTTGCGAGGTGAATATTCACCTGGGCGCCCTTTTTCTCGACATGGGAGATGTTGAAAAATCCCTGGAGCATCTTTTACGGGCAAGGGACCTTTATGAGAAAAATAATTTTTTAAAACACTATACGGTTATGCTGTACCCGTTCCTGGCCCTTGCCTTGATCCAGGAATTCAATGTTAAGAAAAACATCCTCTCGAGTTCAGAAAAAACCAGAAAATTATTACAAATAAAAAAGGCCTGCGCCGCCGCACTGGCAAAAACCAAATCCTGGACCACCCACTACGGCATCGCCCTGCGGGCGCAGGCTCTTTACTATGCCCTGGTTAAACGCAACCGGAAGGCCGAATCGTTTTTCCAGGCGAGCATAGACCACAACGACAGGCTGGGGCGGCGATATGAATTAGCACGAAGCATCTTCGATTACGGCATCTTCCTGGATGCAGCCGGGAAGGTGGACCTGGCCCGGAGAAAATGGGAGTCTGCCCGGCGCATCTTCACGGAAATCGGCGCTCGTGTCTTCATGCAGAAGACCGCGGACCTCCTCGGCATGAAGGAGGAGGACTCCGCGATAACACAGACGGCTCATGGACCGGCAGCGGCTTTCCTCGGTCATCAAGGTAAGCCAGGACATCAGCTCCATCCTGAACCTGGACACGCTCCTGGAGATCGTCATGGGCAAGGCCATAGAGGTGACCGGGGCCCAGCGCGGCATCCTCTTCATCTACGACGAAAAGAGCCAGGCCCTGGCGGTAAAGGCGTACCAGGGTGTCGAGAGGCTCACGAAGGCCGAATATTCCACCGGCATCGTGAACCAGGCCTTCGAGAAGGACATGGTGATCATCACAACCAACGCGGAAAAGGACGAGCGGCTCCTACAGTTCGAGAGCGTCCGCGCAGATGGGCCTCAAGTCGATCCTCTGCGTGCCCCTCAGGTACCACGTCAAGGTGATCGGGGTCTGCTACCTGGACAACCCCCTCTCCGCCGGGTGTTTTCACACACGAGGACGCGGAGCTTATGAGCGTGTTCATGAGCCAGGCGGCCATCGCCATCGAGAACGCCTACCTGTACAACAACCTGGAGTCCCTGGTTACGGACCGGACGCGGGAGCTCCGGGTGCGCACCGAGGAGCTCGAGGAGAAGAGCCGGGAGCTGGGCGATGCCTACGAGAAGCTCAACGAAACCTACGACATAATGAAAAAGGACCTCTCCCTGGCACGGCGCATCCAGGAGAATATCCTGCCGGAGAGAACGCTGTCCCTGGGCGGCCTGCGGTTCCACGCGGAATACCTGCCCCTTATCGAGGTGGGCGGCGACATATTCGATTATTTCATGATGGATGACGGCACGGTCAGGGTGTTCCTCGCCGACGCCACGGGTCACGGCGTGGTGGCCTCCCTGGTGACCATGCTCATCAAGAGCGAATATGAAAAGTTGAAGAACGCCGGAGGCACGCCTTCCGATATCCTGTCGCGCCTCAACGCCATCTTCTATAATACATACAGATCCCTGCACATATTCATCACCGGCATTATAATCGATATTGACGTAAAGAAAAAGCAGCTCACCTACAGCGCCGCGGGGCACCCCAACCAGTACCTGATACAGGGGGGAACCGTCATTGATCTCCCCAACACGGGCAGGGCCGTGGCGCTGCATCATACGCTCAACATTGAAAGCAGGACCATGAACTTCGGCCCGCGCGATAAGCTGCTGATCTTCACGGACGGCATGTTCGAGGAATTTGACAGCAGCGAGCAACCGCTGGGGGAGGAAAAAATACGGGAGATTATCGAGGCCGACAGAGGGGAATCAACGGGAGAAATGATCAGGGACATCATCACGTGTATCAACGAACATACGCGCAATTCACAGATCAGCGATGACATTACGATCATCGGGATTGAGCATGATTAATTCATGCCGTCAGTTCATGGATCCTTTTCCCAAAACAGGAATAGGGATGGACCCGCCTGTTGACCATGTACCTGAAATAGAATTGAAATACCAGGTTGTCGGCGAAAGCGCTGGCCCTCTTGTTCCTGACATTGAGACTGTCAACCAGATGACGATAGATGTTTTTCATGGAATAGAATTCCTGGAATACCTTCCAGTACTCATCCAGTAAACCCGCTTCAGTAAACTTTTTTGGTCTAAAGACAACATTCGTTCCATTGTAAAGTGACCAGTTTCTATGTAATATCCTCCCTTCCTGAGACATATTCTCATAAAGGACGGTCCCTGGCGGAGGGGTGAGAATAAAAAAGATGGCATAGAAGATCCTGTTTTTTCTCAAAAATTCCAGCAATAAGCGGAACTGATCCGCATCATCCTCGTCAAAGCCGAGGATGATGCTGACCGTGGGCATGATCCCGCTGTACTTCAACCGCTTGAACAGCTCCTCGTACTCCTCGGTCTTGTTGAACGATTTTTTTACACCCGCCAGGCTGTCTTTGTTTATCGATTCCATGCCTATGAAAGCATCATAGCAACCGGACCGCGCGGCGCTTTCAATAAGTTCAGGGTTTTTCAATACCCTGGTGGAAAATTGTCCCATCCAGTGAATGTTCCTTTTTGAAAGGGCGGCAAAGAGCTCGCGGCTGTAATCAGCATTGAAGATGATATTGTCATCGACAAAAAGATAATCATTGGCGTCAATCGCATCAATTTCCTGTAAGACATGTTCAACAGGCCTTGTCCGAAAAGTGGATCCAAAGTATTTTGTCACCGAGCAAAAGGAACACCCCATGGGACAGCCACGGGATGTATACATGCAAATGATGGGATATTTTTTGCCCGGTCGTTTCGGATAAGATGACAATTGCACATTATCCCACCGGGGAATAATTAATTTCTTCAAATCCGGGAAAGCATCCTCCTGGTAAAATTCTTTTAACTTATTTTGTTCGCAATCATCCAGTATCTGCTCCCAGATGTTATCGGCTTCACCGATGGCCACTGCGTCGGCGTGTTCTTTTGCCTCCTCGGGAACTATGGAGGCATGAATGCCGCCGATTATCACCTTGATATTCTTTTTTCTAAAAGCATCCGCTATCTGATAGGCCCGCTCAGCCTGGCAGGTCATGGTGGAAATCGCGACAAGGTCATAGGACCCGGAAAAATCGATATGTTCCGCAATATCATTTACGCAGTGCACGTGGTGATGTTTTGGCGTTAAACTGCTTAAAATGCCAAAAATTAATGGCGGAATATATGCCTTTTTATATTTTTTTGGACGATCGAATTCATCTAAAGATGTTGGATTTACGATGAGTATCTTCATCATTGAAAACCTTTATATAATTGAGAAAAGCATATGATATTCACTCTCAAAATCGGGAAAAAGATGGGAGAAATGATCAGGGCCATCATCAGCTGTATAAGCGAACAAACACGCGATGCGGAGGTCAGCGACGACATCACGATCATCGGGATTGAATATGATTAACCGGGAATGTTGATCAGTTAATTCTTTTACCGAAACTCGAGTAGGGATGGATCCGGGCATGCACCCTGCTCCTGTAGTAAAACTGGAACAGCATGTTGTCGGCGAAGGCGCCTGCCCTCTTGTTCCTGACATTCAAACTGTTGCCCAGATGAATGCAAATATTTTTCATGGAATAGAATTCCTGGAATACCTTCCAGTACTCATTCAGTAATTCCGCTTCCGTAAACTTTTTTGGTTTATATACAACGTTCGTTCCATTATAAAGCGACCAGTTTCTATGCACTATCCTTCCTTCTTGAAGCATTGTTTCATAAAGATCGGTCCCCGGCACAGGCGTTAAAATAAAGAAGATGGCATAGAAAATCCTGTTTTTTCTTAGAAATTCCAGGGTCAAATGAAAGTGGTCTGCATCATCCTCATCAAAGCCAAGGATTATGCTGATCGTGGGCATAATCCCGTTATACATCAATCTTTTGAACAGTTCCTCATACTCCTCGATTTTATTGAAGGATTTTTTCACCCCTGCCAGGCTGTCCCTGCTTATTGACTCCATCCCTATGAAGGCATCATAGCATCCGGACTGAGCGGCGCGTTCAATAAGGTCAGGGTTTTTCAATACCCTGGTGGAAAACTGCCCCATCCAGTGGATGTTCCTTTTTGAAAGGGCGGCAAAGAGCTCACGGCTGTAATCCGCGTTAAAGATGATATTGTCATCTATAAAAAAATAATCATTCGCTTCTATGGCATCAAGCTCGGCCAGTACATTTCCCACAGGCTTGGATCTGTAGGAATTGCCGAAGTATTTTGTAACAGAACAAAACGAGCATCCCATAGGACAGCCCCGGGAAGCATTAAGAGAAAGGACCGGATATTTCTTTCCGGGCCTTCGGGGATAATGCTTCATGTTGATAGTTTCCCATCGGGGTATGACAAGCTTTTTTAAATCGGGAAAGGATGAATCCCGGTAATAGTCTTTCAATGATTTCTTTTCGCTATCATCAAGTACCGATTCCCACAGGTTGTCAGCCTCGCCGATAACAACAGAGTCCGCATGCTGCTTTGCTTCATGGGGTAATGCTGTGGCGTGGATCCCGCCGATAACCACCTTGACGCCCCTCTTCCTGAACATATCGGCAATTTGATATGCCCGTTCCGACTGCTGCGTGTTTGTCGTAAGCGCCACCAGATCATACGGTTTCGTGAAATCAATTTCTTCTACGATGTCATTGATGCATTCCACGGAATGATGCCGCGGGGTTAAGCTGCTGAGGGTCGCTAAAATCAAGGGCGGGCAATAGGCTTTCCTGTATTTGAACGGCATCCCATTTTCATCCAGAGATGTTGGATTTACGATGAGTATTTTCATTGTTTTTCGTTTAATTCACATGGTCATTGATATTTTTTTGTGAATCCAATAACACTTTCTTCTTTTTTTCGCACCCAGGTGATTGAAGATGTTCCACATCGAGGTGGGCCATCCGACCTTCGGACCCACCTTGCCGAGGACATGAAAATTCTTTTTCACCATCATCGGCACGCTGTTCACATCCTGGTTCAGGGCCACGATCCCGTCGATCAGCTGCTCTACCGTCATGTGCGAGGGCTGGTAGACGACATGATGGTAATCATAATGCTCCCAGTTAAAGTCGAATATCCTCCCCTGGCTGTTCCATTTACGGTAAAGCTCCGTGGTGGGATAGGGCGCGATCACATCGACGATTATGGAATTGAGGTCCGATTGCCGGTAAAAATCATTGATCAGGTCGAAGCACTCGGCGGTCTCACCGTCCAGGCCGCACATGAAGTTTCCCTGGATGAGCATGCCCTGCTCAGCCGCGGCAGCAAGAATCCTTTTAAGACGGTCGATGTCACGGGTGAAGCGGTTCCTGCCGTGCTTCCGCTGGGGAAGGGAGAGGGACTCGATACCCACGGACACCCATCGCACGCCGCCCTGCATGAAGGCATCCAGGAGTTCGGCGTCGTCGAGGAAGTGAAGGGTCGTCTGGGCGAACATGAGCTTGCCCAGGGGGGCTATTTTTTTCATTAGCTCTATGGTATACTTCCTGTTCATCCCGAAGGTGGCGTCGCATATAACCGCGTAGGGGCTGTCTACGGAGGCCAGCTCGCGGTAGATTTCGTCCATGTCGCGCAGGAAGTATTTTCCCTTCATGAAGGGGTTGCAGAATTCGCACCCGTAGGGGCACCCCAGGGAGGTCATGACAAGGGAAAAGCGGCCCCGGTTGACATCGCCCGACACCTCGTGCAGGTTGTCGGGGAAGCGAAAAAGATGCTCCCGGTCCCGCACCACGAGAGGCAGGTTTTGAAAGGGCCGTATTTTTTCGTGCTCGATATCACGCAGTATCTTCTCCCATTGTCCCCGGTGGATGCTCTGGGCGACGACATCGCCGTGGGATTTTCCCTCTTCGAGTGTGGCACTGCCGTGGAAGTGCGGCCCCCCCAGGATGACCACCTTACCTTTTTTACGGAGTATGTCGCTGATGCGGTAGACCGCGGGGGCCATGAAGGTGTACACGCTGAAGGCGACCACGTCGGCGTCGGTGTCCAGGTCAACCCCGTCATCGCCGCAGGCCGTCACCCGCGCCTCGTGCCCCAGGGACACGGTCCAGGCTTTGAGGACCGCAAGCATTGGTGTGCTGACGAACTTGGTGTACTTGAAATGCCTGTCCAGCAGGTAGATGTCTATTTTCATTGAAATGATTAGTTGTGAATGTAATAAAAAAATCATTCTGAAAATGGCAATCTGGATTTCAAGCATTATTTAATCAACGGGCGCGTCATGCTTGAAATTTACAAAATAACCCTTAAACGCTTCTGGGATGATTGCCGTTTGACCTCTGATCAACCGGGGACGTTTAAATAGGAGGGCCGGAATATCAGTGATGTTGTTATTTTCTCAGAGATACAATAGAAACAACCGGTAGATGATCGGAAGCCTTAAATGCCTCACCGGTTTTCACTATTGATGATTCAAGAACCTTGAAGTCGTCAGATACGAATATATAATCAATTCTCTTGGGAGGTTCGCATCTTTCTTTCGGGACTCCCCAGTCAATAGCCGTATCACGCCAGGTATACGCATCTGCAGAATCCGGGTTCATTGCTTTCCAGGTGTCAATTAAGCATGTATTGTAATTTGCCATGCCTTTGAAATTCATTATGGCTGCTTTCTTATAAATACCTTTTTGCATACTTTCTTCAACGATACTGTTATACATTTTAATATTGTTGGCATGCCATCCGTCATGTTTATCCCGGGGCCGTTTTTGATTTGAGAAATCCTCGTCATCCTCGGTATTAAAATCACCCATAAGAATAACAGGATTATTCTCTTTTATAACTTTTTCATTGAGAATCCAGGATAATTGATTAAACCGGTCTTCAACTGAAATGCCAACATGGACTGACATTAATTTTATTCTTCTATCCTGATAATTAATCATGGATTCCAGGAGTATCCAGTGGTCCTCGCTGCTTTCAAGATGAGTTACCCTGGAGTCAAAAAGCGGTATTTTTGAAAGGATGGCGACCCCATAGGAGTGTTTTTTTGAGACAGGGACGCAATAATAATACATATTGAATTTTTTTGATAGCCAATAGGCGAAATTATAATTCCCCAAGAAAAATCTGCTTGTTTCTGACTCCACCAAGGTGATGATATCGGGATTCTCATTGCTGATCACTCTTGCAAATAAATCCGGATCTATCCTGCCTTCATTGGTAAAACCCTGGTGAACGTTATACGTTACTATTTTCAGCCTGTCCGGCCCAATACTTGCCGTCCTGCTAACTTTTTGAAAGGCTACCGCACTGCTGAAAAGTAAGCACATTAATGCGCAGAATGAAACTATATACTCAATGTATGTTTTCATGAATCAGTTGAATCCACTGTCCTAAATGTTTTGCTATTGTAGAATATAGCTATACAACTATAAATGATACTTGAAAAAATAATTATCAAATTCATATTCCCCTGAAGAATTGACCCTGCAGGTCCTATGTATGACCATGTAAAGGTAAATCCTATTATAAACGACATCACCAGGAAGACAATTATGCCGGTCGTTATCATTCGTATATAATATTGAATTGAATAGTTTTTTATTCCGATTGCCTGATAGAATATATATATATTAATCAGGCAAGCATAAAGGGCGATCCCCTGTAAATAATGGATAACATTTGTTCTGAGATATAATATGTCAAATAGTATTAATAGCTGCAGCAGGTTAATGATGGTATGGACAACCGGATGGAGGATGATTTCCTTAAATTGACCGAATTGATTAAGGGATAACAATAAAAATAAAAAAAGCAATGTTGTTAGCAGCAAGGCATGATAAGATCCATTGGTCCATCGAGACACGATATCGGGATAACCGATCAGATTCAATACTATTGCCAAGGTGAGGCCAAAGCCGATGCCCGGGAGAATTGCTGAAATATGAACCCCGCTTCTCTGCACACTGCGCATGGTAACAAGTTGTTTGCTGATACTTTGATAGTTTAACAGAATAAGAAAAATCGCAATTATACATCCTGGAATCAAAATAAAAAAAGGGTGGATATAACCGATAGAATTATCAATTGATATGCCACTGGTTGAAATATCCAGGGTATCCCCCATAAATTTTAATACATTATCTGCAAAAAATGCGATTAACGGTGATATCACACCTAACTTAAATAGAGATACATTCTTTTTATATGCACTTATGGATGAAACAATTGTTAAAAACGGTGGCAGAAAAATTCCAAAACATAGAATTACCAAAGCATGAAAAATGATGGTTGAATAAATGCTGAATTGAAATGAACCCAGCAGGCGGAAGAAAATTAAAGATAGACCGGATATGGCGGTGATTTTATTAATATTCAGATTATGTAATAACAGCAGAAGCAGGGGGGCAAGAAAAAAAAGTATGAACAACGCATAATAGATGTAGTATCCCAGACTAGCCAATGATAAATAATATATTGATGAAAATAAAATGCGCGCCGACTCCAGAAAAAATAACGTTAGAAGAGCCAGCGATAAAATAAAGAAATATTGAATGTTTTTGTTACTGCTTTCCATGATAATCAGCAAGGTCTTGGTTAAAAATCAGATAAGTCAAAAACTTTTAGGCAATTAATACCGATGGTATAATAAATTCAAGATGAATTTATATTCTTTGAAACCTTCATCTCTAATCAATGGCGATTCTCGTTGACAAAAAGCAAACATAATGCCATACCGTTGCATCATGAAAAGCGTACACGCCGGAAGGCGACGACCCGTGTGCCGGGCCTGACTGCGACTGGTAATGACTGATGGTCCCCCACGGGCCATTATCCTGCAGGAGTACAAGGAGGATCATCCCCATGCAAACTGATTTTCATTTTTATTGCGTGGCCGTGCTGGCCCGGGCCGCGGGCTTCAGCCCCGACGATGCCCTGGTCCTGGCCTACGCGTCGCAGTACGTCGATGACGCCACGGAGGGCGACCTGATCCCCATCACGGTCAACGGCGGCGACATCCGCTTCGACCCGGTGCGCACCTGCTATGACGGCCTGGCCACGGTGGAGACCCTCGGCTGGTCGGGGGAGAAGAAGGTGTTCATACCCTTCCATTACCTTCCTCCGGAGATTTTTAATCCGAAACATGCTGCCAGGTATACCTTTATCACGAAAAACAACTCCCCTTTCGCTCAGATGCTGCTGGACCGGGCCCTGGAGGAGCCCAGGAAAAACCATGAGCGCCGTCTCTGCCGCATCGGCGCCGCTCTCCATACCTTTGCCGACACCTGGGCGCACGAGTTTTTCTCCGGAAGAATGAAGGGGGACGAAAATAGCGCCACGTCGATCAGGATGTTTGACCGGAACGGCAAACCCGTTTCCTCGATAATCGAGAATATCGTGTATAGAATACTGCCCACTGTAGGGCACATGGAGGTCCTGTTCCTTCCTGACATCGCATATAAAATATGGGGATGCCAACGAAGACACATCAATCTGACCGTCAGGAAGGACAATGTCGATTGCTACGTCAATTGCGCAAAACATATCTACACCTGGCTGTGCGGCCTGAAGGTATCCCGGAAAAGAATCCCGTGGAAAGTTATCGAGCCGAAGATCCGGCGCCTCTTCGGCACCACTTGGAAGGAGCCAGGCCTGATAACGCGCATTATCCTGCCCCTCTATTACCGGTATTCGGTAAAGGACCTGGCCGAACGGTGCGAAAATTGGATAAAAGTATTTGGAGATTTGTTCACCGGTGCTAAAAGGCCCTACCGGTATGACAAGACGGCCTGGAGAAAGGAGGCACTCCAGGGCAACGTGGAATGGGATAAATACTCTCGGAAAGAATGGGCCCGGGTGTCCGCCTTCCGGGCCCAGGACAGCTTCTGGAATTCTCTCTGGGTCCATTTCCACCGGGCCGCCCTGCAGCAGCGCAACTTCGTGCTGGAGAACCTGCCCTAGGGGTATACTGCAGCACCATGCTGCGCTATGGAGCCGCGCCTGCGGCATAAGTTTTTTACCCATGAAATGGGTGGGCTTTTTGCGAGGAGGAGAAGGTGACCTCCCTCTCCTCCTCGCGCTCCTCTTCACCCCGCGCCTGCGGCGGGCCAGGCTTAAGATAAGAATAAACTTTATCTGTTCGGCGATCGTATGCGACCTCCTGCGGACGATCGCCTCCCGCGGCATCCATGCCGCGGGTCGGATAAGTTCACGTGTTCATGAATGATAATCGGCCCTGCGGGCGGAATATTCGAAGTTCTTGTTTTCAAATAAAAAAACTTACGGCGATTCCAGACAGTATGGGATGGTTAGGAACTTCTGCTCCATCCGCGGGTCGGTGAGCTGCCTATTCCCACACCACGTTGATGATTTCCCTGTTCGTCGCGGGATGCATGGATATGCCGGGAAGGGTGTACCACGAACCGCCGATATTGTTTCGTATCACACAATCCTCAAGGCGCAGGAATCCGCTCATGTCATTCGTTATGAAAAATATGGCCGATCCGTAGGCGTTCACCCTGTTGTGTTCAATGAGGGTTCCGCACACGGACAGGGTCATGGTATTGCCGTCGTTGTAGATCGCGCCGCCGCTCCCGCCGCCCGGCGTCAGGGGCTCCGCCGGATTGCCGCCGTAACCGGTCGCGCGGTTGTATGAAAACAGGCTGTTGATGATCGTCCACGACACGCCGATGCTGCTGATCCCACCGCCGTTTGCTCCCCAGTTGTCGAAGCCGTCCGCGCCTCCGAAGGTGCAGTTCGTGACATAGACAGGCAGGCCGGAATACTGGCTGAAGACGCGGACCGCCGCGCCGCCGACATCGGGCCCGAGGAGGCTGCAGGTGTTGCCGAAAAACCGGCAATTGACCATTTTGAAGCGGCCTCCGCGTACCCATATGGCGCCGCCGCCGTCATACTGGAATTCCATCTGCGCATTGCCGTCGACGAAGGTCAGGTTCTGGACCGTCAGGCGCGGATGGTCCTGGTCCTGGCAGTGGCTCGTGGTCCAGACCTGGTTGGGATCGCAAGTGTTCATATATAGAATGCGCGTAATGCGGCTGCCGCTGAGGGCCACGATGCCGCCGCCGTCAATGACTATGTCAGGTCTCTGGTTATTGAACACCTTCGCCGGCCGGGTGAGCATGATGGTCACCGGATCCGGGCCGCAGTTGAAGACGATCTTCCCGCCCCGCGACACCGCGCTGATAAACGCGTCGGCAGTGCAGCTTGACGGCGTGCCGCTACCCACTATCTCGTCAGGATTTGTCACGTCTTCAGCCTGCGCTTCAGCAGGAATAGCGCAGGACCCGTCGGGATTTCCGGCGGGAGGGCCCGCCCAGGGGTCAGTCAGGGCAGGGATGGCAAGGGTTACCATCATCTTTTTCATGCCGGCGTCGGTATCCAGGCATCCGGGTAAAAGAACAATGATGAATGAAGAAACTATGATATGTACATGTCGGACGTATA
Source organism: uncultured Spirochaetota bacterium (assembly GCA_963727175.1). Classification (GTDB taxonomy): domain Bacteria; phylum Spirochaetota; class UBA4802; order UBA4802; family UBA5550; genus RBG-16-49-21. The sequence continues at coordinate 3,254,479 of CAVSFD010000002.1, forward strand.
TCATGCTAATATTACCGGCACCGTGCGTATCGTCGATTACATAGACGGAACGGGCGCACCGTCTACTATTTTTTTACCCCTCGGGACAGGGTCCCTCTGCCGTTCCTTACCGTACGTAAAAAAGTTGACAGTTAGCCTGAGAAAGGAATAGTATCATGCCGGACCGTATTCCACCAAGGCTGCAAGCGAAACTCGAACGGAAAAAAACATGCGGAAGGGAGCAATGATGAAAAACATGATTGGATCAGGGAAGCATCACCGCGGGAAGAATTTTTTCAGGTTGTGCGGGATAATCGCCCTATGCCTGCACCTGGGAGGCTGCGTTTCCATGGTGGACAGGCATTTCAAGGCCAGGCTTGATTCTCCCAGCGGGACCATCGCCATTCCCGGGCTCAGGGAAACGGTGCTGGTGCGCCGTGACGCGTACGGCATACCCTTCGTGGAAGCGAAGAACATGGATGACATGGCCATGGCCGTGGGCTACGTCCATGCCACGGACCGGCTTACCCAGATGATCAGCATGAAAATGCTTTCGGAGGGGCGCCTTTCCGAGATGGCCGGACCGGTCATGATTAATCTCGATATTTACATGCGCGCCATGAACCTCAAGGGCGCGGCGGAAACCCTCTTCAATAATGTCAGCGCCGAGAACCGCAGGCTCCTGGAGTTCTACAGCAGAGGTGTGAACGCCTATCTCGATTCCCACAAGGACAGGCTGCCGCCGGAGATCGCGCTGTCGGGCTTCAAACCGGAGGCGTGGCAGCCCATCGATTCCGTAAAAGTATTCGCCCTGGTCAACCTGGGCCTCTCCTCCAATATCGCCGAGGAAATCGCTTCTTTGAACATAGTCCAGGCCGTGGGCGCGGAAAAAACGGCCTGGATGCTGCCGATATATCCCGATGAACCGATCGCGCTGGATGAGGCCGCCAAGCTCAGGGAGATTGACCTGAAAAAGGCGGCCGAAAGCGTGAAGGAGCTTGCCGGGCTCCAGCCGCTTTTGAGCTCCCTGGGCCTGGGCGGCATCGCCGCTTCCAATAACTGGGCCATCGCGAAGCAGAGGACAAAAAACGGCGCGAGCATTTTCTGCAACGATATGCATCTTCCCCTGGGCGTGCCCTCCCTGTGGAACATGATCCATGTCCGGTGCGGCGATTATGACGCTGCCGGCATGAGCATTGCCGGCGCACCGGTTGTCGTTGCCGGGTACAATGGCCACATAGCCTGGGGCATGACCATGGTCATGGCCGACAACCAGGACCTGTTCCTGGAGCAACTCAGGGAAGAGAACGGCAGACTGCACTATCTGTACAAGGGGAAATGGCTCCCCACCACAGAACATCGGGAGGTTTTCAGGATCAAGGGCAGGAAGCCCGTGACCCTGACGTTCCATGATACCGTGCACGGGCCGCTTTTGAACAGGGCGCTGCACAAGGAGCCGGTCCTCTATCTTCAGCCGAATTCCCTTGACCTGCCTTACGGCGTGGCCCTGAGCAGGACAGTTCCGGCAGATAAGGACGACAGCATGAACGCGTTCTTCCAGCTTGGCTTCGCCAGGTCGGTGAACGAAGCAATACCGATAATAAAGCGGATACGGTCGATACCGCTGAACATGGTTTTCGCGGACAGGAATGATATCGCCTGGCAGGTGATCGGCTATTACCCGGTCCGCGCCAGGGGCCGCGGGCTCATGGCCTCGCCCGGCTGGAACGGCGAATACGACTGGAAGGGGATTGTACCGGAAAAGGCGCTGCCGAACAGCAAGAACCCCTCCGCCGGGTTCATCGGCACGGCCAATCACCGCACGGTGCCGAAGGATTTTCCCCATGTCCTTTCGTCATCATGGTACTGGCCGGAGCGGGCCGAGCGCATCGCCCAGATGGCAGCGGCGACGGATAAGCATACCGCGCAGACCGCTATGGCTATGCAGCTTGACACCATTTCGCTCTTCGTGCCGAAGCTCAGGAAGGTGTTATTGAGCGGACAGCTCGCCGAAGCCGTAACGAACGAAATCGGCGGCTGGAAGGACGAGAAAAGGAAAGCATGGGCGCGCCAGGCGCTGGCCATACTGAAAGATTTTGACGGCGATATGAAGAGCGATGCGAAAGGAGGCGCGCTTACAGGAGCGTTGCTGGACTCCGCCACGAGAAATATCTTTCTTGACGAGCTGGGTCCGGTTGGCTCAAAGGCATGGAAATCGTTCCTGATAGTCGACAATGAAAGCTACAACGCCACCTGCGACCATCTTCTCGTCCGCGGCGACGAGAGCCCCCTGTGGGACGATGTGACCACGCCGGAAAAGGAAACCAAGGCGCAGGTCATCGCGCGCTCCCTGGCTGACGCCGCCGCGTACCTGGAGAAAACCCTGGGCAGCGATACCGCGAAATGGAAATGGGGGACCCTGCATACCTACACGTGGGAAACCGATACCACCAAGATGGCCCCGCACCTTGAATCGTTCACGCGCACGGCGATGAAAAGCCTGTGGCCCTACTTCAACCGCGGCCCGTATCCGGGGCAGGGGGACATCTTCACCCTCAATGTTTCCATGTACATGATGGGGCTGGATTTTAAAACGTGGCTGATCCCCTCCATGCGCCTGGTTGTCGATTTCAGCCGGGAGGAACCCATGTCGGCGGTGAACAGCTCCGGCCAGTCGGACAATCCTTCGAGCCCGCACTACGAGGACGGGATCAAGGCCTGGCGCGACGGGATCTATCTGCCCTTTCCGTTCAAGCAGGACGCGATCAACGGCCAGTACAGGGACGTATTACGCCTTACTCCTCAACCATAGGCCAGGCACCGGTAACACTCACGGCTTTGCCGGCGTGCGTATAACATTCATTGCGCGCATTCGTTGTCAACGTATCGGGGAAATACAACGGGATGCCGCCTACGCTCAATGTATGCATGCCCGATGAAACTAAATCCTTACCGCATGCCGGCGTCCTTGATGACCTCATGCAGGATATGTTTCACGCTGCCTTTTCTGCCGAAATCCCATGTGCCGAGCAGTTCGATATCATCGATGACCCAGCGCCTGTTTTCCTTTATAAGAACAACGCGGTCTTTCCACCGGACGTCATGCTGGCCCGGCTGCCTGTCCCGGTACGTCAGTTCAACCAGGAAGGAATTGCCGTTCCCGCCTTCAGGCGTAATCGCGCCGAATGAAACGGCGCCCTCGAACAGTGAAACGAACAGCGAGCCTTCAATCATGGGCGGTACCGGCTCTTTTGACGCGGCGGCGTATTTTTTTTCCGCTTCCATGCCCTTTGCCAGCAGGGAACGAAGATCGGCGGAAATATACGGCGACAGCCTGTTCCTGTCCCCGGCATCCGGAATGCCCATCGGGCCGCGGGTCGTGATGATCGAGTAGAACGAGGATATGGCGCTTTTCTTCAGGGATGCCTCGCTGTCAGGCCCGGTACAGGAGCATGCAATCAGATGAACGACCACTAAAAGGAAATACGGCAGGATGTTTTTTATACACGGTATCATGGACATGTCACAGTTCACCATGCTGTTTCAATGTATGCGGCCGGTTTCAGCGAAGGTAATTCCAGGATATCCCTTGTTAACAGGGCGGGGCGTACCAGTCGCTAATCTGGGTGTAGGGCACAATTTCGGGCTTCTTAAACTGCCTTCTTACCTTAGCCGGTTTTTCTCCCACGATCTGGATGTCACTCAGGTTGTTCGGCGTCATGCCGGCTTTATAGGCCCACTTGAATGTATCAATTTCATCCGGTCCCAATCCCATCAGGTCAGCGGCAACCATGTCCGTGGCCAGGGGATTGGTACCGGCGATGATGAGGTTCATTTTCAGCAGTTTGCCGCCCGCCGACTTGGTGGGCCCGTCTCCCTCCATGGCGGTCGTCGCGTCGATGACCGATAATCCTATTTTATTGGCCTTGACCATGTCGACGATGGTGGTGGCGGTCCCGGTGGGCTCGAATTCCATTGCCTTCCGGTGCACCATTGACCTGACTGCTCCATACACCATCCCGGGAAACCCGCCGATGCCGACGTTTTTCAGCGCCAGGGTCGCGCCGGCCAGGACATGGGTCTTCATCATGGGCACTGAGCAGACCATGTCGGTATTGTACAGGGCTTCATGTATATAGAGCTCCTTGAATACAAAGTTGTCCGGGATTGCCATCTTCGCCATTTTCCCCAGGTGAAGGTTCACCAGGGGGATGCCGTGTCTTTTAGAAAGATCACGATAGCTGAGCTTTTCAAAAACATCATTCTGGATGATCTCCAGGCCCTTATGGTCTTTCGTCGTGCAGACGAGACCCTTTATGGTAAATCGTATATTATGCCAGGCTCCGGCACTGGCTTCTCCGATAGAAACATCCTTCCCTGCCTTTTTCATCAATGCGGCAAGGGCGTCAATGACAGCCGGCTTTGTCGTATCGGATGAACTGGAGCTCACCAGGTTCGGTTTCAGCAGGATGCGTTTTTTTCCCTTTGTAATCTCTCCCGCGCCGCCGATGAGGTCCAGGGCCCTGGTGACGGCATATTCAATTGCCTTTGCCTCGCTCCCTTTCTCCTTTACTTTCACGATGCTGACGATGGGTTTCTGGTTTGAAAAATATATGGGATTTTTTGTGTATAAGGCGGGAAAAATCTCAAATTCCTTCGTCTTTATTTCCCAGGGAATATTCGCGTTTTTTTTGCATCCCAGCATTGTTGCCAGGCAAAGCATGGATCCGCCTGCAAGGAATTCTTTTCTTGTATATTTCATATCATACACTCCTGTCATTAAATGTGCTCTGACCAGAATCTAGATATATTGAATCCATCAATTGTGCTTTCTGAACGTACTTCAGAAGGAGTGTGTGTTAAATGTTTTTACGGGAAATATGAATGATAGTATAGTGATTTATGTTTTAGTCAAGAATTAAATATGATGCAACTTTGTCTCAAAATCAATTATGGGAGGAACATTTATACTCGACGCCGGCCTGGGACCGCCAGAAGTAGAGCTCAGGTTTGACGCCGGCGGCAAAGCGGGACTTGACCATCCCGGATACGACCGCAGTCTCGAAGAGAGCGCCCGCAGGGAACATGCCGCTGACAAACGTGTTGACAAACCCGGGAGATGGGCATAAGATTATGACCGCGTTTCGGGGTAGAAGTCAATACTTCAGGGACATAAATTCAAAAGGCACATTCTCCTTGACAATTTTCCTGTCATGTGTAATTATCAATAATCACAAAAAATCAAAAGGGAGAATATGTATGAAAAAGTTACTCGTCATTATTTCAGCTATTGTTTCATTGACAGTGTTTGTTTACAATTCCGGTTTTGGGCTCCTTGACCTGAAAAAACAAGCGTGTCAGAAGGCCTGTGACGAAGCATACGATCAGTGCGTTGACAAGGGGTTGACTCCGGCATTCCAGGCGTGCATGAAAAAGGCAAATCAGATAAAAGATGAGAAAGAAAAGAAAAAGGCGCAGGACGGCTGCAAGAAAGACAAGGATGCAGCTAAGAAAGGCAAGGAGAGCAAGGACCTGGGGATAGCCGCAAACGCGCCGGCAGCTAAATCCGCATGCCAGCCGGCTAAAGACAAATGCAACGCAAAGTGCAATTGATTTCCTGACCTGATTTTAATTGAAAAAACCCCCGCGTTAACGCAGGGGTTTTTTTATATCCGACAATCCTCCAATATTGACTATGCGGCTTTTATTGAAGATGAAAACATCCGGCGCGGTTTCGTGCGGAGCTTTGAAACAACGGTTCTCTGCCATGATAGCAGGTGGAATTAATATCTTTGAGGTTATATCATGCACCTGCAGCCTTCTCCCCCAGCTCCACCGCCTTTTTCCTGGCCTTTTCGTCCTTGATGATGTCCCCCTTATCATTGGCGGAGGCCATGACCGTGCCGAGCCATTTCATGCCCGTGAACTCCGCAGTGTTTTTGAAACTGTGCACTATCGGGTCGGCAGTGTGAACGTTTGAATCCCCGCACACGGTAATAAGGCCGATGGGCTTGTCTTTCATCTTGGGATAATACTGTTTCTGCCATTTCCATTCAGAGTCAAACAGGGCGCACCACCTGTCCAGGTAGGCTTTCATCTGCGAGGTCATGGACCAGAAATAAACCGGCACGCTGTGGATGATGGCGTCCGCTTCCACTATCTTTTTATGAATTTCAGGCATGTCGTCTTTAAGAACGCAGAGGCCGGTTTTGTTGCATTTCTTGCAGTCCCTGCACCCGGATATTTTCTTTTTATCCAGGATTATTTTTTCCACCTGCGCGCCCGCCTTTACGGCCCCGGCCAGGGCATCGTCAAGAAGAATATCACTGTTGCCGCCGACCCGCGGGCTTCCCATAATGCCGAGAACTTTCATGTTTGATCTCCCTATTTGTTATGAAAATTTTAGGATCTGCGATCTCTTCAGTAAATGCCGATGGTACATAACGGGCCTTATCGGAACAAGCATGGGATATCTATCAGCTATCTTCAACACAAAAATCGCTAAAAAGAACAAAAGCGGTTGGCATGAACAAGATATTGCAAATGGTGTGGATGCTTCCACTGTCTTGCTATCTTTGAATCCGGTAAAATTAAGGATAGATTGATGAAATCCTGAAATAATTGACCCTCTGTCATACTAGCAAACGGCCTAAAAAAAACTCCTGATACAATCAGGAGTTCCAATTGAACCGAAACAGTCTGATCATATAATCAAGCGGGGAGTTCTATCACTTTGTATTCATATAGTGCGCTAATCGAGATTTAAGCCAGTATATCTGGTCAATCAAATGTAAAATTATCGGAATTGATTCATCATTAACTCCAAATTCCTCTTTCAAATCTTTTATAAGAAGTATCCTTGCTATATCCTCCTGGTCGAGACGTGTTTCTTCAGTATTAGAGGGTATTATCCATTCTCTTTCAATGCATTCATAAATAAAAATTTCATTGAGTTGATATAATTCGGTAATTTCAGTTATTTCATATATGTTTTTTTCTTTCATATGGCATTTCCCTGCTATACAGATTTTTCTCTTGGGTTATAGGGATGATCGTTGCTCCATTTTTTTATAAACTCATTGAATTCAGAATCGGTTTTTTCTGGCAGCGCAACTTTTAAAACAACAATTTGATCACCCCGGCTTTTCCCGTGTTTATGCGGCAGGCCTTTTCCTTTTATTCGAAGTTTTGTTCCCGTGTTGGCACCAGGCGGAATAGTCAGCAAAACGGCACCATCTATGGTGGGAACTTTTATTTTTAATCCATTAACGGCTTCATCAAGACTGATCGGAATTTCAATCTCAATATCACTTCCGGTTCTTTTAAATTCATTTGAAGATTTAAAAATAATTTCAACATAGGCATCGCCCGGTTTGCCTTTCCCGATCCCGGGTCCGCCCTGTCCCTTAAACTTTAATTTGGCGCCTTCCTCAATACCTGCCGGTATCTTGACTTTTAATCGTGTGCCCCCGGCCAGCATGATCTCACGTTCCGCGCCTGACACCGCATCTTTTAAATCAATCTCCATTTTATAAAGATGGTCCTGGCCCGGCATATCAACCTGCCCGCCTTTACCCGTGAATCTCGAAAAGAAAGCATTAAAAATATCTTCATTGTCGCCTTCATAGAAATTGGTATATCGCCCGCCATCATCCTGATATTCATGATAAAAGGGACCGGATCTGAACCGTGCTTCGGCGGCCTGCTGGTCTAATTCGCCCTTTTCATATTTCTCCCGCGCCTCTTTTGTTCCGACCAGGCTGTATGCGACACTGATCTTTTTAAATTTTTGTTCCGCTTCTTTATTATTCGGGTTTAAGTCCGGATGATATTTTTTTGCTAAATTCCTGTATGCTTTTTTTATTTCATCATCCGAGGCGGTTTTTGATACACCTAGAATTTCATATGGATCCATTATGGTGTAATTCCTATTAATGTTATTGATCCATTTATTTCATGTAAATATCCTTCTGTCAAGTAGGATGCAGGCTGTGGCGAAGAGCTTCTTGACGGTCTTGGCATACATGTGAGCATTTATCAAGGAAACAACATGCATTGACTGTCAGATTGCTGCAAAAGTTCGATTGCGATTTCAAAATAATTAGGCACATTTATCAATCAATAAAAAAATTAAAAGTCATCAGGCATATTGCATATGGATTTCGTAACAAGGAATTTTATTCCCTGCAAAGATGGGGAGTGTCCGATCAATCCACATAAAACCGTGAAAAATTTAGAAAAGTGCAAATATTTTCTTTACATGTGTAATTAGTCATATTATTTTTAAATTATATTTAAAACTGCACTGTTAAATGTCATGATAATTTGTGAATGCGGATGAGTCATGATGGTTGCCTGAAAAAATGAAATTATTTAATTTTGGTTGATAGAATGTAGGTTGCCGATGTCTGGCGAAGACCCATTACAGAACCATCTTCTCGCGGTTCTTCCCGAAAATGAATGGAACCGCATTTCCCCTTATTTTGAATTCACCACCATGCCGCTCGGCATGGTCCTGTACGAATCCGGGGGGGTATTGAATGATGTCTATTTTCCTACAACCGCAATAATATCACTGCTCTATGTCATGGAAGACGGCGCATCGGCTGAGATTGCTATTGTCGGCAAAGAGGGAATGGTCGGAGTGGCGCTTTTCATGGGCGGCCAGACCATGCCAAACCGGGCTGTTGTGCAGAGTGCTGGTAGCGCCTATCGGCTGAAGGGAACGTTGCTCAAAAAAGAATTCGACCGCGCCGGACCGATACAGAGACTTTTACTGCGCTACACCCAAGCCCTGCTCACTCAAATGGCGCAGACTGCGGTATGCAATCGGCATCATTCAGTGGAACAGCAGCTCTGCCGCTGGCTGTTGTTAAGCCTTGATCGCTTGCCGACGAACGTCCTGACGATGACACAGGAATTGATTGCCAATATGCTCGGCGTTCGGCGTGAAGGTGTCACCGCGGCGGCAGGGAACCTGCAAAACGCCGGCTTGATCAGCTACAATCGCGGCATAATCACGGTGCTGGATCGGCCGGGCCTTGAGGCCATGTGCTGTGAGTGCTATCAGGTCGTCAAAACAGAATTCGATCGCCTGCTACCCGAAATTACCGCAAAGTAATCTTAAATTGATCAATTTTTAACCGCCGCACATCTAACAGTCAAAAGACCCTGAATAATATCCTCCTTTATGTTCGTTAACAGACAGACAATCTACTAATTCCGGTGTATATTTAAAATAAAATAGCTAGGCACATTACCCGGTTCTTTAACCTCCATAAGCAGGAAATTCTATTCATCTTCTGCTGATTTTTACAATTTATATTTTATTGGTCAAAGTCATTCAGGGGTGGAGGCCGTTGTAGCAGTTTTGATCCGTACTAACCATTTAAATATACAATTACAGAAAGGAGTAACCGTTATGAAAAAAAGAATTATTATCGTCCAGTGCGCAGTTATTATTATGCTGATTGCTGCCTTTACAAACTGTTCATCGACAGGCACACAGAAAAACGCAGATACCGACACTCCAAAGGCAGTCATCCTGGTGTCTGAAGCAAAGGTTGACGAGAAAGTTGTTGCCGCAGCAGTCAAGCCGGTGATTATCGTGCTCGCTTTCGAGGACATACATTTTGATTTCGACAAATCGACCCTAAAGCCGGAAGCCCAGACGATACTGAAAAGGAATATACAGATCCTGAAAAATAACCCTAATGCGAAAATAAGAATCGCAGGGTATACCTCCGCATCCGGAACTGAAAAGCACAATCAGACGTTAAGCGAAAAAAGGGCAGGTGCCGTTAAAAATTATCTCATAGGGAATGGAATCGTTACGCCCAACAGGCTTTCCACGATCGGCTATGGTGAGAAAAACCCTGCGATGTATGAAGTGGCTCCCAAAAAGATTTACTCAAAAGCTGCGAAGGCAAACATGAGAGTTCTTTTTGAAATAGTCGTGGAGTAAAAAAACATGAGCAAAGGGACGGAAAGGCGACTTGGTTGATCCGGCCCTTTGCCATTTTGCAGAATGTGTATTTGTATCAACCTGCTATCGATGTTTTACAATGAAAAGAAGGAAAGGAAGAGATATGCAGTCTGATTTAAAAGATTTAAAAACGAACCACTCGTATTCCTGGAATACGTAGAGGTTTTTGGGCAGTGGAATGCTTGCTTATTTTTTAGAATTAATATGGAGGAAAAAATGGTTAATTTACTATTGGCAGTCGGTCTGATCCTTTTTGTTTTATGGGTGTTAGGTTTGATTACGTCTTATACTCTGGGCGGCTACGTCCACATTATGCTTATTGTTGGAATTATTTTAATTGTTGTCTGGTTTATCATGGGACGGCGCAGGTAGGAGAATCCGGTATTGTTTTCTATCCGGTGTGAAAGGTCGCCACGGAGATGGTCGCACTGCGGTAGATGAAAGCGTGGTGGTTTCATTTCGCAAACAATGGCTGAGCCGCGCTCGTCGAGAGGCCGGACATGAAAAATTGTAATTCCGTTATGTACTAACACTGAAGGAGGTTTAATTCCATGAAATGTTCTAAAAGTATTGTCCTTTTTATTTTCATGGCAGTGGTCGTTTCTTTTGCGGTATGTAAAAAGTGGACTTCAGAAAAAGAGCCTGCATATACGGGAAAAGAACTTCCTGAATTTTCATTAAAAGATCCCAGAGGAAAAGTCTTTACCAAAAAAGATATAATAAGCAATGGAGCGGTCTTCGTCGTTACAGCTCCTATTTTAAGTAATAAAAAAGAGCAGGAAGACTGGGCTAAATATCTTAAGTCGACGAAAAAAGGTAAAGGTCGTTTGATATTCCTTCAGGATATGTCTCCAAGTTCCTTTAAAGGGATGGCTCTCAAAGAAATGAAAAATAAATCCGACCCGGGTAAAGACCCGTTGCTCCTCATTGATTCGAATGGGGAGATGAGAAGTAAGCTGGGAGTTAAAAAGGAAGATACCATGGTTCTTGTGTATGATAAAAAAGGAAGACTCGTTCATGAGGAGAGGGGAAAGCCGAGTCAGAAGAGTGCTTCGAAGATTTGGAAATCCCTCAAATAATGTTAGCCAATCCCGACTGGTCGGGACTAGGAGGAAAAATGTTTAATTTACTATTGGCAGCCGGTCTGATTCTTTTTGTGTTATGGGTTTTCGGTGTGATTACATCTTATACACTGGGTGGTTACGCCCATATCATGCTCATTGTTGGAATTATTTTAATTGTTGTATGGTTTATAATGAGGCGTCGCAGGTAGGTGGACCTCACCATAAACCGTTGATCGTGAAGCTGATTTCTCGATAAAATTTTGAATAAGTATATATAAACGTACATTATAAGTAACCATCAAAAATAAGGAGGTTTTCAATGCAAACAAATGCGCCGAATTTCGTAGTATGGGTAGTGGCTGTAGTAATCGGAGCAGTGGGCCTTCTGGCACACTTTATTGCAATACCGGTCGCGAGCATGTATTCTTTCTGGTTTGTCACAATCGGATTCGTTGTGCTTGCTATTGCGAATGTAGTAAAGAAAATGTAGGTTCGGTTTATAGAATTCTGCTCGAAGATGCCGTCCTGGCTCTTTAAATAATTTTCGGGCAGAACTGAACTCTCTTCTCACGGAAAAATCCGATTCCCGGGGCAGGGGTATGGATTGCAGCTATCTATCTGTCATTTCGTGCAATACACTTTGATATGATGTGAATGAATTCTAACAGCTTAAGAAAAATATAAGCCGCGTATATATTAGACTTGGTGCATAACTTATGTTCCAATGGGGTTTAAGGGGCGAAGCCCCTTAATAAGCCCCCGAAGGGGCCACCTGCGAGCGCGAGACGCTAGTTTCGCAACAAGTCTATTTTTCACAGGAGTCCCATATGAAATGGAAGAACAGCAATTATAAACAATATAAGTTATTATTAGAAAACGCAAATGATCTTATAATAGTCATCCAGGATAACAATATAGAATTTGTAAATCAAAAACCTCTTGCCGATTTGGGGTATTCAATAAGTGACGTAAGCTATAAAAATATATTTGATTTTATTCATGTTGATGACAGAGAAAAGGTTACTGAGTTTCAGATTAAAAAAGCTAAAAATGAAGGGTTGCCGGATGATTTAATCTTTCGCATTGTAAGCAAAAAGGGCCGTCTGGTTTTTGTGAAAATAGTTTCGATATCCACAGCATGGGATGGCAAGCCTGCCAGACTTGTCTGCGTTAAAAATATAACTGATAAAAAGCTTAATGAATTAACTGTAAAAAATTCCGAACACTTATTATTCACGATAATAAACAATCTTCCTGATCCAACATTTGTCATCGATGTTAATGGTAAAGTTTATTTATGGAATAAAGCTATGGAAAATATATCCGGTATCAAATCGCAGGATATAGTTGGGAAAGGTGATTATGAACATGCCGTGCCGTTTAATGGTTACAAAGGGCCCTTGCTGATTGATCTTATGTTTAAGTCTGATGCGGTAATTGAAAAAGAATATGAATTTTTTGAAAGAACCGGAGATATACTCATTGCGGGCAGGTTTCTTGGATCAACAGAAGAAAAAAGTATTCACATCTGGGCGACATCTTCAATTCTATATGACATGCAGGGGAATATCATCGGGGCTGTAGAATCATTCAGGGATTTGACAGAAATAAAAAATGCAGAGGAAAAGATCAAGGCTTCAATCAAAGAAAAAGAAATTCTCATAAAGGAAATACATCACCGGGTTAGAAACAACATGCAGCTTATTAATAGCTTATTGGCAATTCAATTACAATATATCAAGGATCCTGAATCAGCTGATTTGTTTAAAGATAGCGTGAGCCGCATAGAGGCCATGGCTCTTATTCACAATGATTTATACAAATATACGATGTTTGCGGATATAAATTTTGGCGAATTTATTCCAAAACTGATTGATAACCTGTGCTTGATGTACAAACAGCAGGAGATAAAAGTGAAAATCGAAGCGGAAGATATTCATCTTGGCATCGATGACGCGATCCCCTGCGGTCTTATTCTCAATGAACTGGTATCAAACAGTCTCAAACATGCATTTCAAGGAAGGAGACAAGGCCGAAATTTTGGTAAAATTATTTTTTGATAAAAATACACAGCTTTGTAATTTAATTGTTCATGACAATGGGAAAGGACTGCCTCCTGGATTATGACTTTACTAAAAATATGACATCATTCGGTCTTTTAATGGTTAATTTATTATCTTCACAACTGGAAGGAACTATCTGTTTGAATTCAGAGAATGGAACTGAATTTGCATTAGCGTTCCCAATAAAAATTCAGAAAGGATAATTCTGTAAAAACCTTTTTTTCAGCCCCGCTAGAATGAACGGCCCATGGAACATGCTGGGTTTTATCTGTGTCGGCTTAAGAAAGACACTTGTACCGGGAAAAACTCCGATAAGAGTGCCTTGAATTTGCCGATCCCTTTTATCTTTGGATTCCCGACTTATTTTTTAGTCTTAACCCTTTTTGCATCTTGTTCAGACTTGGCTTTTTGCACCGCGATGGCCTTGTCAGTGTTTTTTTGCTTTTGAGCTTTTTCTTTGGACTTTGGACTCTTGTCGCCCATGGGATCTCCTCTGAGGCTGTATTATACGTGGTGGAAACTGCTCTTCAGATTAACTGGATCTGAGAGCAATATCGAGAATGATAAATAACATTAAATTTTAACGCTCTTGTAAAGTATAATATTTATAATTTTGGATAATCCGTCATGTGCAGGGCTCTTAAACTTAAAGCCTTCTGGCAATTCAATTCCAACGGGGATATGTTCAATCAGAATGGCATTGACATCTTCAACGATGCCGGGCCCTCCTGCAAAAGAACCATAATTCTTCCCGGAAACGGTATCTTAAACAATCCCGGGGCCCGGGTGGAGACACAAATACTCTGGCATATAAATTTGTTGACACGCTTTGAAAATTTTGATATAAATTATATACGGTAGTGGATCCCGGCGATTGTAGCGGAGGCGGGATGTCGCCGGTGAGCACGTGTATGACATGCGCTCGCGCAACCATATGTATCCCGTATAATTAGATTCAAACAACAATCCTTTCATCAATTCTCTTTCTCGGGCAATTATCGAAAATTCTCATTCAATACAGCAATAACAAAGCCACTGCGGGGGGCTTTTTAAGGTGCTTCGTCCCTTAACCCCGATAAAAAAATGAATTATGCAACAAGTCTGATGACTGCCGCATATGCCATTCCGGGTGAATATGTTTCGTGGTTCGTTTTATAAAGAAGGAAAACTAAGATTAAAAAAATGAGCGGTATAATACATCGCTGGTCCCTGGTCGATAAAATTTCACACCTTCGCGGCGGCCGGATGCAACGATATGATGGCGTGGAGCAGCCGCTTCGGTCGGTGTTATTCAGCGCCGAACAGATGCGGGAGCATGGCAGGATCCTCGCGGGATCCCACGTGGTGGGCCTGAAACGCGTTTCAGGCCGCATTCTCCTGATGACGCGGCTTGCGGAGAATGAGGTCGTCCTTCTGAAAGTCCGCACCATGCTTGCCGAAGCGATCAAGGTTAATCGAAGGATAACCCCGGCCGGTGAATGGCTTCTTGACAATTTTTATCTGATCGAAGAGCAGATTCGCACTGCGCGGAGGCATCTGCCGAAGGGTTACAGCCGGGAATTGCCGCGCCTCCGGAACGGCCCGTCGGCCGGCCTGCCGCGCGTGTATGACATCGCGCTGGAAACGATTTCACACGGCGACGGGCGGGTGGACCCGGAGAATCTCAGCAGTTTTGTCGCGGCCTACCAGTCCGTCAGCATACTGAAGCTGGGAGAATTGTGGGCGATTCCGATCATGCTGCGCCTGGCGCTGATCGAGAATCTCCGGCGTGTCGCGTCGCGGATAGCATCGGATATGGCCGAACAGAACCGTGCCGATTATTGGGCCGACCGGATGATCGAGACCGCGGAAAAGGACCCGAAGAGCCTTATTCTTGTAGATCGCGGAAATGGTGCGTTCGGACCCTCCCATGGTAAGTTCCTTTGTCGCCGAACTTGCGCGCCGGCTGCAGGGACAGAGCTCCAACCTTGCATTGCCGCTGACCTGGATCGAGCAGCGGCTCTCTGAATCAGGATCGACAATCCAGCAGCTGGTGCAGTCGGAGATCCAGCAGCAGGCCGCCGACCAGGTGTCGATGAGCAACAGCATCGGCAGTCTCCGGTTCCTGGGCGCGATGGACTGGCACGAGTTCGTCGAGACAATGAGCGTTGTCGATCAGACCCTCGGAGAGGACCCCGGCGGGTTCTATCGTGGAATGGATTTTACGACCCGCGACCGTTACCGGCACGTAATAGAGGAGATCGCAAGGGGCAGCGGGCTGTCCGAAGACGAGGTTGCGCGAAAGGCAATCCTTTTATCGCAGGAAGGGACGGCGGAAAAGGGCGGTGGTGATCGGGCCGCCCATGTCGGTTACTACCTGATCGATAAAGGATTGGAGCGGCTCGAACGATCGGCCGGAGTGCGCGTATCGGCTTCCAAGGCTGTGCAAAACGCAATCTGCCGGTTTCCTCTGCTCATGTACATCGGCTCGATCATGCTGCTCTCGACGATTTTCGCCTGCGGACTCTTCTATTGAATGGCATGAAAGCGGGCTGCAGGGATGGCCATTCGGGCTGTTCGGTATCCTCTCGTTTTTATGCGCGACCCACCTGTCGGTCGCGCTCGTGAATTGGGCGGTGACGCTTCTTGCGGTGCCGCATCCGCTGCCGCGTCTGGATTATTCCGACGGGATCCCGCCGGAATCGAAGACACTGGTCGTGGTCCCGACCATGCTCGTGAGCGAGAAGAACATCGAGGACCTGGCCGAGGCGCTGGAAGTGCGGTTCCTGGCGAACCAGGATCACAACCTGTTCTTCGCCCTGCTGACCGATTTTCGGGATGCCGACAAAGAAGTCATGCCCGAGGACGTTCCGCTTTTGGAGCTGGCCCGGCAAAAAATCGAAGAGCTGAATGAAAAGTACCGTGATCCGAAGGGCGGCAGGTTTTTTCTTTTCCATCGCCCGCGCCGCTGGAATCCCCGGGAAAAGCTCTGGATGGGCTATGAGCGCAAGCGGGGGAAGCTCGCCGATTTGAATTCCTATCTTCGGGGCGGGGCACGGGAGAGCTTCTCGCTTGTCGTCGGGGACACGGATGTTCTGTCGAACGTGAAGTATGTCATCACCCTCGACACGGATACGCGCCTGCCGCGCGACTCGGCCCGGCAGTTCGCGGGGGCCATGGCGCATCCGCTGAACCGCGCGCGGTACGATGACGCCAGGCGGCGCGTCATCGAGGGATACGGCATCATTCAGCCGCGCGTGGCCGTAATTCTGCAGGGCGCGAACCGCTCCCGGTACGCGCAGTTGTGCGGGAGCGAACCGGGCATCGACCCGTATACGCGCACCGTCTCCGATGTCTACCAGGACCTGTTCCGGGAAGGCTCGTTCATCGGCAAGGGGATCTACGACGTCGATGCGTTCGAGCGCGCGCTCAAGGGACGCCTGCCGGAAAACCTGGTCCTCAGCCATGATCTTCTGGAAGGGTGCCATGCGCGGTCAGGGCTCCTGAGCGATGTGCAGCTGCTCGAGGAATATCCGTCCCGCTACAGCGCGGATGTTAACCGCCGGCGCCGATGGATACGCGGCGACTGGCAGCTGGTGCGATGGCTGCTTCCGGTCATTCCCGGATCAGACGGCCGTCTGCAAAAGAATCCGCTCTCGGGATTGTCGCGATGGAAAATCTTCGACAACCTCAGGCGGAGTCTCGTCCCGCCTGCGCTTTTACTTCTGTTTTGCCTGGGCTGGACGATCCTGTCGCCGGCATGGCTCTGGACCGCGGTCGGTTATCGGAATCATAGTTTTACCCTCCCTGATCATTTCCTGTATGGATGCTATTAAGAAGCCTGACGATGTGCATTGGAGCCAGCACCTTTCGGCGGCAGCGAATTCAGCCGGAAGGAGATTGGCGGAGCTGGCATTTTCGATCGCATGCATGCCCTATGAGGCGTTTTACAGCCTGGGCGCGATTCTGCGCACTTTCTGGCGGATGCTGATCACCCGTAAGCGACTCCTCGAGTGGAATACTGCCGCTGACTCGAAGCGCAACAGCCGCACGGGCCTCGCCGGCTCCTATCTGACCATGTGGAGCGCCCCGGTCATAGCCGGTGCCGCAGCGATCTATCTCGCGCTGACGGGGCCGTCGGCGATTTTCATTGCGTTGCCGGTACTGGGGCTCTGGTTTGTTTCACCGGCTATTGCCTGGTGGCTCAGCCGGCCCCTCGACCGCAGGGAAAAGCGCCTTTCAGCCGAACAGACAGACTTTCTCCTGAATCTTTCCCGTAAAATCTGGGCGTTCTTCGAGACATTTATCGGCCCGGAAGATAACTGGCTGCCGCCCGATAACTACCAGGAGCATCCGGTCGCCGCGGTCGCCCATCGGACATCACCGACCAACATGGGGCTTGCGCTTCTCGCGAATGTGACCGCCTGCGATTTCGGCTACGTGTCCGCGGGTGAGTGCATCGATCGCACGGCGCGTTCGCTTGACACGATGGACAAGCTGGACCGGTACCGGGGGCACTTCTACAACTGGTACGATACCCGATCCCTGATGCCGCTGCCGCCCCATTATATTTCAACGGTTGACAGCGGGAACCTCGCGGCCTATCTGCTGACGCTGCGGTCCGGCCTGCTTGAAATTCCCGATGAAAAAATAGTGGGACCGCGGTTTTTTGACGGCCTCCGGGACACACTCGGTGTTCTCGTGGAAACAGTGGCAGGGGAAACGCCGCCGGCCCGGCTTGCGGATCTTCAAATGGAGATAGATGCCGCCTGCCATGATAAGCCGGCAAGGCTCGGGTCAGCGCGGCTGTGCCTTGACCGGCTTGCATCCTCCGCAGCCGACATGGCCGATGCGGTTAGTTCCGGACCCGATGACCAGGCATCGTGGTGGGCGCAGGCGCTGGCCCGGCAATGCAAGGCCGCCTGTGATGAGCTGGACCTCCTTGCCCCGTGGGCGGGATCGCCGGTTGTATCTGATTTGATCCGCGAGTTTCCGGATATCGACGAAATCCCGACGCTGCGGCAACTGGCTTATCGCACGGCGGAACTCATGCCGGCATCCGGTCAGCGGCCGCTCTCCGATGCGGCGCCCGTTGAGGACGCGAGGTATGATGAGCTGCGGCGTCTCATCAGGGATGCGGGCGAGCGCGCCGCAGAGAGGATTGCGATTATTGAACGCCTGGCGCTGCGCGCGGGCGAGCTTGCCCGAATGGAATATGATTTCCTTTACGACAGGGAACGCCACCTGCTGGCCATCGGCTACAATGTTAATGATCGTCACCGGGACGATGGATACTACGACCTGCTGGCCTCGGAAGCGCGGTTGTGCAGTTTTGTGGCGATAGCCCAGGGACAGCTTCCTCAAGAGAACTGGTTTGCCCTGGGGCGGCAGCTCACCACGGCCGGCGGAAGGCCGGTGCTCCTGTCATGGAGCGGATCAATGTTCGAGTACCTGATGCCGCTTCTCGTGATGCCGGCGTACGAACACTCGCTCCTCGACCAGTCCTATAAGGCGGCCGTGGCAAGGCAGATCGAATACGGGAGGCAGCGCGGCGTACCCTGGGGCATGTCGGAATCCGGCTACTTCCTGATAGATGCCAGTCTCAACTACCAGTACCGGGCATTTGGCGTGCCCGGTCTGGGGCTCAAGCGGGGACTCGCCGATGATTGTGTAATCGCGCCCTATGCCTCGGTGCTGGCGCTCATGGTGGCGCCCGAGGAGGCGTGTGCGAACCTTCAGCGGCTTGCGGCCGAGGGTTTTGCGGGAAGGTATGGCTTGTATGAGGCGATTGATTACACCGCGTCCAGGCTTCCGCATGGTGAACCGAAAGCCGTTGTCCGGTCCTTCATGGCGCACCATGAGGGCATGAGCCTGCTCTCGCTGGCCTATTTGATCCTTGATCGTCCCATGCAGAAAAGATTCCATGCGGAACCGATCTTCCAGGCGACGGCACTGCTGCTCCAGGAGCGGATCCCGAAGGCCACGGCATTTTATTCCCATACCACCGAGCTTCCCGAGATTCACGCGAATTTCACCGGTCCGGACATGCCGGTGCGCGTATTCAGCGGCCACGACACCCCGATGCCGGAGGTGCAGCTGTTGTCGAACGGCAGATACAACGTGATGGTCACGAACGGGGGAGGCGGTTACAGCAGCTGGAACGATATTGTGCTCACCCGCTGGCGTGAAGACGGAACCTGCGACAACTGGGGCTCATTCTGCTATATCAGGGACGTATCAAGCGGCGAATTCTGGTCGACCGCGTATCACCCGACGCTTGCGCAGCCGAAATATTATGAAGTGATTTTCTCCGAGGGGCGGGCCGAGTTCCGCCGGCGGGACCACGGTATCGATGCGCATACAACGATCGTCGTTTCTCCCGAGGATGATATCGAACTGCGGCGTACCCGCATAACCAACCGGACCCGGAACCGCAGGGAGATCGATATAACCAGTTACGCGGAAGTGGTCATAGGACCGCATGCCGCGGACGCCATGCACCCGGCTTTCAGCAATCTTTTTGTCCGGACCGAAATTGACCGGGAGCGCCATGCGATATTCTGCCACCGCCGCCCACGCTCACTCCCCGAAAAAACGCCATATTTTTTTCACATGATGACTGCGTACGGGACAGACCCCGGGGAAATATCCTATGAGACGGACCGGACACAGTTCATCGGACGCTGGAACACCGCGGCGGCTCCCCGCGCCATGAATGAAGCCGGGGCGCTTTCGGGAAGCGAGGGCTCGGTACTGGACCCTGTTGTCGCTATCCGGTACCGGATAACGCTTGCATCCGGAGGAGTCGGCGACGATAGATATCGTTTCCGGCATCGGCGAGGACCGCTCCGCAGCCGAAGGCCTCGTCGGGAAATACCAGGACCGGCGACTCGCGGACCGTGTCTTCGATCTGGCATGGACCCACAGCCAGGTGGTGCTCAGGCAGCTCAACGCGACCGAGGCCGATGCGCAGCTGTACGGGCGCCTCGCAGGGTCCATTATCTACGCGCATTCTTCCCTGCGCGCCGATCCCGGCATTATCGCACGGAACTGCCGCGGGCAGTCCGGTCTGTGGGGCTACTCGATATCCGGCGATATGCCCATCGTCCTGCTGCAGATTGAAGATCCGGCCAATATCAACCTGGCCCGGCAGCTCATACAGGCCCACAATTACTGGCACCTGAAGGGACTTTCGGTAGACCTGGTGATCTGGAACGAGGATCATGCCGGGTACCGTCAGCTCCTGCATGACCAGATCATGGGTCTCCTCGCTACCGGGGCGGAAACTAATGTCATCGACCGGCCCGGGGGCATTTTCGTGCGCTCTTCCGACCAGATATCCGACGAGGACCGCATACTGATTCAGACCGCCGCCCGCGTCATAATAACCGACAGGCGGGGGACACTGGCGGAACAGATCAGCCGCCGCGGCGGCGCGAGAAAACCCGTTCCGCAGCTCATGCCGGCCAGGGGGATCCGCACTGAATCCCCGGCAATAGCCGCGCTGCCACGTCCCGATCTCATGTTCTTCAACGGTTACGGCGGATTCACCCCCGACGGGCGGGAGTACATCATAACGACCGCGCACGGGCAGGTGACACCCGCGCCCTGGGTGAACGTGCTGGCGAATCCGCATTTCGGAACGGTCGTATCGGAGAGCGGCCTTGCCTATACCTGGGCGGAGAACGCCCACGAATTCCGCATCACGCCCTGGCATAACGACCCGGTAAGCGATTCAAGCGGGGAAGCCTTTTACATCCGCGATGAAGAGCGCGGCCACTACTGGTCTCCCATGCCGCTTCCGAGCCGTGGAGCGACACCCTATGTGACCCGGCACGGATTCGGTTACAGCGTCTTCGAGCATACCGAACGCGGTATCAGTTCGGAGGCGTGGGTGTACGTGGCCCCTGACGCAAGCGTCAAGTTTACGGTGTTGAAAATAAAGAACATTTCCGGACGTCCGCGACGGCTTTCGGCAACAGGATACGCGGAATGGGTGATGGGCGATCTGCGTTCCAAATCGGCGATGCACATAGTAACGGAACTGGACCCGGTGAGCGGCGCTCTCCTGGCGCGGAACAGCTACAGCGTGGATTTTGACGGGCGGGTCGCCTTTTTTGATACGGACGATACGACCCGGTCCCTGTGCGGCGATCGCACCGAGTTTATCGGCCGCAACGGCACGCTCCGGAATCCCGCTGCCATGACCAGGGCAGGCCTGTCCGGCAGGGTGGGCGCCGCCCTGGATCCCTGCGCCGCCATTCAGGTCCCTTTTGATCTGGGCGACGGGCAGGAGCGCGAGATCATCTTCAGGCTCGGCGCCGGCCGGGATGCCAATGATGCCGGCATCCTGGTGCGACGCTTCCGGGGGGCTTACGCGGCGCGGGGCGCCCTTGAAGCGGTATGGCACTACTGGAACCGTACCCTTGGCGCGGTGCACGTGGAAACGCCCGACCATTCCCTGGATGTACTGGCAAACGGATGGCTCCTGTACCAGACCCTCGCGTGCCGACTGTGGGCCCGGAGCGGGTATTACCAGTCCGGCGGGGCCTTCGGTTTCCGCGACCAGCTGCAGGACGTCATGGCGCTCATTCATGCGGAACCGCGCCTTGCCCGCGAGCACCTTTTATTGTGCGCGTCCCGCCAGTTCACGGAGGGCGACGTCCAGCACTGGTGGCATCCTCCCACGGGCAGGGGCGTGCGCACCCATTGCTCGGACGACTTTCTCTGGCTGCCGATGGCGACTGCACGGTACGTCCTGGCCACGGGGGACACCGGCGTGCTGGATGAACAGGTAGCCTTTATCGAGGGCCGCCAGGTGAATGAGGATGAAGACTCATATTATGATCTCCCGAACCGCTCACGTCAGGCGGCAGGCCTCTACGAACACTGCGTGCGCGCCATTTTAAGAGGCGAACGCTACGGCGCGCATGGCCTGCCGCTAATCGGCTCGGGTGATTGGAACGACGGCATGAATATTATCGGCGAACAGGGAAAAGGCGAAAGCGTATGGCTGGGATTCTTTTTTTACGAGGTGCTCATGGGGTTCACGGCAATCGCGAACGTGAAGGGCGACACGGCCTTCATCGAACATTGCCGGAACGAAGCGTCCATGCTGCGCCAAAAAATCGAGCAGAACGCCTGGGACGGCGGATGGTATTGCCGCGCATATTTTGATGATGGGTCGCCTCTCGGCTCGTCGGCTAATCCTGAATGCCAGATTGATTCGGTCGCGCAAAGCTGGTCCGTTTTGTCCGGGGCCGGGGACGCCGCCCGAACGCACATGGCGATGGAAGCGGTGGATGAACGCCTTGTCCGCAGGGACCACGCCCTGATACAGCTCCTGGACCCGCCCCTCGACGCATCGGAATTGAACCCCGGCTACATAAAGGGGTACGTTCCCGGCGTGAGGGAGAACGGCGGCCAGTACACTCATGCCGCGATATGGGCCGCAATGGCCTTCGCTAAATCGGGCGACAGCCGGCGCGCATGGGAGCTGGCAACCATGATCAGCCCGGTTAACCATGCCATGACTCCGCAGGGGGTCGCGATCTACAAGGTGGAACCGTATGTGATCGCGGCCGACGTATACGCGCTTTCACCCCACACCGGCCGCGGCGGATGGACATGGTACACAGGATCGGCCGGCTGGATGTACCGGCTGGTCGTGGAATCGCTGCTGGGGCTGCGGCTGGAGGTGGACAAATTGCATTTTGAACCATCCTTTCCCCCTGGCTGGGATAGTTTCAAAGTGCACTATCGGTACCGGGAGACAATCTACCATGTCACCATACAGCGCGTGCCGGCCGGCGTCGGTGCGGGGGTAATTATCGACGGCGTTCAATCAAATGGCACCGCCATACCTCTTGTTGACGATCGCCGGGAACACACGGTGGAAGTGAGAATAGGCGGTGTATCCGGAGACGTAACTGCTTAGTATGAAAAAAGAATTAAAAATCGACGCTGAAAAATTAATAAACGCGCTCGAAGATCATAATGATTCATTCGACTATTTTATAGATCTGGAAAACGGGAATGTGGTTTCATTAATTAGAAATGATGATGAAGAAGAATTTGAGGAAGATCCTGTAGTTCTGGATGGTTATAATCATGAGATAGTTGAAAATAATCCCGACCGATTTATTTTTATTGATCCAATTGATTCACGGGAAAGCTTTAAAATCATGGAAGATTTTGTATCAACTATTTTGAACGATTTAATAAAAAACACAATGAGTTCAGCTTTATCAAAACGAAAACCATTCAGAAATTTCAAAGAAGAATTAAATCACCTTCCAGAGATACAAAAAGAATGGCATCAATATCATGAGACAGAAATGGAAAAAATCGCATATGAATGGCTTAAAGATAATGATATAAAAGCTGAATTATTACGAAAATAATCAATTAAGGCCCGGCATATCTTCGTGGCTTTGTGTATTATGCTATTATAGTAAGGAGTAACGTATGAAATCAAAACCCGGGAACACAACTGAACCGGCGCGGGGCGCCGGAGTTTCATTCGGTATCAAGCTTGGCTACGGGATAGGGGACATCGGCAGCAATATCTTCATTGTGGCCTCGGGTTTTTTTCTCCTCTTCTTCCTGACTGACGTCGTGAAAATTGAACCGGCAGTGGCGGGCCTGATCCTGCTGTTCCCGAAATTGTGGGAAGTCGTCACTGACCCCATCATGGGCGGCATATCCGATGTCACGCGTTCCCGGTGGGGGCGCAGGCGGCCCTATCTCCTGTTTGGAGCGGTACCATTCGGCATTTCTTTCTTCCTGATGTTCCTTGCTCCCGGATACGAGTCTGAGATCGCGCGGGTGGCGCACGTGGGGTTGATGTTCGCCCTGGGATGCACCTGCTTCACCATTATTAATATTCCTTATTCCAGCATGGTGGCTGAGATGTCGGACGATTACAACGAGAGGATGTCCATCACTTCCTTCAGGATGATGGGGTCCACCGTGGGAGTCCTGCTTGCCGGGGGTCTCGCGATGCCGCTGGTTAAGATCGGGGGAGAGGGGGCGGCCGGATTCCGTTTCATGGGGATTATATTCGGTACCGCCATAACGGTGATATGCCTGATATGCTTCTGGAGCACGCGTAACGCCATGATGCTCCAGCCGAAGGAAACACTCCCGCCGATAAAGGAACAGATCAGGATCGCCTTCAAGAACTTCCCGTTCATTATGCTCATAGCGAGCTATGCCCTGCAGTCCGTGGGTATCGGCGTGCTCATGGCCGGACTGATCTATTACGTCAAGCATGTCATGCTCCTGCCGGAAACAGCCATGGGGATCATGTTCCCCATCCTCTTCGGTGCGGCGATTATTTTTATTCCGATATGGGTGAAGATCGGCGTGAAATTAGGGAAGATACGGGCCTATCGGATCGGTCTGGCAATAATTATTGTAATGCTGATATCGACTTTTTTCACAGAGCCCTCGCAGTTGACGCTTTTTTACGTACAGCTATTCTTTCTCGGCATAGGCTTTTCGAGCTTCCAGCTCTTTCCCTTTTCAATGCTTCCGGATACCATCGAGTACGACGAGATGAAATCCGGATTGAGGAGGGAGGGGATATTCTCCGGTGTCTGGGCCTCGGGACAGAAGCTGGCTTATTCAGTGGGCCCCGGGATAATGGGTTTTGCGCTTTCACTCTCCGGCTTCACCGCGGGCGAAACGCAGCCCGCGAGTGTCGCCCCGGGCATCAGAATCGCCTTCTGTCTTTTACCCGCCTTAGCACTGATGCTCAGCTATATACCCTTCAGTAAATATAATTTAACAGCGGAGAAATTCGAGGAAATAAAAAAATCGATCCGCATGGGCCGGTAGCCTCTTTTTCGGCCTTGTATAATCAAAAAAGGCTCTATTTGATATACCCGATTGTCTGAATGATTATTATCCTGTCATTTTTTTTCAGGCCTATGATGTTACGCAGCTCGTCCTCGTCGAATAAAGCACGCACGACAGTCCCCAGATTGGATGAGGCACAGAAGAGGTATACATTCTGGACAATGCATCCCGCGGAAACGCTGGAATACGTAAGTTTGTCCGCATCGGAACCAATAATGCCTGATCGGGAAGAGTTGGCGACATAGATAAGCTGAACGGGCGCGCCGGTAATCAATTTTCGTGACGGCTGTATGAACTCGGTTGTCTTCTCGCGGAAATCGCCTTTTACGACTGGATCGAGCATGTTCGATGCAGCGTCGAAAAGATAGATGCCCTCCTGCATCGCCACGTACACGTCGATCTCCTGCCTGTTGATGGCAGATGGCGCGGTGCGGTTTCGCTTTTCAGGCCGGTTAATGCCAAACGCCGCCCAGAGAAGATTGGAAAGGATCTGTGGAGGAAGTTTGTCCGCGGTGAAAGAGCGTGAAGACTTCCTGTTTTTCAGCGCGTCCATGAGCGGCATGCCGCCGCCGGTCACGGGTGAAAGGAGTTTGATCGGTGCGAGATCGCCTGGATCCGGCTTTTTTGCATCATTGGAACCGCAGTTAAGATTCATTAATAATAATATTGCGGCTAATAAAAGTGCCGTCTGTTTCATTATCGTCACACTCTTTATTTTAAAATTAAAATTAGCGTCCTGAAAGACGCGAATGGAAACATTGATATTGAATATACTGGCAAAAAAGCATACTGTCAACAAGATTTAGGGTGCGTCGTCAAGGGATCTAAATGAGATACGGGGATAGTTCTAATAAAGCACATTCAGTCTAATGGTCCCATACGTTATATAGTACAATTTCCTTAATGGTTAAATTTTAAAATATAGGAAACAGCTCCAAGTCTACGTGATAGAATGAGTTTTATCTGCACCAGTTTGTGACAGGGAACGGGTAATTTCAACACAAAAAGCGCCGGGCAGGAGCCCTGAAAAATTTCCCACCGTATTATTCCAATCTCTTCACCGCCGGGGGGAACAACTCGCCTTTCCGTACAATGTCTTTGGGAACATTGATAAATTCGATATTTCCGACATGGCCCTCCGCCTGATCACTTCCGGGACATAAAGACAAATGCTACGGAAAGTGCAATTGATTTCCTGACACGGTTTTTATTTACAAAAAACCCCCGCGTTAACGCAGGGGTTTTTTATCATACTTGCACCCTTTCACCCCCGCCGCCTCAACGCCGACCCTAATCCTGGATATTGTCAGTCACGCACCCGCTCGAGGCGCCGATATGAAATGAAGGTGGCAAGAGCCGGGTGCCGGGTCTGGTAAAAAGCACTTGCGTTTTTACTGTACGCATAAGTATAATAGACCTGCTCCGGTAATCATCGCGGCACACCGGTTCGGGATTCTGCTAACGGGGCGAAGTGAATTTTTCAGAACGGAGGGAAGGGTGGGATGAATCTGCCTTTGCTGTTTCATGCGAATTTTTTCACCCTCGGTGCGCTCATCCCCGCCTGTTTCTTCCTGTTTTGTGCCGTCTATTTTCTGACCATTAAAAAGAAATCACGCGCGACCTATTGCTACGGCATGGGGACCCTGTTTGTATGCGGGTTCAATCTTGCTTATTTCCTGGCGAGCGGCGTTTACCATCCCGTTGCGGCGCTGCACCGGTGGCTCACCGTCGGCACCATATTGATGAGCGAGCTCTATTTCATCAAGTTCATCTACTTCATTGACCGCGAGGAAGCCTCTCGGCTGGTCAGGATCCTGTTCGCGGCTCTGTTCGTTATCGCCATCACCATACCCGCCGTTTTCATTGCCTTCACCTACGACGCTCCCCGGGTGTTCCGCTTCGACGGCCACTATTATGACCTGGATGCTGATGATATCAGCCGCCTGATCGGCTATTTCATCCAGCTCTACATGATCATCTTTTTTATCACCACCGCGATAAAAATATTCACCGCACAGAAAGGGAAAAGACTTACCATCTTCGCCCTCGGAGCCGCCTTTGTGCTCGCGTCGCTGGTCCCCAGCATCATCAACGTCATGAGCCGTGACGGCCGCATAGACCGGGAGACCTTCCAGGTGGCCTGGGACGTCCTCAACATCAGCGGCTTTTTCCTGATGACCATCGTGTTCATCAATTATACCACCGACCGGATCTCCTTCATGGCGAAGGTGATCGGCATAAGCCTGACCGCCCTACTGGTCCTGTTCCAGGGAATCGTGTTCCTTTCGATTTCAGACCGCGAAAAGGCCTTTGACGTCATCATGTACGGGCAGACGAGGCTTGCGGTAGGAACTACCTTATCAAGTCCGGATATTTCCTATCTCGCGTCCATGCCGGAAGAAGATGAAGCCGGGAGGTTTTTAACAATGTCCTCCCGGGTGATCGATACAGCCGCCTATTCGGCGTATCGCTGCCAGTTGATGAACATGGGGATCATGGAACGGATCAGGGAGCTTCCCGATGACGGGTTTGACCGGGGTCTCCGTGAACTTCTCGGGAAGGCTCCTCCATATTTTAACGGATACGCACAGGCGTTTATCGCCCTGCGCCAGGGGCAGTCCCGTTCCATAACCGGAATCGGCAGGCGCCTCGTGGACGACGTGGCCGGGCTCAGGAACGTGCTGCGCTATCATGAAGGGAAAATCAGCAAGATCCCCGACGAGAGTTTCAGAAAGGGGCTGCGCCTGTTTCTTTCAGGCGCCGGCGGAGCTTTTTCCCCCTTTGCCAGCGCACTTGAAGAGTTCCTCGCGAAGACAACCCTGGAAAACGGGGCGCTCAAACATGAGACGCTCACATTCCTCACGCCCCCGGTACTGTCCGGCGGCCGGTGCTTCCGCACCATCGGCGGCCGCAACTTTGTCTCATTCCTCCATTACGAGGCATCGACAAAAACCGCGCACGAGGCAGGATTCCCCTACCTGGCGTACCGCGAGTACTTTCACTCGTTCTGCATGAAATTCATCTATCTCCTCTGCGCCACATACGTGATCATATTCATCTGCTTCAGTCTCTATTTCCGCGGCTCCATGGTGAAGCCCATCGAGCGCCTTCTGAAGGGGCTCGATTCCATCAAGAACGGCGACCTTGACATCCGCATTCCGGCCAAGGCCCAGGATGAAATTGGCATGCTCACTGAAGATTTCAACCAGATGGCGCAGGTCATGAAGCAGGATCGCGACAAGCTCGACGAATACATGAGGACCCTCGAGGAGCGGGTCCGGGAGCGGACCCTCGAGCTCGAGGAGAAAAATAATACCCTCCGGGCCGCTTATGAGGAGCTTCGGGAAAGCGAGGAAAAATACAGCACCATCATGGACAGCGGAAAATTCGCGTTTTTCGAAGTCGACCTGAAAGGGAATTTTGTTTTTATCAACAAGCCGTTCCTCGAGCAGTCGGGTTATGCCGAAGAGGAGCTGATCGGCAGGAGCTTCCGGGAAGTGGTTAACAGGGCAGACTGGGACCACGTGTTCAGGGAGTACGCGCGGATTTACGCAGGGGAGCTGGCGGAAGCCGAGATGTACAACGAATTCGTCAGCAAGGACGGTTCCTCTAAATTCGCGGATATCATAGTCTACCCGGTCTTCGACCGCGATAAGAACGTCGTCGGGTTCAAGGGCATCGCCCAGGATATTACCGAACGGAAGAACGCCGAGGAAGCCCTCAGGGCGAGCGAGGAGCGGTACCGGAACATAGTCCAGAACGCGACCGACGGCATATTCAGAAATGACGCAATGGGGAATTTTCTTTTTGTAAATCCCGTCGGACAGGAACTCCTCGGGTATCTGGAAAACGAATTGCTGAAGATGAATTACCGGGACTTGGTCATGCCCGATCACCGGGACCGGGTTCTCAACCAATACCGCGTTCAGCTGCGCGATAAAACGAACGATTCCTATCTCGAGTTCCCCGTCATGAGGAAAGACGGCCGGGTCGTATGGCTGGGGCAGCGGGTCAGGCTGGAGAGGAACGGCGCAACCTGGGAGTTCCATGGCATCTCCCGGGACATCACCGCGCGGGTGAAGGCCGAACAGGAGCTGAAGGTCGCGAAGGAGGCTGCGGAGCGGGCCAACAGGGCGAAGAGCCGCTTCCTGGCAAACATGAGCCACGAGCTCCGCACCCCGCTTAACTCGATCAACGGGATCGTGGAGCTCCTCCGGTTCGGGTCGTATGAAAAGAACGAAGAGATCGTGATAGAGCTGGAAAAAGCGGTCGAAGAGCTCAGGGAGCATGTCCCGGGAAAACAGGCGGCCGAACTGGCGGATAGTTTGTCGTCGATAATGAACTTTATACAGGACGACGGCAACCTGAAGCGCTACTACTTCCTGAAGACGGTCGGCCTGCTGGAAGGTTTGAAGAATGCCGGCACTGTTGAGGCGCTGCTCAACGACATCATGCAGAAGGTCGATGAGGAAGACCGTGATATCTTCAACGCCTACCGGCGCATCAAGGAGTCCGGCGATTATCTCCTCTCCCTTATCGATACCATACTCAATCTCGCCAAGATCGAGTCGGGCAAGATCGATATCAGGAAGACCGATGTTGACGTGCGGGGAATGGTTGAATCCGTCGTCGACAACGCAAAAAGCTTTGCCAGGTCAAAAGGGAAGGCGGACCTTGTCATCAGCTACCTGGTCCATGAGCAGGTGCCCCAGAAGGTCGCCATGGACCACCAAAAGACGAAGCAGGTATTGCTGAATTTCTTTTCAAACGCGATCAAATTCACCGATGAGGGGTCCGTGACCCTCCTCGTCAACCGTACGGATGACGCCATAAAGTTTACCGTCATCGATACCGGCGCGGGGATACGGGAGGGGGAGCGGGATAAGGTCTTTCACGAGTTCGAGCGGACGAGCAGCTCCCGGAACGTGGAAGGGACCGGGCTCGGGCTCGCCATAACGAAGCGGCTGGTCGAGCTCCAGGAGGGAGTCGTAGGCTTTGAATCGGAATATAACGGCGGAAGCAGGTTCTGGTTCACCCTGCCGCTCCGAAGTGAATAACGGAATCGCCCATAAGCAGAGGAGGAACATATGCCGAAAGTGCTGGTCGTTGACGACAAAGAGGAAAACCGGTACGTGCTCAAGAATTTTTTCAAGCTCTTCGGGATCAACTCGGGAATCGAGATCGTCGAGGCGGCGTCCGGCGACGAGGCTGTGGCAAAAGCGAAGGAGGTGAATCCCGACCTGATCATCATGGACGTCAAGATGGAGACGGATTACGCCGGACTGGACGCCACCCGGGCGATCCGGTCGAGCGAGGTGATTGCCTCCACGCCGATATGGGCGCTCACCTCGCAGGCCATGGAATCTCACGACGATGAGGAGAGCGACCGGGAAAAATGCATGAAGGCGGGATGCAACGAATACATCCCCAAGCCCTTTGACCAGGTCGAGCTCATTCAGAAAGTCTCCCGGCTCCTCGGGATCGAGATCCCGAAAAAAACAAAGATGCGCATGGGTATTGACTGATGAACAAGGTTCCCGAAGCGTATGATTCGCACGATGCGGATTATTTCCTGCGCGAGGCCATATCGAATCTGAAGGGAAAGATAGACTTTCTCTATTACGGCGGCCTTGACGAGGAGAGCGAGGACGCCGTGCTTGAATTCTACGAAAAGCTGAAAATCAGCACTGACACCCTGTACGGCATGCTCACCTCGAACATCATTGACAAGGCGAACAGGATCAACCACCTGCACGGCCTCGTGATCAGCGATCTCGAGCTCGCAAAGAAAATCCAGGAAAGCATCCTTCCCGGCGCCATTGCAGTCGACGGCATCACACTGTACGCCCGGTACATTCCCATGGCGGTGGTCGGCGGTGACATCTACGACATCACTGAAATACGGCCCGGTTACGTGCGGATATTCCTCGCCGATGCCACGGGGCACGGGGTCCAGGCGGCACTGATCACCATGATCATTAAAAGCGTGTACGAGATGGTGAAGTCACAGGCCGCGACGCCAGCGGCCCTTCTCGATGAACTGAACGGCATATTCACCAGGCTCTACCGCAGCATCGGGACGTATTTCACCTGCATTGTCGTTGATATCGATCTGCATAAAAGGACGCTGTATTACGCGAGCGCCGGCCACCCGGTCCAATACCTCATGGAGGACAACGGTTTCGTCGCCCTGGCGCATACGGGAAAGCTCATCGGCCTGACCGGGGACCATCAGTACCGGATGGAACGCCTTCCCCTTCCGCGAAAGGGGAAATTGCTGCTGTTCACCGACGGCCTCTATGAGGAATACAACAAATCCATGGAGGAATACGGCGAAAAGCGCCTGCGGGCGTTTCTTGAAGAGAACCGTACCCTTGGCATCGAGGAGATGACCGGCAGGGCGCTCGACGGGATCATGAGTTTCATCGGTGAGCAGGATTTGCATGATGATATAACGATAATTGGGGTGGGGTGGTGAGCCGGATGCCGCCCTGCTCTAGGGCAAATACCCTCTCCCCGGGTCAGGGGAAATAAAAAAGGGACCATTTTAATGGTCCCTTTTTTAAATGTGGGCGCTACTGGATTCGAACCAGTGACCCTCTGCTTGTAAGGCAGATGCTCTAACCAGCTGAGCTAAGCGCCCTATGGTTTTACTTTTTTTCCGTTTAATTTGCTGGCGCGGAAGGCGAGGGTGGTCTTGGCCGGAACTTCAATGTCTTTGCCTGCTATGGGTGAAAACACCTTGCGGGCCTTTTTTTCTGACTTGTAGAAGGTGCCGAAACCGCGGATTTCGATCTTGTCGCCTTTCAGCGCGCTCTCTTTGATTTTTTCTATGAAATTATCGACGATATAGAGGACCTCTTTCTTTTTTAAACCGCTCTGTCTGGTAAGGCGGTCCACTATATCCGATTTGGTCATGGAGCGGCACCTGTTACTTGGCTTTTGACAGCGCGTTCACTCGTTTAGCTATCCTGGATTTCTTCCGGGCCGCGGTTTTCTTGTGCACGACACCGATTCCGGCCGCCTTGTCGATGGTGGAAACGAACTTGACGTACAGGTCCTTGAGCGCTTCCGGTGACTCCTTGGCCGTTACCGCTTTTTCGACCTTTTTGGCCGCGGTGCGGATTGAGGATTTGACCTGGACGTTGCGGGCGCGACGTTTTTCATTCTGCTTGTTCCGTTTTTCCTGGGATTTGATGTTTGCCAATGTTTTTCCCTTACTATATAATATTGTGCCAGCGATATGGGCTGGTTTTGTGAATACAATTTCGAAGAGCAAATATGCCGAGACCATGGGAAACTGTCAAGAATATTACAGAATTAATTATAAAGTTTGCACCTCCGGAGCAGGTGGT
Source organism: uncultured Spirochaetota bacterium (assembly GCA_963727175.1). Taxonomy (GTDB): domain Bacteria; phylum Spirochaetota; class UBA4802; order UBA4802; family UBA5550; genus RBG-16-49-21. The sequence continues at coordinate 3,286,766 of CAVSFD010000002.1, forward strand.
GTTGCGAGGGGAAACGGGCTTCTCGCCCTTTTCCCCTCGCGCTCCCCAATTCCCGCGGTCGCTCAGACGCCGCGACAGGCTAAAGGTTAAAGTCGTTTAACATTTTGATGTTGGTGAGTTTTTCATGGTTGAAGATTCATTTTGACACTGTTTTGCCGGGCAATGTAATGTTTCTTAACCGCTTATCGTGGATTCTGGCGCCGTCCTCGGCGCGTTTTTTTTGTAGCCAGGCGTCCTGCCCGGCTTTTTTGAAAATGTGATTTGAGTTTATAACTATTTATAATATTAATGCATTCAAAACGTCTGTAGGGAGGGCGATTCCGGTAGGGTCTCTTTATTGTAGATTGACGGCTTTATATAGAGGGAATATATGATATCACACGCCCGGCCGCACAGGAGGTGCGGTACAAAATATACGGCGCACGGATGCGCCCGGAATAAACTCTCGTCGGTCAAAGGACATCATATTGCTTGATCCAAACAGTGTCTAAAAGCCCGGCCCTCTATGAAAAACACACCGATCTAACCTGGGGTTTAAACCCCAGGCTCAGAAGCATAAACCTCCAGCCCGCCGCAGGCGCGGGGTGAGGAGGAGCGCGAGGAGGAGAGGGAAGCCACACTGAGCAAACAGGAAGTTTGCCTGCCGCCGCCGGCAGGATGCCGAAAAAGCGGCGGCCTTCTCCTCGTAAATATTATTCGGTAATCAGCATCCTGAAGAGCGCCTTGGTATAATAGTATACCTTGCATTTCGACTTGCCGTCGGGGGATTTCATCACGTAGAAGAGAACCTTGGTCTTGTCGCTGTTATATGAATAGATGTAGAAATTTTTATCCTGCTGGACCAGGGGCTGGCCGAAGAGGCCGGACAATTTTGCCAGGATATCCTTTTCCGTTTTGGCGTCCACACTTCCCCAGTTTTCCATGATGGTATAGAGCTTGTCGTTGACGAAGAGGTAGTCGATAACGGGCTGGGATTTCACCCGAAGGACGATGATCTTGTCAAGGAGCTTGTTGTCGATGGCGGTGATATAACTCAGGATCTTGTTTTTGTACTTGGGTCTGTCCTTCGGCGCGAACTGGACCGATTCCTTGTCTGAGGGGAGGGTCTTCTTCACCTTCTCCAGCTGCGTGCCCCATTCATAATTCAGGTTGTTGCCGCGGGATATCTCCGCAGCAGACAGAAACAGCGCCATGACGGCAATAATCGTGCAGCAAAATGGTCCGGTTTTTTTCATCTTTTCCTTGTTTATCCTGAATTTTGAACCAACTTTAACCGGTTAAAGGTAATTTGTCAATTAATAATACACCGTTCTACGGCCGGATTGCCTTGATTACAGTGTGATTGTTTTATCAATGTTCAGCGAAAATCAAGAAAAATACATCATTTGTCTTAAAAAATAGACTTGTATATTTTTCATCCCCGCGCAATGTATCTGATTGTGTTTCTCCCGGGACCTATTAATTATTTGAAATATTTATGAGGGTATATTAATTTTGTATATGGATAGGGCAGGGGTTGGTGCAGGGCCCCGGGAAGCACGCGAAGGGATCGGGCGCCATAATAAATCTGATAAATGAGGCAGCGTACAAAGTGATCCCGTCCGCCGGTTCCGGTGATATCATTGAGGGGGTGTGATGAAATGAAAAAAATAGCATGCGCTGGTCTTCTGATGGTTCTGCTTGGAGTTTCCGGTGTTTATTCCGCTTCGAAAGCCGAGGTGCAGGGGCTTATCATTAATTCCACTGACACGGCCATTGAAGTAAAAAAAGGCCGGTCTGAATATATCCTCTACTGGACGGAAAGCACCAGGGTGTTCAGGGACGGACAGGCGGCTGACCGCGCCGCGGTGGAGATCTGCCAGAAGGTCAAGGCAAGCTACGCCGTCAAGGACCACAGGAAAGAACTGGTCTCCCTGGATATCCTGAAAGACAGCTACTGCAAGAAATAGATGATCCGGAGAATTCATTTGATCGGCATCTGCGGAGTTGCCATGGGCACCCTGGCGCAGATGCTCCACGACCGGGGATACGTCGTGTCCGGTTCCGACCAGAACATCTATCCCCCCATGAGCGACATCCTCGGCAAGAGCGGCATGAAGCTTTACAGCGGGTTCAGCGCCGGTAATGTTGCCGGGGCCGACCTGGTCATAATCGGCAATGCCGTGAGCAGGGGAAACCCCGAGGCGGAGCGGGTGCTGAACGAGCGGATACCCTACCTGTCAATGGCCCAGGCGCTCTACAATTTCTTTCTCCATAACCGCGAAGTGATAGCCGTGGCGGGGACCCACGGCAAAAGCACCACCACGGCCCTGCTGGCGCACCTCCTGGTGTCCGCCGGGGAAGACCCGTCCTTTTTCGTGGGCGGGGTAACGCGCAATTATGATTCCAATTACCGCCTGGGGAGCGGCAGGTACTTTATCATCGAGGGGGACGAGTACGACTCCGCATTTTTCGAGAAGGTGCCGAAGTTCGTATACTACCGGCCAAACCACCTGGTGCTGACCTCCCTGGAGTTCGATCATGCCGACATCTACCGGGACCTGGGGGAGATTGAAACCTGGTTCCGGCGCCTGGTGAACATGATTCCCTCCAACGGCAGCATCGTGTATTCCTCGGCGTATAAAAACCTGGGAGAGATCGTTTCCAGGTCATTCTCGAAGAGCTATTCCTACGGAAACGGCGCTGACTTCAGCTATTCTTTTAAGGGATTCCGAGGAGATTTCTCGGAGCTCGATTTAGTCGCCCCCATGGGAAGCTTTTCTGCCCGGACCAGGCTTTTTGGCGGCTTTAACTTCGACAATGTCATGGCAGCGGCCGCCATGGCGCGGCTCCTCGGGATCGGCGAAGATGCCATAGGCGCGGGCCTCGAATCCTTCCTGGGCGTGCGGCGGCGCCAGGAGCTCATCTACGACAAAAACAATATTAAGATATATGATGATTTCGCGCACCATCCCACGGCGATCAAATATGTGCTGGATACCATGAGGGACCGCTATCCGAAGGCGCGCCTCTGGGCGCTCTACGAGCCGCGGTCCGCCACGTCCCGGCGGAACGTGTTCCAGGACGTTTTGCCCGCGTCCTTCGCCGCGGCCGATGCCGTCCTCATCAAGACGCCCTACGAGGGTTCGGCAATACGGGACGGGGATAAGCTGGACCCGGACAGGCTTCTCCGCGACATCAGGGGAATCAATGATAACGCGAACCTCTTCAGCGCCGTGGAAGCCATGCTCGATCACGTGGCGTGCAGCATCGACCCGGACGAGGAGAATGTGATCGTGCTGATGTCCAACGGCGGTTTTGATGGCATCTATGATAAAATTCCCATGGTGATGGAAGCGGCGTCCCGTTCCAGGATTGATGTAAGGAACTGAATATTTAAAAAAAGGTAACACTATGAAACGCCTGATACTCCTGATAATCATCATCACACTCTTTTCCGGACCCCTTGCCGCAAAGGACCGTTACGCCCTCCTCAAGCTTGAGGGAAGCGTGAACCCCATCATGTCCCAGTACCTCGTTGATGCAATGGCCCTCGCCCGGAAGGACGGAGTGCGCTTCATCGTCATCCAGCTTGATACGCCCGGCGGCATGGTGGACTCGATGCGCGAGATCATCAAGGCCATCATGGCCTCCGACGTGCCCGTGGTGGTGTATACCTCTCCCCGGGGGGCCCAGGCTGCGTCGGCGGGCGGCTACATCATGCTGGCCGCCCACGTGGCAGTGATGGCGCCGGGCACGGAGATCGGGGCCATGCACCCGGTGAGCCCCATGCTTGATTTCTTGCCCCGGGACGAGAAAGGCGATCCCGCGGGGGTCATGGAGAAAAAGGTGCTCAACGACATGGTGGCCTACGCCAGAAGCCTGGCGCAGAAGCGCGGCCGGAACGTCGCCTGGACAGAGCGCGCCGTGAGGCAGGCTGCGTCAAGCACCTACCTGGAGGCGCAGCGGGAGAACGTCATCGATTTCATCGCTGAAGACATGGCGGATCTTCTCAAAAAGCTGGACGGCCGCACCGTCTTAATAAATGAAAAGAACGTGGTAATCAGGACCGGGAACTCCGCAGCCGCCGAGTATCCCATGGACTGGAAGCAGAAGTTCCTCAACTTTTTCGCCGATCCGCAGATCGTCCTCTTTCTCCTGATCATAGCCATCGTCGGCATCGGCTTTGAGATCAAGAGCCCCGGCCTTATCGCGCCGGGGGTCATCGGTGCCGCCGCGCTCTTCCTCTTTTTCATGGCCCTGCGGATCCTCCCGGTAAATATCGCCGGCATCATCCTCATCACCCTGGCGGTCGTCCTGTTCATCCTTGAGCTGAAGATCACCAGTTACGGGCTCCTCACCATAGGCGGTATCGCCTCTTTCGTGTTCGGGTCCATGATTCTGTTCGATTCACCCCTTCCGGGAGGTTCGGTGCCCATGACAACAATAATCGCGATGGTAATAGTGCTGCTGGCCTTTATGTTCATCGTTGTGAGGGCCGTTATAAATGTCCATAAGACCCAGGTGACCACGGGCCGCGAAGGTATAATCGGAGAGACGGGCCTTGCCATGGATGATTTTGACAGCCTTGGTAAAGGTATGGTCAAGGTTCACGGTGAGATCTGGAGCGCTCTTTCCGGCGAGGAGATCCGGAAAGGGGAAGGGGTGGTCGTCACGGACGTGGAGGGGATGGCGCTGAAGGTGCGGAAGAAATAAAAGCTAGAATCATATAACATCACACAAGGAGGTCTCACATGCTGCTGGGTTTAAATCTTATAATGATACTTGTAATTTTCGGTGTATTTATCCTTGTCGCTTCCATCAAGATAGTCAAGGAGTATGAGCGGGCGGTTGTGTTCAGGCTGGGGAGGCTCATGAAATCCGCAAAGGGTCCCGGCATTATCATCATCATCCCGGTGATAGACCGGTGGGTGAGGGTCAACCTGCGCCTTATCGCCATGGAGGTCCCGCCCCAGGACATCATCACCAAGGACAACGTGTCTGTGAAGGTCAACGCCGTCATCTATTTCAGGGTCATCGAACCGAACCGCGCCATCACCGAGGTGGACGATTACATGTACGCCACATCCCAGATGTCCCAGACCACGCTGCGGAGCATCCTGGGTCAGGTTGAGCTGGACGACCTCCTGTCGGAGCGGGACCGGATCAACCTGGAGCTCCAGAAGGTGCTGGACAAGCACACCGAGCCGTGGGGGATCAAGGTAGCCAACGTGGACGTCAAGAACGTGGACCTTCCCCAGGAGATGCAGCGGGCAATAGCGAAGCAGGCTGAAGCGGAGCGGGAGCGCCGTTCCAAGGTCATCGGCGCCGAGGGAGAGTTCCAGGCCGCCCAGAAAATGGTCGATGCCGCGGCGCTCATGGAAGAGCACCCCATATCACTGCAGCTGCGTTATCTCCAGACGCTGCGTGAGATCGCGGCTGAAAAAAATTCCACCACGCTTTTCCCGATTCCAATTGACTTGATCGATGTGTTTTTGAAAAAAAGAAAGGATTGATATAACCTCAACTGACTACTCGAGGGCGCGGACCTCACCCCGCCTCCGGCGTGCACTAAGCGACAGGATGTCGCGCATGCAGCATCGTACACGGATGTACTAGATGCTGCCTCCCTCGGGGAGAGGGCACCGGAAGAAATATATGTTCCTAATTCCCCCTTCTACCCGGTGGAGAAGGGGGTATAGGAATGAGGCCGTGTGTTCAGTGCGCGCCGGAAGGTGCATGATGTCACAATAATAATTTTTTGGAGATAGTACTATTTATGGATAAACGGGAACTGATTAAAACCTGGATCCTCCAGATCAGGAGCAATTTTCTCCTCCTGGCGGTCCTTCTTTCCTTTTTGGGTCTTGCCCTGGCGGGCCTCTTCATGAAAAAAACGGGCGCCGGCTCCTTCAGCGTCATCGAGGCAATAGTCCTGGTCATAGGGGTGGTGCTGGCGCACGTGTCGGTCAACCTCTTTAACGAATATTCCGATTCCCAGACCGGGATCGACGATAACACGCAGCGGACGCCCTTCAGCGGCGGAACGGGCATGATCCAGTCCGGGAAGACCACGCCCCTGGCGGTGAGCACCGCTGCGTGGACGACCCTCTTCTGGGCCTTTCTCATCGGCCTCTATTTTACCATCATGTCCCACTGGATGGTGATGGTCATCATGATCATCGGCGCGGTGTCCATCGTCTTCTACACGACTCATTTTGCCCGGGTGCTCCTTGGCGAGTTCTTCGCCGGCCTGAGCCTCGGGTCCCTGGTGGTCATCGGCGCCTTCGTGGCCATGACGGGGAGCTCCGCGGGAAGTGTCTGCGCGCTTTTCCCGGGTGAGGTAATCATCATAGCAATTCCCCCGGGCATCCTGACGGCGCTGCTCCTCTACCTGAACGAGTTTCCCGATGCCGAGGTGGATAAGGCGGGCGGCCGTTTTCACCTGGTCATATGGCTCGGGAAGAAAAAGGCGTCGTACCTGTATGTGGCGGGCCTGGTTCTTACCTATGTATTCATTATCGCCGCGCCCGTCTCGGGTCTTTCCTCCTGGTGGGTGATCCTGGGATGCGCAACGATCCCCCTGGCCGTGAAGGCGGGTATGATGGCCCTGAAGTACTGCGAGGACACGCCGAAGCTCGTTCCCGCCCTGGGGATTAATGTCATGGTGGTCCTTGTTACGGACCTTCTCCTGGCCGTCGGGGTCGTGCTGGAGATGATTTTTTCAGTATGAGGTTTGCCGTTCCCCTCATCTGCGCGGTTGCGCTCGCTTCATGCGGGACGCCGGGGCTCCGGACCGTCAACAACTCCCTGGCAAAATCGTACCATGATCCCATCGGCTATTTCACCAATGCCGTGTGCGCGGGAAACATCATCGAGGTTATGAAGTGCGTCGAGGAGGGGATCGTGGACGTGAATGCCCGCGACGCCTATGGCTGGGCCCCCTGCATGTACGCGGCCCAGAACGGCAAAGACGGCATCATCGAGTACCTGCTCCTGAAAGGTGCCGATATCAATACAGCAGACGGCAGCAGCGGGACGGCCTTAATGATAGCCCTGGATTACCGCCGTCCCGATACGGCGCTGTACCTTATGGAAATCGGAGCGAAGTCCTCCCCTGCTGACGATGCGGGGAATACGGCCCTGATGAAGGCAGTGTCCCAGGGGTATGGCGATGTTGTGACGGAACTTGTCAGGCGGGGCTGCGACCTCAACGCCCGGGACGCCCAGGGCAAGACCGCTCTCCTGATGGCGATCGAGGGGAGATATCCCGACACTGCCAGGCTCCTCCTGGAAAAAGGCGCTGACCCGAACCTGGCGGATAACAAGGGCATCACGCCACTGATCGTCACGGTGCAGAACAGAAATACCGATATCATGAAAAGTCTCCTTGACCGCGGGGCCAACCCGGACGTGAAAGACAGCCAGGGCAGGCCCGCGATCATGTCGGCGATATACAACCGCATGGAGGATGCAGTGCTCATCCTGATGCGCGGCAGGGCCGACCTGAACGCCCCCGACAGTGCCGGCGTCACGCCCCTGGTCTACGCGATATATAACCGGCAGACGCAGATGGTGCCCCTCATGGTGGAGGGAGGCGCCGATCCGAACCGCAAGGGCGCTGACGGGACCACGGCCCTGATGGCGGCAGCCCAGTTCGGCTATTACGATACCGTGGTGTACCTGAAGGAGCATGGCGCGGATCCCGGTATCAGGAACAATTTCGGGAAGACAGCGGCAATGCTGGCCCGTGAAAGCAGGTATGACGCCATTGCCGAATGTCTGGAGAAAAGCATGGAGGCGGGGAAGTAGGATGGGAATGAAAACCGCGGCCCTGTGCCTGTGCGCGCTTATTGCCTCCGGAACCGGATGCGCGTACATGTCCATCAGCAAGACGGACAATGTTACCGAAGAGCGTCCCGCTGCTGACGGCGGAAAGACAGCGCCGTACAATTCCGCCGTTATCATCGGAACGGTGCATTCAGACCGTGAACGGGCGGTCATGATCATGGCCTGGAACGCGGCGCGCGATGATGATAGGCCGGTTGAATATGTCATTCTTGACAGGCCCGGGCGGTTCATGCTCTACGTGCCGGAGGGGAAATTCCGCGTCTACGCATTTTCTGACGCCGATGAGAACGGCGTTTTCACCGACGGCGAGGTGTGCGGCATGGTCGGCGGCAATGACGGGATACCGGTGAAAGCCGGGGAAGTGGCCACGGGCCTGGATATCTGCGACACGGCACCGGCATTAAAGCTCTCCCGGAAGGTTTCCATTCGCGACGACGGCTCGGTCCCGCACCAGAGGGATAACGGGGACATTATAAAGATATACGATGAAAAATTCTGCATGAATAACGCATCTGCGGGATTGTGGAAACCGACACTTTTCATGAAAGCCTTCGGCGCCGGCATCCATTTTACCGGACCGTATGACCCCCGGAAGATCCCTGTTCTGTTTGTCCACGGCGCTGAAGGGAGCCCGCAGAACTGGTCCCATTTCCACTTCAGGCTCGACGCGGCTCACTACCAGCCCTGGTATTATTATTATCCTTCAGGGATACGCCTTTCCCTGGCGTCACGGCTCCTCCTTGAGTCGATCCTTGACCTGAAAAAGAAATACGGTTTTACGAAGATCTGCATAACCGCCCACAGTATGGGCGGCCTCATAACCCGGTATCTTCTTACTCACCATGACCTGCAGCGGCACGGCATTGAGGTGAAGCTTTTCGCGAGTCTGGCGTCCCCCTGGAGCGGCTTTGAATCCGCCGACATGGCCCTGCGGCTTCCTTCCAAGAAGCTCCCCAGCTGGATTGACCTGGGATCGCAGAGCGAGTTTATCAGACGGGCCCTGAATGGGCGCCTTCCGCAGAATGTCGCACACCATTTGTTCTATGGAAAAGGCGACGGCGTCGCGCAGGGGAGGGCCCTGGACGAACGGATTTACATGGAGGCGAAGGGGAAGTACGGCTTTGACGTGGACCACGCCACGATACTGATCGACCGCGCGGTGTTTCAAAAATTCAGCGAGGTGCTGTCGCGGGAGATGCCGCGCTAAGGGTCACGGGTCGTTCCTGAGGAACCCTCCTTTCCGGCTGGTCATGAAGGCGTCGCAGAAGAACTCTCGGCAGCCCTGCGGCCTGTTCTCGTAAATCGTGCAGAGTCCCCCGCGGCTCAGGTGGGGGCAGGCGGCGGTTGTTATGCCGTTCGGAAGGTCGAAGGGCGCCCGTTCCCCGCTCATGGGAAGCCTGCCGCAGCACTGCATCAGCTTTTCTTCGATGGCGCATTCTTCACAGAAGGACATGGAGCCGCCTCACGGTGCGCCGGGGTTCAGAGCGCATGCTTGAATGACGTCCCATTGGTGCAGAAGTTTTTATAGCGCAGTTTCGCCATGTCATATATTTTCTTCACCAGCTCTCCCGGGTTTTTCCGGTATTCTTCCATCCGCTCCGTCACCAGCTGTTTGACCTGGTTGATGTTAATGGAAGACCCGGCGAAGACCACCTCTATCTCCCGCTCGACGGACTTGTAGCTTACGCCCGAGTGCTCGATGCGCTGACCGATGATGTTGCTCTGCATGTTGCGGTGGTGTTTCTCGATGTCTATCAGCTCCGGGGATTTTTCGCGCGCGGCGGAATAAACCACCAGGGACGGCATGAACTCTTCAAACTGCTCAGACATGAGAATATCGTCAAAGGCGCCGGTGAAGTTGAACAGGACCAGCAGCGATAAAAGGGACGAACCGTACAGGGTTATTTTCGATTCCGTTATGATGTTGTCAAAGGGATTGAAGGCGATTGAGTTGACCTGGGAGAAGGTCTTGACGCCGGCCTCGCCGCGTCCCATGTACACGACCTCGTCATTTTTCAGGTTGTTTTCGTGGAGATACTTCTCGATGAGGAGGCTCTTGCGGTCGCCGGATATGAAGCGGTTCACGTCACCGGCATAGACCTCCTTGTTTACATTGTCCTTCCTTTTCTTGTATTCGGTGGCGACCAGGTTGTTGTCGTTCAGGCCGACCCGCTTTACCAGCTCGATGGCGATCTCGTACGGCATGGCCGTAAGCACAAGGGGATCGTAGGCCTTGATCAGCCTGATGAACGTCTCTGCGCCGGGAAAGAGCCTCGATTTTTCCCCGATGACGGAAATGCAGGACGTGGGCACGTCTTTCAGGAGAAAATCGGGGAAGTAGACCGCGAGCTTAAAGAAGGAGAAGGGGACCTCCCCTTCTGAGGATATCCTCCGGTTGTTGTTGTCCAGGATGTTCTCTATTTTTATTCCTTCGGTATCAAAGAAGAGTTTGTCGATGAGGGTGCTGTAGTCGCCGATCTCCAGAAAATCGCCGAGGCCGATGAAGACTTTCTTCGGCTCCTTCAGCAGGTACGATACTTCCTTGAGATAATCTTTTTTATCGAGTCTGATGCTTTCGAATCCCTTTTCCCGGGAGTGATTGATTATCAATTCGTATTTATCGTCTATCATATCGTGTGAGGGCCTGATGCTCCGTTGTTGTTGCTTTATAATGATAATACTGCATCCATACGGGAAGTCAAGCGTGAATAGTCAATAAATTTTTCTCGGGCCTCATGGTACTTCGCGGTTTGACGCAGTGAAGAGGTATTGATTATGTCATGATCCGGGCGGGGAAAACATGTGTAAATAACCGGTATAAACCGGCCGATGTATATATCAGAAATATGCCGGTCTGTTGACCTGTGTCCGGTCTTTTTTATCTTGACAGGTTGCGGGTAATAATAGTATTGAATCAATCTCAGACCTGCATATATAAAAAAACAGATTTTATCCTTCTGTAATAAATCGCTTGAAGCGGCACTAAAGGATATGTCTGACAAAGAGAAAGAATGTTCATTCTTTCATAGCGGAAAACTATTATACTATTTGGTTATTTCATGAAGAAAAAGCTATACCTGTTCACAGGCGCTGTTGCACTGTTATGCGTCATCATATTCATAAGCCTTGCCGGCATGTCCCGGGCGACGACCCTGCTGAATTTCAAAGAGAATGATCTCCCGGGTATGACCGACAGGGAAGCCGAGGCGCGCCTGCAGCAGTACGGAAAGCAGTTTGCCGGATGGCTTAACGGCAACGTGCCCGGCGGTATGGTGCCGTCCGCTGCCGTGGGCGTCATCCAGGGCGATCGTCTCGTGTTTCATCACGGCGTCCGGGCCGACAGCACCACGCGTTTCGGCATCGCCTCCCTTTCCAAGACCTTCACCGCGGTGCTTGCCCTGCGGCTCCAGGAAAAGAAAATCCTTATACTCGACGAACCGGTGAGCAACTATCTTCCCGGTGTCGTGATCGAGCGTATGGAACTCCACTCCCGGCCGGTAACCGTCAGGCATCTTCTGGCACACACCTCCGGCATTCCCTCCTTCGCGGGCAAACATGTTTTGCATGATATAAACGGCAGGAAACTCTCGGTCCCGGAGCAGGTGCACCCGGCCGGCTACAGTTACTCCTATTCAAATGAAGGATATGAGCTGATGATGCACGTGATCGAAGCTGCATCGGGGAAATCTTATGCCGAGTGCATGAAAGAGGAAGTCCTCGATCCCCTGGGGATGACGTCGAGCACGGCGGAATTCTCCAACGGCACCGGCGGGATCGTGACCACCATACAGGACCTGGCGAAGTACACGGCCATGCTTATCAACCGGGGTACGTACCGCGGCAGGCAGATACTGAATGAAAAGTCTTTCAATGAGCTTCTGGCCAAGCCGGTAGAGCTTCCGGACACAAAGGTCGATTACTACTATTCCCTCGGCTGGGAAGTTATTACCGTGAACGGCAGTATCGACAGCTACTACAAGGCGGGGCGCTGGTTCAACCAGGCTTCGGGCCTGCAGGTCTTCCCCCAAAAAAAGATCGCCTTTATCTATCTGTGTAATCCGCCTGAACATCTGGGCGATTCCTTCATGTCATGGCGCCAGGGCCTTACCGGGATGCTCCGTTTCCTGGTGAGAAAGATTTCCGGCGACGAGACCCTCTGCACAGCGTGGCCCGCACTGACGCCGGGAGAACTCAAATGGTATGAAGGGGATTACCGCAATGTCATTACCGGAGAGAAGGTGCATGTATCACTCAAAGGCGGTACTCTCTTCAGCAACGGCTTCGGCGGGTACATGCCCCTCAGGACCTTTACATCTAACCGCTTCCTCATAGACAGCGGCCGCATGCTGCACAATTTCGTCTGGAAGGACCACCAGGTGGTCGGCCTTGCCCTCAGGCACGGTTATTACGAGGCCGTGCGGGAGTAGACCCCGGCGGCATTTTACAATCCTGGAAATTGCACATCCCTGACAATGACTGACCATGCATGAAAGGCGACATAAGCCGCTGGAAGAATACGGCACAAAAAATATCGTTAATCAATTGTATTTTTTTGTTTTTATTTGACAGGTTATGCGGAAACAGTTTTAATCAGTGTTATGGTGTCCCGTCATCATATCATTTCCCGTACGATAACACTCTGTATCCACCTGGGCTTTATACTTGTGATGTCCTCCGGCTGCTTCGTTGAAGAGCAGCAGAAAAAAGAACAGACCAGGCCAAAGCCCGATGCGGAAAAAACCGAGGCGGTCCGGAAAGCACGGGAGCAGAAAATCAGCGCGGAGAAGCAGGCCCTTTCATCCTGGATGAGGGCCAATACCTATTATCCCATCGTCCCGTCAGCCGCCGCCGTCGTGGTTGAAGGGGACCAGATCATTTACATGGAAACAGTGCGGTGCGATCCTACCACGCCCTTTCTTGCCGCGTCTCTTACCAAGATTTTTACGGCCCTGGCAATCCTGCAGCTTGTCGAGCGGGGCATCGTGTCCTTCAATGACCCCATAAGCAAATACCTGCAGGTGAAATTCGAGAACAGCGAACTCAATTCGGCGCCCATAACCGTGTGGCATCTTCTCACTCACACCTCGGGCCTGATTGAAGACCCGAGTCCGAAGCACGCCCAGAACAGCTATCCATTCATCGTGCCGGAGCAGAAATATCCCACCGGCTACCGGTTCAATTACTGCAATCAGGGATATAACCTCCTGGGGTTCATCGTCTTCGAGGCGTCGGGACAGCCGCTGGGAGAATACATTACCCGGAACATCCTTGCTCCCATGGAGATGAAGGATTCAAAGGCGCCTGCCACCACGCGTGGCGCCGCCGGTGTCGAGTGCTCTATCAACGATCTTGCCAAATACACCATCATGTTCATGCACGGCGGGGTGTACAAAGGCAAAAGGATAATATCGAAAAGGATGTTCAGGAAGATCATTGACGAGACCATCGAGACACCCAGGTCCCATAAAAAAGAATACCGGGGTCTGTGCTTCCGCATTTGGTCCATCGATGACAAAATATATTCCATGCATCATGCGGCCCATATGCCCAGCGCCGGAGGATTCATGCAGCTCTTCCCGAAGCATAATTGCGGGTATGTCTTCATCAGCAATCCACCCGTTTATGACCGTGAGGAATATTACGGCTACTATTACGGTCTGAAAAGCAGGTTGGTGCGTTTCTGCAAGGCCCTGATGACCGATGATTTCGATCCCATTACCTTTGACTCGGACAAGCCGTCAAAAGAGCAGCTGCAATTGTTCGTGGGACGGTACCGGCAGTACAGCAACCCCACCGGCGGCCAGTATGTGGATATTGAGCTGAGCCCGGGGGGATACCTGATCGCGACCAAGTCGTACTCCGGCCTGAGGGTCGGCCTCATACCAACCTCGCTTCATACCTTCGTGTATATTTTCCCCGGCCAGAACGAAAAGGGAGAGATCTATGATTTTGTCATGAAGAGAGGAAAGATCATCGGCCTCGGCGTAAAGGAGGGGTATTTCGTCAAATAGTCGGGGTCCGGCCCGGCATGTAATGGTTTGAAACCGCATGATGGAGGAGCATTTCCCCCAGGTTGCGCGGATATCCCCAGTATAGCCGCCAGCATATTATATTGTCAACGACCTCTCTGATCACAACATAATTATTAAATTGATAGTTATCGGTACCTTTAGTCCTCATGAGTTTTTTAATATATCTTTCAGCTGCATAAGCAATAATCAAAGAGACAGACATCTTGAACAATTTCCTCAAATCCAGCAGATATTCATATTCATCCATTCTTACCTGGATATGAAACGTGTGCCAGGTGTCAGGCCCGCTACTGCTTTGATACCGCACCATCTTCCCCATGCGGACGGTATCAGGTATGCTGCTCATCATTTCCCTGATAATCAGCATGATAATCCCGGATCGTGAGATGCCATAAACGTTTGCGGCGCGGGTGATTTTTTCCAGAACATCATAATGTATGTTGATGGTTGTTTCCATGGTATGTGCATCCATTGTCATCTGTTGTTAATTGATTAACGAATGCGGTCGTTCCCAGGGAAAAAAATTTCATGCCGGTTTCTTTTTTATTTAATGCCATGGAGTGAATTTTTCCGTATGAGAGTATTTTTTTGCTTGTTTCTCCGGGGCGGGTTCGGTCCTATTAATATCATTTGTCGAAAATGAAAAAAATGTCCTGCTGCTAATTATACATAAGAGGAACATCATGGAAAAAAAAGTGCTTATTGAAAAAGAAAACGGCATAGCCCTGATTACCCTTAACCGGCCGGAACGCCGCAATGCTCTGAACCAGAATCTCCTGGCGAACCTCTATGACTGCATCGATGATGTGGCTGCTGACATAGATATTAAAGCGGCAATAATCACCGGGGCCGGGACGGCATTCTGTTCCGGACTAGACCTTAAGGCCATAGCAACGGATAATCTCATGGATCCGCGGGGCGACGGTAAGGACCTTGTCGATGTCATGGGCGCTTGTTGTAAGCCGATCATCGGCGCCATCAACGGCCCGGCGATGACCGGGGGCTTTGAGCTGGCGCTGAACTGCGATTTCCTCATTGCTTCCGAGCATGCATCCTTCGCTGATACGCACGTGAAGATGGGGATCCATCCCGGGTGGGGCATGAGTCAACTCTTACAGGAAGCAGTGGGTCAGCGGATGGCGAAGCAGATGTCACTCACATGCCAGTTCGTTTCTGCTCAGGAGGCGCTCCGAGCAGGCCTGGTGAACGAGGTTGTTCCATCTGAGCGGCTTGTTCCCCGCGCCAAGGAACTGGCTGGTCACATTGCCCAGCTGAACCCGGACATGCTCCGCACCATGAAGGACCTGATCGAATACCGTGATGAAGCAACGCTGGATGAGGCCCGTGCCCATGAGCGACGTGGCTTCATGGGTTTTCTCAAGAAGGTCTGGAAGAAATAACGGGCCGGATAAGAAGCAGGCCGCTTAATAACCCTTCGTCTGGGCTTCCCGGATTCTCCGGTAGAGCTCTTCGTCGCTCGTTGCGAAAATGACAACATTGCTTTTCCATTTTTCGTAATTATGATGATACTCTGACATTAAGCCTACGACCTCGAGAATCGGCACAAGTCTGGTCCTGCCGTCGGGCTCTTTCATTTCCTTTACGCCGGAGTAGATGCAGAAAAACACAGCGTTGTCCACCACGCGCTTAAGAATGGCGTCAGAATCGAGACCTGAAAGTATGGCATCGCGGAAATAAAATCTAAAAAACCGATTTGAACGAAATCTTACCAGCGGTATGCCCGGCTTCGAGAAATAAACGGTGCGGTTCGGCATATCTATGGAATGCAGCTTGAAGCCCCTGAATGCGAGAAGTTCGCCGCTGTTTATGTATATCCTGCCAACCATGATTATGAAGTTTACCAGGAAATAACTTTCGTAATATTTTTCAAAGAGCTTGAGGTTTTTCTTTTCGTTAACTCTTTCAGCCTCCGACGCGGGGGTCGGCCACGGCCTTGTGTGTCCTTCCATGAGTTCATTGTACGTGAGGCCTTTCGGAGAAGGCGGGTTGCGATATCCGAATCCGGACGCGGCTAATCCTGATAGTCCCTCCTGGGTAACGGTCACCCGATACCAGTATTTAATCCCGACTTCAGCGGTGGTGTCGGAAAATCTGCCCGTGCTGGTTTTGCCGATGGCTTCATAGGGGCCGCTGGAGTAGGGCGATCGGAATATCATGTAGGTGTTTCTGGTAGTGTTGGATGTCCATTTCAGGGTAACGGAATCCTTTGAAGTACCTTTTGATATTGTCAGGCCGGATACCGCCGGAAGTTTTTGGTTAAAGAACAGTGTAGCCTTGCGGACCAGCAGGGCTGCCGCATTTTTCAGATCGTTGCCCTCGATGGATTGTTCAAGGGTACATATGAAAATTTTATCCGGTGATGAATAGATTTTAGCCTGGATGAGCATGATATTTTTCTGCTGATACACCATGCCTAAGAATAGATACCTGCACTGGAGCTGTTCGCACAGGGCTTCATATCGGGAAAGATTCGATGGCGATATTTTGCTTTGTGTGTCGTATTCATACCAGAGCGACGTAAGGCCGGTCGGGGGTATTTTAAAGAGACGGTTTTTCCTTGCGGCTTCCTGTAAAAAAAAATCCAGTGCTGCAACCGTAGTGGCCGTGACCGAGTAAGAGTTGAACCTGAGTATTGCCACGGATGAATCCGCCGGGGTGCCGGCCGAGGGTCCCGGGAAGAAGGATGACAGTCCTAACAGGAGTATAAACGTGATTTTGTTATAGAAACCGTTTGAAAAGCGTTTGTACCGCATCTTTTGTTTCCATTTGGAGTTTTTTTAATTTATAAATCTCTACCTTAAAATACCCTAATTGTATGGTCTTGATCAAGTTTTCCCGGCGGAGTTGTTCCCGGTATATCTCGGTAATTGCTTTTTCAAAGATAACGTTTCTGCAAACCGCCAGGTAGAGGGGTATGCCGTTTTCAGTCGTGGTGATTTTTTTTCCGTTCTTCAGTGAGTTTACTGGTATGTCGATATCATAGATGATTTTTTTTATCAGCGTGTGGTTATAGGGGATCAGGGACTGGATTATGATGGCTCTCGTCCTGTTTTCCACAACAAGTCCCGCGGACCAGCTCCCTGCCAGTATGGCATTGGGCGGAAGTTCCCGGCCCAGTTCCCGTGAAGCAGTATACAGGGTGTGTTCGTGGAACAGGAACCACTTCCCGTACTGGTACAGTTGCAGCGACATGATAATGCCGAGTATGATCGCGGGAAACTTCGGGTTCTTCATGAAGCCGATAAGACGTTTCCGCATCAGTATGGTGGCGATGGTGCTTGCCAGGCAGAGGGAACCGGCAGCAGCTATGATGATAGCCAGGCCGGAGAAATTTCCTTTAATGATTGCCGGGTAGTATGTTTCCACCAGGAGGTTTTTCAGCGACTGCGGGATCGTATGAACCAGCAGGACAATTCCCGTGTAGAGGAGGGTAAAGATAATGAATACATAAAAAACAAGATTGTGCGGGAAACGCTTTTTTTCGGTGACGAATTCAGCCGCGTCGCTGTTTTCAAAATCGGCAATAAACCTGGAAGCCAGGGCGATCAGCGGGATAATGAGCAGGAGATAGTAGCGCGACGGACTGTAGTACATGACGGTTGTGAACAAAAACCCGAACAGGAACCAGCAGGCGAGGAAAAGATCCGAGGTATTGCGCCGGCTGCCGTAGATATATCGATATATTGCGAACAGGGAAAACAGGGTGCCGATGAAAAAAGTAAAGGGATGGAGAAACACAAATTCCATGTATATCCCCTTGGTGAGGACGTTCTGCAGTGGGTCGAAGGCGGTGAAGGGTAAGAAATTCGATAACGGCTGCCCGAAGAGTGAATGCGATATGAACAGGTACAGCAGTTTCCCCTTTAACGTGTCCATCTGTGCAAAGGGTATATATATGATGGTGAACGCTGTTATATAAAGGAGAAAGAGGATGTTCATCAGGCGGCCGGACGCTTTATACCGGTTGCAGATATAGAGCATGATGGCCGGGGCCATGGCAGGGACGATGATAAGCAGGTTCCTTTTCACAAAAAAACCTGCGGCAAAGCCGAGGAAACCGATCATGAAGAATGCAGTGCGCCAGATTATTTTTTTCGCGGCATAGGGCGCGTCGCCTTCCGATTTCCGGCGTTCCCTGAAGGACCTGAAACACTCTGAAAATCCGAGGACCGTGACCATGATGTAGAAGATCAGGTGCGATTCGTACATCCCCAGCCTGTTGAACATGGCAGCGAAGTAATTGATGCCGAAGAGGACCAGCCCGACAAGTGCGGTGAGGCGGTCGTAATTGCGGACCAGGAACAGGAAAAGAAGCGCCATCGTTGCCGCTGCATAGAGCACCGACAGAACGCGTATCGATGCATAGCTGACGCCGAAATGCTTGAATATCCACGCGTGGGGCAGCACCGTCAGGGGGCTTTTCGCGTTCCATCCCTCGTATTCATCTTCAGGTGTCCATTTCCAGTCGCCGTAAAGAACCAGGTTGCGCGCGTCAGAGGTTTTGAATCCTTCGTCGGTATACGACGCTGCCGACATGGTGAGATCCTGCGGTGCGTCGGCATTGATATGGACGAACCGCATCAGGGTAAAGAAGATAATGAGGATGCCTGCGATGGGATAGAAGGCCCTGTGGCCGGATAGTTTTTTCAGTAACTGGAGCATGGATTATCTCACGCGTTTTTTTTGGAATAGTTTTCAAACACTACAGGCCCGGTCATTCCGGGGGTGCGGTCGGCGTCCGAAGACAGCTGCTTTTCCTTCTGGTAAATCTGCTGAAAATGGTATTTCTTGAACACCGTCAGGTACCCTTCAACCATTTTTTTCCATGCGAAGTTAGTGATGGTGTACTGTTTCGACTGTTCGCCGAAATCCTTGAGGTGATATGTATCGGATAAAATGGAATGGATTTTCTCAATCCATGCCGATTCGTTTTCAGGCGGCACCAGGAATCCGTTTTTGCCGTCGATGACCGCGCAGGTGATCCCTTCCAGCGAGGAGGCGATCACCGGGGTTCCGTTCACCGACGCTTCCAGCGCCACGAGTCCGAAGCCCTCGGCATCGCCCACAACCTTGATGTTGGGCATCACGAACATGTCCGAATGCTTGAGGATCTGGACCATGTCTTCGAAGGGCTGCTTGCCAAGATAGAAAGCCCTCCCCTTGATCTCCTGGCGCTCGAGGGCCTCCTGGACGTCAATCTCGTCAAGTCCCAGGCCAAACATCAGCACGATGATGTGCGCGATGCGTTTCGGGAGGAGGTTCAGGAAAAAATTGATTCTCCGTATGTTCGGGTCTGTCGGCCCGATAATAAGGTAGATTATGGATGGGTCAAGCTGGGGCAGTATCCTGGTCATGAACCATGAGAATCCCTTGCGCCGCACGCTCCTGCCGATGGAGACGAGAATTTTCTTGTCATGGAGCGATATGCCCAGCTTGCTCTCCAGGATTTTGCGGAACCCCGGGTTTTTGTTTATGAGGGACATTTCGGTGTCAACGCCGTTGAGCACCACATAGACCTTGTCGCGTTCGAAGCCGCGCTTGATGCATTCCTGGGCAGTCGCCTGGCTCACGGCAATGACGCCGTCCAGTCTCTTGAACCTGTTCACCACGTAGTTCTGGTAGAAATTGCTGGGCAGGACGATGTCAAGGCCGTGAAGCGTCATCAGCACCGGAATTGACGTTACCTTCTTTATGAGGATGCCGCATAAGCCCATGAGGCCATCGTTGAGGTGAATGATTGATATGTTGGGGTTCTCCCGCAATATTTTTTTCACCCTCATCGGCACGCTGAGAAGGAACTTGACTCTGCTCGATCGGTTGTCATATATCAGCGTGTGTACCTTGTGGGTTTTTGCCACGCCGTTGATAAGCTCATAACTCTGTTTTTCCATCCCTCCCACTGAAGGCGGATACTTATGAGTTATAAACAGGATTTCCATCTTTCGATCCTCCGGTATTGCGAATGATAATGAGGAAAGCGACAAAACCGACGATGATCCAGAAGAGCTGGCGCGCCCGCCGCAGTATCGAAACCGTGATCCAGACGCCGGATCCCGGGACCTGCACGAATTCCAGCATCATCTTGCTGGCATATTCCTCGATGCCGATCTGTCCGGGAACGAAAGCGCCCAGCCCCTTGAAGACCATGACTCCCACTTCAATGGCGACGCAGGACAGGAAGGGAGCCTGCAGGCCAAGGAGATATAGGATAACATAAAATTCCGCGGCGCCCATAAGCCAGCTTGTGAATGACAGTACGAAGGCAATGATAAAATTTATTTTTTTTGTTCTATAGAAGTCGATGAGCTCCTTGTCCGCTTCTTTCATCTTTTCGATTGGTCCTTCGATCCCTTTCAGACCTGGAAACCGCCGGCTGACGAAAAGAAGCAGTCTTACCGGCATCGATAGTACCCCTTTCCCGCTGCCGAGGCGGTAGAGGAGAAACACCAGAAGCGCAAACATCAGGACGATCATCGCGACCAGTGATGCAGTGCCGGCCATGAACTTGAGCTGGTCGAAAAAGAGATACACGCCTATCATGATAAGGGTCAGCGCCGAGAAAAGCACCAGGAACCGAGAAATAGTGAGGGATACGATACTGTCCTTGTAGGGGATGCTTTTTCTTTTCAAAAGTATTGCCTTGAGCGCCTCGCCGGCGATGACGTTGGTAGGATTGATCTGGGCAAGGCTTTCGCCGATCTGGCGGATTATGAATAGCATGGCCGTCGATAAATGTCCCGGGAAACGGTAGAAGGAGAGCTTCCATGCCAGGGTGACCATGAGATAGGCAATGAAGGTGATGGCGATGAGCAGGACAAAACGGATGTTGACGAGTTTCAGCTGGTCCCAGATCTCGCTCAGGTTTGACTTGGAGGCGAACCAGTAAATAAGGAAGATCCCGAGAAGAAGGCCGGCGGCCCTGGCGATATAATGGACCGTGCTTTTCTTCGGGGCCGGAGTCTCCGCCAGGTCAGACGGCAGTTTCATTACGTCCCCCGACTTGTTTTTTGTTCTCGGCGATGACCTTGTCGAATGACTTGAACATCTCCCCGCACAGGGTGTCCCACTTCTGTTTCCGTGCGTATTCCACGGCGTTTGTGCTCATGCGCTTCAATTCAGATGGATTATTTATGAGGTAGTCGAGCTTTTCGCAGAAGGCGTCGGTGTTTTTCGGCTCCACCAGAAACCCGGTCTCGCCTTCTTCGACTATGCCGCATTGTCCCCCCTTGGCGGCAGCCACTACCGGGAGACCCGACGCCAGTGCTTCCAGGTTGACGTTCCCGAATGTCTCGGTTATGGAGGGGAAAAGGAAAATATCACAGGATGCGTAAATCCTGTAGAGGTCGCTATTGATCAGCTTGCCGGTGAATACCGCGCCCGGCATGCGTTTCATCATGTACTTCTGCTGCGGACCGTCGCCGGTGATGACCATTTTCACGTTGGGATGGGTCACGCTCAGCTTGTTATATATGTTGATGATGGTCATGATTTCCTTAACCCAGAAGAGCCTGCTGACGAAGAGTATCCGTATCGTGCCCTTGCCGCAGAGTTTGTCGATGTACTTGTTGTCGCGCTTGCGGGGGTTGAACTTGGTCATGTCGATTCCCCGCGCCCATATCATCATTCGTTTACGATCGATGCCGATTTCGGCGAGTTCTTCCAGCACCGGTTTCGTCGGAACATAGACGAGGTTGCAGTTATTGTAATAAAATCTGAGCAGGGTAGGCACGAGTGCGCCCAGGAATTTAAGAAAGGGGATGAATTTAAAATAGTAATCCACGTACATGGGATAGTGGGTATGGTAGGTGCCAACCAGCGGCAAGTTGTGTTCCTGGGCGTATCGGAGCGCGTAGCGTCCCAGGAATGTTGGCGACGCGAAAAAGATAAGATCGGGCTTGAAGTTCTCCAGCGCGTTTTTCAGACCCTTATCGAAGTAGGGCAGGGCTACACGATAACCCTTCATTAAGGGCAGGGGCACGTACTTGCAGGTTATTATCGGGTACGGAATCTTTACGTTTTCAGACGGAGGCTGCGGCGTGATGAAGAGAAATTCAAATTTGTCTTTGGGGATCCTTTCAATGATGTTAAAGAGTGTATATGTGACGCCGTCAAAATTTTCTTTCAGGACTTCGGTGAACAGCGCCACCCGTATCTTCTTTATTTTCTTCATAACAGGCAATATCCAATATACTTTTTTATAGCTGACCGGTGATCACTCTGACGCAGTGGTTTCTCTCCGTGCCTCTATATGATTGACAATCGATTGGCTGCTTGAATCCGGAAAAAAAATCTGCGAGAAGACTCACATACCCCGTCAAAATAAATTCATAAATTGACTCTGTCAAGGATTATGTGTTTATTTTTTTTTCTACTTCGGAGAGCTTATCGCGAAAAGAATACAGTTGTATCATTAATGCAACAGCACTATCGTGTTATTCGTAACGGAGCGCATCAATCGGATTGAGGCGCGACGCTTTTTTTGCAGGATAATATCCGAACCCGATTCCTACGATAGCTGAAAATATAAATGAGACAATTATTGATGAAAGCGATAATATGAAAGGCTGGTCGAATATAAACGTAATTGATATGTACACCGTCAGTCCCATGACAATTCCGGCTAAGCCGCCCAGTGAACTAATGATCAGGGCTTCGATGAGAAACTGGAGAAGGATGTCGCGGTTTTTTGCGCCGATGGCCATGCGTATACCTATCTCATGGGTACGTTCGCTTACGGAAGCGAGCATGATATTCATGATTCCGATACCGCCGACGATGAGGGAGATGCATGCTGTCATGATCGTCGCAAGGGAAAGGTAGTTGGATATCTCTTCGGTTTTTTGTATTGCTTCCTTGCTCGATGAAATTTTATAATCCTGCAGCTGTTCCGTCGGAATGTTGTATTTTCTCTGCAGCATCAGCAGCAGATTCTGCTTGGCTGTATCGACATCGGACTCGTTAAAAGTGCTTATGTTTATGAGATAAAAGTTGGGGCTGCCGAAGAGCTTGCTCGCCACGGTCAAATAGGGCGCAACGATAAAATCGTCAAAATCCTTCCCCGAGAGGGACATCCCCTTTTCATTCAGGCAGCCGATGACCCTGAAGGGCAGACGGTTGATGAGGATGATTTTGTCGATCGGGTCTTCATATTCAAAAAGGGCTTTTTTTACGCTGTGTCCGATAATGACGACCTTGCTTGATGAACGCAGCTCTTCCTCGGAGAAGAAGCTGCCGCTTTCAATATCCCATCTTCCTATCTTGAAATAGTCATTGTTGACGCCGTAAACATAGCGATTCAGATTTTTATCACGGTATTTTATGGTATATTCAAAGTAGTTCATCGGTGTCAGGTACTGAACTTCGGAAATATTTTTTTTGATATCCTTCAAATCACTCTCGTTAAAGGGCTTTTTAAAAGTTACTATGGAGATGGTATTGCTCCCGAAGCTCTGGATCTTTTCCATGACAGAGATCTTGAGACTGTTGCTGATTCCCATGAGCACGATAACCGCGAGAACGCCTATAATAATGCCCAGGCACGTGAGAAATGTTCTCATTTTATTTCTCCGCAGCGCCCGGATTGCAACAATCGAAAGGTTTTGAACGCTCATGCTCATGCTGATGTTTATCCCTGTGTGGGCTTCCCGGCTGCCCATCGGTAAAATAGTGAAACGAAAATCCGGGGATGCCAGTGCGCAATGCCCTGGCGGTCTCATGCAGTATAGGTGATGCACCGGTGAGGCTTCCGTCAAGAAAAAAACAGGACAGCCCCCGTCCAGCCGGGAACCAGGAGCAGCCGCTTTTGCTGGATACTACGGGGTGAACCGGTACAGGTAGCTCGTGATCCCGCCTCTGGTGTGGAATGTATGTAACAGCCTGAAATGACCTGTTGCTTCGCCCTTGTCTTTGATCTCTTTGAAAATCCACGCCTTCCGGTCAATGGCGTTGGGGTCCCGTATGGGGAGACGCCGGATGTAGAAATCGTCCACGAACACGTAGGTCGCTTTAAGGGCGGTAAGCTCCGGCACGAGCTCACTGATGGTGTTCCCCTTTATGACATAGGATATAATGTATTTATCATCCCCGAATCCGGAATAATACTTGGGGACATTGGTTTCCGATATGAGCATTTTATCAACGGCCGTCCCATGGTCGCGGTACCACAAGGCGACCTTCTTGAATTCCACGCGGGATAGGCCGTGATGATCCATGGCGCGCACGCCGTAGTAGACCATCAGGTTCATGATGATGCCGCAGGCCAGGATGAGCGCTGCGCTGTTGAATGTTATTTTCCTGTCCCTTCCCAGGAGAATGACCGCAGCCATCAGGCCGGTGAAAAGCGCGGCGAAGATGC
Organism: uncultured Spirochaetota bacterium; assembly: GCA_963727175.1. GTDB lineage: Bacteria > Spirochaetota > UBA4802 > UBA4802 > UBA5550 > RBG-16-49-21. Next base: position 3,311,003 of record CAVSFD010000002.1, read on the forward strand.
AGTGAATGGCTGTGTTGTCCCGGGCTATGGCGGCGAAGGAAACGGTGAAGATGATGGCCGTTGCCGCCACCAGAACGGCCCCGGTGACCTTCTGCGCCCGCACAGAAAACCCGGACCATTTCATCCTGAGCCATGGCGCCATTCCTTCCGAAATGCCGTAGAACAGGAAGAGCGTAAGGATCCACAGGATCGGCATAACGTAGCGGTCTTTTGTGTTCTGGTAGATCATGTGGATGAGAAGAAAACCCGCGAAGAAAACAAATATCGGCGTGAAGTCGTTCCTCTTTTTTTTCCATATGAGAATGATGCCCCAGATGATGCCGGTTAACGTGACGAGGCCGGGGATGAGGATGAGGGCCAGCAGGCTTATTTTCACCGACGGGTTGTCATGGAACCACGCGTGGGTCGCCGTCCATTGGATGAAGCCCCCTGTTACCAGGAAACAGTCAATGAAGAATCGGTAGATGTTCGGACCGCGGTGTGCTATCTCAGATACGTAGGTTTGCCCCCGGGTGTTGATGAAACTGAGAATGACCCATGCCGCGGTTCCCGCGGAGGCGCAGGCCCCCATGACAAGGGCCACCAGTCGTTTTTTATGGTAAAAGAAATCCCTGAACATGACTGCCGGCACGATAAAGACCGAATCCCACTTGGTTATGGAGGTAAGAAACGCCGTAACGTAGGAGACTTTCGAGTCGCGGAGGGTAAGGATGAGGGAGATGACAATGAGCAGGGAGAGGGTCATCTCCAGCTCGGAGTTTATGGTCATATACAGGGTGTAGATGTTGACACCGAGAAAGAGAATCGCCGCCAGGGACGCTTTTTCTGAAAGGAACCGCCGGTATAACAGGAACACGAGAATAAGGTACGGTGCCAGCAGGACCACGTTGAGGATAATGGCGGTATGATAGATGGGATCCGCCGATTGTACCGGGTTTAATTTCGTCATCACGGTCAGGAGCAGGGGATACAGCGGCAGGAATTTGTAGGTTTTGCCGGGGAAGTTGCCGTTCATGTATTCCATGACCGGCTCCCTGATGTTGTTGATATAGTCCCCCGAGGGCGTTTCAAAATAGTTGAAATAAAAAATCCCGTAAGCCATCGACGTGATGAGTATTCCCGCTGCGATGAGTCTGCTGATCGGAAGTCGGGCTGGCTTCATAAGGGTGTTCCTCTCTTCATGATTGATTACGGCCTGGGGATATAGCCAGAAGATAGTACATGCTCCTGCCAATCGAAATGTCAAGATACTTCTTCGTGCCGGGGATATGGCGATGGAAAAAATCATTTTCATCCGGCCGGGATTATCCCCCGGGAACACCGTGCCGCAATTGATGTTAGCATTGACAATACACGGGGGAGTGGCTATATTACCGGTATGGAACATGTTCTGTCAGGGGAATTCACGGATGCCGGCGCCCGGCTCTGCCTGCCCCTTATGGCGCTGCAGCAGATGGATGAACGTCTGTACACCGGTACCGAAACCATGGACGTGACGGATCATGAAACTGATGAGACTAAAAAGAATATCCTCTGTAAAACCTGCGGTAATGCCATAACGTCGGATGAAGACGGAATTGCCATGAACGGTTCCCACGAACATACCTTCATGAATCCACGGGGCATTGTTTTTAACATCGGCTGTTTTTCCAGGGCCGGGGGATGCCATATCATGGGTCCCTCTACCGGCGAATATACCTGGTTTCCAGGCTTTACCTGGCGCTATGTGATCTGCGCGGGCTGCCAATCACATCTGGGGTGGCGTTACCAGTCGGAAGGAATCGGGTTTTTCGGGCTGATACTGGATCAGCTGGTGCGGCAGTGAATCAATCCTGAATATTAATATTGAACTGGACTTTACTGGCCCGGGCGGGGAGCTCCGCCGGATACTGATTCTGAACGCTCCAGCTGCCGCGGAGCCTCTTTATGAACTGGCTGTAGTTCCTCCGGGGTATTTCCACGATCACCTGGTTCCCATCCTGCGTTTTTCGTATGATCCTGCCTTCAAGGGATTGCGCGAGGCTGGCTATGCTGTCTATGGATGCCTGGCCGCGGGCTGAAGGCGTGGACTGTATCGCACCCGCGGAGGAGGATTTATCTTTTTTCGTGTAATCAAGGCTTTTCCGGGAAGCGTTTCGGGCTTCATCGGCGCGTTCCTGTTTCTGGGCCGCGATGGAATCGTCCATTGAAGGTTCGGCGCCTGAAGGGGTGCTTTGCTTCAGGTAGATGGTGACCTCGGCCTGATCGCCGCGGGAAACTTTTTCTTTTTCCTCTGATAATTGTTCCGTTACTGAAAGGTCGGACGTGACCATGTCCCTGCTGCCGGGAGCGGCTGACCTTTTCTCAGCCGCCGCATCAGAATCTTTCACCCGGGCCTTCTGCCTGTCCTTGGTGGCCTCCGGCATCATTTCACGGCGGGCCATCTTCCTGTCGCCGGCCGATTCATCATTTTCACGGGCTATACCCGGACTCGGTTCTTCTGCCTTGTATTCAAGAACACCCTGCTTGAAGGGGTTGAACAGCAGCAGCCCGGTTACCGCAAGGGCCAGCAGCGCCGCTACTTCCATGGGAATCTTTATCCTGAGAGGGAAAAACAGCTTTTTGACAAGGGCGCCGCGCTTCGGGACGTCGATTTTCTGATGGATCCTTTCCAGGAAATCGTCCGGTGCCTTCAGGGTAGGGAAGGACTCTATGTTCTTCATGTATTTTTTCAGGAACTGCAGCTCTTCCCGGCAGTCGGCGCATGTCCGCAGGTGCTCCTTGACACGGACCGCGTCCCCGGAAGGAAGCTCCCCATCCAGGTATTCGGCAAGAAGCAGTTTGATATCATCGCACTTCATTCAGATGACCTCCCGCAGGGACTCTCTCAGGAGGTGCCGCGCACGCGCCAGCCTCGACTTGACTGTCCCCAGGTTTACCCCGGTGATGTCGGCTATCTCCTCGTATGAGTTTCCTTCGAAGTCCCTCAGCACGACCAGTACCTTCAGCTCTTCCGGCAGCGCATCTATGGCCTGGTGGATTATCCGGGCCTGCTCGTTTTTTTCGAAGAGGCTGTCCGGATTGAATGAGCAGTCGTGGATGTCCACGGGGTCGCTTCCCGGTTCGCCCGGGTTGTCGATGCGCAGCATTTTTTTCCTCATGCGGTTGCCCTGGGACGCGATCCTGTTCCTGCACGTGTTGATGGCGATACGGTACAGCCACGTGGAGAAGCTCGACTGGAACCTGAATTGTTTCAAATTGTTATACACTTTAATGAACGTCTCCTGAGCGCAATCATTGGCATCGTCATAGTCATTGACGATGCGAAAACAAAGATTAAAGATCATATCCTTGTATTTCAATACGAGCCGGTCGAAAGCGTCGGCATTGTCCGACAGGAAACTCCTGATCAACGCGTCGTCTTCCGGTTCCGGCCGGTTCGTTGTTTTAATGTTCCTGCTCATTAGACATTGTGGTTTGAAAAAAGATCGTTATTTATGATTTGATCGCCTGTCATCGACTTAAATTGTTTAACGAAGCTGAACAGGGAGTCAATATAATTTTACATGTCGTGAGTGTTTCTTGATAACACCTGTGATGAAGTTGCTCTGACACCTGGTTTATGGCGGTAATATATAGTCAAATTAATATATATAAAAAATTAAATAAGATAAATAAAACACCAATATTGAAAAAAATAAATTTTCAGCCCATCCATGCGGGATTTCTAATTGACATTCTTCACCTGATTTTGTATTTTTAATTTAATTGTATACTGTATATATGTTTTCTGCAGTTATATAATTAATGAATGATTTATGAAAGATTTTCCTTTCAATCATGAAGGAAAGCTTGATAGGATAATAAAAAATTAAACGTTAATGAACAAATACTGCCTGATACCTGTAATTGTTCTGTTTATGTTTTTATTTTTTAATAACAGTTATTCATCAGATAATGTCTATTCGGGCAGTTATTTTTCTGAAGAACAAACCTATCACGCTGATCATGATCTTTACCCTGATCAGGCAGTGAGCGGCGCAGGCCTGATAAAGGAAATTGCAAGTGATGCGCCGTTTGTTCCTGATGCATACAGGCTGTCCAATACCGAAGAGAACACGATCCTGACTTCTTCTTTTATGAACGTGTTCGCAACGACGAATACCGGCATCCTGCTCGGTATACTGTTGATGATGCTTCTGGTTGGCGGGAGTATCACCTACTGGCGAAAGCGCAAGATGAACGCCTGAGTTCAATTGCGTTATAATGCAGCAGTTTAACGGTTGATAACCGATTTAAACCCTCCATATCCTTTTCCCCTCCCTGAAGGAATAAAATCCTTCAGGGAGGAAATTTTTTCCAATCTGCGATCACCGGTTTTCCCACATTATTCTCTGTAAAAAATATAGTCTTTCTCTTGACTTTTTTAAACAAGTGGTCTATTATTACAAACAATCATGGTAGTATGGTTTTCTTCAGGTTGTACCGGTCTGGATACGAGAATTTCATCCGGCAAGATAGTTATAGGCCCGCTCTTCCTCAAGGGGGGAAGGGGAAATTCAAACCCTGGAATGACCGAATAATTCTATTTTGTACATTTTTTAGGTGAATTTCGTACGAACATTTCCAGCCTCTGCTTTGTGTAATTTGCCCTATTTTCGGAGAGTCAGGTGATAATAGTTCTTCTATTCTTGGTGTTGCTGCTGTCCCTTGCGATCCACTTATCATACCTTGTCAGATATATCCAGACACGAAGACCTGAACTGCTGCAGAAGTATATCCTTACAACAGTATCTAACGTATTTATTTCGGCCGCACTGATCTTCGTTGCCCTGTATAAGCCTGAACAGATTCAAAAAATTAAATTTCCCCTCATGATGTGGATCCTGAACGGCTTTATGATGGTGATCATGTTAATGTCCCAGATCACCATCGCGCGGAGGATCTACCAGCGGTCGAAACTGCCGGAGAATTATCATTACAATTTTTTCGGGAAAAAGGTTTTGCATCCCTCGGTGGTCAAGCCGGGCGAGGTGGCCGCGTTCTTTGCGACCATTCCCCTCTTTCTTTTTACCGGCGCCTATTTTTTCGCGAAACTCATACGGTTTTTCATATAGCGGGCTGCCCGCTGCGGGCTCCACATATATTGATCCGGCAAAATTTTTTACTGGAAATTTTATAACATAATTGTTATTATGTATCAAAAAGGTTAGTCGGTAACCTTATTAATAGATACTACTTTGTCAGGGGAGGAGGCTTCGATGGCGTTAATTACTAAAAATGTTAGAGAACATGCTGAAAAGTGCAAGGCATGCGTTTTGCAGAAAATGAGGAAGTATCTGGAAACAAGTATGCAGGGCGGTGGGAAGACGGCTGTTGACAAGGATACGGCCAAGCAGATGCTGAAACTGACCAACGTCCTGGAGAAAATCGGATGCAACCTCTGCCCGTATAAAGGCGACTTTGAAAAGATTTACGGCGTGTCGCCGGTTGAGTACTTTGTTCAGAAAGAAATCAGCGAGATGAATATCAAGTACTAGTAGTAACTGTACATCGCGGATAAACAGCAGAACACCCGCCACTAGCGGGTGTTCTGATTTGTGTCAATAGTTACCTGGAAGTTCCCCGGAAGCCGGTTACTCCATCAGGTTCGTTTCCTTATCGGTGCTGGCATCATACCGGCGCGGAATCATCATCAGGATTATCAGGTTGGTGACCGCCAGTATGAAGGTCATTGTTATGATGATAAGGACCAGCATCTGGTTCTTGATGCGGTCGATATTCATCAGGTTGACGCCTACTATAAAAGAACCCCACTGCTTTCCGTAAAGCCTCACCGGCGCCCCTATATTCCAGAGCATTTCCCCGGTGTCCCGTTTGTAGAGTTCCTTTATGGCGCTGTCGCCGTTATAATCCAATATTTTCTTTATACCTTCATAGGCGGAATAATTCCGCTGTGACCTGCTGTAAATCACGTCGCGGGCGTAATTATTTGTGGGCGGATGGGAATATTTTGTATTGTGGATCGGGACGTATCCGTTTTTATCCATCAAAATGGCGAAATCCACCTCTGTGTCAAGGAGGAACTGGTCTTCGATCCCCTGGATCCATTTTGCAAAAACAGCGGTAAAACGGGTCGTGTATTTCTTCGGATTGGTACCCGGGATCTCAATATAGTTGGTATCGAATATATCTTCCTTGGTGAGCATGTTGTTTTTTATCATGAAGTACATGATTTCACTCATCGCCCTGGAGCCGGTCATTGCCTCAATGCGGCACTTTTCATAAAGCTGGTTTTCCAGGTTATTGAAAATTTTGTAGATAATCAGGTATGATCCGAGACATGACATCAGGCTGAAAGCGATCGCCAGTATGATTTTTCTTCGTAAGCTCATAGTGTACTCTGCTTAATTAAAGTAGGCACCTGATAAAACTATTGCGCCATCATCTGGCACAAATATTACATATATTAGCTATATTGTCTATTATAATTTTCTCCTGTTGATTATTTGCAGACAATCGAAATCCGCGGCATCGCATAACTCCCCTGCGGATTACACCCTGTGCCGGACTTTAATAATACATCAGTAAATGAAATTGTACTTTACGATATCACAATTTCTGGGTATTATTATATCACGGAAAACTATAGTTTCACACCATTGGGCGTCAATTTTATTGTTTTATATTGACAATTATAGCATGGTTGTTATTTTGGTTAAAATGATAAAAAGGGCATGGTAACTTAAATGTCATTATTCAGACCCAATATCGAAAAACTAATTAGTGAGAATAATATACCCGGCCTTATCAAGTGTACCACCAACAGAGACCCGGAAATACGGCTTAAAGCTTTTCTTACCCTCGTAAATAAAGAAGAAAAAAGCGCTGAGATCCTCGCGGCATTGCGGAAAATGAAAAATGACAAGGATGTTCGCGTCAGGAACGCGGCCATCCTCAAGCTGGCCGAGGTGGGTGATGAAGGAATCCTTGACGATCTTCATTCCATAATGGTCGAGGGGTCCCAGAATGACAAGATAGACGCGCTCAGGATACTCGCCGACCGCGGAAAAATCGATGCCCAGGCCTCAAGCCTCATAGTCCTGGCCCTGAACGACAAGAAGGGGATGGTGCAGCTCGAAGCCATCCGGACCATGGGTTCCCTCAAAGACCATACGTCAATAGTGCACCTTGAGGAAAAGCTCCATGACACGAGGCACCAGATCCGCCTGGAAGCGGTCAAGGCTCTGGGGAGCATCGGGTCGGATGACGCGATAGAGCTCCTCATCGGCTCCCTTACCGATAACAAGCTCGAGATTCGGCGGGCAGCCCGCGAGATCATGGAAAGCATCGGTACCGACAAGGCTAAAAAGGCCCTCAACGACGCCCCCCTGATGATGATGGTAAAGAGAATGAATGAAGGCGTCGCCTCCAAGGTTGATGCCCTTACCTATATCGGCAAGCACAGGTTCTCTGACGCCCTTCCGCTGGTCCACAAGGCGACAAGCGATGAATATAAGAACGTGCGTTTCGAGGCTGTCAAGGCCCTTGCCCAGATGAGAGACAGAGGATCCATTAACACTCTGGCGCGGATGATCAATGACCCGTACTTTGACATACGGCTGGAAGCAGTCAAGGCGCTGGAGCGGATAATCGATCCCGCTTCCCTCAAGCCCCTGGAGAAAGCCAAGGAAGACCTGAACAAGAGCGTCAGGGAAGAGGCTAAAAAGGCATACTACACCATCCAGACCAAGCTGGAAGATTTAAAAAAGAAATAACTGCATCAGCGATAGATGAATCAGGAATGGCGGCCGGGTAACCCCGGCCGTTTTGATTATAAGGACAATTTACACCGCGGTGGAACCGCCGTCGACAACGATGGTCTGCCCGGTGATAAAGCTGGAAGCCTCTGACGCGAGAAAGAGGACCGGGTGGACCACTTCGATGGGCTCCGCTATCCGGCCCATGGGGATCCCTTTCACTACATAATCGTGGATGTCCTTGTTTGACCAGAAAGGCTTGCTGAAGTCGGTGCGCACCATGGCCGGCGCCACGGCATTGACCTGTATGTTGAAGGAGGCCAGCTCCGCCGCAAGGACTTTTGTCATCATCTCCACTCCAGCCTTCGCGATGCCGTAGATTCCCATGCCCGGCGACGCCTTGCGGCCGGCGATCGATGACAGACTGACGATCTTTCCTTGTTTTGCCTGTTTCATGACAGCAGCCGCTTTCCGCGAACAGATGAAGGTGCCTGTCAGGTTAGTCTCTATTATCTTCTGCCACTGCGCCACTTCGGTGTCCGCGGTGGAGGGCGTCATCAGGTTCATGCCGACATTGTTGATCAGTACGTCGATGCGGGAAAATCTTCCGATCACCTCATCGAAGAGACGGTTCACGTCTTCTTCCTTTGCGATATGGGCGGCAACGGTCATCAGGCTGTCGCCGCCTCCCAGTGCCGCGGCCGCTGCGTCAAGGTTTTCCTTCTTGCGGCCGCAGATGACGACCTTCGCCTTTTCCTCGATGAGCTTTCTGGCCAGTTCAAGGCCGATGCCGCGGCTGCCGCCGGTTACGACGACAATTTTTCCTTCCAGACCGTAGGTGATGGCGCCCATGGTATATCTCCTTTTCTTTCAATCAATGTGTCCGGGTCCGGCGTTGACGCGCGGACCGGTTCCCTTCTGGCCGGTCGTGCCGAAGCAGGACCATCAGAATCGTTGATGCCGTGATGTGTCCTGTTTCCGGCAGAATGTCAAATTAAAAACAGATCAGGCTGGAAATACCCCGTGAGAATCAGCCGGCGTCCGGAGCGCCACCCGCATCACCCGGTTTTTCCGGCTTTGCCGGCGGCACCAGGTATTTCTGCGGAATAACTGCCAGAATGACGAGGAGCGTGAAGCTCAATATTATTATCATCATGGTCACGGTAATGATGACCATCTGGTTTTTGATAATATCGATACGGTGCAGGGATATCCCCACCAGGTAGGCTCCCCAGTGCTTGGCGCCCAAACGGACGGGGGCGCCGATGTTCCACATGCTTTCGCCGGTGTCGCGCTCATACAGGTAGGTGACAGTGCCTTCTCCGCGGTACTGCAATACCTGCTTGATTTCCGGCTTGTCGGCGAAATTTCTTTTTGAGCGGCTGTAGTAAAGATTTTTATTGGGGTCCGGGTCGGGCGGACGGGAATACTTTGAGTTGTGTGTCGGCACGTAGCCGTTTTTATCGATCAGTATCGAAAACACCACGTCCTCGTCGTTGAGGAACTCGTCCTGGAATTTCTGAATGTATGTGTCGAAGATGGCGTCATACCGGGTATTGTATTTCGGAGGATTGGTGCCTTTTATGTGAACATAGCTGGTGTCCATGATCTGGTCGAGCGTAAGCTGGTTGGTGTGCACCATGAGCTCCATGAACGTGCTCATAACCTTGGCGCCCACAAGGGCTTCGATCCGGCATTTCTGGAAAAGCTGTTCCTCGGTCTTGTCGAAAATTTTTGTGATTATGACGATGGAGCCGACGGACAGTATGAGGCATAATCCTATTATTACGATGAGTTTCTTTTTAAGGTCCATGGCTTACCCTGACCCTTGTATTTATCATTTAATACAGTAATACTTTTCTATGGCATTATAGCCGGGGGGAGTTTAAAAGTAAATAAAATAATCAGATGACTTTGCCAAAATGAGTGTTTTAATTGAAAAAGATGAACATTGTTTACACGGGCAGGTATCAGAGCAAAGGTTTCAGCGCTTCAAAAATGAGCCTTGATCCTTCTGAATTCACATGGAGTTCGTCTATGGAGATGGCATTGATGTCGATCCCGGGACGGAAGGGGTCTACTATGGTAACGTTATCGAAAAGGGATACTGTCTCCAGGTAAATTTCATTGTACCGTTTTACGTTTTTCGGCGCGTGGGGGCTTTTGAGGGTATATTCCCTGGTCGGCGGCAGGATCGGGATAAGTATGATCCGGGCGGAAATCCTTTTTGCGCGCTCGAAAAATGTCCTGATGTTGGCCCGGAACTGCTCCGGCGTGACGTCCGTTATGTCGGGATTCCTGACCCGTCTCTTTTTTACGTATGCAATATACTTCTGCCTGAGCCGCGGCGGCATATACCTGCTGACGATGGCGAATTCCATCCCCCTCTTGTCAAAGAGACGCGGCGCGGCTTCGGCCATTCCCAGCTGGAGTATCACGATATCGGGCATGTAGGATTCCAGCAGGTCGGCGCCGCCGCCCCCTTCCGTGACCAGGCGCGTTGACGTGCTGCCGCGGGCGGTGCGGTCCATGATGTCATAGGCGGGGAACTCGCGCTTCAGCAGGTGAATCCACGTTTCCTCGTATGCCATGCCGTGGCGGGGCATGGAAACGGAGTCGGCGATGATGATGATTTTTTTCTGTTTCATGGTTCGGTATGGCGCGTCATTCCACGGTGAACGTATACCGCTTGCTCACAGTGCTGCCCCTGCTCAAGTGGAGGCGCACCTCATAGGAGCCTGGCTTCAGGTGCAACAGTCCGAAGTCAATTTTCCCTTCAGTTGCGGAGTAAGTCCAGTTGTATGTCTCGTAACGGCCGTCCGGGTCGCCTACCTTTGATATGGCGATCCAGCAATTCCGGTAATCGGGGACATTTTTGAAGACGACGGTGATCTGGTCGGTAATCTGGTAGACCGGTTTTTCCGTCATAAGGGAGATGTTGGTAATGAGGGCTTCCTCTGATTGCTTCCGGGTCCCCCCCGCCTGCTTTTGATCCGCTCCCGCAACGGCAGCGCTTTCCTCCTTCCGGAACGAGTCGTTGACCCTGAAAAGGAACCCTATATTGAAGAACAGGCCTATGGCGCCGTCCTTGGTCATAAGGGAATACTCGGTGCTGTATGAGTACATCCCGTGGTGCATGTATACCGTGTCAAAATAAATGGTGCCTCCGCCGCGGAACCCCAGGTCCCAGGTAAATGAGACCAACTTGTTCAGGTGTATGTTCATTCCCAGGGCAAAACCTCCATAGACGTCCAGTCCCTGGCCTACAGAATTATAGCCGATGAGCACCTGGGGTCCCATCCATACGCGGATGTTTTCGGTCCTGACAAAGCCGAGTCCGAAGGTGTGCACTGAACTCACTTTTATTCCGTCACCCCGGTCCTGTATTTCAAAAAAGCTCAATTCGATGCCCAGCCGGTAATTGAATATGCCGTCCTTGGCGGCGCAGGTATCGAGGATGAATCCGTCGCCGATCCCGTAACCGTAATGCCAGGTGCCCCGTGTATCCCAGGTCTTGCTGCCTTCACCGTGCAGATAAAAACCAAGGCCGACGGCATGAGCGGAAACACCTGCCATCGTTACCATAAAGAAAGATATTATTAATGTAAGTATTGTGTTTCGCATATATCTGTCCATTATTGGCTTAGAACGTCTTTATTGTCAGGCGCATGAACATAACGGCCTGATAAGCAATATCATAAAAAAATTGCATGAACTTCACCTGTCAATCATAAAACTTCTCACCGGACTATTGGTGCCGTTGTAAGTGGAAGATTAAATAGTTTGTTGACAACTGGATAAAATAGTTTATTGGGATACCGGGAATTACTTGCCCGATTAAAATCTTTCCTTACGCTGGAGCGCCATATGGAACTGACGAAGAACCAGACAATCATGAAATACGCCGGGCTTCTCTATGCCGTCATCTTTATCGTGGCCGTCCTGGTGTTTATCTGCCTGCCGGGCCCCATGCTGGCGGCAATGAATGCCGTATCATTGACCTTCTTCCCGTCGTTGCCCCTCGCTGCGGATTCGGGCAAGTTCTGGCTTTCCCTTACGGTCTCCATGATGGCAACCATAACGGTATTATCCCTTATGATCTATGCGGATGTCAGGAAGAACTTCCGCATGGCCATACCGCTGGTGACGGCAAAGTTCACATCATCCCTCTTCGGCCTCGGATTTTTCATCGCCGGATTTACCTGCGCCGGGACCGGATGGAACACCCTGGCCAATCTCATCATTCTCTTTTCTGACCTGCCCCTGGGCGTGCTGATGCTGGTACTGTACAGGATGGTAAAGAAGGAGCTGGCCTGATGGGCAAAACAATAATCGTCGGCGCCGGGATCAACGGGCTCCTCCTGGGGGCGCTGCTCGCCCATGACGGGGAAGAGGTGACGGTGTTCGAGAAGAACGGCCATCCCGGGGGCAGGGCATTCCTGTACGAGTACAACGGATATGTCATGGACTACGGGGTGCACCTCACCCGGTTCGGCCCGGAGAGCTCCCTGGCAAGGATCATGAAGAAGATCGGCACAGAGGTCGCTTTCCGGAAGCTCGGGCCTTCATATGTCATAGACCAGAACGGCAGGAGGGTCCTTTTCCCCACCAGCCCGGACGGCATCTTCAAGAGCGGCATGTTCACTTTCCTTGAGAAGCTCAGGCTCATCGGCCTCCTGGTGAAAATAAAGAAGGGCGTCTTCAACGAAGGCTACATGGACGTGTCTCTCCGCGACTGGCTGAACCTGAACAAGATAACCGGTGGTGTCCGCCGGTACCTCGAGCTTATCAGCGCATCGGTGATGGTGTGCCCCTTCTTCGAGAAGACCTCGGCTGGGGAGATGTTCCGCAATCTTCACAAGGTCTTCGCCACGGGCCATTCCGCTGAATATCTCGCCGGCGGATGGAAGCCGGTGTACCGCGCCCTGATCGGCGAAATTGAGAAAACAGGGGCGATCCATTACGGGACGAAGGTGGATTCGGTGCTGATGGGAAAGGGAAAGGCCACCGGCGTCTCCGCGGGACGCAGAAAATACACTGCCGACCGCGTTGTGATCAACCTTCCGGTGCAGGAGATCTTCAGTATCCTGCCGGAGAAAAAGTTCGACCGGGAATACGTCAAACTGTGCAAGGACCTTGTTCCCACGTCGGGCATATTCTTCGACATTGCGCTGAAAGGCAGGGTAGGGGATTATGACGGGCTCCTGTATTCGTATAACCCGATGGCGTACGGCATGATCACGTCAAACCTGGCGGAGGGCCTCGCGCCGGAGGGCGGCCAGCTCCTCACCATGTTCTACCCGACGACAATGGAGGACGTGCGCGACAACAACCTCCGCATGCTGCGGAAAGAGGAGCTGTGGCAGGCCATCAGGAAGTATTTTCCTGATATCGAGGACCATATTCTCTGGAAACGGGAAACATCGCTGAGGATGGTTGACGGGGCGCAGGTCAACACCGGCCAGACCGAACACCTGCGGCCGGGGACTGCTGTGCCGGGCTTCTCAAACCTGTACCTGGTGGGCGATTCCATCGCCGCTCCCGGTGCCGGCGGAGACGTGGGCAACGAATCGGTGCCGATCGCGTATTATGTGATTACCGGGAAATCGCTGGAGTGATCGATATTGCGGGCCGGGGGCGGGCTTTACAGTGCCGCCGCTTCGTCGCTGTTATACTTGAGGTTTAACCGTTCAGCAAGGGTTTCTACTATCATCAGGGGAGGGTTCTTTATCCGGGATGATGAGAAATCAACGGCTGTGAGGGCTTCTATTATCCTCTGCACCACTTCACCGGCGCCCGGGTTCTGCACCCTTGCGGTGATGAAAGTCTCGCGTTTTTTACCATTGTAGTTTATCTGGATGATGTCCCTGCACATATCCCCGCGGTATCCATAGGAAGCCTCGATAGACAGGTATGCCATCGAGTTGTCATCGCCATGTCGGTAGATTTTTACAAGTTTCAATTCCATGGCGCACTTATTGCGTTGCCGATATCTCCTCCACCAGCGCGGAGAAGAGAGTGATAATATCGCTGTTCGATTTGCGCAGGTATGCGCAGAGCTGGCTGGCTATGGCCCGGGTAATTGCCAGGGCGGCGGTCGGGTTCTCGTCGCCGAATTTGATGAAGTCATCACGGTTTATGACCAGGCACTCGCAGTCGGTCTGGGCCACGACCGAGGCTGAACGCCGGTCATTGTCTATGAGGGCTATCTCGCCCACGTTGATGCTCCCCAGGTCGGCGCTCAGGGTGGTTACCGTGTACTGCTCGTTCTGGAGCGTGTTTTTTATTATGTCGATTTCGCCGTTCAGGATGATGAAGAGCTCGTCGCCGAAGTCTCCTTCGCGGATGATCAACTTGCCCTTCCGGTACTGCCGGCGGGTGCAGATGGAGGCTATTTTCCCGAGCACCTCCAGGTCATGTTCAAACATGGAGAAGAAGGAAACCTCCTTCAGTTTGTTCAGTATGATGTCGCCGCTTTCGGGCTGTCCCTTGGTGCGTTTAAATAACGGCATGTTCTTTACCTTTTTCCGGAAGTATCATGGTGCCCGGCTTTCTCCCCTCGATGATGATCGCCCTGCTGTACCTGCCGATCTGGTAGTCCGTCGAGGGATTGATGACGGGCAGGTTGGCCATGAGCTGCTTAACCACTTTCAGGTTGTCCACGAGTTTTGATATGTCGGGCGTTTTCTGCGCGTCCCTGATCGCCTCGTTCTTGCGGGTGTAGAAGTTGCCCGTGTTCTCGAGAATGCCTATAAGGATCGTCCTGTTTCTCCCCATGTAATAGTCAAAGAGCTCTCCGTAGGTCCTGCCGATGAATTTTCCCGGAATATCCTGGGTCTCAATGGAAACATCGGCGTTCACGTTCAGGAGTTCGCTGATGACCTGGGATATGCCGCTCCCGGCCGAGGCGTTGGCGATGATGGACCGGTTGAATTCGGACGAGAGAATAATTTCATCGCAGTTGGAGAACCTCAGGTAGCGCTCGAACTTTTCGTCAAGGATTTCCGCGCAGGTGTACACGGTCTTTGATATCGACTTGATGGTGATGATGGTCATGACCGTGCGGGAGTCCACTTCCTGGACAGACCCCTGCACCAGGCGGTCGGCGAAGACAATGACCCGCGCTGCCTGCTTCAGGTTGGCCCGGCTGAGGACCCGCTCGTCGATGTAGTCCCCCCGTATGAAGTTGATATGGGCGAACCTGCTGTCGGATTTCAGGTTTTCCAACTCTTCGGGATCAGCGGTGCTAATCAGGACGTACTCGGACGGGAGGAATTCCTTGTTCTTTTCCATTATGCTGTTGAGGACGTCAGCCATGTCCCGCTTCCATCCGCAGATGATAAAGTGATTTTTGAGGTTTAATTCTTTCAACCCGCGACCCTCCTTTAACTGTTGCTCCACCAGGGCGGAAGCGATATTACCGGTGACGACGCCGACCAGCGATACGCCGAAGAACATAAGCAGGATGCCAACGATGCGGCCCGCATTCGACTTGGGGTAATAATCTCCGTATCCGACCGTGGTGGATGTAACGAAGGCCCACCACACGGCGTCCTTGAGCGACCGGATGTTGCTTGAGCTGTCCGTATCCTCGACCATCTTCCCTTCTACGTTTTGATAGAAAACATACCTGCTTTCAAAATAGTATACGGCCACCGACAGTACCGATAAAAACAGGAACGCGGTGAGAAACAGTTTGAAGAAGAAATTCCGTATCACCTTCATGAGAACGAAGCGGATGGTTTTGCTCTGCAGAAACGAGAAACCGGACAGGGTTTCCCTTGCGGAAACGGCGGCTGCGGAAACGGAGGCTCCGGCGGTTTTCGTGATTTTCCGGTACAGGTTCATTATTTTTAGTTTCAGCATATAGTGGTTGTATAAATAAAATATAGATATATCCAGTTATATTGTCGAAATAACCGCTGTAATAATTAACATGGTTTTGGTGAAAAATTATTAAATAATAGCCAGGACCAAACCGGCTTGACATTATGCTGTTTTTCCCATTATATTTAAACCAGAAAAGGGAGGTGCCTATGATATGTCCCCGTTGTAAAAAGACCATGGTTAAAGAGAACAGTGAAGGCGAGGAGATCCTTGTCTGTAAAAACTGCAGCGGCATCTGGCTTCACCGGCACCAGCTCAATAATCTCCTGAAAGAGAGCGGCGGAGATGTCGAACTCTGTTCATTCAATACGCTGCCGGATGATGACAGGCGGCCCATAATCAAGTGCCGCGAATGCCCGGATTCGGTAATGCTCAAGATCCATTTTCTTGATTATTCAGATATCGTCATCGACCGGTGCCCGTCATGCGGTTCCTACTGGCTCGATAAAAACGAACTGGCCAACATGCACAAGTACATCAGGCAGGTGGAGGAGGGGAGCCGCCAGGTGAAGGATGTAATCGCCTATGACCTGCTGGCCAAGGTAAGCCGGATTGCCTATACCATATTTCACTGACAGGTTGGCGAAAATTTCTTGACGAAACACTCCATTTTCTGGAGAGATCGGCAATCGTGATTCGCAGGGAGATGATTGCCGATGGGGAGCATATACAGGAAAATAGCCGGCCTGCCGAGGGATTTCATTCTGTTCATAATGGCTATTGCGCTCATCGGCTTCTCCCAGAGCGCCATTAACTCGGTATTCAACAACTACCTTAACGAGATATTCCATATCAGCAACAACCAGCGGGGCATGCTGGAACTTCCCCGGGAGATGCCCGGCTTCCTGGTTGTCTTCTTTTCAGCCCTGTTCTTTTTCATGAGCACGCGGCGCCTCGCGGCCTTTGCCAATATTCTCGCCGCCGCCGGGATTGCCCTTGTCGGCCTGATGTCCCCGACCTATTCAATCATGCTGGTATGGCTCCTCCTCTATAGCATGGGGCAGCACATATTTCTTCCGCTCAACCAGAGCCTGGGCATGGATTTCGCCAGGGAGGGCAACATCGGCAAACGACTCGGGCAGCTGACCGGGGCCATGAATATCGCCGCCATCGCCGGGAGCTTCCTTATCTTTGTCGGATTCAAATACCTGCATTTTAATTTCACCATTTCCTTTGTCATCGCCGCCCTCGGGTTTTTTTCCGCTTCGGCGCTGCTTTTTCTCATGAAACCGGGAACGTCCCATCCGGCAAAGACGAAATTCACCGTGAGGAGGGAATACCGGCTTTTTTACTGGCTGAATATTCTCTTCGGCACCCGGAAGCAGATTTTTCTCACCTTCGCCCCCTGGGTGCTGATAAAAATATTCGATCAAAAAACCGCAATGGTGGCAACTCTCCTGACGGTCGGGGGCGTTGCCGGCATTTTTTTCAATCCCCTGCTGGGCAAGGCCATCGACCGCCTCGGGGAGCGGAGAATCCTGATGGGCGAAGCCGCCCTCCTGGTGGTCGTGTGCGCCGGCTACGGTTTTTCGAGGACCCTCTTCAGCGAAACAGCAGCCCTCTATGTCGCCTTTGCCTGCTTCGTGGCGGACCAGCTCCTGATGTCAGTGGGAATGGCCCGCGCGACCTATTTAAAAAAGATAGCGGTGAAGCCCGAGGATGTGCCGCAGACCCTCACCATGGGGGTGAGCATTGACCATGTATTTTCCATATCCATCGCCCTGGTGGGCGGGGTGATCTGGGATGCATTGGGATACCAGTATGTTTTTCTGATCGGGGCGGTCATTGCCCTGGTAAATCTCTTCTCGGCTTCACTGGTAACAACCGGCGCTATAAAACCGGCGGGACCGGCCATGGAGAAAGAGGTGCCGCCGCCGCAGATAACTGAGGATTGATTGCAGATCACGTGCATTCTTTGGTATATTATTCTTGACGTCTGGTTCAAATTCTGTAACTTGAGGCCGTCTATATAATCATACAGCAGCATCTGCCACATTTTGGAAAAAAAAGGACTTTTCCAGGTACAATAACTGTCTAATATACATGACTGATGAAAATGCAGCGGCTTATTTGATTAACGCCGCACAATTAATTATAGGGGAGTATGGATATGAGAGCACTCGTTATTCTGACAATTGCAATGCTTCTGACGCTGGCCGGATGCGACATCATGCCGGACCCGGTACCGGCCGATTATCTTGCGGATAAAACGGCGGAACAGGGCAAGGCGCTGGAAAAAATCGAGAATGGGATTATCGCCAAGAACCATGAGGTGGGAACGCTGAAGGAAAGGCTCAAGGCGGCAGACCAGAATGTGAAAGTGGAAAAGGGAAGGCTGGTTATCCTGAAAGATGAACGGAGACTGCTGGATGAAAAGAAGAAACAGTACCAGCTTGAAAACGATACGGCTAATATAGAAGAGAACAACAAGCAGATAGGACTCAAGGATGAGAGTATTAAGACTCAGGAGATAAAAGTTGAGTACGCTGCAGCCTCACAGGAACTGGCACGGGCCCAGAAAGAGGTAGGCGAGACGGAACTTGCCGTCATGGTGGCTGAGCTGAGTTACGAAAAATCAAAAATTGCCAAGGAGTACCTGGTAAAGCGCCAGACCGCAAACGCCGGTGACGACCAGAACAAGAAAGACAAGGCCGCAGACCCGGAAAAATACGATGAAAAATACCAGAAATACCTTGAGAAGCAGCGCCAGAACCTGGTGGCGAAAAAGAACACCCGGGACGAGGCTTCCATGAAGTTGAAAATTGTTGAAGATAAACTGAAAAAATAAGGGAACAGGGCGATGAAAAAACGGAATTGGAATTTTCGGACAGCCGCCGCTGTCGCGGTCATGACTCTCTTCTGGCTGGCGGCGCCGGACGGCGTGCAGGGGGCCATCCTCTACACTGCCGCGCAGTACAACAAGCTCTACAATGAAAACGTCGCGCTGCAGCTCGAACTGGGTTCGCTGAAGCGTCAGTACGGTAACGACAAGGCGAACCTCGAATCGACCATAAACGACCTGAATTCTAAAATAGCCAGCCTGAACAGGGAGCTGGAGAATCTCAGAAAGCAGCAGGAAGAAGAGCGGAAAAACGCGGCGACCCGGATCAAGGAAATGGAGGACATGACCGATCTCCTGAAGAAAAAAGGCGGAGACCGGGAACAGCAGCTTATTGAGGAGAACCAGAAGCTCCAGAAGCGCTGCCAGGATGACCTTGCAAAGCTCCGCGACGATCTGGTAAAGGAGCGGGAAAAGCACCTCAAGGAGCTCTCAAACCTGAGGAACGAATACGATAAAAAGATAGCGGATCTGAAAAAGGAGATCGCCAACCTGAATAACGAGCTGTCCGATTTACAAAAGCTCACCGAGAAGCAGAAAGAAGAGCTTTCCCGCATGGAGGACCAGGCAAAAGAGCTTGAAAAGCAGCTTGCCGATGAAATCAAGAAGGGCGACATCAAGCTGAAGCGCTTTCACGACAGGCTTATCATCAACATCGACGATAAAATCAGCTTTGATTCAGGGAAGGCGGAGCTTAAGAAAGAGATCATGCCGGCCCTGGGGAAGATCACCGTCATCCTGAACAACTTCCCCGAGAACAAGATAATCGTCGAGGGCCACACGGACAATGTGCCCATCAGCACCTCCCGGTTCAGGGACAACTGGCAGCTTTCCACGGAACGCGCCCTGTCGGTCCTGAACTATATCCTCGGTGAAAAAAAGCTGAATCCCTCCCGGTTCAGCGCGGCCGGGTACGGACAGTATAATCCCATCGTGCCCAACGACACGCCGGCGAACCGCGCCCTTAACCGCAGGGTTGACATTGTCGTGGTTCCCCGCCTTACCGGCAAGTGACGCTTTTTTCTTGACTGGGGGATGGAAAAGGGTATAGTTAACCCGGGGCCGGTACGAGATACGGCTCCGGAGGGATACCAGATATCCCTGTCCAACCCGGTCATGTCATGAGTAGTAAAGAAGAAATAAAAAAAATCGAACGGCGCGCCCGGGCCCTGCTGACCAGCAAGGAGATACCGCCGAACAAGCAGGAAGTGGTGCGCGCCCTCATGAACAACAGGCAGCTCAGGCCCGGCGAAAAGTACCAGGCCATCATCGAGCTTGTCCAGTCGTGTCCGGATAAAAAAACGGTCCTCTATCGCGATGAAGGGGTCAGGCCGGAGCCGGCTAAGAAAAAAAAGATGCCGGCAGGTGAAGCCGGTAAACCGGCCGCCGGGCAATTGCCGGCGCCAACGGAAACCTCATACTACATCGATGATTTATACCGCACATACCGTCCCTTGAAGCTTTTCCGGAAACGGATCCTGGTCCACCGCAACAACCGCATCGGCATCGGCTTCAGGCGGCGTCTTGTCCCGACCCGGCTGCTGATCAGGGTGATGAATTACCTCGCCGGTGTCCAGAGCGGAATCACGGGTAAACTCGTCGTGCTCATGATGGAGATTATCAAGGACCCTGTCGAGGAAGATCCCCTCATCTTTAACCATCTCCGCATCGTGAGGAAATGGCTCGCCGAGACACCCCTGGTGCACCTGAAATATGAGGTCGTGAAGTGGATGGAACGCGCACAGTTCGACCGGGAATTAAAGGTATGGGTTTGCTGGTTTTATTCATTTCTCAAGCTGGAAGGTGAACTGCGGGAAAAAATAATTCTGGAGACGGAAATACGGCTCCGTTCACTGGATGAATTCCGGAAGGAGGAACTCATCAGCGGCGAGCCCGAAGCATACCGCCTTGAAAAGGAGAAACGGAACCTGGAAAAGGAAAAGCAGGTATATGAATTCATGATGAACCTCAGGTCCTTTCTGCCCATCGAGGCGAAGCAGGACTGCCTGCTGTCAAGGCGGCTGAAGCAGGAGTTCGGCATCGGCAGCCTCGCGGAACTGATACTGGCGATGGAGGAGGCGCTGGTGTTCCAGCGGCCAGTCACCCGCGAGGAAATCGCCGCTTATTACCGGATCGAAGCGCCCTTCGTGAATACCGTCGCCTGGGACTACAGCGAGGAATACCTGGTCACGGTAGGCAAGGACGCAGAATCGATGCGGAAGAAAAAAAGAGAATCCCTGAGGAAGATCGCTGAGCCGTACGAGACCCTGGCAAAACTGCTCCGCCATGATGATGAGGGGAAGAACCTGCTCTTCAAGGGCGTTGAAGACCAGTGGCGTTATATCGACAAAAAGCACCATGACCCGAAGAGGGCATATAGCGAGAATTTCATCAGTTTCCTGGATGCCCTGGTGCAGTATTTCAAAAACATGTATCTCCCGCTCCTTGAAGGGACCACCATTGTGTTCCGCGACATGGGCAGGGAAGAGCGTGAGGGAGCGCTGTTTTCCTTCGATTACTTTGAAAAGCACATGGCCCTCTTCAATAAGATTCTCGATGAAATGCATTTTTTCAGGACCAACAACCCCACGCTGGCGCTGAGCAGGGAGGACGCGAAAAGGATACTGAAAGGACTTTCCGGCAGGCAGGCGGAAGTGGGACGGTTCATTCGATTAATCGGCGACTGCTTTTACCTCTTCGGCAGGGATCTGCAGGAGGTATATGATCAGCATCGCCGGTGGGCCGCCGGACGGACCTCCCTCACCGGAACCGAACCGGCGCGGGAGCCGCTCAAAAACAGGGTCACGGACCCGGCGGGCGACCTGGGGAGACCGATCCCCTTCTACGATTGCGTGATACTGGAAGTTAAAAACGGTACTGCGGTCTCAAAGGAACTGTCCGGCAAAAGGGTAATGGAGGATTCCCTCTATGACGGTGTCTTCGTCCGTATGAATGCCTTCGCCTACCAGGTCGCCTATGAATGCATGAGCGAAAAGCTGGTCAATGACCTGGAGGAACGGAAGAGTTTGCTGAAGAAGATAGAAGACGCGCCGGCATAAAAAATGTTCTTGCTTAAAAACGCCTTTTAATAATCCTCGCTTCTTATATCTTAAAATCGTCTGCTATGCCAATGCAATTCATGCCGCAAACATCAGGAAGGCCCGGGAATGGCTTTCTCCGCCGTTTTAAAAACGAGGGTGGTTACGGGGATATTCTAACCATCGCCATACCCCTCATCTTCACCACCGGTTCCTGGGCCCTTCAGAATTTCATAGACCGGGTGTTTCTCACCTGGTATTCCAAGGAGGCGATGGCTGCATCAATGCCCGCGGGGATGTTGAATTTTACCCTGGTGAGCCTTTTCATGGGCACCGTGGGATACGTGAGCACCTTTGTTGCGCAGTATTATGGATCGGACCAGAATGAGATGATGGGGAAGGTGCTGTGGCAGGCGCTCTATATATCAGTCATCTCCGGTATTATTATAATGCTCTTTTATCCCTTCGCAGATGATATCTTCACGCTGGTGGGCCATGCCGGAACGGTGAGGGAATATGAGACGGCCTATTTCCGCATACTCTGCTTCGGCGCGGTGCCACTGGTCGCTTCATCGGCCATGTCCGGTTTTTTCTCCGGCATCGGCAAGACATGGATCATCCTGATCGCCAATTTTGCCGCCACGGCGGAAAATATTATCATGGATTACCTTCTTATCTTCGGATATTTCGGCTTTCCCCGGATGGGCATCGAGGGAGCGGCCATTGCCACGGCGTTATCAGCCTGCGTTTCTTTCATCATATATGCGGCCGTGCTTTTCCGCTCATCATACAATGGAACATTCAATACCGTACGGGGATGGCGGCCGGACATGGGTCTGCTGCGGCGACTTATTCGATTTGGCCTTCCCAACGGGATCCAGTTTTTTCTTGATATGCTGGGGATAACCATTTTCATTCTGATAATCGGACGACTTGGAACTGAAAGCCTGGCCGCGACCAATATAGCTTTCAACGTTAATACCTTTGCGTTTATGCCCATGATAGGACTGGGCATCACGGTGTCAGTTCTGGTCGGGCAGTACCTGGGGATGAATGATCCCGGGAAGGCAGAGTACAGCGTCTACTCGGGCCTACACCTGGCCATAGCTTACATGGGAAGTATTGCCCTGCTGTACGTATTCGCGCCCGGCCTGTTTCTCTACTTCTACGCCGCCGGCACGGATGCCGAGATAGTTAAGCCCACAGCCGACCTGGCAAAGGTGCTGCTCCGCTTCGTTGCGCTGTATTGTGTTTTTGACGCCATGAATATCATATTCGCATCTGCGATAAAAGGGGCCGGGGACACCAGGTTCGTCATGAAGGCAATAATCATTCTCTCCATCTTCGGGCTGGTGGTGCCCACCGTTGCCGCGCTGTTTTTTCTGGACCTGGGAATATACGCGGGATGGACGGTGCTCACCGGATACGTCATGCTCCTGGGAATCGTCTTCATGCTCCGTTTCATGGGGGGGCGATGGAAAAGCATGAGGGTCATCGAGGAATCCCCTGTGACAATACCGCCATCCAGGCCGGAGGGGCTGGCAGGCACGGTGGAGATTTAATTCCTGCGTTTTTCATCCCGAGGGAAAAAGTTTTAATAGAATCCTCTCGTAAACGTATCTATTTATAAAGATAGTTATCGGGAGGTTGAGACATGCAAATTGAGACCACAATTTATATTCACGAGGATACCCTCGTCAGATTAAGAAAAGCAACCACAATTACAGGCCGGCCATTCAGATTAATTATATCTGTTCTATTGCGAAGATATGCTGAGGATAATACCGGATCCTCAATTCAATGGACACGGGTAAGCTATCAAAAGCGGGACGCGGTAGATTCGTGGCACCGGCTGCATCTGCAGCTCCATCCGGATGAATATGAGTTTTTTCTGGATCTGAGGAAGGTGTTCAAGAGGTCGGTTTCGGCTTGTGTCGCGATTGCGATTGATAATTATCTTGATGATATATTGGATAATATTAAGAATAATATCGATAACTATCGTTATAAGAACTATTCTTTTACACGGATAATCATTGATGATGTTGTTTGCTGGATATTATCATGGGGGGTGCCACGAAGACCCTTAACTCAACTGCTTTTATAATAAACCAGTAAAATTATTTCCCTTCATCGGTTGGCTTCTGCTGGCTCTCCTGCCCGGTTGCATCTTTTGCATCACCTTCAGCTTCCTGCTGGGACAGCCGTTTCTTTTCTTCCTTTTCAACCCGCCACAGGTACATCCTCTCAGCATTGCTTCCGGTCATCTGCTGGGAAAGTTCTTCAATGATTTCATTGACCTGGAGAAGTTTTATGCGGGTATCTTCATCGAAAAACTGAATGTAGTCGGTTTTAAGCTCGAAAACAAGCTGGCCGACCTGCATGATTTTGAAAGAAAGCTCTGCGGACAGCTTCATTTCCATTTTCTGCTTCTGTGACTGGAACAATGACATTAAAACTCCTCCGCGGGAATGATTGCGATATAATGCCCCCATCGGCGATTAACGTCAAGAAATAATTTTTGTACTTCTGGCTATTATGGATCAAACAAAATCAACACAATTTGGGGATATTCACCGATAACTATCGGTCATTACTGTATGTGGTACATTATTCTTTCCATTTGGCTGATGCCATGGGAACCGTCCATCGGTCATGTAAATTACATTTGGCAAATATCTTTAATTTGCTTTTATCCGATGGCAAATCCTGTGTAAAAAAGAAGGCATAGGTTCTCGGATTCGGCAGTCGCGGTAATGATTCTGAGACTATCTCTTTCCCTTTTTCATCCAGAATCCCGATTTTTTCAATGTAGTGTTCCATCGATGCCTTCTTCAATGGAACCTGGATAACTATTGCCTCTCTTCCCTTGTTTGTTGTCAACTTGGCCATGGGTATATGCTCCTCGGCGATATTTCCCCATTCTCTTGACTTTTCTTCCGTATATTCAGACAACGGCTTCAAATGGTCCGATGTTTTATACATGGCCGCAACTTCCGGGTCAATCGCGTTGTCATCCTTGCATGATACGGTAATCAGGAAGATGAGGACGCAATATATGCATGCTATTCTGTAAATCTTCATTGTTGACCCTCTTAATTCTGATTATTCGCCGTTCGATAAATCTGGACAGAATTGTTCCCGTCCCTCGTCGTCAGTATAAGCCAGTCAGTACCGCCCTCGTTGATGGTGATATGGCTGAAAAGCTTCTGGTTCGTCAGCGTTCCGTCAAGTCCGTTGATATTAACCATTTCAAAGGAACTTTCAGCCGGCATGCTACCGCTCGAGACACTGCTCATGTCTGTTCTCCATATATTGGCCCCGTACGAGGCGTTGTCAAAGCCAATATAGAGATAATTCCCGACAAATTCAAGCAGTGTGGCATGAGTGTTCCCGGTGCATTTGTTCGGAGACGTTCCGCAGTCCCCGGTGTTGCTGGCCATGTTGGTTTTACCCGTAGAGCCGTATTCCGCCACAAGGACCCATGAGGAAGCGCAGGATGCGGCTGTGCCACAATTCTTGGGCATCATCCAGAGCTGCGGCACCTCGCTCCCCGGCGGGCATGTCTGGCGGGCTGTTCTAAAGTCGCAATCCGCCTTGCCATTGAGACATACCGTCGTGGTCGAGCAGGCGTTCCGTATCATGTACAGGTCGCCGTTTGGCGCGGTCCGCATGTAGGGAATAGCCTTCATTGCCGGAACGAATAAGTTGTATGGCTGAGAACAATCCATTTCGATCAAACTGGTGGAGCAGTTGGCAGCGCCGGTGACCGCTGAGTTCTGGGGAAGCATGATGGACATGAAGTTGTTCCAGTCAGAATTGCTGTCAGGGGTCACATCCTCCCAGTATTCGGAGCACCCGTCACTATCGTTGCTGCAATCGCCTGGGAGAGAACTGCGGGAGGAACTGCTGAGAATGGTCCGCATTATGCCGCCGTCTGACGTTCCGGTTCTGGCCGAACCCAGTGAACCCCAGTAGAATCCGCCGTTGGCAATATACAGCTGGCTCTCATTGCCCCCGGTGCCGTCATTGTCATGTTCGTACGCGACATTGATAGCGTTCAGCACCTGGGTTTCGGCGGGAACCTGGCCATTGAAGGTATTGCCATTGTAGGAACCGTTTCGCAGAGAGTTGGTGTTGCTTGCTCCGATTCTCTTCACACGGCTCATGTTGGGGAATCCGCCTACCAAGGTGTTAAGATACGGCGTCCCATCGTCGCAGCCGCCTACCTTCATGCAGACCCGTCCGCCCCGTCCGCCGCCGCCCAGTTCAGCTCCGTAATGGTTCCAGAGCTGGTCTTTAAAAAGGACAAACACTGTTGAGCGGTATGCAGCAGCGCCGCCGGTGTCGGGATTTCTGGCCTCTGTGAGGGTAAAGGTTGTGGTCGAGGTTGATTTATCCGTCGTGTGCCAGAACGATTTGTAGTTACCGGTTGTATTGAGGGCCCCGATGAATAATGTTTCTGTACCGCCTGCAGCGGTGCAGGCGGCTCCGGTCATGTCCGGAGTTGATGAGCCGCCTACACACGCTGCAAAGAGAGCGTCAACGCCATTGATTGCAACATTGCAGGCAGGCGGATTTACAGTATTGCAGCCGCTGTAGTACGCAAGGTATCCGTCAAAATCCTGCACCGGGGCTCCGGCTACGCCGTCAGCATCGACGAGGATCAATTGGCTTGTTGTCAAACCATAATCCACCTCGAAAAGTTTCGCCGATGTCGAATCCGTGCCGAGGTAGAGTTTGCTGTCATACCTGACGATCAGCGCCGCCTTGGTCCCGTCGTTGAAGGGATCCTGGAATACCTCGCCGTCACCCAGGCTGTCCGGTGCCGTCACGATAATCGGCTGTATGTTGTTGATGCCGTTGTCCAGGATCGAATTGGGAGTCGTTGCCAGGTCCTGCACGTTCTGCACCCGGATCTGGTGTCCCCCGGGGGCGAGGCCCGGCGCGAAGGTCACCAGTACCTGTGCGTAGTTGCTCTGCCGTGCGGCCGAGTTGACGTTATAGCCGTAGGCCTGCGAGTCGTACCTGTAGCTGGTCGAAGTGTTCGCAGTGACCTGGTCCACGCTTTCCGAGAAGGTCAGCATGACCTGGGTTGTTGATGCGTTCGCGGTTACCACATTGGCCCGTATCAGGCTTGGCGGGGTGGCATCGTTGCCGCACCGGAACCCGAGGTTCGTCGGGGCGTTCACCACGTTGCCGTTGGCATCGGCAACATTGGTGATGCTCATCTGGTATTCGCTGGAATCGGAATCAAAGGGATCAGTAAAATCGACAGCGTATTTATTTCCTCCCATGGAGGTCACGGCGCTGGCGCTGACGCTGTTCGGGCTTCCTGTTCCGGTAGAGCAGGGAGCGTTGGCAAGGCACAGCACTATCTTGTAATTTGTTATCGTCAGGACCGAGGCCGTTACCGCCTGGTCGTATTGCACGATTACCCGTGTCTGCGCTGCCGAAGAGGGCGGAAGGTTGGACGGTACCGGGCACTCAGTCTCGGTGTCGGTGCTGATATAGGCTCCCGGTTTGCCGTCGCCGGTAAAGGTCGCGGCATTGTTCACGTTCCCCATCGTCTGGCTGCTGGCGACCGATGTTACCGTGTTTTCGAGGACCGAGGTGGTGTAGTTCTGTCCTTCCACCATCGGGTTGACGGTCAGGGTGTAGGTCGCGGAATCGTTACCGCTTCCGGCGGTGGATACCGCCGTCTTGATCGGCAATGAGGGGCTGCTGTAAATTGCGGAGCAGGCCGTGAGGTTGGCGCATTCTGTAGTTGCTGCGGTAACCGGTTCGTTGAAGGTTATTGTCAGTGTCGTGGCGTTGACGGTTTCGATGCTCACCACGATGGGTTTCACATTGCCGTCAAAATTCACACTGTTAACGCTCGGATCAGGACTCAAATTAGCCATGTCTTTTACGGATGTGACAGTTAGAGTGTAAGTCGTTCCGCCTGTTTGGGTGTCGGTTGTTAGATGAATAATTTTGTTGTTCACATCATCAAGTACCGCACCGCTTACCGTTATTCCGTTATTGATAGTATAATAGGCGGCTGTTTCAGACGATAATTCTTCCATTGCTTCACTGAAAATTACATCCGCCGAAGTCGCATTCAGGGACCGAGCGGTGATCAGAAGCGGTTTGGCGCCGTCAGCCTCGGTGACGGTGGAAGATTGTACCTGAGCAAGTGGATTCGTAAAAAGGTCCTGCAGACCAGGGGTGGCGGTGGTGGTCAGGTCAGGCTTGGCGCCGGTGTCGCAGCCGGCCTGGTCAGAGGCATTGCAGGTGTTCAGGGATTCGTCAAAGCGAATATAGAGCACCGAGTCATTGGCGGTGTCGGTGGCGAAGGTCACCGCGGTGCCGTGGATGAGTCGAACGTTCGTATAACCTGCGACAAGCCATTCATTTGTTACTGTGCCCGGGTTGTTGGCGTTGTAGCCGGGGAAGGTGGAGTCATTAACATTTTTATTTAATGTAACCATGTAAGTGTCGATTTTACCGTCGTTATCGGTATCGATGGTTTCCGCTCCAGAAATCGACGGTGAATTGTTCGAATATGTTACACTGGTTGAGGCAACAGCATCCGCGGGATTTCCGGCTAGGTCGGTACAGGCATATGAAATATCATATGTCGTTCCATCCACCAGCGTCGGGTTGTTCGTGATCGTGATGTTGGTGTGGGCGCCGGCGTTCAGCTCGGAGCCGGTCAGGCTCTGGACGTGCTGAGTAGCTGGGTCAGCGCCGCTGACCTTCGTCCAGGTGATGCTGGCAGTGCCGCAGATCTCTGAAAAGGTATAGCTTACCAGCGTACTGTTGACGTTGGCGCTGCTTGACGGTGAAACCGATGAAATCGACGGGTTAGTGGTGTCAATGGTAAGCGCTAAATTACCCGACGCGACGCTCACGTTGCCTGCCACGTCGGTCTGAACGGCATTGATTGAATATGTGCCGGCGGACAGGTTAAGATGATCTCATGTCCAGGCCCCGGACTCGTTGGCAGTAGCAGTGCCCAGCGACGAGACGCCGTTGAATATCTCGACTGAGGCGCCGATTTCCGCCGTACCGGTGAAGGTCAGCTCTGTTGTTTTACTGGTAATATTGTCAGAGGGGGATGATCCTGTATCATCATCCGATGTCAGGTCCGGAACTGACGGCGCCGATGCGGCCGTATCGATTACCAGGGGCAGGATGCCCGAAGCTGGGCTTGTGTTTCCCGCCGTGTCGGTCTGGGTTGCGGTTATGGCATAGGTTCCCGCCGCAAGGGCCAGGTTGATGTGCCAGGCGCCGAAACTATCAGCCGTGATCGTCCCGAGGGACGTCGCGCCGTCAAACAATTCTATTCTGGCATTGTTTTCTGCTGTGCCCGAGAGGGTAAGGTCCGATGTATTCTTGGTAATATTGTCCGTAGGTGATGACCCGATATCGTCGGCATCATCCAGGTCCGGATCGGATGGAGCGGAAGGCGCCGTCGTGTCAATCGTCAGCGGCTGGTTACCGGAAGCTGAACTGACATTTCCCGCCAGGTCAGTCTGAACGGCATGAATGGAATAGGTTCCGGCCGTAAGGCTTAAGTCAATGCTCCAGCTGCCCGTTGGGGTGGCAGTGGTGGATCCGAGCGGTGTGGTTCCGTCATAAAGCTGTATGGCTGCGTTGTTCTCCGACGTGCCGGAGAAGGTAAGGTCTGTCGTTTTACTGGTGATATAGTCCGAAGGCGACAAACCGTTGTCATCACTTGTGTCCAGAACCGGGATGGACGGTGCCGATACGCTGATGTCGATCGTTACCGGCAGACTTGCCGATGCGACGCTCACGTTGCCGGTCGGATCCGTCTGCTTTGCGTTGATGGAATGTGATCCTTCTGCCAGGTCTGTGATAATGGTCCAGGTGCCTGTTCCGCCAGCAGTGGCTGATCCCAGTGAAAATAACGCCGTCAAACAATTCAACAGTTGCGCCTGCTTCAGCCGTTCCTGTGAAGTGGAGGCTGGCGGTTTTGCTGGTGATATTGTCAGTGTCAAATGGTCCCGTATCATCGGTTACGGTCAGGTCGGGAACGCTGGGCGCGGAGGCGGTTGTATCAATCACGAAGACCCTGTTTGAAGGCGTCCCGAAAACTCCTCCGCCGGTGGGTGTAATATTAGACAGTGTTATCGTGGCGTTTCCGTCAGCATTCACTCCGCCGGCAGTATTCACCGTATACGCATAGGTCCACGTAGTTTCGCTGCCGCTCATATTCGTTGCTGAAAGGTCATTGGTGCCCGCCTGGTCAATGGCTATCTGCGGAGTCCCGTTGGGAACCGACCTCGAAGGTCGCCGTAATGGTCAGGCTGCCTGCCTTGAAGGGGCTGGTTGTGATCGGATCCCTGGAGATAGGTTATGTTGACGAATCTAAGCGACGTGTCCACTGTTATCGTTATCGAATCCGACGCGGCGTTGCCTGCGGCATCAGTAGCGGTCACCGTAATCGTGTTCGATCCTTCTGACAGGGTAATTGCGTTCAGGGACCAGTTCCCGTCCGTGCAGTTGCCGTCCGCACACGGTTCCGGTGCTGGTGGTTATCGTTATGTGTTGAAAGATCGGAACAGGTTCCGCTCAGTGTCTGGTCGGCCGTGCCCGTGGTAAAGTCGACACCGCCGTTGGGGGCGGTAATGGCTATTGACGGATTGGTATTGTCCACGCGCAGGGTATGCGCGGATTGCGCTGACACGTTGCCGGCAGCGTCGATAACATATATGTGATAGATTCCCTCTTGCGACGGCGTTTGTATTGATGTTGCGTCTCCCGGGGCCATGGTCATCGTGTCGCCCGGCGTAAAAGTGTCACCGACTGCCAGGCCTGCCGGCGCGAACCAAATCCGGTTGGTCGAATCACCGGAGCTTGCGATAGTCACTGCTGTGCTGCCCTGCCTGGTTATGCTTGCGGTAAAAACTGTATCCTGGTTGTTCGGGGCTATCCCGTCCACTACCAGGGCCTTGTTGTCGGCCAGGGTCGCGGCGGCCGGGGTGTTAAAATCCGCCATAACATTGGCGGTTCCAAAGGTGCAGGAATCCACGATGCTGCCTGCCGGCAGGAAAAGGGTGTATTGTTGTCAAGGTCGCTGCTTTCATCATCGATCCCCACAGTGTATATGCCGCTTGCTGTCAATGAATTGCTGAAAGGTGTAATTGTTATGACTCGATCTACGGTTCCTGTTTCAAGGGTGACTTGAAGGTTTCCCCCGGAAAGGGTCACTGTCTCGCTGAAATTGACGGTTAGATTAATGGCGTCATCAATTCCGTAAAGGCCGTCCGCTGTAGTGGATGTTATCGAGCTTATGGTAGGCGGCGTTGTGTCAATAATGATGTTATTTGAAGAAAAGTTGCTGCCCGGCAGCGACAGGACAACGGCGGTTACAGTTTCGCCGGTCCTCGTAAACGTTGCGCCGACGCCCAGGGCGATGCCGGAGACCCGGAGGCTGCTGCTGTTCTCGCCCGGTGAAACGGCATACATGGCGCTTGCGGAAGAAGCATTCGTGAAGGGAGTTATGGGCACTACCGCGCCAGAACTGAGGGTCACGTTGAGTGTGCCGCCTGTGAGGTCAACAGGCTCGCTGAAGGTGATCGTAAAAGTAATATATGAATTGGGATCAGTAATGACACTGGCGCCGTAGCGGCCGTCAGCATTTGCTGACGTAATTGATGAGATATAAGGCGACGAGCCAAACAGCAGGGCGTTGTAATTTTTATCAAAAAGAGATTGGAACACTTTGCCGTTGCAACCCGCCATGGATAGTGCCAGTACGGGAGAGATGAATACCAGGATGAGTTTGTGACCGATCAAGGCCTTTCCGCTCCAGAGACCCGCGATTATTTGTTTGACTGATTGGTAGATCATATAATCCTCCGCGGCCAGCAGTACTGGCCGCACATCTAACTTACTTTTTGGGAATTAATTTTATGTCTGTCGTAACCGGCGGCGCCCCGAAGCGGTAGGCGAAGCCGAGGTTTATATTGATGAACATGCCGTTGAGTGATTCAAAGCACATCAGCATGCCCGCCTCCAGGAAGAATTCCATGTAGGGTATTTTTTTGTTCACGTACCCCAGTCCCAGGCCCACGGCCAGGGTCGGGTCCATGGAGGTGCCGCCCCCCATGACCGGCGTGATGCCGCCCCCGATTTTTATATAGGGACGTACCCCGACGGAGGTGATGAACTGCAGCTTGGTGTAGGCGACTATCGGGATCATCATGATGGTCGATGTCGACTCCGCCCCGCTGGTCGGATGATACATGAAGCCCACGCTTAACCCGAAGCGCATCATGAATATCTCCGGCATCTTCGGGATCCCCACGTCGGTGAAGAGGTATGCGCCGTAGCCCAGCTGGACCTTTTCGGCGATTTTCCCGACGGGGAGGCCGATGCCCGGCATGAGTCCTATGGACGGCGTGATGATGGATAGTATGTTGCTTTCATCTGCGACGGCGGCTTCCTTTTTTTTCTTTTTCTTTTCCAGCTTTTCCACCAGTTTCTGCTCATCCGGCTCCAGCACCAGGTCCTTGATGAAGACCGTCTTGATGACGCGCATCTGCTTTGTGTCAGGGTCCTGGATGGTGATCTCATCATCCGTCTTGTCGGTCAGCTTGCCCTTTACGGTTACCCCGGAGCGGAGCACTATGGTCGCGGCATTGGCCTCCAGGGCGCAGATGCCTGCGGCAAGGAGCAGGGTGAGGGTGAATGTCAGTTTTGTTTTCATCTGGTTGATCCTCAGTTATTAACATCAATCAACTCAAGAGCCGTCGTTGATTTACATTGCTGGGTATTTAATTTTCTCGACGTTGGTTTAAAATATATGTACATAATTTGCTACCATGAATAATATATAAAGAAGGCAAGTACTGTGTCAAATAAAAAAACCCATCCAGGCGGGTTTTTTAATATTTTTTTAAAATCTCCTGCGTATTGTAATTTTAAAAATATTGTATAGATTATTTTTAACATACTTTGTAATGAGACCATAATAACTTCTTCTTATTTAACTTATGTTTTAACTAATATATTGAAGATCAATTTTCATGACGATAATAGAATGACTTAGTATATTATAATTTAATGTATTATTTAAACATCAGTATTTTTGATAATTGCGTATAGCGGAATCAGTGATGTTAAAAATCAGGTATATATCTACAGCTTTAATTTGAAGAAATTATTTACATTTTTATTTTTATAGATATCTTATTATTTACGAGAGTAGATTTTTTTTCAGGAGTATTATATTATTTCAGCAGGTACTTGATGTCCACGGAGGATAATACTATGAATGCTATAATAAAAGGAATAAATCATATTGTCACATTGATAGCGGTGATATCCTCCTTGGCAATGGTCGGCTGTAACGGGAAGGTGTTCAGCGGACTGTTTGAGAATGATTCCAATTTACTAACAGTATCAGGGCAGGGAGGTGCAAGCATCCCATCAGGTTACACTATTAATATTGACCAGCCCTATGTTAATTATGCAATTAGAAACGATGTAACATTCACCTTCTCAAACGCTGAGATTGGTGCTGCCTATAATTATACCGTAACAAGTTCCGGTGGTGGAACTCCTGTAACCGGATCTGGTACTATCACATCAGCGACACAGCAGGTTGCCGGCATTCAAGTTGCAACTCTTCCTGATGGTAATCTGACAATAAGTGTGACATTGACAAATTCCATTGGCACGGGAAGTCCAGCACAGGATGTGGTTTTTAAAGATGCCCTTGCACCAACAAACCAGGATACTGTATTCAGCGCAAGCAGTACAGTTGGGATAAGCAAGACAGTAGCGATAGTAAGTTCCGGGGATGCGAATAACCAGGTCTGGTTAGCGCCACTTGGCACAACGGTATTTACAAATAATGGCACAACAATGACCAGGGCGGCTTCGGGTACAGCCACTTCCATAACATCACCTTCTCAGGGTGGTGATTATCGACTCTACTTGATTGATGAATATGGGAATATTTCAGATGCTTCCTTGGCGGTGCTTACCGTTGATGCGGACCCCCCTACCGGTGTGGACTCGCTATTTCCCGCGGATGTGACCGAGACACACAGTGCTTCTGTATCTCTCGTGAACCCTGGCGGTGATGCGACGAACTGGATATGGTTTGCGCCAGCCGGTCTAACCAATGAAACAGAATTCATCTTAGGGAGCACCATGTCAAGGGTTGCTGGTGACGCTACCAGCATTCCGGCGCCATCGCAAGCAGGCGGGCCATTTTACTACAGACTCTATATTATCGATCAGGCTGGCAATGTGTCATCACAGTCGACACACATTCTGACAGTCGATGATTCCAGTGTCATTGCGGCGCTGTCCGGGCAGCCGACCGGCCTCACCAATGTCACCACCCTGACAGTAACCGTCACCGGAAATATCACTAATTATCAATATAAAGTTGTTTCCGGAACTGACTGCGGCACTGACTCCACGGGTTACAGCGCCTGGAGATCAAAAGCAACTCCCATAAGCGGTTCATTCAGCGTCAGCGATGGCACAGTAACATTGTGCGCTGTCGGCGAAAAGGATGGAACTACTTACCAACCTTACACGTCACCCACATCGGTATCATGGACCCAGGATACATTGGCTCCCAGCAATGCGAACACTGTCTTTGCGAGCAGCGCCATTTCCAAGGGAAGCCTTGATATAACAATCGTGAGTTCCGGCGACTCCACTAACGAAGTATGGTTCGCCCCCAATGGGACGGTATCATTCTCTGAAAGCGCGACCATGACAAAGGCTGCTTCGGGTACTTCAACTACCATCAAGTCGCCATCTAATGATGGTACCTATTATATCTATGTAATTGACGCCGCGGGTAATGTGTCTGTGCATTCTGTAGCGGCGCTGACCGTGGACAATACTGCGCCGACTGACCAGAATACAGTATTCTCCGCAAACCAGTGGAAACAAGGGGGTAATTCTGTAACATTGAATGCCACAACCACTGAAGCCGAGGTATGGTTTGCCCCTGTCGGAACGACGACATTTACGAAGCCGGCCAATGGTTCGACAATGACAATGGCGGCGGGAAGCGCAGGAAGTATCGCGGCCCCGACTACCGCCGGAAGCTATCGCCTCTATGTCATAGACGCTGCTGGTAATGTATCCAGCGCCTCTGTTGCGGTGCTCATGGTCGATAACACAGCACCGACTTTATCGAGTGTATCGCCTGCTTCAAGCGCCATCGTTAATAACAAGAATGTCAGTTATACCCTTTCCGAAAGCAGTGCATCCGGATATATACGGTGGGAAGAAACAGGCGGGGCTAATGATCCGGCGGGTACTCCCGCACAACACACCTACACCATGTCAGGTTCTGATCTGAATTCTGGTGTACACAATCTCACTCTGAGCGCCCTATCTCTTAATAGCGGAACAGAATATTCTGTCGAATTCAGCGCCACCGATGCTGCAGGAAATAATGGGACCGCTACGAGTACCTTCGTTACCTATAATACCGGCGCCACGACACTGTCTATTTCCAGCGCGTACACCATGGATGCGGATAATGATGGAAAAATCGACTACTACAAGATAACGTTCAATGACGATGTTAACGATTCCACCTTCCCCGGGTATACAGGTGCCAATACCCTTGGAGTTGCGCAGACCGATTGGACCATCGCTGGATACTCCGGTGTGGTCCTGGCTCCCGGGACAACCGCGCCTGAAACGGATCTACCGAATGTCATATACCTGAAATTCACCGAAGGCGCGGGATATGATACCGGAGCAAAACCGGACCTTACCACATCAGCTACACCTGGTCTTAAGAGCACCTCAAACGTATCCCTTGCACAGGTCTTTACTCCCAATGTGAACGAAGCGGATGGTGCTAAACCGATCGTTGCAGGCGCTTCCGGCACCACGACCTACTCGGCCCTCACGGTCGCTTTCTCAGAGGCTGTATTCGGCTCTACTGCCAACACAGCCTGTACGTCCGGTTCAAGCGGCGATATGGTAGCTGTGACCCTTGCCTATACCAACGGCAACGGTGCGGGCGCTGCCAGCATATCGGGCATGGATGGAAGCGACAACTGCGCCTGTGACGCCGGCTTTAATGCAGTGTACACCACCGATGCCTCGTTCATATCAGGCGATACCGCTGACAGCGTTTATGCTTCTGCAAACGTGTATGATGCCGCTGACAATACCGGAAACACAACGACGATCAAGACACTGAATATCGTTGCTGCGACGGTTCCGCTTATTACCAAGATCGAGACCTTTGACTCGAACAATAATGGCAAGATAGAACAGTTGAAGATTACCTTTAACCGTAACATGGATGATTCAACTATAGATAAGGCTGATGCAGCCCGGTTCACGATCAATACTGTTGCGGCAGAAGACGTTGACTCGGTAACAAGCGGGACCGGCACTATTTCTTCGCCAAATAATGATCCCGGCGTAGCAAATGACACGGCGGTAACGATCTTTACTGATGACACGACGGTAACCGGCACGGGAGCCCTCGCCATCGCCTTTGCAAAAGCAACGGGCAGATGGAGGGCTTCGGGCGGAGCGGAACTCGAATCCGCTACAGATCTGTCGGCCTTCATAGTTGACAAGGCGCCGCCTGTTCTGTTGTCAGCTGTGGCGTATGAGAATACCAATGTCGGACTTACAACAATTGATAGCGATGATACTATCGTGCTCACGTTCTCCGAACCGACTAACAAGGTAATCTTTAATACGGCAACGGTTTCATCCGGATACAATCTTGACACGGTATTCCAGCTTTCAGGCGGGCATACCTGGGGAAGCCCTGATGCCATCACCTCCGCAGTATGGAACGGTGCCGGCGACCAGCTCACCATCAGCTTCAGCGGTGGAGGCACCACTCCGGCTAACCTCGCACCGGGAGACACGATCATAATAATCGGGACATCGATGGCGGATACGGCGCCGATTCCCAACGTGTCGACGAATATAGCGGCCCGGGAGGCTATCAGCGGCTCCTTCGTGACTGACGCGTACCCGCCGTACATGCTGAGCGTCTACAATATCAGGAGCAACAGCATTACCGTGCAGTTCTCCGAGCCGATGCTCTGCGACGGCTCAGCTCACGCGATCAACACCATCGCGAACTACACGGTCAGGAGGGATCCTTACGGCTCCCCGACGACCCTGACGATTTCATCGATCGACGTGGTAAGCAGCAGCGCGGTACAGCTCAACTTCAGCACGACCCTGGCCAACCTGACAATGCACAACGTGGCAATCGCCTCCGGCAGGTACGTGGTTGACCAGGCCTCGCCATCGCCGAACCAGATAGTCTATCCCACCAATCTCGACTTTATAGTGAACGAGCAGCTGAAGGTGGTGAACGCCGCGCCGATAACGCAGTACAGCGTTCGTCTCTATTTCAACAAGATACCGAAGGCGGGCAACGATGTGACCGGTTCCGCCGGATGCACCACCGCTGCGGAATGTAATAAGCGGTATGCGATCAATCCGACCCTCGGCAACATCACTCAGGCCATCGTGGGCACCGGCGTTCTGGCCAATACCGTAACGATCACGCACACCATCGCACAGGAGGGTAAAGCCTATACTGTTATCGCTGCAAATGGGATAACTGGAGACGGCTTTAATAATTTGCCGACCGAAAGTATACGCAATGTTGACGATACGGAGAATGTACAGGCCATGCCGAAAGACCGGGCTGGATTTACAGGCCTTGGCTCACAGATTGATGATCTCAGTGACGGTGAATTCTTCTTCGATCCCTTCGTAGACGGGTCCGCTTTCTCCTATACCTTTACCTACGGCGACCGGGTATACCTGGGCACCAATGACACCAACAGGATAGCCTATCGCTTTGACCCGGCTGGAACGAACGCGGTTACCACGACTTTTGCCTTTTCCGGCGGCACCTATACCTGCGTGAATTCTGATACGTTCGGCTATGGAGCCGCTGCCACCTGCGGGACCAACATGGGCTACAACAGTGAAGCCGGTGTTGCCGGGTTCACGTCTCTCAACCTTACGATTGGTGGAACGGATTATGAAATGTTGATGGTTGGCCCGCGAAAATCGGGCATCAAGCACGGCTATTTCACCCAGGACCTGGATACGATCCTCAATTGGACACAGTTCTCAATTCAATCGAATGCCGGCGCAAACGCCCTGTGCATACATACCATGTACGCCGTGGACAACCACCTGTATGTGGCGGTCACCAGCGACCAGACCAATTTCGCGCCCCAGGTGGGATACCACACGGTTACGGCATCGAGCGGCGTTCTTTCAGTCAGCGCGCCTACGGATATGGATATATGGAATGTCGGCACCCTGGGGAAAAAGAAGAGCAACCCGGCGACCAGTGCAGCCTATGTGGGGATTGAATCAATAGTCAAATTCGGAAATTATCTCTACATGGCCAACAATGGCGGTATCTATTACAGCGATAATGCCGGAACTCCTGTGTTTGACGCGACCTTTAAGACCTATGCGGTCAGCGCCACGCCTTCCGGGTGGTCGGGAACAACACTCGTCCTCAGGACAAATGACAAGATAAACCCGGGCAGCAAAGGTGTGCCGGTGATGAAGGCCTACAATGGGAAGCTCTATGTGATCAGGAACGTTGCTCAGGGGACATCATCAACGCTGGAAAAAGCAAACCTTCAAGGTGAATTCTGGGTATGTAATCCTGCAACCAGCGGCAATACCCTGGCCTGCGATACCGGCGACTGGACAAGATTGGTGACCGGGGCTGAAACGGACCTCGGACCCGGCAGCAACTCCTTCAGCATGTTCGAGATCAACGGAGAGTATGCGTACCTGGGCGTGGATAACGCGACAACCGGGGGCAGGGTGTTCAGGATGAAAGTCACCAATTCGAGTCATGTGCCGATAGACATATCTGCAACTAATGGTTCCACCATGACTTCTGCGGGCTGGGCATCCTTTGTGATCCTTGATGATGCGGCATATCCGCACATTCTCTCGTCAACGACGATATCCGACGGTACAAGTAATTTTATATATATTACCGCCGGGTATTTCTTGAGTACAACACCGATTAAGGTATTCAGGCAGAAGGATTAGGGAAGATCATAAAGAGAAAAAAGGTTTTCGCAGGAGACCCCGGGTTACACCGGGGTCTCCTGTTTATTGACACTTGATGGAGTTCGTTATGCGATTCAGAGGGCAGGGCGTGTATCAGCAGATCAATGAAGTATGTTATTTAACTTCAGCCTTCCACATGTCGTGGAGGTTGCATTTTGATATGACCCAGTAGGGTTCCTTTGAATCGGGTAAATCAAATTCGACAACCGGTATGCTCACGGAGGGTTCGAATTTCTTCTGCGCCACCACAGTTTTCTCTCCCTTCATCAATACGATCGATTCCACGTAATGAAGAGGGTTCAGGGTGGGGGAAAACGTTACCCTTACCTCGATCCTGTTTCCGTCAAGCCGTCTCACCTGGGGCAGATGTGAATCAACCTTGTCGGTCCATATCCCCGCGTTTTCTTCCGTGTGGTACTTGGGCGGAGGGCCGCCTGCGGGATTGTCGCTGCAGCCGAAAAACATCGCCGAAGCGGATGCCAGTGAAAGCGCAATGATGGTGAGCCTGGTGTTCATGGTTATTGTTCCTTTATACCAGTATATTGATATGACTAATGTGGTTCAACGATGTTACTTCTTCTCTTCAACTTTTATGATGGCGGTGGTTGTAAAGCCGTGCTTCTAACTCACTTTTTAGGAATTAATTTTATATCTGTCGTAACCGGCGGCGCCCCGAAGCGGTAGGCGAAGCCGAGGTTTATATTGATGAACATGCCGTTGAGTGATTCAAAGCACATCAGCATGCCCGCCTCCAGGAAGAATTCCATGTAGGGTATTTTTTTGTTCACGTACCCCAATCCCAGTCCCACGGCCAGGGTCGGGTCCATGGAGGTGCCGCCCCCCATGACCGGCGTGATGCCGCCCCCGATTTTTATATAGGGACGTACCCCGACGGAGGTGATGAACTGCAGCTTGGTGTAGGCGACTATCGGGATCATCATGATGGTCGATGTCGACTCCGCCCCGCTGGTCGGATGATACATGAAGCCCACGCTTAACCCGAAGCGCATCATGAATATCTCCGGCATCTTCGGGATCCCCACGTCGGTGAAGAGGTATGCGCCGTAGCCCAGCTGGACCTTTTCGGCGATTTTCCCGACGGGGAGGCCGATGCCCGGCATGAGTCCTATGGACGGCGTGATGATGGATAGTATGTTGCTTTCATCTGCGACGGCGGCTTCCTTTTTTTTCTTTTTCTTTTCCAGCTTTTCCACCAGTTTCTGCTCATCCGGCTCCAGCACCAGGTCCTTGACGAAGACCGTCTTGATGACGCGCATCTGCTTTGTGTCAGGGTCCTGGATGGTGATCTCATCATCCGTCTTGTCGGTCAGCTTGCCCTTTACGGTTACCCCGGAGCGGAGCACTATGGTCGCGGCATTGGCCTCCAGGGCGCAGATGCCTGCGGCAAGGAGCAGGGCGAGGGTGAATGTCATTCTGGTTTTCATGATGATTATACCTTCATCTTTCTTGTAGATTGGTACTGCTCTTTAAGCTGTTCATCCTTTTGGGAAAAAAATTGCATATAAAAATTAAAATATAGTTTATTCCTGCCTTCTGACCTTATTATTGGACTTTTATTGTAATAAATATACTATTTTTATAGAGCTTTGTGGTAATTAATTATTTAGCTTTTACTTAAATTCTTTTATGCCAAAATTCTTTATCCTGAATCGCGGAGATGACTACTGAAATTATTGTGCAATATTTGCACGGTAATATAATGTAATGAATGATAATCTCTTTAACAGACTGCCGGGAAATGGAATATTGATTGTTTTTTTATTATAATTAGTTTACAAGGCACCAGTTATGCGATATTGAGAAGCAGTTCGTTTTCAGTTAATCTCGGGATTGATGGTGAAGGATATGAAAAAGTATGCCCCGCTCATTATGGTTATCATATTTTCATTTTCATGCAGTCCACCTGATTCCATGGCGGGTGTCAAAAAATCGAACCTGGCCGGAACGTGGTATCCGGCAGATTCCGGGGAACTGGCGCAGCAGATCGATACCCTTCTGGCCGGGGCACCACAGGCTAAATCATACAATGAACCACTCCTGCTTATCCTTCCTCACGCGGGATATGTCTATTCCGGTAAGACCGCGGCGGCGGGTTACCGTGTTATCGGCGGCACCGCTAAAAGCAATGTCAAAACAAAACTGATCGTGATCATGGGACCGTCCCATTACAGTGCCTTTCACGGCTGCTCTCTCATCGATGCCGGTTATTATGAAACACCCCTGGGCAGGGTGAAGATCAATCGGGACGCGGTGGAAGAGCTCTCACGGGATGCCCTTTTCATTAAAAATGCGCCTGCCTTTGAGCGTGAGCATTCCATCGAGATACATCTTCCGTTCATACAGAGAATATTCGGGAAGAAACTCTCCGGTGATGTTCAGGTTCTTCCCATCCTGGTGGGCGACCTTGACGATGACGAGGCGAAGAAAGCGGCCCGGAAGATCGCAGACGTGACGGCCCGGTACAATCCCTTTTTCATTATCAGCTCTGATTTCACACACTATGGCCCGAATTTCGGTTATGAGCCTTTCAGGAACACCGGGGGCCAGGGCAGCACGGTCAAACTTAAGGAGCTTGACGGCGGCGCCATA
Source organism: uncultured Spirochaetota bacterium (assembly GCA_963727175.1). Lineage (GTDB taxonomy): Bacteria > Spirochaetota > UBA4802 > UBA4802 > UBA5550 > RBG-16-49-21. The sequence continues at coordinate 3,352,210 of CAVSFD010000002.1, forward strand.
GACCTCATCGTCAAAAAGGACCTGGCCGGCTTTACCGGCTATTGCAACAGGACCGGGGTCACCATCTGCGGGAGGAACCCGATACGCATCGCCCTGGCCATGCCCATCAGGGGCTATAAGACTGAACGGATAGCCTATGACACGTCGGGGAACATCACCGGCGATTATACCAACTCGGTAAGCTACGCCGCCATGCTCCTTTCCGGGCGCCTCGAAGCGGCTCAATTCAAGGACGACGCCGGGTCCTTGCTTTCCGATAAGGACCGGAAGTTTCTCCTCAAGGCAGCCCGGGAAAATATCGTTTCATGGCTTAAAAAGAAAAGGGGGATACGATTCTTCCCCACCGACGTGCCGCCGGCGCTGCTGGAAAAGCGGGGCGTCTTCGTGACCCTGAAAAAACATGGTGAGCTGCGGGGATGTATCGGCTACATAACCGGGCTGAAGCCCCTTGTACAGGCGGTGCTGGACAATTCCTACAATGCGGCATTCCAGGACCCGCGCTTTGGACCGGTAACGGCGGACGAGCTTTCGGCGATATCTATCGAGATCTCCGTGCTCACGGAGCCGGTGCCGGTGAAATCCGTTGAGGAAATTCAGGTGGGAAGGGACGGCCTCATCATGGAGCGCGGTCCCTACCGGGGCCTTCTCCTGCCCCAGGTGCCAGTGGAGCAGGGATGGGACCGGAAGACCTTCCTCGACCAGACCTGTTTCAAGGCCGGCCTCCCGGCAGGGGCGTGGAAGGACGGCGAAACGAAGATTTTCCGGTTCCAGGCGATCATCTTCGGCGAGGAACGGAAATGAAAAAGAATACCCGCGACATGATGGCGCGGCGGGAGTTCCTGGCGCGGGCGGGGCAGGGACTCTGCCTCATGGCCCTGGGGAGCCTGGGCGCCGGGGGCTGCTCTGAAACCTACTGCCAGGCCGCTAAGGATTATTACCTGAAGCCGGCGAAGATGTGGAGGAAGCTCGAGGGCGGGGCGGTGCAGTGCGAGCTCTGTCCCAACGGCTGTGTCCTGGATGACGGCGACCGCGGCATCTGCCGCGTGCGGAAGAACATCAAGGGAAGCCTCTACACGCTGGTCTATTCCCGCATCGCCGCGGCTCACGTGGACCCCATCGAGAAAAAGCCCCTCTACCATTTCCTTCCCGGCTCGACAGCCTATTCCGTTGCCACTGCCGGGTGCAACATTTCCTGCCAGTTCTGCCAGAACTGGCAGCTTTCCCAGGCGAACCCCGAGGACCTGGAGGCGGAGCGGATAGACCCGGAAGAGCTCTCCCGCAGGGCCCGCTCCGGCGGCTCGAAGGTGGTCGCCTTCACCTACAATGAGCCCACGGTGCAGTTCGAGTATATCCTCGATTCGGCGGCCGCCGCCCGGCGGCAGGGCGTCCGGTCTGTCATTATCTCCAACGGGTACATAAGGCCGGAGGCGGGGAGGATGCTTGCCCGCGGCCTTGACGCCGTCAAGATTGACCTCAAGGCTTTTACTGAAAATTTTTACAGCTCCATCTGCAGCGGAAGGCTGAAGCCGGTGCTGGACAACCTTGTTTCGGTCCACGGGACGGGAAAGTGGATCGAGATCGTGGTGCTGGTTATCCCCACCCTCAACGACTCCGCCGCGGAGATCAAAAAGATGACGGCGTGGGTGCGGAAAAACCTCTCCCCCGACGTGCCGATGCACTTCACGCGCTTTCACGCCATGTACAGGATTCAGAACCTGCCGCCCACGCCGGTGTCCACCCTGGAGCGGTGCCGGATTATCGCGAAGGATGAGGGTATCCGTTATCCCTATATAGGCAACGTGGACGGCCATAAGTGGGAAAACACCTTCTGCCACAACTGCGGCAGGATGATCATCCGGCGCAGCGGCTTCTACCATGTTGAAAACAGCGTCAGGGGCGGCGCGTGCCCCTACTGCAAGACGAGGATCCCCGGGGTATGGGCGTGACAGCCACAGGCCGCCGCAGCATTGCCATCGCTTTCTTCATGGGACTGGCGGCCGCCATGACGCAGGTCATCCTTATCCGCGAGCTCCTGGTCCTCTGCCGCGGCAACGAGCTCATCATCGGCGTGATACTCTCCTCCTGGTTCCTGGGCATCTTCCTGGGGGCCCGATTCAACCCGGCGGGTGAGACCCGGGCCCTGGAGCACCGCGTCCTCGTGTCACTGGTCATCCTGCCCCTTGCCATGGCCGCCTCGGTGTACGGCGCCCATGCGGTGCAGATTATCGTGCCCCGCACCGTGGGGACCTTCTACTCCTTCACGGCGGAACTCGTCCTGGCGTTTCTTTTCACTGCCCCGGTCGGATTTTTCGTGGGATTTTTCTTTCCGCCCCTGGTCGGCATTGTCTCCGAAGATCTGAAAGAGCGTTCCGGCGGGACCGTGTTCTACGCGGAGTCCCTGGGCTCCTTTACCGGCGGCATGATCTTTTCCTTTGTTCTTGTCACCATCGCGAACCCCCTGGCAATCGCCTCCGGCCTTCTTGTCATCGCCACGGGCATCGTTTTTTTCCGTTTCAATAAAAAGCTCCTGCCCCTTGCTCTGCTTCCTCTGGGACTGATCATTTTTTCCAGCACAGTGGAAGAGCGTATCTTCTCGGCGGTCTGGAACAGGACTCACACTGGTAAGCTGGTCCATTACCAGAGGACCAGGTCCCAGACCGTGTCCATCGAATCAGCCGGGGACACCGTGAGCGTGTACGGCGACGGCATACTCATGTACACCCTGCCGGACCGGTACGAGGCGCGGGGGATTTTCCACCTCGTTAACGCCCTGCGGCAGGAGCGCAGCACGGTCCTCCTCATGGGTTCCGGCCCCGGATCGCTCCTGCACAATCTATTGAAGACAGACATAGACCGTCTCAGTTACTTCGAGCATGACCCGGACCTGTGGGATACGGTCTATCCGTTCCGGAAAGCGATGTACCGGGAAGGGGGTGCAGGCCTCGGGAAGCTCAACATCGTCCGGGAGGACCTGCGATATTATCTCACGGAAAGCGATGAGCGCTTTGACATGATCGTCAGTCTGCCTCCGCCTCCGGAGAACATCATGCTGAACCGGTTCCACACCAGGGAATTCTACGGTCTCTGTAAAAAGCATCTTGCCCCGGGGGGGATATTCATAACAGCGCTCCATGGCTTCAGCAACTACATGTCCGATGATCTGAGGAATTATATCGCGTCAATGTACCGTGCCTTCGCCGCGGAATTCCCCGGTCACCTGAGGACGTCGGGCGAAACCATTTACCTCATAGGGGCGGCGCGGGAGGATGACCTGCCCGAAAGCGGCTCCACCCTCCTCCGGCGGTACGCGAAGGCCATGCCTCTTGCCGGGGGTCCCTTTGAAAAAGAGATCACCGATAACTTTTCGCCGGAAGAACTCCGGGCGTACTTCGAAAAGTCACAGCTCGATTATTTCGGGAGCGTCATGGCCCCCCTGATGAAACGCATCGATGAAAACAGGGACCTTCAGCCCGGGGCCTACTGGAAGAACATTGTTCTTTCAGCCTTCAGGGAGGATTCGGTCCTGCACCGCCCCGCCGGCGGGTTTCCTCTCTTTATCGTCATTGTCCTGGTCCTGGTCGCCGCTGTTCTCTGGGACGTCGGGAGGAAGTATGGCCACAGCCGCCTCGCGGCCGGTTTCGTGATTTTCTCCACCGGCCTCATCAGCATATCCATCATGCTGGTTATGGTGGTGCTCTACCAGAATTCCCACGGCATCGTCTACTACCGCATATCCCTCATCAACGCACTCTTCATGCTGGGATTGACAGGGGGGAGCTTCTCGGCCACGAAGTGGCGCGGCTTCAGGCTTCCATTTATACTGGCCGGTTTGCCCCTCTCTGCCGGGATCATCCTGGCGTCCACCTGGGCCGGGTCCGATCTCCTGTTCTGGGTGCTGCTGGTGGTCTTTTCATTTCTCTGCGGCGCGGTGTTTCCTGCCTTGTTTGCGTCAGACGGATCGAAGGCCTCCCTGGAATCGGCATCGGTATTGGATGCCATGGACCATTTCGGAGCCATTGCCGGGTCGATCCTTACGGTGATAATGTTTCTCCCCCTCCTGGGCATTCGGGGCACGATACTTTTAAATATGATAATCACCCTGCCGGCGTTAATCGTGGCATTTCGAATGAAACAATAAATCGCATTTAGTTTCCCACGGCCCGGGGGTATGCAGTCGTGAACATTGTATAAAGATCGCTACGCACCATCCAAACGCCCCTGTAAATTACTTCTTGACATATACAAACATTGTATATATCTTATACTTTATAATATGCACATCACGGAGTTTAATTATGAGCACAAGTACAGTAAATATATCGTTTAATAAAAATTTACTCAAACAAATTGATAAAATAGCCAAGGAAGAATCCAGGACTCGATCAGAACTGATTCGGGAAGCTGCCCGTTTATATATTGAACGAAAGAGCAAATGGCTGGATATATTTGATTATGCCAAGAATAAAATATCAAAGAAAAATATTGCCGAGGATGACGTTATATCTGAAATAAAAGAATATAGAAAAGAGAGCAGATAATTACTTTGGTAAAAGTAGTTTTAGATTCCAATATTTATATTTCTGGAATTATTTTTGGTGGAAATCCTAGAAAGATTATTGATTTAATTATCGAAGGAAAAATAAGACTTTGCATTTCATCGGATATTCTAATAGAAATTAAAGAAGTATTAGAAAGAGATAAATTTGGTTTTTCTTCAGATATAACACAGCAAATTATATTTGAGATCGAATCGCTATCTGAATGTCTTACACCAAGAAAAAAACACTCTGTTGTTAAAAAAGACGCTGATGATAATATAATTATTGATTGTGCAATTGAAGCTAACGCGGATTATATAATCACTGGCGATGATGATTTATTATCTCTCAAGGAATATAAAAAAATAAAAATATTAAGCCCTGTTGAATTCTTAAGACTAATTAGTTAGACACGTTTGGACTGCAATATAACAGATAATAGTATCAAAAACATGCTGCGTAACGGATAATCTGCCCATGAAAATCACAAAAAACACCAAGGCCCCCGATGCCATAAAACTATCGGGCAATATAATAAAGGTTTTTAAGAAATATGATCTCTACTGCCCGCGATGCAAGGGGATCGGCGAAGACACCATAGAAAAAATCGCCATCTGCAACGGCATGGACGTGCAGGAATTTGTGGACGAGCTGAACAGCGCCCTGGAATAATATGAGTGGCATTCGGGTCATTGCCGGCGAACTGAAGGGAAGGGTGATTCCCTTCGATAACCGGAAATTCGACGATGCGGATATCACGCCCCAGAAGGTGAAGGGCGCCGTGTTTTCCATGATCGGCGAATGGCTCAACGGTCGCGGCTTCCTCGACCTCTTCGCCGGATCCGGACAGATCGGCATCGAGGCCCTGAGCAGGGCAGCGGATCCGGTTGTCTTCAACGAAACCGACAGCAAGCGGCAGCGCTTTATAAAATCCTATCTCGATGGCATCGGCCTGAAACCGGCGCCCCTTGTTTTAAATCTATCCGCGGAGAGGGCCCTTGCGTTTTGCAAGTCAAAGGGATATGCCTTCGATTATATATTCCTCGACCCGCCCTATGTTAAGTCAAAGACAGGCGTTTCCCTGCACCATGAAATCATGACCGCTATCGCCGGGACCGGCACCCTCTCTGAACATGGCGAGATTATCATACAACATTTCAGCGGCAATGCCATGGATGAAGAGGTTGGTCCCTATCGGCTCAAGGCGACGAAGATATACGGGAAAACGGCTCTGTCCGTATACGGGTGATTCTCATCCCATCATGCTAAAATTTGCGGGAAGGTTATTTATGAAAGGTCGGCCCGATGCTGCACCGGAACACTTCCTCGAATAGTTCCCGTGCCTCCCGGCCATGGAGGAGCCGCGGCTGCGAGTAATCATGGATAAGGTAGGGGACAAGCTCCGTGGACACATGCCTGCCCCCGTAGATATGGTGCCGCGCGATGAGGCCCCGGCGGGTGTTCAGGCTCTGCATCTGGTCGAAGAGGAAATTGCCCAGCCCGTAGGAGATGAACCTGCCCCGGTAGAATTCCAGCCCCATGGGACGGTGGGCGGAAGATGATACGATGATGGTCGCCCCCAGGTCCGCCGCGAGATGGAAATAGCGCTTCTGTATTTCCTGCGGGACCGGTTCGTTTTCATTGCCCCACTGCACGGTGACGATGACCACGGCCGCCTTTGCCGCCGCTTCCCTGATCAACCGGGTGAACAGTTCCTTCGACAGCCGCGCCGCGCCGGCCTTCGTATCAGAGGCAAAGGCGTACTCCGGGCCAAGTTCGTTGAAACCGACAAAGGCGACGGTGAATCCCTTCACGGTCACATACAGGACTTTCTCCGCGTCGTCCCTGTTTTTCCCGCCGCCGAAATATTTCATCCCCGCCCGCTCCATCTGCCCGATTGATTCGGTATTCCAGCGGCTCCCGAAGTCATTGTTGTGGTTCCCGGTGAGCTCGATGATGTCGAAGCCGGACGCTTCCAGGATTTTCAGGTAGCGCACCGGGGAGCAGAAGAGCATGCGGTCTTTCAGCGGCCAGGTGCACGGCTCCCGGAAGGAGACCTCGTTGGAGGTCGTGGCCAGGTCGGCCCGGGACGTGATCGCCTTAGTGTACCTGACCGGGGAGAGGAGGTCACCGGACTTTTCCACGGCCGGCATGAAGGCCCTGGTCATGGCGGTGACCCCGGTCTGGGCTATGGTGAAGTGGTTGTCTATATCCCACTCCGCGGCGCCCTTCATCACGAAGGGATAGGTCCCGTCTTTATCAATAGAATAATCGTCGCCGATTTTTCCCCAGGGAAGAGTCCTGTCGATGTACAGCGCCTTGAAGCAGGGCCTGAGACCCCGGAGATCGCTTATGCCGAGGAAGCCCCGCTCTGACGCGAGGGATTCCCTGTCAAATGACTGCGTCCTGAAGCGGAGTCCCGGATAGGTTTGTGCCAGCTTCTCCGCGATTGGACAGTCGGCATATATCCGCACAGGCATATTCCTGCCTCCGATCTCCTTGAAATTGATCACGGAGCCGGAGAGGATCTTTTTCAGATCGGCTGAGGATATGTTCAAGAGGGGACTGGCCGTGTGGACCTGTATGAAGAGGGGCTTCAGTGAAGTCCGGAATGAATATGACGGTTCTGATGGCACCAGGGCTCCCAGAATGATTGCGGTGAGCAGGATGATCGTGCGGCGCCTCATATTTTTTTTCCCCGATGCATAATCAAGCGGCAATATCAATCATCCGATTTTAATTGCTGCATTGAGGGAGATTTAATGGACGACAGCATTTTAGCAAGAAAAATATTTCAAGGGTTCATCTTTATGATGGGGGGCAATGGGGGTGAGGCTGAAAAAAATGATTGCTAATATGACATATTATTTATAGAATTACTGAGTTATTTTAATTTGCATATTGAGGGGTTATCCGGCATAATGACACAGCCGATTGAACATGCCGCAAGGCCCGTATATTTTGACAATGCCGCCACGACGTTTCCGAAGCCCCATGAGGTAGTGGATGCCGTGGTGGATTACATGACGCACATCGGCGCCAATCCGGGCCGGTCAGGCCACCAGCTTTCTGTCGATGCCGGTGAAATCGTCTTTTCTGCGCGCGAGGCTGTGGCGTCTCTCTTCGGCGTCTTGAACCCGATGCGGGTCATATTCTGCTCCAACGCAACGGACGCCCTGAACCTGGCAATACAGGGCGTCCTCCAGTCCCGTGGACATGCCGTGACCACGGCGATGGAGCACAACAGCACCATCCGGCCCCTCAGGGAGCTGGAGCGGCGGGGAGAGATCGAGGTGACCGTCGTTCCCTGTCCCGGCGGCAGGATCGACCCGGCGGACTTCGCAAGGGCCCTGCGGCATGACACGAAACTGGCCGTTGTCAACCACGCCTCAAATGCCTTCGGCATCATGCAGCCCCTCCGCGAGATCGGCGAGATCTGCCGCCGGAGAGAGGTGGTGCTCCTGGCCGACTGCGCGCAGACGGCCGGCCTGGTGCCCATTGACATGAAGAACGGCCCGGTCGACATGCTGGCTTTTTCCGGTCACAAAGGACTGTACGGGCCGACCGGGACCGGCGGCCTGCTCCTGTCCGAGGAGTTCGACTATGGCCGCATGAGGCCGCTGAAATACGGCGGCACCGGCAGCAGTTCTGACAGCGTGTACCAGCCGGATTTTCTTCCTGATATATACGAAAGCGGCACGCTGAACGCAGCCGGCCTGAGCGGCCTCTGCGCCGGGATCAATTTTATTTTGTCTTTACAGGGAGGAGTGGGGGGAATAGAGTTGGGTAAAAAAGAGCTCACGGCCTATTTTCTTGCCCGCGCGGGCGAGGGCGTCAGGGGCTTTATTTCACCGGTGCCGGCGGAACTGGTTGAGACCGGCGTGATATCGTTCAATATTGAAGGCATGGAGCCGTCGGATGTGGCCTATTACCTGTCTGACCGGTATAACATCATGTGCCGGGCCGGCCTTCACTGTGCGCCCATGGCCCATGAAACCATGGGGACCTTTCCCGGAGGCACGGTGAGGTTCAGCTTCGGCATCTTTAACACGAAAGATGAAGTCGATTTCGCCGTCAGCGCCCTTGCGGAGATCAGCATGATGAAGGAGACTTCATGAACGCCTTCTCGGTCATTCTTTTTTATTCGACCACGTCGTCAATCTGGACGGCGCGTCTTCTCAAGAAGGCCGGCATCGAGCGGAAGATGGTCCCCATCCCCCGCTACCTGAGCTCTGACTGCGGATACTGCGTGCGGATAAAAAGCGAAGACGTTGAACAGGTGAAGGAAGTGCTCGCGAAGGGCGGCGTTGAGTTCACCCGTATAGAGGAATGGAAATGACCCAGGGTTTAAACCCTGGGTGAGCAACGGGTTTAAACCCTGGGTGAGCAACGGGTTTAAACCCTGGGTTATCTGAAACCCGGGATAAACCCGGTAAAAGAAGGAGCAGCGATGAGCGACACGTGCGACCTCAGCAAGCTGAACCTCCTGCACCTCACCGAATCGGTGACCAGCTCTGGTTGAGCGGCCAAAATAGGTCCGGAGGACCTGCAGGAAGTAATGAAGGGCTTGCCGGTCAAATATGACGGCAATGTGATCGTGGGAATGGAAACCAGCGACGACGCCGGTGTGTACCGTCTGTCCGAATCGGAGGCGCTGATCCAGACCGTTGATTTTATAACGCCCATTGTCGATGATCCCTTCACGTTTGGAAGGATTGCGGCATGCAACAGCCTTTCCGATGTGTACGCCATGGGGGGCAGACCCATAACGGCGCTGAATATCGTATGCTTTCCAACGAAAAAATTCACCATTGACATTCTGAGAGAGGTGCTCCGGGGCGGCCTATCTGCGCTGGCGGAAGCGGAGACCCAGCTTCTGGGCGGCCACAGCGTGGATGATCCGGAATTCAAGTATGGTCTCGCTGTTACCGGTATTGTGCGCCCGGACCGGGCGGTTCGCAACGATACTATCCGGGATGGTGATGCCATTGTGCTCACCAAGCCGCTGGGAACCGGCATGATTGCCACCGCGCTCAAGGCAGGACCGGTGGGTGAGGCGGTCATGGGGCCTTTCATTAAATCGATGACCGCCCTGAACCGTGCCGCAGCCCTGATCATGCGCGGCCATAAGGTCCATGCCTGCACTGATGTCACGGGGTTCGGGCTTATCGGCCATATGCGGGAAATGCTTGGAAAAAACCTGATGGAAATAGAAATAGATTCAAAACGAGTGCCGCTGCTTCCCGGTGCCAGGGAGGCGGCATCCGGCGGTCTGATACCGGGCGGCATGTACCGGAACCGCGATTTCGTCGGAAGCCTCTGCAGCGCCGGCACGCATGTTCAGCAGGATTTGCTCGATATTCTCTTTGACCCGCAGACTTCCGGGGGACTCCTTATCGCTGTTGAAGAAGGAGCGGCGGAAGCCCTTGTGTCCGAATTGCATGGCGCCGGCGTCCAAGACGCGGCGCGCATTGCGCAGGTGCGGAATAGTTCATCCCAAAGGATAATAATTAAATGACAATAGAATCAATGGTGCGGGAATTCGGCTACCTGGCCGTGTTCATAGGGACTTTTTTGGAAGGAGAGACGATCCTGGTCGTGGCGGGCTTCGCCGCTTACGAGGAGTACCTGGAGCTCCCCTGGGTCATGGTGACCGCCTTTTTCGGCAGTCTCTTCGGTGACCAGCTCTATTTTTTCATCGGCCGGTACAAGGGGAGGTCATTGCTGAGAAAATACCCAAGCTGGCAGCCCCGCGTCAACCGCTTCAGGAAGCTGATGGACCGCCATGACACATGGTTCATCCTGGTCTTCCGGTTCCTCTATGGCCTCCGCACGGTGGCGCCCTTCGCCATCGGCCTGAGCAATGTATCGCTGAAGAAATTCATATTCCTCAACGTCATCAGCGCCGCCATCTGGGCCGTGACCCTGGCCATCCTGGGTTATTTTTTCGGTCAGGTCATGGAGGCCGTCCTCGATGATATCAAGAAGTATGAACTCCTGATCATGACGGGCATCTTTCTTGCAGCCGCGTTAATTTTCATTGTCAAGAGACTCAGGAGAAGGAAAAGAATGAAAGCCCGGAGTGCCGGGGAGCCGGGACCGGGAGAGGGAGATTTGAAATAAGGAGCCTCGGGAGGTTGCCGCTCTATGACCCTTGAATGGGCGATAATGAATTTCGGTTATCCGGCGGTGCTGGCGGGCACTTTTTTTGAGGGTGAGATCATACTCATCCTCGCCGGCTTCGCGGCTCACCGGGGATACCTCCATCTTCCCCTGGTGATCCTCGCCGCCTTCCTGGGCAGTCTCCTGGGAGATCAGTTCTATTTTTTCCTGGGGCGCCGCCGGGGCAGAGCCGTCCTGGCGAAGCACCCTGAATGGGAGGTCCGCGTCTCCCGTTTCAAGGGTCTCATGGACCGCTATCACACCCTCATCGTCCTTGGTTTCCGCTTCCTCTACGGCCTCAGGACGATTGCCCCCTTCGCCATCGGACTGAGCCGCATCCCCACCTGGAAGTTTGTCCTCCTCAATGCCGTCAGCGCCGCCGTCTGGGCGGTGGCCCTGGGCGTCCTTGGATTCGTCTTCGGCCATACCATGGAACTGGTGCTGGATGAAATCAAGCGCTATGAGATCGCGGTCATGGCGGGCGTGGTGGTCATCGGAATTATCCTTTTTTCCGTGAAACGCTATCGCAACAGAAAAAAACCGAATAAACAAAACGAGGCAAAAGAAGACTAGAATTTTACGATCAGTCCGCGGAGGATCATCATGGAACCCAGGATTCGCTTTCCCCAGCCTTTCAGGCATCAGCACCCTCCGGTGCAGAATACCAATGAGATATTCGAGAAAAAAAAAGATATCAGCGTGCGGGCCTCAGACCGGTTTGCAGCTATCGTGGGCTCATGGAAATTCATAATAATACAGACAGCGATCCTTGTCATATGGGTCGTGCTCAATGTTGCGGCCTGGTTCTATCACTGGGACCCGTACCCCTTCATCCTGATGAACCTGGTGCTGTCGCTCCAGGCGGCCTACGCGACGCCCATTATCATGATGAGCCAGAACCGCCTTGCGGACCGCGATCGTATTGAAGCCCATAACGATTATCTTCTCAATGTCAAGTCGGAGGAGGAGGTGCGCGTCATACTGGAACACCTTGAAGCGCAAAACAGGGCGCTGGCGGAAATACACGAAACCATCGTCTCAAAAAAAAGTATTGATTAATATCCGTTTCCCTGTAGTATGAGAGGCGGGAAGAGTATCCTCCGCGGCATACAATGCGTACTGTTTTTACAGTTACGAGGCGTTGCGCATGAGATATTGGGCCGACTTTAACACACATTATATCATTCTGCGTTGCTGTAACATAAATTCCGGGCCGATAGCTATCGGTGCTTAAGGCAGGTTTTCAAGGTGAAGATACTCCTCAAAAAATGCCCGTACTGCGGCAGTGATTATCCGGTTCGTGATGATATCGAGAGGTGTCCTGTGTGTGGAGGCGACTTGAAAACGGACCGCGCTGCCATAGCCAGGGGTGAAGATAAGTTTTCGATGGACGAGGAGGATGGTTCCGGCGTAAGCTGAAATCTGTGCTGCTGTCATGTCATTGAACAGGTACACCATCCCGGAACTTGTTTCCCGGCTTAAAAACATACCGGCTCTGGGCGGCCTCGAGCCGACCACCCTCTTCAGGGATATCGCCTTCTTTGCTGACGTGCCCCCGTCCCTCCTTGGCGAGATAGCCGCTTCAGTCTCGTTGTGCGAGTTCAACAGGAATGACATCATCTGCCGCCACGGCATGTTCGACGAGCAGTTTTTCATCATCCTTACCGGGAAGGTGTGGGCCGTGATTCCCACCGAGGAGAACCCGAAATTCAGGCTCTACAGCCTCGGTACGGGGGAGTTCTTCGGGGAGGAGATCATCTACACCTCGGAGCCGCGTGAAAGCACCATCATCGCCGACGACTTCGTGTTCGCCCTTGCCATGGACAGTTCGAGCCTTCGGATGCTCATGGAGTCCTCTGCCGGTGTCCGTTCCCTCATGGAAAAGAGTTATATCGACCGCCAGCTCAGGAACGACCTGCGCAGAGTCCCCGTATTCACCAACATGAATGACCGGCTCTTCGAGGAGGTCCTGAACCGGGTCGAGATCCTCACCCTGCCGGAACAGCGGACCATCTGCACTGAGGGGGAGACGGGCGACGCATTTTACCTCATCCGCGACGGCGAAGTCAACGTATACCGGCACCACGAGAAGGAGGACCGCCTCATCGCGATCCTGTCCGAGGGTCAGTTCTTCGGGGAGATGTCGCTCCTGACTGACGAAAAGCGGAACGCCACGGTTATAACCTCGAAAAAAACCGACATGGTAAGGATATCAAGCGGGGATTTTCTATCCATCGTTGAAAAGGACCTCTTCATGCTGAAGGAGCTGATCGATGTCTCTGACGAGCGCCGCGTGCACCAGCGGGATGCCCTCAGGAACCCGAACATCGCAATAATCACCCGGAAGCTCCTGGACCTGAACAGGGACGTCAACGTGCATCTCAACATCCTGTCGCAGTGTTCGATTGACACCGAGCGGGGGAGCGCCCTCATGGCCACGCTCCCGGGCTCCCGCTATCCCTACGTGTACCCCCGCGACAGCGCCTGCGCGTCGCGATTCCTCTATCGCCTGGCCACGAGCTCTCTCAAGTCCGGCGGGATCGCCCTGCGCCTCCTGGGCGAAATAGCGCGCTATATCATGAACTGCCAGCGCGCCGACGGTTACTGGGGCCAGCGCTACGGCCTTCACGGCGAGGACAAGGGCATATACAGGCAGGAAGACAATGTCGCCCACGGGGTATCCATCCTCTGCCGGTACCTTCTGGCGGCGAAAATCAAGAATGCCGCTATCCCCGGCGTGGAAAAATATTTTGACGCCATCACGAAAGGCGTGTCGTACGCCCGAAAGCACTACTACCGCAAGGAGATCCATCTCTTTTATTCAACCACCTCGATACACGAATCGGCTATCGAGGAAGGGTACACCATCTGGGTCAATTACGCCTACCTCCTGATGTACCGCCTCATCGAGCGGGTCGGGACGGCGTACGGGATCCCGGAGAGCTTCGCCGCGGAGGCGGATCTCAGGGCAGGATTTCAGCCCACCGTGGAAAAGGTATTCGCCCAGTCCGGGCGGTATATCCGCCGGCTGAAGCCGGACGGGACCATCGACCTCAGGCCGGATATCACGCTCCTTTCGCCGTTTTTCTTCGGCACCGGCCTGGATGAGGATTATTTCACCAATAACGATATCTTTACCGGCTCCATCGCCTACATCGAAGACATGCTCTGGGACCCTGAACTGGGTATGCTGCAGCGCTATCTGCCCTTCATCGAGGACCCTGAATCGCATATCCACGCGGGCAACGGCCCCTGGGTGCAGTACACGGCAATGCTGGCGCAGTATTATTTTTACACGGGAAATGAATCGCGGGGGAACGAGATCATGGGCATCATCGACGGGTACCGCAGCAAGGAGGGATACCTGTGCGAGCACCTGACCACGCCGGAGCGCTTTTTCGAGTTCAAGAACCTGGAGTGGCTTACCGGTCACGATTTCGAAAAGGAGTTCAACCCGCATATCCTCGTCGACGGCATACCCTATGACAATATCGTTGAGGAACTCAACCATATGCGGAACGCCTATGCCCGCGTGGAGGAGGAGTGCGGGAAAATCGGCTCCACCGGGCACATATCCTTTGCCGCGCCCCTGATGTGGTCCCATGCGGAATACGCCATGGCCCTGATGCTGAGGACCGAACAAGAACTGGAGAAGTACCGCCAATGATACAGAGAACAGTGATAACGCTCATCGCCTTCATCCTGTGGGGGGTAACGCTCTGTGCCGTCGAAGGTGCCGGGCAGACACTGCGGTTCAGGTACACGCAGGGGGAGAAGTACCGGATTGTCACCGAGGTCGATGAGGAAGTTCTGATAAACGGCGTTCTATCGCATCGGTCCATGATATTGAACAAGGTCGCCGTGGAAACCCCCGAGGTGAAGGGCGGATCCGGGCGGCTTGACTGTGATTTCCAGATGTCCGAATCCATTCAGGGGAGGTTCAACTCCTTTTATCTTAAAGAAAGCTACCGCTCAGGTTTCTGGAGGGATGAATTCGGTGTCTTTACTATCGATCAGTCATACTTCATGCCGGTGGTGCGCAATGTGCCCCGCTTTCCCGCGGGGGCGGTAAAACCGGGCGATTCCTGGACGGGTGATGCCGAAGAGGCCCATGATTTCCGGCGGAGCTACGGCATCGAAAAGGCCTTCCATTTTCCGGTGAAAGTGCACTATACCTATCTGAGGGATGAAGTCAAGGAAGGCGTGAAGACCGCCGTGCTTAAGGTCGAATTCACCATCTTCCACCAGGTGAGCTACAACGGCGTGCCGGCGCGGCCGGTGCCGGTGAAAATCACCGGCACCTCGTCCCAGCTCTACTGGTGGGACATGTCCGCCGGGCAGTTCCATTCATACCAGGAGGATTTTGATTTCATTTTTTTTCTTTCCAATGCCGCGACCGTTGAGTACCGGGGCAGGGCGGAGGGAAGGCTTCTGAAATCGCCGAAGCTTGATCGGGACCGCGTGGCTGAGGATATCAATAAAAAAATAAAAGATGAAAATATCGCCGATGCCGCCGTAAGAAAGGATAAAAACGGCGTTACCATCGTGCTGGAGAACGTGCAGTTTCCTCCCAATTCCCCGGAGCTGACCGAAGCCGAAAAGAGCAAGCTCTCCCGCATAGCAGGGATACTGAAGCTCTTCCCTGAGCGGGATTTCCTGGTAACCGGGCACACTGCCCGGGTCGGGGAGGAGCAGACGTCGCAGACCCTCTCGGAGCAGCGCTCCATGGCAGTGGCGGACTACCTGATCTCAAAGGGCGTATGCAATAAGACGCGGATAGTCACGCAGGGGAAAGGCTCGAGGGTGCCCGCGGCAGACAATGCCACGGAAGAGGGGCGGAAACGCAACCGTCGCGTGGAGATTACAATTCTTGAGAATTAGTGATTATTCCGATTACAGAGGGGCGGGTATACAACCGCGTATAAAAGGAGAACAGATATGAAGAAACCGATTATCAGCAAGAAAACCATTTTGTTGAACAAGTTCGTGAAGCTCATCGAAGAAAGCCACGAGGAGCTTACCGAAATATTCATGAACGATCTGTTCCGGCACCCTGAGACGGACGCCTACCGTAACTCGGACAGGGACGATGTCTACCGCTTCAGCGACCTCGTGTACAAGGATCTGTCAGTATGGATATCAAAGGAGTTTTCGAAAGAGCAAATTGAAGATCGTTACGGCAAGATGGGGAGAGAGCGTTACGACAACGGTATCCCGGTCGAGCAGGTTATGAAGGCCCTCATGCTGCAACGCCGCCATATCTGGCTCTTCGTGATGGACAAGATGTACGACGACATGACCGATTACATGGAGGCGCTTGAGTTGAACAACAGGGTGACACTCTATTTCGACCGTGCCATGATCGCCATGGTAAAAGGATATATGAGAATGGTGAAGCCGCCATTGCGGTAGCCGCTGATCTTCTCCTTGATACGGAACGCGCGTTTACTATGACAAAAAATGGTGATGATAGAGAAAAACTATTGTATTTGGCATTCAATAGTGAATAATGTGGCTGAGCATCTTTTACAGTTCCTCCTTGCAAACCGGAAAGGGCCCCTGCCCGGGGCCCGTGATAAGGATCGTGTTTGATTATGAATACCGTTCATGATAATGAGCTTGCGGGCAAGATCAGCCTCCTGAAGGGGGTGAGCATTTTCACGACCCTTGCCGAAAATGAGCTCGGCGTTGTGGCGCAGAACAGCGAACTCTGTTCGTACCGGAAGGGCGACATTATCTTCCGCGAGGGGAGCTATGGCGACGGCCTCTATGTGATCAAAGAAGGCGAAGTTCTCATCACCAAGCAGCGCGATGACAACGTGACCATGAACATCGCCCAGTTCATAACCGGCGAGAACTTCGGCGAGATGGATCTCCTGGAAAACAGGGTGATGAGCGCCACGGCCCGGGCCGATACCGATGCCATTTTATTAGTATTCCCGGCGCGGGGGACGAAGTTCCAGGACGTGCTGGCGCGGTATCCCGACATGTCCGCGCGCATCCTCCACGAGCTGATGGCGGCCATCGCCGGAAGGATCCGCGGGACCAACCGTCTCATTTCCGAGAAGTCGCAATGGGTCAACGACCTGAAGCAGCAGCTCTATTACGACAAGCTCACGGGTCTGTACAACAGGACGTTTCTCGACGAGGAATTTCCACGGCAGCTATACGACTACGGCCCGGTGTCTTCGCTTATCATGATAAAGCCCGATAACTTCAAGGCGATCAATGACCGGTGCGGCCACGAGGCGGGCGACCGGGCGCTGAAGCTCATCGCTTACGGCATCAAGTCGCACATCAGGGACGAGGACATAGCGGTGCGGTACCGCGGCGATGAGTTCACTGTCATTCTTCCCGGAGCGGACCTCGGCGCGGCGCTGAACTGCGCAGATCATCTCCGGTTGCAGTTGAAAAATTTGAATTTTGACCAAATAACCGGGGGCGGTTTCGTCACCACGGTGAGCATCGGCGCCGCGGAGTATCCCGCCCATGGCCGGGATCCGGAAAAGCTGCTGGAAACAACATTCAACAGGATGTTTGCCGCCCGGGAGAGCGGCGGTAACAGTATCATCAGCAGCGATTCAAAGTAAGGAAGGACAATGAGCGGTATGGGCATACCAGTTGATTTTCTTAACACGGTAGAGATTTTCTCGCTCCTCAGGCCCGAGGAGATTCAGAGCATAGCGGGTCTTTTCAGCGTTCATGAGATAGGCGAGGGCGAAGTGCTGTTCAGGGAGGGCGACGAGGGCAACCAGCTTTTCATCGTGAAAAGCGGAACCGTGGCCAGTTCCATCCGCATTCCGGACGGCGGAGAACGCCAGATCGCACAGTTCAAGGCAGGGAATTTCTTCGGCGAGATGTCCATTTTTGAGAACGCTCCCCGGTCGGCCACCTGTCTAAGCCTGGAGAAGAGTTCTCTTCTGGGCCTCCACGAGAAAGACTTTTACCGCATGATAGAGGAGTACCCGGACATAGCCACCAAGATCATGTACCGGATGCTCAACATTACTGCCCAGCGGCTGCGCGACACCGGCGAGTTTCTGTCCGACATGGTGCACTGGGGCGAGGCGGCGCGCCGCCGTGCCATAACCGATGAGCTCACCGGAGCATATAACCGACGTTTTCTCGATGACGCCCTTGTCAGTCAGATTGATCTGGCGAGGAACAGCGGCAAGGCCCTGTCCCTGGTCATGGTAGACCTGGACTGCTTCAGGGAAATCAATGAAAACTACGGCCATGAGGCCGGGGACCGCTGTATCATGGAGGCCGTGCATGTGTTCAACCGCCTTTTGCGTGAAAGCGACATCCTGGCGCGTTTCGGCGGCGATGAATTCACGGTACTCATGCCTGACACGACGTGGAACGAGGCGATGGAGGTGACCGACCGGGTGCGGAAGAACCTGGGCGAGCACGATATACTGGGCCAGTACAAGGGCCCGGTAAGGAATTTGACAATGAGCGCCGGCGTCGCGTCGTTCCCTGAACACGGGGAGGATGTAAAAAAACTGAAGGAGATGGCGGACCAGGCGCTGTACCGGGCGAAAGAAGGAGGACGAAACCGCGTCGTCTGCGCGGGATCATGACCGCGAAAGGGATCATCCACTGAAATGAATAAAAAGTCAATACCGACCATTTACGAGAAAAACAGGATAGTTGACAATATTATCAACGCCCTGCAGGAGAAGAACCATTTCCTGTTTCTCGGTCACAAGAACCCGGATGAGGATTGCATCGGGTCCATGGTCGCCTTTGCCCTTATCGCGGGCAAATTCTCCAAGAAAGCCGATGTGTACATCAGTGAAACGATGCACGAACATTTTCAGTATCTCCTGGATATCTGCCGCCATAACGCTATAAGCTGTTCCGAAACGATGGATGATATCGATGACACCGTGGACGCCATCGTGGTGTGCGATACGCCGAAGCCTGCGATGATAGATCTCAACCCGTTCATTGAGAATCTGCTCAATAACAAAAACATTCTCAAGATCGAGATAGATCATCACCTGGGCACCGACAGCTACTATATCGGCGACGAGGGATACCGCCTGGTGACCGAGGCGACATCGTCCAGTGAACTGGTGGGACTCATTGCGATGAAGCTGTCGAAGAAGAAGGATGTCCTCAAGCGGTATAATATCAACAATCCCCTTTCCCGAAACGTAATTCTTTCCGTGCTGACAGGGATTGTGGGCGACACCAACATGGGCCTGTACATACAATCGAAGCGCCAGAAGCGGTATTATGACATCTTCAGCAACATTTATAACGCGCTGCTCGAGCGGGAAACAACCAAAGACACGAATTTCATGAACAAGGACGAAGTCTTTCATGAGATCCAGCGACTCTCCTCGGTTGAAGACCGTTGCTTCCGGTACATTTATGATAAAAGGAAATTTTCGAAATCGATCGGCTACGCGGTATTGAGCAGGGCTGACATGGATTATCTCTACGGTGAGTTCGACAGCGACACCATCGTTTCCGTCACCCGCTCCATAGCCGATCACCTTGCGGAAGAGAGCAAGCGCCTGGGGTTCGTTGTCTATGATGATTCTGGCGTGTCCGGCCTGGTCCAGTTCAGGCTGCGCCGGGGCCAGGGGTTCAAGAAATTCGATCTCAGGAAGGTCCTGAAAATATTTTCATTCAATAATGGCGGCGGCCACGAAGGCGCTATCGGTTTCAGAATACCCGGAAAAGATATCGAAAACCTCGATCAGTATGTTGAACAACTGATCGAAGGCATTGAAAAGGCGATAGTAAAGCGTTAGCGGAAACCCGTGAGTAATGAGTAGCTGATGCGGGCTGTGAGCAATGGGCCCCCTTTCTAACCCTGGGGCCTGGCCCGGGATGCCGCTTCCCGCGGCACCCCGGACCGGATGATCATGCGGATTTTTTCTCAAAGGCACCGTCCGGCTTCTTGAATGATTCGATAAAACGTACTTCCTTGCCGATGACCTTGATCCGGGAACGCTTTTTGCCGTCGTTTCCCTCCCACCGTTCCTGGCGCAGTGTCCCTGCGACCATGATGCGTCTTCCCTTGGTGACGCTGCCTGAACAGAATTCAGCAAGCTTTTCCCAGGTTTCCACGTCTATGTAAGACACCTGGGGATCGGCATCATCCTTCGAATAGTGGTTCATCGCCAGGGAGAACGAGCAGACGTTTTTGCCGGTTTTGGTTTTCTTCAGGACCGGGTCCCGTGTCGCGTTCCCTTCGATGGTTACTGTTTGGTAGTTTAGCATGGCATTGCTCCTTGAGTAGATTTACAGGGTATACGAATGATGGGCTGTGAAGAGGAAAAAAAATTTAAAAAATTAATAATTTTCAGGCAGGATAGTTATCGTTGGATAAACTTACCCGGTGTTTACCGATAACTATCGGTGGCGATATGGGATTTATATACGGCGGATAATTCATGACAAAACAGGACTACAGTGACATCGATTTCGGATACGAATGCGACCTCCATTTCTTCGAGCCCCGGGAGACCGATGACGTGGTGCGCGAGTTCATCCGGCAGGCAGCGATAAAAGGCCTGAAGAAGATCCGCCTGGTTCATGGAAAAGGGATATCAGCCAAGAAGAGGAGGGTCTATGAAATCCTCGAAAGGCATCCAGACGTAGCCGGGTACTGTAATGACGGTCCTAACTGGGGCGCCACGATAATTACATTGAGGACAGGAAGGCCTAAGACGGGTTCTTGATTTTCTCGATGACCTTGTTCAGCAGGTCCAGGTATTCCTTCTGGCTCTGGATGTATTCCTTTACGAGGGTGTTCTGCTCCAGTTCACGCTGAAGCATTTCGTGCTCTGATGAGTTCTGATGTTCAATGACACCACCGGCAGAAATGCGTTCGTTGAGTTCTTTTCCAATGGCGATCAGCGTTGAATAGAGCTGCTGGGCAGCGCGGTCATTGCTGATCCTGGAGAGGCACTCGTTGTACCGCGCGGTAATCTCGAGTTCCCGGATGGAAGCCGCGAGTTCCCTTGCTTTTTTGATTATGGGCTGGATGGAGTCGGTCATGGGAAGAGGCCTGGTGTCACGATTTATGATGCCCGCGCTTTCGGATCGCCTTGACCATGTCCTGGAAGAGTTCGTAAAATTCCTTGAGCTCGTCTTTATCCCTGAGAGGCCTGAGCTTCGGGTCCCTTCCCTCAATGATGTCTTTCATGAAGTTCGATATGACATAGATGGGGCCGGATATACGGTGTGTTTTTCTTATAAGTATGATGAATAATGCGATGCTTTCAGCAAGGATTATTGCAAGGATTGAAGCGAGAAGGACCCTGTTGTACTTTATAATGTTCGTGTTGAATGCGATAATACGATTCAACGTCTCCATGTTGTTGTCATGGTTCCTGGCGTTCTGGATAAGGGCTTTTCTCAGGGTCGGGTCTTTTACTGCCTCGGGAAGGGATGACAGGGAAACGAAGATACTGTTTTCTATCTCGTAGATATTCGTGATTTTATTGTTATTTTCTGTCAGCTTGTTATTGTTATAAACAACACTGGCGGTTATGGCAATGAGGATAACGGCGGTAATGACGCTCACGATGCCGATTATCGAAAAGGTATGCCGCAGCTGGAAATTCTTATCTATTATGTACTGTGTTCTTTTTTTCATCAGGTACCTCGGCATTGAAACAGCTTCAGCCGGCAGCATCCCGCCGCGCCGGCATGCCCTAACTAAACAGGAGATGCGATTAAAGTCAATATCTTTTCAGATGAAAATCCTGCCGAGAATGCCCATTTCCGACAGCATTGAAAAAAAGAGGCGAAGGGGGAACCCGATGATGTTGGTGGCCGAACCCTGGAATTCTTTGACGATGAGCTCTCCCTGTTCCTGGAAGGCATAGCTGCCGGCTTTGTCGCGGTAATCTATTGTAGTGAGGTAGCTGACAATGCCGTCCCGGTCGAGCTTTTTAAAGGTGACACCGGTCGTTTCGTGCCGGGTCAGCATCCGTCGCGGTCCCTCGGGGCCTTCCGCAGCCAGGAGGGTGAGGCCGGTTATGACCTGGTGTGTGCGTCCGTTCAGGGTTGATATCATCCTCACCGCGTGTTCAAAGTCGTCGGGCTTGCCGATGACATGCCCGTCAATGGTGACAATGGTGTCGGCGGTGATGATGAGCAGCGGGTAGTCGCTGGCGGCGCATGATCCCAGTATGGCGCGGCACTTCTCCCCGGCGATACGCGTAGCGAAAATTTCCGGCGTCTCCCCGGGAAGGGGCACCTCGTCAATAGACGGATGCATGACGCGTGAAGGAGCCTACCAGACCGCCCAGTATTGATTTTCGCCGAGGGGATGAGGAGCCGAGCAGTATGTTCATGGATCACTTGAGGATTACTTTTTCGTTCAGCTTGTATACGTTGGTTATGTTCTTTACGCTTTTAAGCTTGGCAATGATTTCTTTCAGGTGGTCGTTGCTCTGCACTTCAAGGATGAACCTGAACACGGCGTGTTCGCTTTCCTCGACGCGCGCCTCTACTTTTATGATGTTCGTCTTGGCCAGGGCTATTTCGTCGGCCACGTCCTTCAGGAGGTTGGGGCGATCGATGCCTTCCACCGCAACCTTGACCGGATACAGCGTGTCGGGGGCGCCTTCCCATTTGATGCTGACGAAGCGTTCCTGCTCATGGGCCAGGCGCTTGAGGGAGGGACAGTTCCTCTTGTGCACGGTGATGCCCCTGCCGCGGGTGATGAAGCCGACGACGTCGTCCCCCGGTATCGGCTGGCAGCATTGCGAAAGGCGGATGAGGACATTGGAGGCGCCGTTGATGGTGATGCCTGCCTGCTTCTTCTTTTTCCTCGGCGTGCTTTTAAGCTTGATCTGCTCGTCACCCGGGATCGAAGCCGGGGCCGTCCTTTCTTCCCTCGGCTTATCATCTTCCTCATGTTTTACATCGGCTTCGAGCTGCCTCCTCAGCCAGGCCCGGATCTTGTTGCGGGCGCTGGGTGATATCGCGAGCTTGAGCCACGATTCGGACGGGTGGCCCTTCTTGCTCGTCATGATTTCCACGATGTCGCCGCTTTTCAGCTTGGTCTTGAGAGGGACTATCTGCGAGTTCACTTTGGCTCCCACGGTGCTGTGTCCTATCTCGGTATGGATGGCGTAGGCGAAATCGAGCGGCGTCGCGCCCTTGGGGAGCTTGATGATTTTTCCCTTCGGCGTAAAAACGAAAATCTCGTTTTCGTAGAGGTCCATCTTCAGGCTCTTCATGAACTCGCGCGTGTCCTGGAGGTCGGTCTGCCATTCGGTGATGTCCCTGAGGAAGGTTATATTCTTGTAGTCCTTCTTGATGACGCTGGGGTCCTCCTTGTAGAGCCAGTGGGCGGCGATGCCCATCTCGGCGGTCGCGTGCATCTTTTCGGTCCGGATCTGCACCTCGAGGCGGTGGCCGTCTGGCCCGATCACGGTGGTATGGAGCGACTGGTACATGTTCGATTTCGGTACCGCGATATAGTCCTTGAAGCGTTTGATGATCGGGGACCAGAGGGTGTGGACAACGCCAAGGATGCCGTAGCAGTCCCTGATCTCGTTCGTGATGATCCTGATGGCCCTGATGTCGTAGATCTCCTCGAAGGGTTTTTTCTGCTCATGTATCTTCTTGTGGATGGAATAGTAGTGCTTGGCCCGGCCGGTTATCCGGGCGCTGATATTGAGCGCGGCAAGGCGCTCGCCCAGGATTTTCCTGACGTTTTCCAGGTATGCTTCAAGTTCCGTGTTCCGCTGGGCGATGTTGTTCTTGATGTCGTTGTATCGCTCCCGGTTCGAGGACGTGGAAAGCAAGGTCTTCCAGCTCGCTGGACATCTTGGACATCCCGAGGCGACGCGCCAGGGGCGCGTAGATGTCCAGGGTCTCCTTTGCCACGCGCGTCTGGGTCTCCGGCGGCTGGAACATGATGGTCCTCATGTTGTGGAGCTTGTCGGCCAGCTTGATGATGATGACCCGGATGTCCTTGACCGTGGCGATCAGCATTTTGCGAAGCGTGGCGGCCTGGGCGGTGGCCTTGGTCCTGCTTTTGATGGATGAAATCTTGGTGACGCCGTCCACCAGCCTGGCCACCTCCTCGCCGAAGGCCTTCTCGAGCATGTCCAGCGTGGTGCCGGTATCCTCGACGGTGTCATGAAGGAGGGCGGCAGCGATCGTATTGGTGTCGAGCTTGAACCCGGCCAGGATGATGCCTACCTCCAGGGGGTGGACAATGTAGGGCTCGCCACTGAGGCGCTGCTGGCCTTCATGGGCGGCATTCGCGAAGAGATAGGCTTTCTGGATGACTGCCAGGTCAATGTCGGGGTTGCTGTTTTTTATCATTTTCAGCAGCGTCCCGATGTCCCTGCTTCTGATTTTTAGGTCTATGTCCGACATGGTGGTCCCTGCATCCGTTATACTAAAAAAGATACTTATGCGGCCAAAGTCAATCCCAATATTTAAGGACTTATTTATAATAGAAAACAAAATAAAATTTTAAGATATATATTTTATTGACCGAAAATATAAAAAATAGTATATATTAAGTATTTTCTTATATATACCATACGGTGGTTGCCGCCGAAGCGGAAATAATCCGCAAAAAATGGCTAAGGGGAATACATCCATGGTTGAAAGAAAAAAACGGATACCGCGGTGGCTTGTGCCGCTTGTACTAGTGATCAGCCTATCCGGAGGGGTGAGTCTGTATTCCCAGTTCTTGGCCGATGAGCCGGATCCGAATGCAAATGAAGAAAAACCCAATATTGATGAAGCGAAAAATAGCGTTGCCCCTGACAATATCGCAAGAAATATCAAGGCTGAACTGGTGCCCGGCGCATCACCTTCAAAATGCACAATAAAAGTAACCTGGGAATTGAATCCGAAAGAAAAGGGTGAATATATAGTGGCCAAGTCGAACCAGGTCATTGATACCGCGGAAAAGGTCAAAGCAGCCAAGGTGGTCAAGGCAGTGAACGTGACGGCGATGAATACGGTCATTGATAATGATTGCACTCCCGGAAGCTATTATTATGTCGTTCTTTCCAAGAAGAGTATCACGGATAACAAGATGGATTTGCGCAAGGATTTCAACTTCCTGTCCGCGCCTGTCGTCATTGATCCGGGCATAGCATTCAACATAGTTTCAAATATCAAGGCAGTTGAGACCGGCAAGAAGATCATGCTGTCCTGGGACCGGATCAACAGGACGGCTCTTTTTTATACCGTACATCGTTCAAAACAGGTAATAAACTCTGCAAGCATTCTCAAGCAGTCGGAAAAGCTTGATACCCTTGCCGACGTCGGTCAATACCTGGATGAGAATGCGACCGTCGACATTCCCTATTTTTACGCGGTCACCGTGAAGGCGCTTAAGGCAAAGGACAATCCGAACCTCTTCCCGGACAGGAACTTTACCACTACCCCGGTTATGGTCTCTTCAAAGAAAGGAGATCAGATAAAAGTTAAAACGATAAGTGCCCGGGTTGATCGTGAAGCGGTTATGATAACCTGGAGCCATGCCGGGACCGATGGGGATCCGAACTACCAGCTGTTCCGGTCGGAAAAACCGATTAAGAATATCATGGATATCCCGGGCAGTGCAATTATTGGCATTGTAAATATCAATACTGACAAGTTTCTGGATTCCATGGCCCCGTCGGGTAAATACTATTATGGTCTGATCCCGGGGACCGGAACTGATAGCTCCGCGTACGCGCTGATACCGGGAGTGAACATTACCAGCGAGCCGGTTGTTATTGTAGTTAAAGAAGTTAAAAAGAAAGAGGGACAAAAGAAACAGGAAAAAATTATCACCCAGACTGATGATATCGATCTCATCCTGAAACGGACCTTCTTCAAGGGAAATTATCACGGGGCCATAAAGGAATTAGATGGATACATTGCTGCTTCGGGCAGCGAACAACTGAAGGCGAAGGCCAGGCTTTTTATCGGCAGGTCAAACATTGAGCTCGGGCGGTTCCGGAAGGCCCTCAATTATCTGCTGCTGCCGGATGTTAAGAAATATTATCCGAAAGATGCGAGTTTCTGGGAAGAATTTACTCTAGTACGATTGAAGAATTATTAAATACAGGCATACTAACCGAGGGTATATGATGAAACAAGGAATAATACTGGGAGCGGTGCTGGTCATCATGGGGATAGGCGTTTTCGCCTACTATGATCGTTTTGTCCGGCATGAGCGGGAAGCACGGGAACTCCTCACCGAGGGAAAGCTGATTTATGAGCGCGGTTCGCGGGAAGCGATCAATGATTCCATTAATGTATTCTCGAAGGTGATCGCACGCTATCCCGGCACCAGGGCCGAATCCGAGGCGTATTTCAATATCGCCCAGGCCTACGAAAAGATGAACCTCAACCGTCTTGCCTATCTGAAGTATGTTTATATCCTCAAGAACAGCAAGGACGTTGATCAGGCCTTCGCACAGGAGATCAAGGCCAGGATCGCCCGTCTCAAGGTGATGAAACGCTACAGCGAGGAGGGCATCTACGAACTTCTGGGGCTGCTCAACCATACCGATAACCGCGACTTCAGGAGCAGGGTGTATACAGAGCTGGGCCACACCTATCTGCAGATGCGTGAACTTGAAAAATCGAAGCGGATGTTTGATATAGCCCTGACCGAGAACGGCGACAACGAGGAGGCCATCCTGGGGAAGGCCCGGGTGTACAAGCGTCTGGGACAGGACGACATGGCGTACAACATGTATGAATATTACCTCAAG
Source organism: uncultured Spirochaetota bacterium (assembly GCA_963727175.1). Classification (GTDB taxonomy): domain Bacteria; phylum Spirochaetota; class UBA4802; order UBA4802; family UBA5550; genus RBG-16-49-21. The sequence goes on from CAVSFD010000002.1 coordinate 3,378,623, forward strand.
TACTACGGCAACTTCAGCCATTACGCTGACGACGTGAAGCACGCCTACATCCACCAGGTGTACCGGACCGGCCATGAAAACTTTCGCCGTGGTAGGTATGGTTCAGCTATTTCCTATTTCAAAAGGGTCCTGAACCATTTCCCGGACAGCGGGTATGGGGAAAACTGCCTTTACTGGATCGGTCAGAGCTACTTCGCCATGCACAAGTACGGCACGGCAATACAGTATTATGACAGGGTCCTCAACAACTATGACAACCACAAGGACGAGGCAGCCCGGATCAGGAAGGGGTATGCCTATTTTCTCATGAAGAAATTCGACCTGGCCGCGCGTGAATTCCAGGTCTACATCAACAGCTACCCGCGCGGAGCCAACATCGACACTGCCAGAAAATGGAAAAGCATGAGTACCCAGGAAATGCTCTACCGCATAGAGAACAGGATGATCCCCGATGCCGAGGAGGATGGGGCCAGACCGGAAGAATTGAAAAAAAAGGAAAAGGGATCATCCACGCCTGATGGCGGCAAGGATTCCGAAAACAAGGCCATGACCGGCAGTCCGGCCATTGATGAAAACGAGTATGAAAACGTGGGAGAACTCTGAGTTCTCCCGCTCTACGGACGTTCTTTCACCGTTACCCAGACGTTGATCTCGGTTTTATCTCTCCAGATGGTGACGCGGATGTTCTTGCCGATATCGATCCTGCTGACGATTCCCAGCAGGTCCGAAAAGTCCCGTACCTCCCTGCCGTCAATCCGCATGATAACGTCCCTGATCCTGATTCCAGCCAGGGCCGCCGGGCCCTCCTTCTCGAGGGCGCCGACAAGGGCCCCGTCTGTCTTCTGGAGCCCCAGTTCTCTGGCGAACTCCGGCGTGAGGGGTGAAATCTGGACTCCGATATAACCGCGCTTCACCTTCCCGAATTTCCGCAGCTGCACCAGGGTGTCTTTCGCCGTGTTTATCGGTATGGCAAAACCGATCCCGAGGTTTCCGCCGGTGCTGGAATAGATCATGCGGTTTACACCGATGACCTCGCCGTCGATGTTGATGAGGGGGCCGCCGCTGTTGCCGGGGTTGATGGAGGCGTCGGTCTGGATGTGCGATATTCCCATGTCGTTGTAGACATGGCGGCCCGTTGCGCTTATGACGCCCGTTGTGATGGTCTTGTCAAGGCCGAAGGGATTGCCGATGGCGATGGCCATGTCGCCGATCCTGACGTTGTCTGAATTGCCGAAATAGACCGGCGTGAATTTGCCGCTGTCGGTAATTTTAAGGAGTGCTATGTCGGTGAGCTGGTCCGAGCCGACAAGCGTCGCCCTGTAATCCTTATTATTGACGCGGACCGTGACCGAGTCCATGTTCGCTACCACGTGGTGGTTGGTGCATATATAGCCGCTGTCCGTTATGATGAATCCGGTGCCGAGGCCATGGTGCTTCCGCGTACCAGGCGCGGGCTGGCGTTTCCCGAAGAATTCCCTGAAGAAGGGGTCATCCATGAAGGGGTCCCGGTAGGTGGCCGTGACCGTTTTTTCGGTGCTGATGAAGACAACGCTGCTTTTGTACAGATCGTAGATTTTTTGAAACGTATTCTGCAGTTCATAGACCGGGGAATTCAGGTTCTGCTTTTTAAGGGGTGATTCACTGCCGTTTTCGCCGGGGAAAGGCTCAGCGCCCGGTGCGGCCGCTGACGCTGCGGCGGCGATCAGCATTGCAAACAACAATTTTTTTTTCATGTTATTCTCCTTTCAACCGGCACGGATGTTCGGGACGTTACATGTTAAACCGGCTGCATGACGTGCTGCTGTATGCGAAATTTCCCCGGCCATCGCTGGCTTCAGGAGTGTAACCATGAATCTGCATGTATGCAGCACGCAAGATACGCTACGATCATATGCAGTAAAAGAAATAAATGCTACAACATTATTTTTTAATATTTTCCGAGATATTGCAATTATATATGTTTCCTGCTTGAAAAAAAATGACAGGTGAGAGAAACAAGTCAAATAACCGAGAGGAGCTATTTCTGGAGGACCTATATGAAAAGGATTGTGGGCCTATTGGTTTCCGCAGCAGTTCTGTCATCAGCCATGCCGGCGCTGTCGCAGGAAAAAGCCGATAAGCAGAAGCCTGGAAAAGAGACCCAGCAGGCAGACGATATAGAGAAAAAGCCCGATTCAGCTGAAAAAGACCCGAGCAAGTTGTATGTTGACCTGTCTGCGCTGGTTTATATGCAATGGGCCTATCAAACCGGCTTTAAGTATACCGGCGATACCACATGGGGGAAGGTCCCTAAATGGGGATTTATCAACGATACATACCTTCAAACCGGAAATCCGGCGGACATAGTGCTTGTGCCGCCGTATAATTATTCCTATAAAAACAATAATTCTTTCAGCCTGCAGCGCTGTTATCTTACCATTAAGAAACAACTCGGCGAGATATTCAGCCTGAAGATTACCACCGATATAGATCCCTACAGCGAGGACATACTATATCTGAAATACGGCTTCGTTCAGCTGTACAAGGATTTCGCAACGCCGGTGGGGCCTGTTATTGTGAAGGCCCAGCTCGGGAAGATAGCCACTCCCGGCATAGGCATAACGGACAAGCTCAACGACCTCCGGTGGATGGGGCCCAATTATCTCAATAATTCCAAGATGGTCCTGGACGGATATAGCTTTGGAGATTCAGCGGACCTCGGCGTACTGGTGTCCCTGAGCCTGTTTAACCTGGTTACCCTGGAGTACACGCTGACGAACGGGGAAGGAGTAAAATCCGACAACAATGAAACATACGGAGGGAAGGCCCATGAACTGCTGCTTTCCGTCAATCCTGTTGATTACATTAAGGAACTCTATGTGAACTTTTACTTCAGGTATGAAAATACCAATGATAACAAGATAGTCCAGTCGGGGACTTCATATGTCTATTACAGCGGGCTTGAATGGAGGATGTACTACGGCTTCGGCGTGGCATGGTTCAGCGATCTTATGAAGATTGGCCTGAACTTCTACGTGCCTGAAATGCAGTTTTCCCAGACCAGCTGGGTCTATCCCATTACCAGTTATTCACCGAGACATAAACTCGATTTCTACCTGGTAGATTCATGGTTTAACATCAACCTTGGGGCAGTCACTCCCGCTGCCGTGTTATTCATAGGACGGTTAGCCTGGGGCAGAGAGCTGCCGAGCGCGGCTGGCAACATGGACCAGGTACATAACACCCTGGTTATGGGAATCGGCCTCGGCTATCAGTTCAGCAAGTATTTCAGGATGTCCCTCTACTATGAATCAGTGACGTACGATGTACAGCCGACCTACAATTTGCATAACTTTACCAAAAAGAATCCGACGCCAAACAATAATGTGTACATCAAGGCGGAAGTGAAATTCTAGCGCGCGGGGATGCGTATGAATAAAAAAATCGAAGCAATCATTAAGTCAAAGATCAGGACCATTCCTGATTTCCCCAAGCCGGGTATCATGTTCAGGGATATCACCACGCTCCTTCACGATAAGGAAGGTTACCGGATGTGCATAGACGCCTTTATCCGGCGCTATGCCCGGATGGACATCGACTGCATCGCCGGCATCGAGGCGCGGGGCTTTCTGATCGGCGGCGCCATAGCCTACGAGCTCCGCAAGGGCCTGGTCCCCATCCGGAAGAAGGGGAAGCTTCCTTCCAAAAAGGTTTCCTACGAATACGAGCTTGAATACGGAACTGATACCCTCGAGGTCCACGTTGACGCGGTGAAGAAGGGGGACAAGGTTCTCATCATAGATGACCTCCTGGCCACGGGGGGAACATCGCTGGCCTGCGCCAAGCTGGTGGAAAAACTCGGCGGGGAAGTTGTGGAGCTCGCTTTCATCGTTGATCTGCCGGACGTGGGGGGGCGCAAAAAAATAGAGGATGCCGGCTACGGCCTCTTCACCCTGGTTGAATTCGAGGGCGATTGACGTTTCCATTCGTACAGGGCGATTGAAACCGCCACCGGCGCGTTCAGTGATTCCACGCGGCTGTTGAGGGGGATCGCTATTGATCCGCCCCTGAAGGCCTCCGGCAGACCGGGGCCTTCTATTCCCGGGAGGAGGAGAAAGCGGTCCGGGAACGTGAATGAATCGAGGGCGCTGCCTTCCGCGTCAAGGGCGATTACGGCAGAAGTGTCGTCACCCAGCAGCGCAGGCAGGTCCCGGATCGAAGGCCCTTTTTCCATGACCGCGCTGAACACGGTCCCGGCCGATGCCCGGATTGATTTGGGATGGAAGGGATTGGCCGCTTCCTTCAACAACACGATCCTGCCCACGTTGAATCCCACTGCCGAGCGTATTACCGAACCCACGTTTACCGGGTCCTGGAAGGGAATCATCAGCGTGCACCCGGGAGCGAGATCCATCTTCCATTCGGGAATCTCCGGCGGTGTTACCACCAGGAGAGGCCCCCCGGTATTGAATACATCCAGTTCATTGAAGAGTGACTTTTTCAGGACCAGGAGAGTTCCCGCGTCTTCATGCCTGCCGATCAGGGAATTGATGCCATCATCGTCTTCGGCATATCCGTCATGGAGTACCAATTCATGGGCCGTTACGTCGCCATTGCCGGCCAGTTCCGCGATTATTTTTTTCCCCGATACAAGGACGGTTCCTGATTTCCGGATGCCGCTGCCGTCGGACATCTTTTTAAGCTCTTTGAAGGTCTTGTTCTCGCCGGAGGTTATGGCCGTCCCGGCGGTGGCCTTCAGGTCCTTGAGGATTGAATAGGTTTTACGGGTGCCGGACAATTCCTTTTTATAAACGATAATACGGCGATCGTAATTGGTGTGGGGCAGACGGTACTGCCTGTCGGTTTCCAGGGAATAGGACCCCCGGTTGTCCGGCGTCACCGCGTCGAGGTCCCGGTCGGCTTCCGGGCCTTTCATGAAGATCACCCTGCCGCCCCGGGGAAGGAAGTGGTTTACCCGCGACAGGGTTTCGTCGATCGATTCCAGCGCCCGTGTTATGATCCCCTGCACCGCGAAGAAAGACCGTTCCGTAACCATGTGGGGATATACCTCGACATCGGTCAGGCGGAGGACCCGCGCCGTTGTCTCGAGGAAGGTGGCGCGCTTCTTTCTCGGCTCCGAAAGTATCACGCGGAGTCGCGGAAGATAGATCTTGAGGGGTATTCCCGGAAATCCCGCGCCCGAGCCGATATCTATGACGGGGGAGGGGAGCTCTATGAATTCCGTGAAGTATATGGAATCGATGAAATGCTTGACCACGATATCCTCGAAGGAGGTTATTCTGGTGAGGTCAAGGGTCTCGTTGTTTTCGACAAGGAGATCATAGTAGGCGCCGAACTGATCAAGCTGGCGCGGGGTCAATTCAAAGCCGCAGCTGCGGAATATTTCGTTCATCATGCTGGTGCGTTCTTTATCAGGCATGGCGGTATCACACGGATCCGACGGGTGAAGGCTCAGGCAGGTCGGCGTCCAGGTTTTTTTCCAGAAGAAGTACCGGTATCATTTCGCTGTCGTCGTGATTTTTTATCATGATGTCAAAGGGTTTGAAGCCCAGTTTTGAGTAAAGCAGTAGTCCCCGCGTGTTTTCGCACCAGCAGGGGACGATGATCCTCGTCGCGTTATGACTGGATACCGCAATATCTATCATGGCCTTGAGGAGAAACATCGCAGCCCCCTTTCTGCGATGGCCCCTGCTGATTATAACATTGCCGATGGAACATTCATCATTTTCCTTGATATTGAACAGGTCGGCAAAACCCACGCTTCTGCCTTTTGACGTGAGGACCGTCGCGTCGGAGCGGGATTCGATGAATGATTTCAATACTGTTTCGGACAGCGGGTAGGTGACGCCGGGGAAGGCATAGTGAAGCTCACGCTCGTCGGCAAAAAAGCCGCATACGGCCGCGAGGTCCTCGTCGGTGACTGGTCTTGTGTTGTACATGGCCTTCGGTTATTCGAGCATCTTTTTCCCGGATCGTTGGTCACGGTCCGGTGCTGTTATTTCAATTTCTTTCTGATATAATCCGCGACTGCTGCGGCGCTGACCGGTTCCTGGTCCCCGCTTTTAAGGTCCTTCACGGTACAGGTGCCCGCGGCCAATTCGTCCTCGCCGATGACCAGGGCAAAGGCCGCGCCCTCCCGGTCAGCTTTCTTGAACTGGGCCTTGAAGCCCTTGGAACCGGGGTCCAGGTCGGCTGAAATGCCGCCGTTCCTGAGTTGACCGCACAGGGCAACGGCCCGCACAAGGGTTTCCCCGCCGGTGTGGATGATGAATGCGTCGATTCCTCCCCCGGCAATGTCCTTCTCCGCCAGGAGCAGTTCCATCCGCTCGATGCCCGCCGCAAACCCGACGGCCGGCGTCGTTTTGCCGCCGAATTCTTCAACCAGGTTGTCGTACCTGCCCCCGGCGGCGAAAGCGTTCTGTCCCCCCAGTCGGGCGGTGACGAACTCAAAGGTTGTCCTGGTATAGTAGTCGAGGCCGCGCACAAGGAGGTGGTCCTCGGTGAAGGCGATTCCGCCTTCTGCGAGGTAGCGCTTGACTGATTCATGATGGGTCCTGCAGTCATCGCAGAGAAAAGACGTGATTTTCGGCGCGTCCTTTTTCAGCGGCTGGCAGGAGTCCTGCTTGCAGTCCAGGAGGCGCATGGGGTTCCGGTGGAGCCTTGAGGCGCAGTCCTTGCAGAGAAGATCTTTCGTGCCCTCGTAATAGGCGGTAAGTTCCCTGACAAAGTTCACGCGGCACGCGGGGCACCCGATGGAATTGATGAGGACCGTGTAGTCGCCGACGCCTGCTCTCTTTGCGATGTCGTCCATGAGGGCTATCGCCTCGTAATCATGGTAGGGGTCGCCGCTCCCAAAGAGTTCTGCCCCGAACTGGTTGAACTGCCGCAGGCGGCCCTTCTGCGGGCGCTCCGCCCTGAACATAGGGCCGATGTAAAAGAACTTGCACATCGACAGGCGGTTGTACTCGCCGTTCTCGACGTAGGCCCGGACGACCGACGCGGTCCCTTCCGGACGGAGGGTCAGGCTGCGGCCGCCCCGGTCCTCGAAGGTGAACATCTCCTTTGATACGATATCGGTCTCGTTGCCGATGCCCCGCACGAAAACCTCGGTGAATTCCATGACGGGAATGACTATTTCCCTGAAGTTGTAAAGCCGGAAGGCGTCCCGGGCCGCGTCGATGACCAGGTTCCGCCTTTCGATCCGGTCGGGAAATATATCTTCAATGCCTGGTGGTCGTGATAACATTGTGCAATCCTTATTATTATATGTACCTAATGTGTCGCAGCCTGCGGTTTTTGTCAAGAGTACAATACCGGATTACTCATAATTTTGTTATTTGTGTAGATGAGCCTACTGCTAGCCTGGGGTTTAAACCCCAGGCTAGCAGTAGGCTCTACCGCCTCCTGCGAAGGATAGCATGATCCGCAAGTTCGGCATCGAACATAATTTGATAGATTGAATTGGGCCGCGCCATATCCACGGAGGCGCCACTGGAGTCAATGATATCGCTCACCGTGACGCTGGCATCCCTGATGGAATCAGTGATGGGGAATATAGCTTCAATGGTCTCGTTGCGGTAAATGGGATTGAATGTTTTGATGACCGGTGTGCCGCCCGGCGCCGTCCCGCTTTTATAACCGAGAAACATGGCCCTGTTGACGTAGGGGATGCTCGAAAAGCCCAGGTTGTCAAACTCGTTGAAGAGGTCCCCGGTATAGGGGCGGTGGCTTACCAGGTCGAGTTCCTCCCGGTAAAAGGGGAGGCGCTGCTCGAATTCGGGGGTGCCCGCATTCCGGACCGCGTCCCGGTATATCCTCGTCGTGTTGGCCGTATAATATATTGACTTCATCCTCCCCTCGATCTTGAAGGCGTTCACCCCGGCGTCTATGTACTCGCCAAGGCGTTCGACCAGGCACAGGTCCTTGGACGAGAGGATCTCCGTGCCCCTCCGGTCCTCGATGGTGTCGAGATAATTGCCGGGCCGGCTTTCCTCAACGAGGGAGTAACGCCAGCGGCAGGCCTGGGCGCAGTCGCCCTGGTTGGCGTCGCGGCCGGTGAGGTATCGGCTCAGGAGGCATCGGCCGGAGTAGGCGATGCAGAGGGCGCCGTGGACGAAGACCTCGATCTCCGCATCGGTGTTTTCACATATCATGCGGATTTCCTCCACCGTTGCCTCCCGGGCAAGGACGATCCGGTCAATGCCGGCGCCATGCCAGAAGCGCACTGCCAGGTGGTTGAGGGTCGACATCTGGGTGGAGAGATGGATGGCGCTGGTCATGCCGGCATCCCTGATAAGGGACATCATGCCCGGGTCGGAAATCATAACCGCGTCGAAACCGATTTCCCTGATCCCGGCGATATATCTTCTGGCTTCCGCAATTTCCTTTTCATGGAGAAAGGAATTCATCAGGAAAATGGCCTTTACCCCCCGGTCATGGCAGAAGCGGACAGCTTCTATAATATCGTCCCTGTTGAAGTTGTCTGACTGGACACGCAGGTTGTGGTCTTCTCCGCCGAAGTACACGGCATCTGCGCCGTAGATGACCGCTGCCTTGAGTTTTTCCAGGTTCCCCGCGGGGGCGACGATTTCCGGCAGTTGTCTTTTTGAATTGCCCATGATACGGCAATTGTTCAGCGCTTCTTTCCAGGGGCAAGTAAAAATTGGGCTCCGGGTTGCGGGAATTTTACTGCAAAAACAGTGGACATATATGAATGGATACTATATCAATTGAAGGTGCGGTTGTGCATCCCCGCCATGCAACTATGTATTATAAACGGGGGCTCTCCATGAACGGTGGAACAATTATAGCACATATGCTCAGGGAGGAAGGTGTTCTTCACGTGTTTACCCTCTGCGGAGGGCATGTTTCTCCAATCCTTGTGGGCTGTAAAAATGACGGGATACGGGTGATCGATTGCCGCAACGAGGTCACCGCGGTATTCGCGGCGGACGCTTCGGCGCGCATGACCGGGATCCCCGGTGTAGCCGTCGTGACAGCCGGACCGGGCGTGACCAACAGCATGACCGCGCTGGTCAATGCCCTCCATGCGCAGTCGCCGCTGGTGCTCCTGGGGGGTGCCGCGGCCACGGTATTAAAAGGCCGGGGCTCCCTGCAGGATATCGATCAGCATGGTGTCGTCAGGGCCGGGGTGAAGAAGGTGCTGGCGCTAAGGAAAAACTGCGACATCATCCCGGTGCTGAAAAATGCCTTCGCCATTGCGAAATCCGGTGTACAGGGTCCGGTCTTCGTCGAGTGCCCCATCGATCTTTTATATGATGAAGAGACCGTGAGGGATATGTACGGCGCAAAAAGCGGGGATTCCGCCGCGGCAGGACTGCGGACCAGGCTCATCAATTTCTACCTGAGACGCCATGTTGACCGGATGTTTGCCTGTGATCTCGAAACGATGCAACCGTCCGCATCACATATCACGGTGCCGGGAGTCAGCCAACGCCAGGTGCTCCGCGCAGCCTTGATGATATCCCGCGCCGCACGGCCTGTCATGGTTATGGGGAGCCAGGCCATGACCCGCCCGGACGAAGCAGCCCTGCTGGCTGACGCGGTGAGAAGGATCGGCGTTCCGGTCTATCTCGCCGGAACGGCGCGGGGGCTCCTGGGCGGCAATGATCCGCTCCAGTTCAGACACCATAGAAAAGAAGCGCTTCGTGAATCGGACCTTGCCATCCTCGCCGGCATACCCTGTGATTTCCGTCTCGATTACGGCCGCGGTATCGCCGCGGCGGCGAAGATTGTTTCTGTTAACCGGAGCAGGCATGACCTGGTGCTGAACCGGCGTCCCGATGTGGGGGTCTGCACGGACCCCGGTCTGTTTATCCGGACCCTCGCCGGATGCTTTCCCCGGGAAACCGCTGACACGGGTCCCTGGCTTTCTGCTCTCCGTGCACGGGAGCTGGAGAGGGAAAGCGAGATAGACGACCTTTCAAGTGAAGCCGGCGGGCAGGTCAATCCCGTGCTGCTGCTGAAAAAAATTGCGGGACGCATCAATGAGAACGCCATCATCGTCGCGGACGGGGGAGACTTCGTCGGCACCGCCTCCTATATCCTTCGCCCGCCGGGACCGCTCACCTGGCTCGACCCGGGCGTGTTCGGTACCCTGGGAGTGGGGGCCGGCTTCGCCATCGGGGCGTCCCTCTGCCGCCCTGAAAAAGAGATATGGATCCTCTACGGGGACGGCGCCGCCGGCTACAGCATCCAGGAATTTGACACTTTCGCGCGACACGGGATACCGGTCATTGCGGTAATCGGCAATGACGCCTGCTGGAGCCAGATATACCGGGACCAGGTGGAAATCCTGGGCGATCCCGTGGGGACTCTCCTCGAATATTCAGACTATCAGAGAGTCGCCGAGGCCTACGGCGGCGCCGGATTTATCATCAGCAATTCGGATGAGATCGACATGGTCCTGGATGAAGCGATGGAGACTCTACGGAAAGGGAAGCCGGTTATCGTCAACGCGCTGATCGGGAAAAGCGATTTCCGGAAGGGCTCCATATCGATGTGAACCAGCATGGGTATTGAAATATGTATCTCGCTGAGACGCAGAGAAAAATTGGGAAATCAAGACGGTTGTAAAAATAGATTTTCTAATTTTTTTTTACAGAACATCATGAATACATTATAAAAACTCTGCGTCTCCGCGACTCTGCGAGAGATATTCCTGTAATGTGGCAGCATGTCAGATAGTGACTCCATCAAAACCGCCCGGGATATCCTTGCCCGGTCCCATTACCTTGTGGCCCTGACCGGTGCCGGTGTTTCGGCCGGAAGCGGCATCCCCGGGTTCCGGGGGAGGGGCGGGATCTGGGGCAGGTACGATCCGGCTCTGGCGGACATCGAGATGTTCCGGAAGGACCCGGGCCTGGTATGGGAAATGGCGCGGGAGCTCATTGCGCTGGCGGGTTCTGCTGAACCGAATCCCGCACACCGGGCCCTTGCCCGGATGGAGCGTCACGGCGCCCTGAAGGGGCTCATCACCCAGAACGTGGACGGCCTTCACCAGCGGGCCGGGAACAGGAGCGTCATCGAACTTCATGGCAGCGTGATGAAGCTCCGCTGCATGGAATGCGGTGCTGATTTCAATACTGACGGATATGACATCATGAAAGAACTCCCCCGCTGCCCGGGTTGCTCCCGGGTCCTCAAACCCGGGATGGTTTTTTTCGGCGAGGCCGTTCCCTTCGGGGCCCTCATGGAGGCGCGGTTGCTCGCCGGCACAGCCGATGCCATGCTGGTGATAGGAACCTCGGCCGTCGTTAATCCGGCTGCCGAGCTCCCTGTCCTGGCGAAGCGGAACCGCGCAACAATAATAGAGATAAACCTTGAGTCGACGGGGCTGACCAACTCAATAACCGACGTGTTCCTGCAGGGCAGGGCGGAAGACATTCTACAACATTTATGGAAAGCCATATGACCATTCCTTCCATGATTGATGGTTTCGATGATTATAGCGCTATACAGCACTCATCTTCTGGTGATGGTATTATAGCCGGCAGCTATCCCGCTCGTCCGCCTCTGAAAAATATCAAAACAGGACAGTATGCGTCAGAAAAAAACCTCGCGGCCTGCGGAACTTGTTTTTATACTTTGAAGTTATAGACATCCTCGGTCGCTCAGTTCTTTTTTTCTGACGCCTTATTGCAGTATTAAACGTTGCAATGTAACAATGATCTCACCAGTATGGTTTTTTATTTCTTGACAGGCCAGTTCAAAGTAATAGGATACAGGGCTGGTGCTGCGTATAATATTCTGCCGGGAGGTCCTTCATGAAAAGCCGCAGTCTTTTCAATGTATGCTGTTTTGCCTTATGCGTGATAATTACCGGGCTAGTCGTGTCAGCCCAGGATAAAGGGACTGAATCCTCCGAGGCAAAAAAATATAAGGTTGCGAAAGGTTTTGTTGAGGCGGATTCGGTGAAGTACCCGGTTTTCGTCGGCATAAAGGAAGTCGATGCGTCCAGGTTCGGGGGAATCACCTTCGCCCTGCCCCAGAAGAATCATAAACAGGCCCTCCTTATGGCGGAAAAGATCAAGAGGTTTTATGTTGGAAAAAAAATCGGCAAACTTGCCCTGCCGCAATTTAAAAAAGTCAGTAAGCCTGAAACGATTGCATGGAATTCTCTTAAATGCGGAAACATTAATGATGGTGCCCATGCCGTCGTAAAGGTGGAGGAGAACACCGTTACCGTGTACCTGTTCCATTCCTGCGATGACGGTGTGCTGGCCCATATACTTTAATTCATGTTATCCGGGAGGAACCATCAGCCATGAAAAAATCACTTGCCATGCTTTTGTTCCCGATACTGCTCCTGTCGTGCTCAACTCTTACTGACCTGCTCGGAACGAAACCGGAGGTCAGCCTCAAGCGGTTCGACATAGACTCCATAAGCCTGAAGGACGTCAGCTTTATCTTTGAAATAGAATTGAATAATCCCTACCCGGTGGGCTTCAGGCTCCAGGATGTGGGCTTCAACGTCAAGGTGGAAGGCAACCAGCTCCTGAAGACCCGGACCCCGAAGGGAGTGACCGTGCAGGCCGGCGGCAGCACGGTGACACCCATAAAAGTCACCCTGGCCTATGAGGATATCATGCGCATCATAAAGGATTATACCGCGAGGGAGGACCTGAACTGCACAATAGACATTGATATCGTCATACCTCTTCCCAAACAGCTCCAATCAATAAAGAAAAGCATAACCTTTGCTTACACGGTCCAGAAAAAGATACCGGCATTGAAGCCGTCTTTCAGCATCGTTAATTTTCAAGTGAAAGCCCCGACCCTTAACGAAATCAAGCGATCCCTGGTCGAGACCGGGAAGAAGAATTTAAACGCCAATAACCTGCTCAACCTCTTTGAAGGCCTGATTGCGGGCAAGAAGACCAAACCGGCGGATGTTCTCGACCTGACATCCCTTGACGTTCCCATCGGAGTCAGCTTCGATGTTGAAGTGAAGAACAACACCAGGGCCCAGCTTCGGTTCCGCGACCTTTCCTACGATTTCATGGTGAATAACGCGAAGATACTCAGCGGCACCACCGGCAGCACATCCAACGAGGGAAACCGCTCTGTCATAAGGATCGCCAATACCTTCAGTTCGAAAGCCCTGGGACAGTCGGTGGTGAATTTCCTGACCAGCCGCGCGGGGGTCTACCAGTTAAAGGGCTATTCCAGCGTCAAGCTCCCTGACGAGATCAAGACATCGCCCCTCAAGCTGGCCTTCGACGAGAAGGGGCAGTTCAAAATACAATAATATGCGGGAGACTCCGGCAGACAAATAGAAGTTATGGAATTTTCCCTTGAAACAAGAAGCCTTTTCATAATACCGCCTCTCCTGTCCCTCGTCATAGGGCTAACAATCGCCCTGACGGCGGTTATACGGGGCAGGCTCTCGCGTGAAAACATACTCTTTGCCATTGTGTGTGTCTGGTGGTGCCTGCTGCTGCCGATTTTCATAAGTCATCATCTCTTCTGGGGGAAAACAGGGGTGATCATGAAGGTCGAACGGGCATGCCATTTCCTGTACGTGTATCTTCCGGCGATCAACCTTCTGTATTTCTACAAGTTAACCGGCACAAAAAACAGGTATGTCATAATAACCGCCTTTGTTGTCAGTTTTATCCTCTCCCTTTTGACCCTGACCGATTACTATATATACGGACTCTATGAATACCCGTGGGGGTACATGGCGAAGGGGGGCATCGCCCTGCGGATTTTCGGCCTCTATTCCGCCATAGTACTCGGGTATTTCATAGTATACTTCATCAGGAAGATCAGGATTGAACGAAACCAGATTCTCCGCCTGAAACTAGTATATATTGTTCTGTCATTCATCCTGACGGGGCTCCTTACAATGTCGAATTTGCCGGCCATGAGCGGTATTGATTTCTACCCAATGGGGAACCTGATGTTCCTGCCTCTGGCTTTTCTGGGATACGGCATCCTGAACAACCGCCTTATGGAAATCAGGAGCGTGCTTCATGTCACATTCATCTGGGCCGCCATGTCGTCTCTCATTCTTGTCCCCAACATCATATTATTTTACTATGCTTATCCGTACCTGCATAAAATAAACGGCCCCTTGCTGTTCGCCGCAGCCGTTGCGTTGTTTATCGCCAACTACATGTATTTTACGAAAGTACAGCCTTTGATCGACCAGCTTTTCAACAGGAGAAAATACAATCTTTCCGTCATCGAATCTTCATTCATTGACAGTATATCCTCACTGAAAACGCTGAATGACCTGGTTGGCCAGTTCACCGAACTTGTCAGGAAGACCCTGGCATTTAAAAGCGCTGAAATGGTCCTGTGCGGAATGGGTGATTCCACCGTCATCAATTCCGGCATGAAAACCTGCGCTCTGGACCCGGGACTCGAGTCATGGTTTGTCAGGTCAAACCACCTGGTTGACCGCGCCCTGGTTGAAGCGAAGGCTGATTATGCGGCGCGGGACAGCCTCCTGGCACTGTTTAAGGAACTGGACGCCACGTACCTGGTCCCCTTCGTCCAGAAGGGACGGCTCCTGGCCCTGCTGGTACTGCCGGAGAAGCAGAACCTCCGGCAGATCACCGACTACGAGGTGAGGTTCATCAACAATGTCCGGGCCGCGGCGGCCATAGCCCTGGACAATTCAGTCATGTACAGCAACCTCGGCATGCTGATGGAACAGCTGGAGCAGAAGGTGGAGGAGCGCACCGCGGAGCTGAAGAAGGCGATGGACGCGCTCTGGGGGGAGATGGAGCTGGCGAAAAAGATCCAGACGACGCTTCTGCCGCGCGCTCCGGCGATACGGGGCTTCGAGATCGCTACCTACATGCAGCCGGCGGACCAGGTCGGGGGCGATTACTACGATATCATCAACGCCGAGGGACTTGACTGGCTCGTCATCGGCGACGTATCAGGCCACGGCGTGCCGGCCGGGCTCATCATGATGATGGTGCAGACGGCGATACACATGGCCATAACGGCGAAACCGAACCTGCGGCCCGACGTGCTTCTGAACCGCGTCAACAGCGTCATCACCGAGAACATAGCAGAAGCTGGACGAGGAGCGGTACATGACCATCACCGTGATAGCCTGCATGAACAGCGGGAAGTTCATGTTTTCCGGCCAGCACCAGCATCTCATGATGTACCGCGCCGCCGCGGACGATGTTGAATTGATTGAGACGAACGGCATCTGGATCGGCATACCCGAGGACTTGAAGCAGCCCGCGACGGGAGATTTCACCATGAAACCCGGCGATACCCTGCTCCTGTACACGGACGGCCTCACTGACGCGTGGCGGCAGGGGTCCCTGCGGGACCAGCGGGACCCCGTGGAGGACATGTTCGGCCTGGGCCGTCTCAGGGAATTATTCAAAGACCTGGGCTCCCGGAATCCCGAAGAAATCAAGCTGGGGATCCTCACCGGGCTGAAGGACTATTATTTCGATGATGATGTCACCATGGTGATTTTAAAGAGAATCGATTGAATCAGGTCGCAAAAAGGCTCCCGCGCCGCAACGCCATCTCCCGCCATTGGTATGAACTGGCGGCCATGGTCATCAGGAAAAACTGGTAACGCGCGATATATCCCCCGTTTCACATTTATTGGCCGCGCGGTATTGACATTACTTTCAATTGGCAGTATAATAATTAGTAGTCGCGTTATGCGGGATATTCCCGAATAAGAGCAGCATTTCCATTATCTTTTTCATCCGGTTTCTGAGACTCCGAAGAATAAGGCGAGGGCGCGCGCAGCGCGCCGGCATATCTGTCTTTCTGGAGGTCGAGCCATGATGAATTATCCTCTCCTGCTTACCGATTTCATGCTTCGCGCCGCGCGGTATTATCCCAAAAAAGAGATCGTGTCCGTGTATCCCAATGAGACATTTAGGTACGGCTACGGCGACTGGTTCAAACGCGTGTGCAAGCTCGCACATGCCCTGGACAGGTGGGGACTCAAGAAGGGCGACCGGGTTGCCTCCTTTGCCCTCAACAATCACCGGCACCTGGAACTCTATTTCGGGGTTCCCGGCATGGGCGGGGTCCTGCACACCCTGAATATCCGCCTGTCCCAGGAAAACCTGGTCTACATCATCAACCACGCCGAGGACCGGGTCATATTCCTCGATGAAGATGTGTTCTTCCTCCTGGAGCCGGCGGCGGACAAACTTAAAACCGTGAAGCTCTTTGTCGTCATGTCCCAGACCGGGAAGATGCCCCAGACGAAACTCTCCCCTGCGGTGCTCTACGACGACTTCATAAAGGACTTCCCGGAACACTATGACTTCAGCGTCGACCGGGACGAGAATGAGCCGTGCCTCATCTGCTACACCTCGGCGACGACCGGCGACCCGAAGGGTGTCGTGTACAGCCACCGCGGCCTGGTTCTTCACACCTACGCGGTAGCGGCCACCCTGGGCGCCCTGGAAAGCGACTGCACCCTGCACATCGTGCCGATGTTCCACGCCAACGCCTGGGGCGCGCCCTTCGTGAGCGTCATGCTCGGTATGAAGCAGGTGCTGCCGGGACGGCAGATCCTGGACATGAAGTCCCTCTGTAAAATAATCGCCGACGAGCGGGTGACCTTCTCCTGCGGCGTCCCCACCATATGGATGATGATGTACAATTACCTGGAAGGGGGCGGGGAGCATGACTTTTCGTCGGTCAGAAATTTTTACTCCGGCGGTTCAGCTCTGCCCGTGCACCTGATGGAGGCCTTTGAGAAGAAATACCATGTCAGCATGGCCCAGGGATACGGCGCCACGGAGACCTCGCCGCTGGTCACCCTGTCGGGGACGAAGAGCTACATGGAGGGCCTTTCAATCGACGAGAAGATAAAGTTCAAGGCAACGGCGGGAATACCGGTGCCGGGCCTCCAGGTGAAGATCATCACGACCGAAGGGAAAGAGGCGCGGATGAACGGCGAGGACATGGGAGAGATCCTGGTGCGCGGTCCCTGGATCGCCAGCGAATATTACAAAGATCCGGAGACCAGCGGACGCGTCTTCAGGGACGGATGGTTTCACACCGGCGATATCGGCACCATGAACGGGGAGGGGTACGTCAGCCTGGTGGACCGGGTGAAGGACATGATCAAGAGCGCCGGTGAATGGATATCCTCCATCGACCTGGAGAACACCATCATGCAGCACCCGAAGGTCCTGGAGGCCGCCGTGATCGGCATCCCCCATGAAAAATGGCAGGAGCGCCCCTGCGCCTGCGTGGTGCCGCGGCCTGAGTATGTTGACAAAATTACTAAAGAAGAGATCATTGATTTCATTGCGGGCAGGGTGGCCAAGTGGTGGATCCCGGACGAGGTGGTATTTCTCAAAGAAATCCCGAAGACCAGCGTGGGTAAGTTTTCCAAGAAGGAACTGCGGAAGATCGTGCACCCCCTGCTCAATGTGAAGGGCTTCGGGTCCTGAGGCGGGGTCAGACCGCTTCCTTTGACTTCATCAAAAGCTCCGTGGCGTTCTTGAGGATGGAGCTTGACGTGTTCGACAGCTCGCGGATCTCCAGCACCATCTCGGCGACGATCTGGTTGGACTGATCGATGGCCTTGGTGGTGTCCCCGATGGCCTTCTTCTGCTCCGAGGTGCTGATGCCGATGTGCTTCGCCAGTTCGATATTCTTCGTCATCTGCTCGATGATGACCTTGATGTAGCGCTCCTCCACCAGGATGCTCTCCTGGAGCAGCTTGATCTTGCCGGAGCTCTCGCCCATCTTGCCGATGAGCTTCTTGATGGTGTCCGCCGTCGAGGTTATGACCGCGACGCCTTCAGCCGTCGTGTTGGTGCTGAAGGCGAGGACCTTTTCGATCTCCTTGATGCTGTCGGTCGTCTGCACAGCAAGCTTGCCGATCTCGTCGGCGACGACCGCAAAGCCCCGGCCGTAGTCACCGGCCCGGGCCGCTTCGATGCTGGCGTTGAGGGACAGGAGGTTGATCTTGTCGGCGATATCGACGATGATCGATACCGTTTCGCCTATGACCTTGCTCTGGTCGCTGATCTTCCCGATGGTGCTTTCCACCTCGCGCAGGCTTTCGTTGGATATGCTGGTCTGGGCCACGATGTCTTCAATGTCCCGGTACGTGTCCCGGAGCTTGCCTGTCGTCTCCTCCTTGATGCTCTTGAAGTCGTTGACGATGTTCTCCATAGCGACGTTGCCGTCGACCTGGTCCCTGGCGGTGCCGTTGATGCTTTCCGACGCGCCGTAGAGCTCCTCCATGGTGGCGGACATCTCCTCGAAGCCCGCGGACTGGCTCTGCATCTTGTCGTTGAAGCGCGTCACCAGTGTGTTCTGTTCGTCAACCCTCTCGAATAAATGCCCCATCCGCTCCTTGATCTCAAGGGTAATGGCACGCTGCGCCTCCGTCTGCTTCTCGATCAGTTTGCGCTGTTCAGTCGTACGGGTGTTGAACTCCTCGATGACCGGAATATTCCGGTACATCAGGTAAAAAAGAAATACAGTCATCAATATGAAAAAAACTTCCCGGAGAGTAACAACGCCGGTTATGATGGGATTGCCGTCGACGACGGCATACAGGTGCACTTCGGCGCCGTTGGCCACGGCCCAGTAAAAAAAGAAACTCCAGTTGACGATGGCGAAGATAGAATAAAAGATGAAGAGTTTTTTATTGTACTGGAGATAGAGCAATATCACAAGCACAATCAGAAGAATCGACGAGTTATATGATTGCAGTGCGAAGGTCCAGCCGTTATTGATGCCGTAATTATATTTTGCGACGATGGGGACCATAATAGTCAAAAATGCTGTTATCCATGACAGTATGGCGGTTTTTTTTCGCGCTTTTTTTCTCCGATAGATGAAGAAGGCCATGGTAATGGCGATAATGTCCAGGCTGGTTGGCTTGATGATATCCATCACAGCGACTTTGGACACTGCCATGAAGGTTATGGCAATCAGGGTAACGATTACCACACCGATGAAATACATATAACTTCCCTTGATCTGGAGGATCTCATAGGGACTGTATTCGATCTGGACTTCGGATTTTTGCTTTTTTTCTTTTGCCATGGTAGTATCTATTGTATGTTTTATGGATTTGTGTTTCTATAAAACAAAATAGCATGAAATATACATTTTGTCTAGTAGAAAAATGGAACTGCACATGGAGACACATATTAAAAAATCAATAATTGCAAAATGGAAATAATTATAATTTAACAAGCGGCTAAATTTCATTAATCCATCCAGTCGGTTCTATAAAAATATGAATTAATCATTGACAGGTTATGTTAAAATATCTATTCGCCAGTAATCTTTATGGTTGCATTGCAATATGAAAGATGACATGATAATCCGTACCGATGTTATATCCAGGTAGGGCATGTATTACCTTGAAAACAAATATATAAAAAGAGGCGCAGTATTATGGCGAACAGGACCAATGTTCTCGGCATAGACATAGGGTCAATATCCGTATCCCTGGCGGAAATGTATCCGGACATGACCATCGGCAGGACCGCCTACGCGTTCCATCGCGGAAAGATCGCCGAAACCCTGGCGGAATTACTCTCTGATTTTGATCTTTCCTCCGTCAGCGGCATTGCCGCGACGTCCTCGTCGCCGGATATCATAGCCGGCGCCGCTGTGTACGACTCGCGCGTATCCGTGATCAGGGCGGCGAAGCACATCCATGAACGGGTAGGGTCAATATTGATTGTCGGGGGCGAGAAATTCGGCCTGGTCCTTTTCGATAAGGACGGGGAATATCTCAATTACCGGTCCAACACCTCCTGCGCGGCCGGCACGGGCAGCTTCCTTGACCAGCAGGCGGCGCGCCTCGGCCTCTCCGGCATCCATGAGTTCAGCGAACTGGCCTTCCGCAACAGCGGGAACGTGCCGAAGATCGCCTCCCGGTGCGCCGTCTTCGCCAAGACTGACCTTATCCACGCCCAGCAGGAAGGGTACTCCCGCGAGGAGATCTGCGACGGCCTTTCCTTCGGCCTCGCCCGGAACATTGCCGACACCCTCTTCAGCAACGTGAAGCCGGAAGGCCCCATGGTTTTCTGCGGCGGCGTCTCAAAGAACCGGGCGGTAGTAAAACACTTTTCCCGCATGCTCGATATCGACATCATAACCCATGAACATTCGCATCTCTACGGCGCTATCGGCGCTGCCTTGAATTATATTGACGAGATGCCGCAGGGCGCCGCCGTTACTATCGCGGAACCGGATGACCTCATCCTGGTCCACGAAAAGAAAAAGAATTATTATTACGATTCCCTCACGCTGAAGATGTCGGACTATCCTGCCTTCGACAGCGTGGAGCGCTACGAGTACCAGCCGGTCCATAACGACTTTGCCGTACCGGTGGAAATCGATATTTACGAGCGCTTCGAGATGGGGCGCGCGTATGACGCGTATCTTGGTATAGACATCGGCTCCACCAGCACCAAGGCGGTGATCCTGGACGGGGAGAGACGTGTCCTGGCCGGCCTTTACACAAGGACCTCCGGCAGGCCCGTGGCCGCGGTGCAGGCCCTCTTTGAGAGCATCGATGACATGGCCGTGCTGCACGGCGTGTCGTTCAGATTCATCGGGACGGGCACGACCGGCTCCGGGAGAAAATTCATCGGCGGCATCGTGGGCGCCGACATTGCCCTTGATGAGATCACGGCCCACGCCCGGGCGGCCTGCGAACTCGACCCCTCGGTCGACACGGTCATAGAGATAGGCGGTCAGGACTCCAAGTTCACCACCCTCCGCAACGGCATGGTGAACTTCTCCATCATGAACCACGTGTGCGCCGCCGGCACGGGGAGCTTTATCGAGGAGCAGGCGAAGAAGCTTGAATGTCCTCTTTCCGAGTACTCGCATCGCGCCGAAGGGGCCCGCGCGCCGCTGTCCAGCGACCGGTGTACGGTCTTCATGGAACGCGACCTGAACTATTACCTCTCCGAAGGATTTTCCGTGAACGAGGTGCTGGCCTCGGTGCTCCATTCGGTGCGCGACAACTACCTGACCAAGGTGGCCATAGAGAAGAACATCGGCACGCGCGTCTTCTTCCAGGGTGCCACGGCAAAGAACCGGGCCCTGGTGGCCGCCTTCGAGCAGCGCCTGGGCAGGCCCATCATGGTGTCTAAATTCTGTCATCTTACCGGCGCCATGGGGGTCGCGCTGCACCTCCACGACCAGGGAGAGGATCGTACATCCTTCCGCGGCATCGGCCTCTACCGCGCCGGTATCCCGGTCCGCACCGAGGTGTGCGATCTCTGCGCCAACCACTGCAAGATCACTGTCGCCGAGGTGATGGGGGAGACCGTGGCCTTCGGCTTCCTGTGCGGCCGCGACTACAACACCGATTCCTACGTCAGGCACCCCGATTCCTTTGACCTGATCAGGGAGCGGAACCGGGTGCTGAACATCGGCCTGCCGCCGGCGGGGGAAACTTCATCGGGCGGAAACGGTACTTCGGTGACGGTGGGCATCCCCGCGGCGCTCCACCTTTTCGACGAGATGCCGCTATGGAGGAAATTCTTCGACATCCTGAACATACGAACCATCACCAGCGAGCAGTACCGCCAGGGCATATCCGAGGGGAAAAACCTTACCGGTGCTGAGTTCTGCGCGCCCCTGGCGGCCATGCACGGCCACGTGAACTACCTCTCCGAGCGGGCGGATTACATCTTTCTTCCCCATTACATGGAAAACAGGCAGAGCAACCGCATGATAAAGCGGAATTACTGCTACTATACCCAGTACTCGCCCTCCCTGGTGCTGTCGGCCATTGACATTAAGAATAAAGAAAAGATCCTCACCCCCCTGATCCGGTCCAACCTGGGGACTCTCTTCCTGAAGGTCCAGCTCTTCCGGATGGTGAAAACGATACTGGGCCCCGGCATCGGGTTCATGCAGGTCTCCAACGCCTATGAACAGGCACGCGAATATTTCATCCAGGCACGGGAGGATTTGAAGGGCCTCTATGACAAGGAATCGTCCGGCGCCGGCGATATACGCGTCGTCTTTGTCGGCCGGCCCTATACCATCCTCTCACGGGGCATGAACAACGGCATACCGGAGATATTTTCCCGCCACGGCATCAAGACCTTTTTCCAGGACATGCTGCCGGAAGTAGTACATGACAACGCGGACGAGGGCGGTCTCCTTGATATGATCCACTGGAAGTACGCATCGGTAATACTGAACGCGGCAAAGACGATCGCCGCCACCGACGGCGCGTACCCGGTCTTCGTCACGTCCTTCAAGTGCACCCCCGATTCCTACGTGATGGAGTATTTCAAGAAAATACTGGACAACAGCGGGAAGCCGTACCTGATTCTTCAGCTTGACGAGCACGATTCCAGCGTGGGATACGAGACGCGCATCGAGGCGGCTATACGGGCCTTCAGGAACCACCATGGCACATCCCGGAGCGCCGCCGCGTCCTTCAAAGTCATCCATGACGCCGGGCTGTCGAAGGGGAAGGAGATCTTCGCGGGGAAGACGATCCTCCTCCCCAACTGGGACTGGATTTCGTGCAGTTTCATCGAATCCATTCTGAGAAGGGACGGCATCGACGCGCGCACCGTGACTGAAAGCGCTGATTCGATTCACCGGAGCATGCGTTTCAACACCGGCCAGTGCATCCCCCTCAATATCATCGTGCAGAACGGCGTCGATTACATAGAACGGCACGGTCTTGATCCGGCAAAGACGGTGCTCTGGAGCATGAACTCGAAAATAGCCTGCAACATAGGCATGTTCCCCCATTACACGAAGTACCTCCTTGAATCATTCGGGAAGGGGTACGAGCAGATATCCGTGTACATGGGTGACGTCACGTTCGTGGATATGTCCATCCAGGTCGCCGTACAGTGCTACCTCGGCTTCATGTTCGGCGGCATGCTCAGGAAGATCGCCTGCCATATCCGCCCCTACGAGAACGTGGCGGGATCCACGGACCGTGCCCTGGAATCGGCAGTGAACATTCTCAATGATGCCTTTTCCAACGGCCGCTCCAAGGAAGAGGCCCTGGCGGAGGCGATTGACCTCTTTAAACCGATCAGCGTCACCAGGACCGACCGGCCCAAAGTGGCAATCTTCGGCGACCTGTACGTCCGGGACAACGATATCATGAACCAGGGTCTCATAAAGACCATCGAGGCCAACGGCGGCGAGGTTATAACCACGCCCTACAGCGAGCTGATAACGATCGTCGCGGACCGCTATATCAAGAAGTGGTTCCTGCAGGGTCTTATCGGCGACGCGGCCCTGGCCAAGGTGCTCTCCAAGGTGGTGACGGTGCTGAACAACAAGTACTATAAATACTTCAACCAGATCCTGAACGGCGGGAACTTCAGGGTTCAGGATGACGCCGGGGACGTGCTGACGAAATTCGGCCTGAGCATGTATCACACGGGCGAATCGATGGAAAACATCATGAAGATATTCCATTTGACAGAGCAGTACCCGGACCTGTCGCTCTTCGTGCAGACGAACCCGGCCTACTGCTGTCCCTCCATGGTGACCGAGGCCATGGCTGACCGGATCGAGCAGCTCACCGGCGTTCCCATCGTCACGATCGAGTACGACGGCACCACGGCGTCCCGGAACGAGGACGTGATCCCCTATCTGAAATACCCGCGTAAGGCCAGGGGCAGGGAGATCAGGAAGGCCATGCAAGCCTGCTGAGAGACGGAGACGCAGGACCGGTGTCATCACAACGCATGGGTCACATGGCGGCGGGCATGATCCCCGGCGCGTGAATATATTCTCCCTTCGTTTTTAACTTGATTAATTGCCTGCGGCGTTGTCCAGTATCCTTTAATACATGGATACCCGGTGCATACATGCCAACGACGGAATTGAAGCCGGACCTCGCTGAAAACAAGTTATCCCGATATTCGTACCTGTCAGGCCTGGCGGGCCTTGTCATTGTCATGCTGTTCGGATTTTTCGCCGCTGTCAATGACGTGATGCATGACGGGTGGTGGCTCTTCTCGAAACAGATCACGAGTGACCCGCACCATTCGGTCCTTCTTGTCCTTGCGGTGTGCGCGTCCGTCATGGTCGTTGTCGAGATGGCGATACGGTATATTGAGGCAAAACATATCATTGCTGTCTCGCCCAAGATACTGAACGGGCAATTCGCTCCATTCATGGCTGAATGCGTCATCAATTATGCCCTTGATGTCGCTGTTCTTGCGGGAGCCGTCTTTTTTTTCACCCACGCCAGTGAATATGGATATGCAGCCAAAGAAGCCTATTACCGGCCGTTCTTTGCTTTTATGAAGATTGCCTGGGTGTTGTATCTGAAGTTCGGCCTTCCCTACGTTGCGATAACCCGCGCCCTCCAGCATGATCCGGAGGCTGACCGGCGCGAACCGGCCTATCTCCTTTTGAAAGTTCTGGCCAGGATACTCGGAAGGATACGTCTCCCGGAGCATTTGAAAAAATATGATCTCTTCAATATAGGAAGCGACGCTGAATTTCACTTTTTCGGCGGCGCTGATGTGAAAATTCTGCTCGCCATTTTCGTTAAGATATTTTTTGTACCCCTCATGACAGTGTTTTTTGCCGACCAGTTCACGCACCTGGTATCAAACTGGAGGTATCTCTTAAACCTGTCGGACGTCGGGAAGGGGGGGACGGGATCCGGCATTAATGATTTTTACAACATATCCTTCACCATGATCTTCTCGATTGATGTGGGCCTTGCCTGGTGCGGGTATACCCTGTCCTCGCGATGGATCAAAAATACCTGCCTCTCCGTGGAGCCGACGGTCCTCGGGTGGCTTGTCGCGCTGCTATGCTATCCTCCCTTCCGGAATTTCATGGGCATGTATTTTACCATTCCGCCGGAAAAGGGTTTTCTTTCCATGCCCTATCCCTGGCTGGTGGCGCTTTTTGCAGTATTATCAATTGTGAGCTACCTTGTGTACATGTCGGCCACGGTAGTGTTCGGCCTGCGGTTTTCCAACCTGACACACCGCGGCATTATCAGGACCGGCGCCTATGCCTTCATCCGCCACCCGGCTTACGCGGCAAAGAATTTATCCTGGTGGTGCGTGATGATGCCCTATGTCATATACCAGGCCGTGAGCCAGGGTTCAGCCGCGGCGCTGGTCCAGCTCCTCGGCCTGGCCGGCATGACCGGACTCTACTATCTGCGCGCCATAACCGAGGAGAGGCATCTTTCCATCGACCCGGAATACCGGGAATACTGCAGGCGCGTGCAATGGCGTTTTATCCCCGGGTTATTGTAGTCTGCCGGAATATCAGTAGTGCATGTCATGGTTGCGGCGGCGTGGTGCGCGTTACCCGACGTTGTTGAGGAACAACCGTTTCTGCTGGAAAAACCGGTCGCACAACTGGCACCGCGCCCTGTCGGGATTGCCGTAATGCTCCTTCGCCTGGAAATCGCAGTGCCTGCATTTTTCGATGTAATACGAGGAATACGGATCGTACTGCCCGGATTCCTGCGCGGTGCCTGGATGATCGGCAGTGCTTCGTGTTTCTTTCTTTTCCTTGCTGCGTTTCATTTCTCCTCCCAGTCCCAGAAGAAGTCTTTGTTGGTGAGTTCTTTCTCTTCAGCCTTGTCTTCCGCCGGCTTCTGCATGCCCTGCGGGAGGTCCCCGGTATTATTGTAGAAATATTCCAGCTGGTCCTCGAGGTCCTGCGTCTCGGTTTCCCAGTACTGCACGGTGCCGAAATGGGGAAAGGCCGCGGGAAAGGCCGGGTCGTCCCAGCGCTGGGCTATCCAGGCGGCGTAGCGGATGTACCGGAGGGCACGGAGGGGTTCCACCAGGCGGAGCCATGACTGATCGAAGTCCCTGAACTGGCGGTACGCCTCAAGAAAAATCTCGCGCTGCCGCAGACCCTCACGGTCACGGGCGGGCACGAGCATCCAGAGGTCCTGCACTGCCGGGCCGGTAAGAAAATCGTCGAAATCGAGGAAAAACCAGCCTTCGGAGCCGTGGAGGAGGTTCCCCAGGTGGCAGTCGCCGTGGATCCGGTGGAAGGGGACATCTTTGCGGAGCATCTCGTAGATCTCTACGATCTCCATCACCGCGCTGTGGTACCGGTCTTTGCAGTGGGGCGGCAGAAATCCGCGCTCTTCAAGAAAGGCAAGGGGCTGCAGACCGTAGGCGTCGCCGGTCAGCTCAATGCGGTGGGGGGCCTTCTGTGCGGCGCCGTTGTTGTGGATCCGGGCGCAGAGCCGGCCCAGTATCTCCAGCTCCGTGTCGGAAAGCTCGTCCGGGACCCTGCCGCCGGTGCGGGGCCATACGGCGTACATGATACCCTCTGTTTCATTGATGGTTTCGCCTCCCGGCAGGGCCAGGGGCGCGCAGACCGGGATCTCGTCGTCCCGCAGGTCAAGAAGGAACCGGTGCTCTTCCAGTATCTGGTCGCGGGTCCACCTTCCGGGACGGTAGAATTTGCTCACCACGTGGGACCCGTCCTCCAGCCTGAGGTCGTAGACCCGGTTCTCGTAGCTGTTCAGGGCCATGCAGTGTCCCGTCGGCTCAAAACCGCTCTGCTCGACAGCCTTGATCACGATGTCGGGCGTCAGATTAAAAAAGAAATTATTGGTCTGTGTCATACTGTATAGCCTGGCGGTGTCGCGATACATTCATTAATTATTGTTTCCCGCAGCAAGTCTACTATCCATCATGTCAAATGCAATAATAAAACTGTGATATCCGCAATTTATACTGTTATACCGGTATGCCGGCGCAGGTTGCCGGACATGACGACGTTCATATATAGTCCTTGACAGCTGTCCGAATGAATGATTTACAAAAACAGGTTGTCTGATTGCCAGCAGCCTCTGAAATTGATAATGAAGAAAAAAAAAGAAATACTCGAATCCGGGCTCATCCGGAAGATTCTGTACGGAAAAGAAAAGGACGGACTCAGGACGCAGAATATTGTCCGTCTCCTCATGATCCTCTTTTATTTGCCGGTCTCGGCAATTCTCGCACAATCAGTTTTCGAGAAGATTTTTTCTTCCGTTATCCTCGTTTTTTCCCTGTGCATCACGGCAATCTTTCTGTTATTAATAAAGAAAGAGAGGAATTTAACAGCCATCGGCGTTCTTGGTGCTATTGTTGATGTAATGCTGGTAAGCGCTTTTACAATAAACTGGTATTTAACAGTCGGCGGCACCGCTGTTCCTTCTTCCTTTCTAATTAAAAACATGGTTACTGTTCTTTCAATTTTCATGATCGTGCTAAACAGCCAGGCGATGAAGCCCGTATACCCGATAATCGCGGCCGCCGGTACAGCCCTGGTGCATCTGGCTCTCTTCATGTATGCGAGCCATTACCCGGGGATTGAGTACACGGACAACTATTACGAAGCCTTCATGACGCCAAAGCTCAGTTATAATGTCATTATTACCAAGGAACTGTTTTTAATAATAATCGGCTGCCTTATGGCATGGCTCACCTTTAACGCCAGGAAAACAGTAATTGCCGCCGCCTCACTCGAGCGGACGACGCTTCAGCTGGGCCGGTTCTTTTCACCCAATGTGGCGGAGACGATCTCGAAAAGCGATGATGATTTCACCCGTATCGGCGGCACGGTCCAGGACGTGGCGGTGATGTTTTCGGATATACGGAATTTCACCGCCCTGAGCGAAAAGCTGCCGCCCGATGAAGTGCTTGAGTTCCTTTCCGAATATCATGAACTGATGGTGCGCATCATCTTCAAGCATGGAGGTACCCTGGACAAGTTCATCGGCGACGCCATCATGGCCACCTTCGGTACGCCGCGATCTGCACCGGATGACGCGATCAGGGCTGTCCGGGCGGCCATGGAAATGGAAGGTGCCCTCGGGAAGTATAATAACGAAAGAAGAATGAAAAAGCTGTTTATGATCCAGCATGGCATCGGCATTCATTACGGACCGGCGCTGGTGGGCAATATCGGCACCAGGGAACGTCTTGAATATACGGTCCTTGGCGACACGGTAAATGCGGCAAGCAGGATTGAAACCGCGTGCAAGGATGTCGGCGAATCACTCCTTTTTTCCGGGGCGGTCAACTCGTTTCTTGCGGGACGCGTAAAAACACGCAGGGTCGGCTCCGTCAAGGTCAAGGGAAAGTCGGAAGTACTGGACCTGTATACTGTCTGAGGCGCGTAAGTTCCCTTACCATTTCATGTCTGTCCTGAAGGCGGCCAGGAATTTCGCCCTGAGATCCCGTGCCTCGCGCCCCAGCCGATCGTTTGCCAGGGCCTTTTTGCTCCATACCCTGAGGCCGTATTTCAGGAAATAATTGTCCATGAATTCGCTGATGGCGCTGAAGTGCAGCATTACGTTGCCGGGATCACGGGTGTCCCATTCGAATGATACCTGGGAACCGGCGCCGTCATTTGCCGCCAGCATGACCCGGGACACGTCGTAAACCAGCTGCTCCATGTTGTTCGGGATAAAGAGGTCGATCATCCAGGGGGGGATGATGTGGTAATAGTTGCCGGATATGCGCGTCTTTGATATCTCTTCCAGTTTCATGGTCCATGACCCGCGTCCCGGCATGTCCCGGTAGCGGAAACTAACAACCATGTTGTCAGTGGTGAAGGTAAGTCCGTGCACGTCATGAACCATCTTGTACACGGCCCGATAGGAGTAGTCCCGGAGGGAGGTCAGCGTTATCTCTTCGCTGAAGACCGGGTTCCCCGCCTCATCGACGGGAATAAGCCTGCCACGCCGCGTATTCAGGGTCAGGGTAAGGGCGTCCTCCCGGCTGTCAAAGACGACGACCATAATTGTGCGGTTGCTGCCGGTTTTGACCGTCATAGTAATGCGGTAGAGTCCCTCGATATTGGCCAGCGATTTTCCCAGTTCAGGGTAATCCTTCTTGATGTTCCTGATGCGGTAGCCGTACCTGAAGGCAAGGCGGGTGTAGGGGGTGCCGTTGTAATTCCGGACCTCCAGGAAGGACCTGATGATGGAGTATCGGTTGAAAAGCTCAGAGACGCCGGGAAAGGAGCGGTGGAATTCATCTATCACCTTCCTGGAAACACCCTCGATTTCAGGATAGAGCGGGCTCTCCGGTGCCTTCAGGGTGATGATGTTAAAGGGATCTATTACCTTCAGGAGGCCTTCAACAAAGCTCATGGCGTTACGGTGGGAGTAGCTCTTCGTTGCCGTGACGGACGTTATGGACCCGATGAATGATCGTCCCCCGGCGATGCAGGCGTCATTTTTTTTCAGGGCATACTCGGTGGAATAGTCCCAGATGCGGGAGAGACCGCAGCGGCCGTTGTCCGGCGGCGCGATGGTCTCCAGGTAGTGGTCGTCCATGCTGCAGCCCCGGAAGGTGAGGCCGCGGAAACCCTTGCCCGTTTCTTTCAGGTAAGGGCTCTCGTAGAGCTTCATGAAATCGAAATTTTCCAGTATTGTTTTAAAGTATTTCGTGAACTCTTTTGTTTCCGGGTCGATCCGGAACCGCACGGAGGACCTGTCCACTATATTTGTAATTTCCCTGGCGGCGCTGATTCCCTTCCTTCCCGGGACAATATCTTTCAGCACGTCATCGAAGGTGTATGGCGCGATGTTCATCCATGCCGAAAAAACCAGTGTTATCAGCCCTGTCATGTTGTGTGCCCCGGGAAAGAATGAAAATAATCAAATTGTTAATACTGATTCAATTGTACAGAATTCTTTGTTTATGGCAAGAATTTAAAATCGGGAAGTTTATTTCTTTAACCATATCATTATATAAGCGGAAGGCTGCCTCGGCGAGTTGGTGACAGGGACGTCGCCGATTCCGCCGAGTCAACAGGATGTTATACGAGGCGGACGAGCGGGGCAGCCTCCTGCTTATATATCATATATAAAAATAATATTTCTCAATCCAACATATAAGATAGCAGGCTTGTTATAGTATCATGACGAGTTATCGTATTACATTTGACAATTCAGTAATTATTTCTATAGTGAGCCATGCGTAATAAACATACATCCATTCAATCTTAATGTAGTTCCGGGGAAACACAACATGTCACACGAATCAGGCTCATTGATCTCGATATTCCTGGCCCTCGGCGCCAACGCCCTTATAGCCCTGTCCAAATTAGTTGCCGCGGTGATTACCGGTTCCGGGTCCATGCTGGCCGAGGCGGTGCATTCCTCGGCGGACTGCGCGAACCAGGGGCTGCTTCTCTATGGCATTAAAAGGTCGAAAAAACCGGCAAATCCGGAATACCCTCTCGGCTACGGTATGGCCGTTTATTTCTGGTCCTTCATTGTTGCCATAATCCTTTTCTCCCTCGGGGGCCTCTTTTCCGTGTACGAGGGAATTAATAAGATGAAAAAGCTGGAACTCCTGGAGAACCCGGCCGTGGCCCTCGTCGTTCTCGGCATCAGCATTGTCCTCGAGGCTGTTTCATTAATCGGGTGCCTGCGGCAGGTGAACAAAACCAGGGGCGAC
The DNA here is from genome assembly GCA_963727175.1 of uncultured Spirochaetota bacterium. GTDB lineage: Bacteria > Spirochaetota > UBA4802 > UBA4802 > UBA5550 > RBG-16-49-21. Next base: position 3,409,030 of record CAVSFD010000002.1, read on the forward strand.
CAGGGCCTTTTCCAATGGTTCAGAACAAGCCGCCAGAGCGAGCTCCTGGTAGTATTCGGGGAAGACATTGCCGCGCTGATAGGCCTGTCCGTTGCATTTATTGCAATAGTGCTGACCATGGTCACCGGCGATCCTTTCTATGACGCCCTCGGAAGTGTGATGATCGGGATTATACTCATCGGCGTCGCGGTCACCGTCGGTAACGAGGTAAAAAACCTGCTGATCGGGCAGAGCACAAACGAAAAGACCCGGAAGGAGATCCATGATTTCCTCTGTTCAAGGAAAGAAATAGACCAGGTGCTGAACATCATCACACTCCAGATGGGACCGTATATCATGGTTGCCGTTAAGGCGAAAATGAAAGAATGCACCAGCTGCGCCCTGCAGACTGAGGCAATAAACGCGTGCGAATCGGACCTGAAGGAGAAGTTTCCTTCAATACGGTGGTCATTTTTTGAGCCGGATAATGTCTGATCCGGCGGGGGATTATCACAGGCGGCGCGACGGAGGCCGCAATATAAACCGGGGTGGGGCCCATGAATCTGCTGCGTAATAACTTTTACCTTATCGATTTTGCCATCGGTGCGGCCATTCCCCTCATTGTGCTGTCCCTCCTCCGAACCGGAAAAATCTCTTCATATACATGGAAATTGTTCTGGGTCGGAACACTCGTCGGTCTTACCTGGGAGATTCCCCTTTCAACCCTTGACGGCCTCGGCATTGTGGACATCTTCAGGTTCATGACGCCGCCGCCGGCCCACTTCATCATTATCATAATCAGCCACTCCTTCTGGGACGGCGGCCTGTTTCTTATTGGCGTGGGTCTGGTCACCATCCTCTGTCCCGGGCCGCGCTTTGAACAATTCAGCCTGCGGGAGCTCGCGGTCCTCCTGGTATGGGGCCAGGCGCAGGAGCTGGCCGTGGAGCTGCTGAGCACCGGCTCCGGAGGATGGGAATACAACCCGATGTGGTGGAATCCCTCACTCTTTCTCTTTAACGGACGTCATATTACCCTCGTGCCTCAGCTTATCTGGCTGGCGGCGCCGGTGCTCTTCTACTTAGTTGCCTTGCGGATAAAAAAGATGGATTGAGGTTGGTGCGGCTGGTCGGACCGCTGGCCGTTAACATAAACGGGTTGGACGCGGTTCAGTTTAAATTTTTTCTTTGACATCATTCCGGCGCGCTGATCCCTTGCAATTGATCGGACTTGTATCACAACAGGGCAGGGAGCTGACCATGAGCATACTTTCATGGGAAAAGAATCAATCGATCGCGGTCATCCGGATGACCAACGGGGAAAACAGGATCAACCAGGTCTTCGTCGACACAATGACGGAAACCCTGGACCAGATACTGTCAGACCCGGAGGTGTCATCGGTCATGATTCTCTCCGGGGACGGCAAGTTCTGGTCCACCGGCCTCGACGTGCAGTGGGCTGCCGGCCTGGTGCAGGCGAATGACACCGCTTCGGTGAAGTCCTTCATGTATTCAATCAACGGGATGTTCAAGAAGATCCTTCTTTTTCCCGTGCCCGTCATAGCCGTCATAAACGGTCATGCCTTCGGCGCCGGGGCGATATTCTCCTGTGCATGCGACTTCCGCTTCATGAAGGCGGACCGGGGCTACTTCTGCTTCCCGGAGATCGACATCGGCATCCCCTTCCTGCCCAGCGAGATCGCCTTTATCACGAGGTTCGTGCCGCACCGTGTCTTCCAGGAAATGGTCTATTCCGGGAAGCGGTACGGTGCCGCGGACCTGGAGCGGCACGGCATCATCGAAAAGGCGTGCGCCGATGAAGCGGACCTCATGGCCAGCGCAGAAGCCTTCGCGCAATCGTACAGAAAGAAGCGGGGCATCTTCGGCGAGATGAAACGGCGTTTCAACGGCAGCATCATCGAGGTCATGGACAGGGAGGACTCGCGGTATATAGACGGCGGGACCATGATCATTCTTGACTAGTGCGGCTATTATGCTTGACAAAAAATGGCGGAGCGGCGACTACTCATAGTCGCTTTAATCTGTTATTCTTTTTTAGAATTGATAAGGAACCGGAAGAACCATGAAGATTGATGACTGCGTATCGTGCAAGAGCCATATATCGTACCAGAACGGATATGTGCTGTGTAATTACTGGAAAATGCAGGAACAGAGGGTGACCGGCAGCAGGGAAGGCGGCGTCACCTATATCGTCGCGTGCCCCATTGAGGAACAAAAGAGGGGCTGACAGCAAAAGGATCGACCCATGACCTGTGATAATGTAGAGAAAAACCTCGCCTCCTGCAACTGCTCCTACGAACCGTGCAGCAGGAAGGGAAAATGCTGCGAATGCGTGCAATATCACCGCAGGTCCAATGAACTTCCAGCCTGCTTTTTCCCGGACAGCGTCGAGAGGACCTACGACCGGTCCGTCAGAAAATTTATCCAGTGCCATAAATAATCAGGCGCGCCTCTTTACGCCCTGCCCGGCGGGTAGTATATTGTACATGACGCCCTGAGCACGTATCGGACCATGCCAGCCATGCTGTATCATACGGAGGTATATTGCAATGCTTACGACATTCTTTCTGCTCTTTGCCTTAACTGCTTTCTTCATTTTAATCGGAAGAATACTGGCCGGCAAGAAAGGGATGATCATTGCCTTCGTCCTGGCCTGTGTGATGAATTTTGCCACCTACTGGTTTTCCGATTCCCTGATACTGTCGGCATATAATGCGCAACCGGTGCCGGCGGGGCATCGGCTGGAAAGGATATCTCGCGAACTGGCGCGGAAAGCCGGATTGCCCATGCCAAAGGCGTATATACTGCCCACGAGGTCCCCCAACGCCTTCGCGACGGGCCGCAATCCTGAACATGCCGCGGTCGCCGCAACACAGGGGATACTTGACATGATGAACGACAATGAACTGGCGGCGGTCATGGCCCATGAAATGGGCCATGTGAAGAACTACGATATCCTGACAGGGTCAGTGGCGGCGTCGATTTCAGGGGCCGTATTGATACTCTCACGCATGGCGATTTTTTTCGGGGGCAATGACAGGGCCAGCTTCGGCAAGCGCCTGGCCATTTCCATCCTGGCGCCCATTGCCGCCACGGTCATAACCATGGCCATATCGAGGGATCGGGAGTACAAGGCGGACGAGTTTTCGGCGAAATTGACGGGGCATCCCGAATACCTGGCGAGCGCCCTTCTTAATCTTGAGAAGGGTGTCCGGAGGGCCCCCATGGAGGACCACAGCCCGCAGACCGCACATATGTTCATCGTGAATCCCTTTTCAGCCGCGAGCATCGGCGAGCTTTTTTCAACCCATCCCCCGGTCAATAAGCGCGTGGAGCGGCTCATGCGGATGCGCGGGGAGATGAACTAGCATGCAGGCACAGGCCCCGATCATAGGCCGGTACCGCGAGGCGCGGCTTTCCTTTTTTCGCTGGCGGAGCGGTTCCGGCGCCGCCTCCACGGTCCTTCTCTCCCTCGCGATGGCCTGCTTCACCGGGATCATGGCGCAGATAGCCGTGTATCTTCCCTGGACACCGGTACCCGTCACCGGGCAGACCCTGGCGGTCCTTGTTGCAGCCATGGTCCTCGGCAGGTGCGGTGCCCTGAGCCAGGTCCTGTATATAGCCATCGGCCTGGCAGGCGTTCCCTGGTTTGCCGGCGCAAGCGGCGGCCCGGCAGTTGCCTGGGGTCCCACCCTCGGCTATCTTGCGGGTTTCGTCGTGACGGCGTATCTCGCGGGGATGATTCTCGACCGTTATGAGTCCATGCGGAAATTTATACCCCTTGTGCTTATCATGGGGATCGCCAATATCGTCATCATACTGGGTCTCGGGACACTGTATCTCTGTTTCTGGCTGGCGGTTGTCAGAGGCGCGGCACCCGGTTTCGGAACCCTCCTGTACATGGGCGCGATCCCCTTCATGCCCGGCGCGGTTATCAAGACGATCCTTGCCGCCTTCATCGGCATGGCCATCATGCCGAAGGAGCGGTTCCAGGCGCGGCCCTGAAGGGGCTTCAGGCCCGGGACTATATTCGCTTGTAGGATTTGTGGCGGTACATCATTTCATCGGCGCGGGAGACCAGGTCATTTATTTCGACGGGACTGGCGGGGTCGTTTTTTACAATTCCCCAGCTCATTGATATGATATAGCGGTGTTCTGCCGTATCATTATAGCTGTTGATGCACTCTTCGATACGCTGCTCAATTGATTGCACTTCATCGCATTCGGCGTTGATCATCAGCACCGCGAACTCGTCTCCTCCCCACCGCGCGATGATGTCTGACGTTCGGAAAATCCTCCTCAGGATGCTGGCGGCGGCCGCCAGGGCATTGTCCCCCTCATGATGCCCGTAGGCGTCGTTGATGTGCTTCATGTGGTCCAGGTCGAAGAAGGCGAGGAGCATGCTCCTGCCGGTCCTCTTCGCGATTTCCGTCTGCTGGCGGGACAGCTGGTTGAAGCCGCGCCTGTTGTAGAGACCGGTGAGGTCATCCACCAGGGATATCTCATGGAGCTTCTTTTCCAGCTTCCTGCTTTTATCAAGTTCTTCCGTGAGCTTGAGGTTGTTCTGCAACAGGACCTGCTCAAGGCCGTGGCGCTGGCGGGCCAGTTCGATGAGAATGCTGAGTTCCATGCTGCGGAACGGCTTGAGGAGATATCCGTAGGGAACCTGGGTCGTCGCCCGCTTCACGACCGTGTCGTCAGTGCAGGTTGTGAGAAATATGATCGGGATCTTGAAGTCGTTTTTGATCTTTTCCGCCGCGTCGATGCCGTCGGTTTTTCCCTTGAGGAGGATGTCCATGATGACCACATCTGGTTTGAATTCTTCGACAGCCCGTATCGACTCATCGGCGGTGGCGACTATGTTTACCACTGAATAGCCGAATTGCTGCAGGGTCATGCTGATATCAAAGGCTATAAGGGCTTCGTCCTCAACTATCAGGACTTTGCAATCTTGTTTCTTTTTCATAGGTAATACCTAAAAAACCGAACGGTTGGACGCTTTTCTTGTTGAACAGTGACCAGCTGTTTATTTTTGTCAATAAATAAATAAAAAAATATAGATTTTAACTTTTGTACAATTTTTTGCCCACATACTATCCTTCCGGGGAAATCATGGAGCCTGCAACAGGGGAATCCGGCTATCATGAAATAATTGCTTGCATAAATAGAGAAGCGGCTGATACTAAATCGCCGTAACTATATGGCTGGAGGGAGGTTTTCATGAATGCGGGCTATCTCCTCAAGAAGTATACGTTCAAGAAAATACATATCCTCTATGCATTCATTGCCATCATAGTTATATCCTACGTGATCATCGCGGTTCCCATCGGCTGTTATGATATGGGGCCGGGGAAAATCCCGCCGTCGTCCGGCGATTCTTATTCTTACAGCGTGCCCCTTGATCCTAAGAGCCCGTGGCCCAAGTTCCGCGCCAATGAGCTCCAGAACGGCCGTAGCCCCGTGGTGCCGAAAACGGGCAATGGCGTGCCGTGGGAATTCAAGACTAACAAAGGCATCTTCAGTTCCCCCGTGGTCGACGGTGACGGCACTGTTTACATCGGTTCCGCTGACCAGCGCTTTTATGCCATCCGGAAAGACGGCACCCTCGCGTGGTCGATCCAGACCGGTGAGATCATCGATTCCGCCGCCCTCCTTGACGACCGGGGCCGCGTGTATTTCGGATCAGGCGACGCCTTCGTGTATTGCGCCGACCGCCTGACCGGGAAAGTCCTCTGGAAATCGAAGGCCCACAGCGTGAAGGAGGTGCTGGACGAGTTCGGACTGAAGACCTATAATGTCAACTGGTTCGAGGGCAACATCGGCATCCTCAAGGACGGGACACTCCTCGCGCCGAACGATAATTATCTTATGTATACGCTGAACCGTGATACCGGGAAGAGAATTACCCAGTATATCGCCAATGAAATGATATGGTCCCTTCCTGCGGTCAACACCAGGACCGGCCTGGTCTTCTTCGGGAGCGACTTCATGGCAATGAGGAATGTCTTTTGCTATGACACCGCCACCGGTAGAAAGAAATGGACTGCCGGGGGCCTGGGGACCAATGCCGCGTCGCCCCTGCTGACCTCTGACAAGACCAACGGCGCCCTGGTCATCGGCGGCTTTGACGGGTTCCTCCGCGCCTACGCCCAGGACTCGGGCAAGGAGCTGTGGAAGTTCGGCGCCCGGGACCATATCTATGCCAGCGCCGCGCAGCTCTCCGACGGCACCATTATCGTGCCTTCCGCCGACGGCAGCATCTATGCTATCGACCCGGAAACCGGGAAGCAAAAATGGGCCTTTGACACCCTTGAACCTATCCGGTCATCACCGGCCGTTGACGGAAAGGACCGGATCTATGTCGGGTCCGGCGAAGGCCGTCTCTTCTGCATTAATCCGGACGGGACCCGACGCTGGGCATTCCGCTGCATAGCCGATGACCGCAACGACCTGAATGCTTCCCCGGCCCTGGGAAAAGATGGCGTGTACATTGCCGGGGAAAACGGGGGCGTGTTCTTCATCCCCTATGACTACCCGCTCTCGCCAGCAGGGCGAGCGGATACCCGCTGCGCCATCGGCCCGAAGGAAGACCTCCCCGGCGAAGGGGTTTTCATGATATTCACAACGCCCTTCGGCGGTCTCCTGACAGAAATGCCGAAGCAGATAGACGCGAACGAACCGATCACCTTCTCGCTGTTCGTCAGGGAAAAGGGTGACACGGTGTTATCAGCCATTGACCGGGACAGCCTGAAGATCTCTGTTTCCGGAAATCCGAACATGGCGGTCAATGTTGCGGCGAACCGCCGTTTCGTGACCCTTTCGCCGAAGGAGGCATGGACCAGCCCCGTGGGGGGCACCCTGAAAGTGGTTCTCAAGGGGACCTATACGGTCAAAATGTCCCGCTTCGGCCTCAAATTTTTCGGAGGAAGCCGCGGAGGGACGTTCAACATGACGCACTCCTTCAAGGTACTGCCGCGCACCGTTGGCGCGATGCCCTATCGTGTCCCCCGCGCCGACGGGGACCCGTCGGCCTGCTTTGAGATAAGCCGTTCAGCAGCGCCCAATCCAAGCATGCTCCCGTCATGGAACCAGATTGGCTTCGATTCGCTACACTACCTGGCCGGTGCGGTTGAAGGCCGGGGCAACAGGGCCGTATTCTGGGTCATCGGCGGCAAGCTTGACGGCGCAACAGGAAAGACCATGGTCAACCCTGAACTGGAGGCGCGCTATCCCCTTATCCTCGATTATGACGGCGGCCTTATCACTTTTTTCAACTATGACGGGTTCAAGATCAATTTCATAGGTTCCTGGGACATGCCCTTCGGTCTCTACCGGATCGCGTCCAGGGCCGATTCCGCATCAGGGGCGGTGCTCAAGCGGGCCGCCTTCAACGCCGTTGCCCTCTGCGATGATATCGAGTTCTACGGCAAGGGACTGAAGCTCATGGGCATGTCGGAATTCGACACAGGGCGCATGGCCGTATACGGCGGCATGAACCTGGGACTCTGGGGGACCGGCAACGCGGCGCGGCCGGACGGCATCGGGCGCACCGCCTTTACCGCCGATGAGACATCAGCATCGGTGGTGATTTGCGGCGGGACACTCCGTAAAGGTGCCCATGTGTACAGTCTTTTCCTCGTTGACAATGCCACCGGGAAACCGCTGCCCCTGTATTACACCAAGCGCACCATGGTGGAAGCCTTCAGGGACGGTACAGTGAAAAAGGTAACCGTGACCTATGACCGGGGACAGGTCAGGGGAACGGTCCGGGCGTACTACATGGTCGATACCTATCCGGCGGCGAGGGGCAGGGTGACCGTGAGCATTAAATAAAACATCCGGCAATGATAAGAGAATAGATTCATGCAATTGACAGTACCGCCTGAAATGACCACGGCAGTCACGGATTTTCTCCTCGGGTGCCTGACGCTTATAATCTTCTTCAGGGTCCGTGCCCTGAAGACCAGGGAGCCGGTAAAGGCAGGAATATGGTCCTGGACGCTGGGACTGCTCGCTTTCGCCTCCTTTTACGGAACCATTGCCCATGGGATTGTAATGTCCGGGGAAACCCTCAACCTGTTCTGGATGCCCCTTACCTTCATCCTTGGCATGGTGGTTTCGGTGTTTGTCATCGCCATGATGTACGAGTGGAAGGGTACGGGGATGTTGAAACAATCGACAGCGGTGATGCTTTCGATGGGGGTCCTGTTTTTTATCGCCATGCTTGTGCTTTCCAATTTTATCACCAGGTATTTTCTTGTCTTCATCGTTTACTCCGGTCTTGCCATGGTCTTCTCTCTTGTCCTTTGTCTCTGCCTCGCGGTGAGCAGGAAAGACGGCGCCTTGCTGCTCATTGCCGCCGGGATCGCCGCAATCATCATCGCCTCGGCACTGCAGGCCATGCGTTCCATCAGTTTTACCCTTATCTGGGAATTCGACCATAACAGCGTGTATCACTTCATCGTCATGGGAGCAGTAGTATTTATATATAGCGGCTTAAGGAAAGGTGCGGATGCGTTATGAGGCGCCGGGACTTTTCCCGCCAGGTGAATGATCCTGAACCTGCAGCCGAATCACGTATTTCTTGCATACACGCGTTACCACCCGGGCACTGCCGATCTGAATAAGATTGACCTGGTCATGCTTGGTTGGGAAGAGGGATCGCTGATTCAGGAATTATTACTCCCGGGGGCTTCCTGTTTTTATTACGGCTTTGTAGTGATTTTCCCCTATAGGGTTGTATGTTATTTTCTGTTTTTTTATGCTTCGGCTATTGAAAGTCGGTTGTATATTGTATTATCTTGTAGAATGATTCATTAATTTTTAACGGTATGTATGTCATTATTAATTATGAATAAGATAGTATCCAGTATTAATACATGAGAGGATTTAATGAAGGATAAAAAGAGTAATAAAATGCGGGATTATTTTCTTTCACACTATTATGCCCAGGATTACCTCGATTTCAAGAAAGCACAGTTCGTCTTGAACTTTTGCCTGATATTCTTATTTCTTCTCTTATTGCTTTTTATTGCCGTTACTGTTGCTGCGCCGGATAGTTTTATAAGATATATATCCATGATTTTTCCGTCCATGGCGGTGGCTGTAACGAGTATCCTGCTCATCAAGTACGGCAGGGCAAACATAGCCATCAATCTCCTGGTCATATCATCCTGCGTGGTTATCATCATTGGCTTTTCTATAAGGCCGCCCCATATTGCCGGCGTTTCCATGGGTTTATTCATGTATATGAGCCTAGTTTTTGCCACGCTTTTCTCCACGACAAAGTTTTCGCTTCCGGTATTCCTGGCTTTCATCATAACCCATCTCGTTTACTTTTTTCTGAGTTCTCCCGGCATAACCAATGAGCAGACCGCTGATATTGCAAAAACGGCCATGCTTGACGGCGTTGTTTCACTGACCATGGTATACGCGGTGGGTTTTTCCGCATCGAGGTTCCTCAACCGTGCCATTATACGCAGCAAGGAAGATACAGAAAAGAACAGGAAACAGTACCTTGAGATTAAGGACCTCAACCAGACGATCCGCAATACTTCCACAGAACTGACGGATTCGATCCAGGTCATGTCATCAGTCATCGACCGGTACGCGATCACCTCCCAGAGCCAGGCCGCTTCGGTGGAGGAGTTGACGGCGACCATGGAGGAGATTTCCGCCAGCATCAACAACGTGACCGCGGCTACCAAGGAACAGAGCGGGTCGGTGAAAGACCTCATTACCAGCATCGGGGTCATGTCGGGTTCGATTGACGTGATGGAGCGGTACGGCAAGGAGATCGCCGGCCTCTTCACGTCCTTCATGAGCCAGGCGGAGCAGGGGGGGAAGGCCTCGGAGCAGCTGGACGCCATAAACAACAAAATCCTTACAAATTCAAACAACATAATCTCCGTTGTGAGCATCATGGAGGACTTCTTTGAGAAGGTCAACCTCCTGGCCCTCAACGCCGCCATAGAAGCGGCCCGGGCCGGCGATCATGGCCGGGGATTCGCGGTCGTGTCGGAAGAGATCGGCAAGATGTCGGACACCTCAGCCCGCGACCTGAAGCAGATATCAACCCTCATTGAGCGAAACAAGGAGGATGTTGAAAAGGGGAACCAGATAATAACCGAGATCATAGGTTTCATCAAAACGCTTCTGGAAAGCATTACTCTGATCCAGAAAAAGACCGCTGAGGCAAACGTGGAAGTAAACACCCAGAAGACCATCAAGAACGAAATGAATGAAAAGACGGATATCGTGAAAAAGCGCGCCGAGCAGATCGAGCATTCCATGGTTGAACAGAAGATCGCCATTGAGGACGTGGTCAAGTCGATCGATGAGACCAACAAGAACGTCCAGCTGAACACCCAGAGCACGGAAGAGCTCCGGAAGAGCGCCGATAACCTCACCGTCCTGTCGAGGGTCCTGCATGCGGTATTCAAAGACGACTAGCATGCTTTAATTTTTCTATTGACACATATCCCGCCGCACTGTATCACCATAATGAGCCTTGCTGCAGGAACAATTATCCGCAAGGTAACTTTCCCGGAAATAATACATGCTATGTCTTTTATACGCAATAGTGCCGCCATTATTTTTTCTCTCTGCATTATATTCTTCGGCGCCGATCTTTATGCGGCAGGGGCGGTGGCGGTATCCGATGAAACGGACAGCTATCCCCTCGGCCTCCATCTTGATTATCTGGAAGACAAGGGCGGGACCCTTTCCATCGATGATGTAGCCGGCGGCACGTACGATAAACTGTTTGTTCCCAGCAGGGAGAGTATCCCCAATTTCGCCTTCACCGATTCGGTTTACTGGGTGCGATTCACTATAAAGACCGGAGCCCTGAAACAGCCTGATTGGATACTGGAATTCGCCTATCCCCTCATGGACAGGATAAGCCTCTATGAAGTGAAGCAGGGCGGCAGGTCTCTGTTGTTGAAGGAAACCGGATTCGCGCTGCCGTTTTCGACGCGGGATATCGCCCAGCGGTTCTTCCTGTTCAATCTCAAGCTGTCCCCCGAAGATTCCAGGACCTACTACCTCCGCCTGGTGAACCAGGACCGTATGGAGGTACCCCTGAAGCTCTGGTCGTCCAGGGCCTTTTACGGTCGGGACCACAATGAACAGTATCTCCTGGGCATTTATTTCGGAATCATCATATTTCTCTGTATTTTTAACATCTTTATATTCGCGTCCATCAGGGATTTTTCGTATCTGTATTATATTCTGTTTGTGCTCGGCTTCGGCTTTTTCCAGCTCACCCAGAACGGCACACTCCAGGAGTATTTCTGGCCTTCATCGCTGGAAAAATTCAACCACGTTATCCCCTTTTCGATAGCGATCACGCTGCTTACCCTGGTCCTGTTTACACGATCCTTTCTGGACGCGAAAAAATTGTACCCCGCCTTCAACCGGTATTTCGTGATCCTTGCTTCGGTCATCGGCATTTCCATGCTCCTGCAGCTCTTCGTTAAATATTCAATCGTCGTGCAGGTGCAGGTGGGCCTTGCCCTTATCACCCTTATTTCCGTTTTCAGCATCGGGACACTGGGGGCTTTCAGAAAATCGCGGCCGGCCCGTTATTTTATCGGCTCGTGGATGATAATACTAACCGGCGGCATGATATATGCCCTCAAGGTTGTGGCGGTTCTGCCGACAAATCCCTTCACTACTTATGCCATCCAGATCGGGTCGGTGATACAGTTCACCCTCCTGGCCCTAGGTCTCGGAGACAAGATCAACTTCATGAGGCAGGAAAAAGACATCGCCCAGCAGGAGGCGATACACTCCCAGCAGCTTGCCATCGAAAACCTGAACAAGGTAGACCGGCTCAAGGACGAGTTCCTCGCCAACACCTCCCACGAACTGAAGACGCCCCTCGTGGGGATCATCGGCATGGCTGAGTCCCTCATCGACGGCGCCGCGGGCCCCGTGTCGATCGAGATGAAGTACAATCTCTCCATGATCATTTCAAGCGGCAAGCGTCTCTCCAGCCTCATCAATGACATACTTGATTTTTCGAAGATGAAAAACAACACCATAGAACTGCACCAGCGGCCGGTGGACCTGCACCAGCTGGTGGACCTGGTCTACATCATGGCCAACATGCTTCTCCACGGTAAACGGATACAGCTGTTCAACGAGGTGCCGGTTACGCTGCCCCTGGTGAACGCCGACGAGAACAGGCTCCAGCAGATATTCATAAACCTGGTGGGGAATGCCGTCAAGTTCACCGACAGGGGCTACGTGAGGATCACCGCGCGATCCCTCGGACGGGAACAGTCGCCGTCAATGGTCGAGGTCACCGTGGAGGACACCGGCATCGGGATCCCCTCCAAGAAGATGAAAGAGATATTCAGGTCCTTCGAACAGGTAGACGCGTCCATATCGAGGGAATACGGAGGCACCGGCCTTGGCCTTTCCATAACGAAAAAGCTCATCGAGCTCCATGGCGGTGACATCAGGGTTGAATCGGTCCAGGGGAAGGGCTCACGCTTCATCTTCACCCTGCCGGTTGCACAGAACCAGTCCACCATCACCGAGGAAACTAATGCAGCCGAGGCCGGCGCTGAAGCAATGATGTCGATGGACGTACCCATGCCGGTGCTACCGCCCAGCAGCGGGACCATGATCCTCGTCGTAGACGATGAGCCGATAAACCTCCAGGTCCTTACGAACCAGCTTTCCCTGGAGCGGTATTCCGTTATGATCGCCACCAACGGCGAAGACGCGATACGCATCGTCGAAGAGCACGTGCCGGACCTGCTGATCCTCGACATCATGATGCCGCGCATGTCGGGCCTCGAGGTGTGCCGGAAGCTGAGGGAAACCTACAGCCTCCACCGGCTGCCGATCCTGATGCTCACGGCCAAGAACCAGGTCAACGATATCATCGCCGGGTTCGAGGCGGGAGCCAATGACTATCTGGCCAAGCCCTTTGATAAACGGGAGATGATCGCCCGGGTCAACACCCTCATCTCCCTCAAGGAGGCCATCGACAAGAACAATTCCCTCATCGCCCTCCAGAAGGAGCTGGAAATAGCGAACCGGATTCTGCAGTCGATCCTTCCCGAGGTCATGCCGGAGATGAAGAATATCAGCATCCACGCCCACTACCATCCCATGGCTGAGGTCGGGGGTGACTTTTACGATTTCCATGTCATTGATAACGACCGCATCGGCGTCCTCATCGCCGATGTTTCGGGGCACGGCGTGCCCTCGGCCATCATCGCCGCAATGATGAAGGTCGCCTTTTCACTCCAGAAGTCGATCGCCCACGAGCCGATGGACGTTTTGAAGGAGATAAACCATATCCTTCGCGGTAGATACGGGAAGCAGATGATCACCGCGATCTACGCATACCTGGACCTGAAGACCGGCACGCTCCGCGGATCCAACGCGGGCCATTTCCCCATCCTCATTTTCCGGAAATCAGATCAGAAAATCAACGAGTTCATGCCCCGGGGATGGGCCATCGGCCTGCAGCAGGAGCTGAAGCTCTCCGAGGAGGAATTCGGTCTCAAGCCGGGCGACCGGATCATACTCTTCACGGACGGCATCATCGAGTCAAGGAACAGGGACGGAGAGCTCTTCGGGTATGACCGGTTCCTCCAGCTCGTCCGCGAGAAACAGGACCTCTCTCCGCGCGAATTTTCTGATTTCATACTCAAGCGCCTGTCGGAATGGAGCCAGCAGGGACAGCGCTTCGACGACGATCTCACCATCATTGTCATGGACATAGCTGACGATTACGTGATGACCGGCACCGGCGCAGCGGCAGCGGTCCCCGGGGATCCCTCCGGTATATAAAGGGGCCGCCCGGGGAATTGCCGTTACGTGCCGCTTATTAGATCCAGCACCTCGGTTATCATCTCCTGGATGTTGACCACTTCCGACGGCTCGGTGTAGGCCGCGGACATCCGGGGGTCGACCGAATCAAAGATGAGGCGCTTCGGCTGTCCCTTCACGTTGCTCCAGGGAGTCCATTCCGGAAAGCCGGCGGCGGGATTGTTGGGGTTCCCGGTCCTGGCAAACTGCGCGTAATACGACATCATGGCTGCAGAGAGCTTTTCCCTGCCTGTCCGGTTCGCCTCGCTCCAGGCAAAGCTGGTCAGGCTCGACTTGTCCTGGATGAAGGTGCCGAAAATAAAGGGGAGGTCCAGCGCGTGGCCCGCGCCGATGAAAAAGTCAAAGGGCTCCGGCTCCTCGTCCCAGGCGAACTTGTAGGCCCACACGTTCTTCTGGTAGGTGGCGAACTGCCGTGCGGTGTAGTCAACGCCGTACCCCTGGAACACGAGCTGGCCCAGCTTCGCGACTGGATCGTACACGAAGAGGAGTGGCCACAGGATCGGATCAAGGAGATCCTTGAGCTCCACATTCGGGTTGTCGGGGTTGAACCGGTTCATCACGTCGAAAAGCACCCCGGGCTGGACGATGAAGAAGGGAATGAAGAGCTTCATCTCTTCGGTCGTGCATCCCAGTATGATGGGTACCTTCTTGTACTGCCCCGACGAGAAGCTCGTCATGATGTTCTTCGGCAGCACGTATCCGTCCTCGTAGAGCCCCATCTGTATGACCGCGAGAAGTCCCCCGTCCATGATGATGCCGAGGGGGCCTCCAAGGTCGGGCGGAAAGAGCTCCTCCGGCGTCTTCGATCTCAGGTATGTGGCGACCCAGGCGTTGCCCCTGGCTTCCGCAAGGGATTTTGCTTCGCCGGCCGTGTCCGCCAGGCCGTCCCTTTTCATGAGGCGGTGGAGGATTGAGTCGGCCCGCGTCCGGGCAAGGCTCATCGGCACCGACTGGGGCGGGCCGCTTATGATGATGGCCCGATGGAACAGCCCGTTCGACAGGGGAGACGCGAGCATCGACGCGACATTCATTCCCCCGGCCGACTGGCCGCTGATGGTGACGTTGCCGGGATCGCCGCCGAAGGTCTCGATGTTGTCCCTGATCCACTGCAGGGCCTTTATGATGTCCAGGGTGCCGTAGTTGCCCGAATCATCCCTCGGATCGCCGGTGGCAAGGGCCTTCTGCGCGAACCAACCCAGGGTGCCCAGGCGGTAGTTGATGGTCACCACCACCAGGTTCTGTCTCGACGCGAGGCGGGATCCGTTGTAGATGGTAAGGTCAGACCTGCCAATCACGTTGGCGCCGCCATGGATGAACACGAAGACCGGCAGTTTTTCCCCTGTCCTGGGACGCCACACGTTCAGGTAGAGGCAGTCCTCGCTCCCCACCAGGACCCCCTTACCCCAGAGGCCGGCAAGGCTCTCTCTCCCGGTTTCAGATATGAAATTGCCGTACTGGGCGCACATGCTGCAGAAACTGCCTGCGTCCCTGATGCCGCTCCAGGACTCGGGGCTCTGCGGCGCCCTCCAGCGAAGTTCGCCTACCGGCGGTTTGGCATAGGGAATGCCGAGCCACGCCCAGGTGTTTTCCACGTCCGATGTTCCCCTGACGGAGCCGTTCTTCGTGTTCCGCACCAGGTCGGGTGAATCGGTCTGACCGCCGGTATCAACGCTGCCGCTGATATCTCCCGAACTGTTATTGGAAGATCTGGAAGAGATCAGTGGTGATTGTGATGAATCGTTTGTTTCGCAGGACGGTAACAGGATAATTGGAAAAAGAACCAAGAAGGGAAGGATGAAGAGCTCAAGACGTTTGCATCTTTTCATGAGATACCTCCATATCCATGACGAGATAACGTGCGTTCAATATATTCGATTCATTGATTATGTCAACAATTATTGTACGGTTGTAAAATAAATAATGCGTTATTGTGTATTTAACCAATTTAGAAATGAACGCCCAGCGAGATTTCGGCGCCTATCTCGTAGTGTGCGGCCTTCGTTTCAACATCGAAGTATACCGGCAGGGGTTTGGAAAAGGTAAGACTGGTGTAGGCGCAGGTGAATCTGAGCCCCAGTATAACAGGGAACCATTTGTTAAGGCAGATCTCGGGGCCGAATCCGCCCCGGATGGTATAGCCGCGCACGCTGGTATTGTTAAACGTGCCCGATTGAAGGGCGATAAGTGTCGGGCTCATATTCAGGTAAGGCGTTCCGTACAAACCCTCGAGCCTGAGCCACAGATTGGGAGCGTCCCGAAGAGCCGAGCCGCCGGTGAGCTTGCCGTCGAATATTTGCCCTCCCGTGATGTAGAAGTTCAGTATAAGGTTGAAGATGTTGCTCCGCGGGCTGAAGATCAGGTTCATCGTGGGGCCGATGCTCCAGTAATGGTACGTCGCCTGCCTCCCCGTGAAGAGGTCTCCTGATGTGTTGCCGCTTGCGTTATTGCCGCTGTACAGCATGTTTTCCGACACTTCATAGCCGTACCGCGCCCTGATCCCGAACTTGATGCCTGCCAGGTCGAACCTTCTTTTCATCGTGAATTTTATCGACGGCACCATGATGTCCAGCTCCGGGCCTATATTCATGAATATGGTAGCCAGTGAGTAATCCATCGGTTTCATGTATGCGGCGGCGAGGTCCGGCTCGTAGATATCGACAGTATGATTTTCCTTGGTGTTGACGCCTCTCTGCCAGATGCCGCCGCCCACGTAGAAGGAGATCCTGACGTACGAGTCTATGAAGCCGCCCTGGTAGACTTCGACATCGGAGCCCTCGCTTTTTTTATCGTCCGCGGATGCGTTTTCATTCTCGCCGGCGGCAGCGTCGCCGCGGGACCGCGTCGATTCCCGGTCGACCACGGCAAAACCGCTGTAGTTCAGGACCTGGCTGCTACCGGCGGCCAGGGTAACCCTGGCCTCATAGAGCTTGCCGTCCCTCTCGTTCACGACCGTGTAATCTCCGTTTTCCAGGCCGAGGGTCACGGCGCGGCCTGCGTTTTTATTGAGCTCCGCCACCAGGGCCTTCCTGCTGTCGCGCAGGAATACCCTGCCGGTTATCGGCTTTGATATGATCAGGGTGCAGGAACTCCTTCGTATCTCTGTGAGGACCACGTCGCCGGAGCCGGACATCATGATGTGATAGTTGGGGTGCTGGGGGCCGCGCAGGGTCTTTTCGGTGCGCGCCAGTGTCTCGGCGTACGCGTACTGGTAGGCCTCGTTCAGCGTGATCCTGCCGTCCCCTACCTGGTCCGCGGCGCCGCGGAGTCCGGTGAGAAGGGAGTGCGTGAAGAATGACCCCCTGATGCGGTCGGATTCCTGCGAGGCCTCGTCGGAGGAGCTTGACGTCATGAAGGCGAAGCCCTTCATCGAGTGGGAGCGGTCCACAAGAAAGGGGGACTTCATTCTGCCGCCCTTGATGCTGGTGAAGGCTCCGGATGAGCAGGAGTCGAGGATCGCGATGCGCACGTCGGCGGGGATGTTGATGACCGCCTGCTTGATGTCACGGTAATAAATCTTTTCGCCACCCGGGATGATGCCCTCTTCGTCGGAATGGCCCGAGTAATAGAAAATCAGTTCAACCCGGCCATAGTTTTTTTTCGCGGCGATGACCCGGCCGCGCATGTCCGCGATCGAGTCAAGGAGCCGCTCCTTCCGCGGCTCGACAAGGAGAACGCCGCTGTTTGATTCGACGCCGCCGAGCTTCCGGAGCACTTCCATGACCGCCTTTGCGTCTGAGACGGCGTAGCGAAGCCTGACCCGGTCGGGGCCTCCGTTGTTCGAACCCACGATAATGGCGTAGCGCTTCAGCACGTCCTGGCGCGCCGCGTTGCCCGTTCCGGCAGTGAGGGCCATGACGGTGATAATCAGTGCCGATATGCCTTGGATGATACGCATGACTGCTATTCCTTGATCAGTTCAAGTGACGTCTGACGGCACGGCGTGTCTATTGTTAATCTGCCATTTCGAGCGCCGCCCGGCTTTTTCGCCAGTTTTTCCGCTGCCCGGTAAACAGCACCCACTTCGAGGGGTTTCCCGGACGTGATGAAAATGAAGCGTTCGAAACCGGGGGCGTCGTCCAGTTCATAGGATCTGGGAAGCAGCATTTCTCTGTTCCTTTCGATTCTGGTGCTTGTCGAAGGCGGCGCGGGGTAGTGGAGGGTCACGGTCCCGCGGCCGTCAATTGAGAGGATGATGCCATGGGTATCTTCCGCCGAATAATAGGCGATCTGGAGGAGATCCTTTTCGCGCACCGGGCTGTTGTTGCCAAGCAGTTCGGCGCTGTTGTTCTTTTTTCGGTACACGACTATCCTGGCAGGGGCTCCTTTGATGCGCGTGACATCCTGCCTGAAGGGATCGTCGACGATATCATATCCGATCCTGACCATGGGAATAAGTATGGCAAAGGCCGCGACGGCAGCCGCAGCCAGTGTCGGCACCAGAAGCAGTTTCAGCGGGTAGCGTCCGGATAACTGTTTGCCGGCAGGACGCGCCGGCAGCGACGTCCGTTCGAGTATGTGCCGGGCCATTGTCTCCGGGGTATATCGCCTGAGGATGCTCCGGGTTGATGCATTGATCGCTTCAACACGCTTCCGCAGCGACGCATCGCTTTTGATCAGGTCCCCGATCCGGTCCATGCGGTCATCCGGCAGTTCTTTTAAGAGATACCGTTCGAGGGTGATGTCCGGGATTCTTTTTGCGTTCATGGCAGCATCTCCTCGGAAACCAGGCTCCGGGCGGCTGTTTGCAGCTTCCTCAGTCTCTTTCGCACTCCGGAAACGGAGAGCCCTGCCTCGCGCGCGACTTCCTCCAGGGTCATCCCGTCAACATAATGCATCACTGCTATTTCCCGCGATGATGCCGCATCCCGCTCGAATATCCGGTCCAGGAGCTCGCCGGCGGCCGTCCGGTCCTCAGTATCGTCATACCGGGCGATGGCGGCAAGGGCGTCGATGTCGTGCACCACGGGCCTCCGTTTTTCGTCCCTGATCATGTTGAGGCATATGTTTGTCGCCATCCGGTAGAGGAGGCTGGAAGGATACGCGCCGGTCAGCGTGCCGCTGTTTTTAATCAGGTTCACAAATACCTCCTGCATGGCGTCCAGGGCCCGGTCCTCGTCGCCGAGAAGATAACGGCACCTCCTCAGCACCATCGGTCCGTACCGCCTGTAATAGTCCTCGATGTCTATTCTCATCAACAGCCCCGTCAGAGCCGCGCGTCCCCGGGGAAGGGCAGGGCGCGCCGTCCATGTTTTGTTATATGTGCACGCCCACGGAAACCTCGCCGCCGAATTCATGGTGGGCCGCCTTCCTGTTGCCGTCCATGTAGATGAGAGGCGCCCTGTCATAGGTCAGGCTCGTGTAGGCGTACGTGAAGTGGAGCCCGATGACGAGGGGAAAGTACTTGTTTAGGCTGAACTCCGGACCGATGCCGCACCTGATGGTGTATCCGCTGAATGCCGTATTGTTCAGCTGGCTCGGCGTATACGGATTGGCCCAGCTCATGTAGACAGGTGTGCCCATCGGGTTCCAAGCGCCGGCAAGTCGCGCCATCAGCAGTTCCGAATCCCGCAGGGACGTCATCGGCGACAGGTGGCCGCTGAAGACCTGGCCGCCCATCCCGTACACGCTGATCATGAAGTTGGTAACATTGCTCCGCGGGCTGAAGATGAAATTGATCACCGGACCGACAGCCCAGTAATGGTATTCCATGAGCCTGCCGCTGAAGGCATCACCATAATAGTCATAGTATCCATTACCGTATTCAGGCGTAATGACGCTCGTTGCGGACTCATATCCGTAACGTCCCCGTATGCCGAACTTGATGCCGGTGAAATCAAAGCCGCGTTTCTGGGGGAACCTGATGGCCGGGGGCATCAGGTCCATTTCAACGCCGACTGTTCCGAAGCCGGTATACTGGTAATAGTCATGCGCGTTCATGTTGGCCATTATAAGGTCCGGTTTGTAGGCCTTGAATACGTGCTGTTCTTTCATTATGGTCCCGTCTTCCATGATTCCGCCGCCGCCGAAGATTGACAGCCTGAATATGGAGGAATGATATCCGCCCACGGGCTTCTTCGCCGGTTCTTCCGGTGCGCCGGGCGTCTCTTTCTTCCATATGTCGACGCTTTTACCGTCACTGAAGTCGAGACGGGCCACCTGGTCCCGGCTTATTGATTTTTCCTCCCCGGTCCCGCCCTGCCTGTAGATGACGCTTTCCTTCGTGACCCTGATGATGGAGCATTTGATGGCTTCACCGCTGGTCAGGACAATGGTATCCAGCAGAAAAGCCTGCTCCCTGCCGTCGGGATAGATAATCTTTATTACACTGTCCCTGCTTACGGTGTCAAAGGCCGGCGGACCATCCGGATCATATTCCACGGCGGTATCTGTTACCTGTATGATTGTACCTTTAAGGATAGAGCCATCCTTTAAGATGATTTCATCCGCGTATAGTGCCTGCGCGGCGAAAAGAGCCAGTACTGAGATGATTAGTTTTTTCATGGCGACCCCCTTCAGTCATATGTTCTTATAATGCTCACTGCTGCGTGAAATGTCTGTTATTAATATAGTGTCATTTCATTATTGATTTAAACACCGTCAAATGGAAAAACTGTCACCGGGAAGTGTTTTTTTTCATCTATCCCCGGTCTTTGAATTCCGACGGGGTTATGCCCATGATCTTGAGAAAGGTCCGGTTGAATGTGCTCAGGCTTTCAAAACCGACGCTGAAGGCTATATTGATGATTGTTTCCTGCTTCTGCTCGCGGAGTTTTTTCGCCGCATCATGTATCCGCAGTTCATTGATATATTCATTTATCTTTTTTCCCGTATGGATCTTGAAGAATTTCCCCAGGTGGTTGGGGCTGATGTCCAGGGAGGCGGCCAGGCCTTCCCGGGATATGTCGCTGGTGTAATTGGCATCAATGTAATCGATGGCTTTTTTTATCTTCTCCTCTGTGCTGGACGTGATGGCATGGGACTTCGCGGCGTCATCGCGGACCATCTTTCGCCGGTACAGCAAGGCATTGTCAAAGACCCCGACGATGTTATCGGCGAAAGCCGTCATCAGGGAGGAATCCTTTTCAGTAAAACCGAAATCCGACGGCGCTTTTTCGAAGTAGCAGATGCCGATAATGCGTTCGGCAGATTTGATGGGTATGCACATCACGGATGGCGATGCTGCCGCGTCGCCGGCAGAAACCCCGGGAGCGGTGTCGCGGAGGGGCGCGATGACGGGGGAGCGCTTCGATACAACTTCATTTACAATCGCCGCCGAATAGCCGTCGCGGTTTCCCTCGATATCATCGATGCAGGACCGGAGCTCCATGGAATTATGCTCGTCGATGGTGAAGAAATACACCTTCCGGGCCTGGGTGAGTTCCTTGGCTTTCTGGATGGTTTTTTCCCTGAGTTCTTCGATATTGGAAATGATGCTGATGTCCTGGCTCAGCTTGGTTATGACCAGGTCACGCTGGGTATCAAGGATGGTGCGGATCGACGGTGTGTATGCGGCGGCACCGTTGCCGGACGGGGCCTTCCCGCTTTTATCCTCGGTAATCTTTGAGACTATTTCGCTCATGAGGAGCTCTATGCTCCGTTCCTTGATCTCGTCCTCAAGTTTTTTCGAGACCATCTTGAGTCCTTTCCGCATGAGGTTCATGCGGTCTACCATGGCTATGGAAAGGATTATGAGGAAGGTAGCCGAGCCTATGACGATAGACCATGTCGTGAGGAAGCTTCCTGCGATAAGTCCAAAGCTCCTGAGAATGTACAGAACCGATCCCGCCAGGAACACCAGGCTTATCAGCGCGTAAATATAGGCATTCCGCTGTTTCTGCGCCACCAGGCAGGCGCCCACGATAAATGCAGTTATGATTGTTACAATGGTCAGGAATGCAGTTGCAGGCATGATGATGTTATATGATCCGAAGAGCGGGATGGTGATTATCGAAAGAATGGCGACGATGAATATAACGGCCAGCACATCGAGTATCTTTTTAAAAACAGGCGCCTTTTTTTTCAGCTGGAGGAAGACCAGTATGAATCGGTTGCTGGTTATATTGGCAAGGCACAGGAACAGCGGCGGACAGATTTCGGCGAGCTTCGGGCTGTCCGGCATGAGGTGCTGGAAGGTGACCCCGATCTGGGACATGATAAAGAGAAGTATCGAAAGTATGAAAAGGGAGAAATTGAGATAGCTGAGGTGGCGTATCAGGAAGTAGATGAATAAATAATTGAACGCCATGATGATCATCATCCCGTAATAGAACATGAGGAGCCGCTCCTCAAAGAGCGATGATTCGGTGAAACGGGCCGGCGACCATATCGTCAGCGGAAAGTACATGGAGCTGGGCGTCTTCTGCCGCAGGTAGAATGTCTTTGCCGCATGTGCTTCTATGGAGAGGGGGAACACGAAGGTACGGTGATTGAAGGGGCGCCTGGAAAAATTGAAGCGGGTCCCGGTCTGTATCGTCTGATAGGTGTTGCTGCCTTTCGGCTCATGGAGCTGCAGGTCGTAGATCAGCGGGTATGCCTGCTCCAGATAAAAGGGCAGGTTGTTGCCGGTTGTATTGATCACCGTAAAGCGGGCCCAGTATACGGTTCCGGTGAAGCCGAATACGGGATACGCTTCAGTGGAGGGAAACCATTTGCCGGCGCTGCCGGGCCCTGATACATCGGAGAGAGAAAGGTCGCCCCGGTCATCCCTGAGGAAATCTACATATAATCCGATCGGTATTTTATTCAGAGATTCATCAAGCTGGATCGGGGCTGATTTTGCCGGCAGGGCCAGCATGAGGATGCCGGCGGCTGTCAGCACAAGAATCCGGATTGATTTCATCAAAACTCTCCTGTAATTCCTATCCCGGGCCATTTTCAACAGGTCCGGTCCCCGCAAATATTAAATTCACTGGTCTGAGTATTTCCATGGATGGTTATGCTTGGATTTCAGAGACGTGCATACAGCAGGGCATCGGGAAAATAGTTTTTCAAGTAATTTTAATATTATCCTGAAATAATTCAAATTCAAGCCGAAATCAAAAACGTCCTGAATACTACCCGGTGAATATTCTAGTGTTTCCGCTGGCTATCATGTTTTTAATCGATTTCTATTCAAAATTTGACCATCTGTTTTTGAAATAACCATTTTTAATTCAAATTCATTTTGATGAGACATTTAATTCAAATAATGCTTATTATAATCAAAAATTAATAGTGTGATAATAGGATTTATATAAACCGTCCGGACGGTATATATATGGTTAGGGGGGATACGATGAAAACCAAGAATATTGTATTGGGTTTGTGTCTTATGCTGATTTTTTCAGCAGCAACCATGAATTGCCAGGTCAATGAAACCGGACTGATGTTCCTGACCGATACGACCTATAGCAGTGAAATATCAAATACAAATCTCAAGTTGCTGACTATTACCTCCTATGAAGGCACAACAGGCACGGCTGCTTCGCTTGCTCTGACACCCGCCTTTAGTCCCGGTGTCACCATGTACAATGCTTCAATCTCATCACTGACGACCTTGGTTACTGTTACCGCGGTGGCGGACGATAAAAGGTCGGTCGTGAACATTGACTTCAGGGACTGCAGTTCACGGACCATTTCATTAACCGAGGACAACCGGAACATCGAAATTACGGTCACCGCACCGGACACTATCACGACAAAGACCTATACGATTGCCGTAACCCGCTCGCTGGAACTCGATGAGTCCAGGCTCCTGAACGCCGAAGTCTATTCTGAAGAAAATGAGCTCTATGCCCTTTCCCCGGTCTTTGATCCGGGTGTGACATCATACAAACTCAGGGTTGCGTGGGATGATGATTACGTTATCGTGAAACCGACATCGGTAAGCAAGAGCTCCACTATCAACGTGGACAGCGTAAAAGTAAACTCCGGCAGCGAGAAGCTGGTCATTGTGGGCATCGCCAAGGGAAACACCACGGCAACCCAGACAATAACTATTAAGGTAACCGCGAGCAGCGGAGCATCCACTTCGTATGCCATTCTCATCAGCCGTGGCAGCAAGCCCGTTATTTCCGACAATGAAGCCGGCCTGCAGTTTATCAAGGTGACCATGGGAGCAAATGAATCGGCACGGCAGATTTTTCAGGACGCCGACGGCAATTTTTTCCCGGACAATAAAAATGCCTTTAACAGGGACGTAACCGGCTACTCGTGTGTCGTTTTCGGTTTCAGCAAGATCAATGTCACGGTAAAGTCGGTGTCCCCCGACATAACGGCTCTGACCATAGACGGGACCTCCGGCGCCATCGTTGATGGGAAGCTGACGGTGGAAGTGACGCTGACGGAAGGCGCTGTTAAAACAATACCGGTCCATGTCGTCGCCAGGGATGGCATCACGTCTCTCGACTATACGCTGCGCGTGCGGCTTCTCAATATATATGAAATGTTCTACGGCATTTACGGGCCGGTGGCGCGCGCCAACAAGGAGTCGTGGGGCGCGGCGGGGATGCCGAACTGGACGAAGGAATTCAACGGCAGCATGAGCGGCGTCATGGAGTGGAAAATAACCTGGGTGACGACGCTCAGCACCGCCCGGAACCAGATGACCTACACCAATTACAATAACGGGGACTGGGACATGCCCTTCGTCGGCGATACTGGAGGCTTCATGCTCAACGGCGTCATGTCGGTTGTTGTCAATACCTCTGGCACGGGCACGGTGCCGCAGACGGGCGACATCACCATGCAGACACCGGAAGGTGATATCATCGCGATTTTTCACGTACATTACAGGATCGTGAGCAAGAACGCCGTATCGCGCGACGCTGATTCGTACACGACGGTGGATTACATGGACCAGTCGGGCGTGGTGCTCTATTATGACACCGCCCCGGCGCTGATGAACCTTGGCGCCGATTACTGGGACCCGGCGGTCCCCTGGACAGCGGAAAGCTTCTGGCATCCCTGATGACACGGGGCGATCCACAGGATCATTGCCGTATTTCATATCACGTAAAGGAAGGAACAGAATATGAAGAAATCCATTCGAACAGTTCTCCTGGTGATGATAACATTGGTCTTTATGGCCGGTTGCGATGTAATGCAGGAGGGGGGAAGGTTACGCTCCCTTATTCCTCGATTACGCCTGTGGCCGGGAGCAGCGCTTCCCTGTTGAGCCTGGAAATCGTTAATTTTGCTATTTCCCCCGCCTTTGTCTTTGATACGACAGAATACACTGTCATCGTCAACAAGTCGAAAACATCCTCACTTACTGTCAGGGCGATAGGACCCGAGGGTGCGGCCGTAATGGCGGGGATCAACGAGAGTGCGCCGGTGCCCGTACCGGATTCTGATTACAGTGTCATGGTCGCCCTTGACGGAGCCAGGGACGTCAACGTTATCACGGTGAACGTGACCTCTGAGGACGGATCTTCGACTATGGCCTATACGCTGCGGGTGTATTACGAAGGGACCAGCGCCAGTCCGTCCACCATGGCAATTACCCTGACGCCGGGTTCGCCGGGAGGGGTGATGTCGAACATGTCCCCGGCATTCGATCCGGAGGTCCACGGTTACACGGTCGGCATATCCTACGCGGTCACGTCAATCAGCATCACCCTGACGCTGCCTGAAGGGTCGGGCATGACGGCGCTGGTTGACGGCTGGACTGCGCTGTCGGGCAATGCCGTACCCATTACCACCCTGCCTTCACCAGGGGGCTCCGGTACGATTACCGTAGCGGTGACGTCTCAGGACAAGAGCACGATGAGGACATATACTATCACGGTCACCAAGGAGGGCGAACCTTCCCATGAGGCTCGGCTTGATTACCTCCAGCTGAAGGCTTATTCAGGCGCGTGGTACCTGGTGGATGTCGGTGCCACCGCGACCATGCTGGAATCGAACTACATGTTCGCTGTTACTGATGACAGCGCCTGGTGGCGTTCCCGATACAGAATCCTGATATCTCCCCTTGATGATTCCGTTTCGGCCATGACGGCGAAAGTATTTACCGGCAACCAGGATTCCCATACGGGGGCCTCTCCGCTTAACAGCGGATCGTTTACGGTGGACGGAAGTTACTGGGTCTACACCTTCGATAAGGCTGTATTCAGCACGAGCATGTACCCCCTTGACGTACACATTCATGTCCTGCCTGAAGACGGGGACACGGCAAACGAAAAGGTTTATCAATTGAGAATTAACAAGTGATGGAATGTTTTTTCCCGCGGTTCAGCCGTGAGCGGGGAGGCGGATTGTTTCATGAGGGCCCTCCCGTTTCCGGCAGGGCCTGACACGGAAGGTACCACGGAAAACTGGAGGAATCATGAATCGTATCATATCAATCCATGCAATAGTACTGTCTCTGCTGGTGACGATATCCATCCCGTCCATCGCCTCCCGCCTGAACCAGGAGGACGGCATACTGCCCAACCACAGCGCAGACTATGTGCGTACTCTCAACCGGAACGCGTCAACGAGCGCCGATGCCGCTTTTTATAACCCGGCGGGTCTGGCCTACCTTGAACATAAGGGGTTGACGGTCCAGTTCAGCACGCAGACATTTTACGTCAAGCGGATCCATACCATGGACTACTACGGCATTAAGTTCGAGAACAACCCGATGATACCGACCTCGAATTTCCTGAACCCGGCAAACGGCATGCCGGCCGAGTACACGGCGGAAACACTGGCGCCGGTGCTGCCCGGTTTTGATCTCATCTGGAAAGGCGATACCTGGGCGGTGTACCTGGATGTCGCCGTGACGCAGGCGGCGCCTGGAATGACGTTCCCCCAGGGTCTCGCGGTTATTGACTGGGGCATCATGGCCCCCTTCGAGACGTCCTACGCCTCGACCGGGGGGGTGTTGAACAACATACTGGGCATATGGCGCGACGCAAAGGCGGTGCGGACCGAATATTACATAGCCGGCACTGTCGGCGGCGTGTACCGGTTTGTCGACTGGATGTCGGCGGCCCTGGGGATCCGCTATATTTACGCAATGGGGAATCAGAATATCACGGTATCATACGTCAATGTCGCCACCCAGGCCGCCGGCGGTCCGAATGTCAGCAGCACTCTCCCGTGGATGATCGACGTGGACGTCAATGGAAGCGGGGCGGGTATCATCCTCGGACTCCACTTCCAGCCGGTGAAAATCCTCGATATCGGATTTAAATACGAATACTATCCGCCCATGATACTGAAAAAAAAGACAAACAAGTTTTTCGTACCCGGGGTCGTCGCCTCGTCGGGGAATCTCAATATATTCCTGGACGGCATGGAGCCTCTCATGTACGAAGAGCTCTATGACCCGAGCGGCTTCGATATCAGCAAAATGACGCCCGGCGCCGTTTCGCGATTCAACGATGAGGTAAAGCCCGAACTCAAGGTCACGTATCCGCAGACTCTTTCACTGGGAGTTTCAGTCAAGATATGGAAGGGTCTCAGGGCCGAGTTGTCAGGGGAACTTTCGCTGCGTAATCTGCGCGACCTTGACGGCAGGGAGGATAATTTCTATGACGTGGGATACCGTGTCGGCGGATGCCTGGAATGGACGTTCCTGCCGAGAGCGACGGTGAGTGCCGGGTACGTGTTCAACGATTTCGGGGTCAAGCCCGAGGCGCGAAACGAGGTTGATCCCCTCCTCAGGAGTCACAGCATCGGGGGAGGATTCGCCTTCGGCGTTTTTGACTGGCTTGATATTAACCTGGGCGGCATGTACATGATATACATGAAAGAACGGGTCTATAGCTACGAGTATACCAATGTAAGCGGGGCAACCATTCATGCCCTTTCCAAAACCTTTGACGAGAAGAGGCTGAGTGTTGCCATAGGCTTCACGTTGAAACTCTTCGGCTCTCCGCAAAAAAATGAAAATAAGGACGTGTCCGTCAAGCTTCAAAAGGGCGGCGAATAACCAGGATCCGTTCCTGGTGCCCGGCGATCATGACCCGGCAGGTATCAGCCTGTCGTCCGTGGAGGTGAAGGACTGCTCGAACCTGTGGTGCGGGTAAAAGAGCGGGATGTGCACGACGAAGGTGTATGAACCACTGCTCGCGACATAGGCGTCATCCAGCTTTTTGAAGTATATGGCCATGGTGAGGCTCTGCAGCCCGATGGGGTAATGGGCAACGGTCCCTTCGAGATAGACGAGGTCAAGGCCCTGTATCGAGAAATACACCTTGCCTTTAAGGTGCCGCTGGGTGTCCTTCTTCGGGATCACTTCAAACTCCCAGCAGGGGATGCCATTAATCGTTTTTTTTCCGCAGAGCCGCGTGGTGTAATTCCTGTCCGTGTCCGGATCAAAGGGCTGGTACGCGGGGCTTCGCGTCGGATAGTTGTATTTCCATGCCGGCTCTTCTTTCCCGTCCCTGAAATATTTCAACACCTTGTACGTGGCTTTTTGGTTAAAATATTCCTGGCGCCGGAGCTGGACAATATAGCCGCCCCGGTATGTGTTGTCGACGGAATTGTATTGCCTGGATACGATTTCGCGGGTGCATTCAACGCCGATATATTTTTTGTATACAGGCTCGGTTTTTGCCCGGATTTTGGCGATCAGTTCATGCTCCAGCTTTTCCGGCATCATGTTTTTGGAAAAGGCCGGTACCGCGATCAGCAACATGAGGATGAAGGCCGGGATGCTTATTTTATTCTTTGGTCTTACTGGTGTTGACATATAATGTGGAATTATGGGACACTATGACCGGCATTGTAATTCTGTCAACGAATATACTTTCGAGCAAATTCCGGCTTGATAAAAACCTGACCCGGGTAAAGAATAGCCCCGGTGCCGGAATCAATAACAATGACGTGCTGCCCCGACGCCTTCGGCGGGGGAAGCACTGCTATTAGTTTTTTTCAGAATGCCGTGAGGAGGCAAGAACCATGAATGACCTGGAACGTGAAAAAAAGTTAGGACTGAGTTTTCCGTATCTTTTCAGACTCCTTTTCATGCGGAAGAAGATTGGAAAAAAATACCAGACCCCGGGGTTCGGCCTCGCGGCCCAGCTTTTCGCGACAGTGGCGAAGCATGTCATCAGCCGTCTCGGCCCTGAAGAAGGGGAAAAACTGCTGAAGGGTGCCATAGAGGAATTCGGAAGGGAACGGGGCAGGCGCATCGCTGAAACAGTACGCCGCCAGGGGAAGCCGCTTTCGCTGAGAAACTGGCTCATCTATACCGATATCTCTCCCGAGAATTTCGAGGCCAGACCCGGCTTTCCCGAGGGTGACCTCGAGGCGCGCGTGGGGAACTGCACCTTTATCGAATCGGCGGGGAAGTGGGGCCTTGGTGATTACGCGAAAATCTACTGCAAATATGCCGATTACGCGATACTGGACGGCTACAATCCGGATGTTACCCTGGTGCTGAAAGACAGGCACTCGTCGGGAGCGGATCACTGCCTGTTCCGGTATATCATGAAAGAAGATAACAGGAGAAGATGCTGAACATGGCCGGTATGTTTGTTGTCATGGGGCCATGCTGAACCGCGAAGCGTGATTGCGGGGGTGTTGCATGAGAAATGTCATTGCATCGCTAATGGTCTGTAGCGCAGTGTCGGCATAACCTTCATTTGATTGTATAACACCTGACCAGTATTATCCCCTTTTCATTCTTGAACTCATAGGTCTTCCTGGTTTTTTTATCCTCGAATATAATGATGGTCAGATTATCAGTGAATTTTGATGATACCAGGGTGAGGTAGTTTTTAGTATTGTACTTGTCCAGGATTAATTTCTTCGCCGTGTCGTTGTTGTATGCCTGGTCATTGTCCATTTTCACGATGTGCTTGAGGTATTTGGCGATGATCAGGTTGAGGATGATGCCGTTCTCAAATTTAAACGCCAGGTCCTGGGCGGCATCGCGGATCGTAACAACGCATTCCTGTGTCTCGGTGCTGGCCCCGTTGACCGTGTAATCGTAATTAATCCCTATCCGATACAGATTTCCCTGGTTCTGTGACAGCCATGCCCGTATGGCGTCTTTAATATCCTTAATTTCCTTGTCGGAAAAATCAAAGTCAAGGCGGAACCTGATTTCCTGCATCAATTCAGCTTTTACTTTGAGAAATGTCCGCCGGTACATGGTAATCGTAAAAAGCATTGCATCAACCTCCTGCCTGTTCCTGTCTCTATTGCGGGTCGCGACCCGGCTGCGACCATTCGTTGCCTGCCGCGGGAAATGCCGTCTGGCCGACTAGGTTTTCACGGTATCTTCAAGTCCGGTTATGCCTTTATAGAAGCAGAACATAAATATACGCAAGCAAAAAATGGAGGTCCTGTCGAATAACAGCATCCTGCGCAGGATACGGCGGTATAAATCTGGTTGACAATTCAATAGTTTAGCCGAATATCAGGATGGGTACACATAACATATACATGATTATTATAATGGGGAAATTTTGAATGAGGGGGCAGTCCTATGGAAGGCTGGGACGACGAGGAGTTCAACAATAAGAGCCTGATGGCCCCGTGCGGCCTGTACTGCGGAACCTGCGGGGTGTATATCGCGACACGGGACAACAACGATAAGTTTAAAAAAATAATGGGCAACCTCTACGGCACAAAGCTCGAACAGACAGAATGCAAGGGTTGCATGCAGCCTGAACCGCCTGAGAAGATGTATGGTTTCTGCCGGATATGCACTATACGGCAGTGCGTCAGGTCCAGGAATTATTATTCCTGCCATCAGTGCGAAGAATGGCCATGCCGGATGATAAACGAGTTCGGATTTGTTACCGGGGTGCAGGTCATGAAGAGGACGATCCCGGTCTGGCGGGAAAAAGTGGCCGAGCTCGGCGACGAGAAGGGAAGCGTCGAGTGGGCCCGTTCCGAATGCGAGAGGTACCACTGCTCTTCGTGCGGGAAACCTCTCTTCAGGGGAGCCCAGCGATGCAGGGCCTGCGGCAAATCCGTGGCTGAAGAACTTGACGGCTCGTTAAAGGGGTGAGTTTTTCACGTGCTGAATTCCGCCGGTTTTACCTGGGTGCCGGAGGCGCTGGCCATTGCCGGTATCGTGCTTCTGGCGTATCGTTACTTTACTAAAAGGAATGCCCGATGGCGCCGCATCATCGGCCGGGCCGCCGAATATCACCGGTTTCACCTGCTGGCGATCCGCAATGACGAGGGGGTCAACGCGCCGAGCCGGGACCTTGCCTACGCTATGCTCATGGTCGTGGACAGGCAGTTCGGCGAGGACTTGAAAGGCTCACCAGGCTTCTTCGGTGTTATCAGGGCCCACCTGGGAGAAAAATCGTCCCTGGCGTCCCTCAACGAAATCTTTGAGAAGCTGTACCGCGATAAGGCTTTCCTGGGTAATTCCGAAATTGACGACCGTCTCGAGCGGTTGTTCAACACCATGACGAGTATGATCTACCGGTACCACATGCTGACCTCGGTCTTCGGACTTCTGGCGCTGCTCTACATGGACCTTATCCTTTTTCTTGCCGCCGTTCATCTGGATAGGCGCGGATCGTCGCGCCTGTTCCGGGATATCGCCGGGAATAGACCATGATCATGCCGGGTCGCTATCGAGGGAGCCCCGTGACGCCATGATATCCCCGCCAGCATCAGCACGGCGGGTCAGCGGAAGGTGTTGATATACTCGATGATAGTACTCATGATGGCCCAGCGGTTCGGATGGTGTTCGTTGATAAGAACCGCCACGCTGATGTCCTTTGCCGGGATGTAGAAGACCATGCAGTTGAAGCCGATTATCGTCCCCGTATGTCCCCACAGCTCCAATCCGTCACGGTGCCTGACCCTCTCGATGCCGTATCCGAATTTTTTTTCAGTAAAATATCGGGAGGATATGCGGCCCGGACTGAGCATGGCGTCTGTGCAGTATCCTCCGGTGCGCTGGAGATTGTAATAATAGCGCGCCCACCGCGCCATGTCACGCGCGGTGGAGATCATGCTGCCGCAGGTCCATGTAGACGAATAAACCGCCACCGCGTCCCTCCCGACATAGGTGCTCGATTTGATCCAGGAGCCGAGGACCTTCTCATACCCGACCGCCATGTCCCCCGGGATCGATTTCAGTCCACGGTACGGCTCCGCGCCAGCCAGGTAGGTGCTGGTCAGGCCGAGAGGAGCCAGGTAAATGCCGGTCAGAAGATCTGAGACCTTCTTCCCGGATACGCCTTCAACTATCATGCCGAGGAGAATATAGTTCGTGTTTGAATAACGGAAGGCGTTGTTCCCGGGGCTGACATGGTCGTAGGCATAGACCGGGGACCCGACATGGGACAGTGTCATGGCGCGGTCCCACAACCGGTCCGGCTTTGCATAAATGGCCTGGTAATATGAAACACCGAGATAGTCGTCCAGGCCGGTCCGGTGACCGAGAAGGTCCCGCACCCTGATACGCGGATCGATTTTATCTTTATATGACCCGGCCAGGATGCCGGGGCCGTACAGCAGTTTCTGGATAGTATCGTCCAGGCTGAGTTTGTGCAGTTCAATTAATTTGAAAACGCACGCGGCAATGAAGGTCTTGGTGCAGCTCCCGATGCTGAAGCGCGTATCCGGCGTTACCGGGTTACCGGCCCCGTGCCTGTTGGCCGCGGCAGTGATGACCGTGCCGTCATGCAGGATCAGTGCCGCTGATATGCTTCGGGTGCCCGCTTTTGACCGCGCTGTTTCAAGGAGCCGGCTGAATTCGATGCGCCGGTCCGGGGAGCTGTCAGCCGCGCCGGCGCGGCTGAAGGCTGAAAGAACGCAGCAGGCGATAATC
The DNA here is from genome assembly GCA_963727175.1 of uncultured Spirochaetota bacterium. GTDB lineage: Bacteria > Spirochaetota > UBA4802 > UBA4802 > UBA5550 > RBG-16-49-21. The sequence continues at coordinate 3,441,599 of CAVSFD010000002.1, forward strand.
GGGAAGATGATTGTCCTGGATCGCATTGGAACTCCGGTATGGCGGGACGCTACTATAGCGGCCCTGACACGTCCAGTAAAAATTCGTGTCACTGCGGTTATCCTTCCTGGAGGAGCACGTTTAATCAATATCAATGTCTGAGGAGTGGTGCCCCGGGTGAACTATGTAACGTCCACGTAGGTGCTGATCCTTCTAATAACGTCTTCTTTGAAGTGCGGATTGTCGAGGGTTATAGAAATTGCCCCATTCGGACAGTAACGCTCACACCGGCCGCAACCGCGGCAAAATTCGTTGTGGACGGCCCTGCCGTCGCGTATAGTTATGGCGCCAAAGCGGCAATAGCCGATGCAGGCGCCGCAGCCGGCGCAGGCGTCGGTAACCCGTATGGAAAGGCCTTCTATGGGACGCATGACCTCGTTGAGGCGGCGGGAGGGAATGTGGCGGAAATAACCCATCATGCAGCAGCAGTGGCAGCAGAAGCAGACGCTAAGGAGTCGCTCCCGGTCCCGTTCCAGGAAAATAAAATTATCCACCCGTATTTTGCCGATGACGGGAGTGAGGCCTGTGGATATGGCGGATTCAACGTGGCGGTGCGCCTCTTCCCGTGACACGGTCTTCATGGTGCCCGGCGAGAGCGCCGGCGCGCTGGCGCCCATGAAGAGACAGCCGATGGTGTCAGGGAAGTGCTCACAGCGCTGTGCCAGGCGGCATCCGCAGGTTTCGCTCACGACATGATAGGGGGTCATATCTATGAATTCATGGATGATCTGCGGCGGGAGGACGGTTGATCCGGTGTCCAGGCTTTTGTTGATGGGCACATAGCTCATCTCGTTTTTCGCGGCGTCCATCCACGGGTTTAATCGCCGCACCAGGGGGATCCTCCCGAGGCGGAAGATGTATTCGAGGCCCTTCATGCCGGGACGCATCACGGGGCCCCGACGATAGAGCCACCGGAGGAATTTCTTTTTAGCTTTCATGCCTGTCAATGCTTCTCCGTACCAATCTCCATTTCATATGCAGCACAAAAGAGTGCGCGCCGGTGTAATTGCATTTCTATTTGATTGCGTTATAGCGATCGAGGAGTCGTTCCAGGTATATGGATTTCATCTGCCTGCTTGCCATGACCTGCTTCATCGGGGGAAGCTTGAGTATCGCGCCGAAAACAGCTGCCAGGGCGCGGTGGCTGAAGAGGGCCCGGTTGTCGAAGATCAGGTCCTGGAGTTTCCCGCGCTCGATGGCCATGAGGACGCTCCGGTGTGCCGTTGTTGACGGGGTGATGACCCGCTGTCCCCGTGCAGCCATGGAGATCGACCGGGAGGGGCACGCCCTGGCGCACACCCCGCACCCGAGACAGGTCTCACCGTTCAGCAGGGCTGACTTCGCTCTCGGTTTCGCCGGGTCGTTGGCTGATACCAGGGCCATGGCCTCCACCGGACATACGTCGACGCATTTGCCGCAGCCGCTGCATGTGGACCGGTCTATGACGGGCAGAAAGTTCGTTGTGTTGATGGGCCTGAGGACGGCGAATTTACGCGCGGCAATGAGTGCCTCGCAGCAGCACCCGCAGCAGTTGCAGATGAAGGCTGCGTCGTTCCGCACGTTTTCCGCGCACTGCACCAGGTTATATTCGTATGCCCGGGCAAGCTGGTCCAGGCCTTCGCTGACGTCCATCTCACGGGAGAAGCCGTTCTTGATCAGAGAGGCGGCAGTCCTGCCGAAGGTCATGCAGATATCGAGGGGGGCTATGCAGGCCCGGTCGTTATGCAGCATTTTATGCCTGCAGTAGCAGAGACTGATGCCCCGGTGTGATGCGGCCTTTATGGTTTCACTGGCCAGCTCATAGTCGAGGACCTGCACCGCCGTGTCCTCCGGCAGCACCGACTCGTTGACGAAGACCTTGACCATCTTGGTTTCGCCCCGGACAAAGAGTTCCCTGATAAAGTCATCATCGACATTGATGTACTGGTAGAAGAGCTCGCCCAGCGTCTTTTGGTCTATGTCGTTCCTGGTCCGCATCATGGAGAATTCGAAGAAGCCCGCCATGGGGGGCGGCAGGGCGTATTCCTTCTTTCCCTTGAGCTCCAGGTCAACGATGAGGGCCTTGCCGGCCAGGCTGTCCAGGTGCTTCTGCGCCGTTGCAATATCGGTCTTCCATACGGAAGCGGCTTTTTCAACCGTGAAGGGTTTTATGGGAAGCTGCGCCACAAGGGATGCTTCATTTTCCGTGAAGAGGACCTTGAGGATCTCAAACAGCAGGGCCGTGGGCGGGGCCCCCTGGGGGAAACGGTTGATTCTCTCAACGAGGTTGCGATATGCTGATTGGTTTTTATTCATATCCATACATTAAATCATATGTTAAATAGGGCATATTCAAATCCCTTCATTGCCCCGAACCGGGGCGGGCAATTGACCGAGAATCGGTCTATTGTTTTACGAGGAGGAAGGCCTCCCCGGCCTCCCTCCTCGTGCTCCTCCCTCCGGGTCGCTCAGGCGCCGCGACGGGCTGGGCATAACCTGAGAAGATATCTACTCTGCCCGGCGCTCGTATGCAACCTCCTGTAGACTCGCGCCTCCCGCGGCGTCCGTGCCGCGGGTCAGAGGATCTGAGCGGCTATGCTTTGTTGGGCGCAGTTGCAACATCATACAAAGAATATATTTTGGAATTCAGCATCAATTTCTTTTATATCAATTTTTGGCATTTTATCAATTTGTGTTTTAACCAAAGTTATGGATTTATCTAATAAATATTCTTTCTTTGCTTTTTTTAATAATTTTATTAATACATCCTTGTAAATATCAGTTTGTGTATAGTTAATGTATTCATCTTTCCTTTTTTGCAATTTTAATCCAATACCCCAATATAAATATGACAGAATTCCAAATTTGATTGCTTCAATATTTTTATCTTCCCTTTGTAAAAATAATCTCATTTTGTCATAAATCTGAGAATATCCCATTACTAATATTTCTTTACTTGTACCATAAATATGAGGTAGTTTTTGAATTAATAAATTGAATTCTTTCCATGCTTCATCATTATTATTAATTTCTTGTAAATACATTGGCAATCTTAAATACGGATCAATTGAATATTGAATGGAACTACTATCCATAAGTTTATATGCTTGCTTCAATTTTACAATTGCTTCAGGAACATTTCCATTTCTTTTTAACTCAGTCGCTTCTTTTAATAAAATATCAGGCTCCATAATTTCCTCAAAAATTATTTGAAATATTTTAATAATTCATCTGGAGCTAATTCATTAAAATGCTTATTTAAAAACCAAATCCATATATTCTTTGTTATTTTAATATATTCAGCAACTTTATTAATAGTCAAATTTGATAATAGAGAAATCTTTCTTTTATCAAAGTGCTTTATAGCATTCTTGTGAAAATTATCGAATTCAATAAATTCATTATATAAATTTAAGTTATCGGTTTTAAGATTCCAATTCATTGAATTTGGAAAATAATTATTGATATAACTTAATAATGAAGGGGTATTACTATCACTACCATGATAATTCATGCCAAATAAAGTAGTTAAACTATCACCAAGCAAACGAATTATTTGAACACGAACCAGAATGTCATTAGTATTACTTTGTAAATGAGATTGATATAATTGATTTGCTTTAATCCAACAATCAAGTTGAATATTAATAATTACATTATCATTTAATTCAATTACATTCGGATTAAATGAACCGGTTGATGACAAATGTGCATATTTATCATTCATAATAAAGTCCAATTGTTGCAATTGCGCCCAACAAACAATATGTGAATAATCATTAAATTATAATCCATGCTCAAGTATTGTTAATGCTAGTATCTGTATGCCGCAATTCTTCTAATAACTAAAATAATTAATATTGTCAATGGGAAAATCATCCACACATCCCCGAACCTCACATAGACCGTGGTTATCTCGCGGTTGATCGGCACGTCCCAGACCTGGAAGCCCGTCGTCTCCGGCGCCGTCATGACAGGGCCTGCCAGGGGCTTCACATACCTGCCGGCAATGTCCACGAAACCTGCGGCCCCGTTGTTCACCGACCGTACCAGGGCCCTCCGGGTCTCCACCGCGCGGACCCTGGCCAGTTCAAAGTGCTGGTATGTCTCTATGGTTTTGCCGTACCAGCCGTCCTGGGTTATGTTGACGATGAAATCCGGGTTCCTCTTCAGGGGATTGTTAAAGAAAGAGCGCACATGGTCTGGCAGGAGAGACTCGTAGCAGATGAGGGGGAGAAAATAACCGTCGGCCGAAAAGGCGCGGTCAGCGGGGAACATCTTCTCGAAGTCCCGGGGCGATAAGCCGTGTAACGTATCCATGGTCAGGTGCGTGTTTGCATGGAAGGGCTTTTCCCTGTTCCTGATGCTATATGGTATCAGGTTCGATTCCGGTCCGCTGGCGAAGCGCGAGGCTCCTACTATCTTCTGGATTGCGTCCTTCAGCCCGAATTTTGCTAAAAGAACTTCACCCGGCATATATTCACCGAAGGCCAGGAGCCTTCGCTTCCGGTAGGAATCACGCCGCTTCCCGTCGCGGGAATAAAGGACCGAGGAATTGTACATCTTCAATTCCCTCCGGCCCTTTGCGTCAGACATATAGCGGTAGCTTGCTTCGTTCAGGAAGATGTCCACGTTCCAGTTGTAGGCGATGAGCTGTGCCATGAACTCCCCTTCGGGAGAGTAGGCGCGGAGCCGCCTGGTGACGGCGGTGTCTTCCGCGCAGATGAAGGGGACCGCCGATTCAGGGAGCACCACCAGGTCGAGCTTTCCGCCGCTGGCCCGTGCCGCCTCCGCCGTGAGGCCGGGGATGGTGCGGAACATGAGGTCGCGCAGCATTCCCGGGGTTACCCGGTTCCAGTCTTCCGGCGGCGCGTTGGGGTTAATGATGGCGACCCGCACGGTGGGAAGGGTTTTCTGGAGGTCAGTGACCTGGCGCATGCGTACGGTGCCATAGGTAAGACAGATCGCCAGCAGGAACGGCATGGGCCAGAGGCGTTTCCGCGCGAAGGGCCGTCCCAGTCTTTTCATCGATGCCAGAAAGGAACTTGCTCCTGATCGACCTGGCGGCGTTGTCATGACGATGCGGAATATCCGGTATAGGAAATAGCTCACGCCGAAGAGGACCGGAGTGAGGCCGTATACTCCCACCAGGTCCGTTATCTGCACCAGGCAGGGATTCCCGGCTATGAAGTTCCCCCAGCTGTAGGGGAACAACCTGGGGATGCTGTAATCAGCAGCAAGGGCCAGCAGCGCTGCGGTAAACCAGCGGGGACGCAGGTATTTTCTATACCGGTGCCGGAGGGAGACGCCGAAGAGCAGCACAAAGACCGGCATCTGGAGGTTGAACAAAACGGCAAAGGGAACAAAGGCGAGGAGGGACGGCACCGGACCCAGGCCGGCGAAATTTTTAAATAGGTCCATGACCCAGTAAAAGGCGAAGGCGCAGAAAAAGAGTGAGCACGATGCGCCGGCAAGGAACAGCCGGGGAATTGAATTCCTGTAGCGTCCGGCGAAATAAAAGAGGGGCCATGGCATGAGCCATGCCGCAAGAGGCGCATTGAACGGTTCTATGGAGAGCGCTGTCAGCAGTCCCTGGACCAGGCCGAGGACTGGTATCGCAACGGCATCATGATTTAAAAATTTCTTCATGTCGGCGGTTTCTCTTTTTCCTGCCCTGGATCTTTTTGTCATCAAGGCGCTTTTGCTTTTGCGTCCGGCCCACCCTTGTGGGGATGCGCTTTTTCGGCACGGCCAGGGCCCGCCGGAGAAGGGCGGCGAACTTCTCAATGACCCGCTTGCGGTTTGCCGCCTGGGAGCGCTGTGTCTCCTCGTGTATGACGATGGTCCCGTCCCGGTTAACAATGTTCTTGAGCTTTTCGGTGACACGTTCTTTCTGCGCTTCCGAGAGGCGGCCGGTGGCGGTTATGCTGAACCGCAGGGTCACCTTGGTCGAGACCTTGTTCACATTCTGCCCGCCGGGTCCTGAAGAGCGGGATGCGGTGACGGTTATTTCGTCATCGGGTATTGATATGCGGCTGTTTATTATTATCATGAGTATTGTTTGAAAGGTGTTATACGGTGTTCTATTGGAATCTCTTCTGATGTTCCGGTTATACGTTCCATCATCTGAGCGCTATGCGGCCGACTAAGCGCCGGAATCCGTCCCGCCCTCGGTATTCTTTACGATTTTTGCCGTTAATTCGGCCCTTGTCAGCTCGAAGCCGATTTTAATGAAGTCCGGGTAGAAGACAACCTTGAGGGGTTCCGTGTCTTTGCTATAGTTTTTCAGGATGCTCAGTATCAGGTTTAATCCGAAGCCGGCCCCCTCGGCATAATCAGGTTCTTCGCCGAAGGAATCCTTATTCTGGAATTCACCTTTCTTTAATTTTCTCAGAAGAGCCTGCTTCTCTATGGGCGATATGTTCTGGCTGTTGGTGACCCAGATCGCAATGGAATCCATGGATGACTGGAAGGTGATATTAATGAAGCGGTCCTCCTGCCTGGCCAGTTCGATCAGCCGCCTGTTCCCGTTTTCTTCAATCTCACCCTGGAAGAGACGCAGGAAGTGAAAATAGTCCTTCTCCTGGGTGACTTTCTGGGGACGGGCGATATATTTTTCAAAGAGGATTTTGTAGTTTGCCTTGCTGGCATTGATGGCCAGCTCCTTGAGGCACACGTACAATTCGTGCGTGTAATTCTGTAAATCCTGGCGTGCGAGCAGCATATCGAGGATTTTTCTTATGAGTTCTCCAATCTGTGTGTCCAGGTCATAGAGTCGTATTGTTATCCGCCACTCGAGGTCCTGAACGCTCATCTTGGCGCTTGCGTTCTTGATCTCCTTGATGATCCCCGGGACGTTGGTCTCATGGCGGAGATCAAGGATGCGTATTTTTTTCAGGAAATTTATTTCATGCTCGTAGAACGGATCCAGCAGAAAGCGCTTTACCTCTGGATCGTATATCCACTTGTTCTTCAGCAGCAGATTTATGAAGTCCTGTTTTCCCCACACCTTGAGCGTCGTGTTGTAAAAGCGCTTCCCCTCGCTTTCAAGCATGATTGTGAAGAGACGGACGATATCGTCTTCTGTTTTGAAGTAGTTGATCAGGACTTCCGCGGCCGTTCTCCGGGGCAGGGGAGCGTTATCTGGAAATCCGGAAACACGGTAGACGTTGAACCTCGTGTCCAGCCGTTGGCCAAGGTGATTTGTCTGGCCGGTATCGAGGGAATTCGTCAATACCTTGAGGAACATGTGGTTGATTTCTATATTCATAACGGTCTCTATGGCGCGCCCTGTTCAAGCGCGCTCTCTTTATATTGATTGTGTCTGATCTTCCCACCGAGGTCCTGAATCGCTCTCCTGACGAAACAGCGGCACCAGTAATTAATTATTCAGGAAAAGCCAAATTCATTCAACAACATTTTTAATCTAATATTAAGAATCGGAACGTACTTTCCCGTGACTTATATATTTTTACCACAGCTGACTGGGTGTCTGGTAGGATCCGTTTTGTACGAGTACGAGTCAGCATAGTGTATTGTATACAATGTTGCTGTCGTGGGAAACTCCGGCAACATTGATATGCGGCCTGCATCAGGCGTTGATTTTCCTGATTTAATGCCACCATGGTAAATGCGTCATGGGCGACATCTTCAGATCTTCTATTTTCTTGCCAGTTCCGCTGGTTCCTGGATGGTGATATTGTTCTTTTTCAGGAAATCCTTAAACCCGTACACGCCGGAGCCAAGAAAGGTCATGTCGACCGCCTGGGCCGGGCAGTTGTTCACGCAACCCATGCAGGCGATACAGGCCTTTCTGTTAACGGCAAAGTTCGAAATATCGATGGCACCGGCCGGACATTTGTCGACACAGATGCCGCACTTGATGCATTTCTCCCTGTTTATGGTGTGCCTGGATATCATTGCCTTCGTCAGCTTAACCTGGAATGACCCCTTGAGGAAGTCGCCGGCATGAAATTTCTTCTCGATGACCGGAGGGGTCCCGCCATTAACCGTCAGCAGGATCTGCCTGGCGAATTCCCGGACTTTTTTATAGATCTCTTCGTTCGGGCGGTCCCTGTACTTGAGGATGCGTTTTTCGTTTCCCATGGACCATGTCGGTGCGAAGGTAGACATGTTTCCAAATGTTGCGAGTCCGACCGGGACGCCTCCTTTTTTTGCCAGGAGTTCAAGAACATACCATGCGGTGTTGTGCTGGTTATCGCCCGGTCCGCCGAAGGTCGAATAGGCAGCCACCGGAGTCCCCGCAATCGAGGGTATCTCTTCCAGCCATGTTCTGACATTTCCCGGAACGTCAAGGTAATATACCGGCGTGCCAACAACGATGAGATCGTACCCGTTCATGATGGATTCGTCGCATTTCCGTATGTCAAGAGCCTTCACGGTCAGGCCGAGTTTTTCCAGTGTCCTGCCGATGAGCCTGCCGTTCCGTTCAGTGTGGCCCGCCTGGCTGTACCAGAGGACAAGGGCTGTTTTCGGTTTCATGGTCTTCATCCTGATGCCTGAATTCACGATCGATTCCTTGGCGCATCCCGGTATGGCTGCCATCGCCGCCGCAATGGTGCCTTTTATCAAAAAACCTCTTCGCGTTTCCATGGTTCTGTCTTACTCCGCCATTAGTGCGGACATTCTTCATCAGGTCATTGTCATGTCAATTGTTTATCTATGGCCGGGCGCGCCAAAAGTGGAATCGGGAGTGAATCCGCTATCAGGGATGAAGTCTCTACCATGTTATATAATTGATGAAAGGAACTGACAATTGGTTATCATTTGGAATTATATTTCTTGACATCAACATGATCATGAATATAATAAACAGTGCCTTAGTCGACGCATGGATGGTTCCTATGAACATATACGATTTTGTCCATAATGTGCACACCCAGCAGTTCAAGTCGGGAGATCTTATTTTCTCCCAGGGCGATCAATGCAACGGTCAGATGTATTTCATATTTTCCGGGGAGATCGCGGTCATCAAGGTGCGGGATAAAACCGAGCATGAAGTGCGCCGAATGCATTCAGGGGAATTTTTCGGCGAGATGGCCCTCATCAGCTCCGAGCCGAGGGCTGCAACGGTGCGTGTGACGTCCCATGACGCCAAGCTGGGCGTCATCGATGAGGCGATATTCTATAAACTGGCCAAAAACAGCCCGGAATTTCTCTTTGCCCTGCTCAAGGCGGCGATAACACGGATGGTTGAACTGGATAATGCCCTGGATGAAGCCCGGGGCATGGACCGCAAATCATGATGAACCGTAGACGGTTCGTTTTTTCTTTTAGCTGAGAGTACCTATGGCCGCTATCGATAAAAGAGCAATCTACGACAGCATTGACCGAAGTGAACCGTTCACCATCACCTTCCGCTACGCTGACCGGGATTTGATCATGAATATCGACGGTATATTCGCGAAACTGCTGACCGCCCATGATCAGCTCTATATCCTCAATTCCGTAATATCCATCATGAGGGAAGTGGTGGCCAATGCCCAGAAGGCAAACGCCAAGAGGGTGTATTTCACCGGGAGCGGCCTTGATATAAACAATCCCGATGATTATAAAAAAGGCATGAAGACCTTCAAGACCCATTTCATGCAGAAGCCTGATGAAATGAGTGCTCTCCTCCTGAAAAGCGACTTCTTCATTAATATCAACTTTGGCATTGACCGCGACGGTCTCACGGTCAGCGTTAAGAACAATGCCGCGGTCCTTCCGAGGGAAATGGAACGGATAAAGCACCGCCTAGAAAGCGCCCGGTTTTACAAAAACCTGCTGGATGCGTACAATAATATCGAAGACGGCAGCGAAGGAGCGGGACTCGGGATCGCCCTTGTGGTGATCACGCTGAAGAATATTGGCATAGATCCGGGGCTCTTCACTATTGAAAGTGACAAAAATTCCACCACCGTAGCCCTGCGCATACCGGCCCAGATCAAACCCGGCAATATTGTTTCCATCGTAAAAGACAGGATCATCAAGGACATAACCGACCTTCCGCCGTTCCCGGCCAACATCATCAGGATCCTGGACCTCTGCGATGACCCGAATTCATCCTTTGACGCCATCGGCGGCGGCATCATGTCAGACCCGGCCCTCACCAGCAGCCTTCTGAAGCTTTCCAACTCGGCGGCCTTCGTCCCCGGCAAACATATCGATAACGTTTTCGAAGCGGTCAAGATACTGGGGATCAAGAACATACGGGCAATAGTCCTGGCGAGCGGGGCACGCCAGATCATGGAGAAGCGATACGCCCGGTATGAAGAGATATGGGAGCACAGCAACCGGGTCGCCTGTTACGCCAGGCACATCGGCCAGCAGTACCATGGCGCTGGCGTCGTGGAACGGGCCTATCTCGCGGGCCTCCTTCATGACCTGGGTAAAATCATACTTGTCGCGGCGGAGCCGAAGACGGCGAAAAAAATCGTTGAAGAGGCCAGTGCCAGGCTGATGATCACCGAGACCTTCATGGAGGAGATCTCCATCGGCATCAGCCATTCCACGATAGGGGGTATGGTCGTCGAAGGTTGGAATTTTCCTCAGTATCTCGTCGAGGCGATACGGTGCCACCACGATCCCCTGAAGGCCTCGGCGTCAAGCGAAGCCGTGGTGCATGCCGTATACCTGGCGAACATGTTCTGCGGCATTGAATCAAGAAAATATGAATTTCATTATCTTTATGAAAGCATACTCCAGAGATATCAGCTTTTGAACGAAAAAGACTTCAATGTATACCATGATGTTTTGAAAAAAACCTATGAAGCGAACCTGTGAGCCGGGCTGATTGCCCGTATCACTGCGAACGGCGTATACAATACCTGAGAACCACGGGAATGTAATGAAAGAGAAGAAAACCTACGAATTCGGCGGGCCTGCGGGAAATATCCTTATAATGCTTGGTCTTCCCGCAATTGTCTATTATCTCTATTTCTGCGTCAGGTTCAACCACGGGAACATCATTCCCGGGGCTGCAGTCGACTATTCGCCCTTCAGCGGATTCTGGGAGAGTATTGCTCCCACGTGGCAGGCCGTCCTCATGTATGGTTCCTGGCTGCTGCTCCAGGTGCTTCTCCAGGCTTTCCTGCCGGGGAAAACAGTTCACGGTGTCAGGCTTGGGGATGGGACCCGTCTGGCGTATAAAATGAACGGGCCGGCGTCTTTCATTATTTCCCTCGTCCTGCTCGGCCTCCTGGCCGGTACCGGACTGGTCGGCATGGACATCATCTATAATAGCTTCGGCGCCCTTGTCAGCGTCGTCATCATATTTGTCATTGCCTTCAGCGTATTTCTCTACGTGTATGGAAAAATCTCCGGGCAGGCCGGCACGCCGTCAGGTAGCAGGATCCATGATTTTTTCATGGGCGTGGCTCTGAATCCACGCATACCGCCGGTCACCGGATTCGATCTCAAGTTTTTCTGTGAAGCCAGGCCGGGGCTCATCGGATGGCTTGCGGTGAGCGCCTCTTTCATGGGCGTGCAGTACATGAAAAACGGATATGTCACTGCCGCGATGGTCCTGGTGGTAGCTTTCCAGTTCCTCTACATCGCGGATTATTTCTGGAACGAACCGGCGATTCTCACCACCACGGACATCGTCAATGACCGCTTCGGCTTCATGCTTGCCTTCGGCGACCTGGCCTGGGTCCCGCTGACCTATTCGCTCCAGGCCTTTTATCTCATCAGTCATACCCACGAACTGCCGGCCTGGGGAATCGTGCTGATGGTTCTTCTGAACGCCGGCGGGTATTACCTGTTCCGGGCCGTGAATATCCAGAAGCACCGCTTCAGGACCAACCCGGATTATCTGATCTGGGGCAGAAAGCCCGAGTTTATCCAGACCGCCCAGGGTAACCGTCTCCTGGTCTCCGGCTTCTGGGGATGGTCGCGGCATTTCAATTATGTCGGCGACATCATGATGGCCCTTGCCTGGTGCCTGCCGTGCCTGTTTGAATCCCCCCTGCCGTACTTTTATGTCATCTATTTCACGATCCTCCTGGTGCACCGCCAGAGAAGGGACGACAAGAAATGCGCGGAAAAATACGGCAAGGATTGGGCGAAATACCGGGAAAGGGTGCGCTGGCGCATACTGCCGGGAATTTATTAATTAGAGGAATGTTCAAGCCTCAGCAAAAGAAGCGGAGAGGCCGAGGACTGTCTGAGTCTTAAGAACCTATGTTCGAGTTCCGCAGGCCTCGGAGCTTTTTGCTGAGGCGAATTGCCGGTAGAGGAGGCGGCTTGCTTTAAAATTACAAGATCGCTTCGCTTTACTCGCGAATACAAGCATTGGCTGAACAAGGGCGGTGCCGTGATTCACCGCCTTTACACTATACATATATAAAAAAACGGAGGATTTGCCATGTCTGGTATCAATGTACTTCCCCTGCGGGAGCGGAAGGGGGACTTGTTTTTCATTGTCTTTTTTTCCTGCTTCGTGTTCACGTCTTTCGCCGCGGATCTGGTCAACGGGGTGATGAGTCCGTCCCCGGACAGCGGATATTTCTGGGCGCGGGCGGTTTATGATCTCTACGCGGTGAACAACGACCCGCTTCTCATCGCCAACCCGTCGTGGCTTCGTGCCATGTGCTTTCTTTCGGCCTTTGTCTTCGGTCCTTTTTACATAGTGCTGGTTTATTCATTTATTAAGGGCAAGAACTGGATCAGGCCCTTCGCCCTCATATACGCGGGCATGATAATCGAAAGCATGATTGTCCTTCTCTACGCCGAATTCGCGGGAGACGCGAACCTCTTCAGCCAGGTCTGCCAGGGCGGTGTAAAGGCGGCGGAGGAACTGGCGAAAACGGGCCTCAACCGGGACCTCAGGGTTCAGGATACCTTCAAGTTTATGGCATACAACCTGCCGTACAAACTTGTCCCGCTGCTCCTGGCGGTGCGCATGCGGAAGGAAAATCCCTTCAGCAGGAAGTTTTAACCGTTTTCTGAAAACCCCCTTGCCGGTGTTTTCCAGCAGGTTTTTGCGGATTGATTTTTAGCTCAATGGGCGCTGCCCGTAATGGCTTTTCAAGCCGTTGAGGTGGATTCCGCAGAATCCTGCATGGTTTTCTGCCATGAGGAGAAAAACCACGATGGCCCGGCAGGACAGAATGTTTCCATGCTGATGATGAGACATATAACCGCACACGGCCCGTTATTGCTTTATGGAATCGCGTATTTTGAAGTAATTGACAAATACAATAAGTCTTTAATAATGATCAGGTAAGACGGGTCGGAGTGACGGACACCCCCCCGCACCTAAATCCGGAAGGGGACGTGCGTGTAGTCGGAGCCGATGGGTTGCCGTGCTATGAACAAGTCCCCCTGAATGCATCGAAATCCAATTATTAAAAAAAGTGACGATCATGCCAAAAAAGAAGCAGAAAACAAAGACGAAGAAAAAGGAAGCACAGGAGTCGGCGCCATCCGGCAGGTTCCGGTTTACCATCGGATTCAAGATGATCACCATCATTTCGCTGATCATAGCCACGGCCCTCTTCGGCATAAACTATCTTGCCACCTATTTTTTCAGGCAGGATTATGAGCTCCGCATAAAGGAAAACAGCCATGAGATTGCCCGGACCATCGCCCTCAAGGTGCGGTCTGATTTCAACTTCATCATCAGGCAGGCGGAGTATCTGGCTTCCATCATGGAGGACCGGCAGAGCGGGGACCATGAGAAAGCCACCCTGAAGGAGCATACGTTCAGTGATGACAACAGCATCGTGTTTGTCGCACTGGTTTCCAGGAGCGGCGACGTCTTCTCGACGGACATATACGCCTCCCATAAGAAATTCCTTGCGCAGAACAACCTGGCCGAGAATGATTTCTTCAACGCCATCAAGAATGAGAAAAGCTCGCTGGCAAACGCCTTCAACGGCGATACTATCGTCAATAACGCTTCGCTTTTCTTTAAAATACCCATCATCAGCATCGGCATGCCCTACCGGTACAGCGCTCCGTCAAAGGCGTCAATCGATACTGGTGGTGTATGTGCCGATGACCCCCTTTCTTGAATCGGTCAGGTCATCGGGAATCACCAAGAGCATGATCGTCAACGGCTTCGGGGATGTGCTGGCCCACCATGACAGTTCCCTGGTCGGGCAAAGACCAATTTCGTGAACCTCCCCATTGTCTCGAGCATGCTCAAGAGCAAGGCCGACAACGGGCTCCTCCGCTATGCCGACGCTGACGGCAATTATTACCTGGGCGCTTTTTACAAGACCGGCTTCGGCGATACCGGCATCATATCGACGGCGCCGGAGAACAAGGCCTTCGAGGCCCTGTACCGGATCAGGTGGAGGAACATTCTCATCACCCTCATCGTGCTCAATGCCGGCATCCTGATCGTCTACCTCTTCTCCAAGACCCTTACCCGGCCGATACGGCGGCTGGTGAGCGCGACCCACGAGATCGAGAAGGGGAATTTTCACGTGGACATCAAACGGACGGGGAGCGATGAGGTCGGAGACCTGACCGATTCCTTCGTCAAGATGGGCATCGGCCTGGGAGAGCGCGAAAGGATCAAGGACGCCTTCGGCAAGTTCGTCAACAAGGAACTTGCCGACAAGGTGCTCCGCGGCGACCTCAAGCTCGGCGGCGAGCGCGTCAACGCCCCGGTATTTTTTTCCGATATCCGTGAGTTCACCTCCATTTCCGAGAAGCTGGATCCGGAGGAGGTCGTGGAATTTCTCAACGAATACATGACGAGGATGGTGGATTGCGTCAACCGGACCAGCGGCGTCGTGGACAAGTTCATCGGCGACGCCATCATGGCGGTCTGGGGGACCCCCGTTTCCACGGGGAACGACACTGAAAGCGCCATAAACTGCGCTCTCATGATGCGCCAGACCCTCATGGAGCACAATGTCGGGCGCGGCGGCCCGAAAAACCCGAAGATCCAGATCGGGTGCGGCATCAACACCGGGCCCGTCATTGCCGGCCAGATAGGCTCCCATGAGCGGATGGAATACACCGTCATCGGGGACACGGTCAATGTGGCGTCCCGCATCGAGTCCCTCAACAAGCCTTTCGGGACCGATATATTGATTTCGCAGGATTCCTACAGGCTGGTTGAAGGGATTTTCAACACCGTCGCGATGCAGAAAATAATGATCAAGGGGAAAAGCAAGCCGCAGCAGATATACGCGGTCCTCGGCAGAAAGGACGATCCCGGCGCGCCGAAAACGATCGCGGTCCTGAGGAAAATGCTGGGGATCAAGGCCCCGTCCCTGAAAGGTTTCGACCCGAACCAGAAAGAAGAGAAATATGAAATTATTCAAGACTGACAGAATCGTTCCGCCGTAACGATAACCCTGATCGTCCTTTTTTCCTTCATGCTGTACGTCGATTTCACCAGGAAATTTACGAGGTCCAGGGCCGCTGAAATCGGCGTCCTGACGCACAAAAAACGGATGGCGGAACGCCGCTTCGCAGAAGAGGTGATGTGGGAGAGCATCGAGCGCAACTCGAAGGTTTACAACTGCGACTACCTGAGGACCACGGACGATTCTGGCGCCGTCGTCCATCTCAAGGACAATTCCAACATCGAGATCGGTGAAAACAGCCTCGTCCTGGTCTGCTATACGGATCAGGGCGTGCAGATCGGCCTGGACAGGGGCTCCATCGCGGCCCGGAGGACAGCGGCCGGAAGGGAGATGAAGATCACCTCCGGCAATGCTTCCATCAAGATGAAGAAAGGCGTCCTGAGCGTGAACAAGACCAAGGGAAGGAGTGGATCTTTCCGTATCTTCCGGCAGGGCGGACCTTACTGTCGGGGACAGGAAGGACCAGGTTGACCCGGGTAAGACGGCACAGGTTGCGGGATCCAGGGTGACCATTGACCGAGATCACGGTCAGGCAGGTGTCACCGGATATAAATTACTACTTTGTCACGGCGGGCAGGGAGCATGCGGTGACCTTCACGTGGGAACCGGAAGGGACGCAGCAGGTTACCCTCGAGGTGGCCAGGGACAGCGCCTTTACAGCAGCGGCTGGCAGGACGGTGAGCGCGGGAACAGGCGCGGTCATGAACCTCCCGGCAGGATCGTATTACTGGCGCCTGGTTGACGGGAAAGGGAAAGCGGGCCCGGTGCGGAAGTTCACCATAGTCGCCGACAGTCCCGTCATGACGATCGCACCCGCCGGCGGACAGCAGTATTCCTATAAGGAGAAGATGCCCTTCATCGTTTTCAGGTGGAAGGAATCGGGAGTCAGCCACGTCCTATGCCGTCGATATCAGCAAAGACCCGGCCTTCAAGGACCGGGCCCTGACCCTGGCCAGCGACAAGGACTCAATCGCCACGGACAGCCTACCGGCCGGAACCTACTACTGGCGCGTCCGCAGCCTGTACGGTTTCAACCCGGAAGCCTCCATGGTCAGCCAGACCCGTCAGTTCGTCATTTCGCTGGCCCCCGACCTCCCGGCGCCGGAACAGCTCCTCCCGAAGGAAGGAGACATATCGACAGACCTTTCCCTGTCCACGGGCAATACATTTTTAACTGGAGGGAGAGCGGGGATTATGCGGGCTATGATTTCCGCATAGCCAGGGACAAGGAATTCCGGAGTGTCGTGTACCGGATAAAAACGGAAGCAAATTTCCATAAACCCAGGATATCCCTCGAGAAAGGCACCTATTACTGGTCCGTCAGCGGAGTAACGGCCGCGGGCGCGACCTCGCTGCGTTCCGGTACACGCGCCTTCACCATTGCTAAGGCGCAGCCGCCGGGCCTTCTCGGACCTGAATCGGGCGCAGCCATTAATTCCATTGAATCAAAGGAAATCAGATTCCGGTGGAGCGGGGTAAACGCGGGACAGCGGTACCGTTTCGAATTGTCCCGTGACCGTGATTTCAGGAAGCTGCTGCGGGGTGATACTGTTTCGGAACCGTCGCAGGTCATCGCGATGCCCGCTCCCGGGAATTATTTCTGGCGGGTCAGGGTCCTGGACGATGCCGGCGGCACCGTGCTGGCCAGCAGTATGTCCGCGGCTTTTCAGTGGCCGCGGCTCTCGGCGCACCGGCCGGGCTCTATCCGGTGAACAACGAGGCAGTATCCGTCGATCAGCGGAAAGGACCTGGTCTTCAAGTGGAAAGAGGTGGAGGGCGCCACGCATTATCAGTTCACCTTGAAGCAGGTGGCCGTCACCGGAGAGAAAACAGTGCTGACTGCCAAAGTCAACGCCGCAGCCTATGATCTTAAGAAGATCGAAGTCCTGGACGCCGGCTCCTTCGTATGGGAGGTGTCGGCGGTCATGCAGAAGGGCGGCGCTGTCTCGGCGCAGAGCAAACCTGAAAAGTATTATTTCTCCATAAAGCCGGGGAAACGGCTCAAGGCACCAAAGCTTAAATCAGATGTTATTTACGTAGAATAGGCATATGAAAAAGAATAT
This sequence comes from uncultured Spirochaetota bacterium, assembly GCA_963727175.1. Classification (GTDB taxonomy): domain Bacteria; phylum Spirochaetota; class UBA4802; order UBA4802; family UBA5550; genus RBG-16-49-21. Next base: position 3,459,009 of record CAVSFD010000002.1, read on the forward strand.
CGTGCAGCGCGCTGTGTTAAGTATCCTCCTGGCCGCGGCCATGCCTGCGGCAGCCGTTGAAACCCGCCAGGTCCGCATCGAATGGGAAGTGGTGAAGGGCGCCCGGGGGTATATCGTGGAGATAAAGAACCTGGATGGCAGGGAGCTGTATAAAAAAAATATCACCGCCAGCTATGCCGCGGTAAGCCTGGCTCCCGGCTCATACAGGATCAGGATCACGGCCCTTAATGTGTTCATGAAGCCGGGAAGCAATTCCGGATGGTCCACCCTGACGGTTAAGAAAAAGGAACAGCCGCGGGAAGAAACCGGAGGCGAATCATCGACCCAGATCGGCAAACTGGGCAAGGACCAGGACGATGCATTAAAGGAAGATACCCGTGCAAAAGAGGAAGCTCTAAAGAGGGAAGAGGCTCTGAAAAGAGAAGAAGCTCTGAAGAGAGAAGAGGCCATGAAGAGGGAAGAACAGGCACGAAAGAAAGCTGAAGGATATCCGAAAGGCCTGGCCGGCCTGGGACCCCTTGACATTGCCCTGGGAGGAAGCTATCATTTTCCGGTCACCGGTTGGAAAAACTATCTGGATAACGCACCGGGCGGCCACATACTACTGTCATACCGCCTTTCCGGAATAGACGCTGTTAAGAAGATCCCCGTTCTGTCAAACTTCGGCTTTGCACTTCAATTCGGTGTTGTTCCTTTCAGAGGGGAAACAAGGGAATGGTATAGCATGAAATTGATGACCATGCCTCTTGGTTTCGGCATGTTCTATGATTTCAAGCTCGGAACCGCCGGGAAGTGGGTCTTTGACCTGCGCCTGGCCTGTCTCGTGGGACCCGCTTTTTCGCGCCTGGAGATCGATAGCTGGGTACCGAAGAACAGCATGATTATCAAGTTTTACTACGATCCGCAGCTCAGTTTCAGGTTCGCCTGTGACGGTTATGTATTCATCGAAACGGGATGCGGTTTTCAATCGGTGCTGTTCAGCGACGAGCCGCTATCGACGGTCTATCCATTTCTAAGGGTGGGCATCAGACTGTAGAAGGATGTCTTTACGAAGGTATCAACAGGCCGGAATCATAGACAGGTAACGGTTATAGTGGTAACATTGCTTTCACGGACGATTCCGGTTCCCCCTGTCACGTTGCATGCCTGGTCCGGTAGCATGGGCTGGGTGTAAACGGAGACATTGTATATATCCCCCCAGTAGAGAGGTGTGCTGAATTGAGCGGTACCGTCAACTGTAATGGTAAGATCATCGCCGCCGTTGTTTCGCAGAGTGACCCCCGTGGTGGTGCCACCGGTGTCAAGGCCGCTTACCGTTACCCCGATGGTGTGCGGCGTCGACAGTATCTGCAGAAGCTTTATCTCCCGTTTTGACGAATTTACCGTATCCCAGGCGGTATCTTCATCGCATCCGCCGGACACCATGATGCTTAATAATAAAAGTGCCGAAGCCAGGGCGGTGATGATTTTTATGCTTGATTTCATATCACTCAATTGTATTTACCTGAATATGGCAGCCACGCATAATAATCAGCGCGGAACCGGTTATGATTAAGATAAGATAGCTGTCAAAATGAGTCAATTAAAATAAATCCAAAAAAAAACATCCCTGGAGCGTATCATGGATTACAATGAATTGCTGAAAAAACGGCGGTCAGTCCGGGTTTATACTGATAAGCCGGTGGCGACTGACATGCTGAAAGACATAATCAGGGAAAGCACCCTCGCGCCCAGCTCCGGGAACAATCAGCCGTGGAAGTTCGTCATCGTCAATGACAGGGCAATGATGAAGCGCATCTCTGACGAAAGCAAGAAAAACCTTCTTGCGAAAATCGAGGCTGACCCGGGGATTTACATCAAGAGGTATGAGTCGGCCCTGCGGAATGAACAGTACAATGTTTTTTATAACGCGCCGTCCCTCATTATTCTGATGGGGCCCCGCGATTACCTGAACCTGAAGGTCGACTGCGCCCTCTGCGCCGCTTACATCATGATTGCCGCCGCCTCCCGGGGGCTGGGTACCTGCTGGATAAACCTTGGGTCGGATATACAGGACGCCGGGCTCCTCGGAGAGCTCGGCATTACCCCGGACCTGGCAATCGTGGCCCCCATTATCGTCGGGTATCCGCAGAGCGTTCCTCCCGCGCCGAAGCGGGAGGAACCGGTCATCCTGAAAGTCATTACTCCATGAAATCCTTCGGCATCGGGGCGAAGCCGTCGCTGACGGGCCAGAACCTGTTCGCCGGTTTACAAGAAGCGATGCCTTTGCGGCAGAGCTCCTGACGCCATTCATATTTCAGCACGACCCTGCCGGCAACGGCGTTCTCCGGTTCAAAGGGGACCTCGCGGGCCGGAGAGTAGGTCGTTTCTCCGAAACCGGTCCCGGCTTCCCGGTCGGCGCTTTCGCTCTTCTGTTTTTCAGAAGAGGTCCGCTTGCCCGCTCCCCGGGAATTTGACCGGTAATCGTCGCAGTATGGCGGGGTGACCGGGGTCACCGCATGATATTTTTCCCGGTACACCGCCACGGCGATAGTGCCCATGGCGGAGGCGTCGGAAAATACCCGCTCGGCGTAGGAATCGGACTGCTCGGTGAAATAAAACCTGTTGGTACGGTCCATGCCGGTCCGCCATCCGTTGAAGGTGCCGGACGAATAGGCGTCGATGAGATACATCCGCTCCGTGTTCTTCAGGTACGATTTCGCCCCGCTGATGATGTTCCTCCCGTCAACGGCGACCACCACGGCGATGCGCCTGTCAGTCCTGTTCGTGACCTCGATGGAATACCGGTCCCCCTTTACGGCCTCCATGTAGTAATAGGACCCGTCCCGGCAGGTCCGGGGATATGCCCGGTACCGGGGCAGTTCGCCCGCGTTATCTGAAAAAACGCGCACGTCCACGACGTCCTGGACCGGCCTCCGGGTGTATCCGGCCGCAGGCAGGACAACCAGTGCCATGAGTATGATCGGGAAAATCCTGGGTTTCATAATTGCCATCTCCTTTTGTTCATTTATGATTTTGACAGCGGAAAGGGCACGGAAGTTCTTGCGGGATTAAAAAGAAATAAAAAAAAGGGGCCGCCAGAGGGCCCCTTTTCATTGAAAGTACGGTTTGATTCAGCCATTTAGCATTTTTTCACGTTTGCCGCGGTTGAGCATGAAGAAGTCCCGGTCACCTTGCAGCCTTTCTTTTCGCAGGCTTTCCTGTCGTCGAAGGTATCGCTGCCGGAAGCCGACGGGCACTGGTCGCAGGAGCTTCCGGAGCCGCAATTGTAGCAGAGTCCGGATCCAGCTTTAATGGTAATCGATGACGTAGTGATCATAAAAACAGACAGAATTACAAGCGAGGCGAAAACAACGATCTTTTTCATGATAAACCTCCGTTTATTTTAGATAATTAAACCAGATCAACCGTGTATTGTCAATAGATTTGCCGCAAAACACGTTAATCAATGATAACAGCCCGGGCTGAAGGCAGCGGTGACCCGCGGTGCCCCTATACCTTGAAATAATCCACCGCCTGCTTAAGGGCTTCGGCCATGGCCGCCAGGTTTTCCGAGGTGCCGGACAGTTCCTCGGAGCCCGACGCGTTCGCCTGGGTGAGTTCATTGATGACGGTGACCGAGCGCACTATCTCGCCGACTGCGTTTTTCTGCTCTTCTGTTGCCACCCGGATATCGTTGGAGAGGCTCCCCGCGTACCCGGCCTTCTTGTTGACCTGCTGGTTGATCTCGGTCTGGACCTTCATGAACTCCATGATGGAGCTCATCATGGAGCGCATGGTGGTGACACCCTCGATGATCATGCTGATGGTCTCGACGGTCTTCTGCGAATTGGCGATGCCCCGGGACGTTTCTACCGCGTTGTTCTTGATGTGCCGGTCAATGTCCTTGATGGAGCTGGCAGTCTGGTCCGCAAGCTTGGACACCTCGTCGGCGACCACGGCGAAGCCGCGGCCCGCGTCCCCGGCCCGGGCAGCCTCGATGGAAGCGTTCAGGGCGAGAAGGTTGATCTGCTCGGATATGCCGGTTATGATGCCGAGGATGTTGGTCATTTCATTTGAACTGTCGATAATCTTGGACATGCTCCCGCTCATTTCCTTCATCAGCTCTTCGCCGTCGTGCGCCTTGCCCGCAACCCTGTCGGCGATGGAAAAGGTGTTCTCTACCTTTACGTTCATCTCGTCGATCTTGCCCGACAGGTCGGCCAGCTGCTTCCCGAGGGAGTCCATGCTTTCGTATTGGGCGAGGGCGCCGTTGACGACACTGTCCATGCCCGCCGCCATCTCTTCGACCGTCGCCGTCACCTCTTCCGCGGAGGATGCCTGGTTCTGTGCGTTGTCGGAAAAGCTCGTCACCGTCGACGACATTTCCGTGGACGATGACGCCAGTTCGTCTGATATGTTCTTGATGTTCCGCATGGCGTGTCGCAGGCGCCTCATGAAGGAGATGAGCTTGATCGACATCCTGCCAACCTCGTCGTCAGAGTAGACCGTCAGCCGCTGGTTCAGATCGCCCTGGGCTATGCTCTCGATGATCCGGGCGGATTCCTCAATGGGCTCGATCTTCTTGTTTATGAGGACGTACATGGATGCCGCCACGATAAACAGGCCGAGTATTGACACCACCATCATCAGGATGCCGGAACCGAGGAGCCTGCTGTCAATATCGGAAAGGTTGATCGCTGACAGGGTTCTGAATCCGTAGCGTTCATTCTTTTTATTGTACAGGATTTTGAATGCACCCTCCCACGGATATTTCAGGACCGATCCGTCGGGAAGGTTCATGAGCTTCTGTCCCCAGTCGAATTTTTTAAAATCGGTCATGAGATATTTGATTTTGGGGTGGGCCATTCCCAGCAGGTCGCGGTCGACCATGTATGTGTATCCTGTTCCCCCTATTGTCGCATCACCGATGAGCCGTTTGGCCGCTTCTTCAAGCTTAAAGGAGAGGCCGATAACCATGGCCACCCCGTTCCCGTCCTTTATGGGAATGCACAGCACCATGGCCGGCTTTCCGTTCAGGGGCGAAAGGTGGACGCCGCTCAGGGTCGTGTCGCCTTTCCGCGACCTGGCGATGCAATCGGCGATATCGGATTGCTTCACCGGCGTTCCGGTCAGACCCGGGACGGAACTGCTTACTATCACCGGGGCGGCACCGGCCGTGGCAACAAAGACATATTCATAGTAATTGGCTTCATTGACAAGCTTTCTCATGAGGGCATTATGGACCCCGATGCCCCTGGCGCGGGCTATTCCTTCATCTGCCGCGATGAGCTTCACTTCTGATGCCTTCTCGTCAAGGAGTGCTTCCACGTTTTTATCGATAAGGAAGGAGTTGTTTTTCATGTCGTCAATGAACATGGACCTGATAAGGCGGTAGTTTAGGTTGAATACGACCCCCGTCGTAAATATCAGGGTCAGCACAATATAGGATAGCACGATATAAGTCAGCGAAAAGGAAAGGCGTCTTTTTTTGCCTTCCGTGTCTTCAACATCCCGGTTGAGCGCCCCGAGCCTGGCTATGGCCTCGACCGCCCGCTCGGTCATGCGAAAGTATACTATGCTGGAAAGCACGATGTTGAAGAGTAACAGTGCCCACATGTTGAATTCCTGAATGAATGTAATATCAGAAAGGAGGTGGACAAAGATTATAAATGCGGGCATTATTAATACCCATCGCATAATAACCATGAGACTTTGTTTTAACGGGAAGCCAAAGAGCATGTTCCGCGCGGCAAGATATTCATTGTCGGGTATCTCGGTTCCTTCGGACCACTTGATGAACGTATTCGTAATGTCGCGGGTGACGCGTTTGAAAATATAGAATGACGCGATCAGGTTCCCGGTAGTGGCCACCAGCAGCACGGCAAGGAAAATAAGGTTGCTTTTCATACCCATGTCAAGCTGGACGAGAAGGATGATGGTCGTGACCGGGACAAGAATGATATTGCTTATTCCCTCGGTCTGGATAAACATCCGTTTGAGGATGGCATTGTATTGGCCAATTCTATTTTCCGATTCAGTCATATTATTCATCCTTTGATACTTGATTAGTTGCGGACATGGGGGCCAACTATAGACTGGCACCGTTGCAGAACCCGGGCACGGAAGCAACTTGGCCTCAGGCAGATCGGCGCCGTTATTTATAATAATATTTCTTTCCCGGCAATCGTCAAACAATTTTTAACATCATCGGGACACGGGGCATAAATTATTATTTGAAAGATTAATCCCGAGATTATACTATTGGCGGTAGAAAGTCCATATTAATTATGATACTGTGCGATGAGAGATAACCATGAATAAGACCCTTATGCCGATGCTGATACTAGTCTTGTCAGTGTCGGGTTGTGCGAGCCAGTCGACTACGGAGGCCCGGAACGGCAGTGACCGGTGCGTGAAAGGGGATTGCCTAAACGGTATCGGGGTTTTTCAGTATTCCGACGGAAAAATATACGAGGGTCATTGGAAAGACGGGAATCCCGAAGGGAGGGGGGTCATCACGCTGCCTGACGGATCAAGGTATGCGGGGACGTGGAAAAACGGCTTTAAAAACGGCCAGGGGACCCTGACCAATCCCAATGAGGACAGGCTGTCCGGCATATGGAAGGACGACAAACTGCTGTATGGCAATGTCGTCATTACCTTTCCGGACGGGATGCACTATGAAGGACAGTGGCGGAACAGGGGCCTGGGCGGCAGGGGGACCATGGAGTATCCGGACGGGGCCAGGTATGACGGAGAGTGGAAGGACGGGAAACGGGACGGGAAGGGTAACTTTACGACCAGGGACGGGTTCTCCTATTCCGGGCAGTGGAAAGATGATAAGTGCCACGGCCGTGGCATCATGGAGACCGGCGACGGCAGTACCTATACCGGTCAGTGGTATGAAGGAAAGTACAACGGGCAGGGGATCATGACCTATCCTGATGGAAGCAGGTATTCCGGCGGGTGGAAGGACGGCAATTATGACGGATACGGAACCTTTATCAGTCCCCTTGGAGAAAAACACGTGGGACAGTGGAAGGAGGGGAAGCCCAATGGAAAGGGAACTCATATCCAGCCTTCGGGAAGGATGTACAGGGGTGATTGGAAAAACGGCAAGCCCCATGGGTATGGCGCCTCGTACAACGCAAAAGGGAAGCTGGAATTTCAGGGTCAGTGGGTTGATGGGGAGTTCGTGGGAAAGTGATGCGAACAATCCGGGATTTTACGGCCTGCAGTACCAGAGGCCCTGTGCGAGTCGCAGCAAAAGAACTTTTTATTCATCTTGCTTGACTTTTCCTGAATATCAGGATGATTTGAATGTGAGGTTGATATGAAAATCTTAAATTATAAAAACGCAAGAGTGATGGTGGTGCCAGCCGTTCTCTTCTTTCTGTTGGGGATCGCCGGCTCATGGCCGGATACCTCGATAATGGCGGCCGCGCAACAGCGAGCAGCAGAGCCACAGAACATAGCCTACGATTTCCTTGACATGGAAAAGTCCCTGGGTGCCAGCAGAGAACACTATGAATACGTTGCCGTCCTGATTCAAAAGGCAAAGACGAAGCTGCCTCTTGCGTCGCAGTACAGCAAAAAACAGGCCCTGGAGCTGTTGAACGGCATTGATTCGCTCCTCAAGAAGGAAGGTTTTATCGTTAAAAACAATCTCCTCCTGAGCAGGTGCATTGATGAGAGGATCGGTGATTGCGATAATTACTGCACACTTTACACTGCCATTGCCGAGGTATTGAAGATACCCATGGTGCCTGTGTACGCCCCGAATCACAGCTTTATGCGCTTTTATCTTGATGACAATTCGTATATCAACTGGGAAACGACAAGGGCGGCGTCATATGATGACGCGTATTACATCAAGGTCCTCCGCATATCGAAAAGTTCCCTGGAAAACGGGGTGTACATGAAGACCCTCGGCAGGAAAGAATTCATCGGCGTGCAGTACAACAACATCGGCGCACACCTGATGTCAGGGAAAAAATTTTCCGACGCAGTTCCCTGCTTCACCCTGGCGCTGCAGTGCTACCCTAAATTTTCTTCGGCTTATCACAACCGCGGAACGGCACTCTACGCAACAAAACACCTCAAGGAAGCTCTTGAAGATCTTCTCGCCGCCGCCGGTCTCGATCCGAACCGGCCAAGCACCCGCATTACCCTGGGAGATGTCTACCTGGACCTGGCTGATTATAAACAGGCAGAGGAGCAATACCTGGCCGCAATAGAGCTTGAGCCGGGCAATTACGTTCCCTATAACAATATTGCGCTGATCATGAAGCAAACGGGAAGGGAGGAAGAGTCCCGCCTGTGGTTCAAAAAGAGCAAGGAGATCAAGAAAAAGAAACGATAAAGATACACTGCAGGAGGAGCCGCCATGAGAAACATATTCCAGACCCTGGCCATGTACAACCGGAGCGTCAACCGGAGTGTGATGGACCTTCTCGGTGGTCTGTCGAAGGAACAGGTCATGATGGATACAAAGGCCTTCTTTCATTCGATATTCGAGACCTTCATGCATAACGTGACCACAGACCTGATATGGCTGCGGCGTTTCCAGGCTATTTACCCGAACATTAAATGCCTGAAGGAAAACGCGCTTCTGGCCCTGGAGGATCAGCACATCAGGGAGGAAATTGAAGGTGACCACAGGAGGATCTTCGAGATCCGGGATCAGATAGACACGCTCATTGAGGAATTCATCCATGAAATAAATGACCAGGACTTCATCCGGGCGATCCAGTATAAGAATATCCGGGGTGAGCAGATGGAGAAACTCCTCTGGCAGGCCCTCCTTCACTGGTTTCTGCACCAGACCCATCACCGGGGAAACATCTCCGTCATGCTCGATATGCTCGGCGTGAATAATGATTATTCATCGCTGATTACCAGGGTGTAACACGTCGGGAAAAAGACCCCCTGTTCGGGCTTTTCATCATGCAATAAAGATGTGTATTGTTTAAGTCAAATTTTTATCTTCCCATCTATTTTAATTGACAATACATTTTTTCAGTTGAGTATTGCTCGCAGTTAACACATTTATTCCTGTATTGTTTTGATTCTCCATGCTGGTTTTAAAAATTCAGATGTTGTGACATATTTCTGTTACAATGGTGTTATAGTAATTATGTAAGCAGGTGGGCATATGAATATAATACAAATGGAAAACATCAAAAAGAATTATCCCCTGGGCGAGACCGTGGTTCATGCCCTGCGCGGCATCGACCTCTCTGTTGAAGAGGGCGGATTCATTTCCATCGTGGGACCTTCGGGGAGCGGCAAGACGACCCTCCTTAATCTCATCGGATGCATTGACACCCCGACTGAAGGGAGCGTCAAGATAGGCGGCGAGGAGATAACAACCCTTGATGACACGACCCTCACCAATATCCGGCTCTTCAAGGTGGGATTCATCTTCCAGACCTTCAACCTCATCCCCGTGCTGAACCTCCTTGAAAACGTCGAATTTCCGCTTTTATTAATGAAAGAACATAAGCTTTCCAAGGAGGAAATCCGCGAGCGCGCCACGAAGTGCATCGAAGAGGTGGGGCTGAAAGAGTTCATCGACCATCGTCCCGCAGAGCTGTCCGGGGGGCAGCGACAGCGCGTGGCCATAGCCAGGGCACTGGTGACCAAGCCCCAGATCGTTCTCGCGGACGAGCCGACGGCCAACCTTGACTCTGAAACGGGCGCGGCCATCCTTACCCTGATGAAGCAGCTGAACAAGATCGAGAAAACGACCTTCATATTCTCGACCCATGACCCGGACGTTCTCAAGTACGCGACCGATGTCGTGAAGATCAGGGACGGCCTGATTGTCGACAGGACTGACAGCTCGAAATACCTTAAACAGAACAGCGCTAAAAAGAAATCCGGCGCCGGCAAGGGCGCTTCTCCTTTAAAGAGGAGAACGTAGATGGACCTCATCTTCAAAATAGCCTGGCGGAACATACAGCGGCACCGCGGCAAGAGCCTGGTCGTGGGGATAATCCTTTTCCTGGGGGCCACGGTCATGACCATCGGCAATGGCGTGGTTTCGGCGATGGAGAAGGGACTCCGGGAAAATATAATGAACCGTTTTACCGGCCAGATCGTCGTCATGTCCGACAAACAGGAGCATGACAATGTCATCTTCACCCCCCTGGGGAAGGATGTGCAGGTTATAACAGGTTTTGAGGAAGTCAAAAAGGTCCTTGCGTCTCAGGATTACATCGCACGGTTCCTGCCCGTAGGCAAGGGCCTCACCCTGATCCTGAACGACAACGGCGATGTCGGATACGCCCTGGTACTGGGCGTCAGGTTTGAAGACTACCAGAAGATGTTCATGAACAACGTGAAGCTTGTCGAGGGGAGGTTCCTCAAAAACGACGACCGGGGGATACTGGTTTCCGCCGGGAGCAGGAAGCGCCAGTACGACGAGCAGGATTTCTGGCTCCAGCCGGAAGAGGTCCCCCTGAACGATAAAAATCTTACCCCGGAGGCCCTGGCCAACAAGAAGAACCTGGATGTGAGGAACAGCATCATCATGATGGGGACCAGTTCCGAGAACACCACCATGGATATCAAGCTGGATGTCACGGGCATAATAATGTATTCCTATATGAACGAATTCTGGAAGAACTTCAACATCATGGATTTAGAGTCGTTCCGGGAGGTTTTCAATTATGTGACGGCCTCCGATGTGGTGGCGAAGGTTCCGAAGGAAAAGCAGAAACTCCTTGAACGGGACAACTTCGACAGCCTCTTCGGCGAGAGCGTGGTCGAGAATGTCGATACCGGCTCAAAACACTATGACGTGTCAAAGCTGATCGGCAAAAAAGTTATTCGCAAAAAGGCCGAGGTGGACTCGGGAGCCTATAACCTGATATTCGTCAAGCTGAAAGACATAAATGCCATCAATAAATCGGTGGAAAAGCTCAACCGGGCCTTCAAGGCCAACGGCGCCAACGTGCGGGCGGTCTCATGGAAAAAGGCCGTCGGGCAGCTTGCCGACATGGCCATGATCATGCGCGGCGCCACGATAGGCTTCGTCATGCTTATATTTTTCGTGGCCATCATCATAATCATGAATACCCTGAGCATGGCCGCCCTTGAGCGGGTGAGCGAGATAGGCATGATGCGGGCGGTGGGGGCCCAGAAATCCTTCATAGCCGGCATGTTCTTCGCGGAGACGACGATAATATCCTTCGTTTCCGGCGGCGCGGGCATAATTGCGGGCGCCATCATCGTCGCCATTCTAAACGCCCTTAACATAACGTCAGAAAACCATATCCTGCAGCTCCTCTTCGGCGGCGACGTGTTCAAGCCGTCCCTCGATGCCGTCGACATCCTCATCGGGGTAGCCGAGCTTTCGCTGGTGACGGTCCTGGCCGTCGTGTATCCCCTGAAGGTGGCGCGGAAGATCACGCCGCTCGACGCCATCATGAGGGACTAGGAGGGCGCTATGAAATTAATTTTGTCACTCAGTCTGAGAAACCTGTTGCGCCAGAAGAGGAGAAATTTCTTTCTCGGCACCGCCATAGGCTTCGGCATGATGATCCTCGTCATGGCCAACGCATTCTCCTACGGCATATCGGACACCCTGTTTAACAGGATGATCGTGTACATGGCCGGCCACATGAACATAACCGCCATGGAGGAAAGCAACAAGCAGAAGCGCATGATACGGGACAAGGAGCGGTTTATAAAGCTGATAAAAAAGAATGTTGACGGCATTGACAAGGTATACGAAGCCATCGGGGTTTTTTCCCGTGTCATCGGCAATGCCAAGGGCGATAACGCCATCATTGTCAACACGATAATAGACAGGGAATTCTACGAATACTTCGGGCAGAACCTGGTCGCCGGGAATCTCAAGGACTTTACCGGCAATAAAATAGAGAACCCGGTGATACTGTATTCTTCCAAGGCGAAGACGCTGGGTGTGCAATGCGGCGATGTCATCAAGGCGCGGATGCAGACCATTTCGGGTCAGCAGCAGAGCGCGCGGCTCACCGTGGTTGCCGTCATCAGGTCGAGCAACATGTTCGAGGAAATGGTGATGTTCCTCAAGCAGAAGGACATCAAGAACCTCCTCGGCTACCGGGACCAGGAGACCGGGGCACTTTACGTCACCTTCAAGAAGCTTAATAATCCCTCCATAGCCATCAAAGCCGCCGACAAGCTCCATGCGCTGCTGACGCCGGGGACCGCCGTTATATTCGGCGAAGCGGTGTATAAAAAGAAGACAGCGCCGGCAACGGCCCTTGGCTTCTCGCGATCGAAGGAGTCGGCCCCGGTCATGGACAAACACGTATCCCTGCTGTCCGGCGCTCTCCCCGAAGAAAAGAGCGAGAAGGGGATACTCGTGAGCAGAAGCACCGCAACGTCCCTCGGCCTGAAGAAGGGAGATGAGATTGTTTACCGGTATAAAAACAGGTTCGGCGGCGCCATGACCGAGAAGGGCTATACAGTGGCCGGCGTGTTCAGCTCCGATGCCATGCCGGAAAAGAACATTATGCTGCTAAATGAAAAGACATTTTACAAGACATACCTGGATAATCTTCCCGCTGATCCCCGGGGAAGCAAAGATGCCTATGTGCCTGATAAAAAATCGGTCCTGGCACAGGTCTTCGCTCTCGAATGGAAGCTTCTCCCCAGGACCGCAACACAGGAGGAAATGCAGAAAAAGCTGTCAGATATGACCAAGACGAAGTGGAAGGGGCCCTGGTTCGACATAAATACCATGTACGAGACAGCTGACGCCATCCTCAAGCTCGAGTCGGCCCTGAACCTGGTGGCCGTAGTCGCCGGCCTGATCCTGTTTTTCATCATACTGATCGGCGTGCTCAACTCGCTGCGGATGACCATCCGGGAGAGGACCCGTGAGATCGGAACCGTGCGCGCCATCGGCATGCAGAGAACCGACGTGAAATACCTGTTCATAACCGAGATCGTGCTCCTTACCTCCTTTGCGTGCATCACCGGCATCGTGCTGGCCTTTATCATGATGTGGATACTTGGTCTTTTCACGATAAACACCGATAGCGTACTTTCAATCCTGCTGGTCAACAGGCGGCTCTATTTTTATCCGACGGCATCGTCCATAATCGGCAGTTTCATTCTGATAATCGTCATGGCCGGACTGACGGCCTATTTCCCGGCCCGGAGGGCCTCCAATCTCTCGGCAGTTGAAGCGTTGGGACATTTCGAGTAGTGTACATGGAGAGGATCATGAGAAAAATCGCGTTCATCATGCTGGCCGCACTCTTCCTTGCGGCCCCGTCCGTCCAGGCGGCGCCGACGGTCACCGAGATCATGAAGAAAATGGATTACATTATGGAGCAGATCGGCGACATATCGGTCAAGGCCACGATCGTGCAGAATAAGGCGCGGCAGGGAGTGAAGAACTATGCCTTCCTGTATTTCCGGCGGGATGTGACTGATGAGTTCCTTATCGTCGCCCTTGAGCCCGACACTGAAAAAGGGAACGGCTATCTCAGGGTCGGGGAGAACTTCTGGATGTACCGGCAGAACACGCGGACCTTCCAGCACATAAGCCGGGACGAGAGCATCATGGGCACCGACGCCAAGGGGGGCGATTTCGAGAAGCGCAAGCTGGTCGACCTGTACCGGCCGCTGACGGGACCCGACGGGACCGAGATAATCGAGGAGGAGATGCTCGGCAAGAAGCCGGTGTACAAGTTCACCCTCCTTGCCAAGGTCAACGATGTGACCTACCCGAAACAGGTGTACTGGGTGCAGCGTGACAATTTCCTTTTCCTCAAGGTCCAGTCCTATTCGCTGTCGGGGACCCTGATGCAGACTGCGTACTATCCCAGATGGACCCAGATCGACGGAAAATATATTCCGATACAGCATATTTATATCGATGAATTCGAGAAAGGCAATAAGAGCATCGTGGACCTGTCCGGTATTTCGACGCAGAAGCTTGATCCGAAGATTTTTACCAAGGCGTACCTTGAAAATCTGAGCAAGTAACAAGTGGTCATGGGATTCTTAAAACATAACATGCGGGTCATGGCTTTACTTTTTATTGCCGCCAGCGGTTTCGCTGCCGCAGCCGTCCAGCAGGGCGGCGGGGTTTCTGCCGGTATAGATTCCCTTTCCAAGGCGGCCGGGAAAACTGGAAATCCGGAGGGTGAAAAAAAGAATCCGGGCGATACGAAAAATCCTGAAGATGAGATCTTCAATGGCGGAGACACCGTAACGCCAAGCGATAAAGTCAAGGATGATACTCTCTCCACCACCATGGAAAAAAAGTCGGTTATTTTTTCCGGTTTCCTGAATTCCAGGACTTTCGCCTATTACAACCGCTCCAGCATTCTAAGAGACATGCAGATTAGAGACGACAGCGATTTTATGACATACTTCCAGAGTTATTTCGGCCTGGACGTCAGGCTGATCAGGGGCATCCGGGGATTTTTCAATTTGTCCGCTGATTATTATCCTGCCGGTTTCCCCCAGTCTAAAATTTTTCAGGTGCCGACAATGTATCTTGGCCTCCCCGCTTCTTATTCTAAAGTGGATATGCAGGTGGTGGAACAATTAAACGCGGTGTTCGCCATAAACGAGATCTTTCTTGATGTCAATATCGGAAGGTATGTCTACTTCCGCCTTGGCAAGCAGGTGGTGAAGTGGGGCGTCAGCTACCTCTGGACTCCGACGGATCTGATAAATGTTGAAAAAAGGAATATCCTCGACTCCTCCCAGGTGGTGCAGGGAACCTACGGCCTGAAAATACATGTGCCCTTCGGGACCAGGGCCAATTTGTATAGCTTTATTGACATGAACAATGCCAAGCACCTGAGCGATTTAAGCATGGCGAACAAGGTGGAGATTCTCTTCCTGAACACCGAAATGTCGCTTTCAGTGCTGCTCAAGCAGCATAATGTCCCGGTATACGGTTTTGACTTCACCTCCCGTGTCCTTGGATTTGATATACACGGCGAGGCGAGCCTTTCCTACGGCGATAATACCCCACGCCTCAGGGAATATCCCTCGTACGTTACCGCCTACTATTACACGCTCCCTGCTACTGAGGCGTTTATTCTCACGAATAATCCATCGATTATGACCTATGAGGTGCATGGCAAATGGATTCCGAAGGCGAGTTTTGGTTTCGGGCGGGGATTCGAGGTGCTTGACGTGAAGGACAGGATACGCTTCGACGTGGAGGGATTTTATAATAATGCGGGATATGACTGGAATGTATTCGAGAAGGACTATTACACGGTGGGATACTTTCTGTCAAACGGCCTCTATATGCCGAACTATTACAGCCAGTTTTACGCCGGATTGTTCATAACCATACGGCAGATGTTCGTGCAGGAGCTTTCGTCCATGATTAATTGCGTCGTGAATATCCAGGACCAGTCCTCTATCATTTCGGGGATGATAACCTATTCCCCCTTTTATGACCTGGCGCTCAACCTCATGATCAGCGGTTTCGTCGGCAAGACCAACAGGGAATACACGGTTTACGGCAACTACTTAACCAGCGAGCTTTCGGTTAAGCTGGTGTTTTGACGGCCCTGTCCGTGGTCCCGTCACTCCTTCAGCCAGTCCATTTTTTTCCTCGTTATAATTTTAGAAGCCGCTGATTCAACGGATTCGCCCTTTAGCTCGCTTCTGTCAATGGCGATAACGTCAATGACCCTGCCGTTTTTCAAGGCCACCATCTTTTTCCATTCCTCAACGGCGCCCTTGTCGATGCCCCCCTGGTTGGTGTAGAAGAGGACTACCCGTTTACCGGCCAGGTCATTCTTCCTTATGAATGTGTATATGTAAGGGGTTGCATGCCACCACCAGATAGGTGAACCGAGGAAGATGAGGCGATACCGCGCAAGGTCGACTTTTTCCGGGGATATTGAGACATCCTCTGCGCGGTTGGGGGCTTTCAGATAATTGTCACCGGCGCCTGCGGGAACAACAAGGCGCAGGTAGTCGGTCTGGAGCGCCTTTGAAATTTCAAGCCCCGCCGCTGCCGTGAACCCGGAACGGGAATGTACCACGACAAGGGCAGTGGCTCCTTTCCGGGTAATGGACAGGTCATTCTTCGAGAGCTTCTGCGGTGGCTGCGAAACACAGGAGAAAAAGAAAAGGAGAGAGATGGTAGCCATGGTTCTCGCATGCATAATAGTACCTCGCTCTTGGTATGGTTGTTCATGTTTTTAACTTTTCAACGATCGAGTATATGCGGCGATACGATGCCATGCATGTTAGCAGCACGCAAGGGCCTGTCAATGATTAAACATGCGAGATGAAATTACCGGTTACGCCCGGGGATTTTCGGATGCAGACTGAAGGCGGTGCTATACGTTGTCGCAGAACTGTCTTTTTCGGCGGGGAATGCTATATATGTTCTTGACATTGAATATTGCCATTTTATAAAAAGAAAGCCTGCCTTTTTAAAGAATACTCCTGATTGAGGAATGCACAACATGAAACACGACAAAAACAGCTGTCCGGGGAAGGAACGTTATCTTTCCGGGAAGAGGATCCTGCCCGCGCCGATTTCGAAAGACACCGATATCGTGACGCTGATCGACAATATGGACGCCTATAACGGCGGGCGCCTGCGGGCCGCCTGCCAGCTCCTGAAAGACCGCTATTCCCAGGACGATGTCACCGTCGGCATGAGCCTTGCCGGCGCCCTGACCCCGGCGGGCCTCGGGCCGTCGGCGATCATACCGCTGATGAACCACGGCTTTGTTGACTGGATAACCGCCACCGGTGCCAACATGTACCATGACCTGCATTTTGCCTTCAATCTGCCCATGCACCGGGGAAGCCATACCGTGGACGATGCGGATCTGCGCGACAAGGGCGTGACCAGGATCTACGATATCCTTTTCGATTACGAAGATGTCCTCATGGAAACGGACCGCATACTGCGGCGCATCATGATACGGCCCGAATTCCAGAAGGAGATGGGGACCCGGGAATTCTATCACCACCTGGGCAAAGTCGTGAACGAGCACGAACAGAAGAACGGCCTCGGAGAGGTGAGCATCCTCGCCGCGGCCTACCGGAACGGCATCCCGGTGTTCACCTCGTCTCCCGGGGACTCAACCATCGGCATGAACGTGGCCGGCCTTGAACTCCTTGCCGAGGCCGCAGGACTCCAGCATCTCTTCAAATTGAAGATCAATCCGACCATCGACGTCAACGATTCGACGGCCATTATCCTGAACGCAAAGAACTATGAGAAGGGAAAGACCGGCGTCATCCTGATCGGCGGCGGCAGCCCGAAGAACTTCATGCTCCAGACGGAGCCGCAGATACAGGAGGTCCTGATGATCCCGGAGGTGGGGCAGGACTACGATATCAACATCACCGACGCCCGGCCCGACACCGGCGGATTGTCAGGAGCGCCCCCCAGCGAGGCCGCCAGCTGGGGGAAGATCGACCCCACCAAGCTGGATGAAACCGTGACAGCCTATCTTGACGTGACCGTGGCGGTCCCCCTCATGGTCGCCTACGTGCGCCACGCAACGAAGCCAAAAAAAATGAAGCGGCTCTACGACAGGGGAGAGGAACTCCATCAGAAGCTGATCAAGTCCTATCTCGAGAACAACAGGGAAGTTGAAGATCTGAAAAAGCTCATGGCCGGGCTGCAGGCGTAACATCTTATTCAAGGAACAATACAAGATGAAAAAAGACATTCTTCCCCTGGTGAGGAAGCACGGGACCCCTCTCTTCATCCTCGATCATGCGAAGATACGGGAAAACTACCGCGCCTTCAAGAAGAACCTGCACCGGGTGCAGTGCTATTACGCGGTAAAGGCAAACTCGAACCAGGAGATCATCAAGACCCTTTTCAACGAGGGGTCCAGCTTTGACGTGGCTTCCTATAACGAGTTCATGCAGGTGTACGAGTACATCAAGAACTTTAAAAAAAAGGAGAAGCACTTTTACATCTGGGACAGGATAATTTTCTCGAACACCATCAAGGACCGGGACACGCTGCGGAAAATCAGGCAGTACCGGCCCCTGGTCACCTTTGATAATGTCGACGAGATAAAAAAGATACGGGAGCACTGCGATACCGCCGGTCTGGTGCTGCGGCTCAAGGTGCCGGACATAGGGTCACAGGTGGAAATGAGCTCAAAGTTCGGGGCGGAGCCCGCCGAGGCCCTGAGTCTGATCCGCCGCGCCGCCGACCTGGGCCTGGTGGTGGAGGGCCTGAGCTTCCACGTCGGGAGCCAGTGCGTCAATTTCGACAATTACACCGCCGCCCTGGAGATCACGTCCGAGATATTCCACGACGCGCGGAAGAAGGGGCACGGTCTGAATATCATCGATATCGGCGGCGGGTTCCCCGTTCCCTATGATGCACAGGCGCCGCGTTTCGAAAACCTGGCGCGGGTGCTTAACGCGGAATTCAAGCGGCTCTTTCCGGAAGACATCGAGATCCTCGCCGAGCCGGGGAGGTTCATGGTGGCCACGGCGGCAACGCTGGTGACGGAGATAATCGGCAGGGCGCGGAGGGACGGCAAGCTCTTCTATCATATCAACGACGGCGTGTATCACACCTTTTCCGGGGTCGTGTACGACCACTGGATTCCCAATTTCGAATCCTTCAAGCGGGGGAAGCGTGAGGTGTGCGCTGTCGTAGGGCCCACCTGCGACAGCTTTGACAAGATCTCCCAGTCGGTGCACCTGCCGGGGAATCTCGGAATTGGCGATTACCTGTATACCACCAATATCGGCGCCTACAGCACGGCATCAACGACGAAGTTCAACGGGTTTGACGGTGCGAAGATCATTCATGTGAAATGACAACTGCTATAAATCCGCATTCTTATATTAACGGGGCGCGAACCGCTCCCTACCACCCGCCAAAATAGAACGTCCTTGTTCTATGGCGGGCGGGAACATCCTGTTCCCTGTGGGAGTGAGCAATCCGCGCCCTGTATTATGTTGCATGAGCATCAGGACATTACCTGATGCATTATGATCTTCTTACTTGGTAACAAAGGAGCGATCGAAGAGGTCCTCGATGGCCTTCCGGGCGTCATCGCTGAGGTTCCTGGTGCCGGTGCCGCAGAAGGTTTTGTGCGATATAACCGGGGTGTCTTTTTCCCATGTGTTATTGGCCCAGGTGAACCATGACTTTTTATCCTGGTCATAGACGCTCACGGGACGGTTGAAAAGCTTGGCCAGTTCAACGCCCCATCCGGTGCCGCCTTTTACCGTATTGTCGTCATGGATCCAGCCCACGGAGAAAACCTGGAAGCCCTTGTTGACCATGTGGAAGATCGATTGAATGACCTTGCGGATCATGTCGACTTCGGAGAAATTCCTGCCCATCCGCATGGACACGATCTCCATGCTCACGTTGCCCTCGGCGAGCTCCTTCGGTCCCAGGACCTGGATGCCCCGGGTGCGCTCCATCTTGTGGCCCTCAAAGGAAAAGGTAACCTCTTTGATGCCATGCTTCTCGGCCTGCTTGCCGAATTCAGCCTCGGTCCCTTTATGACCGCCGCTATACAAAATAAAATCAGATACGTCCGCCATGTGATACTCCTGTAATCGTAATATATTATTATCAGTAAAATATAGTGGGGTTATTCAAGGTATGCTGCCGCATGGATCCATGGGAATATCCACTGTTCCGGACACAAGGGATAGAATGTCGAATTTTGTCAATTAATTTATGAACTTAATTTTTTAAATGAACATGCAGGATTCTTCTATAAAAATACATAATGGGTAACCGGGTATGACCATGGCGCCGGCCAACAAAATCGTGTTGACAGGTGCGGCGCCACATTACACATACATTGTTTGGCGATCAGTATGATTACAGGACGGCACCGTGGCGCTTTTAAACCTGCAGGGCATATCCCTGAGTTTCAGCAGCTTCCCTCTTATTGATAATGTAGACATGCAGATCCACTCGGGAGAGAAGATAGCCCTTCTGGGGCGGAATGGATCGGGCAAAACAACGCTGATGAAGCTTGTCAACGGAGATGTTGAGCCCGATGATGGAGAGATCGTCCGCGAAAAAGGATTGAAGACAGCACTCCTTCCCCAGGAGGTGCCCCGCGGCCTTGAGGGGACGGTTTATAGCATTGTCGCTTCGGGGATTGTCGCTCATGACATTTCCGGCCCGACGACGGGAAGCCATGAGGACGAAAATGTCCCGAACATGATAGATAAGGTCCTGTCCATGCTTGCAATCGATCCAGGACTCCGCTTCGAAAACCTTTCAGCCGGGATGAAGCGCAGGGTCATTCTGGGACGGACTATTGCCGGCGAACCTGACATCCTCCTTCTCGACGAGCCGACAAACCACCTTGACATCGATTCGATTGAGTGGCTCGAGGATTTTCTCTGCCGTTATGACAAGACAATATTTTTTGTGACCCATGACCGTACCTTCCTCCAGAAGATCGCAGACCGGATCATTGAAATAGACCGGGGCAAGCTTTTCGACTGGCGGTGCGACTACCTCACATTTTTAAAGAGAAAAGAAGCGTGGCTTGAATCCGAGGAAACCAGGAATCTCCTCTTTGATAAAAAGCTGGCCCAGGAGGAAGTATGGATACGCAAGGGGATAAAGGCGCGCCGCACCAGGAACGAAGGGCGGGTGCGGGCGCTGATGTTGATGCGTGAAGAGCGCGCCCGCCGGCGGGACCGGCAGGGGACGGTCCGCATGGAGGCCGTGAACGCCGAACGGTCCGGCGCCATGGTTATCGAAGCACGGGACATATTTTTTGGATACGGCGAAAAGCTTCTCATCGACGGATTCGAGACCCGTATAATGAGGGGGGATAAAATCGGCATCATCGGTCCCAACGGCTGCGGCAAGAGCACGCTCATAAGAATTCTCCTGGGCGAACTGGCGCCGTTGCGCGGTTCAGTCAGGACCGGCTCCAGGCTGGAGACGGCTTACTTTGACCAGTTGAGAAACCGCCTCGACGACAGCAGGACAGTCAGGGAAAACGTCAATGACGGCAGTGATGTCATCGCCCGAGATGGCGGCAGCCGGCATGTCATAGGACATCTGCAGGATTTTCTGTTTCCCCCGGACAGGGCCGATGTCCCGGTCAGCGTATTATCGGGCGGTGAAAAGAACAGGCTCCTTCTGGCGAAGCTTTTTGCGAGGCCGTCAAATGTTCTTGTCATGGATGAACCTACAAACGACCTCGATATAGAAACCATAGAACTCCTTGAAGAGCTCCTTCTCGGTTACGAAGGGACACTCCTGGTTATCAGCCACGACCGGACATTTATTAACAACGTCGCGACAAGCACTTATGTTTTCGAGGGGAACGGAGCGGTGAGGGAATATGCGGGTGGATATGATGACTGGCAGGTCCAGAATAAGGCTGTCCGATCCGGAGAAGAAAAACGCCGGAATCCGGTCCGTGAAAAAAAGAGCGCCGAAAAGACAAAGCTGACCTTCAATGAGAAAAGAGAGCTGGAATCTCTTCCCGGAATCATAGAAGCGAAAGAAAGCCGGATGCATGAAATATACCGCATGCTTGCCGAACCCTCGTTCTACCAGGAAAGCGCCCCCCGGGTTGCGGAAATCAACGAAGAGCTCAAGGACATCGAACGGGACATCGAGATTCTCATGAAACGGTGGGAAGAGCTTGAGTCCTTTGAGGAGTTATGATGGCTGCTGAGGCCGCTCTTCGGAGGATACTCATGAGGGGAGGTGTGCCGCGGCGCCTTCGGCGGCGTAATTATATCGGGAATAATGGTTGATTATTATAAGGATATATCGTAAATCTGTATAACATGAAGACCTTTCTCAGAAAGATAATCCGCAAGCACAAGGTGCTGATTCTCAATGAAGCGTCGCAGATGCACGGTTTCATGAGGCTCCTGATGAAGCAGATCAACACCAGAGAAAAGTGGACAAGTGAGGAAAAGGCTGAGCTTAGACGGGATATCAAACACCTGTCCCTGTACATTCCGGTGCTGATACTATTCTGCCTTCCTTTCGGCATGATCCTTGTCCCGGTCCTTGCGGAGACCCTGGACAGGCGGTCGACACGTCGTCCCCAATAATCCACGGGAATGGCCGATCATATGAATGGCGAAATCCACCACCTTCACCGTCCATGACATGAAAAACACGTCGGTTGTCATCAAAACAGAATTCCCCCGCTCCATGTTCATGATAAAGAACGCAGCGATGCTATATCTTTTTTTATTACCTCAAGCTTTTCAAGAATTTCCCCGTGACGGACTTCGGTGACCCGCGGCTTTTTGGCGATAAATGTAATGACTCCGCCCGGTTCGATGGCGGCATGGTCAATGTCCTGTATGTAGCTGAAGCCCTGCTTGTGGGCCGCTATTTCAAGGTCGTTCAGAGTAATTAATTCTTTCTTTAGATTCTGGTATTGGATGTGCTCGTGGTCGATCAGTACCACGGCTGTTCCCTCAAGCGTACCCTCGGCCTTGGCATGGGTGAAAAGAAACCGGGCCACCAAATAATTTATAACCAGCAGCACGATGGCGCTAATTATCCCGCCGGTCACGGAGTTATCATTCCCGATAATGGCATTCTGAATCGCTATCATTTTCAAGAATGTCCATTATAACATACAATTATCGAATAAGCTCCGATAACAAGGTCGGCATATCCGCATGTGTCCGGCCATGAAAACATGACATCGCGTGGAAAGTTTTATTACATGTACCCGAAATGAGTTTGACTGTTTTCACAACAGTGTATTACATGTATCTATGTTAACAACAGGCTCATACCCGCGTGGATTGAGGTCCGCACTGGCACTTGTCATGTTGATCATAGCCCCCGTGACCTTCGCCTATCCTGAAACTGACAGCCCCGGTGCCGAACCATTGGGCATGGCCGGTCGTGACTCCGGGGCTGGCATGTTCTCTAAAAAGAAATACAACGAGCTCCAGCAGCATGACCGGTCCGGGACGGACGCGTTCAACCGGAGTGATTTCAGAATGGCGCTGAAGGAATACAGGGCGTCCGTTGAGTTATCCAGGGAGCTCTTCGGTGAAAGCAGCGTCCAGACTGCGCGCCGATACAACAGCCTCGGTCTTGCCAGCTACCATCAGGGTGAATATGATAGCGCCATTGAGTATTATGAAAAGGCCCTGCGTGTCTACAGGGCCCTGCCGGGTGACGGGGATCTCCAGGCCGGTTTTTGCTATCATGGCCTGGGACAGTGCTACCAGTTCAAGGGGACGTATGACAGGGCCATCGAATTTTTTTTGAAATCTCTTGCCATCTACCAGAAGGGTGGAGAGAATTATCGCGCCCATCTTGGCACGGTATATTATGATATCGGGGTTGCATACCAGTACAAGGGCGAGTACAGGATAGCCGAGGATTATTTCAACAGGGCCCTCGATATATGCCTGAAGGCTTTCGGACCGGACCATGCCTACCTCGCAACGGTTTATTACGCCCTCGGGGAGATAGCGAAATTCAAGGGCAACTTCAATGCGGCACTTGAATATTACCGGAAAGCACAGGACATATATCTCAAGGTCTATGGAGACCGCCATCCCTATGTCGGCACCGTCTATTACGCCATGGCATTCGCTTACGAAAACCGGGGCGAATTCGCAAAGGCGGTGACCTATTATGAACGGGCCCGCAAAATTTATACCGAGACCTACGGTGAGAAACACCCCCATGTGGCGATCGCCTATCATGGCCTCGGCAATGTGTACAATACCATGGGAGAATACGACAAGGCCATACCCTGCTTCAATAAAGCGGTTGATATCTACATGGCGGTTTTCGGCGAAAACCACATCAATACCGCTGCCTCTCTCCACGGCCTCGGCAACTCGTACCTGTCGACCGGCCGATATGACCGGGCCCTCGAATATTATGAACGGGTTCTTGCCATCCACCGGGCGGTCCTGGGCGAAAGTCATCCCGATACCGGCCATTCCTATAGCGGGATAGGAATGGTCTTCGCGAAAAAGGGAACCTATGACCGGGCGCTCCAGAATTTTGACAGGGCCCGCTCCATCTTTGCCGGCACCCTGGGAGAGGGACACCCCAATGTTTCCAATGTCATTCTCCAGACCGGCCGGGTCTATTATACCATGAACAACATTGAAAGAGCGCGCGAATGTGCCGAAAAAGCCCTGGCGCAGTACCGGGATAAATCCCTGCACCCGCAGACGATAAACGCGTCGAATATACTCGGCGTCATGTATCTTGATTCGGGTGACTCGCGTAAGGCGCGGCTGTATTTTGAAGAATCCATCAGCGAAATAGAAAAGGCGAGGATAGAGGCCGGCTCCGACAAGGTGGAATTCATGCGCCGGTATATCAACAGTTATTATTTTTCCCTGAAATCCAGCGCCTTGATGAATGATATAGAGGCGGTATTCAACACTGCCGAAGCGATGAGGGCCCGGGGTTTTCTCGACCGGATGTCGCTGTCAATGGCGCTTTCCGTGGACGGCATTAGCAAGGGGGACCGGGAGCGGCTCACTGGCCTGAACGACGATATCGAGAACCTGGCGCTGCGCAGGAACACCGAGATCCACAAACCGTCGTCAGCGCAGGACAGCGCCGCCCTTGTCCGCATTTCCATTGAGCTTGATAGAAAGGAAAAGGCCTTCAGCGAATTGGACGCGAAACTGATGGAGAACGAGAGATACCGGCAATTAAGAAAACCTCACCTGGCCACCCTGGACGAGGCTCGGAACATATGCGGGACGGATTCAGCCATTCTCGAGTATATCATATGGGAAGAGAAAGACACCGAAAGCGATGCTTCGACCCACAGGCAGTCTTACTGCCTTGTCATGACGGGGAGGGGCCAGAAGCTGGTGAAGCTGGATAGGAATTTCGACTACACGGGAACGATTGCCCGGTATCGTGAAACCATCATCGACCAGAATAAAAAGAAGGACCGCGATGCCCTTGGCGTCCTTCTCTATGAAAAACTGATTGCCCCGGTTGAGGGTGAGATCGGCGGGATTAAGAACGTCATCATCATTCCCGACGGGAGCCTCGCGTTTCTTCCCTTCGATGCCCTGAGAAAAAAAACTGACGGCCCCTATCTGTGCGAAACATATTCCGTCACGCTGAGCCCCTCGGTGTCGATCCTGCTGATGGTGCAGAAGAGGCACTTCAGCTCAAACAGGAAATCCTTCCTTGCCTTCGGCGGCGCTGTCTATTCCTCGGGAAGCGGTGAAAAACGGGGGAAACGTCAGATTGCGCAGTCCGGAGGGGCGAGTGTTAAATCGAAGGAGTATTTTGCCGATGAAGGAAGCCGCGGCAGGCCGCTCTACTACCGGAACCTGGGACTGAAGTGGGATGATATTCCCGGCACCCTTGACGAGATCAACGAGATCGACAAGAACGTCTATAAAAGGGAGAAGACCCGGGTAATCAAGGGGGCGGCCGTATCCGAGTCGAAGATCAAGGAGCTTTCAAGGCTGAACGAGCTCATGCGCTACCGGTCGGTGCATTTCGCATGCCATGGATACTTTGACGCAGACATGCCCTCCTATTCCGCCGTTGTCATGTCAGAAGTATCCGGCACCGTGAAGTCGCCGGAAGACGGGTACCTGTCGGTGCCCGAGGTGGCGCTGATGAAGCTGCAGGCGGATATCGTGAACCTTTCCGCCTGCGAGACCGGCCTCGGGAAGATCGTCCAGGGCGATGGGATCGTCGGTCTGGCCCGTGCCTTCCAGGAGGCCGGCGCCAACCGCATCGGTGTCACCCTGTGGGAAGTGGCCGACGAGCCCACCAGGAACTTCATGGTAAGCGTGTATCGCAGGGCAGTGCGTATGAAGATGCCCTTCGGCAGGGCCTTTTCCGAAACCAAACGGGAGTTTGTAAAATCAAAGGAATACAGCGATCCGTATTTCTGGAGCGCCTTTGTGTTATACGGCCGATAGTTATCGGTCTTCCGGCGCGGTTGTTCTTGAGAAAAACCAACAAGGAGATGCACTATGAAGTCCCAGTGCAGGTTCATTATAGTCATGACGGTGATACTGGCCGGCATGGTCCCCGGTGCGCCGGGACTGGGGAAAGACGCCACGCCGCCGGCGGTCGGCTTTGTTGCCGGGATTCAGGGAAAAGGATATATTACCCGGGGCAAAGACTCCATCATGATATCAGGCATGGACCTGCTCTACAAGGGTGATTCGGTGCAGCTGGCGAAGGATGCCAGGGCGAAGATAAGCATCTGCGGCGGCAGGGGCTATGAAATCCGGGGTACAGCTGTTTTCACCATGCGCGGTTCCGGCATAACATTCAAGCGTGGGAAAGCATCCAGAACATATAGCGTTGACAGGAAGACCTGCACCGCGGCCCTTGAGGTGTTCAGGAAAAACGAGAAGAAGCTCCCTGAAATGGTCGAGGGGGAGCGGAAGGGAACCCTGATCCTCAGATCCAGGAAAAAAAGCGAGCGCCGCGGCGTGTACGTGGTGCGGGGCCGGAAACAGGCACTCGGGATCGAGATTTACAGCGACAGGCTGCTGCCGCAGAAACCGGTGCTCCTGTGGGCCCCGGTGGAGGGGAGGACATCGTACCGCGTCATTGTCAAAAGCGGCAGCGAGACCATCTGGAATTCCACGGTGATGAAGAACACCTGCGTGTACCCGGAAAACGCTCCGCGCCTGGAGGAAGGCCGGGATTATGATATTGTCGTTGAAGCCCTGGCAGATCCGGAAACGCTGCTGGCGACGGGGAGCGGCACTTTTTCCCTTTTTAGCGGGAAAGAGATTGAGTCGCTGCGGCAGGATGAAGCGTCAATCAGGACTCTGATGCCCGAAACGGCGCCGGAACAGCATATCCTCCTCGGCAAGCTGTACGAGGCCCATGGACAGCTTGCCGACGCCCTGTCATATTACGAAAAGGCCCTGTCCCTTGACAGCGGCAATGCCGGTCTCAAAGAGCGCATCGCGCTTCTGAAAAAAATAATGGAATAACGATCACTATGGAAAAAAAGAGATTCCAGGCAGCGGGCAGGGCCGGCGTCCTCCTCGCCTGCCTCGCGATACTGTTGCTCTTCAGCCGGACAGCCATCTATCCCTATCTTGAAAACAAAATCTTTGACAGCTTCTTTCACCTCAGGGACTCGCTCCTGTCAACCTCGACCGGCTCTTCACCGATAACTATCGTCGGCATAGACAGGAAGACCCTCGGCGCCTACAGGGCCCCGGTCATTTTCTGGGACAGGGAATTCGCGGAAACCATACGAATCATTGCCTCTGCCCGTCCCCGCGTTATCGGTTTCGATGTTCTGCACCTGGCCCAGGCTGACACGGCGCCCTACAAGGCGCGCCAGGAACGCATGAAAGAGGCCATATTGAAAACTGAAAACATGGTACTTCCGTATTCATCCGAAACCGGCGATATACCCATCTATATTGCCCGGCATCTTGAAAAGCAGCTTGGCCTTGGCGAAGAGATGACGCCCCGTGATAAAATCAATATCATCTCCATCGCGGAGAAGACCACGGGTTTAAGCTTCGGTTTCGTTGAGCTTGCCGAAGATGATGACGGCATCATACGGCGGGCCGACCTGGTCGATGGCGGCGACGGGACCCGGGCAAGTTTTGCCCTCAAGCTATTCATGCGGTTCCATGGCATTGACATGAACAGCGTGCGGGTTCGCGGCGACAGCCTCTACGCGGGAAACCGCGCGATCCCGCTTGAACAGGGCTCCCTCGTCATAAACTTCGCCGGCCCGCCGGGCACTTTCAAAGCCGTCTCCATGATAGACGTCAACCGAAAGAAAAATGATCCCGCATACCTGGCCCGCAATTTTAAAGACCGGGTCGTTCTTGTCGGGGTGTGGGACCGGATGCTCATGGATGTCCATAACACGCCCTACGTTTCTTCAGCGGGCATACATTCGCGCGGCATGTTCGGCGTTGAGATCATCGCCGGCATCCTGGACACCATGCTGCGCCAGCGCTATATCCGGCAGAGCGGAACACTTGCGGTCATGGTCATCAGCCTGCTCTTTGCACTGGGCGGCATAGTGCTGACAAGAATGACCACCGCCAGGGGCATAGTCATCATCGCCGCGTCCGAGGCCGCATACCTGGCCATTGCCTTCGCACTCTTCGCCTTCTGCCGATATGAAATCGCGGTCGCCCTGCCGCTCCTGGCGCTTCCCCTGAGCTTCGGCTCGGGATACCTTTTCGAGCATTACATCCTCGGTAGAGACAGGATGCTGCTTCAGAAGGTGCTTGGCAACTATCTCGATCCCCGCGTAGTGGAGCGCGTCGTGCGTTCCGGCGATACCGGCATCCTGAAGGGACGGCGGCGGGAGATCACCGTGCTCTTTTCCGACATCCGCAATTTTACCGCCCTCTCGGAGAAGATCAGCAGGCCAGAGGACGTGGTGGAGATCCTCAACGTGTACCTTCCGGAAATGTGCGGCATCATACTCGCGGCGGAGGGGTGCGTGGACAAGTTCATCGGCGACGGCATCATGGCCTTCTGGAACGCTCCCAACGATGTGGCCGGCCACGCGGAGAAGGCGGTCCGCTGCGCCCTGGAGATGCAGGCGCGGATGCCAGCGGTAAACGAGAAGCTCCGTCAGAAAGGCCTGGTCCATGAAGGCCTGAAAATCGGCATTGGCGTCCATACGGGCACCGCTGTGGTCGGCAACATAGGAGGCGAGGCCAAAAACGATTATACCGCCATAGGCGACACGGTGAACCTGGCTTCCCGGCTCGAGGGTAAGACCAAGGATTACCTGTGCAATATCATCATCAGCGCCGCCGTGCATGAGCAGGTGAGTGGAACGGGCATTGAGATGAAGCCGATCGGCAGGATAGAAGTGAAAGGAAAGAAAAACAAGGTCCAGGTCTACGGGATCACGGGATGACCGGCGGATCTGAACAACGGCTATAACAAGAGGCGCGTGTATGATCTGGAACCAGTGGTATGCAGTACTGGAAGCAGCGGAAGTTAATAAGGGAAGATTGACGGGGGTGACCCGCCTGGGGGAACGGCTTGTATTCTGGAGAAACATCCGCGGCGAAGTGATATGCCTGAAAGACCGGTGCGCCCATCGCGGGGCCTCGCTGGCCATAGGAAAGATCTGTGCGGGAGAAGAAACGGTCCAGTGCCCGTTTCATGGATTTGAATATGATGCATCGGGTCAGTGCCGTCTCATCCCCGCCAACGGCAGGAGCGCAAAGGTGCCGGATTATTTCAAGGTGCACTCCTATCCGGCAAGAGAACGCCACGGGATGGTATATATCTGGTGGGGAGACCTGAAGTCGGAGCTTCCCGGCGTCCCCGGTTTTACCGACCTCGCGGATGATGATTTTTCGTACATGACCTTTACTGACCATTGGCCGGTGCATTATTCACGGGCGATTGAGAACCAGCTCGATCTTGTCCATGTCCCCTTCGTTCATTATAATACCATAGGGCGCGGCAATAATACACTGGTGAATGGCCCGGTGCAGCTGGTTAAAGGAAACCAGATCGAGTTCTGGGTCTATAATGAAAAGGACCATGGCCAGGCTCCCCGAAAGGCCGAAGAACTGCCGCCCCCCGATCAGAAAAGGCAGCATATCCACTTCATCTTCCCTAATATCTGGCAGAACTGGATAATGCCTTCCATGAGGGTATTTGTGGCCTTTGTTCCTGTTGATGATGAGAACACGTTGATTTATATAAGGACGTACCAGAAGTTTTTGAAGGTGCCGTTGCTCAAACAGCTGGCGGATTTCATCAACCTCAAGTTCAGCAGGAAAGTGCTTTCACAGGATAAGCGTGTTGTGCTGACCCAGCTCCCGATCCGCACGGAATTGAAAATGGATGAAAAGCTGATCAGGGGGGACCTTCCAATCATAACATACCGGAGAATAAGGGATGATCTGAAGCGGGGGAAGAAAAAGGCCCATATAAAAAAATCCCCGCGGAGAGCATAAAAACTTGACAGTTTTGGCAATCATACGCACTTTTAACAACGATTTAAACCGCCAGCATAGCTCAGTCGGTAGAGCACGTCACTCGTAATGACGGGGTCGCCAGTTCGACTCTGGCTGCTGGCTCATAAAAAACCCTGACCCGGTCAGGGTTTTTTATTTTCTGTCTATAATCGCCCATAGCGGCAGTGGTACATCCGCACAAAAAGTATTGGACAGATTTGCTGTTTGGCTGTATGTAGAACGCACTTGCAGACAGGAGCCCTTCCCATGAAACGAACCTACAAGCTGAAAAGCGTCCCCATGGTGCCCGATCCAACTGGCGACGCCAAGAAATTCTCCTATGACATGAACGGCGTGCGCGACCATGCCATGGAATTCAGCACGAAGAATTTTCTGCTCTGCCCGGCGTGGATACCGAATTTCTTCCTCGCCCTCATGGCGGTCGCCCTGGTCTCCGCACTGGCGTACGGACTCCTGGTCATCGGCATGAAGGTGGACCTGGGAGGGAGCCTTGCCGGGACCATATGTATCCTGTCTGCCGTGGTTCTTTTCTTCATACTCTGGATAGTCCTGGGGACACCGGCCGTGTTCCGCAGGCTGAAACTGGACTTCATCATGCTGGAGCGCGGCAGGGGGAGCTGGAAGATCATCGATGAGGGTGAATGGGACCATTTCTGCCGGATGCGCAAGCTCGAGCAGGACAGGCTTAAGAAAGAAGAAGAATACAGGAAGGCGCGACAGTAGAGCGGGGAGGGACAATGAGCAGTATAGTGCGTTATGCGAAGATTGTCTGGATATACTTCTGGGCTGTCACCATGACGCTGATTCTTTTCATTCCGATGATTTTCTCGTCCCTTCTGAGTTCAACCGGAAACCTGGCCTTTTCGATTTCCAAAATATGGGCGCGGGTCATGCTCCTGGCCTCCAATGCGCGCGTTGATATCGTGGGCAAAGATAAGATCAAAAAAGGCCAGTCCTATGTCATAATATCGAACCACCAGTCTGTCTTCGACATCCTGGCCATAGTCACGTCCCTCGGAATCCAGTACCGGTGGACCATCAAGAAAGAGGTGCTGAAGATACCGCTCTTCGGCCATGCCCTGTACGCGTCGCGGAATATCTTCATCGACCGGAGCAACCCGGAGCGGGCCCGCGAGAGCATCCGCAGGGGGCTGGACCGCCTTCCCGCCGGGGTGAGCATCATTTTTTTCGCCGAGGGCACCCGCTCCCACGACGGCAGGCTCCGCGATTTCAAAAAGGGAGGCTTCATCGTCGCCCTTGAACGGAATTCGCCGATCCTCCCCATAACGGTGAACGGGAGCAGGGATGTGCTTCCCAAGGGGAGCATCGTATTCAAGCCGGGCCGCATCACGGTGGTTGTAGGCGACCCGATTGACACACGAGGGTTTACCCAGGATACCATGGGGGCGCTGATTGACAGGACCCGCCAGGTCATCCAGTCCAACCTGGTGCAGGATAAGAATTAAAGTTGGGAATATTCCTCGCCTGTTATTATGCATGGCTCAATAAAACTCGCCACTCGGCCGTCCTGGCCAGCGCACCTGCAGACGCGGCGGAATCAGCGACATCCATGTCGCGTGCCCGCTTATGAATCCACCGCGCATTATTAATTTAACAAGAAACATTAATATCATAGAGCATTTGGGTTACATCCCTGTCAAATAACTATAGGACATTTCCAGATCAGTCCAAATTTGACATGACAAATAATGGCCGGTGTTGTCCCATGCCGGCGTTATTTGTTCCATGCATTAACATGTTCGTGTATATATAAAGAGAGGAATAATGCCAAAATTAGTGCTGATTCAGCCCCGCTTCGGCCACAGCGAAGTGGACCGTAACATAAAGACCGTGTATCCCCTGGGACTGGGGTACCTGGCGTCCCACGTGCCGCCCCACTGGGACGTGGAAATAATTGATGAACAGCTTGAAAAGATTGATTTCAACCTGAAGGCGGACCTGGTCGGCCTTACCACCACAATCCTGACGGCCAACCGGGCCTACGAGATCGCCGGGGAGTTCCGGAAGCGGGGCATTGCGGTCATCATCGGCGGGGTCCACGCCTCCATGCTCCCGGACGAGGCGATACGCTTTTGCGATGCGGTATGCATCGGCGACGGGGAAAAGGCCATCGTGAAGATGCTTGCAGATTTCGAGAAGGGTAAACTGAAGAAGAAATATACCGGCGAACTGGGGCCCCTGACCGGGCTGAAGCCGCCGCGGCGTGATATTTTCAAGAAAGGATACACCTTCATGCCGGTGAACACCAGCCGCGGGTGCCCCTTTTCCTGCCATTTCTGCGTCATCAACGAGTTCTACCAGGGCAAGTACCGGAAGCGCGAAGTCGAGGATGTTATCCAGGAGCTGCGTGAACTGCCGGGGAAGGGCTACGTGATATTCTTCACCGACGGCAACATGGTGGGCTACTCGGCCAATGACGTGAAGCGCTTCAAGGAGCTGTGCCGCCGCATCATCGAGGAGAAGAAGGCCGGGCGCTTCCGCGCCAGGGCCTTCATGGGGTACGCCTCGGTGAACGCTCTCGATGACGATGAGCTCCTTGACCTGGCATCGCAGGCGGGCTGCAGCGCCCTTTTCGTCGGGTTTGAATCCATCAACCCGGCGTCTCTGAAGGACATGAACAAGTCCATGAACCTCAAGTACGGCGTCGGGTCCTACGGCAGGCTGATCGATAAAGCGCACCGGCGCAAGATCGCCGTGGTGGGCGAATTCATTGTCGGCAACGATTCTGACGACGTGGCGGTCCTGGAGGAG
This sequence comes from uncultured Spirochaetota bacterium, assembly GCA_963727175.1. Lineage (GTDB taxonomy): Bacteria > Spirochaetota > UBA4802 > UBA4802 > UBA5550 > RBG-16-49-21. Next base: position 3,491,667 of record CAVSFD010000002.1, read on the forward strand.
ACCAGGAAATTCCTCGCCGGCACCAATCTCGATATCCTGCGCCTGCAGCTGCTCCAGCCGCTGCCCGGCACGAAGCTGTATGAAAATCTCAAGAAAGAGGGAAGGCTCTTCCTTAAGAATTTCCCGGAAGACTGGAAGAAGGCCGAGAAGGATTTCATCATGGGCGTTAACTTCAAATTGAAAAATCTTACCGCCCGTGAATTGCGCTCATGGGCCATAACGACAGGGCTTGAATTCTACAGCTTTAAAAATGTCCTCAAGCGGGCCTGGCGCTTCCTGAAAGATACCGGGGACCTGAAATGGACCATTATCATCATGGTTCTTAATTATAAATCGAGAAAATCCTACGCCAATGTAAAGATAGACTAGGTGGCATGTTTCTGATGATCAGGAAGCAGTGATATTATGTATTTGACAACAGTATACTGTTTTGCTTTCTGGTTTAAATTAATTCAGGGTGTAATTGTGGCGGTAATACTTTTTTTGCCATATCAGTGAGTCGTTATCAGGTGTAATGATATATAGAATCCAGGACTAATTCTGGTGATCAAAGAAAATACCGTCTCGCCGGTTTTGTATGGTAGAAAAAAAAGAAAGAAGAGTGAAAGTCGGATTCCGGTCATCAAGGTTTAACAATTCTCGATACATTTAGTCAATTATCCTGAAAAAAGCGGGACAGTTTCAGATCGATCTGCAATTGGCAAGACTTCTTCCTTTTATATTTTTATCTTGCTGACTAGAGTGTTTAGATGCCGGTATTTGTTTTATTGTTTTGATAGAAATGTATAGATAAAACATCGCTTTTACATCGTCGTACACTCCGCACCATTACAATTGTAGCAGTAAGATTTAATGAGATTCAATCAGGATCACAATATATTATTATTATATTACAAAAAAATCAACCTGGGCGGGCTTAAACTGAAAAGCCGGTTCTTGATTGATGGAAATTTAGTGAATATTGCATAACGTGTCAAAACAACATAACAAGTTGAATAAAAAAACAGTCTGACCATCTCATTTCCAGAATATGGCTGATTCTGGGAGGACATGGTAGCTTACTGCAGTGTGTAATGCTTCTTTCTAGAATTAGAAGATTCACCACTCGTCAGAAGGGATGTATATAGCATCCGGGCAGATCAGGTAACACAGGCACATGCTGAAAGGAGTAACGCGCAATGATCAAAAACCAGGAGAAATATCAGATGCCGACTACCATAGCCGGTTTTGACGGACAGCTCAGGCTCTCGATTAACGGCGGAGAACATCTCGTGCAGATTATTGATATTTCGGAATCGTCCCTGAGTATGCTCCTTGATGAGCGCTTGAATTCCCTTGTCCCGGAAGCGGCGCCCCTGAACGATGTCGAGATCTACATGAACGGCAGGACGTGGGGCACCATCAATATCGTCATCAATGAAAAAATGCAGCTCAAAACTCTTGAAGAGGAAGTGTTCCTTAATATTGCAGATGTCGTCGATAAGAAATCGGCGTACAAACTCTGGGAAATAATGTACAACCACATGTCGCCGCAGATGGGGAGGCCGCAGGTCGGCCTTGACCGCGACAACATACCGCGGGTGCCGGGAAGGGGGCTGTACACGGAAAAGGCCCGGGTCGAACGGCTCGAGTATATCCGCGAAAAGACCGAAGCCGGTCTTGACGGCGTGGGGAGCACCACCCTGGACGCGCAGAAGCTCACGGGCAACATCGAGGGCTTCATCGGCTCTGTTGAAGTCCCCGTCGGTATAGCCGGGCCCCTCTGGATCAACGGCGCCAACGCCCGCGGCTACTATTACGCCCCCATGGCGACGACCGAGGGGGCGCTGGTGGCGTCGGCCACGCGCGGCGCCACGGCGATTACGAAGAGCGGCGGTGTTACTGCCCACGTCCTGGGCCAGCGCATGATGCGCGTGCCCCTCTTCGTGCTGGAAAACATCCACGCCGCGCTATTTTTCGCTTCATGGGTGAAGGACCACTTTCTCGATATCAAAGAAGAGACCAAGAAGTACTCGCAGCATGCCGAGCTGAAGGAGATAGAAACCCTTGTTGTCGGCAAGTCGGTGCACGTGCAATTCATTTATGAAACCGGGGACGCCTCGGGCCAGAACATGACCACCACCTGCACCTGGCACGCCAGCCTCTGGATACTCAAACAGATGGAGTTCTTTAAAAGCATACGCTTCGAAAATTTTCTCGTCGACGGAAACCTTTCCAATGACAAGAAGGTGAGCTACCAGTCGTACATTAAAGGGCGCGGCATCCGCGTGATCGCCGAGGCCTTCATCCCGGCGGACATTTTACAGCAGGTGCTGAAAGTGACCCCGTGGCAGGTGTATTCCTGCTACCAGGCGGGCGTCAACGGCGCTATCCAGTCAGGCACTATCGGGCTGAACGTCAACATAGCCAACGTGATCGCCGCGATATTCACCGCCACGGGACAGGATATCGCCTGCGTTCACGAATCGTCCATCGGTTACTATCATCTCGAGCACAACGACGAGGGTCTCTATGCCAGCATGACCCTTCCGAGCCTGGTAATCGGAACCGTGGGTGGCGGGACAAACCTGCCGCAGCAGCGGGAGTGCCTTGAAATGATCGACTGCGCCGGTCCGGACCGGGCCTACCGTCTCGCGGAAATCATCGTGTCCTTCTGCCTGGCCCTGGACCTTTCCACCAGCTGCGCCATTGCCAGCGGCCAGTTCGCCGGGGCCCACGAGCGCCTCGGCAGGAACCGCCCGGTGCGGTACATCACCGGCGACGACATCAACACCGCTTTTGTTAACAACATCGTCCGCCGCACCCTCGGCGACGAGGAGATAGCGATTTCAAGGCTGGAGCCCCTCAATCATGATAACCTGGGGAGCAGCATCATAACCGAGCTGACGGCCCAGAAATCGCGCAAGCTCCTGGGCCACTTCCCCTACCGGATGCATTACTTCGGGGAAAATCGCGAGGAAAAGAGCGTTGACGTCATGATCAAGGTGAAGCCCACGGACAGGGAAGTCATCCACATGATGAACAATATTGCCACCCTCTCCGACGCCCGTCTCGGCGCGGAGCTGAAAAAGACCGAGGGAGGGACCGGCTTCAAGAACTGTCATGTCCGCGAGATCGCCATATTCGAAGAGACCGATCCCCGCTTCACCAGGTACATCCCGGCCGTTTACGGTCTCTATCAGAACGATAACCGCGAGGGGTATATAATCATACAGGAGCTTTTAAACAACATGGTCCTGATGGACACCGCCGGCGACGTGTCGGGGTGGAAGAAGGAACATCTCATCGCGGCCATCGACGGCATAACTGATATCCATTCGATATGGTACGGCCGGGAGGAGGACCTGAAGCAGAAGAAATGGCTCGAGCCCTATCCGACCCTGGCGCGCATGCAGGAATACAACCGTCTCTGGGAACTTATGGCGGGGAACGCCTATAACGAATTCAAGAACTGGTTCAACGAGGGTGACTTCAATTGCCTGCAGAAGAAGATCCAGACACTCCCGGAGTGGTGGAGCCGGATCGAATCCATGAAGAAGACCCTTATACACAACGACTTCAGCCCGCGCAACATATGCTTCAGGAACACGGCGGATGGACTCCGCCTCTGCGCCTATGACTGGGAGCTGGCGACCCTGCACATTCCGCAGCACGATATCGCTGAATTGCTCGCCTTCGTGCTGCCGCATACAGCGACCCTGGCCGATATCAAACCAATGGTTGAATACCACCGGAGGAGGCTGGAGATGGCCACGGGCTCGTCAATCAATCCCGGCGAATGGTGGGAAGGCTTCCGTTGCGCCTGCTGGGACTTCCACGTGAACCGGCTCATGATGTACATTACGGCCCACACGGTGCGGCACTATGATTTCATCGAGCGTGTGTACGGCTCGCTCAGAAACATGATCACAACCATTAATGGCAGGTAAAGCACATGAATGCTGAATATATACTTTCACAACGGGACGCGTCGGCCCGCGGCGAGGGCCTTCTCGGCGGCAAGGCCAGGAACATGGCCTGGCTCACGAGAAACGGTTTCCCGGTTCCGGAATGGTTCGTGGTGACCACGGCCGCCTTTGATGAGCAGCTCCGCGGGGACAATCTCGCCGGCTGGATCAGGGACGAGCTGTCGGGCGTCTCTTCTGATACCGACCGGGCTGGATCCATCTCCCGGAAGATACAGGAGAGGATCGCCGCCATGCCCCTTGCCCCGGCCTTAGCGGCTGACGTGCATAAGGCACTCGGGGCTATCGAGGGCGGCGAGAACGCCTTTTTCGCGGTACGATCCTCCGCGGTGGGAGAGGACGCTGCCGCGGCTTCCTTCGCCGGCCAGATGGACTCCTTCCTGTTCCAGAAGGGTTTCGACGCCGTGTCAAAATCGATCGTCGACTGCTTCGCCAGCGCCTTTACCGAACGCTCCGTCAGGTACCGCATGCATCACGGCATGGACCCGGCTGATGCGAAGATAGCCGTCATCGTCCAGCGCATGATTGACTCCCGGGTCTCCGGTGTCTTCTTTACCGCCCACCCGGTGAACGGCAGCAGGAAGCACGGGCTCATCTCGGCCTGCTATGGCCTGGGCGAAGGGGTGGTTTCCGGAAACTGCACCGCCGATGAATACACGGTCTCCCTGTACGACGGGGACATCACCCGCGTCATAAACGACAAGGATACGCAGATCCTCTTCGACGCTGACCGGGGCGCCGGAACAAAAGAAGTCCCCGTGCCAGAGTCCCTGCGCGTCACGAGCTGCCTCAGTGACATGGAGGTGCGGGAGATCATCGAAGGCGGGAAAAGGATCGCTGAACTCTGCTGCTTTCCCCAGGACATCGAGTGGGGTTACGCCGGCAAGACCCTGTACATATTGCAGACCAGGCCGATTACCTCGCTGCCGGCGCCTGCCGAGCCTGCGGGAGCGACCATCGTGTGGGACAATTCCAACATACAGGAAAGCTACTGCGGCGTGACCACACCCCTCACGTTCTCCTTCGCCAACCGCGGCTATTCCGTTGTATACGAGGAGACGGCGCGGCTCCTGGGCGTTTCTGAAAAGCGCCTTGCGGAGATGAAGCCGGTGTTTCAGAACATGCTGGGCCTGGTGAAAGGCCGGATCTATTACAATATCAACAACTGGTACCGCGGACTCCTCCTGCTCCCGTCGTTTAAAACCAACAAGGCAGACCTTGAGCGCATGATGGGGCTGCAGGACCCGGTAGATTTCGTCGAGGACAAGCGCACGACGATGAAGGAAAAGCTTGCACAGATACCGTCCCTGTTCAAGACGCTCTTCAAGCTCCTCGCCGGCTTCAGGAACATGGACAGGCTTGTTGCCGAGTTCAGGACCGCGGTCTGGACGGAGTACGGTTCCGTTGACCGCAGGAGGCTCCATACCCTCGGCATCGCAGAGCACATAGCCATAGCGGACCGCCTGAAAGACCGCGTCATGTACAACTGGCAGACGCCGATCATCAATGATTTTTATGTCATGATGATGAATGGCCGGGTGCACCGCTGGCTTGAGAAGGCCGGCGTCGTGAACCCGGTGGTGCTCCAGAACAACCTGATGGCCGGGGAGGAGGGAATCGAAAGCACGGAGCCGACCAAGTTCATCCTCAGGCTCTGCGATTATATACGGACCAGGGCCGGCCTCGCCGAGCTGATCAGGGAGAACGATAACCGTGTTCTCCTGGACCTGCTCCAGACCGCGGACCTCCGCGCCCATGAACTCTGCGCGGAGTATATCGAACAGTACGGCGACCGCTGCATCGGCGAGCTCAAGCTCGAATCAATCTCTCTCCGCCAGGACCCGTCCTTCCTTTTTGCCATTATCAAGAATTATATTGCCCGCGAAGACCTCTCCATCGAAACCCTGGCCAGGAGCGAGCGGCAATTCCGCGACTCCGCCGAAGCCGAGGCCTTCGGGGCGATCCGTAAGAACCTGGGCCGCCTGAAGGTGCGGAAGTTCAAAAAGGACCTGACGAAGCTGCGCCAGTCGGTGAAGAACCGCGAAAACATGCGTCTCATGCGCACCAGGATGTTCGGCCTGATGCGAGACGTGTATCTCGAGATCGGGAACCAGCTCGCCTTCTACGGTGTTCTCGATGAGGCGCGGGACATTTTCTACCTGACCGTGGAGGAGATCGAGGCCTATGTCGACGGCAGGTCGGTCCAGGCGAAGTTCAGGCCGCTGGTGGCGACGAGGAAGGAGGAATTCGCTTCCTACGAGAAGGAGGAGTTGCCTCACCATTTTACAACACGGGGGCCGGTGTACCATCATAACCGCTACGAATACCGGGCTGGCCATGAGGTGCGGGTAGACGCGGAGGAGCTGAAAGGTATCGGCTGCTATCCGGGGCGCGTCGAGGAGAAGGTGAAACTGATTTTTTCTCCCCGGGATGAACTGAACCTGGACGGCCAGATACTCTGCACGGTGCGGACCGATCCCGGCTGGGCGCCTCTCTTTCCCACTGCCGGCGGCATCCTGGTAGAGCGCGGCTCAACCCTGTCGCATTCCGCCGTGGTCGCCCGGGAGCTCGGGCATACCGGCCATCGTGAACATACCGGGACTCACGAAGATACTGACCGACGGCGAGCGCGTCCGCATGGACGGCGCAACCGGCGTCATCCAGCGCCTTGAGACGGGCGCGGTGAATAAAACTGTCGCATAGGAAGAATCCTGCCATGGAATGGAGAACGGACCTGAAGGTCCCTGAAGAGTTTCCCGCGGTGGCGCGGACCGTGTACCGCGATGATCCGCACTGGATTCCGGAGGTGCCCGCAGCGGTGGAGCAGGCCTTCGGTCCCCGCAACAGGTATTTTGAAAATAACAGTGCCTGGCTCGGGTGTGAAGCCGGGAAGGCGCGCCTTGCCGGCTTCTATAATCCCGGGCTTGTGATCAATGACAGGCACGCGGCATTTTTCGGCTACTGGGAAACAATGGATGACCCGGCGGCGAACCGGAAGCTCTTCGGCGAATTCGAATCATGGGCGCGGAGCAGGGGAGCCGGCGTCGCCTACGGCCCCATCAATTTTTCCACATTCGGATCGTATCGTATACGGTTGAACCGTTTCGAGAACGGTTATTTCCCCGGGGAGCCCTACAATCCGCCCTATTATGAACGGCTGATGGCGGATCTCGGTTATTCAATGGCGTATCGCTATTACACGAGGATGGGAAACCTTGATACCGTGTATCCGCCCCTGGACCAGTTCATGCTGCCGGTCGTGTCAAAGGCGGAACAGAGCGGAATCAGGTTTATTCCACTGACACCGGAGTTCTGGAACGACAACATCGAGCGCCTTTTCGGTTATGTCGATGTCATATTCTCCGGAAATTTCGCCTATACCCCTATCTCATATGAGGATTTTAAGGCTTCCATGGGGACCTACTTCTCCCGGATACTCTGCCCGCGCGCTTCGGTCCTCGCCCTCGATAGCGATGACCAGATCGCCGGTTTTTTCGTCAATTTTCCTGATTACTCCGAAGTCTGCAGGCAGGGAGCTGATAAACCGGTCCCGGTCCATGAGCTCACTTATGAAAAGCACTTTCCCTTAATAAAAGATCCGCTGATCCTGGGCAAGACCGGCGGCGTGCATCCGAAATGGAGAAAGCTCGGCCTCTTCACGGTCATGAGCTACCTCGGCATCAAGTGGTCGCTTCCCTGTTACCGGCGGGTCGCAGCCGCCACGGCCCGGGAGGATAATTATTCCATGAAGGTGATGCGCATGGTTTTTTCCAGGCCGGAAGATATCGAGCACCAGTATGGTCTCTTCGCGAAGAGTCTCTGAACATAAGGCTATCATGATATGAACAGTAAAAAGATACCAACCGGCAACATGGCCGAACCCCTCTTCTGGCACGCTGAAAAAAATCCGCGACGCGTTGCCCTGCACATCCCGCTGGAGTGGAATGAAACCGGCGTCACGCGGTACGAAACCGCCACCTTCGGGGAGATGGCGAAGATAATAATCTCGTACCAGGGCGGGCTGAAAAAGGCCGGTTTCCGGGCGGGGGACCGCGTCATCATCATGGTTCCCCCGGGTGTTGATCTCTACTGCCTCATCATAGCGCTCCTCGCATCGGGTATAGTGCCGGTTCTGGTCGATGCCGGCATGGGGCTGCGGCGGATGGTTTCCGCATTCGACGAATCGGGAGCGCGGACCATCATCACCATCAAGAAACTCGGCCGGCTCCGGTATCTCATACCCGGTCTCTGGAAGTACCGGTGCTACGCCGTTGACGGCAGGGGGATCGGGTTCCGGAATGCATCGGAACTCCGGGATGATTCATCGGAAACAATAGAGATCGTGCCCTGCGACAGGGAATCGCACGGTATCATCACCTTTACCTCCGGGAGCACCGGCCGGCCCAAGGGGGCGGACCGAACCCATTACGGCCTTTTGAAGCAGCACCAGGCCATCCGCAAGAGCTGGCCGGACAATCCGCGGGACATAGACATGACCTGCTTTCCCGTGGTCGTGCTCCATAACCTTGCGTGCGGCATGACGAGCGTTCTCACCGCCGTGGACTTCGCCGCCGTGGGAAGCGTGAATCCGGCCCTGGTGGCATCGCAGATCATTGACCTCAAGCCGACGCGTCTCAGCGCGGCGCCGGCTTTCATGAGGAGGCTGGTGGATTACATGATACGGGAAAAAATGGTCCAGACAACAGTCTGCAGCGTCGGAACCGGCGGGGCGCCGGTGCCAAGGTCCCTCTGCCTGGACCTCAGGAAGGCATTTCCGAAGGCGGACGTGAGGGTCATCTACGGATCCACGGAAGCAGAGCCGATCAGCAGCGTATCTGTCGATGAAATACTCGTATCCGAAGGGAAGGGGTTCCTGGTGGGGAAGCCGTATCCCTTTACCACGGTAAAGATAGTTGATCTGCCGAAAGATCCGGATTCCATCAGGGATTACGGACTTGACACCTACGCGGTGCCGGTCTGGAATTCCGGCGAGATCGTGGTGAGCGGCGAGCACGTGCTTAAGGGCTATGTCGACAACCCGGAAGCGAACCGTGAGAACAAGATACCCCGCGGCGACGGAACGGTCTGGCACCGCACCGGCGATACCGGTTATTACGACAAGAAGGGCCGCATCTGGCTGACCGGGAGAATGAAGGATGCCGTTAAACACCGCGGCCGCTTCATACAGCCATACCTGATTGAGCAGGTAATAGATAACGTTCCGGGAGTCGGCCGCTCAGCCCTGGTGTCTTCAGGAGATGGCCGGCCGGTCCTGGCCATTGTCATGGACCGGACTGCTGACCGCATTGCGGTGATGAATTCCGTACATGAAGCGTTGATGGGGGCCGATTGCTCCGACATTGCGGTTCGCGAGGTGGAGCGGATACCCGTTGACAGAAGGCACAACAGCAAGATAGACCGCATCGCCCTCAAGGCGCAGCTGTCCTGATGCGCAACATCCCCCTCCCTGGATGGGAGGGGACAGGGGAGGGTGATAAGCAATTATACACCCCCACCTAACCTCCCCCATCAAGGGGGAGGTATAATTGATGAAAGATATATTAATTATTCCCAAGCGAGTGAATTATGAAAAAGCGTTTTATCATCACCCTGAATCCCGTTGACTGTCTGACCATCAGCGGCATTGTCCTTTCCCTCGGCGCGGCCGCCCTGGTGCTGGCGGAGCAGTTCTCTTTCGCACTGAGCCTCCTCTTTGTCGCCATGCTGGTGGACGCCCTTGACGGCGTGCTGGCGAGAAAGTTCAAGCTGGAGCGTGATTTCGGGCGATACCTGGACGGATTCGTTGATGTTTTCGATTATCTGGCGGTGCCGTCCCTCTTTTTGTACCAGTGGGGATTCAACGCCTGGTACTACGGCATTGTCCTCGCGGTTTTTATCATTGCCGGGGTCATTCGCCTTTCGGTGTTCAATGAGATCGGCAATGTGAAGGATGAAACGAGCGGGCTTTCCTACCTGGGGATGCCGGTGTTCTGGAGCGTTATCTTCCTGGGGTTTATCTACATCTTCGACTGGTTTTTCAACCATGGAGCGATATTTCCCTTCGTTGCTGTTCTGTACGCCCTGTTCGCGTTCTTCATGGTATACAACCGGAACTTTTACAAGTTCAAGAGCGTCATTGTCATGCTGACGATGATACTCGGCATGGCGCTCCTCTTCGCCCTGGACGGCTTCGGGGTCATCTATCCCCGGGAGTGGGGTCCCGGGTTGAGCACTATCGGCTGGCATCTCCTGTCCGGATTCGTGACCGGAATCCCCGCCATCATCGGAGGTTCGCTCCACATGCTGGCGGTATCGAAGGACTGGCTCTCTTCCCTGAAGATCCCGGTGAGCGAGAAGCTCTTCGGGTCGAACAAGACCATACGCGGCTTCGTACTCATGATGCTCTTCAGCGTCGTCGGGGCCCTTATCCTCAAGGGAATAATCATGCTCTGGTCGCCGGACCTGACGGTGGACATCCTCGGTATGCCCTTCTGGCTCCTGGGTATTGTTCAGGGGTTCGGATACGCCCTCTTCGAACTCCCTAATTCATTCATAAAGAGAAGACTCGGCATACAGCCCGGGGAATCGCCGAAGCGGTTCAAGGTCCTGTTTATCCTTATGGACCAGCTCGATTCCGGGATCGGCGTGGCCCTGGCGACCTGGCTCGTCTTTTCAATCCCGGTCCCCACCGCGGTCTCAATCGTCTTACTTTCGCCGATGGTGGCCCTGGCGGTGAAGCGGGTGTTGTTCATGCTGAAGTGGAAGAAGGATTATAAGTAGAATCAATGCTAATGCTCCCTCATCGTTTTCGACGGGTAGTGGGCGAGATATTAATTAAATACAGAAAGTGTTATTTGTTTTATCAGTGTTGATTGAAAGTGATACCATGTCTCAACGAGTCGGCGGCACGGATGCCGCCGGGAGCCGAGTCTTGCAGGATGCAAATACGAGGCGGAACGAGTGAGACATGTATCACCATATGAACAGGAGTTAATTATTTGAATAATTTAAAAATACTGACGCGCATAGCCTGGCGCAACATCTGGCGCAACAGGAGAAGGGCCATTCTCACGCTCCTCACTGTTGTGATAGGCTGCGGCATGATCATCTTCAACAACGCCCTGTTCTACGGCGGCACCATGAAGATGGTCGATGACGCCGTTGTACAGAACGCGGGCCACATCCAGATCCATGAGAAAGGATACTGGAAGAATAAAAGCATTGATGAGGGATTTCAGCCCGGCGTGAAGCTCACGGCATTCCTTGATGAACTCAAGAGCAAGGGCGAGATCTCCGGGTACAGCTACCGGATACAGGCTGACGCGGTCATAGGTTTCAACGACGTGACCTCCGTGGCCACCGTGCAGAGCATCGATCCGGCACGGGAGCGTGATATTATATCCATTCAAAAAAGGGTCATCCCGGGCGGCAGGGAGTTGAAGGGTGATGATGGGAAAAGCATCCTTATCGGCGAGAGCATGGCAAAAAACCTCGGCGCGTCGGTCGGGTCTGAGATTTCAATGATTTCCCGGGCCTTTGACGGGTCCATCGCTGCTGAAAAGCTCGTCATCGTCGGCATCATCCGGACCGGGAACCCCATCCTGGATCAGACCATCGTCCTGATGCCCTTCGCCCAGGCGGTCGAAACCTTTGCCATGATGGATTTTGTCCACGCCGTGGTGATCAAATGCGCTGACGCCGGTAAGGCAGAGGGGATCGCCGGGAGGATAGAAAAGGAAATGAAGAGGTCGGATGTTGAAGTTCTCTGGTGGGAGGACCTCATCCCTGAGATAATACAGTTCGTCCGGATCGACCAGGGTGCGGGGTATATCTTTTCCTTCATTCTTTTCATAGTGGTGGCCTTTACGATACTGAACACGATCCAGATGTCGGTGTACGAACGCACCCGGGAATTCGGCATTATGCTCTCCATCGGCACAAGCCCCGGCAACGTTTTTACCATCGTGATGCTCGAATCGGCTATGATTTCCGGCATCGGCGTGGCTGCCGGCATCGTGTTCGGCACCGCGGTGAGCCTCGTCGAGCGGGCGCACCCCTTCGACTATTCGCGGTTTTCCGCCGAGTTTGCCCAGTGGGGCGTGTATACCTGCGTGTTCCCTGCGGACCTGACGGTGCTCAACGTGGTCGTGACAGCGCTGCTCTGCCTGGTCCTTGCAATGGCCTTTTCACTGGTGCCGGCTCGCCGGGCGTCAATGCTTAACCCGGTTGAGGCGGCGCGGCACCTGTGACATGAAATCAGGTGCCCGCGAAATCGCGGTCCCGGTATCACACTTTTGAAATATTATTCGAAAATGAGGATTTTTTATGAAAATATTTTTATTGATCTGCTGGCGTAACCTCTGGCGGCACCGGAGGCGGTCGCTGATCGTTATCTCCTCGGTGGCCATCGGCATCTTCGCGATGATGCTCTCCATGGGTATTCTTAACGGAGTCTACTACCAGGCCATCGACAACAACATCAGCATCGCTCTCGGCCATGTCTCGATCCAGGCGAAAGGGTTTCGCGATTCCATGACCCTCCGCAACAGCTTTGTCCCTGACGATGTCCTCACCCGGGCGCTGGCGGCGCAGGGCAGTGCCGTAACGGGCTATGCCCCCCGGCTCAAGATGCAGGGGATGCTGAACTCGAGCGAGTCCTCAAAGGGTGTCATCATTGTCGGCGTGGACCCGGCCCGCGAGAAGAGCGTCTCCAATATCCGGACCTATATATCCGGACCGGGCAGCGGAACATTCCTCCCGGACGCCGAATCAAACCAGATCTGCATTTCCCGCGATGTAGCTGAAAAGCTCGACGTGGTGCCTGGCGACAGCGTCGTCGTCATGGTGCAGGATAAAAATGACGAGATGGTGGGCGTGGGCATGACGGTGAGCGGCCTTTTCCAGACGCCCGTGGATCCTGTCAACCAGTTCACTGCCTTTGTCGGTATAAAACGGCTCCAGGATATGACCGGTGCCGGAAATTCCATTTCCGAAATCAACATCGCCCTCAAAGACCGGGAGCGGGCAGACGCGACAAAGGCCGCTATAGTCAGGGCGGTTCATAACCCCTCCCTCGCGGTGCTTACCTGGAAAGAGATGGCTCCCTACCTGGTCAGCTCCATCATGGTCGTTGACGCCATGATGTACGTGAGTTTCGGCATAATCTTCATCACCATAGTCTTTTCGATAGCCAACACCCTCATCATGGCCATCATGGAACGCTTCCACGAGATCGGCGTGATGAAAGCCATCGGCACCAAGCCGTCATGGATTTTCTCGATGATACTCTTTGAATCGGTCAACCTGGGCGTGATCGGCCTGGGTGCCGGTATCGTCCTGAGCTGGATTGTCATAGGGATTCTTTCAAAGGTCGGCATAAACTTTTCCTTTCACTTTGAAGCGGTACGGGCCTTCGGCAGCGGCGCCGTCATCTATCCCATAATACGGTGGAGCGACGTGGCGGCCGGAGCGGTGATCGTGATGCTGACAACAGTGGCGGCAGCCCTGTACCCGGCGCGTAAGGGCGCCAGGATCGAGCCGCTGGAAGCGATAACGTTTATATAGGAGAACCACAATTGGAAATTATTAATGTAACAGATGTTGTAAAAAACTATGAAAATAACGGCCTGACCGTGTCGGCGGTGCGGGGGGTGACCATGCATGTCAAGCAGGGGGAATTCTCCGCCATCGCCGGTCCCTCCGGATCCGGCAAGACGACACTCCTGAATCTCATCGGCGGCCTTGACCGGCCGTCAACGGGGTCAATTACCGTTGCGGGCATGGAGCTGTCCGGGATGTCCCCGAAAGAACTGGCCGACCTCCGCCTCAGAAAGATCGGTTTCGTGTTCCAGGCCTATAACCTGATACCGGTGCTCACTGCCAGGGAAAATGTCGAGTATATCCTCCTCCTTCAGGGAATTGAACGGGAGGAGCGGGAAAAACGGTCCGCGGCGATCCTGAAGGATGTCGGTCTCGGCAACGAGATAGACCGGCTTCCAAAAGAGATGTCCGGCGGACAGCAGCAGCGGGTCGCCGTGGCCCGGGCCATCGTGTCGGAACCGGCCATCGTGCTGGCCGACGAGCCCACGGCTAACCTGGACCAGAAAACCGGCGAGGCCCTTATCGACCTCATGCACCGGCTGAACCGGGAGAAAAAGATCACGTTTCTCTTTTCAACCCACGATAAGATGGTCATGGAACGGGCAGAGCGCCTGATCCGCCTGACCGACGGGAAGATCTCCCTGGATAAGGCGGAGAAGCCCCGGGGCGGTAAGAAAAAGCCTTCAGTTAACGCGGGGTTTAAACCCCGCGTTGGCAGAAAACGATAGATTATTATGCCAGGAGTAAACCAATGACACTGCTCAAAAAATACTTCCTCTACACGAAGGAGCGTTTTCCGCTGCCGGCGACCTTCTCCTACGCGGCGGCGCTCTATTACATGTCGTATTTCTTTCCCGCCGTGATCGAGAACAGGGGTCCTTTCAACCTTGCCGAGTCGATCATCGGGTGCCTGGTCTTTTTCATGGCCCTCTTCGAGATCAGGCTGCTGGACGAGCACAAGGACTACGCCAAGGATGTGATCGCACATCCGGAGCGGATGCTGAGCAGGGGTGAAATCACCCTGGCCGATCTGCGCAAGCTCCTCTATGTCATGGTGGCTCTCCAGACCGCCATGGCCCTGTACCTGGGGCCGGCGCCTTTTATCGTGTGGCTCGTGATGCAGGTATTTTCACTCCTCATGTTCAAGGAATTCTTCGTTCCCGAATATCTCAACAGGCACATGGGCCTCTACCTCCTGAGCCACCAGATATCGGTGCCCCTGGCGCTTCTCTTCGGCATCTCTCAGCGCGCAGACCTCTGCTACCTGGCGTCGATACAGCCGGAAATGCTCGCCCTGTTCCTCTTCGGTACCATGATGACCACGGTCAACTTTGAGATTGCGCGGAAGACCTGGTCTGCCGACCGCGAGCACGAGCACGCCGATTCCTACACCAAGGTCTGGGGGATCGGGGGCGCCGTTGTCGTAAACCAGATAATCGCCCTCCTGGCCGGCGCGTCCTTCATTTATTTATATGTAACCATAGCCGGATCGATCGTGTATCCGGTGATCGTCGTTGCCGCCTACCTTTTATTCCTTGCCTCGGAAATTGCCTTTGTCGCGAAGCGTGACAGCAAAACGTCGAAGGTCATAGAAATGACCGGCGCCCTGTACTCACTGGTGGTGCTGATAACGTCGGCGGTTTATTTTTTCAACCTGGGATGAAAGCGTGGATTTGTTTAAATTATTGTTGAAAAAATAGACGGGTTGTAAACCTTTAGGGCTTCAGCGGTCGATGCCGGGGAAAAGAGCGACACGGCCGTAGCCTGGAGGTTGTATATGAAAAAGATTCTTCTCCTGACCGCCCTTGCCTGCCTTGTCGGGGGATACGGCGTCATCCACGGCCAGGCGCCCAGTTGCCAGGAGGACTGCCGGAATAAAAAGACCCGATGCGACATCACCTGCGTGGCCACGGACGCTGGCAATAAAGAATGCGAAAAAAAGTGCGATGCTGAACTGGCGAAATGCCTCGCCTCCTGCCAGAATGTCAAACCGGACAATACTAAATCCGACGACGACGATGCGGATTACGACAACGATGACGACGATAACGATGACG
Organism: uncultured Spirochaetota bacterium; assembly: GCA_963727175.1. Taxonomy (GTDB): domain Bacteria; phylum Spirochaetota; class UBA4802; order UBA4802; family UBA5550; genus RBG-16-49-21. The sequence continues at coordinate 3,507,289 of CAVSFD010000002.1, forward strand.
ATTCTGACATCGACAAAGATCCTGATAAAGATGATTTCTTTAAAGAGAAGAAAAAATAACTCGCCGGATGGAATTTGACGCATGATCCGAAAAAATATCAGATGGCCCTTTGCGCTGTTGATCATACTGGCCGCTGCCGCCATGTCCTATGTGAGCAAAACGCGGCTTGCCATTGACATGGACATCACTAAATCTCTTCCGGTCGGTGACCGGGTCATTGCGGATGCGGAATATGTCTTGACTCACCATCCGGTGAAAGACCGGATCGTCATCGACCTGAGCAGCAGCAGGAGTGATGCCGACACTCTTATCGCCGGTGCCCTTGTGATCGAAAAGAAATTCGCGGAGAGCGGCCTCTTCAGGAGCATCGGCCTCGATGAATACCAGTCCATATTCCCGGAACTCATTTCGTACATCATGGAAAACCTGCCTGTTCTTTTCACCGCGCAGGAACTCGACAGGAAGATCAGACCGCTCATAGAACCGGGGAAGGTACGGGAAATCCTGGCCGATAATTACGCTCAGCTTCTCAACCTTGAGGGTATCGGCCAGGGAAACATGATGGCCGCCGACCCCCTGGGTTTCAAGAACCTGGTGCTGGCGCGGATGGCCCACCTGGCGCCGTCCCGCAGCATCCAGATCGTGCAGGGGCACCTGGTTTCCTCCGACGGGAGGCACCTCCTGATCACCGCCGAACCGAAGGGTTCGGCCACGGACACGGCGGTGGCGAGAAGGATTGACGCCCTGATCCGCGCCTGTGCTGCTGATCTGGAAAAGGCATATAAACCGCAGGGAATATCCTACAGACTTACCCCGGTGGGGGCCTTCCGTGCCGCCCTGGACAATGAGGACACGGCCAGAAAGGACACCGAGAAGGCGGTCATTTTCGCAACCATAGGCATAATCATCCTGCTCCTCGTGGGTTTTCCGCGTCCCTTCATAGGGGTCCTGGCCCTGCTGCCCGCGGTGCTGGGCACTATCGCGGCAACCTTTGTTTTTTCATTGTTCTCGCGCGATATTTCTATCCTGGCAATCGGCTTCGGCGGAACCATCATCTCCTTTACCGTTGATTACGGCATAGCCTACCTCCTGTTCCTCGACCGACCCTATGAAACAAGGGGGATGGAGGCAACGAAAGAGGTCTGGGGGCTCGGTCTCCTGTCGATGCTGACCACGGCGTTAAGTTTTGCCTTTTTGTTCATCAGCGGTTTTTCGGCCCTTGCGCAGATCGGCTTCTTCGCTGCCATGGGTGTTGTGTTCACTTATATCTTCGTCCATACCCTCTTTCCCGTCATTTTTCCGGTTATGCCTCCGGCAAAGCGCGAAGGCTTCGCACCGCTCCAGAGGTTCGTCGACATGATCATGGGCTCGCGGTCGCTCTATAAAGTCTATGCCGCGCTGGCCTTCTTTGTTTTCATGCTGATCTTCGCGAGGCCCGATTTCAGGGTTGACCTGGCCTCGATGAACACGGTGAGCAGGAGCACCCTGGAAGCTGAGACCCTGGTGACGAAGACATGGGGAAACGTTCTCTCCAACCTGTATCTCATGACCCGGGCCGGGAGCGTGGAAGACCTGCAGCGCCTGGGGGACCGAACCTCGGAAAAGCTCAATGACGATATGGAAGCGGGTGTGCTGTCAGCCGCCTTTGTGCCGTCGATGATATTTCCGGGGAAAGAGCGCATGCGGGAAAACCTCGCCGCGTGGAAGGCCTTCTGGACACCGGTCCGCATTGCGTCCCTTAAAAAAACCATGCGGGATGCTTCCCGGGACACCGGTTTTGCTCCCGATGCCTTTGATTCATTCTTTAAAACCGTGGGGCGGAGAGATTTCGCGCCCCGCGCCATCCCGGAAAAGTATTTCACCGTCCTGGGGATCCATCCGATGGACGGTGGAAAGACCTGGGCGCAGTTTTCAGTGCTGAAGCCGGGTCCGAAATACCGGGCCGATTCCTTTTATGACCGGGTATCATCCGAAATGAACACGAAGCTTTTCGATCCGGCATTTTTCGCCGACCGCCTTGGCAACATTATCCTTTCCAGCTTCATAAAAATGGCCCTTATCGTCGGTGCCATAACAGCGGCTGTAGCGCTGCTGTATCTCCTTGACCTGAGGCTGACCCTGATTTCCCTCGCGCCGACGCTCTTCTCGCTCATCTGCACCCTCGGCACCATGAAGCTCATGGGACAGCAGCCAGGCATCCCGGCCATCATCGTTGTGGTCATCATCATCGGCATGGGCACTGATTACGCCCTCTACCTTGTCAGGGCGCACCAGCGGTACATGGACGAAACCCATCCCTCGGTGGGGCTGATACGGCTGACGGTTTTTCTTTCAGCCGTATCCACCATGATTGGTTTCGGCGTCCTCGGCATTGCGGACCACGCCCTTCTGAGGAATGCCGGCATCACCCTTCTCCTGGGCATCGGGTATTCTTTTGCCGGGACCGCGCTTATAGTGCCGCCCCTTTTACGGAAGGTCATCAGGCCCGTCGTCCTTTCCGCCGGACCCTTCGAGGCCGCCTCTAAAGAGCACAGGGCCCGCGTGGAAAGCCATTACCGGAACATGGAACCCTATCCGCGGCTCTTCGCGCGCTTCAAGATGGGCTTCGACCCCATGTTCTCGGAGCTTCACCGGCTCCTGGATTCCCCGGAGACGATTGTGGATATCGGCTCCGGCTATGGCATACCGGCGGTATGGCTGCTGGAGCTGTTTCCGGAAGCGCATCTCTACGGCATCGAACCTGATGAAAAGAGGCGTCTTGCCGCATCATGGGCCGTCGGCGGCCGCGGGACAATAGAGAAGGGGAGTGCCCCGGACCTTCCTGAATTTCCCGGCAGGGCCGACGCGATACTAATCATCGATATGATCCATTACCTGAGCGACGATGACCTGGGCCTGCTTCTCGGTCGCGCCAGGAAGAGGATGTCGCCGAAGGGTGTCCTCGTCATCAGGGGCACGGTCCCGGCCGGGAAACGGACGGTCCTCAGGCTGATCGAAATGGCGTGGATACGGCTCAGGGGTCTATCGATGCACTACCGTTCAACGGAGGAACTGGTCCGCATCATCGGGGACCAGGGTTTTGCCGTTACCGTCAGGGACTCGTCAAAGACGAGTCGCGAGGAGAAATGGTTCCTGGGTAGGCCGAAGAGAGTCGTCCGCCGCCTGCCCGGTCGTTGATCCGGCATACCGCGGCCCTTTCTCCAGCCAAACACGGCGGTTTACTCCTTTTTGAAAAGCACGGTAAATTTCGTGCCGCCTTTTCTGTCGATGCTGATAGAGCCCCTGATCTGGTCGGCCAGCAGATAAATGAGGGACAGGCCGAGGGATTTATTATTTTTCGGGTCTATGGAGTCGGGCAGTCCGACGCCGTTATCGCTTACAATGAGTTCAATGCTTCCGTCTTCACGCTCATGAAATGATATCATGATCCTACCCTGGCCCTGAAAGTTTTCAGGAAAGGCGTATTTGAAGATGTTTGATATCATCTCGCTGATCATCAATCCGCATGGTATGGCGGTCACGATATCCAGCTCGATAATATCCATATCAAATTCCACGGTGCAGTTGCTGCAGAAATGCCGGTAGGTGTTCTGAAGGTCATTCGTTATAAGATGTATGTATTCGGCGAAATTGATCCGCGCGAAGTCGCCGGACTGGTACAGGCGTTCGTGTATGAGGGACATCGCCCTGATCCTGCTGTTTAAATCCTCGTAGAGCATGAGCGTTTCAGAGTCAGTTATCTTGCCCGTCTGCAGTGCGATGAGGCTGCTGATAATCTGCAGGTTGTTTTTCACCCGGTGGTGAACCTCCATGAGGAGAATCTCTTTTTCGCGGAGCGACGCCTGGAGGTTGTCCATAACATTTTTGTGGTATGTGTAGTCACGGCAGATGGAAAGTATCCGGCTTCCCTCCCTGCTGTCAATGACCGTGGCGTTGATTTCAACCGGTATCACCATGCCGTTTGGCTGGATGTAATCAACCTCGAGGTTTCTTATGAAGCCCTGGCGCATGCATGACTCAACGGCCGCGGCGTTCTTTTCTGCATCGGCCGGCGAGGTCCATTCGGTAACCTGCCTCTTTCGGATATCTTCGAGCGTCAGATGGCCGGTGAGGCGCACGTATTCCGCGTTGGCGTCAATGACCCTGCCCTGGTCGTCGATGATGACATAGCCGGTATCGGTCGTTTCTATGATGGCCCGGTATTTTTCCTCCGCTTCACGGATGGCGTCAAGGGCCTGCCCCCGCTCGCGCCGCATGGCATTTATCTTGTCCGCGATGCCTAAAGAAAGGAGTACCACAAGCAGCGATGAACCGATAGGGACGCCCCAGGTGCTTAAAAAACCTTCGTGGATAATACCGAAGGAGTGCAGCACCAGCAGGACGGCGCCGAGCAGAAAGCAGAGCCAGGCAGTCATATAAAACTTGGCCTGCCGCGAACCCTTGATAAGCATATATATCCCGTATGAAAGGAGCATGAGGGCAATGATACCGGCAGTGAGCGTTATTATCGGTGTCGGGTTATAATAATCGTGGAACGGTATCAATATGAAGGTGGCTGCTACAAAAGCTGCACAAGCCATCAGCAGGCGGTCATACCGGGGGGTATGGATGCGCGTGTCGAGAAATGTCCGGGAAAAAAACAGGGCGGTTATTACGTTAACATTATTGAAAACCAGATTGGCGATACTTCCCCATTCCGGGAAGCCGGGCCACAAATACAGAAAGCCGAGGCCGTTGAAGGACATGGAATGGAGGATCATGCTGATGGTAAAGAGGGAAAGGAACAGGTATGTAATATCCCTCACGGAAACAAAAATGAATAAATTATAAACGGCAAGGCCGATCATTATACCGTAAAACAGCCATATGAAAATCGATTCAGAAACCCGCATATCCTGGAATGATGCATGGCTCCAGGCCACGAAGGAAATGTTCATGGATCCCCCGGTGTCGAGTCGGACGTAACACGTGGATTCTCCGGGGGGCGATGTAACCGGGAAGACAAAGGTCCTGTATCTGACCGGCTTTGTCATTAAGGGTTTCCTGTCCCCGGTGCAGACTGATGAATATCCCTTGCCTTGCGGTGTGTACAGGCAGATATCATCGATGAGGGGGTATACGCATTCGAGAAGCCATGAAATCTCATGGCCTGATTTGTTTATAATGGTGGTGCGCAGCCAGACGACGTTTTTAAGGAACCCGAAGCTGTAGTCTTCTTTGGGAAGAGGCCGGAATTTATCCTGTGCCGCATGTGAAGATATGGTGCTGATGTCGACTTTTCGGCTGGTATCAATATAATAGTCAAGGTGGGCCCCCATTTTCTGCATGGTAAGGCTCTCATCTACTGTGATGGGGGCGGCAAAAACCGGCCGGGATACGAACAGGATACATAGTGCCGCGGCTACTATCATCGGGGAAGCATGAGATTTTGCTGCAATGCAGGATGGCGTCGCTTTGTTGGAGCCGGTTCCGTTCAACATGGCGGTTGGAGCTTGTGTTTTATAGCGCATCAATGTCCGTCTCGTGCACAGGTATTCATTCAAAACATGTCAAATATTTATCTCTATGGATGAAATATACCTGACGGACCCCCCGGTACCATCGGTTACACCTGCATGACTAACATGTATAACCTGCATTCATTATTGAGTCAAGGTTTTTTATTAATGCGGCTCTCAGTTGCCGTTAAACGATGGCTTCCGTTTTTCCAGGAATGATTTCACCGCCTCGGCGTGATCCTTCGTCCTGGTCGCCGCGAATTGATAATGGACGCCGACATCGGTCGAAAGCTCCAGCGGCTGGCCGCCTATCTGGTTCATGGCCTTCTTGATGATGCCCACAGCCGCGGGGCCCCGCGCGAGCCTCCGTGCCAGCTTCTCGGATTCAGGCAAAAGCTGGTCAACGGGAACGACCTTTTCGACCAGGCCGATGCGGTACGCCTCCTGCGCGTTTATGAGTTCGCCGGTGTAGCACATGTACCGGGCCATTCCGGGTCCCACTATCTTCGGGAGAAGGCACATGCCGATCTCCGGGACCAGGCCCATGCGGACGAAGAACTCTCCCAGCTGGGCCGTGTCCGCGGCGATGCGGAAATCGCAGAGGAGGGTCATCTCGAAGCCCGCACCCAGGGCGAAGCCCTTGATGGCGGCTATGGTGACCTTCTCCAGGTTGTAGAGGTCCATGTAGAGCTCGACCAGGGGGTCGAAGTACTCCTTGAATTCCTTGAGGCTCAGGTTTTTCAGCGGGTCGATGTCCAGGGCGACATCGCCGCCGGCGGAGAAGTGATCACCGGCCCCGGTGAAGATGAGGGCGCGTATCGTCTTGTCTTTTTTTGAATCTGCCCAGGCTTTCTGCAGTCCCTCGAACAGGTCGGGGCTGAATGCGTTCAGCTTATCGGGCCTGTTGAAGGTCACGATCGCGTAATTTTCCTTGACTGTCACGTAACAGCTGCCGTATTCTCTTTTTTCTTCTGCCATGTGATGCCTCCTTTAGACCCTCTCAAATATAGTCGCCGGCGCCTGGCCGCCGCCGGTGCAGAGGGTAACAAGGCCGTATTTAGCGTTCCGCCGGATCAGCTCGTGGATCGCCGTGACCGTAAGGCGGCACCCGCTGTTGCCCACCGGATGTCCCAGGGCCAGGGCGCCGCCGTTGACGTTCAGCCGGTCCATGTCGGCCTTGAGCTCCTTTGCCCAGGCCAGTGGTATCGGCGCGAAGGCCTCGTTGACCTCGAAAATATCTATATCGGACATTTTTAATCCGGCTTTTGCAAGTACTTTTGGCGTTACAGTTATGGGACCGGTCAGCATCAGTTTCGGATCAGACCCGATAACCGCATTGGCGACGACGCGGGCCAGGGGCTTGACCTTGAGCTCTTTCGCCTTCTCGCCGGACATGAGGATGACTGCCGATGCGCCGTCGGTGACCGTGCTCGAGAGACCCGCTGTCATCCAGTCGGTGCCCGGCAGGACCTTGAGGGCGTTGAGAACTTCACGGGTGACCCCGGCCCGGACCGGTTCATCGGCTTCGCAGGTAAAGGTAGTGCCGTCCTTATCGAGTCCCGCTGTGGGAAGAATCTCTTTTTTGAAAAATCCCTCTTTAATTGCCCTGAGGGCTTTCTCGTGGCTTGCGATGGCGAAGTCCTGGCATTCCTCCCTGGTGATCTTCCACTGGTTCGCGATCGCCTGGGCTGATCCCATCTGGTTCGGTATGCCGTACCTGTCCAGGTAGCTCTTGCTGATGGGGTGGCCGGCATTCTGGCCGTTCGACAGGGTGCAGTTCAGGTCGGAAGCGATGCCGTACTTTGACATGACCTCGCAGCCGGAGGCTATGACCGTGTCCATTTCACCCGAGGCTATCATGCCTGATGCGAGCTGGATAGCCGACAGGCTGCTCCCGCACTGGCGGTTCACGCTTATGCCGCCGATCGTTACCGGCAGGTCCGATTCCAGAATGGCCATGCGGGCGAGGTTGAAGCCCTGCTCGCCGATCTGGTACACGCAGCCGGTTATCACGTCGTCGATGTGACTGACATCAATCCCGGCGCGTTTGACCGCCTCGTTGAGGATCATGGCCAGCAGCCGTGGTGCGGAGTATTCGCGCAGGTATCCTTTCTGTTTGCCCACGGGTGTTCTTACGGCACTGACGATAAAAACATCTTTCATGACGGCACCTCCCATCCCTGATGATAATCTTATCTGACATATTGTAATACAATAAGTCAAATAAAAAATTCATTCCCGTCAAAATAAAATAATAACCCGAGGTTATTAAAAAAAAGGATTGACCGGGAAAAACGCCAAAATATTTGATTTTTATCGCAATCTGTATTATACTTCACATTTAATAGGAGTGATTGAAAAAGCAGAGGAATGATAATTTCACAAAGCGGGCATTCTGGAATATGTCTCATTTCTGCTTGACATTTTTTCTATAGAATATATAATGCGGCGCAATAATGTGTTTGTGTCCAAAGAGGAGTTGGACGCGTCTTCAATTTCAACTGCCGGACAGGCAGGGGGAGTAAACACGGGGGGATTTGTACATGGGCAGCTCAGAGCCTGACGATTGTGACCATTGTAATCAACGGATTATTTCAATTTTTCCACAGAGAACCTGTCGTATCCTTTTTTTGAAACCACAAAACGGAAATAAAACACGCTTCGTGCGCGCGTTGACGCGCGCCCGGGGGAGATAATCGGGGGAGGAAGTATGTCAAATTATTGTCTCGAATGTTCGAAACGCGGGATGGATTGCTGCCGGGAGGCCCACGCGAAGTTTCTTACATTGAAAGACGCCCGGCGTATCGCTGAGTTCCTGGGCGAGGACATACATTATTTCGCGCTCTACGGCGAACTGAATGAAAAGGACAAAGAGGAATACATTTATATCCACAAGCACCAGAGTTATTACTATGATCTGACGCTGCGGGACGGAAGGCTGCTTCAGCTCAAGGAAAAGAGCGACGGATCATGCTTCTTCCAGGCCGGGGATGGAAAGTGCCGGATATACCCGGCGCGGCCCCTCATCTGCCGAACCTATCCTTTCTGGCTTACTGACAGCGGCGAGTTGATTTTCGACGGCTGCAGCGCTGACTGCCGCATCGTGTGCGCCATCACCGGCAATGATGATCCGGATGACGTCACCAAACTGGATGACCGTGACGGCAGCAGCCGCTTCAAGGCGCTGGACTACATCGGCCAGAGCAGCGACTCAATGAAGACGGTCCTGGGACAGATGATGAACGAGATAGAAGATTACAAGTCGCATATAGACTCTTTTGTGAAGGAAAACGGCGTGCCTGTGCCCTGATAACGGCAGCCCTTAAGCTAAAAAACCCTGCATGTCATCCATCATGATGTCGGATGACATGCAGTCGATCCCGTGCCTACCATCAATTATTTGCCTTGACATTTTGTTGTTATCGTACAAGGATTCAGTTCGCTGGCGGCAGATAACCCATGTCATGGACCTATGATATTTATTTTCTAACCAATGTGATCGCCTTTGCCGTCATGGCGGCGGTAATAGCCTATTCATTGAAAAACACTTCTGTTGCGGGGGCGAAATCCTTCCTGGTCCTTGCCATATTGCTGGAATGGGGTATCCTGGTGGACGGCCTGGCGATGATCAGCCCCGGCGAGTCGATGGCGCACTTCTGGTTTTCCATGAGATTCATTGCCCTGGCAGGCGTGCCGCCGGTCTGGCTTATATTTATCCTGCATTATATCGGCCGCGGCAACTATCTCACGCCGGCCCGGTACGCGATGCTCCTGACGATCCCGGTAATCACGCAGGGCATGGTGTGGACGAACAGCCTTCACGGCTTATGGGTCATCCATGATGTCGAGTTCCTACGGGAAGGCTATTTGATGATTGCGGATATCAGCGCCAGGGAGCCTGGACCCTGGTTCATGATTCATTCCGTGTTCGGGTATATCTGCCTGGTCTCAGGCATCGCCCTTATCTTCCAGTGGTCATACCACATGATGCGGCTCTACCGCGCCCAGGCCATGGCCCTGTGGGTCGGCATGATATTCATGGTCGTCGGATCGGCAATACCCACCTTTAAGCTCATACCCGGCCTCAGGATAAACCCGGTCATCCAGTCCCTCACGGTGAGCGCGCTCCTTTTCGCCTGGGCTACCTTCCGCTACCGCTTGCTCGACATCGTTCCGGTCGCCCGGGACAAGCTGATCGACAGCATGGACGACTGCATGATAGTCCTTGATCAGCAGAACAGGATCGTTGATATCAACCCGCCGATGGAAAACCTGGTGGCTGAGGCTTTTTCTGAAAAGATGCTGGAAAAACCGGGGGCACTGATAGGCCAGCCTATCACGACACTGCTGGCTCCCTGGTTTAGTTTTATCGGGCAGTTCATGGGCACCTCCAGCATTCAAAGGGAAATCGCATTAATGTTGGGGGGCTCCGAGCGATTTTATGACCTGAGGATCTCGCCGCTCTTCAATAAAAATAACCAGCAGAGCGGCAGGGTGATCGTTCTGCGGAACATCACCGAGCGAAAGAGCATAGAAAACGGCCACGCACTCAGCGAGGCCCGACTGGATGCGCTGTACAAGCTGAGCCAGACCGAGTTTCCCACTGAGAAGGAGACCATCGACTACGCCCTTGAAGAGGCGGTGCGCCTCACGGGAAGTCAATACGGGTATTTCCACCTGGTCAAGGAGGACCAGGAGAGCCTTGATCTGGTAGCCTGGTCCGGTGAAGTCATGAAAACCTGCACGACCGTGACGGAACGGCATTATCCGCTGAGCATGGCCGGCGTCTGGGCGGACTGCGCCAGGACAAAGCAACCGGCCATTCATAATGACTACCAGAACCTGCCGGAGCGGAAGGGGTATCCGGAAGGACACTCGCATATTGCGCGCCACATGAGCGTCCCCATCGTACACATGAACAGGGTAGAGGCCATATCCGGCGTTGCCAACAAGACGGCACCCTATAATGATTCCGACGTCAGGCAGCTCCAGCTCTTCATGGACGGCGTGTGGAAAATCATCGAGCGCAAGCGGGCCCAGGAAGAACTGGCGTGGGCCCTCAAGGAAAAGGAGGAACTGCTCAGGGAGCTCATGGTCAGCGAGAGGATGCTGAAGGAACGGAATGAAAAAATGGAGGCTGACCTTGCCATAGCCAAGGCTGCGCAGAAGGGGATCATGAAATCAGACAGGCCCAGGTGCAGCAGGCTCGCCGTTGATGTCAGGTACAAGCCGCTTGACCAGGTGGGGGGGGATTATTTTTCATTTTTTAATTCAACTGACGATTCCCTGGGTCTTTTCATCGGCGACGTGTCGGGACACGGGATATCGGCGGCCCTTTTCACGGCCCTTCTCAAATCGGCCACAACGCGCGTTTACAGGGAATATGGCGGGGAACCGTCGCAGTTCATGAAAAACCTCAATGACGAACTGCTTGATTACATGTCGTCATATTTTGTAACCGGGATCTATGGTATATTCAATCCCTGTTCCGGGGACGTTTCAACGTCTCTCCGGTTCACGGTCGGTGCACATCCTTTCCCGATAATAAAGCGCCGGAACAGCGACTTCACCTTTTCAGGGGTTTCAAATGATATAATTGGACTTACCGGTGACGTGCAGTATGTTGAGACCATCGAAGATCTTTCGCCGGGAGACCGGGTTTTCCTCTATACGGACGGAGTGCCGGATACGATCAATAAAAGAAGGGAAAGCATAGGCTTTGGTGAAGGTCTCCTTGATCTCTTCCGGAATGCTGAAGTTCCCGCCCTGCCGGATATGCTCGATGCCGTTCTCGACGGGATTGTCCGCTTCAGGGAAGGGAATCCAATGCAGGACGATATTACCATCATCGGCATAGAAGTGATCTAGCACCTGCGGTCCCATGTTAGATAGAAAAGAGGACCGATCGGCTCAATGAGACTGAGGGTTCCGCCTGCGGCTTCAATCCCGCCTTCCCGGCCAATTCCAGGATTTCCCGGTACCGGCGCCCGGCAACATGGAGTTTCGGCTCCACGAGAAGATAGCGCGATCCCTCCTTCATGACCGACGCGATCTGCCTGAATAACTGTGCGACATCGCGCACTTCATGGACCATCCAGAAGGTCAGGATGAAATCCGCCTTATCGCGGACCATGATGTCGTCCGGCGTGCACTGGACGGCCCTGATTCGGCCTCCGAGGCCGAGACCGGCGGCCTTGGCCATCATCCTGTCGAGCATATTTTTCTGCAGATCCGCGGCGATTACCTTGCCGGATTCACCAGCCATCAGCGCCATCGGGATGGTGAAGTACCCGGGGCCGCAGCCGATGTCCAGGACGGTGTACCCCGGCCTGATGAAATCGCGGAGTATAGCTGACGGATCATGGAACCTTTTCCTCAGGAAATTATCCAGGGTGAAGGAAAACCAGGAAGGGCAGGTGTGCTGGCTCATGGAACCTCCTTGATATGTGTGGAATATCCAAAAGTTGGATTAAAATCCAAAAAATTGATGAATAATCCAATATTTCATGATTATTAAAATCCATGAATGATGAAAAATTTGCCGGAAAATACAACTGTGATGCCAATATCAGCCTAATTGTTCTTGACCGTGCCGGGACATTTGATGCCATGCTCACCGGACTGTAATTTCCGCCAATGCAACCGGCGCAGATCGTTGCTCAAGAATTTCATAAACGGTGCGGAATCGCAACAAAAAAATCAGGAGGATACCAATGAAGTCTTTCACCAATAAAAATGTTCTTCTCACCGGCGCGGCGACCGGGATCGGGAGGCTGATGGCTCTCATGCTGGCCGATGAAAAGGCGAACCTCGCCCTCGTCGATGTCAACATGAAGAAGCTGGAAGAGACGAAAAAGGAATGCGCCGCGAAGGGCGCCGTTGCCAGGGCGTATTCGTGCGATATTTCAAAGAAAAAGGATATTGATGCGCTGGTGAAGAAGGTGACGAAGGATTTCGGCCAGGTCGATATCCTGATCAACAATGCCGGCATCGTCTCGGGGAAGTTCATCCACGAATACGACTTCGAAGACCTCCAGAGGACCATGACGGTGAATTACATCGGCGGCGCCTACCTGACGCGCCTCATCCTGCCGGACATGATGAAAAGGAATTCCGGGCATATAGCCTTTGTCGCGTCGGCCATGGGGCTTACCGGCGTACCGCGCATGGGGGCCTATGTTGCGTCCAAGCATGCCATTGTCGGCTATGTCGACACCATGCGGATGGAGCTGAACAAGTACGGCTGCAAGGGCGTCAAAACGCTCTGCGTGTGCCCGTCAGGGATCGACACCGGGATGTTCCCCGGCTACAAGGCCCCGCTCCTTTCGCCAATCCTCAAGCCTGAAGAAGTTGCCCGGAGAACGCTGAAATCGATTAAAAGTGAATGGACCTATTTGAAGCTGCCCTTTATCGTGAAGCTCATACCGTCGATGAAGCTTTTTCCCGCCCGCGTCCAGGACATCATGGCAAGGGCCACGGGGCTCCTGGGCAGCATGGACCATTTTAAAGAAAAGAAGTAACCAGGATCTGCGCTCCTGCGTCTCTGCGAGAACATATTACCGCGACATCCCGCCCACACCGACAGCCAGTTCGGTGCCGGCAGAGCGGCCGGTCACGATATCCACCACTCCCGGAACCCCGTCTTCATGCTTCATGTCCTCGCCAAGGGCCTTCGCGTTTTGCGCGTAGAAGCGGTTGTTAGCCACTTCTGAAAGCGCATCGGCCAGTTTCGTCACCGTTATCCTGCCGGGAGGCATCGGAACCGGGCCAAGTCCCAGGCGCATGATCCGGTGTCCCCAGTAGAACTGGTCGGCTATCTGGGGCATGATGAACTGCGGTACGCCGGCACGCGCAGCGGTGTGCGTGGTGCCGCATCCCCCGTGATGGGCGACACCGGCGCAGAAGGAGAAGAGGGTGGCGTGGTTCGTGTCTCCCACCGGGAAAATATACGGGGGGAGTTCTGTGCTGCCGAGGCCCGTCCATCCCGTGCCCAGGATGGCGCGGCACCGGGCTCGCTTTACCGCCTCCAGGATAAGGCGGGTGAAAGCGTCTGAATCCTTCACGGTAACGCTGCCGAAGCCGATGTAGACCGGCGGGGGCCCGTCCTCGAGGAACCGAACCAGATCCGGACCGAGACCGCCCTGTATGTCCCCGTAGCAGTACCCGGTGTAGCTGTAGTCATAATTCCTTCGCCAGGTGCGGCAGGGAGGCGCCAGGACTGGATTAAGGGTTAGTATCGTGTGGCTGCGGCCGGTGAAATATTCATTCACGCCGCCCATAGGCTCCATGCCCAGTTTTCCGCGGGCCCTGTTTATATGCTTTCTGAACATGATTCCCGAGAAGCCGTTGACGACTCCCCAGAGTCCCCTGTTGGCGATGCCGGGGAGCCGCTGCCACGGTATCAGGGGAGGCGGCTGGTTCCCGGGGAGCACCGGCGTGTAGGCTATACGGTAGTGCGGGATGTCATGATATTCGGCCACGGTGGGTACCGCAACCTCGTTGACGCTGGTAATCAGCATGTCAGCGTCCTCTGTTTCCTTAATCAGGAATTCAATCTGCTCGTCAATGGCCCGCGAGAACCAGTCGACTGCCGTCCGGATCGCGCTGATGCCGCTCCCCAGCTCCTGCATGACCATGGCGCTGTCCTCGGAATAGAGCAGGGGCTTCAGGCCCTTGCTGGCCGCGTGGGGTCCGAACATTTTAGGCACGCATATTGAAACCTTGCATCCGGCCCGCCTCAGGGCCGCTCCTATCTCAATGATGGGATATACATCGCCGCGGGAGCCGCGGCTTGACAGTACCACTTTCATAGTTCGTTCCTCCCGTAGCCAGGATTATGAACGGTAGTTCTCGATACGGGCTGTATCGATCACCGGGAGAACGAAGTCCTGATCGGTCTCCTTCCTGAAACGGCGGTACGCGGCCGGGATCCGGAAGAGGAGGGCGCGGGGGCTGAACTTGATTGACGACATGATCCAGCAGCCGTGGGTGCACCAGCAGTTGGCCCTGCCGCCGCCGCCGATTTCGTCAATTTCCCGCTTCATGGCGTCGGAGTAGAGGGCCGCGGTCAGGTTGCAGTCGTAATCGCGGAGGTTGCCGATGGGGGGACGCATCTCGCATGACCTGAAATTGCCGTTGTGGTCGATGACGAAGGTGGTCTTGCCCGCGGTGCAATCCATTTTCCAGTCGCAGGGGCCGGCGAAATTGGAATCCTGGATGTCGTTGACGAACTTGATGAAACCCAGGAAAAAGAACTTGGCGAACTTCTTCTTCAGCCCGCCGAATTCCCTGAATATGCCGTCGGCCTGCTTTTCGAAGAGGGGGAGGATCTTCCGGCGCAGAGTCTTCACGCGCTCCGGCGTGAGGGCCTTGATGGCCGGGTCGCGGGTATCCCCGCGGGGTATCTCGTAAAAATGCGTTGCCACGATGTCTTTATTGAGGATGTACACGCCCAGGTCAAAGAGGCTGTCGTACGCGTCGGGGGTGATGACGGTGACTGCGTTCATCAGGAGGCGCTTGTTGCCCTTGAACCTGTCGCGGGCATTTTCCATGGTGGCGATTGTTTTCGCGAAGTTGCCCGGCACGCCGCGGTTTTCGTCATGGAACTTCCCCGGGCCGTCCAGGGAAAAATTCAGGTGCACGGTGAGCTTCGGGCAGGCGTCAAGGAGCCGTGCCGTTTCATCAACAATACGTTCGCCCAGGAGGCCGTTGGTGGGAAGGTTGACAACCCGAACACCGTTTTTGTCGTAAAAGAACTTCACGATCTCCACCAGTTCTTTTCTGAGAAACGGTTCGCCGCCGGAAAGCCACAGCTTGTCGAACTTCGGCGACGTTTCGGATATCCGCCTGATTTCGTCGACGGTGAGGTCATCCTTGCTGTTCAGGTTTTCATGGTAGAAGCAGGTACGGCACCTGGAATTACACTGTGATGTAATGAAAAGGAAAACTCCCTCCAGTTTCTGCCGCCGGAAAAGCTTGTGCAGCAGTCCCGGTTCGCCCATGTGCATATCCTTGTCCGGGATGGTTGCGGCGGATGGACCCTGTGATGACTTCGGATCGGTATAATCGGCGCGCGAAGGCAGTCGTGTAGAAACTGTATGATCTACAGGCATGGTATCCTCCTAAAAGATGGTAATACTGTATTTCGGGGCCGCGGCCCCGGGCGCTTTTTATTTTTGTGTGCGCCTTCTATCTATAATGTGATATGATCAGACAGGGCCTGATAATTTCAAGAAGAAAATATTTCGTCCACCTGCTTATTTATGATGGAATTTTTACTGAGTGGAAAAATAAGAAGGGCAGTGCTGCGGAAGTGGTTTTTCACATTCCCAATCATCAGGATTTCTATTTGACATAATCGTACGGTTCTTTAGAATCACTGGAAACAGAGTGCGGGAGTATCAACAGCCATGGTGTTCATCGTGATGGGCGTATCGGGATGCGGGAAGACGGCGGTGGGCACGCTGCTGGCCGAGCGTATCGCCTTTCCCTTTCACGACGCCGATGATTTTCATTCCCGGGGCAACATGGAAAAAATGAAAAGCGGCATCCCCCTCACCGACGAAGACCGCGTCCCCTGGCTTTTTGACCTGGCGGTGCACGTGGCCCAGTGGAACAGGCGCGGCGGGGCCGTTCTGGCCTGTTCGGCCCTGAAGGAAAAATACCGTGAGATGCTCGACTGGAACGGGAAGGAGGAGGTCACCTATATCTACCTGAAGGGCGGCCGCGACCTGATACTGGACAGGATGCACAACAGGACCGGTCACTTCTTTCCGCCGGAACTCCTGGACAGCCAGCTGCGGGCCCTGGAGGAACCCCGCCAGGCCGTGACGGTTTCAATAGAGAAAAGGCCGGAGGATATCTGCTCGGAAATAATCATGGAGATCGTAGGCAGGGAACTGCTCCCTCAATCATACATCAGGAGTCTTAACATTGGGTAACTGCGACATCGGCATTATCGGCCTCGGCATCATGGGGAGGAACATCGCCCGCAATTTTTCGCGGCATGGACATTCCGTCGCGGTGTTTAACCCCGGGGTGGCCGGCGAGGAGGACCTGCTGGCGAATTTCCTGAAGGCCCATGGATGCGACGGTGTCAGCGGTGCCCGCGTCATTGAAGACTTCGTCCCCCTTCTGCGCCGGCCGAGGGTAATCCTCCTGATGGTAAAGGCCGGCAGGCCCGTCGATGATGTTATCACCCGTCTTGCGCCGCGCCTGGAGGCCGGAGATATCATCATCGACGGCGGCAATTCCCATTTCCTCGATACGGCCCGGAGGGTTGAGGCCCTGGCTCTGCAGAAACTTCTCTTCGTCGGGTGCGGCATTTCCGGGGGCGGGGGAGGGGCGCTCCGGGGACCGTCCCTCATGCCCGGCGGATCGCCGGGAGCATGGGGAACCATTCAGCCGCTGCTGCAGTCGATAGCGGCCAGGCTCGATGACGGAACCCCCTGCTGCGAATGGATCGGGCCCGGCGGATCCGGCCATTTCGTGAAGATGGTCCACAACGGGATAGAGTATGCCATGATGCAGGCCATTGCCGAGGCCTATGACATGATGAAGCGGATGCTCGCCATGAAGCCGGCGGAGATAGCGGGCGTCTTTGCCGGGTGGAACGCCGGCGCCCTCGGCGGATACCTGATGGGGACCACTGCCAGCGTGCTGAACATGAAGGATGGAGCCGGCCTTCTGGTTGATTCGATACTGGACCGGGCCTGGCAGAAGGGGACCGGCAAAGATGCGTCCGTTGCGGCCCTCGACCTGGGCGTTCCGATGCCGGCCGTTGACGAGGCGGTTTCGGCGCGTTTCATATCGTCCTTGGTTGATGAGCGGCACCGTGCAGCGGAACAATTTCAGACCGGCATGCGGTTTTCAGGTGATGGCAAAGTCCTCCTGAAAGAGCTGGAGGATGCGCTCTACTGTTCCATTGTCGTTTCCCATGCCCAGGGCTTTTCCCTCATGGAAAAAGCCTTCCTGGAGTTCGGATGGGGTCTTGACCGGTCTGCCATAGCCCGTGTTTGGAGCGGCGGCTGCATCATTCAGTCGAAGATGATGAAAGACGTGGAGACCCTGTTCAGCGGCAGGCCCGGCGCGGGGAACATCCTCATGGAGAACATGTTCGCTGATAGAATGAAGGAAAAACAGCAGGGATGGCGCCATGCCGTTTCCACCGCGGTAATTCACGGCATCCCGGTCCCGGTGCTCTCCTCCGCGCTGGCGTATTTCGATAGTTATCGGTCGGAGCGGCTGCCGGCAAACCTGGTCCAGGCGATGAGGGACTGCTTCGGTGCCCACGGATACGAGCGCATCGACGCCCCGGCGGGGAAGATTTTCAGGACGGAGTGGGACAGATGAAATCATATGATATAACAGTTCCGATTTACCCGGGCATGCCGATCTGGCCCGACGATCGGTCAGTAAGCATGGAGCGGACAAAATCCATATCCCGGGGCGACGTGTGCAATCTTACCGCTGTCACTATGTGCGTTCATGCCGGCACGCACATCGACGCGCCGTCGCATTTCATCGACCGGGGGAGGGACGTCGATGCCATACCGCTGGAGATCCTCAACGGACCCTGCCGGGTCATCGAGACGGACGCGGACCCGGTTATCGAAAAAAAGCATATCGAAAACCTCGGCCTGGAAGGATGCAGGAGAATTTTATTCAAGACAAGAAATTCAGAGCTCTGGAAGAATAACATAACCTCGTTCAGGGAAGATTTTGTGTCCCTGGGATTGAGCGCTGCGGAACACCTCATCAGGATGGGGATTGTCCTTGTCGGCATCGACTATCTTTCCATAGAGGCATTCCAGGCTAAGGAGGGGATCCCGGTGCACAACACCCTGCTGAAAAATAATATCGTGATCCTTGAGAGCGTTGACCTTTCGGCTGTTACGGCGGGAGAGTATGAACTGGTATGCCTTCCCCTGAAAATAACCGGCGTCGACGGAGCGCCGGTGCGGGCAATTCTTCATGATAAATGATATTCAGAAGGGTCATTGACATGAAAAAAATCATCTCAGCTATCTCCATTCTTGTCACATCCTTTATTGTTATCCAGGCCTGTTCAGGCTTTGCTGCGGAAAATGGCTTCTGGATTATATCCATTGACGCTTCGTCGGTGCTGGAGCCGTCAAAGGGCGCCTATGACCAGGGGAACATCATGGACATGTCAGACGATTCCTGGTGCGAGGGGAAAAAGGACGCCGGCGCCGGTGAGAGCATCACGATAAAGCTCGCCGCGCCGATGGCCGTTAAAAAACTGTTTGTCAAAAACGGCATGGGCCTTTCACAGTACTGGGCCGCGAACAACCGAGTCAGGGAGGTCAGGATCAACGGAATCACCAGCACCCTGAAGGACGATCCCGCGTTCCAGTCGGTCAACCTGCCGGGAAAGGCGACGGACACGCTCACTCTCTCCATTGTGTCGGTTTATAAAGGAGAGAAGTGGAATGACACCTGCCTGGCGGAGGTGTCCTTTGCCGATCCGGGCGGAGAATTCAATCAACACGGTAATTATTCAAAAATAGCGGGGAAGAACTGGATCTCCGCGGAAGGGATGGCTTCCTTCGAAGGATTGCTGGTTTTTTCGAAGGGATTTCTCTTTTCCATTGATTCGGTACCCTGCGGCGACGAGACCTGTCCTATCAGGACCAGGGGAAGCTGCAGGCCCCGGGGCAGGAATGCCTACGAGTGCCGTTCTATTGAGCACTGCCGGGGGACCTATGATCCGGTATCTAAGAAAGCGGGAAGAGTCTGCACCCCGGAGCATGACGCCTTCACCCTCGATGTTTCCGGTGGATCCCCCGTAATAATAGTCAAAGGAAAGAAAACAAGGCTGGCGCCTTTTGATTGATGGCGCCATGCCTGGGATGCCGCATGCTGTTGGACTTATAACGGGAAGGGAGCGGTTTTATCCGCTCCCTTCGTTTTCGATTGTTATTGCTCGACGCAGTAGATAAACCGATAGTTATCACATCCAATGAGTGCGCTGTTGATGGAAAAATCAAGTATACTGGTAACATCACCACAGGTACCGGAATAACTGAGGCCATCGCTTGAAGTCCAGTTATGACAGTTGCTGGCAGGTCCCCAGGTAGGAGAAAGCCCTGTCCAAGCTTCCTTCGAAACAGTGCTTATTGAATTGTCCAGGGGAAAATCAAAGTAGCCATAGATGTTAGTTATACCAATGAGGGTTCCATTTGTTCTTATATAAATCGTGTTTGGTTTAAGAGGCCAATCGTAGTACATTGTACGAAAGATTGGATCTGTAACCAGGGCTTTCCATCCCAAGTATGAGTCAGGTCTGTTGGGATCTGCCCAGCACCTGTAATCGGCCCCAGTTACGCCGTCCAGATCCCCGGTATAGTCATAATACGTTACAAAAATCCGCTTGGCGCCATGCGTCATCCAATATAGTTCTTCATCGCTGTTGTCTTCAACGTATATACAGCCAATGATGAAGGTGGTAAAAATACCCGTCATGGCAATAGTTGTAATAATAATAGAAAAGAACCGGAGTGAATTTTTCATTTCCCCAAGACCTCCATTTTTTATAACATGAAAAATAAATGGTGAATAATTTGCAACATTTTTTTATAACCATGATGCTGCAGAATCATCCATCAGGCATTGGCTGATGGTAATAATAAACATTAAATCCTATAATAATTGACATGGGTCAATGCAAAGCTGTATATCATATATTAATATAAATAAATATAGTACTGAAATATGCCGGAAGGGTGAACAATGTATTATACGGCATAATCGTATAGTGCCTCAATTAAGGAAAGAGGAGAAAAGACAACATGGAGCGCAATGTTCAAAAACATATTGTCATCATCGGAGCCGGTTTTGCCGGTCTCTGGGCAGTAAAGTCCCTGGCCGGAAAGAAGGGGGTCAGAGTAACCCTGATCGATAAAAATAACTATCATACCTTTCTCCCCCTCCTGTACCAGGTGGGCGCGGCAGAGATCGAGCCGGAACAGATCGCATACCCCATACGGTCCCTCCTCAGGAAAAGCCGCAATATATCGTACCTCCGCGCCGAGGCCGGCAGGATAGATTATGATGAAAAATTTGTCCTGTGCAACAGCCAGAAGATCGCCTATGACTATCTCATCATCGCCACCGGGAGCAGAACCGACTACTTCACCGTGGCCGGGGCGGAGCGCTACGCCTTTCCCCTGAAGACCCTGGACGACGCCATGGTGCTGCGTAACCATATCCTCACCTGCTTCGAGCGGGCGGCCTATATCGATGACCCGGCCCGGAGGAAAAAGCTCCTCACCTTCGTGATCGTCGGGGGAGGGCCCACCGGCGTCGAGTTCGCCGGCGCACTGTCGGAGCTGGTGCGGGGGCCTCTGAAGAAAGACTTCCCCGGGATTTCCGCCGGGGATATAACGGTGTCCCTGGTGGAGTCCGCGGACCGGGTGCTGTCAATGCTCTCGCCGAAATTGAGCGCCTATACCGCGGATAAGCTGTCACGGATGGGCGTGGGCGTACGCCTTTCGACAAAGGTAAAGGAGATCTCAGCCGCCGGCGTGACCTTCGGCGACGGCGCGGCCATCGATACCGACACGGTCATATGGACCGCCGGCGTGAGCGGCATCGTTCCTGAATCAGCCGCCGGGGTCCCCCTTTCCCCGAACAGGCGGATCAAGACCCTGCCCACGCTGCAGATGGCGGACCGCCGGGAGGTGTACGTGACGGGCGACCTGACATATCTTGTGGAAAATGGAGCGCCCCTGCCGATGATAGCGCCCGTGGCGATCCAGCAGGGCCAATGGGGGGCTGAGAATATTCTCCGCCAAATCAAAGGGGAAGAGCCGTTACCCTTCGCCTACCGGGACCGGGGCGCCATGGTAACCATCGGCCGCAACGCCGCGGTGACCCGCATCGGCAGGAAAGAATTCCGCGGCTTCATCGCCTGGCTCATCTGGATAGTCATCCATATCATGAACCTCATCGGCTTCAGGAACAAGCTCTTCGTGATCGTCCACTGGATCTGGGACTACCTTTTCTTCGAACGTTCCGTGCGCCTGATACTCCCCGGGTGCTGCGATAACCCCAACGGCGTCGGGTGCCTGCACCGGAGCCATCGCTGCGGGTAAGAGGAGAATACTGTAAACCTGGATCTGCAAACCCCGTGTTTTCTTCTTTAAATATTCAAAAGATTACAACGCAGAGATCGCGGAGGACGCGGAGTTGTAGAATGCTGCCCTGATTGCATGAGAAACATCAGCCTGGAGTCAGGGGCAGTTAAAAATTTTACTTGAAACTTCATGCACGGCGCATCAACCATTGCGTTATAGTGCTGGAGTGTAATCATGAAAGAAATAAAACCCCTCCTGTGCCGCCAGTGCGGGAGTCAGGATCTCAGGCTGGATAAGGGCAGGTACGTGTGCCATTACTGCGGCACGGTCCATTACGAAGCCGGGATACGTAAGT
This sequence comes from uncultured Spirochaetota bacterium, assembly GCA_963727175.1. Classification (GTDB taxonomy): domain Bacteria; phylum Spirochaetota; class UBA4802; order UBA4802; family UBA5550; genus RBG-16-49-21. The sequence continues at coordinate 3,529,239 of CAVSFD010000002.1, forward strand.
TTCTTGATACTAATGCCGCAGTGCTGATGAATAATAAGGCCGCGGTCGTTACGACTGCGGTCGTGTTCCTGGTTATCGCAGGCTTGGCCTTATTCCTAACGAACAGGCGCGGCGGATCAGACCCCGCGCCGGGTAGCGTGAGCGGCTTTTCCGTTGAAAAGCCGGGGAAGCCGTTAGAGGCTGGAAAAGATGCCATAGAGCCGGAAAAGAAGGTAAGCGCCGAATTCACCGACATCAGCCCCATCCCTGATTCCATAGGGAACATCTATTTTGTCGGCATGTACAGGAATACCGGTGAAACGCCGGTCTACCCGAGGGCGGAAATCGCACTCTATAATGCCAAAGGAGAGAAGGTAGCTGTCGCGAAGGGCTACGGCATTCGCGGGTATATCATGCCGGGAGAGAAGATCCCCATATCTGTCCTTGTCCAGAGGGCGCCGTCTTACAAGACAGTAAAATCCATCGGAATCCCGGAAGTGCCGTCCTACTACCAGCCAAGGCCGAAGCTGGCCCTTTCGGAGCTGAAGATGGGCAGCCCCCGGCATCACTACGATAGCCACAGGGTAACCGGTATTGTTAAAAACGTTTCCGGGGAAAAGGCGCAGTACGTCCAGGTAGCGGTCACCGCCTTTGATTCATCCGGCGGGATCATCGGTCATGGAAGCAATTTTCTGGGACAGACCGTGCTGGGGACCGGGGAAGAAGCTCCCTTTGCCGTGGACATCAATCTGATGAAGGGGCGTCCTGCCAGGTTTACTGTCGAATACAGCGCCTCTGTTTACAAAGCCCGCAATTAACAACAATCCATCTATCTGCGGCACGGTTTGAGCATAGAGCGCGTGGCCGCGTCAACCTCTTCCGCCATGAGGGAGAAGCGTCCTGTCTGTTTGCCCGCGGTCACCAGGAGGACAACTGTTCCCCGGTCAACGCAGATGACATTGGAAGTGGATGAAAGCGTCTCGCTGAACTGCGAACTGATGAAGGTCGACATGAGCTTGTTGTCCTGGTACAGGCAGCCCTTCGGGTTCAGGCCTTTTTCTCCTTCAAGCCGTATCCGTATCATTGACCCCGGTTTGACAATCTCCAGGGCGTAGTAGTCGCCGAATGAGCCGTCAGGGAGGCGAAGGCTTTTTTCTGAAAGACGTCCGCCGGTCTTACTGCCTATCGCGATAGGCCTGGATTGCCGGGGATCACTGATGCCGGCAGGCAGGGTGTCCTCGCGTTCAAAGGCGCCGAAAGAGAGCTCAGTCCCGCCGCTTCCGTGTCCTCCCATATACACCGGGGAATAGGTGAAATCAATCTTCCCGCTGCAGGTAATTCCGGTATTGCGGGCACGTATTGCCGCAGTCCCGCTCCCGCTGCGCAGGCCGCTCCCCGGGGTGATCTCAACGTCAATCGTGTCAGGGTGCAGTTTTTCATAGGTGGGCCAGCCGCACAGGACGACCATGAGGTCCGATCCTCGCGCGGTTCCGGGATTTTCAAGAAGTGACAGCAGTTCTTTTTTAACAGCGTTTTGCGCACAGCCCGGCAAGAGTATGCAGGCAGGTATCAGCAGGACTAGAATTGTTAATGCTTTTTTCATACTGGAAGCCTATCAGGTTTAAATAAGATAAATGACAATATACAATATCTGTAATAAAATTCAAATATAAAAACTTCTACATCCTCAACGTTTTCTGTGCAGGATTTAATAAAAGATTTTAACGCAGAGGACGCGGAGAACGCAGAGATTCGGAATGTTTTACTAGATTGAATGAAAAAACATTAATGTGTTATCAATCTTTTCCTTGCATCATAATGGAATCCATTTCCTCCCTTTCATCATTTTTTGCTAGTGACTAATACCAATTTCCGGCAATTGACGCATCACTGAAAATTGTTAATATTTATATTGTACGACATGTACAATAATTATTGTTGGACGTATGAAACGCTGTGTATAGTGTGGTTAAGCAGTACGATACGCGTCTGCTACTACTGAGAAACCAGTCGGGGTAGAATGATCGCTGTCGATGAGAACATAAGGGATCGGGTTAAAGAACTTCTCCTGCCGGTTCAGGATATGGTGGGAGCGGTACAGAAGACCAATAGCCTCATCGCCGAGCTCACGCACCCCAATATCGACTGGAAATACGCCATCACCGGCCTGCGCGGCTACCTTTTCGACTATATCTACGATATCCTTCCCTATTCCGAATCAGTCATGCCCGTGGTCTACCACTATCTCCGCGAGGCGACAATGCGGAAAAAGGCGTCGGCAATAAGGGCCTGCGACACTTTCTTCGACCGTTACATCTTCGTGATAAACAAGGTCATCGGCGGGGATGAGACGTTCGGCGGAATGAAGGAATTTTTCGATTCCCGTGTCGATGATTATCTTTCGCTCCTGGCCGATCTGACCAATGATGCGTTTTTCTTTGAAAACATCCATGACCGTTTCTTCACCATCGGCGGCCTGCTCTGCAAAAACGGTCAGGGGGAAGGAGCGGCCGTCACATCACTCGCGCGGCTCCTTGCCCTTCAGTACCGGATATACATGGATCGGGCGATCATCGTCCAGGAGCCGGACATACTGGAACTCTACGGCGTGCTGAAGAACATCGCCGGGCGGGACCGCCTCATTGACCTTCTCCGGGCCGTGACCAAGGCCGCGTATGCCAAGAGGGTCGAGGAGATCGAGCGACTCGCCGCGGAAAACCCGGCGGAGCTCTTCCTCGGGAAAACAACCGTCATCGATTTCAAGCACAACACGAACCTCTGGGAGCGGATCTGCCTGCTGGCCAAGGGCTCCATTGAGAGCGGGGAGATCTTCGATGACGACGCGATTATCAACATCTTCGAATTCCTCATCCGCAAGTCGAACGAGGGCGAGGACCGGCACCTCCAGCTGTTCATATCACGCACCCTGGCGTCACTCTGCTCGGTCCTGGTCAATAACAGCCGCTTCGCCCTTCTTCAAAAGGTTGTCAGCCTGGTCATGCCGGTGCTCCTGTCGGAGATCGAACGGGGCGGCAACTACACCGGCGCCTTTTCAACGATTTACAATATCGGCAGGTCTGTCATCGAGTCGGGAAATATCAGCCTCATTGATTTCTTCGAGGATATCCTGGTCCGCTCGAAGTTCAGCTTCCCGGAAATCTCCGGTATCGCCTCGGACTGGTCGGTGATAGTGAACTCGAGCCACCTGGAAAATATCCGCACATGGATGAAGCTCATCGAGATAAATCCCCCGGTGATGAAAAAGCTTTCGGCGAGTCTTATCGTGAATCTCAAGCTCTACGGCGTCTTCCTGAAAGACACCGACGTGTTCCAGCGCGACATCTCGAAGCTTTTGAGCAGCAACTACCGGGATGTTTTTTACCTCATCATTTCACTCGCGTCGTTGTTTCCGGCCTTTTACCACGACATCGGCGCCACGGGCGACATCCGGTCCTTCACCGAGCGGATCGACACGAACCACCGGATGGACGACCTGATCCATTTCATGCGCAAGCAGGTCCACGTGGAGTCGAGCAGCCAGACGGTGTTCCTGCTCCAGCGCATCATGGAATTCTGGATGACCGGCAAAAAGACCCTGCTGAAGAACATTGTCCCGTCGGAAGTGTACGACAACCTGGACGAGTTTTTCCGCCTCATCAATCTCGACCAGGAAGAGGCGCCGCGGAAGATCTTCCGGGAAGCCCTGCTTCATTTCCCGGAACTGGGAGACAGGAAGTTCTGGGACTTCCTCGACTCCGTTGACCGGGCGGCTTTTATGGAATTCGTCTCCGGCCGCTCCTTCGAAAGCGTAACTGCCGGTGAAAAGGAGCGGGCCCTTCATTATTTTACCCTCTATTTCGAGACACGGCTGCCCACGGAAATGACCAAGATCCTTCACTTTATCAGGAACAAGTTTTCCCTGGACTCGTCAAAGAAGATAATCTGGAAATTTATCTATGAAATATCCGACGACGATTTCAGGAACATGTTCGACGAGGTGCGCACCCGCGACGTCTCAAAAGTGAACATGGAAAAGTTCATCACCTTTCTCCACGTATACCGCCTTCTTTTCGACAAGTACAATTTTATCGATATACGGGTCATAGAAAAGCTCGAGCTCTATGCCGGGGAGATACTTTTCGAGCCGCCGGCGGGCTTTTTCGAGGCCATCAAGGGGCCCGATACACTGGCGGCACTGGACGTGCTGCTCAGGGAACAGCTGGTGTTAAAGGACGAGATACTTCTTTCAAACCAGGTCTTCGAGCCCCTGGACACCATCGACCTGAAGCGGCATATCGCCTTCGGCATACCGTCGATGTACGGCTCCTACAAGGAAAAGAAATTCGATACCCTCAAGGTCTTCTTCCATATGAACCTCATCAGGGTGCGGTTCTTCGAAAAGATCATCGAGGACATGGATATCCAGTCGGGCAAGCCGACATCCCTTGGTGATATCAAGAAGGTACTGAAGCTCTTCATCAAGACCTTCGTCATCGATGGCCTCGCGAACCAGGAGATGCTGAACTACAACAACCTGCTGGAAACGCCCAACATGAAGCTGTCACAGCTCAGGGATATCGTGACCCACACCCTGACCATACACGGCGAGATATCGGACCGTTTCAACGAAACCTTCAAGTACGTGTGCCGCGAGGCGATCCGCAACATCGGCGTCAAGCGCATCGCGCGCCAGTATATACCCCGGGACAATGCTGATAATGCCGATATCATCATCGACCGCTTCGTCCGGAGTCAGATCATGCAGTCGCCCCTGCTGCAGCTCTTCGACAATTTCCTCATATCCCTCAAGGACCGCCTGATCGGCATGATCGCCGGGCAGGGCGATATCGTGTGCCTGAACGAGAACCAGCGCAGTCCCGGTATCGGCAACAGCGTGCGGGAGGTGATCAGGCTTCTCGACGATCCGAACGATCCCTTCGACCCCTTCGACCCCTACGACGAGGACCATTACGCACAGATACACGATATCAAGAAGATCGCCGAGGCGCACGGAGAAGAGGAGCGCTTCGCCCCGGTCTGGGAGATCGGGAGCAAGGCCCACGGCCTTCTCTTCATAGCGAACATGGAGGGAGTTAACGCGCCCCCGGGCATCATACTGTCGTCGGAGCTGTACAAACGACTGGGCGACGCCATCATCAACGACACCGAATCGCGCCAGCAGATGATATACCTCCTGAAACGGTATATTGACAAGTTCACCGGGAACAGGTTCGGGAACGCCCGCAATCCCCAGCTCCTGTCGGTGCGCAGCGGCGCGGTTTTCTCCATGCCCGGCGTCATGGACACCATTACCAACGTGGGGATGACCCGGGAGGTCCTGAATTACTACGCCCGGACGGACCAGTGGTTCGCCTGCGACTGCTACCGGCGTTTCCTCCAGGACCTGGCCATATCGTACTACGGCATGAGCCGCCAGGTATTCGAAAACCTGATGTACGATTACAAGGAGCGGGTCGGCGTTGATCTCAAGGAAAAGATGACCGGCGACCAGATGGCTGACCTGGCGGTTCAGTATTATGACGAGATCAGGAACCAGGGACATTATATACCCGAGGACCCCTATGAGCAGCTCCTTTTTTCCATCGTGGCGGTGTTCCGTTCCTGGGACTCGCCGGTGGCCCGGAAATACCGGGAGCTGGTAAATATATCGGACGAGTGGGGCACCGCGGTCATCATTCAGAACATGGTCTTCGGCAATTCATCGCCTGACAGCATTACGGGCGTTGTGCACAGCCGTTACCACGGCAACGAGAAGATCGACCTGTTCGGCGAGTACAAGACACGGTCGCAGGGCCATGACATCGTGAGCGGCATCGCCCGGGTGTTCCCCATCAGTGAAGACCAGAAAAAGGTGTACCGGAAGTTCGCAGCCATGCCATCAATGGAAGAGAAATTTCCGGACCTCTACAACATGCTCTTCAGCGCGGTCCAGCGGATACGGGACAAGTGGGGCAACGACCTCCAGATCGAATTTACCATCGAGAACAAGACTCTCTACATGCTCCAGGTTCGGGGCATGGTAAACCAGATATTCGAAGTGGAGGAGCTTGTTGAAGGTCCCGGCGCAATCGAACCGTACCACCTCGGCCAGGGACTCGCCGCGTCGGGCGGGGTCGTGTCGGGGAGGGCGGTATTCATGATCGACCGGATCAGCGACGTGAGAAAGAAGTTCCCCGGCGACAGGGTGATCCTCATTCGACCCGAGACAAACCCCGAGGACGTGGTGGGCATGGAAAAATCGGACGGTATCCTCACCTGCATAGGCGGAATGACCTCCCACGCGGTACTGCAGATGCGGCGCCTGGAGAAGTCAGGTGTCAGCGATTTTTCCATGATGCACATCGATGAAGACAACAGCCAGGCCTTCGTGGATTATCCCTCCGCCGAGGATGGCCATGTCCTCGTCAGGGAGGGTGATTTTATAACCATTGACGGATCAACGGGGAATGTATACATGGGCTATCACAAAACCCGGAAGCGGGGTGTGCCGGAAGAGGTCAATTGAGAATTCGTCACTTTTCCCCGCCCTCCGAAGGCGGGCGGGGAAACACATATAAAAAAAACCTTTCAGGAGAAGGATCATGAGCACCATATCACCAAAATCACCGGTTGGAATAAATGGCATCGGCAGGATCGGAAAGTTGCTGGCATGGATAATGTCAACGAAGGAAGACCTGGATGAAATCGTGATTTCCACCGGCAGGAAGACGGGCAAAAGCCTTGACGACCTGGCAACATACATGGGGTACGATTCAACGTACGGTCCCTATGCACGCTTTTTATTCGGGTACAGCAGGGACAAGGCCATAGAGATAAAAAACGACACCCTCTACCTCAACGGTAAGAAGCTGATCTGGCTCAACGAGGCTGAATTCCGAGCGCCGGGCACCATTCCCTGGTCGCGGTACGGCGTCGAGGTGGTTTTCGACACCACCGGCAAGATGACCGACCCGACCTCGAGCGAAGACAAGTCGCTGCGGGGACACCTCAATAACGCCAAGAAGGTCATCCTGACGGCACCCTTCAAGATCAAGAACAAGGGGACCATGATGCCGGATGATGCCGTTACGGTCGTGGGCGGGGTCAATTTTGACAAGTACGATCCGGCGGTTCACAAGATCGTCTCAAACGCGTCGTGCACCACGAACTGCTGCGCGCCTCCGATCAAGGCGCTGGTTGAACATTTCGGCGACAAGTTCATATCCTACGCGCTTACGACGGTCCATGCCGCCACAAATTCCCAGAGCGTCCTGGATATTCTTCCCAAGGACGGGGAAAAGGATTGCCGGAAGACCAGGAGCATCATGAACAACATCATCCCTTCCACGACAGGAGCTGCGAATGCGGTCATCGAGGTGATCCCGCAGATCCGGGAGCTGGGGATCGGCTCGCAGGCGTCATCACTCCGCGTGCCCACCAACACGGCGTCCATCGTGATCCTTGACATATCCCTTATAGGCGAATACGACAACACCTATATACACGGCATATTCAAAAAGTACAGCGAACGCAACCATGACATACTGAAGTTTTCCGACAAACAGCTGGTGAGCTCCGATATTATCGGGAGCACCTATTCCACGATTTATGATGCGCCTTTCACCCATCGGAGGACGACCAAGCGTGATGATAAACTCTATACCATGGTGGACCTTAACTTCTGGTATGACAACGAGTTCGGCTACGTGTGCAGTCTGGACCGTCTGTACAACCTGGTCATAGGGAAGCGGTAAATTAGGTTTTGATCTTCCCTGAGAAAGCGCGGTCCCGGGACCGCGCTTTCTCATCACCATGGATATTTTTCTATTGACATCCCTGATCTGCCTTGCATAGTACACATGAGGTAGTATCCATGAGAAAAGGTTTATTCATAACAGCCATAGCCTTTGCCATGGCTTTCGGCGCATGCACAAAGGATTACAAAAAGGATATTGTCGGCTCATGGGATGCCGGAAAGGGCAGCCTCGAAAAAAATATGACTGTTGTTATTAAGGCTGACGGAACCGTGACGGCCGAAGTAAAAGACATGAACATGATTCCCCTCAAGGGAACCTACCGCATCGACAACGATAAGGTATACTTCAAATTCCCCAAAGTCCTTCTTGCATGGCGGATCGTTAAACTGAATAATGATGTACTGGTAATAAAGACGAATGACGCCAGACTGACCTGGCATCGTATCAAATAGCGCAATCGCCTTCATCGATGCACGACCGCATCTACTGATTAAAAAATTTAAATCAACAACAATGTTTATCCCGCTGCTCCCGGCGGTGGGGTGATATCGTAATTATAAGCAGGTATGTAATGCATCTCCAGGTGACAACTATACAAATGTTTATAAAAATACTTGAATTATTTTCCACACCGTGGCAAACTGATAATAGAGTAAATAGAAGATATGAAACGTTCCGGTTATGCAGATCTGCCGCTCCATTACGGTCATGTGCCGCAATGGCTCTACAAGAGAATGGCACGGCTCGGGGGCGCCATAGTTGAAGCAATCGTGGCAGAATACGGAACATCAGAAGTGCTTCGCCGCCTGAGCGATCCCTTCTGGTTCCAGGCTTTCGGCTCGGTCCTCGGCATGGACTGGCATTCTTCAGGCATAACCACGTCGGTGCTGGGGTCACTCAAACAGGCGATCAACCCGATTTCAAAAGAGCTGGGCATTTATATATGCGGGGGCAGGGGGAAGCATTCGAGGAAGACTCCTGAGGAGATAACAGCGGTTTCCGATGCCCGGGGTCTGGACGGCGACTACCTGGTCCGCTGCAGCAGACTCAGCGCTAAAATAGACAGCACCGCGGTGCAGGACGGATTCCAGATATACCTGCACTCGTTCATCCTCACCGACACGGGTGAATGGGCCGTGGTTCAGCAGGGCCTCAATGACGCTTCAGGCCTGGCACGCCGTTACCACTGGCATTCACCCCGGATAAGCTCTTTCGTGGAAGAGCCCCACGCGTTCATCTACGGCAAAAACCGGGGAAGCATCCTGAACCTGGTGGACAGAAAAGCCGATGCGGCCCGGGGGGGAATCGTGTCCATTGCCAGGGAGGAACCGTCAGCCATGATGAAGGAGATACGAAAAATCATCATGCCGCGCCGCCATGACGTCACGGAGGATGATGTGAACCTGAAGCGCCTGGGCGGAATCCTCGCCCTTGCCTATGACCGGGGACTCGCTGATTTTGAGGGACTTCTTCTCCTTGAAGGCCTGGGGCCGCGCACCATGCAGTCCCTTGCCCTGGTGAGCGAGGTGATTTACGGAACACCGGCCCGTTTCGATGATCCGGCGCGGTTCAGCTTTGCCCACGGGGGGAAAGACGGGAAACCGTTCCCGGTGCCATTGAAGGTATATGATGAAACGATCAGCCAGCTCCGGAGCGCGGTCAACCGGGCGAAGATCGGCCTTACCGACAGGCAGGAGGCACTGAAGGGACTGGGCCGGGCGGTTCAATGCATCGAGGAAAAGCATGACCCTGCGGCAGATTTTAACGGGGTAATTGAAAAGGAGATGCGTGAATCACAACAGTACGGGGGCCGTGCGGTTTTTGATAAGGTTAAAAACCCGGATGGCAAACAGTTGACGTTATTTTAAAACGATAACGCAGACGCGGTTTTGATGCCGCGCCTGTGCAATGATACTCCTGCTACTTCCACTCGACAATGGTCTTGAAGTATGAGGGCCACAATTTACCCATCTTCGGCATCCTCCCTGTCTTGACGGCGTCAATGATCATGGCCTTCCTGGCGCATACATCCTGCTTTGTCGTGTAGTCGTTCTTGTGACACTTGATGCAGTTATCCTGGATGGCCTTGAATACATTGTCGTTCGGCAGCGCCGTGCATTTTTCCTTCGGATATTTCTCCAGGCTCCCGAGACAGCCGATGAGAAACAGAGCGGAAATAACCGATGCCAATATGATCCGTTTATGCATACTAACCTCCTGTGCGGGTATTTGTGCACCGTGTACCACGGCGGCCAGGCGCCTCAGCTCCAGCCGCACCCCATGGTCACCTTCTTGTTTTCAACGATGATACAAAATTACATCACCACCATTTTCTCGTCAGGTATTCGACCGAAAAAATGTCAGGTGAAATATTCGCTTCCTCTTCAAAGCGCATGTTGCTGAACAGGAGTTCCGTCCTGGTCCCGCGCTTGACGTTTTTCATCTCGATGCCGGTCGTGTAATAAACTTTCTGGCCCTTTACATTGTTGCGCGTTATGAATGACAGCAGCTTGAATTCCTTCAGCTTTACCTTGTTTTCGTCATAATATTCAATCTTAAGGGTCAGCATTGTTTTTTTCTCGAGATATGTCACCTTGCGGCCGTAGCCGGTATCGTTCATGACCTGAGTGTTTTTGGGGATACTTTCGACAACATTGCATTCGAACTCCTTGCCCTTGAAAACCATGCGGGCATCCGGGAGGGTCTTGTAGGTGCATTCAGTGAAGTCCGGTTTCCCGATATCTCCGTTGGAGAAGTCGCTGCCGAAGAAGCTGAGACGCTTGTCGGCGCCGGTGACTTTTTTCGCTTTCCTGATTCCCTTGAGGTATACGTATTTGACGTCGGCCTCCTTTTTGAAGTTGTACATCAGGTAGGAATTGCCGTTGTCATCCTGCGGCTCAAGGAAATAGGATATGTAGCTTTCCTTTTGATTGCCAGTTCCCATGTTCTCGGTGTAGGATGCCATTATCAGCTTTTTCTGGAACCTCAGCTCCCCGCTGCTCCCGTAAATCTTAATGGTAGTTTCGCCCTTGACCTTCTGGAAAATCGGCTGGTCATCATTCGTTTTCATCAGCCGTGTTCCTTTTTCTTCCGCAGTTTCAGACATGGCCGAAACAACAAAGCCTAACACCAGTATGGCTGTAATCGGAATTTTGATGAATCGCATTAATGCCTCCATATAATGGTATAGTAATAAAATCTTTTTTATTGAAAAGATTTTATTATGCGCTGCAGTAAAACCGCGCATATAAGAAGGTAATCCGAATTAGCCGTATGCTGTTATATATGTATGTGACAGGCCACCCGAATCTGATTTTCCCGGTTGCAGCCTGTGATCAGCATGGTTCTTATATAATACCGGAGGAACTCTCAGTTGTAAATAATAAAAATAAAAAAAATACCGGAGGGTTATACATGGAAAGGGAGAGCGGGGCCGACCTGCTCATTGGTTGATCATGCAGATATTCCGGCAGGAATGATCACCTGAAGAACTGAAGTTCAGTTTCCTTCGCGTCCCGGTACCTGGGTTTTTTAAGCATTTCCTGCATGTTTTTCAGGACCGTGTAGGGTCGTTTGACAACGGCAGCATTGGCCAACCATGGGGTCAATGATCCTCCCGGCTCGCTGTGCATCTGGTATATGACCATGACCGTACCCCTGGCAATGTCCGGGATAAAGGTCCAGTTTCCTTTAATATGTTTCACGCGGGCGATGCCCTTTTTCTCCGGCAAGTAATCCCACACGCTGGTCAGCTGCAAAGTCACGGTCCCGGTTTTTGCATCCCGCGATGCGGTGACTTTGAATACCGAATCCCGGTCATCGGCGGGGAAGGGAAGCTTCATCCAGTGGTAGAGGATTATCTCCCAGGAATTGATTGTTTTCAGGAGCCGGGACTCCTTCAGCTTCGGGAACCATTGCGGATATGACTGGATGTCCTCCATGAGCCTCAGGACGCTGGTCATGGTAGTTTTAATTTCAACGGCCGCCCTGAATTCCTTGAAGCCTGATCCGGGGACGTCCCGTGTGAAGACCTGTATTCCCTTCTTGTTTTTTTTCAGTGTCCAGCCGTTTTCATCCGCCACTGATAAAAAGGGGGTAAATAATGATAGTACTATGGCAACGACCGTTGATTGATACCTGAACTTAACCATTTGTTTCCAGCGCAGACTTGAAGGTTTGTGCGGCTGCAGAAACAGCCGAATTATGCACCTTAGTACGAATATAGTTTTTTTGTAAAGAATTTTACGACGACGTCAGCACCGTTTATTGAACCGGTCGCGCCTGCGGTATCGGGAAGATGTTGGTCCTGAACATGATGCCTGCCTGTATCGTCAGGGCAAAGAGGTGGGTGACATCATTGTTTTCTTTTATCAGTTGCGTTACATAGAGCTCGCCTTCGCCGCCGAAGAAGAGGTCGACATAGCTGGTTGTTCTGAATTTGAAGAAAAAGCCGAGGGTGAAACCGAATTGAGATGTGTTCAGGGATGACATCATGTCGATGTTATCGTTGAAGATTTTTATAAACGGATTGTCCGTATTGATCTCTGATGTGAGGATCTGGGTGTACTTGATGCCAGTATGTATCTCGAATGAAAAGAAGGATGCGTTCAGGGACGTTACCAGGGACAGGGGGAAGCTGATGGTCCAGCCGGAGCTTTCCAGCTTCGTGTAGGTCATCGACATCGGGTCGGTGGGATTTGATTTATTATCCCCCTTCATAAGGAATACCAGATTCATCTGGTTGAACCAGAAGCCGCAATGGATGCCGAGGTAGTTGTTAAACATCTTCTGGAAGATAAAGGCGCCGCCGTAGCCGGGGGCGAATTCGGTTTTCATATTCATGTCGCCCGGTTTCCGCTGCCAGTTGTTGTACCACCCGTAAGAACCTGCAAACCCGAAGGAGGCATTGGGGGCTGGACCGGGCCCATCGTCAGCACGGCCCGGCAGGACAGCGCCCAGCAGCAATGAGGCGGAAAAAAAGCAGATAATCAAGTGCTTCATGATCATTCGACGGACTAGTTTTTATCCTCCATAATGCAGGTCCCGTTGAAAACAGATCCTGATTCTATGTCGAGCTCCGGGGTGACCAGATCGCCGCTGGTCTTGCTCTTTTTGAAGAGCTCAATTTTTTTCGACGCTTTTATTTTACCGCTGAAAACGCCGCTCACATTGACCTCGCTTGCCCGCACATCGGCGCTGACCTTTGCCTCGCGTCCCACAATGAGCTGACCGTCAGTCTCGATTTTTCCCTCAAAGGAGCCCTTGATCTTGAGGGAGTTCTTAAACTTCAGGTTGCCCTTGAATGTGATGTCGTCTGCTATGACCGTATCGATTTTATTTTCGTCTTCCAGTATTTCCTTTGGTTCTGCCATTGATCTCTCCGTGACTTGAATATATCACTGGTTGATGTAAACGATGTTCATCATTCCGGTATAGTAAAGATAGAATAGTGCGCGTAAAATGTCAAACAGTATTATGGCGGCCGGAGTGATTACGCACGTCATCACGAAATCTGTTTTTTGCAACCGTCCGGAAAATATCTTGCATTATTTAATCATTCCTGAATGTAATCAAATATGGATCCGGCGATTACATCGATACTGCAGCAGGCTGAAGAACTGGGGCGGCTCATTCAGGATACCGCTATATACCGTAATTATATATCCATGTACGAGTCGCTCAACGCCGACAGAGATGCCGCTAAGCTCCTTGACGAATACACGAGTCTCTGCCGCACCATTAAGGAGCGGCAGGACATGGCGGATATCATTGAAAAATTTGAGTTCGAAAACGTGGAGAGTCTCGCGGGGCTGGTAACTCAAAATGAAACTATCATGGGCTTTCTCGAAGCCCAGAAAAAGTACCTGGACCTGCTGACGAAAATCCAGGGGGAACTGGCCGATAGCGGTACTTCATATGAATAAAAATTTCTAATATAAGCCGATTAATGACTATAAAAATTTATCATTAATATCACCTTTTTTCTTGACTGGCTTTTCAATCTGGTTTAATTCTAAATAATCAAACCGGTGTACTACTTTTAAGGTAACATAATCACTTGATTCTTGACTTACGTATCTTGAATGACTATTTTTAAGAACAGTTCCATCAATAAATAAGGAAGAAAGTGAGGCTTATGCAACCAAATCTCGACAACTTAAAAAAGAAAGTCCAGGAAAATCGTGATCTGATCGACCGGATCACCGTGAAATTTCCCGGATTCAAGGGATACGTGGAAAAGGCCGAAAGCTATGCAGCAGACAGGATCGTCAGGGATCTGCTGGCCGACCGGATACTGGGATTCAAGAACGATGTGAATGCGAAGCTGATTGAACTTGAGAAGAAGCAGGAGCGGGATAAACTCGGCGATCTGGACACCCTGGGTCTTAAGATGGAAACGGTCATCAGGAAGTGCCAGCATGCTGATTTCGGAAAGACTGCCGCCCTGTCAAGCATGACTATATCCGAGGACGATAAGAACAGGCTCCTTGAATACGACTGGAGGCTTATATCTGCCCTCGATGAGATGGATAAAAAAATCGGCGAACTGCGTGCCGCCGCGGCCGGGGATATCGGCGCGGCCATCAGCGGTATTGCCGATACGCTGCGGGCATTTGAAAAAAACTTCGACGAACGAAAAAATGTATTATTGGAGGTAATCTAAATGGCATTATTGGATGTAGTCGAATGGAAAAATAAACAGGGTGAAGTGCTCTACCGCTTTCCTGAAGGCGCCATCTCCATGGCGGCCCAGCTGATCGTCATGGAAAACCAGGAGGCCATATTTTTCAGGGAAGGACGCGCCCTTGACAGCTTCGGCCCCGGCAGGCACACCCTTAAAACCGGGAATATTCCCATACTGGAAAAACTTGTGAACCTTCCCTTCGGCGGCAAGTCGCCGTTTCCTGCCGAAGTGTACTTTGTAAACAAGACCGAGATACCCAATCTGAAGTGGGGCACCAAGCAGCCCATCGATCTCCAGGATCCGGTCTATAACATCGCAGTGCCGATACGCGCCTTCGGGAACTTCTCGATAAAAATCAAGGACACCAAGTCGTTCCTTACCATGGCCATAGGCACCTGGCAGGCCTACACCACCGAGGCGATCGAATCCACCCTCCGGGACCAGGTCATACTTCCCAAGCTCTCGGACCTGATCGCCGAGTTCATGCTGAAGCAGAATGTCACCATCCTGAAGCTCGCCCAGTATTACAACGAGATCGGCGTTTCCGGCAAGGCGAACATCCTTGACGATTTCGCGAGCTACGGCCTCGAGCTGGTCCGATTCGCCGTTGAATCGATCAACGTGCCCCAGGAAGACGAGTCGGTCAAGCGCCTCAAGAAGGCCCTGGCGGACAAGGCGGAGATCGGCATCATGGGCCAGGACGACTACAAGATGAAGCGCACTTTCGACACCATGGAAAAGGCGGCGGGAAGCGACGGCATGTCAGGCGGCATGATGGGAGCCGGCATGGGCGTGGGCATGGGCCAGCAGATGGCCGGCATGATGGGCAACGTAATGGGCGGCGCCGCACAGGGCGCCAAAGTCGCCTGTCCGCACTGCAACGCGCAGAACCCGGCGGGAGCGAAATTCTGCGGTTCGTGCGGCAAGGAAATCGTCATGGGCATGACCTGCCCCAAGTGCAACGCGAAGATACCGGCCAATTCGAAGTTCTGCCCCGAGTGCGGCGCGAACACGGCCGGCGGCGCCTGCGTCAAGTGCGGCGCCAAGCTGCAGGCCGGTGCCAAGTTCTGCCCCGACTGCGGCGCGCAGCAGGGATAACCGGTCAGGGCCATGTCATCGACGCAATGCCCCTCGTGCGGGGCGCCGGTTGAGATCAAGAACAGGTTCAGCAAGGTCCTGGTCTGCGGATACTGCGGCACCCACCTCAAGGTGACCGGCGACGGGTTCGACGCCACGGGAAAGCACCCGAAGCTGGCGGAGTTCCCGTCGATTTTCCAGGTCGGGAGCAGGGGCACCATACTGGGAAAGCCCTTCACCGCCCTGGGCCGGATGCGCTACAATTATCCCGGCGGGCACTTTGACGAGTGGTTCCTTGAGTATGACGGCGGTACCGCGTGGTTTACAGAGGACGAGGGGACTTATTCCCTCTTCACCGAAGTGGAAGATGCGGTCGAGTTTCCCGATATCACGGGCGTGCGGGCCGGTCAGAACATTATGATCGGCTCTAAAAAGGTCATGGTCAAGGAGAAGGGGACGGCGGAAGTTGCCGGTGCCGAGGGAGAGCTTTCATTTTATGTCGAGCCCGGCACAAAGGTCGTGTACATGGACGGCGTCTCGGAAGGCAGAAAAGTTTCCATTGAAGCCACGGAAGATGAAATAGAGCTCTTCACCGGCAGGCCTCTCCTGGCCAGGGATATAGTAAAATCTTGAAAGCGAAACGGTAACCGAGGATTGTATGGGAACTGATAATCCTGATTTGAAGGCTTTGAAGTGCTCCAAGTGCGGCGGCAGCCTGGTCAAGAGCTACCGGTCAGAGTACGACGATGAAGATGAAGAAAACGTCAGCGTCCCCATCGGCAAGTGTTCTTCTTGCGGAGTGGAATACGACCAGAAGACGGAAGAGTATTATGAACTCTTCGCCGATGATCTTACTGCCGACAAAGACAATTCTGTCTTCAGGCTCGGCGTCAAGGGGACGCTGAAGGGCGTCGAATACGAGATAATCGGCAGGATACGCTACCAGGACGAGGACGAGTGGGAAAAGTGCACCTGGGACGAATGGTTCGCCGTAGCCGCCGACGGCTCCTACCATTACTTCGTCGAGGAAGAAGGGGAGATTCACTCCTACGAGGATTACACGCCGCAGTCCATTGACCTGGAGTCAGACCCATCCAGCATTGAGTTTGACGGAAGGAAGATATCGAAAAGCGACGCCTATGTGGGCCGCATCGTATATGCCGAGGGTGAGCTTCCCTGGAAGCCGGAGATCGGCGAGCCCGCCACGATGTATGACTTCAAAAAGGACGGTGTCAAATACACCATTGAGCACTCCGAAGGCGAGGTATCCATCACCAGGGGCGAAAAGCTGTCATACGATGATGTCGTGGCGGCTTTTGGTGGGGAAGAACACAAGAAAATATACAACGATACAGTCACAAAGAGGAAAAACTACAAACTGAAAGCGGTCCTCTATGCCGTCGCCTTCGCCGTCGTTTTTGCCCTTGCGGTGGTGAACTGCCTCTCCTCGACGCCCGTTGACGGAGTCATGAAAATAAAGCAGGACCTGAGCGTCAATGCCATGGTCAGTGAAAGCGGGCAGACCATGTACCAGAGCGAGGTCCTCTATGGCCCCTTCGAGTTGAAAAAGGGGGACGCCCTCTACACTTCCCGGGTGTATGTTAACGATTCAATACAGAAAATGAACCTTGAATGGCAGTCTTTCAGGTTCCTGCTGGTCCCGGAGGACCGGCTTCTCAAGGCGGTGAATCACCGGGTTACCCCTGCGGCGCTGAAGGACCTCTTTGAGGAGGTGGATGCCCTCAGGGAGCCGGTGGAGTGCTATACCTTCAGCGGCGATTTCTGGGACGAGGAAGGATCTGATGACGAGGGGTACTGGCATGAGAGCGACCTGTCCGTCGAGGACGATTTCGTCCTTGAGAAACCCGGCAGGTATTACGCGTATCTTGAACTTACCAGTCAAAAGCCCCGCGCCACGTCCGCGATAGGGCTGGAAATAACGAAGGTGAAAAGCTATCGATATTATATCATCGTGATGGTCGTCCTCGCCGGCCTTGCCTTCCTCAACCGGGCGAAGGCGCGGACATATAACGCGATGCCCTTTTCTGTTGCCGGGTAGGCGGGAGGTTGTGTCATGATACGGAGCATACTTATAGCGGCGCTGCTGGTGGGAGGCGGATTTGCAGTGTCCGCTTTCAACGTGGGGTATTCAACGGCTGGCCAGAAATACATTTCAAAGTATCGTGACGAGCGGAAGTCGCTCCGGCCCGGGTATTATTACGGACGTCCCGGGTACGGCGGATTCAGGGGCGGGAAATAATACAGTCTTATATTACGGAAACCCGCCTCCATGAACGGCGGGGGATATAGTATTAATCTGCAATTACTACCAGGAGGTAAACGCTACTATGGATTGGGGAAACTTGCTGCACGGAATACTGGACACTGCCATTTATAGTCTTGTGGGCATCATCATGATGGGGATCGGGATCTTTCTTGTTATACTTATATCGCCCTTTTCGGTTAAAAAAGAGATCGAGGACGACCAGAACGTGTCGCTCGGCATCATCATGGGGGCGATAATAATCGGCATTTCAATAATTATTGCGGGCGTGCTGATGTCCCCCGGTGGCGACTACATGAAGAAAAAGATCGTTACCAACCCTGATGTAAAGATTGAAGAAAAAGCCGTAAAGTAGAGCCAATCGGTGAAAAACGAACTGCGACGTTTCGAACAGAGGATATTATTATTCTCTGTTTTTTTCTATCCCTCTGCGGGATAATCTATGAACTGGTGCTGGGCTCCCTGGCGACTTACCTGCTGGGCAACCCGGTCCAGCAGTATTCCATCACCATCGGTTTTTTCCTGAGTTCCATGGGGCTCGGATCCTACCTCTCGAGGTTCCTGACAAAAAACATTTTAAAGAATTTCATCATGATCGAGGTCACCCTCGGCTTCGTGGGCGGCCTGTCGGTGCTGATACTCAGCTATCTCTTTTCCTTTTCCGCCACTTACTACATGCTGCATATCTTTTTCCTGGTAATCATCGGCACGCTGGTGGGACTGGAAATACCGATCATCACCCGCGTCCTCAAGAAATACGGCGCACTCAAGGACATACTCTCCAATGTTCTTTCCCTTGATTATATCGGCGGCCTGGCGGGGTCACTCCTGTTCCCCCTCATCCTGTTCCCCTTCCTCGGACGGATGCTTTCCAGCATCATCATAGGCGTCCTTAATATACTCGTGGCGATTGTTATCATCATTAAGATAGATTATGAGAACAAACGCAAAACAGACCTGCTGGCTCCGATCATAATATTCATGCTCCTGATAGCCATGGCGGCGTCATCCGACCGCATAAACACCATTCTGCAGAAGCGCCTTTACTACGATGACATTGTCTTCTCGAAGCGCTCCCATTTTCAGGAGATCGTCCTGACGAGGAATGATGATGATTTCCGCCTCTACCTCGACGGCTCACTCCAGTTTTCGTCGATTGACGAGTACCGCTATCATGAGATGCTGGTGTTCCCCTCCCTGGGTCTGCATAAAGGCGCGGGCAGGCGGGTCCTGGTCCTCGGCGGGGGCGACGGCCTGGCCGTGAGGGAAATCCTGAAGTGCAAAGACGTAACGGGTGTAACCCTGGTGGAGCTTGACCCGGCAATGATCGACCTGGCCACAAAGAATTCATCCCTGCGGATGCTTAACGGGGATTCGCTCAGGGATCCCAGGGTTTCCGTCGTGGTGGGGGACGCCTACACGTACCTTCTGGAGAACCGGAAAAAATACGATATCATCATAGCGGATTTTCCCGATCCCCATGACGAGACGATAACCAAGCTCTACACGGTGGAATTCTATACCCTCCTGCGGCGCTCCCTTGACCGCGGCGGGATATTCGTCACCCAGTCGACGTCGCCTCTTTTCGCCCGGGAGGCCTTCTGGTGCATACACAACACCATGAAGAAGGTGTTTCCCTCGGTTACGGCATACCATGTCTATGTGCCGTCCTTTGGCGACTGGGGTTTTAACATGGCCATTGAGGGAACCTGTGACATCGGTGCGGCGGAGGTAGCGGTGCCTGGACTGAGATATTATTCCCGTGAGTCCTTCAGCCAGTCGCTCCACTTTCCCGCTGATTCAGTCGTATCGCAGACTGATGTGAACACGTTCAACAAACCGGTGCTCTACCGTTATTACCTGAAGGGATGGAAGTACTATACGGAGATGTGACGGCCTATGAAAAAAAGGGCGGAATTGAATTTTGACCTGAAGCAGCTGCGCTCCTTCCTGGAGGTCCTGAACGAGAACAGCTTCACCAGGGCGTCCCGGAAGCTGAAGGTGGGCCAGGCCACTATCAGCCATCACATCATCCAGCTGGAGAAAGCCCTGGGGGTGAAGCTTGTCAACCGCACGGCCCGCGACGTTTCGGTGACGGAGGAAGGGAAGATCTTTCAGGCCTTCTGCGAAAAGCTTTTCAAAAACATCGAGACCGCGATGGCGGATCTTGACCGGGGGATACCGGCAGGAACGACCAGAATCGCTGCAAGCACCATCCCGGCGTCATACATCCTGCCGAAGATACTGGCGTCGGTGAAGCGGGAATTCCCCGGCATCACCTACCGGCTCCAGGTGACGGACAGCAGGGAGGCGGTGGAAATGGTGAAAGAGGGGAGCGCCGATGTCGGCATCGTGGGCAAGGAATACCGCCACCCGTCCCTGGTCTACACACCGGTGTGCATGGATGAGATCATGCTGGCGGGCCCGAAGGGGTCCCCGGCAAGGATTGAACCGGCCGACCTGGTACGCATGCCCTTCATAATCCGCGAGGCAGGTTCCGGGACCAGGAAGAACAGCGAAGAGGCCCTGGGGAGACACGGCATAACGCCATCGGCCCTGCAGGTAGTGCTGGAATGCTCTTCGACGGAATGCATAAAGGAAGCGATCGCCGCCGGCCTCGGGGTTTCCTTCCTGTCGCGCTTTGCGGTAGAGCAGGAGAAGAGGGCGAAATCGCTCACCCTGATCAGGGTTGACGGGCTTGATATACGGCGGTCGTTTTTTTTCGTCCATAACGTCAGCAGGCAGCTAACGCGGCCCGCGCAACTGCTCCTTGATTCACTGCTGGACTATGGAAAAAAGGCGTGATCTATACGGCGGGATGATCCGGCTGAACGGCTTCAGCCGGGAGCGCGGTTAAACAGCCTTCAGCACCTTGCCTGAGCGGATGCAGCGTGTACACACATATTTCCTGACGGCGCGGTTGTCTTCCAGGACCCGTATCCTCTTGACATTGGCATGCCAGATTTTCTTGGTCTTCTTGTTGGAATGGCTGACATTGTTTCCTATTTGAATCGCCTTGCCGCAGACATCACATTTAGCCATGGCTTTTTTCCTTTCTCGCTTGATAATTGGTCATGCCGGTCGTCACTCTGGCGCCGCATGGGTCATTTGTAATATGGGATGACACTATTATTTTACCGCATTTTTTTTCAAGCATTTTATTGATTTTGTTTGATTAAAATGATTGCGAGGGGAAAAGGACTTCTCGCCCTTTTCCCCTCGCGCTCCCCAATTTCTCGGTCGCTCAATCGCCGCGACGGGCTTCAGGTTTATGCTTTCGAGCCTGGGGTTTAAACCCCAAATTGGATTGGCGATTTTTTTTGATGGGTCAAGCCTTTGATCACGGTTTTGCGTAAGCACAATCTGTTGGTCGAACGCTTACAGTTGTTACCGGCGCATCCTTGCGCGATTTTTTAATTGATCCCGGGCCTCCTGCACGGCTTTACTATACAGAACATTTCTTTCTCCTCAATCATGGTCTATAGGATGCATTGGCTCTTATCTGGAAAGATTACTTCTACAATGAAACCCGCTAAACACAAATAATACTGGACAGGGTGCCTTGAATAATTTTTAAATTCTGATAATATATATCAGAAGTTGGGAATTTTTAAAAATCATTATAAGTTAACTCTATTGTAATCCATGACAGGGAGTATTGCATAACAAATATATTTTTAATATTATTAATGTAAGGAAAAAAATTAAAGTGAAAACAAAACAGACTATTATGCTGTACGCCGCTGTTTTTTTAACGGCCTTTGGTGTAACTTCAGGTTACACCCAGACAGCTTCAAAGATGAAAATGAGTACAAAAGTTCCTGCGGGGATTGAATCTCCCGATTCGGTGAAAACACGCATCGGAACTCTTAATTTTTTTGACGGCTTTCCTGATAATGACTCTGTTGAGAAGCTGTATGACAATCTCGATTTCCAGCGGGCCGTTCAGGCCTATCTCCTCGCATTGCCGCACGTGAGCCAGGTTGCCAACCGTAAGGGTATACTGGAAGTCGGGCCTGCAAATGTAACAGTTCCGATATTTGAAACAATGATGAACCCGCGTTCTATCTTTCTAACACCGAATAATAATACGCCTTACACCTGGTTCTGGCTTGATCTCCGCAAGGGTCCGCTGGTTATGGAAATTCCTCCAAAAGTTCTTGGATTGATCGATGATATGTGGTATAACTTTGTCATAGATTTAGGATTCATGGGACCTGATAAGGGGCAGGGAGGAAAATACCTGCTTCTTCCTCCGGGCTATAAAGGAGCGATACCGGAGGGATATATCGTAGTAAAATGTGCTACCTTCAGTGTATGGGCGGGCTGGCGCACATTCCTGGTCAATGGTGATCCTAAACCGGGAGTTGATATGGTGAAAAAGTTCACCCGCATCTATCCTCTTTCACGGGCAGGCAATCCGCCAACGCTACATTTTGTGAATGTTTCCGGAAGAGATTTCTGCACCGATGCCCCGGCTGATTACAGATTCTGGGAATATCTAAATCAGGTTGTACAGGAGGAGCCTGCAGATTCGGTTGACGAGGTGACACTGGGCTTTTACGCCTCCATTGGAATCAAAAAGGGTAAACCCTTCAACCCCGACGCAAGAATGAAGAAAATACTTACTGAAGCAGCGGCAGTGGGTGATGCAACGGCTCGTGCCATCACATTCAGAATGCGCCTCAAAGAGGCATATTATTATCCGGGCAGCGCATGGCGGGGAGGTTTTATCGGGGGATATAAGTTTGCTGATAATGGCGCTCGTATCCTCGATGCTTATTCGTCATTCTTTTTTTATGCCACCGGAGTGACACCGGCCATGGATTCAAAGATAGTCGGAGAAGGATCTCAATATATGGCAGCATTCGTGGATTCAAAAAGCAATCCGTTAGACGGCAGCAAGAATTACAAATTGCATCTGCCGCGGAATATTCCGGTCAAGAACTTCTGGTCGGTGATTTTGTATGACAACCAGACCCGTTCAATGCTGCAGACTGACCAGTTGTGGCCGGCAGTGAGCAGCCAGTCCGGGGACCTTGAAGTAAATAAGGATGGTTCGGTGGATGTATATTTCGGGCCGAAGCCTCCCGCAGGGAAAGAAAAAAACTGGATTCAGACGATTCCGGGGAAAGGATGGAATACATTACTCCGGCTCTATGGCCCGCTCAAGCCATGGTTTGATAAGACCTGGAGACCCGGTGAGATTGAACTGGTGAAGTGATACTATCGTCTCCCGCGGCTTTCATGCCGCGGGCAGGCATCTACTGCCAATCGTTCTTGACACTCAATTGCTTCACCTGTAATATGCCTCATTGCGAAATGACACCTTGCATATTGTATGACATTTCTGATAATTGTAAAATGAAGAAGAAACTGAAAATACATGGGCTGATAATACTACTACTACTGTGCCTTTGCTCGGTTGTATTCCTTCCCGGCTGTTCCAGGCTCGCTCCGGAAAGGGATCCCTACACGCTCAACGTCCATTTGGGCGCGGAGCCGGGAACTCTGAATCCGATCACCGCCACGGACTCGGCTGCACATGCCATCAACATTAAAATATATGAATACCTGGTGGACCGGGACTACGATACCCTGGACGTGAAGCCGATGCTGGCGGAGCGGTGGGAAATATCCCCGGACGGGTTGAAGTTCCGCTTCTATTTGAAAAAAGGGATTCTCTGGAGTGACGGGGTCGAATTCACCGCCGACGATGTGGTCTATTCCTATAACAGGATCATGGACCCGAAGGTATCCAGCGCCCAGCTCAAGGTGTATTACATCGATATAAAAAGTTGTAAAAAAATAAATAAATACTCGGTGGAGTTCGCCTATACAAGGCCTTATTACCTGGCGCTGATTTTTTGCGGCGGCATGCCCATCGTGCCGAAGCACCTCTACGATAACGGCACCGACTTCAACACCCATAAGAACAACCGCTTTCCCATCGGGACCGGGCCGTTTCGGTTTAAGCGATGGGACACCGGCAAAAACATAATCCTCGTACGAAACGAGCGTTACCGGGGCGAGAAACCTGAAATCCGCAAGGTGGTTTACAAGATAATTGGCGAAGGAAGCGTCGCCCTCCAGATGCTTAAAAAGGGTGAGATCGATATAATGGGCGTCCGCGATATTGAATGGGTGCGCCAGACCAACTCAAAGAAGTTCACGGATAACTTTTACAAGTTGAAATACTATTTACCGTCGTTCAGCTACATAGGATGGAATGAACAGCGGCCCTACTTTAAGGACCGCCGGGTGCGACTTGCCATGACGCATCTCATCAACCGCAAAGAGATCCTGGACAAGCTCCTTTTCGGCCTGGGTGAGATCGTCACCGGACCCTTTTATATTTTCGGAAAGGCAAATGACCCGGATATCAAGCCATGGCCCTATGATCCGGAACGGGCGAGACAGCTTTTAAAAGAAGCAGGATGGATTGACCGCGACGGCGACGGTATCCTGGACAAGGATGGGAAAAAATTCTCGTTTACGTTCACCATATCGTCGGGAAGCAAGTTCGCGGAACGCCTGGTGAGCATCCTGAAGGAGGATTTTTCAAAGGCCGGCATAGACATGGACATCAACCGGTATGAATGGGCCGTGTACCTTGATAAGATCCAGAGCAGGAATTTTGACGCCACATCCCTGGGATGGTCCGACCCCGATTTCCAGGACGATCCGTACCAGATCTGGCATTCCTCCCAGATAAAGGGCGGGTCAAACTATATCGGGTTCAGCAACAGGGAGGCGGACCGTATTATAGAAAAGGCGCGCACGGAGTTCGACGAAACAAAGCGCAACAAAATGTACCACCGGTTCCACCGGATACTGCATGATGAACAGCCCTATACCTTCATGTACACCAGTCCCGCCCTGGCGGTGGTGAGCAGGCGTTTTACAAATGTCAAGGTTCATACACGGGGCATGAATTTTGTCGAATGGAAGGTGAGAAAACCGCAATGAAGAAATACCTGCTAAAAAGGCTTCTCCTCATTATTCCCACCCTCCTGGGGATAACCTTCATAACGTATATGATGATACGCCTGGCCCCCGGCGACTACACGAAGCTTAAAATGGGGATGGAAGGCGCCCTCAAGACCGGTTCCATCTCGCAGGATATCCTGGAGCAGGAGAAGAAACTCTACGGCCTTGACAAGCCGATCATCGTCGGATACATCGACTGGCTCGCGAAATCCGCGCGCCTTGATTTCGGAACATCCCGCAAGGATGGGAGACCCGTGTCGAAGCGCATAGCCGAGGCGCTTCCGATAACCCTGACGCTGAACATCATTTCCATGATTATCATTTATATCATATCCATCCCGTTAGGCGTTGTTTCCGCCGTTAAAAAGGACAGCGCCTTCGACCGGGGCTCGAGCCTCGTCCTGTTCATACTCTATTCACTGCCGACCTTCTGGGTGGGACTACTCCTGCTTCTCTACCTGGGGAGCGGCGAGTACCTCAACCTCTTCCCCCTCGGCGGGTTCCGCTCCGACTGGGCGGCGGAAGCCGGCCTTTTCACCCGGATCCTTGACGTGGGATGGCACCTGGTGCTGCCGGTGGTGACCCTGACCTACGGGGGCTTCGCCTTCCTGGCGCGGTACACCAGGGCGAACATGCTGGAGGTCATCAACCAGCAGTACATCATGACCGCCCGCGCCAAGGGCCTTGCTGAACGAAGGGTCATCTTCGTCCATGCCTTCAGGAACTCCCTGATACCGCTCATAACCCTCATGGCAGCGCTGCTCCCGGGACTTCTCGGCGGGAGCGTCATCGTGGAATCGATCTTCTCAGTCCCCGGCATGGGGATGCTGGCCTTCGAGGCGATACTTTCCCGGGACATCCCGGTCATCATGGCCATCGAGACCATTGCCGCGCTCCTGACCCTCGCGGGGATACTCATGGCGGACCTGGCCTATGCCCTGGCGGATCCCCGGATCAGGCTGGAGGCGAAGATATGAGGCGCGGATACTGGGCACGGGTCTGGAGGGAATTCAGGAAGAACCGCCTTGCCTTTGCAGGGCTGGTTTTTGTCATTATTCTTTTTCTCGTGGCTATATTCGCTCCATTGCTGGCCAACAGCAAGCCCTATGTGTACGCGGACAGGGGGCGCGTCTATTTCCCCATCTTCTTTAATTACCCTGAGCTCAAGGACGCGGATCTGCGCAAGGATACGTACCGGGGCTTTAAAATCTTTCCGCCCGTGGCCTATTCCTATTCCGAATATGACCTGAACTGTATCGTCATTCCTCCCGGCGTCAAGCATCTCCTGGGGACCGACGAGCAGGGGAGAGACCTGACGGCGCGCATGATCCACGGTAGCAGGGTGTCGATCTTCATCGGCTTCATCGCCGTGGCCATCTACGTGAGCATCGGCATCATCATCGGCTCCATTGCAGGGTATTACGGCGGATGGATAGATATCGTCATATCGCGGCTCATCGAGATCATCATGTGCTTTCCCACGTTCTTCCTGATACTCACGATACTGGCCCTGGTGGGACCCAACCTGGTGAACGTCATGGTCGTTATCGGCATAACCAGCTGGCCCGGCATCGCGCGGATTGTCCGGGGTGAATTCATGAAATTGCGCGAAACAGATTTTGTCGTGGCGTCGCGTGCGGTGGGAGCGCGGGATGCGTGGATCATCATGCGCCACATCCTCCCCAATTCGCTTGCCCCGGTCCTGGTCTCGGCCACCTTCGGCATAGCCTCGACGATCCTGATCGAATCGTCCCTCAGTTTCCTCGGTTTCGGCGTCCAGCCCCCCACTCCCAGCTGGGGCGATATCCTGTCACAATCGCGGGACTTCATGGATTTCGCCTGGTGGCTCACGCTGATTCCCGGCTTTGCCATATTCCTGACCATAACGGCCTATAACCTGGTGGGTGAGGGGCTTCAGGATGCCATTGATCCGAAGGCGATCAGCAAGTAAAAAAATATGGAACATTGCAGCTATACATTGTTCATATAGTAAAAGGTTCTCGCAAAGTCGCAGGGGCGCAGAGAAAAAAGCGAATTTCAAATTATTATCTCTGCGACTCAGCTGCCCTGCGAGAGATATTCTGTATTATTAACGACGGATTCTGATGCCATGAAAAAGGTTTTTGCTTTATCCATATTAATTATGATTTCTTCTCTTGCGCCACTTTCCTGCAGCCTTTTCCCCAAGACTTCCACCATATCAGATGTCATGCCCCGGGAAACCGATGTTCCCGGCTGGGTGGTGGAGCGGCAGTACCGCACCAGTAGCTCCTGGAGGATGGCGCAGATCGGACCCCTCTACAGTGAGCATGATCCGTCAGGGCTGGCCATCACGGAATATGCCCATCTTTCGGATAAAAGTAAAACCGTCAGGGTGGAACTGATAAGGCTCGGTTCCTCCCTGGATTCCTTCGGTTTTTTCAGCCGGGAGCGGGGCTTTGACGGATCATACCGCTTTATTGATGACAACACCTACGCATCGGCGAAGTGTCTCTATGCCCGGATCGGCAGGTACTACATAAAAATCAGTTTTGAAAACCTGGGCGACCAGGAGGCGAACATCCCCGAGCAGTTCCTCGCAGTGGTCCGGGAAAACCTGAAAAAACTGGCAGGGGACGATCTCCTCCCGGACCAGTTGTTTCTATTCTCAAAAAAATCCTCCACCCGGGATATCGTGTACTATAAGCGGAAGATGGACGCGATTCCCGGTCTTTCAAATGCCGTCGTTGTGCGGAACACCCTGACCGGAAAAAAACACGACCTTGTCTATGCCACATGCTCGTCGTCGTATAACGCCGAGCAGGAATACATGGATATACTGAAGGCGGGCGGCAATAATTATATAATGACCAGAATAGGCAAACTCCAGCCGGCCATAAGGATCATCAGCGAAACGGAATATCTCTTTATATGCCAGTATAAACAATGGATTTTTGGTGTCCTTGATGCCGATACTATGGATGAGGGTAATCTTATCCTGGGATACCTCTTGACGGAGATCAAAGACAGGATTGAAAAAAAAGCACCCGCCGGGGACGGATCATAACGGATTCCGGCGGCCTGGGGCGCGGCACCGGGGTGACTGCATTGTTTTATATTATCGGCGATATTCACGGTTATTTCAAAAGGCTTGTTAATCTCTTCGACCAGCTGACAGTACGTATACATCCGCCGGATACCATTGTGTTCCTGGGGGATTATATTGACCGGGGGCCCCAATCATACGAGGTGATCGATTTTCTTGTCGAACTTTCACGAACTTCGACCCTGAACACGGTATTTTTGAAGGGGAATCATGAAGGCATGTTCATGAGCTATTTGAAAGGCGAGGACCATACCGGGGCCTATATCATCAACGGTGGAGAAGCTACCATCAGGAGCTATATAGCCCACCGGGGCGTCTTCGAACTGCCGAAACACCACCGGGAGTTTTTCAGCGGTCTCAGGCTCTATTATGAGGGGGAGGATTTCATCGCGGTCCACGCGGGACTGAACCCGGGTAAGGACAGCCTCGAAGCGCAGGAGGAGCATGACCTCCTCTGGATCAGGGAGCAGTTTTTCACAAAGGAAAAGCGGTGGGATAAAACGGTGATCTTCGGCCACACTCCGGTGAGCTACATCTCCCGGGAGGCCCCGGTTTATGATGACAAAAAGCGCAACATTATCGGCATAGATTCAGGGGTGATAATGGGAAACCAGCTTTCCTGCCTGGTATGGCCGACTCGGGAGATTATCAGTGGTTAGTGAAACGGTATGGGATATGATGAACAATAAGGGTTATTAAAATGACTAAAGGTAAATCAAAATATCTGGTGCTGTCACTTTCAATGGCTGTTCTCTATGTTCTGTGTGATCTTTTTGCCGCCGCGGAATTCGATATAATGGGCAGGGTTGAGTCCGTCACAAAGGAAAACGGTATTGTTATCCTTTTCACTGAACGGCCCGCTGAAACAACCTACTACATGATCCAGGAGAAGACCGTGTACGGTTCCGTTGACATCGAGTCCCTGGTGTTCAGCAGGGACGGGCGGTATAAATACCGTGCCGTAGCCCGGTACACCCTTGCGAACAGGCAGTTTGTCCGTCAGATACGGGCGGGGGTTGACATTGCCCTCGTGGCATCGAGGAAGCGTTCTGACCGGGAATACAGTGACGAGGCGCCGGTCCGGGAACGGGGTTACCGACGCGCCATTGTTTCCGATAAGGACGGGAGGCAGATGGTGCTGGTGCCGGAGGGGAAGTTCTTTTTCGGTTCCAGCAGCGGCGATCGCGACGAGTCGCCGGAGCAGACGGATCATCTGGATGATTATTATATTGATGTCTGTGAAGTGTCCAACGAGGATTTCTTAAAATTCGTCAGGGGAAGCAATACTAAACCGCCCCGGTCGTGGGAGGGAGGCAGGTACCGTGAAGGCGAGGGCGGACTCCCGGTAATGGTCACCTACTACGAGGCCGAGGCCTATGCCAGGTGGGCTGGCAAGCGGCTTCCGACGGAGAAGGAATGGGAAAAGGCAGCGCGGGGCCCGGGACGCGCCGGCGGGAACGGTGAAGCGAAAAATTATCTCTATCCATGGGGAAGGGACTTCGGCGCTGAACGGGCAAATTGCGCCGACTTCTGGGCGGATGACAAGACAGGGGCGCATCTGAAGATCCGCTTCGGCATAGCCACCCGCGGTCTGATGCCGGTGATCGCCTTTGACCCGGAAGGCGCCTCTCCGTATG
Source organism: uncultured Spirochaetota bacterium (assembly GCA_963727175.1). GTDB lineage: Bacteria > Spirochaetota > UBA4802 > UBA4802 > UBA5550 > RBG-16-49-21. Next base: position 3,558,733 of record CAVSFD010000002.1, read on the forward strand.
GCGCGCTGAACATGGCAGGCAACGCCAGGGAATGGACTCAAAGCTGGTACATGCCCTACGAGGGAAACCGCTCCAGGCAGGGAACGGAATACAGGCGCTACGGCAAACAGTTCAAGGTCGTCAGGGGCGGTTCCTGGTACAGCCAGCGGTATCGGCTGCGCGTGACAAGCAGGGAAACCGGCGGAGCGCCGAACCTGTACACGGACAACCTTGCCGGTTTTCGCTGCGTCAAGGGTGTGGATGTCATAGACAGGGAGAAGGAATAGTACGCATATATGTATGCCCCATCGCCTTCGGCGGCGGGACATTAAATTAATTAGCTTGATTTTATGGCAATTATGCTGATTATATCATATAAAAATGCCGGATTTTTACCGATAGTATACTAAAGGGGAGATCATGAAGTTTTTTCAATTTCTGGCGAAAAATATAAGCTATACTTTTGCTCTTGCCGCTATTACTGTAGCAAGCAGCTGGGTGCTGAGCATCTTCGCCTTTTTCCTGGGCACGTCATTTATCATGATATCCTATGACAAATTGACCCTTTTTTATATAAAATGGCTCCCTGTGGCGGTGGCAATCCCGACATTAGTGCACTGGATCATGTTCGGCCTGCTGACCCCTCTCAAGATACCCGCGTACATGGAGCCCCTCAGGGCGGTCAATACGGCCTATAAGAATAACCTCGATATACCGGATGAAGATCTGAAGAAAGTCTATATCAATTTTTCCGATCTCCCCATGTACAATCTCCTTAACGCGACCCTTCTGACCGCCTTCGCGGGTATCATCATTCTGGCCCTGGCCTACTATGAATACCGTATAGTGGGTGCCTATACCACGCCGGAATTCTTTGCCATGATAAAAGCAACCGGCCTTACGGTAATCATAATAATAATACTGTACGGCATGTCCACCTACCTCTTCACCGAGTCGCTGACCAACACTGAACGGAGCGCCATATACAATAAAATCGTAAGCACCGGCGCGAACGTAAAACCGCGGGCCCTCATCGGCATCAGGCTCAAGTTCCTGTTTTTCGTGTGGCTCATGGTCATAACTCTGCTGACCTTTGCCGCCCTGATGGAAAAGGTGCGGTTTTTCGAGGAGTTCAGCATAACGGTCATATTCGTATATTTCGGCATATCAGTTCTGGCTAGCTTTTTGCTGATGCAGATCACCACGAGGTCCATCATGCGGAATCTGAATGACCTCATCCGCCTTACGCGGACTATTGCCTCGGGAGGAACTGCGGGATATGAGGTTCTTTCGCTGGAGCGGGAGTTCACGGCCATTGAGTTCGCCCTGATGGAGACGGCCCGTGAAATAGATGATTTCAGGCGGAACATTGAAGGCAAGGTCGCAAAGCGTACCGAGGAACTCGAGGACGCCCTGTCGAGCCTGCGGAGCAGGGACGAACAGATCCAGAAGCAGCTGGACATGGCCAGCGTCATACAGCGGAGCATCCTCCCCGGGAAGATCGACGACTGGAACGAGCTTAAATTCGCAGTTCGCTACCTGGCAATGGAGAAGATCGGCGGCGACTTTTACGACGTCCACCTTCTGAAGGACGACAAGATCGGCGTCATGATCGCCGACGTATCGGGCCACGGTATTCCCGCCGCCCTGGTGACCACCATGGCGAAGATGTCTTTTGGAAACGCCGGATCGAAATACGACTCACCGAAAAAGATATTCCAGGAAATGAACCAGAGCATACTTGACCACGTCAAGACCCAGGACTATATGACCTGCTTCATGCTGGCGGTCGACGACGATTATAACGTGGTATACTCCAACGCCAGCCACCAGAAGGCCATACTCCTGCGCCATGAAGGTGATATCGAACTTCTTGACACCAACGGCCTGTTCATCGGCGCCATAGAAGAGGCCCGCGACTCCTATGACGAGAAAAAAACCAAGCTTGAATACGGGGACCGCATCATCCTCTACACGGACGGGATCCCTGAGGCCATCAACGAGGAGCGGCTGGAGTATTCCAACCGCCGCCTGGAAGACGCGATCAAGAGATTCAGGACCCTCCCGGCCGAAGAGTTTGCCGAGGCGATCATCGGCGATGTGCGCCAGTTCATAGGCAGCGCCCAGCTCGTTGACGATATCACCTTTCTGGTCCTGGAGTTGACGCGGGACGAGGCCGTCGACATCATTAAGAATTCTAAGCGGCTCATCAATACCCACGAATACCAGGAGGCGAGCGAAGTTCTTGAAAAAGGCTACAAGAAATATCCGGACAACCAGAAGATACTTTACAACCTCGCCAAGAACTATTTCAGGGTCAACAGCTTCCGTAAGGCCATTGACCGGATCCAGGCCTACATCGAGAATGACAAGATGAACAAGAATGCCTATTACATAGGCGGCGCATCCTATTACCAGCTGGGTGATTTTGAAAATGCCATAGAGTTTTTTGAAAAAGGACTTGAAATCGACCCCGGCTTCATCAACGCACTATTCGCACTGGGTATGGCCTACAAGAAGAAAGGCGATGAAGAGAGCGCCGTGCGGTCCTTTGAAAAAGTCATCAATATAGACCCTGACAACAAGATGGCCATGTTCGAGATCAGGAGTATCACCGAGAAGAAGTAACCTGCTATTAATAAGGTGCCGCATCCGTTATGCAAACCCGCCATCATCTGGCGGGTTTTCCATTTTTCCCCATGGCGAGTCATCAATAATGAAATGGGGAAGGCCTTCTCGCCAGGTTCATGGGTTATATCTGGAAATGAAAATAAGACTTGCATATCGCCATGAAAAAAGTACTATAAGGCACTATTGTTCAGGGGACTGCGCATCAGGCGGCATTTTACAGATCTGAAATTATACTAGGAGGAAACAATATGACGGGCTATGGTGGTATCTATTGGACAGTGCTTGTTCTCGGCATAGCGGCGACGATTATTTTTCTTGTGGTAAGGGTCAGAAAAGGCGGAGTGCCCGCACTTATCGTTAAGGCGATAGCAAGCATATTATTCATCTCAACAGCATGTGCGGCGATTGCCGCAAATACGGGGGAACTCAACTACGGCCTGCTGATTGTAATCGGCCTTTCCTGCGGTCTATTGGGGGACATCTGGCTCGACCTTAAATATATTTATATTGAGGATAAGGATACGTATCTTTACGCGGGCTTTTATTCTTTCCTGGCGGGGCATCTGTTCTTCATCACGGCACTATTTATGAACTATCGATGGACACCGGTGACACTTATCATATCCATTGTACCGGCACTCCTTGGCGCGATAGTGACCATGGCAATGGAAAAGCCGATGAAGCTAGACTATGGCAGCTTCAAGCCGACATGCTTTATATACGGTTTTACCTTGATGATGGTAGCTTCATCGTCAATCGTTGCCGCAGCCGCAACGGGTGAAACAGCGTGGATAGTCATGTCCACAGGCGCCGTTTTGTTTTTAATGTCCGACCTTATGCTTTCGGGAACGTATTTTGGCCAGGGCAAAAACACGCCGGTATATGTTGTAATGAATCACGTGCTTTACTATGCAGCGCAGTTCGTGATAGCATCGTCAGTCCTTTTTTTGTGAAAAGGGTATGCACTGTAAGATTTATTGCTGAATCCATATATTGAATAGTATGTATCACGCAGCGGGGTAATAAATGCCCACAGGTAACCCCGCGCTTCTTCTGTTTTATTCACTATGCCTCAATCTGCAATCCGTTTTGGGAAAATCTGATCACCTCTTTCCGGCATAAATTAAATTAATAAAATTACCGCATTTTGAATGCCCCATGAATTTGATATAAAGAAATAAATATGTTGGTTAATTTGTTGAAATATAATAAAATATAATTATAAAATAATAAAAAATTATTGAAATACAATAAAATATACTTGACTTACGATATATCGATGACTATATTTATCTAAAATTAGATCGGGGGATTTCAAATGAAATACTTTGGCAAGAAATCATTGTCGTCCTTTCTATGCGGATTTTTACATGTATTCTGGTACGTGGTTCTTGTGTTTTCAATTGTTGCGGCGGTGTTCGGTGTATTTTTAATATACATGTCAGCAGGGGAACATGGCGCTGCTGAATTCGCGAAGTGCAATATTTCCATTTCCGAGATGGACATGAAAGATAAAGACTGGGAAACCTTCAAAAATCTGCCGCTGGCCATCAAGATTTTTATAATGCCGTACTTTGCAGCGGCTGTTGTGCTCCTCCTTTCAATATTAAGGAAATCACGGGAGGTCTTCGCCAATTTTAAAAATGATATTGTATTCAATAAAAGCAATGTCTTTCTTATCTCGAAAATCAGCAAGCTGCTGATAGGATTCTCAATAATGACTTTCAGTTTTAATTCGCTGCTGGTCAGCATATTACTGCTCATGCTCTGTGAAATTATTAAAAATGGAACCGCTCTGCAGGAAGAGCACGACTATACCGTATAATGAGGACCGTATGAGCATAATATTCAGACTCGACAGGGTCATGGCCGACAGAAAAATATCTCTCAATGAACTTGCAAAGCGGATACAGCTGACTGATTCGAATTTGTCAATATTGAAAACCGGTAAAGCCAGGGCGATCCGTGTTTTAACCCTTGACGCCCTTTGCAGGGAACTGGGGTGCCAGCCGGGTGATCTGCTGGAATACCAGCCAGATGAAAATGCCGATGAAGAAAAGGAATGAAACCTATGAAAACCACTGAGCAAGACACTAAAAAAGTATTCCAGAAACTGGGGACCTGTTCCCGTACCTTCTGTTTTCTGCTGGACCGCGAATTCGGTTGTCCCATGGAAGCCGGGGAGCGCGCCGCTGATCCTCTGGCTGGCGGAATAATGCTGCGCGGACATCAGTGCGGAATGCTGTGGGGCTCCTCACTGGCCGTTGGAGCGGAGTCCTTTCGCCGGTACCGGGACCGCGGCCGGGCCGTTGCCGCGGCCATAACAGCGACTCAAAGCCTGGTGGAATCCTATTCAAAAAGGACCGGGAGCCCCAACTGCCGGGACGTAACCGGATGTGATTTTACCAGCAGAGCTGACATGTTACTATTCATGGCGAAATTTATTCTCCATATAGACAGATCCTGTTTTGATCTTTCGGAAGAGTGGCTTCCGGAAGCGATACAATCTGCATTTGAAGGATTATCCCGCGAAGAACCTTATTCTCACATGCCCATAAGCTGCGCTTCGGAAGTCGCAAAAAAAATGGGGGCAAGCGAAGAGGAGATGGTTATGGTTGCCGGATTTGCCGGGGGTCTTGGCCTGAGCGGCTATGGCTGCGGCGCCCTGAGCGCCGCCATATGGATGAAAAGTCTCGACTGGTGCAGGAAAAATCCCGGAAAATCAGCTTTTAAAAATCCGGAAGCAAAAAAAACCTTAAAGGCATTCTACGAAGCGAACGGACCAGAGATGCTGTGTCATCAAATTTCAGGACAGCGCTTCAAAACAATGGACGATCATTCGAAATTTATCAATAACGGCGGCTGCGAAAAGCTGATTAATGCGCTGGCGCGTTCATAATGGCATGATGACGAGCAGTAGAGGGCTTCTCGCCCTCTCATCGAGGGGACAGGATGTCCGCCTGCAGCCACTCGACAGGATGTCGAGATAAAGACGGTCCCGTGCTCCTGCTCGCCACCCGCGGCCACCCTGCCGCGGGGCATCGTTGGATCATTCCACCTTTTCGTATATTTGAACAGGTATCCAAACATGTATTATTAAAAATCTGCGAAATTCATTTGACTTAAAGTAATATTGCCGGTCAAATTCTCCAACAAAGTGGCATGGTCAAGAGTACGCTATGGTATTGGGGAAGCGGCCATGTGTTTGATTATAAAAAAATGAGAGGAAATTCATGAATGTAAGAAGGTTTTCGTGGTTTATACTTTCTGCAGCAATTTTGTATTCGGCGCTGACGATTATAAGTGGTGCCGGAACAGCGCGGGCTGATTCATCGAAGCCGGTCCTCCTGAGCTTAAGCTCAACGGCCGTTTCGCCGGGAACGAAGCTTGCGGTCAGGCACCAGAATTTCACCGGCATTGGCGCGTGGAAGGCCGTTATCGAGTTGCAGGGCGGTGAAAAGTTCGAGCAGACACCGGTGCCCGTCGACAGCACGTCGTTCACTATTACCGTACCCGCCATTTACACGGGGTACAATGTGACGCAAAAGAACGCCCAGCACCGCCAGCGGATACAGAAGCCTAAATACATCTATATAAAAAAAGGTGCGGTGGTAAGCAACAAGCTTGCCTTTAATATTATCTCGTACTATCCGATCCTCGATTCAATTGCAAACCAGAATGTGTATGCGGGCGATGGCATTCTGGTGAACGGCGGCAACTGGGATAAAAGAACGATATATTACCCCTCTCAGATGTACTGGGCTGTGTTTGAATATCAGCCCGGTAAAACAGTGAAAGCAAACATCCAGAAACCCCCAGTGGGAAACCCCGATGTGCCGATTCCTTTCCTGCCGGATACATGTCTGGTCGGGATACTACAGATAACGGTTCCCGATGTATTTAAGGATAAAACACCGGCGGAGCAGAACGTGATCGGCAACTATACGGGTAAGCTTTACATCTATGGTCCAATGGGACCCGGTGTCCCCAGCAATACCCTGGCCATAAAGATAAAAAAGAAACCGGGTGGCACCACAAGTTCCGGGAGCCGCTGCCCGGGAATCAAACAATTTAAAGATGTGAAATTCGTGGGACAGCCAAGCTGCGGCGGTGCCAGCGCGACTCTGCAGTGTGACGGGACGGGTTATTACTGCTGTCCGATAGGGAAGGTATGCAAGAGCGCCGGGGATGGTTTCGAACCCAGCTGTTCAAAGTACAGTTCCGGCGGTGGCAGCAATGTCGGACTCCTGAAAAGGGATGGCGTTACATGGGGTTGCTATAAATAACTCTGCAATATTTACGAGGAGAAGGGGCCCCACGGCCTCTCATCCTCGGAATTCTCCGCACCGGTCCGATGCTGAATCGGAAAATATTCTTGCACTTACCAGTCATTTCCCGCTATCTTGTATATAATGGATAAGAAATTCATAAAAAGCTTTAGCATCGAAGACCTCGAGGAGTATTTCCGCTCCATCGGCGAAAAGAAATACCGGGCGAAACAGCTCATGATATGGATTTATGAGAAGAACGTTGATTCCTTTGAAGCGATGACTAATGTTTCCCGGGAACTGAGAGCGCGACTCGAAGAGACTTTTTCCGTAAATGCACTCTCCCTTGAAGAACGCCTGGTCTCACAGATGGACGGGTCGGAAAAATATCTTTTTAAGACCCATGACGGCAATTACATAGAAAGCGTGCTGATCAGGAATGATGATGCCGAGGAGGGCAGGATCACCGTGTGCCTGTCGAGCCAGGTCGGGTGCGCCATGGGGTGCCGGTTCTGCGAAACAGCGCGGCTCGGATTCATCCGTAACCTTGAGACAGCTGAAATAATCGACCAGCTCTGCCACGTGCGGAGGATCTCGGGCCAGCGGAACAACAATGTAGTTTTCATGGGCATGGGCGAGCCCTTCATGAACTATGACAATGTGATCGGTGCCGCCGCAATCATGAATTACAGCTTCGGATTCCATATTTCTGTCAGGAAAATCACCATATCGACTTCGGGGATCATTGCGGGCATTGAGCGCTTCATTGACGAGGAGAGACCTTATAACCTCGCCATATCCCTGAATGACACTGTCGCTGAAAAGCGGGAGCGGATCATGCCGGTGGAACGGTCCAATCCCTTCGACTCCATCTCGCGCATGCTGAACGAGAAGTTCCCCGTTTCGCGGAACAGGCTGACCGTCGTATACGTGATGCGCGCCGATAACATATCCACGGAAGACGCGAAGAGGCTGAAGAAGATGTTCCGCTACAACAGGATCAAGCTCAACCTGATCCCCCTTAACGAAGGCGGGCAGGGGTGCAGTCCGCCGTCGGATGCAGAAGTGGCGCGTTTCATCAGGGACCTTGAGATCATGAATGTGCCCATAACGGTGCGCAGGAGCTTCGGGCGGGACATCAGCGGCGCCTGCGGCCAGCTCTCGGGAAAGCGGTATGCGGCGACGGCCGGCTGCGAGATAGGAGATCTCCCGTAGTAATGTATTTGACTTTTAGCGGGATCATTTTATACAATAACTGCAATGACCCCCCTGAACCCGACGGCAAAGGGGGGTCTATTATTGGCGGCTTTCCGGGGTTTGACGGACGCGGGGATGTGATACATGGGCGGAATTAACTGGCAAAACATGCTGACGGCTTTCATTGATTTCATGAAAAAAATATTCAGCTGGATCATAACTCACAAGAAAATCGTGTTCATCTATGTGCCGGCGGGACTGGCGGTCCTCTTGACGGCATACGTTGCGGTGATCTATTTCATGTGGCAGAGCGATCGCGATGCCGCCCTCAAGAAGCTGGTCAAGTACAAGCAGCTCATTGACCGCACCGAGGAGCTTAAAAAAGGATACACCTATAATTACAGTGATGTGGATCTGAAGGTCAAGGTGGTGGATATTCCCACCCGCATCTATGACCGGAACAATGAAATCATCGGCGAATTTTTCGAGCAGAAGCGGGAGATCGTGCCCTATGATCATATTCCCGAGTGGCTCGTCAAGGCGGTCATAGCGAGCGAAGACCGTGATTTCTACAAGCACCGGGGCATCAATTACCGGGGGATCTTCCGTGCGATCCTGGTCAACATGGTTCATTTCAGGGTTGTCCAGGGGGGAGCACCATAACCCAGCAGCTGGCCAAGGTCCTCTTCACTGACATGGAGCGGAACCTGAAACGCAAGATATACGAGGCTTTCTGCGCCCGTGAGATCGAGAAGCGCTACGACAAGCAGGACATCCTTTCCATGTACCTGAACCTCATCTATTTCGGGAACGGCGCCTACGGCGTGGAATCTGCCGCGAAGATGTTTTTCGGAACCCCGGTAAGGGAACTCTCCACCGTTGAATGCGCCATGATCGTCGCCACCATATCCAACCCCAAGGTGTATTCACCCATATCCGACCTTGATGCGTCCCTCAGGAAGACGAAGCGGATACTGGAATCGTTGTCTGACGCCGGCTATCTGAAGAGCAGGGACACCGGGCGCATGTACGGGCAGTTCCTCCGGAAGTGGGAGGTCGTGTACGACGAAAAAGGGAAGGCTTCATCTTCCCTCATCGGGAATTTTATATTCAGCTCCTACCGCGTGAACCGCGCCCCCTTCTTTAATGAAAACATCCGGCGCGTCCTGGTAGAAAAATTCGGGGAAGAGGCGGTGAAGCGGGGCGGGCTGAAGGTGTATACCACCATCGATGCGGAAAAGCAGGACACCGCAACCGCTGCGCTCAAATCCGGGATCATGCGCCAGCGCGAGTATCACCTGAAGCTGGCGGGGCGCATGAAGGACAAGCTGAAGGCTGACGCTGAGATGAAAAAGGCCCAGAACATAGAGGGGGCACTGGTTTCAATGGATCCGGTCACCGGGGAACTGCTCGCCTATGTCGGCGGTTATGAATTCTCGGCAAAGAACCAGAATGACCACGTTTCCCAGATCAGGCGCCAGCCCGGTTCATCCTTCAAACCGGCGGTCTATGTCTCCGCCGTCGAGGGGAGGGATATTACTCCCTCAACGGTTTTTGTCGACGAGAAGACCCGCTTTTCCGGGGGATATGAACCGCGTAACTATGACGGCAAGTATCTCGGCGATGTGATAGTCCGCGAGGCGCTGAAAAAGTCAATCAACGTGGTCGCGGTGAAGGTTCTTGACAAGACCGGTTATGACGGCGTGTTCACTATATTAAAGAAGAGCCTCTACCTGGGCGATGCCGACCTGAAAGACCGCTTCGGGAGGACCCTCTCCATGGCCCTGGGAACCTACGAGATGTCGCCCCTGGAACAGTGCGTGCTCCATTCCGTCATCGTCAACGGCGGGGAGTATGTTCTCCCCTACGGTATCCGTCAGGTCAGGGATTACAACGACAATGTCGTCTGGAACAATGAAGAGGAGACCCGGAAGCTTGCCGAAGAACGGAAGAAGGAAATCGGGCAGATAATCGATCCGGCGGCCTGCGCCATAACCATCGCCATGCTGAAAAGCATATTCGATGAAGGAGGCACCGCTGCCGGCGCCTTCAGGGGAAGCAAAATTGATTTCCCGGTGGCGGGAAAAACGGGAACCAGCACAAACTACAACGACGCCTGGTTCGTGGGATACACGGCGGACAATGTCACCTCCGTCTGGATCGGCAACAAGGAAGGGGCAATATCCCTCGGGTGGGGCAGGGCAGGCGGGGCTGTGGCGGCGCCGGTCTGGGTCGAATACATATCTTCGATTTACCGGGGCAACCAGCCCGGCGATTTCAAGAAGCCGGAACAGGGGCTTTCCGTTGAAACGATCTGCCTTGATTCTGGTGAGGTGGCCGGGAGAAACGGGGAATGCCCGCGGGTGGCCCGGGACGTCCTCTACTATTCAGGGACAGAACCGGGCACCTTCTGTCATCTCCATACCGGAAGGGATAAGAAGAAGGAAGAAGAAAAGGAAACTGATAAAAAGGAAGGAGTTAAATGAAATTGCGTCCGGCACTCTGCGTTCTCCTCGTCATCATGGCCATGTCATTCGTGTCGTTCCGATGGCCGGTCAATAACGGCACCATAACGTCAAGCTTCTGCGAGTCGCGGTGGGACCATTTCCATGACGGAATCGACATGACCTCGATCGAAGACAAGGTGTATCCCGTTGAATCGGGAACGCTTCTCTTTTACTGGGACAAGGCCATGTTTCCCCTTGATAATTATCCCGGCGGCGGAAATTACAAGATTCTTCAGCACCGCAACGGCGTCTATTCCATCTACATGCACCTCGAAAACGGCGTATCATCAAGACAGACCTATACCAAGCAGGATACGCTGGGCCTGATGGGAAACAGTGGGCACTCGATGTCCAGGCATGTTCATTTTTCCCTGATGCAGTATGTACGGCGGGTTTCAATCAACCCCCTGAAAATGCTCCCGGCCTGGACCGATACAAAGGCCCCGGTGATTTCGGATATCGCCTTCCACATCAGCGATAAGTTAATAATCGTGAGGGACAAGGCCAACATACGGCTCACCAGGCATTATCCCCTTCTGGTAAAGATCAACGACGCCATGACCGGCCGGGAGAACCTTGGCGTGTATCGACTGAACGTTGTTTTCAACGGCAAAAAAGTCCTGGATAAGGACTTCGGTACCATTTCCATCGCCATGGGACGGTTGACGGTGGACGGCAAGAAATTCGAAAACCTCTTTGACAGTAAGGGCTATTATAAGATTGAAGGACTTACCTATTCAGAAGGCGAGAACGTGGTCAAGGTAATAGCTGCGGATTTTGCCGGGAATACTACCGAGAAGGAATTCACCTTTAACGTAAAACTCGATATCAGCCAGGAATAATGGACCCATCCCTAATAGAAGTCAGCATACTTGTCGTCTGCGTTGTGCTGTCAGGATTTTTTTCAGCATCGGAGAGCGCATTATTTTCGCTCAAAAAATCAGATCTCCACCGCTTTTCCCATTCCCACGTGAAAAAGGAAAAGGCCATTTATACCTTCATGCAGGACCCCCAGAAGATCCTTATTACGCTTCTGACGGGAAACCTCTTTGTCAACCTTGTCGTGTCGATGCTCTCAACAAGCCTGCTCCTGCAGGTATGGCCCCGATGGGGTGACGTGATATCGATTGCCGTCATAACCCCGCTGATAATCATCCTGTGTGAAATCTCACCAAAGATCATTGCCATAAACTCCTATGAAAAGGGCGCCAAGAAGGTGCTGCCCCTGCTGCGTTTCTTCCATCTGGTCCTCACGCCGGTGCGGGGCCTTCTGCTGCTGTTTACCAATATGATGATCAGGGTGTTCAACCTTAAACTTACCCATAAGGCGATCACCCGGGATGAATTGAAGCTGGCGGTCAAGCTGGGAGAGCAGCAGGGGGTCATCGGAAAGGATGAGGGCGCTTTCATCCAGAACGTGCTGCGGTTTTCAAAAAAGGACGCAGCCAATATCATGTTTCCCCGCAGCAGCGCGGTGTTTATCCCCTACGGAACGTCCATCAGGGACGCCATGAAGGTCTTTCTTGAATCGGGGGTGATACGGATCCCGGTTTATAAAAACGATATCGACCACGTCATCGGCATGGTCGATTCACGGGAGCTGATCCCCTATCACCTGGGCCATAAAAAAGCGAGGAACATCAACCGCTTCATCCAGGAGATCCAGTTCTTTCCCGCGTCCCGGGAACTTCACGACCTGCTGAACGATTTTCTCGCCGAAGGCATCCAGATAGCCATCGTGGTCGACGAATACGGGGGCACCGCCGGCGTGGTGACGTTGAATAAACTGCTGTCCGAACTGATGGGACGCGACATGACCAGGTGGGAGGATTACGCCAGGCACGATATCAGAAAGATAGACGACAGGACCTCAGTGATTTCAGGGGAACTGCAGATAGACGATTTTAACGCGGCCTTCGGCGAGGAGCTCAAGAGCCAGAATGCCGACACCATCGGCGGCTATATAATCGAACAGCTTTCATATATCCCCAAGCGGGGGGACGTTCTCAGGATCGGCGCATATATACTCAGGATCCGTCATATCAGAAAAAACAAAATTGAAACCGTCGAGGTTATACAACAGCCGGAAGGGGGTGAATTGCTGTCATGATGCTCCTTCTCGCGCACTATCAGCTCTATCTGTTCCTGATCGCGGTCATGATGTTCCTGATATTCTTTTTTTCAGGGACCGAGACCGCACTGCTGACGTCCAACAGGTTTTACCTGGAGAGCCTTGCGAAGACCGGAAACCGGAGGGCCAGGTGGTCGGTGGCGATCATCGATAAGATAGAAGATGCCATGAGCATGGTGCTCATAGGCAACAACATCGCGGAAATCGCTGCGACAGCCTTTATAACCTATATCGCCATGACGGCCTTCATGCTGGATGAGCCGGCAATGCTGGCGGTAACGGCGGTAGAGACGATACTGCTCCTGATTGTCTGTGAAATAACGCCGAAGGTGGTTGCCCGTGCGAGGGCCGACTCGTTTCTCATGACCTTTGCCTATCCCTTAAAAATTCTTCTCGTAATCATGAAGCCGGCTGTCTGGTTATCCCTGCTGGCTGCGAGTGCCCTGAAGTCGATGCTCGGTTTAACGGATCAGGAACACAGCAGCATCAGATCACGTGATGAGATCGATATCCTTTTTAAGATCGGAGAGGAGGATGGAATAATCAATGTGGAGCACCATGAGTATGTTTCCGAGATACTCTCCTTCAGGGGCATGACGGCCAGGGAAATAATGACTCCCACCATTGATATTGTTTCCATCGATCAGGAAGCGAGCGTGAGGGAGCTTGCCGATCTCATCGTGCGGACAAGGTTTTCCAGGATTCCCGTGTACAGCGGCAGGGTGGATAATCTCATCGGTTACGTATTTTACCGGGACATGCTGAAGCATCGGAACGCGAAAAAAATATCCGATATCATGAACAATGTGCACTACGTCCCCACGACCAAGCGGATCGTGGATCTTTACGCGGAGATGGTGGAAAACCTGATTCCCATGGTCTTCGCCGTCGACGAGCATGGAGCGGTAGTGGGCATGGTTACCCACGAGGACATTGCCGAAGAGGTTGTCGGCGAGATTCAGACCAGGGACCAGTCCGAGGAGGAGCTGATTACCGAACTGGGAAGAGGGAAGTTCCTGCTCAGCGGGAAGATGGACATCGAGTATTTCATGAGGAGCTTCAACATCCACATCGACAAGAAGGGCTTTGAAACGCTCTCCGGTTTCATCGAATACCGCCTGGGAAGGATCCCGAAAAAGGGCGACCGCCTGGAACATGAAAAGTACACCTTCATCATCGACGAGGCGACGGACCGTTCAATCGAAAAAATAATCGTGCAGACGCTGAAGAATAAGAAAAAAATCAGCGGACAACCATAGGGCCCATGTCGTCTTTTCCGCCCATGACGTGCACGTGGAGATGCCATATCACCTGGCCGCCGGCCGTGCCGTTGTTGATTATCACCCGGTAGCCCTTCCGGTCGATTCCCTTGATCCGCGCCACTTCCTTTACCGCGAGAAAAAGGTCACCCATGATGGCGCTGTTGCCCTGGTCCAGGTCTTCAATTCTTTCGACATGCTGCTTGTGGATCACCAGGACGTGGACCGGCGCCTGGGGATTGATGTCGGCGAAGGCATAGACCGTATCGTTTTCATACACTTTGGTTGACGGCGTTGTGCCATTGATGATGTTGCAGAATAAACAGCCCATTGGTATCTCCTTTGACATGTGTCATTTTATTGCCTGCGCACACGGTCACAGACGATATGATTAAATCATTTAAGTCAAGGATAAATCAGCCCTAATCCCCGCCCGGGATAGGCAGTTGACCAGGAGGGGGTCGGTCCGGAGCGCGGAAGGGATGGGTGGATGGAGTCTCCTCCCCTCGCGGAATGGTGTGAACAGCAGGAGGCCAAACTCCTTCACCGGACGGCGCGCAATAAATGATTGACTAAATGACTCCGGGATTTAATTACATCATTCTATTTTCGGTAGCACAAGTATCTATTATGGAAATTGATAAAAAAGATACATACTTTGCCGTCAACACCTTCGGCATATCAGCAGTGGAGGTCCTCTGGGGCCTGGGCCTGCCGGTTATCATCGAATCGACGTTCCTCCAGCTTTTCCTGAAAAACCTGGGCGCCTCAAACCAGATAATCGGCCTTGTCCCGGCGATCATCGGGAGCGGTATCGCGCTTTTTGCACTGATGTCAGCCTACCTTACCACCCACCTGGTGCATAAGAGGAGGGCGGTTATTATCAGCCATATCGCAACCAGCGTTCCGCTCATACTATTCGGCATCGTGCTTTTTTATTTAGGCAGGACGCCCTACACGGTGACGGTATTCCTGGTATTCTACACCCTCGGTTCTTTCGGGCTGGGGCTAACAATCCCGATATGGCAGAATTTTATCGTAAAAATTTTCAGTGAGAAAAATACCATACCGGCCATATCCATCATGCTTCTGTGCCAGACAGTGGCCAAACTCCTGGGCAGCCTGGTTATTGTTAAATTCGTGGAACGCTTCTCTTTCTCGCCTTCAAGTTCGGGAATCGTTTTCATGATGGTCGGGATAGTCTTTTTAGCAGGATCATTCTTTTTCCTTTTCGTCAGGGAGATCAATACCGGCAAAGAATGCCTTGAGAAAGAGGCACATAACCTGAAGACCCTGGTCCGGGCGGTTATCGGCATTGTCAGGAACAGGAATTTCATGCTTTTCCTCATGGGAACTGCAGAGGCCTTTACCTGTATAACCCTCATATCATTCTACGCGAATTATGCCGTTGAATATCATTCGATTCCCGGCTCCCTCGCGTCAGGGATGTTCCTGGTTTTTATATATGCGGCGGGCATAGTGGTGAATGTTGTTATAGGTTGGTTTAATCTGTTCAACCTGAAAAACAAGCTGATAGTATCAAGGATCATCGCCATCGGAGCGGTCGCCAGCCTCCTGGCAGCCAACAGCCTGCCCGGGTTTCTGGCGGCCAGTTTCCTCCTGGGAATCTCACGGGCCATAAGCTCCCTCTGCTTTTCACCGATGATTAAAAAGCTTTCAGGCGTGCATGATGCCACGGACCATTTTGCTGTTTCCCAGCTGCTACAGCTCCCCCTGAGCTTCGGCATACCCTTCCTCGGCGGGCTGTTCCTGGACGTCTTTTCCGGTCTCGGGGCGCATTCTTACAGGCTGCTCTTCATTATTGCCGGTATAATTATCGCGGCCAGCCTTGCCTGCGTTATGGCGATAGATTTCGATAAGTATGATAATGCATAACGTTTCGTCTTCGGCGTCAACTGCGATAAAATACACTCACGGGCCGTCATTCTTGCCTGACAATAACTTTTAAGCAATATATGAAGTGGTTAAAAGAGCGGGGTGAGGTCGATTGCAGGTAAGGAACAGTGTTGCCTGTCAGGCTCAGGAGTCTTTTCTGAATTGTTGCGGTGACATACTTGTGTGTCTGGTGAATACACGATAGAAAACAGACTTCGAATTAAAGCCGACAGCGAACGCCACTGATAGCACCGGCCGCGCAGGGTCCTCGCGCAGCAGGCGCTGCGCCTCCTCAATGCGGTGGCGGTTTAGATAGGTGCTGAAACTCTCTCCAAGTTCTCTGTTGAGAAATTCGGAGAGCTGGTGGGGAGTGAGATCGAGCAGTGCGGCAAGACGGGTGAGAGTAAGGTCCTCGTCGCAGTAGATCTTTTCCTTCTCCATGAGCTCGTCAAGGCGGGTGCGCAGTGAAACATGGTCGAGTCCCCTTATGTGCGTAAGCTCGTAACGGCCGAGAGCCGCGTTCAGATTGGGGTAGAGATCAGGGTACCGGTATGTGAAGATGTACCATACTATAACGAGGACGCTCACGAGACCCAGTCCGCCGAGTGCCAGCGTGGGCGAGAGGAGCAGCTGGGATGCAAGCACGAGCCCGAGGGCGAAGATCAGATAGATGATTGAGTAGATGATCGGGTAGACGTTTCGGCTTTCGTCGTCCGTGGAGCGCCGGCGGAAAAAACGTATTACCAGCGTCAGTTCGTAAGTGATTATTTGGACAAACCAGGCGAGGAGGAGCATGAACTGCACCATATTTATCTGCCGGGTGCCGCTCCAGGGCAGGGCCCTGCGGACAGGGAGGATGCCAGCGGCGTTCAGTGTTGCGAGGGCCGCGGCTGCGAGGGCGGGGACAAAATGGACCGCGTGCCTTTTTCCGAAGGAGATATCCTCAATGATGACCTTGTAGGCGATGACATAGTGAAACGGGCTTGTCGCATAGAGCAGCAGGAAGAGCAGCGGTGCGGCAAAGAATGTATAATCGAAGGCGGGATCGGACAAGTATGCGTAGAAGTACAGGATAAAGAAGCCGGTCCCGAGGAACACTGCGCCGAAATAGCTGTTGGCAAACTTCCGGTTCGGGCGCGCCAGATGTACAAGGGACATCAGAACAGAAAGCGTTCCGCTGAAGAGAATGAAAAAATCGAGCAGTTGAAACGGTCCGACTGGCATATGAATTTATGCACTGCCTGTTAAAAATATTCAAGCATTATTTATCCCTTGTAATAATAGTATAGCCCTCATTTCAGTCAGGATTGGCCATAATGATTGCATTCCCCTGCGCGATCATCATCGTCATCGGGATGGTCTGGATCAAAGCCGCCAGGTCATACGATATGGTATGCAGGATTTTTTCGTTGGCAGGCGAATCCATGTCAACCGTCAAACATCATCGGAAACGGTACATAACTTGCCATCGGCATAGAGCTGCCTGAGTTCGCGTTTACTGAACTTGCCGACACTGGTTTTGGGAATCTGATCCATGGTGATATACCGCTCCGGTATCCACCATGAGGCGATCCTGCCCTTGAGTAAATCCTTGATCTCTTTAATGGTAATTGTTTCCCCGGGTAATAAGGCGATGCAGGCCAGGGGACGTTCCTGCCACTTGGCGTCCGGGATGCCGATTACGGCCGCCTCCATTATCTTGGGACAGGTCATAAGGGTGTTTTCGATATCGACGGATGAAATCCATTCCCCGCCGCTCTTGATGAGGTCTTTCTTCCGGTCCACCAGCCTTACATAGCCCTCCTCGTCGATAGTGCCGATGTCGCCGGTATGGAGCCAGCCGTCGATAAAAGTATTCCTGGTAGTTTCGGGATCCTTGAAATATTCCTTGGTTATCCACGGTCCCCTGAGGTATATCTCGCCCCATTCCTTGCCGTCCATTTTGACTTCCTTGCCCCGGTCATTGACGATCTTCATCTCCACGCCCAGGGCTGGCATGCCTGCGCTGCCCCTGATATCATAAATCTTATCCATGGGCCAATCGGCCATGTAGCTTTTCGTGAGGGATACCAGGGCCATGGGTGACGTTTCGGTCATGCCGTAGGCCTGGCGGATGGGAAATCCGTATTTTTCGTTGAGTCCCTTCATGAGGGCAGGGGGACAGGCCGATCCGCCGGAGAATATGGTCTTAAGGCTTGAAAAGTCATGAAAGCCGCCTTTCTCAAGATAATCATAGAGCATCATCCAGATCGTGGGGACGCCTCCTGTGAATGTTATCTTTTCTTCGGCTATTGTTTTGCACAGCTTCTGCATATTGAGGATATCCCTGCCGGGCAGAACCTGCTTGCACCCCATGGCGAGTGCACCGAAGGGGGCGCCCCACCCATTGACATGGAACATGGGCACAATATGCAGGGCCGTATCGGACTCGCTGACACCCAGGGTGGCCACGATGCCGTAGGTGTGCATGACAATCCCCCGGTGCGTGTAGACCACTCCCTTGGGCTGCCCGGTGGTGGCGGAGGTATAGCAGATCACGGCCGGATCCCGTTCGCTGAGGTCCTCGGGAAAGTCGTAGTTTGCTGATTGTTTCCATATTAAATCGTCGTAGAGATAAACCGGGGAGAGGCTTGTCCCTGGCATCTTGCCGCTTTGAGACAGCACCACAATATGCCTGATGGTGGTAAGCTTGTCCCTGATGGGCTCGATCAGGAACAGGAGATCCTCGTCGACGAAAAGAACCTGGTCCTCGGCGTGGTTTATGACATAGATCAGGTGTTCCTGGGGCAGGCGGATGTTCACGGTGTGGAGCACGGCGCCGTAACAGGGGACGCCGAAATAGAGCTCAAGGTGGCGATGGTTGTTAAGGGCGAAACTGGCCACGCGGTCCCCGCGTTTGACACCCAGCGCCTTGAGGGCATGGGCCAGCTGGCAGGTGCGCCTGTAGTAGTCGGCGTAACAATAACGAAATACCTCATCGGGGTATACAGAGACGATCTCCTTTTTGGGGAAGAACCTGGCCGCCCGCAGTAGGAAATTCCGAAGCAACAATTCATTATCCATCATGATTAATATCTCCTCGTAATATTTCAGCTGTATTCATTCACCATCGTACAGAATGCCTGGTCCCTGTTTGACAGCGACCTCAATCTACGGTATCCACTTTTTATCGCGGTACCATTGTAATACTTCCTTGAACGAGGTGCTTAAATTTGGATGTTCATGTATATAACCGAGATCGCACAGAGCCTTGCTCGAATACGCGTGATGCCCGATGAAGTAACAATAAAAGTCGCGGGGAAATGCCGGCTCTAGATCAGGCACTAGATTGTGTCGGGCTACAATTTTCTTCCACTCACTGGACATGATCTTTGAGATAGACCTGGCCGAAATTGCCGCGGGCATGTGCCATCCCAGTTTCCCTGCTGCGGATGCGATGGCCAGCGGAATGGTAACTTTGCCCCTGGTCTTTATTCCGAAATTTTCCTTGAGAATTTCGAAAAAATCGCCGGCTTCAAGCATCTCCTTCTCGGCGAGATTGTATACATTTCCGATGGTCCTGTCATCACCCAGGGCAAACTCTATCGCCCCGGCAATATCGGAGACATGCACCCAGTTGAGCATGGGCCCGCGTTTTATCCGGGGAAGGGGTATTTTTCTCTCGGAAAGAATGCAGGCGAAGGAATAGAACGCTCCAGCTATGTACTTTCCTCCGGGTCCGTATACTACCGTTGGTCTGAAGATCGTTGCATCAATGCTGCTGCCCGCTCCCAGCACTTCTTTTTCAGCGTCCAATTTGCTTTTTCCATAGGCATCGATGGGCCTGGTGGGAAACGACTCGTCCACGGGCCAGGTTTTGGATGAGCCGTAAACGCCGCCGGTCGAAATGTGTATGAAACGGCGGATGTTCGTATCCTGGCAGGCCTTTATTAAATTCCGTGTGCCATTCACATTGACTTTCGCAAGCACTTCATACGGCAATGACAGGTCAAAGGCAGCCGCACAGTGAACCACGGCCGACGCACCGGAGAGTGCCGGCGGAATCGTTTCCGGCCTGGTAAGATCAAAGGAGGCTGTTTCCACTCCTTCCCCGGCTAGATGTTCGAGATTTGTTTTTGGCAAGTCCACCGCTCGTACCCGGTAACCTGCCTGAGTCAATCGTTTTACCACATGACCGCCGACATATCCGCCGGCTCCATCTACTACAATCAATCCCTTCATCGTGTATCTCACCTCTCCTTTACTTTTGGAAAAAATGGATCTTAAAGTCACAAACTATTTATTCGACAATCTGCGAAGATACAGCAACAGGACAATGCCGCTTGAAACCGCCACGCCCAGTCCGATGGTGAGCTCGATTGCCAGAGGGGTTAAAGAGAAGGGGCTGAAGCTGACCAGTGGTACTGTTTCACCTTTCGCGAACTGCTCAAAGGAAGCAACATGCCAGAGCCGGGTTGTAAGGTTAAAAATAACAAAGATCACCTCGTAGCCAATCAATACCGCGAGGATCCGCCAGCCCCAGCCGGCCGAATCCAGGTGAGGCGCCACGAGGTATCCCAGCAAAAAGCTCCCGGGATAAATCAATGCGAAGAGAAATACAATATGAGAAACGGGGATGCCTTTGGGATCAACCCAGAACATCCACATCCATGCAGGTTCAATAATGTACGCGCCGACGGCGACTCCAATGCCTGATATCAGCATATACAGAAAGCTGAGGTTGAAACTTTTTCTTTTTAAAAGTGGTTTCTGGAAATCATCCTTCGGGGCCATCAGCGAGAAAAGAAGGCCCAGCAGACCGGTCAAGATTATATCAAGCTGTACTGTTCCGGATTGGTCGTTAAGAATTGCCTTCAGGCGTGAGATCACAATGCTCAATTTATTTTTCATTTTTTACCTCTCATTTTTAATTATTAAATAAAAAAATTCCTTTTTATTATGCATTTATAAATATGCTACTGGCCCAGCTTCATCCGCTGGCGGTAGTTACGGCCGTTCATTCCCCGCGCTGCTTCCACATACCTGGGAAGCTTCACCATCTTGACCAGGTTCACGAGCGATTTAAAGGGGAAGTCCGTAGTTGACATGTTCGCTATGAAGGGTGTGATCAGGCCTCCCGGCTCGGCCCAGCTCAGGAAGGTTACGTCGGTCTTCCCGTCTGGAAGCTGTTTCAATATCCATTTAACATACATGGATTTCAGGCGCACATATCCTTTGGGGACCGGGATCCTGTTGTCGTCGGGAATGGCTTCGCAATTCACGCGGATGACGTTTTCGGCAGGATACACTGTCGCATTCGCGCGCAGTATCACGTCCCGGTTTGATACGGGCCAGGGGAGCCCCATGACGTAATAAAGGTCGCAGTTCAGGGCGTCCCTGCAGGTGAGGCTGCGAAGGTCCTTGCAGGAAGCCACCCATTCCGGATAGGTGGGAAAATCCAGCATGAGCATCCCCACCGTGTAGAGCCCGGCATCGACGATGCAGCGGCCCATAAATTCCCGAATGGGCGAGCCGGCAACTTCCCTGTTATAGACTTTGACGCCGTTCCGGTCGATCTGGATTTTCCAGGGGCGTTCCTCCCCGGGGCCCTTCGCCTCCCCGGCAATGATAGGACTCGCGCATATTAAAACGAGTGATGCTGACACTAACAGTCCCATAAACAGTTCCTGAATGCGTTTCATTCAATGTACCCCTATGAATTAATATCATTAAGTCTGAGCACTGGAGACGAGTAAATATGATATTAGATCTTTTTTGGCAGCGACTTCCTGTAATGATAGAAGCGCGGTATGTTCAGAATATATCACACCATGCACCAATCGGTCGTCCGCGTTTATAATTGGTGATTCCCTTTTTATAAAATGGGACATGAATCCGTGAAGGGTTAATCGGGAGATTCAGAATTTTTTCATGAATTTGTGCAGTAACAAGTTGGTGTAACAGGTGGGCATACGGCATTCAACTGGCTTTTCGCTGTTAACTATCTGAAAGCTATCAACGCAGAGGCGCAGAGAACGCGGAGACTACGGAGAATTGTCTGTATATTCACGCAAGCGGGTTTTTTAAGATTCTGTAATTAATATTTCAAGAAGTGCATATAAATAACTATCGCTTGCATAACCATCTGAAAGACAAACCAAATAAACTCTGCGTTTCTCTGCGAACTCTGCGCCCTCTGCGTTAAGGCTTTAATGTGATTAATGCACAGAATGAAAAAGTATTAAAGACATTTTTGTTTATTTCAGCCGGCTTATTAAAATCGTGCTTGCCTGATTTAAGGTTGTCCTGCTGAGTTATTTTCACAGGAAATGAATCATGATGAAAAAAATCGACTTGCACACCCACACCACGGCTTCTGACGGCATCTATTCCCCGCGGGAGCTTGTCGATCTGGCGATGCGGAACGGCCTGGTGGCCATGGCAATCACCGACCATGATACCGTTGATGGTCTCCCCGAGGCCGTGGATTACGCCTCTTCGTTAGGCTTCCGTCTCTATCCGGGGGTGGAGTTCAGTATTGAATATGATACCGGTTCATTCCACCTATTAGGCCTGAATATTGACTATGCCCACAAGGAACTGCGGAGCACTGTCAAGCGACTGGCTGAATACAGGGGCACACGGGCGTACCGCATCATCGACGATCTGAAAAGCCATGGCATCGATATACCGCTGGATGAGGTGATCGCCGAATCCGGGGGAGGTGCCATCGGGAGGCCCCATATCGCCAGGGTAATGGTGAATCATGGCTATGCGTCCAATATCAAGGAGATATTCAAAAACTACCTGGTGAAGGGGAAGCCGGGGTACATAAAAAAAGTCCGCATCGAATTTTCCGAGGCCGTAAAGCTCATCAAGGAAAGCGGCGGCATTCCCGTTATCGCCCACCCGGTTTCCCTTGAATGCAAAGACATGATTGAATTTGAAGGCCTGCTGAAGGGATTTGTAGAAGCCGGCATTGAGGGAATGGAAGTGTATGCGGGGATGCATACGCCCGAAATGGCAGAACAGTACCGGATTCTCGCGGTGAAATATAATTTATTGATGACCGGCGGGAGCGATTTCCACGGCGACAAGGACGAGACTATTGGGAATTTCCATAAGGACAGCCCCATCCCCTTTGAATTATACGCCCGGCTTGAAGAGTATATCGGAAAGCGATTATAGAAGTATTAAAAACCTGCCGCAGTGAGTGCACAGCGATATTCCCTTGCGTTCTTTGATCTGCTCAAGATAGAACGGAGGTATTTCCATGTGACATCCGGTGCAGCTGTGTTTCTCCACGATGGAGAAGGGGTTGTCCCGCTTTTTTCTCATCCTTTCATAGTACGTCAGTGACCGGTTGTCGATGAGTTTCCTCATGGATTCGATTTTTTTCGTGATTGATTCGCTCTTTTCCCCCTCGTCAAGGAGCTTGTAGAGGCTGTCAAGACGGATCAGCAGGTCGAGGTCTGACGAGGGCACGCCGGAAAGATTCTCCGGCTTCCCCGGTGTCGGCTTGTCCTTTGTCGATATGGATTCGAAGTAAGATTTTGCCTCTTTTTTGAACAGTGCGTACAGTTTGGCCGGCGTGGGTTCGCTGTCGATCATTTTCCTCTTCTCCTTGTTTGAGAAGAGCCGTGCCATCATGCCGACCAGGTACAGGTACTTGGTGCTCATTTCAGTGGGAAATATGCTGAGGAGGACATAGCGCACCGGTTTTTCGTCCATGGACTGGAAATCGATCGGCTTTTCCAGCACCCCGAAAATTGAAATGAGATCGGTCACGGATTCCGTGCGGGCGTGCGGTATGGCCAGGCCGTTGCCGATGCCGGTATTTTCGAGCGATTCCCGGTGGATGACCTGGGCGTAATAGCGTTCCTTATTGGTGATGCATTCGAGATCCTGGAGTTTGTCCACAAGCTCCTTGATGACCAGCTGTTTTTCTGTGGATTTTAATTTGATGATTTTTTTTCGCTCAAATAACTCTTCAAGATCCATGGTGTACCGCCGTGTAGAAAAATTGGAAGATAGTCGAATGGTAAAACTTTCGGGGCGAGAGGATTTGAACCTCCGACCCCTTGACCCCCAGTCAAGTGCGCTAACCGGACTGCGCTACGCCCCGTATCAGTTTCATGACAATAGTTACAGCATACCGGATCGCTGTAAAGTAAATTTCTGAATAATATTAATAATGTTTGCGAAGGGGGAATAGCTCATCGCGCCATCTGCCAGGCATGGATTAAACCCCGGGCTGACAGACGGCATCCTGCTGACGATCGTCTCCTGCACAGCCGGTGTATTGTGAATCATATCCGTGCATTATTTGGAAAATAATGAATTGACGTGAGGGATTAAATCATTTTTGTGGATTGTATCAGGAGCGTTTTATGATCAAATCTTCTTTATGCAGGAATATTATTCTCAGCCTGATCTGGCCGGCGGCTTTGATGGTCTGCGGCACCGCCTGTTACACCGGTTTTGACAATACACGGATTCAAAGCCTGGATATCGAGGCGAAGATGTATTATCAGCAGGGAGTTAAGCTTTCGAAGGAGAAGAAATCAAGGGAAGCCATCGGCGCGTTTGCCACGTCGGTGAGGATCGACCCGAACGCTGCGGCATATTGCGGCCTTGGAATTGAATACTACCGCCTGGGGAATTACGATATGTCCGTGCTATACGCCAACAGGGCCACGATGATCAATCCGAAATATCCATTGCCCTATATGATCCGGGGGGAATCCTATTACCAGATGAAGGATTATGACAAGGCCCTGAAGAACTATCTGCGCGCCCTGCAGCTTGATCCGGGCAACGCTGATTGCTATTATAATATCGGCCAGGTCTATTATAAAAAGGGACTTGCCGATGACGCGCTCAAGGCGTACGATAAAGCTGTTGAGCTGAATCCCCACCATTTTTCCTCCTGGTACAACAGGGCCTGTATCTTTTCGCAGAAGAACGATGTGAAAGAAGCTATCGCCAGCCTTGAAAAGGCCGTTGCTGAAGGCTTTACCAACGTTAAAAGAATGATGACCGATCCGGCCCTCGCGAACGTCAGGACCCAGCCGGAGTTCCAGAGTCTTGTCAGTACGATGGAGGGCGCGGGGAAGAAGCCTCAGTGAAAGAAGCGGAATATTCTATCCGCGGTTTTGTTTCCTATGCCCGGTATGCCTTTCAGTTCTTCAACCGCGGCACTGCGTATGTCGTCAATTGATTTGAAGTGCCCCAGCAGCAGTTTTTTTATCCCCGCCCCGATCCCGATATCGTCCAGGACCGACCTGGTAGTTTTTTTATCCCGCAGCTTCCGGTGGTAGGTAATTGCGAAGCGGTGCGCCTCGTCGCGGATATTCTGTAAAATCTTGAGCGCCGGGGAAGACAGGGGGAGCTTCACCGGATACCTGCCGGGGGCCGTGTATATCTCTTCAAATCGTTTCGCCAGGGATATGATCCTGATGCCCGCCGAGAAGTTCTCAGCCGCCTCCAGTGCGCGGGAGAGCTGGGTGGGCCCGCCGTCAATGATCATGAGGTCGGGGAGGGGGCGCTCCTCGTTGACCAGGTACTGGATGCGCCGCCCGACGACTTCGTGGATCATCCCCGGATCATCGGGGGCGTTGTAGCCCCTGATCTTGTAGCGACGGTACCCCGATTTGTCCGGCCGCCCGTCACGGAAGGATACCATTGAAGCCACGGCATCGGTCCCCTGCAGGTTGGATATGTCGAAGCACTCCATGGAGCGCGGGAGCGTTTCAAGTTCCAGGACGGTCTGGAGGTCTTCCAGCCCGGAAAGGGTATTCCGGCTTTCGCGATCGGCCAGGCGCTCCGCTGCGATGAGGTCAATGTTCTTGTGTATGAGGCGGATGATGCCCTGGTCTTCGGTGGTTTCCGGGATGCCGATGGTTACCTTCCGCTTCGATTGGTCGGTCAGGAGCTTCTGCAGAAGGATGCGGTCGGCCACGGGCCGCTCCGCGATGATCCGCTGCGGCGCGTCAGCGTCCCGGTAATAACCGAGGATGAAAGAGCTTGTGATTTCCTCGGGGTTGGCGTACTCGGCATTGTCGTAGATCGATATCTTCCTTCCCAGGAGGACCCCGTTCCTGAACTCAAAGAGTATGACGATAGCCTCGTTGCCCAGTTTTGACACGCCGATGTAGTCCTGGTCGGCGCCAATGGGTACATGGACTTTCTGGGTTTCCGATATCTTCTGTATATCGAAGATCATGTCCCGTATTTCCGAAGCTTTTTCGTATTGCCGCTTCGCCGAGTATTCCTTCATCATCTCCTGGAGATTTTTCAGCACCGGACTCACGTTGCCCTCCAGAAATTTCACCGCGTTGTCGACGATCTCACGGTACTCTCCGGCTGACATGTCTCCCCGGCACACGCCGCTGCACTTGTTAATCTGGTAGTTCATGCAGGGACGTTCGTTCTTCTTCAGGGGTAGGTCCCGGGAGCAGAGCTTCAGTTTGAAGATGGTGTTGATGAGGGCGACGGTGCCGCGCGCAGCGTTCGCGTCGGTGTAGGGCCCGAAGTACCGGGTCCCGTTTTTCCTGACGGCCCGGGTGAAGATTACCCGGGGGTATTCTTCACCGAGGGTCACGGCAATGTACGGGTAGCGCTTGTCGTCTTTTTTCTGGATGTTGAATTTCGGACGGTGTTTCCTGATAAGACTGCTTTCAAGGATCAGCGCCTCCACCTCGGAGTCGGTAACGATGTATTCAATATCTCTGATTATTTTAACCAGGACCCGCGTTTTTACGTCGAGATTCCGTTTCTGGAAGTAGGAGGATACCCTTTTCTTAAGGGATGAGGCCTTCCCTATGTAGACGATGGAACCTGCATCGTCTTTCATGATATACACGCCGGGCTCGCCGGGGAACCCGGCAATGGTCTTTTTAAGCTGGTCAGACTCGGGCATCGGGGTTTTGCAGCCTCTTGACTTTTTCAATATACTGGGCCGTCACTTCGAAAGAGGGGTTGATCCTGGCCGCCTCCTCGAACATTTTTATTGCCTTGTCATAGTCGCGTGTTTTTGCATAGGCGACGCCCAGGTTGAAGAAACTGCCGAAACCGTTGGGCTTCATGATGGTCAGGGTAAGGAATATCGCGATGGCCTCTTCAAGCCTGTTTTCCTTCAGCATCGATACCCCGGTTGTGAAAATAACACCCATGCTGTCCGCTTCGTCGGCCTGGTCCTGTGATTGTTCCTGTTCCGACTGGGGCATTTCTCCCCGGGAGGGAACCTGTTCCGGCGGTGGTCCCGGTTCATGGGAAGTCCTGGCTGTTTTATCCTTCAGTTCGTCTATGAGAGTATTGAAGGAGAGGGCGAGCTGGTTCAGTTCGTCGTCCCCGGTCTGATTGAGGGATACATCCAGGTCGCCGTCAGCGGCCTTTTTCATGAAATGCGACAGGTTGCTCAAAAGCAGAGAGTAATTATGGAGGAAGATGACCGAGAGGACTGCCACCGAGATGACAAGAACCGCGGTGAATATAATATTGAATATACGGACGCTCTTCGTGGATGCGGAATAGGCATCGATGGTTGCCTGTAACCTGGTGGCGGACACAAGGAACTGGATCACCGATTTTTTATTTTTTATTTCCCATGGATGATAGACGTTCTGCCAGGTATAGCCGCTCTGGGAATAGATATCGGGGTCAACGACGCTGTTGATGAGACCCATTTTAAGATAATTTATCTCCTTCTGCTCCCGGACCACCTCGGACCGCGTCACTTCGAGGTTTAAATCGTCATGGAACATCATGGTATCGGCAATGCGGAAAAAATTATCATCCTCGGTTTTCGTAAAGATTATGACGCCGAGGATATCCCCGCCGGACGAGTTATAGCTGAGCAGTTCATTTTTAATCATATCCGGCGTCGTGGCTTTGTCGTTTTTCAGCCGTTCCGCCAGGGCCTCGATTTTTCCGAGAAACAGGTCACGGTTGTTCGATACCAGGGAATCTTTTAAAACACCGTCATTTCTAGCCATGGATACATGAAAGCTGACCGAAGTGGCAATGATGAGGGCCGAATAGATTATCGAAATGGCAATGATAAATCTGCGGGAGATTATTGATCGTTTCTTTTCTTCCTGGTTGCCGCCAAACCAGGTTTTAATCTTTTCATGGAATCGTATGGGCATTGTGGTCACCGGTACCTGTGTTGCGTTTATTCAACTTCGCCCAGAATGATATTTTTGTAAAGAATTCTTTTTCATTCATTATTCATTTATTATGTGGACCCGTGATCCATTTTGGGAACCGGTCCTTACCGCGGTTTAAGCTTTTAAAAGCAGTCAACGCAGAGGCGCAGAGATCATGGAGGATCCGGCTGATACATCACACCATGTCTGTTTTATGCGGATTATAAAGATTTGGATGGGCGTCCAATATTATTTGCATTTTGCAATAAAAAATAGTTGCACTTTGTGAATAAATTTTACACTGTGTAAAAATGAAGAAAACGGCACATGCGGATATATCTCATACCAGTATAGAGGATCTCCTCTTCCATGCCCTCCGTACCATATATCTTTTTGAGCGAGCTGAAATAGAGCAGTTCGATCTTAATTATCAGCAAATGTATCTCCTGAAACTCCTGAGAAGAAAATCACCATGCCGGGTAAGCGATATAGCCGAGGAACTCAGGGTCCCTGTTTTTTCGGCGACGCGCCTGGTCAACCAGCTGGAAAGCAAAACCCTGGTCATAAAGAACCGTGACGTGAAGGACCGGAGAAACATCTTCGTCCAGATTACGGCCGGCGGCAGGAGCCTGGTCCAGAAAATTGAATCCCATATCATAGAGCTGATCATATACAGCCTGAAAACATATACTGATGAAGAGGCACGGCTGATAATGGATGTTACAATGAATCTTGATCTTATCCTCGGTCTCAGGCCGGAACTGGCGCAGGAGGCTTATTCGGGATAGACGCATACGCATACGGCCCTTCACGTGCTGCGTATGGGGCTGGGATTGAATCTTTATAGAATATACAGGAGGAACTGACAATGGCAAGCAAGTATAAAGGATATATGGGGAAAATGCTCGATATCAACCTGACCACGGGAAAAATCGGGGAGTACGTTGTGAGCGATACCGATCGGGAGCTGTTCCTGGGGGGGAGATATCTGAGCACGAAGATACTGTGGGACGAATTGAAGCCCGGGATAGACCCCCTGTCAGAGGAAAATGTCCTGGTGGTTATGACGTCCCCCCTGACCGGGTCCGGAGGTCCCTGCACCAGCAGGTATGACATATCGGCCAAGAGCCCCCAGACCGGGGCCATAGGCCATTCAAACAGCGGCGGCAATTTCGGCATGAACCTGAAACGCGCCGGCTGGGACGGCATGGTGGTACGCGGCAAGGCAAGGAAACCGGTATATATTGAAGTCGAAGACGACAAGGTGGAAATAAAGCCGGCAGACAAAATATGGGGCATGGACACGCAGGAGTCCCAGAAGGCAATGCTGGGCAAGAACACAAAAAGCGGATCCATGGCCATCGGCCCGGCAGGAGAGAACCTGGTCAAGTTCGCGGCGGTGGTCTCCCAGGAGCGGTGCCACGGCAGGACCGGCATGGGCGCCGTGATGGGATCCAAGAACCTGAAAGGTATGATAGCGCGGGGCACCAAGACCGTCCCCATACATGACCCGGCGAAATTCAAGGAGACCATTAAGAAGTGGATCAAGATGCTCCAGAACCATCCGGCCACGGGCGATATAGCCCCCAAGCTGGGCACCGCCTTTTCCCTCATCCCTCTTTCGGTGCGGAATACCCTTCCGACGAAAAATTTTTCCGTGGGAACCTATGACAAAGCCTATAATATCAGCGGTGAGCACCTTGCCGAAAAGTACCTGGTAAAAAACTTCGGTTGTATATCATGCCCTATCCGGTGCGGACGGGTCGTCAACATCAACGGCCATGATGTCAAGGGCCCGGAATACGAGATCCTTGCCCTCATGGGATCGAACCTCCTCATAGATGATCTCAAGGCTATAATAGACTGGAACTATGATATTGACCTTCTCGGCATGGACACCATAAGCACCGGCACGATCCTGGGCTTTGCGGCGGAGCTCAATGAAAAAGGACTCTGGAAAACCGGCATTGAGTTCGGGAACAAGGAGTCGATGACGAAAGCTATCAAGGACATCGCCTACCGCAAGGGCATTGGCAACGATCTTGCCGAAGGAGTCAGATTTCTATCAAAGAAATACGGCGGCGAGGATTTTGCGCCCCATGTGAAGGGCCTGGAGTTCCCGGCTTACGAGCCCCGGGGCACGGTGGCCCAGGCGCTGGGATACGCCACATCCTCGCGCGGCGCCTGTCACCTTGACTCGGGCTACGAGGTGTACATGGAAGTGACGGGTCCGGCTACAATGAACCAGCACCAGTACCGCGGCAAACACCCCTGGACCATACTGACCCAGAACCTGATGGCCGTTATAAGCGCAGGCGGGAACTGCCTCTTTACGGGATGGACCTTTTATCCCGGACCGGCGTACAAACTGCCCGGCAAGCCGCTTCTTTCGAAGATCGTCAACGGCATCATGAGCAACATCGGGGGGATTATAGCTCTTACCATTAAGCTGCCGCCATGGCTCCTTCCAATACATGTGCCCTTCCTCCTGCCTCACTCGAAGGCCCTCAAGGAAGCGACGGGGATGAAAATGGATTTCGGCACCTGGATCCGTATCGGCGACAGGGGTTACAACATGGAGAAGCTCTTCAATCTCCGCGAGGGGATCAATAAGCAGCATGATAAGCTGGCGAAGAGGTTTACCGACGTTCCGCTGCTGCCGAACAACAAGAAGACCGTCGTGCGGATGGACAAATTGCTTCCCAGGTATTACAGGTTGCGGGGATGGGACAAGGATGGGATACCGAAGAAGGGGACCCTGAAGAAATTAAAGCTCGATTTTGTCGATCTGTCTCTTATTAAGAATGCCGCTGCCGGGGCCGGGAAGTAGGGGCCTTTCAGGAACGGCGGTTTTATCGCAGTCTTTATGGAAAAGCCCCATGAAAATGCGGTTTCTATTACGCGCTTTCAGGGGGCTTTTTTTGATACTACGCCGCATACATGTCCACGTGCTTTACTTTTTTGAGAGGAATTTTCCTTTCCCCGTTGTTAACATCGAAGGTGACGATCATGTCGCCTTCAATCGATCTGTTTTTATAAAGCTCAATTTCCTTCCCATCCTCGAGAACTATTATAATATCCAATCCCTTGATATCCAGGTACTTCGCCAGCATTTGTCGGAAATTCTTTTTTTTCGTTTTTCTATGTGCCATGGTTTCCCCTCAAGAAGATTATTTATGTCCCATTAATAATATCGGTTTTTCCATTAATATATTAATTAATTTTTATATATATACAGAAAATTTTGTTAGTACAAATTAATTAATAGGTTTCTAATAACTCTTCAATGGCAATTTTGTGGACAAGAGCTGTCCCACGAGGAGTTCCCGATAATACGATATATAAAAGGATTGTCTCTCGCAGAGGCGCTGAGTCGCAGAGGTTTAGAGGTTTGGCTTTATTGCAGCATCATAATACAACAGTAGTATAGTCTTCTATCTATCATTTGAATTAATAATACCCCATCTACAAACCTTAAA
The DNA here is from genome assembly GCA_963727175.1 of uncultured Spirochaetota bacterium. Lineage (GTDB taxonomy): Bacteria > Spirochaetota > UBA4802 > UBA4802 > UBA5550 > RBG-16-49-21. The sequence goes on from CAVSFD010000002.1 coordinate 3,590,208, forward strand.
ACGTTACTAAACAAAGATCCTTCAGCGATCTCTACGCCTCTGCGTCTTTGAGAGAGTTATACGCTACTCCTCAAAACCGATACGCCAGAGGGCGGTTCCGGCAAGACCGTATTGCGTGGCGAGCTTTGTGAGCAAAAATCGTGTTTGTCTGTCGGAATAATAAACCGTGCAGTCCCGGCCTGCTTCAGAATAGGAGAACCGCAGGTTTCCCGAGTGATCGCGTACCGGCGCATGCTCCTCCCCGAGCCTGGCAGCCTGCCGGGCAGAAAGGGGAGTGGCCCGGCCTTCACACCACCGGTATCCATAGGCCGGTATACCGAGCCATAGATGGGAAGGCTTGATGAACTTCAGGGCGATCCGGATGTTCGTCTCGGCCCACGTTGTATCAGTAACAGGGCCTGGCCCGGTATGGGAGCCGTGATAATCGTAACACATGAGGACGATTTCATCCACGCGGGATGATATCGTCTCCAGGTCATGGAATCGGCTCCATTTTTCAGGAAATCCCGAGGGAGGAAACACGGCCATTGATATCTTTCCCGGAAAGGCCTTCCGCAGCGCCGTAAGGAACTCACCCAGCTTCACGGCGTCATCCGGCGGCAGGTATTCCAGATCAAGGTGGATCCCCATAAAGTCCATGGAACGCGCAAAGGCGGCAATGCTCCGTGCTGATTTTTCACGGAGGATGCTGGAATTAAGGATTGTGTGACCCTGTGACGCGGTTCTGAAAGAAATAAGCGGGTACATTATAACGTGGTATTTTCCAGTCATGGATTTTATTTTTTCCGTCATCCCGGCAGACTCCATGAAAACGTCCCCTGATTCGGTGATTTTGAATCCGGTCATGCAAATGACAGAGAAAAGCGGTATAATCTTTTCCCGATAGTTATCGGTGAAGGAGGAAGTATGGAGAAGATAGCCCCACGAGGCAGGTTTTTTATCATTGGCCGATGAAGAGTATATCATGGATACAATAATAGCAATTGAGAGACTAAGCATTTGTTTCATAATCATCCATGTTGAAGTTGTTATAATGTAATCATGCAATGCAGTACATATGGTATTCAAGCATATTATTAAAATAAAAGTATTAAAGACCCCTGGTAATTCTGTTTTGAGGCGGTCCTGTTGGGGCAGCCCCCGGCTTTTAAACCATGATATGCAATATATTCCCTGGACAAAGGGCAGAGACCCCTTTGGCGCTCCTTTTTATTGACAAAATTGAGCATACGTGTTAATTTGATATATTGGGTACAGGATAATGCAACAAGGGTATAATTTTTCAGGCAGCTTGTATGAAATGGTATAGGATTCAGGCATTTACGATAATAGTATTAATTTCTCTATTATTTTCCTGTTCAAGCGTGACCGGCGATCTAGACGATCAGTCGCCGGCTCTTTTTGTAACTATTGTGAATAATACCGGGACCCTGACAAGCGCTACCTGTCCCGTGTACCTTATTTATTATACAAATAATAATTGGACCAACCCCTGGCTCCAGCATGGTTCAACCAGCGATACGCTTGTAAATCCGGTTATCGGAACCCTTTCGACGTATATCATGGCATTTCTGGATACCAATAACAACGGTGTCCCGGATGCCGGCGTGGATTTTTGCACCGGTTATGTTAACGCGGATCATTCTGCATCCGATGTCCTGACAAAGCTGGACTTTATGCCGCTGGAATGGAAATTCATCACCATTACCCTGGAGGCGGGGCAGTATTACTGACAGGCCGATGATTGCAACCGGATAGAGGAGAATAGGGAATGAATCGTAACGTAGTGAGCAGAATTCTCATGGCGTTAATAATATTATCGCTGCCGCTCGTGTTCAGCTGCGACACCGCCCAGGATAAGAACCCTTTTATAGTAATTAACGTGAATTATTCGGGAACCGTTGACAGCGCCAATAAGCTTTATGCAATATTTTATACCCAGGCTGACTGGACCGGTCCCTTTCTAACCGTTGAATCATCACTCAAGCAGATCATAGTGCCGCCTTTGAATATAGGCCAGACACCTATTTATTTTGAGGTTATCTATGATGTTGACGGTAACGGGATTGATTCGGGTGATCACTACCAGGGATGGGAAAACATGACCAACCCGTCAGACAGCGTGGTTCCTGCCGCCCCGTTAACACGAGGCAACCTGACCCAGATGATACTGCCGGATTCGGACCTGGTGATGTTAAATTTTGATCTGGATAAACACAACGTACGGCCTTGAATAGTATTGATCGAAGCAATCGCCACAGGCATGGCATCTTTATTGTCAGCTGATTAAAAAATTGTTGTCATAATTACCCTGCCATTTTACCTGATATCTTTACTATAGCAAACTAATTAAAAGGTCATGAATACACTCACCGGCAGACAAAAACGCTCATTAAAATCCCAGGCCCACCACCTGGATCCTGTTGTCATGATCGGGAAACACGGCGTTACTGATTCTCTCATTGAGGCGGTAGTTAAGGCCCTCTACGACCATGAACTGATAAAGATCAAATTCATCGATTTCAAGGAGGAAAAGAAGGATCTTGTTGGTGAAATCGTCTCGCAAACCGGCTCTGAATGCATAACCATCATAGGCAATATCGCCATTCTTTTTAAGCAGCAGGCGGATGTTAAAAAGCGCCGAATTGTTGTTTAGTACCACTATTTATTGTTGACAACCCGCCACGCCAATTAAAATAACCCAAAATCATGAGGGAAACGGTTTTAAGCTCCCGGGCAAAGAAATCAGGTCCCCGCATTTCCTGGAGGTCCAACGTGAAAAAGTACAATGTCGTTATACTCGGCGCAACCGGCGCAGTGGGTATTGAATTCAGAAAAATACTGCTGGAGCGTAAATTCCCCATTGATAAGATAAAGTTTCTCGGCCTGACCACCGTGGGCAAAGAATATGATTTTGGCGGCAGGAAGGTAATCTCTGAAGCCGTTGCTGACGGCTGCTTTAAAGGATATGATATCGGCCTTTTTTCGGCCGGCGGCGATATCAGCAAAAAAGTGGCCAAGCGTGCGGTCGAGGAGGGCTGCGTCGTGGTCGACAACAGCTCCGCATGGCGGATGGACCCGGAAGTGCCCCTCGTGGTTCCTGAAGTTAACCCCCACGACGTTGACTGGAACAAGGGCATAATCGCCAACCCGAACTGCTCCACCATCCAGATGGTGGTGGCCCTCAAGCCGATACACGATGCCGCAAAGATTAAGCGGATCGTTGTCAGCACCTACCAGGCCGTTTCAGGGACCGGCCTGAAGGCGATCGAGGAGTGCCTGATACAGACCAAGGATATCGTTGCAGGCAAGGAGATATCCCAGCGGAAGGTTTATCCGCACCAGATTGCTTTCAATGTTCTTCCGCAGATTGACGTATTTCTTGAGAACGGCTACACCAAGGAAGAGATGAAAATGGTCAATGAAACGAAAAAGATCATGGGTGATGATTCGATCAAGGTCACGGCGACCACGGTCAGGGTCCCGGTCCTCTACGGGCATTCGGAATCAGTCAACATTGAAACCGAGAAGAAGTTAAGCCAGCACGAGGTCCGCGAACTGTTGCGCAAGGCCCCCGGCGTTACCGTGGTGGATAACCCGACCAAGAGCGAGTATCCGCTGGCCATCAATGCGGCCGGCAAGGATGATGTGTTTGTCGGCCGTATCCGCGAGGATGAGTCTGTGGCCAACGGAATAAACATGTGGATTGTATCCGATAACATACGGAAAGGAGCAGCCCTTAACGCGGTGCAGATAGCTGAATTGCTTATACAGAAAGGTAAGCTGTAATACCATAATTGGTGCCTGCTGCATTCCACAAAGCCTTCCCCGGTATACACAGGGAAGGCTTTTTTCATTAAAAACGCACATTTCTTGGTCCTGTGCTGGTTTTAGCATTCTTTAATTCCTATTTTAGCCAAATTATTAAATCTATTCCTTAATTTTTATTTACTTTGTTACGAAAATGATAACAGTAGACCCGTTACGGTACTGTTATACATGAAAAAAATCGTATTTTATTTTGATACTACAGCCAAGAAGATTTTAAACGAAACTGTCACAGAGACCGGTGAGAAGAAGCTGGTCCTTTCTTCAACGAAAAATTTCGTTTTTGCTGCTGAGATCGTTGCCAGGATCATAGATGTCGATAGCGACGATCAGATTCCGACGCGCCTTGATCCGGGACATGACTACTCTGTCATAAATGATTTTTTCACTGTAAGCGCCGACCATGGGATATACTATGACGAGGCTGCCGGGGCCTATAAAGCCTCCGAATACGGCTTTGTAGTTCTTGACGGCAAGAAGATCAGGCTGATCTCGCCGCTTTCCATAAGCAAGGACAAACTGAAAGCATTTTATTATGTTTATCCGACCAAGTTCGGCAGGGTACCGGCCTATGCCGACATTGAAGAGATCATGCACCAGTACCGCATCCTGTCCCGTGTCGACCAGGGGCAGATCGTCGAGCAGCTGCAGGGCATTGACGTCAATCAGCCTAAATTCACCCGGATCCTTATCGCCCAGGGAAAGGAACCGGTCAACGGTCATGAAGAATACTATCTGCCTCTTATTAACCTGCAGAAAAAAGCGGGGGAGCTTAAATCAGATGGAAGCATTGATTTCAAGGAAGTCGGCTTTATCGTGGAAGTCAAAAAGGGCCAGGATATTCTGAAGAGGGTTCCGAAAGTGAAGCCCGTGGACGGCTATAATATATACGGAGACAAAGCTGCGGCGGATATTGAAAAAGCGGAGGGTTTTAACAAGGGCGCCAATATGGAGCCGAGCAAGGATAATGAAAACATCTTCGTTTCAACAATAGACGGTTGTGTTGACATTGATGGAAAGACCATATCGGTGCTTCCCATAGTGTATATTCAGGGGGATATCAACTACGAGACCGGTAATATCGATTTTGACGGGTCAGTCCACATCATGGGATCGGTGCTGCCGGGATTTACCGTGAAAGCACGCGGCGATATCATTATTGAGAAAAATGTCGATGACGCCTTCATAGATGCCCAGGGCGATATAACCGTTAAAATGGGTGTTGTCGGCAAGGAGCACGCGAAGCTTGTGGCCAACGGCAAGGTGACTGCCAAGTACCTTCTCAATGCGAAGGTAGAGTCCGTGGGCGATATAATCGTCGAGGATTCGATCATCAACTGCGAAGTTTTTTCAAACTCAAAAATAACCGTCGTGGCTCGTCAGGGTAAGATCATAGGAGGGAAAACAACGGCACTCTATGAAATCATGGTCAATGTTTCAGGGTCTCCCAATGAAACTGAAACAATGCTGAGTGTCGGGAGAAACCTCTTTATAGAAAAAGAGCTGGCGGATATCCACAAGGAAATAACCAAATGGCGCCAGGCCGTCGACGAATCAATCAGGAAGCTCAAGGGAAGCTTCGGCGACGCGGTTTTTGAGAATCCCAAGGAATACATAACGAAACTGCCGCCGGTGAAGCAGAAAAACTGCCTTATTATGCTTAAAGAACTGAGCAATAACAACAAGGAATTGAAAGCCCTGGTCGAGCAGAGCAAGGAAGTCCAGGACAAGCTCAAGATGGACCGCGACCCCTGCATCATAATCAAAAACAAGGCGTACCCCAACACCATCATAAGCATCAGGAAGAGCACCAAGCGCATCGACAGTCCCATCGATAACGTGAAATATTATGAAGACCCCGAAGACAAGATCATACGGTTCAGCCCCGCTTTGTAGCATGACCGTTTTGAACATTTGTCTGAACCGGCAGAATTTAATTTGACAAAAGCCTTCGTTGAATTTAAATGACCTAAATTCTATCGGAGGTTATCCATGAATACCGAACCTTATCTGGCCATAATACCCAATGTCGGTCCCTGGGAACTTGCTTTGATTCTCCTGATTGTACTGATAATATTCGGTGCCAACAAACTGCCGAAAATCGCGAAGGACCTTGGCAGCGGGATACGGGAATTTAAAAAATCGATATCCGGCGAAAAAGATGAAAGTAAAGACGAACCCAAAGATACCAAGAAAGATTAGTTCTTACCCATGCCGGGCAATACCGGCACGGACCGGGGTGGATTTGGTTCCCCGGCCTGATATCAGCTTAATTAAGGTTTGACAAAACGGTTGATTATCCTTTTCAATCGACCAGTGGTATTGTATGGCGGGCAGTTAATACCGCCATTTGTTTTTTTTATGCCGATAGAAACCTGATGCGCTATGATTCTTATCCTTACTTCCTCTAATAACCCCCTGTCGCCGGGCCCGTCAATTTATTCGGTATTGCGGGAGTATTCTTCGTCTTCCATGGCTGCGATAGATGACAATACCGTTCCGTATAATGAACAAATTAATCGTCTGTTCCATGAATACAGGCCGAAGATAGTGCTCAACTGCCATGAATACCATGATATCGATGGAGCCGAATATGATCGTGAAAGCGCCTATGCCATAAACGGCTTTTTCCTTGAAAACCTGTCCGGTCTCTGCCGTGACAATGATATAACGCTGATACAGATGAGCACGTCATATGTTTTCAACGGTTCACGGCCGGCTCCATATCTGGAAGAGGATGAGGCGGAACCGGTCTCCGTATACGGCGATTCGAAACTCCTGGGAGAACGGTTTATCCTCGAAACCGGCTGTCGCCATGTAATCATGCGGTGTCCGGACATTTTTGGCGAAGATATGCCGTTATTCAGCAGGCGCCTTGCAGCAGTGATGGATGATCCTGCAGTGCAGGTGATAAATGGCCAGGTAATCACGCCTGCCTATTCCGCTGACCTCGCGAAGGCCATATTGGAAATAATCAGCCGTGGATGCGTGGGGACATATCATTTCTGCCAGGAGGGGGCGGTCACGACCGCTGATTTCATCAACAGGGCCCTGGATCTGCTGGCAGGTCATGGCGTTACCGATAAAAAATATTCCGTTATTGGAGTGGAAAAAGAGGATTTTCTTGCGCCCGGCGAGCGGCCGTTGTATAATGTCCTTGATAACGGGAAGTTGACCAGGGCCGCCGGCATCAATATCAGGAGCTGGGAGTCAGCCCTTGAAGATTATATCTCAAGAAACAGCAGATCAATTATACAGACCTGAAAGGAGCGGGACCGATGAAACCATACAAGATTGATGAAGCCGGCGAAGAGATTCTCGATATACTGTGCAAAGACGCCAAGGCAGATCTCCGTGACATCGCGAAACAGGTGAACATACCCGAAGAGAGCGTGAAAAAGTATATACGTAAATTTGAAAACGACAGGATCATCCTCGGCTATCATACCAACATCAACTGGCAGAGGATACGCCTCCATGAGGTCAAGGCCCTTATCGAGGTCAAGGTCATACCCGAGCGCAAGGTCGGTTTTGATTCCGTGGCCGAGTCCATTTACCGGTATCCCGAAGTGACGTCCGTCTATCTTCTGTCCGGCGGCTATGACCTGCTGGTCCAGGTGGAAGGCGACAGCCTGCGGGAAGTCGCTCTCTTCGTATCGGAAAAACTCGCAACGATCCAGGGCGTTCAATCCACCGTCTCTCACTTTTTATTGAAGAAATACAAGGAGGACAGCATCATCCTTGTGGACCAGTCCGAGTCAAAGCGGCTTCCGGTCACATGATGACAGTCCGGGCTGCAGGGCTTCCGGGAATCCGTTAACAGGATGAACCGCATCCGGTCAGTGTATCAACGGCTCCTCGCGTTTCACGGCCGCCAGGGGTGGTGGCCCATTGTCAATCCTTCGACTCACCGGGGTGAGTATCACCTCGGTGCACCGCGCAATGAAAAGGATTTTTTCGAGATATCAATCGGCGCCATACTGACCCAGAATATTGCCTGGAAAAACGTTGATACTGCCCTGGCAGCGCTGAAGAGCCGGGGCCTCCTGGACCCTTTGTCGCTGCAGCGCGTGAGGCTTCAAACCCTTGCGGGTATAATACGTCCCACCGGTTATTACAACCAGAAGGCGAAGAAGATTAAGAACTTCATGGCCCTTTACCGGCGCTATAAGTATGATTTCCGGGAAATGAGCCGCATTGAGCCGTCATGTCTCAGAAAAGAACTGCTTTCTGTGAACGGTATAGGGCCGGAAACTGCAGATTCAATCCTCCTCTATGCGCTGAATGTCAAAATATTCGTTGTGGATGCCTATACCAGGAGGATATTCACCCGTCTTGGCATACTGGCCGGCAAAGAGACCTACCATGAGATCCAGGACCTCATTCAAGAGCGGTTCAAGGGAAACCTCCAGGAGTATAATGAATATCATGCCCTTATCGTGGCCCATGGTAAGGATTTCTGCAAAAAGAAGCCCCGGTGCGATGCCTGCTGCATTTCACGCCTGTGCGATAAGATAATTTGACTTGATGTTGCTGCAGGTCTGACGAATTATTTATTAAAAAAAGGCTTGCCATCAAACCCCCTGCTTATAAAAAGCCCTAACCGGTTATATGGGATAATTTCGCCGCCGTAGGCAGCGGGATTATATAAATTACTGCTGATGGATGTTAGATGGAAAAAATACGTAATATTGCGATCATAGCCCACGTCGACCATGGGAAGACGACGCTGGTTGACGAAATGCTCAAACAGTCAGGAACCTTCCGGACCAACGAAAGGGTCGAGGAGCGGGTCATGGATTCCAATGACCTCGAGAAAGAGCGGGGCATAACCATATTCTCCAAAAACGCCTCTTTTTTTTACAAGGATTACAAGATAAATATCGTCGATACCCCGGGACACGCTGATTTCGGCGGCGAGGTCCAGCGGGTCCTCGACATGGTCGATTCGGTGCTTCTGGTCGTTGATGCCTTTGAAGGGACAATGCCCCAGACCAAGTACGTGCTGAAAAAATCGCTGGAGGCGGGACACCGCCCCATCGTCGTGGTGAACAAGATCGACAGGCCCAACTGCCGACCGGAACAGGTCGTTGACATGGTCTTTGACCTGTTCATCGAACTCAACGCCATGGACGAGCAGCTTGATTTCCCGGTAATTTTCGCCTCGGCTAAGAACGGCGATTCGCATTACTCGCTTTATGACGAGCATGACAACATGGTGCCCCTTTTCGAAACCATTATAAAGCATGTGCAGGCCCCCGGCGGAGACGCTTCTCTCGATTCGCAGTTCCTCATCTCGGCGGTGGAATATGACAATTACATCGGCAAGATCGGTACCGGCAAGATCCACAATGGCGTTATCAGGACCGGGGATGAGGTCACCCTCATTAAACAGAAGGGAGGCGACCCGATAAAAGGTAAGATCACGAAACTCTTCGAGTTCAGGGGCCTCAAAAAGTCGGAAATACAGGAAGCCAGCGCGGGCGACGTTGTTGCCATAGCCGGGTTTGAAAAAATAGACCTCGGTGACACCATCGCCGGCGGGGACAATCCGAAGGCGCTCCCATCGATAAAGATAGACGAGCCCACCATCGCCATCACCTTTCAGGTTAACGATTCACCCTTTCTCGGCAGGGAAGGGAAATTCGTCACCTCGCGGCATATCTGGGAACGTCTTGAAAAGGAGCTTGAGACAAACGTCAGCCTGGTCATAGAACGCTCGGAAAACAAGGACTCTTTCACCGTGAAAGGCCGCGGCGAACTCCAGCTCTCCATACTCATTGAGAACATGCGCCGGGAAGGATATGAATTTCAGGTTTCGCGACCCCAGGTTATTTATAAGGAAATAGACGGCGATATCCACGAGCCGATGGAGATGGCCCTTATAGACGTAGCCGACGAGTTTTCCGGCGTGGTGATCGAGAAGCTGGGCAAACGGCGCGGCGAACTCGTCAGTATGAACCAGGGGATCGACGGGTACACGCGCCTGGAGCTGAAAGTTCCTTCACGGGGTCTCATCGGCTTCCGCGGCGAATTCCTGACCGATACCCGCGGCACCGGCATCCTCAATCATCTCTTCGACGGCTACGCCCCCTTCAAGGGCTTGATACCGTCCCGGAACCGCGGGGTGCTTGTAGCCATGGAGAACGGCATAACCAACGCCTATGCCCTTGACAACCTTCAGGAGCGGGGTACCCTGTTCGTCGGTGCCGGTATTCCCGTTTACGAGGGAATGATCATCGGAGAGAACAGCAGGGAAAGTGACATGGAAGTAAATCCGTGCAAGACGAAAAAGCTCACCAACATGCGCGCTTCGGGCTCCGACGAGGCCATCCGCATCACGCCGCCGCGTCTCTTTTCCCTTGAGCAATCGATAGCGTACATCGATGATGACGAGCTCCTCGAAATCACGCCGAAAAGCGTGCGCATGAGGAAGCGCGTCCTCAAAGCCCTGGACAGGAAGCGGTCGGATAAATACAATATTTACGATGACCGGAAACGGGCCTGATCGGTACCTACGGCCATCCTGGCCGAACTTGTGGCGAGAATCCGGGCTCACGCCTCCCACCGGAAAGTGAAGAAATAATTATTTGACATACTGATACCGGCCTCTGATATAGTAATAATTGACAGGTACATGCAACGACACTGTATTAAAGAGACCGGCAGAACCTCCCATGAACCAGTACCAGGATGAGATATCCCGCGCCGCAGAACTGCTGCTGAAAACGAAAAATGCCGCGGCCTTCTGCGGATCGGGCGTATCGGAAGAGAGCGGCATCGCCACGTTCCGGGATCCGGGCGGGATCTGGGATCGCATCAACCCGATGGAGGTTGGAACCCCGGAAGGTATGATATCTGTTCTCAACAAGAACCCGGGCAAAATCCTTCCGGTGTTCATGGAACTCCTCGATGTATTTGAGAAGGCTGAATTCAACCCCGGTCACCGGGCCCTGGCCGAGCTTGAAAAGATGGGGATACTGAAAAGGATCATTACCCAGAACATTGATAATCTTCAACAGGAAGCCGGCAGTTCCGCGGTCATCGAGATCCACGGGAACCTGTTCCGTATGACCTGCATTTCATGCCATGGCAAGTTCAATGTTGACCGGAAGCCCTTCGTCTCGGGATTGAAGGCAAAGCTGGGTGCTATCAAAAAATTTACACTGCCGGCATTGCTGGACCTGGCGCCCCACTGCGATCGGTGTCATTCCATCGTGCGGCCCGATGTGGTCATGTTCGGTGAGGCTGTGCAGGAACTTCCCCACGCCTTTAACGCCGCCCATTATTGCGAAACAATGCTGGTGCTGGGAACGTCGGGGGTGGTATACCCGGCCGCGGAGCTCCCCTTTAATGCAAAGAGGAACGGGGCGGATATAATAGTCATCAACCCCAATGAAAACGCCTTTACCGATATTACCGATGTGTACATTCCCATGAAAACTGGGGAAGCCCTTCCCGCCATAGCGGACGCTGTTAAGAAATCTATGTGAGGTCTGATTGCCGCGGGTGCGTCTGTATTACAATACTCACGATTTCGGAGAAGTACCGATCAATGAAAAGGGCCGGACAAGTGCCCGGCCCTCAGTACCGCCGATTGATGCATCCTAGCTCGCACTGAGCGGGCCGGTCGACAATTTCTGGAGTTCAGCCTTGAGTACCGAGATGTCCATGACATAATTGCTGTATACGGCATGCATCCCCTTGTTCTTGGCGTCCCGTGCCAGCCGTTCTTTCCGGACTATCTCCTGTTCAATCTTGCTGGCCTTGTTAGCTACTTTCCCTCTTTTCATATCAAAACCTCCATATTAACGAGAAATTTTTGGGGGTTTGAATTGACATTTATTGAGTTTAGTATTAAATTTCTTCTGATGTTACATAATGTTAATGTCAATCCCGGGGGAAACCCCGGTACTGGCCTCATGACCCACATGGGGCCAGTCTTTTTTAAATACCCCATATTTAGTTAAACCTTATGAATATATAGCACAAATTCGCGATCGTCAAATTTTTTTGCGGTTTTTTAAAAAAAAATCATAATAAAATTTTCTACATCATGGGAGTAGCAGCTGATTTTTTGCCAACCCGCATATCCAGGCAAGATATGTGCTTATGCTATGAGTTTATTATAAAAAATTATTGCGCTAATAATCGATATTCAGGCAAATAACGCTATATACATAAAGTTTCCGGATTATTGAGCTTTATTTCCTCAGTGCCGGAGATATAATCAAGGAGTATTATCATGTCTGACGATTCCATTAGCCGCCTGATGAGCGGCGCCACGTGGTCTGAATTCTGCGACACTCTGAAAAAGGCCGGTGATAACATCATTAAAGACACTTCTCCGTCGGATCCTCTCACAAGGGCGGAGGGATTCCGCTATCTCAGCAGGATAACCCGGGCTATCGTGGAGGCCTTTGTTGAAAACTCCGATCCCCGCGCCCCGGTCCTGTTCAGGCCGGTCCATGAGACGGCCAAGATGGGCGCGGACAATCCCGATAACTATTACCAGTACGCCACCATCAGCGGTGAATATGAGTACCGTCTCCATGGCACCAGGGGCACCATCAACTACCTGGGCTTCGGCACCTACAAGGGGAACTACGGCATCGGCGGCGGCACCGGCGAGACGGGTTATCTTGACGGGAGAAATCTCGCAATAAATAAAGACGGCACCTTCGAGGTGATCCTGAGTGTTGACAAAAAGCCGGGGAACTGGCTCCCCATGACGAAGGAGACTTCGTCGCTGATCGTGCGGCAGACGTTCGCCGACCGCAAAAACGAGGAAATTGCGCGACTTGCCATCGAGCGGATCGGCGGCGACGGCATGCCGACCCCGGTGACGCCGGAAAAAATCGAACAGGGCCTTACCATGGCAAGCAAGATCGTCCTGGGGGCTGCCACCATGTTCACCAGCTGGGCCGAGGGGTTCATGAAGCACACGAATCAGCTTCCCCAGTTTGACCCTTCTGTGTCCCTTGCCGCCATGGGGGACCCGAACATCTGCTATTATCACAGCTACTGGAAGCTCGCCGAAGACGAAGCCTTTGTCATTGACGTTAAACCGCCGAAGTGCGAGGCATGGAACTTCCAGCTTGACAACCACTGGATGGAGTCCCTCGATTACCGCTTTTACCGGGTATGGATCAACCAGCATTCAGCGCGGTACCGCCCTGACGGCTCGGTAAGGATCGTGGTGGCCCACAGCGATCCGGGAGTTGACAACTGGGTCGATACCGTGGGCCACACCCAGGGCACCATGCTGCTCCGGTGGGTGCGGGCCGATGAATACCCCCAGCCCCGGACGAGAGTGGTGAAGCTGGCTGACGTGGGAGGCCTGAAATGAACGCCCCCGGCAGAATAACATCAAAGAGCTATACCAGGCCCTATCGTCCCCGCCTCCTCGCCTTTATTAACAGTGTCGGGCGGGCCCTCGGCAGAATCGGGTACCGGGGGTCCAGCCTTGAAGAGGAATCGCTGATAAAAACAGCCATGCGCAAAACACGCCTCGCCGATTTCGGCAATCCCTCGTTCCGTGGCCGCATGAAGCTCCTCACCGGCGCCATCGAAACGGAAGCGGGACTCCATCCCTTCGGGAGGTTCATGGTACGCCAGAACCTGGTGAGGTTCCTGGTCAACCGGCTGAAAATTGAAGAAGACCTGAAGAAACACCCTGAGATACTGGAGATACCCATGGAGGACCCGGTCATCGTGGTGGGGCTCCAGCGCACCGGCACGACCATGATGCATCGGATGATCGCCGCAGACACGGACAATTTCCGGTTTCTCGCCTCGTGGGAGGCTATCAGTCCCGCCCTCCCGCAGGGAAAGGGCGGCGGGCCGGATGATCCCAGGCTCAAGATGGCGCTGATTGCGCAGCGTGCCCTCAAGTACATGGCCCCGGATTTTTTCGCCATCCATCCGGTTGAAGCCCGCGGAACGGAAGAGGACTGTCTGCTCTTCGACTTCGATTTCTGGAGCACCGTGCCTGAAGCGACCATGAGGGTGCCGGCATTTTCCCGCTGGCTGGAGGAGCAGGACCATACTGAAGCATACCGATATTATAAAAAAATACTGCAGTACCTCTACTGGCAGAACCCCCGGGGCCGGTGGATATTGAAAACACCGCAGCACATGGAGCATTTCGACGAGATATTCACGGTGTTCCCCAACGCGCGCATCATTCACACGCACCGGGATCCGTCACGCGTGGTTGCTTCATTCTGCAGCATGGTTTCCCACGCCTACGGCGTTTTCAGCGACCGGGTGGACCCTGTGGAGATCGGCCGTCACTGGAGCAGGAAGGCCCTGAAAATGGTGACCCATGCCATGGATATCCGCGACAGGGCCGGCAGCGGCAACTTTATCGACATTCATTACGCGGACCTGATGAAGGACCCTGTCAGCGTCGTGCGCCGGGTATACGGTTTTCTCGGGATCCCCTTTACCGGCGAAAACGCTAAGAGGATAGAGCTCTGGTCCAGGGAAAACCCCCAGAACAAGCATGGCCGTCACTCGTACCATCTCGAGGATTTCGGCCTCTCGAAAAATGAAATCGCCCGGTCCTTCGAGGCGTACCGGAAGCGGTTCAATATACCGGAGGAACAGTCCAATGCATAACAACGCTGAACTTCACGGAAAAACCTGCCTCGTCACCGGCGCGACCAACGGCCACGGCGAGGCTGTGGCGAAAGCCCTGGCCCGCATGGGAGGGGATATCATCCTGCTGGGACGGAACAGCGAAAAATGCGGCCGCGTCAAAAGCGAGATCGAGGCCGAAACAGGGAAGGCACCGAAGGTGCTCCTGTGCGACCTCTCATCGCTTTCGGATATTCGGCGCGCTGCCGCCGAATTTTTATCATGGGGACTGCCTCTCCATCTCCTGGTTAACAACGCGGGCCTGGTAAACCAGAAGTATCGCGAGTCAGCCGACGGTTATGAAGAGACCTTCGCGGTCAACTACCTGGCCATGTTCGCCCTGACGAACCTTCTTCTTGACTGCATCATCGAGAGCGCGCCGGCCCGGATCGTGAACGTGTCATCAGACACCCACAGGATTGCCAGTCTCGACCTTGACGATGTGGAAGGGAAGGGAAAGCCGTACGGCCTCATGGGTGCCTACGGCAGGTCAAAACTGGCCATTGTCCATTTTACCCTTGAGCTTGCCCGCCGCCTGGAGGGGAGCGGCGTTACCGTGAACGCAGTGGACCCGGGACCGATCGCATCGGGCATAGCGAAAAAGCCGGGCCTCCTGGCGCGGACGGCGGACGTCATCATACAGTTTACGTTCCCGAAACCGGGCAGGGCAGCCCGCACTGCCCTGTATCTTGCGTCCTCACCCGATGTCGAGGGACAGAGCGGCATGTACTGGCGTTTCATGAAGAGACAGGAACCGAAAACTCCCGGCGGCACGGCGTTCAGCGCACGGCTCTGGGAGATCACCGCGGCCATGACGGGCGTTGACTTCGCCGCGGGTAAAAAAAGATTGACTGAAAAGTCGTACAGATAGTCTAATTATAATGATATATAGAAGAGGGATGGGGGAAGACTGCATGATTGCCGACAATGAGAGGAATCTAAAATGAAAAAAGTAGTCCTATCCGCCATCATAACCCTGGTTTTAATGGCCGCCTGCGCAACAATGGGAGGCAAGTGGAGCGTATCGAAAATTGAAAAACTGTCAGAGAAATGCCTGGCGGAAAATGACGAGCTGAAGCCTTCAACTGCGAAATGGCACAACCTGAGCACCCAGGCCCGGGCCAAGAAAAAGAGGGAGATGAACGAATACCGCAAAAGGCGGATCGAACTCTACCAGTCCCTCGACAGCTACAAGAAGAATTATCCCTTTGTCGATGATGACGGAAAATGCCGCAGGAACGAATGCAGGTCCCTGGACCGTCTGCGACTCCTTATAGTTGCGGGATGTCCCGCCAATGGCGAGTCGTTCCCGAAGGTGAACCCGGAACAGAAATGATTGTTGTTTTCAGCACGCGCCTGATCCGGATCCTGGTGCCCTGGTTCCCCGGCATCACCGGCCTTACACTGTTTCCTTTCATCATCCTTCGCAAGGAGATCAGGGGCACCACCGAGGCCGTTATTACCATCAATCATGAAAAAATTCATATCCGGCAGCAGGCTGAACTGCTCCTGGTGGTGTTTGCCCTCTGGTACGCGGCTTCCTTTGTGGCGGGACGCCTGCGGGGCCTCTCCTGGCAGGAGGCGTACCGCAATATCATTTTTGAGCGTGAGGCCTTTGACCGGATGTACGATATGGATTACCTCAAATCCAGAAAAATGTTTTCTTTTTTAAAATACCATTCTAAAAACATTTAATCGATAACGTAACGCGGGGCTGTCCCGCTCGTCCGCTTCGACTACAATAATTCTAAACATCGCCGCGTCAGAAAAAAGCCTCCAGGCCTGCGGAACTCGGACAAAGAAGCTGTAAACTCGGACAGTCCTCGGCCCTTCGGCTCTTTTTTCTGACGCTTTTTCAGAATGAAAAACATGTTGCAATCGCTGTCGGAAAAACAGATGCAATCCATATGGCATGTCCGTGCTCGAAGCAAAATCATCATTAGTATGGTGACCTGCCTTGTCACATTTTTTCATTGACCAATTCCGGATTTGCTGGTATGGATTAACTATGGAGCAGATGAAAATCTTCATCGTTGAGGATGAATCCATCGAGGCGTTGGCCCTGGCCGCCATACTGGAGCGGCTTGGGTATGTGATCGCGGGAGATGCCGTGTCCGGGGAGGAGTGCCTGGAAAAGGTCCGGCAACTGCGGCCCGACCTCATAATCATGGACATCAAGCTTAAGGGTGCCATGGACGGTATTGAAACCGCCTGGGAGCTCCGCAAAATATGCGACGCGCCGGTAATCTTCATTACGGCCATGTCTGACGATTCGTCCCTCAACCGCGCGAAAATAACGGAGCCGTACGGCTATATCGTCAAGCCCTATAACGAGCGGGAACTCTATACCACAATAGAAACATCGCTGCACAGAAACTGGATCGATCGACGTCTCAGGGAAAGTGAAGCAAAGTACCGTGCCCTCTTCGAACAGTCCCGTGACGCCATATTTATTTCAGACACGAAGGGAGTCATCACAGACGTCAATCCCGCAATGAAGGACCTGGCCGGGTATGACATGGACCGGTTGCGGGGTATGAATATACAGGAGCTCTTTGCCGATCGCTCGGAGGGGGAACGGGTCCTCGCCGAGATCCATGAGAGGGAATTCGTGGAAAACCGGACTATCCTCATGAGGAAAAACGGCGGTCCTGAGACGGAATGCCTGCTTACTCTAATCAGGATCGTGACCGGCGCAGGTGATGATTATCGCTGCCAGGGTATCATCCGTGACGTGACCATGCAGAAGCGCCTGGAACGGGTGCGCGACGCCCTGTTCCACGAAAAGATAAAGAGGGTAAAGGAGCTTAACTGCCTGTACCGCCTGGCCACCATATCAGGCAACATCAGTACGCCCCTTGACGACATCTTCCGTCAGACCGCGGATATAGTGCCGGCGGCCTTCCAGAACCCGGGACATGTATCGGTACGCATACGGTACGGCGGCCATGAATTCGGGTCACAGAAATTCGTCAAGGGTGATGCGTTTCTCGCTGCCCCGGTCAGGGTCTTCGGTGAGGATGCGGGATCGATTGAACTGTTCAATGCCGGCAGGACATCCTCCGACAACGAGGTTCTCTTTACAAAGGAGGATCGTGACCTCGTGGATGCAGTTGCCGAGCGCCTCGGCATTGTTATCGAGCGCAAAACGACCTTCGAGGACCTCGCCGGCTCCCGGGAGGAACTTCGGAGCCTGTCCACGCACCTGCAAACCATGCGGGAGGAGGAACGGACCGCCATCGCGAGGGAGATCCATGACGCTCTGGGGCAGTCCCTCACGGCGATGAAACTTGACCTGTCATGGATCAAGAACAGGCTGGACGGGCAGGGCGACTTGGTGGCCCGCGCCGAAGCCATGGGGGCGATGATCGATTCGACCATCAACACCGTCAGGAGAATCTCCGCGGAACTGCGGCCGGACCTTCTGGACGACATCGGCCTCTTCGCCGCCATCGAATGGTACGCCGGGGATTTCGAGAAGCGGAGCGGTATCGCCTGCCGCGTATCCTGTGATGCCGATGAGCCGGATTTGAATGAAAAGAAGGCCATTAATATTTACCGGATAGTCCAGGAATCATTGACAAATATCATCCGCCATGCTAATGCTACGGCGGTGGACGTCGACCTGCTAATGGACGGAGACTCACTCACGCTGACCATCCGCGACAACGGAAGGGGAATCACCAGTGAAGAAATAAACAATGTCCGCTCCCTCGGGCTCATCGGGATCAGGGAACGGGCGTTGTCATGCGGCGGCACCATTGCCATTGATGGATCGTCCGGCAGGGGCACGGTCGTGACGGCCCATATCCCGCTCGGAGGGGACTCATGAAAAGAATAATAATAGCCGATGACCATGAGATCGTTCGCGCCGGCCTCAAGCAGATCATCGCGGACGACCCGGAACTATCCGTCGAGGGAGAGGCCAGCGATGGGCAGGAACTCCTTGAAAAGCTCCGGAAACAGAAATTCGACCTGGTCCTCCTCGACATGAAGATGCCGGGGCGGAGCGGGCTGGAAATACTGAAACAGCTTAAGATGGAGCATCCATCCCTCCCCGTGCTGGTCCTTTCCATGCACTCGGAGGAGCAGTACGCGGTGCGAACGATCAAGGCCGGCGCGTCGGGGTACGTCACCAAGGAGACGGCGCCGGACAAGCTCATCGAGGCGATACGCCGGATCTGCAGCGGGGGAAAGTACATTAGCGCCTCCCTGGCGGAAAAGCTGGCCGACAGCATCGCCGATTCCCGGAGCAAGCCTCCCCACGAGTACCTCACCGACCGCGAGTTCCAGGTCATGTGCATGATATCGTCGGGCAAGACCATAACTGAGATCGCAAAGGAGCTTTTTCTCAGCGTGAAAACCATAAGCACCTATCGCCAGCGCATCCTTGAAAAAATGAACATGAAGAACAACGCAGAACTTACCCATTACGTTATATCCAACAACCTCATCGAGTGAAGGAATTGCATCATTTCAAACTTTTTGCCTCGGCACCCCGGGGAGTCGAACCTATTCTCGAAGAAGAGCTGAAAGGCCTGGGTGTCGCTTCGACAAAAATCACCGCCGGCGGGGTCCATTATTCCGGATCCCTGAAGGATGCACTGCGGTCATGCCTCTGGTCGCGCACCGCCAGCAGAATATTCCTCGTCCTTGCGGAAAGTAAGGTGGAGAAAAGCGGCGACGTGTATGACATTGCGCGCTCGGTACCGTGGGAGGAACAGGTGGCGCAGGGCGCCACCATCGCCGTGGATTTCAGCGGGACCGGCGCCGGTATAGATAACACCATGTACGGGGCCCAGCTGGTGAAAGACGCGGTGGTTGACCGACTCCGGGAATTGCGTGGAGCGCGCCCCTCCATAAATGCGAAGGAACCTGATTTTCTTGTTAACTGCCACCTATCACGAAACGGTCTCGAGGTGCGCATCGACCTTTCCGGCAGCGGGCTCCACGCCCGGGGGTACCGCCTGGAATCCGGGGCGGCGCCCCTCAGGGAAAATCTTGCGGCGGCACTGCTTCTCAAGGCGGGATGGCCCGCCATTGCCGGCTCCGGCGGCACCTTTATCGATCCGATGTGCGGGTCAGGCACCCTGGTGATCGAGGCGGCCCTTATCGCTGCCGATGCCGCTCCGGGACTGCGCCGGCAGCGCTGGGGTTTCAGAGGATGGCTCGGATACGATGACACGGTGTGGAAAGAGCTGCTCGGCGAGGCGGCTGTCCGGATGGAGCAGGGACTAGCCCGGGCGCCGCGGTGTATCGGTTTTGACAGCGACCGGGAAACCGTGAAAATGGCACGATTTAACGCGAAACGGGCTCATATGGAATCACTGGTCTTGTTTGAAAAAAGGCTCCTTGCCGGCGCCGGGCCTCCTCCTGACCTGCCACCCGGGCTCGTCCTGACAAATCCTCCCTATGGGAAGAGGATGGGTGATCCCGGCGAGCTTGGACCACTTTATGAGGAACTGGGTGACACGCTTAAAAGCAGGTTTCCAGGGTGGCAGGCAGCGGTTATTACAGGTGAGCCGGAGCTCGGCAAGCGTATGGGTTTGAGGGCCCACAAAACAAACGTCTTCTATAACGGCCCTCTGGAATGCCGCCTGCTGCAGTTCCGCATCGAGACAGACCGCTTTGTCGACCGCGAGGCCCTTGATTCGCGCAAATCCCGGATAAAGCTTGAGCGGGCCCTGGAGCGCGGTTCAGAAGCCTTCATGAACCGTATCCGCAAGAACCTGCGCACCATCGGGAAATGGGCCGACCGGGAGGGAATCACCTGCTACCGCCTCTATGACGCGGACCTGCCCGAGTACGCCGTGGCCGTCGATCGGTACGGGGAGTGGGTGCACGTGCAGGAATACGCGGCACCGGCTTCGGTGGACGCGGTGAAGGCCGAAACGCGTTTAAAAGATGTCATCACGGTTCTGCCCCACGTTCTCGATGTTGACGAGAAAAAAATTATCCTGAAAATACGGCGCCGTCAGAAGGGGAAGAACCAGTACGAGAAACAGGACGGGAAGGGCAGGTATATCGAGGTGGCTGAAGGCCCCTGCCGGCTCCTGGTCAATCTTACGGATTACCTGGACACGGGCCTGTTCCTTGACCACCGACTCACCCGGGCGATGATCGGTTCCATGGCCGGGGGGAAGCGCTTCCTGAACCTATTCTGCTATACCGGGGCGGCCACGGTTTATGCCGCCCTGGGCGGAGCTCGGTCAACGGTATCGGTGGACCTTTCGGCGACATATCTTGACTGGGCCAGGAAGAACCTGGACCTGAACGGCATACGGGGAGTGAAACACCGACTGGAACAGGCCGACTGCCGCGATTGGATGAGCAACTGTGGCGATCGGTTTGATCTTATTTTTCTCGATCCGCCGACTTTTTCCAATTCCAAGCGGATGCGAGGAACCTTTGACGTCCAGAGGGACCATGCAGGCCTTATCAATGACACGGTAAAGCTCCTCGCGCCGGGAGGCACCCTCATCTTCAGCACCAACAGGACAAAGTTCAGGATGGAAACCGGAGCACTTGTCGGGCTTATGGTCGAAGATATAACGCAGAAAACAATACCCCGGGATTTCGAGAGGAATCCACGGATTCACACCTGCTGGAATATCCGGGTGAAGGGCACCGCCGGGGAATCTAAAAAGCAGATCTAGATTTTCAACACTCCCGGCGGGGTCCGCCCGCCGGGAGAAAAGCATCTATTCTCCCACCAGACCGATGAAGGCCGTCGACATCCAGGGGACGTAGGTGATGACAATAACCGTCACCAGGAGGAGCAGGAGGAAGGGGACCACGTACCGGTAGATGCTGACCAGCGGCTTGTTGAACAGATATGATGACAGGTAGAGGTTGAGTCCCACCGGCGGCGTCAGGTATCCCAGTTCCAGGTTTGCCAGGAAGATGATGCCCAGGTGTACCGGATGGATGTTGAATAATGCCCCCAGGGGGATGATGAGGGGCACCACCACCAGGATTGCCGAGTATATATCAAGGAAACAGCCGGTTATGAGCAAAGCGATATTGAGGAGGACCAGGAAGAGGATCTTCGAATGAATATGTGTCTCAATCCATGTCGCCAGGGTCTGCGGTATTTCCGCGTCGACGATGTAATATGAAAGACCTTTGGCCAGGGCGAGGATGACCAGGATGCCGCCTATTATAGGCAGGCACTTGAGCATGACCCCGGGGAGGTCACGGACGCGCACGTCACGGTGGGCGACCATGGTTATGAAAAGGGAGTAGAGTACCGTGAAGGCGCCGATCTCCACCAGCGTGGTCAGGCCGGAAAAGAATCCGGCAAAGATAATGAACGGCAGCAGGAGCTCCCATATCGATTTCCGGATTGCGGTGAGGGCCTCCTTCCCGTGAAAGGGAACCCGCGGTATCCTGCCGCGTACCGCCGCGACGATCCCCATGACCGACAGAGCGGTGATCATGAATATCCCCGGGATAATGCCGCCGGCGTACATCTGCTTTATGCTTATCTGCGCCACCACGCCGTAAAGGATCACCGGCAGGCTCGGCGGAAAGAGGAGTCCGATGCTTCCCGATGAGGTGAGGAGCCCCGTGGTGAAGTTTTCCTTGTACCCGCCGCTCTTCGTGAGAATAACGAACAGCAAACCTCCAAGGGCGAGGATGGTTACCCCTGAGGCGCCGGTGAAGGTGGTAAAAAAGGCGCACACAAGGACGACCACGATTGCCATGCCGCCGGGGAGCCAGCCGATAAGGGTCCTGAAGAGCTCGATGAGGCGCTCCCCCGCCTTGCTTTCGGAAAGGATCAGACCCGCAAAGGCGAAGAGGGGTATTGCCGGCAGGGG
Organism: uncultured Spirochaetota bacterium; assembly: GCA_963727175.1. Taxonomy (GTDB): domain Bacteria; phylum Spirochaetota; class UBA4802; order UBA4802; family UBA5550; genus RBG-16-49-21. Next base: position 3,612,497 of record CAVSFD010000002.1, read on the forward strand.
GCTGCTGATGAGCATGGTGTAAGCCTCGTTAGGGATAACCTCAAGCTGGCCGCCGGAGCGGGTGAAGAGGAGGTATGCCAGTCCCCCCAGAACGATGAAGATCGGTGTGTCGAAAAAGGCCGATACGATCAGCAGTATGATTATCGGGAGCGCCAGGACTGTTACCAGGGAATGGGACGTTTGCGCGATCATTTCGGTTACGGCAGCTGCGTCCGGGAGATAAAACGTGATGATGTTGCTTATCTGGGGAAAAGAAAAAAATGTTCCGATAAGGATTCCCATTGAGGCGATGATCTTGCCGGCGCGGTGCGTTGGAGCGGTCGTAACAAAACGAACGCACATGACGGCGTATCCGACCGGCATGATGGCAGTGACCAGTCGTATGGGGAAAAGGCCGATCTGTTTAGTTGGATCGAACCCGATTATGATCATCGACAGGGAAGACCAGGCAAAAGCGGCGCAGATGGCGGTGGAGACGACCCCGGTCACCGCGTAAATCCAGTTCCTGACGGGTTCCTTTATGGCGGCAACCCCGGCCGCGAGGGAGAGGTGCTTGCGCTCCCGCGACGTGATCATGCCGCCGATGAAGGTCAGCCAGAGGACGAGGTGCTGCAGGTAGTCGCTGGAATTCGGGATGCCTGTCTTTAGCAGTTTCCGCGCGATAACCTCGATGACCGGGATCACGGCAAGGAAAATAAGCGACGCATAGGCGATGTAGTTTTCAACCCTATGGAGAAGTGAACTGATCTTTTTTAGTATCATTATCTGTTACGGTACTCTTTTAAATAGCCCTGCAGTCTTTCGAGCAGTTCCTTGGAAAAGGTTTTGCCGACATAGGCGTCATATCCTTTTACCGCCTCCTTCTGCCACAACAAAACCCCATCTTCCGGGACCTCGTGTATTTTCAATCCGTTTTTGAGCATAACGTTAATGGCGTTTTTCTCCAGGGCGTTGGTCTCAGTATAAAGTTCGTCCACAATCTGTTTTGCTGATTTGACGAGCTTCGGCCTTATGTCGGCCGGTATCTCTTCCCAGGTCTTCTTGTTGATCACGATGCCGCCGATAAGCGGAGCTATCTTGACACTGCACATATGCTTGGCAATGCCGAACCACTGGAAGGACGCCGCCACCAGCGGCGGCGAGTAAAATGCCTCAATCATTCCGTTCTGGAGGGACGTCATGAGGTCGTTGGTGGCCAGAGGAATCGCGTTGTATCCCATGACCCGCCAGGCCTGGAGAAGCTCCGCGTCTCCCTCGGCGACGGAGAGCTTGAGGGGCTTCAGGTCGCGGGGATATACGACCGGCTTCGTGGAGAAGAAATTGATCCACCCCGCCTTGGACCAGACCACCACGGTAAATCCTTTATTCGCGATAAGCTTGTCTAAATGCGGGGTCGATTTTTTCATGATATAATCAAGCTCGCTGTCGTTCCGCACCAGGAAGGGAAGGCTTAATGAAAAAACGTCCGGCGAAATATAGCTCATGCCCATACCGGTGAAAATGGCGGCCTGCATCTGCCCGATCCGCATTTTGCGGATCATGTCCGGTTCGTTGCCGACGATGCCGCCCGGGTATATCTTCATCTCGATCTTCCCGCCGGAGATGGTTTTCCAATCCGCTGCTATCTTTTTAAGAGCCTTGTCCCATGGTGACCCGCTGGGAGCGATGCTGCCCACCTTGATAGTAAGGGAAAACAGGGGCGCTGTCATTGCCGCGGCCATGACCATGGATAGAACAACGTTTCTCATGTGTTTCATTTATTATCTCCTTCTTTCGTGTCTGACAGGAACCGGTCATCCCGGTGGTCCAGGAGCCATTTTGCCTTGCGCTGGGTTATGATGTTGGCAAGTCGGTTCCCGGTTTTTTTTGATACGTCGACGGCCAGTGCCTTGTTGAGCAGTTCGGTGAATTCATTCACGTTCTGATTACTGACCGACACCGTGGAGGCCAGGGCAACGTAGGGCGAAGCGCTGTGGCCCTTTGACAGTTCAACTGCCTTTTTAAAATGATACCGCGCCTTTTCCTCGCTTCCGCCCATCGACTGCGGCAGAGAACCATAATACAGAATAAAAAAGTCATGTATGGCGCCGTCGTTGTACGATTCATTCAGGCGCAGGGCCGTTTCCATCATTGCGGCCGCCTTCTTTACGCCTATGCCGATGTTCACGTCAAAAGGGTCCGCGGCGTAGGCGGCCATCCAGCCGGCGCCTGCCCAGTAAAGAAAGGGTACATCCTCCGGTTTCATCGCGCCGAGGCGCGCCCTGTAGGTGTCATTATCAAGGGAAGCCGAGAATCCCGGGTAGGTGACCTCGATCCCCTGGAGTACATAATCACGCCCCCGGAGATAGAGCCTCCGCGCCCGCGCGGTCATCCGGCTTTTCGTTTCCACTTCCGTGTCGGGAAGCATGTCTGCCGGCATCTGGACGTAAGCGTTGGCGTACATTATGAAGCCGCTCCCCGTGGCCAGCCAGAGATTGGGGTTATCCTTAACCTCCTCGAGGAGGCTCTCATAAAGCTTGAGGGCAAAGGGGAGGGCGTCTCCCACCAGTTCCGGGTCGTCCTCACCGGTAAAGGTGGTGCCGGATGTCGATGACGACAGGGTGTCAGCCACCATCCTCATTGCGGTCTTGTTAAGTGAACAGGAGATGCATAGGGGCACAATAAGAATGATTATCCAGCTATATCTCGATACACTGTTATTCATAAATGTTGTTATCTGAAAGTCTCCTGATAAGATTTTTAGTCAAATTCATGATAACCAATGATGCCATCCTTCTACCTGTCAATATAAAAAAACTATTATAAAATAGCAATAATTTTGATAAAATCAACAATAATATCGCACAACAGGTTGGTAAATTATGTCTAAAAATATGATTACGTATATGGCACAATCACCACAGTAATAGCCCCTGTTTTTTCAGGCTCATTCCGCTCATTGTAAATTTACTATTGACAGGGCCAGAAATCAATCTCTTAATTGGGTAATTTGCAATAACATCGGCTGTGTTTCAGTACAAGTACATTGCCGGTGATGAAGACGTTTGGCTTTGCCTGGACAAGCCGGGGGGACTTTCCTGATGCTGGACACCATTTTAAATCATCTGCTCTTCTATGGGGGGAGCCTTGCCCTGACCATGGCCCTTATGCAGTTTGCGCAGATTTTCCGCGACAGCAAGCACCTCTGGCTTTTCATTTTCTTTGCCAGTATTTCAGCCATAGGGTTTCAGCAGTATTATTACGGCGTGTATGCCGTCCCGGACCATGAGATCTCCCTCTGGCGGGGCCAGGCTGTGGCATTCCTTCTGGGCCCTTCAATCTTCTTTTTCTATAAAAAGCTTTTTTACAATGATTTTATCTTCACCTTCAGGCATATCTTTCACTTTGTACCCCCATTCATATCCCTCTGCATCGATATTTTTATGTTCAAGACAGGATCGGTGGAGAGCGGCCTGTTGTATGATGTGCGCGCGATAATTATTTACAGTAATTATTATTATATGATTTCAGCTGCCGTGATATTTATCATCTATAATGTTTATATACTTATTAAAGAAGATTTTATATCTCTAATAAAGTCAAAGAAGTTCAGCGTAAAAGTTAACCAGGTCGCCCTGGTCTATATCGTCATGGTCCTTATGATCGCGATCATGCTCTTGTTCGCCTTCATAATCCGTAATATCACCCTCGGCCGCATTGTCATGACCCTGATGATACTTCCTTTTCTCTTTATATTCATAGTGGGGAATCTCATCCCTGAGCTAATATCGTTGATCACCAGCGTGGTCAAAAAGAACATCTACGAGCGCTCTCTGATCCAGGGCCTGGACGTGGAAGCCCTCAAGACCCGCCTTGACGATCTCATGATCATAGACAAGGTCTATTGCGATGAGGACCTGAACCTGAAACGCCTCGCGGAAATGCTTTCCATATCTCCCCATCAGCTGTCGGAGTTCCTGAACAAAAATCTGAATATCAGCTTTACGTATTACATCAACCGGTACCGTGTTGATGAGGCTGTAAATCTCATGCAGACCCAGCCGGAGCGGCCGATCTCATCTATTTGCTATTCGGTGGGCTTTAACAGCAAATCAGCCTTTTATGAGGCCTTCACGAAATTCATCGGTATGTCTCCCGCTCGATATAGAAAGAATAAGAAAAAATAGAACAGGTGGAAAAAATTCTGGATTTATAATTCTGGAAGAAATCTTCTTTCTGGAATTATCCGTCCGGACGACTTTTCTTTCAAAAAGCCTTATTGTCATATTAAGAAAGCTGTTTCACGGTAATTAAATCAAGCAATGGTACGCAGGATCGGCAAAAATCAGTGAAAGATTTTCATGAGAAGCGTTGGTCAAATATCACACAACAAGTAATATTTGAGCATGATGTCACTGATTGGACGAGGGTTAATATATTTTAGTCCAGATGCCGGAAGGTCGGAGTACAGGTGCATTACCGATGCTAGGCAGTTCTGTAATGTTATGCATAATTATTATGGAGGAGACCTATGGATATTATGAAAGAGAAGTATGACGCCATTGTTGTGGGGTCCGGGCCGGGGGGAGCAAGTGTTGCCAGGGTTCTGGCGGGGAAAGGGAAAAAAGTCCTTATACTCGAAGGGAGCGGAGGGAACAAGATAAAGGGAACCTTCCTCTGGGCACTGGCCCACATGATGTTTCCCTTTAAAAGTCTTCTCCTGACGCCGGAACTTCTCGGCATGGTGCGCGGTCTCACGACCGGCGGGAGTTCCGTGTTCTATTACGGGACAGCGTTCCCGGTGGCTCATGAAGCTTTTAAAAAGTACGGGATTGACCTCGCCGCGGAAGAAGCGGAAGCCCGCAAGGAGATGCCCATCGGCCCTCTCAAGGAGGAAATGGTGACCCCGATGGCCAGGCGAATAATGGAAAGCGCCCGTGCCCTCGGGTATGACTGGAAGAAGCTTGATAAATTCATGTACCAGGACCGCTGGCGTCCGGGATACCGCTTCGGTTTTTACGGAGATCCCCATGAAGTCAAATGGAGCGCCAAGATGGATATTGATGAGGCTGTCAAACGGGGCGCGGTGCTGCTGAACAGGGCGATGGTCAAAAAGGTCCTCTTCGACGGCAAGAATGCCAGGGGCGTTGAAATGAAATACAGGGGACGCACGACCCAGGTTTTCGCAAAAACGGTCATCGTCGCCGCGGGAGGCATCGGTTCGCCGGTGGTGCTCAGAAAATCAGGCATAAAGAATGCCGGCTACAATTACTTTTTTGACCCCCTCATAACCGTGGCTGGCAAGATCAAGGACGTGAGGAAGCGGAAAGACGAGATTCCCATGACAGCCGGCTGTGTCATGCGCAATGAGGGAATCGTGATGACCGACATGGCTGAGCCGTTCTTGCTCGACCAGGTTTTCACCGCATCGGCCTTCCGGTTCTGGCGCCTGTTGGAAACGAGGAAAACGCTCCGCATCATGATAAAGATACGTGACGATCTGGCGGGTCATCTTTCGGATCGCGGCGGGGTGCGGAAAAAACTCACCCCCGCTGACAAGGAAAAGCTCCGGAAGGGCTATGATATGGCAAAGAATATCCTTCTGAATGCCGGTGCCACGGGGATATACAAGACCTGGAAACTCGCGGCGCACCCGGGCGGAACCATTCGGATCGGGCATATGCTTGATTCCAATCTCAAGCTGAAAGGGTATGAAAATCTCTATGTATGCGATTGCTCGGTGATTCCAGAGCCCTTCGGACTGCCACCGGTTCTGACGCTCGTGTGCCTCGGCAAACGTCTTGCCAAGCATCTGGCCGGGGGAAAGCAGAGTACTGCCAAATCTAAACAATCAGCATACGCGCTGGAAAATTGAAGAACCAGTCACTGTCCGCCGGGCCTAACGCCGCTGACGGAAGGTCCTGCGGATACACTAACGCGGATGGACTATGGGTCAGCACCATGAGGAGGGTTACCAGATGAACAGCAAAAATACTACCATCGCCCGTGATGTCGGCGCTCGAAGGGAGGCGGGACAGAGCTTTATCGGCAGCTTCGCGAAGTCCTTCGCCCGGACCGAGGAAATGCGGGAGATCGTCCATGCTGCCCTGCCGGAAGTGCTGGCACTATGGGCGGGCAAAAGCAGGATCAAGAAGATACTTACCGGCGTTATCAGCTGGGTCATTGTAAAGGGGTTCGCCCCGCACAGCGTATTCACCGGGAGCCCGGTAATAGAAACCTGCGGAGACCCTGAATTCGTGCGACAGGCATCGGCGCAGATGCCGGAAATAGTCAATGCAGTGATCGCCGGACTGGGTGCCTTTACGAAGGGCCTGTCGGATATGCCTGCCGAGGAACGTCGCTACTATCTGAAATCGATAATTGACAATACGAATATCGGCGGAATCGGTGAAATCATAACCAACCTTGCCAGGAGCGCGAACCTCCATCGGAACGAGCCGGAGTTTCTCGCTGAAGCGCTGCGGCCCAAGGTGCGATCTCTTCTCTCTGAAATTGATTTCGGTGAAATAAAGGAGGCGGTGGACGGCTCGGCCGGCGCCATTACGGCCATGACCGGCATGATTAATGAGGAGATGTGGCAGTATCCCGCAAAGATGGTATGCCTGCTGTCCCTCATCCCGGCCGTTGCAAACATTGCTGTCCGAACCGTGGTGAAAACGCTCGGGCCGATCAACAACCTTGCCCCGGACCTTCTCTCCGACGTGATTTTTTCCCTGGTTCGCGACATAGATGGGAAAAGCATCGGCATGCTTATTAACGAACTTTCTGAAATCGTAAGAAAGATCCACACCGGGAGCGCCCTTATCGGAGACAGGGGAGGCCACGCCGTGCCGGCTGCAGTGTCGCGCCTTGCGGCCGAGACCCTGGGCGAGGTTGACGTTTCCCTCCTGCTCAAGTCGCAGGGGATGCTCAGGGAAATCAGGGACCTGGTGCGGGTTTCCGTCATAGACGTTCTCGAAGGGGATCCCGCTATCGCCGCGGATTTCTTCCAGAGCCATTTCAGGTCTCTGGTCTCATGGGTGCGGGCCTGGAGCCTGAAGGCTGACACCTTCGGGAGGATATTCTCCGATGAGGATATAGCGAGGGAATTCGCCCGGGGAATGGGCGAGCTTGACGCCCAGGAGATGGCGTCCGCCCTGAGCGGCATATGTGAACTCTTCAACCAGGTGCGGCGGCTGTCGCCGGGAACGATAAAAAATTTCCTGTCGCAGTTTTTCAGCGCCATTGATGAACAGTCGGTGGCCGATACGGCGCGGTGGCTCGTTGACGATGTGGTTCAATCCGTGAAGCCGGTTGCGCCGGAAATCATGCCGCCGGTCATACGCGGCCTTGCTGAGCTCATTGCGCCGGGCGGCGAGATGACTGATGAAATGAAGGAAGCCTGCGGCAGGCTCAGGAACGCTTTTAACCTCATGGAGGGACAATCATGAACAGCGCATTCATGGAAGCGGCAGTCTCGTTAAATAATGACTTTGTCCGGGAGTGGAAAAAAGCCGGGAAAAAGGTCGTGGGCTACACCTGTTCCTACGTCCCCGATGAGCTTTTTTCCGCGGCCGGGATTCTGCCGTACCGCATCCGCGGCTTCGGCGCCACCGAGGCGACAATAGGCGACACCTATTTCGGCCCCTTTATCTGCAGCCTTCCCAAGGCGATGCTGCAGCTGGCCGGCGAGGGGAAATTCGATTTTCTCGACGGGGCAATCATCACGCCGGGGTGCGATTCAATGCGGCGTCTTGACGAATGCTGGCGCAAAGCGGGGGAAGATATCGCGGGGATCATGCCGAAGTTCTTTTTCCATTTCGGCGTGCCACATAAATTTGTCGATTATACCGTGAAATGGTTTGTCGATGAGATTATCCGGCTGAAGGCGGCTGTGGAGGAACATTTTGGCGTGACAGTTACCGATGAGAGGCTGCGGGACACGATCCGGCTCTTCAATAAAAGCCGTGATCTCCTCGAACAGTTTGACAAGTTGAGGATAGCCGACACCCCGTCACTATCCGGCACCGAGGCCCTTGCGGTGATTCTCGCGGGGACCACGATGCCCCGGGAGTCCTACGTCGCCCTGCTGGAAGAGCTGATAGGCGATATCCGGAAGGGGGGTGGCGGGAAGATTCAGGGCAGGATGCGGCTCATGCTCGTGGGCAGCGCCAGCGATGATGTGAACCTGGTACGGTTGATCGAGGGAGACAGCGCCATCGTGGTGGCCGACAATCTCTGCTTCGGCTCGCGGTTCCATGTGGACCGCGTCGACGAGACCGGGGACCCGGTCGAAGCCCTGGCCAAACGATACCTTGCCAAAAATGAGTGCCCCCGCATGTACGGAGAATACGCGGGGCGTCTCAAGATGCTATCCGAAAAGGCGGCTAAGGCAAAAATAGACGGCGTAATTTTACAGAATATCCGCTTCTGCGACCTGCACGGCTCGGAGAACGGGCTCTTTGAGCGCGACCTCGAGGAGGCAGGCATTCCCTGCCTCAAGATCGAACGTGAATACGGGCCACTTGTGGAGACAGGACGGTTGAAGATGCGGGTGGACGCGTTCCTGGAGCGGATCGGACAGAGGAGGCAAACTGCATGAGACCTGAACTGAAGGAATACAAATTTGATTCAATGCTATGGACCACCTTCGCGGCAGCGGCGAAATTGAAAAACGGCTCCGAGAAGGAATACCGGACCATGCTCAAATATATCCCCTATTTCAACGGTACTGTTTCAGCGGTCCTGGACACGGGAGAGCCGGGACGTCTTTTTATAGAATGCATAGCAAAGTACCTGGAAAATTACATAACTGCCCGGGAACGGGGCTTTCATAACGCCATTACGACCTTCTGTTTTTCCCCGGCCATTCTTTATGCCATGGATATTTTTCCCATATGTTTAGAGGTCATCTCGGTAGGGCAGACCTTCGCGTACAAGCGGGGAACGGCGGAATTCCTCGACTACTGCAACGAGGTGGGATACACGGAGACCTCATGCTCGTCGCAGCGGGGAACACTTGGCGCTTTTCTCGCCGGCCTCGGCGCCGATGTGGACATGGTCCTCACCGATACTCCGGGCGTGTGCGACACCAACGCCAACGCCTTTGCCTTCGCCGCGGCATATCTCAAGGTGCCGTTCTTTTCCCTGGATATGCCGCCGGTCCTTGTTGATGCCAGGAGCGATGAATACCATAATTCTGATTTTAAAGCGCTCATCGCTTTTCTCGAAAAGAACACCGGGAAAAAGCTGGATATTGACAGGCTCCGCACGGTTCTCAGGGAAATCGAGAAGCAGGAGGAGATCGTGGCGGAACTGGAGGATCTTGCACGGATCGTACCCAACCCGCTTCCGGTCGCCTTCAACATGATGGTGTACGCGACGCGGTTCCTCTTCTCGGGGATGAAGGAGTGCACACTGGTGCTGGAGTCGATGCTCCGGATTGCTTCGGATAACGCCTCTAAAGGGATTTCCGGCCTTTCCGGCGGCGTGGAGAAGATGCGCGCCTTCTTCTGCTATATAGACCATTACACCAACAGCCTGAGGCTATGGGAGTTTCTGGACAGGAACGGGATCTGTTACCAGGGAAACATCCTCAGCCGATCATGGGCGAACACGGCGCCACACGTGAAGGAATACCACACCGAGGCTGCGGCGTACTCCTTCGAGATGACGGACCTCGACTCGATGATCAGGACCATGGCCCTTCACAACTCGCGCATGCCCATGATCAAATCGATCCGGGGGCCCTATGACGCGCCGGACATGTGGCTCCAGGATACGCTGTCGCTGGCAAAGATGTACGGCTCTGACTGCATCATATACAACGGCACGCCGGGGTGCCGCAACACCTGGGGCATGGTGAAGCTTTTCGCCCGGGACACGGAAAAGGCGGGGTTCCCGACCTTTATCATGTACGGCGACGCCTTTGACGACCGGGTCGAGTCATGGGAGGCGTCACAGAACCGTCTGGAGGAATTTTTACAGGTAAGGAGGCTCCTGGTATGATGGTGGCAGGATGCGACGTGGGCTCTCTCACGTCAAAAGCGGTGATCATGAACAATGATAAGATTGTTGAATCCGTGATTATAAAATCGAAGACGAGGCCGGGAGATTCGGCGGACGAGGTGATGGGCCAGGCCCTTTCCAGGGCCGGGCTTTCCCTGAAGGACATAGACTTCTGCGTAGGGACCGGATACGGCCGCGACAGGATATCCTTTATTAAAGAGGCGGTGACCGAGATAGCCTGTCACGGCAAAGGCGCCCAGTGGCTGGTGCCGTCGGCGCGGACCGTCATCGACATCGGCGGGCAGGACTGCAAAGCCATGCGCCTTGACGCGAAGGGGAACATGGTCAAGTTCATGGCCAACGACAAGTGCGCCTCCGGCACCGGGAGATTTCTCGAGGTCATGGCGCGGGTGCTCCATGTTGAGCTCGCCGATCTCGGCGCGTTGTCGGCCGCGTCAAGGAATGCCATAACCCTCGCGTCCGCCTGCACGGTGTGGGCCCAGGCGGACGTTATCCAGCACCTGAACAACGGTGTCCCCGTGGCGGACATAGCGGCCGGCATTAACAGCGCCATGGCCAGCCGCATGTCTATTATCGTGAACAACATCGGGTTCGAGCGTGACGTGGTCATGACCGGCGGCGTGGCCAAGAACGCCGGCGTGGTGGCGGCCCTGGAAAAGCTGCTGGGACTGCGGATCAAGCGTGTCACCAGGTCTGACCCGCAGCTCGCCGGCGCTATCGGCGCGGCGCTCTTCGCGAAGGAAAAGGCGCAGGGAGGTAAGTCATGATAGTAGCAGGATGCGATGTGGGATCTCTGACCGCGAAGGCGGTCATCATGGACGGCGACGGCATCGTGGCGTCGGCCGTGGCCCTGGCGAAGCGTTCGCCGGAGGAATCGGCCCGGGCGGTGATGGACGTTGCGCTGAAAGACGCCGGAGCGGCCATGACGGATTTAGCCTGGTGCGTCGGCACCGGATATGGCAGAAAGCATATCACCTTCGTCAACAGTGTCGAATCGGAAATAGCCTGTCATGCCCGGGGAGCGGTATGGCAGTCACCATCGGTCAGGACCGTCATCGACATAGGCGGCCAGGACTGCAAGGCTATAAAGGTTGAACCGTCGGGCGCCGTATCGCGCTTCATCTATAACGACAAGTGCGCTTCCGGGACGGGCAGGTTCCTTGAAATCATAGCGGAGGCCCTTGAAATCAAGCTTGAAGACCTGGGGACTATTTCAATGCAGTCGAAAAAGAAAATCACCCTTTCCAACCAGTGCGTGGTCTTCGCGGAAACGGAGATCATATCCCTGGTGAACGAAGGGGCCGAAATCCCGGATATTATCCGTGCTCTTCATCATGCCGTGGCCAACAGGGCCGCGGCCCTGGCGAAAAGCATCACCATTGAAAAAGATATCGTCATGACCGGCGGGGTTGCCAGGAACGCGGGGATGTTCGACGCGCTGAAAAGCGCCCTGGGAGCCGATCTCATGAGAGTCGACAATCCGCAGATAAACGGCGCCATCGGGGCAGCCCTCATGGCTATGGATGCGGCACGGGGCGGCCCGGCCGTGGAACATCATAAAGAGGGGGCCCTGGTAGAGTAATAAGGAATGAAGCTCTTTGAAGAAGTGATACATGATCTCAGGACGTGGACTGACCGCATGAAGTCGTCACCCTGCGGCTATGCCGAGTCTGTCGCGGTTCACCGGCCATGGCCGGCGGGAGAGCGGGGCAATATAGTATTGAAGAACGATACCGCTGTTGAGCTCGGCAATCCCCGGGACGAATCCGCGTCGTTTCTGGTCTGGACCGGTAATCCGGACCTTGTCCGGGACGGAATGGTCACCCGCATCGGCCCTGATGTATCAGGAAAAACCGGCATGAGTTTCCCCCTGGGAAAGGCGGTCATCCTTCACGTTGACGGTTTTACCGAGGACAACTGCTACGACCGGCACCGTGAAATCGACCTGGCCCGTTATGACGTGAACCTGAAGGGATACATGATGCGCGCCGTGTCACAGTACATGCGGGAGTGGAGCAGGATCAGCACACAGGCCATAGCGGACGGTTTTTCCTTGGACGTGCTGGCGGCGGCGCTCATGGAACGGTACCGCAGGCTGGAGTATGTGCGGGGCGTGGAGCTGCTCATTGTCACGTCGTCCCCGGAAGACGTCCGCTCGCTCCAGCGCGTCGGTGAACGGGCAGTCCGGCTTATCGGCGCCATGAACAAGATGGCGAAGGAGCTTTCCTTCGACTGCGGCACCTGCGACTTTACCGATGTCTGCGGTGAGGTGTCAGAGCTCAGGTCGATGCGGGAGGCACTGCGCGGGAAGGAGAAAATTGTCCATGAAAGGAACTGACGCTGTCATCATAGCCGTGTGCGGCAAGGGGGGGGTGGGGAAGACCTCCATCAGCGCCATGGTCGCGGCCATGCTTGCCGAAGATCCTTCGAAAAAAGTCCTGGCCATTGACGCGGACCCCGCGGTGGGTCTTGCCCTGGCCCTCGGCTTTCCGGCGCACAGGACTGTTGATGACATACGCAATGACCTTATTTCCAGGGTGAAGGAAGGGGTCCGCGAGGATATGCGGCAGCTCGCGTCAGCCCTTGATTACGAGGTTCTTGCAGCACTGGAGGAAAAGAAGAATCTCGCCTTTCTCGCCATCGGCAGGCCCGAGCAGGAAGGGTGCTACTGCCAGGTGAATGATTTTCTGAAAGACGTGATAGAATCAATATCTTCGAATTTCGATTACGTGGTGATCGACGGGGAAGCCGGCATAGAGCAGGTAAACCGCCGCGTAATGGAGCGGGTGAGCCACCTTCTCCTCGTTTCCGACCTGTCGGCAAAAGGTCTTGCCGTGGCCGGGAGCATCCTGGAGGTGGCGCGCGGCGTGGTCCGGTACGAGCGGTGCGGCCTTATCGTCAACCGGGTCCGCCCCGGGGAAGAAGGGGCCATGACGCCGCCCCGGGACATTCCCCTTCTGGGATTCCTGCCGGAGGATGACCGGATACGCATGTTCGATATCGAGGGAAGGAGCTTCCTTGATCTGCCGGATTGCCCCGCCCGGGCAGGGGCGCGCCGCTGCATCTCGGCCTTTGGACTCCTTCCGGCCCTGGATGATCATTATAGTGAAGGAGTGGGGGCATGAAACAGTCCACCGATATGTCTTTATTTGACGACCTTCTGGCAGAACCCATGAACCGTCTGGTGGAGCAGGCGATGGACGATCATCGTGTTCCGATCGGCTATACCTGCAGCTATGTCCCTGAAACGCTCCTTTCGGTCGGAAAACTTTTTCCCGTCCGTCTACGGGCGCCGGGTATTGCCGGTACCGAGCTGGCCGATACCTACATGTCAAATGTCATCTGTTCCTACACCAAGAGCCTTCTCGAATTCGCCCTCGGCGGAGCCTATGATTACCTGGGGGGAGTGGTCTTCACCGCCAACTGCGACCACATGCGACGCCTGATGGACAATCTCGAGTACCTGCGCAAGCCGGCCTTCAGCCATACAATTGACGTACCGCACAAGCGTGGCGGGCCGGCCCTTGACTGGTTTGCCGAGGAGTTGACGACCCTTGCGGGGAGGATATCGGACCATTTCGGCATCAGCGCCGCTGGAGCGGATCTTGCCGCAGCGGTACGCGGCCGCAATGTCCTGGCGGGGCTTCTCCGTACCATCGGCGACATGAGAAAGCATGACCCGCCCCTGATCACCGGCGGCGAATTCCACCGCATCATGATAGCGTCCCTGGTGACTCCGAAGGATCTTTTCCTGCCGCTGGCTGAGGATTTTTACCGGAAAGCGGTCGAGCGGAACGGTGTGAGCCCCTTCCGGGCAAGGGTCATGATCGCAGGGGGAGAGCTGGACGATCTTTTCTTTATTGATACCATTGAGTCGATGGGCGGCCTCGTGGTGGCGGACCGGTTCTGCACCGGGTCACTCCCCGGACTGGATCCGGTCCCCGAGAACGGCGACCCCCTGCGGGCAGTGGCGGAGCACACTCTCTTCAAGGTGCTGTGCCCGCGGATGATGGAGGAGTTCGATGAGCGCGCAGCCGCGATCTGCAGCACGGCGAAGGAATACCGCGCCGACGGGGTCATCCTGCAGGCGATAAAGTTCTGCGATACCTGGGGCGTAGAAGGAAGCACGCTCACGTCGGTTCTCCGCTCCGCCGGCATTCCGGTCCTCCGCCTGGAGCGGGAATACCGGCACGGCGGCGAGGGGCAGCTGCGCACGAGGGTGCAGGCCTTCATTGAAAGCATGGGAAAATAAGCGGGGTTTACGCCATGGACAATATAAAGCCTTCTGTTGTCGATTACCTGAAACACGCAAAGTACTTCTGCCTGATATGGATCAGCTTCGCAACGCTTGCCCTGCGCCGGGGTCCCCTTTCACTGCTCCTCGACATGAGACGGTATCCCTGGCTGCTCATTCTGCTTAAGGCGCCGATGCTGATGGGACGGCTGGCGAAGGGAAGGGCGGGGATCTACCGCGAAGCCAACGAAATACTCATTTCGTTTATCGTGAAAAGAATGGTGGCGGTTCTCGCGCGCACCCTCAAGCGCGATAAGAAATTAATTTTGCACCAGGAAATGGTCCCGCCGGAGATTTCAACCGCCATGGGTCTCTCGGTATGGCCCGCGGAGCTCCTGTCGATACTGCTCCCCCTTCTCGACAGCCATGCGGCTGAAGCGTACATAGACCGCAGCGAAAACGAGGGGATCCCGCCGGACATATGCAGTCATGTGAAGATGACCCTGGGTATCGTGCTGAACGGAGAAATGCCCCCGGCATCGGTCATAGTCAGCTCAAATCTCCCCTGCGACGGTAACATGACAGGATATGAGATAACAAGGCGGTGGAACAACGCGTCCATTTTCAGGCTCGATATCCCCTTCAATTTCTACAACGACCGCGCAGCTGACTACTTTGCGGGGGAGTTGAAGAGGATGATCGCCTGGCTCGAGGAAAAAACGCCGGGCAGGATGGACTGGGAGCGTTTGCGCCGGATCTGCGAGGAGCGGAACCGCATGGCCGAAATCGAGATTGAGCTCTGGGACATGATAAGCGCCCGCCCCGCGCCCATGGCGGCTGAGCCGGTGTACCTCGGGCATCTCTGGGCCTTTAACGCGGACCCGGGCAGCCCGGCGGCGACGCGCTTTTTCCGGCGCATCGCCGGCATGACGCGGCGCAACCTCGAAAAGGGGGCCAGGGTGGTTCCCAACGAGCGTTTCCGCGCGGTCCTCTGGAACCCGCCACTTCTTCATTTTTCCGAGCTGTTCCGGTGGGCCGAGGAGGCCTACGGCGTGACCCTGCTCATCGACAGCATGACCTATCAACTCGCAGCCGCTGATCGACACCTCCACTCCGGACACGATGCTCCGCGACCTGGGGAAGATCATCATGCAGGGGCCCATGGCGCGTCACACCCGCGGCCCGGCGGAGAATTACATCGACGATATATTCAGGATATATCAAGCGCTTCGACCTGGACATGGTCTGGGTGGCGGGCCATATCGGGTGCAAGAACACCATGGCCCTCAACCAGATGCTCCGGGAGGCATGCCGGGAGAAGGGCATTCCTCTCCTCATCATCGAGTACGATCTCTCGGATCAGCGCATCTGTTCCCATGAAGGTATAATACAGCCAGATAGATCATTTCATGCAGAACGTGATGAAGGTCGAGGACGGCTCGGGAATGGAGCGGTGCACAGCGCGATCGGCTATCTCCGGATCTGAAGAATTGATTTCATATAAAATGGAAGGGATCAGGCATGGAAAAAAAATATTATGGCGGATGCGACATCGGATCAACCACCGGGAAAGCGGTCATACTCGACGAAACCGGGGCCATTTCGGCTTCGGTCATCATACCGTCGGAAATTGATCCGGAGGAGACATCGCGCATTGTCATGGACAGGGCGTGCGAATGTGTTGATGGACTGAAGGGAAGCGGTGATCTGGCCTACCTGGTGGGTACCGGTTATGGCAGGAACGAGGTGCCCTTCGCAAACGAGAATATATCAGAAATAAGCTGCCATGCCATGGGCGTCTTTTCCTGCGACCCGGGCATAAAAACGATCGTCGATATAGGCGGTCAGGACCTTAAGGGGATATCCGTCGCCGAAGACGGGTCGGTGCTTGAATTCGCCATGAACGACAAATGCGCCGCCGGAACCGGACGTTTTTTCGAGGCTATGAGCCGCGTATTCAGGATGAGTCTCGACGAATTTTCCCGGCTGTCATTGAACGCCAGAAAGACGATACCCGTCACGGCCCAGTGCAGCGTCTTCGCGGAGAGCGAGGTGATAAGCCTCCTCGCGAAGAAACAACCGCCGTCGGATATTGCCGCAGGCATACAGGCCGCGGTGGCAAAGCGGTGTTTTACGCTTCTTAAACGCATCGGTATCAGGGAAAAGCTGACTGTCACCGGGGGATGTGCCAAGAATGATGGCCTCATGAAGGCCCTCGGCGAACATTCTCAGGATTGAAATCGCACCCCTCGCCGTGGATCCGCAGCTCATGGGCGCCCTGGGAGCCGCGGTGCTTGCCTGCCGCAGGGGAGGAAAAATGGATGCGCTTCAGCTTCGGGTAAGCGGCAGTACGGCGGTAACTCCACACTGAAAGGACACGGTTTTTCAACCTGCGTTGACGGGCGGGGAGAAGGTGTCACCTCCGATTTGGCGGATGCTTATTTTTTTGATACTGAAAACAGTATCAGTCCTATGCCCAGGATAATCAGGGTTACCGGGCAGGGAAGCGGCAGACCGAGTGGATTCGGCTTGTTCAGTATCATAAGGGTCGAGTCCGCGATAAGCAGGATCCCCGAAATGATAAAACAGATTTTAGCGATTTTAATCATGCAATCCTCCCGGTTGTATACTTGCATGGCGGCCGCGGCCGGCATGGGTGCATTTCCCCTGAATAAAGAGGAGCCCGGACATGAAAATGAACGGGAATCCTTGATTATTGCAGGCTGCTCTTCAATGGCAGTTTAATAAAGAATGATGTTCCCTTCATGTGCTTGGATTCAAACCATATTTTGCCCCCGTGGTTTTCCTCCACGATCCGGTGGACAACATACAGCCCTATCCCCGATCCCGACTGCGACTTGAAGGATGACTTGGTCGTGAAATACGGCGCGAATATCTTCTTGCTGTTATCATCGGCGATCCCGATGCCGTTGTCGCTTATCTCTATCAGCGAACCGTCCGGTACCTGCGTGAGTTTGATCAGGATAAGGGGCTCATAGTTTTTCCTTTCGGCGGCTGTCTTAAGATTGTTTCTCTTTTCCTCGATCGCTTCGTAGCTGTTATCTATCAGGTTGTATATCGATTCCATGAGCTGGGTCATGACTCCGTGGATCATCGTGTCGGGATCAATGTCGGTTTTGATGGGCAGTTCTTCAATGCCGTGCTTTATCTTGGCCAGGTCAATGGCCCCGTCCACCACATCCTTGAAAGGGAGATCGGAGAAATAGTTCCGCTTGTCATCGGCAAGGGTGTAGTTCAATATTCCCTGGATCACCGCGTTGGTCCGTATCACGTTGTCGATTATTGATTCGCTGATTTCATTGAGGGAATCGAAGGTCTCCTTGATGACCGGGTGCTGACCGATGATTTCCCCGTGCATCTCCTGGAAATCTGTAATTTCATGCTGGATCTGGCGCGATCCGAGGGAAAAATGGTTGAGGCGGTTCCGTATCTGGTGGGCGACACCCTCGGCCATGCCGCCGATAAAGGCCAGCTTTTCCGCCTGGAAGAGCCGTTCCTGCGTCTTCTTGCGTTCCTCCATGAAGAGGCAGTTCTCGATGGCCATGGCTGTCTGGTGGGCGAGAAGTTCGAAGGTCTGCAGGTCTTCTACGGTGTAGAAGGTTTTATTGTTTTTCTCGCCCAGCATCAGGAATCCCAGCAGCCTGCTGTCGATGAATGACGGTACGATCATCTTGATGTTCCGGCCGGTGTCGCTCTGGAACAGGTGGGACATCTCCTCCAGGATCAGCGGGCGACGGTGTTCTTTTAAGAGTTCTATGGTCGGGTTGTCATAGGGGATAGAGAATCCCTCGGGGAAGACCATGTCTGAATTTGCGGCCTTGAGCCGGAAGCATTCATTTTCCTTGTCATCCAGGAATATTGCCGCGTGTTCAACCTTGAGGATAGTTTTCATGCCGTAGATGATGAGCCGCAGGAGGCGGTCCAGGTTGTGCTCGCGGAGCATGAATACGACGGACTCGTTGAGTTTTCTCTGGTAATCGCGCTGCTGCGCCATGAGCACGTCCTCTGCTTTCCGGAGAAGGTAGCGGTACAGGACCGGCCCGATGGTGGCAAGTATGAAAAGCGACAGGAACGACATAAAGCCGAAATTGGTCTGGAGGCCGATCATGAGGGGACTGCCGAGTACCAGCGTGTAAATCCCCAGGAAAATCCCGGTCCTGGTAAGAACGATCTTTATGTCCATGAGACGGTAGCGTATGATGGCAAACCCCATCAGTGCGATGTAGACCACGATAAGAATATTGGCGTAGGGCGGGAAATCAATATTATACCACATCGGCCAGTTCGATGCGCCTCCGATAAAACCGATAAGGCCTGAAACGATCGTATACTTGATCTGCTCCCGCAGTCGCCCGGTCGTGGTTTTCAGGCTCCAGAGCAGGAGGATGAAGCCGTACAGGAGCTGCCATACCCAGAAGGCGAGATACACGTGAAAGATGGTTGTCGGCACCGGCCAGAATCCCAGGCCGAACCGTGGCTCAAATTTTTCGTAGAGCATGGAGCATAAGTTTAAAACTATGAATATGACGTTTATTACAGTATAAACCGCGAGCTCTATTTTTCTCCGGTTAAGTTTTTCAATAAGGGCGAAGACATAGTAAAGGAAAGTGAGGTTGATCAGGATGATGCCGGTGAAGAGCACCCTGAACCAAATCATGGCCATTTCCGGTGTCGGGCTCAGCTGCCATACAAAGTAACCGGCGCTGTAAAAAGCAATGCTCAGGCTGTTGTAGGAAAAGTTACGGTTGAGTATGCCGCGGGGATTCTTGAACAACACGACTGCCGCGAGGGATGCGCTTCCCAGAAAATTCAGCAGTCCTGTGAGGGCAAGAAATGTCATTGATTATTTCTTTTTTTCTATGGTCATGAAAAAAATGATGTTGGTTTCATTTTCGCGTATGACTGATATGTCGAAGTCCTTTATGCCGGAAGTCTTCACCAGGCTGAGCGTTTCCGGTTCGTTTCTCAGGTGGAACGTCCAGTCGCACCACCAGTCCGCTGCCAGGGGACTGAAGTTTTTCGAGTCCTTGTGGGCAATGACGAGCCTTCCGCCCGGTTTCAGCAGGCTGTACATGAAGACGATAAGGGATTTAAGGGCGCTATCGGGTATGTAGTCGGCAAGGCCTATGGTGTAGATAAGGTCTTTCCCGAACAGTTGTCCCCGGTGTGTGTCAGGGTTTTTAATGTAATCATACACGCTGTTACACTGGGTGTGGTATTCCACATTGGAAGGAGAGTTTTTCAGGGCATTAAGAGAGAATTCGAGGGCGTCCCTGTCCTGGTCCATGAGGGTAAAGGATATCCTTTTTGAGCCATCGAAGGTGTTCTCGTCAAACATCTCCTTGATCTCGCGGCAGGAGCCGCAGGCGACGTTGAGAATGTCGACGCTCTGTCCCGGGGCTTTCTTGATGAAATCGGCAAGAATAACCTTCATTTTATTCTTCCGGCTCCTGACGGCACGGGCGTAGTCATCCAGCTGAAAACGCCTGTCTATGCAGTAGCCTATTTTATCAGATAGGGTTTTCTGGTTGTATATTATTTCAATCAGTCCGTAATCGCCGGCATAGCCGCTCGGTTTTGTAAAAGCGTGCTTGACTATTTTCGACTTGATGCCAAGGGGAATAACGCATTCCCTGAAGATCTTCTTGATCATTCTCATGTGATCAACATTCTGTATGGCATCCTCGAGTTTTTTCCCTTGGGGAAGGATGGTGTCTGTTTCCTTTATCAATATGTCGCTGGCATGTTCTTCGTCAATTTCACCCTGTTCCAGGGCGGCTTCAAGACCGTATATGACCCCGAAATACCTCGTGGCCTGGTGCCAGAAATCCTCAACAAGCTGCTTCTCACGGGTGCTGGTAATTTTTGCAAGAAGGGGGAGTATTTTTTCCATCATGGAGGTCTGAATTGATGGATCGAAATATTTTTCCTGGACTTTCATATAATACCTATAGGATTAATAAATAAGAAAAATATAATTATTATCTGTAAATGACAAGCGATTAGAATAATAAGATTTTAATGCAAGTTGCTAATTCTTGCGTGCATACCTTAATATTGCATACTAGTTGTTAAATCAAGTATAAATTTGACTATTTTTACCTTATGGTGCATAAAAATTATGATACTAGCTGATGCTTATATGATCTTATTCTATATAATTTCCGAGAGGGTTTAGTTATCTTTACATAACAAATTATTAGCAAGAATCGAATTAATGCAATAAAATAGAAAAAAACATCAATTTATTGAATATTTACTAAAATATGTTGACAAGTATATAATATATATATACATAATATATATATACTTGCATCAAGAACAAAATTAACGAAAAAAGGTTAATCTATGTCGATCAAATACGCCATACTCGGGCTGCTTAATTATGCAGATATGCATGGTTACCGGATCAAGGAGCATATCGAGAAAAATTTCGGACACATGTGGTCGATTAATTTCGGACAGATATATCCCAATCTGAAAGACCTTGAAGAAGAAGGATTTATCACAATGGTTGAAGTCGCTCCGTCGGAAGATGGTGGACCCCATAAAAAGCTGTATTCGATAACAGAAAAGGGGATAGATGAGTTTTCACGGTGGCTTGCAGAATCACCCCAGAAACCCATGCTCATCAGGGACCCCTTTTTACTGAAGTTCGCGTTCTTCGGATTCGGTGAGGATGGGCGGGCCCTTGAGATTATAGATGAACAGATAGAGATTTATGAAGCTCAATTGAAGCGACGACAGAATAACCGCGGGCGATGGGATCGCCAGGGCATTTATGTACGGCTCGTTGCCGATCTCGGCATAACCCAGAATGAGATGTACCTGGAATGGCTACGCCGTGCCCGTGCTGAAATAGAAAACAGCTCGAAAGAGGCTGTCCTGGGGAAAGCGTAGAGCTATACTTATTATCAAATTTCGGAAGGGGGGAATCATGGAATTTACCGGCATTAC
The DNA here is from genome assembly GCA_963727175.1 of uncultured Spirochaetota bacterium. GTDB lineage: Bacteria > Spirochaetota > UBA4802 > UBA4802 > UBA5550 > RBG-16-49-21. The sequence goes on from CAVSFD010000002.1 coordinate 3,633,717, forward strand.
CCTCGTTACCGGCGCTGCCGGGTTCATGGGAAGTCACCTTGTTGAATTTCTTGCCCGGAAGGGGGTCCGCGTCAGGGCCACCGCCCGTCCCAGAAAAGACATATCGTTTTTTGACCGACTGGGCGTTGAGTATGTGGCCGCAGATCTCACGAAACCTGAAACCGTGCCCCGTCTCTTTGAGGGAGGTGTTGACCGGGTCTTCCATCTGGGAGCCATATGCAATTTTTCCACACCCTATGAATCTCTCTATCCAACCAACGTTAAAGGCGTTGAACTGATTACCGGCCTCGCGCTGAAAAACGGCGTAAAGCGCTATGTTCACGTCGGCTCCACAAGCGTCTACGGTTATTACAGGGGAACGCCCTTCAAAGAGGACAGTCCCCGGGAACCGGGTGACTCATACGGCAGGAGCAAGCGCGACGGCGAGGACGTGGTGTGGCGACGCATCGAGGAAGGTCTCCCCGCAATTATAACACGCCCATGCACCGTGTATGGGCCGCGCTGCAATGACGGTGCCGGGAAAGCCTTTTCGCGGCCCTCGAGCATCAGCGCAATCCCGGGGAGCGGCGCGCAGCTTCTTTCCAACATCCGCGCGGAAGATGTGGCAGCCGCGGTGGAGCATCTTTCGTTTCTTGATGCCGCTGTCGGGCAGGCATTCAATCTTGCCGAGGACAGCCACCCGGCGCTTGAAGAAGCCCTTGTCATGGCGTCAGAAGCTTTCGGCACCAGGCCGCCGAAGCTGCACCTGCCTCTCTGGCTGGTTAAGACAGTGGCGCGGGTGGACGGGACGGTGTCGGCCCGCAAAGGGCGTATACCTGACCTTGAACTGGACGCGGTACGGTATCTCTACGATGATTATATTGTCGATAACAGCAAGCTGAAGTCAATGGGATACCGGATGATCTATCCGGATTTCAAGGAATCCATGAAACAGATGGGTGAATGGTATCGCGCACAGTCTCCGCACGGCAAGACTGCGTGAATAATATCTTAGGAGGAACAGCAATGGGACAGGTGGTTGTAATAACCGGATGTGCTGATGGTATGGGACGACATGTGGCCACTATGCTTGCCGGGGCCGGTCACTCCGTGGCAGGGTTTGATGTTGATGCGGAGGGGATAAAGTCTCTCGACAGGGAGATGAAGAAGATCGGCGGTAAACATTTATTTGAAGCGATAGATATAACCGACCGGGCCAAGATACTCAAGTTCCGCGACAGGGTCCTTGGTCAATACGGTCATGTCGACACGGTCCTTTCCAACGTGGGGATAGGGTTCTTCAGCCCTTTCGAAGAAGCCAATCTTGAGAAAGCACTCAAGTGCCTCGAGATAAACATTATCGGGGCCGCGTCGATTTTCCAGGCCTTCATACCATCAATGCGCGAGCGGCGTTCAGGCAAACTCATTGCCATGTCGTCGCTGGTGGGACGCATTCCATTCCCTTTTGAATCGATATATTCGGCGAGCAAGTTCGGCGTTACCGGCCTGGTGCTCTCGCTCAAGTATGAGGTGGCCCCGTTCGGCATACAGGTGGCGCTCATAGAGCCGGCGCAGGTCTCCACGTCCTTTGCGGCGAAGATCCACGTTCTGCCGCCGCAGGGTTCGGTCTACCGGGACCGGGCCCGGCGGTTTATCGAGCGCGATGATGAGCTCATCAAGACAGCCCCGACGCCGCCGGCCGCTGCAAAAAAGATCGTGAAGGTCATCGAGGCGAAGAAGCCGTCGATCTTTAACCAGATCGATTTCATGAGCAGTTTCTTCCTGTGGCTCAACCAGTTCCTACCCGGTTCGATACGGGACGCGATACTGGTCAACCACATGCATATAAAAGTCTGACGTACCGGAGGTACACCATGAGCACGCAGCATGCCCTCAGCAGGCCACCGACGCGGTCCCGCGTTGACACGCTCCGCTGGAAAATAATCGAGGCGCCCCAGGAAGTATGCATAGAGCGCGCCCGCTACCTCACTGAAGCGATGCGGCTTCACTGGGACAAGCATCCGCTTGAGAGGATGAGCCTCGCTTTCGAGCATATCCTCAATAATATCAGCGTCATAATTCGGGATGATGAAGTGATTGTCGGATGCAGGACGTCGAAATTAAAAGGCGCGCCCCTGTTTCCAGAGAACAAATCGCTCTGGATCGAAGGGGACCTCGAGAATTTTGACAGACGGATGCTGCAGAGAGCCCTGATCACGCAGGAAGAAAAAGATGAACTCGCCGCGGACATTCTTCCGTTCTGGAAAGGGAAAACCGTGGAAGAAAAGATGCAGAAGCTCATGCCGGAAGACGTGCTGAACGACATGGACAAGTACATCTTCACCATGATGCTCGAGATCACCTACGGGATAGGCCATTTTACCATGAACCACACCCGGGTGCTTGCCCGCGGGCTTCGCGGCGTCATTGATGATGCGGAACAAAAGCTGGCGGGGCTCACTCCTGAGGAGAGGAATGGCGAAACAGGCCTCTTTTACGAGGCGGTGATGCGATCCTGCCGTGCCGTCATCTCCTTCGCGCGGCGTTACAGCGAGCGTGCGCTTGCCATGGCCGCGGATGAGCGGGACCGTGAGCGGGCGGCTGAACTCAGGGAAATTGCCCGTGTATGCGGACGAGTGCCCGAATATCCTGCCGAAACGCTCCATGAAGCGGTCCAGAGTCTTTATTTTATCCATCTGGTCGCGCAGATCGAATCGGGCGGAAATTCCATCTCCCTGGGCCGGATCGACCAGTTCCTGTTCCCGTATTATCGCAAGGACTTTGAAAAAGGGCGTATAACCCCGGAGAAGGCCCGGGAACTCGTGGCAATGCTCTTCATCAAGACCAACGAGATCTGGAACGTTCTGGAGGAGGCCTTTATCCCGGGCGGCGAAGGCACCGAGGGTAAGACAACGCAGAACGTCACCGTGGGGGGTGTTGGGACCGACGGTCTGGACGCAACCAATGACATGAGCTATATCGCCCTGGACGCCTTTGCGGATGTGCGGACAGTGCAGCCCAATTTCGGCGTCCGGGTCTCTCCCGATTGCCCGGAAGAGCTGATGCGCAGGGCCGTTGAGTATGATCGGGACGGCGTGCTGATGCATTTTTTTAATGATGACGCAATAATCCGGTCCCTGGTGCGGGGAGGCCACACGATTGAAGATGCGCGGGATTATGGCGTGGTGGGATGTCTTGAGCCGAACGCGCAGGGGAAGACCTTCGGGTCCACCTTCGCGGTGCAGTTCAGCGGCATCAAGTGCGTTGAGCTGGCACTGTCCAACGGGATAGACAATATATTCGGCTATCCGAGCGGCATTGAAACAGGCGACCCCGCGGGGTTTGAAACATTCGATGATCTCTGGAATGCCTATGACCGGCAGATGCGTCATTTCGTAAACCAGATGGTCCGGGGCATGGAGGTGCTGGACCGGGTAATCGCAGAGACGGTGCCGTCTCCTTTCGCTTCGGCAATGGTGGACGGATGCCTGGACAAGGGCACGGACCTTACCAGGGGAGGGGCGGTCTACAATTCCACCGGCGTGCAGTTAATGGGGTTCGCCAATCGTTGTGGACAGCCTCTATGCTGTGAAAAAAACAGTCTTTGAGGATAAGCGGTATACCATGGCAGACCTGGTTGCATGGCTTTCACAGGACTGGCAGGATGCTGAGGACAAGCGCACCTATTTTCTGCGGCGCATTACCAAATACGGCAACGATAATGATGAAGTCGATGCCATGGCTGAACGGGTAATCGACCATTATTGCGATGTTCTTTCGGAATATCGTAATTTCAGGGGCGGCGCCTTCTGGCCGGGCATATTCTCCGTCGGTTTTCACATAACCATGGGCGCTTTTACCGCAGCGACGCCGGACGGCCGTTTCGCCGGAGATGTGCTGGGTAACGGCATTACGCCGACGACGGGTAACGCCATTTCGGGCCCGACCGCGATAATGAATTCCGTGACGAAGCTTCCCGTGACGCGGGTGTTCAATGGAGCCAATCTCAACATGCGCTTTCAGGGGAATAAGATAAGCACGGAGAACCTCTCGACCCTCATCCGTGCCTATTTCAAGAGGGGCGGCATGCAGGTGCAGTTCAATATGGTGGATTCTGCGATCCTCAGGGATGCGCAGCAGCATCCGGAGAAGCACCGTGACCTATTCGTTCGGGTCAGCGGTTATTCAGCGGAATTTACCGGTTTGAGCGAAATAGCCCAGGACGAGATCATAAGCAGGACAGAATTCGAAATGCGCCCATGAAAGACGCAGCCGCGGCGATCAGTCCCGGTATTGGCGGAAACATTACTATAACGCGCAAAGGGGGACGGGTATGGGCAAGGTGATGACAACGGCTGAGGCCATACAGCAGTTTGTCGGCAGCGGCGACTTCCTTTTCATCGGCGGGTATATCTGCAGGCCGCCCTTCGCGGCCATACACGAAATCATCCGGCAGAAAAAGCGGGATCTCACCATAACCAGGAGCAATGCCGCGGATGATTTCGACATGCTCATCGGCGCGGGGTGCGTGAAGCGGTTCATCGCCACCTTTATTTCCCTTGGGCTTTACGGCCTCGCCCGTTGCTACCGGCGGTCCATCGAAAAAGGCATCCCCCATAAGATAGAAGTTGAAGAATACACGAACCTTTCGCTTCCCCTCATGCTTATGGCCGGCGCGCTGGGAATGCCCTTCGTTCCGGTCAAGGACATGGTGGGCACCGACCTCATGAACATCAAGTCCTTCATGGGCGATAACAAGTACAAGATGATAGAATCACCCTTCGACGGGAGCCCTGTTATGCTGGCCCCGGCACTCAGGCCGGACGTGGCGATTATCCATGTGCAGCAGGCGGACGAGGACGGGAACGCGCAGATGTGGGGCATCGGCGGCGACTGCAAGTGGGGCGCCAATGCTGCGAAAAAAGTGATTGTGAGCTGCGAGCGGATCGTTACCCGCGAAACTATAGGCAAGGACCCGTCGCGCACCATCGTTCCGTCGTTTAAAGTTGTTGCCGTTACCGAGGAGCCCTTCGGTGCCCATCCCGGATATACGCCGGGCTTTTATGATGTCGACATGCAATACGGGAACATGTACAAGGAGGCCTCCAATACGGTGGAAGGATTTCAGGCGTTCCTTGATGAATGGGTGTTTGCTCATAAAGATCGCACCGAATATGTCAATCACTACATTCAGAAATTCGGATACGCACAATACAAAAGGCTCCAGGCTAAGTTCGATTACGGCTATCCCGTATCGTACGCCTACTGAGAGGGAGGTGGACTAATGAGCAGTCATCCTGATGATTATATCAAACCTGAACTCATGGCCTGCTGCGGCGCTCGTGAGATCAAAGACGGGGATATCGTCGTTGTGGGAACCGGCTTCCCCACCATGTCGGCCAACATTGCCCGGTATACCCACGCGCCGCGGGCCATGCTGATGCAGGAATCCGGTGTGTATGACGCGCGGCCGACGCGCCCGGCCCTTTCCGTCGGTGATCCCTGCCTGAACCCCGGCGCTGCCATGATCGGAGGGCTGGTGGACATTATGGGCATGTTCCTACAGGGTGGCTGGGTTGATGTAGGCTTTCTCGCCGGAAGCCAGATCGATAAATTCGGCAATATAAACACGACTGTCATCGGAAAATACGACAGCCCGAAGAGCCGCCTTCCCGGGTCCGGGCGGCGCGAACCCGATCGGTGCGCTGGCAAAGCGGGTCCTCATCATTGCTCTCCATAACACCAGGAGCCTCGCGGAAAAGGTGGATTTCATCACCACGCCGGGTTATCTCGACGGGCCCGGAGCTCGTGAGAAGTGGGGGCTGCCGCCCGATACCGGCCCGCAGGTGATGATCACCAACAAGGCGGTCATGCGCTTTGACAAAGACACGAAAGAGGCGTACCTGGAAAGCTATCATCCGGGAACCTCGGTGGACGAAGTAGTGAAGCTCACTCCCTGGGACCTGAAAGTGAGCGATGATGTCCATGAGACCGAGCCTCCCCGGGAAGAGGAGATACGGGCCCTGCGGGAAGTACTCGATCCGCACCGGATGATCAGGATTTATGAGAAGCGCGGGTACGTGTAAAGGAGACGAATCATGGAATACACCAAAGAACTGATACGGTTTTGTTCGGATTTGACTTACAAAAATTTGCCGGATGATGTGAAGCATAAGGCAAAGCTCTGCGTGCTTGACTACATGGCCAACATTTACGGGTCGCTGGAACTCGACGCGGTGCGTTCGGTTGTGGATTTCGTTCGGTCTCTCGGCGGCCCCGAGGCCGCGACCGCCCTCGGCTGCGGTTTCAAGACCGGGCTCCAGAACGCCGCCTTCATTAACGGGACAACCGCCGAGGCGATCGAGGCGCAGGACGGGCTCCGCTTCGGCGGCAATCACGCCGGTGTCAGCGGTGATCCCGGCAGTGTTCGCCGTGGCGGAGAGCATGGGCCTGTCTGGACCGCGGCTGATCGAGGCAGTGGTGGCCGGCTACGAAGTGGCCAACAGGGCGGCGGCGGCAATGCATCCGTTCCATACACTTTCCGGTTTTCTCCCCACCGGCACCTGCGGAACCCTCGGGGCTGCCGTCGCGGTCTCGAAACTTATGGGGCACGGGTATGACGAGATGCTGAATGCCATGGGCAACGCCGGGTATCTTCTTCCGATATCCATGGCCGAGCAGCTCATGGGGGGGTACACGGTGAAGATCGTCCAGGGCGGCCAGGCGGCAAGCGCCGGGATTATGGCGGCGGGACTTGCCGGGAAAGGCATCACCGGCAGCCCCTTCGTCCTCGAAGGGACCGCGCTGAAGGGGGGCTTTACGCAGATCACCGTGAAGCAGGAGCCGAAGCCGGAGCGGATTACCGACAGACTGGGCGAGCACTATTCCATCATGGACGTTTACTTCAAGCCATACACCGCGTGCAGGCATACGCACGGCGCGGCCCAGGCGGCGCTCACTCTCATGAAGGAAAAGAAAATAGCGCAGGGCGATATAGATTCGATCGATGTCTTCACCTATGCCATAGCCGCCATTGCGGTGGGCAAGGATGTCCCTGATGCCGGGAGCTTTGTCTCGGCGCAATTTTCCATACCCTATGTCGTGGCTGTGTGCATTCTCGACGGCGTACTGGGACCGGCGCAGCTCACGGAACGGCGAATAGCCGATCCGGCTGTAATGGCGCTCTCCAAAAAGGTGACGGTTAAGCCGGAGGACGCGCTCAACAAGATGTACCCGGATAAAACCGCGAGCAGGATAGAGGTCCTCATGAAAAACGGAGAACGCCTGATACAGCAGGTGGATATCCCCAAGGGGGACCCCCGCGATCCCATGGAAGCCGGGGACATCGCCGGGAAGGTGCGGTTGTTCGCGGGAAGACGCGATCGGAAAAAGACAGACCTGGTCATCGATGCGGTAATGGATCTGGAGAAGGCTAAAAACATCAGGGACCTGGTTGTCCCTGATATAGAATATCACAAACGCATGGCGTAATAAAGGAACGATAATGGATTTTACACTGAGCGAAGAACAGAAAATGCTGGTTGATACCATCAGGAAGATGGGCCAGCGGGAAAAATTCAAGGACCTGGCGCGGCATATCGACGAGACGGGTGAATTCCCCTTTGAGCTGCTGAAGAAATACGCCGCTCTCGGGCTCCTGGGAATGACTGTTTCGCCGGATCACGGCGGCGGGGGACAGCCGGCGATGAACGCGATTCTGTGCATAGAGGAGCTTGCAAAGTTCAGCCCCATGATAGCGGCGCCGGTGTTCGAATCGAACGTAGGGCCGGTTCGGGTCATTGACATATTCGGCACAGAGGAGCAGAAAAAGAACATCGTGCCCGGCGTCTGCAGCGGCGAACTGAGCGTGTCCGTGTGCATGACCGAGCCGGAGGCAGGGTCCGACCTCACGGCCCTCACGACCCACGCGGTAGAAGACGGGGACTCATATATACTCAACGGTAAAAAATGCTTCATCACCGGGGGCGGTCACGCCAGTCATTACATGGTGTACACCCGCTTCGGTGACACCAGGGGCTACAAGGGCATCGGCGGCCTCCTCGTGGAAAAGGGGATGCCGGGATTCACCTTCGGCAAGCAGGAGAAATTCATGGGCCTCAGGGGGATGCCGTCGTGCGATCTCTACTTCGACGATGTCCGGGTTCCGAAAAAGAACCTGGTTATACCGCCGGGCGAGTTCAACAAGCTCATGTCGACCTTCGATATCGAGCGGTGCGGCAACGCCGCGATGTGCCTGGGCCTGGCCGGCGGCGCGTACGAAGAGGCCAGGGCCTATGCCCTGGAGCGTAAGGCTTTCGGCAGGCCCATATGCGAGTTCCAGGCGGTGCAGTTCATGATGGTGGACATCGCCGTGAAACTGGACGCGGCGCGCCTCCTGGTATACCGCGCCATTAACGGCGCGGGCAGGGGCCTCCCCTCGATATACGAGGCCTCCATGGCAAAGGCTTATGCCAACGAGATGGTAGTGGACGTGACAAACACCGCCATGCAGGTCTTCGGCGGATACGGGTACAGCAGTGAATTCCCCATGGAGCGCATGTACCGCGACGCCAAGGCGTGGGGAGTCGCCGGTGGCACAATCCAGATGCTTAAAATAGGGATCGCCGGGATGATCTTCGGCAGGCGTTTTGATCAGCGAAAAGGGTAGTGGAAAAAAATCATAAGGGAGGACGAACATGAGCACATACTACAAGGATGCCGATGATCTGTATAAAATATACGGTTATTTTTTAGACCGGGTCCTGCGTGACGAGAAGATCGGCACGAAAATGAGCAAGGCGGGGATCATTATTAAATTCATGTACACGGACCCTGACGCGGAGATCACTATCGATCTTAAAAATCCTCCGGCAAAAGAAGGATATTACGGCACCTTCTACCTGGGGCCCTGTGACCTCAAGGAGGACGTGTGGTCCAGGCAGCCTGCCGACCATTCGCATCGCTTCTGGCACGGCCTGGAAAACCCGATCGCCGGCGTTACCAAGGGAATCATAAAGCAGGGCGGGAAGGTGACGGCCATGCTGAAGCTGCTCCCGGTTATCAAGCCGGCGTTTCAGCTTTTTCCGGTGGCGCTGAAGGAGATGGGACTCGAAAACCTGATCGTTACAAAAAAGTGAGAGGATCAGTAAAGCCAGCACCCTCTGTGTCAGGGTTCAATTGTTGACGTTTAATACATCAATGACGGAGTGAGCCATATGAATGGCAATACGGGAAGAATCGGACTGATAGACCTCAATTCAAAACGCGTCGAACCATTGAATTTCCCGGAGGAAACCTACCGGCGCTTCATAGGTGGCAGCGGCCTTGGGGCGAAGTTATTCTGGGACCGGGCCGATTTTTCTGCGGACGCCTTGTCCCCGGAAGCGCTTTTTATCCTCATGAATGGTCCCCTGGCCGGCATACGGCTGTCCGGCGCGAGCAGGATGAGCGCCACGGCCCGTTCTCCCCTGACGGGCGGCCTTGCCGAGTCCTCCTGCGGCGGTTATTTCGCACCGGCCCTCAGGATGGCCGGATATGACGGACTGGTCATAACGGGCAGGTCGGTACAACCGTCGGTTATCTGCATTGATAAAGAAAAAATAACAATTGAAGATGCCGCGCGCCTCTGGGGCAGGGGCATCGAGGAATGCACGGAAGCGCTCCATGATTCTTACGGGAAGAAGTCGACATCCCTGGTGATCGGTCCGGCAGGGGAGAACCTGGTACCCTTCGCCTGCATATTAAACGAGGCACATCACGCTTTCGGGCGCTGCGGCATGGGCGCGGTCATGGGCTCGAAAAACCTTAAGGCCATAGTCGTAAAAGAGGTAAAGGGTGAACTCCGGCTGGCGGACCCGGACCGCGTGAAAGCGATGATCAAGGAGTTAACCCCGAGAATACGAGAGCACCTCATCTCCCAGGTGCTCCATGACTTCGGTACGTCAGGCAACCTGGAAGGACACATGTACAGCGGGGATGTGCCGGTGAAGAATTGGACATCAAATTTTGACGAGGAGATGGGCAGTGCGCTGACCGGTAGCACTCTATCGGATCGATTTCTCAAAAGGGCGGGAACCTGTGCATACTGCGCCGTGGCGTGCAAGCGCATAATACAGATCGACGAAGGACCCTATGCGCTCCCCGAAGGGCCCGGACCGGAATATGAGACCGTGGTATCATTCGGGAGCCTCCTGGGCACGCCGGACCTTGCCGCGGTATGCAAGGCGGGGAGGGTCTGCAATGACCTGGGCATGGACACGATAAGCGCCGGGGCGACCATAGCATGGGCAATGGAGGCATACGAGCGGGGAGATCTCACTGACGAACAGACCGGTGGCATACCGCTCCGGTGGGGTGACATGGAACTCGTGGTGAATAACATACTCCCGATGATGGCGACACGGATCGGGAAGCTGGGCGAACTCCTCTCCAGGGGAAGCGCCGGCGCTGCCCGCGCCATCGGCGGCAATTCCATGGATTATACTGCCCAGAGCAAGGGGTTGGAGGCCCCCATGCACGATCCGCGGGGCGGCCACGGCCACGCCCTGGCCTACGCGGTAAGCCCGCGCGGAGCCTGTCACGTGCAGACGGCAATGCATTTCATGGAAACCGGGGCGTGCAATTATCCGGAGATAGGTTTTGAGTTCGATCTCGAGCCCCTCACCGGTGAGAAGAAACCAGAAACCATGGTGCTGGCCGCAGCCATTGGTTGCATCGAGAACAGCGCCTGTCTGTGCCAGTTCGCGGACCGGTCCCTTGCCATGCAGGAAATCGCCGACCTGATCAATGCCGCTGCAGGGTATGAATATGATCTTCAGGCGATGATGGAGGCGGGCATGCGCGTCTATGACCTGAAGCGCTGCATCAATTACCTGTTAGGCTTCGCAGCGGCAGACGATACATTATCCCGGAGACTCCTGGAGCCGGCCCGGGACGGCGATACGGCCGGGATAGAAATCCATTTTGACGATATGAAAAAGCAATTTTACGATCTGATGGAGCTTGACCCGGTGAAGGGCGTCCCGTCACGACGTAAGCTTGATGAAGCGGGACTGTCGGAGGAGGCTGATCGGATATGGCCACGGGCTATATAACAATCGGTATCGCCGCCAAGGGCCCGGTTAAAAGGTATGTTGCCGTAAAAGAGGCAGTGGTGCCCAGCGGGTCCACGATGTCACTGCTTGTTTCGAAATTGCGCATTCCGAAGGAGCTCCATGTCATATGCATGAGAGACGGCAAACGGATGCCACCGGAGACCAGGCTCAATGACGGCGACAGGGTGATCATGGTTTCAATGCTGTCAGGCGGTTGACAGCGGCAATAGAAGCAGAGACGGGTCCCGGCATTTTGATAAAAATCTTGACATTTCGATTTTGATATGCCATGACTGTTCATCTATTTGATGAATCGAAACACGGTTTCCAGCTTAATTATTGCGGATCTCCATGGATATATCTTTTATCATTCACCCGACCATATTCCTGAGTTTCCTCATGGCAGTCGGTCTTCTCATACGGCCCTGGCGTTTCAGGAATGTCGTGCTGGCCCTCTTCATCGCAGAGCTCGGTTATCTCACCCTTTTTATATATTTGCTGCATACAAAACTCATACTTCAGTACCCGGGTTACTTCCTGATCCTGATGCCCATTGAAATGAGCATCGGGCCGCTTCTTTATCTTTACGTGCTGAGTTTTATCAAGAATAAACAGAATTTTACCTATTATGACATAGTGAATTTTATTCCCATGATGATAGTCGTCATCATCATGATACCTTTTGCCTTCGCCTCCGATGACGCGAAGGGGGAACTGGTCAGGATGTTCCTGCTCCAGGAGGAATACAAGTTCATCCAGATTCTTGTTTCATCTATTGCCGCCGTGATGCTGCCGATATTCTACATATCACTATCAATCTGGCAGATCTGGTTTCGCAAACCGAGCGAAAACCTTGCGTACCAGCCCCTCATTTTCCTGATAACGTTACTCATTATCTGGCTCTTCCTGGGAATAGTCGGCATAGCCGGTTCGGTGACCCTTTCCGCAACTCTCCTGGCGCTTGACAATATCATTATCAGCCTTATCGTCATCGGCTTTTACCTTATTTCAATCAGGTATCCCTACCTGATGCAGTTCGGCACGCTCCCTCCCAAGAAAAAGAAATACGCGAAATCGTATCTTGATTCCATCAATCAGAAAAGCATCAACCGCCAGTTGAAAATAATCATGGAAGAGGAGAAGCTGTTCTGCGACGAGGACCTCTCGCTGGGGCGTCTCAGCGAGGCCCTGGAGCTGACGAAAACACAGCTGTCACAGTTCCTGAACACCTATCACGAAAAGAACTTCAACAATTTCGTCAACGGCTACCGCATCGAGGAGGCCAAGAAGATGATGGTGGAACAGCCCGGACGGCAAATCATCGCCATCGCCTTTGCCGTGGGGTTCAATTCCTATTCGGCATTCCACTCGACCTTCAAGAAGATGACCGGCGTGACTCCTGCAGATTATCGCCGTAAAATTGAGCAGGAACAGCTGTGACACGGGACTGCGCCCCGGCGGTTTCGGCAGCGTTCCCGGATTCAGTCACGTTGGCATCCTGTATCGCCCGGTAATTGTAGTAATTCCAGAACAGGTTGATCGACGCGTTTACGAGGCTTCCCGTGTTCACCAGGGTCTTGACGCTTCTCTTGATGGATTGCGCCGGTGAAGAGGTCTCGTTATAGGCCCTCCGCCATCCCGCTATGAGTTCGTCAACGGTCATGTTGCGGGGACGTATGACGGCCTCATACGCGTTGTATTTGACCCAGTCATTCGGGTAATCGGTGTAAAGCAGGCGGCCTTCCTTCTGCATCTGGTCGTAGAGCCTGGTGCCGGGGAACGGGGTCATGATGGTGAACTGGCTGCCGTCAATGCCGGTTTCATGAATGAAGTCTATGGTTTTATCGAATATATCCCTGGTATCGCCGTCGGTTCCCAGTATGAATCCGCCGATAACCCCGATTCCGTGATCGTGAAATTTCCTGATCGTCTTTTTGTAGTTCCGTATGATGGGCCGCAGGTTGATTTTCTTGTCCACTGATTTGAGCGATTCCGCGTCAATGGACTCGAAGCCTATGTAAAAGGTGTTCGCCCCTGCCTCGGCAGCGGCGCGGAGCAGATCGTCATGCTCCGCTATAGTTATGCATACCTGGGAGCCCCAGGATTTGCGAAGGCCTTTCAGCCTGGCGAAGAGGTTTTTGGCGTGCTCGATGCCCGCACTGCCCAGACCAACGATGCTGTCGTCGGCGATAAAGAAACGCCGGTCCTTGAGCTCTTCAATTTCCTCCACGACATGGTCTATGGTTCTGAACCTGTATGTGCTGCCGTTGAATTTCGTAACGGAGCAGAAACTGCAGTTGCATGGACAGCCGCGGGATGTCTGAACGGAATGGATCATGTATTTTTTTGAAAAGATGCTCCTGTCGATCTTTGGTATATTTCCAAGGTCCGGGCGAGTCTCTGCGTTATATCGTTTTTTGAGGTCGTTCTTTTCGTAATCTTCCAGTATGCGGGGCCATAATTCATCGGCTTCTCCGGTGACGACCGTGTCGGCGTGCCGGGCGGCCTCTTCCGGCAGAACCGAGGCGTGAATGCCTCCCATGATAGTGTGGATCCCCCGTTTCCTGAATTCGTTAAGAATCTGGTAGGCCCGGGGCGCCTGACCGGTGGTGGCCGTGACCGCGACAATATCCGCGTCCGAATTGATTTCCAGGGGGTCGACATTTTCGTCAATGATTGAGACAGAATAGTGCTCCGGGGTCCTGCTCGCAAGAACCCCGAGTCCCATGGGGGGGAGAGCCAGCATCTTCATTTTTCCGAAAACAGTGTTGGTGATGCTTGGATTGATAAACAGTATTTTTTTCATGGATAACCCTTCTGCAACAGATTTGTATGTGTATGATGCTAGTGTATCATGATTATTTTTAAAATCTTTCAGGAATATGATCCAGCAACTGCCGTTATATAGCGATTTATATCAGAAAACATGCAGAATAATATTCTGCAAGTCGTCAGAAGCATGGTGCACATATCCCATCGGGTGGATCGGCCGCGGTAAGTAATTAATCAGATTTCAATAAACAAATCCAAAACTGTTTGATTTGAATCATTAATTGCCGTATTTTATAATTAGGATGAAATATGTCTTTGTTTGAAAGGAGGGATATATGATGAAGTTCAGTAATATACTCTATCCTATTAACCTGCACTCAAAGAATATATCCACGGTTATCAAGGCTTTGGAACTGGCCCGGTTACTGAATAGTCCGATACATATACTTTATGTCAATGACCCAGGGGCGGGTTATCGTTATCCCACGGACAGGGAGGAGACAGTCGCACTGAAGGTAAATGAAGTGGTGCCGGATGATCTATTAAACAGCGTGAAGATCACTTATGCCGTTTCAAAAGGCCAGTTGGGAGAGGAAATACTTTCTTATTGCAAGACTAACAAGATCGATCTTATCATAACAGGGCACAAACACAGGAACAGGCTCTACACTCATGCTTTTTGACAGCCCCGATATCAATATCATCGATACCATTCCCGTGCCGGTGATGGTTTTCCCCATAAAGTAGTTTCCCGCATGATATGCCCGTATGCCAGGATGGTAGCGGCTTTCCGTAAACAGTCAATCCACCAGCACCACGTTGATGCAGTTGCCTTTTTCATTCCGCTAAATCGTGCCGATGCTATTCAAGAGGCAGAGGCCCCTGCCATGAGAAGAGAAATAATTTTTCTTTAAGACCTTTTCAGGATCGGCTTCAGGTTTAAAGCCGGGTCCTTCATCGTTGATGGTCAGGTCCAGCCTGTTTTTGTAGCCCTTGATGGTGATGTTAACTTTTTTGTCGGGATCATAGGCATTGCCGTGGCTGAGGGCGTTCTCTACAGCTTCATCGAGGGCAAGCCTGAAATTGAATTCCGATACCTCAAGGGCAAGAACGCTATAATAATAAATACATATTCAAGGTTTTGTACAGAATATTGATAAGTTTGAAAAAGTAGTTGCGTCATCAGTTTTATAATTGTATGTTATAGTTAGAAAGTATGTATTTTCTAGACGCCGGTCACAGCCACTTTCTGAGTTACTTAATGAAGACACCATAATGGCTCAATGTATTCGGCATTATATTCATCCCGTACGGTCCTTTTTTCTGGGGATCATGATGATACTATTGATGCCGGGAGCATGCTCTCCTCCCATCGCTGAATTAAAACCTCCACAGGCGCAAAACGGTGTGCTGGATCTGCGGGGCTGGGATTTCACAGCCGGCAGGACAGTGCAGCTTGACGGTGAATGGAGGTTTTACTGGAAAAAGCTTCTTCGCGAAATCTCTCCTGAAACAGAACCGATATTCATGGCGGTCCCCGGCCGATGGAGCGGGTCACGGGCCGGCGGAAAATATCTCACCGCTTATGGTTATGGTACATACCGTTTGATGATAATCCTCCCCGAACAGAGCGACGGCCTGGCCATACGCATGCCTGATGTTGAAACCGCTTATAATCTGTATGCTGATGGCCGGAAAATAGGATCAGTCGGAACCGTGCGCACTGACGGCGCGTCGGAAGACTGGCGTTTTGAGCCGCACTTCTATTCGATACCCTCTGACGGGAAGAAAATTGAATTGGCGGTGGAGGTGTCCAATTATGTTTACAAGGGAGGAGGTCTCACGAGGTCCATCCGGTTTGGTCCCGAGGAGGTGCTCCACGGTTCATGGGAGAGGAAGATTTTTCTTGATTACTTCATGCTGGGTGGGCTGATTATCATCGGCCTCTACCATCTTGGTTTTTTTGCCATTCGACGGCGTGAAAAGTCAGCCCTCTATTTCGGACTCTTCTGCATCATGCTGGGGATACGGGGCATGCTGGTGGGCGAGCGGATCCTCAGCGCGGCGTTTCCCGATGTTCCCTTCGAATACTTCTTCAAGGCCGATGTTCTTACCATTTATCTGACCGTGCCTCTCTTCCTGCTGTATCTGTTTGACATATTTCCAGAGGAAAGCCCGCGATGGCTCAGGATAACGCTTATCCTTCCCGGCATTCTGTTTGCTGTCTTTGTCCTTGCCACGCCCGCGCATATTTTTCATTACAGTATTGACTGGTTCACTTATATCATGGCCGTCACAGGTGCATGCATGATCTGGATTGCCGGCAGGGCTGTCGGGAAAAAGAGAGATGGATCAGTGGTGTTCATTGCGGGGCTGATCATTGCCATGATAACGGTCGCCAACGACATCCTCCGCACCCTGTACCTGATACAGACAACAAACATAGCTTCCTTCGGATTCCTCGTTTTTACCATGACCCAGGCGTACATCATATCCCTCAGGTTTTCGAGGTCTCACGACCAGGCCGAAATGCTGACACACCAGCTGGATGCTTTCAACAGGAGTCTCGAGATCAGGGTTGATGAACGGACGGAGGAGCTCGAGGAGGAAAAAAGACGGCTTGCCCTGCGCAACAAAGAACTCGAGCGGAGTGAAAAACGTTTCCGCGACCTGGTGGAACTCCTCCCCATCGGCGTATATGAATCAGACGGGTCATACATGGTAACCTATGCCAACCGTGCCGCATCGGAAATGTTCGGGTACAATCTTGGATGACTTGAAAAAAGGAGGTCTCACCACCTTTGACATGCTGCCCCCTGACTCACGGAGGGAGGCTTCAGTGATAAGGGAGTTGATTAAGCCCGAATCTCCGGTGGTCAACATGGAACAGGTGGGAAGGCGCAAGGACGGCTCATTCTTCCCCATGGTCGTCAGCGCCTGCTTAATCGATCCTGCTGATCCATCGAAGGGTACCCGGGGGGTAATCATCGATATAACGGCCTCCAAGCGCGCCGAGCGTATCATGAATGCGCGGCTGAAACTGCTGGAGTATGCGCGTGATCATTCCGTTGCGGACATTCTGCAGAAAACGCTCGATGAAGTCGAGGCCCTGACGGACAGCCTTGTAAGCTTTTATCATTTTGTCGAGCCTGATCAGCGTACCCTTTCACTCCAGGCCTGGTCGACCAGGACGGTGAGGGATTTCTGCCGCGCTGAAGGGCAGGGTATGCATTATCCCGTAGATCAGGCGGGGGTCTGGGTCGATTGCATTAGTGTGCGGCGGCCGGTGATTCACAACAATTACGCCGGTCTGTCTCACCGCAGGGGTTTGCCTGTAGGCCACGCGCCGATAATCCGTGAACTGGTGGTGCCCATACTGCGGGGTGACAGCATTGTGGCGATTCTCGGCGTGGGGAACAAGGCGACGGATTATACCAAGGAAGACGTGGAAGTGACGGAATACCTTGCCGATATCGCCTGGGAGATTGTTGGCCGCAAGCTGGCTGATAAGAAACTCCATGAGAGTGAGGAAAAATACCGTCTCATCGCTGAAAACATCGATGATACCATATGGCTGACGGATATGAATTTTGTCACGACCTTCATAAGCCCGTCGGTGCTCCGCAAGCGTGGCTTCACCCTCGAGGAATTACAGGCAATGACTCTGGAACAGCACCTGACCCCGGCTTCACGGGCGGCAGCCCTGGCCGCGGTTGCCCGCGAAATGACGCCTGAAAAGCTGGAGGATCCGGGGAGCAATATAAATGTAACCATTGAGCTTGAATTCAATCGGAAGGACGGGACCACGTTCTGGAGCGATAATACGTTTACGGTTATACGGGACGAAAGCGGGAAACCGATCAGCATACTTGGAGTCGGACGCGATATAACTGAACGAAGAAAGGCAGAGGACGCCCTTGCCCTGTCGCAGAAGAACTTTGCAACATTTTTTAACACCATCGAGGACCTGTTATTCATCCTTGATATGGAGGGAAACATCCTCCATGTCAATGATACCGTGAGGAAGCGCCTGGGGTATAGTACCGAAGAACTCCTGGGCCGGACAGTGCTCATGGTGCACCCGCCAGAACGGCAGGAGGAGGCACTGGGGATTATAACTGAAATGCTGGCAGGAGGAGCCGACATGTGCCCGGTACCGTTGATGACGAAACTGGGGAAGGAGATACCGGTGGAAACACGGGTGGTGACGGGCGTATGGAACGGCAGGCCGGCGCTCTTCGGCGTGACCAAGGATATATCCAAACTCAAGCTTTCGGAGGAGAAATTTTCACACGCCTTTCACACCAGTTCAATGATGATGGGAATTTCCCGGATTGATGATGAGAAGTACCTGGACGTCAATGAAGCATTTCTTGAAACCTTCGGGTTTGCCAGGGATGATGTGATCGGCAGGACGTACTTCGAATTGAATATCTTTGTGGATGCCCAGACACAGGAAAAAATCCGCCGGGTGTTTAAGATGAAGGAAAAAATCAGAAATCAGGAGATAATGTTTCGACGCAAGGACGGGGCCAACCGTATCGGCCTCCTGTCAGCGGATCCGATCGAGGTCGGCAGTGAGGAATGCTGGCTGACCACCATATCGGACATCACTGAACGGAAGAAGTCAGAGGAAGCCCTCAGGGAAAGCGAATCATACAACAAGGTCCTCTTTTCCGATTCTCGTATAGCCCTGGTGGTACTCGAACCGGAAACGGGCCGGTTCCTGGATTGTAATGATGCGGCTGTGCGTATCTATCGTTTCGGCGATAAGTCTGACGTGATAGGAAGAACGCCCCTTGATGTTTCAACACCGACCCAGTACGACGGAAGCGATTCAGGCCTGGCTGCGCAATGGCATATACAGCAGGGACTCTCGCAGGGGTCGCACCTTTTCGAGTGGCGGCACCGCCGGCCAGACGGGGAGATCTGGGACGCGGATGTCCACCTCATGGCCTTCCGGCACCGCGGGAAAACAATGCTCCAGTTCAGCCTTCAGGATATCACGGCTCGCAAGATTGCCGAACGGGAGCTGGTCAAATCAAAGGAGGAGGCCGAAGCTGCCAACCGCGCAAAATCTGAATTCCTCGCCAACATGAGCCATGAGATACGGACACCCATGAACGCCATCATCGGCTTCACCCACCTGTTGGGACGGTCAGAACTGGAGCCGGAACAGCAGGATTACTGTTCAAAAATTCAGGGCGCCGCGCGCATGCTCATGGGTATCATTAACGATATCCTGGATTTCTCAAAGATTGAGGCAGGAAAGCTGGCCATTGAGTCAGTCGGGTTTGATCTCAATGACATACTGGCAACAATAACAAACACGCTGGCCTATGCGGCGGAAGAGAAGAGCCTTAAACTGATTTATTCCATTGCCCCCGATGTCCCATTCCGCCTGAAAGGAGACCCGCTCAGGATCCAGCAGGTCCTGTTTAACCTGATTCATAACGCGATAAAATTCACCCCGAAGGGCACCATAACCCTCAGGGTCGAACATCAGGGCATTACGGCGCCGCCGGATATGGCGCGGTTGCTTTTCCGGGTAATCGATACCGGCATAGGCCTGACGGCTGAACAGCAGTCAGCTGTTTTCAAGTCCTTCACCCAGGCGGACAGTTCAATCACGCGACGCTATGGCGGCACCGGCCTTGGACTTGCCATCTGCAGCCGCCTGGTTGAGCTCATGGGGGGAGAGATCGGGGTGAAGAGCGTTCCGGGCGAAGGGAGCGAGTTCTATTTCATTCTGTCATGTCACGTCAATGGCGAACCGGCTGCCGCCGGAAGGGAACAACCGGCTAAAAAACCGGAAGCGGCGGCCGCGGAAGGCCGTACCATCGCCGGTTCCAGAACTACGGCGGCTTCCCCGGCTCCGCGATTTGACGGCACAAGAGTGCTCCTGGTGGAAGATAACGCGATCAACCGCGAAGTGGCTGTCAGGATGCTGGAAGATGCCGGCATCGCCGTTGAAATAGCGGAAGATGGCGTTAAGGCGGTCCAGATGGTGGTAACGGGCAGGTTCGATCTGGTGTTCATGGACATCCAGATGCCTGAAATGGACGGGTTCGAAGCGACGCGCATCATCCGCACTGATAATGCGTATGCAGATCTTCCCATTATCGCCATGACAGCCTATGCCATGAGTGGAGACCGGGAGCGCTGCCTGGCCGTCGGGATGAACGACCACATTTCAAAGCCCTTTGAACCGGAACAGTTCTATAGAATATGCGGCAAATGGCTTTCCGTCAGGGCGCCGGCCGGTGACGCCGTTCCGGTCTTCCCTGCGGCTGATCATCCCGCGGACATTGAAATAATCAAGGGTCTTCCCGGCATTGACGTTCACGCAGCAATAATGCATTTTGCCGGAAGGATCGAAATCCTGCCGGATATCATTCGGGAGTTCTGCGATATGTATGCCGATGTGGACGAGCGCCTGGAGTTTTTTCCGGCCTCCGGTGACATCGATGGTCTCAGGAAGTTCGCCCACAGCATGCGCGGGGCCGCGGGCACCATAACCGCGAACAGGGTGATGAATGCAGCGGCCGCCCTTGAAGAATGCATACTGGACAACCGTACCGGCGAACAGCAGCATTATATAGATGAATTCAGGGAAGCCATGCATGAATTGCTTGCCAGCGGTCCGATACTGCAGGCCCGTATGAATGCAGAATCGAAAGAGCAGGGCCCCATGAAGGACGACGCTTCCCGGGAACTGGATGCAGCCCTTGCCACGCTCTTCTCACTCCTGGAGAGCCGGAATTTCGGGGCAGTCGAGCAGATCAGGATAATGAAGAAATGCTTCGCAGGTGCAGGGGGGAATCTGCTCCGGGAACTGGAATTGCTGATAAACAGGTTTGATTACCGGGGAGCCCTCGCAAAGCTCAAATCAGCCGGTTATACATCCCCATCGGGGAGTGATGTTAAATGAAAAACAGGATACTCATCGCCGACGATGAACCGTCAACAGTCAGGATGCTGGGAGAATTACTGAAAAATGAATACGAGATATACGTTGCCTCCGATGGCCTTGAAACGATCCGCCTGGCCGAGGAAACACTCCCCGACCTTATCCTTCTCGATATCATGATGCCCGGCCTTGACGGATACGGGGTGTGCCGCGAGCTTAAAGGCAGAAAAGCCACCGAGGCAATCCCGGTTATCTTCGTGACCGCACGGAAAAAGGCGGATGACATCGTCCGGGGCTTTGAGGTCGGCGGCCGTGATTATATCCAGAAGCCCTTTTATCCCCAGGAACTGTACGCCCGTGTGCGTACCCATATCGATCTCAAGAAGGCCCACAAACAACTGGCTGAGGATGCGGCGATGTTTGAAGAATTGAACCTGAAGCTCGCGTCGGCTCTCGATAAAATGGAATTGATGGCACGCATCGATCCGCTGACAGGCCTGGCGAACAGGAGGTTCCTCCTTGAACGCCTTGAGCAGGAAACAGCCCGGGCCAGTCGGACCGGAAAGCCGCTGTCAATAGCCATGGCGGATATTGACAATTTCAAGTCGGTCAATGATGCCCACGGTCATGAATGCGGCGATATCGTGCTGCAGCGGGTAGCACAGGCCATCAAGGAGTGCATCAGGAAGGAAGACATGGTGGCGCGATGGGGCGGTGAAGAGTTCCTTCTTTTCTTTGTGGAAACGCCTGTTGGCGAAGCCAGGGTAACTGCCGAGCGCATTCGGGAACATGTTGCCGGGTTGAAGATAGATTACCGGGATAAGCCCATAACCGTCACGGTCACCATGGGAGTTGCGAAATACAATATCGCGATGGACGGCGACGAGAATATCCGCAGGGCCGATGACGCCATGTACCGCGGCAAGCATTGCGCGAAAAACTGTGTCGTCACGGCCGAATATGACGATCCGTAAATGTTCAACAGGGAACTAATATTTTTATTGATAAAAACATAGTATGACCGAAGAATAGACATATAGTTCGGCAGTATAGTAATTCTATTAATGCGCCGCCTGAGGCGGCGGCACAGTAAGTATAATCTAGAAGATCATAATAGTATCAATATAATACGGGGAATAAGAGCATGGATCAAACAGCAAAAAAACGATTTTCTTATGTCCTGGATAAACCGGACAACCTGGTGGAGATGTTCGAGGAATCGGTCTCCAGGTTCGGTGACAAGGAATGGATGGGGACCAAGAACAGCAAGGGGGTATATGAGTGGGTCACGTATAAGGATATCGCGCAGCGGGTCGATAACCTTCGGGCCGGACTTTCCTCCCTGGGGGTCGGCGAGGGAGACTCCGTGGGCATCATTGACAACAACAGCGTGGCCTGGGCCGCGGCCTGCTTCGCGACCTATGGTCTATGCGCGAAATTCGTCCCCATGTACAAGGTCGAACTGCCGAAGATCTGGCGGTATATCGTCGAGGACAGCAACGTAAAGGTGCTCTTCGTGTCAGGACAGGATATTTTTGATAAAGTCAAGGATTGGCCCGGGGAACTGAAAACACTGCAACAGGTTGTCAGGATTGAAGGCACGGGCCCGGGGACCATGGATGATCTTGAAAAGGCCGGCGAGAAGAACCCGGTCAAATCAAGGTATCCGAAGCCCGATGACGTGGCGGGCCTGATATACACGTCGGGGACCACCGGGGACCCCAAGGGCGTGCTCCTGACCCACGGCAATTTCACCAGCAATGCCCATGGCGTCATTAAAATCCTCAATCAGCTTGATGAAAATGTGAGGACACTTTCGTTCCTGCCGTGGGCTCATTCATACGGCCAGACCGGCGAGCTGAACGTGGTCATGCGCCTCGGCGGATCAACGGGGTTCGCGGAAAGCCCGCAGACAATTGTCGATGATATCGCCGTGGTAAAGCCGAATTTCCTGGTCGCGGTCCCGCGCGTATTCAACCGCATTTATGACGGCCTGTGCGCGCGCATGAACGAAACCGGCGGCCTGGCCAAGAAGCTTTTTGAGATGGGTGTTGCGGCCGGAAATCACCGGCGGGAGCTGCTTAAGGAAGGGAAAAAAAGCGCCCTCACGGAATTAAAGTTCACCATTGCGGATAAAATCGTATTTTCCAAAATACGCGAGCGCTTCGGGGGGCAGCTGTCCCAGTGCGTGAGCTCAAGCGCGGCCCTGAGCCCCGTGATAGCGGAGTTTTTCTTCGATATCGGCATCCCCATATATGAGGCATGGGGAATGACCGAGATATCACCGGCGGGGACAATGAACAGCCCGCAGGCGTACAAGATCGGCAGCTGCGGCAGGGCCCTGGACAAGGTGACCCTGTTCATCGACCATAGCGTTATCGAGGATGATCCCAACGGCAGGGAAGGCGAGCTTATCATCTACGGCCCCAATGTCATGAAAGGATACCACAACAAGCCCGAGGAAACGAAGGCCACCATGACCGATGACGGAGGGCTCCGCACCGGCGACCGCGCCTTTGTGGATGAAGACGGGTTCCTCTATATCACCGGAAGGATAAAGGAACAGTTCAAGCTTGAAAACGGCAAGTTCGTTTTTCCGGTGGCCATGCAGGAGGAAATAACCCTGCTGCCCATTGTTGAGCAGACAATGATTTACGGCCTTAACAAACCTTATACCATCTGCCTTGTCTATCCTGATTTCAATGTTCTGGGCAAGATTGCGGAGAAGAACGGATGGCCGGCGGACCCGCCGGAGATGGTGAAGCTGAAAGCGGTGCAGGAATATGTCGGCCGGGAAATAACGTCCCATCTTAAGGACAAGTTCGGCTCCTACGAGATACCGAAGAAATTTCTTGTCCTCAGCGATGGATTCACGCTGCAGAACGGCCTTCTCACGCAGACCTTCAAGCTCAAGCGGAAGGAGGTGCTGAAGCGGTATCAGGACGATATAGATAGGCTTTATTCAGAAGCCTAGACACTGCGCGCAATGGTGCGCGTGTTTATTTGAAGATGCTGCTCAGGGTGTAATCGTGCCGGCCCTTTTTGAATTCCATCTGCAAGCTGAAAGTCAGGGATCTCTTGAAATTGCGATTGAAGCAGGTATGGACCTCGAGCTTTTTAAGGTCATAGACATTTGACCATATTGTCGGAAAAATATCGTTATAGCATGCCTCGAGAATTGTTTTGCATAACGGGACATTGATGACGGTCGTGTTATGCAGCAGCTTTTTTGCGATGGCATACCGATCGTAGCCGTCTTTTTTTGAATTTGCCTTTACCTTGACCGGATCGGGATTGACGATGTAAAAGTTCGTCATCAACTGGTATCTCTCGTCTTTCCTTTTCCTGGTTATCCTTAATTTATTATCGCAATATTCAACGATCGCCGAATCCCCGGATTTATCAGCGATCATGTAATGAACCCGGGGATATCCCAGCAATGTCCCGAATATTACTGTGTAGTTGGGAATTAGTTTCAGCGCGTCCTCTACGCTGGCGCATCGCTCAAGTACGAGAACGATCAATTTCAGGCTCCTGACCAGCGGCTTGCCGCAGAAGAATGGCGTTTCTGTTTCGGGTACGGCATTTTCGCCGATGAACAGTCCCTCGCTGTTCATGCCCTCAAAGGGAAGATCTTCGCCATATTGTTCAAAGAGTATCATGCCAAATTTCTCTTTTTCCGGGGGATGGACCCATACTCTTCCGTCATTGTATTTCCAGTCAAGGTTCCGCCCCACAAGAATAGAATTGCTGATTGCTGCGTTAAAAAGAGTGCAGGGATATACATCATCCCGGGCGGATGCAACAAGCATTGTTGATAAAAGTAATGTCAGCAGTTTGTTTAATTTCATATGCTGTCGGGTGTTATGGGAATAAACACCATGTTACCTGATAATTCAAATATCAAGTTGTTTTTTCATTCTGCCCGGAGCAGGGGTCATAGCATCATATAAACACCATGAACCAACCAGGAGGCTTTGTTAATCAACATCGTACATAAAGCCACCTGGCGGTATGCGGCAATATGGGGTAGCCGGATAGTTGATCCAGGGAGGATGCAGTGTGTGCAGCATTTATGCAATATGCTGCGTGTCCCACATATCCTTCAGGTTCTTTTTCACGTCATGTTTAAGTCCGGTGTAGTTGTCCCTGGTCTTGGAGGCCATTTCGGCGGCAAAGGCAAGGGTCTTCGGGATAAGATCATCACCGGGATGGATGGCGTTCACCACGCGGTTTGCCAGGCATTCTTCGCCTTTCCATGCGGTGCCCGTGAGGACC
Organism: uncultured Spirochaetota bacterium; assembly: GCA_963727175.1. Classification (GTDB taxonomy): domain Bacteria; phylum Spirochaetota; class UBA4802; order UBA4802; family UBA5550; genus RBG-16-49-21. Next base: position 3,658,749 of record CAVSFD010000002.1, read on the forward strand.
AGGTGGTTGACCGCGTGCTTGTCGGGCAGGCTGTTGATGATGCCGAAGAGGGTGTCGCCGAGAGGCATGGCGTAGTTGACCTCGGGGAGGCAGAATTTTCCCCTGTCGGAGCGCATATACCTGAAGTCCATGGCGCACGCCAGGATGGCGCCGCCGGCGAAGCAGTGTCCGGTCAGGCACCCTATTGTAGGCAGGTTCAGAAGCGAGGTCCGGAGGAGGGTCTTCTTCATGTTATGGAGAAAGGCGTCCCGGTCTTCCTTCGGCTGCTCGGAAAGCCACTGGAGGTTTATGCCGTTGCACCACATCTTCTGATGGCTGCTGGTAAGGACCAGGGCGGCGTTGCCCTTGACTTTTTCGATTTCATCAAAGACCATGTTGTATTCATCAAGGGCCGCCGCAGTCAGGGTGTTGTCATGGGCCTCATCGATCATGGTCAGAATAAAAACATTACCTTCTTTTGTTAGTCTGAGATGTTTCATGGGACAGTTCCTCTGCTTTCTGGTGTAAATAGTATTGATTCATCATGCAATACTCTAATCTCTGCAATGCATAAGCCGCCGGGGCAGAATGAAAAAATCGCGGCTCCATACCCCGGCGTCAGCCATTCTTTATTAACACGCCGGACCGCGAACGCCGGAAGAATTATTTGAGCTGTTTGCTGGAGCACTCCAGGACATTCCGCGCCACGATCAGATGCTGTATCTGCCCGGTTCCTTCGAAAATGTCCATTATCTTGCTGTCGCGCATCCACTTCTCCGCCAGGTGTTCACGGGAAAAACCGAGGGGACCCAGGAGCTCGCAGCACTTGTGGGTGATCAGGGTACCGCAGCGACCGGCCTTGGCCTTGGACATGGATGCCTCGAGGTTGTTGAATTCTTCGTTGTCAGCCATCCACGCGGCCCTCCAGGTCAGGAGCCTCATCGCCTCGAGGTTCGCCTCCATGGCGTAAAATTCCTTTTCAAGGCTGCTCGTGCTGTTGGGGTGGCGGCGGTAATCAAGGATGATGCCGTTTTCTTCAAGCTTTTCCCTGGTAAAGTCAATGGCGGCTCGGGCCACGCCCAGAGCCATGGCCGCAACGAGGGGCCTGGTATTATCAAAGGTCTTCATTACTCCCTTGAACCCCTCGGTGGCAGTTTTCACTTCGGCGCTTCCCAGGAGGTTGTTTTTCGGGATGCGGCAGTCGGAGAGGACGAAGGTGCCGGTGTCGGAGGAGCGGATCCCGAGCTTGTGCTCCAGCTTTTCAAGCTTGAACCCGGGCCGGTCTTTTTCAACAATGAAGGACTTTATCCCGCCCTTTCCGGCCTGCTTATCCACCGTGGCCCATACGACCACCACGTCGCACCGGTCGGCGCAGGTCACGAAAATCTTTTCGCCGTTCAGTACCCATTCATCCCCCTCCAGCCTGGCAGTGGTCGTGATGGAACCGGAATCCGACCCGGAACCGGGTTCGGTTATGGCCATGGCGGCCCACTTGCCGCCGAACCGTTCGTGCTGCTCTTCAGTGGCGACCGCAGCTATCGCTGCGTTGCCAAGGCCGGCATTGGGCAGGGACAGGAACATGCCTGCGTCGCCCCAGGAAAATTCCTCGGCGCCGAGGACCATGGCCATGTTGGTGCCGATTTTCCTGGCTGACGGTTTATCCTTCTTTTGTTCGTTGCCTTCCTTCTTCTTCTTTTTTCCGCCACCCAGGATGCTGAAGGAGCGGAAAATATCCAGTTCTTTCGCGTATACATGCTCATCCTCGTCATATTTCCTTGAAATCGGCCGGATAACGCTCTTTGAAAGGTTATTGATGGTGGCGCGAAATTCGATCATTTTATTGTTCATATCAAGATTAATCATGAAAGTTCCTCCATTTGTTTGTACGTTACACTGTTGCCATTCCTTCCAGAATGGCGACGCCGCGGCCGTTGCGGTAATACCGTTCGACGGGGTGGTCCCTGATGAATCCATGTCCGCCGAGAACCTGGACACCGTAGTCGGTGACCTTCATGGTCATGTCTCCGGCGTACATTTTCGCGAGAAATGACTCACGCTTCGCGTCCTTTCCGTTCTCGAGGTATGAGGCCGCCTGCCAGGTCATCAGGCGCATGGCGTCGACCTCGTAGGCCATCTCGGCTATCATGAAGGCGATTGCCTGCCGGCTTGCGATGGGTTCGCCGAACTGGACGCGCTCTCTGGAATAATCCCTGGCGTATTCGAAGGAGGCGCGGGAGAGGCCGGTGCCGATGGCCGACATGGCTATCCTTGATTTCTGGAGAAACCTGTCATAACCGGCGGAGTGTTTCCTGTCGAGCATGTCAGACGAGGGGACCTCGCAGTTTTCAAATGATACCGTATAGGTGTCCAGCGCGTAGAGGCCAAGGTTTTTCTCGCGGCCTCCGATTTTAATTCCCGGGTTATCGGAACTGACGATGAAAAGCCCCGGGATCCCGTCCATGTCGGCGGCGACGAGCATGTGCGCCGCGTCCTTCGCCAGGGGGACGAAACATTTTGTGCCGTTTATGATATAGGCGCCGCCTTTTTTAATCGCCTTCGTCTCCAGTTCGACCGGATCGAATCTGAACCGCGGTTCATTGACGGCGGCTGTGCAGGGTTTGAAATCTCCCCCGCAGTATGGCGGGATGTATTCTTTCTTCTGATTTTCCGTGCCCATTTCCAGGACGGGGAGCAGGAACATGGCCGGGACAGTGGCTGCGATGGCCACCCCCATGTCGGCAGCCGCAAGCTCCTCCAGGATTATGGCGTTCATGACCGGGGAATAATCCATGCCATAGCCCCCGAATTCTTCGGGAATGACGGATAGTACCCCGCCCAGCTCCCATATCTTCTGGATGCACCCGGCGGGGATTGCTTTCTTCTCATCCATTTCGTGGGCCCTGTCGGCCACGAGATCCTTCATCAAACGGGCCACAGTTTCCTTCATGGTGCGCTGTTCTTCGGAAAGGGCAAAACTGAATTCTTTTTCTTCCATCATGCGTTTACCTCTGCAATTGATCGTGTTATCAGGCTATTGCACCGGCTCTTTGATCCCTTCCTGCAAAAAAACAACCGCATCTGCCCATGCAAGATTGCAGCAGGGGCAGATGGGTTCCCGATTCCGGGGCAAGAAGAGGTTCCTAACAGTGTGCGGAACATATCATCTCATATGTCATGCCGGTAATTGTGAATCTCCCGAACACTGGCAGGAATATACATGATTTTCAAGGCCCTGTCGTTCATGATTATAATTGTGAACCACAAAAAAATTGAATTACGGAGTGTTATGGCGCCTTTCGCGAAAAATTTGTTGACGCTATACGGTTAAACGATTATTGAACTGACATGTCAGTTCAATAATCAGATGAAAGATATAAGGAAGGAAAAAATGAAAACAGGAATAACATCTCTGTTCGGGATACAATACCCGATCATACTTTCGGGAATGAGCTGGATCAGCACTCCGGAACTGGTCGCGGCGGTTTCCAACGCCGGGGGACTGGGAATTCTCGCAACAGGCGTGCTTTCGCCGGAAGAGACCGCCCGTTCTATCGCGAAGGTGCGTAAATTGACGAACCACCCCTTCGCGGTTAATGTGACACTCTATTTTCCCGGATCGGAAAAAAACCTGGAGGTGATACTGGGCGAGGAGGTGCCCATCGTGAATTATTCACTCGGCAAGGGTGACGTCATCGCCAGGAGGGTCCATGGCTACGGCGGCAAGGTAGTTGCCACGGTGACCACCGAAAAGCACGCCCTCGCTGCCCGGCGTGACGGTGCTGACGCGCTGATAGTCACCGGTTACGAGGCGGCGGGGCACGGGGGAGAGGCGACATCCATGGCCCTCATCCCGGCGATCGCGGACCTGGTGGATATCCCGGTGATCGCAGCCGGTGGCTTCGCTGACGGCAGGGGTCTCGCCGCGGCACTGGCTCTCGGCTCTGAAGGGATTTCCATGGGAACGAGGTTCATGAATACGGTGGAAAGCCCCGTGCATGAAGGTCAGAAGCGGATGAGTGTCGCCATGGGCGTTCACGCTACCGTGTACACGGACCGTGTCGACGGCATGCCTGCGCGCATGATGGACTCAGCCGGAGCGCGGCGGCTCATGAAGAAGCCCCTGAATCCTTTCCTGGCGGCAATAAAATCAACGGCAATAACCAGGGAACTCGGACTTTCATGGATGGTCGTCATGAAGGGTATGATGAAGCCGGCGAGGTCTGAAAAGACCCCCGTCGATTGGGATGAAAAGGCCGCGCCCGGAGCATTATCGCAAAACAGAAAGAAAAAACGGGGTGCATCAGGTAGCATCTTCCGGGCTATTTCAGATTCTTACAGGACCTTTGTACGCCTGGCCCACATGGCTGTCGGCTTTGAAGCCTTCAAGTATGGCACTGTGGAAGGTGATAATTTTAAAGGCGTGCTTCCCCTGGGACAGATAACCGGGATTATCAACGATACGCCGACTGTGGCCAGGGTCATAGAAAGGATCGTGGCGGAAGCCATGGAAGTGCAGCGTGGCCTGTCAAAAAAAATGGAGGCCGGCGTGAAATGAAACGAATTATGATTCTGTCTGCTTCAGGCAGTTGCGTCACACCAGAATCGGCGATTTGTGAATTCAGCGGTGTATAGGTGCTGTAAAAGCATCTGCCGGTTTTTGCCGGCAGATGCTTTCGGGATCTACTGTTGATTCATGTTAACGGTTCTTGTATTTTTCCACGATACTGTCCAGGGTCACGTTGCTCGCGCCGCAATCGGTCACGACCATGTCTGTCATCTCTGCAATCATATCCTTGTTGTTCTTGAGCTTTTCCTGCATTTTCCTGTCGGTAATGGATCGTTCGAAATACTTGATGAAATACCCGGTTGTCGCTTTTTCAACGCTGGCATACGGGGCGCCGTTGCTCACGATCTCCCTGAGGCCGTCACGGTCTGACGCGATTATGGCGCTCAGCGCTGACTTGTCTTTTACGAATTTTGTAAGGCGGTTGGTGAGTCCTCTGCGCACCATCGCCTCGCTTGTCGCCCAGTTATTGCAGAGCCGTTCCTCCTCGGTTCCCCTGGCAAGGTCGGCATATTTCCTGATCCTGACCATGTTTTTTAAATTTTTCAGTGTATCAAAGGGATAATTCTTCATAACCATGTAGGCCATTTTCTTGGGGATTTTGCCCGCCGGGTCAACCTTGAGACGGTAAACGCACTTTGTCGTGGTTCGTCCCAGGGCGTCCATATCAAAACCGACGTGCATATTCGATACCCTGAGGCGACCCTGTTCAAAGGGAATCCTGATTTCGTCAGTATTGAAGAGGGATATTATCACTTTGCCGTTGTCGAAGTCGTAGAGAGTGTTGTTTTTCAGTACCATGTCCCTGTTCTCGATAACGGGCGGATTCAGCACCATGTACATGATGAAGCTTTTCCGGTCAAATTGCTTTTCAATCTGCGCACCGTAACAATCGGGGACCCACTGGTTCCACCGGGGAATGTCACGCAGGACCTCGCCGATGACTTCGAGCTTGGCGTCAATTATTGTTACTGCGACATACTCCATCAGGTCAGTGCCCGCTACCGGCCGTTCGTATACCTTGACACCGCTGCTGTTCTTTATAAGCTTCCACCCGTCGGCCGCCGGCAGGGGCTGCAGGATAAGCAGAACACCCAGCAGCGATACTGCGACAGAAATGCACCTTTTGTTCATGAGAGACCTCCAATCCATATTGTGAGTTGTATCTGAATTCGTCTCTTATCTCACAGATCAGAGGAATAATCTTCTCATAATCATTAATTCACAGATATTGTAATAAATCCAGTGATGCCGCCATGGCGTCACTGAATTGAATTGTACCGCCTGAGTATCATGATCGTGATTTATGGTTCGGTTTTATAATGTTGAACGACAGTGACGTCATCATCTGGTATGATGTATTATGTTGATGTGACTGCAGAGGTGTGGTAAAATGGATTGGAATTATGCGGGTCGAATATCAATGGATACAGAGCTATTTCAATTGTTCCGGGAATAAAAGGTCCATGAATACATTACCACGAAATTTATTTGGTATATTGCTCATCATTCTGTTAACCGGCTGCGTAAGGGAAGGTGATGATAGCATCAGGATTTCCCAATGGATGATTTGCAACTGTGGCGGCCAGTCCGTTGAATCCGGACAATTGCGCGATGTATGTCGGTCTCACCAGTGGTTAAAAATTTCAGAAAATAACAGTCTGCCTGATAATGTGCAGTTCGATGAATCCCTGTGGATCAGGGGCTCCGTTGTATTGAAAGACAAATTACCGGGAAGATATGGGATTGTAATACGGGGCAGAAATCGTGCTGATAAACTCTATTTCAATTCCATCCTTCTTGAAAAGACGGGAGCTGGTAAGCCGGCCAACATATACTCACCGGAATGCTATGCTGTTCCGGGTAACTGCATCAGGGCGGGAAAAAATGAGATTCTTGTCAGGCCCGGCCGCGGGTCCGGATTGAGCGGAATCGTGAAAAAAATCAGCATAATGGAAGGCAGGACATGGGACGAGGAATTATTGATCTGTGAACTTGTATATACGCAGATCCCCCTTGCCATAATGATCTTTAACCTGAGCCTTATTTTTCCTCTGCTGATTTTTTATATGCTGAACAGGAAAATACGTATGCTCGGCTTTTCATCCCTGGTCCTTGTCATGTTCATAGTGTTCACGGGATTCCTCTTCATCCCGGCGCGCTATTCCGGCACCATGGTACCGGAGGTGCATCTTGCACTTATGCCGTTTTTCGGCTTTTTCATGGTCAAGTCGTTGCAATCGCTCAACAGGGTAAATCTGCACATTCTAAACAGGATTTTATTCGCTGTAAGTGTCGTTTCATCGATGATAGTTCTGTGCCTTAATAAGAGAATACCCGAAATTATTATTCCCTATGCATTGATGGCGGGATTGTGGGTCACCATTACGATTTCGGTGCTGATACTTTATGAATCAAAAGGCGGTCAGCGTGATACCGTGAATTCAATTGTGGCCATTCTGTTTATTGCTCTCACCACCGGTGTTGTTGTCTGGGAAGTGCTCTTTTTTTTCATCAATGGCTCTTTCATGTTCCTGTCGCTGATTTACAGCTCCCCGGTCTTTGTCATATTGTATATTATCATACTGGCCCGGGATTACATGAGGAGCATGGCAGGGATGGGAGAATTGAGCCGGGCGATCCGGGATTTTGAAAAGAGAAAAAACAGGGAACCGACCATTACAGATCTTAGCGAAGGAAAGCTCGAGATGATTATTGATTTTATCCGGAAGAACTATAACAGGGAAATCTCAAGGGAAGGCCTCGCCTGCGCAATCGGCATGAGCACCGATTACATGAGCCGGCTTTTTAAAAAGTATACCGGGAAAAAGCTGAGCGAATATATCAACGAGATGAGGATCCATGAAGCGGAGAGCCGACTAAGCAACGGGAACATTAAGATAATAGATATAGCGCTTTCCGTCGGATTTGAAAGTCTTCCCACCTTTAACAGGGTTTTCAAGAATTTAAAAGGCATTTCTCCGAGCAGATACAGGAGGAAGGCCAATCGTCCGCACTGAGGGGACGTGTACGGGGCGGGGGCGCCGGATCATCGGGCCGGGATGCTGCCGGCTTCTGCCTGGGCGGATTTATTCAGGTGGTCATCCCTGAATTCAGAGGGAGTCTTGCCGGTAATTTCCTTGAAGGTTACGTTGAAGGACGTCTTGGAGCCGAAGCCGACATGGAACCCGATCGTGAGGACATTGTGATCGAATTTTTCAATCAAGAGCTGTTTCGCTTCTTCAACCCGGTACTTGTTTATATAGTTCCTGAAATCTACATGCAGTTTTTTATTGAGATACATCGATAGCTGGTGCGGGGTAATACCCAGGGCCTCCGCGGTCGATTTTATGCTGATATCGAAATCACGGTAATATTTTTCATCGTTCATGAGGTCATTCAGGCGATCGAGCAATACGGCTGTGTCGATCCCCTTCAGCAGCGATTTCCTGTAACGCGCCAGCCGGAGCTCTTTCCCCAGGAACTGGAAGAAGTCCTGGTACCTGACATGGGCCAGGATGAAGAGGATGATGTTGACGCTCACGAGAAGGGCGCCGATGGCCGACAGCCACATCTTTTGCAGAATAAAGCCGGCCAGGAGAGTGACCGGCGCCGCCATGAAGCCTGCCGTGACAAATGCCAGCAGGCGCACCGCGTATCTGATTTTTTCGCTGTTCTTCACGGTTATTTCCACTTTAAGTATGATGACGAGGTACAAAAAAGAGCTGACCACGGCCCCGGCAAGAGCCAGCTGTACCGTGATCCCGTGGTCTGCCGTAAAGATGTTCTGCCACGCACCAAGCCTGTAATTCTCTGAACCGGTCAAAACGCTGGAAGCGACAACCAGCATCATCGCTATAGACGGCGCGATATGGAGAATTATCCTGGCCGGTCGGTTATTGACGAGGGCATTGTAATAAAAAAAAGCCAGCGGTGCGGCCAGGTATGCAGCCATGATGAAAAGCATGAAGCCGGCCAGGAACAGATCCCGTGGCATTATAACCGAGGTGCCGGTAAAAAAAATTCCTAAACTGAGCTGGATATAGCCGATGCATGCGAGGAGCATTGCCAGAATATAATTGATTCTCCGCGGTTTTTGCATCAGCACCTGTTCAAGGGATTTGAAGAAAGTGACCATGGAACTGCTGAGTATGACCAATCCGGCAGCTTTATTTATGAATTCCAGTGGAGGCAAACGTGTCTTCTCCTTTAGCCACTGTTTTATGGCAATGATTAATTTATTACAATTGTTAAAAAAACATGCGGGGAAATCAATGATTTTTTATATTCGCTCTGCACGGGCGCGCCTTTTCCGGAAATACTCCTGTGCCCTGGCGATGGCGCCGATGGCCTGCTCGGGCGAAGAATAAGACATGACCCCTTCACGGTCCAGATGTTTCACGATGTTGCCCGCCGCGGGTTCATCGAAGGCCACCAGGTCGATAACCGGGATGATCGGCTTGTTGAAGTGACGGATCTGTTTTACCACGAGGTCAAGGAGTTCCATCTCGCCGTCGATCATTTTCCGGGCAGGCTGTTCCATTACCTCGCGGGGCAGGACGGGCGAATCCAGCCATCGACGCGCCCGGGCAGTCATGTAGCCCAGCCCCAGGAGCAGTATGGCGTCCATGTCGGCGTGCTTCATCAGGGCCTCGATGGAATCGGTGATCATGGAGACCTTGCCGGGCGCCACCAGGTCGACGGGGTTCCGCCTGCTCCAGAAGGGCGGAAGATGCCGGTCGAGCATTGCCACAACGCGTTCCTCGATGGGAGGTATCTCGAGACCGGCCTCCTCGCACAGGTCGGCCGATATGACGCCCCATCCGCCACCCTGGGTGACGATGCCGATGCGCTTCCCGGTGAACTCCGGCTGCGAAAGTATGAGACCGGCGACATCAACCATTTCATCGATGGTTGACGCCAGGATAATGTTGGCCTGGCTGCACATGGAGTGGAATACCTCGAAGCTTCCAGCCAGCGCTCCCGTGTGGGACATCGCCGCGACGGCGCCGGTGGTCCCGGTGCCCCCCTTGAGGAGGATGATCGGTTTTCTGAGGGAGACGCGCCGGGCGGTGTCCAGGAAACGGCGCCCCTGCCGCAGACCCTCCACATACAGGCAGATTATCCGGGTCCGTTCGTCCGTTTCGAGATATTCCAGGTAGTCTTCAATTTTCAGGTCGCATTCATTGCCTGAGCTGATGAGGCGGCTTATGCCGATCTCCCGGCGGGTGAAACGGTATGAAATCGAGGTCCCCAGATTGCCGCTCTGTGAAACGACAGCGACGCCTCCCTGTTTGAGCGACGTGGACATCATGACAGACTGCATGGGGGAAGGATAGGCGCTGAAGACGCCCATGGTGTTGGGACCCACGATCCGGATGCCGGCATCCCGCGCGATGGAGAGCACCTCCTGTTCCAGCGCGGTGCCTTCAGGGCCGGTCTCGCTGAAACCGGCGGTAATAATAATGGCCGCCCGTATCCCCGCGCCGGCGCATTCGCGCATCGTATCAGGCACCCGTTCCTTCGGGACGACTATTACAGCCAGGTCAACGGGGCGAAGGACCTCTGCAAGGCTTTTATACATCTCCCTGCCGAACCAGGTTCCACCCTGGGGGTTAACCGGATACATGCCGCCGGTGTAGCCACCCTTGATGAGATGGTGAAGGATGTTGAATCCCCATTTTATTACACTGGTTGATGCGCCGATAAAGGCTATGGCCCGGGGTTCGAATAAAGCCTGAAAATGCGATCTGTCTTCCATGGGATATCCGTGTTTCCAGTGAATAAGTCAATATCAGTATCGCGGGGGATTGCTATCAAGCATTTTTTGGTTTCGGCAGTAATCATGGGGATGAAATGCTGATTCCGGTTTATTAAACAATGGCCGCGCCGATAAAATGCCCAGTGGTGAAGGTCACCGCCGCGGTGATCAGGCTGAAGGCTACCTGACGCAGTCCGGACAGTACGGGGGTTCCGGCCAGTCATAAGGGTAATGATCGCACCGATTATGAAAAGTCCCAGGGTGCTGAATGCCGCGCTGACGGCAACGCCGGTCATGCCGGTAAAAAAGACATAATGATGGATGCTTGACCGTATTTAATTTGATAGATACATTAAAATATGAAGAACACCATGACAGGAAGAAAACAGAGAAGCATGCGATGCCTGTGGTATCTGCATTCCCTCATGTCATCGCGATGCCGTTTCCCTGCTGCTTCCCGGCTAATCCTTATGACATATCGGCAATGCATATGACATGCTGGTTTTTCCCGTTTTTTTTGGCGCTGTACAGTGCCCTGTCTGCTGTGCTTAAAAGGGTATCCAGATTCATGCCGGGTCTGTATTCGGTTATACCGGTGGAAAATCCCAGGATATATTCTTCCGGTACCGTGATCGCATGGCCAAGATGCCGTTCCAGATCGGGGATGAAATAATTGCGGGAATTCAGCTTGTCGTAGATATGCGTGACAATATTAACTGCGTCGTCGGAACCGGTCTCCGGCAGGATAATAACGAATTCATCTCCGCCGAAACGGACGCATATGTCGACATTACGCGTCGTTGAACTGATCAGGGATGCAAATTCCTTTAAAATAAAGTCTCCGGCCTGGTGCCCAAAGGTGTCATTGTAATATTTGAAATCATCCAGGTCGATAAACAGGACGGAAAAGGTCAACAGTCGTTTTTCGCCATACCGTTGTATCCTGCTGATCTCCACCTCGATCCTGGAAATAAGTTCGTTACGGTTGAACAGACCGGTAAGAAGATCCTTTGTCGCGATAATCTGGAGTTCATTTTTTGCCGTCTCAAGTTCCCTTGTCACGTTCCAGGACCTTCCGCTCCAGGGTGAGGTTCAGTTCCTTGATCCCATCATGCGCTGAAACGAAACGACGGAGCATGCTGTAGTTCATGCCGAGTATTACGATAAGATACATCAATTCCGACATATAGATGAATGAATATACGTCCGATGCCACAAGGAAATCGTTCAGGGCGCCGATAAAGAAAAAAGCCATGCAGATGATCAGCGGAAGGGTTTCTTTTTTATTTTTTAAATAAAAGCTGATGAGAAGATACGAGCCATAGAAGAGTGCAGCCGTTGACAAGCAGAGCTGTATATACACAAGAACACCAAGTTTAGCCTGGTAGTATGTTATTTCAATAAGAGATCCAATCCAGAATTGCCTGGGTGCGGAATCTTCAAGAGTAATGGTGAGAGGACTGGTGATAAAGGCAAGGGATGTCGAAAGGGCAAGGATTACGAACAATGCGTAGATTACGGGTTTGATTTTTATCCTTGTATATTCATGGACAAACCAGAGCAGGGTAATCGAAATTAAAGGGATCTCTACGAAATTCCATCGTTCCCATGAAATCCCTTCTGCGAGGGTTGAAGAGTTATACAATCCGGCATTGGTGATGTCCAGCATGGCTGCGATGATGCATGAAAGGGCAAAGGGGAGGTTTTCAGGCTGTTCCCGATGCAGTATATACAGGGCTAAGTAATAACATCCCATGTATAAGCACACCGCAGCGAACATAAGTATGATTATTGGATAGAAGTTCATGTTTCATGCCTGCTGTCGTTCTTGGCCCGGTTTCGTTCCGTAGCAGATGAATGCGGTCAATTGAAACAAAAACGGACCCGTTACTTAATAGATACAATACAGCAATAAGGGGCAATGGCAAGAAAAAAATTATATCCCACTTGATCGATAATCACGAAAAATATGGCATGTGTAAAAAATGATTCAGGTATCACTCGCTGCTTAATAGTCTGTACCCGACTCCCGGTTCAGTGATGAGCAAACACGGATTTGAAGGATCATCCTCAATTTTTCTTCTCAACTGGAGCACATATACCCGCAGATAGCTCTGGTCCGGCTGGGATTGGACCCCCCATAATTCATGTATTATCTGGTTATGGGTCACTACCTTGCCCGCATGCTGCGCAAGAAAACGCAGGAGGGAATATTCCGTGGGGGTCAGCTTCAATTCAGCACCGCTTTTTGTTGCCAGCCGTTTCGCAAAATCGATCATGAGGTTCCCGGTTTTGAATATTCCGTCAGAGGCATCAGGGAGGCTGTGACGCAGGGCCGCCCTCAGTCGTGCGAGCAGTTCCCCCATGCCGAACGGTTTCGTGACATAATCGTTGGCACCGGCGTCCAGCAGGTCTATCTTGTCCTGTTCTGAATTTTTTACAGAAAGAACGATGACCGGCGTCTGACTCCATTCCCGGAGTTTTTTAAGGGCGTCAAGGCCGTCCATATCGGGAAGTCCCAGGTCGAGGATTATCACATCCGGCCTCGCCATGGCAGCCTGCTGGAGTCCCTCCTGCGCCGTCGTCGCCTCCCTGACCTGATAGCCGTGGGCTTCCAGGCTCAGGCGGAGCATGCGGCGTATCTGTGATTCGTCATCGATAACGAGTATAATCGGGCCTTCACTCATAATCGCCTGCCTTTGATCTGTAGTCGGCCGGGTCCAGCGGGATCGTTATCGTGAAAGAGGCGCCGCCCAGCGGATTGTTTTCCGCGCGTATTGTGCCGCCGTGCGCCTCCACGATGCCCTTGCAGATTGACAGGCCGAGCCCTGTTCCGCCCGAGGCGACTTTTAAACCACGGCGGAATTTGTCGAATAAATATGGAATATCATCGCTGTTTAATCCGGGACCGTTGTCCTGCACAATAATGGTCGCCGCATCCCTGTCCGCATATCCGCTGATCGTGATATCCGTTCCCGGCGGGGTGTAGAGCACTGCGTTGTAAATAAGATTTGCGAGCACCTGTTCCATCAGCGTAAAGTCAAAGCTGATCATGGGCGTCTCTTCACGTATCGCCACCTGAACCTTGTGGGATGCGAGTTCATTTCCAAGTCGCCTGATGACGACGCTGACAAGGTCGCCCAGGTCATACAACTGGCGATTTAACTTCAGCATGCCGGATTCAAGACGACTCATGTCGAGAAGATTGTCGACAAGACGGTTAAGTCGTTCACCCGCCTTTCGTATTTCTTCTAACAGGGCCCTGCGGGTTTCTGGCCGCGCCTCCACCGCTTCGTCGAGCATGCTGCTTGACGCGCCGGTGATCGCGGTCAACGGGGTGCGCAGTTCATGTGATATCAAGTTGAGCAGTACCTTGTAAAGCCGTTCGGATTCTTCCATGAGCCGTGTTTTCTGGTTTGATATGGATAAATTCTCGCGTTCAATTCTCATTGAAAGCTGGTAGATAATGTTCTGAAGAAAGCTTTCCTGTTCAGGAGTAAAGCTCTTGCCGGAACGTGGATGGATACAGAGCACACCGACCGTGTTTCCCGGTGCTATAAGCGGGATGTGGTGCGCATCAGAATGCGGTATTGTGACGGTAAAAAGACCAGCGGGTCTTTTATTCTTAAAAGACCATTCAGCTACTGTATGTTCTTTCTGAGATATTTCAAGGGAGCCGCCCGCATGGGGCGATGCTGATAAATTGCCCGATTCATCGGGGAGGATGATTGCCACACTGGATGCGAGATATTTCCCTATATACTTGACGGCGGTAACGACGATTTCATCTATGTTGAGCGCGTTACCGAGGGCTTTTGAAAATTCATACAGGTCGGTAATCCTCTCTTCGCGCAAGCGAAGGGCACGTTCCTTCGAACGGAGTTTGGATGTAAGGCTTCCCATGATAATGGCGACCGCAAAATACATGCCGAACATGAGTGCGTCGTGTATCTTGTCAATACGAAACGTATACACCGGTGGTATGAACAGGAAATTCCACATTATAGCGCTCAATGTCGCGGCGAACAGCACGGGACCCCTTCCGATAAAAAGGGCGATCATTGAAACGCCGAAAAGATAAATCAGACCGATCGCCCAGTAACCGGTTATTGAAACCAGCAGCAGGTTCAGCAGTGTGACGAGGAAGACTGATGCGGCCGCGACAAGGTATTCCTTAAAGGGAGAGACATTCGCGAATCCCCGGAAAAAGATGGATGTTTTTTTACCAGTATCAGGTTGTGTCACGATGTGAACATCGATGGCGCCGCATTTTTTAAGCAGGCGCTCCACAAGGTTTCCGCCTAAAAAATAATCGGTGACATATCTTCTGAGCGGTTTGCCCGCGACGATCTGGGTAATGTTCTGCTGCTGGGCCACCCGGACCAGGCCGTTGACGATGTCTTCATCAGAGGTGGATACTACCTCGGCGCCCAGTTCCCTGGCGAGGTTGAGGTTTTTGATCAGCCGATCATGATTTTTTTTGTTAAGGGGTTTTCCCTTTTCTATGTACAGGGCCATCCACGGCGACTTGAGATTGAACGCCATTCTCCGGGTCCACCGGACGAGGTGCTCCGAATAAGGGCTGGGGCTGACGGCGACCAGGAGCCGTTCACCGGTTTTCCAGGGTCCCTTAATGCTTTCTTTCCGCATATAATCGCGAAGGTCATAATCGACCCTCTTTGCGACGTAATGAAGTGACATTTCACGGAGCGCCGTGAGATTACCCTTTTTAAAAAACCGTTCGGCGGCAAGACCGGCTGTTTCCGGGATATATACCTTCCCCTCCGAAAGGCGCTTCTGCAGCTCTTCAACCGGTATGTCGACCAGTTCGATTTCGTCAGCCGAATCGAGTATTGAATCGGGCAGTGTCTCGCGGATTTTTACACCGGTTATCTGCTCAACGACATCAGCCTGGCTTTCAAGATGTTGTATGTTGAGTGTGCTGAATATGCTAATGCCGTGTTCAATAAGCTCAAGCACATCCTGGTACCGCTTGATATGGCGTGATCCTTCTGCGTTGGTGTGGGCCATTTCATCAATGAGCGCTATTGAAGGGTTCCTGGCCAGGACGGCGTCTATATCAAGCTCCTCTATCAGGATGCCCCGGTAATCAATTGTTTTTCGGGGAACGATTTCTATTCCGTCAACAAGGGCCGTGGTTTCCGGGCGTCCATGAGTCTCGATACACCCGATTACGATATCGACACCGTCATCTCTAAGGCGTCGGGCTGACTGGAGCATGGCATAGGTTTTCCCCACACCGGGCGCCATGCCGAAAAATATTTTGAGTCTGCCCCGATCCTGTCTCTCATCTTCTTTGATCGCTCTGAGCAGTTCGTCAGGGTCCGGCCTTTTATATTCACCGCTCATTTTTATCACCACGTGCATTAAGGGCCATGTTCAGTTTCAGGACATTGACATAGGGGTTTCCAAACACACTAACATAAGGCCGTTCGGTGTATCGCATTATAAGATCATCAACTGCCTGTTTTTCAATTCCTCGTGCTCTGGCGACGCGATCGGCCTGGATGAGCGCGGAATCAAGACTAATATGAGGATCGAGTCCGCTTGAGGACGCGAGGACGAGATCGGACGGGATTTGCGCATCAGGCATCAGGCTGTTCTCTTCTCTTACCCGTTCGACATTTTTTAAAGCCAGATCGATGAGTTTCCTGTTCGTCGGGCCAAGGTTTGAGCCGCCGGAGTTGGTTCCATTGTAATTATTCGCCGAGGGCCTCCCATGAAAATATATGGGGCTGTAAAAATTCTGTCCGATCAGCCCGGAACCGATTATCCTTCCACCTGAAGTGATAAGGCTGCCCGTTGCTTTTTTCTGAAACAGAAGACGGGCGGTCCCTGTCATCGCAAAGGGATAGATAAGCCCCAGCAGAACTGTCATAATAATGAGAAGGGACATGGAGGTTATGATCTGTTTCATGATCTATTTCCTAAAGTATAGTAAGCCATGCAATCAATAAATCAAGTATTTTTATGCCGATAAAGGGAAGTACCAGGCCCCCCAGCCCGTATATCATGAAATTCTTTTTCAGCAGGGCGGACACCGTGGTAACGCGGAACTTGACCCCCCGGAGCGCGAGAGGTATCAGGGCCGGGATAATGAGCGCGTTAAATATTACCGCTGACAGCACTGCCGATGAAGGACCCGACAGGTGCATGATGTTCAGAATATTCAGCTCGGGATAGGTCGCGGCGAACATCGCCGGGATGATGGCGAAATATTTCGCGACGTCATTGGCGATGCTGAAGGTGGTGAGCGCCCCGCGGGTGATCAGTATTTCTTTACCGATTTCCACGATGTCGAGAAGTTTTGTCGGCGTGGAATCAAGATCGATCATGTTCGCCGCCTCGCGCGCAGCCTGTGTGCCCGCGTTCATGGCGACCGCCACATCGGCCTGCGCCAGGGCGGGGGCGTCGTTGGTGCCGTCGCCGATCATGGCGACGAGATGGCCCTGGCTTCTGGTACTTGCGGATGACGGACAAGTTTCGTTTCCGGTTTCGCCTGGGCGATGAAGTCATCAACGCCGGCCTCGGCCGCGATGGACGACCGCCGTGAGCGGGTTGTCGCCCGTTATCATGATGGATTGTATTCCCATTGCGCGGAGCTGGGCAAGGCGCTTCGGAATGCCCTGCTTGACGATATCCTTGAGCCTGATGGCGCCGATTACCGTGCCGTCTTCAGCTATGACAAGCGGCGTGTCGCCTTCAAGTCCGATCTTGTCTATCGTTTCCCTCATAGTCAGCGGCATCGGAGGAATTCCATTGTTTGATGAAATCTTCAATGGATTTTGATGAACCCTTTCGTATTTTTTTATTCTGTCATATCAATGCCGCTCATCCCGGATTCGGGAGTGAAAGGGATGAAGACAGAATCCTCGGGCTGGTGGATGTCGCTTCCGTGTATTCCGAGATTCTTTTTTGCCAGTACAACGATGCTCCGGCCTTCGGGGGTCTCATCGGCAAGAGAGGAAAACAGCGCGGACTTCAGCAGAGTATCTCATATCGACACCCGGCGCCGGGATGAATTCCGTCGCCATGCCTGTTGCCGAGGGTGATGGTTCCTGTTTTGTCCAGCAGCACCGTCGTTCACGTCGCCGGCGGCCTCGATGGCCCTCCCGCTCATGGCGATGACGTTGTGCTCGAGAAGCCTGTCCATACCCGCGATCCCGATGGCCGGCAGGAGGCCGCCGATCGTGGTGGGCATGAGGCAGACCAGGAGGGACACCAGGACCGGGATGGTCGTTGTTATTCCCATGTAGCCGGCAAAAGCGGGAAGGGTGGCGACGACCACGATGAAGAGGATCGTAAGGCTGATGAGAAGGATCTCCAGGGCTGTTTCATTCGGTGTTTTTTGCCTTTTTGCGCTCTCGACCATTTTAATCATGTTGTCGAGAAACGTCTCGCCGGGGTTGACCGTTATTTTTACGGTGATTTTTCCTGAAAGAAGCCTTGTCCCGCCGGTAACCCCGCAGCGGTCACCGCCGGATTCCCTGATAACCGGCGCGGATTCGCCGGTTATGGCCGACTCATCCACCAGCGCCGTGCCATCGATGATGTCGCCGTCGCCGGGTATTATTTCACCCTCTCTGACCATGATGATGTCATCGCGCTTCAGAATCCGGCAGAAACTGTTTCCAGCTTTCCCGTCATCCAGCGATCTTCGTCGCATTGAGCTGGTTCCGCGTGCTCCTGAGTGACTCGGCCCGCGCCTTGCCCTGAATTTCCGCGAGGGCTTCCGCGAAATTGGCGAATAGCACCGTGGCCCAGAGCCATATGCTCACCTGCAGGCTCAGCGAATAACTCTGCCCTTCAATGATATATATAGCACGGTCACAATTGTCGTGATGATCGAGCCGATCTCGACAACAAACATTACCGATGTTTCTCCAGAGGATAAGCGGATTCAGCTTTATGAATGATTCTTTAATTCCCTTGATGATGAATGTTGATTGCCATATAGTCATGATATACCTCCTTAAAATAATTTGCCCTGTCTGACAAAGAGATGCTCCAGCATCGGGCCCAGTGAATATACCGGGAAGAAGGTGAGCGCCCCCATGATGAAAATCACGCTGATGAGGATGATGATAAACAGCATCCCGGTCGTCGGGAATGTTGCGCTGCTTTCAGGGACGATTTTTTTCTTCGCCAGTGATCCGGCCACCGCAAGCGCCGGCAGCACGGTGGCGAAACGGCCGATGAGCATTGAAATTGCCGATTGTGCAGTTATAAAAAACCGTATTGGCGTTAAGACCGGCAAAAGCGGAGCCGTTGTTGCCGTGGCCGGACGTATACGCATAGAGTATTTCCGAGAGGCCGTGGGAGAAGGATTGTTGAGGCCCGAGAGCCCGGCCTGTGTTGAAATCGCGATGGCGGAAAAAATTACCATCGATATCATCGGCAGGAGCATGGAGATCATCGCCATGGCCATCTCGTAGGGGCCGAATTTTTTGCCCATGAATTCAGGCGTGCTTCCGATCATGAGGCCCGCGACGAACATGGACAGTATCACGTAAAACAAGCATGTCCGATCAGGCCGACACCCACGCCGCCGAAGATGACTTCCCCGATGCCCATGTTGAACATCTGCACCATGCCGCCCAGGGGCATGAAGCTGTCATGCATGCTGTTCACCGAGCCGTTCGAGGTGGCTGTCGTGGACTGGCTCCAGAGCGCGGACCAGAACACGCCGAAGCGGGTTTCCTTGCCTTCCATGTTGACCGGCGCGGCCACGCCGATTTTACCAGGGAGGGGTTCGGCTGCAATTCCGCATAGAGAATAACGCCAAGCCCGATGATGAACAGTATCAACATTGCGATAGAAAAGAGCCCTGCCCTGTTCTGGATTTTTGATCATGTACCCGAACATGAAAACAAAGGCCATCGGAATGAGCAGAATTGAAAATGTTTCCAGGATGTTTGAAAGAAAAGTCGGATTCTCAAAGGGATGGGCGGAGTTGGCGTTGAAAAAACCACCGCCATTGGAACCGAGCTGTTTGATCGCGACCTGTGACGCGGCCGGACCCATGGGGATCATCTGTTTCGACTCCTTCGAGGGTCTGCGCTGTGACATAGGGGCTCAAGATTCTGGATGACGCCCTGAGACATGAGTAATAATTGCACAGGATAATCGAGAGCGGAAGAAGGACATAGAGAACCGACGCGGGTCAGATCAACCCAGATATTGCCGATGGAATCTGCTTCTTTCCGGACGAAACCCCTTATGAGTGCAAGACCGGCGGCCATCCCGATCCCGGCCGAAACGAAATTCTGCACGGTGAGCCCCAGCCATCTGCGTCAGATAGCTCATCGTCGATTCGCCGCCGTATGCCTGCCAGTTCGTGTTCGTTACGAATGAGACCGCGGTATTAAAAGCCAGTGTCCCATGGTACGCCGGGAAAATTTTGCGGATTCAAAGGGAGTATCCCCTGGCTAATCTGTATCAGCATCAGCAGCACTATGCCGAATACGTTAAAAGCGATAAAGCCAAGGGCATACGTTTTCCATGACATCTCTTCCGTTTCATCAATCCTGCATATTCGGTAGATGATGCGTTCCAAAGGACGGATAATCGGGGTCATGAATGTGCGTTCTCCATTAAAAACCATGGACATGTATTTCCCGAAAGGTATTGCAGCAACAATTATTAAAATGAAGAATAGAGTTATTGCTAATAAATCATATATCATATGAAGGCTCCTTGCCTGTCATTGCCTGCTGGTATTGATGTTTAATGATTATAATCAATATAATGAGATGGCCGGATAATGTAAATTCTTAGAAAATTAAAATGATGGCTGTACAAGTTAAGTTTGTGTTAGAGTAGTATGTCATTGCGTTAATATTTTGTTAATATGGTCTTTTACCGCGCAGACGAAGTCATTTATGGTTGACAGTGAGTGAGAATAATGGCATCGGATAAAGAGGAAAAATCACCGTCTTCTTCATAACGAAACAGCCTGTGCTATTCAGCGGCGTCTTCAATGGAGCGGTATCACCAATGTGGTAATGCCCATACGGATGGAAATGTAGCGGAGTGCCGGCCTCTGTCGAATAATGGCTTGATATATTTCATGATAAGCAGTATCTTATCATCGACGGCATCCCGGATATGAATTTTGCCGACTCATTCGGCCATGAAAACGTGGAGGCATTATGACACTCAAGAAGAAACTTACGCTGGGCCTGGGGTTCCTGTTTATTTTAATATTCACAATAGCGATTTTCTGCTCATATTACATTCAAAAATTATCCAGGGAATCAGATAATATTCTGCGAAATAATTATGATTCAATTGTTTTTTCAAAAAAAATGTTCCTGGCCCTCGATGACATGGAAACATCCGTCACCTGGAGGCTCATTATACCCAACAAAGGCGATCATAAGGCAGGGTATTATTTAAAACTTTTTGAATCCGGCAAAGCCGAATTCGAAAAAAACCTTAAGGCGGAAAAAAATAATATCACGGAGATACATGAAAAGGAATATGCCGATAAACTTCAAAGTGATTATGAGGTATTTATAAATCTTTCCAAAAAGATGGCAAGGGAGCGCGGCGGAAATGCAGCGTATTTCAATGAATTCCTGCTGGTATATGAGAGGCTGAAACATACGATAAACGCCATTGATGATATCAACATGAAGGCGATTGTCAGGAAGAACCAGCTGACCAGGCGAGATTCATCTGCCATCATCATTTCCATGGCGGTAATCGGGTCAATATGCTTTCTCCTGGCCTTCGGGTATATCTGGTATTTCCCGTTTTACATTTCTAACTCGATGTCGTATCTGGCTACCAGGATGAGGGAATTGCTGAAAACAATCGGAATTGAGCATAAAGTTGAAGCGGATGACGAGCTGCAGGTCATCCTGCAGTCAATTAAGCTGATTGACGAAAACTATTCCCAAAAGGAAAAGCGGAAAAGAAAAAAATAACACGTGAAACAAGGAACTGACCGGAGAGATTCACCGATGGACATAAAGCCCACCAGAGAGGAATTGGAGCAAAGAATCAGAGTCCTCGAGGAAGAATCTTCCAGAGTAAAACATGTGGAAGAGGAATTATATGCAGAGAGACAGAAACTTGGAGAACGGATCAAGGAATTGAAGTGTCTTTATGACCTGACCGAACTCATTGAAAGGCCCGGGATATATCTTTTAGCGCTATCCTTTCTTGCAATGAGCCAATCGAATCCTTCGTCGGATTCATCATTTCTATACACCCTGTTAAACACTTGAAAAGCATTACATCCATCGTTAATACTTTCAAGAATGTTCCGGTATCTTTATTTTTATTCGCTCTTACTTAGCCTGGCAGCATGATGTATCAAGGCGGCAGAATCTTTTAATCCTCGTCTGTTTTACTCTTTATTACAATTTTATGTGTGTCGGGTCATGCATCCGGAATAATCAGTGGTAGTGAAAAAAGAGGATACCGCATAACGAGGTACATGTACATATTGGCCTGTTAAAGATAGAATATTTGACTTAACACGATAGATATGCTAATTTATTATTGACCAGCATCACGGGAAGTGACCGGGGGAATGAAAAGGGGGGGCTTAGATTATAGAAGAGAATTGTCATGACCTCGGCGGTGTTAATAGGGTAACTGATTTTCATTCTAAACAATTATTGGGATAATCATATGAAGAAAATAATTCTGCAGGGACATTCAACACGCGACGGAGCCGGAGTTAAATTGAATCGTATTTTTGCGCATGACCACACGGAACATACCGATCCATTCCTGCTCCTCGACCATTTCGGCTCAGACAATCCCGATGATTACGTGAAAGGCTTCCCCTGGCACCCTCACCGAGGGATTGAAACAGTCACCTATATGCTCGGTGGAACGGTTGAGCATGGGGACAGTATCGGTAACTCGGGCACGATAGGGCCGGGGGATATTCAATGGATGACCGCGGGCGGCGGTGTAATTCACCAGGAGATGCCTCAAAAAACAGAAGGAATGATGCACGGGCTGCAGCTATGGGTAAACCTGCCTGCAAAAAATAAGATGATGGAGCCGCGCTACAGGGGCATACTCGAAAACGAAGTGCCGGTTGTCACGATACCAGGCGGAGAAGTGCGGGTCATAGCCGGCTCTTACAAAAATGTAAACGGGCCCGTGCGGGAATTAATTGTAGATGTCGAGTACGTGGATGTCCGGTTAAAGAAGGGAATGACCCTGTCTCACGCGGCAAAAAAAGGATACACCAGCTTTTGTTATCTCATTGAAGGAATGGGTGAGTTTGATGACGCAAAACTGGAGCAGGCGCAGCTGGTTCTCTTTACGGAAGCCGGCAGCATTCCCGTAAAAGCGATTGATGATATCCATTACATATTTGTTACCGGCATGCAGCTCAATGAACCGATTGCCTGGGGCGGCCCTATCGTTATGAATACCCGGCAAGAGCTGGAAATTGCTTTTAGTGAACTTGACGAAGGTACATTTATCAAAAAAAAATAGAAAATAAACTGCAGTAAAGTTCATCCAGCCCACAGGTAAAAAAACTCCATCATTACGTGTACCGTGGTGCTCTCTTCTGTCAGTCCCTCTTTGGCCGGTTGTTGCGGTCTCTATTTCCACCACCGCCTCGTACTTTGGGCCGTGCAGAGTTATCTGAATTATTATTTCCCCTGGAGCCTGATTTCGGCCTGGAAGAAGGAGAGAATCTATTCGGCGAACCGCCCGGGTGCCGTGGTTTGGAATCATCGCGTGTTCTGGCTCCCGCATGTCTTGATGGACCTGAAGGCCTGCTTGAGTATGCCGGTTTGTCATGGGACCATTCTTTTCTCTGAGGATGCGGAGAATTAGATTTTCCCCGCGAGTAATCTCTTACTGGTCTCTCATCCGGGCTGGGGAATCTTTCCCTGGAATTGTAGTTTATTTCAGGTTTTGGTGATCTGCCGTGTCCGGATTTTTGACCATCCCGTGATTTTCTGTTCGGGTATGCCGGTTTGTCATGGGACCATTCTTTTCTTTGAGGGTGCGGATAATCAGATTTTCCCCGTGAGTAGTTTCTCGTCGGTCTCTCATCCGGGCTGGAAAATCTTTCCCTGGAATTGTAATTAGTTTCAGGTTTAGGCGATCTGCCGTATCCGGATTTTTGACCATCCCGTGAAGTTCTGTTCGGATGTGCCGGTTTGTCATGGGACCATTCTTTTCTTCGAGGATGCGGATACTCAGATCTTCCCCGTGAGTAGTTTCTCGTCGGTCTCTCATCCGGGCCGGGGAATCGTTCCCTGGAATTGTAATTAGTTTCAGGTTCAGGCGATCTGCCGTATCCGGATTTTTGACCATCCCGTGAAGTTCTGTTCGGATGTGACGGTTTGTCATGGGACCATTCTTTTTTTCGAGGATGTCGTGAATCGGCAGGTCTATGAGCCGCAGGCCTGTTTCTCTTGTATTCATGTGAAGATCTGTCTGCAAAACCTGAAGCTTTATGATTTGATTCAGATTCCATGGAATGTGAGTCTGTTTCATTTCGCGACTCGCTATCCGGATTCATGCTTTTCTTCTGCCTTGAAAAACCTTCTAAACGTTCATTGTATTTTTTGATTGATAATGCTTTAGCCTTATTTGCTTTCATTTCCAGGCTGATACGGATTTCACGGTCTTTAAACTTGATGCCGTTAAGTTTTTCAATAGCCAGGGCAGCCTCCGCTTCATCGGACATCTCGACAAATGCGCAGCCTTTCTTTTTGTGCATCTTGATATGCACCACGGTGCCGTAATCGGATAAAAGGATTCTGATTTCCTCTTCTGTTACTGCAAAGTCTAAATTTCCTATGAATACCTTTTTATTTTCCATCCTTAACCTCTGATTGCTTTATTTCATTTTGTGATCAATAACTCAAGCTTAATATTCTCTGGATCATCAAATGTCGGATTTTTTAAGATTATTCTTGAGTGCTGCGGGAAATATAAGATTTTGTCTTATAAAAGAAAGGATTCCAGATAATTAACTTATTTTGTCTATGAATCCCGGGTCGGGCATGCTGCAAGTCTAATCGACTGATATAAGTGACTAATTGAACAGAGGGGGGATTTTTGTCAAGAAGGTATCGTCTCTCTTTATAATTTTAACCGGTGCGAATTATCTGCCGGAAGAGTTAATGAATTGGAACGCCGTCGATTAATACCCGGATGATTTCATTTGTATTTTTTTGCGCATCGTTTATGTGAAAATGGCAGGATCCCGCACCCTCGTGACCGCCTCCGCCATACTGAGCCGCAAGATGGCCCAGGTGCACCCTGCTTGACCGGTTGAAGATGTTCCGCCCGAGGCTGACAATCACCTTTTCCCGGTCGGCTTTGTCATATCTTATTTTCATATTTATGAGTGAATCAGGGAACAGTGAGAAAACCAGAAACCTGTTGACCTTTGGCTCAACGGCGAGGGGGCGGAAGTCCGTTATCGTGATATTCTGCTTCATTACAGTATGTTCTTTAAGAATATTTCCGAATGCTTTATTCTGCTCACGAGCATGACCGCATTTATTCTTCACCTCGGCATCATTCATTACTGCCGATATATTGTGCTCGCTTAAAAGGGTGACCACCCTGTTCCAGTATTCTGCGTCAGCACGGTTACTGCCGGAGATCGTGTTGTATAGCATTATGTATGGATTGGTTTCCGGGTTAAGCACCTCGTCTATCGTGAACGTTGCTGAGTCTATCTTGTCGGTCTCCGCTACGAGTTCAACGAAATCCCTTGTAAATCTCCCCTTGTAGTAATCGTATATGACCCGCGCGGCAGAGGGCGCGATTGCGAAGGCGCCTTCGAATTTCATGGCAGGCGTGTTGGAGTAATGATGATCGAACCACAGGCCGCAGCCTTCGATATATGGCAGATTGGCGATGATGTCGCCTTCATTCACCATGATCTCGTCGTCCCTGATCTCGTACGGCTCTACCCATGCAATGGGCTCGTGAATGCCCAGTACATCCTTGAGCAGAACAGCGCAGACAATGCCGTCAAAGTCCGGCCGTGTTATTATTCTCATTATTATTTCCGTTAGTCCTGATTATACCGGATATTTAATTCCAGCGCTGAATTGAAGGCAGACCATGAAACCTGTCAAGCGATAATGCAGAGCTATTGATACAATACCGGGTTGATCGTAATATGCAGGAATATTCTGCCAGGATATCAGTATGGGTAGATACCGTTTTAGGTGTCACGCGTCCGGAGCAGCCAGTCCCTCCGCGATATTATGCATCACCTTCTCCAGCCGACCTCCTGTTGCCAGTGCTTTGGGAACGGACGCGATCATCTCAAAGGTGTTGCCGTAGCCGGCTATCCCCATGAAGAAGGGGAAGTATTCTATTGACGGGGGTATCCCCCAGAATGACTTTGCTTCAAAACCCGCGCCCTTGAGGTATTGGATGGGGAGCCTGCCCATGTTCGAGATAAAACCCGAGATGCTGTACAGGCCGTTTCTATGCCTTCCATCGATGATTTTTCTCAGCTGGTTCTTCATGAGCCAGAGGGGGACATAGCGGTAGAGTTCATCGCCTTTCGAGAGCATGCCTTCGCGTTTTTCCTCCAGCTGCCTTGCGATATCATTTGTCACCTCTTCCACCGTGCTTTCCGGCCTGATTTCGGTATAAATGGAGTAGGTGAGGTTGCCGGTCGAGGTAAGACCTTCCATGCGGGGGCGCATGTCCACGGGAAGGGCGAAGCGGACTATTCCCTTCGAGTGGCGCCATGCCTCCCGGGCGCAGAGGATCAGCACCCGCGCGAGCACGTTTGGATATTTCCCGGCCAATTGCATGTGCCGCCAGACCATGCCGTGTTCTCCGCCCTCTGCCCTGCCGGTGGGGGCAAGATGTTCGACAGGGAAGGGGGTGCGCAGTTCTTTCTGAAAGGTCCGTGCAAGTTCGGTATCCGTGATCGTAGAGGAGGAGCCGACGCAGGGGAGGCCGTTGAGCGCCCTGAAGATGTCCTCTACCCAGAACATGGTGCCGCGTCCGTCCATGACCGCGTGCAGGGTGCGAAAGATGATGCGCAGCTGATTGCCCTGCGGGTTCGGGTTGCCGCGCAAGAGAATGATTTCGCAGGTGGGACCCTCCTTGGCCGATAATTTCGTGAGGAACTCGCTGCCGGCAGGTCCCCATCCATCCCACCCGCTCCCGTCCACTTCACGCACCGGCGGGGTGATGCCCGTCTCTACCCACCTGCAGCCGCCCAGCACGCCCTTCAAAACCACGCGGCTGCCCGGATTGGCATTTGATGCGAGGTTTACAGCCTCTCGGAACTTCGATACATCGAGTTCGGCGTTACCCTCAAGAATGAACTGGTTTGCCACCGGTGGGCACAGGTCGTCCAGCATCAGGAACGTGCGTTCATTAACGGACAGCTTCCGTGTATATGGCTTTGTCATGGATTTTTACCCCCCCTTGCACCAGATTCATGGAACGATCGGAAAGCTGGAATCAAGCAACCTGCTTTCAGTTTTCCGAATCTGACAGGCCCTGCCCGCGAATCAGTAGAATAAATTTTCAGACCCCTGTCCAGCATTTTATATGCGGGAATCTGATTTAGATAAACGATCGCCATTATCGATAAAACTCGTTGAGTCTCTCTTGTTAAGCAAGACTTCGATTCATAGTCGCTGTTTTTATCCTCCAGGGGGAGAATAAAATAGCTTGACCATGTAGTATCAGACGATATACTCAAGTAGCCTCATAATAAGGCAGGATGGAATAGTTATCCCATGGCGGTACTGTTCGCTACATTTGACGTATTTCCTCTTCCCAAAGGGTCCAGCACCCATATTGCCCATACGCTGGGAGCCCTTGCGTCTCTTTTCGGACCGGTAAATCTCGCTTCCCTCGGTTTTGGCGATATGCCGCGGTACCAGGAAGAGGGCGATATCTCGATTTTCAGATGCCTCTCGCACCATCCCAACTTTCTGAAAAGGACGGAATATTTCTATGACTTCATCCGCGATACCGTGGATAAGATCGGCAGAATCGACTATGTTCATTTCCGCGATATATGGGGCGGGATAGCGGTTTTTGATAATCCGCGGCTTGCGGCGGCAAAAAAAATATTCGAAGTTAACGGGCTCCCGTCGATTGAACTGCCGTATCATTATCCCCAGCTGCTGAAGAACCCCGGGCTCATGTCCAGGTTCAGGATGATGGAAGACCATTGCCTTGAATCTGCTGACGGCATCATCACCGTCAGCAGCGTAACGAAAAGATATCTCGAAAGCAGGAACGTCCCTGCCGGTAAAATCACGGTTATTCCGAACACCGCCTTTGATTTCGACGATCTTTCCCGGGATGCGCAGGAACGATCCGATGTGAGCGGTGCGGACAATAACAGCAAAATCATTCTCTACGCCGGTACCCTGACCGAATGGCAAGGGCTGCCAACGCTCATAAAGGCCTTCGAGCTTATTTCCGACCGTGATGATGTCATTCTTCATATAGCGGGGTCAACGGTCAAATATTCCAAGAATATAAAAAAAACCATACGGAAAGCCGGTCTTGAAGAAAAAATTAAATTTAAAATCGGCCTCTCAAGAGAATCATTGCACCATCTGTACCGGCGGGCGGCATTCAGCCTCGCGCCCCTGTCACGATGCAGCAGGAACGAGCTCCAGGGATGTTCCCCGCTGAAGATCATAGAATCAATGTC
Organism: uncultured Spirochaetota bacterium; assembly: GCA_963727175.1. Taxonomy (GTDB): domain Bacteria; phylum Spirochaetota; class UBA4802; order UBA4802; family UBA5550; genus RBG-16-49-21. The sequence continues at coordinate 3,686,727 of CAVSFD010000002.1, forward strand.
TGAAGGCACGCCGGTGATCGCTTCAAATCTCGCCGTGTGCGCTGAATACATCGATCACATGGAAGACGGGCTCCTCGTTCAGCCAGATTCTCCCCGGGCTCTTGCAAACGCGATGTCCCTGCTCCTTGACGATGAGGCCCTTGCTTCACGGCTTGGAAGAAACGCGAAAGCAAAAAGCAGGAATAAATACCATATAGACTTATGGATGAAGAAGTTCCATGGCGCGTATGGCGCTCTTATTAAGGAAGCTTGAAATAACCGGAAGGAGGATCCCATGAAAAAAGCCACGCACAAGCTGATAGACCCGATACTGCGCGAGCATAAAATGTCTGGCAAATGGAAAGCTGACGACGTACGGAGCATTTTAACCGAACTTGAAACGTTCGATATCGCGGTCGCCCGCAAGAAAAAGATTTCACTGGCCGTGTGTATCATTAGTTTCGCGGTGGCGATCGTGCCTGTTTTTGGGGGGTTCTTTTACCTGCTGCCCCTGGCCCTGGTGGGCGTGCTATTCATTTTTCTGTTCAGGCGCTACAGGAGTTTTGACATTGACGACCAGGTCCGGATGTTCGTCAAGCCGATGCTGGACTCATTGCAGTATGACGTTAAAAAAGACGCCGATATCGCCGTCGAGCTCGAGCTGCTTCCTCTCGACAATAACAAGTATTTAACCAAGAAAAGCGATCCCTATGCGGTGGGCGTATACCCAAAATGCTGTGATTATATTTACAAGCGGGACTTCATGAAAATGAAAATGAGCCTTGTTGACGGCAATAAGTTGATCATCGGGATAGATGAATTCCTGACTAAAACTGAAAAGACAAAGAAAAACCCGAGGGGCAAAACAAAAACGAAATATAAATACGCTAAGAAAACCGGTTATTCCCTTGAATTGAAAGTAAACACGGAAAAATTCTCGGTATCCAAACCGGCCGCGGAGAAGAAAGGGGCTGAAGGGGCCCCTGAAATCAGCATTGTCAAGAAGGATGGCGCGACAGTAGTAGCCGGGTCATTTACCGTCAAGTGCAAGGAAAAATCAGCAGGCAAAGCCGAGATCTGCTCTGACCCGGTCCTTGTCCTGGGTAGTCTCACCCATCTCTATGCCGCGCTGAAGCCGGCAAACACCAAGTAGGAGGATTGTCATGGCAAAATGCAAATATAAAGTCGGATTATTGAACCTCCAGGACTGCGGCAAGGAAGGGGTGACCGCCTGCGCTTCGTGCAACAGGCCGATCTGCGGCGCCCACAGCAAGATTTTCGAGAAAAGCACCCTGTGCCTGGAGTGCTATGTAAACAAGGTGCCGGGTAAAGACGACATGACCGGCGACGCTGAATACCGTGCCGCCAGGAGGCGGAACATGATTTACGGGGCCGCGGGGGCCGCGGCATTCCATCCCTTTTATTTCGGGAGAAGCCGAAGCTACGGGTACGATGACTATACCTATTTTGACGATACCACTAACGTCCCCCGGGATTTTGCGGGCAAGGAAGAAGTGGAGCCGTCGGATTTCCAGGAGAGCTGATGGATATATTCTGGATTACGGCGAACCATCCGCCCGATACCGGCGGAATGTCGCGGTCATCGGAACGGATCGTCAACGGACTGCGGGACCGGGGGCATCCCGTCACGGTCCTGCACCTGTCGGAGAGCGATTTTACCGGTGCCGCCGATAATGGTATGGTCATGACGTCCGGAGCCCGCTACCAGGCTGAGCCTGAAAGGCTTTTCTGGCAATACCGCGACAGCATGGCAAAGGCGGTGATAGCGGGTTTTGGCGGCAACCACGCCGGTTACTATGCAGTACTCTGGGCAAAGTGGCTTAAAGAGAAAAGTCTTGTCCTCTACCGTGGAAATGATTTTGACAGGATAATCCACGACTTGAAGAGGGGGTGGATAGCCCACGCGATTTTACAGAACGCCGACCTTGTCGGCGCCGTTTCAACCGAAATGGCGTCGCGCATAAGGACCCTGCGGGAGAAGCCGGTCATATACACCCCGAACAGCGTGGAACGTGCCGAATGGACGCTTTTAAAATCAGACATCGCTAAAGCCGGGCAGTTCCGTGATTCAATGGGGCATAAAGAAAAGAAAATCATAGCCATGTTCGGCGACCTCAAATCAAAGAAAGGCCTCGATATCGCGATCGCGCTATTCACGACCTTTGAATTCAAGGAACGGGCGGTATTGCTGACGGTCGGGAACATATCAGACGCCATGAGCGAAAAGCTCGCGGCCGGCCTCGGCGATTCATGGTTTCACGTGCCGTTCCAGAAACGCGAGAACATGGCCCTCTATTACGCGTCTTCCGATATCATATTCCTTCCGTCATTCTATGATGGAATGCCCAACGTGCTCCTCGAAGCCATGGCGCTTGGTAAAACCATCGTGGCAAGCGGCGCAGGCGCCTTCCCGGACGTTATCCGGGATGAGGAGAATGGATTTCTTTTTATGACCGGAGACATGGCGGACGCTGCCCGGACAATGCACAGGGCCCTGGATATGAAGGCAGGCGAAAGGACCGCCATGAAGGATTCCGCCATGAAAACTATTGCGGATAATTTCAATCCGCAAAAAGAAATAGAAACAATTGAAAAAGGCATTATCGAATATTTAACCTGATATGGACCTGGTACAGATCATAAAGGACACGCCGGGACTGCGGGACAGGCTGGCGGCCATCCGGCAGGATCCGCTGCAGGAGATGCCGGTCATATTCGCCAAGATCAAGCTGCTGTGGCAATGCAACCTGTCCTGCGTGTTCTGCGAGAGGCCCGCGCCCGGCGAGCCGATGAATCATGCGGTGTACACTAAAATTCTGCAGGATCTGATCAGGCATGGCGTGAAAAAAATCCATTTTTCCGGCGGAGAAATATTCCTTCATCCCGAGGTCCTCGGGATACTCGAGTCAACCTGCGCCAGCGGGGTACAGGTTAATTTTACCAGCAATGGTACACTCATCACAAAAGAGATTGCCAGAGCGGTGGCTGAAATCGGGGTCCATTCGGTATCACTGTCGCTGGATTCCTCAAAGCCCGCCATCCATGATCGTCTCCGGGGAAAAAAGGGCGCGTACAAATCGACCGTACGTGCCCTGGAACACCTGCTCAGGTACAGGAAAAAAAACCCGAAGATACGCGTCAACACGGTCGTGACGCGGGATACCTGCGATGATCTGGATGATATGCACGCACTTCTATCCGGCATGAGCAGGGACATCATCTGGAAGCTGATACCGGTCGATTCACAAAATAAAAAGATGCGGGTCACCGTTATACAGGTGGCGGAGCTGGTAAAACGCTCCGGGAGCTGGGACCTGCTTGAAAACCGTCACATTTTCAGCAGGTATGATAGCGATAAAAATATTTCCATGGGGAATTACGCGGGGAATTATTACAAGCATTACCCCTGCTTCATGCCGTGGATGCACCTCTTTATTGACCCGGCCGGGTTCGCGTATCCCTGCTGTATGACGCGGGGGAAGATCCCATCAATTGGCAATGTCATCAATGAGCCGCTGTCAGTGCTCCTGGGCAGTAGTCGGATGAAGGATATCCGCATGTCGATGTCCGCGGCGAAGATATTCGAGGTGTGCAATCGCTGCGATGATTTTATCATCGAAAATAAGAATATTTGCGATTTGATTAATTGCTAAAAGGGTCATTGTTGCATCAAAAAAAACAATATACGAGGTATCCTGTGAAAACATCGCATTTCTTTATCGTCTTGATAATGATTGTTTCATTTTCCTTCGTCGCTTCGGCTCAGTCCGATAACATTTCGGTAAAACAGGGCGGCAGGGAAATATTCTCTTTCACGAAAACAGGCGGCGGATATCGGGCCACTTCCGCCAGGCTTTTTCTCGATGTCGTAAAGGTGCCGGCGGGATACCGGCTGGTCATGGGCGGAAAGGAATATAAGGTCAAGGAAAAAGAGAACGGCTATAAAATATACGACCCGTCCGGGAAGTTGATATTCAAGATAAAGGAAAAAGAAAGCAAGATAAAAGTCCTTAAAAGCGAGAACGATCCCGCTCCCTGGGCATTAAAATTGAAAGACGACCATTATAAAGTACTGAGCGGCGAGCGGGAAATCGGCAAGATCAAATTCTATAACGACAAGAAAAAGATAAAAGTGAAGGACGCTAAAGGCACGGAAATCTGTGAGGCAACCGCGAACAGGCTGTTCGCAGCTCCGGCAGTGGCGGTTTTCGAAGGACTCAAGGAGGGCGATGCGCTGATTCTTTTTGCAGTTCTCTCCCTTGTCGATAGGTAGCATGGAAGAAAACCGGCAGGAAAGGCCCATTCTCTATTATGCCATGGGCGGCGGCCTGGGCCATCTGACCAGGACCCTGGCGATCGCGGATGAACTGGGCACATTGGCATCGTCTCTGAGAGTACTCGGGTCGAGCGATCTCATGCCCATGGTCCTTGCCTCATCCGGCCATGTCCTTGACCGTCTTCCCGGGGATAAACTAGTTTCAAAAGAGAGCTATTACGGCTTTCTTTCTGAATATATTGACCGGCATCAATTTGCGTCAATAATACTGGACACTTTCCCCTTCGGTATGGTCGGTGAATGGCTCACACTTGCAAAAGATATCCCCAAAATGCTGATAGCCCGCTCGCTAAGGTGGGACAGGTACGCGGACGTTATAAACATGAATAAAAACGGCGGCCATCAGTATCCGTTGCATACCCTCGTTATTGAACCTCTTGATAGTGACTATGAAGCGGAATTAAGAGAGCACAGCGCTGTTGCTTATTTGCATGAACCGATCCTTCGGGGGCGATCCCCCCGGCGTGAAGGCGCTGAAAGTCCGGGGCTTGTAAATCGGTGCGCCGTTGTCCATAGCGGAAATGAAAACGAGCGGGATTTGCTGCATGGCTACGCCAGCAAACTACTTCAGGAAATGAAGATGTCGGTGCCGATTGACACAATATTCCCAGATCAAAAAATATACCCGGCTGATGATCTATTGTCATCGTATGCGTATATCGTCTCGGGGGCTGGTTATAATATGGCGGCCATGGCTTCACAGGCGGGGCCGTGCCGGCGACATTTTCTTTTCCCTTTCACGAGGAAGTATGATGACCAGCACACGAGAAAAAGTAATGTAGAATCGGGCTTATGGAAAAATACAACGCCGGACGGCGCCGGAAAAGCTGCCAGGTGGATAAGGGATTTTATGCAATAAACTGGCATATGGGTTCCGGTTGTACGCGGGAAAACCCTCACCGAACCGATACATTCCTGCCGCAAAAAATGAAGCGGGGAATGATAAAAAAAGCAACGATCATAGATAGTTGCTTTTTTAATGCTCCCCCGGGAAGACAGTATTCGAACCAGGTTATCGATGATATCCTGCTGGATTTCATGATCTGGATGGTGGGGCAGAGATAATCATTTATTTCCCCTGTATCAGAATCTCGGCAGGGATTTTCAGTCGGTCATGGAGTGCTCGTATCATTCGTACCGATAGTCCTCTTTTTCCCGATAAAACTTCGGAAACCTTCGATCTGCTTCCGATAACTGGTACCAGGTCGCTCTGTGACAGGCCCATCTGCTCCATCCTGAATTTAATGGATTCAATAGGATCGGGCGAATTTATAGGGAAATGTTCATCTTCATATTTTTCGACTAATATAGAAAGCACTTCGAGTTCATCAAAATCAGGAGAATTGCGTTTAGCATCCATAAGTGACTCAATCTTTTTCAGAGTTGCTTCGTAATCTTTCTTGTTCTTTATGGGTTGAATATTCATGTTATATCTCCTCGGCGTTTATTGAGTCATATTGCTTATGGGTGCCAATGAAACGTATAAAAACGATTTGCGCAGGATAATTGACCTTTACCACAAGCCTGTACTTATTGCCGCATATGTTGAAAACAATACGGCTGGATTTTAGTATGCTGGCGCTTCGGTATAGAGCTTTTACCTCAGCCGGATTTTTCCACTGCGCGGATCGGACCTCAGCATACCAGGCCTCAAGCTGCGCCCTAGCATCTGAATACTCCAGTTTATTCCTGTAGAATTCGATAATCGTTCTTTTAGCTATTATCCTCATAAGATATAATACTGTTTAATGCGGCAGGCGTCAAGCAAAAATTCCCAATTTGGGAACAGTAGGGGTGTAAGCGGTTTCCGGCAGGATAAATAAAAAAGCACAGCTCCCGAGGGTTCGAGAACTGTGCTATCCTGCTCCCACGGGAAGACAGTATTCGAACCAGGTTATCGATGATATCCTGCTTGATTTAATGATATGGATGGTTGAAAAAGACGGCTATAAAAATTAAAATACATTTTAGCGAAAAAAGTAATGAAATAATATTAATCCCGGTACTAATAAATAAATATATATATCAAATAAAGGATTTTAAAGCCACAGTCCAAGCCATCTATATTCATATGGCTCCTTTGTATTTTGAACAGGTAAGTATATTCTTTGCTTATTGCATACCTCTCTCTGCCCGTCTGATTGTGGTAAAATCACGGGTGTAAATCCCTTTTTAAGAAAGCGAATAGTTTTAACCAGCGGAAGTATATAAATCTCTGGTCTTGAAAGGAACTATTTCAAAGAACTTCAGGAGGTAATATCTCTCCCGGGCATGGATTTCGCATCATTCCATGCGGTAATGCCGGCGCCGACATTGTCAGGAACCCGGTTTCAGTCACCAGTGAAACTGTCAGGCCCTATTCAACTGACCTGTTTTGGGCAACTTGCCCTCCTTACCTGAGTCTATCAGACTCAATCCTTATATCAGGTACTCCGTACCCAGTCCTATTAAAATTCTCATGTCCCTATTTTCTCCTTGCTGGTGACTGATAAGGATCCTTCTAACCATCCACTAAAGGTGAAACGGTATATTTATTAGTACAGCGAGGAAAAATATGAGATGAAAATTCGAGGAAATAACGCTCATCAGGGTGGCTAATAGGCTAAAAAAAAATAATAAAAAATTTCTCGAGTTACTAAAGAAATAAGGGGTCACTCTCATTTGTGGCCTCAAATTTAAGTCAGGAGGCCAATATAATGGCACAAAGAAAAATTAGTAAATGGGCTGAAATCAAGGCGGATTATTTGAGGTACTTGTGCCTGGATGAAATATCCAGAAAGCACAATGTCTCTATAAATACCTTGAAAAGCAGAATTCGCAGCGGTAAGTGGAAACAGGAAAGGAACCTTATGGATAAGGTTGTAATTAGCAGGTCACTTGAGTCAAGCGTTGAAGAAGAAAAGAACCTATATCTGAAGATCCAGAAAGAATGGTATGACGCTTCAGTAAAGATGTACCAGGAACTGATTGCTAAAGTCAAGGATTGCAATGATGTAAACAAATTGCATCAAATCCTGACTCAATTCATGACTTTTTGTGAAATGAATGGATTAGTATTAAATCCGGAACACCCGGATCATTCGAAAATATTTATAAATGATTATGATTTAAGGGAATGAGGTATGACACTATCTGTCATACCCTTCTTATTATATTGAATCCATACAATGCAGGCATACCAGCCCATTCGGGGTCCTGCATTGTATGAGATTATTTGATCGCCCATCTGACTTTTAGTATACTAAACGGAGGTCTGATATGTGGGTACAATACTATTGGCGTGAGATGATCAATTCAAACTGGAAAGACATTGGGATCAATGATCCACTGCATAATCATACAATCAACGTGGCTAACGGTATGATAGAACTTGCCCCGCTTGATATTATTATAGATACGGGCGGGACTATTTGTTTACTCTTATTCATGATTTGGTTCCTGGTGGTGTTCATTAAAAACTTTAAGAAGGGATACTATGAAGAATCGAAAGTAGCGACCCCGCTTAAACTGAGGGATGACATCACGATTGAAGAGTGCCGGGAAAGGCTGGAGTGGCTGCGCTCATTGAAATAAAAAATAAGGGTATTATTGGCCCATTTGTATTGATTCTCTGCAAGTTTTATAAAGTGCCAGCAATAATGAAAAAAATAATAAAAACTAAGATCAACTCTGCAGGTATATCTTTTTCTCCCAATTGATATATCTTTGAATTTTTGATCTATTTGAAGAATTGAATACTTAAAATAATCAGAATTATTAACATATAATAAAATGGGCGACTATAGGTCGCCCATTCAATAAATATTAAGATGAGAATAATTCATTCTCATTAGATCAAAGCTCTTGAATTTTTTCAACAATAGTTCTTTCAACCCTTTTAATTTTCCCTTCATGGATGATAAGGCGGATATCAATTTCTGAATAAGGCATCAGGGTAGATTTCTCTTTTAGCCATGTGATTGTCTCTGTCATTAGATCCCTGTGTGGCCCACGGTTGAACACGGGTTTGATGGATGGTTTTTCTTCTTTCTTGTCTATTTCATTTTCTTTGCGAATTTCAATATTAAAGTGCTTTTCAATCTGTTGTTTGTCGAATCGTACAGCTTTGCCTATCCGGATACATGGGATTCTCCCTTCCAGAACATCGTGGCGAAGTTTAGACTCTGAAACCTTCAGAAATTCAGCTAGATCTGAAAATTTCCAGAGAGTGTTGGGATTAGTTGTTGGGGTTTGCATTGAAATGCCTCCATAAAAGTATGTTTTGTAAATATTTATTTAGAAAAATGATTGTTTATTGTTTTATAAAGAATAAATTATTTTATATTGAAATACTACACATACGTATCCCTGTCACTATCTGTCATACCCTCTCAGTTATATTGAATACATACGATGCAGGCATACCGGCCCATCCGGGGTCCTGCATCGGAATATCTTCAATATATGGGAGGTAACCCATGAATAAAATTCACATCAACGGTCGTCTAATCAAGGATCCGGCGCTCAAGGAGCTGGAGAACAACAATGCATTATGCACATTTTTCATCGCTAATGACGTGCATTTCGGCTCAAACAAGAAGACAGGCTTCTACAAGGTAACAGCCTGGGGGCATCAAGCTAAGATCATCGCTGAGCACACGGCTACCGGGTCAGAGCTCTTCATCACGGGCCGTCTCGAGCAGTACCGGCATGAGAACGAGAAGGGCGAGACCGTATATGACAACAGCATAGTTGTTGAGCAGTTTGATTTTGGCTCGAGACCGGCTTCAGCTGAAAAAATCGCTTGATCTGGTGCCATCTAATTCCGGTCCCCCTCCCCAGACCGGGGAGGGGGCATATTCTTATTGAATGATTTGGAAGAATATGAAAGCATCACAAGTATTATAACTTATCATAGGAGTATTATGAAGCGTTATCTGATTTTTATCCTGATACTGGCGCTTATCTGTCCATCCGCGGTGTATGCATTCCGACATAACGCGAAAGTCTTATACGTTATTGACGGTGACACTCTGAAAATCATGTACGATGGGAAGAAGCAGTCCATACGGCTCATCGGCATAGACGCCCCCGAATCGAAGAAGAACAGCAAGGCCTTCAAGGATTCACGGCGCAGCAGCAGGGACATTGATGCCATTGTTACACAGGGCAAGATAGCAAAGAAGTATGTTAAAGGCCTGGTTAAAAAGGGCGATAGTATTAAAATCGAATTTGATGTTGAAAAGAGAGACAAGTACCGCAGGCTCTTGGGATATGTGTATCTTCACGATGGACGGATGCTGAATGATGTAATCATCCGCAACGGATATGCGAGCCCTCTGACGATCCCGCCCAATGTGAAATATAGAAAGAAGCTTCTGAGATCGTACCGGTACGCGAGGGAACATCGGCTGGGGTTGTGGAAGTAGCAGAATTGAAATAAAGAAAGAATTATAAGGGGAGGCAGGTTTCCTAGACCAGTTTAATCATTATCCGATTAGTGTATGTTAAAATAGATCGTTGCTTTGTCTGTTATGCGAAAAAAAGTCTTGACGGGCGTTGAATAGATTATTCAAATTTGTTTAGGTGAGACCATCCGGGGGATGTGATAATAATTTAAACTTTAAACTTTGAGCTGGGTGTTATGTTAGCCAAGAGTCTACCTAGCTCTTTTACAGATGGTCTTCATCATCCCACCGTTTGCCATGATTACCCTCGGTGGAGGAGTACAGGGAGGTAGTGATATAATTAAGGTGAAAACACACCGCCTGTGGGTAATAGTGACCAGGGAATGGTGTTGATGAATTCGGATAATTATGAAATTATAAATTTTAAACGAAATACTGATATTCTTAGTTAGAGGCTATGGCAGCCTATAATGAATTGAGAGGCTTAAAGGAAAAGCACTTGACCCCTAATTTTTTCTTAAAAACAGAAAATAAATAATTTAGATTATGGCAAAAAAGCTCTACATAATTGACGACAAATTCCTAATGAGTGAGTGGGACCATGAGTCCAATCACGCAATAAACCCAAATGAGCTAACAAGGAATAGCAATAAAAAAGTTTCATGGATTTGCTCTATGTGTGGCCATAAATGGAAAACTTCTATCTATCACCGGGCGGCAAGAGGCACTGGATGTCGAAATTGCTTTCATGGGAGAAGAAAAAAAATCTCTATAAAAGAAAGTATAGTTTACACTAATCCCGAAGCTTCAAGGAACTGGCATCCAACCAATAATATAAAACTTACTCCTGATCTATTTCAGCGAGGCTCTAGATATGAAGCTTGGTGGAAATGTCAAGAATGCGGTAATGAATGGAAATCACCAATCAAGAGTTACTGTGGTTGTTCTAAATGTAAAAAGAAAACCGAATTATCAGAAAGAAGCTTGGAAACAAAATATCCAGAGCTGATGAGTGAATGGCATAAATTAAAAAACAAAAATATATCACCATCAAAAGTATTCTTTAGCAGCCCCCAAAAAGCTTGGTGGCAATGCTCAAGGTGTAATTATGAATGGGTAGCCAGAATTAATAATCGTACTATAAAAAAAAGTGGATGCCCACTTTGTGCGAATAAAGTTGTAGTTGAAGGCATAAATGATTTATCCACTACGCACCCACAACTTGCAAAAGAGTGGCATTTATCGAAGAACGGTGATATAACTCCCCAAAAAGTCACATATGGTAATGGTAAAAAATTTTGGTGGACCTGTACAAATGGACATGACTATCAGGCAACCACAAATCATCGTTCATCTGGTACAGCCTGCCCTAAGTGCAACGCCGGGACTCAAACTTCCTTTGCAGAGCAGGCCGTATTCTTTTATGTAAAAAAACTTTATCCAGATGCCATAAGTCGGTATAAAGCAAAGTTTTTAGGTAAAATGGAACTTGATATATTTATCCCCTCTATTAAATATGCAATAGAATACGATGGCGAAGCTTGGCATAAAGAGGAGAATATTAAAAGAGAAGAATTAAAGTATAAGAGATGTAAAAAAAATAGTATAAAATTAATCAGATTAAGAGAAAAGCAACCTGGTATAAATTCATTTATTGCTGATTATATCTTTACTAGGGATAATTTATACTTACATAAAAATCTTGAACTTTTAATATTAGTACTTCTTAAGCATATTAATTATTTTCGAAGCTTGTCAATCAAGAGTCCAGTAGATGTAAATATAAAACGTGACAGGTTTGAGATTCAAAAATATAGAACTATTTTAAAAAAAGAATCTCTGCTGGAGAAATTCCCAAAACTTGCAAAGGAATGGCATCAAATAAAAAATGGAAATTTATCTCCAGCTAATTTTAAACCCGGCTCAAACCATAAAGTCTGGTGGTCATGCCCTGTTTGTAAACATGAGTATGAAGCTTCTATCAGTCACAGAACAAATGGCACTAGTTGCCCGCAATGTGGAATAAAAAAATCAAACGCAGCTAAACATAAGCCAGTGAATATGATTGACCCTGTCACGGGAAATGTTTTATCTAAATTTACATCCATAACTGCAGCAACATTGAAAATGAAAATTAATGGTTCGAATATAACAATGGTTTGTAAAGGAAAAAGACCTAAAGCTGGTGGCTATCGTTGGGAGTATGCAGAGTGAAAAACTGCCTCTTATGAATTTATATTGCATATACAAAATTGATCTCCATAGCAAAAATATTATCAATCCTGGCCGCCACAAGCCTCTAACAGCCGGTACCCGACGGGCTTGCGCCCTCAATTGCCTGACGGCAACAGCGGGTACCGGCGGACGTTGGATATAATAAACGCGCAATATTATAATTGAAGGTGAAATATGTTCAATTTATGGCATAAAATAATTGGGATTATATCATTTGAATTTATTTTAACTTCTTGTAAGAAATCAAATGGTGGGTCAATAATAGCATTACGATCTTTTTTGTCAGCATTATCAATTTTTCTTATTATATTAACCGTTATTAATATTATTGATCCTAATCGGTCATTTTCTTTTTCTTGCCGTGAATTCAGACTTCAGATTATTGATAAAATATCTTGGCTTGGAGTATTCTTTGCGTCTATTTATGTAGCTTTATATGCCAGGTTTTCATCTCAATGGACTTATTTAGCAAATTTATATAACCAAATAAAACAAACTGAGGCTAAAGATCCTGTAAACGAAATAAAAATTGCAGAATTGAAAGCTGGTTTTATTGAAGATGCAGAAGTTTTACATTTATTTTCAAAACCAATATTTGCTTCTATTATTTGTACTTGGGGAAAAGAAGCAATTGTAAAAAAGAAATATATCAAATTTACTCCTGGTGGAGAACAAAGATATAAAAGAGTAATAAATATTACTGAAAAAATTTGTGAAACTGAATCGAAAAAGTATATTTAATAGTTAAATGTTTCGTGCTTACTGTTGTTAGCAAAGCATAGCCTCTCCGCTCCTCGGCACGATTTGGGTGGGCCTGCGGCGACCGGCCACGCGCTAAAGCCGCCAGTAGCGGTACGATTTTGGGGAAGTTAAACGCCCCTTGCTGGTGGGGTACTCGGCACACCTGGCTTCGCCGGGCATCGGCTATTGTAAAAATGTTATCTTTATTTAATAGAAATCATTTATAATGTAAAATCTTATAAATAATTTTATTAGGAAATAATTTTATGAAAAGAGGTCTGGTTTTAGAAGGTGGTGGAGCAAAAGGTGCTTATGCGTTTGGTTGTATTAAGGCTTTTATAGAGAAAGGTTTAAAATTTGACGTAATTAGTGGTACATCGGTCGGTTCTTTAAATGCGGCTTTATTATCTACAAACCAGATTGATAAAGGTGATAACATTTGGAAAACTCTTAGTCAGGATAGGGTTTATCCATGGAGAAGGCCCAAGATTGTAATGCTTATATTGACTCCTTTTATTTTATTATTAAATGTTTTTAATTATTTTGATTCAGGTTTTCCAATACCTATATGGGCAAGAAGATTGGTTGGTCTTATTTATCTAATACCACTTATTGCAGGTTTTATGCTTTCTTCAAAACCGAACAATGGGAAGGATTTTTATCTTGGTATATTAGTTGCTGTGATATTTATCCTCATTGCTATGGAATTTATTGCGCGCACTAGACATGGAAATAAATTATATAATTTATTATATTGGAGTCTGGTTTCATTTTCTTTTGGAATTGGTACTTACCATAAAATGTTTCCTCAATATTATGTATTTGTTTATATAGGAATTATATTTATTTCATTATTCATTATTAAGAGCATATTTAAATATGCTACGTTTATGCATTCACTTCCCTTAAAAAAAACTATTGAAGAATTAATCAAATCGACATTAAATATTAAAACTTTTGTAACAACCGCATTTAGCAAGGAAGTATTTGATCCTGATAAACCAACTTACGTTAGTGAGAATAGCGGACCGGATACCATAGATCCATATTGTAGATATGTAACAATCGGGGAGTTTATCCCGGAATATATGCCTATTGATAGGATGAGTGATAATGATAAAGTTTCTTTCCTTTTAGCAAGTGCCGCACTCCCATTTGGAATTGTCCCTAATATAAGAATAAATGAAAAAAAATATATTGATGGCGGGATAATAGATAACACGCCAATTTATCCATTAATCGATGAAAATTTAGATGAAGTTATAATTATTCGGCTCAATGTGGATAATTTGAATAATGATATGTTAATTGAAAAATGGAAAAAAATAAACAGGTTAATACGATTGTCTCGATTTAGAATTCCTCATTTAGGTAATGTGAGATATAATAACCTTGAATATCAAAACGATAACAATCCTCCCCGAATTATACCATTGAAAGATCCAAATAAATGGCCAGAAAGAGTATTGATTTTACAACCCAAGGAATCATTAGGAAATATTTTGACTGGGACGTTAAATTTTTCTAGCAAGTATACAAAAAGATTAATAGATCTTGGATATAATGATGCAATAGAATTTATTAATGATAATAATTTGTCATAACTTATATAATTTTCCCATACATATATGACACCATCTGTCATACCCTCCCTAATATATTGAATACATACGATGCAGGCATACCGGCCCATCCGGAGTCCTGTATCCGTAAATCTTCAATATTTGGGAGGCAACCCATGAACAAAATCCACATCAACGGCCGTCTTATCAAGGATCCGGTCCTCAAGGAACTGGAAAACAACAACGCTGTATGCACGTTCTTCATCGCCAATGACATCCATTTCGGCATGAACAAGAAGACCGGGTTTTACAAGGTAACTGCCTGGGGGCACCAGGCCAAAATCATCGCGTCACACACGAAAACAGGGTCCGAGCTCTTCATCACGGGCCGTCTCGAGCAGTACCGGCATGAGAACGATAAGGGCGAGACCGTATATGACAACAGCATAGTTGTTGAGCAGTTTGATTTCGGGTCGAAACCCGCTGCTTCTGAAAAAATTGCATAATCTTTAAACTTTTTTATCCGGAACCCCTCCCCAAAAAGGGGAGGGGTGTATTATAATTGGAAGTGAATATCAGTCAGGACAGGGAGAAATGAAATGATGTCATTTCACAGCGTATTGATAGTAGAGTGTGAATTTTCCACAAACAGCGAATTCTGCTGGGGTGAATTACCCATGTTTTTAGATGAAGGTGAGGCGAAAGCAATGGGAATAAAAGCAATGGAAGAATGGGGCTGGGATTTTTCAAACCCTGAATTACATGTCTGCCCGTGGTGCAATAAAGGCATTAGGAAGGATAGTGTGATAACGCCCATGATCAGGAGAGTTAAATAAGACGGACTGAACAAATGTATAGGTCACTATCTGTCATGGTATAGGTGTTATATTATAATCAGACAAAGTAGACCTAATCTGTTAGAGAAATCCGGGAACCTGTAGAATGCAGGTTCCTTCTTGTCTGATCATAAAACATATAAGGAGGCGCCAATGAATATTGAAATAAGAGAAATGCTGGAATCCTACAAGCGTCTCTACCGCGAGCTTGATGAAACGGGCGGACCTGGAAATAATGGTGAACTTTTCGAGACCATAATAGGTCTTGAGGAAGAAATCCTCGAAGTCATGGAACTTCCGCCAGCGCAGAAATACCGCACCATACTCTGGGGTAAAGACATGGACGATGTTATATCGAAACTGAACGAGGCCAGGGAAGAGTATGATAGCCGTCCGATACGAGATACGACCCTTATACTTGTGGACGCTATTTTGAATCATATCGATGAGCCGGAAAACATACTGCCCATGGTCGGGCTTTCCCATCACTCGTACCAGATTTTCCTGTTCAGCAAAAAATTGCTCGCTTCCGGCGGCCCTGCCGAGACTGACGATATCATTGCTGAAATGAAAAAGGCTGAGGAATACCTGAACGAGCTTGGCCTGCTGGAGGTGGGAGGAATCAAGGAATATCCTGAATTGTACCTGAAACTCCGCGAAGCAGGCATGGATAACCTTGACGAGTTCCTGATGTATTATGATAAATTCGATCTGGATAATGAAGACATGGACGTGCGCCAGTTTTATCTCCGTGGAATCATCAATGGAAAGAAGGGCAGGATCGATGATGCAATCAGGGACTTCACCACGGCAATAGAGTTCAGGCCGGATATAGCATCCATCTATTATAACCGCGGGTTGACCTATGATGAAAAAGGAAAAATCGCCAGCGCTGCCGATGATTATACCCGGGTAATTGAGCTGGATCCGGAACACTACATGGCATTATGCAACAGGGGAGTCATCCTGGCCTTTGCGGATCTGTATAATGAGGCGCTTGATGATTTCAACAGGGCCATAGCAATCAGGCCGAATATGTCCTGCGCGTACACTAACAGGGGAAACCTGTATGCTGTGATGGAAAAACACGAAATGGCGGTTGAGGATTATACCAGGGCGATTACACTGAATCCTGATATTGCTTACCTGTACTGCAATCGGGGAGTCAGTTTCTTTAATCTCGGCAATAAGGAGAGGGCCCTGGAAGACCTGGAACGGTCCGCTGCAATGGGGCATGACCTGGCAAAGGAGGCACTGGAGGAATTCTTTAATACCAGGAGGACACAACATTAACTTTCGGTATGTCGTGGCTTATGAGAAAATTACAATCAAAGAACATAAGGAGTACAATATGAAAAAGAATTATTCAGATATTACCATCGTGCTTGACCGTTCAGGTTCCATGGACTCATGCAAAGATGACGTGATCGGCGGATTCAATACATTGATCAAGGCGCAGCGAAAGGCCGAAGGCGAGGCCACTGTTAACCTGTACCAGTTTGATGATAAGTATGAGACCGTGTACGAAAATAAAAATGTATTGGATGCACCCCTCCTTACCGGCAGAACATTTGTTCCGCGCGGCCAGACAGCGCTGTATGATGCGGTGGGTAAGACCATTGTTGTCACGGGCGAGCGATATGCCGGGATGAAGGAAGAAGAAAGGCCGGAAAAAGTCTTTTTCGTTGTCATTACCGACGGAGAAGAGAACGACAGCCGGGAATATGTTTTTTCATCGGTAAAGACGATGATCGAGCACCAGCAGGAGAAATACGGCTGGCAGTTTGTCTTTCTCGGGTCTGAGGTCAGGGCAGTGGAAGATGCAGTAAAGATGGGTGTCAAGCAGAGCCATGCCATGCACTATGACAAGAGCGCAAAGGGGTATGATGCGGCGTATGTTTCCATATCAAAAAATATTACCAAGATGAGGAACCATGCTGTCAACAACCAGAATATCAACACCATGAATTTCTTTGAGGAAGAAGACAAGAAGGCCCAGGAAGAAGTGAAGAAAAGAAATAAAAAGAGAAAGAAGACACGGCATTAAAACTGATAATGGCAGATGTATATGGATAAACAATTATATTTTGCCTATGGTTCCAACATGGATACGGTACAGATGGAGTACCGGTGTCCTGGAGCCCGTAAGGTTGGTGTTGCACGTCTCAACGGGTTCCGGTTCATTATCAATTCCCGCGGCGTGGCTTCGGTGGTTGAGGATGCCAGGTATTTAGTTAAGGGCATCCTGTGGGAGATTTCGGATGATGATATTGAATCCCTTGATTCGTACGAGGGCGTTGCTGGCGGCTTTTATCATAAGGCTTATATGCAGGTTGTCGTTATTGAGAAGAATACGCCTGTTTCAGCATTTGTTTATGTTGCAAGGGATACCAGCCACGGAACTGCGCGCGGCGGATACCTGGAAAAAATAGTATGCTCTGCCGATGATCATTGTCTTGGTGAAGAATACATCGATGAGCTCAGGAGCTGGGGAATACGTTCTAACGCGTAATTGCATCGAGGTGGGACAACTATGGAATCTATCTTCCAGTTTTTAATGGATATTTCGGCCAATCATATTACTAGGTATGGCCTGTATATCCCGGGCGAGCCATACAAGCTGATCCTTTGGAATGAACTGCTGGTGATTATACTGTCTTTCGCCATGACGATTGTGTGGCTCAAGAACAGGGCCCTGAAACGCCAACTCGCCGAAGCACGGATAAGGACGGGATCGTTTCAGTATACTCCTCCCCGGTCAAGGGCAGAATACCAATGCATCAATAGACTTGTTCCCCTAGAGACTGTAAAAAAAATAATTGCGAAATACAATCTCATCTGGTTGAAATATATTGATTTTAAAGGGAATGTAACTGAACGGACCATCGAGTTTCATGAAATATTTCAAAATGAGGGGCACTGGTATATCGAGGGTTTCTGCCTGCTCCGCTGCGAGGAAAGATCCTTTCGGGTGGACAGGATCATTGAAATCAAGCCGGTGATTGATGATTCCCATGGGCAACCCTTACCAGAATATTCGGGTAAGAATATTATTGAAGATGGTATTCCCTGGTCGCATATATGAAAGAAACGAATATAAAACATACTCTGAGCAAATCGACTTTCCTGCGGGGCCTGCAGTGCCACAAGTCGCTCTATCTGAACCGGTATAAACCGGAACTGCGCGATGAACTTAGCAAAGCCCAGGAGGCCATCTTCCAGCGCGGCCATGATGTAGGAAAGCTGGCCCGGGATCTCTTCCCTGGCGGGGCTGACTCGTCACCTATAAACAAGAATTACGCAGGAGCGGTAAAGCACACCAGTGAATTCATAGAGAGCGGCGCAAAAGTCATCTACGAGGCGGCGTTCATGTATGATGGAATCCTGTGCCTGGGGGACATCCTGGTGAAGGATAGAGGAGGGTGGAAACTTTATGAGGTGAAAAGTTCTACAGGTCTGAAAGAAGTATATATCCCGGACGCGGCGGTGCAGTACTATGTCATGAACGGCAGCGGTATTAAACTTACAGATGTGTCGATCGTGTACCTCAATAATCAATATGTTCGTAAGGGAGACCTGGATCTGAATGAGCTTTTCACCATAGAAAGTGTCCTGGATCTGGTGGAAGATATGCAGGACGAGATCGTAAAACAGGTTGATGTTTTAAAGAATGTCCTTGCACGGAAGAATGTCCCGGATATTAATATTGGCCCGCACTGCTCTGCCCCCTATGACTGCGACTTTATGGGCCACTGTTGGGAGCATGTACCTTCTCCATCGGTCTTTGAATTAAACAGGCTTACGACGGAGAAAAAATTCGAGTTCTATCGGTCGGGCGTGGTACGTTTTGAGGATATCCCCGAGGACTATCCCCTGAATAATCGTCAGCAGATCCAGGTTGATGTCTATAAATCAGGCAAGACACATATCGATAAAAAAGAGATAAGACAATTCTTGGAATCAATTACCTATCCGCATTATTACATGGATTTCGAAACTTTCATGCCCGCGGTGCCACTTTTCGACAACGCACGGCCTTACCAACAGATACCATTTCAGTTCTGTGTGTATTATCGCAGTACGAAGGGAGCTAAGCCAGAGCTACTCGAGTTCCTGGCGCAAGCAGGCTCTGATCCGAGAGAGGTATTCATCCGGGCCCTTATCGATGCTACGCCGGCACCAGGGCCCATTGTGGTGTACAATAAGTCCTTTGAAGCAACTCGCATGGTTGAGCTGGCAATGGATTTTCCCGCTTACTCGACTGAACTAACTGACCGACAGGAACGGTTGGTGGATCTTCTGGAGCCTTTCGCGAAAGGATATTATTGTGCGCCTTCAATGGGAGGGAGTGCATCAATCAAGGTGGTGCTGCCTGCGATAGTACCGGATTTGTCCTATGATGGCCTTGCCGTAAGCGATGGTGGGAAGGCGATGCAAGCATATGAGCATTTGTGGAAGGAGACTGTCTCTATGCGGGTCGAGCAGATACGGAAGCAACTGTTGGAGTATTGCAAGATGGATACGTGTGGGATGGTGAGGATTGTGGAGGAACTGGACAAGATGATGAGTGTTTATAAATGATTTACACCACCTAGCCAGGCGGTGTTTTCCTTGACAAAACACCTGTTGGGTGTCAGTATTATTTTAATCGAGGCCTATGGGGAACAGCTTAAGACAAGGTGAAGTTTGAAATTACAAGAGTAAAATCTTACATATTTATTTTACTAATTATATAAGTGAGTATAGCATGAGTAGCATTTTTATCACAAATCAAAACGATCTTCTTTCGGAAGTAATGAATAACATACTTCCAACAACCGAAAAACTTCATTTTCTCGTTGGATATTTTTATTTTTCCGGATTTGAGGAAATCTATAAATCTCTTGAGGATAAACACCTAAGAGTACTTGTTGGGCTGGATATTGAAAGGGATATATCAAATAAAATCAAGGAATATGAGTTGCTTGAGAGTATGAATTACTCCCGAGGTAAAATACGTGAAAACTATAATCAATCGCTTATCGAGTTATTCAACGATACTGACTTCTTCGATTCAGCAAAAAAACAAGATGCATTCAGATCATTTCTTGGAAAAATAAAAAATGGGACTCTGGAAATAAAGAAAACCCTTGATCCAAATCATGCGAAACTATATCTCTTCGAAAAAAAACCAGAACATAGCGAGGGAGGAAATTATCCCGGTGTTTTAATTACGGGTTCGAGCAATCTTTCCGTTTCTGGATTAAAAAACAGATATGAGATCAATGTAGCAATACGAGAAAAAACATATTTTGAAGAAGGTCGCCGCATTTTCGATGAACTGTGGAAAGCCGCTGTGGATATCGTTACAAAGGACTCCGCTAATGATTTCTTTTCCAGCGTGATTGAGAATATCTGGATCGATAAGCTTTATCGGCCTTACTTATTATATGTCAGGGTCCTAACTGAATACTTCATGATTGATAGCGGAAAAGATATAAAACTACCACATGAAATAACTAACGGTGGTTATTTGAATCTTAAGTATCAGACGGATTCAGTACGACAGGCCCTTGCAATAATTAATAGGCATGGAGGAGTAATCCTTTCCGATGTTGTGGGTCTTGGGAAAAGCATCATAGCTTCGGCTCTTGCCCACAACCTGCGGATGAAAACAATTATTGTCGCCCCGCCACACCTCAAGCGCCAATGGGAGGATTTCCGTTATCAATTCGATTATAATGCTAAAGTGTTTTCCAGTGGGAAGATTGTAGATGCCCTTCAGGAAAAAATCTATGATGAAGAAATGCTAATAATAATCGATGAGGCCCATAAATATCGAAACGAGCTCACAGATGATTATGCTGGCCTCCACCGTTTGTGTCAAGGCAACAAAGTGGTCTTACTTTCTGCCACTCCATTCAATAATAGACCCGAAGACATTTTTTCAATGATTAAACTTTTTCAAATTCCTGCTAAATCGACAATTCAAACGGTTGATAATTTGGCGCTTCGCTTTCGTGAGTTAATACTCGAATACCGCTCAATCCAGAAAGACAGAAGGCTGAAAAAAGATATCGCAGATTTAAAAAGAAGGATCAATCTCGTTGCCGAACAAATCAGGGATATTCTTTCTCCTCTTATCATCCGTAGATCACGTCTTGATCTGATTAAAATCAAAGAATATAAAGATGACCTCGACAAGCAGAATATAACTTTCCCGGATGTTTCCGATCCGGTTTTGCTTGAATATGACCTCGGGGATTTAACGGATTTATACGAGGAAACGCTGGAAACACTTTGCCCGGAAGAAGAGGACATGGGTTTTATCGGTGCACGGTATAAACCGTCTAATTATCTGAAAGACTTTGATAAATATAAAGCACGGATAGCTGAGGAATTTGGAGATGAAAACCTATTCCGCCAATCACAAAGAAACTTGGCTTTATTCATGAAACATTTGTTGGTTAGAAGGTTTGAAAGTTCCATAGATGCATTCAGGCATACCCTGGACTCTATGATTGCTTCCTCGCAGAAGATAAAAGATTGGTATGACAAAATGGGCAGAGTTCCAATTTATAAAAAAGGTAACTTCCCCGATGTTGATACTCTTATCGAATCAGCGGGAGAGGAAATGGAAGTAGAGCTGAGCAATCTTGATTTTGATGATGAACTGGACGCCCTTATTGATAAAAAGCTGGATAAGTTTTATGAAAAAGGACTTCAGTTTATTGAAAAGGAAGAGTTAACTGCTTCATTTATAAAACATGTCGAAAGCGATATATCATTATTAGGTGAAATAAAAGAAAAGTGGTTTAATTCCAGCGTGGTACGCAATGATCCGAAACTCGAATCACTGATTAAAGTCGTTAAAGAAAAACGGGATGAGAATGACAAGCGTAAGATAATAATTTTTTCAGAATTTGCAGATACAGCATATTACCTTCATGAAAATTTGAAAAATGATTTTAGGACGCTCTTCTATTCGGCGTCGGAATCCAGTGAAACTATAAAAACAACAATTAAAGAAAATTTTGACGCAGGTTCGCTTAAACAAAGCAATGAATATGATATCCTTATCGCAACTGATGCTATATCAGAAGGTTATAACCTTCACCGTGCCGGAGTCATATTCAATTATGATATTCCTTTTAATCCGACACGGGTAATACAGCGTGTGGGTCGGATAAATCGCATCAACAAAAAGGTATTCGACAGGCTATTCATCTTTAATTTTTTTCCAACTGCCACAGGGGAGCGTGAAACAAGCACCAGGGCGATTTCTACTTTAAAAATTTCAATGATCCATTCCTTGCTCGGCGAGGACACCAAAGTGCTCACTCCGGACGAAGAGCCTGTTTCATTTTACCATAAAACATATAACCGGGTAAAGAATGAATTTATTTCAAAATTCAGAGGCGAGGTCGATGACGGTGACGTTTCCTGGGATGTCGAACATCGAAATTCTTATAATGATTTGAAAACTCTCCACCCTGACATTATCAAAGAGGCCCAGTCGCTTCCTAAAAGAGTGAGGTTACGGAGGACAGTTGAAAAGGATAAAAGCGGAGTCATTGTATTTGGCAAAAAGGGTGATGAGTATACGTTTAAACTTGGAATAGATGATAAAACAACGATAAGCTTGAGTGCACGTGAATCATTATCTCTTTTTCAGTCTAATGTTACTGAAAAGTCGACTCAAGTAAGTGCTAACTTCGAAAGAATTTATCAGAATGTTAAAAAGAACCTGTTTATCAGAAAATCAGAAATTCCAAAAGAGAAAGGAAAAAAAGAATCGATCGATAAAATACGGGTATTGTTATCCCTATTCCCCGAGAAAAAGGACTATTTTGAGGATTTATTAAAGGTCGTGTCGGAATATGATGCACTTCCAGAAAAATACTTAAAGGACATCAGGGCAGTTTCGGAAAAAAATATTAAAACGGATACGGCGTTTTTCGAGAACCTTGTGTCGCACCGATATCTGGTTGAAATACTCGAAAAAGCACGAAAGATTGATGAAGGCGTAGAATCACTTATTCTATCTGAGGAATTGATATAATGAATTTTAAACTGCCTTATAAACGCGATTCGTTCCTCGATTTTCTACGTCAGATTCTCCCTGATGATTTCGATCTAACGATTGAGGAAAACCTTCCCATAGGATTCCAGACAAAATATATCCGAAAGATTTCATTCATTGGTAAAACTGACGGATCGATTAAACTAAAAGTTTATGAAGCGGAGCACGCATCGGAATATGATCCCAGAGTCTCGCTATCCCGTGAGATTTTCAAGATCATGGCTGCATATAGCACGGAGCGAGCTCTGGTGATATTCAAGTCATCATTTTCAGAAAACTATCGTTTCTCATTGGTTACAGTTGACCTCCGTCTTGAAGGAAGCAAAGTAAAGAAAGAATATTCGAACCCTCGTCGCTATTCATTTTATCTGGGACCAGACGCGAAGGTGAAAACACCAGAAAAGTTTTTATCTGAAAAAGGCAGGATCATAGATTTTGAAGACCTTCACGGACGTTTTTCTGTTGAGGTGGTGAACAAGGAGTTTTATAACGCGATCGCAATGTCATTTTCAAAACTTGTGGGTGGAAAACGAAAAATTGGTAGTCATCTGGAGGAATACAAAGGATTACTGAAGTTTCCGTCTATAACAGATCCAGGGAAGAAAGGAAAGGAATTTGCCGTTCGCTTAATTGGCAGAATTATCTTCTGCTGGTTCTTAAAGAAAAAATATTCAAACAAAGGCAGATCTCTTATATCGGAAAAACTTCTATCGCTCGATGCCGTAAGCGAAACAAGGAATTATTATCATTATATATTAGAGCCACTATTTTTTCAGGTTTTAAACACACCCCATGATAAAAGAATTGAGGAGTATCAGAAAGGGATTTTCATGGATATTCCTTTCCTGAATGGCGGCCTTTTTGAACCGCATACTGAAGATCACTATGAAACAATGGACAGTACTTTTGGAATTTCGAAATTCCTGAACACTCTTAAAGTTCCGGATAGATGGTTTGTTGAACTATTCGAAACGCTTGAAACCTATAATTTTACAATAGATGAAAACACGACTGTTGATGTGGATCTTTCTGTTGATCCGGAAATGCTAGGACGAATTTTTGAAAATCTTCTCGCTGAAATAAACCCGGAGACCGAAGAATCAGCGCGAAAATCGACAGGAAGCTACTATACCCCGCGTCCGATTGTTGATTTTATGGTTACAGAAAGTTTGAAACAATATCTCCTTGGTTATATTGAGGAACATTACCTTCCTTATGCCGCGACAGGGTTTGAAGAAAAGGACAAGCAACATCATCTATTCGACATCGAGGGAGAGCAGCAGGACCTTTCAATTGTTGTAAGATCAAAAACACTTGAGAAACTTGGACTTGCAATCGATTCTCTACTTTCCTATGAGGATGAAACACCTTTGATCGGTGATCGTGAGCTTTCTGATGATGAGAAGTCTGCTATCATCGAAGCTATGGACAAAATTAAGATAATCGATCCCGCCTGTGGCTCAGGTGCATTCCCAATGGGTGTTTTACAGAAAATGGTGCTAGTACTTCAGAAAGTGGACTTAAACTCCAAGAAATGGTTAGATTTATTGCTAAATAAAATTCAAGACTCATTAGCAAGGGAGTTTATGCGAAAGAAGCTTCAGGGGGATGAGGATTTAATTGATTACATCAGAAAGCTTGGTATTATTAAGAGTTCCATTTACGGTGTTGATATCCAGCCTATTGCAGTTGAGATTGCAAAGCTTCGCTGCTTCCTTTCCCTTATTGTTGAGGAAAAGGTTATCGATGAGAAAGAAAATCGTAATATAGAGCCTTTACCCAATCTTGATTTCAAGTTCGTGTGCGCCAATTCGCTTTTAGATATTCCAAAGCAGGACGATTCCGGATCACTTATTAAAGATATATTTTTTGAAGAACTGGAACATTTAATCCAGGAATATTTCCAGGCCTGGGAGCCGAAACATAAAAAAGTGCTTCATGCCGAAATTGAAAAATTAATCGATGTAAAAGTTGAAGAAAAGGAAAAGGCCCTAAATAATCTTATGAAAGGCCTGTTTGGCAAAAGGACATTGTCGAAAAAAGAAGCAACACAACAGGATGCATTATTAAGGGAACAACAGTTATGGGATAGTTATAAAAACATTTTCAATGGAGAACCGGTTAGATTTTTTAATATTAAATATTTTTTTCCGGAAGTTAAGAATGGTTTCAATGTTGTTATCGCCAATCCCCCGTATGTTCGACAGGAAAATATAAAGGAAATGAAACCGGCACTTGCTGATATATATGAGTGCTATACCGGTACGGCTGATCTTTTCATCTATTTCTATGAACGCGGTGTTAAACTGCTCAGGGAAGGCGGTATTCTTACTTATATTTCTTCAAATAAATACTTCAGGTCGGCATATGGTGAAAAACTCAGAGAATTTCTGGGTAAGCATACAGAGGTGCTTCAATTGATCGATTTTGGTGATGCTCCTGTATTCGATGCTATTGCATATCCCAGCATAGCAGTTATCAGAAATAATAAACCTGAAGATGAATCAAAATCCCGTGTACTGTCATGGGATCAGGTTGATAATGTGAGCGAATTTGAACAAATATGGAATAGAAAAGCTTTCGACATGCCCCAAATAGAATTAGGGCCTGGTGGATGGCGGCTTGAATCCAATAAAACACTTCGTTTACTTGAAAAAATGAAAAAAGTGGGTAAGCCGATGGGCAAATACATAGAAGGTAAATTATATTCTGGTATCAAAACCGGACTTAATGATGCCTTCGTTGTGGATCGTGAAACGAGAGACCGTTTGATTAAAGAAGATAGATCATCGAAAGAAGTACTAAAACCGTTTTTACGAGGTCGAGACGTAAAGCGGTGGCGAGTAGATTACGATGATCAATATATTATAAAGATTGAATCG
This sequence comes from uncultured Spirochaetota bacterium, assembly GCA_963727175.1. Classification (GTDB taxonomy): domain Bacteria; phylum Spirochaetota; class UBA4802; order UBA4802; family UBA5550; genus RBG-16-49-21. The sequence continues at coordinate 3,712,768 of CAVSFD010000002.1, forward strand.
AGTGAGAATTACATCCATCCCTGGTCTACAAAATCAGACAAAAACGCAGAAAAAATATTTATGAAAACATATCCTGCAATATATTTACATCTCATGAATTTCCGAGATGCGTTAATAAATCGAGATGATCAGGGAAAATATTTTTGGGAGCTTCGGTCATGTGCATATTGGAAGGAATTCGAGAGACCAAAGATAGTATATCCTGATATTGCGCAAGCTCCTGAATTTTGTTATGATACAAATAATTTTTATCTTGGTAATACACTTTATCTAATTCCAACTAATGAAAAATGGTTGTTGGGGTTACTTAATAGTAATACTGTTTATTGGTTTTATAGTAAGATCAGTACAAGCATACAGGGGGGATTCGTGAGGTTCATCGCACAATATATGAATCAATTGCCAATACCTATAAATGGTAAAAAAGATGATATCGATATGATGGTCAAACAAATCATCGCCTCCAAACAAAAAGATCCTAATGCCGACGTTTATGCCCTGGAACGTAAAATAAACAAGATGGTTTATAAATTGTACAATCTCACCACAGAGGAGATTGCTATCATTGAAGAAAGTAAATGAATGATTTATCAAAATCATCATGTAAGACAACCGCAGTTCTATTAGATAACCATGTATGGCTAATTGATTCATTTGACTGTTTACTGATTGAAATTGATCATATAGTTTCTGATGCGCATAAGTTATATGAAGACCCTTTGATTCTATTCAGAGGACAATGTGACGCACGCTGGAAACTCGATTCAAAATTCGTTCGAAGCTGTAAAACTCTTATGTTTGGCAAACCAACAATGGAACCGCCAGATATAATTAAGGATTCTATAGAATATCATCAGGCTATTTTTTCACTTCTGCTTTTTAAATTAAGAACAATATATCCTTCACCTGAATTAGAACAAGCTTCAATTGACAGAGGAGTAGACCCTTTATACGAATTGCATCGTAATATTCAGCAACATCCTGAAAATGATAAACCATTACAAATTAAGGGTTCACCTTTAATGGACTGGACAACTTCTATGGATATTGCGCTATTTTTCATGAATTATCAATGTGAAGGAGATGGTGCAATTTATATATGCAATGCTTCTGCGACTGGGAAAACCAAACATGATGATTATGGCATGGTAATGGATAAAATGCTTAAAGCCAATAATCGTGGAGAACCTTTTGGATGCCCTCTTTTTATTCATCCTCCAGTTCAAACTCATGATGAACGTGTAATAAGGCAGAAAGCTGTTTATTTTGCACAAATGGATATGAGATACTCGTTGGATGAGATATGGAGTAACCAGGAAAAAGAGATGGGGGACACTTGTATCTATAAAAAACTTGTATTGAAAAGTGGGACAAAAGAATCTGTTGATAAGTATTTGATGGGGAAAGGGGTGAATTATTCTTACTTGTTCCCCTGAATAAATTATAATATCAAAATAGTTATATGTAATTATATTAACAATGAGGTAAGTAATGAATGTTGAGTTAATTAATAATTTGATTTCATCATACAAAAAAATAATCCAGCTCCCCGAAAGTGAATATAACGAAAAATACAAATGGCAGGCAGTTAAAACATTCCAGGAAAACTGGAACCTTGAAGAAAAAGATTTCAAGAGTATGTTTGATCGAAGTTTTAGTGTGCGGCCAGAAAATCTTTGGGCTTCGAGCAATTATTACCCAAAAGTAATGATAATGGAATTTGCTGAAATTAATCTGGATAAAACACGTGACCTGTTTGTAGATCTTTTCAATGAAGACAAACCTCTTAATGCGAGAATTATTGTTTTTATATCATCATGTGATGATTTGCTCAAACAGCTAAATGAAAAAACTGGTAGAGAAAATCGACATCATTATCACAAGGATATGAGGGCCATCTCTCTCTACCTGTCGTTTAGGTATCCTGAGAAATATATTTTGTATAAATTCACGATGGCAAATAGTTTCTTTGAAATTATTCAGGAAGAGCCAATTTCAAAAAGTGAAGCTCCAGATGTGAAGTATGCTAGGTATCTTGAAATAGCAGAAAAAATTCGTGCCATACTCATTCGGGATAATGAGTTAGTCCAATTAGCAAAAGCGAATCTCGATGAAACATGTTACAATGATAACAACCGAACATTGCTTACACAGGATTTTATATGGAAAACTTCTGCTTTAATAAAACCACCAGCTGAAATTGTAAAAAAGAGTATTATGAAAAAAGATCTAAATTGGATTTCCGAGCTTGTGAATAAACATTGCTCGGATGAACGAATAAAAATTCGAGAAATCAATGAAGAAGAATTAAAAGAGTACCTGGATGATAATATTGGTAAAATGACAGCTCAAGAATGGGTTGATTTCTTCAAACAACTGAATCTGGAAAAAATAAATGGGAAAGAAACCAACCAGAGATTTGGCCTCGCATTTATAGGCCATAATGTTCAATTGATGATTGAAAAAGTAGATGAGTTGAATCATTGGTCAAAAAAACTATGGGATGCTAATGATAAAGAGATATCTGCTGTATTAAATGATTTTGTTAATTCAGATATCAAGGGAAGTGGTATAGGGTTGCCAACTGTCATCCTGTATTTGCGAAACTCTGAAAAATATAATATTATGATGAAAAAGATGGTTAAAGGACTTAACAGATTAGTAGGGGAAAACAAATATTTAAAGAAGATTGAAAGTTATATCGAATATAACAAAGCATTAAACGATTTCAAAAAACAGAACGACCTTTTACCTCCTATGTTAGATATTCTTTTTTCATTGGGAGATGATATATTCCCACCAAAAGGTAAAATATTGCCATTGATTGAAACAAAACATCCAATGAATACGATCCTTTATGGTCCTCCAGGAACAGGTAAAACATATGATGTTGTGAACAGAGTGCTTGCTATTATGAATGTTGAAATACCGGATGATAGAGAAGATGCTGTCTCCATATATAATAAATTTAGAAATGAAGGCAGGGTAGAGTATATATCATTTCATCAAAGTTATTCATATGAAGAATTTATCGAAGGTATTAAGCCTGATATTAATGCTGAGACAAACGAAATTTCATATATAAAAGAGCCTGGGATATTTAAGATAATTTGCAAACGAGCTCAAAAGGAAAAATCGAATTTTGATAAAATGATTGAAGAGCTGAAGAATGAGTGCTCTGAAGCTCAAGGTCGAGATCCAATCACTATTAGAACAAGTGGCACGGAATTTACTATATCCTATAGGGACGGAATAACATTTAGGGTGAAACCTAAAAACAGTGCTTACCCTGACAGGGATTATCCCGCATCTATAGAAAATATAAGAAAGATATATGAAGGGTCACCTGAACAGGATTCAATATATAATCCCACATATGTTAAAGGTATATTAAAGTATCTTTTTGATAAAGGTCTGGTGCCATACGAAAGCTCCGATACTGATATCTCAAAACCATACATCATTGTTATTGATGAAATAAATCGTGGTAATATATCAAAAATATTCGGAGAGCTTATTACCCTTATTGAGGAAGATAAACGAATTGGCGCAGAAAATGAAACGAGAGTAACTCTCCCTTACACCAAAGAGAAATTTGGAGTACCGCAAAACCTGTATATAATCGGTACAATGAACACTGCTGACAGATCAATTGCCCTCATGGATACTGCCCTGCGGCGCAGGTTTACTTTTATTGAGATGATGCCGGATCTCGAAACAATTGCTGGAAAAGAGATAGATGGAATCAAGGTCGATTCAATGCTTGAAATCATGAATAAGAGAATTGAATTCTTCTATGATCGCGATCATCAAATCGGTCATGCCTATTTTATTAAAATTAATACTCCCGAAGAATTACATGGAGTATTTAAAAACAGGATTATTCCACTTCTTCAGGAATATTTCTATGATGATTGGGAAAAAATACGCCTGGTTCTCAATGACCATGAGAAGAATATTGAACATCAGTTTGTTCGTAAAATTGGCGGTGATAGTGATGGTAAATATCGGAAATTGTTGTTCGGAAATAAAAAGTCTCTAAATGAATATGATGATAAGGCAATTTATGAAATAAATGAAAGTGCATTTTTAGAGCAAAAATCATATACCGGTATTTACCAGCAACCAGATGAAAATCCTGAATAAACTTGAGCATGAAATAATAACTGAAGCAGAGGTTGGTAACGAAAATTATTTTCGTGAACTCCATTCTTTTGCTCTTACTGAAAAAGGTCGCAAGGTACTGACTCCTGGTACGAATTATGTGAAGACAGGAAACCATGTGGGAGTGATTCAAACACGATCTGGGTTCATTCTGGAAATCCTCCCTAAAATCCATGAGGTTGATTCTGATGTTGAATCTACCCGTCGTATGTTTGTCAAGATGTTAAAAACTCTCCGTAATGTTCCCAAATACCGCGATCTTAACTTGGCCCATTTGCGTGTGGAAACAATGCCTATTCTCGAAATATTCATTTCCATGTATCTTGATGAAGTTCAAGCAATTATTAAGCGAGGCGTAAAATCAAACTATATTAGCATGGAAGAAAATTGTTGTTACCTTAAAGGGAAGCTTGTAGCGGGGGAGCATATCAGAAGAAATATCGTACACAAAGAACGATTTTATCTGAATTACGATGAATATATTGAGGATATCCCACAAAACAGGGTGCTAAAGGCGGCATTGTTATATTGTGGGAAAATTTCAGGGTGCGAGTCGAATAGGAGGAGAATAAGAGAGCATCTATATATTTTCGATAGAGTCAGTATACCCATTCGTCCTTCTACAGAATTTGATAAAATTATATACGACAGGACCTCTGATTATTATGCGAGAGCTCTTGAATGGGCAATGATATTTCTCGGCGGAAAAAGTTTTACTACTTATTCAGGTAATTCCATCGCCTATGCGCTTCTTTTCCCAATGGAACTTGTTTTTGAAAGTTTTGTATACACATGTATTAACGAGCATACACATTTAAGTGATGTTACCTATCAGAGCATGCGTTATTATCTGGCCAAAGAAGGGAGTGACCCTATTTTTATGATTAAACCAGATATCGTCGCACTTAGTTCTGATAGAAAGAAGCGATATATTCTAGATGCAAAATGGAAGATAATCGACCAGGAAAACCGCTCGGATAAATATGGAATTTCGCAAAGTGATATGTATCAGCTGCTTTCATATGCTGAAATTTACAGAAGTAATGAAGATATGGATGTTGAGCTTTTTATTGTCTATCCCAAAACAGAAATGCTTGTTGATGCTAAAACTTTTACATATAATACCAGATTCGCAACAAAACTAACGGTTATTCCATTTGATATTAAGGCAATATTAGAAAATGATGCCACATGTTTGAATTGTATAAATTGAAACTATTCATTATGTGAATATTGATAATGAATCTCCAACTTGAGGGAACCTACAGTATTAGGAAACGTAATGAATTACATTGATGATAAAAATAATCCTCTAAACAAAAATCAATTTATTAAGTTTTGGGCAAAAAAATATGATGAATACAATCCTTCCTCGTATTCTGATAAAGTATATTTTCATTTTATCAAACAAAAGAAAATATCAAGCAAGAAATTATTATTACTCGGTGCTTGGAAATGGAATATGATAAGTGATCTCGAAACAAATAATATGTCTTTTAGTATTAAAAATAAAAAATATTGGTTAAAAAATGGATGGTCTGATTCTCTGACGTCCAAACCAAAAAGAGAATATTGTATCTATAAAAAATTATCTACAAATGTGAATTTATTGAAAATTAGTAACGAGCTGGGAATTATTAATAAACTATTTTATGAACTACTTAAAATGCCCAAATGTGGCATGGTAAATTCTATATTTATAATTCATATTTTATTTCCCGAAGACTATCCTCTATATGATCAGTTTGTTCACTATTCAATGGATTTCATTTATGGCAATGTTGGCAGATCAAATTTGATAAGAAAATCAGATAGATATACCCATTTTTATGAATATCATGATGGTTATAGATGTTTCTATAATCAATTGCTTGGCACCAATAAAAGTATTGATAATATACGAATTGTTGATAAAGCTTTATGGTGTTTTGGGAAATTTATTATGGATTCCAAGGGCACTAAGCACAATGCAAATGTTGAATTGTGCTGATAATAATCAAATTATTGTAAATGGGGAAGTGAGAAAATGATTCAAGCAGAACTAAATGGTAAAGTGTCTTCCCAAGATGAGCATAAAGAAGATTTCTTAACCTCAAATGTTTTCTCTTTCATGAAATATGCTGACAGGAAAGTTTATCTGCGCCGCTTTCTAAGAGAATTAGGACTGAATGAATTTACCGACCAAGAATTGATGAATGCCGAGTTTTTATTTTGGCCGATATACGATGATATGACTCAGCCGGACATTGTAATAATTTGTGGAGAGCATTACATTTTATTTGAGGTGAAGCTTGACTCGCCTTTTGGTAAAAATCAAATTGAAAGGGAAGTAAAAGGTGGAGAACTAGAAGCTAAGGTTAAAAATAAAGAGTTTCATTATTTCATAATTACTAAAGAATACTTTTTTAATCAGGATAAGCATCCATCAAGATGTATAACTGAGAAATCATGGACTAACTGGCAATCTTTCACCTCAATGTTGGAAGATATTCTCGAAGACAAATCTGCACCTGATTATGATTTTGCCGAAGATTTGTTGAAACTTCTTAAAAAGAAGAATCTGACAAGATTTAATTTTTTTAAAAAGTTATATCTAGAAAAATATAACTTTGAATTTGTAGACAGTGTATTCTTAAGAAATGAAATCATGAGTTATGGGAATAAATTCGAAGGATTTGAAATCTTAATTAAATCTAGCAAAGATATATTAGAAGGACCATTTAAAGATGAATTATTCTATCACATGGATCAAACACAAAGAAAGGATTAGGAAATGGATAAACATGTATTAATTAAACAAACCGATCTTGCATTTGAATTCATAAATAAATTATTCGTTGAAACATCAATACTTATAAAAGAAGTTGAAGGAATTTTAAAGTCATATGGGTTTAATATGTTAAAACCAAAAGGATATCAGATTATTGTAAAGTCTATTACCGGTATAGAGGCCGCAGAACAATGGTTATACAGAAAATATTCTGTAGGTTTTGTTAAAAAAACTGATATAAAACGAGGTAGGACTGATACAATTATTAATGAATTATTAGAATTATTGTATATGAGATTTGTTTTATCAGATTCAAACGAAAAAGAGCCAGTATTATACTTTGGGAAGTTATTCGATATTGAAATAAAAGAACCTGGTAAAAAATATTTCAGTAAATTTGAAGGGATTCTTGCTCATATCGAATACAATGATGTTTCATTTTTTAATGATATAACAAAAATTGATTATGAGAATGCATTGATAAAATGCAAGAGGGAGCTTTTTAAACTGAATTTATATGATATTAAAAATAAGGATGACATCTTCAAGAAAATCATAAAACCTTTCTTGGGAATATCTCAAAATTCATAAGATATTATTCAAATACGAATATATATGTGCAATTCGATTCTGTGTGAAGTAAGATATGTTCTATAAATGTTTTATATCATCTCCCTGAGAAGAAAGTAATTGATATTTGAGTATGAAATCCATCTTGGATAATCAAGAAGACATCAAATACCGTACTGTAACCTTCAATTGGCTCCATGAACAGGTTGCCATCCATGGCGATGTTCTACCCTGGGAATTGCTAAAACAAGGCTTTGAATTTGACGGCAAGCGGATCACCCTTGTTGGTCCCCAGGGGATATGGAAGCCAGCGGTGTTCCCGGAGATCCCACTATCAATAATGACAAAGATCGATGGCCCGTACAACGATTCCTTTGATCCGGGTGGTCTGCTACTCTACCGGTATCAGGGGACTAATCCTGAGCAATGGGACAATGCAGGTCTCCGGCGTGCCATGAAAGAGCAGGTCCCGCTCATATACTTCTATAACATAGTTAAGGGTTCCTATCTGGCAATTTTCCCTGTGTACATCGTGGGTGACAATCCCCGTGATCTCGCTTTTACTGTTGCCGCAGATGGCGAGGAGTTCGTGAAGTTTGACGCTGCGGCAGATGCATCCATGGCAGTGGGCGAGGGCGCTGACGCGCGGCGGATGTATATTACATCAACCGTAAAAGTCCGTCTCCACCAACGCACATTCAGGGAGCGGGTAATCAACGCCTACCGTGAACAGTGCGCCCTATGCAGGCTCAAGCACCGGGAACTACTTGACGCTGCCCATATCATTCCAGACAGCGATCCCCTTGGCGAGCCCTTAATTTCAAACGGTCTATCATTATGTAAAATTCATCATGCGGCATTTGATAATAATATCCTTGGCATTCGCCCTGATTATACAGTTGAAATACGTGAAGATATACTAAAAGAAAAAGACGGACCAATGCTGAAACACGGGTTGCAGGGCTTGCAAAATTCTAAGATAATGTCTCCGAGGGAGCATTTCCTCCGTCCTGATCCCCAAAGGCTTGAAAAGAGATATAATATATTTAAAAGAGCAGGGTAGAATTATATTATATATAGTGCATCCACAAGATGTCACCATCATTAGTAGAAATTCATGCTAAAATAAAATTCTTCAAAAATCTCCGTTAAAAGTTTATCGTGTATATAGGTGGAAACAGCAAATGAGCATTGATGGTTTTTTCACAATAATTGCAATAATAATTAGTTTATATACATTAGCACAACCCATTCAGCGAAAAACTATCAATATTTTTATCATAAAATGGATAATCATAAGTTCTCTAATAATTTCATTGATTTTTATAATCTGGAGAGCTTCTATTCCTGTTTTTAAATATTTATTTTATCCTTGGTCGAATTTTGTATCATTATTGTTAACAATACTTTTACCATTAGGGAGTATTATTTTTTCATTTTATAAATGGCACTCAGCAAAGTTAACAATCAAAAATGATAGCAAGTTTAGGAGTTTTATAGAGACAAGCATAAATGAGAAGAAATATGATGAATTATTAAGAATCATTAAAAAAAATGATCTTCCAACAAATGCTTCACTTGAAGCGCTAAGATTAATTTACAATGGAGATGTAGTTGAAAATATTAATACATTCCCTCATTGGATTCATCTTTCATTGTTAAGGAATGAAGATTTTATAAGTAAACTACAAGATAAATTTGAATTCTCTGATGTTCTAATGAGAGATTTAGTTTCTAAAGACAAATCAATTTTGCAGAAATATATTGTAAAAGCCCATGGTGGGCGAGAATATCAGCATTATACTATTTATGAAAAAGAACTAATAGAAGATACAATTAATAATCCTCATTGGTATATTGATCTGAGGGCTGATTATCCATTACTATTATATGCTTGTGAAAACATTGATTCGGGTAAACTTGATATTGCATACAATTTAAATGATGCTTTATATATTAATTTTCAAGGGGAGAGTACAAGAATTAAATGTCCAGTATATATATTTATCCAAGTTCATAGTATGATGCTCATGGAAGTGGTTGATAAGAAGTTATATGATCGTGATTATTATGAAACTGACCTATTTGATATATTTAAAAGAATTTGTGATCATACTAAATATGATGAACATGTCTGGAAATTAGATAAAATCGATCCAAACATGCCAACCCCATTTTCTTATCTTATGGATTTGATCCTTGTGAACTTTAATAAAATTGCAAAAAAACAGTTTGATGATGGAAACAGAACCTATGAAAATATTGGTGAGATGATTATTAAAATATGGCTTCAATGTTTATGGTATCTTGCAATTTCGATAAATCGAGTAAATGAAGAATTTCAAATTAACAACATCACGAGATTTATCGAGTTTACATTAAAAGTGAAAGATCGATTTTCTGGAAATAACCATTCTAACGAGTGGTGTGATTTATTAATAAGAGAGTTGAAACACTATATTGGAATTAGTGTTGAGTTTAAACATATTTTCGAAGAATCGATCGAAAAACTTGATATTGGTAAAAGCTATATATTTAATAACAAGAAGTGGTTGATTGATAAGATTGGAAATGAATAATAATAGATTTTTCAAAGACATGAATATATTATTGGAATAATTGTTCTATAGGATAAAAAAAATAATGCCTTACTTTTATCCACAATCCCTCGATCACCTCGACTCCCGCTTCGATGCGGAAAAGGAAGTCTATGGCCACATGTCTGCATTGGATGACTCCTATCATGTCTTCCATTCCGTCACCTGGAGAGATTCCCGAGACGGTGAGTGTGACATCATAATCTTTCATGAGCTCAAAGGCTTTATTGCCCTTGAAGTAAAGGGCGGCGGAGTGAAGCATGATGGAAGGATCTGGACCTCCACAGACCGCAATGGAGAAGTGCACTTCATCCATGATCCTGTGAAACAGGCTCGGGACGCCATGTTCGCTATAAAGCGCACCTGGGAAGAAAAGTATCGGACTGACATGCCGGGAGTGTTTTCCTGGGCGGTATGCTTTCCTGACTGCGCCTGGGACCCGTCCTGCCGCACCCTGGACCTGCCGGAACATGCTGTGCTAGAATCTAAAGGCCTTAATGATATAAAATCATGGATCGAGCGTCAGTTTTATGAACAAGAGAGGCGTCACGGATCAAAGGTCCTATCAAAGAATGACAAGAAACAATTCCTTGATCTATTTGATAAGGCCATGTCAGTACCCCTATCCCTAAACCGTGCCATTGTGCGCCAGGAGGAGGATCTCCGTATCACTGACCGGATACAGGACTACCTGCTGGACCTTTTTGACGACAAGGTCCGCATCGGGTTCCAGGGCGCCGCGGGTACGGGTAAGACCTGGATCGCCATGAAAAAGGCCCGGCGGCTGGCTGAAGAGGGGAAATCGGTTCTGTTACTCACCTACAACCGCCAAGTGAATGATTTTCTATCAGAAGCTCTTGGTAATGTCGAATCAATAACAGTAAAGACCTTCCATGCCTTTGCCCAGGGCATTATACGGGAATACCTGAAAGACCACCTGGTTGATCCGGGATGTCAGAAGTGCTTTTTTGCCTGTATTGACGATCTGGCAAAGCAAGTGGGCGAGAGTAGTGATGGGGATGGTCAAAAGAGTGGCAGAAAAAAGGAACTAACCATCGACAATAAACTCAATGGCGCCCTTCATTTTTTAAGCATCATTCCGGATGATATGACCTGTAGTGATATTCTCAATGACCACGGGGCTGGCATGCCCGCAGCTGTGCGTGAGGTAATGAAATATCTTCTCCCCGATGGAGAAGGCGATTATTATGCCGACCGGGTGCCATTGGCGGTGATGTCAATTTTCGAGGCAGACCAGGGAATCCGCGAGAGGTATCATTATGACGCAATCATCATAGACGAGGCGCAGGATTTTCACAGACATTGGTGCGAGTGTCTTAAGTACCTCTTCCTGGATTATTCAGATCGCATTTGCTATATTTTTTATGATGACAACCAGACTATCTTCACCAGTGATGCGGAGCTACCGGTCACTGACCTGATAGCTTCGGCTGGGCTTGAAGATCATATCTTTAGATTGCGGGATAATTTGCGGAATACCGCATCGATCCATGACTATGCCATTGCAAAAACAGGGAAGGGGACCACGTCAAGGCCCTTCGAGATCACTGGCCTTAAACCGGAGGAAATAACCGTTAAGGGCGATGCTGCCGGGAGGTCATCTGTAGCGAATATTTTGAAAGATCTTATTGAGAATCACGGTATCAGCCGGGACCGTATAGTCATTTTGTCCAACAGGAGCATGGATAAATCGATTTTTGGTGACATGCAGATCATCGGCGGATATAGTATTACCGAAGGTTCCGGTGCCCGGGGCGGCGTGCGATTCCGGACCATTCAGAAGTTTAAGGGCCTCGAGTCGGATGTGGTAATCCTTATCGTCCACAAAAGGGCCCAGGAGAAAGAGGCGCGCTTCCTGGCTGAGGAATTGCTCTACGTGGGGTATACCAGGGCGAAGCATTTACTGTGGGTGGTGAATGTAAAATAATATAATTTTCTGAAATTTCCGTAAATATTCGTACGAGGAGATAAGGTGGATTAGCACACAATGGGGGAAAAGGTTCAAATAAACAAAGAGAACATGGCAATTCTGCTTTATAATAATAAAAAGCACGAATGGGAAGACAGAACCATGTCTGTTTCTGCACTATTCACAGCAGATTACTATGGAAAATTTGTTGGATATACCGTCTATTTTAAAGGCAGCGATAAGCACTTCCTCTATAAAAAAGAAAATGTTGAGTTACTCAATAAAGTTAAGAATATCAATATTGAAAAACACGATGTCTATGTTGATGGTAAAATAATTACTGCGTCCAAACTTGATCAGTTTGAAAATGAGTATTTCCGATTATATACAGAAAAAGGCACTTTTTTTACACAAAACATTACGTTAAAGAGTAACAAGTACAAAGACATCTTAAATTACTATTTCGAGCTGGCCGAACATGCCGGAAATATAGCCGAAAAAGAAAGCCCGTTGTATTTCCTGGCGCAAAATTATAAACGCATTGCTACCCCTTCGAGAAATTCAGTTCTTATTGATTATTTACAGGGAGAGTGTAAGCCCACTAGTTTGGATGGATTTGTGCTCCTTCCATTTGATTTCAATCAAAGCCAGTTCCGGGCTATTGATATAGCTCTGAAGAATAATATATCCATTATTGAGGGTCCTCCCGGTACCGGAAAAACTCAAACGATTCTTAATCTGATTGCCAACATCATTTATCGGGAAAAGAACTGTGCTGTTGTTTCAAACAACAATACGGCCATTGAGAATGTCTATGAAAAACTAAGTGAAGAAAATTTCTCATTTATTGTCGCTGCCCTGGGCAGACAAACCAATGTAGCGCGTTTTTTTGAATCCGAACAAAAGGAGGAACTATTACGTTTTTTAGAACGGCAAGAAGCGACAATTGAACCGAATGATTATTTAAAAATTACCCAATTAAGTGATCAGATGAAAAAGATTCAGGATATGGAAGTTGAAATGTCCATCTTGAAATCTCAGCTTCAGGAAATACAAAACGAAAAAAGACACTACGACAACTTTTCGGATGACCCCCTGATCATTAACCAAAAATTACTTTCAAACGATTATATGGCATTTGTCACACGCCTGGAAAATCCCAGGAAAATAGGGCTCTTTGCACGATGGAGACTTGGAAGAAAGTTTCGGGTTAAGATTGCAGCACAGGATGTTAATGTTCTTTTGAGCAATGCCGAAAAACTCTATTACCAAACGAAAATTAATGAACTTACCGGGAAAATAGAATCACAAAATGCATTTCTGGAAAAAAATAACAAGGAGGGAGTGGAAAAAGAACTTAAATCGTTATCCCGTATATTTTTAGAAAAACATATCAGGGGTCACTATCTGAAGCACGAAACACGAGAATTCAGCAAGGAATCATATAAAAAAGACTATAAAAACTTCTTGCTCAGATACCCGGTTGTTTTAAGCACGTCTCAATCTCTGCTTAATAACGCGCCAAAGGGTTTTACCTTCGATTATTTAATAATCGATGAAGCATCCCAGGGAGATTTGCTAAGCAGTGTACTAGCCATGAGTTGCGCAAAGAACGTGGTTGTTGTTGGAGATTCTCGTCAGCTCCAGCAGATTGAAGAAGAGCGACTCTTTCTTCAATCAGATAAGTTATCCAGAGTATATGATGTCCCCAAACCATACCGCTACGAATCTAATTCGCTCCTTAAGTCAGTAAAAGATGCAGTTTTAGGCGCTCCAACCACCTTGTTGAGGGAACACTATCGCTGTGCTCCGGACATCATAAACTTCTGTAACAAGATGTATTATGACAGCGAATTGGTTGCTATGACAATGAATTCAGGGAAGCATATTGAAGTCATAAAAACAGTACCCGGCAATCATGCCAGAAGAAATCCATCCGGAAGCGGGATGTATAACCAAAGAGAAATTGACGAGATAGAGAATATAATAAATAAATCACAGTCGAATAGTATAGGAATCATTTCGCCGTTTCGATATCAGGCAGACCTTATTACAAGGAAGTATGCTACAAACCGGGTAGAAGCCGACACCATTCATAAATTCCAGGGAAGGCAAAAGGAAGAAGTCATACTCTCTTTTGCCGTGAATTCATTGGATAAGAATCCCGATAATGTCGAAAACAGACTGTATGATTTTGTCACAGATGAAAAACTGCTGAATGTGGCAATTTCAAGGGGAAGAAAAAAAGTAACAGTTATAGTAGCCGACAAGGTCTATCATTCATCCAATAATGCCATCAATGATTTCATTAGGTATGCTGAATATCTCTATGGTTCAGATGCAACCCGCGAGTCATCGGTAACCTCGGTATTTGATTTGCTTTATTCTGAATACACAAAAACTCTATTATCGAAATACAAAAACCGTTCAAATAAACACAAAACAGAATTGATGATGTGTGACATCATCAGTCAAGTTCTGAAGCCTCATAGTTATTTGGGATATTCAATGCATACCAGGCTCGGGAAACTGGTTAACGTTCCAGATATCTTTAGTGATGAAGAAAAAAGATATATACTTCATCCCTGGACTCATGTGGATTTTCTGTTCTATAATAAAGTGTCAAAGGAAAAACTGTTTGTTCTTGAAGTAGACGGCATCAGATATCACGAACAAGATAAGAAGCAAGCTGAACATGATGAAATAAAAAACCGAGTTTTAAAATCAAACAATATTCCAATTTTCAGATTCAAGACAAATGAATCGAATGAGGTGAAGAGATTAAATGAAATAATTAAAGGATTTTCACACCAATGAGTAATTATTGCGCCCATGAAAGCATTAATTACTTTAATAAAAAAAGTAGTATTCTTTTATCTGTTTAAAACAAAAGGGGCAACTTTTTAAGTTGGCCCCATTATTATGGAGAATTGCTAGAAAAAGCTAATTACCCTTCGGTTTTACCTTCTTTTCCAGGCAGTAAATAGCGGCATAATGGATGAACTCTTGCAGGGATATATTGTTTTCCACGCAATATATCTTGATCTTCTTGTTCTCTTCGTTCGTAAAGAAAATGGATGTTTTTACTTTTTTGTCATTATCATTCATAATACTTATAAATCGGTAAAATATTTTAACAGTCAAGGAAAAAAAGTACTTGCCGCAATTGCGGCATTGCGGTATATTGCAGGCGGATAGATGATATGAACAAAATGATTAAAAATACGAGTCGGGAAAAGTGTATTAGATCTAACAAAGATACTGACTGTCTGGAGAAGACTGCTGAGGTCCAGAATCTCCTTAACTATTTCTCAAAAATTGATAACGATACCAGGGAATTCTATATCAAAACGATTTTACGAATCTATTACTTGTTGAATGAAACAAAATAATGCAGGCTGTAACAGAAACATACCTGAGAATAACTCAAGGCATAAAGATGTCCCAGGAGCTTGCACGCCCGCCGGCTTTCGCCTATGATCGTGTTAGCACCCTGGAGCAGGCAGATGGCCTGAGCCTGGAATATCAAAGCCAGGGGGCAGCCAAATATGCCCGCGAAAAAGACCTTCATGTCGTATATTATTTTACCATAGCGGAAAGCGCATCGAAAGAGGGTAGGCGGGTATTCAACGAAATGATAGATATGGCACTGAGATTCGATGTGAAACATCTTATTTTTAAGTCTACGGATCGTATGTCCCGAAATTACCGGGACCTTGCCCGGATTATCGAATTGATAGAACACCATGATTTTGTGATACATTTCTATCAGACCAATAAAACTATTAACAAAAATTCAACTCATGATGAAAAATTCATGATCGGTATTGAACAAGCCGTTGCCAAGCACCTTTCGGACAAGATCAGTCACGATATTAAGAACGTAAATGCCTATAAAGTTAAAAAGGGTATTTATTGCGGTAATGCGCCATATGGCTATATCTACGACAAAGAACACAAGAAGTTTGTTATCGATAAGAATACCGAGCATTCTCTCAAGTTCATATTCAATGAATTTGATACAGGAAAATTCAGCTTTGCCGCATTTCGAGATTTTTTGAATGCTAACAAAATCCCAGCGCCAAAAGGAGGTGAGTGGTCTAAGTCGAGCGTTTCCCAGGTATTGAAGAACCCTTTTTACCACGGAGAATTCATACATAAAAGCCAGCTCTTCAAGGGGAATCATGAAACCTATTATGACCGTGAAAGGTTTGAAGACCGTCTTAAAAGGATCGATGGCAATTGCGTCACCGATAAGCGCTACAAGGTACAAGCGCCATTGAAAAAGTTCATCGTCTGTGAATGCGGAAAGTTCATGTCACCTGATATCAAAAAGAAGCAGTACCTGTATTATATACATAAATGTCCTCATTCTGATATGCGCCAGATATCTGTTTCAGAACAGGATATTTTCAGCAAAATTGACAAAGAGGTTGAGAGGGTTAGTTTTTCGAAGGAATTATCGGCATTACTCAAGTCACTCTTTGGAGGGGCCATCATCCGGCACCAGAAGGATCGCAATAAGGATGTGGCAGTACTCAGTCGAAGGATTACCAACCTGGAAATCAAGAAAAACAAGCTGTATGATCTATACCTTGAGGATGACTATTTTACCAGGGATGATCTGAAACGAAAGCTTGTAGAAATCGACAAGTTGATCCATTCGTTAAAAACTCATTATAAGTCTCTATCGTTTGACAAGGAAAAGCTCCAGATTGAGGTTAATAATGTCATCGATACATTCAATAGGCTGCCGGAATTGTATGAGTCGGCTGATCATGATAAAAAGGCCCGGATATTAAAAGAAATGGCTGAATGCATCATTGTCGATAAAGAGGCTGTGGGCATCCAATGGAAAAAGCCCTATATCTTTTTGATGAAAGAGCCTATACTGGCAATGAATGAGCAGTTAGAAATACAATCGGGAGCAAAGCTGCCGGATAATGATCCTGCCCTTACCCTAACCACGAAGCGATCCCATAAAAACAAAAAGGACGTTCTCGAGAGTTCGAAAACGTCCTATCCTGCTCCCCCGGTAGGACTCGAACCTACGACCCAGTGGTTAACAGCCACTTGCTCTACCGACTGAGCTACAGGGGAATGTAATTCATTGGTTAATAGATTATGTACCATGATAGTGTCAATTATTTTTTAGTAAAAATTTGCGAATTCATGCATTTTTATCTTGATAAAATATTATGTCCCGAGCATAATACGAATTAACTGGTTGCAAAATTGCCATCTCGTGCGCGGAAGAGCCCCTTCAGGGGATTTTAAGGAGTGTAGCCCCTTTAACCCTGATATTATAAAGAAATATTTTTGCAACAGGTCTAAAAAACATAAATATTAGAAACAGAATTAAGTTCCTTCACACCGGGGCAGGAGGAGCTATATTTTATAGTGCAGGGTCATGGATATATCGCAGGAAATCAAGAAGCTCGCGAAAGAAAAAAACGCCATCATCCTGGCGCATAACTACCAGATTGACGAGATACAGGATATTGCCGATTTCAGCGGCGATTCGCTGGAATTATCCCAGATCGCGGCGAAAAATGACGCCGCCATGATTGTTTTCTGCGGTGTTCATTTTATGGCCGAATCAGCGTCGATCCTTTCGCCGCAGAAAAAAGTCATCATTCCTGACCCCGCGGCCGGGTGTCCCATGGCGGACATGGTTGAACCCGGGGATGTGCTTGACCTCAAGAAAAAGCATCCCGGCGCGATGGTCATCACGTATATCAATTCCACCGCCGCGGTGAAGGCGCATTCAGATGTGATCTGCACCTCGTCAAACGCCCTCAGGATAGTGGAACGGGTTGAAGCCGATGAGATAATATTCCTGCCCGATAAGAACCTGGGCAGGTATGTTCAGCGTTTCACAAAAAAGAAGATAATCCTGTGGAAAGGTTTCTGCCCGACCCATGAAAAGTTTTCCCCTGAAGACCTCATCGCCATACGGGAGAAAAATCCCGGGGCCCTGGTCATGGTTCACCCTGAGTGCAGACCGGAGGTCATAGACATGGCGGACGAAGTCCTTTCAACAGGGCAGATGGTAAAGTTCGTCCAGAAAACCGGCGCAAGAAAAATCATAGTCGGCACTGAAATCGGGATGATACACAAGCTTAAAAGCGTGGCACCCCATATCGAATACATACCGGCGTCTGATTCCTTTATATGCCCCAATATGAAAAAAATAAATCTTTCGGTCCTGCTCAGGGGTATCCGGGAAGAACAAACAGTGGTTACAGTTGATCCGGATGTGCGCGACAGGGCGAGAAAGGCCCTTGACCGGATGCTCGAGCTATCTTAGTAACAGGATTAGCACATGACCGATCCAATGCCGCATGAAAAAAACGATCCAGACGGCCTGATAGATGATGATGCCGGTCGCATTCCGCCCCCTGCGCCTGATCGAGGGGCCGCCAAGCTGACAGAGGCTGAATCCTTCGAGGAAGACACGAGAGCGCAGCTTAATCTGCTGAGAGACAGGACTTTCAATACGGAACTCAAGCAGCTGGTCGACAGGGTGAGGGATAATGAACCGCCATCGGCAGTGTCAGACGGCGAGCCGGAGGATCTCGATCTCCTCTCCGAAGATGAGCTTCGTCTGAGGTTATACCGACTGTTCTACCGTGCGCGGGTTCTCCATGACAACCGGGAAATGAACGTGTCCTTCAATCCTTTCGGGTTTATTGAAAACAAGGCAGGCGCGTCCATCCATGATTCAATTTCAGATTATATTGTGGACCGGATGAACCGGCTCTCGCTATCGCCTTTTGCTCTCCTGTCATACAATATCATCGAGAAAGGATACATTCCTTCTCTCCACAATCTTGAGCGGCATAATGTTGAAAATATCGTCATTGGTCTCCGCGACAGGTTGTTCAAGGCGATTCTGGAAAGCGGTGACGGCATCATCCTTGAGGCCGATGCGCAGCGCGATGATCCGTTCCTGGAAAAAATATTTAATCTTAAGGACGGGGAGGACCCCCGCGCACTGTATCTGGTAATGATCAGCACGCTGGCATCCGATGTGGCCCGGGAGCTGCTGGAGCCGGGCCAGGAAGAGATAATCCCCTTCCTCCCCTCAGCCATCCTCATGATAGAGATGCCGCCGCAGACCGAACCTTACAACAAAGGATCGATTTTCAGCACTCTCAGGAAAAAACTTGCCCTGCCGTTATTTCTGCTTAATGATAGCATCTCCCTGGTGTTCACGTCTGAAAGCTATGAAGACATGGACTATTCATACCATGTCCTCGATTACCTGTTCACGATTTTTTTGCTCCATCACGACCGGATCGGCATAAGCATAAAATCAAAGTCAAAGGACAACACCAGCAGAACATTTCTCATGAAATATATCATATCCCAGCTGAGCTATAAACTCCATGCCGATTCAGTCCTGGTCCATATAATCAAGGGACATCTCATCATTCTGACCAGGGAATCCTTTGTCGGGATGATACAATCATTGATTGATGAGTATAATGAACTTTTTAAAGATCAATTCGTTGTCGTGGAATTTCGTCCCTCGGAATTTTCGGATTCCCTGGAAATTATTCAAAAGATAGTCCTTAATTGAAAAAAAAAGTGCAGTGCTAACATCGGTTAAATGAAATTCATTCCCTGGCTTATATCCATCTGCCTGCTCTGGGCGTTTGCAGGCGCATCCCGGCTGAATGCCGCCGGGACCGTCGGAATTTCCGGGGCGACATTTCTTGAATTCGCGATAGGGACCCGTGCCATTGGAATGGGCGAAGCCTTCACTGCCGAGACCGATGATATCAATACCCTGTATTTTAATCCCGCGGGGCTGGGTTCCCTGAAGTATCCGCAGATGACGCTTTTCCATCATGAGCTGATCATGGAGTCCCGTCTTGATAATATTACCCTTGCCTACCCGGTAAAAAAATACGGATACATTGCCGTGGCCAATACCGTTTTCTGGATCCAGGATTTCGATAAAATCGATATAAACGGTCTTGATGTCGGCAAGGTCCAGTTCTACAACGGATGCCTCACGGTCGGATACGGATACGACTTTAACTATTTCTATCTTGGCTCTTCAATGAAATATATCTACCAGAAGATTGACACAAGGATGGTGCATGCATTTGCCATTGATATCGGCATCATGAAAGGTTTCAAGATGTGGACGCCCTTTGAGGCTCCTCTTCGCAACTTCCATATCGGTTTTTCAGTACTGAACCTCGGCACCAAGGTTATGAGCAGCGAACTTCCGCGGTATCTGCGGCTGGGGTTCTCGTACAAGCCGCTCCACTGGCTCGGATTTAATGTCGATTTAATAGAAAACTGCGTCAGGGCTGACGACCTGATTGACTTTACCCACGGCTTTAACGAAAGTTTCCGGATGAACCTCGGAATCGAGCTGACATACCTCGAAATTCTCTACATCAGGGGCGGATGGCGCTTCAATGATACCGGGACCTACACCGTCGGTCTCGGCTTTAATTATGTAATCAAGAACGTGTCCTTCACCATCGACGCTTCCTTTGCCGATGCGGGCATTTTCAATCCGACCTATTCCTTTAATATCGGTTTCAAGCTTATTCCCAAGGTTGTCACCATCGAAGACCGGAAACAGGCTGAATACCATTACAAGAGGGGGATCAAGTCATACGTCGGGGATGACATAGAAGGGGCCATTAAAGAATTTAAAACAACCAAGGACTATAATCCGTATCACCGGAATATCGACAAGAAGATCGAAGACCTCGAGGAGATACTGAGGCTCAAGAATCAGAATAAGATGGAAGATGAAAAAGAAAATGAGAAATGACGGGAGAACCGGCAGCCAGTTGCGTGAACTCCGGGTAACGCCGGATTTTTGTCCCGCCGCTTATGGCTCGGTGTTATTCGAAATGGGGAGCACCAGGCTGATCTGCGCGGCCGCCGTGAGCGATGCCGTGCCGGACCATGCGGCGCAACGGGGAACCGGGTGGATAACCGCGGAATATTCCCTCCTTCCTTACTCGACACCGCAGCGGACCGCGAGGGAACTCCTCAGGAGGGACGGGCGTTCCGTGGAAATACAGCGCCTTATATCCCGGTCACTGCGCAGTGTTGTCGACCTCGCCGTCATGAAGAATTGCTCAATTACCGTGGATTGTGACGTCCTGCAGGCGGACGGAGGAACCCGCACCGCCGCCATTACCGGCGGTTATATTGCCCTCGCGCGCGCGATACGCCGAATGCTTGGCGAAGGCATCCTTGCCGTAAATCCGCTGAGCGATGCCGTCGCAGCCGTCTCCGTGGGATACGTAGGCGGCGCATTGCTCCTGGACCTCAACTTCGGAGAGGATTCCCGCGCCGAGGTCGACATGAACGTGGTCATGGACGGCGCCTCGAACCTGATCGAAGTGCAGGGAACGGCTGAGAAAAAAACATTTACGAAAAAGCAGATGGACGAAATGATGGATCTGGCGGGGCAGGGGATACGGGAACTTATGGAGATTCAGAAATTATATATCAGTTGAGATGCGTGTTCCGTCTGACCATCACACTGGGGCTGTATAATCACATGAAATATACAATAGTATCCGCGGTATTAATTATCGCCGGTTCTCTCTTTTATCCGCTTGCCGGGACAAACACCTGCAGGATGATGATCATCAATACCCGGGGCATCCGGGTGCCGCTCAATGTCGAAATTGCGAACACGGAGCCTTTGAAGGAGAAGGGTCTCATGCACCGGAAAGAAATGGGGCAGGACAGGGGGATGCTCTTTGTTTTTGACCGGGAGCAGATACTGAATTTCTGGATGAAGAACACGTTTATCCCGCTGAGCATTGCTTATATCAGCAAGATCGGGGTCATCAATGAAATCCATGACATGAAACCCCTGGATATCTCGGTGACCTATCCCTCGTCAATGCCCGCGCAGTATGCTCTCGAGGTGAACAGGGGATGGTTTGCCAGGAATAAGATAGAAAAAGGATGCAGAATGGTTCTCGATGGATGCATCAGTAAATAGGATCCCTTCTTCAAAGGATGAGCGGGCCCTGATCCTGGGCATCCGCCTTCACGGATCCGACAGCCAGGATCTCGCCAACTCCCTCGATGAACTTGATCTCCTGGTCAGGACCGCCGGCGCCATCGTGGTCGGCAAGCAGGTGATAAACCGGGACCGGATTGATCCTGCTTACATAATTGGCAAGGGGTACCTAGCCGAACTAGAAAAGACCATCACGGAAAAAAAGATACGCCTGGTGGTCTTTGACCTCAACAACATACGGCCGGCCCAGGTGCGCAACCTGGAGGACAGGCTGAAATGCCGCATCATCGGCAGGAATGAAATCATAATGGACATTTTCGCGCGCAGGGCGCGGAGCGCCGAATCGAAGATACAGGTTGAGCTGGCGCAGCTCAAATACATCCTGCCGCGTCTCAAGGGCCTGGGCGGGGTGCTGTCGCGTCTCGGCGGCGGGATCGGCACGCGGGGCCCCGGTGAGAAGATGCTGGAAACCGACCGGCGGCACGTCCTGAGAAGGATATCCACCCTTAACCGCAAGCTGGAAAAGATATCGCGGCACCGCGACACCCTCCGCAAGAGCCGCCGCAATGAATTGATAGGCGCGGTGGTGGGATACACCAATGCGGGCAAATCCACGGTGATCAACTATCTTGCGAAGGATGATCTTTTCGTGGAAGACCGGCTCTTCGCGACCCTTGAATCATATACCCGCACCGTGTACCTGGCCGAAGGCAGGAAGTGCCTGTTGATCGATACCGTCGGCTTTATCAGGAACCTCCCGGCGAACCTCATAGAATCCTTCAAATCGACCCTCGAGGAGATACGGAACGCCGATTTCCTGGTACACGTCATCGATATCTCGTCCCGCGACATCGGCTCCAACATCCGGACCGTAAACCAGGAACTATACGACCTCGGCAGCACCGGCAAGGAAGTCCTCCTGTTCTTCAACAAGGCCGACCTCCTGGAGGATGAGGCCCTTGCAAACAGCATTAGAAACAATTATCCCGGCGCTATTGTCGGATCCGCTGCCCGGGGCACCGGCATGGATGAATTAAGGAAGAGGATCATTGAATTATATGATGCCCATGGAAATAATTCTATATTGTAGTTGAAATTTACACGGCAGATTTATTATTGACGGATATATTTTATGTCATTTAAATATCCGCTGATATTTAAAGTAACTTCACACAGCGCAGTTTTACTGAAAAATAGTGACTGTTCCAGACTTAACCGGGAAGGATTAAACCATGATCGATAAAATACTGAGCATATTCTTCGGCACAAAGCATGAACGGGACGTGAAAAAGCTGTGGCCCCTCGTGCATAAAATCAATGCCTTCGAGCCGGAGATGAAAAAGCTTACCAATGACGAAATGCGCGGCATGACATCGAAGTTCCGCCAGCGCATCGAAAAGGGAGAGTCCCTGGACAGCCTCCTTCCTGAGGCCTTCGCATTGACGCGGGAAGCCTCGGTGCGGACCCTGGGCATGCGGCATTTTGACGTCCAGCTCATGGGAGGTATCGTACTCCACCAGGGACGGATTACCGAAATGAAAACCGGTGAAGGAAAGACCCTGGTCGCGACGCTCCCGGTATATCTCAATGCGCTCGGCGGCCACGGCGTTCATCTCGTTACCGTCAATGACTACCTGGCCCGGCGCGACGCGGAATGGATGGGCACCATCTATAAATTCCTCGGCCTGGAAGTCGGCATAATCCAGCATGACCTGTCCCCCTATGACCGGCAGGTGGCGTACCGGTGCGATGTCACCTACGGAACCAACAACGAGTTCGGCTTCGACTATCTGCGCGACAACATGGTGGAACACCAGAGCCTGCGGGTCCAGCGGGAGCTCAACTTTGCTATCGTCGACGAGGTCGACTCGATCCTTATCGACGAAGCGCGGACGCCTCTCATCATATCCGGCTCAACTGAGGAATCCACCAAGAAATATTATCTCCTCAACAAGGTCATTCTCAACCTGAAGGAAAAGGTCGATTACGAGGTGAATGAAAAGGACCGCCATGTAACCCTCACCGAGGACGGCGTCAATCACGTGCAGCGGCTCCTCAAGATAGAAAACCTGTATGACAATAAGCATATCGACACCGTGCATCATGTGAACCAGGCCCTGAAGGCCCATGCGCTGTTCCATATCGACGAGGACTATATCGTCAAGGAAGGGCAGGTCATCATCGTCGATGAATTTACCGGCCGTCTCATGCCGGGCCGTCGCTACTCGGACGGTCTCCACCAGGCCCTCGAGGCCAAGGAGAACGTCACCATCGCACGGGAAAGCCAGACCCTGGCGACCATTACCTTCCAGAACTTTTTCAGGATGTATAAGAAGCTGGGAGGCATGACCGGTACCGCCGACACCGAGGCGGTGGAGTTCCAGAAAATATACAAACTCGATGTCGTCGTCATTCCGACGAACATGCCGATGATCCGGAAGGACTATCCGGACAAGGTCTACCGCACCGAACGCGAGAAATATGACGCCATTATTGAGGAGATCCGCGAGCTCAACAGCAGGAGTCAGCCGGTCCTGGTCGGCACCATTTCCATTGAAAAATCCGAGAAACTGTCGCGCCTGCTGCAGTCAAAAAGCATCATCCATAATGTTCTGAACGCGAAGTTCCATGAGCACGAGGCGCGCATCATCGCCGAGGCGGGAAGCCCCGGTGCGGTGACCATCGCCACGAACATGGCGGGCCGGGGGACCGACATTGTCCTGGGAGGCCGCAGGCTTTATGTCGACGAGCTGGAATCGCACGTGCCGGTTCATGACGCGAACCTCTGGAATGATTTCAAGCTGGCCGTGCTGACAGCGGATTTCGAAAAAGCGAGCCAGCTCTCCGAGCAGATGCAGGGACAGGACAAACACAAGGCGAAGACACTGGTGCGGGAAGGAGGGGAATGGACCGTTAACCACAATAAGGTCGTCGAGGCGGGCGGGCTCCACATCCTCGGAACCGAGCGGCACGAGGCGCGCCGCATCGACAACCAGCTCCGGGGACGGTCCGGCCGCCAGGGAGACCCCGGGTCATCGCGGTTTTACCTTTCCCTTGAAGACGAACTCATGCGGCTCTTCGGGTCAGAGCGCATCGGCAGCATCATGCAGCGCCTCGGGATGGAGGAGGGGCAGGAGATCGAAAGCCCCATGGTCACGAAGGCCATCGCCAGTGCGCAGAAGCGGGTTGAGGGACGTAACTTCGACATCCGGAAGCACCTCCTCGAGTACGACGACGTCATGAACTCGCAGCGGGAGTTTATCTATAAAGAGCGCGACGAGATTCTCCTGGGTGAGGACATATCATACAAGTTTTCATCCTATATTGATGATGTCTGCAAGGAAAAACTTGATTTGTTCACCGGTGGAAAGGCCCATCCCGAGGAATGGGACCTCGATGGCATGAGGAACTGGATGCGCTTCAAGTTCGGCGTCGAACTGGATTTTGACAAGATCAGCCCCATCGAATTGAGCTACTCGGAATTCGAGGAAGCCATTATCGATAGGCTCAAGGAAGCATACAAGGCCAAGGAAGAAATGCTCGGCGTGAAGGACATGCGCGCCCTCGAGAGGATGATATCCCTTCAGATAATCGATACCAAGTGGCGCGATCACCTTTACAACATGGACGAAATGCGGGACGGCATCTGGACCCTGAGCTATGGCGAACGGAATCCCCTGGTGGAGTACAAGATACAGGGTTTCAACCTGTTCCGTGACATGCTTGCCACGCTGAAGGAAGACATACTGGAGTTTATAATGAGGGTACAGGTGGAGCGCGTTGTTGAAGAAGAGCCACCACAGCCGTCGGCTGAAATTATCGGCAGCGAATATCATGCCGAGGTCGAGCAGTTCGGGGCCGGAGGTATACCGCTGTCAATGGAGTCGGCGCCGGTGCGCAGACCTGCCGAACAGAAAAAAGAGCATCATCCTGAAACAACCGGCGGCGTGAAGCGTAAGAAAAGCCGCAGAAACAGAAGGTAATTGGAATGTCCTCGGTATTGATGAAAAGCGTTTCCGGCATCAGGGGCATCGTGGGAGAATCAGTGACCCCCGACCTTATCAGCAGGGTAGGGTCCGCCTTCGCCGGATATTGCGGATACGGCACTGTCGTCATAGGCCGGGATTCGCGTCCCACGGGCGCGGCCATTGAAAAAGGTCTTGAATCGGCCCTCACGCTATCTGGCTGCAATGTTGTCAACATCGGCATCGTGCCGACGCCCACCGTGCAGGTCATGGTGGAACACCTCCATGCCGATGGAGGGATCGTGATATCAGCCTCCCATAATCCCATAGAATGGAACGCCTTCAAGCTCATCGGGAAGTCCGGTACCTTTCTAACCGCATCGGAGATCGACTCTTTTTTTAAAATGATGGAGTCACCCTTCACCTATAAACGATGGGACGGAGTAGGATCGGTCATGCCGGATTCCGGAGCTGATGACATTCACATCGGCAAGGTCCTGTCCGTGGTGGACGGTGACAGCATAAAAAAAAGAAAGTTCCGGGTGGTCCTTGATTCAGTAAATGGTGCCGGTTCGCGCATAACCATCAATTTATTGAAACAGCTGGGCTGCGACGTGGTACCGCTGCACTGCGACATGACGGGGATATTCCCGCGCGGCGCTGAGCCGGTGCCGGAAAACCTGGGGATCCTTTCAAAAAAAGTCGTCGAAGAAAAGTCCGATATCGGCTTTGCACAGGACCCCGATGCGGACAGGCTCGCCATCGTAGATGAAACGGGAAGACCCATCGGGGAAGAAAATACCATCGCACTGGTGGTTGAACACCTTCTCTCGAAGAGCACCGGCAGGGTGGTCATCAACCTGTCAACGACCAAGGCTGTCGATGACATCGCCGCTGCTCACGCCTCGGAGCTCGCGCGGGCGAAGGTGGGCGAAATCAATGTAGTCGAAGAGATGATGCGCGGCGGCGCCCGCATCGGAGGCGAGGGGAACGGAGGGGTTATTTCCCCCGAGGTCCATCTCGGCAGGGACAGCCTCGTGGGTATCGCCTATGTCCTTGCGATGATGGCAGAGCGCTCGCAGAAGGTTTCAGAGCTTGTCGGAAAACTACCTCATTATGTAATGAAAAAAGGAAGCATCAAGCTCGCAGGGACCGGCGTCGATCCCGCGATACTGAAACGTATCGAAAAGGAATATTCGGGGCAGAAGATATCGAATATTGACGGTCTTCGTATCGAATTTACAGATACCCATGAATTCGCCGGCGGATGGGTGCACCTTCGTCCTTCCAACACGGAACCTATTTTCCGAATCATATCAGAGGGAAGGGACGCCGGGCATGCCCAGGCCATTTACAAGCATTTTGAAAAGATGCTGAAATAAGAGGCCTTCTGTTAGCCCGGGATTTAAACCCCAGGCTGACAGAAGGCACGGAAAAATAGGGCTACATACCTCCGGTCATCATCTTCTTTATCTCCCGCTTGAGAATCTTGCCGACACCGCTCGTTGGGAGTTCGTCCATGAATTCGATTACCCGCGGTACCTTGTATGGCGCCACGTTGTCGCGCAGATACTGCGTGATCTTTCCCTTTTCCTCGTCGTTCTTGTCGATGCCGGGGCGCAGTACTATGGCGATACCGACGCGCTCTGAGCCTGGACGCTCGGGATCCGGCAGGCCGACTGATGCTGCCAGGGCTATATCGGGATGCTTCGCCAGCACCTCGTCAAGTTCGCGGGTGAAGACCTTGAAGCCGGAAACGATGACCATATCCTTGACGCGGTCCACTATATAGAAGTAGCCGTCCTCGTCCATCCGCGCAACGTCGCCGGTATGCATCCATCCTTCCCGGACCGCGTTGTCGGTTTCGGACTGTTTTTTGTAGTAGCCCTTCATGAGTTGAGGGCCCCTGATGACAATTTCTCCCGGTTCGCCCAGCTTCGCGGGCTGTCCCGTTTCCGGGTCTATGAGCTTCACCAGGGTGTCCGAGAGCGGCATGCCGATAGATGTTGGTTTCTTTGTTCCGTACCGGGGGTTGCAGATCATGACCGGCGACATCTCTGTCATCCCATACAGTTCTATGAAGTTCCCTTCACCGATGATTGATTCAAGGTCCTTGATGTATTCCGCGGGAAAGGGAGCAGCGGCGCTGAGACACCATTTCAGGTGTCCCTTGAGGTCCAGTTTCTTGAAGGCCGGTTGCTTGAGGAGTTCGAAGTATACCGTCGGGACATTTACCACGAAGGTGGGCCTGTAGGCCTTGATACACTCTATGAGGAAGTGGGAGTCCCGCGGATTGGGCACGCAGATCTGGGTTATGCCGTTGGTCATGGTAAATCCGCCCAGGGCAAGTCCGGCGATATGGAAGAGGGGGAAGGCCGACAGTGCGATATCCTCGGGTATGATGTCCAGCCACCTGAGCACCTGCACACGGTTGCTCATGTAGCTCCGCTGGGTCAGCATGGCCCCTTTTGCGGGGCCGGTGGTGCCCCCCGTGTACATCATGAAGATCATGTCGTCAATGCCGCGCTTCACAAGGACCGGATCAGCTTTCGATTCGGTCATAACTTCCATGAAACGCTTGACGGTCTTGCCGGCGATTGGTTTCACCTCCGCGGTGGGGATCTTCTTTAAAAGCTTGCCCAGGACCCGCTTGATGCCCGGGAGAAAATCGGCTATTTCCGTGACCACAACCGTGGTGAAAGGCGCCTGGTTCGTTACCTCGGCTATCTTTTCAAAGAGTATGTCCACGGTGAGGACAACCTTTGTTCCGGAATCGATGAGCTGGTGCTCCATCTCCGCCGATGTGAGGAGCGGGCTCAATCCCGTGGACACGCATCCAGCTTTCTGGACGCCGATGACGCCGATGTAGTTGGCGGGTATGTTGGGCAGGTGAAGCCCGACCACGTCGTCCGGACGGAGGCCGCTGGCCAAGAGGAAATTAGCCAGCCTGTTAGAAAGATCGTCGACCTCCCTGAAGGTCAGTCTCCGCCCCATATATATGAGGGCTGTTTTGTCCGGATATTTCGCAACAGTCTCGGCGAACTTTTCAGCAAAGGTTTTTTCCTCGTACGTAAGGGTTGGAGCAACATTTTTGTCGTAATTCTTCAGCCACGGCTTGTCAGAATATGCATCGCTCATATGAATACCCCCTTAATGGTGATGGAATAATATAGAAGATGGAGAACTATTAGAGTCCCTCTTCAGTAAGAGTATTGAAGATATGCTGAGTTCGGCTTTTGAGAAAATCGAATGTAGGATTATCATCTTGTTGCGGTTCCCGCCCCCTGCGGATAATTAAAAAGCACTACCTGATGATAATTAATTCATAATGCAGATAATGAGAAATTTGTCAATATAGATTATTGCGTCAGTATTGGACGTGGACCAATTGTGCGGCGTATATTGGGTGAATTAATGAATAAAAACATGTGGAATGGTAAATTTGACGGTTTATGTAAAAAAACTTGACTCTGTTTTTTTTCAGGGGCATAAATTGAGAAAAAAAATGAGGAGGGTGGTATGAAAAGATATATGTTACTCATAAGTCTTTGCGTCCTTGTCCTTTCCGTGCCTTTATTTTCAGAGGGATCAGGCGTCAGTTATAAGGAATTCACTCTGGGCCAGACAAAAGAGGACGTTAAAAAGGCCATAAAGGGAAAATACGAAAAGGTCAACTATTCAAGCAACCAGGACATGACTATAGAAACCGGGGATATGGCGAATACGAGGCTGTTCTTCGATCAGCAGGACAAACTGTATCTGATCCAGGTGGAAATCAAGTGGGGGGAAATATCAAAAGTGAAACCGCGGCTCATAGAAAAATACGGACAGCCAAATGATTACAAGGGGGAGGAGTTCAGCAGATCAATGGATTCGTATCTGATGGCACGATGGTACATCGATAAACGATACAAAATATCGCTATGGGAAACGGAGGATTGCCGCAGTTCCAAGGCGAATCCCTGTGTTGTTTATGTGGAGTATCTTGATGCTATATTGAAAGAAGGCAAGATAAAATTCGAACAAAAGAAAAGTGTGGATGCACAGAAGAAAAAAGAAGGAAAAACCTACGATGGTTTTTAATTCTTAAAAATAATATAAATAAAAAAAGCCGGCATGAAGCCGGCTTTTTTATGTTCATGTTAATGCTATTACTTCTTCGGCGGCTTGATGAAAACGAGCGCCAGAAGAATTCCCAGTACCGCAAGACCGGCAGTGGGATAGAAAGCGACATTGAAGCTCCCGAACAGGTCTTTCGCGAAACCGGAGATCAGGCCGCCGATGATGGCGCCGAGGCCATAGGCGAAGAAGACGACGCCATAGTTCCGGGCGTAGTTTTTCATGCCGAAGAAGGAGGCGGTCGCTGCCGGTGCTATGGCGAGCCATCCGCCAAGGCAGAGCCAGAATCCGCAGAAGGCAACAACGTAAGCGGTGGTTTTACCTTCTCCTGCGACGAAGAGCATGATCAGGGACACGCAAAGTATGAGCGCCATGTTGAGGACCGCGGCCCACCTCGGGGTGATCTTATCGGTCAGTGTACCGAAGAGAGGCCGGCCGACAGCGTTGAATATGGCGAAGATGCCGGTGTACATCGCAGCCTGTGCCGCGGTGACCTTGATGATCTCCTGACCGACGGGGGCAGAGATGCCGATCGCCATAAGACCGGCGAGGCAGCCGATGATGTATGCCAGGAAAAGGCCCCAGAAAGAAGAGGTCTTGACCATCTCACCGGATGTTAAATCCTTCGGTGCAGCAGCGCCAGCGGCAGGCGCCCAGCCGGCGGGTTTCCATCCTGCTTCCGGGAACTTGTACGGCAGTGACAGGATAACAAGAATTATCGCAAAGGCGATACCAAAATAGAGGAACGTGGTAAAAAGACCCACCTTGGGTATCATGGCGCTTGCGATGTTCGCGGTCAGGAGGGCAGAACCGCCGAAGCCGGCCAGCATGAGGCCGACAGCAAGGCCCTTCTTGTCAGGGAACCAGCGGGCGCCGAGGGAGACCGGGCAGCCGTAGGCAAGGCCGACACCGGAACCGGCGATAACACCGTAGGTAAGTATCAGCATGTATATGTTCTGGGCAAAATATGACAGGCCCCATCCGAGACCGACAATGATGCTGCCGATGAGAGCGACCTTTTTCGGACCCAGCTTTTCCATTACCTTTCCGCCGAAGAACATGAGTATGGCGAAAAACGCCAGGAACGTCATGAAGGGAAGATTGCCTTCAAGTGAAGATACTTTTTTCAGCCCTTTAAGGAGTTCGAGGTCCTTGTCGGCCATCGTGGGGATTAACTTGGTGAAATTATCAATCTTTACCTTGTCTTTTTCAACATCCGGCTTCAGTTTGAATATCTCAGCCACCTGTGCCGCGGTGATGGTCTTCGTTGATGCATAGAACTTGTCAGCCGCGTCTTTTTTAAGGGTGAAAATACCCTTGAGAAGGTCCTTGTCGATGGAATTGACTGCGAGACCCGCCTGTTCCGCTTTTTTCTTGTTGAATTCGAATTCAACATGGGGCTTGAATACGCCGTAGGAATAAACGCTGCCGAGGCAGAGGTTCATTACTAGCCCGATAATGACAAAGAGCCACCTCCCTTTTTCAGCAGCCATCCCGAATGTTTTTGTTTCTGCCATAACTTGAAACTACCTCCTGAGGTTTGTTGAATTGAGTATCTATTCAGCGTGTCATGAAAGTGAATTTCAGAATAAATCATCACCGATATTTCCCGCGCCATCGTAAGGGAGAGGGAAATTGCGCCGCAGCATGGCATCCGATATTCACGATAATCAAAAGAACTGAATAGTTATCAGTTTATAATTATAGGTTCTACTATATAAAATTTGGTAATTTCTTACAGGGGGCAGGATAAAAGTCAATCATTAATATGACAGCTCCCCGCTTAATTTGCGGGGAGCTGAACGTTAATCTGATTATTTTTTCTTTTTTGATTTTCCATGGCTTCCGGGATTCATGGGGGACTTATTCGCTGCCGTCACCGGGTTGCCGGAAAGTTTTTTAGCGGCAGCAGGCAGGCTGTTTTCATCGATCACTTCCTCTTCCTCGTCCATTTCTTCTGATATATTGTGTTCTTCCTTCTTATAAGTGGGACGGAACTTGCTTTCGATCCATTCCCGGAAGATATCGATATATTCGAACATGGCCGGCACAACAATCAGGGTCAGGAACGTTGACAGGATAAGGCCGCCAATGATGGCGATACCCATGGCCATCCTGAACTTGGATACTTCCCCGATGCCCAGAGCCACGGGAAGGGTGCCGGCCAGCATGGCAAAGGTCGTCATCAAGATCGGCCGGAGACGCGTCATGCCGGCTTTATAAATGGCCTCCTTCCGGGTCATGCCCGATCGGTATCCCTCCAGGGCGAAGTCGACCAGGAGGATCGAGTTCTTGGTGACGAGGCCCATCAGCATTACCATGCCGATCATGCTGAACATGTTCAGCATTTCGCCGAAGATGAACAGTGCCAGGAAGGCCCCGGAAAGCGCCGGCGGCAGGGCCATTAGAATGGTGACCGGTGTAATGAAGGACTCATACAGGCTGGAGAGGATAAAGTATATGAATACCACCGCCAGGAGCATGGCAAGGGTTATGTTTGCCAGCAGTTCCTTCAGGTCCTCGGTCTGACCGATGAAGTTGTAGGTCATTCCCTTGGGAGGCGGCAGTTTCTTTTTTAGCAATAACATTGTCATGTCCGTTGCCGAACCGATGGCGCCGCCCGGGGCAAGGTTCGCTGATACCTGCACGACCCGGGAACGGTCTTCGCGCAGGATCTGGGAAGGACCTGATTTTTCGACACCCCTGCTGATCGCCGAGAGGGGTACCATCCGGTACGCCTGGTTCGGTATCTTGGTCTGCGCGTATGCCGAGCGGAGGTCGCGCTGTTCCGGCTTCAGGCGGAGGCGTACGTCATATTCAAGTCCTTTCGCATGTAGCTCTCCCACAACCTCGCCCGCTATCTGGTAACGGAGCTCGATGCCGGCCACGGCAGGCATGACGCCGAATTTCTGCATTTCGTTCTGGTTGAATATTACCTGGTATTCCGGTTTTCCCTCTTCAGAGCTGGTGTCTACGTCGGTAAGGTCCGGGATCTTTTTTATCTCCTTTACGAGCTTCTGGGCGTATTCATCAATTTCATCTAAATCATTGCCGATCAGGTTGAGGATGAAGGGAGACATGGATGTCATCCCCATGCTGTATTCGTTGACTTTCGGCCTGGTATAGGCGAATTCCTTTTTCAGCATTTTCCTGATGCTTTCCTTTATTTCACCGGCTGGGCGCTTGCGTTCCGACAAATTGACAAGAGAAAGTCCAAACTGGGCAAAATTTGACTGCTGCTGCTGCATGGTATTCATGCCCACGATAATTGAAATCTTGTCCATTTCAGGAGCCACGGCCCGGATCCGCTCCGCCACTTTCAGTGCAACATCGCCGGTGCCGTCAAGGCTGGTCCCGGAAGGCATCTGTATCTGGGCTATGAATTCGCCGTAGTCGCTGTTGGACATGAAGGTCTTTTTGATGAAGGGGGCCGTTGAGAGGCTGCCGATGAATATAATCGTGGTGATGCCCATGACGAGGAACGGGTGATCCAGGGTGTAGCCCATGATTTTGCTGTACCAGGATTCTATCCACCGCTGGAAGCGTTCAAAATTGCGTATGACGACATTATTCGCGACATGGCCCTTGCCGGCGAAGTATGCCGAAAGAAACGGGGCCACCGTGAGGGCGTCGAAAAGGCTGATGGCCATGGCAAAGACGATGGTGAAGCCGAACTGCTTGAAGAACTGGCCCACGATGCCGCTCAGGAAGGCGATGGGGACGAATACGGCCATGATGGTAAGGGTCGTGGCGATGACTGCCAGCATGACCTCGGTGGTTCCCTTTTCAGCTGCCTCCATGGGGTTCATGCCTGATTCAAGTTTTCGGAAAATATTCTCCCGCACCACGATGGCGTCATCGACAAGGAGTCCGACGGTAAGGGACAGTGCCAGGAGGGTGATGACGTTCATGGTATAGCCCATGATATACATGAGTATGAAAGCGCCCAGGAGACTGTTCGGCAGGGCTATGCCGGTTATAAAGGTGGATCTTGCGTTGCCCAGGAACAGGTACACCACGATGATGGCGAAAATGATTCCCAGGATAATGGTGGTCCGTACTTCCTCGAGATTCATCCGGACAATATTGGCGCCGTCATAGATAAGGGTTATCTTGGGCTTCCCGGGACGATCTTTCATCTGTTCGTTTATCTTTTTTATACGTTCAACAATGCCGTCCACAACAGCCACGGTGTTAGCTCCCGGACTGTTTGTACACCTCCAGAAACATGGCGGGGTTGGTTTCACGCTTGACCTTTGTTCTTCTTTGAACTGAAGAAGCCTGATTTTTCAGGCTTCCCGGAGTTTACCGGCGCGTAGAGGTATCCGATGGTTGTCTTTTCCTCAGATCCGTCGCTCACGGTCCCGAGGGATTTAACTGATATAGCATTCCCCACATCACCGGAAAACTGGACCACGGCATTGGCGATCTGGTTAATATCGGTGAATTGCGCGACAGTCCTGAATACCATTTCGGATGATCCCTTTTCATGTTTGCCGACCGGTACATTGATGCCGGCGCTTTTGATGGCATTAGCGACCGCCAGCGCTGAAACCCGGGATTGGTTCAGTTTGTTCCGGTCAAGCTCCACCTGGATTTCCCGGCGCCGGCCGCCGATGATCTGAACCGACGCTACGTCATTCACCTGCTGAAAACTGACTTTTATTTCTTCTTTCGCGAGGTCGTAAAGGTCATTCGAACTCAGGTCTGCTGAAACAGCCACCCTGGCGATGGGCATGTCGGCCGGATCGTACCGCATGATAAGTGGTTCATCGATGTTCTGGGGAAGGTTCCGCCGTATCCGGGCAACCTTGTCTTTTACCTGCTGTTCCGCGTATTTAACATCAACACCGAGGTTGAACTGGCACACGACGAGGGACACGCTCTCCATGTTTCGCGATGATACCCGTTTCAGGCCGGATATTGAGCTTATCTCGTCTTCTATGGGTTTTGTAATCAGGTTTTCAATCTCCTCAGGAGCAGAACCCTGATAAATAGTCTGGACCACGACATAGGGGAACTGAACATCAGGGTACATGTCGACACCAAGACGATTCATTGCTATAAAGCCCACAAAGAGGAGGGTAAATACAATACTGGTTATAAGAATGGGGCGTTTGATCGCTAAACGTGCTATATTCATTTGTGAAAAACCTCTCGGGTTGCCTGTCAGAGTTTGTTTATTCTGATCGATTTGTCGTGTTTAACCAAATGGTTAAATTTATGCAAGAAAAAAATTTAGTTTATCGGTTAAAAAGATTAAAATGCAAGATATTCAAATTAAATGAATATCACCATCATGGAAAGTAAATCATCATATATGATTCCGGCCATGGCACGGATAAATCCAAAATGTTCTTGTCAATCAAGGCATTACTGATACGTTGTCTTCAAAGAGCTCATGCAGTTCGCCTGATCAGGAAGGTACCCGCCGTTATGAAGCAGAGAATTAAAAAGCACCTTGAGCGAAAACCTATAGAAGAATTGATGGTTGATACCCAGGATGAACACGGTCACTCACTGAAGAGGGTCCTCGGGCCGATGCACCTGACCATGCTGGGGGTAGGGGTCATCGTCGGCGCCGGGATATTTCGTGCTGACGGGGCCCGTGGCCGCGAACTACGCCGGACCGGCCATCATCATCTCGCTCGTCATCTGCGCCATCGCCTGCGCTTTCGCCGGCCTCTGTTACGCTGAATTTGCGTCACTCATCCCGGTATCCGGCAGCGCCTATACCTACGCCTACGCAACACTGGGGAAGCTTTTCGCCTGGATCATCGGGTGGGATCTGATCCTGGAATACCTCTTCGGCGCGGCGTCGGTCGCAGTGGGATGGTCGGGGTACGTGGTCAGTTTTTTAAATGACTTTGGCATATCCTTCCCGGCCTACCTGACCAGCGCGCCTTTCGCCTATGATCCGAAAACCGGGTTAATGTTAACCGGAGCCATTATCAACCTGCCGGCCATCCTGGTGGTGCTTACCTTTACACTTCTTCTGATAATCGGGATCAAGGAATCGGCTTCCTTTAATAATTTCATAGTCATCATCAAGGTGACGGTCATAGTCCTATTCATCGGCTTTGGCATCTTTTTCGTGAAAATGGATAATCTCACGCCTTTCATTCCGGATAATACGGGGCATTTCGGTGAATTCGGCTGGACCGGTATACTGAGGGGGGCGGGCGTCATCTTTTTCGCTTTCATCGGATTCGACGTGGTTTCCACTGCGGCGCAGGAGGTCAAGAACCCGAAGCGGGACATGCCCATCGGCATTCTTTCTTCCCTCGCCATTGTGACGGTCCTTTACATCCTTGTGGCTTTTGTCCTCACGGGCGTGGTCAAATATACCTCCCTTCGCGATGTGCCGGATTCGATTGCCGTGGGTATCAATGCACTGGGCGATGGGTTTTTCTGGCTCCGTCCGATCATCAAACTGGGAGCCATCGCGGGGCTGACTTCAGTGGTACTGGTCCTCCTCTACGGCCAGTCAAGGATCTTTTATACCATGGCCAAAGACGGCATGCTGCCGGGCATCTTCGCCACCGTGCATCCCCGGTTCCGGACCCCCTTCATAACCACGCTCCTGATCGGAGCCGCAGCCATGATCATTTCCGGTATCTTCCCTATCGGGTTCCTTGGGGAAATGGTGTCAATCGGCACGCTGCTGGCCTTCGTCATTGTGTGCGTGAGCGTCATGGTGCTGCGCTACACCCGACCAAAGCTCCACAGGCCTTTTAAAACGCCGTTCATGCCATTTGTCCCCATAATGGGCACCCTGGTCGCCCTGGTTCAGATGGTTTCCCTGCCCAGGGATACCTGGCTCAGGCTCCTGATATGGATGTTCATCGGGTTCATCATCTACGCGATTTACGGCGAGCGTCACGCCAGGAAGAAACCGACCAGGCCGGATGATGGACCGATCATTTCATGATACACGGGTCACGGCGGCTGAACGCAGCCGATTATCCGGCTTCCCTGACGCTGCTCATGCAACGTTATACCAGGCAAGGCATTTGAATACCGGTGATGATGGAAAAACCCTTGGACAACGAAAGCAGTGATTTCATAAGTCGTTTTATTGAAGATCCGGCATCACGGCCTGATCTGGTAGGCGATCTCATCAGGAGCGCCGGACGAATTACCATCAATATTCCCGGTTACGGCGCAGCGCGCCGTATTGCCGGACAGCTCAGGGAAGGTTCCTTTTCGGATTATTATGAATTTGAGAAACTGCTGGCCAGGGCGCTCCATCCGATCCTGGCCGGTCTTAATCTCAATATTATCTCGGACCTGATGGTCAACAGGCTTTTCAATAAGCGATTCCCCGCCTATGCCCATGATATCAACAAGGTCCTTGCCTCGCAGAAAAAGCTGACCATGGGAGCCCTGAAAGGCATACTGCTGAAAATGGTCGCCGATGACGGACATTATATGGTCATAAAATTCTATGACCTGGTGCTGAGGGGTATCGATGCTGGCCTGACAAGGTCGGTCAAGCCTGTCGAATTCACGATTATGCAGATGAAAAACGGCCTGGATGCTGACGAAGTGAAGAACCGGGACCACGTGGAAAAGAGCTTCCGGGAATTCAGGGACCGGAAAGGTGGTGAGGCGGCTTCGTTACTCCTTGAACGCATGAAATGGGACGATGATCTCCATGCCATTGTTTCTTTTCTGGCAGAAGACGCAGAAATACTGGATCATGATGAGAACCTTCCTTCTGAAGAGCCGGATGAGGCGGCATTGACAGAGGAGGGTGACCTGTCAGATTTCACAGAAGAAGAACCGGACAGGGAGGAAACTGCAGATGAAGATGTCTCGCCAGGGCCGGCAGACACAAGTTTTGAGGAAGATGTGATCGAACGGTACGCCCGTCTCATAAAAAAAGACTACCTTGACGCCGTGGACCCTCAAGACATGGAAAAGATACGCGGCATCATTCAGGGTATCTATGTTAAAAATGAGAAGGTGTATGACCGCAGTAAAGCGAAGGATGTGGTGCGCAAAGTTCTTGCCATCTGGATTGCCGACAAATCGCTGGATGATGGCCTGCGCAGTATCCTGGAGGATATTGCAGGGGAAGATGAAGCCGGGAATGATGAAGTAGATGAAAAAAACGCGTCTGATATGGACATCTTCGATGAGTCGTCTCCGGGAAGCACATCTGTTAACGGAGAAGATAGCCGCAGAATGATGGATGAGGAGCTGCTTTCGGAAGAAATCACCTCTGATGATGGCAGAGTTCCCGGTGGTGAGCCCGATGCACTCCCTGGGAATGCGCCCGCCGAGGAGCCGGGTGGTGAAACGGTATCCCCTCTTACAGCACAGACGGCGTCTCCTGATGAAGATGGTGCTGCCAGCGGCGAAATGGAGGCCCTGCTGGATGATATCAAAGATGATGGTTCCATCGAAGACGCGGAACAATCACCCGGACAGGCCACAGCAGCATCTGATGAAATCGGCGTTTCCGAAGGTGAACTCGAAGCATTGCTGAATGATATCTCCGGCGAAGGGCCGGGCAAGAAAGAGGATTCGCCTGCAGTGACGGATGACGGTGAATCAGACTTCGAACCTGTCGTTCAGGAGACATCCAATGAAGAAGCAGAATCATTTGTCGTTAAAGACGAGATCCTCTTTGAGGACAGGTCTTTGGTAAAGAAACCTGTTGTTTTACCCGATGGAGACCTGGCAGCGGAGGATATACCGCAAAAGGCGATGCTTAAAACCGGTGATGAGTCGATACGGTTTTCCCATGAGATCGATGAATTTCAGCACCTGTACAGCGATGGTATCGATGTCGCGGAAGTTGAGGAACGCCTTGCGATGATTCAGGATTTCTTCGATCGCCTTGCCGCCGGGGAGGACTCGGCTGTTCATTTTGCAGTATATCATAAGCAGTCTTTTGAGTCATTTCTCGGCTTCATTGATGAGCATGAAGATTTGAAGAAACGACTGGATATTGATGCTGCGATCAAGTATTGTAAAAAGAATAAAATTATACATGGTTGATCCGGCGAAAACATGAAGTCTATTAAGACACTTAAAACATATGCGCCCGTAGCTCAGCTGGATAGAGCGCCGGACTTCGAATCCGTAGGTCGCAGGTTCGACTCCTGCCGGGCGCGCAGGTGATCTGGAATATAACATTCATCATATCGGGATATTTCTTGAACAGAAGATCAGCATGCCATGAATGTACGTGTAGCGTGGCAGATGCTGATAGAACTCGCAATAAGTTATCCTGGGGAAATCAATCGTGAAGCGCATATCCTTCGATGCATATGAATACACTGCCAGTGATGATTTCATAAAGGCCCGGTATGAATTCCAGGGAAGCCCTGAAGAGGGTTGGGATATTATACGTAATGGGGCAAAACACCTTGCCCTTGGAAAAGGCCACCGTCTCCTCAAAACCCTGGTATGCGGCATCTGCTCAACCGATATTGCGCGGCGTTTTCTTCCTTTTCCGCTTCCTCAGATACTCGGTCATGAAGTGGTGGCCACGGACCCGGATTCCGGAGGACAATACGTAGTTGAGATAAATGATACCTGCGATGCACGGGGCGATGCGCACCCGGATCCTTTTTGCATGGAGGGTCTGCCGACCCATTGCCCGGACCGAATGGTGCTGGGTATTGACAGACTCCCCGGAGGGTTCGGTCCCTATATTCTTGCCCCGGTCAATGCGGTACTGCCGGCGGACAGACTTCCCCTGAGGACCGCCGCGCTGGTCGAGCCTTTTGCTGCGGCGCTCCACGCGGTCAGCACCTCGCGGCCGGGAAAGGGCGAACGTGTTGCAGTCATCGGTACCGGTCGTCTTGGGTCCCTGATTATTGCGTCCCTTGCCGGATGGCGGAGAAGCTCCGGGATTGATTTTTCCATCACCGCTCTTGCTCTTGGAGAAGAGCGCATGGAGCATTCGCGGCGGATGGGGGCAGACGATGCCGTTGACATGGAAAAAGTAAAACCTCAGGCATTGAAGGATTCTTTCGGTCTGGTATTCGAAGCGACGGGTTCTCCCGGCGGTCTTGAATCAGCCCTCACCATGGCCCGGCGTGAAGTGCACTTGAAGTCGACCCACGGCAAGCCGTTTTTTGGATTGAAGCATCTCACCGAGCTCGTTGTGGATGAGCTTTCCATCCTCCCGTATTCAAAGGATGCCCTTGAATTCAAATGGGAACACGAGAAAAGAAAAAACGAAACGGTCTACTGCGCACCCGGGGCTATGACTGAAAAGGTATACCCCGGTATGAATTAATGTTCACCGGCAATTCCATGGAAGCAGCAGCGCTCCTGGCCGGCGAGAAATTCCATGGACGACTCCCGCGATTTGATATCGGCATGGCTTCAACCGTTGAAGAAATCGATGGGATTATACGACCTGATGTAAAAAACGAGAATTCTCTTGTACGGCCCCGTGGAGGAATTCTCTTCAGGGGAACCGGCGGGACGAATCCGTTACTGTCATTCATCGCCTGCGGCAGGCGCCTCAGGACGTCAAGATGCGGGGAATTTCGCCCTGCCATAGATTTCCTTGTGGATAATCCGGCCCTGGCTGACACCATCACGAAAAATCTCATTACCCATGAAGCATACGCTGCTGATCTTCCACGGGCCTATGCAAGGGCCAAAGACCGGGATATGCTGAAAATACTGATCTACCATGAATCATGGTAGCATCATTATTTGATTCTATCACCTGGAAATCTGAACATGAACGCCATGGTTACCATGCCGTCAACGCCATATCCGCCGGTAGTATAGTAGTACCCTTCGCTATCCGTATCGATAATGGCGCCGCCCAGGAACCTCCCGGCACCAGTAAAGGCAAGGGTGAAGACGTCGCCGATGTTGATGTTCAGGCCTATGGCGAACCCGATCCCGGCATATACCCCGGTTTTATTAGTCAGCCATCCGCCAAAGGTAATCTGGGGCCCGAGCCATAAACGCACGTTCCGGGTCCTCACAACGCCGAAACCGAAATAATGGACCGTGGTAAGAGCCAGGGAATCTTCCCATGCGGTATACGTGTATTGTGAAAATGGAAAACCGTATGTGTCCTCGTAGGAAGAGTGCAAATTGGTCAAGCCCAGTTCCATGCGATAATTGAAGACCGATGTCTCCGGCAAGGTTGGTATCGAGAACAAAACCGCCGCCGTAATTCAAGAATTCGGCGTCGTATCCGTTCCAGATCATTTTTCCACCGTCGAAATTGCCGAAGATTCCCATGCCGAAAGCATAGACTGGTGTTGACTGAAGACCCAGGAGAAGAAGTAATACGCCGCAGTAAATAAATAATTTCTTCATACGTTCATAGACCTCCTTAAAAATAGTTATTTCAAGGCACCTTGTGAATTTGAGATTTTAGACAGAATAACATAATTATATGAAAGTGCAAGCCTTTTAAAAATTATTTCTCACGCCTTTGCTGATGCTGGTAACGTGAAATGATTTTTCAGGGATTTAAACAGATCTGCTGGTTGAACAATCTTTTTCCTTGACTTTTAATCAACGTTTGTTGAAAAAGGAACACTGATTGCTGACATATATACAAAGTATTACCATAAAATTTTAAGGAGAATATAATGCTTACAAAGTTTGATGAGTTCACCTGCCACCAGGTGGTATCCACCTTCGATCATCCGGAAACGAGCGACCGGGCCTGGACCGAAAAGCTCTGGTGCAATATCCACGATACCAGGGGTGAGATTGTCCTGGCCACCGGCTTCGGTATATATCCCAACAGGAACGTCCTGGACGGATACGGATGCATCAATATCAAAAACAAGAAGCAGTACAACATGAGAATCTCCCGGGTCCTGCGGCCGAAAATCGACGAAATATCGCTGGGTCCCCTGTCCTATGAGGTGATTGAGCCGTATCGCAAGGTGCGCATCGCCATGGGTGAGAACAAGTACGGGTTCAGCTATGACCTGGAATTCCTCGGGACCATGGTTCCGGGGGAGGAGGAGCCGCAGTTCGGCAGGACCAGGGGCAGAATGTACATGAATACCTGCCGGTACGCGCAGCTGGGGCGCGCCCGTGGCCGGGTCATAGTCGATGGGAAGAAATATGATATTGATGAAAAGAATTACTACGCCCAGCGTGACCATTCCTGGGGTATCCGCATGGGCACCGGGGCGGCGGAGCAGGGAGTCCAGGGACCTGATCATGAGAAATTCACCGCGATGATGATCAACTGGCTCACCATCCAGTTCAGTGATTGGGGCATCTACTGTTATCTCATAGAAAAAAATGACGGAACCATCCAATACCTCGGCGGTTCGGTCGTGGAAACCATGGACGGGAAGAAACAACCGGTGCCCATAGTTGCGGTGGATCACCAGTATGAGTACCACCCGGGGAACCAGCGCATGAAAGCGGGGCAGGTTATCATTACCTGCAAGGATGGCCGCAGGATAGAGCTGACGATGAAAGAACTGACAACCATGTACCTGCGCGGCGGTGCCTATGTGGGATACAAGGGGTTCCGCCATGGCACGTGGATGGGAGAATACTGGGAGGATGGCGAGACATGGGACATAGGCGATGAATCGGTTGCCAATGACGTGCACGGCCTTGACGATACGGTGGTGGAAGTGCGATGCGGCGGCGAAACAGGCTACGGCATCATTGAAAACATGATTTTTGCACCCTTCGACAAATACGGCTTTAAGCAGTGGGGATTCAAGCCGGCATAGGCAAAAACATCCCCCTCGGCAAATTTTTTGAGGGGGACACTCACTTCAATTAATACGCGTTCTTTCCGCGTCCCATGAGACTCAGTATACCTCCCAGGATCGGACCGACAAGGGGCGCATTAAGGGTTCCGATGAAAATCCTGTTGCCCCGTCCCGGTATGACAATGGTCTTGTTTTTCCTGAGGGCAGCCAGTGATTCCTCGACAACCTGCTCCGGGGTCATCCAGGCGAACCGGGGGATATCGCCATAGTTGAAGTCCTTGAATTCATCTGTATACATGAACCCGGTCTTGGTGAGTCCGGGGCAGAGGGCCTGTATTGTAACGCCGGTGCCGGCCAGTTCATCGCGAAGTCCCTTCATCAACATGTTGACGAAGGCCTTTGTTGCCGAATAGGTCACGTAATGGGACGTGGTAAGAAACGCCCCCACGGATGATACGTTTATGACATAGCCCTTGCGGTTTGTTATCATCCTGGGCAGGACCGATCGCGTCAATCGGGCGGTGGCCATCGTATGAAGATAGACCATTTGCTGCATCTTTTCCGCGTCAACATCGGCGAAGAAGCCGCGTGTGCCGAAGCCCGCGGCGTTGACGAGGATCTCGATGGAATCATTGGCGGCGATAATTCTTTCGATCTGGCTGACGCCGGTATCGGTTGAGAGGTCTGCAGAAACCGTTGTCGCCCTGACGCCGTTATTCTTTTCGATTTCATGGGCAAGTTTGACAAGATGGCCTTTTCTTCTCGCTACCAGGTAGCAATCATAACCTTCCTGGGCGAGGCGCCTGGCAAAGGCCTCGCCGATGCCGCTAGAAGCGCCGGTAACAATAG
Source organism: uncultured Spirochaetota bacterium (assembly GCA_963727175.1). Lineage (GTDB taxonomy): Bacteria > Spirochaetota > UBA4802 > UBA4802 > UBA5550 > RBG-16-49-21. Next base: position 3,756,433 of record CAVSFD010000002.1, read on the forward strand.
CGGTTCGACCCATAGTGTTGTGGGTGAAATATTTTTTCATAAATAGTAATACCTCTTGTGGCGCCTGTTTCATGCTTGGTCGGATGGCGTGAAAGCGGGTGCTCTATTTTTTACCAAAAATATCATGTGACGGTTTTCCCGTAAAGGAAAATAAAATACCGGAATATTGTAAGACGTAATAAACAGTTATTCTTAATGTCGGGCAGCTGTCCCGCTCGTCCGCGCAGGTCATGTTCTGGCGCTTAATAGATGGCAGCCGCTTTGATTTAAATTGAACATCGTGTCATTTGCATCGACCGACACGCTATTGTATTGACAAAAAATATGACATGAGATATTTTTGCCGCAATAAAGTGATTGAACAACATCTTTTCGAGCAAACGCTCACCTTGTTGTACAAAATATATAAATGAAACGAGGTTGTTATGCTCACCACGTATGATGAATTATTGTGCCATCAGACTGTCGATACCTTTGATACTGTTGCCACGAGCGCCCGGGAATGGACTGAGCGAATTTGGTTTTCAGCTCATGACATTACCGGACGCTTTCAGCTTATTGCAGGCTTCGGCCACTACCCGAATCGCAACATCATGGATGCCTTCGCCTGTTTTGTCATTGACGGTAAAACCCAGTACTGCGTGCGGGCGTCCCGCGAACTGCGGCCGGGGTTCGACCAGGTCCGCGTTGGCCCTCTTTCCTATGAAGTGATCGAGCCGCTCAGAAAAGTGCGGTTTTCCCTCGCCGATAACCAGTATGGTCTCTCATGCCAGGTTGATTTCACCGCTGCCATGAATCCCCATGAAGAGGAAGCCCAGAAGGGTACGTTTCGCGGACGCATCCTTGAAAACGTGAAGCGCTATGTGCAGGTTGGCAGACCATCAGGCTGGATAACTGCCGAAGGGAACAAGATCCCTGTTGATGCCGCGGGATGGCGCGCTGAGCGTGACCATTCCTGGGGCATCCGCCGCGGCGGCGGAGTTCCCGAGACCGGGGTCCAGCCGGGAGAAGTTCCCCAGGGATATCTGTATAACTTTATCCTGGCCCAGTTCGACGGATGGGGCGTGACGTACCATACAAGGGAATCATGGGACGCGAAGACACTGGTCTTCAGCGGCGCCGTTATGTATCCGCCTGAAACCGGAAAGGAAGAAAACAAGCTGGTCCGCGTCGACCACAACTATACGTTCAAACCGGATATACGTCATATTTCCGGCGGCAGCGTGTCGCTCTATCCCGAGGCCGGGCCGCCCGTTGAATTGTCCATCCGGCCCCTCAGTGTGTGTCACATCAGGGCGGGAGGATACTTCGGCTTCCGCGGGTTCACCCACGGACTCTGGCTGGGGCCTGAATACCTTGACGGATTCAAACTGGACCTCACGGACACGGCAACATTCAAAGAAGTCTCCTTCCTGGAAGATTTCATGTGTGAATTCAAATGCGGCGCCGAGATCGGTTACGGAATAGTTGAGCTTGTCCTTATAGGAAAGTATCCGAAATACGGATACCTGTCATATTGAATGAATTCTTGTCATTCCCGCCAGGGCGGGTTTCCAGATACACATATAACGGATCGTCCATGATAAAAAAGGACGATGACAATAAACAAGGAGTATTACCATGAAAAAAGAACAGGACGCCTTCGGGCACATCGTGACACAACTCGTACCGTGGCTGCAGAATAAGATGCCCGGTGCGCTCCATATTGCCATGTCGGACATCCAGAAGCCCGGTATGGGCCTTTCAAATGAAACCTTCCTCTTTGACCTGTCATGGGAAGAAAACGGCAAGATATTCAAAAAGGGAATGGTCCTCCGCGCAGCTCCGCTGGACCACAGGGTCTTCCCCGACTATCACCTGAACCATCAGTTCCTTGTCATGAAAGCCCTCGGTGAAAGCGACGTGCCGGTACCGAAAATGTACTGGCATGAAGAGGATGAATCCGTGATCGGCACACCTTTCTATATCATGGAGCGACTCACTGGTACGATGCCGAAGGATTACCCCTCATATCACGGTTCCGGTTTTTACTTCGATATGTCGCCGGATGAGCGCGCCACAATCTGGTGGAAGGCTCTGGAAATGCTGGCGAAAACAAACATGGTTGACTGGAAAAAACTCGGCCTTGATTTTCTCGGTGTGCCCGGGGTCGGCACCGGCCCCATTGACCGTCAAATCGCGTACTGGGAGAGGTTCATGGGCTGGATCAAGGACGATCCATCCGAGAGTTTCCCGGTGCTGGAAAAGGCGCTCCAGTGGCTTCGGGACAACAGGTATGTCCCCGAACGGGTAAGCCTCTGCTGGGGAGACGCCCGCATGGGGAATGTGCTGTACGGCGAGTCGGGCTTTGACGTCGTCGCGGTGCTGGACTGGGAAATGGCCTTCCTGGGAGATCCCGAGGCCGACCTTGCCTGGTTCATTTTCATGGACTGGTACCTCTCAGCGGAGTATAGCCTGCCGCGGCTTCCCGGGTCCCCGGGACGCGAGGAAACAATCAGGCGGTATGAGGAAATTACCGGCTGGAAGGTTAAACACTATGATTACAACGAAGTTTTTTCCGCGATGCGTTTTGGAATGATCCTCGTATCCGTCCTGAAAAAGATGAAGGGCCAGGGCGTTCCCATTGCGGAAGAGATGTTCCATAACAACAGCTGTACCCGTCGAATTGCCCAGATTCTTGGACTGGAAGCGCCCGGCGAGCGAAAACAGGAAAAGAATATCAAGGAAGACACGGTGACCATCCAGTTCAATTTTTCCGGACCAGGCGGATCAGACTGGTATATCATATCCGAGAAGGGAATCGCCCGGCGGGTTGATGGCACGGTGGAGGATCCTACCTGCACTGTTAAAGCCACCGCCGTTGACTGGCATGAACTCCAGTCCGGTAAGCTGAACCAGCTGGAGGCGTGGAAAACGGGGAGGCTGGTCGTGCAGGGTGATCTGAAAATAATGATAGAGCTCAAGGACGAGATTTCGCGTCTTCAGGCGGTTGAGGCAACGGTATAGCGTGCGTTTCAGGCTTGTTTTTTCCGGTAATTGGCCGGCGACACTTTCATGATGTCCCGGAAGGATTTGTTGAACGTCCTGAGACTGCCGAAACCGACTGAAAAGGCAATGTCGATGATCTTGTCATCGGTTTCCTGCAGCTTGCGGGCTGCTTCTTTTATGCGAAGCTCGTTGATGTAGTCGCTCATTTTCTTTCCCTGGTAGAGCTTGAAATACCTTCCAAGATTGTCATGGTGCAGCCCTATATGCGATGCCAGTCCCTCCCGGGAGATCTCATAGGCATAATTCTGGTGTATATACGCAACGGCCTTCTGGATTTTTTCATTGATGAGAGGAGATTGGAGCGCTTTTTTATCCGGGTATTTGGTGCTCTGGTACCTCCGGTGAAGGAATTCTATTTCAATGGCAAAGGCGACATGGGACAGGAATGTAAGAAGCAGGCTGGCTTCCTTTTCGGTGAATATGCCGCTGGTAAGGGAGTTGTCGAGGTAACAGACACCCACGGTCTTTTCCCGTTCCTTTATAGGCACGCAGAGGATCGACTTGGAATGAGGACGCGTCAGTACCTGGTCAGGGGGCTGGGGAATGGCGCTGGCGTCACCGAGTATCACCTGGGACTGCGTGTTATAGACGGCCTTTATGATATTCATGGAATACTGGTCGATTGCGGTGTCATAGCCGAGCATGGAAAAGAATGACTTTTTTTCAAGCTGGTCATTGTCATTGGCGATAAAAATACTCCCCCGCTGAGCTCCGGTGATTTCAACCGCTTTGGACAATATCACGTCCAGGAGATTCTCGGTTTCAGATATATTGCTGATTTCGCGGGCAAGCCTGATGACGGAGGAAAGGCGCTCATTGTCTATGCGGCGCTCAATTGATGTCAGGCCCGTTTCGTCATCCTTGATGCCGAGCAGGCTCTTAAGCTCATCCGCGTACCTGGTAGCGCCGATTTCAGTGAAAAGACTGTACGCTGCTTCAAGGTTTTTCTTTGCGCTGGCCCCGCTGTCGGCCTGGGACAGGAAGAGCCCGTATTCATAATGGCTCCGGGCCAGACAGTAGCGGCGGCCGATCTTTTTATTGTGCTCAATGCTCTGCAAAAAGAGTTTTTCGGCCCGTTTTTTATTGCCCCGGATCGCGTAGTATTTCGCATTCACCAGCAGTGCCAGCCCGTAATAACTCGTCCATCTCCGCGTCCTGGCCAGGGATTTTCCACAGAATTCTTTTGTCTTCTTGAGATATTGTTTCGTTATTCCGCTGTTTGCTTCCCTGCCGGTAATGTACCGGTAGAGGTATGCTTCTGCAAGGGCAGGGAAGAGCTGTATGGTATACTGCTTGAGGAAGCTGTTTTCGCGGTACAGTTCATAAGCCTTTTCAAGATATTTCAGCGACTGTTGCAGGTCCCGCTTCTCGAGATATACCTTGCCGAGTTCTATGCAGGAAGTGCACTGGGTGAAAAGGATATTGGTGTCAAGACTGTAGCTGTACGCGGCGTTGCCGAGCCATTCGGCCGTGTCTATGGCGCCCTTTTCAAGGAAGTACGGGGTGCTGTAGATCCAGGCCTCATTGATGCCGTAGAAGTCGTTCGTCTTGTTGGTTATCATGTAGTACTGGTCAAGATAATACTTCAGCTTTTCGTAATCGGCCAGGAACAGGTAATTATAAACCTGCCCGGCGTAAGCATTGCCTATTTCGTAAATATCACCCATTCTTTTAAAGCGTTTCGCGGATTCTTCGAAACAGTCAATGCTGGAACGGTAATCGCCTTTCCACTGGTGACAGTACCCCAGCCACTGATATGACTGGGCGGCGCCCCACTGGTCCTGAAGCTTTTCCCTCATGGTCAGGGCGATGGTAAGGTATTTCAGCGCAGGATTGAACCATGATATTGCCATGAGAATGCTGCCGAAGCCGCCGATGGCCATGCCGAGTTCGGGCGATTTCCCGATCTTGCTGATGGCGATGTTGAGCGCCCTCAGCGTGAAACGGGTGAACTTGAGGGTGTTGCTGTAGATATATGACCAGAGGACCGGCACGGCGAATTTTGCTTTGAGCTTGTTGTATTCCACCGACTTTCTGCGCCTGAATTTGACAAGAAGCCGGGGGAAAATAGAAAACAATCCCAGCAGGACCAGCTCTTTTGCCAGTGTGGCCATGATGATGATCTTGTTGTCGGTGAAATGCTCTCCCAGGAGTTCGCCGGAACGCATGGCGTATTCTTCGCATTTAATCCAGTCACCTTTCCGCAAATATGCGGCACAGATATGACTGTAAATATCGGCTTTTTCAATGTCCGACTCCATGAGCGGGGCGATTTCGCTGAGGATTTCGATTGCCTGTTCATAATTGCCGATGGTGAGGAACACCCTGCTCATGTTCACCTGTATCCTGATCCACTGGATGCTTCCCCGGTGGCCTTCCTTTTCGAGTAGATTCAGGGCTGTTCTGAAATACTTGAGCGCTTCCTCGTTGGCGTATTTTCCCATCGCCATGATGCCGGCGGGAAAGGCGAAGATTATCGCCCGGTCAGTGTCATCCCCCTCGATGAAATGATGGGCCAGTTCGAAAATAACCGGGCCGAGGTCGTCCCGGTTATTTTCCTCGATCGCGTTTGCAATGGCACGATGATATCCCTTTCTTTTGCCGTCTTCAAGGCTGCCGTAAAACGCTTCCTTGATCCTGTCATGGGCGAATCCGATCTCGCCCCATGCCGGCAGATCAACAAGGAGCTGGAGCTCGATAGCCTTGTCGATGATCCGCACTATTTCAGTGCGGTCAAGGCCGCTTACCCTGAAGAGGATCTGCATGTTGAATTTTTCGCCCATCACGGATGCGCAGGAGAGGATATCGATTTCGTCGGGGCTCAGCTTGTTCATGCGCTTCAGGATGATGTCGACGATTGACGCTGAAATTTCGATGGCATTAAGCTTGGAAATGTTGAAGGCCCATCGGTTATTTTTGTGAATCAACGCGCCTTCGTCAATGAGCTGCTTCAAAAGTTCGATTGCAAAAAAGGGATTGCCGCCGCTTTTCTGGAACAGAAAATCGGAAACAGGGTAAATCTGTTCCTCCGGCTCCATGAGAAGGCCCGCCGAGAACTTATTCATGGCTGCTGCGTCAAGTTTTTCAAGGTTGATCCTGGTAAATTTTATCTCCTTGCTTGCAATGTCCAGGTGCAGTTTTTCAAGGACATGGCCTTCAGGGACCTCGTCATCGCGGTACAATCCGATGATGACCAGCGGGTTGTTGTTTATTTCATTCAACAGCTCGTGGAGGAGATTGATGGTGCCTTCATCCGTCCATTGAAGATTTTCCAGTACGATAACAAGCCCCCCTGACAGGACGCTCAGTTTAAGGATGAACTGGCTGATGACCATGAGGAAACGCTTGTATTCCCGCACCGATTCCAGCGGCACCAGCGGCGGGCACCGGCCGAGAAGCTCCTCCATCGCAGGATTGAGCTTGATAATGATCTCGCCGAGATCGCCAAACTCGTCCTGGAGCGATGCGGTGATCCCGTGGCGCTCTTCCTCGGAAAGATTGTGGAAATTAACCATGAATTCGTCGAGGGCCTCTTTGAACGGAGCGTTCGGAATCTTGTTGCTCTGGGTCGAGCAGGCGCCGCTCACCAGGATGAAGTCGTTGGCGAGGACGGTGCTTTTCAATTCATCGATGAGTCTTGACTTTCCCGTGCCGCCTTCGCCCGTAATGAAATACACGCTGCCGGAGCCGTTGCCGAGATCATTAATAATATCATTGAGCTGCGACATTTCACGTTCACGGCCGATAAGCCTTGTGCGGTAACTGAGCCTGGTAAGCCGGTCATCCAGTCCGAGTATAAAATCCCTCTCTCCGGCGAGGTAGCGGTCGAGATCTGAAATGAGGCCCCGGGCGCTCTGGTACCTGTTTTCCGGCTCCTTGTCAAGGAGCTTCATGACGATCCTGTCCAGCACGGGGGGAACCTCCGGATTGGATGAACCGGGGTTCTCAGGTATCCTGGCTATGTGCTGATGGATGATCGAACAGACGTCATGGCCTTCGAAAGGAACATGGCCCGTAAGAAGCTGGAAAAATATGATGCCCAGGGAATAGAGGTCGCTCCGCTCATCGATGGGCCGCTTTAATACGCCGCATTGCTCCGGTGAAAGGTACAGGAAGCTTTTTTTGATTTCATCGAACGGTATCGATTCGTTGAATTCCCGTATGTGGGCCAGGCCGAAACCGGCAAGTTTTACCGTTTCATTGTCGACAAGTACATTGGCTGGTTTGAGGTCGCGGTGGATGATGTTGTTCTCGTGAAGACATTCAACGGCGCTGCAGATTTGCCGAACGCAATCAACGCTCTGGCCTATGGGGAAGCTCTTTTTTTTGAGCGCTTCTTCAAGACTGACGCAGGGAAAGTATTCCATCGCCACGTACAGGACTTCAATGAGCTCACCGGTTTCGATGATTTTGGCAATGTTCCGATGCGACAGTTCCGAAACGGCGTTGACTTCGATCCTGAACCGGATCAGGTCCTCGAGCCTTTTGGATATGACATTGTTCTTCAGAAATCTTATTATAAGCGGTTTTTTCTGCGGCGTTGTCTCATAGGCGAGGTGCAAATAGCTGATAGCATCTTCCCATATCTGCTTGTCAACATGATATCTGTTCTGAATGATTTTACCGCTAATGTCCATGGTATGTCTATTGGTGTTTCATATCAGTGTCGTTTTAATGATTGTAACGTATGATAAACCGGCCAGTCAGTTTTTCAACTTAAAAAAATATTAGTTCAGTGAATGATGTTCAAAAAAAAATGCGATTTTATGGATGTAACGGTCATATACGCTATAAAATAAGGAAATTGTCAAGATTGATTTCTGATTGGATACAAGTGAATTGAGTGCCGGAATTGTTCATTGCCGGTTTTGCATGATTGTTATCTTGATCCTGAGGTTTTTAATGTTGAAGGATGTGAGCTTGTCAGGCCTGATCTTTATCAGATCCACGTCGATATAGGTCGTGTCATCAACGTGCGGCGGTATCTGGACCTCCAGCTGGGAGGTCGTGTGTATCCTGCCGACACCGTTGCACACATGGCATTTCGACTGGACTGTTGAGTGGCTCCCCATGCAGAGGGGACAGGTCATGCGCGCCGGCAATTCGATATAGGCAAGGGCGCCCTTGCGGGCCTCAATGGGCGATATGAAGATTTCGATATCCTGGCCGAAGTTGTACAGGATGTCCTTTCGCTTCATTCCCCTGGGCATCAGCCGAGCCTTGAGCATCTCTCCCAGCGTGGCTGAATACTTGATTCTCTTTTTTGATATAATGGGATAACCTCGATCGTCAACTTTTCTGCTGTTGAACAGGATGCGGTCATATTCGATACGAAGGTCCTCGTCGATGAGGATCCGGTATCCGCGGATGATGAGATCGAGCTTTTCAGTCCGGTTGTCGGTCCTGACCGATGCCGTGTCGGGATGGTAACGCTTGATAAGGTCTCGAAAAGCCGTTTTGATCTGGTCCTGCCCGGCGGTGCCGGGCAGGTTGAATATCGTGTAAAAATCAATGATATTCCCGTTCTTGTCATAACAGGATGGAAGCATGGATGTCCCTTTGCATGTAATATTGACATCGAATCAGGGACGTGTCAAATATAAAACCGGGAATTGGTTGGTACGCCGGACGCAGGGCCGGGACGTGATGACTTAACAGCAGGTCCCGGAGGTTCCCGGCATATTGTTCATGGTCAGGCTGTAGGTGGTGTTCATTCCAATAATAAATCAATAATCTAAAGGGAGCTTGACATTTTCAAATTTACATGATAGGGTTTCATAATGAAGGAGAATATCATGCAGCAGGAAATAAAGGCGCCACTGGATCTACTTGACGACAATGGGTTTCTTGTAAAGGAAGGCTGGGCCCGCAGGCCATTCTGGAAATATGACAGGGGCAGGATAGCAGCCCCGTGGCACCGCATAAAGGAGTGGGACTACTATGCCGTACTCTCCCATGATAAACGCTATGGTATAACCTTCACCATCGCTGATCTCAGTTACGCTGCTCTCTGCGCGGTCTGCTGGCTTGATTTCAATACCATGACCTGCGTTCAGCTGGATTCAATGACTCTGATGACCCGCGGCAGCATAGGGTTCCCTTCATCATCCGACTCAGGTGATATTTTTTACAAGGATAAAAAGATCAAAATGGTTTATCGTGTGAAGGATTCCCGGAGAAGCCTCTCGGTGCTGGCTCCCTCGTTTACGCTTCCTGACGGGTCACGGGGCCTCATGGCCGAGATTGAGCTCACGCAGGATTCGTCAATGGACACCATGGCAATTGCAACATCGTGGAAAGAAAACCGCCGGGCCTTTTATTACAACCAGAAAGTGAACTGCATGCCGGCGCAGGGGACCGTGACGATCGGCAGCAGGTCGTATCAATTTACACCCGGAACCGATTTCGGATGCCTTGACTGGGGAAGGGGAAACTGGACCTACCGGAACCGGTGGTACTGGGGCTCGGCATCAGGCCTTCTCAAGGGCGTACCCTTCGGCTGGAACATAGGATACGGCTTCAGCGACAGGTCGCCGGCCTCGGAAAATATGCTTTTTTACAAGGGGAAAGCCCATAAACTGCAGGATGTCGTTTTCCATATCGACACCAGGGACTACCTGAAGCCGTGGAAGTTCACAAGCAATGACGGGCGTTTGGAGCTGGACTTCAAGCCACTCATCGACCGTTCAAGCTCGATGAATCTGCTTGTTATGAAATCCATACAGCACCAGGTCTTCGGGCTTTTCAACGGCCAGGCCACCCTTGATGACGGCACGCGGCTCACTGTCGAGAATTTTCTCGGTTTCGCCGAGGATGTGCTTAACTGGTGGTAACGGTCAGGCGCTGAAAAAACTGTCAAGGATTTCGGCTACCTCTGCAGGACGCTCCTGGGGTATGAGGTGCCCCGCGTCACGAACGAGGCGGTACTTCCCCTGCGGGATTTTAGATGCGATGGTGGGAAGATCGATAAAGCTTCTGTTCTCGCTGGTTTCTCCTTCCACGACAAGGACCGGGCACCGCATGTTGGGAATGACAGGCCAGGGATCGAACTGCATTCCTCCCATGAAAAGCGAAGCTTCCCGGCGGGGTTGACAAGCCAGCACAAGACCTCCTCCGTCGCCGCTCACCATGCCATAGCGGATATAGAGGTCCATCATCTCATCATCCCAATTCTCGAACATCTTTTTCGAGTGGAGGTATGCTCTTGCATCCTCTTCGGTGTCCCACGCATTGCGTCGCTTTATGGAGCGTGATGCCAGGGGATGCTTATCCACGGTGAGTCCCATGCTGTAAACAGCTTGAGGAAGAAATATCGGCTCAATGAGAACTATTTTCTCTGCCGGAAGACCCTCGGACGCATGGGCAAGGGTGATGACCGTTGCACCCATGCTGTGACCGGCGAGGTATGGTTTGGCCAGCGAGAGTTTGTCGCACAGGGCCACCAGGTCCTGTGCCAGCACCGCCCAGCTCAGCCCCCCCTCTTCAGGCTCGGAGGCACGGTGATCGCAGAAATAAGGTGCTATAATGCGGTATTTCGATGAAAGTGCCCGAGCAATAGGATGCCAGAGCCATGGCAGAAGGCCGGTGGCATGAAGAAGAACGAGGGGCGGACCATCTCCCGGATACTGAAGGTACTGAATCTCCGCATCGCCTATCTGCAGCCTGATGATTTCCGGCGTGATATCTTTCATCTCATTTTGTTGTACGGAGATCTCCCGTAAGGGGCCTCGTTCCGGTTATCCTGAAATGAACCAGAAAGCGGTCTTTCACTTCATCGTCAGCTTCAACGGACTTTTTCTTCCTCCGCATGTCATCGATGAGGGGGCTGTTCTTCTCATCGCTGATTTTTTCAATATACAGCCTGGTCCCCCGGTATCCCGCGCCGTCTTCCTTGAATAGATACGCCGCATTCGGATTGCTCTGCAGATTGTTGTGGCTAATGCTGTCGGCCATGATCAGGGCGATGGTTTGATTGTCAATTACATGGGGACGCGAATATACGGCAACGTCAACATGCCCGTCGGAATCGGCGGTGGCCAGTATTCCGAGGCCGGCGGTTGTTTCAAAATACTGTTTTATATCCATAGTATGACTGCTCCATATTTATTATAATACAACAATCAATTATTTAATTTGTCAAGAGCAATTAATCCTGAATGGGATCATGTTTTTCGGTTATGTGCCGATGTGCGTCGTGAATATAGCTACTTTTTAATTGGGAATAATTTTTTTATTGCTGAAAGAGTGTGCTGATGATAGTTTGAATGTATAGTGTTGCCGGTGATGACTGAATCATAGGTGAGACAAGGGGGACCACATGAAAGAGATTTTTTCTATCGATAGCGCGATTACGTACCAGGAAAGCAACTGGAAACGGAGGAAGAAGACTGTTGATATGTCGGGGAAGCATGCCCTGCCGTTCCTGACAATATCCCGGGAATACGGGTGTCTTGGATACAGCGTCGGCGAGGCCATTGCTGAAATTTTAAATAAAGAATATCACCAAGAACCAAAGTGGACCGTTTATGACAGGATGATTATTGATCATATGATGAAGGATATGAACATATCCCACGAACTGGCGGAGACCCTGACTGACAAGGCCCGGAATTCCATGGATTATTTCTTCAAGACGAGCTTCTCCAAATTTCCTCCGGAAGTCGTGGTTTACCGGAAGCTGGTTGAAACGATACGGATTCTGGCCGCCAATGGCCATGCGATTATAATCGGCCGTGTAGGCAATGTCATCACCCGGGACCTCCCTCAGGGATACCACGTGAGGCTCTTGGCATCGACCGAAAAAAAAGTGGATAATATAAGTCATCAGTTCAAAGTAAAAAAAAGCGAGGCTAAAGATATCCTGGCCAAGAAAGGTGAAGTCAGGGAGCAGTTTTTGCTCAAACACCTCACGGTAGATTTGAATGATCCCGCCATATACAACATGATGATTAATACGACCGATTTGTCAATAGGAGACACCGCCCGTTTTATTTTACAGGGAATGTTGTCCAAAGGAATTATCAAGCTGTAGTTGCCTGTGATGCTGCCTGAAACGTACGGTTGATATATCCATTCAGGCAGTTATTTGCATTCAGCCTCGAGCATGCCCTGACTGCGGAACCAATCCAGGGTATCCCTGATGGTTTCCTCGATCGGCCGCGGTTGATAGCCAAGTTCTCTGGCGGCTTTCTCGTGGGAAATAGTGCGGTGGCTCCGGAGGGTCTTAAGGGCATTGGGCGTAAATTTTGGAGAACTATTCCACATCCGGGAGTATGCCAGCGCGCAGTAGGCGGGAAGGCTGCATAACCAGATCGGTGTGGCTAAACGCGGCGTTTTCTTGCAATACATTTCAGATATGATCCGGGCTATCTCGCATAAATGGTACCATCTGCCGCTCGCCAGGTAGGCTTCTCCCGGCCTTCCTTTCTTCTCTGCGGCAAGGGCGCAGGCAACAACGTCCCTTGAATCCACCCAGTTATAGCCCCCGTCGATCAGGGCGGGATACCGGCAATGATAAATGTCGAGGAGCGCCTCACCCATGCGGGAAGGTTTAAAATCGTACGGACCCACCACGGCGGTGGGACTTATCACGATGGTGTTCAATCCTCGGTCAACCGACCTGAGAGCTTCGAGCTGGCTCAATGCTTTTGATCTGTCATAGGCGAAGGCGCCCTTGTCGAGGGCAAGTTTTCTTGTTTCGTCAATTACCTGGTCTGCAGGTTCGGATGAGTAGGCGTTAATAGAGCTGAAATGGATGAGCAGCTTTACCCTGTTGCGAAGGCAGGCCTCTATGACGTTTCGGGTCCCATCTATGTTTATCTTCTCAACAGTTCCGCCTTCGGATCCTACAATTGATATTTTCGCTGCTGCATGGAAAACAGTATCGACGCCCCTGCAAAGTTTAATCAGAGAGTCGATGTCCAGCACATCTCCATCGGCAGTTTCAACGTCAAGTCCATCTATCCCGCGCAGGTCCTTCCGCACCAGCACCCTGGCCGATCGCCCCTGGTCGAGAACCCCGCGAACCAGGGCCGCTCCCACATGCCCGGTTGAACCGGTAATTGCAACATCCATGTAATGCTCCTTATTATGTATGTATGGCAGCAGTATATTTTGTTTAAGCATGGCATAAAACTTGTTCTCCCACGGGGCGCAGGAGTTACATGCCATACATTAACAGTTGCGCAGTGAACAATGTACTGTGCAAGGTTTCAATCCTGAATAATGGGGTTACTATTCTAATGCGGTTTAATAAATCAAGTGAAAAAAATTCAGTATCATTCGGTTTTTATAACCGACAGTATTTCGGATATCTTTTTCGAATACCCGGTAAGTTTTTCTATGATGAGCACAAACTGGTTGATGCTCATTGACGTTTTCTGGATCGCGTCGTTCATCTGGTCAATGGCGCCCAGGACTTCCTTGGCGGTGCGAAGCTGTTCGTCGGAAGCCACCGCGTTTTCATTGGAAAGCTCAGTGAGGGCGCTTACTTCCTTGAAGACATTTTGAGCCGTCGTCATGAATGATTTTGAATTGTACGCAATGCTGACAATGATGTCTGATGTGTTCCTTACTGAAGTCGTCATTTTTTTAATTGATTCGGATATATTGGCTATGAATGATATGCCTTCCTGGACCTTGCGGTTGCTTTCCTGCACGAGGCGTTCAATTTCCTTGGCCTCGGAGCTGGTTTTGTCTGCAAGCTTCCCGACCTCGTCGGCGACCACGGCGAAGCCCCGTCCGGCGTCGCCGGCCCGGGCGGCCTCGATGGAGGCGTTAAGGGACAGGAGGTTTATCTGGTCTGATATGTCCTGGATTACCGAAAGGGTCTCCGCCACCTTGTTGGAACTTTCACCGATGGCTTTGATGCCATCAACGGTGGTACCCAGTTTTGTTTCAATATCCGTCACGCTGGCATAGGAAGCCTCAGCAATTTCTTCCGCCTTTTCGGTCTTGAGCGCTATCTGCTCCATGGACTCGTTGAATTGGCTGATCACGTCAAAGACACTTTGCGTTTTATCATATTGCTTCTTGATGTTTTCTGCTATCATTTCAATTGAAGAGGTTATTTCCTCGACTGATGCAGAGAACTCTTCGATGGTGCTGGCCTGGATACGCGAATCGTCTGAAATGACCTGGCTGGTGGCGGATACCGTGTTGGCCATTTCATTCAGGTCTACCGCGGAGCCTTTAAGGTTGACCGATATGCCCCTGAAGATGTACGCGAGGTTTTCCACGGCCTTGACCATGTCGCTCATTTCGTCGCCTATTTCATGATGGACTGAAAGCCTGGTCGACGTCAACTCCCCCTGAGACAGGGTGATGAGGAAAGAAGATACTTCGTCGAGGGTCTTGAATTTCCTGGTGGCAGTGTAGAGTGAGTACATGGTGATTCCGATGACGAAGGTGATTCCAATGAGGACCATGAAAAAGGCCAAAAAGTTGGTAGGACGGAAGAAAGACCGGGACACATCCCCGGTGAGAATATATAAGTCAGAGTCCGATATGCGTGAATAAAATGAATAATATATCTGGCGTTTGAAAAAAATATCACAGACGCCTTCTTTTCCTGATAATAATTTTTTTATGTTTGCGACGAAATGGTCGGTGTTTTTCCAGTCTTTCTCAATGTCAGTGAGAGCATTGGTGCCTATTGTTTCTTTAAAGTTTGAATCGATAATGATGCCTTCACCGTTTATGCAAAAGTAAAAGTCTTTTTGCATGATAGATTCATCCTTGAGCCTGCTGATGAAAAAAGCGGTTTTGTCCGTGTCGGGATTAATTGAATATTCATTCTGCAGATTCTGAACTTTGAATTTAAACTCGTTAAGCATGTTGAGCTGATGAGCCGGCTGAAAAAGCCCAAGGGCAGTTTCGTAGGCAAACAGGGACAGGATGATGAGGAGGAACAGGAGCATATTCATAATAGGCAAAACAATTTTGTGCTTCAGCTTTATTCTCTTGTATTGAATTTTGTAGCTGATGAGTATATTTACAATTATGGGGTAGAGGTAAATATAATACAGATTGCCTGTGATGATGGCGATCGCCACGAGACAAAAATTTCCCACGGCGATATTGCCCATTGAAGGAGGCTGGCCGTTGACGATTTGGACGAGGACATATAGGGCCGGGGCCAATCCGAAGATACAGAGCGCCATAATGTATAGCTTTGTCGTATATTTCTGGAGCTTCATAATGGTGTTATCGTCTATCACCGCATCTTCAGTTTTCTGATGAAATGCGGACTTGAAGCGCTGTATTAAACCAAGGTTAGTGGCGATTGTCACAAGGGAGATTGCTATGAACATGCCGATTGCGGTGAGGCCGACGGTTTTGACTTTTGCCTTTTCCGCAAGGATGAGGGTAACGGCAATTGCCGCGGATTCGCAAATCAGGGTAATAATCAGGTGCGTGATGACAAGTCTGGAAAAGGCTTTTTTTCTATCAAACATACATTTAATCCAATTATATCATTATAGTATTAATATAATATAGCTACTATAGATTTCGGTGCAAAGTCAAGCATAAACAAAGAAAGAAAAATAAAAATTAATTGGATGTCCAACCAAATAATTGATTTTGGATAAGTGCATAGAAGATTAACGGTGCTATGCTAAAATTGATGACGGTATTATTTATGAAGAGCCGGTATTACCTGGCGGGACATGGACAGGTAATTTATTTCTGCTGTAGACAATTTTCCCGTCTTTAAAAACCAGGTCCGCCGCGCGGTATGAAGTCGCCTTCTCAAGGGGATTTACCGGAAGAAGAACGATGTCGGCGATTTTACCCTGTTCCAGGGAGCCGATCCTGTCCTCGAGACCTAGAATCTTCGCGCCATTGATGGTGGCTATCTTAAGTATCTCGTCATTCCTGAAGCCGGCGCGCGCAAGGAACTCAAGCTCCCGGTATAGTCCCCCGAAATACGCCAGCGGCATTCCCGCGTCTATTCCGCAGCCGATGGTAATACCGGCGGCACGCATCTTCATGAGGTTCCGCGTTCCGTGGAGAACCATACCAAAATACAATTCCGGATCTACGAGGAATTTCTTTTTCTTCCACAGATTGTTTATTCCAATTTTCTTATAGTCTTTCAGTGCTTCCAGGTTTTTTTTATGGATGACGGGGTCGCCATGCCGGTAGGCCTCGGTGGCCATGTAATCACGTCGTATTTTTAATTCATTCATGATGAAATCGTTCCTGAAAGGCACGGGTATCTCATCATAGGCCTCTTCCATCATGTACGACAGGCCGATGGTCATGGTCGGGACAATGGCAACGTTTTTTTTAGCCATCAGATCGATGTCCCGATCTTCCAGATCGGCATCAGACACGATGTGCTCCAGTGTGTTTATGGGATAGTGCAGGGCCCTGTCAAAGCCGAATTTTCTATGAACATGACACGAGACCGGCAATGCATTCTCTTCCGCGTAATGGAAGATGTATGAGAGCATATCATCGGAATAAACGGGGATCAATGCCGGTTTGCAGAATACGGATCTGTTATCCATGGTTAGCTTGATGAAGGACGCCCCGGCAGTGACTCGGGGCAGTATTTTTTTCAGCTCATTGAAGTCCTTGAAATTGGCCATCACCATACCGGTAAAAAGTGCGACCAGGTCTGCAAGGGGATGGGCGTCGGTCGGAGGTATATCAGGATGCCCGCCTTTGATGTTCAGGAGGGAATTACAGTAGACAACGCGGGGACCGATGAGTTTACCATTGTTGATGTCCTTGATGATGTCATGGAGGGTAAGAAAGAATGATCCCATGTCGCGGTACGTGGTAATGCCGTATTCTGCGGAAATGGCAAACTGCCGCTTCTGGAAATCCATATGGCGCGACAGGTCAATGGTGTCCACAGAGAAAGCAGAGGTGATCGTGGGATGACAGTGAGCGTCTATGAGTCCGGGTATGGCATACTTTCCGCCGGCGTCAATTACAACGGCATTATCCGGTGCAACAGCCCGGGTGTAAATCTTCTGGATCATACCCTTCCGTATGTGTATTGCCGAGGAGGGTTTTATTTTACCGCTTTTAACATCTATGACATTGCAATTTTTGATGATCACATCCATTGAATAATCAATTGATGGGACATTGGGGATTTTCGCTGAAGAACAGCCTCCCAGGTTTTGGAATGCCAGCAATGCTGCGGCTGCTCCTGAGACTTTGAGAAATTCCCTGCGGGTGATGATATGTTTTGAGTTCTTATTGTTCATCTTGCATCAGACCCCCCATGTTTATAACGGCAAAGTGATATAGAATTTTGGACTGATAATTCTTATAATAATGATCATATTTTGTCAATAAATTAACACTTGTTAACTTTATAAATTATCAACGGTGAGATTCAGAAATTAATACTCGCAATCAATCGGTGATTTGTATGGTTCCAGGCGCGCAATAATTTCAGCCTATGACAAAAAATTACTTGCAAATCATGCTGTAAAAAAATCTAACATAACCTGAATTTTATTATGTGAGGCACTCCCATCAGCGTACTTGATGCAATAGGCAACACCCCATTAGTTGAAATCAGCAGGATGTGGGATTCGGGGAATTCCGGTGTACGGATACTGGCGAAGCTCGAAGGCTCAAATCCGGGCGGGTCGGTAAAAGACCGACCGGCTTACTATATGATAAAAAAGGCGGTTGAATCGGGAGAACTCACCAGGGACAAGATTATCCTGGAACCGACGTCCGGCAATACGGGCATCGGCATGGCGATGATCGCTTCCGCAATGGGATACCGGATCAAACTGACCATGCCCGCCTGTGTCAGCGAAGAGCGGCGTTCAATCCTCATCGCCATGGGGGCGGAACTTGAGCTGACCCCGGGGTGCGACAAGACCGATGGAGCCATAACCAGGGCCTATCATATAATCGATCATTTTCATGAGCAGTATTACATGCCAAACCAGTTCGGCAATCCCGCCAACTGGCTGGCGCATTATGAGACGACCGCTCCCGAGATTATCAGGGATACTAAAGGCGAGGTGGATGCCTTTGTCGCGGGGATGGGGACCACCGGGACCCTCATGGGTTGCTCCCGGTATTTCAGGGAACACAATCCGCGCACGAAGGTTGCTGGTGTTGAACCGACTCTCAACCACCGCATACAGGGCCTGAAAAACATGAACGAATCCATCGTGCCGGCCATCTACGACCCGTCTCTTCTTGACCTTAAGCTCCTCTGCACGGATGATGACGCCTTTGACACCACGCGCAATCTCGCGCTCATGGAAGGACTCTTCTGCGGCATGTCCAGCGGCGCCGCCATGTGGGGTGCCATGACCGTGGCGAAGGACCTCCCGCGCGGCTCCACCGTTGTCGTTATCTTCCCTGACCGGGGAGACAGATACCTCTCAACCGAAGTATTCAGATCAGTGTGCGCCATCTGCCCGCCGTGATCCAGCAGGTGTGCAGGTACAACCATGCTGCCCAATCACATCAGTTGCTGAACTGTTTGACATTAATCACCCGTGGCATGATGTATTAATAATTCCATACGATTTCGGAGGATGAAATGAAATGTGGCATTGACTCTTACAATGACCGGTTGACAGATGACTTTATCAACGGGATCGTAAGCGATCTCTGCAGGCCGGAGTCCTATGAATCGGTATATCACCGGACCTATCATGATTTTCCCATGCCGTCTGTGGAAGCCTTGCGGGAATTCGTCAACCTGATGAAGTCGATCCTTTTCCCCGGGTATTTCATCAATTCGGACGTGAAGCCGGAGACCATGAAATATTACATTGGATCTTCGATAGACCTGGCGTACCGGAACCTGGCCGAACAGGTAAAACGGGGCTACTGCTTTTCCTGCGCTGAAGCGGGCGAGACCGATCATGAGTGCGAGGACTGCGAGCGTAGATCAAAGGACGTATCTAAAAAATTCATAACGGCCCTGCCGCGCCTGAGGCGGATGCTGACACTGGACGCCCAGGCGGCATACCGGGGTGATCCGGCCGCGAAGGGGGTAGGGGAAACAATTTTCTGCTATCCCAGCCTGTCCGCTCTGGCGAACCACCGCATAGCCCACGAACTGTACTGTCTTGAAGTCCCGCTGATCCCAAGGATAATTTCAGAAATGGCGCACTCGGAAACAGGCATAGACATACATCCGGGAGCTAAAATTGGAGAATCATTCTTTATCGATCATGGGACCGGTACCGTCATCGGCGAGACGGCGGTCATCGGCAAAAATGTCAGGATATACCAGGGTGTAACCCTGGGTGCCAAAAGTTTCCCCCTGGACGCATCAGGCAGCCCCATCAAGGGGATTCCGCGTCATCCCATCGTTGAGGATGACGTCATCATATACTCCGGTGCCACCATACTGGGAAGAGTTATCATCGGCAAAGGCGCAGAGATCGGAGGCAACGTATGGCTCACACGTGACATCGCTCCGGGAGCGCACATCATGCAGGGTAAAGCCGAAGAAAACATGTTCGGCGACGGCCTTGGCATCTAAACAGTTTTTCGTTTCACCAGCTTCTGCGCGGCCGCGTTGACAGGGTCCCATACCGGGGAAAAGGGGGGTGCGTAGCCGAGATCAAGGTAGGCCACGTCCTCGATCTTCATTTTTGCGGTTACGGCTGCGGCAATCACGTTCGTTCTCAGCGCGGCACCATCAGTGCCGGCTACTTCACCGCCGATTAATTCACCAGTATCAGCATTGATGGTAAGAGTCACGGTCAGATCTTTGGACGAAGGATAATAGCGGGCCCTTGACCGCCAGCGTATGGATGTTGATTCTGCCCGTATCTTCTCGCGGGCAGCGTCAGCACCGTTCATGCCAGTTTTACCCACTTCCAGATCAAATACCTTGACGATCTGGGATCCGACGGAGCCTCTGAACACCTCGTCCGCGACACCGGCAGCCTGGAGGCCGGCGACACGGCCCTGTTTGTTTGCTGTCGTGCCCAGGGGAATATAAACGTCTTTGCCGGTGATGAGGCTTTTCACCGTGGCGCAATCACCTGCAGCAAAGACGCCGGGTACGTTAGTCCTTGATTTTTCATCAACGATGATCGCGCCGCGATCATTCATGAGGACGCCTGACCCGGCAAGAAACTCAGTAGCGGGTATGATTCCAACCGAAACAATAACAAAATCAGCCCTGAAATCCCCGGAATCGGTTTGCACCGCAACACCTTGCCCGGTGCCGTGGATTCTGCTGATGGATGCCGAGGTAAGAATACGGACATTGTTGCCAACTAATGTCAGCGTGATTAATTCCCTTATCTCCGGTGAAAGAGGCATCGCCACAGATTCGAATTTTTCAATCATCGTAACATCTATTGATTTTTTTCTCAAGGCCTCGGCCATCTCGAGACCTATAAAGCCACCCCCTATGATTATACCCGAAGACGGCTTTCTGGCTTCAATGAATTCCTTTATAAGTATGCCCTGGGAAAGGTTTCTCAGGAAAAAGATATCGGGACTTTCGATTCCGGGGATGGATGGGACAACGGCCCTGGCCCCCGTGGCAATGACCAATGTTTTGTATGATACACTGAAAACACCCTCGGGCGATCGGGCGGTGACTGTCTTACCGGAAAAGTCAAGAGACGTAACTTCGGTGTTCATGAGGATTTCAATATTTCGTTTCGTGACGTATTCGTCAATGTTAATGGCTATAAGGCTTCCTGAGTTCTTAACATCATCTGCTATAAAATAAGGCATTCCGCACGCGGCATAGGATACATGGGGGCTTTTCTCCAGGACAATGATCGATATACTGCTATTAATCCTTCGTGCCTGTGATGCGGCGCTCATGCCTGCGGCGTCTCCACCGATTACCACAATATCATATTTTTTCATACTAATACCATCTATGTAATTATTGTTGCGTCTATATTATTTATCATATGTTTTTACTTAAAAGACGGCACTAAAAATATTATATACTGTAATTGATGGATACATTTACAGTTTAAAGGCTGATAATTATAATTATTCAAATAAAAGTAAAATTGTCAACTTAAAATATATAGAAATATCTAAAATACTGTAATTCCTGGTTGACGATAATTTAGAAAATTAGTATATTCTAACCAATAGCCTGTTCTATGGAGGTAATTGTGAATATTAAAATAACTGAAAGTGCCGGAGAAAGACTGCGAAAGGCGCTTGATGAATCTGATTTTAATAAACCTGCTTTAAGGGTGCTTTTTGCAGGTTATGGTTGAGGCGGTCCCCGCCTGGGGCTGGCTCTGGATGAGCTGGATAATAGCAGCGACAATATCATTGAAAGCGGTGATTTTAAAATATTGCTTGATGAACGTGTCTCGGGATTTCTTGAAACAATACCGGCGGTGACAGTCAATTTTATTGAAACAAAGTACGGAACTGGATTTGTTTTTGAAGGTTTGAAGACCTGCTGATAACGACACGCTGAGAAACTCCTGTTTTAATAAAAAAGCGGCATTATGTAATGCCGCTTTTTTTACTCATAATAGATAACCTGGTTAAAAATTATCGTCCAGCACTTCAAAGTAAGACTGCGGGTGGAGGCATGTCGGACATGCATCAGGAGCGCTTTCACCTTCATGGACGAACCCGCAATTCCGGCATTTCCATTTGGTTTTCTGCTTTTTCTTGAAAACGGCGCCGTCCTGGATGTTTTTGGCAAGTGCACGATACCGCTCCTCGTGGTGCTTTTCCACGTCGGCTATTCTTCTCCATGCGATGGCGATTTCCTTGAATCCCTCCTGCTCGGCTATGTCTGCAAAAGAGGGATATAGTTTTGTATGTTCCTCGTTCTCGCCGTCAGCCGAGGCTTTCAGGTTCTCAAGGGTGGAACCTATGACGCCGGCAGGGTAAGAAGCGGTTATCTCAACCATGCCGCCTTCAAGGAACTTAAAGAAACGTTTTGCATGTTCTTTTTCATTTTCCGCTGTTTCGAGAAATATCGCCGCTATCTGCTCATATCCTTCTTTTTTTGCCTGTGAGGCGAAAAAGGTATATCTGTTCCGCGCCTGAGATTCACCGGCGAAGGATGCCAGCAGATTCTTTTCAGTTTTTGTTCCTTTCAAACTCTTCATGTTATTCTCCTGTTTTATTGTATGCGTGAAATAATTTCCGCAATCAGAAGGGGCGTGGTCAACAACTGTTACGCCCCGGCGCCCTGACCGGCAAGTCCCGTATATAACATCATGTTCAAAATACGCTGACTCAGTTCCCGGTCCTTCATCAACAGACCATTGCCGTCGTTGCCGATCAGTTTGAGTTCATCCAGTATTTCGAGCGCTGAGGCCTCTTCTTCAACCTGTTCGGCCACGAACCACTGGAGCATGTTGTTTGTCGCGTGGTCCTTTTCGGCAATCGCCAGGTTCACGAGGTCATTGATCAGGCCGGTCACTTTCTGCTCATGCTTATAAATTTCATCGAATACGTGTTCCGGCGATTTCCAGTCAGTCGGAGGGCCCTCTATGGATTTGAGAAGGACCCTTCCGCCTCTGTCGAAGAGGTATTGGTAAAATTTTCTCGAATGGGCGAACTCCTCGGCGGCCTGTACCTCCATCCAGTGGGCAAAGCCTTTCAGGCCTTTATTCTGAAAATAGGACATCATGGAAAGATACAGGTATGCGGAATACTGTTCAGCATTGACCTGGCTGTTAATAGCTTCTTCGACCTTTTTGTTTATCATGTTGTAGCTCCAGGAATGTTATTTTTTCCAGAGGCCGTGGAGATTGCAATACTCCCGTACCGTGGATTTTTCATCAACGCAGCAGAAATCAGCTTCCGGGGCCTGCCCCGGCTTGAGGAATTTCCGGTCTGCCGTGCCGTCGGACGCTATCACCTGTATCCACTCGATGTAATGTTTCTCTTCCATCGGATGGGCAACTTCGCCTACCTTGGCTTTAATCCCATGCTCGGATTTGCTGACAGATGGAACATGTTTTTCCTTGGCAGCATCGGTGGTATTTTCAGTAAGCAGGGTCATGTCCTGCCCGCAGCATACGAGGGTGCCGACGCCTTCATGGATGAGCTCTACCATATTTCCGCAAACCTGGCATTTGTAAACTTCAAATCTCTTTGTCATAATAAACCTCCATGCGTTTTATTGGTTCGATGTAAAATGCTTACATCTGCAACCTGATATTACAGCTTCACTTTTCCCTTAAAAATACGGTACGAATATATTGTATATCCAACCACTACGGGCATGCCTATAAGTGCAATTGCCAGCATAACCGTAAGCGTTAACTGGCTGGATGAAGTGTTGTAGATGCTCAAACTCAACATGTCTCCATCGATCGCACGGACCAGGTTCGGGAACTGAAGGGACCCGGCAATACCCCATAATCCTGTAAAGGATATGGATGACATCAGAAACGCAATGAATCCGTTCTTTTTATCGATCCATAATGCTGTCATTACGATGGCGACAAGTACCAGTATCGCGCTGATCCAGGCGGGGATGTTATTCATGCTGCCGGGAATGACAATACCTATGATAATCCCTGACAGAACAAGGAGAATGGCGTAGACGATGAGGATTTTTTTCCCTGCCGCAACGATACGGTCATGGAGGGCGCCTTCAGTCTTCAGTGCCCCGTAGGTGCAGCCCTGGAGAAGGATTGCCGATAACCCGAGAAGACCCGTTGAAAGAGGAAATGGACGGAGCAGGGTGAAGAAATTCCCGGTAAATTCCATCTTGTCATTCAGGGGAATGCCCAGGATAACATTGCCCAGGGCAACGCCGAAGAGAAGCGAAGGCAGTGCGCTTCCAATGGTAAAAGACCATTTCCAGAAGGAGCGTCGCTTTTCATCGAGAGACCAGAATTCAAGGGAAACAGCCCTGAATATAAGGGAGAATAAGACGAGCATCAGTGCCAGGTAGAATCCGCTGAAAACTGTTGCATATACATGGGGAAAGGCGGCAAAAAGGGCGCCCCCGCCGGTCAGGAGCCATACTTCGTTTCCGTCCCATACCGGGCCGATGGCTGTAAAGAGCGTTGCAATATCTTTTTTCTCTTTGGCTATGAAGGGCAGCATTGTGCCTATTCCCAGGTCAAATCCGTCAAGAACGGAATACCCGATCAGGAGTACGCCTATTAAAAAGAACCATACAATCTGCAATAGTTGCAAGGTTTCCATGTTATTCCCCCACATAGCCGATGGTTATTTTATCCGGACCTTTGCTCACAATGCTGAATAAAAGCTTCAGGAAAACTATGAAGAGAAGGCAATAGATGGCGCTGAATCCTATAATTGAAGCAAGAATCTGCCATGCCGGAACAACGACTGAAGCCGCATCAACAGTCTTGAGGACCTTGTAAACCGCCCATGGCTGCCTGCCGAACTCGGCTGCCATCCAGCCCAGCTCATTCGAAATAAAGGGCAGGGGAATGGCGAAGATTAGAATCCAGAGAAACCAGCGCGCGTCATATATTTTTTTACTGATCAGGAGCAGGGCCGCGATTAATGCCAGCAGGGCGAAGAGTGACCCAAGACCTATCATGCCGTGATACGTGAGGTACGAGATCACGATCGACGGCAACTCGTCCGGCTGAAATTCGTCAAGTCCCTGGACTTTAGCTTCCGGATCGAAGTAAATGCCGATGCTCAAAAGTTTAGGAACAGCAAGTTCGAGATGTGTCTTTTTTTCGGACGGGTCAGGTATGCCGATAATTGACATCGGGGCGCCCTCCTGGGTCTGCCACAGGGCCTCGAAAGCGGCCATTTTTGCAGGCTGCGTCTTCGCTACCTGGACGGAATGGCTGTGGCCGGAACCGAATTGCAGAATGGATGTCGCGACAAAAATCCAGAGTGCCGTGGTGATAAGGGGTTTTGCGGCCTCAAGATCACGGTTTTTCAGAAGGTACCATGCGCCGATCCCTGCAGTAAATAACGACCCGGTGATCCATCCGCCGATGACGGTGTGTATATACCGGATAAGAGTGGAATCGTTGAATGCGGCAGCGAAAAAGTCCTTGAGAACGGCCCTTCCGCCTTCAATGGCGAAACCGGCAGGGGTCTGCATCCATGAATTTGCGATGATGATCCATAGCCCCGAAAGGTGGGACGCGAAGAAAACCAGGAATGCCGAAAGCAGGTATACTTTCTTCGAGAGACGGTTTCTGCCGAAAACGAGCATCCCCATGAAAACGGATTCAAGGAAAAAGGCGAATACGCCTTCCGCGGCAAGGGGGGCGCCGAAGATATCGCCGACCATCCTCGAATAATTCGACCAGTTAGTGCCGAAAGAAAATTCCAGGACAATACCGGTGGCGACACCCATCACGAAAACAAGTCCCAGGACTTTCACCATGAAATTTGAAATTTTTTTGAACAGTTCACTGTCAGTTTTGTAATGAATGGATTCAAGGATAATAATAACAAGAGTGAGACCCAGGGTGAGGGGCGGGAATATGAAATGGAATCCGGCTGTAATACCGAATTGAATTCTTGATAGTAGGACAGCATCCATCAATATACCTCCAGTGATATAATTGAACGATTTGTCCGGCTGATTCCCGGATTAATCCTCGTATGGCTCAAACTGGTCTTTCTCGACTCCGCATTGAGGACAAACCCAGTCTTTGGGTAATTTTTCAAAGGGTGTGCCCGGCTTCACGCCGTTATCCGGATCGCCGGCTTCAGGGTCATAGACATAACCGCAAACAGAACAAACATATTTTTTCACAGGTTGTACCTCCAATAGAAATGTAGATTTGGTTAATTTCGTATTTTTGAAACGTTATTGGTTTGCTCTTCGAATAACGCTTATGTTTCATTATACATTAGTATCAATAATTTGGAAACAATTTTTTTATTATAATGATTTGTCAAAATAATATTCGGATTAACTAACAATTGTAATTGATATAATTATTTTGCATTGAATTATTTGCAAGCAAAAAAAATGTCGATTTTGATTCATTATTGAAAAATTACATAAATGCAACAATCCGATTCAATGTAATACCGCAAACGGCTATTATGCGAACCAGCTGATAAGATCTGACGGTTCTACCGCGGGGCTATTTATTGCACTTTTTGCATAAGCCTTTGAGATAGATCTGCCGTTCGGTAATTTGATGACCATGTATTTTCCTGCTGACACTCAAACGCTTATCGATGTTCATCTGCTCAAGGTCGATATCGTAGAGGGCGCCGCAGTTGATGCATTTGAAATGGCCATGAAAGGTCAGGTCTGCGTCGTAGCGGACTTCATTATCCTCAATGGTTATGGAAGAAACCAGGCCTTTTTCCGACAGCGTTTTAAGGGTGTTGTATATGGTCGTTTTCGAAAGAGTCGGGATCTGCCTGATGACTTCCTCGTAGATCATGTCAGCGGTCGGGTGCGTCCTGTTACTGGCTAGATATTCATATATCTTAAGCCGGTGATAGGAGGGGCTTATGCCGTTGGCGATGAGAATATCTTTTACATCATT
Source organism: uncultured Spirochaetota bacterium (assembly GCA_963727175.1). Classification (GTDB taxonomy): domain Bacteria; phylum Spirochaetota; class UBA4802; order UBA4802; family UBA5550; genus RBG-16-49-21. The sequence goes on from CAVSFD010000002.1 coordinate 3,782,901, forward strand.
TGCCACTGTTACTTAAACCCCTGCAAGATTAATAATTGAAAGACAGATTGATGCAATGTTTCTGGAAAACAGCAATGGACATACCTGCCATAGAAGTCCGGTGATAATGACTTATTAAAAGCAACGTTAATACTGCTATTGTATTTCCTGCTCAAGTTTTTTTGTTATATTCTTCAATACATCTTCGTCCGGGATGTATTTAACTTTGATGCTTTCTAACATGGTAAACCCGCAGGATTTCAGTATTTCTTCCACCTGGCCCACGCTCTGACCGCCCCATCCATAGGAGCCGAATGCGAGGCTGGCCCTGTTTTTCGGGGCCAGGCCCTTCATGTAGGTGAGGAAAGCGGCAACCGTGGGAAGCATGTTGTTATTGAGCGTAGGAGACCCGACACAGATATACCGGGTGTCGATTAATTCAGTCATAATATCCGATATATGGTTGGTCTGAAGGTTCATCATTACGGTCCGGTAATTACGGTTGTCAAAGGCATCTTCTATGGCCATGGCAATCTTTCTGGTCGAGTTCCACATCGTGTCATATATGATAAGCGCTTTATTGCCCGTCTTATTAGCCGACCATTCCGTGTAGGCATTTATTACAGATGGAATGTTTTTACGCCATATGATACCGTGGCTGGGCGCTATAATATCCATAGCGAGACCGGCTGCTGCTGCAAGGGCCTTTTTGACCTGCTCGGAATAAGGGAGCACTATGTTCGCATAATACTTGCGCGCTTCGCTCATTATTACTTCAATGGGGTATTCATCATCAAAGCGCTCGGAACTGGCGATATGCTGTCCGAAGGCGTCATTGGAGAAGAGAATCCGTTCCTCGGCCAGGTAGGTAATCATGTTGTCGGGCCAGTGGACCATGGGAGTGAGGACAAAACTGAAATTGTATTTTCCCGTGCAGATCGATTCTCCGTTGTTGACGACGTTGAGGTTCAGTCCTGATTTATAATGCTCGGTAAGACCCTTGAGACCGTTCGGAGACGTGTATATGGTGGCCTTCGGTGCGATCCTGGCAATCTGCGGCAGCGATCCGGAATGGTCCATCTCCACATGGTTGGAAATGACGCAATCGATTTTCGATGGATCGATGACAGACTTGATGCGCGCGATCATTTCATCGCACAGATAAGACTTGACGGTATCAATCAGCGTTATCTTTTCATCAATTACAAGGTAGGCGTTATATGTTGATCCACGCTGCGTCAGATATCCGTGGAAGTTGCGCAGATCCCAGTCTATGCCTCCAACCCAGTATATGTTATCGCGTATCTTGACTGCCTTCATGTATCTGCTCCATTAAGAGTATAAAATTGTAATAGTGTTATGATCCAATTCCGCAACAACTGCTACCCGTCAAGGGGTGTTTACGCCAGTACAGTATCGGGGAGTCACTTTTTGTCAACAAAAGTTTTATGTTACATTGCACGCTGAAAATATAATGAGTACAAATGTGTTATAAATACATGAAATTCACAGGATCTCTTCGGCGCGATGGTAAAAAAATGGTTGAAAATAAATCCGTTCCTCACAAAATGATTGTATTAATACAATTCGAAAAACGGCATCATATCTTATTGAGGTTACATCATGGGACTGAATGTATTAAAAGGCTCATTAGCAGTCATGACGGCAGCTTTGGTGATGATTTCCTGCTCAAAGATTCAGCACTACGAACTTTCGCGCTTTGTCTCGCCGGAAACCTGCGGAGGCTGCCACGAGGCAATATATAAACAATGGAAAGGCTCCATGCACAGCCTCTCCCATGTGGACCCGCTCTATAAGGAAGTAGCACTCCATGACCTGAAGGGTCTTACAGACAAGGATGAACTGAAAGAGGCGGAACATTGCGTTATATGCCACACGCCGGTGGGTTTCTTTACCGGCATGCCCGTCAAAACCTCGGATCACCTGAAAAAAATACCGGAACTGGCGGCGAAGGGCGTTCAGTGCGATTTCTGCCACTCCGCCACCGGGGCAGGAAAAATATATAACGCAGATATCAAACTTGATCCCGGTAACGGTGAAGATAATCCCGGGACCAAGCGGGGTCCCCGTGCTGATGCAAAACCAGAATTTCATACTGCAGCCTATTCTAAATTCCATACAAAAGCGGAAGTGTGCGGTGTGTGCCATGATGTGCGGCATGTCGTTTTCGGCACCAGGCTTGAATCACCCTATGAAGAATGGAAGAAAGGGCCCTATGCGGAACAGGGAATTCCCTGCCAGGATTGTCACATGAGACAGCGTCCCGGCATTCCCGCCACCGGTTCGACGGAAAGGCCGGACAATCCCGGTTCTTCATCCGAAGGGTCGCCGAAGCGTAAACATATATATACACATTATTTCACCGGAACCAACACGCTGGTCCCGGGACAATTCGGCAACATGGACCAGATATCCATGGCGGAGGAGCGTCTTAAGAATGCCGCAACAGTCGCCATCGGAGACAAAATTCAAGGCGGGAAACTGCTTGTTACCGTAACTAACAGCGGGGCCGGGCACAGCCTGCCGACCGGATTGACCCATGTGCGGCAGATGTGGCTTGAGGTGACGATATCAGGTCCTAAAGGGAATGTTCTCTATCGGAGCGGCGGCCTGGACGTCAAGGGTCGCCTGGAAAAGGGAACAATCCTCTATAACACGGTATTTGGAGACGGGAAGGGGAAGCAGGTCATGAACGTCGCCAGGGCAAGAGAAGTCCTGAAGGATAAAAGGATCGAGCCGCTGAAAAGCGCACGGGAAACATTCCAGTTGCCCAAGTTAAAAAATGAGAAGGTCACCGTCGAAGTAAAGCTATTGTACCGACTTGCCCCCCAGGAACTGGTTGATGCCGTCGTCGGGAGCGGTAAAATCAGAATTCCGGTAGTGCTGATGGCTTCGGATAAAAAAATTGTGATAAACAATTAACAGAACGTTTCTGGCTGGATGCACAAACCGGCGGATACCGTGTTACAGCGCAGGTCAGGATAATTTCTTTAGGCTGTCCAGGACTTCTTCGACGTGTCCCTTGACTTTAACTTTTTCCCATACGTGGCGAATCGTGCCTTCCGGGTCTATGAGAAAGGTTGAGCGGACAACGCCGTAAGATTCCTTGCCGTAGAGTTTTTTTATCTGCCAGACGCCGTACTGTTTCAGCACTTTTCGATCACTATCGCTCAATAGCGTTATACCAAGGCCGTGCTTGTCGATGAATTTCCGGTGACTGGCGTGCGAATCGGGGCTTATCCCCGCAACTGCTGCATTGAGTTTTTTGAAATCGCCGGCCCGTGTCGTGAAATCGACAGCTTCCAGAGTACAGCCGGAAGTGTTGTCTTTCGGATAAAAATAGAGCACTAGCCAGGAACCGCTGAAATCATCAAGGGAACGCAGGGTCCCGTCCTGATCCGGGAGCGTGAAATCGGGAGCAGTGGATCCGGGTGAAAGTTTTTTCTGAGCCATTGTTGTTGCCTCAAATATAATAATAAATTATAGTGATAAAAACATAGCAGACTTTTTGGTAAATTCAAAAATCAATTATTTATTCACGATGCCGCCGCCGGCTCGGAGACATACGTGAAATAATATGAAATTATTCGACAAGTCCAGTATATCCCAAGAAAAGAAACATGTCAACAGTACAGTTAAAAAAAAGAATTGATGCAGTGCGGGCGGTGCACAGGGAAATAGTCAGCCGTATAGAAGAGCGCCTTGGTGAATTCAAGACGATATGGGACAAGGGTGACGATACGACCCTGTTCATCGAACTTGTCTTCTGCTTGCTCACGCCGCAGTCCGGCGCAAGGAGGTGCTGGCAGGCGGTGGAGGCCCTGGTGCGAAAAGAGTGTCTTTTCACCGGCGGTTTTGAGCCGATATGCCGGGAGCTGAACATTGTGCGTTTCAAGAATAACAAAACAAATTACATCCTCGAGGCTCGGAATCTATTCATGGAGCAGGGGGTGTCTCTGAGAAAAATCCTGGGCAGTTTCAAGGATATCGTGAAATCGAGGGAGTGGATTGCCGGGAATGTCAAGGGGCTTGGGTACAAGGAAGCCAGCCATTATCTGCGGAACATAGGTCTCGGAGAATCGATCGCGATACTGGACCGTCACATCCTTCGGAGCATGCATTCCCTGGGTCTCATTGACAAGATCCCGGCATCCATATCCCCCCTACTGTACTGTGAAATGGAAAACAAGCTTAAGAAGTTCGCTTTAAAAACAGGAATCCCTCTTGCTCACCTGGATTTTGTACTCTGGTACATGGAAACTGGCGATATATTCAAGTAAAAATGGAATTATGCTCCCGCACGGAGCGGTTGTAATTCTACGGAAGAAGGATTCGAACCTCCACTGCTGAGTCCAAAGCCCAGTGTGCTACCAGTTACACCATCCCGTAATGCATGAAGGAAACAGCCAAGATTCATGTGCAGTATTAGTTTAATCCTGGCATGAAATATCGTCTCTCCTTCATGGTGTTAATATAATGCTGGACAGCATTATCAGCCATCAATTTAGGAAGATCGATGTTTCGACAATGTTAAATATCCGGAATCGGCACATAATGAGTATCAACTGGCGAAGAAGTGAATGCGGGGCGCGGACTATTATGAGGTCAGCCTGATTTTTTCAAGAAGGTCAAGGAGCGTTGCGACATGTTTTCGTTCTTCCCCGATGATCCTGTCCAGAAGAGAAGTCGTTTGCATATCCTTGACAAAGAGGGTTTTCATTTCGTCGTAAAAAAGGATAGATTCCTTTTCAGTTCCGAATGCGTGCCTGACGGCATCCGTGGGCGCGGCAATGCCGGATATAATCTGGTCCATGGTCAGGTCCTGCTTTTCGAATATCCTGCCTCCTCCTATGGCCTTGAGATAGGAGAAATATTCTTCAGGGAAGAGGCCTTCCGGTTTATCCGCGCCGCCCAGGGATTGAAATAGTTTCTTATGTTCCTGTTCTTCGCGGGCGAGAAAATTGAAGACATCGCTGATCGCCGGGTCCCTGAATTTATCAGCGCATCGGGTGTAAAAGTCGTATCCGGCTACTTCGATTCCAACTGCTATATCAATTATTTCTTTTATGCTGTATGGCATCTTGCATTATCACTATTAACTTGATTACAAAAAGCAAAATTGAATGCTTATGTCAAGCCAATAAAATCTTGCCGGCTCCGGAGATTGCATAAATATATCATTATTATCATCCCTGCAATGTTAAGTGTGGATTATCCAGTGAGAGCAATGCAGCATAACAACATAAATGAGATCCCCGTATAGTCCGTAGCTTTTTTAATTGACTGTATTATCTTGGATTGATATGCTGATACAATTTATTGTATGTTTTATAGCGTAATAATGAACCGGGAGGCCTTTGATAGATGGCACGATTTTTCGTAAACCGCCCCATCGTGGCAATCGTCATTTCGATCCTGCTGGTCATGGTCGGGCTGATCGTTATGCGCGGCCTTCCCATATCCCAGTACCCCGATATCGTGCCGCCGATGATTAACGTTACAACCACCTACACCGGGGCGTCTGCCATGGACATCGAGCAGTCGGTGGCAACGCCTCTGGAACAGCAGATAAACGGCGTTGAAAACATGATCTACATGAAATCCATCAATGCCAATGACGGGACCCTGACGCTTCAGATCTCGTTTGAAGTCGGCTCCAACCTGGACATGTCCAACGTTCTCACGCAGAACCGGGTGTCCCAGGCCATGGCGTCTCTTCCGACGGCAGTCAAGGATTACGGTCTTACTGTTAAAAAGTCACTGGTCTTTCCTCTTCTGTTCATAACCCTGAAATCACCCAAGGGGACCTTCGACAACAATTTCCTCAGCAATTACGCGGTAATCAACATCAATGACAATCTCAGCCGCATCAGGGGCGTCGGGGACGTAAAGCTGTACGGCGGAAGCGACTATGCCATGCGGATCTGGGTCAAGCCGGACATGCTTTCCCGCCTTAAGATCACTGTGTCAGACATAATAAAGGCGGTACAGGAGCAGAACGTCATTTCGCCCGCCGGGCAGATCGGGGCGCCGCCGGCACCTCTGGGGACTGAATTCACCTACACGGTGCGGACACGAGGGCGCCTCATCAGCGAAGAGGATTTCAGGAGAATCATCCTCCGTACCAATGAAGACGGCTCGCAGACGCACCTTGGTGACGTGGCGAGGGTAGAGCTCGGGACTATTTACTACAACGCCATCGGGAGGAACAACGGGAAACCTGCGGCGGTTATAGGCGTATACCAGCAGCCGGGGTCTAATGCGCTGGAAGTAGCGCAGAAGGTCAATGAAACAATGATCGAACTTTCGAAGAATTTTCCCCCGGGGCTGATACATGAAATATCCCTCGATACCACCCGCCCGGTCAGCGAGGGGATCAAAGAGATAGTCATAACTCTCTTCGAGGCGATAGCACTCGTTATTATCGTAGTTTTTGTTTTCCTGCAGAACTGGCGCGCAACGCTGATACCGCTCATAACGGTACCGGTTTCGCTCATTGCCACGTTCATGGTCTTTCCATTATTAGGATTTTCAATAAATACGCTTTCGCTCCTGGGCATGGTGCTGGCTATCGGCATTGTCGTGGATGACGCCATTGTTGTTGTGGAGGCGGTCATGCATCACATCGAACAGGGCCTGTCGCCCCATGATGCGACCCTGAAGGCTATGGAGGAAGTTTCAGGCCCGGTTGTAGCCATCGCCCTGAGCCTGGCCGCTGTCTTTGTGCCGGTGGCTTTCATGGGGGGCATTACCGGCAGGTTGTACCAGCAGTTCGCCATTACCATCGCCATATCGGTGCTCTTTTCGGCCTTCAACGCCCTGACCCTGTCGCCGGCGCTGTCGGCGCTCCTCCTCAAGCCGCGCAGCGGGAAACTGTCGCCGCTTGACCGGTTTTACAGGGTGTTTAACAAGAAATTCGAAGCCTTTACGGGACGCTATCTATCCTTTGCCTCCATCGTCATGAGGAAAATCGGCCGCAGCATGATTTTTATCGGGGTGATCGCAGGGTGTGTTGCCCTTCTTTTTGCAGTGGTTCCTACGGGGTTCGTGCCGGAAGAGGACAACGGATATTTCATGATCTCCGTACAGCTTCCCAACGCGAGTTCTCTCCAGAGAACGGACGCAGTATGTAAAAAGATCGAAAAGATTCTTAACGGAGAAAAAAGCATTGATAACTATATAACCATCTCCGGGTACAGTGATATGCTCACACAGGTCACGAGCCCTGATGTTGCCGCGTTCTTCATATCGCTCAAGCCATGGGATGAACGGAAGAAGAAAGGCGAACATGTTTTTGAAATTATTGAGGCCCTGAATAAGAAATTCGCCGGGGAAGTGCCGGAGGCCACGGCATATGCCTATGGACCTCCTGCAATCCAGGGACTTGGCGCAGGCTCTGGTTTTTCAATGATACTCCAGGACAAGAGCGGAAATTCTCCGCAGAATCTGGAGGAGCAGACAACGCGTTTTATTGCAGCCGCAAGGAAGAGGCCTGAAATCGGCAGGATTTCAACGTTTTACCGGGCCTCGGTCCCGCAGTTCAACGCCGATATAGACAATGACAAGGTAATGAAACTGGGAGTCGACGTTTCCGAGGTGAACACCACCCTGGGATCGCTCCTCGGGTCAAGCTATATCAATGACTTCAACAGGTTCGGCCGCGTTTATAAGGTCTACATCTATGCCGAGGGCGAGTACCGCGATGACAGGATGACTCTCGATAATTTCTTTGTGCGCAGCAAGAAAGGGGACATGATCACGCTTGCCACGCTGGCATCAATGAAGAAATCTATCGGGCCCGATTTCACAAACCGGTTCAACCTCTACCGTTCATCGGAACTGACCGGCACGCCCGCTCCGGGATACAGTTCGGCCCAGGCTATCACAGCCCTTGAAGAAACTGCTAACCGGATTCTTCCTCAGGGGTGGGGTTATACATGGACGAACCTGTCATACCAGGAGGTCAAGGCCGCAGGAACCGGAGCCGTCATATTCATATTTGCCCTTGTATTCGTGTTCCTGATCCTGGCCGCGCAGTATGAAAGCTGGTCACTGCCGCTGAGCGTTCTCCTGGGTACTCCGTTTGCGATTTTTGGAGCCATGCTCGGTCTGTTCCTGGCAAAAATGATCAGCACCAGTTATGTGAACAATATTTTTGCCCAGATCGGTTTTATAACCCTTATCGGACTGTCCGCAAAGAATGCCATCCTCATTGTGGAATTTGCAAAGTCAAAAAAAGAGGAGGGAGCTCCCGTTATGGAGGCGGCACTTTCGGCTGCGAAGCTTCGCCTCAGGCCGATCCTGATGACATCCTTTGCCTTCATCCTCGGGGTGTTCCCCCTTGTACGGGCAGCCGGCGCTGGCGCCGAGGCCCGCAAGGTCATGGGGCTGGCGGTGTTCTCCGGCCTCCTGGTGGCGACGTCGCTGGCCATATTCATGGTGCCCACCCTCTTCGTCATGGTGGAGAAATACCTTGTTAAATCCAAGCCGGCACCGTTGCCGGAGCCTGCTGAAAATAAAGCAGAAGAACAGATGGAATATTCAGATAAAAAAAAGAAAGGCAAAAGCACAAGAGCTAAAGATTAATTCAATTGACGGTATGGATCGGGAGACCTGTGTCAAAGGTTCTATTCTGGAACCTGATTTTGATAAGACATTTTCCTACAAAAGGAAACATTATTATGGAAAAACAACAATCAATGCCATTTCGAATGATAGGGATCATGATGATCCTGGCGGTCATAATGGTGACCGGATGCAAGAAAAAGATGCCGGAACTCGGCCCTCCGGAAGTAATTATTGTCAAGATAACCAATAAAGACGTTCCGGTCACGAAGGAGTGGGTGGGACAGACCTACGGGTTCGAGGATATTGAAGTCAGGGCGAGGGTGAAAGGCTGGCTTACGGGCATGTTTTTCAAGGAAGGCTCCGAGGTTAAGAAGGGGATGCTGCTATATACTATCGACTCCACGGAGATGGAACAGCAGGTGCTCGAAGCAAAGGGAAATCTTGCCAAGGCAAAAACCCTCCTGGTGCAGGCAGATGCGGATGTGAAGCGTTACACGCCCCTTGCCCAGGCCGGTGCGGTGAGCCAGCGGGAGCTTGACCAGGCGCTGGCGACGTACGGCGCACGCAAGGGAGAAGTAGATACGGCAGCCGCGTCCCTGGCACTTGCGCGGGTAAATCTTGGATATACGAAGGTGTATTCCCCAATCACCGGACTGATCGGCATATCGGCCGCCAAGGTGGGTGATTATGTCGGGGGTCCTCCCAATGCCATCATACTGAATACAGTTTCGAGCATCGATACAATCCGTGTCCGTTTTTCAATAACAGAGCAGGAGTACCTGTATCTTGTGCGTGAAGTGATAAACAAAAAGAAGACAGGCGAAAAAGTCAAACGTGATATTGAAATGATCCTTTCTGATGGATCATTGTATCCACATAAAGGCAAAGTCAGCTTCGCCGACCGCACCATCGATCCGGCAACGGGGAGCCTGAAATTCGAAGCGGTTTTTGCAAACCCGGATCATATCCTGAGACCGGGGCAGTTCGCCAAGATACGGGTTGTTGTTGCGACCATCAAGAACGCCGTTGTTGTGCCTTCGCGTTCCCTTGTCGAGATGCAGGGCAGGTACCTGGTGTATGTGATGGGCAAGGAAAACAAGGTCGAAATGCGAAATGTTAAGATTGGTCCCCAGTACGGCCAGATGACCGCCATCAGAGGATGGAGTGAAACCCGGGGAAATGGTTATCATGGAAGGTATTCAGAAGGTGAAGCAGGACACGGTGGTAAAACCGAAAGTGGCTGAAATGCCGGCAAGCGAGAAAACCGGCGAGGGAGTACGCTGATCGATGGCCCGTTTTTTTGTCAATCGCCCCATCGTCGCGATTGTCCTGTCGATACTGCTGGTCATGATAGGCCTTATAATTATGAAAGGCCTCCCCATTTCTCAGTATCCCGATATCGTGCCGCCGATGATCAATGTCACAACCACCTACACCGGGGCCTCTGCCATGGACATCGAGCAGTCGGTGGCCACGCCGATGGAACAGCAGATAAACGGCGTGGAAAACATGATCTACATGAAGTCCATCAACGCCAATGACGGGAACCTGACGCTGCAGATATCCTTCGAAGTCGGATCAAACCTTGACATGTCCAATGTGCTCACCCAGAACAGGGTGTCCCAGGCACAGGCGTCATTGCCGCAGTCGGTCAAGAATTACGGGGTTACCGTCAAGAAAAGCCTGGTCATGCCGCTTCTCCTGGTGACGCTCAAGTCGCCGAAGGGAAATTACAACAGCAGTTTCCTGAGCAACTACGCTGCCATCAATATCAATGATCTTCTCAGCCGGATCAAGGGTGTCGGCGACGTCAGGCTATTCGGCGGGAGCGATTATTCAATGCGGATATGGGTCAAGCCTGACCTGCTCGCCAAACTGCACCTCATGGTCACGGACATCATACGGGCTATACAGGAACAGAACGTCATAGCTCCCGCAGGGCAGATCGGGGCGCCGCCGTCTCCGCCAGGGACCGATTTCACCTATACGGTGCGGACCAGGGGCCGCCTCCTGAATGAAGAAGAGTTCAAAAAGATTGTCATCCGAACCAACGCCGACGGCTCACAGACGCACCTGGGTGATGTCGCCCGGGTCGAACTGGGAACGTTATTTTACAATTCATTCGGACGCAACAATGGCAAGCCTGCTGCCATCATAGCGGTGTACCAGCAGCCGGGATCCAACGCACTGGAAGTCGCAAATAACGTAAAAAAAACGGTTTCCGAGCTGTCAAAAAACTTTCCTCCAGGTCTGACGTATGAAATTTCCCTTGATACAACACTGCCGGTAAGCGAAGGCATCAAGGAAATTGTCAAGACACTCTTTGAGGCGGTAGCCCTCGTGATAATCGTCGTATTTATCTTTCTGCAAAACTGGCGAGCCACGCTGATACCGCTCATCACGGTGCCTGTATCACTCATAGCCACCTTCATAGTCTTTCCGATTCTCGGTTTTTCAATAAATACTCTTTCGCTCCTGGGAATGGTGCTTGCCATCGGCATCGTTGTCGATGACGCCATTGTTGTGGTTGAGGCTGTCATGCATCACATCGAACAGGGCCTTCCTCCCCGTGATGCGACCCTGAAGGCCATGGAGGAGGTTTCCGGTCCAGTAGTCGCCATAGCCCTGAGTCTCGCCGCGGTATTCGTGCCGGTGGCCTTCATGGGAGGCATAACCGGAAGGCTGTACCAGCAGTTCGCCATCACCATCGCCATATCGGTACTATTTTCAGCTTTCAACGCCCTGACCCTGTCGCCGGCGCTGTCAGCCTGCTTCTGCGACCTCGCATGGGAAAGAAATCCCCGCTGGACCCGTTTTACAGGGTGTTCAACAGGAAATTTGAAGCCTTCACCGGCCGCTATCTATCCTTTACATCGATACTCATGAGAAAGATCGGACGCACCATGATTTTTATAGCCGTGGTGCTGGCATGCGTCGGGATACTCTTCAAGGTCGGTCCCGACAGGATTCGTGCCTGAAGAGGACAACGGCTATTTCATGATCACGGCACAGCTGCCTGACGCAAGCTCCATTCAGCGCACGGATGCCATGTGCAGAAAGATTGAAAAGATACTTTCGAAAGTGAAGGCAATAGACAATTATACCACCATCACCGGTTACAGCATGATGACCAACGTCACTCAGCCCAATGCCGCAACGTTTTTCGTTTCACTGAAGCCATGGGAGGAACGTAAATCAATTCGGGATTGGTCCTTTCTGCTTATCCTGCTCATGAACAAGGAATTCATAGAAAAAATCCCCGAGGCGCAGGTGTACGCCTATGGTCCCCCCGCAATCCAGGGTCTCGGTTCAGGAGCAGGTTTCTCATTTGTTCTTCAGGATAAGAGCGGCAACACACCTCAGGACCTCGAGGAACAGGCGCAGAGATTCATAGCCGCGGCGAAGAAGCGCCCGGAGATCGGCAGGATTGCGACCTTTTACCGCTCCTCGGTGCCCCAGGTTTTTGCCGACATAAACATGGACAAGGCGATGAAGCTCGGGGTCAGCATTTCAGACGTAAATAATACCCTGGGGGCACTGCTGGGTTCCGCCTATATCAATGATTTCAATAAATTCGGACGGGTTTACAAGGTTTTTATTTCTGCCGAGGGGGAGTACCGTGATGAAGTAAGGGATCTCAATGATTACTATCTCCGCAGCAAAAATGGCGACATGGTGCCTCTCAACACGCTGGTTACCATGAGGAAGACTTCGGGACCTGATTTCACCAACCGGTTCAATCTCTATCGTTCAGCGGAAATTACCGGCGTTCCAGCCACAGGGTACAGCTCCACCCAGGCACTGGATGCGCTGAAGGAAACCGCGGCCCAGGTTCTTCCCCAGGGGTGGGGATATGACTGGACCAATATGTCTTACCAGGAGATCAAGGCGGCTGGCGCCGGCGCTATCATATTCGTTTTCGCTCTTCTCTTCGTGTTCCTGATCCTTGCGGCACAGTATGAAAGCTGGTCTCTGCCGCTCAGCGTTCTCCTGGGTACACCCTTCGCCCTCCTCGGGGCCATGCTGGGTATTTTCCTGGCACGGTTCATCAGCCCCTTTTACGTTAATAATGTCTTTGCGCAGATAGGCTTTATCACACTCATCGGGCTCTCGGCCAAGAATGCCATCCTCATCGTTGAGTTCGCCAAATCCAGGAAAGAGGAGGGTGCTCCCGTCGTAGAGGCGGCACTGTCCGCGGCCAAGCTGCGTCTCCGGCCGATCCTGATGACTTCCTTTGCTTTCATACTTGGCGTCTTTCCCCTGGTGCGCGCCTCCGGCGCCGGTGCCGAGGCGCGGAAGGTGATGGGCCTCGCGGTTTTTACGGGCCTGCTGGTGGCCACCTCTCTGGCTATTTTTATTATTCCAACTCTTTATGTTATGGTGGAAAAATATCTTACTCGATCAAAATCGAAAACGACGGAACTGATATATCCAGAAGATACTGAACCGTTGCCCCGAAAAGAAAACCAGGAAGAGAGGATCGTGATGCGAAATTTTATTTTTCTATTAATGATTCTGGTTTTTGCCGCAGGTTGTTCTGTCGGCCCCAATTACCATCGTCCTTCGGTTGATGTCCCCCAGCAATGGATACATGGTGAGATACTCACGACCACCATGGACAAGGAATCAAAGGATATGGCTGACACGGCATGGTGGGAGCTTTTCGGGGATCCCGTGCTGACTGAACTGATCACGACTGCCCTGAAGAACAATAATGACATACGGATTGCCGCTGCGCGGGTTGACGAGTACATGGGAGCGTATGGAGTGGCAAAATCAGATTATTTCCCCAAGTTCGGGGGGACTGCCAGCGCTTCCTATGGAAGGAGCGCAACCTATAGGACAAGGGACGGCAAATGGGCCGAGCATCCAAGTTACTCCATCGGCGTGTCAACCAGCTGGGAGATAGATATATGGGGGAAGATACGGAGGGCCAATGAGGCGGCACGGGCGGACCTTCTTACCGCAGACGAGGCAAGGCGCGAGATGGTGCTCCTGATCACGTCACAGATAGCCGGATCGTATATCCAGCTCCTCACTCTTGATCGGCAGCTCGTTATCGCGAAGGAGACCGCGGACAGCCACGGGAAATCTCTTGATCTTTTCAAGCTGCGGCGCGCCAAGGGTGATATATCCGACCTCACCCTGAGCCAGCTTGAAACAGAGTACTGGTACGCGATGTCAAGAATTCCGCTGATTGAAAAAAATATTTCCCAGACAGAACACGCCCTGAGCGTACTCCTGGGTAAGAACCCGGGGGCCATCAAACGGGGAGCCACGCTGCTGACATTGAAAATACCGGATGTTCCCGAAGGCATACCTTCAACCCTGCTGGAGCGGCGGCCGGACATACGTCAGGCGGAGGAACAGCTGATTGCGGCCAACGCGCGCATCGGCGTTGCCAAGTCGCAGTATTTCCCATCGATATCCCTTACCGGCGCTTTCGGAACAGCAAGCAGCGACTTCTCGACCCTCTTCAACCCTGCTTCAATTATATTCAATATCGGCGGGAACCTCCTGCAGCCGATATTCCGTGCAGGTGAAATTTATAACCAGGTAAAAGCATCGGAGGCGGTTCAGAGGCAGTCACTCTATAACTATGTGAAAACCGTACAGACGGCGTTCCAGGACACGGAAGACGCCCTGGTGGACAGGACCAGGACCTTTGAACAATTTAATATGGAAGTCAATCGGATCAAATCTCTCGGTACCTATGCGCGGCTCTCGCGAATGCGATTTAATGAAGGGATTTCAAGCTATATAGAGGTTCTTGACTCGGAGCGCGCCCTCTTCAGCGCCGAACTGGATCACGCCCAGACCCACGGGCAGCTCCTCGGCAGCATAGTCCATATTTACAAGGCTTTGGCCGGTGGCTGGCTTGATAAAGCTGCAGCAAATTCCTTTCAGCCGATGTATCCGGCGGATAAGATCAAGCAGAAAGACCGAGAGAAGAGGGAGAAGGAACAAATAAAGTATCTGGAGAAGAAGAAGGAAGCAGAAAAGAAAGAACAGGAAAAGAAGAAAAAAGCGGAACAGAAAGAAGAAGAAGCAAAAATGCAGTCTGAAAAGTTAAAAAAATCAGAAAAAAGTAAAGATCCGGAGAAGAAGTAGACTGATTTAATCCTTCCACTCGCTGATGGCTTCGACAAGAAGACGTACGCCGAAACCGGTGGCGTTCTTGGGGCGGTATCCCCGCGGCTTGGATGACCTGGCCGTTCCCGCGATATCGATATGCGCCCATTGGGACGAAGTAACAAAATTTTTTAAAAAGATCCCGCCCATGATGGTCCCCGCGTTTTTTTCAGAAGAAATGTTGCACAAGTCCGCAATATCGGATTTCAGGTTCTCCTCGTAATCCTTGTAGAGAGGAAGTTTCCAGATCAATTCGCCCGTGGCTTCCCCGGCTTTTTCAAGCAGAATGCCCAGAGGGTCGTTGTTCGTTACGTATCCGGCTATTATCTCACCGAAGGTGACAAGGCACGCGCCGGTAAGGGTGGCGATGTCCACGATGCAGGCCGGCTTGAGGGTTTTTTCAGTATAGGCGATGGCATCTGCGAGGATAAGTCGACCTTCGGCATCGGTATTGCCGATTTCAACCGTGGTCCCGTTGTAGGCGGTAAAGACATCGCCCGGCCGGTACGAGTCATTGGAAAGCATATTGTCCGTCAGGGGCAGCACGGCATAAACATTTTTTTTCAGTTTCAACTCGGCGACCGATTTCAGCGTGTAGAGGGCAGCTGCTGCACCCGCCATGTCGGTCCGCATGTCTTCGATATGTCCGGATGGTTTCAGGTTCATCCCGCCGGAATCAAAAGTTATGCCCTTGCCGATGACGGCGAAGAATTTCTTGCTCCGGGGATTGCCGTGGTATTTCAGCACCACCAGGTGCGGAGGCTTCGTGCTCCCCTTGTTTACCGCGAGGATAAGTCCCATCTTAAGTTTCTCAATCGCTTTCTTGTCAAACACCGTGCAGGTGACGCCGGTCATTTTGGCCAGCGTCATGGCCTCCCGGGCTATTCCGCGGGAATCGGATTTTTCGCTTATCTCGTTGATGAGGTCACGGCAGAGGAGGGTGTTTTTTGAAACAATAGAGGCTCTCTTCAGGACGGCCGCGGCAGCGTCGACGTTGCTGTATAATACAGCGCCCGATACAAGGGGCTTCCCATTGTCGTTCTTCTTTGTCTTGTAACGGTCAAAACTGTAATTTCCAAGATACAGGCCTTCCGAGATCGCTGAAAGCACGATGATACCGGAAATTGACTTCATCTCCGGTACCAGGACATGAACGTGATCAATTGATTTGTCGCGGCACAGGGCCGCGGCAGCGGCGGCGCACCGGCGCAATGCCTCTGGATCGCAATCCTTATCCTTGCCGATACCGCAGAGGATGATATTCGGCTTATCCGTAAAGGGAATGAAAATGGTTTCCCCCTGCTTTCCCTTAAAGAAGGAAAGGTCTATGGTTTTTGCAATATAGGAAAAACGATCTGGCAGCCTTATGGCGCTTTTAGCTCCATCTCTTTCTCCGATGAACATGAGGACCGTATCGCTTGTTGCAAAGGAAACAGCAGATTTTCTGGGGATAAGTTTCATGGAGCACCTCTTCGTGTCCTTTTTACCACCGGCGTCTATGGATTCAACAATTTTTTTTCAAGAGAGTACCGGAAGCGATATTAGAGCTATCTCGGTGACGGCTTTTTTGCCCTGCTGCGGACATAGCGCAGGCTGTAACCTTCCTCAACTTTGAGGACGTGAAGCGTACCGTAGAACTGGCGGCCGGCAATCTGAAGTATGTATACCGGGGAGCTCCACCGCTCGATGGAACAGGATCCTGACTCAAAAAGGCGTACTGCTCCGCGTCCGCAGTCGACCGGTTCATCGAGGGGAACCTGCCCATCAACGGAGCCATCGATGCTTTCGGCCTTTACCTCTGTGCCGTCAAGGAGGGCCAGCATGTCAAATTGCTCGATCCGGAAGATTGACACTGAATCGCCGCGGTCGATCATGATATCGTAATACGCGGGCGAATCGGTATGGTGGTGTATGGCAAATCGGGCGCCCATGGTCACAGCACTTCAAAGTCGATTATCATGCGGTCGAGCTCTACGCTCGTGAGTTTTACTTTTACACGATCGCCCATCCTGAAACGTCTTCCGTGCCGCCTGCCTATTATGGTATAATCATCTTCTTGAACAAGGTAGAAATCATCCGTGAGTGACCATATGGGGACCATGCCGTCTATCGGCGTTTCCGTCAGGGTCACGTAGAAGCCGTACCGGCTCACCCCGTTTATGATACCTGTGAAATTTTTCCCCACGCTGTCCATCATGAGGCGGCACGTCTTCATCTTCCGGAAATCCCGCTCGGCGGACTGGGCAACCCGTTCCAGCTCGGAGCTGCGGTCGCCGATTTCAATTATTTCGTCCGCGGCATAGGGCGGGGCGGCCTTGTCAATGATGCTTTTCAGGCAGCGGTGCACAACGAGGTCAGGGTAACGGCGGATGGGTGACGTAAAATGCGTGTAATCCTTAAAGCCGAGGCCGAAATGGCCCTCGGGATAGGCGCCGTAATACGCCTGCATCATCGATTTGAGGATCACCATGTTCACCACGTGCTCTATGTCGGAGCCTGATACCTGGGAAAGTACCTTCTGGAAGTTTGCCGCGATATTGCCGGCTATCTTGAAGGGTATGCCGAGCTGCCGCAAAAACTCCTTGAGGGACACCAGCGCATCGGGGGCGACCGTTTCATGATTCCGGTAGAGCGACGGGATGCCGCTTTCGCGTATGACCCGCGAGACAGAAACATTGGCGCAGAGCATGCATTCTTCCACCATCAGGTGGCTTTTAAGTCGCTCGACATACTGTATATCAGTAACGACATTGTTTTCATAGACCAGCGATTGATCGGTCAGGTTAAGCTCAAGGCTGCCCTGGCTGACACGCCGGCGGTGCAGCAACATGGCGCAATCATACAAGACCCGCAGCATATCTTTCAGGCGGTTTCCTTCACCGGTTGACAGTATCTCGTCGGCGCCGGTGTAGGTGAGCCGGCGGTCTACCCGGATCAGCCCGCGGGAAAAGCGGTGGTTGCGCACGGCGCCGTTTCGATCAATGTCCATTTCCACGGACATGGTGAGGCGGTCGATCCCTTCCCTGAGGGAGCAGAGGTCGTTGGAGAGGGCCTCGGGCAGCATCGGGATGACATTGTTGCCGAGGTAGTAGCTGGTGCCCCGCTTCAACGCCTCGCGGTCAAGGTCTGAGTTTTTATGGACATATGACGAGACATCGGCGATATGCACGTAGAGCGTGTAACCGTCGCCTTTTTGCTCGATCGATATGGCGTCATCAAAATCCTTGGCGTCGGCACCGTCGATAGTCACCGTAAAGAGTCCGGTGTAATCTTTTCTCGACCCGGTATCTGGTCTCAGGGCCCGCATATCCCTCAGTTCGTGGTAATCCTTGTGCGGACCCGGCAACGAATGCTTGACCTTGATGCGTTCGAAGTCGTAACTTTCATCATCCGGGGAGAAGGTCTTGATTATACTGCATTTCTCGCGTTTGTTGTGCACTCCTTCTTCGAGTTGTATGAGGGCCATATCCCCCTTGCTGAAGTTGCTGGAAGGCTTTACGGCGCTGACTTCACGAGTGCCGGGAACGTCCATGAGGTTGTAGATAACAGACGTCGCGCGTCGTATTCACCACCCTGGCGAAATAAGCGTGTTTCTCCCGGTGAATGATTTTTTCCACGGCCCCGATGATAATGCCCTGTTTTATGTCAGTTATCTTTACTGCAACCAGGTCGTTGAAATGGGCGCCGACGGTATCGTCCTTCTTTATGGTGATATCATTTTCGAGGGCATGGAGCAATCCGTCGCCTTTTGAATTGATGCGGATCTTTCCTTCTATAGCAAAGTTGTGTACTTTAATGTAGCTTTTTCTTTTTTTGCGGACCAGTCCGACGGCAACCAGTTCGTTGAGGGTTTCATCAATTACAGACAGTTCCCTGCCGGGAGCAGTTGGTTTTGATTTTTTACCGGATTTTTTCTTTTGCCCGTCAGCTCTATGACTGATCAGGTCATTGACAAGTTCTTTCCTGGAGAACTCGCCGCTGCGGGCATTGATGTAGGCTACTATTTTTTTCGAGGTAACGGGCATGAATATGGCTACTGTGAGCCGCCATCAGGCTTTTTATCGGTCTTCGGTTCTTTTGCTTCCATTTTTACTTTTTCTATATCTGATTTTTTTTCTTCTATCTTTTTCTTCAAGGCAACAACCTTTTCATGCATTTCTTTCACTTTCGGATCGGCACAGTCAATCGTGGCGGCACCTTCATCTATGCGGGATATGGCATATCTGCCCAGCTCCTTTTCAACAATACCCTGGTCAATTTTCAATCTTTTTATATCAAGGTTCAGCTTGGCAATTTTCGCGAGTTCCTCGGTCTTGTTGACAATGATCTCACCGTATTTGACAATGGTTTCACCGGTTTCTTTGAGTATACCCATACTAGTCTCCTCTTCATGAATGATACTATGTAAGTACAAAAAAACCGGATAAATGTCAATACAATTTGTTAAATATACAATCTGCCATTCAATGAAAAACCAACAACATCGTGAAAAAGATGTAACTTTTCATTAATTGAATGGCAGATGTTGATGAATGATCAGACCTTGGATGCCAGCACCTTCTGGGCTTCTTTGGCTTCTTTTACAATGCGTTCGATGATCTGCTTCACCGTCGGGGTATCATGAATGATACCGGTAACCTGGCCTATGGGTAGTACACCCTTTTCGTTGTCGCCGTCAATGGTGCCGATCTTGAAAGCTTCGAAACCGATGGCCATGCGTGCCATCTGCAGCGATTTCGTGAAACCCATGAACATAATGCCGATTGCCAGCTTGAGCCAGGGGAATCCCAGAAGTTTGGCGATTTTCCGTGACATGAAGAGGGATGTAAGGGGATTCAACTTTTTCTTGATGAGCCGGGTTGAGCCTTTTGATTTCATGAACCGCGCCGGAAGTCCATCTACCTTGTCGGTGTAAACGGTGTTGTACACGTCGCATTCGTTGCTTATGGCCTTCTGGGATGCGTGAACGGGGCTTTCCACAGAGTTCATGAAGCGGGTGCCCATGGAAATGCCGTCAGCGCCAAGGAGCAGGGCGGCCGCGAGTCCGCGCCCGTCGGCAAAACCGCCGGCGGCGATGACCGGTATCTTGACTGCGTCGACGATGCTGGGAATGAGTACCAGGGACGTGACGGCACCGCCGTGACCGGCAGCTTCATGGCCGGTAACGATGAGGGCGTCGGCGCCGTCCTTCTGAGCAGCCAGGGCATGCTTGAGGGTAGTCACGGTAGCTATCACCTTGCCGCCGTAGGCATGGACTTCCTTGCAGATCCAGTCTCCTTTTCCGAGGGCGTAGTTCACGACCGGGACTTTTTCTTCAATGATGACTCTGGCGTTACGGTCAGAGCCGGGAAAGTAGAGCGTTACGTTGGCGGCGAAGGGGTTCTTGGTAAGCTTTCTTGTGCGATGGATGTACTCCCGGGTCTCCTCTGCCTTCAAAATGCCTGTTGCCAGGATTCCCAGCCCGCCTGCATTGGCAACGGCGGCAACAAGCTCGGGCGTGCTGATCCAGCTCATGCCCGAAAGAATGATGGGATACTTGATGCCGAATATTTGTGAAATTTTTGTTTTCATGAATTACCTCTCCGTGGAAGTATGGGGATGATGGAACGTTATAATGATAGCTGCCCTGCGGAGATGAAGCAGGGCAGCTTGTTGAATCCGATTCCTAGTATTCGCGAATTACATTATTGGCTATGACAAGCCGCTGAATTTCCGATGTTCCTTCGTAAATTTCGGTGATACGGGCGTCACGGTAGAAACGTTCCGCCGGGTAGTCCTTGACATAGCCGTAACCTCCGAAGATCTGCAGGGCCTTATGGGTGACCCGATGTGATGTTTCAGAGGCGAAGAGTTTGGCCATGGCGGCATACTTGGAATAACGCTGGCGGTCGCCGGTGCCGATCAGGGTGGCTGCCTGGTGCACCAGCAGGCGGGAGGCCTCGATTTCCGTGGCCATGTCGGCTATCATCCACTGTATCGCCTGGTTGTCCGCGATGGACTTGCCGAATTGTTTCCGTTCCTTGGCGTATACGACTAGCCGCTTCCATGGCAGCCTGGGCGATCCCGACCGCCTGGGCGGCTATGCCGACCCTGCCGCCGTCAAGAGTGTGCATGGCTATCTTGAAGCCTTCGCCGCGCTTGCCGACCATGTTCCCCTCCGGGATCTGGCAGTTGTCGAACACAAGCTCCGTGGTGGAAGATGCGCAGATCCCCAGTTTATCTTCAGTCTTGCCGACGCTGAAGCCGGGGGTGCCTTTCTCGATGAGGAAGAAGCTGAGGCCCTTGTGGCCGATGCCCTTGTCGGTAACCGCCGTGACGACTGCCACCTGCGCGGGTCCGCCGTTGGTGATGAAGTTCTTCGTGCCGTTGAGGACCCATTTGCCGTTCTTCAGTTCAGCGGTCGTTTTCGTCCCGGCAGCGTCAGAGCCTGCTTCCGGCTCGGTGATGCCGAAGCAGCCGATGTATTCGCCGGTGGTAAGCTTGGTAAGATATTTCTGTTTCAGCTCCTCGGAAGCAAAGTAGTATATGGGGGAAAGGCAGAGGGAGTTATGTGCTGAAACGATGGTCCCGGTGGCAGCGTCTCCCCGTGATACTTCCTCAACTGCAATGGCGTAGCTGACATAGTCCATTCCGGCGCCATTGTATTTTTCAGGATATACAATGCCCATGACGCCCATTTCCCCGAGCTTCTTGACGTGTTCCATCGGGAATTCATGGGTCCGATCGTAATGTTCGGCCTTGGGTTTCAGGTCATTTTCTGCGAATTGACGCAGTGTGTCCTTGAGCATCTGTTGTTCTTCTGTTAATTTAAAGTCCATGGTGCACCCCTTGTAGTAGTAGTAAAATGATTGCGCGTTATTGTCCGATATGAATCCAAGAGAAAATGATGTACACTCATCGCGCAGACCCGCAACAGGTGATACGAAGAGTTCCCCTGCAGACAGGTTTTATATATGATTATATACTATTTTTTAAAAGCGCTATTTTTGTCAAGGCGAATAACATAACGGATTATAATGATTAATTACAAAGGGGTGCATTTTACCATTAGCGGCGTAAAATTATCTTGAAAAATATGACGCCATTGATTCTAATCGTAATGGCACCGAATTATAGTTTTTTCATGCGTTAAATTCGCATGGAAGATCCCGTAGCCGGCGTATAATGAACCAACGATGAGGCTGTATGAAAAGAATAGCTCCCTTGCTTCTGTTGCTGCCGTTTATCCTTACAGACTGCGGCTTCTGGAAATCCACCACGCTTAATGCCAAACGCTATGCTTTTATACTCAATGGCTCCAAACCGGGCCAGGTAGTGATCAAGACCGATGAATATGGCCTGGAAGACCTCTCCATCGGGATCAGCGTAAGCAAAAACATGATCTGCGTCGCCGATAATGAACTGCGGCGGGTCCAGATACTAAAGCCGAACGGTGATGTGGAACTCATGATTGGTTCGGTAAAAAATGTCAAAACAAAGGACTTCCCCGCTGAAAACTTCAATTTCGGCACCATAGGCCATATAACCATGGATGATGATGAAAATGTCTATATCCAGAACAAGTTTTCCCAGATACGAGATGCAGGCAAGGACAGGGACAGGGAAAGCAGAAGCGACAGTATTGATGTTTCCTCCTCGTATATATTGAAGTTCAGTAAGGGCGGGGAATTGCAGTATACCCTCGGCCAGAAAGGCACGCCCGATACGCCGTTCTCCCATATCGAACGTCTCTATGTCGATTCAAACGACAGACTTTTTGTCATTTCACGATCTATGGAATCGTGGAGCGTTTTCCGGTTCAAGGAAAAAAATCGGAATTATTTTATAAACCTCGGAACCCTCGACCTGAAAGAGCGCGAGGATGGAAACGTATACGAAGGAAAAATCGACAATGTTAAGGTCTATTCCACCGGAGAAAAGCTTTTGTTGTCAGTATCCTATTATCACGGTCTCCGGTTAAAATACATCAAGATATTTGAATTTTCCATCGCGGAGGGAAAGATAATCAAAACCATTATGACAATTCCCGATCCCAAGAATGTACTCTTTGACATACTTGACGACAAGTATATTTACCTCTGGAATGTCAGCAACGACCAGGTCAAGTATGAAGTTGCCAATCTCGACGGCACCATTGTTAATAACGTGTATTTGAATATGGAAAACAAACGTAATTATTATTCCCGGATAGTTCTTGATGACAACGGCAGGATCTATTCATACCACATTCTGAAAAGCGGGGTTGATATTCAAAGATGGGAGTGATTCCATGAAGGTTGTAACTGCCTCTGAAATGCAGAATATTGACCGGATAACAATAGAGGAAATGGGCCTCCCGGGGGAAGTCTTAATGGGGCTTGCGGGCAGGGCCGTTGCCGATCATGTCATGAGCGTATGTCCGCGGATGAATAGAGCAGCTGTTTTTTCCGGAACCGGCAATAATGGCGGTGATGGCTTCGTTGCCGCCTATTATCTCACGATGTCGGGATTCACTCCGGATGTCTTCCTCGTGGGCCAAGAGGACCGGATATCTGAAACGTCCCGCATATATTATAACCTCTGCAAAAAAGCCGGGATACGGATACGTGCCGCTGACGGGAACCTGGACCTGGACGGATATGACTGCATCGTGGACGCGATACTGGGAACCGGCTTTGCCGGCGCGGTGCGGGGGGCAGCCGCTGACGTGATACGGGCCATCAATGATTCAGACGTCTTCGTCGTTGCCGTTGATATTCCCAGCGGCCTCGGATCGGACGGAGCAGCTCCTGAAGGCGAAGCAATCATTGCCGACTGCACGGTTGCCATTGGCCTTCCGA
Organism: uncultured Spirochaetota bacterium; assembly: GCA_963727175.1. Taxonomy (GTDB): domain Bacteria; phylum Spirochaetota; class UBA4802; order UBA4802; family UBA5550; genus RBG-16-49-21. The sequence continues at coordinate 3,806,420 of CAVSFD010000002.1, forward strand.
AAATCTCCCTGGTAACGTATCCGGGCAAGGAATATGCGGGAACACTGCATGTTGTTGATATTGGCTTCCCCAGATCTTTGACGGAAGCAGATGGCCTTACGAGCGAGCTGATAGATAGTGACTTTTTCGAGAAAAACGCAATCCGCGAGGTGGAATCTGAATACTGCAGCGCTCCTGATGTTCATAAGGGGATGCGGGGCCATCTGCTGATTATCGGCGGTTTCGACGGCATGGAAGGCGCGGCGCTGCTTGCCGCTTCAGCGGCCCTCGAAACAGGAGCGGGGCTGGTGACGGTAATGACCACCGGGAGTTCACGTCCGATTATTGCAGGGAAGATACCTGAGCTCATGACGCATGGCCCTGCCCGGTGAGGACACCGATATTAACGGCGCGGTCAGGGCCCTGCTCGCATCAAGGAGATATGATGCCCTGATACTCGGACCGGGAATGGGGAGAAGTGATTACTCCCGGAGGGTTGCCGAATCAGTAATGGACAATGCACCGGAGAGCGGCATACACCGGGTGCTGATCGACGGTGACGGGCTTTATCATCTTGCCGGGCAGGTAAAGAACCGCCCCCTGGACCCCTCAGCAGCCTGGATCGTGACGCCTCACTTCCTCGAGGCGTCGCGGATCATGGGCCTCTCTGTTGACGAGATCAGGAACAACAGACATCGCTGCGCAACAATGCTGTCCCGGCAGCTGTCATGCACTGCCCTGCTGAAAGGACCCGCTACCATCATTGCAGGCAATGGAATGCAGTACATCAATACCACGGGGTGTCCGGCCCTGGCGACCGCGGGCTCGGGCGACGTGCTTTCAGGCATCATCGGGTCGCTGCTGCTGCGAAGACTTTCTCCCGCCCATGCCGCCGCCTGCGGTTCATGGATACACGGCAGGGCCGCTGAACTTTGTTCTGCCGAACAGTGTGTCCATGCGCTGAAATCATCCGACTTCCTTTCCTATATTCGCACGGCTAAAAACCAGATGTAAGAGAATATCATGATAAAAAAAAGTAACGAATTTGCGCCCCCCTGCGACGATTGCGGAGGGAAGTGCTGCCAGTACACGGCGATCGAAATAGACAGGCCCGCATCGAAAACGGATTATGACAATATCCGCTGGTACCTGTCTCATAAAAACGTACATGTCTTTGTCGACCATGACCGGAAGTGGCACGTGGAATTCAGGAGTCCCTGTGAAAACCTGGGGCCCGACAGCCGGTGCCTCATTTACGACATTCGCCCGCGCATATGCCGTAACCACGGGAACCTGGATGAAGAATGCGAGTATTTCGATTCACCCTATCTCCATTATTTTACCAGCCGTATTGAGTTCGAGGAGTTCCTCAAAAAAAAGTCTATTAACTGGCGATTTAAGAAATAAAGGCCGATAATCTTTTTTGCGCTGTGCACGTAACAAATGAAATAAATATGTTACAAAAATAATTTTTACTTGCTCTTTTTTATGTTTTAATCTTAGCATATTTAAACAAAGAAGAATGTCAGGCAAAACGTATTAATAATCGGTCAGCGCAGCTACTACCTATCGAGGAGGCCTTTATGATGCGGAGATTATTCGTTGTTATCTGTTTTTTTCTTATCGCCGTCTATGCTCTTCCCGCCTTCAGCCAATTTATAACCAAACAGGAATACCGTGATATGGTCCCGACTAAAAAAGTTGAGGAATTTGACCATATCCTGGTTTTGGGAATCAACCAGCCGTTCAGTGAAGGATTTAACAGATGGTCACCTCTTTTCTTTTATTCCTGGAACGGTGACAACTTCAAAAATAATAAAGATCTCTATTTGAATTTTACCATGACCACGACCAGGATTATTTTCATTGCCGCCATGAAGACCGACAGGGTCTTTACCGGCATTATGCCGAGACTTCAGCACTCCACTTATGCCGCATGGCGGGCGTACAACCATGGATATAACGACCTGGCCCGGCAGATCGGCGGTAATGATTTCGGTGTGAATATATTCTTCCAGTATAACTGGCTTCGCATCCTTTCCACTCGGTTCTATGTCGTTCCCACCTATCATTGGTTCAGAATGGTTGTCCTTACAGAAAACGAGGACAAGTATGTTCAGATGCCGAACAGGCACTGGCAGATCAAACCAGGTGTCGAGTTTCTCCTTTCCGATGTCGAAGAGAAAAGCCTTACCAGGGTGAAGCACGGATACCTGTTCCGCGCTGAATACCAGTATGCCCACCGCTTCGGATACGGTACCTGGTATGATTACGACCGGCTCTGGTGCAAGGAAAAACTTAATGGCGTCTATATGCCATGGTATCCCCAGGGAGTTGTTTATAAGTCGCAGGTAGCTGACACCCATCGGCTGTATTTTAACGTCGGCGGATATTACAACTTCAAGTATGACATTAACATCCTTTTCGATTATTACGGTGGCTACTTTTACAATGTTGACCGGAACAACGCAGAGCAGATCGGTTATATGCAGGCTGATCACGCGATCATGCCCGGTTACGCCGCCTCGGAGTTTTATCATAACTTTTACATGATCGCCCGGCTCCAGATCGGCTTCCCTCTGATGTTCTGGGACGCCAGGATCCAGCCCGGATTCAATGTTCTTTACATGCCGACAACGAACGATGTGGTCGGACAGGGCGGTGGGGTGTATTATCTTGGTCCCGCGGCCCTGCAGGCATACAACATGCTGGCTATCCATGGATATCCTAAACGTTTCTATACAAGTGTATCATGTTCCTTCTCTCTTCGCCTGGGTAACCTCCTGCCGCTGTTTATTGATTATGCCTACGGCATCGATGCAGACCGCGCTTCTGCATCGTACAAGGTATATCTTAACGATATAAAACATGGTTGCCATGAGTTGAATGTGATGGTGGTAATGGCCTTCGGCGGCAGGAATGAGAAAAAAAAGGAAGAGGAAAAAAGCGAACAAAAACCAGAGAAGAAAAAATAAAAATACGGCACATAACTGCTGGTTATGGCAATAACGGATGCCCCGGCGCCCATGGCGGCGGGGCATCTATCTTAAATCATTATAATAAATGACCTGCAACCCTACAAACTTCTTAATTTGTCCTCCAAAAAAGTAATATAATCAGCATGGTGATAATCGGAATAAAACTGAATGCCCGGGGTGCCCCCTCATCAATAAATTTATTATTTTTCCACATTTGAGTCCATCATTACCCGGGATGTTGTTTATCATAAAGTCCCATTAAATGTGATTTTTAAGGTGAACAGCGGTCATTAGGATATCTATTGAAGACTGGAATGGTCTGACATAAGGATAAATGTAAAGATAATGGGCAAAAATACCGATTTCTTAATTATGAAAAGATATATTCTGATATCCCTTGCTGTATGCGGCATGACTGCAGGTGCTATCGCATTATACAATATTATTGGACCCTTAAATTCAGATGATGATCCGGTTAAAATGGAAAATTCCATCATAATCCAGGGTATAAAAATGACCTCGGATAACCCGCCGTCTGAAAGCGAGGAAGAAGCTGACGGACAGATAATTTATGATGATGCTTTCGATAATGCAATTATTGATTATGACCAGATTGCCAAGAAAAAAAATAACACTGCCACAAAAAATATTGAAAACAATGATTTTAAGAAGCTTCAGTCAAAAGACAGCAGGTGGCATCTGCGCCGCTATCAGGTCAAAAAGAACGATAACCTGTGGAAAATAGCAAGGCATTTCGGGATACATCAGCACCTTATTATCAGCATAAATAAAATAAACAATCCTGACATGTTGAAGCCGGGAAAGTTTATAGATGTGCCGACAAGGACTGGAATATATTACATGGTCAAGAAGGGAGATACTCTGAACCGGATAGCAGGGCGTCATAAAATCTCCTCACTGAGCATTGCGTCGCATAATAACCTGAAGGGGAAATCCATCAGGACCGGACAGAAACTATTTCTGCCTGACGCATCGGAACGTTCTGCCGGAACAACCGTTTCAATTAACAGAAAAAAGTCAGCTCCTGCTGTAATTGCCGGCCTGCGGAATTTCCGCTGGCCTCTTCGGGGTCGGATCACATCCGGATTCGGCAATAGAACCGATCCCCTGTATGGGGAGCGCCAGTTTCACTGCGGCATAGACATCAGCGCCAACGTTGGAACCCCGGTTAGGGCCGCAGCTACAGGCAGGGTGATTTTCAGCGGCTGGAAGGCGGGATACGGGAACTGCGTTATTTTACGCCATGCTGACGGCTTTATTACGGTATATGCCCACAATTCAAAAAACATGGCCGAATTGGACGGTGACGTCAGGCAGGGAGACGTTCTTGCCTATTCCGGCATGACCGGTGCCGTAACAGGGGCACACCTGCATTTTGAAATCAGGAAATATGTAAACCCATTAAACCCGATGAGGTTTTTACGATAAATGAAACATTTGGCAGCTGTTTTCGTGATGGTATTTCTCCTGTCGTTGCCAGGACACTCATCAATGCTTGTTGGTGAAGGTGAATACAGGATTAAAGTGTTTGTATCAATGACTGACCGCCAGGGATGGTATGCGGTGCTGAAGGGTAAAATAATATCATATTCGTCAAAAGATGAATACAGCGCGACAGACCTTTTTGGACAGGCGCAAGATAAAAGCAAGGCAACAGTGCGCCTCTATGATGCCGAAGGGATAAATGAAGGCGACATCCTGTATGTCATCAATGAAAAGAACCTTATCACAGCGAAAATGACAGTCCGCACGGTATTTAACAGCGCATCCTTCGGTCCAATGCTTGTGGGCTACGGCAACTTCAGGCTTTCTTCATTAGGGGACAGGGTCATACAGCGTGCCGAAGACGAGAAATCACGGTATGCATATATATACAAGGCCAGGGGGGACTATTATAACAATACCGGGAGAAATGGCGAGGCTGTGCGGGAATACAAGAACGCGCTTGAGGCTGATAAAAACAATCCATCGGCCCACCTTGCCCTTGGCCTCGTATATCTGAAAGAGGGCCTGGACCAGTTCGCGATGCGGGAATTTGAAGAGGCGCACCGTAACATAAGCCGTCTTTATGATAATGAAGATAAATTTCTCCTTCTGAGAAGCATTGCGGAGATTTACTACCGACAGGTGTACGAATCATTTATTCCGAAAAAGATCACAGATAAGTACCGCGAAAAAGGCATAAGGGTATGTAAAGAAGCGTTGCAGATATATCCAAAATCCGAGAGGATGTACTATTACCTGGGTGTTTTCAGCTTCCGTTCTTCCGATCCGGATGATAAAACGGCCAAGGATTATCTGTTGAAAGTGATCGAGCTCAATCCCTCCCATGCGGACGCGTACGTTGCCCTGTCGGAGTTATATTACCGCCACGATAACATAGAAAAAGCCCGCATGTATGCAGAGAAAGCGATCGAAGCGGATAATGCCAATGTCAGGGCCCAGAAGATGCTTAAATATATTGAATCAAAAGAGCGTATAAAGCAATAATATCCTTTTGGATTAATGTTTAGAAAAATTGAACATGATTCCCGCTTAAGCGGGAATTGTTTTTTATACTCCGCCACGTGCAACAGCTACTATCGGTATTTACAAGAAGGATGATTGCAGCGGTAGAATCGATATACAACACTGCAGCCTTACTTTTTTATGACTTAATGTACTTGACATTTTATAGACATAATATAGATTTTTTTCGGGAATTAATTTTTTATGATCATTTATACGCTATTTTTCTGTCTTCTTACGTCCTTTGTACTTCATGCCGTAATTATCGGCTTATACATCAAGAGCAAAAATCAACTCTATTTTTATTGGTTCATTGCGACTGTCGCTCTCAACATGGGACTGGCGCTGGCACTCATCGTATTATCCCTGACAAAGCCTGAACTGATACGCCAGCTTAACCTCAAGTTCTTTTTCTGGCTCCTGTCGGGTTTTGTGACGATACTACTTTTCTGTATGAAAATTGCAATTTTCCGGAACATATATAAACGCAGCAAGGATCCGGCGTGGTATCATTTCAACCACTTCGGGAAAAAGGTTTTTGAAAAGGGGATCGTCAAGCAGGTTGAGTTTCTGGGAATATTCGGGTCACTTCCTTTTTTTCTTATTATCGGCGCTTTTTTTGTTTCACGGCTTATCAGCATGATGCTCTATGGTCGCATGTGAAGGAGGAAATACATGAAGGTTCTGATCGATGATATCATAATTAAAAGAAGGATACGTACATCCATTGGAGACCTGACATATCTCATGGAATCGATCGGTAAGTACGGTCTCCTGAACCCGATAACCGTAACCGATAACCTTGAACTTGTAGCCGGTTACCGGCGTCTCGAAGCATGCAGGGCCCTGGGAATTAAGGAGATAGAATGCACCATAATGCCGGCACTGTCGAAGTTTGACAGGCTCCTGATTGAAGCAGATGAAAACCTGACACGCAAGGACCTCACCATAACGGAAATCGAGCGCTACGAGGACGAAAAGCGCTATTTACAATCTCGCGGACTTGAGCGGGTACGGCTCTGGTTCCTGCGTCTATTCAAGATGATAAGGGAATGGATCCGCCGATATATTTTCAGGCAGACTGACTGACCACGCCATTGATAAACCGGGAAACCAGTTCAATATGATGGGTCCCGGGGAACATGTCTATCAATGTCAGCCGCTCCAGGATATAGCCACCGCCGATAAAGTCCTTCGCGTCACGGGCAAATGTTGCAGGGTTGCAGGATACATACACCAGCACCGCCGGTTTCATCGCCATAATTGTTTTTCTGGTTTTTTTATCAATCCCGGCGCGGGGCGGATCCGCAAGGATAACGTCGGCGCTCAGGCGTCCCGGATGGATCCGGTTTGACGGCATGGCAGTAAACTCAATGTTCATTATCCGGTTTTGCTCTGCGTTATGCATTGCCCAGCGGATATTTTCACTGCTTATGTCAATCCCTATCCCGGATTCTGAAGCTCTGGCCAGGGCGAGAGTGAAAAACCCGACTCCGCAGCCAATATCAAGAATGTCTTTCTTCCCGCCGATTTCGGCGTAATTGAGGACGATTTCAAGCATGCGGTTCCTGAGAAAGCGGTTCGCCTGGAAAAAGCTGCCGATAGGCCGCTTGAAAACCAGGTCACCTGCCTGATCAACAACGACCGGCATCTTCTGGAAAGATGTGATCACACTGGATGACGCGTCAACGGCTATCCGGCAGTCACCGGGAAGAGGTTCTTTTCTCCGGAGCCAGGCGTTAAGCTCTTCCGCCAAAAGGAGGCATCCGCTTTCCCCGATGGGAACGAAATCATTGGTTCCCTTGCGATAAAAGCCCGGAAAGCCGTCTTTGGCCTTGAGGGTGGCATGACTCCGGTAATGATATCTTCCGGCTTGGATGGTATCAATGACAGGACCGTTCCCGCGAGGTATTCCCCCGATTCTTGCCAGGCTGTCTTCCACAATTAATCTTTTAAATTCAAGCTCACGTTCATAGGAAACATGGAGATAACTGCATCCTCCGCAGCGGGTGAAATGGGGACAATCGCTGACGGTTCTCCCGGGATCCGCTTCCCTGATACTCGTGATGGATGCATAGCAAAAATCTTTTTTTTCATCTGTAATAGCGGCTGATATGGTTTCACCCGGGATCCCATAGGGAATCATGACGGCCTTTCCGGCGTGGTGTCCCAGGCAATATCCACCGTATAGCGGTCGTTCCAGTGTCAATGTAATAATTTTATCATTCAAGGTCATAGCTTTCGATGCTGCAAAATATGATATTCCCATCTCTCAGCCGTGCCCGGCATCCTGAATTGAACGGGCCGGCTACTATCATCAGGCTCTGGCGATAAAAATATATTTGACAACCGCCTGAACGTTGGATATCTACTAGAATGTAAGCATAACCGCCCGGATAACAGTCAACTTTTTTCCGGGAAATGTGTCAAAACTATGTAAATAAATGAAACCGGGCACCGACATGAGAACTATTGCTGCAGTACTATTTATAACACTTCTGATACCGTTCTTGCAATGCTCCAAAAAAGGGAGAATGGAGAAAGAACCGAATAATTCATTTTCTACCGCCAGTGAAATAACTCAGGATGAACGGTTTCTCGGCTTCATGGGAAGCCCCAATGACAGGGATTTCTACCTGCTTCGGGTGCAGAACAGGGGCGTACTGGACATTCAGCTTTCAGGCGTGAAGGGAATCAACCTCGCGATGAAAATATGGAAAGGCGGGGAAGAGCCGAAACTCATCAAATGGGTCGACGACAACCGCAAGTCTTCTCCTGAACGCCTTGCGAATTTATCGATCATACCGGGAACCTATTATATTGAGATCTTTCAGAGCGACCGGGACCAGAAAAAATCTGATAAAGAAAATGCCTATGAGCTGATTTTGAAGAACCGCGAAGCCATTTCGGAAGAATCGGAGCCGAATGATTCACGGGAGGACGCCGATTCACTTCATGTTAACAAAGAAATTACCGGCTATTTCTCACCCGCATACAACAGGCTGAACGAGGACAAGGAGAATCTTCACCGCGAGGAGGATTGGTTCGCAGTGGATGTGAATCTCAAAGATGACAGCCCCGAGTTGATAGATGTGTCCTTTTCGGCCGTAAGCGACGTTAACGCGGTCCTGTTTCTCTATGATGCTGACGGAGCACTGATCTCCATGGTTGATAACGGCGGTCCCGGAGAACCTGAAGAGTTAAGCGGCGCTGGCATCAAGAAATCAGGCACCTATTACGTGATGGTCGCCTCAAAAGGGTATACCGCTAACCATGATGAGCCCTATACCCTTAAAGTAGCTCTCAAGGAACATGATTCAGGCAGTGAAATGGAGCCGAACAATGATTATGATTCGTCAAACGCTTTTTCAACTGTTATAACCGGGAGGATCAATTCAAAAGATGACAAAGATGTATTCCTGTACCAGGCCGACAGCGGGCCTGCCATTTACCGGATTGAACTGCGGCCGCCGGATGACATGGACGCTATACTCACCCTCTGCAACATCGAACGCGAAAAAATCATAGACATCAACACCGGAGGAAGATCAAGGAAAGAGGTGTATCCGAACTTCTATTCCGAAAAGGATTTTTACATTACCGTTTCAGCCCGTTCCGGGGAAAAAGTGCCGGCCGGTGAATACATTCTTTCAGTTACGGCATTTAAAAATATTTCCGACCAGGAGCGGGAGCCGAACAACGAGATCTCTCAGGCGAACAGGATCACAGGCAAAACTATAACCGGGTTTACCTCATACAGAGGGGATAAAGATTATTTCCTCATTACCGGAGATGCCAGGATGAAGCAGAAATTCGAGGTTCAGGGCGTCAGGGGCGGGGAAATCAAGGTGTCGGTCACGGATCCCCTCGGATATATTATCAAAAGCGCTGATGTGAAGGGGGACCGTAAAACTGTTTTCAGTGAAATGATTGACAAGAAGGGCTATCTCGTCATAGAAGCCGTAACTGAGAATTATGATAATCCCTATACTGTCACTCTCAGAGGTGCCCAATGAAAAATTTCATGGCTATCCTTGCAGCTGTAGTGCTCATACAAATTGCAGCCGGATGTTCGACTAACGGTGTCAAGGATAACACCATAACGTACCGGCAGCCGGAAAAATACAACTTCCGCTTCACCGTGCGGGACGCGGAAATTGACAATCCTGACAATGACCGGAGGTCATATTATAAAATATTCATAGACAAGGCAGAGGAGGGAAGGACCACGACCGGCCTTGAATCGCAGGACAAGACCTATGAATCAACTCTTACGCCGAATCGCCACCTGATAACCGTCGAGAAATGGGTTCTGGACCAGAAGACCTCACGCTATATCAAGTTGAACAATATCGAACAGCCAAAGCCGAATTTCATCTATTTCGATGTCCCGGAAAAGAAGATTGTCGTAATCGATATGAAGACGCTGAAGGACGGTACGGCGGAACTGAAAGTTGATTTCGAAAGGAAATAAAGAATTTTGCTGAATATGTAAAAGGCGGGGTTTGCGGCCCCGCCTTTTTTATTGGTCAATCAATTACGCTGCTGTCTGAATGTTCCTTTCGGGAAACCTTTCCTGTGTAAAAGCCTTTAACGACGGCAAGGGGAAGGTCATACTCCTGCCGGGCATTCCAGAGGATAAACCCCTTGACGCCCGAGTCCTGGATCCCCCTGAGCTGGTCCTCGACGTATTTATCAAAAGGGATCCCCATCATTTTCATTTTAAATGCCTGGATGTAGGTCACGATCATCGCGTTTTTACTTCTCGATTTGGCGCGGCTTGACGTCTCATGGACGGTGAAATATGGATCGGCGTAGAACTTTTTGCTCCAGGTATAATGTGATGGATATGCCATGGGGCATATTATATCAACAACTTTGTCCAGGCTTTCCATATTCTGGCCTATGATGTCATCCTTGTTAAGCGGGATACGGCCGAAAATATCTGCTGCTATTCTTACATTGTATTTTTTAATCCTGTTGCGCGCCCTGGATAGAATGTCCTCGATATACTTGTAGCGCTGGCTGTAGGTAAGATGTTTCGTGCTGCCTGAATCGTGGAAGCGGATATAGTCAAACTGGATCTCCCTGAAGCCGTTTTTGCAGGCGTCTTCAGCTATGGTTATCCGTTCATCTATATAGCTGTCAGGTACAGGGTAATTTCTCAATCCATCGGGAAACATGACGATCCTGGCAATTGGATGGATGCCGTTTTCCTTGCAGTATTGAACGTTGGCAGCCGGGACCATGCATTTAACGAATTTGGCGCTCTGGATATCAAGCACCATGGCGTTAATGCCTGCTGACTTCGCCTTTCCAACCAGTTCCTGGAGTTTCTTGAAATTGTTGGCTGAAGACACATTCAGGTACATCCCGCGGTAAAAATCAGGAAACTTGTAGCTTTTTTCTGAAAGTGCGGGCGTATTGCTGCGATCTTGGGAAAATTGGGCAACAACAATATTGTCTTTCAAGGTATTTTTGGAAAAGTTGAATATCTTTTGTGGCAGGTTGCTGATGAATAGAAATCCTCCAGTGATAAGCAGCAAGATACCAATTTTTTTCATTTTTATTATCTCTCCTAATCTGATATTAATGGATACAATTACGTGCAGTGTTTAATATGTAAAAGAATATTTTTCCAGCAATGAAAAATTATGTCGTTAATTCTTTACATGGCTTTTTCAACAAAGCAGCTATATTTAAATATCGACAGGATTGAATGGTTTTAATTATTTTTATAGTCAATTTTTTATATAATTATAAAATAAATTATTTATACTATTGACAGCTGTTTATTTTTTTATTATCTATAAATAAAGCACTCGAATTGTCTTCACTGTACTATCAAAAGGACACCTCGGTACGAACATTAAGTCTGTAGAGATCTATGGTTAATTGTGGTTCGGGCTTGGGGTTTAACCATTTTGCATTGATATGCCGGGTAACCTTTTAAAAGTGCAAATTCTTAATCTGTTACGGTGTTACATTGTATATTCAACCTGAAACGTTAGACCTGATCAGAAATAAGGTTGTCATTCAGGATGTTATTAAGCGCTATGTCCCATCTTTAAAGAAAAAAGGCAAAAATTACATAGGATTATGTCCGTTTCATAAGGAAAAAACCCCATCTTTTTCTGTATCTCCGGATAAACAGATATTTTATTGCTTTGGATGTCATACGGGCGGCAATGTTTTTAATTTTATATCGAGGATTGAGCGGCTGGAATTCCCTGAAAGCGTCAAATTTATCGCTGACCTGGTGGGAGTTGACCTCAGGGACGAGAAGAAGGGAGATTCCGCTATCCTTGAGTCGATGCATACGATCAACCGGCAGGCGATGGAGCTTTACCACAATGCTATAAAGTCGCCGGCCGGCAAAAAGGGTCTTGCCTATATTACCGGAAGGGGCGTGATTCATAAAAGCATAAATGATTTCAAGATAGGCTATGCCCCGGAATCATGGGACTTTCTGCTCCGCGGCATCATCAAGACCGGCAGGGACCGGGAACTTGCCGAAACCCTCGGGCTCATCAAGCTGAGCCAGAAGCGGGCGGACAGTTACTATGATATGTTCAGGAACAGGATCATGTTTCCGATTTTTGACACTGTCGGGAACATTATCGCCTTTGGCGGCAGGACGATCGGCGACGATCCGCGCAAATATCTCAATTCATCGGAATCGCCGCTCTTTAAAAAACGCAACGTGCTGTATGGGTTTAACAGGGCCCGTGATTCGATAAAAGAACTGAATCGTGTTATTATCGTGGAGGGTTATCTGGACGTGATCGGGTGTCACCAGGCAGGGATAGAAAACGTTGTTGCGCCGCTGGGTACAGCCGTTACGGCAGAGCAGATAAAGATGCTGGGCCATTTATGCACTGAAATCATTTTTCTTTTTGACGCTGATTCAGCGGGATTGAAGGCCGCGGTGCGTTCCCTCGATATTTCCGAGGATGTTAATGTTAATATAAAGATCGGCATGCTCCCCGAAGATGATCCATTTGACTATGTAATCAAAAAGGGTCCACGCGAATTCATGGCCGTGGTTGACAGGGCGATGAACCCGGTGGATTTCAGGATAGCCCGCATAATGGATAATTACAGGGACCTTGGAAGGGTCAATACCCTGAAACAACTTTTTGTCGCGATAGCCGATGTCAAGCTGGAGACGGAGCGGGGCGTGTATATAAAAAAGATAAGCTCCCTCCTCGATGTGGACGAAAATTCAGTTCGTGCCGACTTCAGAAATTTTGTGAGCAATCAGAAATCAGCGCCCCGGATTGGACAGGAACCAAAAATTGAACAGGCTGATTTCACAACACGCAGCTACCGGGACCTGGTCAAGCTGGTCTGCCATTATCCTGAACTTATCGAAAAGGCGGTCATTGATTATTCCATTAATGACATACCGGATGAATTGTCCCGCACCATCCTCAAAAAGTTATCGGAACTCTATTTTTCGGATCAGGCGTTTTCTATCGATAAAATATTTGACTTTTTCACATCCGGTCAGGAAATGGATTTTCTGAACAATATATTTAACGATGAATATTCCGTGGAAAATCCCGGCGCAGCATACACTGAAATTTTTATTAATATGAAAGTCCGCGAAATTGACGATAAAATTGACAAGTATGCCTCCTTGATCAAGTCGTCACCCGACGGAAGTTACCATGAATATATAACCGAAATCGAAGTTTTGCGGAGAGAAAAAGAAAAACTGTCACAATACATTTACAATAAGTTTATGTGATGCGGACATTGCTGACAGCAAACATTATTTAAAGGAAATGATAGCGACATGAGTAAGAAAGAAATGACACTGGATGCCGTTCCCGAGGTAAAAAAACTTATTGAGATTGGGAAGACCAACGGCGAAGTCACCTATGACGAAATAAATGATATCCTCCCGGATAAGCTTCTCAACTCGGAAAAAATAGATGATGTCTTCATACTCCTTAACCAGCTGGGGATCGAGGTTGTAGAGGAGTCGACGAGGAAAGACCAGAACGTGCAGGGAGGTGTGCGTAAAAAAAGCAGTTCCGCGTCCAAGAAGAGCCTTTCGACGCAGACCGAGACCTCCCATGTTGACGATCCCATACGGTTGTACCTGAAAGAGATCGGCAAAGTATCGCTTCTCTCGGGGGACCAGGAAGTTGACCTTGCAAAACGTATCGAGGAAGGTGAGATTCTTATAGAAGAAACCGTGTATAATTCATCGCTGCTGATCAATGACCTTATAAAAAACTATTCCAAAATTAAAAGCGGAAAAATAAAGCTCACTGACGTGCTGAAAGTCAACCGGCTGTACTACTTTTCTTCCGTAGACCTGGATAAGCTTGAAAAGAAGTTCCACGAAACGATGAAGATCATCATTGAAGAAGACAACAAGATGATCCAGTTTGGCAACAAGCTGAAAAAGGTCGACCCCGAATCGAAAAAGGCGGAGGAATTCAAGGAAAAAATCGAGTCCGCCAAGGTCAGTATCCGCAAAACAATCAGGAATCTGGAAATCAACGACAACGAGGTAAACAAGCTTTCGGGTAAAATAAAGTCGATGGTGGCGCGGATCCAGGAGACCTACGAGTTTTTTACCGATATAGAAAAGGATTTTCACAAGGACCTCAAGGAGCTGAAGCACCTGGCACGCAAGCTGGAGAAAGGGGAAAGCATAACCAAAATAGTCAAGGAGCTGGGCATAAAGAACAAGGATGAGATCCTGGAAGTCATCAAGAACGTTCGCAACAATGAACGGAAGATACGCAGGATCGAGCAGGAGGCCGGTGCAACAGCGGATGAAATAATGGAATGGGGTCTGCAGATTAACGCCGGTCAGAAGAAAATCTCCATCGCCAAAAAAGAGCTCATTAACGCCAACCTGAGGCTCGTCGTGTCCATCGCGAAAAAATACGCAAACCGCGGCATGCACTTTTTCGATTTGATACAGGAAGGAAATATCGGCCTTATCAAGGCAGTTGATAAGTTCGAGTACAAGAAAGGATATAAGTTCTCGACCTATGCAACCTGGTGGATACGGCAGGCAATCACCAGGGCCATTTCGGACCAGGCACGGACCATACGCGTACCGGTGCACATGATCGAGCAGATCAACAAGGTCATGCGGGAAACCAGGCTTTTCCAGCAGGAATTCGGAAGGGAGCCTTCCCCCGAAGAGCTTTCCGACCGGCTGGGATGGGTCGTGGGGAAGGTCAAGGCAGTCAAGAACGTCGCCCGCGAGCCCATCTCACTGGAGACGCCCGTCGGCGAGGAAGAGGATTCGCTCCTGGGCGATTTTATCGAGGACAAGGAAGTCGATTCGCCTGCGAACACGGCGGCGTACCGCCTCCTGTCCGAACAGATAAATACTGTTCTCTCAACGCTGCCCGCGCGGGAGCAGAAGGTCATCCGCATGCGCTTCGGTCTTGACGACGGATATTCCCACACTCTTGAAGAAGTTGGCTATGTCTTCAAGGTCACCCGTGAACGGATCCGTCAGATCGAAGCCAAGGCATTGCGGCGCCTCCGCCATCCGACCAGGGCGCGCAAACTCAAAGATTATCTGGACCACGCATAATAAGCCGGATACCCGGAGCAATCAGCCGTTATTATGAAAAATCCGGAATAACACAGGCACGCGATGCGCCAGATTAAAAAAATCGCCATGATCGGCGCGGGCTCATGGGGCACCGCGGTAGCAAAGAATATCGCCGAATCGAAGCCCCATCTCACCGTTATCATGTGGGCCTATGAGAAATCGGTCGCCTCATCCATCAATGCGGTACATGAGAATAGTGAATTCCTGCCGGGTGTAAAGCTTCCCGCGAATGTCATCGCCACCAATTCATTAAAAGACGCCGTGGATGGCGCGGACGTGGTAATCCTCTCGACGCCGTCAAAAGCAGCTTTCGACATATCGCAGAAAATGGCGCGTTATATCACCGAGGACATGCATGTCGGTTTCCTCACCAAGGGTTTCTGCAAAATACAGGGCGAAGTACTTACTATTTCACAGACCATGGAAAAAGCAATCCCTCAGATGTCAGGGAGGATCGTCGCCATTTCAGGCCCGAGCCACGCAGAAGAGGTGTGCCAGAGGTATCATACCTGCCTGAATGTCGGCAGCCATTCCGCGGAATCCCGGGGAGTTATCGCCGAGCTTCTCAACTCGGAATATGTGCAGGCCCGCGAGACAGAGGACATCCGCGCCGTTGAGGTGGGCGGGACCCTGAAGAATCCCGCCGCAATTGCAGCAGGCATGATCAGCGCCCTGCCGCGCTGCGGCGACAACCTTGCCGGCGCCCTCATATCAGAGGCCCTCAAAGAGATGGTGAGTTTGGGAAAAATATTCGGCATCAATGAGGAAGGGATCATAGACATCTCAGGCCTCGGAGACCTGGTCGCGACGGCCCTGAGCCAGCATAGCCGGAACCGCAGGTTCGGGAGCGATATCGCCGGGCAGATTATTAAGAAGGGCAAAACGCTGAACCTGTGGGACCGTATCGTCCTCCGTGTCAGGCCCTCGAGCGTCATCGAGAGGTTGGGCGGGAAAATGAATTACCTCGCCGAGGGCGCCTATGCCATCGAACCGCTCATAGAGCTCGCGGAAAAAAACCGCGTCTCCATACCGGTTTACCGTTCACTGTACGAGGTATTGCTGAACAAAAAAGACCCGTCACTCCTCATCGAGACAATTAAGAATCCGGCAAAATTCGACGAGATATTTTACAACACGAAAATACAGATATCCGACCGTAAAAAAGGCCTCGAACAGCTGAAGGGTTCCGTGTTTCGTGACATGATAATCACGCGTACACTGGACAAGTTCATCTCCAGGCAGGGCGCCAGTCTCCTTGCATACAATCCCGACAACGTGATCCGCGACCTCAGGGAGAACGCATACGGTTGCACGGGGGTGAGGGAGCGGCAGATCATGTCAACCATGACCAGGGAAAACTATGACGAATCCGTCCGTCGTCTGGTAGAGCTGAATATTGACGGCATAAGCGATAATTATACACCGGTATCGCGATGGCTTATGATGATTTTTCTTTTCCTTATCCGCCTGGTTAATGCTGCATTCGGGAAAAGCGGCAAACTGATGGCTTCCGGTCATATGTCCGAGATCAAAAAAATGAGCAAAACAGTAAACGTCCTCTATGTAAATGCCTGCAGCGGGATTCTCGATACAATAATGATCATCCTTGTTATCGCGATGAGGCAACTCCCTTTCCCGCGCTTCTATGTCAGCTCCGATGTGGCCAGCTCCAGTGATAGATATATGTTGAAGCGCTGCGGCGGATATATCGTCGACAAGGCAAGGCTGCACGATCCTTTGTACCGAGAAACGCTGATTCAATATCTTTCAACGATGGCGGGCCACGGCGTCCCGATGCTGTATGCGTCATCATATTCCCCGGAGCAGAAAGACGGAGAACGGGATGAATTTATTTCTGCGATTTCAGAATGCATGTACCGGCACACGGCCGATGTCGCCCTCGTGCCAGTGGAAGTCTCATACCTCGATAAACCTGCTGTTTTGACCGATGGATCAATACGGTACCGGGAACTGCTGTCAAAAGTGACTCACGTAAATTTTTCAGGGCCGTTGCTCCTGTCGGAGTATACAAAGCGGCCCCATATGATTACGGGGATACCGGCAACCGTCATGGGAATATGGGAAAAGGAGCGTAAGATATTCCCGCATTATATCATCTGCAGGATCCTGGCGGATAATACGTACTGTATTAAATCAGCTGATCTTCTAAAACTGGTGAAGAGCTTCATGGCAAAGGCTGGACGCCAGTTTGATTACAGCCCGTCAAAGATCGTCAAAAAGGGACTGAGATACCTCGAAAAAAATGCAATAGCCTCCCACGGCAACGGTGCACTGAAGGCCGATGACCGGTCACTGGTGGACTATTACGCGAAACTGCTCTCCTGAATTAATTAAACCCTGAACAAATGCTCGAAGGTCCCGTAGAGTACCTGGACCAGCTGGGATCGTCCTTCTATGGAACCGGACATTCCATACAACGCGCTGCTGCGTGCAGCCGTGCCCGTTTTTGATTTTGCGTATTCAACACCGTCCTTGAGGTCTTCAACGAGGGCATCGGCAATGCCAGGAACAAAGGTCTGGGGCATGGTGACGCAGAAATGTATGGCCGGAGGGTTCTGGAGACCGTTAAAGCGCCATCCCTTTGAGATCATGTAGTCATTGACGTGGAAGATGTCGATTTCCTTCGAACGGAAGCTTATCAGGAATGTCGGTTTGCCGATTATTTCCAGTTCCCTGATACTTTCGACTCTCTCTTTTATGCGGTCGGCGATTTTCATGATGGCCGATGCGGCCTCCAGGTAGCCGCTTTCCCCGAGATACACCATCGTGGCCCAGGTGGATGCGGTGAGACCGCCCGACCTGCTGCCGGTCATGGAAGGGGACGCGTAAATGCCGCCGGGCCAATGGGCCATCTGGAAGAACTGGTACCTGCGCAGTTTGAGATTTCTATAAAGGACAACTGAATTTCCCTTGAGCCCGTAGCCGAACTTGTGCGTGTCGGCCGACATCGACGTGAGACCCGGAAGGCGGAAATCAAAGACCGGCACCCGGTATCCAAGCTTTTCGACCCAGGGGAGGATGAAGCCGCCGAGGCAGCCATCGATATGAAAACCGATATCATGTTTGAGGGCAATGTCTGAAAGCTTATCCATCGGGTCGATCAGGCCGTAGGGATAGTTGCCGGCGCTGGCCACGATGGCAACGGTGTTTTTATTGATGAGCTTTTCCACCTCGCCGGGGATCACCCGGTAGTCCGATTCATCAACCGGGGCCAGGACCATTTTCATGCCGAAGTACTCGCCTGCCTTGTGAAATGCCGGATGCGCCGTTATGGGGAGGATAATTTCTGGCTCGGTTATGTTCTTTTCAACCCTGCCCCTGTCGCGGTATACCTTCATTGCCAGCATAATGCTTTCGCTGCCGCCAAAAGTGACGGACCCGCATATTTCATCTTCCGGGTTATTTGTTTTTACCGCATCGCCGTTGAGCATTCGTGCCGTCATTGAGATGATCTCGCTTTCGAACTTGGACATGCTCGGGCACAGGTCCACCTGCAGAACGTTGATATGGGAATACAACGAAAAGACGCTGTTCTGGAACGCCCGGTGATCAACGCCGGCGTGATAGTAGGTTCCGGAGACCTTCCCGTTTTTCCATTTCGAATTCTCTTCTTCAGAGATGGTCCGCAGTTCACTGAGAATATCATCCTTGTCCCGGCCCCTGGCGGGAAGTCGTTCATAGCTTTGGAATCTTCCCTTGTAGGGTTTGAAAGGATCTTTAAATTCATGCTGGTCTGACATGGGTCCTCCTGTTATCGATGGATCACTATGGCGTACCGTTGAGCGCCTTGAATATTTTCTTGTTCCTGATGAACAATTGCCGGTATTGTCTGAAAAGTTTATCATACACGGCCTTGTTGGCCGGGTTAGGCTCATAAATCTTTCTTATTTTCACCAGGCCTGGAATCTCGTCAACTCGTCGCAGTCCAAGTCTGTTGATGGCCAGCATTGCAGTACCTCGAAGAGTCGTACGCGTTGGATCGTCCACCTGGTGGATCGGAACGCCGAGCACGTCAGCATGTATCTGGGCCCATAGTTCCGACAGGGCACCGCCTCCGGCGAACCTGAAGCACTTGAATGGCTTACCGATGAACTTTTCAGCCACCTCGCTGGTCCAGCGGTTGTTGAAGGCGATGCTTTCCATGACAGCTCGGGTCATATGGGCCCGGTTTGTCGATAACGACAGATTGAAAAAACCGCCCCGGACGGTCCCGTTTTCTTCCGGTGTAATGGTGCCATTGAGCCAGGGCATGAAGATGACACCTCCGCTTCCGGCTGGGGAATCGGATGCCATGCTGTTCGCGCGAAGGTACAAGTCGCCAGGCATCGGGCCCGTGCTGAATTCATCCTGTCCGTATACCATGGTGTTAAGGTAGAATTCAAGGGCCTTGCCGCCGGTTCCCTGCTCAGCGAAGAGCAGGTACCTGTCAGCGAGGGGGCTCGGCATGGTCGTGATGGCGTGAAAAATATCTGTTTTTTTGAAAGGAAGATGGCAGGTAAGGACGAGGGACGTCCCGATGTAAATCAGGCCGTCAAAATCCCTGACTGAGCCTGAACCGATGGCAGATGCATTGGTATCATTGGACCCGGCAATGACCCGTGTCGACGGCATGAGACCGAGCTCATGTGCCACCTCGGGCAGGAGCGGGCCTACGAAATCCTTGTTGGTAACCAGGTCCGGCAGCTTTTCGCGGTCGAGTTCTGCCAGCCTGAGCAGACCTTCATGGTAGTCGGTGACACCCCAGGTGCGGTTATCGACCGCCATGAAAGGGATCATTGTTTCCTGTGATGCCGCGCACCGGCCTGTCAAACGCATTGCTATAAAATCCATCGGTTCAAGAAATTTCCATGTATTCCGGTATATGTCGGGACATTCGTGTTTCAGGAAAAGAATATGCCCGACTGAGTCGATACCGGATTTGCTCGGCGCGAGGCCGGTCAGCCTGATCCACCGCAAAAGCTTTGTTATGCCGTACCCCTCAATATTTATGAATCCCCGGATAAGACTGGTGTTGTAGGGTGCGCCGCGAGAATCTAGCCAATGGATCGCATTCATCAGCGGCTCGCCCTTGTTATCAACGGGTACGATGACGAAGTACTGTGAGTCGCAGCTTACTGCTGTTATGTTCTCTGGAGCGACGCCTGATTCGTTAATAGCTTTTTTCGCCGCCCTTTTAATGCCGGCCCACCATTCCATTGGGTCCTGTTCCACGCCGCCATTGGGCAGAAGGTTGAGGGCGACTTTTTCTGATGCGCTGGCCCTGATCTGGCCTGATTCCGATACAACTGCAGCCTTGGGGCCTCCGCTTCCCAGGTCAATTGCAAGGACATGGATTTGCTGGACGGGGGAGTGTACGCGCCGGGCAGAGGGCGCGGCAATGGTGAGCGTATCTGTCATCCGGTGCCGCCTGACATGATTTCGTCTATTAACCGGCAGACTTCAGCCGGATTTTCAGCGGTCATGAAGAGCCCGTCCTCCTGTCCTTCGATGTGTATCTGAGGGAAGGCCGCGCTCCATCCTCCGGCGAAGGTGCAGCATATGACCGGTTTGCCATAGGTTTTGGCGTAGGCAAGCTCGGACAGGGTTCCCGATTTTCCCCCAATCGCAACAACAACATCAGCCGCAAGGATATTGATAGCGTTCCTGGCATATCCCATGCCGGTAGGGATGACAACGGAGCAGAACGGATTGGCAAGGTCCAGGTCTTCTCCCGGGTGTATGCCAATAACGATTCCGCCCTGTTCAGCCGCACCCCGCGAAACGGATTCCATGATGCCGCCGCGTCCGCCGGTTATGAGCACATAACCCCGTCCGGCAATATGCGCTCCAATGGCGCGCGCTTCATCCTGATATCCCGTCTCATCGGACGACCCTATTACTACGATCTGCCTGCACCTCATGGATTTCTCCTGTATACCATTGCGGGCATTGTGCTGCCCAGGGTTCCTGATGCATCATAGCGATTCAAGAAAAAGGTACAACTGCTGCTGGGTGCCTATTTCGGTATGTATAACTTTGTACGGTATATTGTTGCCATGGAAGTTGAAATCGATACGGTTGCGCTTGACATCAAGACCCATTTTAATAGTATCATCGTAAAGCACAAAGTAATTTGAAAGGGAAATGGCAAATATGTTAACATTGAGAGGGTATGTCGTTTTCAGCGTCTTGACAATGAAATGGGAAAAGTCTATCAGATTATAAATCCCGGCACCGGCAAATGCACCCGGCGGATTGAAGAGTATGAAATGATCGGTGTACACGGGCCCATCCGCACCTCCGTTGAAGAGCCTCGAAATTTCAGAGGAAATATCATCTATATAATTAAGCTGGACCGGTGTAAAGAGTTCGCGATGTTTCCTGTAGAGTACGGCAAGCAGTTCGGAAAGGAGTTCGAATTCAGGAGAACTGAAAAGTGGAGTGGATACAACAGCGGCGGTTATTAGTGTTTCGCGGCCGACGTCAGTACTCCTGACAAATAGCGTAAAGGCCTGGCCTTCACGTTCGCCGAGACGAATCTGCGTCACCGGTTCCTGGCTATTGCTCTGTGGCGATATCTTTTGAGGAATGGCTTTCATAAGTATAGCATCACCGGCGAAAACCAGCGGTTCAACAGTGTCTCCTCTTGATACGAAGAGCGCAGTCAGGGTGGCGTTGTTTATAATGTTATGCTGAAACAATAGTCCCTTGAGGTATCCCCGGGAATTCTCAGAAATGTATTTGCGTTCAAGCTTGTGGTACTGGTCGTGAAGTTTCCTGTAGGAAAGCCTGGCCTTGTCCGGGGAAAGGGATCCATCAGAACTTAGTGCTATGGTTTTTTTTATCTGGCTGAGAAGTATTTCAGTATCGGATGTTACGGCCATACGGAACCTGTCCTGTATTTTGTGATATACTGCACAATAGTTTGATGAATTTCAAGTACAATTTATAGTTACGTGCTCAGCATAATCAAGGGCGGTCCGGTACAGGCGGAAAGATCCGGTAAAGAAAAAAAGCGACCTGTCAGATACCAGGCGGTCCAGTTCAGAAAACAGCTCGCCTTCGCTCATGTTGACAACCCGGGTGATAACAGATGAATAATCACCCTCGCGCGGGACAAAGCATCGCCGGTCATCCAGGATAAAATAGACGGCTTTCATTCCAAGGGAGGCCAGCCGGGACATGATGGAGTTTATTTCCTTGTCCTTCATGAGGGAAAGAACCAGTGTCGCGGCCCGGCCGGGAAATTTTCCAGTCAGCAGGAGCACCATTTCAGAGAGGGCCGCTTCATTATGAGCCGGGTCGAAAATGAGAAGGGGATTCCGGCAGAGTGTCTGGAATCTTCCCGGGGCTGAAAAAGCCGCGAGGCCCTTCATGATGGCCGTGTCGGTAAGCTTCGGGAACAGCCCTCTGGCTATGACAGATGCGGTAATAGAGCATGATGCGTTGACAACCTGTTTTAAAAGGGGATGAAACACCTCGATACCTTCCATCGAGGTCTGAAAATTGCCCTCCAGGGAATAATCGAATCGTAATCCTGATTCCATTTCTATTATGTTCTCAGCATGAAAGTCCTGCGAGAATATATACAGCGGGGCATGAGAGGAATCCGCGGCGCTGGTGATGGGCCCCAGAATTTCCGGGTCCTTGTTGGAAGTGACAACGGGAACGCCGTTTTTGATAATACCTGCCTTTTCACGGGAAATTGCCGACAGCGTGTTTCCCAGAATGCCGACATGGTCATATGAAATGTCTGTTATGATTGAGCAGAGTGGCGTAATTATGTTAGTTGAATCAAGTCGACCGCCGAGACCTGTTTCTATAATAGCGCAATCTGCATTACACTCACTGAACAGGAGAAAGGCGCAGACGGTGAGTACGTCAAAGAAGGTAGGATTAACTGATCCGCAGGCATCTATATATGTTGTTATTTCGTCAATGTAGTAACCGAATCGTTCATTGTCAATTGCTGAATTATCCAGTCTTATTCTTTCGTTGATTTCAAGGAGATGCGGAGAAGTATATAACCCGGTCCTGTAACCGGCACCGGTTAGAATTGCATTGAGCATATACGCAACGGATCCCTTTCCGTTGGTGCCTGCTATGTGGAACGCAGGAACATCAAGGTGCGGATTTCCGAAATGCTCAAGAAGTACAGAAATGTCCCGGAGTCCATAGTGCCGGTTATCAAAGCGTATCTCGTTGTTTGCGAATCTTTGAAGTTTTTGCTGTATCATGATTGCATGTTGAGATGTTGATGCGCGGCTCGCCGCATGGTTTCAACCGGAGCCTTTCTGCCGGTCCAGAGCTCAAACTGGCGGGCCCCCTGGAGAACAAGCATATCAACCCCATAAATGACCTTGCAACCCAATTCCTTTGCTTCGGAGAGAAGCCGCGTTTCGTGAGGTGAATACACGATATCAAAGACGATGTGTCTGGCTGCTATCAGCGAAGAATCAAGGGGTGTCAATTCACTATCAGGCGCCATGCCGACGGGGGTCGTATTAATAATGACATCAACAGATTCCATGAAGGATGTGGTGAGGTCATTTAAAAGTACCGGGCGGGCTGCAGGGGAAAATATCCTGATGTCACCGGCAAGCGCATTGATGCGGTTTTCGTTTCTTCCGGCAATGATGACCTTTGCTCCTTGTTCCGCAAGGGTGAAAGCAATTGCCCTGGCTGATCCGCCATTGCCGATAACCATGCAGGTCTTTCCTTCGAGTTTTATACCGCACTGTTCGACGGCAAGGGCGGCGCCAAATCCGTCAGTATTGAAACCGGTAATCTTGCCGTTATTGTTGACAATGGTGTTTACCGATCCGATTCTGCCCGCAAGTGGGTCAACATAGTCAAGATCCCTGATGACGTCAATCTTGAAGGGTATGGTGACGCTCGCTCCCCTGATGGCGAGAGCCTTCATGGCCCTGACCGCCTCTGAAATGGACCCGGGTTCAAAGGCGAGATACACCGCATTGATGCCTGTTTCGGAGAAGGCTGCATTATGCATGAATGGAGAAATGGAATGACGGACGGGATTCCCGAAAATGCAGTATAGCTCGGTAGCTGAGTTGATTGGACGATCCTTCATCATGTTGTTATTTCGGATGAAAATATATTTGTCAATGAATTTATGTCGGATGTCAATGACGGTATGCGCGCAGATGAAGGTTTTTATTATACAAACCGGACAAGGAAATAGCACATAATTACAAAAAACAGATTCAGGTCGACCAGCAATTCATATTTCAGCGATATGAGATAATTCAATCTCCGGATAAGATACATCAATGCGGCAAAATATAAGGTGGCGAACAGGAGCACGAGATAAAACCACTTGCCCATCATGGCCGTGATGATGCCGAAAACAAGGATTGAGGCGGCTGACACTGCAAGGGAAAGGATGCCTATGGCCCGGGTACCCACCAGTACCGGCAGCGTTTCACGGCCCAGGATAAGATCTCCCTGGAACGCTATGAGATCAAGCAGGGCCGTCCTGAGAAATATCAGGGAGAAAACAAATATTGAAAAAGAGATGACTGCCGGAACAGATACAGATGATCCGAGGACCGGGACGAAGACAGTAATGATTATCCATCCGATGCACGCGACAATTTTGGAATTATAAATTTTTCGCAGCAATTCCGGCATTGATTTTTTAAAAAAGGATTTAACCGGTCCTGTTGAATAAATAAAGCCGAGTATATAAGAACCGACAACAAGGGAAAGAGTTAATAAATTATAGCGCCTCACTATATCAACAGACAAAGCCATGCAGACGATCGAAACGAGCAGGAGGGGGGCCCCGTATTTTTTGTAGATGTCATACTTGTAAGGGTTGCTTAGTTTCAGTAGATCCTTTTCGAAATAATTGTTAATGGAATACATGGAAAATATATACAAAAACGACAGCGACGGAAAGGCAAAATTATTCGTCATACCGGCGTACTTCATGGCCAGAAGGGTTATGAAAAATGCCGAGACCGAGGAGAAAAGATTAGTCCTGACGATGAACTGGAGGAAGGCTATAACCGACCTGATGATGAAATTGCCTTTTGTAAAATTAATGGCATATAGTTTTTCGAGAATATTGTTTATGATCCATCCGGGTGTCGAGGTGCCGGCGGTAACGAGGACACTTTTTGAATCGGCAAAATCGCGTTCATTGAGTTCTTCCTCGGTTTCAATATGGAAGGTTTTTATATTGTTATCCCTGCCGATGTGGGCGAGGCGCTTGGTGTTGGCAGAATTTTTTCCGCCGACTACCACCAGGGTGTCATTTCCCTGCAGTATACCCTTGATGACGTCTTCCTGGCGGTACCGGGTCGAGTCGCAAATCGTATCATATACCTGAACAGGGGCGTATCGTTCAAGTATCCGGTCCACGATCTTCTTGAATAATGTCCTGTCAAAGGTGGTCTGTGAAACCACCACGTATGAATCCGATTGCGGTATTGTTTCGATTTCCCCAAGGTCTGATATGACGGAGACACCTCTGGATGCGTAACTCATCAGGCCCGTTACTTCAGCATGGTCCCGATCGCCGGTTATTATCGTGTAACAGCCGCGGCCCGACTCTTTTTTTATTATTGCCTGGACCCTTGCAACCCGCGGGCAGGTAAGGTTTATGACCCTGCCGGCGCACTGTTTGAGATAGGTGAGCTCGTTTACCGGGATGCCGTGGGTGCGGATTACAATGCGGTGTCCCGGCGCACAGTCCAGGGTGTTGACTGTTTTCATGCCGCGACCGTGCAGGACGTCGATTGTCTGCGGGTTGTGTATCAATGGACCGTATACATACAATTCACCTTCGGATATGTTGATTTCATTGACGATGCGCAGGATGGCATTTCTGACACCCATGCAAAAGCCTGAATGTCTGGCGAGGGTGATTTTCATCGCGGACGGCGTCCTTACTGGACCGGTAATATCTTGTCCATGGGGTGATCTGGTTTCGAAGGTTGATCCAGGTCACCCTTGGGCATTTCTATACGCGGCATCATCAGTGATCCCCGTATCTGCAGCACGACCTGATTGTTGCTGTTGATGAACTTGGAAAGAAAATCGCGGTAGTTTTCCAGTGCCGGCGAATTTGCGTTCATCATGATTCTTAGATCAAGACTCGAGGTGATGAAATTTTTCGAGAGATTGATCGTACCGTTGATGGAGCCGTTCAGGTCTTTCCCGAAGATGCGGATGTTTTTAACGTTGATCCTGTTTTTATCTATATCCGCATCGATCTTGATAGAGCTTATCTTTATTAAAGGCAGGGTCAGTGGCATGCCGCCCATGTTTTCAGGAAGCGAGATCTCGTTCAGCTTAAGCGTGGCGTTGTCAATGATGATATTAAAATCGCCGCCCTGCGGAATTTCCGAGAAGGATTTATAGTCGATATAGATATTACCATTGAGGTTGAACGACAACTGGGTGTTCGGCGTGCTGTATTTAAATCCGCTCATCTGAATCGTTCCCTTGATGTCTTTTTGAATGAGCAACCTCAGGAATGAGATATCAATTTCCGTGTTCCGTATGGTTATCTCGCTTCCTCCCTGTGTCATCGCGTATATGCCGTTCATTTCGATGATGTCGATCATGCTGAAGTTTAACTCGTTGACGCTCAATGACTTGAAAGTCGTTTTTTCAAGATCCTTCATTTTCTTGCGTATCAGCATGTCGTAGGGGAATGTCGTGAAGAGGAAGAATGCAAGCATGACCAGGGCGAATACCAGATAGGTTTTCGCATATGGAAGCTTCAACGCTTCTTTCGTCTTGGCCCAGAGGGATGATAGATTTAACAGCGGTTTGATATTAGTAATTATGAAGTTTTTGATTGTGGTGATATCCATCTATTCCTCATGGCGTTTACTGGGTTGATACGCTGTTGAATGTTATGGTAACATCGTAGGTGTTGCGTCCCTTGATGGTCTGGTTTATGCGCAAGTAGCTGATTTTTATCAGCATACCTGAATTCTCCATCCGGTAGATAAAATTAAGGATTGAATTTATGTCAACGCCTTCGAACCTTACGTCAGCTGATATTTTCTTGTATTTACCCTGAGAAACCGTTGGACGGTCCCTGGTGTAGGTCTTGTTCTTTATAATGTTAAGGCTCTGGGCGTTCTCCTCAATCATCGAGGTGATGCCTTTGGTGTTGTTGAGCTGGGAATTGTATTGTGATATCTTGTCGTGAGTCTCCCGGTATTGATCATAAACCTTATCCAGCGTGTTGAGCTTTGACATATTTGCTTCGTACTCTTTGTTGATGCTTTCGCGAAGGCTGAGTATGGGGGAGATAATCAGGAAAAAAAAGGCTGCAATACCGACCGCTACACCTAGTATCTGGAGCAGAAGTTTTTCACGTTTATTCAGTTCAATCATTCCTGCCCGCCTTATTCTTTTTTCGTGTCTGACGATATCTTACGCTTTATGGTCATGGAAAATCTTACTTCATTCTGCCGGGAATATTTTATGTTGAGCGTTACCGAATCGAATTTTTTTGTTTTAAGAAGACTCTCTTTAAAAGAATCGACGTTGGTGCTGGATCCCGCAATGCCTTCCAGCATGACGACACTTTCGTTGTAGACAAGGTTGTTCAGAACGAAGTTGCTGTCCTTGGGGAAATATGTCAGTATATCCTTCATGAGGTCGAGGAAAGTTTCGTTTTCAGGAACCAGTTTGGCAATGCTGTCGAGCTCTTTTTTTTCGTTTTTCAGCAGCTTGCGGGCGTCGGCTATGGCGTCGCCGGAAACAGGTCGTGCGTGGAAGTAGCGGTTGTACTGTTCGTCCAGGATTTTTGAATACTGCCGGTTTGATCGGGCTGTCAGGACGGCGGTCAGTATGAAATTAATGATCAGGACGACCACTGTCAGGATGGCGAAGCCGCCGGAAAGGTAATAGATTTTTTTTGATTCGCTTGCTATGTCGGGGATGAATTCACCCTTAAGAAAATTAATCGATGAACGGCGCCTGTTGATATAGGCGAGCATGGTACCGAAGGCAATGGGGAACTGCGTCCGTATTTCACGCTCCTTGTAATCTTCTAGAAAGGGCAGCGCGTCAACAGGGAGATCAAGTTCTCTCGACAGGATGGAGCCGATCCCGGTCAAGTTGGAACCACCGCCAGAGATGAGAACGCGGTTGAAAATTATTTCACCGCATTCGACCTGCATCGCCTTCATGGTGAGAATGATCTGTTCGATCAGTTCATCGGCCATTGCCAGCGATACGGAGAATATCTTCTTCAATTGCTGCCTGGTGATGCCAAGAGACTTATAGTAATCTCGCTGTTCGTTATTTTCAAATGAAATGAGATCAAGGCTTAAGTCCAGGAAAAGCCGGGATGCCTCGGAGTTATTGACTTTAAGCAGTGAGGCTATTGCCTTGATGATAGTGTTTATTCCCGCGGAAATTGACCTGGTGTAGAGAAGGTGGTTGCCGGCGATGAAATTCACTATGGACTTTGAATGGCCGATATCAACCTGGATAACTGCTTCATTTTCAATCTTATTGAAATACCGGTAGCATTCATACAGAGCATTGGCTTCCATTCCCATGGTCAGGGGCTTAATGCCGGCCGTGTTCAGCAGCTGAAGATAATTGTTGA
Source organism: uncultured Spirochaetota bacterium (assembly GCA_963727175.1). Classification (GTDB taxonomy): domain Bacteria; phylum Spirochaetota; class UBA4802; order UBA4802; family UBA5550; genus RBG-16-49-21. The sequence goes on from CAVSFD010000002.1 coordinate 3,835,104, forward strand.
GGTTTGTCTTGTGCGCTGCTGCAAGTAATATCCGCCCTTCGCCTTCCCTGAAGCTTTTAAGGGACTGGAAATCAAGCTGAAGATCATCAAGCTTAAAGGGAATGTTCTCTTCTGCCTCATACGGTATGGCATCGGCAATTTTTTCAACATCACTGAAGGGAAAAGAGATGGTGCGGATTATTTCCAGTTCCATCGGCAGGTTGGTGATGATCCGGTAGCCGCCAAGGTCCTCGTCGGTGAGTATCTTCAGTATGGTCTCGGTAACCGCCGCGGTCCGGTCTTCCCGGTCTGGATCATTGTGTTCGTAATTGAATGACTTCAGCTGAAAGTCACGGAACCCGGTTTTAACGGTTACGAGCTTGATTGTGCTGGTTCCCACGTCAATGGCTGCAATGTTCTCGAACAATGGATGAGCTCCAGTTCCTTATTCTTCGCACCAGTAGTACAACGTCCTCGCGTTGCGGTTATAGACGGCGGTAATTTTCGACTGAACGCCGTCAATTGTTGCTGTTACAATGATCCTGAACACCGATGACTTGACGGAAAGCCGTTCAAGTATTGTGGAATCAGTAATGAGATCCTTGATTTCCTCAACTGATTTAAATGGTTGTACAAGCCTGCGGTGTAAAATCTCAGTCACAATATCAGGTGTCATTTTATCTGTCAACGCAGATAATACACGGTAGGAAGCTGTGTTGATGTTAATCTTGTTGAATTCGCTGGTATAATCCTGTCTGTCGCCGTAGACGGTGAAGTAATCGGAAAGTTTCCTGCTTTTCTCCTTGCCTATGGCGGTAAGCTCAAGGTTTTTTTCCCGGGATGAGATCTTCTTGGCGGCAGATTCGCCGGCCATTTCCTCGATCTTATCAACTGACAGGTCAACGTCACCCTTATTGTCATCGACAAGGTTCTGCTCGTTTTTTTCAGCTTCAGTATTGCCGCCGCCAAGGCCGTAATAGATTTCCGGGGTAATGTCCTTCAGCATGAGCATTTCGTCGACGCTGTCCATGGCGTTGTTTTTGGAAGTGTAAGGAGGGATGACGGTCTGGTAGAAATCCTGGCTTTCGGCACCGTAGGGCATCCGCTGGTCATCAATGTCGACCCAGTCGTGAATGATGTCGGCGAGATCGATGGAAAGCCCCATGGTCATGAAGAAATTCTGAGCAAATAAATAATATTTTGTGCGTTCGGTAAATTCATTTGCAAAAACGCTCATGTTTATTTTTGAATTCTCATCGATTATCTTAAGTTTAAGGGTGCCGTCGGCGATAGGGATCTCCGGAACATTGATGGCCCACACATCATTATAGGAATCTATCTCTTTATCTGTGGCTTTCCCGGTGATCGATTCACTGCTGAGTCCCTTGAGGTCTGCGTACAATATGGTCTGGCAGATCTGTACGCCAGACTTGGCGAGGTAGTTTGCCTTGAGGCGGTTTTTCAACTTCTGGCCGTATCCGATATTTATCTGGGCCACAACTATGAACTCACCGGCAATGGAAATCAGCAGCGTCGTTATGATCAGGATGATAATGAGCACGTAACCGGAGGAACCGCACAGGTAGGAAAGTACACCGTGCACGGCGAGGTCATGTTTTCTCTTCTCATAGTTCGATATGAATGCTGATATGATGTCCATGTTACCTGAATTCCCTGATATTAATCAGCGTGATGAATTCGAATTTTTCCTCCTGGGCCTGGTAATTTTTAACGACCAGTGTTGTTCTTACGGCCCGGGGGAACATGTTGTTCTGTCGTGAATCCCAGTTTTCAGACCAGTCGTTTCCTTTCTGAAATTCGAATTTCAGGCTCACTACATTAGGCAGGAGCATATTCTCGGTACCACCAAGGAGTGGGTCCTCCTCCCAGTAGCAGGATTTTTCTCTTTTTATGAGATGGGAAAGTCCCATCGTGTTTTTCGCTTCACGGAGGAAATAGCCGACTTCCCGAACGTCGCTCTGACGCGACGAAGTGGTTAGGTTCCCGCCCATCATGAAATCTGTATGATTCACCGTGACGAAATCCATCCTGCTGTTGCCTTGCTCGTTATCGCATATAAATGTTATGTTCTTGTTATTCCGTGTGTAATATGCGTTGGAGATGTCCTGATCGATCTTCATCAGCGCAAGGTTTACGTTTTCGTAAAACTCGGCCCGCCCCGTTGAGCGTTTTATGGAATCAAAAATGGACCGGTACGATGCGTACGCCATGACCAGGATGATCGAGGCTATGGCGGTGGCTACCATGATTTCGATGAGAGTGAACCCTTCATCAAGGGATGTCCTTTCGCATCCATGAACCGGCAGTTTTATGCCGAGAAAATTAAAAGCATTTGCCTTCATTGCGCCTGATAGATGTATGAAATTTTATAAGTTTTTTTTCTTCCCCTTTCTTTCCAGGTGACGATTATATCGGTAATATTTGCCGGGATGGGGCCCAACAGCGGATGTTCCAGCCGGGTGGTCACCCTGCTGTAATAAAAGCCCGGGTATTCCCTGATCTGCTGGCCCTGTAGATCGGTGCCCCGCATGTTTTTCAGGATAAAATCGTTCATCCTGCTTCTGGCGATAAGCATGGCATGGGTATAGTTTTTCATGCCTGAAATAACATACACGCTCGAGGTGACACCCGAAATAACGCTGATGAGGACGGTCGACAGTATGGCCAGTGCGATAAGTATCTCGACCAGCACAAATCCTCCACCGCGTTTACGGTAAAAAACATTATTCTTCGATATCGAAGGTTGCATAGCCTTCCATGACCTTGGGTTCTTTAATATGTTTATCAATCCGGATCGACCATCTCTGTTCTCCATTGACCAGCACATGTATAATATAATTATCGGAGAAACCCTGAGGATTGAACGGGATTGATGCGTAACCGGTCCTGATCGATTCCCCGGTCGGCTTAATTACCTCTTCAATATAAAACGACTGGGAAAATTCCTTGAAATTCAAGGTTTTTCTTTTGATATCTTTGAATTCGCCGTCAACAAAATTAAGCACCGCTATGCCGTTTCTGCGGTTGAATACTTCCTTCTGACCCATAGGGTCTTCCGGGTCCGGATTGTTGAGATATATAGTGAAAAAATCAATTCTGTTTTTCAGAAAGGCGTCGTCAAAAGTCGACGCGATCATACCGGTGAATATGGCGAAATTTTCCCGCTGGGTGCTGAAGATTCTCGTTACGCGGGGAACGGCAATCATCATGAGGATAGATATGATGGCTATGACGACCACCAGCTCAATGAGGGTGAAGCCGTGGTCGTCATGTCTTATTTTTTTTTTATAAATTCAAAAGCGGTAGCCATGAGGTGGGATCTATTTATCCTCCCAGCTTTTGATGTCTGCATTGGGACCTTCACCGCTCTCCTTGCCGTCAGGCCCGTAACTCCATATTTCATATTCCTCCTGATCATTTTCCCCGGGGAAGCGGTAATGGTAGGGGTTCCCCCATGGATCAAGGGGAACTTTTTTCAGCAGCCCTTCCTTAACAAGAGCCTCAAGACCTTCCTCTGTCGAGGGGTAGTTGCCTTTTGAGCTCTGGTATTCCAGCAGGGGGGTCTGGAAATTCTTGATCTGGAGCTTGGTGGCTTCGATTTTAGCACGTTTAAGATATTTGGTCACATTCGGCACAATAATGACTGCGGAAAGGAGCGCGATAATCGTGACAACGATCATTATCTCTATGAGTGTGAAGCCCTTGTCCGACCCGGCTTGAGTACGGATCTGCCGTATCCTGGTAAGTGCTTTTTCGATAATCTTCATGGTGATCTCCTTGGTTTTTTTCGTGTATACAGAGTATACAGAATTATGTGAAAAAGGCCGCGTCACATTGTTACGGCCCGATTCGTCCGGCATTACTGCAGAAGCATGTTCATCTGCGTTATGGGCAAAATAACCGACATGACAATTATGGCTATGACAAGACCCATAATTATGATGATGATCGGCTCGATCAGGCTTGTCAGGCCCGTCACGGCAAGATCAAGCTCGGTCTCGTAGACATTGCCGATGTTCAGGAGCATGGTGTCCAGGTTGTCGCTCGACTCTCCGGCGGTTATCATGCCCAGGACCAGCTTGGGCAGGAAGTCGGATTTGCTCAGGGCATTCGCGACTGTGGCTCCTTCCCTGATCTTGATAGAGGCCTCGCCGATTTTTTCCTCAATTATTATATTGCCGACTATTTTCTTGACAATCTCAAAGGACTTTATGATGTCAACCTTGTTGTTCAATAGGATTCCGAGGTTCTGTGTAAACCGGTACACGATGAGCCTCCTGTAAAGATTTTTCACCAGGGGGATGTTGAGCTTTATTTCATCGACCCGTCTCCTCCCTGCCGGAGTGTGAATGTATCGATAGTACGCGTACCCCAGAATGACGAGCACTATCGCGAGTCCTATCAGGACATACCCGTTTGAAAGGAGGGAGCTGATGCCGATAACAATCCTCGTTACTAAAGGCAGGGATTTCTGCTGCTCTTCGAACATGCCCGCAATCGTGGGGATTACACTGGTCATGAGGAACATGGTCACCGCCATGGCAAAAAGGAGCATGAAGGCCGGATAATACATGACTGACTTGATCTTGCTGGTAAGAACGCTCTTTTTTTCTTCCATGTCGGCAAGGCGGGCTATGACCTGGTCCAGAGAACCCAGGCTTTCCCCGACGCGGACCATGCTGATATACATGTCAGGAAAGATGGCATGGTGCTGGGACAGGGCGTTCGAAAAAGACGTGCCCTGCTCGAGCTTTTCCTTTATATCGGCCACGACATTCTTAAAGTGCTTGTTGTCGATCTGTTCAACGATATCCGTAATGGCGACCGGCAGTGATAAACCGGCCTTGAGGAGGGTGGATAGCTGACGCGAAAAAAGACCCAGCTGCTTCATGCTGAAGCGCAGGCTCACTATGTCCGCAACCCTCTGGGCGAAACCCTTCAGGGTTATTTTACCACCCGACGCGGCTTCGATGGAGGTGATTTCCTGCTTTTTGAGCTTGACCAGGTACAATCCCTGTCCGCGGATCTTTTGCCGCGCGCTCATTTCGGACGGGGCGTCGATATAATCGGATACGTTTTTCCCCGTGCGGTCTAGGGCCTGATACTGAAATATCATTGGACTGAACCTGCGTGTAATTCTGTCAGCATACTCTCAGAACTTCCTCGACCGTCGTGATTCCTTCTATAGCCTTATTGAGACCGTCTTGAAGAAGTGTTTTCATGCCTTCCTTCATGGCGTATTCCTTTATCAGCGGCGACTCGCTGTGATCCATTATCATCTTGCGCACGCCGGGAGTGAGTATCAGGAGCTCGAAGATACCAAGCCTGCCGGAATAGCCGGTATTGAGGCATTCAGGGCACCCCTTGCCGTGGAACAGCTTGCCGCCTTTAAGCTGGGACGGCTTGATGCCAAGTTCCGCGAGCATCTTGGGCGCAGGCTTGAACGGTTCCTTGCACGAAGGGCATATCTTCCGCGCCAGCCGCTGCGCCAGGTATGCATTGAAGGATGATGTTATGAGAAATGGTTCGATCCCCATGTCTATGAGTCGCGTGATTCCGCTGGCAGCGTCATTGGTGTGGAGCGTGGAAAAGACACGGTGGCCCGTAAGGGCCGCCTGAACAGCGATCTCCGCGGTTTCCAGGTCCCGTATTTCTCCAACCATGACGATGTCAGGATCCTGCCGCAGAATCGATCTGAGGCCGCTCGCGAAAGTAAGGTTTATGCCCGGTTTGACCTGCATCTGGCCGATGCCGGGGATCTGGTACTCGATCGGGTCTTCGACGGTAAGGATGTTGACATCATCGTGCTTCAGTTTTTGCAGAACGCTGTACAGGGTTGTGGATTTCCCGCTGCCCGTGGGGCCGGTAACAAGCTACTATTCCGTATGTCTTTTTGATCAGGTTGTTGAAGTCTTCAAGGGTCTGTCCGTCAAAGCCGATGGCTTCCAGGTCGAAGCTCATGTCGGATTTGTTGAGGATCCGGAGGACAATCCGCTCGCCATAATAGGTCGGGAAGGTTGATACGCGGATATCGATGTCCTTTCCCCCTATCTTGAGCTGGATTCGGCCGTCCTGGGGGAGGCGGTTTTCCGCTATATTCAGGTTCGCCATGATCTTGATACGTGATATGATGGCGCTCTGGTATTTCTTCGGCGGCGTATACATGTTATAGAGGATGCCGTCGATACGGAATCGAACTACCAGTTCTTTCTCGTACGGCTCAATGTGTATGTCGCTCGCGCGGTCAGCAACGGCCTGCTTGATGACGGTGTTCACCAGGCGGATGATGGGGGCCTCGTTGGCCATGTCCATGATATCTTCGGTTTCTGATATAGAGGAGGTGAGGATCTCGAAATCTGACTCCTCGAGGTCTTCGATGACATCGTTGGTCGATTCTTCCTTCAGAACGTTGAAATGGGTGTTGATGACCTGTTGTATCTCTTCTTCCGTGGTGAGCACCGCTTCGAAATCAAACTGCGGGAAGATCATCTTCAGGTCGTCAAGAGGCTGGATGTTGAGAACATCCACGATGCCGACCAGGATTGTCCCGCCTTTTTTCTTGAACGGCACCATCCTGTTCTTGCGAAGAAAATGGACGGGAATCTCGGCAAACATGTTGTCCGGGTCTGAAAAATCCAGGTGGGGCATGAAGGACATGTCGTACTGTTCGGCAAGGCAGGCCAGCATATCTTCCTCTGAAACCATACCTTTTTTCATGAGAAACTGGCCCAGTCTCAGTGACGATCCTTTCTGCGCGAGCAGCGCTTCCTGCAACTCCTCCTGGGTTATTATCTTCCGGTCCACCAGGATCTTCCCGAGATATTTTGTGTTTATCTTCGCCATAATTATTTCTTTTCCATTCTGCGCATGGATTCAATTTTCTCTTTCGTAATGCTTTCAAGTCGTTTTTTCTTGGTCACGATATGCGGCGTAATGAATACCAGGAGGTTTGATTTTTTATGGCTGACGGTCTTATGCTTGAAAAACCAGCCGAGGAGGGGAATATCGCCCAGTATGGGCAATTTTGATTCAGTGGTATTTGTCTGGTTCTGTATGAGGCCCCCCACAACGATGGTCTTGCCGTCATAAATGGTAACCTTTGTCTTTATGTCCCGTTTCCCCAGCTTGGGCGGTATCAGGGAGCCGCTGGAGGTCGTCACTGTTTCCCCTATGATGTTATTGACTTCCTGGTAGAGATCAAGGGTGATCCGTTTCTGCTGCGTAATGTGCGGCGTTATTTTCAGCTTGATGCCGACTGTCTTGTATTCATAAGTCTGAAATGTCGTGTTCTGATCTGTTATCCGGTTGTTGGTGGGAACGCCGATTTCCTCGCCCACGTTGAGCTCCGCCTCGTTATTGTCGACGGTCAGTACCTGCGGCGTTGAAAGGATGTTGAAATTGTTGTCCGTCGCCGATGCGTTCAGGAGTGCGAAGGCAAGGACGCCGATGTCCGCCACGTATCCCAGCTGAAACCCGGTGGCGAGGGGCACGGCCGTTTTAGTGCCGGCCGGGGCCCCTTCAGGTACTTTATAGTTCGGCATGTTGGAACTCTGGATGGAGGAAGCGCCGAAAAGGTTTTTCCCGGCCTGGTATCCCATCATCCAGTCAATACCGAAGCCCCAGCCGTTTTCCACGTTGACCTCGACAATCATGGCCTCGATCAGGACCTGTTCGCGCACTATGTCAAGCTGCTTGATGACGCGCAGTATTTCCGCGTACTCATCGGGCGGTGCTGTTATGATGAGTGAGTTTGTTTCCTTGTTCGCGATTATTGAAAGCTTCTCCTTGCTTGCGGATGATGATCCGTGCTCCTTGATCACGCGCCGCGCCTTGTCTGACGGCTCAACTTTCATCGGCTGCGGCTGCTGCTGGGGACCGGTGATGGGTGATGTATTTATCTTCGCCGTATCGGAAAAAGGTATCCTCGACAGGACATTTGCCAGGTCCTCGGCGTTCGCATTTTCCAGGTGGTACACGTGGATGTTCCCGCCGGTAGCATCCTGCCCGGCAGGAATGATTTTAGAATCCAGTTGCTGCGCGATCTTGACAAGGCTGTTCACGTCGGAGGTTATACCGGTTATAATGATAAGATTCAGCGATTGATACACCAGGATGTCTGACGTTTTCGGCTTAAGGGACCGCAGAGTGTTGGCAACTTCGTTGGCATCGGCATTTTTCAGTTCCAGCAGATAGGTTATTGAGCGCTCATCGAAGATCAACTTGCCGTCAACGATGACCGATGAATTCTTTTTAACGGCATCTTCGATGGGGAGTATCTTGATGAGGTTCGGTGTTTCAACGACTGCCAGGCCCTTGACTTCAAGTATTGCCTTCATGACATTGTATGCTTCGCTGATGGGCACCTTGCGGGAAGAGCTGATTGATATCTTCCCTTTGACGCGGTCGTCAATAATGATATTTTTGCCGATCAGCTGGCCCATGATATTGATAAACTCCGTGATTTCCACGTCTTTAAAATTCAGTGAAAACTTTTTTTCACCGGCAGGCTTTTTCTCCTGGGCCGCCGCTTTTTTCGGCGCGGCATTCAAACCTGAAGGATTTGCTGCATTATCATGGAAAGAGATTATAATGAACGGGAGGAAGTATATCAGCAGATATATGCCAACGGTTCGTTTCGCTACTGATAGATTCATGAGCATATCCTTATGTGTAGAAAATTAGTCCGTTATGTTGAAATCGTATCTAAGGTTTTTCCCGTTCCGTTCGATATCGATGGTTATTTTCGGATCATTCTTTATTGTTTCCCACATTGACATCAGTTTCTGCGTGCTGTCAAGTATTTGACCGTTTATACGTTTTACGATATCACCGCTGCGGGCGCCCAGTCTGAACATAATATTCTGGGGCCTGACTGTTATAAGGCGGTATCCGACAATCTGGCCGTTGACGCGGTACGGTCCAGCCTGGAGCCCCTGAAGGGCGTTATCCATGTTGTTGAACACTTTCTGCTTTAACTCAGACCTGCTCAGTGTCTGGTTAAACTGTCCGCCGGCATCGGTCGGACTGGCGGGGTTTTGCGGATTGACAACTTTCTTTGCGTATAATTCAAGAGCAACTTTCTGGCCGCCGGCTTCGAGGTACACCTTCCCGTCTCCTATGCCGACAAGTTTATTGCCGTACACATCATTGGCAACTTCGCTGTCCACTTTATACAGGGCAAATACCCCGGGGCTTTTTTCACCGGTTTTAAGGATCATGGCCCTGGCGATATTTGTTGGGCCTGATATGGTCCCCAGCAGGGTCAATTCGCTGATGGCGCCGGCCGGGTTCAGGCTGTCGCCTGCCAGATCGCCGGGACCGGCAATCTTGAAGAAACCGCTTTCGGAAATGATTTTATAGTCATCAAAATTCTTTCTTGTGTTTGATGCGTAGACCCTCCGGGTGCTGGTCTTGGCCGTGGTATAACCCGGTGAAAGATTATATTTGATGATCTGATTGATGGTCGATGCGAGCATGAAAGAAAACAGCAGGATCGAGATAACGTTGAGTGAATGGTATTTTAGATTCTGCATGAATTTAAAACCAGGAATTATTTACAATTAATCTGCAAAGTCATAGTATAATAAAAAATAGTTTATATTATTTTTTATATAAAATCAACACATATTATCATATTTAGTCAAGTAAATTACTTTCCGATAAGATTTTTTGGGTTCATGCCAGTTTCAACCGGTGTGCCCTTGTTTGCGTCCCTCCGCTTCCTGATGGCATTCTTAGCTAATAAAAACGATATAAAAACTAAAATAATACCTCCCAGTACAAACTTGTACCTGTTCAAATATGGAAGAATTACTTCATAATTGTTACCAAAGGTATATCCAAGTGAAAAGAGGATCAGGGAAGTACAGGTCACCGCGCATAGATCGATGATCATGAATTTCACAAGGTTCATTTTAATAAGGCCGCAGGTCATAAATATCACATTCCTCATGCCCAGGGGTATGAATCGGCCGAAAAATAGAGTCTTCCCGCCGTAAGAGGCGAAGTAGTTCTGCATAATCCCAAGCCTGGATTGAAGCCTGTCCTGGTTGATAATTTTCATCCTCACCATGAACGGACTTAATAATATTTTATTAATACCGTATCTTCCGATGAAATACGCTACGATATCGCTGAGATAAGCGCCGAGGAAGCATCCCGCGAAGATGTAATAGATGTTATCATGTGCAACGGTGGCTGCGATTGAGGCAGATATGATGAAAACGATGTCTTCCGATATGGGCAAGCTCATCCCTGAAAGCATCAGGAGGGCAAAGGAAATATACTGCACATAGGGAGTCATTCCCGTAAGGATTTCTTTTACGTCAAACATCCAGATGTTTCCTTAATATTACCGGACAATGAACGGCTTTGCCTTGATGGCGGGTGTTCCTTTCTTGATCCAGATACGAATCTTCAATGCACTGTCGCCGTCAGCATTTGTAATGGTGCCAATTTCCTCTATATGTCCGATGGAGTCAACAGTGAATTCGTAGAATTCTCTTTTTTTTGAGAAAGGATCTGTCAGCAATATCATGAGTGAGTCATCATGGGGATGTTTTTTTGGTGTTCCTTCGAAAACCCGGTGGGTTTTCGTTAGATCACCCTCCCTGTATTTCTCCAGGGCGAATTGTTTATGAGATTTTTCTATAAGTATTTTAATGTAACGATCGGCCATGACACGCTCCCGGGCATTTTTTTTCCAGGGATCATTCTTTTTCGGAAAATATCAAAATGCACAATTTTATCAATTTAACTTGACTCTGGCACAATTAAGCATGAAAATTGATATCAAAAGGTCAATCCTGCCATAAAACGTGCCGGATGACTGATGGCGCTGATAACGCAACCGCTACAAATAAATATTACAACCTCATGTCCGATAGTAAACAATTATTTATGAAATTAAATAAAAAATATGCCGCCGTGGCAGTGATAGTACTCTTCATTATTGTCAACAGCATGGCAACCGCAAAACTTTTTTTTGCCGTTGTTTTCCCGGAACGGCTCCTTAAAGAAGTGGTTACCGATTATTTTAAAAACAATCTCAACAAGGCTGTTAAATTCAAAGATATCTATATCGATTATGACGGCACCATCGTAATATCCGATTTCAACGTATCAATAACCAGTGACTTCAATGATAACATAAGTCTCATTAAAAGCGACAAGGCTGTTGTCAAACTCCGCTTTTTAAGGCTCTTTACCGGTACTATCAGCATCAAGGGCGTCGATTTCTATGATTCGGAAATAAACTTTATAAAGAAATACGGAAGGAGCCACGTTGAATCCTTCCTCGTGGTTTTTGATCCGATCAATTTCATCAGAAAAACGCAGAAAAATTATGATGATTTCTGCATCGATTTTCATCGGGCAAAAGTGTTTTACCGCGAATCGTTGAAAATAAAGCAGATCGTCCTCGAGTTGTACAAAATCGATGCAGAGATGATTATCGATAAAAACAACTTTTCCTATGCGGTATCGGGCAGAATCAAGCCGTTTCAGTCGGATGTTATTCGAAAGGGTGATTTCAACTGTCAGGGGGCCATAAATGTGCGCACCTATGATTCATACAGCCATCGTCTGGTTGTTGATAATTTTGATCTCACCTATTTTAATGAGCATATTCTGGATTACAAGCTTGCTGACATAGCCCTGATGGGCGGTATCTCGGCAAATGTTCAGATTTCGAAAAATAAGAATATACTAACTGTAAACGGGCTTGTGGAAACCGGTTCCCTGACAATACGTTCCCTGGCCAGGAAATTTAATCTTATCTCTAATGAAAATGTTGACCTTGAGCTTGGCATGACTGTGAATACCGCGATGAACCGTTATTCGGTAAAACAATTCAAACTATCCGATGATGTAATCTCCCTTACTGCTTCCGGCAACTATGTCCGTAATGACCGGGAGGACGCCCTGGCAATAACGTTCAAAACGAACAGTATCGATCTGGAGGACCTTTCACAGAATCTGACACCTTTGAAAGACATTGAGTATGGGGGTACTCTGCAATGTGACGGGAACATATCCCTTGATTTTAAAAACAGCAAAGCATCGGCGATGAGGGCCAAGGCGGTACTTGACGGTTTCACCGTTTCAAAAAACACCAAGGGCACCATCATGCCGATTATTGAAGAATCATTTATCAAGGCATCCCTGGATGATACATCCATTGCCATTGACATTAACGGCAGGCCGCTCAGATCCGATATCGCAGTCAGAAGCAGGACGAAGGTTGCCGGCTGGGTCCCCTTTAAATCAGAAACAGAGATAACCATAAACTCTAAGAAGATGAATCTTGACAACCTGAAATACGTCTTTCTCTATATAGCTGATAACGTGTACGCATCTGCCTATGAAGACAAGAGGAATGCCCTTGAAAAGTCACCCTTCCTCCAGCGGCCCCTCGGGAAGTTCATGAACTACAATACCATTAACCTGAAAAGCAGATTCGCCACGGTTTTTTATGGGAAAAAATCGAACTTCAGGGATGTAGCCTTTGAAGCACAGCTGAACAGGGGCGCTGTGCTGGTCAACGAATTCCAGGCTGACGGTTACGACGCAAAGTTCCGGCTGGCCTTCCAGGGTTACTTTAACAGCGATCAGCCGTATGTCAAACTGGAAGGAAAAATTGACGACTTCGATCTTGAAGGATTTTACAGTGACAGCGGTCTGAAAGGCTTTCTGAGCGGGAAGGCACGGACCGATTTTTCTTACGAGGTTTCAGCAGCGCGAATCGGCGACATTCTTGATAACGCGAAGGGCCATCTGAATATATATGTAGGCAAAGGTGAAATGAAAAATACCGCGGCGCAGCAGGCGATAATAACTTTTTTGCGGAAGAACGGGTACGACCCCGGTTCAATGGCCGGTATCGCATTTGAAGATGCCACGATTTCCATATCCGAGCAGGGTGAAAATTTCTGGTTCAGCAATTTCGGTATTCGCGGAAACACAATGCTCTTCAATGCAACAGGCGATTATATCTATGAAGGCGGAATCAACAGCTTGTTCGGCTTGACCATCCGGAAAGACGCGACCGTCATCAATGTCCCCATACGCCTGAGCGGTCCGTTGCTCGCCCCCTGCATTGATATTCCCAACAAAAAGGGTTCGCAGAAGTCATGCTTTTAAATCCGGCTCAAGCCGTGGCCTTCAGGCTTTCCTGTCGTCGATGAGCTCGTAAATTGTTACCGGTTTCTCCTTGCCTTTAACCCTGATGAGGTCAAGTTCCCGCGCTATAACATGGTCCTTTACTTCTTCATATGTGAATTCGCTGATAATGATGCCGGTGTGGTAAATCTTATTGGTTCCTTCCAGGCGGGCTCCCAGGTTTACCATGTCGCCCATGAGAGTATAGTCCATCCGGGACGTGGAGCCTACAAATCCGACGACCATGGCCCCGGTGTTTATACCAATCCCGATTCTCAGCATCTCTTTGTTCTGCTGTTTCCATGCCATGTTCATTTCATTCAGCTTTTCCATCATTTCAATGGCGGCCATGCAGGCTCTGTGCGCATGATCCTGCTGGGGTACCGGGGCTCCCCAGAATGCCATGATCTCGTCGCCGACATACTTGTCCAGGGTTCCGTCATATTTCATAACGATATCGGTCATCGCCTGCAGGTACATGTTGAGGTGGTCCACCAGCTGTTCGGGGGTCATCTTTTCCGACATCGAGGTGAAACCGCGTATATCAGAGAAGAGAACGGTGATGGTTTTCCTTTCGCCGCCGAGTTTTGCCATTTCAGGAGACTTCAGCAGGTCGTCAACCACTTTGGGTGATACAAACTTCGAGAAGGTCTGCTTGATAAAACGTTTTTCCCGCTGTTCCGTGAGCACCCGGTACACGACAACGAGCGTGAAGGTGAGGCCCACCTGGATCACCGGCGATGCGAAAGCAGCCATGTAGCTGAACATATCGAAAATGACATATGATCCCACCATGTACACAACGGCCAACACCAGGGTAAAGATGAACGACCCTACTATCGAAACACGCGGTACGAACAATCCCATCAGGATGGCGATTATGAGCATTATGATGAGATTTTCAGTGTCCTTGAACTTAATGAGAAAGTTCTGATTCAGGATCGTGTTGAGCACATTGGCATGGTGCTCTATCCCGAAGGTCGCTCCGTAGGGGGACTGCTTCTCGTCAGTAGCTATTCCCGTTACCGCGTAGGCCGCCACGAGTACTATCTTGTCCTTCAGCGACGTGTTGTTTTCCTTCAGCATGTCGCCGTCCCGGCAGAAATAACTGTAGGGATAATGTTCGAAGCTACCGAAGCCGCCGATAAAATTGACATCCATGAAGCCGCGGTAATCAATAGGGATTTTTATTTCCCTTTGTTCATTCGGCTTTGCCATTTTTGCAGGCGGCAGATTTTTCAGTTTTATGTATTTGCCCCATTTTATCTCAACATCATCCTTACCGATCCCGTAATAGTGCATCACGATAAGAAGGTCGATGCTCGGGTAATACCATTTCTGCCATTTGAGGAGGAGCGGCATGGTCCTGATAACGTTATCAGATCCGGGGAAAATATTGGCGAAGCCGATGCCCCTGGCGGCATTGGCGAGATGCGGCGTGGGAGGGACTGCCTCCTCGACAAGTACCGGTGATGTTTCGCCTTCCTCGACGGGGAATTTAACGCGGTTCAGCACCTTGAGTCGCTCTGCCTGGTCACCGTAGTCCTTGTCAATGTACTTGGTCTCAAAGGGATAGTCGAGGAACACATTCCCTGCTTCCCTGATGGCGGCGGCAAGCTTATCCTCACCTTTTTTGTGATCGAGGAACATGATGTCAGCCAGAATGGAGTTGGGTTTGCCGGTGCCGATATATTTTAAAAATCTGGCGTGGATCTCCCAGGGGAAAGGCCACTGTATGCCCTGGTCAGAGAAGTGGCGGATGGTTCTTTCGTCAATGCCTATGATGATGATATCTTTTCTTGCCCTTCTGTTGGGCAATCGTAACTCCGCTCCCTTCTGGATGACCTTTGACTTCTCGGCCGGGTCCCTCAGGAAAAAGAGAAAATCGCCGGCGCCGAGTTCCATCCTGTCAAGAAGCGTGGTGAGTGTGAACAGCACGGATATAATCGCGAATGTAGACAAGGAAATTAGCATTCCCATCAGGTGGTTTTTTTCGATTTTGAAGGCAGGCATAAAAACCTCAGAACGTTATGTTTATGGGATCCCGGACTTTTCCGCCTCGGGTCATTTGTATAGTATTGTGGAACGGTGAAGAGAATAATTTCAAGTTATTTATTTCAATGTAATAAAATTTTGATCAATGGTATAATGCAGCACAAGGATTACCGGTCCATTTGCAATATGACGGTTAATTATTCTTGACAAAATGCGTTGTTTTTCACTTTTTTAATTACTCTTGTGATTTACTGACGCAATGAATCGGCATATAAATTGCTAAAACAATATAATTGAGGCTTTCATTGAATCTTAAAAACGAAATTGCAGCGATACTATCTGGATCCATACGTTCAGCTGTAGCTGACGGAACATTCCAGGACGAACTACCCGGTATTGAGAGAAAAGTTGAATATCCCCGGGACCAGAAATTCGGGGATTATGCCATTCCCTTTGCCCTTGAGTCCGCGAAACTTCTGCGTAAATCACCAATTGAGATCGCCCAGAAACTGGCGCACTACATCGAGGCCGATCCGAGAATAGAAAAAATTGAAGTGGTCAAACCCGGGTTCATAAATATTTTCGTTTCAAGATCTTTTCTTTTTGAATCCATCAATGATATAATCAGGCAGGGGCCTGTATACGGGAAGGCGTCTAAGGACAAACCCAGGCGAGTTAACATTGAATTTGTTTCGGCAAATCCGACCGGACCGTTGAATATCGTATCTGCAAGGGCCGCCGCCGTGGGGGATACCATAGCCAACCTTCTTGAATTCATCGGTGACAGCGTCAACCGGGAATTCTACATTAATGATTACGGCAACCAGGTAAACCTGCTTGGCAGGTCCGTACTGGCGCGTCTTCGTGAACTGGGCGGCGAAAGCGTTGAATTTCCCGAGGACGGATATCACGGCGAGTATATTAAAGAGATCGCGGTGCATATTGACCGGCACCATGGCAATGAAATCAGGGGCTTTGCCGATGAGGCCGCCCTGGTCGATTTCCTTGCCGGTAAAGCCATTGAGTACAATGTTGCCGGCCAAAAACGTGATCTTGAAAAATTCAACGTCAAATTCCAAACATGGTTCAGCGAGAAGTCCCTCCATGAAAAAGACGAGGTCATGAAAACGCTTTCTCTGCTGCAGTCAAAGGGAGTCGTATTTTCAGCAGAGGGCAAAACCCTCTTTAAATCGACCGAGTATGACGACGACAAGGACCGCGTCCTGGTGCGTGACGACGGCCGTCCGACCTATTTCCTGGCGGACATAGCCTATCACAACGACAAGATCCAAAGAGGGTATGATCTCATCATAGATATATGGGGTCCGGACCACCACGGGCATATCAAGCGTCTTTTTGGAGCCCTGAAGGCCATGGGATTCAACGAAAAGAATTTTAAAATTCTTATAGCCCAGCAGGTAAACCTCCTCATGGAAGGTGAGACGGTAAAGATGTCCAAGCGTCTCGGACAGTTTTCGACCATGCAGGACCTCATCGACGAGATCGGTGTCGACGTGGCTCGTTACTTTTTCATCATGCGGTCACTGGAAAGCCACCTGGATTTTGATCTCACGCTTGCAAAAAAACAGAGTTCCGAAAATCCAGTTTTCTACCTGCAGTATGCACATGCCCGGATCTGCTCGCTTTTCCGGGAAGCGGACAAGCGGGAATGTGCCTATGATCCGAAACAGGCGAAGGCGGTTTTTTTTGAAAATGAAGAGTCTCAGCTTTTAATGAAGCTTCTGGCGAAATTCCCCGAAGAAGCGGCAGATGCCGCCGAGAAATTTGAGCCGCACCGCATTGCCACGTACCTCATGAGAGTGGCCCAGGCGTTTCACAAGTTTTACACCGAACACAGGATCCTGACCGAAGACAGTGAAATGTCCGTTTCGTATCTTGCACTCTGCGATGCGGTGCGTGTAGTGATGGCAAATGGTCTCAGGCTTCTTGGCGTTACCGCTCCCGAACAGATGTGATGGGTTCATGATGAATCCCCTCCCCGGATACACTGATACGGCAGACCTATTTCCGGCACCAGCGGGAGATGTTCAGAAATGATGCGTGCGGCAATTATAGCTACCGGGAATGAACTCCTCTACGGGAAGACCCTTGACTCCAACAGCAGTTATATAAGTTCGAGGCTTTTCCCTCTTGAAGTTAAGACCATCATGTTCCTGGTAATAGGAGACGATGCCACAGAACTTGGGCGTGCCATTCGCCATGCACTGAATGAATCTGATATCGTGGTCATGACCGGCGGGTTGGGACCGACTGATGATGACAAAACTATTGAAGCACTTCAGGAGGTCTTCGGTTTTACGGTCCTCATTGACGAGCCTTCACGGCTGCGCATGGAAACATTTTTCAGAAAGATCGGGATGCCCATGACTGACAGGGACCTTAAAATGGCAGAAATTCCCACCGGCTCCCTGGTCCTGCCGAATGAAAAAGGCCTTGCCCCGGGGTTCGTTATCATGCATAATGATAAAGTATTAATTGCCCTGCCGGGTGTCCCGGCTGAAGTCACCGACATGGTGGACCGGAGCGTTATTCCTTTTTTACGCAAAAAGTGCGGTATTGGATCAAGAATGTCATTGTCCTTCAGGGTAATAGGAATGAAAGAATCTGATATCAACGCCTCCGTCCTGGCTATGAATCTTCCTTTTGACCGTCTGGAGTGGGGGATGACCGCACGGGAAGGCATATCGACGGTGACCATCGTAGCTAAGACCGGCAGCGATATTGAGCTTAACCAAATTGCCGGGAACGCTGAGCGTATCTTCGGCGAACGGTATCTTGATCAGTCGTGGAATAGTCCGGAAGAAGAGATCGTCGATATTCTCAGGAAGAGAAAGATGACCATTGCTGTCGCCGAATCGTGCACCGGCGGGCTCATTGCCAAGACAATAACCGATGTGCCGGGATCATCCGATGTCTTCATGGGATCGGTTGTCGCCTACGCTAACGGCGTGAAAATCTCGCAACTCGGCGTGTCCGAAACACTTATTACAGATCACGGAGCTGTTTCACAGGAAGTGGCATCTGCAATGGCAGCGGGCGCGCGTTCCAGGCTTGGGGCAACTATCGGCATATCCACAACCGGTATAGCCGGTCCAGGCGGGGGAACCGAGTCCAAGCCGGTGGGGACCGTATGGTTCGGGTTTGCCGATGAAAAGGGATCGACGTCCTTTACTCATCTGATCAGCGGGGACAGGCCCCGCATTCGCAGCTGGGCATCACTCATTGCTCTGGAGAATCTCAGGACAATTTTGAAACACATGGCGCATTAATGACACATAGAGTATATATGAATAAAACCTTGATACGCATACTGATCATTTTTGCCAAAAAGAGCATGCAGGTAATTGCTGGTTTTGTTGCAGCATGCAGCATATCTATCTCTTTTGCAGCAATGGACACTAAGTCGTTGCATGATCAGGGTATTGAAGCATTTAATACTGGTAATTACGGATCTGCCGAGCTCCTTTTCAGGAAAATTGTCAATTCCAGAGACGAAGAATACCTCGACCGGGCATGGTTTTATCTCGCCCGATCAATTTTCAGCAAAGGAAAATATGAACAGGCCCTTTTTGAATTTAAGAATTTTCTTAACAAATGCAAAAACGATACACTTTCCGCTGAATCACGATTCTGGATGGGAGAATGTTACTACAATTTATCTGATTATCCCAATGCCATAGAAGAGTTCCGCCGCTATATATCAGTTGCCGGTAAGACCGACCTGGCCCAAACTGCCCATGACCGCATTGGCATGATATACCTCTCGCAGAAGAGGTATGACGAAGCAGTGATCGAATGGGAAATGGCCCTTTCAAAGAGTACGGATCAGAAGCAAAACCAACTGCGCCACTACTGGATTGGAGACGCGCTGTATCGCGGCGGCAAATATGACGAGGCAATGCTCAAATTGGCGCCTATAAAAAATGTCATGATTGAACCCAGGCTAAACGCTATGGCGGACCTGGTTATGGGCAGGGTTTACCAAAAAAAAGGTGAACACAAGAAGGCCATACAGATGTTTGATTTAATACCTGCGGCTTATTTGAAGGAAGTCTCTTTCGTTGACGTGCTCTACTTCAAGGCGCAATCCCACATAAAACTGGGCCAGAAAACCCAGGCCCGGTCCTTACTCGAATCCTTCATAACCGGTGCAAAAGAATCACGCTTATACCGCAACGCTCAATATGAACTGGGAGGGATCCTTATCGAGGGAACTGATTTCGATGAGGGATTGAGACTCCTTGACGAGGTCCGTACCGGTTCAAACAAACCGTCACTGAAGTCCCGCGCCGCTTTAAAGCTGGGTCGGTATTATGCAGACCGTATCCCCGAAAAATCCATACCATATCTCGAGGAAGCGCTGAAAACATCGCGACAGGAGGCAAGAAAAGATTTATTGCAATTTATCGGGAAAACCTCCTTTCGGGCAAAGAAGTACGACAAGACGATTGACTACTTCAATCTTTATCTCAAGGAAAATCCCTTTGATACTGCAAGGGATGAAATTAATTTTCTCCTCGCCCGGGCATATCTGGAAAAAGGAGAAATTGACAAGGCGACAGCTATTTTCGAAGCAAACAGTAAGGAGAATCCTTTTTCAAAATATATAGCAGAATCGAATTATTACATGGCCCTGGTGCGCTACAAGCAGGGCCATGCCGCCAGGGCTGTTTTTCTGCTGGGTGAATACCTGAAACAGAAAAATGGCGAGATGTTGTACGAGGCACACGTGCTGCTGGTGCGGATATTACTTGACAAGGAAGACCTTGACAACGCGGGGAAAGTTGTCGACATCATTACACGCGAATACATGAATCGTAAAGACGTGGAAACAGTGCTTTATGATTATGCAACGGCCCTCATGAAAAAGGGCCGCGATGCCAGGAGGTTCGTCAATCTTATATTGAACAGGTACCCCGCGTCAGAGTCTGCCGCGGAAATATACATGGTCCTCGGCAATGACAGCTTCAACCGAAACCGCTACAATGCCGCCCTGGAATATTTCAACAATTACCTGCGTTCACCCTACACGAAGAACCGGGGCAATGCCTTTTATAAAATGCTTGTTTCATTGTACAGCCTCAAGCGTTACGAAGATGTTATTGCCGCAATAAAAAAAGGTAATTTTCCATCATTGTCGGAATTTCAATGGAAAGAGATCCCCCTCATCCAGGCCAGGTCCTATTATGCAATGGAAAAGTATGAGGATGTTTACATGAACCTCGATGCAAAAATCATACGCAATTCCTCCAGGGAAGATATCCTCATGTACATCCGGTGCGCACTAATTGCAGGAGACTATCGCTCGGCATTGGAAGTAAGTGAGTTTCTTGAAAACGATAAAAAAGCATTTTCCGAATCACTCTATATAATAGGCGATTATCTATTACATAATGATCATCACGAAGAAGCTGAACTTAATTTCATGAGAATAGTCAATGAATGTCCGGGCACGTTTTATGTTGATCATGCACGGCTTTCCCTGGGTGAATTACAGTTGATGGAGAAAAAGTATGCGGAAGCAATGAATTCGCTTGCATCTGTAGGGGACTCTTCTGATAAAACCATTCAGACCAGGAAAATTTCACTTATCATACGCTGTTATTTTGAGATGGGGAAAATTGACAATGCACTATCATTGGCGGAGACATATTTACAGAACCTCCTGGACAGTGAATACGGCGAACAGGTCCTGCTGGACATGGTCCGCTATTATTATAAAAAACAGGATTTGCCGCGATTTGAACGTTATTCGAAACTAATGGCGCGATATCGTGGAAACGAAGCTGAACTTAATTATCTATCGGGTAAATTTTATTTTCAAACAGGGAATTATCATAACGCGTATAATTATTTCCAGGCCCTGGCCCGGATGAAATCCCCGCATCAGGATGAGGGCCAGTTCTACATGGGGTTATACGCCCTGCTGGTGTCAAGGAATGCAGGAAACGCCCTGACGATATTCACCAAAATTCTTGAAAGCAAGGACTCCAGTGAAACAATAAAAAGAAAATCATTTATACAAAGCGCTATTATATACCGAGAAATGAATAATAACGAAAAGGCGCGTGAGTGTTTGAAAAAAATATTAGAAGTTCCGCACCGGGCCCAGACATACATACAGGCTATAAATCTATATCAGGAATTTGGTTATAATGAAAAATAATGCCATCCATGGTAGTGCGCGAGGAGGAGAGCGGCATGGGTATTAAAAGAAAGATACTGATCATCAGCGGTCCCAATCTAAACCTGCTTGGGATACGCGAGCCTGAAGTTTATGGATCCAGGACGCTGGAGGATATGGAGCGGCAGATGTTTGAACACTCAAAAAATATGGCTCTTGACCTGGTATTTTTCCAGTCGAACATTGAGGGTGAAATCATCAACTATATCCATCAAAACAGAGAAGCCGACGGCATGATAATAAACCCGGCGGCGTTTACCCATACATCAATCGCCATTCGCGATGCTATTTCGGCGGTTGGGATTCCTGCAGTGGAAGTGCATCTTTCAAATATACACGCCCGAGAGGATTTCAGGCGTGTTTCTCATATAGCCCCGGTATGCGTCGGCCAGATTTCAGGTTTCGGGATCAATTCATATTTATTGGGATTGATAGCCCTTGATACGTATCTCAAGGAGCAGGGGGTAAAATCGTAACAGGTGACTCAAAAGCATTTCAATGACTGATTGAGCCTCTTTTTTTTGATTCTATTCCATGTCGCTGCAGTGCGGTTGAAATAATTGAGTCAAGGTCGCTTTGTTTTATCGGTTTGATCAGATACCCGTAGTGGCGAATTGCATCAGCGCGTTTTATGGTATTTGAATCAGCATTGGCTGTAAGAAAAATGACCGGGATGTCCATCTGCTGCATGATAATATCTGAAGCTTCGATGCCATCCATATCTTCTGATAAAAAGATGTCCATGATAATCAGGTCAGGCATAATAGACTTGACCTTCTCCACGGCTTCCTCGCCCGAAGATAGCGTTGCGGATACCTGATATCCGACCCTTTCGAGCATCCGCTGGATGTCCAGGGCCGTTATCAATTCATCCTCAACGAGCAATATGCGTTCTTTCAATTAAACCTCTGATGCTCCTAAAAATAATATACTTACTTGGTATAATTACTGCACTATCAGTGGTATTTTGTAATACTTTAAAATCGCAATAATATATCCCTGAATCGCAGCAAAAAAGGAACTATAAAACTGACGTATAATTCCCACTGAAAAACATTACTTTTAAAAGATGTATAATTATATCAAAAAAGGCGCCGGCATCAACTCTTTTTTTTGTTTTTAGTCTTTTCTACGGCATTAATTTTGATCTTATCAGTCGGATTATTTCCACCAGCGTGGCATCGGCGGCATTAGAGAGGTTAAGTTCATTGTCCCGCATGTATGGTAACATTAACGAAAGAATATCTTCACTCAGCTCTCCATACTGGTCAATGAAGGACATGAAGCGGGCCCGAACGCTGTATTCAAGCTTTTCCCGTCGCCCGAGGGAAAGGTACCCGTCAATCTCGCTGAGCATCTGTTTCCTGTCGCGAGGCAGTCTGCCGTAAACGCTCAAAAGATTTGAAGCGCTGTCGCTTAATAGTTCCGTCTCGGCTTCAATCTCCATCACCAGCGTCCGTATCTCCCTGACGACCTGTTCCTCGCTCGCTTCGGTAAATGATCCGTCCCGTACTGCATCGGCCAGGCCGGTCATGGGAAAAATTTCGAGGGACCTGAAGCGTATGAAGTCAGGGCCAATACTGTTCAGAACCCGGGCCGTATCATGGGCGTGTTCATCTGACAATTCTGCTCCGCCCAATCCAGGCATAACGTACACAGAACATGATAACCCGGCCTCTTTTGTTTTCAGGCAGCCTTTGACGTGCTCCTCCGCGGTTACGCCTTTGGTAACATTATTAAGTACCGCATCGCAACCGCTTTCAAGACCGAAGTGCACCCTGTTGAGTCCTGCGCGTGCAAGCTCACGGAGTTCTTTTACGGTGCGCATGCGGGCCGCCGTTGATGTCCTGCCGTATACGGTAAACCTGCTGATGCTCGGGAAGTTGAGCCTGATAGAACCGATAACTCGTGAGACGGAATCAGGTTTGAGGTTGAGCGAATCTGCATCTCCCAGAAAACAGGTTTTTCCGCCATTGATGCGCCAGGAGAGGATATGGTTCATGCAGTCTTTGATACCGGGACTGGCGTTGAACCATGAAAGGAACCAGGCCATGCGAGGATCCAGATCCTCTGCACAACAGATTACGTCGGCAGGAGGATCGGGGAATAAGCCGGCTTCCCACTGAGCGGCCTTTACCGATTCGGCGAGTTCAGAGATCCGGCCAAAAGCCCCTGTGGAATATACCGGGTATCCGATTCCCTGTTCGAACATGTAGTCGTCCATCATCTTTGCCCTGGTGATGTCTTCCAGGACTTCGCCGATGTGCCGTTTCGAGTATTTTGCGCTCACCTTGTAAACCGGGCAGAAGGCGCATTTGTTCCAGTAGCAGTTCCGGGTAAGCCGGAATGTCAGGCTGAAATTTTCAGTGGGAGGTCGTATCGAGCAGACTTCAAAAGGCCGTATCGAGAGAATATCGGTCCCGGAACCCATTGCTGGTGACCTGTTACTCCACCGTCACACTCTTGGCAAGATTTCGCGGCTGGTCAACGTCGCAGCCGCGCAGGACCGCAATATGATAGGCCAGCAGCTGGAGGGGGATGACGGTCAGGAGGGGAGAAAATATTTTTTTCACTTCAGGTACATAGATAATATGTTCGCTGTAGCGTCTGATATTTTCATCGCCCCGGGTGGCAATAACTATAATTCTTCCACCACGGGCCTTCACCTCTTCCATGTTGCTGATGATCTTTTCGTAGATGATGTCCCGGGGGGCTATGAATACCACGGGCATGTTTTCATCGATGAGTGCAATAGGACCATGCTTCATCTCGGCCGCCGGATATCCCTCTGCGTGTATATAAGATATTTCCTTCAGCTTTAGCGCCCCTTCCAGGGCAACCGGAAAGTTCACGCCACGGCCGAGATACAGAAAATTCTTGTCATCCTTGTGAATCTCGGCGATCTGGCGTATGTAGTCGCTGCTGCTCAGCACGGACTTGACCAGGTCCGGTATCTCGTGAAGCTGTTCAATGCAGACGCGCAATTCATCGGTAGTAAGGTCTCTCCGGTGCGCGAGAAGCAGGGTGAGCATGATGAGCACTGTTACCTGTGACGTAAAGGCCTTTGTCGACGCCACGCCTATCTCCGGACCGGCGTGTATGTAAATGCCGCCGTCGCTTTCCCGGGCGATGGTGCTTCCGACGACATTGGTAATACCGAGGACCTTGATGCCTTTTGATTTGGCCTCACGCAGGGCGGCAAGGGTATCGGCGGTCTCTCCAGACTGACTGATGACAATAATCAGGTCTCCCTGCTTCAGGATAGGCTTCCGATATCTGAATTCCGAAGCGTATTCCACTTCAACAGGTATGCGGGCATATTCCTCGATGAGATATTCACCGATGAGGCCGGCATGCCATGAGGTACCGCAGGCAATGAATATGACGCGCTGGATGCCGTTAAGGTCTGCATCGGTCAACCGGAGGCCATCAAGCCGTATAATCCCAGGGCCGGTCACAGCGCGTCCACGGAAGGCATTTTGTATAGTATCAGGCTGTTCAAAAATCTCTTTCAACATGAAATGATCATAGCCCAGTTTTTCGATGGACTGAATGTCCAGGTCTATATCCTCAATTGTTTTCTCAATTTTTTTCAGGCTAAGATCATAGATCTTGAAACTGTCTTTTGTAAGGTCAAGAATTTCACGATCTTCAAGGTAGATGACTTTGCTGGTATGTTCGATTATGGCACTGGCGTCGGAAGCGATGATCATTTCACCATCGCCTGCTCCCAGAATCAGTGGGCTCCCATTCCTCGCTGCTATTATCCTTCCCGGTTCACGCTTCGACAGGATGCAGAGGCCGTAGGTGCCTTCAAGTTTTGCTACAGCCTTCATGACTGCGTCAAGTAAATCATCATTCTGCCGGTAATAATACTCGATCAAATGAGCGATGACCTCAGTATCAGTGTCGCTCCGGATGATGTGATCTTTTTCAATGAGCATTTTTTTTATTACGCCAAAATTCTCTATGATGCCGTTGTGCACCACTGCTATTTCGTTGTTGCAATCCATGTGAGGATGTGCGTTAATGTCGGAGGGAACTCCATGGGTTGCCCACCTCGTGTGGCCTATGCCGGTATGATAACGGTCGATGTCGCCATGATCGCCATTTTCGAGGGAATTTTCAAGTACCGATATTTTCCCATTTTTCTTATGGATGAATAAATCATCGCCGACGAGGGCGATCCCGGCCGAGTCATATCCCCGGTATTCCAGGCGTTTCAATCCGTTTATTATAATATCGACGGCATTTTTGTTCCCCACGTAGCCGACAATCCCGCACATGTTTGATTTTCCTCCGGAGCAATGGTGAAAATGGAATAAGCATTAACTGTGTTAATTTTATGTCAAGATATAAAAAAGCAAAATATTAAGGCTATGTAAATTCATTAATTATGTCCGGTAAGAACGTAAAATTATCATATATGATTTCCTGATTTTCTGACAGTTACCGATAATACTATTGGGAAGAATTTTTTTACGCAGCAGGTTTATCTTCAATATTTGATTATGAGGTTCTACTATCCTATATTTATACTATGAATAGTACCAGAATACCAATAAAACACCAGCTTATCCTGGATCGTTTCACGGCAACCGGCCCCGGGGGAAAAGACTATTTTATTTCCGATGACAAAATCAAAAATCTGAAACAGGAGGAGGTAGGGACTATCTTTATTATCTCCTCTGAAAGAGTCAGATCGTATGAGTATCTCAAGCTGGCGAGCAGGTATGAAGACGAAGGGTTTCGGGTAAGGAACATTCAACTTGAACGCCTTGATGAAAAATCAACCCCCGCAGTAAAAAGAATTGTTGAGGAAATAAAGAGCGCCTTCCGCCAGGAGAGCTGCATGGTCATCTCATACGGAAGGAGTTTCGCACCACTGATCATAGCCTGCTATTATGTCTTTTCAGGCGCGACTCCTTCAAAGGCTATAAACAGGGTTCGGAACATGGATAGTTCCTTCCTTGCCGCCAGCGACGAGGTGGCCTATGTGTATAAATTTAAGCATTTTTTAAGCGCCCTGCAGGGAATCAGCGATGACGATTTCATTTTCAGGCCGCTCATAGAACCGGAAGAAATCTCTGAAATCCCGCCGGTTGAGATCAATAGTACACCGTTTTCAGATCTTGAAATAAATCTTGATGATATTCCTGATATAGACACACTGGAAAAGACGGAACGAGTTATTGATGACGATAAGAATTTGAAGCTTGATATACCACTACCGGATGATGACGATTGGGAACCCTTACCGCAGGCCAGATTGAAGACAACGGATGCATTTACGGAACCAGCTTACACGCAGCCGGGACCTCTAATACGGGAAGCAGAAATTCCGGATACCATCATAACTCAGAAGACAGGGGCGCCTGAACCTGCACCGTTGCCGCATATCGAGGAAAAAATCGATGCAGGGGCTAAATCAGCACCAGAGAGGCAGCACAAACAGGTCCCGAATAAACAAAAACAGCCGGACAAAGCTGCACGGCAGATGGTGCGGGAAGGTGAAGGACGAAAGCTGGGGATATATTCGATTCGTTTTAAACTGGTATCTATCATCTCAACCGTCATCATAGTAGCCTTGACAGGCATGATTTTTCTGGCAACCTATTTTTTTAAGCGTGACAATGAGCTCAGGGCATGGGAAAGCAACCAGAAGTTTTCCGAAGTCACTGCCCTCAAGGTGAAATCCGATTTCGTATCCATCATCGATCGTTCAAGACTTATACCCGGTATCATCTCCAGGCTCAACCAGGATGAAAAGGTTTCCCTATGGGATAATGATGAGGATTTTCTTTTTATCGGAATTGCCGCTAAAAGCGGTCAGCGTGGCAGGCTGGCTTTCATAAAAACAATTTACAATACGACCCTCCTTGAAAACAGCGGCATGTCCATGGCGGATATCCGCGGCGCCCTAGACACATATGGCAAATCTTTTGAATCATCCTTTAACGGTGATATCGCGATCCATAACGTATCCAGCGGTTTCCGAATGCCGGTAACCGGTTTCAGCCTTCCTCTCTACCGGGACGCCCGTGGTGCCACTGACAGGATCCTGGTGAGCATCATTCGCCTGGACAGAATATTGAAGGCGTTCAGGTCGACGGGCCTGGTAAATGTCATGATGGTGAATGATAAAGGCGATATTATCGCCCATCCGGATGGGGCAGTGGTCGTATCGGGTGGGAACTTCCTGAAGCTGCCGATCGTACGGCTCATGATGAAAAGCCCGCTTGACAACGGCCAGATGAAATATCAGGACACGAATGGCACGGTGTACCTTGGGGCATTCAAGAAAATAGGCATCGGTGGCTGCGGGATTATAGCCACTATTCAGGAGTCGCGTGCCTATGAACAGGTCTACCGGATACAGCGCTGGAACGTATACCTCCTGGCCATAATCCTCACCCTGGCGATTCTGATCGTGTATATTTTCGGGAAAACAATGGCCACTCCCATACGCAGCCTGGTTGCGGCCACGGAGAAGATCAAAGAAGGCAATTACAGCATAGATATCGCGCCGACGACGCGCGACGAGATCGGGCTGCTGACAGGGTCCTTTATCGAGATGGGCCAGGGGCTCGCGGAACGCGAAAAGATGAAGGAGGCCTTCGGAAAATTCGTCAACAAGGAGATAGCAGAGCGAGTCCTGAAGGGTGAGATAGCCCTGGGTGGCGAAAGGAAAAATGTAGCCATTTTCTTTTCTGACATCAGGAATTTTACTGCCATATCTGAAAAGCTCGAGCCTGAGGAAGTGGTCGAGTTTCTCAACGAATACATGACCAGGATGGTGAATTGTGTCAATGAAACGAAAGGCGTCGTTGACAAGTATATTGGTGACGCGATAATGGCAGTCTGGGGCGCCCCTGTTTCAAGCGGTAACGACACCGAAAACGCTGTTAACGCCGCACTCGCCATGAGGCAGGAATTACTTCGCTTCAATGAAGGCAGGGGCGGAGACAGAAAACCGGTAATAAAAATTGGCTGCGGCATAAACACCGGGCCTGTACTGGCTGGCCAGATAGGCTCCGAGGAGCGCATGGAGTATACGGTAATCGGCGACGCGGTGAATCTTGCTTCGCGCATTGAGACGCTCACCAAGCCTTTTGGGACCGACATACTTATCTCGGAAGATGCGTACCGACTGGTAAAGGGTATATTCCGTACGGTGCCCATGCAGAGGATAACCGTGAAGGGGAAAAGCGATCCGCAGCAGATCTATACAGTTCTCGGGAGGCTTGATGACCCCGCGTCACCAGCAACATTGGAAGAGCTTCGTTCGATACTGGGAACTGAGGAACAGCCGTTCAAGCGAAGGCATGATGACCAGATCCATGAAGAAGTGAAATATGAGATTCTCGAAAAATGAGTATTTATTTTTTTCCGCTGCAGTGCTTATTGTCATCATTTTTTCACTGCTTTTTTATTTTGACTTCACCAGCCGGTCGGCCGCCGGCCAGGAACGCATTGTCGGATCAATTTCCTTCAAGAAACAGATCGCGCAGAGGAAATACTCGGACCAGGTCGTGTGGGATGAGATAGAACAATCGGCCCCCGTATACAACAATGACAGCCTTCGAACAGCGGATAATTCTGAAGCCGTAGTGCGCCTCACGGATGGGACTGAAATAACAGTCAATGAAAACAGCATGATCCAGCTTTCTTTTACCACAGATGAGATTGACATACAGTTCAAGGGAGGGTCGATTTCAACCAGAAGAGGCGACGTTTCAGGCGAGATCGTCAGCAACATAAAGATAAAAACTGATGAGACCACGGTTAACGTGACGAAGAGTGATGTGCAGCTGTCCGGGGCAGAAGACAAAGGAGTAAACCTTATTGTTACCCGTGGCGATGCCACGGTCACGGCCGGCGGAAAAGAGAAATCGGTAAAGGAAAACCAGAAGGTCGTCTTTGAAAAAGGTTCAAAGGATGTCCTTATATACACACTTCCCCTCAGGCTCTTAAAACCGTTGCCGGATAGTGTGCTGGTGACAACGGGCATTGCCGGAGACGTTACCTTTTCCTGGGGAACCATACAGCCGGAACAGGTCGGCACGCTGGAGATATCTGATTCACCGCAATTCGGAAGAATAATAGCCGCACGTAAAATTTCCGGTGATGCATTGAAGGTACATGTTCCATCGGGTACTTTCTACTGGAGACTACGGACAAAAAACAGGGCAACCGGTGCTGTCATGTCGAGTGATGCCAGGAAATTTTCACTCGTGAGAGTTGAACCGGCGCACCTGATCTATCCTGACCATGGTCAGACTATCCAGTACGGAAAGAACAGGCCTGTTATAAATTTCAAATGGAGCAGCAACGGGATTGCTCAAGAATACAGACTTGAAATAGCGGCTGATCCCGCCATGGAAAAAGTTACAGGTACATACCGGACTTCCGGCACCTCGATGGCTGTCGATATTCTGGGAGCGGGAACGTATTACTGGCGTATCATCTCTGTAATGAACGTCAGCGGTAGTACGACACAGGTGCCTGGTTCTGTCCGCATGATGAAGATTTCAAAAAAAACAAGAATCGATCCACCGATGCCGCAGTACCCTCCTGATGGCGGTATTGTGAGCGGAATGCTGCTGAAAGAGAATGGGATAGTTTTTTCATGGATGAGCACTGAAGATATACAGGCAGCGCAATTGGTTATTACCTCGAAACCTGATTTCAGCACAATACGTTACAGCGGCACCAGCGGATCTAATTTCCTGAACATACGGAAAAATCTGGAGCCTGGCACATATTATTGGAAGGTTCTTGGCGTATTGTCGGGGAATATATATACTGCACCATCTCAGGTAATGAAGTTTTCTGTTCTAGCTGGAGAGAACATTATACTCAAATACCCGGCGAATGGATCTGAACTGGTTCCGAGCGGTAGCGGAAAAGATATTCGATTGTCATGGGAAAAAACTGGGATGTACGGTGAGTACCTGGTGCAGGTTTCCAGCAACAAGTCCTTTGCCAGGATAGACAGGGAGGACCATGTTGCAGGCGACCATGCAGTTGTATCCGGGATCATTCCCGGTACATACTACTGGCGAGTCATGCTAAAAAATAATGACGGCAGCACAGTCATGATGAGCAAAACATATTACTTTACTATTCTCGATACGCTTCCAGAACCAGCAATTATATCTCCGGTGAACCGTATGACAATCGACATGGACAAACTCAATGAACTTGACCTCCGGTGGAAGCGACTGGAAGAAGCAAACGCTTACCGATTCCGACTATATCGTATTTTAGATAAAAAACCAACTATAATAACTGATAGGATGATTCGAGGCACAACGTATGATCTTGCAGACATCAATTTACCCGGGGAAGGGGAATACCTTTGGTCCGTGCAGGCTTTTGTGATGAACAGCGATGGATCGAAAATCATACGGAAAAGCCCTGTCTCCCAATCCCATTTCACTATACAGGCGGCTGCGATTCCCAGAAAAATAAAAATTATAACCCCCAAAGTCATCTATGTGGAATAATTCAGTTCCAATATTTCCTGTCCGGCATACCATGAAGCATCAGTTTTTTAATTGTAAAAAAAACCCATCAGGAAAATGATTGTCACCATTGTGATATGAAACATAGTTACTACGCAGGTACACGTTATGATTAAAATTGATTTTGAGAAGACCGGCGGTCTTATCCCCGTTATCGCGCAGGATTATTCATCGGGAACGGTACTCATGCTGGCATATATGAACAGAGAGACATGGGAACTTACCCTTAAAACAGGAATAGTCCATTACTGGAGCCGATCTAGAAATAAAATATGGAAAAAGGGTGAATCTTCTGGTAATGTGCAGGAAGTTAAGGAGATACGTATCGATTGCGACAATGATACGGTTCTCATTAAGGTAAATCAAATAGGGAAGGCCGCCTGTCATGACGGGTATGAGAGCTGTTTTTACCGCGTTGTACGTGACGGGAACCTTGTTGTAGATGGTGAACGCGTATTTGATCCAGAACAGGTATACGGAGAAAAAAAATGACGAAACAAATCAAGCTGGGGATCCCCAAGGGCAGTCTGGAAAATGCAACGATAGATCTTTTCCAGAAAGCAGGATGGAAAATATCCGTGTCATCGCGGAATTATTTCCCTGTCATCGACGATGATGAAGTAACCTGCTCACTTGTTCGAGCCCAGGAAATGGCGAGATATATAGAAAACGGCGTACTGGACTTGGGGCTTACCGGTCTGGACTGGATACTGGAAAACGAGGCTGATGTTCAGATCATATCGGATCTGGTATATTCAAAGGTCAGCACCAGGAAGGCACGCTGGGTCCTGGCTGTTCCGGAGGATTCAGACATCAACACCGTCGAGGATTGCGCCGGTAAAACCATTTCCACGGAACTGGTGAATTTCACAAAGAATTTCTTCAAGGAGCGAAATATACCGGTGCAGATTGAATTTTCGTGGGGCGCCACCGAAGCAAAAGTAGTGGAAGGTCTTGTCGATGCTATTGTTGAAGTAACAGAGACAGGCTCCACAATAAAAGCCCATGGACTTAAGATCATCGCGACACTGCTCGAAACAAATACCAAGCTTGTGGCAAACAGGAAAAGCTTTGCGGATGACTGGAAAAAGAGCAAGATCATGCAGATAGCCATGCTGCTTCGTGGTGCTTTGAGCGCTGATAAAATGATCGGCTTAAAAATGAATGTCCCCAAGGGAGGCCTGGAAAAAATCGTAAGGATAATACCAAGTTTAACGTCGCCGACCATATCCCAGCTTTATAATTCAGATTGGCTTTCGGTCGAAACAGTTATAGAGGAATCAATCGCCCGGGAGGTCATTCCCGGCCTGATAGAGGCAGGCGCTGACGGAATAATCGAATATCCGCTTAATAAGGTTGTTAATAAAAATGAAATTCAGGTACTCTGAGGTTTCTACTTGAAATCATGAACCAGCGGTATGCGCAGGTAAGCAGTCGTCCGGCTCGGTCCGGTTGTGATCATCAGGCTGTCCCTTGGGGCCTTGAGACTTTTAAGCATCATCATTATCAGTATCAGGCCCAGTCCTGCTCCTTCACGGTAGGGATCATTTATGTTTTTCATGCAGTAATCCGCAAGGTCCCTGCAGTTTTCGGCATCCCTCAGTTTTTTAATTACATTATTAAATTCAGTATCAGTCATTATTCCCGGGTTGGCCACCTGGACATGAAGTGTATTTTCCTCTGTCCATAAATCAATGGTGGCTTTAATGTCGTCCCTTCTGGCAAATTTTTCAAAATAATTCGAGTTCTCCCTGCTTATTTCAAGTTTAAAAAGCTCCAGTGCTTTTTCATATTTAATGATATCGTGGGAGTCATTTTTAGGGGCATAATCTTCGAAATATATATTCTTGAAATTTGCTTTTATCGCGTTTATTATCAGCTCTTTAATGCTTGTATAGATTGGCGCCATCAGATCATCGCAGTTATGGTTTCTAAGAATTTCCATTAATATTTCCCGCACCTGCATTTCTACATCTTCTGAAACTGAATATGCAATTACACGCGCAGTATTTATCGATTGTTTTGTCAATAATTCACTCATTGGTTTTTTCAGTAGTCTACATAATTGCGGTTAAACGTTATGATGGCACAGCCGAGTTTTATCCTCAATAAATTGCGGTGATTTATGTTGTAATTTAGAAAATGTAAATGTATTTAATATATTATATGTAAATATACATAAATATGTTTATAATGTCAATAATAAAAAATCCACCCGGATGGATTTATTTATTGCTATTTATTATATCTAAACGAGATTATGTAAAAATATTGAACAATAATCAAATAATAGTTTAAAATATTTAATATTATGTAATGATTTGGAATATGAAGTACTTACTATCAATTATATTGTTGATTATGGCTTTGTATGCTACTGCAAATGCCGAAGAAATTAAACTTAACGACAATGATATTTTCGTAAAAAAAGGTTTTTCTCCTGAATGGATTCGTGATATCCCTGTAAATGATAAATCATGGCTGGTAATTCCCCCTTCAAAAATAGATAAATCCATGAGAATCATGGATCTGCCCATAGCCGGCATTCCCAAGAAAACTTTTTTTTCTTACAAACATTATAAGCCCGAAACATTTACCTTTATTGGCAGTTTTTATCTTAAACAAAATGATGATCCTGGAAAACTGTTTCTTGGAATATATGTAGATCAGATCGCTGAGAACTGGGAATTTTACCTCAATGGAGTACTTATAAAGAGTGAGATGCATTTAGATCGGAATGGCGAAATTAGTGAGTTTCATACCGAGCGCCATGTGCTTGCATATCTTAACCCGGTGCTGCTGAAAACAGGTAAAAATATCCTGGCCATTAAAATCGTCGGTAATCCATGCGTTATGGACACCGGTTTTTACTCGAACAAACCGATTTTAATAGACAACTATGAGAAGTTGGCTAAACTAAAATTACGGTTGATCCCTCTTATTCTTCTCTTCGTCTACCTGGTGGCAGGTTTGTACCTGCTCCTTCTATATTTATTCAGAAGAGTGGAGTTGTATAATCTTATATTTGCTGTATTTTCAATTATGTTTTTTATCTACCTCTTCTGCAGAACCAGCGCTGTTTATTCAATCATCCCTGATACTAAATGGACCTACCTGATTGAGTTTTTATCACTCTACACTCTTCTCCCTCTCATAATGTGTTTCATGGATCTTATACTTTTCGGCAGGATTAAACCTTTTGTATACGGATACAGCATCTTCTGCACTGCCATCATCGCTCTTTCAATTGGATCACCATACCAGGTTAGAACCGATATCCTGCGAATCTGGCAATTTTCTTCTTTTTTAGCGGCCTTCTATTTTTTGATTTTTCAGATATTCAGAGCGTTTTTCATTACGGTCCGTCATTACCGATCGTTAGATAGGATTGGCGCCAAACCAGGCCTGATCATGTCAGTCGGATACAGCATCGCCAATACGGTGCCTGGAAATCTGATGCTAGGAGCCATGGTAGCAGTCGGTTGTGCTGTTTTTGATATCCTTGATGCAATGTATTTTACGACTGGGATTGTCCTGAGCAATTACGGTTTCATGGTTTTTGTCATCGGCATCACCATTGTTCTTTCAAACCGATACGTCTATCTGCACCGTGCCATAGACGGATTGAGTGTTGATCTGAGACAAAAAACGCGGGACCTGAAGGAGACAAAGGTCCAGTATGGCATCTCGCAGGAAAAATACCGGCTCCTGGTCGAAGGTTCAACTGATATTATATTTTCACTGGATGAAAAATTCAATTTCCTCACGGCAAACAAGGCAATGTGCGATCTTCTCCATGTAAGCGAGGATTATCTGCTGAAAAAGAACCTTATTGAAATGCTCCAGGAACCGGATCAACTCTCTGTGTCAATACAATTCCTTCAGGAAAAACTTGATAAATTTTTGCAGGATAAAAAGCCTCTTCACATCAAGCTTGATTTCAAAACTTCTTTCGGCATTGAGCCGGTTTCCCGTCAGATCCGTCTTGAATTCATTAACATAGAAGGAAAGAATGAGATCTTCGGACGGGGGGTCAGCATAGCTGAAGACATCCTGACCCAGTATATGGAAGCCGAACAGCATAGCTACCGCATCGGCAACCTGCTTCTTGTCGCGGATGACCTGAGCCTGAGAATAACAAGGAATCTCCAGAAATTCATCAATCGTAAAGAGCTGAGCTTCGTGCGGCTTGCCATCAGGGAAATTATCATCAATGCTATTGAACACGGCAACCTGGCGATTTCATTTGAAGAAAAAACAAGAGAGCTGGACAATGATAATTATTTCAATTATCTTTATGAACGCCAGCAGGATCCCCGATTCAGCGGGAGAACGGTACGGGTTGAATACTCCGTTGACCGGGATAAAGTTGTCTATACCGTTTCCGATGAAGGGCAAGGTTTTAATTATACACAGTATTTGACAAACGAAACCGAAGCCAATGAATCCATGCTGACCCATGGACGCGGCTTATCGCTCGCAAAAAATATTTTCGATGAAATACATTTCAATGAAACCGGTAACACCGTTACTCTGATTAAATGGCTCCGTAAAGATTCATGATGGGCAAGGTTCTGGTGAAGCCGGCGATGTAAACGTTCAGCATTTGAGCCCGGTGCCGAGGCGCATTTCTATAGACATGTTTCTCAAATTTTTGGGGAAGATAATAGATTTGAGATAGTCGATGAAACAGCGTTCCAGTTTTTCTGGAGCTTTTTGACCGCATACATTTTCTTTGATTTTGGTGTACCCGCAGAGACGTCCTTTTTTATCAATATCGATGATTGCATCTATATAAATATATTCACAACCAGAGCAATTCATCGATAGATGTGACTGTGAAAGACAATCGTAGAAAACATTTCTGCGGAAATGTTCATGTATTTCATTCATTGACCGCCACTGGTCACCGCGCAATTCATGTGACTTGATCGTTCTGTTGTTGCTGTTTCCCGAGCAAAAAACTGAAAGAAATGCGAAGCATACGCAGACTGCTGCCAAAGTTCGTGCGGTTGTTGAGACTGAAAGATAAAAATGCATATGACACATTGTGATTAATATAAAAGGGCCCATGCTTTTCAACATGGGCCCCTGGGGTGTCTTTATTTTTCCACAGTTTCGATGAGTGAATTCGGCGGCAGTATGTCGACATATACGGTAAAGGACGTTATAGGCGACATGTTACCGGCTTTATCAACAGCCTTTGCATCTATCTGGTGCTTTCCGTTGTTGAAGAACTGCACCTCATTTTTATAGGGGATGAAATCACCATTGCCGTCAACTCGGTAATATATAACGGCAACACCTGATTCATCGTCTTTTGCGGCAATGGTGTATTTGAAATCGGTAGAAGCGACATTCTGGTTGTCAATTTTCTTGAGTTCTTTATCAGATTTGATTTCAACAACCGGAGCCGTTTCATCGGTGACCATCTTGACAACTGCGTCTTTCATTTCAACTTCATTACCAGCGTCATCAACGACCCTGAAGGTGAATTGCTCGGTCACGTTGCTGACATTATCGGTTGCCCTGATCTTGAGGTTGATGTCGCCTTTGGGCGGTATCGAAAAGGGTGCGAGATATTCCTGAAATGTCGTTCCATCTGTCGCGTATTCAACTTTATTAACGCCGGAAAGGGCGTCGTTTGTGTTAATGCTGAAAAGTACATTTTTTTGGTAATAAACCTTGTCGCCGATTTTTTTAACCGGCAGGCTGGTGGTTACTATGATACCGGGGCCGGTATTATCAACAGCCACGTTGTATGTCTTTTCAGCTTCCCTGTTCCCGGCCTTATCGACGCCTGCATATTTTATGGTGTGGTAGCCTTCCTTGTCTAATGCAAAAGGATTCTGGTATGTCTGGGCCGCTGCATCGTCAATTTTATATTCGATTTTATCGATCGCGAGATCGTCCGTTGCGGTCAATTTGAACTGAACTTTTGAATTAACGAAGATTGTTTTACCGTCGCTGTACGCCTTCGCGTTTGCCGCGATAGTAGTCTGTTCCCCTTTCACTTCGGTTTCAGTTTTAGCGGGTTCATCCTTATTTACTTCGCTCTTCTTTACATCAGCAACGTCCTCAGTTTTTGCCGGATCGGTTTTTGATGGATCATCCTGGGAATATGCAAGGCCGGAAATGAAAATCCCTATCGCCGCGCATATGAAAAAAATAAACGATTTTTTAAGCATACATGACCTCCATTATGGATGTATAAATATGTATAATTGATTACATTGATAATCTATAATAGAGTTGTTTCTTTATTCGATAATTGCATTTCTTTCACAGCCGACCTGGGCGGCCGGTTAAAAAATCAACTTTTCTAATTTAGAAACAATTCTAATAGTTTGTTATTAATAAATAGTAATAATTTATTGTCAATAGATATTTGACAGATATGAGGCAATTTTAGACTTTTTGAAGGATTTTGAATGTTGATTCGGTGAACACCTGTTACCTGATTCCATATGAAAATCAAAAAAAAATATCATTCATGCCGGTAAAACAGATATAAAACTTCGCATTTATTTTTTTGTTTATTTTATTATCTTATTAATATTGTATGTGAATATGCATTTACTTTAGCTTGACTTTTTATATAATAATGAAATATAATGTAAAAAATTTTAGTTAGATAAAGGAGAAATAGTATGGTTTCCAGATCTATTGCATTAATAGTGTTTTTATTATTTTTTATAGTAGAAATGACCTTCGCCCATGGCGGAAGGACCGACTCAGAAGGCGGTCACTGGGACTACCAGAATAAAGAATACCATTATCATAAAGATGGTAAAACAACAGTCGATAAATCAAAAAGCGCCCATTTCGATGAACTAGCCGGGAAGCATGATGGTGACAAGGATTCAAAGAAAGATAAACAGAAGAAAGATAAAGAAGATAAGAAGGAAAAGAAAGATAAGAAAGATGAGAAAAAAGATGAAAAGAAAGATGTGAAGAAGAAAGATAAAGAAGATAAGAAAGAAAAGAAAGACAAAAAAGAGAAAAAAGAAAAGACAGAGAAAAAAGATGAAAAGAAAGATGTAAAGAAGAAAGATAAAGAAGATAAGAAAGATAAAAAAGAGAAGAAGGAAAAGAAAGAGAAGAAGGAAAAGAAAGAGAAAAAAGAAGACAAACCCAAGAAAGAAAAGAAAGAGAAACCTAAAAAAGAAAAGAAAGAGAAGAAAGACAAAACGAAAACCAAAAAGGATGAATAATAATCTCTAAGGGAGTGTTTCCTCTGGCGCCATTTAATCCTGCCGGAACTGCCGGTTTTCCTGTTTAAGAAAATGATAAGGAATTCTAAGCAGAACCGGCTGATAAATGGCTGGATTGATGTAAATTGCATAAAGGGCCCTGCTGGTGCTGAATATTTCCTTTCCTGAATAATAATCGAGACGAGGCCTGGTTGGTATAAAAGGAAGAGACGGCGGCGTGTATATGACCGCCGTTTTTTTATTTTTAATGGCATTGAAATCACTGAATGATACTTCCTTTATTTTACCGTCAAGACTGCAGTATAATACAACATACTCATTTATGATGCTACTGTATGACAGAGAAGGTTCTCCCATGACATCGTCGGCAATAGGAGCTGCTGTCTTGATTTTCCCGGACCAGTGTCCCTCGGCGTCAAGAAACTCATAACCGGATCTATTTTTTAAAGAAGATATCTGCACCCGTGCAATGAATGCAGGTACCCTGTTGTTAGCGGCAGGTCCGTGACCAATCAAAAATAAAAGATTGCCGCGTCTCACCACGGCATCACCGAATACGGGTTCACCCTCGAAGAAGACCCTGGCTGTACGTTTGAAGGCCACCGGATCTCCCGGTTTCCATCTGTCCGGCACATTCCATTCGGCTATACCGACACCCATGACTCTGATCGGGAGGCCGGTCTCCTGCTTTTTTTATTAATCCTGTCTATGAATACCAGCATGTAATAGACATACACGGTGGTGTCGATTTTTATCCCGTCCATGGCCCAGAACCGCCATACTGACGGGTCCTCCCCGGGTAAGGGCTTTATGAACTGGGCAACAGTCCCCTGTTCCTTGTAAAAAGTGAATTCAAGATCCTTTATTGTTGAATCAACAGGTATGTCGGTAAAGGCAAGGGAATTACTGATCATGCCTTTCATGACAGCCGAATCTTCAAAGGTGGAATGTACCGTGAGATCTCCTTTCCAGGTCCCGATAATGGTATCGCCGAAGGTCCACATCATTTTATCATCGAGCTCTATCGGCGTGCATCCATCCTGCCCGATGACGCTTTTTTTCCTGCTTTCACCGAATATGCCAAGATTTTCAATCCTGTCGGTAATGTATGATAATTTATCGTGGGAGGCACAAAAAAGAAATGACAGACTCAGCGCAACTGTCACGATACAGAAAGAAATGGTGGAAACAGCAGGTCTCTTTTCACTCATATCGGTCCCATTGTTGAAAAGTGTCCATCGGCTTTTTACCCGCGGTGATAGTTATTCCATGAAGCGGCAACGAGGTCAAGGACTAATATACTTTCATGGAAATTTAGATGCCATCAGTCAATAAATCCGCGGGTCGTTTTGAAATGATCGTCATGGGTGCATCGACCGGGGGACCCAATGCTGTGAAAACGGTGCTCAAGGGTCTACCCGCTGATTTCCCGGTTGGGATAGTGTGCGTTCAGCATACAGAAGACAGATTTTACGGACAGTTTGCAGACTGGATGAACCAGCAAACGTCGCTTTCTGTAAGGCTGGCCCGCAACGGAGATTATCCGCTTCCGGGAGAAGTTCTTGTGGCTCCGGGCGGATATCATCTCATTTTCAGCGGTGGGAAGCTAATGCTTGAAGATTCTCCCCCGGTCATGAATATACGACCCTGCGTGGATAAACTTTTCATATCTGCGGCAGAACATTTCGGCAGGAGGCTCATTGGCGTTATCATGACAGGAATGGGAAGCGACGGTGCAAGGGGCTGCGAAGAGATTATATCCCGACACGGGTACACCATCGCCCAGGATGAGGCTTCATCGGTCATTTACGGAATGGCCCGCGTTGCCGCTGCGCGCAGGGGGATTTCCGTGACGCTGCCTCTGGAACAGATACCCGGTCATTTAATGGCACTGATAACTTGACGAGTATTTGATTTGACTGTCACTATTCACAGTCATGAACAGCCTGATTCTGATATGAGGCGCGGCGGGAAATACCTTGTAATTAAACATGGTG
The DNA here is from genome assembly GCA_963727175.1 of uncultured Spirochaetota bacterium. Classification (GTDB taxonomy): domain Bacteria; phylum Spirochaetota; class UBA4802; order UBA4802; family UBA5550; genus RBG-16-49-21. The sequence continues at coordinate 3,875,200 of CAVSFD010000002.1, forward strand.
TCAGTAATGAACCTTCAATGAATTTCAATAACCATTAAATCAATATTGACAAACTAATATAAATTATTCTGTTGCGAATCTATCGGTGGATCAAAGACTGCTGAACGCCTGGAGGATTGAGCGTCTATAGCATGTTCCGTCTGGTACATACTGATATAAAGCATAGGCTAGTCCAGCATTGATGATTAAAAAAGTAGTCATAACGGGGATCAACATAGTTTCCTCACCTGGTTTCAACATTGAAGAAAACTGGGCCGGTCTGACCGCCGGTAAAAACGGCGTTGCTCCCATTTCGTTATTTGACGCATCGGGATGCGAAACAAAAATAGCTGCGCAGGTGCCGGACGGATTTTACACGTACGCGATACAGTTCTGTAAAAACGGATTGCCCATCAGATGACTCGGGCAACAACCATGGCCTTTGTTATCTCTTCATTTCGGTATCGAGGGTCCCAATTACACGGTCAACACCGCCTGCGCCTCCCCTGCATACGCCATGGGCCTCGGGTATGACCTGATACGCAGCGGGTCAGCTGACATGGTCATCACCGGCGGCGCCGATACAACGATCAACCCCGAGGAAATCACCGGCTTCAATGAGTTGTACGCGTTAAGCATGAACAACAATAATGCGCAAAAGGCCGGCAGGCCAATTTCGAAGGACCGGGACGGCTTCGTCATCAGGGAAGGGGCGGGCATAATGATCCTCGAGTCTGAAGAATCAGCCCTGTCGAGAAAAGCTCCAATTTGCGCAGAATTTGCAGGATACGCGATTACCAGTGAGAGTTACAACATCATGGCGCCAAAAAAAACGGTGAGGGAATGTCAGAGACCATGAAACCGGCCATCGTAAATAGCTGGATCCTGAACTCGATATTGATTACGGGCCCAATTATTCGCGATCCCAAAAAATAAATGTTGCAATATCCAACTCTTTTGCTTTTGGTGGTCTTAATGCAACAATTGTAATGAAAAATATCAGTAGTATTCGTTACTGTTCATCAGATTGTTCAGGAGTCGCTTATGGCGAAGATAGAAAACGGTACCATCGAAGAAGTCAGAAAAATAGTATATGACTTCTTTTCCGAAGAATGTGAAGTTCCGACTGATGAATTAAACGATACCACCAATGTCATCAAGGACCTTGAAGGCGACTCGCTGATGTTTCTGGAGCTCCTTGAAATATTCAAGAAAAAGTACGGTCTCAATATAGAGCTTAAAACTGTTGGCAAATATATGGTCAAGCACCCCGCAGAAACCCTGGGCGCGATCATCAAAATGACGTTGCTCATCATCGAGCATGAGAACAAGATCGCCGAACTGGAATAATCGCATACTGGTTATCTCATTGGAAAAACAAAAAACTGCCGTTATTTTTCCCGCCTTCGGATGCAAGTATTTCGGCAATGAGCGGGAGCTGCTGAATGGGATGTCAGGAGACCTCCATGAGCTTACCCGTCGGGCAAAAGAGGCCGTCGGCCTTGATGAGCACCAATTCATCTCATGCCGGGACGGCAATTTTCCCGATGTACTGCTTTCGCAGTATGCCGTCTACCTGTACAGCTGTGCCTTTTCCAATTATATAAAGCGTTCCGGGATCCATTCGGACTTCGTAGCCGGCTACAGCATGGGCCTGTACGCGGCGCTCTGCCATGCCGAATCGATAACTTTCGAGCAGGGCCTCGCGCTGATCACCACTGCATACCGGGACATACGGGATGTTACCACCGAACTTCCCTCTGGCGTAGGGGTCATCTCGGGTCTCACCCCTGATGATGTCCGGTTGCTGATCGCCGAATGCGAAGACATTGAAATCATCAATGTCAATAACCGGCACAACCTGTTCATCGCGGGTTATGAACGCAGCGTAAAGAAAATCCTCGTCCTGGCGAAGGAGCAGGGAGCTCTGAACAATAAATATCTTACTTTTCATTCACCGTATCATTCCCGGTTCATGAACAGGGCCGCGGTGAAATTCCGTGAATACTGCGAGTCCCTGACGATTTACGATCCCATATACCCGGTTATCTCTACCGTTGACAGACGCATTATGAATTCATGGGGCGATCTTGTCCTGGATCTGGTAGACAATATCAACTGTAATATCAGCTGGCTGGATACCATGGACCGCATGATTGGCGCCGGGGTTGACGCTTTTGTCGAGTGCGGTCCCGGCAAAAGCCTTCACCGCATGGCTCAATTCATGGAAGGAGACTTTACGGTGTACCACCTGCAGAATATAAAACAGCTCCTTGAGTCCGACAGGACCTGTTCAGCGGCCAGGGCAATTAATTATTAGTTTTCATGAAGATTCTTCTCATAAATCCTCCGAGTCAGGGTCCTGGACATGAAGGGTGAGTACGATCTGAATCCGGATGCGCCGATGCCAACACCATAGTCAATGGACGGTTCGTCGACACCTGGATCGGCAGGAAAGACATGGTCCACATGACCTTCGGCATGCGTATTTATCCCGGCACCGGCCTGCAGCAGCGCGCTATCGAGGACGGCGTCATAAGCCGGGATGACGATCTTACAGAAAAACGCTTTTATATCTCACCTGCACTGGGGAAGGAAAGACTCTTTTCCATGATCATGGAAGCCTCCCGTTACAGACCCAAGTGCGTCCCGGCAACAGAAACAAGCCCTTCTCCCCGGATGATGCGGGAGGCATTGAGAATGAGAGAGGAGGGCGGCCTTGCAGAGCCGATGTTCAGGACGCTGCTGAGGCTACGGCACCGCATGCTCTGAAAAGAAATGGATTGAAGCCTCATCCGGCGTCACAATCCTGTTTTAACATCATTCTGAATTATAAGATAACGCGAATACTTTATGTCCGGAAATTTATTTTTCAATCAGCGTCCACCTTTTTTGATATACCAGTAAATAATTTGACAAAAAGATACCAATGATTATATGGTCATACAGTTTACTGTAATAATTTGGAATTATTCATGAGATTGATTTATTATATCATTATTCCGGCGCTCCTGTTCTGCCTGGCCGCGTCGGTTGACGGCAGAAAAGCGCCCCTTGACGTGAGCCGCGGCACTGTAAAGATCATCTGCACGGCCATCAGACCTGATTATAATCTGCCATGGAAAATGAAAGAAGCTGAAACCTCTGTCGGATCCGGGGCCATAATCCGGGGAAACATGATCCTGACCAATGCCCACGTTGTTTCCGATGCCACGTACATACAGGTTAAAAAAGAAATCGACCCTGAAATGTACGACGCGGAAATACTTTTCATCGCCCACGACTGCGACCTTGCCCTGCTCAGGGTCGGGGACCGTCGCTTTTATGAAAATACCGAAATCCTTGAGCTCGGGGTTTTACCGGAACTCAGGTCAATGGTAACCACCTACGGCTATCCCATGGGAGGAAGTCGCATTTCCATAACCGAGGGTGTGACGTCACGGATAGAGATCGGTGAGTATTCCCACATGGGGAGCGTTTCGTTCCTCATGATCCAGACCGACGCGGCAATTAATCCCGGCAACAGCGGCGGCCCGGTCATGCAAAACAACAGGATCGTGGGCGTCGCCTTCCAGGCGAGCGCCAATTCCGACAACATCGGGTACATGATCCCGGTCCCCATTATTAAACACTTCCTGGCTGATATCAAAGACGGCCGCTATGACGGGTTTCCCATGCTGGGCGTCTTTACCGATCCACTGGAAAATATAAGCTATCGGCGCTACCTCGGCATGAAGGACGACCAGAGCGGCGTCCTGGTGACCATTGTCATACCAGGGGGCGGAGCTGAAAAGACACTGCGCGTCGGGGATGTCATTCTGGGCATTGATTCGGTGCCTATCGCCAACGACGGTACGATCCGCTTCATGCAGGGCAGAATATTTTATTCATACCTCATTGACCTGAAACAAATTGATGAAAAAATCAATCTCACGGTTCTGCGTAAAGGTAAAATTCTCAAATTATCTTACCCTCTCAAGACCTATCCGTACCGCATATCATGGTTCAATGAATACGAAAAACTGCCGCGGTACTGCATCGTGGGAGGCATTATCTTCCAGCCTCTTTCAAAGGAGTTTTTGAAGACCTGGAAAAAATGGTGGCACGCTGCAGACCGGCGTCTTCTATATTATTATTCATGTCATATCAGCGATAATCTTTTTCCTGAAAAAAAGGAATTCGTTATCATTAACCGCGTTCTCCCTGATCCTGCGAACACCTACCTGTCTGACGTCCATGACAGGACCGTGGATTCAATCAACAACGTGAAGATACGGACACTGAACGATGTAGCCGAAGCTGTGCGCAGGCCAGTCGATGGGTACCACATTATACGGATTGATGGTACCAGCTGTCCTCTCATACTCAAGGCCTCGGAGATCGAGGAAGCCAATCGCAGGATTAAAAGGAAATACGATATCCCATCCCTCATGAGGCTGCAATGATGCGCCCGGTAATTCTTTTTATTATCATAGCCTTCCTTGTGCCGTATTCAGGTCTTTCAGCTTCGGCCCAATCTTTTGACGATCGCGTGGTAACCATACTGGTCACATCCCAGAAGTCTGATTATGCGTCTCCATGGCAGAAAGGTGAGATAACCAGGTCGAATATTTCAGGGTGCGTGCTGGAAGGAAAGCGCATACTCACCGCATCATATTCAATAACCGACCATGTACTCCTTGAGGTCATGAAAAAAGGAGAAAGCCGGAAATACACCGCCACGGTTGCCATCAAGGATTATCACTGCGGCCTTGCATTACTCAAGGTTGAGGACGAGTCATTTTTCAACGGGCTGAAGCCTGTTACCTTCCCGCCTGCCGGCACGATGACCGGCAGGAGCGCAAAAGTTTACAAGTGGGATTCGCTGAGCAGCATGAAGGAATATCTTGCGGAACTGACCAAGACGTCCATCAGGTTTTATGAACCGAACAGCGGCGTCCTCATGCACCAGTTCTCCACCGGCATGAATGAGGGCGGCAACGGGGAGCCGGTATTTATCGACAACATGCTGGCCGGCATAGCGACCGGCCTCAATCCTGAGACGAAAACGCTCTATGTCATCGGCTCTGACATGATCCAGCGCATGGTAAAGGACTCAGCGGACGGGAACTACGAAGGTCTGCCCTTTTTCTGGATCGACGGATCCGATCTGCAGGGCGATGTCAATCTCAAGGAATATTATGGCGTCAGTCCCGGCGACGGCGGGGTCCTGGTAACCCATGTGCCCGTCATAAGCAGCGGAAGCGACGTCCTCAGGAAAGACGATATAATCCTGGCCATTGAGGGGCGGTCCATCGACGACCGGGGGAATTACGATTCACCCTATGGAAAACTGTATTATTACGGACTTATTCAACTGAACCACCTTGTCGGCGATGATGTCTCGATGACTGTACTTCGCGATAAAAAGAAGATACAGGTGCGATTCAAGCTCAGAGCCATTCCATCAGACTGCTGCACCGTACCGATCATATCGTATGATGCCGGACCACGTTATTATATTTTCGGAGGCCTCGTCTTCCAGGAACTCACCGCCGGTTATCTGGAATCCTTCGGCCAGGACTGGAAGGAAAAGGCTGATAAACGACTCCTCTATTATTATGATACCATAAAACTGTTATCCGACCGTGGACCCGGCAGCAGGGTTGTCATTCTCAGCCGCGCGCTTCCTGATCCGGTCAACAAGGGTTACCAGTACCAGAGCAACCTCGTCCTTGAAAAGATAAACGGGATCACGATCAAAAACCTCAGTGAATTGAAAAATAACATTGATAATTCCAGAGATAAATATATTGTCTTCGATTTTGTCGGGGAAACAACCGTTGTTCTCGACAGAGAGATGGCAGTCCGGCTCGGGAATGACCTTTTAAAGAGATACAATATCAGCTCGCCCCATAATCTATCAGACAAATGAAACATTGTTTTTAGATAGCGCCCACTGTCGACGGTTCCCCCCATGTCGTAACAATTATTTTTAAAAAACGAAGGAATTTATTACATACAAACAAAAAGTATTTGATATAAAATTGAATAGTGTTACATGTAACATTATCATGAAATTATCAACCCGCACACGGTACGGAATACGCGCCCTGATTGACCTTGCGCGCAATATGAAAGAAAAGCCGGTCAGTATAAAAGATATAGCCGGGCGGCAGAAGATATCCACCAGGTACCTGGAAAATATTTTCCATCAGTTAAAAGCTGCAGGAATCCTTGGCAGTTTAAAAGGGAAGGGCGGCGGATTCTATCTGGTTAAACCTCTGAAAGATATCAACATACTCTCGCTCATCGATATTTTGGATGGTGAGTTTGCCATCATTGATTGCCTTCTGGATGAATCAAGCTGCGAAAATATTGATGGGTGCTTCACCCGCGTCACATGGAACAAAATTAACAAAAAGATACGCAGTGCCTTTTCAGAAGTAACCCTCGAGGATATCTTAAGATCACGGGATAGTTAATTATCCCCGTAAGTATCAACTGTCGGGAGCAAAGGCAATGTTGAGGCAGGGTAGTTAATATTTCTTCAGCATGCTTCATTGAAGAGGCATTGTCAGCATTGGTGAAGAAAATCAGTTGAAACAATAATACACATGCTGCCTTGCAAGGCCGGCAAATCCATATTTCTCAGCTTTTTTTTCGAACTTTTCCCAATTGTCACCGTAATGTGCGAGGTACAATCTATTTTTTATATCCACCGGAAGTTCGTTAAGTTCGTCGATGCCGGCGTGTACTCCGCCGGTAAAAAACTGGCAGTCGTGGAAAATGGCTTCGAAGTTAAATTCCTTGTCGTATTCGAGGAGCAGGTCCGGGTCGTAGCGCGTGTCGCTGCTGAACAGTATCCGGTCGTCGATGATTACGGCACAGCTCCAGAAAGAGCTCTGCCAGTCAGCCGCGGTATCCGGTATATGCTTGGTCCGCATCATTTTAATGTCAATGCCGCCTACTTTCGCGGAGAAAGTTTCACGACGATATTCTGCCAGCTTCTTCGGCCTGATGACATCAAAAAAATCTTCAAAGGTCAGCACCTTGTGAACCGATCTTTCGTTATGCCCGAGTCCGCCGCGGAGGGATGTTTCCCAGAGAACATGCTGATATGTTTCATTGATGACCATCGCTGCTTTTTGCTTTGAAAAATATCTTCCCATGATAGCAAGTTCCTCAAGTCCTCCTATATGGTCTGCGTGAGAATGCGTAATCAGTATGTTACGGATGTCCGTCGTCATAATACCGGCTTCATGCATGGCCATGGGGCAACGATTGCCGCAGTCGATCAGGAGATGATCCTTGCCTTTTATCACGACAAGGTTCGTCTGGTACTGTCGTTTTGTAAAGGCGCTGCCGGCACCAAGGAAGAAAAGCTCAAGTCCTCCTTTATTGGTGAGGGATAGTTTGCGTTTCCCGAGGGGTTTAATCTTCATGCTTCGCCTCGATGATTTCGTTAATGGAGCATTCATGGTTTATTGTTTAAGCAGAAACAGTATATAATTTTAAAAAAGTCAAGACTATTCGCTGCATAAATTTATTTTTTAAGATACGCCTGTCCAGAGGTTTGAGGTATAAGTATTGACAATACTTCCGCAAACCAATATTCAGGATGTTGTCGTCATTACCAGTTTTTCCACTATGATATGAACGGTATTTTTTCATGTCCATGCTTCAGGAATGGCGAAAAAATCAGAAAGGTATGTAATACGGAAGGGAGCATGTCATCAATAAGCGGCAACAATATCTGGCAGTCTTTTAAAACCGTTCTATTCATCGTCCTTCTTCTCTGGATTATTCTCTTCATCGGCTTTTTCTTGCCGATTGAAAACTTCGGGATTAAACCGCGTACCCTGTCCGGATTGCCCGGAATTCTTTTCGCCCCTTTCATACACGCAGGAATAGATCATCTCATAACTAATTCCGTCAGTCTGCTGATACTGGGGTCTATCTTCTTAACCATGGAGCGCAAACTTTCCTTCGTTCTGGTGCTGCATATCATCATACTGGGAGGGTTCGGCACCTGGCTGATCGGACGTTCCGAATTCACCCATATCGGAGCGAGCGGAGTCATTTACGGGATCCTCGCCTACCTCCTGACCATGGGTTTTTTCAAAAGAAATTTGAAGGCCATATTCGTCTCAATCATAGTTTTTATTCTCTATGGAGGAGCTATCTGGGGTATTTTCCCCACCGCGGGTTTTGTGTCGTGGGAGAGCCATCTCTGTGGTTTTATAGCCGGGATTGTCACCGCCGAACGGTACGCAAAGAAAAGAAAATGACCCGGCTCTCAACCGTCAGATCTTTTCATCTTTCGCGCATTTCGGGCCTGGGATGATGGTGACATGATAGCAGTGCTGGTTCTTCTCGAGTATTGCATACAGCACTCCCTCATCCTGCAGCTGAATAAGGGTCTCCATCAGAACTGAACGGAACTGGCCGCGGAGGGCGTCTCCGAGAAGAAATCCCATCCTTGTTCTTATAAGTTCAAGCAGGGCGGCTGAAATGGCATGTGTTGCGGTCGGACGGGGCAGGGCAATAAAATAATCATCATAGAAAATATCAAAACTGACACCGTAGCTGTGGGTGGTGATTTCAGTCGCGTTCAAATTGGTTGTTCTCAGGCCTGTCTGGTATGCAGCGGGTCGCAGCAGAGACGACAGGGCGATCTTGACAGGGGGCAACTTCATGCGCGTGGCTATATTCTGCTGGAATCGTTCAGTCAGCACCGAAAGACCGCATGCTGCCCGGGGGGTAAGTACGCGGTATTTTTCCCTCACATTGTAAAAGTAGAAAAGTTTTTCCGGTCCTGCTTTGATCTTGACAAGGGTGCCGTCCCTCACAAGGTCCGGGAGCGAATTATCAATCGCAATCGGCTTCATTCCGGAATTCATGGCAGCCGTGATGTGCGACGGAAACAGGAACGTCCGCAGCTTTGTTTCCCGCTGCGGCGTGGCATAATCGTCATACTGGGGTATGTTCTCAATATAACCCCTCTCGATGACGCGAATTTTTTCAATATACGATGTCACATCTCCAATCGTGGTGGTATAATAATAGCGGTAACTCAATGCCACTGATAAGGCCGCTATACATGCCGCGGCAATGATCCAGACCAGGATCCTGCTGCGAATTGGTATGTTTGTTGTTGATTCCATAGTTGCAATAACCTGATGCTGTAAAATTTGAAAGACTGTAACACTTTATTGTGATATCAGTCTACCATTTTTCCACGTCCCTTGCAGAAAGATCCTGCCTTTGCAATATAAAACACCATGTCCGTTTTTATAATCTTCTTCCCAGGTGCCGGTAAATGCATATCCGTTTGCATACGTATAGTTTCCTTTGCCATGCTTTTTTTCGTTATAGAAATGACCGGTGTAAGTATCGCCGTTGTTATAATAATACGTTCCCTGCTTCATCCTGCCATAATGGAACGTACCGATAAACTTTTCTCCATTAGCAAAGAAATACGTCCCCTGACCGTGAATGATCCCATGGGAGAATGTGCCGGAGTATTTCTCTCCGCCGGTAAATCGGCAGGTGCCCCTGCCATGAGGTTCGCCTTTTGTGAACTGACCGGTATAACGGTCACCATTGATATAATGATAGGTGCCGGATCCATAATGACAATTGCCGTCGATACATTGGGCGTGAACAGGCATGCTGGACATTATAATTATGAATTTTATGATTCCGGAAAAACAGACGGCAATTCTGATCAGTTTCATAATTGAATTCAGCTATTCCATAATAAATTCAAAACCGTTTGTAACTAACCAACGGGCATATGTCAATGTATAAAACTTAAAGGTAATGTATTAGTCCAATACATCTGCAATTATTAAAAAGTTCAAAATATGATTAATAATCCTCATTTTATTCTCTTCAGAGTACTTTTTAATGCCATTTTTTTTGAATTATAATTGTTAAAAAAGTGAAATCTTAGTATATTAGAATATTAGTAAGGACTTCACTATCTATTATGGCTTATTACAAAATTCCGGGTTTTGAAGCAAAAGTTTTCTCTCCTGAAGCTAACCATCCCGAGGGAAGAAAATATAATTGCTCCGACTGTTTTTCGTGCCAGATGTGCAGCGATGAGCGCTGTGATGCATGTATAAAGAAAAGCACGTGCGAAAAAAACAGGAAACGTTGCAATGATGATGTCTCTGTTCCAATGCATAGCAGAGCCGAAATCCCTGAAAACAGCCAGCCGGTCTGATAAACTGTCCTGGGCACTTGAAATATGAGGAATTTTATATGGCTAAAAGCATAGTCTATTTTCAGAACGGAGAACGCATTATTGAAGCCGGTAAAATCGAAACACGCATGTATATAATACTTGAAGGTGAAGTGCAGATATCCCTTTCGGATAAAATTGATAAAATAAATGTGGCTCTTCTCAAAAAAGGTGACTTTTTCGGGGAAATATCTCTTTTTAATAAGATACCGCGAAGCGCCACAGCCACGGCGGTAGGGAATGTAAAACTTGCATTTATCGATAATGTTGATCAGTTAAGAGCTTTCCTGGTAAAAAATCCTGTTTTTGCTGCAAAAATGGTCCATACTCTTGCCCAGAGACTGGCCAAAACAGATGAAATCCTTGTTGGAAAAATAAGCGAGCTCAACAGGATCAAAATTACCCGTGATATTTAGAAAAAATCTGCAAACAGTCAGAAAATAATTTTTTTTTATCGATCAATGTAACATATGTTTTGCTTCTGTAACATATATAACAAGTTTAAGTTTTTTCATAAATCCTCCAAGATTTATTCTTATGAAACAAAGAGTCCCTGAGGGGGCTCTTTGTTTCACACCATTTTTACCAATCATATTAGAAATTCACCTGAACAAGTATCCGGGGATGCAATAGTATCCTGATGCAAAATATGCTTGATAAATTACTCTGAAATTCCCACAGTCTCTATTGTTATAATCCACGATCCTAAAAGGAGGTTAATGTGAAAAAGATATCATTGTTTATACTACTATGGCTCATACCGCTGGTAGTGACCGGCATTTCATGCAAATCCAGTAATTGGAACGATCTGGAGTATTCCGATGTAAGCACTTTTGACTGGCTCCAGGCAAATGTTAAGAATAAAACCGGGGAAGGCGTTCTCTGGTTCCAGGTCTTTGACCAGGTCGATGATAAGACAACCATTGATGGATATAAAACCTCGACGGAAAAATTAGACAGGTATCCTGTTAAAATATTTGAAAACAAGTGGATATGGATGATGGTAAACAACCGCATCGAGATAAGGCTCATAGCAGATGATAAATCAAAGGAATTTCAAAACACCGATAAACTGAAAAAATTTCTATTATCCTTTGACCTCACGGGTATGGAGAAAGTAACCGGCCCTAAAATAAAAGGTAAAGAGCTTGAAAAATTCATACCAAAAATCGGGAAAAAGAAAAAATGAAATAATTCGTAATAACTATTTTAATAAGACTCATACCGCCCCGGTGGCGGTATGAGTCTTATTGTACCTTCTGATTTCCAAGCAACTCAATACACTAACATGTTCAGAGGTATCTGCTCAAAAATATTCCTGATATTCTACGGATGTTATGATGTGCCTGAATTATGCGTAAAAGTCCATTTACATATAATCAATACAAGTTTATCATATTCGGTGTCCTTGCAGTAGCATATATTTTTGTGTACTTCCACCGTCTCTGCGCGGCAGTGGTGGCGGTTGACATGATGAAAGACCTTAAGACCGGCGGAGCACTGATGGGATTGCTCGGGTCCGCTTATTTTTATCCCTATGCGGCCATGCAGATCCCTGCCGGTCTTCTTTCTGATTCCTGGGGCCCGCGGCGCACCATAACGCTTTTTTTTATTATCGCCAGTGCCGGTTCCATCATACAGGGACTTGCCCCGACGGTGTTGTGGGCAATTGCCGGAAGAACATTGGTCGGTGTCGGTGTTTCAATGCTTTTTGTGCCTACATTGAAAATCCTAGCAGAATGGTTCAGGCTCAGAGAGTTTGCCATCATGACCGGTTTACTTGTGGCCATGGGTGGAGTGGGGACATTGCTGGCCACGTCGCCTCTGGCGTACCTCAGTAATAACGTGGGATGGCGCGGGTCTTTCGTGATCATTGGTCTGATAACACTTGTTGCCGCCTGTCTCGTCTGGCTCATTGTCCGGGACCGGCCTGCTCATGCTGGATTCAGTGTATCTGAAAATTCGCCGGGGAACGTAGTGGAACCGATATCACTTCGTGATGGAGTCCGGCAGGTAGTGATCAATCCGCACTTCTGGGTCCTTTCAACATGGTTTTTTTTCGGTTGCGCGGTTTTTTTCTCATTTGGCGGTCTCTGGGGAGGCCCCTACCTCATGCAGGTATACTGCCTCACAAAGTCTGAGTCAGGCAGCATTCTCTCTATGCTGGCTATCGGCATGATTGTCGGAAGTCCCGCCCTCAGCCTGGCCTCGGATAAAATATTCAGGAAACGCAAACCCGTTATCATTATTGCATCTATGGTTTCACTGGCGATTACCGCGGTGCTGGCTTTTCACACCGGAGGGCTTCCTGTCCCTTTACTCTATGCGCTCTGTTTCTTGATGGGGCTATTCACCAATGCCGTCGTCGTGGTGGGCTTCACCGCAGCCAAGGAACTTTTCCCGGTCCAGATTGCCGGAACATCCACCGGACTTGTTAACCTTTTTCCATTTCTGGGGGGCGCCCTGGCGCAGCCTTTCCTCGGTTATCTACTGGAGCGGCGCGGTAAAATTTCAGGATCCTTCACCGTTGCCGGTTATGAGGATGCATTTTTTGCCCTTTTTATATGTATGTGTATAGCTGTCGTGGCGAGCTTGTTTATCAAGGAAACCATGAACAGGCATTGATTCTGCTCGGTATATAATACTATCATGCAATTATCCCGATAATAATTATAAGATTATAGTTCGGTTAATTGCAATGCGTTATATTGTTGTAACATTTATCTTATCTGCTTTAATATTTCCCCATCACGGTCTGACTCATAATCAGGGCCCGGATAGTGAATATTCATCAGTCACCATTCAGGAAACAGATGGTTCATATTACACCGGCCAGGTAAAGAACGGCTTGAAGCATGGACGAGGGAGATATGTATCGGCAGACGGATCCGAGTATGCAGGAGAATTCCTTGAAGGCAAGCCGCATGGTTGGGGAATATATCATCACCCTGACGGACGCAGCAAAAAGGTGCTTTACCAGTCGGGCAGGCTCGTAGAAGCGCGGCTATTGAGTCATGAAACCGATGCTGAAGGATGTGTCTATGGCGAATTTGTCTGCCTTGGGAGATACTCCGGATGGTTCAAGGGAAATAAAATAAAAGGCTATATTCCCCACGGCAGAGGCATCATGAAATACTCAAACGGTTCTGTATTTTCCGGGCAGTGGGTAAACGGCAAAATGCATGGCAACGGCAGTGTCAGGTGGGATGACGGTTCCATCTACACGGGGCAATGGGAAATGGGCAAGCGCACCGGCTACGGCACCTATACCTGGCCGAACGGCGACACCTACACAGGATTATGGAAAGAGAACCAGATGTGCGGAAGAGGTATATACTACTACAGTGACGGTAAAATCAAAATGGGCATATGGGAAGAGAAAAAAGTTACCGCTGGTAATTGATCACTGGCGGAATTCAGCTTGCAACATCAATTAATTAAAGGATATCAGTGTCTTTACTACTTTTTCCACCCTGCTCGTGAATTCATTGCCATGGTATTTCCTGGTTTCGCAAATAATATCATCAAAATTTACTCCCAGGCTGACCGCGTTGCAAACCATTTCCGAATACCTCATAATGCTCATGCTGGAAAAGCGTTTTGGATGCATGTTTAATTCCTCTTAATAGTATTTGTATTGTTTATCGGTATGTTTATAAATCGATTTAAGAGATTAATATCCGTCATTCATGAAACACGGTTTTTTTGATGTCTGGTGTAATTGAAGGATGGGATGTTTCCGCGTTAATAAATGAATTTTCCTGTTCCCAGGAAGGAAATGACATTGTCAATAACCCGCTTCTGGAACAGGAGCATTGTATGTTGTCCGGGTATGACGATATGATCCTTCATCCCCTTCATCATGGTCTCCGATACCGCAACAGTGGCATCATTATCGCCCGGTATGAAGGGATTGAGACCGCGGCTTTTTCCTGTTCCTCCGGAAATTATGCCGAATTCGCACGGAGGAGGCTGGGCCGGCCGGTATTTTAATGAGTATTGCAGTTCTTCACCGGATATGCCGAGGATGTATCGCACAGCCGGAATATTTTTCACCAGGGTCTTCCCCCAGACCGATCCCTGGTTTGGAGGGGCTATCATCACAAATCGTCCCAGGTTTTTGATTTTTCTATCCGAGAGATAATATCGCACGACCAGGGCGCCGAGACTGTGTGTCACGAAATGAATTGACCTGGCGCCGGCGGGAACATGTTTTTTGATGGCCTGATCCAGACCGTCAGCAACGGTCTGAATGGATTCCTCCCGGCTGTCATAACCGAAATTCATGACATGATATCCGTTCAGCACCAAATCTTTTTCGATTTTTTTCATTGCCCTGGGGCTGCTGAGCATTCCATGGACAAGCACGACCCATTCATTTCGCGCCTTGTTCTCTGGAATGGTTATTGTTGTGTTACCGATTTTCATGCTGCCAGGTCCATCTGAACAGAAATTTATAATCGAACATGATATTAGAAGCGCAAAGGCACACCATATTTTTAAAAGTCGTTTCATTGTTTTTTGAGTTTAGCAATGAGTCTATTCTTGGTAATTCAGTAAATTTGCATAATACTCAAGAAAGAATATATATTTCTTATTTATTTCTATTTCTTTTTTTCTTATTTTAACAAAATGCCGACGATGGAGAATTTCAAGTGCTATGCGTGACATGTTTCTTGCTTCGTTGATTCCCAGGAAATCCTCCTCAAAGGCAACCAGTTCCTTCGTGCGATCGTTTTTTTCAATATTCAGCGTATCCATCGTCTGCTGGTAGCTCTGGAAGGCCTTGCCGATAACGAAACGACGCTTATTTTTCTTCAGTTCATGATTGATCTCTATGATTTTATTGACCAGAGTGTTCTGGTCAAATCTTTCTCGGTTGAGCATTAATATTGCCTTGGATACAAGGCATACCGGCGTTACCGGCACCACGTCGCCGATCTTCAGGAGGAGTTTGTCTGCCAGTTTTTTTACGATCGCATGTCGTTCTTCGCGTTCAAACTTGAAAAAGTTTTTGTTCTTTTTAAGGAATTCCGACACTGGCACGGGGTCACCGAAACTTACGCTGGCATACCCGTGCCGTTTCAACCTGCCGGTAAGAAAACGCACAAAATTAGACAGTATAATGAATGGGGTCTTCACCACGATGCGGATGAGGGACCAGATGTTTTCCCTGAAGCCGGTTTTCTCCTTATGCTCTTTCCATTCCTTGATGAGGACCCGGTCTTCCAGTACCCAGTCATAATTGATCCCGACGGGAATAAAGACGATGTCGTTTTTAAATTCCGGGTTGTCTTTAATTTTTACGATGTAATCCAGGAGCCCGATTTTTGAATCACGGAACCTGCCGTCGCGGGTCAGGCCGCCTTCGATAAATATGCCCTGGGTGATCCCCTGCCGGCTTATCATCTGGACATATTTTTCAAGTACAAGGTGATAGAGTTTTTCCCGGTATTGTCGCCTTAGAAAATAGGCGCCGAAGGATTTGAATATATACTCAAGGGGCCACACACGCGCCCATTCCCCGACGGCATAGCTGATGGATATATTACGGGCCAGCATGAATGCCACCAGCACGTAGTCAACATTGCTCCGGTGGTTCATCACAAAGACAACGGCTGCATTTGGCGGGATTCTGCTTATCTTCTCGGCGTTTTCACGGTCAATAACGACCTCGTAAATAATATTCAGAAAAAAGTTGGCGATCCAGAAGCCGATCTTGTAATACGAAAGGAGGTTAAAAAAAGGAACAATCTCTTCGATGTATTCTTCGACAAGCTCGTCAACCTGCTGTATGTTGAGTCCGTTCTCCCGCGCATGCACCAGAATCGCGTTGTGAATTTCATCGTCGTTCATGAGTTCCTGTTTCACGATAAACTTGTTCATGAACTTGTATTTGTCGAGCTTGATATTGTATTCTGATATGTAATGCCGAACGGAGCGGTAGAGGCGCTTCAGGATTTTATCCTTGATTATGAAGCGGATAATTTCATAGACAATTATGAATCCGATAATGATAAAAATGATTTTTATTATCTGTAGTATCATCACTATGTACAATCAATAGTGGATTCCATGTTCATATGAGAATAACCCGCCATCATGAAAAAGTCAAGTGATATTGATCATATTTATTTCCTTGCCGGTCAGCATGTCCAGAAAAAATGCTTGCTATTGAAATATGGGGTGGTAACATGATTTGATTAAATCATGAAGGAGAATGAAATGTCGAAATCTCTATCAAAAGAAGAAAAAATGGTACTCATTGCTGTCATGAAATATATTTTAAGCACCGATGGCGTTATAACGGATCGTGAAGTCGACGACATCAGTGACCTTGCCGATGAAAAGGGCTTTGAGGATTTCCAGGACCTTTTCAACGAGGTTGATGAAAACATCCGTTCGATGAATGACCTCAAGAATCTCATCAAGAAGGTGGATAACACCGAGAGCAGAAAGAAAATATTACAGTACGCCATCGAATTTTCAAGGGCCGATGCCGACGTTAATCCCCATGAAATCGAGATCTTGAAATACATGAGCAAGGAATGGCACATTAACCTGAAAACACTGCTTGATGAGGAATAACTCAAGCTGCAAATATTCCAATTTACATCGATCACCCACCGGAAGATTAATATTCATGTGTATGGCAAACATTTGTTGACATATTGATTATGTCATGTATATTATGGCCATAAAATCAGGCTTTCTTTATAAATAATAATCCTGCCAGGTGCCAGCCGTATTAAGTTTCGCAGGCGCCTTTACAGATTATTCAAATTGCAGAAAGTCAATCAATTACAGGTCATAGTATATGGATGCAATACGGCGATTCATCGAATCTCAATTCAACCATGAACTTCGTGCCAGTTTCACCATTGATGGCACGGCGGGAGCCTTCGTGGATTTCCCTGTCAATCTTGACTGCGAACTGCAGAAAATACTCAAATCACAGGGTATCAGGTCCCTCTACACGCACCAGGCGGATGCATTCAGGAAGATTGAGAAGGGATATGACACCCTCGTTGTTTCGCGCACTGCCAGCGGCAAAACGCTCTCGTTTTTTCTTCCCATTTTCAACGAGTATCTTCACGCGCCGCAGCCATTTTCAGTTCTGCTGCTGTATCCGACAAAGGCCCTGTCCCGCGACCAGGAAAGCACCTTCGGCAAGCTGATGGCTTCGGTAAATAAAAGCGGCATCCTGGGAACCTTTGACGGCGACACGCCCCGCGATGAGCGGGAACGGATCCAGCACTCCTCTGATTTTATCGTGACCAATCCAGACATGCTTCATAACGGCATTCTTCCCAATCACAACCGGAAATGGCGGGGGTTTCTCTCGCGGCTGAGGTATATCGTCGTTGACGAAGTCCACATATACCGCGGGGCCTTCGGATCCCATGTGTCGAACATATTCCGAAGGCTGCAGCGTGTATGCGCCATCCATGGAAGCAGGCCGGTGTTCGTCTGTTCTTCGGCGACCATCCGCAATCCCCAGGAACACACACGGCTCCTTTTTCACAGGGATTTTGAGATCATAGATTACGATTCCTCTCCGCAGCCAGAAAAACATTTTTACTTTTTAAATCCGCCTCTGGAATCAGGCCTGGGGTACGCATCGTACCGGAAAGGTCCTGCTTCAGTGTCGATACCGCTGATCCGCGAATCAGTCCGGAGAAAAATCCGCACCATCTGCTTCTGCCGTGCCCGCCAGGAGGTTGAACGTCTGTACCGGGCTGTCATCGACGATTATCCGGAGCTTCAGTCCCTGATAAAACCGTACCGGGGCGGGCTCCTTCCCGGCGAGCGCAGGCAGATTGAACGTGACCTGGCTGACGGGAGGCTTCTCGGAATTATCACGACCAATGCCCTTGAGCTGGGCATCGATATCGGCGACCTTGACCTGTGCATTCTAACAGGACATCCGGGGACCATCGCCAGTTTCTGGCAGCAGGCAGGAAGGGTGGGGCGAAAAGGAAAATCGCCGGTCATCGTGTATATCGCCAAGGACCGGCCCATCGACCAGTTCCTTGTGAACCACCATGATTTCGTGACCAGCACGCCGGTTGAGCAGGCCCTGCTTAACCCGGACAATCCATACATCATACTTCAGCACCTTCCCTGCGCAGCGCAGGAGCACCCCCTGCGTGAAGTTGAAGACGGTTTTGACCCTTCGTTATATGAGGAAGCGCTCACAATTCTCAAGGCAGATAAGTCAATAGTGCCGTACCATGATTCGTACCGGTATGCTCTCCAGGACTACCCGGCTCGGGGAGTAAACATCCGGGGTATGACCGATTATAACGTCGAAATCTACTGCGGCACTGAAGTCATCGGAGAACTTGATCCCATCGGTGCCCGCGGGACTCTTTACAAGGATGCCATCTACCAGCACCTGGGACGTAAATACATGTCCATGGACCTGGACCTGGATAAAAAGCTCTGCAGGGTCGATCCGGTCGATGTTGATTATTATACCGAAGCTGTCTGGGAGGGAAGGGTCGATCTCATAGAGTCCGAGGAGATCCATGTGTTCAACAGCGCCCGCATTGAATTCGGGGTCATCCGTGTTAACAAGCAGCCGAAACTTTACAAGAAAATCCGCGAGCGTACATATGAAAATATAGGATACGGGCCCATTACGCTACCTGCTTTTGAATATGATACGACCGGCTTCAACATAGTGGCGCCGCCGGATTGGGTCAATGCGCTGGAACAAAAGAACAAGCTTTACACCGGTGCCGCCTATTACGGCCTCAGTTACATCCTCCGCCATGCTTCCACCATATTCTGTATGTCCGATATCAAGGACATCAACACAGACATATCCCTGTACGAGGCGGAACCCGGGGCATGGCGCAGCGCCCTGTACCTGTATGACACCATAGAGGGCGGCGTTGGGTACGCAGAGCGAATATTCGAACGGATTGAGGAAGTGTTACGTTTCTGCAGGGAGATCCTCGATAATTGTGAATGCCAATATGGCTGTCCATCCTGCGTTCCCCCCCTGCCTCCGGGAGTCGACAGCAAGGAGCTTGAAGAATTTCTTGTTGAGTCTAACGCGGCAGTGGAATGCACCGGGAGCCTTCTTGCTTCCCTCCTGGAAAAGAGCATCCTGATCCCTGACATCATCATCGGCAGGACACCGCTCGCCGTGCATCCGGCACCGCCTGAGGATATTGAAAAGAAGCGCATGAGCCAGAAGCTCAGCCGCGCAGCGAGAATTCTCAGGGATAAACGGGAGCGCCTCCATTGATACAGGGTTGCTTCCGACATGTGCCCGGTATCGGCCCCCGAACCGCGTCCCTGCTGAATGAATCGGGCATAGTTACCTGGGATGACTGCATTTCCAATGAAGAATCAATACCCTTCAACGGCAAACGTCGAAAAAAACTCGTTGAAAATATTCACAAAAGCATACAGTCCCATGAATCCGGGGATATCGGTTTCTTTACCTCGTCATTTCCAACTTCTGAGCAATGGCGTATCCTGGCTTCATATCTGCATTCTGCGACTTTTATCGACGTTGAAACCACCGGACTTTCATGGCACTACTGCCACGCTTCGGTAATTTCCGCATACCACCGTGGCAAACTCTATTCATTTGTCTACGGTGAGAACCTTGATGACTTTCTGGACATAGCAGAAGAATCGGAACTCCTGGTGACCTTCAACGGCAACAGTTTTGATATACCCTTTATTGAGCGGACCTTCAACATCCCGTCACTGGGATGTCCCCACGTTGATCTGCGCTGGATCGCATGGCACCGGGGATATCGGGGAGGCCTGAAGTCGATTGAGAAGGAAATGGGAATACTGAGGCCCCCGCAGATCGATGGCATTGACGGATTTGAAGCCGTGGACCTTTATTACCGTTGGCAGCAGGGGGATGCCGCTTCACGAAACCTTCTTGTAAAATACTGCGAGGCAGATGTTATCGCGACCTATCTTGTAGCCGAGCGCGTGCTTAATGCTTCGGGGTGCGCCATCAAGCTGACTTCGCCCGAGGAGGCATTCAGAAAGATCGGATGATTCGCGAATAATTACAGCTTTACAATTTCCGTGAAGCCCTCAATCCCGTTGAGGGCAGCTCTGGCCTCTTCTATACGGTCGGAAGTGACTCTGAGGCAGACCCCGCAATCAGAGCTTATATGACGCGGTACCGGAATCAGCTTATGCGGTATTCCTTTTTCTTTGAGGATTTTATCAGCCCACATGGTCTGGTTGACCGATTTAAACAAAACCGCATGATATGATGTCAAGGCAATCATAGATTTATGGTTGATGATGCTGAAAGCATCAGCTCCTTTATTTCATACATATTTGAAACAGATCCGGCCTTGAGCTTATCCTTTACTTTAAAGAAGTCGAGGCAGGTGCCGCACGCAAGAATTCTTTTCCCTTTATTCTCAAGATTTTGTATATCTTCGATTACTTCCGAGCCGTCAACAACGAGCGTTACCCCGCTGTTCAAAAAGATGATTATATCCGGAGACGGTTCAGTTTCAGCGAGGGTGTGAAAAAAGCTTTTAATAAGTACTTTGCCGAGCTCATCATCGCCTTTTCCCATAACGTCCTGTGAAATAACGAGTACCCTGGGGCCCATTATTGAGCGGTCATATGCGGCCGCCTGGTCTTTTCCTGGTGATGTTTCAGTTGAAGCCTGTTTTTCAACAGCTATGTATATACCGTCAGACTTTTTTTCGTCAGAAACTGCGCAACCCCTGCCAATAGCCATGCGCCGTATATTCTCAAGGGCGGTAGTATTGTCTACTATGACAATGATGCTGTCATGTGTTTCCAGCGCTTTTGTGGCGTTGATAACCGGTTGTGGGCAGGCAAGGCCCCGGGCGTCAACTCTGTGTATCATGCATAATGCTCCCTATGATTGTTGCTATGTCAACCATGGCATGATTTCATCAAATGTTTCTTTGTCAATTATTTAAATAATGAATAATTAGTATTCATAATAAGATATTTAAAAAACGAAAAAGATACTAAATATTTGTTGACTATATATGTTTGCATAGTATAATAAAGATATGGAGCAGAGAAAAATCATACACGTGGATATGGATGCCTTCTATGCCTCCGTGGAACAGAGAAATAATCCTTCATTGAAATGCAAACCGGTCATAGTCGGTGGTGATCCCAAAAGCAGGGGCGTTGTAGCCGCATGTTCTTATGAAGCCAGAAAATATGGGATTCACTCGGCCATGGCCTCAAGCATAGCATACCGTCTCTGTCCCCATGCGGTTTTCGTGCATGGAAACTTTGACGAATACCATAGCGTGTCAGAGCAGATCCATGAAATCTTCCATGAATACACGGATCTTGTTGAGCCGATGTCCCTTGATGAAGCATATCTCGATGTGACTGAAAATAAATTCGGATATCCCTTTGCCACGGTTATTGCACGGGAAATCAGGAAAAAAATATTTGAGAAGACTCAGCTGACCGCATCCGCGGGAGTTTCGTACTGCAAGTTCCTCGCCAAGGTGGCATCAGATTATCATAAACCGGATGGACTTACGGTGATTACCCCGGAGGATGCAGACGGTTTCATAGACAGGCTGCCAATCGGCAAATTTTACGGCATCGGGAAAGTTACCGAGAAAAGAATGCTTCAGATGGGGGTCAGGAATGGTAGTGATTTAAAAAAGATGTCACGGGAAAACCTTATACGTCTTTTCGGTAAAACAGGCGATTACTATTATGATATAGCCCATGGTCTCGATGATCGGCCTGTTGAAACTGATTATGTGCGAAAATCAATCGGTAAAGAGGAAACCTTTGAGAAAGACATAGACGATCCTGGTCAGATGTCTTCAATGCTTAAATCGATCGCCGGGAGGGTCACCATGGCCCTCGAACATCACGAAGCAAAGGGAAGGACCATAACACTTAAAGTAAAGTTTGCAGATTTCACCTGCGTCAGCCGCAGCATTACCATCGACGAACCCTGTGACAATAGCGACATCATCTTTATGCATTCAATAAATCTTCTTTCCAGGACTGAGGCGGGCGAAAAAAAAGTGAGGCTCCTGGGCCTGTCGATTTCAAACCTCGATACGGACGAACTTGACCATACCGAACAGCAGCTTCTTCTGCCCTTTGCCATGTAATAGTCATTATCCGGGCGGTTCGATAAGCCGATAAAAGATTTACTACTGTTTTAAAACTTTCAGAATTCGAGAGTTTTTACCGCTCTCGGGAAGGGAATAACGTCTCTGATATTCTGCATTCCGGTCACGAACTGGATGACCCGCTCAAACCCCAGGCCGAACCCCGCATGTGGTACTGAGCCGAAACGGCGCAGGTCCAGGTACCACCAGTAGTCATCAGGATTCAGGCCGCATTCTACGATCCGATTTTTGAGCCTGTTGAGATCGGACTCCCGTTCACTGCCTCCGACGATCTCGCCGAGTCGAGGCACCAGTATATCCATGGCCCTGACGGTTTTATTGTCGTCATTCATTTTCATGTAAAAGGCCTTTATCTGCTTGGGATAATCAGTGATTATCACCGGTAGCATGTATACCTTTTCCGTGAGGAATTTTTCATGCTCGCTCTGCAGGTCGATGCCCCATTCCACCGGGAATTCAAAATCGGCTTTAGCCTTGATAAGACTGTCGACCGCCTCGGTATAGGTAATTCGCTTGAAATTGCTCTTTATTATGTGCTGCAGGTTTTCAATGATTCCCTGGCTGATCCTTGTATTGAAAAAGTCCATGTCGTCGGGGCAGGTGTCCAGCACATACTTGAATATGTACTTTAAAAACTCCTCGGCGATGTCCATGTCGCCGGAGATATCACAGAAAGCCATCTCCGGCTCAATCATCCAGAATTCGGCCAGGTGACGCGACGTGTTGGAATTTTCGGCCCTGAATGTCGGCCCGAAGGTGTAAATATTTTTGAGGGCGCATGCGTACGTTTCACCTTCAAGCTGTCCGCTGACGGTAAGGGACGCTTTTTTCCCGAAAAAATCCTGGGAAAAATCGACTTTTCCTTCGGTCAGAGGAATTTTCTCGAGGGGAAGGGTCGTTACCTGGAACATTTCTCCGGCACCCTCGCAATCGCTGCCGGTTATTATTGGAGTGTGGACGTACACGAAGCCCCGTTCCTGGAAAAATTTATGTATGGCGAAGCTCATGGCGCTTCGCACCCGGGCTACGGCGCCGAAGGAATTGGCACGGGGCCGAAGGTGAGCAATCTCACGTAGAAATTCAAAAGTGTGATGCTTCTTCTGCAGGGCGTATTCTTCCGGTGAGGCTCCTCCTAAAATGTTAATTTCTCCGGCAATCACTTCAACGGACTGGCCTTTGCCCGGAGATTCAATCAGTTTTCCTTTAATCGATACGCTGGAGCCGGTCGTCAATTCTTTCGATATTGCCTGATAATTCTTAAAGTTTTCCTCAATTACAACCTGGAGGTTTTTTATTGTAGAACCGTCATTAATTTCAAGAAATGTAACCCCTTTGGATTCCCGCTTTGTACGGATCCATCCTTCCGCGGTAATGGGATCTCCATTCCCGGGCATCGTTAATATATGTTTGATTCCAGGTTTCATTTTTTATTCCTCAATTCAATTGCTGCAGGCCAATCGGTCAAGACATCCCGTAAGGCTGCAGTTCGCAATAATGAAAACAAGCAGCGTGTAAGGATCGGTTTGTTATCTTCTTCAAAACAAATTCGCATGCACTCAGAATAAATACAATGGATGTGAATCAGGATTTTTCCCGAAAAATGTTATATCGTCGATCTTTTTAATTTTATCCCCGCGAAGAATGGAATAAAGGGTGCGTTCAACGCCGATTCCGCCGCCCATTGTGTCGGGGAATAGCGTCTTGCCTTCGGCATCCTTCATTGATGCGAAATAGAGGAAGGGGCCATAGCCGCCGAGTTCATTAATATTTTCTATGTTGCCGTCTTTCAAGACCGGGCGCGCCGGGAGAACCTTGTTGTCATAAATGCGTTCTATGATTGTCTCGAAAAGCCATTCACGAATAGCCCCTGAAAGTATCTCTTTCGCCAATGTCTGCTTTCCGCTTTTAGCGTCGATACTCTTAGCACACATATCATAATTGAATATATCAGCTGATCGTATTTTTTGCATATCGACTTTCTTTTCATGGGGAAGCAGGTACGGGTACACGAGATCGTAGTTTTCTCTCAGCAGTCCGGTGATCCAGAAAAACTGTGAATCCGTTTCCTCTCCGGTCTTTTCTTCGAATCCCCGGGGACCATGCTTTTTCACGCAGTCGTCTTTCTTATACGATGGGAAAGGCGATTTCGGTACTTCCAGGACGATGCCCAGTTTCTTCAGACTGTCTGCGTTCTTCTTATTTATTTCTTCGCAGGCGGCTATTATCATCTGCTCGAAAAATTTCATTATTTTCTTCATGTCTTCATGGAGGATCTCAATGACTTTTTTGGAATTGTAATAATAATCATCAAGGGTGAGTCCGCGGTTACGGCGAAGCTCGACATCGAGCTGGGAAAAATCTGCAAGGTACCTCCCGCGCTGGAGCCGCATCGGGCTTTCGATCTCGAGGCGGATGTTGGGCGAATCTACGAATATACCCTTTATATTGGGATTGGCGCATGCAAGGAACTTGCTGTATATCATGCTGTGCGTGGTCAGGTAGGTGTGCCCCTTGTAAGGAATGGAAGGTGTATGCTCAATATCATGCGCCAGCGGATCTGTTATGATGCTCAGCATGACCCGCTCAAGGTTGAAGAGCCCTTCGTTTATCATGAATTGCGTCGAGGCGTTGACGAAACTTGTCCTGATGGCGGCGGCATGATACATTTCATCGGACAGCCATTTGTTGAGGTAATGTTCGCGGATATAATCTTCCATGGTTGATCCGCTTTCATTTATTGCCGATTGAAACCGGTACAGGCTTTCTCCTATTTTCTTAATATTATCTTCCATACGCAATCCTTCCGGTAATATTTTATGCGCCTTCACTCATCATTTTGACTAAAGCAAATTGTGATTTTATGCCTTCATTGTCAAATATAATTTTTATGGTTGAAGCTGCACCAGGGGTTGGAACTCAACACTGAAAATTCATGGCGCCGGGACTTTCGGGACCTGTGATGGATTTTTACGTTATGACAGGCCGATTTTTTTATAAATGAAATCTATGTTTTTCAGATACCGCTGAAGATCAAATATGGCAGCCAGTTCATCCGCTGAAATTTTGTCCGATACCACTTTTTCTTTTTTGCACAGGTCAAGCAGGGTTCCTTCACGCGCCCAGACCCGCATCGCCATATCCTGGACGATTTTGTATGATTCTTCGCGCGACATGCCCTTTTCGACAAGGGCCAGCAGGAGACTCTGTGAATAGAAGAGGCCACCGGTCCTGTTTATATTGTCCAGCATATTCTCCGGATAGACATGGAGGTTTTCCATGACAAAGATCATGCGGTGGATAAGGTAATCAAGGGCTATGGTTGAATCGGGAAAGATTATGCGTTCGGCAGAGGAATGGGAAATATCACGCTCATGCCAGAGGGTCATGTCGTCCAGGGCGACATTCATGTTGGCTTTAATAACCCGGGAGATGCCGGTCACCCGTTCACACAGGATCGGATTGCGCTTGTGCGGCATCGCCGATGAGCCCTTCTGGCCCTTCTGAAACGGTTCCTCGACCTCGCGCACCTCGGTACGCTGCAGGTGGCGGATTTCAGTGGCCAGTTTATCGAGGGTCCCCGCGCAGATAGCAAGGGCCGCCATATACTCGGCGTGCCGGTCGCGCTGGATTACCTGCGTTGAGATCGGGTCAGGCTTGAGCCCCAGGAGGTCGCAGACTCTCTTCTCGATATCGGGAGAAATATTACTGAAAGTCCCTACGGCGCCTGAAAATTTTCCTAACGATATGGCTTCAATGGCTGTCCGCAGTCTGTCTTTATTGCGCTTGAACTCCTCATAGTACAGGGCCATTTTCACGCCGAAGGTAGTCGGTTCGGCATGAACGCCATGGGAGCGCCCCATACAGGGAGTGTTTTTATACCGTATCGCTAATTGCTTCAAGACATCAATAAGTCGTTCCAGCCCTGTGATAATGATTTCGCCTGATTGCTTGAGCTGAATTGACAGGGCTGTGTCGACAATATCGCTGGAGGTGAGACCGTAATGGATGAAGCGGCTCGAGGGGCCGACGTTTTCTCCCACAGCGGTAAGAAAGGCTATGACATCATGGTGCACCTGGTTTTCGATTTCGAGAATGCGCTCCACGTTGAATGAAGCTTTTTCCTTAATTATCTTCAAGTCAGCCCGCGGGACAATACCATCCTGGGCCTGTACCTCACAAACGGCGATTTCAATATCGAGCCATATGCGGAACTTGTTCTCAAGCTCCCAGATACTGGAAATTTCTTTTCTGGAATAGCGGTCAATCATATGGCCTCACAAATGATTATTGTTTTAAAATTTTTTTATATATGGGAAGGCGGATTTATGTCAATTAATTATTACAATTTAACCTGATGCTTTGGTAAATATAACCTTTGGCAATTGACACACAGGGGATTTTTCACTTTATTTTCGATGAATTCCTTCCTGAGACGCATCATGGGAGCTCCATCCCAAATTTCAGCTAATTTTTTATTCCTGATGGAGCCGAGGATATACTTTTTATCATAATCAAAACAGCAGGGCACCACGTCGCCGTCCCATGTTATGGTCATTCTTTCAAAGGGCCAGGTGCATTGTACCGCATTCGTGTCTTCCTGTTTAATATCCTCCGAAAAGCTATTTACATCAGGCGCGCTTCCATCCCAGGTCGTGAAGCTTTTTGGAAGGAATTGATCTATTCCGGGCATGTTTTCCCAATATCGTCTTGCGATCTCGATACTTTCACGATTAAGATTAAAATCAATCATTGATAGAACCACGACGGCAGTGAAACCATGACCTGCTTTTCTTTGTAAAAAGCGATGCAACCGTTCCTTTGATACATTATAGGCATCCCGCATCCCGCGTATACGGTAAAAGGAGTCATCATCATGACCATCAAGGGAGATGTAGAGAACCTTCAGTTTCGATCGTAACAGCTCCCCGATAACATCATCCTTTAACATTATCGGATTTATCGACAGCCCGGTATCAATGGCATGTGATGATGCATAGGCAATGCATCGGCTGAAGTCAGGGTGCATAAGGCTTTCGCCGAAATGGTGCAGCCAGAGTATTTCATTGTCTGCCGGGTGCGGGTTTGCTTCTGATATTTCATCAATTGCTTTTGCAAAAAGACCAAAATCCATGTAACCGATACTGCGGGTCATGTTGTTGGTCCTGGGACACATTACGCACTTCATGATGCAGTGGTTTGTAAGTTCAATATTGAAAATCGAAAAACGTTTATTCATGATATATACCGATCGAAAAGAGAAGAGGTCCTGTCAATGTTAAAATGTTTCAGAAAAATATTTTCATCGGACAAATAATGTTATTGCATAAAATCGGCGATCTACTTTTTATTAAATTGAATCATAAAAGTGGAATCCGGATCAGCCGTTAAAGAAGGCGGTGCGGCAGAATCTTGGTTCAATTAATAAAACAGTACGTATTTATTCTCCGAAAATGAATATCATTATACTGACATCGATAATCGGCGGCATTGGCCTTTTCATACTGGGCATGATACTCATGACCGAAGGGATCAAGTCTCTGGCGGGTGACACGCTCAGGCGCGCGTTGAGCAGGTTCACGGGCGGCACGCTCTCTTCCATCACATCCGGTGCCTGCATCACCGCCTTACTCCAGTCTTCCCATGCCACGATTATCACCACCATCGGCTTTGTGAGCGCAGGTCTTATCACGTTCCAGCAGTCGCTGGGCATCATTCTCGGTGCGCACCTGGGCACTACCAGCACCGGATGGATTGTCTCCCTGCTGGGCATGAAGCTCAAGTTGGGAGCGGTAGCCCTGCCCATTGTCAGCGTCGGGGCCATCCTGAGACTCCTGGGAAAAGACCGCATTGCCAGCGCGGGACTTGTCTTGGCCGGTTTCGGCCTGATTTTCTTCGGTATTGATGTTCTCCAGAACGGCATGAAGACCCTGTCGGTGCACATTGATCTGAGCGCCTTCGCAGGAACCGGAATTCTAAGCCGTCTCATACTGGTAGGCATCGGCATCTTCATGACCGTGATCATGCAGGCGTCAAGCGCCGCGGTAGCAACAACCATGGCCGCACTCAGCACGGGAACAATCGACCTCGCACAGGGCGCGGCCCTGGTGATCGGTCAAAACATCGGCACGACCCTGACAGCCGCCGTTGCCGCCTTCGGAGCCACATCATCTGCCAAGAGGACTGCCGTTGCCCACATTCTGTTCAATGTTATAACCGGCATTGTTGCATTCATGATACTTCCCTTTTTTATTTCTTTCATCGAGTACATCTTCCGCACCATCGAGGTGATTGACACCACCATCATACTGGCCGGCTTCCACAGCGCATTGAACCTGCTGGGCATATGCATCATTGTTCCGTTTCTCAGTGTTTTCTCGAAATTCCTTACCAGGATTATCCCTGATCGTGGTCCATACCTCACGCGGTACCTTGACGATTCAATACGAAACCTGCCCACGGTAGCAATCGAAACCGTCCGGAGGACCATCATCGATATAACCATGGCATCGATAGATGTCGTGCGGGTCATGATAGAGAGTGAAACCATTTCCCCGGTCATAAAAAGCCGTCTCCGGGAAGTGGGAAAGGCTCTCAACGAGACCCGCCGTTTTATGGCTCAGATCAAGACGGAGAAGGGCGCTTCCCCCGTCTACAGCTCACGCCTCATGGCGGTCATGCACGCCCTCGATCATGTTGACCAGCTCAATATCGCCTGCTGGGAATTCGAGAAGCTCTCCACCATGCACAATGATCTTAACCTCAATCATCTTGCCGTGACCCTTTCCGAGAATGTCGGACCGGTCCTCATCAAGCTTGAAGGTTTGAAGAAGAAGGAGTCTGTCGGCGAGATGGAAAAAACATCACACTTCATGAAGGAATTGAGGGAAAAGCAGCGTGAGGAAATACTCGCCCGGACTGCATCAGGTTCTATTGACGCTGATATGGCAATGCGCCAGATAGAAGCAATCCGCTGGCTGGACAGGGTTACGTACCGCATCTTCCGTGCCTTATTTTATCTCGGTCATTATACCGAAAACGGCAGCGCCATGGACCATTCCGGTATGACCGATATTCAGTCGCTGAGAATATAAGATAACTGGCCATTGCATTCACTGCTTTAAATTTTAATGCAAAGGCTTACCATGTGATAACAATATGGAGTCAGGATGAACCAGGACCAGGTAAAAGAAAAGCTTCTGCAGTTGGACGGTAGCGGTTGAGGATTTTGCCGTCATATTATCAGGGAAGGCGAGCAGGAAAGTCGACGGCCTGTATTATCCGGAAAGCAGGGAAATCATACTTCATAATAAGAATTTTACTGATGACGGCCAGCTGATCTATACTGCCATACACGAATTCGCGCATCACCTCCACCATACCAGGTCAGCCGTGCCGGTATCAAACCGGGCCCATACGAACCGTTTCTGGGATATTTTTCACAGGCTTCTTATTCTCGCCGAGGAAAAAGGGATATACGTCAATATATTCAAACAGGACAAGCGCTTCGTTGATCTCACCGGAAAGATAAAATCAAAGTATCTTGCCGCAAACGGCAGCCTCATGAAGGAACTGGGGAGTCTGCTCGAAGAGGCCCATGCCCTCTGTCTTGAGCTCAATCTCTGCTATGACGATTACGTGGACCGGGAGCTTCTCCTTCACAGGACCACGGCAAAACTACTGATGAAAATGAATGCCTTGAACATCAAACCGTCAATCGGATACGAAAACATGAAAACTGTTGCGAGTATCCGTGACGAGGGGGCCCGGGAACGCGCGGAGGCGGCCTTTGATCAAGGAATGTCTCCTGACATGGTAAAGGCGGAATTCGCACCGCGCGATAAGTCCGGAAACTCCATTGATATACTCATGCAGGAGCGGGACAGAATCGAGCGCTCCATCGATACGCTTACAAAAAAACTGGCAAAAATAGAACGGCGAATAAATGACCTTAAATATGAAGCGCCGCAGCGGGGGAAAAAATGACCAAGACAGCACGGGATAGCAAGACGATAGAAAAGATCAAGGAATCAATCATATCGCGGGCCGTCGACATCATCAATACTGAAGGCTTCACGCGCATGACCATGAGGAAGATAGCGTTAAAAAACAATATGTCAGCGACAAATCTGTATAACTATTTTTCCAGCAAGGATGAAATATATATCGATATCCTCATCCGGGGGTTTCGGCATCTGTATGAGAAACTGAAATCTGCCTGCGATGAAACTGATGATCCCCTGGAGCGGGGAAAGAAATACATCACCTCGTATCTCTCCTTCGGAATAGAGAATTACAACTATTACGAAATCATGTTTTCTCCTGCTTTGCCAAAGTACAATGATTATGTTGGTACCCCGCTTGAAAAGCTGGCTGCCGTTGAAATGGATTATTCAAAAAAAATAATTGAGCTTTCTGTTGATGCCGTCCTAGCTGTTCTGAAGACGCAAAAAAAGATCGACCCTGCAGAAGCTGAACGGCGCATGATAGAAATATGGAGCATGCTCCATGGAATGATATCGTTATACAATAGCAGAATGATTGATTATGTAATAACAAAACCGGTAGAGACCTACGAGAAGATTGTTGATGACCTTCTGGGATATGTAAAATCCTGATATTCAATAATTTTTTGAAAAACGCTTGACTTATAATTAACAATTGTTATATTTAACATATGTTAATTATAAGTGAGGTCTTTATATGGCAAAAGTTATTGTATTAGGCGGGGCTGGCGCTGTAGGTTCAGTGGCTGTAAAAACATTGGCCAGGCATAATGAGTTTTCAGAGGTCGTTATCGGCGATTTCAACATCAAGCGTGCAGAAGAGTTACGGTCGCAAATTGTATCTAAAAAGGTCACCTGCACAGCCTTTGACGCCAATGACAAGGCCAGCATACACAAAGCAATTGCTGGTTGTGACGTGGTCCTGAACTGCGTCGGCCCTTTCTACAGCACGGTGAAACCGATACTTACCGCGGCGATAGAAGACAAGAAACAGTATGTTGACGTTTGCGATGATGTGGATGTGACACTTGAAATATTCAAAATGGACGGCCAGGCAAAATCCGCAGGAGTTACCGCCCTTATTGGAATGGGCAATTCACCGGGTGTCACCAATATTATCGCAAAGCTTGCCGCTACGGATCTTCTGGATGAAACTGATTCGATCGATATCTTTCACGCACACGGCGGAGAGAAGGTTGAAGGTGAGGGTGTTATCGGTCACCGGTTTCATTGCATGACCATTGACATCCCGATGTATCTTGACGGCGAGTTGAAACACGTCAAATACTTTGAAAAAGACGGCATCGCTCTCAGGGAGACTTTTGAGTTTCCCATCCTCGGCAAGGTGCCTCTTTACCCCTATCCGCACCCCGAGCAGGTGACCATCCCCGACTATATCAAAACCAAGCGTGTCACCAACAAGGGCTCGGTTATACCCAACGAGTATTATGACCTTACCAGGGACCTCTGCGGACTGGGCTTTAACAGCAGGGAGCCTCTCACGGTCAACGGCCAGAACGTTGTCCCATACGATTTTGCCGTGGCCTACATTCTTCGAGAACGGGAACGTATCCTCAAGGAATTGAATTTCGGCCCACAGCGCGGCTGTTCTTCAGTTGTCGTAAAGGGGAAGAAAAACGGCGAGTACAAGGAGTTCCGCTTTCACATGGCGTCAAGAAGCCAGGCCCTGGGCGAAGGCACCGGCATACCTGCTGCAATGGGAGCAATCCTGATGCACCAGGGCAAGGTTGAGGGCAGGGGAGTCATGCCCCCGGAAGCCTGTGTCAATCCGAAGGACCTCCTGGCACTCATGCCTGAAGTTATGGATCTTGACAAGAAAACAGAAGGCGGGGAATCATTTGGCGGTTTCATTATCGAAAGCATCGATAAAAATGGAAATGTTTCAAAGATGAACCTGTAACCGATATGGCAACCGATAAGAACAGGTATATCCTCGCTGTAGACCACGGCACGTCAGGATGCAAGGTAGCCCTGTCAACCATACAGGGCCGTATCCTTGATTTTGACAGCGAACCGACGCCGATGTATTTTCTGCCCGGCGGCGGCGCGGAACAGTCTCCTGAAGAATGGTGGAGCGCCCTGTTGAAATCGGCCAAGCGGCTTCTGCGACGCCATCGGGATAAAGCAGGCCGTGTTGACGCGATCTGCGTATCCAGTACATTCTCAAGCACTGTCGCGGTTGACCGCGATGGAAACCACCTGATGAATTCCATAACCTGGATGGATTCCCGCGGGGCACCCTATATCCGGAAGGCAGCGGGAGGGTTCCCGTCAATACAGGGATATGGACTGTCGAAAGTGCTTACATGGATAAGCGTCACGGGTGGAGGACCGTCCTTATCCGGTAAGGACGATATCGCCCACGTGCTCCTGACCATGCATGAGTTTCCGGAAGTATATGAAAAAACATACAAATTCCTTGGGAGCAAGGATTACTTTAACCTGAGGCTAACCGGTGAGTTTGCCGCAACTGATGATTCAATAATGCTCTTTTGGGTAACCGATACACGGGACATCAACAATATACGATATTCCTTGCCGCTGATAAAATCCTTCGGCATTGACAGTGAAAAGCTCCCGCAGCTGGTAAAATCTACTGACGTTATAGGGACCCTCCTGCCGGAGGTGGCAACGGATCTGGGGCTCCGTCAGGATGTACGTGTCATCGGCGGTTCACCCGATCACCAGTCGGCCCTTATTGGCTCCGGCGCAGTACGGGATTTCGAAGGACATCTGTATATCGGCACATCTTCCTGGATCGAATGTGCCGTTCCTTTTAAAAAAACAGACATGTTCCATAGCATCGCTTCACTTCCCTCGGCAATACCGGGACGATACCAGTGCATAAACGAGCAGGACATAGCCGGGGGAGCACTCACCTTTCTACTCAACAATATCATATTCCATAAAAGCCACTTTTATGAGGCTAAAAGACCTCGCAATCCCTACGAGCGCCTGGACCAGACGGTGAAGAAGGTCCCTGCGGGGAGCAACAGGCTCATATTTGCCCCGTGGCTTAATGGCGAGAGGACACCGGTGGACAGCACGACCCTCCGCGGCGTTCTGTACAACCTCTCCCTGACTACTACCACCGATGACATTTTACGATCCGTGCTGGAAGGGGTGGCATACAACACGAAATGGAGCATGCAGTATGTTGAGAAATTCATAGGTCGCGATTTTGATACCATAAACATCATTGGCGGAGGCGCGCAATCAGACGCGTGGTGCCAGATATTCGCTGATGTCCTTAAACGTAACATTCGAAGGGTGCATGACCCGATCCAGGCAAATGCGCGCGGCGCGGCGTATATAGCCTCCGTCGGTCTGAAGCACATCATGTTTGAGGACATCCCGGAACTGATTGAATACGATTCAGTTTTCAACCCCGACGATAGTACCTCAGCAGTGTACGACCGTCTTTTCGATGAGTTTGTGAACATTTACAAGAAGAACAGGGGGATATTCGAGAGACTGAACGGGCAGCGCAGGCAGAATATCAGGCAAATCGGTCAGAAAATATGAAGGATTTCGACTTGAGCTCCATGTGGTAGTAGTTTTCCATAAAAAGGGATATGGCGAAAAGCAGGTCCAGGATATCCTTTTCATCATACGAATTATGATCGATGGCGCTGAACTTTTTTGACATGCTGGCACTCATGTAGTCCCTCATGGTACCGGGCAGCATTGCGCTTCTCTGCCAGTTACCGGAAGCATGGTCTCCAAGGCACGAACCGCACACGGGGCGGAGGTCAACGACATCCATCGTGAATCGCGAAAAATTTCTTTTCCCGCACATTTTGCATATATCATTATCGGACAGAACTCCGTGATTATTCAGAAGATGAAGGACCAGGAATGTTGACAGGTGCGCCGGGAATTCAGTTTTTGACAGTACTTCAATCCCGGCAAACAGCAGGTTAAAGATCGATGGATCAGGAATATCATAACCGCACGTTTTATCGACTGATTCAAGAATGAAAAAAAGATGCACGATTTTCCGGAGATCGCCGGTTATGGATGTATAATATTTTTCCACCGTGACATCATTGACGATAAAAGAATCCTTTTCGTCACGATGATAGTATACCAGAGTCGCTATGGCACCGGGTTCGGTCGCGGCCATGGACCGCTTCTTGCTTTTTTTTAATCCCTTGAAAACGAACGTTCTCTTCCCGAAATCCCTGGTGTAATAATTGCAGATAATATCGGCCTCTCCCGCGACCCGGGACGAAAGGGCAATGCCTGTTGTCTTTAGGATTTCCATCAGCAATTATCTGGATTTCGTGATGGTAACGATGATGCGGTTGATTATGGTGCCGCTGATTTCCTTTATGGTAAAGAGTATATTGCCGTCCCGGATGGATTCACCTTTTTCGGGTATCTTGCCGAAGAGATCGAAGACATAGCCGCCCACGGTATCAAATCCGTCCTGGGATATATGAAGTCCCAGGTGTTCATTGAAATCCGCCACCGGCATGCGGGAATCTATTTCATATGTGTTTTTCCCGGTCTTTTCTATTTCGGGAAGTTCAACGCTGTCGAATTCATCATTGATCTCTCCAACTATTTCTTCGAGTATATCTTCAAGGGTAACGATACCGCTGAACCCCCCATATTCGTCTACGACAACGGCGATGTGAAGTTTCCGTAATTTGAATTCCACCAGCAGCTCATCCAGGGTCATGGTTTCCGGCACGAAATAAGGATCATGGAGGATTTTTTTGAGCTGAAATTTTTTTCGTGAGGTTTCGATGAGAAGTTTAAGAAGGTCCTTCACGTAGAGTATGCCCACTATATTATCTATCGTTTCCTTGAATACCGGAACTCGTGAATGACCTGCTTTGCACATAGTTTTCACCAGTGGCTTCAGTTCTGTCTCTGAATCAACGGCGAAAACATCAACACGAGGTATCATGATATCACGTGCATTGAGAACGGGAAGCTTGATAATCCCGCGGATCATGTCTTTTCTCAGTATGTCCAGGTTCTCATAGTCACATGATTCGAGAACATCATTGTTGTTTTTTCGGAATGATTTTTTAAGACGATTGAGAAATTTTGTCTTTTTTACGTGGATATTGTCTGAGCCAGAACTGTCGGATATCATTCAGTTTTGAATATAACCTTCCTGTAAATATTCTTATTATAAAAAACATTTGAAATCATTTTTTGTCAACAGTATTTTTAAAGAATATTTTCTTAAGATAAATGATATATCGTCAAAAATATTCAAATGTAGCCTGAAAGAACTCGTGACTGCGGTAATCATGGCAAATTATGGTCATATGTACACCATATATCAACTTTATTTATGACACTAAACTTTCGCATATTATTAAAATTTTAGTTTACAGATAAACAATTAATCTCTAACGGGTAATATAATATTTTCTGCATAACCGGCGGCTGGTTTAATTTTACTTTATCGGTTTGAGATAAATGAAAAAATTTTTTTCACCTGAACCTTCAATCATCACGACTGGCGGCGGTGGGCCCGGCATGTTTCATGATACCATAGGCAACATGAAACATGCCGTTTCTGTCGGCTCTGATGTTATAAGGACTAATGTTTCGCTTACTAAGGATAACAAACTCATAGTTTTTTCTAACGTTATTTTCCAGAATAAATCAATAGTGGACAGAGGTATTTCTTCCTTCACGCTTGACGAACTAAATACTATTATACATGATGCCAACCATCCGGCAGAGGCCAATACAGGCGGCGAAGATTTAAAAGGCATTTTCCCGGAACTTGAAGTGATCCTGTCAGTTTTTAAAGACCAGCGATTTAACCTGCATATTCCAGATAAAGATCCCAAACTTATCCAGCAGTTTTGCTCTGTTGTCAGCAATCTCAGATCGGAAGAGCGGATTCTGGTATCTTCTTTGACAGGTTACAACCTGAATAAAATTCGCTCCATGTTTCCGGATATCCCGACTTGTTTTTCTTTCAACGGGATTGCAGCATTCTATGCCCTCTACAGGACCGGCTTGATCTATTTTAAAAAAACATTCAGAGATGACGCCATCATAACCCATGAAATGATCGGCGCCTCATTCCTTGCCAATGCCGGATTGATCGAAGAAGCAAAGTCACGGAATATCCGCGTTTTTGTTCTCAATGTCATGACAGAAGACCAGGTTAAACGTTTGAACGAAGCCGGCGTTAATGGCTTTGTGACAAATTACGCGGCTCTGGTCAGGCGTGCATTGCCAGGTTCAGGGGAAAGCCATGATAGTTGAAAAATTCGATCATTTTTCGTATCTCATTCCTGCCCTGGTGCTGATAAGTGCCCATGTCCGCCTTGTCGGGAAAAACCTTAAACACACAGGCCCCGTACAGTACCTGCTGCACATGTTCTACGCTGTAGCAGAACCAACGATACTGAGAATAACCGACTTTCTTATAACAAAAAAAATCATAACCGGTACCGCCCCGGGTATGGCGTTTTTGAGATTCGTGTCCCTGCTCAGTCACTATCTACCCCATGGGATAATCATCACCACGAAGGCAGCCGAGAATTTCTTTGATTATATTGAAAACGTTGAAGGTCCAGCCGGGGCGAGGATTGCCGTTGGACCCTGCGTGTGCCAGCGGTCTCTCAACAAATGGAAAGAACCGTCATACAAGGATATCGTGATACTCTACGGCGCAGATATCTACCGATATCTTGACCTTGGCTACCGTATAATTTCAGCTTCTGAAGCCAGTGATATCGTACGCCGGTGCAGGGAGGAGGGTCTCGTACACAGCGTTGATTTTTGCATGCAATCCGGAAAATGGGCCTTTGTTGTATGCAATTGCGACAGGGATATCTGTGTCCTTACACGGACCTTTCTTTTGACGGGAAAATTCATTTATCCCGGCCCTGAGATAGTATCGGTGGATAGTGCAACGTGCCTTGGAGAAAAAAAGTGCGGTCAGTGCATCAGGGCCTGTATCTTCGACGTCAACTCATCAACGGGGGACAAGCCGTCAGTTGATTTTACTCGCTGCCAGGGATGCGGGCAGTGCGTGCGCGTCTGCAGGGGGAATGCCCGGACCATGTCGCGCCGCCCGAACTACGGCCGTGAAGATGTCGTCCCCGTTGAAATACTTTTAAGATGATACTGCATCGATGCTTAGTATTATCATTATTCCGGAAACAAATTTATATTTTATACGATTTTGCATATAGTTTTTTTACGATAAGTATTTTCTTGACATAAATTGCCTTTGGGCAATTATTTACTCTGTCTTGAATACTGTTTTACAGGAGCCTATGTGATGAAAAAAAGGGTATTGCTGGTGAATCCTCCTTATCCGCTTGAGGAATCCCCGTCACCGCCGTTCGGACTGATGTCCCTGGGTGCATACCTTCTTGAGCAGGGAGTGGATGTTTTAATCGAAGATTATATCGTGAACTCCTATTCCCGTGAACGCGCCAGGGAAGCCGTGCAGCGGTTCAAGCCAGACGTCATCGGCGCCACGGGCGTTACCATGAATATCAATACCGCACTGAAGATACTCAAGGACTACCGCGAGGAATCTCCCGAATCATCAATCATCATGGGTGGGCCCCACGCTACATTCGACGCCAATGACATACTTGCCAATAATCACCATATCGATTTCATTGTCCGGGGGGAGGGTGAGCTGACCACCATGGAACTTATCAGGAACCTCGGTGATCATGAAGTATATAAGACGATTAAAGGCATTTCATACCGCGATAACGCTTCGATAAGGCATAACGAAATCCGGGAATTCATTCCTGATATTAATATACTTCCGTATCCGGCGCGTCACCTGATACAGCTCAGCAAGTACAAGGCGCTGGGTCTGCCGATTAACATGATAACCTCCCGCGGCTGCCCCTTCGAGTGCATATTCTGCGTTGGCTCAAAGATGGTGGGGCGCCGTGTCAGGTATTTCGACACGAAACGTGTCGTCGACGAGTTCGAGATGCTTGCAGGCATGGGCTTCAAGCAAATAAATATTGTCGACGATCTCTTCACGTCCAACAAGAATCGGTGCATCAATATTTGCGAGGAGATTCTGAGGCGGGGAATCAGGCATAACTGGACTGCCTTTGCCAGGGTTGATACGGTAAACCGTGAGCTCCTCGAGATAATGAAGAAAGCCGGCTGCACCATGCTCTGCTTCGGGATAGAGAGCGGCGTGCAGGAAATACTTGACCGGGTAAAGAAGAAGACAACACTCGAGAAAATAGAAAAAGCTCTTACCCTGTGCCGCGAGATCGGTGTCGTTCCCATGGCTTCATACATCATGGGTCTCCCGGGAGAATCTCCTGAAACTGTGAAGCAGACCATGGATTTCGCGAAAAGCACCTGCAACAGTTACGGGTTCCATATTCTGGCGCCGTTCCCCGGAACTGAGGTCAGGGAGAAGGCCGATGAATATGGCATGAGGATACTCACCAGCGACTGGGACAAGTATGACGCGAACCAGTCTGTGTGCGAATCTGTTTATCTGCCCCACCAGGAAGTGGACCGAATCGTAAATGAATTCAATGATGGCATAAACCGCCTGATAATAGGCACATTGAAGAAACATGACCGTGGTGAATCACTTTCTGAAAGTGACCTGGCAATGGTTAACGGGATACTTTCCATGGATTTCACTTATAAGCTTATCACCGAGAAACTGGTTGAGCAATACCCCGGCAATAATGCCGATGCATCAGGTATAAACGGCTTCATCGAATATATCATGGAAAAATCCGGTTTTGATAAGAACGTCGTGACACGGGAAGTGGACCGTCTATTCAAAAACGGGTGCCTTACCAGCAATCATTCCGTCGGGCAGGCTCAGATCTCATGGACATGATCCGGGTTACTGTCCCCCTCTTTTCCGGATAATTGAATGTGCAATGAATAACTGTTATCTACCATGGAAAACCGGTCGCTCAACCATGTCGCTGCCGCTATAACAGAGTTCTTCAGTAATGTCATTACCGCGGATAACGATGTATTCACTTTTGCAGAATCCGCATTGGGAATCTCTGATGTTGAGGAACTGGCCCGCCGTCTGTCTGATGATGATTCCTACGGCGATGGCCTCGTGGACCTTGTTTTTTTCCCGGACCATAAACTCCGTTTAGCTCTGGAGTGCCTTATCCCGCTCCATGGGTTCTCTTCCGAAGAGATCGGCAGCATCACAGGACTGATATCAACGGATTTAAAAACAGCCACGGTCCTGATTAAAGACAGCTGCATGGCCGCCAATGTTGAAATAACCGGCACGATAATGAAGCGTTTTATCGGGAGACTCAACCTCGACATCAGGCTCCCTTTCAATGGTCCCGGTGATTTTCCCGAATCCCTTTCCGATGACGATATCATTTCAATACGCGTGCTGGTCCGAAATGCGCGTTACCGGCCGACATCTGAACGAGACAGAGTAATTCTTGCCCTGATCGCCGGTCTGACTGCCATGGCTGGAGAAAGCAAAACGGAATTAATACACGATTGTCTCAAACAGCTCCTTGATCTGTTCAATGAAAACCGTCCAGATTCCGATATTTTTAAAATTCTTTCCGATACAAAGCGCTATTTTACGGATTTACTCGAGAAGATATCTCAATTCACTGATTTTTTAGACAGATACAGCATGGAATTTCTCATGTCGAAAAAAATGCAGCCTCCCGTTGCAGATGCTGAAGAGATAAGAAAAAGAATGCGTCTGCTTGACCTTATATGCTCTGCAGTATATGGAAGACCTGCCGATACCCTGTCGGGGGGAGTGATTCTTCAGTTCAACAAAGATGACGGGAACACTGTCTCATGATACAGCTCGGAATTTTGCCGAAATTCATGCGTTTATACGAAATTTATTTATATCCTGAAACCTATCATTGCGTAATAATGCAGAGCATGGAAGAATCTATTTGAATAAAAGACTAAATTATAATCAGTACCCACATTGAGACTTAACGCATAGAGGAAATTCAATTCTATTGAAACCCCGGCCTTGAGATAAGGATCGAGTGTTTCTACCTTGTTGCTGAACAATTGCTGCCCGAGGAGATTGCTCCTGGTATATTCCTGCAGTGTATATGAAACTCCGCCGCCAAGGCGAAAATAAAAATTTATCGGGACATCAAGCCTTGATTTTATGAAAAGACCTATACCGCCTATCATATTTGTCAGAGTCGATCTGAACTGTATTGAATCTTTACCCGCGTAATGGCATAATTGGGCATCCATCTCAATCCCCATGAATCGCAAAAAATTTTTAGTTTTAACATATTTTGAATCTCCAAAATGGTAGCCGATGGACATCATGTAACCAAGGTACTTTAAATCGAAGGTGCTGTCTTTGTACATGTTGTTCCAATCCGGGAGTACCATGTTATATGCTACCCCGAAGTTTATTTTGAGACCCACCTGAGCGGGGAACTTGTTGGCGAAAAATTTCTGTTTGACGGTTTTTCGTATCTCAATGGTCTCCCAGTCCGTCCAGAAGCTTACTTTGTCGAATTTGTTTACTGCACCGATTCTTATCCGGTAGCTTCCCGGGGGTAGGACGAAATCAATGTAATTATTCCCTACGGTTTTGTCCAGAACAACGGTATCGGCAGCATCCTTCATCTGCACCATGTATTTGATGATGCCTTCGACGGATTCCCATTTAATCCGTATCGGTTTTTCCTTTTTCTCTTCAGCACGAACCGGTGAAAGAAGGACCAGCGTAAAAAGCGAGGTTATTACTGCTGAAAATATTCCGATAGTTGCCATTTTTCGTTTCATAAATGTCATTCAGTATTAATAACTTTATTTGTATCAAGCTTCAAGTCTTTTTTTATATCAAGCTTAATATCGAATATGGACCTGACTTCCTCGCTTTTTCTCCTCACGCGGTTGGTCCCCGCTTCGATTTCAACCGCCTGGAGGGTCCACATGAATCTTCCCTCATCAAGCTTGTTCAGAGCAGTGAATTTATAATTCGTGGTGCCTGTTTCTATCGTCGCAACTGAATAATGTATGCCTGCTTTTATCTGGTAAATACCTACCCGGTACCGATTTGCATCCTGAACCGGCTTCCAGTAAAAGTCAAGAGAGTCCTGCTTCAACATATTTACAGTGCTGCCGGCCTGCGGTCCCAAAGTTACCGGCATGTCAAGATAGCTCAGAACTTCAAATGAATTAATCTGGCTTGTCATAAGTGCAGTGTTATTCTCATCAACCAGCCTGACGCGCCAGAAATACCTGCCCAACCCCAGCTCCGGGATAAATGATGACAGATCAGAAGCAGTCATTTCCTTGAAGATTTTTTCAAAATCCCTGGTTTTCGACAATTGTACGATATAGGTTCCATCGAGATCTGTTTTTGACCATGAGAAATTTACATCAGAAACGGCCTTGTGTTTCGGACAGATAATCAAGGCTTTGTCCACCGGCTCTATCAGTGCAAGTCCACCCGTTTCACCCACCTTGAAGCTGAGAATCTTCGAAGAAGCAGTTTGTGATCCGTCACTCAAAACACCCCGCAGGCTCCAGTAATAGGTCCCTTCCTTCAAAACATCTGTCAGCCGGAGAGAGCTTTCCCTGCTTTTTTTTGCAATGATGATCCTGGACATCTCCCTGTCTGATGCAATGCTCATGTTTATATCCACGATCGAAGGATCCTTGCTCCATGTAAAGTTAAGACCTTTCTGCGTGATAGTTCCGGGATGGATAGTTTTATTGTTGGATGGTGATAACGGTTCAGGCGGCTCTATGGTTTCAGTTTTTATTACCGAAAAAGTAAATTTCGGTGACTCTGCGCTGGCATTGACCTGTTCTGTTTCGGACATATTTACGACTTTCCAGTAATACGTGCTCTGACCGAGGCTGTTGATGGAAATTTTATTTCCTTCCACAACCGTATTCACTACTGGTGATATCATGTCCGGTTTTCCTGAAACGATCAGCCGGTAGCGTGGAACAGATTCATTTTTCGACCATATAAAGTTGATCATCGGATTGACGTCACGGTATTTCACGACTGATTTATTTGCCGGAGAGATCAGTGATACAGGTTTATCATTAGCTATTGTGAATTTTCGTATCTCGCTTGATTCTATTTTTTTCGTTGTTTTGTGCAGTGCCGTCACACGCCAGTAATAAACGCCTTCGGCAAGGCTTACCGAGGTGTTGGCACGCATTGCCCTCATCTTGATGAATGGGTCCGCTACGGCCGGGTTTGCCGCAACTTCGAGATAGGTTTCGTAATCACCGCCGGGCTGCTCCCACGAACAGGGCACCATCGTCTTGCCGGGTACTGATGGTATATAGCTGTTGTTTTCAGGGGAGCTGAGCTTTATGGTGAGGTCATACAGGCGGATTGAATCTTTACCGGCCACTATGTTCTGGTTCGCATTAATGACTTTTTCCTGCCCGCCGCTTTGCAGCTTCGCTTTGCCGCGGTTCACGGTCATCTGGAGCTGACTGTCTCGGTCCTGGGACAGGCTCACATCGCTGTTGAGAAGAGATATTTTCGTATCGCCCGATTCAATATTAACATTCTGCGCTTTGCTGCTTTTCCCGGCGTTCTGCTTTGCGCTCATGGTTCCCTGGATGAACTTTATATCGAGCTCCTTTTCCGAAACCGAAAGGAGGATCATGCTGTTTTCGTTGAGGGTGATGACCGTACCGTCAGTAAGGTGTATAGTGGCCTCGGACTGGTCGGCCGTACGGATTGTATCGTAATTATAAAGGCTGGAGCCTTTGTACACATCATCCCAGACAACCTGGGAGGAGAATTTTCTTTCAGTCGTGTTCCGTTTTGCCGTGATCTCCCCGATTCGCTTTGTAGTACCGGTCCCGGTCCGTTCCATGATGTCGGCATACAGGAGATAACCCAGGATCGTGAGTATCACGGTGCCGATGACAACCGCAGCGGTGTCACTTTTCGATAATCTCATATTTCTCTTCACCGTGATCTACCAGATTCGTGACATCCTCATCTGATAATAACGTTTTGAGGTCAATGCCTATCATACCCTGGAGTTCCCGCAGCGATTTGGGCCTGCCCGCGTCGTCCATGCGGCCAAGTACGGCATATATCTGCTGAGGTTCCATCTTCCCCTTGACCTTGATCTTCTTCATTTTTTCTACCGCAAAAACATCCTTTACCAGCCGGTATGAATCGTCGCTGATGAGTACGTCGGTACCGAAGGGCTTGTTGAGCTGTTCAATTCTGGATGCCAGATTAACCGCGTCTCCGATGACCGTGTATTCCATCCTGTTTTCGGAACCAATCTGGCCGGCCAGCACTGTTCCCGTGTTGATGCCGCAGCCGATGCTGATGACAGGCTTCTTGACGTCGCCCCGTCCCCGGTTGAAGGC
This sequence comes from uncultured Spirochaetota bacterium, assembly GCA_963727175.1. GTDB lineage: Bacteria > Spirochaetota > UBA4802 > UBA4802 > UBA5550 > RBG-16-49-21. Next base: position 3,918,918 of record CAVSFD010000002.1, read on the forward strand.
TATGAGCTCCTGCCGCATGAGAAGGGCGCTGTTGATCGCGTTCTCGGTATCGTTCCCCTTTGAAATGGGGGTCCCCCAGACCGCCATGATGGCGTCGCCGATGAACTTGTCGACAATCCCGTTGGTTTTCTCAATGCAGGAAACCATTTTCGTCATGTAGATGTTCAGAAATTCAACGACCTCTTCAGGTTCCAGCTTTTCAGATATTGAGGTGAACTGTCTGATGTCGGAAAAAAGAATGGCCACTGTTTTGCGTTCACCGCCGAGCCGCAGATCCTCCCTCAGAGCCGCCTCGGCTATTTCTTTGTTAACGAACTTGCCGAAAGCGTTTTTGATGCGTTCCTTTTCCTCGAGACCCCTTCCCATCTCGATGAAGGTACTGGTAAGCTGTCCGATTTCATCTTTGGTGGTAGGCACAATGTCTACACTGTACTGGCCTTCGATTATCTTTTTTGTAGCCCCGACGAGCCGTATGATCGGTGTCGTGATGGTCTTTCCGAATAGGAATATTATGAGTATTGCTCCTGTCAGGACAATTCCCATGATGATCATGTTGCGGCGCTGGATGCTGTAAACCGCCTCGAAGGCTTTTTTCTCATTGGCTGTGGCGATAATACCGAAGCCACCCACGTCGATTTTTTTGAACGAACCCATATAGTAAATGCCCTTCGCATCCCGGTACCGTGTCTGTCCGTTATCAATCTTGCTCTTCATCATCATGCTGCAAATAGGAAGTTTAGCGTAGCTGGGGGCGCTCAGGACAACATCAGCATCAGGATGGGCTATTACATCTCCCTTGTAATTGACCATGAACACGTTTGTAATGCCTGTAGCTTTAAATGTCTTTAAAAGATTTTCAAGCCTGATGTAACTGATAATTATGGACGTAACAGCACCGCCGGCGTCCCGCTCATGGGGGAAGCTCAGAGAAAAAACAGGGTTATCAAGATACGGAGACACATTGATGATAAGGTGTTCGCCTGAAAAAGAAAGGTCCTGAAGTTTTTTATCATTGAGCGCGTTTATATCTTTTTCGTTAATAAGGTATTTATTCATCAGGGGTTTATTAAAAAACGTCTTTGCAAAAACCTCCCGGCCGTTCCCGTCTGATTTTTTCATGATACCGGCGAAGAGCACCTCTTTCTGACCGGCAGCGATAAGGCTTTCCTCTCCGGTCACGTTATCAATCTTTTCTTTCAGCATTATGGATGACATGATCTGGTATTTTTCAATCTCGGACTTTATTTTAAGAGCAACGACTTCGGAAATCTGCAGGTTGCTTTCCTGTACCCTTATTTTATTGTCGTTCTTGAAAAAATAACTGGCGAGGAATATCATTCCCGTGAGGGATGCAATTATGATAAATGATATAATCGATATGAGCTTGAACCGTATTGAGCGGTAAAAAGGCCCCGCAGTAACCGGCGTTATACCGGAAGGAGCCGGTGAGGATTTTTTCTTTTCATCATCTTTTTTACCCGAGTCATGACCGGGGGCTTTGGCCGGGATCGGCGGAGTATTGTCTTTTGCTATAACGCCGGAGGGGGATGGAGCCTGGACCGCCGGTGTCACCGCTGCAGGGACAGGCACGACCGCCTCCCGTGCGGATTTTCCGCCTGTTTCAACGGTGCCGGTCTGTTGCCGACCGGCTGGAATCTTGTCAATCTTTATGGCATCGCGTATATGTCCGGAGTTTCCCGCTGGAACATCATAGGTCTCCTTGAACATTTCAAGGAGACTCCGGTACTGGTCCAGTTCAGGAGCATCTTTTTTTATCTGCCGCACTGCGGCAATAGCTTCATCAACCCTTCTTCCGTTGTATATGTACAGGCTCGCTATCACTGGCAGCGCAAACCTTGTGCGATATGATACGATGAGGCAGCCGCCCCGGGAAAGGGCATTATGAATATCACGAGCAGCACTTCTCAGTGAATCGACATGATGGGCATCCAGCGTGTCGAAATACAGGCTCATAACCTTTATCCCGGCACTGCTGAAGATGCTGACCAGGGATTGGTATATTCGCGCATCAACAGGTTCTGAAGATATAATACATGCAGATGCTACCCTGCTCTGAGAAAAAAGTTTTAATTTTGATTTGGAGAAAAGGTTTATGATTTCATTCTGCGAAATATAGTCAGGGAGTATCTCTAATAATAACTTATTTGATGAAGAGCTATTTTGTTTCATATGATATTATTACTTGCTGTTAATTTCAATCGAAATTATTTTTTTGATAATAATCAACTCATTTTTTATAAAATTATTATATTTTTTTGAATATTATATTTTGCCTATTATTTTGATTGATTATATAATATTTCATATTAAATATAATATATATTATATTCATCGGCTATTGTAAGCTATTTATATTATAATAATAGACTCGTTTATTTATCATTAAATCACATTATTTCAATGATTTCAACACCTTATCAAGATCCCAATCGTATTAGTTCGGAAGATTAATTGCCATTACTTTTATAGATGGAGAATTTTTAATGTTCGTATTACCGTCGGACAGCTTGTCAATGATCAGATTAATCTTTGAAGTCTGTTCCTGTGTATATTCCACCGGGCTACCTCCGTTTTAATTTCTACGGATCTGCTTCCGCACCTGTGGCAAACAATCATGCTCACGAAGAGCCTGCGGGCGTCAGTATCATCACAGGCCCAGGTTCCCGTAGTCAGTGAATAATTCTTCCTTCCAGAATCCTTCAATGATAGAGCACTGGTGTCCGTTATCTTTGAGCAGGGACATGAACCGTTCGACATGCTCATGCCCGCATATAAAAAGAATGTCCGTACCCAGTATGTCGCTCAGCGTATCCAGCCAGTACTGCTCCCGTATGGACCAATATGATTTTGCCCTGCCAACGGCACAGGCTCTTACTTTGTTTCTCAAATCAGCATCAAGAATATAGGACGGCGGCATATTGAATTTTATTCTTGTTTCTTCCAGTATTTCTCCAAAGCCGGGAATGCCAAGTTGTACCAGATCTTCACCGCCGGGATCGCAATACCGGTGCCTGATACCAAGTAAACGCGCGGCCTCCCGGGCTGTTTCTTCAGTGGCCTGATATACCTCCTGCAACGCATAATCGCTGAATTCTTCGGCAATTGTAGTTATATACAGCTCACGGCATTTCTGCTCAAGATATGAACGGAATTCCAGCCTGATTGCTTCTGGAATGGGACCTTTATACTGAACCAGGTGGTCAACGCCGATAAGATAGACCATGGCGTCTCACCGGAAACGGATAATACCCAGTCTGCGTTTTGCCGGCTTGGCGGTTGTCATGGCAGCAGCAGAGGCCAGTCTTCTTTCAATGTGAAGTTTCCGGAAGATCATGTAGGCCGCGGTAAGTGTACTGTTCATGAGCCAGTAATTTAATCCTGCGCCTATTGCAGCCCCGAAGATAGGAACAAGCTGGGCCAGTTTTCTTTTTGACATGTTTTTAGCGATCTGGGCGGGGAGATATCCTGTCGATTTTTCAAGAAAGTTCACCACCAGGGACGATTTTGTCATCGTGGCGGCTTTTAAATAGGCGGATTTTCCTGCCATTGAAAATGCTGCGATTTGCATATCCGCCAGGACCGAGGATTTTACCGTTGCCGAATCGGTGGTGCCTGCATTATATATACTCATGACCACGTGAAGCATTGCCGGGTCCTGCATCGAAAAACCGTAACAGGAGCCAATCTGCTGTATTGAACGGAACATGATCCCCATGAGAACAGGAATATCAGCCGCGACCAGCATAAGGCCGCCCATACCACATCCTGCACCCTCCAGGGCAGCGATAATTTTGCTGCTGCTGAAGTGTTTCCCCGCCAAAAAATCAAGTGTTTCAAGATCCTGATCTACCAGATCGGATATTCTCGTTATCTGTAACCCGTGCCGCCGTCCTTTCTTAATAATACTTTTTTCTGAATAGGTCCAATAGGATATATCCTTCAGCATTTCCATGAAACCGATCACGGTTCTCTCAACGGTCCCGCGGAAGGGCATGGGAACTTTCTCGAGAATAAGTGCTACTGGATTTCCAATGGAATCAATGGTCTTCATAACAAAACCCGGCTTTGCCTGTTCCCATGCCCTGATATCACGCAATGCTATTTGTTCATAAGAAGTTAACAGTATAGCATCATTTCTTGTTCTTTTGAAAAATACAGATGTCATTACGTACCTTGTTTCTAGCTTTTACAGATTACGGAAAGTATCGCCTGAATTTAATAATAGTATGCTATATTCTGCGGTTGTACAAAAACATTTATTGTAATATGCCTAATATAGTTCTTAATTAACTTTATCATCAAATAAAAATAAATGTAAAGCAGATTTTTTACATTTTAATAAACAATTATTAAATTATATACATTTAAAAACTTGATTTTGTTTATATCTGATATTTATACAGGCTCTAAAAAGTATCATATTTCATTGGACCATTATAATTAACCAATAGTTCCTGTCCATGTCAGCGGTCTCTTAAATCATGACAATTAAAATTATGGATTCATTGCAGATAAATTCGCTTGATTATACTGATATTTTAATGCACAGTGACATCTAGAACATTGAACGATATGACCCTTGAAGAAGCTGTAACACAGAACAAAAAAATAAAGATCCTCGCCTATTCGGTGAGCGATTATGTTGAAAACCGCATGAAAGAGGTCCTCGGGCTTATTTTCAAAAAATATAATAAACCCGATATGGTGCCGCCGGTCTACACATGCCTGAAAGAGCTTCTTATAAATGCAGTAAAGGCAAATTTCAAAAATATTTATTTTGAAGGATATTCCTCAAAAAACAGTTCAGAAAACCAGATGGAATACGAAATGGCCCTCAAGCTCTTTAAGCTGGAGCTGAGCCGGGAAAATGCGTCAAGCCTGGAGCGCCTGGCCCGGGAGTTTGACATGATGGCCGAGGTGGTCATACAAACACAGCCTGATTGGCTTAATATTGTAGTGACAAATCCGGTTGAAATGACGGATAGGGAAAAGTCCACGGTGCAGAAGAAACTCCAAAGCGCAAGCCGCTACAATGATATCACTGAATATTTCGCTGAAAATGACGATGAAGTAAGCACGGAAATTGATGAAGGGGCAGGTCTGGGACTCATTCTCATATCCATGATGCTGAGAAGCATGGGGGCCAGCGAAAAGGATTTTGTCATTACCTCGGAAAACAATAAAACAACCGCTACCCTTAAGATCCCGATTATTTGATCCAAAAAATATTTTCACACCCATTTTTTTCTTGCCTATTTGAAGATTTATAAAAACTGTGACGTGTTTCATTGTTTCATGGTGCGGGTATTCGGGCATCCTCAAACGGATAGAGATACTTTAATGAACGATAAAAAAAGCTGTTATGTCATGAATTTTTAAAAAAATTCTTGTCATTAATAGTGACATAAAATAGCATTTATTATTCTATATAATCAAGAGGCGGTATGGTACCAAATAAGCTGTTTCTAACCAAGGGCGTGGGTGTCCACAAAAATAAACTTTCTTCTTTCGAGCTTGCCCTCAGAAATGCCGGCATAGAAAAATGTAATCTCGTTTACGTATCAAGCATATTGCCTCCAAAATGTAAAATAATAACCCAGAAAGAAGGCGTCAAGCTGCTCCATCCCGGGCAGATTACTTTTTGCGTTATGGCGCGGAACGAGACCAATGAACCCAACAGGCTCGTATCAGCTGCCATAGGCATCGCGATGCCGCGAGACCAGGAAAACTATGGGTATCTTTCAGAGCACCATTCCTTCGGGGAAGTGGCAAAGCTATCCGGTGACTTCGCGGAAGACCTGGCAGCTACGATGCTTGCGTCAACACTGGGTATCCCTTTCGATTCCGATCAGGCATGGGACGAAAGGAAACAGGTTTACAGAGCGCATGGCCATATATTCAAAACACGGAATATAAGCCAGTCAGCCGAAGGAAATAAAAACGGCCTCTGGACTACCGTCATAGCGGCTGCAATGCTTCTCGTTGAAGAGAAAAACATCGAAAAATACATAGAATATTAATATCTTTTTCCGGCAGGAATTTCTTTAGAAGAGCGTACCCACGGCATTTTTCCCTCTGTCCTTAATGCTGAACATTGCCTTGTCCGCTATTGACAGGAGACGCGTGATGTTTGATGCGTCTTCGGGATATGACGCCACTCCGAAACTGGCGCTTAACCGTACATCGAGACCCCTGTTTGACAGATACATGGTCTTCTCCATCATGGATCGGATTTCCTCCGCTTTCAGTATCGTCGATTTCTTGTCATACCGGGGAAGCACTATGACAAATTCATCCCCTCCATAACTTACTCCAAAGGACGGGTCTCCGAGACAATCATTTATGGTGTGGGCAACTTCCTGGATGGCCTGGCTGCCGTTAAGATGGCCATGGGCATCAACGATCTTTTTGAAGTTGTCCAGGTCCATGAAAATAAGTCCGATGGGTGTCCCGGAGTTCTTGCTCTCTTCAAACAGCTCGGCGAGTTTATCGTACAGATACCTGGTGTTGTACAAGCCGGTCAGGTTGTCCTTGTGCGCAAGTGTCTGGATATACCTGTATCTTCTGGTATTTTCCACAGCTATCGCGGCATAATCGGCCACAAACATCAGGAGGGAAAGCGTCTTTTTGCTTGTTTTGTAGGGGTTTATCGCCTCGATAACGCCGACGGTCTGGTTTCCGAAAACAAGTGGTACGCACATCACTGATCTGGTCACCTTTCCGGAAATCCGGTCTATCTGGTCATTGAAATATTTGCATGTTTTGACGTCTTCCACGACCATGGGGGTCTGCGTGAGGGCGACCTGTCCCGCTATACCCTGTCCCATGCTGATACGGATATCTTTTATTTCCTCGATATTAAGATCTACACTCAGCTTGAAAACAAGCTCGTTTCTCTCGCGCTCCACCAGCATGAGCGACCAGATGTCAGCCGGGATAAGGTCAGATAATTTTTTAAGTATTGTCCCGAAGAGTCTGTTCTGGTCAAGTTCAGAGGTCAATGCCTTGCCCAGATCCATACAGGACCTCAAATCCCGGCGTGACAAGTGCATTTCACCGTACATATCCTGCTCCGAAAAAAGAGTACATAACATTAATTAATGCAGACTCGTTGTTGGCCATGATGGTATCAAATCGAAAAAATCCTGAGTATTTTACAAGAACTTTTTCTGAAATTCATGGTGATTGTGTCCTGATAACGATTGTAAGACAGGGTGTTTTACTATCTATTAAATTCCTTGACTTTCCATATGACCTCCTGTATGATTTATTCCCTGATTATTATTATGAGGATACTATGTCTTTACGAAAATTAACTGATATGAAGGAATGGAAAGCCCTTCAAAGCCATTTTGAAGAGATCAGGGACGTGACCCTGCAATCACTCTTCGATTCCGATGCCGGGAGAGCGGATAAATTCACAATCATTGATGATGATATCCTCTTTGATTATTCTAAAAACCGGATCACTGAAAAAACCATGCACATTCTCATTGACCTTGCCAGAGCCTGCGGGCTTGCGGGTGAGATTGAAAGAATGTTCAGGGGGGAAAAAATAAACGTCACCGAAGACCGTGCTGTTCTTCATACTGCCCTGAGGAACCAGTCCGGCGGACCTGTTCTGGTTGATGGTGTCGATGTCATGCCGGGGGTCACGGCGGTCCTGGATAAAATGAAGGATTTTTCAAATCGTGTCAGGGACGGCAGGTGGAAAGGCTATACTGGCAAAGCGATGAAAAATATCGTGAATATCGGCATCGGGGGGTCGGACCTGGGGCCCTGCATGGCGACGGAAGCCCTCAAGTTTTATTCCCTGCGGGAGCTGAAATCATATTTTGTTTCGAATGTCGACGATACCCATATCATGGAGACCCTCCGCGAGTGCGATCCCGGGGAAACGCTTTTCATCATAGCATCGAAAACTTTCACCACCCAGGAGACCATGACCAATGCCGAGACGGCCAGGAAATGGCTGGTCAGTGCATTATCGTCGGACAAGGCCGTCCCGCATCATTTCGTTGCGCTGTCCACCAATGCCCCTGAAGTGAAGCGTTTCGGCATAGACACGGAGAACATGTTCGAATTCTGGGACTGGGTAGGAGGCAGGTATTCCCTCGCTTCGGCCATAGGTTTGTCCCTGATGATTTCCATCGGGCACGAGCACTTCATGTCTCTCCTGAAGGGCTTTCATGCTATGGATAACCATTTCAGGAAGGTTCCTTTCGAGCGGAACATCCCTGTCATCATGGCCCTTCTCGGGATATGGTATGGAAATTTCTTCGGCGCGGAGACTCACGCGGTGCTTCCCTATGAGCAGTACCTCCACCGCTTTGCCGCGTACCTGCAGCAGGCCGACATGGAATCGAACGGCAAAAGCGTCAACCGCGAAGGCAAGAGGGTTAATTACACGACCGGGCCGGTCATATGGGGTGAACCGGGCACAAACGGCCAGCACGCGTTTTACCAGCTCATTCACCAGGGGACCAGGCTCATCCCTGCGGATTTCATCGGATTCGCCCGATCCCTGTACAACGCCGGTGATCATCACGCCAAGCTCATGGCCAACCTTTTCGCCCAGACCGAGGCCCTGGCCTTCGGCAAATCGGTTGACAAACTCCGGAGTGAAGGTGTCCCGGAGGCGCTTATACCGTATCGGACCTTCGAGGGGAACCGGCCGACCAACACCATCATGGCGGAGAAACTTACGCCTTCCCTGCTGGGGAAACTCATCGCGCTGTACGAGCATAAAATATTCGTCCAGGGTATCATATGGAACATATATTCCTTCGACCAGTGGGGCGTCGAACTCGGGAAAGCCCTGGCAAAGAATATACTGCCGGAACTTGACGGCGGTTTCCAGGGCGAGCTGAAGCATGACGACTCCACGAACAGTCTCATACGCCATTACAGGGAGATGCAATCCCATGAATAGTAATATTCCGGGAGGCGGTGAAGGGTCACGATATCTGACTGACGACGAACGGGAAAAGCTGAAACAGTTCAACATCCTCAACGCCGAGGCAAACTCGATCCGTGAAAAAGACAAAGTCCTCATCAGGGGCCTCTTCAGGAATTTCTACAGCAAGAAGCTTAACGTCGGGATCGGTTTCCAGCGCGCATACGGCGCGATCCTTTCGGGTGATTATTTCGATCTGATACAGCTGCCGGACGGCAACTATCTTTTCATCTTCGCGGACATGAGCGGCCATGGTCTTCCCGCCTACACCAACCTGGTGCGTCTCAGATCGGCCATCACCATGTCAATCAGGGATGCCAGGAGAATATATGAGCATTCAGGCGCAGTTGACAGCGATTTCTTCGTCAAAAACACGACCACAAAGTTTACCGACATCATGGAGGAAGCCAATTCACAGGAATTTGCCTGCGTTCTTTTTACGTTCATTCATAATGACGGAGATAAGTTCCATCTCACTTTTTACAACCGGAGCATGCTGTTTCCCGTTATCGTACGGAAGTTCCAGAAAAACATTGTAGACGTCTATGATCTGAACAAAGATGAAAAAGGGTGGCATCCACTCAAGGGGAACCTTCTCAGCAGCGATGTTCGCATGATCCTGGAGGACACGTATCTTGACTGCCCGTCATGCAAATTCACAATTTATGAAGGTGATTCGATACTCTATTTCAGCGACGGTATTGTAGAGGCTTTCAACAAGGATCAGCAGTACGAGGAATTCGGGGAAGAAAGAATTATTCAGCTCCTCAGTGAGAACATCGGCCTGATGCCGCAGCTGGTGGTGCACGAACTCTTTGCCGCAGTCTACCAGTTCATGGGTCGGCCGGAACAGCAGAAGGACGACATGACCGCCGTGTTGATTGATTTTCCTCCAGTGCGCTATTAAAAAAGTTGACACTGAATGCTTCATCCGTACCGTGTGAATGAGACCGCGGAGGTGATTCCATGCAGGATATCCTGAAAAAAATCCAAAAACTGACATTGCTAAATGATTACCTAACTCCGGACATGATAAGGGAGAAGGATGTCAAGCTCGGCCTGCGGAACCCCGACGGAACCGGGGTTGTCGTGGGAATAACGTCGAAGGGAAGGGTGGACGGCTACCAGAAGGTCGCAAAGAGCGGCAATACAAAAAGTTATGAGGTGAAGGCGGTCCCCGGAAAGCTTTTTTACTGCGGCTATGACGTCGAGAAAATCATTCAGGCGGCAGAGAAGAACAGGCAGTTCCTGTTCGAGGAGGTGGCATATCTGCTCCTGGCTGGCGAGCTTCCAAAACCGTCCGACCTCAGGAAATTCAGCAGGGAACTTGGTAAGAGGCGAACTTTGTCCAGGCTTGAACGCCAGATCATCATGGGCGAAGTGGAGAACGACAACCAGATGTATGCCCTCCACAGCGTGCTGTCGCACCTGAGCAGGTGCGACGAAGATGCCGACTCGACCGATATCGACAACGTGTGCCGCCAGAGCATCAACCTGATAGCCAAGTTCCCGACCATTGTCGCAACGAACTACAACGTGCTGCGTTACAGCAAAGGCTTTGACCTGAAAATACTGCGTCCAAAACCGGAATACTCGACGGCTCAGAATTTCCTCTACCTTCTCCATGGCGAGAAGCCGGATGACGAAGAGGCCCATATCTTTGATGTGGCCCTGATCCTTCACGCCGAGCATGGCGGAGGCAACAACTCCACCTTTACCGTTCGGTCGGTATCGTCCAGCGGCGCCAACACCTACATGGCCATTGCAGCAGGCATAGCGTCGCTGTCAGGGCACCTCCACGGCGGGGCCAATGAATCCGTCAAGATAATGATGAAGGATCTGAAAAAAGACCTCAAGGACTGGGGGAGCGAAAAGGAGATCAGGTCTTATCTCACAAAGATACTTGATAAGAAGGCCGGGGACAGATCCGGCAAGATATACGGTTTCGGACATGCCGTTTATACCATATCTGATCCGCGGGCCCTTATTCTGAAGGAATATGCGAGGAATATGGCTAAAAAACGCGACTACTACGAGGAATTTCTGCTTTATGAAAATGTTGAGCGACTAGCCACTTCGATTCTTAACAACCGGGGCAAGAAGGTCGTCAGCGCAAATGTCGATTATTATTCGGGTTTCGTGTATGAAATGCTGGGAATCCCCATGGAGCTATATACGCCGATATTCGCCATGGCACGGGTTGTGGGGTGGTGCGCCCACCGTATCGAACAGATCATGCAGGGGAAGATCCTGCGCCCCGCCTATATCCAGGTCTATGCCGATGAGAAAGAATACGTGAATCTGAAAGAAAGATAACGGCGGACATTAACCATCATTTCAATTTAACGATATCCGGCAGCGTAGTAGTGATGGTTATCTGCTCAGAATTCGTTTATAGTATTCTTCTTTATAATTTCTAGCCTTCAGTACAAACCGACGATAGCGCTTTGTTATATCAGGATGCTGTGAGGCTATGTTGTTCTTTTCATTCGGGTCTTCTCCGAGATCATAAAGCTCATCAATCCCGTCATCATTTCTAAGGATATACTTCCACTGCTGATCGGCTATTCCCATAAAATCATCCTTCCACGACGTATGGAGGAGTGCCAACTGCTCCCGGTGAGAGGAGAATACCGATACCCCTTCCTGCTCGGGAGACCGTGCGATACCCAGGATGTCCAGTATGGTCGGAAGGATGTCGATGTGTCGGGTAATACCGTCATAGTATTCAGGCGAAGGGAACAGCTTTTTGCTGTATATCAGGAACGGCACATGCACGTTTTCGTTATAGAGAAAGAACGGATGGTTGTAGTTCATTCTATGCTGATAAAAGGCCTCTCCATGGTCGGCAAAGAGAAATAGAAGCGTATTCTCCATGAGATTGCTCCGTTCCAGTTCATCAACGAGCATGCCCAGTGCAACGTCTGAATAATAGAGCGAATTCAGATAATTGAGCCAGTTCCTTTTCCTGTAATCCTGGTCTTCATCCACGGAGCCGGTTATCTGGAATTCCTTACCGGGGATAGCGTAGGGGTGGTGCGGGTTCACCGGCAACAGCACCAGGAGAGAGGGCTGTTCGTGGCTGCGCTTCAAATAATCAACCGCCGGTCTGATCATTGCCCGTTCATCAATGCCCCAGCCCACCTGCCTGTTATAGGGCGGGACATTTACAAGATCGTTGTATTCCAGGATTTCGTCAAATCCTCTGTTCTTTAAAAATCGTTTCTGTCCAGCATAGCCGAGGCCGCCGGTATGTATCAGGCAGGTACGGTAATTGCGCTCCTTTAGTATCTCCGAAAGCGTACGGAGCTTGATGTCAGGATACTTCTGTATCACCATGTCCTTGGTATTTAAATCATAGGCGGAGGTGAGGACGGAGAGGAGGGCATTTGCCGACAGGGGGTAATTGACATAATGGTTGCGGAAATTAATGCTGTTCTTCTCAAGACGGTGCCATGTTTCAATGACATGGCGATCCTGAATTTTGATGTCATAATATCTGGACGGGGTAGATTCAAAAAAGTAGAGGATAATATTGTATCGTTTCCCGCGGGGGATACTATCCTGTCTTGAATACCGCCGATCCGTTGCCAGGGAATCCGTATTGAGCCGGAAGGTAAAGGGGGCCAGATCCTTCCCCATCGGCTTTTCAACGGCGCCGGGTCCGGGTGATGTATCGGTTATAAGGTTATAAACCGGGTTCAGAGAAAACTCGCGGAGCAACGAGAGGTAACGGGCAGCGTCATGCTTGTACCGTGATTCATGGTATCTGATCGGTGATTCTGGATCAGTTGCGAGGGCTATGCCGAGACAGACAACAAGTACCGCGGGGATAAACTGACGTATCGCCCTGAACATGAGCAGCTCGGAATGGAATTCCACCATCTCCTGCATATCATTGTTTTTTTCCCACCGGTACAGGGCACTATTCATGGCGACCGCCAGCCCGGTCAGGAGAAAAAAGAGGATGTAGAATTCTGCCGAAAATTCAGCAAGGGCTGAATCGAGAACATTGCCGAGACCGGAAAAATGCTCCCTGCCGGCGTAATTTTTCTGGAACGATGTTTCATAGACTCTGAAGAATTCCATGGAAAAGAGCAGAAAGAAAATTAAAACGACCGAGTACGCGGTGATGATTATGTACCGTATCCGCCTGTATCGCGCCGACAGAAAGAGTATGATGAAGAGAAATGCCAGTGTAACGCCGAGGGTAGCGGAGTCATAGTGCAGGCATAGCCTGAGATATTCGGAAACCCCCGTGAACCTGACATCCAGGTAAAGGGACTTGATGTACCAGTATATCCTGAGCCGGTAAAACCCGTAGAGCGCAATGGCCAGAAGGCCCTGGGCAAGAAGGAGATGAGAAATTGCGTTATAGCGGCGTTGTATTCGTGTCCAGAGAGGTTCCATCATCAGTCATCATTACGCAATATTCGATTTTCCACGCCTGCGCCGCAGATCACGACGATGGAGCAGATGCAGGTAAATAGAAAATATACAGGATGCCGGGTCAAGCACTTTGCGAAAGCTGTAGATTCACTTGAAGGCGTACATTACCATGGAACTGGTGGCGGCGAAATCGTTGAAATGAATTTTGCTGATGAAATGGTACATCGATATCCTGAGCCAGCGGCGGTAATCCCAGGTTGATTTAAATGTGTACCGTGATTTCTTCAGCTTCGGCAGCAATCCAAATTCAACCGGGTGAAAGATTTTGATGTTTCGGAATCCTATACCGGTCAGGGTTTGAGCAAGGTTTTTTTTGCTGAAATATGAAAGATGTCCCGGCATAAAATAGGCGTAGCCACTCCCCTGTAATCTCGCCTGAAGACCGTCCATGTTGGCTGTCTGTATCATCAGAAGCCCCCCCTTGCGGAGCAGGCGGTGGCATTCCTTCAGGGCGGACAGCGGATCAGGGAGATGTTCGACCACTTCGATCATGGTTATGGCTGAAAAAAAATCTCTTTCAAAGGGATGATCATCCAGGGTCCCGATGTGGACAGGGCCGACGGCAGCAGTCTTTGAATAACCGCCGGCGTACGGTGAAACCTCTATTCCATGAGGTGCATAATACCGGGAGGCCGCCTTGAGGAGTCCTCCGAAGGAGGAGCCCACATCAAGGAAGTTGCCACCGGGTACGTGCCGGTGAAGAATCTCGATGCGCTTGTTCCAGACATATGCAGAATATTTTTCCGCCTCGCGCTCATCATAATAGGAGTATTCCGCCCGGCCGGTATAGTAATCCTCGCCGTATAGATTGCGTATCGCCTCGTCGTTCAGACGCGGGTTCATGAACATGAAGCCGCACGTTCCGCACCGGTCTACAGTGAATGCCGGGGAATATCGTTCAATCCGGTAGCGGGGTGCTATCTGTCCACTTCCGCAAAGAGGACAGGTATGTACTGATCGGTCAAACATACTGGGGTTACCGGCCGGGCCACGGACGTGTTCCGGACCTGATCCTCCGTTATCTGCGCGCCTCTATGACCCAGTGGGATATTAATGCCGTGATATCCCCCATGAGCGTCCGTTCCATGAGGCCGTAGGTAAATTCATTAAAAATTGAGAATGATACCTTTAATTCTTCCTCGCTGTAAAAGGCGGCGATCGATCCGTTGATGTCGTTCAGGTCCGTGATCCATGTGTCGTTGCCGAGGTGCTTCCCCCGCTTCAGGTAGGTGTCGCGCTCTGACCTGAGTGTAGCAAAAAGGTATCCGCCTCTTTTGAGGATCCTTAGAATTTCCTCCAGCATTTCGATCAGATCGTACTTGTTGTTATAGTGGAGCGAACCCCAGGCAATGACGATGTCAGCAGAACCGCTTTTAAGGGGCAGGTGGAGGTTGTTTCCCTGCAGGAGCGGACCGGGACATTGTCTGCGGGAAATCACAAGGGCATTGTAGCTCGCGTCGAGGCCGACGATCATGGACAGACCCATATCGGCGAGGAGTTTAAGGTGCCTTCCGCTGCCGCACCCGAGATCAACTGCGGTAAGTCCCGCCGGGGAGCTTAAGAGTGTATTTTTTTTCAGGAGGCGCACCAGGTTTTCATCCGGGTAGAGAAGTTCGGATTTCCCGGCGGTGTAATGGGTCTCCCATGAAGCATCTTTCATAGATCACTTGATCCGGATATTGAAGTTTGATGCCGCGGTCTCGGAAAGCGCCAGTGCCTCTTCCCTGGTAGCGGCGGCTACGACTACAACGCCTATTCGGTCATGGTTGGTGACCGGGTCATTTATGGGCGAACCCATCTCCTTGAAAATACGTGAAAATATTGTTCCTTCCACGGTGCGGGGCCCTTCGGGATTGCATGACGCCAGTACACCCTTCTGCCCGGTTATGTACCGTACGACGACGGCGTTTCTTTTTTTCTGCTGCTGGGGAGGCCGGAATCCGTTATTCGTCATCGATTTGATGGCCTCGCCTATGATGTTGTAGTTGATGCTGGCAGGCACCAGAACGTCCGGAATGAACTCGCCGCCGAATTCGGGTACCGCCTCGATAAGAAACGCCTCTTCATCGCTGGTGATGACAAGTTCCATGATGAGAGGAGCCCGTGCTATCCCGAATGCCCCGGCGACTTTCTGGCCTATTTTCTCAATTCGTTTGGACAGGTGAAGATATTTTGACGGCGACACGTGGACCATGTCGATGAAGTAGGGGGGGTATGCTGTTTTCTTGTCGGTGATCTCCACGAGATGATACGTGCCGTCATGGATGATCCCGGCCACGATTATCTCGTCGCCCTCAATGAATTTCTCCAACAGATAGTCGTCTTCGCTACCGTATTGCGAGGTGCAGATTTTTTTTAATTCCGTGCTGTCGGAGGCCAGGCGCACATTTGTCTTGGCGTGACCGACATTCGGCTTGACGATTACCGGAAATCCATCTGCGGCATCTCTGTCGTTTCGTGACCGAAAATTATACTGGATACTGCAGGGCGACTGAATGGAATGATCGATAAAACGGTTTTTCATCTTTTTTTTATCGATAAAGCAATCGGTGCTGGAAAAAGGTATGAAGGGTATCTTGAATTTTTCCGTCAGGTAGCTGGTGGTGACAATCGCAGGACCGTATGATTTAGTCATTACTCCGCGGATATCGCCGTCAACCAGGAGTTCTATAAGTTTCTTGTATATGCTATCATAGTTTTCTATTGATTCCTGTATCTTCAGATCACATTGATAGAAGCCGGCTGCAGAAACGTTTGCATCGACACCGATAACATGAAAACCCTGTTTTTTCGCCTCGGATATGAGAGGGATCTGGTTTAATCCGGAACCGATGGAAACAAAATAGTTCAATTGTTGTGTTTTTCTTTTTTTGAAAAGCATGGATTATTTTTGAATGATTTAAGGATACCGTCAACAAGTTTATCATTCATCAATGGTAATATTACCTGTGCCGAGACTGCATGAACAGCCCGGTCAGGTGGAACAGAATTTTAGAAGGACAAAAACATGAGTTCATGATCGTTGAGTTATGGATTACTATTCACCGGATCTTACATCAATATTTAATAGCTTATTATAATCGTGTAGTGACGACATGAAATTTGTATCAAACTGCCCATGTGCGGGTTCAACATTAATGGTATAGATTTTTTTGGAGCTCAATAAGCAAAGGTGATTTTCCTTCTGTCTGCGTAGATGGAGATTATTGTAACTATTTATGAAGTGATACTCATTGAGGAAGGTGTTCAATTTTTCTTTAGGAAAGATCCTAATAGTATTGTATTTTTTCAACAAATTTTTGAATATGACAAAATTTGAAGGATCATTGATATTGTAAAAAAAATATACACAATTGTGTATTTGATAATTTATAGCTTGCATATAATTTTGAATATTGCTATAATAGATATATTAGCCGTGTAAAAATGATTTTTGATAACAGGATTTCTTAATTTTTTGTATATTATTAACAGGTATTGAAACATACACCATGTTCTGTGAACGTTGCAAAAATATTGAAGCAACAATACACCTGACCGAGATAATCAAGGATGTAAAGTCAGAACTGCATCTATGCGAAAACTGCGCCAGGGAAATAGGATTGAATTCAAAGCTTTCTAATTTTTCCCTTTCTATTCCGGAGATGCTGTCCTTTCTTGATATCGACGAAGTGGATGATTACGTAAACGGCAGTGTTTGTAAAAGCTGTGGCATGTCTTTTGTTGATTACAGCCGGGAAAGCAAGCTCGGATGTCCCGACTGCTACCGTTACCTGGGAGAATCGTTAAAATCGGTTATCGCGGGATATCATGGAGCGGTAAAACACACGGGGAAGCATCCAAACAATCCCGTGGGCATTACCAGCATTACCTACGAAAAAACGGTTGTCGCAGCCAACCCGAAGAAGTCAATGGAGGAATTGAAGAATCTGTTGAACCGGGCCGTGGCCGATGAACGCTACGAGGAAGCTGCCCTGCTGCGAGATAAGATAAGGGAATTGGAACTGAAATGATCGTGAGGGGAAGAACCATTGTTTGAGGAAGTATTACAACAGTCCGGATTCTGGACATCAACCGGACCTTTCAGCCATATTGTTCTCTCCAGCAGGCTCAGGCTGGCCCGTAATATGCAGTCGGTTCCCTTCCCCGGCAGGATGCTCACCGACGAATCATATCCAATTCGGGGGGCCATGGAGAAGTTTGCCTATGAATCGAAGTACCGGGACCATACGAGCATCATAGACCTGAAGGAGATTGACGCCAACGAGAAGCGTTTTTTACGCGAGCGTAATATTATTACCTACGAGATGGAAGTTGCCGAAAACAGCCTGGTAGCGATTAATAACAGTGATGATTTCAGCATCCTGGTGAACGAGGAAGACCATTTTCGCATACAGGTCATCCGTCCAGGGCTGCAGCTCACAGAGGTCTACAAAACGGCTGACCTGGTGGACAACGAACTGAACCGGTTTGTCCCGTATGCCTTCTCTGATGACCTGGGGTTCCTGACGGCCTGCACGTCGAACCTCGGCACCGGGCTCCGTGTTTCAGTTCTGCTTCATCTTCCGATAATAACCATGAAGAACGGTATACAGGAACTTCTTCCCGAAGACAGAAAAAACAAGATTGAGATAAAGGGCACCATTGGAAAATCGAGCAAGACTCTCGGCTCCCTGTACCAGCTTTCCAACAGGGTCTCCCTGGGTCTGTCGGAGGTAGACATCATCGAGTCACTTGATGATGTAATCGGCAGTATCCTTGATAAAGAAGACACAAGACGCGATGAATTCTTCTCAGAGTCCCGCACGGAAGTTGAGGACATTGTATGGCGTGCCTATGGCGCGCTCCGGTATTCGCGGCGGATCAGCTATATAGAGGCCATGGACCATCTATCAAATGTCCGCCTCGGTATTGTTCTGGCGATAATTAAGAGCATCGATGTCAAAACGGTTAATGACATCATGGTCAATATCCAGTGGGCCCACCTCCAGAGACATTACGCGCTGCTCTTCAAGAGCACCGGCGAGTGCGACGAGTACCGGGCCGACTATATACGGAAATTATTACATTCTTTAGAGGTCAAATAATGTTCGAGTTTACAAAGCGATCCAAAAAGGTGCTGGAAATAATGGCACAGAGCGAGGGGAAGCGCCTCAATTCGGACATGCTCGATCCGGACCATATAATGATTTCCCTGCTCAAGGACGAGGAATCGGTGGCAGCGCGCATCATGAAAAACCTCGGCATCAATTTTGACAAGTTCATACAGGACATCGAACAGTCTGTCCGTAAAGACCGGACGACAATAATACTCGGAAAAGTGCCCCTCAGCACTAAATACAAGCGCATCATCGAAATGTCGAAGGAGGAGGCGCGCAAGCTCAGGAATTCCTACATCGGCACCGAGCACCTGCTCCTGGCAATCTTCAGGGAGGGGACCTGTTCCGGCCTGGACAGCCTGATTCGCGCGGGAATAGATTATAACGTGATCAGGAATGAGATCCTGCGCGTTCTCGGTGTCAAGGTTAATAACGATAAACAGGCCAAGGTCAAGACCGTGAAGCCGCCGGCGCTTGATGAATTCGCCCGGGACCTGACCAGGATGGCCTCTGATGGCATGCTGGACCCGGTCATAGGCAGGGAAGAAGAGATCAACCGCGTCATCCGCATACTATCCCGCAAACGGAAAAACAATCCGATCCTGATCGGCGAGGCCGGTGTCGGCAAGACCGCCATCGTCGAGGGCCTGGCGCAGCGCATCGTCCACAAGGAGATACCGGAGCCGCTCTATGACAAGAGGGTGCTGTCCCTTGACATGGCTGCCATCGTGGCCGGCACCAAGTACCGCGGCGAATTTGAAGAGCGTCTCAAGCGTGTGGTAAAAGAAATCATCGATGACGGAAACATCATCATTTTCATAGACGAGGTCCATACCCTGATCGGCGCCGGCGCGGCAGAGGGGGCCATAGACGCGGCCAACATACTGAAGCCGGCCCTGGCACGTGGCGAACTGCAGTGCATCGGCGCCACCACTATCAATGAATACAAGATGTACGTGGAAAAGGACACTGCCCTGGTGCGCCGGTTCCAGTCCATCCTGGTGGAGGAGCCTGACGTCGACGAGACCATCATGATACTGAAAGGCCTCAAGGAGCGCTTTGAAAGCCATCACAAGGTGAAGTTCGTCCAGGAATCACTGGTGAAGGCCGCAGTGCTGGCGGACCGCTACATCAATGACCGGTGCCTCCCTGACAAGGCCATAGACGTCATTGACGAGGCAGGTGCCATGGCGCGGCTGGAAAATTTCGATATGCCCGAGGACATCATAGCACTGGAGGCTGAAATCGACGGTCTCATCACAAGGAAGAACGAGCTGGTGCTGTCGCAGGAGTATGAGCAGGCCGCGGCAGTCCGCGATATGATCCAGCACAAGCGGGAGATCCTCGCGACGAAAATGGAAAACTGGCACGACAAGAAGAACGAATACGAAATAATGGTCACCCCTGACCAGATCGCGCTGATCGTGTCTGAAAGCACCGGCATCCCGGTCAAGAGCATCGAGGAATCGGAATCGGACAAACTCATACGCATGGAAGAGGAAATACATCGCAGGATAATCGGTCAGGATGGTGCCATCGGGGCGATCAGCCGCGCCATCAGGAGGTCTCGGACCGGCCTCGGCAGCAGCAGCCGTCCCATGGGCGCTTTCATTTTCCTCGGCCCGACGGGCGTCGGCAAGACCGAGCTGGCCAAGGCGCTGGCTGAATTTCTCTTTGACGACGAGCGCAACCTCATCCGCGTGGACATGTCGGAGTACATGGAAAAGCATTCTGTATCGCGCCTCATCGGGGCACCGCCGGGCTACATCGGCTACGAGGAGGGCGGTCAGCTCACGGAAAAGATTAAACGGAGGCCCTATTCGGTCATACTCCTCGACGAGATCGAGAAGGCGCATCCGGATGTTTTCAACATCCTGCTCCAGGTTTTCGAAGAGGGCGAGCTGACTGACGGTTCCGGTTCAACGATCAGCTTCCGCGACACCATCATCATCATGACATCTAACATCGGCAACCGCGAATACCAGAAAATAGGGAAGATGGGCTTCGGCGACATGGAGTCCCGCGTCAGCGGCGCGCAGGACAAGGTAAGCGACGAATTAAAGCGTCTTTTCAGCCCCGAGTTTCTTAACAGGATCGACGAGGTGGTTTATTTCCACAAACTTGACCGGAACCACATACGGAAGATCGTCGACCTGATGCTTTCACGGATCAATGAAAAGCTGTGGGACCGGAAAATCGAGCTGGTATTTTCCTCCGGAATTAAGAAGTATCTGATCGAAAAAGGATTTGACGAAAATTTCGGTGCGCGAAATCTTCGCAGGGTCATCCAGAACGATATCGAGGATTCCCTGGCAAACGAGCTGCTGAAGGGCGCAATCCATGAATCGGCCCGCCTCAAGGTCGTCCTCAAGGGAAAAGTCGATAGCGTTTAAAGATATCGGCAAGGTTTCTCCCGGCGATGACGAGGTAGACGCTGACGGCGAACTTCTGGAGACCAGCCCCCTGGAGATAAAAGGTATTCAGTGAATGGGATATACTATAGCTGAAAAAATATTCGACTGCGCATCGCATCGACAACCCGACACCAGCCATACACGTTTTAACAATTGACGCGGTTTTCTGCCACGAGATCACGACGCCGATAGCGATCAATGACCTGATCGCGAAAGGGAAAGGACAGGGTGTTCGATCCCGAGAAAATCAAGGCCGTGATCGACCACGTGACCCCCGCAAAGGATTCCAAGACAGCGGAGCAGGGTAAAATCCTGCGAGACTGGGCGAGGCGCCACGGTATCCAGGATTATTTCGACATCGGGCGCAACGGCGTGTGCCACGCCCTGTTTCCGGAAAAAGGCTTCGTGCGCCCCGGCTACACCGTCATCATGGGTGATTCCCACACCTGCACCCACGGCGCCTTCGGTGCCTTCGCCGCCGGTGTCGGTTCGACAGACCTTGAAGTGGCCATCCTCAAGGGCGTGTGCGCCTTCAATTCGCCCCGGACCATGAGGATCAACGTTACCGGCGCACTTCCTGAAGGCGTCTTCGCCAAAGATGTCATCCTCTCGATAATCGCAAAAATCGGCGTAAACGGCGCAACCAACATGGTCATGGAATTTACCGGCCCGGTGATTGCCGCCATGTCGCATGGAATCGCGCATGACCCTCTGCAACATGGCCGTTGAAGCAGGAGCAACAAGCGGGATCTGCTACCCTGACAGGACCACGGTGGACTACCTGTGGGAATTCATCAAAAATGATTTTGTATCCCCGGATAAGGCGCGTCAAAGATTACGCGAAGTGGATCTCCGATACCGACGCCAAGTATGAAAAGGTCATTGCCCTGGACGTATCCGACCTCGAACCGGTCGTCACCTTCGACTACAAGCCGGACCAGGTGAAGCCGGTACGCCTCATGGAAGGGACTCCTGTCGACCAGATCTATATCGGTTCGTGCACCAACGGACGCATCGAAGATCTCCGGATCGCGGCCGCGGTTTTAAAAGGGAAGACGAATCAGCGACCGGGTCAGGGCCATCGTGTCTCCGGCAACCCCGAAGGTATACCAGACGGCCCTCGAAGAAGGAATAATAAAGATATTCATGGACGCTGGTTTCTGCGTCACCAACCCGACCTGCGGCGCCTGCCTGGGTATGAGCAACGGCGTGCTGGCGCCCGGCGAGGTGTGCGGCGCCACGACTAACAGGAATTTCCAGGGGCAGGATGGGGGCGGGCGGCATGGTGCACCTCATGAGCCCGGCTACCGCGGCTGCCTCTGCAATTGCCGGGTCCATCACGAATTCTGAACTCTACCGGGGAAAGAAGTAACATGAAGAATTTCAGCGGAAAAGTGCTGTTCCTCGACAGGGCTGACATCAATACTGACGAAATAATCCCGGCCCATTATCTCACCGAGATAACAAAGGAGGCCCTTAAGCCCCATCTTCTCGAGGGGCTGAAGATGCGAAGGCTTTGACCACCGACGCGACATCCCGGGAAAAAGCGTCATAATAACAAGGTCGAATTTCGGGTGCGGCTCATCGCGGGAGCATGCGCCATGGGCGCTGGAAATGAACGGCATCAACCTGGTTATCGCCGAGAGTTTTGCACGTATTTTCCGGCAGAACATGTACAACGGCGGCATGATGGCGGTGGAACTCCCCAGCGAGGCCATAGACCAGCTTTTTTCCGCCGCAGCCGGCAAGGAAGCAGAGATCGAAACAGATTTCGCCATGGGCCAGTTCATCATACGGATAAACGGAGAGGAGGAGCGGATACGCTTCACCATTTCCGATTTCGACCGTGAACTTGTGCAGGCCGGGGGCTGGCTGGAATACGCGGATAAAAAATATTAAAAATTGTTCTCGCAGAGTCGCTGAGGCGCAGAGAAAAAGAGTGGATCGAATTTAATACGCACTATTCATTTCATAAAACTGTTAGATGATGCAATCAACCATTTTTTTCAGAGCCATTTTTACCTCGATCGTTTTATTCTCTTGCATTTAAGAAATTTATAGCTGCCCTGGCATAGGTTAAAAACTCTGTGTCCCTACGACTCTGCGAGAGATATTCTTTTCAGTTTGCCCGCCTGAGGTTGCTTCCGCTTGTCATGTCCCCTGACATGGTGAAGGGCATGATGTACCATTCTCCCCGCAGGTATTTATTTATGCCAATAGTAATCAAACCCGGAAGGTCCTGGATGAATATCCTGGTGAATTCCAGCGTGATGTTGAGATGACTGGCGATGAGCTTGTCATTGAACACCCCGGTGATTTTCAACCGCACATTGTTCGAATTGAATATGAAGGAATTAACGAGATAGGTCGTGCCTTTTATGTCCATGTTGCCGTAAATCTTGTTGAATTCAAGGTCGCGCAGCTTGTACCTGAGTTCAGACAGGATAACCCCCAGGCCGTTCTGTATCCCGGTATCGACGAGCTTCCCCTTGTCGGCAGTAAACTCGACATTACCTCGTGCGGTTTCCAGGATCCTGTTACTGATTTCAAAATCAATTTTTGCCTTCCCGTTGACGATGCCGAAAATCCTGTTACGAATTTTCTCATTGATGGCGACAGCGTTCTGTATCAGGACGTTGCTGATATTCAGCGACAGGGACGCCCGGGGCGCCCCCTGTCCCATGGTGATGCCGCCGCTGCCGGATATCTTACCGTCGGCAAAATTGAACTGGAAACCCTGTATGCCGACGGTGCTGCCGGAGAGAAGATACTGGAGCTGGATTCCGCTGACACGGTACTGGCCGTACTGGAACTGGTTCACGTTAATGATGCCGTAGATCTCTTTCGGTATGCTGATCGGCGCATCCCCCCTCGAGAACCTGTTCTTCTCCGGATCTATTATTATTCTCTCAGCGCCGATGTTTATGAAGAGTTTCGATAGTGATGATTCCGTCGAAGCGATGGAAAGGGCGCAGGGATTGCCGTAGAATTTGAAGGGGATCCCCGTCTGTTTGAACATGTTGTCGGTGATAGCCAGAGAAGCATGAAGATCGCTTACCAGCCCGGTTTCCTGATCATAGCCGCAATTGCTTAGCTTGAGGTTGCCGTTGTAGAGGCCGCCGCGGTAGCTCAGCTTGCCCTCAACCCTGCCGAAAAGCTTTGCCGGGAAAAATTTTAAAACCGCCGCGGCGTCTGCAACGGTTGCGTCGATATTCCTGAACTCGAACCCTATGAGGCTTCCGCCAAAGGTGAAATGGAGATTGTCAATAAAAAAAGAAGATTTATCTATCCCTCCCTGTGCCTGGCCTATGAAGACCGTCCTGCCGGGTATATCGACCTTGCAGAATCCCGCTGCGCTGAGCAGTTTATTCGCCGTGAGAAGGGTCGATGTCGCCACGACGTTGCCCTGGACGTGTTGTTTCGTTATAACCAGGTTATTGATCGATCCATTTACGACATTGTAAGGGAGCTGTACATTTTTACCCCACTGGTACACCCAGAGTAGCGATGCGTTTTCCAGCTTGACGGTGCCTGATATTTCAAAATTGCCTTTTGACGTTTTAATGTCCAAATCCGGCTTCAGTATCCCGCGCGCCTGGGGCAGCCTGATCGAACAATTGCGGATTGTTATCAGCTTTCCGATCCTGACGGTACCGTCAAGCCTGTACGTCCCTGCCAGGGGCGCCAGGAACGTGGGAGGATTTGTCAGGGAGACTGTTGCATCAATCAGCTTTATCTTTGATATTTTTGCAGAGACGGCGGAACCGCCGGTTTTTGACATGTTCGAAACGAGCTTCCCGATATTTGATTCTTTTTTTTCATCAAAGACGATATTGCATTGGGCTTTTTTCAGAGTTATGGAACTGAAATCGATTTCCATGTTTAATAAGGAAAGGATAGATATGCGAAGGTCCGCCTCTTCGACACCTGCAAGGACAGGGGAATTTTCGTCCGATTCGAAAATGGTGACATCCTCGATCAATATCCCGCCGATGCTGTAACCGATCTTCTTAATGCGGACTTTCCTTCCCAGAGCGGTTTCGGCCTTTTCCGTTACCAGAGATAATATCCGTTCTGCAGGATAGAAAGTGACCAGGAGGGTGACTGCTGCGGACAGGACGAGAATAATGGCGAGTGAAAATGATAAGAAATATTTTAAGTGTTTTTGCTGGCTTCACGTTTTCGTTCCATGGCGGACTTTTTCTTGTAGAATTGTACGGTTTTTTCCAGTTCCAGTATATCAGTGCAGACAATTTTTCCTTCTACAAGGACAAAATGTTTGTCTTCAAGGAGCTGGACGACGTACATGTCCCCTTTTTCGGGGGGAGACCTACCATGTTGATGAGTTCCTTGGTGCCGAACTCGAAATTATGTGGTTGCTTCGATTCTATCCTGATTTTCTGCTTTTCAAGCTGTATGAGCAGTGTATCGTAAATTCGTCCAAGAGGATCGTGAATCATCAGGTTTTCCAGCTGACGATAGGCTGTCCATATCCGTTCGCTCAGAATCTGTATCAGGCGCGTTGCCAGCTGCGGCTGGGCCTGTACCATGCTCTCGAAATTTGACTTGTTAATGGCCAGAACTTCCACGTCACCGAAGGTGATGGCCGAGGCGCTCCGCGGCTTGTTGTCGAGGATGGCCATTTCACCGAAAATATCCCCCTGCTTGAGCACGGCAAGGAGCACTTCCTCGTTTACAATCTTGGTGATTTTCACCTTCCCCGACTGTATGATGAATAGTTCTTCCCCCGGCTCATATTCGCAGAAGATCATGGTGTTGTCCCTGTACTTGCGGTTCATGCCGGCCCGCTGACCGGTTTCCGTTGATTTGAGGGGTGCCTTCAGCGACTGGAGTCGCTGTATTGCCATATCGCGGTTATCACCGTCAGGCCGATACTGCAGGTATTTCTGAAATGCGTAGACGGCATGGTTGAAGACTTTCTTTTTTACATAGTACTCGCCTATGTTAAAAAGATGAGACGGATCCTCGGTGGCAACGTTTTTGAAGGTAAGATTGGTAATGGCCTGGTCGAAATCTCGGAGCTGTCTGCTGAAAAACCGGATGATTTTCATGGCAACGGTAGGGTTTTTCTGTATCAGGAGACCGAATTTCTCGCGTTCAACGGATATGAGGGAGACATTCTCAAGGGCAACGGCCGATTCGATCCTGGCGTGTGCGCTCATGCACGACACAACGCCGAAAAAATCACCGGGACCAAGGACGTTGTAAGGCTCGGTTGAAACCACGGGGTTTTCCTTGGCAACCTTTACCTTTCCCTTGAGGATTATATAAAAATTATTGGCATTCTTTTTGCCTTCAACGACAACAAAGGAATTGGCGAGATAATTTTCGACTTTGAACTGTATATCAGACATTGTTCCTCTTGGTTAAACAATGATATAATAGCACTAATAATAAAATCGGCAAAAAATCAAGTAATTTCTATTATTTTTGTCCAGCCCGGGAATTTTAATGATGATCAATCGTAAGGTGTAATTATCTGCGCTATTCTACCAGTTTTTTCAGCCGGTGCAGCTCGTTCAGGGCTTCAATAGGCGTAAGGGTATCGGTATCTATGTTTTTTATGGCCTGCACCACCAGGTGGTTTGAGGCGTTGAATATTTCGAGCTGCTCTGACTGCTCTTCCTCTTCAGGGTTCAGGGGCCGTATGTTTTTCCTGCCCCGCTCGAGGCGCTGAAGTATCTGCTCGGCTTTTCCGATGATCGGTTTCGGTATCCCGGCGAGGTTTGCAACATGGATGCCGTAGGATTTATCCGCCGCCCCGCGTACCACCTTGTGCAGAAAATCAACCCCGTTCAGGTGCTCCCTGACGATGACCGTGTAATTGACTATACCCCTGCGGCTTCCGAGCTGAGTAAGCTCATGGTAATGCGTCGCGAAAAGGGTCCGCGCCTTCAGATAGCGCTGGATGTATTCCACCACTGCCCAGGCAATCGAGAGGCCGTCGTAGGTGCTGGTACCCCTGCCGATCTCGTCCATGATGATGAGGCTTTTCGATGTCGCGTTGTTGAGTATGCCGGCGGTCTCGTTCATCTCCACCAGGAAGGTGGATTCGCCGCGCGAAATGTTGTCAGAAGCACCGATCCTGGTGAATATGCGGTCAGCGATTGAAAGAAGAGCTTCACGGGCCGGCACGAAGGAGCCGATCTGGGCCATGAGCTGTATTATGGCGGTCATGCGTATGTAGGTGGACTTCCCCGACATGTTCGGGCCGGTGATGATCTTTATGATGTTCTCGTCAGCGTCAAGGTTGATATCATTGGGAATAAACACTTCCCTGGCGTAAAATTTTTCAACGACCGGGTGGCGTCCCTCTCTGATATGCGTGATGCCGTCAGCGCTGAAGGCGGGCCTGACGAATCGGTTTTCGGTGGCTGACCTGGCGAGGGAACAGCAGCGATCGAGATCGCCGATTGCCTCGGCCATAGCCTGGAGATCCCCCCGCGCCGCGTGGACAGACTTTGTCAGCCTGCCGATTTCATCATTTTCAATCGCTATAATCTTTTCTGATGCTGAAAGTATTTCGGACTCGAAAGTCTGCAGCTTTTCGGTGGTGAACCGCTCGGAGCCGACCAGGGTCTGCTTGCGGTAATACGATTCCGGTATGCCTGATGCCTGTCCCTTGCTCACCTCGATGAAGTAGCCGAGGATCTTGTTGTAGCGTATCTTCAGGGTCGATATGCCGAGGTTTTTCTTTTCCTCTTCCTGGTATTCGACGATCCAGTTTTTTGCATTGGTCTTCAGATCGTAGATCCGGTCCAGCTCCGCGTTGAACCCTTTCCGTATTACCCTGCCGTGTTCCGGGGAGAGGGCAGGTTCGTCGTCGATTGCCGCACTGATCATGTCGGCCAGTCCCGTCAGGTCCGGCATGCGGTCCGCGATCTCCCTGACCAGGTCATGGGGCTGCCCGGCAAGGATCGAACGGATCTTCGCAGCTGCCCTGGCAGAGTTCATCAGGGCGAGGAAATTCCTCGGGAAGGTCCTCCCTATGATGAAGCGGGAAATGAGCCGTTCGATGTCATGTATCCCGGCAAGGAGATCCGAAATCTGTCCGGTGAGCTGGTGAAACTCATGGAAGTACTGGACGATATCAAGCCTCCTGTCAATGGCCCCGGGATCAAGAAGCGGCTGGAGGATGCTTCGCTCGAGGGAACGCTTGCCCATGGCGGTGCGGGTGTAATCGAGGACCGCGAAGAGGGTGCGGTTCTTCGTCCCGTCCTGGAGGTTGCGCACCAACTCAAGGTTCGAAATGGTCGCGTCATCCAGGGTCATGATGTCGCCGGATAGAATCTTCCGGGGAAACTTCAGGTGGTCAAAGGTCTTCTTGTGGGTCTCCTTCAGATATTGAAGGATTGATCCGGCAGCCATGATGTCAAGATCATCGGTGATGCCCAGGCCCTTGGTGCCGGCTATCCTGAAGGTTTCGCATATGATGTTCGCCATGTAATCGGCGTCATAGAGCCATTCGTTGATGCGATATACGGGGATGTCCCTCGTCCTTATGAAATCGGAAAAAACCGCGTTTTCCGGCGATTCACCCTCGTAGAGCACCGCCTCCCGGGGATTGAACTTGATAATTTCGCTGCGGAACAGGTCCAGCGATTTACCTATGGAGGAGAGGAAGAAATCCCCCGTCGATATGTCAACGAAGGATAGCCCGATGGCGTTTTTGTCTATTATCACCGATGCGAGATAGTTGTTCTCGTCAGACTGGAGGAGATTGGCCTCCACAACGGTCCCCGGTGTGACGACCCTGACAACTTCACGCTTTACCACCGGGCCGCTGGATGGGACCGTCTCCATCTGCTCGCAGATGGCCACGCGCTTTCCAGCCTTGATGAGACGGGCTATGTAGCTCTCGGCAGCGTGATAGGGGATGCCGCACATGGGAATATCGTTCTGCCGCGAGGTGAGGGCTATGTCAAGGATCTTCGATGCGACGCGGGCGTCCTCGAAAAACATCTCGTAGAAATCGCCCATGCGGAAAAACAGGACCTCTTCCGGGTACTGCTTTTTCATGTCCAGGTACTGCTTCATCGCTGGGGTAATCTTTGAGTCCATCGCTATTCCCCATAAATATAGGAGCGCTCGCTGTCGCCGGAAATGCGCACGATACGGCCGTTAATCCCGTATTCCTCCGCGAGTCGGACCTTCAGCTTCAGGGCCGATCCCTCATCAGGGTCTTTTACCGACGTACAGGGCGTATCCGTCCCGGAGCTTCACCGTTTTAATGGAATCGAACTCTTTCAGGAGCTTCTTCAGCTCTGCCGCTTCCCTGGCCGATGCGAGGGGACCAACGGAAATCGAATAGAACGCACCGGCAACGGTGTCTTCCGGCATGACCGCTTCGGGATGTATATCAATCTTCTCGGTAGTATCAAGTATCTTTTTGTCCGGCATATAAAAAACACGGCGTGGATTGTTCTTAATCAGCACCTGTATCCGGCGTGACGCTTCGGCGGCTTCGGGGGATCCGGGATACTTTGAAACAAGGTCCAGGTATGCGGAATACGCTTCATCATGCATCCCCCTGTTTTCATAGAATTCGCCGAGCATATAGATAACGGCCTGTATGGCATCGGATTCGGCATACCCGAGGGCGATGTCCCGGATCGTGGCGATGTATTCGCGGGAAAACCCCGTGGTTGAGCGTAAAATATGCGCCAGCATGAGCAATGACCGCGCCATTACGCGATAGTCGTGGTCAGTGTCGATGAGTCGGCGGCATTCCTGTTCCGCACCGGCGTAATCGCCCGTATGGATCAGCGCAATAATCAGGAAGAAGGTGAATTTGCCGGCATAGGGGCTCTTCCCCATGCGGCGACCTTCACGAGCATCACGCGCCAGGATCTCCCATTTTGATTGAAGGTACACTATCTCGCAGATGCGGTACTGGGCATAGGAACGCTTCTGGTAATTTCGATATCTGCTAACGACATCCCGGTATTTAACGACCGCTTCCTCCGGAGAAGTTTCGATTTCGGCAAGGAGAAGGCGCACATCCGGAACGAGGGGGCTATCCGGATGTGCCTTGAAGAAGACGGCTGATTCTTTTTTTACAGCGCCGGGATTTTCTTCCGAGACCAGCTTCTGCAGATTCTTGAAGTCCTGCCTGTCTGAAGTGCCCGGCTTTGGCGCGCCGGAAATGCGCTGCTGAGGAATTGCTGCGCAGATCAGCAGCCCGGCCGCTGCTATGATCGCGGCGTTACGCAATTCTTGTTCCCTGCAGCGTTGAACCGAGGACGCCGCTGATCTTTATTTTCAGTCTTTTCCCGATATCATCCAGCGTACCAGGGGTGATCACGACATGGTTAAGATAGGTTTTCCCCATGACCCGGTCAGGCGATTTTTTGCTGAACCGTTCTATGATCGCGTCTTCAACGCTGTCAATGCGCTCTTTCAGTCGCTGCTTTGATATGCCCCTCTGCATGGCGATGAGCCGCTCCAGGCGGGCGCTTTTTTCCTCGCGGGTGATGGTTTCCTCCATTGAGGCTGCCGGCGTGCCCCGGCGGGATGAGTAGGCATAGGTAAAAGCGTCGTCGAAGCGAATTGTCTCCACGGCGCGCAGCGTGTCATTGAATTCATCCTCGCTTTCCCCGGGAAATCCGACGATCAGGTCCGTGGAAAGCGAGCTCTGCCCCAGGATGTTCCGTACCTTTTCCACGATGGACAGGTAATCTTCGATGGTGTACCCGCGGTTCATCAGTTCCAGGATACGGTTTGAGCCGCTCTGCAGGGGGAGATGTATCGACCGGGAGATGTTCGGCATGTCCCGCATGACATGGAGGATGTCATCCGAAAAATCTTTCGGATGGGATGTTATAAAATTGATCCGTTCAATGCCGCCGATGCCTGCCGCGGCTTCGAGAAGCCTGAAAAACGGGATGTCGCCGCTGTCAGAACCGTACTGGTTGACGTTCTGGCCGAGGAGGGTAATCTCCCGGATGCCCCGGTCAGCCAGCGAACGGATGTAATCCAGGACCTGGCCGGACGGGAATGAAATGAGCTTTCCGCGTACGGAAGGCACGATGCAGTATGAACAATAGTTTTCGCACCCGTGTGTAATGGTGACCCACTTGTGCCATTCAGGACTGTCGCTGACCCGGTAGAGATCGTGCTTGATCCTCCCGGAAAAATCGCTGACGCTCTGCGAAAGAAAAACGCGGGCGCCATGGTCTTCAAGGTGTCGTCGCAGCAGCTTTCCGATATCGGGCGACTGGTAGGGGCCTATGACTATGTCAGCTATCCCGCTTTCGATAAGTTCCTCTCCCAGCCGCTGGGCCATGCATCCAGCAACAACGATTATGCCATCATGCTCACGGAGTCTTTTCCGGTGTGATTTTATGCGTGAAAGTGACCCTGTTTTCCGCATGTTCCCGCACGGAACAGGTGTTGTAAATTGTAATATCCGCCTTTTCCCCGTCGGCGGCGCCCTGGAAACCATGCTCGGAAAGGGATAACGCCATCAGCTCGGTATCATTCTTGTTCATCTGGCACCCGAAGGTCTCTATGTAGTAGGTTGTTATCAAGTCGATACCTGAATTGGCAGATATTCTGTCGAGGCCCGGACCCGGGCGGAAAGCCCATTGTGTCACGGCTCTGCTGAGTAATCAAACAATTTTTATATGATAATAAATCAACAATTTTTTATGCTTACATACTGGAAGATATAGTTTTTCAATACTTGGATAAGTGATTTTTTAAACCGGATTTTTTATGAAAGGCTGTTTTTTTCTTGAATAAAAGGGCGCATTTCTGTAAATTATTATCAAAATGGATTTACAGATTGCAGCGATGAATGAAGCACAGCTTGGGCGGGCTGGAATCATTAGTCTATAAAGGGAGGTTTATATGGCGATACAGAAAGTTACTGAGAGTTCGTTGCCCCGGACCCAGGGAGTTATCGAGAGCATGAAACAGCAGGGGAATGAGACGGCGAAACCTGATGCAATAAAAAAATCATCTAAAATGCAGAGTTTCAAAGAGGCAATGAAGGGGAATAAAATCGATACAAAAGCATAATGCATACTATGTATTGAACATAAAAATGGATGCGCGGGGCATCCATTTTTTTATCGACCATCGTAAATACTCTTGATCCATTTTTCGATTCTGCAGATGCTTCTTCTCAGGAGGTCGGACTGCATGTCCCGGGACGAATCCAAAAGAAAATATGTCCGCATCAACAACCAGTTCAACGTCCGCATCGTTGCCAGGGATACTACCGCCCGGTATGGGACCAGGGAAATCAATACTTCCCGGTCAATCAATGTGAGCGCCAGCGGGATGCTTGTTAACACCACTGAGCGGATCAACACCGGGACAAATGTAATCATTACTTTCATGAAGCCGAACAGCTTTGATTTTTTCAAGGGAAACGGAACGGTCGTGCGCATGGATGAAAACGCCGACGGGACCTTTAAAATAGCCATCAATTTTATTGATCTGTCTCATGATGACATGCAGCTGCTCGATTATTATATTCAACTCGGCTCACGATAGGGCCGCCCTCGTGCAGGTCCGGCATACCGCGCTTACATGAATAGTACTCGTCTAAAATTGCACGGTAAATTCTATGAGAGGAACCGGCAGGATGATCCTGTTCCCCTTTTTCTTTCTCAGCGTAGCCGTTGTTGTAACACTGTAATCATAGTTGAGCCACAGATTGAAACCGGCCTTGAGACGATCGGCGAACTTGAATACCAAACCCAATCCGGCGCCGAAGGTGAAATCGTTAATATTGCCTTCCCTGAAAGTGAAATTGTTGGTATTTCCGATATGGTATAATTTCGTTTCCCAGTGATGATAGGAATATACAAAACCAATCATGATAACAGGATCAAGGATTTTGGCCTCCGGCGCAAGGTGGATCACCGGAGTAAGTATTGCTGATACAATGTATTCATCCTTGTTCAAACTATTGAAATCAGCTCCGAAAATGTAAAGACCCACAGCCCTGATGCCCATGTGCGGTATGAAGGTGTATTCAGCCTGGAGGCCAACCATGGTAATTCCCCCGAGAACACCGATGGCTCCCTTGTAAAGTTGTTTTTTCACCGGCTTGGGTTCTTCTGGTTTTTCAGCCTTCCGGGCCTGCAGTGTGACCGCCCATGACACAAGGGCAAAGATTGAGATGATACGTATCAGTTTTTTCATTTATTGGTAACAGGCCTGTTCCGGCTATTTCAGTTCAGCCGGGTGCGTCAGGACGGAGCCGGGCCCGATTCCGCTTATTTGCGGTCAGGTCCTATATTCACCCGTTCGTTTATCCTTCCCATGATATCTTCAATGGCTTCTTCGACATCATCCACTGAAATGGTTATTATTTTTTCCGGGCATACCGTGGCGCAGTGACCGCACCCTTTGCACAGGCTTTCGTTCCAGGTGATCCCCTTGTCACCGAGAGAAAGTGCCCGGGTGAAGCATTCATTGACGCAGAGGCCGCACCTGGTGCATGCGGTATTGTCGATGCTGATCCGCAGGCCCTTCAGGCGGACCAGGGAATCCTTCACATCATCGGGGAAGTAACGTGTTGATTTAAAGATCGTGCAGCAGCAGGGGCAGCAGAAGCAGACCGTAAGGGACCTGCCGGTGTTGGGAGTGCCGTAGAAAAAATCATCCATCCGCACCCTGCCGATCATGGGGATGAGCCCCAGGCCGATCATTTTCCGCATGTGTGCGATAGCGCCTTCAACGGACCGCGGTGTTGCTATGTGCGGGTCGAGGTAACTGGTGCCTTCACCGAGGTGCATGCATGCGTCTTCAACCGGGTAGTTCTTGCAGTGCTCTGACTCGCGGCATGTGCAGCGGTTGATGGTTATCCGGTGCGCGGAGCGGCGTATGAGTTCTTCCAGAACGCGTTCCGGGATATGGGTGCTGCCGGCGCCATTAATGTTCAGGTTGATCGGTATGTGGCTGACATGGAAATTCCTGCCGGTGAACAAAGGACGGACCAGTACTGCAAAAAACGGTCCGATGATGGGCCACCGGGTCATCTTCGCGCTGGCCGAGGTTAACGGCCAAACGAATCTTAAAAAATCAAGCCACCAGGATGGACGTTTTTTCATCGGCCGCTCCTTAATTGTTCAAATCGATCCACCATTAAAAAAGGCAGAAACAGCGAAAGCATATGGACTGCCACTCATGCAAATACTTGCAAAATGGAAGAATTTGTCAATCTGAATATTGCCGACCGTAGATTTCTCAAATCTGCTCAAAGTAGCGCGAACGTTCCCAGTCGGTGACTGCCCGGTCGTAGCACTGCAGTTCTGTTTTGAAAAAGTGAAGATAATGTTCAATTACGTCCGGCCCGAAGGCATCCCGCGCGAAGCTGCTCTGCTCAAGGGCTGCTACGGCGTCTCGAAGGGTGGCGGGAACACGGGGAAGTGACGGGGCGGCGTACATATCCCCCTCATAGAGCGCCGGCGGTTCGGTCCTGTACCTGACACCGTCAAGGCCTGAAGCCAGTGCGGCGGCAAATCCCAGGTACGGATTTATGTCGGCGCCGGGTATACGTGATTCTATGCGCAGTGATTCACCGCCGCCGACGATCCGGAAGCCGGCAGTCCTGTTATCATAGCTCCAGGCCAGTGCCGTGGGCGCCCAGGATCCGGCCTGGTACCTCTTGTATGAGTTGACCGTGGGGGCGTAGAAAGGCATCATCTCCGCAGCGTGGCCGATCCACCCCCCCAGGAACCAGCGGAAGATATCGGACCCGGTGACCGGGCCGATTTTTTCATTGCCGGCAAAAAGGCTTTTCTTACCTGAACGGTCCCAGATGCTCAGGTGCATATGGCAGCTGGAACCTGCGAGCCCTTCGTCAAACTTGGCCATGAAGGTTACTGAAATGCCCAGGGCGTCCGCTACGTCCTTGAAGCACTGCTTGTACACCATCTGGCTATCGGCCATGGCAAGGACGTCGGAATAGCGTGTGTTCAATTCGTGCTGCCCGGGTCCCCATTCCCCCTTGCTGAATTCAACCGGCACGCCGCTGCCGGCAAGATGCCTGCGCACCGCAGCGTTGAGCGGCTCCTCCCGGGTTCCCTGAAGAATATGGTAGTCCTCAATATATGAACCGAAAGGTTTCAGATCATGGTAATGCTTAAAACGGGCACTTTCGTAGCTCTCTTTAAAAATATAGTATTCAAGCTCGGCGGCGCCCATGGGAAGGAATCCCATGGTCTCTGCTGCGGCGATTTGCTTTTTCAGCATCGACCGCGGCGAAATGGCGGTAAGGGCGCCTCCATGCTCATCGTAGATATCGCAGATGACCAGGGCGGTCTTATCAAGCCAGGCCGCATGCCTGAGGGTGGACATGTCGGGAACGCAGTGAAAATCGCCGTATCCGGTGTTCCAGTTGGCGTATCGGTAGCCGGAGACCGGGGTCATCTCCATGTCAACGGTGAAGAGGTAGTTGCACGCGTGCATGCCCGATTTCGACACCTGTTCGAGGAAAAAATCGGGAGCGATGCGCTTGCCGAAGAGGCGTCCGTACAGGTCAGGAAAGGCTGCGATAACGGTTTCTATTTCGCCGGAACGTATTTTTTCCTCCAGCTGCAGGAGGGTTAGCATTCCTCTGATCACTTTTTTTTCCATGGTAACCGTCCGGGTAATGGGATGAGGGTCCTGTCAGTCAAGCTGCTGAATGCGGAGAAGGTCCGATTTCCGGCCGAGGAAAAGGAGCTCCGAATGATCAGGGATGATGTCATTCGCCGTGGGTGCTATTTTCATGTTCTCCCATGCCTGCGAATCCGGGTTCCATGTATCGCTTCCTTTAAGGTACCTGATGCCCATGATCTGGCACTGGAAGCGAGCCCCGATCTGCAGATCCCTGATGCTGCTGCCGATGAAGCTTTTCGGGGGGCGGATGTTCATGATCATATAATCGCCGTTGTACTTTTTCAGGGATTTAGCGATCTGTGAACCAAATTCGCTCAGGCTGATGACAGTGTGTTTCTGCATGATCGTTTCTCCTTTTGTCGCTGGTATGATGATGGCGTATTGAATCCTCGGAGGGCCGCTCTGTTACAGTATATACATATGAACCGTACTGCCATATATATCATGCAAAAAACAGTATATTCTTAAGAGCGATTGTCAAGCGTAAAAAAGAGCCTCCCTTGACATAGGTCAATGCGCGTTTTATAATCCCGTGGTATGTATTATATGTATTCTTAAGCCTGGTGCCGGAACAATGCAAATGCGGCAGTTAGCGGTGACGCAAACAGGTAGCGCACCATTGTTCAGCAAAGGCTGTTTTATCAGGGGTACCTTCAATTATGAAGGTGTATGGTCTGTCATTAGTTCAATATTCCGGGAAACTTGATTCCCCTGTTTTTGTGGAATATTATACTTACAACAGTATCATACAACCTATACAATTTTATAAATAAGGAAGGAGTTATGGTAGATTCAAGCATGGTTCTCTGGGGTCAGACCCTTGCCTATACATTCTATGCCATTGCAATTATGGCCGTGATAGGATGGTTCGGGTACAAGGTAACAAAAAGTGGAAAGGGCAGGGAGATTAAACCCGCGCTCTTTTACGCGTTTGTCGGATTCCTGGTTGTGACAGGGGTATCGCTGCACATCATTACCCACGAAACAATTCCATGGAAACCGATGGACCTTAACCGGTCGGCAATTAAAGCCGATAAAACATTTTCAATACAGATCGTTCAGCATAAATTCATATTGCCCCCGGGAAAAATGGTGATCAAGAAGGGTGAAATCGTAAGGTTTAATGTAACGTCAGATGATCTGACCTATGGTTTCGGTTTGTTCCGCGCGGATAATTCCATGGTTTTTCAAATGCAGGTCCTTCCCGGATATGTGAACGATATACTCTGGCGTTTCGAAAAGACCGGCGTGTATACCATACGGTCAACTGAATATTCCGGACCAAAAGGACTGGGGATGATCGAGAAGAACGCGGTTGAAGTCACGGATTAATGCTGGCCGCATATAAATTTTTAATTAACATAAGGAATTAAAAAATGAACTTGATACAAACTTTTTTGAAAGGTGAGCAGGGTTTATTCAAGCCGGATTCCCTGACGCCGATGCAGAAATTGACACTGCGTTTTGTCGTGGTAGGTATTCTCTATTACGGCCTCGTGGTGCTTGAGGGTATGATCATGAGGATGTACCTGGTGAAACCGGTGATCGATCTTGTTCCTCCAGAACAGTATTACGCGATAATGACAGCCCATCCTCTGGTTGGGATTTTCGGATCGACCTATTCGATCGTATTCGGCGCCTTTCTCTTCCTGGTGCCTTTTCTCATGAAAAAACCGCTCTGGAGCATAAAGCTCGGCAACTGGACATGCGGTTTGGTTGCAGGAGGTACGTTCACCTTCTGGCTTTCAGGATTTATCACGCATTACGCTCCGATGTATACTCTTTACTGGCCGCTTCCAGCTGATTTTACCCAGTTCAGCCTATGGGGCGGGATATTTTTCATCGCCGGCATCGCGCTGGTCATGGTAGGTACGGTGTTCTTTGTGATAAACATATTCACGACTATAACCTACACGCCCGAAGGAATGAAGAAACAGCCCGTCGGAGCTCTCCTTGGCTCTGCGCTTGGATTGAGCGGTTTCAGGAATCTCTTCACAAAAAATAAGAAAGAACATCTTGTGTCACTGCCTGTTGCCGCTATCGCCCGCGGCACCATAGATACCGCCCTTAATTCGGGCATTATCCTTTTCACCGGCGTGCTGATACTGGTGTATATGATAGCAGCCGTGTTCGGCGTAAACTTGAAGCATTCCGCCGTTGACGCGCTGCTGTACAAGAACTGGTTCTGGTGGGGCCTTGACCTGATCGCGGACGGGCTGGTGCTGATTTTTGTCGCCGGGACCTGGTATCTTCTCGCCACCCTCATCACCGGGAAAAAGCTGTTCATGGAAAACGTCGCCAGGGCGGCTCTCTTCGTCGAACTGGTGGTATCATGGACTGTCTGGTCACACCACCTTATGTCTGACCAGGCCCAGCCGGGAATCCTGAAGGTAGTATCGGGCGAAATGGTCACGGCCTTTGAGCTCATAACACAGGGACTGGCCTTCTTTATTACCCTGGTGACGCTCTGGAGCGCTCGGCCCCTTAAGATGACCAACCCTCTCAAGTTCCTCCTGGGCGGTCTCCTTGGCTTCGGACTCGCGGTGCCGGCAGGCATCATCCAGGCCGACCTGGGACTGAACAGGATCCTGCATAATACCCAGTGGATCGTGGGTCCCCATGTTCACGTAGCTGTCCTGGTGGGTCTCACCATGACGCTTTATTCAGCGGTCTATTACCTCTTCCCGGTCCTGACGAACGGCGCCAAGCTTTACAGCGAAAAGCTCGCCAACATACATTTCTGGTGCCACCTCCTCGGCGGTATCGGCATGGGCGCCTTCATGGGAATGGCAGGTTTACAGGGGATGCTGCGGCGGACGATATATTTTGAAGGAGAGTTTACACCCTTCATGATACTCGCGGCCCTTGCAGGTTCGCTGCTCCTCATCGGCTTCGCAGCCTTCTTCTTTAATATAGTCATGAGTGTCGGTCTGAATGGCGTAATCGGAATTTTCCTGCCGTCAAAATTAAAAACAAAAGATCTGCTGCCAGGCAAATAAAAGCCTGACAGAAGAACAGTATGTAAACCCGTTTCCTGATTTGCCAGGGAACGGGTTTTTTCATATGGTACTTATGAAAAAAGTTGTGATTAATTAGAAGGGAAGGGTGCCATCCCGGTGAGCAGGCAACAAGGATGTCGCCGATCCCGCCAAGTCGTCAGGGTGCGCTTGCCAGGATGGCCGAGTGCAGAGCCGCGACAGGAGGTCGCATTTGGCTCTGCTTATCCGAGGCGGGCGAGCTGGTTGGCTCCCTTCCCGAAATATCAAATACTGCCCATAAAAAATTCATACGACATAAAAATTTTAACTTGTATTTTTCCATGATGCGTATATTGATAATCCTTATAATTTTCAAATAATCAATAAAACAGTTCTGTTATTAATTATCATGGTGGTATGATGAGTTCATATATTGTTCTCACAGCTGTCGGATCCGACAGGCCGGGACTGGTTGATGAAATAAGCTCCTTCCTGGCAGCGCGTAAGATCAACATCGAAGACAGCCGCATGGCGGTCCTGGGCGGCGAATTCGCGGTCATCCTTCTCGCCTCCGGCCCCGCAACCATCGTGGACAAACTGGGGATAGCATTGAGTATTCTGGAAAAAAGCACCGGCCTGAGCGTGCAGGTGAAGAATACCCTGTCCCCGCACCAGAGGAAAATAGCGCCGTCGATGCCCCATCGTCTTTCAGCCACCAGCATGGACCATCCGGGCATTGTTCACGAGATAACCCGCATATTGCATAAGAGGAACATCAATATCGAATCAATGGAAACCCGCGTTACCAATGCTCCTCTGAGCGGCGCACCGATTTTCAACATGAAATGCATAATAAATATTCCTGTCGAGGAAAAAGCTTCAACTATCCGCAAAGAACTGGAAAAGCTGGGCGATAAAATGGATATCGACATTGAAATCGACGCGGTCGATACCTTTCAATAACAATAACGGTGATCGAACATAACAATGGATAAAAATACCCCACTCCATGAAGAGCATCTGAAGCTGAAGGCCCTCATGGCACCTTTCGCCGGATGGAACATGCCGATCCATTACGGCAGCATCCTCGACGAGACAAAGCATACCAGGACGGCCGTATCGCTTTTTGACATATCCCACATGGGAGAATTCATCATCAGGGAAAATCCTTCGAAGTCATCCCTGGATTCCATTGTCACCATTCCGGTTGTGAAAATGAAGACCCAGCGGTGCCGGTACGGGTTTCTGCTCAATGAAAATGGCAGGATACTCGATGATCTCATCACCTATCGGATCGCCGCAGATGAATGGATGCTGGTGGTCAATGCCGCCAATGAGCAGAAAGACATGAACGCCATCCGGAAACAGCTCTCCCCGGACGCGTCATTTGAAAACATTTCCCCGAGGATCGTCAAACTGGACCTTCAGGGCCCCGGATCGCTGGCCGTGCTGAAAAGCATCGTCGGAGATGAAGTAAAACGTCTCACCTATTACGGGTTCCAGTTTTTCAGCTTTCTCGGCGGAAACTTTATTATCAGCCGTACCGGGTATACCGGGGAGCTCGGCTTCGAGATCTATGTTGATTCCAGCAGGGGCGTCGAGCTCTGGCAGACACTGCTGAAGAACCCGGCGGTGAAACCGGCGGGCCTCGGGGCGCGTGACATTTTACGGTTGGAGATGGGTCTTCCCCTCTATGGGAATGAGTTTACCGAGGAGCTGACACCCCTTGACAGCGGCATGGAGCGTTTCCTTGACATGGAAAAGGAATTCACCGGGAAGCAGGCCCTCATCGAGCAGAAAAAGCGGGGCATGCCGCGCACCCTCGTGGGATTTGCCGTGGACGGAAGGAGGACCCCGCGCCATGAAAACAGGATCCTCGCCGGCGTTAAAGACGCCGGTTTCGTCACGAGCGGCGTTTTTTCTCCCCATTTGAATAAAGGCATCGGCATGGGCTATGTCGACACGGCGTTAAGCGGTGAAGGCACGGCCATTGCCATCGATACCGGCAAGGGAATCATCAACGCAGCTGTCGCGAAGGTCCCTTTTCTTAAAGAAACATCTATCAAATATTCGGAGGTTTAAGGGCATGAATAGTACTGTCCTTGAGGGTTATTATTATACCAGGGAACACGAATGGGTAAAAATCGACGGGTCTAAGGCTAAAATCGGCATCAGCGATTACGCCCAGCAGAAGCTGGGGGACATCACCTTCGTCGATCCGACGGAACCTGGCAAGAAGGTCAAACAGTTCGAATTCCTCACCGGCATCGAATCTGTGAAGGCAGCCAGCGATATTTATTCGCCCCTGTCGGGGACCATTGCCGCGTTCAACGAGGCTCTCGATCAGGCCCCTGAGCTTGTAAACAAGTCATGCTACACCGACGGCTGGATAGCTGAGATCGAAGTTGCCGATCCGGTAGAGACAAAGAACCTCATGGATGCAGCGGCATATAAGCAATACACGGCCGGGCTGGAATAGACATGGCGCGGTTCACACCCCATACAGACCGGGACGTGCGGGAGATGCTTGACGCCATCGGCGTTGATTCGATCGACCGGCTCTTTACCGATATCCCTGAAAATCTCTGGCCCGAATCCTTTAACCTCCCTTCTGGAATGACCGAGAACGAAACGGTCAGGGTATTCAATGACCTGGCGCACCGGAACAGGACCGACCTGGTTTCATTCCTGGGAGGGGGCTATTACGACCACTTCATCCCGGCTGCCGTTGATACCGTGTCATCGCGTTCGGAATTTTTTACCGCCTATACACCGTACCAGCCGGAAGCGTCCCAGGGTACACTGCGCGCGATTTTTGAATACCAGACCATGATAGCGGGAATAGCCGGCCTGGATTATGCCAACGCGTCCCTTTATGACGGCGGCACTGCCCTGTACGAGGCGATCGCCATGGCGGTTCGGACCAACAACCGGAGGAAAGTGGTCATCGATGCCGGAGTCAATCCCCTCTTCAGAAAAATTATCAGAACCTATGTGGTCAATATTGATATTGAAATTATCGAAGCGGATCTCAAGGATATTTATACCGATACTGAAAAGCTTGAATCACTTCTTGATGATACTACCGCTGCGCTGGTGGTGCAGAACCCGAACTTTTTCGGCATTGTTGAGGATTACGGCCCTCTCTTTGAAAAGGCCCGGGCCAGAGGCGTGGTGAATATCCTCGTCTTCTACCCGGTATCACTGGGTATCCTGAAAACGCCCGGCGAAATGAAGGCTGACATCGCTGTCGGCGAAGGACAATCCCTGGGTATGCCCCTTGCCTTCGGCGGCCCGTATCTTGGTCTCATGGCAGTGGAAAAGAAGTTTGTCCGCAAGATGCCGGGGCGCATCGTGGGAGAGACCGTTGACCGGTCCGGCCGCCAGTCCTTCGTGCTGACCCTCCAGGCGAGGGAACAGCATATCCGCAGGGAGAAGGCGACATCGAACATATGCTCAAACCAGGCCCTGTGCGCCCTGCGGGCCGTGGTCTACCTGTCTCTCCTGGGAAAGGAGGGCTTCAGGAACACCGCTCTCCTCTGCATGGAGCGGGCCGAATACATGAAAAAGCAGGTAAGTTCACTGCCGGGTGTCAGGGTCATGGACGGGCAGACCTTCAACGAATTTACCGCGCTTCTTCCGGTACCGGCCATTAATTTCGTTAAAGGAATGTTTGACAGCGGATTTGCGGCAGGCCTGCCTGCGTCGGTTTTTTTCAGAGACATGGACCGCTCCCTGATCATTGGTGTCACTGAAAAGAGATCGATTAAGGATATAGACGATTATGCGGCGGCGGCGCGGAAGGTGTTGTCATGAAGCATATATTTGAAAAAAGCGTACCCGGCAGAACCGGCGTTGAAACCGGAGCCGTGGAAAACGCAACCATCGGCCTCCTTGACGACCGGTTCAGGAGAAAAACAGACAGTAAACTCCCGGAGGTGTCCGAGCTTGACGTGATGAGGCATTACATCAGGCTCTCCCAGCTCAATTTTTCCGTTGATACCCATTTCTATCCCCTGGGTTCCTGCACGATGAAGTACAACCCGAAGGTGAATGAGGCCGTATCGTCGATGCCCGGATTTGCAGGTATTCATCCCCTCATGGCGTACATCGGCGAGGAACATGCCCAGGGATGCCTGGAACT
The DNA here is from genome assembly GCA_963727175.1 of uncultured Spirochaetota bacterium. Taxonomy (GTDB): domain Bacteria; phylum Spirochaetota; class UBA4802; order UBA4802; family UBA5550; genus RBG-16-49-21. The sequence goes on from CAVSFD010000002.1 coordinate 3,961,619, forward strand.
TATCTATAATCTTTCTTCCCTGCTTGCGGAAATAACCGGGATGAAGGGAGTCACCACGCAGCCCTATGCCGGGGCCCATGGAGAGCTCACCGGTATCCTGCTCATGGCGGCCTATCATAAAAGCAGGGGCAATAAAAAGAAATTTGTTATAGTCCCGGATGAAGCCCACGGCACCAATCCCGCCAGCGCCGCCATGGGTGGCTACACGGTAATATCCATACCGGTAGACAAAGACGGCGGCATGGACGTTGACCTTTTCAGGGAGAACATGAACGACGAGGTGGCCGGCGTCATGCTGACACTGCCCAACACCCTGGGACTGTTCCACCGGAGAATCTGCGACATCGTGGAAATTGCGCGGAAACACGACGCCATACTGTACAATGACGGCGCCAATCTGAACGCGATCCTTGGGAAGGCACGTCCCGGCGATATCGGCTTCGACATCGTCCACATGAACCTGCACAAGACCTTCTCTACACCCCACGGCGGTGGCGGGCCAGGCGCAGGCGTGGTGGCTGTATCTGAACGGCTCGTGGATTTCCTGCCGGCGCCCTCTGTCGTCAAAACCCCGCAGGGCTGTTTCAGCCTTGATTTCAGCCGTGAAAAAACCATCGGCCCCGTGGCCTCATTCTTCGGCAACTTCGGGGTGCTGGTCCGGGCCGCTGTCTATATCATGATGCTGGGAAAGGAAGGGCTGATTGATGTTTCCGAAAAGGCCGTACTGAACGCCAATTACATCAGGGTTAAGCTGAAGGATTATTATGACCTCCCCATGGACCGCACCTGCATGCATGAATGCGTATTCTCGGCCAGGCGGCAGGTACAGAAAAGCGGCGTCCACGCCATTGACATAGCCAAGGCGCTTATCGAGCGGGGCATTCACCCGCCGACGATATATTTTCCCCTGGTGGTCGACGAGGCTCTCATGATTGAGCCCACCGAAACTGAGTCCAAGGAAACCATCGACGGTTTCATCGAGGCGATGATCGAGATCGCGAAGTTATCGGAATCTGATCCGGACCGTATCAAGAACGCCCCCAGCAACACTCCGGTCTCCCGTCCCGACGAGACCAGGGCTGCCAGAGAGCTGAAATTGACATGCAATTTGTGAAAGCCCGGCTCATCCCTTACGCGCCTCGCAGCGGAATGGAAAACATGGCCGTGGATGAATACATGATGTCATGGCATCTGAACACCGGGATCCCGGTCTTCAGGGTTTACGCCTGGAGCCCGCCAACGATATCCCTGGGGAGATACCAGCAGATCGACTGCATTGACCTCGGTGCCTGCCGTGCAGACGGCGTGGACGTTGTCCGCCGCGTTACCGGCGGCAGCGCCATTTATCATGACAGGGAGCTTACCTATTGCCTGGCGTGCGCCTGCAATAATCTTGAAAAAAAATCACTGACTATCCAGGAATCCTTTGAAATAGTTAACCGCTTCCTCATCGTTTTTTACCGGTGGATGGGCCTGAACGCCGTATACGCCAAAGACAGCGCCTCAACCGGCCACCCCGACAGGCGCGCGGCCTTCTGTTTCTCCAGCAATGAGAAATATGATATCATGATCAACGGGAAAAAAATCGGCGGCAACGCGCAGTGCCGGCTGGGAAAGGCGGTGCTTCAGCATGGTTCGATACCATTGTCCATTGACAGGGACCGGGTGGGCCGCTATTTCAAATCGGGCATGGACGGAGCAAACTTCACCTCCCTGAACGAGATCACCGGCATTGAAGCCGATACGGACATACATGTACGGCTCCTTGCCGAGAGTTTTTCCGAAACAACGGGATTGAGAATGTACGAGGAAGATATTCGCCCGGACGAAAAACCCGAAATAGAATCCATCATGAAGAAAAAATACCTGAGCCGCCAGTGGAATCTGGAGGGCAGGGCGGAGGATGATGAGGTCTTCACGTCCCGGATGGCTAGATAAAAAGATAGACTTCCGCGCCATGCACACAACGGAGCAGAAGCTCCGCGGCCTGGCGCTGCACACGGTATGTAACCAGGCTCGGTGTCCCAACATATCAGAATGCTTTTCCCGCGGCACTGCCACGTTCCTCATCCTGGGGGAAGTCTGCACCAGAAATTGCTCATTCTGCGGCGTGAAGCACGGTACGCCTTTCCCGGCAGATACTGAAGAACCGGCCCGGGTTGCCGAAGCGGTCAGGCGGATGGGTATCAGCCATGCGGTCATCACCTCGGTCACGCGGGACGACCTGCCGGACGGCGGTGCCGGCTCTTTTATTTCAGTTATCAATGAATTAAAAAATATCAGCCGGGATGTGACTGTTGAAGTCCTGGTGCCTGATTTCAGAGGTTCCGAAGCTTCAATCAGCGCGGTACTGGACGCGGGACCGGACATCTTCGGCCACAACCTGGAAACAGTGCCGTCCCTCTACAGCGCGCGGGGAAACTGCAATTACCAACAGAGCCTTAAGGTCCTGGACGTAGCGAAGAACCATTCCCGCACAGTAAAAACCAAGTCGGCCCTCATGGTCGGCCTGGGCGAAACCTTCGTGGAAGTGACCTCCGTCATGAAGGATCTCCGCGCCGTGGGATGCGACTACCTGAGCATAGGCCAGTACCTGCAGCCGGGTCGCGGCAACCAGCCGGTGCGGGAATATGTAACTCCGGAACAGTTTGAGCGATATAAGGAAAAAGCCCTTGAGATGGGTTTCCTCCACGTGGAAAGCGGAACCTATGTGCGGAGCTCCTACATGGCTGATAGATATCGGTAAAAGCAGGAAGACACCCGGAAATCCTACCACGGGTATACAGGAGCACGGTGATTATTGGGAACTATCCGATAGCATTGAAAACAATGAGAATTTCTCGCAGAGTCGCTGAGCCGCAGAGTTTATAAAAATGCAATTGACGATTATAATATCAACTTTTCTGGTAAACTGATTTGAAGAGAATATTGTTTTTCTTTTTTTCTCTGCGTCCCTGCGCCTCTGCGAGAATTATTCTTTAATCTATTTTTAATTTAGAGAACATGTAAAAGGAGAATGTCGTGAAAGAATACGATATCGTCATCATAGGGTCCGGTCCGGCCGGATACACGGCGGCCTTCGAGGCGGTAAAACACAAGATGAAAACAGCCATAATCGAACGCGACACATCTCGTCTCGGTGGCGTATGCCTCGGTGAAGGATGCATTCCCCTGAAGGGCCTCCTTAAGTTTTCGGAAACCGTTAAGGATTATGCCTCTATTCGCGATACCGTGATGAAAAGAGTGGAGCAGATACGGGGCGGCCTCGCCTCCAGGCTTAAGAGTCAGGGCGTTGAGATTATCCAGGGCGAGGCTCGTTTCATTTCAAACAAGGAAATATCAATCAACGGCACTCAGGTCAGTGCCAAATACTTTATTATCGCAACGGGATCGTCGCCGAGAAAATTGTTTGATTATCCCAATGTGCACACATCAGAAAAAATCTTCGCCCTCCAAAAAGCTCCTGAATCCGTACTCATTATCGGCGGAGGAGTCGTCGGATGCGAGTACGCATCGTTTTTAAACAATATAGGCGTTAAGGTAGATATCGTCGAAGTTATGGATTCCCTTCTCTACGGCGAGGATGAGGAAGCTGTACGGCTTCTCGCCAGGGAATTCAAGAAAAAGGGTATCCAGGTCTTTGCGAAGACGAAAATTACCGTTATCAATCCTGACGGAGAGGCAGTCATGGAAGGCGGCAAAGAGATACGGCAGCGCTATGACCTGATCATGGAAGCCACGGGCCGCAGGCCCAACACGGCCGTGCTGGACCTTGAAGCTGCCGGGGTAACTCTTACCGCAAAGGGCTTTATCGCGGTCAATGAATCTATGCAGACATCGGCCGGGAACATATACGCCGCCGGCGACTGCATCGAGACGCCCATGCTGGCCTACACGGCTTACAAGGAAGCAGAGACCGCGGTCCGCCATTGTGCCACCGGAGAAAAGGGAGGAATCGATTATAAATCGATGCCCCGTCTCGTTTTCTCCATGCCCCAGGTGGGTAGCGTCGGGATGAATGAAAAAGCAGCCGCTGATCGAAAGATCAATCACCGCGTTTACAAATATTTCTTCAAGGCCCTGGGGAAGGCGGTGATGGAAGGAAAGGATGCCGGGTTCGTGAAGATGATTTCCGACGAGGGGAAAGGGACTGTTATCGGGGCTGCGGCAGTGGGGGATCACATAGCCGATATCATGAACCAGCTGGCCCTGATCGTTGCAGGCGGCGTCACTATGACAACCATCATGGACTGCATGTTTGTTCATCCATCGTATTCGGAGATTATACTGGAGGCGCTGCAGTACGGGAAGCAGTAGAGGCATTTCTGCAGATAATTGGCCATCATACCTTCAAAAATAACTTGAAATATTTTCAGCAACAGAAATTATATATATAGCAGTTTTTCGTCATCTTAAAATCAAGGAGGCGGCGAATGAATCTACATGATGCGGTCATGAATATTTTCCCAGAGCAGAGGGATGTACCCGCAGAATTCACGCCGGCTTTCCCGATCATTCAAAAGGAGTTTCTGGTCAATGGCGAGATCAGGACCTGGAACGGCGAAATGCAGGACGTGTATTCCCCGGTATGCATAAAGACCGGCAATTTAATTGAGCAGAAACTCATCGGCCGATATCCCACACTAACGGAAAAAGAATCGCTGGAAGCGCTGGAGGCAGCGTCAGCAGCCTTCGATAATGGCAAGGGACAGTGGCCTACAATGCCGGTGGAGGAAAGAATCGGCCATGTCGAGAAGCTGGCCTTTCTCATGAAGGAGAAGCGGACGGAGATCATAAACCTCCTGATGTGGGAAATCGGAAAATCGTACAACGACAGCGCCAAGGAATTCGATCGCACCATTGAATATATGGGAGACACCATCAACGCCCTGAAAGACCTTGATCGCGCCGGCTCCCGGTTCGAAATTAAAGAAGGCATCATTGGCCAGATACGGCGCGCTCCCCTGGGCGTGGTCCTGTGCATGGGCCCCTTCAACTATCCCCTGAACGAGACCTTCACTACCTTGATCCCGGCCCTGATCATGGGCAATACAATCATATTCAAACCTCCCAAGATCGGCGTTCTTCTGCATCGGCCCCTTCTTCATGCATTCAAAGAGGCTTTCCCGAAAGGAGTGGTGAACACAGTCTACGGCGACGGAGCGAAAATTATCGGCCCCATGATGGCCACGGGAAAAATCGACGTCCTGGCCTTTATAGGCTCCAGCAGGGTGGCTGACATTATCAAGAAGCAGCATCCCAAGCCGCACCGTCTCCGGTCGGTACTGGGAATGGACGCCAAGAACGCGGGCATCATCCTGAAAGACGCCGATATCGCCCAGACCGTGAAGGAGTGCGTTCTCGGGTCGTTGTCCTTTAACGGACAGCGATGCACGGCGCTGAAGATTCTCTATGTCCACAAGGATATTGCCGATGAATTTTTGAAACAGATGAGCGCTGCCATCGCGGCCCTGAAGCCGGGGATGCCCTGGGACAAGGACGTCAACCTGACGCCCCTGCCGGAAACCAACAAGACTCAATACATGACGGATTACATCGAAGACGCTAAAAAGAACGGCGCGAAAGTCGTGAACGACGGCGGCGGTACCGTGAACAACACCTTCATGTTCCCCGCGGTGCTCTATCCCGTGAACGAGAAAATGAAGGTGTATCGCGAAGAGCAGTTCGGGCCGGTAATACCCGTTGTTCCCTTCACGAGGATAGATGAACCGATGAACTACGTGGTCAATTCAAACTATGGCCAGCAGGTTTCTATTTTCGGCCGGGACTCCGGCGCCATCGGCACGCTCATCGACACCCTGGTGAACCAGGTCTGCCGGGTGAACATCAACAGCCAGTGCCAGCGCGGGCCGGATTCCTTTCCCTTCACCGGCAGGAAGGACAGCGCCGAAGGTACCCTGTCCGTATCGGACGCCCTGAGGGTCTTCACCATCCGCACCCTGGTGGCGGTAAAAGGGACCGATACAAACAAGCAGATCATCACGGAAATTCTAAAGGATAAAAAGTCGAATTTTCTATCGACTGATTTTATCTTTTAATATAACCAGTCCTCTTAATGGCTGTAGAGGAACATCTCCGGCATGAGCCCGGTAAGTGGGGTGCACTATGAGTAAGGGATTCTGTGATAATATCTCTCAAGTTGATTTAAGCACCGGTTCGATTGCAACTATACATCCCGGTGCTGATTTTTATCGCATGTACCTGGGAGGTGGAGCTCTTGGATCTTATTTCCTCCTGAAAGAAACCGGTCCTGATACCGATCCTCTCTCTAATGAAAACGTATTGACTATTGCCACCGGCATTGCCACCGGCGCGGCCGTATCAGGCGTGAGCCGCTGCAGTGTTACGGCACTATCCCCTCTCACGAACATGGTGGCGGACAGCCAGGCAGGCGGAAACATCGGTCCCATGATCAAGAGGGCGGGGTTTGATGCAATCGTGATCAAGGGAAAAGCCGCAAGCCTATCATACCTCCTGGTGGACGGCGGCAGCGTGACGATCGTTGATGCCGCCGGCCTGTCGGGTCGAACGGTGATAGAGGCTCGTGAAATTCTCCTGGAAAAGCACGGCACTAAAAACATAAGCATCATTCAGTGCGGTCCGGCAGGGGAAAAAATGGTGCGCTATGCCAATATCATGGCAGACGGAAATGACGCCTTCGGCAGGACCGGCCTGGGCGCGGTAATGGGAAGCAAGAACCTCCGTGCCGTTGTGGTAAAAGGCACCGGTGATGTCAGTTTCGCCGATCCTGACGCCCTCAAGGAACTGGGGAAGGCGGGGGCTAAACGCCTTACCGGTTCCGGATTTCCGGAAACTCTGCGAAAATTCGGTACCCCCGGGGTTGTCAAGTTCCAGGCCGAGGGAGGCAACTTCGCAACGCATAATTATTCCCGGGGCTGGCATCCTGATTACGCAAAGCTGGACGGCTCAACATACGAACCGCAGATCGGCGCAGGCACTACAACCTGCTATGGGTGCGTTGTTTCGTGCCGCAAGAGGATCAAGGCATCATCTCCTTATGAGCTGACTGATGCCCTTGGCGGACCGGAATTTGAAACACTCGGGCTGCTCGGGTCAAACCTCGATATAACGGATGCGGCCGTTGTTGCGAAAGCGAACGAACTGTGCAATAAGAACGGTATTGACACCATCACCATGGGTTGTATTGCCGGGTACCTCTTCGAATGTGCGGAAAAGGGATTGATAAACGAGGCTGATACAGATGGCAGGACTCTCAGCTTTGGCGATCCGGATGCCTTGTTCTGGCTTATTGAAGCCGTTGCCCAAAGAAAGGGAGTCGGCGATGTCTGCGCCGAAGGCTTTGAGGCGCTTATCAAAAAATTCGGCGAAAAGACACGGCCCTTCGCGATACATGTCAAGGGATCAGGCCTGGCGGTTCACATGCCACAGGTGAAGCCGAGCCTGGCTCTTATGTACGCCGTGTGTCCCATCGGACCGGACCACATGTCATCGGAACACGACTGGCTCCTGGCAAGCAAATCTGAAGCCGCCATGGGCCTCGGCATCATGGGCCAGGAAGACGCCCCCTCGACGAGCTCCAACAAAGTGCGAATGACTGCCTACTCGCAGATATTCTACAGCGTTCTCGATTCAATGTCCCTGTGCATGTTTCCATGGGGTCCTGGTAGTCTATTTTCCTACCGTGACCTCGAAGACCTGGTGCGGTTTACGACAGGCTGGCAGATGACCCTGTGGGAGCTCATGAAAGTTGGAGAGCGCAGGATCAATATGATGCGCCGCGTGAACGCAAAGAGGGGTTTTACTAAGGAACATGATGTCCTGCCGGAACGGCTTTTTGATCCGCTGCCGGATGGTCCCAGCAAGGGACGTCATGTTGATCGCGCAGCCTTCAGCCGCATGAAAGATGAATATTACGGCTTCATGGGATGGGATGACAGGGACGGGAATCCCACAAGGGGAAAACTGATCGAGCTGGGACTCGATTGGACGATATGATCCATGACCCCTGCCGATAACCAGCAGAACGACTCCCTCTACCGGCCCTGGCAGATAAAAATACTGCTGTCGACCTGGCTCGCCTACGCCGGATACTATTTCTGCCGCAAGCCCTTCTACGTAACCAAGGTAAGCATATCAGGAGCACTGGGAATCGATTCCTTCGGCCTGGCGCAGCTGGGCACCGCGTACCTGGTCGCCTACATGGTCGGTCAGTTTTCCAGCGCCTTTTTCGGCAGGAAAATGGGACCCAAGCTTCTTCTCCTGACCGGCATACTTATATCCATCGTCAGCACCTTTCTATTTGGCATATCCAACAGCTTCTGGACAATCATGCTCCTGACAAGCCTGAATGGCCTGGCCCAGGGCACCGGGTGGCCCGGCTGCATCGGAAGCCTTGCCTTCTGGTTCAGACGCAAACAGCGCGGCAGTGTCCTCGGTCTCTGGTCCACCTGCTACCAGTTCGGCCCGGTGGTAGCCACGCTCCTTGCTTCATTTCTCCTGGCCCGGGCGGGATGGCGGTGGTCCTTCTTCGGCGGCTCCATGGTGCTCCTTGCGGTCTGGTTCCTTGTGCTCATACTCCATCCGAACCGGCCCGAGGATGCCGGCCTTGCGCCTTTTCAAGATGAGGATGAAATGCCTGATCCGGCTGCCGCACATGGGGATAAAAAGCTGGGATGGGACCGGAGCGTAGTTGTCACCATCATGATGATGGGCCTCATATATTTCTGCATCAAATTTTTAAGATACGCGCTGTGGAGCTGGCTTCCCTGGTTCCTGAACAAGAATTTTTTCATCTCAGAAGCCGACGCAGGATATCTTTCCACGGTATTCGATATATGCGGCTTTGCCGGCGTCATCGCCGCCGGCTTCCTTTCAGACCGCATATTCAGGGGTAAACGGGCCCTGCTTTCCTTCATTATGCTGGCCCTGATGACCCTGTCATTTTTCATCCTCTATTTCATGGGATCGACAAACCTTGCGGTCTTTACGATATCAATAGGCTTTGCCGGGTTCATGCTCTTCGGGCCGGACTCACTCCTCTCAGGTGTCGGTGCCATTGATGTAGGCTCAAAGGAGGGCGCCCTGTCCGCTGCAGGAATCATCAACGGTATGGGTTCCATCGGCCCCATCTTTCAGGAGCAGCTTGTGGGATGGATGTACCGGCGCTATGACCGGGACCTCCTGCCGATACTCATAATGCTGGTTGCGGTCGCGGCCGTGAGCGCCGTTTTCACCATGCTGCTCTGGTTTAGATCGCGGAAGGGGCTGGCAGGCGTTTAGCATGAAAGCATATCTTCTGTGAGAGCAGGGCATTAACCTTACACTCTCAGAAGACAAATATTTTAAACCTGCCCCTGACAGATATGGATGTTCTATTTATACTTCACCTTGTCCTCAAGCTTCATGTAACCGCGAACGGCCTGTGATAATCCGAACTTGATCGGCTCCGGCGGCCAGGGTATGGTCTTCCGTCCCACGAAGAACAGGCCTGTCCTGGACGTTTTTTTGTTAAGAATCATTTCGGCGATGGTCAGGCCGTTCAGTGTGGTCATGGACACACCGTGGCCCATGCAGCCTAGGGAATAGATGGCCTTTTTGTCGTGACCGATATACCCTATGGCAGGGGCCATATCGAGGGTTATGGAAACCGGTCCTCCCCACCGGTGGGTGATGCCGATGCCCTTCAGCTGGGGAAAGACCTCGGTTATATGCTTCTCAAGATGATTAAATATCTTATCATTGATATCATGGTCAAAACCGGCGCCGTAGGTAAGCGATACGTCACCGCCGCCCATGGCGATTCGGTTGTCCGCCGTGAGGCGGTAGTAATGTATGAAGTCGCGGGCGTCCTCCACGCCGGCGCGGCACTTCCAGCCGATTGATTTCAGCTGCTGCTTGCTGAGCGGCTCCGTGAGCACGATGTGGGTGAAGGCCGGGGTTTGCAGCGACTTCAGCTGGGGAAATATTACTGAATAGGCGTTTGTCGCCATGACCAGGTATTCGCAGACAACCTCGCCGTTAACGGTCATGACGCGGAACTTCCCGTCCCCTTTTTTCTCAAAGGCGGTGGCGGGTGAATTTTCGTATATGGCCACGCCTTTTTTCTCCGTGATGCGTTTCATCTCGCGGGCCAGCTTTGCTGGATTGAGAATCGCGCAGCGCGGCTCAAACCAACCAAGTTTATAGAATTCCGTATTGAATTCCCCGGCGAGACGGTCCCGCTCCCACCGTTCAACGCCGCTTATGCCCCACCGCTTAATGATGTCGAAGTCGTGCTCAAGCCGCTTGATCTGTGCCGGGCTCGTGGCGACGAGGAGATATCCGGTCCGCTCGTAATCACAGATGAGCCTGTTTTTCGCGATTAATTCATCCAGGTAATCGACGGCCTGTTCCAGATAAATCTGCGCTTCCCTCGCATTGGCGTCGCCGAAACGGAATTTCGTAATTCCCTTGGTGAGGCCGAAAAGGGTCATGGAAAACCCGCCGTTGCGCCCGCTGGCGCCGTATCCGCATATCTCGCTTTCCAGTATGCATACGTCAAGATTGGGGTTCAGCATTTTCAGGTGATACCCTGCAGAAAGACCGGTATATCCGCCGCCAATTATGACGACATCCGCCTTCTCCGATGTTTCAAGGGAAGGGTTTTCCGAGAGATCCCTGGGAAGTGTCTCCAGCCACCAGCTTTTATCGCGGTAATCCATGGCACTCCTCCTGGTTGGGTTTGTAAATTTAATATATGTATGATAAAAATCAAAGTCAAGACGGCAGGACGGTTTCGTTTAAAAGATTTTACGTGACATGGAAAAAATCATTGCTTTTTCGTTTGCCGCACATTCTTATATCACAATTCGAAGCGCTGACTTGTATTGTCCGCGGATCGCCGCTTAACGGGCATTGCTGGAGCCCGTATCCGCATCCGGCTGGGGATACCCGATGTCACAAACCATATCAATTATTACTCAGCTCACGCTGAAGCTTGAGTCGTATGCCTTTCTCATGATCACGCCCCTCGCCGTGTATTTCGTGGTGCTGAGCGGAGCCCATCGCGGACCGGACGTCAGGCTCATTGTCATTGGAGCAGTGCTGGCTGTTCCGGTTGTATTGATATTCGGATTGCCGATGAGGATACTGCGCCTTGCGCCGCTGCTCCTGTCAATATACCGGGAGCCGTCAGATGACATGTCAGATGAAAGACTGCAGCGCTTAAAAATGGGACTGCTTAATTATCCGCTCTTTGAAGGTGTCATAATAATCATGCGGTGGGTCCTGGGCCTGACCATAGCTGCAGGATATGTTTACCTTAAAACAGGAATATTCGGTGACATCGAATACATGCTTGCCATAATACTTGTTGTTCCTGCAAACTATACTCTCTTTTATTTCACTACGGAGAATTTTCTGGCCAGGGTTCTTCTCGATGACCGGCTGAGCGAGGTGAAGCTGCAGCCGGGAACATACCGGCACATAAGCCTCTTTACCAGGACACTCCTTATCCTCGTGTCCATAATAATAATACCAACGGTCATATTTGGCTATTTCTTTGTCCTTTCCCAGGCCGGGTTGATACATTTCCAGAATACCAGGCTCCACGTGTTTTTCATTGTGGGACTGTCACTCCTCTCCATTATTGTCACCGCCTACGAGTCGACGGTCAATATTCGCCGCGGCCTTAACCTGACGATCCGCACCCTCGAAAACATGCGGAGCGGAAAATTCGGCATCCACCTGGCGATGATCTCCCGCGACGAAATCGGCATGATAACACAGTACATCAATTTCCTGGCGGAGGCCCTCAGGTCGTACGTGAAGAAGAACAAGGACCTGACCGACAACCTGGAATGGAAGGTGGAGCAGAGGACCGAAGAGCTTAATTCCGCCATGGAGGAGCTGACCGCGACAAACGATCAACTGAAAGAAGCCCGTGACGAGTTGTGGGGAGAAATGGAATTGACCAAGAAAATCCAGTCTTCGCTCCTCCCGGGACGGCCCCTGATCGCCGGTTATGATGTGGCGGTCCACATCGCACCTGCAGCCCAGGTTGGCGGCGATTATTATGATGTCATTAATTGTCCCGGCCTCGACTGGGTTGTCATAGGCGACGTATCAGGGCACGGGGTCCCTGCGGGACTGGTAATGATGATGGCGCAAACGGCCATCCGGACACTCCTCAGGAACAATCCTGACGTTGAACCCCATCGCCTCATCGAGGCCATGAACGGCGTTCTCCACGAGAACATAAAAAAAATCGCCGAAGACAAGTACATGACGCTGACGGTCATTGCGGTGCACCATGACGGAACCCTGCGGTTTTCAGGCCTCCACGAGGACATACTGATCTATAATGCCGCTACGGGCCGCGTGTCAGCCAACGAGACTGACGGCGTGTGGATCGGCATGTACGGCGATATCGGCGGCCAGGTTCGGTCTGATACGCTTGCGCTTGAGCCGGGCGACGTGATGCTGCTTCATACGGACGGGGTGGTGCAGGCATGGCACCGCGAGTCCGTGCGGGGCCAGCGCACCCCGGAGATAGACATGTTCGGACAGAAACGCCTGATTTCGCTACTGGAACGAAACGGTGATCAATCGCCGAATATCATCCTGAATGAGATAATCCGGGACCTTGAAGGATTCCGGCGGGATGATGACGCCACGGTGGTCGTGGTCAAACGGTCACGGGAATAACTGACGAACATTTAATATCATTTAAATCTGTTGATATTCAGAATTTTATAAATATCTTAAAAACTACATTGACTTTGCCGTCTTCTATATGTATATTCCAGTAATTAATTGATTCGAATAGATCAATGAAATTATATGCGAGGTGCCGACATGGAAAAGGAAAGAATTAAAGTATCGCCTGATGTGTGTACCTATAACAGCGAAGATAACAAGACCCTTGTTCTGGAGATATCGATACCCGGCGTTGACAGGAAGGATATCGACCTGAAGATGCTGGACGACAGTTTTACCCTCAGCGCTCCCCGGGAGGACCTGGAATTTACCCTGGCTCTCTCCCTCTGCTGTCCCGTACGTGCGGCTGACACCAGGGCCGAGTATCATAATGGCCTTCTCAGGATAGAAGCTCCCTACAAGGATTTCATGGAAAACGCGGTGCGGGTAAAAGTGGCATAGGTTGGTTGAAAATAAAAAAGGCACGGTTGTGTAACCGTGCCTTTTGAATATTAGCGTTTTATTACTTTTTAGATAAAGAAAAGAAGTGTTATCAGGATAAAAGTCGGTATCAGTACTGCAACTGAATAGACCATGTAACCGAAGAAGCTCGGCATCTTTACCCCCTGTTCCTCAGCTATGGACTTTACCATGAAATTCGGTCCGTTGCCTATGTAGCTGTTGGCCCCCATGAACACGGCCCCGCAGGATATCGCAGTCAGCACCATGGTTGATACATGGCTGCCGTCATTGAGGATGATATCCTTTGAAAGGTTGAGCCCCTTCGCCAGCGATAAGAAGGTGAGGTATGTCGGAGCATTGTCAAGAAATGACGACAGACCGCCGGTGGCCCAGAAAAACTGCCATGGCTGGGTGATACCCAGGGCGGCTCCCTTGTGCTCCAGGATATAGAGGGCCGGGATCATGGCAGCGAATATTCCGGCGAAGAGAAAGGCGACTTCCTTTATCGGCCCGAAGGTAAAACCGTTCGACTGGCGGAGCTCGCTCTTGTACGGCGTCAGGATTAGTGACACACCCAGGAGAATGGCCATACCGACTTCTTGGAAACCGAAGCGGGGCCACCAGGACACTTTTTTGACCAGCAGTCCCTGAAGGAAAACGATAACCACGACCCCTGCAATGAGGGCAAGATTGATTTTACCGTCAATCCCGAATTTTTCACCTCCCGCTGCCGGAGAATTTCCGGAGAAGCCTTCAAGCCTCTGGAGGGCGCGCGCCAGCATGCCCCGGATGTTTTTCAACAGTGCGACGCTCACTTTTTTCTCAACAATAAGATTCTTAATATCAAGCATGTCGATTGCCGCGGAGATGTCTCTCTTCACAAGTAATATAGTATCCGTGCCATTGCCTGCACTGGCAATACCTGCCTTTGCGGGAAATTCCTTCCGGTAGAGGATGGTGTCCATGATGAAGAAAACTGTCAGCACTATTGTACAGGCAACGGCCCACTGCGGAATAAGCCTGAAGGTCCACTCGAAGGGGACCCCCTGGAGGTACCCCAGGAAGAGGGGAGGGTCGCCCAGCGGCGTGAGAGATCCGCCGATGTTGCTGACAATGAATATGAAGAATATTATTACATGGGCTTTATTTTTTCGATCTTTGTTTGCCCTGATGAGGGGGCGCACAAGAAGCATCGACGCGCCCGTTGTTCCGATGAAACTGGCGATGACGCTTCCAATGAGAAGGAAGATAGTGTTGACCTTTGGCGTTCCAGAGAGGCTTCCCTTGATAAGGATGCCACCCGAAATAACGAAGAGTGACGCCAGGAGTATGATAAATGAAACATAGTCCAGGGCCTTCTCAAATGACAGGGTCCTGAGCTGATCTCCCATGAAAACCGTGAAGATGATACTCATGGGGACGCAGAATACCCCCAGGGAAATCCACCAGAGATTCTTTTCCCAGAAGTGGGCATTGATAAGAGGAATAATGGCTATACAGAGCAGTATCCCGATGAAGGGAAGCACCCATAATACAGAAATATCCGGCGCCGCTTCGGCTGCGGCCTTCTCTCCGGCCAGGAGACCAATACTATTCAAAAAAACCAGAATCATCGAAAACACTGCAATAGTAATAATTCTTTTCTTCATATTATTTTCCTCGCCCGGCAACGCTATATTATTATTGCCCATGAATCAATAATAAAATAGTGCCATTGAAAAATTTCACACGACATGAGGCAGCTAACTGCTTGTCTGTAAGTCCATCGCGATACCATAGCATGTGCCATGTTGCCATGCTCTGCCGATTGATTGATACTGATTAACCCGGCAGTTTGGCGTTCATGAGGTTCTTGCCTATTTCAGCAAGAAATATCTCGCAGGCGATGCAGCCCAGCGAGAGGAATAACAGGAACAACCTGCCGGGATACTCTGTTCCATATACCAGCGCGATTATGCCCATGGCCGTGGACAGGACCAGCAGTAATGAGGCTGCAGAAATTTTTCTTACCAGATACGGCGTAGTGAGTCGTTTAAACCGTGTCTTCCCGTCGATGAGTCCGCAGAGGAAGGCCGCTGCCACGCTGAGAGGCATGAGCAGTGACGCGATCCTGACGGTAATAAGCAGGTCATGTCCCAGCGTAGGATTGACCGCCACCCCCAGAAGAATGAAGGGCGGGATGATCGCAGCAAAGGCCTGGGGGAAGTGGACCGCGATTGGATGCAGGTTCATGCCCAGGATCATCTTTCTTCTCGGGGAGATGTTTTCACGGTGGGGTTCAAATGCCGACCGCGGCACACCGCATGCCGGGCATTTATCCCCGAGTTTCTTTTCATCGATGATAAAACCGCATGCCTTGCATCTTACCTGTTCCATAACGTTTTCGCCTCAAAATAATATCTGCCGGTACGGGTGAAATAACATTATCTGTCATTAAAGTCAAGAATTTAAGATTTAAATCGATATTCATCAAATTATTCGCCCGGTCATAGTAAACAGATATCAATCAAATGTGCAGTTGGTCCCGGGTCCAATTTAACAAGTACAAAAAAATTTTGATTGGTTGAAGACCAATAGTTTTTTACTTTGACATAATATTTACTATAAATTATTCTTAATCAAAACAAATAAATGCCTGTGTCCGGGCTCTGTCTCGTGTTTATCGATACTATCATTTCATCAATATGCAAGTCATCCCAAAGCAAATGCTGGAGGGTGCTAAATAAAAAATAAATAAGGAGGAAGGCGATGAAGTTTCAGCATAAACTGACGGCCATTATAACGGCATGCGCGCTTGTAGCGTTGATACCATTCTTTGCAGCGGCAAAAGATGAGAAACCCAAGGACGCGAATAAACAAGTGGTAAAAAAGGATCATCCCTGGGTACAGAAAAAAAATAAAGACGGCATCCAGGTGTTCGTCCGTGAAGTAGATGGAATCGATTTCAAGGAGTTTCTCGGCGTTACGGTCATGGACGCTCCTATGGCGGTGATTGACAAGATCATCAGCGATGTTCCGAACCAGGTGAACTGGATGTGCGACACCATCGAGTCGAAGGTCATCAAGAATGATCCGGTGAATCCGATACAGTATAATGTGGTTACGGCTCCCCTCGTATCCAACCGGGACGTTGTCATCCAGACACACATTGTCCGGACCCCTACCAAGATCATCCGTTCTTTCCAGGGAATACAGCTCGATTCAGTTCCGCAGAGAAAAGGGATCGTACGTATGCCCAAGATGGTCGGCGTATGGATGTTCGAAGCGGTGGGTAAAAACCAGACAAAAGTCACCTATCAGAATCTTGCGGATCCGGGCGGAAGCCTTCCGTCGGGCCTCGTCAACATGACAGTAGTGAAGATGCCTTTCGTATCATTGCAAAAGATGAAGGAACAGATTCCGAAATTCAGCAAGTAATAAACAGATTTCCCACGTGAACTACAAAGGCCGGTCAAATCCGGCCTTTTTTTATTATATTTTACTTTACTTTTTCAAATTATACCCTAATAATTAACATGTTGTCATTCTTTGGTGGAGAGACTCTTATGCCGGAATTCAAGGTGCTCATTGAGTTATCACAGTTGTTCATACCCGTCGCTTTTTCAGGTATGCTTTTTCTGGGATGGCTTCTTTTCACCTATATGTATCTCCGCTCGAAGCAGGCGCTCCATCTAGCCATGCTGATACTCTTTTTCCTGGGATTTATCTTCGTCTTTTCCGAGGCAATGATTCTGTCGGTTGGCATGTGGCGCCTTGACGCCTCCATCGGGATGCAGTTTCATCGGATCGAGCAATTGTCCGGCGCTTATTTCATCTTCGCCATACCGCTACTGGTACAAAGCCTGACTGAGCTGACGCCGGAATGGCAGAGAGTCAACCGCTACTTAGGCTATGCCGGCCTGGGCATAGCCATGCTGATTACTGTTGCGGCCTTTGTGACGCCGGATCTCTACATTTCCCAGGCGAACCACAAAGCCGGTTGGGATACCATCCAGGCTGACTATGGACGCGGCATTGAAGGCCCCCTGTACCAGGCCCGGGACGCCATCATCGGGGTTATGATACTGTACGGAACCGTCTGCTTTATCTTCGAGATGGTAAAACACCGCCGCTTCGCCTATGTGCTGCCGCCCTTTATCGGCTTCATCATAGCAATTCACGGCGCCTTTGTCGATATCATGTTTGTCTACACCCGCGTGTATTACGATTTAACTCCATGGAGCAACCATTCGCGCTTTACCGTGGGTATCACTGCCATGATCGTATTCTGCATGAGCGCCGTGTTCACGAAGTTTTTCGACATGGCCCATGAAGTGGAGCGGGCGGAGTCGCACGCAACGGCGGAGGCAGAAAAGAACCTTGAGCAGAACCGGTTTATCCGGGAAGTGCTGGATACCGGTTCAGGATCCCTCGTCGTGGACATCGAGTCTCTTTCCGCCACCATATCGGACTTTAACAAGCACAGCCAGGAGCAGGCAGCCGCGACAGAGGAGGTCACCGCTTCAATCGAGGAGATCACGGCAGGCGTGGACAACGTAAAGAATAACGCGGATGAGCAGTACGATAATCTGGAACTTCTGCTGGGCACGATGGAGAACCTGTCGGAGATCATCGTCACCATGAACGCCCTGGTAGAGGAGGCCCTCACCATGATCGACCAGATTTCGGTAAATGCCAAGTCCGGTGAACAGTCCCTCAGGGTGATGAACGAAAGCATGGGCAATATCAGCAAAAGTTCGCAGGAAATGACCGGCATCATCCAGATCATCAACGACATATCGGACAAGATCAATTTGCTGAGCCTTAACGCGGCCATCGAGGCTGCCCGGGCCGGCGACGCGGGCCGCGGCTTCGCCGTCGTCGCCGACGAGATATCAAAGCTGGCAGACCAGACCGCGTCATCCATCAAGAGCATAGACACCCTCATCAGGACCAATGAAAGCGAGATCGCCAAGGGGAACCAGAACGTGGGCGCCGCCGTGGAGAAGATCAACTACATCATAAGCGAGATCGAAAAGATCGTGGAGAAGATAACGGTCATCTCGCAGAATATGAGCCAGCAAACCGTCGCAAACCAGACGGTAAACGAGAACGCCGAAAAGGTCAAGATACGCTCGGAGCAGATTACCAACGCGATGAACGAACAGAAACTTGCAATCGAAGAAATATCGAAGACCGTCGGCTCCATCAACGAGCTGTCGCAGCACAACACGCACCAGATAATTCAGATCACGGATTCCACCAAGTCCATTGTTGCCAGGGTGGAAAACATGCACGGCGATATTGAAAACTTTGTCCAGAAGTCTCACCGTTCCGGCAGCAAGGATTCATGATCTCTCGTCGATTGTCACGCCACGAGCAGGAGGATCCCGGTCGTAATCACTGACCGGGAAGCTCACCGGATGCATCCAGGTGCACCGGAAAAAATATTGACACAAACAGATGATGTTTATAGGTTGATTCCCCTCGGGGTGTAGCTCAGCCCGGTTAGAGCGCCTGCTTTGGGAGCAGGAAGTCGGAGGTTCGAATCCTCTCACCCCGAAAGTGAAACAATGCGCCAGTAGCTCAGTGGATAGAGCAACGGCCTTCTAAGCCGTTGGTCGCAAGTTCGATCCTTGCCTGGCGCGAAGGAAGCCCCTGGAGAATCCAGGGGCTTTATAATTAATTATTTTCCCCCAAACACTTTTTTCTCCCGCCACTATTTTGTATATTTTATAATTGATGGCACTAATGGTGCGGTGTGGTTAAACAACCATATATCTATCGATGTATCGGTAGCTGCAGGGCGAACGAAATCATTGAGTCATATGACGATCTGATCGGTACAAGCATGTGAGAATAATTATAGCATTATTGGGCATGGTTGTCACCGGGGGTTTTATCGGATACATCTATCGGTTTCACATTTACCCCGGCACACCACGATGGGTGGTTCCCCACATGACGGCGGTCCTGGCCGTTATTGTTTTTGTGTTTATTGTTGTTTACATTGCCGTTGGCACTACACGAAAAAAATAAACGTTTTAACCTGTTGCCGGCGGCAGCATTAAAAACTGATTTACAAATTGCGTCTAACAGCTCATTATTGAACGACATATCAAGCTTCCGGAGGTGTTATGATTACACAATTGAAGATCGGCGACAGCGTCAGGGATGGCTGGGGCGGCTTCAAAAAAAATGCCGGAACGGCTATCGGCCTGATCGTTATCTATGGTATGATTACTTCAATCGGCGGAGTCATACCGGTGGTTAATGTTGCTGTCAATCTTGTAGTTACTCCCATACTGTCGGCCGGTCTCTCGATATTTGCGCTGAAAGTGGCGAGAGGCGGGGAGGGGCGGATCGAGGATCTTTTCAAAGGATTCAACCAGTTCGGGAGCTTCCTGGGGGCGTACTGGCTCTTTCTCCTCATTGTCGTTGGCGCCTTTCTGCCGGCAGCGATCGGATTCGGGATTGATGTCGCCATAAATGGCGGTATCGCAAATCTTTTCCCCTACATTACAATTGTCGTTTCATCGGTCACCTTTGTTGCCCTCATTATTGTATTGCTTCGGTTTTCCATGGTTACGTATCTCATCATTGACGGTATGGATGTGATGAATGCATTCAGGGAAAGCGCGCGGATAACACGGGGGTTCACCGGTAAACTGTTCCTCCTGGCCCTGGTCATCGGATTGATGATAATCGCCGGCGTCCTTCTTCTGTTCATGGGTCTCCTTGTGGCCATTCCCGTGACAATGATAACCTTTGCTGCGGCCTATACCAGGTTAAAGCAGGTTGTCCCGGCATCCACTGTACAGGGTACACCCCCTGTCACGACGAGCATGTAAATGCTGTTCTGTTGGCAGGGGTTTAAAACCCTTGCTGACAGAATAGCGGACATTCGTAATACATCCATTTTCACTTTCGGAAAGAATCACCTCTCAATTCCAATTCAGATTGATTTTGATAAGATTAATTCTCTGCTATTTTATAATTGATGCATTACTATTATTTTGGATCTATGGCTTTACCGGCATGGTCCATCGTTGCTTATCCGCGGCATATAGTTATTATATTGAGATAAAGAGGAAGTCCATGAATCTTAAAACAATTATCCGGCGATTTGCATGGTTTGTTAATTTTCGCACCATGATAAAACTGACGATGTGGTGGATGCGGCCCCGGAGAAACCGGGTGCTATTTATATTCGAGGGTAGAGAATACACATATGGGGAGGTATATAAACAATCATGTATATATGCCAATTTTTTCCTGTCTGAAAGAAAAAATCTGATTAATGCCGGAAAGCTCGGAACGAATGACAGGCTGTCACTGGGCATTTACATGGAAAACACGCCGGAATACGTCTTCGCCTCCTTTGCCGCGGGCCTGAGTAACTCGGTGCTCTTCGCCATCAATACCGGCTTTCGCGGAGATACTCTGGCGAAAGTTATAGACCAGGCAAAGATATCATTCCTTATAGTAAATATAAGTTCTGCCGAAGAAGTCAGGAAGGTGGCCGGGAATATAACCGTGATCAGGGCCGATGACATTTTCTGCGCCGGACCGGAAGATGAAGTGAAGAAGGCAGGATACCAGAGCCTGGCAGACGCACTGTCGAAATCGGAAGCGAAGGTGCCGTCGTTTTACCGCGTGCCTGTCGACAACTTCAGCCCGGTAATCGTCATTTACACATCAGGCACCACGGGACTTCCCAAAGGCGTTCCCTGCACCCATAT
The DNA here is from genome assembly GCA_963727175.1 of uncultured Spirochaetota bacterium. Taxonomy (GTDB): domain Bacteria; phylum Spirochaetota; class UBA4802; order UBA4802; family UBA5550; genus RBG-16-49-21. Next base: position 3,982,480 of record CAVSFD010000002.1, read on the forward strand.
CAAGCTGGTGGGTGCCGGGTTCGTCGTCCAGAACGCGGTCAGGCTCACCAGGAAGGACCGGGGCTACATTTCGATGCCCCTCTTTCATTCAAACGCCTGGTACATAGGCATCCTGCCCCAGCTCATCGCCGGCGGCAGTTTTGTGCTTAAACGAAAGTTCAGCGCCAGCGCATTTGAAAAAGACATGCTGGAACATGGCGTGACCTTCCTCAACTACGTGGGTCAGCCCCTTCACTATATCATTGACGCCCTCGAGAAGAAGTACGGAAGCGGAGATGAGATAGTGAAAGCCCTGGCCAATAATCCGAAGAACAGGTTCCGTGTTGCCTATGGCAACGGGGCCTCTATCACAGACCGCAGGAACCTGATGCGCTATCTCGGCATGGAGCATATTTTCGAGATCTACGGCTCCACCGAGGCGGTCATAACCACGGCAAACAGGCCAGGTGACCCGATTGAAAGCGTGGGGATGGCACCTAAAGACGTGATGATACTCAATGAAGAGGGGAACGTGTGCAAGCCGGGCGTGGCCGATGCAAACGGAAAACTAACAAACTACGACGAAGCGGTCGGCGAGATCTGCCGCAAGGTGGGAACGGACAATCTCAGGTTCGACGGTTATTTCGACAATAAAGGCGCCACGAGCCAGAAATTCCGCAACGGCATGTACCATTCCGGGGACCTCGGCCATGTCCGCGTCATAAACGGTAAACGCTATCTGTACTTTAACGGCCGCACCGACGACTGGATCCGCAAGGACGGCGAGAATTTTTCCGCGGAGAACGTGCTCCATTACGCGCAGGCCATTCCCGGCGTGGATATAGCCGTGGCATATGGTGCTCCCTGTCAGGTGGCGGACGAACATGTCATGATAACCGTCCAGATGAAGAGGAACTGCGCCTTCAGTCCCGACGAGACCTTTGCGTGGCTGACTCGACAGCAGAAAGAAGGGGGGATGGATCCCAAGTGGATGCCTGATTACATACGGGTCATCGACAGCTTTCCCGTCACTGACACGCAGAAAATCATGGTGAAGCCTTATAAGAAGGACTATTTCAACATCGAGAAGAACCCGGATATGCACATTTATTACCGGGAGCGCGGCGGAAACACGTACAATCTTATGACGCGGGAAAAATTTATTGAGATCAGGGAAGGATTTAAAAAGAACGGCCGGGAAAGTCTGCTCGTGTGAAATTTTCCGTAAGACTGTACGACATGCATAAGCAGGTTCCGCCTCTTATTCCCAGCGTAAGAGAGTGGAGGTAATCTATTAATTAAAAATTCACATGTTAAAATAAATTGTAATAGACATGACGCGTCAGGACTAGTATATTTAGTAAAAATCCAGGAGTCTTGAACAATGATCAACAAAAAGAAATTATTAGTCTTCATGTACTGGTACACAGCCCTTGGTGCAGGAATCTGCGGGCTTATCGTTCTTTTTTTTCCGGAATTAAGCCAGAACGCAATCCGGTCCCTCATGCCTTTTCCGGTCCAGGATAAGTTCGTATACGGTTACATGGGAAGCGCGCTTCTGGCCTTTGGCGTGCTGACGGCCATGGGCATATCCCGGCCGATGAAATTCGTTCCGGTGCTCATGCTTCAAATGGTGTATAAAATCATCTGGATCGCGGCTGTGGTCATTCCGAATGCGATTATGGGCGAACTTCCCCTCTATGCGATTCTCTACGCTATCGTGTTTTTAACCTACATAATCGGCGATATCATTGCTATCCCCTTTGGAGAATTGCTCAAGAAGGATTAACCGGATTATCCGGTGTATTGCAATTAATGCACCGGATAGTTTATACTAACCTGCCAGGAGACCCCGCTTATCCAGATCCTTCGCCACTTCCTGAAGTCCAAGTTCATCGAGAATTTCACTTTTCTGGAGTCCCGTGGCCGGGTCCCATCCCCGTAGAAGATAATATTCCTCAAGCATTTTCCCGAATTCAACCCGCCCGACAACGGCATTACGCCGCGAAACTACGATGCCGTCAGGCCCGGGTGCGGTCAGGTCCGGATCTGCGACATGCCCCGCAAGCGGTTCATCATGCCATTGCGCGGGAAGATAGTCCTCCTCCCGTGCCTTCCGGCCTTCGCGCAGGAGAATGGCGCGCTGGAGGTTGAATACACGTTCACCGTATCGGTTAAGGGACTCCTCGTCAGCGTTGATCCCCGTGACTGCTGAAAAGATAGCGCTTTCCACTAATGGGTCACCCACATGGTCATCAGCCACAGGCTTGTCCAGTACCGGGTACATCCAGTCGCACAGCATGAGGGACTCCTTGGCGTACTGCCGGTCCTGTATCCTCTTGGCAGCCAGGGCCTTTCCCTCAAAAGTGGTCTGGTCCATTGCTTCTTCGCCGCCCCAGAATTTTTTAGCTATTCCGCGCAGCACATCGGTGGATATGTGCGAACCGGCCGTGCCCTTTACCCAGCTTACCCATTGCGCCATGGTGAGTCCCACTTCATGTATCTGCTGGATCGGTTCACGCGGTTCGAAGGGGAAAACCAGGGCGTTGGCAAGGTACAGACGGGGCTCGTACGGATCATTGTGCCTCACCAGCAATGCCGCAGTACCGCCAATCGCGGCGGCGGCCCTGTCGCGGCCGAGGGCAAGGGTATCACCGATTCCACGCCGGAAGGCAACCATGTCCGCGAGGACAGTTATGAATTCGAGGCTTCCCAGCCTGGAGAAGGGTATGCCCGTGTTTTCCTCGGTCAGGACGCCGGCGCCGTTGCAGGCAAGGAGCCAGTCCAGCAGCTTCTGGAGCTCCCAGGTGTCGAGGCCCCGGTCGTCGCAAAGCTTGTTCGCCTTGAAGGGCACGTCGTTCTCTGCGCGGTAATGCATGAGGGCGTGGACGAAATAAAAAAACCGCGACTGGCACATGAATTTGCCGTGCTCACCGTCATCCGCCCGGTAGCTCACCCGCAGGCAGTGTGCCATGCACCCGTAGCACGGCATCCTTTTTGTCTTTGGACCGTGTGCCATGAAGTCGAGGCCCCATACCTTGGTGTTGCCCCGCCTGATGCTCCTGACCATGTCGGCGATCTCACGAAGCCGGCCGGGACTTGCTATGGCTGCGCTCCGCCTGCTGCCGCGCACCGCGATGGCCTTGAGGTTTTTCGAGCCCATGACTGCTCCCATACCGCCTGAACAGCTCGCGTCCCCGTCAGCCAGCACAATTGCCGTGGAAACCAGGTTCTCTCCTGCCGGGCCTATGGCAGCCACTTTTACACGTGCTCCCATACGCTGCTGGATCATTGTCCTCGTTTCGATTGCTCCCCGTCCCCGGAACTCGGCTGCATCAACCAGTTCAACCGTGCTGTCCTGTATTGAAAGGATGACCGGACGTTCAGCGCGGCCCTCCAGCACAATCGCGTCATACCCGGCGAACTTGAGCTCGGCGCCGAAGGCACCGCCAAGGTTGCCGTAGCAGAATTGCTCCGGCGAGGGAAAGGGGGATTTAGCGAATATTCCCCAGCGCGAGGCGCCGATGGAATGCACGCCGGCCATGGGGCCCAGTGCCACAATGAGCCGGTTTTCCGGGTCAAGAGCCCCTGTTTCCGGTGGCACCTCTTCCCAGTATATTTTCGCCGCCAGTCCGCGGCCCCCGAGAAAGCGATCGGCATATTCCGCGGTAGGACTGGTTGTTACTGCTCCGGAAGAAAGATTAACGCGTAGAATTGCACCCGCATATCCGTTATGTGTCATTATAATCTCCTTGTCGTTGATTGAAGGATCGCCGGAAGGCGCTTCTGTCTAATGAAGTGCCTGCGGCCGGACGCCGGCCCTGATTATCACTTCTTTGCAGAACCGGCAAGCCAGGGAACGAGCCGCGATACTCTGCGGCGGTAATCAGCGTAACCGGAATACTTTCCGGCGCTGATCGATTCTGTGAACCAGACCGAGCCCTGGAACAGGATCGTGAGCGTGACTGCCCCGGCTATGGTCCAGTGGAGCCATGCCCCGGTGGCAGCGGGTACATACAGATAGAAGATCCACCACATGGATATCTCTGCAAAATAGTTGGGATGGCGCGAAATTGAATAGAGGCCTGTTGTTATGAAGCCATTTTTGAAATCGCCGTCGAGGGGTTCTCCGGCGGCGGTTCTTCTCTTTTTCTCCTGCTGGAAGCGCCACATCTGCTCGTCCGCGACAGTCTCAACGGCGAGCAGGGACAGGAACAGGAGGGCGAGGAAAAGATCCGTCAGCCCCGGATGTTCAGACCCTTCCAGGAGTACCGCACAGGCCGGCAGGGTTATGAGAAGCACCTGGATATGCTGGTACCCTGCAATGAAGGAAAGATTGAAGGCCTGCCACGCGGCAGGATTGGTGATTTTATTTTTGAGGTAGATCCACCGGTAGTCCTCTTCGGCGGTGTATCCGCCCTTACGGGCGAAATTGAAGCTGAGCCGCGCTCCCCAGATCGTCGCAAGGCCCGCCATCAGTACCAGGCGGCATGTCAAAGTGGCCCCGGGCTGCGAAATACCAGGTGTATAGACACCGGGGTTATGCTCCAGAGCCTGTCGGTCTGTGAGTAGTCTCCGGTGATCCACGCCAGGACAAAGCAGGCGGCGATGATGCCGCCGCAGATAACCGCTGATACATGCAGGGGGTTACCGGTTGTGAAGTAAAGCCAGGGAGAACCTGACGAAAATGCCGCCAGGAACGCAATAACGAAGATACTACATGCCAGTAGCAGTTGCACGATTTTCATGGTAATACTTCCTTTTTCCGGAGCATCAATCAATTGATCAAACGTTCCGGCTTTATATATTTTTTATTCATCCACCTGATATATTGCGATGACAACTCGAGTCTGTCAACAACATATCATCGTCGGGTCCTTCGTTCTTCAATGAAATTTGGAAATAATATTTCAGGCCAATGCGCCAGGATCATGCTGCACGTTGTCGATCGCACCATGGTATTCACAGTCGTCATCTTTACACCAAAATAATATGGCTTCTGCACCGCATGAATCCCGCCTCCGTCATTAAAATCATGGGGTCACAACTGGGGAATGCAAAAAGTAAGGTGATTGTCATATCGTGATGCGCAGCAGCCATGCCGGTATTTTTCACATTACCCTTGACATTTTCCCGAGATCAGGGTCACACAGATTCAATAAAGGTATGGACCATGCCATTATGTAAAAATACGATATTCGTCGAACGCTCCCTGGAAGCCGTGTTTGACGTTGCCACGATGGCCGGACACTGGACAGCGTGGCATCCCCAGTCCCTGGGCGTCAAGGGCGTCCTTGACCGCCCCATGCAGCTCAACGATACTATACGTGAACTGGTCTCCTTCGCAGGACAGAAACGATGGTTCGATTGGACCTGCACACGCTGTATCCGGCCCCGCACGCTCCGGTTGGAAGGAAAAATCCGTGGCGCGAAAAGCTGCATCGAATACACGTTCATTTCAAAAGATGGGGGCACCGAATTTACGCGGCTTCTTTCGTATCGATTCCATCCTGTTTTCAAACCGTTCGAACTGTTAACCATGCCTCGCATGCGGAAACTCCAGACTGAATCCATGGCCCGCATGAAAGAGCTTCTCCTTAAAATGATACCACGATAATGGATATGCCACTCCCTATTGTTTTAAAAATCATGTCAAAATCAAACTTTACCAGATATATATACGCAAACCATTGATAGTATCAATTCCGCTGCCAGAAAATCATAAAATGTATTCCGGTTTTTTAGTTCTATGTTATAATTATGAACGACAGGATCTGTTAAACATGTTAGAATCTGACCTCGTAATCGAATCATACATGGAGAACGTCGATGTCAGAACAAATATGGCTCAATGCAGCACAGGCGATAATCAGGGCGGGGACGCTGCCGATGCCCCTGACGGATGCCATCATGGAACTCATCAAGACCATCCTCACCGAGGAGCAGGCGCTCTTTGTTCCTGTTTTTTCCGGATCCATGAACCGTGACCAGGTCAGGGCCGGATCGGGGATGGAGGGAGATGAACTTGATGCAATGCTGGGAAGCCTCATGGACAGCGGCGTTATAACCGGTACCCGGAGCAAGGGGAGCGGCACCATGGTGTACCGCCTCATGGGGCCCTTCCCGGGACTCTTTGAATTCACCATGATGCGGGGCGGCACCGGCGAAAAAGAAAAAAGACAGGCACAGCTTTTCGACAGGCTGTTCAACGAGCTTGCCGGGATGGTGCAGAATAATTACGACCAGATCATCGCGGCGACCCGCGCGTTTCCTCCTGTTGCCAGGGTTGTTCCCATTGACGCCGCTATTGACCGCAACAAAGACGCCGTGCTTCCCACGGAGGAAGTAAACAGGATCGTGGACAAGTTCGATACCATCGCGGTGACCACGTGCTATTGCCGCCACGAAAAGGAGCTCCTGGGCGAGCCGTGCAGGGTAACGAAGGAGAAAAACAACTGCCTGATGTTCGGGAAAATCGCACAGTTCGCCATGGAGCATAACTTTGCCCGGCCCATATCAAAGTACGATGCCCGTCGCGTGCTCCGCGAATCAGCAAAGGCCGGACTGGTGCACAAGGCCATCCACGTGAACCTTGATCCTGAACGGGAGGAGGAGGCGATCTGCAACTGCTGCAAGTGCTGCTGCGGCACCTTCCAGATATATTACAAGGGCGCGTCGCCGCTTCATAACCTGTCGGCCTTCATGGCGGCCGTCGACATGGACGCCTGTACCGGCTGCGGTCTGTGCGAAGAGAAATGTCCGATGGAGGCCATCGCCATCACTGAAGGCATTGCATCGATAACCGAGAATAAATGCATCGGCTGCGGCGTGTGCGCGTCACAGTGCCCGCAGGAGGCTCTTCATGTATATAAAACCGGCCTGAGGAAAGTCTTCGTGCCGCCGAAGAGAGCTTAATGATCAGTGTTTTGATCATATTCTATGACGAGGAGTTTTTCCATGGATTACAGGACTGATACCCTGTGCGGATTATTTCATTCCAGGGCGCTTCACTATGGTGAGAGGCATGCATTTCTTACCGGAAGATATAACATGGACGGCAGCCCCGCCGACAGGATGATATGCATGTCCTGGAAGGAAGCCAGGGAGCAGGTACTCTATATGGCCGCAGGCCTGACCGCCCTGGGAGTGAAGCCCGGCGACCGGGTCATGATCTTTTCCGAAAGCATACCCCACTGGATTATCGTGGACCAGGCCATACAGGCCGCGGGGGCCATCGAAGTTCCCATATATCCCACGGTATCCCGTGAAGAACTGGCCTATATGATCAGGGACAGCGGTGCAAAAGTCGTTTTTGCCGCTGACCGGGAAAAGGCTGCGATGGTCAGGAATAAACCTGCGGGTAAAAAGCCGCCCCATGTCATAGTCATGCGGCCAAGGGTAGACAAAAAGAAAGACGGCCTGTTATACTTCCCGGACCTGGTGTCCCTGGGGAAAAAGAAAAAAAACCGGGACAATGTCGAGAAACAGATAATGGAAGTCAGCCCCGACAGCACCGCGTCGATCATCTATACCTCTGGCACGACGGGTATGCAGAAGGGTGTAGTGCTGAGCCAGAAAAACTGGATCGTCAACATGAGACAGGCCGCGGCTTCCGAACTGATGCAGTTCACCCTGAAAAAGGAAGCCCACCTCAAGGCTCTTGTCCACCTCCCGCTGTGCCACGTCCTGGGCAGGACTGCTGACTACCATGTCGTGGGTCTCTATCTCGGCGGCGAACTGGTCTTCGCCGAGAATTTCCAGACCCTGGCCCGGGATCTCAGGGAAACAAGGCCCAATGTGATCACCTCGATCCCGCGTTTTTACGAAAAGGTTTATGAATCGGTCCAGTCTGTAATGAGCAGGTCAAAAAAGCCGTATCAGATCATATTCAACTGGGCGCTGGGAAGAGGGAAGGTATATAATGACAGCTTCGTCAAGGGGAGGCCCATGGGTCCCCACAGCATGCTGTTCTTCGTCCTCGCGAATATCCTTGTGTTCAACCGGCTGAAAAAAGAGATCGGCATGGACCGGTTCGTCATGGCCGTGTCAGGCGGAGGAAAGCTCAACAAGGACGTATGCACCTTTTTCCGGGCCCTGGGGGTCCAGCTCATGGAAGGGTACGGACTCACGGAAACCAGCCCGGTCATCAACATGAATACCCCTGATCTTATCTTCAAGAAGACCCCGGGTAAATTAAGAAAAAGATTCAATGCCTGGCTGATGGAGCTGACTGTTGACGTGATGATTGTCCGGCAGTCCCGCGGCGAGTCGCCTTTTCTTAACCCGATCTCTTCACTTAAACTGCTGATCTGTTATTACGCGATACTCTACCGCATGATGGTGAAGCCGGGAACCGTCGGGCGGGCCATGCAGGAGACCGAGGAAATAATAGCGCCCGACGGCGAAATCCTGGTCAGGGGCCCGCAGGTGTTCAAGGAATACTGGAAGAAACCCGATGAAACCAGGGAATCCTTCACCGAAGATGGGTATTTTAAAACCGGCGATATTGGCTTTATTGATAAAGACGGTTTTCTGACAATTACCGATCGCAAGAAGGAACTCTTTGTGACATCGGGCGGGAAGAACGTCGCGCCGCACCCCATAGAGGTCTCCCTGACCCAGCGGCCCTACATAGAGCAGGCATGCCTGGTAGGCGACGGGCGCAAATACCTGGCAGCCCTTATAGTGCCCGATTTAGAAAGGCTGAAATATTTCGCCAGAAGTAAAAAGATTCCCTATACCGATCCCTCGGAACTGATTGATCATGATGAAGTAAAGGCCGCCATTGACAGGGAAATTCAGGCGGTGAATGCCACCCTGGCCAGGTACGAGCAGATCAAATACTACACGCTCCTCGCGACACCCTTCACGATAGAAAGCGGGGAGCTCACCCCGACGATGAAGCTTAAGCGCCGCATCGTCAATGAACAGTATCGGGAAGTCATTGATGCGATGTATAACAGGGACATTGGATTATCGATGTAATATGGATTCCAGTTATGGACTATGTTGAGGTGATTGCGGAATCTTTCTTATCCCTTCCTGTTTCTTTCCATCACCTCAATGAAGCTTTCGATGCGCGTTTTCATCTGCGCATCGGAAAAGGCGCGGGGATCGTTCATGTCGCACTGGATGATGAGTACCGGCACGTTCAGGTCCTCCTGGATGGCGTTCTTCAGGTCTATCATGCCGGTGCTCGACGGGCGGCACGACAGGTTCTCGTGGAGGATGACGCCGTCAATTTTGTAATCGAGCACGGCCTTTTCGAAGTACTGTATGCGCTTTTCCAGGTTGTAGGAGTAGGGGAGATCCATCATGATGCGTGCGACGTCACGGAGGGTCTCGGTATAGTCCTTGCCCACCGGCTTGGGCGGCGCGAAAGAGAAGGTGTACGGCTCGTAGGTTACCACGGCGTTGTATTTTGCCAGGTCGTACATGAACCGCATTTTGTACCAGAAGGGTATGCCCTCGAAGAGGAGACGGTATTTCTCCGGGGCGCCGCCTGAAAGGGTGCCCTGGCCGCGTTCGACCCGCTGTTTGAGGTCCTTTTTTATTTTCTCAAAAAATTTCATGCCTACTTTTTTCCCGGGCAACACAACCAGGGGAAAGAATGACGCCGAGGTTTCCGCGGAGCTGTAGGGGCTGGGAACGCTCTTCCGGTATTCGTAGATGTCCCGCCATAGCACGCTCATGCGCTCCGAGTCCTCGCAGGCCTTGTTCAGGCGTTTAATATTGAGTTCCTTGCCGGTGTGTTTCTTTACGAATTCAAAGAAATCGTAAAACTGCTCCACCATGTAATTGGTGTAGCCCTCGATGGTACGCTCGTCAGTACCGCTCACGATCTTAGGGCAATCGAAGACGAATATCGGCACCTTGAGCTTCTCGGCCTGTATCTGGAACCACTTCCAGTGGGTGTCGCAGATGGTGTTGGTGCAGGTGATGATGTCGGGCTTCGCTATGCCGCCCAGGGTTGTTTTGATCCCTGTGTCCACGGCCCCGAAATTGGTCTTGCAGTAGGAACAGAGGTCCCGGGAGTATCCCATGCCCTCCGCGTGCTCGATAAGGCGCTGGGACTGCTTCTGTGCCGCGGCCACGGTGGCCATGTTTTCCGGGTGCAGGGGAAATATATCGAACCCCCACAGGAGTTCCACCGGGAAGCCGGCGCAGGTCCACGCGGTCTTCTTCCAGGGGAGTATGGAGTATATCTGGCCGACCAGGAAGTACCATAGCATTGACCACTTGAGGTCTTTTGCGTGGGGGACCGTTTCGATCCTGATCTGGGGTGCTTCCAGGGAAGCCGGGGCTGTGGTATTCTGGTTCATGATTAGTACCTTTTATAACATCTCTGAAAATGCCGCGAGCCGGTTCATAAGCTGATGGTCCGGGCCCGGGGTAAATTCGCGCTCAAGGTGGAGGACGCGGATTCCCTTATCCTTCAGCTCGCCGTTCACGAGGACCGAATCGTAAGCGTATGGCTCGCAGAACTTGATGTTCTGGGATATGACCGTGTCCAGGCCTGATTCGGCCAGGGACTTTTCAATGAAGTCGATCCTCTTACGCATTCCGACCCTGGTGGCCGGCTTCGGAATGGTGAGATAGTACCGCGCCAGGGCATCGACAGGGTTCCCGTCCTCGGGTATCAGGGTGGCAAAATACCGTTCCCCCACCGAGAGATCGTCGCGGACAACCCTGAAGCCCGATTCGTCGATCTGGTCCATGAGTTCCGGGTAGGTCACGTCTGAGCCGGTCAGCAGCACTTTCATCTTGTTTTCAGGAAATGGCCCGCTCTTTTCAGCCTTGCCGATCAGGGCGTCTATTTCTGCAGCGGCTTCTTCCTTGGGCAGAGTCATGCTCTTAATCATTATTCCAAGGTATTCGCGGTTGGAGATGTCTTTCTCGCTCCTCAGGGCCGATAACTTCTGGAGTCTCTTTTTTAATTCATTCGATTCGCGGATGGCCGCGGCAATCATATCATCAGTGATCGAAACCCTGTACTGTCGATTCAGGGTGTCGATAAGGCGCCATAGTTCGGTCTTCATGAAGCGGACTGCCATGGCGTCATCCTTTATGGGGCCGTTAAACCAGTATAGAAAGGGCGAGTCAACATGGCGTTTCCACACATCGTAATGACGGTTGGTGGCGTTGCATCCCTGGGCCACTACTATGCCTTCCCATTCTCCTGACCGGGTGAGTGCCTCGGTGAGGAAACTGCGCGCCGCGGGGCAGAAGAAAGCCTGCAGATACTGGTCAGCCGGGGCGTTGGACTTATGGACATCGCCGAATATCTTGTACGGGACGAAGCCCGCGGCCATGATGATCTCTTCCGGCATGTCATGGGATGAATCGAAATATGCTATTGTTTTCATAGGTTAACCGGACCTGTTCCCGCTCCTTTATGGTTTTGTGCGTTACGGCGCGTTTTTCTTGCCGTGCCTGTATTAAATATCTTCGGCTGTAACCTGAAAAATATCCTCTCAGGCGGCACTGTCAAGTCAATGTGAATTTGAATTGCTATTGCATGGTGTCACCGGCATCACAATGATGAACGGAACTTCGCATAGTCATCCGCGCATTTCTTAGGGGCTTCGAGCATCGGCAGGTGGCCGATACCGGGCATCATGATCACCGTGGATCTTGGCATGAGTTTGTGGAGTATCTCAGCCGAGGCTGGATTGATGACCCTGTCCTTGTCGCCCCATACGATCAGGGTCGGCACCGTCGATCCTTTTATCAAATGTTCAATTGAATCGGCAGTGAGCTGTTTAAAAATCCGCTGCTCAAGGGCGAAATTTTTTTTCCGCGCCTGGGCCAGCACGTTGAGCATCGGCCGCGGGACAGGAGGAGGATCATTCATCACGAACTTGAAGATTTCAGCGAATTCGTCCTCGCTCGTCGCCATGAGGGGGTTCTTCCCTTTTTCCCTGATTATTTTCCGCAATTCACTTTCCGGCGCGGACCACACACCGCCCGGGTCAAGGAGCCAGAGGCTTTTGACTTCCTTCGGGAAAAGGGACGCGTAGGCCATGGCAATGTGACCGCCCATGGAGTTTCCGCCCAGGCTCAGGTTGTTAATGCCCAGGGCCATTGCCAGGGCATGCAGGCGACGCGCCTGGGCGCCGGTCCGGTAGTCGGCATCGGTCGGATGGGCCGACTCTTCGAAACCGATATGATCTGGAATTATGACCCGGTAACGAGGAGTCAGATAGCGCGCAATGAGTGTGAAATTATCTTTATCGCCGCCGAATCCGTGAAGGAGCATCAGCGGTTCGCCCTTTCCGCCTTCAAGGTATACGTACCGAAGACCATCAGGCAGTATGATTTCCTTTCGTTCTAGACCGGACATCATGCGGCCCGCTCCGTAGATAAGCTTCGTGGCCTTCTCCGGGGCTAAATACAGAAATGCGACAGGGATGATGATTATGATAAACAGTATTATAACAAGGTGTTTCAGGATTCGCATGAGTTCCTCCCATATCAGTCTTATAAAAATCATTCATAAAAAAATATCTTCTATCAGTAAAGTCAATACTTTTTCATTCTCTCCAACCCTGCGAAAGGCTTGAAGCAACTTAGCTTCAGTGCCGCGTCAGTTCCCACCCTTTAAAAGGACAATCTTCGCTCCAGAATCAACTCGTTGATAATAATTATTTATTGACAGCCATTGAAATAAGGGCACATTATTCGGATATATTGCAGGATATGAATCTCCTCTCATCAAGATGCGGGGAAGTTGATGTATAATTGAACGGAACCATAATTATCCGCTATAATTTTAATTGCGTAACCGAATTGTTTGGTCAAGAGGCAATGAAAAATAAAAAAATGTTTCATGAAATTGTAAAACTTACAGTATATTATATAGTAGCATAGAGGACTATATGCGTTTTAATAGATCATTAACATTCATTCTGACGGTTTTGACTTTATCCTGTTCGATTGTACTCCTTTCACAGCCGGAGCAGTATACGTGGCAGAAGATTTTCGGCAGCGAGGATTTAGGCGGGGAAAAGGGCGAAGACATTCCTGCACAGGTACTTAACGCAAAAGACGGCGGATATATTATCTCCGGGACCGGCAAAGGAGAAGATGAAGATGCCTCCCATGGCCTGTATATGGCCAAACTCGACAGGACCGGAAAACTTCTATGGATAAAACATCCGATCATCAATGCCAACTATCACGCAAATCCCAATCTTCTCACCGCAACATCCGACGGGGGGTTCGTTTTCGGTGGCAGGAAGTATTTTTCCATCGGCTTAACCAAGGTTGACGGAAACGGTGAAATCGTGTGGGACCGGAAGTATGAACTCGAAAATGTTAAAAATATTTTATTTATTACTGAAACGAAAGGCGGCACCATATCCGCCATTCTTTACGGACGCGGCGACAGCAAGACCATATTGCTGAAGCTGGACAAAAGCGGGAGCGTTCTTTCCTTTAAAAAATTAACCGAAGATGTTACCGGGTTCCAGGTCGGCTGCATGTCCTATACAAGAGACGGCTTTTTCATAATGGCAGGTACTAAATTCACCGGCGGCTATAATACAATCAATACCTACATCCAGGACATGCGGCTTATAAAGCTTGACGGTGAAGGTACCATGGTATGGGACCGGAGTTACGGCGGTGTGAAGCAGGATTTCGGCCGGTACGCTTCCGGGACTGCTGACGGAGGCTTCATTGCCGCGGGATGCACGTCGTCCTTCAACAACAGGAACGAGTGGGACTTTTACATTGTCCGCGTCGACGCCAATGGCAACAGGCAGTGGGAAAAATATTATGGCGGTGTTGACACCAACTACATCCGTGCCTGCAGCGAGACATCCGACGGCGGCTATATCTGCGGCGGTACCCGCATCGGCAAGAACGGCAGCCAGTACCTGCTGATGAAGCTTGACGGAAAAGGGAACAAGGTGTGGGAGAATCTCTACGGTGACGGTAAGCTTAATCTCATGATGAACGGTTTCTCGGTAGCTCCCGACGGAGGTTTTATCTTTGTCGGCCAGCTGGAAACTCCTCCAGCTAAATGGATCGATAATTACGCTGTTAAAACCGATGACAAGGGGAACACAGCTCCGTTACCGGCGCGGTAGTGTGGCTCCTGTGCGGCATCCCTCATTACCTTGATTTAAAACATTTTTAATCAAAAATTATCCTTATCGAAGAAAGATCGCGAGCCGCTCACGCTCACGCGCCTAAAAACTGTGCACCCGTGCTATAGCGTGGATGAACAATTATACCGGGAGTTGTCCCGCTCGTCTGCCTCGTAGAACGTCCCTGTTGACTCGGCGGAATCGGCGACGTCCATGTCGCTGCTACTGTCAGGATGACAGAAGTGCCGCGAAGGGCACGGATGCCCGTGAGCGGCCTCGCTGGAATAACTCCTGGCATGCACAATATCAACTTCGCCTTGTTCCCTTTTCCCGCAGGAATGTATTGACAAAATAAAATTGCCGGGTTGTTATAGCTCAATTTTTTCGTTTACCAAAGGGGGAAATCCATGAAACTTACTGAAGTTGCGGCTATCGTTACGGGCGGAGCATCAGGCCTTGGCGAAGCCGTGGTTCGCGGCATTATATCCGGTGGAGGAAAAGCTGCCATACTTGACCTGGCCGATGATAAAGGGAACAGGCTGGCTGCCGAATTGGGCAGCGCCGCTCTCTATTGCAAAACCGATGTTTCAAGTGAAAGCGATGTAGCAGCCGCTATTGATCAGGCGGTAAAAAATTTCGGATCAATCAATGTGGCAATCAATTCAGCCGGCATTGCCACGGCCGGGAGGACCATCAGCAAAAAAGGCCCCGCCGACCTGAAGCAGTTCGAACTCGCTATAAAGGTAAATCTTATCGGAACCTTTAACGTCATCAGGCTGGCGGCATTGAAGATGTCGGAGAACACACCCAACAGCGAAAATGAGCGGGGTGTTATCGTGAACACGGCGTCGGTTGCCGCCTTTGACGGCCAGATAGGTCAAGCCGGTTATTCCGCTTCCAAGAGCGGCGTCGTCGGGATGACGCTCCCCATTGCACGGGATCTTGCCTCTTACGGTATACGTAATGTGACAATCGCCCCGGGCATTTTCGACACGCCCATGGTGGCCACTTTCTCGGAGGAGTTACGGAAGTCCCTTGCCGAGAGCGTCCCATTCCCGTCACGCCTGGGGCGTCCGGGCGAGTTTGCCGCCATGGTGATCCATGTTATTGAAAATTCCATGCTGAACGGCGAAACCATTCGTCTTGATGGAGCCATAAGGATGGCTCCGAAATAATACCAGAAAACTGCATTATTACAGAGGGAGGAATGAGGTGAAAGAAGTTGTTATTGTAAGCGGATGCCGGACAGCACTGGGTAGCTTTAACGGCTCCCTGGCAGGGATAGGAGCGACAAAACTCGGCGCGCTGGTAATGGAAGAGTCCGTAAGACGGGCAGGCATATCGAAGGAAATCATTGATGAGGCCATCATGGGGATGGTCCTTCCCTGCGGCTACGGCCAGAACCCGGGGAAACAGGCGGTCATACAGGCGGGCTTTCCCTGGCATGTCGGCGGGATTACCGTCAACAAGGTGTGCGGCTCCGGCCTGAAGGCGGTGATGCTGGGCGCCCAGGCGATAGCGGTCGGCGACGCCGATATCGTTATTGCCGGCGGGATGGAGAACATGTCCATGGCCCCGTACTATCTTGACAAGGCCCGCTTCGGATACCGTATGAATGCCGGAAAGATCGAGGATCACATGGTCCATGACGGCCTCTGGGACATAGTGAACGATTTTCATATGGGCATTTCGAACGAGCTCTGCTCTGAAAAATACAATATATCAAGGGAAGACCAGGACCGCCATGCGGCGGAATCGTACCGCAGGGCACTCGACGCGATCAAGGCGGGAAGGTTCAGGGATGAGATACTGCCGGTGGCCGTCCCGAAACGAAAAGGCGAAACGGTTCTTTTCGATACAGATGAATGTCCCCGTGAGACATCGTATGATGAGATGTCTAAAATGAAGGCCGCCTTCAAGCAAGGCGGAGTGACCACCGCAGGCAATTCGTCTGTTATAAGCGACGGCGCGGCGGCGGTTGTCCTGATGTCGAGGGAGAAGGCCAAGGAACTGGGCTGCACGGTCCGGGCCACCATCGGGGCCCAGGCGTCCATGGGAATTGACATGAAGTATGTCCTTGTAGCTCCAATATGGGCAATCCCCAAGTGCCTGAAAAAAGAAGGAATAACTACACGTGATGTTGATCTCTACGAGATTAACGAGGCCTTCAGCGGCGCCTTCGTGGCGGTTTCCCGGGAATTAAAGCTTGATCCGCTCAAGGTCAACGTAAACGGCGGCGGCGTGGCCCTGGGACATCCCATCGGCGCCAGCGGGTGCCGTGTTCTCATTTCGCTTATGTATGAGCTTGAGCGTCGCAACAAGCATATCGGGTGCGCATCACTCTGTCTTGGCGGCGGAGAGGCGGTGGCCCTGGTGATAAAACGGTAGGGTTACCGCTCTTTTTCCGTTTCCCGCGCGATGACCATCCGCTGGACTTCCGAGGTCCCTTCGTATATGGTCGTCACCCGCGCGTCACGGTAGAGACGCTCGATCTTGTTGTCCCTGATGTAACCGTACCCGCCGAAGACCTGCAGCGCCTTGTAGGCACAACGGTTGAGGGTCTCCGTGGCGTAGAGCTTGGCGATGGAGGCCTCAAGGGTAAAGGGGCTTTTCTTGTCCTTCAGTGACGCCGCGCTCCAGGTGAGAAGAGCCGAGGCCTCGTGGCCGACGGCTATATCCGCGATCATGTTCTGGATCGACTGGTGCTTGATGATCGCCTTGCCGAACTGCTTGCGTTCCCGGGCGTATGTCATGGCTTCATGAAGACAGGCGCCGGTCATGCCGGCGGCCTGGGACGCGATGCCGATCCTTCCGCTGTCCAGGGCGTTCAGCGCTATCTCCAGTCCCATGCCCGGTTTTCCCAGAAGGTTCTTTTCGGGCACTTCACAATCCTCAAGGAAGACACTAACGGTGTTGGACGCGCTGAGGCCCATTTTCTTCTCATCCTTACCGATGATGAGCCCTTTTGATCCTGCCGGCACCAGGAAGGCGGAAAGGCCGTTTTTGCCCTGCGATGTCCGGGCTATGAGTATGAAAATGCCGGCATACCTGCCGTTGGTGATGAACTGCTTGGCTCCGTTGATTATGTATGTTTTTCCTTTTTTAACCGCCACCGTGTTGAGTGAGGAGGGGTCTGAACCCGCTTCCGGCTCGGTCAGCGCAAAGGCTCCCACATGCTCGCCTGAAGCCAGCGGCACGAGGTAGTTTCTTTTCTGCTCGTCGGTGCCGAACATGAGGATCGGTTCCGTGGAAAGATTTGTCACGCTCAGGGTTACGGCAACTGACGCGCAGGAGAAGGCTATCTCCTGAAGTGCAAGGCTGTAGCTGACAGCGCCGGCGGCGGAGCCGCCGTAGCTTTCCGGCACCATCATGCCGAAAAGTCCGAGTTCACCAAGCTTTTGTATTATTTTTTCCGGGTATTCTCCGCGATTATTGTATTCCTGGGCATGGGGCTCAATTTCGCTCCTGGCGAAGTCCCTCATCATGTCGCGGATCATTATCTGCTCATCGGTGAGCTGGAGGTTCATGGCGTTCCCCTACGGCGTATAAATAGTGACGATCAGGACGGTGTCGTTGTCGCCGGGATTTTTAAGGGTATGCCGTATGCCTGAATTAAAGTGAAGGGACTGGTCTTTTTTAAGGCGGTGCTTTTTCTGGCCCACCTGGATCACCACTTCTCCTTTTAGCGTGTAAACGAACTCCTCCCCGTCATGCTGGTATTTGACTCCCGGGTGCTCGGACCGCGCCGGAATGACGACCCTGAAGGCGCGGAGGTGTTCTTTTTTTGCCTGCGGCGTCAGCACTTCATACTGGTATGCTTCCTCTCTTTTCTTGAAATCCTGGATCCTCTGTTTTTCCAGCTCCTTTTCCCGTGATTTGTCCTGCTGCAATAATTCTCCCGGATCTATTGTCAGGGCCCGGGCGATCTTGAGCAGATCACCGACCGGCGCGAAACCGCTCCCTTCTTCTATTTCGGTAAGATGGGATACAGAAAGACCTGTCATACCGGATAGCTCGTCCAATGTTACCTTCCGCCTGGTGCGCAGTGAGTGTATTTTTCTTCCCGTGGTATTATTGTCGGTTTTTTTAATCTTAGTACCCATGAAAGCCTCGGATGGTATGATATAACACAGGGGCGGCCGGTATAGCTGCATTTCCGGCACGACCCTGACTGGATGTTCAATCGTGACTGCGTCTCAGAATTCTATGCTCATATTGTGCCGAAGAGAAAGCCGACACTGGCGTATCCCTCATAATTAAATCCGGTATCCTGGAGATAATATAAGCCGCAGCGGAACCCGGCTTCTACGGTTATGGCTGCACTTTGACCGAGCTTAATGTTAAGGCCCGTCGCAATACCGATAGGGATGAATATACCATAGGTCCTTGCCCAGACTTCATCAATATAGAGATAATACATAGATGCAGGAGTAGGTGTTGAAAACGTAACATTGTATTCAGCTATCTTTTCGTCGGACCATTCTTTGGAGCGGGTCGAACTGGTGAGTCCGGTTATCAGATGAAATCCTATGAGGGGACCGATCCAGAATCGCATCCGCTCTGATTCTGCGATACGTATCGTGAAGATATTGTCGATGCTGGCGCGCAAGAGGTAGCGGTAATCGTACTGCCCCCCCCACGAAGTTAAACCTGCAAGGCCAAGATTAAGGCGATTATGAAAGCTGTTTGATGAATCTCCTGTTTCGATGGTAATGCCACCGCCGTATAAGGCGCTATCTGTTGAATACTTCACCCTGTAATCATAGTCCCTGGTGTCTTCATCGAGCTCGGTCATGTCAACCCTGCCGTATCCGCCGGTCCCATAAAAACCGAATGCCGCAGGAAATGCCGGGGCTGATATAAATACCACAAAAAAAGTAATGACGATTATTTTTTTCATAATGTACCTCTCTTGTTTGACTCTTTAATGCTCATAAAATCGGATTATGTCAAGTATTGTTTTAAAAAATAATTTGTTTATTCCGCTATTCATATTTATTTTATGTTATCAATTACAGTAACGTTACATCAATTTTACGGATTACGCGGCAATACCAGCGGCGTCCGAGCGGGGAGGTGTATCATGTCCGCGCAGGAGATATGGGAAGGAATGGTACGGGTTGATTCTAACATGCCAGGGCAGGAGCGCATGCCGTATCATCTTGAAGATCCCGAAGAAATGATCGAGTTTCTCGACGATGAAACCGTGACAAAAGCTTTGGGAAGAGATTCCGTGAATCGTGAAAATGACATGGAGGTTATGGGAACCTACCTGCATTAAGGATACATGCTGCCGCAGCCTTGCAGCCACTTACTATGTAAGGGGCAACTGCTACGCGCGCTTTTCCTTCCGAAGCCGCTCAATGAGCCTCGCAAGAAAGATATTCGCGTCTTCAGTAATCACATAATCGGATATGTCTATAATGGGTGCCGTCTCATTGGTATTAATTGATACAATGATCTCGGAATCAACGATGGAGGCCGCATGCTGTATCTGTCCTGATACGCCCAGGCCGAGATACAGCCGCGGCCGTATGGTCTTGCCGGTCTGTCCGATCATCCGCTCCTCGCCGCACCAGTTGTTGAACACCGGCACCCGCGTTGCGCCCACTTCGCCGCCGAGTATCTCCGCGATCTCGAAGAGCCTGTCAAAGTTGCGCTTTGATCCGAGGCCGCGTCCGCCGGCAACCACCACTGACGCCTGTTCGAGGGGGACCCGCGGCTTGTCCCACCGCACCGGGGCCTCAAGGCTCGTGATGCGCAACGTTGACATATCATACTCGAAGGGAATACGCACGGCTTCAGTCTGCATGCCGCTGATTTCCCTTTTATCGAAGACTCCCTGCTGCACCGTGGCCATCTGCGGAAGGGTATGCGGGCATATGACCGTTGCGATGGCATTGCCGCTGTAGGCGGGCCGCTTCATGACCAGGAGCAATCGTTTGTATTCATCAGAATGCATGATGGAAAGCCCGGTGCAGTGGGAAGTCAGGCCCGTCGAAAAACGCTGGGCAAGGCGCGGGGCCAGATCCGCCCCTGCTTCCGTTGACGGGAACAACACGATGGAAGGCCGGTGTTTTTCAATAAGCCCGGTGTAGAGGTCAGGAAAAATCTGGCTGTCATAATGTTTCAGGTTACGGTCAGTGCAATAGAATATTACATCAGGACCGTATCGTTCAACGACGGGCAGGTACTGCTCCGCATCGAGGGCGAAAATCACGGCACATAGTTTCACGCCCAGAGTATCCGCTATTTCCCGCCCTTTTGAGAGAAGCTCCAGAGCGCCGTCAAGAACCCGTTCATGGTCCTGTATCTCGGTAAAAACCCAAACGTCCCCGGACGTGTCGGTGTTTTGTTTAACCACAGTCTTCATAAATCAGTATCGCAAAATATTCTGTTTTTTCAGTTTATGAATGAGATTGTCGACCTTGTCGTCAATCGTGCCGGTAAAAAATTCCCTTTCACGTTTGTGCGAAAAGATTTCCGTATCAATGACAACTGTTGGCGATCCGGCCGCGCCATATTCGTTTTCTCCACCGCCGATATCGTCCATGGTCATTATCCGGACCGCCCTGTCGGCGCAGTTTCTGATATCGGCCAGGCGGGGTATCCGTACGCGGTTTGCCGTTTTCCCCACAGTTATGAGCAGGGGCAGGGCCACCCGGATTTTCTGATACTCGTGGCCGTACAAACGCTCGATTATGGCCTGCCCGGAAGAAATGTGGAACTTGTGGATCTGCGTCAGGAGAGGAATACGCAAGAATTCCGACAGCTGGTATCCGACATGGCCGGTATTCCCGTCAATGGCTTCGCAGCCCGTCATGATGATATCGAAGGGGCCGAGCTTTTCAATGGCCCGGGAAAGTATCTTGCCGGTGACAAGTGAATCTGACCCGGCGAAACGGGGGTCTGATATGAGGACGCCCCGGTCAACGCCGAGTGCATAGGCTTCGCTGAGAACATCGGCAGCCTGCGGCGGCCCCATGGTCAGGGCGGTAATTATCGCGTCGTAATCGTCTCCGACGGAGAGGGCCATCTCCAGGGCGTGGAGATCATCCGGGTTCATGATATTACCGGCGGCGCTGCGGTCTATGGAGCCGGTCCGGGGATCGAAAAGAGCCTTCTGCGTGTCAGGCACCTGCTTTATGCATACCAGTATGGAGAGCATGGGCCTAGAACCTGCTGAATTCCTTTATGATGTCGTTGCCGATGATTATCTTCATCACTTCCGATGTGCCTTCGTAGATTTCCGTGATCTTCGCGTCGCGGAAGAACCGCTCCACCGGAAGGTCTTTCACGTAGCCGTATCCGCCGAAGATCTGGAGCGCCTGCATGCACACCTGCATGGCCGTTGACGATGCATAGAGTTTGCACATGGCCGATTCGGTCGAAAAGGGAAGGCCCCGGTCTTTCAAGTCAGCGGCCCGGTAGATCAGGAGCCGTGCTGCATCAAGGTTCGTTTTCATGTCGGCCAGCATGAAGGATATGGCCTGGAAGGTACCGATAGGTTTATCGAACTGCTTACGCTCCATCGCGTAGGTGGCAGCTGCGGTATAGGCCGCGGTCCCGATGCCAAGGGCCTGCGCGGCAATGCCTATGCGGCCGATATCGAGGGTCTGCATCGATATTTTGAAGCCGTCCTCAAGTTTCCCGAGAACGTTTTCTCCGGGAACCCGCACATTATTGAAAAAGAGCTCGGAAACCATGTTCCCGCGCATGCCCATCATGTCCTCTATCTTACCGACTTCAAATCCATCCATTGATTTTTCCACGAGAAACAGGGCTATTCCCCGGGTCTTTTTTTTCCGGTCCATCGATGCGGCAACGATGAACAGGTCGCCGACACCGCCATTGGTAACAAAGGCCTTCTGGCCGTTAAGGATGTAATGATCGCCATCGGGAACTGCCGTGGTCTGGATAGAAGCTGCGTCGGATCCCGCCTGGGGCTCTGTAACGGTAAATCCACCTATTTTCCTGCCGGAGGCCAGGTCCGATGCGTAGCGTTCTATCTGGTCCGGCGTGCCGAACTTGAGAAGCGGCGCCAGGCACACGGAATTATGCACGGTGACGCCGAGGCCCACTGCTGCGCTCACTCGTGATATCTCCTCTATAACAATGGCATAGCTCACCGTGTCGAGGTCGGCTCCGCCGTATGCAACCGGCGCCTGGATGCCCCATATATTGAGCCTTCCCATTTCACGGATGATTTCCGGCGGGAGCGGCTTCGATTCGCGGTCAAGATGGTTCGCCCATTCCTCTATAACCTCTGAGGCAAATTTCCTGATGCTTTTCTGGATCATCAGCTGTGATTTTGATAAAGAAAAATCCATAATTATTGAATGAGAAGGAATATAAGGCCAATATGTCAAGCAAACTTTGTCTGAATACTTCAACAGGTTTCATGCTTTTATCATTTCACTGTATGTTATTCTGCATCAGAAAAAGCTTCGAACCCTACGGAACTAAATTGATGTTTTTGATTTTTAGACATCCTCGACCTCTCAGCTCTTTTTTCTTACGTCTGGACTTCTATAAAATCAATAAAACAAAGTGTGAAAAGTATTAGAAAGATGATTGACAGTTGAAAATAATATTAATTTGTATAGAGTTACTATTGTTATAGTATTGAATAAAACTTAAACATATTGCGCAGGAGGGGTTATGAAGAAAGTACTACTCGGTATCGGCGCAGTGCTGCTCGTAATTATCGTTGCAGCAGGTCTTTTCTTCTGGAACAGCTACCGGAAATTCATGGCCATGGAGGTCGTCAAGTCCGACCCGCAGCTGACCATCTTCATTGGCGGCAGCGGCAATTCCATTGTCCTCACGTCGGAAGACGGGACAAAGGCCCTTGTCGTGGATACCAAGATGAGGGGCGCAGCCAAAGAAATGAGGGATGCTGTCAAGGCAAAGGAAATCACAATCGTCAATACCCATTCCCATTCTGATCACACGGCGGGGAATGCACTCTATACTGGATCAACAGTCATCGCCGGGGCCTATGGCAGGGATGAGTGGGACGCTGCATCGGAAAAAAGCAGGTATCCTGACATCGCGCTGAAGCCGGGAGAAGAAAAAGAATTGAAAGTAGGAACAGAAACGGTCCGGATCCGCAACATGGGACGGGCCCATACGACGAATGACGTCGTCGTGTATCTCAAAAACCGCAAGCTTCTCATCACCGGTGACCTGGTGTTCCTCGGTATGCATCCAGCTGTTCTGACAAAAAACGGGGCCAGCATTACATCATGGATAACATTGCTTGATGACCTGAAAAATCGCTATGATATCCGGAAGCTGGTGCCGGGGCACGGCAAGGTGTCAGATGTAAATGCACTTGCTGTGATGAAGGAATATTTTGTATCGATAGGCGAAGCCATAGGAAACAGGGAAAAACTGGAAGATCTTAAGAAAAAGTATGATAACTACTTTTCATTGCCAGGGTTGACCAGTTTTAATAAAACCGTAAAATTTATCGAGAACGAAAAGAAGGGCGATGCCAGGTAGAACCGCGCCTGGCACACACGCAAATTTTTATAAAACTGGATCGGAGCCATGATAAACGAGAGAAAAGAAAAGGAATACTCAAAAAAAACATCGGCATTTATCTGCATCCTGGCATACGGAGCGGCACTGGCCGCAGCTGTTGTGATTGTCCTGCTGATGAATGGTTATAATGATATTGCCGCGGCATTTTGCGCTGACGCCGCGGCAACGGCAGTTATCTTTGTCTTCAGCGTGGCCCTCAACAATTCAAGCATGTACGATCCTTACTGGAGCGTTGCGCCGCTGCCCATAGCCGTTTTCTGGTACCTGAATCACGAAGGCGGATCATTAAACATTCGGGGTCTGGCAGTCATGGTCCTGGTAGCGGCGTGGGGGATTCGTCTCACCTACAACTGGTACAGGCAGTGGAAAGGACTTGTGCACGAAGACTGGCGCTATGCCGATTTCAGGAACAAAACCGGCCGTTTCTACTGGCCCGTAAGCTTTCTCGGCATTCATTTCTTCCCGACGGTGATGGTTTTTCTCGGCTGTCTTTCAATCTTTCCGGTAATGAGCGCCGGTTCATCCGAACCGCGGCTTCTGGACGGCCTGGCCCTGATCGTTACCGGCGGCGCCATCATACTGGAAACCATAGCAGACAAACAGCTTAACAGGTTCGTATCTTCGAATCCTCCGCGGGAGACTATTCTTTCCAGCGGCCTCTGGGCATATTCCCGTCATCCGAACTATTTCGGGGAAATATCCTTCTGGTGGGGGCTTTACTTTTTTGCTCTTGCTGCGGACGGCTTCCACTGGTGGACCTTAATCGGTCCCCTCGCAATTACTATCATGTTCCTCACGGTCAGTATCCCGATGATGGAAAAGAGGATGTTAAGCCGCAGACCCCATTATGCTGAACGGCAGAAATCAGTATCGATGCTTGTCCCGTGGTTCCCGAAAAAGCGAAATTAGATTATGAATTTTTTACTTTTTGTCCGAAGCCAAAGCGAAAAGGATTTCATTAATATCTTCCTGAAGGTTAAATCTTCACTGCTTATGCCTGCGTGTTTTATATAAGAATAATTATATTTATCCCGCCGCTTTCAGCGGCGGGATAAATATAGACACTAATATTTTTTTTGTAAATTTACTTGACACCTAAACGTCGTTTGTAACAGTAAACGTTGTTTACTTTTTTAGGTGGTATAAAACGATGATCAGCGTAATGGAAAAAGAATCCCTCAACAGCGAATCAACCTGCGATCTTGGAAAATTCTTTTATCCTGATAGCCTTGTTGTTATCGGGGTATCGATAAAACGATTGAACCTCGGCCAAATTATTCTCACCAATAATCATCGAATCGGATGTAAGGCGCGCATATACGGCGTCGGCAAGGAGGCGGGAGACCTTAACGGCGTTCAAGTATTCGCCGATGTCCGGGACCTGCCGGAGACCCCGGATGTGGCCATCATCATAACTCCGGCCAAAACCGTACCCGGCGTCATGCGCGCCTGCGCTGAAAAGGGCATCAAGCATGTTGTCGTTGAATCAGGCGGATTCAGCGAATACTCCAGCAGCAGCCGCTCCCTCGAAGAGGAAGTGCTTTCCATCGCGCGGCAGAACGGCATGCGCATCATCGGGCCAAACTGCATCGGCACGATCTGTCTTGAGCACCGCCTGATGATGCCCTTCGTCTTTTCGAGCAACAGTGCTATCCAGCTCGGGTCAGTTTCGATCGTCACCCAGAGCGGCGGCGTCGGCGACACGCTTCTCAAGATAGTTACCGAGAACCAGATCTTTTTCAATAAATTCATCGCCGTGGGGAACAAGCTGGACCTCGATGAGGTCGATTTCCTCGAATACCTGATACAGGATGAAAGCACGAAGGCCATCATCATGTACCTGGAAGGCTTTTCCCGCGGGCGGGCCTTCTTCGAAGCTGCGATGAAATCGCCCAAACCGATCATCGTGTACAAGTCAAACCGCTACCCGATGAGCGCTAAAATCGCGCAGTCCCACACGGCAGCCCTTTCGGGAAGCGACGAGGTGGTCAGCGCCGCCCTCAGCCAGGCGGCAGCGATCAGGGTTTCCGGCGAGGACGAGCTCATGGTTACCGCGAAGTCCCTGAAGATGCCGCCGGTCAAGGGGAAGCGACTCGCGGTTCTCTCGCGCTCGGGTGGCCACGCCGTAGTCACGGTGGACGCCTGCGCCCAGTATGGATTCGATCTTGTGGAGTTCCCTGAGGAATTTCTGAAGAAGATAGGCACACTCTACAATACCAACGTCATAGCGCACCAGAACCCCCTGGATCTGGGTGAAATTTTCGACTATACCATATTCACCAGGATACTGGAGGAAACTATCGCCCTTGACGGCATTGACGGAATCGTTTTTAATCACTGCTACCAGTCAAGCTACGAGGCGCAGATGTCCCGGACATTTTTAAACGGCGTCAAGGAGCTGGTGGCAAAGCACAACCGCCCGGTGGCTATTACGCTCATTTCCGACGCGAAGGAAGTCCTTGATATAACCATGAACCATCCCTATCCGACCTTCACCATGCCCCTGCAGTCGGTACGGGCCCTGTGGGGACACCATGATTACATCCGGCGCAGGGAGCGGCGCGACAGCCGCGGCGTGCCGGAAGAATACCCGGTGCGGTGGAATGAAATCGAGACTATCAGGGACCTGTGCATGAAAGACGAGAGGATCCCCCTCACGGACGAGGCCCTCGATGTATGTGCCGCGGCTTCCCTGGAGCCTGTCGGACATGCCGTGGTCAGAAACGCCTCCGAGATTCAGAACATAAACCTGCGCTACCCCGTAGCGATCAAGCTCCTGTCCCGTGACGCATCGCACAAGACCGACGTGGGCGGCGTTAAATTGAACATAGCTTCCGCCCACGAGGCCAGGGAGGCCATTGAAGCCATAACCGCGTCGGTTCACGGAAAGTCAGGCATCATATCAATTGACGGGTTTATCATCCAGGAAATGGCGCCCAAAGGGGAGGAGTTTTTCGTCGGCGCCCGCCGTGATGCCTCTTTCGGCCCCATTGTCATGGCGGGAATCGGCGGTGTTTTCATTGAACTCTTCCAGGACCGGGCTATCAGGATAGCCCCGGTCACGAAAAATGAAGCTGAAGACATGCTCAGGCAGCTCAAGGCGTTCCCGCTCCTCAGGGGATACAGGGGAAGGCCCGCCCTGGATGTAAAGGCCCTGGTGGAATGCATCTGCAAGGTGTCGAACCTGATAACCGGCGCTTCCTATATCGATGAGATCGACCTCAATCCGGTCATCATCCATCCCGCAGGGCAGGGCGTTTCCATCGTCGATTCACGTGTCTTTTTCAGATAAGTGGTCCTTAAAAATCATTTAACGGGCATTAAAAATATATTGACGTACTTCTCGAAACGTGCAAGATTCTTTGTGCCGCAACGGGTGCATTGATCATGAACTGAGAGGTGCCGCAATGAAGAAAAGGTCCATTCTGAAAGTTCTATTTGCCTCGATTGTTGTTGTCACCGTCTCACTCCATTTCATATTAATTACAACTGACGCATTTTCCAGGGCAGGAAGAGGGGGAAGTTACCGCTCAAGTTCAAGCTCAAGCTCACGGTCGTATTCAAGCAGCTCAAGCCGGAGTTCATCCAGTTCCTGGGGAAGATCATCAAGCGGCTCATCCAGCAGTTCCCGCACCTATATTCCGTACGGAACGAGCCATTCAAGTTCAAGCTCATCATCCAGCGGGACTTCCGATTCATCCTCGACTTCGAGTGAAAATGACTGGATTTACGGCCTCATAGGCCTGGTGATCATTTTCGGTGGCATCGGCCTGGTCATTTATTTCATCATAAGATTTTTCAAAAAGATCTTCGGAATCGGCGGGGGTGCCGCGAAGGCCGGGTTTGATGACTCGGCGCCCACGCAGTATGAATTCAATCCGGCCCTGGCTGAAAAGCTCAGGACCGAACGACCCGGATTTTTCTCCGGAAAAATTCATGGAAAAGGCGAAAACCATCGCCGAAAGGCTCCAGCAGGCGTGGTCCGACGGCAGCATGATACCGGTCAGGAACTATGTGTCACAGGGCGTTTTTAACCGTTTCAGGCTCCAGCTTGAGCTGATGATAGAGGATGAAGGCGTCAGGAACATCATGGCCGACTACAAGGTCATGAAGGTTACTGCCATGTCTTTGAGCTCGTCAAAAAGCTACCAGACCATTCACGTGAGCCTTTTCGCTTCAGCGCGGGATGTGACGGTCCCGGCAGGGTGCATCCGAAGAAGAGAAGCAGAAGGCCCTGGCCGCAACGCCCAAGGAGGCCTTTACCGAAGTATACTCCTTCACCAGGAAGCTGGGCGTCAAAACCAATACCAGCAGGGACTGGCTGAAAGGTGAATGCCCCAACTGCGGCTATGTCCCGGAGAATTTCAGCGAAAACAACAAGTGCAAAAGCTGCGGATCGATATATAACTCCGGTGAATTCGACTGGGTCCTCTCCGAAATAACACAGCAGGAAGAATGGAAGGAGGATTCGGCGCACGACATCGAAGGCCTCGCTGAGCTGGAGGGCAGGAACCTTTCCATCAACAGGGAGGTCATCGAGGACCGCGCATCTTACCTGTTCTGGCGCTGGGTCTATGCCCGCGTCAAAGGCACTGCCGCGCCCCTTGTCAGGGATGCGACGCCCGGATTCATCTGCCGAGTTCCCGCCGCACAAGCATAAGCTCTATAATACCGCGGTGGGAGCTGTTGACCTGGTTTCGGTAAAACTTGAAGGTGCGGATGCAGTTGCAAAAGTGAAAATCTTGTGGAGCACTGCTTCAGAGATGAATGAAGAGCCGTATCACCGGGAACACATGTTCACCCTTAAGATGCCGGTGGCCCTGAAAAACCCCTACGGCCTTGCCGACCACAGCTGCGACAACTGCGGGGCGCCGCTGCCCGAGACTGACGCCATGAAGTGCACCTATTGCGGCAGCAATCTCCCAACAGCGGTGAGCGACTGGCTCCTGGCGAAAATCGATCAGATCGATTGGGAACGGGGCGAAAGCTAAAAGGAGATGGTATGGATACAGCAACGCAGGTTATTATTTTCATCGTGGCGCTCCTGTTCTCCGCCGGGTTTCTGGCTTTGATTATTGTACTGGTTCCGGCAATACGGGAACTGAAGGCACTCTTCATAGACCTCCAGAAGACATCCGCTGAAGTCCGGGAGCTTACCGTGGAGATGAAAAAGATAAGCGCCAACGTTGAAGGGAAGCTGGACGGAATAGACAGCATGCTGTCGAATTCGCAGAAAATAGTTTCCAATGTCGGCAAGGCGTATTCATTGCTGAATAATTCAGCAGTGAAAAATTCTATATTGAAAAATTCTGAATGGCTGGCCTTGATCCCGGCAATCCTGCTGGGATGGAAGGCGGTAAGCAAGTTGAAGAGGAGGAAAGATGAGCGACAATAATGACGGACTCAAAACACTTATGACATTTATCGTTGGGGCAGCGGTAGGTGCCGTGTTCGGCGCCCTCTTCGCGCCAAAACCGGGAAAGGAGCTTCGCGAAGATCTGCGTGAATTTACCGATAAGCTCGCCGAGGACGCCAAATCGGAATATGTGAAGATGAGCGCCAGGGCAAAGGATGTCGGAGACCAGGCGAAACGTTTTGCCGAGGAAACAAAGAATCGTTTCCGCAAGGGCGGGGAAGATCCCGATGCGGCGACATAGGTTCGCCGCTCAGATCAGGTAGTACTCCTTCAACTCCCTGAAAAGAGTTGAGACGATTTCCTTGACCACTACAATGGTGGGGATGGCAAGAATGAGGCCGGCGAAGCCGAAGAGCATCGATCCGCCCATGAGGCCGATGAAAACGGCCAGCGGGTGGAGCTGTACAGCGCCGCCCACCACCACGGGCTGAAACACACCGTTGTCAAGAACCATCACGATAAGCACGCATACAGCCACTGCTATTATCAGGTTACTTGGCGTGATGAATGGTAATATCGAGCTTGTGCTTTCCGCGATCAACGCGTAGGATGAACCCAAAACAAAGGCGATGGCAAATCCAAGGATGGGGATTGCGGTCGCCAGACCGGCTAACAGGCCAATCATGACAGCCATTTTGATCTCGAACCCTATGATGGTCAGCAGCACCATATAGGAGATGCCCACCAGCGAACATTCTATGAGTATTCCTCGAAGATAGTTCCCTATGGCCTTGTCAACTTTGTCAAAGACCGCGAGAGAAACCTCAAAATAGCGATTGGGGACGAGGCTTACGAAAAAACGCTTGATTTCACCATTGTCCAGGAGAAGAAACAGGAATACAAAGGGCATGATGATCCAGAGTTTGACGGCTCCCATGACCTTGGAGAAATGGGATTCCTCTTCCATGGACTCCTTTTCAACGGTTTTCCCTTCCTTCTGGACGCCGGCGCCGCCCTCTGTTTCATCCTGTGTATTTTCCAGGTTTTTATGATAATATTCATAGTACTTTAGGGGGATGGGGGGCTGGTTTTTGTATCCATCCAGGTATTTCAAGAACTTGGTACGCTCTTCATGGGTAAGGCGGATAAAGGAGTTTAAACTGTTAAGAAAATTGTCAAAATCGCTGCTGAAGTACCGGTACACTATATTGCCGGTCTCTTCGGGATCATCAAGACCCATGATGCTCTTATAACGTTCGTTCAGCTTGTACTGGAAACGGGTCTTGAGAATCAGCTGTTCCCGTTCATCGGGTATTATGGCTCCGACCTGTGTTACAATGATCATGATGGCAACAAAAAAAGATCCGAATAGCAGCAGGATACCGGCGCCACGGGGAATCCCGGTCCTGGTGAAAAGTTTCAAAAGTGGAAAGCAGATATACGCCGCGAAGGTGCCGACTATGATGGGAAGAATTATGGGCCTCAGGGACCAGATAAGAAATACGCCAGCCAGAATCACGATTATTGCGGTTATGGAAAAGACAATTCTACGGGTCTGTTTGCGGGTGCTGGTGCGGAGAATTATGGTAGGGTCTGCTTTGCGCTGCCCTTGACCGTTTACCATGCTATTCGCTCCCGCCGTAGAGCTGTTCGTTGCAGGCTTTGAGTCGCTGACCAATGATTATCGCCAGGTCCCTCATGATTTTGCTGCCGATGGCCGGATGGGTCTCCAGCAATTCGTTAAGATCCTCCCGGAAGAAGGCGAGGGCCTCAGTCTTTTCAACGGCTTTTGCCGAAGCTGAACGCGGTGTGTCATCAAGAAGGGCAAGTTCGCCGAGAAAATCCTCAGGATGGATAGTGGCGAGCTCGGTTTCCTCGTCAGCCCGCCCGGCTATTACAATCTTTACAAGGCCGCTTTTTATTATAAACATCGCAGTGCCAGGCTGCTCTTTTTCGAAAAGGTATTCGCCTGACTGGTATCTTCGTTCGTATATGAGAGGTGAAACCTTTTTCAGTTCTCGGATTGTAAGATTGTGAAAAATTGGGCACAATTTCATGAACTCGATATTGGGGATATTGCCACTACCCCTTAAACGGGAAAATACATTTCCCCAGAAGGCGTTTATCGTTTTAATTCTTGGTATGGTATCCTTTTCCATTGTCTTTCAGCATTTTTGTTTTATATTAATCTAATACTTGTAAAACAGTATGTAATGAATTATGCCATGTCAATAGTTTTTTCTCGGATCTAATGCGACCTTGTGCATCCGGTCCATGCTTTTATCCATCATTTCAATGATATCGATATGTGTATTCCATAACCAGCACATACCTTGGCACATCCTGGTTATGGAATCAATGCGAACAATGATTATATTGATTTGGAAAAATAAATCGTCTGGAATATATACTGCAAAATTTATTAATTATTTAATGAAAATTGCGATTATCGAAAAACGTATAATGGTTGAGTTATACTCTATATTTTATATACATTATTTAATTTATATACTTTTTTTTGAAATAATAAACAAATTTAAGTATTTCATTCACTTTTATACTTTTTTAAAGTGACAAAACTTTTTAAGTTGACCAATAGTATACTATATACAAAATACTATTATTAAGCCTGGTCGGGCTTAATATTTATATAACATGATTAAAAAATTATAAATGGTTGTAGAATTTAATGATTAGATTTTTTTTCCATGAATACACACAGCTGTTTTTACGGTTAATTGAACAAAACACCTGTTATTTGATTTTAGCTGCTATTATCATTGACAGCAAAGATTTAGAAAGAAAAAACACTCATTAAAAGATATTATATTCGTGTATACATTATAATTAATTGACGTTTTTGCATAATTCATATATAGATATCATTGTCGATAGAGATGGAGATAAAAATAGTTGCAACGAACAAATAAAACAGGGCCCCCGAAGAAAGTGAATACATCTTCACGATCTGATGCTTCGGCTGTTAAAAGAATCAAGCACCTGCAGCATTTACTTGAGATGGAAGAAGCTAAAGTTGATAAACTTAAACATTCCATCGCGAGGAATAAAAGCATTGAGAAAAAATCAATCGTTGAACTTAAGAAGATCCAATCTGAAAACAGGCTGTACAAAAAAAGGATATCACTGCTCCAGGAACAGATTGAAATATTGAACGAAATGCTTGAAGGGATCCAGAAGAATTACCAGATTTCAGCCGAGGCATCGGTCAACCTTCTTTCGGATCTCGAATACAATAAATATAAATCCCGATTCATAGATATAGACATCGAAAGTTACCCGGGGCTTGATAAGCTGAAGGAATATGGAAAAAATATAAAGGATTTTTTCCTCAATGACATGCACTGCACCTACATATATATCCACTGCCGCGGCATAACAGAGGACCTTAAAAATCTGCTGACTATTAATATCAGGAAAAAGCAAAAGGATTCAGCGAGTTTCTTATTTGACAGGAGCAGGGCATACTACTTTGACCTGGAAGACATGGACCTTCCCGAACGGAAACTGGGAAGGATCGTCATCGGCCGGTATCCGTACAAGTCAAAGGAGAAGGATCTCGATTTTGACAAGAGAATTGAAGCTGAAATCCTTATTACCAAAAGGCTCCTGGAAAAATGCATCCTTGAGATACAGAACAAGGAACTTGCCATCAAGGACGCGCTCACCGGTCTCCACTCCAGGAAATTCTTGATCGAGCGCCTCACCGAAGAATTCAACAGCATCGATCTGTTCGCGAAGCTCAATGCCAACGAAAGCAATGTTCTTAAAATGATAATGAAATCAGAGGGCGTGGCATTGCCGGTAATCAGGAATCAGTTTTTATCTAAACAAAAAACAAGGGACGATGAATTACTGAATAAAGCTATTCATAAATTGAAAGCATCTCACATCATTGATATCGGCACCGTGAAGTACGCGGGAGAACTGCATGATTGCTATTATTTCGAAAACTCCAAGATCAGCTATGAACTGTACCTTGCAATACTTGACCTCGATCATTTCAAGGACGTCAATGACCACTGGGGGGGGCACTCGGTTGGCGATAAGATACTCAGGGAATTCGCTGATATAATAAAAAGCAACATCCGCACCACGGATATCCCGGTGCGGTACGGGGGCGAGGAGTTCATCATAGTCTTCCCCAGGTCCATCAATTATACGCGTATTTTCAGCGTCCTGAATACGATACGACTGGTCTGCGAAAAAAAACTTATTGTTTCATGGAACGGGAAAAAAAGGAACGTGACCGTTTCAATCGGAGTAACGCAGATAAATAAATTTGACATGAACATCAATTATATAATCAACCGGGCCGATGCCGCCCTTTACAAGGCAAAGATGAAACGAAACAGGATCGTGATGTCCCTGCAGAATGATGAGGGAGAATTGATATATCAGTAATGCAGTCGGCCCCGAAGTGAAATACGCTGTCGGAAAAATGGCCGGGAAACGTATGATGTTGCCGGTTTATCGTAAAAAATCACGAATCAGCTTGTCTACCTGTTCATTCTTTAAAGCTCCAAAATGTCCCAGGTCCGGAATAATCTCAAAACGAATCGCGGGGTTATTGATTTTTTTCCAGTAACGGTAAGCTTTATGTGCATCGAATATGACGTCTTTTTCCCCCATTATAATAAGCACCGGTATCGTAATATTTTTAACTGACGATATCGGAATGGACTTATAAGGTGATATCATACCATCAGATTTGGTGTATTTATTTATACTATACAAACATTCCACCAGCCACTCTGTATCCTGGTCGTCCTTTAGCGGGCCGCCGGTAAACCATTCAAGCTCCTTGAGTGCTTTCTCGCGAGTGGTTTTAAAATTAAAATGCAGGAGATGCATTAAGACCGACAAATCTGCACTTTGGTTCAGATATGCATACGACAATAAAACCATTTTCTCGACTTTGTGCGGATAGTAATATTGGAACCAGTGTGAAATGAAACCTCCCCCTGAGTTCCCCACGATCATGGCATTGTCGATACCCAGGGACGAAAAAACCTCATTGAGCCAGTCCGCGTAGTCTTTATGGTTTTTCGGGAATCTGACGGGTCTGCTTTTTCCTGCATCACCGATGACGTCCACGGCAAATACCCGGTGGTCCCTGCTCAGGTCCTTGATCTTATAGATCCAATTCAAGCCGGAGTTGGATGCAAGGCCATGGATAAGCACCAAAGGCTTCGTATTGCTCAATCCGCAGATGATAACATGGGTCTTCCCGTAGGCAGTGTCCACATCGGTCTCCTTATATGGGACGCCCCATTTGGATAATCCTTCATGGTAGAGGTGCATCATGATGTCGTAACCAGCTTTCGAACGATAGACCTTGTACTCTTGGTACTCTTTGTTGGCCTTCTCCTGGCCTGACGCACATGATGCGGAAATGACCGTCAAGAGGATCAGCAGATACGTATTTGCAATGATTATCGATTTTTGCAAAGCACCTCCAGGTACTATTTTTTCTATATAGCTGAAACTTTGGGGCTGCTCCGGTAATGGAAGGTCTTTTTTATGTTTAATCCAAGTATAGATAAAAACCCCGGTGGAACCGGGGTTTTCTAATGGGTGGCTGACGGGATTCGAACCCGCAACGACTGGATCCACATTCCAGGGCTCTACCGTTGAACTACAGCCACCGTATTGAGAGGCCATTATTATAACCAATTATTCATTGTCAAGAGCAAATTCTCCATGCACCATGGTCTGCAATGAGACAGAATTTGTTATATTTTCATTTGTTTACATGATAATTCTGTAACAAAAATTAATTGACATATATAATACATGCAGCTAATATGCCGTTAACAACATAGCCTCAAAATGCTTCAATTGTCTTACCCTCGAATTAATCCTGGCTTAAGTAATTGTAGTTTTATGAGTCTTAGTATACGGGTTGACCCCGCATTATTTTAACAGGAGTTTTTTATGGCTAAAGGAACAGTTAAATGGTTCAATGAAAAGAAAGGTTTTGGATTTCTTTCACATGATGACGGAACGGACCTCTTTGTCCACTATTCCGGCATTATAGGGAACGGTTTCAAGACCCTGAACGAAGGTGACAGGGTTGAATTCGAGGTTGAACAGGGCGATAAAGGCCCCCGTGCAATCCAGGTACGGGCAATCAGCTAGGTTTTAACTACATGAAAAAACAAAAGCCTGACCGGAAACGGCCAGGCTTTTTTATTAATGCGCCACATACTCAAGACAGGATTGCGAGACCCCGCCGTAGATGTTATTCATTCATTTTATACGTGTCCGCCAGGGCGTACACGTATTTCTTCAATACACTCTCGTACCGATCCTTGTTTACCACCGGCCTGCGGAGCATCTTGAGGCAGAGCTCCTGCTGTTTTTCCGAGGTTATGGATTTACCGTAAATGGTAAGGGCGTACTTGGACATGTCCCTGACCAGGAAGTCGAAGATCTGGTCGATGAGTTCGTCCTCTATGCCGTAGATCTTCTTGTTCTCCAGGATCAGCTGTCCGTATGCAACCAGGGTGAAGAGTTCGCCCACGTTCAGCAGAAAGTCAATGTCATTGGACTGCTCTTTCATCGTGGACATGGAGGCCATCATGAAGTCCTTGAACACGGCTATCTGTTCCTTGAAGACGTTCACGTTGGGTATGTCAACGCTGTTGTATGCAATGTTGTAATCATGGAACTGAAGCTTGCCCAGGCCCTTCGTCGGTCCCTGGTTGAAGAGGAAATCGTCGTTCGCAGCGTCTCGGCGCTGCGGTACCTCCGGATACTGACCCGGATTGAAGAAGTAGTTGGGCATGAACTTGATGATCAGGGCCATGTTGACATGGACCGTTCCCTCGAGCTTGGGCAGAGCCCTGATGTCGGTTGCCGCGTTCTCGAAGTACATGTCCTTCTCGAATCCCTTGGCTGCGATAACGTCCCAGAGGAGGTTAATGACCTCTTCTCCCTGGGTGGAAACCTTCATTTTAACCATCGGATTGTACAGGAGGTAGCGCTTGTCATGCTCGTTTGCTGCGCGCATGTAGTCCGTGGCGCGGAGGGCGAAGAGCTTCATCGCTACCAATCTACAGTAGGCGTCCATGAAGAGCTGCTTGATGTGCGTAAAATCTGTCACGTAACTTCCGAAAAGCTGGCGGTGCGAGGCATGATTGATTGCTTCATAGAAGGCGTGTTCGCAGATGCCTATGGACGCCCATCCAAGGTTGAACTTGCAGATGTTGATGGTGTTCAGCATATCATCCCATGCCTTCTGGCCGCGCTCGAGGATGTCCGCATCGGTGATGGGGTAGTCGTGCAGCGCGTATTCAGCCACATAGTCCTGGTTGTTTATGATATTCTTCACGCACTCGTATTTCGGGTGCTTCGAGTTGACGGCAAAAAAAACGTAATCTCCGCTGTCGGCTATCTTTCCAAAGGTGGACACCATGGCCGCCTCGTTGCCGTTGCCGATATAGTACTTGTCCCCATTGGCGCGGTACGTGCCGTCGCTGTTGGGATAAAGCATCATGTCGCTGGAGTAGATGTCGGCGCCATGCTCCTTCTCGGAAAGGCCAAAGGCAAAGATGGCGCCTTCCTTCAGGAACGTGGCGGCCTTATGCTTGGCCTCGGTGTTGGAACCAAGGAAAATAGGCCCCAGGCCCAGGGCGCTCACCTGGAAGGTGTACCAGTAGGTGAGACCATAGAAGCCGAGGATCTCGGCGAAGTCAGTAATGCGCGATGTGTCCCAGCGAGAATTCTTATCGCCGAAACCCGCAGGGGTGAGAAGTTTGGCCATGATCTGGTTCTCTTTCATAAAATCAAGGAATTCGGTATACCACTTGCACGCGTGAAAGTCATCCTTCATTTTTTTGAGGCCCCGGCCTTCGAAGAAATCGATCGTTTTCAGCATGATCTGCCTTGTTTCCTCGTCAGCGTACTTTGCCACTATGTTCTTGGGATTTAATACGATTTTATCCATGATGATCTCCTTGAATGTATTGTACCAGTAGGGGTAAGGCGCCCGGCAACGGTTCAGCAAGCCTTGCCACTGCCGGGCGGCGATGTTTCATTATTCGTTAAAAATTCTGATCCCTCATCTTGTATGTGCCTTTGAGAGAATATACATGGTCCTTGAAAATCTTTTCAAACCGCGCCTGGTTCGGGAGCGGCGTCCTGATGATTTTCAGCGACAGCTCTTTCTGCTTATCGGTATTGGACGGCTTCATGTGTATGTTGAGTGCGTACTTGGAGAAGTCACGCACCATGAAGTCGAATATCTCCTCCAGGAGGTCGTCCTCAACCTCGATAAACTTTCTGCTTTCGATAATAAGCTGGCCGTAGGCTACAAGGGTGAGGACCTCGCCCAGGGCCAGGAGGTAATCGATGTCAGCGGACTGGTTCTTGTCAGGTCCGGCTTTCATGAGAAAGTCTTTGAAAAGGTTGATCTGCTCCTTGAATGTGTTAACGTTGGGAAGGTCTACGCTGTTATAGGCGATGTTGTAATCGTGAAACTGGATCTTTCCCAGACCCTTCGTGGGACCCTGCTGGAACATGAAGGCGTCATTGGCCAGGTCATCCCGGCGCGGAACCTCCGCGTAGGCCTTGGGATTGAAGAAGTAGTTGGCCATGAACTTGACGATGAGTGCCATGTTGACATGTACCGTGCCTTCCAGTTTCGGCAGCATAGGAAGTTCGTGCTTGGCTATCTCGAAGAAGGGCTCGTTCTCGAAACCCTTGGCTGCAATGATGTCATGGAGAATATTCATGACCTCTTCACCTTCCCGGGTGACCTTCATCTTCACCATCGGATTGTAGAGGAGATAGCGGCGGTCGTCGTTACTGGCTGACCGCATATAGTCCTGGGCGCGCTCCGAGAAGAGCTTCATGGCCACGAGCTTGCAGTAGCCGTCGGTGAAGAGGCGTTTCACGTGGGGAAAATCAGTCACGAACTTGCCGTACACGTTCCGGTTCGCGGCATGGTCAATGGATTCATACAGGGCGTGGGTGCACAGGCCGATGGCGCCCCAGCCGAGGTTGAACTTGCACACATTGATGGTGTTGAGCATGTCGTCCCAGGCTTTCGGTCCTCGCTCGGTGATGTCCGCATCGGTGATGGGGTAGTCGTGCAGGGCATATTCAGCCACGTAGTTCTGCTCATTGACGACATTACGCACGCACTCGTACTTGTCGTGCTTCGAGTTAACAACGAAGAATACGTAGTCGCCGGTATCGGCCATCTTGGCAAAGGTGGAAACCAGGGCGGCCTCGTTGCCGTTGCCGATATAATACTTGTCGCCGTTGGCGCGGTACGTGCCGTCATTGTTGGGATAGAGCATCATGTCGCTGGAGTAAATGTCAGCCCCATGTTCCTTTTCGGAGAGGCCGAAGGCAAAGACGCCGCCTTCTTGAAGAAGCTTTGCGGTTTTATGTTTCACTTCCTCGTTGCTGCCGTTCCAGATGGGGCAGAGGCCCAGCATGGAGACCTGCCAGGTGTACCAGTAGGTGATGCCGTAGAAGCCGGTTATTTCCGAGAATTCGCAGTTGCGGTACGTGTCCCATCGGGAATCGGATGCGCCGTATCCGGCAGGTGTCATCAGGGTCGCGAAGATCTGGTTTTCCTTGAGGAATTCCACGAAATCATAATTCCATTTTTTCTCATGCCAGTCCTTCTTGATCTGTTTCAATCCTTTCTTTTCAAAGAAATCTATGGTTTTCAGCATTATCTGCCTTGATTTTTCATCATTGTACTTGCGGGTGTGTTTTTTAGGATTTAATAAAATCATACAAAACCTCTCTGATGTTTATTTTTTATTGAACTATAAATATTTTCTCGAACACTGTTCGGGCTGTCAAACGATTTTCGGAAAATATCCTTGAAATATAATTTATCACTTATTGTAATGACTGCAGGTGAGGAAAGGTTTGTAATTGGTCATGAAGGAAAAAAACACACTATCGAAAATGAAGCGTAAAGAGCGTGAGGACAGGAAAAATCTCATCATCGATGCCGCTGAACAGGTCTTTTCCAACAAACCCTTTAACCGGGTAAGCATGCGCGAAATTGCCAACGAGGCGGGCATTGCCCCATCTTCTATATATACCTATTTCCCCAACCAGGAATCCCTCTTTGTGGAGGCCACGGTCCGCGACAGTAATGGCCTCATCGATGAAATCGAGAGGATGGTGAACAGCGCCGGCGAGGGGGAACAGATACTTGACCGCGGCATTGAAGCCTTTATCGATTTTCTCGCCGCCCACGATTCGTATTTCCGCATGATGGTGGTCTTCATGACCGTGGGAAGCCTGGGCCAGGAATCGCAGCAGAAATTGTTCGACGTGGTCCGCCGCGGCTTTGATCTCTTCGAAACGATTTTTAAAAGAATGGGATATACCGGCAATACCCGGATTCTGGCGCATTATTTTTTTGCCATGATGAACGGGATACTGGTGACCTTCAGGAAGCTGGAGGGGAGAAGCGACGAGCTGATCATTGCCCACATGAAGCGCGTGGGCAAAGTATTCCGCGAACTTCTTGAGAAAAGCATTCCGTGAACCGATTGGTTGGAACCGGATCATATGAAAAAGAAACCTGTCCCCGTAACCGCCTCCGAGCTTGAAGAGATCCTTGACCACTATCTCGATGCCGGATCGTCCCTCAATTACGCCCTGAAGATCGTGGGACACCCGGGGATCGGTAAATCGGACATCGTGCGCCAGGTCGCAGAACGTAAAAATTTGTATTTCATCGATACCCGCCTTGCCTTCAAGGAAAACGTCGACCTCGGCGGATACCCGGTCCCGGACCACCAGGCCAGGAGGATGATATACTACCGTCCGCGCTTCATACCGCCGGAAAGAGTCCCCGAGAATTATAACGGCATCGTATGGTTCCTAGATGAATCAAACCGGGCGCATCCCACGGTGATCCAGACCCTGTTCCAGATAATAACCGAGCGCACCTGCGGCGAGCATGCTCTTCCGGAAAAAACATCGATCATCCTTGCCGGGAACCTGGGCGAGGGAGACGACACAACCATAACCGAGTTCGACGATTCAGCCCTGGACGGCCGGCTCGCCGTCTTCCAGCTCAGGCCGACGGCTCAGGACTGGCTTTTCTGGGCGGAGAGAGAAGGCATCCATCCGTATATTCTGCGGTACATAGCCCTGTTCCCGGAGCGTCTCTGGGACGAGGAGAACATAAACCCGAACCCCAGGGGATGGCATCAGGTGTCCCGTGCTCTTGCCGGCTCCTACAGTATCGGCACCGAGGAGGAACTCCTGGACCATCTCGCGGCGAACCCAGGCGGATCGATGGAGAGCATCATCCATTCCCTTGTCGGCCATGTGGCAGGGGCGGATTTCATTGCCCAGCTCACAGCCCCGCGGGCCCTCAGCACTGCTGATGTCCTTGCCGGCAGCGAGGATAAGCTCGCCCGCATGATCGAAGGCTCAATACCGTCTGAAGACATCCTCTGGGCCCTCTCCGGGGCGGTCCGGGCGATGCGCGACCTGAAGCTGCAGCGGAAGGGGGACCTGGAACGGCGGGACCTGGCGGAGCTTGCCAACGTGCTCCTCTTCATCGGCTCGGCCCGGTCCGATCTGCGGCTTTCATTTTTTTATCTGCTTCTGCGTGACTGCGGCATCTTCACCCAGGTCCCGGCTGCCATAGGACTCATCCCTGAGGAGGAACGGCGGAGAAGCCTTCTTGAAAAATTCAACTCCATTGTCGAGAGCGATAATGAATGAGCGCCTTGAATCCGTCCTGGAATCACTCTGGCACCGGAGCAGGTTTGTCTCATACTTCTACCAGTCGGTTCAATTTTTTGAAGATCCCGCGATCCAGACACTGGCGCTGACCATACAGGAATCGCGCCTCGCTTTATTTTATTCGGCGGCATTTATCAGCGGCATATCAACGGATGAACTCGCGGGTCTTCTTGTCCACGAGATGCTTCACGTTGTCCTGAACCATGACCACCGGGCTTTTCCGGATGAAGATGTTTATCTGCAGAACATCTCCCAGGACATGGTGATCAACAGCTACCTCACCGGCGCCCGGAAAACCTTTTTTTCCCGAAGAGACAGATCCGGGCTCCATGCCGAGCTTGTTCTTCCCGCGGGACTTCCCCTGGTGCCCCGTGATTTCGTCAAAGCCACCGGCGTATCCGACCCCGCATGGGAAGCCCTGTACCGGTGGCTGAAGAAGCAGCCGCGGCGCTCAATTTCAGAATATCTTTCATCATCCGAGGCTTCGCCGGGAGCCAACGGCCGGGGTCCTGAATCGCTGTCTGACAGCCTCAACCGGGCCTTCAATTTCGACCCGCTCATTGACGGCAGTCCGCAGGACATGAACATGATACGCTTCAGCGACATGAAAGGGCTGGTCTTCACCGATAACATCGATTCCGTCATCCCGACAGGGGTCCACCTTTTCCATGACAGGGCTGAGCGCATGAACATCGATGCGCGGAAGACGAACATCATCAGCCTCGCAGACAGGGACCGTGAATGCGCAGAGGAACGGGCCTACCAGGACATCAAGGGTATAATAGAAAGAATCCGCGAGACTGATACGGCCTCGTGGGAACGCCAGCTGAAAAGCATTGTTGATTTTTCGGCCCAGTCGAATGAGTGGACCTATACCTATGGAAGGTTCAACCGCCGCTATTTCGCCGAAGGCATTTATTCACCGGGGAGGGTGTTCAAGGAACAGGAACTCATCACCGTTGCGGTTGATGTATCAGGTTCCATGGTGATGACGCCATCGGACATAGAATCGGCCTTCGGCGTGATCGAACAGCTCATGGGGAAATACCGCATCCACCTGCTCTGCCTCGACGAGGACCTCTTCGTGCCGGAGAAACGCGGTAACATGATCGGGGCATCGAAAAAACCCGGCAGGCCCTTCGTATATCACCGCGGCGACTGGCGCTATATCTCAACGGGCAGCGGAAGGACGACCTTTTTCGGGCCCCTGTTCAACCGCCACATGAAGGGTCACCGTGAAATGCTCCTTGTGATAACGGACGGATTTATCTATGATCTGGGCAAGCTGAAGCGGTATACGCCGACGATCTGGGTGATTTCGGAAAGCCGGCAGGACCCTTTTCATCCTCCCTTTGGCCAGGCGGTGAAGATAAAAACCGCGGAGAAGGTTCTGGCCGGGACGGGGGTATAAATGCGTCGGAGAATGCATGGCAGATGAATACCGCTGATTTGATTAAAAACTGCATCGAAAAAAACGACGCCGCTCTTCTCTGGCGCGCCGGCAGGGAATATGGTGAATTCGATTTTGATGCTGCCTGCGAGGCCCTGTTCACCATCGGCGATCCGGAATATATTTTCCTGGCAGGCAGGGACTGGGTAACGTTTGCCTTCAGACGCGGCCTGGATGCGCTGATCAGGCTCCGGAGCGCTGAGTTCATACACAAGGCCGGCATCTTCTGGAAGGAATTTGACTTTATCGCAGGCCTGGACTCTCTCATCAGCCTGGCCGATCCGGAGTACCTGTACCGTGCCGGCAGGTTCTGGAAAGTCTTTGATCACGAAAAGGGGCTCGACGCCCTGATCCGCACTGGCATGGCGCGATACGTATATTATGCCGGCCAGGAATGGAAGGTTTATAATTTCAAGAAAGGCTTTGAAGCCCTGATGGACCTGGGTAATGCCGAATTTATCTTCTATGCCGGTGCCCACTGGAAGGATTTTGATTATAACCGCGGTTTTGAATGTCTTCTCGCAGCCGGAAACGCAGAATTCCTGTACAAAGCCGGGACATTATGGGTTGAATTCGATTATCCTGCTGCTTGGAAACAACTGGAATCCGATGTCATTAACGGCGTGCTGTGGCGGGGTAAGGCCTTTACCAACAAAAAATGGAGAATCCAGCTGAAGAAAATATGGCAGAATGCAGCTTTCGCAGGCTGATTGTGGAAAAGTCTATCAAAAAAAATATACAAAAAAAAAGAATTAAATAATTGACATTAATTATAAAAGCA
The DNA here is from genome assembly GCA_963727175.1 of uncultured Spirochaetota bacterium. Classification (GTDB taxonomy): domain Bacteria; phylum Spirochaetota; class UBA4802; order UBA4802; family UBA5550; genus RBG-16-49-21. The sequence goes on from CAVSFD010000002.1 coordinate 4,025,445, forward strand.
CGATAATAGAATCAAGTTGAATAACTTCGAACAATTCTTCAATTTTCTTACCGCATGTTTCAAAACAGCATAAAAAAATTGTAGTCAGGGAAGTTTATTCAGAGGGATTATCCCGCATTATTAATATTTACAGGAGTTTTTCTTATGCCTAAAGGCACAGTAAAATGGTTCAATGAGAAAAAGGGTTTTGGGTTCCTTTCTCAGGATGATGGAGCAGATCTCTTTGTTCATCACACGGGTATCGTCGGCTCCGGCTTTAAGACGCTGAATGAAGGCGATAGGGTTGAGTTCGAAATTGAAAAAAGCGACAAGGGCCCGAGAGCTGTTTCAGTCAAAACCATCAGCTAATTTATCGTGAATGACAATTCATGAAAACCCGGCTCTTCATGCCGGGTTTTTTTTCGCATGGCTAATTTCCAGACTGTGAAATTCTCATGTTCATCTAACAACTAGTATCACCCTGTACCAATACTTCTTCATATTCTGTCTGTAAAAAATTACCGTTGGATCTTTTTCACGATTTCCGGGGTCTTATATTAATAGTCCTGCAGGGGATATAAAAATAGTTGACATTTATAATTATTGTCATTATAATAGTTGTAATGACAACTAATTGCGGGTTATAGATGAAACGAACGAAAAGACCAGCGGCTCATCCAGATGACTTCAACGCATCCGTCGACGACCAGCTTATATTTCTGGATCACCTGAAGCGATCAAAGCCGCCCTCTGCCATCGAACAATCACTGGGATTCCTCATCGCGTCAACCATGACACGTATCAGAATACTCATGCTGAAAAAAATCAAGGAATATGGCTATGATGTCACTCTGGAGCAGGGCCATGTCCTCAATACTATCGGGGAATTCGAGGGAATATCCCAGAGCGAAATTGCCGGCAGGACGATGAAAGACAAACCGACCATCACGCGTATTCTGGATATCCTGGAAAAGAAAAAATTCATCAGCAGGAAATCCGATACCGGAGACCGGCGGGCATATAAGATATATCTCACCGGGTCAGGCAGGGAAAAAATAGCCATGTTCAGGAGAATCATCACCGAGGTTGACAAAAAAGCAATCATGGGCCTGGAAGACGGTGATATACGGAAACTGGAAGAAATACTGCGGGCTGTCAGGGCCAATGTGGATTGATTAATGGTAACATGATGATTATAATGATCACAGATAAACGAGCGGTGTTAATATGAAACGGCCATATACCTGCGGTGTTCTCTCAGTATGCGTTATACTGTCGGCCCAGTTCCTGTATGGGCAGGAGGTGGTCTCATGGCAGGAATGCGTGCAATACGCCCAGCAGAACAATCCGTCTTTGAAATCGTCACGTGAATCCCTGAACAAGAGCAGGGCCGGCACAGGTATCGCGCGGAGCGCCTATCTGCCGCAGATAAATGCCAGTGCTGGAGCGAGCGCGGACAGATCAATAAATAAAACAACTGGCGGGTGGCAGGATACACTGACCGCAACACAAAACCTGCAGCAGCTATCCGGCAATAGATCAAATTCAACCATAACAAATTCCTTTAATTACGGCATTAGCGGAAAGCAGATGATTTTCGACGGCATGAAAACAATCTACGATATCAAATCGGCTGAAAATGCCGCCGATGACGCCTTCTACCAGTTTTATATCAAATCAGCGCAGGTCCGCCTGGACCTGAGAACCGCCTTTATTGAACTGTTGAAGGCGCAGGAATCCGTAGATATCACGAAGCAGATAATTGAAATCAGGGCGAAGAACTATAACCTTGTAAAAATGCGATACCTTGCCGGCAGGGAGCATAAGGGCTCACTCATGGACGCGGAAGCAAGTCTAGCACAGGCCAGGTACAATTTTCAACAGGCTGAACGGACCATCATCTCCGCCCAGAGGTCGCTGCTGAATGTCATGGGAATATATTCCTACATAAATATCAAGGCGCAGGGAACCCTCAATGAGAAGAACCCGACCGGTGAAAAGCCTGATTTTGATTTGATAGTGAAGACACATCCGACTGTGCTGAGCGCCAGGAAGCAGAGGGAGGCGGCAGTCAACTATGAGAAATCGAGGATGGCGGCATTTTCCCCGGTCATCAGCGCCGCGGGGAGCATAGGCCAGACCCTGTCTGAAACAACGGGGAGTAGACCCAATACGGTCAACCTGCAGGCAGGACTGTACGCCACGATGCCGCTCGTTACCGGTGGCAGTAATTATTACAACCTTGCGCAGGCGAAGGCCCAGTCACGCAAGCTCGAAGCTGATGAAGCGGTCATACGCGACCAGGTCGTGACGAACCTCGAGCAATACTGGATCGGCTGGCAGAACGCCATTGACACCGTTGAAGTGCAGCGCAAGTACCTTGCCGCTGCCGAGGAACGGGCGCGTATAGCCGAGGCTGAATATTCAATGGGACTGGTTGTGTACGACATATGGATTACTATCGAGGACCAGCTGGTGCAGAGGAAACTGACGTATCTGGAGGCTCGGGCCAACCAGCTCGTTGCCGAAGCAAAATGGATTCAGGCTAAAGGGGAGACGCTGGCATATGATAAATAAAAAAAAGGTCCTGTTGATAATTGCCGCAGTGGCAGCCGTACTGCTGGTTGTCGTGCTGTATGCGGTTAAAAAAAACGCGAAAACTGTTTCGATTACCCGGATCGTGACGCCATATATGGGTTCCATCAATTCCAGCGTTGCGGCCACGGGAACTGTTCTTCCATACAACCGTCTCGAGATCAAGCCTCAGGTAAACGGCAGAATGGAGAGCATTCTTGTTGCCGAAGGGCAGAAGGTGCGCAAGGGCCAGATCCTGGGGTGGATGAGCTCCACCGAACGGGCGGCCCTGATTGACGCGGCGCGCTCCCAGGGGGCCGGGTCTCTCAAGTACTGGGAGGATGCCTACAAGCCCATCGCCCTGGTCGCCCCGATCAACGGCACCGTGATTGTCCGCGCCGCCGAACCGGGCCAGGCGGTGCTTACCACAACGGCGGTGCTGGTTCTCTCTGACCGGCTCATCGTTAAGGCCGATGTGGATGAAACCGATATCGGCAGGGTGAAGGAGGGGCAGCGCGTGGAGATCGGTCTCGACGCATATCCCGACGTCAATGTCAAAGGGAGGGTGGATCTGATAGAATATGAATCAACAACGGTAAATAACGTGACAATGTACAAGGTGAACATCATACCCGACACGGTGCCCGCAGTATTCCGTTCCGGTATGACGGCCAATGTAAGCATAATTGAAAAAGCCAGGGAGGACGCGCTGCTGATCCCGAGTGATGCGATGGTGACCGAAAACCAGAAATACTATGTATGGATCGCCACAGATGAAGGAGAGAATCCCCGGAAACGGGAGATAAAAATAGGGATGACCGATGACCGGAATGTCGAAGTTGTTTCGGGACTGACGGTGAAAGATTCCATAGCCATCATGGCGCAGAGCGTTTCCCTTGACGCCAAGACCGGCACAAATCCTTTCTTGCCGCAGAGAAAGAAAAAGCAGAAGTAGCGGGGCGCCATGATAGAGCTGAAAAATGTCTCCAAGGTATACGATACGGGCAAGGTACAGGTGCACGCACTGAACAACGTGTCCCTTCGTATAGAAGAAGGCGAGTTCGTCGCGATCATGGGGCACTCAGGCTCGGGGAAATCGACGATGCTCAATATCCTTGGTTTTCTGGACAAGCCGGACGCCGGGTCGTACCTTCTCATGGGCGATGATATCACGACGCTTGGTGATGATGATCTTTCAATGCTCCGCAACCAGATCGCCGGATTCGTGTTCCAGCAGTTCAACCTCCTGCCGCGGATGAATTCTTTGGATAACGTCGGACTCCCGATGATATATGCCGGGAAACGGGAATACCGTGAAGAGGCCGATAAAAAACTGCTCCAGGTGATGCTGGACCACCGGAAGGGCCATTTCCCCAACGAGCTTTCCGGCGGCGAACAGCAGCGGGTGGCCATAGCCCGGGCGCTGGTGAACAGACCGATGATTTTATTTGCCGACGAACCAACGGGCAATCTCGACACGAAAAGCGAGGAGGAGATCATCGCCATTCTGGAAGAATTGAACAGCAGGGGAATCACCATCATCATGGTAACCCATGAGTTGGAGATAGCCGAACACGCCAAACGGATCATCCGGATGCGGGACGGGGCCATCATCTCCGATGAAAGAGTAAATAAGAACAAAAAAATATCAAAAAACAGAAGCAGCGTATCGATCAGGGATATCCTGAACAAGAAACACACGACCTTCGGCACCGCTGAATTTACCGATTATCTGCGGCAGGCCCTTGCGGCCATTGTGACGCACAAGCTCAGGTCGCTGCTTTCCATCCTGGGGATACTCATTGGTGTCGCCGCTGTCATATCCATGCTGGCACTGGGGGAGGGTGCGAAAGAGTCCATTACCCGGAGCATGAGCTCCCTCGGATCAAATATACTCACCGTGCGCACCGGTTCACACCGCCCGGGAGGTGTTGCCCTTCAGACAGGGGCGGTGACAAGGCTGACCCTGGAAGACGCCAGGGCCCTGTCACACCTGGAAGAGGTAAAGAAAGTTTCTCCTACCGTCATGGGACGGGTACAGCTTGTGCGCGGGACAAACAACTGGAACTCCCAGGTCTGGGGCACCGGGACCGATTACGCGACCATGAAGGCGGCGGTCCCCATAAGCGGCCGCTTCTTTACTGATGACGAAGTAAGGTCGCGCCAGAAAGTAGCCGTGGTAGGTGCAACCATCGTAAAACAGCTCTTCGGCGCCTCCAATCCTGTCGGTCAGATCATAAAGGTAAACAGGATTAATTTCAAGATAATCGGCATGCTGCCGGTCAAGGGGTCTTCCTTCATGTTCGACCAGGACGATGTTATCGTTATCCCGATCACAACGGCGATGTTTCGCGTTCTCGGCAAGGACTATCTCGATTCCATAGACGTTGAGGTCAAAGACCCGGAAATGATTGATAGCACCCAGATATTGTTGAGAGACCTGATCATCAAGCGTCACCGCCTGGAGAACGATGACGAGGAATCTTTTGAGGTCAGGAACATGGCTGAGATACGGGAAACCATATCCCAGACCACCAGGACCATGAGCCTCCTCCTGGGTATAGTAGCCGCCATATCACTGATCGTGGGAGGTATCGGCATCATGAACATCATGCTGGTATCGGTCAAGGAGCGGATTAAAGAGATCGGCCTCCGCAAGGCTATCGGCGCACGGCGAAAGGACATTATGGTACAGTTCCTGATTGAATCGTCGCTCCTTACCCTGACGGGCGGTCTGGCCGGCATCATCCTGGGATGCGCGATCTCAATTCTCATATCTCTGATGGCGCATTGGTCCATAAAGATATCTATATCGGCGATCATAATTTCAACTGTAGTTTCCGTGCTTATCGGCATAGGCTTCGGCTTCTGGCCGGCTGTGCAGGCGTCGCGTCTCAATCCGATTGAAGCGCTGCGCTGGGAATGATAGCTATGGTGAACCTGTGAAAGAACATGGAGGCGCTTCAATGAAAAAACATCCGGCTCTGCCGCGCCTTCCCGCTGCTGTGAGGATCATGAACAGCATGGAACGGGCGGGAAGGGTCTTCATCAACCTCGAAGCGGATAAGCTTCTCGACTCAGCGAGCCGCAAAACAGGACTTTTCGATTACGGCAATGGTGGCTTCCGTGAAGGCTTGTCGCGGCTTGTCGACTCCCTCGAACAGGACGCGGCCCTGACCACGCTGGGAAGGCTTGCAGCCAGAGGCACCCTCATGCAGGCCGTGGAAAACAGGCTCGCGGTGGTCGACTGCATCAAAAAGCACCCGGGCATATCCGGAGAAGAGATACGGCGCCCCCTCTTCATAATCGGCCTGCCCCGGAGCGGCACCACCATTCTCCAGGCACTTCTGGACCAGGACCCGGCAAACCGCTCACTCCTGTCATGGGAGGCCCTGTCACCCTGTCCGCCGCCGGTCCCCGGAACATATGGCTCCGACCCCCGAATCGGCATGATCCAGAAGCAGTTCGACCGTCTGTACGATCTGATCCCGGAATTCATGGCCGCCCATCCCATGTCGTCGGAAGCTCCGCAGGAATGCGTAACCCTTTTCTGCATGGAGTTCCTGAGCCAGCAGTTTTTCGTCCAGTTTAACGTGAGCAGCTACCAGGCGTGGCTCGACGGCCGGGACATGGGTCCCGCCTATGCGTTTCACCGGCTTGTGTTGAAGCTCCTGCAGTCGGGAGGCGTCCGGGGAGAGCGGTGGCTCTTGAAATCGCCGGCCCACCTGAACTGTATCGACACTCTCCTCGCCGAGTATCCTGACGCTGCTATAATCCATACCCACCGGGACCCTGTGGGGGTCGCAGCCTCCCTGGCCAGCCTCATCAGCATGCTCCGGGGCATAAGCAGCGACCGTGTCGATCCCCACGGCGTAGCGAGGCAGATCCTCGACTGGTATGAGAAGCTCCTTTCACTATCGCTTCAGCAGAGACGGCGCAATGAACTCCGTGGCAGACAGTTCTTTGACCTCGCCCTGGGAGAACTGGTAAAGGATCCCGTGGGATCAGTAGAGAAAATCTATGATTATTTCGGGTTCCCACTTTCCGCCGGGGTGCGGCAGCGCATGGCTCTTTTCATTAAGGATAACCCCAGGGAAAAACATGGCAGCCACAACTACAGGGCGGAAGATTTCGGCATCGACACTGTCCGGGAATCCCGTCGTTTTAAAGAGTACATGGAATATTTTTGCCTATATGATAATTAGGCGTTCTGCCATAGTATCAGACCTGCTCATGGACTGACACAAAGGGCAGAAGCAGGAGGCCTGTTACCAGACCGATCCCAAAGCCGGCAGCATGGGCCAGGTAGCTTACATGGGGATCAAAAGTTGTCGGGAACATCATCACCAGGGCAAATCCCGCCGCCCTGAATATACGCACCGGGATCCGGTGGTCCGTGTCATGGCGGATGTAAAATACAAGCCACAAAGCCACCATCCCGTAAGCCATGCCGGATGCTCCCAGCAGCTTTATCCGCGGATCATAGGCGGCAATTGTCACGATGTTCGTTATCAATCCGATTAAAAATGAAGCCACGGGAAAAACGATCAATCCGAAATAGGCCCTCAGCATCCAGCCGAAGATAAGGAAAATCAGCGCATTGCCGAGTAGATGGGACAGGTCGGCATGGGTGACCAGGGAGGTGAGGAGCCTCCAGTATTCATGTTTTTCGAACAGAGCGTCACCGCTCAGCCAGAGGTATTCACCGGCAGGATACCTGTTATAGACGGCTGTTGCGATATAAAAGACGAAAAATGCCATAAGCGCGGGTATGCCATTGCGCAGCGATGGTACCTGCGCCAATGGTCCCGGCGGCCGTTCAGGTTCCGGCTTAAAATCCTCCGGATCCGGGTAATAATCATTATCATCATCAATCATTTTTTATATAGATAATCCTCCCGGATAGGGTTCCAGGCGTCAATGGCAACGGTAAATTCATCCAGTACGCGGCCGCTGTGAAGGACATTTGATGGAACGACTGCCGCATCGCCCTTTTTCATAACCCTTGTCTCACCGCCGACAGTCAGCTCCAGCGCTCCCTCCACAACAAGGCTTATCTGCTCATGACCGTGCTTGTGTTCAGGCAGCACCGATCCCGGCTCCATTTCAACCCAGGTCACCATAACATTGATCAAATGGGCTTCCTTGATCAGGAACCCCTTCAGGGGCCGTACCCCGTCTTTTGTTGTGAATGAATCAAAATATCCCATTTCTTGTCTCCAGAATAATTATGTGTGTTTTGCAATACTACATTTATTAAAGGGGGTTGAGGCCGGCTTTTTAGTAACATCCTGTTTCATTCCTGCAGGCGGACATCCTGTTCGCTCGGTCTAAGCCCTTCGAAAGCCCCTGCAGGGGCCCCCTGTGAGTACAAGGCGATAGTCTCGCAACAAAACAACAACTTTTTTCATGATACAGAAAACAGGATGATTTGACAAATACAAAATAACTCTCATCATTGACTCATGGAATCCAAAGAGCAGATGCTTCAGTCCCTCAGGAAACAGGTCGAGGAATGCTCCGGGTGCCGTCTCGCCGCCACCCGCACCATGACCGTTTTCGGTGAAGGCGACCCTGGAGCCGAGGTCATGTTCATCGGCGAGGGCCCCGGCAGGCAGGAGGACCTGACCGGTCGTCCCTTTGTGGGCCGCGCGGGGGAGCTCCTGACCAGGATCATCGAACTGGGCATGGGGATTCCCCGGTCCGGGGTGTTCATCGCCAACCTGGTAAAATGCAGACCAACGGTGGACATGAAAATGGAGCGCGACCGGCCTCCGGACAGGGATGAACTCGAGGCATGCTCGCACTTCATCAGGCGGCAGGTAGAAATCATTCAGCCCCGTGTCATCGTGGCGCTGGGCAGCCCATCGGCAAAATTTCTCCTGGAGACAACAACAGGAATAACCGCGCTGCGGGGGAAGTGGGGTGAGTTCTGCGGCATCCCGGTGATGCCGACCTACCACCCGAGTTATGTCCTCAGAAACGGCGGCGACGCCAGCCCGCTCCGCCGCGACGTGTGGGACGACATCAAAAAAGTATTGCGCAAACTAGGCCGGCCGGTACCCATGAAAAAAAAGGAGTGAGAATATGAAAGTGTGCGACGGCGTTTACTCGTATGTGTGGAAAGGATATTTCGTCAACAATGCCAACATGTTCTATTTCGGAGAGCCTCTCAATATCCTTTTTGATCCGGGATTGAAAAACTACCTCGACGTGCGCCTTGAGGAGATGAAAAAGGACGGCCTCAATCCCAGGGACATAAAGTACTGCGTCAACACGCACTGTCACCCGGATCATTTTGAAGGATCCCTCGATTTTTCCGCTAAAAAGATCCCTCTGGCCATGCACGAGGATGAGATAGACTTTTACAACAAGCTCGGTCCACAGTTTTTCCAAATGTTCGGCATGGCCTTCCCGAAAATTGAATTCAATATCGTTATGAAGGAAGGGACCTGGAACGTCGACGGAACTGACCTGGAGATATATCATACACCGGGCCATTCCCCCGGCTCGATCAGCATTTACTGGAAAGAGAAAAAGGCCCTGGTGTGCGGGGACCTTGTTTTTGAGCAGAGCGTGGGCAGGGTCGACTTCCCCGGCGGTGACGGCAGCAAGCTTATCGAAAGCATAAAACGTATATCAAAACTTGACATAGAGTATCTTCTCCCCGGCCACATGAATATCATCACCGGGGCCAATGCCGTTAAAAAGAACTTCGAGATGATAGAGAACTATTACTTTTCGATGATGTAGGGCGCCCGAAGGGCAGGGGGATGCTACAACTTTATTATATGCCTTATGCCGCGCATGAGCATGTTAACGGCGCTTCCCTTCAGGGAAATCGCCCCCTGGCCGCAATATGACTCGCAGCAGTAGCAATGAATGCATGATCCGCTGTCAATGACGGGAAGCCTGTCACGGTCATAGCTGATGGCCTTTACCGCGCATCCGGTTATGCAGGCGTCACAGCGGGTGCACTTCTTCCTGCTTATGAACGGGCTCACTATGAACTGATCGAAAAAGTAATCATCGACCTTCTGCAGCATCCCGGTAGCTATCTTAAGATCCGGCAGTTTCGCGTAGGGTATTGATGGAATCATCCCGATTACTTCTATACTATCAGGGGATACCAGCCCCCGGTCAATGGCTTCACGCACCGCCGGGACCCACGCAGGGTCAAAACCGATGATGCGGCAGGCAATGACATCGAGAGCCGGCCCGCTTTCTGATGCAAGTATCAGACCTGTGAAGCGTGGTTCCCCGTTGGCAGCAGGACCGTCCTTGTCCAGACCTATGACCGCGTCCATCACCGTCAGGCCCGGGCTGACGGCCTCATATACATCGACAATCGGCCCGCCCCAGAGTCCCTGGTAATTATCCCTGTGTTGAAACTGCTTGTGATAAAGCTGCTTTGATCCTCCCGCAACGCACCCGTACATGTTCTTGATGGCGCCGGTATACCGGGCAAGACGGTGGACTTTCAATTTGGGCAGGTTGACCACCAGGTCATGGTCAAATACCGCCTCTGATACAAAGAAAGGGTTGAGATATGCGCCTGTAGTAATTTTCCTCAGCCTTGTTGTCTCAAAGGGAACCAGGGTTGCGCCGTATTTTTTTGCAACCGCCGCTATTCCGGATGATTCCAGACCCGCCATGGTACCGCCCCCCTGGTAAAAGGCTGAAGAATCTCCGATGCTTATTATACAATTATAGTCGGTAAAAAAGCGGCACAGGGCTTCAACAACACCCGGGTGGGTCGTTGTGGCCTGGCCAGGGGTATTCTGGCCGATGATATTCGGCTTCAGCAGCACTTTCATGCCCCGGGAAGTCTTAAACCTGATGGCCTGAAGGGCCTTCCGCACAGACTGGTATGTCTTCTCAGGATTATAAGAACTGCATGGCTCCACCGACACAAGGAACCTTCCTGTCTTTTTTTTGACGACGGTCCCTGGTTTTCGGGTCGGTTTATTTTCTGCTGCATGTGCTGACATATGTTTCACCTTCCTGACAGGGATAGTAATCATGTACAGTATAGCCAAAAAGACCGCAATCAATGTACTGGTGAAATCCCGTCGTGATAACCTCATTGCATCACTCCACGGAGCCTATCAGTAAAACTATATCGTATAGTATCAATATATCATATTTTTTTGATTTGTCATATATTTAAGACTGGATTAATACATAGCGCTGCTGTATTTATTATACACAGGAAGATATCAAACACCCCAATAAATTCCTTAATTCCAGTGTGGATTTTGTATGATCATAGGTGTCCCGAAAGAAATAAAAGCCGATGAAAACCGCGTAAGCCTTACTCCCTCAGGAGTTCATGAATTCGTCAAGAGAGGACACCGTGTCATGATCGAAATAAATGCCGGCACCGGAAGCGGTTTCAGCGATGCGGAATATGCCAGAGAGGGCGCCGTTATCATCGATTCGGCACAGGAGATCTTCCGCGGAGCCGAAATGATCATCAAGGTGAAGGAACCTCAGCCGGTTGAAGTTGACATGCTCCGGAAGGGTCAGGTCCTCTACACGTTCCTGCACCTTGCGCCCGAGAAAGAGCTTACAACCAGGCTGCTGGAAAAAAATGTGACCGCAATAGCCTATGAAACGATTGAAGCTGACGGGAAACTGGTGTGCCTGGAGCCGATGAGCGAAATTGCCGGCAAGATATCCGCCATCATGGGAGCCTATTACCTTGCTAAACCCTATGGAGGGAAAGGTATCCTTGCCGGGGGCGTTGCGGGAGTTCACAGCGCGAATTTTCTCATACTGGGAGGCGGCACCGCAGGCATTAATGCCGCCCGTGTCGCCGCCGGTCTCGGCGCCAGGATCATGATCATGGACATTAATCTCGACCGCATGAGATACCTTGAGGACGTGCTTCCGAACAATTGCGAGACAATCATGTCGAACAGGTTAAACATCGGTTCGGAACTGCCAACTGTCGATGTCATTATCGGGTCCGTCCTGGTCCGCGGTGCCAGAACGCCGAAACTCATCACGCGCGGTATGCTCGCCATGATGAGACCCGGCACTGTTCTCATAGATATATCCATCGATCAGGGCGGATGCTTTGAAACATCCCGCCCCACGACGCATTCTTCGCCGGTTTTTGAGATTGATAAAATCCTTCACTACTGTGTCGCCAACATGCCGGGGGCATATCCCCGTTCATCAACCTTCGCACTCACCAACGCGACGCTGCCTTTCGGGCTGGCACTTGCAGACCTTGGATGGAAAGAGGCGGCCCGGGCGAATCAATCCATAGCAATGGGCATCAATTGCACCGAAGGGTCGGTTACCTGTCAGCCTGTTGCTGATGCCCACAGCCTGCCATGCAGGCCCATCGAAGATATCATTTCCTCATGATCCCGGCGGTATCTGGCAATATATCGTATTACAACAACTCGCCTCATACTCCGCCTGGACGGGAAGGGCATAGAAGCGATTTTATCATTAAAAATGCAAAACTGACATGTCAGTTTAGTGCTTGACAATTTGGACGCCGCATAATAGATAACCAAAATCTGCATATAGTGGATGAATGGAGGGTCAGCAGGATCTCCACAAGATAATCCGTCCGGACGGTTAACATTAACACGGGGAGAATTTCCCTGAATCATAAAAATGCATCTTTAAAGCCAAAAGATGGATTGTCAAAATATTATCACAGTATACGGGGAGGTTTATATGTTCAAGCGGAATACGGTTATCATCGGGGGGCTTCTTTTCTTCATAGCTGTTTTAGCGACAGGTACCCAGAGCGGAGTGAAGTACCAGTGGAAGCTCGACAGTGAAAAAAATGGCTGTCAGGTATACACAAGCGCAGTACCGGGAAAAGAATACATCGCGTCAAAGTGCATATGCGTGGTACCGGCAAAGATGGAAGTTGTCGGCATGGTCATCAGGGACATTCCAAACTACAGCCAATGGATGAATGATTGTACGTCCACGAAAATGCTGAAAGTAGTCAACGATCAGCAAGACGTTTTTCTTTTCTGGTTCCAGCAGCACGTCCCGATCCTGACCGACAGGGACATGATATTGAAATCGAATGTCATTCTCAATTATCGCGATGGATGGTGCTTTATCGCGGCGAACAGCACCAAAGAAGCAAGCTATGATTCAAAGAAAGGATATGTCAGGATGCCGACCTTCACCTGCGAATTTCTGCTTGAATGGGTCGACCGCGAGAATACAAGGGTCTCCTTCATGATTGATCCGGACCTGGGCAAGGGCGTGCCGACTGGTATTGCCAATTCAACAATCAAGGGCATCCCCTACAAATCGCTGGAAGGCATGAAGAAAATGGTCAAGCTTGAGAAGTATATCGAAAGCGCCAAGACTTCAAAATACAACAGGATGATCAACGATGCCATCAAGGCTGGGTATCCCAGGAAAAAGAAATAATGATGTAATACGATCACTAAAAAGCCCTTGTGAATGTCAATCAGCACGGGCTTTTTTATGCATGCTTCATAGGCCGCTACCGGCTGCGGCGCGACGGCGCAGCCGGATTTAATGCAGCGTTAATATTCAGTAACTATTGACCGGATCTTTCCCGATGCCACCGTTTCTTGTAATTCATCCCCCAGGAACTTCGCCCCTTCAACGGCCCGGCGCCAGTAATCAAGGCGCTCTGTGTCCCTCCCTTTAAACTTCATGAAATCATTACGGTCCGGGATCTTGCCATAGGGAAGGCCGGCGATGAAGTTTTTCGAAGGACATATGATCAGGACATTGCTCATGTTCAGCGTATGGGCGTTGCGCCAGGGCAGGTGTTTATCAAGCCACCCCGGGATGATTGAATCCGTATAATGGGGATACAGAACTATATGCTCCTGATCGGGATCAAATAGAATGTCCAGGTGGTAGTCTATCATGCCTCCGTCACGATAGATCCCTTCAGGGGCTCCCGGAATCCCGGTGACCCCTCTCATAACCATCGGGATCGAACCTGAAGCCATGATGGCCGGTTTAAGGTTCTCTTCAGTAAGGTTGACATGATGGATGGGGAATCCTTTCATACCATGATAAGGTGGCACGTCTCTTCGATCATAAAAAAGTGTCCTTTCGAAGTAGAGACCCATGGACTTTCGCGATATCATATTGGTGATTGTCGCCATCGTCATGCCCGCAGCAATGGCCGGACGGGATTCAAGGGCAAGAATATGCTTTGATTTAACTGCCAGTATGCTGAGACGGTAAAAGGGATGATTGAGAATCTCCGATGTTTTATCATCAGGCAGATAGGTATCGAGGATTTTCCGGCTCTCTTCTGTCACCTCATCGGTTGTCGGCACGTGCGAATATGATTGTTTCATGTACGCTTTCTCAAAGGCATCAATGGCTTCAACTGGTTTTTCCCGGGCAAAAGCGGCGAAACGCCAGGAGCCGATGGATGAGCCGATGAGATGCAGGGGCTTCTTTCTCTTCCTGAAGAACTCGCCGGACAGATAGCGGTCCATTCCGCCGAGGATGAGCCACTTGGGTCCTCCCGCTGCCCCGGCGATAACGCTGACGCGGTCCGGCCTCAGCCCCTCATCGCGTATGATCTGGAGGGCCCGGGAACCGGCTATGAATGACAATGGATATGGCATGATCGTTATGTAGCTTTCAATTTCCGTGAATATGTCAATAACAATTTATGATTACTTGACAATGTTGTGAATGACGACCATATATACTTTCAATTGACAATTTTAACGGCAGTTGTAGTATTGTAATCTATGCTTAACCGTGCAGCATGGCAGTTCGAAATTCGATACAGGTTTGTATATTGAAACTTTACAATACGATGTCACGTTCGCTGGAGGAGTTCAAGCCGCGGAGCAAAAAGTCCGTGAAAATTTTCACCTGCGGCCCCTCCATATACCGGCGACCCCATATCGGCAATTACCGGACGTTCATGTACGAAGATATCCTCGTCCGGTATCTGCAGTACAAAGGGTACCGCGTGGACAGGGCCATCCCCCTTACCGACATCGAAGATAAAACGATCCTTGAAGCCATAAAGGAAAACAAAAAAATTGACGACCTCACCGGAGATATCGAAAAGATTTTTCTCTCGGAAATGAAGGCCCTCAGGATGCTCCTGCCACGGAAGGCGCAGCGGGCGTCCCTCTGCATCCATTGCGCAGGGCGTCTCATAAAAAAACTGATCGATACCGGCCACGCCTACCGGCACGGCGGGGACATATTTTTTGATCCCCTGACCTACAAGGGTTTCGGCAAACTCTACCGCCTTGATAAAAAGCGCTGGCCGAAAAAAAAGGTCCGCTTCAGGCGTGACACCTACAACGGCAACCGGTGGAACCTGGGCGATTTCATCCTCTGGCACGGCTACCGCGACGGCGACATCAAGTGGTGGGACTCCGTCGTGGGGAAGGGACGCCCTTCGTGGAACATACAGGACCCTTCGGTGATCGTCCAGCACATGGGTGGACAGATTGACATCAACTGCGGCGGCATTGACAACATTTACCGCCACCATGATTACAACATCGCCATTGTCGAATCCTATACCGGCGCCGTCTTCGCGAACTACTACATGCACGGTGCCCACCTTATCGTGAACGGCAAGCCGATGTCCAAGAGCAGGGGAAACATCTACTACCCGGAGGATATCTTCCGACACGGCTGCAAGAGTCGCGACCTGAGGTTTTTCCTCTTTTACACCCATTACCGGAAAAAACTCAACTTCACCGCTGCACGGTTCAGGCAATCCTGCGAGAAAATGGAACACTTCAGAAAACTGGCCCGACGTCTCTGCATGACCCCGCGGTCCAATCCCGTTGCTGACCGGGGTGCCAGGAAACTCATCGGCGAGATACAGCATACCTTCGAATCGAATATGGATAATGATCTGAGTATCGGCTCAGCCTTCGATGGCATATACGATATCCTCCTCTCCCTGGATAAATTAAAAGGACACATGACAAAAAGCGACTCTGCGGAGCTCGGGAGGATTCTTAAAAAAATAGACTCCGTGATGGCGGTGATATTTTAGTGTAACATTATGCGTTGCGGCCCGTCACAAAGCATACGGAAATCACGTAATACAGTAGTGATGCAAAATGACCCCGATCCTCGAAGTAAAAGAACTGAAAAAGCACTACCCCGAAGTAAAGGCTGTGGACGGCATAAGCTTTGCCATTGACCCGGGAACCTGTTTCGGACTGCTGGGACCGAACGGCGCCGGTAAAACAACAGCCATCGAGGTTATCGAGGGTATACTCCAGCCCACAGCAGGCGATATCTACTACAAGGGAAAACGCCGCGGCCATTCCTTTAAAAACGAGGTAGGCATACAGTTCCAGAACACGGAGCTTCCCCAGTTCCTGACAGTGAAAGAAACGCTCCTGACGTTCCGCAATCTCTATGATCGACGTGCCGATGTATCTTACCTTATTGAGACCTGCCGCCTTGAGGACATCCTGAAACGGGATAACCGCAAGATCTCCGGCGGCCAGAAACAGCGGCTCCTCCTGGCCATGGCCCTGGCCAATGACCCTGAGCTGCTGTTTCTTGATGAGCCCACGACCGGCCTCGATCCCCAGGCGCGGCGCCACCTCTGGGACATCGTGCGCCGGATCAAGTCAATGAAACGGACCATCGTGCTGACAACGCACTACATGGAAGAGGCGGAGATACTCTGCGACCGGATCGGGATAATCGACAACGGGAAGATAATAGCCATGGGGACCCCCCGGGGACTCCTTGAAGAGCATTGCGGGGGCACAACCATAAGCCTCCATGCTTCCATTGATGAAAACATCTTGAAAGACTTCCCCTGCCAGTGGTTCCGCAAGGAGGACCACATCGAGATCCAGACCTCGTCTCCCAACGAATGCCTCTACCGGCTGGTTGAGCGGGGAGTCGACCTTTCCACGATGAATGTTCGCAACCAGAACCTAGAGGACCTTTTTTTGAAACTGACGGGGCATGACCTCAGGGCCTGAGCGGCTTCATCGTGAGGCGAGCCGTACCGGCGAAGGAGATTGGCAATGTTAAATAGAATATGGACGCTCTTCAAGGCGCGCAACCTTGAATTTCTAAGGGACCGGTCAGCCTTTGGATGGAGCATAATGTTTCCGATCCTGATCATTGTAGGATTCAGCGTCCTCTTCAATGATGAACGGCAGATCCTGTACAAGGTTGGAATAATCGGTGACACGACCATCCCTGGAAATCCCGTCGACACCCAGCTGGGCAGCTTCCGCAAAATGAAATATATCGATTTTATCCCCTTCAAGTCGGAGGACCAGGCCCTGCCCAAGCTCCTCCACCACCGCATCGACCTGCTGATAAACCAGAATAAGGAGACCTATTGGACCAGCCGGACCTCTCCCAAAGGCTACATAGCCGAACGTCTTCTCAAGTCCAGCGCCATTATTCCCAGGACAGACTTAAAGAAGGAAACGGTCCGGGGCGTGGAAATACCCTACATCGAATGGCTTTTCCCCGGCATAGTGGGCATGAATATGATGTTCACCGCCCTTTTCGGCGTCGGCTACGTCGTGGTATCCTACAGGAAAAACGGCGTATTAAAGCGCATGAGCGTCACGCCGCTTCGGCCATGGGAATTTCTTACGTCTCAGATAATGTCCAGGATGTTTGTTCTCCTGCTGACAACGGCCGTCGTCTTCATCGGATGCAAGCTCATATACGGGTTCCAGGTGCGGGGCTCCTACCTGACCCTGCTCCTGGTCGTCGCCCTGGGAGGGTTCAGCATGATATCCCTCGCACTGGTTGTTGCGTCCCGCAGCAGCAGCGAGGAATTTGCCGGCGGCATCCTGAACCTCATCACCTGGCCGATGATGTTCCTGTCCGAAGTCTGGTTCTCCCTCGAAGGCACCGATCCATGGGTGCAGAAAGCATCGAGGGTTTTCCCCCTGACGCAGATGATTGACGCCGCACGGAAGATCATGAACGACGGGGCGGGTATCAGGGACGTGCAATCCAACATTCTTATTCTTGCCGCCATGTCCCTCGTCTTCCTGGTCATGGGTTCGCTTCTCTTCAAGTGGCAGAAAGAGTAGAGGCGGACCATGGATCCTCTAACACATGGCGCCCTTGGGGCAATGGTAGCGGGGCTCATCCCGGGGGGAAAGGACGACCCGCGGCTACCTGCCTGCGGTGCCCTTGCCGGGACCCTGCCGGACATAGACATCATACCAACGCTGTTTCTGGGTCCGCTGTCCCAGCTTGACCTGCACCGCGGCCTGACCCATACAATACTTTTCGCGATTGTGATATCTCCCCTCATAGGGTTCATGATTCACCGCTTTCTTAACAAAAAAAAAGTCGATGACCGATTCATGACCTGGACCCTGATCTTGTTCCTGGGAATCCTGTCCCATATTCTACTGGACTGCTTCACGTCCTACGGCACCAGGATTTTTCTTCCCTTCAGCAATTATCGGGTAGCCTGGGGCACGTTAGCCGTTGTTGACCCGTTTTTCAGCATCCCTGTTGCCGTAGCAGCGCTATCGCTCTTTCTGACACGGCAGAACGAAAAACTGAGAAGAAGACTTTTCGCCGCCGGACTATCCATCGGGATTGCCTATCTTTCCGCAACAGTCTTTAACAAGGTGCATAGTGACGCAGTTTTTAGAAGAAGCCTAAAAAAACAAAATTTAGAATTCACCAGACTCATGACCACCCCCATGCCCTTTTCCAATCTTCTCTGGGTCGGTATAGCCGAAGGCGGGGAATTCTTTTACACGGGCTACTACTCGATGCTGGACAGGGATGATTCGATCAGTTTCCAGCGGGACAGGAAAAACCATGATTACCTTAAGAACCTTGGCGGATATAGCCAGATACAAAAGCTTATCTCCTTTGCCAAGGATTTCTACATCATAGATTCTAAACATGGCATGCTGGTCTTCAATGATCTCCGGTACGGGAGTATTGCAGCCGGCGGCGGGGAAAAGGAATTCATTTTTTCATATATAATAAAGAATAACCGCGGCAGACTCGATATCATCCGCAACGGCCGGTCGCGGATGACGCCGGATTCGCTTGACACTGTTATTCAGGCGCATTGCCGGCAAAAAGTAGCATTCTCTTCATGATTCACTTGCGGTTGAGAGGCACATGATGAACGCATACCGGTTTTTTTTAGCGGCAGTTTCAGCGGTGATATGGTTCCCCCTGACAACGATGACAGTGGGCCAGGGCACGGACAGTTCCGCTTCATTCAAGGAATGCGATTCCCGGTGCGCTGCCCTGGACGGCGAAAGCAGGTACCGGTGCATCAAAACCTGCATCAGCACCAGGAAAAAAAACGCCCCCGCGGGTGAGAATGATGTCAAAAGAAAAATCAGCGAATGCGAATCATTGTGCGAAATGTATAAAGGCATAGAAAACGTCAAATGCAGGCGGATATGCCTCGATAATAAAAATTTTGTGCCGACGGCGAAAAAAGAATCCGCGGCGAAAGAGAACCCATCTCCCTGCGAAAGCATCTGCAGCATCCTGACCGGACCCAGCCGGGATACCTGCATCACCCGATGCGAAAAAAAGGGACGCTTCAGCTCTAAGGGCGTTTCAGAAAAGTAAAAAAATATTATCATATGGCTGGGTGTCATGTGTTTCTTGACAGCTATTACTGTAAAAAATATCCGCATTAAGCTAATTTTTGAATAGACACGGCACCTGCAATGTGGTAGATTTAATGTGTAAACACAAGAGACTGTCTTATGAGAAACATAATTGCAGCTATAATAATCATGGTGTCCCTCTTTTTCGGTGCCACCTGCGACCGATACGACATGTACGACATGGCCACAAATGGTCTTCCGCCACAGGGAGCGATTTACCTGTATTCCATAAGCACGCGAAGCGGTGATCTTGATGGAAGAGACAGCATTGATACGAACTGCTACACAGAGGGATTTGCCTATACCAAACTGGTCAATGCCAATACAGTTAAGGCTTTTCTGAGCTATTCACCCTCTAATACAATACGGTACATCGTACCGGAAAAGTACTGGAGTTATCCGGTAATTGGAATTGCTCCAACCATGGTGACAACACAGGTTTCAACCAGCTGGAATGACCTCATGAATAACATAACGTTAAATCCGATTAACACATCAGTGGGTCTGGGGGCCTTATACTGGTGGTCAGGCAGTTTAAACGGAGGCTTTGCATCCACGACAAACTGCAATGAATGGAGTGATTCCTATGCTGGAATCTTTGGATGGTTGGGCGGCACCGGTATCGACAGCGGCACCAGCGCTGACTGCAGTACCTTTTATAATGTTCTCTGCATAGCCTATTGAAATAATAAAAATCATCATTTATCATTTGGAGGCGGATATGAAAAAAATACTTATCGGTCTTCTCTGTGCAATCGGCATTATCCTCTGTGCCGGCGTTGTCTCATATTTTTTCTACCCGGGAGTTATCGTTAAAACCGTTGTAACCCTGGCCAGGTGCTCGGCAGGTCTCAGCCGTCACGATGTCCAGGTGGATGACCACCGGTGGGTCTATGTTGACGGTGGCAAAGGAGATGTTATTCTGTTCCTTCACGGGTATGGCGACACGAAAGAAGGGTGGGGAGATTTCCCGACGGCCTTCAAGGATCGCTATCGCGTGGTCATACCGGACCTACCGGGTCATGGTGAAAATTCCCGGGTTCAGTCTGACACCTACGGCGTCCCGGAACAGGCAAAAAGGCTCGATCGCTTTGCAGAAACAATCGGGATTAAATCATTTCATCTGTGCGCCATATCCATGGGCGGCGCAATTGCCGCTTATTATGCCGGAGAGCACCCGGAAAAAGTGAAAAGTCTCATGATCATGGGACCCCATGGCGTAGTTTCCGCGCTACCCAGCGTAGCCTGGCAGGAGTATGAAAAAGACAATACCAAGATGTTATGCTGGAGAAATGAAAACGATTTTAGCAGGATCATGGGATGGGCTTTTGATCGGCCTCCAAAAATGCCGAAACTCTTCAAGGATTACCTTATAGAAGCAGGCAGGATTAATTATAAATTTAATAAAAAAATATTTGATGAATTAGTACAGGGAGGCCGGGGTATCCTGGAGCCCCGCCTGTCAAAGATTACCGCGCCCACTCTGATCATATGGGGGAAAAATGATCGAATCTTTAGTGCTGCCTGTGGCGAAATATTCAAGAGAGGAATTAAAAACAGCAGACTGGAAATCCTGGATGGCGGACATATGATATATCTCGATGACCCGGCCGGAACAACAAAACTCTATAATGATTTTCTTAAAACTGTTAAATAAGACTTTTTTGTCTGTATCCTTCTGACGCAGTCTGACACATAATTCAACTATATATACACCCGTCCGATCGTCCGGATGAGGTGCAATACCTGTATTTACCCCCGAATCATTCACCAAATAGTGCTTGATATTATATGCATTGGTTTATTATATAGTTATTCTATTTTACATGGAATAATCAATATAATCGCAACCGCCCGGGGCGGTGCGTTTGTACGTATAAGGAGATGCATCATGACAATTATAACCGATGTCCATGCCAGGGAAATACTCGATTCCCGCGGAAACCCGACCATTGAGGTTGACGTTGAGCTTTCATCCGGATTTGTCGGAAGGGCAGCCGTTCCGTCCGGCGCGTCGACAGGGGAGCATGAAGCCGTTGAACTGCGCGACGGCGACAAGAAGCGCTATCTCGGCAAAGGCGTGTTAAAAGCCGTTGATAATGTCAACAAGATCATATCCGGCGCCATAATGGATATGGACGCCGTCAACCAGATCGAGATCGACACCGTCATGATCGAGCTTGACGGTACCCCCAACAAGGCAAAACTCGGCGCCAACGCGATACTCGGCGTCTCCCTGGCCTGCGCCAGGGCCGTCGCTGAAACCCTGGGCCTTCCACTGTATAGATACATCGGCGGCGTCAACGCCTCTGAACTGCCGGTGCCGATGATGAACATCATGAACGGCGGTTCCCATGCCGACTCGAATGTCGACCTTCAGGAGTTCATGGTAATGCCCGTGGGAGCAGCCAGCTTCAGGGAGGCCCTCAGGATGGGCGCCGAGACATTCCATGCCCTCAAGGCAGTCCTCAAATCAAAAGGATATTCCACCAGCGTCGGGGACGAGGGCGGCTTCGCGCCATCGCTCAAATCCAATGAGGAGCCCCTGGAACATATAATAACCGCCATTGAAAAGGCAGGATTCAAACCCGGGACTGACATCATGATTGCCCTGGACCCTGCATCCAGTGAATTCTATGACACGGCAAAGAAAAAATACGTTTTCTCAAAAAGCGACAAGAGCGAGCGGGACAGCTCCCAGATGGTTGATTTCTATGAAAAATGGGTCAAGAACTACCCCATCATCTCCATTGAAGACGGTCTTGCTGAAAACGACTGGGACGGCTGGAAGATTATGACCGACCGCCTCGGCGATAAGATCCAGATAGTCGGCGACGACCTCTTTGTGACCAACACGGAACGCCTGAAACAGGGCATAGATAAGGGGATTGCCAATTCCATTCTCATAAAAGTGAACCAGATCGGCACCCTCACCGAAACGATACGGGCCATTGAAATGGCAAAACGGGCCGGTTACACTGCGGTCGTATCGCACCGTTCCGGTGAAACCGAGGATTCAACCATAGCCGACCTGGTCGTGGCCATGAATGCCGGGCAGATAAAAACCGGTTCCGCGTCCCGGACCGACAGGCTGGCAAAATACAACCAGCTTCTCCGCATAGAGGAGGAACTCGGCGTCATGTCCAGATTTTCCGGCAGGGGAGTATTTTACAACATTGGATAGGCAGCATTATCGCTGGGCCTTTTTTATCATTGTATTTCTGCTTGCTTCTGTTTATTTCTTTATCTTCAGCGAAAGCGGGCTGCTGCAGCGGATAGCGCTGGATAAAGAAAAAGACCATATAGCCGCAAACATCGAGGCGCTCAAGGCGGAAAACAAGAGGCTCCAGCGGCAGCTGAATAAATACCGGAACAGCGAGTATCCCGAGGGGGAAATCGCCGATTCCGGGTACGTTAAAAACGGCAGCAGCGTACTGGTTTTCCGGGAAGGGGTGAGGAAGCCCGGGGACGTAAAAGGTCGCGCCGTGCAGCCCGGCGACCTTCCGGTTCCTCTTCACTACATGAGGCTTTCATGGATGGCAATTTCAGCCGTTGTTGTCATCGCGCTGGTACTGCTGGGCAGAAAGCTCACGGACCAGTCATCATAATATTTTCTGTCAATGGACGTAACGTGTATACCCATGAAGACTGAAACCATTTCAATCAAGAAACTTAAAAAAGACGGGACCATTGATCACGCCATAACAAGATCGCTTGCCGAGATGATCAAAAGCGGAAAATCCGTGCTGATGCCGGTCGACGCGATATACGGCCTTGTGTGCCTTAACGACCAGAATAGCCGGGATCTCATACATCATCTTACCGGCGACACGGACGAGCACATCGTGCGCATGATATCATCCTTTAAAATGCTCGATGAAATTGCCAACATCGACAAGCTTGAATTCGATTTTCTTCACCGGATATGGCCCGGGGAGCTTATTGTATACGTTGAGGATATCGGCGGCAAGGGCAGGGGTATCCCCGTGCGCATGCCCAGGAGCAAGTACCAGCAGGACATCATCGACCATGTCGGCAGGCCGTGCCTCTACGCGGCGCTGCTCGACAGGGATAAAAAGCCTATGTTCCGTAAAAAGGAAATCATCAGCGCCCTTGATGGAAAGATCGACTGCCTTCTTATAATCGATGAATTCTGCAGGGAACACACGCTGCCCTCCGTGGTGGATATAAGCAAGGGCACCCTTGCCATCATCAACGAGGGCAGGATTTCCACTGACGAAATAAAATCATTATATTTTCTGGGAAAGGATGATCTGGTTCTTTGAACGTCAGGCTGGCAACCATTGTTCTTCTCAGTTTGCTCCTGCTGAGGGCCCCCGTAATTTCCATTGAAAACAACAGCTTGGTCTGCGACACCCAGGAGTGGAGCACCCTTTCAACCAGGCATTTCGAACTGCACTATCCTTCCGGTATGGAGGACCTGGCCCTCAGGGCCGCTGAAATTGCTGAAAGCGGTTATATCCGGGTCGCGAACTACCTTGGTCATGAAATGAGCAGGGTCATACCGGTCATGCTGGATCCATCCAGCCACGTCCTGCCCGGCTGCCCCGCCGTGCAGACACTGCCGGGTTGTTCTTATCCTCCGCAGATGAGACCTGCCACTTCCCTTGTCGTGTCTTTTAACGGTTCCTATGCGGATCTCCGGAAAGCGATAACCGGCGGACTCACCCATGTTTTTATCTACTCCATAGCAGGGGAGGCGCCCTGGCATATTTCAGCTTTCAATGCGAACAAGGTCCCCTTCTGGCTTGCCGAAGGCATGGCCAGGTACCTTTCCCGCGGCTATGACAGTACTGCGGAAATGTCACTGCGGGAGATGATACAGGAAAACCGCTTTCTCGGATTACTGGACTTATCGGACATGAAGGGCGGCCGATGCGGCGATATATCAGCTGAAGGACATGCTTTCTGCTATTATCTTGATAAGCGTTACGGAAGACAGGCCCTCGGGGATCTGGTGCGAAATTTTCTGGATATGGGTTATTTTGACGATGCCCTGCTTGCAACCACAGGTATAAGCGTTGAGGAATTCGAAAGGGAATGGACCCTCTTCCTGGTGGAACACTACAAACATGGCTCAGCCGCGAGAGGCGCATGGAAAAGCTTGCATGCAATAGACGCGCCGGCCGGTATCATGATACCGGCCGTATCACCGGACGGTAAAAAGATCGCGGCATTATCCGGGGACGAAGAGCGGCCTGATGTAGCGATATTTGACGTGGTAACGGGACGAAGCGTGTCCATTAAACCATCCAGGACCCTGCTGCGCGGAAATGATTGCAACGTTATAACACCGGTGATGGCCCGGGACAACAGGATATCTTGGAGCCCTGACGGACGCACCATTGTGCTGGCAGGTCGCGCGAAAGACCGGCCCTGCCTCCTCACCCTTGACGCGGCAACTGGCCGCATACGTGAAACTATCCCGCTCCCTTTTTCACAGGTAAAAGACCCGGCGCTCTCACCGGACGGCAGAAGAATCGCTTTCTCCGGCGTGGCCGGTTCGGGTGAAAACATATATATAATTGATAGGGAGAAGCATTCCATAAACAGCATCACTGCTGATGACTTCAGCGACCGCTATCCAATTTTCACCCCTGACGGAAGCGGAGTGATCTTTTCAACCAACTGGAACACGAAAGGCGATCCGGCGCAAACCGGTTATCACATACAGCAGATCGACATGCAGACCGGCAGGCGGACTGATCTTGTGACAGGAGGTGACAGCAATATTCAACCTGAGTTTTCACCGGACGGAGCACATCTTATATTCGTTTCCGACAGAAGCGGACTGAACGGCATTTACATCTCCAGCTATGCATCCAGAAAGATATCGCGCCTTCCATATCCGTCCTCCGGCGCCTTTAACCCGAGGTGGTTCCGGGGATCAGGTTCTTTTATATTTACCCGCCGTTCCGGCCTCACTCATGTTATCGACCTTGGCACCTTGGAGGGGACTGCGCCATATGACCCTTTATCGAGCGAGGCGGAGTTATCTCCTGCAGTATACCGGGAATCCTACGTCGATCCGCGGGAATATGCCTTCCACCCATACTCTCCTCACTTCAAACCGGGATGGCTCCATCTTGGTTCTGCCGGGACCATGAACAACAGCTATCTCTGTTTTTTCAAGGCAGGCTTTGCTGATCTCATGAGCCGCCACAAGTTAACAATTGACGCCAACTACATGCGGGAATCCGGAATAAACAATTTTAATGCAAACCTGGAGTATAACCACAGTACAGGAAGAACAGTCCTGGGATTCGGCCTGTTCTTCCAGGGCAATCCGCTGGCGGTGCACTTCCTTGGTGACATGACAGACCTTTCGCCCAATCAATCCTTCGGCATAGAAGGCATGATGCATTACGGCGGAATTTTTTCCTCACGATTCAAACCGGTGAATATCTTTACTATATCAGTATCAGCATCAGCCGGTCAATATGAAAAGGATTATCACCCTCCTGATGTGCAGGATGACCTTCACATGACCTATGGAAAACTGTCCTTCAAGGCCGAATACAATACAATGCAACAGGGCCTGATGGTCCCGGTCAGGGGCACCAGAGGCCATATTTTCGCGGAATATGCCCTGGATTTTACCGGGAACAAGTCATATTCCCGCATCGGCATTGATCTGCGGCACCAATTCCTGTTCGGGAGGCAATTCATACTGTTCCTGCGTGGCGCCGGAGCGGCAGTGGTCGGCCCCGACAACGGCGGGTTCCAGCATTACCTGGGCGGCTTTGACAGCCTCCGGGCATATGACCTCAATTCCCTGTCAGGAAGGAACATGATACTTTTCAATGCCGAGCTGCGCTTCACCCCGGTCGACTGGTTCACCTTCGGGACACCCTGGAGCAGCGGACTGGGGACTATCGGCGCCGTTCTCTTTTTCGACGCCGGATCGGCCTGGAGCGGAATGTATAGTTTGATTGACAAAAAAACAGGGCGCCTTGATGATTTAAAAATGGATTTCGGCGTTGGCATCAGGGTGGCCGTGAGCCCCCTATTATTTTTAAAACTTGACTTTGCCTGGCCTTTTGATAATAAGTCAATCAGGCGAAACGACATACTATTCAGCATCGGATTGGAATTTTAGGCGGTTCCGTAATGGAAAGAAAAGGATCTATCGCACGAAAAACAAAGGAAACCGACATAACCGTTGAGGTTTTCCTGGACAGCGTTCAAAAATCAGATATCCGGAGCGGTGTTCCGTTTTTTGATCACATGCTCGAATCAATGGCGCGGCACGGCAGGTTCCGTATCACCCTTGCGTGCAGAGGCGACCGCGAAGTGGACGATCACCACTCCGTTGAGGACATCGGCATCTGCCTCGGCATTGCCTTCAAGCAGGCCCTGGGCGACAAGGCCGGTATTGTCCGGTTCGGCGATGCAACAATTCCCATGGACGACGCCCTGACAATGGTGGCTGTCGATATTTCAGGCAGGCCCTTTTACAAGTATAACGGGCCCATGCTCAACGGTTCCATAGCCGCCTACAACGAGGAATTGACCGATGAATTCCTGCGCGCCTTCGCCATCAATGCCGGTGTTAACCTGCATGTCATGGTATATTACGGCCAGAACAAGCACCACGTGCATGAAACGATATTCAAGGCCCTGGGTATTTCGATATACAAGGCGGCCTGCAAAGACGATTCATTGAAAGGGGAGGTTCCTTCAACGAAAGGAATACTATGATTACCGTCGTCGATTATGGAATGGGGAACCTCAGGTCTGTCGTAAAGGCTGTCGAAAAGTTCACCGACAACGTGGCGCTTTCCGATGATCCCGCCTCTATAGAGAAGTCTGACGCCCTTATCATGCCGGGCGATGGCGCCTTCGGGATGGCCATGGAAAACCTGAACTCCCGCGGCTGGATCGAGCCGATCCATGAATTCATAGCCCGGGGCGGACACTTCTTCGGCATCTGCCTCGGTTTCCAGCTCCTCTTCTCCACGAGCGAGGAATTCGGCTCCCACCGCGGCCTTGACATTGTGCCGGGAGCCGTAGTCCGTTTCAGCGACGAGGACCTGAAGGTCCCGCACATGGGATGGAACACCGTTGGCATCCAACAGAAATCGCCGGTAATGTCCGGCATCCCGTCGGGGAGCTATTTTTATTTTATCCACTCCTACTATCCCGAGGTAGTGGACCGGAGCTGGGTCATCGGCGAAGTGGAATATGGCATCAATTTTCCATGCATTGTCGGGAAGGGAAACATAATCGCCACCCAGTTCCACCCGGAAAAAAGCCACACGGTGGGATTGAAGATAATTGAAAATTTCGTGAGGACCGTGTGCTGATCATACCGGCCATAGACATTAAAAACGGCAATTGCGTCCGCCTCATGCAGGGGGACCCCGACAGGGAGACCGTTTATTCCAGCAGCCCCGTCGATGTCGCGAAGCGATTTGAAGAAGCGGGAGCCAGGCTCATCCACGTGGTGGACCTTGACGGCGCCTTCGAGGGAAGGCCTGTCAACCATGCCATCGTTTCATCCATCGCGTCGTCAGTCTCGATACCGATTGAAATCGGCGGCGGCATCCGAACGGCCGAAGCGGTTGCATTGTATGCCGATAAAGGCATAGGTCGCGTCATTGTCGGGACGGTCATCCTGGAGGAGTCCTTCAGGTCCATGAGTGAAAAATTCCGTGACGTCCTGATTGCCGGCATTGACGCAAAAAACTCCATGGTGGCGACCCATGGGTGGAAAAAGTCTTCGACGATGAAGGCGATGGACCTTATCAGGGAAATAACCGCAACCGGCATCAGGGAAATTATTTACACCGATATCGACACGGACGGCATGCTGACAGGACCGAACCTCAACGCCATAGAAGAAATACTCAGCGAAATAAAGGATATAACGCTCATTGCGTCAGGAGGGATTTCATCAATGGATGATCTCGCGGCACTATCGCGATTCGAGGATTCCGGCCTGAAGGGATGCATTACGGGGAAAGCCGTTTATGACGGCAGAATCGATCTCCATGAAGCCGTTTCCCGCTTCAAGTAAGGTTGTACCATGGCACATAAAGACGACACAAATTTTATCATCCAGTTTCCGGCAGAAATAGAACAGTACGAACGGAAGATATACGATCTCAAACAGCTCATAGAGATCAGCAAAGGCCTTAATTCCACCCTCGAATACAATATCCTTATCGACTCCATTCTCCTCACCTGCATGGGCCAGATGCAGCTCCTCATGGCGGGCATCTTTCTTAAAAAAGGCATCGGCCACGAGAATTTCGCTCTTCACCGCAATTACAAGGGTTTTGAAGTCGATCATTCCATCGATTATGAGCTTGAACCGGATTCGGATGTAATCCATTACATGGAAAAGAACTTCAAGTGCTATACCCTGACCGAACTGGAGGAGGGGGTGAGCGCTGAAAGATCACTATCCATACTGAAAATGCTCAAACCCAATCTGATTGTCCCCCTCATGTGCAAGGGCATCCTCAACGGCCTCATTATTCTCGGCGACCGGATCAACGTAAAGGAATTCACGGAAACCGAGAAGGAATATCTCCTCGACATCGCCTCCCTTGCCGGTATAGCCATACACAACGCGTCTCTCTATGAGATGGCAACCACGGACATGATGACCAAACTGAAAATACATCATTACTTCCACACAATGCTCATTGAAGAGATCAATCGTGCCAACAGGCTCAGCCGGCCCCTTTCTGTCATAATGGCCGATATAGATCATTTTAAAAAAATGAATGACGCCTATGGTCACCAGGCCGGTGACATGGTGCTCATCAACGTTGCCAAGATCATCAGGGAAAGCATTCGGCAGATAGACGTGCCGTCCCGATACGGAGGAGAGGAATTCTCCGTGATCCTCCCGGGCACTGAAATACATGAAGCCCTGGTCGTGGCCGAACGCATCCGCCAGAACATTGAAAAATCCATCGTCATGTATGACGATAAAGAACTCAGGGCAACCATTTCCATCGGCGTGACCCAGTACGATCCGGATATTGACACTTCCAAGAATATCCTGATTGAAAGGGCCGACAAGGCACTGTACATGTCAAAACGCAACGGCCGCAATCTTGTTACTTTCTTATAAAACCGATTTGTGACGCCCGGGCCTGATATCGAAATATTTTCTTGACATAATTTGACTTGTTATATCTATTGACTTTCTGAACAGGGCCCATAGCTCAGTCGGTTAGAGCATCTGACTCATAATCAGGGGGTCGAAGGTTCGATTCCTTCTGGGCCCATTTTATTATAGAACCATTGAAAGGATATCTACGGTATGTATGCAATAGTTGAAATTTCCGGAAAGCAGTACAGGGTTGAAAAGGACGCCACGATCAACGTCGACCTGCTTGACAAGAACGCCAATGATGAATTGATCATAGACAGAATCCTGATGGTATCGGCTGACGACAAGGTAATGATCGGCCAGCCGTACCTGAAGAACGTAAAGATCACGGCGAAAGTGATAGGTGATATCAAGGGCGAGAAGGTGCGGGGAATAAAATTCATGAAGCGCAAGCGCTATGAGCGCACCCTGGGACACCGGCAGAATTATTCACAGATTAAAATCAACGAAGTGACTGTCAGTTAACGGTAGAGTTGATAACAGTAACATATCATAATGTACAATATGATGATGAACTGCGCTGCGATGTAAACGGCAGCGGAATAATTCGAGTGAAAATTGACGGGCATGCGCTTTTCAGTGCCGAAGGAGCTAAAAGCAAAACCGGCAAAAAAGAAGGTTCCCCGAAAGGCTATAACCTGATATGCGCGGCGGTTTCTTTTTCGGCGCTCACGCTGCTGCGCTCGATAACGATAATAGCCGGGATAAACCCGGATTACACCATCAACGAAGGCCTGATGGAAATCCGGATGCATGTTGACACCATGGGTGCCGACCAGAAGACTATAACGCGGGTTCTTCTTGAATCTTTTTTAATAGGCATGCTGGACATGCAGAAGAAGTATCCGGATGAAATTGCAATACATACAGTTGCAGAAAACCAGTAACAATACGAGAGGAGTTAGTCATGGCACATAAGAAAGGAGGCGGTTCCACACGTAACGGCCGCGATTCCAATTCAAAACGGCTCGGCGTCAAGCGGTACGGCGGCCAGGTCATAAAGGGCGGAACCATAATCGTCCGTCAGCGCGGGACCAAGATACACCCCGGCAATAACGTCGGATGCGGCAAGGACCACACCCTGTTCGCTCTCATAGACGGTGTTGTCACCTTCGAGCGATATGATAAAAAGAGAAAAATGGTTTCCGTCTATCCGACCGCGTAAATTTTCTTTAATATACTTGTCAGATTACAAATCGCGTATTACACTGATACGCGATTTGTCGTTTGTAACCGGTTCTGCAATCGTTCCCTGGCTCTGCCTGATACACAGTTCCCGGGGAGAGCAAATACATCATAAGCAATCCTGAAAGGATCACCGCGGTGCCTAAATTCACAGATACAACATATATACGGGTAAAGGCCGGAAACGGCGGCAAGGGCTCCGTTTCCTTTCACCGTGAAAAATTTATCGCCTGGGGCGGACCTGACGGCGGCGACGGCGGCAAGGGCGGCGACGTGTATATCCAGGCCCAGTTCATGCTTCACAACCTATCCCATCTCTTCAAAGACCGCCAGTACAAGGCGGAAAACGGTTACCCCGGCATGAGTAATAACAGGCACGGCAAGGACGGTGCTGACTGCATCGTCAAGGTCCCTGCCGGCACGCAAGTTATTGACCATGAAACCGGCGAGGTGCTGGCGGACCTTCTCGAGGACGGCGAGAAGTACCTGGTCGCTCCGGGCGGTATCGGCGGCAAGGGAAACGCATTCTTCAAGTCATCTACCTTCCAGACGCCGCGCTTTTCCCAGCCAGGAATGCCGGGGGAGGAAAAGCGCATTACCCTGAACCTTAAACTGATCGCCGACATCGGCCTCGTAGGCCTTCCCAATGCCGGCAAATCGACACTTCTTGCCGCTATGACCAACGCGAAGCCGAAAATAGCCGACTATCCATTCACCACGCTGGTGCCCAACCTGGGCGTTATCCAGAACGAAGACGGCGGCATATGGAAGATCGCTGATATTCCCGGCATAATCGAAGGGGCTCACCGCGGACACGGCCTGGGCCTGTCGTTCCTGCAGCACATCGAACGGGTCAGGGCCATCCTGTTCATCCTGGACGTTACCGGTGACGATCTCCAGTACACCCTCGACCTGCTCAGATCGGAGCTTGACACCTACAATAGTGAATTGACAGAAAAACCGTATTACATTCTCCTTAACAAGATCGACCTGGTCGACGATGAGCTTGTCGAGGAACAGATGAAGAGCCTGAAGGACAGGCATATTTTGCCCATTTCAGCGGCCACCGGGAAGAATGTCCATGAGCTGCTGTCCATTATCGAAAGACTGATGGAGCTCCACAGTGCCACGTAAAAATATCATACGGAACGTGAAACGCATCGTCGTGAAAGTCGGTTCGTCCTCAGTGACGGACAACGGCATCATCTCGGGCAGGAAGATATCCGCCATAGTGAACGATGTATCCGGGTTGATGCGGCGCGGATACCAGGTGGTCATCGTCACCTCCGGCGCCATAACTTCCGGGGCCGGTTCCCTGGAAAGGAGCGTCAAAAACCTCACTATCCCGGAAAAGCAGGCCTTTGCCGCGGTCGGTCAGACCATCCTCATGAACGAATACCGCAGCAAGTTCAGCAAGAAACAGTTACACGTCGGGCAGATACTGCTGACCGAGGACGATGTCAGGCACCGCACCAGGTTCCTGAACGCACGCCATACCCTTGAAGCGCTTCTCGACCTCGGCATCGTACCCATCGTCAACGAGAATGACTCCGTCGCCGTGACTGAAATCAAGTTCGGAGACAACGACATGCTCTCCGCCCACGTGGCAGGCCTCATCAATGCGGACCTTCTGATTCTCCTTTCAGACGTTGATGGTTTCTTCATGAGCATGGATGACCCTGAACCGGTTGAGGAAATCTATTCCATAAATGATCAGATCATTGAACGGGCCGGCGGCTCAGGTTCGGATTACGGCACCGGCGGAATGATGTCGAAGATACGGGCCGCCGAGATAATCATCCGTTTCGGTGAAAAAATGATCATCGCCAATGCAAAGACAAAGCAGGTGCTCACACGCATCATGGCAGGCGAGAAAATAGGCACTATTTTCATCGGTAAAGACAAACCGCTCCTGGGCAAAAAGAGATGGCTGGCCCTGAGAAAAACCACCGCTTCCCTGGTCATCGACGAGGGCGCGGTAAAGGCTATCAGCGTGGGCAAGAAATCACTCCTGGCGTCCGGCATCACCGGAATCACCGGCGAATTCAACATGGGTGATGTCGTGGAGATAACAGAAAGCTCACGGAAGAGGGTCGGCAAGGGCATCGTCAATTACAGCAGCGAAGAACTCGCCCTGATCAAAGGCAAAAAAACGGGTGAAATAAAAAAAATCCTCGGCGATAATGTCTTCCAGGAAGTTATTAACAGGGACGATCTCATAGTGTATTGATCGCCTCCGCCGCCTGCGTGTCACTTCCCGTAATACTTCAGTATTGAATCCACGAGACCTTTTATGGTATGCTCCTCCGCGGAAATTTCGACCCTGTAACCGAGTTCCCTGGCTTTTTCAGCGGTGACCGGTCCTATCGCCGCGCACCGGACGGTCTGTGCCGCTTCAACGCCGGCCTTTTTCATCAGCCTGTCGAAATTCTGGACTGTCGATGAACTGGTGAACGTGACCAGGTCAAAGTTCAGCTGCCTCAGCAACTCCAGCTGCGCCGGGTTTGCAGAAAGATCTTCCTCAACGGTACGATATACCGCGATGTCGTCAACGAGCTTCGCGCCTTCCCGCGCAAGGGCCTCAGAAAGGTCCCGGGGCGCTATGTCAGCCCGGGGAAGGAGAAACGTTTTACCGGAAATCTCGCCCCGCTCGGCGAGTTCCCTTGTTATATCGCTGCTTATAAACCTTTGCGGAACCAGGTCCGCCCTGATCCCGTAAGCGGAAAGCCTTTCCGCCGTGGCAGGACCTATGGCGCAGATTCCGGCAGATGACAGCGCCCGTGAATCGAGGCCTCCATCGAAGAGATATTTAAAGAAGTGCTCAACGCCATTTACAGAAGTGAAGATGATCCAATCATAGGAGGAAATTTTTTTTAATATACCGTTTAAACCATCCGGTTCGCCGGCAGGAATGATTTTGATCACCGGGGTTTCGATGACGCCGGCGCCCAGTTCGGTGAGGCGCGCCGTCAGTTCGGACGCCTGTTCCCGGGACCTGGTCACGACAATGGTCTTTCCGAAAAGGGGACGCCTTTCAAACCAGTTGATTTTTTCCCTGAGGGCGACGACGTCCCCCACGATAATGATCGACGGCGGCCTGATCCCGGCTTCCTTCACTTTCCGGGAGATATCGGCAAGGGTCCCTGAAACGGACCGCTGCGACGGCTGGCATCCGTTTTCTATGACCGCCGCCGGGGTCGATCCTTCAAGGCCATTGGCGACAAGCTTTTCGATTATAAGGGGAAGGTTTTTTACTCCCATCAGGAATACCAGTGTCTGCACCCCTGTCGCAAGCTTGTCCCACCTGATGTCGCTTTCGAGCTTGGTCGGGTCTTCGTGGCCGGTGATGAAAGCCACCGACGAACTGTATCCGCGGTTGGTGACGGGAATGCCGGCATAGTTGGGCACTGCGTAGGCCGAGGAGATCCCGTTGACGACTTCGAATTCCACTCCCTGGTCAACGCAGGCGAGGGCTTCCTCCCCGCCGCGCCCGAAGATATAGGGATCTCCGCCCTTGAGCCGAACCACCATGTTGCCGGCCTTCGCTTTATCCACGATGAGCCTGTTGATATCATCCTGCTCCATAGTGTGGGAAGCCCCGCTTTTGCCGACATATATTTTTTCGCAGCCCGACGGCGCAAGGCTGTCCACGACCCGCTCGCCGACAAGATTATCGTAAATCAGGACGTCGCATTGTTCCAGAAGCTCTTTAGCGCGCAGGGTCAGGAGACCGAAATCGCCCGGTCCTGCGCCTACAAGATAAACTTTTCCCTTTCTGTTCATGCTCTGCTCCATATAAGCGGGAACTTTCAGCTTGCAGCCTGACCGCATTACAGCGGACGGCCGTAAATTTCTTCAAGGATTTTTTTCGCGCCTTCATCAAGAAGCTTTTGGGCCAGTTCTTTGCCGATCGTTTCATATTCTATCACGGCACCGGCCAGTGTGCCATGATAAACTTCACGGCCGTCCAGGCCCGCCACCATTCCCCTGAGGGTGATCCTGTCTCCCGACACACTGGCCAGGCCGGCTATGGGGACCTGGCAGCCGCCACCGAGATGGGCAAGGAAAACCCTTTCGCATGCAATCGCCAGGCTGCTGTCAGTATCATGGAGCGGCGCGATCAACTCATCTGTACGCGTGTCATTCCGGCGAACCTCAATGGCAAGGGCCGCCTGGCCCACCGCGGAAATGATTATATCTTCCGGAATAATTTCAGTGACCAGGTCCAGCATGTCGAGGCGGGCCAGACCTGCATAGGCGAGAATGATTCCTGATATCGCCGTATTTTCACGCATTTTCTTCAGGCGTGACTGCACGTTCCCCCGGATATCGACGATGTTCAGACCGGGTTTGAATGCAAGCAGCTGGGCCCTTCTCCTGAGACTGCTGGTGGCAATGATGTCGGATGACGCGAGATCGCCGAGCTTTCTGCCGTCCCGCGAGATGAAGACATCACGGGGATCCAGGCGCTTCGTTACCGCTCCAATGGTGAGTCCTTCCGGAAGGCTCGTTGGCATGTCCTTCATTGAATGTACCGCCAGGTCGATGGTACCTTCCATAAGTTCTTTTTCAATTTCCTTGGTGAAGAGACCCTTATCGCCTATCTTTGAAAGCGGCGCATCCAGGATCCGATCGCCGGTTGTTTTGATGGGGACCAGTTCGAAATTATAACCGGGATTGCTGCGGAGCAGCATATCGCGCACCTGTCCGCTCTGCACCAGGGCCAGTTTGCTTCCGCGTGTTCCGATCCGAATTGTAGTCATACTGACTGTACATCCTCAGGTTAAATCAGTGTTCAGATAAATAAAACAGATGATACAAATCAAGCATAATTCCACCCTGGGAGACATATATCAGTCATTTGCACTTTTAGCGCTCTCTAGCACAGGCTCCATGATTATTATATCAATAAATGGCTGTAATTGACATGAATCAAACAAATATTTTCTTGCCAAATATATACTTATTGTAGAATAGTACCATCACCATACTACGCAGGAAACGCCAATGACAGAAAACCAGCGACCCAGGAGAAACAGGGCGTCATATCTGATCCGGGACCTTGTTGCGGAAACCGTTGTTGACAGGCGCAAGCTCATCATGCCTCATTTTGTGCTTGAAGGCAAAAACCTTCGCGAACCGATCGTTTCCATGCCGGGCATTAGCAGGGTATCAATAGAAAACCTCCTGAAAGACATCGAAGCTGATCACAAAAACGGCATCGATAAAATTCTCCTCTTCGGCATACCCGAGAAGAAAGACGAGCAGGGGAGTGGTGCCTATGACCGTAACGGCATTGTCCAGCGGGCGCTCCGAGAAATAAAAAAACACATCCCGGGAATACTGGTCATCACGGATGTATGCCTCTGCGAATATACGAGCCACGGCCACTGCGGACTGGTTGACGGCGGCAATATCCTCAATGATCCCTCCCTGGAAATACTTTCCCGGGTGGCCCTTTCCCATGCCGAATCCGGGTCTGACATGATTGCTCCCTCGGACATGATGGACGGCCGTGTCCGGGCTATACGCACGGTCCTCGACGCGGGCGGCTTCGACGATCTCCCGATCCTTGCCTATTCGGCAAAATATTCCTCGGCCTTTTACGGGCCTTTCCGCGAGGCCGCCGGCAGCGCCCCGCAGTTTGGAGACCGCAGCAGCTACCAGATGGACTGCCGCAACAGCCGTGAAGCTGAAAAAGAGGTGCTCCTCGATATCGATGAAGGTGCCGATATCGTCATGGTCAAGCCGGCCCTTTCCTATCTCGATGTCATTTACCGCACCCGGCGCCTCGTCAGCGTACCCCTGTGCGCCTATAACGTGAGCGGCGAATACTCCATGGTGAAGTCCATGGCCAAGCTCGGTTACGGAGACGAGGCGAGACTTACCAGGGAGATCATTACATCGATATTCCGCGCCGGCGCTGACATGATCATTTCCTATCATACCCGGGACATTTACAGGAACAACTGGTTTTAGCATGAACATTGAAAAATCACAAAAACTCCAGAAGAAGGCGGCACGATTGATGCCGGGCGGCGTCAATTCGCCGGTGCGGGCATTTAAATCTGTCGGCGGCAACCCCCTGTACATGAAAAAAGGAGAGGGCGCCCGCATGACCGATGAAGATAATAACGAATTCATCGACTACTGCATGTCCTGGGGGCCGCTGATCCTCGGTCATGCAGAAAAATCAGTTATAAACGCCATACGGAAAACAGCTAAAAGCGGGACCAGCTTCGGCACGTCGAACAAATATGAAGTCCAGCTGGCCCGGCTCATCGTTAAAAGATTCAGTTCGATAGAAATGGTCCGTTTCGTAAATTCCGGAACGGAAGCGGTGATGAGCGCCCTCCGCCTTGCCAGGGGTTTCACCGGAAAAGAAAAAATCGTTAAATTCGACGGATGCTACCACGGCCATGCAGACCAGATGCTGGTAGCCGCCGGTTCGGGTCTGGCCACCCTCGGAACGCCTGATTCGGCCGGAGTAACGGCGGGTGCAGCCCGGGACACCATCGTAGTCCCCTTCAACGATATAGATTCGGTGGGGAAGGTGCTGGAGTCGGAGCATAAGAACATTGCAGCTGTAATCATGGAACCGGTCCCGTGTAATTACGGGCTAATCCTCCCGCGCAATAACTTTTTAAAGGAAATGAGGGCACTCTGCGACCGCTATGGCGTCCTGCTCATTTTCGATGAGGTTATCACCGGGTTCCGCCTCGCACCGGGCGGCGCCCAGGAATATTTCGGCGTACAAGCCGACATTACCACCCTTGGAAAAATAATCGGCGGCGGACTGCCGGTCGGCGCCTACGGCGCATCAAAAAGAATCATGAAACACGTTTCCCCCCTGGGCGCCGTTTACCAGGCAGGGACACTGTCCGGCAATCCTCTCGCCATGACGGCCGGGATCCAGACCCTTAAAAAGCTCGATAAAATAAATGCATACGAAGAATTGAAGCGCACGAGTGATACACTGCGCCGGCTTTTACAGCCATCATTGCACAAATACAACGGCAAAGTGCTATTCACGAGCCTGGAATCCATATTCGCCTTTAATTTCACTTCAGCGGAAAGCATAGATTCCCTTGCCGGCGTCAAGGCCTCTGACATGAACATCTTCGCGAAGTTTCACGGTGAAATGCTGCGAAGGGGCGTCTACCTTGCGCCGTCCGGTTACGAAGTGGGCTTCCTCTCCACGGCGCACAGCGATGCGGATCTTGAGAAGACCGCTGCCGCCGTTGCAGAGAGCCTTGCCGCAGTCTTCTGAAATGAATCATGCAACCTGATGGACAGTTTTTGATATTATACAAAAAAAATACATGACATGAATAAACGCGACGAAATATCTGAAATCATCATGCTGGGCCTGAGCCACAAAACGGCCCCTCTTGAAATCCGTGAAAAATTCACCTTTGATGAGGCCCTTTTAAGAAAATTTCATGAGAAGGCTAAAAAATGCGGCATTGACGAAATGGTATATCTTGCAACCTGCAACCGTGTCGAGATTTATTTCTCCACGCATGAGATCCACCGGTCCATCGAAAAACTGACCGACATGCTTGAGGAATTTACCGACCTGTCACGGGAAAATTTTTCCCAGTACATATACAAGAAATATTCGCGGGAGGTGGTGACGCATCTTCTCTCGGTTGCATCCTCGCTGGATTCCATGGTTATAGGAGAAAACGAGATCCTCGGCCAGATCAAGCAGGCGTACCGGGACTCAGTCCTTCATAAAAACAGCGGCATACTGCTGAACAGGCTATTTCACCAGGCCTTCAACACGGCGAAGAAAGTCCGCACCTGCACGGGAATATCCCAGAATCCGCTCTCCATTGCCTACATAGCGGTGGAACTTGCCATTTCCAGTTTCGGCGGCGACATTTCAAATCACAATGCCCTT
The DNA here is from genome assembly GCA_963727175.1 of uncultured Spirochaetota bacterium. Lineage (GTDB taxonomy): Bacteria > Spirochaetota > UBA4802 > UBA4802 > UBA5550 > RBG-16-49-21. The sequence goes on from CAVSFD010000002.1 coordinate 4,063,855, forward strand.
CTCATAGGGGCCGGCGAGATGGGGGAGCTCATACTCAAGTATCTCACCAAAAACAACATCAGGGACATCACCATCGCAAACCGTTCCTTCCATAACGCGGAAACCATCGTTGAGCGCATCAATAAAAAAGCGCACATAATATCCCTCGGCGACATAGCAGCGGCGGCCGAACAGGTGGATATAATCATAACTTCTGTAACCTGTCACGACTATCTGCTTACATATAAACTGATCGAATCGATAGCGGCCACGCGAAATGGCCGGCCGCTTTTCATTATCGATATCGCTGTTCCCCGGAACGTCGATCCAGCAGTCGCCGGCATCAATAACGTCATCCTTTACAATATTGATGACCTTAAAGGAATAGCCGATGAGAACTTTAAAAACCGTATGAAAGAAGTCGATGCCGCCATGAGCATAGTAGATGCTGACGCCAATGAACTGATTGACTGGTACGAAGGACTTGAAATGGTACCCATGATCGTCCACATGCAGGAAAGCTTTGACAAAATCCGTGAAGATGAAGTGTCGAAATACCGCAGGCGTCAGCTCAAGCACCTGTCCGAAGAGGAGATGCAGCACATCGACGACCTTACGAGGCAGATAATTTCAAAGATACTTCATAATCCGATAATGGCAATTAAAAAGAACAAGGCCCTGCATCTGGACGGATACCACGATAAAGAAGACATCAAGCAGAAAATAAAGATCCTCGAGGAACTGTTCAAAATATGAAAATGGATCATGTCCCGAGACTTATATTTTGGGAGTTGACCAAAGAGTGCAACCTTGACTGCATACACTGCAGGGCAGAAGCGGAACACACCCGCTTTGAAGGTGAGCTGACTCTTGACGCCATCACTTCCGTTATCGATGATATATCAGCCCATTACAAGCCGATACTGGTCCTTACCGGCGGTGAACCCCTGTACCGCGCTGACATATTCCGGATCGCGTCCCATGCCTGCCGCAAGGGGCTCAAGACGGCCCTCGCCAGCAACGGCACCCTGATTGATGAAAATATTGCTCGCAGCATCAAGGACGCGGGAATACAGCGCGTCAGCATATCCATAGACGGAAGCAGCGCCGCCTCCCACGACGGGTTCAGGGGAATTCCCGGCTCTTTTGAACAGGCCCTGGCAGGCATCAGTCACCTGCGGTCCGCAGGAGTCGAATTCCAGATAAACACGACCATCTCCCGGCGGAATGTTGATGAAATAGAGGATATCATGAAACTGGCGGAAAATAACGGAGCCAGGGCACTTCATATTTTCATGCTGGTCCCTGTCGGCTGCGGCGTCGAGATTGCCGAATCAGAAATGATATCCAAGGAAAAATACGAAAGCGTTCTCAACTGGTTTTACGACAGATCCAGGGAAACCGCTCTTGAGCTCAAGGCCACCTGCGCACCCCACTATTACCGCATCATACGGCAGAGGGCGAGGGAGGAGGGGAGAACGCTCACTTTCGAGAGCGACGGCATGGCCGCAGTCACGCGGGGCTGCCTTGCCGGCACCGGCGTATGCTTCATCTCGCACCGGGGCGATGTCCAGCCGTGCGGGTACCTGCCAATCGCGGTGGGCAATGTACAGGAGCGGCCTTTCCATGAAATATGGGAGGAAGCACCGGCCTTCAAATCCCTCAGGGAACTGGACAATTTGACCGGCAAATGCGGCCTGTGCGAATATAAAACATTCTGCGCCGGCTGCCGGGCAAGGGCCTATTATGAAAACGGCGATTACCTTTCCGATGAACCGTACTGCGCCTATATTCCCGCACGGGCGAGGTGCCGATGAACTTCACGCCGGTTGAAACGAAGATCCTGAACCGGGTGCAGAAGGATTTTCCTGCTGTGCCGGACCCGCTGAGCGCCATGGCTGAAGAATTATCTATGCCGGAGGATGAATTCTTAAGCGCGGTAAGGGACCTGAAACAACGCGGGATCGTCCGGAATATTTCCGGTATCTTCAACGCGGACCGCCTTGGATTCGTTTCGACACTGGTTGCCTTCCGCGTGGAGGAACGCGACCTGGAACAGGCCGCCGCGTCGATCAACGCGCATCCCGGCGTGAGTCACAATTACCGGAGGGATCATCATTACAACATCTGGTTCACCCTTGCGGGAGAGTCTGACTCACGACTGGAACAGGCCGTGAAAATACTGGCGGAACGATCCGGAGCAAAGGACTACATCATTCTGCGCAACGAAAAACTTTTAAAGATAGGGCTCATGCTCAGCATTGGTGATGAACCGCAGACGGGCCACGGTCCGGCCCATGGAAAATCCGGCGGAGATGCCCCGGCCCGGAGGGCTTTGTCAGACGATGAAAAGGAGGCCGTCCGCATTCTCCAGAAAGATCTTCCCATCGAGAAGGAGCCTTTTTCCATCCTCATAGAAAAAAACAACAGCGCCATCAGCCTGGATACCTTTATCTCCTGCTTCTGCCGTCTGAAACAGGACGGCATCCTTCGGCGATACGCAGCAGTGCTCCGCCACAGGGAAGCCGGGTACCGGGCCAACGCCATGACCGTATGGAGGCCCCGCACCGGAGCAGACATGGAAGGGATAGTGAAGGTATTCCATGATTCGCCTTTTATCTCACATCTTTACCTGCGTACGCTCTATCCGGGCAAATGGGAATACCCGTTATTCGCCATGATCCATGCCCGCACTGACGAGGATCTCAGGGACATAATCGAGGGACTATCACTTAAATCAGGAATAGATGACTATCAGGTGCTCAGGTCTTTGAAGGAATACAAGAAAGAACGCGTCGTGTACTATTCACCGCGGTTCAACGAATGGGAAAGGCAGGCTGGCCTATGATTGATATAGGGAAATTATACTGCGGCGGCACATCGACCGGCGATTCTCTGCGATACGGGACCGAGGCCGGACCGGATTGCCATGGCAACAGGCCCCATGCCCCGGTGCGCCTTGCCAGCGAACGGAAACCCATCGTCGTTTGGAGCACCACGAGGACCTGCAATCTCAACTGCGTCCACTGCTACACGGACTCCTGCAACATGAAATATGACGGCGAACTCACGACCGATGAGGGGCGTTCACTTATCAGCGACCTTGCAGCCTTCGGCATCCCGTCTCTTCTTTTTTCCGGCGGCGAGCCCCTCATGCGGAAAGATATATTCACCCTCGTCGAGTACGCTGCCGGAAAAAATATACGACCGGTTCTTTCCACGAACGGCACCCTTATCGACAGGCAGGCGGCACAGAACATTAAAAACGCCGGCATCGTCTACGTCGGCATCAGCCTGGACGGCATGGAAGAGGTTAACGACAGATTCAGGGGGATGCAGGGCGCCTTTTCCAGGGCCATGAAGGGCTTTGAACACTGCACGGCGGTGGGCCAGCGGGTGGGCCTGCGCCTGACACTCACCAGGCGGAACTATGCCGACCTGGACCGCATTTTTGACTTTATTGAGAAAGAGGGGATAAACCGCGCCTGTTTCTACCATCTAGTCTATTCCGGCAGGGGCGGGGAGATGTTCAAGGACGACCTTACTCATCCTGAATCCCGGTCGGCACTTGATACCATCATGGAGCGCACAAAGGATTATTTCCGGCGCGGCCTGGACATCAATATACTTACCGTTGATAACCATGTGGACGGCGTATACCTGTACCTGAAGCTGAAGGACCGGGACCCGGCGAGGGCCGACGGGGTCTACCGGCTCCTCGCATGGAACGGCGGCGGCGCCAATTCCACGGGCGTCGGCATAGCAAACATTGATTTCTTCGGCAACGTACATCCGGACCAGTTCTGGCAGGATTACACCTTCGGCAACGTCCGTGCGCGCAATTTCGGGGACATCTGGATGGATGAAAGCGATCCCCTCATGCGTGGGCTCAAACACAAGAAAGACTATATAAAAGGCAGGTGCCGTCTATGCCGCTTCCGTGATCTCTGCACCGGGGCCATGAGAGTGCGCGCATTCCGGGCCTACAACGACCCATGGGCGCCGGACCCGCAGTGCTATCTTTCTGATGAAGAGATCGGACTTGATGACGATAAGCGCCACGAACTGCTTCGATCAGGAGAGGTATTCCCAACGCCGACGGAGCTGTCAGGAAGATGAAACTGTATCCATTGATGATAAACATGGAAGGGAGGAAAGCCATCGTTATCGGCGGCGGTGCGGTGGCGCTCCGGAAGGTCCGGGACCTCCTTGACTGCGGCGCCTTCGTTACGGTGATAGCACCGGACATACATCCCGCCATATCCGAACTCGCAGGTTCCCGCGGCGGAAGGATATCAATTGTTCAGAGGCCGTACCAGACGGGCGATTGTGACGGCTCCATGCTGGTTTTTTCCGCAACTGACGACGAAAAGATCAACAGGGAAGTATATGCTGAAGCGGCTGGAAAAAATATTCTCATTAATGCCGTTGACGATCCGCCCAATTGTTCTTTTTTCATGCCGTCATGGTTTGAGAGGAACGGCCTGGTGGTGGCGGTATCAACCAGCGGGATATCCCCCTCGCTGTCCGCGCGCATAAGGAAAGACATCGAAAAAAACATGCCTGACACCATCGATGACACTCTTTCCGCTCTCCAGCAGGCGCGTATACTGCTCAGGGAGGACAGCGCTTTTTCCGATCTGTCATCCGACAGACGCGGCACAATACTCAAGCAAATCGTCCGTGACGACGATCTGCTTGGCGAACTGGTTGATTCTTATAAGAATGATTCAGTGAAAAAATTATTGATAAGACTTACAACAGCTACTGCATAACCCTTGATCAATCACCATGTGCCAGTGAAAACATCTTCACGCGGATTGATCTCACTCCCCATTCTTTTTAGGCCTCGCAACATTTACCCGGATATTCCGTCCCTGTACTTCAGATCCATTCAGTTTCTGGATAGCGGCATCGGCCTCGCCATCATTTGCCATTTCAATAAAACCGAAACCTTTGGACTTTCCGGAGTCTGGATACCTGATGATTTTTACTGATGTGACCTCACCATGCTGCTGGAACAGGTCCCGGAGGGTCTCATCAGACATCTGATATGACAGATTACCCGCGTAGATTTGTTTAGACATACCTCACCTCAAACAAAAAAGATATATAAAAATCATGCCGCCACGTCATGCGCCGGCGGAATAATTATTATACGCAAGTGAAATATGATATATATGCATAACCTAAGATAATCAGCTGCTGGAACGGGGGGAAATCTGCGTACTTATAATCAAGCAATCGGAAGAAATGAACCAATCAACCATGATAATGGATTCTCACAATCCCCAATCCCCCTTGCATAACCCCTGATTCATACTGACTCCGGAGGATTTACCGCAAAATTTTATTTTTCAGTAAAATCTCGCCATGAAAAGAACAAAAAGGAATTGTTGCAAATCATAAACTATCACCTGTAATACGTCAAGAATCTTTTTTTACATAAATGTCCGGCCCGGTTTTTTCTCCAGGACAAATTGTCTTGCATTCCTGGCATAACAGGTCGTAGTATGTAATCCGCGTGATAGTGCGGTGACCAGATGAAATCCATTACCGAAGAAAGAATGTATGACCATGACCATGGATGGATCGAGATGGAGGATCAATTCATCGGCCGCTGCGGCATATCCGAGCAATATCTGACAAAACTGGATATAATTGAATATGTTGAATTCCCCGATGTTGATTCTGTAGTAAAAAGGGGGGAGAAGGTTGCCTTATTGGAATCAACCAGGGATTACTGCAAGTATCATTCCCCTGTCTCAGGACGTATAACTGAGATAAACCATAAACTGGAAATCCAGCCCGATCTGATAAACAGCGACACCTATGGCGAGGGGTGGATTTATAAAATCGACGTCAAAGAGCCCCGGGAATTCGAAGAGCTCATGGATGATCAAATGTACCAGAGGTATATTGATAGCTCAGGAGACATATAACTGCACAGTTTTTCAAAGATAGTAAAAATGAACTTGATTTTTATTGACTTCTTATATATACAATATAGTATAGATAATTAATTGTATAAAAACATATTTTACGGGCATGTATATATAATGTCGAAGATGGCCAGGTGAACCGTTATGCGGGAGGGAGTTTCTTAATACATTTTATGGGAGTGAGATATGAAATTTGAAATTCTGATCCAAAATGTTTTTATTCTATTTGTAATAGCAATAATTATTGAATCCTGTGCGATGGCTATTTTTTCTTTAACCGCCCTTAAAGAGGTATCCGAGAACCGACCGGTCCTGGTTGCCCGTGATACCTTCGTTGTCATCCTTGCTCTTGTCCTGTGCTACAAAGTCGATCTGTTGAGCCTTTTTACCGGCAGCGGCATCAAGTTGCACAAGTATATTGACACCGCCATCAGCGCCCTCATGCTTGTCGGACTTACGAACCTTGTAAACGGCTTTTTCGCCAGAATGCGCCGTAGTTGATATCCACTGGCATCTGACCCAACAAACATGCAACCCTGTCTGCAGGTCATTGACGCTTTATTTTATAATGCGTATGGCCTGCCGCATTTCAAGCCTGCAGACTATTGAGCAAGGACCAGGGATAAATATATACAACTTCCGATAAGATATATTATGTCTCATTAGAAATTATTCGATTCTTTGGGATAATCCTATAGCTCGCGGCCCAGTTGCACAAGGGCCACCGAGTAACAGGCAATCCCTTCGCCCCTGCCGGTGAAACCCAGCCCTTCGGTGGTCTTTCCCTTGATGCTTACACGCGAAGCATCCATGTTGAGCACTGAGGATATGTTCTTTTTCATGTCATCAATGTGTGGTGAAATTTTCGGTTCCTGGCATATAACAATTGAATCGATATTGATCACAGATGCCTTTATTCCTTCCAGTGAACCGCGGACCTTTTCAAGCAGTATCATGCTGCTGATGTTTTTATAAGCGTTATCGGTATCCGGGAACAGGCAGCCGATATCCTTGAGCCCTGCCGCGCCCAGCAGCGAATCAATTATCGCGTGTATCAGCACGTCCGCGTCTGAATGGCCCTGGAGTCCGAACCGGTATTCTATTTTTTTTCCGCCGAGTATGAGGTCGCGGCCTATCACAAACTGGTGCACGTCAAAGCCGTTTCCTATCCGCAGGTTGACCATTGACCGCTACATCTCGAAAACATCTGAAAGGGAGCTTAGCTTGAGAACATTGAGGACTTTTGCGCTGACTTTTTTAATATATAGATTCTTCCCTTTTTTCTTCTGAAGCTTGAGAAGACTGATAAGCACGCCGACCCCGGAAGAATCGATATAATCAACATGGGAGAGATCTATCTCGATGTTCTTGTCAATGTTATGACCTATTTCAAAGAGCTTTTCCTTGAAATTCTTAATGGTCATCATTTCAATATCACCGTTGACAATCACATTTACGATATCAGCTTCTTCTCGTATTTCAATATCCATGTTGATGGTCTCCCAGAGAATTTTGCATAATTATATTTTAGTATTAATATCAAGTCAAACATAAATTTATGAAAAACGGCCAAAATTCGTCATCGTCCTGCGTCAATTGCATCTCAGCATCAAGATATCCGTATATCAATAATGATCATCCGGGGCGTGACTTTCCCGCTATAAATGTTATTTTCCAGGCGGAAGCTGATATCCAGAGGATGTCCTGTTTCGAACAGGTCTTTCATGTGCGCGCCCATGCCCCAGCCTATGGCAGTGAGTGAGCTGTAGTCCGAGATGAAATATTTACCATGATTACTGCCGAACTGCTGAAATGATTCAAATTTAAGATTGCGTACCACAAAAACCGGTTCGCTGTTGCCATTGCCGTAAGGCTCGAGGAGCTGCAAATCGTTTATAAAACCCGTTGTAATGCAGGCAATATCCAGTTCGTATTCAGTCACCGCATCTTCAGAGGAGGACGATTCTGCCTGCAACGTTTTCTCAATAAGGCGTACAATTTCATCAATACGATCTGCCTGTACCGTAAAGCCAAAGGCGTTCTCGTGCCCTCCGATTCGCTCGAAACGGTCTGTGTATTCTCTGAAATGACTGAAAAACCGCACTCCTCCCCGTGAACGTCCGGATCCTTTGACGATCCCATTTCTACCGGGCAGTACCGTTACTATGACCGGTTTCCCGGTGACATCGGCTATTCTATTGGCTATCAGCCCGGCATACCCCTCAGGTATGCGGTCGGTCTTGATGTGGATCAGCCTGCCGGTTGAATCAAGTGTCCCGTTTTCGATCATCTCCAGCACGCTTCCGCAGAACTCCCTTACAAAAAGCCTTCTGTCCTCGTTCAATGCTTTTATTTCTGAAATGATTGCCCTGAGTTTCTGAACGTCTTTGGCGATGAAAAAATCAACGGTCAGTTCTGTTTTCCCGAGTCTCCCGGGGGTATTGAGAAGCGGCGCCAGGGTCCATCCGATGAAGCGCGAGTCTGCTTTTTCGCCATTCATGATAAGTGAAAGGGACTTTTGCCTGGTCCTTCCGAGATTGTCTATGCCTGATCTGACAAGAATCCGGTTTTCCCCTGTCAGGCTGATGACGTCGGCGATGCTGCCAATCGCCACATGACCGATGACGGATTCAATGAAATCCTTCACTTTTTCAGATCCGGAGAGCTGGATTTCCAGAAAAATATTGTTAAGAAGATCAATGACGGATGGATATACTTTCCTCTTTATCGCCAGCTGACTGTGAAGATCTTCCAGGCCGACGGCCCGGCCGCTGCTGATGCCGGCGATGAAGCTGACATAATTTAAGATCTTTTTCCCGGGCATTTCAGATGATACGAGCCCGGTGTCGCTGGAGTCATAGAGGAGGATGAAATCATCGGGGTCGACAGAATTAACAATATTTTTCAGCCCGTCTGAATCGAGTCCAGAAACCATTTTTTCCACTATGCAATCGCGTATGTACGAAACGGTGAATATGCCCTGTGTGCACGCAACCAGAAGAAAGAGCCTTTTATATGATGGGAGATAGCTCATGAGGATAGCATGGGAAAGCTTGAAGGCCACGCCGACGCCGGCAAGATTCTTGAAGGGATACTTCGACCCGGATATCTTGGGATTGATCACTATCGCGTCAGGCAGATCCCTGTCCTGTTCATGATGGTCAGTGACGATCACATCTATGCCGAGGGACCGCGCATAGGCAATTTCAGAGACGTCCCTGGTACCGGAATCGACGGTTATGATGAGGGTAACGCCGTTATCCCTGAATTCCTCAATGATGTCTCCTGTTATGCCATAGTTCTCGTCGTCTTTGAGATATCTGAGAAAGGGCTCAATTTTCATTCGGCTGAAAAGCGTGTACAGAACAGCGAGAGACGTTATACCGTCCAGGTCCGAATCAGCAAAAATGCCGATCCGTTCACGGGCGTCAATCGCCGTACGGACCCTCTCGACGGCTTTATGCATACCCTCGAACAGAAAGGGACTATGCATATCCGCAAGGCTGGCATGCAGAAAATCATCGATTGCCTCAGGCGTGTCATACCCGCGGGAATGGATGATGCTCATGATGATGGGATTTATACCGAAGAGAGTCGCGTGGTCTTCCACGTTCCTGTTCGCGTTTCCGGCAATTCTCAGTGCGGTGCCCATAGGCTACTGTATGGCCTTCTTTGCCAGATAATCGGCCTTGTCGTTCTGGCTCCGGGGCACATGTTCAACCTTGCAATTGTCGATTGATTTCAACAGCTTTGCTGCCTGTTCATAGAGTTTCTTTATCTGGTCATTTTTGATCTTATATTCGCCGGAGAGCTGCTTCACCACCAGTTCAGAGTCGGTTCGTATTCTAACCACTTCAGCTTTAAAATATATTGCTATTTTAAGCGCCCGTATCAGCGCGGTGTATTCCGCGTAATTGTTCGTTCTCGAACCGATGTACGATGAAATCTTTCCAATCTGCCGGCCGTCATGATCGAATATTACGATACCTATACCTGCCGGCCCGGGGTTGCCGCTGGAAGCGCCATCCACATACATGGTCAATGTCGAATTGAGCGGTATCGTGGAAAGCTCGGCGCCTTCAAACAGCAGGCTTTCTATCGACTGCTGGTCACCGCCGGCATCTGTCTCCACTTCATCGTGCTCATCGGAGCCTTTTTTAATGATAATTTTTTTCCGGGCGAACTGCTTCTCATATTTGTTTATTATGGTAATGGCTTCTTCGATTACGTCGACGACGTCTTTCACTTCGCAGTGCGCCAGTTCAGCGATCTTATCCAGGCTTTTCCCTTCCGCCATAAGCTTCAGGACCCTGTCGATGCTCAATAACATATGCCTATCCTTACGTCATACAAATCAGGCTGTACCCGGTTACCATCGACGCGCGTTGGCCGTCACCCGGGGAATGCGAGTTACTTGTATATATATTTACCGCAATTGGTGCAGTTTACGACTTTATCATCTTTTGAAGCGTCAATGGCTAGAAATGAAGGGATCTTAAAGTTGCAAAACCCGCATATTTCGCCATCGACCCGCGCTATTCCTTTTCCGTCACGGGCTTTGATCATCTTCAAGAATTTTGATTTATACAGTGCAGAAAGCTGGTCATGCAGGGAATCGAAATTTTCGCTGTTTTCTTTTATGATGCCCTCATGCATGGCGATATCCGACACCGTTTTCCCTTTTTCATCTTCATATATCCGCTTCTTTTCATCCATCTCGACCCGAAGCCGTGAGAGATCCTTTTCCTTCGAGTCCAGGTCATCTATCATGGAGAGGGTTTTTTCCTCGAGCGTACCGATATCGAATCTGATAACATCAATTTCTTTTTCAAGAGCATGCAGTTCCTTTTCGGTGTGAATTATTTTTTTTCTGTCTTCAAGTTTTGCTATCTTTCCGCTCATTTCAGACAGGGTCAATTCATCCTGTTTTATCGCACTCTTCAATTCTTTTACTTTCCTGCCCAGAGATTCATAATTGCCTTCGGCTGCTGTTAAGTCCTTTTCAATGGACTTGAGGGAATTGTTAATCTTTTCTATCGCCCCCCGCGATGATAGAACCTTGTCCCAAAACAGCTGCAACTCTATCATTACTTTTACATTGCTATTCATTTGCCCTGCCGTATATTCTCAATGGATTCCGTTCTGATTCTGAAATATATACGGGTATATCTTCAGCAGCATCCTTGTTTGTCAAGCAGTCGCTAATGCGGTCACGCAAAAAACCGAGCATTATTACCTCCGTGCCGAAATGTCCTGCGTCCAGGACAGCCACCCCATGGTCCGCCGCATATTTTGCCTGGTGATATCCCACATCCCCGGTAATTATGCAATCAACCGTCCTTTCCCGAACGATTTTTTCAACTGACCTCCCCCCTGCCCCGTTCAGCAATGCTATCCGTGTTATCTTTTTGTCGGTTTCGCCGGTGAAAGCAATAAAATCAAGACTGAGGCTGTTTTTAACCTTCGCAAGTATTTCTCCAAGCCCTGCGGCCCTGTCCAGTTTCACAAGGGCGCCGAATCCGGCGGGTATGCCTTCCGGAGAAGCAGGATACGGGTATAACGGCACTGAGTCATGGAACCCAATTGATTCTGCAAGCTTATCGTAGAAAAGTTTATCCAGGTTTGTATGGGCCGAATAGAGGTTCATTCTGTAATCTGTCATTTTTACGATCAATGAAGATTGAGACGAAGCGGTGTCAATTTTCCTCAATGCATTGAAAAACAGGGGATGATGCGTGATGATAAGCTCGCATTTCCTTTTTACCGCTTCATCCAGCACGGCGGAGTCAATATCCAGAGAAACCAGAATCGAGGTGATATCAGTTCCGCGGAAGATTATTTGCGTCCCGGAATTGTCATATTCCTCCTGCATGGCCGTATAAAGACATGAATCAAGGGCGTCTGTAATAGTTTCGATCTTCATATATGGCTATACGATCAGTATTATAAAAAATAAAAATTTTTTCAAGTTAAACAAGTTCCCCTCCGGTAGCCCCTGCCGGCAGAATGGCGGAAATACGACATAATTAAATGAAAGAATACAGGTTGGACGATATGTCAAATAAAAAAATGATCGGTGAATCAGAGAATAAGCATTGAATCACCGTAGGAAAAAAAACGGTATCCCAGCCGGACGGCCTCATGATAGGCGTCCATGATGGACTCATAACCGGCAAAGGCCGCGACGAGCATGAGAAGGGTTGATCGGGGAGTGTGAAAATTTGTTATCATTGAATCGACTGAATTCACTTTCATGGGAGGATAAATGAAGATATCCGTCTCCCCTTCCCCGGGAACGGACATTCCATCGATGAACGTGCTTTCGAGCACCCTCAGTGATGTTGTCCCCACGGCAATAATCCGGCCGCCGCTTTTTCTCGCATTGTTTATGACATCGGCACTTTCTCTGCCGAGGAGGTACCTTTCACTGTGCATGCGGTGTCTGGCGATATCACTGGTCCGTACCGGCTGGAACGTGCCCCATGACACGTAGAGCGTCACCGGCACCATATTGACTCCCCGTGCCTTGACCGCTGCTACCAGTTCCTCCGTAAAATGAAGACCGGCCGTGGGTGCCGCTACGGCGCCGCTCTTCCTGGCGAACACGGTCTGGTACCTGGTCCGGTCGTCCTCGGTCATTTCACGCTTGATGTAAGGCGGTAGAGCAACCAGTCCGATTTCTGATAACATTTCATCTGTCAGATCAGTATTCGATTCGATTTCAACTATTTCATTTTTCTTGCCGATGATCCGGAACTCTACGAGAGGGTCAACTTCAGAGTGTATGATTTCGCCCACCGCGATGCGGGCTGTCCTGTTGGTAATGGCGGTCCATCTGAGTTCATCAATCCGCGCGGTCAGGAGCAGTTCCACGGCGCCACCGCTTTCTCTCCGGGACGGGATCCTGGCGCTTATCACTTTGGCGTCATTGTACACGAGGATATCACTCTTTTTCAAAAACGACGGAAGCGATGAAAAATCGCTGTGTGTGTGGGTGTGATTTTTCCTGTCCAGGACAAAAAGACGCGACTCGTCCCGCTTTTCTTTAGGATATTGGGCAATCAATTCCGCCGGGAGGGTGAAGTTGAAGTCATCGAGAGTGAAATGATCCTGAGGCATAATCTACTGGTACATGAACTGGTTCTTATGTTTTGATGCGATGTAGGAATTTTTTGCACTCGCTATCTTGATCCCCATATAATAATGACCGAGTATGTCCCGGTAGCCGTACCCGCGCATTGCCATGCCCCGGGCTCCCCACTGGCACAGCCCGACGCCATGCCCCCATCCCTGACCCGTCAGGATGAGGCCGTTTGCATTCTTTTTCGATGTGAAGTAGAGGCTCCGCATTCTGTCAGGAGGGAACATCAGGCGGAAATTATTGCCACTTATCCGGATTGTTCCGCCGGAATGGCATATCATGACTTCCACTACCCGGTCATCTTTTTTTCTGAATGCTATAGTGCGTATCTGGCCGATGTCAGGATATTTTTTTGAAAGAGAGCTTCTTATCTCACCGAGACTCAGTGTTGATTCCCATTTGAACTTTGTCGAATCGTTGCAGAACCCGCACCTGGTTCCCTGCAAATACGGCAGGTGGCTTGTTTTCCACACATACCTGTCATCCACGGTCTTCCCGCCGCAGGTTGAATGAAAATAGGATACTATCGGCTTTCCCTCATAGACCATTACCTGCCCGGCTGTTTCCCTGACCGCTTCGGTTGTCTGGGGTTTTTCGTCGGCCATGCCCCGGTATACCTGCGTTGCTGCTGTCGCATCAAGGTCATAGGCCGCGTTGCGGTCATGCTGGGAATTTATATGGTAATAGGTGAATGTCCGGGCGGCAACCGCCTGCGCCTTGAGAGCTTCCTTCTCCCAGTTTGCCGGTATCTCCCCGGGCACTACGCTGAGGAGATATTCATCGATAGTGAGGAGATTTATTATCAATGCGACATCATTCTGACGCCTGATAATCATTGATCCACGGTATGTCTGGCCGTTCACCATGATCGGTTCTTTGCCGGACTCAACAGTGAGGGTGCCTGTCACGGCGGCCGGGTCATAATCAAATGATGACGAGGAACCTCTGTCATTGGCGATCAGCCTGTCATCCTGATACAGCCGTAATGTCCCCCGGGAAGATATGGCAACTTTCCCTTTTGATTTTAGTATCAAAATCTTTACCGGTCGATTATCCACCTCTCCGCGGTGATCAGTTACAAAAAAAGACGAACATGAACTCAGCAGAAAGGCCGCCAATAATCCCGGGATGATACTTGATCGGTGACAGGGAAAACGCATCGGCATGTCAGCCCTTCGGATGGTGCTTTTTGTGTATATCCTGAAGTTTTCTCTTTGCCAGGTGGGTATACACCTGCGTCGTGGATATATCCATGTGCCCCAGCAGTTCCTGGACTGACCTCAAATCCGCGCCGTTTTCAATCAGATGGGTCGCGAAGGAATGCCGGAGGGTATGCGGCGTTATGTTTTTCTTTATCCTGGTCCGGGTCACATAATTTTTCAGCAGGCGCCAAACGCTTTTGCGGTTCAGCTTTGATCCTTTTTTGCTTATGAAGAGATATTCGCTTTCCCTTTTTCCGCATATGTCGGGCCGTGACTCCTGGAGATATTTCCTGAGCAGCCGTTTTGCCTCGTCACCGATGGGAGCCAGGCGTTCTTTATTCCCCTTCCCGATGACGCGGATAAGAGAATTTTCGAAATCCAGATGATTGGAGAGTATTTCAATTGCCTCGCTTATGCGCAGGCCGCACGAATAGAGTAGCTCGAAAATAGTTTTGTCGCGCAGTTCATATACATCGTTTTCAGAGATCGAACTGAAAAGAGTGTTGACCTCCTGGATATTAAGGAAATCAGGCAATGTCTTTTCAACGTGGGGTGATTCAATCTTTGTTGTCGGATTTTCAATTTCATCAAATTTATCAGATATGAAATTGTAAAATTGACGAATGGCGGCCAGGGATCGGGCCATCGTCCGGGTAGAATTCTTTTTCTTTGTTTTTTCAAAATTCAGGAACTGCTGGATATCCTCCTGCGTCGCCGTCAGGATATCCTTGTTGTTCGAAGATAAAAAATCGCTGAATTTTTTCAGATCATAGGTATAAGAATAAATCGAATTTTCCGATAACCCCTTTTCAACTTGAAGAAACCTTTTGAACCGATTGATTGCTTGAACTTCTTTCACGTCTGATCTCCTGAGTGGCTGTATTTTTCCACTCCTATTTTTCTATGAAAAAAATTCACCAGGTATGTTATATTAATTAATGTATTCGTATCTTGTATAATTACAAATTAATTATCGGTCATACTAGATTATGTCATTATGTATTGAGGGAAAAATTTAAATTTTATATAAAAAAATTCAAATTTTTTTTAATATTTTTTTATATATTCAACTTTGATTGGAATAACAGGCATTTTAGAGCATTTTTTCCAAGTTATGTCACATAACCATCAGAAGTATCAGCTACAAAGAATGAAGAATATCAGGAGAGCTTTCGTTTGGAAACCGTGGTTTTAACTTTTGACTTTAAGATAGGGGCATCCTCTATGATCAACCCGTCCCTGAATACAATTTTACGGTCAGTATATTCAGCGACATCCAATTCATGGGTGACCATGATGATGGTCATACCGAGCTCCTTGTTGAGCCTGGTGAAAAGACCCATGATTTCCTCGGTATTATGCGAATCAAGGTTCCCGGTGGGCTCATCGGCAAGTATTATCGCAGGATCATTGACAAGGGCCCTGGCAATGGCCACCCGCTGCTGCTCGCCGCCGGAAAGTTTATTCGGGAAATGCTCCTCCCTTCCCGAAAGACCGACCTGGGCAAGGAGATTCTTTGCCTTGATTGAATGGTCTTTTGTGTTGACATTGCCCCTGTAGAACAACGGCAATTCCACATTTTCAAGGGCGCTGGTGCGCGCGAGAAGATTGAACCCCTGGAATACAAAACCGATTTTTGTATTTCTTATTTCAGCTTTCTCATCGCTATCGAGCCTGCTCCCATCAATGCCATCCAGAATATATTTTCCCGCGGTCGGAGTGTCCAGAAAACCGAGAATATTCATCAAAGTGGATTTTCCTGATCCCGAGGCCCCCATGATGGCTATGTATTCACCTCTATTGACATTGAAGGAGACACCTTTCAGCGCCCTCACCTGCACTTCTTCGCTCAAGATAAACGTTTTCTCGATGCCGATAATTTCAATTACATTATCTACCATGTCATTTGCTGGAGCCTTTTGGAGCCCGAATATACTTTATAAGAATCTTATCTCCTTTCTTGAGATTCTTTTTAATTTCGGTATACGTATCTCCCCTGAGGCCGATTTCAACCTTGACTTTCTCAACGGGCAATTTGCCGGTGCTTGTTCCTGACTTGCGCCAGAGGGTATTTTTTTCTATTTCCGACTGCCCCTCCAGGGGCGTCACGAGCAGCGCCTGGTTGGGAACCCGGATAACGTTTTCCCGCTTGTTGATTTCAATTGTCGCCGTTGCGGTCATCCCCGGTTTCAACAGTAGTTCATCATTGTCGCATTCTACTATTGATTCATAGGTGACAAGGCCTCCCTTGTTAACCGGATTTATATGCACCTTTTCAATCCTGCCGTAAAACGTCTTTTCAGGAAAAGCGCTTACCGTAAATTTCACACGCTGGTCCTTCCTGACCAGTCCGATGTCACTTTCGTCGACACTTATGGTCAGATTCATTTTCTTGAGGCCGGGAACGATAATAAAAAGCGGGGTGTTCATTGCGACCGGACTACCTTCGGTTACCATAATATTAAGAACAATCCCGGTTATCGGAGAAATAATTCTTGAATTATTCTTCTGTGTCCTGGCGTTTTCATAATCAACCTGGATCTGTTTGTATTTAAGCTGCACCGTCCTGCAGTTAAATTGCGCCCGTTCCAGTCCCTTGTCCGATATCAAGTTGTCCTTGAACATGCTTTTTTTGGATTCAAGATCATCGTTGGCAATCGCCAGCTCCAGCTTGACACTTTCCAGCTGTGCTGCCATTTTTTTCAGCGTCAGGTCAACTTCCACGGTATCGATTTCCGCAAGCACCTGCCCTTTCCTGACTTCCTGGTTGAAATCCACATGCAACTTTGATAATATACCATTACATTTGCTGATTACATTTTTTCTGTCGGATACATCAAGGGCGCCGGTTACAGAAATGGTCTTTTCAACATTGCCGACTGTCACATCCTGATATTCAAATTTCTCTCCGGAACCCTTGGTGCAGCTTCGTATTATAATCAAACAAATTAATAGTACAATTGCTATCGCGGCAGCGATAACTATTTTCTTCTTTGTTATTTTTTGCATAAAGAATCTTCTCCTAATCCGACGATGCTCGACAACTTGGCGATTGTCTCCAGATAATCACGGCGCGCTTTCAGGTAGGTCATCTGGGCATTGATCAGTGAAACGTTGGCATCATGCAGATCGAGCTGGGTCCCGGCGCCGCTTTCATATGTTTTTTTGGCCAGGAGCAGGTGTTTTTCCGCGTTTTCTTTCATAAGTTTCGAAATATTAATCTGTTCCTGCAATTCCCTGAGAGTTGCCACATTACTTTCAATGGCTGTCTTCATCTTTAATAAAGTTTCTCTTTCTTGATAAATGGTTTTATTATAATCGCGCTGTGCCGAATCCACCCTGCTGCTCACCATGCCGCTGGTAAAGATCGGGATGTGAGCCACAAAAGCAAACGTAGGTGTCACGCTCCAGATACTGGGGGAAAAATTTCTCTCAAAATCCTGCCGGAAACCTCCGTTTTCCACTGCGACGCCAAGATTCAAATCAACATCCGGATAATGGGAAGCATACTCAAAGGCTATCTTTATCCTGTTGATCTCCTTTTGAATCTTAATGATCTGCAGATCCGGATAGTAATCCTCACCGAGTTTATTGAGTCCATCAACGGAATAGCGCAGTTCCGGCAGAATTTCATAGATCTGAAGGGAAATATCGATGCCGGGATCATTTATCCCCATGACGTTAAAGAGCTCCTCCCGCGAAATGCGTTCGGCATTTTTTGCCTTATTAAGATCAAGCTGTGCCTGGCTGAGATCCAGCTTTGCCTTGCTCAGGTCATATATCGGTTTCTGCGCGTTTTTATACAGGATCTGCGTTATTTTCAAACGCTCCTCGTTGCTTTTAAGAAGCTTTTCCAGCAATTCAGTGTTTTCCCTTGCCAGGAAGTATGAGTAATAAGTTTTTTTTACATTGAAAATAACATCGCCTATTGCCTTGCGGGCCTGCATGTTGGAAAGCTTCATCCCGCTTTTTGCCGATCTCTGCGCCTGGCCCTTTTTTTCATTATAAAGAGAGATGCTTGCAGTTACAGTGCCGACCATACCCAGATAGAAATAGTCAGAACCCAGGTCAACCTTCTTGTCTCCGGGTGTGTATGTAGATGCACTTTTAGCATATGTCTGGGTCTGAATTGCACCGTTGATGAATACCAATCGCTGCGCAAGGGCTACCCTGTACTCGGCATAGGCCTTCTTTTTATCTTCCTCGGAAATCAATATGCCTGTATTGTTCTGGAGAGCGATATTTACGCACTCATTGAGGGTCAATAGTCTGTTTTCTTTGTTATCAGCGGCATTAAGGGTTGTAATTAATATCAGCAATAGCGCTGAAATTATAATACTTCTATGCTTCATTTCCTCATATCCTGTTTCAAAGAAACTCTATTATATGGATTTCGTGCTGAATCAAGCATTATTGATCAATTCAATTCGTAATTTATCAGATCATACGACTGATGCAGTTAAATTAAAGTAGTTAAATTAAATCATTTAAGTATTTATAACAATAACTGTCAAGAAATTAAATCGAGTCTCCCAGTATTAAGAAAAACCGGTTGTTAAAATTTAATGAATGAATTACAGCAACGCATCATTATTGTTTAGTCAGAAATCCCCTGCATCAGTTACATGTTTCCTGGCCTGTTTCAAACATGAATATCGATTTATTGGACAAATATTAAAAAAATATTTGACAGTTGACCTTCATGATTAAATAAAGGATTTCCAGTATCGCTGGCGTAGCTCAATCGGTAGAGCAGTTGATTTGTAATCAGCTTGTTGGGGGTTCAATTCCTCTCGCCAGCTAGTTATATCGGTGAGGTTCCCGAGCGGCCAAAGGGAGCAGACTGTAAATCTGCCGGCGTAGCCTTCGATGGTTCGAATCCATCCCTCACCAACGCGTTAAGAAAAACGTGGCGGTCATCCGTCACGTTTTTTTGCTTGTTATTTTAACAGCACCACGATTCAAGTAGTCTAATAACCAAGGATTACATCCATGCTGTCCAAAGACGAACTACAGTTCTATTCACGCCAGTTGGGTATCCCTTCCTGGGGCGCGTCAGCTCAGGAAAAATTAAAGAATTCAAAAGTATTTGTTGCCGGCAGCGGAGGCCTGGGAAGCCCGGTACTCTATTACCTCGCGGCGGCCGGCGTGGGGACACTGATCCTCTGCGATTATGACAGGGTTGACGTAACCAACCTGAACAGGCAGATACTTCATCGATACGACAGGATCGGCGATCCAAAAGTCGATTCTGCCTGTGAAGCATTGACCTGCCTGAATCCATTCATTACCATAATTCCGGTACAGGCAAAGCTGACCAATAAAAATTCAGAAAAAATTATCGGCGATTCCCATATAATCATCGATTGCCTCGATAATTTCGAAGCCAGGCATGTCATCAACCGTGTTTCCGTTAAAAAACGGATCCCCATGATCCACGCCGGCGTCGCCGAATTCAGGGGCCAGTTGACATTCCTGAATCCTCCCGAGACTCCATGCCTGGCATGCTTCCTTGATCAAAAGTCACCGAAGGGCAAGATCCAGGTCGCAGGCGCAACTCCCGGCGTCATGGGCTCGCTGCAGGCTGTTGAAGCGATCAAGTACCTTGCCGGCTATCGACCCATCCCTGAAAAATAAACTTTTATTCTGGGACGGCCTGTCAATGAAATTTGAAACCATCACCATACGCCGCAATCCTCGCTGCAGGGTATGCAGAAATTCATAAAGGCGCATCGCAGGGTATTGCAGGCAGCATAATGCGCGCCGGTACTATCACAATAAAAAGGAGATCGTCATGGCTGGCACCACAAGATTTAAAATAATAGGCTCCATACTTCTGGTTGTCCTGGTCCTCGGAATATTTCTCTACTTCCGGTATTTCTTCACCTATGAGCAGAGACAGCATATCAAAAGGCAGATAGATACGGTGACCGGACAGAACATGACCGTCACCGTTTTCGGATATGACGGCAGGATCATCAAGCGCTGGGTCGGCATACAGAAGATCACTTCCGGGTATTCGAGGGGCGGCTCGGGAGAACGCAACTACACGTATTTCTATACCCGTGAAGGGAAATATGTGCAGATTCCCGACTCGGTGTGGTACATAGCCGAAGAGGAATAACGTGCTGACCGACGGCGTCACCGCGCTGCAGGGCATTGGATCGAAAAAGGCCCTGGTCCTGAGGGAGGAAGCCGGCATTGAGACCGTCGAAGACCTCCTCTATTATATTCCGCGGCGCTACATAGACCGTTCCTTCTTCAAGCTCCTGAAAGATTGCTTCCTCAACGACGTGGTGACCGTGTCCGGCACCATACAAAATGTGGCAATGTCGGGGAGTAGGAAAAAATTCCTGGAGGTGGAGATCAATGACGGCACAGACACCCTGACCGGTGTTTTTTTCGGCGGCGTTCACTATTTCGCGAAACTCTTCTCCATCGGCGACAATGTCATCTTTTCGGGTAAAATCAATTTTTATCGTAAAAAACAGATGGTGCACCCCGATTTTGATTTTATCGATGACAACGCCGGGTCCGGCATCCAGGCGATCAACACCGGCAGGATAATCCCCCTCTACCGCTCCACCGAAAAGCTGAAGTCGCTCGGGTTTGATTCGCGCGGATTCAGACGGGTCATAAAAATCGCCCTC
This sequence comes from uncultured Spirochaetota bacterium, assembly GCA_963727175.1. Classification (GTDB taxonomy): domain Bacteria; phylum Spirochaetota; class UBA4802; order UBA4802; family UBA5550; genus RBG-16-49-21. Next base: position 4,084,769 of record CAVSFD010000002.1, read on the forward strand.
GATTCGCACCTTGCCGGCATCAGTGACACCATCGACAGCAATATTCTTGAACGGCATTCGCTGGTCGGCATCAGGGAAGCTCTCCTCGCCATACATTTCCCCGAATCCTTCGAGCAGGCGGAGCATGCCCGTCGGAGACTCGCCTTCAACGAAATGTTCTTCCACCAGTATTACCTGTCACTTTCCAGAAAATATATCAGCGAAGCGCATATCAAGAAAAACACAGTCATAGACGGGTCCCGGTACCGCGAATTCATCTCATCGCTCCCCTTCGAGCTTACCCCGGACCAGAAGACCGCAGTTGAAACGCTGCGCCACGATATCACATCATCCGTCCCCATGAACCGCCTGCTCCAGGGGGACGTCGGATCGGGCAAAACGGTTGTTGCCATGGCCGCCATAACCATGGTCATGGAACAGGGGCGGCAGTCTGCCCTCATGGCCCCGACGGAAATACTGGCCAGCCAGCACTATGAGAATGCCCGCAAACTCCTCGGAGATTCCCTCAGAATTGAATTCCTTACAGGGAGCACTCCGAAAAATGAGAAGAAAAATATATACGAATCTATTCAATCGGGAACTACCGACCTGGTCATCGGCACCCATGCGATAATACAGGAGGATGTCGTCTTCAGGGACCTGGGCCTTATTATTATCGACGAGCAGCACCGCTTCGGCGTGGAGCAGCGATCGGTGCTCCGGGAAAAGGGTGAAACGGCAGACCTCCTTGTGATGACCGCGACGCCGATACCCCGTTCTCTTTCCCTTACACTCTACGGCGATCTCAGCATAACCTCCATCAGGACCATGCCGGCTGACAGACTTCCCGTTAAAACCATGTCCTTCACCGAATCCCGCCTCCAGGGCGTTTACAAGTCGCTTGAAAAATACATCATGCAGGGGAGACAGGTGTATTATGTCCTTCCCCTCATCGAGGAGTCGGATAAAATCGATCTCAAGTCGGCCGTTCAGGTCTTCGAGCATCTCAGAAATGACGTATTCCCCAACCGGCGCGTAGAGCTTCTCCACGGGCGGATGAAGCAGGCGGAACGTGACACGATCATGAGTAACTTCAAAAACGGCTCGATCGACATACTGGTGTGCACCACGGTGATTGAGGTGGGAATTGACGTGCCTAACGCAACGGTCATTGTCATCGAACACGCGGAACGGTTCGGGCTGTCGCAGCTTCACCAGCTCCGGGGGCGCGTCGGCAGGGGCGAGCACCAGTCATTCTGCGTCCTCATAAGTCCCGATGACATTCCGGATGAAAGCAGGATGAGGATAGAGACCATCGTTTCAACCAATGACGGTTTTACCATTTCCGAGGAAGACCTGAAGCAGCGCGGGGCCGGAGAACTGATAGGGTTCCGGCAGCATGGTCACGGAGGGTCCTTCGAATTCGCCGACCTTTCCCTTGATATCGACCTGATCCTGTATGCGAAAGAGGTCGCGGAACGTCTCGTCTCGGGCATCACTGACATACGGTCCCTTCGGGACCAGTTCATGAACAGGAAATACAGTCCCCTCCTCAACGGTATACGCAATAAAAAGCTGCTGACAATCCTGTCGTAATTACATGCCGGGAGGGGTTATTACATGAATATCGTGCCGCCGATAAAGCGCCGATAGACCTGCAGGTTCAGCTGGCCGAACCACTCGTTGCCCTTGACCTGGAACAGTTTGATCCTGCTTATCGATTTTTCAGCTCCCAATTTTGTGTTCAATTGGTCAAGGCGGGTATTGAAGGTCCTCAAATCATTATAGTATTTCCTTGAGGCGATCTTTTTCATTTCCTCGTATTTTTGTATGCTGTCAAAGGGGAGACTCAGGGTATTGATGTTTTCTTCGAACCATTTCAGCACCGTCGTCTTGATGAAATCATCCGGAAAGAACCTGGCCGCCTTGTTGCCGGGAAGATACTTATAGCAATACCCGTATTTTTTATGATTAAAATCGTCTTTCAGGTATCTGTATACCGTGAGGGGCCCGATATGATAAATAAAAAGCGTTTCCACATCCTGGTCCAGCTTGAAATTTTCCGACAATTCCCGGACCATGACCGATATTTTCTTGCAGATGAAATCCGAGTACCGGTCTGTCACATTACCGGAAGGCTTGCGGAGAAAAGCCACGATTTCCTGCTTAATCTTCTGCTTGATGGCATCATGATCCGCAGGATCCTCGACGAAGAAAAAAGATTTTTGCAGGCTCTCGACGTCATTCCGGTATCCCGCAGGGTCCACTGACATTATATAGGGCTCGTGCCTGTTCCAGTTTTTTGAGCCCCGAAGTGTAAAGATGCCTCCCGCGGGTGTCTCTAAGATTTTATTCCCATCACCAGGTTCGGCTCCGACAGCGGGTACCGCCGTGTCTTCCGGGTCCGTGCCTGTCTTCACGGCCTCCTGGATTTCCGCCGTTTCGCCATCCTGCCTGTTTTCACTTTTATCATCCTTCGTGTCAAGGGATTCGATTAATTTCGATATTTCATCATTGCGTTTAACGTCAGCCCCCTGACCCTGGAAAAACTTCTCGTCATCATCCTTGTCTATATTTGACAGAATTTGATCGATTTCGTTCATGTGCATACCCGGATTTAATTATCGCTGGATTCCGCTGTTTCCGTTGATTCTTTTTCCGATGCCGCTGGCTTTGTTTTTTCATCATTATTCTGAATCGGCGGTAGTTTCTGTCCTGCCATTATGATATTTATTTCCGCTCCGGTAAGAGTTTCTCTCTCTATGAGGTTCTGGGCAATCCTGTCGAGCTTACCCATGTTTTTTTTCAGAAGCCGCTGGGCATTGCCCTTGCAGGCAGCCACTATCCCATTGACTTCTTCGTCAATCAAATGCGCCGTTGTCTCGCTGTAGTCCCTGTGTTGCGAGATTTCCCTTCCCAGAAATATCTGCTCGTTCCTTTTCCCAAAAGTGATCGGTCCCAGTTTTTTGCTCATGCCCCACTCGCACACCATTTTGCGGGCTATGTCCGATGCGCGCTCCAGGTCGCTGCTCGAACCGGTCGTCACCTCCTTGAATTTCAGTTCTTCAGCGAGATGGCCTCCATAAAGAACGGTGATCTGGCTGAGCCAGTGCTTTTCGGAATAGAGACGACGGTCTTCTTTTGGAAGCTGCATGGTCACGCCAAGGGCCCTGCCCCGCGGGATAATAGTCACTTTATGGACAGGGTCCGAACCGGTCAGCACGCCGAGGATGGCATGGCCGCCTTCATGGTACGCGGTAATTTCCTTTTCCTTGTCCGATATCAGGATGGAGCGCCGTTCCGGTCCCATCAGCACCTTGTCCTTGGCGTCTTCCATGTCCTCCATGGTGACCCGCTTCTTGCCCCTGCGCGCCGTGAGCAGTGCCGATTCGTTGACGAGATTTGCCAGGTCGGCGCCGGTAAAACCCGGGGTGCCGCGGGCGATTATCTTCAGGTCCACCTCGCGGGAAAGGGGGATCTTTTTCGAATGGACCGCCAGTATCTTTTCCCTTCCCTTCACGTCGGGTATATCGACAACGACCTCCCGGTCAAAGCGTCCCGGCCTGAGGAGCGCCGGATCGAGGACATCAGGCCTGTTCGTGGCGGCGATGATGATGACGCCCTCGTTGGTTTCGAATCCGTCCATTTCCACCAGGAGCTGGTTCAGCGTCTGTTCCCGCTCGTCGTGTCCGCCGCCGAGTCCGGCGCCGCGGAGGCGCCCCACAGCGTCGATCTCATCGATGAAAATGATACAGGGGGCGCTTTTCTTGCCCTGGTCAAAGAGGTCCCGCACCCTCGATGCGCCGACACCCACGAACATCTCCACGAAATCGGAACCGCTGATTGAGAAAAATGGCACACCGGCTTCGCCGGCTATGGCGCGCGCCAGTAGGGTCTTCCCGGTCCCCGGAGGGCCCATCAGAAGCACGCCGGTGGGAATCTTCGCGCCGATATTGATGAATTTTTTCGGTTCTTTGAGGAACTCGACTATCTCTCTGAGCTCTTCCTTCGCCTCGTCGACGCCGGCGACATCAGCGAAGGTAACCTTGCGCTTTGTTTCCGGATTCAATTTTGCCCTGCTCTTCCCGAAGGAAAGGGCCTTGTTTCCCGTCGACTGGATCTGACGGATCATGATGAACCAGATGAAGCCGAAGAAGAGCAGCCACGGCAGGAAATTGAGGACTCCTTTAAGAAGAATATTGTCATCGTCCTCGCTGCCCTTGACCTTCACATCATTTGAGATAAGGGTCTTTATGAGTTCGGGATCCTCATAGGGAATGACAGTTTCGAAGTCCGGGGTTTCCTTTTTACCGAATCCCCTTGGCTCGGGCTTTTTTGCCTCGTCGGTTTTATTGATCCTGTAAAAGCCGATAATCTTTTTGTTGTTCTCTATGGTGACCCGCGATATGTCCTTGTTGGCGACCTTGACCATGAACTCGCTGTAGCTGAGTTCTTTTTTGTCCTTGTCCCCCTGGTTCAGCTGAAATATCGCTATCAGAATAAGCCCTATAAGAAGCAGCAGGGCGATTTGCTTCGCAGTTTTATTCATTTACATCTCCTGAAAAATCCGATCATTGTTTCTGTTAATTCTAATTCTTGATGACAGCAACCACTTTTTTTGAATTTTTGTCTACCAGAAAATCCGCGGCAATTCTGTTGGGGATATCAAACAAAAAACCGGTCATGCAGGCTATGACCGTATCTCCTGATAGCAGGATGGGAACTCTATCCTTGCTGGCATTATCCAGCTTTTTTTCAATGAAGAATTCCTTAATTTTTTTCGTGCCTATTTCGGTCCTGATACAGTCGCCGTCCCTCCTGTTTCTAATATATAAGGATTCAATATTCTTTTCCAGTGTTACAAAAATATAAGCGTTATTTTTATGGAATTTTTCGAAAAATCCGTAATCGGCAGCCCTGACGGTAACCGATATGCCTATTTCAGCAAGATCGATCGTCTGTTCCTGGGCCGCACCCAAATCAATGCTGTATATCCACCGCGGCGCCGCCGAAGCGGCCGGTCCCGCCCTGGCCAGCTTCAGCCAGCTTTTATTGCTCCTGTACACTTTCTCGGCCATGATTTTTTTGTCGGCGTACAGACGTACATTCGCCTTCTCGATCAGGTACCTCGAATATATCTGACGCAGCATGCTCCTGTTTACATGGTGATTGAATGTACGCCGTATCAGAGACGATGTGACGCAAGAAAAAAGCGGAAAGCTGTGCTGTAATGAGTCCGCGTCTACATACAGGTCACCGCCGTCTTCTCTGCTTACGCCGGGGTATCGTTCATCGATAAGGCCATCAATCAGCGACATGGTTTCACCGGCAACCTCGCTCAGCGAAATGATTGACTCGTCGGCCATGGGAAACTTTTCCCGCACGCCCGGAAGGATACGGCGGCGTATGTAATTCCTTGCATATGCCGGGTCTTCATTGGTGGAATCCTCACGCCATTCAATGCCACGATCCCTCAGATATTCATATATCTGCCCGGCGGTAACCGGAAGAAGCGGCCGTATGATATTACCCCGCCGGGGAACTATTCCCCGGAGGCCGTGGATCCCGGTGCCTGTAAATATCCGCATCAACAGGGTTTCGACCTGGTCGTCCCGGGAATGGGCAGTCGCGATGACTGAATAATTCCCGGAATCAGCGATCTCCGCAAGCATGCGGTACCTGACATTGCGGGCATCCTCCTCGAAGGAAATGCCGGCGGTGCGTCCGGCGGCGAAATCATGGCGGCAGATATGTGTTTCCATCCCGTGCCGTTCACCCAGGATGCGCACGAACTCCTCGTCCCGGTCCGACTCTCTTCCGCGCATCATGTGATTCAGGTGAAAAATGCCAGCCTCGATGCCCTCCTCTTCGCGCAGCAGCGTGATCAGGTGCAGCAAAAACACTGAATCCTTCCCGGCCGAAAGCGAAAGGAGCAGCCGGTCTCCTTTCGCAAAAAGGCCGTGGAGCCTGATGAAATCCCGGATGGTGTCGATAAACGGATCCATGCAATCATGCTAATCCAGGGCAGGCCCGGTGTCTGATTAATTTTCTTGACTCGTGCCGTGTACCGCACTACAACGTTATCATATCACCTTAACACACAGGATACTGACATGGATTCCAGCATACAAAAGCGCATAGACGAATGGACACGGCCTCCCTTTGACAGCGATACAATCCGGGAAATCCAGAACCTGGCCGAACATAAGAACGACAAAGAGCTGGAGGACCGGTTCTACCGGACGCTGGAATTCGGCACCGGCGGACTCCGGGGCGTTATCGGTGCCGGGACCAACCGCATGAACATATATACCGTGGGAATGGCCACCCAGGGCCTGGCGAACTACATCGCCAAAACACGGTCCGCCGGCACCGGCGTAGTCATTGCCAGGGATTCGCGGCGGTTCTCGGACACCTTCGCCTATGAAACCGCTTCCATCCTTGCCGCCAATGGCATCCCGGTGTATCTTTTCGAGGATATCATGCCCACTCCCCTGGCTTCTTTCGCCATCAGGCACCTGAAGGCCGTTGCCGGTGTCGTCATCACCGCGAGCCACAACCCGCCGGAATATAACGGCTACAAGGTGTACTGGGATGACGGCGGGCAGATCACGCCACCCCATGACGATCTCATCATAGACGAAGTCAACCGGGTGGATTCGATATCAAAGATACGGAAGATCCCTTTTAAAGAAGGCGTTTCGTCGGGAAAAATCAAGCTGATCGCTGATGAAATCACCAGCGCCTATGCCGCCAGGCTGGAAAAAGCCGCCCTCAGGCCGAAGGGTACATCCAGTATACGTATTGCGTACACGCCCATTCATGGCACCGGCTACCGCATCATACCTCATATACTTAATCACTTCGGGTTCAACAATGTCCTGGTCCAGAAAGACCAGGCCCGCCCTGACGGCAACTTCCCCACGGTGAAGTCCCCCAATCCGGAAGAAAAGGAGACCATGGAACTGGTCACCGCCCTGGCCCGCGCGGAAAACGCCGATATCATCCTTGCCACGGATCCTGACGCGGACCGCATGGGCGTCGGGTTCAAGGGCCCCGACGGCGAGTATATTCTCATAAACGGGAACCAGATAGGCACAATGCTGGAGTATTATATACTTTCCCGGTCACAAGAGAACGGGACGCTTCCGGCCAATGCCGCGGTGATAAAAACGATCGTAACCACGGAACTGCAGCGGAAAATCGCGGAAAGCTTCAAATGCAAAATCTTTGATGTCCTGACCGGATTCAAGTGGATCGCGTCGAAAATGAAAGAATTTGACGAAACCGGTTCGGCCGCCTTCATGTTCGGCGGCGAGGAAAGCTACGGGTATCTGCCGGTGCGATTTGTCCGCGACAAGGATGCGGTCAGTTCCTGCTATTTTTTCGCAGAAATGACCGACTGGCTCAAAAGTAAGAACATGACCCTTTACGGTTTCCTCGATGAAATCTACGGCGCCTTTGGCCTGTACCATGAAGACCTGGTATCCCTTACCCTTAAAGGCAAGGAGGGGACAGAGAAAATCAAGGGCCTCATGGAGAGGTTCCGCTCGGCACCTCCCGCGTCGCTCTCTTCCATCCCCGTTGAAACGGTGGCAGACATGAAGAGCCTGGTCATGAAAAACCTGAAGACCGGAGCCAGCGAAAAAATCAGGGATCTCCCCTCCTCGAACGTGCTCCAGTTCTTTCTCGCCGACGGATCGAAGATCACCATGAGACCATCGGGCACCGAGCCGAAGATAAAATTCTATTTCAGCGTCCGGGAGGACGCCGACCGGCAGACCCTGGGTGATGGTAAAAAAAAGATACAGACGAAGCTGGATTCGCTGAAGAAGGACCTCATAGATATGATCGGGGCGTAGTGATGCCCTAGAGAATGATACCCCGGCAGATCTCCTCTTCCTTCCGGAGCATGATCTCCTCGTCCTCGTCCGACCGCTCGTGGTCATAGCCGACGAGATGGAGGATCCCGTGGACGATGAGTCGTTTCATCTCGTCCTGAAGGCTTACCCGATATTCCTGTGACTGCCGGTCTGCCCGGTCGATGGATATGTAGATATCGCCTATTTCCTCACAGGTGTCATCCACCGCGGGAAAGGGATTGTCCCTGTTGGAAAAGGATATGACATCGGTCGGCTCGTCGTGGCCGCGGAATTCCCTGTTGATTTTCCGTATGTACGGATCGTTTGAGACCACGATAGTTATCGATGCGTCCTTCAGGTCGAGCATTTCCGCCGCCGCGGAGGCTGCGTTTTTAATCTTGTTCTTGCCGATCTTCTTGTACGGCAGCGCAATTTCTTCGCAATAAACGTCAATCCGTATCATGGTTCTCTGCTATTTTCTTTTCAAGTTTTTTAAGATCATAGTCTTCCGGATATTCAATCCGGGAGTGAAAGATCCCCTTCAAAAGCGACAGGAATGTTTCCTGGATCATGCGCAGCTCGGTCATGGACAGGTCCGATGACTCCAACTCGCCCTCGTTGAGCTTGTTGAATATGATTTTCTGCACGAGGCCATCGAGTTTTTCATACGATGGATTCTGCAGGGAGCGCGCCGCGGCCTCTATCGAATCAGCCAGCATGACGATGGCGGTTTCCTTGCTGTGCGGCCGGGGTCCCGGGTACTGAAAATCAGTTTTATGTATCTTTTCCCTGACATCGGCGGCTTCCAGGGCCTGGTGGTAGAAGAAGGTCATGGTTGTCTGCCCGTGGTGCTCCCGTATGAAATCGATGACCGACTCGGGGAGCAGGTTTTTCTCCGCCATTTCGACGCCCTTGTCTATATGGGAAATTATAAGCTGTGCATATTCGCGGGGCGACATATTCTTGGCGCGGGGATCGGTGACCCGGTTTTCTATGAACATGCCGGCGTCGGCTATTTTACCGATATCATGGTAATATGCACCGACGCGCGCCAGGAGGTGATTGGCGCCGATATCCTTGCATGCGGCCTCTGATATGGTGGAAACCAGCATCGAGTGGTTATAGGTGCCGGGCGCCTTCATGAGCATTTCCTTGAATATTTCGGCATTGAGGTCGGAAAGCTCCAGGAGCTTGAATTTCGTCGTGATCCCGAAAATATTTTCATAGAGGGGCAGAATTCCCAGCACCAGGATCGAATTTATGACGCCGCTGGCAAAGGCAATACCCAGTATCTTCAGGAAACTGGTGTTCATCACCGGGATTTCCTGCATCAATGCGACGGAAATGATGATAAATATGTTGACCAGGCCCACGATCAGGCCGCCCCTGAGGAAATCGGTCCGTTTTTCGACTTTTTCATTCACGAAGACCCCGACCAGGGCGGTACTGAAGGAAATGATCGCCGTCGAGATATTACTGCCGCTGATCAGGGTCGTGAAGAAAACGATATACAGGCCGGCGATGATGGAAAGGTAGCGGTTGTACAGTATCGACAGTATGATCGTCGCAAAAGATATCGGCAGCATCAGGGCGAAGGTAAGCCTTGGATTAATGGGTGATTCCATGCGGGACATGAAAAACGTGTAAACCATGAACATGATGACGAGAGAAAAGATGATGATGGTCGCCTTCCTGTCTGGCATGAACACCTTGTTGAATTCCATCAGGAAGAATCCGAATATGAAGAAAAACACCGCCTGGACCATGAGGATCCCGAAGATAAAGCTGATATTGATAGTTGCCGTCTGCTTATTATAGATGTCTATTTTTTTCAGGATATCCTGTGTAACAGTGTCCCCTTCCCTCACGATGGTCTGGCCTTTCTTCAGTTTGCTGGTCACGGGGGTCACTTTTTTAACGACCTCCACTATCCGCCGCTTTGATTCTTCGACGTTGAATGAAATGTTCGGCTCAAGAATTCCGGTAATGATCCCGCTTACCGCCGTTAAGGTCGGCTTTTGAAGAAAGGGGGCAACAAGGTTGCATATGCCGTTCATGTTGTTCTTCACGTCGTCAATGGTCTTCAGGGTATCAAGGGTCCGTGAAACCTCGTCGACCGTTTCTGGAAGATTGATGGTGCGGACCGCGACATTGTTGTTGTTAATTTTCAGGGAATTGTCATAGGGCTTGTCGAGGATTCCCATCTGGGGATCATCATAGATGTAGATAAGGATCCGGGATATGATTTTCTTGAGCTTCGCGTGGTCCCTGAACCTGAGAACTTCCAGCAGAATGGCATCATTGAACTGCAGGTACCGGGGCATGCGCGATTTCATGGCATAGAGCTGAAATGTGTAATCATTGCCCGTCGGGGGATACTGTTTGAGCGTTTCCACCGCGTGGTTGATGAGAATGCTGGTGACGTTCAGCTTTTTCTGGAGAACTGATGCGTCCTTGTCGAACACGAGGGGCACCGCTTCGGCTTCCCTCTTGCGCTCCACCGCTGTTTCCGGCTCGTTCACGTATTCAATGTCCCGGGGAACACGTATGTCCTCATCGGCTATATCGCCGATATCGTAGTGGTAGGATGTGCCGAAAAAATTTATGGACAGCATTATCGTCGAAATACAGATGATAATGAGCAATGATATTAATGAAGACTTAATATTCTGGCTTCCGAGGAAATGCCGGACCGACTGCGACGCTATTTCTAGGAGTGATTTCATGCTGTATAAATCAAATTAATCACTGTACCCGCTCTTTTCGTAGGCTGCAACTATTTTTTCAACGATGGGGTGCCGTGATATATCTTCCCTGGTAAATCGTATAAAGCTTATGTCACTGATATCCTTGAGTATACGCATCGCCTGCAGGAGACCCGATTTCTTCGGTTTCTCGATGTCGATCTGGGTATCGTCGCCCGATATGACGATCTTCGAGTTGACTCCAAGCCTGGTCAGAAACATTTTCATCTGTGCCACGGTTGTGTTCTGCGCCTCGTCAAGAATGATAAAGGCATTGTTCAGGGTCCGTCCCCGCATGTATGCAAGGGGGGCGACTTCTATGATGTTCTTCTCCATCATCTTCGATATCTTTTCGAAGGGCTGGAGGTCAAACAGGGCGTCATAGAGCGGCCGCAGGTAGGGATTTATCTTCTGGATAAGGTCGCCGGGGAGATAGCCCAGATTTTCTCCCGCTTCAACAGCGGGCCTGGTAAGCACGATGCGGTCCACCTTTCCGGTGAGGAGAAATTTCAGCGCCATAACCACCGCGAGATACGTCTTGCCGGTGCCGGCGGGGCCCGTGGATATTGTAATGGGATGGCTTTGCATGGCGGTGATATAATGGGCCTGGTTCAGGGTCTTGGGCATTATCACCTTGCCGGTGTCCTGAAATGATATCTTCAGACTGCTTATGTCCTCGGGCCTGAAATTCTTCCCGGACATCACCGTCGTGATGATGTATTTCAAATTAAAGTCGTCAAACTCGTATTCCTTGCCGCTGGCATAGATGAAATCGCTCATGACATGGAGGAGCTTCATCACCATCTCGTTCCGGTCCTTCACCGCCTTGACTATGAGGGTGTTGCCCCGCGGGATAATTTCGACGCCGGTCATATCCTCGATCTTTTTGATATTGGCGTCCTTGTATCCGCAGATTCGCTTGAAAATCGACGTGTCATCGATTTCGAATCGGTTCTCGACCATGTTATTTGTCGACCACCTTCAGATTCAGCTCCCGCAGCTGTTCCGGCGACACCGGCGACGGGGCATTGCTCATCAGGCACTGACCTCTCGTCGTCTTGGGAAAAGCTATGACGTCACGTATCGATTTTTTTCCGAGGAGAATCATCATGATTCTGTCAAGGCCCAGGGCAAGTCCGCCGTGGGGGGGCGCCCCGTACTTGAGGGCGTCCACCAGGAAAGAGAACTTCTCGTCGGCCTCTTCTTTTGAAATGCCAAGGAGGGAAAATATCTTGCTCTGCACATCCGGGTTGTTGATCCGTATGGATCCTCCCCCGATTTCGACGCCGTTCAGTACAACGTCATAGGCCTGGGCCAGTACCTTGTCGGCCCGCTCCGGCTTCAGTGAATCCAGCCCGGGAATGAACTCGGCCTTCGGTGAGGTGAAGGGATGGTGCTTTGAATAAAAGCGCCGGTCCTGTTCGCTGTACTCGAACAGCGGAAAATCCGTTACCCAGAGGAAGTTCAGCTTCTTCTCGTCTATGAGGCCCAGGTCGCGGGCGATTTTCACCCTGACGCTTGCAAGAGCGCTCGATGCCGTGCTGTAGGCGTCGGCTACGAAAAGGATCGTCGCCTGGCCGGACAGGTTGAAGCGCGATTTCAGCTGCTCCAGTTCCTCCGCCTTGATGTACTTGGCAATTCCCCCCTCGGCCGCGTTATTGTTGAACTTGAACAGGGGAAGCCCCTTTGCGCCGAAGACCTTCGCGTCCTCCCCGTACTGGTCGGTCATCTTGCGCGACAGTTTCCCGCTGTCGGGAACCGCAATGCCCTTGACCACGCCGCCGGCTGCCAGTGCCTGGGCAAAGATGCTGAATTCGGAGTTTTTGAATAGGTCGCTGCAGTCGGCGATTTCAAGGCCGAACCTCGTATCGGGAGCGTCCGTGCCGAACCTATCCATCGCTTCCTGGTAGGTCAGTCTCGTAAAGGGCACCGGTATTTCAATACCCATGATGTCGCGGACCACCTCTTTCAGGAGCCCCTCGATGACCTCTATGATGGTGTCCATGTCTATGAAGGAAAGCTCAAGGTCAACCTGGGTGAATTCCGGCTGACGGTCTCCCCGAAGGTCCTCGTCGCGGAAGCATTTGACGATCTGGAAATACCGGTCAAAGCCGGATATCATCAGTATCTGTTTGAAGAGCTGCGGCGACTGCGGAAGGGCGTAGAATTCCCCCTTGCTGATGCGGCTCGGCACCAGGAAGTCCCGCGCCCCTTCGGGGGTCGACTTGTTCAGCACCGGCGTTTCGATCTCGAAAAAGCGGTTATCGCTCAGGTAGCGGCGCATGGTCTGTGTTGCCCGGTGGCGCTTGATGATGGCATCGCGCATTTCTTCGCGTCTGAGGTCGAGGTACCGGTATTTTAACCGCGTGTCCTCGTTCAGGGTGTCTTTTGAATCGATGGGGATGGGCGGCACCAGGGAAGCGTTCAGTATGGTGAGCGATTCACAGTGAATCTCAATGTAACCGGTGGGCAGATCGGGCTTTATGTTCTTTTCGTCCCGCTTTCGCACTGTTCCAGCGATGAAGACCACGAACTCGCTCCTGGCCTGGTCAGCAGTTTCCACCAGGCCCGGCGCGCTCGATGAGTCAACAACCACCTGCACAGTACCGGAAACGTCCCTGAGCTTGATGAATATGATACCGCCGAGATTCCTGTTGCTCTCAACCCATCCTGCAAGCTCCACCCGCCTGCCGACATCCTTGACTGATAATTCGCCGCAATATGATCTGTTTTTGAACATGTTCCTACTTCATTTTAATATACTTATTGCATTACTGCATATATTAATACAATTGCCCCGCCGCCGAAGGCGGCGGGGCAATTGTATATAATTAGCATGGATGATAACAAGTCTAATATAAAACTACTATATCAGAATTATCAAAACAAGTAAATTCTTGTCATCATGGGTATTTGTCAAGCTCAAATTATATGAGGGGGGAAAGGCCTTCCTGTGTGGAAAAGTTGGTATCACAACCGGGTCACAGTTTGATAATTGTACACTCCGGTCTTACCGGCTGGCTTTTCGCCAGGAGCCACCGGCAGAAGAGTATTCCCGAACGGTGGCCGCCGGTGCCTACCCAGTTGGGTCGACCGGGGTCTTCCGGCGATACGATGACCTCGAAGGATCCATCGGCGTCCAGCTTTGCCGTAGCGCAATTTATTGAAACACGGTGATAGCGGTAATCGTAAGACTGCATGTAACTGTTCCAGGTCTGGATACCCCAGTAGGCGCAGGGCGGTGAGGAGCCGCGGACAAGGAGCGCTTCCCCCGGTACCAGCGAAAAGGTGCCTATGGAGTATATATTGTCCGGCGTACCCCAGCTCCGCTGGTCCATGCGGAATCCGAAAGGTTCTCCCAGGGTATTCTTGTTGAAGGCAGCGGGTAGCGGAACGATAGCGCACGCTTCGCGGATAAAGGTCGCCACGGACCTGATGCGGCGCGCCATTTCCTCGTCAGTGACCGGCATGGGCGGAGGGGCAGGCTCCATTGCCGAGATGGAGAACTCCGCCGGAACTGCCCGGGACGGATCAAAAAAATACTGGCGTGTAATGACGCACACGCTGTCATCGTCGATTTTATATTCACCGGGGCTGGATGGATCCGGGGTAAGGACTATGCTGAAGCGCCCGTCATCCGCAAAAGACATTGCTTCATGATTGATGTTCGCCACGATTCTGTCGGACCACTCCCCGTCAGGCTTGCCGCCGTAGACGCAGAATGAGAAGTAGCAGTCGTTCCCCCGTTTCCCTTCGATGCGGTATTTTCTCCCGCCCCGGATCTGGGTGAAGTGATATATCGAATCGACATTATCACCGAGAATCTTCTTCGTCGCTGACGCCAGGGGGATGAAACCCGGCCGGTACGGATCATTGTCCAGGTAGCAGTCGAAGCCATAGGACATCAGGTGGGCCAGGTGACGGTATCCGTCTATGATCCCCTGATCCGACATTCCCCGTGCCGTGTCCCTCAAGGACGCCTCTGCGCTGCGCAGCATTTCAATCAGCCCGTCGAAGGCTTCTCTTGATTTCGGCGCACGATTATCCATGGTCCCTCATAAGCTCTTCACCCTTCCGGAAGGCTTTCATGTTAATATCAACTTTATCTTTTGACATGGTCTCGGAGATAACATTTCTGAAATCTTCCGCGGTAAAGGGAAGGACGCCGGTGCCTGCTACCGCCCCCATCATGATCACGTTGCCCAGTATCGTCTGACCGAGTTTCATGGCTTCATCGGTGGCATCAATGAATGATACCTCCGCCGCGAGCTCTTCGAGGGCGGTACGTATTTCTTCAATGGAAGGATATCTCAGTTCCCCGGCAATGACTCCCACCGGGTGGATCGGCCTGGTGTTGCTGAGGATCCTCACTGCCGGGTTACCGTACGCGGCGATGACCCGGACCGCCTCTGTCGGTTCCAGGGCCACCACGATATGAGCCTGTCCCCGGGGGATCTGCGGGCTCCATACCGACTGCTTCGAAATGCGCAGATGGCTCATGACCGAACCCCCGCGCTGGGACACGCCGAAGGTCTCTCCGATGGTCACGTAGTATCCCTTGCGGGACATGATGTTTCCCAGGATGCGGGAGGCCATCACGTTACCCTGGCCGCCCACGCCGGTGATGATGGCATTATAAGGATCATGTGCCAGGTTTCCGGTTTTCATCGGCCCTCCTCCCTTTTCTTGATCGCGCCCGATGGGCAGATCTCGGCGCACACGCCGCAGCCGGCGCATATCACCTCGTCGATGACCGCCGCCTGCCGCTCAGGGTCCCACACCAGGCCGGGACAGCGGAAAATCCTGGTGCAGAGGCGGCTGCAGCCGCAGGTGTCGCCTTTGCATATATCCTGATCGACCCTGACCTCGAATTTCTTCTTCCCCTTCTTTTCCGGCGACAGGGCGCACATCTGTTTCATGATGAGGACCCGGGCGCCCTTCTCTTCCATGAGTTTCAGGAGCTTTTTCTGCGTTTCTTCGGTGTCGAAGGGATCGGCGTAATCCACCGTGGCCCCCAGTGAGCGGCAGACCTCGGCCGGGTCTATAACGGGGAGATTACCCCCCATGGCGTCAAGGGGAGTTCCCGGATGCGGCTGGAACCCGGTCATGGCGGTACCGCTGTTATCGAGGAGAACGAATATGACGTCGGATTTGTTATGTATGGCGTTCACCAGGGCAGGTATGGCGGCGTGGAAAAAGGTGGAATCGCCGCAGACCGCCAGTATCGGCTGGTCCATGCCGAACTGTGTCAGCTTCCCGAAGCCGCTGGCGACACCGATGCCGGACCCCATGGAATGGGACGTCTTCATGGTGCTGAACCCGCAGGGGAGAAAGCCAAGGGTATAGCAGCCGATGTCCCCGCAGACAAAGCCCTGACGGTTGTCAAGCTTGATGGCATTATGAAGGTTCCAGAAGGATGCCCGGTGGGGGCACCCGGGACAGAAGGTCAGGTCCCGCACCGGCGCCAGGGCCGCCAGGTGCTCTTTCGCGCGCTTAGCGTATCCGTCATCCATGGCCGTGTAGTCGATTGACAGGATCTTCTTAATCGCATCCACCACTATGTCGGGATTCATTTCATTGATCGTGGGCATGGTGCCGTCATTCTTGCCGTAAAATTTCTTGACGCCCACCTCGGCTGCGGTTTCAGCCGCGATCACTTTCACGTTCTCTTCCAGAAACGGAAGAACCTCTTCGACGAAAAGGATCCTGCCGGTCATGGCGAGGTGCTTTGCGATAAGCTTCGGCGGCAGCGGCCACGTTGTGCCGATCTTCAGTATCCCCACCCTGTTCCCCGCGCCGAGGAGGTGCACCGCTTCCCTGCTGTAGAGATTGCAGGCGCTGCAGGTGATGATGAGGAGCTCGGGCTTTTCCGGGCCGGTGTAGGTGTTGAAGGGAGACTTCTCGAATATGGCAACGGCTTTTTCCAGCTTTTCCTGTAAGAGGGCATGGTGAGGCGGCACCGGCATGGTTATGACCGGGCCCGAGTCAGGGTCGCCGGGTATTGTCTCATACTTGAACAGCGCCCTCCCTTCCGGATTTCCGAGCTTTCCCAGGGTGACATTGCCGCTGGCGTGGGAAAGGCGCGTCACGCTCCGCATAATGACAATGGAGCGCAGCTCCTCGGAGAGCTCGAAGGCCCATTTCGTCATCTCCCTGGCCTCCTGGAAATCACCCGGTTCCAGGAGGGGCAGCTCGATCATGCGGGCGAAATGGCGCGATTCCCCCTCGTTGATGCTCGATAGTGCGCCCGGGTCGTCGCAGTGCAGCAGCACGATACCGCCCCGCGTGCCGGACAGGGCCACATGGAGTAAAAAATCAGAGGCCACGTTGACGCCGTTCTGCTTCATGGCGCAGATGGAGCGCAGGCCTGCGATGGAAGCGGCAAAGGCGACTTCCAGCGCGACCTTTTCATTGACCGACCACTCGACGTATATATTGCGCTTCTGTGAAGCTCTGGAAAGGTTTTCTATGATTTCTGAAGACGGGGTTCCCGGATAAGCGCTGGCGACATTGACGTTGGCCTCAAGGGCGCCGCGCACGATGGCGTCATTTCCCATCATTAAATAGCGGGCGCCTTCGTTTGTGTCGAACAGGTATGACATATCAGATCTCCTCTCAATGCGCCCTATATCATGCCGGCGCTTTTCGCGTCCATCCGGATGAGGGCACGGCGATCGTCCGCACTATTGATTATTCCCTCGGCAAGAGCCTTCTTCAGGGCCCTCTTCTTCTTATTGCCCGCGGCGATTTTAAGGCGTTCCAGGTTTTCCGCCGGCATATCCTCAACCAGGAGGTATCCGGCCCTGAGAGCGCCATCGACAATAGCGCGGCCCCGCTCTGTTCTCACGATAAGAGTGTTCATGCCGCTGCGGCCTTCCACGACACCGACCGACACATCGGCGAATTCCGAGGTCATGTCAAAGCAGTAGTCGCAGGAATTCGGCACCGTGGCGCGTATCTCCGCGAGGGGTATTTCTATTATCCCCCGGTCAGTATGGATCTCCATGACCTCTGCGGGCGGCGGCGGTATATCGAACTTCTTGATTTCCTTGATATCAACCCGTCCCTCGATGAGGCGGCGGAAGGCCCGATAATCGAGGGACCAGGTGCAGAAGAGGCCCACCACCAGGGACGTGGGATCGGTAAATTCCTTTTTAGCCATGGGATTGATCCGCATCTGAGCCAGGGCCAGGACCTGGCAGGGCGTGGCCACCACGCCGATTCGTGAATAACCCTCACCAACCGCGCGGTTGAAGGCGGCCAGGGTCGGGGCGGAAGTGTACTTTGATGAGGCATAGCCCTGTACTTCCTCCGGACTGGTTACGATAGACGGCACCGCGTCGACCCCATTCCGTCCGGTCAGGATTGCAGCATCGCACAGCATGGCCTGAAGGGCGTAGGTCATGAGGGCCGTTACTGTACCGCCCGACTGGAAATTGTTCCCGGCCGTCTTTGCCCCGGCCCGGGACATCATGACCGCGCTGAAGGGTCCCAGCGGTTCCATCGAATAGGGAGCGCCGAAGATGCCGCGGGACACCTCGTCGAGGTCCACTTCCACCTTCGGGCAGAAGGCGAAACAGCGGCCCTGCTCCTGGGTACAGGGAAAGAGCATGGCGGTTTTTCCATTATGGGATTTAAAATAAGGACAGAGGGAAACGCAGGCGCCGCACCCGATGCAGAGCTCTTTCTCGAGCACGTCAGCGAGCAGTTCCCTGGAACCGAGCACCTTCATTAAATCCCTCCGGGACGTGAGTATTTTTCAATTAAAACTTTCATAAATAACATAAATCCTCAGAACAGTATATGATGTCAATAGTTTTTAAAGCGGCGTCGCCTTACAGCGAGCAGGCAGCCAGGATGGCTGCCGGAGCCGCTAGGACAGGATGTCCTATTTGCGGCGGAGCGAGCGGAAGGTGCGCCGCTTAAATGAATTAAAATGGTCCGGGATCTTTATCAATATTATATTGCTGAGATAGAAATAAAGATCTATGCACAATTGTTACAATCCCCTCATAGAGTCAGACCTAATGGCCGACCTGTCTCTTGTCGCCAGCACGGAATTGATCGTATCAAGCATTTTTTCCTTGTCCTTCTGCAGCGTGCCATTTATGGGAAGATAGTTGGAGGCGTGGATCCCGACGAACTTCATGTTGTCGACCGTCAGATTCTCAAAGAGAAGTTTCATCTCCTCAAGAGTCTCAAAGGGGTCGAGGAGCTGGAACTCGCCCCGCTGCATCTTCGAATAGAGCACCGTTCCGGGAACCGGCGTTACCGTCAGGGCAGCCAGGTACTGAGGGGCCATCTCATTAGTGATTTTAGCCGTGGCAAGGGCATGCTCTTCGGACCGGGGCCCCTTCCCCGCCAGCCCCAGGAGTATCATCGATGACAGGTTAATGCCCGCCTCAACAAGATTCTTACCGGCCCGGAGCATCTCGTCATAAGTCACGCCCTTATTGACTTCTTTCAGGAGCCTTTCATCGCCGGTCTCAACGCCGAGATACGCCTTGGTGAGTCCTCCCTCCCTCAGGGATTTGAGCTCGGCCATGCTTTTCCGAAGGGTGCTGGCCGGACCCACGTAGGTCCCCACGTGGCGCAGGGACGGGAAGGCTTTTTTCAGTTCATCAAGAATCTCAAGAAGGATACCGGTTTCAATTTCAATGGCATCCCCGTCGCAGAGAAAAACCTTTTCCACGTCTCCATAGGCATCGGCGGCCATGCGGATATCCTGCTTTATTTCATCAAGACCGCGCACGCGGTATTTCTTGTCCTTGTACATGGCACAGAAGGTGCACTTGTTGTGCGAGCATCCGACCGTGCATTGGAGCAGGTAGCTGTTGGCCTCGCTGAAGGGCCTGAAAATGTTTCCTTCGTATCGCATTGTTAATCCTTATAATAATATAATTATCAGTAAGCAGACAGCATAGTAGCCTTACCCTACCGCCTCCTGCTGTGCCAGTGGCCGTAGGTAAAATATATGACAGCTCCGATGGCAAGCCATATGAAGAACCTGAGGAAGGTTACCATCGGAAGGCCCGCCATAAGATAGATGCACATTCCAATCCCCGCCAGAGCAACGCCCCATACGAAGGGCACCCGGAAGCCACGGTCACGGTGCGGCTCGATCTTTCTCAATATTAAAACGCCGATGCAAACCAGCATGAAGGCAAAGAGGGTTCCCACGTTGGTCAGGTCCACCATTTCGTCTATGTTCGTGAAGGCGGCAAAAAATCCCACGAAGAGGCCCGTGAACACAATATTGACGTGGGGTGTTCTGAAACGGGGATGAACCTTCGCGAAAGACCGCGGCAAAAGTCCGTCCCGGCCCATGGAAAAAAAGATGCGCGTCTGGCCGGTCTGCTGCACGATGAGCACTGCAGTATGGGCCACCACGGAGCCAAGGGCGATGATGCCGGCGGCCCAGTCGAGATTGTGGAAGTTCATCGCGACGGTGAGGGGCTCAGCCTTGTTCGACTGCGTGAAGGCTGAAAGTGGAATCATGCCGGTGAGGACCGCGGCCACCACAATATATACGATCGTGCAGATGATGAGAGACCCGATAATACCGATGGGAAGGTCCCGACGGGGGTTGATGGTCTCCTCGGCCACGGTCGAGACCGCGTCAAATCCCAGATAAGCGAAAAAGACGATGGCGGCGCCCGCCTGGATTCCGCTCCAGCCGTTGGGCATAAAGGGCGACCAGTTTTCCGGTTTCACATAAAAGCACCCCACCAGGATGAAAAATGCAAGGACCATGAGCTTCAGTATGACCATGATGGTGTTGAACCGCGCCGACTCCCGTATCCCCCGGTAGAGCACGATCGTTATCAGGGCCACGATGCATACTGCCGGGAGATTGAATATAACCGGAAAGCCGAACAGTTTCGGGGCAGATACGATGGCGTCGTGGGCCCCCCGGAAGCCGGCCGCCACCTTCACGATGGTATTCCCTCCGGCCACCTGTTCAGCGATATAGGCGGCGGCACCTTTAAAGGTTGCAATCTGGTCAATTGCCGTTCCCTTCATGATGAGTTGCGCCGCGTTATAAATCGTATCGCCGTGAAAGGCGCTCCGGTAGTCCATGACGAGCCATGGCGGGATGGTGATGCCGAAACCGCGGACAAGTTCCTTGAAATAGCCGGCCCAGGATATGGCGATGGCGACGTTCCCGATCGCGTATTCAATGATCAGATCCCAGCCGATGATCCAGGCGATGAATTCTCCCATCGTGAGGTACGCGTAGGTGTACGCCGAGCCTGAGACCGGCACCATGGACGAGAGCTCAGCGTAGCAGAGGGCCGTGAACCCGCAGGCTACGCCGGTAATGATGAAGGATACAATGATGGCGGGGCCCGCCCCGGGCCGCGCCGTGTCCCCCACCGTAGCTGTGCCGACGGTGGCAAAAATCCCGGCTCCAATTATCGCGCCGATCCCCAGGAGGACCAGGTCACGTGCCGTGAGGACTCTTCTCAGTCCCTGCCCGTCCTGCGATACGCCGGCGAGCATGTCACTGATCGTTTTTCTTCTGAAAATACTTTTAATAAAGTTCATATGATATAAATGACAATTCGCATCTGCTCCCGCCCGTAACAGTATCATGAAAAATGACGCCCCATGCCCGTCAATGATTAATTATGCGGTCATACCAGGGGCATGGTCAGCCGTATTATTTCCGCATCCTCAATGCTGGCAACCGGCAGACCACTCTTGTGGAAAAGATGCAGCATTTTCGCGTTCTCTTTAAGCACCGTGGCCGAGATTTCGAGGATTCCTTCCCGCTGGGCCGCGGCAAATAGATAATCCATCAGAATGCCGCCTATGCCGCGGTTCTGGTAATCATCCCGCACCAGCAGTGAGATCTCGGCTGCGAGCCTCCCCTTTTCCACCACGTACTGTCCTATGCCGATGACCGTCTCCGCGCCGTTTTCCTCGAGCACGGCCAGTATGGTCATTTCCTTCGAGTAGTCGATGACGGCAAAACGCCGTATCGTTTTCTGCGGTACGAATTCTATGGTGGCAAAAAACCTGGTATACAGACTCTGGTCCGACAGTGAATAAAAGAAAAGCCTGAGGTTTTCCACGTCGCTCACCTTGACCGGACGCAGAAGAAACAAGAGGCCGTCTCCTGTTTTACGGTAGGTCTCGAGAAGGGACGGGTACGCGCCCAGGGCTCCGTCTATCGACTCCTGGTCCCGGTTCACCAGGCCCAGTTTTTTCGCCTCATCAAGGAGCCATTCCCTGAATTTCGGATGGGCTATCGTGATGAGGGACAGGGCGCGGGCGCGGATATTCTTGCCGTACAGGTAGGCGATGCCGTGCTCCGTCACGACATATTGGACGTCGGCCCTTGTCAGGGTCGTGCTGGCCCCGCTGTCGAGTACCGGCACGATGCGCGACTTTGTCCCGTCATTTGACGTGGAACGCATAGTAAGGATGGACTTCCCGCCCGCGGACAGGGCGGCGCCGCGCATGAAATCGGCCTGACCGCCGACGCCGCTGTAGAGCCTCGTCCCCAGCGACTCCGCCGTGGACTGGCCGGTGAGGTCAATCTGGAGCGACGTGTTTATGGCCGTCATGGTGTCGTGCCGGCTGATGATAAAAGGGCTGTTGGTGTGATCAATGGTCCTGAACTCGACCGCCGGATTATTATCGATAAAATCATAGGTAGCGGCCGTTCCCATGCAGAAGGAGGCGACGGTTTTTCCGCTGTCGACGCTCTTCCTGGCGTTAGTAACGGCTCCGCAGCGGATGAGATCGATAACGCCGTCGGTGAGAAGCTCAGTGTGGATGCCCAGGTCCTTCTTGTTTCTCAGGCTTGAGAGTATGGCATTGGGGATCGCGCCGTAGCCGACCTGGAGCGTGTCCCCGTCCCTGATAATGCGCGACACGTACCGTCCTATCTCGCTGGCGGTCTCATCGGGCGGGTCCAGGCGGTATTCGAGGAGCAGTTCGTCATGGGGCACCAGGAAATCAATGTCCGCGGCACTTACCAGGGAATCGCCGAACACATAGGGCATGTTTGAATTTACCTGGGCAACAACTATGTTCGAATGGTCCACCGCGGCCTTTACTATGTCGACGCTGACGCCGAGACTCATGTCGCCGTTTTCATCGGGCAGTGAAACCTGCACCAGGGCCACATCGACCTGCAGCTTTCCCTGGCGGAACAGCCGTGGGATCTCGGAAAGATGAATCGGCGTGTAATCGCCGAGGCCGCGGTTGATGACGTCACGGGAGCTGTCGCTTATAAAAAATGAATTGTGCCTGAAGTTTTCCTCGAACTTCTTCTGCGTATAGGGAGCGACGCCGAGGGTCCATACATGGATTATTGTTGATCCGTAAATTCGGTGCGTCTTTGACTCAACATGATCAACGAGGGATTGAATGAGAAATTGCGGCTCCCCGCAGGAGGAGCCGATGAAGATGCTGGTGCCCCGATGGATCAGGCTGAAGATATCTTCCAGCGGCGCGAATTTCTCCGGGTAAAGATTTCTGAGCCTTTCGAGGTGAAGGTTATCCTGCCGTTTCATTATTCCGGTTCCGGCTTTACATTATCAATAGGACCCTGTCAAGTTATAAATTGCCTTGCCTGGACCCCGAGGTATCATCAGAATTCTTTTATGACAGGCTTCACTTTTAATTGACAGTACCGCATAACCGGTGCAGCATATCATCATCTGCAGACAACGCCATGAACCTTTATTATAACGGAGGATGCCGATGATAAGAACCAGATCGTTCCACCCGTCCATTGTCATTACCCTGACTGCGGCGGCCTTTTTTTTATCCTGCCTGTCCGCACCGGTGCCCATGCGCGTCATCTATCACCAGGAGAACAGAACCGGGAACTCCCTGGTCATCTTCCTCCCGGGGAACCAGAGTTCCCCTGAGGAATTCGACACGGAAGGATTTGTACGCCTTCTCAAACAGTACCGGCCCGGAGTCGATTCCCTGGCCGTTGACGCGCCGATCGGCTATTACGTCAAGGAAACCCTCCCGGAACGCCTCCTGGAGGATGTCATAAAACAGGCGCGCCGGAAAGGCTATACCAGGATCTGGCTTGTGGGCATATCCATGGGCGGAAGCGGCGCACTCTGGTACATGAAGAATTACCCGAATACAATAGCAGGGTGCGCTCCTGCTGGCGCCCTTCATCGCAGATAAAAAAATCGTGGAAGAAATCGAGGGTGCCGGGGGATTAAAAAAATGGAACCCTGCCATGCCGCTGGATAAGAAGGATTACCAGAGGGCGCAGCTTCTCTGGCTCAAGAGGTACATCAATCTGCGTGCGGCCCTTCCTCTGCTTTCTCTCGGGTTCGGAGATGCCGACAGATTCGAACGTTCCTGCAGGCTCGTTGCCGCCGTTCTTCCGCCGCAGCGTGTCATCACGATGCCGGGAGGACATGAATGGAAAACCTGGAGGGAGATTTTTGAGCAGTTCTTGAAGCGCGGCCTGATTCCCTGAACCGGGCACTGGTGTTATAGTTATCGCTTCGTTCCGGTTACCGGCGCGAGTGCCATCCTTCTGGAAAAATTCCATGCCAGTTCAAGGAGCTTAAAAATGCGGTCGAAGCTGCCAATGACCGGTATCCGGTATTCCTTGGCAAGGGCAGTGTGCTCAAGGATGGACTGGCCGCCGAAAAAGTGGACCACCAGCGGGATATGTTCATAACGCCGCTGCATCTCGCCCAGGTAGTTCCAGTCGAACGTCGCGAAGGGAGAGCTTATCGTCATCAGCACGATGGAATCATAGAGACCGGATTCAAGGAAAATCTCCAGTATCCGGTTAAAGCTCTCCTGGGGGCCCACTTTCTCGACCGAAGCCCAGGTATCGATGGGATTATGGATGGGGGCCCAGTCAGGAAAGAGCGGCCTGAGTTTCGCCATGGTGGCTTCATCCAGCTCCGGCAGTTCCATGCCGAATTTTTCCGCAAAATCCGATGACAGGACGCACCCGGAGCCGGACACCGATATCACGCCGACGCGGTTTGACCTGAGAGCCGGATACTGGCAGACGATGGAAAGCATTTCGAACAGTTCATCATAGGTTTCCACCAGGATCATGCCGAACTGCTTGGCCACCGCCTCGACAGCGGTATAGCTTCCCGCCATGGACCCGGTGTGCGACGATATGGCCTGCTTCCCCTTCTCGCTCTTACCGGCCTTCAGCACCACGACAGGCTTGTGGTGGCGCTCGCGGTTCTCTTTCAGCAGCGATATGAAGCGGTGCCCGTCGCGGATGTCCTCCAGGTACATGCCTATGGCATGGGTCCTGGCGTCATGGAGATAATACTCCAGAAGATCGCATTCGTTCACGTCCAGCTTGTTGCCGATGGCGGCGATGTTAGAAACCCCGAAGGGCTGGCCATGGCCGGTGGTATCGAAAAACCATTCCACGAAGCCGGTCACGAAAAGACCCGACTGGCCGACGATGGATACGTTGCGCTCCCTGGTCTCCAGGAACTGGCTGTAGTACTTGATGGGCGTGCAGTAGCGCAGGTCCGGCACGTTGAAGCCGATCGAATTGGGCCCCACGACGCGGATGTCCCTGTCCCGTATCAGGGACAGAATCTCCCTGGCGAAGGCAGCTGCTTCTTTTTCATCGTTCGAAAGGTTCCCCGATTCTATCAGAATGCCGCGCACGTTGCGGGCTATGCAGGCGCGGACCACCGGCATCACTTCCTGCACGGGCAGGACGATCACCGCGAGATCGATCCGATCAGTTCCATTGGCATTGCGGGGCACATCCGCAAGTCCCGGGTAACAGGGGACCCCATCGATGGCTTTTTCGCGCGGATGGACGATGAACAGGTCGGGGTAGTTCTGCTTCTCCATGAACTGCCTGAAATTCTGCAGCACCTGGTTGCCGCCCTTTTTAGGGTTGGAGCTTGCGCCGAAGAGAACTATTGACCGGGGATGAAAGAACCGTTCCATAACAATAGGCAATACTAGTAGTACACGGTTTTTCTGTCACTCCAATTTTTTCGGATTTCCGGGAGGTATTACAATACACGGAACAATTTGTTCTTAGGCAGAGCATGCTGGATCACGCCGCTGAGGATATCCGCCTTGTCCTGATTTTTGCTGGTACGGTGAACAATAAAATTTATGAGGGACTTTTTCGTCATGACCCTCTGGAAGATGTTACCGAAGATAATGTCCTTCCTGAATTCTTTTCTCCAGAGGTCATCATAGATCCTGCCGATACTGCCCCGCTGTTCCTTTGCGGATAGGCCGCGGGCAATCGCAAAAGCGGCATGCTCGCCGCTCTTGAGGGCGTAATAAATGCCCTCGCCGGTAAGGGCGTCGACGAAACCCGCCGCGTCGCCCACCAGGAGGACATTGCCGAAGGAGCGCTTAACGCCCATGGTGCCGGTTGACAGGTGGGCTCCCTTCAGGGATCCCTCAACCATCACGGCGTGAGCAAGCATTTCCCTGGCGAACTTGTTTTGCCGGATGAATATCTCGAAGAGGTTCTTTATATTTTTTGCCGAGTTGTCCTGGCATATCAATCCCACGCCCACGTTGGCGCTCCGCTCCCCGGTGGGAAATATCCATGCGTATCCGGGAAGAATGGCCTTTTCGTAATGAAGAGATATGCAGTGTTCAAGGCCGTCGACATTGTCGAAATAGGCCCGCACGGCAAAGGCTTTTTTTATTGAACTGTCTTTGTGGTTGCCAAGCTTCCTTGCCACCGATGAATGAACCCCGTCAGCCCCGATGATGAACTCACAGCGGACTTCTAATTCATCATTCCCCTGCCGCCCCCGTATCCCCCGTATTTTTTTTCCCTCATAGATGAAATCCTTGAAGGCGCATTCCTCCTTGACGGTCACATGGGGAAGACCCCTGACATGCTCAAAAAGAATGGTGTCGAATATTTTTCTCGGTATCACATACCCGTAATTATACCTGCCGGGCGCCGCCGGGGAATGTCCCCGCATGACGACATCGTCAGGTGATGTCAGAATTACGCCGTCGCACTTCCACGGGTTGAGGGCCTCGATTTCTCCGAGAATGCCGATCCTCTCCAGCATTGCAAGTGCCGTAACGGAAAGACCGTCGCCGCAGGTTTTGTCCCTGGGAAAACGGGCCCTGTCGATGATGAGAACGTCATGTCCCGCTTTTGACAGGAACGAGGCGGCGCTGCAACCGCCGGGCCCGGCCCCTATGATGATGACATCGTATGATCCATTCATTTTCTAAAATTACCGATATTTTATTTTCGTGATAAACGGTTAAACGTCATCGTTATAATGGCGCTATCTATGTATATCTTTATAAAATCAATTGATGCAAGTATCATGTAATTTTTCAATTAAAAAAAGAATTGAAAAATATCAGCTGCCTGTACTCAATACTAAAATAGTATCAGCATTCCTGAACACAATCAGAATGTAGACAGTATAGGCAAACAAGTACCAGAAGCAGTTGGACACAGGTCAATAGCTTCACTTCTACTTATATACCACGAGGCAGCATATGGATATCACTAAAAAAAAGTCCCGAGTCGCCATTCTATCCGTAGCGTCGAACAGCTCTCTCGTGGCGATGAAGCTCACCATCGGACTCCTGATCAATTCAGTATCAGTTATCTCCGAGGCCATCCACTCGGCTGTTGATCTTGTCGCGGCCATAATAGCCTTCTTCGCTGTCCGCAAGTCAGGCAAGCCGGAAGATCACCGCCACGCTTTCGGTCATGGGAAAATTGAAAACATATCCGGGACCATCGAAGCGCTCCTCATCTTTCTCGCCGCGGGATGGATCATATACGAAGCGGTTGAAAAGCTGAAAAATCCGCAACACCTGGAGCAGGCCGGCTGGGGCGTCGCGGTCATGTCTATATCAGTGGCGGCCAATTTCTTCGTTTCCCACATGCTCTTCAAGGTGGGCAATGAGACCGACTCCATCGCCCTCAAGGCGGACGCCTGGCACCTGCGCACCGACGTGTGGACCTCCTTCGGCGTCATGACCGGCCTCCTCATCTACTGGGCCGGCAGGTTCTTTTTCCCGGGCATCAATCTTTCATGGGTCGACCCTGCCACCGCAATTATTGTAGCCATGCTGATCATTAAAGCCGCCTATGACCTGACACTGGAGTCGGTGCGGGATCTGCTGGACGCCCGCCTCGGCAAAGAGGACGAGGAGCTGATCGATCGATACGTGACGGAGCAGCATCCGAAGGCTATCAGCTATCATAAGCTCAGGACCAGAAAATCGGGTTCACAACGCTTTTATGAGTTTCATCTTGTTGTTGACCCGGGAATGAGCGTCCAGGAATCCCACGAGATCAGTGACCGCATCGTCGCCAGGGTCAAGGAGCATTTTCCTGGCGCCAAGGTCGTCATCCACGTGGAGCCATGTGACAATTCCTGCACCGACGAGTGCGTCGATCACTGCTGCAAAATTGAGGAGATCTAGCGCGCCAGAAGCACCACCGTGGTCCGCGCGTTCACGCAGTAATGGTCCTGGGGATCGATGACGACTTCAGAACCGGGATCAAGGAAATCCTCCCCCGCCTTCAGACTTGTATCCACAACCCTTTTCCATGATTTGTTCGCGATCTGCGGGATCATGACGCTGTGGGAATTATAGTCGGCATTGAGGATAAAAAACAGAAGATAATCACCGAAACCGGACTTCACCTCGCTGCCGTCCAGCATGTAGCAGATAATGCGGGCTTCCGGGCAGTCCCATCCGGGCCGGTCCAGGTTGGCGCCGAACCACGATATATCAGGCATACCGTCTGAATCGGAATCCTTCCCGGACAGGTATTTCCGGCTCCTGAGGATCGGGTAGCGGTTTCTGAAGGCGATAGCTTTTTTAACGAAGGCGAGGATACCGCCGTTCCGTGCTGCCAGCTCCCAGTTGTACCAGCTGATCCCGTTGTCCTGGCAGTAGGCGTTGTTACTCCCGTTCTGTGTCCGCATAAACTCGTCACCCCCCAGGATCATCGGCGTGCCCTGGGAAAAAAGAAGATGGCAGAAGAAGTTCTTCACCTGCCGCTCGCGAAGGGATATGATATCCTTATTGTCCGTTTCCCCTTCGCACCCGCAGTTCCATGAGTTGTTATCGTTTGACCCGTCATTGTTGTTTTCCAGGTTCGCTTCATTGTGCTTCCCGTCGTAGGAGACCAGGTCATTCATGGTGAAGCCGTCATGGCAGGTGACAAAGTTCACCGAGTTGTAGGCCGTCCTGCCGTCGTCAGCGTACATGTCAGCGGAGCCGGTAATGCGCCATCCCAGCTCGCGGATCTGGCCGCGGTCTCCCTTTGCGAACTTACGCACCGTGTCACGGTACTTCCCGTTCCATTCGGACCAGTCGACGGGAAAGTTCCCCACCTGGTAAGTGCCGATGTCCCACGGCTCGGCAATGAGCTTGATCCTGTTCAGCACCGGGTCCTGGGAAACCGCGTCAAAGAAAGAAGCCCCGGCACGAAAGGCCCCCTCTTCCCGGCCCAGCACTGACGCCAGGTCGAACCTGAAGCCGTCAACATGCATCACGTCAACCCAGTAGCGGAGGGAATCGAGGACAAAGCGGATCACGGGCATATTGGCCAGATTCATGCTGTTGCCGCACCCGGTGTAGTTCGTGTAGTACCGCCCCGGCGCGCCCTGCACGGAGGTCAGTATATAGTAGTTCCGGTTATCAATCCCCCTGAAACTGATGGTGGGCCCCATTTCGTTTCCTTCAGCCGTGTGGTTGTACACCACGTCCAGAATCACCTCGATGCCGGCCCGGTGCAACTCCCGCACCATGGTCTTGAATTCATGAACCTGGCACCCCGGGGACCTTCCGGTCCCATACGACGATTCCGGCGCGAAGAAGCCGATGGTGTTGTATCCCCAGTAGTTGGTGAGGCCTTTATCTATGAGGAAATCCTCTATGTAATACTCGTGAACCGGAAGCAGCTCCACCGCGTTCACGCCCAGCTCTTTCAGGTACGGAATTTTATCGATAAACCCCAGGTAGGTTCCCGGGTTCTTCACCCGGGAACTCGGGTGGGCGGTAAAGCCTTTCGCATGTACTTCATAAATAATGAGATTATCCATGGGGATATCCGGATTCCGGTCCCCCTGCCAGTCAAAGGCATCGTCGATGACGATGCCCTTCGGCATAATCAGGCTGCTGTCCCGTTTGTCCATGGTAAGGTCTTTTTCCGGCGCAGTGGGGTCATAGGCAAGAAGAAGATTTTCTACATTCCGGCATTTCCCGCTTATGGCCTTCGCATAAGGATCAAGAAGGAGCTTGTTTTCATTGAAGCGGAAACCCCAGGCTGGATTGAACTCCCCCTTAACCTTGTAGCCGTAGAGCTGGCCGTCCCCCACCCCATGCACATGGACATGCCAGATAAACCGTTCCCTGTTCTCAATCCTGATAATGTCCGTTGGATCGCTGTCGGGACTGTCGAAGAGCAGCAGGTATACATCCGCTGCGTCCTGGGAAAAGAGGGCAAAATTAACGCCGTCATCGATGAGCGTCGCCCCCAGGGGATGGAACCTGCCGGGGGAAAGCTTTTTTTTAGTGTCATGTGATAACGACGCTGCCATGTTTACATCGCTGCCTTGAGCACCTTCAAAAAGTCCTTCTCCACGACAGGCACCATGTTGCTTGCGTGACAGGAGTCTTTGAAGGCCTCGGCACTGAGTTTGACCAGGCCTTCCGCCGGCACTCTATTCTTACCGAGGCCCATCGGTATTCCTACCTGTTCGCAGAAGGCCCTGCAGCTTTCCGACAGGCTGGCCCTTGCGAGACCGCATTCCGTGAAAATGGCGCGCACCTTCTGGATCTTCGCCATCTGCTCGGTGGTCAGGTGGGCCTGTTCCAGGTGGAGGACCGAATCGGGCAGGACCAGCGCGTTTGCCAGGCCGTGATGGAGCCCGTGGAGGCTCGACAGGGGATGCGCCATGGAATGGATCATGCCAAGGCCCTTCTGGAACGCCACGGCGCCCATGGACGAGGCTATCTGCATCTTTTCCCGGGCATCAAGGTTGCTGCCGTTCTTGCAGGCTTCCGGAAGCCACCTGAGCACCAGTTCCAGGCCCTGCAGTGCGATGCCGTCCGCCATGGGGTGGAACATGTTCACGAAGTATGCCTCGAGGCAGTGCACGAAGGCATCCATCCCCGTTGCGGCCGTCAGGCGGGGCGGCATCCCCGCGGTGAGCTCCGGCTCAAGAACGGCGATGGACGGAAGAAGTTCCGGGTGGAAGATGATGGTCTTGCGGCCGGTGTCGCGCAGGATGATGACCCCGGACCGGCCCACTTCGCTCCCGGTGCCTGACGTGGTCGGTATCGCGTAAAGGGCCGGCATGGGCCCCTTGATGAGAGCGTCGCCGCCCCTTGCATCGTCATACTGCGCCATGGGCGGAGGGTTGGCGACCATGACCTTGATGACCTTGGCTACATCGATGGGGCTTCCGCCGCCGAGGCCGATGATGCTGTCGCAGTTCCCGGTTTTATAGGCGATGACCCCCTTCTCCACGTCCTCTTCAACCGGGTTCGGATGGATGTCGGTATATATATCATGAGCTATACCCTGGGACGAAAGCACATCGGTCAGCTTTTTGACAATACCCATCTGTTCCAGGGTTTTATCGGCAACTACCAGTATTTTAGAATGTTTTTTGGTCTTAAGGCGTTTCCCGAATTCCGCCAGGGATCCCTGGCCGAGGAGAATTGTTGTGGGATAATTGTATTGTACCATGATGTGCCTCTGCTTCAATTTTTTTTCTTAGTATATATTCATGCATAATTACTTCAATTGTTTTTTCAATAATCAAATATGATTTATTATCGACCATCGTTGACCCGCCTCCGGGTCGATCAAAAAAAAAGCTGTCCTTGCGGGACAGCTTTTTCATTGATGTGCTTGATAATCTTAGAGTTTCTCTTTAATCTGGGGAATGACCTCGAAGAGATCACCCACGATCCCGTACATCGCGATGTTGAAGATGGGGGCTTCCGGGTCCTTGTTGATGGCCACGATGCACTTGGAGCCTTTCATGCCGGCAACGTGCTGGATGGCGCCGGAAATACCGCATGCAAGGTAGAGGTCCGGGGCAACGGTCTTGCCGGACTGCCCGACCTGACGGGCCGCATCGGTCCAGCCGGAGTCAACCACCGGCCGTGAAGCCGCGTACTCGCCGCCCAGTTTCTGTGCGAGGGTGACGATGAATTCCTTGTACTTGTCGGCGTCCTTGCATCCGCGTCCGCCGGATACAATGATCTTGGCCTGGGAAATGTCAACTGCGCCGGCCATCGTTTCGATGATGCCTTTGGACTTGGTCCGCACATTGGCGATGTTCGCCGAAACGGCGGTCACCGCGCCGGCCCCGCCGGCCGCTTCCATGTCATACGCGCCTTTTTCGAAGGTGGCGACGAACTTATCAGTGTTAACCGCTTTCTCTTCCTGGATCTTTCCGTTGTAGGTGTTCCGGGTAAAAATAACCTTACCGCCGTCCACGCGGGCCTTGTTGCAGTTCGACACGATACCGGAACCGATCGCCATGGCCACCTTGGCGGCATAGTCGACGCCGTCATATGAGTGGGCTATGAGAACGCCTTTGACGTCCTGGGAGTCCACAACAGCCTTGATAGCCTGGGTGAAACCGTCAGCGGTATACCCTTCGAGGGCGGCGTTTGCCACGCAATAAACGGTCGGGGATATATTTCGCGACTTCTTTTGCCAAGGCGTCGTCTTTAGCCATGATGGCCGCTGCCGGCTCGGCGCCCAGGGCGGATGCCAGCGCTTTCGCAGCCTTGCAGAGCTCAAGGGTGGCATCAGTCAGTTTTCCATTTCTATGTTCAGCTATTGCTAATATCTTTGCCATTGTTCCGTCCTCCTTATATCACTTTGGCTTCATTCTTTAATTTCTCAACGAGTTTCGCTGCTACCGTCGCCGCATCACCCTGGATGAATTTCCGCCTTGTGTTCGGATACAGGGAAGAACATCTTGATGAAATCGGTTTTTGACGCAGCGGTAGCGCCGATATCGGCGGCTTTTTTGACATCAAGCCGTTTTTTCTTGGCTTTCATGATGCCCGGAAGGGTCGGATACCGGGGCTCATTGATACCTGATTGTACCGTAAGAACGGCCGGAGCGCTCATTTCAATCACTTCATTCAGTCCGCCTTCGAGCTCGCGGTTCACCGTGAGGGCGGTGCCGTTGACTTCCAGCTTCTTGACGTTGGTGCAGTGGGGCCAGCCCATCAGGTCGGCCAGCATTACGCCGGTAACGGCCGCCTGGTCGTCTTCGGCCTGCACGCCGGTGAGAACAAGATCAACGCCGCCGATGGTCTCAATGGCTTTCTGCAGCGTCGACGCAACGACAAAATTATCGCCCGCTTCAACCTCGGGGTCCATCACGTGGATGCCCCAATCCGCTCCCATCGCGAAGGCCTGACGGATGTCTTTGGCCGCGCGCTCGGGACCGCAGGTAACGATCACGACTTCGCCGCCGAACTTCTCTTTCAGTTGCAGAGCTGCTTCAACGGCGTAGTTATCGAAATCATTGATTTTGAAAGCGATCTGTGATTCATCGATTTTTTTGTCTTCAACGATTTTGAACTTGGATTCCATGTCTGGAACCTGTTTTAGACAGACAGCTATCTTCATCTCCTTACTCCCTTTTTTAAAATTTTACGAACCTTTGATTTATATATAACACCTGTGTGTGTAGTTCGATCCCCGTCAGCACCGTACGCATATGTAGTATATGTTTTGTCGGCCAACACGCAAAGCTGGGTATGGCTATTGTCGAACATTCTCGAAAACATATACTTAATTGTCAATATTAATAGAAATTGATGGGGATTTTTTAAGGAATATTATTATAAATATAGCAAAATCAGGAAAGGTGACATCACGGTTTTCTGTGATGAGGCGGGTGAGGCCTCCGCTTTCTGTTAGCCCGGGGGTTAAACCCCGGGCTAACAGAAAGCGGCCGTTGTGCCACATTATTTCAACAGTTCTTTTACCTTCTCCGCCAGTCCGTCTTTTCTTATTTTAAGGATTTCCCCGCCCTTCCGGAGCTTTACCTCTGCCTCTCCGGACTGAAAATAGGTTTTACCTATTGTAATGCGGACCGGGAGACCGATCAGGTCCGCGTCGGCAAATTTGACGCCGGGACTCGCCTTCCGGTCGTCATACAGGGTTTCAAAGCCCGCTCCCGTCAGCAGTTCATATATTTCTTCTGCTGCCTTGACCTCATCATCGCTTTTCCCTAGTCCGACCAGGTGGACATCAAAAGGGGCCAGGGACACGGGCCAGATGATACCCTTGTCGTCATTATGCTGTTCCACCACGGCCGCCATGGTGCGGTTCACGCCGATGCCGTAACAGCCCATGATGGGTGTCACTTCCGCACCCTGTTCATTGACAACCTTGACGTTCATCGATTTCGTATACTTATAGCCGAGCTTGAAGATATGGCCAACCTCGATGCCCTTTTTCACATACATGGCTGCGCCGCACCGCGGACAGGAGTCTCCCTCCTCTGCGCAGGTGATATCGGCCTCTTCCTTTATGATAAAAGTCGCGCCCGGGATTGACACCGTCGAAATGGACATCCTTCTTGTTGGCCCCGGTTATGCCGTTCACAACGCCCTTGACTGAGCTATCAAATAGTATCCTTATAGTCTTATTTGTAACCGGGCCGGCGAATCCCACCGGCGCCCCGGTGACTTCTTCGACCACTGAATCCGGGGCAAGCTCCAGCTGAACGGCGCCGGCAGCGCGGCCCAGCTTAAGCTCATTGATCTCGCGGCCCCCCGGAACCACGGCCATGACCGGCTTTCCGTCGGCCACGTAGATGATGCTTTTTAAAAAGCGGTCCGGTGAGCATTTAAAAAAGGCGGCCAGGTCATCGATGGTCTTTACATCCGGCGTGGCCACCTCGGCCAGGTCCTTCGGCGTTTCGGACGCTGCAGCTGACGGGCGGGCATACTCCGCCTTCTCCCGGTTTGCCCGGTACCCGCACTTGTCACACAGGAGAAGCGACTCTTCCCCCACTTCCGAGGCAACCATGAATTCCTCAGAGTTGCTGCCGCCCATGGATCCGGTGTCCGCCTCAACCGGGATCGTGTCGAGGCCGCAGCGCTCGAAAACCCGGCGGTAGGCGGCCCGCATCGTCTGGTATGACGTCTCGAGACCCTTTTCGTCCATGTCGAAGGAATAGGCGTCCTTCATGATGAATTCCTTGCTCCTGATCACGCCGAAGCGCGGCCGTATCTCGTCGCGGAACTTTGTGTTGATCTGGTAGACGTTGACCGGCAGGTCGCGGTACGATGAAATGAGACCCCGCACCGCGCCGGTGAAGGCCTCCTCGTGGGTCGGGGCCAGGGCGTACTCCATGGCGTTGCGGTCGCGGATGCGGAACATTTCCGGACCCATGGTGTCCCACCGGCCCGACTCCTTCCAGAGTTCGGCGTTGGTGAGCTCGGGCATGAGGAACTCCATGGCGCCGGCCCGGTCCATCTCCTCGCGTACGATGGCGATGATCTTGCGGAGCACCCGCCACCCCAGGGGCAGGTACAGGTACATGCCCGCTGATTCCTTGCGGATGAGTCCGGCCCGTACCATGAGGCGGTGACTCAATACCACCGCGTCGGAAGGATCCTCTTTCAATGTGGGTAGTATGTATCGGGATAATCTCATGACTTTACCTGCTATTTATATTCATATATAATGATTTTTCATTCTAGCGGCGCACCTTTCGCTCACTCCGCCGCAAATAGGGCATTCTGCCCTGGCGGCTCCGGCAGCCATCCTGGCTGCCTTTTTGCTGAAAGGCGACGCCGCTTGGGGATCAATCGTTTTTCCAATTAAAAAATCCTTGCACAACAAGATCAGTACAGGTGAAAATCCATGTCAATACTTTTTGGTTGCAATAATCATGGACCGCATCGCCATCATCAATCCCGACACCCCGGCTGAAATCATCAACAATCTTAAGAGGCTGGATATCGAACCGATCCCTATTCCCAAAACCGGCCTGGTTGACGGGCCGCTGGCCGGCCATCCTGATATTCAGGTATTCATCCACGAGAAGCACGTCTTCTGCCACCCTGACATATCAGCATCCTTCGCATCAAAGATCGAAAAACACGCAGAAGTGATCATCTGCTCCACACGCCTGACGAAGGATTATCCGGGGGATGTTCTTTATAACATCGCCTGCGCCGGTTCGTCGGCCTTCCGCCATTCAGGCGGCGCCGACCCGCGTGTAGAGGAATACCTGCGGTCGCATAATATCACCGCTGCAGGCGTGAAACAGGGTTACGCCAAATGCTCCACCCTTATCGTTGATGATAATTCGATTGTAACCGCGGACGTGTCAATCCACAGGGCCGCATCCTCGCAGGGACTTGCGTCCCTGCTGATCAGTCCCGGCACTATTGATCTTCCCGGATACGGATACGGCTTCATCGGAGGGGCTACGGGTCTTTGCGATGACATGGTGTTCTGCGCCGGGACCCTGTCACATCATCCCGATTATGAAACAATCGTGAGATTTATTGATGAGCGGGCAAAAAAGATCGTCCCCCTCGGCCGTATGCCGGCCGTTGACCTGGGGACGATCTTTGTGCTGTAGCGCGACGTCACCCGATGGCGCACCGCATGGATGTTGACAACTGTTATTTCACTAGTTTAAATGTCGTATTGAATTCGACAAAGGTCTTGGCAACCATGTCACGGATGGTGATTTTCACAAAGCAGGTTCCGCCCTTCTGTACCGATCCTATGGGTATCTGAAAATACATCGGCACCACATCTTCAGCGCCGGTTGAGCCGTCTATCAGGTTTTTCTTGTCGAGAGTGAGCTGGGGAACTGCGATGTCAGCCTGGACAACCACCTGGCCCTGGTCATTGGCCTGAAGCCCCTTCAGTTCAAGGTTGATAAACACGGTCTCTCCCGCCTTGAAGGTTTTGTCTTCCTTGGCAGCTCCATACTTTTCCAGTGAGATGCTGGTCAGGGTCACCTGGACCTGGGTGGATTTGGTGAATTTATCCTGCACCGGTTTATCCTGTGCAGGCTTATCCTGCGCGTAGGCCGCTACCGCAAAGACAACGACAAAAAGAAGGGCTAGTTTTTTCATTGAATTCTCCATAGATTTATTTTATCTTTAATCTGGATCGCAATACCGGATTAAGATATAATTCATACATCTAACAAATACCATATATAAACTGATAATATTTTTCAACTTTTTTTTATATGCAATGATATTAATATATGTTCCCGCCGCTTTCGGCGACGGGAGCTACTATATGTAATAGTAGTTGCATAAAGAGCACAATAGTATTAAAAATGATTGACTTCATTTGAAAATGTTACTATCAATAGTATCCTGACTAAAAGGGCCCCATGATAGCTCTTATCACTGACTTCGGTTACACCGACCACTTCGTCGGTGTCGTTAAAGGCGTATTGAAAAGCCTGAACCCCGGTGTAGAGATCATCGACATCAGTCATTCCGTTCAATCATATTCGATACTCAACGCTCAGTTCATGCTTTTCTCCTCGTACCGTCACTTCCCGCAGGGGACGATTTTCTGCGTCATCGTTGATCCGGGCGTGGGCACCGACCGTAAAGGCATTATCGCAACGGACGGCAGGTACTTCTTCGTAATGCCGGATAACGGCATCATTTCCGCCGTGCTGACTGAAGAGATGAAACTGATTCATATTGATATGACTCCCTTCAAGAACGCATCATGCACCTTTCACGGCAGGGATGTCTTCGCCCCGGTCGCCGCCGGGCTTTCCCTGGGGACCCCGCCCGATCAATTCGGTAAAACTGCTGACTCCATTGTCAGGACCCCCTTTCCCCAGTACTCGGCTTCCCCGGATGAATTGAAATGCGGCATTATCCATATCGACAAATTCGGCAATGCCATAACGTCCATCCCCGTAAATACAATTGACTTTGAAGCTTGTTCATTGTATTCAGTCTCATCAGGACGTTACCGGTTCAAATCGATCTGCATCCGGAGCTATGGCGATCTCTTCAGGGGCCAGTGCGGCATCATACAGGGCAGTTCCGGCTTCATCGAACTTGCAATCAGCACAAGATCCATTGCGGACCGGTACGGGATGAGCATCGGGGATCAACTGACGATCAGTCCTTTGAACGGATGAGGCAAAAGATTACAGGAGAATCAGCTCGACGAAATGAATTATAACGTACCGGTCCCGACCATAGACGAATGCTACGAACTCATAGAGCGATACAAGATGCTGGATAACATCATCAGGCACTCAGAGCAGGTGATGAACGTCGCCATGGCCCTGGTGGCCCATCTCAGGGACCCGGACATCATACAGGCCAGTCTGGTTCAGGCCGCGGCGCTCCTCCATGACATCGCCAAGACACGGACCATCGGGTCAAGGGAGATGCGCCATGACCTGATAGGCGGCCAGATAATGCGGGAACTGGGCTATGACGCCATCGCAGAAATAGTCGATTCCCACGTGGTCTTTGAGGATTTCAAGCCGGAGGGTGATCTCGAAGCCAGGGAAATCGTCTTTTACGCCGACAAGCGGGTCATGCACGATACGATCGTTTCGATTGACGACCGCGTCGATGACCTGGTCAAGCGGTACGGGATCAACCAGCACATCGTCACCCTGATCACCGAAAACAAGAATTTCGTCCTCCAGATGGAACAGAAGATACAGGGCTTTCTCACCCGCGATATCGAGGAGATCGTGTCGGCACTATGCTGAACTGCTGCATCCTGGACTGCTACGTAGACGAGCCGGCCTGTTTCGGCGTCCCCCCCTTCGTCTCGCCCTATCCCCGGTATATTTTCGGGGCCCTTACCGATGCCGGCGTGGATGAATCGCACATTGACTACCTTGCCATAGACACGGTCCGGGAGCGGGAGTACCGCCTCGGCACTTCCTATGACATGGTCTTTCTCATCGGCGGCGCCGTGGTTCCGGGCCGTTACCTGGGCAGCAAGATCGGCACGATCGCGGAGATCCGCCGCATCGCGGATAGAAATCCTGAACAGCACTTCGCCATAGGAGGCCTTATAAGCCATGTCCTTCCCGTGAATCACAACATGATTCCTGTCTATAAGGATATCGAGAAATACGCCTTCGGTTTCGCCCGGGGGGAAGAAGCCGACGAGCGGCGTTCCGCCGGAGAAATTGCCCGATGGTCCGTCCTGGGCGCCGCAGTGGTCCGCCGCCACCCGCGCTTTCCCGCTGTCATCTGCGAAATCGAGACCTCCCGCGGCTGCCCCCGGGAAAGCCATTGCTCCTTCTGCTCTGAAGGTCT
Organism: uncultured Spirochaetota bacterium; assembly: GCA_963727175.1. Taxonomy (GTDB): domain Bacteria; phylum Spirochaetota; class UBA4802; order UBA4802; family UBA5550; genus RBG-16-49-21. Next base: position 4,123,638 of record CAVSFD010000002.1, read on the forward strand.
CTTCGGATCCGTTGAATTCCGCGAGACCGCTGACATCATCGCCGAGGTGGACGCGCTTATCGAGGCGGGCGTGTCCCGGTTCAGGCTGGGACGCCAGGCTGATATTCTGCAGTACCGGTCGGACTGCACAACCTTCACCCGCGGATTTCCGAAGCCGGCAGTGACGCCGATACGTGAACTCCTGTCAGAATTGCGCAGCAGGAAAGAACGGGGCCGCATTTCAGTCCTTAACATCGACAATGCCAATCCCGGCACCATCGCCAATTTCCCCGAAGAGTCGTCGCGGATACTGGAGGAGCTGGTTGCAACCATAACGCCGGGGGATACCATGGCCCTGGGAATCGAATCCTTTGACAGCGCAGTGGTGCGCAGGAACAACCTGAAAGTGCTTCCCGAAGAGGCTATACTTGCTATCAAGATCATCAACAGCATCGGAGGCGTCAGGATCGGCTCAATACCGGCACTCCTGCCCGGCGTTAACCTGCTCCACGGCCTTGAAGGCGAGACCATGGAAACCTTCAAGATCAATTATCGGTACCTTTCAGAAATCATGGAGCAGGGTCTCCTCATCAAGCGTATCAATATCCGCCAGATACTCCCCTTTCCTGGCACACCGGCCCATATGAAGAAATTCGTTCCGGGAAAAAACGTCGACAACCGTTTTTCCTATTACCGCGACAGGATACGTTCCGAGATCGAGCATCCCATGCTGCGCGGCATATACCCGCCGGGCACCATTATCCGCCAGGGCCAGGTGCTCGAGACGCAATCAGGCTATTCCTACTTGAAGCAGATTGCAAGTTATTCCATAACATTAAAAACTCCAATTGTACTGCCGGTGATGAGTTTTCATGACTCGGTCATCATCTCCCATCGTGAGCGGTCCCTTATCGCTCTTCCTTTTCCTATCAATATCAACACCCTATCCCAGAAAGCCCTGGAATTGATTCCAGGTATCGGTAAAAAAGGCGCTTCAGAAATAATACTTAAAAGACCATTTAATAACATTGAGGAAACCCGTGCTCTTTTACATAATGTTTCCATTGATATTAAAAGTTCCATAATTGTTTAATCACTTAGATATTACATTGTTAAAAATATTATTAAATTGTTAATGAAAAAATTTGTGTTAAAACTTAATAATCTGAAATACTATTAAATTTTTGATTATTCTAATAAATTGCCATTAATTTATATTAATTATACATATTATACAATATGTTCAAATAAAAACGTAAAAATTTTTGGAAAGTATACAAAAAACAATTTAAAAGCCCGTGTAGGTGGGTTTTTTTATTGACAAATTTTATTCTTTTTATTATCATTATCATAAATAGAAAATCAAAGAATATCTATCCACTTTGGAGGCTTCAAATGAAAAAACTATTTCTGCTTGCTCTGGTGGCCGTGGCTCTGACCACTGTAGCTTGCAATGATTCCAAAAAGGGGCTTTTCCCTCTTTCTGGTACCGATTCGGCCAGTCTGGATACAGTAACAGTGGTTGAGAAAGGCAGCTCGGTATCCGATTCAACTGCCACCGAAAGCACTGCCACTGAACCGACTCAGGCATCCACTGAGCAAAGCGGCACCACCAGCGGCGATCAGACAGCTGTTCAGGACAGCAGCTCTACGAGCACTGAACAGACTTCAACACAGGAGACCACAACCCCAACCGCCACTGAGACCCCGGCAGACCAGAATAAAGATACTTCATCAAACGATGAATTCCAGTATGCCACGGTCAAAAACATTGACTTCGATCTCATGATCATGGCTGACGCCAGTACCTCAATAGCCAAGGCCAGCATCAATGTATCAGCCAATGGTGAAGCAATTAGTTCTTCTATAACCGATACTGCAGGAAAGGCCGCATTCAATACCACGGTAAACCAGACCTGCTCGTCCCTCGATGTTGTCATCGAGCATCCTGATTATGTTTCCAAGACCGTTAAGGTCGATAACATCCAGGATCTTGCCTTGATTTCCCGTGTCATCTATCTTGAAAAGAAAAAAACCGAAACACCGGTGATTGACACTGACAAGGACGGCGTGGCTGACGATGCGGACCAGTTCCCCAGTGACCCGACCCTCATCGCGGCTGTCTACAAAGAGTACACTATCGCCTTCGAGGACCTGTATCCAAACAAGGGCGACGCGGACTTCAACGATCTGGCAGTCAAGTTCGGTATCACCGAGTACATCAATCCTGAAAACAAGATCAGCAAGATCAACATCAGGAGCAAGGTGCTTGCCGCCGGTGCCGGTTACAAGAACCTGTTCTACATAAACATTCTCGGCAAGGACTACCTGCTGATCAGCGATCCGAAAAAGGACCTGAATCAAAAATTCAACAGCAAGAAAAATGAACAATTTGTCAATGCACCGGTCCATTCTCTTGATATCGTGTTCGAAAACCCGGTTGGCAGAACCGAAATCGCCCCGATGCCGTACGATCCGTTCATCATGGCGAACAGCGACAAGAAAAACCAGGTGCACCTGCCCTTCGTGACCACCAAATTCGTGGGCAAGACCCTTGATACCGACAAGTTCCCCTGGGCCGTGCTGGTTCCTGATGAGTGGACGTGGCCTTATGAAGGCACAGAGATATTCAAAGCCTATCCGGACTTCCAGAAATGGTACCAGTCTGACGGCAAGGAATACCAGGACTGGTATCTCAAGCCCAACACCACCTATACCTTTCCGGTGCCTGGCGTATCGGCCCTGACAGCGTATCTGATCAAGAACGGCCATGTGTCCACCGCTGCTGCCCTGGGCGCCCTCATCGGTGTCATGGTAACCGCTGTCGTTATCATCAACATCCGGAGAAGAAAACTGTTTAAAAAAATCGAGGGATAAGGCCGGACGATTCGGATGTAATCCGATCGCGATAACGCGAAGAGGGCTGACATTGCATGTCAGCCCTCTTTTTTTATGGCATGTATTATGAAATCTGCATCAGTATTTTTTTCTCTCGCGGTTATGGTTCAGCCTGTTCATGATATAGAGGGCCGCATAGGCGCCGATGAAGCCGGCGATGACATTCACGCCAATACCGCGGGAAAGGAACTCGAGGATCGTCACGGCGATGTTGTAAAACAGGTAATCCAGGATATAGCCGCCGATGATGGCACCGATAAAGCCGACCACTAGGCCTCCGATATACCCGCCGAAGAGGTCCCGTTTCCTGATGTTGTAATATATGAAGGATACAATCGCACCCAGGCCAAGGAAAATGGTGATGGCAATCACAACTTTTAAGAAATCCCTTAATCCTTCCATTTGATAATACCTCGCAATAATAGTCGCCCCCGTATTTTACGGGATACCGGTCAGGGAATCAAGCTTCAATCCGTGACTATAATTAATATGCTCCCCGCATTGTCTACTTAAAAAAAAATTTCCCCCTTCCCTTCCCTCACGACGACAGGGTTTCCGTCCGTCAGGTCTATGACCGTTGACACCTCGGAAACCTTGGGACCCGCGTCAATGACCAGGTCAACTTCGTTCCGGTAAATCTTTTCGAGGTCCTTGGGATCAACGATATATTCTCCGGTAGTCGTACTGACGCTTGCCGACATGATCGGTCTTCCCAGGGTACGCACCAGCTCCATGGCGATGTTGTTATCCGGTACCCTGACCCCGATCGTTTTCTGGTTAGTAATGGCCACTTTCGGCACCAGCTTAGTGGCATTGAAAATGAGCGTATAGGGACCCGGGAAGGCCTTTTTCATGATTTTAAAGGCCCTGTCGGAGATATTCCGCACATACCCACTTATTTCAGAGATATCGCTGAAAATAAAACTCAATGGCTTATTGCGCCCTATATGCTTTATCCAGTATATTCTCTCTATGGCCCTTTTATCGTTGATATCACAGCCGTAGGCGTACACTGTATCGGTCGGATACACGATGACGCCCCCCTGCCTCAGAACTTCAACGGCCTTGTCAATAAGCCGTTTCTGCGGATTTTGTTCATTTATAACGAATATCATGCTCCCTGATCTTTCAAGGACTCCCGTTGAACTCATTAACGGAAACCCATCCTTTTTTATACTGAATCTGTTGTTCATACATCCAATATCGTACCACAGAGATTTTTAAATGATCTCTCGCAGTGGCGCCGAGTCGCAGAGTTTTTAATATTGATTTTCTATTTTTTCTCTGCGCCCCTGCGAGAACCATTTTTATGCTCCTGAGGGTGATAGCATTTTTAGTCCCGGATTATACCATACATGTTTCAAATATCTAAACATCATCTACATTATCGTAAAATAGGTGATAAAATATTATTAAACAAAATCAATTGGCAGGCCGGAATGAGAGAAGAAAATAAAAGGCTTTTGCAGGAGTGCGAGCTGCAAAAGCCTTCAACCTGGTAAATTTTTGATAGGAGTGTATCAATAATAATCATTAATAAGGTCGGCTGAGACGTAAAAATACTTAATACTTTTAGTGAAAAAAAATTAAAAAATATCCTGTGTCATTGATACTTTAAAGGATAAACTATTTCTAATGGCATAAATCAGCGGAAAAACCAGGGCCTGTTCCCGGGATTAAACGTTTGTTGCGTCGTGATCAAACATCCGAGCCCTGGTCGGCTAAAAAAATGCTTGCTAAAATAAAATCCCGGGTAAATCTATCACATGCATTAAGGAGGCATTGTTCCATGAAAAAATTGCTATTGTTGCTCCTGTTACCGGCGGCCCTCTTCTGTAATGGAAAGCCGAAAATACAGTTCGACCAATTAACCCATGACTTCGGCAAGCAGGAACAAAATATTGAAGTAAAGCATGTATTCACTTTCAAAAACATCGGTGACGGAACGCTCCTGATCGATAAAATATCGGCCGGGTGAGGCTGCACCGGCGTCCTTCTTTCAAAGAAGGACATCCCTGCCGGAGGCAGCGGAGAGATTGAAGTAACGCTTAAAACAGGTTCCCATTCGGGAAAAATGACCAAGTCCATCATGGTATTCACCAATGACCCGGAGCAGAATACCATCAAACTGACACTTACGGTTGAGGTCAAATAATTCGGAGGGTGCCATGCGGAACCTGAAAACAATGCCCGGGTACCCTCTTCCCCTGGGAGCGCATGTCACTAAAAACGGGATACAGTTTTCGATATTCAGCAGGCACTGCCACACCGTTACCCTGATCCTGTTCGAGTCGGATGATCCGGATTCGCCCTTTATCGAGGTGCCCCTTGACCCGGATCTTCACCGCACCGGGGACATATGGCACATCCTGGTGGAGGGCCTTCCGGAGCAGCAACTATACGGCTATTCAATAGACGGCCCCTATGAACCGGAAAAGGGGCACCGCTTCAACAGGAACAAGCTCCTCATTGACCCGTGTGCCCGGGCAATAACGGGAAACCGCCGGTGGGACCTTACCATGGCGCAGGGCTACAATGCCGATGCCCCGGAACCGGATCTCTCATATTCCACGGTCAGCAGTATCCCCTTCATGCCCCGCTGCATCGCACTGGACAGACCGCAGATCCTGCACGGCATGCCGCTCAGGATCCCCGAGCGCGATTATATCATCTACGAGCTCCACGTGAAGGGATTCACCTGCCATGAATCGTCCGGCGTGGCACACGGCGGCACCTTCCGCGGCCTCACGGAAAAAATACCCTACCTGAAGGACCTGGGCGTCAATGCCGTTGAACTGATGCCGGTGCAGGAATTCGACGAGGACGATAACACCAACGTGAACCCCCTGCACCGGGGAACGGCTGAAAAATTTCTGGGGTTACAACACCATGGCCTTTTTCGCGCCGAAGGGTTCCTACTCGTCGGCCGGAAGCATGGGAGAACAGGTGGAGGAGTTCAGGGACATGGTCCAGGCCTTCCATCACGCGGGCATAGAGGTCATCCTTGACGTGGTGTTCAACCACACCGCGGAAGGCGACGAGATCGGGCCGACCATCTCCTTCCGGGGCATCGACAACTGCATATACTACATCCTGAAGGAAGACCGCCGCTACTACACGAACTTCTCCGGCTGCGGAAACACCTTCAACTGCAACCACCCCCTCGTGCGGGAATTCATCCTGGAAGCGCTCCGCTACTGGGTCATCGACATGAATATCGACGGGTTCCGCTTCGACCTGGCGTCGATCCTGGGAAGGGACCAGAACGGCCGCATCATGAGCAACCCGCCCCTGATCGAGGTCATCCATGAGGACCCGATACTGCGGAACACCAAGATCATCGCCGAGGCGTGGGACGCGGCCGGGGCCTACCAGGTGGGCGAGTTCCCGGGCAGGTGGGCGGAATGGAACGGCAAGTACCGGGACGATATCAGGCGGTTCTGGCGCGGCGACAAGAACAGCGTCGGTTATTTCGCCACCCGCGTCACCGGCAGCTCCGACCTGTACGGCGCAACCGGCAAAGGCCCCCTGCAGAGCATCAACTTCATCACCTGCCACGACGGCTTCACCCTGAACGACCTGGTGAGCTACCGGAACAAGCGGAACATCGAAAACGGCGAGAACAACCTCGACGGCGAGGACTACAACCTGAGCTGCAACTTCGGCATCGAGGGGCCCGACAGCACGCGGCTCATAACAAGCATGCGGAACCGGCAGATCCGCAACTTCATCGCCACACTCTTCCTGTCTCAGGGAATCCCGATGCTCCTGGGAGGCGATGAATTCCGGCGGACCCAGAAGGGGAACAACAACGCCTACTGCCAGGACAACGAAATTTCCTGGGTCGACTGGCGCCTGATGGAGAGCAACAGGGACCTCTTCCGCTTCACGAAGGAAATAATCCGATTCAGGAAGGAACACCCGCTCCTCCGCAGGGGAAGTTTCTTTACCGGTGAGGCCGGCAACGGGAAAACGCATCCGGACATTTCCTGGCACGGTTTTAAAGCCGGGGTTCCGGACTGGAGCCCCGACAGCCATTCCATTGCCATGCTGATCTGCGGGGAATACGCCGAATCGGCTGACGGGAAGCCTGATAGTGACTTTTTTGTTATCTTCAACAGCGGGAAGATAAACCGCAGATTTGAGATTCCGCCCTCGCCCTCCGGCAATCCCTGGAAAGTTGCCATCGATACAGCCAACGATTCACCCTGTGATATATACGATGCAGGGAACGAGCCGTATCTTGAGGGAAACCGCTGCCACGTGAAGAAGTTGTCAACGGTAGTGCTGATTTCAGCGCATGCGGTTTAACAAACTAATGGAGTTATAATATGGTGCGAATTCTACTTATAGGCATTATCATGGTCGGGTCAACGGTAATTTTCCATGCCATGGGGACCATCCTGTACGGACACTTGATGATAAAGAAAATCATGCGGCATTGGGGCAACATAAAAACATGGTATTCACTGTTCATCCTGTTCACTACGGTCGTTTCACTTCTTCTGCTTCTTTTCACCGAAACTATTGCATGGTCGTGCCTGTATTTCATATTTTCTGACGTAACCGGTTTTAAGTCATTCGAGGAGGCCCTGTATTTTTCAATGGTGACGTTCACAACCGTGGGATACGGCGACGTCACGCTTCAAGGGTCCTGGCGCCTTCTTGCCGGCATTGAGGCCATGAACGGCATTCTCCTGGTAGGCTGGAGTTCCGCCTCACTGTACAATGTCATACGTCATCTCTGGACGACCGACATCCAGCAAATGCTTGAGTCGAAAATCAAGGATCATTCGAGTAAAAAATAATACAGGGGCCGTGTCCGTGGATACGGTGCGGCATGAACTGGGATGCGGCGAACCGAACCCCTGCTCACGGATTACTTCACAAAGGAGCAACAATAATCGGAAATACTTTTCACCTTGAGACTGAATATTGATTTGGCAGGAACCTCGAAAGTTTCCCCGCCTTTAATGGTTCTCCAGGCCTTCTCGCCCGGCAGCAACACATCCATATCGCCCGCATAGATCTCCATGATTTCCCTGTCAGATGTATTGAACTCGTATTCCCCGGGAAGCATTATGCCGAGGGTTTTTTTCGAGCCGTCCGAAAATAGTACCGTCCGGCTGGTGACTCCGCCGTTAAAATAAATATTGGCCTTTTTTACAACGGTTACGTTTTTGAATTCTGACATGGTGGTCTCCTGATGATATAAAAAGCCCCCGGTAGTCATTCGGGGGGTTTTTTATAATAACTAGTTCGCGGCTTTCAGATTGAGATCCTGCATCATCTTCTGAATTGTGCCGTCATCCATGCCGTGGGCCCGGGCGCCCTGCTCGATGGTCTCGGTCACGGCTATGTGGCATCCTATGCAGTGCATGCCGTACCCCATCAGTATCGGCCCTGCCTTGGGGAACTGCTGTAACAGTTCTCCGAAGGTCATATCCTTATTTATTTTTTCCTGTGCCATTGTATTATCCTCGTTACTGTTTTGATGTGCGGAACTTATAAAAGTTACCTGCCGGTGCTGTCCACCTTTTTTTAATAAATATATCATTTTGTCAATCAAAGTCAAATCATTTTGTCGAAAATATGAATAGAGCGGTATATTTATTGCCGGAGGCGTTAACCATACTACCCCATGATACTACACTGCTGCAGCACTATCTGGCGGTAACTCAATGTTTTTTTATATTTACAAAATGCGTACAATTATATACTTTACCAGTATAAGAGCAAGAAGCTGAAACAATGAATATACTATTGATAATAATTCTCCTGGTGATAATCCTCCTCCTTATCTGGGCGCTCATGGGCGGCAAAGGCGACGTCATGGACCGGAGAGAAGGCGAACCCGGCGGCGCCTCAGAAGAAGACAAGACTTTCCGGAGAAGGGCCAGCGATAAGAAGATCGAGAAGGAATTCCCGGAACGCTCCGCCCAGCAGCGCAGGAGGAAATCCGACATCGGCCCCGAAGAGGCCGAGGCGTCCGAAGATGAACAGCTGGCCCCTTTCAAACTCCCCTACCTCGCCGACGAGATAATCCCGGAAACGTCCCGCTTCAGGATATACCGGCGGACGCTGGTAAACTCGGAAATCTACGCCAGCAAGGGTGATTTTGCAACCGCCATATCGCTCTTCGAGGGCGTGAAATCCCGCATACAGGACATGGATACCAGGTTCAAGATTGACGCCGACATAGAATACCTGAAACAGTTCAAGAAGAAAAAAGAAGAGGAAGCGAAACGCAAGGAGGAGCAGGCAAAGCGCGGCGTCTCCGACGGTGAAGGCGGCCTCGGCGCAGGCAATGAGATCAAGATAAAGCTGGGCGGCATGCCCTCCAACGCCATCAAGATCGGCTCGCTGCCGGAAACCATACATATCGGCATTGTCGATCCCTCCAGGAACGCGGACATGGAATCCATTGTCCAGAACGCGACGCAGAAGCTTCGAAGCGAGCTGGGTGACGTACGGGACGAACTGAACAGGATGAAGAGCGTTTCCGGTGAAGAGGCGGCAGCAGCCCAGACCCAGCTCGTTGAGGCGCTTTCGGGCCTTAATGACCGGCTGGACAGGATAGACGGGGCCCGGGACCTGGGGGGCACCGATGAGCTCACGGAACTCCGCAATGAATTCAAGGGGCTGAGCAAGGCCGTCCGGGAGATGGCGTCTACCGGCATCGCCGAAGCTGACGCAATGCCGTCCCTGGCAGCGGCGAAATTTGACATGCAGAAGCAGATAGCCGAAGCCCGTGAACTGAAAGACCTCCTGGAAAAAATCCCCAGGAAAAAAGCGCCGGAGTCATCTTCGGTAGCCGAACCGGGAAGGTCGGCAGAGGAGCACCTGAGACGGACGACCGAGGACGCTGAAGAGAAGGATGACTTCGAGCTCCTGAGCGAATACGGCAAGGACAAGTCCGGCGACGAGCTGACCGACGATGAGATATTCGAGAAAATCCTCCGCGAGGACAAGAAGGAACGCGACAAGGGAGACTTCGAGATTCTCGGTGAAAAGAAGGAGCACCGGGGCGAAGACGTCACCACCACGGACGAAATCGACATGAAAAAACGCGAGGATGAGTCTTTCTACCGCCGCCTCCTGTCTACCACCAAACGCAAGGCCAAGGAACTCCCCATCCTCAAGGTAAGCTATGATTTCTCAAAACTCCCGGACGAGATCGGACTCTCCCGCGAGAAAAACATCATCGAGTACGCATTCTACAAGTACAAACCGATGCTGGAAAAAGCCGATGAGTACATCAAGAAAAGGAAAGTGCGGGACGCCATCAACTACTACAAGGTGGTCATGTCGCAGAACATTCCGCCCGAATTCAAATCGATGATACGGAAGAACCTGAATGACCTCACGGAATACCTGGAGAAGTACCTGACGGGGGACTGAGGGGGCCCGTCATTTCCCGTCCCACCCGGCTATACGCGCCCAGAGCCACCATGACGCGTAGGCGATGCGGTTGCAGGTTTATAAATATCGTTTACTTGGAATCAATCATCTTCGCCTTTTTATCAGTGTCGATCAGTTCAATATTAAGACCCTGCTGGGCAAAGACAAAGGCTATTCGTTCATTATCAAAAGCTTCTCCGGGCTGCGGCTGGGTGATTATCCTCAATCCCATATCCTTGAAATTTTTGAGTTCATTGTCGATATTATCACACTTAAAGCATATATGATGGAGCCCGCCGCCCTTTTGAGAAAAAGTGTATATCGGCGAGGTTTCATCCAGGGGTTCGATCAGCTTGACGGTCAAAGAGTTTTCTTTTTTTAAAAAAACGACCTTAACATTCTGCCTTGTGTTTACGACAACTTCTGTCATTTGCCCATAGCCGAATATTTTTTTCCAGTGTTCGATCCCTTTTTCAATGGACTTCACTGCTATGCCGATATGATCTATTATCATACACGATCCCCCTGATCAATTGATCATTTCCCCGCACTTTGCCCTGTCAATCTTACCGCTCGCCTTTTTCGGCAGGGCGCGGGTAAAGATGATGTCATCGGGAAGCTTGAACCTAGGGAGTTTGGCCGTGCAGTATTCCGTGACCCGGTCCGCCGTACAGCTGTTCTCTATCGGAACCGCGACAGCTACAAGCTTGTTGCCCTTGAGTTCATCCGGTTTTCCGATCACGGCCGCCTCAACCAGGAGGCCGCTTTCCATCATCACATCCTCAATTTCCTGCGGATTGATCCGGTGGCCGCTCACCTTGAGCAGATTATCCTTCCGTCCCACGAGATAGAAGTACCCCTCCTCGTCCACGCTGGCGAGATCGCCGGTGTGATACCCGTTTTTATCCAGCACCCGCGCCGTGGTCTCCGGGTCTTTCCAGTATCCCTGCATTATGTTGGGCCCCGAAGCCGTGAGTTCACCCGTCTGTCCCGGCGGAACCTCATTCCCGGCTTCATCAAGCACCCGGAGTGTAACACCCGGAATAGCCTTACCGATGGAATCGATCTTTCTTTCGAAATCGGACGGTTCAAGGTAGCTCAACCGCGCAGACGCCTCGGTGGCGCCGTACATGATGAAAATATCGGTATGGTCCGGCAGGGCCTTACGCAGATCCTGTTTGATCTGCTTCGACATGTGCCCCCCGGCCTGGGAACAGTACCTGAGTTTGACCAGTTTGTCCCTGCTTGCCGCCAGGGGCGACCGGTGCAGAAGGTACGCGTAGGTCGAAGGTACGCCGGAAAAACCGGTCACCTCCTCATCGATCATCTGCTTGATGACCGCGCCGGTATAGGCGAACTTGTTGTTGATAACCACCGAACCGCCAGCGGCAAAATGGGTGTTAAGCAGGGATTTACCCATGACGTAGAAAAACGGGAGCACCGCCATCTGGCGGTCATTGTCGGTAAGATGCAGATAGGTGCAGATGGATTCTGTATTATTTACAATATTATAGTGCGTGAGCATGGCGCCCTTCGGCACCCCGGTGGATCCGGAGGTATAGATCATAGACGCCAGGCCTGAAGGATCGATGTCAAGGTTCATGTTTGTACCGTCGCCGCCGGCGAACACCTCATCGACCTTGATCACCGGGAAGGAGATACTGCTCCAGGCCATGTTCGGCCGCGACACTAGTAGCGCTTTTAGCGGGAACGATGATACCGGGGCGTCAGCGAGGAGCTCTTCGAACCGCGTAGACGATATGACCGCTGCCGGCTCTATCTCGGTCAAAAGGCCAGCCAGTTTCTCAGCCTTGATGTCGGTGCCCAGGGACACGAAGGCGGCCCCGGTCTTGAGCACGCCGTAATAGCTCGCCACGTATTCCAGGCTGTTATGCAGTATGACAGCGACGCGGCTGCCCGCCCCTACTCCCATAGCAGCAAGGGTCCGGGCGAGCCTGTTGGCCTTCATGTTGATGTCTCCATAAGTGGCGCGCGTCTGCTCATGGATGATAGCGATCTTATCGGGAAAACGTTCCGCGCTCGATTCGAGGAAATGATGAATAAGAGTTGAGGATGTGATCATATGATGCTGTCCGCTCTACTGCACCTTAACCCCGATCCTCTCAGCGCCGTATCGCACCATTTTTGAATCCTCGGGCTGATTGGTCTTTTCGATCCCTTCGTGCCGGTCCATGGAACCGGAGCGGACGATGCCGGCGATCTCCCACGCGTAGGGGTGGAAACCGAACTTCTCACGGTGGATATGGTTCGCCAGGGCGTTAAGCGTGCAATTGGACGAATTGGGGTCCGTGTCCTTCGGCATGACCCATCCCAGGGACTGTATCAGTTTGACGATTTCATTTTCGTTGTACTTCATGAAGGCCAGGGGGTGGATGTTGATGGGCCACCGGTCCGCTTCGTATTTCAGGTCTTCGTCGGAAATAAAGAAGGGCTTCAGCTCTTCGGGAAAGCGCTTGAAGAGCAGGTCCCGCACTGTTTTGTTAGTCATCGCTTGCATCCGGGCGCTCGTCTGCATGATGGCCGAGGTGATGGGCGCCTGCCCCGGCGACCACCCGTACGCTGCAAGAGGTATCCGCATCTGGAGGGCCGTCTTCAGCACCAGGGACTTGACGTGGCCGATGCAGGTGGTGCAGATCGAGCTCGCGCGGTCCAGGGTCTTGGGGCTGTAGAAGTCTTCCTTTGCCGCAACCGCGAAGACCTTTTTCATTATCTCAAAGGAGGGCCGCACCACCATGCTTGTTGCGCCGCACACGTCAGTCATGTGCAGGATGTTCTCCATGGCCCGCGGTGATATAAAGCCGTTGTCAAAGGTCAGGGCCAGGATCTTCATTTTATATGTGGTGGCCAGCACATGCAGCGTATAGGTGGAATCCTTTCCGCCGCTATAGGCAATGATCACGTCATAGTCCTGCTTCCCCCTGACGCTGTCGAGAAGATCTTCGAATTTCTTGATATACTCGCTCTTCTTGTCTTCATCGGGGAGATTGGCGGTATGGCAGTAGTTGCATACGCCTTTTTCATCGAATTGAATGCCGGGAAATGTTTCCGGCAATACGCAGCGAGAGCAGAATTTCATATGACGCACCTTCCAGTAAAAATAGAATAAATCCCTGAACCGCTGAAGAGGCCATAATTATCTGTTTAATTATATTCTTCCCTATGGCAAAAAAGCGGTGACGGCCATGTTTCATTTCATGTTAATGGTTTTTTATCTCATATTTAGCCGGTGTGATTTTTGTCAATCTTCTTTTGTATATCGTGCGTTTTTGATTAACTATATAAAATTATCGACTATACCAGGTTCTTAATAATACCTTGAGCAAATTATGTTTATGAGCTAGTTTTACAGCAGATATAGTAGTCATGACATTCTCATTGTTAAAAAGTATTGACAAGAAAATAATTTATTCAACAATCGGAAAGCCTTAATAAGAAATAGGATATGCTCTATGAAAAATACAAGCTTTTTACATAAAACCACTATTGGAATAGTTACATTATCACTCCTTATCTCAGCATGCGGGGACAAATCCATGAATAAATCAGAGGTTACAATACAATCCAAACACATTCCCGAAAAGGTTTGGAATAAACTTTCAGCTAAAAAGATATATTTCGGCCACATGTCAGTAGGATACAACATCATCGATGGCATCAATGACCTCATGAAAAGCAATCCAGCCATCAAGTTAAATATTCAGGATACAACTGATCTGAGTAATTTCAAGAACGGCGTTTTCGCCCATTCTCAAAACGGCGAAAACGTTAAGCCAAAAACGAAAGTCGATGCCTTTGTTAAGACAATGGACAGCGGTCTGGCTAAACAGGTCGACATCGCCTTTTTCAAGTTCTGCTATGTTGATATCAACAAGGATACGGATGTCAAAGAGTTATTTAAGTACTATACATCAGCCATGTCAAAGCTGAAGAAAAAATACCCGAACGTAACCTTTCTTCATATGACTGTACCGATCACAACCGAAGGGGAAATGGTAAATATAAAAACTCAATTAAAAGAAATAATAAAGAAAATCATCGGCAGGGAGACCAATAAGCAGCAGGACATCTCGAGCAATATAAAGAGAAATGAGTTTAATGATCTGATTAAATCTGAATACGACCCTAAAATAATCATAGATCTTGAACAATTTGAATCAACCAATAATGACGGGTCCCCTTATTGGAGCAACAATGGTGGTGTCAAACACAAGTCAATGGTGCCGGCATATACATTTGACGGTGGACACCTCAATGAAACAGGAAGAATAGCGATCGCCGATAAGTTTCTTACACAATTGGCTGGAATTTAACAGGCATTGGTTAAATGCTCGTCATCCTGGCTGGCAAAACATTGTAGTCGCCTGTCTTCAATTTACCTGGTTACAGTGACTTTCTTTTTCTCTAAAAAAACAAGGAGATTCAATACGGAATCCAGGTTCTCAGGCACGATCTCCTCATCTTCTATTTTAATCGAGAATAGCTCCTCGAGAAAGAGTACCAGTTCAAGGATCCCGGTGGAATCCATGATGCCGCTTTCAAGGAGTGATATCTCGGGAGTCAGCTCGACCTTGCTGCTTCTGCCTGCAATAAAATTCTCCTTGATATAATTCATGATCAGTTCTTGTGTATTTTGCATACTAACGCTCGCAGATAAATTTTATTATACTATCCTGAACAGCAAATCCCACGCATGTAAAATAGTATAAACCGCTACAGATGGATCGCAATATAAAGGTAATTTTTGGACATTAAAATCCGCGTATAAGGGCGTCAAGCCAAATTCACACCTGTCATGCATCATCCATTCCCTTATCGATGAAATGATGATGCAAAAGCTGCATGGAAATCATCCCCACCATGGTCATATCATCCCGCTCGCTGATATTCCTCCATTCCTGGGACCTGAACTTATTAAGCAGAAGCTCGACGCTGCCGGGGTCAAAATAGCCGTACTTCCGCACCGTCTCCGCATTCAGCATGGAAGAAGCGAAATTATCCGCGGCAAAGCACTGGCTTATGGGCGCCCTGTAGGGCTGCTTTACCCGGTGTATCACAGAATCAGGCAGAATATCTTCGAATGCTTTTTTCAGGGCAAACTTTTCGTTCAGTCCATAAATTTTATAGACCGGCGGAATCCGGTTCGCGAATTCAATGACCGTGTGATCAAGGAAAGGAAACCGCCCCTCGATTGAATTGCCCATCATCATCCGGTCGCCCTGCGACGACAGCAGATAGCCTGACATGAAAAGCGTCGCCTCCAGGTACTGGGCCCTGCACAGGGGGTGCCAGCGCTTGATATCGGGATCGATATAACTGTCAAGGTCATGATAGAGAGTCTCGTCGCTGAAACGCTCCTGATAATCATCTGTAAAGAAGCGTTTTATCTGGGACGTGTTGTGCCACCGCACCAGCTGTGAATAATAATTATTCCCGGTATCAGCCAGGTCTTTCTTGAAGAACATCTGCCAGAACCGCTCGAGACGCGGGTCCCTGGAAATGAAGGGATAAAGAGCCGAGAAGAGCCGTGGCCGTAATTTCGATTCCGGGTTTCTGGCCCAGAAACGCCGGATCTTATCTTCTTTAAAAATATCATAGCCGCCGAAAAACTCATCGGCCCCCTCCCCTGTCAGCACCACCTTGATGCCGTTGTTTCTTACCAGGCCGGACAGAAGGAATAACGGCGCCGGCGCTGTCCTGATCATCGGCTTTTCAGAAAACCAGACAACGTCGGAAAAGGCCTCGCCGATGGCATCATAGGTGGCCTCGATGACGCGATGGTCGGTTTTTAACAGCGTGACCATTTCATTCTGGTACCGGCGCTCATCGAAATTCTTGTCGCCGAAGGCGACTGAGAACGTGATCAGGTCATTGACATGGTGCTTTTTCACCAGGGACGTAATAATCGAGGAATCAAGGCCGCCGCTCAGATAGGCAGCAACGGGGACATCTGCCCGGAGACGCAGGGTCACCGCGTCATAGAGAAGTTCCTGGAGACGGGCCGTGTAATACGAGAGCGGCCTATCCTCGTAATCATGTTCATCTGGGAACTGCATGCGCCAGAATCTATTCACGGCAATCCCCCTGGGAGAAACCGTCATCAAGTGTCCCGGCGCAAGTTCGCTGACACCCTTAAACACTGTCCTGGGCGGGATATTGACCCAGAGTGTGAATATCTGGTTTATCCCGTCGGGATCGATTTCAGGTTCAAATCCCGGATAACTGAAGATGGTCTTCATTTCAGAAGCGAACAGGAGAGTCCCATCAGGCAGGACCGAATAAAAAAGCGGCCGTACGCCGACGCGGTCCCTGACGAGAAGCAGTTCTTTATTTTTTTCATCCCAGAGGGCTATGGCGAACTGGCCGTTGAACTGATTGAAGCATTCTTTGCCAAACTCCTCATACATGTGCACTATCACTTCCGTGTCGCTGTGGGTGTAAAAGGCGTGGCCCTTCTTTTCAAGTATAGCCCGCAACTCGATATAATTGAAAATTTCCCCGTTGAAGACAACGCAGAGATTCCTGTTTTCATTATAAATTGGCTGTGAACCGCCGCTCAGGTCGATGATGCTGAGACGCGTATGGGCCAGGCCGACGCTGCCTTTCTGATGAAAACCGTTTTCATCAGGCCCGCGGTGGTTCATGCTCTCGGCCATCCTGTCCAGGAGCGTCTGGTCGACCGGGCGATTGGTTTTTACGTTGTAGATGCCAGCTATGCCGCACATGTCTTATAACGATAGTATCAAATTATTATCAGTAATTATTGCGTAAAAATTTTATAGCGATAAATGATCATCCCTTATTTCCTGTCAAAATAATTTTTATGTGAAAACAGGATTAACGTATTTTTCAATATCGGCATAGAGCGATCATTTTATCTGAACAACATCAATATCTTAATAAGCTGTATACAATATTCATGACAATGGGGTCAATATAATTATCAGGTTATAATTTTTTTTAAATTTTTATCATCAATAGTTGACGATCAATGTTTTTTTTATTAGTTTCATAAGGTTTAACTAAAAAGTGCATGGATTCTGGTTACATCTTTAAAATTTTCTTGCAGTATGATCCATCCTTGTAAAGTTTAACCAAAAATATACATAAAACTATATACCATATCGGAATCAGCAGTAATTCAATTTCTCTTCGGCTTTTAAAAGCGACAGGAGGAGAAAGTTTGGTAATTGTTGTTATCTCTAAATAAATGGTACTATAGCAAGGGATATGGGGTACCCATGAAAAAATTCATTTTCATCTTCTCAATTTTATTTTTACCGCTAATTTTACTTTCTTGCGGTAGTGTTGATTTTACCGCTTCACCAGGTTCTTCGCTGATATCATTACTCGGATTAAACCAGAACAATGGCGTTGCGGCGCCCGGTGCTCCGGCTAATCTCCAGGCAACTCCAATTGCTACAGACAGGATAGACCTCGTGTGGGTGAACAATTCAAGCAATGCGGAAGGAATCAGGATTGAACGGAGCGCCGGCACAAACGCGAACTTCACGGAAATCACAAGCAGCATCCAGGGAAACGCCACATCGTACAATGACTCAACAGGCTTGAGCCCCGGAATCACCTACTATTACCGGATTCGGGCGTACAATACGGCCGGCAACTCGGATTATTCCAACATCACCAGCGAAACCACCTACAGCACAACACCGGCGGTTCCGGCCAATCCCAGCATTCTGCAGGCAACCGCAGTATCCGGCAGCCAGGTGAACCTCACGTGGCATGATAATTCAGATAACGAAACAGGTTTCAGCGTCGAGCGCCGGGCCCAGGGCGAAGCTAATTTCACTGTGATCGCGAGCAGCCTCGCCCCCGGAACAACAGCATACACCAGCACGGGCCTGTCCGCGACAACCACCTATTATTTCAGGGTCAGGGCGTACAATGGAACCGGAAACTCAGGTTATTCCAACGAAGCAATAATAATGATCTGCCCTGAAGCGCCGGGATCTGCAGCGGCATCGGCTGTATCAAGTACCCAGATCAATATCTCCTGGACAGATAACTCATCAAATGAGACCGGCTTCAGGATAGAACGAAGCACCGGCAGCAATTCGAATTATGGTGAAATTGTATCTAATCTTCCCGCGGGAACCACATCCTACAGCAGTTCCGGCCTGAATGTTAACACTACCTATTATTACCGCGTCAGGGCATATAATGCTTACGGGAATTCAGGGTACTCGAACGAGGCATCGGCAACGACCAACGATGAAGTCCCCTATGCACCGACCGGATTAACAGCAACTGCCGCGTCCAGCTCTCAGATAAATCTGTCATGGAGCGACAATTCAAGCAATGAAACCGGCTTCAAGATTGAACGGAGCGGTGACAATGTCACCTTTTCGCAAATTGCCGCGGTTACAGCCGGCACGACATCCTACAGCAGCACGGGGCTTTCGTCCGGCTCGACATATTATTTCAGGATACGTGCCTATAACGGTGTAGGAAATTCGGGATACTCCAATGTGTCGTCCGCGATAACCTATGACATTGCGCCAGCAACCCCGAGTAATCTGACTGCAACGGCATTTTCAAGTTCACGAATAAATTTATCATGGCAGGACAACTCGTCTAATGAGACCAGCTTCATCATTCAGCGAAGCGTAAACAACATCGATTTTTCTCAGATAGGTACGGTCGGGACGAATGTTATATCCTATATTGATAACGATGTGGCCGCATCAACGACCTATTATTACCGTGTGCTGGCCCATAATGCCATTGGCGATTCAGCATACAGCGGGGTCGCACAGGCTACAACGTATACCGCTCCAACAACATCACAGATTATTGCCGATCATACCAGAATCAATCTATCCACCATCCCGGCAGAGTGGATTACAGCTGCAAGATCAAACCTCCATATCGCATACTGGCATACGTCGCATGGCAGCCAGATACAATCGGGCATGTACGGCCTATACACATGGAAAGGGAATGCCTATTCCTACAACAGTTCTGGTTCCGGCGGCGCCCTGGAGATGAGGGAGCCCGCGTGGACCGATCTGGGAAATTCCAACTGGCCGACCATAACCAGCAGTTACCTCGATGCCAATCCGCAGATAAATGTTGTAATATGGTCCTGGTGTGGGCAGGTATCATCCGCAAGTGAATCTACTATCAATACCTATCTATCAAATATGAATACACTTGAGCAGAATTATCCCAATGTGAAATTCATTTACATGACAGGACACCTTGATGGTTCAGGCCTTACCGGGACCCTGCATGTGCGTAATGAACAGATACGGACTTACTGCAGAAACAACAACAAAATTCTCTTTGATTTTGAGGATATTGAATCATATGACCCCGATGGCACTTATTACGGGGGCAAGCATCCGACTGATGGATGCAATTATGATTACAATAATGACGGGATAACCAGTCAAACCGGCGATCCGGCAACGCCCATCAATGGAGACAGCAACTGGGCCATTGCCTGGCAGAATTCCCATACTCAGAATGTCGATTGGTTCAGCTGTTCTGCCGCGCATACTCAGCCGCTTAATGCGAATATGAAAGCTTATGCTGCCTGGTGGCTATGGGCGCGGCTTGCAGGGTGGGACGGACATTAGGAAGTGATTAATGCTATGCCACTTAGCTTGGTATAATTGCTATATGGCATAGCAAATTATTTTTTTTGTATAAGCAATCCACGCCATCCCCAGAATGAACATAGGAATCCCTTGATATATACCCGTGCAGTATCATAATCCGTCTTTCTCGTTGACCGAGAAACAAGAGCGTGGCCTAACCAGTAAGGGATGCGAATGAAAAAGTATAACATAACCAGAATGCAGGCGAAAACATAAGAAACCTTCCCCTTGTGTTTATGAAAATACAATAGGATGCTGCTGTTCATCTGGAGAAACATTTCTCCTTTTTTCTTCTTTGTACTTTCACCACCGAGATGAACGAGCCCAGATATGGGCGCATAAAGAATTTTCCACCCCGCTTTCTTAAAGCGGTAACACCAGTCCGTCTCTTCACAATACATAAAATATGCAGTATCCATAGGACCGACTTCTTTTATCGCGCTCATTCTCACCATCATGAAACACCCCACGATTACCTCGGCTTCATGAACAGAATCCCAGTCCCACCAGCCCATCCTTTCTCTGCCGAAAAATCTATGGGTGGGAAATATTTTTGATAGATACGAAACCCAGAGAAACAAATTATTTAAAGAAGGGAACATGAAAGCACTCCCCTGCAGTGTCATGTCTTTGTTTGAAATCTTACAGCCGACAACGGCAGCATCATTGTTTTTTTCAGCAAATTCATAAACTTTTGCAATCGTGTTATCGAAGAAATATGTATCTGAATTTAAGACCAATGCATACTTCCCCTTCGCAACAGCTAGTCCCTGATTATTCCCGGTCGCATACCCTACATTTTTATCATTCTGTATTACAATCACTTTGGGGAATAGTTTCTTCACCAGATCCGCAGAGCCATCTGATGAAGCATTATCAACGACAATTATTTCAAATTTCAGTTTCTTTGTATGTTCATATATTGAACGCAAACATTCAGCAAGCAGTTCTTTCGTATTCCAATTAACAATTACTATTGAAACATCCATAGATTCATCCTACCTTTATATTATGAAAAAATCAGTAGTATAGTCGGTGGGCATTTCTCTTATATACCAAAACAATTCTGCTGATATTCATACTTCTGCAAATCATTTCGCATGCAATGCATTTTGACTAATGTTACGATAAAAATAAATTGGAACATTTTATTAATTTATAAATAATACTGTCAAAAATATTTTATAAATATGTTATATTAATCACTGTTCTTACATCCCACGCAACCATATGCACCAAAATAATAAATAAAAAATGCTTGATTTTTCATTTTATTAAGTAAAAATCATTGATAAATAATATGCAAGAAAATATATTCATGAAGCTATCGCAATTAGAGGAAAACCTTTATCATATGATGATTAAGTATTACAACACTATAACAGGTAATGATTAATGAACAATATGAGTTTATTTAAAATTGACAAAATGAAATACTATACTATTAAATATGGCACATTAAAACCATCTATTAAACAATTATTACGATTATGGCTTAATAATTTCGGGTTCCATTGCGTTATAGTATACAGGTTTGGCCGGGCAACAAGAAAGCTGTATAATAAAAACAAACTCATCGGCATCATTCCGGTAATCATTCACTTTTTTTTAAATACCATGATAAAGTTGATTCATCATGTGGACATCCATAAAGATGCAGACATCGGTCCGGGTTTTTACATTGTCCACCATTACACTATCATAATTGGAGATGGAAAGATTGGAGCAAATTTTACGATCCACCACAATCTGACAATCGGTGAAAGAGTCGCGAACCTTGATCATAGTGTCGCTGAAATCGGGGACAATGTATGGATCGGGCCCAATGTGGTGATTTCCGGTGGCATAAAAATTGGAAGCAATTCTACAATATCAGCGGGCAGTATAATTTCCAAGGATATTCCCGAGAGATGCCTAGTAGGCGGGAATCCGGGCAGAGTCATAATGAACGATTATGATAATAGTCCCATAATGGGCTTCAGATGGCCTATTGAAAATACGCCAAATGCGTGACGATATCTTTTATATTT
The DNA here is from genome assembly GCA_963727175.1 of uncultured Spirochaetota bacterium. Classification (GTDB taxonomy): domain Bacteria; phylum Spirochaetota; class UBA4802; order UBA4802; family UBA5550; genus RBG-16-49-21. Next base: position 4,145,587 of record CAVSFD010000002.1, read on the forward strand.
ATACAGGATACTGCAAAATAGCATCAATTTCAATTATTCTTTTGTAAATCTTACCCGCCTTTCTCATTATGGATCATATTGAAAAAAGATTATTGCTGCTATCATCAATAAATTCCTTTAAATAATTTTTTTATTGACTAAATAGTCTCATATTTTTGATATATGTCCGTCCAACAATCATTGTTAATTCTGTTTCGCAGGTATATTTGCACCTATATTAGTGCCTGTTTTAAACATGTACCAGTGATTTATTATATTACATGAAAATACATATATTGTAATTCAGGAAATATTATGAAATTAACGACATTGTCGCGCCTAGCAATAAAGCAGGCAAAAAACAGGATCGCCGAAAACATTTATCTAAAGAAAAAGTATTTAGTCGTAAAACCAATCAACTTTTATGGCATCATCAATGAAAGGTGCAATTGCAAATGCAGGCAATGCGATTACTGGCGTCGTGAAAAATATGTTCCCGAAATGACTATTGAAGAGTGGAAAAAAGCTCTTGTTAGTATAAAGGAATTTATTGGTGAATTTTCCATTAATTTCAGCGGTGGCGAACCCTTTATAAAAAAAGATTTTCTGGACATACTTGCCTTCGGCAATCAAAATGGAATTCATTGCGGTGTAACTACAAACGGATCATGCTTTACGCGGCAAACAGTTGCCAGAACAGTTGCTGCGCATCCTTTTAATGTTAATATTTCGGTAGATGCTCCTGAAGCTGAACTCCATGACTACCTCCGTGTAATGCCTGGGTTATTTGACAAAATATCCGCTGGGATCGGCTATTTGCGCGAGGAGTCATTAAAACAGAATGTGCATTTCCCCATAATCGTCAAACCGACTGTCAACCGGCTTAATTTCCGCTTGCTTCCGAAAATGGTCGACTGGGCGCATGATATCGGTGCGACCACCGTCAATTTTCAGCCGGTTGATAACTGGACCCGGGAAGCTCGTGAAACGTTATGGATCGAAGAAAAAGATCATGCGGAACTATCCAGAATAATTGAGAGACTTATTGAAATGAAAAAGAAAGGATCTCCCATTATGAATTCCGATGAAGTCCTGAGAATGATTCTCCCTCATTTTCGCAATGAAAAGGCCTCAGTTGAGTACCTGCCCTGCCGTGTTGGATTACGTAATTTTTTCATTGAAACAGACGGGAATATCAGAATATGTAATGATTTCCAAGCGATCGGAAACATCAAAGATCAAAGCGCCAGAGATATATGGATGGGTAAGCAAGCTGAAAAAATCAGGCAGCAAACATTAGCTTGCCGCAGATTGTGTCTTTCAACCTGCGTCTCCCAGAAAAAATTCAAAGATAAAATAACCATGGGTTTGAAATTATTAAAAAACTAATGCAATAACAATCCGGCATGAGCACTTCTACATACATATTAGTCACAGCTGCATATAACGAAGAAAAAAATATCGAAAAAACAATCACTTCGGTTGTTTCTCAATCGATTCTTCCTTATGAATGGATTATTGTCAGTGACGGTTCAACCGATACTACTGATCAAATAATAAAGTCATTTGTAAAAAAGTATAAATTTATTAAATATCTTCGGATACCGGGAGAGAACAAGCACAGCTTCGCCTCAAAAGTATTCGCTTTACAGGCAGGTATTGAAAAGCTAGCCAGGAAAAAGTACGACTATATCGGCATCCTGGATGCAGACGTTAGTTTCATGAATAACTATTTTGAAGAGATTCTAAAGCGGTTTGTCGCCAACCCCAGACTAGGGATTGCCGGTGGCAATATAATTGAGTATTTGAATGGCCAGTACCTCAAGCGCATTAAATCTCTAAACAGCGTTGCCGGTGCAGTTCAATTATATAGAAAATCATGCTTTGTTGAAACAGGACCCTTCCTGCCGCTGGAATATGGAGGAGAAGACGCTGTAAAGGAAATTATTGCGCGCATGAAGGGATGGGAGGTAAGAACAATCCCCGACATCGAGGTTATACATCATGGTTTTGTAGGCGGGAAAAACAGCTATAGAAACCGTTATCGAACCGGAATACAGCATAACCTGATTGGATACCACCCTGTTTTTTACTTTTTCCGATGTCTATTGAGGTTGAAAGAGAGGCCCGTTGTCATAGGCAGCATAGTTGAGTTATTCGGCTTTTTAAATGCAAGCATAAAATACAAAGAAAAAAAATTACCCGGAGATGTTGTTGCGTTTTTACGTGCTGAACAAATGAAGCGGTTAAAAGGATTGATCAGATTTTCAAAAGTCACCACGATAAAAGACCAAATAACCTACTGAAATCGATTCTACCATATATAAAAAAAATCGCAGGAGATTATTTCTTGCATAACGATCCAACAAACATCAATCATTGCAATTTCAGTGTAAAGATTAATTGTAACCCGTCATTCCGATAATCACCTTGTATAAGGGCGGGACAAGGAAAAACTAAGATGAAAATTTTGACTGTTATTACTAATCATGGAAATAAAAACGACAGGTTTCGTGACAGGATTATACAAGAGTATCAGTCCATGGATCATGATGTTGATATAGTCGTATTATCAAATATTCCCAGGAACCTTGGACCAGGCATCGAAGTGCGTGTCGGATTGGTGACCAACAACCCATGGTCCCTTCCATATGGACACAAACAAATATTCGCCGATTGCATAAATGATTATGATCTTTTTATATATACTGAAGATGATATTTTACTAACGCAGAAACACATAGATGACTTTTTAGAGGTTACCAGGATATTGCCCGATGACGTCATTGCCGGTTTCCTGCCATACGAAGAAGACCCTGACGGGATAAGGTACAGCACAGATATGCATTCCTTTTACCGTTGGATCCCCAACTCGGTATGCGAATATGGCGGTGAAACGTTTGCATTTTACACCAATGAACATTCCGCTCTCTTCATACTCACTCAGGAACAATTGCGCAAGGTCATAGAATCGGGCGGCTTCCTAGTGCAACCCCATGAAGGGAAATATGATATGCTGGTATCAGCTGCAACGGACCCGTACGCGCAGTGTGGCCTTACAAAACTGATTTGCATCTCGCGGATAAATGACTTTCTCCTTCACCATTTACCCGATTTGTATTATAAGTATATGGGTCGTTCGAATTTGCACATTCTCAAGAACATTGACATGCAGATAGAAATTGATGCATTATGTAAAGCAAAACATGATCCAACTTATAAAATGGAATTGATATCCCCGATGACAAAATTCGAAACCAGGTACTGGGACAAATTATTCTATAATCAGCCCCATCAGGAATGCATCGTTGAACTAGTGCCGGATAATACTTCACGGATATTGTCTGTTGGATGCGGTGACGGTAAAATTGAAAAAATACTGATGGGTAAAGGTCATGAAGTTGTCGGCATTCCTCTGAATCTCATCATCGGCTCCTTGGCAGAGAATAAAGGGATACCCTTAACTCTGCCTGACTTTAACCGTGCTCTGGATGGTTTATCAGATCAAAAATTTGACTACATTCTGTTTATCGACTTGCTTCACCACCTGGAGGATCCCGAGAAAATAATATCCCGTTTTCTTCCATTATTAAATAACAACGGCTGCATTATCTTGAGTGTTACTAATTTTAAATGCATCTCACTGCTTAATAAAAAATATTTCAGGCAATACTCATATTTCATAAATAAGCATAGAAAATCATTCAACATAAACGGAATACACTACACTCATGTTGGCATGCTCAAACGCTGGCATAAGTACTGTGGCATGCGGATTATAGCAAGAGACGGAATCTTTTCGAAAAAATTAGCAAAAATCAACAAATGGACTTTCGGTATATTTTTCAGTCTGTTATGCACTGATATTATAATAAAAAGCACGAAATCATAAAATCACACAATAGACATCAACCATATGTATAAAAAACCATCACTACTGTTAAATGCTGTTAGCAACTGGGTCGCCCTGATCATAAACATAACCATTGCCTTTTACATGACCCCCCTAATTCTCAAATTCATCGGTAAAGAGGGGTATGGGATATGGACTATAATCATGTCTATAATCGGCTATTACGGGGTACTGGATCTCGGCATAAGTTCCGCAATATCACGCTACATTGCCCGTTATGCTGGAAAAAGGGACAGTGAATCTCTCAATAAAACCGCCAGTACCTCCATGATAATTTTCAGCATCATCGGCATTATCATCATTCTCTGTTCCGTGCTTTTAGCTGAACCCATTTCATACTTTTTCAATATTTCTTATGCGAATCTGCAGAATTTCAAATATGTCATGTACCTCCTCGGATTGATGACAGCTATCTATTTCCCCAACAATGTTCTTGTCGCCATCATTAAAGCACACGAACATTTTATCGTCTCAAACATCAGGGGTGTTTTCATAGCCTTGCTCCGTACCGGGCTGACGATTCTGCTCTTCTGGCTCGACTACGGGCTGCTCGGCATCGCCTTTTCGTATCTGGTTTCAAGCATTATAGAATCAGCATGCAATGTTTATATCTTCAAAATAAAGACTCCTCAAGTCAAAATACGACTACAATACGCCGATTTGACGACGATAAAAAAACTGATGAATTTCGGTTTTATTACATTTATAATCACCATTTCCGATCAGATCCGTTTCAACCTTGACAGTTTTGTGATAGGTAAAATGATAAATGTATCATCAGTAGCCGTATTCCGTATCGCCGGACTGATTGTCCAATATATTGGATTTCTCGTTATTGCCGGAACTAGCGTATTTTCACCCCGTTTCGCCATGCTCCATGGCCAGAAGGATTATGAGAAATTAAAGGACCTGTTTCTGGATTCTTTGCTCTTCGCTTCGTTACTTTCATTCGGTATACTTCTGGGAACCATTGTTTTTGGAGGATCATTCATTCAATTTTGGGTCGGTAATGATTTCAAAGACGCCGTTCCTGTTCTCTGGGTATTAACGCTGGCCTTTACCTTTGATCTATCGCAGAATTCAAGCATTGGCGTATTGTACGCCATAAACAAGCACAAGTTTTATGCATATTTCGTCATTATCGAAGCCGCATGCAACCTGGCATTGAGTATTATACTGGCTCCATATTTCGGCATACTAGGCGTGGCGTTGGGTACCGCCATTCCGATGATATTAATAAAATTTTTCATACAGCCAATTTATGTCAGCAGGCTTCTACGGATACATATAGCCCGATATTACACGCTCATGTTGGGACCATTCATCATCATTGTGCCTATATGCCTGCTTGCCTGGCAATTAGGAATAGTCGACGGTTGGAACAGGTTTTCTTTCATACAGGCAATTTTAATCAGCGCCGGTTGCATGATACTCTATATTATACTGAACTTCGCATTTTTCTTCCGAAGAATCAACGTGCTTTACTCCATGATATTCAGGAAAAATCAAAGCTAAAAAAGGACATTCATGAATTCAAAAAATTCACAGGTCAGCGTCATCATCCCTACCTATAACAGAGCTGGGATAATAGACAGGAGCATAACGAGCGTCCTGAACCAGACGTTCAGCGATTTCGAGTTATTAATCATCGACGATCACTCCATCGATAATACTAAAGCACTAATTGAAACAATAGGGAAAAAAGACAGCCGCGTCAGGTATATCTTCAACAACGGCAAACAGGGCCCCGGAGCATCGCGCAACCTGGGAATTAAAAATGCCAGGGGAGAATTCATTGCCTTTCTCGACAGCGATGACGCATGGAAACCCGGCCACCTCGAGAGAAATATCACGTTCATATCAAATCATGAAGTTGATTTTATTTTTTCCGACATGATCACCATGAAAGGGGATTCGGTGCTTTCAGAATCGACCTTCAAAGAACACGGCTTTCTGAAAAATTACAAAGCTGTTCTTGTGGATGAAAAAAACAACTTCTACTTTGTGCCGGACAACAGGGCCTTTATGAAACAAACGTTTCTTAAAGGCATGGGTATAATGAAAACGCCGACATTATTTTTCAGAAAAAGCAGCCTCAATGCATTCTTTTATGAAGACATCATGGCCTATGAAGATGATCTCTTTTTTCTTGAGAACCTGATGCGAAATATTTCCGTCGGTTTTATCAATGAAATCAATTTTATTATTCATATTTCTGATGGAAGCCTGTCAAATCCCGAAATCGGAAACAGACAGATACGAAGAGAGCAATTCGAATGCAAAGGGCGGGAATATTTTTACAATAAATACAAAAACGAGCTGGATTTTTCTGAACGGTATCTGATCAGGTACGCCCTGGGCAATCATCTGAATATCTTAGGCAATTGTCACTATAGTCAGAACGATATGAAAGAAGCTGTAAGATTTTACGTCAAAGCAATCGCAGCAATCCCGTCTATTTATATGGTCAAGACAATGAAAATTACCATGAAACTTGTCTTTGTATTGATGAAAATGGTTTTACAATTCAATACGACAAAAGAAAATTGAACGATATCATACTAATTTAATTATTATTACTAATGCAAAAACGGAGGAACATCATGAAAGGTTTATCAGGAAAAACATCTCGATCATATGCAATAGGGAAGCCTTCGATCATCCTTATGATTTCATGCGCACTACTCGTCTCTCTGGCCTTCGATATCAGTTATGGCGGAAAAATGCGGACCGTTGAAAAGAAACAATCAACTGCCGTGGGAAAAAAAAGCCAGACTACAGGCACTGAAATCCCGGATTCTGCAAATACGGGGTTCACCGGATCCGGGCTGAAAATCAAGGACTTGAAACCATCCGGATCGATTACCATCACCAAGCCAAATACCATTATTGAGCGAATGAACATCAATGGATGCATCGTAATACAAGCCAAGAATGTTACGATCAGGAACTGCAGAATTGCATGCCCCGGCGCATGGCCCATTTTGATGTATTCGGGGAGCTCGATGACCATAGAATATACCGAAATCATAGGAACCCCGAAAGCCGCGGCTGCAATCGGAGGGGACAACTACACGGCACAGCATCTCAACGTCCATGGCTCTGTTGACGGATTATATGTTGGCGACAACACCACCGTTGAAAATTGCTACATCCATGATCTGGGGTTTGGGCCTGGTTCGCACAATGACGGGATCCAGCAAAGCTATGGAAAAAATGTCGTGATACGGAACAACTATATCACGGTAGCCCGCGGCTCAACGTCGGCCATCTTGATACAGACTGATAAAGGACCGATTGACAATGTTGCAATAGACAACAATATATTAAATGGCGGGCAGTATACAATATATTCCCGGATCGGTGACTATAGATTACACACACCACCGACCAATGTAAAGATTACCAATAACCATTTCGGACGAGGTTGTGTATATGGTTTATTTTCAATTGATGGCACAGTCCAGTTCAAAAATAATGTATGGAATGATACAAAAGAAGCAGTAAAATTGAAATAATCACTTAAATCCAATTGCATATGCCCCTGCCAGAGTCTTTCAGTGAAAAACCCTGGCTTTTTTATAATTACGAATATTTGAATTTTATAATATATACGATCACTTTTATGCTGCCCGTTGCAATTTTGCATACAGACAATTTGAATTTTTTAAAAATAATTTAAAAAAAGATTCACATAAAGTTGACGATTCAATATTTTTTAATTAGCTTTATAAGGTTTGAGCAATAGTAGCACTAAAAAAAAGCGTATGTATAATGATGATGAATCATTATACTCGAAAGGGATATGGATATGAAAAATAAAAAAAATTCTGCCTTATGTTTTGTATGCAATGCAATAAAAAATCATAGTGTGATAACTCGTTTCCTCTTATTCACCATACTTATTACCCCAATCGCCTGCGATCCCATTAATTTTGACTCAATAGACAGCAATAATAAACAAAAAACTAATTTTTTAATATATGAAGTTAACCAAAGCTGCGGAACTGAATTCCCAATCAATTGCACCAATACCGGATTTGTCGGAGCCGGACTGTCAGAAGCCGATTTGGCATATACCGGTTCGATAAATGTAACCGTGGCTGGTACGACACTGGAAAGAATGGATATTAGAGGTAATGTTACAATTCATGCGAACAATGTTACAATAAGAAATTGCAGAATATACCCCGTTAACGGCGGCTGGCCTGTCCTGATTTATTCACCTGCTACCGGGACTGTAATTGAATACACGGAACTCCGGGGTACATTGGCATCGGCAGCATGCGTCGGCGGCGACAATTATACTGCACGATATTGTAATGTTTCTGGCGCGGTTGACGGCCTGTATGCTGGGGAAAATGTAACCATAGACCACTGTTATATCCATGATCTCGGCATCGGTCCTGGAGCACATAACGATGGCGTTCAACAAACAACAGGAAACAACTCGAGGATTCAATATAATACGTTCAATCTATCAGGCAAAGCAAATTCATCAATAATAATTCAAACCGATCGGGGAGCGATCGATACGGTAATAATCGATAATAATATTCTTAACGGCGGTAATTATACGGTATATTCCGTGGCAGGGGCATTTGGCGGGGTTCCAACAAACGTCAGCATCACTAATAACTTATTCAACAGTTCTTTTATATATGGCGTGTCGAGTCTGCAAGGTACCGTCACATGGACAAATAATAGACTGTATGAAACAAATGTTTTAATACCTCCAACCTACTCTCATTGATGCTATGGAGATAAAACCAAGATTTTATAAAAAATAATAGAGGGGTTGCATCAAAACAACCCCGTTTTTATTTGTCAGTATTATACAGATAATTGTAGGCCTTCAATAGCTCCTTTTCTGAATTTTCCCATGTAAAGTTTTCCAAAAACCTCCTCATGCCGATTTCACCCATTTTCCTCCTTAAAACAAGATCATCGACTAGGTTGAGTATTTTTTCAGCAAAATCGATATTGTTGCCCGGTTCGGCGTACAGCGACGCCTCCCCCGCCATGTACCTGACCTCCGCCATATCGAACTGTACGATGGGTTTTTTAAAGCTCATGTATTCATATATCTTGTTGGGTGAGCAGATGACATTGTAATGGTTGACCGTGTCTGCATTCACGCATATATCACAGCTGGCGAGGTGTCTGATGTAATCTTCCCCTGACACCCACCCGGTGAAATGAACATAATCAGTCAGCTCCATCGTACCGGCAAGGGCTTGTATCGACCTCAACTCAGGTCCATCACCCATTAGCTTTAATAGTACATCCTTCCTTTTTTTTGTATTAACGATATAATCGAGTATCCTTAACAGATTATCAACATCATCCTGCTTCCCCATTACACCGAGATAACCGATGATATAATGGCCTTCCTCTTTTCCTTTTTTCACCGGTTTTGGCGATGTGGTATGGATGGAGCCGAGAGGTGGGGCATTCCTTACAATGAATATTTTCTTGGGGTCCATCCCTGCCCGATTAATGGCAATGTCCCTGCAGGTATTATTAACCGCAAGTGATAACGTCGCCGCTTTAAATGACAGACGCTCGAGAAGAACAAGCATCTTGTAGACATAGTTCATGGTCCCGCCTTTTGCCAGCCAAATCTCGGGATTGACATCATGATGATCGAATACAAATTTCTTTTTGAACACAACCTTGAAAAATACCGCTATCAGGAATATTAAATCCGGTGGATTACAGGCATGGATTATATCAAAACCTTGGGTGAAAAAGATCTTTATGGTCAAGACAAGTTCCCAGAAAAATGCGGTGGGATACTCAATCAGATAGCCCATGGCCCCGCGTGCTTCCATGGGCAAGGGATGACGATAAATGGATATGCCATTGATCGATTCATACTTCAAATTGGCATCTTTCCCCTTCGGGCATATGACCGATACCTGGTATCCTGCCTTAACGAGAGAATTCGCCTCCTGCCATACCCGTTTATCCTGAGGCACCGGGAGGTTCTCAACAATTATAAGGACTTTCTTCTGCTTATTTTTTTTCATCACGGCACCACTTGTTTTCCATCATCGAGGATGAGATCATACACCCCGGACAACCGGTTCCAGATGACCCTGTCCAAGGTATGATTATGAAACAATACCGTAAACGGCATCTTGTATTTCTTTGATAATTCTTTCAGGTGCACTATCATGCCCATGGTGGCAGCAGACTTTCCCATTTTCACGATGGCAGAATCCATGATGATCAGCGGCCTTTCTTTCAACGCCAGCATCTTTCTGTCGACTATATCGAATACCGGGAAAACATTACCGGTCCCGCACCTGAACCCGATGTAATCGGCAAAACCCATCGTTGAATCGATCTGCATCCCATTATCATTCCATGTCCGCCAAGTTGACGGGTTCACGAACCTAAGATAATGCTGTCTTCCCTCAATGACCTTGACTCCGGCGGCCTTCTCCACGCGTTCGTGCTCCTTCCGCCACATGCCCTCATCCTTCAGGGTACCGTAGCTGGGATGAAAACCGATAATATGGCCCCGCCTTGTGATCTTAGCAATTGTTTTCTTGATTGTGCCATCATCGAGGGTATAATAATTTTCAAATTCCTGGCTGCCGCCGCCGATGAAATAGAACCGGGACCTGATATTGACGCCCTCGCTCATTGTCATGATCCGTTCGAAGGATGTGCGCGGGTCTATTCTCATCAGATAATAATACAGCCCGGCAATGAAACGTTTTATCTGGCGATACTTCAGCAGATCACGGATCAACGTGAAGATCGGCCGGCAGTAAAGGCGGTCAACGTCATGGGTCAGAACCAGCTCGTATGCATGTGGCTTTCTCTGTCCCTTGAAGCCTATGGAGACCAGCATGATCCAGAGCATCTCCGCATACTCGTTGACAACCGGACGCTGCACGAAGCCGTATTGATGCGCTATCCCGGTTGCGGTGGGAAACCTTCCATGCTCATCCAGCTCCTCCGAGATATGTTCTTCCCAGCGTGCGAGCATGAAAAACGCGGATGCGACAACATCAATGCCGCAGTGGATTGATTTCCCTTTAACCGTTATTTCATCATTCCCGTAAATGACGGGAATGTCCTTCTCAGACATAAAGTCATTGGACGCAAAGATGACGCTGCCGGGCAAGGCCTCTCGGCATAGATAGGACTGGTCCTTTCTGTACCTGCCGAAAAAGGCGTCCTGTATTACTATGCGCCCCGAACCACCGGCGGATATCACATAATCGGGGAGATCAGCAGCAATGACCCGCAATTTAAGCCCGAGTAGTTCCTCGAATAATACGTGAATTGCATATTTTCTTTCAGGTATGTTATTATTGGGAATCCGTATGGTGATTCTGTCATGCATTGCGTTACGAGTATCAGCGGCAAATCCTGCTCAGGACATCGGCAACGTATTCCACTTTCTCTTTTTCCATCTGGGGCCATATGGGCAGGCTCAGTACCTCCCGTGATAATTTTTCAGCCACGGGGAAAGAACCCTCAACCATGTTCAAATACCTGTACGCGGGCTGCAAGTGCAGCGGTATCGGGTAATGGACTCCGGCGGTAATGTTTTCCACTTTCAGCGATTCAAGGACCTTGTCCCGTTCCGCTACCCGGATGACATACAGGTGGTACACATGGACCGCGCTTTCCCTGACCTTCGGCACTGTTATAGAATTAATGCCCTTAAGCCTGTCGGTATATCGTTTCCCGACATCAATCCTGCTCCCGGTCAAAGCTTCAAGGTGGCGCAGTTTCATCCTCAGTATGGCCGCCTGTATGTTGTCGAGGCGAGCGTTCGTGCCGACGATCTCGTGGGTATATTTTTCTTTTATTCTTCCGTGATTAATTATCCGTTTTGCAATGATATGCAGCTTCTCGTCGTTGGTAACGACCGCTCCGGCGTCGCCGAAGGCGCCGAGATTTTTACCCGGGAAAAACGAGAACGTGGCGTAATCACCCCAGTTGCCGGGGGACTTCCCTTCGACGCTGGCGCCGTGGGCCTGTGCCGAATCCTCGACTATCTTCAGGCCGTATCCATCAGCAACGGCTTTAATTCGTTTCATGTCCGCCATCTGGCCGTACAGGTGCACCGGGATGATTGCCTTTACGCGCTTTCCCTTGTCACTCTTCAGGTACTCCTCCAGCTTAACGGGGTCCATCGTGAAGTAGTCTTCCTCGACATCGACAAAATCAGGAGTGGCGCCGGAGTAGTTGATTGCCTCGGTCGTTGCTATGAACGTGTTCGGCACGGTCAGGACGACATCGCCATGGCCTATTCCCAGGCTTTTCAGGGCCACGAGGAGTGCATCTGTGCCATTTGCGCAGCCGGAGCAGAACCTGGTCTTTGCGTAATCGGCATATTCTTTCTCGAAATTTTCCAATTCCTCACCGCCGATGAATTTCGAACCACGTATCAATTCCCTCAGCCTGTTAATGAAATCTTCCTCGACCATATGGTTTGTGGCATATAAATCTGAAAATGAAACATTCACGATTGCACTCCTAAAAATCAATAAAATTTCTGCGCGGATCTTCCGCGCCTATGCCGGCAATTCCACGGCGGTGTTCATCTTCTTTTAATAAAACAGCCTCTTAATGGGTCTCGTAGTCTTTTATATCCGACACTTTCCCTATCTTCTTTGCCGGGTTTCCGGCTACAACCGTTCCATCAGCTACCTCTTTAGCAACAACGCTGCCGGCCCCGATCAGGCTGTTTTCACCTATGGTTACGCCGGGCAGGATGGTTGTATTGGCGCCTATTTTCGCACGTTCCTTTACCAGCGCTCCTTTTAATTGATTCTTCGCGTGTTTGGAGTTTGGATATCTGGCGTTGGTGAAAACGACATTGGGACCGATCCAGGAACCCTTTTCCAAGGTCGTGTATTCGGGCACGAACACATTGGAGTGGATCCTCACGCCGTCCTCTATGGCTACATGATGCTCTATGTCAGTGCAGGAGCCGATGCTGACACTGCTTCCTATGCTGTTTTCTTCCCTCATGACAATATGATGCCCGCACTGGAAATTGTTCCCGATCACGTTCCCAGCGTAAATGACCGCGTGGGACCTGATGATGGAATTGTCTCCGATTACAGTTAGCAGCTCGCCGTTCTTTTTACCCCGCGGCGGCTTCCCGATAATGCAGAATTCTTCGATTACTACATCCTTTCCGATTTTAACATTCTTATAAATCTTACTTTTTTTCACTTTTCCTTCCCAGCTTCGCCCTTTTCGGCTGGAATCTCAGAAACACTTCCTTGCCTGTCTCGGCCGATTCATATATGGCATTGATAAGCTCCAGCGACCTTCTGCCTTCGATCCCATCAACCAGGGCCTTCTTGTTGTTTTTTATGCAATCTATCACATGCTCGAGATACCGAACATGGCCGAATCCGTACACGTTGGGCGGCTCTTCAGCATACTCCTGCAATATCCGCTCCTGATCTTCCTTTGACTGGTCCGTTATATTCCACGTGGTCATTTTATTAACTGCAAACCCGCCGATGACCACGGTTCCCTTTTCGCCCATTATCGACAGGGATCCCTCAAGGTCCTTCGGCCGAACCGCCGTAGTAGCTTCTATAACGCCCATGGCGCCATTTTTAAATGTTATGATAGCGACCGCCGTGTCATCAGCCTCTATATCGACGAGATAAGTTTTTGTCTTGCCGATTACCGACACCGGTTCTCCCATCATCCATTCCAGCAGGTCAATATGATGCGACGCCTGGTTGGTTATAACACCCCCGTCCAGATGCCAGGTCCCGCGCCACGCGTCCTGGTCATAGTAACGCTGATCCCTGCACCATCTCACCCGCACCGTGCCCATTATGAGTTTACCCAGATGTCCACCTTCAACGGCTTCTCTCAGTTTCTGGACTGGCAAATTGTACCTGTTTTGCTTTACGATGAAAAGCCTGCAGCCATTCTCATCACAGGTTTCTATCATGCTGTCAGCATCCTCGAGGGTCAATGCCATCGGCTTTTCACATACGATATGCTTTTTATATTTTTTCACGATATCGATCGTATGATCTGGGTGCAGTCCGCTGGGCGTTAATATATTGACAATATCAACTTCTTCCTTTTTAAACATTTCGTCATATGTATTGTAGTATGGCACATTGTATTGTTTACCGATTGCTTCCGCTTTTTTCATGTCAATATCGCAAACTGCAACCAGTTCCGCTTCTTCTATGTTATTGATAGCATCAACATGTTTTTTTACGATTCTGCCGCATCCGACCAGGGCGAATCTAAATTTTTTCGAGTCCATTACCTTATCCATAAAAATAAATTATTTACTTTTCAATTTTCTCCAAGCAAGAATGAACAAATGTCTTTAAGATTTAAAGAAGATAGATTTCTATTTTTTTAATTAATAAATTATATAAAAAACACCCGAATAAATTTCATGCATATCCAGACACCGTTGATGTATTAATTTATATATATTTATTTTAATACTATGAATTGAATGGCATATGTATATCAATGACTATCTATGCATTAATTTACTTTGAATAGTAACTTCTATAAATACCGTTAAAAGTGTCAAATATCTTTCACTTTTTTCTTCGATTTTAAACATTCTTTAGCACGAAACACCTCTTATATTTTTTTATTGTGAAACATTTTTTTGTTGTTATTGAACGACACATTTTCATATGTTATAGTATTCTCCGCAAAACAGTATTAGTTTAAATCTGTATTCTTAACGGAGGTCTGGAAGTGAACAAAATTCGTTATATTTTATCCATTCTCTTTTTTATTCTTTCTTTTACCAGTACTACTTTCTGCAAATAACGAAGAATATAGGGCGGGCGTTGGAGATATAATTGAAGTGAGAATATTAAAACCAGAGGAAATAACCGACAGGTCGACGGTTAACCCTGGAGGGGAAATATCTGTGGCGTATATCGGTAGTGTCCAGGTTAAAGGTAAAACCATAACCGAAATCCAAAAGAACATTCAAATGCGACTCGCAAGCGGTTATCTTAAATATCCGGTTGTCGTCGTTTCCCTCATTGAGTCACGGAGCAGAAATTTTACCGTCTCAGGGGAGGTGATTCGTCCCGGAACCTACCAATTACAGGAAAACACAACTGTCCTTAAAGCCATATCAATTGCCGGAGGGTTTACCCGTTTTGGTTCAAAAAGCCGCGTTAAACTCCTCAGACCCTATCCGGATAAACCTGGGTATCAAAGCATAAAGATCAATCTTAGAAAAGCAATTGATGGCGACGCGAAGGAAGATATCATGTTACTGCCAGGCGACATTTTAGTAGTATCAGAAGGTTTCTTTTAACAGTCACCTAATTTTTTTATTGAAATTATCATAATTCTCAAAACAATGATTTATTATCATATATATAAAGGTTATTAGAATAGCGTTTCAGTATTACTAACAACGATAGACAACAAATTCATCCTTTTCAAGATTCAAAATTTATTTATATAGACATATCAAATAATAGTTTTATCTTACATATGTTTTTTCTGAAGATAGATATATCATTTTTTTATGTCTCTCATTAAATAAATTTTACAGATACCAATAGATCAATTTAATTATTGCTCATATTTAATTATTAAATTGACAAAAGGATACGCCATGACAAAAACTAATACGATCAACCTGACGATTCGCGACCTTTTACGCCCTCTCTTCAGACAAAAGCTTGTAATAATAATCAGCATTGCATTGATATGCACTGGTGTTTATGTTGGATTGCTTTTTCAGACCCCGCAATATGAAGCAAGAGTCCTCATGCAGATAAAGGGGATAAGTCATGTTACGGCTCCGACCTATGAGGGAATCGGCGGCTGGAGGATACATTTGACGCAAATGGCGATAGTAAAATCAAATCCCGTCATTAAGCGGGCTGTGAAAGCGCTTGGACTCGAAAAACGACCCCTGGATTATGAGAAGAACTACTGTCATCCATTAAAGTTATACCTGCTGGATCTGCTGGTTAAAAATGAGCAGAATTATATCAGTAAACTATCACCCCAGGAAAAAGAAAAATATTTATTATGGAAGGCGATGAACAATCTAAAAGATAATATTAGCACCAACCTCCAGCCAAATACCGACTTATTTGAAATAACGGTACGGGATTACGATTCAGACAAAGCCATTGAAATAGCTAATGTTACCAGCCGGTCGTTTACAATTTATGACCTTCAGCAGCAGCTTGCTGAACTGACACTTAAATACGGCGAACTTCATCCAACAGTTCAACAACTGCAGGATAATATTTACAAAATGACTGAAAATCTTACAGGTAAAGAATTATCCGATCT
Source organism: uncultured Spirochaetota bacterium (assembly GCA_963727175.1). Lineage (GTDB taxonomy): Bacteria > Spirochaetota > UBA4802 > UBA4802 > UBA5550 > RBG-16-49-21. Next base: position 4,161,788 of record CAVSFD010000002.1, read on the forward strand.
TGAGTCAATCGGTACGGCCAGTGTAAAAATAATCGAACAGGCTTCAACAGATTACCGTCCGATTGGAAGATCAAAAACAATATTGATGTTTATCGGTTTTATGACCAGTGTGTTTGTCGGACTTGCAATAGCATATATATTTGATTTTCTTGATCAGACATTTAAATCACCCGATGATATTGTCCAGCATTTAGGAGTTCCTTCGCTCGGCACCATTCCCCAAAAAAAATTGCTGGACCGTCAGTTAATAACAGATATCAACAGTAGATCGTTATATGTGGAATTCTATAATGAACTTGCCGATCAGATCTTCATTTACATGAAGGTGCAGAATATGAAAATGATAATGTTTCTATCAGTTAACATCAGTAAAGTTAACTCCGCCATTGCTTTCAATCTCAGTCAATGCCTTTCCCACAATATGGGGCTCAACACGTTGCTCATCGATGCCAATCTTACGAAGCCATCACTCCAGACAATGTTAAAAATTGATGAAATGCCAGGATTAGTAAACATGCTGGAAGACGCTAAAATGAATATCGATGAAGCGGTATATACACTTGATACAAATTTAAAAGTAATGCAAACCGGTACAAAATCAACCGGGACGACGGCATTGATAAATGAAACCAAAGTTCTGCCCATCATAAAGAAGCTGAAGAATAAATTCGATGTGGTTTTTCTTGATTGCACATATATGGAAAAAATACCTGACATTGCACTTCTCTCATCATGTGTTGATGGTGTTGTTCTGGTTATTAATGAAGGTAAGGACCATATTCAATCAACAAGGAGCGTTTTGCATAATCTGAAGACAAACAAGGCAACAATTTTGGGATGCATCCTAAATAACAGGACATTCCCGATACCTAATTGGTTGTATAATAGAATTTGATACTAATTACCAGATTTTAGAATACTATGCACCATTTACAAGAGTGATCTGACATGATACATCAATGGTAGACACTTTAGATAATCATGGAATAACTCGTCTATCAATAATAGAAAATCTAATCAATTGCTCTATATAAAGTGAAGCACACGGGATGCAGCGTATAAGAACTGGATTGATAACCGATCTGTCCATTCCAATACCTGCACAATTCAATCTCCGGATAAATAGAAACTTCTGTTATAAGGCGTAACAGATATAAGGTTTTAAATGACTGGAAATAAATATATCAACATACTGCTTAAAGTACTTATTATAGCCTTCATTGCTTATATTTTTACCTCCATTGCCATGGTGAAAATGAAAATAGCTGGCCTTTTAAGCATTGCAATGTTTTTGTTTGCAGTAATGTTTTATTTTTTTGATAAAATCGATGAAAAAAAATTTTTCCTTGCCTTTTTCTTTATCTATCCACTTCTACCCGGCTTATGGGGAGTGAACCTGCCCATGGGTCTTCCCGTGCTAAGGGCGCATCGACTATTAACTCTGCTTTTAATAATATATCTCATCAGAAACAGATTATTTATAAAATACTATTTGAATTTCATAGAGACGAGGATTTTCAATCTGCCGTTATTCTTTATTATCATGTCAATGTTTATATCATCAATCTTATCCGATGCAAAAGGAGCATCTATATTCTACTGCATATCTTTCATTGTCGAATTTCTCATATTATCAGTTGTAGTATACAATGGTTTTAAGACACGTGAAGACATTGAAATGCTTATAACCGCGCTTTGCTATGCAGCATTCATTTTATGTTTCATTGGCATATATGAGGGAATTTTTGAATACAATTTTTATACAATATTTGGAACATATATGGATGAATCCACGCTGGAAGCAGTAATGCGAGACAGCAGTATTAGAGTAAAAGGTCCTTTTGGACATCCCATATCCTTCGGCACCTATTTTGCATTGATTCTCCCTCTCGTTTTATATAAATACTACGAGCACATTGCCAAATTTATCATTGCCTTTGTTGCTTTAGGAACCACAATTTTAATGACACAATCAAGGGGTGCCCAGATAGGTGCATTCATTGTAATTTCGATTTATTTTATATTCGTTGAAAGAAAAAAAATAATATTAATGCTCATCGCATCAATACCGTTTGTCATCATCTTCTATGAAAAAATTCTGGTATATATACGGGAATTGAATCCCCTGACCGCCACTGATGCAGTACTAATATCATCAACAACGGAACGACAAAGACAGATCGATTTTTACATTGAAATCGTGAAACAACGACCGTTATTCGGTTTTGGTCTCCAGCCTGCTCCGGAACTCCTGCGCGATTATCACGACGGACGCACAGGAGGATATGCCAATACTATTGACAACTTATACCTGGGTTATGCATATCAGTTTGGATTAATTGGATTATTTTGCTGGATATTTCTAATGATCGAAGTTATTAGAAAACCGATTATGCTTTATGGAAGGGAAATATTCAAAGACAAGCTGATAATTCACCTGCTATCGGGATTCATCATATTTAATATAATTAATTACATTGTATTCCTCTGGCAATTTCACTTTGTTTTCTGGATCTACCTTGGAGTAATAACCAGATTGATAGTACTCAAAATTAACGAAACACAAGAATTACCCGTACCCAGCCCTTCGAAAGAATAAGAGTATTGCAGATTTAATAAACCTAATCTTATAAGTCTTATATTGGCCTGCCCCCCATTTTTCCTCCCATTTCATGAGGGCAAATTTCATGCAATTCCTGCCGAAAATCAATAAAGACATATAATTGTTTATAATTTTAACAAGAAATTGTCATCCGATCCCCAATGTTTTTTTATTGACTAAAAATTGGTAAATTGTTCTTGATGTTCTATTAATGTAAAGCTTGATGTTTGGGAGCTTCATTTTTTTATAAAACATAAACACTTCTCTAATTATTTCCATATAGATAAATAATTATAATTCATTCCCGGATGGAGAAAGGCTTGTTAATTGGCAAATTACAAAAAAGACAACTAATCGTTCAGCTTAACAGATTCCTTGATGTCATATTGACACTCCTTGCATATATTGGCGCATATCATATAAAAGCTTATATCCTTCCACTAAAATACTCCGGGATGAGTTCCACGCCCAATTATGTTATAATAGGTCTTTTTGTTATTATAATATGGTTCATCCTTTTTATTTTAATAAATACGGATACTCCGACATCACAAAAATTAACCACACTCTATAGCAATATTATCAAAGTTGTTTCCGCCGGAATAATAATACTAGTCTTGCTCCTTTTTTTACTGAATATCCGTGATGTAAGCCGCTTATTCTTAGGTTTTTTTTATATCATAAATATTGGTGTTCTGATAATCAGCAAAACAATAATAATCTGGTCAAATAAAAAGTCAGAACAATCCGACTACAACAAATGCAACCTGCTGATTATCGGCAGCAAAGAAAGAGCAGTAGGCGCCATCAATCTCATCAATTCCATGAAGGGGCAGTATAATATCATTGGTTGCCTGGACATCAAGAAAGAAAGAGTCGGGAAAAAGGTAAAGGATGATGTCAGGATTGTTGGTACCGTTGATGATATCCAGAATATGATCATATCCAATGTTGTCGATGAAGTTATTTTCGCCATGCCCATGTACCAGATAGAGAATATCGAAGCCTATATACAGCTCATTGAACTGATGGGGATCAGGGTGAGGATTTTTCCGGACTGGCAAATTCATTCCCTCTTCTATGAACCCAGGGTGGCGCAGGTTTATTTTGATGAATTGAATGGTATCCCGTCAATGATACTTAGCACAACGAGTAACAGGCATCGTGATCTGCTGATAAAACTTTTTGCCGATTATTTGATATCCGGAATATCGTTATTAGTATTATCGCCGGTATTATTAATGATAACGTTAATGATTAGAATTTCATCCAAAGGCCCCGTTTTATTCAAGCAGGAACGTGTCGGATTAAATGGCAGAAAGTTTTATGTGTACAAGTTCCGGACCATGATAAGAGACGCCGAGAAAAAGCTCGAAGAATTAAAGACCCTAAATGAAGCAGACGGCCCTGCGTTCAAGATAAGAAAGGACCCGCGCATCATCCCGGTAATTGGCACATTCCTCCGCAAGACAAGTCTTGATGAGCTGCCGCAGCTTTTAAACATATTCAAAGGAGAAATGAGTCTTATCGGCCCACGACCGCCACTCGGTTCGGAAGTCGCCCAGTATAACATCTGGCACAGAAGGCGCCTGTCCATGAAGCCCGGCATAACCTGCATCTGGCAGATACAGCCGAACCGCAACGATCTGAGTTTTGATCAATGGATGGATCTCGACCTGGAATATATTGACAGCTGGTCGTTAAAACTCGATATCGGGATATTTTTTAAGACAATCTTTGTCATGCTCATGGGGCATGGCCGATAATATTCTGTATGGGTCATGCCATACTTGACGTATGACAGCATGGCAATGTAACACATATCCTCCTGGTTATGCATTTTATAAAATGTATTCGATCTAAATGCACTCCCGTTTTCACAGTGCAAATAAGATAACTATGTTTAAGAATTATAAATCAGTCATCTGTTTAACAATAATCCTGTTATTCTCAGTTATCGGAATTTCCTTTAGCTGGGAATTATTGTTACAAGGACGCATACGGGAAACCTTTGATGATAATATTGCGTCAACCGCATATGACAAAAGGTACGATTTCATAAGCGAATTCATGTTCGGCCTGGGAGTCCACCACGAAGGCAGAACCCAGACACTGGATATCATAGGCCATGTCATCCAGCAGATATACAGCATTAATTTCGGGCTTACAAATAATGCCCAGGATGCAGCATTAAACTACATCCTTTCATTAACAGATAACGTTACTTTTCATGTTAACGATGTATTCAATAATTATCCTGAGCCAGTTCAATATGAAGTTTTGTTCGGGAGTACCCATGGGAGGATGAAGTATTACCGCAACAGTTTCAACTTTACCGGTACTTTTGACATAACAACCCATTTCAGCATCAACATCCTCTATAATAACCAATACAGTAAATATTTTTACACCCATACGTATCAGGACCGGTTCTATGAATACCTTGTAGGGATAAACAATCTTCGAAATCTCGACTCGTCACTCGTTCATATAGCTCGGTTTCAAAATGAAATCCATTGGGACTCATCAAATATAACATTTATTTATTATGCCTATGAATGGATTAAGCAGGTTCCCGGAGGTGTATCACAAATCCACAGACCGGGTGTCGGACATCGATATAATATTACAACACAACTGTATGCCGAACTCAGGGTTGCCCCCGATATAATTTTTCCATCTCAAGATCGGATCAATTATGATTTGACAACATTGATCCGCGGAATAGAAGAGTATCATGTCAGACCGTTTATCATGTTTTCGCTTGTCAACGATGTCGATCAAAGAACAAACGCATCGCTGACCTTCACCTATCAGACCTCGATTATGACAAATAGCCGTGATGCACTTGATAACTGGCAAATCAATGGGAACCTAATACGACAGCTGTTTCCGCGATTTTTACTGACTTCTTCAATTTTTTACGGACAGGGCGTGAGTTATACGAATCATACTACCAACAGGCTTTTTGGCATTACCCTGTCAGGGGCATATCAATTTGTTGAGCATTTTTCTGCATTCCTGACTTATGACTTCACCTGGAACAACACCGAGGTAAACGGCTTGCGGGTAGGTAATAATTGGGTAATTTATAATGGCGGATATTATAACGCCAATAGCGGGTACTGGAGAAATCGTGTGTCAATAGGTATTTCTGCCGAGCTATAAAAAATCTCCTTAAATTTGTTCGTACGATTATATCCCCCGAAAGGATTTTCTGTATAAAGCAGGAATTATTCTCCATGAAGATATTCTTGTTATTAACATGACATTGAAATTATCTTAATGTATACGTATAAAAAATACTCACTAAATTCGTTCCTTGATTATTATTGTACATCCCCTAACATCGTAATAATCAATAAAATGATATTGTCAATAATCACTGGATTAGTTATTGCCATATTATTAATTGCCGGCCTGTATCCATTTCAATTCAAACCTTTAAATGCGGTTTCCAGAGTTCTCAATAATAATGGCATCATGATACATGACAAGTGCCTTATCTATGAAAACACACACAATGCTCTTCCAGGAATAGTATCGTTTCTGGAGGACGCTAGTCCATTGAGCATTGAATGCATTGTAAAACCGTATCCCACCATAGGCAACAAGTTTGCCTACATTCTTTGCATCTATGATGATTTTGAACCGGAGCTGTTGACCGTAGCCAAATGGAAATCATATTTACTATTACGACGCAGAATTCCCTTGCAGAATGGCACCTACAATTATCACGAAGTCGAAACCAGAGAAGTTCTTATATCAGATAAAATACATCATGTCATGATATCAATGGACTCAAAGGGGGCTTCTGTCTTTATTGATGGTCTGGAATTGAAAACATTTCCCGGTTTTTGCATACGAGTCGGCAACGAGAAAACTTCCGGCTATCGCATAATACTCGGCAACGAGCCCAGGTTAAATACACCATGGATCGGGGAAATGTTCGGACTTGCCCTATATAATAGCTCGTTTAATTCTATGGATGCCATGCGCCACTACCTGGCCTGGACACAACACGATTACAAGACACTTTCCAAGGAAAGAGGAATTGAGGCGCTGTATCCCATGGATGAAGTAGACGGTTTATTTATTCAAAATATCGCCTCAAAAAAAGGAAACCTTATAATTCCGGGACACATTTACACATTAAAAAAATCAATTCTCTCGCTTCCTTGGATGCACTTTTGGGAAAACCCGGTATTTTATATTGACATTATTCTAAACATCCTGGGCTTCATCCCTCTCGGATTTTTCCTTCTCGCACTTCTCATATCATATTATGGAAAAACAGGCAGGTTATACGATATGGTGACGGTACTGATCGGCTCCTCGATCAGTTTCACCATCGAACTGATCCAGGTCTGGATGCCGGCCAGGACATCTTCACTGACCGACCTTCTATGCAACATCCTCGGCACCATTCTGGGTGTCATGTTATTTCACAAAGTCTATTCTATCTATCTCGCCAAAATGAAAAAACCGGACGAATCCGGTTTATCCAGCATGTAGACACCCCGTATAACAGTGGGGGGTGACGGTTAATAGGATCGTTTACACCACCTTCGCTTCCTGGAACCCGGTAAACCACTGCATCTCGGCATCGGTAAAGTTGTTCACGAGGCCGAGGTTCTCGTAATAATCCTTCAAAATTTTCAGATGCAGGATCTCCTCTTCCTCTTCGGTGTAGCCTGAATCCTTGGCCTGTATGATGGCCTCATGGGTGGCATCGACCCATTTAAAAAAGTCATCGCCCTTTTCACAGAAAATGAACCAGCTCGCAACCATATCGAACTTCAGCGTTGTCACGGCCCTCTCAAACTCCTCATCGGAAAGGACCGCGAGGGAGGTCGCTATTTCAGTCTGGAAATAATCTCCCCAGGTGATGATATTGGGACGGACGCCATACTTCTTCTCCAGTTCACAGGCCGATTCTTCCTCGATATAAGTCTTTGTTGCAATACGGTCTATGAAGCTTTTAACGTATATAAGGCTTTTTACCCGTTCAATGCTGAGCGTGCCATCGTTCACCATGGTCATGATGGATTCATTGATCAATTCCTGCATATCTGTCTCCTTGTTCCCGAGTATGGCTGCCTCTCGCTATATATAATCGGCAATTATTGTACATCTGCGTGAACTATTTTCAAATAATACGCCAAAATCCATAATTCTTACTTGCTTTTTAGCTAAGTAGTTTTAATGTTATTTATCCAGCCCCTGCTCCGGCATGCGGGTTTTTGACTGTAATACATCATCGTCTCAAGCAATGTGCCTGGTAATGGCAGATTGTATTTTTATTTTTATATACAAAAAAATAGCAAATTGGTCATGGAAGCAAACCCGGATATAATAAGCAGAATAAAAACCTATCAACAGAAATTCCAGAAATACAACGAGCTCAAGCTAGGCAATCTCCAGCGGTCGCTGTCGGACCCGCAGCTGGTCAATCTCCTGGAATTCATCGCATACCTGCTCCATGTGAACACTCCCGGCCTGCCGGGACACGTGCCGGCGGCCCGCCTCCCCCACGGTGTCCATGAATTCTCCCCGTCCCCCCGGCTTATCGAATTCATTTCCAAGCGCTTCCCCGAGGCGGGCATAGTGCGCGGCAAGGTCAACGATCCCTTTCTCCAGATGATCGCCCTCATCGGGAGCTGCGGCACCATCGCGTATACCAAGCAGTCCGATTTCGACTTCTGGCTCTGCTACCAGGACGGTCATTATGACCGGGAGGTCATCAACCTGTACAAGACCAAGCTCCGGACCATTGAAAGCTGGGTCTTCGACAAGTTCAACATTGAAGTTCACTTTTACCTGAACGAAATCAGCCGCATACGGAACAATGTTTTCGCCGATGAAGAGCAGTTCTCCGGATCATCCATCGGGGAGCTGCTGAAGGAGGAGTTCCTCCGGAGCTCCATCGTCCTGAACGGCAAAATCCCCTTCTGGTGGGTCGTGCCGGAAAACGCGGATAATAAAACCTACCAGGGGTGGCTCGCCGTTGCCGGCAAGTCAGAGCTCGCCGAACAGTTTGTCGACATCGGCAACATTTACAGCATCAAGCAGGAGGACTTCCTTGCCGCCGGCCTGTTCCAGATACTGAAGTCCCTCGGCAACCCCTTCAAGTCGATCATCAAGCTGGGACTCCTGGCCAGGTACATCAACAACTACATGGACAATCCCTTCATCTGCAATATAATCAAGAAGAACATCCACGAGGGCAACCTGTCGCCGGACCATATCGACGCCTATGTCATCATGTTCAATTACGTGTACGATTATTACGGCACCGTGGTCAAGGACAGGGACACCCTCGACGTCCTGAAGACGTCCTTCTACCTCAAGGTGGAGCCGATGCTATCACGGTTCAGTTCCAGCAAAAACGACGAAGGATACAACCCGGACAAGGCGCGCGTCATGATCGAGTACGTCAAGAAGTGGGGCTGGGCCGCCGTCAAGATACGGGATATGGATAATTTCCACAACTGGAGCATCGAGCCGGTCAGCAAGCTCCTGAACAACGCAAAGAAGTTCGTTCTCCAGGAGTACCGGCGCATCCTGGGCAGCATGGAAACGCACAAGGTCAAGCACAGCTTTACCGACGAGGAGATCAAGGCCATAAGCCGGAAGATCTACACGCACTTCCAGGTGGCGGACAACAAGATCGACAACACCCTGAGCTTCAAGAACTATCCGCCCGAAAAGCTGCTCAAAATCGAATACATGAGGGACCAGAAGGGGAACGAGACCTGGTTCCTGTCAAAGCGGCTCATCGTCGACAACACCCCGCAGATCGTCATCCTCCACAAGGACAAGACCCTCCTGGGGCTATCGGTATGGATCAGCCTGAACGGCCTGTTCAAGAAGGACTACACCCGCCTCGAGATCGACACGGGCCTTCACAGCCTGGAAACCAGCTTCCTCCGGGACCTGATATCAGATATTTCATCCAATTTCATGTTCAAGAAAATGATTGCCTTCCAGGAGGATTATCTCAGGGACCCCTTCCCGGTCATGAGCTACATCATCTTCAACCTTTATTCGAAGTATTCGCGCAAGATAGACGAGTTCTTCTTCCTCTATCATGACAGCTGGGGATCGACCAAGTTTGAAGTGTTAAAAAGCGAGATGGACCTCATCCCGGTACTGGCGCGGATACTGAACGGCGGCCTCACCACCAGGAGCGATTTCGAAAGTTCCCTCAACGTGGTGTCGTCCCTCCCCTACGGCGCAACCAAGGAATTCATGAGGCTGAAAACGTTCATCAGGGACCTGTACACGTTTTTCATCAGCGGCGATCCGGAGGCGAAAAAAAGCTACATCACCATGATGGGCAACCAGTACCTCATTTTTTACAGCAAGAAGGCCGGCGGCGTTACCGTGATAGACACGCTCCTCTGCGAATCGGAAATGAAGATGATGCTCAGCCTCTCCTTTAACTACGGGGTGAAAAACATACTCAAGGTCGACTCATCCATCAAGGAGCTGAACTTGCTCCGGACCATGGTGGAAAATTTCAAGCCCGAAACCATACAGATATATTTCGACAGCGACAGGAAATACAGTTACTTCTACCTCTTCGACGAGAGCGGGTCATTCTTCTATTTCCGCAAACCGGCGGACCTCCTCTTCGACTACCTGACCAGGCTCTTCCTGTTTGCGAAAAACACGGTTGCCCAGATAATCGGCAGCAACCCTGCGTCACCCCTGGCGAAAACAGGCAACCCGGTCGAAATATTCCAGATGAAGAAAGACCTGTACATGAACTACTCGGCAAGCAGGATCGACCCCGAGCATTCCATCAGGATAGATGATATACAGAAAAAGATCCAGCCATGCACCCTGTCTATCTCTTTCAGCCAGACCCGTGAGATACTCTACTGCATAACCCTTCCCGATGGGTGGAAGTCACCCACCTTCACCAAAAATTCGATGGTTGACCTGGCGAAAAGCCTCAATGCCGCCGCCGCGGAAGGGAAGGAGTACCGCCCCTTCATAACCGCCATCGACCTTTCGAGCCTTCAGCACAAGTATTTCAAGTATTACACCACCTATTCATTCTACGAGAAGATGCGGGCGGAACTGATGCTGGAAAACGCCCAGAAGCAGATTTCGAAGTAATTTCTTATAACAGTGGCTTAAATATATTTTTTAATTTTTATTATTTCTTCTTTCCCCCTTCAAAGGGCAGGGACGCCTCACATATTATTGATCTTTAAAAAAACTAACGATAATACTGCTTCTGTTCCCTCACGGTCGAGGTGGGATACCTGCCGTAATGGTGCCCCGGCCAGATCACCGTATTGTCAGGCAGGGTAAGTATCTTGTTCCGGATGGAATCCATGATCTTTTTCATGGAACCGTCGGGCAGGTCGGTGCGCCCCATTCCCTCCGTGAAAAGGGTGTCTCCGGTAAAAATGTGCCCCGGCATGTAGAGGCAGATGCTTCCTCCCGAATGGCCCGGCGTTTCGATTACCCGGAGCTGACCCGTGCCGACATGGATCACGTCACCGTCCTTGAGTGTCATTTGCGGCGGCGGCGAAGTCTTCCCGCCGATGGTGCGGGAAAAAAACCTGCTCGTCAGGCTGCCAAGCTTCCGCGCGTCCGCCTCGTGGATCAGCAGGGACGCGCCGGTCTTTTTCATCCAATAATCGTTTCCCGAGGTATGGTCAAAATGGCCATGGGTATTGATGATGTACCTGATGGTGATGCCGTGCTTGGCGACAGCGCTTTCGATGGCCCCGTGGTCCCCCGCCGGATCGATGAGGACCCCTTCCTTAGTCTTCTCGTCCGCCACCAGGTAGCAGAACACCGCCATCTGTGTCACTAAAATCTGTTCTATAATCATATTGTCCTTCCTTCAAAATAATATTCGACCTCACCTCTGACCCCACCCGTTAGCAGTTTATTATCAAGGATCGGGAGCTGTCCCCGCGAACAGGCGGCACGGAGACCGCCGTCAGCCGAGTCTTGCATGGATGCAAATACGAGGCGGGATGAGCGGGATCATGCGCTAATTTCATATATCCACATCCAGTCATCAATGCCCGGCCAGGACCAGAGCTTGACCGACCGCACCAGTTTCATCGAGGCGAGCTCGTTGAAAAAATCATCGTCTGCTGAAGAGCCGCGGCTCCCGATGAAAATCAGTGTCTTTCCCCCGGCCTGCCGGTAGAGGCGCAGGGCATTGACCGCCATGGGATCGAAGATCGGCGGCCAGCAGAGAAACAGCGTCCGCTCCGGATACCGGCCGGCCATCGACTCATCTCCCTCCTGTACGTGGAACCAGGTGTCATCAAACCACTGGTTCCCTTCCCGCCAGTCCCAGGGGGCCTCCTCGCCGGGGGGCCTGAGGTCATAGGCTATGATATCCGCGCCTGCCTCACTGAGGCACCGGGCCCAGTATCCCCCGCCGGCGCCGATTTCAACCAGTGGAGAACGGGCTGCAATCTCGTCAATGACGTCACTGGTCGGTATCGAAAAGGCATAACGGCAGACAAAATCAGGCCGCGCTTCATTCAGCAGGGCCAGGAGATCTTCGCGCTGTAATGTTCCGTGCTGTGCCGCGAGGGAGAGAACCTCCTCGAGGTAGGGATTGCTGATATTTCTCTCCCCCTCATGGGAAGCATACCCGGTGATATCCCGCCCGGATTCCGGGACCTGATCAGGCGGCTCATGATGATACGGGGCAATGCCGAAATCCTTTCCATAGGCGCCGATAACTATCTGCCGCAGAGAGGCCGGATCCGCCACGACATCATTCTTGGCCGTTCTGTTCATGCCCTGGATCAGCCGTTCGACCCTCATGGCGTCACCCCGGGAACCGGACAGGGTCCAGCATCGTGCTATCCGGACAGGCCTGAAGCTTCGGGTATACTTCGACTTTGCCGTGCCCTTCCGGTGCTCCCCGTACCGGCGCTCCAGGTCATCGGTGGACCCGGTGTAGTAGGAGCCGTTTTCGCATTCCAGCATGTAGACAAACCAGTGTGCCGTATTTTTCATAATATAGCCGCGGCCGGAAGCTGCCCATGGAGCCGCTCTAATCCTCCCCCATGAAAAGGGATGGTGATCATAATTTGCAAGAAATTTTTTGGTATGCGGGATGATGTACAAGCTATAATAATACCGCGGCATCACGATATTCAGGCATGGTATTACTCGAGATGATTCATGGCCTCGTCAACGCTGCCGTGAGTCCTGATGGCTTCTTCCATGTTGAGCAATTCGAGGATTTTTAATATATTACTGTTGGTGCAGACCACGGCGACATTGACGCCATGCTGCCGGGCCGTGTCCCTGAACCTGGCAAGAAGGCCGAACCCCACCGAGTCAACGGCATTTACCTGGTTAAGGTCCAGGACAACCTGTGACATCCCGGAATCCGAAATAGCTTTAATGAGTTCCCGGAACAGGACAGAATAATTATATATATCAAGGGCACTTTTCCGAATCTCGACAACATACGCCTTGCCGGCCTCATAGGTAAAAACCAATCGATCCATCATATTCCTCCATGATGAGCTGTATTATGCTTCTCTTTAATAGCAGTGTCATTCCAGAAGGAAATAGGACAAATTTTTCCTTTTGTAGAAATTTTTTTCTCTATCGGTTAACAGATACCTTTTGATTGTTAACCGGGTTGACAATCAGCACAAGTGAAGCTATATTATATGTAATGATCTGAACATGGAGAAATCATATGAAAAAACTTATATATTATATAGTAACAGCGATAACTCTTCTGGCAGTCCCGCTGCAGGCGGGCCCCTTTCTGGACCTGGAAACAGGCCCTGTTTTTACCGGGATGAACGATGTGAAGATTCCCGGAAACTACGGCACCCAGTTTTCCATGCCCGGGGTCCTCGGCAACGAACCGTGGTATTTTATACGGGCCAAGGTGGGCTGGACCATAAAGGAACGACACTCACTGTATTTCCTGGCGGCTCCCCTTAAAATCGACTACGAGGGTACATCATCCCGGTACATTCTCTTCAAGAACAGGATCTTCTATCCTTATGTACCTATTACCGGGACCTTTAAATTCAACTCCTGGCGGTTAACCTACCGCTATGACATCGTTAAAAATGAAATAATCGAGTTCGGGATCGGCCTTACCCTGAAGATCAGGGACGCCTATATCAGGCTCGACAGCATGAATTTCAGGACAACCAGGACTGACCTTGGGTTCGTGCCCCTCATAGCCATACGGCTGCAGTGGATGTTTGTCCCCAAGTTCAGCTTTCTCCTGGACGCCGACTGGCTTGTCGGACCCCAGGGACGCGCCGAGGATATCCTGTTCGCCTTCCAGTACCATATCAACAAGAACGTGCTGGTCAAGGTAGGGTACCGCATACTGGAAGGGGGCGCGGACAACACGAAGGTATACACCTTCTCGCTCTTCCACTACGCGGTTTTCGGGACCACTGTTATGTTTTAGACATGGTCAGTTACCGCGCCCATTATTCATTCACACACCGGACACCTTATCACCGGCGGCGGTATAGCGCTTCGATGATAGACCGGGCTTCTTCGTATAATTCATTCGGGTCCATCTCGATGGCCCGGCTGATGCAGATAAGGGCGTTCTTGTAGTCGCCGTTCTTGTAGGAGTATTTAGCCATCAGGTAATGGAGGCGGTCGAAAGCCGGGTCCATGCGCGAGGCCTTTTTGAGGATATGCACGGCATCGGAATACTTCTTCTGCGTGGCATAGGTCCGGGCCAGGGCAATATAGGCATAGATGAAATACTGGTTCAGCTCTATGGCACGGGTGAAATAGTGAACCGCCTTGTCGTAGTTCCCGTGGCGTATCCACTCAACCGCCATATCATAGCAGTCATCCGCCTCTATGTCATCGTAGTGTTTCATGCCGGTTTATATCGCCCGCCTGTCATTATTATATGTATTCTTTTTGATGCATACCGCTGATTTTCCACGCTTCAGGGAAAAGAGCTGAGAGGCCGAGGATGTCAAAAACTTACAATCTTAAACCAAGTTCCGCAGGCCTCGAAGCTTTTTCCTGAAGCGACTGCCTCACAATGCACCTGACCGTGTATGCTTATACTTTGCTGAAAGAAATAATCAAAGTCAATACTTTTTGCGGCATGCAACCCCAATTATCATTGACCCCCTTACCCGCCCGGCGTGATACTGCATGCGAAACAACCATGACCCGGAGGAAAATCGTGCCATCAACATTGAAGACCGGCGCCGCTCCCGCCATTGCCCTGCTTGTGGCGCTGATAATGCCATCGTGCGGATCCAGGCCAGTTGACGTGGATGTGTCTTTCGGGCCGGAAAAGCCTGTGCCGGAATCGGAACGCGCCCTCATGAAGGGAATCCCGCCGGAAAACATCGGCTACATGCTCTACGACCTGGACAGGAATACGGTGGTCCGTTCCCACAACCGGGCACTCCCCTTCATCCCGGCGTCAACGACGAAGATCCCGGCCACGGTATTCGCCCTGAACGTCCTCGGTCCCGATTACCGGTTCGAGACGTTTCTGAAATACAAAGGATCCATCAGCAACGGCGTTCTGAAAGGCGACCTGTTCCTGAAAGGGACCGGCGATCCCCTCCTCACCGTGAGCGACCTGATGGGCATGATCGACCGCATGAAGGAAAAAGGTATCACCGCTGTCACGGGGCGCTTCTATTACGACGAAAGCTGGCTTTCAGCCTCCTCCAGCATCGACCCGGAAATGGAAGCCGATGTCTCCTTCAACTCCGGGGTGAGCGCCCTCTCCCTTGATTACAACACTATCACCGCGGAATGGAAGCGCGACAAAAAAACGAACGCACTGGAGATATACCTGACGCCGACCCTGCCCATGAACAGGACCGGCATCTCCAGGGAAAAACTGAGGGACAACATAAAATTCACCTACCGGGACCTTGGCGGCTCAGAGTCGTGGCTCCTGTCACCCGACGAAACCAGGGACGGGAGCGAACGGCTCCCGGTGAAGAAACCGGCCCTGTATACCGCACAGATGTTCGCCATGCTCTGCGGGATGCGCGGGATATCCATCCAGGGGCAGCCGGAGCCGGGCGTGATGCCCCGCGGCGCAAGCGACATCGTCACGCACCGCGGACAGCGGCTGGCCGATATCGTTGACCTCACCCTCACCTACAGCATCAATCTCATGGCCGAACTCATGATGCTCGCCGCCGTAAAGGATGAATCCGGCGAGGCGATGAAGCTTGACAGGGCCGCGCGGGAGCTTTCGTCATACTTTTCCGGAAAAATGGATAAGATAAACTGGAAGGGTTTCAGTCTGGTCAACGGCTCCGGCCTGACGACAGAAAACAGGGTCACCCCTGAACAGATGATGGCGATCCTCATTTACGCCGACGCCCAGGATTACCAGGGAAAAAAATTCCGATCCTTCCTCCCCGCATCCGGCTGGGAATGGTCCCTCATGAACCGTTTCGGCGACCCGAACACGGCATTCCATGTCTGGGCCAAGACCGGCACCATCAATTACGCCCTTGCCCTGGCAGGGTATCTCTACACCAGGTCGCACCGGAACATGGCCTTTGTCATCTTCATCAGCGACATCACGGCCCGGCAGCTCTATGATTCCGACCCGGAACGCAGAAACAGGGATTCGACAGGCAGGGTCAACGGGTGGCTAACCGGCAGCAGGAAAACAATGGACTCCATCGTCAACGGATGGATTCAGGACCTTTAAAACAAGTTGAGTGCTTCGCAGAAGGCCGGACCGGCCTTAACGGGAAGGCTTTCAACCGCCCCCGGCATGAGCATGGGCGCACTGGTTTACCGAAGGGCACCCGGGCGAGGAACTGCTGGATATTGATGCGAAGGTAGATATCATCTTCTTCGTATTGATTGACTTGCACTGGGGACAGGGAACGCCCCTGTCTTCTCCCATGCGGCGTATTTCGGAAAACTGCTCGCCGCAGTCGCTGCACGTAAATTCGTAGATCGGCATGGATAAACCTCAAATCTTAAGTTAAATCTAAATTACTGAAAATCCGGTCAATCGTCAATATTTGTACCGTTAAAATCACTATTAACTTTTAGTTTTACCAAACACCACCAGGGCATCCACCGCAACCGGCTCCGATCCTTCGATAATGATGGGGTTGATGTCAATTTCAGCCACCTCCGGGTGCGCAAGGGGTATCAGGCTCAGCCGGTGAAGGACGCGGGCCAGTGACTTCATGTTTGCCGCCGGCATGCCCCGGAAAGGTCCCATTATCTTCCGCGCCCTGATGTCATTAATCATTTCCTCGGCATCGTTTTCGCTCAACGGCGCGGGACGGAACATCATGTCACCGAGGGCCTCGGTGAAGATGCCCCCCAGGCCGAACATGACCGACGGCACGAAACCCGCGGCGCGCACCACCCCGGCAACCAGCTCCCGGTCGCCCTTAACCATCCGGTAGGCAATGACCGGCACCGGCGCGCCCGCAGCCTCCTGTATCTTCCGGAATGAGGCAGCGGCCTCGTCCCCCGATTTCAGGTTGAGGTGGATGAGCCCCTTGCCCGTCTTATGAAGGATGTCGGCGGCGCTTGCCTTAAGGACGAGGGGATACCCTGCCCGATCAGCCGCCGCGACCGCCTCCTCTTCGGATGTTACGATTAGTTCCTCAGTCACGGGGATTCCCCATGATTTGAGGAAGAGCTTCGAAGCGTGCTCGTCCAGGTTGCCCTGGCCCCGGTCCAGGCCCTCCCTGATGATCCGCAAAGCTTCGGCCGGGGGCGTCGGGACCATCAGCGGCTTCCAGGGCCTCCGCTCCCGGATCTCCTTATGCCGCAGCATCGCCACCATGGCACCGGCGGTCTTTTCCGGCGAATCGAAGACCGGCATGCCGTTGTCCTCATAGGCAGTCATGTAATCGTCGTCACGGTCGAAAAAACTGGATATGGCGACGGGTTTCCCGAAGCGCATGAGGGAAATGTTTTTCCCGGTGCAGTCCGGCATGCTTGCCATCAGGGCCTCCACCGGCGCTCCGTTCAGGAATTCCCGGATATGGCTGTAGTAGGACTTGACATAGCCGGAGCGCATGACGCCGTGTATCACGATGCCGTCCACCTCGCCGCTCTCGAAGACCATCTCCGGCAGCTTGCTTGAAAGAATTTCTATGTCCATGCTGAAGGTCATGTCAACGGGGTTGCCGCTCGGCGCATGGGGCGGCATCAGGGGCCGCATGGCCCGCTGAAGCTCCTGCGAGTACTCCGGGACCTCAAGGCCGCCCCGTTCCAGCGTATTGGCCATGGCCGAGCCCGGGCCGCCGGAATTGGTAAAAACCCCTATCCGTTTTCCCTTGAGGGGCGGCTGGAGGGCCAGCATGTTCCCGTAGATATAGAGCTCCTCGATGGAATGGACCCTGATGATGCCGGCCTGCCTGAAGAGACCCTCGTACAGGTGGTCCGGCGCCGCCATGGAGCCGGTATGGCTCAGGCTCGACCGGGCGCCGGCCCCGGAGCCTCCCACGTACTGGGCCAGCACCGGTTTGTGCGGCGTTATTTTCCGCGCAACGTCGATAAAGCGCGGCACGTCCCGGAGCCCTTCTATATAGAGGGAGATCGCTTTTGTCTGTTCGTCTCCGCCCAGGTACTCCAGGGCATCGATGATGTCGATATTGGCACTGTTGCCCACGCTGATGGCCTTGCTGAAGCGGATCCCCTTTTTCCCGAGATACATGATAGACTGCGTCACGTAGGTGCCGCTCTGGGAAGCAAACCCCAGCGAGCCGGGGGCGTAGGTATAGGGCATGACGGTGGTGTTCAGTGATATCTCTGAATTGATGATTCCCATGCAATTGGGCCCGAGGAAGCGCATGCCGTACTCTGCGGAAATATCAATGAGCCTCTTCTGCAATCGCCGGCCCTCCTCTCCCAGCTCGCCGAAACCGGCCGTGATGATGACGGCGCTCTTCGTTCCCTTTTTGCCGAACTCTTCCAGGAGATGCGCCACTTCCGGCGCCGGCACTATCAGGAAGGCAAGGTCCGGCGCCTCGGGCAGGTCTGCCACGGTCGGATACGCCCGGTGTCCCAGGATCGTTTCCTCCCTGGGATGAACAGGATAGAACGTGCCCCGGTATCCGTCTTTTAAAATGCTCAGGGCATGCATGGTTCCCATTTTTACGGGATTGTTCCCGGAGCCCACGGTAGCAATAGAGGAAGGATTCATCAAGTTGATAAGGGGATTGACCGGCATGAGCTCCTCTCCTGGCGACGAGCCGCAGCGGGCGGCTCTTATTTGAATTATCATTTTTTAGCAGGTGTACGGGAAGTCAAGAGGAAAGAAAAAAAATAATGAAACAATTCGTTTGGATATTGACACAATTATATAATTGTCTTTATAGTAGCCGGTCTATAACTCGAATTTTTTCATTTGACATATGAATCGATATGCTATTCATATTATTATCCCGTTACTATCTGTTCCCTTGATAAATAATAATAGCCATCCGGAGGTTACGCATGGAAAGGTTTCTCTTACTCAAGCCTGTTCTGACTCTCATATCTCAGGGAAAATTCTTCACGAAAGTGTTCACCTGGCTCCTGAGGCTCATCGCCTGCCTCATCCTTATCGGCTTACTCTTCGGTTCCTACAGGCTCTGGTACCCCCTTTCGTTCGGTTTTGATGTAAAGATATTTTTCTCCAATCTTTTTCTCCAGATACTTTTCGCTGCGTTTGTGTACATTGTCATCAACATTATCTGGTACAGGTCGGTGGATATCGACACCCTCCCGCAGTCGGCCGACTATGTCGTCATCCCGGTATGCGTAATTTTTCTGAAAATGATCGGTGAGATCATGGCGGTTTTCTATGTCCTGGGCGGCCTTGCAGCATGCATCGCCATATGGATCGCGGGGGCAGTTCCGATGGCCATTCCCGGCATTGCATCCATTGCGGGAGGCGGCGGGTTCGCCGGCGGCCTGACGGCGATCATCCTCGGACCGATTCTGGGCTTCCTGCTGCTCGGTCTTTTTTATTTTATCGCGGAACAAATCAGCGTCTTCGTCGACATAGCCAGAAACACCAGGCGTTAAATCCCTTACGGGCGCCTGCCTCTTTACAGGCGGGCGCCGTTTCACCTGGTTCACTGGATCCCGGCATCAAATCTCCCGTCCTGGATCGTGATAACCGAATTCGACCCTTCCACTTTAAGTTCACCGGAAAAACTGCCCCGGGCCCTGCCGCCGGGACCGCCCCATTCGTCGATAGTGAGGGTGAAGGGATAATTAACGTCAATACTGTACATCACGCCGCTTTCATTGCCAAAATACTGGAGCATGAAATTGCTGGACTTTTCATTATAGGAACCGGGCGTTACATCAGCCGGTATCATCATCGAGAGCACGCGGGTATAGGTGGACTGGTCGGCGATCCTGATGCCGATCATGTCAGCGGCGAAGTTAGCGACGTAACCGGTCATATAGGATGACCTGGCAATCTTGATGAAGGGGTTTACTGATTTAAAGGTGCTGATGCCGCTTTCGCCCCGCACTGAAAAGGTGACCGTGTTCTCGGGGGCGCTCTTTACCTCTTCCCGCCCTGCCCGCTCTTCATCATCGCTGCCGCCGGAAGATGACTCTTCATTGCTGTCCCCTGAACCGCTTCCCTTTGAATCGGCCGTGCTGGTCATCAGCGTGGTCTTTGAGTCGCCGGATTTATTTGAATCGCTGCATAAAAAATAGATGAGGGCAAATAATCCGATTATTGCCGCACCTATAATTATTCTCTTCGTCATATCAATGCTCCGTGGGGAATAGTCAACATAATATGAAACCTGACCCTGGAAGGGGTTACAAAATCGTGACATAAACGAATTTATTATAGACGCTTTATTTATCAATAAAAAATTATATTATAGACACTTCTGCCTGATAGCGTTAGCATCACTCTTCCTTTCAGTTGACGCCTGTGTAACTTAAGATATATATTATAAAGCGCAGGGCAGCTTTCCGGAGGTGATATCATGAAGGTATTCATTACAGGTGGCCTCGGTTTTGTCGGAACCAGGCTCACGGCAATGCTCATTCAGAAGGGCCACCGGGTGACCGTAATCGAGCGCAATCCCCGGAACAAGCCGGCGCCCCCGGAGGGGGTATCCGTGTTCGCCGCTGACGCGTCGAGGCCCGGTCCCTGGCAGGACGCCCTGGCCGATCATGACGCCGTGTTCAACCTGGCGGGGGTTTCCATATTCAGCCGCTGGAGCAGGAAAAAAAAGGACGAGATATACAACAGCCGCATACTCATAACGAGGAACGTTGCAGACGCGATACAGAAACGGAAAAAAGGGAAGATCACACTGGTAAGCGCCTCTGCCGTGGGCTACTACGGCTTCCGCAATGACGAGAAGCTGACCGAAGGTGATCCGCCCGCCGATGATTTCCTCGCCCGGGTGTGCCGCGACTGGGAGTCGGAAGCTCTCAGGGCTGCCGGGTATGGCGCCCGGGTAGTAATAAGCCGTTTCGGCGTTATCCTGGGGCGCAGCGGCGGGGCCATGGACCTTATGTCAAAAATATTCAGGTTGCACTTAGGCAATCGTCTCGGTTCGGGAAGGCAATGGTTTTCATGGATACACGAGGATGATCTCGCGTCGGCCCTGCTGTTCCTGCTGGAGCACTCGTCGGTCAGAGGCCCGGTTAACTGCACCGCGCCGGAGCCGGTGACCAACCGCGAATTGACGAAGGCCCTGAACCGCGCACTGGGAACCTTCGCCATCGTGCCCCCGGCGCCTGGCTTTGTTTTGAAGACGATTCTCGGAGAATTCGGCAGTTTTCTCCTGAAGGGCCAGCGCGCGGTCCCGAAGCGCCTGGAGGAGTCAGGATTCAAATTCCAGTATCCCCGCATCCGGGAGGCCCTTGCTTCGCTCATGGCACCCGTACTGCAGGCTGACCGGCCGAAAGATTAATCAGGAACCAGTCATGCCATCGTCACTCCGTCATGAGAGCTTCATCAAGCGCACCCGCTTCCCCGTAACAGCGGAAGCCCTCCTTGAATGGCATGTAAGCCCCGGGGCCCTGCAGCGCCTGACGCCTCCCTGGGAGAAGGTTGAGGTCATTGACGAGGGCTCCGCGGTCACTGACGGTTCTACCACGACCTTTCGGATGAAAATCGGGCCGCTGAAAATACTCTGGACCGCCAGCCACTGCGATATCATCCCGGGCAGACAGTTCACCGATGTCCAGACGCGGGGGCCCTTTTCTTCATGGCGGCACGAACATATCTTCACACCCGAACCCGGCGGATCCTGTTTCCTGGAAGACCGGATCCGGTACCGCTTCAAATTTCATTTCATCAGCAACTATATCATTGGCCGCTATATACACAGAAAGATTGAAAGGATGTTCGAATACCGCCACCGGACAACCCTCGATGATGTAACACTGAGGCAACGGCGGAGGCCCCTGCGCATTGCCATGACCGGCGCGAGCGGACTCATAGGCAGAAGCCTCGTCCCCTTCCTCGGCACCCAGGGCCACCGTGTCACCGCCCTGGTCCGCGGTGATGGTGCCGCCTCCTGGGACCCCGGCCTCGGCGCCATCAACTATGACTTCAGCGGCACCGATGCGGTCATCCACCTCGCGGGAGAGCCAATCGGCGAAGGTACCTGGACAGAAAAGAAAATGAAGACCATCATGGAGAGCCGCGTCGCAGGCACCGGACTTGTCGCCCGGCGCCTGGCGGCGCTGTATAGCCCGCCGGCCCTGCTCATCTGCGCCTCCGCCATAGGCTTCTACGGGGATCGGGGCGACGCCATCGTAACAGAAGATGACGGTCCGGGCACAGACTTCATTTCGGAGGTCTGCCGCGCCTGGGAGGCGGCCGCACAACCCGCCGTGGACCGCGGCATCCGCGTGATCTTCCTCCGCATCGGCGTGGCGCTCCATCCCGGGGGCGGCGCACTGGGACGCTACCTGCCGCCGGCCCGCCTCGGCCTCGGCGGTATCATGGGAAGCGGCAGGCAGTACATAAGCTGGATCTCCATGGAGGACCTGATCAGGGCCATCGAGCACCTTCTCTTCGCGGCGGATGTCCGGGGTCCCATCAACATCGCGGCCCCGGAACCGGTCAGCAACGCCGATTTCGCGAGAACCCTCTCCCGGACGCTGGGAAGGCCGGCCCCTGTTACCATCCCGGTCCCGCTCATACGCCTGGTCTTCGGCAGAATGGGCCGGGAAGTGCTTCTCTCAAGCACCCGCGTTTCTTCCCGCAGGCTTACGGAATCGGGATACCGGTTCAGGCATGCAAAGCTCGGAGAGGCCCTTCATTTTTTGCTTGGTTTATAACTGCCCTGTGATTATAATGCACGTTAATCCTATCAGCCGGGGGGACCGGTACAGTACGCCATGAACCTGATGACAAAAGCAGTCCTTATCATAACCATGATCACGGCCCTGGTGTTCGGGTATCTTCACCTCTTTATACCGGGCTATAATTTCGAGCGCCTTCACATATTCCTGTTCAATCTGTGCAGCGGCGGCACCTTTATTCTTATCTATACAGAAGAGCGCACCTCCTTCTCTGTGAAAACAGCATCCTTCTATATCCTCTCGATACTCTTCGCCCTATCCGCTTTTTTCCACCGGTATATATTCGCCATAGTCATCGCAGTTGTCCTGTCCCTGCTGGTGGAAACGATCCGAACCGGAAGATTTTCCTTTTTCCCGGCGGATTTTTTCAGGGGTGCGGCGCCCATCTCGGCGAAATTCCACCAGGCATCACTTCTCTGTCTCTCGCTGGGGCTTCTCATATCGTCCCTGGTAATGGGGAACCATGAATACTGGCGGTTACTATCCTCCCCGAAGCTCACCCTGGACATCTTCTTTCTCGGCTTCTCCTTCCCGGTGTCACTCATCACCATGTCGGTGATGTTCGGGATGATGGATGAATCCGGAGGGCGATGGACGCGCTTCCTCGGTGAATACAGCTTCTGGGCGGTCAACCTCGGGGTTATCACCTTTTTCCTCTTCATAATCCTCGGCCTGGTCATGGCCGAACTCGCCATCGCCCTGACTCTTTTCATCACGGTAGTCATAATTTTCATTCTGTATGTGCGCCTGGGAGCGAGCAGGCAGTCCAAGGCCTTCCTCACTTCCGGAGCGGTGTTCCTGATCATGACTGCCGTTACCGGCATTGCCTATATCATTCTGTATGCCGTCATCCCGCAGCCGCCGGGGGGCAAACTGCTTCTGAAACTGCACGCCCTTATCTCCCTCTACGGCTGGAACCTGAACGGCCTCGTGGTCATCAGCCGCTATGACGATTTTCCTATCAGGCTTAATTCAGCCCGGGTCATCCTGATGCACTGGATTGTTGTCATCGTGCTGGCTCCCCTCGGATTTTACTACCCCGCGCTGTCCGCCGCCGCCGTAGTCGGCTACGCCCTGTTCCTGTACCTGGTTTTTTTCACCGTGAGCCGTGGAAGAAACAGCCAAAACACGCAGGCATAAAAAAGGGGCTGTCCGGGAACAGCCCCTTTATCGTTACGCTGCGGCAGGTATCGGCTTACGCCGTTGCCGGCTTTTTCATCTTCTTGACAACAATGAGGGCGATGACACCGACTATGATCAGCACCAGCCACAGGAACCAGAGCTTTATCAGCCAGTAGAAGAGGGCCGATATCACGAGGGCAATGATGGTGAGGACGACCCTGATCGCCCCGGCGCCAAGATCTCCCAGGAACGGGATAAACTCAAGGAGCGTAGTCAGCGGTCCGACCATGCCGTTCAGGCCGATGGCCATGAGTATGAAACCGCCGAAGAAGAAGAGAATCCCCTTCATTTTATCTTCAGATTTCAATGACTGGATCAGGGCGTCAAAACTGCCGGTGCCCCCGGCCAGCTTGGTCTCCTTGCCGGATTCAAAGGGGACGATGCTCTTGCCGCTCACTCCGCCGGCGAAGGTATACTCCACTCCCGACGGCTGGGTGGTATAATTGATCCGCTTGTCCCCCAGCTTGGGAGCGCCTGCAACACCCTTGATGTACTTGGAGCCCATGTCCTTTGAGCCGGAATAAAACGATACAGATTTCACGTCAATGGCGTAGCCCTTGACCTGGCAGTTGCCTGCATAAATCGAGGTGGCTTTTTCTTCCAGGACCGGGTTCTGGACATTGGCATTCAGATTATTGTTCCGGCACCAGGTCTGCCATTTTTCGCTGTTAAAGCTTGAGATTTGCTTGGGATCGCTGGTCCATTCCAGCGCATAGGAATAGGTCTTGGTCGTGGTGGTTTTCTTGCTCGCCACACCGGTCCGCTCTTTTTTTGATTCTTCTTTAACGTGCTCGACCCAGGCATAGACCTGGGGAGTCTTCGATATCACCAGGTAGTCACCAACAGCGACATTCGGAGGATCGCCGATCTTTTCGGCTGTCGCAATACCGGTCACATAGGCCGGCTTGCCCGATTTGGCCTGCTCCACAGTAACCGCATCTTTGAACACCTTGTTCCACATTACCCTGGAAGCGCCGCAATACAGCACCGGAAATGCCGCGATGAAGCATATCAGGCCGATAAAAACACCCTTGATGGACGAACCGATCTGGCTCAGCGGGCCCTCGGTTGTTACGGAAGTATCGCTCATGCCGCTGTCATCAACCATAATGAATCCTCCTTTTATTATATTTAACTCTTCAGGCGAGAATAGCAAATCGCCGGAAGCAACTGCATGCATTGAAAGGAATTATCCACTATTGACCGGTTATAATCAAAGCCATAGCCATTTACAAATGTCAAGAATTTAAATTTAGGTTCACAATAACCATCATGGATATAAATAACAAAATATTTGGGAATTAATGTCAATTCTACTTGAAAAATATCACATCATGGCCATCTAGTAATTCCTGTTCATCAATAGCATAAGAGTTGCTTTAATTCACCGCATCGATGAGACGAGCGAATAATCCCTATGACCGACCGGAACCGACATACATCCTTCATTTTCCTTTCCCAGATAATCAATCTGCCGGTTGTCGATGGAAACAGCGTCAAAATCGGCAGGCTCTATGATATCATCGCCGACGTTCATGGCATGTACCCCAGGATCAACGCCCTCATAGTGCGGAAGGGGCTGAAAAAGAAACTCTTCTATTATCCGTGGAAAAACATTCACAATATCCTCGAGGACAGGCTTGTCGTCATTGAAGATACCGACCATGTCAGGGAGCCCTTCAAGCTTTCCGCCAACGAGCTAAGGCTGAGGGAAACCTTCTGGGACAAGCAGATCGTCGATATAGCGGGATCAAAGGTTGTGCGGGTGAACGACCTGCACATCCTGAAGGACGGCATCAAGCTCTGGCTTGTCCACGTCGATGTCGGGTTCAAGGGCCTGCTGCGGAGGCTCGGCTGGCTGCGTTTTTTCAACTCAGTGGTGAAATGGCTTTTTGCCTATGAGCTTAAGGACAAGTTCATCTCGTGGAAATTCGTACAGCCCATCACCGCGGTCGACGACGTCAGGTCCCTTTCCCTCAGGGTTCCCTCATCGAAGCTCTCGCAGCTCCACCCGGCGGACCTGGCCGACATCCTCATAGATCTGGGGTCCGATGAGCGGATGCTCATATTCAATTCCTTTGATGACGCAACGGCATCGGACATTTTACAGGAGCTGCCGCTGAAGATGAGGCTCATGATGGCCAAATCCCTTGAGCACGAACGGCTGGCCAGCATTCTGGATGAAACCCCCATGGACGAGGTCGTTGACCTCCTCGACGAAATGCCTTACGAAACCGTGGCTGCACTCTTCAAGCTGCTCCCCGAGGAAAAGGTCGGCCAGATCAAGACCCTCCTCAAACATTCCGACCGGGTTGCCGGCAGCCTCATGAACACCGAGTTCATATCGGCCCGGGAGATCGAAACAGTGGCCACGGTCATGAGAAGAATCAAAAAAGTGGCTGAAGACATAGAATCGATCTACTACATTTACGTCCTGAACGACCTGGATGTGCCCATCGGTGTCCTCACCCTGAAACAACTCCTGAGGGCAACGTCAAAGACGCCGATCGGGGAAATAATGCGGAAGAATGTCGTCAGGGTAAAAGTAGACACTCACATAAAACTGGTGGCGCAGGTATTCTATAAGTACAATTTCACCGTTGTTCCTGTCGTGGATGAATTTGATCGCATTCAGGGCATCATTACTATCAAGGACGCCCTGGAGCCCGTGTTCCCGGAAATCCGGGAAGAGACCGAGGAAGTATAATGAGAATAATCGAATCGATAAAATCAAACACCAGGGTGCAGCGCATCATCCTCTTCCTCTCGGTGATGGGGCCCGGCATCATCACGGCCAACGTCGACAATGACGCCGGCGGTATTACCACTTACTCGCTCGCCGGGGCCAACTTCAAGTATACCCTCCTCTGGACGCTCATTCCCATAACCATCGCCCTGATCATAGTCCAGGAAATGTGCAACCGGATGGGCGTTATCACCGGCAAGGGCCTTTCAGATCTCATCAGGGAAAAATTCGGAGTTAAAACCACTTTCTACCTTATGATCCTGATCCTCCTGACCAATTTCGGCAACATCATCTCGGAATTCGCCGGCATTGCCGCGAGTCTGGAACTCTTCGGCATCAGCAAATACGCCTCGGTCCCGGCCGGCGCCTGCATCGTCTGGTACATCGTCGTCAAGGGATCGTATAAATCCGTGGAAAAAGTGTTCCTCTTCGCCTGCGTGTTCTACATCAGCTACATCATTTCCGGCTTCATGGTGAAGCAGCCGTGGCCGGAAATCATGGGGGAGGCCTTAAAGCCCCGGATCTATTTCAAATACGATTATCTCCTCGCCTGCGTCGGCGTCATCGGCACGACCATCGCTCCCTGGATGCAGTTTTACCAGCAGGCTTCTGTGGCGGAAAAAGGGATCCAGACGGAAAATTATCACTACTCCAGAATCGACACCATTATCGGCTGCATCGTCGTCAATATCGTCGCCTTCTTCATAATCGTCGTGTGCGGGACGGTGATTTTCAGCGGCCATGGACAGCAGCCAATCCAGACCGCCGCCGATGCCGCCAGTGCCCTGCGCCCCCTTGCGGGGGAATACTGCTATCTCCTGTTCGCCTTCGGCCTCCTCAATGCGTCCCTATTCGCGGCCTCCATCCTCCCGCTGTCGACGGCATACACCGTGTGCGAGAGTTTCGGGTGGGAAACCGGCGTAGATAAAAATTTTACCGAAGCGCCGCAGTTCTACATCCTCTATACTCTTCTTATATTCATCGGGGCTGGCGTTATCCTGTTCCCCGACATCCCCCTCATCAGGATCATGATGATCTCACAGGTCATTAATGGACTCGCCCTCCCCTTTGTGCTGGTCTGCATGCTCATCATTATAAATGATAAAAAAATCATGCGTGAATACACCAATTCAAAGCTGTACAACACGATCGCTGTTATTTTCACAATCGCCATATCGGCTCTTTCGATTATGCTGGTTGTCAGCTCCGCCTGGTAGCAGCATCCGGAACCGCCTTTTCTCTGCCGGTCCTTGCATGGAACCCGGCGCATAAATTATTCACTTGACATTTTTACTATTACCGTTTATCAATTATAATGAGGATATTATTTAGTACGCGTGACATATGACATGAGAAGAGAATTTTTATAAAAATATGCGGATACATCCCTTGCATGCCATTGTAGAATTTTTTCTGCACGCCTATGACGACAAGGATTTCATTCTAAAAAAGAAATCGAGAATTGTATTTAGCATCTGCGGAACCATTCTGGTCTTATTCCTGCCGGTGTACCTGTTTTTTTCCTTCTACCTGGAGTGGAGCCTGGTGTTGAAGGTGCCCATAATTTTTCTCACGGCAGCCATGATAATTATATTATTCATACTGCGGTCTGGAAGATTCCTCCTCGCGACCCACTCCTTTCTCATCATCACTTTTATTGTCGTCTGGTCCTATTTTTTCATCAGCCTGGACAAGGGTGACTATACGATACGGATGCTTTCGGTGGTACTCGTGCTGGGCCTCCTCACCTTTACCCCTCTCATCGTGGACCGGATGACCCATGTCATTATATTTTATTATACAATCAATATAGCGGTCCTTTCTGTTTTCATATTTATTATAAAAACAGAAACCGACATTCCCAAAATGTTACTTCTTTCATACACCGTGGACACCATGACCGCTTTTATAATGAGCGGGGCCATCTCATTCCAGATATACAAGATAAACCGCATGGCCCTCGACAAGGCAAAGGAGGCGGAAGAGGAGATACGGAAAAGCGAAGAACTGTTCCGCGGCATCATCGAGGAATCCCCCCAGATAATGGCCATCATCAACCATGACGGGTCCCTTGAATTCATGGGAAGCACCCGCGACACCATATTCGGCTACAGGAAGGAAGACCTGCCCACGATTGACCGGTGGTGGGAACGGGCCTATCCCGACGAAGAATACCGGATGCTCATCAAGAATGAATGGAACCTCATCGTCAATGAAGCCGGCACCGGCAATTCGCTGAACACCATCGAGACAAAGGTGCAGGCGAAATACGGGATCACACAGGACGCCCTGATACGGTATGCCCGGCTGGGTCAGAGCGGGAGGGGACTCATCCTCATAGACAACATCACGAACAGGAAGATCATCGAGCGCTCCCTCCTGGCCTCCGAGCGGCGGTACCGCAAGCTTTACGACAGCATGCTTGACGGCTTCGTGAGCCTCGACATGAGCGGCAGGGTCATCGAATTCAATTCAGCGTACCGGCAGATCACCGGGTATCCTTCCGAGGAGCTGTACTCCCTGACGGTCTGGAACCTGACACCGCCCCGCTGGCATGAGATGCAGAAAAAGATCATACAGGAGCAGGTATTGGTCAGGGGCCACTCCGATTTATTCGAGAAGGAATATATTAGAAAAGACGGCACCCTGGTCCCGGTGGAGCTCAGGATATACCTCATCCAGGACGAAAACGGCAACAATACCGGGATGTGGTCCATCGTCCATGACATCACCAAGCGGAAACAGACTGAAAATGAACTCCTCAAAACAAGTAAAATTGAATCCCTGGGAATTTTTGCCGGCGGCATCGCCCACGATTTCAACAACCTGCTGACCGCCATCATGGGAAACATATCCATAGCCAAGCTTGATTGCCCCCCGGGCTCCAAGGATTTCGAGATACTCACCGAAGCGGAAAAGGCCTCGGAGCGTGCGAAAGACCTCACGATGCAGCTCCTGACTTTTTCCAAGGGAGGCGCACCGATCAAGAAGATAGCCTCGATCCGCGACCTGCTGGTGGACACGGCCGATTTTGTGCTCCGCGGCTCGCAGATTAAAAGTACCTTCGACATCCCTGACAACCTCTGGAATGCAGAGGTCGATGAGGGCCAGATCAGCCAGGTTATCCATAACCTGGTGCTGAACAGCCGGGAGGCAATGCCGGGAGGCGGCATCGTGGCCATTTCCGCCGAAAACCGCGTTATAACATCCAAGGACAACCTCCCCTTCGCGCCGGGGAATTACCTGGCCATAAAAATATCAGACACGGGGTACGGCATACCCAAAAAACACCTCCATAAAATATTCGATCCCTTTTTCACAACAAAAGAAAAAGGGAGCGGCCTGGGTCTGTCGGTCACCTATTCCATTATCCGCAAGCACAACGGCTACTTAAACGTCGAATCAACGGAACGGAACGGGACCTGTTTTACCATTTATCTTCCTGCGACCGAGCAGAAAGTTTCCGCGGTAACACACCATCATCACCGGAACGTTTTAAACGGCGGCAGGGCGCTCGTGATGGACGATGATCCCATGGTGCTTGAGGTAGGCAGAAAAATACTGGACCGCCTTGGCTTCGAAACAGTGGGCGCCCGTGACGGCAAAGAGGCAATCGAACTGTATAAAACCGCAAAGCAGTCGGGCACTCCATTCGATTTTGTCATCATGGATCTTACTGTTCCCGGCGGCCTGGGCGGGAAGGAGACCATCACCATACTCCGGGAATTTGACCCCCACGTGAAGGCCATTGTCTCAAGCGGTTATTCCATCGACCCGGTCATGGCCGATTACCGGGCCTTCGGCTTCTGCGGCGTGGTGGCCAAACCTTACTCCGTCGACGACCTCAAGGAAGTTATCCAGAGCATACAGGCATGAATACCGCCGACCTTCAGCGCTGGGCCATCTTCGCAGACACCCACGGTAATCTTGACACGATGCGTGACGCCCTGATGAAAACAGGGCCCTTCAACGCCATGATACATCTCGGCGACGGGGTCCTTGATGCCGTTGCCGTTTCAAGGGAACGGGACATCCCCCTTATCGCGGTGGCGGGAAACGAGGATGGTGCCTCGGAATACCCTGAGCGCCAGACAATATCCATGGGGGCCTGCACCGCCATTCTTCTCCATGGCCATCGGCTGGACCTCAATCCTTACCAGCCGGCGCTCCTCTGGGAACAGCAGTATGCCGCCATGGATACGCTTTTGGCCGTTTCAGGTTCGCAGATCCTCCTCTTCGGACACACGCATGTTCCCGTGCTCAGGCGCACCGCGCACGGCATCATCTGCAATCCCGGAAATCACTACGTCGGTTCACGGACGCCGCATACCTTTGCGGTAGCGGAAACCGCAGGGAGCGGGGTGAAGCTCTACCTTGCCAGCAACAATAACGGGAATTGGGCCACTACGGATGTGGCAGCGATACCCGCCGACGGCTGACCGGAACGATGCAGCGGGTACCCCGGGCGGATGTGGTCACTGCGCGGGGAACGTCTTATTAAATTCTTCGTCGGACATTATTTCAAATATGCTTTCAAGTTTCGATACATCGAACAGTGCTGACACATGATCGGTTATATCCAGAAAGATCAGCCTGATACCGGACTTCTTCGCTTCTTTTGAGAACTTTATGAACAGCCCGAGTCCGGAGGAATCCAGACTGTGGAGCTTTTTACAGTTCATCGCCATGACTTTAGGCTTCCTGGCGATTATCTCCATGATAATTTTATCAGCATCTTCCATTTCATTGAAAATCAGTTCGCCGTTTAATGATATGATATACAGGTCCTTTTTTTCGGAGCAATCAATGGTCAACATTGTTGCACACCCCCACATTAATTCTCTTTGTTTTTTGGCTGGTATTCACGGTCCGAAAATTCCTGTATACGGGCAAGGTCAATTTTCCACGCCAACCCGTCCAGTGTCATCGGAATCTTCTTTTTCTTCCCGTTGACGACAGCGTATATCCACAAGGTTGTATCCCCTTTATGGTATGGGGTAATATACTTGATCAGGTAGGAATTCAGGACCATGCCAGGGTTCCGCTCCTGGACCTGTTTGAACTCATGGACGAAAAGTTCCTCGTCGCTCAACCGCTGCAGTTCAGGTGAAAGGTTCCGGGTACGCAGCATCTGCATGAAGGAAGGATCCGTCAATTTATAAAGAGCCTTCCAGTCCTGATTCTTCCATGTTTCAAAAAACAGCTGCGCCACGTGCAGCGGATTTATATCCAGGCTTTTATCATACGTTTTTCCGCAGGCGGTACAACCCGCAACAACGGGTATCATCAGAAACAGCATCGCTCTGTTAAACATCGTCCGGACCCCGTTCATAGATCAAAATGTCATCCTTTTCGCATCACCCCACAGCTTTTCCAGCTGGTAGTATTCGCGCATTTCCTGTGTGAAGATGTGAACGATCAGCTGGCTGCAATCGAGAATGATCCATCCGGATTCGTAATCAGGCCTGTTGCGTGTATGCAGTCCCCGGCTGGTGACGAATTTATCAAGTTCCTTCGCCAGGGAGCGGCAATGGATTCTTGAATTTCCCGTGGTTATGATGAAATAATCGAGATAGCTGTTAACATCCCGGAGATCCATGAATACGATATCCGTCCCTTTTTTGTCGGCAAGGACCCTGGCGCATTCCCGGAATATCTCCACCATTTCATTTTCAGATAGTTTCTTCAATTCCGTCACTTTGCAAGGTCCTCGCCGAGTATGATCAGTATATTATGGAGCTGCGTATTGTCAATGATATGATATATGTTCTGTATGCCTGTCAATTCTGACACCCGGTTTACCGCGGCCACGTTGCCGCGCTTGTTGATAAGGATGGACTTGTT
This sequence comes from uncultured Spirochaetota bacterium, assembly GCA_963727175.1. GTDB lineage: Bacteria > Spirochaetota > UBA4802 > UBA4802 > UBA5550 > RBG-16-49-21. The sequence goes on from CAVSFD010000002.1 coordinate 4,194,463, forward strand.
CATCTTCCGGTACGGCGAGGTGCCGAACTCCACCACGCTCAGCCCCTCCCTGATCAGGCTTTCCCTCATCTTTCTCGCCAGACCGGGCACATCGGTTCCGTTCAGTATCTTCACCTTGATCGATGCGTCTATCTCCTTTTCGCTCTTATCAACGATGAGGAGCGCGAGGAACTCCTTCTCGTAAATCCGGAAGGTGATGTCGTCCATGACATAGTAGCCGTCCTTGAAAAAACCCGGCACTACCGTGGCCATAACGTCGCCGTTCTTGAACATGAGATCGCAGATTCCCGTGACTTCCTGTGGAAGAAGGTTTGTCTTGACCGACTTCATCATCTCGATTATGAACGGGAGTTTGTTGAATCGCTCGAGGCGGTCCCGGTCTTTGTAGAGCGTCATGAGCACGTCCAGGATCCGGTCGTATTTCAGGTATATGGAATTCTCATCCACGGTGTTGATGTACCGCATCACCTTCTGCCCGTCCAGGTAATTCACGCCGAAACTCATCCCCTGCACATCCCTGCCCTGGTCAAGAACGAACAGCTCGACACCTTCCATCAAATTAACCAGGCGTTCCACGTCGGGGGCGTATATTTCCGCGTAGAAGGGGATATTGAGCTTGAGATCTTTCTGGAGCGAATACCGCAGGCGGTTGAAATTAAACACCACCACCTCATCGATACGGGCGCAGTGGTCGCCATCGTCATCGAGGCGTATCTTGAACGATGGCGGGATAAAGGTTATGCCGACCCGGTTGTTGTCCGGATTGATGCTCACGATGGCGAAAAACTTGTGCTTGTGATCATTGGATTTATTGCTTCCGGCCACCAGTATGTTGATGATCTTTTTCTTCTGGATGAGCTTCTCGACGGCGTTCCTGCTCCGCACGCCGTGGCAGTAATACACGAGAAGCGAGACGAGGACCAGGAGAAGTATCACTCCGGCGATGAGGACTTTGCGTTTCAATTTCTGTATAACCCCTTTCTGGCAATATAATCTATAACAGCATCGGGCATGAGGAACCGGACCGATTTCCCTTCGCGGAGACGTTCCCTGATGACGGTGGAACTGATGTCAATCAGCGGGTTTTCACCGTACCTGACGCTGTATCCGCTCAGGTCGATGTCCGGAGCGGGCTTCTCCCCGGGTCGGCGCATCACGATAAGCGATACATGATTCAGCAGGTGCTCTGTCTCGCGCCATGTGTCGATGGTATTCAGGGAATCCATCCCGACTATGAGATTGAGCTCGCTGCCGGGGTACTCTTTTTGAAGAGCATGGACGGTGGTTATGGTATAGGACGGCTCTTTTCTGTCAATTTCAATACGGGAAACCTCGAATTCCCTGGCCTCCGCCACGGCAAGGACCGCCATGGCATACCTCTCCTCAGCCGGAACATCCCCCGCCAGGGACTTGTGCACCGGATACCTGGCGGGCACCAGTATGATCCTGTCGAGATTGAAATCCGACCTGATAATTTCAGCGTTGATGAGATGGCCGTAATGGATCGGGTTGAAGGTCCCCCCGAAAATGCCCAGTTTCAAAGTCTACCGCACCTCTCCTTTCCCGTATACGACATACTTCAGTGTCGTCAGTCCCTCCACGCCCATGGCACCCCGGGCATGGAGCTTCTGCGTCGATATCCCGACTTCGGCGCCGAGACCGAATTCGCCGCCATCGTGAAATCGTGTTGACGCGTTGACAAAGACTGCCGCGGAATCGACTTCCCTCAGAAATCGTTCCGAGTTCAGGTAATCCGATGTGACGATCGCCTCCGAGTGTCCCGAGCCGTAGCGGGTGATGTGCTCCATGGCCTCGTCAAGGGAGTTGACAATTTTTACCGCAAGCACCAGGTCGAGGAATTCAAACCCGTAATCACCGGGAGCTGCGGCCTTGATGACGCCGGGAAACAGGGCGACTGTCCGCTCGCATCCCCTGATGGCGACCTTGTTGTCCAGCAGACTCTTCAGGAGCGACTCCTTGTACGGATAGTTCGCATGGATGAGGAGCGTCTCCATGGCATTGCATACGCCGGGGCGCTGCACCTTCGCGTTCACCGCGATCCGGTTGGCCATCTCCTCGTCGGCGCTCTCATCGATGAAGATGTGGCACACGCCCTTGTCATGCTTGATGACCGGTATCGTTGACTCATCGCTGACGGCCCTGATAAGGGCTTCACCGCCGCGGGGTATCACTATGTCGATGTACTGGTTCATTTTCAGTAAAACGGGCACCAGCTCCCGTTCAGTCCTGCTGATAAAGGTCACGGCGCTTTCCGGGCATCCCGTTCCTGCCAGCGCCCCGCGGACCACCGCGTGGAGGGCGCTGTTCGTGTTGATCGCTTCCTTCCCTCCCCGGAGAATGGCCGCGTTTCCCGATTTGATACAGAGGGCGGCGATATCGGTGGTGACATTAGGGCGCGCTTCGTAGATGACGGCGACAACTCCCAGAGGAACACGCATCTGCCCTACCCGTATCCCGGAGGGACGCACCGTCATCTTCTCAATCCTCCCGACGGGATCAGGCAGAAGAGCTATTTCCTCGATGGAAACCGCCATGCCGTTAATCCGCTCCTTATTCAGAAGCAGGCGGTCGTAGAGGGCCTTGCTGACGCCCGCTTCCTCCGCTGCCGCGAGGTCCTTTTTGTTCTCACCTATGATGAAGTCGGCTTTTGCCCGAAGGTCGGCCGACATTTTCAGAAGCAGGTTGTTCTTCTGCACTGTAGTATAATTGGCGACCACCCGGGAGGCGGCCCTGGCGTCCCGGCACAACCCTTCTATGTACTGTTTATTGTCCATGATACTGCTCCGTGAAATTAGTCCCGTTATGCATCAGGCGGTTTTCTTTGACAAGAATAAAATGAATCGCGGGCGAAACCGCACTTCGATTGCAGAATAATTGTGGCGATCGGGAGCTATCCTCAACATCATACTATGCGGCTACTCGGGAATGAATGAACGCTCTACCCTGTTCTGTTTGATAAAATCATTGCAGTATTTCTTATCTATCTTCATCATGTGCCTTAAAATGTCTTTCTTCAGCGAATCGTCGCAGGTATTATATACCGAAGCATAAAATGCAAGCGCCTTGTCCCTGTCCTTCGCGTAGCTGAGGACCCACAGGAGCGTCCTGTGGATGACAACGAACTGCTCCCGTCCGTACCGGTCGGCAATGAACTGCACATTGACCAGATTGTTATCCACCAGTGAGTAATAACCGCTCATCCGGCTGAAGGGATTGCTGCTGTTGATAAGGGTATACACATCATAAAACTGGTTCACCGGCCGTGACAGCAGAAGGGGGAACCTTCCCTCCTTCAATATGATACTTTCCATGAACCTGTTCCCGAGCAACCGCCCTGCACCATACCCGATCGCCGCAAGGGCGACACAGAGGGCGGCAATTACTCCGGCGGCTTTTATTTTTTTCAAGTTTATGGAATTCATATGATACTTATTAGATCAGGTTGGATTTAAAAAGATACATCCAATCCTGTCAATTTATTATTTGTCCCCCTCCACACCACCCTCACCTGAGCATTTTCAATTGGATTCTGCACTTACTCAATAATGTGTTAGAAAAAGAGCCGGGCGACCGAATAGAGTCCCATACTCCAGCACCAACATTTTCCAGATAGATTATATTAGGCGGGATTGGGTTGCTCACGCGTACAGGTAACAGGATGTTACCCTCCGCCTCAAAGCAGTGTCCAGGGGATTATTCCTGGAGGACAATAGTGCGTCAGATAAAGCCGGGTGAGCGAATAGAGTCCCCTACTCCAACACCAGCATTTTCCAAATGGATTAAATTAGGCGGGATTGGGTTGCTCACGCATACAGGTAACAGGATGTTACCGCCCGCCATAGTACAGGAGGTACTATTTTGGCGGGTAAGCGTGAGTAACCCATCCCGCCTGTTCTGAATAAATCCATTGGAAAATACCAATCAAGAATCATTTTTGTTGACAAAATATGACACTATACGACATAAAATATCTGGGGCATATATCAGGAGGCCCTTGGGGCGCTGAGCGCCAGTTACCTAGTGGGGAGTTCTATATGGAACCAGTGGTCAGCATAAAGATACCAGGCGTTAAAAAGAGATACAGCGGTAAAGTCCGTGATCTGTACACCGTTGACAAGGAGCATCTTCTTATCGTCTCAACGGACCGGCTGTCAGCGTTCGACCATGTTTTCCCCAACGGAATACCCGGCAAGGGCATCATCCTGAACAAGATATCAAACTTATGGTTCAAGAACATCAAGGTCATCAAGAATCATATCGTCGAGGATGATGTTGCCCGATTCCCGAAGCCCTTCTGCAATTATCCCGATCTCCTGAAAGACCGTTCAGTCATAGTGCGCAAAACTGAGCGCATCGACTTCGAATGCATAGCCCGTGGATACATCATTGGTTCAGGATGGAAGGATTACCAGGAAAAAGGATCTGTCTGCGGGATACAGCTGCCCCCGGGTCTCCAGCTCGCAGAAAAACTCGAAGCGCCCCTGTTCACGCCGGCGACCAAGGAAGACACGGGACATGATGTCAACGTACCGATCAACGTGATGCGGGCCAAACTTGGAGAGGAGCTGGCATACCGCCTGGGCGAAGTAACCCTGCGGATCTATGAATTCGCCCGGGACCTCATGATGCGGCAGGGGATCATACTGGCGGATACCAAGATGGAGTTCGGCTTTGCCGACAACGAAATCATACTGATCGATGAAGTCCTGACCCCGGACAGCTCCCGTTTCTGGGACGAATCATCCTACAGGGTGGGGACCTCCCCCGTGAGCTTTGACAAGCAGTACATTCGGGATTACCTGGAGACAACCACCTGGGATAAGAACTCTCCTCCGCCTCCGCTGCCGGATGAAATAGTATCAAAGACCCTGGAGAAATACCAGGAGATTCTCCAGAGGATAGAGACAATTTTCACCAGGTAGCGAACCATTATCGTTACTCGGTCCCTTTCAACTTTCAGCAGGGTACAGACTGAAAGAGCGGATGCCTGTCCCTGCCCGCTCTGCAAAACAGCGCCATCCCGCCATTTATTTTTCATGGAGAATAATTATATATTTGTCTATTCATGTAAAGTTGGGTATATTATTTACCGAAAGATTCCGGTCCTGGGAATTAATGATTCAGATTGAGTATTATTAATACGATAATAGAAAAGGATCAGATGCTTTAATGCAAAAGACCCGCCCGCAGAGGGCCAGGGAAAGGCGTCAACGGCGCCGGTAATCATTGCAGACGGGGGAAATACATGGCCTTGCCTGAAAAGAATCCATTCAACGAGTATAAAAAAACTCAGATCGCCACGGCCAACCAGGGCAAATTAATCGTCATGCTCTATGACGGCGCGATCAAGTTCCTGAACATCGCCATCGACAACATGAACCCCAAGACATATGATATCGTAAACACCAACATCATCAAGGCCCAGGATATCATAACAGAGCTGCTGCTCTCCCTGAACATGAGAGACGGCGGAGAAATATCGCAAAACCTCTTCAACCTGTATCTCTACTTTAAAAAAGCCCTGCTGGAAGCGAATATAAAAAAAGACCCGGAAATGATTAAAAGCGTATTAAAGCTTATCAAGGAGCTCCGGGACGCGTGGGACAAAATCTCCGCCAACGAAACCTCGGCGGACAAAACCAACATCGGAGCAAAAGGAAGCTTCAGCATTGAGGGATGACGCAGCGTCAATCGTCGCCGGCCTTGTCCGTTTCTACGGAACAAAGCTTCAACTGCTGAACAAACTGCTCCTGAGCGAATCCGACAAACTGCATTATTGCAAATCAGGGAACCTGGAAAAGGTGATCGAGCTTATCGAGTCTGATTCCGGTATCATCGACGATATCGACGCCGCCGACTTCGACATATCGCAGTTAGAGGCTTCACTGGCGTCTCTGATCGGAGTCCGGACGCCGGCGCTGTATGAAACGCTCCGCGGTAGCGGTGAGGCCGGAGAGCTCATGGAGCTCCGCGGCCGGGCAGCGGGAGCACTGGGCAGGCTCTTCAAGGAACGGGCCGAACTGGACAGGATGCTCGGTTCCGCTTCACGGGAACTGCGGGAAAGCATTGATGCCTTATCGCGTCTTCGCAGGCTGAAAGACAGTGATGCCGGGGTGGACGGACTGCCCCGGTGATGATCCTACAGGTCCACTATGCTTTTCTTTTTCAGTAACTGCTCCCGGCGCTTTACCATTTCGTCATACTCGAACCTGAAATGCTTCCGCCTGAAGTACTTGTTGTACACGGACATGTATTTTTTCGAGTGAAAATACTCCCTCATCCTGTCGGAAACATAAAATATCTGCTCGGAGGGGGCATAGGCCTGGGGCTCATTCTTGTATTCATCAATGATGGTGTGGGTGATGATCCCCCATGATATGTCGGAGAGGGAATACTTGCCCAGGTCACGCATGATGGCCCTCAGGATTCCCTCGTGGATGGGGTTGAAAAACTTGAATTTCTTTGAATACATGATCGCGCCGTGCATATGGTCGGGGATATCCAGAAAACCGTCCTTGATCACCTCTTTCGCAACGACATACATCATTTCAAAGCAATAGTTCAGTATCCCCAGGCCCGGCGCCCTCTGGCCTGGAAGCTGCGGCTTGGATCCGTCGAACTTATACATCGGGTTCTGCGCAGAGAGCCATTCAATGACGATCATATCATAGGTATGGATCAGGCCGTCATCGAAATACTCTTTTTCAGGGACAAAGCGGGATTCGCTTACTCTGAGATCCAGAAGGAGCATCTCCGGCTGAATATCCTTATAGTACAGCTTCATGTAGTGCACGTAGGCATCATCGACATCAATCCGGACCTTCATGTCCGAGAAGCCTTTTTCCTCGAGGTGGGCGATCAGCTTTACGTCAGTCATTATCTTGTGCAGGTCAGCGGCCGTGAAGGACCTGAGAAAGAGCTTCTCCCTTTTTCGCGAACCGTCGGGGATCACCATGCCGAAATCGATGGACCCCATTTCCTTTTCTATGGATGAGCTGAAATCCATCGGCTGAAGATATTTCGAAAATTTATTTTTCAATACACGTATCCCCCTGAGTGTGTAACCAACCCGGCGGCACTTCGGCCGCATGCCTTCCCTACTGCCAGCGTTCGTTGTTGTAGACCAGTTTCACCTGGTGGAAAAAATCATGACTGTTACTGTGATCGAGTGACGGCACCACCAGGAGCCTCACGAATTTATCGTAATTGCGCACCTGCAGCAATGACCGTTTGTAGAAGTCATCCAGCTTTTCCCCGATGATGATAAGACGCGCGTTGGACCTGATGTATTCCTCGAGCAGCATCCCCGGCTCGGTTACCGAGATGACGTCCTCGGTGGCTATGAAATCAGGGGCAATCACGTTGCCCGGCTCCTGGCTCTTGGATACGATCAGGGATATAAGATCAGTGTTTATCTTGAAGCGCTCTATGTATTCCTTCTGGCGGGCAACCTTGAGATCGACGAAGATGATGATGGCCACCTCGGAATTGCGGTAACTGAAATGCTGGTTCCGGTCGACGTCCCGTTTCAGGTTGTTCCATTTCTTGAAGTCTACCGGCTCGTTGTTGCGCAGCAGTATTATGCGCTTGCCGAGGGTCTTATCAACGCCGTATATCTCACCGATCCAGCGGATATAGCGCTTCCGCTTTGACTGCGTGTTGGCGTCGCGGAGGTCCTCCAGCAGCTTGTCCATCTCGCTCATGGTGCATCTGCCGTAGGGCCTCCTGAATTCGGCCGGGAATTCCTGGGTCAGGTACTCATACAGGACCTGGGTGAAGAACACCTCGACCTCGGTAATATCGTTTTCCCTGAGTCGCGGCAGGTGCGCAGGGAGCACCAGGTCGGTGGACAGATAACAGCTTTCCTTGATAAGGATGTCATCAAAATACTTGATCTCGATGCTGCCGCCATATTTGTCAAACAGATGAGACAGTTGTTCTATGGTTAGCTTCATGGTCGCTCTTCATTCCTGCCCTGTCATTCCTGCGGGATCCCCGTATCGGCGGTCCGCTTGCCCCGCAGAAAAGCGTATATGAAACGATCTATGTCCCCGTCAAACACGTAATCGATGCTGCCCGTCTCCTCACCGGTCCGGTGGTCCTTCACCAGGGTATAGGGCTGGAACACGTAGGAGCGGATCTGGTGTCCCCATGATATGTCTTTCTTCTGGCCGATTTTTTCCTGCTGCTTTTCATCGAACTCCCGCTTCCTCAGCTCGTAAAGGCGCGCCTTGAGAACCTTCATGGCAAAGGCCTTGTTCTTGTGCTGGGACCGTTCGTTCTGACACTGGGTCACGATCCCCGTCGGGAGGTGGGTTATCCTGACCGCCGAATCTGTCTTGTTGACGTGCTGACCCCCGGCGCCGGACGAGCGGTAGGTATCGATCCTGAGGTCAGTTTCCTTGATTTCAATATCGATGTCCTCGGCTACCTCGGGAATGACCTCTACTGAAGCGAAAGACGTGTGCCGCCTCTTGTTCGCGTCAAAGGGAGATATCCTGACCAGGCGATGGATCCCCCGCTCGCATTTCAGCAGCCCGAAGGCGTAGTCGCCCTTGACGAGCATGGTGGCACTCTTTATGCCCGCCTCTTCTCCCGGCGTGTAATCTATGAATTCCACCGCGAAGCCCTTCTGCTCCCCCCAGCGATAATACATCCTGAAAAGCATGTTCGCCCAGTCCTGAGATTCGGTGCCCCCGGCCCCGGGATGGATCATTACGAAGGCATTGTTGGCGTCGTCTTCCCCCGACAGAAGCTCAAGGGTTTCAAGTTCATCAAATTTCTTATGGTATCCGTCTATCTTGCCGGATAATTCGTTCAGGACGTCGGCGTCCTTGTCCTGGAGCGCCATCTCGAAGAGCTCAACCGCTTCCTTCACCTCGCTCATAAGGTTCACGAAGGGGTCCACTCGCTTTTTAAGGCCGGTGATCTCCTTGTTTATTTTGGTGAAGAGTTCCTTGTTCTGCCAGAAATCATCCTGCTGGGTCTGTTCCTGCAACTCGGACATCCTTTTCTTCAACGACTCTATATTCACGGTCGCGTAGAGTTCATTGAGCATCTCTGAAACCTGCTTCAGTTCCCTCTGGCTCTCGCGGTAATCTTTCTCATCCAAGATCGTGATCTCCCTGATAACGGTGGGCATGCTATTCCGCTTGCTATAAATATCTGACATGAACTTGAAGAATTGGTCAACAAAATAACAGAATTTTATAAATAATTTTTCATATAGTGAAGCGCTTTTTCAGATGCTTTGAAAAAGCTTTCTCCAGATCTTCCGATGTCTTATACTCAACGCCGAAAACATCGCGCCACACGCTTTCCGTTTCCATGCACAGGTAAACAAAAGGAGCGCTGCTGTGCGACCGTATCCTCTCCAGCATCGCCCGGTAAGCGGCAATCCTGGTCGGTTTCAGATAGCGGAACTTCCCGTCAGGACCCGGAAAAAGCTCCGCGGCAGTAAGACGCTGGCCCGGAAAGATGTCCCTGATGATCTCCTTGAAACCGGGACTGTAGCGGAAGCAGCCCAGGGAGATCCAGGCGACCCGTTCCGGATCGACCCGCCTAAAGAGAAGATCCACCAGGTCACGGTACCGGTCAATCCAACCGTCAGAGGAGATCATGGGATCGAAATGAAAGGCCGTCAGGTAACCGGCGGCACTGGCCGCCGATGCCGCATCAAGACGTTCTTCCAGCGACGCTGAGCCGGCCTCATAGAGCCCGATATTCCCTGGCGTATTGAGTGACCAGGCGAGGACCGCGTTACCCTTTTCCCCGATACCGAGGAGGTGCCGGATATTGCCTGATTTTGTCTTCAGTTCCATGAAGATATTCCGGCAGGACGCCGCTTCCCGTATAAGCATCGCGCCAACCCCGGTTATCTCGTCCAGCATCAGCGAATCGGTATATTCGCCGGAACCGATACGGTACAGGTTGCCGGGGTCCGCCGCAACAGCCTGTTGTATCTCTCTGAGTGAATCATCTATATTGATGAACTGGGTGATCCCGTATGAATTAAGATAATAATTCAGGTAGCAGTAGGTGCAGTTATAGAGGCAGTTGAACCCGATATTGACCAGGAGGTAATTGCAGCAGATCATCCCGGGCGAACCGGGGCACTTCTGGAACATGCGTCCCGGGAATTTTTTCAATAGGATAGCTTCTTTTGAAGCGATCCCTTCCGCCTTAACGGCTTCAACGGCCGCGTCCATGGCGGCATCGTCGATGCACTCGATTATCTTCTTTCCGGCAAGCTCCCGGAACCTTTTTGCAATGGGATTGTCTGTATCCTCGCGGAGGCAGAGAATTACTTTAATATCATCGATGGTTTTCATCGGCGCAATTGTTGCCGTGTTGCAGGGTTTGTGTCAATACATATACCTTATATCCTGCATGTTCGAAGAGGTCTTCTTCACCATACCATGACACGGTGTAACCAGGATCCCATCCGGCAACAGGATCGGTCGGTTTACAGATATGAAATCCTTCCATTATTACTTCTTGACTTTTTCAGCGGTTCTTCTATTAATAAGGCGTCAGACTACGACATCAGCATCCGATGATCATATGTACTTCAAGGAAAGACACCGATGAGTGATATGGAAATTATCGATTCAAAACCGGCGCCGGATTTTGAGCTTACGGACAGCCATGGGCGCACGGTGAAACTGTCGGATTACAAAGGAAATAAGATTGTCCTCCTGGTGTTCAATCGGGGTTTTGCCTGACCGTACTGCCGCAGGCACATGGCGCAGTTGCGCCAGGAGTATGATGAATTCGTGAAACGTGGCGCGGAGGTCATTGCGATCGGCCCGGAAAGCGAAAATGCCTTCTCTTCATGGTGGCAGGAACACCGGATGCCATTCGTCGGCCTCGCTGACCCTGACCACAGCGTATCAAGGCTCTATGGACAGCAGGTTAAGATATTTAAACTTGGCCGGATGCCCGCTCAACTGATCATTGATAAAAAGGGCATGATACGATACAAACATTATGGGAATTCAATGTCTGATATTCCCGAAAACAGCGTTATACTTGCGAAAATAGATGACCTGAACAGGGAATGACCTCCTGTATCCCTCAATGCCGTTTTGGAAACCTGCCTTGAATGGATTAAATTCCACCACCCCTATCCTGTATTTTTTACATTAGCAGACCGGCTTCCGGTCAAAAATTATAACCAGGATGATTTACTCTTCTCGACGGTCCTTTCGATTACCACGAAGGCCACAGCGTGATCGGAATTGTGGCTGATGCTCAGGTGGAAGATGTACGTCTCCCGGGGATCTTTATTCCTGATCAGCACGTCGGCGTTTTCAAAGATGGGTCTGCCGTTGCCGTCGTTCAGGATGGTGACCGCGGTAAAACTGAAGCCCCGAAAGCCCAGCGCCTTGGCAAGAGCCTCCTTGGCCGCGTAGCGGCCGGCGATGAAGGTCTCCGGGTTCGTGTCGGGTAAAAGCGAGATTTCCCCGGAAGAAAGATTTTTACGGATAAAACTGTCCCGGTGCTCGTCATTCATTCGCCGCAGACGCCACACATCCACGATGTCGGTACCGATGCCTACGATAACGCCCTGGTCCATCCGTCAATCCTCTGCGCTGATTATAACTGAGTGACGAATAAAGATGAGGCCCGGGGCCGTATATGTCAACCGTGTTTTATCCATTACCTTCCCCCTCTCATAAGTTACTTGATTTTTAACCATATTCCATTCATCATATCCGCACCATACAGGAGTAATGGACGCATGAAATCGGCTCTTGATAAATTCCGGGAACAGTGGGCCCGTATCAGCATACTGGAACAGACCATAGCGATACTGAGCTGGGACATGGAAACCTACATGCCCGATGACGGCGTCAACGCCCGTTCCGAGCAGGTGGCGCTTCTTTCTGAACTGGCGCACCGGTGGCTCGTATCGGACGAGACGGCCCGGCTTCTGGAGGACGCCGAAGGGGAGACGAAGGGAGGCGACTATTTCTCCATCGACGTCAGCATGCTCCGCGTCGCCCGGAGGGCCTATGACCAGAAGGTAAAGATCCCGGAACAGCTGGTCTCCCGCATGGCCCGGACTACCACGAAGGCCAACTCTATCTGGATCGAGGCCCGGGCGAAATCGAACTTTGCCTCCTTCGCGCCGATCCTTTCGGAACTGATCGGGCTGAACCGCGAGCAGGCCGACTGCCTGGGATACACGGAACACCGGTATGACGCCCTCCTCGACCTGTTTGAGCCGGACCTGAAGACATCGGCGGTGGAAAAGCTCTTCTCGGAGATGAAGGAGGAACTGGTCCCCCTCGTACGGGAGATCACGGGAAGCGGCATGACCCCGGACACCGGTTTTCTGAAGCAGAAGTTCAGCACCGCGGCCCAGGAGGACTTCGGACTTATCGTGCTCGGTGACATGGCCTATGATTTCCGGAGAGGCCGCCAGGACCGGTCAGCCCATCCCTTCACCACCTCCTTTACGCCCTATGACGTGCGCATAACGACCCGCTATGACGAGAACGACCTCCTCTCGGCGCTTTTCAGCACCATCCATGAATGCGGCCATGCCCTCTACGACCAGGGGCTCCCTCTGGACCTGGTGAACACCCCGTTATGCCAGCCCATTTCGCTGGGAGTCCACGAATCGCAGTCGCGGCTGTGGGAGAACATCATCGGCAGAAGCCGTCCCTTCTGGAAGCACTATCTCCCGATCCTCAGGGAGCATTTCCGCGGTCAGCTGGACGGCATAAGCCTGGAGCAGTTCTACCGCGCCGTCAACACAGCCAGGCCGGGCCTGATCCGCGTCGAATCGGACGAGCTGACCTACAACCTTCATATATTCATCAGATTTGAAATTGAGAAAGAGCTCATCAAAGGCTCCCTGGAGACGAAGGATATTCCCTCTGTATGGAATGAAAAATACCGTGAATACCTCGGGATTACGCCGCCCGATGACACCCGGGGCTGTCTCCAGGATATCCACTGGGCCCATGGGGCCTTCGGCTACTTCCCGACCTATACCATCGGCAACCTGCTGTCTGCCCAGCTGTACAACAGGGCCCTGGAGGACCACCCGGCCATCCCGGCCGAAATAGAGAAGGGCGATTTCAGTACCCTGCTGACGTGGCTCCGGGAAAAGGTTCACCGCCACGGATCGCGCTATACCTTCACCGAGCTGGTAAAGGAAATCACCGGCGGCGAGGTGCAGGTCAGGCCCTTTATGAAGTACCTGTCGGACAAGTTCCGGGAAATATATCGCTGAAGAGTTTTTTGAAAAAAACAATAAAATTTTCTTTACTAATTGTCATCCAGTTTTTCCAGTAAAACCAATGCAGGAAGCTGCGCATCCGGCGAAACTGATCACCACCAGGGAGTCACAGGATATGTTTGTTGGCATAGACATAGGCGGGACAAAAATAAAAGGGATACTCACTGACCGGTCCGGCAAGGAGTTGAGCTTCAGGGAAATCGACACGCTGAAAACCGCCAAGGAAATCGACGACAGCATCATCAGGCTCATTGAAACCCTGGCGACGTCGGCCTCGGTATCCAAGATTGACATCAAGGCGATCGGTATGGGCTCGCCCGGCCCCATTGACAGGGAGAAGGGCCTGATCGTAAAGGCGCCGAACATCCCTGATTTCAACAATCATCCCATAGTTAAGAACATCGAGTATCTGACCGGCTCTAAAGTTTTCCTGGAAAACGACGCCACGGTGGCCCTCATCGGCGCCTGGTGGAAGGAAAACGTCAGCAAGTACCGGAACTGGATCATGATCACCATGGGCACCGGCATCGGCGGAGGCGTGGTCATCGACAACAAGATCTACACGGGCCAGGCGGGGAACGCCATGGAGGTGGGTCACATGTCCATCGACTACAACGGCAGGGAATGCCCCTGCGGCAGCCGCGGATGCTGGGAACGGTATGCCTCGGCCTCGGCCCTGGTCGACCTTGCCCGGTCATATCTTAAAAAGAGCAAAAATTCCACGATCAACGCGCGGATCCAGCAGGAAGAACTTTCGGCAATGCTGATCTGCGAAGAGGCCGTGAAAAAAGATGAGACAGCTCTCAGGATACTGGAGGAATACGCGACCTATGTCGGCTTCGGCCTCTCCAACCTGATCAACATCTTCAATCCCGAAGCGATTCTCATCGGCGGCGGCGTTTCGCGGGCGCATAAATTCTTCCTGCCGGCGGCAAAACAGGTGGTGAACGACCGTGTCCTCAAGGGATACAAGGGCAAATGCGCCATCATTCCCGTGGAGGATCCCTCGAAGGTCCCATCCTTTGGCGCTGCCAAGATAGCCATCAACGCCATTAACGGCTGATACGCACAAAAAATCGCCACAATGTTCTTGACTTTTACCGGTCATTGACCCTATTGGTCATAACGCAGTTGAAACTGCTGAGCGCGATCATATGGAACAGGAACTAGGGACATTACGCGGCGAAGCCCTCGCGGCCATCACTAAAGCGGAAAGCGTCGAATCGATCGAGGAACTGCGCATCAGGTATCTCGGCAGAAAAGGCGCCCTCACACAGATCCTGCGTTCCCTCGGCACCCTCCAGCCGGACGAGCGCGCGGCCATGGGAAAACTTTCCAATCAGTATAAAAGTGAAATCGAAACAGCCCTGGATACAAGAACGGGTGAATTATCCAGGTCAGGCGCCGAAGAGAAGATTCAAAAACAGTGGATCGACGTGACCCTTGACAGCGCGACCTCCACGGAGCGTGAACGTCTCGGCCGCCTCCACCCCATCTCCCAGATACAGTACGAAATAGAAGACATTTTCACCTCCATGGGCTTCGAGATTCACGACGGCCCTGAAGCAGAGACCGACTATTACAACTTCGAGGCCCTGAACATACCCAGGCACCATCCCGCCCGCGATATGCAGGACACCTTCTGGACCGAGGACGGGAATTTATTGCGGACCCATACCTCGGCAATACAGATACGGGCCATGGAAAAGGTAAAGCCGCCCTTCAAGGTCGTCGGGCCCGGCAGGGTTTTCCGGTATGAAAGCACAGACGCTTCCCACGAGAACACCTTTTACCAGGTGGAAGGAATGATGGTGGACCGGGATATAACGGTGGCGCACCTCATCTACGTCATGAAGGAGCTCCTGAAAGCAATCTTCCACCGCGATGTAACCGTCCGTCTGCGGCCGGGGTACTTCCCTTTCGTTGAACCGGGCTTTGAACTCGACATCCACTGCCTCATCTGCGACGGCAAGGGATGCAGCGTGTGCAAGCAGTCGGGATGGGTCGAACTCCTTCCCTGCGGCCTGGTCCATCCCAACGTCCTGCGCATGGGCGGTATAGATCCTGAACAGTGGTCCGGCTTCGCCTTCGGCCTGGGCCTGAACCGCCTCATCATGATGAAATACGGCATTAACGATATACGGCACTTCCTGAGCGGCGATATCCGCTTCCTGAAGCAGTTTTAACGGAGCTCGCGCATGTGGCTTTCACTTAACATACTGAACCAGATGGTGGACACGAGCGGCATATCCCCGGAGGAGATGGCCCTCCGCATCACCATGTCCAGCGCCGAAATAGATTCGATCGAGCATATCAACGGTCATTTCAAAACCATTTATGCGGCCAGGATCCTGGACGTAAAGCCACACCCCAACGCGGACAAGCTCACCCTGGTCGATCTCGACGCCGGCAGTAAAAAATACCGCGTCGTGTGCGGTGCCCCCAATCACAAGAAAGGCGATATCGTCCCCCTTGCCACTGTGGGAACCGTCTTCACTGAGGGCACCATAAAGAAAACCAAGATCCGCGGCGAAGAATCTGAAGGAATGCTCTGCTCCGAGCGGGAGCTGGGACTCAGCGACGATCACTCCGGCATAATGGTGATGCCGCCGGACACGAAGATCGGCGCCGCGTTGAGCGAACTCTACCCGCACCGTATGGACGTCCGCTTCGAGATAGACAACAAGTCGATCACTCACCGTCCGGACCTGTGGAGCCACGAAGGCTTTGCCCGCGAGATAGGCGCCCTTTACAACAGGCCCTTTAAAAGCGTTGTGGACTATTCCCTTCTTGACACGCTGAAAAACAGGACGGAGCTCTCAGTAAAGACCCTTAACCCGGAAGCCTCGCCGCGGTACAGCGGCCTGGTGGTCACGGGCATAAAAATCGAGGAATCCCCGGACTGGCTCAAGGCCATGGTCGAATCCATCGGGATGCGCCCCATTAACAATATCGTCGACATCACCAACTACGTCATGGTGGAGCTGGGCGAGCCGATGCACGCCTTTGACCGGAAAAAGCTCAACGGGAACACGATTTTCGTCAGGCTGGCGGCTGACAAGGAGCCCCTCATGACCCTCGACGGCTCAACCTTCGAGCTGATGCCGGAAGACATCGTCATAGCCGACGCGAAGGGCCCCATCGCCCTGGCCGGCGTTATGGGCGGCGGCAACAGCGAGATTGAAGAAGGCACCACGGAAATCGTACTGGAAGCGGCGAGTTTCAATCCGGTCAACATCCGGAAAACCGCAAACCGCTATGCCCACCGGACTGAAGCGGCAATCCGGTTCGAGAAATCGCTGTCGCCGGAGCTGACCATACCCGCGCTTTTGCGCTGCTACGACCTTATCAGGAAGATCATCCCCGGGGCGGAAGCCGCCTCGGAGATAATCGACTCCTATCCGGTAAAGCAGAAATCAATAAGCATAGAAACATCAACTGACTTCATTCGCAAGCGTCTGGGCCAGCAGATCGACGACGCGAGGATACGATCAATCCTTACCTCCCTCGATTTCAAGCTGAAAGGCGACGGCGCGCGTCTTTCCATCGGCGTGCCCCATTACCGGGCCACCAAGGACATATCGATCCCGGAGGATATCGTTGAGGAAGTAGGCCGGATTTACGGATATGACAATATCACGCCGGTGGCGCCCATGGTGACCTGTGAGCCTCCGCGAAAGAACGAATTCCGCCTCTTTGAGCGCAGGGTTAAAAACATACTATCGACCCATCATAACATGATAGAGGTAAGCGGCTATTCCTTCATCGGCGAGGACACGCTTAACAGGCTGAAGGTCAACGAAGACCTGGAGCTTTTCCTGAGCAATCCCCTGTCAAAGGAACAGGACCGCCTCAGGAGGAGCCTCGTCCCCAACACGATTGAAAACATCAAACTCAACAGCAGGTACTTCGAGGAGTTCCAGATATACGAACTCGGCCGCGTCTATCTCAAGAAGAGCAGGAAATCCGGCGATCTTGCCGAGGAAAAAACCATGACTGCCGGCGCCCTCTTCAGGAAAAAGAGCAACACGCCCCTCTTCTATGAAGCAAAGCGCATAGTTATCGGCCTTCTCGAAAAGCTCCAGGTGTCCGGATATACCCTTGTTCCCGAAACAAAAGAACTTCCTCCCTACGCCCATCCAGGCAGGTCGATGGTTATTATGATCGGAAAGGAACGCGCCGGACTGATATTCGAACTCCATCCTGAAATAGCGGCAGCCTTCGATATATCCGGCACCGCGGCCTTGTTTGATATAGATCTCGCCGCTCTCTTTAATGCGCCCAAACGAAACACGGCCTTCATGGAACTCCAGAAATATCCGGAAGTTCCTTTTGAGGTGAGCGTGATCGCGGACCGGCGTGTTTACGCCGGGGACCTCTGTCTCCTCATAGAAAAAAGCAACCGCGAACTCATCCAGAGCGTTGAAGTGGTTTCCATTTACGAAGGTTCTCCGATACCGGAAGACAAAAAGTCAATTTCCATCAAGGTCATTTTCGCATCGAAGGAACGGACCCTGACGCCGGAAGAGATAGAAAAGCTGCAGAAAAAAACCATCGAGGTCCTCAACAAGAACGGCTACCAGCTCCGGTAGCCCGCATCAGTTCCCCGATTTTCCCATTGTCTTTGGATCATAGTAGGATATCCTGTTTCTCCCCGATTTCTTGGAATGATAGAGGGCCATATCGGCCATTTCAATGAGATCGCTCGGGTCATTTGCTTCCGCTTCCGGGATCGTGGCAAGGCCGCCGGAAATGCTGAACCGTATTGTCACGTCATCGTATTCCAGCCTCAATCCCTCGATGACGGACCTGATCCGTTCCGCAAAAACCATGGCCTCATCACGGCTCGTCTCCGGTAAAATCACCGTGTATTCTTCGCCGCCGTACCGGCAGGGAATGTCGATGTTGCGGCAGTTGTTCAGAAGCACCTGGGCCACTTCCTTGATCGCACGGTCGCCTGCCTGGTGCCCGTAGGTATCGTTGATGCCCTTGAAATTATCTATGTCGAAAATCACGACCGAGAGGTTGTGATTTTTCCTGCTGGTCCGGTTCCATTCCTCCTGGAGCCGCTCGCGGAAATACTTGCTGATATAGAGCTTGGTCATGCCGTCCCGGATGGCCTTGTTGTACAGGTCCGCGTTGTTTATAGCGATGGCGGACTGGGTCGACACGAACTGGAGCACCTGCAGGTCGAAGATGGAAAAACCGCCGTCGATCTTGTTGATGGCCTCGATGACGCCGATAATCTCGCCGTTGACCGTCAGGGGAACGGCGATGATGGACCGCGTCACGGTCTTGGCCATCTTGTCGGCCCTGTCTGAGAAGCGGGGGTCGTTCTGGGCGTCATTGATGAGGATCGGGATACCGTTCTGCCACACCGTGCCGGCGATGCCTTCGCCCATGCGAAGGCTCGCGTTTTTCAGTATGTCGCCCTCCTCGTCCTTGCTCAGCACCGCGAAGTTGAGCTGCTTCAGGCCCCTGTCCACGAGGAGAATGCTGCTTGATTCGCAATTGAGGAGAATCTTCGTCTGGTTCAGTATCCGCTTGAGGACCTCCTCCTTTTCCAGGGAATTGGCGATGTAGGTGTTGATCTCAATAAGGGTCCGCAGCTGCTTGTTTTTCTCTTCCAGCGCCGCCACCTGTTCCCTTGCGTTTCCCAGTTCCTTTGACTGATTACGGTGAAACATCATTCCCCCGGCAAATCCAAATATAGTGCGTCATTCCGCCATCGTCCTGGCACCGGCCGATGGCGCGGATCACTTACCCGATCCGAGGTATTTCAATTCAAGATACGATTTTGTTTCGAACCGGTCCAGGCCCAGTTCGCCGGCAAGGAAAAAAAGCTCCTTCTCAACGCGCTCCCGGTCCGTCCCCTTCAATTCAAGTTCAACAAAATTACCAAGCCCCATGACCCTGTCAATGCATATCTCGATCCCGCCGAGCGTATATATTTCACGTTCCTTTTCAACGGTCCCTGACGGGATAAATCCGAGGAGTTTGAGAATAGTAAGCGTCTTTTCAAAGCTTTCCACCGCGACCTCCTCCTCACGGCGCGTTTTTGACATGGTCCCCACCTTGGGCCCCTTGTATGTCAGGATAACCGTTTCATTTACCTGCCTCAGGCGCAGGGCCTCATCGGTTGTTCTAAAATCCCTGGCCGGATGGTTCAGGTACAGGTCCCTCTCGCGGCTGGTCTTCCCGCGCCGGGCGCCGAGAATCAGCGCCTTCTCTATTACAGCGTCATGGTCGTCGCAGTATGCCTTGATTTCTATTTCCAGGATGTCCATCGCTATCTCCGGTGCAGCGGCCCCCCGATCGAAAGACCATCAGTGCCCAGGGTCTGCTTTTGTTTCCCGTTGATTTTTATTATAACGCTTTTGACATTCGGGAACTGGGTCGCCGTATACACAATCTGGTCTATGCGGTTAATCAGGATGCTTCCGCTGGCACCCTGCTCGATGGCGCTGTTAAAATCTATTTCCGCGGACCCGTTCCTGATCCGTATACTGTTGACCCTGAGACCGGCCGGCACCGCGGTAAGATGCCCCTTCTTTTTCTCCGACTGCGTGGGGCCCTTGATCAGCTCCTTCATGGTATTTTCCAGCAGCCCGCCCCGGGGAACGTTCCTCGCCACAGGGGCCAGATACATTTTCTCGGATTTCTCGTTCAATTTTACGAAATACACCTTCACCTCATCACCCGCAGGTTTTTCGGCAGCCTCTTTTTTTTCCTTGAGATTGGTCTTTTCAGCCTTTTCACCTTTTTCAGTCTTTTCAGCCTTTTCAGTTTTCTCTTTCTTTTCTATCTTCTCAGCCGGTTTCCTTTTTTCATCCTTTACATCCCTCTCGTCCTTTCTATCTGTCGATTCGATTCCGGTGCTGACAGGTTTCTTTTGTATCCCGCCGCGGTCTGCATCGTTGCGCACACCATACCTGTTCACCATGAGAGCGATTGCCGTAACCAGCCCCATGATGATCAAAACATAGAAGGGATTTTTACTCTTCTCCGCCTTCCGGGGTGCAGCGGCTGCTGATGAAGCCGCGGCCTTCTTGGATCCCGGCCTGGCAGCCGTTTTTTTCTTTGTTGTCTTTTTTGCAGTTTTTTGCGCCACCGTGCAACTCCTCATCCAGGAAAATCATTAATGCCTGCGGAACGATCATCATGTGACCCGACCCCACATGCCCCTGGCACCCTGCAACAGATCTCGCCGGGAAGCAGATATTTACAATCAGTATTCTGCGGTAAGCATGTGTCACAAGCTGCCGTAACTTGATAAAAAATTTATTTCTTGAAATATATGCCAAAGTTTAATACATTTTATATTGCCGGTTATGCCGTGCGGCATTGCACTATGAACGGGCCTTTAATATACGCGTCCCGGTAATTTGATTATATATATACCTTAGCAGCATGTCTTATTATATTTCAATAATAATTTTCATAAATTGCGCTGTTTCTTGCGTGTCCATTGATCAATAGCAGGGTGCAGAATGAGAAAACCGCCATGGGGAAGATCATCATATTTTGCATAGCCGCCATCATGGCAATACCGGCCGCCTGCCGGAGTGAAGGAGACATGTCAATGGAAAAACTTCGTGATCTCATGGTAAAAAGCCAGATCGAGTCCCGGGGCGTCAGCGACAAGAGGGTGCTTAACGCCATGAGAACCGTGGAACGCCACAGGTTCATTCCCGGCCAGCACATATCGAGCGCCTACGAAGACCATCCGCTCCCCATCGGACACGGCCAGACCATTTCACAGCCGTACATCGTCGCTCTCATGACCGAATTGTGCGAACTCGACGGTAACGAGAAGGTCCTTGAAATAGGAACCGGTTCCGGCTACCAGGCGGCAATACTTTCCCTGCTGGCAAAAGAAGTGTACAGTATAGAAATCGTTCAACCTCTCGGCAAAAGCGCCCGCCAGAAGCTCGCTGAACTCGGCTACAAGAATGTCCAGATCCGCATAGGTGACGGTTATCTCGGATGGCCGGAAGAATCGCCCTTTGACGTGATTATTCTCACCGCATCACCTCCGAAAATACCGCAGACCCTCATAGACCAGCTTGCCGAGGGGGGCATCCTGGTGGCGCCGGAAGGGGATTTTTCACAGGAACTTATAAAAATAACCAGGAAAAACGGCAAAATAACCAGGCGGACAGTGACTTATGTCCGGTTTGTACCGATGATTCATGGCGAATAACAGTCTTCCGGGCCCCTCATATTTTGATTTTTAAAGTTCACTTAAATGTATTGACAAAATTTGTTCGCCCATTTCAATTATTATAGTAACAGCGGTTAGCTCTAAAACATCCCAAAGGGTATCAGGGACTGATGCGACACATGGATGTATCGCCATTTTTCAGGGCATTAGCCGGGAAAATGCAATTTTAGATAGCAAAAAGGATAATCCCCGGTGCTTCGCACCCCGTAAATTCATAGTATGGCAAAAGAAACCATTCAGGACAAACGGTTCCCCTTTCTTCATTCGCATATCGCGCGCGAACCTCATATTTTTGAGGTCCTCAACGAAATAATAACGTTCCAGAATAATGTGCTTAAAACCGGCATCGGGCATCTGAGCACCATCGAGGACCTGAAGACATCGCGGAACATCAAAATCCCCTTTACCATAGCCCGGAATAAAATAATACTGAATCTCATCGATATTCTGTTAAAGAACTACCCCGATGAAATCCGCACGGTCATAACCTTCTCCTTCACCGTCGATCCAGATTCAAAAAAATTGTCCATACATGAGAACCGGGAACTGACCGTCATGATCAGCAACGATGATTTCAACAACATCCAGTCAGAACGGAACCAGGCTTCTTGCGATAATTTCCTGAGCCTCATCAGCCAGTTCAGGCTCTTCAACCTTACCAAGCTCCTGAAAAAAACGAAGGAGCGCACGCTCCTGTCCCAGGTGATCAAGCTGGAACTCGGTAAAACCGTTTTCACCTACAAGCATTACTCCATGAACAGGCAGAATGCAGAGATTGCCGAAGATTACTGCTTTCACCATGACAACTATGACGCGGTGAGAAAGACGATGACGCTGGAGAAGATCAACAAGGTCATCATAAACCATTCAGCGCCGATACTTCGGAGACTTAAGAATTTCGGCATCCTCAATACTGAATTCAGCGATTATACCGACACCAAGCTTGACTATCTGCTGAACATTCTTCTGCAAGATCTGTACCTGTCCCTGTCCGACAGCGAGCTGACCGAGGTGAAGAACTTCAATTCGCTGCGGTCATGCATCCTCAAGGTTGAGTCGGTAATAGATCCCATAATAACCGCCGGCAATGACATCGTCTCGTACATCAGGGAAAACCACATCTGCTCTGCAGCGGCGATATCCTCGGTATTCAACCAGCTCCCCGAAGAAAGGCTCCTTACCTGGGTTGAAGAAAACGGATCAGCCAGCAGGATAATTCATTTCAAGGATGAGGATAACATCAATTACATCATTGACGGGGGATTCCTCCTGCCGAGACTGTCGGAGCTGCATGACCTGATAATGTACAAACAGGACGAACTTATCGAAAAGAACCATTCCGAGAGGGAGAAAATATTCGATGAAATCGGACTCCTGTGCAACGCGGGAAGGAACCTTCTCAGGTCAGATGAGAAATCGAAAATCATCCTGGAAAAGGATGATCATATCAAGAAGCTGCACCAGATCATTGAGGAATACGACAATTACCAGAACAGCCTGTCCCGTGAATCCATCATGGACCGGGAGGAGCGGGAAGCGCGTAAGCGCCGGTCTCTCCTTGAGACCATTTCCGATTTTTTCAGATTTCTCTTTGCTCCGAAGAAAGAGGAGGCCTCGGCCGCAACGGTGGAACGGGATTATGAGTCCATGACGGAGGTTTATCGGCCGCTGGCGACCGGCGAGACAAAAAGCATCATTTACAGGATAAAAAACAGCACTGCCAAGATTATCGCCCTGTCCAATCATATAGACCTTCTTCCGGCGAATGAATCTGATATTGAAATCATTATCAATGATATACGGAAGCTCAACCTGAAAATTGTAATACCCATCTATAACGCCAGGAAGGTCCTCTACCCCAACCGGAGCCAGCAGTACCTGATCCCTGACATGGAATATCTCATGGTAGAGCCCGATGTGATCCAATCCCCCGAGACAATCCGGGAGTTCACGGATTCCCTCGCCGGAGAAAAGATAAAAGATGAAAAATTGTCCGGCCAGGCCATACTCGGCATCGAGAAGTACCTCATGTCGATCCATTCACAGAAGAAAGCCCAGATGCTGAGAAAAGCAAAATCAAAGAAATAAGAAGAGCCCCTCCGAAGGGGCTCTTTTGTTTTATATAAGTATATTCTCTAAATACGCTTGTTGCATGCGGCACGGCACATTATTCTGATACGCTGCCGGAACACCCTGCCGCGCAGGCCCCGGCAGAGGGGCATGCTGCCGCTTCAGCGCCGCTGGCAGCCTTCCCGGATGTTCGCTTCCCGTCACCGTCCTTTTTGTAGTCATTGACGTAGAAGCCGGACCCCTTGAATATTATCCCCGCGGTCCCGAACAATTTGCGGACCTTCCCGCTGCACTTCTCGCATTTCGTGATAGGGTCGTCATTCATTGACTGGAAGACTTCAAACCTGTTTTTGCATTCCAGGCATTCATATTCATAGGTCGGCATAATGATCACTCCTGCTTTTCCCGCCACCGGCGAGGAATCTCCGATTCTGTGGCATTAGAATTTATGTCATGGGTATGTCAATAATTTTTTTCGGCATAAAATCCGCCTGCCCATCCCTTATTGAGATTGGTCTCTATTTTTTCATCATAGTTACATTAAAAAAGTCCTTGAAATCCATGTATCCATTCTTATTATAAAGAACCTCAGCCGCTGATGGGCCGTTGCATCCCCCTCCGGCGCATGAGAGTTTACGACAACCAGATATTCCATGGCCAAACATCATGTAACAATCCCGATTTTTGTCCCGCACCTCGGCTGCACCCACCGCTGCAGTTTCTGCGACCAGTGGGGCACGACTCCGGCCGTAACAATGCCCGGCCCGGAACTGATTGACGAAACAATCCGGCGCTACATGCCCCATCTGCGTACCAGCGTGGACCGCATCGAGCTGGCCTTCTTCGGCGGCAGTTTTACCGGCATCAGCACAGAAACACAGGAATCCTTCCTGAACCGCGCATCGCGGCACCTGGAAGCAAAAACAATAGACGGGATACGACTATCCACAAGGCCCGACTATATTTCCGACGATTCCCTCGCCCTCCTCAAGCGATACGGGGTGACAACGGTAGAAATCGGGGTTCAATCTCTTGATGACGCGGTCTTGCAGGCATCAAACAGGGGGCACACGGCACGGGACGTATTCAACGCCGTTGAATGCCTTAAAAAACACGGCTTTGACTTCGTCATTCAATTAATGCCCGGACTCCCCGGGGAATCCAGGGCATCCGCCCTGAGGTCGGCACGGCTGGCATCCGAAATGGACCCTTCGGCCGTGCGGATATACCCTGCCGTGGTACTGAAAAACACACCACTGGAGCGGCTCTTCGCTGCGGGAGAATATGCTCCCCTGTCGCTGGAGGATGCCGTGGAACTCTGCAAGGACCTCTACCGGATATTCTTTTCCTGCGCTATCCCGGTCATCCGCATGGGCCTCCACCCGCTCGCGCCGGGCCGCCGTGGCAACGTACTGGCAGGGCCCTATCATCCCTCCTTCGGCTTTCTTGTCAAATCGCGTATCAGGAGGGAGCATATGGCCGCCAGTGTTGACCGGTACTTTCGCGACAACACCGGCAAGCAGGTCGCCATGATCCACATGGTTCTTCCCGATAAAAACACAGAGGAATTCGTCGGCAGCGGCAGGGAGAACATACATTTCCTGAAAAAGCGCTTCAACCTTGAGGGGATCCGTTATTCCGTGGGTCCCGTAACGGATATACAGATAATCGTGTAGCGCTGCAGTTCAGGCGCACACGCGGAGGCATGGATGGTAGTACAATCGAAACGGCTCTCGACAGCCATAGGCCTTTTAATAATTTCCGTCAGTCTTACCGCGGTCGGTTCCTACGCGGCTCCAAAAAAAACCGCTGCTGCGAAAAAAAAAGTACCGGTGAAGTCCGACCTGGTTCCCCGGGACCGCGTTGTAAGGGAGTTCATCGCGGCATACCAGGACCCTCCGGGAAGCAAAAAGATAAAAGTCCTTCATACCGGCACGGTCAGGCAGTACACCGAAACCAGAGGCGGCCGGGAGGTGCCCGCGCAGGCCCACAGTGTCGCCGTGACCGTAAAGCTGACCGATTGCGGCATTACCATGCGCGATATCTGGGAGGTATATTTTTATAAACTGGAAACGGAATGGATCTTCCTGGATATCATGCAGATAGCGTCGAAACAGGTCACCACAACCAGGAAAAAGCATCCTTCCCTTGACGATGCAGTCTCAAAAAAGATCATAGCCGAAGCCCTTGTCAACACCAACCCGGGACTGGAAGTCCGGGGAATAACCATCCTGGGGAAAAAAGCCTCATGGAGGCTCTGCGTCCCCGAGTACCGAATCACCTTCAAGGCAGCCGTCGCGTTGAAAAACGAGATCTACAACACGGTGACTGATTATGAATGCCTGCTGATGTCCACCCTGGCCAACGAAAACGGGAGATGGGTGCAGGCGAAGACAAGCTGCATGTACAAGGGAAAGGAGATCGCGGATTGCCACATCGGCACCATGTGCCGTGACCTGGGCACCGAGAGCACCATACCCGCCATCGGTGACTCCGAGGCTGTCAAGATTCTCCGGGACTCTTTTGAAAAAGAATACGGCCTGAAAAAAAACAATATTGTCGTTGAAAAATTCGATATCGTGAAGAGATATCCCGTTGAAAATTTCGGGAAAAAAGTGCCCTTTACTGTGACGACTCTTTTCGTAATCGACGAAAACAAGATACTGCCCGGCGATGGGACCTCTCCCCGGCACACGGTGAAGGCCAGGGTGGTGTACGAATGCGCTGTGCGGGCATATCTCAACTACTCCTTTTCCGGGAAAAAATGGGAGGGGGTACTGGAATCATGCTGCGCCTCACAAGATGTCGAATGCGGCTTCTCATGCTCGAATCCAGACAAGGGCTGCAGGCGTCTCGGGGAAAAATGATATTAATCAGTGCTTCCGGAACGGCACCGCGCCGCTGCCGGTCACTGACGGGTTTGCCATGAATGAAGACCGATTAACGCGACTGATCTGTGAGCCTCTCAATCTGAGGGCATATACCATTACTTCGCTGAACGTCGCCAGGGAAATAACATCCCTCCACAATACCTCGCCCAACGCCACGGTAGCCCTGGGAAGGACCATTTCGGCCGCGGCGCTCCTGAGCGCCATGCTCAAGCCCGACTCCGATCAGAACCTGCTGGTCAAGATCGAAGGGAGCGGCCCCATCAGGGAAATCCACGCGCAGGCGGACGCCCGCGGCAACATCCGTGGCTACGTGGCCAATCCGCAGCCGGACCTGAATGACGCGATAGGAACCCTCAGCTTTTCCAAATCAATCGGTGCCGGGTTCCTCACCGTTCGCAGGGACATCGGCATGAAAGAGCCCTACACCAGCGTCATCCCGCTCCATACCGGAGAAGTGGCCGGGGATATCGCCTATTACCTTACCGTTTCCGAGCAGATACCATCCGCGGTCATAATCGGTCTTACCCTGGGGCAGGACGGCGCCATAACATCCTCCGGCGGGATACTCATACAGACGTTTCCCGGCACGCCCGAGGTCGCCATCCTCAGGGTTGAGGAAAACATTTCATCCATGAAAACCTCCCTGGGTGAGAGCTTGAGAGAAGGCGTCGACATCCTCGACGTGTTAAAAAAGCTCTTCAACAACGAAGCGGTTACGATGCTGGATTCACGCCCGATACGGGCTTCATGCCGGTGTGACCGGAGGACAATCCGGGACATGCTTGCCAGCCTCCACCGTGATGACCTGCAGGAGATGATCGACAAGGACGGCGGCGCGGAGATCACCTGCACCTTCTGCGCAAAACAGTATCATTATGACAAAAGGGAGCTGGAAAGGATTATACGGAGCAAGAATTCATCACAGGATGACAAAGAATCAGACGCATCAAAATCTGAAATTCACTGAAATTTCCATATAACGAATGATTTAACGTCATCATCCGGATCGGTTCACGAACCTTCAGCTTCCCCAATAACCTCAATCAATTCGATAGAAACTATACAACGACCGTATAAAGTTTAACAGGGGCTGTCCTACCCCTTACTATTGTTTCATCAACAAAAACCGTTTCCAGTTTTCCCTGTATACGGTCATTTGTCGAATCGCTGATTAGAATGGTGGTTTTATATTTTTTATTCAGGCCCTCTATCCGCGATGCGACATTGACAGCATCGCCGATTACCGTATAGTCCATCCTTGTTTCAGAACCGATATTTCCCGCAATTACAGTTCCCGTATGGAGGGCGATACCTATTCGTATCGGCGGATACCCGGTATCTCTCAGTTTCATGTTGAGATCAGGGAGCTGCCTGATCATGGCCACTGCGCACTGCACCGCCTTTGCAGTCTCATCCTCATGAAGAACCGGCACTCCAAAAAGCGCCATGATGGCATCGCCGATAAACTTATCAACAATCCCACCATGGGAATGAATAATATCGGTCATTATCGAATGGTATTCGTTGAGCAGGGATACCACCCTGGCCGGGCTTTCATGTTCCGATAATTCCGTGAATCCACGGATATCCGCCATCATCACGGTCACTTCCCGTTCCACCCCACCGAGATTAATGTTTATCAGTCCGGCATCAACGCTTTCAATAACATCCCTGGAGAAAAAACGCATCAAGCGTTCACGCTTCTGCAGATCTACATACTGATGGGTAAACGTATGGGATATCCACATGGTCATAAAACCGGAAAGAGCGATGAATATACAAAAATACACTGTCTCATTCACTGTATGGCCCGTTGACAGCGACAGCAAGGATGATAAACCCATGCCGAGTATCATATTATAACCTATGATCATTATCCCGTATCGCAGAGAGTTGACCGTGACAAGAAGAACAACCAGCAGTATATAGAAATTTGCTATTCCGGCCTTGTCCTGGAAGACCCGGTGAATTTCTGTGTCAAAATAAAATATTGAAAAATATACTGCAAAATCCATGGCTGAAACAAGGTATTTCAGCCACTCATGATAGTGCTCCGATCTTGTAATAGCATGTATAAAAAGGAGATACCCTCCATACAGCAGGGCCGCGAACGCATACCAGGGCAGATATTCATCTGTAAGCGAATAACCGGCTGTCTTGAGAGAGATATAGTCTGCTATACCGAAAATGATGAGGATGATTCCGCGGAAATAATTGATCCTGTTTTCGACATGGTATTCCCGTCGTTGCAGCGCGAGTGCAAGTTCCGGGATTCTTACTTTCTGTTTTTTTGATCGCCCCATGATATATAACGGCCGTCGTATACCGTAACTGTTTCAGATGAAACGATGCGTTGCAATCAAAACGCGCCGGGCAGCAGCTTCCACGCAGGGCCGAGCTTTTCGATGGACAGGATATTCTTGCTGACGCCGAGGGACCTTTCCGGCAGGCCCATGCTCAGGCCGAGGAGCTGGGTATACAGGATAGCGGGGACCATCGATTCGCGCCTGTCTTCCGGGGTTTCCGCGCTCTGTACCGCGTCGAACTGGATCTGGCAGTAGGTGCAGGCGGTGCATATGCAGTCTGCGCCTGCTTCCGCCGCGTCGGAAGTTTTATTCCGCATGAGGGACAGCGAAAGGGCGTTGTTCTTGCCCAGGAGGGGGTTCCCGCAGCAGTCAAGGCGGCGGGGCCATTCAACCGGCTTCGCCCCGGTCGCCGAAATGAGATCTTCGAAAATTGACGGCGCAAGGGGATCGTCGAAATGGACCACGTTGCTGGGACGCAGTGCATGGCAGCCGTAGTGGGCCGCTACGTTGAGCCCTCCCAGGGGCTTGACGATGCTCGCGTAAATCGCCGGCAGGCCGATGTCGTCGCACAGTACCGTCAGAAGATGATGCACCTTGATCGTGCCCTTCCAGGAAAGACCTTCCCGTGCCAGCACCGCGTTGACGTCCCTGCGGAGTTTTTCATTTTCATGCAGGTAATGCTCAGCATGCTTGAGGCTGCCGTAACAGCACTTGCAGGGGGTGATGATATCAAGCCTTTTCTTCTCGGCAAGGGCAAGGTTCCGCGCCGCGGAAAAAACGAAGGATCCAAAATAAAGGTCCCTGTTGGGATACCCGCAGCAGTTGAAATCAAGGTCCACGAGGCGGACCCCGAAGGGCTTCAGCACCGCCCTTGTTGAAGTCTCATACTGCGCCAGGTAGTATGGTATCTTACATCCTTTAAAAAACGCGAATTTCATATGTCCGTATCCTGATATTACAATTCCCGCGGTCCCGGGACCGGTCAGGAACCGCCGTCTTTAGAATCGGCATCATCTGTTCTGTCAATATTCTTAAAATGCCCGTAGGCCTTGTTTTTCAGCTCATAAATAATGTCCGTAACCGGTATCCCCTGCGGGCAGTTTTCCTGGCACTGGTAGCAGGTCGTGCAGTCCCATACCATCCGCGATCCCATGGCAAGGTCATTAAGGCCCAGCCTGAGGAGGTTCATGATCTTCTGGGGCGTTATATCGACAGCATCCTTTTTGTCGGTCTGCGCTGCCACAACCGGGCACACGTTGGTGCAGGTCTGGCACTGTATGCAGGGTGAAAACACGTCCGAATCCGCGGTGAGATTATAATAACGCCCCTTGACCGTATCGACATCTTTGGCCCGCGAAGCGCTGCTCTTCCTGATCCGGTCAGACCACTCCGATGCGCTGAACTGCCTCACCCACACGTGGGGAAGAGGGTGTCCCTTTTCAGCAAGGAGCTCCTTCGAGGCGAACCACTGGTCCTGGAGGTTAATGCCGGTCGGGCAGACCTCGGTGCATTTGAAGCAGGATGTGCATATGAAAGCTCCTTCCGAAATTGCCCGCAGATCATCGGCCGCCATTGTTTTCCCGGAGCAGAGGGACCTGACGGTGCGGATCTTGCGTGACGGGAGTATCTCTTCGTTCCCGGTCATCCGGAACACCGGCGCCACGGAACAGTAGCGGCTGCAGGTCCCGCAATTGGTGCAGGCGTCGAGTTCCATGGCCCTCCGGGGCATGGCGCCGGCCTGGTTCACTTTTTTCTTGTCGGACATGCCGTTCACGATCATGGTAAGCGGGTCCGTAATTATATGAAAGAACTTGCTGAAGGGGAGATAGGCGAGCCCGGCGAAACATGCCAGGACATGAATGTAATAGAAAATGATATCGGCCTTGATCCTGTCCATCGGCACAGCCGCGGGGCGGAGCGCCCGTGACAGGGGATATGATATGAAAGCAGTTCTTGTCGGCGCATGGCAGGAGGCGCAGCTTTCCTCGTTGAGCTGTTTTCCCCTTGCAATCAGCTCCGGCGTTATCGGCGTCTTGAAGTCGGCAAAGACCGTTCCGTATTCACTGGTCCAGTAGGCCTTGAGGGCGTTTCCCTCGCTCAACCAGAAGGCCTTGATGGCAACCTCGTCGGCAGGGTCCGGGGCCGAGGAAAAATCCTTCATCATCCTGATGAAGACGCTTTCGGAAACGATTTTCGAAGATTCAACCACGTATCCGCTTATCATGATCACCGCGAGGAGGATGACCGCGTACCGGTCTGTGTAGCGGGTTATGAGCATGGGGCCCCGGTGCCGCACGCGCCGGTATATCGCTATGGCCACGCCGATGATCACCAAGAGGCCGAAAAGGTTCCGCAGCGACTGGAACGGTTCAAGAGTCTGGAAATACTCGGGAAAAATCTTTTTGGTCACCAGTTCGTCCAGGGCATGCATGAGCAGCAGCATCATGAAGCCGAAGAATATGCAGATATGCATGATCCAGCGCACCAGGTCCGTTTTGATTATCCTGGTCTGGAGCAGAACATCCAGCAACAGCACCTTGAAGAACAAAAAGAACCGTATGCTGAAAACCGTCGTTATAAAACCTTTTGCAGCGGCGGCCGCCCTCTTCCACACCGGGATCACCGCCGCCCGGGGACCGATATCAGCAGCGAACCATCTCACGATGCGAAGCACGATGCCGAAAGCGCAGATGCCGAGGGCTATATAGAGACACGCAAAAAGGAATGTTGATTCAAGCAGAGTCTTGGCCATTATGCACGTTCCCTGGTGGATGTTTTCATGAAATTGTCAATGAAGGCGTTGACCGCCGCATAGGCGGTGGCTATGGCAAGACCGGAGCCGCACTTCATCCGCATCCAGTCCTGGTGGGCCAGGATCGTTCCGGCCGCGAAAAGATTATCGTATATAGGCTTCCCTTCTCCGTCGACGGGCCGGAAACAATCGTCGACCTCCACGCCGGCGCTGTTGATCGGGTGCCCTTCGGGATGAAGGAACATTTCATGGTGCCATGACCTTCTGTCCTGAGGCTGGTGAAGCGGCAGGTTGAAGAGCGGCTCAAAAATGCCCTTCCGGTCCGAGAGGAGACCTTTCCCCATAAACCTTCCCGTGGCCAGTATAACCGATTTTGCCTGTATGGTCTGCGACTGGTCGTTGCCTCCGATATTCAGAAGAAAATTGCCATTTCCAGAGCGGTTTACAGATTCAACCCGCTTATCGATAAGCCGGAGCAGGCCTTTCTGAGGCATTTCCGAGTCAAAGATCTCCTTGATCCTGAAGCCGGGGACGGATGCGGGCATCATCGGTATTTCAAAGACCGGAACGCCGAGGAGCTTCGCGAGGTGCGCCACGATAGCGGGGGTCCTTTTTATGCCGAGGACCGCCGGCAGCCCGACAAAACGGGCGTCCCCGATCTCCGGCTTGATCAGCCTGGCGAGGGCTTCCCGTGTTTCGGATAATTCAAGCGCCTGGGCAAGATGGACAGCATAGATCTCGTCGCGTCCTGCAGTGCCGGGAAAGGTCACGCGGAGCGGCCGTATGGCAGGCCACTCCCCCCTGAGGGTCATGGCGACCTGGCGGGCGCTGAATTCCTTCAGCCCCCTGAAATCAACGACAAGGCATGGAGCTTTCGTCTCGTAGGCCTCGACGCCGTGCCACATCGATTCCGGCACGCAGTAGGTGTACTTGATGGTACCCATTGACGTAATGACCTTGAGGTTCCGGTTCTGGTCAAAACGCAGTTTCATGCCCGAAGCGCCGAGGAATGATATGATTTCATCGAAGGAGACCTGGATATCTTCATTGCTGATGCGCCCGTAGGGATGACGGGAGCCGTCCCGGCGCAGGGCATCAAGGGCCTGCCAGGGATTCTCCCAAAGTTTTTTATCGCCGATCGGATATACCGAGATAAGGTCGAAGAGACCGCTGGTGAAGAGGGTCCCCCCCGCGCTCCCGGCCTGCACGGTGGAGAGCTTCCGGTTTATCGCATAGAGCGAGGCAGCCATTCCCGTGATCCCGGAGCCGATGACCATGACATCGAAAACATGCGTGGGGTCGTAATTATGTGATTTCGGCAGTGTCATGAACGGTCAGCACTCCTCATCTGGATGGTGTATGCAGCTCTTCGTCGAAGAGGCCGCAGTGGATTGATTCCATGAGCTCAGCCTGGATCAGCTGGTCGCCCCAGAGGATGGAATGTATACCCTTCCAACGCTCCTGGAAAAACCTTCCTATATCGACAATCCCTTCCCGTTCGCTGAACTCGCCGCATTCATATAAATAGGCGGCGGCCCTCATGCCGCAGAAGGCGCCCTGGCAGGCCCCCCTGCCGAGGCGGGTCCTCATGCATATGTCCACCAGGCTTGGCCTTTCATTATGCTTTTTAAGGGAGGCAATGACCTCATCGATGGCCTTCCTGGTGACCATCTCGCATTCGCAGATCATGATATCGTCCGGTTCATGGGAGCGCATCCATCTCTTGGGGGATATGCCGGGTTCCGTCCACTGGCCGCCGGTGCCCAGGGGCAGCGGCTCGGTCCTGGTGAGGCAGGGGGCCGTTACGCCCATCTTCCGGCAGACCAGGTCGACCGTCTTTTCAGCCATGAGCCTGAAAGTGGTGAGCTTGCCGCCGGTAATTGTCGTAAGGTTTTCGACATTCTCGCCTGTATGATCAAGAAGGGCAAAACCGCGGCTGACGTTCCTTCCGTCGGAGCCTCCGCCCTTGCCGAAGAGGGGCCGCACGCCGCAGTATGCCCGGACAAAGCGGCTCCGCTCCAGGACCGGCACCATCGCCGATCCCTCCCGGACTATCAGGTCCACTTCTTCAACGGTCGGATAAATGATGTCAGGATCTTCAACCGGCGTCGAGGTGGTGCCTATGATCGACACCGTGCCGCCCGGCACCAGGATATCGGCGTCAGAGGGGCGCCTGAGGCGGTTGATTATCCGGTAATTGATCCTGTCGTTCGTGACCAGGAGCGTACCCTTGGAATACTGGATCGGGATCTCGATGCCCGCCAGCCTGCTGATCTGATTTGCCCATGCCCCGGCGCAATTGACTACCTGTTCGACCTCAATGTAAAATTCATTGCCGGTATTGACATTCTTGGCCAGCACGCGCCGTATCATTTTATTCTGTATGTCAAATCCTATCACCCTGGTGCTGCGCAGGCGGCGCGAGCCGAGGGATATGGCCTGGTTGATATTGAGGAGCGTCAGATTGAATGGATCCACAGAGGCGTCCTCGACCTTGTAGGCGGCGATGACGTTTTCCGAGAGGGTCGGCTCCATGGCGCGCGCCTCTTCCGGCGTTATTGCCTCGCAGGGGACGCCGCACTCAGCGCAGTGCGACGGGTAATCAGCGATAAACTTCTCGTCATCTCCCTCGACGGCGACAAACAATCCCCCCGTGTTTTCAACGCACTGGGGCATTAACCGCTTGACGATATCCCCTTCCTGCTTGCACTCCCGGGCGGCCTCCTTGTCATTGGTAACATACCTTCCGCCGCTGTGGAGAAGGCCGTGATTACCGCCCGACGCGCCGGAATTTAAATCCCCTTTTTCCACCAGAATGCACTGCACGCCTCGCAATGCCAGATCGCGGGCAACCGCCGTGCCGGTCGCGCCGCCGCCGATAATTAGAACCTGTGTCTGCAACAACAATCTCCTCTATGAAAGCAACTATTACGTTTAATCCGGCATTTTTTTGTCAATAGTTTAACAAATTCGGTTAGTTAATTTTATTTGCTTAACTGCAAATATAGTATTACTGGGCTTAAGGGGCGGAGTCCCTTAAGGCTTCAAATAAAAACCATGGTGGGCACTATTGGTCAGAATTCAATAAAAATATTTATACGCGGGTATTTTTTCATCTGTCTTATTAAACTCACCCATGATTTTACTTATGTAAAAAATACCGGGACCGGTCTATTTTTAATTGCAGGATATTATCATATCATGTAAAAAGTTTTCCAGCAACGCTATTACCTCTTCTCCATGCGGGAGGGGCAAGGAGAACGCCATGAAATCTTTGACCGAACATCTCACCTTCACCACGAAAAAGCGCCGTGAATACATAAACATTACCGATACAGTGGCAAAGCTTGTTGCAAAAAGCGCCATCCAGGAAGGGCTCTGCCTGGTAAATGCCATGCACATTACCGCCTCGGTATATATTAATGATGCCGAACATGGCCTGATACAGGATTTCGACGATTTTCTTGAAGGCCTGGCTCCCCATGAGCCTATTTCCCGCTACCGCCATAATCGAACGGGAGAAGACAACGGCGATGCCCATATTAAGAGGTCCATCATGGGCCGGGAAGTGGTCGTGGCCATTACCGGAGGAAAACTGGATTTCGGCCCGTGGGAGCAGATTTATTACGCCGAATTCGACGGCATGAGGCCCAAAAGGGTGATGGTTAAAATAATCGGTGAATGATCCATGAAACTGGTCGACGCGCACTGCCATCTCGAGAGCATTCATTTCGTCAATGACCTTGACCGAGTCATCGGCGATGCGCGCAGCGCCGGTATCGTGAAGCTCCTGACGTCATCGATAACGCCGGACCAGTGGGAGCTGTCCCGCACCATAGCCGGCCGCTATAAGGAGGTTGAGTTTGCCATGGGTATACACCCCTGGTATATTCAGGAACGCTTCCGCGATGATATCAGGGGCTTATACGCTGCCAGAAGCCGGGGTGCCGTTGCCATCGGTGAAATCGGTCTCGACAGGAAAAACGAGGTTGTCCCCTTCGGTCTGCAGGTGGAGTTCTTTGAAGCGCAGACTGCCGCGGCGATAGAGACCGATCTTCCTGTCATCATCCACTGCCGGGGGGCCTTCAACGAACTGATCGAATCGCTTAAGCGAACAGGTCCGCCCAGGGCCGGCGGCATCATCCATTCCTTTTCAGGGAGCCCGGAACTGGCCGGAGAACTGATACGGCTTGGCCTCTCCTTTTCCATGGGAGGCACCCTCACCTACCGCAACAGTAAAAAACGGGCAGCCGTGATGAAGAGCATCTACCCGGACCGCTTTCTCCTGGAGACCGACAGCCCCGACATCCCGCCGGTGCAGAAGCATGGCGAGATTAACCGGCCCCACTACATTCTCTACAACCTGGAGGCAGCGGCGGAGATTACGGGAGACAGTGTTGAAAAGGTGGCGGAACATACCACGGCAAACGCGGCAAGGATCTTCAATCTGCGGTTGTGATAACGCGGCGGCCTTTCCCAAGAAAAAATTCTGTTATATTGAAACTCCTCTCGCGCGGCGGTTACCATAAAGAGTCCCGGAAACATGCCTGCACGGTGTGCGGGGCGGTTCTTATGGTGCCGCAGGCGCCGCCATGATATGATAAATGCTTGACTCATGGTGATTCATATGGTTCAAATCCAACACTGACATGCATGAGAATTTTACAAACAGCCCCGCTCCCGGCAACGCGATGCCCGACAGCAATCGGAAAATTCCCTATACCCTTGCGAGGCGTCTCAATGTCATCAACACCCTTCCGGAAATACTAATCGTATCCCTCGAAGCATGTCTTGACCTTGACGGCATGGACTGCGGTGCCGTTTTTCATATAGACCAGAAATCAGGGGGATTCTCGCTCATATCATCACTGGGTCTCTCTCCCAAGGTGACACAGGCTCTCACCACCCTGCAGCCTGAAAGCAGGGAAATGCTCCTCATAAAAACAGCCGAAAAGGTCTTCACCATTAATCAGACATATCTCGGGCACCAACTTCCGCTCGAGGATGAGGGGTTGCGGATGATAACAGGAATACCCATCCGCCATGACGGTGTCTGCATTGCGCTTCTGGCAGTCGCGTCGCGCACGATTGACGGGATGGCCGCTTCCGCGTTTAACCGGATTGAGACTCTGACAGAGCATATCGGCGGCGTGATAGCCCGCGTAAAGGCCGAGGAGGCGCTCAGGAACAGCGAGGAGCGCCTGCAGCACGCGCTTGACGCCGCTCACGAAGGGATCTGGGACGCCAATTTGGAAACCGGCAAACTTTTTTTCAGCGACCGGGCGTTTCGCCTCCTTGGATATACGATCGAAGACTCACGGCTCTATGCCGAACCTTCGGACTCATTGGGGCATATGTCAATAAAACTCCTGCAGGCATTCATAAACTCGATAGATGCCGACAGCATCATACATCCGGATGACCGCCAGACTATTTTCGAGCAGTATGACCGGCTGGAGCAGACAGGCCGCGTCGCCTATGAGGCGCGTTTCATGACCAAGAGCGGCACCTATGTCTGGATTGAAATGACCGGAAAGGCTGTTGCCGCGGACGCGAACGGCAACCTGCTCCGTTCCGTCGGTACCTTTTCCGATATCTCCCACCGCAAGGAGATGGAGCAGAAAAGGAAAAACCTCGAGCTTGAAATAATCCACATGGAAGAGCAGACCAAGCTGAACATTTCACAGAGCCTGCATGACGACCTCGGTTCATTTTTATCGATGATCAAGCTCAACCTCGACGCGCTGATAAAAAAACAGGCCGCCGAAAAATGCCGGGGCGCCTGCGCGTTGATGCAGGACGGTTCATTCCATGAGCTGCGGGAGATGATGACCGAAGCGGTGAAAAAATGCAGGCTGATATCATCAAACCTCTATCCGCTGCATGTCGTTCCCGGAAACATGGACCATTTCGTACAGCGCCTCAGCGATATGATAAACCGCTCGCCGCGGCCCATCCAGTTCAGCCACAGCATTGACAAAACTCTCGCTGTTTCAGGAGAAACCTTCACGCAGCTGCTCTACATAGCATCCGAGTCAGTAACGAACGCGATAAAACACAGCGACTGCAGCATCATCGAGGTGAAAATCCTCAAGGATGATGACCGGGCCGTCATGACAGTCAGCGACAACGGCATCGGCATGAATAGCGATGAATTGAAATCCATACAGGGATGCCTCGGTCTGAAAATCATGGAATACCGGGCGAGCCTCATGAACTGGTCGATTGCCATAAACAGCAGCTTTAACGACGGCACATCGGTGCTCTGCACATTCAGGTAAACAGTATGGGGGATAAATTCAAGGTAGCCATTGTCGAAGACCACCGCGGTGTCGCAGAATCCATCGGCGGCATCATACAGGGGGAAGAGGATCTGTCTTATTGCGGCTTTGCCACCGACATCAGCGGGGGACTGCAACTCATCCAGCAGCACAAGCCTGACCTGGTGATAATAGACATCAGCCTGAAAAACCACGAGCTCGGCACAACGCTGATCGGCGAAATACGGCAGTATTTCGACGGCATACGGATGCTGGTCTACACGATGCATGATAATGTCATGCACCTCGACAGCGCGGTCAAAGCCGGTGCAAACGGCTACATCCTTAAAGAGGAGTCCCTGGAAAACCTTTTCCTTGCGATACGCACCGTTCTGAAGGGGGAAATGTATATTTCCGACGTCATGAAGCAGCGTTATGCGGATTGGGTTCTCACCCGCGCCAGCAGCGGCCAGAAAGACATAGTCACCATCCTGGGACCGAGGGAAATGGAAATCTTTTCCTATATCGGCGACGGTATCAGCACCGCGGAAATCGCCTCGATCCTGTCCATCTCGATCAATACGGTGAACAGCCACATCGCCCGCATCAAGGAAAAACTCGGTTTTAAAACCAAAAGCGGCCTGATGAAATACGCATTCAATTTTTTTAAAAAATAACGCCACTCCGGTGTAGCAGATAACGCTACAAGCGTTCACCTGCCCGCTCACCAGGCATTTCATTGACAGTCAGCAGCCACCCTGCG
This sequence comes from uncultured Spirochaetota bacterium, assembly GCA_963727175.1. Taxonomy (GTDB): domain Bacteria; phylum Spirochaetota; class UBA4802; order UBA4802; family UBA5550; genus RBG-16-49-21. The sequence continues at coordinate 4,233,002 of CAVSFD010000002.1, forward strand.
GATTATTACAGGAAAACCATGGAGGTTCTGCAATGATAACCGCGGTTACCGGGGGCAGCGGACACATAGGCGCAAATCTGATACGCCAATTGCTCGAAGAAGGAAGAACGGTCCGGGTGCTGGCCAGGGACGATGTCAGGGCATTCAATGACCTTGATGTTGACATAATACGCGGCGACATTCTCGACACAGCATCGCTGGAAGCGCTGTTAGACGGCGCCGACACGGTCTTTCATACCGCGGCAAAAATATCGATCATACCCTCCGATGAAAAAGAGGTACTTCTGACCAACATTATCGGAACGCGCAACATGGTGGAAGCCGGCCTGAAATGCGGGATTAAACGGTTCGTTCACTTCAGTTCGATCCATGCATTCTGTTCAGAGCCGAATGACACCGTCATTACTGAAGAACGAAAACTGGTGAGCGACAGGCACTTCTGCTATGACTGGTCCAAGGCCGCGGGCCAGCATGAAGTGTTGGCGGGAGTGAAGCGCGGTCTCGACGCGGTAATCGTGAATCCGACCGGGGTGCTCGGACCCAACGACTTCAAGCCGTCTCACATGGGGCAGGTGCTGCTTGACATCTGTCACAACAGGCTCCCCGCCCTCATAAACGGCGGTTACAACTGGGTCGATGTCAGGGACGTTGTCAGGGGAAGCATAGCCGCAGAGCAGCGCGGCCGCACCGGCGAATGCTATCTCCTTTCAGGCCACTGGAAGCATCTCAGCGAAATTTCCGCAGCCATAGGTGAAATCACCAGACGAAAGACACCGACGCTCGTGGCGCCCTTCTGGATCTGCAATTACGCTTCATTCATTTCGCTGTTCTGGTCAAAAATGAGTGGCGCCTCGCCGAAATTCACCCCCTACGCGGTGAAGACGATCCAGAGCCATCGACACATATCCCACCGGAAGGCGGCAGAAGAACTGGGGCATTCCCCGCGTCCCTTCATGGATACGGTCAGGGACGCGCTGGAGTGGTTTGAGCAATCAGGAATGTCTGAATGACCGCGGGATCGCTGTCAGCCGATGCCGTTCCGGATATGCATGCTGCCATTAAACCGATGGCGCAATAGTACGTACTACTCGCTGCTGAGCTGAATTAATTCCGGCCGATACTGAAATACGTAAATCCCAGCTCCTTCATTTTCGCCGGCTCATACTGGTTCCTGCCGTCGAAGATCACCGGCGATTTCATCAGGGACTTCATTTTATCAAAATCAGGCTTCCTGAAATGGTGCCATTCCGTCAGGAGCAGAAGGGCGTCGGCCCCCTTCAGCGCATCATAGTTGTTTTTTAAGTATTCCATCCTGTCGTCGCCGATGACGTTACGCGCGTTTTCAACCGCAATCGGGTCATAGGCCTTGAAGGAGGCCCCCCGCTTCCTGAGTTCGGTGATGATGTCAATAGCGGGAGCTTCCCGCATGTCATCGGTCTGCGGCTTGAAGGCAAGGCCCCACACGGCGAAGGTTTTTCCCTTGAGATCCTCGCCAATATGCTGCAGCACCTTGTTCACAAAACGATCGCGCTGGTCCTTGTTGACCTCTTCAACGGCGGAGAGTATTTTTGCTTTAAAACCGTAATCCTTCAGGGTGTAAACGAGCGCCTTGACATCCTTGGGGAAACATGAGCCGCCGTATCCGATGCCTGCGTACAAAAAGGCCGTTCCGATCCTGCTGTCTGAACCAATGCCCCGTCGTACGCTTTCTATATCCGCCCCGGTGGCCTCGCACAGGTGGGACAGTTCATTCATGAAGCTTATCCGCGTCGCCAGCATCGCGTTGGCAGCGTATTTCGAAAGTTCAGCTGAAGGAATATCCATCGTCATGACGCGGTCACCTTTGCGCACAAACGTCGAATACAGATCACGCATCAGGTCAGCGGCACGGGCGTTGTCCGCCCCGATGATAACACGGTCAGGTTTGATGAAATCCTCAACCGCGTTCCCTTCTTTAAGGAACTCCGGATTTGACACGACATCAAACTCGATATCGCTCCTGCCCCGCTTGGCCAGCTCTTCCCGTACCGCCTGGCGAACCTTTTCCGCCGTCCCCACGGGAACGGTGGATTTGTCCACAATGACGATATATTTCTCCATGCACCTGCCGATCTGCCGGGCCACCTCGAGGACATGATGCAGGTCCGCTGAACCATCCTCGTCAGAGGGGGTCCCGACGGCAATAAAAGCGTACAGCGATTCGGATATTCCCTGCTTCAGATCTGTCGTGAACCTGAGGCGTCCTTCATCATAGTTTCTCTTGACCACGTCATCGAGGCCAGGCTCGTAAATCGGCAGGATTCCCTTTTTCAGTCCCTTGATCTTTTTTTCATCAATATCAATGCACCATACGTCATTTCCCATGTCCGCAAAGCAGGTACCGGTGACCAGACCGACATAGCCGGTGCCGATGACAGCTAGTTTCATAGCATTCTCCAGAATTATTTTGCGTCGTTATTAAAAGTCCCGTTCTTTACTTTATGATAATTCGCAACAGGATAAACGATATAGATTAGCAATCTGTACTATACAGCAGTTTTTTTGAATCACATAATTCATAGGCCACAGTGTCAACCATATTTTTGGTATTTGGGCGCACGCCATCCGGCAGCAGAATACACATTACGGCATGATACAGAAGTCCACAACCTCATGAGACAGACGAGAGGGATAATCCGGGCCCCTGAAAAAAGAAAGACTGCCGATAAGAGCAGTCTCCCTTAAGATTACCTGATATGATTACCTGTTAATACTTCTTCGCTTTCTTCAAATACTCGGTCATGCCCGCTTCAGAGTCTTTCATCCCCTTGTAATACGCCTCCGCGATGAACAGCATTGAATTCATAAAATAGGACATATGCGGCACAAGGAATTCCCTCTTCAGCTCGTTGCGTATCGGGTAGGCGGTCGTATTCTTGATATCCGCCAATTTCTTGTTTTCAAGAAACGCTTTCCCATTAACGATATGGGTGAACAGGATGTCGTCGGTACCCGCCGTTGTGGGGCTGGGGTCCACGATCCGTACAATGTTTGATGTTCCCGCCCAATAGAAATGATCATAGATTTCCGACTCGATTTTCGATATTGAATCACCGTTTGTGAACAGCTTGATCTTTCTCGACTGGACCCCGACGATATCCCTGTTGAAAATTTCATCTTTTATGAAGCTGTATTTTTCCATTTCGATGAAATCCTGGCCCTGTATATAGGTGGTTTGATAGGGTATAATCCGGATGCCGGTGGTCTTGGTCAAATTATATTTCTTGATGATATCAGCCATCCTGGCCGCAAAGGCCGTGACCTGCTTGTCAAGCTCTCCGCCCTGCTGGTCCAGGGTCTGTGATGACAATTTGTATTCCTGTTCGCTTTCCTTTTTTTCCTGGGCGCCCGCGACGCCAATCGCGAGCATCACGCACGCGGCAATAAGAAGTCCTTTTTTCATCACATCCTCCAATGTCCATCAGCAACAATATAACAGCCCTCAGCCCGATCCCGGTTTCATGTTCCGCCGGTTACCGCTTTCACTGATTCGGAACTATACCACAGTCATTTGATGACAGACAAATCTAATATTTCAATATTAATTTCGGCCGAACAGTGCCTTTTTCTGTAGTTTTTTTATATTTTTCTTGCTTTATAATCAACCTGTCGTCCTATTAATGATAGCTCAAATGTTGGATTGCGGCATGTACAACGTTCTTATTGTTGATTTTTCTATCATAAAAGACACCCTGGTAAAAATTTTCAGGGATGGCGGCTATAATGTCGAGCTATGCGAATCCGCCTACGATGCCATGACAAAGCTCAAATTCATCGATTTCGACCTTGTCGTATCGGAAGTCGAGCTGCCGGGCGACAATGCCTTTGACCTCTATAATTACATAACGCAAAACTATCCCTACATCCCAACCATCATGACTACCGATAAAAACATAGACTCTTTTTTCGATGTCATCTTCAAGGAAGGCATCGGCAATGTACTGTGCAAACCCTTCCGCAGGGAGGAAATCCTCAACCTCGCCGAGAAGCTTATAACAAAAAATAATATTTTCGGCCTTAATAACTACATACCGGACCTCATCGAGACTAAAAAGATACGCATCACAAGCTCGAAACAGATTAAGAAGGCGATCTCACTCATAGTGGGTGAAATCGAAAACTGGGGCTTCAGGATAGAAAACAAGGTTTCGCTGACACTGATCCTCAACGAGATGGCGATAAACGCCGTGTATCACTCACACGGTCTGTCAGACGAAAAAAAACTCCGCCTGGCGGTGCAGCTCGGGGAAGGCGAATTCGTCGATATATTCTTCGCCCGGTCAAAGGACAAGTACGGCATCGCCATCAACGATTACAACGGCAAACTGTCCCGGATGAAGATCCTCGACAGCATAAACAAGGTCGTCGAACAGAGCATCCTGCTGGATAAGGCCTCGGAAACCGATGATGATGTCACGGATTTCATTTCAGAAACCGGCCGCGGCATCGACCTGGTGCGGAAACTCGCCGGCGAGTATTACTTCATCATCCAGAAAAACTTCCGCACTGAGATCATGATCATTTTCGATTCGCTCTATACCGATGACAAGGCCTGCACCCATTCCTCGCTCAAGATAATCGAGGACCTGACCAAGGATTAGCCGCCCTCACCCTCATTTCCTAAACGCCATATCCAGGGCTGAACCGGATGCATGAGAAACCATCTCTCCCATTGAACCAGAACATGGCCGGGACATGCCGATGGCGACCTTGTGCCGCAATGACGGCGATCAGGGGGCATTGCTACGCCTGGTAGATGTGGTACTCCTCGGTGATGCCGGCAAAGACTTTCTCCTCTTTTTCCCACAGGGTCATGATCCGGTCAAGGGGCTTCCCGTCGATGATATGCTCGCGGATAGCCGAACCGCCGGTGAGAAGGTCGAAGGCGGGATGGAGATCATTGAACTCATACACGCCGGACAGAAACTCAAAGGCCGGCATCATGTCACGCATGACTTTGACCAAAGCGATACCGGTATAAAAAGGCCTGAAGAGGCCGCGGTCGGTAACATGTATGTACGCCCCGCCGATGGTCTCGCCGCGATACTTGTTAAAGGTGGGCTTGAAATAGACGGGCCGGAAATAAACACCCGGCAGGGCATCGGCGTTCAACCGCCCGCACAGGTCCATGGGCCGGATCCCCGGCGCGCCAACGACTTCGAAAGGCGTCGTGGTGCCCCTTCCCTCGGATACACTGGTCCCTTCGAAAAGACAGATGCCGGGATATACCAGGGCGGTGTTAAGCGACGGCATGTTGGGCGACGGCGGGACCCAGGGAAGCCCCGTGTCATCATAGAACATGTCCCTGGTCCAGCCGGTCATCTCAATGACCCGGAGATTCACATCAAGCTTGAAATAATCAACGGCAAGCCGGGCAAGCTCACCCGCGGTGAGACCGTGCCTCACCGGGACCGGCAGCAGGCCCACAAAGGACTCGTATCCTTTTTTCAGCACGGGCCCCTCGACAGAACGGCCGCCGAGGGGATTCGGCCTGTCGAGGACCATGAACTCGATATCTTTTGAATGAAGGGCCTTGAGGAACAGGACCATGGTGTTAACATAGGTGTAATACCGTGTCCCGATATCCTGGATGTCAAACAGGATGCAATCCAGTCCGGCAATATGTGCTCCCACCGGCGCGAGGGAATCATGGGTCTCGCCATATAAATTGATGATTTCGAAAGGAAAGTCAATGACGGAGGAAATCGGTACCTGGTCCTGCTCGGTGCCGAAAAGACCGTGCTCCGGGGAAAAAATCTTCGCTACGGTGATCCCCACTCCGCTCAGGAGGTCCCAGCTGTATTTCAGTCCGCCGCTTACGGACGTATGGTTGGCAATTATTCCGACTCTTCTGCCTTTCAGGGTTTCAGGTCTGGCAAGAAGACGGTCCAGGCCGGTATGTACCATGAATTACACTGCCCTCCTTCTCCCTGCAGGTTTCCGGTTACTCTGACACCTTTCCGTTCGGAGTGAGCCTGTCGATGATATCAGGCAGGATATCCTTGAGCACCTTTGAGGTCTGGTCCGCGGGGATCCCTGCCCTGGATGCAAGTTCCTCAAGTTTTTCCGAACCGAGGGCGCTCTTTAACTGGTCCACGGTTATGGGCTTGTTGCTCCCGGTGCTGACCCACGACTTTATGATGTCTTCAAGGCCGCTGCCCATGAAACTGTCCACGAGACCACGAAGGCCGCCTCCCTTTAACAGGTCTGTTACCCCATCCAGAAGACCCTGGTTAACACCTTTCTGGTTTCCAAGGCTTTTTGCTATGTCAGCAATCTGATCCATCAATCCCATGGCATACCTCCCGGCTTTCATATAATTAACTCTTTCTGTTCAGCCTTCTATCTATGACACCGGCCATCCCTGCAGATTAAAATCAAAAAGCCGGAGCAATATCACCGGCTTCTCTTAATGGTTACGGAACAATCCTTCCGCGATTAATCTAATCGACGAATTTAAAGGAGACTCTCAGTTTCACCCGGAAAATAAGCTTGTTATTATCAACGCTGATATCCAGTTCCTTGACTTCAGCGACCCGGATGTCTTTCAGTGACTTGGACGCGGTTTCGATGGCATTCCGCGCTGCGTCTTCCCATGTTTTATCACTGGTTCCGATAATTTCAATAACTTTATAAACGCTGTTCATACAAAACCCCCTGCAGGCGGATCTTCCGGACGGTATCTGTATTATTCAATCGTTCGATCTCCTTTCATGTAACCATATCGGCGGTTTATAGCAAGCATTTTTTATCGATCAATTAAATTTATGTTGGATGATTATCCCTCATCACAGCCGATGCATGAATGGCGGCAGGATTCAGATAATCTGGTACGAGGCGTACTTTTCCGGCGGCGGAAGGGGTCGTCATGGGACCTGCTTTTTGTGCATTTATCCCCCCGCAGAATGTTCTCATCCTGAAACAAAACCTGGCGGAGGGGCTATTTTACGATAAAAACGACATCATGCTCCCTGACTCGTTCTTTTACCTTGATGCCGATAGATGCGCCTTTTTCCGCTGTTGTCACCGAGGCGTGCTCAACCTGCATTGAATCAATAGTCTGCTGGAAATCGGTGCTATGGCCATGGATGCGAATGGTATCCCCCACCTTCAGGGAACCATCGGTCAATTCAATGGCAGCCACGTTGGGCTTCGCAAAATACTTGACGATGATACCGACTTTTTGTTCTTCCATGATGTAACTCCTGACTGATGATCTGCACATATTGACGCCGCGTATGCCTATAATGTCAAGAACATATCAATCTGACCTTCACCGGCAGGGCAGCAAAATATAGTATTGACTGTGCGGCTGACTGCTGCTATGATTAAAAAGAGGAGGCCGGACCTGAGGCAGATGGAACTATACCGATTATTCGGAAAAGGCATGATGCTGCTGATGCTTTTCCCTGCAGCGGAGCTTCTCTCAACCGGCTGCAGCCCTTCCATGGTCAAGCGGGGATTCATAGGCAAAAATCTTGAGGGCATAAACCTGTCTGGCATGGACTTCTACAACATGAACCTTGAAAAAATTAATTTCAGCAGATCGAAGCTAATAAAAACCAATTTCAGCTTCTCAAATCTGAAAAATGCGAAATTCATTAACACAGACCTCAGGTTCGCAGACCTGAGCGCTGCAGACCTCACCGGGGCCGACCTCCGGGGCGCCAATCTCCGGTATGCCAATCTGCACAATACGGTCCTCGCAAAGGCCAATCTGGTCGAAACCTATTTCTATGACGCAGACCTGAGCGGCGCAGACATGAGGGGCACCGTGATGGTCTCCGGCGTTCCAGAGGGATCCGACATGAAAGCCGTCATTGAAGCGCTGAATGTCTCCGGCCTCGTGCAATACACCCACTTGCGAAATGCTGACTTTTCCGGGACTGCCGTAAGCATAAAGTTGAAGAATTTCATACAGCAGCAGGGCGTGAGGAATTTTGATAAAATCATCTGGGTGAAATGAGGGCCATCCCGGCGCGGGTTCAAACCCGCGCCTGCCCGGGGTTAAAAAGGAAAATCGTATCCTTTGATGTTCAAACTGTCTCGCAGGGCGATGATATCCTCCTGCAGGCTTTTATTCACCGGCACCCCGCGGTCCTTTCTGTCGAGCCATGCCAGGTACTCCTTCTCACCGGCCGTGTAGATCCGTCCCTGCCCCGGCATCTTTTTTGATGCCCTGATTTCGCGGAGTATGTCCCCCGCCGTCTTCTTAAAGTCAGCCGGATCAATAAAATTGGAAATATCAATGGCTATGAAAAAATGGCCCAGGTGATAGGGGATCTTTTTTCCCTTCTCGAAACCGGTAAGCATTTTAAGATAGCTTCCTGCCTGGAGAGCTGCGCACATGATCTCAATGACCGTCGCGTAACCATACCCCTTGTATCCGCCGCCGTCCTCGCCTATCCCGCCCAGCGGGGTGAGGGCCGCCGTGCCGTCGATGAGCTGTTTGAGCGCCACAGTGGCATCAGTAGTAGAATTGCCGTTCGCATCTATCACCCACCCTTCCGGCATTTTCTTTCCCTGACGCGCGTACACCTCGATTTTCCCGCGCTGCGAAATGGACGTGGCACAATCGATGACGAAGGGAAAGTCTTCATCGGTGGGGATCCCGAATACAAGGGGATTGGTGCCCAGCATGTTTTCTATGCCGAAAGTAGGGGCGATGCTGGGGCGGGCGTTCGTACCCGTGATGCCGATCATATCCGCGTCGGCGGCCATGATTGGGAAATAACCGGCAAAGCCGTAATGGGATGAATTGCGCACCGCCACCATCCCCATGCCGTACTGCCGTGCCTTTTCGATGGCCATGGCCATGGACTTTTTCGCTATCACGTGGCCCATGCCGTCATGCCCGTCTATCACCGCTGTGGTCGGGCCCTCCTTGACGACCTCCATCTTCGTTATCGGATTGAGAATGCCGTCTTTAATGCGGTCAATGTAAATCGGCTTGAGCCTGTTTATGCCGTGGGAGTCGATGCCGCGCTTGTCGGAGGTGATGAGCACGTCAGCGCAGATCCTCGCGTCTTCATCGGGCACCCCGGAGTTTTTTAACGCATCAACCATGAACCGCTCCATGGTGTCAAAGTCTATCCAGTAGATTTTTTCTTCCATTACTGTCTCCCCCAATCTTACCGCCATGCTGTACTGTATTTATGATACCGGTCAGAATTCAGTATCATAAAAAGCGGGCCCATACTATTCCCCCGCTCTTTCCCGCGCAAGCGGGAATCGGGTACCCTTTAAAAAAACGTATCCCCGCTTTCGCGGGGATACGTTTTGTATATACTTATAATTGTTTTCGCTTCATTTATACTCCAGGCTCGACAGTCTCTTATAGGAATTATACCTCCACCGGGCATTCTCCTCGGCAGACTTGAAGAGATCGCCGGCGACCGCCGGGAATTCCTTCTTGAGTGAAGTATACCGCACTTCGCCCTGTAAAAAGTCCTGGAACTTGGTCCAATCAGGCTCTTTCGAATCGAGGGTGAAGGGGTTCTTCCCTTCTTTTTCAAGGAGCGGGTTGTAGCGGTACAGGTGCCAGTAGCCGCATTCGACGGCCAGCTTCTCCTCGAGCTGGGTCTTGCCCATGCCCGCGCGGAGTCCGTGATTGATGCAGGGGGAATAGGCAATGATCAGGGACGGACCCGGATAGGCCTCTGCCTCCTGCATCACCTTGAGAGTATGGGCCTGGTTGGCGCCCATGGCTATCTGGGCGACATACACGTACCCGTAGGATATCGCCATCATGCCCAGGTCCTTTTTCCGCACCCGCTTCCCCGCGGCGGCGAATTTCGCGACCGCGGCCACCGGCGTTGACTTGGAAGACTGGCCGCCGGTATTGGAATAGACTTCAGTGTCGAGGACCAGGACGTTCACGTCCTCGCCGGTGGCAAGCACGTGATCAAGGCCGCCGTAGCCGATGTCATAGGCCCATCCGTCGCCGCCCAGTATCCATACTGACCGCTTTCTCAGGTATCTCTTGAAGGACAATATTTCCTTTGCCGGCGCGCTGCCGTCTTTTTCAAGGAGGGGCAGCAATTTTTCCTGCGCATCCTTGGACTTGAGGGCGTCACTCCTGGTATCAAGCCATTCCTGCAGGGCCGCCTTCAGTTCTGCGGAGGCATTCCCGGCAATCAATTCGCCGGCGCAATCCGCGATGTGATTGCGCAGCTGCTCCACCGCTATCTCCATCCCGTATCCATATTCAGCGGAGTCCTCAAACAGGGAACTGGCCCAGGAGGGACCGCGCCCTTCGGCATTCTTGCAGTAGGGCGTGCTCGGCGCCGAACCGCTGTATATCGAAGAACAGCCGGTCGCGTTGGCGACCATCATCCGGTCGCCGTAGAGCTGGGTGATGAGCTTGATATACGGCGTCTCGCCGCAGCCCGCGCACGCCCCGGAGTACTGGAAGAGGGGCTGGGAGAACTGGCTTCCCTTCACGGTGTTCTTGGCCATGAGAGTGTCTTTATAGGTGACCGTGCTGCTGAAATAATTCCACCGCTCGCTTTCCGCTATCTGGGTTTCGAGGTGCTTCATGACAAGAGATTTGGGCTTTGACGGGCAGGTCTGCTCGCAGTTGCCACACCCGGTGCAGTCAAGCGGACTGACCTGTATTTTGAACTTGAGCCCTTCCAGGCCCTTCCCCTTCGCGTCGACAAGGATGGTTCCTGCTGGAACGCCCGCCGCTTCTTTCTCGTTAAGGAGGAAGGGGCGTATGACCGCGTGCGGGCATACAAAGGCGCACTGGTTGCACTGGATGCAGGTTTCCGGCTGCCACTCCGGCACGTTGACCGCTACACCCCGTTTTTCATAGGCCGTCGTTCCTGCCGGGAAGGTCCCGTCGGGCATGTCGATAAAGGCGCTTACCGGCAGGCTGTCTCCTTCAAGATGGTTCATCGGGTCTGCGATCTTTTTTATGAAATCAGGAACATCGCCGCGCGCCCCTTGCCTGGTTGTCGTGATGTTCTTCCACTCCGCCGGTATGTCGATCTTGACGAGACCGCCCGCGCCCCGGTCAATGGCCGCGTAGTTCATCTTTACGACATCGTCACCTTTCTTGCCGTAGGACTTGTCCACGGCCCCCTTCATGTGCTTAACCGCCTCATCATAGGGCATCACGTTGGCCAGCTTGAAAAAGGCCGCCTGCATGATGCTGTTGGTGCGCGTTCCCAGGCCGATCTCCTCGGCAATCTGGGTGGCGTTTATGATATAGAAATTGATGTCATTCTCGGCCATATACTTTTTAACGTCATCGGGAAGATGCTTTTTTGTCTCCTCCACGTCCCAGATGACTGTTCAACAGAAAGGTCCCCCCCTTCTTGAGTCCCTTCAGCATGTCATACTGCTCGATATAGGCCGGCACGTGGCACGCCACGAAATCCGGGCTTATGACAAGGTAGGTGGACAGCACCGGCTTTTTTCCGAACCGCAGATGGGAAACGGTAACACCGCCTGATTTCTTCGCGTCATAGGCGAAGTAGGCCTGGGCAAAGAGCTCGGTATTGTCGCCGATTATCTTCAGCGAATTCTTGTTGGCGCCCACGGTCCCGTCCGCGCCGATTCCGTAAAACTTGGCCGCGAAGGTCCCCTCGGGAACGGTATTGACGGTATCCTTCTCCGGGAGCGACAGGAAGGTCACGTCATCGACTATGCCGATGGTGAAGCTGTTCTTCGGCTCGGGCAGCTTCAGGTTCTCGAACACGGCCAGGATCTGGTGCGGGGTCGTGTCCTTGGAACTCAGGCCGTAACGACCGCCGACGATCTGCACCTGGTCCTTTATCGGGTAGAGGGTCTCGCGCACATCAAGATAGAGCGGCTCACCGCTGGCGCCCGGCTCCTTTGTCCGGTCGAGGACCGCGATGCGCTTCACCGTTTTCGGAAGCGCCTTCAAGAAGTACTTCTCCGAGAAGGGCCGGTACAGGTGGACCGCGATGAGTCCCACCTTTTCGCCGTTGCCCACAAGGTATTCGACGGTTTCCTGAATGGTCTCCGTGACTGAGCCCATGGCCACGATAATTCGCTCCGCGTCAGGGGCGCCGAAATAATTAAACAGGTGGTATTCTCTGCCGGTAAGTTTGCTGATATCCTTCATGTAATCTTCAACAATGTCCGGTACGGCATTGTAATAGGTATTGCTTGCTTCCCTCATCTGGAAATAGATGTCAGGGTTCTGCGCGGTGCCGCGGGTCACCGGGTCTGAGGGACACAGGGCGCGCTTGCGGAACTGTTCGAGGGCATTGACATCGAGCAGCTTCTTCAGGTCCTCATAGTCCAGCACTTCGATCTTCTGAATCTCATGGGACGTCCGGAACCCGTCAAAAAGATGGAGAAACGGCAGACGGCTCTTGATCGCCGCGAGATGGGCGATGCTGCCCAGGTCCATGACCTCCTGCACGCCGCCGCTGGCAAGCATGGCGAAACCGGCCTGGCGGACCGAATAGATGTCCGCCTGGTCGCCGAAAATCGAAAGGGCGTGTGTCGACAGGGAACGGGCGGTAACGTGCATGACCCCGGGAAGGAGTTCTCCCGACATCTTGTACATGTTGGGTATCATGAGGAGAAGGCCCTGCGACGCTGTAAACGTGGTCGCCAGAGTGCCGGCCTGGAGGGCACCATGCATGGCGGCGGCAGCGCCGGCTTCGGATTGCATCTCCGCCACCCGTACAATTTCTCCGAAAATATTTTTTAAACCCCGTGCGGCCCATTCATCCACATATTCAGGCATTGGTGAAGAAGGGGTGATAGGGTAGATCGTCGCAACTTCGGTAAACGCGTAAGCCACATGGGCAGCCGCCATGTTGCCATCCATCGATTTCATCTTTTTTTTCGGGGGCATCAATTGTCTCCTTCAGAAAGTATACTATCTATATGCAATGATGAACAATTGTTTACGAAATACACAAATATATCGATTTTGATGACTTTTTGCAACTTATTAAATCACTATATATAAGTCAAGCTAAAGACAGATGTATTCACACTATAATAATATGCAAAACCATTTATTTTCCGGCAACGTTTGCCGGGCAGCACGGGCATCGTTTCACCAAAAAATGACTGACGCCGCTCCCGGCCAATATCAGATGGACAAAACAAGACGGGTCTGCCGGACCTGCGCACATGGCATCCTCCTATTTCCTGTCTTCCAGAGGAACATAGCGCTTGTTTATTTCGCCGGTATAAATCTGGCGCGGCCTGCCTATCTTGAAGGGCCTGGTATCATGCATTTCCTTCCACTGGGCGATCCATCCGGGAAGGCGGCCGATTGCGAACATCACGGTGTACATATCAGTCGGAATACCCAGTATCCTGTAAATGATGCCGCTGTAAAAATCAACATTGGGATAGAGTTTGCGCTCGAGCAAAAAAATCATCCGCGAGTGCCGCATGTTCCAGCTCCATGGCTATTTCAATCAGCGGTTCGTGAATATTATACTTCTTAATGAGCTGGTCGCATTTTTCCTTCAATATTTTCGCCCTGGGATCATAATTCCTGTAGATGCGGTGTCCGAAACCCGACAGTTTGAAGGAGCTGTTTTTATCCTTCGCCTGATCTATGCACTGCTTAACGGTGAGTCCCCGCTCATTGATATTTTCAAGCATCTCAATCACCCGCTGGTTCGCGCCGCCGTGAAGGGGTCCCCAGAGGGCGCATATGCCGGCGCAAATTGACGAGTAGAGGTTCACCATGCTGCTTCCCACCAGGCGCACGGTGGACGTGCTGCAGTTCTGTTCATGGTCAGCATGGATGATGAGGAGGATATTCAATATCCTGTCGATGTCAGGGTCCACCTCGTAGGGTCTGACGGGACTGTTGAACATCATGTAGAGGAAATTCGCGCAATACCGGAGGTCATGGCGCGGATACACAAAGGGCTCCCCGATGGAATGCTTGTAGGAATAGGCCGCGATGGTTCTGATCTTGGAGATCAGGATCACCGCCATGAGATCGAAGATCCCGGTCTCGAAATCGTCTGTGAAAAACTGCGGATAATACACCGACAGGGCGTTCACCATGGTGCTCAGGATCGCCATCGGGTGCGCGCCGACGGGGAATCCGTCAAAAAAGCGGAGCATTTCCTCGTGAATCATGGAGTTGTCCGTGAGGCGCTGGGAAAAGAGTTTTCGCTCTTCCTCGGTGGGGAGATGGCCATAGATCAGGAGATAGGCGGTTTCCGTGAAGGCGGCCTTTTCTGCCAGCTCCTCTATCGGAATCCCGCGGTACCGGAGAACGGCCTTGTCGCCGTCGATATACGTGATTGAGCTCATGCAGGATCCGGTGTTCTGATAGCCGACATCGAGGGTTATAAGCCCGGTATCCTTCCGGAGATTGCTGATATCGATTGCCCGCTCCCCTTCCGTTCCCTCTAAAAGGGGAAGGGGATATTCGTTCCCGTTGTATTTCAGCAGTGCATCCTTCATGACCTTGTTCCGTTTATTATTAAAGGTGACTCAAAAGAATTATTATATCGCCGTCTCTCATGCCAGCTTTGTGACCGCTTCGCCGATCCGATCGAGCCCTTTCCGTATGTTCTCATCAGAGGTCGCGAAGGAGAGGCGGATATAATCGTCGTTTCCGAATTCGATGCCGGGGACAACAGCCACCCGCGCTTCATCAATAAGATAGGAGCAGAGGGCCGACGAATTACCCTTGCTGGTGCTGTACTTCTCCCGCACCCCGGACCAGCGGGAAAGCCTGTACACGCCGCTCACGCGGGGGAAGGCATAGAAGGCGCCGTCAGGATGCATGCAGGAAACACCGGTAACGGCGTTCAGCCCGTCCACGATGAGAGTCCTTCTCCTCCGGAACGCCGCCAGCATTTCGTCCTTCACCGACTGGTCTCCGGACAGTGCTTCAACCGCCGCCCACTGGGCGATCGATGTCGGGTTCGAGGTCGACTGGCTCTGAAGGTTTTCCACACCCTGAATGACTGCGGCGTCGCCGGCCATGTAGCCGATCCGCCAGCCGGTCATCGAATAGGTCTTGGAAACGCCGTTCAAAACGATGGTCTTTTTCTTCAATGTCTCCGATATGTTCGCGATATTGCAAAATTTGAAATCATCATACACAATCGACTCGTAGATATCGTCCGATATCAGTATGATGTCCTTATCCTCGACGATCTTCGCCAAGGCTTCCAGCTCTGCTCTGCTGTAGGCGGATCCGGTGGGGTTGGATGGCGAATTGATGACGATTGCCCTGGTGTTGCCGGTTATCCCCTTTTGAAGCTGGTCCGGCGTAAGCTTGAAACCGTTCGATTCAGGGCAGTCCAGGATGACCGGTTTGCCGCCGGCAAGCTCCACCATGGTCGGATATGAAACCCAGTACGGCGCCGGAACGATCACCTCGTCGCCCGGATCCAGTATCACCTGCATCAGGTTATAAAAGGAGTGCTTGCCGCCGCAGTTGATCGTGACCTCGGGAAGCTTGTATTCAAGGCCGTTCTCATTCTTGAACTTGCCGATGACGGCATTCTTCAATTCAACGATGCCGCCCGCCGGGGTATATTTTGTTTTCCCGGTATCAATGGCCCGTTTGGCCGCTTCCTTGATTGACTGGGGCGTGTCGAAGTCAGGCTCACCGGCACCGAATCCGATGATATCAACTCCCTGGGCCTTCAGCCTGTTGGCAAGGGCGGTGAGTTCCAGCGTGGCTGACGGCTTGACATTCCTGATTCTTTCTGAAAGCTTCATTGTTTTACCCCGTATAATAATTACCTGGCACGGTGGATCGGCGCGTTCCATTGCAGTCACGCACCGCCTCTCTTCGACGCATCCGTGTGTATCCCGCGGTGAGGCCGTATAATAAAAAAGCCAACACCTTGATCCCTCCTACAAAAAGGAAACAGATGCTGGCTTACCAATCAACAACCTTATCTTATATGTGCGGGTTTTTCTACCGGCTCCGTAAACCAGGCTCCGTAAAACTCCCCTGCAGAATGCTCACGCGCGCAATAAGGCCTTCAATGCGGTCTTCCGCTTCACTGCTACAGTCAGTAGAAAGGAAGGGCCCTTGCGATCAATCTTTTTTTGCCCTGGCGGACAAAATTTTTTCTTCCAGGTTGCTTTCAAGGGTGAAAATGATGACCCGCTCACCGGTTGAAGTGCTGATATCGGTATGCATGCTCCTGATGGCGCAGCCTGTGATGTCTGATATAATGGCATCCAGTAGAGGGCGGGCTTCCTCGAGCAGTTTGACACGCACCTGCTTTATAAGCGTCAGACCTTCATCGCTTTTAGTCAGCTTTTCTTCCGCCTTGGTTAAAACTCCCTTGAGCCGCACGATTATCATGTCTTCAACGATATAGGTCCTCGTTTCGACAGGTCCCCGCCCCATGTAGTCTTTTTCGAATTTTACCAGGGCATCGCTGATTTCAGATTCGACCATGCCAGTGCTTTTTACGCTTTTCATCGGGAACCGGGCGTTACTGCTCTTTTATTGTTTCTTCAACGGCCATTCCGAAGTGGCGTCCGCCCTTTTCGAGGTAGCCCAGGACACGGTCGCCCGCCTTCAACTGCGCCACGCTGACCGCTGACCCGTCGGGAGCAGTCAGCCTGATTGTTTCCGCGTTCTGGAGTATGACCGAATGTTCAGTGCCGATTTCGTCCACGGCATAGACGACCAGCATCGGACGCTTTTCTATCTTGGAGCGGCCCACATAGGAGGTGTAGGTCCCGCCGTCCTTCCTGACGACCTGGACCGGGTCCCCGGTCTTCAGTTCGCCGAGGTACCTGGTCTTGCCTCCCGGCACCCTGACGTATGAATGAACAGCGCCCGCGTTGATGCGGAAGGGGCGGGCCGCGACATAGGGATTGTCAATGTTTTCAGCGTGGACAAGAAACATGCCCTGGCTGCCGTTTCCCACCAGGAGGCCCTCACCCATGTTGATATTGCTGCAGGTATCGACGCAGACCCTGTCGCCGATGCCGATGTTCTTGATAGAAGTCACCTCAAGGCTTGCAAGCCGGTAGGTCTCGCTGTCGAGGTCTTTTATGTACCGGACGACCTTTGCTATTTCCGAGGGATCCTCTGTTTCCAGGACAACCCCGGCGACGCCCTTTTCCATGATGCCGGCGGCAAGCTTCGCGTCGCCGGCGTTTCTCACGAAGGTATACAGGCGCTCGCCTCCCTGGGGTATCAGGTTTTCGAGGGGGATGATGTTCCAGTCCGTGGTGCGCGCCACGACCGAGCGTGTTTTCAGCGCTTCCGCCGCCATCTTCTCGTCGTCCTTGTTCTTGATGATGATCATTTCAACATCATCGGGGATCCGCCGGTCGCCCTGGCCCGGGGCGATGACAGCCATGCGGCCGAGCTCCTTAATCCGGGGGACGAACTCGTCAGATGTGATAATGGCGTCTATTCCCGACTCAAGCGACTCGGTCACGAGTTTTTTATCCCACGCAGTCAGGTGCAGCCAGATCTCTTTCATTGATTACTTTCCGTGGACAATCTCGGATATTTTACGGACAATGGTCGCCGGGTTCTCGTGCTGGAACACGTTGCGGCCGATGGAAACGCCGGCGCCGCCGGCCTGTATCGAGCCCCGTACCATTTCCAGGATCTCTTCATCGGTTTCCATCTTCTCGCCGCCGGCGATAACGACCGGCACCGGGCACCCCTCCACCACATCCCTGAAGGTTTCCGGGGAACCTGTGTAATTGACCTTCACGATATCGGCTCCGAGCTCCGCGCCGACGCGTGCCGCATGCTTGACCACATTCACGTCGTATTCGTTCTTGATCTTGGCCCCCCGGGTGTACATCATTGCCAGGAGGGGCATCCCCCAATCCCGGCACCCGCGGGAGACCTTCCCCATCTTGCTGAGCATATCCGACTCGGTGTTGGCGCCGATGTTGACGTGGATCGACACGCCGTCTGCACCGAGACGCACGGCTTCTTCAACGGAGCAGACGAGGGTCTTGGCGTTTGAATCGGGGGAGAGGATCGTGCTTGCGGACAAATGTACGATCAGGCCGATGTCCTTACCTGAATTCCGGTGTCCCGTTTCAACGATCCCCTTGTGCATCAGGATGGCGTTTGCCCCGCCGTCGGCAACACTGTTTACGGTCTTGGCCATGTCAATCAGGCCCGGGATGGGACCCACCGTGACGCCGTGGTCCATGGGAACGATAATGGTCTTGCCCGTATTGCGGTTGATCAATCGTTGCAGGCGGATTTTTTTCCCTATCATAAAAGCACCTCAGTCATTGCAGGCAACACCCGGCACTGTTGCAGACGGCATTGCCGAAAAAATAGTTGATATCAGCAGAACGAATGTGAAATAACAATTCTTGTAACATAATCGCCAAAGTCAAGTAATTTGGGAACTGCCACAAAAATTATTGACTATTCAGATGAGATGATATAGTAGTAAAAAATAATTATGTCAATATCAGCCGGCGGGGCAGAGCAGACGCGATGACAGAAACGGGATCTGACAGTCACAGTGAAGAGGAATACAAGGATTATGAGGAGTTATGGAACTTCAATCTCCAGAAGATTGAACAGATCCATAACGAGATTGAAAAATCGATCCATGATCTCGAGTGCAAATATGTAGATTTTGAAACCGCCTATGCCGCAATAACCAGGCAGCTGGACGTCCTCTCTTCCATATACTCAGGGTACAACACCATCCACGGATCCGAATCAGTGATGCGTCTCAAGGCGGTCCTGGAATCGTACCGGAAGCGCTATACCAGGGAAAGCCTTGATTTCAACCTGGTGTACGGCCTTCTTATAAAAATCGCCGACGTGCGGGATGCAAGCTTTGAGGATTTCCCCAGGCTTGGCCATGATGAAATGCCGGTGGTCGTGACGGAAGGGGAAATCCCCGAACGGGACTATTCCCGCAAGTCTCACCGGTGGGTCACCTTTGAAAGGAACCGGTCCTGGTTCATCGCGCCCTTCTCCGTCATTACCATTATTAAAAACAATGATCTGGCCATCGAGTCCGTGGAGGAGCCCGATTTCTTCACTATCCGCATAAACGGCACGGCAGCGAAGATCAAGGACATATTCATCAAATCGCTTGACCAGCCTGAAAGGCCGCGCTGCGTGATCCTTCTTGACGGCATGACCAGAAACTACGCGGCCGACAGGATCGGCAGGAGGATCTATGCGGAACGCGATATCATAACGCCGATGCTGAAGCCCTTCAGGACGGTGCGGTCCCACCCCCTCTCACCCGGACGCCTGCGTCTTTTCGGGAAAAACCATTTACTATTGAACTGACTTACGTATCTCGATGCCGATGATGGTCACGTCATCATTGGCATTGATGCGCTCCTTGCCGATGAACGTGCGGACATCCTGGATTATGCTGCGGGTTATGACCTGAACCGGCTCACGGGAGAACTTCCTGATGACCTCTATCAGCCTCTTTTCCCCGTATTCCTTCATGTCCATGTCGAACTCTTCGTAAATGCCGTCGGAGAAAAGTATCATCTTGTCTTCCGGCGACAAGGGTATCTCGCCGCACCCGTACACGAGGCCGCGGCCGAATCCGATTATCTTCCCCGTCCGGCTGAGCACCGTGATGTCGCCGCCGCGGACGATATACTGGTCCGGATGCCCCGCGGATGCGTACCGCACAGAATTGGTGTTGATGTCGATATCGGCAATGATGCAGGAAAACATCACCGAGCAGGTTTCCATAGCGGTTGAAGAATTCAGTGTTGAGAATCTCCATTAATTCGGAGGGCGCGATATGCTGGTTCTTGAGCTTTTCATATTCGCCCTTGATGAGCATGGTCACCAGGGCGGCCTGGATCCCGTGCCCGGTCGCATCGGCGAGCATCACGCGTAGTATGCCCTGCTTGATCTCCACAATATCGTATATATCGCCCCCCACTTCACTCATGGGATAAAAGCGTATATCAAATTTGAAGGGCGAATCGTCGCCTATCCGGCTCTGTAAAATATTCTCCTGTATCCGCCGGGCCAGGGAAATATCCTCCTGGATACTCTGGTACGCCTCGGTAACCTGGCTATAGGCGTACTCAAGGGCCATGGTCCTCTCCTTAACCTTATCCTCGAGGTTGGCGTACAGGCTCGCGTTGTCCACGGAAATCGCCACATATGACGCCAGGGTCTTCAGCAGCTCGATCCGCTCACGGGTAAAGGCCTGGGTCGCGAGATTGTTCTCGGCGTAAAATATGGCTGACAGCTTTGCCTGGTATATGATGGGCAGGCAGAGGATGCTCTTGCATTGATTTTTCTTGATATAGGGATCGTTCACGAAGAGTCCCGTATTGGAGGCGTCATTCAGAACGAGGTTTTCCCTGGTCCTTGCCACGTAATGAATTATCGCCGATGATATCTCGGTGCTGGCATAGATGGGTGTGCTTTTCAGCACCTCGATACGCCCGGTGGCAATGTCCCCGCTTGCCTCGACCACCAGGGTCCCGTCCTTTTCCATGATAAGAGCTCCCCTGGTCGCGGCAGCGCACTCCCCGATTATGATGATCAGCTTTTTAAGGAGCTTCTCCAGCACTATCTCGCCCGATATTATCTGGGTCGTCTTAAGAAGGAGGGTGAAATCGATCCCCTGCGTGCCTGAAGAGCTGGCCGTGTGATCCCGTTCCGCTTCCGCCGCGGCCCCGGCATATTCCCCCGTGATAAACTGCGGATATTCCTGGCTGATCCGGTGGGCAACGGCTGTAGCGCCGTATCTGGTATAGCAGTAATGGGCCTCAACGAGATACGCCCTCGCTATGAATTCATTGCCCCGTGACAGGTGGTACATCGCCGCCCGTTCGTTGCCAATGGCTTCGCAGAGCGCGGAAGCGTTGGAGCGGGCTTCCCGTATCGACTCGTCATACAGGTCGGTTGTTCTTGAATGACTGCCCCGGGCAGCCGCAGCCTCGGCCTTGACCAGGAGGTACATGGCGCGATAGTTCTCCGGACAGTTGTTCGACCAGTTCCGCAGAAGCCGCAGGTTTTTCCCGACCTGTTTCAGCGATTCTTTTTTCTTCTGATGCGGCGCGTCATGACCGGCGGCCATCAGCGCCAGCGAATAATAGAAATAAAAAAACACGACATTGGTCTGAGAAAATAATATGCCGCTGATCTGTTCCTGCGCGGTATCGCCCAGGGTCCTGGCCGCATCATATTCCTTCGCATGATAATGCGACATCAGCTTGTACACGTAATAACTGTTTACACTGACCCGGTATTTTTTTATTTTTTCGAAAAAATCCTGTTCGCTGAATTCATCATCGCTGTAATCGGACAGCGACCGGGTCCTCGATTTCTGGCTCAGCATGTATCTCTGGTTCATTATCATCTCGAAGATAAACTCCTCGTTTTTCGAGGCGAGTATGAATTTCTGGTATCCGGCCAGTTCATTGAACGCAGCGTCCAGGTTATGGCCGAACTTTATGCGGTACTGTATGATATTGACCGCGGAGAATACCGCGTAATTGATGTCACCGGTTTCAACGCCCACCCGGTATGACGTGTTCATCAGCTCAATGGTCTGCGAATAATGCCTCCTCCAGTGGCTGATCAGAAACCCGAATATGAAAAGGATCCGCGGCGTCAGGTCGACATTGTTGTATTTTTCGTTCAACTCCCTTGCCAGCGTGCCGAACCGGTAGGCCGATTCGTAACGGCCCATGCCTCCCCCCAGTATCAGCCCGTAGGAAAGATAGGCTATCGATGACAGCTTCGAATTGCCGTACCGGAGGGACAGGTTCACCATCTTCATGGCAAGCAGGGCCACGACATCGTTATCTATGAAATAGGCGGCGGTGCCTGTGTTGATGCAGAGCGTTATGATCATCATGATTTCAGGGTCCGTGATCTCCCTTGAATGTATCAGGTCATCTATACTCCTCCGCCCCTGGAGGATTTTAGCCGTTATGATTTCTTTGATGAGAAAACGTCTGCCGGGTTTCCGTGGTATTGTTATGCCGAATAACTTCAGGGCTTCTATGCCGTATTCCATTCCCGTCCGATGGGACCCCATGTTGGTGTACATGATGACCTTCTTGTCATATACCCTGACCTGGTCTATGGTGTTGCCGGCATGCTCGATGATGCTGTCGAAGAGGCTGAAGGCAGTTTCAAAATTCCCATTCAGGTATTCACATTCAGCCTTTTCAAAATGCAGATCATAGGCCAGCCGGTAATCTCTCACCCATGAGTCCTCATCCAGCAATCCGATTCCGGCGCTGAAATACCTGAGGGCCTCAGAGTAGGCAGTCGCCGATTTGGCCTTGCGGCCGGCCAGCAGGTTGAGGCCGGCGATCTCAATCCGTTCATCCCTTGTCAATATCCGCGACGCCCCGGAATTGAACTGGTTCACGATGTAGAAGACTTTGTCAAGCAGCTGCTCGCCGCTGGACCTGTCCAGGATAAGGCGGCCTATCCGGTAATGGATCCGGCTGGCTTCCTCCAGGGGAATAAGAGAATAGATGACTTCCTGGATTTTATCATGCACGAAGCAGTAAAGTTTATTGGACAGATATACCAGTCCTTCATCAATGGCTTTATGGATAACGGACAGCGTTTCCTGGATATCCTTCTCCAGAAGAAGTGCCAGGTCCTCGAGGTCAAAGCGGTTGCCGATGCAGGCGGCGAATTTCAGGACATGCTGCATATCCGGGTCAAGTCCGGTGATCCTCCCGATCATAAGCTCGGCGACATTTTCAGAGACCTGCATGCCCCTGATCAGGTCAAGGTCCCACTTCCATCCCTCCTGTGCTGCGCACGTAAGGTACCGGTTGTCATAGATGCTCCGCAGCAGGTTCTCCAGGAAGAACGGGTTGCCGTTCGTTTTCTGATACAGCACGTCGGCCAGAGCCATGGCCTCGCTTTTGTCATTACTTACCAGGTAATGAATATACTCGCTGATATTCCCGGGGGTCAGCGGATCAAGGGTGACGCTGGTGATCCTGTCCCTGAACTCCTCGAGGACGCTGTTCAGCGGATGTAATGGACCGACATCGGAATTGCGGAACGCGGCGATAATCATCAGATAACCGGTGCTGAAATCGCGCATGAGGCGGGAAAGCAGCTGAAGGCTTGCGGCATCTGCCCACTGGAGATCATCGAGAAATATGACGAGGGGGTGCTCCCGCTTCGTAAAGACCCGGATGAATTCCCCGAGGACCTTGTTGAACCGGTACTGGGATTTCTCGGAATCGATTTCGGGCAGATCAGGCTGACGGTCGACGATCATCTCCAGCTCGGGTATCACGTCAGTGATGACCCTGCAGTTGCCGCCCAGGGACGACATGATGCAGTTCTTCCACCGGGAAATCCGCTCCTCCCCTTCGGCCAGGATCAGGAGCATCAGTTTCTGGAAGGAGTGTATAATTGCGCTGTACGGCACGCTCTGTCTCGACAATTCGTATTTGCTGGAAACGAAATACCCCTTCTTCCCGGCGACTTTTTTTTCCAGTTCGTGCACCAGCGAAGACTTGCCGATCCCCTGGGGTCCGGTCACCACCACCATTTCCACGGAGCCCTGGCTTACCCGGTTGAAGGCGTCCAGTATGAAGGTCTTTTCTTCTTCCCTCCCTATCAACACCCGGGGGAGGCTGAACCTGTTCATGAAGTCGCTGCCGCCCAGGTCGAACCGGGAAATCTTCCGGTACTTCTTCATCTGGTCCAGGCATTCCTCAAGATCTTTTTTTAGACCATACCCATTATTGTAACGGTTCTCTGCGTTTTTGGATAGAAGCTTTAAAATGATATCGGATAGCGCCTCGGGGATATCCCTGTTTACCTGTTCCGGCGGCAGCGGCTCCCTGGCTATATGGCAGTAGAGTATGTCAAGGGGGTCCTTCGACGAAAAGGGAAGCGTGCCGGTCAGCATTTCATAAAAGCTGATGCCGAGGGAATAGAGGTCAGTCCTGTGGTCTATGGAACGGTTGATGCGGCCGGTCTGCTCCGGGGACATGTACGGCAGGGTCCCGGAAATCATCCAGGGGTCATAGATATTCTCATGCTCCCGCCCCAGGAGTGAAGCTATGCCGAAATCGGTTATCTTGACCTCGCCCGTAGTCTCATTGTAGAGAATGTTATGAGGCTTGATGTCCCTGTGGATGATCTTGTTGCTGTGGATATATCCGAGGGTATCGGCTATGGGTATGGCGACCTCGAGGAATTCCTCGATGCCCAGCCTTCTCGCCTTTATGATTTCCTTGATCGAAATTCCATTGAAGTCTTCCAGGACCATGGCTATGCGGTCCTTTTCTTCAATCAGACCGTAGGATTTAATGACACCGTCAATCTGTATTGCTTTTATCAGTTCATATTCTTTTTTGAAGCGCGCGATATCGGCCAGGGTAGGATGAGCGGCCCTTATTATCTTGAGCACTACCGGCAGGCCGTCGCTTTCGCGGATGCCGCGGTACACAACTGACTTGCCGCCTTCGGCTATTTTTTCGGTGATGGAATATCCAGTGATCAGGCTCATAGTGCACCCAATGAGATAAACAGCACAACACTTCAGCGCATGGTCCCCCGGCCACCGGCTGATAATGATAGTACTATAGGATATTGGGCGGTGCGTCTACTAATATTTATGGTATTGTATCCCACATTATGTCATGAAAAAAACCTCAATAAAAAACTACTTCAGGACCCTCCTGTTTTACTGACAGTACGCGCGGGCAAACCCCTCACATCCAAACCCTTGTCCATAATTTTCTTTTTGTATCGCTTCCACGGGGGATCAGGAGGATTCTTGATATTTGCGGCAGATGAGGGTCAGGGGAGCCGTAACAATGCTGATCAGCTGAAGCATGAGAGGGCAAGGAGAAACTGGGCAGGAGCATAGACCGCCCAGACGATTACAGATTCCTGTTTGTGCGGTTTTATGAAGGTAAGATAGGCCAGCAAGAAATCTGAAATGACAAAGAGGAGGGCACCCACGATAATGAAGACGCTCTTCCTGGTTATTTCCTGATTGAATTGCGACAGGGCGAAGAACAGCATGGTGCACAGCACTATGGCGTATATCAGGATGGGGATCCTGAGCCTGCCAGCGGTCCCCCTGATGCCGCGGTAAAACATTGCCAGCAGGACCAGCAGGATTAATGCCACGGCCATGTTCCAGCCGTGAAATTCGTATCCCAGTGAAAACGCGGTGATATACATGACATGGCCCAGCACGAAATACACCATCCCCTGCTCCATGAGGCTCACCTCCACGACCATCAGCATGGTATCAGCTATCATGGAACATATAAGCGCCGAAAGTACAAGGATCTGGTATGTTGTTATGCCATCTTCATGCATCGAAATGATTACGAAACCCGTGATGATCGCGGTAATCAGCGGAGTGAAAATATATTTGAAGTTTATCTTTTCATTATAGGTGACGATCTCACGAGCCGTGAAGACCGCGATGAGAGCGAGCAGGAGCCCCGGGAAATAGGGTAATCTAAAAAGCTCCATGGCGACGCTTACTTTTTCTCCATGTCGTCTTTGCCTTTCTTGAATATTTCGGAGATCTCCCTCAGTTCTTCAGGCTTAACCCTGGAGTCCATGGCGGCGATGTTTTCTTTCCTGATCTCGTCATATATTTCTTTCCGGTGCACGGTTACGCGCTTGGGCGCGCGAATGCCGAGCTTGACCTGGTCGCCCTTGATATCAATGATGACGACCTCGATATCGTCCCCTATCATGATGCTTTCGTTTAATCTGCGTGCCAGTACCAGCATACCATTAACCCTCGGCGGCCCGTTTCATCTCTTCAAGAATCTTGTGCCTCACGCCGTACCGGTCGCTGAGGGATATGGCTTGTCTTCCCAGCCTCTTGTCGGGATTGATGATGAGCGGTCCCTGCAGATTCGCCGTCATGTCCGACGGGTTCGACGGGATAGTGACGATAGCGAACACGATCAGGTGCTCGGCAGTGTCCGCACCGACAGCCTCTATATCATTCATGGACACAACCAGCTCGTACTCACGCATGAAATCAATAGGGCGGATGACGACAAAGGCCAGGTCCGGTTCTTCATACGCCTGCAGCCATTTCAGAGGGGAATTCTCATCATGGGTATCCAGGAGGACGAATTTCCTGACCTCATCGAAACCAAGTATGCCTTCAGGGAAGTCAATTATCTGCTGTTCATTGATTTCGATTTCGCCGAATGGCCGGGTTTTGATCTTAATGCCCAAAAATATTCTCCTTTCAAAAAGCGAGGTCTCAAGACCTCGCCAGCACGACAATGTATATCATAACAATACAAGCACGCAACTATTTTTTTCCTACCTGAGGAAATCCATGAGGGTCGGCATGATCGACCGGGCCCCCACTGCCAGGGCGTACCGGTGAACGCTCTCGAGCCACTTGAAGTTCATGATCGTTTCGGCGTAATCGATGCCTTCCGTATTGGCGAGCATCGTGGTGACGTTGCCCTTGTCATACTCGGTCCGCTTCGCCAGCTCATCGACCCTGTTGGTTTTGGCGCCCATTGCCGCTAAATGCTTCAGGATGTTCTCGAGGCCCATGTCGATGAGCCCCAGGTCGCGTCCCCCCACAAGCTCCTGGTCGCCGCGAACCAGGTCGTCCCGGAGCTGGATAACCATTTCGAATACCGACATACCGCCGATGGTGACGGTGGGGTCGATGTTATTGGGCGGCTCCGGAAAATTCGGGTTGAGCAGCCCCACGTCCTTCAACACCGTTCCGCTCCCGACGTCCTCAAGCCATATCTGGTGCGGCGTGGTCGATTCCATGATGAGATTGTTGCGCCCGCCCTTGGAGGCCCGAACGCTCAGGCCGGCGTTGTTTATCTTGTCAATGATGATATCGAGGTTATCGCCCGCCGATATGTTGATCTCCGGCCGTCGATTTTGATGGACTGGTTGGTCGGCGTCGTATAGGCCGCCACGTCCTTGTTGGAGGTAAGGATCTGGTTTGTTGCCCAGAACACCTCGTTGCCCGGGACGTTCACGTCCATGTATTCGCCCTTGGATACTTCGCGCTTCAGTTTGCCGATGTTTCCCCGGTATTCGACGCCGATCATGGCGTCGCCCTGGTTCCCCGCCGTCAGGGTCTGGTATATCGGCACCAAGGGATTCGGCTGGTCCTCGGTTCCGGTCTGGTGACCGCCGAAGACAGACCTGCCGGTGGCGCCCTTGGTGTTGGCGATCGCCACGAGTTCGTCCAGGAGCTGGTTGATCTCCGTGGCCGCTGCCTCCTTCAATTCGAAGGAGGTGTATATGCCGTTCGCCCCCTGCACGGTGAGGACCCGTATGCGCTGGAATATGCGCAGCGTCGACTGGAGCGCGGTGTCGACCTCGTCCAGCCTCGACTTGCTCTCGTTGAGATTACTGATGTACTGGTCGATCTCGGTAAGACGGGAGTGGTAGAGCATCTGGTTCGTGCTGGCAATCGGATTGTCCCGCGGCACATTGACGTTTTTGCCCGTCGCCAGGCTGTTCTGTATGCGGTCCATCTCAGACTGGTGCCGCTGCAGGTTGTAGTTCATGGTGTTGTTGATCATCTGATTGGTAATGCGGTTCATGCGTTATACCCCCATCCTGTTTATAATGGTGTCCAGCATGTGGTCCATCGTGGTGATAACGCGCGCCGCGGCATTGTACCCGTGCTGGAATGCCACCATGTTCGACATCTCCTCGTCAAGGTTCACTCCCGATATCGATTCGCGGAGATTGCCCAGGTTCTTGAGCAGAGTTTCCTGGTTCTTGACCCGGTCCTTCGCCTCCTCCCCCTGCGTCCCCGTGCGGGAGATGAGCGCCGTGTAGAAGTCGTTGAACGTGGTATTGGTGTCCACCATGGCGTTCTTATGCCTGATATGTGCTATCCGGAGCGCGTTACTGCCATCGCCGATTCCATTCGACGTGTTCACATCGCCCGTCCCGCCGACATCCTTGCCGCGGGCCGCGCTGATCCGGTCTACGTCCATCATTATGCTGTCCGATACGGCCATGTGGGCCGCCGGGTTGAATTTCGGCGTGATGGTGACGTGCTCCCTGCTCGGGAGAAACTTGATGATGTCATTAACCCGCCGGTAATCGAAGGACCCCTGGGGTCCTGACTGCTTCAGGATGCCGGTGAGTCCCACCAGGAACTGCCCGGAATCCTCGAGGTGCCGTATCATGAAATTTTTCTTGTCCATATCCTGGGCCGTGGTGGCCTTGATGGCCAGCTGGCCGTTGTGATTCATGTAAGCCACGACGCCCATTTTCGCATCATTTATCTTTTTTATAATGGTAAGCGCCGTGTCCGACGCATTATAGTCGATCTGCGCGTTTGATTCAAGCTCGGTATTGTTGACGAAGGTGAGGGTCCCGTTGATGCCTATGGCAGCCGACGCGTCGATCTTGTTGTTCCCGGAGACCTTGAAGATGGCGGTCACGTCGTTGAGGCCGTCGTTGTTCAGGTCGAAGTTCCCGTCAACGTTGTCGCTGATCACGAGATGCCTGAAAAAATCGATGTTGGTCTCGTTGCGCCTGCCGAAGCCGTCCCGGTGCACCTCGTTGGTCAGGTCGACCAGGTTCACGGCGAAAGAATTCATGTCATTGATATTCTGGCGGATGACCTTGTCCCTGATGTCGATCAGGCTGGCGATTTCGCCGTGGCGGATGTCAACGTCCCTTCCGGTGTCCTTCCACACGACCTTGAAGAGGCCGTCGTTGGCCTGGTCCATCTCCACGGCAAGGGGATGGAAAATCTCGCCCTGGACCAGGTTTTCGCCGCTGATGTACACGATGATTTCGTCCTTGTCGCTCCGGCTCACGCTGATGTTGACCATCTCGGACATTTTCTCGATGAGGGCGTCACGCCGGTCCTTGAGGTCGTTCGGGTTGTCGCCCAGGGCCTCGGCCTTGAGAATCCGCTCGTTGAGGTCGCGGATATCCTTGCCGTACATGTTCACCTGGTTCACCCGCGCCTCGATCTGCCGGTTCGCGTTCAGCCGGAGCTCGTAGAGCTGGTTGTAGGTATAGTTGACTTCATGGGAGAGGTTGATGGCCTTTTCCTTCACCACCTCGCGGGTTGAACGCTCCTCCGGGTACTTGGACAGCTCCTCCCAGGACTTCCACAATTGATCGAGCCTGTTACGGATTGATTCCTCAGACGGCTCGTTGTATATCGTCTCGATCTGGTATACGAACTCGTTACGCACTTTCCAGTAGCCGGCGTTGTTCTTTTCCACCATGATGCGGTCGTCAATGAAACTGTCTCGGATGCGTTCCACCGATGCCACCACCGAGCCCTGGCCGATGTTCCCGGGTGCATTGGAACGGTTCAGTGCCGGCACATAGAGCGGGTCGGCCGCGGTTATGACCACGCGCTGCCGGGAATATTCCTTATTTTCAGCGTTCGATATGTTGTGACCGGTCGTATGGAGGGCCTGCTGGTGAGTCATCAGCCCCTTCTTCCCTATTTCAAGACCCATGAATGTTGAATGCATAGCCGCGCCCCTTATGCTGTTTTATTGAACAGGATTGAACTTTTCAGCTTCTCCTCTTCCCTGCCGTCTTTGCCATACCCGGTTTCCGGGGAGCCGTTCCTTCGGAGTCCCGTCAGCAGAATGTTGTAATATTCCATGTTGTCATGTATGAGCACCTGGTTGGTTTCCTGCAGCCTGCCGAGACGCATCATGACTTCTTTCAGGCTCCGGCCCAGGATCAGCATGTTTTCCGAAACATGTTTTTCCGCTGTCGCGGCCACATCCACCAGTGTGATGTGGTCCTTGCGGATATGCCGGCGCCGCATATATGCATCCACCTGGCTGTGACGCATCGATTCCAGGTCAGATATTCTTGCCAGGAGCCTTTCCTCATCGCCTGAAATTTTTTCAATGAGTTTTCCGTTATGGTCCACGATGGCGCCGGTTTTATCCTTTTCCAGGGAGCAGAGCTTCTCAAAAAGCCCGGTTTCTTCCTTTAGTATTCTTATCATTTCAATTATATGCTTTTCCATGGCATATCTCCGTATCAGACATAATTGGATATACGTTATCAGTTTTATGATCGGTACAAATGGGGCTTTAGATAAGAATTAATTAATGGTGCAGGTTGGATTTGCTATTGTTGTTTCATTTTTGAATACATATGGCAATATTGTACAGTTTTTTAATAACTGCAACGTTTATCTGGATGCATGGGTTGCTCCCGAACACAGGGAACAGGATGTTCCCGCCCGCCATAGTACAAGGACGTACTATTTTGGCGGGTGATCGGGAGCGACCCTGCATCCCCTAACCACGAGTCTGTTTATATGCATAAAATCAAGCGTCAGAAAAAAGAGCCGAGGGGTCGGGAATGTCTTAAACTTCAAAATATAAAAAACCAGTTCCGCAGGCCGTGAGGCATTTTTCTGACGCATCATAATCCATTATCACTTTGACATAGACTTTTTTTAAAATTATCAATAGACGTGCATCAGGATCCTTGATTATATTGAAATATGGATATAAAAACATATGCCTGACACCAGCAATATCATTGATTCGGCCACTGCTTCCACGATCTTAAAGTGGGCAGTTACGATTCTCATAGCCGGGTTTATCGCCCAGTTCGGCAAGAAGTTCGCCACGTATCTGATGGAAAAAGCCAGATCAATCAGAAAAGGAAAGAAGGAGGCCGGTGAAGATTCCGGCATGACAGAGGGCGGCCATAGAGAGGTGCCGGTCCGCGATAATGTTTTTTCAGCCGCGGCATTAACCGCCGCCTCGGAAAAAGCCCGCCTCAAGCTGGAAAAAAAGAAGTTAAAAGCCTCGATGAAAGAGCAGAAAAAGTAGCAGTTACTAATCTTTCTTCAATGTATCCAGGTACTCGTCATAATTGACTTCGCTGATAGCGTCTATACTGGTGATCTCAAAACCTACCCGGATAGTGCCGCCTTCATTGAAAATCGTGTTCCGCACGATAACCCCCATGGTGGCCTTGTTTGAATCGGGCAGGTTGAGTTCAATGACCACCTTGCTATCTTTCATGAAATAACGCAGCAGACGCCGGTCTTTGAATACGATACCCAGGCCGCTCTTGGATACGTCCGTTACGATGAATTTGTCCTGAGCGGGGACGAAAAGATTGTCTTTCACCAATTGATCATTGATCATCGACGCCAGTCTTTTTATCACCGTGAGGTGGTTTTCATCCATCGGCTTTGTGTTGTTTACCTGGATATAACCGTAGGGTATTATATTCTTATAAATAAAAGGAACCGTTACTTCAGAGATGAATTCCTTCTGGCTGGAAAGCTTGTAATCCTTCGAGTATATTTCACTTAAATAAATCTGGACTTCTTTCTTATCACTTTCGGACGGCTCTTTGCCGAGTTCCTTCATGAAAATGGGATTCCATGATTCTTCAAAGTGTTTCATCCTTGCATCAATCCGTGTCTCATTCAGGAAAACAACCCTGATCTTGTTGAACTTGCTTTTCAGGTCGGCGGCTATTTTCTCCTTAATGCCGGAGACTCTTTTTTCATTGGAGTCGAGGGTACCCTGTATCATCGATTCAGATATGAGGTTGGAGGCATAAAGGACGTTCTTGCCGTCTGATGAGCCAAGGCTGGTGCGTTCCTCCTTCCGCGCTTCGGAAATTATCTGGAATTTTATGGGGAGAAAAATGAAGGTGTCTTCGTTATGCTCAAGGCTTTTCAAGCTCGCGTATATGGTATTCTCCTTCAGCCGGGTGAGGACAACAATCGTGTCGGGAACGTTTTTGACCCGGGGAATCCTGAAGGCCACATTGCCGCTGTTGTAACCCAGGAACTGAACCGACAAATCGCCGCTCTTGGTCTTGATGTAAACATCGCGTCCTGAGAAAAATTTTTTAAAAATCTCCTCGAACTGTCCCCTGTCAGTGATTGTTTTTATTGTTTCTGTCATTAATGGTCATGTCCGGGTTTACTCTAATGGTTTTCAGCTTATATGCAGCCTTTCCCAATATACTGGATATTACCCAAAAAAGCTATAAAAAAAATCAGCCTTCTATCCTGCCGTCTATCAGGGTTATGGTCTTTTCAGTACGGGCGGCGATGTCACGGTCGTGGGTGACTATAATAATGGTGGTGCCCTCCTCCCGTCCCAGGGCGAGAAGCATGTCGGTAAGCATCCGTGAATTGGCCTGGTCGAGGTTTCCCGTCGGTTCGTCGGCCAGGAGTATGTCCGGCTTACCGACAATGGCGCGCGCAATGGCCACGCGCTGGCATTCACCGCCCGAGAGCTCCGTCGGTTTGTGATGGGCCCGGTCGGCAAGGTTAAAACGTTCCAGGTAGGAAAGGGCCAGCTCTTTCGCCTCGCCCCTCTTCACTCTCCTGATCATGAGGGGAATCATGATATTCTCCAGGGCGGTAAACTCGGGAAGGAGGTTATGAAACTGGAATATGAAGCCGATGTGCCTGTTCCTGAACCCCGAGAGGTCCTCCACGGAAAGATTGGTGACGTCCCTTCCCATCACGTTCATGGTGCCGTTCTGGAAGTAGTCGAGACACCCTATGATGTTGAGAAGGGTCGATTTCCCGGCGCCGGAAGGGCCGACGATCGATATGATCTCACCCTTCTTTATTTCAAGCGAAACTCCCTTGAGAACCCGGAGAGCGCTCCTGCCGAAGCCGTATATCTTTTCGAGGTTTTCAGCCCTGACTATTATATTGTTCTCCATCATTCGATCCTGTGACGCGCCTCTGTTTCAGTTATTATAGCACATCCCCGGCAGCGGGGATATTATTCGTACCGTATGGTTTCCACCGGCTGGAGCCGGGAAGCACTCCATGCAGGAAAAATGGCGGCCACGGTGCAGAGAAACACGGCAACGATGGCTATGAACACCACCAGTTCCGGGTTTACCTCGGTCGGGATTCCTTCTATATAATAGACATGGCTCGGCACCAGGTTTATCCTGGTGTATAATCCCATTTTGAAGAGCGCATGAATCCCGCCCATGATGCCGTTGATAGCGTTCTCGACCCACCGGATGATCG
Source organism: uncultured Spirochaetota bacterium (assembly GCA_963727175.1). GTDB lineage: Bacteria > Spirochaetota > UBA4802 > UBA4802 > UBA5550 > RBG-16-49-21. The sequence goes on from CAVSFD010000002.1 coordinate 4,265,965, forward strand.
CGTCAAGGTTCAGGGCCGCCGCGATGCCGCAGACAACTCCCAGGAAGGAGCCGATGATGCCGATGAAAAAGCCTTCCAGGATAAAGATGACCATGATGGAGTTCGGCTTTGCCCCCATGGACTTCAAAATACCCACGGCCTTCCGCTTTTCCATCACCACCATGACCAGGGTACCCATGATGGTGAACCCGGCGGAGATAATGACCAGGAAAAGGATGATCATCATGATCAGCTTTTCCAGCTGGAGCGCGTAAAACAGGTTCCGGTTCTTCTCCTCGGCGGTCATGGTCATGTACTCGTACCCGAGGAGGGCGTTGATTCGTTCCGAGACCCTGCTGGCCTGATACACGTCCCGGATCTTGATGCCGATACCGGTCACCGCGTCCCCGATCTCAAAGAGACGCTGCGCCTGCGGCAGGGAGATGATGACGAGCTTCGTGTCATAGTCGTAATACTCGGTCTTGAAAAAACCGATGACCCTGAACTGTTCCATGCCCGGGGTGAGTCCCGTCCTGACGGTGAGGGCTCCCTTCGGCACGATCAGCTCAATGTAATCGCCGATGAGGATGCTGTTGTTCTGCGCCATTTCCTGTCCGATAAAGACAGCCCGGGAATTGAAGAATTCCGCAATGGTTTTATCCGAAAGACGGCGCTCTCCCTTCTTGGTAAAGCTATCCTTGTCTTTAATGATGAACTTGGCGACATCATGGGGAATAACGCCGTTACGGCCGATGCCGCGGACCATGACCGGGGATATGTTCGAACCGAGACGCACCAGCCCCTGGGACATGATGTAGGGATCAGCGGAGCGCACGTCCTCCACGGCTCGTATTTTGCCGACCAGGACCTCGTAGTTGCGTATTCCCTGCCCCTCCCCCGGCCCGTACATGTTCTGAACGGTCACGTGGGAATCGACGTCGAGGATCTTGTCCTTGATGGCGGCCTGGAAGCCGTTCATGACGGAGAGAACCACGATGAGAATGAAGACCCCCAGGAACACAATCAGTATCGAAAGCAGCGTGTTGGTCGACACGATCCCCTGGCTCTTTTTCGATTTCAGATAACGAAACCCTATGAATAATTCATACAAGCTCATCTCACTGACCTGTCCCCTATCGATCGATCCTGATTATTTTCCGGTTCCACATGAACCAGCCCTTTCTGGGGCGGTCTTCGCCGACATAAGATATGAAATCGACATCGCCCCGGAGGAGCCTCACCGGCTTCCGGTCCCGCCTCCGTATTTCGGAGCATTCGAACTGGACGTTCCTTTTAATAAACGATTTTCCCCGGTGGTCTTTGAGGATTCTATCCTCGTTAAGCTTCTCAACATCGGTCACCATCAGGTCGGTGTAATAGGTGTCGCGGAACATCTCCCGGAAAACGCCCTCGCTTTTCGGATAGGCCTCGCATGATACGTAATCAGTGTAATTGAGATTTTCAGTGGCCCGGGCCCATTTCGCGAAAATATATTCCGGCTCGGCGAATTTTTTCTCTTTTTTACATGAGAAAACCGCGAGGGAGAGAAGCAATAGTATTGATACAGCACAGATTTTTTTCATCAAACACTCCGATAATCTTCGAATACAGGCAGGTGCGGTTTCGCCACCGCGCATTCAAAAAGGTCCCCGGGGGAACTGCGGGGACAATGGAACCATACCCTTAAACCTGCCCATCATGGGTCATCCGCCGGTCCCGTCAAGAGGGTTTTGTCCGTTCCGTCGTGAATATTTCCAGCTTTTTTATTGTAACTCTTTTCTTATTTAATCAGGCCCAGTTCCTTCTCGCCAAAGACCTGGGCTGAAAATTTTTCGATTTTTGTTCCCTTTTGCTGCCATGCACTGCCGGGGAGGCCCGCCTTGTAACAGGTATTCATCAGGAATGTCTCGAGATCCCATCCCTGCTCGACAGGCACCTGGGGAAGCAGGAGTCCAGAATTGAAGCCGCGGGATATGATCAGGCCGTCACGGCCCACCGTGATATCTGAAACGCTTTCAACGGTTTCAATGGGCGACAGGACCGATATCTCGATATCGGCTTTTTCCAGTTCGTCATTCCCGAGCGGCGGGAAACGCGGGTCCTTGAAGGCTGAGGCCCTGGCCATATCAACAATGGTATCCGGGATGTTCTTCACTCCCTTTATATAACCGATGCATCCCCTCAGACGGCCGCGGATATGAAGGGTCACGAAGGCACCGCATTGTTCCCTGAAAATGGCATCGTTGAATTCAGGCTTTTCGCCGGGCTCCATCCCCAGTGCTTCAGCTATGGTGTTTCTCGCCAGATTAAGCAATTTGACCTGTTGTTCTCTATTCAGTTCTATCATGGCGTTACCTTTCCAATATCATCATTATTGATATCCGATTATGGATGTCAATAAAAATTGGGTACCCGGCCGTGGGGCAGGCATGGAAACATATTGATTATGCTGCAATCAAGTAATATGAGAACAGGAGGGCAACAGCCAGATTTGAAAACCCAAAGTTGATTAAAACATCTTTGGGCAACTTGAAAAGCATGAAGGAAACAATACTGGCTATGAATGCCCAGTACTTCAACGCCATGCCGAATATCAAAAAAGGCATCGCGTATTCAGGGTTGAAAAATAAATAAACATACATGGACGTAAAGGTAAATGCAGTTCCCGCTGTAAAAAGCCGGAACAGAACATAATCGGGCGGATTTATTTTTTCAGTAGCCGGCAGAACAGGAAAAGAATAGGGCAATTTAACCAGCATGGAGAGTACAATCGCGCAGCCGCCAAAAAGATTCAACCCCGCTCCAATCAACAGAATAATATCCATAAACCCTCCAAAATAATAATATAATTTAACATATACTATATCTTCTGCAACTCGCGGCACGGATGCATCGGGAGGCGGTCGTCAGCAGGATGCTGCACCGGGTTAACCGCTATCTATTCCCTGGATTCATCATGCATGAATAGTTTACACAATTAGGGCACGCGGTTACACGGAAATGTAAAATCCAGAATCCAATAAAGATAACCCCGAACACGATGCCCCATGTCCACAGCCTGTCCTGGACAATTACAATGACCGGCACAGCTATGCGCATCACATAGGCAAAGGAGGCCCAGGCAAGCTGCATCATCCCGAATGGTTTATCCGACCGGTTAAAGAACCGGTGCACCATCCCCCCTTCGAGCACAACAGGGCACGGTTTGCCGTAATTTGCGCAATAGCGGCACGTGCCTGCGTAGATGACCGGATACGATCCGATCCACAGCAGCGCGTACGATGCAAGGTACCAGATCTCGCGCTCAATCAGGATCACAAGTCCCAGCGCGAACAGCAGCACCAGCAGGATTGTCGGCACCAGTCTCTGCGCCGGTGTAAATTCGGCTACATGATTCTTCCGTTTGGGCTTCAGCATGTTGATTTCCCCCTGTTGTATTGCTCAGGCATCACCACTGATTCTTTCCCTGCCAAGGAGACAGGCCATTGTAAGTCAAACTGAAAGCAGTCCCCCTGCCCCGTACCGCCCCGCGATATAATAGGTCATGCTTTCGTTTATGGAACGGTGCGTTTGAAGGGCGGCTTCGGGCGTGTTGTTCTCCCCGGACAGGTGACCCAGGCAGACCCACCGCAGACGCGCCCCGTGCCGGGCTATGAGCTCTGCCGATTCGATGTTGGAAAGATGACCGCGGGGGCCGATAATTCTATTTTTGAGATACCGCGGGTACGTCCCGCTATGCAGCATGTCCGGATCATAATTGCTTTCGACCAGCGCGGCGTCTACCGTGGAAAGGGCGCCTTTAAGGTCATCGTACACATGGCCGAGATCCGTGAATATGCCCAGCCTCGATTCGCCGTCGTCGATGACAAAGGCCACGCCGTCCGCGCCGTCATGGGGTGTGGGGATGGTCTCGACCAGCACCGGGCCGAAGCGCATCGAGGCACCCGCCCGGAAATGGCTCACCTCGCGGAGGGCCCCGAGATCATGGTGGGAACAAGCGGCCCGCATCGTTTTTTCGGTAGCGTAGAGGGGAACACTGAACTTGCGGTGGTAAATCCCCGCGCACCGGACATGGTCCGCGTGATCATGGGAGATGATCAGCGCGTCGATGTCGGCCATGTCACGGCCTGCCAGGGAAAGTCGCTCAGCCGCCTGTTTGCCGCTGATCCCGGCGTCGAAGAGAAGCTTCACGCCATCCGCTTCGACGTATATGCAGTTACCGTTGCTGCCTGATTGGAGAGATATGAGGTTCATGGGTGGTTTCTTTCATGATTCTGCCGGTGTGTATTATGATATGTTGAAGACCGCACGTTATGTCAATACATATAACCGGACAACGATCATAAATTTTTGCCTGCAGCGCTGTTTTCTCGAATCCGCCCATTCCGGTATCGTGTAACCGATCATAATAGTAACAAAAATACTTGACTCAGCTTCCGAATGTCCCTTTATTTAATTACTGAAATAGTAAGAAAAACAAGGTGCAGAACATGAAAAAGATATATGCAATACGGATGCACACGCTCCTGCTTTCAATCATGCTTTTCCCGTATCCGGCCATGTCAAAGGAATTGCCCCTGCTGACCGATAAGCCGGGAACCTTCGAATTCCTGGGCCGGACCGACTACACGGACCACAAATGCGGATTCACCAGGGCGGAAATAAACGACAACCTGAAGGAAATCGGCGCCGTGGTAACTACCATGCGCAAAAACCCGGTGCTGTCGGACATGAATGGCTTCGACGGCAGGGCGAGAATCTACAACATGAACTGCACCGATGAGGGCTCCTACGGGATAACCTCGCGGCTTAATTTTGAATTTGCCTCGTGGTTCATGGGAAAGGACGGCAAGCCGGCCAGGATCCTGATGGAGCCGCCCAGCTGGGAAATCATTATAAACAGGCAGCGGTTTGATGTCGGCTCCCCTGCAGGAGACCCGAACTATTTCATGATCCCGGCAAAAAAGGAAACCCTGCGGCCGGGGATCGATGTATACGACGGGGAAATGTACATCATCTACAACCCTGACCGGCCCTCCTACTGGCTGCCGGTAACGGTGCGGGATGTTTATACTAAGATCATAGCGAAATACAACAAGGATCCCGACAAAATCTCCGCCGGGTACATGCTCAAGTTCATCGAAAAGCAGTACGCCGACTTCCCGAAATCAGACCTGGACAAACCCGCGCATTACGGAAGCAGGGTGGCGAATGCTCCCAACATAATGAGCGTGACCGCCGACGTCACCGGCCTGCCGATAATGCGCGTCAACCCGGACTACTGGAACAGAACCCTGCCCCGGTCCGCCATACAGTTCATGTACTGTCGCATTATCGGCAACAAGAAATACATCCGCCAGCTGAAAGAGGAATATCTCCAGAAAAACAGCATCAGCTACAATTTGTACCGCTTCCTGGAGACCCTCGACGCGGGAACCGCGGAGTCGCTGTCAAAGCATATCCGCAGGTCGACTAACACATCGATGCCCACGCTGGGGCCTGAAAAAAAGTATCGGCCCCACCTGAGCCCGATCCCGGCTAGGTCTTCCGGAGGACGATCATGGTGAGGTCGTCCTGGAGGACCTTGCCGGCGAAGCGGAAAAAATCCTCCAGTATGAACTGAATGATCTCTTCGGACGAGCTTCCCGCCGGCGCTCCCCTGAAGGCTGACTTGAGACGCTCCATGGTATAGCTTTCATGGTTTGCGTTGAAGCTCTCGGTGAGACAATCGCTGTACAGGAGGAGCGCGTCGCCTTCCTCCATCTTCAGTTTCTTCACCCCATAACCGGTCTGCAGCTCCAGTATTCCCAGGTAACCGCCGCCGCTTTCGCTGTCTTCGAAATCATGAATCCGCACCGAAGAATCGGAACCTTTTTTTACCATCAGGGGCGGATGGCCGGCATTGACATATTCCACCTCATTCCCGCGCACCCGGATTATGATCCCCGTCAGGTAATTATCGATTGAGCCGATTTCCCGGATGAGCTCGGCATTGATGGCGCTCATAACGCTGTCCAGATTCTCATCTTCCCGCTGGTTGAAGTTCCTGAACACCAGGGCCTTGGCCATGAGGGTGAGAAGCCCTGACGCTATGCCATGGCCCGATACATCAAAGAGGGCCGCTCCTTTCAGGGCGCCGTCATCCTGGAAGAAATCGTAGAAATCGCCGGACACTCCCGCCATGGCATGATATGCATAGGCGATGTCCCAGCCGCGGATGCGGGGCGCTTCGCCGGGCAGGAAGGTCCGCTGGATATTAATGGCCATGGACATGTCCATATCCATGACGCGCTTGGCCTCTTCGAGGTCGGCGTTCGTTTTTATCAGGCTTTCATTGGCGGCCTCGACCTCCTCCATCGCGCATTCGATCTCATCTTTCGCCTGGACAAGCTCCCCGGTACGCTGCTCAACTTTTTTTTCCAGGTTGAGGTTCATGTCAACGAGCATGATATTCTTGTCCCTGAGCTCTCCGGAAAGATGCTCCACCCGCCTCCGGGACGCCGCGTTCTGGCTTGCCATGACAAAGGCCTGGGTCAGGATGAAAAACACGAAACCCTCATGCATGATGAAGCCGGTTCGAAGCAGGTAATTGGCAACCAGAATGTCATTGACCGCAGCGAGGAAGAAAACAAGCGTGCCGGCTAGAGATATCAGGGCCAGGGCGTTGCGGCGCCGGATTCCCTCCCGGACCAGGTAGATAATAAACACGGAACTGAAGACCACAACGATGGCATGGAAGGCGATGAGAAACTTGAAAAAAAGATAGGGTGTCAGTAGTATAACCGTACCGATAAAAAGCGCGCAAACGGCCCAGAGGGCCCGGAGGAGTTTACGCGGGAAATACTCAGAGAAGGCATTCGACAAAAAGGAGAAAAAAATCGGGAACCCCAGGTACATATTAATGAAATTGATATGAATGACCAGGGAATAGCTGAATAGGTCCGGGAACCATTCCTCCCCGTAATGCCCGTTCAAAAACGTCCACCCGGAAATTATGAAACAGAAAAGACCGAGCCACAGGGGGGCCCTGTCGCTGCGCCGCAGCAGGAAGGCGACCAGGCTGTACAGGCCTATTACCAGCAGGCACCCCATGGTGAGGAACGACCTTACCATGGCAAACTTATCACTCCGGTAAATCATGGGTGCTGGCCCGATGTTCGGGGCGCTCCACATCCCTCCGATGGTGCTCCCGTAATCCGCGACCTCGAAGATCAGCGTGATATCCCGGCACAGCGGCAGTGTTGCCAGGGTCGGCCGCAGCACCGCGAGGGTATCCTTCTCGGTCCGGCCCGGATCACCTCCCCTGCCGATAAGCTGCGGCGGGGACCCCGGGATCACCGCATAGGCGCGGTACGAGGAAAGGGTGTAATTGAACTGGAGCGCGAGGGGTTCCGCGCGGTCGGGGAGCAGGATCCTGACGCGGTAGCTGGCAAATCCCCTGTCAGGGAGTCCTTCTCCACTGGGGAGCCTGTGCCTGTTCCATGGTGAAGGGACCCGTATGTATCCGTCAGAAGCGGACACCTGCTCTTTCGGCGGCCCGCTTATTATGAACTTCTTCCAGAAAAATTCCCACGTGCCGTATACTGCCACGCTCCCTTCCCTGCTGAAATCCCAGCCGCGGAGGTCCATTACTCCATTGGTGACAATGGGTATCGCTGCGTTACCCGCGCCGCCGGCAGAACCGCATGCGAAACCAATTAGTGCGAGGGCGAAGATGAAAAGATAAGCCGTCCCGGACTTCATGGTTCACCTTGTCTCTGATATTTTTTTTGATTTGTCCCCGGGCCTGAAGTCCTTAACGCCTATCCCCGGCGCCAGGTACCTGCGCCAGAAACGGAAGCTCGTCGGCGTAAACCTGGCGAACATATAATCAAAGGGCCTGAACCGCGTGAGGCGCAGGACAAGTCGGTAGCAGAGAAACATGATGCTCAGGATTACCCACGACCTGATGAAACCGATCGCCTGTGATTTGGACGTAATAATGGAGGCTGCGGTTTCATTGTACCGCATCGTCATCATCACGACTAGGGGAAGCAGAAGCCCGTATAGCAGGTACGCGCTCACCGCGGTGAACACGTAGGAGACCTGGATCGCTTTTCTGGGGCAGATATTCATGCACCGCATGCAGCTCTCGCAGCGGAATGTCCAGTAGGGACGTCCGTTTTTCATGAGCAGGGCGTTCATGGGGCAGCTGTTCGAGCAGATGGCGCAGCCGTCGCAGTCCGAGTTGGCCATGTACATTTTTGCCAGCCAGAAATGGCCGATCAGAAGATACCCGACCGCCACCGGGGATACCGCGAGATCGAAGGGAAGAGAGATGAGCCCCTGGTACGCCCGCCTTCCGGAAAAAAGGGCCGACGCGTATCGGTCGGTTTTTTTCCTGCAGTGTTCCACCAGGATCGAGACCGCGTGCTCCGTCAGTCCCGGGTGGAGTGAGATCCAGTTCGAAGGCAGGTTGAGGGACACGAGGCCGCGGACATGGTATCCCTTCAGCGCCAGGACTATTGCAGGCAGGATAAGGGCTATCCCGGAAAGACCGGGAAGCGGGAACCGGCCCAGGGTGGTGCCGGCAAAGGTATTCAAACAGAAAAGGTGATTGCGCCCGCGGGGGAAGGCGAGCATGAATTTCAGCATATACCAGGGGAGGCAGAAACCGTGGGTGGGGAACAGAAAACCGACCAGGTTGTTCCCCGGCTCTGGAGGCGCAATGGGACGTTTGAACCGGTCAATGGGGATGATTTCGGCCGTCATGCCCCGGGCCTTCGCGTTTTCTTCAAACCACCGCGCCGCCTTAAGGGCGTTCCCTGTCCCGGAAAGATAGTAGAGCACCAGGCTTTTGTACATAGACCAGCTCCCTGAAGCAAATTATCATACAGGCCTGTCATGTATTGTTGATATAGTTAAAGTATTAGTCAAATCAAATATTCAGAATAACCGGATGATATATGAATGACCCTGAAAATCAGGTTGACGAATGATGTCATAGGATATAAAATAAATATGCACGATCCAGGCACACGATGGAGAATCTTAGTATGCAGAAATCACTCAGGCAGATCAAAATTTCCAGGGTTTCGTCAAAATCCATATTTGATCAGCATTATTTCAAGATCGGCACGAGCCTGCTTTTCATCATTCTGCTCATCGTGGCCCTCTTTTTCATCAAGTTCATCCCCGACCTGTCCCATGTAAACATCAAAATTCTGTCCGGCGCTGCCACCGGCAACTATTACGCGATCGTAGAGAAAGCGGCGGAAATCGCGAAGAAAAAAAAGGGAACCATCACAAACATATCCACCAACGGCTCGCTGGACAACATCAGGCGTCTCGCCGACCCGAACGCAGGCGGCCTCATGGCCCTTGTCCAGGACGGCATGCCCTGGTCCGAAGGGCTCGAGATCGCGGCGCACCTCACGACTCCCGAGACGGTATTCCTCATCGGGCCCGCCGCGGACCGGATCCAGTCGGCAGTCGACCTCAGGAACACCCGCATCGGCATCGGGCCGAAGGGTAGCGGCACATCCCATCTCGCGGAAACAATATTCTCGATACCCCGGCTTAAAGAACTCGGCATCAGGCTCTCGAACCACAGCTCCGACGAGCAGCTGGAGCTCCTCAGGGAGCGGAAGCTCGACCTGGGAGTTTTTGTCATAAGCGAGCGGTCGTCCTTCATTGAAAAGGCCGTGTGCGAAGACGGGATGCAGATCGCGAGCTTCAGGCAGGGGGAGAGCGTGGCCCAGCGCCTCCCCTTTCTGCGCACCGGCCTCATCAGGGAGGGCCTCTACGATCCGGTGAAGAACCTCCCCTCCTCCGACAAGCATGTTCTTAAAGTCGACACCCTCATCGTCACGAACGGGAACGTGCGGCGCTCCCAGGTGATCGGGCTCCTCTCGGTCATGAATGAGCTGAACCCCGGCTTCATCAATTACAACCGCGCCATTTCAAACGCGACGGGACTCCCCGAATCTTCCGCCGCCCTGGACTACTTCAACAACCAGGGGCCCGATGTCCTCGACCGGTACGCGCCCCTCTTCATGGATTTTCTCCCCCTCTCGAGCGTCGTTCAGCTCGTCATGGTCGTGAGCGTCTTTTTCAACGCCATGGGCCTGGCCAACCGGTACCGCCTCTGGCGCATTGACGCGAACCGTCTCGAAATAGAGGATGACATGAAAGCATATTTCGGCGAAGACCTGCTCCCCGGCGAGATTGCAAACCTCGAGCCGCGGAACGACCATGCAACGATCGACATGCTGAAAGTCCTTGATTCCCTCATCTCCCGTCTCACCGAGATTGAATTGCGGTGCCGCACCCAGTCGCAGTCCATGCTCGTGCCCATGGGGAGCGAGATGGCCTACCGGTACCAGGAGGAAATCATCAGCAACAACCTCATCGGGCTGAAGCTGTACCGCAGGAAATTCGCACAGTAATATTTGCGGGGAACATCATAAAGGAAAAGGTTATCATGACAAGAAAAACAAAATCAATCATCGTGGCCGTGGCCGGCGCAATCGGCGCGGCCGTCATTGTCTTTTGTGTTTATATCAACACCGGCCCGCACATACCGGGATGCGATAAAACGGTTAAAAAAGTAATGAAAAGCAAACTCCCGGAACTGGTCACGGGACAGACGGGTTTCGCCCATAACGGGAAAGTGAAGATATGGTTTGAGTCATTCAAACCGGCGGGCAGCCCCAGGGGGACCATACTGCTCATAATGGGATATGCCGCAACATCCCTCCGGTGGCAGGATTTCCATGTTCCCTTTGTCAATGCCGGTTACCAGGTGGTCCGTTTTGATAACCGGTGCGTGGGATTGTCCGACTGGATACAAGACTGGGATAAAAATAATCCCTTCACCCTGGAGGATATGGCGCTTGACGCCCTCGCAGTCATGGATGCGCTGAAAATCGACAGGGCGCATATCATCGGGGTCTCAATGGGAGGCATGATAGCCCAGCAGATGGCGATTAAGCATACGGACAGGGTCGCATCATTAACGTCCATCATGTCTGCCGGCAATGCAATGGATCCGGAATTGAAGGTATTTCCCCCGGAGATCATGAAATCATTGATAAAGATTTCCTTAAGATACCGCCTGATTCCCACCGAAATCAATCTGATCAAATACCAGGTTTATCTTTTTTATCTTATCAGCAATGACAGTCAGTATGATGTTGAAAAAAGCGCCCTCATTGCGCGGTATGAAGTGGAAAAACATGGGGGCTATAATCCCCGGGTGGAAAAACAGCAGGAAGCCGCTATCAGGGCATCGGGTTCCCGGTACGAGCAGCTGGGATCCATCAGGGTGCCGGCACTGGTTATACACGGCAAATCCGATCCCCTGGTCCCCGTTGAGCACGCATACAAATACGCTCCCATGATTCCCCATGCAAAGACCCTTTTTATCGACGGCATGGGTCATGATATCCCCAGGGCTCATATGGATAGAATTTTCCAGGCGATAAACCAGAATATGGAGTTGGCGGGGGCCAGGTGAGCGCCGATTTCCCGACGGCACTTCAGTATACCCGCATTAAATACATTAATCAAGGAGGAGTAATATGGAACGACAAAAAACAACACGGCGTGAATTCATCCAGCTTGCATCAATTGCGGCATTATCGATGTCAGCGGGCTGCATATCCGATAAACTTGTGAACAAAATGGCTGAAGAGGGTAAAAAACCCGGAGACTACCCCGTGGTTGTCATCGGTTCCGGCATAGGCGGACTCGCGAGCGCGGTGTATCTTTCCAGGGCCGGCTTCCCGGTGACCATTCTGGAGCAGCACGATATCCCCGGGGGATATGCCACAGCCTTTCAAAGAGGCGACTTCAATTTCGATGTTTCCCTTCACTTTTTCGGCGTGCGAGAGAATCTCTATAAAGAAATTGGACTTGAAGGAAAGGTCGAGCGTATTCCGATTTCCATGACAAGGCGGATTATCAGCAGGGACCGTGATATTACCATCCCGCAATTAAGCGCGGAAGAATTCATACAATTCATCTGCAAGCAATACCCGGATGAAAAGCAGGGAGTCCGCGATTATTACGAATTTTGCCTGGCGGTGTATGACGAAGTTGAGCGTTTCAGCAAGAAAGCGGAAACCGGTTCCGTTTTCTGGCCCTTCATGCCCTTCCAGTACCCGAAGATGTGGGGATTGAGAAACAAGTCCTTTGCCGACGTACTTGATACATACATAAAGAACCGCATGACGAAAAGCGCGCTGGCGGGCATCTGCTCGATATTCGGACTCCCTCCCTCGCAGACGTCCGGATTCATAGCCGCCATGCTCGTCGGGAACATGACGAAAGAAAAATTCTATTATTTCAGAACACGCTCCCAGGACCTGAGCAACGGCCTTGCTGCGGTAATCGAAGAAAATAAGGGCACGCTGGTATTCGGGCAAACCGTGACGAAAATCCTTACAGAGAAAAACAGGGTCACCGGCGTCCAGACGGAAGATGGGACGAAGTATCCCGCCAGGATCGTGGTGAGCAATGCCAATGCCCCTGATACCTTCGGAAAATTCTTATCCGGCAACGAAAAGGCAACGAAGCACATGGAAAAGCTCGCGCAGTACGAGCCCAGCATCTCGTCGTTTCTAGTATTTCTTGGATTAAAGGGCAGCCTGGGCAAAAAACTGACAGCACAGGGCGCGTCCATAGCCTCGGGGTATGACATTGAAACGGATTTCAAGAATTTCCTGGCCTGCGACGCGGAAAAATGCCCGATATCGCTCGCCCTGTATGACAATTACTATAAAGGCTATTCAAAGCCTGGCACTTCCACTTTAACTATAATGATCCTGAGCGGTTATGAGCCCTGGCGGCGCTTTGAAAAGGACTATTTTTCCGAAAACAAGGATGAATACAACCGCGAGAAGGAGCGTGTTGCGAAGGTGCTGATAAAAAGGGTAGAAGAAAAATTAATACCTGGACTTTCATCGAAGATAAAGGTCATGGAGGTTTCCACGCCTCTTACGAACATTCGGTTTACCAAAAACCCGAAAGGTGCCATCTATGGTTATCCTCCAAGCATGAACAATTCCTTCACCAACAGGATCAGAAATTCCACGCCCATAGAAGGCCTGTATCTCTCAAGCGGATGGGGCAACTACTGGGGCTCCTATCCGGGAGGGATCATGAACGGTAAGGACGTGTATCGGCTGATCCTGAAGGATATATAGCTATTCCGTGACCGGCGATGTCTCTGGTCCGTCATCCTGACGAGAAGGGAGCGGCCGCACTTTCTGATCGAAGCGGTACATGACTGAGACCGTCACATAACCCTCATAGCCGAACAGGGATGCGCTGGAGTCCTCGATATCATGAGATTGTCCGTAGGCCGAAACTGATATATGGAAGCCCCCTTCAAAGGATATCCGCACGTACTTGTACACATCATAATCCAGGCCCAAAGCCAATCCGGTGCCGATGGGCAGAAATTCATACTGCCTTTTCTTATAAATAGGGACATTGTTTGATTGCAGATCACTATAAAAGAACAGGGTATTTTGAGCGTCATTTCCCCAAATATAAAACATGTTCAGCTGCAGACCAAACCATACCATAAACAGATCGGTCCTGAATGGAACATAGGCGAAGGTATTGATAAAAGAAAAACGCGTCATTTCAAACTGGCTGGATACCATGGCCTCAAAACCCAGGTTTTGTCTGAACATGAATTGACCTTCAAAAAATTCTCCATTCCACGTCAGCCCTCCCCCGACCATAACAGGGATGTTATACGAAGGCGGATCTTGCGTAGCATAAATATCATTCGATGACTTGGAAATACTCCAATTATAGCCGCCGACCTGGGTGGTAAAATAACCGCCGATGCAATAGGAGAAAGCCGGTGACGGATGCAGCATCACGCAGCCGGCTGATACAATAATCATGAAAAAAAAGACTTTATGACGAATATGGAAAATTCCTTTCATTCTATCAATTCCTGCACTTCATCTTTGGATTATGGAAAAATCATTACCTGTCAACAGGCTATTGATTTACTATCGCTCTAATGCAAATTAGAAAATAATCAAGTCTTATTTTTATATATTTGCGCTCTTTTGCAGGAAGCCAAACCGCGCATGCCGGTACAAGGGGCCGATACGGGAGAAACAGCGGATTATGTGTTACCCCCGACCTGATCGATACTGTAAGGCTTTGCTATTTGCCCTTTGCCCGCCTTTATGCAGCCAGATGCAGAAGCGATGGGTGGCCAAGATCTATCAAAGTATTATTCAATGCAGTACTTCTTGATATTTTACATATATTCTGCATTTTTTAATTTTTCATTTTTTTTCAATAATACTATGTAAATAAAGTTAACCAAAAAATACAACATTAATCCAACAACATGTCCGGACACTTCTATTAATATATTTGACCTGCCAAGCCATCCAATTGGATAATAAAATGCACGCATGACAAGAGTTACCGAGACAAACACGTAGATCAATGTAATTTTTTCAAAAATCACTGCTGCAATTATTATCATTGTAATGATGATCCCTGATGTAAGAAATCCAATGGTAACAGGATGCCCGGTATTACTTGTAAAATACCCGACCAAGTCCTGCGCAGATCTGAAAATATTAAAAACATGAAAAACAATCAGGAGATATTTATATATTTTCATTTGGTACTATTAATAATATGTTAGAATCTATTTTTCTTAATATTGGCGCCAGGGATCGCGGCTATTCTTTAAGAACATGTAAACGGTCAAATTTTTATTACATATAAAGCATGGCTGAGCACTGACAAACCGGCTTGCCGGGTAATCCGCCGGCAATGTAAGCTCCAAACTCCTCCGGAACGGTGTCTCTACCTGAGGAATAAGCGGCCGCGAAAGGCAACGCGCGGGGTTTGTTACAATCCCCGCGCTGAGCGGCGTGATCATGCCCTGTTATGCTCTACCGAGCTCCTGCAATAAAAGTGTCGAAGTCATGTATGGCAAAGCAATTACATCGGCATGTAGACATATAGATTATTACTATGTTCTTATTATAATGTTGAATTTTTAAGATCAACTTTATAGAGCACGGTAAGAGTTACTGTTCCTTCAAATCCATGACCTTCAGCTGTGGAACTAGTGGTATAATTAAATAAAAAACTCTCCATGTGATTTTTTATAGTACCGGTATAGAATTCATATCGCAATCCAACTTCAGGGGATATTATTACTTTATTTGCCACCTGCAGATCAAAGCCGAACATTGCCCCAATACCAAGCCCGAAGGCATCAAGATTAAAATGATTGTTAATGAATCGCGCATTACTTGTCTCATCAGTAAATTGATATCTCAGGGCAATCTGCGGTCCTGCGTAAAACCTGAAATTCTCATTCTTTACAATAGTGAATCCAAATGAATTTAAAATGCTGATGCGGTTTAATAATTCATAGGACAGATCATCGTTGATTAATCCTTCATAACCAAAATTTATCCGGTACGTCAAAAAGTTATCTTTAACCAGATTCATATCGATCGTTGCACCACATCCGACTACAAAACTATTATATTCATATTTTGATCCAGGTTGATAGCGATATGTATCGTTCCCGCCCATGGTAAAATAACCACCTACTCCCAGAGCAAATAATGGGGCGCTGGAAACAATAATTATCAATGCCATAACCAGTAAGCTAATCTTTTTCATCATACCTCCAATTGAAGATCTATGTAATTATTTAATCATGTGATAATTGGATAAAAAAAATATTATTCCAGAAAAGTCTAGTAAATTTATTAATAATTTTCTTTTCACCACCTCGGATAGTGATGAATATATAAACCGTTGGGTATTCTTAGTGCATGCCAATCACAACCGGGCCCGCATGAAAGCGTCGCGGCCATTAGAAACGAATTGGGCAAGCACAAATCCCTTGAAGTTTATGAAAGATGTTCCCGGGGCCGGGGCTGTCCACAGGCTGCATGAAGATCCTGTTTTTATCATTGACAAAAGCCTTGAGCGGATTATGCATATTTATTCAAACTTACCATTTTTATATGGGATTCATTTGGAGGTATTTCTTATGAAAAACAGATTGATAATTTTGATTTCTATCTTTGTCTGCGTTATGTTTGCCGGCGCTCTTTTATCACAAAAGATCCTGGAACTGAATATCCCGGCTCAAGCATCGGTAGGTGATAGTTTTAAAATCACATGCAAAAATTCAACTTCACCGGGAATGGCTCCGGCGGTCACTGCGGCATCATCGGATAAAATATACATTTTATCCGACCTAACCGCGATTTGTATCGGAACAGGATCGGCAACTGTAAGCGCCACATGTCAGGGGGCAAAAGCAGAGAAGGTAATCAATATTTTTGCAACAGGGCGCTTAAATAATTCAACCACATTTCCCCGGATAATAAGCAATTATTATATTTTCAGGGATCCGGGCAACCGTTTTCGAGGCGTTCCCCACGCCATGGGTGACACAGTCTATTTGCGGGTTGAAGGAATAGCACCGTTCAACATTGAAATTGGAAACCCGGCCATTATCCAGGCAGGAGGCTGGTTTAATGGAATAAAATCGACTCGACCGGGATTGGTGGAATTCATAGTAGCGATTAAGGCCATGCAGACAGGCGAAACATTTATCAAGGTTACCGATGGGAAGGGATTGAAGTATACAGTACCTCACAAGGTTTGGAAAACCAGACTGGATGCCCCGGCGACACTTGAAACCAATGCGACCATGATTTCCAGCGTTAAACCGAGCGACAAGCTTGCGCCTTGTGACAATCAATCCCTTATTAAACTTCAGAAATAAACGGTAGTAACCTACAGCGGTTGTATAATTGAAGACTCCTGCCAGGTCAGGAGTCTTCAATTATTAGCCTCCTAATTAAAGCTAATTGCCCGGGGTCTCCCTCGCCCCGCAGCAGCTGGCGGGATAAGCAGCCGAGACGGACGAAGTGTTTGGTTATATACTGTCCCTGTGCAGAACGACGTGACCATGCTTTGTTATATGAAGATGGCATGCTTGACTGCAGCAAACCCCTAATACTATTAGTGTTTTTATGTTAACCAGGTCGGCAATCAATTTTCTATTCCCAATTATGTTTCCAGAATACTATTGTTAAAAAAATAAAAAATAAACTATTTGTTATATTACCATAACCCGGGGCGATATAACCGCCCAATGGAGAAGGAATAAGTGATAATAAATATCGGGCCACAATTAATAGTATAATAGGAGCAAAGAGTACATGCCATTTTTTAAATATCGTTTTTTTCCATATTATAAGGATTATAAAAGCAGTAGATCCGATCCCATAAAAAAGACCCATCATCTGATATAGTATTCCATGGAATAATTCAAATTTACCAATCATAAACTTCGTCATATCATTTTTAATTAATTCATGGGTCTGTAAACCAATACCGTAAAAAGCAAAATTGGCATGATATGCAATACCTGCCATCATACTGAAGGATAAAGTAAAT
Source organism: uncultured Spirochaetota bacterium (assembly GCA_963727175.1). Classification (GTDB taxonomy): domain Bacteria; phylum Spirochaetota; class UBA4802; order UBA4802; family UBA5550; genus RBG-16-49-21. The sequence goes on from CAVSFD010000002.1 coordinate 4,283,407, forward strand.
AAAATCAAACTGGCGAGAAATTGCTGATATTTTTTAATCATCAGATACAAAGCCCAGAACCCAAAAAGTTCCAGGGGGATGAAAACAACACCTAATGTGTTTCCAATAAATAAACGATCGCTTGAAATTCTTATCATATTTAATTTGTAGGATGAAAAATATTCCATACCGCCAAGAGGAACAGCGAGCATCAGGATATCGCTCAAGAAGGCTCCTGCACAGGCAACAATAGCAATAAGCATGCAGTATTTAATTTGTTTTTTTTGATCCAAAATAAACCTTCTTATTCGTTTAATATTTTAGTAAAATACTTTAGTATAATTAAAATACTGATCGCATAATCTGAGACATGGTGAGTGATGAGACAATTCGTAAACGACATGTAAGTACAGCATATTCTATATTCTTGATGGAACGCAATCTAACACGAGGTCTGGTTTACACATTAAATCAGACTCGCCGTTTTCTTATTACGTCTCAAGCATGGCCGGAACCGGCAAAGATGGATTGCGCTGTTATACGACGTTGGCTCACATGAATACGAAAATGTGCCGGAGGGCCCATCTTCACATATCAGGCGCGGAGGCCGAGGAGCGCAGAGACGAAACGCATGACGCCGTGTTATATGAATTGGCGGCGTACTCCATTTTATATTTTTTTACCAATATAAAAAACATATCCATAATACTGTTTGTACTTTGAATACAACTCCGCTTCATACTTCATATATTCAAGAAAAGCCTCTGCTGCTTTTTTATTTCCAGTATGTTTTTCCAAAAATGTTTTTTGTATTGCTTTCTGCGGAATAAAAAAAGTATCCGTCCAGCATTTTTCAGGCAATGTAAATGCGGCAACAAGACTATAACCGGCTTTTTGCAGTATTGAGATATTATGCCCTATTGTATCTATTTCAGGAACAGCATGAACCCAAAACTTTTCAATTTCAGCAGGACGTTCATCGGTAAACCATGATTCATATGTTACAGCAATATAACCGTCTTTTTTTAGAAAGCCTTTCCAATAATTCAAGCCTTTTTCAAAACCTATATTGGCAATAGCACCTTCAGACCATATAACATCAAATTCTTCATTTTGAAACGGTAAATTATCCATTGAACCGACAATGCCTTTTACCCTATTCTGCAAACCGAGCTTTTCAGCGTTTGTATTAAATTTTTCAATAAAATCGGGGAAAATATCAAGCCCAGTAATGGTTCCTTTTGTATTTTGCGCAAGGGTCATTGTTTGACCGCCTGTTCCACAAGCAAAATCCGCAATTTTTAATTCATTTGAATAATTGTCAATAAAACTTAATGCCCTGATAGTAGATTCAGGGCTACCAGGTCCCTGCCGTTCCAACCTTCCAAAATAATCACAAATTAAGTTTGAATCAAAATCGTGAATTAAAGTTTCTTCGTTTTCCATATGTAGACTCTTTAATCTAATGTAGTATCAATTTTTCTTTTTCAATATATTTTTCCACCAATTTAGTCGCCATTTCGTATAACGTCTCCGGCGTAGCCGAACCCGTGAAGCGGGTTGCCGAGCGCTCCGCCGGTGAGGTGCGCTTTAAAACTCCCCAAAACCGCACCGAATCCGGCGGGATAAGCGCGAGGCCGAGCACCGCTGGACCGCCTAAGCCGGGCCGAGGAGCGGAGCGGCTTACGCCGTGTTACGTGAAGGCGGCATAAGCAAGTTAGTATTAATTGAAATTATCAATATCATTAACTACTTTTTTCCACAAAATATTTCTATATTTTTCATTAAAAAAACCATAATGTCCAATATGATCAATATTATATTCATGGGGCTTAATAATTTCTATTTCTAAATTAGAATTTTGATAATCTTTTTCAAAAAGTGGTATTACTTTTGAAGTCGCTATGATATCGTCATCAATATAATATGCCTTTATCTTTTGAGTTATTTTATCATAATAATGTACAACTTCATTTTTATCCATATAGTATGAATGTGGTTTATTACTTAGACACCAACTCCATAATTGTTTAGCCGCTCCTTTGGGAAGATCTTCTCCCATATTAATAAATTTTAATGGTAAATAACCAAATATTCTTAAAGATATTGGAAAATATATTAGCCATATTATGGCAGATAATAATTTATTAATACCAGTGTAATTTCTCCAATTTCCATAAGAACCAGCAATTGTGATTATACCATCAATATATTTATAATTATCCATTAATCCAATTATTTGTCCGCCCATGCTATGTGCTATAATATATTTTCTTTTTTTTGGATAATTCTCAATTGACCATTTTAGAATACTTGTCATATCAAGAATGCTCCAGTCAGTTATTGTAGCATTAAAATTCTTTAATTTTTTTGGTTTTGATTCTCCAATACCACGATAATCAAACATGATTACTGAATAGCCCATTTCTGCAATATACTCACAGAATGGTAGATAAAATTCTTTTTTAGCAACAGTTCCATTGTGAAATTGTATAATACCTTTTGAATTTGAAATATTATTCAATAATAAAGCAGATAGTGGATAGCCATCTTTAGATTTTATTGTAATTTTTTCTATTTTCATTTGTTTGAATATCCAATTATGCCACTCTCACTTATCATTTCAAACATGGCCGAACCTGGCGAAGTCAAGTTGCCGAGCGCCCCGCCAGCAAGGCGCGTTTTAACTTCCCAAAAACCGCGCTGGAGTCGTCGAAATAAGCACGAGTGCCGGGCTCCGCAGGCGGCCTAAGTCCGCCAAGGAGCGGAGCGGCTATGGTTTGTTAGGCGCAGTTTTTTCAATCTTCTGTTCATCATCACAAAACAGATCGCTCCCGCCACGACTGACGGAAGTGGTTAAATTAAATATAATCTCGATACGAATAACTAACTATTTTTAGCTAAATGTTCTCCAATTTTATCAAAAAGCTTACCAAATCCCTTTTTAAATGGGCTAATTTTCACTTTATAATAATATTCTGATTCAAACCATCCTTTATCTTTATAAAAATTATAATCCCGCCATTTATCATCGAGCATATTTTTAATACTGGTTCGTCCCATCCGAAATGCGATTAGTCCTTTCAGGGATGCCTTGGGAAATTCATTTTTAATAAGTTGTTTATAAAATTTATTACTCTGTTTATCAATGACTTTATTGATGGAAAATTGCCTTTTATCTGACATCGGTTCTACTGTCGTAATATAAATCCCATTGACAACATTAAAACCCAAGGCCTCACCGATAAAATTAAAATACTTAATAATAGCCTTACCCCCATAAAGTCCCTGAGCTACGATACTGGTAAATGTTTTTCCAAATAACCGGGGTCGGTGAAAAAGATAACCTAATCTATCAAGAAATACTTTCATAATTCCTGAAACATGAAAGGAGTAATTCGGTGTAGCGAATAGAACGCCATCTGAATGTATAATTTTTTCAATAATCAAATCACGATCATCTTTTAAAGGACAGAATTCTTCACCCTTATCTAGACAAACCCGACATCCTTTACAGATTTTTAAATTATAATCACTCAGAATAATAATTTCATATTCTACATTACCCAGTAATTTTAAGTTTTTTAAAAACCTCTCGGTTGCTAAATACGTATATTTTTTGCGAGCACTTCCAACAAATGCAGTCACTTTCATAATAGCACACTCCCTATAATACAAGTAAGTCTCAGTATTACTCGATTAGCCGGGATGAATACTGATGTTACCTTTCTCCTGTTCTGAAAAATTGCGCACAACATTTCAAGCATAGCTGAACCTTGCTTCGCCAGGTTGCAGAGCGCCCCGCCAGCAAGGCGCCTTTTAACTTCCCCCAACCCGTGCCGCAGCTGGCGGGATAAGCGCGAGGCCGAGCACCGCAGTCCCGCTTTAGCCGGGCCGAGGAGCGGAGCGGCTATTCTTTATTGTGCGAAGTTACATTGTGTCATAAATATAATTCTTAATATTTAGTAAATAATCCCATCTTCTTAAAAATATATGATAGCAAAATCATTAGTAAGCAAAATATTATAACTATTTTTGTTACAATTGATTCATAATAAATATTTATTATTGTTAATTTGTAATCATAGTAATTTGATATATTAATAAATAAAATATTTAATATAATAATGAATATTATTGACCCATGCTTAATAATCATCCAAATAAATTTATCAGCTTCAGTTAAATCAGTCTTTCCAATTCCTACACCATGCTTTCGTAGATATATTTTTATGTCATTTACATAATTTGCATTATAATTATCCAATAAATTGAATATAATAAATAAACAAAAAACAATTACCGTAAGTAATAGTAATATAAACTCTAGTTTATTAAAAATATATTTCAGAGTAATTTTAAAATGTATTTCTGAAAGATCAAGAATCAATACTATTAATGCCATAATGATTGGAATCAATATCTCGATACGAATCTTATTTTTTATTTTATTTACCATTGATTGTTTTCACGACCAATGAGATTTCGCCCAACGTTCACGGGGTAAGCGACGTTTTGCCGTAGCAAAGCGGAGGCAAAATGTGGCGAAGCCCGAGGAGCGTAGCGACGAAGCGCTTACACCGTGTTATATGAAGTGGTGTTCCATTCTAATAACCACCTGGACGATTTCATGATATATGTGCACTTTTATTCACATTTGCACTTTGATAAAACAATACTGCCATAATTGCCATAAGTAGTTGAAAAATGACCTGGTTCATGTTTTGCGCGTTTAAAGAATTTCATGGAAAATACTCCATCAGTTTTAATCAAATGAAAATATGCTGTATAATGTATTCCGTCACGATAATAATCCTTTTGAATACCGTTTTTATTAAAAATGATTTCATAATCATTCAGCTCATTAGTATAATGCATATCCATTTGCTGACTAAATAAAAGAAGAGCCGATTGAAGATCATTAGCGCAATCAGCTGTCTTGCAGTTCTGTGGTAATGTATCGCCTCCATAATTGCTGGGATTACAAATCATGGGCCCAATATTCAAATATATCGCTATAAATGCACCGCCAAAACCCATAACTATTATTATTGCCAAATGTTTTATTTCTATATGTTCTTCTATGCGCTCTCTAAGTGTTTTCTTTTGGCTATATTTTTTCATACATAAAGCCCCCTTGCATGATAATATTATGAAATATCAATAATGCAGCTATGGCAAAAGTTTCCAATTAAAGTGGCACGCCGTCTCATATAACGTTCAGCCATGGCCGAACCCGCGATGCGGGTTGCCGAGCGCCCCGCCAGCAAGGCGCGCTCTAACCTCCCCAAAACCGCGCAGCAGATGGCGGGATAAGCGCGAGTGCCAAGCACCGCAAACCCACCTTAGCCGGGCCGAGGAGCGGAGCGGTTATGGTTTGTTAGGCGAAGTGATCGCGATAAAACATAAGAGCTTTTGCGCTTTGAGCCCACGGATGGGCGAAAAGCGGGATAAAGAATTAAACAATCTGTTGGCTTGATTCTATTGTTTTAATAGTATTTATTTCTTTGTATTTATGACTTATTTCCTCACGAAGATCATATTCGATTTGCAAACCAAGCCAAAAATCAGGTGTCGTTCCAAAATATTTTGAAAATCTCAAAGCTGTGTCTGCAGTTATACTTCTGCGTCCTTTTAATATTTGTGATACTCTTGTTGGAGGAATTTTTGTTTCTTTCGCTAACTTATATGCTGAAATATGAAAAGGTATTAAAAATTCCTCTTTTAATATTTCGCCAGGATGTATATTAGGTATTTTTTTCATTTTAATTAATCCTCGATTAATGATAATCTACAATTTCAACATCTGAAACTTTAGAATCTTCCCATATAAAACAGATTCGATATTGGTCATTAATACGAATACTGTACTGATCTTTTCTATCACCTTTTAATTTTTCAAGCCTATTTGCCGGAGGGACGGTTAGATCTTTTAATTCCTTAGCTCTCTGTAACATAAAAAGTTTACGTAATGCTATTTTTTGTATAACAACAGGAAACTTTTTTGAATAAATTTGGTTCCATATTTTTTCAGTTTCTTTACACTTGAACGATCGAATCATATATTATTAATAACGTTTCACGTTAATAACGTCAAGCATTAAATGCAAATATTATTGATAATTTTATTTAATAAGCCGGGCAGGACGCCCGGCAACAAAAGGTTTTTCCGCGGTCATTTCGACCAACGTCTCAGTATAGCCGAACCTGGCGAAGCCAGGTTGCCAAGCGCCACGCCAGCAAGGCGCGTTTTAACCTCCCCCAAACTGCGCCGCAGCTGGCGGGTTAAGCGCGAGGCCGAGCACCGCAGGCCCGCCTTAGCCGGGCCGAGGAGCGGCGCGGTTATGCTTTGTTAAGCGCCGTTGGCTCGCAAAAATACAATAAGGTGCCGAAGCCAGGATGGCGTAGGCATTATAATAACAATTTATTTCTCAAAAGTAAATTGATTATTTTTTATTTTTACATAAATCCAAGAAGGAATAATTACTATAGAATTAATAATAACAAAAACTATCTCAAAGAGTATGTTACTATTTTTTGCTTTTTGACCTTTTAATCTGCTTATAAAAGCTGAATAGGTATTTCCCGATAAATTAAAAAAATGTGATTTCTTCGTTAAAACTACTATATCATCTGCTTTATTTTTCCCATAATAATTGTAAAGATGTTCTTTGATATCTTTGTTTGGCTTTCCGTTAGTTTCCGCATAATTTTGGGCAAATAATAAAGCAATTATATCATCTTTATTGCATTTATTGTTCTTATTCAGATCCATATTCAAAATGGAAAGTATTTCCTCTTGATTTACACCTTCTTTAAATGCCATTTCTGAAGCAAAACGGGCACATAATATACACTTGTTTACTGATGTTGTTGAAAGTAATATTTTTTCTTGTAGTGAATGTGAAATTCTTTTTGATATTTTAATTATTCCAATTCGCGGTAAGTATAATATAAATTGGATAAAATATTTGATCCAATTAGATAAATTTAATATTCTTTTAGTAAAATATTCCACCACAAACCTTCATGAATATTTATTTTTGCGCCGCCACGGAGGGCGGCGCCCACAATAAGTTTAGCGAGCCAATGGCGTATAACATTTCAAGCATAGCCGAACCTGGCGAAGCCAGGTTGCCGAGCGCCCCGCCAGCAAGGCGCGTTTTAAACCTCCCCCAACCCGCGCCGCAGCTGGCGGGATAAGCGCGAGGCCGAGCACCGCAGCGAGCCTTAGCCGGGCCGAGGAGCGGAGCGGCTATGCTTTGTTAGGCGCTGTGGCCACAAATATTTAAGTATATTATTTAACATCTACTTCTATTGTTTTTAATCGATCAATAAAAATTGGCTTCATTTTACTGTATGTTTTTTTTGTTGTATCACCAATTATTTTAATTCCGTAACCTTTATATACAGATACAATGACAAATATGGTATGAATTACACCATCTGGATACTTAATATCAAATTCAGTTCCACAACTATTAGGCAATTTCATAAATTTATCTTTATTTGAAAACTTAGGTATTTTATTTTCACCATAGTTATTAAAAACATTGATGAGTGTATTGATATAATACAAGATTGGATCTGCATCATTCGGTACTTTTTCTATTATTATCCCATAGCTTGGATTTATTAATCCTTCAGGTGATTCAACAGTGGGACCTGTAAAATGAGCAAATATATGTTTATCGTCTTTAAGATTATCTTTAAGAATTATTTCAGGATCATTGATAGAAATACTTAATTTAAGCGATTTAAAAGAAAATTTGTATACTTTATCATCTGAAAAACCAAATAAAAATAAAATCGGAAGAATTATTAATAGTTTTTTCATAAAGTTCCTCAAATATTTAATATCTTATGCATGAACATAAATATAATATTGCCTGTATTAAAATTAAATCTGTGGCCATTGCGCCTAACGTCTCACGCATGGCCGAAACCCGCGCAGCGGGTTTGCCGAGCGCCCCGCCAGCAAGGCGCGTTTTAACTTCCCCAAAACCGCGCCGCAGCTGGCGGGATAAGCGCGAGGCCGAGCACCGCAGCGAGCCTAAGGCGAGCGAGGAGCGGAGCGGCTATGCTTTGTTATATGAAGGTGTTGGGGCATTATGATATAAACATTACTTTATTACTAAATGACATGATATAATTATTTTAATCCTTTTAAAAGAAAGACTTCCATGTCACTCTTTCCTTTAATTGGTATAATTCCTCGCTTTTCAATAATAAAATTATCTTTTAGCAATTGATATGTGTTTTTTGATATCTGTATTTCTCCAATTACCCCATGAGATTCCATTCTTGATGCAATATTTACTGTATCCCCCCATAAATCATAAGTAAATTTTTTCATTCCAATAACCCCAGCAATAACTGGGCCTGTATGAATGCCAATTCTTAAATTTAAATTAATGTTAAGTTTCGAATTAAGTCTCTTAAGTTCTTTTATTAGATCTAATGAAAATAATGCAATTGAATGTGCATGGTTCGCATTTTTATCAGGTAAACCAGAAACTGCAAAATAAGCATCTCCGATGGTTTTAATTTTTTCAACTCCATATTTATCAGTTAACCTGTCAAAAACAGAAAAATATTCGTTGAGTATTTTGACAAGTTTAGATGGTTCTAAAGATTCGGTGAATTTTGTAAAACCAACCATGTCTGTAAATAATACAGTTACATCAGGATATAAGTCTGCAATTGATTTTTCACCAAGCTTTAAACGTTCAGCAATACTTTTAGGGAGTATATTAAGCAACAAAGACTCAGAACGTGCTCGCTCTTTATTTAAAACAATTATGTAAATATATACCATTGATAGGACCATAATGGAAATAGTTATAAAAAATATTAAAAATAAAATTAAAGAACCTGTAGGATTCAATTGCTGATAGGTCTGACGAATGTATGGATCATAAATACCAAGAAGTATTAGCAACATGAAATATATTGCAGGAGCAATCACTTTTTCTTTTGATGGTAAAGCAATTACTCCACCAATAATTGAAACAATACCCCATCCGATAAAAGCTCCTGAACTGGCGAACCCTCCTAAAAAAACTTGCCCACCTGCTTGAAAAAACAAACTGCAATATGTACCAATTCTAATGTAGGATTTGGTAAGACCAGTAATAATTAAATATGCCGATAGTAGAAATTCGAATGCCGCGAAAATATATAAAAATAACTGACCTGAATTGCTTCCATAATATCCAGAAATAGTCCCTTCAATTAAAATATTTATTGCTGACCCCAAAGTGACGCCAAGTCCAATACGTTTAATGATTTTATCTTCAGTAGTATCGTTGGGTAAATCAATTTTCTTAAAAATATTCATTTTCATTATTCAATATTGATTTCTGTAGAAGAGTATATTTTATGGTACTTAGATAAAAAAGTGCCCCAACACTTTCATATAACATTTCAGCATAGCCGAACCCGCGAAGCGGGTTGCCGAGCGCCCCGCCAGCAAGGCGCGCTTTAACTTCCCCAAACCCGCGCCGCAACTGGCGGGATAAGCGCGAGGCCGAGCACCGCAGGCCCGCCTTAGCCGGGCCGAGGAGCGGAGCGGCTATGCTTTGTTAGCTGAAGTTGCGGCATATATTATTAATGAACAACTTATTGTTAAGGTAATTGTAAGTTAAAGTTTTAATTTTATCATCAAATAATAATATTTTAAAAATTGATATCGACAACATAATGATAATGAATATTCCAATAATATTAATGATTAATAAACTAAATTTATTTTTATCGTAATAATTTATGATAATAATATTTAAAGGAGAACATATTAATACAAGAATACCAAACACAGCAAATAAGTAAAATAATACAGACAATATAAAGATTACTAATACTATTGCAAAATAAATGATAATTGCAAAACGATTAGATTGAGTTTTTTTTAATAGAATATAGATTAATGTTGGGAATAAAGTTATAAGTCCACAAATAATTCCAAAATAAAATACCGGTGTCTGGAAGGGATTAATTATCCCAGAATATAGATTAAACAAATAAAACAATATTGATACAGACAAACTAACATTAACAAGTGAAATCCATAGGTAAATTGATATTCTTTTCATAATAGAGTACTATTAATATTTAATATATTTTTATTAAAGCCGCAATTTCAGCTAACAGTCCTGGCGTAGCCGAACCCGCGAAGCGGGTTGCCGAGCGCCCCGCCGGAGAGGTGCGCTTTATAACTCCCCAAAACCGCACCGAATCCGGCGGGATAAGCGCGAGTGCCGAGCGACCGAAGGGAGCGAAGCGGCTTACGCCGTGTTGTGCGCCCGTTTTCGCATGAACATTGAACAGTTTGCCATTCATGATGCTTTACGCCCAAAATGCCGATGAACGGGACATCTAAATAAATGTACTTATAGGCAACTTAAGTATTTTGCGATAACAATAAAGAAAATTATTCTGTCACAGAATTAATGATGCAATAGTCTTCTATACATTTTTACATTAAGACAGCACATAATAAAAAAAGCCCATGTATAGAGCGAAAATGGCGCACAACATCTCAAGCATAGCCGAACCCGCGAAGCGGGTTGCCAAGCGCCCCGCCAGCAAGGCGCGTTTTATACCTCCCCCAACCCGCGCCGCAGCTGACGGGATAAGCGCGAGGCCGAGCACCGCAGGCCCGCCTTAGCCGGGCCGAGGAGCGGAGCGGCTATGCTTTGTTATACGCCGTGCTGGGCTTCTACAATAAATGTGGCGAGTACATGGACGTACGAGCCAATTATATTTAAATATTATTTCTAAAACTAATTGTCTAAATTATTAATGAAATTCTTATTATTTGATTTAATGTATATAGTATTATTATCTGTGAAATCAACAAGTCCAAAAGTTTTACCATTGTCATCAATATTTGGTATTTCAATTTTTGGTGATTCAATAATTTGCAATTTATCATCATTCAATATCTTTATGGTTGTGACAACATTGTTATTAAATATCAAACTAAATTTATCATTATTTAGCGCTTTTATTCTAATATTATCATATGAATGAACCCATTCGGATGAATCTAATACAAGTTTTAATTTATTATTTTTATATCCAAATTGGACATTAGCTGTACCGGGATGTATATTATTAGATTTAGTTTCTTCAACCCAATGACCTACAAGGAAAGCACCTACATCTTTTTCAGTATATGTTTTTTCTTTACAACATAATATATTGATTGAGATTAATAATATAATAGCTGATGAAATAAATTTATTCATGTGACAAATTCCTATTCTTCTTATTTACGCCGGCCAGGACGGCCGGCGCAATTAAAAAAGGCCAGCCCAGCATGGCGTATAACATCTCACGCATGGCCGAACCCGCGAAGCGGGTTGCCGAGCGCCTTAGCGCGAGTGCCAAGCGAAGCACGGGGTTATTTACTATCCCCGTGCTAAGCGCCGCGGCCATGCGTTGTTAGACGCCCGTTTTCGCATGCACCTTAATTGAATCCAAATTCATGATGGCTATAGCCAATATGCTGATGAACGGAGTCTATATTGCCCTTATCAGCCATCTTAAAATTATAAGCGATAACAGTACGATAAGCTTCTGAATATTTAAAACAATCAAAACTGATCTGAACAATACCTGGTTACTAAAACCTTCAAAACCCAATAATAATAAAGCCCATGATTCGTGCGAAAATGGCGGCTAACATCTCACGCATGGCCGAACCCGCGAAGCGGGTTGCCGAGCGCCTTAGCGCGAGTGCCAAGCGAAGCACGGGGTTATTTACTATCCCCGTGCTGAGCGCCGCGGCCATGCGTTGTTAGACGCCCGTTTTCGCATGCACCTTAATTGAATCCAAATTCATGATGGCTATAGCCAATATGCTGATGAACGGAGTCTATATTGCCCTTATCAGCCATCTTAAAATTATAAGCGATAACAGTACGATAAGCTTCTGAATATTTAAAACAATCAAAACTTATCTGAACAATACCTGGTTATTAAAACCTTCAAAACCCAATAATAATAAAGCCCATGATTCGTGCGAAAATGGCGGCTAACATTTCAAGCATAGCCGAACCTGGCGAAGCCAGGTTGCCGAGCGCCCCGCCAGCAAGGCGCGTTTTTAACCTCCCCCAAAACCGCGCCGCAGCTGGCGGGATAAGCGCGAGGCCGAGCACCGCAGGCCCGCCTTAGTCGGGCCGAGGAGCGCAGCGGCTATGCTTTGTTATATGAAGTTCAACGCGCTCCACGATAAAAGTTAAGTCGGAAAGTAATACCAAGGAAACAGTAATAAACCCCATATAGGTTAATGAATAATTAATGTCTTATCTACCCGCATATAAGTCAGCAATTATAAATTGTTTCGGTTTTTGGGGGTTAAGAAGAACGGTAACACTACTTCCTTTTCTAATAGATCGAGATATATTGCCATCCAACACTCTTGTTTCAGAATGATAAACTTTGCCAAAATATTCATAAGTGATTTTAATATCGATAGTTTTAAATTGAGAATCATCAAGCATTACATTCTCTACAATACTATTTACTTCAATATTAGATTCAATAATATTTCTGAAATACCAGTATCTCGCAACTAAACCAAATATTGAAGGTATGATACTGATTAATGGAATTATTATAATTGCAGGTAAATCATGTTCTAATAAATAACCACCATTTTTCATTGGCACACAACCAAATATATGAATACTGATCAATGCAATTATTAATAAACAAAGCGGTCCAGTAAATAATCCAATAAATAATATTGAGAGTCTATCTGTTTTCAAAATTTGTAAAATACTAATATTCTTTTTTTTCATAATTTCATTAATGATTTTTCTAATAATAACTGTTAATGATCAATTGTGCGAACGAAAAAGCCCCTCGCGTTGAATTTCATATAACAGTCCTGGCGTAGCCGAACCCGCGAAGCGGGTTGCCGAGCGCCCCGCCGGAGAGGTGCGCTTTATAACTCCCCAAAACCGCACCGAATCCGGCGGGATAAGCGCGAGTGCCGAGCGACCGAAGGGAGCGAAGCGGCTTACGCCGTGTTGTGCGCCCGTTTTCGCATGAACATTGAACAGTTTGCCATTCATGATGCTTTACGCCCAAAATGCCGATGAACGGAACATCTAAATAAATGCACTTATAGGCAACTTAAGTATTTTGCGATAACAATAAAGAAAATTATTCTGTCACAGAATTAATGATGCAATAGTCTTCAATACATTTCCACATTAAGACAGCATATAATAAAAAAAGCCCATGAATAGAGCGAAAATGGCGCACAACATCTCACGCATGGCCGAAACCCGCGAAGCGGGTTTGCCGAGCGCCTTAGCGCGAGTGCCAAGCGAAGCACGGGGTTATTTACTATCCCCGTGCTGAGCGCCGCGGCCATGCGTTGTTAGACGCCCGTTTTCGCATGCATCTTAAATGAATCCAAATTCATGATGGCTATAGCCAATATGCTGATGAACGGAGTCAATATTGCCCTTATCAGCCATCTTAAAATTATAAGCGATAACAGTACGATAAGCTTCTGAATATTTAAAACAATCAAAACTGATCTGAACAATACCTGGTTATTAAAACCTTCAAAACCCAATAATAATAAAGCCCATGATTCGTGCGAAAATGGCGGCTAACATCTCAAGCATAGCCGAACCTGGCGAAGCCAGGTTGCCGAGCGCCCCGCCAGCGAGGCGCGCTTTAAATTCCCCCAAACCGCGCCGCAGCTGGCGGGTTAAGCGCGAGGCCGAGCACCACAGCGAGCCCAAAGCGAGCGAGGAGCGGAGCGGCTATGCTTTGTTGGGCGAAATGGCGTTTATTTTCACATTTTATGGAATATATTCAAATATATCTTTTTTCCCAGTACTAATTATTTTCCCATCTTTAAAAATATACTCTTCCAATTTATATTTTCCGCCGCCTATTTCAGTACATTTATTAAATGTTATTGATTCACCATCCCAAACTAATATTTTTCGGTCATATTTAGAAGTGAATAATTTATTTAATGAAGGCAATTCAAATATTGATAATGTTCCAATCTTATCTGAACCTAGATCGGTCACAAAATATTTACCACTAGGTGAAAATAATATCTCGGAAAGATTCATTTCAGTTTTATTAAGTGTCTTATTGTTATAATTATAAATGCAAATATCAATTGGATTAGCAGCACCGATTAATATTTTTGTATGGGCCCATGCAACGAAGTTTTCAGCCTTATTAAATGTGAAATTATTAGTTATAAATGAAATATGAATCCAGCCAAGTATTTTATTAAATCGAATTTTTACGAAATAATCTACAGGTTTGCCTAATTCAATTTTATTATTATCTTCAATAATTTCAATTTGATCACCAATATTACATTGAGTAATTATATTGTTGGCGATTTTTGCAGAACTTCTAATATTTACTTTGTTGGCAGTACATATTGCTTTACTATTGGCTACTACCGATTTAATAGGAAAAATACAAAAAAACATTATTAAGAAAAGATTGGTGATAACAATTACTATTTTCATATTATTCCTCTTAACTAAAGAATTTCGCCATTTCGCCCAACATCTCAAGCATAGCCGAACCTGGCGAAGCCAGGTTGCCGAGCGCCCCGCCAGCAAGGCGCGTTTTATACCTCCCCCAACCCGCGCCGCAGCTGGCGGGATAAGCGCGAGGCCGAGCACCGCAGGCCCGCCTTAGCCGGGCCGAGGAGCGGAGCGGCTATGCTTTGTTGTGCGAAGTGATCGCTAGACGATGTTCAACAATAATATATTTTAACTAATGTTTCTTTGTATTCTCATAGTCATTAATTAAAGCTAAGTAAATTTCTCCATCTGATGCTCCTGAAGGCTTAAAACTATACAATAATTTTTCAGCTTGCTTATTGCCATTTAATGCATAATATACTAAACTCATGAGAACATCTTGACTGATGGCTTCATTTGGATCATCAAACTTCCATTCTTTTTTATTTTTTACAAAAATATCATTTATCTCATCAAGAGAATACTTAGTATTATAATATGGAATGTTTTTTGTTAATAAATCAATTTCTGTCATTGAAATTGAATCATTATCACGTATAAAAAAAGAAAGAGATATGGTTTTAGTTTTAAATAATACCTTATCTTGTTTAAATTCAAATCTATTCCCTGAAAAATGTAATTTTTCATATATATTTGGCATATTATTTTCATCAGTTTGACCTTCTATGTGCACATATGATAAATTATTATTTTTAATATTTTTGGATAAATACCCAATTAGGGAATATAGATAAATAGGTTTTTTAAACATAATATTAATTCGTAAATTCTTTGTATTATTTAATGACCAAAATGTTGTTTTGTCACTATCAAATAATTTATTTAAATCAATTTCTAATATTTCTTTAGATGGAGATATTGCAGTTATATTTATTTCATTATCAAGATATTTATAGGAATAATTGGTACTATATTCCTTTGTGCTACAAGATATTAACATAAATAAAAGAATTACATAAAATCTTCTCATGATGCTGTTCCTTTGATAATTAATAATAGTCATAAGCGATCATTTCGCACAACATCTCACGCATGGCCGAACCCGCGAAGCGGGTTGCCGAGCGCCCCGCCGGTTGAGGCGGCTCAAAACACTCCTCCGAAAACCGCCGAATACCGGCGGGATAAGCGCGAGTGCCAAGCGAAGCACGGGGTTATTTACTATCCCCGTGCTGAGCGCCGCGGCCATGCGTTGTTAGACGCCCGTTTTCGCATGCACCTTAATTGAATCCAAATTCATGATGGCTATAGCCAATATGCTGATGAACGGAGTCAATATTGCCCTTATCAGCCATCTTAAAATTATAAGCGATAACAGTACGATAAGCTTCAGAATATTTAAAACAATCAAAACTTATCTGAACAATACCTGGTTATTAAAACCTTCAAAACCCAATAATAATAAAGCCCATGATTCGTGCGAAAATGGCGGCTAACATCTCAAGCATAGCCGAACCTGGCGAAGCCAGGTTGCCGAGCGCCCCGACAGCAAGGCGCGCTTTAACCTCCCCCAACCCGCGCCGCAGCTGGCGGGATAAGCGCGAGGCCGAGCACCGCAGGCCCACCTAAGCCGGGCCGAGGAGCGGAGCGGCTATGCTTTGTTAGGCGCCGTTGTTTTATTTAATATTCGAATTTACATTCCTTCCCAAGAATTGAAATGATTTGACAATACTAACAAAATTTGGATAATAATTATCATAGTCATCTTTTGTTTTAGATGAAAAAACAATTGTACAAATAGTTTCAATTGCATCTATATATATTATGATTTCTTTATATTTATTAGGGAAACCTGTTAATTCATATGTATAGTAATCACCGGATAATAATTTAGTTTTCTGTATATTCGAGAAAATAATATTTATTTGTTTTATTTTTACATAAGGAGCTTTATTTATAAATCCTTTCTGTTCATCTTTTATAAAGTCCTTTATAGTCAAATTACTACCTTCTGCTCTGTCGAATCCATTAGCATATATATAAGTTTGCATTTCATTTGATCGATTTTTAGGCTGTATAAAATGAGGAATCCCATACTGTTGACAAATCTGTTTGTTGAAAATCCATCCATTTGGCATTTCTACCGAAAAAAAGAATCTTTTACCATGAATAATAGCACCATCATCAGAAGCTGCAAGTGAAATAGTAGAAATAAATAAGAATAAAGTAATTGTTTGGATTTTATTTAACATTAATTAACTCCTCAAATATATTTTTAAACAATGGCGCCTAACGTCTCAGCATAGCCGAACCCGCGAAGCGGGTTGCCGAGCGCCCCGCCAGCAAGGCGCGTTTTATACCTCCCCCAAACCGCGCCGCAGCTGGCGGGATAAGCGCGAGGCCGAGCACCGCAGGCCCGCCTTAGCCGGGCCGAGGAGCGGAGCGGCTATGCTTTGTTAGCCGAAGTTACGCAAACTTTATATATCAATTGATTTTATATTTACAACAGCTTCTAAGTTATTATTATTTTTAACGCTAGTGAGAAGCCAATTGTTATTAATTCGAATAAATTGTCTAATTTCATTGAAGCCAATATTTTCAAATTGTTCATCAATAAGCTTTTTACGATAATTATAAGAATAAGTTTTTTTATAATATTTGCCAATCACATAAACACTAAAAGTATCGCTCTTATTAATATAATCACAAACTTCTATAATATTAATTGATTTTATTATCAATTCACTTATTTCTACAGATTTATTTTGAGAAATGTATTCATCTATTTTCTTTTTGTGATTAGTATAAAATTCGTCAGTTACATAATTCCTTATAATTGAAGCCTCAAGCTTTGAAATGGATTCAAGTTCTTTAATAACTATATTTTCTACTATTTTATTAATTGAGTCAATATTCCATGATGAATCAGTATCCTGTAACTTATTAATTATAATACTAGCTTTTCGGATTTTTATTGATGCAATTATTTCAAGAGTAACAAAATATATTATTGAGATTAATGCTGCAAATAAATGTTCATTATTGATATAAGTAAACAATTGAGCGATAGAATTATTGTCCAATACTTTGTATAAAATATAAGAAACAATATAGATCGATGCAGCAATTATATATTTATAATATTTAGTTATCATAATATTTTGCGTAATTTCGGCTAACAGTCCTGGCGTAGCCGAACCCGCGAAGCGGGTTGCCGAGCGCCCCGCCGGAGAGGTGCGCTTTATAACTCCCCAAAACCGCACCGAATCCGGCGGGATAAGCGCGAGTGCCGAGCGACCGAAGGGAGCGAAGCGGCTTACGCCGTGTTGTGCGCCCGTTTTCGCATGAACATTGAACAGTTTGCCATTCATGATGCTTTACGCCCAAAATGCCGATGAACGGAACATCTAAATAAATGCACTTATAGGCAACTTAAGTATTTTGCGATAACAATAAAGAAAATTATTCTGTCACAGAATTAATGATGCAATAGTCTTCAATACATTTCCACATTAAGACAGCATATAATAAAAAAAGCCCATGAATAGAGCGAAAATGGCGCACAACATCTCAAGCATAGCCGAACCTGGCGAAGCCAGGTTGCCGAGCGCCGCGCCAGCAAGGCGCGTTTTAAACCTCCCCCAACCCGCGCCGCAGCTGGCGGGTTAAGCGCGAGGCCGAGCACCGCAGGCCCGCCTTAGTCGGGCCGAGGAGCGGAGCGGTTATGCTTTGTTGGGCGACGTTGGGATATTTTAGTCAAATATTCTTAATACAACTGTTTTAGCTAATTTGTCTTGTATTGATCGTTTATTTTTCCCAAATTCCATCGATATTAATTCGATCCAAATCCAGATGGCCCATGCTGCTGATGACGTTAATATATAAAACTTTAGATAATTAAGGCTTAATATTGAAGAGTTGTTTGTCATAAAGTAATTACTAATGGGTATTAATATTAAAATAATACTTGTAATTATTAGAATACTATCACGCATCAAAGCTTGTTTAATTGATAAATGATTGTTCTCAGATATATCTACAATTTTAACTTTACAAACCATTTTACCAATAGTTTGACCAAATAATGAATGATAAAATACCGTGTATATACAAAAAAACAAACAAGAAAATATAAATAAAACAATTGTGGTAAATTTGTTATCTGACTTAAATAATATTTTTAGTAATATATTAAAACCAATAGTTAATATCCAACCATCTATTAAATATGATAAATATCTACGTACCGATGTCTTATATTTATTTGTAATTTTAAATTTATTTTCTAATTCCAACTTTAACTCGGAATTTTTTTCAACCTTTCGGATTCTTTTTAATATTATTTTATATCTATTTGGATAACGAGTTGCATCAATTCCATTCATAATTGACTGCAATTCATACAAGTCAAGTTTTTCAATATATTCTTTATACTCATTTGTATTATCTTCCATTGATTCTATCATATGTTATACCTTTCAATTTATTTAAAATAATTCGCTCCCAATTTCGCCCAACATTTCAAGCATAGCCGAACCTGGCGAAGCCAGGTTGCCGAGCGCCCCGCCAGCAAGGCGCGCTTTATACCTCCCCCAACCCGCGCCGCTGCTGGCGGGTTAAGCGCGAGGCCGAGCACCGCAGGCCCGCCTTAGCCGGGCCGAGGAGCGGAGCGGCTATGCTTTGTTATGCGCAGTACCGTGCGTTTTAGCAATTAGTTCGTTGACACCAATTATATGGCAAAGATAGTTGATTATTAACAAATAATTTACTACTAATAATAAAATCCATTAACATAGTTTTTAAGATTCGTTTTAATCTATAATCATTACCAAAAGGTCCCCAGGTCAAAGGAGTTACATATAACCAATTGAGGCTATAATTACTTAATAAATATTTTTTTTTATAAATTATAACACCATTTCTATATAAAGAAATTAGTATTTCATCTTGGTCGTCTTTGGGTGTATATGTTGGAATTATACCAAATGAAAGTCCAGTTATAAAATCGATACCCGCTCCAGTTGGCCCAATGAATTTTATATCGATTTTTAAATATAAATCCTTGGATGTAGTATTTGTTTCAGAAATATTTTTAAACTGAATTTCGTTTAAAATCTCTTTTATAAAATCTTTTTCAGTTTTATAATATTTAGTAATTGAATGATTAGGATCAGAGATTATTTTATAAACTATTGATACTCTTGATAAATCAATTGAGTTATCAGACCTATTTTGTATATTAGTTAGTTCATAGTTACTACACGATGTATTTAATAATATATTAATACATAGAAATATAATAACAATAAAATATATTTCTGAAAATTTATGATATATTTTCATATATTAAGTTCACTCTTTTTTGAACATTCCAAATCGCAATTGGGAATAAAATATATAAATATAATGCTTCAATTATTGATTTTAATATTTTTAATTTTTTATTTTCAATAATATTTAAATATAATGATATATAAAAAATAGAAATAAATATAGAAATAAGTAAAATTGTGTGAGTTACAAAGATTAGAGTCATTAAATCAAAAAGAAGCCCCTTAAAATAAGTAATAATATATAGTAGCAGAAAACTCATTATAGATGAAATATTAATAATTATTGAAAAAATGAAAATAAACTTAAATTTAGATTTATTTGGAAAATATTTGTGCAGACATTTTCCAATTATTAAAAACCATATTGTAATTAATAGGAAAAACAAATAAATAAGAGATGTAGAATATACAAAAATAACGACATCATCTCTATAAAATAACATAACTAAATACCCCAATAGATAATAAATTACTATTGGAGAATAAATAATGATAAATATTTTTTCAGCTTTTAATTTGAGAATAATATCCATTAGAATACCTATTACAACATTTAGTATTTATCTTCTCAGAAACCGTGGTCAATAATTAATGCACGGTATTGCGCATAACATCTCAAGCATAGCCGAACCTGGCGTAGCCAGGTTGCCGAGCGCCCCGCCAGCAAGGCGCGTTTTAACCTCCCCCAAACCGCGCCGCAGCTGGCGGGATAAGCGCGAGGCCGAGCACCGCAGCGAGCCTTAGCGAGCGAGGAGCGGAGCGGTTATGCTTTGTTGTGCGCAGTGTTTTGGCATTAATATTTATTTATGAAAAACTATACTAACAAGCTTCCATTCTTTATTTATTAATTGAAACACATAACAACAATAATTGATTTTATTTGTTGGTTCTGGATAATTGTCCCAAGTATGAGTAATTTGCAATAAATCAAACTTATCATCTATAAATGTACTAATTTGATTAATTCTCAAATTCTTCTTTTTAAGAATTAATAATTGGTCACGTATACAAAGAAATGTTTTTAATTCTCCGCTATAACCTGAGAAATATTTTTGATATTCATTTGAATCGAATAAATATACATATTCAAAACCTTTATTTATGAATGAACTTTTTATTTGAGTTTTTGTTTTATGAACATCGCCTCCTTGAACTTGAATATGATGGTTGTTAGGTAATAAATTTAATATTTGTATAATATTCTTATCAATTATGCTTTTTGTTAATAGATTTACTTTTAGTAATAATTCTTTATTATTGGGAACATTATTTATTATACTTGTATTTTTATTTATTTCATCATTTTTACACAACATAATAGTAAATAATGATAAACAAATGAATAAGATACATGCTTTCTTTTGATAATTCATAAGACAATTATTCTCGTATTTTAAAAATTAAGCCAAAACATTGCGCACAACATTCGCGGCATGGCCGACGCCGCCGAAGGCGGTGTGCCAAGCGCCTTAGCGCGAGGCCGAGCACCGCAGGCCCGCCTAAGTCGGGCCGAGGAGCGGAGCGGCTGATGCCGTGTTAAGTGACGTTCGACTGGACGCACAAGGCCCCCATAGTGATAAGGCAAAAAACGCCACTTACGGGTGGCTAGATCAACCTACCCTATTTATATAGTGTTCGAATCGATTAAAAAATGACAAAGAAAATTGCCAGTGGTTTTATTGTTCGGGGCACCACCAGTAATTCATATTTTGCTTAATAACCTAAAATCTTTCACCAATATTAAATGAGTGTTATAAGAATTGCAACCCGAACAATAAAAACCACTGAGACAAATGCAGAAAGAGTGCATCTATAGAGTTGAAAAACATCTATGTGCAAAACCAAGGCCGAAGGATCCACCCTGATGCCCAGGGGCCTGTGCGGCCACAGGCGGCCGCGTGAAATTACGGTTCTTATTGCCTTTTAGTCTTATGTATGTAGTTTAATGCCTTTATTCAGGAAAAAGGCAGCCCTACCCTATAATAAATAATACGCGGCCGCCGGTCGAATGTCACTTAACATCTCAAGCATAGCCGAACCTGGCGAAGCCAGGTTGCCGAGCGCCCCGCCAGCAAGGCGCGCTTTAAACCTCCCCCAACCCGCGCCGCAGCTGACGGGATAAGCGCGAGGCCGAGCACCGCAGCGAGCCTAAAGCGAGCGAGGAGCGGAGCGGTTATGCTTTGTTGGCCGCAGTGCGTAGATTATTAATCAAAATTATTTCAAAATACTTCATATTTTCTTTATATATTTATTTAGAATTATACCCAAAATAATGAATGATGGTATTGAAGATATCAAAGAAATAAAGTGCCATTGAGAAATAATGATAAATAATATTGAAGATGTTAATAAAATGAATAATCCTGCAAAAAATAATGGATTACTATAATAAAATGATTTCGCAATAGTTAGTGATGCAATAATTATTATTAAGCCTATATAACCTAAAATGAATGGCAATATAATAAATATAGGCCAGGAAATAGTTGGAAAAAATGGTATAATAATTAATAAAGTTAAAAATAGTGGTAATGCGAAATGACCATATATTCCGTGAGCATAAATTATTATTAAATATGTCATTACATATCCAATAATATATTTTTTAATAATATTGTCATTTGAGATATTATATTTATTTTTTATAAGTATTTTCATAATATTATTAAACAAAGTAAGAGTTAATGCTTCTAATAAAATTTATAAAAACTACGCATTGCGGCCAACATCTCACGCATGGCCGAACCCGCGAAGCGGGTTGCCAAGCGCCCCGCCGGTTGAGGCGGCTTAAAACACTCCTCCGAAAACCGCCGAATACCGGCGGGATAAGCGCGAGTGCCAAGCGAAGCACGGGGTTATTTACTATCCCCGTGCTGAGCGCCGCGGCCATGCGTTGTTAGACGCCCGTTTTCGCATGCACCTTAATTGAATCCAAATTCATGATGGCTATAGCCAATATGCTGATGAACGGAGTCAATATTGCCCTTATCAGCCATCTTAAAATTATAAGCGATAACAGTACGATAAGCTTCAGAATATTTAAAACAATCAAAACTGATCTGAACAATACCTGGTTATTAAAACCTTCAAAACCCAATAATAATAAAGCCCATGATTCGTGCGAAAATGGCGGCTAACATCTCAAGCATAGCCGAACCTGGCGAAGCCAGGTTGCCGAGCGCCCCGCCAGCAAGGCGCGCTTTAACTTCCCCCAAACCGCGCCGTAGCTGGCGGGATAAGCGCGAGGCCGAGCACCGCAGCGAGCCTTAGCGAGCGAGGAGCGGAGCGGTTATGCTTTGTTATATGAAGTGATGCGCTTTTAAATAATTTATAATTATTTTAATTCTATTCCATAAAGTCAATATAATAATTAACGATATGTCCGTAATGAAATTATGTGGCACAATATGATAAATTGAATTAATAATGAGAAATATGAAAATAATTGCCGTGCAAGCTATGATAAGTTTAAATGATACCCTTTTTTCACTTACCTTTTTTTCAAATAATTCTGCTTGAAAAGTACTTATCGCATCTTTCTCTTTATTTGATTCATCTTTCGCCACTGATGGTATTAACAAGAATAAATTCATTATATATATTATTATGTAGAATAAAATACCAGTTATAAAAAATATAGCAAGAATCAATGATAAATCTAAATGCTCAGGACTATTTACAGGCAACTCAAATAGAGCGATTCTTTTTAAATTATAATATTCAATTACGATTAACATCCCAATTGTAATGCAATACAATATAACTTTCTCACTAAACTTTATTGTTCTGGATAATAATAAATAATAAAAAACAATAGTTACTGGAATTATAAGGATTATATTATAATAAGCTGATAAAGGAGTATTGATAATTATACAATATGAATATATCAGCGATATCAAATGCAATTTCCAAATAGATATGGCAGGTAATAACTCATTTTGAAATAATCCACCGACACCAGCCGTAAAGCATACTGGTATTGCCAATAAATATTTACTAATTGAAAATGTTGGATTATGTTTATTCACACCTAAGGCTAATAAAGAAGAAGCCCCTATCAAAGCTAGGATTTTTAAAGAAAAGAATTTTCCCTTTAGATTTATCAGGGTAAAAGTAATAACAGAAATTGCTATCACTAAAATTATTTGATATTCAATAATATATGTCTGCATAAATTTTAAAAGCGCATCATTTCATATAACATTACAAGCATAGCCGAACCTGGCGAAGCCAGGTTGCCGAAGCGCCCCGCCAGCAAGGCGCGTTTTAACCTCCCCCAAACCGCGCCACAGCTGGCGGGATAAGCGCGAGGCCGAGCACCGCAGGCCCGCCTAAGCCGGGCCGAGGAGCGGAGCGGTTATGCTTTGTTAGGCGCAGTTTTTCACGCAATTATTTTATTCATCATTGTTATGTATTATTTTTTTATATATTTTTTCATATATAACAATTAGAGCAATCATTGCTAAAATAAATATTAATAAATTATCTTCGATAAAGTCATATAAAGTATTAAAACCAAAGGTTAAACTAGCAATGATATTAATGATTAATATAACTATTGGGAAAGTTATACTTTTTCTAAAACGATTCCGATTAATAAAATATATTTTTTTATGAGAAATATTTTCTATATATGACCGTAAATATTTTATAAAATATGAAGCGAGAAATAGTGATACTGAAATAATAATACTAAATATAATATCTCGATAAATATTATTAGCAATATTTATATTAATGATAATTATACCTACTAGGATAAATATAATTATAAAAACAAAATTTTCAGCATATTTATACATATAGATATTTGTTATGTTATCCAAATTATTACAAATAATAAGCGTGAAAAATTGCGCCTAACATTTCAAGCATAGCCGAACCTGGCGAAGCCAGGTTGCCGAGCGCCCCGCCAGCAAGGCGCGTTTTAACCTCCCCCAAACCGCGCCGTAGCTGGCGGGTCAAGCGCGAGGCCGAGCACCGCAGCGAGCCTAAGCGAGCGAGGAGCGGAGCGGTTATGCTTTGTTAAGCGAAGCACACGGCAATATATTAATAATTATATTTTATTTCTTATACTATTTAATCTTTAATTTACTATTATAATAAGACCATAGAATAAATGTTATAAACATTTCAACAATAAAGGCAATTAACATTAATAATAGGTACCAAGCTGCACCTTCCCAATCAGACATTATATTTGAATTAATTACAATAATAAAATGTATTAAATTAGTTACTATGATTAACAGCAATAGTATGGGTAAATTAATTGAATTTAAATTATTCTTTATTGCATAATTATAATTCACAAAAACAAGAAATAATGGGGCTATATAACAATAACTAAATAATATTAGAAAAATCAAGATCAATGAAGAATATGAGAAAATGCCCAACATCCAAATAAATATATGAGGGATATGAATAATAATTAGTGGAATAAGGCCCATGATAATTAGGGTAATAGTCTTTATTATTGATTTATTTTCCATAGTTAAATGAACATGCAAAATGTAATTAAATATATATAATTAATCGCCGTGTGTTTCGCTTAACATCTCGAGCATAGCCGAACCTGGCGAAGCCAGGTTGCCTAGCGCCCCGCCAGCAAGGCGCGTTTTATACCTCCCCCAACCCGCGCCGCAGCTGGCGGGACAAGCGCGAGGCCGAGCACCGCAGGCGGCCTAAGTCCGCCGAGGAGCGGAGCGGCTATGCTTTGTTATACGCCGTTGGCTCGCCTAAATACAGAAAAGGTGCCGAAGCCAGGACGGCGGAGGCAATAACACATCATTTTTTAATGAAAAATGTATTAGCATCTGGTCCACAGCCAGCACCAGAACTATTAATAAATTTAAGCTTTTTGTTTGTAATAATTTCTAAAAGATATTTTGTGTCATCCTCACCACTAAAATTATAATATTGTTTGGGATTAAAATTTAATACAATTGTTTTATCATAAATAAAATAATAGCCTTTAATCTGAGGCATCCCTTCACATACATTAACTGTCATTGTAAAATTCATGTCACTATATAAATTTAGAATAGGTTTTTCATTTTCATAAATAAGTTCATATTTACCAACATAGATGTTGTTATTTAATTTTATATATGGATTAAAAACCCAGCCTTGTATATTATTCCATTTAATTTTGCACCAATTACCCAAAATATTATTTATACGAGTTTGCTCTAAATCTAATTCAGTTATCTGAATTTTATTATTATAAGGAATAACTCCTAATATTTTAGAATCAGTATTTTTTGATTCACGAATTCTCAAGCCTTCTTTAATATTAATAGAATATTCAGTATTTATTTTTTTATTACAAGAAAACAATAATATCGGTATAATAATTATTAAGTGTTTTTTCATATATCACCTAAGAGAATTATGATTCATTAGCGCCGGCAAGGATGCCGGCGCCCACAATTAGTTAAGCGAGCCAATGGCGTATAACATTTCAAGCATAGCCGAACCTGGCGAAGCCAGGTTGCCGAGCGCCCCGCCAGCAAGGCGCGCTCTAACTTCCCCCAAACCGCGCCGCAGCTGGCGGGATAAGCGCGAGGCCGAGCACCGCAGGCCCGCCTTAGCCGGGCCGAGGAGCGGAGCGGCTATGCTTTGTTATACGCCGTTTTAGCCATTTAACAAATTATTTTATGAATATTGCAAAAATTATAAAACAGATAATTAAAAAGCCATAACTAATTGCATTCGCTTCCAACGATAAGCGCTTAATGATCTTATTTTCAAATTTAAAACCATATTTTTCCAACAATGATTTTATAATTAAATATTCGAAATAAACTGATACTAAAAATGAAATAATTATATTTATCAAATATGCAGTTGGAATAGCGATGTCAGCAACTTTACCATTTGCATAAATCCAACCTGGATTTGTAATGCCATAGATAATAATATTAACAAAAGATGTGGTATCGGGAATTTTTATTTTGTTTAAAACGTTAAATTGCAACAGTAACAATAAACTCCAAGCAAGAGGATATCCCAATAAAGTAGATACCAAATTAGCAATTATGGTCGGAAAAATAATTTTTTTAAAATTTATTTTTAATGAGATTTTTAGAAAAAATGTTTCAATTAATATAATTGGAATTATTAAGAATAGAAATGTTAATTCAACACCAAAAATAACTGGCATCCCAGCATCAGCAAAACAATAACTGCATGAAAATAATATTATAATCACAAGCTTAGTGATCAGTTTCTTTTTGGTTAAATTATATGTTTTCATAATTAAAATTGGCTAAAATGGCGTATAACAAAACTTGTTTGAATTTCAGTAAATGCTTAAAGTCCTATCGATTTGCGACCTTTAAGTCAACATAAAAAAAGCAGCTATGCTGGAAATTATTTTTAATATGCGATGATTATATTCGTATAACATTTTAAATTGCATGTTAGCGAGTATAAAGACATGGCTAGAGGAAAAATGTTGAATCTGTTACTGGATTATTATTATTTCCGGAATGATCCTAAATTTATTTCAAATAAAGACATATACGAATTTTTTATCCAAAATAAAGAAAAAATCAGCTATCAGGATTATCTGGAGATAAAAAAGTATTTCCAGGAAAATCTTAATGCTTACCGCAAGGTATTCATGGAACTGGAAAAATGGTATCCCCCACCTGCTGTCGAATCAAGAGTTTCACAAAAGGACGGCGCCATTATAAAAAAGACCTATCCACGGCAGTTCGAGGAATTCAAAAACGCCCTCAAATTGAAACACTATTCCCCGAAGACTGTTAAGATATATTGCGGCGCCCTTGCCGGGACCAATGACTGGTGTGTGTCAAAAAAGAAGTCCCTCATTGATGACGTCAGCAGCAGCGTGATCTACGAGTTTTTTCTCTTCATGACCAATGAAAAGAAATCGTCCCTTTCCTCGATGCGCATCCATCGCTTTGCCATTTCCTATTACTATCGTCAGGTCCTGGGAAAGGATATCGACCTGTCCTATGTCGAAGGTCTGCGGGATTCGAAGCGACTCCCTGTTGTCCTGTCCCGGGACGAGATACAGCGGATCTTCGGCGCCATCAGCAATCTCAAGCACCGGACGATGCTGGCGCTGATGTACTCATCCGGTCTCCGCCTGGCTGAGCTGGTGAGCCTGAAGGTGCGCGATATCGGCCTTGAGGACCTGACCATTCACGTGCGGGAAGGAAAAGGGAGAAAGGACAGGATAACCATTTTCTCCGAAAAGATCAGGGAGGACGTGGGCCGCTTCATGCAGGGCAAGGAGCGTGACGAATACCTGTTCCAGTCTCCCATGAAGGACGCCCGGGGAAGGCACTGCCGGCTTTCCGGCAGGACCGTGCAGAAGGTCTTCGAGAATGCGCTGAAGCGGGCCGCCATCTCGCGGAAGGCCACCCCCCACGACCTGCGCCACAGCTTTGCCACGCATCTTTTAGAGAACGGCATTTCCATCCGTCATATCCAGCAGCTCCTGGGGCACAAGAACATCACCACCACGACAATCTACACGAAGGTATACAATCCCCATCTCAAGGGGATAAAGAGCCCCCTGTAGGGATCGCCTGTTGATTAAAGTTTTAATCCTTTCTTAAGAGAGAGAGCCCATGTCTTGAAAACCGCGCTGCAGTTGTCTGGATAAGCGCGAGGTTGAGCACCGCAGTGAGCCTTAGCGAGCGAGGAGCGGAGCGGCTATGGTTTGTTGTGCGCAGTGCCGTGTATTTCTATTTTAATTTCTTTAATTTCTTTGATAATGCTTTTGATTTATTTAATAATACTCTTGCATCAAGAGTATTATTTATACTATTATTATTATTTGATTTGTTATCACTATTTATTTTTTTTGAATCAGGTTTTAGTCTATTCATAAAGCCAGATAAATAATTCTTTTTTAAAGAGCGCGGCTTGGATTCAATCTTTACAGGCTCGTCAAAATTATTAATATTTATTTCTTTAATATCTATAGTGCTATCTTTATAAATATTATCATGTAATTCTTTTAATATTCTATTATTTTCAATTTTATCTAATTCTTTTAAATATTCTATGGGCAAACTTAATTTATGGCTTGGTAAAATATTAATAGATGATTTTATAATTTCAGAAATTGAATCAAGTTCACTAATATATTGTTTTTTCTTAACTTCATAGTAGTTATATAACTTATAAAGAATTTTATGTATTATTGAAATATCATCAGATAATAGAATTAACCCATGATCAGTTGCATTTAAAAACCATTGAAATAATAATTTAGCTTCTTGTAACGATAGTTCAATTTCTGATACAGCTTGATCAATTTTTGAAAATAATATTTTTTCTTGTGGAATTTCAATATCCGAACTGCCCCAATGCCCGCTTTGCATTTCATTTTCAGCATAAAATACAAGCCTTTTCTTTTCGGATTCTGTTATAATCAATGTTATCATATAATTTAAGTTTTATTATTAATATAATATGACATTACGCACACCATTTCAAGCATAGCCGAACCAGCGAAACGGGTTGCCGAGCGCCGCAGGCCCGCCTTAGCCGGGCCGAAGGAGCGGAGCGGCTATGGTTTGTTATACGCCGTTGCGTTATTGGACATAATATCTAATTATCATCCCGCAGCGTATATAACATAAATTTGGGCAGCACAGCCGAATGAAGCAATGCAGCCAGGGTTCTTATACAGTATACTGCCGAAGTTCAGCAAATCATGATAGTCAGCAGCAGCATGCTGGTAGGCGACCGCAAGTTTAGGCGTCGTTCCTCACCTTACGCTGACTATATCTACCGAGATCTCCACCGCCGGCGTCGTACCTCTATTCTCAAGCCAGTGTGTGGTGTTTCTATCCTCGGGCCAGCCCACCCCCGGCCCATACTCCTTGGACACTCCATTTCGATGGTCAGTGATCGTTCCCTGCAGTATATAAACCATGCCCGGCCTGTTCTTATGGTCATGAATCGGGCCGAAGACGCCTCCAGGTTCGATGGTCACCATGCGCATTCGAAGTTGGAGCCCTTCCATACCTTGGATTTCAGGGCCAAGGTCAAGCGCTGATAGCAGCTTTACCGTGACACCTTTCGTTTCCGGTGCTGCCTGTTCATTTCTCATCGTGGTCTCCTTTCTATACCTTCTGTCCGCGTAACATCCTGGTATGCGGCAAAAAGGTCAATAACACAATGGCGTATAACGTTCCCGGCATAGCCGAAACCCGCGAAGCGGGTTACCGGGCGACCTGCCGGCAAGGCGCGCCGTTTATCGATTCAGCAGGGATGTTTTAGCGCTCCACAATGGCGTTCAATCTATCATCAAAAACGTCAATGCTGAAGATGTTCTCCAGCGGGAGTCGCGGCGGCCGCTGCGGCTCCTGGCTCAGCTGCCATTCCGTGAGACCGGTCGTATCATCCGATTTCTTGCCCACGTTGATCAGCGTAATCACCATGTAGTCGTCCGGAATAGTGAAAGCCTGCCTGACCTTCTCCGGGCTGAACCCGGCAATGGGATGGGCCACCAGGCCGAGCTCCGTGGCGCGCAGGACCAGGGCGGACACGGCCATGCCCAGGTCGAAGAGATAATACTCCCGCTCCTTGATGAGGCAGTCGTTTTCTTTTCTGGCAAAAGCGGCGATGATCAGCGAGGCCCTGAAGGTCCATTCATTCCCCTTGTTCATGCAGCCGTGCATTTTTGCCAGCGCTTCCTTCGACCGTGCAAAGATGAATCGCCACGGCTGGTTGTTGAAGCATGACGGCATGAGCTGCGCCGCGGTGGCCATCTCATGAATAATATAATCGTCTATTTCCACCGGCCCGAGGGCGCGGTACGCCCGCCTTGTTTGAATTGCTTCTTTTACATCCATACTGCAACCTCCCCGACTGCCTTCACTCATGACCTGCGTCAAGCCTGGTTGAAGGCAGTCATATGACATGCCTTATATATAAATAATGAAGAAACGCATACGAGTCAACCATATCATTCTTTTTCTTCTTGCCATGGGCCCCGGCCTGGTATACTATCCTCCACCATCCCCGGCACAACATTGAATAACGATACGACGGTTGAACGGACCGGCAGGAACAAGATGAAGAAAAATAATTTTGCATATATTCACGAAATCTGGACGCGGGAGCATTCTTTTTTCGGCACCGCGTCCCCGCAATCCCTTATTGAGGAATACGGGAGCCCGCTGTACGTTTACAACGAGAACATCCTCAGGAGCCGCTGCCGGGAGCTCATGAAACTGATCGACTACCCGGACTTCGGCGTGAACTATTCCGCCAAGGCCAACACCAACCTGCATCTCCTCCGGATCATCCGCGAGGAAGGCCTTTCAGTTGACGCCATGTCGCCGGGGGAGATCTTCCTGGAGCTGAAGGCCGGATTTAAACCGGAAGACATACTCTTCATATGCAACAACGTGTCCGACGAGGAGATCCGCTACGCCGTCGACGCCGGTGCCCTGGTAAGCGTTGATTCGATTTCGCAGCTGGAGCGCTACGGACGGCTGAACCGCGGCGGCAGGGTGGCGGTGCGGATAAACCCGGGGATCGGCGCGGGGCACCACGAAAAGGTCGTCACCGCCGGGGCCAACACCAAGTTCGGCGTGGACCCGGCCTTCGCCGGGGAACTCCATGCCGCGCTCACGCGCTATGATCTTCGCCTCACGGGGCTGAACCAGCATATCGGCTCCCTCTTCATGTCCGGGGACGAATACATCGAGGCGGCGAAATTCCTTCTCTCCTTCGCCGAAGATTTTCCGCAGATTGAATTCGTCGATTTCGGCGGCGGCTTCGGCATCCCCTACCACAAGGAGAACGGCGAGAAGAGGCTGGACCTCACCCTTTTCGGCAGGCGCCTCGGGGAAACCGTGGAGGAGTGGGTCAGGAAGACCGGCAGGCATCTGCGGGTGAAGATCGAACCGGGGCGCTACACCGTGGCGGAATGCGGGGTGCTCCTCGGCCGTGTCCACGCCCTGAAGGTCAACGGCGGCAGGACCTACGCGGGCACGGACATCGGCTTCAACGTCCTCATCCGCCGCGCCATGTATGACGCGCACCACGACATCGAGGTATACGCCGATAAACCCAGGGACGACAAACAGAAGGTCCCGGTGACCATCGTGGGGAACATATGCGAGACCGGCGACATCCTGGCCAAGGACCGCCTCCTCCCGCC
This sequence comes from uncultured Spirochaetota bacterium, assembly GCA_963727175.1. Classification (GTDB taxonomy): domain Bacteria; phylum Spirochaetota; class UBA4802; order UBA4802; family UBA5550; genus RBG-16-49-21. The sequence goes on from CAVSFD010000002.1 coordinate 4,315,368, forward strand.
GCTCATGGAAGACGACATACTCGGGGTGCTCGACGCCGGCGCCTACGGCATGGTAATGGCGTCGAACTACAACTGCCGTCTCCGGCCCGCGGAAGTGCTCATCACCTCCGGCGGCGATGCGGTGCTGATACGGTCCCGGGACACCCTCGAGGACCTGGCAAGGCATTTTCCGGGACAAACTTAATCAAGAATGCTGTATCATTAAATTAATTAGTATCCCTCCCGGTGATGAGATAATTTAATTTTTCAAACAGGAGGAATGTTCTCGCAGAGGCGCTGAGACGCAGAATATTGATATTTAGCTTATGGCACACATACGTTATGATAATTTATTATTAAATCCAAATTACAGCTATTATTTCATATTCTTCTCTTCGCCTCTGCGTCTCCGCGAGAAACACTTTTTTTCTTCACATACTGTATAATTTTTGATCATTCTTACGATTACATCCAGTAACAATAGTAGTTTAAAATTTTCTTATTTACTATTGATCCACATAAAAAAAGGAATCCTCCATGAAAAAAACCTTGCTCCGCATCCTGGTAATCGTCGCCCTCATATCCATCAATATCGGCTGTGACCAGTCGACCAAGTACCTGGCGAAGAAGCATCTCACCCGGACCGCGACGATCCGGGTGATCGACAATTTTTTCATCCTCCGTTACGCGGAAAACAAGGGCGGTTTCCTGAGCATGTTCTCTTCGCTGCCGAACATGGTCCGCCTGGTCATCCTTTCCATCCTCCCCCTGGTCTCCCTGGTTATCATGACCTATTACATAATCTCGAACAGGGACCTGTCCCTTTCATACGTACTTGCCCTCTGCTGCATCATAGGCGGGGGCCTGAGCAACATCGGTGACAGGCTCATCAATGAATATGTCGTCGATTTCATGAACATCGGCATCGGCATGGTCCGCTCCGGCATTTTCAACTTCGCAGACCTGTCCATCATGGGCGGCACCGCCATCATCATGTGGACGGTCATCAGGCAGAAAAACAGCCCCGCTGTCGGCGGTCTCCCCTCATGACTCTTTGACGTCCCCCTGGGACAGTGCAAAAAAAACCATAAGTCGGCACAATGGACCGGGCCCATGCTGTTACCAGGCCGGGCCTGGAGTGCATTTCCCGCTTAATATCTCCCTATTTGCCTGATCTATACTCCAAAAAAATAAAAAATTTTCTTGCAATATGCAACATTGCTCGTTACATGGCCAACCATTATCGCTTACAAGTACTGGATGCGGGTGGCTGATGAAAAAACTGAAAAATGAGACCGTAAATGCCGGACAGGAGCCGCGGCCGAAGCACCCGGGCGAGATTTTAAAGATAGAATACCTGGATCCCATGGGCATTACTCAGCAGGAGTTGGCGGATTACCTGGGAATAACCCGGGTGCGCATTAATGAGGTCCTCCTGGGTAAACGGGCCATCACGACGGACACGGCAATCCGCCTCGCGCGTTTTTTTGACACGACCGTGCATTACTGGCTGGGAATGCAGACCGAACTGGATCTATGGGATGCGATAAATAATAATGAAGAAGAATACCGGAAAATAACACCCCTTAAAGAGCTAAAGAAAAAATAAGGATCAGATGTATAAAAGAGGAACACCATGGACTTAAAAATGAAGGACATCATTGATTTACTCGAAGTGCCGGAGAAAACCATTGTACAATGGATCAATGAGAAGAAAATGCCGTCATACAAGATCAAGAACCAGTATTACTTCAACAAGGCTGAAGTAAACGAGTGGATATTGAAAAATAACATCGCCGTTTCAGAAAAGATACTGGACCTGGCCCTGACGAACAGACCGGTTTCACTCATTGATCTGATAAAAAAAGGCGATGTTCATTACGGCATCAAGGGATCGACCGTGCGCGAGGTCATTGATGATGTGGTTAAGACGATTCCGATACCGAAAAGCGCCGATGTTGACACCGTGCGCGCGTCACTGCTCCAGCGCGAAGAGATGATGACCACGGCGGTCGGAAAGGGCATCGCCCTGCCCCATCCGCGGAACCCGATAATATCCGACATAGATGAAGAATCGGTATCGATCTGCTTCTTGAAAAATCCCATCGATTACGGCGCCCTCGACGGCGAGCCGGTGCAGGTGCTTTTCATCATCATATCGTCAAACGCAAAGCGGCACCTTGAAATACTGTCAAAAATATCCTTCCTCTGCAAGCAGGAGGATTTCCTCAAGACCCTTAACGACAAACCGCAGAAGGAAGTATTCCTTTATTACATAGAGCGCGTTGAGAAGGAATGGAGGGCGAGGTAAGCAATGGAAATGATGGACCTTTTTATAACCGGTATCGGCATTATCCTTGCCGGAGGAATTGTCTCACTACCCTTTCCCGAAAGGATGAAGAGCTGGATCGTGGCCCTCTTTACGGGCTGCGGCGCCGCCCTTGTCGCATATGTTTCCGTTACAGTGCTCTTTGCGCAGGACCCGCTGTCATCGAGCTACATACTTTCATATCCGGCCGGAACGGTAACGCTGGTGGTCGACAGGCTTTCGGCGTTTTTCGCCCTGATCATCTCCGTGATGAGCTTCATCGGCGCCGTGTACGCCATCGGATACATGCGGCCCTACTGCGGCACGGGCAACACGACCACATCGCATTTTTTCTTCCTTGCCGTCCTTGTCGCTTCGATGCTCGCCGTAACGTTAGTCCAGAACGTCGTCGCCTTCCTCATTGCATGGGAAATAATGTCGCTGTCATCGTTCTTCCTGGTGGCCTTTGAAAATGAGCGGGAGGAGGTGTACCAGGCTTCGATTAATTATCTCATCGCCATGCACGTGGGGGTCCTTTTTCTCATCGGCGGATTCCTCGCAGCCGCGTATAAATCGGGCAGCTTTGATTTCGCTTCTTTTACAGCGGTATTCGCTGAAAACCGGGGCCTTGCCAACCTGGTCTTCGTGCTCCTCTTCGTCGGGTTCGGCACAAAGGCCGGCTTCGTGCCCTTTCACACCTGGCTGCCCAAGGCCCACCCGGCCGCGCCAAGCCACGTTTCCGGCCTCATGTCCGGGATAATGATAAAAACCGGGATATACGGGATACTCCGGGTCATCACGCTTATAAAAAATCCCGGCGTTGAAATCGCCTACTTTGTCCTTATCATTTCACTGCTGTCGGGCATCCTCGGTGTCGCGTACGCCATTGCCCAGCATAACATTAAAAAGCTCCTCGCCTATCACAGCGTGGAGAATATCGGGATCATCGGGATCGGCATCGGCCTGGGAATGCTCGGCCTCGCCTACGGGAACGAGCCTCTTGCGCTTCTCGGCTTTGCCGGCGGCATCCTCCACGTGCTGAACCATTCGCTCTTCAAGTCGCTCCTCTTCTTCGCCACGGGCGGCGTGTACCAGAAAACGCACCTGCTGGATATCGAGAAGCTCGGGGGTATCGTAAAATTCATGACCTTTACGGCCGTGGCATTCATCGTGGGCTCGATAGCCATCTCCGGTCTCCCGCCCTTCAACGGTTTCGTAAGCGAGTTTTTCATCTACTGGGGGATGCTGAAGGGCCTGACGGCCGGAAAGACCCTTCTTTCGATTGCCATGGTCATATCCTTTGCCTCGCTTGCCTTCATCGGAGCAATGGCGCTCCTCTGCTTCACCAAGGTCTTCGGCGTCGTCTTTCTGGGAAGCCCCCGCAGCGATTATCATACAACCCCGACCGAAGTTTCGTTTACCATGAAGTCCGCCATGGCCGTCCAGATGATCATGATCGTGCTGATCGGCCTGTTCCCGAACTACGCCTTTTCGGGCATCTGCCTCGTGGCGCGGACATTCATGGTTGACGCCGGCGCCTCCTTTGATGCTTCGGCATACCTGCCCGCGCTCGGCGGTGTTTCCACGGGGCTGCTGATTTTCATCGGAATATTCATCGTACTCTTCGCCCTGCGGGGCCTTCTTCTCCGCAAGCGGAGCGTGTACGAATATAAAACTTGGGACTGCGGCTACCAGGCGGGCAATGTCCGCATGCAGTACACCGCGTCATCCTATGCGGCCCCGTTTTTACGGGTCTTCCGGTTTCTTTTTTCCTGGAATGTCCACCTCGAAAAGCCGGAAGGGCTCTTCCCGGAAAAGGCAAAATATGAAAGCCACGTGGAGGACCGTTTCGAAAAGGGCATCATCAACCCGATCATCTCCCTCATTGAACGGTTTTTGAACGCTTTCACCTGGATTCAAAGCGGAAGTACACAGCAATACATCCTGTATGGTTTGATTTTTCTCATAGCAATTACTCTCTGGATCATGGTGGTGTAACATGATAGAAATACTGATAAACATAGCCCTGCTCTTCATACTTCCCTTTCTCTTTCTGGGGCTCATCAACCGTGTCAAGTCCCTCTGGGCCGGCCGAAAGGGCCCCTCGATAATCCAGCCGTTCCGGGATTTCATGCGGCTCATGAAAAAGGGAGAGGTCATCAGCACGACGGCGTCCTTTGTTTTCCGGATTGCCCCGTCGGTCACCTTCGCCGCGGTCATCGCCGCGGGGCTCATCGCACCCATGGCCGGCGGGAAATCAATTGTCTCGTTTGAGGCGGATTTCATACTGTTCGCGTATCTCCTCGCCGCGGGTAAGTTTCTCACCGTGGCCGGGGCCATGGACACCGGGTCGGCCTTCGAAGGCATGGGGGCAAGCCGCGAGGTCACCTTCTCGGCCCTTGTGGAGCCGGCCTTTTTCGTGATCATCGCCTCCCTGGGGCTGATATCCGGCGGGCTTTCCTTCCATAAGAATTTTTTATCGCCCATAACGCCAGCGTGGCGTACCTGGTTCTTCCGCTGGGCGTGATCGCCCTGTTCATCATGCTCCTTACCGAAGGGTGCCGCGTTCCGGTGGACGATCCCAACACGCACCTGGAGCTAACCATGATTCACGAGGTGATGGTCCTCGACAACTCCGGTCCGGACATGGGCTTTATCGTCTATGCCGCCGGCATGAAGATGATCATCATCGGGTCACTCATCGCGAACCTGATAATACCGGAGGGCCTCCCCATCTGGGCGTCAGCGGGCCTCTTAATCGCCGTACAGGCGGCCCTTGCCGTCATAATCGGCACCATAGAATCGGTCATGGCGCGGCTCCGGATGACCCACGTGCCGCAGTTCCTTCTTTTTATGACCGCCATATCGGTCGTCATTGTATCAACCGTCGTACTCTTCATTTCCGGAGGCATTAAATGATACAGTTCATCATTATCCTATTCGGCCTCTCGATGCTCTTTGTGGCCGTCACCACGCGCATCGAAAGCTACATCAAGGCCATAGCGGCACAGGGAGTGATACTCTTTCTCCTGGTGCTTTTCGATTACGGCACGACCAACCTTGCCAACCTCATCTTCCTGTCCTTTGAGACCCTTGCGGTAAAGGCCATAGCCATCCCGCTGTTCCTGGTCTATATCATACGGAAAAACGGCATCTTCCGGGAAGTCGAGCCGACTGTCACCAACTACTCCTCCCTGGCGATCACGACCGCCATTTTCGCCGCCGGTTTTTACATAGCCTACTGGTCGGTGGGAATGGTGAGCAATATACGGCCTTTTTACTTCGGCATTTCCATATCCACCATCGTGACCGGTCTGTTTATCATCATATCACGAAAGAAGATCATCACCCACGTGATGGGATACATGATGCTGGAAAACGGCATTTTCCTCCTGGCCCTCTCCATAGCGAGGGAGATGCCCTTCATCGTGGCGATCGGCGTGCTCCTCGACATCTTCATCGCCGTGTATCTGCTGGGCCTTTTCATAAACAAGGTGCAGGATTCCTATTCAGACACCCACATCGACGCCCTGGCGAAATTAAAGGACTGAAACAATGATAGAAACATTACTATTTCTCCCAATTGCGCTCGCCATTCTCGTCCTCATCGTGAGGAACAGGTTTTTGAGCATCATCGCGACAATAGCTTATGCCGCAGTATTTCTGGGTATTGCGATAATGCTGTACATGCAGCCTGCGTCATTCACTCCCTATTTCAGGATCGATGATCTCAACATACTATTTCTGCTGGTGCTGGCCGTTGTCTTCTTCGGCGTGGCGATCTTCAACATCGATTTCCTGATGAAAAACGAGGCGCCGGCGAAAAGCCAGGCGCTCTTTACGGCAAACCTCCTCATATTTATCGCGTCAATGACCGGTGTCATACTCTCCACGCACCTGGCGCTCCTCTGGGTATTTGTCGAGGCAACGACCCTCTCGAGCTCCTATCTCATCTTCTTCAGCCGTTCGGAAGCGTCCCTTGAAGCGACATGGAAATACCTTTTCATATGCTCTATCGGTATCGCCATCGCCTTCGTGGGAATCATCTTCCTGTCCATGGGGCTGGCCAACTCGGATTCCCTCTTTTTCGATGACCTGTACAAGGGAGCGAAAGAAATAAATCCCTTCTGGCTCAAGATCGCCTTCCCCTTCATGCTGGCGGGGTTCGGAACCAAAGTGGGCTTCGCGCCCATGCACGCCTGGCTGCCAGACGCCCATTCGGAGTCCCCTTCTCCGGTTTCGGCGCTCCTTTCGGGAACGCTGCTCAACGCGGCATTGCTGGGGATCATGCGGGTCAACAAGATAATGACCCTCGCCGGGATGAAGTGGTACGCGGAAAACCTTCTCCTGGTGATCGGCTTTATATCGATTTTCATATCAGCGGTATACATCATCAGCATCAAGAACTACAAGCGGATGCTCGCGTATTCGTCCATTGAGAACATGGGGATCATCGCCATCTGCCTGGGCGTGGGCGGGGCCGGACTTTTCGCCGCCATGCTGCACCTGGCGGCCCATTCCCTCACCAAGGCGGCCTTCTTCCTCACCTCGGGCAATATTCTGCACCGCTTCAAGTCCAAGCATATCGACAGACGTGCGGGGCCTCCTGAAAGCCGATCCGGTTTCCGGATGGCTCTGGATGCTCTGCTTCGCCGGCATCGTCGGCATACCGCCGTTCCCGATATTCCTGAGCGAGTTTCTCGTCGCCAAGACCATGATCGACATCGGCATGATTGCCCAGCTGGTCCTGTTCCTTCTGCTGCTGACCATCAATATGGCCGGGATCGGCAAGGCGGTTCTCCGGATGAGCTTCGGCGAGGGCGACGCTGACAGTCCGCCCACCGGACGGGGATACTTTCATACCTGCCGCAGTTGGCCTTCATCGCCCTTCTGCTTGCCATGGGCGTAACGCTGCCGCCGTTTGTGCAGGAATTATTCCAGAAAGCCGCGGCGCTGCTATAACAGAGAGGATGTAACACTCATGAAATGGATCAATACGAAAAACAACAGGCCCGTCCGGATAAAGGACATTCCCGAGATGACCATGGAGGAGCTCCGCTCCCAGATCATACGGCGCTGCCGCGAGGGAAGACGGGTCGTTTCCTTTTTCGGCATGCCGAAGGGACACGGAACGCTGGTTATCGCGGTGCTCGCCGATGATGAGGCGATCGCGCCTCTATATTTCATCGGCCCTGATTGGGAAAGACCGGCGCTATGCCTCGATCACGCCGGAAGCGCCGCGCTTCCATATCTTCGAGCGCGAGCTGTATCGAGGATACCGGCATCCTCCCGGAAGGCCATCCCTGGCTCAAGGGAGTGCGCTTCGGCCACAACCGCGCCGACCGCGAGAGCACGATGGAGCACTATCCCTTCTTCACCATGAAGGGCGAGGAGGTGCACGAGGTGGCGGTGGGGCCCGTCCACGCGGGCGTCATCGAACCCGGCCATTTCCGGTTCATGTGCCAGGGCGAGGACGTACACCATCTCGAGATACAGCTCGGCTACCAGCACCGCGGCGTCGAAGAGCTGATGGTGAAACATTACCGCCGCTCCGGCATACATCTCGCGGAATCGATCGCGGGCGATACGGTGATCGGCCATGCCACCGCCTATGCGGACGCGGTGGAAGCCCTGGCGGGCATCGAGGTAAGCCGCCGGGCCCAGTCGATCCGCGCCATCGCGCTTGAAATGGAGCGCGCCGCGATACATATCGGCGATCTGGGGGCCATCGCCAATGACGTGGCGTATCTTATGGGCAACGCCGTCTTCGGCGTGACCCGGACACTGGTAATCAACTCCCTCCTTGCACTCACTGGCAGCCGCTTCGGCCGCGGCCTTGTGCGCGAGGGCGGGGTCGTATTCGATTTTACGCCCGAACTGATAAAAGAATTCAAGGAAAAGCTCACCAAGGTGTATCATGACGTGGAGCTCATGGGCGGAGAGCAATGTTCGAATCGGCGAGCGTCCTCTCCCGTCTCGACAACACCGGCACGGTGGACGCAGAGGCTGCCAGGAACATGGGCCTCGTGGGACCGGCGGGACGCGCCTCGGGGTTTTCCCTCGACGTCCGGGCGGACCACCCCTTCGGCATTTACCGGTTTTATCCGGTCCACAAGCGCACCATGGGCAGCGGCGACGTGTTCGCCCGCTCCTACATGCGCTACATCGAGATAAAGCAATCGATTGATTTCATCTTCGAGCAGCTCGAAAGCATGGCGGACGACACACCGCTGCTGCAGCCGCTGAAAAAACTCGCTCCGGACAGCCTTGTCGTTTCAATGACCGAAGGATGGCGGGGCGAGATCGTCCACTGCGCCGTCACCGGGAAAAAGGGCGAAATAGTGAAATACAAGATAAAAGACCCGTCGCTGCAGAACTGGTACGGCCTCGCGTATGCCGTGAGAAACAACGGCATATCCGACTTCCCGCTCTGCAACAAGAGCTTCAATCTCTCATACTGCGGCAACGACCTGTAAGGAGCATGGCATGTTAGAAATACTGAAAATCGAAAAAACCAGGGCTATCAGGCGATACCCGACGTGACAAAGGCGGAGATCCGCAGGCCCTTCAGGGGGCTTCCCGCCCTTGACGGATCGAAGTGCGGAAAGTGCACTGATATGCCGCGAGATCTGCCCCGTGGGGGCGATTTCGACGAAGCCGCTTTCGATCGATCTGGGGAAATGCGTATTCTGCGGCGACTGCGAGCGTCTGTGCCCGAAAAAATCCATAGCATTCTCCAACTTTCACAAGATGGCGTCAACATCACGGGAATACCTCGTCGTGGACGGGAAGAAAAGCGCGGAGGAATACCTCGCCGGCGCCATAGAGGCGCGGAAGGAAATTAAAAGAATCTTCGGCTCGTCGCTGAAGCTCCGGCAGGTGTCCGCAGCCGGGTGCAACGGGTGCGAGTGGGAGCTGAACGCCTGCGGGAACGCCAACTTCGACATGGGCCGCTTCGGCATCGACATCGTCGCGTCGCCGCGCCACGCGGACGGCATCCTCATCACCGGGCCGATATCCGCAGAACATGGCGCCGGCCCTTGAGGACGCATACATGTGCACGCCGGACCCGAAGATCGTGATACTGGCCGGGAGCTGCGCGATCAGCGGCGGCGTTTTCCAGGGCTCGCCGGCCCTCAACCGGGAGTTCCTCGATAAGCACAAAATGGACCTTTACATCCCCGGGTGCCCGGTGCATCCCCTCACCGTGGTGAACGGCCTCCTGAAATTCATGGGAAGATAACAATCTTTAAACGAAACACAATAAAAAGAGGAAGGGCGCTGACGACCCTTCCTCTTTTACGTTATTACGCGAGATGAAATCATTATACTTTTCCGCCGATAAAGCTCGCCTTGTAGATGGCCTCCTGCGCCTTGAGGGAGATGTTGCTGAACTTGAGCGAAGAGTTGATCTCCGAGATAACGTCCGCCGGATACACGATGCGGGTATCGTCCTTGGATATCTTTACCGGGTAGAACCGTTTCTGGTCCCGGTAGGAATAGGAGGTGAGGATGGCGACATCGTTGCCGAAGACATGGTCCACGTTGCGGCGCATGGTAAAGATGCGCGACCCGACGTTGTCGTTAAAATCGTCCCAGTTCATCATCTCGCCCATGACCTCGATGTTGATGTGCACCAGGAGCTTGTGGTCCTGCTGGTAGCGCTTGCGGTTCTTTTCCAGAACGTTCTTCGCCACATTGAGCGCATCGATATCATCGCCGCGGCCGGTCTTGACCAGCACCGCCTTGTTTCGGGGCAGGGTCTCGAACCCGTCGCCGTAGCAGACCAGCTCTTCGGCGTGGTCGATGTGCCGCTCGAGCTCTTCCGGCGTCAGATGATCGATCAGGTTGATCTGGTACAGCGCATAGGTGATATTCCAGATGATCTGGTAGAGGATCGGGCCCACGAGCGTCTTGGGCATGTTGACGCGGTCAAGGGTGACAAAGATATAGTCCAGGATGTCCGGCCGTATGAGCCGCTTCAGGTCGCCGCGGTCCTTGTTGAGCGTGGTGGTGATCTCCCGGAGGAGATAGTTTTCCATGTTGAGGCAGTCTGGAAGTTGGTGAAGAACTCCGGGTTGATGCCGTTGAGGAGTTCGTCCGGGGTCTTATGGTCAACGTTCCGCGAGGTGGCCACGTCGTCGATCTTGTTCTTCAGAAATGCCTCGTGGAACACGTCGCGCGGCTTTTTCAGGTTGCAGTACTGTATGATGTTTTCCGTGTCGATGCGGTAGCTGCCGGGAAAGATGAGGGTTTCCGCCATGATGTCGGTGTTGGTGTCGCCGCCCATGACATAGAGCTCGGTCTCCTTGTAGGTTTTGCGCACCGCCGTCATCTGGTCTTCGACGGATTTCAGCGCGGCGGCATCGTCGCTGTTGTGGGACGCGCACCCGTGGCCCCGGGGCGAATGGTGCATGAAGGCGATGAAGAGCGCCGGTGTCTCGGGCGTGTTGAAGTGAGCGTCCTTGACAACGCGGTCGATGCGGTTCCAGTACCAGAAGTTGCTCATGTCAAGCGAGACCTTGTTCCCGTCGGTGCGGCCGAAGCGGACCGTTGTGGGAGGATATCCCTTGGCCTTGCTGCCGTGTACCCGGCCGTCAATGCATTTCATGACGATGATTTTAGGGGCGCGGGAGGAGAACTCGGCGATTACATTGCGCATCCGTTCCAGGGTGTCGGCATCAGAGATGTTTTCGGATAAATACGCGTGAAAAAAATCATGGGCGGTTTTCATACGGTCAATCCTCTCATGGTTATTTTAGTAGGCACAATGATACCAACGTTAAAAGAATGATTAAAAAATCAACCCATTAATCATGGCAGGATACCTAAATGACACCTATTTAGCACATAAAAATAAAATGTAGTCCAAAACCGGGATAATTTCATAGCAAAAACAGGGGGGGCTTTCACAAGTCGCAGATTATCACCCATTCCCCATAACATATAACAGCAATCTGCGGCAATCATCAATCCATAATACTAGTTGACGTATCTTAAATATTATGCTATCTGAATAGTTGGTCTGAGATAATCAATGCCAGCGATATATCCTTATACATGGAGGCTCCCATGGGCGGATTCAAGGAATACGACAAATACGACGGTCTCGGCCTTGCTGAACTCGTAAAGAAGAAAAAAGTCTCCCCCGCCGAACTATGCGAGGAGGCCATCGCCAGGATAGAACAGCGCAACCCCGCTCTCAACGCAGTCATATTCCCGATGTTCGACATTGCGCGGAAGTCGGCGCGGGGGAAACTGCCCGACGGCCCCTTCAAGGGAGTTCCATTTCTTTTAAAAGATCTGATCTCAGCTTATGCCGGGGTCCCTCTGCAGTGCGGCTCAAAATCATACAGAAATTATATACCCGGCTATGACAGCGAAATGGTCCGGCGGTTCAAGAATGCCGGCTTTGTCATCCTGGGAAAAACCAGCACGCCGGAATTCGGCCTCATGGGAGTGACGGAGCCGGAACTCTTCGGACCGACCAGGAACCCCTGGAACACGGACCGCACCCCCGGAGGATCCAGCGGGGGGTCCGCCGCGGCTGTGGCGTCGGGCATGGTGCCCCTCGCCTCTGGCGGAGACGGCGGCGGGTCCATCAGGATACCATCATGTTATTGCGGCCTCTTCGGCCTCAAGCCGACGCGGGGGCGCAACCCCATCGGGCCTTTCAATGGCGAGGGCTGGCAGGGCGCGGTGGTGGAGCACGTGCTTACCCGTTCCGTGCGGGACAGCGCCGCGGTCCTCGACTGTACCAACGGAATGGACAGCGGCTCACGGTGCGTCACGCCGCTGCCGGTCCGCCCTTACATGAAGGAGATCATGACAAAACCGGGACGTCTCAAAATAGGTTTTTCCATAGATTCACCCATCGGCAGGGAAGTCCACCCGGAGTGCGCCAGCGCAGTCAAGAAGGCGGCAGCGCTTCTCAAAGACCTCGGCCATCGCGTAGAAGAGGCGAAACCAGATGTAGACGGCATGGCCCTGGCCGGGGCCTACTTTACCATGTACTACGGCGAAACTGCCGCGGACATCGCGAAAAGCGTGGAAGCACTCGGAAGAAAACCGAAACTGAAGGATTTCGAGGAAACCACGTGGATCCTTGGCCTCCTCGGAAAGGTAACATCAGCGGAAGAATTCGTCCAGGCAATTCGACAGTGGGAATACGCCGCCAGGGCCATGGCGCGGTTCCATGAGCGCTTCGACCTGTACCTTACGCCGACCACGGCATCCCTCCCGGTTAAAATCGGGGAACTCCAAACCCGTGGCGCGGACCTCGTCGCCATGAAGATCATCAACAGGCTGAACCTCGCGGGACTCCTTAAAAAGTCCGGCCTTGCACTGGAGATAGGTCTTGCCAGCCTGGAGAAGACCCCCTTCACGCAGCTGGCAAATTTCACCGGCCAGCCGGCAATGTCAGTTCCGCTCCACTGGACGCCGGAAGGGCTCCCGCTCGGAGTCCAGTTCATCGCTCCCTTCGGCGACGAGGCGACCCTCTTCCGCCTCGCGGCTCAGCTGGAAAAGGCGGAGCCGTGGTTCAATAAACGGCCGCCGCTGTTCCGATAGTTATCGGTTGTTGCCGATAACTATCGTTCTCGATGCCCGGGTCCCGGGCAAAATGACCAGGTAGCGGGCCTGCACTTATTACGGGGGGAGGGGTCAAGAGGGATGTTAATCACCCTCAAGCCGGAAGTGGCAGTAATTGCACTCGTTTTTCGTATGGCACGTGGTACAGCTCATGATGTTCATTCGGGCCTTCCTGGCATGGAAGTTGGATGACAGCCGGTTCGTCCATCCGACGGGGTGACGCTTTCTTACTGCCGGGTTGGAATAATATACACCGCTGGCCTTGTGGCATTCGCTGCACTGGCGGTCGGAATGGCATGCCCTGCAGTGTTTAAGGCTGATCCGCGATTCATACTTGTGCGACATCAAATAATTGGGATTATGGTAAAGGTACACTCCTTTACTCCCCCGGTGACACCGGAGGCACGAATCCTTCGTGGTGTGGCATGACATGCACTCCTTCTTACTGGTGTCGGCTTTCTTGCCGTGCAGCTTGTTCCAGTTGATTGTATGGTCGTCCGGCTTGGTGGGATTCACGTGACAGAGCATGCAGTACTGCGTCGCGGTGGTGTTGTCATGGCACTGGAAACAGTATTCCATCTTGGGGACTATTTCCTTCTGCGGGACAATATCCTTCTTGTACAGCGCTTCATGGCAATCCCTGCAGGTGAGTCCCTGCCCCCCCACATGGACCTTGTGGTTGAATTTATAGACCTGGCGGTAGGTGAAACGCACGGTTTTGGAATAACCGGCAGATTCATCATGACAGTCGTTGCAGATTTTCTTTGCCGGAATATCACAGCCCGTTGTGGTGTCGGTGCTCGATTTGATCTTCTTGTGGCACTGCCCGCACTCGATTTTGCCGTCAATATGGGACTTATGGGAAAAAACCGGCCCCTCCTTTGACAGGAGGACCGCGCCGGCCAGGACCATGAGCCCGAAGGTGATGAATCCGTAGAAAATGTTTTGTCTCATCGCAGTATCACTCAAAAAAAATATTTTAACGAAAGATTTCCCCTGAGATTATAAGCATATTCCTCGTTTCGCGCGATATCGCCGGTCGCGGAAAGAACAAGAGACTTGATGATCCGGATATCTGCTCCAATCATCCCGAAGTACCCAGGCGACAGTGTGTCACTTATCTTCCCGTCGTTATAAAACTGGACACCGGCACCGCACAGGAAGTCAAAGATAAAAATTCTTCTTGTAACAATGGCCTGCAGGGTTATCAGGTTCCCCTCCGGGCCGATGATCATATCGTAATTACAGCGAAGCCCGAACCTGGCCAGGTCCCGGTGCTCCAGGTTTAACGAAACCTCGTTCCCCAGTTCCCCCGCGCCTTCATAGATGATGGCCCCGTATTTCATGTCAAACGTGAAAAGTTTCGAGATAAAGAATATAAGGCGGGCGCTTGCCTCCTGGTTGCCGTACGTCTCAAAGTTGGCCTGGAAATAGGAGCCCTTGATGAACACCGGCTGGTAATACTCATATTCGATGACAATCGAAAGGAGGTCCAGGGGATTTATCTGCGCCGCAGTCAGGAGGTTCGACGGCATCACCCCCACGAGGTCGACGGTGCAATACCCGTATAACTTTATCTTCTTCGAGAACATCGATTCGTAATTCAGGGAAGCATAATGCTCGGCAAGACTGTTGCCGTTCAGGACCAGCTGGTAATCCACGCCGAAGACGCCGATATTTTTCCCCATAAAATCAGCCTTTAATCCGACGATGTAATCGCCGATCCTCTGCTTTATGAACATGTTCCGGTAATCGATGCTGTTGAAGGTGCGGATTGTCCATGGATTCCGGTAATACTCGAGGTAGTCGTCCTTGACGATCATGCCGCCGTAGAGATCGAGGGTCAGGCGATAATCACCGATCGGTATGTTGCCCTCAAGATTGAGACCGTCGAAGTAGACATACACCAGGTTGTCAAAATCCATGATACGGCCCAGCTGCGCTGAAAATTTTTCGCTGCTGTACTCGAGATACCCGTAGTAGAAATTCAGGAGCCAGTTGTCGACATCGCCGCCCTTCTGTGACTGGTACGCGACCCTGCTGTTGAAATGGAGGAGCCAGTTCTCGGTGAAGGTTGCGTCAAAGGCGACATTCTCATAGACCCGGTATTCAGTCCTGGTCCTGTTATAATACTCATTGTATGATGTGTAAAAATTTCCCGTGGTTTCCAGGGAGCCTGCTATCGAGGCTTTCGACTCCTCCTTCGGCGCTTCGCCGGAAGGCTTTTCCATTTTCTCCTGCGGCGCAGCATCGGCGGCATAGGCCATGACGGGAATGATACTGGCGAAAAACAACACGAGGCCTATCCTGATTAATCGCAGGCAGCGTGCCATGGTATATTTTTTTTTGACCTCAGTCACTAATACCGTGCCAGATATTAAATCTTCCGGAATTATTCTTATTAATACCAGCTTTCAGTTCCATGGCAGCCACTATTGCTGCACCTGCTGGTGCTATCATTATAAGATGCAAATGGATTAATAAAATAAACGATATGCCCGCCGGCCAACCCCTGTGATGGTGATCCGTTCACTACACCGTTACGATGCAACGTGTTCCTGAAATAATTATTATGACAGGTGGAGCAGGATACCCGGTGATCCGAGCGTCCATGTTCCCCGCTTGTCGGCCAGGAAGGCTCGTTCAACGGGGCGCCGGCGTGACAGGACCCCGGTCCATAGCATGAAGGGGCGGTAAAAGAGTACCAGTTATGGGATGCGGTGCCATGACAATCTGCCGTAATGCCGCTGCAGGTGCCGGTCGCGGGATCAAAGCTCATCGCCGGGTCGACGTCAGGTCCCGGATACACGATAGTGCCCGGCATCCTGGTGCTGGTGTGCCAGTCCCAGCCGTTTATAAAGCAATTTTTGTGCAGCAGATTCGATGAATAATTATAGTGACAGGATTGGCACTGGAGGGCAACGCCAATTTCAGTATACCCGGTATGGATCTGGTGCGCGCCGCTTACCGGGGGATAGATTTCCAGCTGTGTGGAACCATGGCAGTCATAGGCTTCACAGCTGCCGGGAATCATCATATCGGAAAGGGGGTCTTCAGAAATCTTGGCGCACCCTGCCATTAGCCCGATGGCCAACCATGGCAGGAGGATCAGCAATTTGCAATTAGTCATAGAGGGCTAACCTGCATAATTACAATCATGATTCTTTATAAATGAGATACTTAGAATCACTACAGGTCAAGTATTTAATTCTTTAAAAGCATAATGAAACCATGGCTGGCATAACTTTCATGTACTGACGACTATTGATTCTGCACCAATAATAAACATCTGCCATGTCATCAAAAATGTTGTTATACATATATTATACCGCTTCAAAGGTTTCCGATAAAAATAACTTGCGTTAATAATATACTAATAATAATGTTCTCTTTGATCATAGAGTCCCGAGAGGTTTAGCATGACTAAATACAAAAGCCCCGTTTTTAAGCTCACTCTTGCCCTTGAAGTCTTTGCCTATGCTCTGCCGGTTTTCCTGCTTGCCTATTTCGTGATAATAACCTGCGACTTTTTCTCTTCCCTGTCCTTTTTCATCCCCGCCGCTATCCTGGGATCAATGATAACCCTGGTCCCCGGCTCTATAGCCCGGTGGGTCCTTCTCAGGAAGAGCTTCAGCATCTTAAACAACCCTGACAAGGCTGACAATGATACTCTGCGCGCGGTTAAGCGCAAGCTTCTACATCATCCGCGATACGAAGCCATGTCGCTCCTGGTTCGATATCCAATCGGCGTCGGCGTCATCGTGATAATCCTGGCTTTTGCCGGCCAGATGAACCAGCTTCGTTTCATCATGACAGGGATTGGAATGATCATGGTAGTGCCGGTAAACATGGTATTTTTCATGTTCCAGTCCGAGATAAGCCTGGCCCCCTACCTGGCGGACAAACGTCTTGCCGGCGTGGTCCTGGAAAAAAACGAGTACCGGCCCCTGAGCGTATTCAGAAAGATTCTTTTCGTCCTCATATCAGTACTTCTGCCGCCGCTTACGATATTCATTTCTTTCATATCTCTCATGAACCTCAAGCTTCTCCAGCTGGATAACCTGGTTATCCATTTTACGTTCATAACATTCATGATGATTACAACATCCTTTTCAACAGCTTATTTTTTCGCCAAGTCATTGAGAAAGACCGTTTCACACATGGAGAGGTCCCTGGACAGCATAGCCCGCGGCGAGCTCAATGCGGATTTCGTCCCCATGGTTACCACCGATGAAGTGGGTTCCATGAGCGGCTACATGAACAATCTGATGAAAAAGATTACCGAGGTCATAACCCTGATCCAGGCCATGACGGGCGAGCTCACCACATCGTCATCGGAGATGGCGGATACCGCGGACAACGTCGCGCACCAGAGCCAGACCACCGCCGCGACAGTCGAGGAAATATCATCAGCCCTGGAGGAAATTTCCGCGGGGGGAGAATCGATTTACAGCAATATCGAATATCAGCATAAACGGACGCAGGCCCTCATCGACAACATACACAAGCTGCACGCCATCATCACCGACGAAGGGAAAGAAATGGAGCAGGCCATGAAGGTCAAGACCGGCATCGACATAAATATTGAAGACGTCAAGGGCAGGATCAATGACACCATGGCTTTCATGAAAACAGCAACCCGGGACGCGGGGCGCATGCTGGACTACACGGGACTCATAAACGATATCTCCGACCGGACGAACCTCCTCAGCCTCAACGCGAGCATTGAGGCCGCCCGCGCCGGGGAATACGGCAAGGGGTTCGCCGTTGTCGCCGACGAGATCGGCAAACTCGCGGAACAGGCCGGGGAAAACACGAAAAACATATCCGAGATCGTAAAAACCACCAACATCAGCATGGACAAGTCCTCCCAGGCCCTGAGCGAAGCCATTGCACGGATAGAAAACATTTTTGAAGGCCTCAGGTCCTTCGGCACCATGGTCAATGCAATAGGCGAAATGACGCGCCGTGACCTGGAAATAAACAACGTCCTCAAGGACGATGCAGAACATTTTCTGCAGAGGGCGAATGAGATCATGAAGGCGATGGAAGAGCAGAAGTTCGCCGTCGAAGAAATAGTAAAATCAATCACGGTAATCAGCACTTCAATCCAGAGCAATTCCGCTTCAAGCGAAGAGCTGACCGCAGTGTCAGAAAGCATTGCGGCCAACGCAAAACAACTCAAGACAGAAATAGAATTCTTCAAAATATAACCAACGGGAAAAGACATGATGATATCACGAAACGCGGATACATGCAACAAATGCCTGCTCTGCGTGCGGGACTGCAACTCCGGCGTATGGCGCGTCATCAACGGTATACCGACGCCGGTTGATGAAGACCTGTGCAACCGCTGCAGTCACTGCATAGCCATTTGCCCCCGGGGCGCCATACGCCATGAAGGCCTTGACGGCGGCCAGGCCGCCAGGCTGAACCGGAAAAACATCAGGCCCGAGGCGTACCGGGACATTATACTGGGGAGGCGCAGCATCAGGCATTACAGGGACCGGGAGGTTCCGCGGGAAGTAATGGAAAAGGTGATTGACCTGGCGCGATACGCCCCGACGGCGAGCAATGACCAGAACGTCGGATATATCATCATCACAAACAGGAAGGTATTGTCTGAAATTTCAAAAAAAATATTCGGCATCGCCAATAGATTCTTTGAACTGTTTGATTCAGGCCTGGGCAAAATGATAAAGAATTCGACAGGACTGAAAAATCACCGCTACATCAGGCTCCTGGAATACATACGGCAGGAGTATGCGGTGTCAAAGAGGGACTATATACTGTATAGCGCTCCGGCGCTCCTTCTGCTCTATACGCCGAAAAAAGCGAACTTCGGGTGCGATAACTGCAACATCGCCGCGGCCACCATCATCAACTACGCCCACTCCCTTGGCCTGGGGACCTGCTTCATCGGCTTCGTGACCCTGGCGCTCCGGTTCAGCAAGAAAATGCGCGCCCTGGCCGGTGTGCCGAAGGGGGTCAGGGTCCACGCGAGCCTGGTCATGGGCTATCCGGCCCTGGGGTTTACCAATACGGTGTCCCGGAGAAAGGCGGACGTTACCTGGCTGTGAGTTTCACTCGTCAGGGAGCAGATACCTGCAGACCATATCCTCCAGTTCCCCAAGCATTCTCGTATTGTCAATATCCGTTCCCATGATCCTGATGCGATGGATGATTTCATCGACGACCCTGTACAGCAAGACAGCGGCAGCCTCGATATCTTTCACGCGGATATGTTCCCTGTAAGCGTTCAATAAAGATATCATGGATGCGATGACCTTTTGTTCTTCTTCACGGTTGATCTCCTCGATTTCCTTATCCAGCAGCATCATGGCGATGAATTCCCTGTGGAGCGCGGGGTTGATTTCATGGGTCGCATAGAGCGCCTGGACCATGAAATGGACAAGGTTCCTTCCTTCCCGATAGTTATCGGTCCTGTTATCATGCAATTGGGCTTTATATGCGGTGAAGACCTTTTCCAGGGCATTGGCATAGAAATTCCTGATCAATTCGATGAGGACTTCTTTTTTATTGTTAAAATAACCGTAAAAGCTCCCGGTGGCGACCCCGGCCCTCGCCGCAATCTCCAGGGCATTGCTTTTATAAAAGCCTTTTTCTGAAAAAAGCGCTTCCGCGGCTTCAATGATCTTCTTTTTAGTCTCAACCCCGCGTTTCTGCACCGGGGTTCTGGCTTTATGCTTTTGCTCTGACACCGCGTTACTCCTTCATTCACATTGGATAATAAAATGCCGGATAAAGCAAGCAAAATATGAAACATATTTCATATTTTGCTTGACAGTATGAAATAACACTCATATTTTAATGCATACAGTTCATGTTAACAATTCAATAAGAACTATACCGATAACTATCCGGGATTGAATACCAATTCTTTGATTATAACAATTTCAGGGTAATAATCCATGAAAAGATTCATGGAAAACAAACGGCTTCTGCTGATACTGGTCGTAATAAGCGGCCTTGCATATGTTGCGTCCCAGACCATCATCTTAATGATTCTTGGTCCTATGGGAGAAAGTGCGCTGATGTTCCAGCTCTCTTTCGACAGTAAAAGCCTTACAGACATTATTACCGGGTGGGGTGACACGGGTATCGAAATATTTCTAAATCATTTCTATATGGACTTCCCTCACCCGGTTATCTACGGCTCTTTCATGTTTTTTCTCCTATGTTACCTGAGATCGAACCTGCCGGAATCCAATGCTTCAAAGGACATTCCGGCCTATTGCTTCCTTCCCTTTGCGGCGGCCCTTCTTGATCTCGTGGAGAACTTCCTGGAGCTGTTCATCATCGGACGGAGGTCGAATATTACCGAAGGGCTGGCCCTTGCGAACGGATTATTATCATCGACCAAATGGGCCCTGTCGGCAATCAGTGCGGGTATAATTGCGATCTTTACCATAAGGCTGATACTGTATTCACGTAAAGCACGGGAAGACAGTAAAAGATAAGCTGTCTTTATTCGTAGAGTTACTATCCATGCATAAAAACCAGGAGGCACAATCAAAATGGCAAAAAGAATAATTCTGATCATACTGATAGGTACCGGCGTTTTCCACATAGCCTGGTATGCCGCGAGCAAAATATACCAGGGCAGCGGCGTGGTCGACGACACGACCGCGCGCGAGCATCTCACCGGGTACATGAAGCAGATGAAAATCAACGCCGACCTTTCGGCTATGGAAGAGCCATCCATCAACGCCAATGGTTTCACGCTGCGTCTCACCGTTCTGCCGGCCGGGAAAAACGCTCCTACCCTCGTGTTCATCCCCGGCACCTCGGTCTACGCCCAGTTCTACATCGAGTTCATGGACCAGATGCATAAACAGGGATTTAATGTCGTCGGGTTCGATCCCCGCGGCCACGGCCGGAGCAGCGGGCCCCGCGGCGATTATACCATCAATGGCCTTGTGGATGACGCCATCGCCGTGGTGAAATACGCCCGGAACCGCTTCGGCGGACCGGTGGCGGTGGCCGGAAGCAGCCAGGGCGGGATGGCGGCGTTTTACGCCGCGGCCCGTGATGACTCCATAGCCGCCGCCGTATGCCATAACATCGCGGACCTGAACGGGAAGGACAACCTGGTGCTGTCGCAGGTCAGGCCGCCCCTCTTCCTGGTCTCCGTGGCTGAATTCATGACCCGCCTCTACGGCAGTTACTCGATTCCGATTTCCATGTACCTCGACCTTAAAATCGAACTAATGAAGGACGGCACCGATGTCATAACCTTCAGCAAGGCTGATCCCATTGTCGTCAGGTACATCACCCTGCGCGCCCTGGGCTCCCTGCTTCACACGGACCTGGCAAAACCGGTGGAAAAGATCAGGGTCCCCGTGATGCTGGTCCACGCCGACCGTGACAGCATCTTCCCCCAGGCCTACGTGGAAGGTATTTACAACAGGCTGACCTGTAAGAAGAACTACCTCCTCTTCAAGAACACCGAACACCTTGTCATGTCCAATAACGTGCCAGAAGTCGTGCCGCCGGTGACAGCATGGCTCAGGGAAGTCATGCGTTGAAGGTATGCGTAATTACATGAGGAATAAGCATGTTCCGTGTGGCCGTTCAAACCGGAATTGACATCAATGCTTCAGTATGTTTATTACTTAATGCGCGGGGTTCATCGCTCGTCCGCATCGGATAAACAGACAAATAATGGTTGCGAGCATAATAAACCAGGAAAACGCTTGAAAAAAATCGATCATGCAGGAGCATGAATCGGCACTGGCCGCATTCATCGCCGGAAAACAGGACAGATATGGCAGCCGTAACGAAAGAACAGCTTCTTGACAGCGCGGGAAGTTTCATAGACAGGATATTTCTCGCTGCGCCCCGCGTCTTCAGCCCCTTTAAACCTAAAAGAAAAATCAGCCGCAACGAGTATGAGTCGCAGATCGATTTTTATTTCACCGGCGGCTATGTCGACGACCCGGCGTCATTTTTCACTTTTCCCAAGAAGGCGCCGTCGTATGCCATAGCAAAAAGAAAACCCTTCCGTGACGGCGAGTACCAGATAATCACCTATGAGAGCGGTTATACCGCGAAGAATCCCCTTATCAGAGAGCAGTATCATTCCTTTGAAAACAACAGGACCGGCTACCTGGTCCGGTGGACCCACGGCGACAGGGGCCGTAAGACGGTACTCTGCCACCACGGCTACATGCTGGGAGAGCCCCAGCAGGCGCGGGCCATGTTCAGGATCGACACTCTCTTCAACAGCGGCCTCGACGTGGCCCTTTTCATTGCGCCGTTCCACTGGAAGCGGGGCACCGGATCGATACGGGAGCGTGGCATCTACCTCCAGCCGGACAACGTGGTCATGACCTGCGAATGTGCCGGCCAGGCCATGTTCGATCTTTACAGCGCCTTCCTGATACTCAAGGACCTCGGGTCGCCGTCGACGGGCCTTATCGGCGCGAGCCTGGGAGGATACAACACGGCGCTCTTCACCGGCCTGGCGGACATCCACGCCTTCGCCGCAATGATGGTGCCGGCGGTCAATTTCTCGCGCCCCCTGGGGCCGGACACGGCGCGGCACCCCTTCCCCGTCGACAAAAACCTTCGCCGCAAGATAGACAGGGTCTGGGAGCTCCATTCGCCCCTCCACCTGAAGCCGCGGCTTCCCCTTGACCGGATACTGGTCGTAGCGTCACGGGGCGACCTGGTCTGTCCCTTCGAATATGTCAGTGAGCTTTGCGACACCTGGGGCATCACGCGGCGCCATTTTCTCACCGGCGGGCACTGGCTCATCTTCAACCGGGAAGCGCGCGGCCAGGCATGGTATGCGTTTCTCCGCGAAATGGGCTTTACCGGAGAAACAAAATGACGGAACACCCGAAGACCCGGTGCCGGAAGATCCATACGGGCATATACCGGATCACGCTCCCCCTGGCGGGTAAAAAGCCGGGACCGGTAAACGCCTATCTCTTCACCGGAGCGGCCGTTACCCTTGTCGACACCGGCACCCTCAAGTCCTTCCCGGTCCTTGTAAAGGCCCTCGCCGAACTGGGCATGACCTGCGCCGATATCGATCAGATCATCCTCACCCACGGTCATATCGATCATTACGGCGCGGCGCGGAAGATAGTCGCGGCTTCGGGCGGAGATATCCCGATACTGGCCCACAAAGAGGACCTCACCCTCGTGGAGCACGGCCTCGAGGTCCCGCGCATGCAGTTCATCAGGTACTACCGCCTCATGGGCGTTCCGGTTATCTTCCAGTTATCGCTCCAGCTGCTGAGGTGGGTTTTTTCCTCCATGGCCGAACCCTGCACGATAAGCAAATTCATTGCTGACGGCGATACGATACCGGTGGGAGACTACGAAGCGACCGTGATCGAGACACCGGGGCACACCCGGGGGTCCATCAGCCTCTTCTTGAAAAAGGAAGGCATCCTCTTCCCGGGGGACCACATCCTGGGGCACATCACGCCGAACGCCTTCGTGATGCTGGAGACGGATTTCGTCCTTCCCCGCAGGATGAGCCAGGTTGAGTTTTACGATTCGCTCCGCAAGATAGAGGAGATTGCCCCCCGCGTCGTCTATCCCGCCCACGGGGAACCGATTGAGGACATCGGGAAAATCATCGCCATGTTCCGCGAGCAGTTCCTGCTGCGCCAGAAGAACATCCTGTCAATCCTGGGGAACGGCGAGCTCACGGTCTACGAGATCGGGAGGAAACTCTTCCCTGACATCAGGGGAAAGCGGCTCCCGCTGGAGGTCTTTCTCGCGGTCTCGGAAGTGTACACACACCTCCAGGTGCTCGAAAAAGAGAAGGCAGCAGCGGCACATCTGAAAAACGGCGCGTTGTATTACCGCAGAACCGGTTAGCGGGAATTCTTCATATCAATTCAAACAGCAGGTTTTCCCTGAACTTCTCATCAAGGCTGTTGAGAAACTCGTCAAAGACCATGACGTTGATGCTGGCGACTTTCCAGTTGTTTTTATCGGGCATAACCTTGACAAGGAAGCTCTGCGCCTCTTCCTCCGTGACAAAACCGATGATCGAAGTACTGGTGTCATCGACCTTGCGGAAGACCATGTTGCGCTCGCTCAGCTGTTCTTCGAAATCCCGCGTAACGATGAAAAACAAGTCCCTTTTGCCGTCTTTAAACTCGTTAAAACTATCCTGTTTGTTCATTCCTGCCCTGCTTGCATTATAGTGGGGAAACCGCACCGGCGGACCAACATGGGTATTGGACCGCTGGTTGTATCGTAATACATATTTGCAGCGTACATGTCAAACAGATATTTTCATGGCGGGAAAATATGGTCTTGCCACCGTGGCAGCACCTCACAGGGGCAGGATTAACTTCTAAAACGAAAAATCCATTCATTGATTACTGCGCGCAGCATATTGCAGACCATATTCAAATTCATCGCCGAAAACAGCGACACCCTGAGATCCGTTATTCATCCGATCAATCTATATTTCGTACAAGGCGAACATAGTTGTATATCCTGATGGCGTCCCCCTGGGGCGCAATTGGATTATAGTACCCATTGGTATTGAAGGCGTAGCCGGACAGGCTGCCGCTTTTCGGATCGCTGCGCTGGCAGCCGGCGCCGTGAATATCGTACCAGGCGCCGTTCATGTATCCCAGGGCCCTGCCGAAACAGATATAGTCCGCGGAATAGGCCGATCCGTCGCTCCCCGCGTGGGTTGTGCCGGTCCAGTACCAGGGGTAATCCGCCTTGTTGTTTTCATTCATAATCGAGGTGCAGGTGAAGATGTCATTAATTGCCGCCCTGCCGTCATAATCAGGGGCGTGGGTATAATCAACGATGCTCTGGAGTTCCTTTGCATTGGGCAGGCGCCAGTCATTGTGGCCGAGATAGTTTTCCCTGTTCCTGGCCTTCGCCCAGGCAAGGGCATCCTCCCAGGTCATCCCCGAAGCGCTGTCATGCTGCATCCACATGAGCCCGGTGGCGGCATCACTGACCGTGTCATCGCCGTTATCGGTGAAGCTGTTCACCCCGTAGCTGGTGTTCCCGCGGACCAGCTGGACGAAGAAGGTCTTATCGGAACCGCCAAACGTTTTCTCGTCATACCCCTTGATCCTGCCGTCAGCGAAGTTGACCCCGAAATACCTGGTCATGCCGGTATCCGACGGGTTGTCGACATATACAGTGCTCGACAGGTACTGGGAATCGATGATCCGCTCCCCCGCGCTGGTCTGGCCATAGGCAAAATTGAAGTAGCCCGTGTCAATAAAGGGCGTCAGGCCGGTGGTGCTCCCCATAAAGCCGCTCGGGTCAGTACCTTTGAAAATGATCAACGAATAAAGCTCCTTCACCGAAGGGAGGCGCCAGTCGTTGTAGCCTCCATATGCGGCGGCATTGACTGTTGCGACATAGGTGAGCGCCGCGCCGTATGTCTTCTTGTCGCTGGCGACAGGGGACGCGAGGGTCATGTTGGGGCCCCTCATCCAGGTCAGGCCGGTGCTGTTGTCATCGACAGTCCTGCCATCGCTGCTCAGGGTGTAGTTCGGCTGGTTCCCGCTGTACTGGGCGTCCTGGCCGTAAAAGGCCTGGTCCGCCGAGGTCAGCGTTGAGCATAATATCGCTGAAGAATTATTATAGAAGGTTGTCTGGCCCGTATCCACGATGGTATAGGTTTTACCGGTAGTTTTCGTGGTCATAATTGTTGAATCGGAAGGATCATTATTCGAGCATATCACCAGTAAGGCTTGCATGGCACTATCTTTTGATGATCCTCCATTGGAATCGCATGCTGCCAAAGAAAAAATTGATACAAGCAGTATCAATACTATTGGTTTTTTCATTCTTAATACCTCTCACATGATACATATGATTTAATCGCTTTACGGGGTAATATACCTGTCAAAAGGCGGCCGGTCGTCTTAACCGCTAAGTTAGGACCTTTTTTTGTATTATATTCCCGGTTGATTCTACCGGCAATCCATTGATTTTTTTCTAAAACAATTCAAATATTTTATTTCTTGACTCTGCTGCCTAAAAATTCTATCTGGTGAAGGCATTATACGCTGGAAATCCATGAACGCAGCAATACAGATCAAGGACCTTGTCCTGAAAAACCCGGTAACCGTGGCGTCGGGCACGGCCGGCTACGGCGAGGAGCTGTCGAAATTCATCGACATTTCGAAGCTGGGGGCCATCTTTACCAAGGGCCTTTCGGTTAAGCCGCGGCCGGGGAACAGCGGGAACCGCATCTTCGAGACGCCGGCGGGGGTGCTCAACTCCATCGGCCTCGAGAACGTGGGACTGGAGCGTTTCCTCACGGAGAAGCTCCCCTTCCTGGTGTCAAAAGGCGCCACGGCCATCCCCAACGTGGCGGGTCATTCAGTAGAGGAAAACGTGGAGCTCTGCGCCGCCCTCTCCGCAGCGGAAGGGATCAGGGCCCTCGAGCTGAACGTATCGTGCCCCAACGTGAAGGAGGGCGGCATGGCCTTCGGCACGGACCTGAAGCGCTTCACGGACCTCGTGGAAAAGGCCCGGAAGGCGACCCGGTGCGCCCTTATCGTGAAGCTCTCGCCCAACGTCACGGACGTGACCGAGTTCGCGGTGCGTGCGGAGCAGATCGGTGCCGACGCGCTTTCAGCGGTGAACACGTTCCTGGGCATGAAGATCGACACGAGGAAAAGGAGGCCCCATTTCCAGAACAGGGTCGCCGGGCTTTCCGGCCCGGCCATACGCCCCCTGGCGGTGCGGGTGGTATTCCAGATCTATGAGAAAGTCAGCATTCCCATCATCGGCCTCGGCGGCATCGCCTGCCTCGAAGACATGCTGGAATTCATCCTGGCCGGTGCCTCCGCCGTGTCCGTGGGCACCATGAACATGGTGGACCCGACCCTGCCCCTCTCCCTCATCGGGGAACTGGACGGATACATGGAAGGTGAAAAGATCGCTGACATGAAAGAACTAACCGGCGCGGCGCACCGGTCCGATGAACAGCCTGCAGGCTGTTCGTAAATAACTGTCGCCGCATTACACATGAGGATACCATGGCAAAAGGAAACGAAGCAAAATACTGGAACACGCGGCTGAAGAACGCCGCGGAATATATCCCCGGGGAACAGCCCCAGGGACTCGATGCATTCATCAAGCTGAACACCAACGAGAACCCCTTCCCGCCTTCGAAGACGGTGCTGGAAGCGATCAGGTCAGCGGCGAATGATTCCCTCAAGCGCTATCCTGACCCGACGGCCCGGGCGATCCGCGAGGCCTACGCAACGGTCAAAGGCCTCGACGCGGATAACATCTTCGTGGGCAACGGCTCCGACGAGATCTTCACCCTTATCTTCCGCGGATTCATCGAACCGGAGGGCCTGGCTGCCTTCGCCTATCCGTCCTACGCCCTCTACTCGACCCTGGCGCAGATGAACGGCATAAAGTACGAAACAGTCCCCCTGAACAAGGACTTCTCCTACAACCTGGGCGCTTTTTTAAAGAAAAAGTACAACCTGGTCATCATCGCCAATCCCAACAACCCCACCGGCACCTATGTCGAAGTGGAGGAGATCGCGTCATTTTTACAGAAGTTCAAGGGACTCCTTGTCGTGGACGAAGCCTATGTCGACTTTTACGGCGGCTCCGCTGCAAACCTCACCGACGAGTTCGACAATCTCATCGTGACCCAGTCGATGTCGAAATCCTACTCCCTGGCGGGACTCCGCATCGGCTTTGCCGTGGCGTCCCTGGACATCATCCGTGGCCTCATGAAGATAAAGGACTCCTACAACGTGGACATGCTTGCGACGGCCGGAGCGGTCGCTGCCCTGAAGGACAAGCGGAGCTTCAATTACAACCTCGAGATGGTGGTGAGCAACAAGGAGTACCTGGAGGAGAGCCTGGCGGCCCTGGGCTTCGAAATAATACCCTCACGGGCCAACTTCATCTTCACCAGGCACCCTTCTTTCAAGTCGTCGGACCTGTACCAGAAGCTGAAAGAGAAGAAGATACTGATACGGCACTACACCGGCCCGGTGCAGTCCGATTACATCCGCATCAGCGTGGGAACCATGATGGAAAACAAGGCGGTGATAAAGGAGCTTTCGGCTATAGTGGGTCTAAAGCCGGATTTTGCGTGATTCCATCACTATTCAACAAGCTCATCGACGTTAAATAGAGTATTGAGAGTCAGATTCAATAGAATACAAGCGCCTGCTTCGACTCGTCGATGGCTGTTGAGTCGTGATTCTTCCCGCACTGGTCAAGATCCGGGCAACGCGGCATCCAGGCCAGCAATAAAAGTACCATGCAATGTAATATCACAGGTGCCGATCCCTGCATCACACATCAAACTCCAGAACAAACCGTGTTCCTTTTCCTCGTTCAATCCTGATGCTGCCGTTCATCTGCTTTGCTAGAATGCCCACAAGCTTGAGCCCAAACCCGGTGGAGCCTACCATGTCAGTTGATTCGGGAATACCGATCCCGTTGTCCCCGATAACGATAGTAGCATGATTATCTTTTATCGAAGTTGAAATTGTTATCAATCCTTTCTTACTTCCGATAAAAGCGTATTTCATGATATTTGTGAGAAGCTCGTTTACGATCATTCCCAGTGGAAACAATACATGTACGCCAAGAACAAAGTCCTCAACATGTTTCTCGATCTTCACGATAGCGCTGTTAGGGAAGATGGCAATAATCTCATCAGCCAGCGGGGGAAGATAGTCCCTGATCGACATCGCCCACAAATTCTCTGAGCGGTACAGTTTATCGTAGAGCACTTCCATGCTCTGCATACGGCTTCTGGCATCCTTCAGGGCTGCAACGGCAGTCGGATCTTTCAGCATATCCGACTGCAATGTTAACATGCTCATCATGGTGCTCATATTGTTCTTGATACGGTGGTGTACCTCTTTCAGGAGGAGTTCCTTCTCAGCAAGGAGGTTCTGGATCTGATCTTCCGCCCGCTTGCGTTCAGTGATGTCGCGAACATTGCACAGGATCTCCTTCAGGCGCCCGGACTCATCCCGAACTAATCGCCCCAGCGTCTGGACCCAGATGATTGAGCCGTCCTTCCGCGGGAGACGATGCTCCACCTGATAATAGTCTTCATGCTCCAACCGGCTGTTTAAGACATCCCACACATGACCGTAATCCTCCGGAAGCACGAGGAAATCGGCCGGCTTTCCTATGATCTCGGAAACCGTGTAGCCGGTGATCCTCTCACATGAAGGCGAGACGAACAGAACAGTGCCGTCGGCAGAATGTTTTGAAATCATGTCTACCGAGTTGTTGGCAATGAACTGGTATGCCTCTTCGTTTTCCTGCAGGGACTTTTCCGCCCGCTTGCGCTCGGTTATGTCTATGAGGGAAACGATGCTTGTCCTTGTGCCCGGTATCAACTGTACGGTAATCAGAGTATCCCGGATATCACCGGTCTTCGTAATATAGCGAAATTCATAAGCCGGGAGAGCGCTCTCGGGAGCTTCACGTCTCAAACGATGCTGTTCAACCATCCGGTCGAGATCATCCGGATGCACGAGTTCAATCCATTTCATGTGGCCAATTATCTCTTCCGGCGAATATCCGGTATTACGAACGAATTCCCCGTTCGCCATGGAGATCGTCAGGTCATCTTCAATGAGAATCATCGAGGTGCCGGTGCTTTCGAACATGGTCCGATAGAGTTTCTCGCTCTTCTTCAGCGCGTCATCGGCCCGCATCCGGTCGGTGATATCCGTTGCACTGCCACACAGGGCAATGATTTCCCCCTTTGCATCATGAACAACTTGAGTGCGTAAAGACATGATATGCTCGCTGCCATCAGCGGCATAATTAACAATTTCTCCGTGCCAAACCCCATCGCGCAGCGTCTTTTCAAAAATCTCCTGCTGGGTTGGACCCCGTTCAGCGTCTTCTCCATATATTTTCGTAGAGTGTCCGACTATTTCCTGTCTGGATCTTTCTAATATATCTAATTGTGGCTTATTTACATAAATAATCCTACCATTAAGATCCGTAATTGTCACATGATCCTCGACCTGATCCAGGACAAGAGACTTTAGAACCAATTCCTCCTCGCTAACCCTGGATTTCTCATGCGCCTCGAATAACTCAAAGGCCATTTCAATGGAAGACTGCAGAACAAAATTACCGGAGTTCTTTATCACGTAGCCGTAACGGGTGATACCCCGCACCTTCTCCACCATCTCACGCTCTGAATGGGAAGTAAGGAACACAATGGGTATACTCTTCTTCGCGAGAATCTGCTGCGCGGCTTCAGGACCACTTAAGCCTTGGCCGAGATCAATGTCCATGAGGACGAGCCCGAACGCCGTGTCACCCGTTGCAAGTGCTACCGCTTCCTCACCGGATTTCGCAATGATGACTTCATAACCGAAGCCCCGGACCGTCTGCGCCTGAGCCATTGCGATAACAGCCTCGTCTTCGACGAGGAGGATGGTTCGGTTTGTATTGTTCATTGCAGGCAGCACAATCAGGTGGCTATAGCGGGAGCTTGATCACCCGGCCCGCGGTGTTGGTGACAAAGCTCCGCTGAACCAGCTCGTCGAAGGTTATCAAGGCATCCTCGAACTTGATGAAATCATCCTTCAGTATCCATACGCTCACATGCTCGCGGCCGCCCTTCGAGGCCCATATCCACCCGATAACCATGCCAACAATCTGGTCCTCGCTGAAAATGCTCCGGCAGGAGTTGATGGTCTGCACCACGTCGCGGAGGTTCCTCCGGATGAGGCTCACCGCAACATTCTCAAAGGGCTGGTCGAAATTACCCTTCGTATTGATATCGAGGCCCAGGTAGAGCTTGTTCCGGTCGCCCGATTTTTTATCGTAGTAAAAGCCGACGCTCCCCTTCTCGACGGCAAGGTTCTTTTTCTCCACGATATCTCCCGCGATGCCGATGAGATACCGCGAAAACTTGTTATGATATTCGGTGGCGGACGTGGTATAGCGACTGGTATCAACAAGAAGATCGGCGTATTTTTCCTTGTTATTGTCCGTGTAGTAGTTCAGTATCTTCTGTTCCCTCTCCGTGGTCGAAGCGCAGGTCGCGAAGAGCAGCACCGCCAGATTCAGCAGAAAAACAATATATTTTTTACCCTTGACCATCTGATTATTCCTTATCTTGTATTTTCACCGCCGTTGCACCGCAGCCGGGGACTGTGTTACGCATTCCGGTATTTATTTAACTATTTATGACGCCGTAATCGACAATTGTACTATCAGCGTGTTGCACAGTACCCTCCGGGTACGGTATGTCAAGCAGCTTTAAGAATATTTGTTGACCCTGCGGGCATAGATTTGTACCGATAACTATCGGATTATTATATATATTTACTCTGGAACCATGAACATGCATAGATCTACATTACGGATATCCGCCGCCTGCATCCTGTTAATACTTACCGCCGGGTGCGGGAACACCGTCAGCTACAACCTCAATTCGGGAGGCAGCCGCGTCAGCACCGGCATAGAAAAATTCATCAACGGGCCGGTTAAAAAATACAAAGGGCGGAAAGCTGCCCTGGTGACGAACCACTCCGGGTATGATTATGATTTCCACCAGAACATCCAGCTTCTCCGGGACAGCGGGATCGCGGTTTCCTTTATCCTGGCGCCGGAGCACGGCATATACGGATACAACAATGACCTTGACTACCGGCCCGTGACATACGACCGGAACATCAACTGCTATATCTACAACCTCTACGGAATAAACCGGTACACGCTGCGGTACCTGGTGCAGCAGGTGGACATCGTCATCTTCGACATACAGGACATGGGCATGCGCTGCTACACCTATATCACGAATTTGAAGGACATCATGGATGCCATGGACGGCCTGGACCGGGAGCTCATCGTCCTGGACCGGCCTAATCCCGTGGGCTTTCTCGGGATAGACGGCTCCTTCCTGGAAAAACGCTTCACCACGAAGTACGTGAGCGCCTTCCCGGCACCGTTCCTGTACGACATGACCATCGGGGAGGCCGCGCGGTATTACCGTGGCGAATTCAGGCCGAAGGTCAAATTGAAAGTCATCTCCATGGGCGGGTATTCCCGGAGAAAGCTCTTCAACGAAACAAGGCTCCCCTGGATACCGCCTTCACCGAACCTGCCGACCTACGAATCATCCATCGTGTACACCGCCATCGTCCTTCTGGAGGGGACCAACCTTTCCCTCGGCCGCGGCACCACCAAGCCCTTCGAGTACCTCGGCGCCCCCTGGATCGAGCCGGTTTCGTTCTGCAAAAAACTTGAGGACCTGGGCATGAAAAATTTCAGGTTCAAGCCGGTCTTCTTCAAGCCCACCTTCAGCAAGTACCAGTACATGCGCTGCGGCGGCGCGCAGATATTCTACACCGGCGGCGAATTCAGCCCCACCGAGGCGGCCTACCGCATCATCGGGGCAGTCATGAAGCACTATCCCTACGTCGCCCAGTGGGTGCGCTTCGGCCCCTACTACGATATCGACGGCCTGGCGGGGACAGACAAATTCAGGATCTTTATTCAGACGGGCAAATCGTGGGAGGAGTTTAAAAAAGAAATCGCGCCGGGCATCAAAGCATACAAAAAGAAAAGAAGGAAATATACGCTCTATTAAAAATATATCTCTCGCAGAGGCGCGGAATCGCTGAGTTTTAATAATTTATTCATGATATTCTATAACTGACAAAAATTTATCTGACAAGCGTATTGATTTTCTATTTTTTCTCTGCGTCTCTGCGAGAAACAATGCAGGTTTCTATATGGATAAACAATGGGTTCTTATAACCGGGGCCAGCACGGGAATCGGCAGGGCGTGCGCGGAACATCTCGCGTCGGAGGGATTTGGCGTGTATGCCTGTGCGCGTAGCAAGAAGGACCTCGATGATCTCGCGAAAATACGGGACATCGTTCCCCTGAAGCTCGATGTGACTCGGCCGGGTGACGTTAAAGGGGCACTTGATTTCATCAGGAAAAGAAATACCGGTCTCTTCGGCCTTGTCAACAACGCCGGTATCGCCGTGGCGGGGCCCCTCATCGATATCACCGACGACGACATCCGGCGCCAGTTCGAGGTAAACCTCATCGGCGTCCACCGGGTCACGCGGGCCTTCCTGCCTCTTCTCATGGAATCGTCAGGAAGGATCGTTATGATGTCGAGCGATTCCGGCTTCTTCGCGACCCCCTTCGCCGGCCCCTACTGCGCGAGCAAATTCGCCCTTGAAGGTTATTCGGACTCCCTGCGCCGCGAGCTGCTCCTGTGCGGGGTGAAGGTCATCATCATACAGCCGGGCCGGATTGCAACGCCAATCTGGGACAAGACCGAGGAGCTGCTGAACCTCAAAGGGACCTCCCCGTTCATAGAAGTGGCGCGGAAAATCGGCGTGGAAGCGGTCAGGAAGGGCAGAACCACCGGCCTCCCGCCGGAGGCCATAGCCCGGGTCGCGCACACGGCCCTGATAAGGAAACGGCCGCGTCTGCGGTACCTTGTTGCGGCCTCAACCATGAAGTATTGGATCATTAAACTCCTGCCCGCCTCGAAGGTGGACGCGATGGTGAATAAAGAGCTTCATAAAGAATAATATATAAATAATTACTATTCAACTTGACAATATTTAAGTATTTTATTATATTCTTAATATTAAACAATAAAAAGGTTCTGCCAGGATGAATGTTAATTCAAAAAGATGTCCACAAAACCACTCGTGCCCGGCTGTACGATATTGCCCGGCCGGTGCAATTGACCAGAAAGGTCACGGGCTGCCAACAATAAATGAAAGCACATGCCTCAAATGCGGGGACTGCGTCAGTTTCTGTCCCATGAAGGCCATAGAGGGATGAATATGAGACAGGATGGATCATTAATCGCAGGTAAATTCAAAAAAATTCCATGGAAACTCTTAACCGGTATCGTTATCGGGGGCACGGCCGGCTTTCTCTATTATTATTTTGTCGGATGCGCGTCAGGGACCTGCCCTATCACATCCAATCCCTATGGGAGCGTTCTCTACGGCTCTCTCATGGGAGCCCTGATTGCGAGAATATAAGTTCGAGGGAATCAGGGGCAATCAGCCTGAAAAACAATAAAGCTATTTTTTATTTCGATGCAGATGCGAAGAAATATTAAGTGCCATCTTCATCAGCCCCGATCTGATAATATTAAACCGCGACGTATACCGCTTCAGGTCATGGCCGCAATTTTCGCATGTTGACGAGTACCAGGCAAAGCCTGTCTGACATACGGGGCATTTCCATTTTTTTTCCTGTTCGGATAACCACCGGTTAACACCATGTTTTTTTATATACTCCATATTGCCCGGCACCTGTTTCAGATGAGGAAGGAACAACTTCATCTTCAGCCATTCTGAAAAGAGTCCGCAGGGATAGTCGCCGCAGTCGGCACAATGATCAAGCCTCTTTCCCGCGGCGCATGTCCGTATTTTACAGATTCGACAGTTGACAAACAGCGAATCGGTTTTGCAGCCATTACATGCCAGCTCAAAAGGCCTTGAATCATCATACCGCAAACCCAGCGTCTGCTGGATCGCTTTCACGGTGGATTCTTTCCAGAAGGAGGCAAAGGCTGTCCTGCGGCCGGTCTGGTATGCTACCATGATGTCACAGGCGCCGCAGTAGATGCCGCAATATGAATCGTAGTTAAAGTATTTCATGATATCCCCCGCAATCACCAGACGAACGGCAGCAATCTATACCTGACTTTTTGTGCATACATGGCATACCCGTCCAATTCAGCCTGCAATGTTGCGTCTTCAAGACAGGTTCTGATGATAATTATGGCGACCGATATCGCCGACACCAGCAGCCCGTACAGGGATCCCAGGACAAGGGGTACCGCCAGATTCGTTATAATGAATCCGCCATATCCGGGATGCCTCACGAATCGATAAGGACCGCCTGAGGCAACCTGGTGACCCCGGTCAGTCTGAAGGCGCACCATGGTCGAGAAAAACCTGTTCGACACCATTGCCCACGTGACAAGCATGGAAGCGCAAAAATAAATCAATAAGCCTGCAGCATGGAAGCAGGGGTCGTACTCTGCACTCCAATAATACCTGTAATCCAGGCCGGCGACAGCATATATGCCGAGTGACGGGATGATACTTATTGAAGACAACACCCTGTCCCATTTTTTAACATTTTCTTTTTTTCTGCCCCGCTCCTCGATCACTTCAGCTGGAAGGACGAACATATTTATCAGGAGGATAATGATGTTTGCGGATATCAATGCCCAGGCCCATTGCCACCGCACGGTCCATGCGGTTAAAAACATGATCACGCTTATAAGAATAAATGAGAATAGCACCTGCGTTATTCGTTTGACTATGTTTTTGTTCATGCCCGGCCTCCCGCTCCCGCATATGTCAATCTCTTTGCAGATAACCAGTGAGGATGAAATAAATTGATATGTAACTTTCATTGATTTGTCAAGGAGAAACAGGGAAGATCATGCGGCAGCAATTGACCTGACCCGCGGCGGGATACCGCGATAGGCAATCGCCAAGAGGCAATAATCTATTTTTACTTCCAAGTACAACCTCCGCTGCGCCTGAGCGGCGCGGGGAGAGGGATCATAAAGGAGGGGGGTGTCTGTGGTTACACCCCCCTCCTTTTCACAATTGCATGACCCGCACCGGGTCACAATTATTATAATTGATAGATCCCCGCCGGGATCATCAGGCAAGTCTAATTCGGATTGGTGAGCACCACCAGAGCATCAACAACCACCGGCTTGTCGCCGGAAATAATGAGCGGGTTTATGTCGATCTCGGCGATCTCGCTGTTCCTGTACCCGATATCGCCGATGCCCACCAGGGCCTTGACAAGCTGTTTCCGGTCAACGGCGGGGCTGCCGCGGAACTCATCCAGGAGCTTTTTCATCCGTATCTCGTCAATCATTTCCTCTGCGTCCATCTCGGTGAGCGGCGCCACGCGGAAGCTCACGTCCTTGATGACCTCGGTGAAAATGCCGCCGATGCCGAACATGACGCAGGGGCCGAACTGCGGGTCCCGGCTCAGGCCGATGACGAATTCGCGGTCCCCCTTTATCATTTCCTGGACCAGGACGCCGTCGAGTTCTACGCCCTTCCCGGTGATCTCGTCATAGGCTTTTTTGACCTCATCGGCTCCGGCGAGCTTGAGCTTCACCAGGCCCATCTCGGTCTTGTGGGCCGCCTTGTCGGAGCAGCCCTTCAGCACCACGGGATAACCGATCTCCCCGGCGAATTTCACCGCCTCATCCTTCGACCGGGCCAGTTTTTCCCTGGTGACCGCAATGCCGACGGACTGGATGACCTGCTTCGAATCGTATTCCGAAAGGGTCTTCTGGCCTCGCTCAAGCGCTTTCTTTATTATCTGCTCCATAGGGGTTCTCCTTTTTCATAAGATATCTGTAGTGCTCGTGCGATACAACCAGCGCCCGCACCGCCTCCTCCATGCTGTTGAACAGGGGAAGCCTGAATTCACGCCGTACGGAAATGATGCGGCCCACGGAATTGGGCGTATAGATCGCCGCGGGCTTATCATACTGCCTGCACATTTTCACAAGCTCTTTCATGACGTCAATGACAAATTCCCGCCAGATGCTGGACATCAGGAGGAGCCCGTCAACCTCACCGGCGGAAAGCAGTATTTCAAAAATATCGAGGTACACCTGCGGGGGCGCCGGTCCGATATCCACGGGATTATTCACGTTGAAGACGCCTCCCACCTTCCGGAGCCGCTCCCGCGTTTCCGGCGCAAGGCGCGGCATTTTCAGGCCCGCCTCAACCATCAGGTCAGCGGAAATGCTCCCGAAAGCGCCCGAATTGGTGAAGGCCGCGATACGGTTCCCGCGCAGGAGGGGCATTTCGGTCAGCATCTTGGGCATGGAATGGATCTCGCTGATCGACTTGAGCCTGATGATGCCCGCCTGCCGGCAGGCGCTCTCGAACACGGTGTCGTTGTTGGCCATGCCCGCGGTGTGCGACAGGGCCGCCGCGGTGCCCTCCTCAGTCCTGCCCGACTTGAAGACCAGGATCGGCTTGGTGACGCGCCGGGCAGTGTTCATCAGCTTTTCCCCGTGCATGATATTTTCAAGGTACATTGCTATGACCTTCGTGCTGTCATGGTTGAAATACTCGATCAGATCGGCTTCATCGACGTCCGACTTGTTGCCGATGCTGACCATCTTGTTGATCCCCTCCACGTCATCCATGAGGGACTCGATGATCAACACACCGACGCCGCCGCTCTGGACGATGAACGACACGCCGCCCGGCTTCTTGAAAACGTCCATGATCTCCTTGTAGGCGCCGTAAAAACAGCAGAAGTGGGAATGGTTGTCAAGGACGCCCAGGCAGTTGGGTCCGAGGACGCGTATGCCGTACTGCGCGACCGCATCATCTATCTCACGCTGGAGCCGTTGTCCCTCCTCGCCCTGCTCGTTGAAGCCGGCGCTCTCGATGACCACGTTATGAATTCCCTTCTGTCCGCATTCCCGCATGAATTGAGGCACTACCACGGCAGGGGTTATGATGATGGCGAGGTCTACCTGGTGAGGGATATCCAGTACCGATGTAAAACCCGGCCAGCCATGGACCGATTCACCCTTTCTGTTGACTGCGTAACAGGTGCCCGTATAGGGAATAA
Source organism: uncultured Spirochaetota bacterium (assembly GCA_963727175.1). Taxonomy (GTDB): domain Bacteria; phylum Spirochaetota; class UBA4802; order UBA4802; family UBA5550; genus RBG-16-49-21. The sequence continues at coordinate 4,352,863 of CAVSFD010000002.1, forward strand.
ATTCCTTGAGACAGTTGCAGATGGTGGCGCCCAGGTTAAAGGGCGCGTTGGAGGCTCCGATTACGACTACTGATGATGGATTGAAGAATTTATCAAGGGTTGAATCTTTCAGTTTTACATTCATAGCCATCCACCTCATAAAATATCGTAAACAATGTTTACTATTACAAACGGCGTTTAAGTGTCAAGTAGATTTACAAAAAATTTGCGAATGTATAAAAAAACATACATATTAATTACATAGTGAGATGTTGCCAAATATGATAAAATTTCGTGAATAAAAGGGGTCAAAGTAACAGAGTAAATAGGTGGGGTCAGAGTAAAACGAAAAAACAGATCTAAAATTATATTCAATAAAATTTTTTTGTATAATTACTGGTGAGAGGCCATTTCAGTGAAAAGCCTGGTGAGGTTTGCAGTTATCCTTTCGCGGTGATTCATAACTTCTTCATCATTTTTGTCCGGGTGGTTCCTGAAGGTGGCCACAATCCCGATCATGGCGGCAAAGAGCGTGTGGGAATGATAGCGTATGTTGCCCTTGATATTCATTTTCTTGAACATGAGATCAAAATTATCCAGCATCCGCCGCTCGAGGATATTCAGCTTGTTGAAAAGATCGGCGTCAACGGAACCGCTGAGGAAGAAATTCATCATCATCCGGAAGTACTGATCATTGCGGGTGAAAAAACCCACATAATCCGAGGTGACATCATTGATCGCGCCGTCCGGAGAGTCATTGATCTTACGGTAAATCTCCTCGAAGGCCTCATTCACGCCCCGGAGAAAGGCCTCGACAAAGAGAGACTGCTGGTCGGGGAAATGCCGGTATATCAGCGCCGGCGAAATGCCCGCCCGTTTCGCTATGTCGCGCATGGTTACCTTGTTGAAGGGCTTGGTGGCAAATTCCTTTTCGGCGGCAGTAACGATGATCTTCCGCCGGGCGTCCTTTTCCTTTTCCTTAAGGTCTGACAGTGTGTTATTGTTTTTCATGGTAAATCGCAATTAATATTCTGATGATTCTATGCGGTAATTATTAAAATGTCAACAAATATCAGCGGCTCAGCGGCAAATTAAGTTACCGGTGTGGAAGAAAATAATCACAGGCTCAGCACCCTCGCCAACTCCTGTTCAAAATCCTCAAGGCTGAAGGGTTTGACCAGCACCCCCGAAAAACCATGTTTGCCGTAATCGACCATGACCGGGTCATCGGCGTATCCGCTGGTCACGATCGCCCTGATTCCCGGATCAATCTCCCTGAGGGCGGCAATGGCCCTGTCCGCGCCTGCGCCGCCGGGGATGATCAGGTCCAGTATAACGGCATCGAAGGGTTTCCCGGCTTTGCCGGCTTTCCTGAAAAGGTCCACCGCTTCAGCGCTGTTCGAAGCTGCCACTACCTCGTAGCCGAGATGGCCCAGGAGCCTGCCGCCCAGGTCCAGAATGATCGATTCATCGTCCATCAGCAGTATTTTTCCCTTTCTTTTCGGGATCACCTGGCGCGGGGTCATGCCTGGCTGTTCTCCTTCCTGTATGACGGATGCCGGCAGGTAAATGAAAAAGGTTGTCCCCTCCCCCCTCACCGATTCGACGAAGATGAGACCTTCATGCTTCTTGACGATTGAATAGGATATGGCAAGCCCCAGGCCGCTGCCGGTCTCCTTTGTGGAAAAATAGGGGTCGAATATTCTCGGCAGGATATCATCGGGTATCCCGCTTCCCTGGTCGGTTATGGCGATCTTGATATACCTGCCTCCTTTAAGGGGCAGGTCAGTGTCCCCTCCCAGTACGCAGTTTTCCGCAGCAACGCGAATGGTGCCTCCCTCCGGCATCGACTGGCGGGCGTTCAGGATGATATTATTCATAACCTGGCCGATCTGGCCGCGATCGACAACGGCGTCCCAGAGTGAATATTCTATATTGAAGACGATCCGCACCGGGGAACCGCGCAGAACAAAATACGCAGTATCAACGATCAGGGTGCGGATGGATGTGTTTTTCCTGATCGGCGATCCGCCCCTGGAAAACGCCATGAGCTGCTGGGTAAGGTTCTTCGCCATGGCTGACGCGTTTTCCGCGTCAGACAGGATGGTGAAATTGGGGTCCTCCTGCCTGATGGTGATCTTCGCCAGGGATATATTTCCCATGATGGCCGTCAGGAGGTTGTTGAAATCATGGGCGATCCCTGCGGCCAGGATGCCCAGGGATTCGATTTTACTTTCCCGTATCATCTCCTCTTCTGTCCGCTTCCTTCTGGTGATATCATGGCCGATCCCCCTGAAGGCTATGATGCACCCCCCCGCGTCGCGTACGGGATGGCAGCGCAGCTCGACCCAGATGACCGACCCGTCCTTTTTCATCATCCTGAACTCGTTATGGGCGTATACCTCCCCGATCAGAATTTTGTTGTTAACCGGTTCGTTTTCCCGGACTTCATGGAGAGAAGCAATGCAGCTGTTGATGTCATCTTGGTGGATCAGGTCCATGAGGCTACACCCGATTACATCGCGGGGATCATGGCCGGTTATCCTCTGCAGCGCCTGATTCACGAACAGGATGCCCCCTTCGGGATCCATGGTAAGGACGATATCATCGATGCTATTGACCAGGTTCCGGTATTTCTTTTCAGAGTCAATGATAATGCTGTCCTGGCGGTTGCGGTTTTTGATTTCAATCCTGAGCCGTTCATTGGCGCTGGCCAGTTCCGCGGTCCTGTCGGCGACCCGGAGTTCCAGCTCTGAATGGGCCTTTCTAAGCTCCTCTTCAGTTTTGAACCTCCCGGTAAGATCATGGGCCACTATGGTAAGATACATGGTCCTGCCGTGGCCGTCATGCACCGGCCGTCCCTTTATGTCGAAGGTCCGCCATGATCCGTCCCGGTGCCGGATGCGGCACTGAACGCAGAAAAGCGGGTTTTCCCTGTTCGAACCCCAATAGGCGCGGATGACGTTTTTGAAATCGGCATCTGGCAGATAATCCATGATGTTCTCGCCGGAGAGTTCGCCGGCGCCATACCCGAGGATCCGCCTCAGTGACGGACTTGAGAACATTATGGTGCCGTCGGTGGCGATCACAAAAAAGATGTCATTGGAAAGCTCGACCAGGGACTGGTAGTAGTCGATGCACCGCACCAGGGTGTCTTCTGATTTCTTGACATTCAAAACGTCCCTGATGATTCCCAGTGTCCCGGTGAATTCCCTTCCCCCGGCACCTGCCCGGGCATGGTAGGAACCTACGGCGATCACCCTGCAGGAGGCGGTTACTTCGGCACCCCGGTCGCTGACCATGTTATAACTTTTCGGAATGAGCCGGACCTGGAGATCCCTGGTTATACGCTTCCCCGTCCGCCGCTCATCGAAAAGCTTCGGCTGTCTGTCCGCCGGATAGGTCTTCCCGGAGGTTTTTTTAATGACCGCATCGCGCCGCACGCTGTCCAGGTCTTCCGGATGTATAAGCTTGCTGAAGTGCTTGCTTATCAGGTCCGCCGGCTCATAGCCGAGGTTCCGCACTGAATTATTCACATAGGTGAAGCACCCGTTATCATCCAGCTTGTAGATGATATCGGGCAGCATGTGCACTATCGTTTCACAGATCTGAAGCATTGGCATAACCACTCCGGGTAAGACTGAAAAAAAACTCAATAATTGATCATCGGCATAGAATCAGCAACGCATGAATAGATCTGCCCATGGGTGCGACTTTTCCCCGCGGGGCCCCTCTCTCTGATCAGTTTTATTGTTATTGTGTGATAGATTAATCGGAGGAATACTAAAAATGCACCGGCATTACGGTCAAGTATTTATTATCCGCATCATGGTATTATATAACAGCAATGCATGAAGGATGAAACTGTTCACTCGTTAACCTGTAAATGATTATAGCAATGCTACACATCCTTAAACATATCCAGCTGCATATCATCGGATTTTGATTTCTTCCCCGGCTCCCTCTTCCCTTTTTTGAGAAGTTTTTCCTCAAGGCGGTCGAGGAAAGGACTCCGTTCCTGCTTCAATATCCTTCCCTTGACAGCGCGTTTTTTCGCGTAGGTGAGATACAGGTTCCGCACGGTCCTGGTAACCCCCACGTAGAAGAGGCGCTCCTCCTCCGCCAGTTCATTATCGTCCTTTTCACCGAACAGCGAGAAGGGTATGATCCCCTTCTCACAGGCAGGAATAAAGACCGTGTCGAACTCGAGGCCCTTGGAGGCGTGGATGGTCATGAGGGAGACCGCTTCGGCCCGGTCATCCCGGTCGTCGGCTCCCTGGCGGAGGGAACAGGCCCTGAAGAACGCATGATAGTCGCTTCCATAGGGCTCCGCGAAGGAGGCCATGCGGCGCATGGCGTCTTCCGGCGCCTCGGCAATGACCATGATGAATTTGAGCACGTCGGAGACGCGGTCCCCTTTTTTAATCATGCCCCAGATATCGCTGGTCACCGCCAGCGACACCGACGGGTCGGAACCGGAATAGAATATCTTCTTGAGGGACCGCACCGCATGGCGGTACGGCTCCCGCCGGACCAGGGATTCGCTGCCTGCCACCTGGTAAGGGACGGCGTGGTTATTAAAAGCATCGATGATGGCCTCAAAGAGAAACGATGACCGGCACAGCACTGCAAAATCGCCGAGGCTCACCTCCTCGTCGTCGGCGTCTCCCTCGGTCATGCCGCTGTCCATGGAAAAACTCCTGAGGCCGCCCATGCTCTTCTCGATGGCGGCGGCGATCCAGTCCGCCTCGCTCAGGTCGGTGCTCATCTCCTGGATATGCACCTTCATGTCGATATCGCGGCCGGCAACGGGCTTTTCCCTGCCCAAGACCTGGGCAGCGGCGCGCATGACCGGATCGGGGCAGCGGAAGCTCCGGTCCAAACGCAGCATCCTGGTGCCGGGATAGTCCTCCATGAACCGGGAGAGATACCTCGCGTCGGATCCCCTGAAGCCGTAGATCGCCTGGTCCGGGTCACCGATCATGAAGAGGTTGGGGTTCCCTCCCCCTGCCATGAGCATAAGAAAATCGTACTGGGCAGCGTTGATGTCCTGGAACTCGTCCACCAGGATCCAGCGGTACCGCCGTCGGTATTCCTCGAGGATAGCGGGATTGTCCTTAAAGAGCGCGATCGGTATTGCGACCAGGTCCGCCAGGTCAAAGGCATTGAGCCTTTTCAGCTCATCGTTGTACTTTTCAAGGACCTTTTCCGTCTCTGCATCGGCCTCCGCCCCCTGCTTGGCAGCCTCAATGGCGCGGGCCATCCGGCTTATCTTCTTTTCATCCTTTAGTATGCCCGTCATGATCTCGGGGACATCATCTTCATCGACAATGACGAAATCCTCCTTCCTGCCTGCTGCCGCGCAATGCTCCCTGAGGATGCCGAGACCGAAGGCATGGAATGTCGATATGGTCAGGTCCCGCGAATCCATCATCGTCTCCACCCTCTCGCGCATTTCCCGGGCCGCCCGGTTGGAGAAGGTGACGGCAAGGATCTGCGGCGGCGGCACGTTCATGTTCTTCACCAGGTGGAGTATCCTCCGCGTGAGGATGGCGGTCTTCCCGGTGCCGGGCCCCGCGATGACCATGCAGGGCCCCTCGCCATGCTCGATGCCGGCGCGCTGTTCGTCGGTGAGACCCCGCGCCAGTGACTGCCCCGCAGCGCCTTCGGGCAGTTCGAAGAGGACCCGCGGCGCAGCCTGCTGGAGGCCCAGCCGCTCCTGCAGATTCTTGAACTCGGCTATGTCGAATTTTATCGAGGATGACGATACCTTCCCTTCGGTAACGGCCGTGCCCGGGCCGAACAGACCGCCTCCCGAGAAGGAGCGGGCCTCGCCGGGCTTGAAGACCTTGATCCGGCCGAATTCTCCATCGTAACCCTCCTCGATGACAACGTCGCCGCTCCTGAGGCGCCGGATCCCTTCGGCGAGGAGCTCGCCTCCGGCTTCCTGGATCTCGCCGGGGGGCGCATCCAGGAGGATATAAAATTCCGATCCCAGGGCGCCAAGCAGGCGATGATATTCCTTCGTGACCCTTCCCGATTTCGCGCTCTTCTGGCCCAGGAACTCCGCCAGGAGGTCCGGGAGCTGGGTGATGGAATGGAAAGCAGCCTGTGCCGGACCGCCCGCCTCCTGCCGGTCCGCCAGCTCCGCCACGCGGTAGAGGACGCCCCGGGTCACCGGCTTCCCGCACACCGGGCAGATGCCCCGGTTACGCATCGTTTCAAGGGGATCCCATTTGATGCCGCACTTCCGGTGCCCGTCGTAATGGTACTTGCCCTCCTGGGGAAAGAATTCTATTGTTCCGAGGAAACCATTCCCGTCCCGCAGGGCATCGAGCATGGCTTCGTATCCCAGCTCGGCGTCGAAGATGTTGGCCTCCCTGCCCAGCTTTTCCGGCGAGTGGGCGTCTGAGTTCGAAACCAGGGTAAAGCGGTCGAGGAAGCCGCAGGCGCGGTTCATCGGCGGATCGCTGGAAAGGCCCGTTTCCAGGGCGAAGATGTGCTTCGTCAGGTCATCATAGCATTCCTCTATGCTGTCGAATCCCGACTTTGACCCGAGAACCGAAAACCAGGGGGTCCAGATATGGCAGGGAATGAGAAAGGACTGCCCCGAAGACTCGAGGACCATTTCAAGGATTATCTTCGAATCAATGCCGAGGATCGGCCTCCCGTCTGACCTGATGTTCCCCATCCGGTCGAGGCGGGACTGGACCTTCTCGGCAGCGGCGATATCGGGAAACACGCAGAGGTTGTGCACCTTGCGGACCCTGCCGTTCTTTTTATAGATGCTGCTGATTTCGCCGGTGAGGACGAAATAGACTTCCCGGGGCATGTTCTTTCCCGGCAGGAAGCGCGACTCCTCCAGGCGGTAATTGCTTTTAAGCCGGTAAAGGCCGTTGTCCGCCGGCTCGAGTTTCTCTTTGATCTCATCAAGCCATCCGGGATGGATGCAGTCGCCGGTGCCCACCACATCGATCCCTTTCAGCCGCGCCCAGTACTCCAGGTGCTCCGGCACCAGGTTGCCGCTTGTGGCCACGGAAAAATGGGAGTGTATATGAAAATCCGTGATATATTTCAAAAATGTTTCTCCGTAACGGTGATATCACCGGCCAGGTAAACCATTAGACATGTATCAGGAATCAGTAAAGTAAAAAATTGCGGCTGATGGTTGAAAAAGACATGAACACAAAAAAATACCCGCCTGAGCGGGTATGGAGGTAAACACTTTGAAGTTAGTAGGATATTGTATGCCGCCAGCCCTTCACGGGTGCATGTTTCCATGGCCGGACCAGAGGGGAGTCCCGTCATCCTTCCTCAGCGGAACCCTCACACCTCCTTTTTCCACTTCACGGGCAATTATGGCTGCCGCGCCATTATAGGTTACACGCGAACCCGTGACCGATATGATGTCGCCTTTGGATATTTTTATCTTATTGTCAAGATAAGACGGGGGACCCAGGTGCACATCAATGGTCTCTTTACCAGTCTTCAGCGTCACATGAATGCCGCCACGGTCATAGGTCTTGATATCCGAAACCGTGCCCTTTTTTGTTTCAACATTGGCCCTGTCATATTTCTTCCACCCCTGTCCTGAACCTCCACAGCACTGGTTTGCGCGGGCGTCAGGATTCGAGTAAATGGCTGCAATTCCAATAATAGTCAATGCCAGTACTAATCGTTTCATGATAATCCTCTGCAATAGTATTTTATTATTTTATAATATACTTAATTATCATATACATGTCAACTGCTTTATAAAAATTTTTCTGAACCTGGCTTATTTTATCAAAGACAATTTATCAGAAACCATAGCCCTGCATCCTTCCCATGAGGCCCTTCACGCTCCATGCCGCGTCAGGGCAGAGCTCCTGGCAGCAGAGACACTTGATGCATTTCGTCTGGTCTATCAGGGGATAATCGTCCATCCGCATCGCCCCGGTAGGGCATTCCTTTTTGCAGATTCCGCATTTCTTGCATTTTTTCTCATCAAGGACAAGCCTGCTCCGGACCAAACTCGCGAAAAAGCCGCTGTTAACGATACGGCTCAGCCTGAGCCTGCTCACCGTTACCGGCAGCCTGAATTTCAGGTTACCGGGTATAGCTCCGACCACCTCGATCAAGGCCTCGTCGATGGGACCGTGCCCCAAGGACGAGGCATCCCGTATATGATGGACCAGCTCAGGCCTGATGCCCATGATACGGCACATGACGGCGTCAAGGGCGACGGCATTGCCGGACGCCAGGACCTTTCCCACAAATTTCGGCTTCCCGGCGGAGGGGCCGTTCCCTTCCATGGCCATGACCGCATCCATGACGGTCAGGTCCGGGGGTCGGATGGAGAAAATCTCGGCCAGTATCCTGCCGAAGTCCCCCGCTGCGGGGGCGGCTGCATGGGACTTTCCCTTCCCCGCTCCGGAGATAAGGCCGAACATGTTCTTCACCGCGCCGGTGACGATGGTAAGGGAATGGGTCTTCATCTTCGGCAGGTTTATCAGCACATCGGCTTCCAGCATGTCCTTGGATACCACCAGGGAATCCAGGTACCGGGAATTGAGCTTAACGAGTTTCGTCGCCTGGGCCACGTTTTTATAGGTCCCCATGGCCGCGTCCATGACGCCGGTATGACGCGCCACCCGCTGGTTGAGACCGTAGCCGCCGACGCCGCAATTGTCCCCCACGGTGACCCTTGCCCCGACGCCCTGCAGCAGACGTACCATGGCGGCTACCAGGGACGGATCGGTGGTGGCGCAGTTTTCCAGGGGGAACATGCCCAGCAGGTTAGGCTTCAGAAAAACCTTCTTCCCCTTGAGATTCTTCAGCCAGGCACCCCTGTCGAGGAGGTCCATGAGGGTCTGCACCGCGGCATCCATCGATTCATAGTTCGCCTCCGCTATGGCGACCCTGGCCTTCTTATGCTGCTCCGGCTTTTTCATTGTTATATCCTTTTAAATTAAAACTCTGCGACTCAGCGTCTCTGCGAGAGAATTCATAGTATCGGGATATGATTCAAGAATTTCACTGTTCCCGTGTCTTTACGCTCCCTCTGGGTCACAAGAAATTTTTATATATTTTCGAATTGACTGATTCATGAAGAAAGAGTATTGATTTCTAAACTCTGTCAACACATTTACACACATCCATCGAGGCGCCCATGAATACCAGAAGGTATGCCCTGTTTGTATTAATAGCAGGAATAGCCACCTTCGCATCGCTGATCCTGATGATTGCCATGAGCGGAGGCGAAATCGCCCGGCCCGCCGAATATCCCAACAAAAATGGCTTCACCCAGGCAATATTCTGGTTCGAGATGGTTCGGAGCCCGGAGGAGGTCAGATCGGTTCTGGGCGAACCGGGCACCGGCATCGGCATCCGCCTGCGCCGCGCCATGGACATGACCAATACGTATGACTATATATTCCTGGTGTGCTATCCCCTGTTTATCGGATCTCTCTTCCTGTTCATTGACCGCCTTCTAGCCGAATCAGGGCGGCGCCCGCGGTTCGGCACGGCACTCCTGTCTGCCGGCATATGCCTCTCCGCGGTCATCATCGCGGCTGACGCCTATGAAAACGTCCAGCTCCTTGCGCTGACTGCCTATACCGATCTTTCCAAAATCGATCCGGCTGTTTTGACGAAACTCATCATTTCAACGAATGTAAAAAGCGGCACTATAACGGCGGCAGGAATTATGCTTACATTTTACTATGCCCTGTATTTCAAAAAATCACGGGGGCTCCTTCTTGCTGTCCTCTATGCCATTTCTACCGCCCTGAGCTTTATAGCCCTGACCGTGCCTTCACAGAGGGCCCTTATCGAAACAGGGGCATCCCTCGGCATGATCGGATGGCTTGTTTCAACCATACATGGGGGATACTGGTTTTTCAAAAATCCTTCCGGTCATTAATTATTAAAAAATCTCTTTACAAAATCGGCCATGCAACTAGATGCTCTTTTTTATTAATGAACGGCGTCCGGCGCGGGACGCCCTTCGTTGATGATTGCATCAGTGGGGGTAGCAGCCATGAAACAGGCATCCATCATCGGGGCCACCGGCTTCGGGGGTCTGGGACTCATCGAGATCCTTCTCCGCCACCCGGGAATGAAGATCAGGCAGCTGGTCGCGCGCAAGGACGCCGGCAGACCGATAAGCGAGGTCTATCCTCACCTGAGGGGCTTCTGCGACCTGCCGGTGCAGACCCCGGAAGAAATCGAGTACGACGGCGTCGACATTGCCTTCTTCTCCACGCCTGACCGCGCCGGCATGGCCATGATAAACGAATTCTTCAATCGAGGCATCCGCGTTATTGACTTCAGCGGCGATTTCCGATTTCACAGCGTTGAGGACTATTCCGTGTATGCGAGGAACCGCGGCATGGAAGACAGACACCTCGCGCCGGAGAGGCTGCCTGACACCGTGTACGGCCTGCCTGAGAAGTACGGGGACAGAATCAAAAACGCCCGCATCGTCGGCAACAGCGGGTGCTTCGCCATCTGCATGACCCTGGGGCTCCTCCCCGCGGTGGAATCGGGCATTGTTTCCTCCGGCACCATCATATGCGACGGCAAGAGCGGCGTTTCCGGCGCCGGCAAAAGCTCCGGCGAGGCGAACCTCTATCCCCAGCGTCACGAGAACGTCAACACCTACCGCGAGGGGAAGCACCAGCACCTGGTGGAAGTGGAAAACGTGCTGAACGACGGCCGCGGGGCCGTCATCAGGATACTCTTCGTGCCCCAGGTGGTCCCCCTCAACAGGGGCATTCTCATCACCAGCTACCTTGACATACAGAAGGGCCACGACACGGCATCTGTTATGAAACTGTACCGTGACTATTACCGCGACAAGCCCTTCATCGTCATCACCGACAAGTCGATCAACACGGCGGACGTGCGGGGATCGAACCGCTGCATCATCCGCCCCATGGTGGATGAACGCACGGGAAAGCTGCTGGTCGTTTCCGCCATAGACAACCTGGTAAAGGGACAGGCGGGCAATGCCGTCCAGTGCGCCAATCTCATGCTCGGATTCGATGAAACCACGGGACTCAACGTGCCGGCGTTTTATCCCTAGGGCTGACTCCGGTCAACCGCGGGAAAAGGCTAAAAGGCTTGACAGGGTTAAAAACGTATATCTATGAAAAATTTCACCTGCCAGAGCTGGGGAATTATAGTACTTAAATGCAAAATTATGTCAAAGACAATAGAAAAAGGCATTATCGCATCACCGGGAATACGCATAGGCAAGGCCTATGTGTATCATGGTGACACGATACTCATCCAGAAATACACCATCCGGGAAGAAGAGGTCACCTATGAAATCTCCCGGCTGGAAAGCGCCATCGAGAAGACCAAAGAAGAGCTCAAGTCAATACAGGAGCAGATCGCCAATAGTCTCTCCCATGACATGGCTGACATCTTCACCAGCCACATCATGGTGCTTGACGACCCACTCCTGGAGGAAAAGTACCGCAAGTCAATCATTGAACAGCGCCGCAACGCCGAATGGGCCATCAATGATATCTCCCTGGAGCTGATGAACAGCCTCTCGACGATAAAGGACGACTACCTGCGCGACCGGATCATTGACATTTCGGACATCAACAAGCGCATCATTTCCAACCTCCAGAAAACAGAGACTTCCTCGCTCCAGGACATCACCGAGGAGGTCATCGTGTTCGCCCAGGACCTCACGCCGTCGGAAACGGCGCTGATGAACAAGGAGCGCATCCTGGCCTTCGTCACCGACCGCGGCGGCCGCACTTCCCACACGGCGATCATGGCGCGCGCCCTGGAGATCCCGGCGATCGTGGGGACAATAAACGCAACCTCGATGGTCAAAAACGGCGACACGGTTATCCTGGACGCCATCCATGGCCGCATCATCATCGACCCGACGCCCGAGGAAATAGCCGAGTACCGGCAGTACGAGGAAGAGTTCGAAGAGCTCGAGCTGGAGCTTGCCAAGCTGACCACCCTGCCGTCCAAGACCCTCGATCGGAAGATGTATTCATATACGGCAACATCGAGATACCCGGAAGAGATGAAGATCATCAAGGACCACGGCGCCCAGGGCATCGGCCTGTTCCGCTCCGAGTTCCTCTTCATGGACCAGTCGCTGCCTGACGAGGAGAAGCAGTTCCAGGAGTACAAGCGCGTCGTCGAGTACTTCAAACCCCTGCCGGTGACGATCCGGACCATCGACGTGGGCGCCGACAAGGTCTACGCCTACACGAACCACTACAAGGAGCGGAACCCCTTCCTGGGGTGCCGGGCGATACGCTTCAGCCTTGAGAACGAGGAACTGTTCCGGATCCAGCTGCGCGCCATTCTCAGGGCGAGCGCCTTCGGCAGCCTGAAGCTGATGTTCCCGATGATAACAGCCATCGAGGAATTCAAGCGGGCGAAGAAAATCACCTTTGAGATCATGGACGAACTCCGGCGCGACAAAATACCCTTCGACGAGAAAATCAAGATCGGCCTCATGATAGAGGTCCCCTCGGCGGTGGTCTACGCCGACATCCTGGCCAAGTACGCCGATTTCTTCTCCGTCGGGACCAACGACCTGGTCCAGTACCTTCTCGCCGTGGACCGCATCAGCGAGAAGATCGCATACCTGTACAATCCCCTCAACCTTTCCGTGCTGCGCTTTCTCAAGCAGGTGGCCGACACGGCAAACAGCAATTCAACTCAGCTTTCGATATGCGGCGAGATGGCCGGCGAGCCGCAGTACACCATGGTGCTCCTGGGGCTCGGCTTCCGGCACCTTTCCATGAGCCCCGTGTACATGCACCAGGTAAAGAAGATCATCCGCTCTGTCTCCATACGCGAGTGCGAAGAGCTGGTCAGGTCGCTTCTCACCCTGGAGGACACGGAGGACATCGAGAAACTGGTGCGGAAGAAATTCAAAGAAAAGTTCGACCATGCCCAATGAAGCTCTACCATGAACTGGCGGAACACTACTTCGCCATAGAGAACAATCACCGCGACATACGGAATGACGTGTCCTTCATAACCGCCCTTCTTAGAAACAGGGAATATCCGGCGCTCCTCGACCTGGGCTGCGGCAGCGGCGAGCACCTGGGACTCCTCGCGATGCAGGGCATCCGGTGCACGGGGATCGATATCAGCGCCGACATGCTGGCCCAGGCACGGGAACGGTTCCCGGAGGGAATTGAATTCATCCGTTCCAGCATGTCCGAAATCGAATATGACAGCGCCTTCGACATGGTCACCTCCCTCTTCGGCTCTTTCAACTACCTCATCCATGACGGGGAAATCGAGGCCATGCTCATGAAAATTCACAGGGCCCTCAGGCCGGGCGGCCTGGGCATTCTCGAGATATGGAACTCCCCGCCCATCCTGAAAATCCGGGAAAAGGAAATCGGCCCGGTATCGACGACCAGCCACGGGGGATCATCAATCAAGCGAGAGCGCGGATTCAAGCTCCGGGATGACACATTTAAAACCGTCGTGGAGGTCAACTACCGCTATACCATCGACGGTCCCGACGGCATGAAGAACGTCCGCGATCGACATGTCATGAGGTGCTTCACCACCGGGGAAATCACCCGGTTCATTTCAGCGGCGGGATTCAGGGTAAAAAATATTTTCGCGAATTTCCTGTCAGAGCCCTACGAGGAGAATTCGAACAGGATGGTGGTTCTGTTCGGGCGCAATTGAAGGCGAGGTCTCGAGACCTCGCCTTCAATTGCGTTATCATTTCATCAAATATGACTTATTGATCCACTGTCCCTTGTTGTCGGCGTCCCGTGTTTCATAGTAAAGCCTATCGTCTGCTTCCCTTTCAACGATCTTTGTTCTCCGGTTAACGTCCTGGGCTGCAACAGTCCCTGCTTTTTCCGAATCTGCGATGAATTGCTTCACCTCGGCAGCGGTCCCAGGCTTGTATGTCCCGCCGGTTCCTGACACGGCCACTGCTTCGATGATGCTCGATTTCAGCAGTTTGGGCCAGAGCTTCTTAAAGAGGACGCTTGACGCGAAGACCTCGGCGCTGTTAATTTTCCCGTTAATAACGCATGAATATCCGATGACGTCATTTTTATCCTTCATGATCTTTTCCAGCGCCCGTGTGTATTCCTGCTGCGCCTCCCTGACTTTACCATGCTCAAGGGTGAGCTGGAGGCTCGATTCCGACTGCCCCTTCACCGGCGCCCCGAGGTTCTTCTCCAGATCGGTCTGCATTTCAGCGACCTTTGACCAGACCTGGGACTGTGACTTGTCCTTTTTCACGCTCTTTTTCAATTCTTTGGATGCGATCATCTCCCGGGACGAGCTGAAGCGATCCGAATTCTCGTTGCCGCGTTTTTCCCATCGGCCGCTTTCGACACAGAAGGACGACACGGGCATCCGGTTTATTCCCGGCGGCACGATGTAATTGTACTGAATCACCCGGTCCTGTTTTCCGCCTTTCACTATGTCTCCGGACATGATGAAGATATTGAAATTCGAGCTGTTGGTGATGGACAGCTGGTTCACGTTTTCCGTCTCGTGGACCGTGACTTTTTTCATGTCCATGGCCTCTTCCAGGGTGAGGAATTTCTCCGCGTCTATGGCGTTTTTACCATGAACAAGAAAAATCGAGATGTTTTTGTGTGTGTAGGGGCCTGAGACTGTCAGGGTATCGGCAGGTTCACCGCCGGCGCGGATACCCATTGATATGATGAAGCATGATAACACTGTGAATAATAATATCTTTTTCATAACGGCAGCTCCTTGTTTCTATTTGTCTGTGAGACAGGGAGCTGTATGAGAAAGTTCTTAATTTTTTATTCCCTGAGAGGTTGTTGACCGGGATACGGGCAGGTTATGAGACATGGTGTAAACAAAAAGGCCTTCTGCTAACCTGGGGTTTAAACCCCAGGTTAGCAGAAGGCCCGATTTATACTAATTCATCATTGATTCTTCTACATCTTGACGGTTGTCTCAGTGTCCGTATCCGGTTATGTCGATCTTCCATTCACCGAGGGCCCCTTTCCAGCGATCGTACAGGATCCTGGTCTTCTTCTCGTCCTTGAAGAACTTTTCCGGGCTTTCCAGGGCGAGGAACAGGACTTCCTCCATGGAACTGACGGGGTGGAAGATCATTTTTTCCTTCACATATTCCGGTATCTTCTCCAGGTCTTTCTCGTTTTCCTGGGGAATGATGACGTGCTTGATGTCGGCCCGGTGCGCGGCAAGGATCTTCTCTTTAAGACCGCCGATGGGGAGCACCTTGCCCCGCAGGGTGATCTCGCCGGTCATGGCCACGTCACAGTGAACCGGTATCCCGGACAGGAGGGAAGCCATCACGACAGCCATGGTTATGCCGGCGGAGGGTCCGTCCTTGGGAATGGCCCCTTCCGGCACGTGGAGGTGGATGTCCCTGTTGCGCATGTACTCGTCATTGACATTGAAGAACTGCTGGTTCGCCTTTACGTAGGTGAAGGCAGCCTGGGCCGATTCCTGCATGACTTCGCCCAGCTTGCCGGTAAGGGTGAGCTTCCCTTTCCCCTTTATGAGGGACGCCTCTATGTTGAGGATGTCCCCGCCGACCTCGGTCCATGCCAGGCCGTTTGCCAGGCCGATCTCGCTATGCACTTCCTTGATGCCGTACTTGAACTTGGTGGGGCCCAGGTACTGGTGAAGGATCTCCTCGTTGACGACCCTTTTATACTCGTTCCCGTGGAGCACAACCTCCCGGGCGACCTTGCGGCACACCTTGGCTATGACCCGCTCGAGGCTGCGGACGCCGGCCTCTCGCGTATAGTGCCGTATTGTGTAGAGCATCGAATCCTCCGAGAACTCGATGTTTTCCCTCTGGAGGCCGTTCTCCTCGATCTGCTTGGCGAGAAGGAAATTGATCGCTATATTGAGCTTTTCCGGCTCGGTGTAGCTGGATATCTCGATGATTTCCATCCGGTCCAGGAGCGGCGCCGGTATCTTGTGCTGCACGTTCGCCGTGGTGATGAACATGACCTGGCTCAGGTCGTAATTCACCTCCATGTAGTGGTCTACGAAGGAATTGTTCTGTTCCGGATCGAGAACCTCCAGCAGCGCCGATGACGGGTCGCCGCGGAAATCCATCGACATTTTGTCTACCTCGTCCAGCAGGATGAGGGGGTTGACCGTGCCTGCCTTTTTCATGAGCTGGACGATCCTGCCGGGGAGCGCGCCCACGTAGGTGCGGCGGTGGCCCCGTATCTCGGCCTCGTCACGCACGCCGCCGAGGGACATCCGCACGAAGTTCCTGCCCAGAGCCCGTGCCACTGATTTTCCCAGCGACGTCTTGCCGACTCCCGGAGGGCCCACAAAGCAGAGGATCGGCCCCTTCAGCTTCTTCGACAGCTGCCGGACGGCGATGTATTCGATGATACGCTCCTTCACGTCCTCGAGACCATAGTGGTCCTCGTTGAGGATCTGCATGGCCAGCTCGATATCGCGGTTGTCCTTTGTCTTCTTGTGCCAGGGAACGTCCCGGAGCCATTCAATATAATTGCGTACGACCGCTGACTCGGCGGACATGGGCGGCATCTTCTCCAGCCGCTTGACCTCCTGCATAGCCTTGGTCCGCGCCTCTTCGCTCATCCTGGTTTCTTCTATCGATTTCTTCAGCTCCTCGATCTCATCGACTTCGCCGTCCCCCTGGCCGAGCTCCTTCTTGATGACCTTCATCTGCTCGTTCAGGTAGTACTCCTTCTGGGTCTTTTCCATCTGCTTGCGGACCTGGCCCTGGATCTTCTTCTCGATGTACATGACCTCGATCTCGCCGTTGATGAACTCGATCAACTTCTGGATCCGGTCCGCCGGGTTGCCGATATCGAGGATCGACTGCTTGTAGGCGATCTTCATTTCCACGTGGGAAGCGATCACATCGGAGAGGTGCGACAGGTCGTCGATGCTCTCGGCCGAGGTAAAGGCCTCCTTGGGCACTTTTTTATTCAGCTTTATGTATTTCTCGAATGCTTCCAGGAGCGTCTTCTTGAGCGCCTGCGCATCAGCTCCGCCCTCCACTTCCCGCTCGATGTCCCGGATTGTTACCGCGATGGTATCATCGCTCGTAATATAGTCGGCAAGGTAGACCCTGGCTATGCCTTCCACCAGGACCTTGATGGTTCCATCGGGGAGTTTTAACAGCTGCAGTATCTCGGCGATGGTGCCCACTTCATAGAGATCTTCCTTTCCCGGCACGGAAACATGCGCGTCTCGCTGCGTCGCGAGGACGATAAGGCGGTCGCCTTTCATGGCATTGTCGAGGGCCTTGACCGATTTTTCTCTCCCGACGAAAAGCGGGATGACCATATGGGGAAACACAACTACGTCTCGAAGGGGAAGGAGAGGGTAATTGGTTGTGAAATCTATCGTTTTTCTCATGGTGACCTTCATGGGTGCGTTGCGCCCCGTTTCCGGGGCGCAATGACACGTTATGATAAATTAGAAATATCCGTTATTAAAAAGATACAAAAAACACACTGTTCGTTACAACAGCATCACCCATTGTTTCAGGCGGTTTTTTCCTCCTCGCGGTAAACTATTTCCGGGCCCTTGCTCCCGGTAACCATTTCACGCGTGATGATGATCTTAGCGATATTATTCATCGACGGTATGTCGAACATCAGGTCGAGCATAAGCTTCTCGAGGACCGCCCGGAGGCCCCGCGCGCCGGACTCGCGGACCATGGACTGTATGGCTATCTCCTCGATGGCGCCCTCGGAGAATTCCAGATCTACCTCCTCGAAGGAGAAAATCTTCTTGTACTGCTTGGTGAAGGCGTTCATCGGCTCCGTGAGTATCCTGATCAGGGCATTCCGCGAGAGCTCATCAAGGACGGCGAGGACCGGGAGACGGCCGACAAATTCCGGTATGAGGCCGTACTTTATCAGGTCCTCGGGGATCAGGTGCCGCAGTTCGTTCTCGCCGGCCTCCTCTTTTCGCGACTTGATGTCCGCTCCGAAGCCCAGGAGCTTGTTCCCGATCCTCCGCTCCACGATCTTGTCGAGGCCCACGAAAGCGCCGCCGCAGATGAAGAGAATATTGGTCGTGTTGATCGAAATGAACTCCTGGTGCGGGTGCTTCCGCCCCCCCTGGGGCGGCACGTTGGCGATGGTGCCCTCGATGATCTTAAGGAGCGCCTGCTGAACGCCCTCCCCGGACACGTCCCGTGTAATGGAGGGGTTGTCGGACTTCTTCGATATCTTGTCGATTTCATCGATGTAGACAATGCCGATCTCGGCCTTTTTCACATCCCCGTCGGCATTCTGGATCAGCCGGAGGAGGATGTTCTCAACGTCCTCTCCGACATAGCCTGCTTCCGTGAGGGAGGTGGCGTCCGCAATGGCGAAGGGCACCTGGAGGATGCGGGCCAGGGTCTGCGCAAGGAGCGTCTTGCCCGAGCCGGTAGGCCCGGCCAGAAGGATATTGCTCTTGTCAAGTTCGACGTCGTTCTTTTTTAAATTCTTGTTGGAATAAATCCGCTTGTAGTGGTTATACACCGCGACGGAAAGGATCTTCTTTGCCTCGTCCTGGTCAATGACGTACTTGTCGAGGATATCCTTTATTTCCTTCGGCTTCGGCAGGTTATGGAAATCCTCCTCAAAGGATTTACTGCGGTCCTCGGCGACGATCTCATTGCACAGCTCTATGCATTCGTCGCATATGTAGACATCGGGACCGGCAACCAGTTTTTTCACGATATCCTGGCTCTTGCCGCAAAAGGAACAATTGAGCCGCGCCGATTCTTCTTTCTTTTTAGAGGACATAGGATCTCCTTTCTATTTACTTCTTTCGATTACTTTATCGATGAGGCCGTATTCCATGGCCTCCTTGGGAGACATGAAATAATCGCGGTCGACGTCTTTTTCAACCTTTTCGACGGCCTGACCGGTATGCCGCGAATATATCTCGTTCAGCCGTTTCTTGACCTTGATGATTTCCTTGGCCTGGATCTCGATGTCCGACGCCTGGCCCTGGAACCCGCCCGCGGGCTGGTGAATCATGATCCTCGAGTTGGGCAGCGCCGAGCGCTTTCCCTTAGCCCCTGCGGAAAGCAGGAGTGAACCCATGGATGCCGCCTGGCCGATACAGATGGTGGCAACGTCGGGCTTGATATACTGCATGGTATCGTATATGGCCAGGCCGGAGGTGACTACGCCGCCGGGTGAGTTGATGTACAGGAAAATGTCCTTGTCCGGATCTTCCGCCTCGAGGAACAGCATCTGCGCTATGACCAGGCTCGATATGTGGTCATCGATGCCCTCGCCGAGAAATATGATCCTGTCTTTCAACAGCCGGGAATATATATCATAGGACCGTTCACCGCGGCTCGTTTGCTCTATAACAAAGGGAACCAGACTCATGTTATTAACACCTCTAACGTTTTTATTATGCCCGCCTCATGTTCAAGGCATAATCACTTCTCAGAATATATACAATAAATGGTTTAGAATCCACTAAAACATTACAACTTTTCATTAATTTTATTATTAATAGTTTCGGCAGAACAATCGGATTCCAAGTATCCATTTTTATCTATCAGTATACATTCAGATAAATAAGATATATTAAAATGAGACATATATCAAGTAATTAATCTCCCGCTTATCCTAAAAACACCGTCCGATAAGTTTTTTTTGAACGCTTTCCCGTATTGTTAAAATAACGAGTCCCGGATGGTCATTTCGACGTGTGAAACGAGGAAAAATTCTGAATACCATATTTGATTTTAATGCCTTTAACCGCCCATTGAACACATTATTGCACTAATAAATCCATCATGCAGCGGCCTTGCTGATAACTGGCATAGTCCGACTGCATACAAAAAGTCGCTGCCTTTTTTATTTCGTTTATCTCCTGCCCCTGGTCCGGGCGAATTCCTCAAAAGATATCGGTTTCAGCTTTTTAACCTTGGCGTTCTCATAAATGAATTCCATCGCACCGTCCAGGAGAAGCTCCGTCTCGATGTTGTCACGGGAATCGTTTTCGGTGATGATTTTCTCGATCTCCTCCACGGTCTTGTTGTTGCGCTTGGCGATATTCTCCACTACTTCTTTGTAGCGGTTTTCATCGACCTTCATCTCCTCCTTCCTGGCGATCTCGGACAGGGCAAGGGTCGTTTTAATCGTCTGGGTCGCTTCCTCGTGGAGCTTGCTCCTGAATGCGTCAGGCTCGATGCCCATCATGGAGGCGAATTCATCAAGGTTATCGGAATAGTACCCCACACTCTCGCATGTTCTCTTGAAGAGGCGGTTCATTTCGTTCTGTATCATCGATTCAGGAAGATCGTATGTGCTGTCTTCCACAATCTGTTTGAGTATCTGGGCCTTGGCGTCGCCCTTTGTTTTTTCCGTTATATATTTATCGAGGTACTCCCTGGTCTTGGCCTGGTATTCCTCGATGGTCTCGTAGCCCATTTTCTTGGCAAATTCACCGTCAAGGGCCGGCAGCTCCATGGAGTCTATTTCTGTAACGACGACAAGGTACTTGACTTTCTGACCGGCCAGGTCCGTGAGGTAATAGTCCTTGGGATACTTGACTTCGACTTCCTTCTCTTCGTTTACCTTCATGCCGGCGACATGCTTATCCAGGGCCGATTCGTCCTTGCTCCTTCCCACGACGATCTGGTATTCCTTGAATTCAACGCTGTCTCGTTCGGACGCGGCCACGTCATCGACCCGTTTCACCTTTATCTTGACCATGTCTCCGTTCTGTACAAGGGCGCCATCCTCTTTTTTTTCGATTTTTGCCATGCGCTCCCGCATGGCTGTAATTTCCGACTGGACGTCATCGTCGACAATCTCGCATACCTGCTCATCCGCCGACAATCCCTTGTATTTGCCGAGCTCGACCGTTGGAGGGACCTCGAAGGTGGCCTTGAATGAAAAGGGCTCCTGCCGGGAAATCCGGTCGAATTCATACCGGGGATAGGCGATCGGTGTATACTGCTTCTCCTGGACTGCTTCGAGGAACACCGATTTCAATAAGTTCTCCGCCACTTCCTGGTCAGCTTCCTTCTGGTACCGAGCCTCTACCATGTTCAGGGGAGCCTTGCCTTTCCTGAAGCCGTCTATCTTCACGAAATTCTTAAATTTATCGAAAACGGCCTTGTATTCCAATTCAACTTTTTCAACAGGAACGCTTATCTGCAGCTCCATTGTCGCATTTTCAAGTTTTTTCTCGGTGATGTTCAGCATGAGGTTCCTCTTGCATAATTCATATTAAAGTATAATATTCTATAATGATACTAAGGCCGTACAATTCGGCTGGAATGTATCAAATATTTTACCAATGACTTTTGAGTCAAACATTTTTTTACACTTTGTTCAGATTGTATACTATAAAAAACGAGGAGCGTTTCTTCGGCACTTAATAATAAAAAAGCCACCCATAATTTTTGCAAGTTACGGGTGGCTTCTCTGAGCGGGAAACGGGATTTGAACCCGCGACCTCAACCTTGGCAAGGTTGCACTCTACCACTGAGTTATTCCCGCATAAATTGCGAGCGAAGGGAATCGAACCCCCACGCCTTTCGGCACTAGATCCTAAGTCTAGCGTGTCTGCCAGTTCCACCACGCTCGCGCAGAATCTATGGCAACTATGGTTCGACCCCTCTAAATTACAAGTTTTTTTTTATTTATGGCAGCCGGGTCCGAGACAGGCCGGGGCCTTCTCAAGGGCTTTTACATTCTGGCCCTTTTTCTTTTCTATTTTATTAGCTGTGTGGCAATATCCGCAATTGATTGCTTTGTCGCCTTTTTTCTTGCCCGAGTGTTTCTTCTGGATTTCAGGGTTCCCCATTACGTTGGAGACAGCAAACGCCATAACCAGAGCCATAACCGCAGAGAAGATATAAAACTTTCTCATTGAAATCTCCTTGAATAAAATATAGTGAATAATTTAATGTAGAAAATACTGACAATGCCCTGAAGCGTCAATAAATTTTTGATAATTTTCAATTCATTATCAATAAATTGTCAGCCTCTGTTTATTGGGGGACATGAGAAATTTCTATGATCTCACCCCCTCGGTCCCCCTCTCCCGCAGGGAGAGGGGGTTGCTGAAGAAAAAAGATTTTTTATCCATAGCCCTCTCCCGTGGGAGAAGGCGCGCCAGAGTCGGGGTGAGGTCAACAGGGCGGCATGGGGGTTCATCAGTCATGAAATTATCAATATTATACGAAGACAACCACCTCCTGGCCGTGGAAAAGGAAGCCGGGATCCTTTCGCAGGGGGACAGCAGCGGAGACCCTTCCCTCCTGGAAAGGGTCAAGGATTATATTAAAGAAAAGTACAACAAGCCGGGCAGGGTCTTTCTCGGTCTTGTGCACCGCATTGACAAGCCGGTTTCGGGCATCATGGTCTTCGCCAGGACCTCCAAGGCTGCGGAGCGGCTCCACCGGGAATTCGCCGGCCGCAGCGTTGTCAAAATGTACATCGCCCTGGTTGAAAAGAATACGCTGACTGATGAAAGCGCGTGGGTCCACTGCGAAGATCAGCTGGTCGGGAAACGGGGCTTTTCGGAGAAGGCCGGCAGCGGCAGCAGGAACGTCAAAACCGCTCAATTGCGATACCATGTAGTGAGTACTAATGACCGCTACGCCCTCCTCCTGGTCCATCTCCTCACCGGCAGAAAGCACCAGATCAGGGCCCAGCTATCCATGCGGGGACTTCCCATTGTTGGAGACGAAACGTATGGATCAACGGAAAAGCTTTCTGACGGATCCATCTGCCTCCACGCGATCCATATGAGCTTCACGCATCCCACGAAGGGGGATCGCATGGAATTATATTCCACCGTGCCGGGCCGTATTGCTGAAAGGATAACAGTCGATGACAGCCTCAGTGAAAAAATAATGTCTCTATGCAGCAGCGTTGCACTATAGGGGCACAGAGCACTATACCTCGACCGGATATTACCTCTTTCCCGGCTTCATGATCAGCACATCCTTGTACTGTTCCTCCACCGCCTTCCTGCCAAAAGGAAGCGGATGATTCTTCCCGGTCAGCCAGTAGGGAAGCATATCGCCATAATGTTCGCTCGAGGGATTGCCCGACTGCCCCGGCACGTGAACAAGGAAGGCCGGCTCCGTACGGCTGAAATCAACGACCAGGCGCATGGCCGGGATCTCGATAACCTCGAAACTCTTCCCGTACGTGCACGTGGCCACGTTGACCGTGTGGTTGTCGCCCCCGGCAGGATAGGGCCCGCGGTTGAAAAAGTCATGGAAGACGGGAAGACTCTTGGAAACCTCATGCTGCCAGTGGTAGGTGTGGAGCCTGCCCCACTGCCATTTACCGCGGTTGCCGCCCAGGCGCTCTTCGCACAGGACTATGGCGTTGTTCAGCGACCGGGCAAGGATGTCCCACTTGTTTTCTCTCAGCGGCGTTTTCACATCATCCCAGAAGGGCGAATCCTCCCTGCCCAGGAGATGGTCCTGGGGTGCCGGATATTTCGTAAGCGTCGCGGAAATGAATGCCTCCCATACGAGGCCGTTGTCCGGCCCCAGTTCATCGAGGAAGATATCCCTCAGCGAACAGTGGAGGAAGGCCCCCAGCACCGCGGCAGAGGCAGAGTTCTCGTCCATGACGGCGTTGAAGCGCTCCGGCTTCAGGAATTCCAGCGCCTCCCGCGCATTTCCGGCTTTTTCCTCCCCGAGGGCGTCGATGGCGCGCCGGACCTTCGCTGCCGAATTTCCCCTGAAGAGAAGGTCCTGGACCTTCTTCGCCATGAGGGAATAGCGGTCAAACTGGAGCTTCATCATGTCACCGGCAGTGGCCTTCTGCATCTGTCCCAGGACATGGTTGATCCGCTCGGCCCGCTCCGGGGTGTACCAGCTCGATGTCAGGTGATAGGGATACTTCTTGTCCACGGTCCGCTGGTTCGCCGTAAGAAGGAACCCGGCCGCAGGGTTCTCGGAATAGGGGTTTTTCTCCATCGGCACAGAGCCGTTCCAGTCGTAGTCGCCGTCCCACCCGGGAGACGGGAGCTGCCCGGTCCCCTTTTTCCGCACCGGGTATTTGCCCGAGACCTGCCAGCCGATGCCGTCGCGGTCGCCGTAGACAAAGTTCAGGTACATGCTCTCTACATTCATCAGGGCTGGCCGGACACCCGCCAGGCTCTTCACCCTGCCCAGTTCCATGAACCCATTCAACGTTTTGACGATATCGCCGGTGGCCCAGGACAGGGCGAGTCCGTAGGAAGTCTTGATCGGGAGGGGTAGCATGGAATTGTCGGACGGAAAGGGGATCGACGCCAGGGCGTCATTCAGTAGAGGCCCGTGCTGGGTCGACGCGATTTCCCTGACCACGGTTTTGCCGTCCCGGACCCTGAATTCCTCCCTGCGTGTCTTGACCGGAAGCCACTGGCCCCGGTACAGGTAGCTCGTCACGCCGTTTTCAGTTTTCAGTTTTTCCACGAAGATGTCCTGGTTGTCCGCCATGACCATGGTGACGCCCCAGGCAATGGATCCGTTGTAGCCGAGGACCACGAAGGGGATGCCGGGCGCCGTCACGCCGGCCGCCTCGTAGGTCGGGCACTTCTGGTGGATCATCATCCAGGCATTGGGCACCATCAGCTCAAGGTGCGTGTCGTTGCATACGATGGGACGCCCGCTCTTCGTCCTGGTCCCGGCAAGGGCCCAGTTGTTGGACGCCGGCAGGTTATATGACAGGCGGCGATGGAGTTCCCGGCGCATGCCGTCCCATTGCACCGCCAGGCTGTTGAGCTCGCGCGGATTTATGGCAGCCAGTTTTTTCGCCTCCTCCAAGGGAATATCCTCGTCGGGATACACGGGAACGAGCCAGGCGGCCCGCTCGTATCCCACCCTGCTCGCCAGGTTCAGAAAATCCAGCTCCTCGGTCATGTTATACGACAAACCGAGGCTCATGATGACACTTATAAATATGCAGTCACGGGGCTGCCACTTTTCCGGCCGGTAGCCGGTCAGTGAAAACTCGACCGGCAGATGGCTGTGCGTTTCAAGGTACGCGTTAACGCCCCGTGCAAAGCTTTCAAACACTGCCAGGGAACGGGGATCCATTTTCTTCATCGCCTCGTCTACCGCGGGGCCGGCGCCCAGGGTCCTCATGAAAATATCAAGCTTGACACCCTCCTCCCCGATGATCTCGGAAAGCCTTCCCTGCATGATCATCTTCATGACCGTTATCTGCCAGAGGCGGTCAGAGGCTACGGCGTAGCCGGTGGCGAAGAACAGGTCCTCCTCGTTTTTCGCTTCTATATAGGGGACGCCGAGCTTATCACGGCGTATGGTTGCCGTGCCGGAAATCCCCTTTACCGTGACGGTTCCATCAGGATCGTCAACTGACTTTTCAAACTGACGCTTCAGGTGATAGTCGAAGGAAAATATGGCGGTAATGACAATGATCAGGGTGATGACAACGGCCTTGGCGATTTTCATGTTGCTGCTCCGGCAAATACATAAAGGGTAATATTTACAGTCGGCAAAATGTCGCACACACGCTGTAATTAATCAAGATAAATATTAGTGGCGGGAACCCTTCCGCTCGTCCGATTGGTGCAATCATCGATCTGCAGTATGAACATTTTTGGTGACACATGCCGCACCAGTGTTCACTGCCTTTTCATCAGTGTAAAACAGGCTTGACAAAATGGAATTGCCGTGTATTGAAATAAAATGACTCAGGGGCGATCCGGCCAGGACTGACAGTGGACATGTACCGCTGTTCCGGCCGCCCCACTCGGAAGGGATGGAGAAAGGGCTCAATGGCCACTGATGAATTTGACTCATTGTTCGAAGATGAACCGGTAGACAATAAAAAGAGCAAAGAGGTCGACGATCTTTTTACGTTCGACGAGCATCTGCCGCAAAAACCTGCCGCGAAGGCCCCGGCCGCGCCGGCACAGCCGCCGCGCACAAGCATACCCGACGATGAGACCGGGCGGCAGCACCTTCCGCCTCAGCACAAAAGGCGCTCCTCCGAAGACTTCCAGCCCGACATGGACGCCCTGGTCATTACGGCTCAGTCGCCACTCATCATCGAAGGCATGAAATGCCTTACCATGAAGGATTTTTCGGCGAACACCCCGCAGATCTACGCGGAGGCGATGAAGGGGGTGGAAGTGTTCATCAAGATTCTCGAACGGAACCCGAATAACTACAACAAACTCTCGGCCGTCATCACTTCCGACCCGGACTGCAAGGAGATCGAAACCGTCGCTTTCAAGCTCTACAAAACCAAGAACCGCATCATGCCCGAATCGGACAACCAGAGGCTCAATGCGTACGAGATGCTTCGGAACCGCCTGAAAATCGGCTACAACAAGGCCCTCCTCAGCACATCGATGCAGTCCATAAAAAAATATTTTCTTCTCTCCGGTACGCTGGACCAGGAAAAGATAACCCAGATGGTGCTGAACAACAACAAGGAGCTCAAGAGCGATATCATCAAGTACATTCAGCACCTGAACATCGCCGTTCAGCTCATGAAAATCGGCGATTATGAGATCACCCGGGGCCTGCGCGGTCGGGACCTCAACACCTTCGTCATCAGGGCGAGCCAGCTTCTCGCTTATTATTATCTCGCCGTTGGCGATTCCAATGCCGAGGAATACTACCGCCGCATGCACGACAACTACAAGAAATATTTCATCATCCGCGACCCTGACTGAAAGGGACCCCTGCGGGGGCTTTTTAAGGGGCTTCGCCCCTTAAACCCCATATTAAAAAATAACTAATTCAACAAGTCTCATAACCGCTTCGCTCCACGCGGGAATGAATTTATATCAGCGGCTCCACGATCCCGTAGATGACCCTGTCGGCGATCATGATGCCGCGCCGGGTGAGTCGTATCACGCGATCTCCATCCCGGTCGGACAGGACGACCAGGCCGTCGGCTTCCGCCTTCCCGATCCTTTCCATGACTGCGCCGGGAATACGAAGGGTAAGGCGCTCCTCCATTTCGCCGAGGGACACCCCCTTCAGCAGGCGAAGGCCTGTCATGATGTATTCCACCACGGCTGATCCGGGCCGCCTGGCATCATGGCCGAGGACCGCGCGCTCCGCCGCGATATAATCGTCTACGGTCATGGCGTTGAAGTAACGCTCGCCGCGGACGAAGGAATGGGCTCCCGGCCCGAAGCCGATGTAGGGCTCGAAGCGCCAGTACTTCATGTTGTGTCTTGATTCAAATCCCGGCATTGAATAGTTCGAGATCTCGTAATGTTCGTACCCGTGTCCCTTCAGCCGGTCCATGGTCGCCTCGAAGAGGCACGCCTGCTCCGTTTCCGTCCCCTCGTCCAGATGGAGCCTCATGGAAAGCGGCGTCTTTTTTTCGACCGACAGGACATAGGCCGATATGTGCTTGGGGCGATATCCCGCCACCAGGTCGATGTCCCGGGCCAGCTCCGCCGCGCTCTGCGTGGGAACGCCGGTGATGAGGTCAGCGCACTGCACAATGCCGGGGACGCTGAAAAAAATGTCAAGGTCGCGCGCCGTGCATAGAGACGCCGACCTTCCTATGAGCCTGTGGATCCGCTCCGACAGCGTCTGGACCCCCAGGACCGCGCGGTTAACGCCGGCATCCCGAAATCCGGCAAGGGCCTCAGCCGACAGGTCGCCGGGATTCATTTCCAGTGTTATCTCCGCGCCCGGCTCCAGCGTGCAGTGATCCCCAACGCAGTCCAGGACCTCCTTTACCTGGGCGGCCGAAAGGAGCGACGGGGTGCCGCCGCCGAAGTAGACCGTGTCAGCCGACGTAAAACCTGCCGCGGGGAGCCTGTCCCGTATTTCATTCCCGAGCCTGCGTATATACGCTCCCGGTATGATGCTGTCCCCGGCGGAGAGGTCCGCGGGCACGGAATAAAAATCACAGTAATCGCATTTTCTTCTGCAGAAGGGAACGTGAATATAAATGCCGCCGGTCATTTACCCTTCTCATTACCCAGCAGGAGGGAACCGCCGGCTGCGGGACGGAATTCGCCGTTGAGACAGCGACCCAGCTGGCGCACCGATTCCTCGGTATCCGAAAAAGAGAGAAGCCCCGCCGGCACGGTTCCTGACACCGTGAGGGGAAAGGGGTTTCCGCTTGATACCAGTACGAAGCGTATGCCCGATACGCCGCACAGCGCTGCGGCGCTGCGGACCAGGCCGGGGTCCGCCGAGGAGAGGTGCAGAAAGAAGACAGTCTTCTTCCCTGCCGCCGGCCTGTAGCGGCCAAGCTCTCCCAGACTGCTGATGAGAACATTATCTTTATTCCGTGACAGCTCCCCGCGGAGGACGCGGTTCCCGGTCATGAAGACGCGTGTCACCCCGGCGGCAGGGGATACCCCGTCCCGGCCGCCGAAACTGAGGATGCCCCGCCGCGAAAGCTCTACATTCACACGCTGTGCATCATCAAGGGCTTTCCGATCCTTTTCCGCAAGAACGAAACGTCCCGGACGGGGCCGGTTGTTCTCCAGCACCATGATGCCGTACCTGATTTTAGCCTCCAGTATGCGGTTCACCGACTCGTTTATCCTGGCTTCAGTTATTCTCTTTTCACGAAGGGCCTTCATGATGGCGTTCACGATCGCCGGCAAGCTTTTCTCCCATGAGCTGAAGAGGATGATATCCGCGCCGGCAAGGATGGAACGCACCGCCGCCTCGCCGATATCCTGCCTTCGCGCGATGGCGTGCATCTCCATATCGTCGGTAATGACCAGGCCCTTAAAACGGAAATCGTCCCTCAGGATGCCGGTTAAAAATTTTTTCGATACCGTGGCCGGGTCATTGTTTCCCAGGATACGCGGATAGGCGATGTGGGCCGTCATGATTCCTTCAACGCCGGCGCCGATGGCTTTCCTGAAGGGAACCAGCTCGATCTGCTCGAGTCGCTTCATGTCATACTGAATCACCGGGAGGGTGAGGTGGGAGTCCTTGTTGGTGTCTCCATGGCCGGGAAAATGTTTTCCCACGGCGATGCAGCGTGACTCCTGAAGACCCCTGATATACGCGGCCCCCAGGTCCGCCACCAGGCGCGGATCGCTGCCAAAAGAGCGGGTGTTGATGACCGGATTCTGCGGATTGTTATTAACGTCAAGGGCGGGGGCAAGGTTCATGTTGATTCCGGTCATGCGCAGCTGTAATCCAAGAGACCGCCCCCACCGGTACGCCAGGTCCTGATCGCCGCAGACACCGGCCGCCATGTTTCCGGGAAACTGTGTGACGCCGCCGACAATGCGCACCACCCTGCCCCCTTCCTGGTCGATGGACACAAAAAGGGGGACACCGGTATATTTTAAAGAAGCTTCCTGCATATCTTCTATAAATTTCTTATTATTTTTATAAGATGAGAGGTTATATCCGAATAAAATCACACCGCCCGGACGGTATTGTTTTATTATCATTTCTACATAAGGGTTCATTTCCCCGCCGGGCACCGCCATCATGATCATCTGGCCGATTTTCCGGTCCAGTTTCATGTCCATGGAAAGCAGGGCCGCTTCATCGGTATATCTCTTCTGTATGCAGCCTGCGGATAAAATTATGACAATAATTGCTGGAATGATTTTTTTCATTAAAAACACGGGTCCTTGGGGAAAGATTTATTGATAATTACGGATACTGTAGATATGAGCCCCAACCTGCTTTCATGGCAACAAAAAAAATTGTCACCTGCCGGGGTTTCCGTACACTATGGTATTGAGGATATTAAATTACGTCAAAAGTCAAAAGCCAGCGATCGCGGCTCCACTGAAGGCGGAGTAGCATTGTACTGCCTTCAGCGGGTCAACAATCATTAAAATGATTTGCTTTATTGCATAAAATTTGTTATAATCCATAATAGCGGTAAATTAATAATTGATTTTTTTATATAAAACTTTAATTGTGTAGCAGATTGGTTAAAAACACGTTTTTCATAGAATGAGCAATCAAAACCTGGACATAGACTTCCTGAACAGTTATTCCGCCAACACGGCCGTGGTGCCGGAGGTTATCGAGCATCTGATAGATGACCTGCGCAAGATTAGCTATACCCAGGATGATATAGACGAAATCGTGCTTTCCATGGATGAGGCGATCACCAATGCCGTGCAGGAAACCATGAAAACCAACGAGAACTTCCGCCGCAGGATCGAGGCCGACGACCGCCGTGATATAACCATCCGGTATACCATATCACGGGATATTTTTGACGCCACCATCATCGACCACGGCAAGGGCCTCGATATTTTCAATATCCTCCACTCGACACCGCAGGCAGGGACAACGACCTACCAGAACCAGATAATCAGCTACGCCACCGAATCGGAAAAAAGCAAGATAAAGGTGCGGTTAAACGGTGAAGAAATTCCGCTCCGCGGCATAGGAGCGGGCCTTAAAGTCATCCTCAACTTCATGGACGCCATCACCATCGACCTCATAGACAAGGAAAAGATACTCTCACAATCAGTCTCGGAGCACACCGACGGCACCATCTTCAACATGAAACGCAAACGCAGATACAAATGAAAGAAAAAAAGCTGGCGGCAGCCTTCGACGATCCCGATTTCATGCACTCGCGGGAAGCGAGATCCATCCGCATCCTGAGCGAATACCTTGAGCCGGAAAAGCGCTTCCGGGAAAAGAATATCGAACATACGGTCGTATTTTTCGGTTCCGCACGGATTCAGCCGAACGGCGGCGGTGACGAAAAGGCGGCACGGTATTACAACACTGCCGCCGACTTCGCCTTCGCCCTTGCCAATCTCAGCGCCGAAATCGAACACGAGACAGGGCAGGCCTTTTACATCTGCACCGGCGGCGGACCCGGCATCATGGAGGCCGCCAACCTGGGAGCGACCCGTGCAGGCAAACAGAGCATCGGCCTTAATATAGATCTCCCCTACGAACAGGCGCCCAACAAATATATCACCCCGGAACTGATGTTTAAATTTCACTATTTTTTCATGAGAAAACTCTGGTTCCTGTACCATGCCAAGGCAATCATCGTATTCCCGGGCGGTTATGGGACCATGGATGAACTCTTCGAGACGCTGACAATGGTGCAAACGCGCAAAATGGAGAAAGTCAACATCCCGATTCTCCTCTACGATCGAGAATTCTGGAGCGACATCATCAATTTTGACCGACTGGTAAGGGAGGGTCTCATTTCACCGGATGATCTCGGTCTGTTTCATTATTTTTCAAATATTCAGGAAGGGATTGATATTCTGCGGCCGAAGCTTGTAAGCCTGATGAAAAATATTGATTATTACCTCAAGATGAGATTCCCCATCTAAAGGCCCCCGCGCCATTGCCCAGGGAGGGACTTGAACCCTCACGAACAAAAAGTTCAAGGGATTTTAAGTCCCTTGTGTCTACCAATTCCACCACCTGGGCGGGATATGAGGCGCCGAGCGGATTCGAACCGCTGCATAAAGGTTTTGCAGACCTCTCCCTTAGCCACTTGGGTACGGCGCCAGTATTGTCTTATCCATTTTTGAATTTATGGCCATGTTGTCAACTTAAAATAATGGCCGGATTTTAAAAATTAAAGCACGGGATGGCTATTAATCAGCCCTACTGTTGCAGGAACTGACAGGCATATTAAAAATACAACAGTGCCCGCTCTTTTTTTCTTATGATTATCCTTCGTCAGCCTGCCTGTCGGCGTTTATTATGGCGCCATCACACTGGTCATCACGCTGCGCTGTCACTTATTTTCACCTGTAAAAATACAACTTTTTTGCAGGCATTTTCAGTTCGGTCCTTTATAACTATTGACATTTTGTACAACCAAATAATGATTGACCTAACTGAATCATAAATTTATTTAGTTTAACATGTTCTGGAAATTCGGAGAAAAGACTTAATCGTTGTTATATAGCAATAGCCTCATAATAGCTTTTCTCCCAAAAAAAATATATTCAAAAAAAATATCAGACTTAAACAGGAGGTCTCTATGGTTAGAAGGATCCAAAAAGTAGCCGTTATCGGCTCTGGCATAATGGGTGGAGGTATCGCCGCTCTCTGTGCCAGCGCCGGCATTCCTACACTGCTACTGGATATTGTTCCATTCGATCTAAAAGACGAAGAGAAGAAAAATCCGAAAGCGAGAAACAGGATCGTCAAGGCCGGATTTGAAGGCGTTATGAAAGCAAAACCCGGGCTTTTCATGGACAAGGAGAAGGATTCGAAACTTGTCACCCTCGGAAACCTTGAAGACGATTTCGAAAAGCTGGCAGATTGCGACTGGATCGTCGAAGTGGTCGTTGAGAACCTGAAGGTCAAACAGGAGCTCTTCGCCAAGATTGAAAAGATAATGAAAAAAGGCGCGATCATAGCCACCAACACGTCCGGTCTTCCCCTGAATAAGATATCGCAGGGCCGGAGCAAGGCATTCAAAGAGAATTTCCTCGGAACGCACTTCTTCAACCCGGTGCGCTACATGAACCTGCTCGAAATCATCCCCGGCAAAGAAACCAAGAAAGACTTACTGCAGGTTCATGGCGGAATTCGGTGAAAAGGTCCTCGGCAAAGGAATCGTCTGGGCGAAGGACACCCCCAACTTTATCGGCAACCGGATCGGCGTCTACTCCATGGTTTCACGCCATGCAGATAATGCAGGAAATGGACATGACCATTCCCGAAGTCGACGCGATGTTCGGCCCCGCCTTCGGCATGCCGAAAACCGCTGTCCTTCAAGACCGCTGACCTCGTCGGCCTTGACACCTTCTCGCACGTGGCGAACAACTGCTACGAGCTGCTGCCCGAAAGACGAGTCCCGCGCCGGCCTCAAGCTGCCGGATTTCGTCGGCAAGATGGTTGAGAAGAAATGGCTCGGCAACAAGACCAAGCGGCGGTTTCTACAAAAAAGAAATCACCCCCGACTGGAAGAAGATCAACAAGGTCCTCGACTACAAGACCATGGAATACGATGACATTTGACAAGGTCGACTTCCCCTGCCTCGCGGCAGCGAAAAAGAAGACGACCCTGGCCGAAAAAGCGCCACGCGATCATGTACGGCACCGACAAGGGCGCCCAGTTCGCATGGAAGCTCACGGCCGGCAGCGCTCATCTACTCCGCCAACAGGATCCCTGAAATTTCCGACACCATCGTCGAGATCGACAACGCGATGAAATGGGGATACAACTGGGAAATGGGTCCCTTTGAAATGTGGGACGCCATCGGCGTTAAAAAGTCCGTGGACCGCATGAAGAAAGAAGGGATGAAGATCCCGAAGAAAATCCAGAAGATGCTCACCAAGAAAGTCAAAACCTTCTACAAGATCGAGAAAGGCAAGAAGATGTTCTACGATCTCAAGACCATGAAATACAAAGAAGTTCCAGACCAGCGACACTGGCGATCAACCTCGTCAACCTTCAGCGCGAACAAGAAGTTCGTCAAGGGGAACGACTCCGCGTCGCTCATCGACCTGGGCGACGGCATCTTCGACATCGAATTCCACACCAAGATGAACGCCATCAACAAGAACATGGTCGACTTCATGCAGGTAGCAGCTGAATACGTGGCTGAGAACGGCCGCGGTATCGTTTTCGGCAACCAGGCGCCCGGGATTCCCGGGCGCCTTCTCAGCCGGCGGCGACCTCGGTTTCATGCTCGGTCTTGCCAAAGCCAAAAAATTCAGCGAAATCGACGGCTTCATCAAAAATGTTCACGAAGGCATCATGGGCATGAAATACGCCCCTATTCCCGTCGTCGCCGCTCCTTACGGCATGACGCTGGGCGGCGGATGCGAACTCTGCCTCGCGGCCGACAAGATCGTCGCGCACGCCGAACTCTACATGGGTCTTGTTGAAATCGGCGCCGGTCTCGTTCCGGGCGGATGCGGCATGATCCACCTCTGGCAGCGTATCATGGATACCATCCCGGGCAACGTAAAGCTCGCCGACTACGCGGCGTACTTCATCCCGGCCTTCATGAACGTGGCCCAGGCGAAAGTCGGCATGTCCGCTGCTGAAGCCCGCAAGAACGGCTTCCTGAGGCCCACCGACAGGATCGTCTTCAACAAGGACAACCTCATCGGCGAAGCGAAGAAAGAAGTCTTGAAGATGCATTGATGACGGATATGCTCCCCCGGCGAAGAAAAAATACCCGGTCATGGGCCAGGAAGCCCAGGGTATGATCTGGGCCGAAATGCTCAACATGAGTAACGGCGGGTACATACCGAAACACATGGAATTCATCGCCAAGAAGATCGCCTACTGTATGTCCGGCGGCGAGGCCAGACAGGGCCAGCTCGTATCCGAAGATTATCTCTGCAAACTCGAGCGGGAAGCTTTCGTCGACCTGTGGAAGACCGAAGAGACCCAGAAGATGGCCGAGCATATTCTTAATACCGGCAAGCCGTTGATGATATAACAATTTAAACCGAATACAGGAGGAAACATATGAGAGATGCTTATATAGTCAGTGCAGTAAGAACACCCGGTTGCCGCCGCGGCAAGGGTGCCCTGGCACAAACAAGACCCGAGAAACTCATCGTCCAGGCCATGAACGCCGCCGTTGACAGAATCAAGCTCGACAGGAGCGCCATCGACGACTTCATGCTGGGATGCGCCTTCCCCGAAGCCGAGCAGGGACTGAACCTGGGCCGCGTTGCCCTTCAGATAGCGAAATTCCCCGATTCAGTTTCCGGCGCAACAGTAAACCGTTTCTGCTCATCCGGCCTTGAGGCGATAGCCATATCCGCCCTGAAGGTCCAGGCAGGCTGGTCCGAAGTAAACATGGCGGGCGGCTGCGAATCCATGTCGATCGTTCCCATGGGCGGCAATATGCCCCGGCCGCTGGCCGATTGGGCGAAGGAAAAACCGGATGTCTACATGTCCATGGGCGTAACCGCCGAGAACGTTGCCAAGCGGTATGGGATCACCCGGGAAATGCAGGACGAATTCGCTTATCATTCAAACATGAAAGCTGCTGCAGCTCAGAAAAACAAATACTTCACGGAAATAGTTCCCACCACGGCTGACAAGTTCGTTGAGAAGCCGGACGGCACCATCGTGCGGGAAACGTTCGTGCAGGATTTTGATGACGGCGTCCGCGCCGAAACGACGATAGACGGCCTGAAAAAGCTGAAACCCGCCTTCTCGTCTACCGGGTCCGTCACTGCGGGCAACTCCTCGCAGACAACTGACGGTGCGGCAGCAAACATCATCATGAGCGAAGAAGCGTTGAAAAAGTACGGAGTTAAGCCTCTTGTTAAACTCGTTGGCTATACCGTGGCCGGCTGCAAGGCCGACGAAATGGGCGTAGGCCCCGCGTACGCGATTCCCAAGCTTCTGAAACTGGTCGGCTGGGATCTGAAGAAGCTCCAGACCGAAAGCCTCATCTTCGAACTCAACGAAGCCTTCGCGTCGCAGGCCATGTACTGCGCTCAGCAGATCGGCGTCGGCGACAAGAAGTACTGGCTTTCCGATTCTCCGGATTGCAGAATCAACATCAGCGGCGGCGCCATCGCACTCGGCCACCCGCTGGGATGCACCGGTTCGAAAATATTTGCCACCCTCGTGGCCAACATGGTCAGAAAGGGCGTCAAGTACGGTATCGAGTCGATGTGTATCGGCGGCGGCATGGGCGCAGCTGCCATGTTCGAACTCTGCGACTAATACTGTTTACATTACGAATCACGCAAAAGGCGGCATTGAAAAATGCCGCCTTTTTTTATGTGGGGGTACAATCCTGCGTTAACAGAATGATCCGCTTGAATATATCTTGACTCTGTCTTAACTATTTGCTGTTTGTAATAAATTTAACCAATAATTCGCAACAGGCTCACGGGAGATGGTATTATGAAGCTACGCATCATACACTGCAGCAGGCTACTCGTGATCATTGCAATAACAAGCAGTACCTTCACTGCATGCAAGGCTGTAAACCACGACTTCCAGCGATTAATGCTCATGATCGCTATCGCGGGGAAAGCCAAACAGGCTGCGATCTGTGACGCGCCCCCGCTCATAAATGTCTCCATGCCGACCACGGTGGTGGGCGACGGCACGCCGGCAAGCTGCACGGGCGCAGCGCTCCAGGCTGCGGCAGACACGGGAGGCGTCATTGTCTTTAACTGCGGCGGGAATGTGACGATTGCCGTCACATCAACAATCATCTTCAGAAAAGAGACGGTTCTGGACGGCGGCGGACAGGTGACCCTGAGCGGCGGCGGGAATACGCGCATCCTGTACTTCGATTCCTGGTACGATCAGACAACACCGCGGCTCACGGTGCAGCGCCTCAGATTAATAAACGGTTCCAGCCCCGCCGGCGGCGACGACACCGCGGCAGGCGGCGGTGCGATCTACCGTGACGGCGGGTCCCTGACGGTCATCGACTGCGAATTCACCGGCAACAGGGCCCCGTCACCGGGCCAGGACATCGCGGGCGGCGCCATATATGCCTTCGGCGGCGGCGAAACGCTGATCTCCGGCTCAACGTTCTCCGGCAACTCGGCGAGCAACGGCGGCGCCGTGGGGAGCCTGAACGGCCATGTAATAATAATCAACAGCACCTTTACGGCAAATTCCGCCACGGGAACCGGAGGCAACCCCGGGCAGGGAGGCTGCGGCGGCGCGATCTACATGGACGGCGCGGATGAGATGACCTCCCTGTGCCGGGTAACGATCTCAAGCAACAGCGCGGGCGCTATCGGCGGTGGATTCTTCCGTGTGTCGAACGATCTGTCCGGTTCCTTCGCGATGGACCGCACGACCGTCAATGCCAACCAGGTCACCGCTGTCGGCTCCGGGAACGCGGGCGGCCTCTACCTGCAGGGCCTGAACATGAACATGACGAACAGCGCGATCACCCGCAACCGGGCGTATTATAACGGCGGCATCTGGATCCATACAAGCGACGTGATGATGGCCAACGTGACGGTTGCGAATAACACGGCCACCGGCAGCAACGGCGGCGGCCTCTGGCTGAGTTACAATC
The DNA here is from genome assembly GCA_963727175.1 of uncultured Spirochaetota bacterium. Classification (GTDB taxonomy): domain Bacteria; phylum Spirochaetota; class UBA4802; order UBA4802; family UBA5550; genus RBG-16-49-21. The sequence continues at coordinate 4,389,724 of CAVSFD010000002.1, forward strand.
CGACCGGCACCATCCTCAATTGCACGATAGCAAACAATGATGCGACACTGGGCACAGACGTTATCGCCGGAGCGATCTTCGGCGGAGGGCTCGCAATTAAGAACACGATCATCTCGGGCAACACTGCAGATTGGGTCCCGGGATGCAACGCAGCGCACCTCAGCGGCGGCGGGAACCTCCAGTGGCCCGACGGTGCCCTGTGCACCGTGAACCCTCTTGTCGCCGATCCGAGGCTCGACGCGCTGGGCAACAATGGAGGTGAAACTGAAACCATGCTCCCGGCCACTGATAGCCCGGTGAAAGGCATGGGAAACGGCTGCCCGGCGACGGACCAGCGCGGAAATTCGCGCAGCAACCCATGCACGGCAGGGGCTGTGGAGTGATAGGTGCGCCCTCCGGCCGACCTGCCCGGCACTTATGGAGATACAAGCAATCCCTGTAGATAAAAGGGTTGACTCTTTCTTTAAAGAATAATTATTCTATATTTGCAGTTTTTTACCTGCTACAATATTTAAATAAAAATGATGTACATTCCCTGGTTGGTTCATTATAAATCAAAAGGAGATTAACATGAAAGAACAGCAAGATGAGAGTTGCACAACTAAAGGGCAAATTGAGGAGAACATCACTAATGAGCAAAACGAAACAGGAAACGTCTCCCGCAGAAATATGCTGAAACTCTCAGCGTCACTTCTTATGGGTGGAGCCACAATTGGCACGCTGGGCACATTTTGCGCCAAGAACGAAACCGGCGAGAATCCTAACCAACTGCCGCCGTTACCCTGGAAATGGGTTAAGCTCGATCCCCTTGAGGCGGGAAGGAGAGCCTATCGTAATTATTTTTCCATGGGCTGCGGGGCAGCAACGACCCAGGCTCTGCTCAGCATGCTGAGGGAGAAGGTCGGCTATCCCTACACAATGCTGCCGGACATGATGATGATCCATGCCGCCTCCGGTTACGGGGGACATGGGACCCTGTGCGGCGCCCTGGGCGGCACTTCATTTATCATCAACCTGGTCGCCTATGATCCGAAGAGCACCAAATACGCGCAATTAATTGACAGGCTGTTCTACTGGTACGCCGATCAGGAATTCCCAACCAGCCGGTTTGATGATATTTCGAAGATGCCCAAACAGGTCAAAGCGAAAGCAATGTCGCCGTTGTGCCATACATCTGTTTCGAAGTGGACACTGACCGCCGGCGCCAAGGTGACTTCCAAAGATAAAAAAGAGCGCTGCGCCAAGGTCGCGGGCGAGGTGGTATATATCACGACCCTCGCGCTTAATGATTACTTCGCCGGGAAATGGACGCCGCCGGTATGGAAACCTTCGAAGAAGATCGCGCACTGTATCGAGTGCCACGGTCCGGATAACATGGAGCAGTCAACAGATGGTATGAATAACCAGCAGGGACACATGGAATGTCTCATGTGCCATACTGACCATACCAAGTAAGTCAAACAGCATTCCGATATATCATGATTGATTGGATCAACAGGAAACATATAAGCACCAATGCAATAGTAGTAATCCTCATGGCGGCAGCCCTGACAGCAGGCCAAACTGTCAGTGCCTTCGCTGATCAAGAGGCGGCAGAAACGGTTTCCGGTGCGTTCGGCAGAACTTCCGCTGAAGCCAGTGCCACTGTGAAGCCGCCCCGGCGTGACTGGATGACGAGCGATACACTCACCGGCGACTGGAGCGGTTTCAGGCCATGGCTGAAAGATCACGGCATAACCATTAAGCCCCGATTGACGCAGTTTGCACAGGGGATCGCTTCTTTTGAAGAGAATAACTTTCAATACGGCGGCAAGGCTGACCTGTGGGTCGATTTCTATCTCACCAAGCTCGGTTTATGGAAAGGGTTTTCTTTGACCGCCCATGCTGAATTCAACTTCTGCCAGAGCGTCAACGGACAGGGCGGTACGATGGTCCCGGTAAACGCGGCGCTGCAGTTCCCGGGCATGGAAGGCGCCGAGGCCTTTGATCTTTCGAGTGTCTATCTGACGCAGAAGTTTGGCGACTACGTATCCCTGATGTTCGGCAAGATCAATATGATAGACATAGCTTCCACCAAACCATTCATGGGCGGCGCCGGCATCGACTCGTACTGGAATACCACTTTTGTCGCTCCTCCCAGCGGCACAGTCCCGCCGTATCTCTTCGGAGGTTTGATGGGCATAAAGGCCGGCCCCGTCAATATCGGCATATGGATCTATGACCCGAACAGCGTGGTGAATAAAACCGGCTTCGAAGACCCCTTTGGTGAAGGCGTCACATTCCGCGGAAGCATTGAAGTCGGTTTCAAAATCGCCGGCCTCACCGGTCACCAGGGACTTGTCGGATTATACAGCACAAAAAACGGAACCGATCTGGAAACTCTCGATGACCTCTATCTCCCCCCGACACCCCCTGGAACCATAGGGATCAAGAACGATCGTTATTACTTCGCCTATACGTTCGACCAGTATTTCTATCAGTCGAAAACTAATTCCAGTGAAGGCGTTGGAATGTTCGGACAGTTCGGCATTTCGGACGGCAATCCCAACAAGCTCTACTGGTCGGTCCTCGCCGGGGTGAGCGGAACCGGCTTGATACCCGGCCGGAGCCTGGATAACTGGGGCTTTGGCTACTATTACGATTCCCTGAGCCCCTATATCAAGGATTCCCTTGAGCCCTTCATGGAAATACGGGATGAACAGGGATGGGAGATTTTTTACAACCTGTCTGTCACGCCATGGTTCACGATAGGCGCGGACATGCAGATCATCCTGCCCTGCATGTCAAATGACACTGCCTTCTTTTATGGGCTCCGAATGGTGCTCAGGTTGTGAGACCTGACTGGCTCATGCACAGGGCATTCACGCCCTGAACAGTGCAGATGGCAAGAGGCTGGCTCAACCTGGAAACCTCAAGTCAGTATAGCCCGACCCGCTCCGGGTCAAATATTCGCAGAATTCTGCTAAAGATTATGCCTCATAATACCGATAGTATAAATTAACTATCACTCCGGAGGACCCGTACTATGATGACCAACAGTCATGATACAAATAAATGGAAACGTGAACAACTGGAATATTTCAAACGGTACCTGGACTCATTTCATATAGATTCCAAGGAATATAAAATAATACTGAAGGGTATCGAGGATCTGGAAAAGAGCCTGTAGACCCTCTCCCCGTACCGACGGGGATTAATAAATTGTTGACACTGAAACAAAGCGTATGCACTGATAGGTCATACGTTTTTTTTTAAATACCGTTCACACAGCACGATCCATGACCGAAAAAGAACCACATCAGGAATCCCTGGCAGAACAGACCATAAAACGATACCGGTCCCAGGAGAGCCTCCAGCGCTCGGAAAAACGTAAAAAGTTTTCCGCCCTCATCTTCATCGTTAACATAATTATGATCATGGTGCTGTATATGTTTTACGCCAGCAATAAACCCCGGGACCTGTACCAGTCATCATCCTTTAACTACAAGGACCTCCAGTTCAGGTTTTCCGTCATGAAGAAGCCGCCATCAAACAATTACATCTTTTCATTAACGACGAAGAGCGCATCAGACAAACAGGCGGTAGCCCGGTTCAGCAACAGCATTGCCGACCTGTTCATTACTCACGGCTCAACGGTCCTCGCAAAAATGCCGATCGGGAAGGGAATAACCACCCTTGTGCTGAAACCCGGCGACATGGACCTCCAGAAGGTGGTCATAGACAGTATTGAAATGAAAGTATACACTGACGGGCACCCGGAATATGTGGTGTCGCCGCGCAGGTCGCTGCTCGGGTCTGAGCGTCCCTATATCCCCCTCACCGCCGAGGTCAGGATACACGCGGAACAGCCGGTATCAACAGTGTTAAAATTCAACTATGAGGTGGACCAGTAATGGGAAGGCCTGGCTGGGACGATTATTTCATGAAACTGGCTGATGATGTATCGACGCGCTCAACCTGTATACGGCGCAGCGTCGGAGCCATTATCGTCAAGGATAAGCGGATCCTCTCCACGGGATATAACGGTGCCCCGACAGATATTTCCCATTGCACGGAAGAAACATGCCTCAGGACAAAATTCAATGTGCCCTCAGGGGAACGGCACGAACTATGCAGGGGTCTTCACGCCGAACAGAACGCCATAATACAGGCGGCATACCACGGTGTATCGATAAAAGACGCGACGATATATATAACCCATCAGCCCTGCTCGATCTGCACGAAGATGCTCATCAACGCCGGCATCAGGAAGATAATCTGCAAATCGCCCTACAATGACCCCCTGGCGGAGGAAATGATCAGGGAATCCGCCATGGAAATGATAATACTGGGCGGCACCGCTAAGAACTGAAGGGTGCACATTGCTGTTCAGTCACAACGGCTGTTCTGAATGAATAAAAAACGTTGCAAAATATAAAATTATTTGCCCAATTTTTATAAAACCATGTCTAATTATCCAGGTATTGAATGAAAGGAAACTTATAACGAGAGGATCATCAAGCGCGCCGCAGTGACCGGCGAACAGGGGCACGAAATAGTATGACAATGAAAAGCATCCTCCTCAACATCCTCATGGTTTCACTCATGACGATCCCCTCCTCTTCCTTCTCCCAGGAGGATGGGGAAGAAGAACTGCTCCGGAAGGCCACCGGCTATTTCTTTCAAAAAAAATTCGACATGGCAGAATCCCTGTTACAGCAGATCCTCGATAAAAATCCGGATAACGTCCAGGCCAGCGCCTATCTCGGCGATATTTTTCTCATAAAGAAGCGTTATGACGGCGCCCTGGAACTCTACCAGAAATGCGTGCAGCTCAATCCTGAAGCCGGGGAGAATTATTTCCGCATCGGTCAGATCTATTATTACCGGAAGGACGGGAAGCTGGCTATTGAGAATTTCAAGAAAGCGATCGAGGTCGACACCCAGCTGAGGTTTGCCTATTATCACATCGGCCTCACCTACCTTATGATCCTGCGCGATAAAAGCAACACCATAACCAACTGGGAAGCGTACATCCAGATCGCGCCTGATGACCCCCAGTACGACAGGATCAAGCGCGCCATCGAGCTTCTGAAAGACCCCAATTTCGTGCTGCCGCCGCCGGGGAGCGACATGACGATCGAGGAGGCCCTCATGCTGGGCGGCGTGAGCATCGACAAGACGATACACAAAACAACCGACAAGGAAGCCGGCCACGAGTCGAAGAAAACGAAGCAGAAGCTTGAAGATATATATTTAGACGATGACCTGTGAGAGGACAACATGCGGTATTACAATGACAAAAGAAAATACATAATCGGCGGCGCCCTGCTGCTTCTCCTCCTTATAACGGCGGTGGTCCTCATGGTGACGCTGATACCGCGGAAAGGCGGCGACGGCAAAATCGAGGACATGCGCATGAAGCAGATCGAGGCCTATTCCAGGGTGCTGGAAGCAAATCCCACCGACGTTAACGCCATGATTCAGATCGGGACCCTGTACAAGTCCCTGGGAGACCTGGACAGGGCGATCGATTACTACAAAAAGGCGCTGAAGGTCGACCCGGGTAATTACGACGCCCTGAATGAGCTCGGCCACGCCTACGCCCTCAAGGGCGATTATGACCGTGCCATAGAAGTGTTCAACCTGGCGAAAAAAAATCGACCCGCCTACCCTTCCGCGTACAACCGGCTGGGTAACGTATATGATGAGCAGGAAAAAATCAAGAAAGCCCTGGACGAATACCAGAAGGCGAAAAAGGTCGCCCCGAAAGACCAGGAAAGCTACCGGAACATGGCCCGCCAGCGCTACCGAAAGGGCGACATAAACGGCGCGATAAAGATACTCAAGGACGGCATAAAGGCAAACCCTGACGACGCGGAAGGATACTACAATCTCGGGAATCTTTATTTCGAGATAAAAAAATACGATGATGCCCTCGGGAACTACCGGAAGGCGATTGAAAAAAACCCGAAAAAATCGAAATATCACCGGGGAGAGGCCGAGGCCCTGCTGAAGCTCGGCAGAACGGACGATGCCATAGCCTCCTTTGAAAAGGCCCTGTCCGTTGACCCGTCGGACGCCCTCGCGTCGGAGCGGCTCGGCGATGTCTACAGCGTGAAAGCCGACTGGCCGAAAGCCGTTTCGAGCTACCGGAAGGCCCTCGAATACAACAGCAGGGACAAAAACCTGAGGAAAAAGTACGAGGATGCACTGAAGAAACTTAACAGGGACAAGGCGCCCGCCCGGAAATCAGAACCGGCCGAAGAAAAAACCGGTGAAAAATCAACGGTTAAGAAAAAACCGCAGCTCCTCGAAACAGACTCGCTGAGCGATGCATCCAGGAAGGAACCGGCCGTGGATAAGACGAAGAAACCGGGAACCGACTGGAGGGCCATCGGCGACCAGCGCCGCAAGGAGAAGGATTACGACGGCGCCGTCGAGGCGTACCTGAAGGCTGTGGAAACGGATGAGCGGGACGCTCATTCATGGTACTGGCTCGGCAGGATCTATTACAGCAAAAAGAAATATGACATGGCTGGCGACGCCTTTGAGAAGGCCGTGGCAGCAAACCCGAAGCATGCCGACGCGTACTACCATCTCGGCCTGGTATACTATCTCCAGAAAAAATACCGCCAGGCATCCAATGCCTTTGACCGGGCCATCGCAGCGCAGCCGACCTTTCCCAAGGCGTATTACTCGCGGGGCCTGGCGCGCATCCAGCTTCAGAACAAGGCGGGCGCCATTAGCGACTTCAAGACATCCCTCGAGCAGGACCCGACCCTGGACCGGGCCTATTTCAACCTCGGCGACGTCTATTTTGAAAGCAAGGATTACCGGAAGGCGCTGGAATACTTCTCCAAAGACCTTGAGCGCCGTCCCAATAATCCGGACACAAACTTCAAGGTGGGAGAGACCTACCATGAAATGAAGGACTATACAAACGCGGTACGCAACTACGAACGCACCATCGAGCTTGACCCGGAATATTACCAGGCGTTTTTCAACCTGGGCCTGGTGTATTACCTGAAGGGCAATTACTCAAAGTCGATTGAGATGTACACCAAGGCCTCGCAGGTCAAGAAGAACGATTACGCGTCGTTCTACGAGATGGGGAAATCGTACGATGCCATGAAAAATGAAGAAAAGGCCATGGAATGCTACAACAGGGCCATAGAGATGAACCCCGGCGACACCAAGGCGTACATCAATCTCGGCACTATATACTCGAAGAACAAACAGTATGACAAGGCCATAGAGCTGAATAAAAAAGCCGTTGAGCAGAACCCCGGTTCCTTTACAGCGCACCACAACCTTGCCAACGTCTACCGGGAATCGAAGCTGTATGGCCAGGCCATCGATGAATATAAAAAGGCCCTGCAGATCAAGCCCCTGGACGCGCAGACCCATTTTTTCCTCGGCATATCGTACCGAGACGCAGGCAACTACGCCGAAGCGGCCCAGTCCTTCGAGAAAGCGCTTGCCCTCGACGGTTCCCTCTATAACGCCCACGAAGAACTGGGTATGATCTATTACCGGAAGATAAAAAATAAAGAAAAAGCTTTACAGCATTTTGAAAAATTGCTTTCTATGAAACCGGGACATCCCCGGGCTCAGGAGATCCAGAGAATCATCGACGCCCTGAAAAACAACTGACCGCATGGAGCAACATGAAACATATCCGCACGCATTATTTTTTATTATCAGTGGCAATCGTGCCGCTCGCATTTCTATTTTGCGGGACCAATATCAAGGAATCCTATGAGATTAAGACAAACGGCTTTATTTCCGATACCTGCTACCAGGCAATCCTGGAAATTGAGCCTGATGAAGGTTCCAAAGGACTCGTGGCCAGGCGGGAAAGCGCATATCTGAAGGCAAAAAACGTCAATGTGAAGGAGATGGCCATTCACAACCTGGCGGATTATTGCATTGACAGCCTGTCAAAAACCGCTATGAAAGACAAGAACAGGAAAGACCCCACCCAGGCCGAACATAAAAACGAACTTGTGAAAAAACTACAGGGTTTTGTCATGGGCGGCAACATATCGTTTGTGTATTATAATGAAAAGGGATCAATGATTATCGGCTACCGCTTTAATAAGCCGGGCTTCAAGAAAAAACTGGCCGCTGTCATTAATCCCCCGGCAGAACAGAAACAGGATGTTTCAATAACAACGCCAGGAGCCAAATCATGAAGAAATCATTGTTACCGGGCTTTTTTCTGATAATCGCGGTCATTGCCATATCACCGCTATCCTGCTCAAAAGGGACCACAAAGAACAACGGGACAAAAATCAACACTGACATATCCCTGGACAGCGTTGATATTGAAAAAAAATACCTCACCGAGGGCTTTATAACGAGCGATCTTTACCGGGTCGTGATCATTTCACCGAAAGAGGCCGGCCGGGATGACACGGATGCGATAACAAACAAGGCCAGGAAAAGGGCACAGGTGTCAATTGAACAGAATCTTGCTGGAAGCGATATTCAATGCGACCGCAACACCAGGGCTGAAATCATCAACCTTATCAACCAGAACGGGCAGCTCAGCAAGAAAGACATAGAGCACCAGCGCTACAATGTATATTACTATGAGATCACCAAGAAAAACATGAAGAGCTACCTGAAAAATGTTGCATCCCAGAGATAGGTTGGTGGGCCGGGGCCTGTTTTTTATTCTGAATATATGTAATACGAAAGATTCTTCAGTATAAACAGATCAAGACGCTCCTTGTTGGGCTCATAAATACTGCTGAACATGATGCCGATCCCGTAATCATCCTCGGGGAGCTTATCGCTCCTGATGACCATGGCGAGGGCCTCGACCTCGTTCATTTCCGAATCGACCCCTGAAAAATCAATGATGACCTTTATGATAGACGATATCTCTATCGGCTTTGACGATTTAAAATAAAGCCCCCCGCGGCTGATGTTGACGATCTTCCCGATAAATTCCATGGCATGCTTGTCATCGCGGGACGACTCTATCAGTGTGTCGATTATACGGATCGGAATTTCGACTTCGAGCCTGAAAAATTTTCTTCTCCCGGACTGATCACCGCTGCTGTATCTTTTTAACAGCCATTCATCAAATCTGTTCTCAAACCATTCCGTCATTGATTCGTCAAAATGGGCTTCGCTTCTGGAGGCGACCATCGATTGGTGAAAATTATGGATTTCCTGTTTGATTTCATTGGACAGCTTCTCATATTTAATGAATGAATGTTTCATGCCGGCACGCTCCATGATAACTAGCAGATAACCACCTTGTTCCTGCATCATTTATAGCATAGCATATATTTTTTTCAATTAAAACAAATAAAAAACAAATAATTTCTTGAAATAATTCGATATTATTAGTAAGATTCATTATTTCATGGACAATAATCTTGAATCTGTTGGTTTTTTAACAACAAAGATTATGGATGCAGAGCTGCATAGCAATCCTATTCTTTATAATAATTGAATAAGAGATATAGATAATGAGCCCCAGACATATTATTACAGTCGTCCTGTCATTTTTTTTATTCCTCAATGCATACGCCTATTCAGAACCGGAACAGAAAAACCAGAATCAGCAGCCCCAGTCGATCAAGAATATCCTAAACAGCGAAAAGGACAGGGCGCAGCGCGAGAAAATCCAGGAAATCGTAAACCGGATAGACACCACCTACGCAAATCTGTATGATAACCTGCAGCAGGGAAAAAAGATCGTGATATTTATCGATCCCGCCCACGGGAAGCTTCCCGGCGGCCAGTGGCAGGGTGGCGATGCGACCAGGAGGACCAGCTGCACGGGCCTCCCGGAGGAATATTACTCGATATTGCTATCGAGAAAAATGTACGAAATGCTGAGCAGGAACAAATATATTGAAGTTAAAAGCACCGAGGATTACATGTCGGTCCTGAAGGGATACAGCGACTCGTACAATGATATCTCCTTCACGAGGACGGTCGAGCTCGCTGAAAAGGCCGGTGCCTTCATTATCATCTCGGAACACCTTAACAACATATCGGTGCTCTACAAGGCTGACGGCAGGGTCAACCTGCCGGGCATCCATGTCACCCGCAACGGCAACAACTGGAAGGTGCTGCAGCTGGTGCGGGACACCTATGACGGCTTTCTCACGCTGTACAACAAGGTTGACGCCAGCGGTTTTTCAATTAACTACGCCCTGAAGCTGAAAAAAATGCTCGTGGCGCAGGGCCTCAAGCCGAACAGCTGGAATTTCGGCGCCGTGGGCGACACCAGGTTCAGCTATTTTATCGATTTTCCCATGTCCGTGATATACGAATCAGGCTTTGTGTCGAATCCCGATGAAGAAAAAAAACTCAGAGACCCCCAGCATATCAGCAAAATCGTGGGATGCCAGTACAATGCCCTCATTGAAACAATAAAAGAAATTTTTTCTGTTGATATTTCAGGATCCACGGTTCAGAAATCAGGCGACCTGTCGCCCGAGCGGATCGAACTGCTGAAACTGGCCCGGGTCGCCATTTATTATATCCAGGCGGTCGAAGCCAATAAAGCGGTGCAGACCATCAGGGAGATGGAAAAAAAGTATTCCGGTTCAAAGTATACGGAATACACCTGCTTCTTTTCCAATATGAAAAACAACCTGGTGATTTCCATGCGGTATTACCGGCTTGCCGCCAAGTACAAGAAACAGAAAAAGAACAAGCTCGCCCGGAAGAACTACTGGATGGCGAGGAAGTATCTCCTCCGCGCCCCCATCTTCGCCAAGATGCGCGAGCATTACCGGACCGAGCTGCACGCGACAAGCCCGGTCCCCTACAGAAAACCGGCCGGCACGGTAGAGATTTCACCGGTTAAAAACTATAACTTCTCCTCCTTTATAGCAAAAGCGCCGATGGAGCGGAGCATAATCTTCCCCATCGAGCAAAACCAGAACATCGAGAAAGCCATTGAGCTTGCCCTGTCACCGGATGCGGAAACCATGAAAAAGCTGGTCAAATCCTTTAAAAACGCCAAAAACGTGTCCAGGGTGAAAATTGTGGAATATTCATCCAAGAAAAAGAAAAAAATAGCCCGCTGGGTAGACACTGCGCAGAAAGTCAAATTCTCTACCGGCATATATGTCGTAAAACTCGACCGTTATTGTAATGTCGTCAGCGCCCGGTACGTGAACAGCGTGGCGCTCAATCCGAACCTGTACCAGAATCAGCAGTATTTGAAAAATTCCTATTTCGCGAATGACACAAGAGAGAGATCCCTGTAAAGCCGGAAGCTGGTTCGGCAAACCCTACTATTCATTCAGCGATTACCTCTGGAACAAGTACAACTGCCGCGTCCTGAAAATTCCGATCAATGCCGGCCTTTCATGCCCCAACAGAGACGGCACGTCAGGCGCTGACGGCTGCGTCTTCTGCTCGGCAGAAGGTTCCGCGTCGCCCGGCATGACCGCCGAAATGCCGATCAGGGAGCAGATAGATCGTGCGAAAATGAATTTTAAGCGTTCCGATGCGGATACGAAATATATAGCCTATTTCCAGGCCTTCACCAACACCTACGGCACCCCTTCCTTCCTGAAAAGCCTTTATGACCAGGCCGTGGATCAGGAGAACGTCACCGGCCTCATGATCGGGACAAGGCCGGACTGCCTGCCCGATGAAATACTGGACCTTATCGCCTCATACCGTAAGCCCGGGTTCGAGCTGTGGCTTGAAATCGGGATGCAGTCAGGCCATGATAAAAGCCTTGAATTTTTACGACGGGGCCATACCAATGACGATACCATTGACGCTGTCCGCAGGGCGGCGATGCGGGATATCCCGGTGTGCGTGCATCTCATCCTCGGCATACCGGGCGAATCGTGGCATGACATGATGGCAACCGCCGCTTCCCTCCGGACCATGCCGGTGCGCGGCATCAAGTTCCACCACCTGCACGTCATCCGGGGAACGGCCCTTGAGGAAATGTACCGGTCGGGATTAATGAAGGCTCTGGCAATGAATGAGTACGTGTCCACCCTCTGCGATTGTATCGAGCGGGTTTCGCCGGAGATCCTCATTCACCGCCTCGCCGGGGACCGCGAGGAGAACACCCTGGTCGCCCCCCGGTGGGGCCTCCACAAAGGCACTGTCATGAAGGCGGTGGAGGATGAATTCCGGCGGCGCGGTTCATTCCAGGGACTTCTATTTGATTCAGGCTGGTAGAATACATGAAAATTGCCGTAGCCATGAGCGGCGGCGTCGATTCCTCGATGACGGCGCTCCTCCTGAAAGAAGCGGGCCATGACATCACCGGCATCACCGCGGAACTGTCCGCCGGGATCATCGCCCGTCACTACGGGCCTTCGGCGGTGTCAGGCGCCGTAGCGTCAGCGCGCTCCCTGGCGGCGGCCCACAACTTCCCCCTTCACGTGGTCAACCTCGAGGATGACTTTCTATCATTGATCGTGGAACCCTTCTGCGCCGAGTACCTCCGCGGCGCCACCCCCAATCCCTGCGTCAACTGCAACGCCATGATTAAATTCGGCCGCCTGCTGGACTATGCCCGGTCCATCGGCTGCGAGGCGATCGCGACGGGCCATTACGCGCTCTTAAAGCAGTCCGGGGCGGGACGTTATTACGTGGCCCGGGGAAGGGAAACGGCCAAGGACCAGTCATATTTTCTCTTCAAGCTCTCCCAGGAAAGCATGAAGCACATCATCTTCCCCCTGGGCGGTTTCACCAAGGAAGAGGTGAAACGGATGGCGGTGGAACGCCGCCTCCCCGTTGCGGAACGTCCGGAGAGCCAGGAGATCTGCTTCATCCCGGACAACCGCTACGACGAATTCATCGGGCGCGCCGCGGGGCAGCCCCCTCCACCGGGGGACATCGTGGATACCTCCGGCACCGTCATAGGACGCCACCGGGGCATACACCGGTATACCATCGGCCAGCGGCGCGGCCTCGGCATCGCGGCGCCGCGCCCCCTCTATGTCGCCAGGATCGATGCCGGCCGCAACGTAATCGTCGCCGGGTACCGGGAGGACCTGGAAGTCGGCTCCCTTTTCGCCGATGGAATCCATCACATGAAGGAAATCGAACTCGACGGCAGGCGGGTCCAGGTGAAAACACGCTCCACCCAGGTCCCGGTTCAGGCGCGACTGGTTGAAGAAGCGGGGGGAGTCACGGTACATTTCGACGAACTTCAGATCGGGATATCGCCGGGTCAGGCGGCTGTATTCTACAATGATGAAATGGAAGTCCTCGGCGGGGGCACCATCGTCCGCGGGATGCATGAACCAGCACAAGCCTGATAACTGTCTTGACACCGGTACATACGGCAGTCTATCCATGAAGAAGTTTCCAATCAGGCCGGTTCTTCTTCAGCGGCGACCCGGCACAGCATGGAGTGCTGATATGGAATTGTACAACAGCATGCTCATCAGCGAGACGCTTCCCCGCGGGGACGGAATCACTGTAACATGGCTGGGGACGGCCGGACTTTTTATATCGGACAGGAAAACGGGCATACTCATCGATCCCTACGTAAGCAGGTTCGGCATGATAAAAGTCCTGTTCCAGAGGCCCCTGGAGCCGGATAAAGAGCTTATCCGGCAATGGACAGAACAACTGGGGAAGAAGTGTATCCGGGCCGTAATCGTGAGCCACTCCCATTTTGACCATTCCGTTGACGCGCCCTTTTTCGCCAGGGAAACCGGGGCACCGCTGGTTGGCACTGAAAGCACCCTCAACATCGGTCGCGGTGCCGGCCTCCGGGAAGACGAGCTGAAGCTTGTTAAACCGGGCCAGACGATATCAGTCGGCAAATTCACTGTTACGTTCTTAGAAAGCGCCCACGGGCCGGTATTCGGCAGCGTCCCCTATCCCGGTATCATAGAACATCCCCTGGTCCCGCCGGCGAAGGCGAAAGACTACAGGCTGGGAGGCGTCTTCGGCATTCTGGTAAGTCACCCCGCAGGTTCGATACTGCACCACGGAAGCGCCGGCTTCATACCGGGCATGTATGACGGAATCAGGGCAGACATGGTGTTCCTTGGGATTGCCGGCAGGGGCGATACCGAAGAATATATCCGGGAAGTGCCCCTTCGTGTCAGGGCCGGAACGCTGACACCGATACATTTTGACAATTTCTTCAAGCCCCTGGAGGCAGGCATGTCCCTCCTTCCAGCCTCCATAGGATTCAAAGAATTCTGCAGAACCGCGGGAACCCACAAATCTTCTTTTACTCTCAGGACAGTCCCTCTGGGGAAGCCGGTGCGTATCCTGCCCCTCAACGGGCAGCAGCTTAACCGATGAATTATTTTTTTTCCCCGGAACCGCCCGAGTGGGGATGATATTTCTCAAAGACCTTCCGGAGGCGCTCCTTAGTGGTATGGGTATACACCTGCGTGGTGGAGATGTTCTTGTGTCCAAGCATTTCCTGCACAGCGCGGATATCGGCGCCCCGATCCAGGAGTTCTGTCGCAAAGCTGTGGCGGAGGGTATGGGGCGACACCCGTTCGAGGAGTCCCGCAGCCCGGGCCCTTTTCACCACGATATCATAGACTCCGCGGACGGTTATCCTGCCACCGCGGCTGTTGATGAAGAGAGGATCACCCAGCTCCCCGAATTTCCGCTGCCGTTCTGAAAGGTACCGCCGCAGCAGGGCGGCAGTGCCGTCAGTGATGAATACGATTCGTTCCTCCGCGCCCTTGCCGGTGACCCTGAGCCGCCCGGATTCGAAATCAAGGTCGGGAACATCGGCTGAGCAGAGCTCTGCAACACGCGCCCCGGTGGAATAAAAGGATTCCAGTATGGCACGGTCCCGGATATCCAGGAACGTAGTGAGCTCAAAATCGAGCAGCTCTTCTATCTGGTTGAGGTGAAGAAATTTAGGAAGGCGCGATTCCTTTTTCGGATAGCCGATTTTAACAGCCGGATTTTTTTCTAAATAACCCTTGTTGTAGAGAAAGGAAAAAAACGACCGTATCGTCGCAATCCTGCGCTCGATGCTTGAGCGCTTCAGGCCGCGGTCATAGGAATATTCTATGAAGGCCGTTATATCATCGCCGACGATCGACGCTATGGGGATATCATCATCAATGACCGGCGCTTTCACCTCATACCGGTCGCGGACATCATCGCCGGGATCGCCGCACAGGAACCGGTAGAATTGCTGCAGGTCCCTGTTGTACGCTTCAAGCGTCTTCCCGGAGGAGTTCTTCTCGCTGCCGAGATAACTCATGAATTGTTCGATTTCGGCTGTCATGCCTCCTGCTGCTCTGTACCGTTAGTGTTCAGCCCATTGCCGTTGCCGCCGCCATTTGACGGCTGGGATTCATCCAGAAGTTCGACCTGATAGTTGCATGATTCGTTCAGGCAGAGAAGCTTTTCACCCTTGTGCTTTATTATTTTTTTGAACAGGAGCTTGCCGCATCGCGGGCAGGCCTTCTCAGCCGGGTTGTCGCGGGTGAAAAATTCGCAGGTCGGGTAGTTTGTGCAGGCGTAAAACGTGCCGCCCCTGCCCTTCTTGGACGAACGCTTGACAACATCGCCGTTTTCGCACCGCGGGCATTTCCCCAGGGGAAGGGGCTTGGAATTCCTGCACTCCGGGAACCCGGGGCACGCCAGGAAAAATCCGAACTTGCCCAGCTTCTTCACCATCTTGCGGCCGCACTGCTCGCAGACGATATCGGTCTCCACGTCAAGAATGCCCTTCATCTCCTCGATGTTAATCTCCGCCTGGTCAAGGGTATCCTTGAAGGGACCGTAGAACTCTTGCAGCATTTTTTTCCAGTCCGTTTTCGCATCCTCGATATGGTCGAGGCGGTCTTCCATGTTGGCGGTAAAATCGATCGACACCAGGGAAGCAAAATGCTTGGCCATGATGTCATTTACCAGCTTTCCCAGTATGGTCGGAACAAGCTGCTTACCCGACCTGGTCACATAATAGCGCTTTACCAGTGTATTTATCGTCGGCGCATACGTGGAGGGACGGCCGATGCCGGACTCCTCGAGGAACTTCACCAGGGAGGCATCATTGTACCGCGGCGGCGGCGTGGTGAAATGCTGCTCGGGAAAGAATTCATTTATCTGCACAATGTCCCCTGCGGCAAGGTGCGGCAGCGAGGAGCGCTCCGATTTGTCGCTCTTGTCCACGGCGGTGAATCCCTTGAAGAGCACCCTGCTGCCGTTCGCCCTGAAGAGATAGTCCCCCGCTTCAAGGTTGACGGTGGTGACCTCCGAAACCTCAGGGGTCATCTGCGAGGACACGAACCGCTTCCAGATGAGATCGTAGATCTTATACTGGTCCCGGGTCAGGTCCCCTTTCAGCGATTCCGGCGTCCGCAACACGTCAGTCGGCCGAATCGCCTCGTGCGCGTCCTGGGCGCCCTTCTTATTGGTGTAAAAATTAGTGCTATCCGGCAGGTATTCTTTATCGAAGGTATCGAGGATATATTTCCTCACGGCCTGGAGGGCCGAATCAGCGACCCGGGTGGAATCCGTTCTCATGTAGGTAATGAGTCCTGTCGGTCCTTCACCGGTGATGTCAATTCCCTCATACAGCTGCTGGGCGATGATCATGGTCTTCTGCGAGGTAAATCCGAGCCTGTTGGCGGCATCTTGCTGGAGCTTGCTGGTTATAAATGGCGCGACGGGCTTTCGCTTCCGCTCCTGGACCTTCACGTCCCGCACCGTCATTGTCTTGCCTTTCAGGTTTTCCAGCACTGCATCAACTTCGCTCTTTGACCGTATTTTTATCTTTTCGTTACGGAACGCCGCCAGCTGCGACCTGAATGTTTTCGCTTTATGAGTGAGCTCCGCGTCGAGTGACCAGTATTCCTCGGGTATGAAATTGTCGATCTCCCGCTCACGGTCGCATATGACTTTGAGCGCGACAGACTGCACCCTGCCGGCCGACAGACCCTTCTTCACCTTCTTCCATAGTATGGGGCTTATATTGTAGCCGACGATGCGGTCAAGGACCCGCCGTGCCTGCTGCGCGTTCACCAGGTCCATATTGATGTCCCGCGGATGGGACACGGCTTCCTTCACCGCGTGTTCGGTGATCTCGTTGAATTCGATCCGCTTGATGTCGCTATTTTTATCGGCAAGAGCATTGGAGAGGTGCCAGGATATGGCCTCTCCCTCACGGTCAGGGTCAGTCGCCAGAAGGACGCGCGTAACGGCAGCGGCCTGTTTCTTCAGCTCGTTGAGGATCTTTGCCTTGCCGCGTATCGTTATGTATTCCGGTTTGAAATTATTTTCTATGTCGATGGCGAGCCTTGACTTGGGCAGGTCAATGATGTGACCGACCGAGGATGATATGATGTAATCATCACCCAGATATTTATGAATGGTTTTCGCCTTGGAGGGTGACTCGACGATAACCAGCGTACCCGCCTTGGTGCTGCTGTTGCGTTTGTTCATTATCCATCCCCGTACATCATTCGGTCTTCACGTCACGTACCCGCGACTTTATAACAACTGGAAATATATGGTCTTATTTGTCAAATAATTCTTTAATATTCTTACCCGGGTCCCATCTCACCACGGCAAACAGGAGAACGCCGAGTATGATGGTCACCAGCAGGAATATGATGATCCGTTCAGACGAATAATACACGGTCGCATCGTAGGACCTCTCGAAGCTGAGGGCGCCGATCACTTCGCGCCTGTTCCAGCGGGTGTGGCAGAATTTGCACTCGTCCCGGGCCTTCATCGGCATGATCGAAAAATATCTGCCGCCGCGAATCTCCGTATACGCTGAGGGCTTCATCTGGTTTATCACTTCGTATACTTTCCTGTCCTGCCCGGGGTCCTTCTCGCCCGGAGCCGGCACCGGGTAACCACGGTAATCATACACCCTGATGTTCATGTCATGTGCCGCAGCGATATCGTTCAGAAAAATCCACGCGAATTCAGGCTTTGTCATCGACTTGATCCCGACAAAGGAATCGGCAATGACGCCGAAGCCCCGGTCAAGCTCTTTGAAATAGCCGGACTTATACACCGGGAACACGTCGCCGGCGTAGGGAGGGATCGAGAACATCTGCGAGATAGATACCACCATGAGGAGCGATATCAGTATGGAAAAAATGAGTTTAACTTTCATTTTCAAATCCTGAGCATTAGTAATGCGCGACCGATCCACTGCGGCGCAGTCGCGTCAATGGCTTTCCCTCACACCCGTGATATGGCATTGCCGTTCCTGATGACCCTGCCGTCCAGTTCCAGTGTCACTACGGCCTCGTTGATTTCTCCGGCGCCAGCGCCCAGCTCCCGGACGATTGAATCGATGTCGCGCTCCCCCGACAGAAGAAGCCGGAGTATTGAACCTGCCGTTGAATCGGGGAAGGGTTCTGCGGCATCGCCTACCCTGCCTGTTACGCCGGATGGAACGCCGGCATCGGCTGCGGGCCGGGATGCTTCCTCCGCGGGCGCGGGGATCTGCGACAGCTCCTCGAAAATATCTTCGGTGCGGGAGACCAGCACCGCGCCCTCCCTGACAAGGCGATGGCAGCCGGCGTACTCCTCGTCGAAGGAACTGCCTGCGCAGGCGAAGACCTCGCGGTTCTGTTCTACGGCGTGGCGCGCTGTTATAAGGGCGCCGCTCCGCTCCCCCGCCTTGACCACCACGGTGCCGGCGCAGAGGCCGCTGATGATCCGGTTCCTCCTGACGAAGGTCCATCGCCCGGCGAATATGCCGGGCGGGTATTCGGAAACCAGGGCCGACCCCTCCGATCCTTCGATGAGCCGGTACAGATCCCTGTTGGGCCACGGATAGATGATGTCGATTCCGTTCGCGAGGACTCCGACGGTTTTACCGCCGCCTTCAAGGGCCCCGAGATGTGCTTCCCGGTCGATGCCGACCGCCATGCCGCTTACCACCGTGCATCCCCTTGCCGACAGCTCCCGGGAGAGGCGCCGCGCCACCGACGATGACCGGATGTCAGACTTCCTCGTCCCGACAACAGCCACGGCCGCCGCCGCTGGAAGAGTCCCCTTGAGGTAGAGCACCAGGGGCGGACACTGGATCTCCCGCAGCAGGGCGGGATAATCCCGGTCCCAGTAGGTGAGTATCCTGATTGATTTTTGTTCCGAACTCCTGATGATGATCTCCGCCGCATCGAGGGGATTATCCGGATACGATTCGGTGAAAAAACTCCGGGTGGAAGGCGCGCAACTGCTGCTGACCATCCGGTATATTTCTCCCGGCCCATGGGTCGCTAACATCGACCATATCCTGTGCGCCCCGGGAGACGAATGTATCGAAAGGGCAACGGCATGCATCCTCTCATCTTCGCTCAGGGTCCCCCGGCAGGAATGCGGATCTTCCGGCACAAATAATGTTCCCTGCATGGTGATCGGCTTTCTCCTGTTCAGTGTCTTATCATGAATGGTTACGAACAGGCGGCGATGTGTATGAAAAGATTTTTTCATATCTGGATAATTATGCATATTAATTCTAATGTGACATAATTATGTACAGTGTCTAAAATTTATCAATATAAATTTTATTTTTTTTGCTATTTGCTATTAATAAAGAGAACAATTTTATCACTCACCCCAGTCCCGAGCGCATTTTCCTATAATATCATACAATCCTCAGTCCCCCGACAATACGAAATATAAAAATTTCTCTCGCAGAGGCGCTGAGTCGCGGAGTTTTTAATAATATTCTTATGATATTCCATGACTGACAATATTAAAAATTTTATTTTCAACGTGCCTTGAATCTCTTTTTTTCTCTGCGCCTCTGCGTCTCCGCGAGAAACATTTTACGAGGAATAATCAACGGAACATTAACCCCAAAAAAAAGGCCGCCCATGATGGGCGGCCTTTTTGATATTCGTGTAATCAGTGTTACTGCTCGAGAGCCCCGGTGAAAATCGGGTCCGACGCCTTGATGACGGCTGCTTCGCCGAACAGCAGGGCCTCGATCTTGCCGAAGTATTTGGGGAATTCGGCGCCGAGATAGAACTGGACTGAAAGGACCTTGCCGGTGTAGTAGGCGGCTTCGGCGTTGTCCTTCAGGAGCTTCTCGCGGTCCGCGCCTTTCTTGTCGCCCACGAGCTCTTTCATCTTGGGCTGGGTGAGCGTGAGGATCGAGAGGTGCGCCCACGCCATGCAGAGCATGAACATCGCCTGCTGCAGCGGCGTCGCGTTCATGAACAGGTGCAGGAACTTGCCCTTCGCCATCTGGTCCTTCATCATCTCGATGACTTCGTCGAGCTTCTGGCATGCCGCGCTCAACCAGGGCGACGTACTTGTCGTCCACGATGCCCTTGGCCTTGTTGACGGCTTCTGCGATCCGTTTCTTCAGGATCTGTGTAGTTGTACTGCTCGGGGTTCATGAGGATCTTCCGCATGGTGAGGTCCATCGACTGGATGCCGTTGGTGCCTTCATAAATCGCGGTGATCTTGGCGTCCCTCATCATCTGCTCAACCGGATAGTCTGCGCAGAATCCGTATCCGCCGTATACCTGCATCGCCTCGGAGGCGACCTCAACGCTCTTGTCGGTGTTGCCGGCCTTGCAGATCGGGATCAGGATCTCGGCAATGCGCCATGGCTTCTTTGGCCTCTTCGCCTTCGGCCACATGCTCGATGTTCAGAGCTGTGGGTCAGGTAATAGGTGATGAACCGCATCCCCTCGACATGGGACTTCATCCAGAGGAGCATCCGCTTCACGTCGGGGTGCTGGATGATGGTGACGCTCTTCGCTTCGGGATTCAGCATCTGGGTCACGTGCGCGCCCTGGATCCTGTTCTTCGCGTAGGTGACCGCGTGCATGTACGCGGCGCTGGCAAGCGCAAGGCCCTGCATACCGACGCCCAGGCGGGCTTCGTTCATCATCTGGAACATGATCTTCATGCCCTTGCGCTCTTCGCCGAGGAGGTAGCCGATGCAGTTGCCGTTGTCGCCGAAGCTCAGCGTACAGGTCGCTGAGCCCTTGATGCCCATCTTGTGCTCGATGCCGGCGCAGTTCACGTCGTTGTGAGTCGCCCAGGGATCCGTCTGGGTTACCAGGAACTTGGGAACGATGAAAATCGAGATGCCCTTGGTGCCCGCCGGGTCGCCTTCGATCCGGGCGAGAACAGGGTGGATCATGTTCTTGTAATAGTCGTTGTCGCCGGAGGAGATGAATATCTTCTGGCCGGTGATCTTGTAGGTGCCGTCGGCCTGCTTGACGGCCTTGGTCTTCAGGGCGCCGACGTCGGAACCGGCATCGGGCTCGGTGAGGCACATGGTGCCGCCCCACTCGCCGGACATCATCTTGGGGATATACGTTTCCTTCTGCTCTTCGGTGCCGAAGGTATGGATCATGCCCATCGCGCCGTGGGAAAGGCCGGGATACATCATGATGTTATAGTTTGCGGCGCAGAGATATTCGTTGACGGACATGTACATGACGGCGGGCATTCCCATGCCGCCGATTTCGGGGTCTTCCATGGTGCCGATGAAACCGGTTTCATAATAGGCATCCAGGGCCGGTTTGTAGCATTTCGGTATTTTAACTGCTTTTTTATCAGGAACGAAGGTACATCCTTCCCTGTCGCCGTCTTTGTAAGTAGGATACATTTTCTCAACAGCCAGTTTCTCAGCGAGATCGAGAGTGCTTTCCAGCGTATCCTTGTCAAAATCAGCGTACCGGGGATACTTGGTGCAGAATTTATCAAGTTCCAGCTGTTCGAAGAGAATGAAACGGACGTCTCTGGAATCGATTATAGTTATTTAATGCCATTAGGAACCTCCTCGTATTTTTGTGTTTTTATTAATTTACTGCCCGAAAAGATAGAATCAATCTGGTTGATCAGGTTCCAGCGGCCGATTTCGCTTCCACCGCCGGAACTGATTGCTAACCTGATCTAAAAATCTCTCTGCCATCTACCAGGTCAAGCCTTAAATTGTATTTATATGCAAATTTTACTCTCGTTTTTAAAATAAAATCTGGGGCTTATCTGTCAACGGAATTAATTGATTTTTAACCAAAATTTGGCGTGATTATTGAAGATTATCGAGATATTCGAAGGCTTGCTCCCTGGTCTCCAAAACCCGGATTATCTGAGGCACCTTCAGCATGGCCATTACATGAAGCACCTTCGGATCGTTGCACACGATGGCAATCCCGCGGCCGTTCTTCTTGACCGAATTCTGCACTTCCAGGAGAAATCCGAAGACACTGGAATCGATGAGACTGACCCTGTTGAAATCAAAGATAATCGACGGATAATGACGTTCTTCCAGCAGGTCCCGCAATTGAGCGGAATTATCCGAAACCATGAAAAAATCAAATTTTTCCACCATCACTTCTATGACAAGCAGGCCCCGGTAGTCAATTATGTGTAAATCGCCATCCATAAAGTCGATTATAAGACATACATTTCTTTTTACAAGGACTTTTGGGAATGAACATTCATCTGAAAAACTCATTCACTATATCATGCCCCAGGGGGTTAAGGGGTCTATGCTTAGAGCTTTTAATTGACTTTTTATGGATATTCCTGTTATTGTCTCATACCAAACCATGCCGGAGGATGTATATTTTGCTTCCGGAACAAAGAAAAGAAAATGAACAGCACAAAGTACTGGATAGCCCTTGAGCAGACACATGGCATCGGACCGGCACACCTGATGGAGATACATGATGCGTTGAAAAAACAGAGCCTTTCCGTGGAAGACCTGTGCGACCTTTCGAGCGATGACATCAGGAAGGAATTCAGTTTCCCCGAAAAAATCGCCGAAGCCATTGCCGGTATCCAATCCATCCTGCCGAAGATCGAGGAAGACTACTTCAAACTGCTTGAATCGGGCATAGATGCGATCACGTTTTTCTCGGACCTTTACCCCATACGCCTGCGCGAGGTCCTGGGAAACGCGATACCCCCCATACTGTACGTCTATGGAAACAGCCGTCTTTTGAAGCAGAAGGGAGTTGCCATCCTCGGGGACAAGGACGTCAGCGACAAGGGGGAGATGATCACATTCGAAGCGTCGCGGCAGCTTGCAAATCACCGGATCCCGGTCGTCAGCGGGTACGCCCGCGGCGCTGACCTGATCGCGCACCGCTCCGCCCTGGTGAGCGGCGGCACCACCATCGCCCTGGTGCCCTACGGCATATTCCATCTCTCGGTCCCGGAGATTCTCCGGGACGTCATGAACCCGGATACCATGGCGGTGGTCTCCACATTTTATCCGACCCGGGAACCGAACAAGTTCAACGCCTTCATCAGGAACAAGCTAATATGCGCCATATCCTGCGCTGTATATATCGTGGAAGCGCCGGCGGAGGGAGGCATCTTCGAGGCGGCCAAGTCCGCCAATAATCTGAAAGTACCCCTCTTTACCACTGAATACGGCGAGTATCCTAAAAACGCCGGCGGCAACAGGAAAATTATCGACGAACTGGGCGGGATACCGGTACTCGGGAAGATGGACAAGAACATGCTGGTTCCCAATATGGACAGGATCATAGGACTGGCTAAGTTCGGATAGGATTATCGGAGACGATTATGAAAAAGTATATCGCATTGGCAGTCATCCTGACACTGGGATGCATCTCCTTACTCCTCTACCTGAATTCACCGCCGCCGCTGATGCAGGAGCAGTCCTTCATGGTATCATACGGCGATTCAATGCGCCGCATAGCCGGCAACTTGAGAAAAAGCAACCTTGTCCGGAGCAGCGATTTCTTCGTGTACTCGTCCTATATCCTGAACCGGCGCCATGTCCGAGCCGGCACATACAGGATCTTTTCCGGGATGAATTCCTTCCAGATATTGAGTAAACTCACCCGCGGCGACATCCTTTCCAGGAAGGTCACCATACCCGAAGGTTTCAACATCTACCAGATCGCGGACCGCCTGGAGGCCAATGCCATTTGCGGCTCCGGCGCCTTTCTCGATTACGCCTCGGACGAAACCTTCCTGAAGTCCCTCCGGATAGACTCGCCCACTGCCGAGGGCTATCTCTTCCCCGATACCTATGTCTTTCCGGAAGGCTCCGATCCGCGGGACATCATTGGTGTCATGTACAAAAAAATGAAAAATATCCTCGGTGACCGCCCGGCCTACGGCCCCGGCATGAGCGTCCACGAACTGCTCACCATGGCGTCCCTTGTTGAAAAAGAGGCGAAGGTGTACAACGAACGCGAATTCATATCCTCCGTGTTTCATAACCGCCTCCGGAAAAAAATGAAGCTCGACTGCGATCCCACGGTGCGCTACGCGGTGAAAAAATTCACCGGCCCCATAACCGTGAGCGACCTCAGGTCCGATTCGCCCTATAATACCTACCGCCATAATGGTCTCCCCCCGACGCCCATCTGCTCCCCCGGACGCGAATCTATCCTCGCCGCAATGTACCCGATGAAGTCGGAGTACCTCTTCTTTGTCGCTAAAAACGACGGGTCGCATTATTTTTCAAAAACGCTGAAAGAGCATAACGAGGCGGTGCGGTTGTATCAGAGAAGACGGTAGTCCCCGCCTTCTGTTAGCCAGGGGTTTAAACCACGCCCTCTCGGAAAGGTCATTGTAAAATATTATGCAGTATAACAGACAATTCCCTGGCAAAGTACGGCTTGTTGGCAAAATCCCTGATCCCCATCGCAGCGGCCCGTTCCCTTGACTCATTATCGAGCATACCCGATGAAAGGATCGCCCGTACACCCGGGTCGATGTTCTTCAGCGTCTGGAAGACCTCAAGTCCTGACTTGCCCGGCATGGCCAGGTCAATGATGACCGCGGCAATGGAAGCGCGGCGTTCACTGAAGATTTCTATGCCCCTGTCCGGCGAGTCCGCGGTGATGACCTCATAACCGCACTGGGTGAGAAAGCCCCGGACGACATTGAGGACCATGGCCTCATCATCAATAACGAGGATCGTCCCCGTTCCCCTGGTGAGATCGTTTTCCACTGGATGTCTTACGCTGTTTCCGGCTTCTGAATCGCAGGCGGGGAACAGCAGGGTGAAGTGCGTTCCCGCACCGGGCTCGGAGCTGACGCGGATAAGGCCGCCGTGCTTCTGTATGATATTATATGATATCGATAGTCCCAGGCCGGTGCCTTCGCCGCGCTTCTTCCTGGTATAGAAGGGCTCATAGATACGCATGACCGTTTCATGGTCCATGCCGACCCCGGTATCACCGATGGTGATTCTCACCCATCCGCGGCCGCCGGGAATGTCCGACTCGACAGGCAGGGAGGAATAATCTTCGGGTTCGATTTTGTCCACCATAACCGAAAGCCTTCCGCCCTGCCGTTCATCCGGCCGCCTCATTATGGTCATGGCGTGAGACGCGTTGATGCAGAGATTGAGCAGAACCTGGCCTATCTGCACCATGTCGCCCATGATAAGGGGCTGCTCCGGTGAATAGTGGAAGTCAAGCTCTATGGACTTCGGCAGGCTGTTCGTGCAGAGTTCGTGTATATGACGGACCGCCTCATTCATGTCAATCGGCTCCGGCTTGATCTCGTGCCGCTGCGACAGGGTGAGGAGCTCCTTGATAAGATTGACTGAGCGTTTCGCCGATTCCATGCCCATCGCCAGGTATTTATCCACGGTTTCCCGGTCTTCAAGTTTTTCTCTCCCGAGGGTCAGGCGGAGGAGATCGAAACTTCCGAGTATGCCGCTCAGAATGTTGTTGAAATCATGGGCAAGGCCGCCCACCAGGGTGCCGATGGCCTCCATCTTCTGCGACTGCGCGAGCTGTTCCCGCATCTTTTCATTTTCCTGCTGGGCCCTGATCCGATCGCTGATATCCCGTATAATACCTACGATGCCGACCGGTTTTCCCGTTTCGTCCCTGAGAAAGGACGCCTTTATCTCCACGTCGAACAGTGATCCGTCCTTGCGCCGGTGCACCAGCACCATCATGGCATGCCGTTCGGGATCGGCCCCCTTATTTTTATCTAGTTCCGTTTGTTCCTGAAAGACCTTCATTACCATGTCGAGGGATTCCGGTGAATGGATATCCGCCATCGTCAAGCGCTTCGCTTCCTCCACGGTATATCCGTACATGGCGGTAATAGAAGGGCTTATATATTCGATTTTAAAATTCATTCCCAGGGAAAAGATCAGGTCGTTCACGTTGTCAGCGAGAAGACGGTAGCGTTTCTCGCTCTCCCTGAGCTCGAGGTTATAGCGCTGGAGCTCGCGGGTGCGCTCCTCGACGATCGCTTCGAGATTGTCACGGTGCCGCTTCAGATCATTCTCGGCGATTATACGCACGTCCATTTCTTCGCTGAGACGCTCGTTTATCGCGTCAACCTCCGACTTTGCCGCCGCCAGGTGCTCTTTTTCCCTGAGGAGCAGGCTCTGTTCATTCACAATGGCCCTTTTAAAACGCTCCTTGACCGATTCATAGGAATAGGTGAAAAGAAAAATGATGAACATGGTAAAAAGGTGCCGTGAAACGTATTCGGGCTCATACTTCCACACATCGAGCAGGTTAAAGGGGTTGATAAACAATGCAATGGTCCCAACCGTCAATATGATTGTCCAGAACAGGCCCTCGCGGCGGCCGGTAAGGAAAAAAAAGTATATCGGCGTCGCGACGATCCATATGCTGGCATGACCATGGACCGCCCCGGTTTTTAGCCAGTAGAAAAGCATGGCGCCGATCATTAAAATTGTTATCCGGTACAGGATGATAGGCCTTTTCATATACCTGAGGGCAATAACGAATCCCGCCAGGATAAGAGCCGCCATATGATCAATGATCCAGTAGGTATAGAAGCCCTTCCTGA
The DNA here is from genome assembly GCA_963727175.1 of uncultured Spirochaetota bacterium. Lineage (GTDB taxonomy): Bacteria > Spirochaetota > UBA4802 > UBA4802 > UBA5550 > RBG-16-49-21. Next base: position 4,416,409 of record CAVSFD010000002.1, read on the forward strand.
AATGAGCGGCGCCGAAAATTACGAAGGGAATAATAAGCAGAATAAGAAAGAGCGCAAAGAGCCTTTTTCTTCCCTGCTCATCGCTGCTGGCTGAATCGGCCGGCAGCATCCACTCGGTAACACGGAGTATCGTTTTTCTTACGCTATTGAACATTGTCCTTACAGATTATAGATTCATAAAAAACATAAAAATGCATACACTGGCTATTAGTATATTATCGTAACATATATTGAATGAAAATAATCATTTTCGGTTCGTTTTGAAGGCTCTTTCGATGTAATTTGAGAATTCTGAAGAAATAAATTGACATTAACACCTGTGAATTTTTTCATACCCGCAGGTGATGGGGTTCACCTTAAACCGCCGTATGGCTGATGACTCCTACCACATTTCCTTCCTTCGAGGAGCCGCGGCATGAGGCATTTACTTATTATTGCATTGGGCGGAAGTTTCGGCGCGATAACCCGTTATATTCTGTCAAAAAACATACAGAACCTGATCAATCACATATATCCCCTCGGTACGCTCTTCGTTAACGCGACCGGTTCTTTTCTGATAGGCTTTTTATTCTACTTCTTCGAAAACATCATTATCTCAAATGACATCAAATCCTTTCTGACAATCGGATTTCTCGGCGCCTACACGACATTTTCAACCTATTCCCTTGAGACGATCAATTTTATCAGGGACGGGGAAATTAAGGTTGGACTTGCAAACATCGTTGTGAGCAATATAATCTGCTTATCAATGGTCATCGCGGGCATGATATGTTCGAGACTGATATTTAAGGCATTACGGTAGGAACAGTATGAAACTGCCAGAACAAGCGGTAATGGTAAGGATATTCATTGGAGAGAGCGATCGTCATAAAGGCAAACCCCTCTACGAACAGATTGTCCTCAAGGCCCGGGAGCTGAACCTGGCCGGAGCGACCGTCACCCGGGGCATACTCGGCTTCGGCGCCGACAGCCGCCTCCATTCATCAAAGATCCTGGAACTCTCCGAGGACCTGCCAGTCATCATAGAAATTGTTGATACCGAAGAGAACATCAACAGGCTCATGCCCTTCATAGATGAAACCGTCGAAGAGGGACTGGTGACCATGGAAAAAATGCGGGTGATAAAATACCGGCACAGCTAAAACATGCGCCCTAGATACTGAGCCGCTGGTGCCCGTGATAGTATTCGTCCCTGATCACCCTCACCTCGTCGCTGTTGATATATTCGTCGAAGGTCATGGCCCGGTCGATCACGCCGGAGGGCGTGATCTCGATGATCCGGTTCGCGATGGAATCGATGAACTGGTGGTCATGGGACGAGAAGAGGAGCACGCCGGGAAAGTTGATGAGGCCGTTGTTCAGGGACGGTGATCGACTCCAGGTCCAGGTGGTTGGTGGGCTCGTCCAGGACCAGCGCGTTGGCGCCGGAGAGCATCATCCGGGAAAGCATGCAGCGGACCCTCTCCCCGCCGGAGAGGACGTTCACCTTCTTGAGGGACTCGTCGCCGGAAAAAAGCATCCTGCCGAGGAAGCCCCGCACGAAGGTCTCATCGTTTTCGTCGGAGTACTGCCTGAGCCAGTCGACAAGATTGCAGGTCGTTGTCGAAATAGGCGCCGTTCTCCTTGGGAAAATAGGCCGTGGTGATGGTCTCCCCCCATTTGATACTCGCCGGAATCAGGCTTCATCTCTCCCATGATAATCTGGAAGAGGACTGTTTTCACGAGGTTGTTCGGGCCCGACAAAGGCGATCTTGTCGTTCCGGTTCGCCACGAGGCTGAAATCGCGGAGCACCGGCTTCACCGTCGACGGACTTGCACAGGTTCTCTATTTCGAGCACCATCTTCCCGCATTCCCGGTCCGGCTTGAAGGCGACATAGGGAAAGCGGCGGGAGGTCACCGGTATCTCGTCGAGGGTTAGCTTTTCCACGCAGCTTCTTCCGCGATGTCGCCTGCCGCGCCTTGGAGGCGTTGGAGCTGAAGCGCTCGATGAAGGACTGGAGCTCCTTTATCTTGTCTTCCTTCTTTTTGTTTTCATCTTTTTTCTGCTTCATGGCGAGCTGGCTTGCCTGCGGCCCAGAAGTCGTAGTTACCCGCGTAGACCATGATCTTGCCGTAATCGATGTCGGCGATATGCGTGCACACCTTGTTCATGAAATGACGGTCGTGGGACACGACGATGACCGTGTTGTTGAAATTATAGAGAAAATTCTCGAGCCAGGTGATCGACTCGATGTCCAGGTTGTTGGTCGGCTCGTCGAGGAGAAGGATGTCCGGGTTCCCGAAGAGCGCCTGGGCCAGGAGCACGCGCACCTTCTGCCCGCCCTCGAGCTCCTTCATCTTTTTCCGGTGCAGGTCGTCGCTCGATGCCCAGGCCGCTCAGGAGCGTGGCCGCGTCGGACTCCGCCTCGTAGCCGTTCATCTCGTCGAGCATTTCCTCCAGCTCGGCGGCGCGGTGCCCGTCCTCATCGGAAAAATCCTCCTTTGATAAATGGCATCCCGCTCCTTGAGAACATCATGCAGCTTCGCGGTGCCCCATGATGACGGTTTCCAGCACCGGGTATTCATCGAAGGCGAACTGGTCCTGCTGGAGCATGGCGATGCGCTCCCGGGGATTGCGCGACGACCTCGCCCGCGTTCGGCTCGAGCTCGCCGGAGAGTATTTTCAGAAAGGTCGATTTCCCTGACCCGTTCGCCCCGATGAGGCCGTAGCAGTTCCCGGGAGAAAACTTGATGTTGACATCTTTAAAAAGCACTCTCTTCCCGAAGGCGAGAGTAACATCCGTCACGTTTAGCATGGTATGTTGCCTTGATAGTATTAGACTTATTGGATTAATCTTATGAATATATATGTGTGCCCCCGCCGCTTTCGGCGGCGGGGGCACACATAACTAATTACTCAGGAAGCCCCGGCCCGTTTCACGGTAAATCCCTCATTCTGGAGCAGCCGGATGATCGCATCGACCTTGTCTCCCTGGATGAGTATCACGCCGTCCTTGACGGTCCCGCCGGTGCCGCACTTCTGCTTCAGCCTCGCCGCCATGTCCATCAGGGCAATTTCAGAAAGCGGGAGCCCGTAGACAGCAGACACGGTCTTGCCGCCGCGCCCCTTGCTCTCCTTCTGGACCCGCACGACACCATCCTTTTTGAAGGCCGTGTTTTTCGCGGGAGAAGGCTTATCCCTGTTCCTATCCTTATCCTTCTCTCTGGAATCACCGAATTCGGTGGAATATACGATTTTATCTGCCATACTGTTTTACGTCCCAAAAAGTAACGCTCCTGCATAGATTTTCCCAATGCGCGGTGAGTTCATCAGCTTGGCCGCCACGGGCATCCGTGCCCTCCGCGGCATTCCTGCCATCCTGGCAGTAATATGTGACCGGGATGTCGGATGTCGCCGTTCCCGCCGAGAAAAAACAGGTGCGCTGGCCAGGATGGCCGAGTGCAGTGCCGCGACAGGAGGTCGCATTAGGCTCTGCTTATACGAGGCGGACGAGCGATGAACTCCCGCGCGTCAACCGAACATCATCAATTACTTTTTAATCTTCGAGTCCCATTCCTTGATCTTATCAGCCACCTTCGCGAAAAGATCCGCCGTGTCCCCTTCAATCGTGATCGACACGATGGAATCCCCCTGCCGGATGCTGTTGACGGTCTTCATGTCGCCATCATCAACAACCGAGCCGAAGACCGTGTGCTTGCCGTTGAGCCATGGAGTCGGCACATGGGTGATGAAGAACTGGCTCCCGTTGGTGCCGGGGCCGGCGTTGGCCATGGAAAGTATTCCCGGTTTGTCATGCTTCAATTCCGGTGTACATTCGTCTTTGAAGGTATAGCCCGGGCCGCCGGTGCCGGTGCCGAGGGGGCAGCCGCCCTGGATCATGAAGTCCGCGATGACCCGGTGGAATTTGAGCCCGTCGTAGAATCCGTGCTGCGCCAGGTTCGCGAAATTCGCCACGGTAAGGGGCGTTTTATCGGAATAAAGGTTCAGCCTGATGTCGCCTTTGCTCGTCTTGATGGTAGCGGTAAGTGCCATTATTGTTCTCCTGGTTTATTTATTCGATTTGCTGATGCTGCGGTACTGGGCGATCTGCCTTGATATGACGGCCAGGTTCCCATCCTCGTCCCACATCTCCCCGTCCTCCTCCGCCAGGCCGCAGCTGACGAAGCGGGTGCGGAAAAAGCCCTTCAGCCATTTCGTCTGCGGGATGTTCCTGACGCTCACGCTGAGCTCCAGCGTAGGGACCCAGGCCGCAAGGCCCTGGCTCGCGAAGATGGGCGGCGGAAAGGCGTCGGCCATAAGGAGGAGCGAAAGCATGTCAAAGGGACGGTCATCCCTGAACCTGATCCACCCCTTGTGCTCGGACTTATCCGCCAGCTTCCCCTGCATCCAGCCTGCGCAGGATGGATCAAGCCGTATATCGAGATTGTCCATGAGGGTGTACTTCGGGATCGCCGGGATGGGAACGCACGAATCAAGGGGCGCCAGCTCGGGCGCCGATGTTTCATACCGGTCAAGGATGCATTCTATCTTTTCATCCGCGAAGGTCCCCCAGGCGCGGATCTTTTCGCTCCCCTCCTGGAGGAGCCGCGCCTGGAGGCGGTTGAACTGGCTCGACTCCGAAATTACGTCAACGTGCAGTTCCACGTCGCCGGGGACGCAGCGTGAGATATAATTGACGGTCATGATGGGTATAGATTTCCTGGCGCTGCGCTGGAGCATCGCGCTGGCCGCCAGGGCCATCAGGTATCCGCCGTTGGGATTGCCGTTGATGAGCCAGTTGGGTGACACGGTCCCCCTGAAGAGGGATTGGCCCTGTTCCGTTACTGCTATATCCTGATCGAAAATACCCATAGTACACCTCTTATTGCCTGGTAAGGGCCAGCTTTACCGCCAGGGCGGCGAACACCGTGCCGGCCGTCATATTTAATATTTTTTCGAACTTTTCCGACCTCTGCAGCCAGGCGCCGATTATGCCGGCGAGCTGGCTTATAAGACCGAAGACAAGTATGGTTACAGCGATAAAAATCAGTCCCAGAAATACCAGCTGGAGGGTCATGGAGCCTCTCGCCGGATTTGCAAACTGCGGCAGAAAGGCCAGGAAGAATATCGACACCTTCGGGTTTGTCACGTTCATGATGATACCCCGGCGGTAGAGATGCCAGGACGGGATTTCCCTGCTTTTTTGAAGCTCAATGCCGCCCGATGAGGCCCTGAAGGCTTTCCACGACAGGAACAGCAGGTATGCCGCTCCCAGGTATTTAAGAACGTTGAAGGCGATCACCGATGTCTGGAAGAGCGCCGCGACCCCCAGGGCAACAACCGTTGTATGCACGATGAGCCCCGTGCAGAGGCCCAGGGTTATCCTGAAGCCCGCCGACCTGCCGAAAAGAATCGACTGGGTCAGGACAAAGATGTTGTCCGGTCCCGGGGCGAAGCCCAAAAGGACCGACGCCGTGACAAACATGATGAGCGTATTCAGGTCGAACATCGGGGTTCCTTGTCAATTTTTGTCCCCATTGATGCCGCAAAGAACCATGGCATCAAACAGGAACATAACACCAAAACCTTGAAAACACGTTCCTTGTCAATAAAATATTGACCTCACCCCGCCTCCGGCGTGCCCTCTCCCCTGTGACGTCAGAGGGGGACTGAGGGGGTGAGGTCAGAGTAATTGTTCAATGATTTTTGATTCGTGCCCCCTCAGGGGGAAAGGGTAGTCTACCTGGAGAGCGGTGTTTATTTAAACTTCTGCTTTTTCTTGCTCGTATATTTATCCTTCTTTTTCTTCTTCTCCACATCCGCCCTCTTCACGATCGCCTTATGGGAGCCCTTCTTCTCCTTGAAGGCCTTCAGCAGCACCTCGGCCTCTTTAAAGGGCACTGAAAGAAAGGAATAGCTGTCCATGACCCTTATTTCACTTACCTTCCCGGCCGGGATCCTGGTTTCGTTATTTATCAGCTTGGTGAGCTTCTTCGGCGTGAGGCCGTCCTTTTTCCCCAGGGAAATAAAGAGCCGCGCCCTCCCCTTTTCTTCAACCGATTCTTCAGTGTATTCCCTGATGTCCCGGTATTTCCCTTCACTCAACTCGTCCTCAAGGGTATACTTGAGGAGAGCAGCCACGATCTCCGCCGGATCCTGGTCATGGACCATCTGCATGGCCGTGGTAAGGTAGTCCCGGTGCTCCCGCGCCTCTATGATCTCATTCAGCTCCGCCAGTATCCTCGTTTTTTTAACCGTGATGATCTCGGACGCCCGGGGAACCTTTTCCTTGCGTATTTCCTTTTTCGTGACCCGGGCGATATACATGAGCTTCCGGTATTCGTCGGGGGTAGTGAAGGTTATGGCTATCCCCTTCTTGCCCGCCCTCCCGGTCCGGCCGATCCGGTGTATATACGCTTCCGCGTCCTGGGGCAGCGAAAAATTTATGACGTGGGAGAGGTCTGCCACATCGATGCCCCGCGCGGCCACGTCCGTGGCGACGAGGATGGTAATATGTCGTTTCCTGAACTTTTCTAAAATCCGCTCCCGCTGGTTCTGTGACAGGTCGCCATGGATACCCTCCGCTTCATAACCCCGGTCGATGAGCTTGTTCGCGAGCTCGTCCACCGCGACCTTGGTGCGGCAGAATATCAGCCCGTAGAATTCCTTTTCGATATCTATGATACGGCAGAGCGATTCGAACCGGTCATTGGGGGCCACTTCGAAATAGATCTGGTCGGTGAGGTCAACGGTGAGCTGTCCCTTTTTCGTGTTCACGACCCGGTATTTATGCATGTAACGGCGGGCGATATCCATGATACGGTCCGGCATGGTCGCTGAGAAGAGAAGGGTCCGCCGGTCAGGGTTCGTGTGATCCAGGATTTCCTTCACTTCATCGATGAAACCCATGTTCAGCATTTCATCAGCCTCGTCGAGGACGACATGGGACACGCGGTCAAAGACGATGGTCTTTCTTCTCATATGATCGAGGATTCTTCCGGGAGTTCCCACGACGATATCCGCTCCCTTCCTGAGGCGCTGGAGCTGATCGACAATCGACTGGCCGCCGTATATCGGTATGATTTGGCATTTCCTGCTGCCCTTGAAGGAGTTAATCTCTTCAGCGACCTGTATTGCCAGTTCCCTGGTCGGCACCAGCACAAGTGCCTGGATTCCTTCCGCCCCCGGATCAAGCCTGTCCAGGATGGGCAGGCCGAAGGCGGCCGTCTTGCCGGTGCCGGTCTGCGCCTGCCCGATAATATCCGCGCCCCCTTCGAGGAGGATGGGGATTGTTTTCTCCTGTATTTCCGTCGGCTCCTCAAAGCCTTTTTTGCGGAGTTCCGCCAGGGTTTCTTCCGAGAGGCCCAGGGCCCTGAATTTTTCAAGTTCCATTGTATTGTTCCTGCCTTATGATTGTGACCATAACTTAACAGGGGGTCTGAAACTACAATAGTTTTTTATTTATTTATTGTATGCGCTTCTATTGATAAAGGGTAATACCGCATGACACTGTTACCGTTCCAGGAAACCGACTGCGCCGGTCATGATCATCTGGGCCGCAAGGGCCGCCAGTATCAGCCCGGTGATTTTGCTGAGTATCGACAGGCCCTGCTTCCCCACCACTTTTTCAATGGAGCCGCTGATGAAGAGAAACAGACCGGTGCAGAGCACCGCTGCGACGATGGCCGAAATACCGACGATTTTTTCGGTCACAGCGCCCAGCTCTCCGCCCATGACCAGGAGTGCCCCTGTCGTGGCCGGTCCCACCGCCACCGGGATCGCCAGGGGCACCACGGCGATGTCATCGGAGGAATTCAACTGCTGCTCCCCCTTTGGACCCTGGACAAGGGTAATCGCGGAAAAGAAAAGCAGGATGCCGGTGCCGATGCGGAATGAATTCAGCGTTATCCCGAAGACCGTAAAGATCTGGTTACCGATGAGAAAGAGGATTATGCAAATGATGACTATTGAGAGGGTCGACTTGACCGCTATTTTTCTTTTTTTTCCGCCTTCCATATCCTTGGTCATGGAAAGGAATGTCGATAATAGAAAAAACGGCGTGAGAAGAAAAAAGAATTTTATGAAGGTGTTGATAAATAGTCCTGGCATAACCTATTCCTGACTTGTTGCGGAGCCGGCTGCGCGTCACGCAGCTAACTATACTATAAGCTATACGATGATTCCTGTCTACAAATTTAATTGCATTAATGGCCGTTACTGCTCATATACAGGCCAGGAGCTGTCCCGATCGTCCGCCCTTCAGGTTATGTTACATCTGAAAAAAGCCTCACGGCCTGCGGAACTAATTTGTATACTCTGAAAATGTAGACATCCTCGGCCGTTCGGCTCTTTTTTCAGATGCTATTGCCACTATTAACGATACTTGCCATTGCTACCGCAAGAAAGAAACCAGGGCCTGAAACTCCCGGATAAGCGGATAGGCACGGATCGAATAATAGAGGGCCAGGGCGTGGAGGCCGGCGCCGGCGAGGATGAAAATGTGGAAAACACCATGGAAGCCGATAACTCCCGGCTTCGGATCAGGCCGCTTCAAGGCGTACACGATACCGCCGAAGGCGTAGGTGACCAGCCCTGCAACCAGCAGGGACTTGAGGAACGAAATGGAAACTCCCCGCAGGGGTATTCCATCGACCGAGGACCAGAGAAGGGCCATGGGCACGACGGATATGACGCAGAGGGGGGCGTAGATCGCCACGTTGACCCAGTTGGGGGAGATCAGGTGCCTGAGCTTGAGGACGATGCCCAGGATGGCGAAGAGCCACACGGCGCCCAGCACGGCCCATCGTATCCCCCCGGGCGCGTATATATAGAGGGGACCCACATAGGAGCCGGCTATCATGACAAAAATGGCGCAGTGGTCCAGCTTGAGCCAGAGACTTGGCTCATCCTCGTCAATCTTGCTGGCGTGGTACAGAAAACTTGACGCAAAGAGGAACACGTAGGAGATGGCCGTGAAGCATACCGCCAGGGCCAGGCCCCGGTCAAAGTCAATGGAGATGGAATAGAACACGACGGCAATGATAACGCTGGCGACTGCGCCGGCGCAATGGGTCAGGGAATTGAAAAGCTCGTTTTTCTGTATGATCATGGCAAGCATTATCCATTCGACAGGCACGTAATGTCCGGAGGCACGACCCCGGAGAAACTGACACATAAGTTTTACATACGTTAAATTTTGTCAATGATTTTATCGTAAGCCGGAAACCGCTTGTCAACCTCCCATGATTCCGGTTTTATAACAGATCGCCACGGCCGTGCAGATAAGCAAAAAAATGACGATCATTGACAGTGCTGCCATGAAATCCCTTCTGAGCACAAGGATGGCCGAATAATTTGAAACTATTTCGGAAGGCCGCGCCTCTCCGGTTATATACACCTTTTCAGCAAGGCGGTTGATTTCAACGGCCATGGCCGCTTTCCACGCCCTTCCGATATCCGCCTTTGCCACGCCGGGGTCGCCGCTGTAGGTATAGCGCTCCTTCTTCTGATCATACATTTTATCCGCTGTCGCAAGGATCCTGAACCCCTCCACCAGGGGAAGATCGAGGAGCTTCAGGACACGGCCAAGGACCGGGAGCCTCCGCGCAGCCGGCTCAAGGAGGCGCGCCCATTTCTTCTTCCCTTCACTCATCGTGAGCATGGACGATTTGTAGCTGCGGAAATCGCCGGAAACCAGCGCGGGACTTTCCGCGAGAATGATCGATGTTTCCCATCCGCCGGCGTGCTCAAGATCAGTGAGGCCCTCCTTTTCCCGGTCTGTCAGCTTCCTTCCCAGTTCCTTCTCCATGAGGGGAAACTTCTTTCCGAAGATGAAGTCCTGGTACACGCGTATCCCCGGGGAAATCATCTTCATGTTATACCTGCGGTTGCAGGTTCTGCAGGCATCGTCAAGGGCCAGGTTATGCTTCAGGCCGCCATGGCCGTTGGTCAGGATAAGGTTTTTAAATCCGTAGCGCCGCAGGGACCAGGCATACTCCTTCAGGGCGCGGTATACTGTTTTCCGGGAGAACTCGATACTCCCCGGCAGGGGCAGCTCATCAGTGCCGATATTCAGGAGCGGCAGAAGGACCACGGTCCAGTCGCCGTGATCCCGGGCAAACATGGCGCCGCTCTCCTCCGCCATGGCCACGGCGGAGGTCATGTCCGTGTCGTTGGGCAGATGGTAACCGTGCACTTCGAGGGAGCTCACCGGCAGGATAAACAGGGTCCTTTCCCTGTCCAGCCTGTCAAAATCCTCGAGCCTGGACCAGGCGGCCCGTATCAGGTTCTTAGGTGTTTTCCCTGCGGGTTTGCCGCTTTTTCTTTCCATATTTCTACCCTTGCGATGGATATAGTAACTATTTCCTGATTTGATGAGAAGAGCTTGCAGTAGAGAGATATAATTTGTCAAGCAATGCCGGTAAAGATAGATGAAACTACCATTGATAACAAATCTTGTTAACTGGCCTGGTGCTGTCCCAACGAGCAGACGACAGGGATGTCGCCGATTCCGCCGAGTCAACAGGAGGTTATACGAGGCGGACGAGTGGGATAGCACCCAGCCAGTTAATTATTATTTCATCCGACGCTGATGCCCGTATCACCCTTGACGAGGCTGCACTTCTGTGCCACAACCTTCCCTCCAAGGAAGACCAGCCTGATATCCCTGAGAGCTTTTATATCAGCCAGTGGATTGTCCTTCATTACAATGATATCAGCCAGCTTTCCCGTATCGATCGAGCCGATCTCCTGTTCCATGCCCATGATCTTTGCGTTGTTCAATGTGGCGCATCGTAAGATCTCGGCATTGCTGAAACCGATCCGTGAATACATTTCCATCTCCCGCCAGAGGGTCCCGTGATAGTTCCAGGGCACGCCGGAATCGGTGCCGCAGCCGATCAATATTCCTGCGCTCCTCATCTTCTGGACATTTTTGACGCCGTAGATCATGTAGTTGAAGAAGGGAAAGGGATCGACGGCGAGTTTTTTATCCAGGTACATCTTTTCATAATTATAATTGTATTGTTTGAACCAGTCCTGCGCCTTAACGTTGCTTTCGTGGATGCTCGGGACAACATCTTTAGTGGTGATAGAATTCCAGTACTCCCCGCGTATTTTCATTTCATTCATGATAAAATCGGTTTTGAATTCCTTTGGGAACTCATCGAAGGACGAGGCGCAGGCGTAGAGGTTGCCGAGTATCACCGTGGGAACAATGGACATGTTCTTGTTCCTCATGGTGTTGATGTCGGCATCGCTGATATACCCGTCGACCACGACATGCTCAAAGGAATGAAAGGGATACTGCAGCGCCCTCCTGAAAGCCTTCATGGTCATGTCGTGGATCGCACAGGGCAGGTTATTCTTCTGCGCGTAGTCGAACACATAGACCAGCTCTTCATCGGTGAAGACCGGCAGTTCTGTTTTTTTCCCTGCAACGAGAGGCTTGATATCCATGCTTGAAACTTTTATCAGGCCGGCATTCTTGATGTTCTCCCTTATTTTTTCCTTCAGGTCCTTCATGCCGGTGACTTTTGTTGAGATACTGCCCGCGCCCATGAGCGAAACAAAAAGCGCCCCGAGGGGATGAAGGTCCTTCTCGTCGATTTCGATGTATCCTCCCTTGACTGACAGGAATGCATTGCTGTACATGACCCGGGGTCCCGGGAAGTTGCCCTTCTCGCTCTGGGCTATATAGTCCTTGAGAAGACCGGGATATCCCCCCATGTCGCGCACGGTCGTAATCCCGTGTTCGATGTTGAGGGAAAAATTCAACTTCATCTGGGTCAGCAGGTCAAGGGCCTTGCCCATGCTCACCAGATAACTGCCGGCAGGGATGGTAAGATGGCAATGTCCGTTGATAAGACCGGGCATCACATACTGGTTCTTCAGGTCAAATACCTGGGCGCTCCTGTTTTCAGGCATGGCGGTTTCACTTACAGCGGTAATTCTACCATTGTTAATGCGGATAGTGGCATTGTTGATTATCCTTCCTGTTTTGACATCAACTGCCCGGCAATTAATGAGCCTGATCTCCTTCTTATAATCAACTACAGGCATGTCCTTAACCAGGCTTGCATTCGAGGAACAACCGGTAAGGCCGGAAATGATATAGGGCCCGGCAGCTGTGGCGGCCAGAGCCGAGGCTGTTGTTTTAGCCGTCATCCGTAAGAATTCTTTGCGAGATAAATCTTTCATTTTTTTAACCCCCCACTCTCATCTAGTACATTATTTTTTTATCCATATCCGGATAATACCATCCAGACGGTTTTTATATACACAATTTGAATACACTTTGTCTGGCCAAGTACAGATTTTATCTGTATTTGGCATTAGAAACTGACAGGTTGTGCAATTTTTTCAGCTGTGCTCGCAGGACAAGTGGCCAGGGATACTTTGATTCAACGGAAAAATACCGGGTCCGAGTAAATCAAAAACCGGCTATTTTCTATCACCACCGACAAGACGGGGGTCAATATTATCGGTGCCGCCGCATTCCGGCGTGTAGCAGGTAACATCAGTAAAAGCGCAGGTCTCTTTACAGGAGGGACATGATCCCGGCGGCACCGACGCCTGAAGTGTATAACCGCATATGGAGCATTTCCACCAGCTTTCGTTTTTTTGCTTATCCCGTGCCATTGTGATATCTCCTTCTTGAATTCTCCAGATTGCATGTTTCCGGTTGATCCTCATCCAGTCGCCAATAAACTGCGCTGGTCCGCCAATTATGCACGGTGCCGAATTATACAATACATGTGGATTTAATGTAGTATTATTCTTTATAAAAGTCAATCACGCAGCCCATCGGCTGATGCAAAAATACAGCTTCCCGATATTTCAGTCTGTAAATTCCGCCTGACCAAAAATACAGTTTCGTGTTTTTAGCAGGATACGGCGCCGTTTTTGATGTTATTTAATAGACAGGGAATGACACGGTTCCCTCTGCCGGATAGAAACCTGCCCGGCACGGCATACTATGTTAAGGAGGAATGCCGCATGATGTTCAACCAGAAAACCCTTGTCCGCCGGGGTGTCGGGTTTATCAATCTCCGTACCCATTTCCTGTTCAGGACCAGGATCATCACGCGCAGAAACAGGACCTTTTTTCTTTTTGAAGGGAAGGAATTCACCTATCGTGAAACCTATAATCGATCCATGGGGTACGCGCGCTTTTTCCTGTCGGAAAGAAAAAAGCGGATCCTCGCAGGAAAGCTTGGAAAAAAAGAAAGAATGTCCATCGGAATTTACCAGGAAAACCGGCCGGAATTCATTTTCGCCATTTTCGGCGCTGCCATCAGCAATACCGTTGTTTTTGCCATCAATACCGGCTTTCGCGGCGATATTCTTGCGAAAATAATCAATCAGGCGATGCTGTCTCTCCTTCTCCTCGATTCCAGCACCGAGAAAGAAATAAGGCGGATACTACCCGATCTGAATACCCTGGACCGTGGCAGCATCCTCTTCGCCGCTGATAAACCCGGGGAAGGTAGCCGGTACCGGGACCTTGAACAAGCTGTTGCCGCATCCAGGGGTGATGAATGTGAAGACTACCGGATACCCATTGTCAACACCACTCCTTTCATCGTCATCTACACCTCGGGCACGACAGGACTGCCCAAGGGAGTGCCCTGCACGCACATCAAGCTTTTCGGGGCAGGCCTGGTCACCCGGTACCGCATCCGCCTGAGGAAAAATGATCGCGGGTACATCTGCATGCCTCTCTTCCATTCCAATTCCCTCTACCTCGGTCTCATGCCGATACTGAGAGCCGGGGCAAGTTTCGTCCTCAGGAGAAAATTCAGCGCCAGTTCCTTTGAGGAAGACATGCTGACACACGGTGTGACATACATGAACTACGTGGGTCAGCCGCTCCATTATATCATCACCGCCCTTGAAAAAAAATACGGGAGCGGCGAAGCGGTTGAATCGGCCCTCGCCCGCCATCCGAAGAACAGGTTCAGGATCGCCCACGGCAACGGCTCCTCGGCAGTGGACAGGATCAAGCTCACGCGTTATCTCGGCATGGAGCACATCTATGAATTGTACGGATCCACGGAGGCGACCATAACCACTGCCAACAGGCCGGGGGATCCCGTTGATTCGGTAGGGAGGATAAAGGATTCCGTTGTCATCCTCGGCAGTGAGGACAACATCTGCCCGCCGGGCATTGTCGATGATAACGGACAGCTCCTCAACTATGAAGAGGCTGTCGGCGAAATTTCGAGAAAAACCGGGAAAGAAAATGTCTTTTTTGACGGCTACCTTGACAACAGCGCGGCAACGGATCAGAAATTCCGCAACGGTTATTATCATTCCGGCGACCTCGGCCACGTGCGGATCGTCAGCGGGAAACGCTACCTCTTTTTCAACGGCCGCACAGACGACTGGATCCGCAAGGACGGCGAAAACTTTTCCGCGGAAAACGTGCTGGCCTATGCGCAGAAGCTGCCGGGGGTCGAGCTTGCCATCGCCTACGGTGTCCCCTGCGAAGTATCCGACGAAAAGGTTATGGTCGCCCTTCAAATGATGAAGGGCGCCTCCTTTGATAGCCAGACGGCCTATGACTGGTTCATGCTCCAGCAGCGTGAAGGCGGGATGGATCCCAAATGGATGCCGGATTACATCCGGATCGTTGAAGAATTCTCGTTAACCAATACGCAGAAGATACTGGTCAGACCCTATAAACGGGAGCACTTCAACATACTGACAAACCCTGGAATGGTTATATATAACCGCCAGCGTGGCGAGTCCGCCTATCACCGGCTGACTGCTCATAGGTTTAATGGTATAGTCAGCGGTTTCAGGGAAACAGGACGCTTCTCACTGATAGGACCCGGTTTGCCGAATTAGACATCCTCTTCAACGATACCGGTCCATCAGCGATGTAAAAGATTGATTTGAAATGTATTGACAAAAATCCGGCAGTCGCGAATGGTTTTTCAAAAAAAGCATCCCCGATGACGGCTGGATCATCGTCTGCACCAGGCAGTGACAGCAGGATGCCATTGTTTTCTTGAATGTTCATACATTTCTCTCAGTAAAACAGCAATGCTCGACCAGATCATAATCCACATCATCAACAGTGAGGAAGAAGAAGGCCAGATCCGGTATGATTCTCCATCAATGGACTACATGGGACAGCTCTTCTCGGTCGAGAAGCTGACTCCCGGCATTCCGGCAGCACCCTTTTTCATGGATGACTCTCCCGACCAGGGTCCCATCGAAATCTTTGAAAAAACAGAGCTGCAATCCCATGCCGCCGGGGACGCATATCCCCTGACCGTAACCATTGATCCGGGTTATTCCTTCGGGGACGGCCGTCATGCCACCACATGGCTCTGCGTCAAATTTCTCGTGGAATACCTCGCGGATATACCCGGCGAACAGCGTTCCGGGTTATCGCTGCTCGACGCCGGCACCGGAACCGGCGTTCTCGCCATAACAGCGGCCAGGCTCGGCATCCGGGACATAGACGCCATCGACATCTATCACCACGCTGTCCAGTGCGCGGGCAACAACTGCTCTCTCAACAATTGCGGATGGATCAGGCTGCACGAGTCGGACATCGCCGCATTCAACCGGGGAAGGACCTATGATATCGTCATGGCCAACCTTGTTTCCGATGTTATCATCGCCAACCTGGAAACGCTGATACGGCTCACCGCACCCGGAGGTGTTATCATCGCCAGCGGTGTAAACGCCGGAAGGGCCGGGACAGTGCTGCAGCATTTCCATCAATCCGGGCTGGCCATGGTTGATCACGCCCCCAGGGACGGCTGGCACGGATTTCTCCTTCGGCGAAGTCTCTGTAGATAGCACTTTACAGCTATACATGGTAATAAAAAATATTGACATATCTCAACGCTATACTAACATTTCTCTTGATATCCGGATTATTATCCGGCATGTCATATTTTTATTCGGGAAGGTGATGTCATGAAAAAAGCAGATGTTCTTATCGCGTTAATGGCCGGTATGCTTCTGGCCACGTCAGCCTTTGCCAGGACAGATTTCAACAAAACAATCGTCGGCACCTGGAGCTTCGACCTGGGAGGCGGCTTCATGGCGACCGTGGAATATAAAAGTGACGGCACCCTGATACAGAAAATGGGCGACCTCACCATAACCGGGACCTATACGGTGCAAAACAACAAGATGACAACCATCGTCAAGGGACAGACCACCGCGTTTACCATCATATCCGGGGATGAATCCACCATTACCATGAAGAGGGATAAAGACGGGAAAACCGTTGTCTACAAGAAGCAGTAAGGTATTATAATAATTCAACCCGGGGCCGGAATTAATTACTCTGACCCCGGCATGACCCCGCGCCGTAACCGGCTCTATCTATCGGAAACGGCCAGGTGCATGATGAAGCTGTACGATGAAACCCGGGAAATTCCACATGAAAAGATACATCCTGCCGCTGCTGGCTGCGATAACGATAGCAGTAATCATTACTGTTATTTTCCTGCTCAAAAATTATCATGCCCCGGGGCCCTGCAGGGATAATCAATAAAAAATATCTTATCACCCGGGAAGACTACTGGCAGTCACTGCGACCCGCCGGCAGATTCGACAGCAACGCCATAGGAACATACTTCGTCAACGAAGCGGCCAACAAGCATACCCTTGATTTTTTCGGCCATCTGCAGGACAGATTCAAGGATATGGAATACGACGATCACATGCGAGCAGTCAGGGAATATCTCCATGAGACAATCCGGCCGGACGAAAAGGCAGAAGAGATGTTTGAACTGTACGGCAGGTACAACGAATACCAGAAAGAGCTGTACCTTGACCAGAAGCGATGGGCTGCGAGCGGAACCCCGGAAGCAATGCTGGAGAACCTGCGCGAAATGCAGGAATTCAGGCGTCAGCACTTCGGCCAGGATGCCGCTGACGCCATCTTCGGCGTCGAAGTAAAAAGCAATGAATACGCGCTGCGCCGGCAGATAATTATCGGCGAGACCGGCATTACCGGAAAAGAGAAGGAGGCACGCCTCGCCTCGCTGCGCCGCGAAATGTGGGGGGACCAGGCTGATATAATTGATGCCGGCCAGGATCCGCGCGACCGCTACCTTGAAAAGCTCAAAATCCATGAAGCGGAACTTGCCGGCATGAATGAAGAAGAACGGGAACGGCAGATAAGGGAATTCCGGCGGGAGGTCTTCAGCCCTGCAGAAGCCGGGCTCATGGATAATGCCGATCGTCAGCTCAAATACATCAGGGACAGGGACAGGGATTATGCGAGGCTCAGCAGGGCAATCCTGGACGACAGAGATCTTTCAGAAGCGGAAAAAAACCGGAAAATCAGGGAACTTCACAGCAGGCTGTACGGCGGGTACGGCAAAGCTCCGGCAGCCGGCACCGGGGAACACTGACCTTCATCCCGGTGCGCCCCTGCCATCGGCACACAAAAATGAGGTTGTCTAAAAATCTAACACAGAGGAACTGGGACTCTTGATTTAAGTCCTGATAATAGGAATATAAAAGGAACATATTCATCAGTCCACAGTCGCAGAGTTATAATAATTCACTCATGATATTTATTAATAAAACTTTTAACACTATCTCTTAAATCAGCGATTGATTCTCTATTTTTCTCTGCGTCCCTGCGACTCTGCGAGAAACATTTTCTAATTTAACATTAATTACATGCCTTCACTCTCGAGAAGGCTACTATATCCTTGTATAGTTTTTTTGTGTCGAATCCGGGATGAAAGCCCATGAGCTGGTTAACCAGGGTCCAGTGATCCACGCCTACAGTCCCCAGGATGGGGATGTACCCCTGGAGGTGTTGCACGAATCGCCATGATCCATACTGCTCGCCGCTCCCGGGAACCCACTCCGCGCTCTGCCTCGGCGTCACGCCGTCGCTCGGATTTTTGCCCTTATACCTGGGATCGGAGTTGATGATGGCCCACAACGGGAGTATGATCACCGCGTTCAGGTTCGGCGCCGCCGCGGGAACCGTCGCCGAATAGGTGAAGACTTTGATGTGAGGTGTCCTGCGGCCGATCTTCTCGATGAGGGGATTGAAGGTGTCGCGCATATAAGGCTCGGCGCAGTTATTCGTTGCCCCGATGTAATCATTGTTTTTCTGACCTGCCAGGAGTCCCGCCCAGATATTCTCAAACACCCATTCCCCGATGGCGTCAAGGGGCTTTGTTTCAATGGCCCACTGGGCAAGGTAGGTGCCATTGTTCGGCGTGCTGATCATCACGATGGAGGCCACGAAACGCGAAGCGGGGATGAGGGGCGCCGAGGAGGCATCGTCATAGCGCGGATCCGCCATGCTGAGAACTTTAACCATGTAGCGGGCGTTGATGCCGCCCTGTGAATGGCAGAGGAGATTAAACTTGAGGTCCGACAGATCGACATCCCGCGGAGCGATCCCCTTTGTCTTAGCTATTTCACGGACCCGGGTGAAAAGGATGGTATATATAAAATCCCTGAGCTCCGCCGCGCGGGCATGATGGGTGGAAAAACAATTCAGGTCAGCGGTATAGGTTTCCCTGCCCGCATCGGTCAGGGCCGACTTGAGCTGCCAGAAATAATCTATGGTATTCATGAATTTTTCCGTGCCTGCCCATCCCGGAACAAGGATGACCGGATAACGCATATCCTTGACCGTGACATTTACAGTTTCCGGTATAACAACAACTCCATCGAGAGGGCTAACCGGCCAGTCGGATTGACTATCATCGATGGAAGAAGAAGGATTGGCTGTATTGCTATCATTACCTGATCCTGACACTGCTGAACCTGAATTACTGGATACAGGGTTCATTAACGATGATTTTTCCTGGGTATCACAGGCCATGAACAGAACGACACATATACAATGGATTAGAAGGATATTGATAGTTCGCATCATATGATTTCTCCTCTAAGAAATAATAATAATTTGCGGAAAACCAACCAGACGGCTTTATTTATTCTGGGCTGAATATACACATAAAGAATATTACATGTCTCGCCATTAGCAGATTGATGCTAGGATTGGCCTTTATCAATAAAGATAACTGCGGGGACTTATTCTGCGCTTATTTGCCAAAGGCAGATCGATCTTGTTTTGGCAAATAAGCGCAAAAGGCGGTATTCTCCGGCGCATTTCAAAAAGATGAGGTTGTATTGTTT
The DNA here is from genome assembly GCA_963727175.1 of uncultured Spirochaetota bacterium. Lineage (GTDB taxonomy): Bacteria > Spirochaetota > UBA4802 > UBA4802 > UBA5550 > RBG-16-49-21. The sequence goes on from CAVSFD010000002.1 coordinate 4,435,536, forward strand.
ATTTTTTCAAGGAAAGGAGTTCCTTCCCCAGCATTATGATATGCTTTTTTTCCTCATTGATGATGGCGTCGATTTTGTCTTTACCAAGCTTTTCCGGTACCAGGTCTTTCATCCCGAGATAAAAAACAATGGAGTCCTTTTCCGCTGCTATGGCTGTTGTTAATATCCCCTCGATTGAGGAGGTATCCATTTCCTTCTGGTAAAATACACGCAGATCCGCAAGGGATTTCAGGTAGAGAACGGACTCCTCGTTCGGGTCAAAAACAGTCGGCTTCTTTTCTTTTTCTGAAAGCGCCGCCCGCATAGTGGCAAAGGTCTTTTTATGAAAGACTTCCATGGTGGAAAGGTCCAGGAGGAACTTTTTATAGTATGAATCGCTGATGATTGCGGCCGCCTTATTATAAAACGCCGCACCGTTTTCTTCTATCTCTTCCGCTATCTTATAAACATCGTCTGCATTGAAATCGAACGCCATGGCGCCGGCCTCCTCTCATAGTGTTTTGTTATCAAGTTTCACCAGGGCAACCCAGACCCGGTCATGGCGCGCCCAGTTGTGTAAATGGTAAATACTTGAACTCATCCGTCAATAAATAATTGATGGGATGGCAGCCGCAGGTCTGCTTTGCCTGGCGCGTTGTTATGGCGCATGAGACAAAGCGGATACCGGGGTCCTTAAAGGCATAATTCATGCAGGTATTCATCTGTTCGTAAAACATGCCTGACCGTATATACCGGTCTGCGATCACATGCTGGCACATGATCAGCGTATTGCCCCTTTTCAGGTAAGTGGCAATCCCCACCACCCTTCCTTCTTTCGAATAAACGTGCATGCGCACGGGAAGGAACAGTATGATGAAATAGTCCCTCATCACCAGGTAGTGGCCGAAGAGGAGGGAGTATCCGCGGTTTTTCCTGAAATTGGACCTGCAGATAAGGGCGAAGTATTTATAAGAAAACAGCGCCCTGAAGAAAACCTCATGATCGGGGATAACCTCCTCCATGATTCCATGTGACCGGTAGGTTTTGAGCTTTTTCTTAAACCTCCATCGGACCCTCGAATCGCGATAGGATGAGAGGAAATCCGCATGATCCCGGTATTTACCCCTGTCAAGACCGTACCAGAAGTCATCATAATCATTGAAGCAGGACAACCACAGCCCGATGTAGATATAATACAGTTTATAAATGACGTAATGCACCGGCGAGACTACCCTGTTTTTTAAGTCCCAGATCCGCCCCGCTGCAGAGGCGTCTGCCAGGAGCAGCAGTATATGCAGCGGTGTATAGAATAGTAATTTCAATGACAGCATCAGGGGAAAAACAATATAACCGGCCGGTATAATAAAAAGAATACTCACCAGGCCCATGATATAATGCAGCGGCTTTTTAGCGTGGGGATACAGCTGCATCAATGTCAGGTCTGTTTCAACAGGGGCACTCACTGCTCTTCTCGCATATATGCCGCTCAACTGCCCGCAGTAGTTTTCATCTTTATAATATGCATCACTGGCTGCTATCGGGTTATTCGTGTTTCTAGAAATCAAGTTCCTTCTTCACCGGCTTTTTATTCATTTCTATATCATGCAACTCCTTCTGCTTCTGCAAAAGTGTGTCGGTATACTGCACCTCAAACTTGTCCCATGAGGTTATGTTCTGGAAAAATATTTCATACCGGCCGCTGTCCGGATACCAGTTGGCAATAAGGTCAAGGGTATTGGTTATTTTTCGCTTTGACGGCACGCCGTATTTTTCTTCAATAACCCTGACCACTTCATCAGGCTCCGGGTTCCCCGTTATTTTCTTTATCTTGACATTGATTTTATACAGGATGGATTTATGGTCAAAAATCAATTCGATAAGAAGCACCGGTTTATCGACTGCGATCTTTCTCAGCACCAGGGCGTTGTCAGCCTCATTGGTCACCTTGTATTCGCCTTCAAAATTATTCCTGACAATCTCCCTGATCTTTTCGCGGCTGGTTCCCAGCATGAGTTTGCGGTAACCGACCTCGACTGCCCCGGCGGATGATATAAACGGCAACAATATGCTTCCGATAATAAAAAAACCGGTAAGAACGAAAAGAAATGACGATGCATTCTTTTTCATGGTATCCCCCCACGCATTATCTTTATCTGTATATGCAAAAATTTGGCTCTCTATTAAAAATTGCAACTATTTTATAATCGGCTCAGGCATTTGGTATTGATTGCAGATTAATATCAGGGGTTGGAAGCCATCCCGGCGAGCAGGCGACAGGGATGTCGCCGATTCCGCCGAGTCAACAGGAGGTTATACGAGGCGGACGGACGGGATGGTTCCCAACCCCCATAACAACCATATACACATATTTCAATAATTTTTTTATATAGGCTAAGCAAACCCCTTGCAGAAGGCGTCGACATTTTTGCCGATAATGTCATGGTTGTATCCACCTTCAAGGAGGGCGTAGCGCCGGCCTCCGCAGAGCTTCTCCGAATATTCCTTCATGAGACGGCCCAGCTCGGTATAGTCTTCAGGGTACAGGAGATTTCCCCAGTCGTCTATTCCCTGGTCGAAGCCAGCCGCGGCCACGAAGATATCGATGTTCGCGAGGTCCTCCATGTATTCCTTCACTTCACGCAGGTAGTCCACCCGGTCATGGGACATCGGGTTAAGTATCGAAACCCTGAAGCCGTCCCTCCTGCCCTGCAGAATGTTTATGTTGCCGTCACCGGTGTGAAGGTCAAAATCAAGGACGAAGGCGGACTTGATCTTACCATCCGCCCACAGGCGCAGCAGACTGACGCTGATATTGTTGAAGAAGCAGAAGCCCCAGCAGGAATCGGCGGAGGCATGGTGGCCCGGCGGCCGTATCACCGCGAAGGACGGATGGCCGCCATAGGCCCGCTCCGCGGCCAGGAGCGCCCCGCCCGCTGCGAGGGTAGCCATCTCATACAGCTGATGATCGCTTTTAATGCGCTGAACGTGCTGCCCTCCATGGGCCCGCAGGATATCCTCTTCCGGGGCGGGTTCAGGCCTTATGATCTCGTACCGGTCCCTGTTGGCGGAAATAATTTCCATTATACTGTCAAGGCGCCCCGGCGCGGCCGCGGGATCTCCGGCATAATCGGAATTATAGTATTTTTCATGGAAGATGATCTTCATGGTCCCACCTCCGCAGGCGATCGTACATCAGTTTTTCGGGATCTGCGCCTCTTCCGTCTCGTTCAGGTCCCGTTCTTCGCCATCCTCGTCGAGGTCATCCTCGAACTCTATCATATCCGCCGCGTCTGCGGCGGGAAGCTCTTCGACCTTCTTCAGCTTTTTCTCTATGGTGCGCGACTTTTTCGATGCATCACCGATGGTGTTTCCTGCCTCGTCGATCTTTTTCTTCGCCTTGTCCAGGAGCACGCCGAACCTGCCGAATTCAGTTTTAATGGCGCCCAGGAGCTTCCATACCTCGCTGGAGCGCTTTTCAATCGCCAGGGTGCGGAATCCCATCTGGAGGCTGTTCAGCAGGGCCGCCAGGGTCGTCGGTCCGGCTACCACGACGCGGCATTCCCTCTGTAAAAACTCGCAGAGGCCGGCCCTGCGGATGATCTCCGCGTAGAGCCCTTCGGTGGGCAGGTACATGACAGCAAAATCTGTCGTGCCGGGAGGGTCGATATATTTTTCACGTATTGTCTTTGCTTCATTTTTTATCACCGCTTCCAGCCTTTTCGAAGCATCCTCGGCAAGGGCGGGATTGGCCCTGTCCTGTGCTTCCACCAGCCGCTGGTAATCCTCCTGGGGAAATTTTGCATCAATGGGAAGCCATACAATATCGTCCCGGTCTCCAGTCCGCCCCGGCAGCTTGATGGCAAATTCAACCTTGTCGTTGCTGCGCTTCTTGGTAGCAACATTCTCGGCGAATTGTTCCGGCGCCAGAACCTGTTCCAGCAATATACCCAGCTGTACCTCACCCCATATCCCCCGGGGTTTGACCTTCGTAAGGACGTTTTTTAAATCTCCCACGCTTGCCGCCAGGGTCTGCATCTCGCCGAGGCCCTTATGGACCATCTCGAGGCGCTCACTCACCATCTTAAAGGACTCTCCGAGCCTCTTTTCCAGGGTGGTCTGGAGCTTCTCGTCAACGGTCCCCCGGATCTGGTCGAGCTTTTTCGAATTCTCGTCCTGGAGGTGCTTGATGCGCTCCTCGATGGTGCGCCGCATCCATTCCATTTTTTTATCGTTCGTTTCGGTGAGATTCACCAGCTGCTTTGAAAAGGAATCGAGCATGTCCCTGTTGCTGCCGAAGGCGTCATTCATCCGTTTGACAAGGGAATCGCTGAAAATTCTGAAGGAGTTCATCAACTCCTCCCGGGCCTCCTTGGAGCTCTTCCCCGATTCAAGCCTGTTCTGGGAAATCTCGTTTTTCAGGGAAGTCTCAATGCCCTTTATGCTCTTCTCGAAATAGTCCAGGGCCGATTGAAACTGGCCCAGCAGGTTTTCATTGCTGGCCTTTGAAGCCTTGTATGACAGATAGGTGTTGACCAGGAGCAGGACAAGGACCGCCGCTGACAGGATGAGCAGAATCGTCACAACATTCATTAAGAATCCTCCGGGATTGATATCTGCCCCCCGCCTGCAACGGCGGGGACTTGTATCATAGTAGAATACGAATATCTGTATGATAATAATTCAATAAAAATATGATATGGCGGAAAATTTTACTTATCTGCCTTTACAAAAGAAGCACTTATGTACAATATATTTCAGGTCCCATGACAAATAGCGTCATAGTCAGAAATTAATCATGATTTATAGTTTTGTTAATGAGCAATCAGAAAATAATAGTTGATTTTATAATTTTTCTGAAGATACAAATAGATTCACTGATCTCTTTAACAAGAATTATCATAAAAGGAGGCTTCCATGGCAGCAACATTCGAAATATATAAGAATAAAAACGGCGCATACCGTTTCCGTTTGAAAGCTACCAACGGAGAAGTCATAGCGACAAGCGAAGGCTACTCATCCATACAGAGCTGTCTCAATGGCATTGACTCGGTAAAGTATAACGCTGCCACAGCAGACATTATTGAATTTGACCCTGATAAGGATCTCCTTAAAGCCTGCGATAATGGCGATCTCTTCGGGGCGATAAAGGCCCTCAATCAGGGGGCGAATCCCAACGCGGTTGATTCCGAAGGCGAACCTGCCATAGTGGAAGCCGCCGAATCCGGGAACCTTGACCTGGTCAAGCTCATGATCAGGAACAAGGCCAGCGTCAACTGTGCCGATCTCGGCGGAGAGACCCCGCTCCACGAAGCGAGCGAGGAAGGATATGACACTATCGTCCAGCTGCTTATAAAGGCCGGGGCAAAACTTGACGCGAAAGACAACAAGGGGAATACGCCCCTGCATAAAGCGCTGCTCCATGGCCAGGAAAAGACGGCACGGGTCCTCATCCGGGCCGGGGCAAACATTAACATCATCAATAATGATGTGAAAACCCCTCTCCAGATCGCAGATGAAAAAGGAATTCCCCTGACGGCGAAAAGCATGCCGGTGAAGAAGAAGGCGACAACAGCAGCGGTAAAGAATTAAAAGAAGAAGAAATGATTGGATCACCGGCGGTTAATCCCGGAAAAATTATAAAAATACTGACCGATGAAATCGATGATACCTTTCATGAGGTAATGCCCTGGTTTGCGAAGGACGGGCTTGCCCGCACTTTCCGTTCCTCCGGTGATGAGTGGACCATCGATCAGATCCTGGAACACATATCCCTGGTCAATCATTACCTGCTGATACTCATAGACAAGGGGGCACGAAAGGCCCTCAAGGGTACTGACCGGATAAAGATTGAGCAGGAACTGGAAGGGTACGAACTAACCACTCCCCTCCTGGAAGACATCGGCATCAACAACTCCTTTGAGTGGAAAAGCCCCCCTCACATGGTGCCCACCGGCACCCCCTTTTCCGGGCAGATACAGGAAGAGTTATTGAAACAGAAAACCAGGCTGATGGATATCCTTATGATGCTGAAAAACGGCGAAGGAGTATTATGCAAAACCTCCATGTCGGTCCATTCCCTGGGGAAGCTCGATGTGTATCAATACACATATTTTTTATTGAAGCACATGAGGCGGCATATACAGCAGATGGAAGGTATAGAAAAGGAATATTATGAACACCGATAGAGGCTATCGGCCATACTTTATTACAGAGGCCAGATCATTTCTGTTCTCGCAGAGGCGCAGGGGCGCAGAGAAAAAATAGAGAATAAAATCGTTACGTTTTAAAACCATTCCCCCAATAGATTACATCCTAGACTATCATGAGTGAACCGGCAAAACTCTGCGGCTCTGCGACTCTGCGAGAGATATTCCCTACAGGTGCCTCTCTGCGTATTTACGAATCGCCTCATGGTATGCCCGTGCCACTGTTTTGACCCGTTCAGGCACCTTCCCCTCGCTTATCACGGCGAGCTCGCGCGCCTCCCGTAAATTATTCTGCTGGAGCGGCTCACCCAGGCAGAGGGTGCCGCGCACCAGCCGGTTCATCCGGAAATTACGGGCATAGACTCCTTTCCGGCAGAAGCCCACCCTGCGCCCGCCGGGCAGCTGCATATCCGCCGGCGGCAGGTCCAGCATCCTGGTAAAGTTTTCCAGCACGTAAAAAGAGTACCGTATGGAGTTCCTGAGGTCAGGTGAAATAATGAGCCGTAGAAACTCGACGCGGGACTCCATGTTGTCAAGCTCGCCGCGGAGAAAGCATCCCGGCACGAAAACCGTGGAAAAGTCACGATCAGTTTCCGCGGTAGACTTCAACACCTCGCGGTAATCCGTCATCATGGCCTTCCGGGAACCGTAGTTTTTCGTCATGATCTCCAGGACGCGGCCGTACTTCTCGCGGTACCCCCCGGACTCGCCGCTCGAATCATAATGGACCATCACGGTGATATCGGGATGGAAGGCGTTGATGAGCTTCGCCCGGTATGGCATTTCGTATTCACTGTTAAAGAATTTGAGACGCCGTTTGTCTCCGGCATGGGCAAGAAGCATGGCAGCTTCGCTGTCCGTGATGAATTTGTCGCGCTGTTTTTCCATCACGGCGCTGCTGAAATTGCGTTTCATCCAGTAGTCGAAAGGAACCGGGTATACCTGCCTGTTGGCGTTCCTGGTGAGCATCACCAGGGCGCCGTCCTTTTCAAGGAGTTCCCGTAACATCAGGGCAGTTGCGAGATTGAGCATTGATTCATGGAACTTGAGACGCCGGCCGTCCCTGTCGAAGAGCCACATGTACTTGCTTTCCCTGATCGCCTCTTCCATGGAACCGGCGCCGTGGCCCGGGTCAATTGCCACGCGGAGGCCCGACAGCGGCTGGCGTGATCCCGGCCTGTAACGAAACACCGGCTCCTCCATGGCCCGGACCTTCGCCGAAAATTCATCGCTGAAAGGTGCCCCTCCCTTGGAACGGTACGCTTCCCGTATCGCGTCATCGTCAAGAACGCGAAACATCTTGATAAAGACATCGTACTCGTTTTTATAGACCCTGCATTCAATCTTACCGGAACTTTTATCTTCCGGCGTCGCGTACATGGTTACCGAATCAGATTCGATAGAATAATAGCCCCTGAGAGATTCATCGCCGACAAGAAGTTTTGCGCGGCTCCCCGTCGTATCACATGCGGTCATGATAAGCAGGAGTAATAAGAAAAAATGAATCACACAGAATTTCATATTCATTATGCCGGCCCGTTGACTTCCAGATTATAATACTGATGAGTAATCTATGACGGCTGATGGTTTTTTTAAATCACTTTTTTATTATACCGGTAAAATCTACTTGATTTAATTATTGAGAGAGATCATATTTTTTCAGCAGACTGCCCGTGGAGGCAGTAATCAACAATTATTGGAGTATTCTATGCTGGATAAAATCGGTAGCATAATTATTCCCAATTTTATTGGGATCTGCTTGATGGTCATAGGATGGTACATAAGCATTCTCAACGTGGGATTGACCCGCTTCCAGGCTGATGTACTCTTTACAAAGTGGACACTGATGGGCCTGATTCTGATCATTATCGGGGCATATATCCCGAGGATATGGAACAAAATTCGCGGTAACTGATCATTCCTTTATAATCATATAGCCTGGTTCAAATAAATCTTATAGAATAGTAATTTCATAGCTCGTGATATTATATCATGAGCTAAAACGTTATTCCATATCAGTTTAAGTATGTCTTTTCAAATGTATTATATGGAATGATAATTGGTGTTCTGTATACAATCGACCTGTAATACATTTTTTGGCTGTAATATATAAAAGGAAATAATCGTACCGATAACTATCGGTATATCAATTTTTTACTCTGACCCCGCCACTATTTTTTATAGTGACTATCATATAAATATATACAAATTCATTAATTTCTTCATTTTCATAATAGACAAAAACAGATTAATCCATTTCTGTCCTGCCCTAAAACTGACTGGTCAGTATCCAATTATTATAGTAAATTTTTTCAATTTGGACAATTTTTGATATATCAGACTATGGCGAGACATAAAGAAATTAATAGTATATATATTCTATTATAAAAATCAAACCACCTTTTTTAAAGATTATTAAAATTATTAAATGTTTTTCAAAGAATTTATAATGCTAATGTGGAAGAATATTACTACCGACCGGACGGTTTGTTGTTATAATTTTTTAATATTGAAGATTCACAGGAATCTTCATGGCTATGGATACAAAATATGATCAGATTTTTAATATATCTGGCAATATCTGTAATAAAAGTTCACTGGAACAATCTCCTTTCAGAGAAAAGCCTGAGGAAATTCACTGAGCGGAGAATTATTCGAATGATACGGAAAGCGTACAGGGATGTGCCCTACTACAAGCAGTTGTATGATCAATGCGGCGTCAGCATAAACGAGATAAAAACCCTTGAAGATTTGAAAAAACTTCCCTGCATAACCAAGGACGAGATACGCGAACAATTTCCCGGCGGCATCGTTTCCTCGAAATTCAAAGTTGAGGATTGCCATTACTCGGCCACGACCGGATCCACCGGCAGATCCCTACCCTTCGTTTTCAACAATTCAGCGTACGCTTTTTACATCGCAACGGGTCTGCGCATGTACACCATGATAGGCTACCGGCCATGGCACAAGATGGTCTACATCAAGTACACTGCCATCAACTATCCGCACTTCGGCCCCTTTTTCAGGACCGAGCACATACCATCCACCATTACCGTCAATGAACAGATCGCAATGCTGCGGAGAATGAAGCCCGACCTCCTGCTCGGCTACGCGTCCATTATCTTCGAAATCGCCCAGAAAGCGACCCCCGACGATCTGAAGCATATCAGGCCCAAATTCATCGGCATCAACTCCGAGCTCTCAACAAAGGACCAGCGCGATTTCATATCTTCGGTGTTCGGGTGTGCGGTATACGACGAATACTCGACCGAAGAGACATGGATGATCGCTTCCCAGTGCGGGCACGGGAATTACCATATTTTTACCGACAACGTGTGGATGGAATTTGTCGATAAAAACGGGAACAGCGTGAAGCCCGGTGAGGAAGGCGAAATTGTTCTGACCACATCACGGTGCGACGCCATGCCGTTTATCCGTTACCGCATCGGCGATATCGGGCGATACAGCGGGAACGCGTGCACCTGCGGCCTCGGTTACCCCCTTCTCGAGGCCTTCGACGGAAGGGCCGACGATTCCTTCATACTGCCCAGCGGCAAATACGTCTCCTCCCTGAAGATACTCAATACCTTTACCAGGTTTATAAAGAAATACCTCCATCTCATGGAGGAATTCAAGATTATTCAAAAGGAACGGGGTTATATTGTCATTGAACTCGTCAAAGGCAGAGAATACAGCGACCGTCACTTCAAGGAGCTGACGGACAGCCTGCACGGTTTATTCGGCGAGCCTGTAACCATAAGCGTGGAGCCGGTGAACCATATTTCAATGAACAACAAGATAAAACGCAAGGCAATTGAATCCCGGGTACCAGCTAAAGACAAGGAGCCGGCCCTCATGTCAGCCATGTAACGGGCCGATCAGCATAGATGATAGATACAAGATATTATGGAGGAGAGAAGGATAATGCTTAAATCAAGAGTTATTTCAATAACACTAGTGGCATTAATGATTGGTCTCATTTACAGCGATGTATTTCCCTGTGACGTGGCAGTTGTCTCAGCCCGCGCATCCTCGACAGGAAGGCCTTTTATCTGGAAAAACAGGGACTGCTCCGCCAGCTGGCATCAGGAGATAAAATACTTCAACGCGGTCACCCAGAAAGCAGGGGCCTACATCATGGTCATCGGCTTCGACGACGTGGCCGAATTGAACAACGGGACCCCGGTCAATCCTTCGGGAGGAGTGAACGCGGCCGGTTTTGCCATATCCTGCACATCGGTCTATGAAGAGTTGAACCCCATCGATGAACTTTTCAATATCAATACAGACCTGATACGGCACGCCCTTCAGGAGTGCGCCACCGTTGACGATTTTGACTCATTGCTCAAGACCTTTAAAAAGAACCATTTCGGTAAAGTCATCAGCGGCAATTTTGTCGCCATTGATGCCAAGGGCGGGGCTGCGCTGTATGAATGTTTTACCGGCCTTCTCTTTGGCATGTTCCGTCCGGTAATGTACCGGAAATATGACGCCAACAATGGCAGGGTCACGGAGTATAACGGCCTTTACACCTACACCAAGAACCAGGGATCAGGAAACAATTTCATCGGTTTTATCAACCGCGCCAACGCGAACACATACATACCCTATAATTACGGCGAAGAGCGACGCTGGCGGGCGAGAGATATTATGACCAACCTGGCGTCAGCAGGGCGGCTTAACTACCGGAACTGCATGACCGAGGTGGCCAAGGATATATACGGCAAGCAGGTCGACACCTGGGGCAACGAGGTAGACCAGGCCAGCCGCCAGACGGATTACAGCTCAACATACTGCATCAGCCGGGCCGCAACACGTCTGGGCATGGTTGTTGACGGAGTCGCGCCCGGCGGGGACCCGCGCCTGAGCACCTTCTGGTGCGTGCTTGGCGAGCCCTCCACCGGAATTTTCGTCCCCTACTACGTGTATGCGGGAGAAGTTTCATGGCTTGCATGGGTCGATGATATCGATCTCGACGGCACCCAGTATGACCTGACCGATGCGTCAATGCTCGCCAGGGCGGCCAACCGGCGCGAGATCTATGAGAATCTCATATACGATTCAAACGACGGCGACGCCCTGTGGGGAATGGAAGATAAGACCATGAACAAGACCGAAAACCTGAAGATACAGAACTGGTCGCAACCGCTCGAGGAATTCATATTCCTGAAAAACGAGGAAATGCTGGCCGACATGACGATCCATCCCTCGTATATTACAAAACAAAACCTTAGTGAATTTTCCAACTACTGCGCCTCATACGTCTACAGCAATTACAACGAGGGAACGGATGCCCAGTATGCCTGGACCTTCAACAAACCGTGGAACGCGACATGGCTCGGCTACACCAGGGGCGGATTCCAGAATGACGGGCTGACCGCCCTGTCGCCTGAATTATCGGTGAGCGGCTCACAGGACTCCAGTCTGGCAAGCAGCGTATCAAAATTCCTGGGCCTGTAAGTTATTTACTGGACAGGGCAGATGATACCGGCATTGAAATTCAACCATGATGACCGGCCGGCCGAAAGACCGGCCGGCACGGGCAATCAGCGAGCCGCCGGGCCGGGGATCATTCCCGCGGGCGGCTCCGCGAAGCAGTTCGCGAAGAGGATGATCCCATGGCTCGTGGGAATAGCCATCCTGGCCTACCTGGTATGGCGCATAGAGATCACGCCGCTGCTCAATGCGCTTTCCCATGCCGACGTGATACTGTACATACCGGTCCTGACCGCCTTCATTCTTGTTAATTTTCTTGCCGACACGCAGAACCTGAATGCCCTCCTGAAATACTCGCGGAGCCCGATCCCTTTCCGCGACAGCATGATCATCCGGGGCGCGTCATACCTGCTGATGATCATCGATTACACGCTGGGAATGGGCAGTATCGTGTATTATCTGAAAAAATACAAGAATGTCCCCATAGCCCGGGGGACGGGGTCAATGCTTTTCCTGAATTACATCACCCATGTGTCTCTGCTGATAATGGCAATCGCCGGATGCCTGATGGCGGCCGCGGCAGGCGCGCTTTCCACGCTGCTTTCAAACATTGCCCTTACCGCCACCGTGCTGCTGGCATTAGCCATTATCACCATCATACTCATGAAGATGCTTCCCGATAAATCCTTTATGAAAAAAATCAAGCACAGCGAGATGATGCTGATCTTCATTGAGAGCCCGGCGAGCACCTACCTCATTAGTACGCTCTACCGGTGCGGATTCTATTCTACCTTCATCCTGTTTTTTTATGTCGCGGTCAGGACCTTCAACATGGATATGCCATTTTTCGAACTGGTCGCCTATGTCCCGGTAATCCTGCTCGTGATCAGCGTTCCCATATCGGCCTTCGGCCTGGGTACCGCGCAGGCGGCGATGCTGCTCCTCTTCAAGGACCATGGCTCGCCGGCGCAGATCCTGGCTTTCAGCCTGACGTACTCGGCGTCAATAATCATCTTCAGGGGAATAATAGGCGCCTGTTATTATGGTATTATCACAAAAAGAGTATCATATCTATACAAAGCAAGTTTGTTGCGAGGAGAAGTTTCATGAAAAAATTCTGGTTAATGTCAATAAGCGTGTGCATCCTTTCCATACTGGCGTTCGGTTGCAGCCAGGCTCAAGAAGATATCGTCGTGTCGATGGCGAGGAAAAATTCAAAGCAGACCAATAACGGCGCCAACAATGAGAATTACGGCACCATTATACCCGGCGACGGGAGCGATACAGGGAGCGGGACAGGAACCGGGACAGGAACAGAGAATGCCATTCGCCTGGTGTTCGCCGGTGACGTCATGCTGGCAGGAAAAGTAAAAGACGTTGTGGCCAGCAACGGCGGCGGCAGCTATCAGTATCCGTTTTTATATGTCGCCGACTATCTCCGGAACGCCGACCTGGCCTTTGTAAACCTCGAAAGCATCGTTAGCAGCGATGGAACATCGAGTGGTTCATCCGCCCTGAGGGCCGATCCGGCTGCGGTCAGCGGATTGACCTACGCGGGGATCGATGTCGTATCGGTCGCCAACGACCACGCCTTTGATTACGGCAGGACCGGATTTGACAGCAGCATCCAGAACCTGAAAAACGGAGGGATTACCTGCATTGGCGGCGGGAACTTTGACGAGTCCTATACTGCAAAAATAATCGATGTCAAGGGGACCAGGGTGGCCTTCCTTGCCTTTACCAACCTGGGCGACGAATACACCGTCCGGGCGCAGAAAAATGATTCATCCCAGGGACTTACAGCGAGAACGGGCGTTGCGTGGTTCTACAAGAAATATGTCGGTCCCGCTCTCATCAGCGCCAAGAAACAGGCTGATATCGTCATTGTTTCCCTCCACATGGGTAAAGCTGGCAGCAATCTGCCGAACCTTTACCAGGACAAGTATGCCCATTACTGCGTCGACCAGGGGGCAAGCATCGTAATCGGCCACCATCCCCAGGTCATCCAGCCGGTGATGGTGTACATCAAAGGAGATATCGCCTATTCGCTGGGGAACCTGGTTTCCGATGCAGGCACGACCGATACGAAAAAAGGGATGATTCTCGAAGTCATCGTCGACAACAAGCAGATAACGCAGGTCAACAGGAAATACGTGCAGATCAGCAGCACGTATCAGCCGATCATGCTGCAGTAATTTGACCGGATTAAGAGGATCAGCACGAGAATGAAAGGAAAAACTGCCGCTGAAAAACTCCAGGAGAAGCTGGCGGAACTTATACCGCTCCGGCACTTTATTGCCACCGGATACACCCGGAACGGGCTCTTTCTTCTCATAAAGGCCAAGCGCTGGGAAAACACCGCTGAAATCATAATCCCGGCCTTCACCTGCCCGGTCATCAGGCACACTATCGCTGAAGCCGGTGCCGTCCCGGTCCCGGTTGACGCAGAGGAAGACGGCATAAATATCGATCCCGACAAGATAATCCCTGCAATCACGGGAAGAACAAAGGCCATATATGTGGTCCACACCTACGGCATGGCCGCGCAGATTGAAAAGATATGCGCGATAGCGAAAAAGCACGGCCTTATGGTCATCGAGGACCTGGCGCACGCTCCCTTCTCTCTCTGCGGTGACAGGCAGCTCGGGACCTATGGAGATATCGCGCTGTTAAGCTTTACGAAGAAGCTGGTTAATTTCGAAGGGGGGGCCATCGGCACCAATGATACGGCCTTGCATGCACGCATGACGATGCTTCAAAGAGAATATGCCTTTCGGCGTTCTTTTTCGCTCCTTTTTTTAATCGATTGTTTCGTCCGTCTGGTAGGATCCTGGTGGGAGAGCAGTTTTTCCATGCCCGCGCTGCTTCTCATGAAGCTGAATGACGCGATCAATACGATCGTATACAGAGGGTCTTACGGAATGTCGATAGACGGCGCGGCATTTTCAGCAAGCGAACGGGGGTGCCGCATAACACTGCGCCAGATAGACCGCCTTTTCGATAGATACCGAAGCAACAGCACTCATTACCGGCGACGGGCCGTCACGGCGCCGGACATACTTATATACAGGCCGCACCAGAAAAACAGTGACACTCCGACCTTCTATATCACGGGTATTCCCGCCGGCAGGAACCGCCTCTACAGGCTGCTGTCTTTTCGCACATGGCACAACAGCAACAGGCCCGGCTCCTTTCCCAGAGCGGATTACCTGTATGAAAATTACAGGATATTTTCAAAAGCGGTACTGATGTTTCTTCCCGGACGGAAGAACAGCTCTATCCGCCTGGTACAGAAAGGGGATGTGAATATACACAAAAAGAATATGAAACAGCCAACCTTATCAAACAAAAGGGGGATCATATGAAACTCGTACAAGAAGCTATTGCCAGAACAGTTGAAAGAGAAGAAAATTTCCAGGTGGCCATTACCTGCAGGGACAACTTCCTCGTGGATCACAAAGGGTTCAATTACTACGTAATCGACCTCAAGAACACCGATTTCTCGATTCTTGAAGATATAGTCAGCGGGTGCGAGGCCGTGGAAAGCGACACATGGAAGGCGCAGGAAGATTTTTTTGATTACATCAAGAAAAGCGACATCCTGGTCTATGCCGAAAAGGACGGCCGAATCGTCGGCTTCAACCTTGTATCCCTGCTGCTCATCAACGAATACTGTTTTTACACGATCGACGAAGCGATGGTGCTCAGGGCATTCCAGGGCAACAACATCGCGCGGAATATCGTTAGTGCCACCCTCTGGTGGTTTTTGAAAATAATCGATTTGGACGGCGCCGTAAAGAAAGGAGTCCTGGTGTCGATTTCCAGCAATCCGAAGGTCGTGAATAACTATTTTAAGAATAAATATATCACGCGTCTCATGGACAATTCCTTTTTCCCGTCAGAGGACCTGATCGCCGTGCACCACGCCTATCTGGCTAAAAACAATTTTGAACTTGTCCACGATGATTATCCATTCTGCGTGAAAAACCTTTTTCCCGGTTCGCAGCAGCTTGACTGGAACAATAAAAAATATCAATTCCTTGATGATGTAAAACGAAGAATGCCCGGCGAGTTTGAGCACACCAGGCGCGGCGACGCCTGGGCCTTCATGGTCGTTGCCAATATGCATCTTGCCTATTTCGTCATACGGGCCATCGTGTTCGCCTTCTTCGGATGGAAATCCCTGCTGCATAAAAAAATCGGCCTTCTCAGAAACAAGAAGAAACTGGAAACAAGGCCTGAAATGACAAGGATCAGGCTCATTGACGGCAAGTTCTTTGACGTGCGCGCCCATGAAAGACGGAAGACCGAACGCAGGGTCCACAATGCCGGGTACGATGCGACAGGGACAGACCGGCGGGTTACCGAAAGAAGAATAACCCTACAGACAATCTAACGCGTACATGTGCCGGGGCGGTTTGCACGGATCAGATAACAGCATTTTTTTGAATAGTGATTCCAGAGGATTACGTTGAGCGCCAGATTGCAGAACACGTGGGACAAGCCTTATTCCCGGATACTTTCAGTCAATGAGCGGCTGTGGCTTGCGGCCGATACGATGAACGCCCCCTTCGCGATACAGATGGTCTGCGAGGGAAGCGGAACCATTGATATACATGAATGGCGGAAAGCCGTTGAACTTGCCAGCGCAGCAAACCCCGGGAGCCGGCTGAAGCTTGTAGGCCGCCTCAATTCCTGCAAATGGGTGGATTCGGAAACAGCGCCGCCGGTACATGAGGTCGACGGCAGCGCATGGACCGGCTACAGCCCCGATGGAGCACCGTTCCTGGAAAAACCGTTCAATGTCGTCGACGGTCCCACCTGCGAAGTGCTCATTATCCGCGGCAATCCCACCCGCGTGGCCTTCCGGGCCCATCACGCGGTGATGGACAACCACGGCATTATTTTCTGGGCCGAAGAAATATTCCGCTCACTCCAGGGCAAGCCGCTGCGGGGCTCCTTTTCACGCGCGACGGACTGGGACGTGGCACGATCATTCCAGAGTGAATACCGCAAACCGTTCCCGCACGATAACCTTTCAATCACCGGAACGGCGGAAGGCAATGAACAGGGAACTGTCTGGGGCCGCAGGAGCATTCAGGGACATTTCCGGCAGGTCCTCGCCCAGGTGGCCTACCACGCTGCGCGGGAGGCACGCCGGCACGGGGAGGGAAATGTGCGCTTCGCTGTCCCCATCAACCTGAGATCGCGCATCCAGGGTCTCCGGTCAACGGGGAACCTCTCAATCGGCATCTACATTGATGTGAGGCCTGAGACCACCATCGATGAAATCAGCTGGGACATCGCGTGGCAGCTCAGGGAAAAACGCGACTGCATGATCGACCGGTGGGACTTTATTTACAAATACATCCCCATCAGCATCATCGGGCAGGAAGGCACCAGGCGGACTTTTGATTATCACAGCAAGGGCCTGTACAGCCTGTCTGGCATCATAAGCAACGCCGGCAAACTCAACGCAAAGCATTTCTCAGGCGGGGGTTTTGAATGCAAATCCGTATTCGCGATTCCTCCCTATTTCTCATATCTTCCCCTGCTGCTGTGGCTCTACGGAACCGAGGATTCCGTTGAACTGGTCTATGCAGCGCCGCGGGTCCTTGCGACGCAGGGCAGGCTGGACGCCGCCATTGACCGAATCGTTTCGTCCCTGTTGCCCGCGAGCTACATGGCAATCTACCAGGTCTGACAGGGAATAATCTTGCGCAGGCTCCGCCCTCATGATATCTCACCGGTACGGCCGCTATCAATAGCCTCGCGATTATGGGTAGCCGCAGATAGGATCATTTCCCCCTTTGCAAACCAGGTCATCATAGAAGGCACGGGGCATTTCAATGCCGATGAATTGCGGAGTGCCGTCAGAACCGCATCGGAGGCAAACCGCGGTGCACGCCTTGTTCTGAAGGGGCACCTCGGGTCCAGCCACTGGATCGATTCGGGGATCGCACCGCCGGTCCGTGAAGTTGACGGCACCTCGTGGGATGGACTGGGATCGGAAGGAGCGCCCTTCCTCATGAAAGGATTCGATATCCGCACGGGACCCAGCAGCGAGGTCCTGCTGATGCACGGCAACCCTGCCCGGATCTCATTCCGGAGCCATCATGCGGTCATGGACGGACGCGGGGCCATGACCTGGACCGAAGACATCTTCCGGGTCCTCCGCGGCGAGAAACCGCTGGGCTCCGAGTATGCCATGATTGAAAACGACCTCCTGAATCTGGGAAGGGGGAAAAGGGGCAAACCGCTCCCCCACCGCTTTATCGCCCCCACGGGGAAAGCGGAGGGCACCGGCGCAGACCTTGTCTGGAAGAGGGCGTCCCTCACCGGCAAATATCCAAGGCTCCTTGCCAGGGTGCTCCTCCTCACAGCCCGGGAAGCGTGGCGCCATGGAAACGGGAAGGTAAGGATCGGCATTCCCGTCGATCTGAGGTCACGCCGTGAAGGCCTCCGTTCCACCAGCAACCTCACCAATGCCATATACATTGACATCGACCGGAAGGCAACACCGGAAACGATAGCCAACGACATCACGCGGAGGCTTTCAAGCAGGGCCGACGGAGAAATCACCTGGGAGGACCTCATCATCAGGTATGTGCCGGTGAGTCTCCTCGCCATGGCCATACGGAAGGAAGGGATGCGCAACCAGAGGTCGGGACAATTCCGCTTCTCGGGCTTCGTATCAAACCTGGGCCGCATTGACAGCGCCGCTCATTCATGCGGCAGCTTTACCGCAACAGCGTTTTACGGGGTTCCTGTTTGTGTGCCCATCCTTCCCTTCAGCATGACCCTGTCCGGCCTGGGGGACCGTGTCGAGATGCTCATCATGATGCCCCGCGTCATGGCAGCCGGGGGCAGGCTCGAAGCAGCACTTGAGAGGATAACTGAGGCACTCTCGGAGGCCGGCTGACGCCAATAAAGGCTTGACATTGAAAATCTTGATCCATTGTATATTAATAGTAACTTGATGCATAACCTGTTATAATTATTCATGCCTGCCCCCCGCCTTCGGCGGCAGGGACAGGTATTATTCCGCTATGACCAGAGACTATATCCGCAAACTTTCATCCACCGAACGGGCGTATGTGATCCTCGGCGACCTGTATCCCCCCTTCGCGAACCAGTATTTCTGGGAAGGTACGGGTGTGCTCGACCCGAACCTCTGGCACAGTGCGGTTGAAAAAGCCGCGGAGCGCAACATAGGGTGCCGCCTGGCGCTGCGGGGTGTCCTCAACCGGGCCCGATGGATCGATTCCGGCAAGCCGCCGATAGTGAGTGAAGTTGACGGCAGCCGCTGGTCCGGCATGAGCTCGGACGGCGCCGATTTCCTGACAACGGCGCTGTCGCCCTGGAACGGGGAGGGATGCCAGATACTCCTTATCCACGGCAACCCGCAGCGGGTGGTGTTCCGCACCCATCACGCGGTGATGGACGGCCGCGGGACACAGACCCTCGCCGAGGACGTCTTCAGCGCCCTTCGCGGTGAACCGCTGGCCGGTTCTGAATGCCGGACCGTCGAGCAGGTTCTGGCCCGCAGCTTTCAGAAAAAAGGGAGGGACGCCTCCCCGCCGGTACACATCGCCCCGACAGGAAGAGCTGACGGAGCCGGCAGGGAGATATTCTGGCGCAGGTTCCAGGTCAGGGGCGCCTACAAGAAAATCGTTTCCCAGGTTGCCGTTGCCCTGGCGAGGGAGGCCCGCTCCTATTCACAAGGACCGGTACGCATCGGCATCCCTGTCGACCTCCGGCCCAGGAAAAACGGCCTCCGGTCGACCAGCAACCTGACGAACCTCATTTACGTGGATGTGAATCCCGAAGACAACTATATCGGTATCGATAATGATATCAAGCAGCAGCTGGCCGAGTGCCGCGACGGGATGCTGTACCGGGGGGACGAACTGATACGATTTCTGCCCCTAGGATTCGTCCGAAGACTGGCTGATCGAAGGATCCAAAAAAATCATGCCCGGGGATTATACAACGCAACGGCGCTGATTTCCAATCTCGGTAAAAAGGATCTCATGCAATTCTCCGGGGGCGGGTTCCGCGCAACGGCCTTCTGGGCGATTCCACCCGGCTCGGAGCTCTACCCTTACTCCGTGGTTCTGGCAGGCCATGGTGATATCATCGAGATAATCATCACCATCCCGAAGGTCATGGCGACAGGGGGCCGTTTTGACAGGAGCATCGACGCCCTGGCCCGTAACCTGGAAATATTTTCCTGAACGGATGAGAACAGGCCTGCTATTTTTCGAAGAGATTGCTGATCTTCTGCCTTATTGAAAGAATAATCTCCGACCTTTCCGACGTGCAGAACTCGTAGATGGCGCGGGCCACCTCCGGAGCCCTGAGGTACCCGTACAGCTTGTGAGGGAACCGCTCGCCATTGATCTCATAATTATTGTAAATGAGGGTGTCCTTCGGGACGACGCCATGGGAATTAGGCCGGTAATCATCACCAAGGTTGTAGTTAATCGCCACCGGGTCATCAAGGTCGGAATAATTATACCATCCTTTCCGGATGTTCTCCGGAGTCACGGGCTTCTGCTCCTTTTTGTAATCCCTGCCCTGCTCAATCAGGACCTTCTTTAAAATCAATGGCATCGCCAGGGGTGACCCGATAGTTATCAGCGTATTTATTGAGACATCCGGCGTTGTCTGTGATAGCACATCAAAGGATATAATCGTGCCCATGGAATGGGCTATGAGCAGGATGTCCCTGTCGCGGTACTTGCGCAGGACTTCCGCAAGTCTCATCCTGATGGCGTCCCGTGCCAGCAGACCCCGGTATCGGGTTACGGGACAGTCCTTGTGATAATAGAGGTCGAGGTCCTTGAAGAGATTGCGGATAAGGATATTGGCAATCTTGTCAAAATTAATAAAGCTGTCCTCTTTGAAATACATTTTATCCAGCCGCTTTTCCAATCTGTCCAGGACCTTCTTCTTCATTTTACTCGGTTTGAAATTCATGTAATCATCCGGGTTCCCGGGCAGATACGGGTCATCAAAATATGTGTCTTTCTTTTTATCTGGTTCCTTGGGATCCTGAGGCAATTCGTGCATCAGGTCAGCCCAATAAACAAGCTTTAACGTGAAAGGAGTCCCTTTCTTCTGGATTGTTTTAAATCCTTCGCGGATGGAAGCCTTACACCATGTTTCCAGTACTTTTTTTTCCGGCTTGTTGGCCAGTCCGTGGATGCAGATAATTATCTTCTTCTTGAACATTTTGTCAAATATGCTCATGAGTAACAGCCTCCAACAAAGTTCTGAAATGATCTGTTCAATTGATACGTATTTATCACCCTGACTTACAGCCTGTCCAGACTTTTGTGTTTTTACAGTTTTTTTTTTCATTGGATGTGCAAGGGGTCAGAGTAAAATCATTCTACCGATAACTATCGGTACGGCGTCAGAGAAACAGGTAAAAATGACCTTGACACTCTTTACAGTAGAAAGTACATTAAAAATATAAGAAGAAAAGAAAGAGATATATCAATGAAACATGGTCGCCTCGTTCCGTACTTGCTCCTTTTCGCATTCATTTCAGTCCCTGCGCCTACCCGTCCGGAAATCACTTTACCTGTCAAAGCAAAGATCAAGATATTCTGGCGCTATGTCCCGGCTGACATGAATCCGCTTGATATCAGGGGGGCCTTCAAGCACAACGGCATTGTAACGGCTTCCAAATCGCCGTTAGGCGGGGGTGGAATAACGGGAAAACAAATAGTCTCTCTCATTAAAAAAAAATCCAACGATAAAACGATTCTTCGTTATCGGGCCCTTTTGCTGAAAGACGGGGAAGATCCGGCAAACAGGCCGACTCTGGCATCGATAGTTGTGAGGGAAGACAACAGTCTTTATAACAGCTATGTGATAAAGAACAATAACGGCGACCCGGCGCTCTATGTCGACGTGCTGGTTTCGAAGTAGCATCAACGGCATGGGATAAACCGGTTAGGTCATCTGGATATGCGAAAACTCATCACCAACATCCTGCTCTGTCACCTGGGCCTGATCCTGGTCCTGGCGGCGCCGGCAGCATCACTGGACCAGGTCGTCAAACTGTACATCTGCCAGACGGAGCACGACCTGGAAGAGATCACATCCTGTGAATACTCGGACCCGGAAAAATACCGCCGGGTTACAAAAAACGGGAAGCTCACCCCCCTGGAGGCAGCGCAGGAATCCGCCGGCACCTTTGTTTCAATGGACAGGATACAATGCGATGCCGACAACAGGCTGGTGATTGAAAAATCCAGCGGCGAAGGAAAAACGAAAACATCCTCCCTGCACCCGCTGGAAAAGGCCGAGCTTGAACAGTACTGCCCGAGGACATTAAAAAAATACGGCCACCCCTGCCGTTAAAGCAAAAAGCGACGATGGGTATCGTCGCTCATATTAATTATCATGGAGCGCCGCACTGACGCGCCGATGTTGCTCTTTTTTGCTAGACCTTCCGCTTCAGCTCATCATAGAGCATCTTTGCCATGCCGAGGTTTGAATTGCGGGAGAGGCTCATGGCGTACTCATCATAGAGCATGTCTTCGAATATCTCCTCGGCGAAGCCGCCGTTCATCCAGCCGGTCTTCTGCACGGATTTCCGCATCTCCTTGAGCATCCTTCCCACCAGGAGGGATTCCATCTCCACGCAGGCGTCCCAGAGACGCTTCTCCTGTTTTGCGTGTTTTGAATTGTCCTTCCGGGGAACGCCGCTGCCATCACTGACGGCCTTCGACAGGATCCTGTCGAAAGAGGAGCCGCCCGCATCAGAGGCAGGCAGCGCCTTCGCGGGAACCCTTACCAGTTTTGACGCCACATCTTCATCGCTGATCCGCGAATTCGCCAGGGGTGTTGTTCCCAGTGCCAGCATACGTTACCTCACTATCAATTCAGCATGGAGAGCGCCGGAAGCCTCGAGCGCTTTCAGTATGGATATGATATCCGCCGTGGTCGCGCCGGTAGCGTTCAGCGAATCGACAAGCTCCTTAACCGACGCGGAATCCTTCAATTCAGTCGCGGAAACCTTCTTGCCGGTTTCCTTTATTTCCACCGTGAGACCTTCCCTGCTCACCATGGCGGCCGATATCTTCACCTCGCCGCCGGTGACGATGGTGCCGTCGCGCTCGTTGACCACGACCTTTGCGCGGTACGCCGGAGCGACCTCGATATTTTCAATGTTTGATATGAATTCCGGTATGCTGATGTTTTTCAGCAGGGTGACCTGGATCCTTCCTCCCGGGGCCAACACCGGCTTCGATTCCGGGTACTTGTTCGCCACCGCCTTGATGATGCTGTTCCCCACGGTATAGTCCCATTCCCTGAGGACGATAAAGATCTTGTTGTCATCCTCCCTGTCATTCTTGTCGCGGAACACTATTTCCGGATATATTTCCCGTTCCACCACGGCGCCGCCGTCGATCTGGGCTACGGTGCGGACGCTCCTCCGCTCGTTTTTTATCCTCGGCACCGCGAGCGTCCCCTGGGCCACCGCGTAGATGGCGCCGTCGCCGCCCCGCAGGGGCGACTGTACCAGTATGCCGCCTTCGAGTGACTTGGCGTCGCCGATGGAGGACACCGTCACGTCGATCCGGTCACCGACGCGCACGAAGGCCGGGAGTCTTCCCGTGACGAGGACCGCCGCCGTGTTGGCCGACGTGATATCATCCCCCTCCATGCCGAGGTTTTTCAGGAGATTCTTCAGGGACGACCTGGTCAGGGGCGATTTCCTCGTATCACCGGTGCCCGGAAGCCCGACGACAAGACCGTAGCCGAAGACCTGGTTCTCCTTGAGCCCGTCTATGTAGGATATGTCCTTGATCTTGACCGACACCTCGGTATGTCCGGATACGGCGGTCAGCAACAACAGTGCGATCATGAACAGTGACCTTTTTCATCATGGCATTACCGCGTGAGCTCCCCGAGCATTTTCCGTAAGTAATCTATTATAATGGTCTGTTTTTCCTGTTCGGTCAGGCTGCTGCTGGCGGCCTCGTCCTTTTTAAGCGGGGGCCGCTGGATATTGAGGCCCTGCTTGATGCCCCGTATCTCCAGCGTGAAATCAGCCACGCTGCTGGAATCGACGGCCCGTCCTTTCATCATGGCCGGATCAACGAGGCCGGTCACGGTAATTATGCTGTTGGCACCGTTCAGCGTATAGGTGCGGCTTCCGGCCACGTTCAGCATGGGTCCCACCTTGTTCAGGACCCGGGTGGCAATGGAAAAGGCCAGCTTCCCCTTGACCTGGAACTGGGTGCTGTCGTCATTGTTAATTTTCTTCTGCATTGCCACTTTCGGCAGGAAACCGGTTATGGTCATGTCCGGGTTCGACGACACGATGGAATTGCTCTTGTCGTTCATG
Source organism: uncultured Spirochaetota bacterium (assembly GCA_963727175.1). GTDB lineage: Bacteria > Spirochaetota > UBA4802 > UBA4802 > UBA5550 > RBG-16-49-21. The sequence continues at coordinate 4,459,527 of CAVSFD010000002.1, forward strand.
GACAGGGTAAACTTCATGTCGGAAACATCATTCACGTTGACCACGACCACGGTGCCGACCTTGATGTCCCCTTCCGACGTGTAGGGATTCCGGTCCTTCCAGATGGTCCTGGCGTTAAGGATGCAGCCGAAAAGTATGATTACGATATATGCTATTAATGCTTTTCTCATAAGGCCAGCTCGACCACCCGTTCATTCAATATCCTGCCGCGCGACACGGTTGTGCCCTTGAGTTTTACCGGAATCTCCTCACCGACAGCGCCATCCTGAAGGGCCGTGCCGGTCTGTTCAACGCGGACCCGGGAACTGACGACCTGGAACCGCACCAGGCATCCCTTGCGGACCACGACCCGGGGCTCTTCCTGGACCGCCCCGGTCACGGCGTCGCTTACCCTGACGCCGCTTCCGTAAATGTTGACACGCCCCGCCACATGGGCCCTCACCAGGTCGATCAGCTCTTTACGGTCGATATATCCGTCCGCGAAAAGGGTGTCCTCGATGCCTATTGAGCCGACCTTCGCCGCCTCATCGTCGCCGTCAATTGTTCCCAGGTCGTTCAAGACCAGGGCATTTTTTCCGCGGTCAACCCGGGGGTACAGGTATATGGTAACCTCCGCGTATACAGCCGCGGTGGTCAGGAGCAGAAACATGATGAAGCAGAGGATCTTCATTACCGCTTCAATCCTATCGCGGTTCCCAGCATCGAATCGGAGGTCTGGATGGCCTTGGAGTTCACCTCGTAGGCCCTCTGGGCCACGATCATGTTGACCATCTCCTCGACGATCTTGACGTTGGACATTTCGAGGAAACCCTGGTGCGTTTTTGCCATGCCGTCTATGCCCGGCATTCCGGCGATCTCCTCGCCCGAGGCGGGCGTGGTCTTGAAGAGGTTGCCGCCGATGCTCTGGAGGCCGGCGGGGTTAATGAAGCGGTAGATCTCGATCTGCCCCACTTCGACCGGGTCCTCTTCGCCAATCACCTTCACCGTCACCTTGCCGGTCTGGCTGATGGCGAGGCTCTCGGCGATGAAGTTCTCAGGAAGGACCAGAGGCGGCTCAAGGAGGTACCCGTTGGCCGTCACCACCTGGCGGTTTGAATCTATCTTGAACGAGCCGTCGCGCGTGTAGGCAAAGGTCCCGTCATAGAGCTGTATCTTAAAAAAGCCCTCTCCCTCGAGGGCGAGATCGAGCTTGTTTTCCGTGGACTGGAGGCTTCCCTGGGAGAACATCTTCTGCGTGGCCGAGACCTTCACGCCGTGTCCCACCTGTATCCCCGTCGGAACTTCTGACACTTCCGTAGCCGGGGTTCCCGCCATGAGGAGAGTCTGGTAGATAAGATCCTCGAACTCGGCCCTCATCTTTTTGAAACCGGTGGTATTGACGTTGGCCAGGTTGTTCGATATGGTATCGATATTAAACTGCTGACCCACCATGCCTGACGCCGCGGTCCACAATGATCTCATCATAATTGTTCACCCCTGTACGGATTTAATATGCCGGTTTGGACCGGCTGTTTGTCAAAAAAACATTTGACTTATAATTAATTCTTCCAAACGATTGTTTATTCTAACTCTCTTATTATTTTCGGATAAAAAACTCCTGGAAAATACGATTTTTTGATTAAAAATCACTATTTTCGTTAATGGCGGTAACCGGTACTGTCGCATAAACTCATAATTATTTATAGTTTTCCGCGCCGCCTCCGGAGGCGGGAACAACTATCACTGATTATCGGTTTTTACAACAAGCCTGCTTTTTATCCGGAAAAACACATGCAAAAAATATAAAGAGGAGACCTGACATTATGTTACACAAGGTAATCAGCGTATTATCATGCTGTCTTGCCCTTATCATCGGATGCGCGGGGGCGGAACAGAACCTTAAGCGCGAAACGCCCGATCTGGCGAAAAGCATTGTCATAACCGGCCCTGCCGGGAATACCTATAAGGCATTCTGGCCCGACAAGTCGTTGATGGCGGAAGGACCTGTTGTCGGAAATAAAAAGAACGGACAATGGAAATTATACTTCATGGGTACCGGGGGCAAATCCGTAATGGCTGAAATCATTTTCAGGGATGATATGATCGACGGCAAGATGAAGGAATTTTATCCTTCCGGGAAAATGATGGTTGAATCAGAATATAAAATGGGCGTCCTCAACGGCAGATACATGTCATACTACGAATCGGGCATCGGCAGGGTCGAAGCCTACTATAAAGAAGGCAGGAAGACAGGAAAAGCCTTCGAGTATTACGATAACGGCAACACGAAAGAGAACGCCTACTACCAGAACGACCTGCGCGACGGCATGTCTACCACCTTCCATTACAATGGCAAGCGCGAGGCCATGGGCCGTTATATCGCGGGAAAGAAAAATGGCCTGTGGGATCATTTCGATCAGGAAATGGGGATGCTGGAGGCCCGGGGGATGTACACCAACGACAAAAAGACCGGCAAGTGGACTTTTTACGATAAAAGCGGCAAAGTGACCGAAAAAACATTCGATTAATCTCCCATGAAACTGGTGCTCATCGGACCGCCCGGGTCAGGCAAGGGAACACAGGCGCTGAAGTTAAAGGAAAAGTATGGTATACCCCACCTTTCATCAGGGGACGTCCTGCGTTCACAGGTGGCGGCCGGAACGGAATTCGGGAAAAAGATAAAGGTCTACATGGACCGGGGTGAGATCGGCCCGGCGGAGCTCATTACCGAGGTGATCCTCCACCACCTGGCCGGTAACTGCCCCGGCGGCTTCATCCTCGACGGGTTCCCCCGTACCCTGTACCAGGCGGAAAAGCTCTCGGAGCGGCACCGCATGGATGCGGCCCTGTTTATCAATGTTTCAGAGAGGGAAATCATATCGCGCGTCACCGGCCGGCGCACCTGTAAAAACTGCGGCGCCATCTACCACATAAAAACAAAACCTCCGCACACCGCCGGCATTTGTGATTCCTGCGGCGGTCCCCTCTACCATCGGCCCGACGACAACGAGGAAACAATCCTCAACCGGATACGCGTTTACGACAATGAAACCCGTCCGGTCCTTGAATACTACCGCAGAGCCGGTCTTCTTCATGATATAAACGGAGAGCAGGACGCGGAGGTCATTTTCAGGGAGATCGTCGGGCTGCTCGGGTAAGCGCGGTTTTAAAACCGCGCTTATCTGGAAACTCGCTTTCTGACCGCGCCTATCTGCTACAGGATATCAGCCATTTCCAGGATAAACCGTTCCGAATCCTCCCAGCCCAGGCAGGGATCGGTGATCGATTTGCCGAATTCGTCACCCGACGGGTCCTGCGAGCCCTCCAGGAGATAGCTCTCCACCATGAAGCCCTTCACCATCTTTCTCAGGAGTTCGGAATACTTCACGCTCCGCATCACCTCCATGATGATGCGCGGCTGTTCGCGAAACTTTTTGCCGGAATTCGAGTGATTCGCATCGATGATAATTGACGGGTTGTCCAGCGAACGATCAAGGTACATTTCTGTCAGGACTATCAGGTCCTCGTAGTGATAGTTGGGGAAATGGTTCCCGTACCGGTCCACGGAGCCGCGCACCACGCCATGGGCCAGGGGATTGCCGCTGGTGGCCACCTCCCAGCCGTTATAAACAAAGGTATGGGGCTGCTGAGCCGCATAGATAGAATCGATCATGACGCGCATATCCCCCGATGTCGGGTTTTTCAGGCCCACGGGCACGTCCAGGCCGCTCACGGTTAGGCGGTGCTCTTGGTTTTCCACGGAACGTGCCCCTACCGCCACGTAGGACAGGATATCGGCCAGGTATGGATAGTTGCCCGGATAGAGCATCTCGTCGGCTGCCGGCAGGTGGGAAATCTCAAGGGACCTGATGTGCATTTCCCTGATAGCCAGGAGCCCCTTGGTCATATCGGGCTTTTCGCGGTGGTCCGGCTGATGCAGCATCCCCTTGTAGCCTTTACCGGTAGTGCGGGGTTTGTTCGTGTAAATCCGGGGCATGAGGACCAGCTTGTCCTTCACCCGGTCCTGGAGCTTCGACAGCCTCGACACGTATTCATAGACCGCCTCCGCGTGGTGGGCCGAGCAGGGCCCGATCAGTACCAGCATACGGCTGTCGTTGCCGGTAAAGATGTTTCGTATCAATTCATCCCGTTTCTTTTTAACGTCCTGAAGATCGACCGGGAGCGGGTTGCTCTCCAGTATTTCCCCCGGTGACGGATACTTGCGAATGTAATTCAGACTCATGGTATTCCCTCCTGATAATAAAAAACAGGGCCACCCTGAGCCTGTCAAAGGTGACCCCTGCCGCGGGTCATGCTTCGACATGCTCAGCATGACCTCCTATGGTATATGTTCTCACATGCCGAGCCTAACGGTTATCCTAACTAAAATACTCCACCGCGTTCTTAAATATGGCAAATCCGTCAGCATCCTCAGGCATGTTCTTTCCCTCCCGTGCGAGCATTTCCCGCATATTCGTCCAGTCATCGCGCTGAGTGAAAAACATCCCCCGCTCAGGGTGCGGCATCATACCCATGATCCTTCCTGACCTGTCGCAGATTGAAGCGATATCATTCATCGATCCGTTCGGGTTGGAGGGGAACTCGCCTCCGGCCGGCTTCCCGTCCGGCTTCACGTAGCGCATGGTCACCTGGCCGCTCTTCTCTATGCGGCGCAGCATTTCGATCGGGGCAAAGAAATTTCCTTCGCCGTGGGCCACCGGGATATGGAGCCGCTTGATGCCGCGCGTGAACACTGATGGAGAACCCGCCTCAACGGCCAGGTCCACCCAGCGGCACTGGTACCGGAAGGTCTTATTGTGCTCGAGGGCCGCTTCCGCCTCGCCGGTAAAGCCGTCCAGTGCGGGGATGATCCCGATATTAATCATGACCTGGAACCCGTTGCATATCCCCAGCATCAGGGTATCGCGATCGGTAAAACGCCGCACCTCATCCATGAGGTTGTTCTTGATCCGGTTTCCCAGGGCCTTGCCGCTCCCCGTGTCGTCGCCGTAGGAAAAGCCGCCGGGAAAGGCAAAAACCTGGTACCGGTCAAGGAGCGCCCGGTTCTCAATCAGGTCATTGATGTGGACGATGTCCGCGTCAGCGCCCGCTTTGCGGAAAGCGAAGGCGGTTTCATCATCACAGTTGATGCCGTATCCGGTCAGCACTAGTACTCTTGGTTTAGCCATTTAAAAATCCTTAAACAGGCCTTTATATGCCGTCATAAGCGATTCAACATCAGTATGGATAATCGTATTCATTTTTAATCCGGTTATTTCAATGATAGAAGATCCGGCGACCGTTCCGATCAGTCCCACCGGCACTCCGGCGAAGACCTCCTCGAATTCCTTTTTACGCGAGGGATTGACAGAAACCAGCACCCTCCCCTGCGACTCCGAGTAGAGAATGAAGTCGTTCCGGTCCGTTTCCGACGGCACAGCCGCGAGATTGGCCGAAAAGCCCATCATCCCCGCCAGTGCTGATCTGGCCAGGGCCACGCCGAGGCCGCCCCGCTCGATGCTGAGGCACGACGACACGAGCCCACGGTCAATGGCGGTTTCAACGGCCCGGTATGTCGCAACAAATCCTTCAGCAGGAACAGAAGGGGCATCGTCGCCGATATAGCGCCGCCCGGAAATTGTTTCGCCCCGGCAGGCAAGGTACTCGCTTCCGCCGGTCTCCTCCCGGGTCATTCCGATGACGTATATCAGATCGCCGGGGAACTTGAAGTCAATGGTCTGGCACTTCCGGATATCGTCCACCACGCCGATGGAGGAAACCAGGAGCGTGGGAGGGATGGATATTGCCATCTCGCGGAAATTCTCGTCGTATCCGCGGAAATCGTTGAACATGCTGTCCTTGCCGGAAATGAAGGGCGTGCCGTAGGCTATGGCATAATCATGGCACGCCCGCGCCGCCTCGCGGAGCTGTCCGAGGCGCTCCGGATTGTTGGAATCGCACCAGCAGAAATTATCCAGGATGGCCAGCCTGTCCAGACGGCCGCCGGCGGCTATGGCATTCCGGACCGCCGTATCGATGGAACAGGCAGCCATCCGGTAGGTATCGATGTCGCTGTAGGACGGGTAGAGGCCCTGGGAGAGCACCACACCCCGGTATGAATCCGAGCACGGGCCGGATCACCGTTGCGTTGCCGTTCACGCCGCCCCTTCCCTGAAGGGGCTTGATCACGGAATTCGCCTGTACCTCGTGATCGTACTGGGTTGATATGAATTCGAAGCTGGCGGTATTGAGCCGTCGCGGCCATATCGCGATATATATCAGTCATGTCTTCCGGCTCGGGAAAGGCCGGATAGGGATGCTTCTCTTTCGTGTATGTTGTTTTCAGCTTTTTCCGCGGGAGCCCTTCATGGAGAAAGGACATGTCCAGGTCGAAGATGACCTTCCCGCCGTAGCGCACGACGCCCCTCTTCCCGTCCCGTGAAGTTTCCGATCACCGTGGCCTCGACGCCGCGGCGCTCCATGAGGCCGATGAACTCCTCCACCCGGTCGTCGGGCACCGCCAGCGGTCATCCGCTCCTGGGACTCGCTGACCCATATCTGCCACGGGGCGAGGCCCGGGTATTTCAGCGGCACCTGTTCAAGGTCCACCTCGAAGCCGCCGCACTCCCGCGCCATCTCCGCCACGGAGCAGGAGAGACCGCCGGCGCCGTTGTCTGTTATGGAATGGTAAAGGCCCCGGTCACGCGCCTCCTTCACAATGGCGTCGGAGAGCTTCTTCTGGGTGATGGGATCGCCGATCTGTACCGCCGTGGCGGGGCTGCCGGACGACAGGGCCTCTGATGAAAAAGTGGCGCCGTGTATGCCGTCCCTCCCCACCCTGCCCCCGATCATGACGATAGTGTCCCCCGCCATGGCCTTCTTGAGGCATGATGATCTACCGTTCACGTATCTTGGTATGAGGCCCACGGTCCCGACGAAGACCAGGGGCTTTCCCTTGTAGCGCTCGTCGAAATAGACAAAGCCCTGCGGTGTCGGTATCCCCGACGTGTTGCCGCCGGCGTTCACGCCGTGCACTACTCCTTCCATGATGCGCCGCGGCGAGAGCATCTTGCTCGACGGGTCCTTGCTCTTGTATAACGGTTTTGTATCGAAGGGATCGGCAAAGCAGAAACCGTAACGGTTTGCCACGGGCCTTGATCCCATGCCGAAGCCTATGGCGTCCCGGTTGACCCCCACGATACCGGTAATGGCCCCGCCGAAGGGGTCCAGGGCGCTCGGGCTGTTGTGGGTTTCCACTTTATCGGATATGATATAATTCTCGTCGAACTCAATGCCGCCTGCATTGTCCTCGAAGACAGACACGCAGAAGTCCCTGTCTCCCATATCGCGGCGTATCCTGACGGTCGCGTCCCTGATGTAGCTGCTGAATATTCCTTCCGGGACGTCATCGTCTATTTCAGCGGCAAAGATGGTATGTTTGCAGTGCTCGCTCCATGTCTGGGCAATGGATTCAAGCTCCACGTCTGTGGGATTTCGTTTCTCGGAACCGGCGAAGTAATCGCGGATCGCGTACATCGAGGCCATGTCCAGAGCCAGGGGCCCCCGGCGGGACCCGTCACGCTCCGGGATGCCCTCCCTGGCGATTTTCATGAGCTCACCATCAGGAACGCCGAGGTCCACCTCGTCAGCATCGGACCGTTCGTGAATGCTCACCACGGGCAGTTCCATGCCCATGCCTCCCTTCCGCGCGTAATCCCCGGACGAAAGGATCTTCCTCCTCTGGATCAGGGGATTGTACAGCTCCGCGCTGATCAGTTCAATCTCGCTCTCCGAGAGACCGCCGCTGAAAAAATAGGTGATCGTGGTAAAGACCGATTTCTCGATATCGAGATTGATCTTGAGGAGGTCTTCAATGGATTCGCGCACCGTGTGGGCGATATTGTCGGTAACGCCGGGAAGAAACCCGATCTCAACAGCGTGGTCGAATCCTTCCGGGGTGTAGGGCCGGTTTATCAGGCACTCCTGTATCACCGGCTGTATCAGCAGCCGCGACACTGCCGCGGCCCCGCTGTCATCGATATCGGCATTAATGAGATAGTTATCGGAGATATGAACGGCATGGACCGGGAAGCCGAGGCCCGCCAGTTTTTTACGCACCACCTCGCAGCGGGGGTCGCTGGTTTTGTGAAATACTTCGATGCGGTACCTGGCGCTTATCATCCATAAACCTCGGATGTGGAACAGCTAAAGGATACACTCTGAATTGTCCAGAAATTATTTAACATTTTTTGTAAAATTAACATGGATTTTCATAAAAGGCACTGAGACACGAAATATCAATATTATGAATGGAGCCAAATTATACATAAACATGATGATTCTCGCAGAGACGCAGGGACGCAGAGAAAATAAAAATAGATATGATTAACTTCAATTCCCATATAGTTTAGCAATTTAATATTGAAAATGAATTAACAACTCTGCGACTCAGCGCCTCTGCGAGAGATCTTCATAAGTATTGTTTTTAAAATTAGTAGTGGTCCCTCTGAAAGGATGTTCAATAAAAAAGGGCCCGAAGGCCCTTTTGTTTAGTCATTCTTAACACCGCCGATACTAGTCTGCATCGGCCGGATACAGGCTTTCGATTTCTTTCCCGTATTTCGATTCGATAATCCGCCGCTTGACCTTCTGGGTCGGCGTCAGTTCGCCGGTCTGCTGCGTCCATTCAGCGTCGAGGAGCTTGAACTTCCGTATCTGCTCGACCCGGGCGTACTGCTTGGTGTACTTCTCGATCTCGCCGGCGATGAGCTTTTTCACTTCATCCCGCTCGATCAGGTCCTTATGACCGGCAACTTCGAGGCCGTTTTTCTTCGCCCATTTCTTGACAGCGTCGAAAGCTGGTATAATCAGGGCGGTAAGATACTTCCTCCTGTCGCCGATCACCGCCACCTGCTCGATGTACTGCGAAGTCTTCAGGCTGTTCTCGATGTTCTGCGGGGAAATGTTCTTTCCGCCGGCGGTAACGATGATGTCCTTGATCCGTCCGGTGATTTTCAGGAATCCTTCTTCGTCGATGGCGGCGATATCGCCCGTTCTGAAGAAACCGTCCTTGGTGAAGACTTCCTTGGTGGCAGCCGGGTTCTTGTAATATCCCTTCATGACCTGGGGCCCCTTGATCAGCAGCTCGCCGTCATCGGCGATCTTGACCTTGGTCCCCGGGATGGCGTGACCGACCGTTCCCGGCTTGATTTTGCCCGGCCGGTTGAAGTGCGTTACCGGCGTGGTCTCGGTGAGGCCGAAGCCCTCCAGGATCTTGATCCCCATGCCGATGAAGAACTCGGCATCGGATACTGACAGCGGGCCGCCGCCGGAGATGGCAAACTGAAGCCGGTCCAGGCCGATGGCCTTCTTGAGATTGGAGAAAACGAGCTTGTCGGCAAGGTTGTACTTTTTCGCAAAAAGGCCGGTGCGCGGAATGTCCCTGCATTCGTAGGGAAGGTTTTTCGCGGCAATGCCCATGGCCCACTTGAATATGCTTTTTTCACTCCGGATCCGTCGGCCACCTTGGCCAGGATGCCGGCATGTACCTTTTCATATATCCGGGGCACGCTGATAATGATGGTGGGCCGCACTTCCTGGAAATTCTCCATCAACTTTGAAATGTCTTCGGCGAAGGCGACTTTCGCTCCGATAAGAATCGGAATGTAATACCCGCAGGTCATCTCAAGGGAATGTGACAGCGGCAGGAATGAAAGCAAGATGTCTTTGTCGGTCATGTATTCCTTGACCTCGCCATGCACGGTCGTCGCGTTGGAAACGAAATTGCTGTGCATCAGCATGACGCCCTTCGGATTTCCCGTTGTCCCGGAGGTATAAATAAGCGTTGAGACATCAGCGGGTTTGATTGCCGCCAGTCGTTTTTCGAATTCATTTTTCTTCTTGTAACCCTGGCCTATTTTAAACGCCTCGTTAATCGTAAGTACATCTTTCACCTTTTTGCTGTAATCATCGAAAACAACAAGCTTCTTCAGCTTCTTGAGTTTCGGTTTAACTTTCAAAACCCTGTTCAGGTGATCCTCTGTACCCGCGAAGCAAACGCATGAATCGGAATTGTTTATAATGTACAGGCATTCTTCCGACGAGTTCGTCGCGTATATGGGAACGCTTACCGCGCCGATAGACAGACTTGCCTGGCTGGCGACCCACCACTCCCACCGGTTCGGTGAAAAGAGCGCGACCTTGTCATTTTTTTTCACGCCGATGGAAAGCAGGTAATACGCCAGGTCATGCACCATGCGGTTCATATCGGTCCACGAAATGTCAACGTACTTGCCTCCTTTCTTATACGCAACGCAGGCCCTATTGCCTAATTTTTCAGCCTGGTTCTGAAAAATTGCCGGCATGCAGGTTTCTTTAAACTTTGCCATGAATACCCCCTTTTTATTTCTTGTATTATTTATTGTATGTTATTCAGCATGCATCAAAATATAAACAGTAAAAAAGAATCCGGTTCTTTCCGACACCGTTGCACTACAACTTTTTTCAATGTTCGCAGCAATGAAAAAGCAGTTTCACAAGGCGGCTCTGATAACCTGCTCGATAATACCCTCGCGTCGCTACGGGCGACCCTATGATTATTTTACAGTATGTTATCCGATGTTCATATTTTGACATGCGATAAAGAGCCATTGCTATTACTGACTCTTACTGGTTTTTTTATGGCAATCCTATTTTAAAATGTCAACTTATTAATTATAAAAACTAAATTTTACTGACACAATGTTCAACGCAGACAAACAGGCAGTATACTATCCATTTGCACTGCGGGCCGACCGGCAGAATCGAGCAACCTGGTCCGGCAAGGTGCATGATCCTGCATGATACCATGACTATTGAGCCAAGGCCCGTCGCAAAACCCGAATTGAGCCTTCCTGGCCTAAAATACTTGACAGTATATCTCTGACTAACCAACATACCCCAATTAACCATCAGGAATGATTTACTTGTAGGAGCAAATCCCTTGGCCACTTCCAAGAAATCCAAGCCGGTAAAGGCCGCTGAAAAAAAGAAAAAGCCAGCCCCTAAAAAAAAGGCTGTTAAAAAGGGTTCACCTGAAAAAACAACATCACAAAATCCGCCGGCAACTACCGGCAGCGTAAAGGCCCCTGAAACTCAACCCGCCAGGGTTATTAATCCGCTGACTCAAATAACCGAGGCCGTGAAAAACAGCCCGATCATCACCGCCGCCGCCGAAACCGCGGGCCTGTCAACCTTTGAGCGCGTTCTTCATTTCTTTGGGAGACACCATGACGATTCAGGCAAGCAGGGGCAGAATGAGGTAAAAAAAGAAGAGCCGGAAGAACCCGATCCCGAAGCCCTTGCGCGCGGTGATGTTCCAATGAGCTTTGTCGACCACCTAGGAGAGTTCAGGTCCAGGATCCTGATCAGCTTTATCACTTTCGTCATCCTCACAGTGGCCGCATTTGTGTTTTCAGATGAGCTGCTCTACTTCATCAACAAACCTTATACCGATACGGGGTTGAAGCTCAACGTTTTCAGGCTATCCGAGGGCTTCATGATGCGGCTCAAGGTTTCGGCAATCGCGGCATTCGTTGTGTCGCTCCCCTTCTTTATTTTTCAGATATGGCGTTTCATACTCCCCGCCGTAACCAAAAAAGACCGCATGTTCTCGCGGGTTGCCCTTATCTCGTCCATACTATTATTCTATTCAGGTGTCTCCTTCGTCTATTTTCTCCTGATGCCCTTCACCGTAAAGATGCTCCTCAGCTTTGTCGCGAAGGACATAACAAGCGTCATCGGCGCCAGCGAGTACATCAGCTTCGTGTTCCTGTTTTGTTTCTTCATGGGGGTCCTCTTCGAGTTTCCCATAATCATAATGATCCTCACCAGGATCGGCCTGATAACACCATATGTTCTTTCAAACAACAGGAAATGGGCCATCGTCGCCATCTTCGTCATTTCCGCCGTGGTCACACCGACAACGGACGTTTTGACGCAGGGCCTGGTGGCTATCCCTCTCTACTTCCTTTTTGAAGCGTCGATAATTGTTTCAAAAATGACCGCGGTCCGCAAAAAGAAAAAGGAGCTCGAGGGCTAAATTAATCTTGACCTGACCACTTAATGATTGAGAATTACAATGGGCCCACGGCGGTGCCTTGACCGCGTCCCATTAATAACGTTACGAGGTACAGCTATGACAATCAAGTATATCGACAAGTTGAACATAAAGGGGAAACGCGTCATGGTCCGCGTAGACTATAATGTCCCCTACGACAAGAGCATGAAAATCACCGATGACACGCGCATCACGGCCACCCTGCCGACCATCAACTATTGCCTCAAGGAAGGCTGCAAGATCATCCTGGTTTCCCACATGGGAAGACCCAAGGGAAAGCCGGTCCCCGAGATGAGCCTGAAACCGGTGGCAGAGCGCCTGGCCAAACTCCTGGGAAAGCCCGTGCTTTTCATAGACAAGCCCCTCGGCGACGAAGTCAAGAAAATGACCGATGCCCTCAAAGACGGCGAAATAGCGCTGCTTGAAAATATCAGGTTCTATCCCGGCGAAGAGAAGAACGACCCTGAGCTGGGGAAACAGCTCGCGACCCTCTGCGACGTCTATATAGATGACGCCTTTGCCGCCGCTCACCGGGGCCACTCCTCAAACGACGCCATAACAAAATACGTGAAAGAATGCGCAGCGGGCTTCCTTCTTGAAAACGAGATAGAGTACTTCAAAAAAGCAATGGACAACCCGCAGCGGCCCCTGGGCGCAATCATCGGCGGCGCCAAGGTTTCCACTAAACTCGACGCGCTGAAGAACATACTTTCCAAGGTCAATTACATCATCATCGGCGGCGGCATGGCCTTTACCTTCCTCAAGGCAAAGGGCCTCAATGTGGGCAAATCCCTCCTCGAGGCCGACCTGGTGGGTTCGGCAAAGGAAATCCTGGACGAAGCCGCGAAAAAGGGCGTGGAGATCCTTCTCCCGGTGGATATTATTGCCGCCCCCGAATTTGACAACAACTCGCCAAGCACCGTGGTTCCGGCTGACAGGATCCCGGACAACATGATCGGCCTCGATGTCGGGCCGGAATCGGTCAGGCTGTTCAATGACAGGATAAAATCGTCGAAGACGGTCATCTGGAACGGCCCCATGGGTGCCTTCGAAATGCCCAATTTCGCCGGCGGCACCAATGCCGTGGCTAAGGCCCTTGCCGATTCCGGATGCCTGAGCATCGTCGGCGGCGGCGACAGCGTCTCTGCGGTTAACCAGTCCGGTGTTGCGGATAAGATATCGTACATATCCACCGGCGGCGGTGCCTGGCTGGAGCTGCTCGAAGGAAAAACGCTGCCGGGAATTGCGGCTCTGGATAAATAAGAGAATCAAACAAAAGGCGGCGATCGAAATCGTCGCCTTTTATATTTACAATGGAAACAAAAACTAAAATCTTCGGGGTGCCTCTTGTATCCTTCGGCGTGAAGCCGTACGGCGTTATCGCCATCGGAGCGTTTGCCCGCGGTTTTATAGCCATCGGCTGGACAGCGAAAGGGATTATCACCATTGCCCAGTTCGGGTATGGCGTTATTGCCGTTACGCAGTTCGGCTTCGGCCTCTTCTCGCTGTCCCAGTTCGGCTTTGGCCTCATTGGGGTCGGCCAGTTTGCACTGGGCCTGGTCCTCGCGGTCGGCCAGGGAGCCCTCGGCTTCATCGCCAACGGCCTGGGCGCCACGGGCTATTATGCCATGTCCGGTCCCGGCGTCTGGGAGCGGTTCCCGGAACTGTTTGCAATGGTAGCGGCGGATCCCCTTCCCCTCGGCATCTGGATCGCGGTGTGGGCCGCCGTTTTCGCCTTTCTCTGGAGCCAGCGGGACAAGATCACCATCGGCATGTCGCTGCGCGACCTGTTCCGCTCCCGGCGCAGGAACCGTGTTGACCGGATCAGGGCTAGGGCCGTGTCCGGCTTGACCGACCAGAAGGAGCTCTTCGATATCGTCATGAATGACCCGTCAGATACGGTCAAAATTTCGGCGCTGAAGAATATCACCGACCCCACGATGATGGCGCTGATCGCAAAATCAACGACGAGCGAGGAGGTTGCGGGATTCGTCACCGGCAGAATTGAGGACAGGGAAATGCTCTATGATGTCGCCCGGTCCGCGGCGCTGCCGGCGGTAAAAATCGGGGCCGTCACAAAGCTGATCAAGTCAGACCCGGCTCGTCTCGTGGAGCTGGCATGCGCGGAGGAGAGCCACCAGGTGATCCAGCAGATAATCGACGCCATCAAAGACCAGGCGTCGCTTGAAAGAATTGTCCGCAATGCCGCGTCGTCCCATGCAAAGATAGCCGCCATTTACGGCATGGAAAAGCCGGACCAGGAATTCCTCTACGGCATCATCAAAAGTGATAAGGACATCGCCATGAGCGAAGCGGCCGTGTACCAGATTAATGACGCTGCTATTCTCTCCTGTATCGTCCGGGGCGACTACCATTCCGCGGTAAAAAAAGCGGCCGTGGAGCAGATCAGCGACAAAAAACTCCTTGCGGAACTGGCCGGAAGCGCCGTGGCTGATATTATCAAGACCGCCATCAGCAACCGTCTCAAGGATTTACGACCCCAGTATTATTCCCTCAAGATTGAATTCAGCTGCCCCTTCTGCAGTCAGCCGGTCTTCGTCAATGGGCCGATCAGGAAAGTCCAATGCAGGTCCTGCCTCCGCGAATCAGCCATGAGCAATGAACTGTGGCAGGGTATCGCCGGTGCCGGATTCAACCTGACCAGGTTCACATCCCCCCTGAGCCTTCTTGTTGAAAAGACGGGCAAGGGCCCCGCGTGCAATTCATGCGGTTCGCCCCTCGACACGGATGACATAGGGACCGGCGAAAGGACCATGCCGCCCTGCCATTCATGCGGTGCACAGCAGTCCACGTTCCCTCTCCCGAAATGGCTAACATGGTCAAAAAACGCGGAGCAGGTCTTCTGCGCGGAGGAGGAGGGAGTCCTGTCGCCGGCTGAAAAGGAGATCAAGCCGGTTGCCATATCCTGCATCAAGTGCGGTGCGCCCCTGGAAATAACCGTGGACACGCCCCGGAACGCCACCTGTAAATACTGCACCACGGTTCAGTACCTGCCGGACCCGCTCTGGCTTTCCCTCCACCCGGTGAAAATCAAGCAGGCCTGGTATATCCGCTGCAATTATCGTGAACGCACACGGTAACGGTCCCGCCATTTCTCTTATTCGCGGCCTCAGATCACGTCAAGTACAATCAGGGTGATGTCATCATCAAAAATTTCAGAACCGGCGTAGCGCCGGAGCTCCTCGAGGAGAAGGCTGATGAAATCGGCCGGGGGCAGTTCTGGATGGGCGATGATAAAATCCTTGAACCGCGCGATGCCGAACATCTTCCCCCTCCTGCTGAAGCACTCCGTAATCCCATCGGTATAGAGAACCAGTCGGTCTCCCCGGGATAAGGCAACCTCAATTTCGGCAATCCCGGCATTGTCAAGCCAGCCGAGGGGCTTGCCGCGCGGTTTAATTTCCTCAATTTCACCGGTCCCGCGCCGGTACAGGAGAGGCGGGAAATGGCCGGCCCGGGCGCAGCGCATTACGCGTTCATTCCGGTCAATGACGCAATAAACGGCAGTAACAAAATTATCATTTACCGTCGACCGGAGAACCGCTTCGTTCAGCCTGGCGAGGATTTCGGCGGGATAGCCGCCGGATCGCTCGTACTCAAATGCCATTTTCGTTATGGTTGCAAGGAAGGCGCTTGACAGGCCGTGCCCCGTGACATCGGCTATGAAGAGGTCGATGGCGTCATCTGCCACGTTGAAATCGTAAAAATCGCCGCCCACTTTCTCCATGGGAAGGTACACGGTGTGCACGGAGTAATCCCGCATCTCCGGCACGTCCCCGGGAAGCAGGCGGAGCTGGAGCCGGCGCGCAACTTCGAGTTCATCTTCAACCCAGGTCCGCTCCTTCCGGAAGTTGTCGATGATTATCTTGATCATAAAACCGGTGACGAGAAGCCATGCGGTACAGTTGATCAGGAAATCAATCCACCGCTCCCCCTGCCCACGGTAGGTCTTGACCGGCAACAGGGAAAGGCTTTCGATCCATGTCAGGACAATGATGACCGCCGGCACCAGCAGGAAAAAGACCACCCGGCGCCGGCCCTCAAGGGACAGGAGCACAAACAGGGTAATGAACTGGTAAAAAAGATGCACATAACCGACCGATCCATAGCCGGTGAACCAGATGATGGAAAGGATAATTATTCCTGCAATGATAAGGAAATACACATTGGTGATGCCGTGAAAGCGCGACAGATAATAAAGGGAAAAACCCGAAACGGCGATGAACATGATGGCCGCCACATGGTAGATAGTTAAATCCAGAATAAAAGCCAGCGGCAAAATAATAATTGTCGTAAGGGGGGTAAAAAATGTAAGGGCATTATAGATCCTGTTTTCAAGCCTGGTCTTGTTCGGATCGCCGAGTATGGTGCCAAGATTAAGCCTCATGCCATGAAGTGTACGGGATTATTTCAACCTGTCAACAGCAATTTTACGCCCGGCCTTCGATACGAGACCCGGACACTTCAGCACTCATCAGGCTGGAATCATGCCCGTTATACACAATCACGCGTATCAAGAAAACTTAACATGGTGATCGACACAGGGAATCATACTCACCGGTTATGCCGTCGCAGCGTTGTGCGGCGCCCCGCACCCGGGGAATGCCCCGGGCGCACAATTAAAAATCTTCTTGAATTAATCAACCCCTGCGCTGATACTACCACCACAAAAACAAGATATTCCAAAAACCGGTCAAGAAGAGGAATACCGATGAAATTGATCATACAGATACCCTGCTATAACGAGGAGAAAACGCTCCCCATCGCGCTCAAGGAACTCCCCCGAAAGCTGCCCGGCGTTGATATCATAGAATGGCTCATCATCGATGACGGAAGTGAAGACGCCACCGTGGAAGTCGCCAAAAAAAACGGCGTTGATCACGTGGTGCACTTTAAAAAAAACCGTGGCCTCGCCGAAGGATTCAAGGCCGGCCTTGACGCCTGCATATCCCTGGGTGCCGACATAATAGTCAACACCGACGCTGACAACCAGTACCACACCGGGGACATCCCGAAGCTCATCCAGCCAATACTGGAGGGAAAAGCGGACAT
The DNA here is from genome assembly GCA_963727175.1 of uncultured Spirochaetota bacterium. Taxonomy (GTDB): domain Bacteria; phylum Spirochaetota; class UBA4802; order UBA4802; family UBA5550; genus RBG-16-49-21. Next base: position 4,476,676 of record CAVSFD010000002.1, read on the forward strand.
CGTCATAGGCGCGCGTCCCATCACGCAGATCCAGCATTTTTCCCTGATAAAAAAACTTCTCCAGAAATTCGGCAGCTACGTGGTGAGGCGGGTGAGCAGGACCGACATACCCGACGCTCCCAGCGGCTTCCGCGCCATCAGCCGCGATGCGGCTCTCAAGCTGAACGTGTTCAACACCTATACCTATACACTGGAGACAATCATCCAGGCCGGCAGGAAAAACATGGCCATCACCTGGGTTCCTGTCCGGGTCAACGAAGACCTGCGGCCGTCGCGCCTCGTCAAGAGTATCCCCATGTACATCAAGCGGTCCATCATCACCATTTTCCGCATCTTCGTGGTGTACGAACCGTTCAGATTCTTTCTCCGCATAGGCTTCATCATGTTTCTTCTTGGAATCATTCCCGTGGTGCGATTCCTTTACTTTTACTTCACCACCGGCGGGGCAGGCCATATCCAGTCACTGGTGCTGGCCGGTGTCCTCGTGGTCATGGGGTTCCAGTCAATGCTGGCGGCCCTCATTGTCGACCTTATGGCTGTCAACCGGACGCTCCTGGAAGACATCCAGTACCGCCTCAGGAAGGGCAACGGCCACGAGGATGTGAAACCAGTCAGGAAGGGCGGACGATGACAGATGAGAATCCGGACTCTGCCCGGAATACCGATACCATTCTCCAGGAGCGAAAACGGCGGATATTCAGTGTCAAGACACTGGTATTCCTGGTCATCTCCGCACTCCTGGCTTTTTTCCTTATACGCCAGCTGGAATTCTCGAAAACCGTAGAGATCATCCGCAAGGCGGATCTTCTCATCATCGCGGCCAGCTGCGCGGCCTATATCGTATCCAATCTATTCAAGACACTCCGGTATTCCCTGCTCCTGAGAAGTTTCAAACTTGGCTTTTTCGATCATTTTACCGTCTCAAGCTACCAGAATTTTTTCAACCAGATACTGCCCGCCCGCACCGGCGAGCTAACCTTCGTATATTACCTGAAAAAATTCAGCAACGCCCCACTCTCCACGGGCCTTCACATCCTTCTCCTGACGCGGATTTTCGACTTCATCGTGGTCTCCGCTTTCTTCGTGGGGTCCCTGCTGCTGCACTACGGCAGGCGGACCTCCGGGAGCCTGCTCATCGCCGGCGTTCTGTTTTTCATAATCTCGGTGATACTGCTCTTCAATATCAAGTGGCTGGTAATTATGGGGGCGAAGATTTTCGCCGTTGCGGTGAGGGTACTCCGTCTTGGAACAATCGGGTTCATAAAAAAGATCGAATCAAAAATTGACCCCATAGTAAGCGAGTTTTCAAATTTTGAAACGCTGCGCCATATGCCGGGACTCGCCATATCCAGCCTTCTGGTATGGATAGCCCTGTACCTGTTCTCGTATCTCACCCTCCGGGCCTTCGGCATCGACATCAGCCTCCTGCTTTCCATCGCCGGTTCCACCGGCGGCGTGCTTGCCAATGTTCTGCCCATCAACAGCTTTGGCAGCTTCGGCACCATGGAGGCGGGATGGACAGCGGGATTTGTTCTTGTCGGCGTATCCGCCCAGGACGCCATTACCACCGGCTTCGGCTACCATATCATCAACTTTTTCGTGAGCGCCTTTCTCGCTCTTTTCTGCTTCGCGGTCCAGAAAATCAGGAGACAAGTCCGATAAACAAACAAGCGAGGTTATGAATCCGGACATATCATAAAAAGGCCCCTGCTTTCACCAGGGGCCCTTGCATACTCACCTGTTGCAAATCTTATTCTGATTTTTCCTGCGCCGCCTTGATGTTAATCTGGGCAATGCCGAGCTTGGCCAGCGGAATCGCGAAGGGAGAACAGGAAACATAGTTCAGGCCCGCGTCCATGCAAAACTGGATGTTTTCCGGCGCCGCCCCGTGCTCGCCGCAGAGGCCCATCTTAATGTCCGGCCTCGACAGCCTTCCGCGCAGTGCAGCGATACCGATGAGCTCTTTTACCTCGTCACCGAGGTATTTGAACAGGTTTGACTTCATCAGGTCGAAGAGTGAATAGCTCGGAAAGAAGGAGTTCGAATCGTCCCGCGACAGTCCGTACGTGGTCTGGGTCAGGTCATTCGTCCCGAAGCTGAAAAACTCGGCATACTGGGCTATCTCTCCCGCCCCCAGGGCAGCGGCGGGAAGTTCAATCATGGTCCCGACCTTGTACTCGAGGTCCTCGATACCGTACTCATCGACCACTTCATTCTTGATGTCCCGTATACCCTTGACCTCTTTTCCTTCTATCTTCTTGCCGTTCTTGATAAACTTGATCTCCTCCTTGCTCATGACGATGGGTATCATGATCTCGGGTTCCACCTTGTGGCCTTCCTTCCGCAGCATGCACGCGGCCTCAAATATGGCGCGGCACTGCATTTCGTAAATTTCAGGGAATGTTACCGCCACGCGGCAGCCGCGGTGCCCCAGCATCGGGTTCATCTCGCCCAGTTCTTCGCACCGGGCTATGATATCTGCGGCCTTGAAGCTTCGGTCTCTTCCCTGCATGTACTGGATAAATATCTTCATGCTCTCGTCGGTGCGCGGCAGAAATTCGTGCAGGGGGGCGTCAAGAAGTCGTATGGTAACCGGCAGCCCCTCCATGATCTTGAACAGGTCATAGAAATCGGACCGCTGCATGGGAAGCAGTGCCTTCAGTGCCTTCCGACGCTCCTCCTCGGTTTCGGCTATGATCATCTCGCGGAACTTCATGATCCGCTTTTCGTTAAAGAACATGTGCTCGGTGCGGCACAGACCGATCCCTTTTGCCTTGAAGTCCTTGGCGACCAGGGCGTCGCGCGGCTGATCCGCGTTGGCCCGCACGTTGAACACGCCGATCTGCTTTTCCACGATATCCATGAATTCGAAAAGTCCGTTGTTCTTCCAGTCCGGCTCTATGAGGTCTACTTTGCCCATGAAAATAGTCGGCGCCTCATAGTAGGGAACGCTCATCGACACATAATCACCCTCATAAACGGTCTTGCCGCCCAGGGTAAAGCTGTTGTCCCTGATTTTCATCTCGGGCTGCACCATGGCGACCTTGCCAAGGCTCCGTGCGACGACCGGCGCATGGGACGAGAAGCCGCCCTCGCAGGTAATGACGCCCTGGGCCACTTCGATCGCCTTAACGTCCTCGGCGAAAGAGGCCGGCATGACCAGGATAAGGTTAGTGTCACCTCTTTTCATGATGGCCCGCTTATGCTCCTCGAGGAGCTTTGTGGTCGAGAAAAAGACCCGGCCGATAGCGGCGCCGGTAGAACCGGAAATGCCGCCCTTGATGAATTTTATTCCCTTAACCGTTCTGGGATCTATGACAGGATGAAGGAGCTCATTGAGCTGGTTCGGCTGTATCCGTTCGATCGTATAAGTATCGGAAACAATTTTCCTTTTCGTAAGGTCAAGGAGCGCCTTTATCTGCGACTGCGTCGATTTATCATCGACCTCCTTCTGCTCCACGAGCCAGAAATCCCCTTCTTCAATAGTGAACTTGATCTCGCGAATTTCCTTGAAGTTGTCCTCTATCTTGCGCGCAATTTCCGTAAAATGGGTGAAATGCTTTTTTTCTATCTTGCTGATTTCCTTGGCTTTACCGGCCTGAATATCAAATTCGCTCTGGCCGAACTCGCCCTGGATCTCCGGGTCACCGGTCACGATGTTCCTGGTATAATAGTTCCCCGCATAGGAATTGTCGCCCCAGTTTCCATAGACCATCACCTGCACCATGATGGACATCGAGTTATCGACGTCGATGGCTGAATCGCAGTACCGTGACGAGGCGCCCTTGATGATCAGACTGAGCTGGTCAAAAACATCCTCGCTGAATTTATCTGCAAAAAGAGTCCGGTATGAATCAATGGCTTTTTTGAGGTCTTCGATTCCGGTCTTCTTTGATATCTTTCCTTCAATCAGCTTTTTTTCCTTTTCATCGATTTCAAATATTTTATTCGCCAGGTTCCTCAGTAAAAACAGGTACTCGCCATAGGCGAATTCCTTTCCGGTGAATTTTCCGAAGGCCTCGACCGTCATGCTGTTCATGCCGATGTTGTGTATGGATGGGAAGTTCGGCACATTCAGGTCGGAACTCAACACGACTTTCAGCATAAGCGGCTTTTCGACATCGCCGTATTTCTTTTTCGTGTCTTTTTCCAGCTGACCGATATATGTGCTTAAAATTTCCTTTAAATTAATCTGCGGCAGTTTCTGTGTGAGGATTGAATCTATGATGAAGCCGGGAGCTATGGGAAGTCCCATCTTGGCAAGGTCAACGGCTCTCCGGCCGCGGATTCCCAGGCGCTGCCGGACCTTATCATCGACTTCTTTCAGGTTTTTATTAAAGTATACGATATTTTCCATTTCAAATCTCCTGTGAATTCTTAGATGATTTCATGAGCGTCAGAAAAGTCTCAGCACCTGGCCCACCCCGATTTTCAAAAACTGCTCAAACCGGGGGCTGGCTCCTGCAAAAAGGTATTTCTGGAGTTTCGATACTCCCTTGATGTTTTCGCCTGCCACCTGGAAGAAAATAGAATCGCCATGCTTGACTTTTCCCCATTTAAACAGGGAGTTAATATCATTAACCAGCTCGCCGCCATGGAAAATGTAAACCTTGAGGCTCGGGTATGTTGTAGTATAGCTTTCGACTATCTTTTTCCATGCCTCGACATTGCCGTTATGGAAGAGCTCGTTGGACACCTCGACGGCATACTTCGGCGTAATGTTTGCCATCCCCTGGCCGGGCTCCTCCACTTTTTTCTCTTTCTTCACCGGTTTCACATGCACAACAGTCTGGTCAATAAAGGCCTTATTGATAAAGACATCCTTGCCGGCCAGCATTTCTTCAAAGGTGCTGATGGCGGCCTTCTCGATTTTCTTGTTGTCTTCTTTCAGAAACTTGACATAGATAACTATCAGCTGGTCGTTGTGCATCTCCCGCACCCGCTCCCAGTGATCGGGGTTCTTCGGATTTATCAGGAATATTTTTCCACCCGGATTATAGTAGACGCAGACGATGTCCAGGGCGGTCCATTTCGCCGTTTCATCGGTAATTTTCTGGAACTCATTAATCGGCTCTATTATATTGTACGAATCATAGCTGTAGCCGTATTTATCGCGGATGACAGAACCCACAATCGGCAGTATCTGATCTTCGGTGATATCATTCGCGTCAATCTCATCATTCATTACATCGGCCAGATTCTTATTCATTTCAATTTCATCGACAACTTCGGTCACCTTGTAAAAGTGTCTGAGGGCCTTATTGAAATTTGACTTGGATGCCAATGCAAAATAGGTGCTCTCCATGATTGTACTCCCTTTTACGAGTTTTGGCAGGGGTAAATAAAATACTGCTATTCGAGGTGACGGATATATTCCATTCAAACCATTGCTGGATACAAAGGCCACGGAATTTCAGGTATTTTTTATCCCCATATGGTTGATAATATAAAAGCCTCTGCATTAATTGCAAGCATTTTGTACTGCGGAAATGCAATAAATGGACTTGAAACCGCTCGCTAATAAGCCTCCGTCATATTTTAATTTATGTATACAAAGAAAAGAGGCCGGCTCATCAGAGCCGGCCTCCCGGTACATTCATAGATCATCAGAATTATACTTTTACAATCTTATAGTTCTTTCAATCCTGATTTTTTCGCCGGCGCTTTTGACTTCGGCGAGAGGCTTACCGTGCCGCTTATTTCACTGGGCTGCGATGTTTTATAGGCTTCTTCTATAACACTCGAGCTCGTGTCTTCAGTGGCAAATGACTGGTCGATATCCTCACGCTGCGTCGATCTGCGCCTGGTGTACTGCGCGAAGGCAGCATCGGAGAATCCCTTCGACACGCCGTAGAGGAATTCGTTCAGCACGTTCGCCATGCCCTTCAGCATGAACTGCTTTCTCTTGATCGTCGCGATATCGATATCGAGAATCAGGCCCGGCTGGATATGGTGCGGATTCACACGATAGGTGAACTCGTTGAATCTCTTTTTCATGAAGTCGATGCGCTCATCCAGGATGACCCGCTCCACCGGGTTCTGGTAACCGTGCATCTTCTGGAGCATGTCTTTCAGATAGTTCAGCTTGTTCTTCAGGTTCACTATCCTGTTCTCATAGGTCCGGTTGTTCTTCTCAACGAAGGAATCTTCCGGATACATTTCGCCGATTTCGTTCCAGAGAATATTCTCAGGATCTTCTTCGCGCTCTTTCTTGGCCCGCTTCCATTCTTTGGACATGATCCGGGCTGAAAGGTCATCGAAGTCTTTCAGTGAACGAAAACGCTTCTTGGACTCATAGTAGCCGTGGCAGACATCCCAGAGCATCTTGATCTCGGTCGAGAAGGAATCCATCTGCTTGTCGAACTCTTTCTTTTCCACCTTGAGCTGGTTCTGGTCATAGAAGGCCAGGCGCATCGCGTACCGCTCGTCGGGAAGTATCGAGGTGTCGGTTTCTTCGTATTCGCGGATATGGCAGATCCGGGCGTTCTTCATGTTGTTGCAAACCTGGTAGCCCAGCTTGCTGGTATCAAGGATCGAGGTAATGTTGTTGATGGCGGTGTTGTAGCCGCGGTTCCGGACGTTCTCCTCGTCGATGATGAACTTGATGTTTTCCCTGATATTGAGGGGATCGAAGTCTTCCACATCGATCTCGGCCCGGAGGCCCTCGATCTTGTCGAGGAACTTCTTGGCGAGGATGGTGTACCGTTTCGATTTTTCATCGTCTTTTTCGTCGTCGGTGAAATTCTCGATCCGCTTGATCTTCTCAAACATTTTCTCGCTGCCGGTAAGCTCGCGCTTGCCCTGGTCAACCAGCTCGTCGTTGAAGGCCTGCACCTGGCGGTCAATCAGGTCCTGAACGTGCTTCTGGATGGCGTCTTTGAGAAGGTTCTCCACCGTCACCTGATAGTGATACATCGGGCTGATAAGCTCGCTCTCGAGGATGTTGATCGAAAGCTTGACGTCATATACGTACTTGGGACGGTACTCATTGTCCTTGAAGACGCACTTTAATATTGCGTATGCGTTCTGGCCGCGGACGAAAGCGCCGATGTCAGTCTTCTGGCGGAGTATCGAGTTGGTATCAGTTTCGAGGTCGTTGACGCCCCGCTGAATGTGCCCCTGAAGGTGGCCATACATGTTGATGATGGATTTCTCAATTTCACCGGTATGGAACTTGTCGGGTCCGGCGATCTTGTCCATGAGCTCGATGATCTCCCTCGGCGTATACCGGGCAAGTCCGCGGAGCTCTTCCTTGTCGACGAAGTCCCGTATTTTTTTCATGAACTCGTCTTCCATGGTCACCGTGTAGCGGTTGAACATGTTGACGTAGGTCTGGTTGACGTAGTTATACAATTTTTCCTTTAAACCGCCCATGATTTCCATTTTTACCAGAACATCTTCGGGCAATTTTGTGATCACCTGGTTTATGACCCGGTCTGTGGTTTCGTTTACAAGAAGTCTCTGTTCTGCAATTTTATCACGTCCTTCCTGCGCATATGATTCATGGGAACCAACGGCATTGGGGATGGTCGGGTGAAACTTGTTTGGACTTTTAGGAAATTGTGTAAAAGCCATTTATTATTCCTCCTTAATTTCGCTTCTCTTTTTAAATCATGCTTGATTCGCGTCTATTCAAATGGAATTATATATATTTAGTTAAATTGTAATATAATAGTATTGAAGATTATTCTGTCAAGATTATTTCTAAAAATTCTTCATTGCTATTGTTAAATAGTATCGTCTCAACCTCATCTTTAAAATAATATTTGCAACCCCGCCTGCGGGGCGTTATGACGCAAAATACTTAAAAGTATAGTTCCCCACCTTAAATATATCGCCGTCCTGAAGGAGTCCGTCAGCCTGGCGGTTCACAACCTCCACCCTGGCGCTTTCATTGTCGATCAGCTTCATCCTTATTGCTCCTTCATGCCTGATGGCTTTTATCGCGATGGGTTTCTTGATGGAAATATCCCGGACATTAACCACGCATCCGAGTCCCTTGCCGATCATGATCTCACGGGCCGGTCTGCGTGCAAGGTCAAAGTGCTGCGTATAGGGCTCGATGATCTCATTGTTCCAGTATTCCAGCTTGCCGGTCACCTTGAGGTCGGCGAGTCGCTTCACCAGGAAGAGTATGGCCAGCACGAGAAGGATGCAGGCACCGGCAATAATGATCGGTATGAGAATACTCCTGCCTTCGGATTCCCTTTTCTTTTCATCCTGGATCAGTTCCTGCTTTCCCTTCTCCGGTTCGTCCGCCTGTATGACCTTGACATTGTCAGAAATGAGTCCGAGGTCCTTCTCCATTTTTTTCGCCGCATCGCTTTTCATCGCCGGGGTGAAGCTCAGCACGTAGACCCACAGCTTTGATTTCTTTCCATACTTCTTGGCGAAATCCGCAAAATCGAATTTCTTGTCACCCGGAGGGGGATCGTCTATGGCGTCGGTCATGATGACGATTTCAGTCTGCCGCCCGTCTTTCCGGTCGAGGCTTTCCGCTGATTGCAGGACCTTTGTTATCATCTTATAGGTATAGGTCCAGAGGCCCGTGGCATCGGTCATGGTTATGTATTTCTTTAGAATGTCCCTGTCGTTGTCGTCGTCCACGATTACCGTCGGATATATCCTCACGTCCGTATCGAAGGTAACGAAGGTGACGCGGTCACCGTCCTCGACCTGGTCGATATAATCGCTGATACTGCGCTTGACATCATTCAGGATATCCTTACCGCCCGCGCGCCCGATCATGCTCATTGAAGTATCGAGGACCAGTATGATATCCTTGCTCTGCCTGGCCATGCAATCCATTGCCGCCAGGGTAAACTGAGCCACCAGCAACAGCACGAAGAGTGGCAGAATAGCATTACATAATTTCCTTCCCAAAATAGTTCTCCTCGTTTTATTTTTGGGTACTTCCAGATTCACAGACTCCCGGATATCCCAATGGGATAAAAAAATGGGTAAAGATTACAATTGCCTAGAGATGTGATATCCCGGGTAAATGGATTGTCCCATCGAATTGATAAATAATAATATGAATATTTGAATATATGTCAAGAATATTAATCGAATTATACAAAATTATATTTCAATAATCGGCATTTTTTACGCATTATTCAACGTATGAATTTCAAATCCGCATCAACTGCCGTGATCCATAGGCCTGTTTTTACTGTTCAGAAATTAGTTTTTTTACACAAACAATGATCCAGGCAACCTAAAAAGCCCTCGCGGGAGGGCTCTCCATGCCTCCGTCTTATGATACATAAGCAATCCTAATATTCATTATAAATAATTTCTTTTTTCACGTAGTTCCTGAAATCGATAGCACGGTCCCTCTTCAGATCAAGATATTCATTCATGAGAATAAAAAACCACATGAAGGTGTCCTCATTGGTTTCCAGGGCGATAAAGCTTCTTTTTTCACGCCAGTTTTTTACAACAATGCCCTTGTGCATGACCATGAGAATATCCAGCTCATACTGGTACTCTATACTCTTGGAAAGATAAAAATTGATAATGTCGTTCTTCAGTTCCTGGAAGGTATATTTTGTCGAGGAAACAACGACGAATGAAGGTATATGGACCCGGTCCTCTTCTTCAGATGAGGCCGCGTACATATTCAATTTTTTCGCCGTGGCTATTTTGCTCATGACCTCGATCAGCGAGTCCTTGTTCAGGGTCTGGACGACGTGTATCAGGCCATATATAAGCTCAAACGGAATATATCCGCCCATCAAATCAATAATGTCCCTGCAATACTCGTCGTAGATTACGAGGTCCGCCCCGTCGGGAGAAAAACCGGATGAATCAATAGGCTTGACCGGGCCAATTTTAAAATTCGACGGTATAAGACCCGAAAGGTTATTTCGCAGCAGATCCAGGTCAATGGCGCCCCTGGCGGTCGTTTTTCCCTTCTTGGTTTCGGCAGCATCGCCGGCCTTCTTCTTGTAAAACTTTTTATCATAATCTTTAAAAAATTTCGATATCATCGTCAACACCCCTGTAAAAGTACTGTTTTGACTGCAGAACCTCCGGAGACGTCTGAACATTATGCATGTCGCCCTCCGGGTTCCCGGGAGATTTTAAGGGGTTTCGCCCCTTAACCTTTTACAACATAATTGTCGTATTACTATTGCTCTATGTTCCCCCCATGGAGCCTCCTGCAATGGGAAGCGCCGTTAAAGATGATGAGATAACCAACTAATATACTAATGTCAATGAATAATTTCGAGAAAAAATTCAATATCTAGATGAAAAAAATCATTTCATAAGTATTATTCCATACCCTTTCACAGAAAATATTCAAGAACAAGCCTATTCCCGGGAATTATCATCAAATAATAATCAACCCGGGCTGACTTCACTACGTATGATTATATGTTTTTTCAAAACTATGGCAAAAAACTTGTTGATAAATAAAGGCATGATTAACTTATAAGAAGCCGCCTGCGCTGTTGGTGATAGGAATTATATTTTTTTGAACCTAAAGCTTTTTAGGGATCCCAATATCTGGCTGCAATGGTCATGCCCCTCACGGGGAAGGCCTGATCAACCGTGCGGGAACCCACCTGGATACAGGTTCAAAAAGCTTTCCTACACGGCAGCGCGGGTTTTTTTATATCCCCATACTAATTGCCGCCACAGTGGTGAATTCTTTTTTAGCTCCGGAGTTATCACGGACTAGTAAGAATTATTGCCAGTAAGCACCACCTGCCCGAGCACCCGGGTACCGTTTTCCACGACCGCACCCGGCAGGAGGAGAGATTCCTCAATAGTAGCTCCGTTCCCGACGCGACACCCCTCACCTATGACCGACTTCACTATCGTGCAATTACTACCGATTTGAGCCGTCGGAGCAATGGCCCGGGGCTCAATCCCGGTGGCGTTTTTAATAGAGCTCTTAAAATCATCATCCATGTCAAGGAGGGCCATGTTGGCCCTGCGTAATGATTCGACTGAGCCGATGTCGTGCCAGGGGCCGCGGTGTTCATGGCAACCAAGGGATCCCCGCTTCACCAGCTCGATAAAGCCGGTTTCGACAATGTCGGAAAAACCGCTTTCCAGGTACCTGAATATCTCTGGAGAAAGCACGGCTATCCCAAGAAAATCATGCTCCGGCTTATCATCAACCGGCAGGAGGGTACGGAGGTTAATGATCCTGCCGTCCCGTACGGTGACGCGGCCTGGGCCGGAACCTTTGCTCACCAGCAGGGACCCGCAGGAGCGTGACGCGTCAAAAGATTTGATGAATGACTTCAGGTCAATGGGGGCTATAATGTCGCTGTTGATATAGATAAACGGGGCATCACCAAGATGCTCCCGGCAGTTCTCGAGACCGCCGCCGGTTCCCAGTATGGTTTCTTCTATAGAAAAAGTAATGTTCAGATTAAAATTATTATACCGCCGGAAGAAGTCAATGACCTGGTCCCCGCGGTAATGCAGGTTGCACACAACGTCCGAGATGCCCGCATCTTTAATGAGGGATACCGCGTAGCAGACAGCGGGAACGTTCATTACCGGGGCCAGGGGCTTGGGTATCCGGTCGGTGAGCGGCCTGAGGCGCTCGCCGAAGCCGGCGGCAAGAAGGAATGCTTTCATGTCGCTATTGAATGACGGAAGGGGGAAATATGTCAAGAAGTGTACGGATATGTATCAGCATCTATCGGAAAAGTAAAACTCTACCGCAGGGTCGCCGGGACGCGCAGATATATTTCTTTTGCAGTAAAATAACTTGTATAATTTCTCCATCCATGCAAGGATAATTATAGGCGCAGGAATCTTTTACTTGGCGGGGGCAGGCATATGAACCGTATCCTGGCTGCGTTGAACCTGTTCATATCAGGGTACTTTATCATTACCATCATCCGGCACATGGTATCGCCAGGGGAGAACGCGGGGCGCACTCGCATGCTCCTGTTCGCCTGCCTCGGCACGATCTGCATCTCGTTCATGCTGATGGCTGTCGGTGGCCCGGACCGCTGGCCGTTACTCGCCAAAACTGCCAGCGAAGCGGTCGGAGGCACCGGTCCGCTTTACTACCTTACGCTGGCGGGTTTTATAGCAGTGGGGGCGGTGCTGCCGATGGTCCTGCTGATTGGTCTGGGCATCGTGCTGGGCCTGCGACTCGGCTTTTTCATGGCTCTTTTCTTCATCCCGGTGCTGGTCCGGCTGGTGACTGCGACATCTCAACAGTGCATGATAAACGGGGTGTTCCAGGCCCTTCTGTTCTTCGCAGCAATGCTTATAGGCGCCGGGATCGTGGCCATTCTCGAGAAATATAGATCCGGGGTGAAAGTCTACATCCGTCACTTTCACATGATATGGCCCGGCTACGACGACATGAGCTCTGCAAGGATGTTTTTCGCCGCCACGACCTTTGCGATATCCAACCAGCTCATTGAATTCGTCTACGCGGCCCTGAGTCTGGCGGGAATACGATAGACTGATCCTGTTGACATGATCCTGAGTTGGTTCTCATAAACATCATTGTGCCGCATATTCCCGGTTAATTCACGGACCTTTTTTAGATGATGATACGTAAAAGGGCCGGTGTCACATTAACTGCCTTCGAGACCGGGTCGATGACTGCCTTGTATTATAGCATCGGTTGTCACATAGTATTACTCTTTTATCTTCTGCGTCTTTGGCGTATCTTTTTTTTCGTGGTCTAAGGGACGCCGCCCCTTAAAAGCGTCGCAGGGCTCCCTGATCTAAGATCATGAGACATATCACGATTTTATCAGAAGCAGACTATTGACAAGGGCAAGCCCTCTGTGCTATAAAGACCCCGGCGGGTGCTCTGACAATGTGACCTTTGCCAATACATGATAAAATCCTGTATCTACAAAAACCGGCGTCCCTTGCGCCCTATCGGAGAGACATTCGAATGAAAAACATCCACGCCCTTTTTGTCGACAACCCGAAGTTCTCACTACTCCTCACCGCAGCCATCATCCTGGCCGGGGTCGCCGGCATCTTCCAGATGCAGCGCGAAACCCTGCCACCGGTGAACTTTGCCGTTGTCACTGTGCGGACCGTATACCCGGGCGCTTCATCCGAGGAAGTCCACGACAAGGTGACCGTACCGATTGAGGAGGAGCTCCAGGGTATATCAGGCATAAAAAGCACTCTGTCAAAATCGATGAACGAGGTCAGCGAGCTTTCAATACGCATCGATATCGACGACGCAAACCCCGATGCCACTGTCAACGAGATACAGCGCGCCGTGGCGCGGGGTGCAGCAGCACTCCCGCCGGACATACTTTCAGCGCCGATCGTGACTGAGGTAAAGGCGCGCGAACTTCCTGTCATGGAGATAGCGATAGTCGGTCCCGATTCCCTGAGAGTCCGCGACACCCTCGCCGAGCGTCTGCAGGAGAAGATCAGGGACATCGACGGCGTTTCACGGGTGAGTCTCCTGGGTTACCGCGAGCGGGAACTGCAGGTGCTCCTCGACCGGGAGAAGCTCACTCGCTTCCGCGTCAGCACCGACGAGGTCACCCGCGCCCTCGCATCACACATGCTCAACATACCGGCCGGATACATACGAAACGGGCAGAGCCAGATGCTGGTCCGCGTCATAGGCAAGGTCGCGGATCCGGAAGGCATCCGCGGGATCATCGTGAGGGCTAACGACATGGGCAACGCCATCACCATCGGCCGTCTGGGACGGGTCGTCGATGGAAACGCCGACCCGCGCATCATCGCGCGGCTGAACGGCAGGGAGGCAACGATTCTCGTCACGGCCAAAAGCGAGGATGCGGATTCCCTGGACGTGACGGAAAAGATCAACGCCGCCGTCGCCGGTTTCAGGAAGCAGCTCCCCGCCGGCTACTCACTCGAGGTATACAGGGATGAATCGGTCCAGATAGCGAACCGGCTGGGAATCGTTACCTTCAATGCGATCGCCGGCCTCCTTGCGGTCCTGCTGATCCTTTTTCTCTTCCTGCCGGGACGTATCGGGATCGCGAGCTCACTCAGTCTCGTTATCTGCACCCTGGGAACATTCTCAGTCATGGTGGCCCTGGGCGCGAACTTCAATGTTATAACCATGATCGCCCTGGTCATCTGCATCGGCAACCTGGTGGACAACTCCGTCGTCATCACCGAGTTTTACACACGCCTGCGGGACAAGGGGCTCCCGGGAAGGGAAGCGGCCATAGCCTCCGCCAGGCAATTCGCGGCCCCCTTTATCGCCTCGACGATCACCATTGTCGCCGCCTTTCTCCCCATGCTCGTGACGCGCGGTGTCATGGGCCAGTTCATCCGCTGGATCCCCATCGTGGTCGTGATCGCGCTGAGCTTCGCTCTCCTCGAGGCGCTCACCCTGCTGCCGGCGCGCCTCCAGTTCTTCAGCCCGCGCGGCGACAAACCCATGCCGGTTGCGGCCGACTCGCAGGGCGGCTGGTTCTACCGCATCGAGAAGAGGTTTTCCGGATTTGTACAATACTCACTCGAGAAGAGGCGGACCGTCTACCTCCTTCTGACGGCCCTGATAGCGACGTCTCTCGCTGTCACCGTGCTGTTGAACCGGTTTGAGCTCTTCCCGCCCGAGGGCGTCGAGTACTATGCGCTCCGCTTCGAGATGCCTGCCGGGACCACCCTCAACGCGACGGACCTCGCGGGCCGGGATCTCACCGCTCGGGTGGTGAAGGCGCTGGGGAAAAAAACCGTGGCATCGGTCACGGCGCAGGCCGGCCGCCAGTCCCTCGGTGTAGGCGATCCCCAGGGCAGGACAGGGGACCATACCGGCCTGGTGCTCATCCAGATACGGCCGGAGCTGGTTCAGGACCTCAGCGTGAGTGAAACGCTCGCGAAACTCGCGGCCATCAAAAAGCCGGCGGGCATGGCGTCGATGATCTCCTCCTCTATCCAGGGCGGACCGCCTATAGGAAAGCCGCTCACGATCACCCTCCGCTCGTCAAAGGTGAAACAACTCGAGGGACTCGCCCGGGAGATGATTGGCCGGCTCTCCCGTGTTCCGGGTGTGGTCAATCCCTCCACCGATGTGGAGTCAGGCGGGGGCGAGCACCGCATTACGGTCAGGGGCATCATTGCCGCCATGGGTCAGACGAGCATATCCGGCATCGGGAGCCAGCTCCGGATCGCGCTCCAGGGCAGGCCGGTCGCCACGCTGAGCGAATCCGGCAGGGAGTACAACGTCGTCGTGCGATTTGACGACCGGGACAAGTCGGACTTCGGGAGCTTCACCCGGACTCCCCTGCTGATCGGGCGTGACGCCTTCATCCCGCTCAATAAAATCGCCGATTTTTCCGGGGGCGATGCGCCCTCGACCATAAAAAGCTATAATCACATGCGTTCTATAACAATAACCGCCGACGTTGACTCGAAGAAGATATCTTCCGCGAGACTGAACATGACCGCGCGCTCAATGCTTGGGGACCTCTCGGCCCGCTATCCCGAGGTAACGGCAGTGTTCGGCGGCGAAGAAGAGGCCACGCGCGATTCGCTGCGTTCCCTGGCCGTCGCCATGCTCCTCGCCCTGCTCGGTATATTTGCGACCCTTGTCTTTATGTTTAAAAGCTTCATGCGGCCTTTTCTCATTCTTTCCACAATCCCCCTGGGAATCATCGGCGTGCTGTTCGCGTTCACCTTCACCGGCAGGCCGCTGAGCTTCATGGCGTTCATCGGCGTCGTGGGCCTTTCCGGCGTGGTCATCAATTCATCCATAATACTCCTTGACTACATCGAGGAACTACGCAGGGACAATCCGGACATGGAACTCACGGAGCTGCTGGTCAGGGCCTCCTCGGGCCGCCTGCGCGCGGTTCTCGTCACCGGCCTGACCACGGTTGTCGGATTGGTGCCTACCGCGTTCGGGCTCGGCGGGTATGACCCGATCCTCGCGCCGCTCACCCTTGCCATCTCGTGGGGCATGATCGTGGGCACGGTGCTTTCGCTTATATGGCTCCCCACCGGCTATCTCATTTTTGAGCGGATTACCGGCAGATTTTCACGGCGGCGCGCTCCGTCAGCGCCGGGGCCCGTGGACGTGCCGGCGGCAAGGGCGCCTAAAAAAAAGCGTTCCAGAACATAGGCGCATTATCAAATTTTAAAAAGTTCGAGATTCAATGAAAAGACCGAGCATGCCGGCCCCGCGAAATAATACCATTGAACACAGGCATGCCACCCGCGGGAGGCATGATCGAATTATAGGAGCTCAGGAGATATCCGGACATGATGATCCTCTGCACCTCGCTGGTGCCTTCTTAAATCCAAAGGCCCTCGCCCGGCACTTTTGCTTATCACAGGTTTCCAGCAGTGCCATAATCATTTCAGATATGACCCGTTGTGTCGCATCGGGCTCAAACCGGCTTGGATTTTTTTCCTGGATATTCAGGGGCATGGGCATGAACTCGGTCAGTGGCCGGAGGCGCTCGCCGAAACCGGTGGCAAGGAGAAAGGCTTTCATACAGCTATTGAATGCCGGACAGGGGAAAATATGTCAAGAAGAGTATGGATGTGCGCCACTGTCCCCTGAGGTGGGGAGAGTATAATCACGGGCCCATTTATAGTTTTTAGTATCCGCCTTCACCGTTCGTACCATCTTCATGTACCTGCGAACGAGCGACATTACGCCGCATTACCGGCAGGGTATGTGCGGACTGTGAATGGCAGATACTCTGGAAGACTCATCTTCTTGTTGGCGGCTATTTCAGGATGAAGCGGGGCCCATGAAGTTGGCTCCTGCTGTATTTTACCCCAAATTCCTGTTTTATTCTTGAAATTCCGGCTTACTTTTATTTTCATATTAAATGGGCGGGTGATCCATACACTTCAATTGCAATTTTTCTCGATTTTGGCGCGGCGCGCGAAATTTTAAAGCCCCTGTCCAGTATTGTTCCTGCTGACATGGCCCGGAGCTGGTACACATGAACGTCATAGTGTCCCCTGGGCCTCTACTGAAGAGAGGGCAAATTCCTGGAAATTCAAGCTACTAAATCGAGAAAAACGATTACGAGCCCGAATGGGACGAGCACGCCGTGATGTCGATTGTATTCCCGTGATCGGTTGGTCAATAAAAACTAGAACAAGAAAAGGAGGATGAAACCATGGAAACGGCGAAACTCATCCTCAACAATGAGAAGAGCTCAGAATCGAAAACAACAAAGAAAGGAGCACGCAACATGAAGTCAAGTAATTCCACATGCAGCAAGGTCAGTGCGTGGGCCGCTGTTGGCTCGGTGCTGGCGTCAGGAACATTGTTTAGTGGAGGAGCGTCCGCGGGGGAAGTGCTTCCCAAGCCGGAAACGCCGTTCAAGGGACATATCGGACGTACCTACAAGGATTCGCAGCCTGATAAGATTGCCATTACGAAAGCGCCGGCAGGCGCACCGAACGTCCTCATTATCCTGATCGATGACGTAGGCTATGGTGCCTGGAGCACCTTCGGGGGTCAGATCCCGACGCCCAACCTCGACAGGCTGGCAAAAAAGGGACTTAGCTACACGCGGTTCCACACAACGGCCCTCAGCTCGCCGACTCGTGCGGCGCTGCTCACCGGACGCAACCACCACTCGGTAGGAACGGGCGTGATCACGGAGATGGGGACGGGATATCCCGGCTATACTGGCCAGATTCCCAAGAGCGCAGCGACTGTCTCCGAGATCCTCCGGCAGCATGGGTACAGCACCGCCTGGATCGGCAAGAACCACAATGTCCCCGACTGGGAATCGAGCATCTCCGGCCCATTCGACAGGTGGCCGTCCCTGCAGGGCTTTGATCACTTCTACGGCTTCATCGGCGGAGAAACGAACCAGTGGGCGCCGGGTCTCTATCGGGACCAGCAACGGGTAGAGATGGAAGTCCCGAAGGGGCAGGAAGGACGATACACGCTCAATGACTCGCTGGCTGACGAAACCATCAACTTCATACTCCAGCAGGAATCGATCACACCCGATCGACCGTTCTTCGTTTACTTCGCACCCGGAGCGACACACGCCCCACATCACGTGCCCAGGGAGTGGATGAATAAATTCAAGGGGCAGTTCGACCAGGGCTGGGACAAGTACCGCGAGGAGACCTATCAGCGCCAGCTCAAACGAGGTGTGATCCCGCCCGACACCAGGCTGACACCACGGCCCAAGGAAATTCCCGCCTACAACTCCCTGACTCCCGTCCAGAAGCGTATCGCCGCACGGCTGATGGAGGCGTTTGCTGCATTCACCGCGCAGACGGACTATGAGATAGGCCGGATTCTCGACGCCCTGGAGCAGACCGGCCAACTGAACAACACGCTCATATTCTGCATTATCGGCGACAACGGAGCATCGATGGAAGGCCGCCCCTACGGTTCTTTCAATGAACTGGCATCTCTTGCCGGCTTTCCCGAAGACCCGGCATACATCCTGAAGCACCTTGACGAGATAGGCGGGCCAAAGTCATATAACCACTACCCGGTGGGTTGGGCCTGGGCCATGAATACACCCTTTCAATGGGGCAAGCAGGTGGCCTCGCACCTGGGTGGAACACGCAACCCTCTTGTAATCGCCTGGCCAGATCGTATCAAGGACATGGGCAGCATTCGCTCCCAGTTCCATCACATTATCGACATAGCGCCCACAATCCTGGCGGCAGCAGGAATCACGGAACCTACAGAGGTCAATGGTGTAAAACAAAAGCCCATCGAAGGGGTGAGCATGGTCTACAGCTTCGACCGGGCGAACGCAGAAAGTACGCGACATGTGCAGTACTTCGAATTGCTGGGAAACCGGGGAGTCTACAAGGATGGCTGGATGGCTTGTGTCAGGCATGGTCGCCTTCCCTGGATAACAGGAATGGGCTCATCCAAGAGTTTCGACGAGGACACGTGGGAACTCTACGACCTGAGAAGCGACTTCAGTCAATATGACGACCTGGCTGCAAAGTACCCCAAGAAACTTAAAGAGCTTCAGGATGCGTTCAGGATCGAGGCCAAAAAGTACCAGGTTTTTCCTCTAGACGATCGCCTGACAGAGCGTATGAATCCGGCCCTGCGTCCCAGCCTGACTGAGGGGCGGACCCTCTTTACCTACTTCCCGGGAGCGCGTCTACCTGATAGTGCAGCCTCGCCTTCGACTCAGAACCGGTCACATACGATTGCAGCTTATCTTGATATTCCTAAAGGAGGAGCTGACGGCGTTCTGGTGGCCGCAGGAGGGACGATGGGAGGTTTTTCATTCTATATCAAAAATGGGAAACCCGTATACGAATATAACATTATCGGCGAGAAACACACGAAGATCAAAAGTATCGAAACCCTCAAACCTGGACAAAATGTCGTGCGCATGGAATTCCGCTATGATGGCGGCGGTCTCGGCAAGGGTGCTACGGCTTCCCTATTCATAAATGGAAAGAAGGTAGGAGAAGGACGGCTTGACGTCACAAATTGGGTGGGAAAACACTCTCCGGACGAGACCTTTGACATCGGCGAAGACTCCGGCACGCCGGTGAGCGAAGATTACAGCGTTCCCAACCGGTTTAGCGGCACGATCAAAAAGGTCGTGATCGATAGCCAGCCGGCGAAACTGAGCACCGCCGACCAGCAGAAACTGCAAGACATAGAGCGAATGACAAGGCTCAAGGTTGAATAGAAACCAGGAAAGGCGGGTCTCTCAAGGCCCGCCTTTCCTGAAACAGAAATTAATAGCGGGCAAAGAGCCAGCACTAGTGCGCAAGGCATTCACGTCGTTGCAAAGCCCATGGGACCGATGTGCAACCTTGCCTGCGAGTACTGTTTCTACATCAAGAAAAAGGCATTGTTCGGTGAAGGCGAGAACTTTATGGTAAATGAGGATTCATGAAACACAGGCAGGTACGGATAAAGTTCTTTGTGTCGCATCGTCCTCAAACAGGGCCAGGATCTTTTTCCTGGATAATCAAAAGTATTGGGCAGGTACCTTTTAATTTTTTTAGCAGTTTAAACCGATCTTCCAATTTAATTTTACTTATTCTTAACCATTCTGATTCGATTCGTTGCTTGAGTTAATCCATCCAATAAATAATTTATAGCCTACCGACATCACAATTGCCCCGGTAAAGAGTCCGATAAATCCGGAAAAAATGAATCCGCCAATCACACCGATAAATATAACAATCATAGGAACCGGGGCTCCTTTGCCCAGCATAAGTGGAGTGAGAATGTTATCTGACAGACTAACCAGCACCAGGGATATTGTCCATAATACCGCCGGTACAATTTCTTTCATTGCAAAAAAATAAATCATTACGGGCAGTGTTATGAAGAACACGGGTATTTGACATATTGCACAAACAAAGACCAGCAATGTCCATATTCCGACATACGGAACACCTGCCAGGATAAACACTATGCAGTGCAACAGAGCCAGTACAAGGCCTTCTCCAATAATCCCTTTTACAACACTGCCAACAGTTTTGATTGTAAGGTCAGCAAGCTCATCACCCCGGTTGCCACCTACTTTCCTGAAAAATTTACGGATAGCTTCGCCTGCTCCTCCGAAAGTCAACAGTATCCCTGCAAAGAAAAGCGATACTATGATTTGGAGAACCCCGCCTGCTGCACTTAATATTCCCGTTGCTATTTTGCGCCCAACTTCTATAAGTTGGTCTTTATTGGTAATGATGTGTTGTTTCAGGTCAACAGATGCGTTTTGCCAGGTATCAAAAATTTTTTCTCCAATGACCGGCCATGTTTTAACATTTTCCGAAGGTTGTGGAATAGAAAGCATACCGTTATCATAACTCACCTTCAATTCTTTAACTTCGTCAATAAGGGCATTAATCAACAAGCCTGCGGGAAGGATGATTATGGCCAGTATTGCAAAAATGATAATGAAAGAGGCCAGTTTTCGTTTTCCTCTCAATTTTTTAACCAGTCTGTTATGGAGTGGATACATGGCAAATGCAAGTATAAGGCTCCACAATATAACATTTACAAAAGGATACATTATTAACAGACACCAGGCAACAATCAACATAAGGATAAAAAGCCGGATTGTTGTGTCATAAACTGAATTGTTTGATGATTGATTATTCATAACTTTAATTTGCAGTATGTAATTTACAATTTAATATGGTGATTACTATCGGTATGGCATTCCAGAAATCAAGTAAAAAATCATATGCCCTTTATTCTATCGCGTTGACGCCACATCCGGTAAATTCTATTCGGTTTTGATGATTGAAAACAGCTCCGATATCTTTATTGAGTGGCCGGTCAGTTTTTCAATGATAAATACAAACTGGTTGATGCTCTCTGCCGTTTTTTAAATGGCGTCATTCATCTGGTCAATGGCGCCCAGGGCCTCCCTGGCTGTGTGGAGCTGTTCGTCGGATGCCATTGCGTTTTCGTTGGACAGTTCGGTGAGGTCTTTAACCTCTTTGAATACATTTTAACATCTAGTAAATGCGAAGTATTAAGAATGGGCCCATGGGACATACTGGGTTTTATCTGTACCAGTTATTGACCACTTGAAGCGCCCTGAAAATTTCAAGGTCCCTATCCAGTACTTTTCCTATTGACATGGCCCTGTGTTGGTGCACATAAACGTCATTGTGACCCATAGGCCCCAAACCGGGCAAGGACCTTTTTCCTGGATAATAAATATATCCCGCCACGGATGGCGGGCCAAAAATTGCATGTTTCAAGGCACCTGTCCAGTACTTTTCCTGTTGACATGGTCCGGAGTTGGTACATATAAATGTCATTGTGTCCTATAGGCTCATACTGAATACGGCGCTCTTTTCTAGATGATTATCATACAAAAAGAAGGTGAAGTTTTCAATAATGATAAGATATAACACAGCTTTCGATGGCTAACGATATATGGAAAGAACCATATGAGAACATGGCTTTCACTGGTTATCATAAACTCCATAGTCGCATTAGCATGCATAGTTTATTTGTGCCCGATAGAACAATTGGTTCAGATGATTATTAAATCCGGTTATTCGAGCCATTCTGTATCCATTCTCCTTTTAGTTCCCCTTTCTGTCTGTGCGGTGGTAGCAATGCGGGTTTTATTGGGGCTTGAAGGATTCGGTATTTTCGCACCATTGATCCTGGGTTTGTCTTTTTCAAAAGTGGGTCTCGTACCCGGGCTGCTGGGTTTTTCTCTTATTGTTCTCATATTGGTTCCCGTACGACTGCTCCTGGAAAGAATTTCAATTCTCACGGTAACAAGAACAGGATTGCTTGTCAGTGGCTGCTCTCTCTGTATTCTTTACATGTGGTATTTGGGAAAGAATATTTCGATAAAACCTGACATTGGCCTCCCCATCGTCGTAATGGCGGGGATCGTCGATAGGTTTGTTACGGCTCAGATGGACCAAAGTCCCGGAGAGGCGACAAAACAATCCATACATACATTGATTATAGCTTCAGTCTGTGCGCTTATTGCGGGAAGTGATGCGATATTAAGCAGCTTGTTGCTGTATCCGGATGCGTCTCTTATAAGCCTGCCAATACTGGCACTATTAGGCAGATACAAGGGGTTACGCCTCATTGAAGTATGGCGGTTTAGGAGCATCAAGTAAGATGAAACGATTAAACAGCATACTCGGTTTAAACAGAAGAGATTTGGAGTTTATTTTTCCCCGCAATCCAAAGCACCTTATTCTCGAGATTGCGGCAAACAAGGTTAATGCGAAAAAACTATGCATGGATGATGGCCTTCCGGTTCCCGACATGTTATTTCTCATTAAAACCAGAGATGATTTAAAAAATATAAAATGGGATCAATTGCCGGAAATGTTTGCACTCAAGCCGTGCGGCGGAGGTCGCGGATGCGGGATTTGGGTCGCCATTGGCAAGCATGATACTTATTGGCAGTCGTTTTCAGGGAAAAAACTTGATAGCTATGACCTGTCAATTCGTGTGTTGGATATTTTAGATGGCGTCCATTCCCGGGAGGGCCGCGACGATTGGGCTTTTTTTGAAGAACGGATTGTCACCACACGGGATATTATTGGAGAAAAGACTTTCGGACTTCCTGATATCCGCATTATTTTTTGTGATGGGAAACCCGCTCTCGCGATGACCCGTATCCCAACAAAAAAATCGAATGGCAAGGCTAATCTTCACCAGGGAGCGATCGGAATGGGCATCGATATCTCATCGGGGGAGACTACGTTTGCCGTTCATCTTGGCCGTTCATGCTTCAATCATCCAGACACAAAAAAACCCCTCTTAAACAGGGCCGTTGAAGGGTGGCCCCATATTCTTGATCTGGCATACCGCGCAGCCAAGGTCAGCAAGCTCGGCTATGTTGGAATAGATCTCGTTATAGATGACCGCAAAGGGCCACTGATTTTAGAAATCAATGCCAAGCCGGGACTCGATATCCAGATTGCCAATCAAACAGGCTTGAGATCACGATTGCAGTGTGCGGATACAAGGTAGTGCGCAGGAGCAGCGCAAGTATCTGTTGACGACCGGCCGCTATTCCTACCGGCCATAATGCGCCCAGAGCTCGTGCCCTGCGTTGTTGTCCCGTATTATGACAATGCACGCTTCTTCAAGGAGATGCTTTACGATGGCGAAACCTGTTCCCATGGCGCCTCCGGTAATTCCGTTTTTTTTATTGTTCAATTTTTTCATGCTCATCACGCTCAATCACGATTTTTCAAGATGTTTGGTGACATACCGGCCGTTCAGGCAGACCGGGATAAGCACGCCGGTGAGTCCGGCTTTAGCGTCCGGGGACCTGACCGTCACGATTGAGAAAAAAACCTCGGACACCGCCGGGATACTCGAAACGTCTTTCGAAACGATGTTTAGAGATTTGAGAGACGCCCTGGCACCGGAAAATGTCAACATGAAAAGTACTGTACAGGGGTCTCGAAATTTATTCCGCCCTTAAGACTGGACCTGAGAATGGCTCAGTTTCCACTATAATAATTGAAGTATTACTCGAAGTGGCCATATTCCTTTCATCAAAGTATCAAGCTCGCGAGGCAATCATAGCAACCTGGTTAATTATAATTATTGACATGCTGCCGGATTGCTGTATTGTTGAAAGTGCCTGTATTATAAGGAGCCGAAGAGAAGCAGATGCCTCTATTCTCGTTCATGTTGATTTCGCTGGCCGCGTTGATCGCATATGCCTCGCTGCGGCAGCTCCTGATCACGATACGAAAGCGCGGCTCGGCCCTTCATCTCACCTTCTGCCTGATAAGCGTGGGCGTGCTCGGCTTGGTAATAGGCAACCTGGCACTGATCAATGCCGATTCGGCTGCGGGAGTTCTCGCCGCAACCCGCATACGGATCATTTTCGGTGCGATAAGCATCGCCCTCATACCCTGGTTTGCCTCCTACTATACCGGGTACCGCCCCCGGCCGTTCCTGATTGCCTTCAGCTCGCTGACCCTCCTGTTCATGGTGGTCCGATCGTTCGATCCCTCCCTTCTTACCTACACGGTGATACTTGACCCGATACGTATAACCCTTCCCTGGAATGAGCAGATCGCGGTATTCAACGCGAAGACAAACTGGTGGATGTACGTGTATTATGCTATCGCCATTACTTGCCTCGCCTTCCTGTACGCATCATCCCTGTCCCAGTACCGCAGGGGCGAGCGGGGACGGGCTCTTGTCGTGTTAACGGCCGTCACACTTCTGGTGGCCGCCATCATCCACGACATGGTGGTCATTTTATATGGCGTCCACTGGATACTGCTCGGGGATTTCGGCTGGCTCATCATCGTGCTTCTCCTGGACATCAGGCTTACCGATGACATCATCAAGGCCGGCGAGATCAAGAAGAGCCTGGTCGAGAGCGAGAGGACCCTGCGCCTGAGCGAGGAAAAATACCGTCTGCTTGCCGAAAACGTGACTGACGTGATATGGACCATGGACATGGCCATGAAGACCACGTACATAACCCCTTCGATACAGAAGCTTCTCGGCTGGAGCGTCGAAGAATGGATGGGCCTGAGCCTCGACCGCTTCTTGTCGCCGGAATCGATAGAGAAAACGGTGAATCTAATACGCAAGGGTCTTGAGCGGACAAGCGCGGCAGATTATGACCGGAACAGGGTCATCACCTATGAGTTGGAGCAGTACCGGAAAGACGGTACCACGGTCTGGACCGAGATATCAGCCAAGTTCACATGGGATCAATCCGCACGTCCGTCAGGGATAATCGGCATTACGCGGGATATTTCAGAAAGGAAGGAGGCAGAGGCGGCCCTGCTGGCGCGCAACCGGGTCCTGACCGCGATTAACCGCCTCGGCATTGAGCTTACGTCGCTCCCCTCCGGTGAAGGAATCTACCCGTTCCTTGCCCGGGAACTGAAGGAGGTATCGGGCGCTGAGGCGGTTTCCATGGCCGAGTACGATGAGGTCCGCAAATGCCTTGTCGTCAGGCACATTGAACTGGGCCCATCCCTTACGCAAAGTCCCGGGACGGCGGAAATTATCAGCTCTCTCCTCGCGGCCCATCCCATCAACGAAGCATCGTATAACAGGATAATGTCCGATACCGTGCAGCGCTGGCAATCGCTGACGGAGGTCACTTTCGGCAGCGTATCTCCCGAGGTATCCGAGTATATCCGCACTGCCTTCGGCATGGACCGCTATATCGGCACCGCGTATATTTATGAAGGAACGCTGTACGGGGCGTCAATACTTGCGATGAAGCAGGGCAGCCCGGACCCGCAGGAGGACCTCCTGCGCTCTTTCGCTTCCATTGCCGCGGTGTCCCTCCGGAGGAGCCGGGCCGAGGAGCGGCTGATGAATTCCCTCGAGGAAAAGAATATACTGATCAAAGAGATTCACCACCGGGTTAAAAATAATTTACAGGTCATCGTCAGTCTACTCGCCATGCAAAGCGACCAGATCAGCCATTCGGATACGCGTTCTCTTTATGACGAGAGCATAGCACGGGTCCATTCAATGGCCCTCATCCATGAAAGCATATACCGTTCGGAAAATTTCGCAAATATCGATATGGGCCAGTACGTGAATGAGCTCGTCAGGATGATTCTTTCAACCTACCTGCTGGATGAGAGCAGGGTAAAGATCACTATCAACGTCAAAGATGTGTCTTTAAACGTGGACCGGGCGGTTCCCTGCGCGCTGCTGCTGAACGAGCTGATATCCAACGCGCTGAAGCATGGCATCGGGAATGACGGCAGGACCGGGCGGCTGGACCTGTCGTTCACCCGCTCCGGGGAGCGCTATATCCTGGTCGTGGAGGACAACGGACCGGGCATGGATGTGACGGCTTTTAACTCGGGCGAGCAGAAGACCCTTGGTCTCCAGCTCGTCAAGGCCCTGGCGCAACAGATCGGGGGCACCGTGGACCTCCTGGTCAGGGACGGATGCAGGTTCGTCATCGAGTTTCCAACCGCCGGGTGATCCGTGGCGCGCCCCGCGCCTCACTTACTCTCCACGACCGCATCGAGCAGCCAGTCGCTATTGACCTTCTGGAGCGCGCCGCACGAATCGCAGCCGTGATCCGCGAACCCGTTCAGCTTCTTCATCTGCAGGGGCAACTTTCAAGGTCCCTGTCCGGTACTTTTTCTGCTGACATGGTACGGGGTTGGTGCAGATAAACGAGATTGTATCGCTTCGGCCTCAAACCGGGCCAGGATCTTTTTCCTGGATCATGAGGCGCTCGCCGAAACCTGCGGCAAGGAGGAATGCTTTCATCGGTTGGATTTATCTGCCGTTTAAATAATTGCGGAGAATCCGCCAGGCCTTGCCGAGCTTATCCTGCCGCTCTGCGTAATCGCCCAGGTAGTCCGCCGTCGGCCTGATGTAGCGCTCGTACCGGGCGTTACCCTTTGCGGAAACCTGGTACCCGAAGGTTCCCAGGGCCTTGACGTTCCGCTGGAAGGCCATGAGGTCAAAGTAGTAGTTGAATTCATCGCGGCCCATTGAGTGAATATCCATCTCCTTCCCTCCCTCATAATAATAGTTCAGTAGATATTCGAAAATGCCGGGATTGAGGGTGACGTAGGAGTCCCTGAGGAGGGACACCGCGTCATACTGGGGCAGCCCCATCCGCGCGTCCTGGTAATCGATGATGTAGGGTATGTCGTTGAGGACGATGAGGTTCCGGGAATGATAGTCCCGGTGTGCCAGCACAAAATGCTCGGGGCGGAACAGCGCTTCCGCTATTTCGAGGAAGGCGGACCGGAGGGACCCGCGGTCCTGATCGGTGAGACCGGCCCGGAAGTAGCCGTCTAGGGCGTGTTCCATGAAAAAATCGAATTCGTACATCAGCTTTTCAACATCAAAAGAAAGGGAGAAGGGCGCGCCGCCCTTCCCCCGTATCATCTGAATCGAAAAGAGGTTTTCAACACATGACTGGTAAAGACGGGTAGCGGCATGTTCGTCGCAGAGCGGGTAGACATACTCGAGCAGATCATCGCCGAGATCTTGAAGAAGGAAGAGCCCCGGCCCGCTGTCCATGTCGTAGATTTCAGGCACCGGCACCAGGTCTTTTAAAAGATTGTAGACCACCGTGAAGGGGTATTCGGTATCCTTCTTGTTGACAAACCCGGGGTCCCTGCAGAGGACGCAGGTGCGTCCCTCCGCCCTGACCCGCCAGTACCGGCGGGTTGAGGCGTCCCCGGCCAGGGGCTCCACTGCGGTGAAGCCGCCCATTGCCCTGTCGAGAAAGGACCGGATATCTTCATCAACATGCATATCCACCGCCGCTCTCACGGTATCCTACTCCACTCCCCTGCGTAAAAAGGCCGGGATGTCCAGGTCCTCATTCTGAAAATCACGCGTCCGCTTCCGCTCGTAATCGAGGGAGAAGGTCTGCATGCTTGCCGGGAGGCGCTTCTCCGTCCTGTTCTGGCTCCCCTCGATCAGGGTGAGGGAGGTGCCGTTTACTCGACTGCTGGGCCCCGCCGCGGTTGATCATGTTGCGGCGCCGGTCAAAGCCGGTCGCGATCACCGTGACGCGCACCCGGTCCGACAGGGCCGGGTCGATGGTGGTGCCGAAGATGATGTTAGCGTCCGGGTCGACCTGGCGGGTGATGACGTCGGTGACCTCGTTCACCTCGTGGAGGGAAAGGTCATTGCCGCCGGCGATATTGATGAGGACCGCCTTGGCGCCCTCGATGCTGGTCTCCTCCAGGAGCGGGCTGTTGATGGCCTGCTGGGTCGCCTCGAGGGCCTTGTTCTCGCCCGTGCCGATGCCGACTCCCATGAGGGCGTCGCCGGTCTCCTTCATCACGGTGCGCACGTCGGCGAAGTCGACATTCACCAGGCCCGTAACCATGATCAGGTCCGCGATGCCCTGCACGCCCTGCCTTAAAATGTCGTCCGCCAGCTTGAAGGCGTCTTCAATGGGCGTGCGCCGGTCGATAATTTTTAATAAGAGATCATTGTGGATGGTGATAAGGGTGTCGACCTTCTCCTTCAGGTTGGCGATGCCCGTTTCCGCCTGGGCGAGGCGCTTTTTCCCTTCCACCTTGAAGGGCTTGGTCACCACGCCCACCACCAGAGCCGAATGCTCCTTGGCCACTTCCGCCACGATGGGCGCCGCGCCGGTGCCGGTGCCGCCGCCCATGCCGGCGGTGATGAAAACCATGTCCGCGCCCTTGAGGGCCTTGTGGATCTTGTCCCGGTCCTCGTTGGCGGCCTCGCGGCCGATGTTCGGGTCCGCGCCGGCGCCGAGGCCCCGGGTGAGCTTCGTGCCGATCTGGATCTTGACCGGCGCCAGGCTGTCCCTGAGCTGCTGCGCGTCGGTGTTGGCGACGATGAATTCGACCCCTTCCATGCCGGTGGCGATCATCCTGTTGACCGCGTTGCACCCGGCGCCGCCGACGCCGACGACCTTGATGACTGTTGCGAGAGGCTTTTCTTCTTCAAGTTTAAACATGTCAGTCCCCCTTCGATTCGATATTATGTCTCATTAGGCTATATGTTTTCGCCGCAGCGATTGTAATAATTATTGGCTCTGTAGAAGGCGCGGTTGCGCGACTGCGCTTTCTACAAAGCCATGCGTCCCTCGTCTTACAGGTATTCCTCCAGCCACTTCTTCACTCTGCCGAACATGGATCCGCCCTTCTCCGGCGCGAGCTTTCCGGCCCTGAGCTGGTTCATCCTGAGGCCGTATCTCAGCAGGCCCACGGCGTTGGCGAACTGCGGCGTCGCAACCCGGTCCGCCAGTCCCGCGATGTCCCGCGGGGACGCCGATCCGGACCGGCATGTTGAAGACCCGCTCTGCCGCCTCTATCGACCCGTCGAGCATGCTGCCGCCGCCGGTCAGCACGATCCCCGCCGAGAGCATTTCCTTCTTGCCCGAAAGCACCAGCTCGCGGTCGACCATCTCCATCATCTCCGCCACCCGCGGCTCGATGATCTGGGTGAGCTCCTGGCGAAGGAGCTTCCGGGGCGGCCTGCCGCCCACCGAGGGGACCTCGACCACTTCCGACGGGTCGACCAGGTCGAGGACCGCGCAGCCGTATTTCTTCTTGATCAGTTCCGCGGACTCGATGGGGGTCCGCAGGCCGATGGATATGTCATTGGTGACGTGGATGCCGCCGACGGAGAGGACCGTCGAGTAGGCCACGCCGCCCTCCAGGTAAACCATATGTCAATGGTGCCGCCGCCGATGTCCAGCAGGGCAACCCCCAGCTCCATCTCGTCCCGCGACAGGACAGCGTCGGCCGCGGCCAGCGGGTTGAAAACGATGTCCCGGTACATGGAACCCGGCCTTTTCCACGGCCTTGATCATGTTCTGTATGCTCGACGTCACGCCGGTCACGATATGCACTTCCGCCTCGAGGCGGACGCCGCTCATGCCGATGGGGTCCTTGATGCCGATCTGGTCGTCCACGGAAAATTCCTTGGACAGCACGTGGAGGATCTCGCGGTCGACCGGTATCACCACGGCCTGCGCCGCCTCGATGACCCGCTTCACGTCATGGGTCGTGATGGTCCTGTTCCGGCTCGACACCGCGACGACGCCGCGGGAATTCTGTCCCTTGACGTGCTGGCCGCTGACGCCGATGATGCAGTCGGTCACCTCGTACCCGGCCATGAGCTCGCCCTCGTCAATGGCCTTCGCGATGGCCGCGGTCGTGTTGTCGATATTCACGATGACGCCGTTCTTCAGTCCCTTGGACGGCGTCACGCCCACGCCGATCACCTCGACCTGGTTGTTCTGGTTCATGGTGCCGATGACCGCGCAGGTCTTCGTGGTACCGATGTCAAGCCCTACTAGTATGTCTTCCATACCGCGCTCCTCTGTGTCACCTGACAACGACCGCGCTGCCAGTTATGTCAATCTCCTCCGGGTACCGCTCCGCGTGATCGCAGTAGCCGGCGACATATTTCAGCCTGATAAAATCCGCGACATCCGGCCTCATGATAAAACCGGTCTTCCTTCCCCGCAATACTACCCTGATGCTGTTTCCATTGCAATAAATTTCTGATATTTCCCTGTATATAACCGCATTTTGTTCACGGACCCTGTCGAGCACCGACAGGAGCTCCCTGACCCTCCCGGACACCGGCCCCCGGTCCGTGTCATCGGCCGGCACGAAGATGAAGGGGACCCTGCCGGTGTGAACGGCATTTCTTGATATGACTGCCCGGTCACGGTCCAGTTCGTACAGGTATGTCCTGCCGCCCTTCACCGCCGCCAGCACCAGGACCGGCTTCTTCTCTACAACCGAGACGATGAGCCTCTCTCCCTTTTCGTTAACCGTGTACGACGCGAGGAAGGCGTTCTTTTCCAGGGCTTCCTCCAGGGAATCCACGTCGATGACGATGCCTCTGGCTACTGATTTGAGCCTGGTGCCCCGGAGAAGCTCGTATTTCGACAGCAGCTTCAGGCCCCTGAATTCAATGGCCTTCACCGTCCGGATGTCCGCGGCGAAAGCGGCATCCGATGCGAAAGCCAGCCAGGCAAGGATCATCATGTTCAATATCATGCCTTTCATCGTGTCAGTGCGCCCTCTTCTTGATCTCATCAATGATGCGCGTTCCCGCCTTATAGATGTCTCCGGCGCCCAGGGTCAGGACGATATCGTCCTCACGGACCAGGGACGCCACGCGGCCCGGTATCTCTTCAAAGCGCGATATGATATCAACCGCGCGCCCCTCGTGCTTTCCCACCGCCTGCTGGATGAGCTGCGACGAAACGCCGTCGATGGGAGCCTCTCCCGCCGGATAGATCTCGGTAAGGAGAAGCAGGTCCGCATTGGCGAAACACTGGCCGAACTCGTCCCAGAGAAGCTGGGTCCTGGTGTACCGGTGCGGCTGGAACACCACCACGGTTCGCTTCCCGAGCTTCTTGACCGCCTCCAGGGTGGCCCGTATCTCCGTGGGATGGTGGCCGTAATCGTCGTATACCTGGATGCCCGCGGTCTCGCCGATGAACTCGAGCCTTCTTCCCACGCCCCGGAAGCCCGCAAGGCCGTCCCGGATGGCGTCGATGCGAAAGTCCCAGCTCCAGGGCAACCGCTATGACCGACAGCGAGTTGACCGCGTTGTGGTTCCCCAGCTGGTTGATGCAGAATTCCCCCATGGACTCGTTCCGGTACAGGCAGCGGTAGCAGGTCATGCCCTTTTCCATCCGGATATCGACGGCCCGGAAATCAGCGTCCTCCGACAGGCCGTAGGTATAATAGGGCCTCTCCACCTTCGGAAGTATCTCCCTCACGGTCGTATCGTCGATACAGAGGACCGAGTACCCGTAAAAGGGGATGGTGTTGATGTATGACAGGAAGGCGTCCTTCAGCCCCTGGAAATACTTGTAGTAATCGAGGTGGTCCGCGTCGATGTTGGATACGATGCCGATGCAGGGGAGGAGCTTCAGGAAGGACCCGTCCGATTCATCGGCCTCGAAGACGATGTAATCCCCCTCGCCGACCCTGGCGTTGGTGTTGAAATTGAGGACCTTGCCCCCCACCACGGCCGTGGGGTTCATACCGCCGTGAAAAAGCACGTAGGAGAGCATGGAGGTGATGGTCGTCTTTCCGTGGGTCCCGGCGACGCCGATGCCGTACTTCATGCGCACCAGCTCCGCCAGCATCTCGGAACGGTGGATGACCGGGATCCTCCGCTTCCGGGCCTCGATGAGCTCCGGGTTGCTCTGGCTGATGGCGCTGGAGGTGACCACCACGTGGTAATCGTTGATATTGGACGGAAAATGGCCGATGAACACCGTCGCGCCGAGGGAGGCGAGACGCCGGGTCTGCTCGGACTCGTTCAGGTCGGAGCCGGACACCTCGTACCCCATATTGATGAGGATCTCGGCGATGCCGCTCATGCCGATGCCGCCGATCCCGATGAAATGCATTTTTTTAGATTTTCGAAACATTGTTCACTATTTCCTTCACGATCGTTTCCGCAGCGTTCACCATTGCCATTCCCAGTGCCTTCTCCGACATCCGCTTCAGGGCCCGGGGATTGTTCATCAGGTCATGCAGCACCGGCATCACCTTTTCCGGGACCGCGTCGGCGTTGCTGATCTTGACCGCCGCCCCTTCCTGGACGAATTCGTCGGCGTTTTTGTCCTGGTGGTTGTCCGCCGCGTGTGGATAGGGTATCTGTATCGACGGCACGCCCATCGCCGCGAGCTCCATCATGACGCCCGAGCCGGAGCGCGAAATGGCGATATCCGCCGCCCGGTACGCCAGCCCCACCTTATCGATAAAGGGCGACAGGTACATGGACCCCTCATCGATCTCGGTGTTTATCTTTTCCTTGTACGTCTGGTATGAGAAATCGCCGGTACTCCAGATGAAGCCGACGTTTTTCAGCTCGTCGGAAAAATCCTTCTTGAGGCCGAAGACCAGTTCGTTGATACGCACCGCTCCCTGGCTTCCGCCGATGACCAGGACCACCTTCTTGCTGTGGCCCAGGTGGAAGGTCCTGCGCGCCTCCTCCGGCAGGGCATCCACCAGGACCTTTTTCCTGATAGGGTTCCCGGCCAGTATGTACTTTTCCTTGAATTTCAGGTATTCCGTCGCGCCCCGGAAGGTGCCGAAGATCCTGGCCGCGTCTTTCTCGAAGAATTTCGTCACCTTGCCGGGAACCGAATTCTGCTCGCACAGGAACAGGGGCACCTTCATGAGCTTCGCCGCCATCAGGGCCGGCGCGGAAACGTATCCGCCCATGCCGATGACGGCGCGCACGTTATTATTCTTTATGATTTTACGCACGGAGAGCATGGCCGCGGTGAAGGCCGCCGGGAACAGGAGGAGCTTGCCGGGGTTCTTTGAAAAGGACGGGGCACGGTACAGGCACAGGTCTCCGGGAGCGACATCGTTAAGCGAGGAAAACCTCGCGTCGCGCTTTCCCGAAAGGAAGTGGGTCCGGACACCAGCCTCACGGAAGGCCTCGTAGAGGGCGATGCCCGGGCTGATGTGACCGCCCGTGCCGCCGGCGACGATGAGTACGTTTATATCATTCATGCTGTTCACTGCCATACCTCTTCGAATAGTTTCATGTCCTGCTTCACGGCGCCCCGGTACCGGGAGATGTTCAGCAGTATGCCCGCCGCGATCATGTTGGCAAGGAGCGACGACCCGCCGTAGCTGATGAAAGGCATCGGGATCCCCTTCGTCGGCAGCGCGCCGGTGACCACGCCCATGTTGATAAAGGCCTGCACCACGATCATGAGGGAGAGTCCCACGGCAAGGAGCCTGCCGAAATTATCCTGGGCCTCGGTCGAAACAACGATCCCGCGCCAGAGCACGGCCGCAAAGAGGAGCACGATGAGGACCGTACCGATGAGTCCCGCCTCTTCTCCGATGACTGCGTATATAAAATCGGTGTGGGGCTCCGGGAGACGTGATAGCTTCTGCGTACCGTTGCCCAGACCCACGCCGAGAAATCCGCCCTTTTTGAAGGCTATGAACGACTGTATTATATGGTAGCCGATGCCGTAGCGGTAGGCCCAGGGATTCAGAAAGGCGACGACCCGGTCCTTCCGGTACTGCACCAGGTATATCATCAGGTAGAACATCGGTATGCTGATGACAAAAAGCGAAAGAAGGTAGGTGAAGGGGAACCCCGACACGAAAAGGATGAAGACCGATACGATCAGGATATCGATGGCGGTACCGAAATCAGGCTGCACGATGATCATCAGGAAAATGACCGATACGATGATGACCGGGATCAGCAGCCGGACGAAGTGGGCTTCGGCTTCGGAGGAAAAGACCTTGGCCAGGTAGATGACGACGACAACCTTTACCAGTTCCGCCGGCTGGAACGCGACCGGGCCGAAGCCGAGCCACCGCACCGACCCCTTGGCGCTGTGACCGACGCCGGGTATCAGCACCAGGGCGAGCATCACGAAGGACGCCAGCAGGAGCACCTTGGTGTACTTTAGATACGTGCGATAATCGATCTGCATGAAGATCAGCATGAATATGAAGCCGATGACGAACCAGAGGAGCTGCCTCTTTAAAAAAAAGTACGGGTCGCCGAAAACCTTGAGGGCGTACACGGCGCTGGCGCTGTAGTTCATGGCGATGCCGATCCCCGTGAGGGTGAGGATCACCACGAAGAGGATCAGGTCCGGCTCTTTCGAGCGCCGAATGTCCACAAAGGATTTCAGATCCACGATAGCGCCCCGCTTTCCAGGCGGCGGAACGACTTGATGAACTCCGCTCCCCGCTCCTCGTAATTTTTGAACATGTCAAAGGACGCGCACGCCGGCGAGAGGAGCACCACGTCGCCTTCCCGGCTCTCCCGCATCGCCTGCACCACCGCGTCGTCCAGGGTCTCCGCGTACACGTGGCGGAACCCGCTCAGGATCTTCGAAAAGTACTCCTTCGATTCGCCGATAAGCACCAGGGTCCGTATCTTCCCCTCGAGGCCGATCTTCAGCCGGGAATAGTCATCACCCTTGGTCCTGCCGCCCAGGATAAGTATGCCCATGCCGGGGAAGCTGCGCAGCGCCGTGAGGACCGCGTTCACCGTGGTCGCCTTTGAATCATTGATGAATTCCCTTCCCTGGTACACCCCGATGCGCTCAAGCCTGTGCTCCAGTCCCGGGAAGGAATAGACCGCTTCGGCGATTGCGCTGAAATCCGGCTCAATCCCCCTCTTGCGCATGATTGCCTGCATCGAGAGGATCGCCACCATGGCGTTCTGTACATTGTGGAGGCCCAGGATCCTCATCCGGTCCGCCTGGAGGACCCTGCGGGCGCCATCCCGGAGGTACACGGCGCCGTCGCGGTAGAAAATGTCAGCGTCCTCGGTCTCGACGGAAAAGGATAGGGCCTGCGATTTGACCCGGGAGGCGCAGCGGGCGCTCATCACATCATCTTTATTATAAATGAAGTAATCGCCGCCGTCCTGGTTATGGGCAATCCTCATCTTCGCTTCCAGGTACTCCTCCATGCCGTCATAACGGTCCAGGTGGTCCGGCGTCACGTTCAGAAGTGCCGCCACATCGGGCTTGAAGTCAATGATGGTCTCCAGCTGGAACGAGGAAAGCTCGGCCACGACCACGGAGGATTCCGATGTTTTCCCGGCGAAAGAAACAAGGGGGATGCCTATATTCCCCCCCACGTAGGTATCGATGCCGAGCTCCCGGAACACGTGCCCGGTGAGGGCCGTGGTGGTTGACTTGCCGTCCGTCCCGGTTATGCCAATGAGGCTTCCCTTCATGTGCCGGTAGGCAAGCTCAACTTCAGCCATGACCGTGATCTTCCGCCTGTACGCTTCAGCTATGAGGGGGATGGTCCGCGGCACCCCCGGGGAGAGAACCACGGCGTCGAATCCTTCGTCGAGAATGGCCGGGTCCTGGCCGCCGACCATAACCCGCACCGTGGGGTCCAGCTTCCGGATCACATCGGCAAGCTCCGCCTCGCTTTTACTGTCGGAAGCGACAACGGTGATCCCACGGGCCGCGAGGAAATTCGAAACCGCCAGTCCGGTGCGGTAGCTCAGTCCGACCACGAGGGCCTTGTGTATGGTATCAGTCTTCATATAATTACAATATTTTCAGCGAGCTCATCCCCAGTATCGCCAGGATGATCCCGAGAACCCACATCCGCACCACGACCTTCTGCTCGGGCCACCCGGACAACTCGAGGTGATGGTGAAAGGGCGCCATCTTGAATACCCTCTTTCCCCTCAGTTTGAATGAAACCACCTGTATAATGACCGACAGGACCTCGACGACGAAGACGCCGCCGACGATAAACAGGAAAATTTCCTTTTTAATCATGACCGCCACGATGCCGATGATCCCCCCCAGGGCCAGGGAACCGGTGTCCCCCATGAATACCGTTGCCGGATTGCTGTTGAACCATAGAAATCCGATGGAGGCCCCCATGAGGGCGGCCAGGAACACGGTAAGCTCCGCCGATTCGGGAATGTAAGGGATCCGGAGGTACCCGGCGATCTTGGCGTGGCCCGCCAGGTATGCCATGATGCCGAGGCTCACGCCCACGGTCATGACCGACCCGATGGCGAGGCCGTCAAGTCCGTCCGTGATGTTGACCGCGTTGGTGGCGGCCACAATGACCACGACCGCGAAAACGATCCAGAGGTATCCCAGATCGGCAACCTCCCTGTTGATGAATGGGACGTAGAGGGTCGTGGCCTCGCTTTTGTTTGAAGGGAAATAGTACACGAGGAACGCCACGGCAAGGGCTATGAGCACCTGGAACAGGAGCTTCACCCGGGCCGGGATGCCGTCTTTTCTCTTCAGTATTGACTTGATATAATCGTCGACAAAGCCGAGAACGCCGAGGAGGACCGTGGCGCCGAGCAATGTGATCAGGTAGATGCTGGTGAAATTTCCCCAGAGTGAGATCGATATGAGAACAGCGCCGATGATGATAATGCCGCCCATGGTAGGGGTGCCCGCCTTCTTCCGATGGCTCTCGGGACCCAGCGCCCGGATCTCCTCGCCGAACTTGAGGATACGCAGCCAGTTGATCACCAGGTTCCCGAAGATGAGGACCAGGAGCAGGGCCGTGAGGGCGGCATAGGCGGACCTGAAGGTGATGTACTGGAACAGCCTCAGGAAGCCCAGGTATTCTTTCAGCGGCAGTATAAAATGATAAAACATCTCACTCCTCTCTTCCGGTCAGGGCGCGCACCACGTCTTCCATTTTCATTGACCGCGACCCCTTGACCAAAATCACGTCATTATCATCAACAACGGTTTTCAGAAACCGCGACATCTCGTCCTTGGTTTCGAACTGCCTGATCCTGTCATTGTCGAAGCCTGCCTGGCGCGCGCCTTCGGCGTAATATTCCGCCATATCTCCCCAGACCAGGAGCATGTCAAATTTATTTTCATGCACGGCCCTGCCGGATTCCGCATGATGCAACCGCGCCGTGTCCCCCAGTTCCTTCATGTCGGAAAGGACCGCTATCTTTCTCCGGTCGGCAAATATCTCCCCCGTTGACCGGAGGGCATACCGCAGCGACAGGGGGTTGGAATTGTAGCTGTCGTTGATCACGATAAATCCCCGGTCGATGATCTGGCTCCGGCCGTCCACGTTTACGAAGCCGGAAAGGGCATTCCCGACGGCCGCAGGCTCCATCCCGTACTCAAGGGCCACGGCGATGGCCGCCATGACGTTGTACACGTTGTGGATGCCGTAGAGGGGGACATTGATCTCGGCGCCGCGAAACACGACGCAGAGGCTGTCCCGGTACAGGCGGTAGGAATCGGGGCGGATATCGGCCCTGTCGGACAGGCCGAAGCTCTTCACGACCAGGTCTGCCTTCCGGGCCCGTTCCATCACGATATCAAGGCAGTCCATATCACGGTTGACAAGAAGCGTCGCCCCCGGCTTCATGCCGTGCATGATCTCCGATTTCGCCGACGCCACATTCTCGACGGTGCCCAGGAATTCCAGGTGCCCCTCACCCACGTTGGTGATCAGGGCCAGGTCCGGCTTCGCCATCCTCGAGAGACGGTCTATCTCGCCCTGGTGGTTCATCCCCATTTCTATCACCGCCATTTCATGGCCGGCCCTGAGGCCGAGGAGCGTGAAGGGAACGCCGACTTCATTGTTATAGTTCTTCACGTTTTTCAGGCAGGACCACCGGGAACCCAGGACCGCGAACACCAGTTCCTTGGTCGTGGTCTTGCCGTTGGTGCCGGTAATGCCGATAACTATCGGATCTATCTCGTCGCGATGCCGGGCGGCGATGGCCCCCAGGGCCTTCAGGGTGTCCTCGCAGAGGATCTCTGCTATGCCGCGCCGCGATGCCGTCTCCGTGAAGCCATGCTTCATGGTCAGGTAGGATGTTATGCTGTTGCTTTCTGAAAGGGGCCGGATGAAATCATGGCCGTCAAAATTCTCCCCGATTATGGGGATAAAGAGGGCCCTCCTGCCGATCTCCCGGGAGTCGGTGGTGATGGACCCTATCGCCGCGGCCGGGTCACCGCTGGTCAGGCGGCCCCTGGCCGCCTCCGCGATCCTGCCTACTGTTGTCTCGCAGTCCACGATCACCTCGCTATCTCCTGCAGGTACCGCGCCGCAACTTCCTTGTCGTCGAAGTGGCGCTTCTCGGTGCCGATGATCTGATAGTCCTCGTGTCCCTTGCCGGCGATGACCACGATGTCGCCTTCGCGGGCTTCCGCCATGGCCCGGGCAATCGCCTCCTCCCGGTCCGGTATGATTTCATGATTGCTCCCCGTCAGGCCGCCGGTGATTTCCCGGATGATCAGTTCCGGGTCCTCGGTCCGGGGATTGTCGCTGGTGACGATGACCAGGTCCGAGTTCTCCTCGGCCGCCTTACCCATCAGGGGCCGCTTGGTCCGGTCGCGGTCGCCCCCGCAGCCGAACACGGTTATCACCCGGCGGTGTTCCAGCTCGTTCACCGAGCAAAGAAGCTTCTGGAGGGCGTCCACGGTGTGGGCGTAATCCACGATGGCGATGAAGCCCTTGCCGGTCTTGAGCACGTCGAAGCGGCCGGGGACGTTTTCAAGGTCGGAGAGGCCGCCGGTGATGTCGTCATAGGGGATGCCCATCTGGTGGGCCACGGCCAGGGCCGCCAGGGAATTGTAGAGCTGGAAGGTGCCCAGGAGGCTGAGGTCCACCGCAATGCCCGGCTCGGGCAGCGCAAGGCGATAACTCAGGCCGTGCAGGGTGTTCCTGATGCTCTCCGTCAGCGGCATGTAATCCGACGCGGTCTCGATGCCAAAACTCTTAATCGGGTATGAATAATGGTTCCGCATCATGTATATCTCGCGGCCGTAGGGGTCGTCGGCGTTTACCACGCCGCAGCGTCCTTTTTTATAGCTGTTTTCAAGAAGCTGGAAGAGCCTTTTCTTGGCGTTGAAATAGTGCTCAAAGTCGCGGTGAAAATCGAGATGGTCCCTGGTGAGGTTTGTGAATACGGCAGCGTCGAAGTCGATGTCATCGGCCCGCCGGAGCTCCAGGGCGTGTGATGAGACTTCCATGATGACGGTATCAACGCCGTCCTTCATCATGCGATGCAGAATTTCCTGCAGATCCCTCGATTCCGGCGTAGTGTTTGCTGCCGGGAACTCACGCCCGCCCCAGCGGTAGTTGATGGTGCCGATAACGCCGGGGTTGCGGCCGTGGCGCTTCATGATCGCTTCCAGCATGTAGGTGATCGACGTCTTGCCGTTGGTGCCGGTGATGCCGATGGCCAGCATGGAGCGCGAGGGGAACCCGAAGAAAGCCGCCGACAGGCGGGAAAGGGCCGTTCTGGTGTCATCGGCAACAAGGATGCCGACACCCCGCTCTTTAAGCCAGTCGAAGTCACCGGTCCGTTCCTTCGCGACGCATACTGCCGACGCGCCGTTCTCCACCGCGGTGTTGACAAAACGGTGGCCGTCGCTCGCGAATCCCTCAACGGCGATGAAAAAGCTTCCCTTTTTCACCTTCCGCGAATCGTATTCGACGGACGTCACAAAGGCGTTGCCGCCGCTCACGGCTTCAGCTGCGCCGCCGGACAGGTCCGCCAGATCAGCGATGGCTATCTTTATAGAACCATTATTATTGAGCATCGGCCCCATCCACTGCAAGGACACTGACATTGCCGGGAAGCAAAGGCCGAAAGCCGTTCTTCCGGGCGTAATCCTCCACCACTTCCATGCGGCGATACCGTTCAATTTCATACAGCAGGCGGTCATTATCCTTCGCCAGCTGGGCTGCCGCGCGCGACAGGACCCTGTTTTTCATATCGATCTGTACGACCTCGATGTTCTGCCATACATACAGTATGACAAACAGGCTCATCGAAAATATTATGATAACGTACTTGATGGCCTTTCCTCCGCTGTCTTTTCACAGACCCGGAGCCGCGCGCTCCGGGCCCGGTTGTTGCCTTCAATTTCATCTACTTCAGGACGCAAGGGTTTTTTCGTCAATAGTTTTACATCAGGTTTTTCCGTGCAGCGGCAATAACGAGGCTCCTCCCTGCATGAGCAACCCCTCGCCATGCGCCGGAAGGTTTCCTTCACGATGCGGTCCTCAAGGGAATGGAAGGAGATGGCCATGATCCTGCCGCCGGGAGCCAGGAGCCGGTGCGCCTGGCCGAGGCTCTCCTCAATCGCAGCAAGTTCATCGTTCGCTGCGATCCTCAAGGCCTGGAACACCCGCGTTGCGGGGTGGATGTTTCTCACATGGAACTTCTTCGGGATTGCCCGCAGCACGATATCCGCCAGCTCGCCGGTGGTCTCCACCGGTTTATTCTTCCGTTCCCGGA
Organism: uncultured Spirochaetota bacterium; assembly: GCA_963727175.1. Classification (GTDB taxonomy): domain Bacteria; phylum Spirochaetota; class UBA4802; order UBA4802; family UBA5550; genus RBG-16-49-21. The sequence continues at coordinate 4,517,291 of CAVSFD010000002.1, forward strand.
TTATGGCGGACGCTATCTTCCTTGACCAGCGCTCTTCGCCGAAGTTGAAGATGATATCGGCCAGCGTTTTCTCGTCGGCGGTATTCACGATATGGTAGGCGCTTTCAGCGCTCTCGTCGAGCCTCATATCAAGCCTTTCATTCCTGGCAAAACCAAACCCCCGGCCGCTTGCCTCGTAGTGGTACGAGGAAATCCCGAAATCATACAGGAAATAATTCACCTGGCCCTTCAATTGACCCAGATGCTGAGAAATATGAGTAAAATTATCGTTAATGAAATTAATTCGGTTTCCATAACACCCCAGCCTCTCTTTTGCCTTTTGCATAATCTCGCTGTCCCTGTCAAAGGCCGTGATGGAAAGATCCGCAAACCTCTCCAGGAACAACTCCGAGTGACCGCCCTCTCCCAGTGTACAGTCCACCATCATACCAGTTCCCCGGTGCGCCGAATCCTCCACGAATTGGAGCAGTTCCCTCGGCATGACCGGAATATGGATGTACTGCACGCTCGCCTCACATTGTATTATGTCGCATTAGAAAAAGCTTTTTTCCTTATACATAACCGGCGTCCCACACGCCGGGTCTGCATTCTACACGCCGAGGTCCACCGCGAGGGCGTTCAGCGAATCCTGGTCGGGACGGAACTGGTTGTAGATTTCCGTTGCCCAGATCTCGATCTTGTCGTTCAGCCCCAGGATGGTGACCTCGCTTTTTATCTGCGCGTATTCCAGGTGGCTGGCGGGGATGATGATCCTCCCCTGCTTGTCCAGCTCCTGTTCCCGCGCGCCGCCCATCAGGTGGCGGACCCAGTTCCTGTTCGTGGGGTTTGACTGAGGCAGAGGCACAAGCTTCTGGCTGACAAAGCGCTCCCATTCCTCTTCCCTGAAGGCCATTATGCACTTATCGAAGCCGTAGGTAAGCACCAGCTTGTTAATGACGGCGTTCTCCCCGAAAGCCTTGCGGAGCTTCACCGGAATCGCGACCCTGCCTTTTTCATCCAGGGTGGGATTGTATTCTCCCATGAACATCTTTTAGATCACCACCATCAGGATATAATCAACATTAATCCCCACTTTTCCCCACAATGTGACACATGCGACATAATTTGTCAAGAATAAAATGAAAAGTTTACACTTTCCGCTTTTGTGTTGGACGATAGGGGTCAGAGTAAAATTCTATTTGAAAGTTCTAATGATTTTGTCTATAAATAATATCCTAACAAATTTTCCTTGACACATCGGAGTTAAAATATTTTGTGTTAAAAGCATTATTTGGTAATGCAGTTGTTATGATTTGGGTGACGGGAATTATCCCGTTACTACTACCCGGTAATGTATACAATATTAATTGGTCCTTACGGACACAAAGGTTGCGGAAAATGGGGCTCCGGAGGTAATTCTAAGTCCCCATATAAATATAAGCTGTTGCTTAAACCGCGGGTGTAGTTCAGTGGTAGAACTCCAGCCTTCCAAGCTGGTCACGTGGGTTCGATTCCCATCACCCGCTAAAAAAAGCGAACTTTTACAGGTTCGCTTTTTTTATGGCTTGAATAATATTACCGGGAGCCATAAAGAGTACAACAATTCCACACATTTCAGGTCAATAGTATGGATATAGATATCACCACGCTTGCGCCAGGCTCGCGATGGTCCGTCATCTTCAGGGACAGCGGCTCCTGGCGCGCGGGCCTGTACCGGCCTGATTCCGAACGGCATGAGGACGTTACCGTGCTGGAGAAGCACACCTGCCCGGAGCTCTTCGTATGCCTTCAGGGCCGGGCCGGTCTAATTCTGAAAAACGGCAATGAAGAGCGTATCGTCGAAATGGTCCCCCACCAGGCCCTCATGGTGTCAGAGTACCATAATGGTTTTGCCATTGATAAAGATGGTTATTTCCTGGTGATCGAGCGTACGGCCTTCACAACCGAGTATATTGACCGAAAAACCGGCGTCTTCATCAAAAAAGTTGAAGTTAAGGAAGATACCCAGTCATGAAAAATATCTGCGTCTACTGTTCATCAAGCTCCGCGGTGTCCCAGGATTATTACCGGGAGGCCTATAACCTGGGGCAATACATCGGCGAAAACAAATATACCCTGGTCTACGGCGGCGTATCCGTAGGCCTTATGGGAGAGGTGGCACACTCTGTTTATATTAATGGAGGAAAAATCATATCGGTCATCCCCGAAGCGATAAAGAACCGGGGGATCACCTATGACAAGGCGGACTACATTATCTACACCAAGAACCTCCGTGAACGAAAAGCGGTTATGGAATACCAGTCCGAGGCCTTTATCGCCCTTCCCGGCGGGTTCGGAACCATTGAAGAGATCATGGAGATACTCACCCTCAAGCAGCTGCAGCTGCACAACAAGCCGGTCATATTCATTAACACCAACGGCTTCTACGACCATCTTTTCGGTTTTTTCGAAACAATATATAAAGAAAGCTTCGCTAAAAGAGTGTATCAAAACCTGTACAGCATTGTCCCGGATTCGGAAAGCGCCATAAAGGTTCTTCAGAATTACGAGCCCATAGAGCTGGAAAGCAAGTGGTTCTGACAACCTCTGCCCGGCTACTTCCACCTCAGCCCCTGGAGCCGGGGGACTGCAAATAAAATCTTCTTGAAAATTTCTTCTCATCAGGCACTATCATCATAATCTCCACTGCGAGCGAGGCGCCATGAACTACAAAATAATCTCCCGGAAAGAAGAAACCGGCCTTATTGTACTGAAGAGAACCCGCACTCTTGAGGCAGTGCTCAGCACCGTCTGCTTTATCATAGGCATGGTTTTTCTCCCCATGGGTCTCCTGCTCTTTATAAGCCCGGAATATGACCTGCACTACCCCTTCTTCTGGACCGGCTTCGGCCTCCTCTTTCTCATGGGCGGCATCATGGTAAGCACGCAGATAAAAATTCCGGAATACCTCGAATTCGACAACAGCAGCGGCACTTGCAGTATAAAGGAAACGAAGAGGGAGGATTCAGAACGGGCGTTGATTCCCTACAGTGAAATCGAAGGCTTTCATGTCCGGACCCAGGTGAGCAACAGGTCCGCCTCTCACGCGGTTGAGATGGAAAAAAAGGACGGAGCCTTCTGGACGATTTTCTCCTCCGGAAGCCAAGAAAAAGCGGAAGCCCTGTGCGACAGGATGACAAAAAGCATAAACCTGAAGACATCATCGCGAAACGCCGGGGAGACCCCCGGACCGGCACGCATGGAAGTCGCCACGACGGGAGAAGGAACCACCATTGCCTGGTCAAACAGGAATTCATTCAAGGGATACGTGATACTCCTGATGATTCTTTCATCGATGGGAATGCTCATATACGGATCGAAACCCTATGCCACGGGGCCGGTCCAGTATTACATAGCCGCCGGTTTTATCTGTCTTATCACTGCAATAGCGGTATTTTCAATTCTGAACAATATCGGCAGAAAGCACCGCATTGAGATTACAAAGGACACGCTCTCCTACCGGAAAACCGGCGGCATCATTAAAACAGGCGAGTTTTCCCTCCCCATCGGTGAAATTGACGCCATTCTCTTCAATTTCGCCCTCTCCACCATGGAAACTGTGATCTACGTTTTAAAGAAAGAAGAAAAAGAGTTCCTCCAGAGCATCAAGCGCGGCACCTTTCAGAAGAGCGACATCTTCACGGCGATTGCCTTGATGAAAAACATCAGGAAGATAGAAGTCGGCGACCTCTCCATCGCGGGCAAGGTGAGCCTTGAAAGCCTGCTCCAGAAAAAAGTGTATGAGCTGACCGGCAAGCAGGGGTTGTGAAAAGCCTGTAGCATTCATTGGGAGATGAATACCACAGGCCCCTGTATTGCTGAATCAGGGTGCAGTCACCACCGCCTGCCTGACAGGAAAGGAGGGGCCCGTTACGCAGACTCAGGGAGCAACGAGAGTAGCCTGCCGCACTGAATAACCGCACGTGCTTTCTGATACCACAATGACTCTATAGGTCACGCCGGGGGTCAATGCATTCGCCGGCGGAGGGGGGACACCAAACGTATATGGGCCGGAAGACACATCAATGGGACCCTCGATAATGGTGCCGGAAACTATTATCCCGGAAACTGATATGAACCCCTGCTCACCAATATAGGCCTCCACATACGTAGGCGCCGGGTCGGGAACATTCGAGAACGTCGGCATGGTAAGCGTAATTTCACCAGATCCCGCAAGACCAGGCGTCAGAATAAGGTTGTTCAGTATCGGCGCAACGCACCCGGTGTTTGCCGAGATTTTACGTATCGACAGGCCTGAACTGTTCTGGGCTACCACTATTATTGTGTATGACTCATCTGGCGTCAGGCCCCCGAAGGTATACGGGAAGGGGGCGGTGTTCACATTAACGGCCGGGGCGATATTGTTGGCCACCGCGCCCGTGAGGTAGTTCACCGTTATGGCGGAGCCGCCGCTCGCAAGACCGATGTAGGCAAGGCGTGTCTGCACTGGCGGTGCAGGATTGCCGACTGTCGAGAAGGTCGGAACCGACAGTGTTATAGATGTGTCAGTGCTCCCTGTCAGCGAAAGAGCATCCATGACCGGCGCCGCGTAGGCCGTGTTCTGCGTGATCTCTCGTATCGACAGGCCCGAGCTGTTCTGCGCCACCACGATGATCTTGTAGTCCGTGTTCGGCGTCAGGCCGCCGAAGGTATACGGGAACGCAACGGCGTTCACATTCACGGCCGCGCCGATGTTGTTGGCCACCGCCCCCGTGAGGTAGTTCACCGTTATGGCGGAGCCGCCGCTCGCAAGACCGATGTAGGCAAGGCGTGTCTGCACCGGCGGCAGCGGATTGCCGGCCCCTGCCGTGAAGGTCGGCTGCGCCAGCGTTATGGTGGCGTCAGTGGTCCCTGTCAGCGAAAGAGCATCCATGATCGGCGCCGCATAGGCCGTGTTCTGCGTGATCTCACGTATCGACAGGCCCGAACTGTTCTGCGCCACCACGATGATCTTGTACGCCGTGTTCGGCGTCAGGCCCGCGAAAGTATACGGGAATCCGGCGGTGTTCACATTAACGGCCGGGACGATGTTATTGGTCACCGCGCCCGTGAGGTAGTTCACCGTTAAGGGTGTTCCGCCATCGGCATATCCGATATAGGCGAGCCGCGTCTGCACCGGCGGCAGCGGATTGCCTGCTATCGAGAAGGTCGGCACTGACAGTGTTATAGATGTGTCAGTGGTACCCGTTAATGAAAGGGTGTTCATGACCGGCGCCGCATAGGCCGTGTTCTGCGTGATCTCACGTATCGACAGGCCCGAACTGTTCTGCGCCACCACGATGATCTTGTACGCCGTGTTCGGCGTCAGGCCCGCGAAAGTATACGGGAATCCGGCGGTGTTCACATTAACGGCCGGGACGATGTTATTGGTCACCGCGCCCGTGAGGTAGTTCACCGTTAAGGGTGTTCCGCCATCGGCATATCCGATATAGGCGAGCCGCGTCTGCACCGGCGGCAGCGGATTGCCGGCCCCTGCCGTGAAGGTCGGCTGCGCCAGCGTTATGGTGGCGTCAGTGGTCCCTGTCAGCGAAAGAGCATCCATGATCGGCGCCGCATAGGCCGTGTTCTGCGTGATCTCACGTATCGACAGGCCCGAACTGTTCTGCGCCACCACGATGATCTTGTACGCCGTGTTCGGCGTCAGGCCCGCGAAAGTATACGGGAATCCGGCGGTGTTCACATTAACGGCCGGGACGATGTTATTGGTCACCGCGCCCGTGAGGTAGTTCACCGTTAAGGGTGTACCGCCATCGGCATATCCGATATAGGCGAGCCGCGTCTGCACCGGCGGCAGCGGATTGCCGGCCCCTGCCGTGAAGGTCGGCTGCGCCAGCGTTATGGTGGCGTCAGTGGTCCCTGTCAGCGAAAGAGCATCCATGACCGGCGCAGCATATCCTGTATTCTGCGTAATCTCCCGTATCGAGAAGCCCGACGGGTTCTGCGCCACCACGATGATCTTGTACGCCGTGTTCGGTGTCAGACCCGCGAAGGTATACGGGAAGGGGGCACTGTTCACATCCACGGCCGGGACGATGTTGTTGGTCACCGCGCCAGTGAGGTAGTTCACCGTTAAGGGTGTTCCGCCATCGGCATATCCGATATAGGCAAACCGCGTCTGCACCGGCGGCAGCGGATTGCCCGGCGTTGCGAAGGTAGGCAGCTGCAGGGTTATATTCGCATCATCGGTAAATGTTATGACGAGGGGGTCCATCACCGGCGCGATGCCTCCAGTGCTCTGCGTAATCTGCTGAACAGAATAGCCCGAGCTGTTCTGGGCAATTACAATGATCCGGTGAACCGTGTTTCCAGCAAGACCGTTGAAGGTAAACCCTCCTGCGGATACGTCGATAGGCCCCTGCAAGATGGTGCCTCCCACCGTGGGACCTGTCACCGTGATGAGCCCGTCTTCACCGATATAGGCTTGCACAGTCGGGATCGGATTTCCCGAACTGAACAGGGTTGGCTGGGCTATGGTTATCGAGGTTGAATCCGTAGCCGTTATCACCAGGGGGTCCAGCACCGGCGATGTACTGAAAAAGAGCCCGTAGAACAGCTGTGACGCGGTATTCGATTGTAAATACCCGTTACAGCCGCCGGATGCGGCCACCGTGAGGGCGAGTACTATGCTGAATATGTATTTTTTTAAATTCACGTTAATTGTTTTCATCTCCGTGAACCCCCTTTTCTTTATTCAACTCATCAAGCTTATCTTCCTTATCCTGCTGTGCGTTCTTCTTCATGACTTTCTGAAGCTCTTCAAGATCCTTGACCTTTTTCCCGACATCCCGGTAATAGGGATTGTACCTTTGAGCCGACTTTAACTCATCCACGGCGGAATCAATATCGTTGGAAAGATAGTTTGACATCCCTTTCCAGTAATGCTCCTCCCCTTTCTTTCTCATTGCCTCTGCTACCGGGTAAAAGGAAAAGGTCACGCCGAGGGAAACAGACCATCCGTCCCGGGATAATGTCTCGTTCCAACCATAGTAATACACGAACCGGCTTCCCAGAATAGTCGACACCATCAGGTCGGAATTGTCATGTTTTGCCGTTGTGTAGAATGAATAGGAACCGGCCACGGTCACGGTCAGAAAATCCAACGGTTTCAGGGAACACCCTGCGCCGATCGTGTGGCTCGCGAGAAGATCGTCATATTCTGTCAGCGCATCGGCTCGCAGACCGAAATCGTTGTAGGAATAACCGACACTGATGGCGGCCCAGGGAGCCACGTTCCACTCGATGCTCTGGCCCAGGCGGTATCCCACGGGATACCAGTTCTGTTCCCGCCCGTCCAGGTCCCGTGCCTGGGGAAAGGTGAGGTCCGCAGAGGTGTCCAGTTTCAGCGCCGGGATGACGCGGTAGGACAGCCCGAGTGAGAGCGACGTGGGATAGGTGGCCTTCACCTTGTTGCTTATATCCTTCCTGGTGCGCGGGTCCATGAGCACCATGTTGAAGATGTTTCCCACACCGCCGGTATTCAGCCGGTCATTTATAACAAGGGGCCAGATGCTGTCGCAGAACATATTGAGATCACCCGACTGGGCGATGACAGGATTGGCAATGAAGCTGTTGGTCCGCTTGTTGAGCACCATGGGAGGATAATATTCCACACGGGAGCCGATGGTCAGGTTTTCCAGCGGCTTGAAGTCAAGGCCCAGGATAATGCCCATCCCGCTCCCGAACACGTCGGTATCTATGGAAGCCGGCGACTGGTACTGGTCGGCAGCAACGCCGCCGGTGATCTCGACATGAAGCGGGGTCTGACTGATCTTTGTATTGGCGTTTATATTTATATAGCGGAAGGCCAGCGATGCGGAAAGCCAGTCAAGGAACGCGTAGGAGCCGCCGACGGTAGCGCTGATATGGAACTCCTGCCGCTTCATCGAGCTGTTGCTGAAAACGCTTACCAGCTCCTGGGAAAACCGCGAGGCAAGTACGGTATTGTACGCGACCAGAAGCCGGTCCATTGTTGATGCTCCCTGGGTATACGTCGCGCCGGGCATGCCCTGCAGGATTGATACGTCAGCAAACACAGCCCAGTTATCGCGTTTGAAGATAAAGCTGAGATTGGTCGGTATGGGCACCATCAGCGTGGACATGTACATATTGGCCGACTGGTACTGGTTCGGCATGGGCCTTATCAGCCTGTTGAACGAATTAACGCCCAGGGAGCCCCACATGTTGAATGAGTCCCCCTTCCGGGTAAAGGAGTTCACCGAGTTTATCGTTAAGTATATCCCACCGTTCTGCAGGAAGGGTAGACCCGCCGGATTGTAATTGACCGCATCCGCCTCGGTGGAGGCGTTCCTGCTCTGCGTGCGGACATATTCCGCACTGCGGGCCGGGGATATCCCCTCTTCAGAAAGGATGAGTGACGCTGAAACGTCCTCGGTGACAAGCAGTGACATCACCATAGCAGAGGCCATGGCAAGAATGGCATCATTTCTTATGCGTCGTGTCCCGCGCATCAACATTGTTGTTAAATCACTTTTCAAGACCAGTCCAGTTTCTACTATGTATATTCTGCAAAACATTAATATTTATGAAAGAATAATTCGGTTGCTTCCTTTTGTTAATAAGTATATAAATGTGTGGACAACCGTATTAATATAACAAAAGTCAACGGACATATCAAATTTTTAAGCCCGGTTGGGCTTTTTTTAATAAATAATTTTTCGTTTTTTTTAGTTTTTGGATGAATTTAATATTAGAAACAGATCTGTAAAAAATGTTTCAAATAAATATACACTTTTTATTTTTATGTCATTTAATTATCGGCATTATTACATTTGTTGACAACTATCTTTCTTTATAAATATAGTTCTGAAATGTTATGACTACTTTACTTTTTTTACCTGCTTCAATTACTACTACATAACCTGACCCGGCTGATTTGAAGCGGATAAATGTACACACCTGTGTAAGTACCAGCGAAGTAATAAAAACGGGAAATAAATTATATCATATCATCCAAAAACAGTCCATGGATAAATCTATTATCAGAAGACATTTTTACGGATAATGATTAATACTACAAGGAGAATCCAATGAGCGCACTGGCAGAACTCTCTATCTTTCCGCTTGATAAAGGAGAAAGCGTGAGCTCCTACGTGGCGGAAGCTGTAAAAGTAATAAAAGCGAGCGGTCTTGATTACCAGATGGGACCCATGGGCACCTGCTTTGAAGGCGACTGGGACGGCGTGATCCGCGTCGCGAAGGAAAGCATGGACGCGATGAAGAACCACAGCAGCAGGGTCTACATGGTGCTTAAGGTGGACTACCGCGAGGGGATGGACAACCGGATGAAAGGCAAAGTCGATTCGCTTAAAAAGATAATGGGAGGCGAATAGAATCAGGCGGCTGGGTGGACTATTGCTAACCAGGGGTCAGAGTAAAATACGTTCAGCAAGCTTTTTTATATTACAATTCCTGAACGCATTTTTTATAAATGCCTCATGTTTTGATACGTAATGAATCTACAAGCATTACCGCCTTCTCCTTCAGGTCAAGGGCAAAGGAATCTCCCGCTGCAATCCCCTGCTCCACCGCTTCCAGGAGATCATAGTAACAGTCCCATCCCTGCTTCTCCCGCCGATAGATTTGTTCCATCGGGTTCTCTCCGCGCCTGTAAGGATCCATTAACGGGGAAAGGCGTTTTACCCCATCAATGAAGAAATGCAGCGCCTCCGGATCATTGACCGCGAAGAGGCATGCGGCCCTTAAGGCAAAGCGGAGATACACGATAGTTATCGGCAGCGACGTGATGAAGCATCCCGTGAAGGGATCAACAGCATCCTTGGTCTTCTCGAAACTCCATGGGAGCGCCCGGGCATAGTCAGAGAAAAGCAGGATGCGCACGTAGTCGCCCAGTGTCTTGCCGGTCCGGGCAGCATCGGCAGCATCGGCAAAAAGATCCGCGTCGTGGCGCATAACCAGGCCGCTCTCATGGGCATACCGGAGATATCCCGACTCGTTGGGCCTGTAGAGCACTGACAGCAGATAGGCCTGGTCTTCAGCCCTGCCGATGAGAGAGGGCGTGAAAGGCCGGTACCGCCTCAGTGCCTCGACCAGTATGCCGGTGGTGCCGCCGGTGACATGGACACGCTGTATGCACGACGTTTTGCCGTCACGGTCCTGCCCTGCCCCGTACCGCGCCATCATCTCCGCCTCTGTGGAGAGGGCCTGGGGCACGGTGCTCCGGAAAATAATTTCATCACCCTCCGGGGAATGGCCGGGGAATGGAACGTCCGGGGTGAAGAGCGAGGTGCCGATATCCTTACGGTTCACCAGGGCGCCGGCAATCATCCCCAGGTATACCGGCTCGCCCCGGCTGTCGGTCCCACGGGCTCCCCAGAGAGGCGTACACAGGTGCCCGAAGGCGGAAGTCCCTGTTTCACGGACAAGCTCTTCCTGGGGAAAGGCCTGGTCCAGGTCTATCTTGAAGGTCGACCTTATTTCAGGCGAAACGAAGACGCTCCAGAACCGCGCGATGGCCTTTAGAAAATTGTAATGCCTTCCGTATTCGCCATCAACGCCTAAGACACCGCGCAGGGCATCCATGTCTGAGCCGGGGGCGAACTTCCGGGCCGCGGGCACCAGTATCTCCCCGATAAGTCTCTCCGCGTCCTCCTCGGTAAACAGGTGCAGGTTGATGCCGTGGATCCCATGCCCGTCCGCCAGCTGCGACGCGAGCCAGGTCCTGGCGATGCCGCGCAGGCCCCGGTGAGTAACCGAGACTGACACAACGCATTCAATGTCACGCCCCGGGTCCTTCAAGCCGGCGGATTCCTCGAAACGAAGCGCCTCCGAAAGACCGCGGAGACCGTAGACCAGCTCATTGCGCCCGGCGGATGTTCCCAGTGATACTGGATGATCATACCAGTACAGCTGTTCTTCATCCATTGCCGCTTCCGCCTCCTCCCGGAGACCTTTTCCCAGATCATTGAGGGCGTCCCGCGATAACGGGACCGTTACCAGGGCATTGGCGGTGAAGAGAACCTCCCGTTCCGGGTTTCTTAGAGGCTCATGGTTCAGCTCCGTAATTCGGACAGTCCTCTTTTCCCTCAGAACCGTGACGGCGGCAGACCAGTCGTCTCCGATGACCCCTTCGGGGAAGAAGATGCTCCAGATCTTTCCGATAATTTCAGGATCGTTTCCCCGGGTTACGGAAATTGACTCATGGAAAGCATCAACGTCGCGGCGGAACCGTTCATCACCGGAATAGAGGGTACTGATCTCATCAAAGACCATATCCGCGCCATCGAGGAGAAACGCTGATGTCCCGCCCCACCGCGCATTATTCATTCCTTCCAGAAAACCAAGGGCTTCGCCATATCCAGGATAAGCCGGGCCCGAGAGAACCATGAGGAAAGACGCGGCCAGGTTCCTCGCAGCGGAACGATCACCGGTTTCACCGGGCCTGAAAAGCCCTGACGCGTCAATACCCGCAAGGGGCATCCTTCCATCTTTCGATTGGACCAAGCAACTGATGATGTCCCCGAATTTTTTTTTAATAGACAAATCGCGTGTCCCTGTTGTACAATCAATACAAACCATCAAGGAATGGCCTCATACGGACCGTAGCCCGCGGGCAGACCATGATGGGGCATTAATATCATCCCTAATAATTGTTTTTGTCAAATCATTATCATGTCCGATATTATTAGAGCTGCGCAGCACTATTAAAAAAACAAGGGCCGGGTGCACGCCATGAAAAGAACATTTTTTTTCCTGCTGATATTGTTCCTTATTATCCCCCCATGGCAGCAAGGCATCGGGGCCGCGGAAACCGAAAAAACAGATCCAAAGACGGCCCCAACAACCAGCAAGGTTGAAAATAAAACCGCGGCGAATAAACCCGCCGGCAAAACCGACAAGGCCGCTGCGGATAAAAACGCCAAACCCGATAAAAAACAGGCTGAAAAAGACCCCAGGCAGAGCGAAGAAAAAAAGGCCGAGTGGATAGAACAGACCCTTAATTACGGCATACAGGAGGAGCGTCTCTCTGCGGTCAACAAGATACATGAGATAAAAGACCCGGCCATACGGGGAAGGCTCGTTTCAAAACTGCTCTCGGTCATCAAAGAAGAGGAAGACCCGGAGCTATTAATTAAATCCATAACAGTGCTGGGAGAAATGAAGGAGACTTCCGCGATACCCGTCATAATGGAAAAGATCGACCACAAGTCCGAGGACGTGGGCACCGCAGCGGTGTATGCCCTCAAGAACCTGAACGCCACGGCAGCAAAGGAAAAGCTGGCACAGAAACTGAAATCCCAGAACCTTGAAAACAATTCAAACTTTACCGACGCCCTCATTCAAACTCTGGGCGAATTCAAGGCCGCCGAACTGGTTCCCTATACCAGGGAAGCACTGGGGAACCCCAAGACCGACAAAGGAGTCAAGGAAAACCTGGTGATTTTCCTCGGAAAGGTGCAGTCAATTGAGTCGAAAGATATCCTCCTGAAAATATACAAGGATGAAGAGGAAGATGTCGCCCTGAGGTCCTACGCCGTCAACTCTCTTTCCAAGCTCGGCTCCAAAGAAGTGGCAGCCGACATCAAGGAGATCATTAAAAACATCGATTCATACGATGTCAAGAAGCGGAAAAAGTATTACAACCTGTATCTCTATTCCATTGCCGCCCTGGCGAAACTGGGAGACCAGGAAGCCATACCGAAACTGATCAACGCACTCAGGAGCAACAGCGTCCAGGTCCGACTGAAGGCTATCAGTCTCATAAAAGAATTCAAGGACAAAAGAACAATTGACATTTTAAAATACAAAATGAATTATGATCAGAGTCCGAAGGTGCAGTCCGCTGCCAGGAAGGCCCTGAAAGAGATGGGCGTGGACGTGGGCGAAGACAAGAAAGAAGATAAAAAAGCACCGAAGAAGAAGGAAGAGAAAAAGTCCGGCCCCGACAAGGCGAAATGATTTACACGATACCGCCGGGGGACCGCGATGATGGGGCACGAACAATCTGCCTGATGGTTAACAACTGCGACAAGGAAGATCCATGTATAACGGCAACCTGTATGAAAAAATGAGGCTCCGCGACCGGTTCAGGGATATAGCCACCCTTGCGCTGTTCACCCTGGCCGTTGCCGTCATATCGGTGGTCATTATGAACATACTGATCTACCCCGTGACCATCTTCGCGGTCACCCATAAAAACGCCTTCAACTTCATCGTGAAAGACCTTTCCATTTTCGGCCTGGCGGCCCTGTTCCTGGCCTTCCTGGCGCTGAGAATCCACCGGCTCAGGAAGGAAGGCCTTTCGGCGCGGGACATCATCATCTACCTGGCACGAAAACCTCTTTATTATCTTTCTGTCTTCTTCTTTTTTATTATTACATCAGCAGTGCTGATTTTCCTGCTCTACATGCTGCTCAGCAATAATTATTACCTACTATATAAACTGACTAACCAGTAACGCGATGCCTCTCAGTAATTTCGATAAATATTTTCTGAACCTTCCGCCGCAGGACAAAAGACAGGACTTCGAACAGTTCTGGGAAAAGGCGATTGCCGATATAAAAAAAATTCCCCTTGAAACGGAACTGGTCAAGAACGGCAGGAGAACAACGCACCGTTTCGCGTCCTACGACGTTTCGTACAAGGGCTTCACCAAGACAACCGTAACGGGGGAACTCCTCATACCCCGGGGCACGCTGAAACCGAAAGTCATCATATACGTCCATGACTACAACAGCATGGCCCAGTTTCAGCAGCAGGTACTGGACGAATCAGCCGCCTATTTCTTCATGAATCTCCGGGGCCATACCGAGATAGTCAGGCCGGCCGATATCGAGGAAGAGCCATCATCACCCGGCTACATGGTGGAGAATATCCTTGACCGGGACACCTACTATGTCAAGGCCGTGTATCTTGACCTGCTCCGATCCATCGACATGCTGCGGCTCATCCCTGACATCAACTGCAGCGCCATCGGCCTCATCGGCAAGGGCTTCGGGGCCGCTGCCGCGGTATTCAGCGCAGTTTTTTCCGACCGTGTCGCCGCCCTGGTCATGGAAACGCCGGCCTTCTGCCATCTCTCCCTGAGCCAGAATATCTCCGAAAGTGACGCATCCAGCGAAATAAACGAATTCGTTGCCACGGTCAAAGCCAAGAAAAAACAGATCAAGGACAATCTCACCTATTTTGACGCGCTGAACTTCTCGGACAAAATCACCTGCCCGGTCCTCGCCACGGTAGGATTCAAGGACACCCTGTCGCCGCCGGAATGCGTCTTCAGCCTCTTCAACCACATCCAGAGCGAAAAGGTTATCGAAGTGTACCCGGAAGAGGGGAACAGCGCCGGGGGCGCAGCCCAGTTCAAGAAATCTATCGCGTGGCTCGTTACGCAGATCAATCAATAATGATGCCCCATCCGGGCCGTGTCAAGGAATCAGGCACTATTTATTTTTATCATTGACAGTAACCATATGCGATTATCTGTATCATACCATTAATTATTCGGCGCCGGTTACGGCGCATTTATTTTTATGGAAGGTTTAACAGATGGACCGTAAACGAATCGCCCTGGTGGCGCATGACAACAAAAAGAAAGACCTTATCGAATGGGCCGAGTGGAACTGGAATGTACTCACCGGGCATGACCTGGTCTGCACCGGGACCACGGGCAGACTGATCGAGGAAACCCTCGTGAAAAAAGTCGAGAACAACGGAACACCGGTGAGCGTTGAGAAACTGAAGTCGGGTCCACTGGGAGGGGACCAGCAGATGGGAGCACTTATCGCCGAAGGAAAAATCGACATGATGATATTTCTCTGGGACCCGATGGAGCCGCAGCCTCACGACGTCGATGTGAAGGCGCTCCTCAGGATCTGCGTCCTTTACAACGTGCCCACGGCATGCAACCGCGCCACGGCGGATTACCTTATTTCATCCTCGCTGCTCAACCAGGAATACAGGCCGACTCAAACCGATTTTACTTCATATACCGGGAGAAAAGTCGTCAGGGCATGAGGCACGCTGCTGAAGGCCGGAGAACGCCCGGGAAGATGCTGGCCCTATATATGTCTGCCCTTGGTTTCCTTCAACATGAATATACTTGCGCAGGAATTTTGAAAATGCACCAATTGTAATGACAAATTCTATTTTTGCTCTTCTGACGAATCCACCTTGCGGGATAAATATTTCCCGACAAGCATGGAAATTAAAATAGCAATATAGAATTGTCCGGATACACCAATAAATGTTGCCAGCGAACGAGTATACGGTTTGAGCGGAACAATGTCACCATATCCCATACCGGCCATAGAAACAAGCCCATAATACATTGAAGTGCTCATATACAAAAATAATTCCTGTATGTCGCTGGTTTTTTCGACTACATTATAAGCCCCGGGATCGACAACCATTATAAATGAAATTATTACAGAATAAATTATCCCGATAAGAATATAACCGCTTATCGCTTCGAGAATTTCTTTTGAAGTGACCACCCTGGCAATGGCAATCTGCCCGATGAGATTGACAACCACCGTCAGAAATACTATGACATATAGAAATTTTGAAATATAGTTAAGAATCGTTAATTCAAGTGCAAAAGTGACAAATTCGAGAATCAATATTCCCAATACAAATATAAGTATTTTCCATTTTTTTCTGTCGATTGAAAGAACTCCGAAAATAGTAATTAAAAACATTCCATACCTGGCAGGATTTCTTCCCCAGGATAATGGTAAAACCGGTATAATAAAAGCATAAAGAATTACACTTATAGTCAAGATTGAACTTGTTGAAAATATAGTTTTCAGATTGTTATTTTTCATAAATCGTAAAGTCACCATTTGGTGTTATAATATTCGATAAACATTTTATTCATTGATCATCAACAAAAACTGCCGGTCTGTTTATCTAATATTGCGCACGCGGCGGCATAAGATACAGCGTCATTGCAAAAATAAAATACACCATTATCAGAATAACTCCCAGGAACCAGGCCGATCTCCCATTGTTTGTTACCATAGAGATTGCCATCGTTGCAATGAGAATCATTATAACAGCGCCCGGTCAAAATTGCAAATCCATAGGGCTCTGACCGATAACATAACTCAAGAGCACCAGGACAGGGGCAACAAAAAGAACAATTTGCGACGAGACCCCCAATGCGATGCTTGCGCATATATCGAGCCTGTTCTTTCGCGCCCCGGAAAAGGCCGAAGCCATCTCAGCCGCACCGCCAACAAGTGCCACAATAATGGATTATGACGGATTTCTTTTAATAACGTTTGCATACTATTTATTATAAATGTTGTAACATGTTAATCAATAAATATAATTCAACACAATCAATTTATTCATATTAATAAAAAAAGTAATCTGATTATAATTAGAAGTGTTTCAAGGGTAGTCCTTCTTACAGGAGAGCTTCCACGGGATGTCCTGGCCTCAATCCGCACCTTCCATCGGGCTGATATTGAAAAGGCAGCTGAATCATACATTATGACATGAAACACTGCCATTCACTCCCCGGGCGTCTGTTTGCGGCTTTAGCCCGGATTTTTCTTCTATGAAAAGCTTTTGTTTCCCGGGTATTGAATTATACCAACATTTTTTTGATTTTACCTCATTCTGGTTGTACTATAATAATAATTTATCAATCTCTAATATTACAATTTAACCAACGGGAGGTGTGCCATGACGAGGCTATACATCTGCAGTATTCTTATTCTTTCATGCGTTATTCTTGCATGCGGCTCGAGCTTCAACATAAAGTCCCAGCAGCCCGCATCGCCGAATCTCAAGAACTACAAAAAAGTCTACATAGGATGGCTCGATTTCGGTCAGGGCAACTGGAAAAAATACGGCTTCAAAACCCCGGGAGAATGGTCCGATGTAATCAGGGAATTGAACGTAAAAGCCCTGCAGGAATACTGCCGTTCTGAAATCCGGGGAGCTGCCGTTTCAGGTTCCAGGGGTGGCGATGCTCCGGCAAAAAATGATCTCTATATCAAACTGCTTTTAAAGAAACATGTCATAGAAACAGGCCTCAACCGCATACAGTATCTGTACCTGGACGTTCGATATATCGACATGTCCACCGGACAAGTGAAGTACTACGCGGATGTTATAATCGACTCTGCGGGTTTCGGTCTTGGCAATTATACCATGGAAGGGCAGCTGAATTACGCCATGACAAACCTGGCAAAATTCCTGGGATCAAAGTTCTAATATCCGGGGAATTCCCCGGTCTGACGACCAGTTCCCCTATCTCCCCCGCGGCGATTGAGCGGCGCAGGGTGGGATCAAAAAGGAGGGGGCGCCCGCGATGGCACCCCCTCCTTTTAATAATTGCACGACCCGCTACCGGGTCAATCAGGCCGTCTCTTCTATGATATACGGCACGAAGGTCGCCTCGCCGATATCTTCCTCTATCACGACGCCGTTCTGCTTGACGATGAATTTCTTGATGCGGTGCCCCCGCCCGTTCCCGACCGGGATGATAAGCCTGCCTCCCGGCGCGATCTTGCCGAAGATGGACACGGGCAGGATATCGGCGCCGGCCGCAACAATGACTGCGTCGAACATCCCCGCGGCTTCTTTGAAATCGCCGGAATGCAGAAAGGTTATGTTGCGGTAGCCGAGGCCGAAGAGAGCGCCCCGGGCCCGGTTGAAGAGCTCCTCGATGCGCTCCATTGTCACGAGGGAGCCGGCAAGGCGGGAAATGACAGCGGACTGGTACCCGGAGCCGGTGCCGATCTCGAGGACCCGCTCGTCGCCGGTCAGGCCGAGGGCCTGGACCATCTTCGCTATCACCGAAGGCTTTGATATGGTCTGGCCGTTGCCGATGGGAAGGGAAATGTCGTCATAGGCGTGGAACCTCAGCGCCTCTGACACAAAGAGGTGCCGCGGCACGGAGGCTATGGCCTCCAGCACCGATCCGGACGATATGCCCTTCTTCCTGAGTTCCGCGATCAGACCATGCTTTATATACTGCATACGGCGTTCCCGCTCCTATGGCACAAAATATCCGCCCCACTCGACGCCCTTCTGCCCCTTATGTTCCACCTCGATCTTAACGTCGGACCACCACCCGGCAAAGGACCTGAGTTTGAAGGTGGAGTACACCAGCACGTACCGGTATTCCTCGGAATTCTTTATCCGCGAATACAGGGTCCGGAGTCCGTCCTGGTCCCGGGGCCGCAATACCGCGCCCCCCGTTTCCGAGGCTATGCTCCGGAGGAGCTCATGGGGCTCCTTGAAGGAAATGATATATACCGGGATGTAATGCGACCTGGCGAAGCGGATGATGTTCGTCGGCGTATAGTTTCTGAAAGAATCTTCATTGACGCTGCCGTCGGTAACCATAACCACGCCGCGGCGGTTCAACCGCGGCACAAGGTCGCCGATGGCGTTATAGAGGGCCTTCCCGATGTTCTTACCTTCACCGTAATCACGCTCCTTGAGCGCCCTGAGGGCCCTCCTCCTGCTCCAGTCGAAGCTGTTGCCCACCCAGGATTCCCGGTTGAAATTCAGCACCTCGAGGGAATCGTTCTTTCTCATTTTTTGCAGAATAAATTCAGCTGTCCAGGGCAGATCGCCATGGTAGTCCTCCGCTTTACTGGAACGGTCAACGACCATGGCTATTGATACCGACGGGGCGAGGCGTTTCAGGTAATCGGTGTAGAGGTTCGTGATGAGAGCGCTGTCCTCGGTCACGGTAAAATTCGTTTTATCAAGGCCGTACAGTGGACTGCCGTCCCTGTTGCGCACGTTGACATAGAAGGCCACCACCGGGAAGCTTGCCAGGTCTATGGAGGTAATTTCGAGGCTCACGTTGGAGTACTGCTTGTGCGCCGGGGAGAAGAGCACCACCGCCTGCCTGCTGAAATCGAGGCAGTAGAGGTAGCCATCGCGGTCGGAAACGGCCGCCATCAGCTTTGACAGGCTGTTACCCTTCGCGTCGGCACTGAGCTGCGACGAGGACCCCTTCGCGGGATTGTACCAGAGAAGGCCGCCCTTCTCGTCGGAGACCATGAGGGCGTCCCCGGATTTCACGATGCCCCGGGGGGATTCCACTCCTTCGATGGTAATATTCTCTATGAAATTGCCTGAATCGTCGAAACACGCAACCCGCTTGTTCCCGGTATCGGTAACATATACTCTGTCCCGGTATACCGCCACGTCGGTAGGCCGTGACAGCTCGCCTTCGTACTCGCCTTTTTTCCCGAACTGCAGTATGAATTTTCCGGCATCATCGAATTTCTGGACCCGGCTGTTGCCTGAATCGACCACGAAGAGCTCTCCCCTGCCGTTGAAGCAGAGGCCCTCGGGACCGTGGAACTCGCCTTCGCCGTTGCCGCTCGCGCCGAAGCGGCTCAGGACCTCTCCGTTACGGTTCATGAAATAGATGCGGTCCCTCTTGAAGTCCGCCACGGCAAGCCTTCCCGCACGGTAATCGATGCCGTAAAGCCTGCTGTCGATGGCTGTCCTGATCGAGAAAACGCCCTTGCCGTTCGAATCAATCTTGACCAGTGAACCGTCATAGAAAGACGTGATGTAAATGTTCTTTTCATTATCAACGGCGATATCAACGGGATTATGGAACCGGAACCGGTTATAATCGGAAGACTTATAGGTTTCATACAGGACGTATTCAGGATTGTCGTCGGACCGCTCCGCAGGGGTGTCCTGGAAGCGCAGGTTTTCGATCTTACTGGTCACGGCAACGTTGTCCGGGGACATGTCCGACAGGCTTTCCCACTCCTTCAGGGCGGAATCGGTGAAGCCGGCCAGCTTGTAGGACCGTGCCAGGTGATCCCGCGCGGTATAGTAATCCGGATATTCCTTTACGGCCTTCCGGAAATATTCCGCCGCGGCCAGGTAGCGCATCCTGTTGAAATAGGTGTTCCCCTGGCGGAAATACTTCTTGGCGATCTCGAATTTCACCATGTCCGCCATTTCGGAAAACGCCAGGGGCGTATACAGGCAGATAAGTGCCGCCGTGAGGACCGGCGCCCATGCGCGCCTGATGGCTGTTGAACGGATTGTTGTCATACTTTGTTATATTATCGTCTCAAAGAAGGCCGCATTGTTTAAATTTTTGCCCCTTTGTCAGGTCCCCGGCATATTGCTGCATATCTATCATTAAATGAGACATAATGCAAGTTTTTTTTCAATGACTTTAAAAAACATGCCGGTGCATCTCCCGGCAGGTGCCCGGCCGTCCTGCAGCAGCCGCCGGGAGATTCCCCCCGGTCCCGCTGATTACTGTAACTAATCAATTGTTATCCCCTCTCTGCCTTATTTTACGCTCTGTAATCCAGATGCCGGTGGATGAATCCTGCATGATAAATGCGAAAATATCCTTGACGATGCCCTGTTTTTGCACTACCCTTTCTGATGAGGGACAAATCACATTGCAATGAGGGACACGATGAGCCATAACCTGAATCGACTGCTTATTCTTTTACTGATGGTATTCATTGCTGCGGGATGCGTGAAAGTTGCGAAGAAGTCAGAACCGATAACCGTAACCGCCACGCTCGGCACCGTCAGCCTCAACCAGCCCGGCAGGGAACTGCGGCCCAACGCCGTTGTACAGATCGGAGACAGGATAATTACCGGCGAAAATTCCATGGCCACACTCCAGATGCCGGACAAATCCCTGATCAGGATATTCGAAAAATCTGATTTCACGATAATCAGCCTTAATCCCGCCGGCGACGGCAAAGAAGCTGAAACGACCCTGGGTCTCGACAAGGGGAGAAGCATGCTCATTATTCAGAAACTGGCCAAGGGCGGCAGGCTGAGCGTTAAAACGCCGACCTCTGTCGCAGCGGTACGGGGCACTTCCTTCACCGTTGCCGTCAGGGAATCTTCGGACAAAGAAAATTGCGGTGTCACCGATGTCAAAGTCCTGGACGGAACGGTCTATGTCGAGGCAAAGGACAAACCGGAGGTCAACACCCTGGTCAATAAAGGGGAGATGATCGCCCTCTCAAATGATGCGGTGGTTGAGGAGAAAAAGCCCATCCCTGAAAAAGCAATGAAGGAGCTGGTTGAAGAGGAAACGGACCTGGGGAAAGCCGTAACCGCTGATTCGGAACCGGAAGTTAAAAAAGACGATGCGCAGCCAAAGGCCGGGGCAATGCCGCCGGTGCTCAAAACAGAAGCGGCCATCAAGCAATACTATCACAAACTCGAAGAGGTGAGCCTGGATGACGGCTCTGTGCTTGTCGGCGCGGTAATTTACCAGAACGCGTCATTCGCGAGGATTCATACTTCAAGCGGCATCATACAGGTGCCCACCAGCAGCATTAAAACCATCAGGATGCGGTAACCCGCTGCACGCGGGCTCCCCCATGCCGGATTCCTTCTTAATAACCAAGGCCAGCTTGTCGATCACCTTGTTGTTAGAGATATAATCTCACAAGAGCCGGAAGGGGAGTGTATTTTTCGTGAACAGATAGACTGCCGGGCCTCAGAATGAATTACTTGTATTTCATTTCAGTGATCTTGTCTTTATCAAGGGTGATGGTGTTGTATTTTGTTTGAACAGTCACCTGGGTGCGTGTCTGGGAAATGATTTTCCCCACGATTTTACTCCCGTCATTCATGAGGATGGTCTGCACCGCTTCATCCTTGCCAAATTTTTCTTCCACTTTTTTATCCCAGCTGTAGTGCGACGCGCCCTTGCCCTCGAGGAGGTTTACTATCTCGATAAAATTATATCTCTCCGCCACGGTAATCGCGGACTCACCCTGCCTGTTGACCGCCTTCGGATTAGCTCCATGCTGAAGCAGCTGCCGGGCAATCCCCCCGTATCCGTATGTGGCAGCAATAATGAGGGGCGTGCTGTCCTTGTATATCGTGCCGTAATCATATGTCGTGCGTGCGTTGGGATCGGCCTTGTTTTCCAGCATGCATTTGACGACATCATAATAGTTGTAATAAATGGCCCACATTATAGGCGTCCATCCCCACCGGTCATACTGGTTAACATCAGCGCCTTTTCCAATATAATACTTAACTCCCTCAACGTCACCCCGTGACGCCGAACGCATGAGCGAACCGCAACCTGAACAGGCGGCCATGGCAATGATAATGGCAATAGTGGCAATGTTCTTTTTCATCATGGCGGTACCCCGAAATATTATTTCACCTTTTTCCCGCAAAGCCATTCGCCGATGATCGGCGAAATGTTGAAATGCTACACGATTGTCCTAGCACAACATTACTATATTTAAATAAATAAACAAGCATTTTTTTAAACCGGAAATCGGCCGCTTAATTATGACACCGCGCCTGGCTTCATATTTTCCGGGGAATTATCTTTTGTTCCTGAGGACCTTCTTTAAAAACTGGCCGGTATAGGACTCCTTTACCCGGACGATGTCCTCCGGCGTTCCCTCGGCCACAACCGTGCCGCCGTCATCACCCCCTTCGGGGCCCAGGTCGATGATCCAGTCAGCTGTCTTGATGACGTCAAGGTTGTGTTCGATCACGATCACCGTGTTTCCCTTGTCCACCAGGGACTGGAGCACGTCGATGAGGCGCTGGATATCGGCAAAGTGGAGCCCCGTGGTCGGCTCGTCGAGGAGATAGATGGTGCGTCCCGTGGCGCGCTTGGAAAGCTCCGCTGAAAGCTTGACCCGCTGCGCCTCGCCGCCCGAGAGCGTCGTGGCGGGCTGGCCGAGCTTGATGTAGCCGAGGCCGACACGGTTCAGCGTGTCGAGCTTGCCGCGGATGGCCGGAACGGCGCTGAAGAAATCGAGGGCCTCCTCAACGGTCATATCCAGCACTTCGTAGATGTTTTTCCCCTTGTAACGCACCTCGAGGGTCTCGTGGTTGTAGCGCCGCCCCTTGCACACGTCACAGGTTATGTATACGTCGGGGAGAAAGTGCATCTCTATCTTGATAACGCCGTCGCCGAAACAGGACTCGCATCGCCCGCCGGGAACGTTAAAAGAAAAGCGGCCCGGCTGGTATCCCCGCAATTTTGAATCGGGCAGCTTCGCGAAGAGGTCGCGGATCGGCGTGAAGAGACCCGTGTAGGTGGCGGGATTGGACCGCGGCGTCCTCCCGATGGGGGACTGGTCGATATCGATCACCTTGTCTATCTTCTCGACACCGACGAATTTTTCGAACTTCCCCGGGTGTTCCTTCGACTTCATCACCAGGGACGACAGCGCCTTGAAAAGGATATCTATGACCAGGGTCGACTTGCCGGACCCGGACACGCCGGTCACCGCACAGAGCACACCCAGGGGGAACTTCACATCGATCTTCTTCAGATTATTCTCACTGGCGCCCTTTATCTCGATATGATCTGCCGCCCCGCGGCGCTTCACCGGGACCGGTATAAAGATCTCCCCTGCCAGGTACCGGCCGGTCAATGAGGCCGTGTTCGCTTCTATCTCATCAGGCGTTCCCACTGCCACCACGTAGCCGCCGTGGAGGCCTGCGCCGGGCCCCAGGTCCACCACGTAATCCGCCTCACGCATGGTGTCCTCGTCATGCTCGACGACAATGACGGTGTTTCCCAGGTCGCGGAGGCGTTTCAGCGTGGCCAGGAGCTTCCTGTTGTCCCGCTGGTGGAGGCCGATGCTCGGCTCGTCCAGCACGTAGAGGACCCCGGTGAGGCTCGACCCGATCTGGGTAGCCAGGCGTATGCGCTGCGACTCACCGCCGGAAAGGGTCCCCGCGGCGCGGTCAAGGGTGATGTAGTCGATGCCCACGTCGGTGAGGAATTTGAGGCGGACCTTTATCTCTTTCATGATCTGCTCGGCGATCTTCTTCTCCGTGTCCGTGAGGGCCAGGTCCTGGAAGAGGCGCCAGGCCTCCCCGATGGAGCAGGCCGTGACCTGGTCGATGGTATGCCCGGCCATCTTCACGGCGAGGCTCTCCGGCCGCAGTCGCTTCCCGCCGCACTCGCCGCAGAGGGTGTTGGACATGTATCCCTCCATCCAGATGCGCATATCCTCGGACTTTGTTTCCATGTAGCGGCGGTGAAGGTTCGGGATGACCCCCTCGAAGGCCCGGGTGAAGCGGTACTCGGCATTCTCGCGCTTCACCTGGTAGTCGATTTTCTTCCCCTCGGAGCCATAGAGGATGATGTCCCTGATTTTTTTCGGAAGCTTTTTCCAGGGCGTGTGCGCGTCAAAGCCGAAATTCTTCTCTAGATTTTTTATCTGTTCCAGGTACCAGTAGCTGGTTGTCTTTCCCCATACCTCCAGGACCCCGTCATAAAGAGACCGGTCGGGGTCGGAGACGATCATGTCCGGGTCAAACTGCATGATGTAGCCCAGGCCCCCGCAGGCCGGGCAGGCGCCATAGGGGCTGTTGAATGAAAACATCCGCGGCGAAAGCTCTGACATGGAGATGCCGCAGTCGGTGCAGGACAGTTTCGACGAGAAGAGGCGCTCCGCCTCCCCTCCGGAAGCCGGCTCATCCGCCAGAACCGTCACCAGGCCCTCGCCTATCTCCATCGCCGTCTCCACCGATTCGGCCAGTCGGGGCCGCACACCGTCCTTGATCACGATGCGGTCGACGATGATCTCCAGGGTGTGCTTTTTGTTCTTGTCGAGTTTGATCTCCTCCTCGAGCTCGCGTACCTTGCCGTCGACCCGCACCCGCACGAAGCCCTTTTTCCGGGCCTGCTCGAGCTTGTCGACATGCTCTCCCTTGCGCCCCCGCACCAGTGGAGCCAGGACCTGGACTTTCGTCCCGGCCCGGTAGGTCATCAGGTTCTCGACGATCTGGTCAAGTGACTGGGAGGATATTTTTTTCCCGCAGTTGTGGCAGTGAGGCACGCCGATGCGGGCGTAGAGTAGCCTGAAGTAGTCGTATATCTCGGTGACGGTCCCCACGGTCGAGCGGGGGTTCCGGTGCGTGGTTTTCTGCTCGATGGATATAGCCGGGGATAGCCCGTCGATGTAATCAACGTCGGGCTTCTCCATGAGTCCGAGGAACTGCCGCGCGTATGAGGAAAGGGACTCCACGTACCGGCGCTGCCCCTCGGCGTAAATGGTGTCAAAGGCCAGGGATGATTTCCCGGACCCGGAGAGCCCCGTCAGGACGACCAGCTTGTCCCGCGGGATTTCCAGTGATATGTTCTTGAGATTGTGCTCGCGCGCGCCCTTGATAACAATGGACCGGCTGCTCATATCAGGGTGACATTCATGGAGCCGCACATGGGGCAGATGACATCGGGCTCTTCATCCTCGATAACGTTTTTCTTCTTGATAATGATGTCATCCCAGCGGTAATCGCATTCTTCGCAGGCGTAACTCACCGTGACTTTCTTGGTGTCGTCATCGTCGAAGCCGATCTCTTCAATACCCTCGTCGGCTTCGGCATGGACCTCTTCCTCGGCTTCTTCGTCTACGATACGCTCCTCGCCCTCTTCCTCGATGAGCTCGGATTCGTCCGCTAATTCCTCTTCTTCGTAATGCTCTTCGTAATAGTCGTCTTCATATACTTCATCGTCATAATCTTTTTCGTGGAAGTCTTTGGCCATATCCCCACCCTGGTTTCACATGATTACCTTCCGCACCGGCGGAAGTCAATAATTGTTGCTGGTTTACGCAGACTGTCTGCAATGCACGGTACTAAAATAACACTTTTTTCATTCAGTGTAAATATGTGAATCAGAAAATATTACCCCTTTTTTTTGTCAAAAAAAATTCTTTTTTTTGACAAAAATAAAACAGACCGGTAAAGCCCTGCCGGGGCTTTTAAGGATCTGCGCTCTTTCAATCCAAAAAAATGAAATTTACAGTCATTCACAAATATTCTGGCACGGAATTAATTGTTTGTACAGTCGTTTTGACGGCGATAAGATACTCTGGCAAGAAAATATGAAAGGAGTCATTTACAATTACGGATTATTGTACAATCCTGTCATTTATTTCAAGATTAATGCCTTCATCACCGGGGATATCGCTCCGGCGGGGCAGTTCCCCTGCACCGCTTATGATGATGTCCCATATCCCCCAGTTGCCGGGAGCGGCAGAGAATTCCACGAAACGCAATTCAACACTCCCCCCGGCGGATACAGCAACGGGAATATCAAGAGAATAATATGAACCATGGATGTCTGAATACCTGGCGGTATCAATCAGGCGGGCATCCAATCCCTGTCCGGCAGCAAATATCTTTAACACGGAATCCGGATATCTTCCTGCTGATCTGAACCTTACGAAATCGATCCAGACACGGTACCTTAAACCACGGGAAAGACCGTTCACACGAACCGTGGATCCATGGGGCCCGACATAGGCCGCCGTGTCATCCACAACAGGGTCCCGGTCATCCATGAGTTCCCATCCCCGGCATGCACCCCATTCCCTGATGGCGTGACGGCTGAAGGGCATGAGCCATCCTTTCAAAGTGGCTTCATAGTTTCCCGCGCACGGATTTATGATTGCAATAAAGGGCTTATCCTGATCAGACGCCGGACAGGGCATGTACAGCAACAGGAGGAAAGATAGAAAGTTTGCGCAACTATATCGTGTGGCTGGATGCATTTCAATCGATTGCTGATCCGTGCTTGTGGGGCGGAGGATGAAACACCCTTATTTAATAAGCCTCATGACGGCGTCAGGCCGCAGGGTTGATATATTATCAAGGCTGGCGGCTCCTGACCGGGTAAAGATTGAATCGACATTGGCAACAATATTCTTCAGCCTGTCCTGGCTGACCAGGTCGGATGCAGTGATGTTGTCCAGCTCCACCTGGAGCTTTTTCAGCCTGGTCACATCATCATTGATAAGCTTATTATTGACATCCATCTTCGCATTGAGCTGCTGCTCCGTGATCGCCTCGCCGATGAAGCCGCGGAGGACCGGGGTTTTCTCAAAGGTCACGCTGTTGAGAATGATCTGCTGTTCGGGTGCACCCTTCTGGAGATCTGCCCTGAGCTGGTTAATGCCGTCCCGGACAATCTGGTTCCGCGTGAGGGACGATTGCACATCCCTGAACTCTGTTTCCATGGCATCAAGGCGTGTGTTGATCCTGCTTCCTATGGTAACGGAATCAGTTTTTACGTCGCTTCGTTTCTTGTTGGGGTTATTTTCTTCCAGTTCCTTCTGGCTGTTGATCTTCTGCGCTGTCCCGAGGATTCCATCAATGGATATTTTCATTTTACACCTTCCTTGTGTCTTTTCCGGACATCATCAGCCCGGGCAGTTATACTCTTCTAAATTCTGGCGGTCATTAGATACACACAACTGCTCGTATATAAATTTAAATTAATCTATATGAAATGTCAAGTTTTTTTCAATTAGTCCCTTCTATCTTATCCATTTTTACGGACACAAGCTTTGAAACGCCGGGTTCTTCCATGGTAACACCGTAAAGGGTCTCACCGATGCTCATGGTTTTCTTGTTATGGGTCACGATGATGAACTGGGACCCGCGCGCAAACTCCTTGAGCATCCTGACGAACCTGCCGATGTTCTGCTCGTCCAGGGGCGCGTCAATCTCATCAAGGAAGCAGAAGGGTGACGGCTTGACCATGTAGGTCGCAAAGAGGAGTGCTATGGCGGTCAACGCCCTCTCTCCTCCGGAAAGGAGGTTGATGTTTTTCAGCTTTTTCCCCGGAGGACGTATCATTATTTCGATGCCGCTTTCAAGGGGATTGTCCGGCTCGTTCAACTCGATGGCTGCCTCGCCCCCTTCGAAGAGCTGTTTGAATATATCGGAAAAGTTCTTCTGGATGCTCTTAAAGGTCTCCATGAACATTTCGATCGACGTCCGGTTGATGTCCTCGATGACGGTGAAAATATCCTCGCGCGCCTTCTCGATGTCCTTTTTCTGCTTGATGTAGTATTCGAAGCGTTTCTTCAGATTACGGTATTCCTCGATGGCGAGGTTGTTGATGGGCCCCAGGTCCTGTATCTGCTTCTTGATCTCCTGGCTTTTGGCAATCAGGCCCTCCATCTGGGACTCCATGACGCTCAGGTTTTCTATATCCTTGACCTTCTTCTCGTATTCGATCCAGAGGTGTTCCTCGATGCTGTTCTTCTTGAATATGAGCTCGACCTGCGATTTGTCAAGGGTGGTTATCTTCTCGACGACACGCGCCAGCTCCTCTTCATCCTTGCGGGCCACGTTCTTCCGCTCATGGATCTTGTTCTCGATCTCGACCCGCTTCGCGGTGAGGTCGGCGATCTCTTTTAACAGGGACTCGCTCCGCTCGTTGAATTCGACAAGGCGCTGGTCCCATTCCCGAATCTCGTCGGAAAGTTCCTTTATCTTCTTGTCTGCCCTGAGTATCTCCTCGCGATAGTTATCTATCTGCTTCCGGAAATCGATGATCTGGGTCCCCAGGGACTGGATATGTTTTTCGATCCAGTCGCGCTCGTTCTCGTTCCGCGAAAGGTCCTTTTCGACCCGGGTAATCATCTGGTTGACGTCTTCCAGCTCCACCTGCTCATGCTGAATGTGCGCTTCAAGGGCGGTGATCTCATTCCGGAACCTTTCGATGCTGTCGATTTTTTCCCGTATCTTCCGGTCAAGGCTTTCCTTTTCGGCGTGTATGCCCGTTTTGTCGAAGAGGATGGAGCGGAAACCGTCCTCGTAGCTTTCGAATTTCAGGATGTCTTCCTTAAGGGCCGCCATGTCTATGGCCTCGAGCATTGCCAGGGCACTGTCGGCCATGCCGCCCCGTAAATCGGCCGCTGCCCTGCGAAGCGAATCCTCTATCGCTGAGATCCGTTCGTGTATGACGCCCCGCACCTGGGACCGTTCCTGCTCGGAGCCCTCCAGTTCGGCCTTGCGCTTTTCGATGGCGTCCACCAGTTTCCTGATGACCTCTTCGAGGAGGGCCTGTAGCTCCTTGAGCCCTTTTTCCGCGTCCTTGATGGATCCCTTCTTCTCCTCTATGGCGTCCCTCGACGCGTGTATGGAATCGATCTTCCTCTTCCGCGTCGTAAAAAAGGCCGACAGCTTCTGTTTGTCATCCTCGATCTTCACGCCGATCTCGACGCGGGACTGCTCGCTCTTCTGCTTCTCCTCGAGGAGGCGGTCCAGGTTCTTCGTCCGTTCGACGATCTTGTTCTCGATCCCCTTCTTGAGGTTCTGCTCCTCGTCGATCAAGCCCTTGTTCTTGTCGGTTTTAACGTCGATGTCCTCGACGCGGATCCGGTATGCATGGAGACGCTTTTCCAGCTCGAAGAGCTGGTGCTGGATATCATTTTTGCGTTTTTCATCCTTCTCGTTATCGGCGGATGTTGTTGATACCCGCGCGGAAATGGCCACGCGCTCCATGTTGTGCCGTTCGATATCCTCCTGGATCTTGTTCTGCCTCCTGGCGAGCTCCTGGTAGCGGAGGATATTGATCTTGATGTCAAGTTCGGAGAGCTCGGTCTTCAGCGCGATGTACACCTTTGTGGTCTCGGCCTGCTTTGACTTGAAGTCCTTCTCGCGTTCTATTTCCTTGATAATGTCGTTGATACGCTCCAGGTTGTCGCTTGTTTCGGTGAGCTTCTTCAGCGACTCCTTTTTCTGGAACTTGTACTTGGAAATGCCCGCGGCCTCCTCGAAGATGTAGCGCCGGTCCTCGGGCCGCGTCGACAGGATCAGGTCCATCTTCCCCTGCTCCATGACCGAGTAGGAGGCCTTGCCGATGCCGGTGTCCATGAAGAGCTTCTCCACGTCCTTGAGCCGCACCGGCGACTTGTTGATGAGGTACTCCGATTCCCCGTCGCGGAATATGCGGCGGCCCACGGTGACCGAGTCGGAATCGAAATCGAGGACGCGGTTGGAGTTATCGATGGTAACGAAGACCTCGGAAAGGGAGAGCTGTTTGCGCTGCTCGGTGCCGGCAAATATGATGTCCTCCATCTTTTCGCCGCGGATGTTCTTCGCCTGCTTTTCGCCCAGGACCCATTTTATCGCGTCGACGACATTGGACTTGCCGCACCCGTTGGGCCCGATGATGACGGTGATACCCGGCTCAAAGGTGACCTGCGTCTTGTCGGCAAAGGACTTGAAGCCGTATAAATCCATCGATTTGAGGAACATAGATCCTTCCAGTTACTGCGTCAGTGTTTCAGCATCGGCACAATCCGGCACCAGGTTTCGCCCGGCGTTGACAGGTCTGAGTGCCGGGAAATGGATAGAGAAGACATGGCGGATTGCGGCCTGCAGCGGCGGCGTTTCCCCGGTCTTTCATATCCACGTCCCATTTTCTCGCTCATCCGCATGGATACAGAGCCTCTGTCAGGGAAGGGTTATACCGATATCAAACGGGGTCAAGGGGCGGAGCCCCCTGCAGGGCCCCGCAGGGTCCCCTGCGTCTCCCATTGGGTAGCGGGCAAAGCCCGCATCAGGATCGGGTTTAAACCCGATCCTAGCAGAAGGTGATAATTATGACGACATAATGCAAGAAAATTTTAAAATCAACAAGAAAAAATTCACGTCCAAGCCTGAAAAATGTCCTTGACTCTATGAAAAATCCATTACTATCAAAGCCATGGGCCCCGGCCGTCATTTTAATAAAACACTATCCTTTATCCTGATGATAATCATCCTCGCGGGGCTTCCGGCACTGGTTACAACAGGCTGCGCCACCGCCGGCACCAAGAAGGAAAGAATATACAAGCAGAGCAGCGTTAAAACCTTTTCCAGTATTGGGGTTTCAAAGGCCGCCGAGCCGATCGACCGGTACCCAACCGCCACCATGTTCTTCAAACTGGATAAAAGCGTTGACGCCCTTTCCATCGGCATCATGGCGGAATATATCGCCGATATCACCGGCACGAAGAAAACCAGGAAGACATATTTTGTCGTGGAAAAAATCATCGACATGTCTCAATTGAAATTCGCAAAAAACAAATATCATTACGCGGAAATCGGCAGAAACTTTGACGCCGACTGGAACCGTGAGAAGGAAATAACCCTGGTCTCCAGCAAGACGGAGCCTTTCAAGAACCTGGACGGGGATTCGATTTACCGGATCAGGTTTACCACCTTCTCCCAGGAAAACGTTGATTATACCATCAGGATAAACGCTGACTGCGCGGTAACCTTCATGGACGATTTCAAATGATTATTTCCCGAGTCTCCGGGCGTCAAAATCAGACCTTCTAAAAAGCGAGATTACTTCAACACCTGTTTTTTCGATACCCTCGCGTCCGCCTTCCTCGCGGTCAATGATGACTGCTGCCTTGACTACCGTGAGCCCGGATTCACGCAAACGTTCGATGGCTGTAATGGTGGAGCCGCCCGTGGTAATGACATCGTCGATGACCACCACGTTTTTGACCTGGCCGGCATCGCCTTCGATCCATTTCTGCGTCCCGTGCTTTTTCGGCTCTTTCCTGACAATGAGGGGCGATATCCTGCGCCCTTTCTTCCCGGCCGCTATCGCCGTTGAAATGGAGATGGGATCGGCTCCGAGGGTCAGGCCGCCGATGCCGTCTATGGTCAGGGGGCCGATAAGAGGCTCAATGGCATCGAACATGACCTCGCCGATAAGCGACACGCCTTCGGCGTCAAGTGTCGTGGCCTTGCAGTCAAAGTAATAAAAGCTCTGCCGGCCGGAAACCAGGGTAAAGGGAGGGTCTTCCCGGTAGATAAAGGACTTTGTGTAAAGGATATTGAACAATGCATCGCGGTTGGAACTCATGACATGACCTCTGGAACATATTAATCTCTCGTTGTGCTGACAGGATACAAGATGTGGCGCGGCGCCATGTCAGCGCAAGTATTATTTTAACATGGCGGGAGATTCCCCGATTCCCTTCCAGAACTGGTTCTTTCCGATTTTGCCAAGGATATAATCCCGGATAAGCAGCTGGATTTCCGGCGGAAAGGCTTCCCAGTATTTCTTATGCCACCCCTCGGGGAACTGCTTCTTATCCTGTTCGCTCACCTCTCCCATGCTGTAGGCGACGAATTGCGAGATCATGGCCAGGAGCATTTCCCGGGGCATCCCCCCGGATTTCTTGCCGCTCCTGCCGGGGACCCACTGGTTAAGGAGGGTCTGCAGCTCCCGCTCTGGAATTTCCGGTTTTTCCCTGCGGATCATGTCGGCCACGAGGCGCCGCGACATCTCGTGCACGGAGTCGCCGCCAATCCCCATCTGCTTCTCGATGTCTTCAGCCATGGTGCGGGCCATCTGGTTGACGTCGATCTGGCCGAGTCCCAGGGTCGATTCCCGCTCCCGGCGCTTGCGCAGCGCCTCTCCCACGAGATCCAGCTCGTGGCGGGTCGCGTGCCTCAGAATGTATTCAAGGATCTCGGTGATTTTCACGCCGCCGCTCATGGTCACTTCCTCCGAATGGTCCGCGCTTCGAAGCGACGGATCACGCTTTATTTTCCGATTCAGCTTCCTTTTCAAAATCGGCCGGCGCCGCCTGGCCCCGTTTTAATAATTTCAACAGCTCCTCGAGGTGCGGATAATAACGTCTGAATTCCTCGGCCATGCGCTCGAAAGGAAGGTCATCGAAAGATCCGAAATCATGGAGATACTCCATGTGCCTGTTGCCATCCCTGTCAAAGGGATGGAGGATAGAATCATCCCGGCCATTGAAATCGAGGGGCCTGATGCCGAACTTCTCGCACAGGGAAAGGTTGAAGGCCGGCGTCGCCTTGACCCATCGGTCCTCCAGGAAAAATTCCACCAGGCCGTGAAAGACAAAGATATCGGTCTTCATCGCTTCTTTAAGGCGCCGGGTAATCAGGTGGTTGCGAACCGTGGCGAAGCGGAGCCTGCAGGGAACGCCGGAAGCGCGTGACAATGCCGCCGTGAGTATCGCCTTCTGCACGCAGAAGCCGTCGCCCTGGCGCAGGATGAAGCTAGCCCGGTAATGATCCCGCTCATAGGTCGTACGATAGGGGTTGTAGGGGATCCGATCCCGGACCCAGTAAAAGATCTTCACCGCCCGGTCAAGGGCGCTGTCGCCGGGTGCAACGATGGCGCGGGCCTGATCCATGATGGACGGGGTATCACTGTCGATAAAATAGGTGGGGGTCAGAGCAGCCTGAAATTCCATGCTATTTATACCGTTCCGGCCAGAGAGACTTCAAACGGTCACGAATCGCTTTTTCACCCCCCTCTTCGGAGGGGTTATAGAATACCTGGTCCCTGATTTCACCGGGGAGATAAACCTCCTTCACGAAATGGCGGTCGAAATCGTGGGGATATTTATAACCCTTGTGGTACCCGAGTTTTTTCATGAGGTCAGTGGGTGCGTTCCGGATGTGAAGAGGAATTTCATAGTTTGAATCCTTCGCCGCGGCCATGGCACTGTCTATGGCAAGGTACGAAGCGTTGCTTTTCGGGGCCGATGCCAGAAAGGTGGCGCATTGGGATAGAATTATTCGCGCCTCGGGCAGCCCGATATTCTGGGTTGCCGTCAAGGCGGACACTGCCAGGGTAACGGCGTTGGGCGCCGCGTTGCCTATGTCTTCTGACGCGAAGATGACCATCCGTCGGGCTATGAAGACCGGATCCTCACCCGCGAGGATCATCCGGGCCAGATAGTATACCGCCGCATCGGGGTCGGAGCCGCGCAGGGACTTGATAAAGGCGGATATGGTGTCATAATGCCTGTCACCGGCTCGATCGTAGTAGAGCATGCTGTTGCGGACCGCCTCTTCCAGGTGGTCCGCGGTCATAAGACCGTCAGGGGTCAGAGTAAAAGCCGTTTCAAGGATATTCAGCATGCGCCTGGCATCGCCATTGGATATGGCAACAAGCTTATCTTTCACTTTTTCATCAGCAAAGCGCGCATTCCCTTCCCTGAGAATCCCATCATTACGCAGAGCCTGGTCCAGAATAGCAAGGAGGTTCTTTTCAGAAAGCCGTGAAAGCTTCAGGACGCGGGTTCTTGACAGGAGCGGGGAGATAACGTTGAATGAAGGATTTTCTGTTGTAGCCCCGATAAGAATTATATCTCCTGATTCAACGGAACCGAGCACGGAATCCTGCTGGGCCTTGTTAAAACGATGAATCTCATCAAGAAAAAGCAGCGTCTGGGCGCCCTTCTGCCGGTTCTCCTTCCCCTTTTCGATAACCTTGCGCACATCAGCCACGCCGGCGGATATGGCGCTCAAAAAATGAGAATCCAGCTTGCAGTATGAAGCGATAAGGCGTGCCAGAGTAGTCTTGCCGGATCCGGGCTCGCCCCATAGAATAAGGGAAAAGGCTGTACCCTTGTCAATAATAGTCTTAAGTATTTTATGTTCGGATAAAAGGTGTTCCTGCCCGATGAACTCTTCAATGGTTCCGGGGCGGCATCGATCGGCAAGGGGACTGAGGGTATCTGTCTTATCCATATGCATCTATGTGTATGTATCCATCATATTTTTAATGTATGTATATACATAAGAACAGCAATAAAAAAATCCGGCTTTACCGGATTTTTTAATGGTCAAATAATAAATTCAATTAAGACTCAGTGCTTTCGTCACGAGAGAAGTCCTTTCCGCCTCTCATGGTCGGAGACTTCTTGACCCTGCCCTGCCCGACGTTCATTCTGCGGATCTTCTTCAGCCTGCGGCGTTCAGCTTCTTCCTTTTTCCGCTTTTTCTCTTCGCTGGGCTTTTCGTAGTATCGACGTCTCTTCAGCTCCTTGAAAATGCCCTCAAAGGCCATTTTTTTCTTCAGGTTCTTAAAGGCTTTTTCAATATCGCCATTGACATCGACTTCTAACGGACTCGTCATCTAAATCACATCCTTTTTTAATAAAATAATGCTTTATGCGCAATGTGTTGGCACCTTAGTGAAGGATATGTTTTTTGTCAATAAAAATTATCATCGCTCTTTTAAATGGATCATTTCATGCTTTTATAACGATGAACCCCTGCCCGCACCAGATTTATTGCTTCAGGAATGCGGTATAACCATACTGAATGACACGGCTAGGCGTATATACCGGTTAAAATTTGGTTGACCGGTGCGGAAAAAGGGCTATTATAAACGTCATCACCCCGGGAGGAGCCAAACCATGTCAAAAAAACAAGCCCTCAAAGAAACCCTGCATGCATTTAATAAATCAATACTATCCAGCATGAAAAAAATTTATCACGGTGAAGATATTGCCAGTGGCGTATTGAGAAAAATCATAAACGCCGCGAAAATCCTCATCGTATCCACCAGAAAATTCATCACTGACGATTGCCAGACCAAGGCTTCTTCCATAACATATACCATAATACTATCCCTTGTGCCTGCCCTTACCGTGGGTCTCACCATTTATTCCTTCTATTATGGCGTGGGTGAAAATAAAAAAGAGCTTTTTGACCGCATACTGCTCTACCTGAATGAAAACAATATCAAACTCAATATAGATCCCATCTTCGATGCAATCCTGGGCCTCATAGAGAACGCCGGAAAAATCGGCGGGATCAGCGCGGCAGTTATGATTTTCTCCGCCACGGCCATGCTCAGGACCCTGGAAAAGTCAATGAACGACATATGGAAAGTGAAAAAGGGGCGGCCTATGCATCTTAAGATCATTTATTACTGGGCTGCTCTGACCCTTGGACCGCTCATGCTAGCTGCGGGCATGACTGTTGCCACCCAGCTGTCAATTATACTCTCCTCGCCGAATTATAACGCTGCCCATACCACCGATACCGGCAGACTATGGGTTGTTGGTGAAAAGTCGACGATACTGTACTCTGACACCATCCAGGCTAATGCCGGGAAAATCAATTTCACAGGCCTGAATCAAAGCAGCGGCAGAATCGATTACGACAACCAGAGGGTATACATGTATGAATCCGGTGACAGGTCCTTTGTCGAACAGGAAGGGCGCATAGAACCGATTGAGCTGTTAAAAACCAGGTATCGCGGTATCCAGTTTATAGGAACAAAGGGATGGATAGTGGGGACCAATGGCATTCTCCTCGTTACATCTGACGGGGGATACCGGTGGCGCATACGGAAATTCGGCACTTTCAATTTTAACGCCATCCGCATGCTCACTGATACCCGGGGCATAATTGCCGCTGAAAACGGGATACTCCTGACAACCATTGATGGAGGGGAAAGCTGGTCAGTCGAAGATTGGGAGGGCCGGCCCAACCTGCGCGGAATAGCATTTTTCAAAGACCGCGGGATCGTTACCGGCTCCCGCGGCATCATCCTGAAGACAGAGGATGGCGGAAAAAAATGGGAAATGAAACAGATTGCAGCTGCAAAATGGAAGAACAGGCCTGTCACGATCAACAATACCTTTTTCATCAATGAAAACCGGGTGCTCCTGGTCGGAAACGAAGGCTTGATTCTTTTATCAGAAAATGGCGGCGCAACATGGTCGTCGAAAAAAAACAGAGAGAACAACTACAATGTCGCCTGGTTCTTTAATCCGGAAGAAGGCGTTGTCGGTGGCGATGACGGGATCATCATCCGTACCAGGGACGGCGGCACAACCTGGGAGGAATCAACCCTGCCGATCCTCAGCATTAACTCCTTCCAGTTCCGTGATGAAAAACTGTGGGCCATCGGCGACGCGGGGACCATCATGGTGTCCACGGACCTTGGCCAGAAATGGAAGCCCGTCAGGGAAGGAAGGAAATTCGCGTATACCCTTATCAACTTCCTGGCTCCTTTTGCCTTCATCTGGCTCCTGTTCCTGCTGGCCTATACCACCCTGCCCTATACCCGGGTGCCATTCAAGGCGGCGGCCCTTGGTGCCTCCTTTACCGCAGCGGTATGGGTCACCTTCATATTGCTGTTCATTGTGTACGTGAAGGGATTTGCCACGGGCACCTTTGCCGTGTACGGCGCACTGGCGGCCATCCCGATCTTTCTCCTGATGGTATATGCCTCATCGGTCATTATCCTTTACGGCGCGGAGGTGGCCTACACCCTTATGCATCCCCACAGCTACCGGAGTCTGAAAAAGGCCCTGGGGCTTGGCGGTAAAGATGAAACCCATGTGTACTACGGCATCGCGCTGATCCATCACGTGTACCGTGTATTTGAATCTGGCGGCGGCGCCAGTTCCCTGAAAGAGATCCAGAAGTCACTGGGAGGAGGGTCAGATCATACCGAGCGGTATCTTCAGCGGTTCATGGACGATAAGCTCATCATCCAGGACAGCGAAGGCCGTTACCTGCCGGCCAACAGTTCCGAAAACGTCACGGTGAACAGGATCATGGACATCATTACGGGCATCAGTTTTGACATACCGGTGGAGCCGGGCAAATCCTCGTTCAGGATCCTGCTGGGTAAATTGTTCAGCCAGATAACGGCAAGCAGGAAAAAGGTCGTCGGGGAGCTGACGCTGAAAGAGCTGATCGAAAAAGATTAATACACGTAGTATCCGAAGATAAAGGGAATTACCAGAACGCCTCTTTTCAACTGGTCCTTGGGCACCGGGCCGAAGGTCTTGGACAACTTGATGGCATCATAGCAGGATGCGTTGAGGGGCTTGTTGCCGAGGGAGTCCAGTATCTCAATATGGATGATATCCCCGTCCTTATTCAGCACAAAGACCATTTTGACTTCCTGGCTCGGTATAGCCATGATGCGCGTGTAACCCGGCGTGTATGAGCCGGATAGAGGATTATATCCCTGGATAGAGTTCGCCATCAGGGGAGGATACCAGTTTGAAGCGATCTTGTCCTTCATGTCCTTGAAATACTTGAAGTCTTTGAACTTGACAGTATTGAAGCTGAAACGTCCGTCGCTTGAATAAAAGAGGGCGTTCTCGCGGCTCACATCATTTTTGTCGGGGATGAGGGTCTCGTCGAATATTCCGTAATTCCCCGCCTCGCGGCCCGTGCTTTCGTTCCGCTCTATGACGGCGACCATCTCCGAATCATCGGACACCATGATCTTGTCCCTGCCTGCATGCGCCGCCGTTGATTTATTGTCTCCCTTCCCCTTGCCCTGGCTCCCTTTAAGAACCTTGAAATCAAGGGAGTTATTGAGCCATCTGCTGCCGGCTTTCTTAGTGATATATCCTTTTGCGCTGGAGTCCCTGTCCGAGAGGAGCGTGTCCGGCGTCTCAACCCGCCGGTCATCCTGGTTGATATTAACGATAATGTCCCTGCCGGCCCCATTACTGCCGAAGATATCTTTCAACATTTTCTGGGTACCCCAGATATCGCTGATCTGGGGCAGGATAAAGCTTACCATGATTATTACATGTATGAAAAACGACATGATCAGGGTGAGGGAAACCTGGAGTATGGCCTGACGATTCATGGCTTCTCCTGTTCCGTTGATGTCAGAACAAAGACTGTTTTGATCATCGCGACGAATTCTTGAGTCATGACGACGTTTCTGCGCCCCATAGCTTCACGGCAGGTGGATATGAAATCGTCGATCACGGTCGTCCTGGCGGTCTCGCCATTAAGGTACCATGCAAAAGGCGGGATATGGAAGGGTGTGAGCATTCCCGCGTGGACCAGCATGGCTCCCGGTCCGATGCTCGTGCCGGTGTTTATCAGCGTACCGATACTGGTCTTGACGAAATCCCCCATGAAGCAACCCGCTTTCTTGAGGCCTGTCTTCTTGCGGGATCCAGGCGTGTACACCTTGACGTTGGTATAATTGTTTTTCAAATCGCTGTTTGTTGTCAGGGCACCCATGTTTACCCACTCACCGATGTAGGAATGGCCGATGAAGCCGTCATGGTATTTATTGCCGTAGCCGTGGAATATCGACTGTTCGATCTCACCGCCGATTCTGCAGCACGCCCCTATGGATGTGCCGCTCCGTATCTTGGCCCCAAGGATGCTGCATTCCCTTCCTATCACGCAGGGCCCCTCGATCCTGGAAAAGGAATTGATCCTGGATCCGGCTCCGATAACGACCGGGCCTTCCGTCGCGTCAATGAACACGTAAGGTTCGAAGACGACATCGTCCTCAATATATACCTGAGTATCGTCGCCGGAAATAGTTACATCTTTTCGTGAAACGCCGTTTCCTGCATACCCCGCCAGGCCATAATCACCCCTCAGGACATCGGGGTTGGAATTCATCAGGTCCCAGATAAAATTGGCCTTGCGGCCGGTTCCCGGGCCCTCATACTGTTCATAATAATCGATCCTTGCAATGTCGAGCTTCATCAGCATGGTTGAAACCGAATCAACCGGTTTTCTGATCTTTTCTGCGTCAACGCGGGCCACGACCGGCACCGGCCCCATGATCACAGCGCTGTTTTGCTCAATGGCAAAATCTGTGCTGGAAGGATATTTTACTGCATTAATGAAGAGAAACTCCCCTGCTCCCTCAAATATCGAATAATCATTAATGCTCACATCCGGATATTTTTCCCGGAAACAGGGGGCAAGATACTCCCTGGTGAAAAAGTGGAGGCCGGCATCGGCCATGCGGGGGTCTCTCCGGACAAAGAGTTCAATGCGCTCCCGGAATGAGAAAAGTCCTGACCTGAGTTCCCAGAGCGGTTTCGTCACTGAAAGAGGATAGAAATTATCATGGAGGCCATCTTCAAATACAATGATGTTCATAGGGTTACCGGATGATAAGCCCGGCGAGGCCCCCTCGGGGCCGCGCCGGGCGGGCATATGCTACTTGTTCGCTTCTTCTTCCAGAAGCTTTTTCCTGGCGGCGATGACGTTATCCGCTTCACGTCCGGATATGGGATCGTAATGGGAAAACTTCATCTCAAAGGTGGCCTTCCCGCTGGTCATGCCCCGCAGGTCGATGGTATAGCGAAGCATTTCCGCCAGCGGAATCTGCGCCCGAATGACCGACACGCTTCCGCCGGTCTCATCGCCGCTCTCCATGCCCAGTACCTTGCCGCGGCGGCTTGTCACATCACTCAGGATGTCTCCCATGAATTGCTTATCAACGTAAATATGGACATCCATGATCGGCTCCAGCAGCATCGGGCCTGCCTTCTCCATCCCCAGCTTGAAAGCCGTGCGGGAGGCTATTTTAAAGGAAAGCTCGGAAGAGTCAACATCATGATACTTTCCGTCATAGAGCTCCACTTCCACGTCAACGACCGGGAATTTGCCGAGGACCCCTTCCAGGATGGCCTCGAGCAGGCCCTTTTCAACACCGGGGATATACTGTTTCGGGATGGCCCCGCCGAATATGGTTTCCTTGAACTCAAATCCGGAGCCGCGGGGCCGCGGGGCCAGGCGGATATAGACTTCGCCGAACTGGCCATGGCCGCCCGACTGCTTTTTATGCCGGAAATTGGATTCGGCTTTCTTGGTTATGGTCTCCCGGTATGGCACCCGGGGCTCCCTGGTCTTGACTTCGATTTTATTCTTTTCCTTAAGAGCGTTAAGAACAATACCAAGCTGGATTTCGCCCATTCCGGACAGGACGGACTCGGCGGTCTCGGCGTTGTACGTATAGGTAAGGGTCGGGTTTTCCTCCGTGACCTTGGTGAAGAACTGGCCCACCTTGTCGACCTCGGCCTTGTTTACGACCTCGATGGCGTATGAAAAAACCGGGTTGGGCAGCTTGATGGTTGTCAGCACCAGGGGCTTTTTCGCATCACAAAGGGTGTCGCACGTCGCGGTCTTGTCGAGCTTCACGACGACGCCGATGTCCCCGGCGTTGATCTTCGGCATTTCCTCCTGCTTGCTGCCGACCATGGTGTAAAGCTTGGAAATGCGCTCGCGGTGTTTCCTGCTCGCGTTGTATACCTCAACATCCGGAAGCATGCTGCCGGACAGTACCTTCAGATAATTGAACCGGCCGGCGTACTGGTCAATGTATGTCTTCCAGACCACTGCCGCCAGGGTGCCGCCTTCGCCCGACTGTATCTTGATTTCCTTCGAAGCGTCATCCGCATCATGACCGGCATACTCTTTGCCCATCTTCGGCGCCGGGGCGAACTCTTTTATTACGGTGAGAAGGTTTTTCACGCCTATTGCCGAGAGAGACGATCCGCAGACCACCGGAAAAAGCTTCGCGTTGGCCAGCTGGGCCTGGAGACCTTTCCTGATCTCGTCGTCGGTGAGGACCTCACCTTCCAAAAACTTTTCGATCAGGGCGTCGTCGCCCTCCGCCGCAACTTCAACGAGTTTAGTGCGTTCAGCCTCGGCTTTCGCCTTCGCGTCCGCCGGGATTTCCGCGACGGTCACGTCCTTGCCGCCGGCCTTGGGGGTCTGGAGCTTCATCTGGAAGAGGTCAATGACCCCGCTGAATTTATCAGCCTCCCCGCTGGGAATGCACAGCGGCGCTATATTTGCCTTGAGGCCGGCCTTGATGTTCTCCATTACCTTCTCAACGCTGGCCCGCTCCTTGTCCATCTTGTTCACGAAGATGATCCGCGGAATATTATTTTCGGAAAGATACCGCCAGGCCTTCTCGGTTTCAATCTGTACGCCGTCGACGGCATCGACAACGAGGATCACCGTCTCCGCCGCCTGTACCGCCGCCCGGGCCTCGCCGATGAAGTCCGCTGTTCCGGGGGTGTCTATGAAGTTTATTTTCACGCCGTCAAGCTCAACAAAGCCGAGGGCGCTCCTGATGGACATCATCTTTTTCTTTTCGTCTTCATCGTAGTCGGATGTCAGGGTGCCCTGGTTGGGGTTACCTATCTTGTCTATTTTACCACCGACCATGAGCATTGCGTCAAAGAGCGTGGATTTTCCGGTTCCGCCATGACCGACGATGGCAACATTCCGTATTTGATCTGCTTTGTATTCCTTAAGCATTCAGAGACCTCCCAAGAACTGTATCACATGAGACTGCGCCGGAGCCTGCGGAACCGTGCACAGGCAGCATAGTTACAAAGATTTTAAATAGTTTAGATAAAAAAAACAGGCCCGATATCTATCGGGATAATGCGATATATAGCCTTTCCAGGATGTCCATGTCTTTCTAATAAGAAGGTACATCCTGTCGGGCCGATCTATCGCTGTTTTTCAATGCTTCTGCCGAGAAAAACGTGAGGTTTTACGGTAGACCTCAATAAGGGCTTGAAAAGCCCTTATCCGAAATACCCGTATACCCGCCATTTACTTCGTAAAACCGTTCCTGAAAAAACCTGCCAATGAGGTTTTCCATGGAACTGTAGTGGGAAAATAATAATGAAGCAAATTTTTGTAAAGAACTTTATTTCCTGCTTTAATAACACATCATCATATAGTTATCATGATAATGATCATGCTTCAGGTGAGCTGTCACTCATAGGACAGTGACAAATTCCCAAAAAAGAATGGACATAAATTCCCAACCTTGCTTAAGGTGATGCGCTGTATATGCAGACCCTTTTCAGCAATAAATATATATTATCAAAACAGAGGGAAGGCCATCGCAATGGAATTTAAAATTGAAATTAAAAAAGTAACCGATAAAAAAATGATGCTGGAATTCATCAAGGTGCCATGGACGGCGCATATTTATGATGATGACCCTGCATGGGTGCCCCCCGTCATTATGGACCGAAAAAAATTCTTTGATCCTGCGCACGGGTACTTTTTCGAACATGGCGAAGCCGAGTTCTTTATTGCCTACAAAAACGGGAAACCCGCCGGCAGGATCACCGCCCACACCTATAAACGCTATGAGGAAAAATACGACAAGGACACCGGCTTCTTCGGTTTCTATGAATGCATTGACGACCTGGCAGTATCGAAAGCACTGTTTGATACGGCGCGGGAAAGCCTCCGCGCGAAAGGGAAAACGAAAATGAACGGGCCGCAGAGCTTCACCATATACGACGAGGTCGGCTTCGACTGCATCAACAACGGAAGAATGCCGGTGATCGGCATGTTCCATTACGCGCACTGGTACGAAAAGCACGCCCTGGCCTACGGTCTGGAAAAGCATTCCGACTGGTTCTGCTTCATGGTAAAGGAGGACGGCCTCAACTGGGCGCCGATGTTTAAAATCCGCGAACAGCTCCAGAAGCAATCCGACATCAAGTTTATCACCGCTAAAAAAAAGGATATCCCCAAAAGGGCGGATCAGATAAAAAACATATTCAACGCCGCGTGGGAAGGCAACGAGAGCCATCTTCCCTTCACCGACAAGCAGTTCGCCCATCTGTTTGATGATCTGAGGCTGATCGCAATCCCGGACCTTGCCATCTTCGCGGAAAAGGACGGCAGGACCGTGGGATTCATCCTTTCCGTTCCGGACGCAAACCCGGGTTTCGCCAAGCTCAACGGCAGGCTGTACCCATGGCGGATACTCAAGCTCCTCTGGAAGCTGAAAAGGACCAGGACCCTCCGGACGATCCTGCTGGGTGTGCTCCCGGAATTCCGGGGGCAGAACATCGACCAGATTCTTATTCTCATGACCATAGAAATAGGAATCGGACTGGGATACAATCAATCCGACTGCTCGCTTATTGTTGAAAGCAACAAGAAGATGATAGGCGCCCTGAAGTACGTCAACGCCGACCGCTACAAGGGCTACCGCATATTCCATATGAACATCTGAGAGGCGGAGGGTGCAGAGGAGAGGCCGGAGCGGATGATCAGGCACC
The DNA here is from genome assembly GCA_963727175.1 of uncultured Spirochaetota bacterium. GTDB lineage: Bacteria > Spirochaetota > UBA4802 > UBA4802 > UBA5550 > RBG-16-49-21. Next base: position 4,560,670 of record CAVSFD010000002.1, read on the forward strand.
GATAACTATCGGCACCTGATCATGACCCGCCTAATAGTTTCTCCCTGTTCATCTCGATGAATTGCATTGTATTGACCGCCGATGAGTCCCGGTAATCGACAAGGCGCCTGATGTCTTCCATACCGCCGATCCGTTCAACCTGAGCCAGAATTGACAGCTCCATGAAGGCGCCCTCAATTTTCCCCACGGTTTCAGCAAGGACCTTCGACGTACCCCATGGTATATCCCGGAAAAACTCCTCCCGCAGGGTCCGATCATGAAGAGCCATCAGGTAACATCCCCCGTCGCTGTCCGGTCCGAGGACCGCATCATGACTTCCCAGTTCGACGAAGGCCTGCCGGACATATTCAGCCGGAAGCCCGGGACAATCGCCGCCGATGAGCACGGCTTGGAGAAAACCACGGGAAAACACATCGGCGAAGGCGTTATGCAGGCGCTCACCCGGGTCATGGCCGCGCTGCACGAGACGGAGCGATCTGCCGAAAATCCCCGGGGGCCCCTTACCCGTGCTCCCGGTACCGACAATGATGGTTTCAGCGCTTACAGCACGGAGGGTATTCATGATATCCCTGATGAAGCATACAGACAGTTCGAAGGCAAGATCATCGCCCAGTTCCTTTGCCAGGCTCGTTTTCATGTTTCCCCGTTCCGGGTAGCGCAAAAACAGGATGACAGCTTCTTTGTTCAATCCTATTCACCACAATAATTTAAGGCTTACGCAATTTTTTTCATTTCCTTCGAAATGCCGTACGGCAAAGGGTCTTTTCGAAGAGTGAAAAGAGTATAAAAAATATATACATTATTAATATAGTAAAATAAAAATAATTATCCATCTGCCATAGAAATATAATAAAAAAGTTGTTAAATTGTATTCCAGGTGCATACTGGCATAGCTTTTTCGGAGGTGCTGACAGGGATACCAAGAGTAAAGGGAGACATCAATTGAACGATAAATCCCAAATTGAGATTCTGATCATTGAAGACGAAGACATCCTGAGAAATATTATTCTCTACTACCTTGAAGAGTGCGGCTACAAAGTCAGGGAGGCTTCCAATGGCAGGATCGGACTTGATTTGTTCAGACAGCATACACCCAGCCTGGTCCTGCTTGACCTGCGCATGCCTGTGATGGGCGGCCTGGAAGTGTTAGGTGAAATACATACAATATCTCCCGACACGCCGGTCATCATCGTTTCAGGAGCCGGCAATATCACAGATGCCATAGAAGCCATCCACCTGGGCGCCTGGGATTATATTACAAAACCCATCATCGAGATGAAGGTCCTTGAGTATGCCATCAGGCGGTCCCTGGAAAGATCGCAGCTGATAGAGGAGAACCGGCGCTACAGCGCCCACCTTGAAGAAGAAATCGCGAAACGGACCGCGGCCCTGGAAAAAACGACCGCGGAGCTTAAGGAACTGAATGCTCGTCTTTCAAGCGAAGTAAAAGAAAGGATCCTCGCTGAAGACGCGCTGATAAAATCACTGAACAGTGTCGAACGGTCCATCGAGGGAACTATCAGGACCCTCTCCTCCATAGCTGAAATGAGGGATCCCTTCACCGGCGGCCACCAGCAGCGGGTAGCATTGCTGTCCCGGGCCATAGCCCGGGAGCTGGGCCTGTCGGATGAGGAAATAAAGGGCGTATACGTTGCGGCCATGCTGCATGATATTGGGAAGTTATCAATACCGGCTGAAATCCTGGTCAAGACCGGCCAGCTCAACCCTATAGAATTCAAGTATATAGCGCTGCACTGCCAATCAGGCTATGATTTATTGAAGATGATAGAATTCCCCTGGCCCATCGCCCAGATCGTTCTCCAGCACCATGAAAATATTAACGGGTCAGGATACCCCCAGGGGCTGACCGGCGACGGCATTCTGCTGTATGCAAAGATAATCCGCGTGGCCGACGTGGTCGAATCGATGGTTTCACACCGGCCCTACCGGAAGGCGCTCGGCATAGACGCGGCCGTAGATGAAATCAACAGGAACACCCGTGTGTTCTATGATGAACGTGTCGCGAATGCCTGCGTGGAGCTTTTTGTTACGAAGCACTTCACCTTTGAAACAGCCGGCAGCGATGCAACATTCGATGCAGGCAAGGCCAATTAAACAGGCTGTTGAAGACGATGAATATACTCGGTTTCACCTACATCAATTTCTATGCCACAGGCGCGCTCATAGCCACGCTCTTCAACATAGCCGTGGTCCTCTTCTTTCTCATAATACCGAAAAAATCAAAAGCCACGACCAGCCTCATCCTCATATATTTCTTTATAATGTTCCAGAATATCGGCTATCTCATCACATCATCCATTTATCATCCTCTCTCAGCCTATCACCGATGGCTCACGGTGTTTTCCGTGATACCGGGCCTGATTTATATTGTTCAGTTTTTCTTTAATTTTCCGGATGAGCGGAACGCACGCGCTGCACGGATCATCTTAATAATCCAGTGGCTGATTTCGATTGCCGTTGACGCGGTTTTCGTGGTCAGCTCGCTGCAGGCTGACAAGATCTTCCGCTTTGACGGGCATTACTGGGACTTCGACCTTGACCCCCTGAGCTACATAATCTCAATCATCATAATCATCTACATTTTTACTAGTATAATCACCGGCATCTGGCGCATAATCGTTACTGAGCGCCCCAACAAAAAGCCGGTCCTGTACATGCTCATCTGTTTCCTGATCATATCAGTGGTGCCCGGGATCACCAATGCCCTGAGCCGGGAAGGGACCATAACACGGGACATGTTCCAGATTTCCTGGAACATGGTGACCGTCCTGGGGTTCTTTCTTGCCGTCACGGTCTACACCAACGTCACCAGGAACCGGACCACCATAATGGCCAATATCGTGGGCATCAGCATGGTATCCTTTCTCGTGGTATTCCAGGGCCTGAGTTACTACACCTCCACCGAGCGGGAAGAATCGTATGATATGATCCAGAAGCATAAAATGGCCCGCTGCATCCTTGATCCGTACTACCATCCTGCTGATCGGAAATACCTGGTCAGTTACAATGCACCGTATAACGCTTCGGGATCAACGCTCGCGGGGGATACCCTCCCGCTCAGAAACAACATCCAGTACGAATTGGCCAACATCCTGATGTTTGAAGAAATCTCCCGCGTCCCCGATGATGCCTTTTACGAGAGATTGACAGGTTTACTATCAACATCGCACAGCTATTTCAAAGGATACCGTTCGGCGATTGTACAGTTTGCCAAATTGCTGCCGCCGGGGAACAAAAAAAGCAAGAGTCTTTTCATGAATTATATTAACGGGCTGGATACCATCACCGCCTATCACCGGTTTAAAATAAAGGAACTCCCCAGGGAGAACTTCCGGGAGGCCCTGCGCTCATATCTTGGCACAACGAAACAATCCTTTGCACCTTTCAGCCGAGTCATAACTGAGTCCATGGATTCAACCAGGGGCGGTGGAGATGATCTGCGCGATGAGATACTGAAGTACCTTGCGCCCATGAAAGCGGCCGGCCGTCGATTATATCGCCAGGGCATCAGCGACGAGCACTTCGTGTCATACACCGCTGCGGACCCCGCTGCCGGCCGCGTGTACGAGGCCGGTTTCTCCTATTTCGATTACCGCGCATACATCCATAACTCGTCGATCAAGCTGGTCTACGTTCTGGGGATGGTCATCCTCCTGGTGATGGTGGGCTTTCCCATTTTTTTCCGCGGCGCACTGGTGCATCCCCTGCACGATCTCCTCAACGGCGTGAAAAGGGTTGACGAGGGCAACCTTGAGGCCATGGTCCCCGTGAAAATGGAAGACGAGATCGGCTTCCTGTCCGACGCATTCAACAAGATGATGACCTCGGTCAAGGACAGCAACGAAAAAATCGACTACATCAATCACTACCTGAAAAATATTATCGATTCCATGCCGTCTATTGTAGTGGGCGTTGATGCTGATGGGAGTATCACCCACTGGAACATAGCTGCGGAAAACAAGACCGGCCGGAGCGAGAAAGACGTCATGGGCTTTCAGATTGGCGAAGTCTATCCTCTCCTGAACCAGTACGTTGAAAGAATTCAAACGGCCATCAGCAGGAAGGAGCCCCAGAAGCTAGAAAAAATCGTGCAGCGCGATAATAACGAGATTATCTATTCCGATCTTCTGATCTACCCGCTCATAGCGGATGGTGTCGAAGGGGCCGTGATACGGATAGACGACGTGACGTCCCGCGTACGCCTTGAGGAGATGATGATCCAGACGGAAAAGATGATGTCCGTTGGGGGACTGGCCGCCGGCATGGCCCATGAAATAAACAATCCCCTGAGCGGCATCCTGCTGGGGGCGCAGAACATCCAGCGCCGCCTCTCCCCTGACAGCGAGGGCAACATCATAGCAGCCCGGGAGGCTGGCGTTGACTTCGAAAAGATGCTCTCGTACCTCGAAAAGCGGGACATCCCCAGGATCATTGACGGCATGCGCGAAATGGGCGAGCGCGCTTCAAAAATCGTCAACAACATGCTCAATTTCAGCAGACGCAGCGAGTCCCGTGCCGACATGGTCACCTTGCCGGAAATGCTCGATAAAACAATTGAGCTGGCCGCGAGCGATTATGACTTGAAAAAAAGCTATGACTTCCGCCATATTGAAATCATCCGGGATTTCGAGGAAGGATTGCCAGCGGTTGAGTGCGTCGCGGTGGAAATCCAGCAGGTGCTCCTGAACCTGATCAGGAACGCGGCCCAGGCCATACGTGGCAAGGAGTATCCTGAGGGCGAGAACCCCAGGATCACGCTCCGCCTCAGGAGGGAAGGCCCCTCGGCCCGGATCGAGGTGGAGGACAACGGCCCCGGCATGAGTGACGATCTAAAGAAGCATATCTTCGAGCCGTTCTTCACGACCAAGGAATCCGGATCAGGGACCGGCCTCGGGCTTTCAGTATCGTATTTTATCATAACCAATAATCATCACGGCATGATCGCCGTGGAATCGATACAGAACCGGAGCACGAAATTCACCATTACCATACCCATGAAAAGGGAGACGAAATGACCGGGACAGCAACCATTCTCATCGTTGATGACGAGGAACACCTGCAGTCAAACCTGGTGGCCTACCTTGAAGACGAGGGCTTCACCGTCGCAACAGCCGGAGATGGGGAAACGGGCATTGACCGTGTCACCAAACAGAAATTCGACATCGGCATCATCGACATGCGCCTGCCGGGCATCGACGGCAACACCTTCATCCTGCAGGCCCACCGGATACAGCCGGGGATGAAGTTCATCATCCACACCGGGTCCATGACCTATTCACTCCCCCAGTCACTGGCGGAGATAGGTATCGGCAGCGACCAGGTTTTCCTTAAACCCGTCATCGACATGAAGGTCATGATCGATGCGATAAAAAAATTACTCCAGAGAAATTGACCGCCGGATAATCCAGGCAGCCCCGGGAACCGGTCTCCGGCGCGGCAGAGATCAGACGCAGTGATATGCTAGACGCGATCCTTCAGGTATTTTTCGATCCGGTTCAATCCTTCCTTTATATTCTCGAGGGAATTCGCGTATGAAAATCTGAGAAAACCTTCCCCGCCGGAACCGAAGTCGATGCCGGGCGTCACGCCTACCTTCACGGTATCGAGGATTCTGAAGGCCTCCTGGTAGGAATCGGTGCAGAAGTGACCGGCGTCGGCAAACACGTAAAAGGCGCCGGTGGGCTCCACGTGGAGCTTGAACCCCAGCTCCTTGAGGCGCCGGATCATGTACACGCGCCGCTCGTTGTAGATCGCCTTCATCCGCTCTATGTCCGGCCCGCTGTGCCTGAGGGCGGCGATGCCGGCGATCTGGACGAAGCTGTTGGCTGATATGGCGAAATTCTGGTGGAGACGCTCCATGACGCGGGAGAACTCCTTCGGGAAGATGAGGTACCCCAGGCGCCATCCGGTCATGGCGTAGAGCTTGGAAAAGCCGTTGATGACGAAGGCCCGGTCGGTATATTCCAGTATAGAATGGGCCCTTCCCTCGTACACCAGTCCGTGGTATATTTCGTCGGAGAGTATGAACTGGTTCTCGAACCCGGCTATCTCCTCCATGTTCTTTTCGGTCATCACGATGCCCGTGGGATTGGAGGGCGAGTTGATGAGAATCGCCTTGGTCCGGTCGGTCAGGACCGAGCGGATCTGTTCCGGCCGGTACTGGAACCCGTCGTCAGGATGCGTGCGGACCTCAGCCACCTTCCCGCCCACTGCCTCGATGAAGTTTGGATAGCAGGCGTAGTGCGGGTTTGATACGATTACCTCCTCGTCAGGCTCCAGGATGGAAAGCATCATAAGGAGCATCGCCGGCGACGTGCCGGAAGTGACCAGGACCCGGTCCGGTGTTATGGATACACCGTATTCCCGGTGATAGTACTCGCAGATCTCCTCCCGCAGTTCCAGGATCCCCATGGCATGGGTGTAGTGGGTCTTGCCGGAACGGATAGCTTCGATGGCCGCCTCCCGAATCACTTCCGGGGTCTCGAAATCGGGCTCCCCCACCTCAAGGTGGATGATGTCCTTGCCGTCGTGCTCCAGCTCTTCAGCCCTGGCCATCACGTCCATGACCATGAAGGACTTCACTCCCAGGACCTTCCTGGATATCATTTTCTTTTTATCGGAATTGTTGTTCATACAGGGTTTCCAATGCAATGATGATGAATTCGTTACACGATACCGAATCCTCCCGGAAAAAGAATCGGGAAAAACGATACTCCTAACAATAAGACAAGGCCCTCCTTCGGTATGCGGAGGGCCTCCTTGAGAGCCCCATATCAATAAAGATTAATATTCGTGTCAAGGCGAAATTATTACCGGATACTGTTCCTGGAGCCTATGAAAAAAATAGCTTGATAAACCGAACAATTTATTGCATGCTTGACTGTGCAGGGGTCTGACGAACCGCCTGGACCGGGCAAGAGACGTACCGGCTTCACTGTTATTGCACATTATATAGCCTGCTCAACACTTTACAAGCTGGAATTAAGCAATGAACAAAAAATACATTATCGGGATAACTGTCTTCATCATCGTGTACGCACTGATAACCTTCTCTTCCGGCTTCTACGCCGATATGGAATGGTTCAGGATATACAAGGGCCTCAATATTTTCTGGGTCCTCTTTTTCACTAAATTCAATGTCCACATCCTGTTCGGGCTCATCTTTATCGGCATCTTTTCATTCAACTTCCTGTTGATACGGATCCTCGGAGGAAAGGGCCGGATATTCACGAACAATATCCTCAACCGGCTGCAGCTGCCGGTCCTGGGGTCGCCGAAGAAGGCCCTCTTCATCCTCCTGGCGATCAGCGTGGTAGCCGCGGGATTCATGATGGGCGGCGCCGCTTCGTCCTTCTGGAAGGAATACCTGATGTTCACGAACGCCGTCCCCTTTTCGGGCTTTCCCAAAGACCCGATCTTCGGCCAGGACCTGGGCCTCTACGTGTTCAAGCTCCCCTTTTTGCAATTCCTCTACGGCTGGCTCATGTCAGCCCTGGTCATAACGGCGGTCTTTTCCGTCGTGTTCCACGTCGTCAACGGCGGCATACTCTTCAAGAACGCGAAACTCGAGTTCTCCCTCTTCGCCCGGGCACACATATCGACCCTCCTGGCGATGATCGTTTTCATCTACGGCCTCGGGTACAAGCTGGAGGCTTACGAACTCCTTTTCTCCAAGATCGGGAAGTTTTACGGAGCCGGGTACACCGCGGTCCACGCCAACCTGCTGGCCTACAACGCTGCCATGGTCATATCATTTATCGCCTCTGCGCTGTTCCTGTTCAACATCTTCAAGCGGAGCTTCAAGCTCCCCATGATCCTCCTCGTCGCCATAATCCCCGTCTACTTCATCCTGGGCAAGGTCTTCCCCGGGGTGCAGCAGCGGTTCATCGTGGTGCCCAACGAGTTCGGCAAAGAGGAGCCCTACATCAAGCATAATATCAGGTACACCCGCATAGCCTACGATGTCGAGCGGGTGCGCGAGATGCCATTCGCCAACAAACAGAACCTCACCTACCAGGACATCATCAAGAACCGGAACACCCTGGAGAACGTGAGGCTGTGGGACTGGCGCCCCCTGAAGCAGACCTATAAACAGCTGCAGGAACTCAAGCCATACTACTTCTTCAACGACGTGGACGTGGACCGCTATGTCATCAAGAACAGGAAGAGCGCCGTGAATATTTCGGCGCGGGAGCTTTCCATTGACCGCCTGGGTAAAAACAGCCAGACCTGGCAGAACCAGCACCTCCTGTATACCCACGGCTATGGCGTTGTTCTTTCCCGGGTCGACAAAATTACGTCCGAGGGACAGCCTGAAATGCTCATTTACGATATCCCGCCGAAATTCGGCGTCGATATACCCATCGAGCGGCCGGAAATCTATTTCGGCGAGCACAACAATTCATATATCATAACGAATACCAGCATGAAGGAGTTCGACTATCCGTCAGGAGATGTGAACAAGTTCACAGTCTACAAGGGGACCGGCGGCGTAAAACTCGATTCATTCTTCAAGCGCGTGATGTTCGCTGCGGCGTTCAAGGACATCAACATCCTGATATCCGGCACCATAGATGAAAACAGCAGGATACACTACCGCCGCAACATCACCGAAATGGTCCAGGAGTTCACACCGTTCCTGGATTTCGACAGCGATCCGTACATCGTCATATCTGACAAGAAACTTTACTGGGTCATCGATGCCTATACCACGTCAGACCAGTTCCCCTACTCCACTCCGATCTCCATCGGGAAGCGTAAGATAAACTATATCCGCAACAGCATTAAAATCATCATCGACGCCTACAACGGTTCCATGAACTATTACGTCTCCGATGAAAAAGATCCGATCATCAAGGTCTACCAGAACATATTCCCGGGGATCTTCAAGAAGATGTCGGCGATGCCCGCCGGCCTCAAGGACCATCTCCGGTACCCGGAAAGCTATTTCACCATCCAGGCGCGGACGCTCCTTCGTTACCACATGACCAACCCTAACGTGTTCTACAACAACGAGGATGCGTGGCACATCGCGCGGCAGGTGTTCGAGAACAAGGAAGAGCCGGTGCACAGTTATTACCTGGTAACAAAGCTCCCCGACGAAAAACGGGACGAGTTCATTTCCATCATTCCCTTTACGCCCTTCAAGAAGGACAACATGATCGCCTTCCTCACGGCCAAGTGCGATATGCCCGATTACGGAGAGCTCAAGCTCTACATGCTCCCCAAGGACAAGCTCTCGTACGGGCCCCTCCAGGTCGAGGCGCGCATAAACCAGAACCCCGATATTTCCAAGCAGCTCACCCTCTGGAGCCAGAAGGGGTCCAGCATAATCAGGGGAAACATGCTGGCAATCCCCATAGAGGAATCGATCCTCTTCATCGAGCCTCTCTACCTCAAGGCTGAGTCGAGCGAGATGCCGGAGCTCAAGCGCGTCATCGTGGCCTTCTCCGACAAGATTGTCATGGAGAAAGACCTGCCCGCGGCGCTGGAACGGCTCTTTGCCGGCACGACCTTTATCGATGCAGGATCCCTCACGGAGGGATCACTGGAGGCGCGGCTCAGGGACATGGCCGTGCGGGCCATGAACCACTACAACCAGGCCGAGGCCAGCATGCGTGAAGGCAACTGGGCGAAGTACGGCGAGCATATCAACATGCTCAAGGAAATACTGGAGCGGATGAACAGCTTAAGATAATTTCGAGGGACAGGGGGCTTCTGTTAGCCCGGGGTTTAAACCCCGGGCTAACAGAAGCCGAATGGAAAATTACAATAGGATGAAACTCGATCGATCAAGCGGCGTACTGCTACACATTACCAGCCTGCCGGGAAAGTACGGCATCGGCACCCTCGGGCCCGAGGCGGTAGACTTTGCCGTTCGCCTCAGGGACGCCGGCATGCGGTACTGGCAGATCCTGCCCATCGGTCCTGTGGATGCGAAGCTCGACTACTCTCCATACGCGTCAACCTCCGCCTTCGCCGGTAACTGGCATTTCATAAGCCTGGAACGACTGGCCGAGGAAAAATGGTTCTCCGGCTCCATAACGCCCTTCCCCGTTAAAGAAGGGTATACCGTACCTTTCGAAGAGATGGTCGCGCACAAGCTCCCCCTGCTGGAAAAGGCCTGCAACGATTTTTTTTCAGCAGCATCCGATACAGAGCTGGCGTCCTACAATAAATTCCTCCAGTTAGAAGCATACTGGCTGGATGACTTCGCCCTCTTTTCGGCAATCGCGGAAGAGACAGGCGCCACGGAGTGGCTTGAATGGGACCCGGGACTGTCGATGCGCAAGCCGGAATCCCTCGGGCAATGGCGAAAGAAGCTCCAAAAGGAAATCCGCTTCCATAGCTTTCTCCAGTTTCTCTTCTTCCGGCAATGGGCCGATTTCAGGAAGGACTGCCTGACGCTGGGCATCGAGATCATCGGCGACATACCGATATACGTGACCATGGAGAGCGCCGACGCGTGGGCAAACCCGGACATCCTTTTACTTGATGAAAAAACGCGCCGGCCCCTGTCGGTGGCGGGAGTTCCCCCCGATTATTTCAGCAACACGGGACAGCGGTGGGGGAATCCCATCTTCCGGTGGCACCAGGGGAAGACGCTCTGCGCCGAAACATTCCACTGGTGGACACGGCGCATCGGCCATCTGCACAAGCTCGTTGACATCATCCGCATTGATCATTTCCGGGGCTTCGAGTCATACTGGTCGATCCCCTCAAAGGAGACCACCGCGGTCAATGGCAAATGGGTCAAGGGTCCGGGGATACAGTTTTTCAGAAAGCTCCGCGAAGAACTGGGGCACCTCCACCTTATCGCCGAGGACCTGGGAGTCATAACCCCGGAGGTGGAAAAGCTCCGCGACGACCTGGGTCTGCCCGGTATGCGGATATTGCAGTTCGCCTTCGACTTCAACAACAGGAACTACTACCTGCCCCATAACATCGACAATCGCAACTGCATCCTCTACACCGGGACGCACGACAACAACACGACCAACGGCTGGTTCTACAGCACAGAGATCGACGAGAACACGCGCCGCTACGTGCTGGAATACCTGGGTCTTGAGGACTGGTCCGACTTCCACTGGAAACTGATCCGCCAGGCGTACCGCAGCGTGGCCGACCTGGTTATCATACCCGCCCAGGATATACTGGGCTTCGGCCCGGAATTCCGCATGAACCGGCCCGGCACCACGGAAGGGAACTGGCGCTTCAAGCTCAAGGAGGGGTCAATCACTTCAGACATGATGCAACGTCTCAGGAGAATGGCGCAGATATACAGCAGGCTGCCCGAAGAGAACATGATCATGAAATAACCGGAGGCATCCAGATGGAAGCAAAAAGAAAATCAAACATCATAAAACTGATCGTGAGTATCATCATTCCTCAGATAATCGGCGGAATCGGCGCCCTTATGACAGAGCCTTCCATTGGATCATGGTACGCCGGCCTGACCAAGCCTTCCTTCAACCCTCCGAACTGGATATTCGGCCCGGTTTGGACGGCGCTATTCCTGATGATGGGGATCGCGCTGTTCCTGGTATGGAAAAACGGCCTGTCGGGAAAAGAAGCGAAAACGGCAGTCGCTGTTTTTGGGATCCAGCTCTTCCTTAACCTTGCCTGGTCATTTTTATTCTTCTTCCTTCATATGCCATTGGCGGCATTCATTGAGATCATCATTCTCTGGGCCGCCATAGCGGCAACCCTGGCGCTATTTATGCGCATATCCCGGGCGGCGGGCCTCCTCCTGGTCCCGTACCTTCTCTGGGTGAGTTTCGCCGCGGTGCTCAATTTCTTCCTCTGGCGGCTAAACATGTAGCCGGGCCACCGGTAATCATAGTTACTCTGACCCCCTGAAAACCAGCATTGATTCAGTTTTACTCTGACCCCGTATCTCATTAACCAATTCCATCATGGAAAAATCACAAAAATCAGCTAGGGAATTATTGATATTGTAATAGACAGCAATTCCTGATTCTTCACGATTGGACATAAAACTAGACACGGAGGTGTCAAATGTCCAATAAAATGAATCGCGATACTTTAGGCGATATTTCCCGCCGGGCCGCTGCCAAATACCATGATAAAACAGCAATCGTTTTTAGAGATAAAAGCTTTTCATATACCGACCTGGAGAGAAAGGCATGTTCCTTTGCCAATCTCATGACACGTCTCGGAGTCAAGAAAGGCGATAAGGTCGCCATTAATTCGTATAATTCCTACCACTATCCGATCAGCCTCCTGGGCCTCGCGAAGATAGGCGCCGTTCAGGTACCCGTCAACTACATGCTCAACGCCGACGAGGTGGACTACGTGGTAACCCATTCAGGGGCCAGAATTTTTCTGGTGGAAGACTCGCTCCTGCCCGGTATCCAGTCGAAAAAGAATCTCTTCAAAAAAATAAAGACCTGGGGACAGATATCGCTCACCGGTTCCGATCTTCCGTCCGGCTTCTTTGACCTGGACTATGAAATGTCCGCCGTGCCCTCCGATGACCCGGATATCGATGTAGACGCCGAGGACATCGTGCAGATACCTTATACCAGCGGCACCGAGTCCCGGCCCAAGGGCGCCATGCTGTCGCACCGCGCCCTCATGGCCCAGTATTTCAGCTGCATGATAGACGGCCAGTACGAAACACAGGACGTGAGCCTCCACGGCCTGCCGCTCTTTCACTGCGCCCAGCTTCACTGCTTCCTCCTGCCCCTGCTCTACTGCGGGGCCGAGAACATCATACTCCACAAGGCCGATCCCCTGGAAATGCTGAGATGCATAGAACTCTATAACGTCACCCACATGTTCGCTCCCCCCACGGTCTGGATCGGGCTCCTGAACCATCCCCGTCTCCGCGACTTCAACCTGTCGAGCCTCAGGAAGGCGGCCTACGGCGCGAGCATCATGCCCGTTGAAATCATAAAGCAGCTTTCAGACACCTTCCCGGGCCTGCGCCTCTGGAACTATTACGGCCAGACCGAGATGGGACCCGTGGCCACCATTCTCAAGCCTGAAGACCAGCTCCTGAAGCCGGGCTCAGCCGGAAAGGCGGTGGTGAATGTCGAGACCCGCCTGATGGACGACGACGGAAATTTCGTTCCCGTCGGCTCCGTTGGCGAGATCGTTCACCGCTCCGGCCAGGTCATGACGGGCTACCTGAACGATCCTGACAAGTCATCCGAGGCCTTCGCCAACGGATGGTTCCACAGCGGCGACCTGGGCAGGTTTGACGAAGACGGATACCTCTACGTCGTGGACCGCAAGAAGGACATGATCAAGACCGGCGGCGAAAACGTGGCCTCCCGTGAAGTTGAGGAGGTGCTCTACCAGCATCCCGACATCGCGGAGGCGGCCGTTATAGGTCTCCCTGACCCGAAATGGATTGAGCTGGTCGCCGCGGTGGTGGTTTTGAAAAAAGACTCCGGCGCGTCAGAAAAGGATATCATCGAATACTGCAGGAACAACCTTGCCGGATTCAAGTGCCCCAAAAGGATCATCCTGGCGGACAAACTGCCGAAGAACCCATCGGGCAAGATCTTAAAAAGGGAACTGAAGGTGATGTTTGCTCCGGTCAATTGACCCGATCGCAGGCGGGCTGGGAGCTATCCCGCCCGTCCGCCTCGTATAAGCAGAGCCGGATGCGACCTCCTGTCGCGGCTCTGCACTCGATCATCCTGATCAGCGCACCATATGTGAGTCGGCGGAAACGGCGACATCCGTGTCGCCTTCCCGCCAGGACAACTCCAAACCCATAGTTAGAATTTACTAAATATAGAAAAACATCCCCCGGCTAAAATATTGATTGATAAAATCGATTCCCGCCGTTACTGTTTCCCTGCAACTTCTGTTTAAGATAATTATTTTTGAGTGTTATCGTTCATCGCCCGGGACGGACTCCGGTAGTGATGCGATGTCGCGTATCGCGGGCGGGCAAAAAACATTAATAACGCCATTGAACGTATGGAATCATTCAGCATCGTCAACCATATATACCATAATTTTTTCTCAGTCTGCGCCCTGATACCGGCCATATTCATGCTGTCACTGGGAATTATTCTATTTATGGTGCCCCGAAAATCAAAGGCCACACTGCACCTCGCCATTACCTTTATGCTGCTGACGGTTTTCTTTTCAGGATATATCATCGCCGCGATGGTCTATCATCCCCTCGCGGCCTACCACCGATGGATCACCGCGGGTTTTGTGACACTCAGCGAAATCCATTTCATCCTGGCGTTACTATACCTGCCCGGCTCGGATAACGCCGTCGTTGCACGCAGGCTTGGTATTGTCCTGTACATCGTATCGCTGGCATCATGGGCCGCTTTTATCGTCATTACCGCCGGCTCGGCGAAAATATACAACTTCGACGGCCACTACTGGGATTTTGACGCGGATGAGATCAGCACCTATATCGCGGCCCTTATCATCGCCTATCTGGCACTGATGGTCGCCATCGGCCTGTGGCGCGTCTCTAAAATAAAAAACAAAACGCGCTGGACGATCCTTTCGATAGTATTGCTGATCTTCATCATCATCATGGTTCCTGCCACGACGAACATCCTCAGCAGAAACGGCATCATCGACCGGGGCACATATCAGATTTCCCAGGACCTCCTCACCATAATCAGCTTTTTCGCGGTATTCATTATCTTCTTCAACACCACCAGGGAGAGGACAAGCCTCCTGGTGAAAATTCTCGGCATCACCTTCGCGACCATGCTGATCATAATCCAGGGAGTATCCTATTTTTCGCTCAAGGGGATCGACGGTTCATACGATGCCCTGAGAAAAAACGAAATGATCATTGCCCTTTACACCGACCGCACTCCCCGGGGACTCACCTACCTGGTCGATTACGACTGCCGTGAAGACCGGCATCTGGCGAGAAAAGGCGGCGCAGCAATAGACTTCACGGTCCTGCATGACGAGTTTTTCAATACGGCCCGGATGGAACAGATACGCATGATCGGCACAAAGCCACTGCATGCCTTCCGCGCGGACCTGGAACAGCTCATGGCGGACGGCACCCCATATTTCGGCGGCTACCGCTCCGCCATCATGGCGCACGTCAACCGGCTGCCGGCAGATACCGCCGATCCGTCTGCCGAAACCGCCGCCTTCATCGCTTCGCTCCAGAACCGCGTCAGGACCATGGCCGCGGAAATCTCGAAAATTCCCGACCGGAATTTCGCCCTGCAGTTCCGCGTGTACCTCGGCGGCCGGCATCCGGGTATGAAGCATTTCGTCACCGCGATGATGAATTTCACTGCCGGAGCCGGCCATGACGGCCCCGGGCTGAAGCGGGGCATTCTCAGGTTCCTCGCGCCCATGCGCCCGGCAGGAACCAGATACTACCGCATCGGGCAAGATGGAACATCCCATCACGTGACCTTCATGACCTTTGACACCGCACGGCAGGTCATACATGAAGCCGGTTTTGACTATCTCGCGTACCGCCAATTTCACCACGACACGGCAAAAAAGTTCATAATCATGCTCGTCATTATTCTTGCCGCCGCCATGATGGGCTTCAGGTTTTTCTTTCTCGGCGCATATGTACGTCCCCTCAGGCGGCTTCTCCACGCCATTACCCAGGTCAGGGAAGGCAACTACGATATCGTCATCCCCATCACCGTGAACGACGAGCTGGGATACATATCGCACAACTTCAATGAGATGGCCAGCACTCTCCAGATGTCCCGCGAAGCCTTGTCGGATTACGCAGAGAATCTGCAAAGAATGGTGGAGGAGCGCACCGCGGAACTGGAAAAGGCGCGGGACACCATCTGGGGGGAAATGGAACTGGCGCGCAAGATGCAGACAATTCTGATCCCGGAACAACCCCGGATGGAAGGATACGAGATCGCCGGCTACATGGCCCCGGCCGAATTGGTCGGCGGGGATTACTATGACATCATCAACGCCGCTGGAATGGACTGGGTCGTCATCGGCGACGTATCCGGTCACGGCGTTCCCGCCGGCATCATTATGATGATGGTGCAGACCTCAATCCATACCGTCCTTGCCGGGAATCCCTCCATCAGACCCTCGGACCTGCTTGAGAGGGTCAACGCGGTCATCACCGATAACATCCAGAAGCTAAGGGAAGACAAGTACATGACTATCACGGTGATCGCCTGTTTGAGCAACGGCAGTCTCTGCGCGTCGGGCCTTCACCAGGACATCCTGATTTACCGCTCCCGTTCAAACAAAGTGGAGACCGTGAAGACCTGCGGGATTCTGCTGGGCCTCAGGGACATCATTGAATATGTTCCCGACAACAGGGAGTTGGGCCTTGAACGGAACGACGTGATGATCCTCTATACTGACGGCATTACCGAATCATGGAGGAAAGGAAGCAGGCGCAACCACCGCAATCCCAGGGCCGACATGTTCGGGCAGGAAAGACTTGCCGGCATACTCAGCCGGTACAGTTCGGGAAGTCCCGGGGATATCCGGGACGCAATCCTTGACGAGTTACAGGGATATCACCGCACCGATGACGTGACCATGGTCATTATACGGAAAACGTAGTCGGCGGTTGTGCAGAATTCCGTCCGGGACCGTTATTTCAGGATCCTGAGATTCCTTGAAACAACATAGGGACGCTTATCCTTCCCGATAAAATCAGCGATGACCCCTTCGAGAAGAACCCGCGTGCCGCCTGACAGCCCCGGTATACTCTTTGGTGAAAAGACATCCACCTCGCCGGCGCCTTTCCCTTTCGGCTCATCAAGGCGCAGGGTGAAGACCTGGCTCTCGCCACGTTCCCTGATGTTGCCCGCACTACCCTTCCAGCGCACCGCGAAACCGCGGTAGCGGTAACTGTTTTTTTCCACGTCCCCGTAAGGAACTTCGCTGAAATCCCTGTCCTCGAGGTCAGTGACGAACTTGATGAGGAATGCGACCTTTTCCTTCACGACAAAATTGACATTGCTGTTATAGAGGCCGTTGAGAATCAGAAGCGCGTCATTGTATTGTTCCGCCTTGATGAGCCGACGGGACCTGTTAAAGTCCTCCGTCATGTCCCGCACCGACTGGTAGTACACGGCAACGCGGTCCGGGCCGATGTTTTTTACCAGGTCGTATTCCGTACCTCCCAGGGTGACCCGGTCAACGGCGCTGTAATCCGCGCGTGATGTTCCCGCGCGCTTTGCTCCTCCCGTGAAAAGACCCGGCCCGGTAACGAGCCTGACGCCCAGAAAAACCAGCGTACCGGCAACAAGAATGACGGGGAGGACGAGAAAGACGCGGCGCCAGGGGACATGTGAATCCCTGATGACGCGGATCCCCCTCTTCTCCAGCATGGCGGAATACACGGCCTTTTTCGCTGTTTTTTTCAGGCTTCGCGGCGGTGCCGGGATCAGGACAAAATCCTGGAGCCGGGCATTTTTCTGGAAATCGCTGAAGTCCCCGGCCGCGCTGATGAGGCCCCGGCCCCGGTGGATATGGGCGTCGGCGGGATATTTCGCCATGAGATCGATATATATCTTCAGGGCATCGTCTTTAGCCGCGGCCGATTTAAGCTTTAAAAACGCCTCGATATGAATGAGTGGCATGTAGGAGCGGTTCATCTCCCGCATCTTGGTTATAAACCGGGCCAGTTTGCCGAACTGATCGGTATGCAGGTAGGCCACGGAAAGAAGAAGAAGTACGTAGATATCCCCCGCACCCGAAGAGAGGACCTTCTCCAGCACCAGGATGGCTTCCTGGAATTTTTTTTTATTGAGGGAGCTGTAGGCGTCCCTGATAAGGCGGTAATTTACCTGTGCCGAGTCCACGGATATATCATGGGGATACCGCGGACGGCCCGTCAATCACGATTTCGTCTGAAAAAGGAGGTTATCATGTCTATGACCGAAATATTTTCATCGCGCGACTTGCCGATGATGTAGCCGATGAGGACCAGTATGAGGATGATGAGGGTCTTCCACCACCCCACGGTGAAGAGAAGAACTCCCACGATAAATCCGACGGCGACGCCAACGGTCTTCCCGGGGTTTTCACGCATCCAGGAGGCTATCTGGTCGAAAAAATCCATGCTTACATTTTCACCCGTTCTATGTATTCGCCGGTCTCCGTGTTGATCTTGATGAAATCGCCCTCATTGACGAAAAGGGGCACCTTGACCTCTGCGCCGGTCTCGACTTTGACCGGTTTTTTCACGTTGGTCGCCGTGTCGCCGCGCAGACCCGGTTCCGCGTAGGTGACTTTGAGCACCACCGATGCCGGCGGTTCGATAGTTATCGGTTCACCCTCGTAAAAGGCGATCTGGACGATGTCTTCTTCCTTCATGAACTGCAGAGCATCGCCTATGGCGTCAGCGAGAACATGCTCCTGGTCGAAGGTTTCGGTGTCCATGAATACCACAGAATCACCTTCCCGGTAGAGGTACTGCATGGGCCGCTTTTCGAGACGCACATCCTCGACCATCACCCCTGCGTTGTAGGTCCGGTCGATGACATTACCCTTCCTGACGTTGCGCATCTTGACCCTGACGATGGCGCCGCCCTTACCGGGTTTGTGGTGCTGCTGTTCGATAACGGAAAAGAGTTCTTTTTCAATAATAATGACGTGTCCTCGTCTTAGATCGTTTACTGATATCATATCCTGCTATCCTATTACAATGATGTCTTTCGATGATTTGGTCAACACCTCGTGCCCCTTCGCGGTGATCACGACCATGTCCTCGATACGGACGCCCCCGACACCAGGAAGGTAGATGCCCGGCTCGATCGTGATGGCCATGTTCTTTTTGAGCTTCAGGTCTCCCGGCTTGATGGCCGGCAGTTCATGCACTTCCATGCCAATCCCGTGACCGAGGGAATGACCGAAGCGTTCGCCGTAGCCGGCTTCTGTTATAATATCCCGCGCCACCGCGTCAAGCTTTCCGGTGGTGATGCCGGGCCTCACCGCCTTCACGGCCGCTTCCTGGGCCTGCTGGACGACGCGGTATATCCTCTCAAGGGCGGGGTCAATGCTAGAAACGAACATGGTTCTTGTCAAGTCTGAATTATAGCCCTGGTACTCGCACCCCATGTCAATGAGGATGACCTCCCCGGCGCGGACCTTTTTCACCATGGAGGTGGTGTAGTGCGGCATCGAGGCCCCGGGTCCCGATGCGATGATGCAGTCAAAGGAGCTCTTCCGGCACCCGTGCCTCCGGTAGAAATGCTCGATTTCCACCGCGACGTCCCATTCCCCGTCGCCGGGCCTTATGATCTTCTTGAGATGGTCAACACAGGCGTCGGTGATCTTCGCCGCCTGCCTGAGAATGCCGAGTTCGTCCTCGTCCTTAATCATACGGACGCTGTTCACCTCGTCACCGCCCGGCATGAGCTTCACGCCCTTCAGGTTATGCTTCATGTTCCGGTACACGGAAAAAGGCGTCGAATGTTCCTCCAGGTACAGCTCCTTGGCGCCGATTGTTTTCAGCACTGATTTCAATGTTTCGAGAAAATCGATCTTCTGGAGTACAAACTCCACCCCTTTCGGCATGATGGAGCGGGCATACTCTTCGTACCGCGAATCGGAAATGAAATAGCACCTGTTGCTGCCTATTACCAGGCTCGCGTAGGTTCCGGTGAAACCGGTGAGGTACCGCACATTCACCAGGTCAGTTACAAGATAAGGCAGTGCGCCCCTTCCATGCAAAATCCTGATCAGTTTTTTTAAACGCATATTGCATTCCTGCTGCGTCCCGCTTCTGCCGGGGACTGGTTTCGGTTTATTTCAGCAGGTCCTTGTAATCGTCCCTGCCGCGGGCCTCCGCCCGTTTTCTATTCCACTCTTTTTCATCTATCGGCACATATTCGATTTCGGCGTCCTCTTTTCTTGCCATTTTTATCGCTTCCACGGGGCAGGATGACACGCAGAGGCCGCACCCGATGCAATGCCCGCTGATCACAGCGGTATCGCCCATCTCGATGACCCCCTTCACCTGGCACCGGTCAAGGCAGGCGCCGCAGGCGGTGCAGAGGTCCGCGTCCACGACGGCCCGGTAATTGGAGCGCGCCAGGGCCGTGTCCAGCCCGAGCTCGTTCAGGCCCCGGAGGATACCGCAGCAGCAGCCGCAGCAGTTGCAGATGTAGATATGCCCTTCTCTGGTATTGGAAGTCATGTGGACAAGGCCGGAATCTTCGGCCTTCTTTAACACAGCATAGGCCTCCTCCTTGGTGATCGGCCTTCCCCAGAAGTAGTCGTCGAACATGTTCTCCAGCGGTGAGAGAGCCATGCACACCTCCATGGGGTTGTCACACTTTTCACCGAGTATCATCTTTTCCTTCTTGCACACGCAGTCGCCGACGGCCCATGACTTTGCCTTCTCGATCAGGCTTGACACGCTCTCGTAGGGCTCAATGACGGATCCGGCGGGGATCTCTTTTTCTATGGGAACGACCTTCAACAGTGCCGGGCTCTGGCTGTAGAATATCGTTGCCGAAGTCCCTCCGGAAATATTCCTCCACCATTTCCACCAGTTCGCGGTCCAGGCGGTACACCTGCCACTCATAGATGCCGAAAACAAAGGGCGGCAGTTTGTATATCTTGGCCCCGCCGATGGTGACGCCGAAGATCTGTCCCTGGTTAGCCATTTGGGGAAGCATCGTTTTAAGGTAATCTGCGTCAAGGCCTGTCCGTTCCGCCATGGCGTCGGCGGTCTCGAACTTCATCCGCATCTTTGTGGCGATTTCCGCCTCTTCCTCGGTATAAATCTTTTTGAGTATTTTAATCTCAAGTCCGTCGCTGGTCGGCGGATAGCCGTTGGGCATTTTATCAAGCATGTCCCTCAGCCGGTAATATACATCTTCTTCCATGGTGCACCTCACTGGTAATATCAGAATTACCTGCCAAACATAACACTGTTATGTTTTAATGCAACTATTTTTTTGCGATCAGTCCCGGAGGCGTTGCCGGAGGACACAGTATTGGGGCAATGGCTTCAGGACAGGGTCATTTAAGGAGCGACTTGTAATCGTTCCGCCCGCGCGAGGATGCGCGTTTTCTCATCCAGTCCCGTTCATCCCGGGGAATGAACTCGATCTCCTGCTCGTCCCGACGCTTTAGCCGCATGGCGCCGGTCGGGCATCGTGACACGCAGAGTCCGCAGCCGATGCACCGGTCATTCACAGCGGCTACGTCCTCTATATCGATGGCCCTCACCTGGCAGCGGTCCCTGCATAAGCCGCATGCCGTGCAGCCGGCCGCGTCCACCACCGATACATAGTGAGAGCGCGCCACGCAGTTGTGCTGGTCCAGGTCATTTATGCCGCGCAGGATGCTGCAGCAGCACCCGCAGCAGTTGCAGATAAAGAGGTTCCCGTCCCGGGTATTGGAGGTCAGGTGGACCAGGCCGGCGTCGTCCGCACTTTTAAGAATTTCAAGGGCCCGTTCCTTTGTGATGGCCTTTCCCCAGAAGTGATCGTTGAATATGTTTTCCACCGGCGCAATGGCCAGGCAGACCTCGAGGGGTTTATCACAACCCTCGCCGAGGACCCTTTTTTCCTTCTTGCATACGCATTCACCAACTGCCCACGATCCGGCCTTCTCGATCATCCTTCGCAGACTTTCATAGGGCTTGACCTCGGATTCCACGGGAATATTCTCCTCAATGGGCACGACTCTCAGGAGTGAGGGCTTGTGACTGTAAAATTCTTCACCGAAATCACGGCTGAAGTACTCCCGCACCATCTCAACCAGCTCCCGGTCAAGACGGTGGAGCTGCCATTCGTATATTCCGAAGACGAAGGGAGCCAGCCTGTAGATGGGGATACCCCCGACGGTGACACCGAAGATCTGTCCCTGGTTCGCCATCCGGGGGAGGATCATCTTCAGGTATTGCGCGTCAATGCCGGTTCGTTCCGCCATGGCGTCGGCGTTCTCGAATTTCAATTTCATCCTGGCGGTGACAGCGGCCTCTTCTTCGGTAAATATTTTTTTCAAAATCCTGATTTCAAGACCGTCAGATGTTGGAGGGAAACCGTGGGGCAGGGAATCGAGAATGTCCCTGAGCCGGTAATATATTTCATCAGACATGTGCTGCCTCTTTATCTGTCACTGTTATCGCCGCGCAATTTATTTCAAGCCATTATTTTCAGTTTTTCAACCGAAGACGTTTTTCAGGAGCATGACCACGGAATAGAGGAAATATCCGATGCTGCCGGCACCAAGCGCCGCGTTGACCAGGTTCAGGGGAGGCTGGAAAACGAGGATGATCCGCATCGGAATGATACCGGCCAGGGTGAGATATCCGATGGTGCCGGCCGCTGAAAGTGTATCCTTATGGTTCAGCGCCCTCGTGATGCTGCCCCAGAGGAAAATCTCATCCCACAGGCAGAGAAGCGTTACGACAATGACGGGAAAAATGAATTTTCCGAATAGCCGATCAAACCTGCCCGGTGCGGCGGCGACCGGCGCCGCGGCGTTTCCCCGTATCCGCCTTTCTATCAGCCAGAAGATCCCGAACTCCATACCTGTCAGCACCACCCAGAGAATGGCACCCACAAGTAGGTTTTTCATATACAGGGCGGCGAGGAGATGGTAAATGATATAGATATTCATAGCCCACATGCCGAAGGGGACCATTATCTTTAACGCCCGGGCACGTACCGCCGCAACCGGGGTCCCGTTACGCCGCTGCACTTCCGTGCCGGCAAAGACGATGCCGCCGCCGATGCCCGCCATGACCAGAAGGTACCCGAACACGGACATGACAATAAAATCCTGCTTCCCGAAAATATCGAAGACATTCATGATCACGCCCAGATGGAGAGCAATGACGATCCAGAGAGCCGCGATTCCATAAAGCACAAAGATAAATACCTTCTTGTAATAGCCCAGGTATTCCCTGAGGACCAGACCAATGTACCATATGATGAAGAAATCGATGAAGATGCCACCGACAAGGAGCATTTCCATGGAGAGGACCTGCACGAACCACTTCCCGTCCGTGACGAACCTGTACAGAAAAAATTCCGCGTAGACAAGGAGGAAGATATCAAAAAGCAATTCGTCCACATTGAGGCGGAAGATATAGTTATTGAAAAAAGACACTTGTTTTTGCATGTTATACGCAATCCTTTATAACTCTATCCCGAAATATATCAATTGTCACTACTATTTTAAAAATTTCCTTGATTTTTGATGGGCAGATATTTCATTCAACCTATAGCATGTTTCCGGAGCGCAAAATGCCTGTAATCGCAAAAACAATCATACTTCTCACCATTTCCAACATCTTCATGACCTTCGCGTGGTATTCCCACCTGAAGAACCTGAACAATTCCGCATGGTACATCGCCGCCTTCGCCAGCTGGGGCATAGCACTTTTTGAATACATGGTGCAGGTGCCGGCAAACAGGATCGGGTACACCACGATGAGTCTGCCGCAACTCAAAATTCTCCAGGAGGTGATCACCTTATCAGTATTCGTGCCCTTTGCCCTTATTTACATGAAGGAAGCGATCAGGCTGAACTACCTCTGGGCGGGCTTCTGTCTCCTGGGCGCTGTTTATTTTATCTTCAAAGGCTGATACGTATCCCGAATTATTATTATATATTTTCATTCCTGATACTTGAGACCAGGCCTCTTGCTGCCCCCCTTTTTATCATTGACAATAAGCCAAATAACAGCAGTACTATAAAGCAACCATCACCGACCGCGCGGGTCGGCCGCATATCCGGAGATCATATCATGGAGGCTGTTTCCCCGGCATGAAGCTTTCAGCGCTTATCCTGTTCCTTCTTGTTACCATCGGTGCGTCGGCCGGGACGATTGTTGTGGACCGGGACTTCAGGAGCATAACCCTCGGTCCCCATATCGAATACCTGCCTGACCCGGCCGGGAGCCTGACCATCGATGATATTCGCGGGAGCGCGCTGCTTGAAAAGAACGGCTGGCCATTGCGCTGGTTGAGATCCAACAAGGAATCTCTCGGCTTCGGATTCACTACCGCGGTGTACTGGGTGCGCTTCAAAGTGAAAAATAATACCGCCGGCGAGATGGAATGCTATCTAAACCAGAACTACCCCCTGGTAAGCTATATTGACTGTTACACCGACGATGGCAGGGCCCCGTTGACAACAAGAACCGGGCATAGCTACCGCTTTTCGCAGAGACCGATGAACTACCGGACCTTTGTTTTCCCAATACTGCTGAAGGCTCGCCAGGAACTGACCTGTTACCTGCGCTTCCGGACAGACAGCGCTCTCATCATTGACCTGGATCTGTATTCCCCGAAAACATTTGAGTTCAGGAATGAACAGGAATCCGCCTTTCTCTGGATGTTTTACGGCATTCTCCTTGTGATGCTCCTGTACCATCTCATCCTCTTCTTTTCCATAAAGGATATCGGTTATCTCTATTACATGATGTCCATCGCCGCCATGCTCTTCCTCGCCATGGGACTTAACGGCGTTTCATACCAGCATCTCTGGCCGGACAATCCCTGGTGGGAACGGTACAATAACCCGTTCATGATAGGTTTGACCTATGCCTTCTTTCTGCAGTTCGGGAGATATTACGTGGATTTAAGGAAGCAGATGCCGCGGGCCGATATTGCCGTCAGGATCTTTATCTTCCTGGGACTCGCATCCGGCATCTCAACCATCATCATACAGAATTACCGCTTCAGCATAATAACGACAACGGCCATAACCCTTGCCAGCATGTTCTACAACATCGTTATTCTGCTGATCCTCTCCCTTGTGAAAAAATCACGGACCGCCAGGTCATTCCTTGCCGCGGTCAGCATACTGATTCTCGGCGTGATACTCTATATCCTGAAAACCTACGGCCTCATTCCGGAAAACATAATAACCAACTACAGCATGCAGGCGGGATGGGTGGCCATGGTCATTCTCCTCTCCCTGGGACTTGCAGACCGGATCAACGCGATGAGGCTCCAGGTCGAGGAGACCCAGAAGAAATATCTCCAGATCCTCAACAGCTCCAATGACCTCATTTTCAATCTTGATGAACAATTCCGCTTCGCAACCGTCAACAGTGCCATAAAAAAACACCTCGGTTACGATCCCGGCGATGTACTCTCCAACAGTTTCCTCGATTACATCGACCGCGTAGTTGGAAAAGAGACCGACATGTTCCGGCAGATTTACGAAGAATACCTCCTGGGACTCGGGAAGGAAACAAACTCCCTGTCCTTCAGGGGTGATTTCATGCCCAAGTACGGCGGCGACCCGGTCAGTCTGTCCGTAAAACTTGAATATGTTGTATCTGACGGGAAAGCGAATATCTTCGGGACCGCTTCACCGGTAACCGATGACATTATCATGAATCTGGTGGACACCGAACGCCAGGTGTACTACATCGACAATAACTTCAGCCATGCGGAGCTTCTCAGCCAGCGCCTCATTAAAAACCTGGGCAAGTTCATGGAACAGGCAGGCATTCAGGCGGTCAAAACCGGTCTCCTTGAAGTGATCATCAACGCCATCGAGCATGGAAACCTCGATATACAGTTCAGCGAAAAAACCGGGTTCGTGGCCGGTCACGCATATCTTCAATTTGTCCGCGAGCGCCAGAAAAACCTCCTTTACAGCGGTAAAAAGGTAAAGATCGAGTATTCCCTTACGCCTTCGATGGTTGCGTACCGCGTATCCGATGAGGGAAAAGGCTTTGACCACCGCAGCATTATGGGCATGTCGCCGGACAATGTCAACCGGCAGCTTCTCACCCATGGCCGCGGCCTGATGATAGCCCGAAGGGCCTTCGACATGATGAACTTCAATGAGTCGGGCAACCAGGTGACTCTGGTGAAGTATTTTCACGGCCCTACTGGCGAAGAGCCGCAATTTTAGTGCCCTTTATCAGCCAGCCATTCTTCAGTGGCCGGCACAAGGTTCATCAATAATAATGCCGGGGCAACCTTTTAGTTTATTCCCAGCAACATTTTAACCATCCTGACTACTTAAAAAGTAGTTTACAAAAATCACCGATGATCAAAAACTTTTCAGCATTAATCCGGATCTTCCAGTTCATCCCAATCTTCGGCGATGAACAATTTATTTAAATGTAAGGAGCCAATCATGTCAACATGCAGCTATACCGTGGACGGGCAGGGAGTCGCCCTGATGACCATCAACAAGCCGCCCATGAACGCACTCAGCACCCCGGTCATCAAGGACATACGTGAGGCCGTGGAAAAAGCGCTCAAGGATGACGCGGTCCGCGTCGTCGTGTTCACCGGCGAAGGCAAGGCCTTCATCGCCGGGGCAGATATCACTGAATTCACGAACCTCAACACCCGGCAGGCGGGAAGCGACTGGCTGAAGGCAGGACAGGAACTGCTGAACCTGATCGAGAACGCTGACAAGCCCTTCATTGCCGCCATCAACGGCTACGCACTGGGAGGCGGCACCGAAGTTGCGCTGGCCTGTCACATACGCCTCGTCGATGAATCGGCCCAGATGGGGCTCCCCGAGATCAAGCTCGGCATAATCCCCGGGTTCGGCGGAACGCAGCGCTCCCCGCGGCTCTTCGGTACCGGCAGGGCCTATGAGCTGATCCTTTCCGGGAATTTCATCAGCGGAAAACAGGCGGCTGAATACGGCATCGTCAACCGCTGCACGCCCAAGGGTGAAGTCCTGGCAGAAGCGAAGAAGCTCGCGGCGGCCATCGCCCTCCGCGGAAGGCCGGCGATAAAGGCCGCCATGGATGTCATCCGGAAAGGGATCACCATGGAATTCAATGCCGCGCTGAAGATGGAACGCGACGCTTTCGGTTCGCTGTGCGAAACCGATAACAAGCGGGAAGGTGTCACCGCCTTTCTCGAGAAGCGCGACCCGGTGCCGAAGGACAAGTGACGTCGGTCAGGAAAGCAGCCGCCGGCGATCTCGAAGCCATTGCCGCCATCGAACGTGAAGGGCACGCACGCTGGAGCCTCAGGCAGTTTGCCGATGAGCTGGGCCTTGCTTTTTCCCGGGTCTTTGTCGTCGAAGAAAACGGCGAAGTCATCGGCTTCGCCGTGGCATGGATCGTTGCCGACGAGATCCAGCTCAACAATATCGGCATCAGGAAGGATCGCCGCCTCCGGGGTCTGGGCACGCTGCTGCTGGAACGCATTATCAGCGATACCCGGGCAGTCCATGAGCCCGTCAAAATTCTTCTCGAGGTGAGTTCGCTGAATACCGCCGCGCAGAAGTTCTACCTGTGGAACGGCTTTAATGAAACCGGCCGCCGCAGAAGTTATTATGATGACGCGGACGCAATACTGATGGAACGGGTGCTCACTCCATGAAAATACACGAAGTCCATTTCCTGAAAAGCTGCACTGCCCCGTCGCAGTTCCCGAAATATCACTACCCCGAGTTCGCCTTTCTCGGGCGGTCCAACGTGGGGAAATCGTCCCTCATCAACATGCTGATGAAGAAGAAGGACCTGGTCAAGACCGGTTCAAGACCGGGCGTGACGAAAACCGTAAACTTCTTTGTCCTCAACAACGTCATATCCATCGCCGATCTTCCCGGCTTCGGCTACGCGAAGCTCCCCCTGGAAATGAGAAAGGCCTTTCTGCCACTCATCAGAAAATACATCACCACGCGCAGCAACCTGAAGCTTGCTTTTCTCCTTATCGATATAAGGAGGACTCCCGACGATTTTGAGGCTGAGTTACTCTCACTCCTGGCGGACCACCGCGTGCCGGCGGCCATAACCCTGACAAAATGCGATAAGCTCTCGCGGAACCAGCAGGCCCAGCGGGTACGCCAGATCAGCGAAGCCCTGGGCTTATCGCGCGACTCACTGTTCATCAGTTCCGCGAAATCGGGGGATGGCAGGAGGGAAATTCTGGGACTGATCAATGAACACTCGACACTGAAGGAAAATGCCGGAGACTAGGCGCGGCCGCTCTTCTCCGTGTACTTTTCGCGGATCTCCTTGTAATCTATCTTGTCGTTATAAATCTTGTACTGGTTCTTGCCGGAAAGTTTGGCGTCGTAGAGGGCGTCATCGGCCGCCTTCTGCAGCTTGAGGTATTCGTCCTTGGTGGCAGCGGGATTGATGCGTTTCAGCCTGCCGAAGTCCATGGCAAACACCGCGATACCGGCGCTGATGGTAATGGCGACATCAGTGTTGTCGAAGTTGTATTCCAGTTTCTTGAAGAACCTGAACATCTTGTCCAGATAGGTCACGCCGCCCTTCAGATCCGTAGAAGGGAGGAGAACGTCGAATTCCTCGCCGCCGAAGCGAATCAGGTAGTCGGTGGGACGCGAGTGGGCCTTCAGAATGTCAGCCAGATCGACCAGGACGACGTCTCCCTTGTCATGGCCGAATCGGTTGTTGAGCTTCGAAAAATTATCGATATCGAAGCGCACATAGGTGATCTTGTACTTGTCGCTCGGTATGATGTCAAGGGTCCGGGAAGCGGACTTTATTATCATGGTCAGGTAATCGTCCCGGTACTTGAGGAGATTCGTCTTCCAGTCAATATTGACTTTTTCTTCAAGGATGCTGTTCTTGTCAAGGAGGGTATGGTACTCGAAATTCAGCATCCGCAGGGTTTCCATCACCTCATCTTCGACCGCCCCGCTCCGGTACAGGTGGGTCATGATGTTGATGATATTTAAATCGAAACTCCCCAGTTCCCGTTCTTTTTCTCTGCCGTCGTCTTTCTCGCTCATCCCGCCACCCGTGGTTTATGATTGACGTTATACCGCGTTATAAAGGTATGGTTCTCTTCAGCGGAAACATCGAATTGCATCACTACAGCATCCATGGATACATAATTAAAGCGATGAGTCAGACACTTGTCAAGTTTTTATTTACAAAATTTAAGGAGGACGCCCCTCTATCAGTGCCCGGCGAATCAGATCTGCGTCATCAGATACATGATACGGCTCGCCCGTTCCGACTTTTTCGCCGACATGAGCTGGATAATGTACGGCGTTATGCTGGTCCGCCCGACGTCCTGGGCGTCGGCGTCTATCTGCCTGAGGACGTCGATGATCAGCGGGTCCTCCCAGTTGAGCATGATATCCACCGAGCTCTCCGGCGGCATGTTCACCATCTTGTTGGCCAGGACCTTCACGTTCTTTTTATAGCCGGAATAACGGTTCTTCTCCTGGTCCAGTTTCTTTTTCTCCAGGTCAAGGCCCTTCCTGATTTCCTCGATTTTCTCCTTCTGGGAATCCATCTCCTTTTCCTTCTCGGCGATGAGGGCCTCCCGCTTGTCCAGGTCTTCGATCCGCTCCGAGAACTTCTGCTTTTCCTTCTCGAATTCCTCCCGCTCCACCAGGGACGGCTCATCATCCTTGGCCTCGGTCACCAGGGTCGGCTCTCCTTTAAAGCGGTTGATATACCCGGATATGTTGAATAGTCCGATGTAATCCATCCAGAAAACGCCGAAAGCCGATATGAAAAGTATCAGCATCAGCAGGTATATGATTTTCGCCCTGTTCGATATATTTCTCATTTGTCTCCTCCCGCAGGCATGATCGGTCCCCTGCCGCGTTTCACTCGCTGTTCTTTAAATATGAATCAATGACTTTTTTTACGTATTCACGGGTCTCCGGAAAATCCGGCATCCCGCCCTTTTCATTCACCGCGCGCCTGCCGGCATTGTACGCCGCCAGGGCCTTCGAATAGTCCCCGTTGTATTCACGGAGAAGATCTTTCAGCAGGGAAACGCCCGCGTCAATGTTCTCGTTGGGGTCGAAGGGATTCTGCACGCCCAGGTCCTTGATGACAGACGGCATGAGCTGCATCAGGCCCTTGGCCCCTTTCGGCGATACCGCGCGGGGATTGAAGTTTGACTCGGCCTCGATGACAGCCTTGACCAGCGCCGGCGGAACGTGGTTTTTCGCCGCGTAATGATCGGCGAGTTTCCGTATCTCCTCGACGGTATTCCCCTTGATACCGGCAATGCTGCTGTCCGGCGTCCCGGTCCTATCGGTTTTGCCTGCCCGGACTGCCCTGTCCTGATACTCCTGGTAGGCCGGCCCGGCCTGCTGCGCCGCCGCCTTCCCCGCCTCGCGCCGCTGGTTGAGGCCGAAGCGTCCCCTGATCTCGTTGATGCGTTTCATGACAGTGAACATGTTGTCTATCATGGCATACCTACGCGGTTTCCTTTTTTCTCATCGCATATATCTTCTGGTTCGTCTCATCGTTTTCCTTGTTGAGCTCCCGGTTCACCTCGTAGGTGTGCTGCACACGCTTGCGTTCCCGAAGCTTTTCCACGACCTTGCGCGCACGGGACGCCTCAACCAGGCGCACCCGCACTTCCTGGATCTGCGGTTCCATGCCCTTGATCCGTTCTTCCGCCTTGTCTATGGCCCGGAGGGAAACATCGACGAAACGTTCGAACAGGATCGCCTCGTTCGCCGAATAGGCCCCCCGTTTCAGCTTGTCGCCGAAGATGGACTTTTGCTCGTCGATGCGCCGCCTCAGATCTGCCTGCTTTTCGCGCTCCCGGTTCTGGATGCTGATTATCCGTGCCAGTTCGTACTGTATCTCGCGCTCCCGGGCCTCCCGGATATCGAGAAGTGTCTGCAGTTTGAATTTGAATTTTTTCATTCGCTATTTCCTCCGGCCTCGTCAGTCATCGTCCCTTCTCCCATCAATGGAGGGGAGACTTATGCCTCCGCCTCGTAATAAATCGGGGTGTCTACCGTATGATCTTCGCGAAGGCCGGCGTCCTCGTGATGATTTCCGGCCGTACCGGGGCCCTGCGCTCCGCGAACATATCTACCAGCCTCTTCGTTATATCGTCAAAATAATCCTGTTCATAGATCCCCTGGCGGAGAAAGGCGTTCATCTGGTCCATCATCTCCAGGGCGCGGTCAACCGCCGGGACCGATCCGCGGGCATAGGCGCCCAGGCTAATCTCGTCCTCGTGCTCGGTGTACGCCGCCAGGAGCTCCCGGAACTTGTTGGCCGCCGCGTTGTGCTCCGGCGTGACCACGTCCTTCATGCACCGGGATATGGACTGAAGCACGTCGATGGCCGGGTAATGCCCCTTGTGCGCCAGACGGCGCTCCAGCACGATGTGGCCGTCCAGGATGCTCCGGGCGTGGTCAGCGATCGGCTCATTCATGTCGTCGGCCTCCACCAGGACCGCATAGAAGCCGGTGATGCTGCCCCCGGTGGCTATTGTTCCGGCCCGCTCCATGAGCTTTGCCATGAGAGAAAAAGTCGACGGCGGATATCCCCGCATCGATGACGGCTCACCCGCGGCGATGCCCACTTCCCGCTGGGCCATGCTGAACCGCGTGACGGAATCCATCAACAGGTTAACGTGCTTCCCCTGGTCCCGGAAATACTCTGCGATGGCATGGGCCAGGTAGGCGCCGCGAATCCGCATCATGGCCGGCTGGTTGGACGTCGCCACCACCACGACGGATTTGCGCAGCCCCTCGGGACCGAGCTCCTTCTCCACGAAATCCTTCACCTCGCGGCCGCGCTCGCCGATGAGCGCGACCACGTTCACGTCCGCGTCCGTGTAGCGGGATATCATGGCGATGAGCGTCGACTTGCCGACGCCGGAGCCTGAGAAGATGCCGATGCGCTGCCCGCGGCCGACGGTGTTAAGGCCGTCGATGGCCCTGATGCCGACTGACAGCGGCCGGTCGATGACCGTGCGCTCGAGCGGATTGATCGGCTCGCTCGTCACGGGATACCGGTTCTTCGTGTAAATCTCGCCCTTCCCGTCCAGCGGGGTACCGACGCCGGATATGACCCTGCCGAGGAGTTCCTCTCCAACGGGCACCATGAGGGCCGTGCCGGCGGCGATGACGTCGGCCCCGGGGACGATCCCCTTCATGTCGCCGATGGGCATCAGCATAACGCGGTTCTTGTTGAACCCCACAACCTCGGCGAAGAGATACCCGCCGCGGTCGAGCCGTATCTTGCAGAGCTCGCCGTACTCCACGTCGGGCCCGATGGACTCGATGGTAAGGCCCACCACGCGCTCCACCTTGCCGGTGTACTTGATGAGATCCAGCTCGTCGATGATATCCTTGTACTTGGAAAGGATATCGATCTTTTCATGTGGGAGTATCCTGTATCATACGTTATGTCTCATTCGTCGATATTTGAAAACGCCCGCAATCGCGAGCGTATCTCATTTCTATATTGCCGTTGTGCTCCTGATCGCTTCTTCGATCGCGTCAAGCTGCGTCGAGATCTTGGCGTCGATTGCGCCGACGTCGGTTTCGATGATGCAGCCGCCGCGCTCGACCCGCGAATCCTCGTATATGTTGACTTTCTTCAGTGATTCCATCATCTTGATCAGCTCGTCCTTGTGCGCCGTGGTCATGTCCAGGTCGGCGAAATTGACCCGTATGTCGATCCGGTCGCGGTCCTTGACCCGCTTGATCGCTTCCTTGATATTGTTGATGACGACCTCGCGGCGTTCCACGATCTCGTCCTTGATGACCTTGCGCGCGATCATCAGGATCATCTCCGTCATGAGCTTCTCCGAGGACTTGATGATATCGTCGCGGATATCGACTGCCGTGGAAACGATGGTGCCCAGGCGGTCGATGAGGCGCATGACCTCGGCCTGGCCTTCCTTGTATCCTTCCTCGCGGCCGGCGTCGTATCCCTTTTTGTACGCCTCGTGCTCGATCTCGGAGACCTTGAGCTCGGCCTCCTTGATCATCTTTTCCGCCTCGAACTTGCCGCGCTCGATCTCCCGCTCGGACTCGACCTTGAGGCGCTCCATCTCCAGGTTGATCTGCTCCTTGGACGACTGGAGTTCGTTGAACGCGGCCTGCCGGCCCTCCTCCTCTATCTGCTTGGCCCGGCTCCGGGCCTGCTCGAGCATGTCCTTGACTTCTTCCTCGGTCTCGCGGCGGTAGCGCTCGAGCTCGGCCTCCATCTCCTCGATGGACGGCCCCTGGTAAACGTCTATCGGGTTGCCCTCGTCGTCGACCTCGAACTCCTTGAAGTCCTCGGTCTCGATCAGGTTCTTCTGATACTTCGACGGCAGCTCGATCTGCTTGGGCATGTTCATCTGGCGGATCTCGCCAGGTTTGAATACTAAGCTTAGACAACCAGCTCCTCCTCACCGGCGCGCGCCACGATGATGTCGCCGGATTCCTCAAGCTTCCTGTATGATGTTAACGATTTTCTGCTGCGATTCCTCAACGTCACGCAGCCGGATCGGCCCCATGAAATCCATGTCCTCGCGGAGCAGCGCTGACGCCCGCTTCGACATGTTCCGGTAGATCTTCTCCTGCACCTCGGCGTCGACGCCCTTGAGCGCCTTGGCCAGGTCCTGCGTATCGACCTCGCGGAGCACCTTCTGGATCGACCGGTCGTCAAGCAGCACGATGTCCTCGAACACGAACATCCGCTTCTTGATCTCCTCCGCCAGCTCCGGGTCTTCCTCCTCCAGGGCCTCGATGATGATCTTTTCAGTACCGCGGTCAACGTTGTTCAGGACCTCGACGATGGAGTCAATGCCGCCGGCGGAGGTGAAATCCTCGCTGGCCAGGGTGGAGAGCTTCCGCTCGAGGACGCGCTCGACCTCGCGGAGAACGTCCGGCGAGGTGCGGTCCATCTGCGCTATCCGCTTGGCGACGTCCGCCTGTATCTGGTGCGGCAGGCCACCGAGTATCAGGGCCGCCTTCTGCGGGTCAAGGTATGCCAGGATAAGGGCGATGGTCTGGGGGTGCTCCCCCTGTATGAAGTTCAGGAGATGGCTCGGGTCGGTGCGCCGTATGAAGTCAAAGGGCCTCACCTGGAGAGACGACGTGAGCCGGTTCACGATGTCGATGGCCTTCTGGGTTCCCAGGGCCCGCTCCAGCACGTCCCGGGCGTAATCGATGCCGCCGTTCTGGATGAATTCCTGGGCCATCATCATTTCCTGGAACTCCTGGAGAACCTTGTCCCGGTCTTCCGGCTCGATCCGGTCCAGGCGGGCTATCTCGAAGGTCAGCTGCTCGATTTCGTCTTCCCGGAGGTGCTTGAATATCTCCGAAGACACCTCGGACCCCAGGGAAACCAGAAAAATCGCCGCCTTCTGCCGCCCCGTCAATTGTGACTTTTTCGATTGAAGCATCAGTTATTCCATCCTACTGCTCAGGTGGATCCAGGTATTATTGCACCCCACCCTAATATGGCGGATTGTAACCATATTAATTATCGGCCTGTATATATAAATAACATTATTAATATATGAAAGTCAAACCAAAATTGGGCCACCCCGATAGGCGGGTGGCCCGCAATGACTATTCCTCGGCCAGCCAGGTGCGCAGGAGCTGGGCCACGTCGTCCGGCCTTTCCCGGGCCAGGTTGATGGCGTTTTCCTGCAGCTCCAGGCGCGCCCGTTCCTCCAGGGAGAGCTCCACGTCGATCCCCTCCTCCTCCGCGGCCCGCAGGGCCGCCTCCCTCATCCGCTGCTGCTCCAGGGCAAGGGCCTCTTCCTTGGCCCGCCGGCGCCGCTCCAGTTCCTTGGATACGGCCCGGAACAGGATGAATCCGACAAAGAGGACGATGACCCCGATAAGGGCGGCAAGGAGTATCTTTTTGATCTGTTCTTTCTTCCTGAATTCGGCCCGGAGCGATTCCCAGTACTTGCTCCGGTCGAACATGATGTTCTCCACGGCGACCTGGTCGCCCCGGCCCTCGTTGAAGTTGATCGATTTCTTTACGATATTTTCGGCTTTCTTCAGTTCTTCCTGCGTAAGCGACGCCTGGACCGGCTCCTTCGTCGGATCCAGGTCATAATCGCCGTTGGGAAGCTTCGGCAGGTTCTGCTGTCCGTCTATGGCGATGGCCACGGAAACCTTATCGATGCTGAAAGGGCTGTCGTCAATTTTCCGGTTGGTTTTATTTACCGCGTGGTTCTTTATATCTTCCTTTTTACTGTATTTTGCAAACTGATCATCGCTGGCCTTGTATCCCGGAGGCGTATTACCCTCGGTGCCGGCCGGTCCCTCCGGGTTCCAGCCATGGCCCTGGAATTTTTCCCTGGTGGTCTTCTCGGAGATGACAAGGGAATCCTTTATTTTCCTCGGTATTGTACGGCTTTGCCGGATCTGTCCTTCTCCAGCTCTATGGGAGTATACTCCTCCTGCTCTTCCGATATCTTGTCCCAGTTGAATTCCATGTTGAGGCGGAGAATCTGTATGCGGTCAGCCGAATAGATCCGCTCCAGGCCGGCCCGGATGTCCTTCAGCATCCTGACGCGGGCCCGCTCCTCCAGCTTGTGACGGTATTCGAGGATGGTATACTCGGTCTTGGCCTTGTCAAGTTCGTCATCGAAATCGGATATGATGGTGCCGGTCTCATCGGTCACCGTGACGTTCTCCGGCTTCAGCCGGGTACCCACAGCGCGCGAGACCAGGTAAATGATACCCTTGATCTCTTTCTTGGAAAGCTTTTCATAGCCTGATTTCAGGTGCACGGTCACGGCGGCCGTGTATGGCGATTCCGTTTCGGAGTAGATGCTGTCTTCGGTCATGGCGATGTCCACGTCAGCCTTGTCGATGCTTGCGAGCGACTCGATGTGCCGCTTGATCTCGTCCCGGAGCGCCCGCATGTACTTGACGTCAAGCTCGCGCTCGGTTTCGGTCCACTTGGTCATGTCGAAAAGCTTCCACCCCGGGATGCCCTTGGGGATCATCTTTTCCTGGGCCAGTTTTGTCAGGATGACCTCACGCTCAGTGGGGCGCACCATGATGTTGGTCTGCCCCGACGCCTGGTAGTGGTATCCCATCTCGTCGAGTTTTTTCGTCACCTGGCCGAAATCATCAGCTGAAAGCTCCGAAAAGAGCACCACATTCGGCTGGCCGCTCGACACGGAGAAGAGCACAATAAAGGCGATCACGACCACGCCGGTCACGACGCCGATGATTATTTTTTTGGTCCGGTCCAGCTTTCCGAAAACTTCCTTCATCTGGCCGAATAATTTTTTTAGGAATTCCATAGTATGTTCCTCCTCTGATCGCCATGGGGGAACGGCAATCGTTACGGATATGCGCTACACAACAAAACACAATGAGACATAATACACCATATCAGGACAAAAAAAAATGTCAATTAATTTTTCTAAAAATATCAATAAAAATATACATAAAAATTAATTGATTCGTGGTGTTGTTCTTTAAGGGGCTCCGCCCCTTAACCCCGGTTTAAAAGATAAACAATGAAAAAAATTTATCTTTTCATCCGCCCTGGATGGGTGGAGGTGATTGATTCTAAATCACCCTCCACCGGGACAGGGTTTATTTTCATTACCTCAGGTTAATCAGCTCGCGGTAGGCCCTGATGGCCTCGTCCCTGACGGCCTTGGTGAAGTTAATGGCAACCTCCGCCTTCTGCATGGCGATCATTACCGTATGGATGTCAACAGACTCCGGCGAGTGGATCATCTTCTCGTTCATGTCCTCAGAGCTGACCTGGAGATCATTGACCTTTCCAAGCGCCTTCATGAGGGAATCCGCAAAAGATGTCGACACGTCATCAAAGCCCGGTTCGCGCTTTTCCATGCTGTTATAGTGGAGAGGGTTCGTGGTCTTCATGTTCACGATGTGGCCTATGGGCCCTTCGCCTATGGTATTCATCACTGCACTCCTTTTACGGTATCATAACGCATCTCGATCTTCGAGTTGAGATTGAGGTCGTTAACATGGTTCCATATCCGCTCCCCCCGCTTGAGCTGGAAGCGCTTCGACATGTTATGCGAAACGTGTATCTCCGTGTTGGCCGCTAATTCCCGGTACATATCCTACCTCCTTATACCCCGCCCCGGCCGATTTCCAGGGCTTTATTGAACATCGACTTCTCGTTGTTGATCATCTGCACGTTGGCCTCATAGGACCGCGATGCCGATATCAGGTCCGTCATTTCCGTGACGATGTTGATGTTCGGCATTTCGACATACCCGGTCTTGGGGCCGGTCTTTATGGCGTCCGGGTGCGTCGGATCATAGACAAGCCTGAAGGGCGCCTTGTCGTCCTCTATCTTCACCACCCGCACGCCTTTGCCGATGCCGTGTTCGATCCGGTCCGGCACCAGGGGCGACTTGTAATTGGGCCGTATATTCACCGGCGCGAAGATCGCCCGCTTCCGGCAGTAGGGTCCGCCCTCGGGCGTCCGCGTGGTGGTCGCGTTGGCTATGTTGTTGCTGATCAGGTCCATGCGGAGCCGCTGAGCCGTTAGCCCCGTGGATGATATGTTAAAGCTGTCGAACATTCCCATTGATTATCTCCTTACGCCGATCTCATGACCGATTTGAGCATCCTGAAGTTATGGTTAAGGCTCGTGGTAAAGGCGTTGTACCGCATCAGGTTTTTCGCCGCGTCCACCATCTCTTTTTCAGGGTCCACGTTGTTGCCGTCGTTCCGGGAGGTTGAGTTGTAGTCCAGGTTTATCCTGGGCCGCACTGTCGTGATGTCCCGGGGCACAAAAAACGGGATGTGCCGCTCTTCGG
Source organism: uncultured Spirochaetota bacterium (assembly GCA_963727175.1). Taxonomy (GTDB): domain Bacteria; phylum Spirochaetota; class UBA4802; order UBA4802; family UBA5550; genus RBG-16-49-21. The sequence continues at coordinate 4,598,082 of CAVSFD010000002.1, forward strand.
TCATCAGGGCCGGGAGCTTGTTCTCCTTCTCTTCCCTGTCCATGATGGCACGCTTCAATTCGCTCTCAAAATTGACCTCGCTTCTTTTGAAATGAGGCACGTCAACATTGGCCATATTGTTGGCGATGACCTTTCTCCTGAGCGACTCGATATCGAGCCCCTTTTCCAGGAGGTAATTGGTCGTCATCATTTTACTGTTCTCGAACATGTCACTGTCCTTATTACTGCGGAATTTGTCCCTGTTATTCAGATCGGCTTTTTCTGAAATACTTTAAGCATTTTTTACCAGGGGACATAATTTTTTTGTTACATGGGGTCCGGAATTGATTTTTTTGTCATATTTTTTTCCCTTTCACGCTATATACATGAAAGACAGGTACCATGTTTCACATTAACAATACATTTTTCACAGTGGGATCTGATAAAGGTACCATGTAAATAATCTTTCCGCAACAAAACCTTAAAACCTGATGGGGATTGACAATTTCAGTCTTTCCCCTTTTTGCGTTCATGTAATTAAAATTTCAGAACTTTTTCCATAATCGTCCTGTCTACTACATGAACATACTACTCAGGAGGATTTGCGAATGTATAAAAATTACGCGGTAATGATTGCTGCGTCCATCCTGTTCATGTTTCCGATACGCAGCGCTTTTGCCCTGGGAATCGGGGCCTATATCGAGGCCGCAGGCGGCGAATCCTACCGCAAGGTCAAGAGCAATTCACTTGAAGACACCGGCGGGAGGCTTACAAATTACGGGTTCAGGGCAGGACTTATTTTCGATACCTGCGTCGCCTGCGACAGCGACTTCAGCTACCGGCTGAAGATCGGCGGCGGCATGTCCAGGGCCGACTTTCTTTCACAGATCGATTACAACGGATTGTACATGAGCCATACCTTCGCCTTCGCGGCCGTTAAAAACGACTATATTAAATTCTGGATCGGCCCGCAGATCGGCTTCAGCTACCGCAGAGGAAGCAGCGACAGGCTCTACATTGGGACCGACTACCCCGGATCAACATATATGGCCGTCATGGGTATTCCAGCATATCCATATTATGGATTTGGAACATTTTATGAACATAACAAATACAGTATTTTTGGCGTTGACGGGGGACTCGCCTTCGGCGTTAACCTGAACCTGGGCGACTACGTCACCCTCAGCCTTGAAGCCGGAGTCAAATACGGCTACAACATCGGGACCCAAGACCGGGAATTGTATTACGAAGATAATCCTGCGATTCCTTATAACAGGTTCGAGGGGGACAGGTTAACCGAGCACGGCATCGAAGGATACGTCTCTTTTGCGTTTATGTTCCGTTTCGTTGACGCGTACCAGTAATAAGACATCATAGGTGAATGCTTTATTGTAACACTCAACCGATAGTTATCGGTAACCGATAACTATCGGCATCAAATCACGTTTTATTTCGATGTGGACCAGGTAAAAAAATATGGCGCAGGGTGTGCGCCATATCAGACATGAGGTTTATAGTGGCATAAAGCTGTCAGAATTTATATTGCTGGTCGGCAATAAGACGCAATCCCGCCTCATGCACATTATTCATCATAGCATCCGATCTTTCTTGATATAACAATCCTCTGCACTTCCGACGTACCCTCGCCGATGGTGAGAAGTTTGTAATCACGATAGAAGCGCTCGATATTGTATTCCTTCATAAGGCCGTAGCCGCCGTGGAGCTGGACAGCCTCATCGACGACGCGCCCCATAACCTCGGAGCAGTACAGCTTCGCCATAGCAGCCTCTTTGCCGAAGGGTTTTTTCTGGTCCTTCAGGTAGCAGGCTTTATACAGCAAGTTCCGCGCCGCCTCGATTTCTGTGGCCATGTCCGCCAGCTTGAAGGCATTGACCTGAAAAGTCGATATGGGCTTGCCGAACTGCTTGCGCTCCTTGGCGTACTTCATTGCAAGCTCATAGGCTCCCTGCGCGCCGCCCAGTCCCATGGCCGCAATGGCCAGACGGCCGTTGTCCAGGGTCTGGAGCATCTGGTGAAAGCCCTCGCCCCGCTTGCCCAGGAGGTTCTCCTCCGGCACGCGGCAGTCGTCGAAGTAGAGCTCGCCGGTGTCCGACGCGCGCCACATCATCTTCTTCGTCATCTTTTTCTGGGTATAGCCTTTCGTGCCGTTGGGGACCAGGATACAGGACACTTCGTTCTTTCCATCCGGCTTTTTCCCGGTAATGGCCTGGACCGTGCATATGCCGGCCATCTTGCTGGTGGAGTTGGTTATGAAAATCTTGCTTCCATTAATGACCCACTGTCCATTATCGAGCTTTGCGTTGGTCTTGCTCGCGCCCGCGTCCGAGCCTGCCTCCGGCTCGGTGAGTCCGAAAGAAGCCAGTATCTCGCCCTTGCAGAGCCTCGGGAGCCACTCCTCCTTCTGTTTATCGCTGCCATAATAATAAATCGGCCCGATGCCGAGGGAGTTGGCAGCCGCCACGGTCGCGCCGTGGGAACCATCAATGCGGCATATCTCCTCTACGGCGACGCAATACGACAGGTAGTCCATGCCTGCTCCGCCCCATTTATCGGGAACATAGATCCCGAAGAGGCCAAGCTCAGCCATCTTCTTTGTTATATCATATGAGAATTCTTCTTTCTCATCAAGCTCCTGCGCCTTGGGTTTTATCTCCTTTTCGGCGAATTCCCGGACGTTGTACCGGAGCATTTTTTGTTCATCATTCAACCAGAAATCCATTGTTATCCTCCAAATTTTCCCAACCTTGTATTAAGGTTCCCCGGGCCTCCATGTGGAGACCCGGGAATAAAACTCACTTCCCCCCTATGGGGAAATGGAGGTCTCTATGCTAGAAAGAGAATCCCTTCGGTAATTGATCTGCCTTGGTTCCCTCGGGAACCCATGCAAGGTCAAGAATAGTATACGTCGGATCCTTTTTCTGGAAGATTGGGACCACGCGCATGCCCATCTTAGGTTCACCGACCGCCAGGTAGCTGAATAGAATCGTGCAAACTCCGTCAAATTCGATGTTGATGAACTTGATCGGCTTATCCAGCAGGTTGAAGGCCCCGGAGCGTTCGCACACCATAAAGGTATGGACTTTCGCGGTTTTCTTGGCCAGTTCGGTCATGTCAAACGGGGTCATCTTCACCAGGCAATCCGGGCAGATGGTCCTGAACGGCTGATAGATCGAGCCCTTGTTTTCGCATTTGCCATTGTCGCAGCGTGTTGCCATGAGCTTGCCCTGCGAAAGTGACTCAAAAAAGATCGCCTCACCGCCGTACGAATGCATGTGAATCAGCAACCGGGGATTGGTTATCCCGAGGAGGTGCCAGTTATCGTCCGCGTTGCGAATCGGCTGGCCCAGCTCAAGGTGGTGAAAGTCGCCTTTTATTTTATACTTGTTATCTTTAACTGATACTTGTCCACTCATGCTCATAGTAAGTCCTCCTATGCGTCCTTTTTAATAAGATGATCAGGATTCTGCAGAATTGTACACGTCACATGCGAACCGACACCGGCGTGACTGATGGCCAGGGCCCGTTTCGCGCCCTTCACCTGAAGGTCTGTCCAGTCCGAAGGCTTCTGACGGCCAAAGGCCTTCCATCTCTTTTCGTCGCTATGTACTTCGGCCCACCTGTTCCACAGGTGGCATGCGAGTTCGAACACCTGCATGATGCCGGTCGCGCCGACGGAGTGCATGCAGCCGATGAGTCCGCCTGAAAGATTTGACGGAAGCTTGCCCGGTTTGCCGGTCTTCGGGTTCGTGTGATAGCAGTCGCCCGATTCGACATAGTCGCGGCCGTAGCCGTAGGGACGGAGTCCTATGTCCTCGTAGGTCTGGATGTCGCTAATGGTAAAGGCGTCGTGGAGCTCGATGACGTCAAGGTCTTCCGTCGGGTCCTTGATGCCGACCTGGTTGTAGGCGTAATAGGCGGCCATGCGGGCCGCAAGGAAGCCGGTGAAACCCGGGTAGCGCTCGCCGCCGGGGAACTTTTTCCCGAGGTCTTTGTACTGGTCCTTGGTCTCGTTCGGCAGGAGCGGAATCTCCATGTCCCGCCGGTCTGCCGCACGCAGGGTGTGCGATCCAGCGGTGACCCATATCCGCAGCGGCTTATGCGGCGAATTCTTCGTGAGCTTCATCGCGGTCTCCTCGTCGCAGAGGATACCGCAGGCCGCGCCAACGCTCATGACGCAGCAGTCAAGGGCGCGCAGGGGATATGCCACAACTGGAGAATTCAGAACATCCTCCACCGTTATCTTCATCGGGGCCTGGGCGTAGGGGTTCATGCGCGCGTAGCCGTGATGTTTCACGGCGATTTCCGCCATGGTTTTCCGGAAGGAATCCTCCTGCTTGCCGAAGACCTGCCAGTACTTCTGCGCCATGACTGCATAGTACCCGGTGTAGATATGGCCCATGGGGCCTTCCCAGTCCTTGTCAGCAGCGCAGGAAATGTAGAAGTTGCCTTCGTCCGTGGGGACCTCGTCCATCCGCTCCCAGCCCATGCAGAGAACGCAGTTGGAATAGCCTGACGCGACAGCCTTGAGACCCTCCCAGAGCGTTGAGCCACCGGTAGCGCCGCCGGTCTTTACCCCGACATTGCCAAGCGGATCCAGGCCGAGCCGGTCGTGGATGAGCGCTTCACCGAGCAGCTGATCGCCGAAATGGTCGGCAAAGTGGCCGTAGTAGCACGTGTGAATGTAGCTCTTGAGCTCGGCTGGAGACAGGTTGATCATCTCTGCGGCCTGCACGAGCGCGTCGACGCAGAGCTCTTCCGTCCGCTTGTCGGGGAAGGCCCTGTCGAATTTTGACTGTCCGGCGGTAACCAGGTACACCGGCCTCATCAATTTCGGAATTGCCAATTGTTTGTCACTGAATTTAATCATAAACGAAACACCTCTTTTTTAAGAATCTTTATATAACCTTTTATTAGATGCATTTAAATAGTACCCACCCACACGACAACCGACATCGGGCTCTTGCCGAAGATCATCTCCTTTCCCGGAATGGACCAGTAGTGAATCGAGTCTCCTTCAGAAAGCATGATAGTTTCATCGCCAAGCTCGAGCTCTACCTTTCCCTTCATGACGCAGAGCAGCTCCTGGCTGTTCCGTATGTTCTTCCGCACAGGGATAGATTTCCCCTGGTTGATGACGAGTATCGCCGTATCTATTACAGTACGGTTATCGGGAGGGAAGAAACGCTTTGTCGCGAACCCGGATTGAGGCACATCGATATCGCCCCAGTCATTCTTGCGAATTACCACGAACTTGATCTGCTGTTCAACCTGGTTCAGGATGTCCCCGGCGTTGATCCCCATGGCGCTGCAGATGTTCATGAGGGTGTCCACGGAGGGAGTGTTGACGTTGTTTTCCACCTGGCTTAAAAATCCCTCGGAAATCCGGGCCTTTTCAGCCACTTCCTTCATGGTCAACTTAAGCTCTTTCCTGTGTTTACGTAATACCGATCCGAGATTCATCGTGAATTCCTACAGAATGACAGACTATAAATATTTACTTAATGAAATTATTTACATTAGGTTAATATTTACAAATAATAAATGTTAACAAAACAAGTCAAGCAAAAATGTAAATTTTTTTATTAAATTTTTATACTTTTTATATATATTGTATGTTTTATTTTGATCAAACGACGTTCGGCCCCAGGGTGGGGCATTTTATGGGCTGGATTTTTAAATATTCCTCCCCCTTGGCGGGGGAGGAATATTTATTTGTTATTCAATAGCTATATGCAGAGGTAATACACTTCTGTATCTGTTCCGATTATTTGAGTTTCGGCGGCGGCATAACCAGGCCTTCGCCCGTTCCCACGATTTCACCTTTCTGGTTTGTCCATGTCAGCTTCATCCTGATCCATTTCCTTTCCTCAAGCTTTTCGATAACCTCGGTGGTCGCTGTTATCGTATCCCCGGGATAGGTGGGAGCTTTGAAGCGCGTCTTGATCTCAAGTGCAATAGTGCCAAGACCCGGCAGTTTTGTCCCCCACACAGGGGCGATGAGACCGTGAGGAAGCCCTCCGTGGGCGATCCTTGTTTTAAACGGGGTCTTCTTCGCAAACTCCTCGTTCATATGCATTGGATTGAAGTCGCCGGTTATCGCGGCGAAAAGAGCGATGTCCGTTTCTGTTATCGTCTTCGAAAAAGATGCTTTGTCACCCATGTTAATCTCATCGTAAGATTTACCGAGTTCGTATTCCATGATTATCTCCTTTTAGTATAAAATATTTCCCCTGGCCCGGGGAGCCGCATTGCAGGGCACGGCATGCCGTCCCCTGCATCCCACTATGATGCGAACTTCCGAATCAAATCCTTGGCGATGAGCACCCGCTGTATCTCCGAGGTCCCCTCGCCTATCTCGCCGAGTTTCGCGTCACGGTAGAGCCGCTCCACAGGGAATTCCTTGATGTAGCCGTACCCGCCATGCACCTGCACTGCCATGCTGGATATCTGCGTCGCCGCTTCGGAGGCCCATACCTTGGCCACTGAGGCCAGTATTGCCGCTTCGGGATTCTTCGTTTCTTTCGCCCAGGCGGCCTGCCAGATGAGGAGCCGCGCCGTGTCGGACATGATCATCATATCAGCGAGCTTGAAGGATATTTCCTGGAACCTGTTGATAGGCTTCCCGAAGGCCTTGCGCTCCTTCGAATACTTGTTTGCCACGTCAAGGCACTTGGCTGCGATGCCGAGGCACACCGTGGCCATGCCGATCCGTCCGTATTCCAGGGTCTGCATCGCCTGGATGAAGCCCCTTCCCACCTCGCCGAGGACCGCGCTTTCCGGCACTTCGCAGTCTTCAAAGATCAATTCAGCCGTGGGGGAGCCGCGAAAGCCCATCTTGTCAAAGGGCTTGCCCACGGAGAAACCCTTCGTCCCCCTGTCGACGAGGAAGCAGGTCACTCCGGCGCCGGGGCCTTTCTCCCGGTCATTGTAGGCGAATACCAGGGCGACATCGGCGATGGTCGCGTTGGTGATGAAGGTCTTGGTCCCGTTGAGGATCCACTTGTCGCCCTTCTTGACCGCCGAGGTCTTTATCGAGGCGGCGTCGGAGCCGGCTTCCGGCTCGGTGAGGCCGAAGCAGCCGATGATCTCTCCCTTGATGATGCCGGGGAGGTATTTCTTTTTCTGCGCCTCGGTGCCGAAGAGCTTGACCGGGACCCCAAAAAGCCCGCAGGAGGCCCCGCAGGAAAGGAAGGTGGAGGCGCACGCCTTGGCCACTTCCTCTCCGGCTATCGCCTGGCTGATCAGGTCAAGGCTTGTCCCGCCGTAGGCCTCATCATGGGCCATGCCGAGATAGCCGATGTCGGCCAGCATCTTTATATTTTCTTTTATAAGCTTGTCCACGTCTTCATGGGAAGCCTTGTCAAGGATCTGGGCGCGCGGCTCGATCTCCTTGGCGCAGAACTTCGCGAAGTTCTCTTTTATGGATAATTGTTCCGGTGTCATATCGTAGTTCATTGTTGTCTTCTCCTGTCTGTTGTATGATAGTTCCTTATCCGGGCCCGCTGCTAGAAGAAGCTCAGGATACGGGATATGATAAACCGCTGTATCTCGGAGGTACCGCCGCCGATCTGGCCAAGCTTCGCGTCGCGGAGGAACCGCTCGATCGGGTAATCATGGATGAAGCCGTAGCCGCCGAAAATCTGGACAGCATCGCTGGCCGCCTTCATGCCCCAGTCGCCCACTATCGCTTTCGCGATGGAGGTGTGCATATGGTTGAGGGGCTTGCCTGTGTCCTTGTCATGGGCAACGCGGTACACTGCCATCCGTGCGGCCTCTTTGATTATTTTCAGATCAGCGAGCTTGTGCTGGATCGCCTGGAAGGAGTTTATCGGCTTTTCAAACTGGACCCGCTCCTGGGAGTACTTGGTGCACTCCTCGATGGCGAACTGCATGCCGCCCACGAAGGGGGCCAGAAGGGCGCTCCGGTCCCAGGACAGCGTCTCATGCGTGTATTCCATCCCCTTGCCGACCTCTCCGAGGAGGTTCTCTTCCGGGACTTCGCAGTTGTCCAGGAACACTTCAGATGTGGTGGACGCCCGCACCCCCATCTTATGGAAGGGCTCGCCCGTGGAAAAACCCTTAAAACCTTTCTCCACGATAAAGGCGGTTATACCATTCTGTTTCAGCTTTTTATCGATGGTTGCATAGACCACGCACACATCGCAGACCGGCGCGTTGGTGATAAATGTCTTTGACCCGTTGAGGATCCATTTGTCGCCCTTTTTCACGGCCGAAGTCTGCAGTGACCCTGCGTCCGATCCGGCGCCCGGCTCGGTGAGGCCCATGCAGCCGATCCATTCGCCGCTGGCGAGTTTCGGTATATATTTCTTTTTCTGCGAATCGTTGGCATGCTTGTACAGCGTGTCCGTGCAGAGGTAGGTGTGCGCGCCGAGGGCCAGCAGGTGCCCCTGGTCGACGCCGGCATGGCCCAGGGCCTCGCCCGACAGGCAGCAGGTGACGACATCAGCACCGGAGCCGCCCAGCTCTTCAGGGAACGGCAGTCCAAGCAGGCCCATGCCGCCCAGTTTTCCCCATATTTCCTTCGAGAACTCTGATTTCAGATCGGCCTGCTCGACGAGCGGCGCGATTTCTTTCTTGGCAAAACGATACACCGTTTCTCGAAACATCAATTGTTCTTCAGTAAATCCAAACTCCATTGCTTCCTCCTGTTAAACATGTAAAATCTTGCGAGGGTAACCCTCTTTCCCATAGTCTTTGTTATTATGTATCAAAACGTGTTGCTATTCTTATCATGATTCGGTTGACCATTCAACCAACTCGATGACATTGCATTTCCCCATCCCGCCCCCTATTTCTTCTTGGATACCAGGTCATTGACATGCTTCATCACTTTTTTCGAGAATTCCTCGTAATCAAAGGCATTATTATCAATCACATACTGAATAATAAGTCCCTGGATTATGGATATGATAACCGCGGAGGTGTATTCGATTTCCATCTTGACGAATACGCCCTTATCGATGCCTTCCTTGAGTATCTTGGATATCTCGTCGCGATAACTTTTGAAAAGCTTGATATTCGCGCGCTTCATGCGGTCGTTTTTGTTGACCTGCGTCCAGAAATCGATGACGATATAAAAATAATCCTTCTCGTTCTCAACAAGATCAAAGGCCTGTTTCATGAAGATATTCAATTTTTCCCGCGGATCGTCAGCGGAACTGATGGACCGGTTGAGGAGAACCAGCATATTCTTGTTGATCTCTTTCAAGAGGTTCAGCAGGAGGTCCTCTTTATTTTTGAAATAATAATGGACCAGGCCCGTTGACAGACCGGCTTCACGGGCGATGTCCCGTATCGTGAAATCGTAGTACCCCTTCTGCCCGACGACCTTGTATGCGGCCCTGGTCAGCTGGTTCCGCCTCAGGTTGATGATGTCACTCTTGCTCCGTTCGTTCATGGTTTGGAAAACTCTCCATTAATATTATTTACACCCGCCGGTCTCCGGCCTGCGCTGTCTGCCCCGGGCCGTGTCCCGGTTATCCGGGCCGTCCTATCGTCCCAGCGCCCGTATCCCCGCCCCTTCAAGCTCTTCAATACAACCGCTCCACTGCCCGCCGGAAATCCACCGGTCATGCGATCCTGACGCATATTCCGAGAGATACCGCTGTTCCTCATGGGGCCGTGTCCCGCCAATGAGCACCGCCGTCCCCCCGATCCGCTCCATTCGGAACGGGTCCAGAATAATGAACCCGATATCATCGTGTTCGAATCTTCCCCTGTTCTCTTCCAGTATCCCGTGAATCATCTCGCAGATGGATTCCAGCGGGTATCTCTCGAAAACATCGCGCGCGCCGCCGAGGAGCGACTGTCGCATGCAGAACTGCCACACATCGTCAAACCCGTCACTCGAGATAAGCACCCTGCCGCCGCGGTCCGTCATCCGGTATTCATTAACATCCGCGATCTCCTTGCTTCTCCCCGCGAAATACATGTCGCGCGGGGTCTGGTGGCAAATCGCGCCGGTGATGCTGTTCATCACCGTCACCGCGCTGTCACCGCCGTGGGAAATAACCAGGGTAACTCCCTCGGGATCAGGTTTTACATGGACGCAGCTGAAGGTCGTCTTGTGCTGGAACTTCTGGTCCGAGTATACCTCGCTGTTTATCAGATCCTTCCAGCCGGCAGCCGTGTCAGGCGAACCCGAACTCGCAAGGCTTTCCGATAATCGTTGTAAAAGATCCCGTGACGCCCAGGGAAAGCGCTCCGTGCCGTCGGCCACGGCGAACACCATGTTCTCGAAATCAAAATAGAGGCAGTCACCGTTGCCGTAGCCGCTCCTGATCTTGTCGGTGCCGGTGCTAATTCCGCCGCACACCGCCCCCGTCATTTTCAAAATCCTCTTCGACGGATTAATTTCAACCTTCAGTGACTCCTCCCGGAAAACGGATAATCGCAATCTCCCCGCCGCAGGCGGCTGATAGAATGCCGCTGCTGCTGTCAATCTATGACTTTAAAATACTCGATGTCCCGTATGCTTCCCTTGGGGCTCTTTGAGAACACCGGTTCGACCCGGGCACCGACCTTGATTTTCTTCTCGTCCTCAACGCTGATGTAATGCTGGAACAGGGTATCCGCGCCGTCAAACTTGATAAAGCCGTAACCATACGGCACCGGCTTCTGGTGTCCCGTCTCCGGATCGATGAAGGCAAAGCGGAGAATGGTAAAGGTTCCGATAACGCCCTTCGGCCCCACCTCGACCCAGTCCTTCATCTCGACGAAGCACTCCCCGCACACGCCGCGGGGCGGTATATATACCTTGCCGCACTTGGGGCACTTGAGGCCCATGAACCGCTTGTTATCCCGCAACTCGGTAAAAAACTTGCTCCCATGCATTCCCACTGAATACTTGAAGGGCTGCACCGCATCGCCTGATTCTATTATTATTTGATCTTTTTCTGACATAATTATTCCTCCTTGTCGGTCACTTCGGCTTCTTCTTGCCGTGCAGGATCATGTCGGTCCACCAGCAGCCGCCGAAGCCGCTGCTGAAGGCGAAATTGACGTCCGGCACCTGCCGTCCCTCGGCCTTGCCCATCACCTGCATCGCCGCTTCAGCGCATCGGATGAGACCCGTCGCCCCGATCGGGTTGGTAGCTATAACGCCGCCCGACGGATTGATGGGAAGCTCGCCGCCCATGTCGGTATTGCCGTCCCAGATGTACTGGGGGGCTTCGCCGGGACCGACGATGCCCATGTCCTCGATCCAGATGAGGCCGCCAAAGGAATAGGGCTGATAGAGCTCTATGACATCGAGCTCTTTGCGGGGCTCCTTGATGCCCGCCTTTTTAAACATCTCCTGCGAGCCTTCGCGCATGCTGGTGAGGCGACCGTAATCCGCGTCCCCCAGGTATGAGTAACTGTGCCGCACCGCCGTGGCCCAGATCCAGTCAGGCTTCGGGCATATTTTCTCGGCAACGTCTTCGCTGGCCATGATGACCGCGCAGGCGCCGTCGGTGCGGGGACACACATCCAGCAGGTGGATCGGGTCGGCCAGCATCGGGGATGCCAGGACCTGCTCGAGAGTAACTTCCTTACGGAGCTGCGCGTGGGGATTGTTCATCGCGTGCTTCCGGTCCCGCACTGATACGCGGGCTCCGTCCCGGTCGGATGCGCCGTAGCGGGCCATGTAGGCCTGGGCTTCCGCCGCAAGACCCGAGATGGCGCCGGCGAACACCAGGCGGTCCCAGATGGGGTCGAAGGCCGTTGTAATGGCGCCGGTAGTATCAGACTCGGAATTTTTCTCCCAGCCTATGACCAGGACTTTCTCGAACATCCCCGATCCCACCAGGTGATACCCGCCGATAGCGACAGTGCAGCCGGTGGTCCCGCCGGTGGTAAGCTTGATGATCGGCTTCATCGTCCCGCCGGAGCCGTCAACACTCCAGCAGTCGACATAGTTGATCCCTTCGAAATGGTCCATGTTACCGATAACTATGGCATCGATATCCTTCATCTTGAGATTTGCATCGTTAAGCGCCCGCACGACGGCCTCATTGATAAGTTCCTGGCCGTTCACGTCGGGGCGATGGCTCTTATGGAATGTCTGCCCGGTTCCTACTATTGCAACTCGTTTAGCCATGGTTCTTCCTCCTACTTGTCCTTGTCAAGAATCCACACGCAGTGGGACTGGCCGCCGAGGCCGTTCACGCCGTGCACCAGGCCGGTTTTCGCCTTGTTCACCTGGAAGCCGCCGGCATCGCCCCGGAGCTGCTTCACCACCGCTGCCATGCTGTAAAGGCCCGCGGCGATGACGGGGTGACCCGACAGGAGTCCGCCGGAAGCGTTCACCGGCAGCCTGCCGTCGATGTTGTACTCTCCCTTTTCAAGGAGTTTTCCAGCCGCTGCATCATCAGCAAGTCCCATTTCCTCGAGCCACATGAGTTCCTGGTATGTAAATGCGTCGTATATTTCCGCGAGATCGATTTCTTTTTTCGGGTCTTTGATACCGGCCATGGCATAGGCCTTCTTCGCCGCCTCGGTAAGCGACCTGGCGCGTGAAAGGTCCCGGTCGCCGAAGAAGAAGCTGTCGGCGCAGAATGAAACGCCCTTGATCCAGACCGGCTTCTGCTTGAATTTTGCCGCCACCGACTCGTGGGCGATGATGACTGCCGCGCATCCGTCGGATACCGGCGAACAGTCCAGCTTGTGGAGCGGGTCCGCGACCATCTCCGATTTCAGGACATCATTCACGGTAAGTTTCATGGGAAGCTGCGCCAGGGGATTCTTCTGCGCGTTGCCGTGGTTCTTCACCGACACCATCGCCAGCTGCTCCGGCGTGGTCTTCGTGCGATGCATGTAGGAGCGCGCCTGCATGGCGCACGCGGTTACCATGTCCATGCCCAGTCCCCGCTCGTAGATCGGGTCAAAGGCGCAGTTTGTGATAAGGCTCGATACGCTCTGCGAGCCCTTTGAATGCCCGGTCACCAGGGTGGTCTTGTACGACCCGGAAAGGCTCCTGGTCATGCCGTAAAACGCGCCGTAGGTTCCGTCGCCCTCGACGCAGGAAACGTTCTTGTGCGCCGCGCCGCTGGCGTCTCCCACGGCCATGCAGGAAATAGTCCTGCCGTCCCAGAAATCGCTGGAGGTGGTCACCACGTTGTCGATATCGTCAATGGTCATCCCCGCATCGGCCAGGGCCTTGTTCACGGCCTCCCACGCCATGTCTGCAAAGGTCTCGCCGACCTTCGTCTTTTCTATTTTCGTCATTCCGACGCCGATTATCGCTGCTCTATCCATATCTGCGCTCCTTCCTTATTTCACCGGTTTGAAATGCGAGATGTCGCGGATGGTCCCCTTCCGTGCATCAGAGAACACCGCTTTCACGCGCATGCCGATGGTCACGTCTTCCGGCTTAACTTCGCCGAGGTAATGCAGCATGGCGGTATCGGCCCCGTCCAGCTGTATCAGTCCCCAGATGACCGGAATTTTCTTATCACTTGGGATGGCGGCAAACTGGCGCCGTGCCACAGAAAATGTAACAACCGTACCCTCGTCGGATACGTTCACCCACTCGGTGTTCTCGGTAAAACAGGTCGGGCACACCTTGCGGGGAGGAATAAAAACTTTATTACAGGCCCTGCATTTCGTTCCGGTTATCTTCTTTTCATCACGCAAGGTTATATAGAACTTGCTTGCCGTATCCCCGGCCCACCATGAATAGGGGACGTTGATCTTGCTGTTGTATACCATCGGCTCAATGCCTTTGAATTGATCGGACATGATTGGTCTCCTTTTAATCCCCCTCCCCCTCTAAAACCCCCCTGTCCCCCTGAGGGGGCACGATTCATGATCCATGTGCTCCCGCCCCCTACGGGGGCCGGGGGGCTCCCGGTGGAGGTGACTGTAGTTATCTTCCTATAATATACCGGTGCGGATCGACCTCTTCGCGGAGAATGCGCAGCTCGTCCGCGTGGGGAGGATCGGTATCAACCAGCTTTTCCGCCCACTTCAGCTCGAACCCGCAGTTGTCCTGGATATCCTTCCGGCTGTAGCCCGGGTTCACGTTGAGGACCTTCATCCACTTGGTCTCCTCGTCAAAGCCCATGATGGCCATGTTGGTGATGATCCGGTAGGGACCGGTTCCCTTGGGAAGACCCGCCTCGTACCGCGAGTTGCCTCCCTGCAGATAGCCGGGGGACGTGATGAAGTTGATCTTGTCGGTGAAGCGCTTCGCGTCCTGCGGCGTCATCATCATGGTCCGCCAGCAGAGGGAGGCCAGGTCATTCGCCCCGCCCGATCCCGGGAAGCGCACCTTCGGCTTCGCGTGGTTGTCGCCGATCATGGTGGAGTTGATGTTCCCGTACATGTCGATCTGGGCGCCGCCGAGGAAGGTGTAGTCCACCATCCCGCGCTGGCAGGTCTCCATGACGTCCGGCATGGAGGTGGCCAGGATCGCCTTGTGGAAGGTCCGCGAGTCGCCCACGGATATCGGCATGGCCGGCAGGATCGGCGCGATGCCGCCCGCCTCGAACATGATGCATAGGTTCGGCGAGTGCGTCTTCTGCGCCAGCATGGCCGCCGCGCAGGGGGCGCCGGTACCGACGACGACGGTTGCCCCGTCCTCGAGGTTGCGCGCCGCGACGCATATCATTAATTCCATCGGATTGTAATCTGCCATAGTAGTTCTCCTTATGCCTTATCAGTCAGGTGCTCGATGGCACGCAGCTTGATGATTTTCTCGATTCCGCCGTTCAATTCCAGGTACTCGTTGAAGTTTTTGGTGTCATAGACCTGCTTCTTGAAGAATTTCTTGAATTCCTCCGGGATCCTTCTCGATGTTCAGCCATTCTTTAAGGTATGCCTCGTCGGAGAAATACTCATAGGGCATGTTGCCCGGATAGCTTCCGAAGGGCACCTCGACGACGGCATCAACGCACCAGAAGGGGATGAAGGTCGCGTGGGGCGTGCGCCTGATCTCCTCGTTGGGAATGATGCGTTCCGTGGTGAGCACGACCTGCTTGGCCGCCTTGGCCAGGTCCTGGTCCGATACTGACGCGCCGTACACGTGCGCGTTGCCGTATACGTCGCATTCATGCACGTGGATGGCGGCGAAGTCCGGATAGAGGGCCGGATGCGCCACGTATTTCTGCCCGGTAAAGGGGCACATGATCTCCTTGTCCGCGCTGTACTTGAAGGTGTCGGTACCCATGATGTTCCGCGCCGGCAGGAACGAAAGGCCCATCGCCGCCGCCTTGATCCGCCAGCGACAGGGTCGCGTTGGTCCATTCGGTGAGTTGTATCTTCCCGCTCTCGACGGCGCGCCGCGAGCTGGGCGACAGGCCCCGCGCTTCCAGGCCGATGATATAGGCTATGTCCAGCCGGTCGATGCAATCGCCCGCGACCAGGATCTGCATGTCATGGGTCGCCGTATGGCCCGCGAAGGCCAGGTTTTTCTTCCCCTGGCGCACGATCTCGTGCAGGATCGCCGTGGGTATCCTGTTGGCCCCGAACCCGCCGATGGTCGAGATAATCACCGTCCTTGAGCAGGGTCTTCACCGCTTCTTCCGCGGTGGTGACCTTGTTCACCATGGCGCGGGACTTGTGTCTGAAAAACTCCCGTGCCTTGTCGGCATCAGGATCGGCAAACAGCTGGTTTTGGCCCTGTTTCAGTTCAACTGCCTTGTTCATATTGTATCTCCTTTGTCCTCCCGGAAAATATGTTGCTGTAACGTATATCGTTTACTTTATTCCATTCTTATTTTTTTGTGTACAGCTCGTCGACCGCTTCTTTTTCATACATCTGATCGATGAGGTCCTGGTATTTCTGCGTGCACTACTTTGCGCTTGACTTTTAGCGATGGCGTCAGCTCACCGCCTTCCTGCGAGAATTCACTTTTGACGATCCTGTACACTCTTGATCGACTCATACTTCGCCAGGTGCGTGTTACGCTCGTCCACATGCTTCTGGATCATATCGAGGAACTTCTGGTTATCCAGCAGGTCCACCGGCTTCCCGTACGGATATGCCTTCCTGCTTCGCGAACCGCTCGACCTCCTCCAGGTTGATGTTACAGAGGCCGGAGAGATACTTCTTCTTCTCGCCGATGACGATGAACTGCGTGAAGAGCGGGTCTGACTTGAAGAGACCCTCGATCTTCTGCGGCGCGACGTTCTTGCCGCCGGAGGTGATGATGAGGTCTTTCTTCCGGTCCGTGATGAGAAGGTTCCCCTCGTCGTCGAACATGCCGATGTCGCCCGACATGAAATAGCCGTCAGGGGTGAAGGACTCCTCCGTCTCTTCCGGGAGCTTCCAGTAGCCTTTGATCACGTTGCCGCCCTTGATCAGTATCTCGCCGTCATCGGCGAGCTTGATGTCCTGGCCGGGCAGCGGCTTGCCGGTGGTCCCGATCCTGTAATCAGCGAGAGACTGCATGGTGGCCGGAGCCGTTGTCTCGGTCATGCCGTACCCGGATATGACGGTGATGCCGGCCGCATTGAAGAAGCGTATGATCTCCTCCGCCGTGGGCGCTCCGGATGCAGTCATCCAGGTCACGCGACCGCCCAGCTTTTCCTGGAGCTTCTTGAATATAATGGCATAAGCTATCTTGTACTTCAGTTTCAGTACAAGGGGAATACTCTTGTGATTTTCACGGAGCTCGCTGATGCGGTTGCCGACCTTCTGGCCCCAGTAGAACACCTTCTGCTTGAAGGGGGACTGTTCCTGGACCTGGGCCATGATCTTCTGGTACACCTTTTCGCATACCCGGGGGACGGCAAGGATCATCGTCGGCCGCTTCTCCTCGAAATCAGCCAGCAGTGTGTCTATGCTCTCCGCATAGGATGCGCAGATGCCGCAGTACATGCCGTAGAAATGTCCGGCTATTCTCTCGAACACGTGCGACAGCGGAAGGAACGGGACGAGTGCAGTCGGTATCTGAGGCGAAATGCGGCTTGATCGCGTCAAGGGCCTGGACGACCCAGAATATGTTGCCGTGTGATGATCATGGCGCCCTTGGGCAGTCCCGTGGTCCCGGAGGTGTACACGAGGGTGGCCAGGTCGTCCTGGGTCACTTCCTTCGACAGCTTTTCAAAAAGCGCCGGGTCTTCAGCATGCTTTTTCCGCCCCAGTTCCAGGAGGGATTTAAAGCTCATGACCTTAGCGTGACCGGTCGCGTCATTCTCTTCCATTACGACTATTTTTTCAAGCGCGGGACATTTGTCCACAATCTCAAGCACCTTTTTAAGCTGGGTCTTGTTTTCGGCAATAATAACTTTCGAATCAGAGTTATTGAGAATATACTCAATTTCTTCAGAAACAAGGGTCTGGTATACCGGGATCACCACAGCACCGATGCCCAGCGCACCCAGGTCCGAGTAGACCCATTCGAGCCTGTTGTCAGCCAGGAGTGCCACCATCTCCCCTTTTCTGATGCCCAGGGAATACAATCCCAACCCCGCGGCGCGCGCACGTTCGTAATATTCGTTCCATGACGCGGTTTCCCATTTGCCGCGCAGCTTTTTCTCAACTGCCATCCGGTCTCCATACTTATTGACACGATTGCGGAACACATCATTTATAGTCTTTTCGGATAATTCCATCAAAGTCCCCCTATGCATGTAATTTGTACAATAGTTGATCTCAAGCCGTTCAGGTCATCATGCGGGTTCTTCTGCATACCGCATCAATCTCATAATCCTTAACGAGCAGCGTCGATGCCTGCCCTGTTATTTTCCTTTAAAACTCGGTTTCCTTTTTTCCAGAAATGCCGCGATGCCCTCTTTTTTGTCCTCAGTCTCGGCCAGTTTCCCGAAGAGCCTGCTTTCGAGTTTGAGTCCTTCCGCCAGGGGCATGTTTCCGCCCTTCGTGACCGCCTCGATGATGGCGCCCATGGCAACACCGCCCTTATATGAAAGGTCCTTTGCGAATTTCATAGCCTCTTCCAGCAGGTTCGCATGGGGTATCACCCGATTCACCAGGCCGATCCTGTCGCATTCAGCTGCGGGCAGGAATTTCCCGGAAAGCATGATCTCCATGGCCCGCGCCTTGCCCAGTATCCGCACCGCCCGCTGCGTACCGCCGAAGGCGGGCATGATCCCCAGCATGATTTCCGGGAGTCCCATCTGGGCCTGGTCGCTGATAAAACGGATGTGGCACGCCATGGCCAGCTCGGTGCCGCCTCCCAGGCAGAGGCCGTTAATGGCCGCTATCACCGGCTTCGAAGAAAACTCGATCAGGTTCATAATTTCATGGGCACGGCCGGTCAGGGTCTCGCCCGCTTCGCGGGTATTCACATTCTGCACCTTGTTGATATCGGCGCCGACCACGAACGTACCGCCTTCACCGGTGATGACCACCACCTTGACCGGGTCATCGACCTGTATCTTGTGGAGGCAGAACTCAAGCTCCAGCATGGTCTGCTCGTCCAGCGCGTTCATCGGCGGGTTGTTAATCTTCAGTACAGCCACGCCCCGTTCATTTACTTCATAACTGCATTTCGCACCCATTGATCATTTCCTCTGCATCAATTTATTATAATTCACTTTCGCCGCGGCGCGTTCCGCGCCGCGGCGAAAGAATAAACTTACTTCTTCTTCAAACCCATGATCGCGCGCGCTTCGGCCGGAGTCGCTATCGGCCTGCCGACACATTCGCACACTTTGGCTGCCACTTCTACAAGCTCGTAGCTTCCCTTGGCAAGCTCGCCGTTGGGCATGCGGATATTGTCCTCGAGACCGACCCGCATGTGTCCGCCCAGGAGGCAGGACTGCATGATGGCCGGGAACTCGTCGGTGCCGACGCCGCAGGTGGTGAAGTTCGCCTTCGCCGGGATTGCGTTCATCAGGGCGATGAACGACTCGGCCCTGAAGGACTGTCCGCCGGCGACGCCCCAGACGAAGTTGAAGTTCATCGGGTCGGTGAAGAAGCCCTGTTTCGCGATCAGCATGGTATTGTCAAGACCGCCCATGTCATACACTTCGATCTCGGGCTTCACGCCGTTCTCTTCCATGGCCTTGCCGAAATCCTGCAGCATGGTGAAGGTATTCTCGAACACGAAGTCGATGAAGATCTTACCGGTCTTCCGGTCGATGATGCTGAAGTTCATCGTGTTGGTGTTCAGTGATGCCATCTCCGGCTTGATCGCCACGATCTGGCTGATCCGCTGTTCCGGCGGTCTTGCCCATGCCGACGGCGGAGCTCAGGTTCACGATGAGGTCCGGGCATTTCTGCTTGATGGCGTCATGGGTCTCCCTGATCCGTTCATGGTCATGGGTTGCCATGCCGTTTTCCTCGCGGGCGTGGACGTGCACCATGGCGGCTCCGGCCTTGTAGCACTTGTACGCTTCTTCGGCGAACTCGGCCGGCGTGTACGGAACGTTCGGATTCTGGTTCTTCATTGTCGCCGCGCCGGTCAGCGCTGCGGTGAGAATTGCTGGTTTTGACATATCTGGTCTTCCCCCTTTTCGTTTTTCTTGAGTTTCGGGTTCATCTTCGGGAACCCATTGTTTCCTGCGCCGCGTTCCGCTCATGGACCGACAGTGTCGCGGCCGCCGGTTTAAAATGATCAATATCGAGGATGGTGTTCGTCGTTTCCTTGGCGAACACCGCCTCAACCTTCATCCCTATCTTCACGTCCTCGATTTTGCATTCCTCGAGGATATGCGTGAAAGGTGTGGTCGCCCCGTCCAGTTTGATGAGGGCCAGCACAAAGGGCGCTTTCCGCGGCAGGTGCTTGTCGTCATACCGCACCACCGTGAAATTCGTCACCGTGCCGCTGTTGCTTACCTCAACCCAGTTGTCGCGGATATCGGTAAAGTCCTTGTCGCATACCTGCCGCGGCGGAAGGTATACCGTGTTGCAGGTAGGGCATTTTACTCCCATGATCTTCTTCTGGTCCCGGATGGTCGTGATGAACTTGCTGCCGACCCGGCCTGCGAAGTAGGTGTAAGGGAGCGCCATCTTACCTTCAACAAGAAAGCTATCTTCAAATCCTTTCATTGGCTTTGTTGTCATATCCCTGCTCCTTATTCATCTATCTCGAAATATTTGATGTCCCAGATGTCGCCGATCCGGTTATCCTCCCAGACAGGGCGGACGCGTGTTCCCTTCTTGTCGTTCCAGCCCATCTGGATCTTTTCGATCTGGTCCCTCCGGATAAAGTGCGGCAGGGTCTCATTACCCTTGCAGCCGTCCAGGAGGATGTTGATCGATCCGTACGGCGTCTCCCGGGCCACACCGGTAAGCGGGTCCGGGCATCGCGTAGTAAACGATATCCATGTATCGGACTTCGCCCTTGGGCCCGACCTCGACGAAATCAGTCGACGCGGACCCGGCACTCGGCGCACACTTCCCGCGGCGGCAGCTGCATGCGGCCGCACTTGGGGCACTTGTTCGCCGATGATTTTTTTATCCTTCAGCCCCTTGAGAAACTTGCCCATGACGGGGCCGGTAGCAAACTTCTGGTTGACCGAAATGGTCCTCTTGAGCGCCAGGAGCTCCTGCTCGGGAACGGCGCCCGCGTTGGGATCCTTGTATTTATCAAACAGGACCGGCCATTTGGTCGCCATCATGTTGATATCGCCTTTGGCTCCTGCCTTACCGGCCGCCAGCAGGCTCTGGGCGTCAATTTTTCCCAGAATGAAGTCAACATAGTCCTTGGCGTCATTGAACTCCAGAGTTACCGTCGGTTTCCCCTCGATGGTCTCCGTGACTGTGCACTTTTTATCCTTGATGAATACGGTCCACTTGCCGCCATCCGGTCCGCCCAGATCAAAGGCGAAAGAGGCATCGACCCCGTCGGACTGCGTCGGCTTTAAAACGCGGTACCATCGTCGCGAACATGTCCTCGAGATACTCCTTTGTCGTCATCTCCTTCTTGGCCCTATGACGAATTTGCGGAACATCTTGCCGGTCTTGCCGAAGGCGGCCATGTCGCCTTCAACCTTGACCTTGCCGCCCATGAAAGCGTTCGTCGCGTCGACCTTGCCGGTGTTGACGCCGACAAAGGTCTCGCCGTCCGCCTTCATGATCGACACGCAGCCGGACAGGTCGTCGGTCTTCTCAAGCGTCATGCCGTTGTTCTTTACGGTCAGCTTCCACTTGCCCTCGTCCTTGATATCGTATCCGAAAATGGCATCGACATCCTTGGCGCCCTCGGGCCGGAAGCGTTCCTTCATTGAGTTGAATATATCTTCTACTTTTATTCCCCAGTATTCTGCCATGGTTCTCCTCCTACCAGTTAAGTTCCTTCTCGAGCATCGTGAGCACCGTCCACATGGTGCCGCCGAAGCCGGAAGCGAGCGCGTGATTGACCGGGGTCGGGATCTGGTGGCCGCCCGCGTTGCCCCGTACCTGCAGCGCCGCCTCGGCCACCCGGATCAGCGCGGTTGCGCCGATCGGGTTTGACCCGATAACACCGCCCGACGGGTTGATGGGCATCTTGCCGCCGATCATGATCTCCTTGTTCTCGATAAGCTTTAGGTGCTCATCCCCCTGGAGGTTAAAGAAGTCCCTGATCCAGTCAATGGCCCACCACGTTGCCGGATCGTACATTTCAAACACGTCGAAATATTCAATGGGATCCTTGATGTCATTGCGCTTGAAAAGCTGTTCCGCCGCGAATTTATGTGTCCTCATCCAGGGATATTTCTTATCATATCCGAATATGGTGAATGTCTCTTCCTTGTGCACGGTGATATGATCGCGTATCCACACCGGGTGCTTGGAAAGCTCCTTCGCCTTTTTCTCGCATGCGAAGATGACGCAGCAGGCGCCGTCGGACTGGGAGCACATCTCGATGAGCTTCAGGTCGCCGACGAGTTTCGGGGAAGTCCTGATGAGGTCGTCGATCTGGCTGAAATCCAAGCCCAAACGAGCGGTGCGCGTTGGGATTAAGTCCCGCGTGCTTGTCCATGATGATGCGGTAGGTCAGCGACGCCCGGTTTGCCCGCTCGAGGCCGAATTGCGTCGATTACGTCATAGGCCGCAGGACCGGTGAGGGCCCCGGCCTGTATCTTGCGGAACCAGAGGGGGTCCGCCATGTTGGTGATGCCGCCCGTGGTGTGGCCTTCCTGCTGCTTCTCGAAGCCGATGGCCATGACGATATCGTACATCCCCGATGCCACCAGGTTGTCCGACGCGCATGTTGATCGTTCCACCGACGGTGCCGCCGGTGGTGATCCGGATGCAGTCCTTGCCATATGCGCCGGTGCCCAGCACATGCCACAGGTCCGGCTGGTGCACCATCTCGAAGAGCTCCATGTTGCCATGGACGACGCAGTCTATGTCCTTCATGGTCAGGCCTGCGTCTTTCAGGGCCAGGCTGACCGCTTCATGTATCATTTCAGGCTGGTTGACATCCTCGCGGTGGCTGGAATGTTTCGTCTGCCCTATGCCTATTATGCCCACATTTCTGTTTTTCTTTCTATGTGCCATTGTCAAACCTCCCTACGCTTCCATTACTATGACGGCCTGATGCTGGCCCGCCCCGCCGGTTGCCGCCTGGGCGAGGGCCTTCTTGGCGCCCTTGACCTGGCGGTCTCCCGCCTGTCCGGCGAGCTGGTAGTAGCATTCGATGGCCCTGGCCGCGCCCCCGAGGAGGAGCGGGTTCCCGTTGAGCTGTCCGCCGGACAGGTTCACGTTGAACTTGTCCATGCCGCCGTCATCGATCCATTTGCCGCCCTTGCCTTCTTCGGCAATACCGACACCTTCAGCCCACATCGGGAGCTGGTGCGCGGCGTGGTCGCTTAATTCAAAAACCTGTATTTCTTTTCTCGGGTCCTTGATGCCCGCCTTCTCGTATGCCCGCTGCGCTGCGTTCTTAAGCGAGAAATTCGCAGCGAGGTCCCTGTCACCAAGGAAATAGCGGTCCATGCAGCTGCCGTACCCGCTTATCCATACCGGGTTCTTGCGTGAATTCTTTCACCCGCTCTTCGCAGCAGAGGAGCATACCGTACGCCCAGTCGGTGACCGGGTACACATGCATCTCCCTCAGCGGGTCAAGGTACATCGGGGAATTCATGACTTCTTTTTCATCCACGAGTTTATTTTCACGGGCATAGGGATTCTTTTTCGCGTTCTTCCTGGAACGTACCACTATTTTCGCGAGGTGCTCGTCGGTTACGCCCGACTTTTCCATGTATGCCCTTGCCTGCAATGCGTCAGCGTTCTGGAAATCCATGCCGAGGGGCCGGCAGTAGAAAGGATCATAGGCAAGATTGGTAGCCATGCGGCGGCTCTCCCCCTGCGATTCCTTGCAGTGGCCCATGAAGAGTATCACGTCATCATGGCCGCTGAGAATGCTGGCCATGGCATAGCCGAGTCCGTTCAGGCTTTCCTGCGCCATTTTCTCTTCCCCGCGGAAGTGTGCGCCCAGTACGTCAGTCATACCGTTGTTGGATATGGTCCTTGCGTCGAACACGTCATCGGAGCAGGAAATGATAGTCCTGATGCCCTTCTCCATGTCATAGGTGACCTTGGTTTGTTCCATGATCGGCTCGAAACACTCGAGGAGCATGTTCTGGAACCGCATGTGATCGTATGCCGGCTCGTTTTTAATCTGCGCGACGGCGCAGATTGCTATTCTTTTACCCATTACCAATCCTCCTGTTTTTACTGAAAAGATAAAGGATCACAATAAACCTCCTAAATTGACTTTCTCTTTCTGTATTATTCATGGTCCCTTCCCGCATATCTGCCATGCGAGTGCTCTGTTCTATATTCCTTCCACTCATCCCGGAACATTACACGTAACAATTCCAGAACGTACCCTGCTTGACCGCCCTCAATATTGAATCCTTATCGCGTTTCGCATCCAGTTCAATCCAGGCCCTTCCGATCCCCACCAGCGTGTGGGAGTCGTCAGAGGCTATTTTCGGATACCGGATATTCAGCGATTCAAAGACCGTGTCGCGGAACCCTTTTGTCGTTATCTCAACCGCGTCAAGGGGATACATCTTCTCCAACTCCACCAGCCGTTCCAGAACCTGTTCCGACGTCATATCGTATTCCCCGATATGATTGAAGATATGGAGGGTTTCACTGTCCCCTTCGATCTTCCCCACATGTATGTAGCCTCTTACAAACGCCGTGATCTCAATGCCGTGGAATATGATCATTTCAGTTTTGACCTGATCGTAAAGCTCCCGGTAATTCGGCTTCAGCAGATAATCATGGTCCGTAAAAGCAACAAAATCATACCCCCTGGACTCGTAGGCATTGACGACTTCCTGAGGCGTCAACTTGCCGTCTGAGCAGGTGGTGTGAGTGTGGAGACAGCCTTTGAGCAGCATAGATACCAACCAATTATACTTTTAAAAGATCTCTGGCAGACGGTTATACTTTCGATTATCAGCCAGGTTCTTGATTGGACGGCCAACCAACTCACTTACTAAAAAAAAGCCGTTCCGTGGATATACCCTGCGGCTATCCAAATAAAACCGCATAAACAGTTATCATTGAATATTTTAATTAATGTCCAACTTTTAAATTGGACGACCAACCAAAACTATTATGAAAATAATCATCGGGCTTCCTATTGTCAATAAAAAAAGATTATTTTTCCCGAAAAAAATTCAGTGGCAGTTTTTCTTCATAGTGTACTGAACTTCCCCGGCGAGGCCGCTCATGCGCATCCTGGCGTCTATCGCAGATTCCGCCGAGTTATTTTTTGAATTCTTTGCCATCGGACCAAGCTTTCCCGATACAATCGCCGAAGGCCCAGTACCGGTTGTCCGGCATGGTGAGAAAAAAAGAGCCGATTCGATTATAATCGGGGCTTTTACCGTCAAGGCATGTTTCATCGCACCATGCGCCTTTGATTTCACCGACAAAAAGCATGTTGGTTGGAAGATCGATGGAATGGACCAGAAGGCATTCAAGACAAACCGCGGCCTCACGGATCAGGGGCGCGCCAGTCAGTTCACCATAGAATAAATCAAACACCTGCGACTTGTCGGTGCCATGACCGGATACCAGACCGACATAATCGGTCTTTACCAGCAGTTCCTTCCCGGGAATATTCACGCTGAAGGACTTCGTCACCATGATGCCGTCACAGGTGGCGTGGTTCTTGCCTATTCCAATGGCAATCATGGGCGGTTTCGCATTGACCCTGGCGACCCATCCGACAGCCATGAAGTTTTCCTTGCCTTTCAGGAGCGTACCAACGATACTCATGGGCATGGGGATGAATGCATTATTGCTGATTTTTATATGGCTCATGGCATACTCCTGACGAAAATTTATATCCGCTTCAGATCCTGAAATAATCTATGACCCCGTTCAGGAATATTGCAATACTTTTTTCCTGAAAACATTTTACACAAAATATGCTTTACACATTTCCGGATTATCAGTACTATTCAATCATTGAACCCATGCATCGCAGGAAACTAAATGATTAAATGCAGAAATAAATCAATGCCATGTACACCCACAATGACATGAAGGAAAATCCTCAACCATCAGCATCAACATCAAAACGCCCCGTGCGGTTTTTCATCCTGTACGGGTTTATCGGACTTTTGATTGTCGCATATTCTGTCATCATCTATTCCTATGTCCGCATGCAGGTCAGCGACAATGCCCGGATCAACGCCGCCGGACGCCTGCGCATGCTCACGCAGAAGATAACAAAGGAGATCCTCCTGTTCCAGGACGGCATCCTCCCGAAAAACAATGTTGAAAATTCAGCTCTTGTCTTTAACGCGACCATATACGGTATCACCCGGGGCGGCACGGTCCCTCTCGATATGAAGATGACCATGTCATCACGGCTCCCTGCCATTGATGACCCGGAGAGCCGCAGCCAGCTCGAAAAGGTACTGGCGGGATGGGAGCCCTTCAGAAGAAACGTGGCACGTTACCTCGACCGGAAGGATCCGGACTCCCTGCGGTACATCCTCGAAAACAATGATGACCTGATAGAGACCATTGACCGGACGGTGATGACCATACAGAAACACTCGGACCATGACCTGTGGACGATGGGTTTGATAATCGCCACGACGATTCTCCTCGTCATTGCGGCGATTGTCGCGACCATGATCAGGCAGGTGAAGAGATACCGCAGCGCAGAGACACGCCTTGCTGAAATCGAACAGCTCCTTCCCATCTGCTCCAGCTGCAAGAAAATCCGCACCGATATCGACCATCCGGAAAATCCCGCATCATGGACATCGATAGATGAGTACCTCCACGACAAAAAGGATATGGTCTTCACCCACAGCATCTGCCCCGACTGCATGATGAAGCTTTATCCCGGCGTGTTCAAGGACAAGCCGAAAAAAGAGTGACGTCCCGCGCAACGTCGGCGCTATGTACCGAGGCGCCGCGCGATCCCGTCAGCAACGTAATTGGACAATGCCATGATGGTGATCTGCGGGTTCACGCCCAGGGACGTGGGGATGATGCTCGCGTCGGCCACAAAGAGGTTCTTCACTTCGAAGGACTCGCCGCTGCCGTCCACGGCCCCCTGCTTCGGCCCCGACGCCATCCGGCACGAGCCGAGGGGATGGAAGGCCATGGTCTCGATCTGGTTCGGCTTCACGCGCATATTCAGGAGACGGTCGGCGTCCTCCACCGAGTCAAGATAGGGCATCTTTGAAATCGCCGTGTACACGCGCAGCGCCCCGGCGGCGAAAAAGATCTTCGCCAGGTAGGCAACGGCCCGCTTGAGCTTGTCCGCGTCCACCCGCTTTATCATGTAGGTTGCCAGGACGCCCCCGTTACGTTTCGGGCTCTGTCCCTTGAGAACGCGCCCCTCGGTCTCGTCATGGACCATGACGCCGAAGGCCGCCAGGTTGTTGTATTTCACCGCCATTTCCTTGTGTTTATGGCCCACGCCGGGAAGGGCCGCCAGAAGAAGGGATGGATGGACCATGATGCCTTCCATCATGATACCCTCGTCCTCGAAATCATCGATATAGGCTCCCTGGGAAACCCCCTGCCACCCCTTGACGGTTTCCTTCATCAGGGCCACCACCCTTCCGGCGGGATGGATCTGTAAATGCCGGCCAATATGCCTGTTCCTGAGGCCGCTCCATTTCAGAAACGACGGCGTTATCATGGCACCGCAGGAGACCACGACGGCCCCGGCCTTCACGGTGACGCTGTACAGGCGCTTCCCGGTTAGCGGATCAACGACGGAGGCGTCCACTCCTTCGGCTGCGCCGTTTTTAATCCGTATTTTTTCAGCCTTGCAATTGGCGTATATGCGCGCGCCGGCGGCGTCCGCTTTCGGTATGTAGGTCACGTTGACGCTCTGCTTGGCGTTCTCCTGGCACCCGAACTGGCAGGGCCCGCACCCCTTGCAGTCCTTCACGTTGTGTTTCAGGGGCCTGCAGGTGAAGCCCAGCTTTTCGCATCCGCGTTTCACGATTTTCGCGTTGTTCCCCAGTACGTCCCAGGGGAGTTCCGTGACGTTCACCATTTTTTCGACCCTTTCGAAATAGGGGTTCAGGGTTTCTTCGGTCATGGCCTCCAGGCCCAGGTCGTCGCGCCATCTCTGCAGAACGGTGCCCGGGGTCCGGAAGCAGGTGGCGGAGTTGACAGTGCTGGTACCGCCGATGCACTTGCCCAGGGTGAGGGATATAAAAGGGTTCCCCATGGTCCCCGTGGTGCCGCCGCTCCGGTACATTTCGATAAGCCCCTTCACCGGCTTGCCGTCCCAGTCATTCACGGTGTAATGGCCCCCTTCCTCGAGGAGAACCACTGAAAGGCCCTTCTCCGCCAGCTCCCTGGCCGCGACGCCGCCGCCGGGGCCGCTGCCGATGATGCAGACGTCGCATGTTTCATTGATATCGCTGTTATAATCTTTTATTGTTTTGATCATGTCATTCACCCTATTATTTCAAATGGCACCCGTGCTCATACCCGGTGAGTCGCGCGTTGTCGTCGCTTTCGTAAAAGGTGAGCATGGTGAGGAGCTTCATCAGGAGGATGATCATTCTACGGTAAAAGAATGGACTATGCTCCATGGCCTCGAGAACATGCCCTCCCTTGTCCGCGCTCAGGCTCGTGAAGATCCTCCCCTTGCGGAGAATCGAGCTGAACTGGATATAGTTCAGCATAAGGGGAAAAAGACTTCTTATGGAAGGATCATAGCTTCCCAGGACCTCATCCGCCCGCGGCAGCAGGTCAAAATCAGCGGCACCCGTCTTGAAGGCGCCCCCCTGCGGTATGATAGCATTCATCACCGCCTTGAGAATCATCCCGTTTCTACCTTTGAGAACTTTTAACTCGCTCATATCCTTCTCCTGAAGAATTCTTTATTTGCATTTTCATTGGATTTTCACGGCTTCCTGACTGAAAAATAAAACGAATTGAACACGAAACTCCCTATCTTGAACACACCCCGGCCCAGGTAATGACCTTCTCCCACCCTCTTCAGCTCATCATTGAGTGTTTTCAAAATAAAGCTGTTGCCCTTCCGGTTGTAATTAATGTGAAGGACCCGTTGGCCGTCGCCCAGCACGGAATCCCTGAGGCTGATTTTAAAGCTGCCGATGCGTATCCTTCCCAGGAATTCATTGTAGCCCCCGGGTCCCTCCCCCTCAAGAGCCGCATCATCGGGAAAATACTTCCGGTGCCCGAAGAAATGGATCTCCGGGAGGAAGGGCGTTACGAGGCGAACCTCATAGTACCCCTGAAGCTCTGACGGGCCGGGCGTTATTCCGTTGTAAAAAATTTCTTTCAGGGTCATAGCTGCTCATCGTCCGGGTCATGTCGATATGTTTATTGCAACATGATGAATGTATTATAGAAGAAAAATAATTCTGTCGTCTGGAATGATAAATCCGGAAACTTTTTCCGCGGACGGCAGAGAACAGCATGGCTGGATCAGTCAGCCCCGGTCATGACCGCCGCTCTTCCTGTAATTCTGGGGGGACACACCGGTGAAGCGCGAAAAGGCCTCGTAAAAAGCAGATTTAGAGTTAAAGCCCACCTCGAGGGATATGGCCAGAACCGTTTTTTCCGGCTGCTGCAGAAGCATCTCCTTCGCATCGCGGATGCGGTACTGGTTCACGAAGGTGTTGAAGTTCGTGTTCAGCCGCTCGTTCAAAAGCTGTGAAAGCTGGTGGGGGCTGATGGATAGCTCATCCGCCAGGTCCCTGAGGGTGAGCTGGTCATCGGTATAGATGCGCTCGTCATCCATGAGACGGTTCAGCTCCCTGACGAGGGACGGTACATTCACCTGGTCGAGGAGAGAGCGCACAACGTATTTCTTCTCCGCCTCGAACATCAGGAGCTGGAGGATCTTGGGGTATCTGAGGCTCACCAGGTATGCGCAGATGACCAGGAGGCCGGCCAGGTTCGCGCCCCACCGGAGCAGGGTATAAGAGCCGGTGAGGTAACCCAGGATGGTGACCGCCGTGAGGGCGGCAATGACCACAATGCTTGACGTCATGACATAGAATATGACGATATTTTCCCCGGACTTCCTCGTGGTTATGAATTTCTTAAAGAGAAAGCCCAGGTATATAACCAGCTGGATCCCCGCTCCGGCGATAACAATATGGGCCGCCATGACATCGCAGCCCGGCACGCCGCTGAAGAGTCTTCGCAGAAGGGAGACCATAGCATCATCGGTCATGGCGAGGAAAGCGATGTCACCCGCAAGTCCGACAACCACCGGCACGAAGAGGAAAGCCATCTTCCGCGGCATGGCTTCTACGGGAAGGATAACCAGGTAATCGGCGCAGTAAATGACGGGCGCCATGAAGTAGAGCGCCGTGACATGAAACGCGAGGAGCCGAGGGTGCGTGTAGTGCATGCCGTTGACGATAAGGCAGATCTGGAACAGGATCACGCTCAGGCAGGCAAGGTAGGCGGCCAGCACGTAGTTCTCGAAGTAGCGTACCCTCCCGCTCAGCTGGCCGATGCAGAGAAGGAGCGACAGCCCGGCCGAAAAAAATATGAAGGCGGCCGATATGAATTCTATGCTCAGGATATCCATGGCGGCGTCATTGCAGGATCAGCGTCGCTATGAAAAGCAATTCCACCAGGAAATGCAGGAGGAAGGGGACCCAGATGCTCCGCAGCCTCAGGGCGAGCCATGAAAGGAGCGGCGAACCGACGAGGAGCCCCAGGGCTTCGAGCTCCGGCTTGACGAAATGGAAAACGACCTCGAAGACCCACACTACAGCTATTGCAATCCTGGCTGCCGTTTCTGCCGGTATCGAATCGCGCTCGGACAGCAGATAATAAAGCCCCATGAGGAGAAAGCCCCGGTGGAGGAACTCCCACCCGGTAAGGGTGGAGCACGTAAAAATCATGAAGTTGACAAAGCGGTCCAGGGCTCCTTCGCCGGGACCCGCGAAAGCACCGGTATAGTGGGAGAAATATCCCTTGAAAAAGAATATTCCCGCGAAGGCCGTCACAAGGATAATCACCGCGGCAATGACAAGATTCCGCGTCAGCCGGTCAAAGCGCGGCAGGCCAAGACCTATTCGTGACAGGGGTACCTTCAGAGCAATGAGCACACCGAGGGGAAGGACAATTCGGAGAATAACCCAGAGCAGATAGAAATAGCCGCCCACTATCAGCGATTTCGCATGATATGTACCGATAAGCTGCGCCGCCAGGGCAGTGAAAATAATGATCATGAAAGGGGAAAGAAGAGTTAATGTTTTTTCCTTTTTATCTGTCATGGTGTCTCACAAGCATGGGTGTATAGCGCGGAGGGAGTACAGCGCATCCACAATCAGTAGGCCCTCGTGCGTTATTTATCAAGCTAAATTTTATTATTACAAAGTATCATTGCCGTACCAGAAGATTTGATCATACTATTTTCCGAGAAAAACAAAAATTACTTGCAAAACGGAAATATTATTATTATCTTGTCAATATCAGTCAAGGTGGGGGGATTAGCAATGCTGGAAGATATACCGCGAGATCAACTGGACACGATATTATTTAACGCCCTGCGGGCCATTTACAAGTTCCAGCAGGCCAAGATGACCGCCTTCGGACTGGACTACGAGGACATCTACCTGCTCCAATTGCTCATGAATCATACACCATCCCGCATGGGAGAAATTGCCGATGAGATGGGAATCCCCATAAGCACCGCCACGCGCGTGGTGGACCGCCTTGAAGAAAAAAAACTAGTCTCTAGAAAAAAGGACCCTCGCGACAAGCGGAATATCCTGGTGACCCTGGAACAAAAAGGAAAAGATGTGGTGAATAAAGTGGAAAACCAGACGTACCGGATATTATCAAAAAACCTTGGCAAATACAACGATGAAGAAATAGCTTCTTTTTATAAAACAGCGGTCCACCTTCATGAAATATTGAAGGTCTAATGAAACCGCCACAAGGAGAGCCAGATGGAATATGATTTCGCGGTAATCGGCAGCGGCTTCGGCGGGAGCGTATCAGCCCTCCGCCTTGCGCAAAAAGGCTATAAAGTAGTCGTCCTCGAACAGGGTAATCGTGTAACGCCCCTCGACATGGAGGAGGCATCGAAGAGCCTGTTCAAGCTCCTCTGGATGCCATTGCTGGGAATCAAGGGATTTTTCACTCAACAATTCTTCAAACACCTGAACATAGTCGGCGGCGTCGGCGTGGGGGGCGGCAGCCTCGTATATGCCGCGGTTCTTCTCAGGCCCAAAGATGACTTTTACAATGACCCGTCATGGAACGGCCTTGGCGTCAGCTGGAAGAAGGAACTGAAGCCCCACTATGACTTGGCATCAAAGATGCTCGGCATTCAGAAAAACCCGAACCAGGATATAATGGACGATTATCTGAAAAAGACAGCTAAAAAAATGGGCGCCCTCAAGACCTTCGGGCCGGTCTATAACGGCATCTATTTCGGCACACCTGAAGTGACCCGTGACGACCCCTTTTTCGGGGGCATCGGCCCGGCCCGCGACGGATGCCATCTCTGCGGCGAATGCCTCACCGGGTGCAAGCATGGCTCCAAGAACACCCTGGACAAGAACTATCTCTACCTGGCGGAAAAGCTGGGCGTGACGGTCCTTCCGAACCGGAAAGTCATCAACATCATACCCGGGGAAGACGGCATGTACGACCTCAAATCAAGGACCCGACCCGGAAGCTTAAACGATGCCCTGACATCAGGGCGAAAAAAGTGGTCCTTGCCGCAGGCGTGCTGGGCACACTGGAGCTCCTGTTCCGCTGCAAAAAGATCACCCGGACTCTGCCGAACATATCGGAGGAGCTCGGCACGGTAGTGAGGACCAACAGCGAAGCCATAGTGGGAGCCCTGTCGCCTGACAAGGACCTGGACATGTCCCGGGGCACCACAATATCCACCGATTTCTACCCGGACCAGCACACGCACATAACCCAGAACCGCTTTCCCCGCGGATATAACTTCATGAAATGGTATGCCGGACCGCTGGTCAACGATGACAATCCCCTCAGGCGGAGCATCAAGACGCTGGGCAGGATCATTACCACTCCCTTGTCAGTATTAAGACACTGGTTCGCGCGGAACTGGAACAAGCGGGTCGTTATCCTGACCGTGATGCAGAACCTTGACAACCGCATATCCTTCACCTACGGCAGGAGCATCCTGTCGCTCTTTCTCGGCCGACGTCTCAAGTCGAAGCGCTACCCGGGGAAAGAAGCGCCCACAAACCTCTTCGTTGCCAACGAAGCGGCCCGCGTCCTTGCGGAGGTGATGGGCGGAACACCCATCAATGTCATCATGGAAAGCCTGATGAACCAGTCCACCACGGCCCATATCCTGGGCGGGTGCCACATGGGCACCTCTGCAGTAAACGGCGTCATCAGCACGAACCACGAGGTCTTCAATTATCCGGGCCTGTACGTGGTGGACGGCGCCGCGGTATCAGCCAACGTGGGCGTGAACCCGAGTCTGACCATAACCGCCATGGCAGAACGCGCCATGAGCCTTATCCCGGAAAAGAAAAAAGCACCAAAGAATTTTTTAAAAAATAACATAACAATCATGAAAAGGAGTGTATTAATGAATGCATTGAAGAAATTTCTCATAGCTCTTGCGATCATTGTTGGCCTCACCGTAGCTCTCACCGGCATCAACATCGCCCAGAAAGGATGCGGCGGATATAAGGGACAGACCGTGGAACAGATACTCGGGGTTCCGGCTGAAAAAGCGACACCGGCGGATATAGAAAAACTTTCACGGGCGCAGGTTGTTCAGCTTTTTTATGCAGCTCCGGCCCCTTTGTATGAAGAAATGAATGGAGAACTCAAGGCAGGCATGGCGGGAGGCGGCATCATGGGCCCCGCTTCCAATCTGTATGTGGCCTTTATGTTCGGACCCGGCAAATGGGATGGCAAGGCATTCTCTCCGAAAGAAGGTTTCGGCTACAACATCTTCAAGACCTCCCAGGATGGGAAAGATGTCATCAAACGCGCCAGAAAGATGAAGACATTCATCGGGAAATCCCAGTATGACGACAAGGATTCCTTCCATCTTGATTACAGTTCCTTCAACGGCGGGCTTATCCATTCCATGAGAGATGAAATCAGAAAAATCAATGATAAGCTCTATATCGGCATGGGCGCCATGGCTCCCAGCGGCGGGATCATTAATCCGATGCCTTTTATACTTTCAGGCGAGCAGGCACCCTGGGTCGGTCCTGACGAAAAGTAAGCGATCAATATAAGCCGCGCCTCTTCGGCGGCGCGGCTGTTGATACACTCATGAACAAGATACGACTCGCAAAAGGTGAAATCTGCGAAATCTGCGGCAGGAATGCGGCCGTGGTATACTGCGACGGTTGCGACAAGCCCCTCTGCGAGGAATGCCGCGTTTTCGACATCTGGTGCAACGGCTGCGGCAGTGGAGATCCCCATGTATTCTGCAGAACGTGCAATGACGATCCTGAAAAGAACATATGGAAGGGATTATATTGACCGGGGGGACCGATAGTTATCGGTTGTTGCACCGATGACTATTGATTAGCATTTAGACAATTATACATAAATGCCTATTGTGCAGAAATACCAGCGCGAAGCTTTTCAAATAGATCAGCCACCTGCTTACGGGTTTCCTCTAACGTACCTGAATTATCAATAACAAACCGTGCCTTGCCCTTTTTATCCTCGATACTCATCTGGGCGGCTATAGTGAGATCGGCAGTATGCCGGTCAAGGCGGTCCCTCGCCATGAGTCGCTTGATCTGAATCTGTACCGGCACATAAACAAGTATTGCGTCCGGGAAGAACCTGTCCCATCCAGATTCATATAAAAGAGGAACATCTATGATTATAGGCATACCGTCATTCATACTGCTATAATGCCCTATCCTCTCCATAACAATCTGATTTATGCGCGGATGTGTGAAGCCATTGAGCTTATTGCGTTTTTCAGGATCCCGGATAATCTGGTCCCTGACCTTTTCACGGTTCAATGTACCGTCAGGATTAATCACATCCTTCCCGAAATATTCTTCTATATCGCGCAGCGCCGGCTGACCCGGTTCCACCACTTCACGGGCTATGAGGTCGGTATCAATGATATGGGCGCCCATTTCGGCAAGCATCGACGCCACCACCGACTTCCCGGTCGAAATGGCACCGGTAAGGGCGGAACATTTTTTTAGAAAATCTCCGGATCCGGACATAGATGATAATCCTCCAGTGTGGCTGTTCCTAGTGTCTCAGAAATTTTTTTTCAATGAAATCGGCAAGCCTATCAATCTCGTCAAGTCCCATACAGGGTACACCAAGATCAAAACTCGTATCAGTCACGAGGGCGATCAGATCGCGGCCATCGGTAAATACCGGCGTGGGGTGACTGCCGGCCCGGAATACTTCTATCTTGGGCGCATGCTCCTGTTTATAGCCTTCAGTGATCACGATGTCCACATCATCGATATATTTTTCCCGGATTTCATCGAGAGTCGCATCATGGTCCACATCACGGATCATCGCCAGCTGTTCCGGCGAGGAAAGTATCGTGCATGCGGAACCTGCCTTCCGGTGGCGCCAGGTATCCTTGCCTTCATGATCCATGGAAAAATGATGCACATGCTTCACCGTGGCAACACGGTAGCCACGCCGGACCAATTCAGGTATTAGCTTCTCAAGAAGCGTGGTCTTCCCGATTCCGGACCAACCTACAAAGGAAACAATTGGGACCATGAAGCCTCCTTGCGTATCTGGTATCCATGACAAGGTATCATCTTAAAAATTCAATAAAAAAACTTATATTCACCCATGGAAGTTTTCTTTCATTTAGTAATACTTGCAACCCCAGTGTTTCAAACTAAAAATTATTAAATATAATGAAATAATATTTTAAGAATATCTGGTATATTCGTTTCCCTTACCAATACACCGGGAAAAGGACGAATCAAAATCATGGAGACAACACTTAATATCCGCTCAGACATCTTAATGCAAATCACTGAAACTGCGAGGATCAGGGGCATAACTCGATCAGAGATTATAATAATTCTTTTAAAGAAAGTAATGACTGATACTTCAGCTCCTGATTCTTTGTGGAAAATGGTCAAATACCAGAACAGGATAAAAACCGGCGGGTGGCATAGATTTCATCTTAACCTGCGCCCTGATGATTATGAATATTTTCTGGATCTCAGGAAATTGCTCAAGATGTCGGTATCCTTAATTCTGTCTTATGCTGTAGAAAAATATTTGCATAAATTTTTAAGGAAAGAATTCACCGATAACTATCGGTATAAAAACTATGTCATAATTAAAGAGTATATCGATACAATCCCCTGTTGGAAGTTAATCTGGGGCTACCCCCCCAACCTGGGAAAACATATCTAATATATATAGAATTAAAACTAATATTGGATTAAAATCAATTATACAATTTTGTTATTTACAAATACTGTGTTTTAAGTTTTAATTGATCTGATTTATATTACAAATATCATCCCATATTCTCCGTTAAAAGGGGGTTCGCAAAAAACTATTTCAATTTTTAGCAAGTGTAATCTATCTCAATAATTTATTAACCAAACAGATATTAATATCATGAAACTAAAACTATCTACAATTCTTCTCCTCGTGCTATCCTGCACACCTTTAATAGCGCAAAGATCTCTTATCATACAAGATGACCTGCAGGAATATTATATTTCAGGGCAGACGATATCCTACCTTAAAGACATCGAAAAAAAACTGACCATCACACAGGTTTCTTCTCCTGAATATCAGGAAAAATTCAAGAATGATATTAAAGACATCCCGAATTTCGGATACACGCGATCCGCATACTGGCTGAAGTTCAACATCAAAGGTGGAGAAAAAAAAGAAAACTGGCTACTGGTTATCAGCTATGCCCTTCTTGACTATATCACGCTCTACATCCCGGTCAAGAACGGTTACGAAGAAAAGAGACAGGGACAGCTGCTGCCTTTCAAAGAAAGGGACGTTAAAAATGAAAACTTCGTTTTTAAAATCAACCTCGTTCCCGGTGAAATCAGCACCTTTTTCCTGAGGATAGAAGCCCAGGACTCCTTCGCCGTTCCCATCAAGCTTGTCACCAGCCAGGCGTTCAGCGAGCAGTGCTCGATGATCCATCTATTTCTCGGGATTTTTTATGGTTTTATAATAGTAATGATCCTTTACAACCTCTTCATTTTTATTTTGACCAGGGACCTGAGCTACCTCTTCCTAATACTCTACCTGGCCGCTTTCGTTGTATATATTACATCTGAGAACGGCATTTCCTATCAATACCTCTGGCCCGAATTTCCCTGGTGGGGAAAGCGGGCTGTCCCCTTTTCCGTAAGCATGGTAACAATCTGGAGCTCGCTTTTTGCGCGATCATTCCTCCAGACCAGGACCCTGAACCCCAAAATAGACAAGGTTATTCTAGGCTTCTGCGCTCTCGGGGTTATCGGACTCGGCCTTGCCCTCGGCGCCGGCTATTTTATAGCCATCATCTATGCCGTGGTCCTCTGCGTGCTGTACGCGCCGGCGCTTATCATTGGGGCCTTTCTGCAATGGAAAAAGGGATTTCGGCCAGCGCTCTATTTCCTCATCTCGTGGTTCGGCCTCAGCGCCGGCACCCTGCTCTACGGCTTCAAGACTTTCGGTCTTCTTCCCGAGGTAATGATCACCAAGTACGGGGTACTTCTGGGAGCGGCCTTTCAGTCGATCCTGCTATCCATTGCGATGGCGGACCGTATCAACGTGATGACTGAATCACTCAGGATTACGAAAAAAAACCTGGAGCAGCGAACCGAGTCCCTCCTCGGGATCTTTGAAAAAGCGGGAACAATGTCTACGGACCTCCTCGCCGTAAGCACCGAGCACGCGGAAATTGTAGACACCTTCACCCATGTGGCACAGAACCAGGCCTCCCACGCCGAAGAGATGGCCGCTTCATTTGAAGAGCTCACCTCTTCCACTGATTCAATCGACCAGTCAATGGCGCGGCTCGCCACGGAAGGCGAAAAAATCCGCGACATGGCCGACATCCTTAACTCCGCCCAGCAGGAAGTGCAGAATACCAGCCAGGCGGTCGTGGGCAGCATGAAAAACATAATCCACTTCACTGAAAAAACCGACCTTGACCTCACCAAGATGACCGAGATGATGCAGATCATCAATGAAGGCGGACAGTCCATCACCAATATCATTTCCCTGATCAACGACATATCGGACAAGATCAACCTCCTTTCCCTCAACGCGGCCATCGAGGCGGCGCGGGCCGGCGAGCACGGCAGGGGCTTCGCCGTTGTGGCTGACGAGATCGGCAAGCTCGCCACGGCCACATCTGACAACTCCAAGCAGATATCCAGCCAGATAGAAAAGATCTCTGTTGACATCCGCCGGGGCATCGAAATCGTGAACCAGACAAAACTGTCGACCAGCGACGTAGCCAAAATGGTCAATGGTATAAATGTGCAGATTGATACCGTAAAATCGGCAATGGGCAAACAGGAAAGCGCCATAGGGGAGCTGGTGAACCAGTCTGATATCATCAAGGAACAGTCGCGGGTCATATCCGTCGCGACGGGGGAACAGAAAAACGGCATGATGGAGGGAGCGGCCACGATCCAGAACCTTGCCAACATGGCCAATGATATCGCGATATCAAACACGAAAATCCTTCACTTCATCAAGGTACTGAAAGATAAAGCCGGCGAACTCAGGGGCATAATCCAAAACCTGGACGAACCGGCAGGGCAATGACGGAATAAGATACCGTGGTTTTTTGTTATCGATTTTTGAGAGAAATTTTATACGCTTTTCAGATTTATTAAGATGCGCTATGCCTCGCGAAATCATCGAATGCCTGACGCGTGTCATACCTGCAGGCAAATCCCGTTTCCTGCTTCAATTTCTCTGTTGATGCCACCCAGCTGTATCGTATCATTTTCAAGAAAGGGCTCGGAAATTCACTTGCGAATGTCAGCCGGAGCATCCACGCGATAGCATTCAGCACATAAACTATATGATACGGCAGCGGCAGCGCCAGGTTCCCGAGAGCTGCCGCCATTTCCCGTATTGTCATGATCCCGTCGCCGGCCGCATTATACGTCCCGGCTTTACCCTTCTGTAAAAGGACCCACATGATGTCAACAAGGTCGACCTCATGGATGAACTGCATCGGCTCTGTCCTGAAGGGCACCGGGACGATCTTCTTTTTCAAAAAGCGGGTCAGGGGATTATCAAACCCCGGCCCGACGACGAAGCAGGGCCTCACGATGATATAATTGATTTCCGGATGCCGCAGTCTATACTCGTCGAAGATTCCCTCGATTATCCTTTTCGACTTGCTGTAGGTGATATCATCATTGCCCCGCAGGGGGCTCTCTTCGGTCAGCGGCCGTTCATTGTCCGGATGAAAACCGTAGGCCGTGGTTGAACTGGTATAGATGACGCTCTTCACGCCGGTGCGGACACACGAATCCAGGACGGACCGGGTACCGTTGATATTGATGTCCTCCATTAACTTTTTGTCATGAATCGGCGGAAGGATGAAGGCTGTATGTATGACCGTGTCAATGGAATATTTTTTGATAATGTCATCCACCGGCTGTCGCACGTCCCTTTTGCAAAAGGATATCTTCTTCCGGGAGAAGCCGGGTTCCTTCACATCCAATCCGATTAACGATTCGACAGCCTTTTTTTCAGAAAGATAACTTATCAATTTTCTGCCTATATAGCCTGAAGCTCCCGTGATGAGAATACGTTTCATGTTACTGTGACCCCGGTTCAGGTATTGAATTTAAGAATGATACTTAGCCGATCAGGCTGCCGGCAGTGGAAGCACGCGCCGGTTTATCTTTATTAATCAGCACTCCGTAAAACGAAATTCGAGATCGCGTCCACAATGCTCCGCGGCATGAAGCGGTTCAGGAACAGGTGGACAAATTTGCTCATGAATCCCGGCACAGCCACGGTCTTTCCCTTCACCAGGGCCTCCAGACCCTTGCGGGCGACATCCGCCGGATCGCTGAGACCGCTGATGTTATACCACCATACTTTTTTGGGAAAACCGTTTACCGCAAGCAGGGGCGTATTGGTGTATGAAGGGCAGAAAGATGTAATTTTGACTCCGGTTCCCTTCAATTCCTGGTCGACTGCCTCGGACAGGCTCTGGATGAAGGATTTCGATGCACCATAGACCGCGTGATGGGGACAGGGCTGAAAGGCGGAAACGGAACTGATATTGAGAATCCTTCCATCGCCCCGCCTGACCATGTCGGGAATAAAGAGACGCATCAGCGCAAGGTACCCGCCAATGTTAACCCGCACCAGGTTCATCTGGCTTTCCAGGGATGCTTCATGAACATTCCCGTACACCATCATCCCCGCATTGTTGACCAGAACATCTACACGCGGCACATTATCGGCGATTTTCTTGAATAGATTGCCAGGACCCCGCTCATCTGTAAAATCCTCAAACAGACACCAGATCTGGACAGAGTATTTTTTCTGAAGTTCACGTCCCCACGCAAGCAGTGCGTCCCGGTCCCCCGGAATCGAATGGAGCACGCAGTGCGAGCCTGCCTGAGCAAAACAGCGGGCCAGCTCCTTGCCGATGCCTGATGACGCCCCGGTTATGAGGACATACTTGTCTTTCAGGTTGTATCTTTTCATGGCGCCTCTCGTGTTACCCCCCACGGGAATTGATACATATATGACTGAATTCTGTTTTACGATAGTATATGGGTTCATAATCCCAGGGCGGCCTGCCGGCCGCCCTGTCAATATCGCATCACTTCGCTTTTTCCAGTATGTGGATGCACATCGCCGCTTCTTCCACGCCGATGTTGCCGCCTCCGTTTTCGGCCAGGCCGATGCGGGCCTTCTCAACCTGCCGCTTTCCCGCTTCTCCCCGGAGCTGCAGCACCAGCTCGTGTATCTGGGCCAGTCCCGATGCGCCGATGGGATGTCCCCGGCACTCGAGCCCGCCGCTCGTGTTGATGGGCCGCTCACCGCCGAGGCGCGTCGCCCCGGTTTCCGCGTAAGGCCCCCCCTCCCCGGCGGGACAGAACCCCATCACCTCGGACTGGTGCAGCTCGCCCCACGAGGTGGCGTCATGAAGCTCCGCCAGGCTGATATCAGATGGACCGACGCCGGCCATGTTGTATGCCTGCCTGGACAGGCGCTCGCCGATATCCTCGCCGTCCAGCTCCCGGTCGCTCCCCTGGCCGCATACCGACGCGCTGATCTTCACCGGCCGGGCGCCGGAGAGCTTCTTTAGAAATGATTCAGAGCAGACGATGCAGGCGGCGGCACCGTCGCCCACGGGAGCGCACATGGCGCGCGTCAGCGGCCATGCCACTTCCTTGTCGGCCAGCACCTCTTCCACGGACATCAGCTGCTGGTACTGCGACAGCGGATTGAGGGAACCGTGATAATGGTTCTTGGAGCAGATCACGGCAAGCTGCTTCTGCGTCGAGGCGAAGCGGTCCATGTGCCACCGGGCTCCCATGGCATAGGCATCCATGAAGATGCTGCGCCCCTCTCCCGGCTTGGATTCGTCGTGGCCGGGAATCTTCAGATTTTTGAAGGTCTTCCCAACTTCCATGATCATGGCGATATGCTTCTGCAGATTGCCCACATCCATGCAGGAAGCATAGGCGCCCAGTGACAGGGCCTTGTTCGGATTGGTGATCTTTTCAGAACCGACTGCCATGGCCACGTCCCACATGCCGGCCCGTATCCCCGTGTAGGCCAGGTGCAGGGCCGTGGACGCGCCGGCGCAGGCATTCTCCACGTTGGTCACGGGGATCTTGTCTATTCCCATGCCGCGGAAAACCACCTGCCCCCTGATCGAATGCTGGTTGTCAAACATCCCCCAGAAGGTGTTGGAAAAGAAGCGCCGCCTGGATGTCCTTACCGCCCAGACCGGCATCGGCAAGGGCCAGGTTGATCGCCTCCTCGGCCATGGTCTTGACTGTTTTATCAGGATACTTGTTAAACCGGATCATACCCGATCCAATGATGTATATGTTTTCCATTACGCCAGGGCCTCCTTTACGATCATGTTCCCGGCCGTAATGGAGAGAGAATCATTGGAGCCGTCCTCGATGAGGCCTGCCCGCGCATCGCGGAAGAGCTTCTCGATGGGAAACTCCTTCGACAGCCCGTAACCGCCGAATATCTGCACCGCGTCATGGGTCACCTCCATGGCCGCCTGGGTGCAGTACACCTTTGAGGCGATGGAGTATTTCACATCCGGCGGCGTGGTGTTCATGTTATAGCGCATGGCGTCGCGCGAAAAGGAGCGCGCCGCTGCCGTCTTGCAGAACATGTCGAAGAGCTTCTTCTGAACGAACTGGTGCTCGCAGAGCCGCTTCCCTCCCTGGACCCGCTCTGTCGAGTACTGGACAGCCAGGTCATAGGCCGCCTGGGCCACGCCGGTGAAATAGGCGCCCATGGTGGCGTTTGCGTGCGCCAGGGTAAGGTCCGTCATGAGCTCATAGCTGTCCTGATCGACGATCATGTTCGGTCCCGGGCACACTGCGTTATCGAAGAATATCTCGCCCTGGGGCAGTTCCCGCTGCCCCATCTTGTTCAGGGGCTTGCCCCGGCTGACACCGGGCTGGTTCAAGTCCACCAGGCAGATACCGCCGCCGGCCATTCCCAGGCTCGGGTCCAGGTTTACGAAAAGCGATATGTTGCTCGCCACCGGGCCGTTGGATATCCATGACGACTTCTGGCCGTTGAGAATATAATCGCTCCCCTTCTTCACGACCTTGACCTGCTGTGTCACCTTCGGGTTATGGAAATTGTCGGTACCGGACATCAGGATATCAGACCCGTGGTCCGGCTCGGTGATTCCCCAGCAGCTCATGACGCTCGCGTCGCGGCATTTCACGAAGGGGATGATGAACTTTTCTATCATGTAGTCGTCCGCCATCATGGAGGCGTAGAAGGCGTTAAAGCAGCTGCATCCCAGCGAGACGGCAAAACCCACGCTGCCGTAGGCGAGTTCCTCCCAGACGATATGCGTGGCAAGGGGATCGAGGCCCAGGCCGTCGTAGGCGTCGGAGATAAGCACCGTGTGATAGTTGAGCTCGTACATCTGCTTCATGCATTTCCAGTAAATGGAATTTTTTTCGATCACCTGCTCGGGCGTCAGCCTGTCGAGCTCGATAGCGGCAGGGCGCAGCACGCCCATCGAAAATTTATGCACAGCCTCCTTCAGGGCCACATGGTCTTCGGAAAGGCTTAGATCCAATTCAGTATAGGACATGACATCCTCCTTGTATTATGTATAATCTTCGTATTTATGTATCGTTCCCTCTCCCTTATCGAACATCTCCTTTAACTGACGCGGTATTGCCTTCTCGGATATGGTCTTCGGAATGTGGCCCACGACAAAAAGGAATGACGGGATGAAATTTTTCTCAAGATCGCTCTTGCAGAGTTTATACACCGACAACGGGTCGATGGTTTTTCCTTCGAAAGGCTCCAGGGCCACCACCAGGTCGCTTTCCCCCGGCGCTCCCGACGCAGCCGGTATGCCGAAGACGCAGACCTCGCTCACCTCCGGGTGCTTGCCGATGACCGACTCCACGTATTCCGGCTGGATGAAATCGCCGGCGCGGCGGAGCTCGGTGCCCTTGCGGAAATCGAAGAAATACCATCCCTGGGCGTCCTTGTGCACCATGTCGCCGGTGCGAAGCCATCCGCCCCGTGTCTTTTCCTCGGAATCGTCCGGCTTACCCAGGTAGTCCACCTTGGTTTCGCCCTTCATCATGCGGCAGATAAGCTCACCCATGGCGCCAGCCGGCACTTCCTTGTCTTCTTCATCGACGACCTTGAACTCCATGACACCGGGCACCGGTTTACCGAAGGAGCCAGCCGGTCCCTGTCCGATCGGCTTATAGGCGAAGCCGCCCTCCACCGATCCGTACCATTCGAGGATCTTCACATTGAAGCGCTTCTCAAAGGGGTCCCAGATCGGCTGCGGCGTACCGGCGCTGATCACCACCTTGACCGGGTTATCACCGTCGTTGGGCTTCTCCGGCTCATTGTAAATTCCCGCGAGCATCCCCCCGAGAGACGAGAATGAGGTGCACCCGTATTTGCGGCAGATGTCCCAGATACGGCTCTTGGTGAAGCGCGGGCTGAAGACCGCCCTGATACCCAGGGCCAGTGCCGGGAAAAGGGTCACCGCCTGGGCGTTGCCGTGAGTCAGCGACAGGCCATTGTAGAGGACATCGTCTTTCTTGTATTTCCACACAATCATGTTGAGGATGTTAAAGAGTCCCGTCCGGTTGTTTCTGATAGCCACGCCTTTGGGCTCCCCGGTTGTGCCGGAAGTGTAGATTATCTCCATGGGCTGCCGCACGTCCATGATCATCTGGTCCACCGTCTGCCATGCGTTATTTTGAAGGGTTTCATTAAGTAC
The DNA here is from genome assembly GCA_963727175.1 of uncultured Spirochaetota bacterium. Classification (GTDB taxonomy): domain Bacteria; phylum Spirochaetota; class UBA4802; order UBA4802; family UBA5550; genus RBG-16-49-21. Next base: position 4,641,857 of record CAVSFD010000002.1, read on the forward strand.
GTGGTACTTCGATGATACCGGCATGTTCAGGTCGCGCTGATACGCCACGGTGATAAACTTCAACTCGGGCACGTCCTTTATGACCTCCTCGAGCTGTTCCAGGCACTCGATCGACACGATGACCGCCTTGGCGCCGCTGTTGGTCAGCAGGTACCTGAGCCGGTCGCCCCGGGACCGCGGGTCGATTGGCACCATGATCGCGCCGATGGTCGTGCCCGCAATGAGGCCGTAGACGAACTCAGGGTAATTGCGCATGAAGACCGCGAAGGTATCACCGGTCTTTATGCCCTTATCCAGGAGGAGACGGGCTAACCGGTTCGCCTTTTCGTGCAGATCCTTATAGGTTATTATATCCTCACCGTGTTCCCCGCGCTCGAATATATAGACCTGGGTGTCAGGATTCTCCTCTGCTTTGATTTCCACCAGATGCGAGGCTATGACCGGATTGAGATGGGCTTTTGCCATGTTCCGCCTCCTATTCTATCGCGCCGATGAAGCCGCGGGTAAAGGTCGGGAACTCCTTGGAGAAGGTCTCGTCCCAGTGCTCCTGAGTCCAGAACTTGTGACGGTCGAAATAGGGATCTACTTTGGCGGCGCTCACGGAAACGCTGGTCACCACGTCCACATCGGGGATGATCTGCAGGGCGAAGGCCGCCATCGCCAGGGTGCTGAAGACCCGGCAGTGCAGTCCCAGGCGCCAGGCCAGGGACGCGGCCGCATTCGCCGCTATGTTCAGACTGATGTTCTTGAACTGACAGCTCGGCCCGCGGGCGGTGAGCGACTCCATCTCCTCGGCCTTGTTGAGCTCCGCGCAGGTGCGGTATCCGCAGGCACCGCAGTTGAAATTGAGGTCCGATTTGCGCTTGTCCCCGAAGATGAGGAGGGCGCAGGGTTCCTTGATCAGGTCGCGAAGAAACCTCCCATCCCGCGCCGCCAGGGGGGACATGTCCCCCAGGGAATAGGCAAACTCGGCGATCTGCTCCATCTCTTCCTTGCCGACGCTTACACACTTGATCGTGTTGCGGTTGCCGAAACGGTAGCTGTTGTGGGCCGCAACCATCATGAGATCGACTGCATGGTCCAGGCCGGACTGCAGCACGTCTTTCATTTCTTTTATTGCCATGGGTTTTCTCCTTAACTGTAAATGGACCGGAATTGGGGCCACAGCCTCTTGATGATCCGGTCGTTCATGGTACGCTCGTTCATCTCGTCATACTTGACCGGAACGTCGCGGAAGGGGCTCTTTTCAGTGACGGATATCGCCACGGCCACGCAGAAACCGGTGTCACGGGGGACAATCTTCATGCGCATGGCTGCGACGCCGGCTGACCAGAATACGCCATAGTCGATCCCCATGGTCCGGGCCTGCTGTATAACAGCATCGATGGCGTAGGCCATGTTGTTCGCCCTGAAAACGCAGAGGGGCCCCGTGAAGGCCACTCCCGGTCCGGCGGGGAGCCGCTCGACCTTGCGGTAGTACTCGCAGGTCAACCGCCCGCACATGTTGCAGTTTATGTCGGCCGGGTCGGTGAGACAGCGGAGCGACGTGATGACGAGGACCGCGTCTGCGTCGCGGAGCATGGCAGCATCGCGCCTGAACATCTTCCACGCCTTATTCTCTTCTGCCAGCGCCTCGACCTTCTGCGCCAGGTCCTCTATCTCGCATTCATCTTCGACGATGTGAATGGTGCACTCGCCGACGCCGCCCACCCGCGGTGACGTCGTCCCCGACGCGAGGAGCAGCCTGGCCGCAAGCCTGACCGATTCCCGCCGGTCGAGTTCGAATTGTTTCATGGTTCTCTCAATGCTCATATGTCACCTCCCTGTTACTTGGCGGCGACGGCAAGGCCGTTTTCTTTGGCTATGGCCGGGTACGCTTCATATGCCGGCTTGAGGAGCGGCAGAAGCTTCAGCACTTTCGGAAGGGGGCCTTTGGCCTTGATCAGGCCCTTGGCAAGAGCGACGGGCATGGAAATCTCCTGCAGCCAGAACTGGTGGCAGGTATCCCCCGAAAGCGTCATTTCAATAGTAGGGGTGAGGCCTGAAGGGCCGCATATGACCTCCCCCCCGTTGTTCGGGGAGAGCCAGATTTCACCGCTCGGATTGTCTATCGTGAACTTAATGATAATGTTGGATTCAACAAACTGCGGCCCCACCGCAGGATCCTTCACCAGCTTGTTGAACAGCGCACCCAGAATGCCATACATCCTGTCAGTATTCGCAAAAACAGCCATGAGACGCCTCCTTAGTTATGATTTTTTGATATCCCCCAGCAGAGCGGTTATCGCCTTCTTTGAATAGTTGACCGCCCACTCTGTTGAATGTGTATCTTTATCCAGGAACCACCGCGTCGCTACCCCCTGATAAATCGAAGAAATCGCCCGCGCGGCGCCCTTAATATCCGTTATGCTGAAATTCCCTGAAGCCACCCCCTCCTCCAATGCGCTTCCCAGGAGGTCAATCCACCCATCAAACCATTCGTGGAAAAGATCACGGTATTCCTTATCGTGACCGGCCATGGACATGGCATCAAAAAGCATTGAATAGCCTATGTCAACCAGCGGGTCATCCCAATTGTAGAGCCATATAAAAGAAAGTAGTTTGTCTACAGGATCGTAATACTGTTCCATGATCGTTTTTCCGCGAAGAAAAATCATATTGAAAAATTCACGAAAGGCGTCCTTAATCAGGATGTCCTTTGTCGAATAATAATAAGCTATCCCCCCCTTGGATAACCCCGCTTCAGCGGCAATGTCATCCAGGGTGATGTTCTGGATGCCTATCTCTGTAATTTTTTTGAAAGTGGCCTCGAGAATCTGGGATTTTCTGATTTGTTCCAGAGTGACTTTTTTGTTCATAGGTTGTTATTTTATATTGGATTATTGTTCAATAATCCGACTGTTCGGATTATTGACCGGATGGACGGATTATACAATATGTATTACAATATGTCAATAATTTTTATATTATCCAGCGCAATTAATACAAATCTTTCAGGGGTCAGAGTAATTTTGTCTAATTCTAAAATTACCGATAACTATCGAAAATCTGGATATTGGTGTCAGAGTAAAAACATAAAAAACACAAAATAACTTGAAAAAAGTATTATTTGAATAAAAATATCATTATAATCACTTGACAAATAAATTCATATTAATTACTAGTAATTCTATCATATTGATAGTAATTATTAAAGGAGTACATCATGAGCAAAATTGATTCTCAACTGAAAGTTGAATCACTTCTCCTTCACGGAGGGCAGGAACCGGATCCCTGTACCGGTGCCCGGGCCGTGCCCATATACCAGACAACTTCATATCAGTTTAATGACACTGATCACGCGGCGAACCTCTTCGCCTTGAAGGAATTCGGTAATATCTATACCAGGCTCATGAACCCAACTACCGATGTCTTTGAGAAACGCATGGCCGCCCTGGACGGCGGCGTTGGCGCACTGGCAGTTGCCAGCGGCCAGTCCGCCATCACCCTCTCAATCCTGAACATTGCCCGGGCCGGCGACGAGATAGTGTCCGCGGATAATCTCTACGGCGGCACCTATACTCTGTTTCATTACACCTTTCCGCGCCTCGGTATAAAAGTAAACTTCGTCAAATCCAACGACCTGGAAGCATTCAAAAAGGCCATCACGCCGAAGACCAGGGCTGTCTATGCGGAATCGATCGGCAATCCGAAGCTGGATGTCGTGGACCTCGACGGTCTCTCGAAGATAGCCCATGACAGCGGCATACCCTTTATCCTCGACAACACGGTATCGCCCTACCTTCTCCGGCCCTTCGATCACGGCGTCGACATCATTGTTTATTCTGCGACCAAATTCATCGGCGGCCACGGAACGTCAGTCGGAGGCGTGATCGTTGATTCGGGAAAATTCGACTGGACCAGCGGCAGGTTCCCTCTCATCGCCGATCCTGAACCGAGCTACCACGGCATCCCCTTTGTGGAGGCATTGAAGCCGGTCGGCAACATCGCCTATATCATCAAGGCCAGGGTTACCCTCCTTCGCGACATGGGACCCGCCCTGTCGCCCTTCAATTCCTTTCTTTTCCTGCAGGGACTGGAGACGCTTCACCTGCGGATGCCCTGCCACTCGCAGAACGCCCTTGCCGTGGCGCGGCACCTGGAGAAACACAGGTCCGTCAGCTGGGTCCGGTATCCGGGACTCGAATCCAGCCCCGACCACGGACGTGCAAAAAAATACCTGCCGGGGGGAGCCGGCGCTCTGGTGGGATTCGGTATCAAGGGCAGCGCTGAAGCCGGAAAAAAATTCATCAACTCCCTGCAGCTGGTATCGCACCTGGCCAATATCGGCGACGCAAAGTCACTGGCAATACACCCGGCCAGCACCACGCACCAGCAGCTCTCGCCGGAGGAACAGCTGGCCACGGGCGTCACTCCTGACTTTATCAGGCTGTCCATCGGCATCGAGCATATCGATGACATACTGGCTGATATCGACCAGGCCCTGGCAAAAGCCACGGCATAACCAGGTCACGGAAATACACTGACACAAGGAGAGACATCATGAGCAAAATATACAATGACATAACAGTGACCATCGGCAACACCCCGCTGGTGAGGATAAACAGGATGAACGACCCGAAGCGCGCTCTCATCCTGGCCAAGCTGGAATCATTCAATCCCCTCTCCAGCGTAAAATGCAGGATCGGCGCCGCCATGATCAACGCCGCCGAGAAAGAGGGGCTGGTCACGAAGGATACTGTCATAATAGAGCCCACGAGCGGCAATACGGGAATCGCCCTTGCCTACGTGTGCGCGGCACGGGGCTACCGGCTCATCCTCACCATGCCGGACACGATGAGCGTGGAGCGAAGGCAGCTGCTTCAGATCTTCGGGGCTGAACTGGTCCTGACCGACGGCGCGCTGGGAATGAAGGGCGCCATCACCAGGGCCGAGGAGCTCGTGAAATCGACGCCGAACAGTTTCATGCCGCAGCAGTTCACCAACCCTGCCAACCCGGAGATCCACCGCGTGACCACCGCTGAAGAGATCTGGAACGACACGGACGGAGCTGTGGATTATTTCATAAGCGGCGTCGGCACCGGCGGCACCATCACCGGCGTCGGCGAAGTTCTCAAGAAACATAAGCCGTCGGTGAAAATCATCGCCGTCGAGCCGTCGGATTCGCCGGTACTCTCCGGGGGCAAGCCGGGCCCTCACAAGATACAGGGCATCGGCGCCGGCTTCGTCCCGGACATCCTGAACCCTTCGATCATCGATGAGGTCATCCAGGTTTCCCATGTCGATGCCGGGGAGACCGCCCGACGCCTCGCCCGCGAGGAAGGGATCCTCGTCGGCATCTCGAGCGGCGCCGCCTTCTGGGCAGCCCTGGCCGTGGCGAAGCGGAAGGAAGCGGGAGGTAAAACGATAGTGGTACTCCTGCCGGACACCGGAGAGCGGTACCTCTCCACGTGGCTCTTCAAGGACCTGTAACATGAAACACGGAGCGGCCGCAGAACAGGAAAACTTCTCATGAGGCTTTCAACCAGATCCCGATACGGCGTCAGGCTGATGCTGTCCCTGGGCATCAGCGAAAAGAAGGGGCCCATTTTTCTAAAGGATATCGCCCGCACCGAGGATATATCGGAAAAATATCTGAGCCAGATCATCATCCCGTTGAAGGCGAAAGGCCTGGTGAACACGTTCCGGGGGGCCCATGGCGGCTACGTGCTGGGCAGGCCCCCGTCGGAAATCAGGCTGCGTGACATTATCGAACCCCTCGAAGGGGACCTGGGCCTGGTGGACTGCGTCGGCAACAGCGATGTATGCGGGCGTTCCGGCGAATGCGTCACACGGGAGGTATGGGAGGAGATGAGCCGTATGATGATGGGCTATCTTGATTCCATTACCCTGGAGGATCTCATCGTCAGGTACAGGGCAAAACGTGAAGCAGGCCGTGTCGCTGCAGATTTTTCCATATGAAACAATTAATGGTTATCCCTGACAAAAACTTCGATCTCCCTGTTCAACTCGTCAGGTTTCTCCAGAAAGATCATATGCCCCGCGTCCGGCAGTATTACCATGCGGGACCCGGGGATGCGGTCAGCCAGGTACTGTGAATACTTCACCGGCGTCATGATGTCCCTCCCGCCGCAGACAAGCAGGACCGGGAGCGCGATCTCCGGTATACGTTCCATGATGTCAAAGCGGTCGCAGCAGAGGAAATCATTCAGGTGCGTGCGCACGGGAAACAGGCATGTCCTCTCAAGGATCATATCGCGAACCGCGGCGTCAACACCCCCGTACATGGGCAAGATTATCTCGCGGTACCACGACGGCGGCTTTTCCACGTTATCTGACAATGTCTTGAGAAAACCGGGATTAACCCGCAGCCTTGCGCCGGTGCCCATGAGAACCAGGCCGCCCACGTCGGCAGGATACGCCAGGGCATACGAAAGGGCAACGGCGCCTCCCATGCTCTGCCCGGCCAGGATCACCCTGCCATAGTTTTTCCCTGTTATGTGACCGTGAAGCCATTCCCGGTATTCATCAACGCTGGCACAGGGCGATCCCTCCGGATGTCCCGGCAGGGTTACAGCATCGCTATCCGGAAAATGTTCCACCTGGTAATGCCAGAGGTCGCCGCAGCCTCCGGCGCCATGTATCCATACTATCTTCATATCCATAACCTCACCCAGTCTCCGGCGCGCCCTCAGCAACAGGGTGTCGCGCAGGTTAAACGTTATTGCCGCCCTCCATTACCTGCTCCACCACCCGCGCGATTTCATCGATCCTGTATGGCTTTGCGATGACCCCGCTGAACCCGTAATCGCGGTAATTGGCCATGATCGGGTCATTAGAATAACCGCTCGAAACAATGGCCCTGACGCTGCTGTCAAGCGTGAGCAGTTTTTCAATGGTCTTCCTGCCTCCCATGCCACCGGGGATCGTCAGGTCCAGGATGACCAGGTCGTACCGCGGACCTTCATGCATAGCGTGCTCGTATAACGTGACCGCCATGTCGCCGTCCAGGGCTATGTCCACGGTATACCCGAGATGACGCAGTATTTTCGTGGCCGTGGTATTGACCGCCTCGTCATCGTCCATGAAAAGTATCCTTCCCGACCCCCTGGAAAATAATCTGGGATTCTCTTTCTCAGCCGCAGCGGCAGATTCCGAAGACGGCAGATAAATGAAGAAGGTCGTCCCGGCCCCCACATGGGAATCTACGAAAATATACCCCTCATGCCGCTTTATTATGGAATATGAGCTGGTGAGACCCAGGCCGTTACCGGAGCCCTTGGTCGTAAAATAGGGGTCGAAAATCTTGGACTGGTTTTCAATCGGTATTCCGAGCCCTGTATCGGACACCGTGATCTTGATATAGTGTCCGGGTTTGACCGGAAGGCCGCTGTCCACCGACATGATGATATTTACCGTGGCGATGGTGAGGTCGCCCCCTTCAGGCATCGCCTGGTCGGCGTTTATGACAAGGTTCTGAATCACCTGGCTGAACTGGCCCACGTCAACATTGACGGGCCAGAGATCATCCTGGAAGTTATAGACACACCTTACATTAGAGCCGCGCAGTATAAACCGCGACGAGTCCCGGATGATTTCTTCAATCGAGGCGATCTGGCGCACCGGCGCGCCGCCCCTGGAAAAGGTGAGGAACTGATGGGTCAACTCCTGGGCCCGCATCGACGCCTTCTCTGCATCTTCAAGCACTTCCATCAGCCGGGGATTTTCCTGGGCCGTTAATTTCGCCAGGTTGATGTTACCGATGATGGCGGTGAGGATGTTGTTGAAATCGTGGGCAATCCCGCCGGCAAGTATGCCGATCGATTCGAGCTTTTCTATCTTCAGCAGCTCCCTGTGGAATTTCACCTCTTCCGTGATGTCCCTGGCGACTATGACATACCCGGTCGTTTTGCCGGCACGGTCAAAGATCGGGGCCACGCGCTCCGCCACGATGCGCTCCTTGCCGTTCCGCCGTACAAGGATGGTATTGGAACGGTATCCTTCCGCGGCATCATGAATCAGGCCTGTCCTGGTCAGGTCCTTGGTACTGCCGGTTTTCTGATCGACCAGGACCAGGACGTCGGATATATTTTTCCCCAGGATCTCATCCTGCCGCCATCCCGTCAGGTCCTCCGCCGCCTTGTTCATGAGATGGACGCGCCACTTGATGTCAGTGGCGATGACCCCTTCCCCGATGGAACGCAGGGTTATGGCAAGGCGCTCCTTTTCCTCCAGGAGGGCCTCCTCAGCCATCTTCCGCTCCGAGATATCGCGGGCTATCCCCTGGACGCCGGTTATGATGCCGTTAGTCACGATGGGCGAGAGATTGATCTCGACGCTGAGCCTGGTCCCGTTTTTCTTTTTTAAGGAGGTTTCGTATCCGATGATTTCCTTCCCTTTCAGAAGGTCGCCGAACACCAGCAATTCGAGGCCCATCATCTCCTCGTCAATATAGTTTTTGAAATAATTCCCCACCAGCTCGTCCGGCCTGAAGCCGGACATGACCGTGATTGACGGCGAAATATAAAGAATGCGGCCTTCGGTGTCCATCATGAAAATGATGTCGAAGTTCCTCTCGATGACGCCGCGGAACCGCTCCTCGCTCCTTTTCAGAGCTTCCTTGTCGCGGATATGCTCCGACATTTCACGGACGATGTTCGCGTTGAGGATCTCAAGCTTCCTCTTCATCACGTTTATCCTGTCAGCCAGGCCGAAGGAAAAGATGAGTATCTGCCCCAGCATCGCGAATCTGAAAAACGACATGGTGACAACATTCATGGGGATTATCCCCGCGGCCCTGAGAAGGTAGACAATGATGGCGGCTATAATGATAACCCACGAGGCCACGTAGAAATTTGCCTGGCGCACCTTCCGGCGCAGGGCGACGCCGGAAATAAAAAAGGTCAGGAGGATCGCGCAAGAGGCCTGAGCGATGGACAGAAACATGGCATGCCGGCTGTTACCCGCTAACAGGTTAAACACGAAACCGGCCGCTCCCAGGCCTATAACGGCAAGGGCGCCCCGGTCCAGCAGGGAAGACAGCGTCCGCGTGCTCATGAATTCCCTGACAAAGAGGATGTACATCGTGATGAATAAAAAATTATACAGGCTGGTGACAGAAAAGATCGGGGCGCCGGTCCAGATATACTGGGCACCGTGCCCTCTGATGGCCAGGGAAGCGAGGAGAAAGGCGAAGATGTAGAGCGAATAATAGAAATAGTCCTTCCCTCGAACCGACAAAAAGAGAAACATATTGTAGACCAGCATGATGATCAGCATACCGTAGTATGCGCCGTTGACCCAGTTTTCAGTCATGGTCCGGTTGTATAATTCATCCCGGGACATCACCGAAATTGGGATTGACATGGCGGAAACGGTCCTGACCCGGATGAAGCAGGTTGTTGCTCCGGGCCTCATCACGAGGGGAAACACAAAATTGGTGTGCTTGAATTCCCTCTTGCTAAAGGGAATCAGGTCGCCGGTTTTCGTAACTTTAAAACCGCCCGGCTGTTCCGGGACATAGAGCGTGATATCATCAAGGAGAGGATAGCTGATCACGAGATCGAGGGGAATGGTCCTGGCCAGGGGATTCCGGAAGGTGAACTTGATCCAGTATGCGGACCTGGTCAGCCCGAAGTTGGGGAATTCACCTGTATGCTGCTTAAACCGCATCACAAATTCCGGGGACGATACGCGGTCAATGGTCAACCGCGAGTCCCGGTCTTCGAAGTAATCTATAAAGGGGCCCAGACTTTTTGCTTTCACGGGGTCTTCAAGGACCATGACCCTTTCATTTTCACTGACGGGGGCAGCCTTTCGGAAGGCCATACTTCCATGGGTCAGGCCCAACGGCACGGCAGCAGTTCCGTGCGCCGCCGGCAAATCGATGCTGCTGAAGAGCATGCAGACCCCCAGGCCGGCAGCAGGAATCAGGATCCCCGGCACGCAATGTTCCCTGAGATATTTGATTGCATTAAACACTACCGGCACACTACCCACAACGAGTCTGATCCTTTTGCTCTTTTAATAACTATGACGATACTTCTCACCGGGATTTGACTCCGTCAATGAAAAATATACCATCTGGAAAAAATGTAAGAATTCCGTGTGTCGCGAGGATGAAACATCATTGACTTGGATCCGCTTGAAATTATGGAAACTGCCGTCGTCCACGGCGCCGTTACTTCAGATACGCGGCTTCGAATTGCTGCTTGGTCATGATGGTGATGACCTTGTCCAGCTTTATTACCTCGAAAATTTTTTTCAGCGATTCAAAGACATCAAACATGATCAGCTTGATTTTTTTGTTTTCAGCAATCCGCGCCATCTTGAAGATATGATTGATGCAGATTGAATCTATCTGAGTGACGTCCCTGAAGTCAAGGGCGATCACATCCGGCATTTTATCAACCATGTCGCTCCACGCGTCTTCCACGTCTTTCAGTATATCCCGGGTAAGGGTACCGTGGAAATGCATGATAGCGACAGTCCCGTATTGGTCAGTATTAATATCTAACATATACAATCACTCTGTCATCAGAATTCCTGTTATAAGAATTTTCAACAATTGTTCCACGCCGGCAACATGAGCGTTAAAATCTCACATAATTATCTGGTGACCGGCACATCTGTTCATAGGTTATCAGAATTCTCAAGTGCTGTCAATAGGTTTAATGCGCCGGTCATGAAAAACTCCCCTGACGCCACTATCAGGGAAATCACCGATATCCCGTGGCGGACAGGATCGCGGCTGGAAGAACTTACAGCACGGAACGCCGAATATGCTTCACGTCATCCGGGGATAAATCATAATGGTTCATGACAAAGTCGTCAGCTTCCACCGGGGACCGGACCCCTCCGAGAATGCCGTCGGCAAGGGACACAAGCTGGCCCAGGGTCTTCTCCCCCCAGAGGGGAAGCGGCAGCTGCTCGAGATGTCCCCGAAGGACCTTGATCGATGAAAACCTTTTCTGGAATATGAACTGGTAGAGGGACGAATTGAACAGGGCCAGCACCGCCTTGAGGGGATAGCATTCCGCACGCGGGATCAGGATATTGGCGCTATTGAGGGTCAGACACCGGCGGTCGTCATACGCAACGACCAGGTTTTTTGAAATGAACCGGTATATCAGCTTTTCCGGGGCCCGGTATTTCAATTCCGGCGCTGCCTGCTGGAACTTTTTCGGCATAAACCTGATGAAGTTCGAAGGCGTCTTGAGGAAATACGGACCCACGTCCTTCCCGGTGAATACCGGCTCGAAGCCTTCGTCTTCCATGGTGTCCCGGAGGTATTTCCCGTTGTCCCCCGTGACGATGCCCAGGGCCCAGTCAGCCATGGCGCGGAGCAGGACATGGTCATGACGGTAGACCTTTTCTATGATGCGGGCATCCTGGCCGCCGATATTGACATCAAAGACACAGTTGCTGTTTTTTCTGAAGCGCTCCTGGTCCACGGCGCGGGCCTCCTCCCCGGAGATCACGCGGAAACGTCCGGCGCCCGGCATCCTTGTCAGGTCAAGGCGTATAACCGGGGTGAAGACGTTCTTGAACACGCGGCCCAGCTGCTCGATGCGTTCGATCCGCGCGTGTCCGAGGATATATTCCCTGATGTCGCGGTGGGTCTTTACGTGCAGCATTGACTCAGGGAGAATAAAGGAAAGGAACCCGCCCCGGCGAAGAAGGCCGATGCTCTTTTGGAGAATATACGAGAATGATTCAAGGGAACTGATAGCGGGGTACAATTCTTTCAGCCGGTCCAGCTCTGCGGGAGAAAAGTGGAGCCCCCACGGGGGATTTGTCGCTATCATGTCAAAACCTTCAGACCCGGCGCCGCCGAACCGGTCATCCAGCAGAAAATCACTCCGGAATATGCGCGGCTCAAAATCATTATCGCGATACGTGAGCATCATGTTGATCCGAGCTATACGCACCGCCAGGCCGTCGATATCGGCGCCGTGCAGCAAGAGGGGGTCCGCTGTCTTTTCAGCGAAAGCCAGGAGAAACTGCCCGGTGCCGCAGCAGGGGTCCAGGATACGCGCCCCGTCGCCCGGAAGGGCTCCCGCAATATCATCAACGATCCGGTCCGGTGTGTAATAGGAGCCGCTGCGGGCCTTGTCGCCCTCCCGGATAAGGGACTGGTAGATTAGTCCCAGGGCGTCCCGCTGCCGCGGCATGTCGATGCCGAAAAGGAGGTTGTACTCCTTATCCATGCGGAAATGCCCCAGCTCTCCGTGCCAGGATCGAAGCTCGCGCCCGAGGCAGTTCCTTCCCGGTATATGAAATTCATTGCGAATAAAGCGATCCAGGTCCTGGTCGCCGCAGAGTCTCTCCGCGTAAAGCATGTTCAGTGCAAGGACAAAACATGCCCGGTCGATGTCAATGCCCTCGCCGATAACGTATGAAACGATCCGCTCGATCGTTCCCCGGCTGTTTTTTTCACCAAGGTATTCTTCCGGTATAAAGGATCTCTTCGCCGAGGCCTTGTTAGCACGGCGGGCGAGGCGCGGGATCGATCCTTCCAGTATCCGTTCATGGAGGCTGCGTACTTCATGGTACCTGAACATCATGCCGGAAAGGCGCTCCGCGGGCCGCAGGTAATCGTGTTTAATCCAGTTGCGCACCGTAGCGGAAGACACCGCGAGGATCGATGCGGTTTCATCAAGCGTGACGAACCGGCGTTCCGGGACCATGAAGACATTCCTCCCCGTGAAGCCACCCGCGACCGGGGTGGCTGAAAAGCGGCGACCCGGGGCGGGTTTGTCCCGCTCGCATACATCGCCGTCATGGTTAATAAATCGACCGGTGAGAGATCATCGCATTAATACTTTTACGGAGGTTATGTCGCGTGAAGAGGATAAATTGAAATTAAAAGGAAAGGGTTCTACCGGAACAGCTGTATGACGGGGATCTCTATCAGGTGGGTCTTCATGGTTTTCAGCTCTTTCTGCTGAATGAGAAAACTTTCCCGGGCATCCGACTTGAGGACAACGATGGCCTGGCTGTAGCCGGTCTGGAAGATTTCAACATTGAGGTTATACAGGCTCAATGCCTCGACCAGGGTAAGGACGTTCCTTTGCGCAACATTACGCGCCAGGCTTTTTTCGCGGTACGCGGCGCCGAAGAGTCCCAGGCAGCAGATCTTTTTCACGCCTGCATCGGTCATCATCGTCTGGAGGTGAGCAACCTGCTCCAGGGCCATGTCGCTGTTTTCCTCCCGCGACTTGAAAAGGTGGTTCACGCCGAACCAGATTTTGCCCCTGTCATCCATGCCGCACAGTATCACCGATACGCATGAACCAAGGTCGACGTGGATAACGTGGCTATCGTCCTTGACCACGGTCTCGTTGATATGGACATAACAGACTTTCTTTCCACGGCATTCCAGACTGAACATCCTCTCATCGGTCATCGCTCGCCTCCCGCGTGCGGGTAGTGTCATCAGGTTTCCCGGCGGTCACGGCTCTTCCCCGGTACAGTATACATAATCAAATGATGCAAATAGTCAATAATTATATGGTCCCTGGAAGTTAAATAATGAAAACCATCGATATTTTATTACTTGACCGGCCATGGAACGTGAGATACTATTCGCACCACGCCCATGGAAGAAACAGACAAAATAAAACTGGTAGCCGTTGAGAATACCGAATCGGGAAAAAAAATCGCCTTCGCGTCATTTCTGAAGAAAGATTACGTCGCCAAATCCCTGGTCATCTACACTGACAGTAGCAATGTCATCACCGGCATCTTCTTTTCATCGGATGTCCACGGCACCGTGGAATGGATCAACGGCTCCGGCCTTAAGAACTGCCATCAGTGGGAAAGCGAGGACCAGGCAAGGTCCCAGTCGTACCTGACACGCCGCTATACCGCAATTCTCTCGGACGGGTCGGTCAGCACGGACTTCGCCCGGGACTTCATCATACCGGATATCCTCGACAACCTGGATAATGCCGATATTGCAGAATGGGTCGCCGACATACTGCGGGTCAGGGAGTATCTGGTCCCGGTCGATCTTACCCATTTCAAAATTAAATGAAACAGCCGCAGTATGCCGGTGACGCCCCCGGGAATTCACCGTTTATTTCTTCAAGAACTTCATCGTGTATACGGCGTTCTTAACCACCTTCTCCCTGCTGAAATAATCCCGGTGATACCTGCCGTTAATGTACAGGTCCGTCTGGTCGCAGTAGTGCTTGCTGCCGGGATTGCCTGAAACGCCCGTCGGGATGACCGTGTATGAGTTGTCCCAGTCCGCCAGATCATAGGCGTGCCGCTGGGAGGCGCCATCATTCGAATCAAAGGGCTTACCCGGCTTGTAGCTGTAGGGGCATACCGTATGATAGCTTCCGCCGACCCGGAAGGCTCCCCGGTTAAGATTCAGGAGCAGGTCAAGGACCCTGACGGTTCCGAGGGGATGCTGGAGCGTGAGGGTGTGCATCTCGCCCCAGCGCCACCGCCCGGTGTTTCCGCTGAAGCGGTTCTCGAGCCGCTTCACGGCTTCACGGAAGCTCGTTACTATGACATCATCGCGGTTTTCCTTTCTGTCCCTGGTGGCCGGGTCGTCAAACCACCCTGAATCCCTGTTGCTCCACAACTGGTCAACGGCATAGGCGACGGTCACCCGTTCGTCGGCATACCTGTCAAAGAGATCCTGCCCCAGCTTGCCCCTGAAGGTGTTCACGATAAACTCATAATAGAACTGCTCGAAGAGCGCCGCGGCGGCGCTGTCCCTGTCCAGGGTCCCGTCCCACTGCCGGAGCAGGTCCAGGGCCTTCAGCTCCACGGCATTGAGACTGCTCAGCTCTTCGATGACCGCGATGATCCCCGGCTTCATCCCGGCCACCAGGGCCGATTTCTTGTCATTGTGCATCCTGGTAAAGTCCTCCACCGTCAGTTTTTCCTTCTCCTGGATCATCTCCTTGATACGGTCATAGCGGTACGGCGGATAGTACCAGCGACTGACGTAATAGGGGAAGGTCGGTGAAGTCCTGTTGTTGGCGGAAATGACCATTCCAGACGACGGGTTGTAGAGGAACGGCTGCTGCTCAAAGGGAACGAAGCCGCTCCACTCGTACTCATCCGTCCAGCCGGGTACCGGGCCCAGTCCGTCCCCCTTCTTCCTTATTGGTATCGCCGTGGCGCAGAAGATGCCGATGTTCCCCTTTACATCGGCGTAAGCGATGTTCTGACTCAGGGACCTGAAGGTGCGCAGGGCCGCCTTGAAGCTTTCAAAATCAGAGGCCCGGTTGAGACGGTACATGGTCTCCACCTCGTTGCTGAAGTAGTTCCCGGCCCAGTGCATGGTAACCACGGCGTCCTTTATTTTCTTGAACTCCGACACCACCGGCCCGTGCACGGTGAAACGGAGCTTCTTTTCTGCCGTGCGGCCGCCCTTTATCTTTATTGTTTCCTTCTGTATCTCCATGTCCCGCCACTGGCCCAGGTACAGGTACCTGTCCGGCTTTGACGGGTCCGTCTTCTCCATGAAAAAGTCCATGTCGTCGATCATGACATTGGTCATGCCCCAGGCAATCTTCCCGTTGTGGCCTGAAACCACGAAAGGCTGGCCGGGGACCGCAACGCCGGTGACATCGAGGAGCGGCTCAGTGCCGTCCTTACCCACGATGCACTGGTGCATCTGCATCCATATGCCCGGTGCGTTCAGTCCCAGGTGCATGTCATTAGACAGGAGGGGCTTTCCCGTGGCGCTTCGGGCGCCGGAAACAGCCCAGTTGTTGCTGGCGTTGAATACGGAAAGGCCCATATCTTCAAGGATCTTCATCTTATCGAAAAGCACGTTGGCATACTCATGTTCAGATTTCACCGCTTCATCACGGCCATAGATGCACGATTTCGTTCTCTCGATATGGGGCACGATATCGCCAAAGAGCCTGTCGCCGACCTTTTTCCTCACCTCATCAAGGACCGTCTCGATGCCCCAGGGCATGGTGAGGTCCCAGGCCATGTACCCGATGAGGTTGACGGAATGGACCGGCTTCCATTCCTCCGGCTCGTATCCGAGTATGGTGAACTCAAGGGGGAGATTGCCCTTATTCTTCCGCATGTATTGATTGACACCGTCGCAGAAGGCAAGCCCGGCGGCGGTCACCTTCCCGTCGCTCTTCGCGATCACCTCAAGCGATTTCTTCTCGATCCTGAGGGCCCGGAGAAGCAGGTCTACCTCCACCATGTCCTCGCCGAAAATCTCCGACAGCCTCCCCTGGGTAACGCGCCGGATAAGGTCCATCTGCCAGATCCGCTCCTGCGCCATGCAGTAGCCCGTGGCAAGGTAGAGGTCATGCTCGTTCTTCGCGTAGATGTGCGGCACCGCGTAACTGTCGCGGTATACCGTGACCTCGTCCTGGAGACCGTCGAGGACGAGATTCCTGTTATAGTCTGGTACGCCCTTCCCTTTCAGGCAGCCGGCATATATCACCGAGCCGACGAAGGCCAGGGCCAGTACCGCGGCTATGCCGGCGGCCACGCGTTTGAGAACAGCAGCATTCAGTTTCATGTCAACCTCCCGCTTTTCTTTTATCGAGCCAGTCCTTTACCGCCAGGCCGGTGCCGAAGGGCCACGGTTTCAGCTTATCGGGACTGACGTGGCGAATCTCCTCGAGTTCCTCGTTGAGGGAAATCACCCCGTCAGCAGTCAGATCGTATGCAAGTATCAGCTGGTTTTTCTGGAAGAAGGGGTATATGCCCACCAGTCCCCGTATCGCGGCGGTGAGGCCCAGCTCCTCGCGGACCTCGCGGACCACGGCATCCTCCGGCGTCTCCCCCTTTTCGAGAAAACCCGTCACCAGCCCGAACATCTTGTCGGGCCACCCCCTGCCGCGGGCCAGTATAACCGAGCCTTCATGCTCCACGATGGCGGCAACGACCGTCAGCGGATTGTCCCAGAAGACATACCCGCACCCCCCGGCCGTGCAGGCCGGGTACTCCTTTCCTTCTATTTCCTTGTTGCCGAGCTGGCTTCCGCACCAGGGGCAGAATCGCGTCTGTGGCATAGGGCTGGTCCTTGCGGCAAAGTATTGTTTCGCAAAGAGAATGCAGAGGCGCCGGGAATCATCGGTTTGCCCGCCGGCGCCGGCGTGGTTATGTATAGCCCCATGAATCAGTAATGTCAATATTAATTCTTATGGACGGGACGATCCACTCAGCCGTTTTCACGCAATGTCGCGGCCACGGGGAAGGTTATGTGGAAATTCTCTATGGCGGTGACCGCGATGGGCTTCAGGGAGCAGACTTCAGGGAACAGTTGCGGGTTGCAGTATATGGACTCCAGGACAGCCAGCCTTCCGCGGCCGCTGCCGTTGAACTCGGTAAAAAATATGGTCTTCCCCCCGAGTTTCTGCACGAGGGCATGGGAAAAATATTTAGTGCTGACCCTGAAGGGGACATACCGTTTCCTCAGGATCGCGTCGAAAACAACGGAACCCTCTTTCGTCACTATAATGCGCTCCCTTCGATTATCAATCCTGATCGTTTGAAAATCGGCCAGCTCCTTGGGGATTCCCCAGTTCGCCCTTCCGTTGTCAACACTCTCCTTGGTGGAAACATAGATTTTCGTGATGGAGTAGAACTTCTTGTAGAGATAATCGAATTCCCCCGGGATAAAGAGCAGTTCCTTGTAGGGACCGGCATCGGATTTCCCGTAATCGACCAGCATGATGGTGCCGAAACCGCCGGCCGGTTTATCGCTCAGGCTGATGTTGAAGAAAGGACTATCATTGTATTTCTTCAGGAACTTGTAAATGAAGATGTAGCCGTTACCGGTGAGGCTCCACGGAGCCGGGAATTTCTTTGTCATAAAAATATCTCCTTATGGTATGATGGATATCATGAAAGACCCTGCGTATATTAATCAATAATTATTTGCATTTTGCAAGTATTTTTTTCATACATAAATTTCCCAAAAAAATATAAAATGTTCCCGCGGAGTCGCGGAGACGCAGAGAAAAAATGGAGAATCAGTATATCTTGGGCAAATCATTAAGACTCTGCGCCTCAGCGCCTCTGCGAGAGATATTTTTTCATGGTTATTGTCAGGTATATTAAGTTCAAACAGAGGGGCCGTGAACAAAAATGATTGCAATTTTCCCTGCACGCCGGGGATATATCAGAAATCAAAAATCAGGGAAATGAACATGTCGATTAAAGAGCTGCGGGCTGAATTGCGTGCCCTCGCCGACCCGCGCCAGGCGGAGAATCTCCTGCGCTTTTTCAAGACCGGCCCGGGCCAGTACGGCGAGGGTGACCGGTTCATGGGGATCAAGGTGCCGGTCCAGAGAACCATCGCGACGAAGCACCGAGACCTCCCCCTCGGGGACGTTGCGAAGCTCCTCCGGTCGCCCCTTCATGAAGAACGCCTGGTGTCGCTCCTGATACTCATTCAAAAATACAACAAAGCCGACGACGCCGCGCGGAAGGAGATCATCGACCTTTACCTGGCGAGCACTAACTTCATAAACAACTGGGACCTGGTGGACCTTTCCGCCCCGCAGCTGCTGGGAAGACACCTCCACGGCGGGAGCATGAAAGAGCTTCGGAAAATGGCGCGGTCATCCAGCCTCTGGGAACGGAGAATATCAATCCTGTCCACCCACTATTTCATTAAAAAAAATGAGTTTGATATGACCCTCGAACTGGCGGAACGGCTCCTCAACGACAAACATGACCTTATCCACAAGGCCGTGGGATGGATGCTCCGGGAAGTGGGAAAGCGGAACCTGGAAGCGGAAACATCCTTTCTCGACAAACATGCCGCCGCGATGCCAAGGACCATGCTGCGGTACGCCATTGAACGGTTCCCTGAAAAACTTCGCCGCTCTTATATGGCCCGATAGGATACGTGTACCTGCATCGAGGAAGGAATCGGGCGACTGGGCGTTGCGATCAAAAAAATGATGGGATCCCGGGGCTGATCCGCGGGGCGGTCACCCAACCCCCTTCCCGGCAAAGAAATCGCGGTACTTCATGTCCGTTCCCCTGATGTGATTAACCAGCCAGTCTTTTAAAAAACTCATCAGCTCCAGTGAAAAAGCGGTCTTCCCCTCCCTGAGCCGGGTGTTGAATTCAGCCACCTGCTTCATCAGTTCATAGTGCTCGCGACGGTGTGCTTTTATGTCGGGATAGTCATGCTTCGACATCAGTTCCTCTTCGCGGCCGAAGTGCTCCTTCGTGTAGCTGATAAGGCCGTCAAGGATATAGGTCATCTGCGTTATCCCGATACCGGAGACGATGCCGCCATGGAGGTCATTGATATAGCCGACCAGGCGGCGGTGATCCTCATTGAATTGCGATACCCCGACATCAAGGGTATTATCCCAGGTCACAAAAGCCATGTCATTCTCCTGTAGAATTTATTTCTTGGGGAACCTGACCGTAAACCGCGTTCCATGGGAACGGTCCAGGTCAATGGTCCCGGAAAGCTGTTTCGCGAGCATCGGCGTCAGGGACAGACCCAGGGTGTGCGTCTTTGTGAAGTCCACCGATTCAGGTATCCCGATGCCGTTATCGCTGACAATGATCTCGATCATGCCGTCCTTCTCGCTGACTGAAACGAGGATATCCGGCGTGCCTTTCCAGTCCGGCGGGAAGGCGTACTTCAGGGCGTTTGTCAGCAATTCATTGATGATAAGGCCGCAGGGGATTGCCTGGTCTATATTCAACTCTATCCTGCCGGCTTCAATGCGCGGTTCGTTTACCGGCACCTCGTGATGGAAACTGGCGTGGAGCTCATTGGCTATGGTGGAAAGATACCTGGAGATGTCCAGCCTCGAGATGTCTTCCGACTGGTACAGAAGCTCATGGATCAGTGCCATTGACCTGATACGGCTCTGGGCATCGGCGAAGTATTTTTTGATGTCGCTGTTCTCTATATTCGCGGACTGGAGGTTGATGAGGCTCAGGATGACCTGGAAGTTGTTCTTGACCCGATGATGCACCTCCCGGAGGAGGGTCTCCTTTTCCCTGAGGGACCTCCGCACCTGCTCCTCCATCTGCCTGCGCTCGGTAATATCACGGCCGATCCCCTGGATGCCGACAGGCTTCCCGTCTTTTACCATAAGCTGGGAAATAACCTCCAGGGGTATCCGGCCGCCATTTTTGGCTTGAAGCTCAACCTCATAGGTAGTCGAATCGCCCTGTTCGATCTTTTGTTTCAACATGCTCCAGGCAAGATCCTTATATTCAGGCGCCACAATATCTGATATGGTCATATTGATCCCTTCTTCATATGAATATCCTGTTTTTAACATGACCTGATTGTTAAAGGATGTATATTTACCATTAAGATCAAGGGTAAAAACAAAATCATTGGCGTTATCGAAAAGATACCGGTACCGTTCCTCGCTTTCCCTCAGGGCCAGCTCCGCCTTCCAACGGCTTGTTATGTCAATGACGACCACCATCACTCCCATTATTTCATTATTCAAGTCCCTGACGGGGCTCATGGAGGCGGAGACCCAGAGAGACGCATCGCTGGTGGTGGCCATGTAGGGGCCCTCATAATAGGACGTTTTGCCGGTCAGGGCCTCCGTGATAGAGGGGGTCACCGTCTTGTCCCGAAGATTCTTAATATCGAAACCGATGATCTTCTCCCGTTCGGAATGCATGATTTCCGCATAGCGCCTGTTGCAGTCGCTGACAATGAGGTCCCGGGAAAAAATAACGATCCCCGCAGGAGACTGGTCAAAAACAGCCCTGAACAATTCGTCCCGCTCCCGCAGGGACACCTCCGCCTGCCGGCGGTCCGTCAGGTCCACGACGACCAGGAGGCCGCCCTTCACCGTTCCGTCAATTCCCCTTATGGGGCTTATGCTGGTGGAGACCCAGAGCACGGCATCGCTGAATGACGTATGATAGGGACCTTCGTAGTAGGACGCCTTCCCGGCGATGGCATCTGTAAGCAAGGGAAGCATTGCCTTCTCCCTCATCAGGGATATGTCATACCCTATGATTCGCTCCCGCAATGCCCCCACCATGTCGGCAAATCGCTTGTTGCAGTCGGTGACCTTCAGATACTTCGAAAAGATAACAATGCCCACCGGGGACTGATCGTAGATGGCCAGGAAATTTTCTTCCTGCTCCTTCAGGGCCTCCTCGGTCATTTTAAGCTCGGTGACATCGATAACGACGCCGATCCCCCCGACAACATCCCCGCCCGGTCCGCGCAGGGGGCTGACCGTGGCGGAAATCCACGGTGTCGATCCTGTCAGGGTTGAAATATAAGGGCCTTCGTAAAACCCCGGCTTCCCTTCAAGGGCCTCACGGATGCCCGAGATAATTCCCTTTTCTTTTAAAAGGTTCAGGTTGAGCCCGACAACCAGTTCCCGGGGTGCCTTGATGATATCGGCAAACTGCTGGTTGCAGTCACGTACGACAAGGTCGCGGTCATACATGAAGACCCCGGCGGACGACTGGTCAAAGAGTGCACGGAACTTCTCTTCGCTCTGTTTCAGGGCCTCAGCAGCCCTCTTGTGTTCGGTGACGTCATAGGCGGCCGCGAGCACGTACTTCAGTCCGCCGGAATTGATAATAACACCGGACCAGATCACGTTTTTTATCTTTCCAGATTTGGTCCGCATATCGATGGGGATGTCACGAATCGATCTCGTTTCGCTTAACCTGGCGAACAGCTGTTGACGAATTTCCGGCATGATCAACGCGGCGAGTTCCGTGGAAGTATAGCCGATCACCTCTTCCCGCGTGCGTTCCGACAGTTTGAGGAATTCGTCATTCACGTCGACATATCTTCCTTCCGGAAGTGACATGATCGAAAGTCCGATGGGGCTTCCGTAAAAGGCCGCGTGAAATTTCTCCTCGGTTTCCTTCAGGGCTTCAATGGCGCGCTTGCGTTCGGTGATATCGCGCGACACCCCGTGGAGCCCGATGATGCGGCCATCGCTGTCACGGATTGCCTTAACCGTGTTTTCCATCATCACCGTTGTGCCGTCCTTCCGGTAATGATCGCACTCGATGGTCACCACCCTGTCGGTGTCAGCGCCTTCCAGTGCTTCTTTCTTCTTCTCCTCGGCAAACTGCTCCATGACCCTTGCAAGGGACTCCGGGGTTAAAATATCATCTATCCGGCGGGACATGTATTCCTCGACCGTAAAACCTGTCGCCTTTTCGACCGAGGGACTCATGTAGGTTACCTTGAAATCCGCATCAGTAGTCCACACAATATCGCTTATCATGTCAGTTATGAAACGGTGCTGGGCCTCGCTCTTTCGCAACGCATCATCGGAGGCCCTGCGTTCCGTGACATCCCGGGCGATGCCCTGAATGGCAAAGGGTTTCCCTTCGCGGTAGATCATCGAGCCGAGGGTTTCAATGTATTTAATGCCGCCGCCATTTGTTTTAAGCCGGTATTCCTTCTTCTCCTTCTGTAACCCCGTGTTAATTATTTCACCGGCCATAGCCATGGCCACCGGGAGCTGATCTTCAGACAGGAGAGATTGGAAACTCACCTTTGTTATTTCCTCCCTGGTGTACCCCAGCAGGTCCAGGGCGGCCTTGTTGGCGTCAAGGAAATTCCCGGCGAAATCATGCACATAGATGCAGTCGAGGGAGCGGTTGAACAGTGAGAGATAGCGTTCTTCACTCTCCCGGATGGCCGCTTCCGCGCTCTTGCGCTCCGTGATGTCCCTCGAGGAAAATACCGCGCCGTCAAACTCTCCATCGGCCGTGAACAAATAGGTGGTTGTGGAATCCATCCAGACATAATTCCCGTCTGCCTTCTGGCACCGGAATTCCCCCCGTATGAAGGGCTTTTCACCAATGAAATGGCGGTATGCGTCTATAACCATTTTTCTGTCATCCGTATGGACGACGTCGAAGAACTTCATCCGGAACATTTCGTCAAGGTCATACCCAAGGATTCTCTGGTGGGAGGGGCTCACGTAGGTAAAATTATCATCCCGGTCGACCCAGCTGATGAGATCGACCATGTTTTCAGCGACCAGGCGGTACTTTTCCTCGCTGTCCCGAAGTTTCATTTCAAGGGCGCGCCGGTTCAGGGCGGTATCGATGGTTGAAAAAAGATGCTGGGCATTGACCGGCTTGATGATATAGCCGTAGGGATTGGTCTCCCGTGCCCGCGCGACCGTCGCCATGTCGGCATTCCCGGTGAGGTATACCACCGGTATATCATAGGCGTTCATTATTTCCCTGGCCGCCTCGATGCCGTCCATTGTTCCCGGCATCACGATATCCATGAGGATGATGTCCGGCCGTGACTCACCGCACCTCCTGACGGCATCCGCGGCATTGTTGACCACGCCGATCACTTCATATCCAAGGCCGGTAAGCGCGGATTTCAGATGCATACCTATTATAGCCTCATCCTCTGCGATGAGCACTCTCTGTTTCGTCATTCCAACTCCTTGAGGTTATCTATAAAAATCAATCCTGAAGTATTAGAGGTTATCCCAGGACCTCTTTCAATTTGGCCGCCAGGCTGTCCATCTGGTACGGCTTCTGTATGAAACCTGCCGGCCCCTTCCCGGAAAACCGGTGGGTGATCTCCTGTTCATTGTAACCGCTTGACATGATCACGCGGACGTCCTCCCTGATTTTACGGAGCTCGTGGAAGGCCTCTTCGCCGTCCATGTGCGGCATGGTCAGGTCAAGGATAACGCAGTCGATCCCGTCCGGGCGCTGCCGGTACAGGTCAAGGGCCTCCCGCCCGTCCGAGGCGATGATTACCGTCAGCCCCAGGCGCTCCAGCATCCGCTTTCCGAGGGTGCGGATGGTTTCCTCATCATCAACCAGCAGGACTGTCCCGCTGCCCCTCCATCCAAGCTGGGCGCTCTGGGCACCCTCCTGGTGCTCCGCGGATCCTTCCGCCGCCGGGATAAGTATCTTGAAGGTGGTACCCCTGCCCCTCTCGCTGGAGAGCTTGATGGCCCCCCGGTGGCCCCGCACGATGCCGAGTACCGCGGCGAGGCCGAGGCCCCGGCCGGTGAACTTGGTGGTGAAGAAGGGGTCGAAGATCTTCGGAAGCATCCCCGGGTCCATGCCGCTGCCGGTATCAGCCACCTCGATATAGACATAGGCACCCTCGGGGAGCCCTTCATTCAGCCAGGTTTCGGAGAGATACGAGCGGTCGCATTCCATGACACCCGTCGAGATCGAGATGAAGCCGCTCTTCTCCCCTACGGCGTCCGAGGCGTTGATCACGAGGTTCATGATTATCTGCCGCATCTGCGTGGCGTCGGCCTCGATGGAGGGAAGCCCGGGAGCTAAATTGTAGCGAAGCATTGCCTTTTTTGAAACTGAGACCTCCAGCATGTGCCTCATGTCTTCTATGATTTCATTCAGGCTGATCACCTCGTTCACGAAGCGCCCCTTCCCTGAGTAGGCGAGCATCTGCCGGCACAGGTCGGCGGCGCGCTGCGATGCCTTTGCTGCTTCCATCAGGTTCCCCCGCGCCGGCGACGAGGACGAAAGGTCAAGGAGGGCGAGGTCGATGTTGCCCAGTATCGCCATCAGGAGATTGTTGAAATCGTGGGCGATTCCTCCGGCGAGGACCCCCAGGCTTTCCAGCTTCTGCGTCTGCTGGATCTGCGAATCCATTTTCCGGCGCTCCTCCTCGGCCAGCTTCCGCTCCGCAATATCACGGATAAAGAGAAGCACCGCCGGCTGTCCTTCCCAGCTGAAGAGCACCGAGTTGAGCTCCACCCACTTGATGGCGCCCGCGCTGTCAACCAGGCGCGCCTCGTAGATGAAGGGAGTCGTGTCCCCTTCCAGCCTCCTCCGGTACCGGTCGGAAATCATCCTGCGGTCATCGGGGAAGACAAATTCGGTGAATTTCCTCGAACCGAGATATTCCGCGGTATACCCGATGAGATTGATGATCCGCGGATTCACAAAGACAAAGCGCCAGTCCTGGAGAACCACGATGCCTTCATTGGCGTTGTTGACGAGGAGGCTGTTCCGCTCCTCGGAAACCTTCAGTTTTTCCTGCGCGAGATTGCGCTCCGTCATATCTTCGATGACCGCCATGCCGCCGATGACATTTCCGCCCCCGTCGCGCAGGGGGCTCGCAATGACCGATAGCCACAGGACTATACCAGAGAAGGTGCCATGGTACGGCCCTTCATAGGTGACAAGATGGCCTGCCAGGACTTGCATCAGCCTGGGAACCACATAACTTTCATTCAGTTTTCCCAGTTCAAGGCCGATCAATGTTTCCCTATTCGTACTCATCATGCCGGCAAGGTTTTCATTGCATTCGGTGATTCTCATGTCCCTGTCAAACATAACCACGCCGACCGGCGACTGGTTAAACAGGGCCCGGTATCGTTCCTCACTGTCGCGGAGCGCGGTCTCGGCGTTCACGCGCTGGGTCACATCGTGACACGCGAGGAGGAGTCCCCCGATGCCGGGATCATGTATCATGTTCGTCGCCAGGGCTTCCACGTAAATCCACGATCCGTCATGCTTCCGTATCCGAAAGAGTGTGGGTATATGGGGATTCTTTTTCTGCACTACCTCCTGGAAATCATTTAAAACCAGGGCCAGGTCGTCCGGGTGTACTATATCGAAGCCGTTACGACCGACCAGAGAATAGCCCAGTTGCACGCTGGTTATCGGGTTCTCGTATACGACAATGCCCTGCGGGTCAAGGATAAAGATGAAATCCTCCAGGTTGTCGACCAGGGCGCGGAACCGGGCCTCGCTGTTCCGCAGCGCTTCTTCAGCCCGCCGACGATCCGTTATGTCCCGCGAAACGCCATGGATGCCGATCAACCTCCCGTCCTGATCGCGGATCGGCCGCATATTGTTTTCGCACCAGACAGTCGAGCCATTTTTATGAAGGTACTCCACCTCCATGGTTATGGTCCGGCCCGGATCGGTACCGGGTATCGAGTCCAGTTTCAGTTCTTCGACAAACCTTTGCCTGACCGATGACAGAGATTCGGGCGTCAATTGCTCCTCGACATTCTGGGCGCATCGTTCTTCCGGGGTTAAGCCGAGGATACTTTCGACAGAAGGGCTGACATAGGTGGTGCGCAGTTGCAGGTTCATCGTCCAGACAATGTCGCTCATCTCGTCGGTGAGGAAACGGTATTTTTTTTCGCTTTCGACAAGGCTGGTCTCGAGGTTATGCCGCTGGATGGCGGTGTCGATCATCGAATAGAGGTGCAGGATGTTGATCGGCTTCAGGATATAGCCGTGGGGGCTCGTTTCCCGGGCACGCGAGATTGTAGGAATATCGGCGTTGCCGGTAATGTAGACCACGGGAATGGCAAGGGTGTCCTTGATGACCTTCGCGGCTTCGATACCGTCCATGGCGCCCTTGAGGACGATATCCATGAGGATCAGGTCAGGCTTGAGATCAGCCGCCATCCTGACCGCCTCTTCGCCGGACTTCACGCTGCCGCAGACCTCATATTCCAGCTTGGTCAGGCTGTTCTGAATATGCATCGCGACGATGGCTTCATCCTCAACGATAAGTATTCTGGTTTTTGCCATAAATCCTTGCAGAATTTTATAGGTAACTCTTCTGCCGTCATGATAAAAAAGACGCACGGCAAACTTAAATACAGCAGCACATCCGGGTTCCAGTCAATTACATTTTATACGAGTATTGCTTCACCACAGGGACCGGGACGACATGAAAGCCCTTCCCGCATCTGCGGACCTTTTACGATTCTCCTTACTTGGAGTCCGGGGGCAGGACAAGCTCCAGCTTTGTGCCGAAATCGTACACCTTCGGCTTGTCCATTGGTTTATCCTTTGGTTTTTCCTTTGGCTTCAGCGCGCCCCCTTCATCTGTTTCAATCTTTCCCAACTGATCATCCCTGACCGGAGGCTTCACGGCGCCCTTCTTCTGGGCATCGCCGGTGTCTCTTTTGCCGGGCCGCCCTGCCGGGACCATGTCCCGGGACGGCGCTGTCCGCCTGGAGGTATGAAGATCCTTTCTGACTTTATAATACGGACGCTTCTCAAAACCAGCCGGCATCTTTCCAAACGTGCCGGGAGGAATGCCCGACACAATCCAGCGGTACGCGTATCTCCCCTCTTCACGGGCACCGCCGCATCGGCGGTACTGGCAGGGAAGTATCATCAATATAAGAAGAACCACAACACCGGCTGCAGCCGCGTAACTCTTCCACCTGCGGGGTCCTTCCTCGCCTGTAACCGTCTCCTGCCGGACCGGGATTTCAGTGCTGCTGGTCCGCATCCTTGAAGGACTTCCACCGCTTTTTTTCATTTCCGATACTACCTTCTCTTCATGAACTCATGCCACTTTATAATATAACAAGAGATACACCAATTGTACAACAAATTCGGCGCAGTCTCGACCTGGAAATACAATCCATGCTCGATCCCCGGGGTGAAGAATGGCCTGCTGTACAGAAATCATGAAAATGCACATATTTCAAGCCCGTTCATGGACAACACTGCAACCATTAAGGAACAGCATCAATATAAAAAATGAATTGAAAATTGCTATCGCCCGGATAGGGTTTAACCAAAAATTGCAATGCCCGCGCAGGAAACCCATGGACGAGAGCACAGTATTGATAGACCTCCATAACAAGGCAGAGGAGTTCGGGTCCATCGAACGCCTCGTGAGCGAAGCGTCAAAGCTGAGGAAAAAGCATTCCGAAGAATCGATAGCGCTGATCAAGCAATCCCTCGAGATCGGCGATATCCTCAACCACGAATTCGAGATCATATCGCGCGCGAACCACACGATGCGCGAACAGGACACCTCGATCCAGAATTACTGCCATATCCTCGATTCAAACACAGCCCGCCAGAAGGAGATAATCGCCGCCTTCAGGGAAAACCCCCGCGTGAACCAGGCCGCGCTGCAGCAGATGGAGGAGATGGTGCGCAACCTGTCGGAATCGGTGCACAAGGCGATCATCCTTCTTCACATGCTCATCGAGAACGATAACGAAATCATCCTGATGGACAACCTCATCATCAACCGGAAAAAATTTCAGAGGGACTCCATCGACCGGCTCAAGAAACTGGCCTTCCGTACCATGGAAGACGCCGACAGCGCCATCCGCGGATCATCCTCCAATCTCAGGCGCGGTCTCCAGCTGGTTGAGGGTCTGGCCGACGTGCAGCGGCATCTCGCGGAAAAAAACAGGGATGAGATCAACAGGCTCATCGACGAGGCGCACACCGGATGGAACATAGCCGCCGCGGTGAACAGGAGCTCAGCCACGCAGATGATTTTCGCGGAGCAGGTGGGACAGTTCACCGCCAGGCTCCATGAAGATTCAGAAGCCATCCGGGACCTGGTCGTCGATAAGCACCGGCTCTTTTCCCGCAACCTGGAGCTGTTGAAGGAGCTTACCGTCATCCTTTCCCTCGAGATCAAGGATTACCTTCCGGCCAGCGAGCTGGCAAGCAGCCTGTGCGCTGGAACAATCCTTCCGGGCGAGGTCCGCCGCCTGGCGAGCAACCTGGTGTCTTACGTGACCATTGCCTGCAGAGACATCCTGTTCGTCTCGAATCTCAATTTCGACATGACCGACAGCATCAACCTGAACGCGGACATCGAGAAAAAATCCGTCGATCTCACCAGGACTGAAATGGAGTATTTCGAGCGGATCAGCAGGGAGGTGCAGAGCATGACGGAAGCGACCAGGTACCCGATCGAAGGCTCTGAACGGAACATCGAGAACGGCAGGATCATCGAAAACTATTTGAGGAAGATCATGGAAGGCGCCCGGTAAACAGGTGCTGCGTAAATATTTAATGTATATCTCTCGCAGAGACGCAGGGGCGCGGAGAAAAATAGATAACACATGCACCTTAAAATCATTTTCTACAGCATGTGGTTATAGAATACCCTGGGTGAATTGTTAAAACTCTGCGTCTCAGCGCCTCCGCGAGAGGCATTCTTTTATTTTTCTTTATGAATGACCACGCAGTCCCCGGCCGGCGTTTCGCCGGAGAGGATGACCTCTATCTCATCCTTTATCCCGGTCTTGATCCGGTACCCGCAGTAGTCCGGCTGGATCGGCAATTCACGGTTCCCCCGGTCCACCATGACGAAAAGCCGTATGGCCCTGGGCCTTCCAAAGGATGTGAGTGTCTCCAGCGCAGCCTTTGTGGTCCGGCCGGTGAATATAACGTCATCCACAAGGAGTATGGTCATATCGGAAATATCAAAGGCGATAGATGTCTCCTTTATCGAGGGAAGCACGCCCCGCGTGGCAAGGTCATCGCGGTAAAAGGTTATGTCCAGGATCCCGTTCCTGAGCTGTTTGCCGGACAGCTCCTCGATGCGGCTCCGAATACGCCGGGCCAGTTCGACCCCGCCGGTCTGGAGGCCGATAACGGCGAACTTGTCGATGTCATCAAGATCGTTGAAGATCTGACCGGATAGGCGGTCTATTATTTCGGCAATATCCCTGCTCTGGAGCAGAACTGTTTTTTCCATAACTCAAACAACCTCTTTGTGGTATTCCTGGATCGGCCTGACGGCATAGTCCCTGTTCTTTTTGATTTCAAGAAGACCCCGTATAGCCGCCCGCGCCGACTGCACGGTGGTCATGTAGGGGATATGGTAGCGCACCCCGGCCTGGCGGATCAGGTACGAATCGTCCTTTGACACCTTGCCGGAGGGCGTGTTGATGATCATGTCGATTTCCTTGTTTTTCATCAGGTCGATGATGTTGGGACGTCCCTCGCTCACCTTGTGAACCTGGCCGCATGGTATGCCCAGCTCGTTGTAATATTGCGCAGTCCCCTCGGTGGCGATGAATTTGAAACCGCTTTCATGAAGGCTCCGCACTTCCGGGAGCAGCTCATCGCGATACCTGCTGCTTATGGATAAAAGTACCGTCCCCGACAGGGGAAGCGAATCGCCGGCGGCCAGGGTCGCCTTGTAAAAAGACTCGCCGAAATTCCCCGATATGCCCATCACTTCGCCGGTGGATTTCATCTCCGGCGACAGGAGGGTGTCCACGCCGGGAAACTTGTTAAAGGGCAGCACCGCCTCCTTGACGCTGACGAAGGGGATCTTCTTCATCCTGAGCAGGTTATAGTCAGCGAGCTTTTTGCCCAGCATCACCCGAACGGCCATCTTCGCCAGGGGCACGCCGGTGGTCTTTGACACGAAGGGAACGGTCCGCGACGCGCGCGGATTCACCTCGATGACATAGAGGAGCTTGTCCTTGATGGCGAACTGGATGTTGAGGAGCCCGATCACGCCCAGCTCCCGGGCCAGGGCCTCCGTCGTGTCGGCGATGGTCAGCATCATGTCCCCGGAAATAGACAGCGGCGGGATGATGCAGGCGGAATCGCCCGAATGGATCCCGGCCTCCTCCACGTGCTCCATGATGGCCCCGATGTACACGTCCGTGCCGTCGGAGATTGCGTCGACGTCCATCTCGATGGCGTCCTCCAGGAAATCGTCCACCAGTATCGGGTGCTCAGGGGAAAGCTCAACTGCCGTGGCGATGTAGTCCCGCAGGCTGTCTTCGTCATATATGATAGCCATGGCCCGGCCGCCCAGGACGTAACTGGGACGCACCAGGACCGGGTAGCCTATCGAACCGGCGACGCGGATCGCCTCCTCCTCGGCGAAGGCGATGCCGTTGTCCGGCTGCAGCAGGCCGAGCTTGCGCACGACCTCGGCAAAGCGCTCCCGGTCCTCGGCGCGGTCGATCGAATCGGGCGACGTGCCGATGATCTTCACGCCGTTCTCCTCGAGGGCCCGGGCCAGGCGCAGCGGCGTCTGGCCGCCGAACTGCACGATCACGCCATCCGGCTTCTCGCGGTTGTATATATGGAGGACGTCCTCCAGGGTGAGCGGCTCGAAGTAGAGCCGGTCAGAAGTGTCATAGTCGGTGGAAACGGTCTCCGGGTTGGAGTTCACCATGATCGACTCGATCCCCTCCTCGCGCAGGGCGAAGGAGGCGTGGCAGCAGCAGTAATCGAACTCGATCCCCTGCCCGATGCGGTTTGGCCCGCCGCCGAGGATCATGATCTTCTTCCTGTCCGAGACCGCGGCCTCATCCGCGTCGTCATAGGAGGAATAATAATAGGGCGTGAAGGCCGCGAACTCGCCGCCGCAGGTGTCCACGAGGCGGAAGCCCGGCACGATGCCCCGTTCGAAGCGGAATTTCCTCACCTCGTCCTCCCTGGACTTCAGCGCCTTCGCGTACTCCTTCTGGAAATCAGGGCCGCGCTCGTAGAGGCGGATGAGCTCGTCGCGGTGCGACAGGTATCCGAGCTGGCGGTCCGAGAAGCCGAGGCGCTTCATGCGACGCACGGTCTCTTCGTCCAGGCACCCCGTCTTGCTCTCTTCGGCGAAATTCTGCGCCGCCTCCACGATCTCGTAGATCTGCGTCAGGAACCACCGGTCGATGCCGGTGAGGGCATGGACGCGATCGACGCTCCACCCCATCTTGAAGGCCACGTTGAGGAAAAACATCCGGTCCTCGCGGGTGTTGAAGAGCTCCTTCTCGATGATGTCACGCTTGTGTCGCTCGGGAAGCCGCTTCAGCATCTCGATGATCTTGACCACGCCGTCCGAGCCGAAACCGTAGCGGTTGATTTCCAGGGAGCGGAGCGCTTTCTGAAAGGATTCCTTGAAGGTGCGTGCCGATAGCCATGGCCTCGCCGACCGACTTCATCTGCGTGCCCAGGCGCGAATCGGCGCCCTCGAATTTCTCGAAGGCCCAGCGCGGCGTTTTGACCACGACATAGTCAATGGTGGGCTCAAAGGACGCCGGCGTTTCCCTGGTGATGTCATTCGGTATCTCGTCCAGGGTGAGCCCCACGGCGAGCTTGGCCGCAATTTTCGCGATGGGGAACCCCGTCGCCTTGGATGCCAGGGCGCTGGAACTCGGCTCACGCGGGGATTCATCTCGATAACCATCACCCGCCCGTCCGCCGGGTTGACGGCAAACTGGATATTGGACCCGCCGGTGTCGACCCCTATTTCCCGTATGATCTTGATGGACATATTTCTCAGGTTCTGGTATTCCCGGTCAGAGAGGGTCTGCTGCGGCGCCACGGTGATGGAATCGCCGGTATGGATCCCCATGGGGTCGATGTTCTCGATGGAGCAGATGATGACCACATTGTCCTTCCGGTCTCGCATCACCTCGAGCTCGAACTCCTTCCACCCGATCACGGACTCCTCGAGGAGCACCTGGCTTATAGGGGACTCGTCGAGGCCCCGCGCCACCAGGTCGATGAAGTCCTCGCGGTTGTACACGATATTGCCGCCCGTGCCTCCCAGGGTGAAGGCGGGACGGATGATGAGAGGGAGGCTGATCCTCTCAAGCACGGCCAGGGCCTCCTCGATGGATGACGCAAGGCCGGACTGGGGCACCGACATGCCGATGGAGATCATTGCCTGCTTGAAGAGATCCCGGTCCTCGGCTTTCTTGATTGAAGCTATGCTGGCGCCGATAAGCTCAATACCGTAGCGCTCGAAGACCCCGCGCTCACCCAGGGCCAGGGTCACGTTCAGGGCGGTCTGCCCGCCGACGGTCGGCAGCACGGCGTCAGGTTTTTCTATGGCTATGATTTTCTCGACGATATCCGGCGTAATCGGCTCGATGTAGGTGCGGTCGGCGAGCTCCGGGTCTGTCATGATAGTGGCCGGGTTGGAATTGATCAGGACGACCTGATATCCCTCCTCTTTCAGGGCCTTGCAGGCCTGGGAACCGGAATAATCAAACTCGCAGGCCTGACCGATAACTATCGGTCCGGAACCGATGATCAGTATTTTTTTTATATCTGTCCGCTTGGGCATAGTACTCCTTGTATCAATCTACGAATTACAATTTTTGTATAGAATATTTGTCAATTAAAATAGTTTTAAATATGATTAAATTTACATGGAATATACAGATGTCGTTACCAAGCATCGGAAAAAAGCTTCCCTGCCTGCGGAACTAATTTGCATGCTTTGAAGTTATAGACATCCCCGGCCGCCCGGCTCTTTCTTCTGATGCTATCCCGTATTTGTCCACACGGACGCGGCAGAATAATAAAATAATATTTGACTTTCGGGCCCCGGAGAATGCATAATTATCAATATATAAAAATGCAGTTGAAGGACAAAGGAGAAAATGTCTTCAACCACGAGTAACGATGGGGGGGCCACCGTACTCAACTCATCTCCCGCACGACCATACTATCAGCCTGGCTGATTGATGATATGACAATGGGCGATATAAAGCGCATACTGATCGTTGACGATCATCCCCTGATCTGCAAGGGGCTGGCCCTCATGATATCCAAAAAGGCGCCGGACATCCAGGTGTGCGGCGACGCCGACGACATCAATGCAGCCCTGGATGTAACGGCGTCCCTGGAACCGGACCTCGTTGTGGTCGACATCGAGTTGAAGAGTTCCAACGGGCTGGACCTCGTAAAGGCGCTGCGGTCGCGCCATCCCGACATCCCCACCCTGGTCTTTTCCATGCATAATGAAACTATATATGCCGAGCGGGCACTCCGCGCCGGCGCGAAAGGGTATGTCATGAAGGACCTCCCGGTGGAGAAGCTGATCGAGGCGATCCGCAAAATTTTGGAAGGCAAACTGTATTTCAGCGAAGACATCACCATGAAGATACTCGGCAAGTTCGTCAACATCGGGCTTAATGAATACGAGCTTCCCCTGAGCAGGCTTTCCAACAGGGAGCTGGAAATATTCCAGCTTATCGGCCAGGAATTGAAGAGCGGCAATATTGCGAAAAAGCTCAACATCAGCATTAAAACCGTGGAAGCGCACCGTGACAACATCCGGAAAAAGCTCCTCCTCACCACCAATGATGATCTGAACCGCTTTGCCAGGGAATGGTCGACGCACAATAATACAGCGTCCGCGCTCCCCCTCTGATGGCCTCTGCCCCCAGTCACTATCAGACAAAAAGCCTAGCAATTCCCTAGGAATATTCCTATAGAAAAATAGGGCCCTCCCCTAATTGACATCTGCAGCATGAAACCGTATTTTAAATCCACATTGTTGTTTCCGGGTTCTGTTTTATATTAATAACTGCGTGACGGGTTTAAAAAACATACAATTTCATGACATGCTTCATGGAAGAGGCGCTTGGTTGCTGTCACGGATAAAAAAAGTGGGATGCAGTATTCAGGTACTGGTGGTTAGAGTAACAGCTCGCACTTATATAAATTACACGTTCTCCGGCTAAGCACACCATTCTGAGCTGTAATCCATAAGAAGTCCTTTCATGCACCACTCTTCCTTATGCCCCGTCACTGGGGGGATGCAAAACATGATTTTCCGGTACGATAACGAACGCGACAAGATATTTTTCAGTGAAACAGTTGACCGGCCGGACACGGTTACCTTCGAAAGGCATATCCACGCGATCCAGGAGGAATGCGGCGTGTCAGGGCAATATGACCGTCTGGAATCGGTTTTCCACGAGCTAGCATGCGCCAATTCGCCCCTTGAAAGTCCCATCATGTTCTATGATAATAGCGGCAGCAGGACATTCAAATTCCACCTCATCCCCGAGCATGATACGTCCGGGAAAATCGTGTCCATAATATGCATATCCCAGGACATTACGGAGATGATGAACATCATCGACACGGTGTGCATGCTGCAGAAAGAGAAAGAAACGATGCTCCGGGAGCTCCATGACCGGGTCAAGAACAACCTCCAGATAATCGAAAGTCTCCTTCGTCTCCAGGCAGACCGTATCCATGACTTCAATTACTATTCACTCTACGAGAATTACGTCAACCGCATCCACGCGATCGCCCTGATCCAGAACCACCTCTACCAGGAGGAAAACGTGGAATCGGTCAACCTGGGCGCGTACATCGGCGATTTCATCGATACCGTTAAAACAAATCCCGCCCTCGAAACGAAGCGCATTGAGATCAGCTACACCGCGGACCCCGGCAGGCTCGACTTGACCGTTGCCATACCCTGCGCTCTGATCATCAACGAACTGGTGATCAATTCACTGCAGCACGCGTTCCCGGCCGGAAGAAACGGACGCATTACCATACAGTTCGCCTATGATTTTCTCATGATGGCGCACGTCCTTGACGTGTCCGACGACGGCATCGGTATCCCGGAATACGTGGACTGCTACCATCCGGTGACGCTGGGCCTCGAACTGGTACACTCCCTGGTGCGCCAGATAAAGGGGACCCTTGCAATTTCACGCAAAAACGGGACTCATTACCGCATCAGGTTCTGATGCCGGTTCAGTTTACATATATATTTCTACGGGCAGAGAGCAAATCAAACAGGGGGAGTCAGACATGAAGACAAAAGTAGCATTTCTTGGAAACTTAAGGATAAAAACAAAAATATTTGTATCCAGTTTAGTTATTATCCTGATTTTCATCAGCGCCTTCGCGTTGTTTTTAATTCCCAAAATGAGGACCTGCATCGTTGACCAGAAAAAATACAAGCTGAAAGAGGTGACCGAGCTGGGCATCAGCATCGCCCAGAACCTCTATGACAAATCCGTGAACGGGACCATCACCGACGAGGAAGCGCGGGCCCAGGCCATAGACATGATCAATTCCCTGAGATACGGTCCCGAGGGAAAGGACTACCTCTGGATAAACGACTTCACGCCGACCATGATCTCACACCCTTTTGCCGCGAAACTGGTGGGCACCGACCTGACGGATTACAAGGACCCCCATGGGAAGGCGATATTCCTTGAGATGGTGAAAGTCTGCAGGGAAAGCGGCAAAGGATATGTCGACTACATGTGGCAGTGGAAGGACCAGAAAGACAGGATCGTGCCGAAAATATCATATGTACAGACCTTCAAACCGTGGGGCTGGATCATCGGCACCGGCGTGTACATCAACGACGTCAACGATGAAATATGGTCGATCCTGTTCGTGGTAATCGGCGTTTTCTCCGGCGTAATCGCGATCATGTTCGGGATCTTTTACGGCATATCCCGCATGATCACGACGCCGATAAACGGGATCACGGAAATGATGAAGGATATCGCCGAGAGAAACGGCGACCTGACAAAAAGGATCGAGATAACATCACGCGACGAGATCGGGGAACTGGGAACCTGGATCAACACCTTCATCAATGATATACACGACATCATAGCCCAGGTCTCTGCCAACGCAACGCACCTGGCCCAGACCATCGAACAGATATCGAGCGGGAACCAGAACCTCTCCCAGCGCACCTCCGAGCAGGCCTCGGCCCTCGAGGAGATCGCCACCATCATCGAGGAGGCCGTGGCCACCATCAAGCAGAACTCCGAGAACTCCGAGGAGGCGAACAGGAAATCCGAAGAAGCGGCCAAGGTGGTGCAGGAGGCGAAAGACCAGTCGATCAAGTCGATCCAGCTGGCAGAATCGGGCGGAACGATAGTATCCAGGGCCGTCGAGTCGATAAACGAAGTGAATAAATCAAGCAAGAAAATCGCTGACATACTGAAGGTGATCAACGATATCGCCTTCCAGACCAATCTCCTGGCCCTTAACGCCGCGGTCGAAGCCGCCCGGGCCGGAGACCAGGGCCGTGGTTTCGCGGTGGTCGCCGGCGAAGTCCGCAACCTGGCGCAGCGGTCCGCCGGCGCGGCCAACGAGATCAGTGACATGATATCGGATTCCATCAGCAAGGTGGAGCTCGGCACTGACCTGGTTTCCCAGAGCGGCGAATCGCTGGTCAGCATAATCGAATCCGCGAAAATGAACGGTGAAGCCCTTGAGCGCGTCATAGCCTCCGTCAGCATGGTGGGCCAGCTGATATCCGAAATAGCGGCCGCCGGCGTCGAGCAGCGCCAGGGGATCGAGCAGATCAACACGGCAATCTGTGAAATCGACACGACGACGCAGAAGAATGCGTCGCTGGTCGAGGAGACCGCATCGGCGAGCGAAATGCTGGTGAACCAGGCAACGGACCTGATGAAGCTGGTCCAGAAGTTCAGGATCAACGAAGATCAGACCATTGATGCGGCAGCGGAAAAGCAGCACGCGATGCATAGTGAAAGTCTGAAACGGATGGAAGGCCAGAAGGCATCGATACACGCGGGTGGCAACGGCAACGGAAGAAAGCATGCGGCCGTTGACCAGTCGGCGATCATGGCGGCGGAGAAACGACCCATAAGCGAAATCATGAGAAAGGACGGATTCAGCGAATTTTAATAGCCGGATACAGCGGCAGCGCGGTTTACAACCGCACTGCCGCGTTTTCCCCAGGCTACCTGCCCTATAAAAAAATTGTTATTTACAAAATTCCCGCAAAATATACTATTTCCTTCCAATCTGGCTAATTGGCGTCCAATTTTTGTCATCCCGCGGCATTTATTAGTCAGGAAGCTGGGGTATGATGTCGATTAATATCTTATCATATCTAATCGTTACCAGTAGGCACATTCAGGATAAGACAGATACGCGGCAATGAAAAAAGAACTCAAAGTAATTAAAAAGAAGAAACATATAATAGAAGCGCTGAAGCGGTGCCTCGAGCAGGATGTGTACTCCCAGGTTTCACTCGAAGACGTGGCCAAGGAGGCCGGTTTTTCCAAAGGAGGACTCAGGCACTACTTCCCCACCAGGGAAGAGCTCTACGTGGCACTCATTGAAAACTTTTTCAACCAGATACAGAGGGACCAGATCGGCGTGGTCCAGGGACTCGACCTGGATAAAAACGACAAGGCGCTCATAACCACCCTCTTCGGGATCGAGAAGTTCCTTCTCGACAAGAAGAACATGCGGATCCTCATCAACATCATACTGTACGGTTTCGAAGACGAGAAAATCCGCGAGATCATCAAGAAGTTCATACGGAATCATCTGAACATCTATTCCGCCACCATCAGGGACCTCAAGAGCGGCGTAGAAGTCATGGAATCAGAGGCCCAGTTCATCGGGAGGATTACGCAGGTCATCCTCCTCTTTGCCGGAATTTTAGAGTACATCGATCCCATCAACGTGGAAACCCCGAAGCTTATCGAATTTATCCTGACATTATTCAAGCATGACTGACGGGCCCTCAGCGGCCGCACCGCATTCGTTCTATTATTCTTGAAAGGATTATCCTGTCTCCCGGGGACATCACGTCTATCGACACGCCCCCCTTGAAAATCATGACGCCATCTTCGAAGAGCACCACGTTCCACACGTTTTTCACGGCAGCAAGGATCTTTTCCTCTCCGAAATCTATGGTCATCATGTAATTCTCATTTGCCTGTATATCCTCAAGCAGTGAGCCGCTTATGGCGCGGATTTCGATGCCGAATCCCTTCATGCTCATGTCCACCAGGACCCCCGCCAGTTCCCGGTTGAAATCAAAACTGCATGTAGCGATAATGTTCCCGGGCATCCCTCCAGGGATGTTACCGCTGTCGAATCGTTCAGCTTCACGCATATTCATGGCATAGCCTGTTCCTGGAAATTCTTACCGCGGCGATTTCATCTGCCCTGCCGCACGGCCCGCCACTCTCTGCATCCACCTGAGGCGGCGGCGTGAGCAGTGTTCCACACACACACATTCATCGTAGTACAACAGTGATGATTATTTTCAAGTAATTAAACCGGCACCGATCCCTTTTTTATAGAAAACTTTTTAGACAACCCGGAAAGAATGTATTGACACTCCCCGCAACAAGTGATATCATATCATCCACAACAGAAGGCGCCCTTCAGGCGGCAAATCTATTTTGGAGGATTCCGGGATGTTTAAAAAAATCATCATAGCCCTTATGACACTGGCATTTATTGCGCCCCTCTACTCGCAGGACAAAGGCAAGGCGGCGGGAGACAAAAAAGCGGCCGACGAAAAGGCTGCCGAGACGAAAAAACCGGCCGGCGACAAGAAAGTGACGGTATGGCAGGACGTGATCCTGGAAGATTTTGAAACAACCCCTTATTCCAATAATAATATCAGCTTCAACGTGACCTCTGACCAGCAGGCGAAGCTCACCATGCGCGACCAGCTTCCGGCAAACGCCAATTCAAAGAAATACCTGGGGCTCAAGTTTAAAACCCGCGGCGGCGACATCTTTGTCATCAAGCCGGCCAAGGAGCTGATCATTGATAAATTCTGCAAATCCATATCATTATGGATATACGGGAAGAAAACCGGCGGCGAGATCACGATGCTTTTTCAGGATACGAAAAAGAACATCCACAAGATCACGGTGGTGCAGACCATCAATTTTTCAGGGTGGAAGCAGATCACTGTCCCGCTGCGCAACGACATAGCGCAGGAGGACGATTTCCTGAACCAGAAAAAAACCATGAAGATCATCAACGTCCAGTACAGGAGTGCCACGGCAAGCGGGAAGACGTCACAGTGGGAATACCTTTACCTGGACGACATAACCGCAACGGTGCGGGAGCGCTACGACGACAAGCAGAGCGACGAATGGTAGAATAGAATTACACTATGATCATATAAAAAAGCGGCGATCGATATCGCCGCTTTTTTTATTTAATGTATCCCGGCACAGGATACACGAAGGGTCTGCCGGTCGTGGGATTGTCCATGACGATGCAGGCCGTGCTGAAAAGGGCCTCGACGAGGTCGTACCGTATCACCTCCCGGGGCGGCCCGTTGAAAAAGGTCCCCCCGTCCTTCATGCCGATTATCCGGCCCGAATAATCCGACGCGAGATTAATGTCATGGAGCACCGCAAGGACCGTGGCCCCGCCGCGGTTGAGCTTCCAGAGAATGTCCATGATCATGACCGCGTGCTGGATGTCCAGGTGCGAGACCGGCTCGTCAAGCAGGATGACACTGCTGTTCTGCGCAAGGGCGTGGGCGATGCGGACCAGCTGCAGCTCTCCGCCGGAAAGCTCCGTGAGGCGCCGGTCGAGGAGATTGCCCGCCCCCGTGGTTTCCGCCGCCTCTTCGATCACTTCACGGTCCCGGTCATTTTCAATGACAAGGGAGCCCTGGTGGGGGAACCTCCCCATCCGTATGAATTCCCGCACCGTGAAGGACGACCGGGTCTCGACGGCCTGGTGGACGACGGAGAGCATCCGGGCCAGGGAGCGCGGGCGGTATTCACCCAGGGGGCGGCCGTTAAACAGGACCGATCCCGCGCCGGGGATGATATCGCCCGACATGATTTTCAGGAGCGTGCTTTTCCCCGCGCCGTTGGGCCCTATCATCGAGATGAACTCGCCGCCGGCGATCTGCAGGCTCAGGTCCCTGATGACCGGCTCTCCGCCGTACCCCGCGCGTACCGAATTCAGGTCAAAAACGTTCACCGGACCTCCTCCCGGCGGATCATGAAAACAAGGAAAAAGGCGCCCCCCAGGAACCCGGTGATGATGCCCACCGGTATTTCATAGGGAGGGACCAGGGACCGGCCGATGGTATCGGAAGCAAGGAGAAACAGCGCCCCGCCGGCGGCCGCCGCGGGAACAAGGCGGAGATGCCGCGGACCGAAGATGTTCCGCATCAGGTGGGGGACGATGAGGCCGACGAAGCCGATGACGCCGGCGAGGGAGACCGAAACGGCCGCGAGGAGCGACGCGATCCAGAAGAGGGCCCTCATGTTCCCTTCGGTAACGCCGAGGTTTTTCGAGAATCGGGCCCCCATGGAAATGATGTCGAGATGCTTGTGGAACATCATAACGGCCGCCATGAGGATGAGTGTAACGGCCCCCATGGCGTTCAGCATCTCGTACCGCGCGCCGGAAAGGTCGCCCATGAGCCAGAGAAGGGCGCGGTGTATCTCATCCGAGCGCGAGAGCGCATAAATGAGAAGGACTGCCGCGGACAGGATGAAGCCGAGGGCGATGCCTGACAGGATAAGCGCCGTGGAGCCCAGGCTCATGCGCTTTGACAGCAGGTACACGGTGCTGATGGCGGCGATGCTCCCGGCAAAGGCCGCTGCTGCCACCGCGTACTGCCCGGCGCCGGACACGATCCCCACCGTGGCGCCCAGGGCGGCACCGCCGGAAACGCCGATGATATAGGGATCAGCCAGGGGGTTTTTCAGGACCGACTGGAATACGGTGCCGCTCACG
This sequence comes from uncultured Spirochaetota bacterium, assembly GCA_963727175.1. Taxonomy (GTDB): domain Bacteria; phylum Spirochaetota; class UBA4802; order UBA4802; family UBA5550; genus RBG-16-49-21. The sequence goes on from CAVSFD010000002.1 coordinate 4,682,813, forward strand.
GCAAGGGACGCGCCGATCACCATGGCGAGGAGCGCCCGGGTCAGGCGGAGCTTCACCAGGATGGTGTACTCGGCGCTCCCGGGGCCGCGGAGAACAATGTCCGCCATGTCGGCCGGAGAGATAACCCTGGTCCCCAGGGAAAGTGAGACGAGCAGCAGTACCAGGACAGCGGCCGCGACAATCATGATTTTACAGGGAGTTTTCATAAGGCAGATTACATAGATGCATCATATCGGATCAGAGTCAAATAATTAATACCGCGGAGCATGATGACCATTATCGCACCGCCGCCTTATCCAGGATCTCCGCCAACCGCGCCACCGATTTAACGTAATCCGCCGGGGTATAATAGGGAATCGTGTCAGGGTCAATGACATAGAAGCTCCTGTTTTTCATGGCCTTCAGGGTCCTGAAGTCCAGGGACAACCGCCGGTAAAAGGCGCCCGCCTCGTCATCGCCGGCCATGGATATGATCACGGCCGGATCGGTTTCGACCAGTGATTCCAGCGAAACCAGGGGATAGACGCCATGCGTACCAGAGTAGACGCATATGCCGCCGGCGTCCCGGATCACCTGGGCGATGAAGGACTCCTCTGACGCCGCTATGAGGGGCCGATGCGACAGGAAGAAGGCAACGGTGGGAGGGATTCTTCTGGTCCCGGACGTTCGTCCCTCCCCGGTCCGCCGCAGAAGATCGGAATAGCGCGCGATCTTTTCCCTGGCCTCGGGCTCCCTGCCCAGCATCGCGGCAAGGCGCAGATAATTGTCGCATATATCATGGAAATTCCTGTTTCGGCTGAAACGGTACATCCGCACCCCGGCATCCTCAAGGCGGTCAATGCTCTGCACCGGTCCGTCCTCGCTGGAAAAAAGAACGATATCCGGTTTAAGCCGGATTATGGCCTCCAGGTTCGGCTGGACCAATGTCCCCACAATCTCGACTCCCGTATCGCGGAAGTCGTCGTAGGAGGTGACCCCGGCCAGAAGCTCACGCCTCCCGAGATCGGCGATCTGCCGGGAAATGGAGGGCGACAGGGATATGATCCTGGCAATGGGCGTCTGCGGTGCCGGCTGTCCCTTCTCAGGGGAACAAAAAAATGAGAACGCCAACGGCAGCGTTACACAGCAGAGAAGGAACGGATAATGTATCAGGTTCTGTTTCATGGTCCGGAAGAATCCCGCACTAAAAAATCTTCCAGGCCGGCAGGCATGTCAACTATTATCTTCCAAACCCCGGCACCGGGGATGCCGGACCGTAAGCGGGCTTTTTTTCAGATGAGGGTCACGATATGCTCTTCACGCGCGCACGCGATGCAGTAGCGAAGTCCCTCTCTCCGGTTTTTCTGCGGGATATAGTGATGGTTAAGCTCGTTGATTTCCTTTCCGCATCGTGAACATTTCATAACGCATCTCCAGCATTGTTGATAATCTGCACCGGCCCGCTCACTGTCTTTATTCAAAGTGCATTCGTCTCTCCGACCCGGCAACAGCTCCTGATCAACATGGACGGTCAGGGGCCACATTCTTATTATCGGCATGAAGCGGTCATTAATGAATTGAAAAAGCCCTGCATTGATGAAATCGGACCTGAAAGGCGGGGCTTTACGCGCTGCAGACCGATTCTCACTGCATGATCAGGAAAAAAATCAGGCTGTCCGCAGGGCACGTTAAGAGGCTGGTCCAATTGTATACACGCAACAGTCGGCACACTTTCTAAAAAAACCAGCAAAAGTGTTTATTTCTTTCAGTAAATTTTTTAAAATTTGTGTTTACAGTAAAGGGTATTATTCTAACATCGACGGTAATTAATTGACTGCAATTATTTTCATTATCGTGTGACTGAGGAATTCTATGCCATCAAAACCCAAAAGCGGAGCTAAAAGCAAAAAGAAAACGGAGCCCCGCAAAAGCGAGCTGAAATCTTCCAAGGTTAAAACAAAAAAGGTTAACCTGCTCAAACTTTATTCGGAAATGAACAAAATGTCAAATGATGCCGTTGATAAAGAAGTTATCAAACGCTTTAAGATCATCATCGACACCAGTGAAGAGGACATTACCAAAAAGAGCCTCCTCCTTATACTTAAGGAGCCCAAAAACGTTACTGTTACCGATTTTGGCGACAGCCTTCAGCCCTATATCAAGCACTACCTCTTTCTCATACGAAGGAACAAGAGGATCAAGAAAGCCTGAGCAAGGGTTCCGGTTTTTCATCCGGACACCGGCGCTCATGCCGGATGAGTTTAGAAGACATTTCAACCGACGGATTGAACATGAAGATAAAAATCAAGGCCTTTGCCAGCGTCAAGGAAGCGTTCGGTTTCGAGGAAAAGGAGCTCACCGTTTCCGAAGATATAACCGTAAAAGACATCATACACCAGCTTAAGAAAAGCTATCCTCCCCTGGACAAATTCAACGGATCGCTTCTTTTCGCCATCAACGAGGAATACTGCCGTGAAACCGCCGCCCTCGCGGACGAGGACACCCTTGCCATTTTTCCCCCGGTCAGCGGCGGATAAAAGGCTGCCATGATCTCGATCATTCTCCAGCAGGAACCGATTGAAGCCGCCCGGGTGCTAGCCGAGACCGGGACCGCCGCGGACGGCGCGGTGGTGAGCTTCATCGGCCGCGTCAGGAACAGTTCCCGGGAGAAGACCGTGACCCATCTCGAATACGAAGCATATACCGAAATGGCCCGTAAGCAACTCAGGAAAATCGTCGATGAAGCCGTCGCGCGCTGGTCGTTGAATTCATGTTCCGTGGTGCACCGCTTCGGAAAGGTCGGCGTGGGCGAAGCCAGCATCCTGATCGCCGCGTCATCGCCGCACCGCAACGCTGCCTTCCAGGCGGTGCAGTACATAATCGATTCAGTGAAGGTTGACGTTCCTATCTGGAAAAAGGAATTCTATTCAGACGGCTCCAGCTGGATAAATGGAAAAGAATAACGACGCCAAATACGTGATTCTCCTTGGAGACGGCATGGCGGACCTGCCCATCGAGTCCCTCGGCGGCAGAACCCCCCTGGAATATGCCAGCACCCCCAACATGGACCGTCTTGCCGCGGGAGGCATCATGGGCATGGCACGCACCGTGCCGGAAGGGATGCAGCCCGGCAGCGACATCGCGAACCTGTCCATCCTCGGCTACGATCCCCGGAACTTCTTCTCGGGTCGAGCGCCCCTGGAAGCCATCAACATGGGCATTGACCTGGGGCCGCGGGACCTCGCCATCCGGTGCAACATGGTTGACGTCAGGGACGGCGTCATGGAGGACTTCAGCGCCGGCCATATATCCTCAGAATTATCCGCCGTGATAATGAAAGAGCTCTCGGCAGGCCTTGACGTTGCCGGCATGGAGTACCATCCCGGCGTTTCGTACCGCAATATCGTGGTTTGGAGGAACTATCCCCACGCCGCCCTTCCGGAGACAACGCCGCCCCATGATATCCAGGGGAGCCCCGTGGCGCCGTACCTACCCCGCGGAGCCGGGGCGGACACGCTGAACCGTATCATGGAACAATCGGCTGGAATAATCGCTTCGTCAAAGGCGGTCAGGGAAGCCCGGTCGTCATTCAAAGGGACCCCTATGTCGGTCTGGCTCTGGGGCTGCGGCAAAAAGCCTGCCATGATTCCTCTCGGGGAGCGCTTCGGTCTGAAAGGTCATACCATTTCGGCGGTGGACCTGGTCAACGGCCTGGGACGTGCGGCAGGCCTCTCACCGATCCCCGTAGAGGGAGCAACAGGCTACATCGACACCAACTATGAAGGCAAGGCCAGGGCTCTTCTCGGGGCCCTGCCCGGGGCGAACTTCATTTTCCTTCACGTGGAATCCCCCGACGAATCGGGCCACGAGGGGAACCTGGAACACAAACTCCGCGCCATCGAGGACTTCGATCGCAGGATCGTGGGGCCAGTAATGGACGGGATTTCGTCGTACCGCGACTATACCGTTCTGATGCTCCCGGACCACCCTACTCCCATCAGCCTGCGGACACACAGCGGAGACCCGGTGCCTTTCGCCATAGTCTCTTCATCCGGATGGAAGGGGACGCCGTTCGAAGGAAAGAGCGGGTCCACCTTCAGCGAAAAGAGCGCCGCCGCCACCGGCCTCTTCGTGCCGGAAGGGCATCGGCTGATTGAGCTGATGCTGTATAAAAAACTGCAGTAATACATTCTTTTAGTACAAGATTTAATTGGTGACATAGGTTATCCCGGCGAGCAGGCGACAAGGATGTCTCCGATCCCGCCGAGTCAACAGGACGTTATACGAAGCGGGCGAGCGGTATGGCCCGTGTCAACTCCCCTAAATTCATCCCATAAAAATTTTTTTTGTTTGAAATTCTCATTCCCCTGGCCATCTATGCCTATATCTCCCGCCGGGAGACGGAATCATTTAGAAGAGAGCAAGAGGAAGGTGCCAATGAAAAAGGGGGCCATTATCGGGTTCATTATCGCGGCGGTTGCCATCGCCTTAACCATAGCAGGTTACTTCATATTTTCCAAGAACGACATTGAAAAGGCCATAGACGAATTCGAAAGCGGGGACTACAAGGACGCGATCCTCATGCTGAACCGCCTGGCAAAAACAGCCGACTACGATAAAGGCGAAAAGATCTATTATTACCGCTGCCGCGCCATTAACCGCCTCGCGTCAAAGCTGGAGGAGAAATTCAGCGACGAGCTCACTGAAGCGGCCCAGGAGAAAAAAAACACCGAAAACTACCGGGAAGCCAAAAAGGAGATCGAGGAATATCTCGCGGACCTCAACAGAAAAACAGAAGGAGACCTGACCCTGGTCCCGGCCATGAAGAAAAGCCGCATCGTCCCCCGGGGGAAATTTTATGAAGAGTTCATGGCCCGCTACCGGGGGAGCAGCCTCATTGAGGACCTCCAGTTCGAGGAGGTGCAGAACCTGGGGAGGACCGACCCGGACCGCCTGATCCCGGCAATGATCAACTTCTACAACAAGTATCCCAACACCGATTACATATCCAGCATCGTAAAAATACTCTTCGACGGCCTCCAGTCAGGCAGGCTCAAGGCGTCCGGCAACGAGGATGTCCTGTGGGAAATCATCATAGCCTACGTAAAGCGCTATCCCACGAGCCCTGAAACGAACAAGCTTTTCTCCTGCACCGGCGACAACGTGAACCTGCGCAATTCCCCCGGGGTCGACGGCAAGCTGGTCGGCAAGATCGCCCGGGATGAGATACTCATACAGCTCGAGAAATCAATGGATACCACCCAGGTCGGTGACGTGCGCGACTACTGGTACCGCGTCGCCAGCCTCAAGGGGCCCAAGGGATGGATCTTCGGGAAATTTCTCACCCCCATAGATCTCTCGCAATACAAGGATTCCGGCGCCGAAGAAAGCTGGACCATGGATGAGCACTTCACGGAGTGGAGCGATTCCCACACCCCGGTCAACTGGACCCACGTCTCCGGCGGGGACAGCGCCGGCATAAATTTTTCAGAAAAGGGCGGCAAGAAAATCGCGGAACTCAACTCGGCCAAGGGCTCGACAGCGGGGCTTTTCAGCCGCTTCAGCGCCTCCCGGGCGTTTACCATACTGTCGCGGGCGCGCTTCACCGGCGGCGACGCCCTGACCATTTTCGCCTATTCCCCCGTCGGCGAGGGTGCCTTTTATGTAAAGCTGACCGCTGACCAGGTGGAGGTCTGCGGCAGGACCATCCCGCTCCGCACCACGGAGTGGCACGATTTCCTGCTTTCCAGCGAAGACGGACGCTACGCGAAGCTCAGTATCGACGGAGAAACAGTTTCCAGTAAGATCGAGACGGTACGGAGCGGCAGTTTCCCCACGCGGGGGATCTACTGCCTCTTTTCTCCGAAGAATGAAAATTCAAGGGGGGAGATGGAATACATCAAGGCGCGGTGACGGGCCGGGGCGGTCTCAGCGCACCCGGAATCAGAACAGCAGCTCTACCCTGGTTCCGTCAGCGCCGCTCATGGAGATTGTCCCGTCGAGCTGGCGCGTCAGGGCCGTTACTATCTGCATACCCAGCGACTTTTCGGCAGAATCCATAATGTCTCCGGGGATTCCCGGACCATCGTCATGGACCACCAGGCGGCGCCGACCGTCGTCAAGCTTGACAAAGCTGATAGAGAGCCTTCCGCGCCGGCCGTCCCTGAATGCATGTTTGAAGGCATTGGTTACGAGCTCGTTGATGATGATGCCGCAGGGAATCGCCTCGTCGATACCGAGAAAAATATCCCTGACGTCAAAGTCAAGCGCCACCTGTCCCTGCTCAAGGCTGAAGGAATAGAGGAGGCGCTCCGCGATCTCGCTGGCATAGCGCGAAAAATCAACACGGGCCATGTCACCGGAATGGTACATTTTTTCGTGCACCAGGGCCATGGCCTGTATGCGGTTGCTGCTTTCCATGAACAGGTCGCGATACTTCTCGTTGTCGATCTTGAGGGCCTGGAGCGAAATGAGACTCGAAACAACCTGCATGTTGTTCTTGACCCGGTGGTGCAGTTCCTTGATCAGCACCGTTTTTTCCTCCAGGGATCTCATCAGCATGGTTTCATCGCGGATACGGACAATGGCCATGGCATAAATGCTGGCGAAGCGGCGCGCAATTTTCAGGTCATCCCCGGTATAATCTCTTTTGGAATTCGCCAGGGCGATCTGGCCCACAAGAGTATCACCATAAAGCACCGGGACCGACAGGAAACGGGTGATCCCCACATGCCCCTCCGGGAGGCCTCTGGAGGCGGGGTGACTGGCGGGGTCATTCGTGAAAAATTCACGCCTGGTGTTGAGGGCATGGCCCCAGAGACCGGGGTAGCGTCCATCAGCTCCCTTTTTAAAAATGATTTTCTTTTCAGTATTTACGACCGGGCAGGTGTCCATCATGTTGGACATTGTGTGGCAAATATTGTCGCCGGTGTCCGGGTCAATCTCAGAGACGAAACCGTGCCCGCTGTCGGAAAGGAGTCTGGCATATTCCATGACCATGTATGCCGTTTCAGAAATGGTAAAGGACCTGGAGATGACTGATCCGGAAATACCGGCCAGGGCCATGTTGAGGGCCAGCTGATTATGGAGGTCTTCTTCCGATTTCTTCCGCTCGGTGATGTCCTCTCCGGAACTCAGGGTGCCGGTAATCGCACCGGAGGAATTTTTCAGCAGGGTATTATGCCATGCGATCAGACGCTCCTTGCCCGAGGCTGTCAGCACGGTATTTTCATAGTATTCAACATTCTGCACCTCGCCCCTCATCATCTGGTTGAAAACGTTTCTTACATCTTCCCTTATAGTTTCAGGAACAGCCATATCAAACCAGTTGCTGCCCACGATTTGTTCACCAGGGTAACCCAGAATTTCGCATCCCTTCCGGTTTACAAGGATCACCTTGTGATCCGCTCCAATGGCCACAAACATGACGCCGGCGATATCAAGGTACATCTGGGCCAGATCCTTCTGCAGCTGCAAGGCCTCCTCAGCCTGTTTCAATTCAGTGATATCCACGGCAATGGAGAGGAGCCTGGTTTCCCCCCCGATGATGATACTTTCACCGCTATATATTACCTGCCGGGAACCGCCCCCTTTCGGATAGACTGTGAGTTCCATGCCGCTGGCGATGCCGTCCCGTTTTACTTTTTCCCGGTAACGATCGCGGTCCGCTGCACGGACCCATCCGAGATCGATGGTGCTCCTTCCAAGCGCCTCTTCCCTGGTGAAACCCGATTGTTCAAGAAAGCGTTCATTGACGTCAATCATGGTTCCGTTTTCAATATCCGATATGCTCATCAGCACAGGGGCGTTTATGAAGGCCTTCGCGAATTTTTCCTCGCTTTCCCGCAGGGCTGCTTCGGACTCCATGCGGTCCGTTATATTTATTACAGATTTAATAAGGCAGGGCATGCCATGAATAGTGGCTGCCACCGCAGAATAAAGGACCGAGAGAATCCTCCCTTCCTTAGTGCGGAACTCGACCTGGCGATCATGCACCAACCTGCCGGCAGCAAGCTCGTCATGGACCAGCCTGTTCTGCTCCGTATTCAGCCATATATTCAACTCTTCCGAGGTCCGGCCGATCACCTCATCGCGGCTGTAGCCGGTCAGCGCAAGAAATTCATTATTAACATCAATATATTCCCCATTGCGGGCGGAGGAAATGGCAATCGAGATCGGCGACAGATGAAAAGCCTTGGCAAACCGCTCCTCGCTTTCACGAATCGCCTCCACAGCCTGTTTGCGCTCAGAAACATCCATGAATTGACCCAGGAGGCAGGGCCTGCCGTCGAATACCACCGGTACAGCCGAAATATCGGCATAGAACAATGTCCCGTCTTTTTTAAGGCATGGCAGATCGTGTGATAACTGGTATTCGTTGTTTATTAGAGATTGAAACTCGGCGTGTATTATTTCCCGGTCCTTCGCCGGATGGATATCGTCAACGCCGATGGTGAGTATTTCTTCGCAGCTGTACCCGAACATCGCGCAGGCTGACGGGTTAGCATACACGAAGCGCCGTGTCGCCCGGTCCGCTGTAATGATCCCAATAGGTGAGCCCTCGAGGATGGCGCGAACCCTGGTCTCACTCAGGATCAACTCCTGACGGGAACGGATCAATTCCTCGTTGGTCTGTTCCATTTCTTCCATGGTCGCCTGGAGCTCCTCGTTGGAGGCATCCATCTCCTCGTTTGAGGCGGTTAACTCTTCGTTAGCGGCGGCCAGCTCCTCGTTGGCCCGTTCGAATTCCTGGTTGACGGCGGCCAGTTTATCAGCTTTCTCCTCCAAGCTGACAATCAGGGGGCTGCTGATTCGACTGATGGCCACTATGCCGGCGGCGATTATCAGCAGGGAAATACTGATGATGATGAGCCCGGTCCTTATAAAGGGTGCGCGGACTTCGGCCATGTCAATTTTAGCCACAACCCCCAGGTTGAGTCCTGGCACATGTTCGTAGGCGGCCAGGACCGTCGCGCCATGATAATCCTTCCCCACCATGGTCCCGGATTTGCCCTCAAGAGCCCTGCGCATCGGTTCAGCCAGGCCGGTATGAATGCCGATAACCAGAGGGTGATCGGCATGTCCCCGGTGCTTGAGGGCGGCAATAAAATGGATATCATCGCCATTTTTCTGGGCAACGGTGAGCTCTATCTTTCTGTTGTGCCGTTCATACTGACTGACAGCATTTATGATCCGTTCAGTGAAACGGTCATGGTTATTTACCGGCCAGTCTGCCGGGAGGTCGCCATTGACAGGGTCTGACTGGGAACCAATGAGCTGAGCCAGGATTTTTACGGTATCTTCAAGGCGATTTTTTGTTTCTTCAAAGTGCGTACGGTAGAGCAGGGTGTTTGATAAGGCGCCCACACATAATATTAAGACGGACATGATCAGGATGATATAGACGATTCGTTTACGTTCTTCCATGGCCTGTACAAGCTTTTATGCTGCAGCAATTACCCATCCCGTTTGTAATACTTTTGTATAGTATATATTTTATTTAGAGTCCGGGAGAATTAACCCATCGCATAGATTTTGCATTATTTTTTTCACCGCCATGAGATCATACCTCATACAACTAATAAGGAGGATAATAAAATTATTAACGCATGTCAATGTAAAAAAAATTATATTACATGCTTCTCTCGATTTACTATACCAAGGAACTTCATACTTCTATAAAAGTAATAATTTCCTGCTTGCAACTCGAATATCCCCTCATACTAATGCCTTACATTTAACACACCTTCATATAATAACCACTATGATTTACGAAATGAATAACTTAGGGAGAACCAGGGTCCCTTTTATCTTTATCATTGACTTCCTCATGCAGAAGCCGATCATTATGCCCCTCAACAAGGTGGATCCCTCGGAACTAATGTATGATTTCAACGGATTCACCAACTCGCACTGTGATTCGCAGCCTCCTCGGGAGGTGCATCTCAAAAAAAAACCTGTATCCTACGACACATATAAATCCGCCTTTGATACTATCATCAATAGCCAGATGCGTGGTGATTCGTACCTGGCAAACCTGACCTTTCCCACCTCCATCGATATTAATCTTACCCTGCGGGAACTATTCTGGCATTCCCGGGCCCGCTACCGTTTGTGGTACAGGGACCGCTTTGTCGTATTCTCACCGGAGCCCTTTGTCAGAATAGAAAACGGTATGATATCATCGTTCCCCATGAAGGGCACCATCGACGCAACGATCCCCGGCGCGCGCGAGATCCTGCTCGGTGATGAAAAAGAATACGCCGAGCATGTTACCATTGTCGATCTTATCCGCAACGACCTGAACATGGTGGCGACCGGCGTAACCGTCGAACGGTTCCGGTATATCGAGACAATCAACACCCATGCCGGGAGCCTCCTCCAGGCAAGCTCTCACATAACCGGGGCACTCCCTAATGATTTACATGAAAACATAGGGGACATCATTGCGGCCCTTCTCCCGGCAGGGTCCGTCACCGGCGCCCCCAAGAAGAAGACACTTGAAATAATCGGTAAGGCTGAAAACTATGACCGGGGCTATTACACGGGCATCTGCGGTTATTTTGACGGATCGTCCCTCGACAGCGGCGTTATGATCCGTTTCATAGAACAAACAGATGGTGGGGCTTGTTTTAAAAGCGGCGGCGGAATCACCGTGTACAGCGACCCGGAGCGGGAATATCAGGAACTCGTGGACAAGGTATATGTGCCTGTTATTTGAAACAATAAAAATCAGCGGCGGCATGGCGGAAAATATTTCTTTTCATAATTCCCGATGCAACAAGGCAAGAAAAGACCTTTTCGGCTGCAAAGACCCTCTAGATCTGCGTGAGATAATAAGGGTCCCGGAAGAACACCGTGACGGCAGGCATAAATGCAAAGTGATATATTCAAGTGAAATTCATGAAGTCATCTTCGAACAGTACCCGGGCCGTTCAATCAAAAGCCTGAAAATCGTCCCCTGCGATGATATTGAATACACGCACAAGTACTGCGACCGCGAAAAGCTTAACGCGTTGTTCCGCTTGAGAGGTCTCTGTGATGATATACTTATCCTAAAAAACAGCCTGGTCACCGACACATCTATCAGCAATATCGTTTTTTACGACGGCGCACGATGGATAACGCCGCGAAGCGTTCTTCTGCAGGGGACCAGGCGGGAGCAATTGATAGCACGGGGAATGATCACGGAGTCCGCCATAGGCTTATCGGACATGGGCCGATTCGAAAAAGCCTGTCTCATCAATGCCATGATGGACCTCGGGGAAGCTATTGTGGAGATTGAGAACATCATCTTGTAATAAGACTCTTCGCCGCTTTCCTGCCCCGCGTGCCGTCACATGCCGATATCCTTGAAGGTCCCCATCTCGGTTATTATTTTCACCGCCGCCTCGATGACATGAAAGGCCAGAGCGGCGCCGGTCCCCTCGCCCAGGCGCATGTCCAGGGCCAGCATCGGCAACAGTCCAAGGACCCTGCTTATGGCCGCCACGCCCGGCTCGGCGCTGGCGTGGGATGTGAACATGAAGTCGCGGGCGCCGGGATGCAGCCTCACCGCTGCCACCGCTGCGGCCCCGGCGATGAAGCCGTCGATCACGATGGGCCTGCGCCGGGCCGCGGCGGCGAGGTAGCAGCCGCAGAGGCCGGCTATATCAAAGCCGCCCACCTTTGAAATCACGTCGATCGGATCGCCCGGGTCCGGCCGGTTCAACTCCACCGCCCTCCGGATTATCTCCTTCTTATGGCGCAGACCATCGTCGGTGAGGCCGGCGCCGCGGCCCACGATCTCGTCCAGGTCCCCGGCGCCGAAGGCATGGAGCACCGCGCTGGCAGTGGTTGTATTGCCGATGCCGATTTCACCGGTGCCGAGGATATCGGCCCCTTCATCAACGGCAACACCGGCGATCTCGATCCCGGTCTCGATGGCGCGCAGCGCCTCGTCCCGGCCCATGGCGGGCCCGGCGGCCATGTTCGACGTCATCCGCCTGATCTTCCTGTTTATGACGCGGCTGTCCTTCACATCGGCTTCCAGGCCGAGGTCGACCACCCGGAGCTCCGCGCCGGCGTGGCGGGCAAGCACGGACACGCCCGATATCCCCTTCAGCATGGTCTCAGCCACCAGGGTGCTGATCTCGCGCGGGAAGGAACTCACCTTTTCCTCCGTAATGCCATTGTCGCCGCACATGACCAGGATGATCTTTTTGCCGATGGTTCCGCCTATAGTGCCGGTTATGCCGGCTAGTTGGACCGCGATATCCTCAAGCCTGCCGAGGCTCCCCGGGGGTTTGAGAAGACTGTCGAGGCGCGCCCGGGCCCCCTGCATGGCGTCGCCGTCAAGGGGTGTGATTTGTTTCAGTGTCGTATCGAGTAATCCCATAATGAATTCCTTTTTTCCCGTATACCGGGAAAGGATTATCGTAAATTATTTCCTGTCCACCTGGCGCGCCGGTGGAATTACATGAATGTCATGTGCTGCAGTGAATATAATTTGTCAAGCACCAGGACCGAGAGGAGAAACATTACCTCGGAGAGCTCGATAATTGCGCCGATGACATCACCCGTGATGCCGCCTATCCTTGATTTCACATAGAGTACCATGACCAGTGTGAAGGCTATGACAATCATCACCAGGGGCACCGCCGCCAGCCGCAGCAGCAGCAGGCCAACTATAAAGGCCAGTATCGTGGAGATTATGATTTCCACCGGGCCGGTGCGTTCCACCAGCCCTGCCGCCATGCCTTTTTCTCCTTTCCGGGCGTATGGTGAAAGCCCGGCACTCCAGGAAATGGTCATGCGCGACAGCACCGGCATTGCCGCTATGCAGGCGACCAGGTACTTTTCGGGCAGAGACATGAGTATGATATATTTCATTACAAGCACCAGGATGAGGCCTATGGCCCCACTGGTGCCCAGACGGGAGTCCTTCATAATAGCAAGGGACCGTTCTCTATCACGATAGCTGAAGAGCCCGTCAAAGGTATCCGCAAGGCCGTCAAGATGCAGGCCGCCGGTGACGGCAATTTCAGCGGCTACGGCAAGGAAGATCGCCAGGGGCAGCTTACCCATCATGCCGGATAAAAGATAGATGCCCACCGATATCAGACCTATTAAAAGGCCTATCAGCGGAGCAAAAACAGATCCTGCCGCAAAGGTCCGGTCGTCATAATTGACCTTTACCGGCACCGGTATCCGCGTCAGAAACTGGATATTTAGTATGAATCCGTTAATATAATCCTTAAACATCAACCATATCCATCAATCATAAGAGTGGAGGCACGCCAAGCCGTGCCCGGACGCGCCCGGCGGCCTATTTAATCTTCACCGGAATTCCCGATACCAGCAGGTAAACCTCGTCAGCAGCGGCGGCGATTATCTGGTTCATCTTCCCTGCTATGTCACGATAATACCTGCCGAGGGGCGCCAGCGGCACGATCCCCATGCCGAGCTCATTCGACACGATAAGCGTTTGCCCGTTAAAATCTTTTGCCATATCAAGGAAGGCGGTTATTTCTTTCCGTATTGTTAATTCAATTTCATCAACCGCTTCCGTGCCGGTGCCGTCCCAGTCGACAGCCGCGTCAAGGACCATGAAGTTGTTGATCATTATAGTGACACAGTCCAGCAGAAGAAATCCCCGGTCAGACAGACCTTTCTTCAGGGACTGCACCAGATCGCGGTAGCATTCCACGGTTTTCCACGCGGGGTTGCGCTGTGACCGGTGGCGCGCAATCCGGTCCTTCATCTCATCGTCGAACCCAATACCGGTTGCCACGTACAGGACGCTGTCCTTCCCGGCAAGAAGAGATTCGGCGAAGCGGCTCTTCCCGCTCCGCGCTCCCCCGGTGATGAAAATAATTTTACCCATGACCTTCACTACCATCAACAACACCTGATCTGTTTTGACAAGGAAAAAAGTTAAAATGAACAGAAGCCACTATTGATAATTTTTTCAAATAATCATTATCAATTCGTATATCATGCAATCAATGAATGGATGGGGCACTACAAATAATGGAAACAACGATTAATATCAATACCGACATACTGGCGCTTATTACAAGGACAGCTCAAAAGAAAGGAATTTCCCGTTCTCAAATGATGGTGATGGTGTTAAAGGAAGTCATGACTGAGGTTACGGGTCCAGTACGATACGGGAAACTGATCTGTTACCAGGAGCAGTCTACGCCGGATACCTGGCACAGGTTCCACTTGCAATTGAGGGAAGATGATTATGAGTTTCTGCTGGATCTGAGGAAGTTGCTGAAGATGTCAGTTTCATGTATTCTAGCATATGCTGTTAGAAAGTACTTGAAAACTATAAAAACCGATAACAATCGGTATAAAAACTATGTTATTATAAAAAATATTAGGAGCGGAATAACATTCTGGACCTTAATATGGGGATATCCACTGAACATAGAAACCTACCTGCCATCACAATCCGCAAAACCCGGTCCATTATTAATTTAATCGCATATTTTTATTGACAGTTTTATCATACCCCTTGTAATGTCACCCATTGTTCTTTCAACATCTGGAGGAAGTCGGGTGTGATTCCCGCGCTGTCCCGCAACTGTAAATCCGCTGACGCGGATAAGCCAGAACTTCCATAACTGTGATATCCTCGAGGAACGGGAGCCAGTTGGTCATACTTCACCAGTGAAGTCCATGTCTGACACATTAAAGCATACCCTCGGGTATGCTTTTTTATTCTGCATATCATCTTCCCCATCCCGGATATCGAACATCATCTGGAGGCATTTCCAATGAAGCGCTGTACGAACATACTTATAGCTCTGTCTTTATTTCTTCTTATCGTTCAAGGACCGTCCTATTCCCAGAATAAGGAAAACGAGGCGGAAAATAAAAACATGAAAACCGATGAGGTACACAAGGCGGATCAAACCGTACCGCCTGGAGACAAGAAAAACGCTCCCGAACAAAAAAACAACGGATCGGAAATCATTATTACCGCAACCAAGACAGAAATAATCAAGCGGGAAACCGGTGCCTCGATAACCGTCATCTCCTCCGATCAAATTGAAAAGTCGCAGAAGATGAATCTCGTTGACATATTGAAAAACACGCCGGCATTGACAATTTCTTCCAGCTCATCCCTGGGCGGTCTTGCCGACATGTACATCAGGGGATCCCAGTCCAACCATGTCGTTGTTCTCGTGGACGGAGTCAAGGTGAACGATCCATCCGCTCCCACGAACGGATTTGACTTCGCGCACCTTACAACTGACAACATCGAGCGGGTTGAGATTGTCCGCGGATCCCAGAGCACCCTCTATGGTTCAGACGCTATCGGGGGAGTTGTCAACATCATAACAAAAAAAGGCAAGGGCAAACCGCAGTTCAACCTCATGGCAGAAGGCGGGTCCTATTATACATTCAAGGAACTGGCGGGCGTCAGCGGCAGCACCGACTGGGCCTTTTATTCTTTCGCGGTTTCCCGCCTTGATTCAAACGGATACACGAAGACCTCGAGCTGGCATGGCGTTAAACAATCCGTTGCGACTAACGATAACGATGGATACCATAACACCTCGGTGTCCACCCGGGGTGGCATTAAAACATTCCATGACAGCTGGCTCACGTTGGCCCTCAGGTATACGGATTCGGAAACAGAAATCGATGACGGGGCATTCAAAGAAGACAAGAATTCCACCATGGAAAACAACAACCTTTCCTTCAACATCACCTACTCTATCCCCATATTCAAATGGTGGGATTCAAGCCTCATTTTCAACTACCTCTATCAGCTCAGCAGATACAAGGACAGCCCTGATGTAAATGAATATAGCTATGTCTCCTACAACACGCTGATGGATTCAGACATGTGGTTCAAGGGAAACCGTATTGGCGGCGAATTCAAGAACAAGTTTAAAATAATGGATATTGACGAAATTATTTGCGGGGTTTCGTATGATCAGGATGCGGCAGCCACCATGCCCTGGTACTATGGCTGGAGCATCGATCCCAGCGGGACCTTTCCCCCCTATGAGTTCTGGATGAACCCTACCGATCCCATTGACAAGACGGAAGGGACCTGGGCCGTCTATCTCCAGAACCATCTGAAGCTCTTTGACCGGGTTTTCATCATAGTCGGGGGGCGCTACACACAGCCTGAACATTTCGATTACAGCCTGGATTATTCCATTTCAGGATCATTCAACATCCCGGTGACCGAGACGCGGTTGAAGGGGAATGTCGGCACCGGATTCAAAGTCCCGTCCCTGTATGAACGGTATAACATCTTCGGTCCTTATTCAAGTATAGGTCTTAGCCAATTGTCATTGAAACCGGAGCGGAGCCTGAGCTATGACGTGGGGATCGAGCAGCCGCTCTGGGGCAGCAGGATCGTTCTGGAAGCAAACTTTTTTTCCATCGATTACACCAACATGATCGTCTTCGACACATTCCTGAACAGCAACGGGATGTACTATAATATAAGCGCCCTGTCGCAGGGAGTGGAATGCATCGCGACATTCAGGCCGGTTGAAGACCTGAGCATCGAGGGTCATTATACGTATAACTTCACAGAACAAAAAAAAGTGGGACACACCGGCGACCTGCTCCGCAGGCCAGAGCACCAGGGAGGGTTCATTATCAATTACAGCTTCCTGAATAAAGGCAATGTCAACCTCAGTTTCCGATATGTCGGATACCGGCTGGATTATTCATCGTACCCTAATTACAACAGCATTGAACCGTATTACACCTTTGACCTGGCCGCGTCCTGGTGGATTATCGACCAGCTGCAGGCATTTTTCCGTATCGAGAACCTTCTGAACATGACATACGAGGAAGTGCGGGGATACCGGATGCCCGGTATATCCTTCTACGGCGGATTGAAAGCACAGATTTAACGCGGTACTATACAACCGCAAACCGGGCTTGACATTTTACCCGTTAGCTGGTATCTGCGTCATCATGAAGATATTCGGAAAATCAAAACGAAAAGACGGCGACCGCTCGGCGGCCGTCAGGGAATTCATGAAACTGAAAGACGGCGAGCCTCTTCCCCGGGAGGGCGCCTGTTCTTTTTTCTATAACACCTTCACCTACGCCGGTGAAACAGTGTCATTACCATTCAAAGGCGGATATGTCTTTTTTCATATAGAAAATGATGATGTCATCCAGGAGATACTGTCCGGCGTTCCCTCGGTGCAGGTGACCGATGATGAGGGGAGAACACTGGTCTCCGTCCTGTTCAAAACCGGTACGATCATAAACTGGATCCAGCTGGCCATGGACGCGGCCAACCCGAAAAGCTTCGAGATTTTATCATCCATAATAAAAAAGAAGGAAATCGTGCTGGGCCTTCTCAATCTTGTCTACGGGGCCATCGCCAAGGAACGGACGCTGGCGATCCCCATCGCGAAGGATGTTATAGATGCAATAAAAAAGGCCGCCGGATAATCCGGCGGCCTTTCAGTTTCTTCATTATCGCGCTTACTGCTCCGGCGCCCCGGAGAAGACGGCGGAAGTAGCCTTGACGACAGCGGCCTCCCCGGCGAGAATATAGTCGCATTTGCCGAAAAACTTCTGGAACTCCGCGCCGATATAGAACTGGGCGGATAGCATCCGGCCGTAATAGTAAGCCGCCTCGGCATTATCAGCGAGCAGCTTCTCGAGGTCAGCGCCCTTCTTGTCGCCGGACAGCTGTTTTGCCTTCGGAGTGACCAGTGTCAGTGCCCAGAGGTGGATAAAGGCATAGGACAGCATCGCGAAAGCCTGCTGCATCGGTGTCGCGTTGGCGAATATGTGAAGGTATTTGCCGCCGTCCAAGAGGCTCTTCATGTAAGCCACGACTTCGTCTATCTTGGCGATCCCCTTCTCCATGACGGCCACGTACCTGTCGTCAATAACGCCCTTGGCCTTCTTTATGGTATCTTCAATCTTATTCTTGTATACTTTGTAGTTGTAGAAATCCTTGTCCATGAGGAGCTTCCTCATCGTCAGGTCCATCGACTGGATGCCGTTGGTCCCCTCGTAGAGAGTGAGGATCTTGGCGTCACGGGCGTATTGTTCCACCGGGTAGTCGGAGCAGAAGCCGTATCCGCCGTAGCACTGGATGGCGTCAGCGGTGACTTCCCACGCAGAGTCGGTGTTCCCGGCCTTGTTGATAGGAATAAGGAAATCGAGGAGCGCCTGGGCCTCCTTTTTCTTCTCGTCCTTCTCGACATGGACCAGGTCGGTCACATAGCCGCAGAACAGGGTAAGGGTCCTCATCGCCTCGACCCGCGCCTTCATGGACAGGAGCATCCGCTTCACATCAGGATGGTTCATGATGGTAGCGTTTTTAGCTTCGGGCTTCATCATGTCCTCGACCCGCTTGCCCTGGACCCGGTTCCGGGCGTAGGTTACCGCGTGCATGTATGCCGCGCTGGACACCGAGGCGCCCTGGCCGCCGACATAGAGACGGGCTTCGTTCATCATCTGGAACATGATTTTCATACCCTGCCGCGCCTCGCCCATCAGGAAGCCCTGGCATTTGCCTTCGTCGCCGAAGACCATGGTGCAGGTCGGGTTCCCGTGTGATGCCCATCTTGTGTTCGATGCCGGCGCATTGGACGTCATTGAGCTCACCCATGGATCCGTCGTCCTTGATGCGGTACTTGGGCACCAGGAATATCGATATCCCCTTGGTTCCTTCGGGATCACCTTCGATCCGGGCAAGGACCGGGTGTATAATGTTCTTTGAATAGTTATTGTCGCCGGAGGAGATGAATATCTTCTGCCCCTTGATGGAATAGCTCCCATCGGCATTTTTGGTTGCCTTGGTCTTGAGTGCGCCCACGTCAGAACCGGCATCGGGCTCGGTGAGACACATGGTGCCGCCCCATTCGCCGGACAGCATCTTATCGACGACCGCCTTCTTCCAGGGATATTCGGGGAGAAACTTCATGTACATGTTGCAGGCGCCGATGGACAGCATCGGGAACATGGTGAAGGCGCAGCTGGCAGCGGTGAAATAGTCGGTCACCGTGTAGTATATTGATTCCGGCATTCCCATGCCGCCCCACTTGGGATCGGTGGCTACACTCATGAAGCCTGCTTCATAGTAGGCTTTCAGACCCGGAAAGTATTCCTGGGGAATCGTTACCTGTTTTTTGGCGGCATCATATTTGGCTCCGCTCTTGTCAGCAGTCGCATTGATCGGGTAAACCTGCTCAACGGCGATGGTTTCCGCAAGATCGACGACACTTTCCATGGTGTCCTTGTCAAAATCGGCAAACTTTTCAAACTTGGTCAGCTTATCGACTTCAAACATTTCAAATAATATGAACTTTGTGTCTCTTGAATCAACGATAGGATTTGCAGCCATAAATCACTCCTCCGTAAAAATATAATATACCATCCCCGTATGCGGATTAATAAGTATGCACAGTATTAACCAAACATTATTAGCACCGCGTTTTTTGTCAAATAATATTGGACCGCATACAATACCTGTTTTTTGTTATTTTGCACAGGGTGTCAGTTGACGGACGGGAGGGTGGATTTAACAGGCTATGAAATAATCGCCAGAAATTAACAATTCAATTATGCCCCAACCCCATAAAAGGGGCTATCTATTTCAGGCTTTTCGCGATCTCAATGCCCCGCTCAATGGCTTTCAGGTTGTCCGGAATGGTATCTTTAAGTCGCGCGGGGATAACCTTGCCGATAATCTTCTCAAGGTCGTTAAAATCGAGAAAGGGGAGACTTTCTACAAAACAGCCCAGGGTTATCATGTTGGCCATCTTCGGATTTCCCATGGCAACGGCTTCTTCATTGATCTTTACTTTCATGACATTGACGCCGTCTTTTGTTTTAATCATATCTTCCGGGATGAGGCTGGTATTGGCTATCAAGAGGCTTCCCTTTTCCAGCATGTTCTGGTAGAATTCCAGACCGATGAGATCAAGGGCAAGGAGAGCCCGGGGATTGTTAGTTATGGGCGAGCCGATTTCCTCATCGGACACGATGACGTACACGTTGGTCCTTCCGCCGCGCTTTTCCACGCCGTAGGAGGGCAGGTACGTCACCTCCAGGTTCTTTTCCATCGAGGCAAGGGCAACGATAAGGCTGATGGTCTGTATCCCCTGCCCGCCGAATCCGGTCATTATCACATCGTAGTACATAGAGTCCTCATAGGCGCTGTTCCTGAACCGCGCTTACTCTATCTACAGGAAATCCTTCCCCGTCCGCTCCTTGAAAACCCCCAGCGGGAAATAGGGGATCATCTCGTTTTCTATAACGTCAAGTGCCTCAACGGGCGATACGCGCCAGTTGGTATTGCAGGTGGACAGCAGCTCCACCATGGAGAACCCCATCTGGTTTATCTGCATTTCAAAGGCCTTGACAATGGCCTTCTTCGCCTGGATCACGTTTTTCGGCTTGTGAAGTGACACCCTGGCGGAGTAGGCAACGCCCTCCAGGGTCGCCAGCAGCTCGGCCATCCTGATGGGATATCCCTCGGTCTGGAAATTCCTGCCGTAGGGCGATGTCGTGGTCTGCTGGCCCAGAAGCGTCGTGGGCGCCATCTGTCCTCCCGTCATGCCGTACACGGAGTTGTTGATGAAGATGACGGTAATGTTCTCTCCGCGGTTGGCGGCATGGATGATTTCCGACGTGCCGATGGCGGCCATGTCGCCGTCGCCCTGGTAATTGAAGATGATCTTGTCCGGCTGGGCCCGCTTCATGCCCGTGGCGCATGCCGGCGCCCTGCCGTGGGGCGCTTCGAGCACATCGATGGGAAGATAATGATACAGGAACACGCAGCAGCCCACTCCGGGGATGCCGATGGTCCGGTCCGTAATGCCCAGCTCGTCGAGGGCCTCCGCCACCAGGCGGTGGGCAATGCCGTGGGTGCAGCCGGGACAGAAATGGGTCGGCGTGTCGGTGAGGCATTCGGTCCTGCTGAATACTTGGTTCATGGGCTACTCCAGCGCCTTCTGTATCTCGGCCAGCACCTCGTCGGGAAAGGGTATCCCCCCGCCGGGCCTGCCGTAGAATGATATCTTCGCGTCCTTGTGCGCGTTAATCTTCACGTCATAGAGCATCTGGCCGGTGTTCATTTCCACAACCAGTATCTTTTTAATTCTTTCGGAGTGACGGTATACCTGCTTTTCAGGGAACGGGAAGAGCGTGATCGGCCGGAGCAGCCCTATCTTCATTCCCTGCTCCCGTGCCATCCGTATCGCCGTCTTGGCGATCCGCGCCGGGGTGCCGAAGGCCACGATCATCAGCTCCGCATCATCCAGGAACTTTTCCTCGCAGAGGACCTCGTTTGGCGCGGATTTCGTCATATTTTTTCTGAAGATCAAGGTTGTGCCGCTTCCTGTTCGCCGGGGCCCAGGTAGAGAGACTTGAGGAGCTTCGGTTTCTGTCCGTTGCGGCCTTTCAGCGCCCAGGGTTTTTCAGGAATGACGATGGGATGATCCGGAGTGAGCCGGCACGGCTCCTGGAACTGGCCCACCATGGCGTCCGCCAGAATGACAGAGAGCATCCGGTACTTGTCAGCCAGTTCGAAGCCCTTGATGGTCAGGTCAAACATTTCCTGGACCGATGCCGGCGCCAGCACGATGTTATGATAATCGCCATGACCGCCGCCATGGACAGCCTGGGTGTAATCCCCCTGGGTGGGGGATATGCCGCCGAGGCCCGGACCGCACCGCATGATGTTAACCACCAGACCCGGGATTTCAGATCCGGCGATATAGGAGAATCCTTCCTGCATGAGGGATATGCCCGGGCCGGATGACGACGTCATGGCCCGCTCCCCCGACGCGCCGGCACCGAGGACCATGTTGATCGATGCGATTTCGCTCTCGGCGGGGATAAAGGTGCCGCCGTGTTTGGGGAGCTCCCGGGCAAGGTATTCGGGGATGTCGTTCTGAGGGGTAATGGGATAACCGAAGTAATACCGGCATCCCGCCTGTATCGCTCCCTCGGCAAGGGCTATGTTCCCCTTGGTCAGCTTCTTATCGGTCATTTGAACACCTCAATGGCGGTATCGGGGCACATGAGGGCGCAGGTTTTGCAGGCGGTGCACTGTGTCTTCCCCGTCTTCTGAAAACTGCGCCGGGAAATAACCTACCCGGTTATGCTTATCTGAAACAACGATGAGCTGCTTGGGACAGAATTTAATGCAGAAATAACATCCTTTGCACCGGTCAGCGTCAATTGTAATGTGGGCCATAATGGCGGTGAATAATCCTTTTTAACTTTTTAGTCAGTATTAAAATACCACATGGTTTAATATATAATCATTTTAAATATTAGTCAACCAAAACATTTTGACTCTCATATACACTGTATAAAATTTACCATTTTCAAGTCAACAAAATCTGGCGGTGCAATCAAAATTTTAACCTGTAATAAAGTTGGACGGCGACCAACCTCAATGTTATTTCCATGCGTGCACTATGCCTTGTAAATTATATTTGACAGATAAACCTTCACACATTTCATTTAATGTAATTATTCAATCTGCGGAGAGGGATCATGGACAATACCGATATCAAAGTGGGCGAAAAGATAAAGAAGTACCGCGAAACAATGAACATATCCCTGGCTGACCTTGCCGAGCGGACAGGGTTCTCCCCGGCGTTCCTGTCCCAGCTTGAAAACCACCTCATCTCGCCCCCCCTGGGAGCCCTGATGAAGATAGCCCGTTCCCTCGGCATCGAAATCGGCAAGCTTTTCGGGCAGAAGGGCACAGCGCCCTTCACCATCGTCCGGAAAGACGAGCGGATCCAGACCTCCCGGGTTGCCTCCAAGGAAGGAGTCCGGTACGGGTATTCATACGAATCACTGGCGCCGGATAAGATAAACCGCAAGATGGAGCCCTTCCTGGTGACGCTGGAGCCGGTTTCAAAGAAAGGAATGCCTTACAATCACGACGGCGAGGAGTTTCTTTTTGTCCTTGAAGGCAGGGTCGAGATTCAGCTTGGCGAGCATACTGACATTCTCGAGGCGGGGGACAGCATTTACTACGATTCAAAACTCGACCACCGGGTCTCCTGCGCCGACGACAGGCCGGCCAGAATAGTCGCCGTCATCTACGCGTAAACGACAGCGGCATCAATCATCCCTTTTCCCGGTCATGACAATCTCTTTCAACTCGTTCGCCTTGTCCGCGATGACGTGAGTAAACCGCTGCAGCTTCCTGCTTGATTCTGCTATGCCCTGGGCCATTTCAGAAATGCGGAGTATTGTCCGGGAATTCTCTTCCATCGATTTCCTCTGCTCCGTGGTGGAGTTCTGGATGGTGCGCGACACCTCCTCCAGTATCCGCGCCTGGTCTATGATTTTCATGATAATGGCTCCGAGATCACCCATCGCCCCTGACACCGTATCGACCTTTCCGGTAATCCCCTTTATGAGGGTGAAGATCGCCTCTGTCGATTTCCTCGTTTCGTTCAGCATGGCGATACCGCTGGCGATATCGCTGGTTATCTTCGTTACCTGGTTCGATATGACTTTCGAATTCTCGGTGGTCCTGGCCGCCAGCTTCCCGATCTCGTCGGCGACCACGGCAAAACCCCGTCCATGCTCGCCGGCGCGCGCCGCCTCTATGGCGGCGTTCAAGCTGAGAAGGTTGATCTTGTCGGATATGTCGTCGATGACCGATATGAAATTATTGATGGTCTGGCCGCCCTCATTGATGATATGCATCATTGACATCATCTTCTCGTAATTTTCGCCGGTGGCGTCGGTGGTCTTTTCAATATCAGTAATGCCGGAATGCATCGCCTCGCTCAGGCTTTTCACGGACTGCTGTGTCCCCTTCAGGTTGTCGACCATCACGGATACCTTCGCCCGCTCCTCTTCCTGGCGGAACACCGAGTCCACGATCGACTCGATGGCGGAGGTGAGCTCCTCGAAGGAAGCGGACATCTGCTCGCTCAGGGATGCCTGCTCCATGGACATCTCTGACAGGCTCTTGCCCATGAGTTCTTCCTCCCTGCCGACGTTAAGGAGTTCGTTGGAGGTCATCTGCGCCTTCTCCATGACGCCTTCCAGGTACCGGTTCCGGTCTTCCAGATTGTCCTTGAGTTGATGCACCTCCCGGTTCATGGTCTTTATCTTGTCGGCGAGCCCAAGGGAAAGAAGCACCATCTGTGCGGCCCCGCCGAGAGGGACGCCCTGGTGCGTTATGAAGGATTCCGGAAGAACACGAACTGCCTTCAGGATATACAGACACGCGCCGAGGATCAGCGCGCCCCAGGCTATGAGGAAAAACCGCGCCGGCCTGCTGCCCTGACGCAAACAAATGACGCCGGTAACGATGAGGATGATGGCCAGAACGAAAGTCACCGCCATGGCGGGGATGACGATGCAAAAGTACGCGGTGTTGCCGAAAAAGGGCGTGAGGGCCCCGGTCGCGGCCATGATGACGGCTCCCAGGACCGGAAAAGCCACGATCACCCGGTGGAGCCGGGGTACATGCACCTTCGTATCAAGAAATTTCTGCATGAACATTGAGCTGGATATCATGACCAGGGAGACGCCCAGGAGTATGCAGTTCATCGCCATCCAGCTGAATCTCTTCCATATGAATTCGTTGCCGATGCCGTTCTCGGAGATGATGTAAAACAGGAACGAAAAAATGAAAAAGACCAGGTAAAAATAGTTTTCATCGCGTGACATGAAGAAGATGAAAAAATTATAAAGCATGATGATAATCATGGCCCCCAGGAGAACGCCCAGCACGATCTGTTCCTTCCGCTCGGCCTTGATGAATTCGATCTGGGACATGAGCCGCAGGGGAAACACGATACCGTCGCCGCTCTGAGCCCGGAGGTAAAAATGACGCGTCTCCCCCGGCTTGAGGCGCAGCTCATAAACAAACGTGCGCCGTTTTATCTCTTTCCCCGTGTAAGGCATGGAGCGCCCCTGCTGTTCTTCAATGAAGCCGCCCTTCGGCTGCGCGGTAAAAAGGGAAACATAATCTATGAGGGGATGGTTCAGCTCGAGGAGCCAGTCCTTTTCCTCCCCGGACGCGTTTTGTATGGAGAACCGTATCCACCAGGCGGACATGGTCTGCCCGATGTTGGGGACCTCCTCAGTGCTGATTGTGAACCTTTTTTGAAAATCAGGTCCCGATACCCGGTCTATCGTCAGGTTTTTTTCCGGGTCCTCCAGCAGGGCTATATACCTGCCCGGTATCTCATAATAATCGCTGCCTTTATTGATCCTGAATGCATTCTGCGCAAACAGGGGCATGATTACCGATAACAAAAAAGTCATGACGAGCATACAGATGATGGCGGCCTGTGAAAATAGGGTTCGGTTCTTCATTGCAGTGGTCCTTAATCGCTGAGATGCCTGTATACCGAAATAATATACTGTGTTGTCTTTGCTGTAATACAGCCTGATTATGATAATGCTGCGCCATCAGTCTGGCTGGCCAGCTTCCTGCGCCGGCCCGTGTTAACGGAGAAGGCGCTCAGCGACAAAGTAAAAAAACGCCGCAGCCCCGAGATAGAGGAGCATGACGGAAAACGCCGCGGGAATCTTGAGCCAGTTCCTTTTTTCCCTGACCTGCTCAAAGGCATACCGGCACGACAGGCCCAGGATGATCTCGGGGATAATGATATAGACCGCGGTATGCCCCACCATGGCCACGTTCCGCGCATACCAGGAAGGAAGCATCCACACGGTCTCCTCTGACGCGCCGAAAATCACCAGGGCCAGGAGCGCAGCGGCCCAGTAGCCGAAACGGGGAGAGAGGCGTTCACTGACCCGCCCGGCAGCGTATATAATGATGAAAACTGGAATGGCCCACAGGCCTGCCATGTAACCGGAGACTGTGCCGATTTTCAGGAACCCGTCCTCCGGGAAGACCAGTACTCCCAGCTGGTGCGAGAGGAACCAGTCAGGGAACACCTGGAAGACGCTCAGGATAAGGGCAAAGAGCCAGATGTTGATCCAGAGATCATAGCCGCGGAGCTTTGCCGTGACCGGCAGGGCGATATTGTACAGCACAACAAGGATGAAAAGCTTGATGCCGATCTCAGGGCCGGGGATCAGGAGAACCGGGAGGCAGATCAGGGAAAAAGCCGCGTGGAGGATAATAGCATCGCGCTCTTCACGGGTTAATGAAAACTTCATGAATGCCTCCTTGAATCAAAATATCAGCCTTCTCAACAATAATTGCTATTTCTCGATGCCGGGAATATCAGCCACTTCGCTGATCCGTTCCTTGATCTGCCTGAGGAGCTTGTCTTCGCCGGCGATTTTTATCAAGATTGCCTTTTGCGGACAGACCTCG
Source organism: uncultured Spirochaetota bacterium (assembly GCA_963727175.1). Taxonomy (GTDB): domain Bacteria; phylum Spirochaetota; class UBA4802; order UBA4802; family UBA5550; genus RBG-16-49-21. Next base: position 4,709,064 of record CAVSFD010000002.1, read on the forward strand.
GCGCAGCGCCCGCACCCCTTGCAGTCAGGCCCGATGACGGCCTTGCCCTTTTTCATCTCGATGGCGCATACAAAGCATTTGTCCACGCAGATTTCACAGCCGTCACATTTCTTCGGTTCAACACGGACCGTGATGCCGGGAAGTTTCTTGAAGGCATTATCAAGGGTGGGGCCCCTCTTTTTCATGTGTGTGCGGTAGATACAGTTGACGTCGTCGCAGAAACATATGAACATGAGGTCCCTGAAGCTGAGCCAGAAGGCGAAAGGATCAATCCACACATGGGCGACGTTGGCTATGAGTCCCAGTTCCCCGGCGCGGCGGATATGCTGGATGGCTTCTTTCGTGGTAATCCTGCGGCCGTGAGAGGGATGCATCCTTTTAATGGCCGGTCCCATGGCGATGCACCCGATATAACGGTCCTCGGTGGCGACCTTGTTGTGGTGCCGGCAGATACATTCATCAAGAACAAACTTTTCGTCAATTTCCGTGACAAGCTTTTCTACGATGTTGCGCGGCAGCGGCACTGACTTCGGAAAGTCAAGGTTAACGCTGATGGGGATCGATGTCACTTCATTGTGAGGGCGCATGAAAAACGGATTGATGATCCATTTCAACACCGGCAGCGAGCTCCATTTTTTTCCGGCCCGAATGATCGGCCACGACAGCCACACCATGAAAGCCACCATCTTTTTCCCTGGACCGTGTTTGAACATGATTACCTCGCCAATGTATTATCTTTCAATGATGCCCTTTTTCAGCGGCAGCCACCAGGTGAACCCGTAGAGGATCGTCTTCAATACAACCATCGACGCGGGAACCCCCTTATCCCTGCCTATTTTCAAAGACACCGCGGGGATCTCCACTACATGCAGGATCAAGAGGCCGATAAAAAATATCCTCGACATAAGGGGATCGCCGGGAAACAGGTAGCGTCCTAACGCCAGGGATAAACCATAAAGGACGATGGCGCCGATCATCAGGAAATACCAGAACATTTTGTTTTGAATCATACCGCCTCCCAGTCGCTCTCATAATATATCACAAGAGTTAATAGAATGTCAAGTTGGACAATCGTCCAACTATCATCAATAGGTAAGCAGGGCTAAATGTCAACAATTAACAATATATTCTTCAAGGAATTATTAGAAAGCCAGGAAGAGGGTACTACCGGGGTCAGAGCAACCATCTTGTGCTGGTTATAGCACCTTTATATAGCATGACCACCTGTTATACGTTTTACTCTGACCCCAATGCAACCGGAACCCGGGGTCAGAGCAACATGCCATGAAACAACTGGCCCCCATGCGATTGGGGGCCAGCAATGTCATCATATATACTATGCAGCGGTTGTTACCGGGTCAGCTGGGTAACGGCCTTGACCGGCGTACCGTCGCTCCAATTACCCATATCAAAGGTAAGAGTATTTTGTCCGTCCAGGGCTGCATCAAGGGCGGGCCAGAAAACCCGGTAGTCGAAAGCATCCACCTCGCCGTCGCCGCCGAGCATATTCATCGCCCAGCTGGGCATCCAGCCATCGTCGCAGATGGGGGCCATGTGGTCGGCTTTAAGGTCCTTGTCGCCATGAGTATCGGTATTGTACTGGTAAATCACCTTTGATGGAGCATTCACCAGGGCATCATAGGCCTCATAGGCGGTCTCCGGCAGGGCAATGGTATCATCTGATCCGGTCAGTATAATGACCGGGACCGTGGTTGCACGGGCCTTGGCATTGAAATCGAGCTCTGTCACGTCAACAAAGGCGTCAACAAAGGCCGGAATATTGGCGTACAAACAGGGGTCAGCAAGAACGATCCTCTTAACTGCCGGAGCAATGGCGGCGCCTTCATTATCTGCCCAGCAGAGGCTGATAAGGCCCCCCAGGGAGTGACCGAAAAGCACCATGTTGCTTCGGTCGGCCTTTGATCCTATCTTATTCAGGGCATCATTCACCGAATCGATGGTCCGGTGCATCATGTTGTACTGATTGTTATCGGTAGCCAGGCCTACGAGGCCGCCCTTGTTTATCTGCGGGAACAGGACGATGTAGCCCTGCCTGCAGAGGTGCTCGATATGGTCCATGTAAATATCAGGCGCCATAAGCATCATGCCGTGAAGGTAGATGACAACCGGCGCTTTGGTCCCGTTCTTCAATTTATCGGGGATATAATACCAGCACCAGTAACCGCTCCAGGGATTGTACCAGGCGCCAACCCTGCCCTCGGTAAAGCCGTTGCATATGTATTTAGCGGATGAGCCATAACCGGATACTGCCTGACCCGGGGCAGTTATCCCGGCCGCCCCGGCCGAATTGAAATCACAGTTCAAGGAGAAAATCAGCACCAGCAACGCGATCAATAACAATTTACCCTTCATTGACAAGACCTCCCATTGCAATTTTTTAAGCCGATAACTATCACTGCGCCTCCAACTCCAAAATCAGTCTTTATTTATATAAACGTCCAGCGACCGTCCAGTCGGTTTGATGTATACACTATATGCATATACAAAATCCAGATGCTACTCAATATTACAGATTCTGTAAATTTGACAGAATTCTCGCAGGAAATCTCTTTTTAAAGGGCCAAATCCCTTGAACAACGAGGTATTGCCTTTTATTAGCGAATATCAAGTTTTAATTCAGCCCGGTACTCGGTAGGTGTTTTGCCGGTGCAGTTTTTAAAGGCCCTGTTGAATGTTGACAGGCTGTCAAAACCCGTGGCCAGGGCGGCATCAATGATCTTAACCTGCTTGTCCTTAAGGCGTTCCATCGCCTCATGTATCCTGAGCTCATTTATGTAATCATTGATTTTTTTTCCGGTGAATTCCTTGAACTGGCCGCTGAAATAGTTGGGGTTCATCCCTACCGCAGCGGCAAGGCCCTCGCGGGAAATATCAGACCGGTAATTCTCATTGATGAAGGCTATGATACTCTTCAATTTTTCCCCGGTTGAATCGGTTACGACCTTTCGCCTGGCATGGTCCGATTTCTGGCCGGGCACATGGAGCTGTTCATAGAGGACCTTCAGGCTGATCATCCTGCGCTGGTATTCACGCGATCCCAGCACCGCGAAGCCGAGGATAACGAAAGGCGAGAAATAGGTTACTATAAGGAAGGAGTACCTGCTCCCGGTGATATACAACAATACCTCGAGGATCCCGCCGACGGAGAGGAGCGACACCAGAACCAGGATCACCGCGCACTTGAACCTGTCGGGCCGAAGCCTGTTGATCCTCAGGGTCATGTACACGGCATAGGGGATGAAAGCGGTTATTATCACCAGGCCATAGAGAGGGTTCAGATAAAAATCGAGGACGATGTAATTCAAAAGAAATATCACGCCGGACACAGCAAGTACCCCGCCGTTGATGATCCATGAATATTCAAACAAATCAACGCGGTACAGCGCCTGAATAATGAGAATGAACAGAATGCCGAAGAGCGGCATTGCCAGCATAAGCAGGGGCGGGATCATATCAAGGGCAACCATTTTGTAGGGGGAAAAAATGGTGATGATGTAGACCGCATTGAGGAGCTGCACCAGGATCTCGTACAGGAAGAGCCTGTCATATCCGTAAAAAATTGTCACTGCCGTCATGAGCAGGATGCTTCCCGCGAGGAGAAGGAGTATGCCGATGGGAAGCTGGTTGTAGATCAGGTCATAGAAGTTCTTCAGGCGGCGGTATTCCATCTTCGGCTGGATATAGACCCCGTCAGGGAGGCCGCCGTACTCATAGCTGTAAATGCCCAGGTACAGGTAAATTTCATTTTTTCCTTTTTTGAGGAGGCCCCGGGGCATCATAAAACTTTCCGGGTAATGAAGATTGGATATCTCGGGCGGCGTTTTAACGTCGATCAGGTAATCATTGATGAATATTTCATACGTGTAATTGATTCTTCCCAGCGTAATGCCGTAATACTTCTCCGGATTGTCTTTTATATCAAATTCACCCCTGAGCCAGCAATACCGGAAGGCCCGCTCCGCCTTATAGGGCAGCCGAAACTTCGATGGTATTTGTATGGGGACCCATCCGGTCATTCCCCGAACAGCGTCGATTGACGGCTCCTGGCTGTACAGCACCATCCATTCCCGTACCTGGATGGATTCCGGAATAGCAGGAAAGCAAAATGATCGGGCCGGCAGTAAGATAAAAAAACACGCGGCGATGAGCAATGGCAACTTCATAACTTTATAAATTTCACTTCAAGGTAATTTTAACAAGTAAAAAATATCCTGTGAGCGGATAATTTAGAGGTCAGATTATCACTGTCAACCTATGATTATCTGCATGAGATGTAAAGCATCAGAAATACAAGCCGTGAGACCGGGTCAGATTAATTATTTTCCTGCGCTGTACCGTCCATCAAGGTCAATGATCATGCTGTCGACGCGGCTCTCGAAGAGCTCCAAAGCCTCGTCAAAATATGCGCGGAAGTCCCTGTTGACGGAGCGGTATTTTTTACGCGCCCTCGCTTTCAGAGCGCGGCAGTATTTCTGAAGATCAGGGAGTGAATCACCGCCCGGGGCCATCGCCTCGATCTTCTTTTTCATAGATAGAGTCATGGCGTCAATGTATATCCGCATATCTTCGGCAAGCTTCTTCATCGGCTCCTCGATGGTGCTGTGGAAATCGTCATGGAGCATGCGGTATTTCATTCTGACTGCCGCGGCAAAGGTCTTTCCGAACACCTCGCGGTCGAGGGCAAGAAGCTCCCGAACGATATCCTCCATGCGGCCGAAGCGGGCCCGTTCGATCCTGTTTCTCAGGCTCATCCGCATCGTTTCGATCGATGCAGACAGGTCATCCGCCGCGAGGATTTCTTTTGTTATCCTGAAAAAGTGGTACCCGAAAAGGGCCATCTTGACCGCCTTGGGAAAGAGCCCCGGCCGAATCCGCACGGCCGCGGCAAGGTAGTTCAGGTATTCCCTTCCATATGAAGAGAATATCTGACGGAACACCGAGGAGAGAAAAATCCTGACAACGAGGAGGATCGTCCAGAAGGATAATGCCCCGCGGCCAACCTTCCCCCGGGGCATTCTCTGCATCATGGTAAGGCACCGGTTGAAGTACTCCCGGGGCGTGTAGATCTGCGATATCAGCTCCCTGTACCCCTTCGCCAGCGTTTCTCCGTCCATGACAGGGATAAAGTTGGTGGTGAAGCTGTGGGTGTTGTTCCCCGACGTCTCCGACAGTATCCGTCCCTCCGAATTGAGACGGCGATAAAGCCGGGTATTGGGAAGGGCGATGAGTAGTCCCGCCATGGCCATGGGTATGCCCGATTCGCGGATGAAATCGATCTGCAGGTCAAAGACATTCTCAGGGTCGCTGTCAAAGCCGATGATGAACCCTGCCGTCACTTCCATTCCCTTGCGCTGGATGCGCTCCACTCCCCGGAGAAGGGAACCCTTGAGGTTCTGCTTCTTCCCGGCCTGTTCGAGGCATTCCGCGACCGGGGTTTCGATGCCCAGGAAGACCTTGTTGAACCCGGCGTCGATCATCAGGTCCATCAGTTCCTCGTCGTCGGCGAGATTGACGCTGGCCTCGGTGGTTATCATGTAGGGATAGTGCCGTTCCTCCTGCCACCGTGCGACCGCGGTGAGAAGCTCTTTCACATTCTTTTTGTTGCCGATAAAGTTGTCGTCCACTATGAAGAGCGGCCCCCGGTAACCGGTGCGGTACAGCGCTTCCATTTCGGCGATAAACTGCTCCGGCGTCTTGGCACGGGGCACCCGGCCGAAAAACTCAATGATGTCACAGAACTCGCAGTTGAAGGGACATCCCCGGGAATACTGCAGTGACATGGTGGTATAGCGGCGGTGCTTCACCAGGCTGAAGCGGGGGACCGGTGTTTTCGTGATGTCCGGTCTCGAATCGCTCCGGTACAGGGGCCGGGCCTCGCCCTTCTCCCAGTCCTGAAGGAACTGCGGCAGCGTTACCTCCGCCTCACCCAGGACAAAGTGGTCAACGCCGGTAATATGCCGGTGAGACCCCGTGGGATAAGGTCCCCCGGCCACGACGGTTTTACCGAGTCTGTTGCACAGGGCCACGACCCGGTCAAAGGATTCCTTCTGTATGATCATGGCGGAGATGAAAACCAGATCAGCCTTCTTTACATCCCGCACCATCAGCTTCTCAGTGTTCATGTCCACCAGGGTTATATCATAGCTGTCCGGGATAAGCGATGCCACGGTCATCAGTCCCAGCGGCGGAAAGGCCGAACGCCGGCCCACCAGCTTCAGTATGTACTTAAAGCTCCAGTAGGTCACCGGGGTATCAGGATATATCATCAGTATCTTTTTTTTCATTATTGCAGCTCCTGAAAATTACGCGTTGCGGAAGCGATGCCTATAATACAACAATATCGGCCCGTATCAATCAATACAGCACTTAAAGAACGCGCTAAACAGGGATCATGTGATTGTTTGAATTAATATACGGCGAGGGCAGAATCATGTCAAGAAAATAGTTGGACAGTAACCAGTTATCTGGCTTTATCAGAATCATGGCGATTATTGCTTGCAGCGATAGTAGCAGGTGCCTGAGCCGTCCCAGCGAGCAGGCGACAGGGATGTCGCCGATTCCGCCAAGTCAATATGGTGCGCTGGTCAGGATGGCCGAGTGCAGAGCCGCGACAGGATGTCGCATTTGGCTCTGCTTATACGAGGCGGACAGGCTGTATAGCTCCGCGCCCTTTATGATTTTTTTTGTGGTGGCGACTACGCCGAGTCACTGAAGCGCAGCACCAGCTCGAAGACCCCGTCATCCATTTTCTTCTCGATGTCGGGAAACATTTTTTCGAACACGTGAAGCATGGGACGGTTCTCCACCAGGACCTCGGCGGTGAAGCCGAGGAGCCCCTCGCGCTTGGCAAGGAGAATGAGATATGCCAGGAGTTCGGTTCCGATCCCGCGGTTGTGCATATCGTCCCGGACCGCAAAGGCCACCTCTGCCGTGTGGCTTTTTTCATCCTTGATCATCTGACCCATGCCGGCGGCGACATCCTTGCTGCCTTCCTCGACAAAGGCCAGGATAACCAGCTCCTTCGTGTAATCAATCACCACGAAATCCTGCCGCCGTTCGTGGGGCATGTCAAGGCGCGACGACATGAAGCGGCGCTGGAAGCTCTGGTCCGAAAGGGAGTAGAACAGGTCCTTGATGATGGACTCGTCGTTTATATTCACCGGACGCATCATCAGCGCAGCACCCTGCCTGGTCGTCCGGTAGGTTATCAGGTATGACGGGTATTCTCCGCGCTTGCCGGGGATGAAGGCCTGGTCCTTGTAAATCAGATTGAGTCTCTTCGCCTCTTCGATCAGCCATGGCCTGAACTTCGGGTGGGCGATGGCAATGAGGTCCATGGCCCGCTCGCGGATGTTCTTACCGTGGATGTATGCGATGCCGTATTCGGTCACCACGTAATTGACGTCGCCGCGGTTCAGGGTCACACCGGTGCCGGGGTCAAGGAACGGGACAATGCGCGACACCTCGCCTCCCCGGGCAGTGGACTGCAGCACGAGGATCGTCTTACCTCCCGGGGAAAGGATTGCGCCGCGCATGAAATCGGCACTCCCGCCGATGCCGCTGAAGAACTGGTTGCCGATCGACTCCGCCGTGGCCTGGCCCGTGAGGTCTATCTGGAGGGCGGCATTGATGGCCGCCATGTTACTGTTCTGCGCTATCACAAGGGGATTATTGGTATAGCTGATCCGCTTGAATTCGACAAAAGGGTTGTCGTCGATGTACTCGTATGTTTCTTTCACACCCATGCAGAAGGCGGCCATGGTCTTGCCGCGGTCGGCCGTCTTTCTCGAATTGTCCACCACTCCCTTCTTGAGGAGGTCCATCATGGAGTGGGTGAAGAGCTCACTGTGCACGCCAAGATTATTCTTTTCGCCCAGGCTGGACATGATGGCGTTGGGCATGCTGCCGTATCCCACCTGTATCGTATCACCGTCATTCACGATGCTTGCCACATATCGGCCTATCTGGTGGGCTATTTCGTCCGGGACAGCCGGGTTATATTCCAGAAGATCCTCTTCGTGCTCGACAACAAAGCCGATGTCCTTGATGCTCAGGAAGGTGTCGCCATGCACCCGTGGCATCCGGGGATTCATCTGGGCAATTACCAGGGAGGCATTCTCAATGGCGTCCATGCAAATATCCACGCTGACCCCCAGGCTCACATAACCGTTCTGGTCGGGGAGCGAGGTCTGGATGAGGGCCACGTCGATAGGGATCATCTTGTTACGGAAAAGCTGCGGTATCCGCGACAGGAAAATGGGCGTGTAATCCGCCATGCCGGTATTGACGGAGTCACGGGTATTGTCTCCAACGAAAAAGGAATTGGACCTGAAATTTGATCCGAACTTCTGGTCCGAGTACGGCGCAACGCCGAGGGTCCATACCTGCATCAGTTCCGCATCGACAATTGCCTTGGGGTGCGACTCGGCATATTGCACCAGGGCCTTGACCAGGTACTGCGGTTCGCCGCATGCGGTGCTGATGAATAACCGGTCCCCGCGGTGGATATGGGAAAAAATTTTGTCCTCGGATTCAAATTTCTCCGGGTACCCGTCCTTCCACATTTTGAAGTAATCGCCGCGTCGTCTGTCCATAGCGCCATCCTTAAAGACCGCATAGTGCGGATCATTATTTCAATTATATAACCAATTATGCATATTTCAAGGATTATTTGGTGATAGTGGCACATTCGACAGTAAAAAACTTTGCCGTCATAATGGGATGATTTTTTGAAAAACAGATAGAAACGGTGCTATGTTTGACGGTATGTCAGATCTTAAACCTTCACGGCAGCTCTTCTTTTAACCGACCGCATCTTCCCATCATTACGAAGCGCAACTTTTTTCTTCATGGCGGGCTTCTTTCCCTTCATGAAAAACGCGTGGGCGTCACGGGCAGTCACGGCCGGCATCTCCTCCATCGGCATATGGCCGCAGTCATCATAGAGCACCAGCTCCGCGTGGGGAAGGTCCCGCTTCCAGTGATCAATCGTCTCCTTCCATCGCGACCAGATATCCTTCTTTCCCCATGCCATCATCACCGGCATCTGTAGCTTTTTGACATCGAGATAGATCGTGTCAGACCTGCTCATGTCGGCAATCACCTTGAAGATTTTCGACAGGGTGCGCCGGTTCCCCTCGCGCATGATGAGGTCCCAGTACATGTCATACACTGCCGGCGTAATTCTTTCCTTCCTGCCGTACAGGCGTTCGATGCTGGTCTTGATCAGCAGCCGCGGCAGCATCACGTTATTGATTACGGATTTTACTCCCGGTATCTGCGCCAGCTTGAATTCATACGGAAGGGACTGGTTATAGGCTATCGGATCCAGCAGCAGAAGTTTTTCTATCATGTCCGGACGGTGTACGGCGTATTTCCATGCGTAGAAACCGCCCAGAGAATTCCCCGCGATAAAGCAGCGCTTGATCTTCAGCGCATCGAGGAAAGAATCGAGAAAGGCGTTCATGGCTTCGTCCATGTATTCCTCTTCCCTTGAAGGACCGGTGATGCCCCACCCGGGCAGGTCCAGACGGATGATGCGGTAGTGGTCTTTCAGCTCATTGTACCAGCCGTCCCAGGTATGCAGAAAGGCGACAACGCCATGGAGCAGCACCAGCACGGGGCCCGTGCCCTGGTCCTTGTAATGCACATCCATGCCGTTTATCGTTATGAATTTTGAATCCTCATCGCAATACTTGCATTTCATCTTTTCTAACGGGTTTGAGCGAATGCCGGGATTAAAATTCTGGAGAAACATTTCTACTGACATGATGGACCCCTGGGAATTAATTTACAATCTTCATTAAATTAAAACGCTAACCGCATCGGTAAGTAATAAATCCGACCGTCTGTATGGATTAAAAATATCACATTGCAAGTCCTTTGTCTGGCCACATATCGTTATGCCAGAATCTGTCCCTGCATCATAAATTGGATGGCGGAATTGAATCAACATGCCATTGCGCCAAATCAAGATCGTGCTTGATTTGGCCAGATGCGGGATTATTCAGAAGATTTTTCAGTTACAGGGTCAGAGTAACACCAGTTTTGCACCGATAACAATCGGCCTATAAGATCAAAAAGCATGGTGCCTGAGTAAATTCCCGTCTCTGTACCGATAACTATCGGTCACAAAATATAATAATTGGGCTGTCAAAGCAAACTCCTGCCTCTGTACCGATAACTATCAGCCTCAAAACCAAAAATCCGGGTGCCAGAGTAACACACCAAACAGATGGATAACTGACAATTTATTCATTGACGCCGGCATTCTTCTTTGAACAATTTCCCGCATGTTTACATTAGACATGATACAGACCGTGGCCTTTGCCGGGCTGGTGGTCTTCACCGGCTATGGCATAAGGAAGATCGTCCCGATCCTGGCCCGCTACAATCTGCCGGCGCCGGTGCTGGGAGGACTGGTCATCGCCCTGGTCAACCTCGCGGCCCGGGGCTTTGGAGGAAGCCCCTTTACCTTCGACACGTCCCTGCAGACGCCACTCATGACCGCATTTTTCACCTCCATCGGCCTCGGGAGCAGCCTGAAGCTCTTACGGACCGGTGGAGTCAAAATAGTCACCTTTTTGATCATCGCCATACTTTTCACGATACTGCAGAACGCCATAGGGATAGCCGTAGCCGTGCCCCTGGGCCAGCACCCCCTTTTCGGTGTGTTCAACTCCTCGGTGACCCTGGTGGGAGGGCCCGCCACGGGACTAGCCTTCGCGCCTCTCTTCGAGAAGGCCGGCGTCCACGGCGCGTCGTCCCTGGCTGTCGCCTCTGCCATGACCGGAATCATCTGCGGGGGCCTCATCGGCGCCCCTATCGGAACCTGGCTCATTGAGCGTTACCGCCTGCGCCACGGCACCGGCAACCCCATCCCCGGCCGCGTGCCTGCCCCGACGGAGATCGTGGAAGAACAACTCGCTGAAGAAATTGGGGAATCCCCCTCCGGGGAAGATCCATCGGCCTATATTCTGCTGAAAAACCTGGTGGCCATCCTCGCGGCCATGTGGATCGGTTACTGGATCAGCAGGGGCTTCTCCGCACTGGGGATGACACTGCCCGCCTATATCGGTGCCATGTTCGCCGGCGCCATCATCAGCAACCTGGCTGATCTCACCGGCGTTATCACCCTGTCACAGAAATCGATCGACGATATCGGCACCGTGGCCCTCACCCTCTTCATCGCAATGGCTATGATGACCCTGAAGCTATGGGAACTGGCGGACGTGGCCCTCCCCATGCTGGCGGTCGTGGCGGCGCAGGTAATCGTGGTGGGGGCGGCCTGCTTCTGGCCCCTCTTCCGCCTCTTCGGCAGGGACTATGACGCTGCCGTCACCTGTGCCGGCTTCTGTGGCTTCATGCTGGGCACCACTGCCAACGCCATGGCAAGCATGGAGTCCCTTGCCGAACGGTACGGCCCGGCGAAGCGCGCTTTCCTGGTGGTGCCGATCGTGGGGGCCTTCTTCATAGACTTCGCCAACGCCATCATCATCACGGTGTTTTTGAACCTGTTCTCATAACATCGGCGGATGGCATAAAACACGGGCCTTGCACCATTATTGCGCCGGATGATGCGGCTACGGTCTGTTATATGATTCTGTATGGCCGCGATGGGCTTCTCTGAAATTTTCGGAGAACAAGGCGGCAGGTAATTTCCTTGACATCCAGCAGTGAATAAAATATTTTTTTGCAATTACATTGCAACAGACTGCATATTCAACGGCATGCGGGGTGAGATAATTTGAAGAAATATATTATTTTCTCTCTTATAACTGTTATATTCTTATCCGGCTGTACTTATTTTAGAATAAAAAACAAAAAAAATCCGGCCGTTGATTTAAACAGGTATAACAAAATATACCTCGGGTGGATGGATCTTGGTGAAGAAAAATGGGCAGCATATCATTATTCAAATGAAAAAGAATGGCTTGACCTGATCAACCGCGCAAATCGATCGGCAATGCCTTCATATTTCAAAGAAGTTTTTGAGGACAAATTTATTATTGCAGCAAAAAAACCGGGTGAACCCCTTCCCAAGGACGGCTTAATCATAAAATTTCAAAACGCGAATTACATATATGCGGATGATGAATTGTACGTGGTGATAAATCTGACAGATGGCGCAACCTCTCAAAACCTGGCAATGACATCGGTGTATATAAAAGCCTGGCGGGGAGGCGGATGGAGCGTATGGACTTTTGAAGACCGGGTAATGAATTCCATCCGAAATCTTGCTTATTTCGTAAAAGAAATAATCTTCAGGATCAACAGCATTAATAACAGACCCTGGTGAAAAACCGTTCAGCTTTTGATCTTAACCAGGGTCGAAGTCACCAGGAGCGCCGAATCCTCCAGTGCGGCTTCGCGGTCCCCGTGAATTTTCATGTAATCCGGCCTCGAGATCATGGTAAGGAATGCTTTTCGGGAAGGATATTCGACAAGCAGGACCTCGTCCCACCGGTCCTTATCCGCGCCTATGAAGACCTGCCCCACGGAGCCGTACCAGAGTACCCGCGCACCTATCTCGGCGAGGAATGGTATGGCGGCCCGGCCGTAGCGCTCATAGGCCGTTCTGCCCGGCTCTCCCGTCTCAGTCTTTTCCCTGAACTTCAATAAATTTACCATAACGACCGGACCTTCATCAACGCCGGTCATGAGTTCTTTGATCTGGCCCTGTGTCGGCTGTATTGATCCCATCAGTGCTTCTCCTTTTTTAGTAATTGCGGGCGCGGCCGCGAAACCGCGCTTATCCCATCTGTCCATCGAGTGCGGCTGCGATTTCCCCGCGCACCATGCCCTCACTCCTCGTCAGAAAAGTTTTCAAAGCATCCATCGCCCTGCCGCCGCCGATGCGTCCGAGAGCCCAGGCGATCATCCCCCGGACCCTCCCGTCCTCATTATCATCGAAGGCGCGCACCAGGTCCGCCACATACCCCGCGTCGAGGCTGTTCCCCATGACCCTGGCTACGTTCATCTTCCACTTCCAGATGTCGTCCGGGGACATGTAGAACATGTGGGGCCACACCTTGCCCGTGAAATATTCGCGGTCCATGTGGAGAAGCGCCCTGAGGTCGAAATTATCCGCCTTTGCCGCAACGCGCCGGTTCTGCGGCAGCTTCTGCGAGAGCCAGGGCCGGTTACGCGGGCACACGTTCTGGCAGACGTCGCAGCCGTACACGTACATCCCCATCTGCTCGCGCATTTCCAGCGGCGTTATTTCCTTCCCGAAGTAAGTCATGTATGATATGCACCGGCGGGGATCAATGGTCCCGTTCCCCCTGAGGGCACGGGTCGGGCAGGCGGCAATGCAGGCGTTTCTGCACCAGTCAGGGCACCCCATCCGCACCGTCGGCTCCCCGGGCGTAAACTCACGGTCGACCACCAGGGTGATCGGGAGCACCCAGGAGCTCTGACGCACCGCGCGTCCGGCGTAGAAAAGGCAGTTCTTGCCAAACGTTCCCATGCCGGCCCTGGCGGCCGCGACGCGGTGCGGCAGATTGAAGGGGACTTTTGAATCAATACCGTTGTCCCGCAAAAAGGATCGGAATGATTTTATCCTGAGGGCCAGGCCGTCCTTGGTAATCCGGTCGTCATCGAGATAGCAACGTCCGAAATTTCCCTCCAGGGAGCGGGGGAAGGAATGGGTGCAGTAGCAATCGAGAAGCACAATGATGGATTTAGCCCCGGGAAGAACTGTCAGGGGATCGGTCCCGTCCATCAGGGCAAGTCCCACCTTCTCCGCCCACCCGTACTCATCCTGCCTTTCGCGCAGGAATTCCCGGTGCGATTCAAAGGGTTCAGCGGTGGTGAACCCGGCGTCGACGAATCCCAGGCCCAGGGCTTTTTCGATTATCTGTTTTTCGGTAATCATGTGTTCACTCCCTTTTTCTTTCACCATTATTTAATCCCGATGAGCTTTTCTATGTACCCGATAGACTCTACAATCGGATCTTCCTTCTTGTGCAGACGCGCCATCATGATGCTGCCCTCCATGGCTGCGACAATATGCCGCGCCATCGGTTCCGGCTTGATGCCGGCAGGAAGCGCTCCCGCCCGTCCCGCTTCGCGGAGATATCCCGCCAGTATCCGCACCCAGCGGTCGAATATATCTCTCACCTGGGCTGTATATTCCCTGTCGGTATCACTCATTTCCAGAGCGGTGTTGCCGAAGATGCATCCGCCGACAAATCCCCTGCGGCGGTGGAACCGCAGCACGGCATTGAGGACATCCCGTATCCTGTCCAGGGGTTTCTCGCTGGTGGCGCTTTTCGAAAGATATTCAAAGTACCGGTCGGCTGCTTCCCTGATAAGGGACCGGCCCAGTTCATCCTTGCCGGCAAAATGAAAATAGAGGTTCCCCTTTTTAACGCCTGTTTCGTCTATGATATCCTGGATACTGGTGTTCCTGAAACCCTTCCGGTTGATGAGGTCAACTGCCGCATCGAGCACCCGGGCACGCGTTTCTTCACCTTTTGACATGGGAATTTTACTCCTTAATATATTATACCGACCGTTTGGTACATTATTTGACACCCTGTTTTTTGTCAACGATAATCAGCTGCCGCAAGAATTTTACAGAAGGCCCAAAGGACGATCCCCCATTAAAACAGAAAATACGCTTGCTGAAAATACCGGCTGACGGATATAACCCTAAAAAAATCGAGAGAAGCCATGATTGCCAACGCTAAATATGTTCACACCAATGTAATTTCAGAAAACTGGGAAAAGCTAGCCCGCTTTTACGAGGAGGTCTTCGGGTGCAGGCGCATCCTGCCCGAGCGGGACATGTCGGGCCGGTGGATCGAGGACGGCACCGGCGTTCCGGGAGCCCATCTGAGGGGAGCCCATCTCCGTCTGCCCGGACATGGCGACAGCGGCCCCACGCTGGAAATCTTCCAGTACAACAGCGGCATTCATGGCAGTGATAAGAAGATCAACGAAACCGGTTTCGTCCACATTGCCTTTCTCGTTGATAACGTGGAAGAAGCCCTGAAGGAGGTCATTGCCCGCGGCGGCAGCCAGCTCGGCAGGGTCGTGACCAAAGATATTGAAAATGTTGGACTGCTGACCTTCGTGTACGCGCGGGACCCTGACGGGAACATCATAGAACTGCAGAACTGGAAGAAATAGCCCTCAACGATCAGTAGTAATTATGGATGAGGGGGTAGATTTCATTGCTTACCCGCTCAATTTCAGACCGTATCCCCGAGTTCCGCCTTGTTCTCCCGGCGTAATACTTGAAAATCGGCCCGGACATGTCCTCATCGCACTTCAGGCAATCGTTCAGGCTTCCATCGGCCCTGTTCAGGGGTTCCCCTTTCATCCATGACAGGAGGCAGGTGCCCAGGCAGTTGCGGCCGGTATTCCTTATATTGTAATACCAGGTCAGTGCGCAGGGCCGCGTGAATCCTATCTCTTCAAGGCAGGACAGGATGGGCCCCCGGGCAATTTTGAAGGAACAGGCGCGCACGGCATAGGTCATATCACGCCGCTGGAGGTACACGGCGAGATCCTGAAGCGAGGAACAGGTTCCGCAGTATCCCCGGTGGGTCACCGCGTAACCGGAGCGCACCGCTTCTGTTTCATCGCGCAAGGTCCTGATGACATACTGCTTTTTCCCGGCATCAATATACCTGATCCCGCACACCGCCGCCTGCATGGCGTGATCACCCGGGGGTTCCGTCACCCTGTCATAACCCGCCTGGTACGGATCCGCCTCCAGCGTGACGGGATTAATGATGATCTTATTTCTGAAGGCCTTTATCCTTTCGCCGGAATCAGCATCACCAGCCGTATCACCTGCCGTATTATGATGAGACACCGGCAACGCGGCGCCCGGCATGGATCTCCCTGCATGTTCTGCCGGCGCACCATGCCGCAACATTGCAATCAGGGCAACGAGAAACAAAACCAGGAGGATGCAACTGAGCAGTATGGACCGCATATCTGAAAGAAGCCCCCCATGTAGATCAAGTTGAAAAGACGTTAGTATTATTAAAACAACACCAATCCGGTCAATGCATATTTACCACGGCATTCCCCGATAAGAAAAAAAATTGTTTACAAAAATAAAAGGTGCCCCCTGTCTTAACCAGGGGGCGCACACCATGGATTTCAAACCGTCAAAAAACCTCGCAGAACAGATTGCCCAGTACCTGGGCGATAAAATAATACTTTTCCAGCTGAAGCCGGGGGAACGGCTCATTGAAGAAGATCTTGCCCGGGAACTGGGGGTGAGCCGCAGTCCATTGCGTGAGGCCCTGCGCATCCTCGAAAAAAAGTGGCTGGTGGACCTGATCCCCCGCCGCGAGGCCCGCGTGTCCGTACTGAACGAGGAACTGCTGGTTTCCACCGGCGACATCCTGAAGGAGATTTACGGCCTGGTGGCCCGGAGGGCCGCGGAATTCGGGACCAAGGAAGAGCTGGATCTGGTATCGAAAAAGCTTTCCATCTGCGAGGAGTGCGCCAAAAACGATGACCGCCGCGGCTATTTCGACGCCCTCATTGAATATGAGGCGGCATGCCTCAAGGCCTCCAAGAATGTCGTGCTGGATATTCTGCTCAAAGACCTGTGGCCGTCAACCAGGCGCGTCCAGTATGCCACCATAAAGCTCCGGACTGAGAGTCTCACTGATACCGTTAAGTATTTCCGCCAGGCCTTTCCATTCCTCATGGAAAAAAACGGCGACAAGGCTGCCGCGATAATACGCGAAGTCGTAGGAATCGAAACACGCTACAGCGTAAAATACTTTTCGCAGTTCAACTCCCTGTAATACAATCTGTCGGATGAGCTTTGCCACGCAAGCCCCGGTAGGAGGGCCCGGGGAAAGTATGCCGAGAATCTTCACTATGGTCAAAAAACTGTCAGAACCGATGGTGATGAGCATTAATACGCCGAATAAAAGAGGGGCTGCCGTTTTGCGCGGCAGCCCCTCCTGATGTTATCTCAATATCGATCGTATTAGCAGACTTTGAACGTTCCGATCTCCCTGTCTCCCTCAACAACGTGGACCGCGCAGGCGATACACGGGTCAAAGGACCGAACCACGCGGGCGGCCTCGATGGGGTTCTTCGGATCCGATATCGGCGTGCCGATGAGAGCCTGCTCCACGGGGCCCCTGACACCGTTGTCGTCACGGGGTCCGCAGAACCAGGTGGTGGGAACGACGCACTGGTAGTTGGCGATCTTCTTGTCCTTAACCACGATCCAGTGTCCGAGTGCGCCCCGGGAAGCCTCGACGAGTCCCATGCCTTCGCCTGTGTCGGGAATGTCGAAGGAATTCCTCGGCTTGCCGTTCACCTCGAGTTCGTCAATCCACTTGTGCATCTCGGCGACGATGAGCTTCGCCTCGATGGCGCGGGCGGCATGCCGTCCCAGGACCGAGAACACGGCTGAGATGTCCGCGTTGAAGACTTTCAGCAGCGCGTCGACTTCGCTCTTGACCGCTACGTTACCGGACAGGTAGCTGATGACCACGCGTGCCAGAGGGCCGACTTCCATGCCCTTCCCGTCGTACCGCGGCGCCTTGAGCCAGGTATAAGCCCCGCCCTTTCCGGGCTGCGGCTCGGTCTGTCCCTGGTAGGGGTGCAGATTCGAACCGGAGCTGTACCGCGCGTACCGGACCTGCTCCTTGATCTTTTCGGCGTCAAAGCCCTCGAGCTTGGTCCCGTAGGCCACGCCGCGCTGCAGGAAGAACTTCTTATCGTCCACATCCTGTTCGAACAATCCGTAGGAGAGGAAGTTCGTGAATGAGCCGATCTTGAAGTAGTCTTTGAAAGTCTTCGCCACCGCGATGACGTGGTTCATGTACACGTCGTTTATGAAGTTTTCGATTTCCTTG
The DNA here is from genome assembly GCA_963727175.1 of uncultured Spirochaetota bacterium. Classification (GTDB taxonomy): domain Bacteria; phylum Spirochaetota; class UBA4802; order UBA4802; family UBA5550; genus RBG-16-49-21. The sequence goes on from CAVSFD010000002.1 coordinate 4,726,931, forward strand.
ATGTGTTTCTTGTATTCCCTGATCATGGCCCGGGTCGGCACCTGGGTCACGCCGCCGGGGACAAGGCCGATAGCATGGGGCGCGCGGCCGCCGATGGCCGAAACCATCTTGTGGGCCTTCATCCGCATTTCCAGCGCCTTCACGTAGCCGGCGATGGCGTCGATGTTGGTGTCAACGTCTTTGATATAGAAGTTGCCTTCATAGCGCGGCAGGAAGGGTGCGCCGGCGGTGATGGCGTCGATGCGGCCCTTCTTGGTCTTGACTTCGCTCTCCACCCATGCTTTCAGGTTGTTGATCTTGGAATCGCCGCCGTTGTATTTCAGCAGCGCGGTGATGTCCACGTAGTCCAGTGCCGCCAGGTGGTAGAAATGGATCAGGTGCGAATGCATGTAGTTCGCCGCCAGCATCAGGTTCCTGAGGACGCGGCCGTTGTTGTTCGGCTTGATGCCGAAGGCGCCTTCAAGACACTTGCTGGACGCTATGCCGTGCGAGATGGGGCATACACCGCAGATCCGCTGCGTTAACTGGTTCGCGTCGAGGGGGTTGCGTCCCTGGAAAATCTTTTCGTAACCGCGGAACATGTCACCGATGCTCTTCGCGTCAACGATCTTCCCGTTCTCGACATCTATCTCTATTGAAAGGTGACCTTCAATCCTTGTTATGGGGTCAATTAATACTTTAGCCATTGACTACACCTCCGTCCTGTGATTAAAAACCGACACCCGGTGCTCCGGCTTGATGAGATGCTCATTCTGAGCGGTCAGGTGCTTGAACACGCCCCGCTTGCCGTAATCCGGGAAAACGTCCTCGGTACAGCCGATGCATCCCGCGCCGCACTGTGTGCAGGAGTTGACGCCGCCAAGCCATTTCCGGGCGGGGATGTCGCAGCAGGAATCCATGCCGAGACAGCCGACATTGTAGAGACATCCTTCATCGCCCCAGTTCTTGGCAAACTTGCCGCTTTTATAATAACTCAGACGCTCGCACTGTTCGTGCACGGTCTTACCGTAGTACATCTTGGGCCGGTTATACTCGTCAAGCTCAGGCATGCCCTTCAGCAGTACGTGCAGGAGGGTGCCCACCATCCAGTCAGGATGGGGCGGGCAGCCGGGGATATTCAATACGGTCTTGCCCTTCATAAGCTGGCTGAGGCTGACCGCGCCGGTCGGGTTGCCGGTTCCATTCCGCATTTCGCCTGCGGGAATGCCGCCGAAGGCAGCGCAGGTACCGACGGAAACGAGAGCCTTGGCGTTCGCGCCGAGCTTCTCGATCCATTCACGGGCACCGATAAGCCTTCCGTCCATCTCACCGATAGTGCAGAACTTGTCATCCTTCATAGGGATGGATCCTTCAACTATAAGCACAAAATCCTTCCGGTTTTTCTTGACCGCTTCCTCCAGGACGCTGATAGCCACATGGCCCGTCCCGGCCATGAGTGTCTGGTGGTAATTCAGGCTTATGTACTCTGTTATAACTGAAACGATACTCGGGTCCATCTTATTCAATATTGATACTGAACAACCGGAACAGGACTGCGCCTGAATCCATATGACCTGAGTGCGCTCAGCGGCTTTCTCCAGTGCCTTCTTGCATCCCTGCAGTATGACCGAGGGGAAGGCGAAAGCGGCTGATGTTCCGCCCATCAGTTTCAAGAAGTCCCTTCTGTTCAAAGACATACATATCCTCCTCTTTTTTTTAATGAGTCGCAGCGTCGAGAATCACTTCCACAGCGCGGGGAATTGAATCCAGAACCGCCTGACTTATTGTTGTATCTACGTCACATATGTTCTCCGGGACAATCCCGACGAACTCTATCTCAGGATTGTTATCCATTATCCTGAGGGTTTTGATCACTTCCATGATTCCCACTTCGTGCAGTGAGAACTGTGCGCGGCGCTCGACCGCGTGTTCCGGCGTGAAACGGTAGATGCTGCCCGGCCTGTCATCGGTCTTGAGGGCATCTACGATAACTATTTTATCGTAACCGTCGATCAGTCCCAGCAGGTCAAACCCGGCAGTCCCCCCGTCAAGAAGTTCAACTCCCTCCGGCAGGGTTATCCCGGATTCTTCCATCTGCCTGACGATATATACTCCCAGTCCGTCATCGCACCGCAAGGTGTTGCCGATGCCCAGGATCAATACCTTCCGCATCTCTACCCGCAACGTTATAACTACTTGCCGTCTGCCGTATGGCATTTAAGGCACGTGTCTTTTGTTATCTTTTCAATGTCTTTCTGATGGCAGTTGGAACAGTTCCTGATCCTGTCAGGGTTCTCCCATTTATGATGACACCTATAGCAGTCTATGCCCGCATTCTCATGTGTCTTATGAACAATGTCCATTTCATCTTTACTGCTCTGAGTGGAAACAATTCGCGTCAATGCAGAAATATCGGTGGGACCTTTCTTTTTGCAGGAAATAAACAGGGCCGGAATCATCATGGCTACGAGGCAACATATAAGTAGGTTCAATTTGTTCATTATGGCTGTTATTCTCTTTATGATTTATAATTTATTCCCTGTGGCCGATTCTGCAGCTACCCGGTTCACATTCGTGAAACAAATACAGTCTATCTTGTTAATGAACTTTGAACACGCTAACTTTTGATTGACCCATGTCAACAGATTTTTTTGAAAATACCTACAAATTCCGACAATCTTTCTATAATTTCTGGCCATCCCTGGACCTGCCCAAACTGCAGGTTGTTGAACCCGAAGATACCCATCTGTAATCGATATAACTGAACCAGGCCCTATAATTGTGAGCCGGCGCTCATGTGTTTTCAAAAAATAAAACACATATTGAGCCTCCATGAGATATAATAGTCTTATGCTTATCACTGTCTCCGGACGGTATATCGATAATATCACCTTTTGAAAACCCGGTCTTCCTGCCGTTCTTAAACAGCACCTCCGCCCGGCCCTCCAGTACAATCCCCAAATGGCCCTTCATGCACCAGTCATTCTCAATAAATCCATCGTAAAATTCGACCAGCCGCAGTCTTAACGCATCCCTGGTGTATACCTTATAGCGTAAACCTGTCGCCGTGCTGGTCCAGGGAATGGTATCGAATAGCAGTTTGTAATCATTCATGGGTTTTCCTTTATATTACAGAGTCTTCTACCAGCGGAAAGTTTAAACCCGCCGCCGGCAGAAGACACTACGTCTATTCCTTACCGCCAGCTGCCCTGAGAAGTTGTACCACCTCATCATTACCATACTGGAGCGCCTTGGTCAGGGCCGTCTGCCCCAGGTTGTCCCGGGCGTTTGCATCAACCTGGTTCTTGAGAAGCAGCCTCACCACTGCCGCGTGTCCGTTAAGGGATGCCAGCATCAGGGCTGTAACGCCGTAGGAATCCGCCAGAGTGATCCTGGTGTTCACCCTGGCGCCGGCCCTGATGAGCAGCGCGGCGACATCGGCATGGCCGCCGTAGGATGCCATTAGAAGGGATGTCCATCCCTTATCGCTGGCCGCATTCACGGCCGCATTGCTCTTAATGAGAAATGCAACCATGTCAGCATGACCGCCGCCGGATGCCAGCATGAGAGCGGTCGCGCCATGGTTGTCCCGCGCGTTGACCTGGGCTCCGATCTTCACCAGGTACTCGGCTACGCCCACGTATCCGTATTCCGCTGCCCGCATCAGGGCGGACATGCCATTGTTATCCTTCGTGTTAACACCGGCGCCTGCAAGGAACAGCGCCCTGACCGCATCAACAGTGCCGCTTTCTGCTGCCATCATGACCGCGGTCCTGCCGTTGATATCCTTCAGGCTGACGTCGGCCTTCTTACCGGTCAACAGGGTTATAATATCGCTTTTGCCGGCTCCGGCCGCCGCCATCAGGGCTGTCATGCCGTCACCGTTCCTTGCGTCGACCAGGGCTCCCGCCGCCAGCGCGGACCTCACGCCTTCGATGGACCCGCCGCGGGCAGCGTTGATAAGATCGTCATTGACGCCGGCATGAACAGCAGAAAATGCGCTGAGAACCACGGCGAAAACCGCACCGTGCTTCATGAGATTCATCGGGTCCCTCCTTGCTGCGCAGCAGCGGGCTGCCGGCGGCAACTGATCACCGCGTTATTTTCAACAGAGTCTATTATCCTCCATTTTCCGGAAATGTCCATATTTTTTTTAACTCTAACCGGAAAATAGAAGCGAAGTGTTTGAGGGGTGTCACTATCCATGCAAACATGCAGGTCAGGTTGTGGTCATGGCAGGAACAGCCGCCGGACAATCGTGTGTGCCTATATTTTATCCGTTACGGCGAATTCAAACTGGATAACCTGTTAAAAAAAGAGCCTTGCAACTTCATTGACAGTCCGACCCCGATGTTGAGCTGCTCCCCTTTCCAGCTCCCGGCAGGCCCACTGTACAAAGAAGGCATAACCAGTGCGGCATCACCGACCTTTGCCTCTTGTTCGACAGAAACCGCGTGGGCACTATTTCGGCCGATGAAGGTGAAAAGCATGATCACGCTGAAACACCCGATACCGGCGCTTAATTTGCTAGAATCAGGCTGAATAAAGGACTGCAGCATTGATCAGAAATAATTATAACTGTAATAACCGCCCCTCACTGTATATAGTGTCACCGGCAAGTCATGATAAACAAAAAAATGTATGCATTTTTCCTGCGAGCCACCGGTATCGCGCCAGGAGCCGAGAAATTGATCTTGACTGGCCCGGTAAGATCGAACACCATAGCCGGGAATATTGAATCAATCCATTCATGCCTATGCCTGAAAAGCAGACAGTCCTTGTCATAGAAGACGAAGCGGGTATCGCCGACACGGTGACCTTTGCCCTTTCCCGCGAAGGGTTCGAGCCGGTCTGGACCGCCACGGGCGCCGAAGGCATATCCCGGCTGGAGCGGGGCGGCATCGACGCGGTTATCCTGGACATCGGCCTCCCTGACATCTCCGGTTTCGATCTTGCCGGAAAGATCAGGAGGCAGTCGAACGTGCCGCTCCTCATGCTCACCGCACGCACCGATGAGATCGACCGGGTCCTGGGCCTGGAGCTGGGCGCCGACGATTACATCGTAAAGCCCTTCAGCCCGCGGGAGCTTGTCGCCCGCGTCAGGGCGGTCCTCCGGAGAAGCGGCGGAACACCGCCGGCGGCACCGGAGAGCTCCCCCTTTGCCATCGATGCCGGCCGCCGCCAGATCTCGTACCGCGGCGTTGTGCTCGATCTCGCCCGGTACGAATACGAGATCCTCCGCCTCCTCGTCAGTCGCCCCGGCTGGGTGTATACGCGGGAGAAGATAATGGAGATGGTGTGGATCGAGCCGGATGAAAGCTTCGAGCGCACCGTGGACACGCACATCAAGACGATACGGGCAAAGCTGCGCACCGTCGATCCTGAGACCGACCCCATCATAACGCACCGCGGCGTGGGATACGCCCTGAAGGAGGACCTGTGAGAATCAGGACGCGCATCCTCATCGGCTTCATACTCCTCTACGCTGTCGGATCCTATTTCGTGTTCGACATGATCGTCAGCGATATCCGCCCCCGTTACCTGGAAGCAGTCGAGGAATCCCTCAACGATACGGCCCACCTGATGGCGGCGCTGATCGAATCGGATATGAAAACAAAAGGATCCCCGTACGAAAGCATAAAAACAATTTTCAGCGCCGTGTCCCGGAAGAAAATATCATCCCGCATATACGGCCTTATAAAGTCGGATATAAACCTGAAGGTCTACGCCACCGACTCCCGGGGCATCATACGTTACGACTCCGATGGCGGCAAAAACGAGGGAAAGGATTTTTCCCGGTGGAACGACGTGTACCGGTCCCTGCGGGGGGCCTACGGTGCCCGGTCGTCACGATCGGTGCTCAGCGACCCCTCGACGAATGCGCTCTACGTGTCCGCGCCGGTCATGAAGGACGGCGCCATCGCCGGCGTGGTCACCGTGATCAAGCCGGAAAACAGCGTCACCCTCTTCATGAACCTTGCCAGGCGGAAGATAATAACGGCGGCAGTCATATCAGGCATTGCCTTCATCATCCTGGGCGTCCTTCTGACCCTCTGGATCAACCGGCCCATAGCAACATTGCTCCAGCACGTCAGGAACCTCCGCGCCGGGAAACGGGAGGAATTCCCCGACCTTTCCGCCGCCGAAATAAGGGACCTGGGGCTCGCCTTCGAGGATATGCGCGCCGAACTCGAAGGCAAGGATTACATCGAACGGTACATCCAGGCCCTGACCCATGAACTCAAGAGTCCCCTCTCATCGATCCGCGGTGCGGCAGAGCTCCTCGACGATGATATGCCGGAGGAGCAGAAAAGGAAATTCCACCGGAACATCCTGAATGAAACAGGTCGCATCGACAGCATCATCGAAAAACTGCTGCAGCTGACAGCCATTGAGAAAAGGAAAAAGCTGAAAGACCGGGAGACGGTCTCCCTCAGCGGGATCGTTTCAGAGGTCATCGCAAGCCTGGAACCGCAGATCATAAAGGGCGGGGTACGCATCGAGAACAGCGTTTCTCCGGGTCACGCAGTTACCGGGGAAAAATTTCTTATAACCCACGCGGTCCTGAACCTGGTTAAAAATGCGCTCCAGTTCACCCCTGACGGCGGCACCATAACACTGATGTCGGTTGCACAGGAGGTCTTCACCATCCTGACGATAGTTGATACCGGCACCGGCATTCCCGCTTTCGCCATGGATAAAATATTCGACAGGTTTTATTCCCTCCCGGGCAGGGACCGGATGCGCGGCAGCGGCCTGGGCCTCCCCTTCGTGCGCGAAGTAGCCTATCTCCACGGCGGGTATGTAGAGATTAAAAACAATTCCACCGGGCCGGGAGTCACCGCGACCCTGGCGCTTCCGTGTAAACGCGCCTAACGCGGCGTTACCTTTTTTGCCCGAGGGGCCGGCATTATTGTGAGGGGGACTGTCTTCGCGGCCTCCCCCCTTGCGCTCCTCCCTCCCGGTCGCTCAAACGGCGCGGCGGCCTACGGGCGGTTGTTTTGAGGGCTTTGAGTTAGGATTAAATTTTTCTATTAATACCCGCGGCAGGGATGCCGCAGGCGGTAATCGTCTGCAGGATGCTGCATACGATTGCCGAACAATTGAAGTAAATTCATAATTTAAGCCCGGCCCTCCGCAGGAGCGGGGTGATGGGGAGCACGAGGGGAAGAGGGAAGTCGCCCTCTTCCCCTCGCAATAGTGCAGACCCGCACCGGGTCATATAAGCACTACTTCATGTACTTATCCCAATTGGTTGCAAGAAATAATGAGGTTATCTCCTTGATTGCCGCATTCACGTTCTCGATTTTGTCCGGCATGTGAACTATTCGGATCTGGATCATCATGTTGTTTTTATACAGGTAGGCTTCCGCTATATAGTAAACGTAATCGACCCGGGTTTTATCATCGAGCTCGACATTCTTCTGGGTCATCTTCTGGATGTATACATCGGCCTGGTTTATCGTCGATTTCGTGACCGGCCCGTAACTATGATTGCCGTGGTCTTTCTGGCCGTCCATTTTCCCGTACTGTTTTTGCTGCTGGGCCATGGAGGACCAGGTGGACGCCATGTAGCCGGCGGTCCGGGGATTGTATCCCATGATCCCGACCTGGAGTTCAAGGCTGTAGTGGCCCTGCCTATTGTAATTTTTCTCGCCCTGTATGCCAAGACAAAGAAACATCTTCTGGGTTTCCTCGTAGACCCAGTTCTTCGACTTGATGGGCACCCCCTTCGGCATCAGGCCCTCGAGCTCTTTCGGAAAGTTCTTGCCGCTCTTGTCCCCCATGTTCATGTATTCGTTCATCATGTCCGATGCCTGGTCGGCAAAAACCACGCAGGGGAACAGCGCGAGGAGGAAGTATACTATAATTTGTGTCATTTTTTTCATATTAAAACTCCATGATATTGTAAGTTTCGGTAATCAGGTTCGATTTCTCCCTCAACTACCCGGCTGACATATGATGATACTATTAATAAATAATCGAGAAATTAATTAATCGGCAAATATTTTTTATACCCGCGGCAGGGATGGGAGTGCGCGAGAGGGAAGGACGGGGCGTGCTTCCCTCTCGCATGCAGGCCTGACCGGCTCCCGGTCAAAAAAACTCAAACTTCATGGTATCTTCATAATAGTTTCACCCGCCCCCCCTATGTTATTGTAAAACATTACACAGGAGGAAACCCATGTTTCTCAAAGGATTATCAGAATCCCTGATTTTTAAAATAGTTTTTACCGGAATGCTATCCCTTGCCCTGCTGATTCCCCTCACCATGGTGAGCGGCATCGTGACTGAGCGGGAATCCAGGCGGGAATCGGCGGTAAGCGAGGTAAGCGGCAAGTGGGGCCATGAGCAGACGATCATCGGACCGGTGCTCACCGTGCCCTACCGTCATTATTACAAGGATGAAAAAAATGTCGCGCGGATGAGCATAGAAAACGCCTATTTCCTGCCGGACACTCTCGCCATCGACGGCACTATCCTGCCGGAAAAACGGTCCCGCGGCCTCTACGAGGTGGTCCTCTACCGGCTGGAAGACCTTTCAATCCTGGGTCGCTTCAGCGCGCCGGACTTCACGCGTCTCCGGGTCCCGGAGAAAGACATCCTGTGGGATGAGGCCTGCCTCACGGTGGGGATCCCTGACACGAGAGGCATCCAGCAGCGTGTCTCCCTCACCTGGAACAAGAAGGCGGTCCCCTTCCTTCCGGGGGTGCGCGGCAGCGGTCTGTATCAGTCGGGAATCCACGCCTTCATCAGGGATATCCGCTCAGGCGGCCGCACCTTCGATTTTGCCATGAAGCTATCCCTTCAGGGAAGCTCCTCTCTGAGCTTCGCTCCCCTGGGACAGGAAACGACAGTGCGCCTGAGCTCGACATGGCCGCACCCGAGCTTCACCGGCGCCTGCCTGCCCTCAACGCGGAAGATAACGGCGAAAGGATTTGAAGCGGGATGGAAAGTGTCGTACTTCGGCAGGAACTTTCCCCAGGAATTTACCGATGAAGCGAAAATCAACCCCGCCGATTCGGCCTTCGGCGTCATCCTCTACCAGCCGGTCGATTTCTACCAGAAGTGCGTGCGCGCGGTGAAGTACGGGTTCCTCTTCATCTCACTCACGTTTCTATGCTTCTTCCTCTTTGAAGTGTTCATGGGACTGAAGATACACCCCCTCCAGTACCTGATGGTGGGATTCGCCCTGTGCCTGTTCTATCTGCTCTTCCTGTCCCTGTCTGAATACATGAATTTCATCGTGTCCTACCTGGTAGCAAGCATTGGTACTATTGCAATGATTACCGGGTACAGCGTCAAGGTATTGAAGACGAGAAAGCGGGGCGGTGTCATGGCGGGGTTCCTGGCCGGCCTGTACGCGTATCTTTTCATCCTGCTGCAGAACGAGGATTATACCCTTCTCCTGGGGTCCGTGGCGCTCTTCGTAATCCTCGGTGCCGTTATGTATATCACGAGAAACATAGACTGGTACCGGGTGAGCTTGAATACACCTGCACAGTCCGCAGCCGTGGGTCCGGGAGGAGGTCACAATACAGGTAATGATTGAAATTCGGCTTACCACCTACCCCATGAAGGCGTTTGCCGCAAAGCGCGGTCTGGTGACCGCGCTTTCTGCTTCATTCCCGCTCGGGAGAAATTATTTAATCAAAGTGATATAGGCCGGAGACTTAAGCAGAAAGTGTTCGGCCATTTCGAATATTACGATATCGGGCTTCTCCGCCTCGATAACGTCCCGGTTGAAGCGGCCGTAGCTCTGGAAGCAGGCCATCCGGCTGAAATGGTCCGCCATCAGGGGCTTGATGAAGTTGAAAAACGAATCGTGGAACACAACTGCTTTCGGCCTGCTCCGGTCGTTCGATTCGATCGCTTCGGTGAATCTGCTGAAGGGAGCCGGGTAGGTGACGGCCGCTGTTTTCCATTCCCGCTTTTCCTTCGGAATGAAAATGGGGATTTCCTCGGTGAACCTGTCCTCGAGACCCAGCAATCTCGCCAGATCCCCGCCGATAAAATGTTTCGTTGTTACCGTGAAATTTTCCAGAGAATGGGGAACCATCGGTCCCAGGATGCCGGAGAGCCTGCCCATTATGGCGCGGTACGCGTAGTAGGCTCCGTAGTCGTTCCAGTGAACATCATGCTTGTAGAATACCAGATGGCCCTTCTTGCCGGTGATGACGCCGGGGCCGGTGTCAAGAACATCAATATCGGTGTGCTGTTTCATATACTGCATGATCTGGTCGAGGCGGGTCCGGTCCTGCACCGGCCTCAGGTACTCCGGTACGTATTCGGGATACACCCGCGGCTTCATGGGAACGAACACAACCAGCATCCGGATCCCTCTGCCGGCAAGGAACTTCTGTATTTCGGCAAGGGGCTTCACCCATTCCGCCATTTCCTTTTCCCCCTTGAACAGGGAAAGGGAACGGTAGTAGTCGAAGGAATTGTTCCCGTCGTCGTCCTTGATGAGATAGAGCCAGCCCTTCCTGCCGACGAGCACCTTGGGAAACTGTTCGACCCTGAGGACATTCAGCTTGAAGAGGCTGTTCCACCGGATGAGGACGTTGCGGAAGCCGAAATTGTCCACGTAGTACTTCATGAACTTGCTCTGGAATTCTATAATCGACCTGCGGTCTAGCGTTAGCTCCGGCAATTTTGTCATGGTGCGCTGTTCAGTGTTCTCCCCCGGTGCGATCCCCATCATGCTTCCGATGTTAGGCACCCAGATGGCCATCATGAACAGTACTATGGTGATTGTATATGCGACTGATGTTATCCTGGATTCCTTCATGGATTGTACCTCAGAATTGCCTGTAGATGAACGGGGTATACGTATCGCTCGCCAGGGCCATCGCCGAGAGGAGCAGCACGCAGGCCAGGAAGATTATCTGCGCAGTGAAAAAGGCTATGGAAAGCACGCGGTAGGTGGAGCCGTTTTGGGCATCAATGAAGGCTTCTACTTTTCCCCTCACGAAGGGAGCCAGGGGCACCGAGCCTACCAGGGCCAGGATGATCCCTATAATCGTGTCTGAATTGCTTATGAACTGGATAAAGTCATAGCGGGCAACGGCGGGACGGATGGCGCCGTACATGGTGGCGATATAGGTTCCGGCGGCGGCCAGGTCGTTGGCGCGGAAAAAGACAAAGGATGTGAAATAGAACATGAGCAGGTAGAGGTGGCCGAAAGGCGACCGTTCGGTTACATTACTGGTGGCCCTCTCGAAGGCCATGAAGATGCCGTGGCACATGCCCCAAATAACGAAGGACCAGGCGGCTCCATGCCAGAGGCCCGATATGAAGAAAATGATGATAATGTTAAAATACGCCCGCGCATTGGAAACACGGTTGCCCCCGAGTGGAATGTAGAGGTAATCCCGGAACCAGGCTGTCAGCGTTATATGATAACGGCGCCAGAATTCGCCGACCGAACGCGATACCAGGGGATAATTGAAGTTTTCCATGAACTTGAACCCGAACATCTTCCCCAGGCCGATCGCTATGTCGCAGTACGCGACCCAATCGAAGAGCAGTTGGAGCCCGTAAAGGGCCGCCCCGAGCCAGGCCACCCCCGCCGTCAGGTCCCGGGCCGGGACCGCGAATATCTTGTCCACAGGCACGCTCAGCACATTGGCAATCAGTGCCTTCTTGCCAAGCCCCATGATGACCCGCCTCACCCCTTCGGCGAAATCGGTCCTGGTGACGCGACTATCCGCCAGCTGGGGCGCCATGTGGTGGTATGTCTCAATTGGTCCCTGCAGCACCTTGGGGAACATGGCAATGAACAGGCCGAGCTTCACCGGGTCTTTTTCAGCTTCAACCTTACGGCGATATATATCCATGCAGTAGGTTATTATCTGGAACGTGTAAAACGACAGGCCCACCGGCAGCTTGAAACGCGGGACGGTAAAGGGCGCCGCACCGAAGAGACCGATGATTGTGTTGATATTGGTGACGAAAAAACCCGTGTACTTGAAAAAAACAAGGGGGAATATGTTGCACACCAGGGATATAACCAGGATCATCTTCCGGCGCTCGCCTGCGCGGGCGAGAAGGATCCCGAAATAATAGTTCATGACTATGTATAGCACTATCAGAAGGGTGTATATCTTCTCGTCCCAGAAATAAAACACGAAGCTCGCTATAAGAAGGTATACGTTCCTCGCCATCGGCCTGTTTCTCAGGAAAAAGAAAATGACCAGCGTTATGGGAAGGAAAAAAAACAGGAATGTAACTGAACTGAAAACCATGTCGTGTTTTAGGTAATAATCCTTACTAGTTTGTCTGTAGTAATATCATGCACAGCGGTCCTGGTCGGTGTCAAATCATTCCAGCCGGAGCATAATCATTCGAGAAGCTGTAGGATAAAAATTATCTTCAGGCACAAGTCAAGGAAAAAACTGGATGATACCCATTGTATTACATACAATCATACTGAAGGGGTGGGGGCGGACACCCTAAAAATCATAGACCAGCTTCATGAGTAGACCGGGGTTATTATCGATGAATCTTTTTATATCATCGCTCTTCATCGCGTACACCGCGACTGTCTCCCGGTTGGAAAAAGTATAATCAGCAGGCTCATTCAGGTGCAGCCTCTGCACCGAACCGATGAAATCGCCCCGTTTCAGCTCGGCAACGCGCCTCCCTTCCTTCGTGACCTCCACTTCCCCGTTCCTGAGAATATAGATATACTGCATCGGCTCCCCTTCGCGTATGATGTCGCTCGGACCCCGCAGCTCCATCGGGATAAATATCGATTCGAGCCAGGTCTTCTGCGAGGAGGTGCAGTACCGGAAAAAATCGCTGGTGGAGAGAAGGTTCCACGTCTCGCTGTTGCGTATCCTGGCGAGCCGCTGAAGGGTCTTCTCGAATTCGGTGCCGACAATGAAGTTCTGGAATTTCTCCCTGCTGATGGTGTACACGACCAGGTCCGTTTCAGCGATGACGTCGGCGGCCCGGTTCTGTTCGGTGACGAGGGCCACTTCGCCGAAGTAATCATAGGTGCCGTAGATCTTCTTCTCCTCGAGGCCGCCGCTGTCGACGGAGACATTGCCCGAATAGATGATGAAGAACTTGTCACCTGCGGTCCCCTTCCTGATGATGACGTCGCCCTTCCGGTACCGCTCCTCTTCGACGATATCCAGGAATTCCTGGGCCTTCGACAGGGGGAGCGCCTCGAAGAAATCGAGATTTTTCAGGATGCCCATGATCTGGTACGCCGTCTCAAAGCGGGGGTGCTTCGTCTTGAAGTAGAGCGTGTTTTCCATGCCGAACTTTGCCAGGGTCAGGGCGGTCTTCGCAGGAAAATCCTTCTTGGCGATATGGTACACGACGATTTTCTTCCTGATCTTTTTAGGGAGGGAATTCAGGTACGTTATGGGCGTGTGGAGCGGGGCAATGCCTGATTCGTGATAGATTACCTTTGAGTCCCATGGAAAATTGCAGAGATCGTCATAACGCTCCCCGGTTATGAGCCTTTTATCGAGAAGCTCCCGGTGGATATTCGGATCGTTGTTGTGGTCCGAGGAATACACGAAGGTCTGGTCCTGAAACCCCATCTTGAACCCGATGGTGGGTATCGAATGGAGCGTATAGAACATGTCGAACCTGCCCCCATGGATGAAAGTCGGTGTCCCGATCTTGATGGGATGAAAGTCGAAAAGACGCATCAGGTACGATATGGGCATGTTGCTCAGCGCCGAATACTTGCGCAGAAAGCTCATCATCACCGTCTCGGTGGTATAGATGGTGACCCGCTGCTCCTGGAGTATCTTCTGGAATGTGCCGGCATCATGGTCCGCGTGGCAGTGGGTGAGAATGATGCTGTCGGTAAGCTTCGGGTTCACGTTGGAGTCGACGAGCCATTCCGTCGAGTTCACCGGCGGGTCCACCATGACGCCGTTATGATTCAGCCAGATGATGAAACCGGAGGTGTTCTCCTCGGGGTCAAAGCCGTGGCTCGGGCCCAGGCAGGTGACGCCGAAGAGGGGCGGTTTGTACGGCTCCGGGAGCCGCTTCCCTATAAGGTACTTCGGCTTGTACTCGACCCGTGAAGGCACCACGGCAATCAGGTCAGCCCCCTGGCTCACCCGGAAATCACCGTCATTCCCGATCTCGATGGTTACTCCCTGGAGGGTGAAGCTGTTGTTCTTGAAAAAGCCGAAGGAAAGCAGGTCGGAGAATTTCAATCCCCTTCTGAAGTAATCCATTTCCATTTTGATATCGGGGATGGTACGACCGCCGCCCGATACAGATTCATAATCGGTGGTAATATCGAACTCTTTCGGCCCGAAGAGAGCCTCCTGGAGGACCTTCTTCATCTGCTCAAACTGGCTTTCCCTGCATATGATGGTTGTCCGTCTCTTCTTCAGGAAAAAGTTATAATAGATCGGGAATTCGATCTCCGCGATGCTTATTCCCTTGAGCCAGTTGAAGAGGTCATTGGTGAGGACAAAGATCTGCGGCACGCCCTTGGCCATGCCCATGGTGTCCTTGATCGTCTCCGGAGGAGATCCGAACTGTATGTATCCCGCCGGCGTATCCACCAGGTATCCGCCCCGGGGAAGGACCGCAATGTTTTTCATTGTTTGTTGTTCATTCATACCGGGTCCGGGTTTCCTGCCTCACCAATAAATTTCATGTATTGTTTCCAATAAGATAAATAAATCAAGTACTTTTTATTTCAGGAGATCGCGCAGCTGTGACGTGGATTGGACCGGCGGGAAGCAGCGGTTCCCCCGGCACACATACGCAACCGGACGCCCGTCAGCGGATTTCATCGACGCGGTGAAAGGCGCGAGCCGATCTGAAACCAAGCCGCCATCTCCTGCCGGCCTGACCAGAACAACACAGTTGGGTCGGTACTCCCGGCTCAGTTCCCGGACCATTTCCTGAAAGAGACTATCACCCGGGTCGCCCGTCAGTACTACCTCGCAGGATTCCCCCAGGGCGTACTGGAGGGAGGCCAGGAGCATCCCGTGCCCGTGGGGGTACTCCCGCAGACCTTCCCCGGCGCCCACGAGGATCCTGCCCGCCGCATCCCCCCATGCCGGATCGCCGGTTATCCGTGCCAGCCGCACCAGGTTATAATACGCGATAGAATTCCCCGACGGATACGCCCCGTCATGGCTTTCAACGGTTACGGCGATCAGCCGCTCCCCGTCCAGCGGCGCGAAGGTAAGGCCGCCGGAACCGCCTGAAAAATATTTCAGCATCGATGCTGACAGGCGTAGGGCCAGGTCCAGGTGCTCCGGGTCAAACCCGGCCTGGTAGAGCTCGATCAGGCCCCAGGCAACAAAGGCATAATCATCAATGTTGCCCCGCACGGAGGCCTCACCGTTGCGGTAACGGTGCAGGAGCCTGTCGCCGTCCACAAGCATTTCATTCTTAATGAAGGAAGCGGCCTTTCCTGCCATGCAAAGGTACCGGTCCTCGCCCAGGGCCCGCGCCCCCAGCGCCAGTGCCGCTATCATGAGGCCGTTCCAGTCGGTAAGCACCTTGTCATCCCGGAAGGGCCGCGGACGGCGTTCCCTCGCGGCGAAAAGCTTTTTCCGTATCGACTCAATGCGGGCGGCGTCGGCCGGGATCCCGTCGAGATGAAGGATGTTCTCGCCGGTCATCATTCCAGACGCCTCGTCTCTGAAATTTCCGCTTTCGCTGACACGGTATGTTTCCATGGCATGCTTCCCGTCGGCGCCGCCCAGCAGGTCCAGCATCTCACCGGCCTTCCACAAATAGAAGGTGCCTTCCCTACCCTCGCTGTCGGCGTCCTCAGCGGAGTAGAAACCGCCCTCCGGCGCCGTCATGTCCCGGGACACATACTCGAAGATTTCCAGCGCCGTTGACGCGAAGAGCTGGTCGCTGCCGGCCTGGTAAGCCTCGGCATAGGCCATGGCCAGCATGGCCTGGTCGTAGAGCATTTTCTCGAAGTGCGGCACCAGCCACTCACTGTCGGTGGAATAGCGGTGAAATCCGAAGCCGACCTGGTCATAGATGCCGCCCATCCGCATGCGCCGCAGCGTCTCAAGGGCCATGACGCCTGCCCGTTCATCACCGGCCAGTTTCCATCGGCGGAGAAGGAAGAGAAGATTGTGCGGTGACGGGAATTTCGGCGCCCCGCCGAAGCCGCCATGTAACGGGTCATAGAGGTCGGCAAAACGCGAGGAGGCCCGCCGGAGAAGATCATCATCCGCCTGCCCGGACCCGGCCGCCGCCGGCCCGCTGCCCAGGGCAGCCGCTATGGTGTCGGCCGAAGCATCGACCTCGTCGCGCCGCTCCTTCCAGACAGCAATGACCCGCCCGAGAATCTCCCTGAGGCCGGTCCTGCCGTGCATGCTTTCGCGCGGCAGATAGGTGGCAGCGAAAAAGGGCTTTCCCGAAGGCGTCATGATAATCGTGAGGGGCCAGCCGCCGGTGCCGGTCATCATCTGGCACACGTTCATGTACACCTTGTCTATGTCGGGCCGCTCCTCGCGGTCCACCTTGATCGACACAAAATTCTCGTTCAGGATGGCGGCAACGGCATCGTTCTCGAAGGACTCCCGTTCCATGACATGACACCAGTGACAGGTCGAATACCCGATGGAGAGGAATATCGGCCGGTCCCCGGATCGGGCGCGACTAACGGCCTCTTCACCCCAGGGATACCAGTCAACCGGATTGTGAAGATGCTGGAGAAGGTACGGGCTCTTCTGACCTATAAGGTGGTTCATTGTGGATCCCTCACGTCCGGAGTTGAGTATATGACCGCGGCCCCGGATAAATTATATTAATATAATGATGACATTGGAGTGGGTCAACCTGATGTTTAAGTTTTTTAGTTAAAACTTAATTTCCTTACATTCAAAATGATATTTGACAGAGTTCATAAATTGGATTAAATATTTAATGTGGGGGTGCCGGCCATGCTTGAATTTCTCGATTACTTCTTTCTTATCTTTCACACTATCTTCACCCTCTTCAACATGACGGGATGGATCTGGAAAAAGACGAGAAAAATCCACCTGGCCACTATCACGGCCACTGCCTTTTCCTGGTTTATCCTGGGGATCTGGTATGGTTGGGGGTTCTGCTTCTGCACCGACTGGCACTGGAAGGTGCGTTCAGCCCTGGGCCGGCCCATCACCTCCGATTCATACATACACTTTCTCATTCTCGACATAACCGGAATCAACCTGCCCCCCCGCCTGGTGGATACGGCCACCCTGGCGGTCTTCGCGGCGTGCTGTGTTGCCAGCATCGCATTGAACCTGAAGGATTTTGCAAGGTATCGCGCGGATAAGCGCAAAGGCTGACCCAGGCTCCCGCCCGGGAGTACCGCCACAATCCCGGACGCAGGATCCATACAGACTGTTGCTGCCGGCTGCCCGAATCTCTTCTGCGGCAGGAAGAACCAACGTCCGCTAAAAACCGATCTTCTCCTTGCTCATTTCAGGAACCGGGATATTCTTGATGACCCTGTAGGAACCGGCCGGAAGCTTTTCGCTCCACTGACGCTCTGCCACGATGAGCCGCTGGAGCTGCTCGTTGTAGCGGACAAGCACCTCATGGCCGCGGCCGCCGGTATTTGTTATAAACCCGGACAGGGTACCGCCCACCATTTCGCGGTTGATCTCGGCGGGGCTCAGGATTTTCCGGACCCTTCCATAGAAGACGCCGATCATGTGCCTGTGCGCCCTGCTGCCGTTTACGATCAGGGTGGCCTCGGTATAGGGCTCACCGTCCCTGTCCGCGCTGGAAAATTCCCAGGTCACGTAAATCCCGTCCTGCCGTTCTGTCCGCGGCGCCTCGCGGACGCTTTTACTGCAGCCCGCTGCGAATAAACCTGAGGCGGCTATTACTGCTATAATTACAATCAATCGTTTCATGGATAATCTCCTCTTCAATGCGGCAGCCCGGACCGCGGGCCCTCACCCGCCGATCTTTGACATGAACCCTGACCTGGTCAGGGCCGAGCATCCGCCCTCATCAGGGGCGCAATCGAGGCTGTGGCCCTCACCTTTCATTGAGACGGCCTTCATTATTTCCCCGCGGACCGTATCGTCGTCCGCCCCTTCGCGGAAAAGCTTTTTCAGGTCATGGTCTGCACTTGAATGCAGGCACGTCTTCAGATAACCATCAGAGGTGATCCTGAGGCGGTTGCAGGATGAGCAGAACTTCTTCGTAAGGGGCGGTATCACGCCGATCCTCATCCTGTGTCTCCCCCGGTAGCGGTAATCATACATCAGGGCGACATTCGTGTCGATATCCCTGTTGCGCTCAAGGTCTCCCCTGGCACGCAGTTCCCCGATGAGCTTATCCGATGAAAGGAAAGACCCGCCGGATTCATCTTTAACGAAGGGCATCTTCTCGATAAATCGCACGGTCACGTCCCGGTCTTTGAAAAATTCAAGATAATCATCCAGCTCGGCGATGGTCTCCCTGAAGAGCACCGCGTTCACCTTCACGTCAAAAAACCCGTGCGCCAGGGCCCTGTCGATGGCGGATAGTACATCGTCAAGGCCGTCACGCATCGTAATGGCACGATAGGTTTCCCTTGAAAGCGTGTCGAGACTGATATTAAGTTTTCTCACCGCCAGGCGGCGCAGGTCATCGATATAATCGCCGAGCAGTATGCCGTTGGTGGTAAGACAGAGTTCAAGCCCCGGGTATGCATCCCTGGTCTTCGACACGATATCGATAAAGCCCTTCCTGACAAGAGGCTCGCCGCCTGTGAAACGCACTTTCACGATGCCCATGGAAGCAAAAATGCCGATAAGCCTGACAAATTCCTCGTTCCTGAGGACCTGGTCATGCGGAAGCAGTTCCACGCCCTCGGGGGGCATACAGTACCGGCATCGCAGGTTGCATTTGTCGGTTATGGAAACACGCAGGTAGTCGTGTTTGCGCAGATAGGCGTCGGTAAGCATAGCGCCATGAATACTCCACGGAAAAACTAAATATCATCCCAGGTAAGATACAATAGAAATGAGGATATATTGGCAAGTATTTTAATGATGCTGGTTTTTTTCATCAAAACAGATTCCGGACTATCCAATAATACAAAAAATGCCCTAAGGTTATGAGAGAACCGATAATATACATTCATAAGCAATAATTAAGAAAAAGAGATCAGTCATAAAGGATGATTAACCAGTTGAATGACAGCACATATTATTTTGATCCTGAATTATTTTTTTATTGATAATAAAGTAAATCAATATAATCATGGCATCCTTCTTCGTGATTTTAATCTTATAATGCGGAGCGAGACGACATGCACAGCTTTGATGATCTGAAAAGAAAACTTGAAAAGAAAATCGCGGGAAATGAGATCAAGTCACCCGACGATGTCAATGCAGCGATTATTAAAATATTAGGCGAAAAGAAATATTCAGCATATAAAACACATGTTGATGACATAATAGCTTTTTACCGCACAATGGTTCTGGAAAGAAAAGTAGAGAAATTATTCTATCATGTAATAGATCTTGGAAACGGCGAAGTAACCAAGGGCATGTTTGATATACGGAACATTTTACATGAATATAAATTCCCCGAGTCCCTGAGGGGGAAACGGGTGCTTGATGTTGGTTGCGCTGACGGTTTTTTTTCCTTTCATTTCGAGCGGCTGGGGGCAAAAGAAGTTGTCGCCATTGACACTTTCGAAAATGAAAATTTTCTCTACGCCCGGAAAAAATTGGCCTCAAAAGTCAAGTATAAATTGATAGATGTCATGGACATAAACCCGATTGACATGGGATACTTCGATTTTGTTTTTTGCGGAACCGTCCTCATTCACTTGTCAGACCCGATATATGCCTTGAAAAATATCAGGAACATGATACAGCAAGGTTCTTTTTATTGTTCAAGCAACATTCATTTTCATGGGACAAGCCTGCCCCGGAAGGCTTTATCAAAGTTGCTGAAGAAGTCACCAAACTACGCCCTGCTTGAAACCGGCGGTCTTGGAGAAGGCGAGGTCCCATCATACTGGATACCGACTGCCGATACATTAAGACTCATGCTGCTGAAAGGGGGATTTAAAAACCATCGAAGGGGCCGATAAATGTTCAATATATAATAGCACCTTCGGAAAAAAAATACGCTCATACAAAGGAACATGGAATTATCCACAGGTATGCTTCAAGTGCATAGTCTAACTACAATCACCTGGTGAATGTATTTATTGATTCTAAATACATTGCCTTTTATAGTAGAACATCCCCTATCGTATACGCACTTAACAGCACTATTAAGATTATCATAGTGATAAAAACCGCAGATGACGTAAATAATAAAATGCGCCGGCATGAAACAGTAAACAATCGCCATGGGGACCGGACAAACACTTCGGTTATATCATGTTTCACCATGGTCAATTTGATATATTTAAAAAAATATTTATTGCTCACCATTATCCTTATGAACCAGGCATGTTCCTCCCTTTTTTCTGGAGTAATCTGAAAAAATGGTTGTTCTGGAGACGGTTAATAATAACATTTATTCTGATATTAAATAATTGTCCGGCGAATGATGCCGGGGATGAACACCATGCTCGCCAATTATTTATAGATTCAAGATTAATCATGAAAACAATCGTTTAATGCAAAAAAGGATACGACATGAATATCGCATTCGAAGCATTCGCCCTGTCCTTCAAAAACCTAACCGGCATCGGGAACGTGACCCTCAACTATATCAGGGAGCTTCAAAAAAATGATCCTGATAATCGCTATTACATCTATACCATCGATGGGCTCCTCCATGCCGAGCTGCAGAGCGAAAAGTGGCGTCACGTTCAGACAGGACTGGCGTGTCAACACCTTTAGATATCCCGGTGCCGGCAGGCCCTGGCACGCTGAGAAGCGGCAATGTATGATACGATATCATACAAACTCAGGCTGTTCTTTTACCGTGTACTGAAAATGGCCCTGGAAGTGATTGACCGGGGCTGCCTCTACTTCTGGCTTGCAAAATCTATGCGCGACAACAGGATAGATGTCTATATCGGTTTCTTCGCCGATTTTTTCCCCTTCTGCTTTTTTTCACCGGTAAAAAAGATATGGATCATTCACGACCTTGTATGGAAACTTTATCCTGAAACGACTGACATAAACAGCAGATACAAAAAGCGCGCCATTGTCAGGAACATGAAGCGGGCCGATCTGCTCCTCTCGGTATCTGACAGCACCAGGAACGACCTGATAAGTCTTCGGAACATTCGAAAGGAGATCATAACACTCCACAACGCAGCAGACCGGAGCGTGTTCTATAAGGCCGACCAGAAATCCGTTATGCGCATCACCAGGAATTATGGCATTACCCGTCCCTACATATTGTCCGTATACACCCTGGCGCCCCGCAACAGGTAGTCGCGGTTATTGACGCTTACGGAAAAATCGGGCGCAGTGTGAAGCACCAGCTGGTGCTGGCGGGGATGAGCGGGTGGAAGAACACGAAGCTCTTCGAAATGATAGAGCACAGGCAGATCTTTTTTATCGAATTGATATCCCGGCAGAAACAAGGACAAAGGAGTCATGTGTTTCTTGCTTCCCAATCTCTGCGAAGCGTCGGTGCAGGTCCTTGAAGCGATCCAGTGAGGTTATGTCCTGCATTTCACGACATGGCCTCGAAACCTGAAGTGGCCGGCGATGCGTGCATCCTGGTGGACCCCAACGACATTGATGGCCTGGCATCGGCAATTAAGCGGGTGCTGGGGGACAGGAACCTGAGAAAAACCATGGGCAGGAACGGCCTGGACAGATGAAAAAAACGCACCGGGAATTCATCGGCGGACAATAATCAGAGCGTTAACCTTTCGAACCAGAGACTTCCGGTACATATGCCGGTCCAGGTACTGCTGATCTATTGATCATCTACTTATACGTAACAGGTATATGGTCATTTAAAAGCACTCAATGATCTCAATGCTGCATCATTAACTTCATTGGGGTCATAGGATATATAAAAAATTTTATCTACTTTTATTATGTTGACAAATATTGACATGTCCCTTTAAAAGATAGATTCAGATTATGTTATAATTTTCCCTTTACTTATACCAGAGAAAAAAACGGAGACATGAAAGGAGCCGTACAGTTACATTACTGCAACGCCCGTGAAGCCAGGGAACAAGCGGACAAATACGGAACAAGCGAGTAGCTTGCTCAAATATAATTTCTAATTCGGGATACATGCAACATGGTGCATGCAGATTTACAGTATTTTAACATGACAATCGAGTACTGATTATTCGATCAGCATGGAACGTATACGGCGGAGGCGAGATTTTAACGTCATGACTCTGCAACTACCTCTCCAGCCAGGCATGCAAAATTCGATACTGACAAGTGAAATGTTCCCGAAATAATTTCCGGCCTGATACAACACCGATGTCATGATAGAAAAAATAAAACCCGGCGAACTGCGATCCATGATGGACAAGTACAGGAGGCAGATGAAATCGCTTTCACTGGGCTTAAGGAAACATCAGGAATCCTTTGATGTCATCAATGCGCATAATTTTCCGGCGGAAATCGTCGCTGCGTCAAGCAGCAAGCCCGTGGTCTGGATGTGCAACGAACCGGAGCTATCTCTGATTGGCAAGCAACCGGGTTTAAAATCATGTTTCACGCCCAGCATGATTTACCTCTATATCCAATATTTACGAGAAAAATACCTGGTTAAGAATAAAATAAAAAATATCGTTGTATCCGATGAATTCAATGCGGAAAGATTTCATACAATTTACGGGTTACATCCGACAATTATCAATTATGGTATAGATTATGACTTCTTCTCCGGCAGGGGCGAAGGAGAACGGCAGGAGGATGATTCTTTCGTCAAGAAATTCGACGATCTCCATGTAGGCATGATCACAGGGTTCAAGAACCAGATGTAAAGCCTGGAAGCTCATAATGCCACCAAGAATAAAATACCGGAAAGTGTTATTGTATTCGCCGGTGGAGGATATGACGAAAACTATAAAAAGCTGATTGATGCGTACATCCAGGACAATGATCTACTGATCGGGTCATTTTCAAAGGCCACATCAACAGGAGCCAACTGCGTTCACTCTATCACAGATCAAACGTCATGATCCACCCGATCAAGGCCCAGGGCGGATGGCTGAGCCCCTTTGAAATGATGAGTGCCGGGAAGCGGTGATAGTGTCAAAAGAATTCACCGCATCCGACCTGATTGAAAAAAACCGGCTGGCGATCATAACTGATAATTATGACGAAGCCATTCTCGATAGATATTTGCACCACGGCAGGATTGCCGGGATGGTGGAGCGCGGCAGGGAATACGTAAAAAACAACCTCTCCTGGGACTCATTCGGGAAAAAGATGCTGGATGCATACACCGCAGCCCTGTAGTCCTTATACAGTGAACATCATATGGAAAAAATAAAACTCAACGAGCTGCAGAGATTTTTGAAAAATTTCTTTTTCAGGATCGTGGGACTACTGATTTCGACATTGTTCAATATCCTTCTGGTCTCCCATTATTCAAAGGTCCTTCTCGTAGACGGTTTTGGAAGGTACAACTTTCTACTCACCTACACGTCATATTTCCACCTGATAATCTCGCTCGGCCTCGACGTCGTGTCGATGAGAGAGATCTCTATATCGAAGGGTGAAGACTGTTTCGGCACCATGATGTGAGGAATCTTATTCTTGCCGAGATCCATTGGTATGATAGCCGCCATACAAAAAGCGACTATGGATGGCTGCTGGTAATATCGGTGCTCTACACTGTTGTCTTATCCACATATACATCGATATTCAAGATCGGGACCTTATCATTTATTTGTAGTCCCTGCAGAAATATTTTAGTAGTGTAAAACAGGGATCTACGCGGCGGGCATCATTAACACGGCTTCCATGGTGATGATTGTATTCATGCAGCTGATACTTGTCATGAAGATACATGGTAGCCACCCCCGATTTGAGCGGACGTCAATGGGAACAAAGAGTGGCATAATTATCGGATTCATCCAGATCATGCTTACCATGGTTATTACTTCAACATAATTCTGCTGGAATGACAGACGAAGTGACGATCGTTGCCAACGCCGATCCGCTCATGCACCGATCCGCTGGGGATTTCATAACTCATGAATCCTATCCTCTTCGAAAACTAAAAAAGAGCATCGATGATTTTAAAAAGTATTTTGAAAAATACATGAAATTCATGATCTTTTTCAGTTATGGCGTCACCGTGATTTTCATTATCCTGGCTGAACATTATTTGCAGATTTTCTACAACCTCAAGGATTACCATGAAAGCATATTCTGTTTCAAGATCCTCATGTTGTCCCTGCTTTTCATGACCATCAACTCACCGCTCCATGGCGGCATGCTGGCGGCGCACAAGGAAAAAACGATCCTTTTAATCACGGTAGTCAATTTTTCTTCTTCATAATAGCAAGAACCTGCCTGGTTATTCGGCATACGCCGGCCATGACGGCCTGATTTACCGGCCTTGGGGCCCCCACATAACTACTTTAAACAAACGTTCCTACACATTGCTTAAGATTTGTCATTCCATTCTTTTAGCAATCCCCATGGGGATATTTCTATATTTCAGCCCGCTGCATTACATGATCACGGGAACCATTGGGGTGGTAATCATGATTATTTTCGCTGTTATTCTACGAGGTTATACTATTGAGGAGATAATGACCATCAAGAAGACCCTGTTTTCAGCCAATAAACAAGATGAATCCGCAGAACTGTAACTCCTCGGTCCGGCTGCACGGCATCATCAAATCACGATAAACATACGGGCACAAGCCAGAGCCATCAATCATTTCCGCCGGTAACCGGAGAAATGATGAAGTTGTTCCTGAAAACAACATTGTCCGGCGCGATGCGGCAGGCCTCCAGGTACATCCGGAAGGCACCGTCCCTGTTGCCGGTTATCTCGTAAACGACCGCCAGGTTGTTGCGCGCGGCCGGTTCAAGGGCATCCTCGGCCAGGACCTCCCTGAAGAGAATCTCCGCCTGGCCGTACCGCCCCTCAATGGCAAGGTCAACGCCCCAGTTGTTAATGGCGGCAACCGGTGATAGACCGCTCTTCCGCGCCAGTACCTTCTTGGCCGTGACGTGGTACTGTGCCGTCAGGCTGCGGCCGCCGGCGGGGTCGGGGCGGTACAGGTCATGCCTGCGGTCTACCGATACGGTATGGTAGCAGTAGCACGATTCCATGGCAAGGGACGCGAATATAGCGATTATCACCGCAAAACGTGTCACGGAATGCCTCCTTTCATACAAAGAAGACACATCATGTTCCGTATGATGTCAATATAAAAAACCATGCGGCCCCGTCCTGTTTTTCCGCCTGGTGATCCAAGGCCGCCTGCTGAATAACGTGTAACCTTTCCAAATAATTATTGACTAATTACTTTATCTGCTTTTTTTAGTGATACAATTACAGTATTTCTTAATATAGTTGTTGCGAAGCTTACGTATCGCGTTCAGAGTAGCCCCGCGGAGGGGCTTTGTAAGGGGCTTCACCCCCTTAACCCCTGAAGACTAAAATATTTTGCAGCAATTCTAAAATTATCCGGAGAAAAACCCAATGTCGAAAAAGTACCTGGTCCTGATCGCGACCTTTGCGATCATACTATCCTGCTTCAAGAATTCCGAAGGCCTTAAAAAGAACGACATCCCCGCGCTGGTTAACCAGTTCCTCGCCATGCACGTGCAGTACCACTCCCTGAACGACGAGCTGTCCGAACGCATCCTCGACAACTTCATATTGTCCCTGGATTACGGCAAGTACTACTTCTACAAAAAAGACATCGAAGGATTCAAGAAATACCGGCACAAAATAGACGACTATGTCCAGAACAACCAGTTCGACTTCATGGACGACATCTATTCGCTTTACAAGAAGCGCTTCATGGAAAGCAACAAGCTCATCAACGAGCTTATCACAAGCAAGTTCGATTTTACCGTCGAAGAAAAAATAGTCGTCGACCGCGACAAGGTAGACTACGCCGAGACAAAAAAGGAAATGCGGGACCGCTGGCGCAAGAACATCAAGCTTCAGCTCCTCAACTACCTATCGTCAGGCCAGAGCCTGTCTGAGGCGAAAAAGAAGCTCGCCAAGAAATACAACCTTCTCAACAAGCGGGTCGATGAAATCGACGAGGAAAAGCTCCTCGACCGCTTCATGAACGCCTTTTCAATGGCCCTTGATCCCCACTCCAATTACCTCACGCAGGAAGAGAACGAGGATTTCAGCATATCCATGAAACTGAAGCTTGAAGGGATCGGCGTCCGGCTCAAGACAGAGGACGGCTTTGTTATCGTAGAATCGATCATCACCGGCGGAGCAGCCGACAAGCTGCCGGAAAAGATCAAGCTGAAGCCGGGCGACAAGGTTATCGCCGTGGCACAGGGCGGCGACGAGCCGGTTGACGTGGTCGACATGGACCTCCGCGACGTGGTGAAAAAGATCCGCGGGACCAAGGGAACCGAGGTGCGCCTCACCGTGCTGCGCGAATCCGGCGAGGGCAACAAGCCGATCCGGATGGTGGTCCCCATCGTCCGCGAGGAGATAAGCCTCAAGGACAGCGCCGCAGAATCTCAGATACTGACCATCGACGGCGACAAAAACCGGAAGGTCGGATACATCAAGCTCCCATCCTTCTATTACGACAAGGAGCGGAGTAAAAGCTCGTCCGGCGACGTGCGGGAAATCCTCCTGAAGCTGAAAGCGGAAAAAGTCAAGGGCATCATCCTCGACCTCCGCGGGAACCCCGGCGGTCTGCTCAACGAGGCTATCGATATCGCGGGCTTCTTCATCACCGGCGGCCCGGTACTCCAGATCGTGGACGGCAGGAACCAGCCCCACGTGGTCAATGACAACGACGAGAGCATCGTCTATGACGGCCCGATGGTGGTGCTGATCGACAAGTTCAGCGCCAGCGCCTCGGAGATCCTTGCCGGCGCCATCAGGGACTATAACCGCGGGCTCATCATCGGACCGGACAACACCTTCGGCAAGGGCACCGTGCAGTCATACAATGAGCTCCCCTTCAAGAAGGGAGCCATCAAGATCACCATTTCCCTGTTCTATCAGCCGGACGGCTTATCGAACCAGCTGACCGGCATCGCGCCGGACATCAGGGTGCCTGACCTCTCATCCATATGGGACATAGGCGAAAGCAAAAACCGCTATCCGCTCAAGTGGAAAAGGATACCGGCCGCGGAGCATAAAAACTTCGGCCTGGTGAACCAGGCCCTGGTGGCGCAGCTGAGCGGACAATCGGCGGCCCGCGTCAACGTCAGCGACAAGTACCGCAAGCTCATTGAAAAAATCAAAAAATACAAGGATCAGGTCAACAGCAAAACCATCAGCCTGAAGGAGGAGTCCGCCCTGGAGAAGCAGAAGCAAAAGGAGCTGGAAAAGACCTTCAACAAGGACAGCGGCAAAAAGCTGGTAGACCTGGAGAACGACCTGTTCCTGGGCGAGGCCTTCAAGATTACCGGTGATTACATCAACATGGTGGGCCGTTAATTAAGCCATCTGAAATTTCTTAAAAAGCAAAGGCGAGGTCGTTCAACCTCGCCTTTGTCACATATATCCCCGGCTGCCCTTTCACATCCTGGCAATATATTCCCTCACCTTCCCGACCGATTCGCCCGGCGCGATCACGACAGGGTCCACCCCTGACCGCATGAGGCGGATGCGCAGGTCGCCGATGTCCCTCCTCCGGGCAGGGCAGCAGAGGTCCTCGATAAACAGGACCGCCTCGATGCCATGGCCCTTGATCATCGAATAGAGAAGAGCGACACGCTCCTCCACAGGCCGCACCGACGGGCAGCGCGGGCGGTATGAAAAAGCGTCCAGTATTTCTCCATACAGGTCCGCCGATTCATGGTTGTAGGACATGTCGAACTGCCTCCTGCCGCCGCAGGCGTCATCCTCCACGATGAGACACCCGGCGTCCTCGATCTCGTCCAGCAACGCCGCGTCGCAGGCAAAGCTCGCGTAGACCATCACCGGCACCGGGCGTACAGCCGCGCCGCTTTCCGCCCGGTTCAGCGCATCCAGGACCGATGCCAGGAACTCCGAAATCACGGCCGGCGGGAACATCACAGCCGCCTCCAGTATGACCCCCAGGTCGCGGCACGAGAGAAGGTCCGGCTTTTCACGCCGGGCCGATACGATTCCCCGCACCATCCTCCGCGCACTGTTGTACTCGGCGGTCACGGCAGCGAGCCTCCCGCGGTCAAGGCGGGACAGGCCGGGACACCCGGCATCCTCAAGAAGTTTTTCCAGGGAAGTCTCCATCATCCGGGATGATTCTTCACCCCAGCCGGCAGGGCAGTTGAATTCGTGCACCTTCAGTCGGGCTTCCCTCGTTCCTTCCCTGCCGGCGCATCCCCGCGGAACCACCAGGAGATCATAGACTCCCTCGATGCCGTCAATGGCCGGCACTCCCGCGGCGGTGCAATGACCGATCATCAGCGAGGGCAGCCGCAGTGGAACGAGCCCCAGGGCCGCGGTTATCTCTGCGGGGATCATATCGCAGGTGACGCCGGCCACGCGGGAGCCGGTCTCCTCCCGGAACCTGGCGACCGCCATGCCAGACTGATATATCATTTCCCTCAGGGGATCGACCAGATGTGAAAGCTTAGATTCCATCATACCATCACTGTTGTTGTTTAACTACATATAATTATTTCCATGCGCCCCGCCGCCTGCGGCGGCAGCACACAGTATTGATCAGCAAGTTTTCAACAGGTCTATAATTAATTTTAAAAAAATGTTTGTATTTATGCAGATAATTCATTAACTGTTGCTTTTTGCAAGAATAAAACAGATTTGCAGTGAAACCGGCGTCTTCCGAACCGTAATGCCCCGCTGCCGCAGGGCCGGGCGGCAATTCTGACAATCAACCGTGACACGGAGAATCCCTATGCCAGCGGCAAAATCAGCACAGAAAAAAAAGTCCCCAGCGCCCTACCTGTCCGTCGTCCTGCCGGTTTACAACGAGCAGGACAACATCAGGCTCCAGTACGAGGAGATCGTCAAGGCACTGAAACCGCTCAATGTCACCTATGAAGTCATTTTCATCGACGACGGCAGCATCGATTCATCGCCGCAGATCCTCCGCGACATCGCGAAAAAGGACCGCAACATCAAGGTCGTCCTGTTCCGCCGCAATTTCGGCCAGACGGCTGCCATGTCGGCCGGCATTGATTTCGCGGCGGGATCAATCATTATATTCATGGACTCCGATCTTCAGAACGATCCCAACGACATCGGCATGCTGTTCAAAAAGATCGAGGAAGGATATGACGTGGTGAGCGGCTGGCGGAAAAAACGAATGGACAAGTTCTTTTCACGAAAGCTCCCGTCGCGGATCGCCAACTGGCTCATCGCCAGGGTCACCGGGGTCAAACTCCACGACCTGGGATGCTCCCTCAAGGCATACCGGAGCGAAATTCTGAAGCAGGTCAGCCTCTACGGCGAGATGCACCGCTTCATCCCGGTCCACGCGTCATGGATCGGCGCCAAGATCACGGAAGTACCGGTCATGCACCACCCGCGCAAATACGGCGCGTCAAAATACGGCATCAAGCGCACCTTCAAGGTAATCCTGGACCTCATAACCGTCACCTTCATGGGCAAGTATTCCACCAAGCCGATCTACGTCTTCGGCGGCACGGGGTTCTTCATGTTCATGCTGAGTATTGTAAGCGGCATCGCGGTCATCCTGATGAAGGTGTTCCTCAACCAGTCCATGAGCAGGAACCCGCTCCTGATCCTCACGGTAATGCTGCATCGTCCTTTCCGTCCTGTTTATCCAGATCGGGATCCTGGCGGAAATCCTGATACGGATATACCACGAGTCCCAGAACAAGCAGCCCTACAGCGTGCTGGAAACGGTCAATATCGCCAGGAAGAACACGGTGATCATTTTTTTTCTTTTGCCCGCGAAGAGGAACTTCATCGGGTGCTTCTTGATCTCCGCTGGCCACTTCGTCCAGCGTCCGGGAAGTTTTCCTCATGCTGCCGACAATGTCGATGATGTCCTTCTGCGAGTTCTGCAGAATATTGTTGATGTTCGCCATGCTCGTCGGCCAGGCTGGTGACAAGCTTGCGGATGTCCCCGCGGCTCTCCTGCGAGACTTCCCGGTAAAGGGTCACGATGGTCGTCACCTCGGTCAGCAGGGTGTTGACCTTGGCCATGATGTCCTCAATGCTGCCGGATTCGATCCCCTCGATAACGTCCCCCTCCATCAGGAAGGCGCCCTTCTTCTCCGGATTGCGCAGCTCCACCACCGGGTCGCCGATGACGTTCTGGTTGGTGATGATGGCGGCGCAGTCCTCGTACAGCTCGATGTCCTTCTTGATGCGGAGGGTCGCGATGAAATGGAGGGCCGGTTTGAAGAGGGGCTGCACGTCGACGACGCGGCCAAGCTGGTGACCCTTGATCTGGACGGGTGTTCCCTTCTTCAGAGATGTGATGCTGTTCACCTTCACGTACACGTCCATGGTGGACGTGGCGAGTGAATAGCCGAGCTTCACCAGTATGAAGAGGACGATGACGACGGCCGGAACAAGGACGAAGAGGCCCACCCGGTATTCGATCCTTCCCATTCCCTCGCGGATCCTGCCGATTATCATGTTCCTGTCGAATTGCAATTTCATACACCCTCGCGTTAGCGGATCTCCATGGGCCCTTCCAGGGCCATGTCCCTGAACTGGACCAGGTAGGGGTTATCTGACTCGAGGAATTCCCCGCGTGTCCCCGAGAACACCATCCTCCCTTTATACAGCATACGAAAGGTATCGGCAAAATCAAGATATTTTTGCGGATCATTGGTCATGAATACCACCGACCTGTCCGGGCGCTCCACGCGCCGCTTCAGCACGTCCATGAAGGAGCGGATATTGAGGGGCGACTGGCCCACAAAGGCGTGCTCGATGATAAGCAGGTCCGGGTCATGGGCCACCGCCCGGCCGTAGGCGGTGCGGAAGATCTGGGATGCGGTAAGGGCCACGGGCCGCAGGTTCCTTTTATCGAGGATATTCAATTCCCCCATGAGCCGTTCCGTGATGCCGGTGATCTCCTCCGGCGAGTACTCGGAATAATAGTCAAGGCGCAGGGAGATGTTCTGCTCAACGGTCATGTTGGAGATGAGGCCGTATTCGCCGTGGAGGTAGCCGATCTCGTTCTTGTAGCGAAGTTTTCCCAGGTAATCGAGTCCCTGCAGCGTGGATCCCCGGTACCGTATGTCGCCGGTATACAGCTCCTCCAGGTTCAGCATCAGCTGCGACAGCGTCCGCAGTCCCGACTCCTCGACCCCGAAAAAAACCGTGTTCTCGCCGGTCCCTATGGAAAAGGAGAGATTCTCAACCGGCTCGGCGGCCGTCGCAGGATACGTTGATGAATTCAATCAGCGGGGCCATATCCTACTCCAGCCACACGTAATAGAAGGCCACCGAAATGGCAACATTAAGCAGGACGATGAAGAAGAGCGTCCGGCTCACCGCGCGTGACACGAAGATCGGGATCTCGAACTTCGACCGGGGCATCATCCCGTAGTAGCAGCTGATGAGGGGAATGAGCAGGCCGAAGGTCAGGCTCTTGAGGATGGTGGCCGTCAGATCTTTAAGAGAAAAGGCCAGGATCAGGTTCTGGAAGAACACGTCCAGGGGAATGTAAATCGTCGAGAGGGATATAAAGTAGCCGCCCAAAAAGGCCGCGATATCGAAAAATATAATAAGTGAAAATATCGAGATAATCGACGCGGCGATGCGGGGTATCACGATGTAGAGGCGCGGGTCAATGCCTGATATCTCCAGGGATAGTATCTCCTTGCTCCACTGCTGCGTCGCCGTCTCGGTGGCCATGGCGGTCCCGGACCGGCTTATCACGATGAGTGCCGTTACCAGGGGCCCCAGCTCGCGGGCAATGATGATCACCAGCAGGTTGCCGAAATATCCCTCGATGCCGTACTTCGGCAGGTTGGTCTTGCCCTGGATTATGACCACGCCCCCCAGGAGCATCGCTATGACGATGACAATGGGAAGCGCGTCGATGCCGGTATACCGGGTCTGGTTCAGGATGATAGTATTAATCGCGCGCATACGGATAAACTGCAGCGACTTGAAGGACTGGAAGATGGAATATACGTAAGTACCGAAGTCCCGGACCCCGTCCCAGAATCGCAGAGCTGCCGCGCCGACGGCAACCGGCAGCGCCACGCCCCGTGCTCCATTGTTCTGATTATCAGCCATTGCCAAACCCTTACGGCCACATTCTACCCGGCAGGGAGATACTATCACAGGGACGATAAATTTATCAATTACAATTTGTTAACAGACGCGGTGATGGTGCTCTATAATAATATATTCCTTGATAAAAATATCTATTGCTATATACATATTCATGAGTTGTGGTTTTTTTCCAATATGCGATTTTTCACAGCCGCATGGATCCCTTTCAGAAATAACACTCGCCAGGAGGGACTGATGAAACGACTGTTTGTAAGTGTAACAGCGATAATGTTCATTGCGATGATGGCGTACGGTCTTGATGAAACTGATCCGGAAAAACGCGAGATAATAAAGAAGGACCCCCGGCAGGGCAGAATGGAGTCTCAGGGAGGCAGGTCCCGTGCGCGGCTCAAACCCGGCGAAACAGGGATAGGCGGCATCGCCTTCGTGAACATTCCCGCCGGAGAATTCATGATGGGCTCGCCCAATTCCGATCCCGAAAGCAATTTCGCGGAAAAACCGCAGCACACGGTGCATGTGGACTCATTTCACATGAGCGTGTATGAAATCACCCAAGCCGTGTACGAGGAGGTGATGGGAAAAAATCCCAGCCGCCAGAGGGGCGGGAACTTTCCCGTGGAAAACGTGACCTGGAACGATGCCGTGGCCTTCTGCGCAGCATTTTCGAAAAAATACGATGTGGCGATGAGGCTCCCTACCGAGGCTGAATGGGAATACGCCTGCCGCGCCGGCACTGTGACGCGGTATTACTGGGGCGACCAGTTCGACAAGACAAAGGTTATCTCGCGCGACAGTGCCGCAAGGCCTTTCCCGGTCGGCAGCCGGCAGCCGAACCCATGGGGACTCCATGACATGCTCGGCAATATGCAGGAATGGTGTCTTGACGTATACGATGTCGGTTATTACGCCAAGAGCCCGGCGAAAAATCCCGCCGGTCTTGTAAACAGCGCCTCGCCATGGCGCTCCATACGCGGAGGGGGTTTCACGTCGAGCCCCCGGCGGTGCCGCTGCGCCTACCGGCTGGGCGATTACACGCACTATGCGGGCGCCTTCTAGGGGTTCAGGGTGGTAATAACTGGTAAGATCCCGAAGTAGGAGCACCTGCCACAGGGGGGCATGCCGGCCCGATCAGGGCCGGCTTCCTTCATCATTTTGGTGCCAGGTCTCTTTTTATCACGGGGTTACGATATTGAAGTCGCTTTTGAAGGTGTCCATCATTCCCATCAATTCCGCGAGTTTTTTACCGTTGCCATCGATCTTTATGGTTCCTGCTGCGATTTCCTTTTCAAAGGTTGTTTTTTGCAGGGTAATTGCATCGAATATCGCCCGGCTGAGGGTTATCGTGACGTCAGCCCTGGGTGATTGAAAACCGGATTTATGCGTGAGCGCGCAGTTTTCCAGGTTCATGACATATTTCTCACCAACATCCGTGAAATTCCAGTTTATGACCATCGTCTTGCCTTCCGCCTTGGGCCCGTTGAGGCATATGCCCATAAAATTGAAGAACATTGGGATGGTCATTGCCTTAAGAACATCCGGGGTTAGGGTCGAGTTATATACATGGACCCCCGTGCGCAATTCATAGGCCGCGGTCAGGTAATTGCAGCGCCACGTGCCCGCCTCCGCCTGGTAGCCGAGCTGCTCCAGCGCGTCGGCCTGAAGGTTGCGCGCCTCCTTATTATTCGGATCGGCGAAAACAACCTGGTTCATCGCCTGGGCCACCCAGCGGAATTCGCCTTTCCTGAAGTCCGCGCGGGCCTTGGCAATAACCGACCTGGCGCCGCCCATGTACTGGACATACTTTTTGGCGGATTCAACGGGCGTCAGCGGGTTGAGATTGGCCGGATTCATGTCGTACCACCCCAGGTATTTCTGGTACACGGCCTTCGCGTCATGATTGATTGTTCCATAATAGCCGCGGGCATGCCACTTGCGGGCAAGTGTGGACGGCAGCTTGAGCATCGGGCCGATTTCATTCATGGTATAGCCTTGATTCGCCAGCCGCAGCGTCTGGTCATGAACATACTTATACATGTCACGCTGGTCTTTCAGGAAATCGATGCATCTGTCATGGCCCCACCGCGGCCAGTGGTGCTGGGCAATGAGCACCTCTGTTTGATCACCGAATGAGTCAATCGCCTCATTCAGATAATCAGACCACTTTTCCGCGTCGCGCACCTGGGCCCCTCGCAGCGTCAGGATATTGTGCATCGTGTGACATGCCAGCTCGGCGGAGTCCAGCACCTTGAACTGCGGAAAGAAGATCATCATTTCGGAGGGCGCTTCAGTGCCGGGCACCAAGCTGAAGATCATCTCCACGCCGTCAATGGTCCTCTTCTCCCCGGTTTTAGTAATAATGTCCGTGGGCGGAATAAGAGTGAGGCTGCCCAGTGAAATGGCTTTGCCGAGTCCGATATCAACCATGCCCCGTTCACCCCGGGGCAGCAGATTTCCATACCAGTAATACGTGCGCCGGCTCATGGCTGCGCCGGCCGTAACATTTTCACTGATTGCCGCATCCATGAAGCCATCCGGTGCGAGAATTCTGACCTTTCCTGCTTTCACATCAGTCTCTTCCACTACACCCTTAACACCTCCCCAGTGGTCAGCGTGGCTGTGGGTATAAATCACGGCTATGACCGGACGTTTGCCCCGCTGCTGGAAATACAGATCCAGGGCGGCGGCGGCTGGTTCCCTGGTCATCAAGGGGTCAATGAGGATTAGACCCTTATCGCCTTCGATAATGGTCATATTCGAAACATCGAGGCTCCGCACCTGGTACACGCGGTCAACGACCTTGAAGAGACCGGAATACATGTTGATACGTGCCTGGCGCCAGAGGCTCGGGTTGACCGTTGCAGGGGCATCTTTCTTCTTATTTATAAAATCGAAAGCATTCAGGTCCCATGCCACCATGCCGTTGCTCTCTTTTACTACTCCGCCCGGCAGGCCGATGATAAAACCGCGTTGCGCGTCAGCGAAATCATCCTGGTCATTAAAATTAAGTTCCTTCAGCACGGCGTTGTTGGCTTTTTTCGTGGCCGGGTGCGCATCCTTGGGCCCTTCAGCGCCAGCCCCTGCCTGAGCGGTAAATGCCGCTGTCATGATACACATTATAGCTGCCGTTATTAATACGGCTATCGCTCTCCTGAAAACTTTTTCTTTCATCAAATCCTCCCCTTCACATTAATGATAATACCTTGCATAGTTACTCCAACCGGATTGCATGAACAATCCCGGTGAATTTAAATTGCTCTTAATATTTATAGCAAGAACAAATCAGTAATCAGGATAAGATTATTACCCTCCCGTAATAAAAAAATCATTGATTATAGGGGACGAATATTATGTCATGTACCGCGATCGGGATTCCGTAATGAAAAAAAATCTGAAATATATCATCGTCGCCTTTCTCGGGGCATGCACCCTTCTGGCCGGCGTCATCACCCACCTCGACACGGTCCTGTACCTGCACGACTGCGCCCTCGGCTTTTACATTGAAACGGCCGAGACCCTGATCCCGTCAAGCCCCACCTATACGATAGTCAACCACCGCGATTACCGCCCCCAGGTTCGTACCTACGGTGACCTTCCCCGCGGATTCATTCACAGCGGGAGCATCTTCATGTACCGGGCCGGGAAAGAGGACGAAGACCTGGGCGATATAGCATCGGAAGCGGTCCGCTACACCGATTTTTACCGGGCCTCATCACTGGCCGCGTCCATCCGTGAATACAACGGCATTCGGGGCACCGATATCCCGGCAGGGACCGCCCTGGTCATCCCCGGTTCCGCGCCGGCCCTGCGGCATGATCCGAGGAACCGGGCCATGCCGCCCCTTATCACGGCCCGCGGCCTTTACTTCACCGGCACCAGCATAGGGGGGAGCAAGATCCTGGGGAACCTCGACCGGTTCAAGGAACTCGGCATCAACACCATCGTCTTCGACGCCAAGGACATCGGCGGCGATCTCAGCTATTACAGCAGGCTCCCGGAAGTGCAGCGGCTCAATACCCATGAAAAGCGCAGTATCGACAATATCGAAAAATTCATCCGCACTCTCAAGGAGAACGGCTTCTACACCGTGGCGCGCATGGCGGTGTTCCACGACCACCTGCTCCGGAAAAAGGACCCGTCCCTGGCCATCAGGTCGCGCGGCGGCGGCCTGTGGAATTCCGAGGCGAAGGAAAAGTGGTGCGATCCAACCAGTAAAAAAGTGCAGGACTACAACATCGCCATGGCGCTGGAGCTTGCCGACATGGGAGTTGACGAGATCCAGTTTGATTATATCCGCTTCCCCACCAAGGGGAACGCTAAAGACGCGGACTTCAAATACGATTTCGGAAAGATGTCCCGCGAAGAAGCCATCACGCATTTCCTCAAGCGGGCACATGAAGCCATTGCCTCCCGCAAATCGCGCCTGTCCATCGACATCTTCGGCGTTGTCGCGTGGGGAAAGGACGTCGACATCGAAAGCACCGGACAGAGGATCGAGCTGCTGGCGCGGCACTGCGACATCATCTCGCCCATGCTCTATCCCTCGCATTTCAATGACGATTTCGACGGGTACGCAAAGCCGGGCGACAATCCCTACTATTTCATCTACAGCGGCTGCCGGAAGGTCCTTCACCTTGCCGGGAAGAACGTCGTTGTGCGGCCGTGGCTGCAGGCCTTCCGCTGGCGCGTTTCCCACTACAACAGCCAGTACATCAAGACGCAGATCAAGGCCACGAACGAATCAGGAGCCCGGGGCTACCTTTTCTGGAACGCGGCAAACGACTACGACACGGTGCTCAGCGCCCTGGAAGACATTAATGGCGCAAAACCGGGGAAGGACGAACAGGGAAATGAATGACGGATACCGCGGCCATCCCGGTTCAACAGCAGGAGAAAGCAAGATGGACTTCTATAAATATCACGGCCTCGGAAACGATTACATCGTCATCGACCCTGCTAAGAACGGCATCGCCCTCGCTCCGGGGACCATCAGGCTCATCTGCGACCGAAACTGCGGCATCGGGTCTGATGGCATTCTCCTGGGCCCTGTATATGACAACGGATCCATGGGTGTCCGGATATTCAATCCCGACGGAAGCGAGGCGGAAAAGAGCGGTAATGGCGTGCGGATTTTCACCCGCTATCTCCACGAGCACGGTTACCTGACCGGAGATACGGCATCATTCAATACTCTCGGCGGTCCCATAGAAGCGCTGCTTCTTGATCCCGCGACATACCTGATAAAAGTGAACATGGGCTTCTGCACCTTCGACAGCGAAAAAATCCCGGTATCCGGACCCCGCCGCGAAATTATCGATGTGCCAATTGATATAAAGGAAAAAACGTACCGGATGACCTGTCTCTCCGTGGGGAACCCCCATTGCGTGATTCCCCTTGATGATATTTCCCGGGAGCTGGCCTACGACATCGGGCCGGTCATAGAGAATAATCCCCTCTTCCCGAACAGGATCAACATGCAGCTGGCGAAGGTCATCGACCGCCGCGCAATCCGCATAGAGATCTGGGAGCGCGGCGCCGGCTACACCCTGGCATCGGGTAGCAGCAGCTGCGCCGCGGCATGCGCGGCCCGCCGCCTCGGCCTGGTCGACGGCAGCGTGACCGTGCACATGCCGGGCGGGTCTCTCTCCATAGACATCTGCGATGACTGGTCGGTCTCCATGACCGGGCCGGTGGCCAGCGTTTCGGAAGGAAATTTCACGCCGGAATTCAAAAAACTCCTGGCTGCGGAAGATCGGGAGACTGAAACCGGCATTGCGGTGCGTCATGAAATATAACCTGGGCGATAAAAATATCATAATCGAGGGCGATGATTATTACATCGCGGAGAACGCGGTGGTGGTGGGATCGGTCCGCATCGGCAACAATGTGAGCGTATGGTTCAACGCCGTGGTGCGCGCCGACGACGGCACGATAGTTATCGGTGAGAATTCAAACATACAGGACGGAGCCGTGCTCCACTGCGAAAAGGAAAACGACCTTGTCATCGGCCGGGGCGTCACCGTGGCCCACCACGCGATGCTCCACGGCTGCGTCATCGGAGACAACTCCCTCATCGGCATCAACGCCGTGGTCCTGAACGGGGCGGTCATCGGGAAAAACTGTCTCGTCGGCGCCGGGGCCCTGGTCCTGGAAAAGAGCGTCATCCCGGACAATTCAATGGTTCTCGGCGCCCCGGCCAGGGTCGTTCGGCCGGTGACGGAGGAGCAGCTGCAGGAGATCCGCGACGCGGCAGCCCATTATATCAGGAATTTCAAGAATTTCAGGAAGAACCTCAATCCGGCGCAATGATACACTCCTGCCCTCGTCCTGAATGCCAGGACTACGCCTGCCTGACCCTGGCTTATACCCCTTGCAATAGGGCACATAGGCCGCGTCCGTCACCATCAGGTGGTGCTCAAGCCATTTCCGGACCTCCCTGTCAAGTTCCATGGCAAGATAGTTATCGGCGCCCTTCACCTTGTATTCCTGCAGGATCCTCGCGTATACCTGCTTGAATTTTTTATGCTCCTCATAATGGCTTGAGAAGTCGGGATAATTGACTTTCATCATCATCTCTTCCTCGGTGTTGAAATGCGCTTCCACGTAGGACGCCAGGTACTCCAGCATGATGACCAGCTCCACCTTCGCCTTTCCGCCGTATATGGCAAGGTCCAGGGCGTCGATACGCTTGATCAATTCCCTGTGCTGGGTATCGATCAATTCTATGCCGGTTTCAAGTTTCTCATCCCATTCCAGTTTTTTCATTCTCAAACGCTCCTTTCCCCGTTTTCCCCTGATTATTCCTCCCCCATTATGGGGAACGTCACGCCCCCTTCAGGGAACACGGCAACCGTGGCATGCTTGCCAATCTTTTTCATGCCGCGCCGAATCACCTCGGCAGGATCCTGGCATTTTACGAACAGGCTGATTGCCTTCGCCTCCGCGTCGCTCACGGTCGGGACGTAGAAGAAGAGGTCATACTGGCGCACGAGCTGCATCGAATAATACATCAGGAACTTGTCTTCGATGCCGAGCCCCTTCCTCACCAGGTCGAGGAATCCCCGCACCCGCGACGGTCCGATGAGGCGGAGTATCGCCTTCACCAGCGGCAGCGGCGCGCCCCCCTCCGGCACCCTGATATCGTCCATGCCGCGCTCTGCCTTCAGGAAGGCCATCACTGCACCTCCGGGCTTGAGCGCCGGGAGGGAATTGCCCACGCATTTCATCCCCTGCTTGAAGTTTATGTCCATGGGATAGGAGTTGACGATGATGCCGTCGACGGGCCGGTCAACGGGGAGGCCCATCCTGTCATACAGGTACCGGATGCCGGTACGGTGTGCCCCGACCGGGTCCCCGGCGAAGGACGCGACGACGTTCCGGGCCTGGTTGATAAACACGTTCACGCAGAAAATATCGGCCCTGATCATGCGCCTCGTCTCCTCCAGCTCCAGGCGGAAGGAATTATCATCCGGCATCATGCCGACGCGGTTGAACCGGTACGGCGGCTCCGACAGGATGTCATGGTGCAGTCCGATGGTCTCGGCGTAGGCGACGCCGGGAAGGATGTTCTTCATGCCCCCTCCGAATCCGGCCCACAGGTGTGGTTCGATAATGCCCAGGAGCAGGACAAGGTCCGCGTCTTTCAGATTTTTATTGAGATACACCGGTGTGTTCCGGCTCGTCGAGCCGAAGTAGTGGCAGGCGTTCAGGTCAAAGGCATTATGGTTCTCCCATTTCACCTGCCCGAGGTTTTTCGGCCCGATCTTTTCCGCCATCTCCTCGCCGGTCATGGGTGTGTGCACACCCAGCGCAGGGATGACCATGACGTTTTTCAGCAGTGCCCCCGCCTTTTTGAGGTCCTCCAGGACAAGGTGAAAATACTTGTACACCGGCGTGGGCCGCGTGTTGTCATCGACTATGATGATGATTTTTTTACCCTTGAGCTTACGGCCCGCGAGGGGTTTTGCTCCGATGGGCTTCTTCAGGGAATCCCTGACCAGGGCGAGTTCATCAGGCTTTGTTTTTTTATCATCCTGCTTCCGCCGGGGAAAAATAATATTCCATGTGTCAGGGAGGTCAACCGAGATAGAGCCGGATCCCCAGAGCATTGTTATTTCCATGCGGCACCTCGCGGATTGTGATCCGGCCATAAGACCGGTTTTGACACATCTTTAAAGCGCAGTCAGAGACTGATGATATTAAGGAATAAGGATTTCAGGAAATTTGCAAGCATTTTATCATGGTGCCGGCCCTTATCAGGGCGGGATTTCTCACCGGCACTTCATTATCACACCGGCGCATTACGCCAGTTTTTTCATGATAAACGCGGCAATAAAAGCTTCAAGCAGGCTCAGGGGTATGGCAAAATAAAGGATCCCATAGGGCAGAACACCAAGGTTCCCGATAACGACCCACATCAGGACAAAGCCGGCAAACCAGGAAAGTACAAATGACTGAATCAGGGTGAACTTCTTTGAAATCACATAAATAACGATGGCGAACAGCAGTGACCATATTCCCCAGACAGCCCCATTCACCGGTTCGGAGGGGAAGACAAGTCCCAGACCCTTGTAATGTTCGGTCCAGTATGATTTTACGATGAATTCATTTCTGACGAATTCGGATACGCTTATCCAGACCGTGGCCAGAAAAATCGGGAGGATCGTGTTTTTTAACAGTTTCATGATGTTGTCCCCTGATGTTAGATTTTGCCGCGGCAGCACTTCTGCCGCTCTCCTAATCTTTCATTTTACAAAGGCTGATCAAAAAGCAAACGCATTCATCCCATCTCTTTGTTCTTTATCATCTTATGATGCCAGCCGGTTTTTTTCCAATATTTTTTATTGAATACCGGTATTAAAAAACCGGGAGTGGACCTGTTCCCCAATCCCGAATTGAACGATGCATCTATATCGTTGATTATTTCCACCTGTCCGAGTATTTTATCGACATGAATTTTATGATCTGTTTTGCCGTCCCAATTAATATTCCATTTTACATGTAATGGGCGATACAATTTTTCATATGACACGGCATCCAGACTCGGATCGGCAAGCACCCAATTCCCGTCAACAAGGACCTGGACAAAGCAGTGATAATAGGGATTGTTCAGAAAAAGGACATCATTCCCGATCAGAGGCTTTAAGAATTCTTTTTTAAGAGGATGTTTGACAATCCTGCCCGGAATAGAATATTTCCGGAGCAGGGCAACCATCAGCAGGGCCTTGTTCCAGCATGCTCCGTACCCCTTCTTCATTGTTTCCGACGCACTGACCTTTACCGTATCCGCGGACAGGGGGAAATTATCCCTGACAAAATGAAAAACATCAATTGCCGTGTCGCGCGTTGATTTCGATGGCTTTATTGGAACATCCTGAAAAATTGGATTATTATAATCACAATAATATGTTTCCTTTAGATAGGCCTGGTTTCGATCCTGCATGATTTCTCCATATTTTTTATTTTTCTCTGCCAGGACATGGCGGCGCATCAAATCGCCGTGAGAAACGGCCATGCCTTGCCAGGGGCAATGCCTTATTCATCTTTCCAGTTCCACCATTTTAATAAATCCCGGTCATGCCTGCTGTTGCTGGCATAATACACCGCGCACCTGAAGACATACAGCACGCATCTATCAACATTTGTTTTTTTGAATTCACAAAGTCTGTTATATAAATCCTCAGGTTTTTTACCCTTCAAATCATTTATGCACGTAATTCCTATATCCATTAAATCCTTCTCAATGTTCGGACCGACACCGGGTATGACCTGTAAATTTGAATTATGACACTTTTTCATGGAAGTTCACTTCAACCTTGAGACCCGTTCGCTTATCAATTTTTCATGCTGTTCTTCTGAAATATTCGGGTCCTTCAGGTCGTTAAATTTTTTACAGGGAAGATCGGGACATTGCCCGCAATGGCTGAATTGTTTATCCATGACCGAGCATTTGTATAACGGGCATATGTTATCCGGCATCATGCTTTTTGCCCAGAACGTTGAGCCCTTGACGCTGTAGCATCCCCCGCAATCAGCATTAAAATACCGGCACTCATTGCATAATAAACCACAGGCAGATATAATTTGATCCATGCAGGTGTCCCTCCAGCTCTGTTGATAGACCATGGCGTCTATTGTGTCAAGTATAACTGAAACTTTCAGGGCGGCTTATGTGGGGCCCGGCCCAACTTGAGGAGCCAATCTGGCATCTTAAGTTTTCTAATTCATCATTGGCCGATTAACATTATCATTATATAATAATTTCTATTAATGAAATGCAGCCATTTATAAAATAACCGGCAGGAGCATTCATTTGGTATATCTTTTCAATAACTCAATCACTCCAACATTATTCTCTTTCTGAGCATAATCCAATGGAGTTAAACCCTTTTCATCCTTAATATTGATGTCAGCTCCATTTTTTAAAAACAGCTCGATCATTTTAATTTTTCCGCTGGACACAGCCACATGCAATGGTGTTTGCTTTTTTTTGTTTTGAATATTAACACTTGCGCCTTTCTTTATTAAATAAGATGCTTCCTTTAAACGTTCCTCTGAAATTGTTTCATATAATGGAGTTTCTTCATAAATAAAATTTTTCGAGTCAATACACACGCCCAAATCTTCGACAACAAATTTCAGCATTTCAAATGATACAGTACTTAATGCAGAATATATCAATGAACTTGAACAACTTTTATTAACATAAATACCTTTACTCAGTAAATATTGAATTATCTTTTTATTTTTTTGATATATAGCCTCATCCAAAGACCCTCGATCATCACCTTCAGTGTCAATTTTTGATCCATGAGAAACAAGTAGTTTGACAATATCAAAATTTCTACTCTTTATTGCCCCATTTAGCGGAAATTCATCATGGGATATAAATTTCTTCTTATAATTAACATCAGCACCTTTATTAATTAATTCTTGAACTCTATCAAAATCACCTTTTCTTGCAGCCTGGTATAATTGATCACCTTTATCAATAATTTTATATTTTGTGGAGCATCCAAAGATAAAAATAAATAATATTTGAATTAGTAAAAGTCTATTCATTACTTTTTTGACCTCTTATATTCATCTAGAACATCTTTTCTCTTATATTCATCTACACCAGGTATCAACTGACCATAAATATTATATCTTCCTTGATTTTTATATATTTGATCCGGCAATGCTAAAAATGATTTCCCAAGTTTTGCATTGTTGCCATCGTCATATGCCCAGGCCACCAACTCAGTACAAACCATCTTATTATCACCTTCTTTAAATTTCCCCAGTTCTCTTTTCCAATTTTTGCTGTTTGTTATTAAACTCAATTTGCCGCCAATTGCTGAAAATAAAGCATCCATGTCATATCTTATTTTATCATCCTTCATTGCTTTATCCAGTTTATTAACAGCCTTTTCACCTTCCGCAATGGTCCCTACCCGGAAAAACTTATACTGGTCAATCGTTTCATATTTATCGAACTTGCTCCATCTTTCTTTTTGGGGATCCCATTCTGCACTCCCTGATTTAGTAATAAGCCTGTCTACAATTTTATCACCAACTATATCGGTGACCATTATTCCGACAACATGATCATTATACTTGAATGCCTGCTTGACTATTCCGGAATGCCCGAGCTTAGATTCAGTCTGTGATATAATTCTATCCGATGCTTTTGCCCCTAATTTTGCAATGCCTTTAGTATTATCAGCAGCAACTTGTTCTATTCCACTATCGTATCTCATAAAGACATCACCAGTTCGTGTTTCCTCCTGTGTTACCTGTACATGCCCTGTCGGATCTCGATAAACAATCGGATTATTCTTCACATAGGCAAATCTATTCCACCCCTGCGTATTATACTCCCCATCGATTAAATTGTCAGCTGTGACAAATCTGCATATCTCCGGATCATAATGCCTTGCATTATAGAAATAATACCCGGTCTCCTTATCCAGCTCCTGGCTGTTATACTTCGGCGCATGGCCCTTATCCCCCTCCTGCGTCCATGTCTCGCCGAAGGGGAGAAACTCGGTCTGGGACAGCATCACTCCCGAATCGTTGAGCACGACATTGACAGAATCCACCTGGTCTGTCAAGTAGTACACTGCCGTTATTCCAGGCGTGACTGCGGCAATGCGCACGCCGTTCAAATAAATGTGATTCACGGTTTTCTTTGTGCCGGAAATCACGCTGCCATCGGCCCCTTTCTCCTTCTCATAGGTGACGTACATGGAGGGCGACAGTGTTTCGATGAAGGTATCAGTGCCGTCT
This sequence comes from uncultured Spirochaetota bacterium, assembly GCA_963727175.1. GTDB lineage: Bacteria > Spirochaetota > UBA4802 > UBA4802 > UBA5550 > RBG-16-49-21. Next base: position 4,771,427 of record CAVSFD010000002.1, read on the forward strand.
AGCGTCCGCTTCGCCACCTTGCGCACCCGGAAGCCCTGGTCGTCATACTCGTAGGTGCCGATGACCTGGTTTGCTGCATCACGCACTTCCCTGATACGGTTCTCCGAGTCGTATATCATCTGCTTTGTCACATGCTTCCCGTGATCATACTGCGCCGTCATGTTGCCTGCATCGTCATAGACCATCTGGTACCGGGCGCCCGCGGCAGTGGAAGTGATGCCGGTCACGGCGTGGTTGTTATAGATGTAACGCCAATCGTCGTCAATACTTCCTGAATCCGGGTCATAGATGGTTTTGCCGGTCATATTGCCGCTGGCTGCATAGCGATAGCCGCGGGAGAATTTTTTCACCATCCCTTCCTCTACCGGATTCACCATATCGCCCCCTCCAGGGGACACCATGGTCTTAACTTTCTCATAGGAGCCATCCGCTTTAATCAGGCGATTCAGCCCATCATATTGATAACTGTATTTTATGGAAGACTGCACCGCCCCGCCTGCTGCCACGTCCGGGGTGTTTACCATTTCCATGATGCTGTCATCATTCTTGAAAGCGTATTTCACATCCTGCACGGTCCAGGTTTTTCCATTGTGCTCCGCCGTGGTTTTAAGATGGGAGAGACGCATCTTTCGGTCATAGGCATAGTAGGATATACTCCCGTTGCCTCTATGCGCCTCTGTCATCTGCCCGAATTCATTATACGATATCGACCGCACGATCTCCTTTGAGGATGCGCCGTTATCAACAACAACAGCCGTAACGCCCATGGGACAGTGCTGATATTCAACGGTGACCCCCATGCCGGTGACCGGATCAGCCGGATACTGGATCGCTGTCTTTCTGCCCGCCAGATCGCAGGCAAAGCGGGTTATGTACAGTGATCTGGCGCCCCCTCCGGTGGGCGGGTTAGTCTTAACTACGCGCATCTCCTCCTTCACCCGTCCCAGTTTATCATAACTGAACTGCTTTGTTTCCGTCGGATCATCGATATAGGCGACACGGCCCAGGGCGTTGTTGCTGCCGCTTTTACTGTCGTAGGCATAGGTCACGACGCCCTCAGTGCCGGGTAGATATTTTGCGATCATGCGGCCCAGGCGGTCATATACATAGGTGGTGGTGCGGCCCAGGGCGTCGGTCCGCCCGGTTGCGTCACCGAAGGCATTGTACTCAAAGCGGACGTACCCGAGATCAGGATCGCTCATCTCCGTCACCTGGCCGAAGGCATTGTAACGCCAGCAGGCGATGTTGGCGCCGGAGGTATCCTTTACGCCGGGAGTGAACAAGCCGGCCGGAACGTCGATTAGCGACGGGTTCAAACCAGACGTTGCAAGATCCATCTTCTTCACCCGGTTCCCTGCGATGTCGTAGGCGAAGCCTATCTTCGCGTTCACGGCAACGCCGTCGTCGCCGGTGCCGGAATCCTCCACGTAGAGGACCAGGCCCCGGCTGTTCTTCACTGTCCGCTTGGACCGCGCGGCGCTGTGGTACTCAACCACCTCCCAGGGATCGTTATAGGTATAGGTTACCGAGGTTTCCGGTTCGCCGTCATATCCCCGGGGATAGGTCACCCGGGCGACCCGGCCGCTCGGATCATATTCCGTGACAGCGGGATTTTTTTCCGTAAAAGAGCCGTTGAACCGGTCAATTTCATAGTCGCCCGTGAAGGAAGGCTGGCTCGCCCGAATCACCCGCCCTGCCCTGTCATAGATCACGCATCCGGATTTCACATAGCGCATCCCCGGCTCCGTCATTGCGCTGCGCACCGTATGTATGGCCCGCCCCATGCCGTCGGAATAGACGCGCGTCTGCGCGTCGCCGCCCTGTCCCGTGTGCTGTACGGCCTTCCCTGAAATGGGAAACTCCACGGAATAGTCGTACTCGGTCAGGGTCACTACGCCGCTTTCCATGTCCGCCCGCTCGCGGCTCAGGCGGCCGTGGGCGTCATAATCGAAATACACGCTGTTCCCGTTGGGGTCGGTTTTCCTGCTGATGGAGCCGAAGGCGCTGCCGTAGTTGATCTCACAACCTGTTTTCAGGGCCACCATGTCGCCGACAGCGCGCTCCTCCACGACAAACTGGTGGAGCACTGCGTCGTAGTTTTTTTCAACGATCCGCGACGGCGTGCCGCTCCTGTCGCTCTCCACGGTCCGGTTACCGTAATTATCGTATTCGTATTCCCTGACCCGGTCGGCCGCCGCGGCAAGGCCGGAGCCGGTGTAGCTCAGGCGGCTCATCGTCATGTTGCCCCGCGAATCATACTCGTAGCAGGCCATGGTTTCATGGGAAGTGGCTGCAAGGGAAACCTTTTTCACCAGCCGCATCTCATTGGTGCCCGCGTTATTTTCGAAGTCGCTGCGGGTGACAAGGGATTCGTCCCGATGTGCCCCGTCTCTGTAATGGCCGGTGACAGTGTCTGTTTTCGATTTCATCTCGTACCTGCCGTCAACAAGCTCCACAGCCGATTCGCGTGTCTGTACGGGGATCCCCCGCGCGAATTTTTCGACCTTCGAAGGTACCACGAGGAAACTCGGTGACTGCGAGCCGGACTCGGCGATCCGGTGGACCACGTAGCTGTACACGGTGCGGTCATATTCTATGCCGTCGTTTCCGAAGTGCCGGCTTTCCTTTATCGCACCGGCCAGGGCGCGGTTCATCCGGAAATCGTCATAGGGAACGTTGTGATAGATGCTCATGTTCCGGTTGCCGTAGGCGTCCACGACCGTAAACTCACCGAAGCCGAAATAATCGGTCTCCTTGCAGCCGTTGACGAACCCGGAGTAGGCATAGCCGCGGGCATAGTTGTAGCGCGTCTCCACCGAGCGGCCCAGGCCGTCACTGATCAGCAGGGAACTGCACACGCGGTAATTCATCGGCAGGCGCGGCACTCCCTCATCGTCAGTGTTGTCGAAGGAACTTGAATTGGCGTATTCAAAGGAGTAACTTCCGCCGATGCCGTTATCCACCCGGGCCAGCAGGTCAGGGATTGTCCCCCTGGTAAGGGCGAAGTACCACTGCCGTTCCTTGAGATGAAAGAACCCGATGTCCGTCTTGCCGTCACCGTTATAGTCCCCCTGGAGCCAGCGGAAGGGATAGACCCTGGTGAGAAGGTCAGGCCGCTCCATCCTGTATTCGGGACCGATGGTTTCCAGCTGGCAGCCGGAGGTGTTCATGACAACGCGCCGTGCCGAGGCATCGGCATAGACAACGGGGTTCCCCGCGTTGTCATAATCACCCCTGAACGTTGCGCCGGCTTCCAGCGTGTAATCGCGCACCGCCGCAACGCTGCCGGATTGCACCGTGAGGAGATGAAAGCAGACCCGGTCCGCCGGCATGGTCGCGCAGATCAGCCGCGATGACCCGATACCGGGCAGGACACGAAAGCCGAGAAATCCATCGGCGAAGAACTGCGGATTTCCCGCCAGTAAAGTAAAGGTAATGGCGGAGCCGTTGATGGTTCCCAGGTACCACCGGTGTACGGCCCCGGAACAGTCGACGAGGAGCAGCTGCGCCTGGCGCGACGAGGCGAAGAGGCCGCTCATAACAATGACGTTCTTCCGCAGGCGGAGGTCCCTGAAATAGTCTTCGGTCAGGCTTCCCCCGCTGATCGCCAGGCGGCTCGCCCGGGCGCCGTCGTACAGGACAAAGGCCGGGATCTCCGCCTGGTCGTCCAGCACCATCACATGGGAATTCCCGGTACCGGTGAAGCGGTCGATCCAGTACCTGCCCGCAGTCACGTCGAAATTGACGATGTCCCCGTCTCCGCTCCCGTCGGAAAAAGAGGCCATCGTTTCTCGCGCGATGCCGGTCCCGGTTCCGTGGACGATTGAAAAGACATGCTGTCTTCCGCCGAAAAAGCCTCCCTCGACGCTGTACCAGGCAATGCCGTCATTGGACCGATAGTGGACGGCCCTGCCTTCGCCGAGGACCTTCGTCCCGTCGGCCGACAGGTCAATATTGCTTATCACAGATACCGGCTCCCCCGTTCCCTGTTTTAAAAACAGGGCCCTGTCGGCCCTCCTGTAGATGAGAAGCTCCGGCAACGTCCCCCCGGTAAAATACCCGGCTAAAACCTGCTCTCCCCGGTCACGATGAAAATTACCGTCATACTGGCATAAGACGGGCGTTGTGCCAATCGCATTGGCAATGACCATCCTGTTATCCATGATGTTTACCTCATCTTGAGGAAGCGGGGCGTCAAGGATACGCCCTGAATCGGGACAGGCGGCCAGGTTCGTGTATACCCGGTAGCGGAACCCCTCCGGCCTGGATTCACCGATCCAGATGTTGTTGTCGGTCTTCGAGTAGAAGCCGATGTCCGTCCTGCCGTCGCCGTTGAAATCCCCCTGGAGCCACCTGTTCACATCCCTGAACTGCGGCGCCCGCGAGAACACCCTGAAATCGATGGTCCGGTCGCCGGTCTCGCCGATCCACCACTCGCCGCAGGCCCTGTCAAACACGAGAAAGTCACTCGTGCCGTCGCCGTTGTAATCGCCGCTGAAGCGGTCATGGGCGAACAGCGCCTGCTCCGGCGCCCTGAACTCACGGTACAGAATCCACCGGAGCTGAAACCCCGGCGCGTTATTGATTCGGCAATTTTCGCCCACCAGCCACCGGCCGGATCGCGCGTCATACATGGATATGTCGGTCCTGCCGTCGCCGTTGTAATCGCCGCTGAAGAATTCCACCCTGTCCCTGTCCCGGCCGAAGGGGCTCGCGTCGGCTGTGGCCGCGCTGTTATTGCTGCCGTCCGGCCTGTAGTCGGAGCGGAACAGGTTCTTGAACTGCCTTGACAGCGTGAGAAAATCGAAGTAGCCGCCGCGGTTCCGCATGAAGAGCCACTGCCCCGCGGCCTCGTCGAAAAGGACAGCGTCCGAAAGGCCGTTGCCGTCGAAATCCCCGGAAAACCATTCGCACCGGAAGAGATCGATGCTGATGGCGAGCCTGCCGTAGTTTCTAAAATCAAAGACCCTTCCGTTGTGCTGGGCGATCCAGAATTCTTTTGTTTCGGGAAGATAGAAAGCGATGTCGCTCCGGCCGTCGCCGTTGTAATCGCCGGTCACCCCGCCCTTGAACGACTGTATCCTGCCAGCGCCCTTGTATCCCCGGAACCGGTTGCCGTATGTCTTGTTCAGATAGCCTCCGCCGGGAACGGCCTCCGCCGCGGTCCACTCCCCGGTGTCTGGATTGAAGAAGACCATGTCGGATAGTCCATCGCCGTTGAAATCACCCTCGAAATACTGGATGTTATCAGGATTGTCCCCGGGGTCTCCGGCGCGGGGATTGTCCACGTTCTGCCATACAAGGAAATGATCGGCCTTCTGGTACACGAATCTAGGCTCCGTGCTACTTCGCGTAGACCGCACCGTGATGAGCACCGGGCGGCGGGAATCCTCGGAAACTTCATAAACCAGTCGGTATTTCCATAGTGTGTTTGAGAGCAGCCCGCCGGGATCGTCCCAACCGATTTCGACTACATCCAGGAGCCTGTCCATCTTCATCATGAAGCCCGGGGCCTTTGACACGTAGGCGTCGTCCCGGCTTTTATAGGCAAAACGCACATACTGGAGCGCCGCCGCGCCCGTTTTAGAATTCCCGGTATAACGAATTTCTTTCAGGTACAGGATATTGCTGTCCCGGTACCGTGATGAATCGTAGGCTGCGGTCATGCAGTTGCCATTCAGGTCAGTGGAGCTGCTGAAATTCCAGATATAGGTCTGATCGGCATCATCGGGACGGTGAACACGGCTGTCGGCGGTTTCACCATACACCGTCACCGTGCCCGATGTATCATACACCTTCCAGACCCCGCCGTTTTCAGCGCCGGAAAGCTCCAGACGCGAAAATCCGGATTCTATCTCCAGGCGATAGGTGCCATTCTCGCTCTCTTGCGGGCCGCTCACCTTCACGAGACGTTTACCGTTAAAAGTAAAGGTGTCACGGTAATCATAATACAATTCCCCGTAACCGGTGGAGCGAGCTATGACACCGAAGCCGGTTGACAAGCTCCAGCCTATTCCCGCCAGGCCGTCCCCGCCCGACGAAGTATAAGAAAGGCCCACAGCCGGCTGCATGCCCGCCCGGCCCGGCAGGGTTTCCATCTGGTACGAAAGGGTTACCGTGCCGTAGTTGTTGATCTGCGGCGATCTGATAAAGGCGGCGCCGGCAAGGGGGTCCAATTTCGGCTGCAGTATTTCCTCCTTGCTTGAATGGTTGGTCGAGGAGGATAACGCGTCATTGCCGTCGCTCGAATCCTCTCTGCCGTTCAATGTCTCACCCTGGCCGGCATTCTGATGAAATAAAAGAAGCTCCATCAGCCTGTCGAATCCGCCCTTTTTCAAAAAACCGTTTTTACCGCATCCGGCAAACAGTGAAAGGGCAACAACAAGATGTATGTGAAATAGTTTCTTTATCATGACCACCTGCATGCCCTGCGCCGGCGTGGTGAGGTGTTGTCCCCCCGTCCGGCACTGACAGTGTATTCCTGCTTCCTAGTATTCCCGCGGACAGGCCGGATGATCCTTCACCCCGGACATGTTCGTTATCAATGAACCTTCGTCACTGTACGCTTTGATGGTGTAATTGATGATAAAACCATCATTGTATTGCACGTTATATATCCAGAACCAGGCGTGCGTCATAAAAATTCCGGCGTTGAACCTCGTTACTGAAGCGGCATTATCAAAACTGAATGGCACTGTTATAACCGATGGCGGGTAAAGCAGCCATCCCGGTTTGGTTGTATAGGTAACGCTTCCAGTAATGGTGTAACGGGCGGTGCCGGTTGGAAGCGCGGTTATATCGCATATGAGATTGGCATTAACCGCATTACTTATGTTATCAACAGGCCACAGATACAGTCCTCCCGCATTTTCGAAGTTCCAGGATACGCAGCAGGTGCCCTCCAATCCCGTTACGGCCTGACGGACTATTTCCGGTCCTTTCAGGTTGTTCACGGTCAGTGCGTAGGCCCTCACCGAATAGGTTGTCATGGGATTGAGATTGGCAATCGTGTAATCAGTGCCGCCGAAGTATAATCTGCCGTTTGTATTGATATAGCTGTCGTATCTGTTCCAGACCGTATCAGATGCCGACTTCCATTCAATTACGAACCGGTTCTGGTCCGGGTCGGCCGATGTCAGCGTCACACCGATGTTCCGCGATGCAGTATCGGTTGCAAGGGACATTACCGGAGCAACCCCCGGTTCCCGGGCAGGGTACGGCATGATAAACTGAATATTGTCGCAGGATACGTTCCTATCATAGGCGAACCGCACGTCGCTCGATCCGCTCAGGCCTGCATTGGTTCCCACCAGGGCGACAATATAAAATTGATTCGGAGCACAATGGGGAATGGTGAATGAACATGTGCCGCTTCCATCTGATGAGACATCGGCATGCTGCCAGTTGGCCGCATCCAAAGCCGCCGGAGCGTTATTTGCCCTGTCCCAGTATATTTTTTCCGGTGCCAACGGATATTCATAGGATCCATTTCTGCTGAATTGACGCCACCATACCCGGAACGTATCGGCATAGCGTGATTGAATATCGGTCAGATAGATGCATGCCGGTCCCGGCGCGGCGGTATAAACCGGCAGATCGAGTTTCGTGGGTCTTGTTTCAACATAATCGCCTGGATTGGCTATGGTCGAGCTGACATAGTACCTGCGTTCCTCCAGAGGCGAGAAGAAGTAATTGCCCGCGTCCGTACGAGCCTCCACGAGCCCCGGGAAAAGACCGGCAGTGAAATGCGCGACAGAGTCAATCCGCCACGAGGTGAGTGTAGCTTCGAACCTGGACGCGTCGGTCTCATCCAGCGTGTTCCAGTAATGTATTGCGTCGTTTACAGATTGACCTGTGACCAGGGCGTTCATTCCCTGCTGATAGACCGCACCGGGACTCATCTTTTTCATCCAGAAGGTGTCACGATACCGCTTTTCTGACACCGTCCGGATATAGAGGTCCACCTCATCGTCACTGCTTTTAAAGACATTGAAAAACGAGCCGTTATCGCCCGCAGGGGCCTTGAACAGGATCTTGAAATGCTGGCCCCGGTAATCCTGCACAAAGCTGGTGAAGCGGCATTCAATCTCTTTTCCGCCGGCACCCACGTCGTCGTTGGCAAGCTTCAGGCGGTACCAGCCGGAGCCCTCGTTGAAGTTCACTTCCAGATCTATCGCGTTAAGATTAAAGGACCTGGTGCAGGCACCGGCGATGGTGCCCCGTTCAGATTCGGGGAGCCACCGGAAGGGAGCAACAACCCGCTGGTTTATGTATTGCGGATACTCGACGTCGACATTGACGGCTCCAATACGGGATTCCGTGGAGGAGATCAGGGATTCGCTTTCGGCATCACCGGTATAACAGTTCTTATTCACAGAATACACATGCACTTCGTAAACGCCCGGGTCCATCGCCTCCTTCATGCTGTTATAGGGATGGTCGAGATCGATGACATTCACCCCGGCATGGCCGCGGATGTTCCTCACTGGAATCGGCTGGTCCCGGTTGTAGTTAAATGGACCCATGCACCTGATGAGGAAATACTCCGTATTGGGTGGGTCCTGTATGCATACCGTGAGCTTCCCCCGGTACAGGTTTACCGCGTTGAAACTGAAATTGGTTGTCGGGCGCAGTGCGGAGGCGTCCTGAATGACGGCTTCGGCGTCGGCGGTCCCATTGGCGGTGCTCCGTGTCGTTACCGGATGCCCGTAATCGATGCCGTAAGCGAATACGCGCACCTCATACCGTGACGGGCTGATGATGCCGACAGGGTCCCCCTTTACATCGGGGGTCTTGCTGTTTATATGAACATTGCCGCCGAGGACCGGCAGGTCTCTCGCTTCAACGCGGACCTGTTTTTCCATCACCGCAGCGTTATCGACATCCCGCACATGAATCGTGTAATAGTGTGCGTTGGGAGATTCCTCAATATGGACCATGACGCTGTTGATCCTCCCCTCGACGCCGTGGGTAAAACTGCCCGGAATCCCGGCCGGGGCCGGGTCTGTATTCTCGAAGGTATAATTGAAGTCCCACCAGATCCTGGGCGAGTCCGGATTCGCGGGATCAAGGGATGCCGGAATGCCGTATCCCGTATCCTTCTTTACCGATGGATCAAAGAGGAACCGCGACTCCTTGAGATACACGTCCAGCTGTATCACATCGCCCCTGTTGACTTTTCCGAGCCTGGTCGACCGGGCAAGCTGGTCGGTGCTGTTCACCAGGGCGTTCCATCGTGTACCAAGGGAAACAAGGTCACCGCTCTGCAGAGGTGTATAGACCAGTTCTTCAAAATGCTCGCGGAAATCCTGGATGTTGAACAGGACGATTTCATACCGGTCCCCCGCCCAGATGGGATCATTGATATCGCCCTCGAAATATTTTCCATTATGCAGGATCACCCAGTACCGGGTCTTACGGAGGGTCTCCGCGCTCAGGGTTTCATTTTCATTATAACTCGGGTTGTCCGATTTGTTGAAAGGATTATATTTCTGGTTGATGTAGTTGCCGTATACATCCTTCTCATTACCGATGCGTTTTATGGTTTCAATATGCTTAAGGTTATTGAACTCATCGGTATATGATTTAACCTCGGTCGCAATATAATCCCAGTCATTTCCTTCCAGGTTGGATGAATAAAGATACTCGTGCCCGGAGGCGTTGTTCCCTGAATATCCCCCGTGCCACCAGAGTCCTTCTTTTTTAACGGTCAACTCCCTGTAATTGGCGTCACAATCCCAGCGCTCCCCTTTTTTAAGGGGCGAGCGGTAAATATTGAAGAGCGCTTTCTTCAGTGATATTCCCGGTGACACGGCGGGACCATCAACATCAAAGGCAGCCACGCGATACAGTTCCCGCCTGTCGGGCGCGCTGATTTTAATGATGGCGGTGCGCTTCTTGGCCGCTTCCTCCACCTGTTTAAGATCGGTAACGCCCGGCCGGTAGGTGGAGCCGTCCGGTACCGTCATGTCATAGCTGAACAGGCTTATCACGGGAATATAGCCGTTCTTCAGTGCATTTTTAATAATCTGTGAATTGATCCCATCCACTACTACCGCGTAGGGAGGCGTTTCCTCGCCGCCGCCTATCTCGACTTCAAAAGGATACCCGTCACGGTCTTTCAAGAGGAAGGTCGACAGCACCTGCAGCGTCCCATTCGGCATTTTGAGAAGAGCGGTGCAGCGGACATTTGAGATTTTCACCGGCTTATCCGTGGACTCGTTTTTGAAATACATCGCCGCCCTGAGCACACCGGCGTTTTTATCCAGCGTGACTACCTGGCTTTCCACCTGGCTCTTCCGGTACTTGTTCTCCATATCCATGACTTTCGTGTCTCTCAGATCGACGCCGGAACTGTCCATGTTGTCATGATAGTTCACATCGTCGAAGACCGTCTTTTCACTCATGCTGGAACGGCTGAAGCTGTTGGAAAAGCTTGTATTCTCGCTGCGGCCTGATGAACTTCCGTAACCGGTGCTCCCTCCCATTGAAAACATTTCCAGATAGGAAAAATTGAAGGAAGCGTTGAAGTTCATGGATTGCGAGTTGGAATACCCGTATGAATTGGCGGAGCTCCCTGAATCCGACGTGCTGTCTTTCACAACGTAGGGCGTCGTCTTAAGATTCAGCTTGTTATAATGCGTTTCATCCATGTTCCTCGTTTTCGTGCTTTTCGTATCCTGCTCGTCGATGTATTCGGAATAGGTTTTCACTTCCCCTGATATGTTATATTCCAGCTCCATGATTACAGGAAAACTCGTCCGCACGGTTATCCGGGGATAATCGGCAACAAAGGGATTCGTACCCATGGCGGTTTCCTCGCTGTTTGAAACGCCGTCTCCGTCATAATCGCTGGCCAGGTTCAGGCCGGTCGCGTCACCATACGATGACACAACAGAGGCGGAAAGTTCAGACCCCGGCACCTGTGAAAACAGGGCATGGAGACCATCACCCGGCTGGAGGGTTAGGCCCAAATCTCCTGTTTCAGGATTACCGTTCGATGAAGTGTCGATTTTTTCCGTCTCAAGGGGTATTGTCTGCACTCCGGGGCTGTCATGTTTCCCCCCGCAACCGGGAATAAATGTCAGGCCGCCAAGTAACATGACCATGATCAAGTATTGCGCAACACATAATCTTCTCATAACACCCTCCAGGGTAAAAAAATATTTCATTCTTGATGATATTCGTAAAAGAACCGTAATACTATCCCTGCATTATATTTTGAGCAGGATTAAACAAACCCGAGGACATACCTCTAGTACCTGCCGAATTTCCATCGGTAGTCGATTTTGTTATTCCGAGTTTTACAATCACCCTTCAGCGATTAGACGGGGGGACGATCACTCAGGCACTCAAGTCATGTTGATAATTTATCAGAAGTATCATCGGACATGTTGATTTACTTCTGGAAAACGAAGCATATAATCCTCCGATCAATGTCATCCATCATTGTAGTAACGAATCCCGGCGGAAAATGACGAAAATAATTTACTGCCGAATTGTTTTTTTATATTTGCTTATTTGCTTTAAAATTGCAACTACCAGGGAAACAATGCTACATAAGGAAGGAAATTGCGATAAAGAGGAACTTCCGAAGGATTTATAAATCGCCATTGCTATAGATCTGAAAGAGAGGGGCTTTTCATTAAGAAATAATTTAACGGGGAAACCATCGCAGGCCCAGAGAATGACAGGGAGCTTATTATCTTTAAGCTGTCCGGGAAGACATCGGCGATATAATTATTGATTATCGAAACAGGCGGGATTCTGACCGGATTTAAACAGAATTATGAAAACAGGGATTCCAGAAATTCCCATAACGACATGTTCTGAAAGATATCTATCCCTAATGCCTTTTTTACTCCATAGAGCACAAAGAACCCTGCTATAAAAAATAAGATTGCTACAATTATTTTCAATATAGTCTGGCGTATAAGCCATTTTGTTCTGCTGAAATTTTCACTATCCATGATATTACGACACCTTCAAATTTGAATAATCGCTGGTAATATTCGCGATTATTATAGCCCAATTATGAACAATAGAGGGTATACGTAAAGTAATTATTTTCCTGATCAATTATTTTGCTTCAGGCAGCCTGCCAGCGACCGCCGGTCAATCGTTCCAGTCCACGGGCTTTTCCCACATATCGTGAAGGTTGCATTTTATCACAACGGTTACGGGATCGTTGAAGCTGTCAGGGACCTCGAATCTTGCCCCTTCCTCGCCGGAGCCCCTGTCAAAGGACTTCTTCTGCAGTTCTTTCCTGTTCGCGTCAAGAAGCAGGATGACTTCCACGTAATGCTTTTTTTCCCTGTTTTTCGCGAAAGGCACCTGGACATTGATATATTTCTTGTCGTTTACGCGGGTGATTGTTATGTCAACATCATGATCGGCCGCTTTCGACTCCCAGACTCCCGGGTCAGCGGCGCTGTAGAACTTGATTTCATTTTTGCCATCCTGGCCGGACTTATCGCCCCAGCCGCAGGATATCTCAATCGCTGCGATTGACACCAGGATTATAATTACTGCTCTTTGCATATTTGATCCCATGTTCATCATGCCCGGCCCTTGTTTCCTTATATCGCCGGCACTGCGGTCTTATTTCCTGACGGCACCAGGTTTAATAGAACTGTATAAACTTCGACCCAAGCGACAATGACTTCTGGTTCTCGTAACTGAGCCTGATCCAGTCAGCGGAGCGGACGGTATTTGAAACCCTCACCTCATCTATCATGCCAAGCCATGACGGATCCCAGTTCTTACCTATCTTCAATGAAACAGTATTGTTGATTGTCGCGGTCAGGTTCGACGTGGCCGCGCTGGCTCCGTTCAGGTACAGCACCCTCGGGGTCGCGGTGCCCGCGGTGTACGTGAACACCACGTGGAACCACTGCTGCTGCGGGATGGCAATCCCGGTATCCCAGGTGTTATTGCTGATCCAGCCCCTGAAGTTGCCCCCCGCAGTCATGTCAATGCTGTAATCCGCCGTGTTCGCGGCGCCGGTCCTGCCCACGAAACCGTGCCATGCGTAGGTTGTGGAATTATAATATCCCCACGCTTCAAGGGTCAGATTGGTACCCACGTTCAGAATGCCGCCGGTGCCGCAGTCTATCACATCGTCAACGCCGTCAAAATCTATGCCCTTGCCTACAACGGCATCAACAAGATCCGAGGCGGTCATGGTCCCGGCCGAGGTACCGTTATGGGCTCCCGGGGTGGAATCTTTGATGGCGCCTGTTCCTCCGGCAGGGGACTGGCTCATGTGCCACACGCCGACGAAGTTGTTGCCGGTGCCGGCAGTGGAATCGAAGACCCTGTTCGCGTTCTGGCCGTCGGACACGGTATTCTGGACCGTTTCCCCGTAATACATGTATATATTATCGGTATCGCTGTTGCCGTCCACCTGGTTCACGTAAACCCAGATTTCAGCCACTTGGTTGGTCTTGTCCCACCGCTCAACTTCGTAGGGCAGATATGGCCCCAGGTTCGGATAGGTGCCGCCGTCCACGAACCTGATGTCAGTGTATGCATCGTTTACAATGCTGAATATATTGGGGACGCCATCAGGCGACGCGTCCTCGGTGATGCGGACCAGGACCGGGAACTTCGTGACCGGATTGGCCACGCTGGCGCCGCCGTTCAACGCCGTGGTGTTGAAGCGTATCTCCGCATGATTATTGAAGGAGCAGGCGTCGCCCTGCGGGCCCGTGTTCGGTGCCGTAATCGACTGGTTGAAGTTAAAATCATAGATACAGTTGTCGACACTGTCAACTATGGTGTCGCCGTCCGCATCCGCGGCGTCGGCATCGAGGCTCACCGTCCTGGTTGAAGATACCGCGAGGGTGGCCGTATCATAGAGTTGGTTAGCTGCGGCGCTTATCTTATCGTACGGGGCAGTGGTGTCCGCCGCGGTGATATTCGCGTTGAGGTTGATCTGAATCCGCTCATCACATCCGTTGCGGTCGCCCCAAGTCCCTTCATTAGTGTTTATACCGGTGGCTCCGCCGGCAACATCGTTGGCATAGATAAGGTCGGTGTCACGAATATTGCCGGTACACCCGCCGCCATTCGTGTCAATGGGCTCGCTGAAATTGATATACGCCAGGCTCTGCCCGGCCGCCCCGTGGAACCGGGTGATGATCGGCACTGCGCGGTCAAGTTCGCCAACGGTGGCCGTGTTGACCTGGGCTATGGTGTTGCCCCCGAGATCGGTGAGGCCCGGGGTGGCCGTGGTCGTCAGGTCGGGCTTGGCGTCGGTATCGAAGAAACCGCCCTCGTCGAATCCCAGGTAAATCACGTTATCATTGGCAGTATCGGCTTCGGGAGCTGCGGTGCCGTGCTTGAGCACGACATGGTTGTACCGGGCGACAAGCCAGTTCGTCTGCGGATTGCCACTGCTGTTGGCCTGGTAGCCCGGGAAGGAGCTGTCAAGGACCGCCTCGGATAAGGTGATCTTGTAATGGTCGATGAGACCGTCGCTGTCGGCATCCATGGTCGCCGCACTGGTAATGGTGGGCCGTGTATTATCATACGTCACGCTGTTATCCGTTGAAGTGGAAGCATAATTGTTATTTCCGCCCGGGTCCTGTACGCGGCCGGCAGCGATGCTCGGGACAAGGGTGCCCTGCCCCGTCACAACCGTGGCTGACAGCGTCCATACAATGTTATCCGTAGTTGAAAGCGACCAGGTTATGCCCGTAGCCGTGCCTGACTGCGTGATATCCCCGGTCGTGAAGGTCGCCGGGTTTATCGGCTCGCTGAAGGTAACAGTAAAAAGAATGGGCAGCGTATTGGCCGGATCAGCCTGTCCGGCTGCCTGGTCGATCGTGACACTGGGCCGGCTTGTGTCCTCGTCCAGTATCGTTATCGTCTGCTGCTGCGTTCCGCTCTCTGTCCCGTTGGTCACCGAACTGATATCGACAACAACTGTTTCGCTGCCCTCCACGGCCACGTCGGCGACCGATGTGATCGTCATGGTGTTCGACAGACTGCCGGGGTTGATGACAATGCTTGTCGAAGATGCAGTATAATCCGTGACGTTCGTCGCGGTCCCGGAGAATGAGAGGTTCACCGTTACCGTGTTTGATGACAGCTTGGACAGTGTGGCCGTTACCGTTGATTGGCCGCCGTTTTCGTACAGGCTCGTCTGACTGGCGGAGAGGATGACTGTCGGCGGCGTCGGGTCATAGGTAACATTGTTGTCCGTTGAAGTTGACGCGGCGCTGTTATTTCCTGCGGCATCCTGAACGGCGCTCGCTGACATCGATGGAATTAATGTCCCCGGAGTGGTCACCGCTGTCGCTGAAAGTGTCCAAGTTATATTATCCGAGGTTGATAGCGACCAAGTGATGCCACTCGCGGAGCCGTTTTGATGGATATCGCCGGCACTGAAGGTCGAAGGATTAATCGCCTCGCTGAATATCACCGTGAAATTAACCGGGAGGACATCGACCGGGTCGTTCTGCCCCACGGCCTGGTTGATGGCCACCGTCGGTACAACGGAATCATAGGTTATGCTCATCTGGGTCGCTGCGGTATTGCCGTTCCCCGCCGCATCCTGTGCCGCGCCCGCGCCAACATCCACGGTTACCGCTCCCTGTGCAGTCGGTGTTATCACCAGTGTATAAGTCGTCGGTCCGGTCTGCGTGAAGGTGCCTTTTGAACCGTTTCCGACCGTTACATCCGACGCATCGAAGCCGGTCACGGATTCGCTGAAGGAGAAGGTAACCGTGAAGGGCGATGTCCTGGTCGGACTTGTCACCGATGACGTTATTGCCACGGTGGGCGGCGTCGCGTCATAAAGAACGCTGTTGTCAGTCGAGGTGGACGCCGTATTCCCGTTGCCGGCAGGGTCCTGTACGGCGCCGGCGGCTATGATCGGAACCACCGTGCCCTGCACCGTCACTGCCGTGGCCTGTACGGTCCACGTGATATTGTCTGAGGTTGTCGGCGTGCTCCAGGTTATACCGCTCGCCGTTCCGCTGCCGTCCTGGGTAATATCCGCGCTGGTAAATGTCGATGGATTGATCGCTTCACTGAACACCACCGTGAAGGATATCGGCACTGTATTGGTCGGATCGGCCTGACCCACAGCCTGGTTGATGGTCACGCTCGGCGCACCGGTCTCATACAGAACGCTGTTGTCAGTCGAGGTGGATGCCGTATTCCCGTTTCCGCCTGGATCCTGCACCGCTCCGGCAGCAATGATCGGAACCACCGTGCCCTGTACCGTCACTGCCGTGGCCTGTACGGTCCACGTGATATTGTCTGAGGTTGTCGGCGTGCTCCAGGTTATACCGCTCGCCGTTCCGCTGCCGCTCTGGGTAATATCCGTACTGGTAAACGTTGCCGGATTAATTGCTTTGCTGAATACCACTGTGAATGATATGGGCAGTGAGCCGGTCGGATCCGGTTGCCCGGAGGCCTGGTTGATGGTCACCGATGGTGAAGTATCGTCGTCAAGAATCGTCACCGTCTGCTGCTGTATTCCGTTTTCCGTACCGTTGGTGACCGTGTCAATGTCTACCAGAACGGTTTCGTCACTTTCATCAATAAGATCATCCACGCCCGTTATGGTCACCGTGCCCGTCAGGCTTCCCGCCGGTATCGTTATGACCGTATCAGACCGGGTGTAATCAGAGGTTACTGTCGCAGTTCCGCTGAAGATCAGGTTCACTGTTACCGGCAGGCCTGACGCTGCAGAGAGGGTCGCTGTAATCGTCGCTGTTCCTCCGTTTTCAGCTATCGAAGCGCCGCCGGACAGGGATACACTGGGCTGCGCATCATCGTCGGTTATCGTCACCGTCTGCTGCTGTATGCCGTTTTCCGTGCCGTTGGTGACCGTGTCTATGTCTACCAGGACTGTTTCGTCATTTTCATCAATAAGGTCATCCACTCCCGTTATGGTTACCGTGCCTGTCAGGCTGCCGGCAGGGATCAGGATTGAGGCGCCGCTGGCCGTGTAGTCCGTGCCGCCCGTTGCTGAGCCGCCATACAGTAGCGTTACCGTTACCGGCAATCCTGAAATGGTGGATAGTGTCGCTGTAATCGTCGCTACTCCGCCATTTTCAGCTATTGAAGCGCCGCCAGACAGGGTCACCGTCGGGGCAGAGTCGTCATCGGTTATTGTCACCGACTGCTGCTGTATGCCGTTTTCCGTTCCGTTGGTGACCGTATCTATGTCTACCAGGACTGTTTCGTCACTTTCATCAATAAGGTCATCCACTCCCGTTATGGTTACCGTGCCCGTCATGCTGCCGGCAGGGATCGTTATGACCGTATCAGACCGGGTGTAATCAGATGCCAGGGTCGCACTTCCGCTGAAGATCAGGTTCACTGTTACCGGCAGGCCTGACGCTGCAGAGAGGGTCGCTGTAATCGTCGCTGTTCCTCCGTTTTCAGCTATCGAAGTACCGCCGGACAGGGATACGCTTGGCTGTGCGTCGTCGTCGTTTATCGCTACACTGGCCTGGTTCGGCGCCCCTTCCGTGCCGTTCGTGACCGTGTTTATGTCTATCGTAATAGTCTCCGCGCCTTCGTTCAGCGCGTCATCCACCCGCGTTACCGTGCCCGTGGCGGTTAAGCTGCCCGCCGGGACCAGGATGCTTGCCGGTGCCGTGTAATCCGACACAATCGTCGCGCTTCCGGTGTACGCCAGGTTCACCGTCACGTCCTGGCCCGATATGGCGGACAGGGTCGCCGTGATCGTCGAGGTGGTGTTGGGTGCGCCGTCTTCATCGATACTTGCGTTGTTCACCGCGATGGACACGCTCGGAGCCGCGTCGTCGTCGTTTATCGCTACACTGGCCTGGTTCGGCGCCCCTTCCGTGCCGTTCGTGACCGTGTCTATGTCTATCGTAATAGTCTCAGCGCCTTCGTTCAGTGCGTCATCCACCCGCGTTACCGTGCCGGTAGCAGTGAGGCTTCCCGCCGGGACCAGGATCGACGCCGGTGCCGTGTAATCGCTTACGATCGTCGCGCTTCCGGTGTAGGCCAGGTTCACCGTCACGTCCTGGCCGGAGATGGCGGACAGGGTCGCGGTTATCGTCGACGTGGTGTTCGGTGCGCCGTCCTCGTCTATGGAGGCGTTGTTCACCGCGATGGACACGCTCGGCTGCGCGTCGTCGTCGTTTATCGCTACACTGGCCTGGTTCGGCGCCCCTTCCGTGCCGTTCGTGACCGTGTCTATGTCTATCGTAATAGTCTCCGCGCCTTCGTTCAGGGCATCATCCACCCGCGTTACCGTGCCCGTGGCGGTTAAGCTGCCCGCCGGGACCAGGATGCTTGCCGGTGCCGTGTAATCCGACACGATCGTCGCGCTTCCGGTGTAGGCCAGGTTCACCGTCACGTCCTGGCCCGAGAGGGCGGACAGGGTCGCCGTGATCGTGGAGGTGGTGTTCGGTGCGCCGTCTTCATCTATACTTGCGTTGTTCACCGCGATGGACACGCTTGGCTGCGCGTCGTCGTCGTTTATCGCTACACTGGCCTGGTTCGGCGCCCCTTCCGTGCCGTTCGTGACCGTGTCTATGTCTATCGTAATAGTCTCAGCGCCTTCGTTCAGCGCGTCATCCACCCGCGTTACCGTGCCGGTAGCAGTGAGTGAACCGGCCGGGACCAGGATCGACGCCGGTGCCGTGTAATCCGACACAATCGTCGCGCTTCCGGTGTACGCGAGGTTCACCGTCACGTCCTGGCCCGAGATGGCGGACAGGGTCGCGGTTATCGTCGACGTGGTGTTCGGTGCGCCGTCCTCGTCTATGGAGGCGTTGTTCACCGCGATGGACACGCTCGGCTGCGCGTCGTCGTCGTTTATCGTTACACTGGCCTGGTTCGGCGCCCCTTCCGTGCCGTTCGTGACCGTGTCTATGTCTATCGTTATCGTTTCCGCGCCTTCGTTAAGTGCGTCATCCACCCGCGTTACCGTGCCGGTAGCAGTGAGGCTTCCCGCCGGGACCAGGATCGACGCCGGTGCCGTGTAATCCGACACGATCGTCGCGCTTCCGGTGTACGCCAGGTTCACCGTCACGTCCTGGCCGGAGATGGCGGACAGGGTCGCGGTGATCGTGGAGGTGGTGTTCGGTGCGCCGTCTTCATCGATACTTGCGTTGTTCACCGCGATCGAGACGCTTGGCTGCGCGTCGTCGTCGTTTATCGTTACACTGGCCTGGTTCGGCGCTCCTTCCGTGCCGTTCGTGACCGTGTCTATGTCTATCGTAATAGTCTCAGCGCCTTCGTTAAGTGCGTCATCCACCCGCGTTACCGTGCCGGTAGCAGTGAGGCTTCCCGCCGGGACCAGGATCGACGCCGGTGCCGTGTAATCCGACACGATCGTCGCGCTTCCGGTGTACGCCAGGTTCACCGTCACGTCCTGGCCGGAGATGGCGGACAGGGTCGCGGTGATCGTGGAGGTGGTGTTCGGTGCGCCGTCTTCATCGATACTTGCGTTGTTCACCGCGATCGAGACAGAGGGCTGAGCGTCGTCGTCGTTTATCGTCACCGTGGCCTGGTTCGGCGCCCCTTCCGTGCCGTTCGTGACCGTGTCTATGTCTATCGTAATAGTCTCAGCGCCTTCGTTCAGCGCGTCATCCACCCGCGTTACCGTGCCCGTGGCGGTTAAGCTGCCCGCCGGGACCAGGATCGACGCCGGTGCCGTGTAATCCGACACAATCGTCGCGCTTCCCGTGTAGGCCAGGTTCACCGTCACGTCCTGGCCCGAGATGGCGGACAATGTCGCGGTAATCGTCGACGTGGTGTTCGGTGCGCCGTCTTCATCTATACTTGCGTTGTTCACCGCGATCGAGACACTCGGCTGCCCGTCGTCGTCGTTTATCGCTACACTGGCCTGGTTCGGCGCCCCTTCCGTGCCGTTCGTGACCGTGTCTATGTCTATCGTAATAGTCTCAGCGCCTTCGTTAAGGGCGTCATCCACCCGCGTTACCGTGCCCGTGGCGGTTAAGCTGCCCGCCGGGACGAGGATTGACGCCGGTGCCGTGTAATCCGATACAATCGTCGCGCTTCCGGTGTAGGCCAGGTTCACCGTCACGTCCTGGCCGGAGATGGCGGACAGGGTCGCCGTGATCGTCGACGTGGTGTTCGGTGCGCCGTCTTCATCGATACTTGCGTTGTTCACCGCGATCGAGACGCTTGGCTGCGCGTCGTCGTCGTTTATCGTTACACTGGCCTGGTTCGGCGCTCCTTCCGTGCCGTTCGTGACCGTGTCTATGTCTATCGTAATAGTCTCAGCGCCTTCGTTAAGTGCGTCATCCACCCGCGTTACCGTGCCGGTAGCAGTGAGGCTTCCCGCCGGGACCAGGATCGACGCCGGTGCCGTGTAATCCGACACGATCGTCGCGCTTCCGGTGTAGGCCAGGTTCACCGTCACGTCCTGGCCCGAGATGGCGGACAATGTCGCGGTAATCGTCGACGTGGTGTTCGGTGCGCCGTCTTCATCGATACTTGCGTTGTTCACCGCGATCGAGACGCTTGGCTGCGCGTCGTCGTCGTTTATCGTTACACTGGCCTGGTTCGGCGCTCCTTCCGTGCCGTTCGTGACCGTGTCTATGTCTATCGTAATAGTCTCAGCGCCTTCGTTAAGTGCGTCATCCACCCGCGTTACCGTGCCGGTAGCAGTGAGGCTTCCCGCCGGGACCAGGATCGACGCCGGTGCCGTGTAATCCGACACGATCGTCGCGCTTCCGGTGTACGCCAGGTTCACCGTCACGTCCTGGCCGGAGATGGCGGACAGGGTCGCGGTGATCGTGGAGGTGGTGTTCGGTGCGCCGTCTTCATCTATACTTGCGTTGTTCACCGCGATGGAGACACTCGGCTGCGCGTCGTCGTCGTTTATCGCTACACTGGCCTGGTTCGGCGCCCCTTCCGTGCCGTTCGTGACCGTGTCTATGTCTATCGTAATAGTCTCAGCGCCTTCGTTCAGCGCGTCATCCACCCGCGTTACCGTGCCCGTGGCGGTTAAGCTGCCCGCCGGGACCAGGATCGATGCCGGTGCCGTGTAATCCGACACAATCGTCGCGCTTCCGGTGTAGGCCAGGTTCACCGTCACGTCCTGGCCCGAGATGGCGGACAATGTCGCGGTGATCGTCGACGTGGTGTTCGGTGCGCCGTCTTCATCTATACTTGCGTTGTTCACCGCGATCGAGACACTCGGCTGCGCGTCGTCGTCGTTTATCGTTACACTGGCCTGGTTCGGCGCCCCTTCCGTGCCGTTCGTGACCGTGTCTATGTCTATCGTAATAGTCTCAGCGCCTTCGTTCAGCGCGTCATCCACCCGCGTTACCGTGCCCGTGGCGGTTAAGCTGCCCGGCCGGGACCAGGATCGATGCCGGTGCCGTGTAATCCGACACAATCGTCGCGCTTCCGGTGTAGGCCAGGTTCACCGTCACGTCCTGGCCCGAGATGGCGGACAATGTCGCGGTAATCGTCGACGTGGTGTTCGGTGCGCCGTCTTCATCTATACTTGCGTTGTTCACCGCGATCGAGACACTCGGCTGCGCGTCGTCGTCGTTTATCGTTACACTGGCCTGGTTCGGCGCCCCTTCCGTGCCGTTCGTGACCGTGTCTATGTCTATCGTAATAGTCTCCGCGCCTTCGTTCAGGGCGTCATCCACCCGCGTTACCGTGCCGGTAGCGGTGAGGCTACCCGCCGGGACCAGGATCCACGCCGGTGCCGTGTAATCCGACACAATCGTCGCGCTTCCGGTGTAGGCCAGGTTCACCGTCACGTCCTGGCCGGAGATGGCGGACAATGTCGCGGTGATCGTCGACGTGGTGTTCGGTGCGCCGTCTTCATCGATACTTGCGTTGTTCACCGCGATCGAGACACTTGGCTGCGCGTCGTCGTCGTTTATCGTTACACTGGCCTGGTTCGGCGCCCCTTCCGTGCCGTTCGTGACCGTGTCTATGTCTATCGTAATCGTTTCCGCGCCTTCGTTCAGCGCGTCATCCACCCGCGTGACCGTGCCCGTGGCGGTTAAGCTGCCCGCCGGGACCAGGATGCTTGCCGGTGCCGTGTAATCGGACACAATCGTCGCGCTTCCGGTGTAGGCCAGGTTCACCGTCACGTCCTGGCCCGAGATGGCGGACAAGGTCGCCGTAATCGTGGAGGTGGTGTTCGGTGCGCCGTCTTCATCGATACTTGCGTTGTTCACCGCGATGGACACGCTTGGCTGCCCGTCGTCGTCGTTTATCGCTACACTGGCCTGGTTCGGCGCCCCTTCCGTGCCGTTCGTGACCGTGTCTATGTCTATCGTAATAGTCTCCGCGCCTTCGTTCAGCGCGTCATCCACCCGCGTTACCGTGCCCGTGGCGGTTAAGCTGCCCGCCGGGACCAGGATCGATGCCGGTGCCGTGTAATCCGACACAATCGTCGCGCTTCCGGTGTAGGCGAGGTTCACCGTCACGTCCTGGCCGGAGATGGCGGACAGGGTCGCCGTTATCGTCGACGTGGTGTTCGGTGCGCCGTCCTCGTCTATGGAGGCGTTGTTCACCGCGATGGACACGCTCGGCTGCCCGTCGTCGTCGTTTATCGTTACACTGGCCTGGTTCGGCGCCCCTTCCGTGCCGTTCGTGACCGTGTCTATGTCTATCGTAATAGTCTCCGCGCCTTCGTTCAGCGCGTCATCCACCCGCGTTACCGTGCCCGTGGCGGTTAAGCTGCCGGCCGGGACGAGGATCGACGCCGGTGCCGTGTAATCCGACACAATCGTCGCGCTTCCGGTGTAGGCCAGGTTCACCGTCACGTCCTGGCCCGAGATGGCGGACAATGTCGCGGTTATCGTGGAGGTGGTGTTCGGTGCGCCGTCTTCATCGATACTTGCGTTGTTCACCGCGATCGAGACACTCGGTGCCGCGTCGTCGTCGTTTATCGTTACACTGGCCTGGTTCGGCGCCCCTTCCGTGCCGTTCGTGACCGTGTCTATGTCTATCGTAATCGTTTCCGCGCCTTCGTTAAGCGCGTCATCCACCCGCGTTACCGTGCCCGTGGCGGTTAGGCTGCCCGCCGGGACCAGGATGCTTGCCGGTGCCGTGTAATCGCTTACAATCGTCGCGCTTCCGGTGTAGGCCAGGTTCACCGTCACGTCCTGGCCCGAGATGGCGGACAGGGTCGCCGTTATCGTCGAGGTGGTGTTCGGTGCGCCGTCCTCATCTATGGAGGCGTTGTTCACCGCGATCGAGACACTCGGAGCCGCGTCGTCGTCGTTTATCGTTACACTGGCCTGGTTCGGCGCCCCTTCCGTGCCGTTCGTGACCGTGTCTATGTCTATCGTAATAGTCTCAGCGCCTTCGTTAAGCGCGTCATCCACCCGCGTTACCGTGCCCGTGGCGGTAAGCTGACCCGCCGGGACCAGGATGCTTGCCGGTGCCGTGTAATCCGACACAATCGTCGCGCTTCCGGTGTAGGCCAGGTTCACCGTCACGTCCTGGCCCGAGATGGCGGACAAGGTCGCGGTGATCGTGGAGGTGGTGTTGGGCGCACCGTCCTCGTCTATGGAGGCGTTGTTCACCGCGATCGAGACGCTCGGAGCCGCGTCGTCGTCGTTTATCGCTACACTGGCCTGGTTCGGCGCCCCTTCCGTGCCGTTCGTGACCGTGTCTATGTCTATCGTAATCGTTTCCGCGCCTTCGTTAAGGGCGTCATCCACCCGCGTTACCGTGCCGGTGGCGGTTAAGCTGACCCGCCGGGACCAGGATTGACGCCGGTGCCGTGTAATCCGACACAATCGTCGCGCTTCCGGTGTAGGCCAGGTTCACCGTCACGTCCTGGCCGGAGATGGCGGACAGGGTCGCCGTGATCGTCGACGTGGTGTTCGGTGCGCCGTCTTCATCGATACTTGCGTTGTTCACCGCGATCGAGACGCTTGGCTGCCCGTCGTCGTCGTTTATCGTTACACTGGCCTGGTTCGGCGCCCCTTCCGTGCCGTTCGTGACCGTGTCTATGTCTATCGTAATAGTCTCAGCGCCTTCGTTCAGCGCGTCATCCACCCGCGTTACCGTGCCCGTAGCGGTTAAGCTGCCCGCCGGGACCAGGATCGATGCCGGTGCCGTGTAATCCGACACGATCGTCGCGCTTCCGGTGTAGGCCAGGTTCACCGTCACGTCCTGGCCCGAGATGGCGGACAGGGTCGCGGTTATCGTGGAGGTGGTGTTCGGTGCGCCGTCTTCATCGATACTTGCGTTGTTCACCGCGATCGACACGCTTGGCTGCGCGTCGTCGTCGTTTATCGTTACACTGGCCTGGTTCGGCGCCCCTTCCGTGCCGTTCGTGACCGTGTCTATGTCTATCGTAATAGTCTCCGCGCCTTCGTTCAGCGCGTCATCCACCCGCGTTACCGTGCCGGTAGCAGTGAGGCTTCCCGCCGGGACCAGGATGCACGCCGGTGCCGTGTAATCCGACACAATCGTCGCGCTTCCGGTGTAGGCCAGGTTCACCGTCACGTCCTGGCCGGAGATGGCGGACAAGGTCGCGGTGATCGTGGAGGTGGTGTTCGGCGCGCCGTCTTCATCTATGGAGGCGTTGTTCACCGCGATCGAGACACTCGGCTGCCGCGTCGTCGTCGTTTATCGTTACACTGGCCTGGTTCGGCGCCCCTTCCGTGCCGTTCGTGACCGTGTCTATGTCTATCGTAATAGTCTCAGCGCCTTCGTTCAGCGCGTCATCCACCCGCGTTACCGTGCCCGTGGCGGTTAAGCTGCCCGCCGGGACCAGGATCGACTGCCGGTGCCGTGTAATCCGACACAATCGTCGCGCTTCCGGTGTAGGCCAGGTTCACCGTCACGTCCTGGCCGGAGATGGCGGACAATGTCGCGGTGATCGTCGACGTGGTGTTCGGTGCGCCGTCTTCATCTATACTTGCGTTGTTCACCGCGATCGAGACACTTGGCTGCGCGTCGTCGTCGTTTATCGCTACACTGGCCTGGTTCGGCGCCCCTTCCGTGCCGTTCGTGACCGTGTCTATGTCTATCGTAATAGTCTCCGCGCCTTCGTTCAGCGCGTCATCCACCCGCGTTACCGTGCCCGTGGCGGTTAAGCTGCCCGCCGGGACCAGGATGCATGCCGGTGCCGTGTAATCCGACACAATCGTCGCGCTTCCGGTGTAGGCCAGGTTCACCGTCACGTCCTGGCCGGAGATGGCGGACAATGTCGCCGTTATCGTCGACGTGGTGTTCGGTGCGCCGTCTTCATCGATACTTGCGTTGTTCACCGCGATCGACACGCTTGGCTGCCCGTCGTCGTCGTTTATCGTTACACTGGCCTGGTTCGGCGCCCCTTCCGTGCCGTTCGTGACCGTGTCTATGTCTATCGTAATCGTTTCCGCGCCTTCGTTAAGCGCGTCATCAACCCGCGTTACCGTGCCCGTGGCGGTTAAGCTGCCCGCCGGGACCAGGATCGACGCCGGTGCCGTGTAATCCGACACAATCGTCGCGCTTCCGGTGTAGGCCAGGTTCACCGTCACGTCCTGGCCGGAGATGGCGGACAATGTCGCCGTGATCGTCGAGGTGGTGTTCGGTGCGCCATCTTCGTCAATACTTGCGTTGTTCACCGCGATCGAGACACTCGGCTGCCCGTCGTCGTCGTTTATCGTTACACTGGCCTGGTTCGGCGCGCCTTCCGTGCCGTTCGTGACCGTGTCTATGTCTATCGTAATCGTTTCCGCGCCTTCGTTCAGCGCGTCATCCACCCGCGTTACCGTGCCGGTAGCAGTGAGTGAACCCGCCGGGACCAGGATGCTTGCCAGTGCCGTGTAATCCGATACGATCGTCGCGCTTCCGGTGTAGGCCAGGTTCACCGTCACGTCCTGGCCCGAGATGGCAGACAAGGTCGCGGTTATCGTAGAGGTGGTGTTCGGTGCGCCATCTTCGTCAATACTTGCGTTGTTCACCGCGATGGACACGCTCGGAGCCGCGTCGTCGTCGTTTATCGCTACACTGGCCTGGTTCGGCGCCCCTTCCGTGCCGTTCGTGACCGTGTCTATGTCTATCGTAATAGTCTCAGCGCCTTCGTTCAGGGCGTCATCCACCCGCGTTACCGTGCCCGTGGCTGTTAAGCTGCCTGCCGGGACGAGGATCGACGCCGGTGCCGTGTAATCCGACACAATCGTCGCGCTTCCGGTGTAGGCCAGGTTCACCGTCACGTCCTGGCCCGAGATGGCGGACAATGTCGCCGTTATCGTGGAGGTCGTGTTCGGTGCGCCGTCCTCATCGATACTTGCGTTGTTCACCGCGATGGACACGCTTGGCTGCCCGTCGTCGTCGTTTATCGTTACACTGGCCTGATTCGGCGCCCCTTCCGTGCCGTTCGTGACCGTGTCTATGTCTATCGTAATAGTCTCAGCGCCTTCGTTCAGGGCATCATCCACCCGCGTGACCGTGCCCGTGGCGGTTAAGCTGCCCGCCGGGACCAGGATGCTTGCCGGTGCCGTGTAATCCGACACAATCGTCGCGCTTCCGGTGTAGGCCAGGTTCACCGTCACGTCCTGGCCCGAGATGGCAGACAAGGTCGCGGTTATCGTAGAGGTGGTGTTGGGTGCGCCATCTTCGTCTATGGAGGCGTTGTTCACCGCGATCGAGACACTCGGCTGCGCGTCGTCGTCGTTTATCGCTACACTGGCCTGGTTCGGCGCCCCTTCCGTGCCGTTCGTGACCGTGTCTATGTCTATCGTAATAGTCTCCGCGCCTTCGTTCAGCGCGTCATCCACCCTGGTCACCGTGCCTGTGGCAGTGAGTGAACCGGCCGGGACGAGTATCGACGCCGGAGCCGTGTAATCCGATACGATCGTCGCGCTTCCCGTGTAGGCCAGGTTCACGGTCACGTCCTGGCCCGAGATGGCAGACAGGGTCGCGGTAATCGTCGACGTGGTGTTCGGTGCGCCGTCTTCATCGATACTTGCGTTGTTCACCGCGATCGAGACACTCGGAGCCGCGTCGTCGTCGTTTATCGTTACACTGGCCTGGTTCGGCGCCCCTTCCGTGCCGTTGGTGACCGTGTCTATGTCTATCGTAATAGTCTCCGCGCCTTCGTTCAGGGCATCATCCACCCGCGTTACCGTGCCGGTAGCAGTGAGTGAACCGGCCGGGACCAGGATTGACGCCGGTGCCGTGTAATCCGACACAATCGTCGCGCTTCCGGTGTAGGCCAGGTTCACCGTCACGTCCTGGCCGGAGATGGCGGACAATGTCGCCGTGATCGTCGAGGTGGTGTTCGGTGCGCCATCTTCGTCAATACTTGCGTTGTTCACCGCGATCGAGACACTCGGCTGCCCGTCGTCGTCGTTTATCGTTACACTGGCCTGGTTCGGCGCGCCTTCCGTGCCGTTCGTGACCGTGTCTATGTCTATCGTAATCGTTTCCGCGCCTTCGTTCAGCGCGTCGTCCACCCGCGTGACCGTGCCCGTGGCGGTTAAGCTGCCCGCCGGGACCAGGATGCTTGCCGGTGCCGTGTAATCGCTCACAATCGTCGCGCTTCCGGTGTAGGCCAGGTTCACCGTCACGTCCTGGCCCGAGATGGCGGACAATGTCGCCGTGATCGTGGAGGTGGTGTTCGGTGCGCCGTCTTCATCGATACTTGCGTTGTTCACCGCGATCGAGACACTCGGAGCCGCGTCGTCGTCGTTTATCGCTACACTGGCCTGGTTCGGCGCCCCTTCCGTGCCGTTCGTGACCGTGTCTATGTCTATCGTAATAGTCTCCGCGCCTTCGTTCAGGGCGTCGTCCACCCGCGTGACCGTGCCCGTGGCGGTTAAGCTGCCGGCCGGGACCAGGATCGACGCCGGTGCCGTGTAATCGCTTACAATCGTCGCGCTTCCGGTGTACGCGAGGTTCACGGTCACGTCCTGGCCCGAGATGGCGGACAATGTCGCCGTTATCGTCGACGTGGTGTTGGGCACACCATCCTCGTCTATGGAGGCGTTGTTCACCGCGATCGAGACACTCGGCTGCCCGTCGTCGTCGTTTATCGCTACACTGGCCTGGTTCGGCGCCCCTTCCGTGCCGTTCGTGACCGTGTCTATGTCTATCGTAATAGTCTCCGCGCCTTCGTTCAGCGCGTCATCAACCCGCGTTACCGTGCCCGTAGCGGTTAAGCTGCCCGCCGGGACCAGGATGCTTGCCGGTGCCGTGTAATCGCTCACAATCGTCGCGCTTCCGGTGTACGCGAGGTTCACCGTCACGTCCTGGCCCGATATGGCGGACAATGTCGCGGTAATCGTGGAGGTGGTGTTCGGTGCGCCGTCCTCATCGATACTTGCGTTGTTCACCGCGATCGAGACACTCGGAGCCGCGTCGTCGTCGTTTATCGCTACACTGGCCTGGTTCGGCGCCCCTTCCGTGCCGTTCGTGACCGTGTCTATGTCTATCGTAATAGTCTCCGCGCCTTCGTTCAGCGCGTCATCCACCCGTGTCACCGTGCCCGTGGCGGTTAAGCTGCCCGCCGGGACCAGGATGCTTGCCGGTGCCGTGTAATCGCTTACAATCGTCGCGCTTCCGGTGTACGCGAGGTTCACGGTCACGTCCTGGCCCGAGATGGCGGACAATGTCGCCGTTATCGTCGACGTGGTGTTGGGCATACCATCCTCGTCTATGGAGGCGTTGTTCACCGCGATCGAGACACTCGGCTGCCCGTCGTCGTCGTTTATCGCTACACTGGCCTGGTTCGGCGCCCCTTCCGTGCCGTTCGTGACCGTGTCTATGTCTATCGTAATAGTCTCCGCGCCTTCGTTCAGCGCGTCATCCACCCGTGTCACCGTGCCGGTAGCAGTGAGTGAACCGGCCGGGACCAGGATCGATGCCGGTGCCGTGTAATCGCTTACGATCGTCGCGCTTCCCGTGTAGGCCAGGTTCACCGTCACGTCCTGGCCCGAGATGGCGGACAATGTCGCCGTGATCGTGGAGGTGGTGTTCGGTGCGCCATCTTCGTCAATACTTGCGTTGTTCACCGCGATCGAGACGCTCGGCTGCGCGTCGTCGTCGTTTATCGCTACACTGGCCTGGTTCGGCGCCCCTTCCGTGCCGTTCGTGACCGTGTCTATGTCTATCGTAATCGTTTCCGCGCCTTCGTTAAGGGCGTCATCCACCCGCGTTACCGTGCCGGTAGCAGTGAGTGAACCGGCCGGGACGAGGATTGACGCCGGTGCCGTGTAATCCGATACAATCGTCGCGCTTCCGGTGTAGGCCAGGTTCACGGTCACGTCCTGGCCGGAGATGGCGGACAGGGTCGCGGTTATCGTCGAGGTGGTGTTCGGTGCGCCGTCCTCATCGATACTTGCGTTGTTCACCGCGATCGAGACACTCGGCTGCGCGTCGTCGTCGTTTATCGCTACACTGGCCTGGTTCGGCGCCCCTTCCGTGCCGTTCGTGACCGTGTCTATGTCTATCGTAATAGTCTCAGCGCCTTCGTTCAGCGCGTCATCCACCCGCGTTACCGTGCCCGTGGCGGTTAAGCTGCCCGCCGGGACCAGGATCGACGCCGGTGCCGTGTAATCCGACACAATCGTCGCGCTTCCCGTGTAGGCCAGGTTCACGGTCACGTCCTGGCCGGAGATGGCGGACAGGGTCGCGGTGATCGTGGAGGTGGTGTTCGGTGCGCCGTCTTCGTCGATACTTGCGTTGTTCACCGCGATCGACACGCTTGGCTGCGCGTCGTCGTCGTTTATCGTTACACTGGCCTGGTTCGGCGCGCCTTCCGTGCCGTTCGTGACCGTGTCTATGTCTATCGTAATAGTCTCCGCGCCTTCGTTAAGGGCGTCATCCACCCGCGTTACCGTGCCGGTAGCAGTGAGGCTTCCCGCCGGGACCAGGATCGACGCCGGTGCCGTGTAATCCGACACGATCGTCGCGCTTCCGGTGTAGGCCAGGTTCACCGTCACGTCCTGGCCGGAGATGGCGGACAATGTCGCGGTGATCGTCGAGGTGGTGTTCGGCACACCGTCCTCGTCTATGGAGGCGTTGTTCACCGCGATGGACACGCTTGGCTGCCCGTCGTCATCGTTTATCGTTACACTGGCCTGGTTCGGCGCCCCTTCCGTGCCGTTCGTGACCGTGTCTATGTCTATCGTAATCGTTTCTGCCCCTTCGTTCAGCGCGTCATCCACCCGCGTTACCGTGCCCGTGGCGGTTAAGCTGCCCGCCGGGACCAGGATGCTTGCCGGTGCCGTGTAATCCGACACGATCGTCGCGCTTCCGGTGTAGGCCAGGTTCACCGTCACGTCCTGGCCGGAGATGGCGGACAATGTCGCCGTGATCGTCGACGTGGTGTTGGGCACACCGTCCTCGTCTATGGAGGCGTTGTTCACCGCGATGGACACGCTTGGCTGCCCGTCGTCATCGTTTATCGTTACACTGGCCTGGTTCGGCGCCCCTTCCGTGCCGTTCGTGACCGTGTCTATGTCTATCGTAATAGTCTCCGCGCCTTCGTTAAGGGCGTCGTCCACCCGCGTGACCGTGCCCGTGGCGGTTAAGCTGCCCGCCGGGACCAGGATGCTTGCCGGTGCCGTGTAATCCGACACAATCGTCGCGCTTCCGGTGTAGGCCAGGTTCACCGTCACGTCCTGGCCCGAGATGGCGGACAATGTCGCGGTTATCGTCGACGTGGTGTTCGGTGCGCCGTCTTCATCGATACTTGCGTTGTTCACCGCGATGGACACGCTTGGCTGCCCGTCGTCGTCGTTTATCGTTACACTGGCCTGGTTCGGCGCCCCTTCCGTGCCGTTCGTGACCGTGTCTATGTCTATCGTAATAGTCTCAGCGCCTTCGTTCAGCGCGTCATCCACCCGCGTTACCGTGCCCGTGGCGGTTAAGCTGCCCGCCGGGACCAGGATCGACGCCGGTGCCGTGTAATCGCTCACAATCGTCGCGCTTCCGGTGTAGGCCAGGTTCACCGTCACGTCCTGGCCCGAGAGGGCAGACAATGTCGCGGTTATCGTCGACGTGGTGTTCGGTGCGCCGTCCTCATCTATGGAGGCGTTGTTCACCGCGATCGAGACACTCGGCTGCCCGTCGTCGTCGTTTATCGTTACACTGGCCTGGTTCGGCGCCCCTTCCGTGCCGTTCGTGACCGTGTCTATGTCTATCGTAATAGTCTCAGCGCCTTCGTTAAGCGCGTCATCCACCCGCGTTACCGTACCCGTGGCGGTTAAGCTGCCCGCCGGGACCAGGATGCTTGCCGGTGCTGTGTAATCGCTT